>CP070751.1:0-189905 GCA_020348445.1 Thermoplasmata archaeon
GTACTTGGTGGTATTGTCTGATGCTATGAACATGATATCGCCGCCGTCCGGTTGGGCCCTTCTCGTAAGATCAGAATCTGTGATACTGATTAAAACTGGAAAATTTGTCAAGTTCGCGGTTACCTTTGAGGAATTGATGGTGATTTTCTTGCGATTGCTCCAGTCTCCATAAAGGTTGCCTGTCGGGATAAATTGCACCTCATTGATGACTATCTGTTGATCTAGATTTATTGCACCAGGTGTTTTACCTACCGCATTAATCCCGAAGGGATCTGCCTTGTAATTGGGATTCTCCCAATCAAAAGTTGTGTTCATATCTTTTGAAATCTTATCTCGACCTATTGTCTCATTCTCGTTAATTTCGGATGTATAAATATATTCATCATTGATCCACTGGCTCTGATCCATTGCCAAGAAGTCATCAGAATTTGGATCGCTTCCCCAGGCAATGTAGTCAAATATGAAGCCCTCCCTGCTTTTTACTGACAAGGTGTCCGAGTCATCGAGCATGGATTTTGCAGGGGAGTCATAGTTTATTATGGACCCATAGACATCTGTGCCTGAATTCATGCCTGTTTCTCCTAAGTGGGCAACCAAATACCCTCCAGCTGCAAGTGATCCTGCACCACTTAGGTCGAACAGGTTTCCCTCGTAATCAGACAGGTATAGATCACCAAGACTGCACGCAATGCTCGAGGGATTGTAGAGCTCCACCCATTCATAATATACTGGTTCTGATGATGTTGAACTGCTGGGAGTGTTTTCTTCGATTCCTAAATATAAGAAGGAAGGAGGATCGAATTGATTGTTGTATTCTGTCGCAACCCAATCGGCTGTGTGTGCAACAGTTGATATGCGAACTTCGTCGAGAATACCAGCAAAGTTCTGTGATCCACCGTATCTTGCACCTATAGTTACTGGATAAGAAGATATTGTGGATGATAAGGGACCTCCACCTCCAGTGTCATCTCTAACCTCGGTTCCATTATGATAATGAATTTTTATTGCACCATCATAAGTAAAACTGACGTAAACCCACACACTCTTGCCAATGGTATTAGCCCCCGTATCACCACCTGCATTAAACATCAGGTCCTTATCGCTACCATCATCATCAAGGTATGCTCCCCATAAAGTATTGGAGTCAGTTTCATCTCTCTTGAGAATGACTCTTCCCCAATTATCAAGTGAAGCATCATCGATATTTATCCAAAATGATAGGGTGAGTTTATCATGCATTCCGTCCGTTATACCAAAATCACCTAAAATAAACCGGTCATCACCGGAACTTCCTGTAAACTCCTGGCCATACCCGATTTGGCCAGTGATCCTTGTTGGAGTATCGCCTCTGCTTCCGTAATTAGATAATGATACCGAGTTCTCGATGCTCCCCGTCTGCTCCAGCATATGATAAACTCCAACATAACCATTGCTCCAAACTCCAAATGAATGCTCTGTTGAGATTGTTTGAGCACTGTTTCCGTAATACATCTGGATTATCTTATCCTCAGTTGGAGAGAGCCACGGGACTTTTACCCAAGCAATAAGTTCCCCTAAACCGCTTTGGTAACTCTCTATCTCATGATCGAGCCTAGCCTGACCTTGTACAAATATTATATCGTGTCCATCAGACCGGGCTTTGGCTACTAGATCGGAGTCCGTGATTTTTACTAGAACCGGGAAGTCGGCTACACCACCTGAAACCTTGGAGGAATTGATAGTTATGTTCTTTCGATAGCTCCATTCCGTGTTATACCAATTTTGTATAACATCTTCACTTCCAACAGAGCAGAACAATGCAGCATCTACGATATTCCTGTATGAGGTGTTGATCCAATCCCATGAACGAACCGTAAATGAAACTCGCGCCTCATCTATCAAACCATCCCAAGTATCGGCAGCATCACTTATTCTAAAATCCCTTGAAGGACTACTAATATCTTTACCATCCTTGGAACTCGCAGCTTTAAGATTATCGAGTTTCCCATCGATGTAAAATATGGCTGGCCCGTCCCTATCCACTGTCACCACAACATGGTGCCACTGATCATCTTCTATGTTGCCTTTACTGTCCGTATATGCTCTGTTTGAGCCATCCCCATCTCCAAAATACATCCGAAAGTCATTATTGGAGTTGTAATCAAAGAGCCAGTATCCTGCAACATTGCTTGCTGTTCCTCCTTTTTCAACAATTGTTGGATAGTTTACAGAGACAGATGAATCCAGTTGAACCCAAGCCTCTATTGTGAAATCACTGTACCCTGCATCCAAACTCTGCGAGCAATAATTGTCTCTATATAGGTAATCATCAGTTCCATCGAAACTGAATGCACCGTCAATTCTGCCATTCACAAGATTGGTTTGGTCCATTGAGCCTTGCGATTCCAGGTGGTTCATATAGGATGAGCTGTCTAAAATCGCACCATCATAATCATTCCTTGGAATCTCATTTAAGTGCCACACACCCCGATAATCATCATCCCATACTCCCTTGGGATTTGAATTATCCCCTGCAAGCGGATTGTTGTAATACATGTAAATCGTTGTATCCACAGTTGAAGAAAGAATTGGAATGCGCACATAGGCTTTCAATTCCCCAGAGCTACCATCGTAACTGACTATCTCATGTTGTAGCCTACTACCATCTAAGCTCTTGAAATGGATATCTCGTCCATCACCCCGGGCATTACTTGATAAATCTGAATCGATGATGTGGATAAAAACAGGGAAATCTGTAAGGTCTCCAGAAACTTGTGAGGAATTGAGGGTAATTGGTTTACGATTGTTGCAATCATCAATAGAGAAGAATGCACTTGGATCAACTTGATTGTACCATTCTGTAGCAACCCACTCTAAGGAGCGATCTACATTACAAATCCTGACCTCATCAATTATTCCTCCAAAATTCTGGGATGGAGAATCCTGTGCACCTATTGTAACGGCCCAGTTTGAGTTACTTAAAGGGCCACTTACATCTGTATCCTGGGTCGCCTCGCTACCGTTTATATAGAATTTCTTTATTGAGCCGTCATAGGTTCCGGCAAGATGCACCCAGCAGCTCTTTGCTACATTTTGGGAACCTGTGCTGTCCGTTTTGGTATTCCAATATATCATCTTATCAGATGCGTCGGCATTGAAACCCAACATATATTCATAACTTGAATCTGTCTCGTCCCTCTTTGAAATGATCTTGGCATAGTCTTCAAGTGATGGATCATCGATGTACGACCAGGCTGAAACTGTGAGGTTGCTTTGTGTACCGTCGCATAGGCCAAGATTTCCCAAGGAGATCATGTCATCCTCCCCATTACCTGTAAACTCCTGACCGTATCCAAACTTGCCTGTTACCTGCGTAGGAGTGAGCCATTGGGTTCCGTAATTCTTGTTTTTGACAGAATTGATATAGGGCTCCCCTGTTTCTTTCAGGTGATAGACTCCGACAAATCCATTTGTCCATACCTCATGGGGCTGCTGTTGATTTGAGGCGCTTAGATTACCGTAATACAAGTAGATTATTGTATCATCGGTAGATGAAAGAAAAGGTATTTTTATCCAGACCACTAACCTGCCTGTGGTGCCATTGAAGAGTTCGATTTCGTGGGCCAGTTTTGTATCACCGTCTTTTCCTACGAACAGGATATCATCACCATCAGGTTGTGCGTAAGCCGCTAAATCCCATAGGGTCATGTCAAGGACCACAGGAAAATCAGATAGATCACCTGCCACCTTGCCTGCGTGTATCGTGAGTTTCTTTTTGTAATCCCAGGCTTTATCATAGGGATTTCCAGATGGATCGAACATAACTTCGTTTATGATTATGAACTGATCCATATTAATCGCGCCCTGAGTAATAGAGCCTGCATGGATACCGAATGGATCTGCCTTGCCTGTCTCAGGCCCCTCCCAATCCAAAGGAGAGTTTGTATCTGTGGAATCTCTATCGCGCCCAAAGGATTCGCCCTCTTTAAGGGAAGATGTATCCACATACTCACCATCGGTCCAAAATCCTTCTGATACTGCATCATCGTCATCTGTGTCGGGATTCCTCCCCCAGGCTACAAAATCTACAATGGAATCAAAATTATTGTATAAGTATAGACCATCTGTATAATCCAGATTTTTTGAAGTTAGATTTATGACCAGCTTGGGTCTTATACTTGTATCATCTGTATAATCACTTGATCGAAAATATGGATTGGGATCATTGGCATCATCATAATCGGCTCTCAAAAGCATGCCGTAATTGGGATAGGTCCCATTTACCCAACCTTTCACCAAATCGGTAATATCCCATGAATACCAGCCATTAACAGGAGGAACTGTTGTACTGCTTTCTTCAGTACTATCATAATCACCTCCCAAAGTAGCCCATGAATTTGTCCCGTCATATGTATTCCAATTTGAGTCTAGTTCGGTCCAGGATTGGGTTAACCTGTGTACATAGATATTCGAGCTAAATGAATTGCCGCTACTTCGATATAACCAAAGCTTTGCATTTTCAATGTTTTCGGGGGCACTTGATAAATCAAATTGTATTATGGGCCTGTGCTCTGCACTGGAATCGTTTCGAACAGATACAATCGTCCCAGTACCAAAATTCAATGTTGCGCCGTTACTTAGCATATAATTATCTTTACCATCTGTTGCATCCGGTTGAATCACCATATCATTTACCATTCCATAGACATCAGTTGTACTGTTCGTTCCTTGCTGGTTTAGATGACACACCAAATACCCACTGGGAGGTATGGTGCCTGCACCTGTTAAATCAAATGTGAATCCATCATTATCTCTAAGAAACCACCCTGACAAATCAATTGATGAATCTCCATAATTATAGATCTCCGCCCATTCATAACCAGGTGAAATACCGCTTGTGACTTCTTCGCTACCCACAGTTATGAATGTAGAGGGTGAATACTGGTTGTTATATTCTGTCTTGATCCATCCCGCGGTTCGTACTCCTAATGAAACTCGCACCTCATCGAGCCAACCCTCAGGAGTTTCTGAATTATCTCCTATTTCAAAATCCTGAGCAGCAGCATCGATACCTCCAAAAGTGCCGCTAATTGGAAAATCATCATCCTGTCTTTGCTCAATCCCGTTTTCATAGGCACATAATTCATTGTTATTTCTATCGCACACACCTACTAGATACACCCACGTTCCATTGGCATACCTGAAATTGTTTGTCTCAGATGTGATAGTGTCTGAGACCCGAAAATACCCTTGCTGACCATCAGATCTGGCACGGATGGCATAACCTCCGGATCCGGAGCCTGAGCCACCCTTGGATACTAAATCCTGATATCCTGTGGTCTCATTTATGTTAGCCCAGCAGCTTAAAGTCATGCTATTTGTACCAAAATCAAGATGACCATCGGGTACGGAGCCGAAATCAACCTCTGCATCCAATCCATCGAATAGGTATGCATTCCCTATCTGTCCTGTTCCCCCTCGGACAATAGTTGCATCTGGTGTCGCTGAAAAATCGTACATTGATGAGTCGAGGGTATCTCCGCTGGTATCATCAAGGTGCCAAACTCCCCTGTAGTTGTTGCTCCAAACATCAGCCGCATTCTCTTGATTCTCTGCTGTGGAGTTGCCGTAATACATGTAAATTACTGTATCATGGGTTGAGGAAACCAAGGGAACCTTCACCCATGCATTCAATTCCCCTGTAGCGTTTATGTAGAGCGTGATTTCATGATCAAGTTTTGTCTCAGCGTCAGATGCAGTAAAGAGAATATCGTCCCCATCAGGTTGTGCCTTTGCTGCAAGGTCTAAATCAAATATGCTGATAAGCACAGGAAAATCTGCAAGGTCTTCCTCCACCTTTGTATGATCGATTATGATTGCCTTGCGGTAGCTCCATATACCGTCATAAGGTCCACCTGGGGGATCTGCCATTATCTCGTTGAATACGATGGATGGTATGGAGTAAGTCACAGTAAAATAACAGTAATCAAGATAGAAATGATCTGGTCCTCCTCCATTCTCAAGCCCTCTGAACCTCACTTTGAAGTTGCCGGAATTGAGGTTCACAGCCGTGGGAAGGTTCAAGGTTTGAACCAATATTGTGTCTATATCTGTGTCTGCCGGTGAGCTTAATGAGTATCCTCCCAAGTCGTTCTGGGTTGCATTGACTCTCCATGTAATATCTGAAAGAGGATCAGCTGTAAGCTGCCAACCGTTGTTTGTGTAGTATCCAAAGTAATAGGTTATGTCAATAACCTTTGCAACGGAAGGGATACCCGCGTTTGGGAAAAAGACTTCGATCCAATCTGAAGATGGCTCGTTTGAATCACCACTTTGTTCATAAACGGCATCACCACTTGCATCCTCATCAAGCTCTAGATAATTCAAACCATCACCATCAGAGTTTGCAGCATCAATTGGATAGATATGTCCTGAGATGAATTCACTTCTGGTATTTCGTTCATTTAGTAATGCATTATCAGCTCTGTTTGAACTGACCTCGCAATTACCCAACTTAAAACCAGGTGGTACTATTTCATCCCGGTTGTCCACAGATTCTTTTGATTCTGGATTTGATATGAATATTGAGGTTAGGATAGAATTACAAATTAACATCAAGAAAATTACACCCGAAATTATGGGTTCTTTTGACATGGCTTTTTTACATTTTATCATGGGATACCATCTCAATAGAGATATTATCTAGAGGCGCCATGATTTGAGAGTCAACTGAAACATTATAACGTCATTCGTTTCTGCACTCCCAGCTTTCCTTCCATTAATATTAATAATTATTATTGTACTGCACTATATATCATTGAGAGATTTCGATTAAATACTTTTGAGCAGAAAATCAGGTTTGATTACTAAATTTGAGAAAAAAGACCCAAACGTTTATCACTGCATGGCTTAATACTGCCTTCGGTATTTTGTAAAAAAGGCGACCTGAATTAAGAATATATAAATGGATTTAAGAATGAGAATGAATTTTTTCTAATATCTGAGGAAGGGGATGTAAAATCAAATCAGTATTTAATTTAGGTACCCAGTTGTATCTCTTCGAGCCATCTAAGCCTTTTTAAATGATCTGCTCTTGCAATCTCCCTTTTTTTGATGCCCTGCTCAACCAATTCCAATCTGTCTAATGCCCTTTTTAAAGCCTCGATGGTGGGATTGCTAAGATCCAGCTTTGCCATCTCAAATTGCCTTTCTAAAACTGACATCCCATCCTCAAAATCGCTGTAACCTTTACAAAAATCATCTATTATTATGTCGATGATTCTTGCAAACTCAACCCTCTCTCCCTCAAAAATTTGATGAGGATGGATAATCTTTGGTCTTGAGGGAAATTTCGGTTTTCCGATCCTTGGATCCATCATATTTCTACCAAGAGCATAGAAAGCCTGGTTTACGTTCCTGCCATTTTTCGCACTTGTGAGGTAATATGGGACATTGTATCTAGACGCAAACTCCCTCAGGTCCTCCTGGGTGAATTTCGCTTTTCTCATCAAATCTCTTTTATTTGCCAAAATAACAAATGGAATATTGCCCACAAGACTCTGCACCTTGGGAATCCAATATTCCTCCAAGCTATCCAGTGTTTCCTTTCTTGTGATGTCTGTCACCATGAAAACACCGTTTGCCCCTTTAAAGCTGGAAACATGCAGTTTAGCAAATCCTTTCTGCCCCAGTAGGTCCCATATTTGTAGCTTCAACATGATGGATTCATTGCCAAAGGGAATATGCAGGACTTTTGCCGTGGTCTTTGAACCGATTGTGGTGATATAGATATCGTCAAATGTATCATATACGAACCTTCGAATCAGACTTGTTTTTCCCACTGCTCCATCGCCGAGAACGCACATCTTCTTAATTATTTCTTTTTTCATACAAATTACCCTTTGAGGTAATTCTCAGGCAATTAAGGATGAATTGATCGATTAAGACGTCGTAGACTTGCTCTCATTTAATCTTGGAGTTATCATTGTCGTTTACCGAGGTTTACCTCGGTAATCTTCTTTTACCACTCTTTTATTGACTAACCATGAAGAGATTTTCCTCTAAATATAATAGAAATCTGTAACTTTTAAAGGGTTTTGTTAATAAAATCACGTTTGATAATTTTATCCTAAAAGGTGTATTATAACCTATTTAACAGATAATCTCATGAGCATTACCTTTTTATAACCTAAACTCTGAACTAAAAATCCATTATGAATAACCAACACGAAACTTTTTAATCGTAATAACAGATACAGATTGCAGAGAATGGGATACATGGCTGAGACCATCTATACAACAAGGGATATCAACAGGGCAATTAGAGCCCAAATGAAAAAAGGAGCAGCCACGAGGATAGAAGGACTCACTGGCCAGGATAACATAGCCGTTGGCCTTGAAGGTGATGTTAAAATCACGATTATAGGCGAGGCAGGTGACTTCTTTGGAGCCTTAAATTGTGGAACAACTCTACTTTTGAAAGGAAACTCAGGCAGATTCCTGGGAGACACAATGTCGTCTGGAAAGATAGTTGTTGAGGGAAAAGCAAGTGACGGAGCAGGTGCGAACTTGCACGGGGGGGAGATCATAATCAAAGGGAATGCAGGTGGCAGAATAGGCGTCGGAATGAAGGGCGGGATGATAATAATAGACGGTGATGTTGGTGATGAGCTTGGAGTGAATCTCTTCGGAGGCGATATTCTCATAACCGGCAACGCAGGTAAAAATGTCGGTAGATCAATGACAGGAGGTAACATCTTCGTAAACGGTAAGATAAAAAGCCTTGGGGAGAACGCAAAAGCCCTAAAACCTGGCAAATCCGATAAATTGAAACTAACTAACTTTCTTACCAAACAGAATCTTATGGGTGAGTTCAAATTTAAAAAAGTGATAAGTAAAAGGGAGATACCCCTTGATACAATCAAAAGTGCATTCGGAATGAGCATAAAGAAGGGGCTCGCAAATGAAGAACCCGAAGATATCTAAAAGAAAGTGATGATAATTTGAAAGAGGCGATGTGTTGAAGGATAATGAGCAGAAGTCAAATAACAATGAACTCGACCTCAGAGGATTGGCTGAGGAGGACATGGCCTCTATATTGGATGAATTGGCAATGGTTACCTCCACCATCGATGATACACTGGGTTCGAAGGAGGAAAAAGAGAGCTCCACTGAGGTGATAATCGGGGAAGGCAGAAATGTTAAATTCCCATTGCTTTTGACCCATTCTCTTTTTGTGGACGCAAACCGCATGGCCAATGTTAACAAGGCCGTCAGGATAGCAGCGGCTTATGGGAGCAGCATGGTCCAAATCCCTATAAATGTCGGTGAGGGGATCCTATCCGAAGAAAAAAAGATTGAAAAGAAATTTCAAGGCGATTTTATCCTGCAATGGTCGCCCATTAGAATGGCTATTGATACAACCACCTTGGGTATGGCAAAAAGTATTGTAATTGATCTAACTTGGAAGCGACATTCGAGGCTATATACCCATGACGAGACCTTAAATAGGGTAAAGGGGAAGGGGGGATTAATTAGCGGAGATTCAATTGGTCCGGTCTCTCATTTGGATATCGAAGAAATGGCTGATCTTAAAAAACACGTGGATCTTTTGAGGGAGTCAACAGAATATAACCTGCCTATAATGATAAAGATACCGTCGGGAGCATTGTATGAAAACACGAAAGCATCGATAGAAGCCGAGCCTGATGCCATAATTATCGACACCAGCATGGACCCCTTTTCAACACTGGCTTCCTTAAATGGTACCTTTGGCACCTCTATTCTGGGCTCTATACAACCTGCAAAAAAAGCCTTCAAGGCATCAAGCGCCCAAAAGAAGGGGATTAAACTGCTGGTTTCTGGGGGATTCAGAAATGGAGCAGATATTTTAAAAGTCCTGGCCATGGGTGCTGATGCTGTGGGAATTACCGAATCGGCCGTTGTTGCCATGGGCTGCAACCTATGCGGAGAATGCCCAAAAGGTAAGTGTCAAATGGGCATTGCCACAAAAGATTCACGATTAAAATCCAATTTTGATTGGAAAATCGCGGGAAAGAACCTTGCCGATTATCTGAAAACCACAAAACATGAGATGGAACTTCTTCAGGATGTAATTGGGGTGATAGATGTTAAGGACCTTACAAGCGACCATGTAAGGGCTCTGACATATGATACAGCGGCGATAACAGGTATCAAGCTCATTGGTTACGATCGCGAGCTGCCCATGTGGTTCCATTGAAGATGGTTCTTTTTATGATTTCAGATCGCTATAATCCCAGTGTTCACGTCCTTAAATCTAGCGTTTATCAAAGATAAAACTCCTCTATCCCGCACCCAACTTTAATATACCCTAAAGGATATATATTCCCTGAGGTGGCAAGGGATGTTATTCGTATCGACTATAAAGGCCCAATTAGGCCAGCATCTAGAGGCGATCAAGCTCTTTAAAAGACCAAAGATACCAGAAGGCGTGGAAATATTACAGTTTCTAGGAGTTTTCGGCGATAAAGACGCAATTTTAATATTTTCGGCGCCTGACGAGGCCACGGCAGCTGAATTCACGGTGCAGTTCTGTCATGTGGCTGCAATTCAAACATCCTTGGCCCTGCCCATAGAGGATCTGAAATGGACCCATTGAAACCCTAAATGTTCTTTTGAGATCCCGGGAATTATAGTTACTAAGCCTTTATTTTATAATCTTTAGGTACGCATCTGCTGTTTCAAATCGGGAATTAAATATATCTAGTTCCACTGCTTTTTGGAAAACGGGGATCGTTATATTGAGGCTCATATCATGGAATGTAAATGGCATAAGAGCTGTTGCGAAAAAGGGTCTGTTAAACTGGATGAAGGAAGATGACGCAGATATAATATGCCTGCAGGAAACAAAGGCACATCCTGAGCAATTGTCAAAGGACCTGTTAAATCCAGAGGGTTATCATCCTTATTGGAGCTCTGCCGAAAGAAAGGGATACAGCGGCTGTGTAACTTATTCAAAAGTGAAACCAAAAAAAGTGCTGTATGGCATGGGTGAGCCCAGGTTCGACTCTGAAGGGCGTATCGTGATAACTGAACATCCGGATTTCGTCTTGTTCAACGTATATTTCCCAAATGGAAAAAAGAACCAGGAGAGATTGAGGTACAAGCTCGACTTCTATGATTCATTTTTGTCATTTGCAGATAAATACAAGAAGAAAGGAAAAGGTGTGGTTGCCTGCGGGGACT
This sequence comes from Thermoplasmata archaeon, assembly GCA_020348445.1. Classification (GTDB taxonomy): domain Archaea; phylum Thermoplasmatota; class Thermoplasmata. The sequence goes on from CP070751.1 coordinate 11,206, forward strand.
TCAACACCGCCCACAAGGAAATCGACCTTGCAAGGCCCAAAGAAAACGAGAATGTCTCGGGATTCCTTCCCATTGAAAGAAAATGGATAGACAAGTTCATCTCCCATGGGTACACAGACACCTTCAGACGGTTCAACAAGGATCCGGGTTATTACTCATGGTGGGATTACAAGACCAAAGCGAGGGAGAGGAACATAGGCTGGAGAATCGACTATTTCTTTGTGAGCAAAAATCTCTTACCGAACCTCAAAGGTGCCTTTATCCAGAAGGATGTTATGGGCAGTGATCACTGTCCAGTTGGCGTTGTGATGGGCTTTTGAAACATTTTTGTAAAGCAAACAACATGTTGTAAAATGCCTACCCTCTCTTATCCCCGCACTTCCAGCAGAAGACATCGGTTTCGTAGATCTTTGTTTGGCATTTAGGACAGTCCAAGGGTTTCGGCGCCACCTTTTTTGCCACCTCGTCTGCAAAGGCTTTAGCCTCCACTGCCACCTTCTTTCCCAATTCCGCGGCTTTTTCCCCAGCCTCCTTTCCTACCTTGACAACATTGTCTGCAAACTCTCTTACGTTATCCTCGAATGAGCGTCCGCTTGTCAAGGAAACCCCACATTTATTGCAATATAATGCATCCTCAGAATTTTGATGCCCGCATTGGTAACAATATGCCATTATACTCACCGAGATTGATAAATGCGTTTTTCGTTTATAATGATTATTAATTTCTAAAAGAGATGTAAATTATTGGGTGTTCTAATGATCCACTGACGCACTTGGGAGTTTTACCCCCTCTTATTTTTTCTTCTCACTTCTTTTCGTATTTTTCTTTTTTTGAAGGGCCAATAGGGTCTTGCTGAACACTCCCATTAGGGTGTGGAACTCCCACTTGGAAAGAACTGCTCTCCCCATTATCCTTTGGAACATCACCGTTGTTTTCTTCTTCCTATGCTCGGGATAATCCACTGCATCAAGAAGTTGGCTAAAATGCTCCATGACCTTGTCTTTCTCGAATCCAGAGGCCTCCCTTGTGTGTCTTTCTATTCCCTTGCCGAAGAATAGTTCGTAAAAGATTATTGAAGCTGAGTGGGAAATATTCATAACAGGATATTCCTCTGATGTGGGAATCGTGATAACTGTATCGCATTTCTCAAGTTCCATGTTGTATAGGCCGTAGTTCTCCCTGCCAAATATTATTCCGACTTCTCCCTCCATCTCCTCCATCTTGGATGCGAACTCCCTGGGATCTAGATTCTTCCTCAAATGCTTTTTGTCGCTTTTTGTGGAAAATCCTGATGTGCCCACGATATAATCCAGGCCCTTTAGAGCATCGTCCAAGGTTTCATATATCTGGGCATTTTCTACAACCTCATTTGCATGCTTTGCCCTTTTTAAGCACTCATCACCAATTTCGCACGGATTCACAAGAACCAGCTCATCAAGACCGAAATTCTTCATGGTTCTGGCAACTGCTCCGATGTTTCCCTCGAACTTTGGCTCGGCAAGGATCACCCTATATTCTGGCATTCTAACACCTGATTGGTAAAAAGAAGTTTGGTAATTAAATATGTTGCTAATGATAATGTTATTGAAATAGGGGGGCCCTCGAATGGTTGTTATAATGTACCAAAAAAGATTTTAATGGAGGTTTCTCTTTATCAGGAATGAGTGAACCCATGAGATATGCCCTTAAATTCGGTTATCACGGAAAGAACTTCTTTGGATACGCGCGCCAGCCAAATCTTAGGACCGTTGAAGGTGATATAATTGATTCCCTCAAAAAAACCATGATAATAGAAGATGAAAAGAGTGCAAATTTTCAGAGCGCGTCTAGAACAGATAAGGGAGTATCTGCTTGCGGCAACGTTTTGGCCATAGATACAGATTTTAGGAAAGATGAGATCCTTGGGGCCTTGAACGCACATTTGGAGGATATATGGTTCTATGGGATTTCCCAGGTGGGCAATGACTTTAATCCAAGGCATGCTAACCAAAGATGGTACCGCTATTATCTTCTTGATTCCGGATTTGATGTGAAAAAAATTCAGGATGCGGCAAAGATCTTTGTAGGCTCTCACAACTTCTCGAACTTTTCCAAGATGGAGGAGGGAAAAGAGCCCAAAAGGACTATAGATTCCATAGATATCTCTAAAGAAAACGAGTTCATCATTTTGGACTTTCGGGCCCAAAGCTTTTTGTGGAATATGGTAAGGAGGATTGTGAAGGCCATATCCGATTCAGCTGAAGGGAGACTTTCATCTGATGACATACTAATTGCCCTTGCAGGAGAACAAAAAGTCGATCTGGGCATCGCTTCGCCCGAATCCTTGATACTCATGGATGTGCACTACGACTTTGAATTTGAAATAGAGATAAAGAACTTAAGTGATTTGAAAAAAAATCTGGAAGACAACCTCCACAAAATCAGAACCGAAAACGTTTTTTACACTCAGATGCTAAGATCAATAGAAGGATAATTATTAGTATCCTGATTTTAATCTCCTTTTAATGACAATTCAAATCTCCACTCTCGACGAACTCTCCTCAGTCCTTGCAAGGGCCTACTTCGTTGAAACACAACTAGAGCTTTCCATTCAATGGGAAGCGTACATGGTTGTGAAGAACAAGTACAGGGATGTGCTTTTCACAATATCTCATGACTCTGAGGTTCACAAGTCCATGCTAAAAAAGATGTTTGATAAAATAGAGGGCATGGACTTGGAGGAAGCCCTAAAAGAATTTAAAGGAAAGGAGTTCAATCCAAAGGGCCTTCACGATGAGGAAATTCTCACAGAGGTTATGAAAAAAGAACTGCTTGCCCTGGATATATACAAAAGGCTCCATGATTATTCAAGTCATGACTTCATAAAAAAACTCTGGAAAGGCAGAGATCCTGAGACCTACTTTAAAAACCTCAAGTGGCTCATGAAGCAGGAGGAAAGACATATCGAGATTTTAAAACCGTACTCTGGGCAGATAGAACGTATTTTATAAAAAGGTTATTTAAAATCATTCAGGGGTAGGGGAGATATTCGCATCCGACATCACAGAGTGCTTTTTTATTGTAACTCCTTCACCTATGATACTATCTGTTAGTTTTACATCATCCTCCAAAGTGCATTTGTTGGATACTATGCTGTTTACAACCTCTGATCTCCAGCCAAGTGAGCTTCCGCTCATGACGATGCTGTTTTGTATTGTAACGCCCCTATCGATTCTTACATCCTCGTAAATACATGCACTTTCCAGTACACAGTTTCTTCCAATCTCTGTTTTGCTCCCAATATAACAAGGTCCCTTGATCTTCACATTGGGCTCGATTGCCACGCCATCCCCGATTATGAGTTTGCCCTCCGTGGCCACACCTTCTATGTCCATCTCCTTTCCGTTTCTCTTTACAACCTCGAATGTGGCCTCTAGCAGGTCATGAGGCCTTCCAATGTCCATCCACAGACCAGAAATCGGAGCCCCGTAAATAGGTCTATTATTTTCCAGAAGGAGTGGAAACACGTTCTTTGAGAAATCGAACATCGTATTTTCAGGGATAAAGTCTAGAACCTCGGGCTCTAGGATATATATCCCCGCATTTATGAGATTGGAAAATATCTCCTCCTCTTTTGGTTTCTCTTTGAATTTGACTATCCTGTTATTATCATCCAAACCTACGATTCCGTACTCTGTTGGATTCTCGGCCTTGGTCAATGCCATGGTGGCCACTGCATTTTTGTCTCGATGGTAATCATACAATGCCTTGATATCCACATCGGCAAGTACATCGCCTGAAGCCACCACGAACGTCTTGTCCAAGAATTGAGACACATTCTTTACAGCTCCTGCCGTACCAGCTGGGATTTCCTCAAAGGCATAGAGTATGCTTGCACCGAACTTCTTCCCGTCTCCAATGCTCTTAATCAAGGTATCGGACATGTATCCTGTGGTGACCAGGATTCTTTTAAAGCCTGCCGAGACCAATGACTTTATCACATAATCGACACACGGCTCTCCTGCAATGGGTATCAGGGGTTTAGGCCTTTTGTAGGTTAGGGGTTTAAGCCTTGTACCCACTCCACCTGCAAGTATCACGGCCTTCACAAAATCACATCTCCACCTTACCTTTTTTAAGTAGCTTTTCCACACTTGCCTTGGCAGCTTTTTCCAGCTCTTCCTCGTCTTCCAGGGCCTTTTTCACTGCGATGTTCTGCTCTCTTATCAGTTTTTTTGCAGCGGCACGCTCCATCCTCTGCTCCTTTTTGATTTCCAATACCTTTTGCCTCATCTCCATGGCCCTTTTATGGTAGTGGTCGGCGCGCTCCCTGATCTTGAGGTACTTCTCATGCTTCTTATTGGCCTCTAGTATGATAATGGATACCTCGTTCATAAGGGCTGTGACCCTCTCGTGATGCTCTTGGCTCTCATCAGAAAGGCGCACCACCTCCTCGTGCTCCTTGTCTGCCTGTTTGAACAATTCGTCTATCTTGGCATTCAATTCCTCGACGTCCGCCACGATATCGGTCTGCTCCTTCATGAGCTTCTCCAGTTCTTTGAGCTCTTTTGCCTTGGATCTTATGGTCTCAAGAAGTTCTTTCTCGTCTTCAATGGGTAAAGACGTTGTTTCCTGTTTGATTTCCATTCTCGCTATTTCTTTTCTCAGCTCTTCTATTGTCTGCGGCAGGTTCCTTTCTAGCTTGCCGCCCCTTTTCTTCTTGAACGCGATTAGCTCCTTGGCCTTTTTCTGAAGCTCGTTTCTCTTCTTCTTGTGCTCCCTCATCTCCTTGGTCAGGGCGTTTCTTAGCTCCCTTTTCTCTTTCATCTCATCATTTAACTTCTTTCTCTGCTCGTGGAATGCGTCGCGCTCCTCCTTATAGGCGTTTGCCTCGGTGTTGAACTGGTCTCTTTTCTCGATTAGGGACTGATATCTCTTTTCAGCATTGTCTAGCTCGGTCTGCTCCTTCTTTTTCCTAGAGCGTTTTCTCATTAGATGGGAGAATTTGTTGTTATTATAAAAAGGATTCGATGCTCTTTTATGATTTGGAGGAGATTTTATGGTTTTTTTATACGTTTTATTCCTATTTAAAACCTTCATTTCATAATCGAGCTCTTCAATATCTATCCTATTTACAAAGGAAAGGATCACCTGAAGATGGAGGCAACATCAGGATAATGTACCCATCATCCTCCCCTTCGCCTTTTTCCTCTATTGTGTCTCCACACTTTCTTCCTCAATCTTTTCTTCAGTTTCTTCTTGAGGCATTGATTTGGATTCCTTCCATTCCATAAAAGAGATCAGAAACATTACAAAGCCGACTATGAATACAAGGAGTAAGAAATAGGGGGATGGGTATTCTTCCTTGGGGCTATCTTCCTTTTGCTCTTCTTCATCTGCCTGGTCTTCCGGAGGGAGATCATCGAAAACGAAATTCCAGCTATTCTGGGCCTTTTGCAGAGTTCCCATGGAATTGGGAGATTCAATATCCATGGTGATGAACTTAGTGCCATCCCCCGAATGAGCGCTTGCTTCTTGTATCATGCAGAAAGACAAAATAGCAGCACCCATTAGAAATATCGCGGATATCTGCATGAATCTTATACTGATATATCTCATGAATAACCCTCTAATTTAATGATGTAATTCACATAGTTAAAATATCTATCAATCTCCTGTTCTAAATATAATGGAAGGGGCTTTACGGGTTCTTCTTTGGGCTTTTCATCTTCATCATGCTCTTTTATCTTTTTATCTTTAGTTTTGCTATTCAGTTTTGCTTCTTTCTCCTCCTTACGCGCTAAAGTTATATACATCATCAATACAGGAATTGCGGCTATCTGTGTAAATCTCAAATTGTAATGTTTCGTTATTCATTCCCCCTTGATCAGTAAAAATGACACACCGAAATTCTCCTCTGCAAAATCTGAATTACCTCTATGTATATCAAATACCCTTAGCTCTTCATCCCAGGTTTCCCTAAGCTCGAGTTTTTCATGGTTTGCTTCGATCCCCTTTCTTATCGAAATCTGGGTTTTTAATGGGTTTTGTTTCATCCTTTTATCCTCCATTTTTCGTATCGAATCCGGTTCATGGCACATCGATTCTAAATTATGACAGATTTAATTGATAACTCTTTGTGGCTACATGTGACCACAGAGTGGTGCTCCTTCAAAGGGATCGTTAAAAAGTTACTCTTTAACTGAACTAGATAAAAAAGAAATATCAATTGCCCTAGCGCCAATAATTACTCTAAACAATGAGGACTTTTAAAATAATCATGTAATTCCATGGATCCTCACAAAAAAATACGAAGCTTATCTTTGTAGAATTTACTCTATCTCATCCCCTCTTGAACGAATATATACGTTCAGTTCATCCAAATATAATCCAGTTCTGATACACCATCTAACATATGTGGACATGTCCGTATTCAGCCTATCGGCCTCTTTTTTTACATGCTCTAACAATTCTGGATCGATTCTCACCCTGATGGTCTTGGTATATTTTTCCTCAACCGTCATTTATGATTCACCACTAGCGTCTATTTCATGCATTTTTCGATTCACGTATTATAATTCACAAGATCGTTTTCCAAACAGTGAATTGTTGTGACTTTCATATAACCCTTTGTGACTACATGTGCCCACATGATTGCCTTTTCTTCCTCATCTGGAGGAAAGGGATTGTTCCCAATCATGGATTCTAAGATATGGCCATACATATTTCTACTCCTCGCTTTTTGATTTTAGAAACTTGTTCACGTCCTTTAGGTACAATCCCGTTCTGATACACCATCTTACATAGGTGGACAAATCAGTGTCAAGCTTCTTGACTTCCTCTTTAACCAGGGCAAGAAGCTCAGGGTCCACCCTCACCTTGAGGATTTTGGTGTACTTCCCCTCTTTCTCCATTTTATTTCCTCTGCAGTCTTACCATAATAATATTTCATACTAAAAAAGGTTCTTGATGGGTATTAAAGCCTGAGATTTGGCCAAATAAAAATAGGTTATACGAGGCATATCGGGGTATTTTCTCATCATTTGATGTCATTGGCCAGCTCCCTTCTTCTTTCTAGATTGGAGAAAACTGTCTTTTCATCCATGAACTCGTTCTCTGCCTCTGCAAAATATTCCACAGCCTTGAGTATCCCTTCTTTTGTGGGTTTGTTTATATCGAGTCCGGCCCTGGCTATCTCCTGACGAAGGATCACCATGGCCATCCTGGAATCAGAAAATCCCTCGCAGAAATCAACGATTATTACATCAAGTGCGCCTATAGGGGTGGTTCGGTCAGAATTTCGGCGTATGCCTGTTGCCGTAAGGATTTCATAGACTTTTTTTACTGGATCTTCATACTTACCTTCAGCAAGAACAAGATGCCCAAGTGCTTCAAATGCCTCCTCAACATTAATTGCCTCCTTGGCACTTGTGGAATAATTTGTTTTCAATGTACCTCTGAGGATTGTATCAGCAGCGCTGTTGTACCTTTTGGCCATATCCTCCAATTCCTCGGGCTGGAACTCGAAGTCTTCTTTCAAATCCGACTTGTTGCACACGAAGATCATGGGCACCTCCTCCACGACCTTGAACAAAAGGGGAATCCAGTATCGCTCCAGACTTTTTAGGGTCTCCTTTCTTGTCAGGTCTGCTACCAGAATGGCACCGTCTACTCCCACGAACGTCCTGGTTTGAACGGCACTGTACCCTTCCCTGCCGATGAGATCCCAGATCACGAATGTGAGGTTGTGGGTCTGATCAGGTCTTTGGATCAAAAGGTTCTTTTTAGTGATCTTGCAGCCGACTGTGGAGATGTAGGAGCTTTCGAACACATCGAAGACATATCTTCGAATGAGGCTTGTCTTGCCCACTGCACTGTCCCCTAAAAGGGCTATCTTCTTTTTCACTGTCAATTGTTCACCTTTCTTTGTACAATATTTTCGTATCCAATAAACTCTGGGCTATCGATTGGTGGCTAATGGCAATGAAAATACTTATGTTTATTTGTGATAAGACATAAGAAGGATTTAGCCATTCTTTTTCAATATAAAAAATAGAAAATATTAAGGTACGGCGACTGTTCTATATGCCCAATTTTTTCCTGTTCGCCTCTATATGGGCCAAAATACCATCAGCAGCTTTGACTGGATCCTTCTCCACATTCATCACCCCGCCAGTCACCTGCTTGCAATCTTGAGTTAGGAGCTTCACAAGATCCGGTCCTCCAGTTACAGTGGGAACTGGATTCACATAAGTATAGAGTCCAAAAGCCAAAGCGAACACGGCATCTATTGTAGCCTTCTGCTCCATGTACTCAGGTGCACACGCTGCAACGGGTAAATCTGGAATGGGCACATCTCCCAAGGCTTTGGAAACCGCCCCAACAAGATCAGCTAGTCGGCCTGTATCAGTGCACGTTCCGAAACTGAGAACTGGGGGAATCCCAAGTTTCTCACATAGGCCTTTAAGTCCCGATCCAGCCAGTTCCTTTGCTTGGGGGCTGCAAAGACCAGCAACCTGCACCCCACCGTTTCCGCAGCCCAAGGAAAGCACAAGGATGTCTCTTTTTATCAATTCCTTGACCATCCTTACAGTGTGAACATCCTGACCAGTGTCTCTTAGGGTTGTGCAGGAAACCATTCCCACCACGCCTCTTATTACTCCATCCTTTATCGCCTCAAGCAAGGGATCCAGTTTTCCCCCCAGGGCCTCTAGTATACTTTCAGTGGAAAAACCCACAATCGCTTCTTTTACAGGCAATCCTGAGACAGGCTCATTTGATGACCTACGATCCTTGAAATTATCAATTGCCATCTCAAGAAGTCGGGAGGCTTGCGCAACTGCTCTATCGGGAATATAATCCACTCGATCCTCTACTCCTTCAAAGGCAACAACTTCACTTATGGGAACAAGTTTGAACTTATATTTTTGGGCATATATTGGATCAATGGGCATGGAGCAGTTCATATCACATGCAAAAAGATCAACACATCCGCTGGCCAAAACTGCTTCCTGCATTATCCAGTTTCCTGTGAATCCATAAAAGACATCGTCCATCTCCCATCTTTGGATCATCTCCTGGCCAGTCTCGATATTAGCGATAATGCGTAATCCTTTGGCTCCAGCTTTTTTGGCTTTGTCCTGCCACTCTGGAGTTCGAGCCAATTGAACCATTGCAAATCCAAGAAAAGGCTCGTGGCCGTTGGGAAGGACGTTCACATAATCCGGATCCAATACTCCAAGATCCACACGCATATTATGAGGCCTTGGAATGCCGAATAAAATATCCTGGCAGAACTCGTTCACTATTTGACTTTGGTATGCCATTGCGATACCCAAACGCATGGCTTTAAGTGCGAGGGTTGCATAATAGCCATCCACGTTTGTTAGGCAGGAGCTTGTAGAGAACATTATCTCCCCGTGAATCCCACCTGGAAATATCCCCAATTTTTTCCAGAGCTCCTTACGCTCATTGGGAGCCAGGGCTTCAACAATTTCACTTGGCTCATCATACTTTCTATTGAATTCTTTCTCCACGAAATCACAAAGGCGAAGGGCAATTTCTTTTTCAGAGCCAGAGGTATCCACACCAAGGCGTGCAGCAAAGGTTTTCAGCTTCTCAGGCTCCTTGATCTCAAAGGGTGTTTTATCGTTTGCAGTTGCGTAAAGGGTTTTTATTGTCTGGTCTGTATGATAATGATAGGTGGAGGCACCCATGACATTTCTGAGGAGCATCATGCGCATGGCCATTCCGTCTCCTGTGATGCCGCACACTCCCCTTTTGTCCTTTGATACGTCTGCACGGCACGGACCGTTTGAGCAGAGATCGCATCGAACACCGCCCATACAAAAAGGACAGCGTTTGTCGGGATCACCAAAGCCCTGGGCCTCGAAGCGGTCCCAGATATTTGTCATGTTGTCCGATTTGATCTTCTCGTACATTTTACGAACTGATTCATGATAAGAAATCCTATCGTCTTTCATTTTCTAATCCCCCAATTGGTAATGCCCACAATGATTTGGATTATTTAAAACTAATGTGTAGACTTTTTACTCCCAATCCAAAAGCCTCTTGCCATGAGTTTTGAAAATGGATTGGGGGGATATTCACTGGATTGAGGGAGTACCGTGCAAGCTATGTTATTAAAAAAAAGAAAAAGATATGCGGCGAGGGTTTTGGAAATAGTCTATAATTCATGTGTAACTACTGCTGGATCCCACCGCGAGTCTTCTATTCTGAAGAACCTAATCTATCTTTTCCAGTCAGGCCACCAACCTTTTGCGAGCTCCTCAGTCTGTTCAGTGCCGAAGTCGTATATATATACAGTCCATCCAGAAACACGTCCGCCTCCAGAGATACGTTTAGGCTTGGAAAATGCCTGTTGGGAATCATCGGGCGACCATGAGGGATAACGACTTTCTCCGCCGGAAACAAGCTGGGCTGTGGGGTTGCTCTGTGTCAAGTCCAGAGTGTATATAGCACTTCCATCAGATCCATCAAGAGCTGGCCATAACGTAAATGCCAGTTTATCTGGAGAACGAGACCAATCTAGATCCTTAATACCTGCCTGTTCATAGTCATAGACTGTCACTGGGTCTTCTTCTGAATCAATTGTTAAGATATTGATATACGATTTACCGTCGATTGCTGTTGTCCAGTCAACAAATGCTATTTCTGTACCATCAGGGCTCCAGGCAATATCCACTAGATAATGCCCTTCATCTGCAGTATAAAGTGTATCAACTGAACCGTCGCTGAGAGAAATTGTCTGAATCAGCCTTGGGCGCTCACTACCCGTAGAAGGATCGTAGAGCTTTTGAATAAAGGCTATTTCACCACCCAAAGGTGACCATGCAATACTATATTGGATGTCTTGACACAGGAGTGTTGGTTCGCCTGCCTGCACTTCTCCTTCATTCACAGATATTTCAATAGTGTATAGATCATGTGGAATGTTCTTGGTATATGCTATTGATGTTCCATCCGGTGCCCAGGTTGGACTGTATAGATTACCTGCTGAATCCACTTCGACCTGGTTAGTTCCGTCAGCATTCATCACCATGAGTGCATCATTTTTACCTACTTTAATAAACGCTATTGCCGGATCTGCTGGTGGTTCCTCATCAGGTGGTGGTTTTGGCGGTTTTTTTGCGGTAGCCATGGGTATGGCCATGCTCACAAGCAAGGACACTAATACTATGCCGATTAACAGCTTTCCTAGTTTCATATTCTTTTCCTCCGATTATCTTTCTAAATAGTCAAAAATCCTAAATCAGATTAATAAAGATAAAATTTTGTCGGTACATGTACATACATGACTATTTAATAAATAACGGAATTAAATAAATCCCAATCCAAGAAACTCATCATCTTTTCCAATAAATTACTCAATATAGCTTTCCTTTCCTCGATCTTAACTCTACATTCATCTCCTTCAAATAAAATCCAGTGCGTATGCACCCTCTGATAAACGCGGATATATCGGTCCCTTGTACCTTTGCCTTCTTTTTCACTTCTTCAAGGAGTTCCGGTTCAATTCTTATGGTGAGAACTTTAGTGTACTTTCCTTCCTTTTCCATCTCGCCACCTTTTTTGAATCAGTCTCCAACAATGCTTTCGGCCCACTCTCTTCTTCTTTTCATATTGGCTAAAACAATATCTCGATCTTTAAACTCACTCTCTGCTTCTGCTAAATACTCAACAGCTGTTAGAATCTTCTCTTTTGTGGGATTGTTAACATCGATTTTCGCTCTTGCAAGTTCCTGGCGCAGGATTAGCATTGCTATTCTCGAATCCTTGAAATCCTTGCAGAAATCCACCATTATAGCATCCAATGCACCAATGGGCGTTGTCTTATCCAAATTTCTCTGAATACCTGTTGCAAAGAGAGTTTCAAGGAGAATCTCAACAGTATTATCTGGTTTATACTCACTTAGCATAAAATTCCCCAAGCTCTCAAAGGCGCATTCGACATTGTTCCCATCTTTTGCACTGGTCGCATAGCAGGATTTTAATCCCTGAAATGTTGTTTTAAGGGATTGACCGCTGTATCTTCCCGCCAAATCCTCCATATCCTCGAATCCGAACTCGTATTTTCCTTTCAGATCGGATTTGTTACAAGTAAACACCAAGGGCACATTCTCTACTATCTTGAACAAAAAAGGAATCCAATATTTCTCAAGGTTCTCCAGGGTCTCCTTTCTCGTAAGATCCGCCACAAGGATTGCACCTTCCACACCCACAAAGGTCCTGGCATGAAGGGCGTGATATCCCTCTCTACCGATAATGTCCCAGATCATAAATTTGACATCTACATTAGCGTTGGATCTATGAATGGAAAATTCCTTCATGGTTACCTTGCTTCCTATTGTGGAGGTATAGGAATCCTCGAACTGGTCGAAAACGAATCTTCGAATGAGGCTGGTTTTGCCTACGGCGCTGTCGCCGAGCAGGACGATTTTCTTTTTTATTGCCAACTGTTCACCTTTCCGTTTGTGATTTTGTAGATTCCACCTCTACAAATCCTTGAGCGCTGCTCTCACCTTCTCTTTTTTCTTTTCCAACTTCAATTCCTTGTAAATATCGATTGCCTTGTTTAGTTGTTCTTTCGCTTTATTAGGATCTCCCTTAGCCTTCCACATCAATCCAAATTCGAAGTGGGATTCTGCCAATTCCCTTTTTATTCCAATTCCCTTAAAAATCTTTACGCTCTCTTCAAAATTCTCAATGGATTCCTTCCATTTTCCCTGGTTTGTAAATATAATTCCTAAAATTCTTCTCGAGCTTGCTAGGGTCACTTTTGAACCAATCTCTTTAGATAGTTCAAATGATCGTTTGCAGAAATCAAATGCTCTTGTCAGATCCTTTTTTCTAAGATAGGCTTCCGCTATAAACCAATAGTTGTAAGCCATCAGTATCCGGTAGCCGATCTTTATAACTATTTTCATGCTCTTTTCGAATTGATCAAGGGCTTTGTCATATTCTCCTTTATAAAAGTGTGCAACACCAATGTTGTGTAAAATTACAGCAATCCTCTTTTGGTCACCCATCCTCTCATGTATTTCTTTGGTCCTATCATAGTATTCAAGGGCTTTGTCATACTCTTCTATTTCAACATGAACAATACCAATGTTCATCATGTGAATGGCAGTAAATTGCATATCACCGATTTGCTCCGAAATGCCTAGACTTTTTTTGTAGTATTCGAGAGCTTCATTATATTTTCCAATCCACATATGAATTATGCCGATATTGTTGAGGGACCCTGCGATTCCTTTTTTATCTTCTATTATTTCCCTTATCTTAAGGCTCTTATCGTAATATCCAAGCGCCATTTCTATTTCTCCTCTTTCTTGGTGCACAGTGCCAATTAGATTTAGGGCATCCGCTTTTTCCCTGCATTCCTCATCTCTAACCAAGAATAGTGCTTCATTACAAATTTTTATTGATTCATTATATCCTCCCATATGCCTATGACAGTTCCCAATCCCAATCTTAATCTCAGCTTTTTTCTTATTATCAATGCTCAATTCCAATGCACGCTCGTAAGCCTTGATACTATTCTGATAATCCCCAATCAAGGAATAAATACCTGCCATTTCTTCGAGTGTTTTCCTCCTCTTTTTCGGATTATCCTCAAGTCCAAGAGCATAGGAATAGAATCTTATTGATTCTTCATTTGAATAATCCTTCTTTGCCTTCTCCGCCGCTTTAAGGAGATAGTGAAGTGCTTTGTCCTTATTCTTGCATTGATAATAATGAAATGCTAAATCTTCAACCACTTCATCCAGATTATCTTGGCTCAGTGTCTCAACCGAGTTTGCGATTATCGAGTGATAATCCCTTCTCAATTCTTCTGGTATTTCGCTGTAAAGCACCTCTTTTACTTTGGCATGGTCGAACTTGAAATATCCATTATGGGATTTGAGTAATCTATGAACTTGCTCTAAACTTCTCAACTGCTCTAAAAGTTGAGTTCTGTTCGTATCCAGGGCATAGGTTAGGATCGATGATGTGAACGTTTCTCCGATGATAGAAGCATAATCCAATACCTTCCTGTCTTCTTTTTCCAATCTGTTCAATCTTCTTTCAATCACGTTGTATATTTTGGATGGGATTTCGATATCTTTTAGATCTTTGGCTAACTTCCATGTTCCCTCATCTTCCAAAATGATCTTTTCATCGACTAGGAATTTTATTAAAAGGATAAAGAACAATGGATTCCCTTCGGTCTCCTTGTAGATTCGATTCTTAAATTCATCAGTGAAATCGATTTTTCCAAGCAGGACAGACAAAAATTCGTCCATAATCTCTTCGGGTAATCTCGCAAGCTCCATCTTTTTCAACAGATCCTCGCGGTCCATCAACTGCATGGTTCCCACAAGAGGATGACTCTTTTCATCCATTGAAGCAACATCCTCAGGTCTATAAGTGCCCATAATAAATAGCCCAGTCTCTCTCGTGTTTCTAGCGAGGTAGTGCATTAGAGCTAAGGATGATAGGTCTGTCCATTGTAAGTCTTCTATGCATAAAAGAGTGGGCATTTGCTGTGCCTGCCTTATCAATCCCAAAGAGACATTCTCGAATAATAAATTCCTTCTAATCTTTGGATCATCTTTACCATAATAGATACCGTCATACTTTCCGGATGTGATAAGAGGTTTGAGGAGCTCGTCGATTCCAGCAACCTTTTTTTCGTCACCACCCCATTTCTCAAGGATTCGTTTAAAAGTTTTTGTTATCTTTAATAGGATCTCTCTCATATCGTTTAGCAGGAATTCATTTTCTCTTCCTGTTAGTATAACCACAAGATTGGTATCCTTATAATTATCGATTAATATACGATAATTCTGGTATCCTAACGAATTCAAAGTTCCTTTTTCTTCCTCTCCAGACAGCTTTGAAAGAGATTCATTAAGAAAGTCAGTTATAGTGGTAAACATTGATGCAAAAACATCAGGATTAAGTTCTGTTTCTTCTCTCACAAGATTTCTTATTAATATGCCCGCATTGGTTACCAGATAAACAGCTTCCACTCGTGGGGCTTCCTCTGCAAAAAGCGATTCCAGGCCTACAGATCTCAGGGCTTCCATAATGGGCATGAAGGGAGTAAGGGATTCATACATGCAGTTACCTGACAAGATCTGGAAGCCTTTGGATTGAGCAATCTCTTTCAGCTCGTTTACCAAACGGGTCTTTCCGATTCCTGCCTCCCCTGAGATGAATATTGTCCTTCCTTGCCCTTCCATGGCTCTTTCTAGATAAGACTGCAGTTCTCTGAGTTCATCCTCGCGACCAACCATCTTGGGTTGGAGATCTAGATTCTGCATCTTCCCCCCACAATGATTTATTATCCCCGGGCTATTTATATACAAAACGTTTTTAAAATATATAAGGTTATATGTAAATTTGTGAGATTTTAAAAAATATGAGAGGAATTTAGCAATGTTTCTAAAATATTGCATTTTTATAACTTTTTACTCCCAATCCAAAAGCCTCTTTTCGCCCTCGAGTTTTTTCATATCAGTTACATCCTGCGAGACCATGAGAGGGATAATAGCTACAATAAGTTAAAAAAAAAACCCAAAGGTCAACTCTCGTCATTACTTTAAAATCCAAACCATAGTGTTAACTTTTAGCAATTCTTTCCATAATAGTTTTATAGAGAACCACTGTCATTCTAAAGTCACTCTCAGCAAGCTTGGCAATTACCTCCTTGGCCTTCTTTTTATCGATTTTTTTCATCTCGACCGCAGCTACAATCAAACCCAAAAGCCCGGTATAATCTCTATTCTCAACATCCGCAACCCTTCTTGCATTTAGCTCGTCTATAATCAGCCTCGCCTTTTTTTCAGTGAAAAATAAAGTCGCCTCGCCTTCGCCTAAACCATATTTTGTAAACTGTTTCACATTCCCCTTCACTCTAACTGATATTATCCAATCTCCCATTGCTTGCATGATCTTGTCAGTTTCTGGATAGTTATGGCCAAGAAGCTCTTTCTCGATGGATTTTGTAATATATATTTTACCCAACAATTTTTTTAAAAGGTCAAGCTCTCCAATCCTGGATAACGCGATTATGGTGGATGAGTCCACAAAAGTTCTCATACTGACACTCAGCTTTTGAGCCATTTCTTGGCTTTCCTTGTGTCCTTCTCAAGTTCGCTTTCCGAGTATTTGAAGAATGGTATCTCTCTTTTCCCCAGATAGTCAGCCATTTCTTGGATGCTTACATCCGCAAACTCCGCTGCCCTACATAATGTAAATTCATTGCTCAGGTATTTCTTTTGAGCGATTTCCAGTTTTAAAACCTTAATACCTTCATGAAGTGCATTTCTTGCCACTTCTGATTTGGTCATATGGAGAATCTCGATTAACTCCTCCATTTCCGATATTTCATCATCGGGTAATCGTATCTGCAAGTTTTCCATATTCAACCCATTACAATATAATGTTTTGTAATGATATAAAGGTTGTGGTTGTTATTATCTGCAAGTTGTAAGGCAATTGTTTTTTGGGGTTCCTTTACTCCCAATCCAAAAGTCTGTTTTCACCCTCAAGTTTTTTGATGTCAGTTACATCCTGCGAGACTTCAAGGGTGCCCTTGTAAATACCCTCAGAATCCCTCACAGCAAAATATCTAATATGTATGAACTTACCATCCAACTGCAGCCAGAACTCGGCAACGTCCTTGTAACCTGCCTTGAATTGATTTAGTATTTTTTGGACGGTATCCACGCTCTTTGAGGGATGGCATTTCTGAACCTTCCTTCTGATCACTGCGGGACTTCTTGGGAAGATCCTCTCCTTGGTTGCAGAATAATACGCAACCCTATCAGTCTCATCAACAAAAGAAATATCCACTGGGAGATGAGTCAGTATCAAATCGATCTGCTCCTTGGATAGAGCGCCTGTAGCCAGAGGTATCTTCTGCTCTTTAACAGGTATTTCCAGTATTTGCACCTCTTTTGGCATTTCAAAATCCTCAGGTGGCCATTTCTCCTCAGGTTCAACCCAGGCATAACCTATCTCCTCTTCACCAGATCGCACCTTTGTCCACTCTGATTGGGATAGTTGTTCAAGACTCATGGGAAACAGTATGTGCTCCTCCTTGTAGATCATCTCCCGGGTTGTTGGGATCAATTCCTTTAACGTCTTCACAAGTGCGGTGGGTTCCTCCTGGGATAACAGCTCACTTGCCTTTTTTAGCAATGTCCTTACATCATCATGTATTCCCCACATGACCTGTGAAGGTCCTGAGACATCATGGGACTCAAGCATCGGAAACAGCTGGTTCTCCTTTCTCAGATAATGATAGTCGATCTTGGCAAAGCTTTCAAGTAATCTCCCCAGTCCTCCACGACAGTCCAAAAATACAGTCTCATTTGGAGGATCCCCCAGCCTTTTCAGCATCTCCTCGATTTCATCCATGATCTTTTCAGCTTCCCTGTTCTCCTTCATGAATGTGTGAACAGGGTGACCTGGGGGTGCAGTTGGAATCTCTTTTTTATCAAGCGATTCCTTGAAAATCTCAACATGAACATCACAAAGTCTCTTTACTTCTTCCTCGGGAATACCCTCATCAATCAATTGTTGCTCCATCTTTGATATCTCGGAGGGATCGACATCCTTTATGAGCTCTCTGAATTTATTCTTCAGAACATTCATGTCCTCCCCTTCATGAACCCCCCTTATGATTTCCTTTAGAACCTCCTGCCTTTTATCAGATTCTACTAACTGTTCTTTGGGTTCCTCAAAAGGTTCTTTAGGTTCTTCAAAAGGCTCTTTAGGTTCCTCAATAGGTTCCCTAGGTTCCTCAAAAGGTTCCTTGGGCTCCTCAATATGTTCTTTGGATTCCTCAATAGGTTCCTTGGGCTCCTCAAAAGGTTCTTCAAAAGGTTCTTTGGGCTCTTCAAAAGGTTCTTTGGGTTCCTCAAAAGGTTCTTTAGGTTCTTCAAAAGGTTCTTTGGGTTCCTCACCAGGCTCCTTGGGCTCCTCAAAAGGTTCCTTGGGTTCTTCAAAAGGTTCCCTAGGTTCTTCAAAAGGTTCCTTGGGCTCTTCAACAGTTTCTTTGGAAAATTCAACCTTAATAACAAGCTCTTCGTTTGTCTTCTCCAAAACCTCCCGTGCGATCTCATTCATAAGCAGGTTAAGTTCGATTTTACCCATGGATGCTACTTTTTCCAATGTGGCAACCTTGGCCATGGTCTTACGTAAGATACGGCTCTTCAATTGTCGTAAGTCAGGCGAAAGTTCGGCTAAAAAATCCACCAGAAAAGGATATCTGCTCAATAGAACATCAAGTTTGGTATTAGCGTCAATTTTCATTTTTTACCCCCCTGTAATCCAAGCCTACATCGAATAGGAAAATATAAATGTAATGGCCAAATTTGGGCTCTACCTAAGATATTGACCGCAAGTTTTGCATTTGGATTCATGCTCCAGATTGACTGTTTGACAGCTTGGACATTTTACATAACCCACTGGGACAACTGCTGAATCATCCCCCTTTGGTATTTGCTGTTCATAATCCATATCTCTTTTATACCGAGGTTGCGGGCTCTGATATGTGGGATAATGACCTCCTGAATCTTGATATGTGTGTGGAGGTGTTACCTCCATTAGGTCAGACGGTATTATATTGACCTGTCCTGTCGTGGCATACCGATAGAGGGCCGCGGTAAGCACTCCCTGGGCTGCTGTGGAAATGCAGAAAAGAACTATGAAATAGACTATCCCCACACTCAGGCCCACCCAAATCCAAATTCCGCCTGCCATGATCCCCAAGACGATTGGAATCACTCCTAAAAGACCGAATAAGAAGAAGATTATTCCCAGGCCAAAGGAGGATATAAACGTCTCTCCCCATGTATCCTTGAAAACATGGGCACTTCTTTTGACGGCTTTAAAAACTGATACCTTCTCATATATCAAAACAGGTATTATAAAGAAAGTGGCCATGGTCCACGCAAATCCAATTAATGAGATCATGATTCTTCCCAGGGCATCCATTCTTTCTTCAAGTGCCCTTAATATCAAACCAACTGTTGCGGCAAGTACTGCCCACCCCAGTATTCCCTTTATATTTTCATTGGCGATTCTAAAACCGTCTTTTAAGGTGGGGTCGCCGCCCTGTAACCTAATGGTAGCGCATCCGATCACAGCGGTATTGAAATATATTCCAATAAAATAAAGTATAAAATAGAGCAAAATAAACAATACCACCATTAGGATACCATTTGAAAGGAAAAGACCTGTAAAAAAGATGCCCAGGATAAATGTCATTCCTATCACTGCCATAACTATACCTGCTATCAGAGGAAACAGCAGTATTTCCTTATCCTTTCTTATGACACCCAAGCTGATTTTCATGAGCTCCCAACTACGACCAAATCGACCCATTTGATCACCTCGATGTTATAAATTCAATTTTTAATCAAGACCCAAATCCAATTTATCTATAATAAATATATTGTTATTATTATCGTCGTGAACTTAAAGTGCAAATGTAGGTTCATAAGAGCAGAATGTCAACGGGCAAATCAGTATCTATCCTTCTAATATGTCTCCTTTTACGCCAATTGTGTAATCCTTTACTGGGATATCTTTGCCTGAATCTCCAATGGCATCCTGAATCAGCTTCACAAGACCAAAGCAGCACAGAACCTCCATATGAGCAACTGTTATGGATTTTATATTGTTGACCTTAAGAATCTGGGCGATCTTCTCCCTATAGAATGCGTAGTCATCCAATTTAGGACAGCCTACAAGCAGTATCTTGTCTTTCAAGAAACCATTGTGGAAATCGGGGTATGCAAAGGGAACGCAGTCAGCAGCAATCAAAAGATCAGCATCTTTAAAATACGGTGCATTTGGAGGAACCAACATGATCTGAACGGGCCACTGTCTCAGCTGGGATACTCCTTTAGGAACTACCTTTGTAACCTCCTCAACGCATTCCTCTTCTTCTTTTCTAAGATCCATAACTGCAGATCCTAGACATCCGCAGGGAAGTGTATCCTCCTTCTTTTCTTCCCGAAGGTCCATCACAGCTGAGCCCGGGCATCCGTGGACTCCACCTTGAGAAGGGGCAGGCTCCTCTTTGGGCTCTTCCCCAAGTTGCGGAACCTCCATAATGTTCTCCTTTAGGTAGTCTATTGCCTGGTTCAAATATTCAGTTTGACCGTGTTCTTTGAGATGCACAAGATGAGCCTCAATAACATTGGGTCCCTCCTTTACAACATTAGCCATGACCTTTTTCTCATCGTACTCCTCGGCCTCTCTTTCCTCAATTGAAATGGCATCAACTGGGCAGTGGCCAATGCAGGCTCCAAGCCCATCACAGAATAAATCTGAAATTATTCTTGCCTTGTCATCAATAATTTGAAGAGCTCCTTCGGGACAGTTGGGAATACAATCTCCGCAGCCCGTACAAGTATCCTCATCGATCTTGATTATCTGTCTTTTTACCATCTAATTCACTCCTTCTTTCACAGTATTTTTTAATCTTTTCCATATACTCCTTCATTTTCTTCTCTTCATCCTCAGTTCTTTTTTTATCCTCTCTTGTAGCTTCTTTAGCCTTCATATATTTGGTATAAGCCTCCTCCCCAACACATTCTTTTCCATAATCGCACCATTCGATGCAAGTTGGAACTTCTTCCTTTAGGACATTGCTCCCGCACACCTGACATTTACGTGAGAATTCGTGGGTCCATATCTCAACCTCAGCACCGCATTTTCCGCATTTGAAGAACTCGGGAATGGGTTCTTTTATTCTCGAGGCGCCGGGGCACGAGAATTGCGTCAATTTATTGCTCATCTCCTTTTGTATTGGGTTCATATCTTGGCTTTTTACATTGCACTAGGACATAATATAAACACTATAATATATATAGGTTGTTGCTATACTTAATAGGCATTATAATTCATCAATCTATTACATATAATCTATTATCCAATATTATATGGGGTTTTCGAATATTTTCCAACACCCGCCATACCAGGGATTCTTAAACGAGTCTCTCATCCACGAGGGTCAGGAGATTCACGACCTCGATATCTGCACCTATAAGGTCACGCCCGAAATTTAAGGACCGCTCACAGAAAGGGCAGGCCGTGACAATAACTGAGGCACCTAATGATTGGGCTTCTTTTACTATCAAGTAAGACATGGAATCTGCAAGGTCCTTGTTCAGGGCTCTCAAACCTCCACCTGATCCGCAGCAGAGTGCCTTTTCCCCGTGGTATGAAAGCTCTTTGAGTTTCAGGTTCGGGATTTTATTTAGTATCTCGCGGGGCTCCTTTACAACACCCAATCCCTTGGCAAGGTGACATGAGTCATGGTAGGTCACAGTGATTGGATTTGGATTCTCGAAATTCATTTTGTCAAGGTTCTGGGATAGAAATTGGGTCACATGAAGGGGCTTTTTATCTAGGTCATATTGCTTGGTGAATATCTGAGTGCACCCCGGACATGGTGAAACCAACTGGGAATCACCTTCTGTTTCACTTTTTATTACTGGTTCCATTTTAGCCTTGTTTTCTTCTGCAACATCAGAAAGTCCTATTCCCCAGAGAGTTGAAGCGCAGCAGGAGTTCTGATTGTCATCCTTGTCAATCACGTCGAATTTGAGGTTCATTTTTTCAAGAACAGATTGCAAGGATTTCATGGTGTTGTCAAAATAGTACCGCGTTGTGCATCCGTGCCACAGCTTTATTGAGTTTCCATTATCAGGGCCTGCCATCTCAATCACCCCTTCCATAAGGATTTCCAAAGGTCCTTACATTCTCAGCAATAGTCATGTGCTTTTTAGGGGCGAGGTTTTCCGCAACTGCATTGTTACGGATGTTTAAAAGAAAATCAGGCAGGGGAATTCCCAGGGGACATGCGATCTCGCAGTTTCCGCATAAGGAGCAGTTGTACAGTCCCTCTGAAACTGATTGCTCAACACCTGAAGTGAAATTCAGAAGCACAAGTTCCCTTGGGGTTCGATACTCCCCCTCCTTCATAAAAAGGGATCTGGGACAGACTGAGCCGCAGGCTCGGCAGTTGATGCACTGTAGGAACTCCGAGAACTCACCAGCCACAAGATCCGATCTTCCATTGTCCAAAATGATCACGTGGAGGTTGTTTTCCAAAGTGCCTGTTGTTTTAGAGAACTTTTTTGGGAGTTCATCAACATGAACCTTCTGAAACTCAGTGTCGTAGGAAAGTATCCCAAGAAGCAGGCTCGGAAGACCGAACATCCCGGACGCCCGAGAAATGTATTTGGCCTGTTCAGAATCATTTACTATCTTTTCCAGGCTCACTACCAAAATCGTCTCTTTGGACTGCGATATCAGACTTGAGATGTTGTTGAAGTGCTGGACAAAGAAGAAGCTTCCGTCCTTTGAGGATACAGAATTTGCACCGATGAGAGAGGCAAACTCAAGTGGTTTTTTGTACTTGATTTTAAAAATGTCAAAGGATTTCCAGATATGATCCTCAGATATTTTAGGAATTTCCCATAAATCAAGATGCTTGGCATCTTCGATCTCTTTCTGGCTTGCATGGTACGTATCAAATACTGTAATGTCCTTGGGAAGGTCCCCTATGATCTCCTTTACAACTGAAGAATTGTTGATGCAAACATTCTTTAGATCGGCTTTTGTCAGCACCTTTTGAATATAAGAAGCTGCATCTGAAGAGGTCTTGGCATTGTAGGTGTCGATTCCTTTTCCCTGCAAAAAAAATGTGAGATTTTTTACATTTGATTCGAGATTTTTTAGGCTCGTCTCTCTTATAGATTTTAACTGCTTCTTGATTTCTTCAATATCTATTTCCTGATAATCCTTGTCATCCAACTTCCTTAGCTTGGAATAAATGAAGTGCTCTCTTATAAGATTGGCAGAAGGCTCTAAAACGTGGATGGGTATTCTTGTTTTCTGTGACTGTGAGTCTGATTTGCTTTTATTCAAAATTTAAACCTCCATATCATCATTCCAATAATTTCTTCTTTAGAATATCGTCAATAGTCTAATAATTTTTCTATGCCATCTTGTTTGATAAACTCTACTTATTCATAATAACAAAAATAGAGAAAATAGGAGGGGGGAAAAGAGAGAATTTATCATTCACATTAGTTGGGGCATCCAACAGAGAACATCAAATAACATCTGGGTAGATATGGGGTATCTAAATAGATCGACATCCAATAATTTAAGGGAGTGGTTCCCTCAACTCCCCCTCCATAGGGTAGAGCGTTTTTTTCCAAAGGATCCTCAAATTCTCTCTGAAACATTAAATGACATCTCTTAGAACACTAAACGAGGTTATAATATATATAGATACCTAAAATACTATATTTGAGTATATGTTGCATTACCTATATATTATCGTTAATTATTTATATTACCAACGTTATTACGCGATTTCAGGGATAAAATGAAAATCGATAAAAAGGACAGAGTCATAATCTCGATGTACGCTGAAAATCCAGATGTTTCACAGGAAGAAATTGCTAAGAAAATAAGCCTCTCTCAGCCTTCTGTTGCCATGAGAATAAAGAAGCTTAAAGAAAATGGAGCAATAGAAACTCAGACAGGAATCAATCCCTTGAAGATGGGTTTGTACATGGCAAAGGTGGATATCTCATCCAACGATCCTGCTGAGATACTTAGAATGTTTAAGAACTGCCCTTATTTTGCAAACGGATTTTCAATATCTGGAAAAAGTAATTTATGTTTGTTCTTCGTCAGTGAGAGTATAGCAACTTTGGAGGCAATAATAAATGGCCATGTGAGACCTAATAAGTCAGTTACAGACGTTGATTTCAATATCGTCATTGCAACTGAAAAGGACTTCGTAGTTCCCAGTATTTTGACCCCTGAAAAATCTGAAAAACCTCCCTGCGGAATTCTGGTTCAATGCAGAAATTG
This sequence comes from Thermoplasmata archaeon, assembly GCA_020348445.1. Lineage (GTDB taxonomy): Archaea > Thermoplasmatota > Thermoplasmata. Next base: position 35,105 of record CP070751.1, read on the forward strand.
TCAGTCCTTCAAAGAAGATAAATGCCTTGGCTGTCCTGCAACTGGAACCTACAAAGGCTGGTTCTACTAACAAAATTAATCTATTTTTCTTTCCACACATTCAACAGTTTGGCATAAGCTGTCGTATGCAGCCTTGTAACCCAGATCAAATGCTTTGAGGTTCACATCCAGGGCTTTTTTAGGAACAGATTCGGCCACGCTTTCTTTTAGGACCTCTGCATCCAGAGGAAATGATTTTAATGCAGACAACGCTCCAATAAAAACCACGTTCTCGGTTAAAGGATTTCCAGCCTCTTTGGCAAGATCAAGAGCGGGAAGGGGGGCAATATTTTGGGTAATCACATTTAACTTCTCTTTGATTTCATCAAATTTTATAAAATCTGTGCGTTTTTCCTTGGATAGTTGTGCAACCTCAATTGGAGGATTTATCACCCTTTTATTAAGAATTATCACACCGTCATCCTTAAGATATTCGAGGTACCTCAAAGCTTCCACTGCCTCCAAGGATATGAGGGCATCGGCTTCACCATAAGGTATCAGAGGTGAAAGATTGTCTTTCCCGATTCTCATGTGAATGTATATGGTGCCGCTGCGCTGGGAAAGGCCGTGCAGCTCTCCAGTTCTTGCCTCTAAATCTGCCTTGGCACAGCCGCGGCCTATTATATTTGAAAGCAGGACTATTCCCTGACCACCAACTCCGCAGATCACGAGATCGAATGAGGAATCTTGGCTCATTGTTTCACCTCCCTACCTGGTGCTTCTTCTCCTATTGGATGAATCGTGCCAAAGGGACAGATTTTTGCACACACTCCACAGCCGTCACATATTTCAGGCAGGATCCTTGCTGCCCTGTCATCAGAATCGAACCTAAAAGAAGGGCAGTAGAAGTCTTTAATGCATGTATGTGGTTTTTTGCAGATTGACTTATCCACTTCATTTTGGACTATGGGAACGCCGGTTCTCCGCTTTATTCTGTCACCATGAAGTGCGCAGGATCTTCTTGATATTACAACAGAAGGACCTTTAAAATCAAGAGCTTCCTTTATTATATCTACATTGTTCTTTACGTCGTATGAATCCATTATCGCAACATGCCCAACTCCAATTCCTCTGCACACATCCTCGATTATTATTCTCTTTTTGCCTTCGGGCATACCGCGATCCTCAGGTGTTCCTGCATGGAACTGCTGGCCTGTCATTGCTGTAACTTCATTGTCCAGAACAAAGAGGGTGATATTCAGGTTATGATAAACAGAATTGACAAGTCCTGGAAGTGCTGCGTGAAAGAAAGTGGAATCCCCTACCACGCACATGACATCGTCCTCCAAAACCTGGGACATGCCTGCAGAAAGTCCCAAAGAAGAGCCCATGCACAAAAGGGACATGGTCATGTTAAGGGGAGGAAAGAACGCCATGGAGTAGCAACCAATGTCGTTGTTGAACACCACATTCCTTCCTCGTACAGCCTGTTTGATTGCCCAGAATGTTGCCCTGTGAGGACAGCCTGCACAAAAACACGGCATCCTTTCAGGAAGTATTGTCTTTAAGTCATTTGCCCTTTTAAGAATTCCATCGTAGTCTATCGGAGATTTGATTCCCAAAGCAGATGAAATCCCCATAACAACTATTGGAACGTTATATTCCATAGCTTCGCTGAAATGCCCTGCATCTTTTCCTAGTATTGTCACATCGAGCTCAAAATCCTTGGCAATCCTTTTTGCATTGTGCTCCAGATACGGGGATAATTCCTCAATGACCACAACTTTCGAAAGCCCCTTCATAAAGTCAGCGATTTTCTTCTCTGGCAAGGGAAATGGTGTGCCTATCTTGAGTATCTTTGGATTTATTTTAAGAATCTTACACGCATCCTTGGCATAGCAGTACCCGACACCTGAAGTGAGTATACCGATATCACCCTCACCCTCTGAAATTACATTGAAGGGCGAATCCTCGAATTCGATTTGAATATTCTTAACCTTCTCAAGAAGTTTGAATTTGTTCTGCCTGGCTGTCTCCCCAACTGTAAAATAATTTTCTCCCACCTCTGACCATTTGGCTTTCACAAATGGAGTTCGGTTAAGTGCCTCAGTTTCAACAATACCGCTTTGGTGGTTTACCCTTGTTGTTGTTCTGATGACGACTATGCTCTTATGACGCTCCGAAATCTCGAAGGCTGTCTTGACCATTTTTCTTGCTTCTTTCGGATTGGAAGGCTCGAGCATTGGGATGTAAGCATTTGGCCCAAAAAACCTGCCGTCCTCCTCACTTTGGGAGGAATGACAATGGGGATCATCTGCTACTATCATTACACATCCTGCATTTATCCCTGTATAAGCCAGGGAGAAGAATGCATCAGAGGCCACATTCAGACCCACAGATTTCATGGATGTCAGGGCTCGAAAACCGGACATGGAGGCTCCAGCCACAGTCTCTAAAGCTACCTTCTCATTTGTGGCTGTTGTGAATTTATAATCAAACTCGTTACGCAGCAAAAAGAAAGTGTCAAGTATCTCGCTCGTTGGAGCTCCAGGATAACACGATATGACCTTGACATCTGCTTCAAGGGCACCTCTTACCATGGCCTCGTTGCTCATCATGAATGCTTTTTTTGGATCTTTGTTTACCAAATATTCCTTTGCCATTTTCCTTCCCCCTAATGTCCAATAATCTGTGCATAAATTATTCTTTTTTGGTAATCGAGTTTTGATAGCTCACTTCAAAGGCAATGACTTAACCTTCTAGTATTGGAACATAACCGTACCAGACACCCTCATCTTTTAGGGTGCGGAGATTTTCTTTTAGAAGGGCAAGATGCTCCCTTTCCCAATTCGAAAGGTCATTAAACAGCGTGGCAATATCTTGCTCTGGAGTCTTTTGGGCGTTATTTTTGTAGAAATCAATGGACTTTGCCTCCACCTCCATGCCCAATTTCATTGCTTCGATTGCATCTACTATCTCCAGTCTATCCTTTGCCATTAGATCCTTGAATATATTCTGGATGCCCTCCTCCATGAGAATATCCGCCATAAGTGTGTCTATTTCAGTTTTCCTAGCCTCTGCACCGTATTTATTGAGGATACTTGTTAGTTGCTCCCTGTGCTCGTTTTCTGCATTGGCTAAAAAACCTAGCAATGCGCTTCCCTCTCTATCCTCAACAGCACCTTTGAGTTTATTGTAGTAATCCAGCCCAAACGCCTCAATCTCTATTGCCCTTTGAAGTATCTCAATGCTCTCTTCCTCCATAATATCACCTCCATGCTAAATCAAGTTGGTTTGTATATCTTTTTTGATTATGCAAATATTTTTGTGAACAGGAAATACTAGTAGCCTTCTGTCAAAAAGAACTCGTCATATTCCATCTCAAGACGCAATTTATGCTTGGCCTCTTCCTGGGCCAATCCCTGCATAAGTGATTGCAGAGTGCTATCTTCGGTTGTTGCAGCTAAATCGGTGTACAGTCTAAAGGATGCCTTCTCCTTTTTCATTGCTAGTATCAACGCATCCTGGTAGTCCATATCTGGACCTGCAGGAACATCTACAAGATAATCACCTATCTTAAGATCTGTGATCTTTTGCTCAACAGGCATCAACTGCTTTCCTTCTTTTACTGCCGATATTTTTTCCTTGTGCTTGGCCTCTTCGGCTGCAAAACCCGTAAAGACCTTCTTCATATGTTCTCTTTCCATCTTTACGGCGAGACCAAGATAGAACTTGTTGGCCTCCTCTTCTTTCTCCATTGCAAAGTTCAATAGTGCGTCCACAGATTCAAATGTATCCATTTTCTCATCCTCCTTTCTTTTTACAAATTCTCTCCGAGCAACTCAAAGTAAGCCTGTTCATGCTTGCATGCCGGGCATAACTCAGGTGCTTCGGGACCCTCATGAAGATATCCGCAGTTTAAGCAGCGCCAAACCACTGTACCGTCCTTTTTGAATACCTTGCCTGCCTCAACATTCGCCAGAAGGCCGAGATATCTTTTTTCGTGCTGTTTCTCTGCAACAGATATATTTTTAAAGGCCGCTACAACCTCAGGGAAACCCTCTGATTCTGCATCACCAGCAAAGTCCTGATAGAGTTTTGTCCATTCGAAATTCTCACCCGCAGCTGCTGCCTTGAGGTTCTCTTGAGTGGTTCCAATTACTCCAGCAGGGTATGCTACGTTAATCTCCACGTCCCCACCTTCGAGAAACTTGAAGAACCTTTTTGCATGTTCTTTCTCCTGATTTGCTGTTTCCTCGAATATCAATGATATCTGCACAAATCCGTCCTTTTTCGCCTGGCTTGCAAAGTAGGTGTACCTGTTTCTTGCCTGCGACTCACCTGCAAAGGCTTTCAACAAATTCTTTTCTGTTTTGGTTCCTTTCAAACTTGGCATTTTTCCTACCTCCATAAATTCACTTTGTTGGTGCCCAATAGCATCTTTTCGGGGATGACACCTTCCCCTTTTCCTTTAAGCCTTTTATGGCGTTGGAAACTTCTTTGCTATCTATACCTGTCATCTTCGCAACATCACCTGGTCTGACAGGTTTTCCTGCATTCTTCATAGCTTTTAATACAGTTTGTTCTGTTGTTGCCATATCATTCACCTCTAAATTCTCTCCTTTATTATAAATCTATATTACTCTATTTAATGGAAGAACCCCTCCATTGTCCTATCTCCTGTAAGCTCTTTAGATTCTCCTCTAATATGATTATATGATCCCTTTCGAAATCTGCGAGCCGTTTAAAGAGTTCCTTTGTTTTATCATCCTCTGAAATATCCATGTTCTTTTCGTAGAAATCCACGGACCTGTTTTCAATTCCTATTGCAAAGTCTATCGCTTTTATGGGATCGAATTCCCGAAAGATGTCGGGTAACTTATCTTGCTCAAGAAATATCTCCTCTTTTCCTAAAATAGATATCTTCTCTTCTGGCTCATCCCTAAGCTCATCCAATTTCTCTAACTGTCTGTGATATTCCTCCTCCAGCCATTTTATGTGGTCGACTTCTAATCTGGCTAGATGAGATACAAGTTTTTGTCCATTTCCATCTTTGACAAAATCCCTCATGCTGTTGTAAAAATCATAGCCAAATCTTTCAATTTCTATGGCCTCTTTTACCGTCCCAAGTACCTTTTCTATATCGGACATTGAAACACCTCTGAATATTTATCTTCATCCCCCAGCCAAATCAAATTCCTTGAAATCGAACCAATAACCTGGTCCGCTCAGGTAATCGATTTCTGCCTGCACTATGGCCAAATGCCCCTCTTCAATTTCAACAAAGCGCGAAAAAAGCTGCTGCCCCTCGGCCGGAATCTCGCTGACCATCTTTTTGTAGAAGGTGCTCGTTTCCCTTTCAACCTCAAGGGCGTTTTGGAGCATCCTCAGTTCAGAACCATGATGTCGATCCATGTCATGTTCTTTCACCTTGCCCTCGAGTTTATCCACCTCTTGCAGGATTGTTTCTTTGGAGGGAATTGCGGTCTTTAGACTAGTTTGTGTTATCGTACCAGTTTCCTTCCATTCAGCAAGCCTACTGTTTAGATAATCCAGATGACCAAGTTCCTCGTTCACCAAGACCCCAAATACCTTTTTTCCAATTGGATCCTTAGCCTGGTCCTTTGCCTCTTTATATAATTGACTTACTCTTGTTTCAAATTCTATTGCTGTTTTTATCGCTTTTTCTATACTCATACTCATATTCAACACCTTTTCCATTGTTTAATAAGAATCTTATTATTGTCTTACTTTTCCGCAGATGTAGTAGGTGGGGTGAATACACGCTGGCCTAATTCTTGGTCAAGCATGAACAGGCCACTACCCTCCCCACCAATTATCTTTATCTTCTGAAGTATTCCATTTGCAGATGCCTCCTCCTCAACCTGCTCTGTTACGAACCATTGTAAGAAGTTGTTTGTTGCATGATCCTTTTCCGAAATGGCCAGATTCACTAGATCGTTTATCAAATTCGTGACCTTCTGCTCGTGGGAATAGACATGCTCAAATGCTGCCTGCGGTGACTCCCACTCAAGTTGTGGAGCTGCAATTTCCTTTAACTTTACCCGACCACCCCGCTCGTTTATATAATCATAGAACTTCATTGCATGCATCAGCTCTTCCCTGGCCTGAACACGCATCCAGTTTGCAAAACCAGCAAGATCAGTTCCCTGAAAATAAGCTGACATGGACAGGTACAGGTAAGATGAGTAGATCTCAGCATTTAGCTGCTCATTAAGCGCTTCCTGAATTTTCTCGTTCATCATACAAGTCACCATATCTCAGCTCTTCCATAAACCGTGGACATTGCAGTACTCCCTAGCAAAAGAAATATCCCTTTTACAGTCAAATACCGCTTCAGGGGCCTCCCCTGGTTTCAGGTACCTTCGAACAACACCTGAATCAGTCACTATCTCTATCCATTCTATGTAGTGTGCGTCTTCCATTGGATGTGGAACTGAACCCACCTTGACCTTTGTGCTGGACTCTGTCTTCTCAACCACTGGTACGTGCTTCTCAGTGGTGGCATCTGCTGTCTTTTCCTCAAACAGCTTCATTGGCTGTCCGCAGCACACGAGTTCACCTGCACCTCCATGCAGTACCTCCACTATGTTCCCGCATATCTCACACTTATAGACTTCCAATCTCTTTGCCATATTTTCTCCTCCATTCAAATTTCCAAGTCACTTTATTTTGTTCTTTTTATAAAGAAGGTCATTTGTGCTCCTTCTTTTTGGAATTTTAAAACTTCATGTCCCGTCCTTTTGGCCCATCGCTTTATGTCCTCTTCTGCAGCTGGATCGTCTGCTTCAACCTTTAGGACCTGGCCGATTTCGATTTTATCGATCTCTTCCTTTGTCCTGGCAATTGGTATTGGGCAGTACAGACCTATGCAGTCAAGTTCTGCATCAGCGACGATGTCGGAATTCATTTTTTTACCTCCATCTTATTGCATTCACAATCTTTTATCAACGCCTGTATCCTCGCACTCGGGAATGTAGCATGTCACATTCACAAATTCGCACTTGTGATTGCATGATGGACATTCCGCAGGGGGATTCTCGGCATTTAATTGATATCCACAATCAGAGCATTTCCATTCCGGCATATCTTCACCTCCTCATTCAATCTGGCAGTTTAACGAACTTTGAAGCAGGTGCGCCGCATTTTGGGCATCTTCTTGGAGGCGCATCCCCCTCATGTATGTAATTGCACACCAAACATTTCCATCTCGTCATCTTCATCTCCTCATTTCACTCTCTTCATTGGTGCACCACAGCAATACGGCACAGATTTTGGCTCCTCATCAAATTCAATGACGCCGCAGGCGCAATCGTCTCCACAATCACATTTGTATACAACCGGTTTTTCTGGTACGCTACATCCGCATGTTTCACACATATTTTTCACCTCCAAATTTCATACTTTGATCAGTTTTCCCAATTCACATCCAATTTTTTTTACATTTGCCAATTCATCCTCATCAGGAATGAATTTGATCTTCGTGCATTGAACGGGTAACTCCCATTTCAGCTCCTTCATGATTTCTTCAATATCACCAACAGCTTGTCCGCCCCAACCATAGGAGCCGAATGCAAAGCCAATTCTGTTTCTGGGACGAAGGCCTTTAAGGTAAGTGAGAAAGGCTCCCATGGATGGGAGCATGCCATTGTTGAGGGTAGGGGAACCTATCAGAATCATCTTTGTTGATATAACATCTGTCATAACATCCGAGATATGATTTGTCTTGAGACTTCTGATGGTCACATATATACCCGCATCCTCCAATCCTTCTTTAAGCTTGTATGCCATCTTCTTTGTCGATTCCCACATTGAATCGTACACAATTAGAGCTTTATTTTCTGTCTTATGATTTGCCCATTTGGTATATTCCTCCAGAATATTGGGGATAAGAGAGCGCCATATGATACCATGACTGGGCCCTATCATATCGATCTCCAAACCAGATAGGGCCTCAAGCGCCTTTTTTACTTGGTCCCCATATGGTAGGACTATATTGGCATAGTATTTGGCTGCTTCTTCTTTTAATATCTCCAAGCCAATTTCATCATCGAACCTCTCAGAACAGGCAATATGCTGCCCAAAGGCATCGTTTGGCAGAAGCAGCTTGTCTTCAGGAATATATGTGACCATATTATCGGGCCAGTGAACCATTGGAGTGTGAACAAAATGTAAGGTTCGCTTCCCGATATTCAGCGTATCCCCCGAGTTGACCACCTGAAAGTTCAGGTCTTTTTTGTAGTGCCGTAAAAGGCCTTTTTCACCCTGTGTAGAGGTTATTACCTTGGCATTGGTTGCATATTCTAGAATTTTTAGAATTGAACCCGAATGGTCCATTTCCACATGGTTTGACACTATATAGTCTATCTTTGTCGGGTCTATTATTTCCCTGATTCTCGCCAGCATCTCTTCAAACAGATAATGCTTTACAGTATCCACGAGAACTATCTTTTCATCTAGGATCAGATATGCATTGTATGTCGTTCCTCTTTGGGTTAGATATCCGTGGAAGTTCCTGATATCCCAGTCTACGCCTCCAACCCAATATATATTTGGTTTGATCTCTTTCTTACCCAAGGTATCACTCCTATTAGATCTTCTTAAAATCTTCTTTTGCTGCTCCGCATGTGGGACAAACCCAGTCAGCTGGAAGGGATTCAAAAGCAGTCCCAGGGGCCACATTGTTATCTGGGTCGCCTACTTCAGGGTCATATACATATCCACATATCTGGCACTCATACTTATCCATATTTCTCTCCCCCTTAATTATTCGTCACTGTTTTCCTTTTTCCTCTGCAAACATTACATATGCCTTTAAAGTATCCGTGGACCTCATCCACCTTGTATTTACCCTTCAACATCTTGTTGAGTTTTGGGCACTCAACATCAATGTCAATTATTTTACCACAGCTTTTGCAGAGGAAATGATGGTGAAGGGTATTTTTGAAATCATACCTAAGCTCTGATTCTGAGATGGTAAGCACTTGTACAATATTATATTTTCTCAATATCTCTAATGTATTATATACCGTCGTTTTGGATAATGCTGGGTTCTTCTTTTTAAGATCTGAATAAATCTTTTCCACATCAGGATGTGTCATATGTTCATCGAGATATTTCATAATCTCCAGCCTCTGAGGGGTTACTTTTATCCCGTTTTCTTTCAAGATATTTACATATTTTTTCAAGGGTTTGCACCTCGGACTTGGAATTATTTTCAGTTTGTAATCATTTCAATGTAACACCGGATACAAGTTCCATTATTTATAGTTTTCTACTTTTAGTGGGATACAGGTTTCGGTTATCCCCCCCTTACCCTAGTGTCCATGTCCATGGTCATGCTCATGACCTGGCTGTTTGAGACTTGCGAAGGCGTTTATTACCACCTCGCTTAGAGCAGGATGAATTATCTGCGAGGTGACAAGTGGCATGTAATCTTGCTCCCCTGCATTCATAAGGTAGACCACCTGTTGTACCAGGTCTGCTGCTTCCGAGCCAACAATGTGACAGCCCAGTATCTTCCGGGATTCTCCATCAACAACAACCTTCACGAGGCTGTCCTCTTCCCCCATGGCAAATCCTTTGGCCACATCAGTATATTTGGCCTTACCAACCAAAATGGCATATCCTGCGGCCTTTGCCTCGGCTTCCGTCATTCCTACAGACCCTACAGTTGGATAGCCAAATACGGCATGTGGAACTGCATGGTAATCTGTTTTTTGTTTATGCTCTGTAAATGCGTTCCTCCACACTATACTTGATTCGTAGTTGGCTGTGTGCCTGAACATATATTTGCCTGTGGCATCGCCCAGGGCCCAGATATTAGGCTTGCTGGTTTCAAGATACTCGTTTACAATAATCCAGCCGTTTTTATCGGTGGCAACGCCGGTTTTTTCGGGCTTAAGCAGATCTGCATTGGATTTTCTGCCTATTGCCAGCATGATCTCCTCGGCTTTGAATTTGTACACCTTGTTATCCTGTCTGTTCTTTGCCAAGACAACCTTCTGATGACCTTCTTTTCTCACTTCCCGCGCCTCGTAACCCGTATAAACATTGGCATATTTTGAAAAACGATTTTTAACTATCTCCGATATTTCGGGCTCCTCCCTTTTAAGCAATCTCGGGTTTCTGCCAAGTACGGTCACATTGGTTCCAATGGCAGAGAAGAAATGCCCGAACTCGCATGCTATGTACCCCCCGCCCATTATTATGAGGCTCTTTGGCTGTTTTTTAAGATCGAATACCGAAATGTTGTCGATGTAACCTGCTTCTTTTAATCCTGGAATCGGCAAGACGAGCAACCTGGCCCCTGAAGCTATAACTATCTTGGGTGCCGTGATCGTATCTGAACCAACCTTCAATGTGTAATCCTTGATAAATTCCCCTGTTTCACGGAACCATGTGATCGCATCTGTTGATGCGATGCCCCTTTCCATCTCAATTCTGCCCTCATCAACAAAATTACGCATCCGTTTCATTATGAAGGGAAAGTCCACCTTTGTGACTTTGCCAAACACCCCGATTGCCGAGGCGTCATCCATATTGCGGATGACATCAGCAGGATGAAGAAGGATTTTTGAAGGGATGCATCCGTAATTAAGGCAGGTGCCCCCCATGAGGTAGCGCTCCACAATCGCCACGTTCAATCCGGCATTGACTGCGTTGGATGCTATGTTCATACCGGCTCCAGAACCAATAACTATGAGATCGAATTTCTTCATTTCAACCCCCCATAAACTTAATTCCGAAATGTATTGCGCCTATAATAATTTCACCTATTTTAATAGGTGTAGTATCTCTTGGTTACATGCAAAGCTTTTAGTTGTAAAATAAATATCACCTTGGGATTATGATGACGAAAGTTGAGGGAAAAAACCGTGAACATAAGGTCACGATATATACATTGAGCACATGCGGTTGGTGCAAGAAAACAAAAAAACTTTTAAAAGACCTGGAAGTGGAGTACGAATACTTTGATATCGACATTTTAACAGGCGGGGAAGAAGGTAGGATTCGGGAAGAGATGAGAAAGCACAATCCCAGAATGGCTGCACCCACGATAGTTGTGGATGATGGAAAAGAGGTCATCGTGGGATTTGAAGAAGAGAAGATAAGGAGGGCTCTTGGCCATGGCTGATAAAAATGCAATCCTAAATCGGACGAAAAAGAACGCAGAGGACAATGGCTATTATGTATGTCCAGATGAGGATCTTTTAAAGGACCTCATCGATGGTTTGGCCACAAACGAGGACAGATACGGATATGGTGCCTGCCCATGCAGGATATCAAGCGGGCTAAAACAGTACGATTCAGATATCATATGCCCTTGCGAATACAGGGATGCCGATGTTGCCGAGTTCGGTATGTGCTACTGCGGGCTCTTCGTGTCAGAAACGATAAAAAATGATCCCTCTAAAATGAAACCCGTTCCTGAAAGGCGTCCTGTGGAGGCCCAGGATGCAGGTATGGAGGCCAAGGCAAAAGCTGAATCTGGGGAAGAGATGCCCTCCCCTTCCGAATCCCATGAACATGTTCAAGTTGGAACAGACTCAAAAGGAATCCCTATCTGGCGGTGCGTAGTATGCGGCTATCTATGTGCAAGGGAACTGCCCCCACCCATATGCCCAATCTGTAAAGCCAAAGCCGATAAGTTCGAGAGATTCAGTTTTGGGTAGATTTTACCTGAAGGGCACTGAGCTTTCTATCCTTTTTCTCTTGTGGGATGAAAAAACATTAATACACCAAATAACACATTCCCCAAATCATGCCCGAACCCGACAAAGAGACTGTGGTTGACGCTGTCCAAAACGTTGCCGGAATTACGGTGGTCATTCTCGTGATTCTGGGCATAATCCAGATCGTTCTGAGTGCAACCATCTCAAAAAGTGTCGCACTCACTGCCAATGGAATCGATTGCATAGGAGACGGCTTCGTCTCGGGTATAGTATGGGTTGGATTGAGATTTTTCAGAAAACCTGCAGATCATAGGTTCCATTTCGGTTACTATAAACTCGAAAACCTTGCTGCAATAGGAGCGGCAGTTGTCATGATAGTTTTGGCCTCGTACATAACATACAGATCATATTTACAGCTTATCGACCCTCATGAAATCCAGCTGCCTCTAATTGGTGCCTTTGTTGCACTTATCGCAGCCCTTATCGCCTGGGGTCTTGGAGTCAAGAAGTACAAGGAATGGAAGCAGTCCAATTTAAGTTCCGTGAAATTGGATGCCTACAATACCATTAAAGACGGCACGGCATCCTTTTTGGCGGTAATCGCCCTTTTAGTTTCTGGATATGGATACCCTGTGGCCGATGCAGTTGTGGGTTTTGTGATAGCCGGGATAATTCTGAGTATCGGATTTGCCACTATAAAAGAGGCCAGTTACGTTTTGGTAGATGCATGTGACACTGAATGCATCGAGCAGGGTCAGGTCATGATGAAATTTATAAATGGAATCGAGGGTGTACATTCTGCCAAGGTGGTTAGGCTCAGACGCACAGGTCCTGTACTTCAGGGGGAGATCGAGATTCATGTCCCAGGGGATATGTCAATCTCAGAGGTGAACAAGATTCGAAACAAGATCACCTCGCAACTAAAGGAAACCATCCCCGATATAGAGAGGTTGACTGTTGTTGCCCTGCCTGAGAAGGAGGATTAAAGTATTCAAGTAAAAAATGGAGGTGCAATGTATGACTTTAGAGCCAGAGGTTATGAAGGTTTCAGGCATGGTGGAGTACCAGGACGGCTCCGTAGTGAGCAGGACCCTAATCGATAAAGGCACAGGAACTGTTACATTGTTTGCCTTTGCCAAAGACCAGGGGCTAAGCGAGCACACTGCTCCGTTTGATGCCATGGTTCATATTATCGACGGTGAAGCCGAGATTATAATATCTGGAAAGAAGTATAATGTAAAAAACGGTGAAATGATAATCATGCCGGCAAACGAGCCCCATGCCCTGAACGCAACTGGAAAGTTCAAGATGATCCTTACGATGATAAGATCTTGAATTTTTACTTTTAGGATATATTATTGCAGGGGTAATTAAGATCCCAGTTGGGCAAAGGGATATTTTCGAGGAAAGCGAAGCTTTCCGAGTGGTGAATATAATTCGAAACATTTACATAGCCACTCATTATTTGGGTGTATGTATTGGAAATCTCTATAAAATAAAATGTAACGAGGGGGAACATGACTGAAAAAAAGATCAGAGTTTTGATTGCAAAGCCCGGTTTAGATGGGCATGACAGAGGTGCCAAGGTCGTGGCAAGGGCCCTTCGGGACGCAGGCATGGAAGTGATTTACGTTGGCCTTAAGCAGACACCAGAGCAGATCGTGGAAACAGCGATTCAGGAGGATGTGGATGTAATTGGGCTCAGCTGCCTATCAGGGGCACATACCTATCTGTTTCCAAAGGTCATGGAATTACTTAAGAAGAATAACGTCGAGGATATCCTGGTGACATGTGGCGGGATAATACCAGATGATGATGTGAAAACGCTAAACGAGGCGGGCATCAAGGGCATTTTTGGCCCTGGCTGCTCAACCGAGGATATTGTGGAGTTTATAAAACAGAATGTAAAAAGATGATTTTATTTCCCAGGGTGCCAAAATGAAGCTTGAAGAGGGTGTTTTGAAGAAGGACAGAAGAGCGCTGGCGAGACTCATCACGCTTGTGGAGAATGATTCTGATGAGGCGCAAGAAGCGCTTCGCGTTCTTCATTCACATACCGGTAAAGCCCACATAATAGGTATAACAGGGCCTCCCGGCGGAGGTAAGAGCACCTTGGTGGACAAACTCGCAAAGGAGCTGAGAAAGCGAAATAAGACAGTTGGAATAGTTGCAGTTGATCCCACGAGCCCCTTTACTGGAGGAGCACTTTTGGGTGACAGAATAAGAATGTCTGAATTGAGCACAGATTCTGATGTCTTCATAAGAAGCATGGGCACGAGAGGCGCCCTTGGGGGAGTCGCCCGGGCCACCTCCGATGTTGTTAAACTACTTGACGCGTTCGGTAAGGATACTATATTCATAGAGACAGTGGGAACAGGACAGGCCGAGGTTGATATAGTAAAAATCGCACACACCACGATTATTGTCACGATGCCAGGTCTAGGCGATGATATCCAGACGATCAAAGCGGGCATCATGGAAATCGGGGACATATTTGTTGTGAACAAGGCTGATCGTCAAGATGCCGACAAGAAGGTCATGGAAATTCAGGCCATGCTGGAATTGGGACAGAAAAAGAATTCCTGGGAACCCCCCGTGTTAAAAACCACTGCAAGAGATGGGGTGGGAATCCCAGAGCTTCTTGATTTGGCAGAGAATCATTATAGGTGGCTTTTGGAGTCTGGAAATCTGAAAAAAATGAGTATCGAGAAAAGCAGGGCCGAGCTGTTTTCCATAATCGAGCAAAACGTTGAAAAGGTGGTAGTGGATAGGGTGGATGAGGGTGAAATTGATAAATTATGCCAGCAAATTGCCAATAAAGAAATCGATCCATACAAGGCAGCGGACGAGGTACTTGCAAAAACTGGAATTAAATTGAAAAAATGACACAGGTATGAGGGAATAGAATGGGTGAAGACAAAGATTTGAAGAAACCTTCAAGAAGTCGCAGGGATTGGGAAGATGACACCCTCAAAAAACATCTAGATAAACACCCTGAATGGAAAGAGGACTTCATCACCACTTCAAGTGTTCCAATTAATCGACTTTACTCACCTGATGACATCAAGGATTTCGAGTACCTAAAAGACCTGAACTTTCCCAGCCAGTACCCCTATACAAGGGGAGTTCAACCCACGATGTACCGCGGAAAGCTTTGGACCATGAGGATGTTTTCTGGTTTCGGAACTGCCGAAGAATCCAATGAACGATACAAGTACCTTCTCGAGCACGGTGAAACAGGCCTTTCTGTTGCCTTCGACTTTCCAACACTATACGGTTTTGATACTGATCATCCCATGGCAAAAGGTGAGTTCGGAAAATGCGGCGTTGCCATATCATCACTAAAGGATATGGAAATACTTTTTTCAGGCATCCCCATCGATAAGATCACAACGTCCATGACCATCAATGGTCCGGCAGCCATTTTATGGGCCATGTACATCGTCAATGCAGAAAAACAAGGCTTCTCAAAGGACCAGATAGGAGGAACCATTCAAAACGATATTCTGAAGGAGTACATAGCCCAAAAATCCTATATATTTCCCCCCGAACCCAGCATGAGACTGATCGTTGATACCTTCGAGTATGGATACAAACACGTTCCTAAATGGAACACCATAAGCATCTCAGGTTATCATATTCGCGAGGCTGGCTCCACAGCGGTGCAGGAATTGGCATTCACTCTTGCCGATGGCCTTGCCTATGTTGAGGAGGCAATAAACCGCGGTCTTGATGTGGACGACTTTGCTCCGAGACTCTCCTTTTTCTTCAATGCCCACAACGATCTTTTCGAGGAGGTAGCCAAGTACAGGGCAGCAAGGAGAATCTGGGCCAGGGAGATGAAGGAAAGATTCAAGGCTAAAAATCCCAGATCATGGTGGTTGCGCTTCCATACCCAAACTGCGGGCTGTGCACTTACTGCCCAGCAGCCCGAGAACAACATCGTTCGGGTTACAATCCAAGCCCTTGCCGCTATTCTGGGCGGGACTCAATCCCTTCACACGAACTCCATGGACGAGGCCCTGGCCCTACCCTCAGCGAAGGCTGTTAGAATTGCCCTCAGAACCCAGCAGATCTTGGCCCATGAAAGCGGTGTTGCCAACACAATAGACCCTGTGGGAGGCAGTTATTTTATTGAAACCCTGACAAATCAGATGGAGGAGGAAACCTACAAGTACTTTGACAAAATCGATGCCCTGGGTGGAGTAATTCCCGCCATAGAAAAGGGATTCTTTCAAAAGGAGATAGCAAATGCCTCTTATCTGTATCAAAAGGAGATAGAGAAGAAAAAAAGAACGGTAGTGGGAGTAAACGATTATGTCCTTGATGAGCCTCTTAGAATCGAGCTGCTCAAGATGGACCCTGAAGGCGAGATGCGGCAGATCAACAGGCTCAAAGAATTAAGAGCAAAAAGGGACAACAAAAAGGCCACAGAATCACTTGATACCCTGAAAAACAAGGCCGAGGGCAATGAAAATCTCATGCCATACATCATAGATTGCGTCAGTGCCTATTGCACCCTAGGTGAGATCACAGATGTTTTTAGAAATGTGTTCGGTGAATACAAAGAGGAGCCTATTTATTAGTATTAAAAAATCCCCTTTTAATCCAAATCTGTTGCCCTAAAATCGAACATTAGCTCCAATTTCTCTTGGGCTCCCGCCACGAAGTCTCGAACTTGCAGAACTTGTCTCCTTTGCCTCTGCACTTCACCTCTTCTACAAAGGCATCATTTCTTCCGCACACAGCTGAGATGATCCCCTCCAAGAATCCTTCCATGCGTTTGCAGTAGAGTGGATTGGCTGGATAGTCACAGATATATATGGTTGCTGAGGATTCGCTTTCCTTTTTAATCTCTATTTTTCCGAAATCGTTGAATCGACTCCAGTTGCTCTGCATCATGTTAAAAATGGTGATTGGATCTGTTTTCTTCTTGTGATATTCAAAAAATTCCAGGGTCTTTGCCCTGTCGAAGCCGATTCGAAATATTATGTTTGGATCATTATGTTCAAAATTGCTATTGATGACCTCCAAAAGGTCGATATACATCTCAAAAGGATACATTTTTTCAGGGTAAATATCTTCAATAGTTTTACCTGTTTCGCTAACAATCCAATTCAATCCCTCTATTCCCTTCTTTCTTCTTATAAACTCCAAAGCATGGGTAAGATTATCTCCAGAAATGCGCAACTGCTCGTTCATTTCAACCCGTACATTAAAAAACGATAATCATGTTATTTAATGCTTTTTATATTATATTAATAAAATGATAATGTTATCAATGATCGTTTTTTACCCCCGGGAATCCTTTTTACTGACAGGGAGAAATGCCTATTTGTCAAACACGCTTTTGGCGTACACCATTATT
The DNA here is from genome assembly GCA_020348445.1 of Thermoplasmata archaeon. Lineage (GTDB taxonomy): Archaea > Thermoplasmatota > Thermoplasmata. Next base: position 52,148 of record CP070751.1, read on the forward strand.
TCAAGACTGTTTAACTCACCAACCAGTGTATTTTCATCATCAATAATGGGAAGATCATTTAAATGATTCTCGACCATGAGTCGCACAGCATCCAGCACTTTGTGTCTGTTCGTTATGGTCACTGGTTGTTCCATGATCTCAGACACGTTTTCCTTGAGAACTCCAGAGAGGAACTTGAAGAATGATATCATTCCAGTCTCCCTTACACCAACAATATATCCTACATGTTTAAGAAGTGTCTCAATTGTTATGGCTCCTTTGAGTTTTCCTTCTTCGTCAACAACGTACACCTTGTGCGATGTGGAATCCTGGGTAATGGCATCCACAGCATCTTTGAGTATGGCATCCTCCTTTACAGTTGCGGGCTTTCCCACCATACTCTCGTGTATCTCTCCCACGGTAAGGTCCCTAAAATCCTTTTCAACCATTCATATCACCCCTACTCCTTTTTAACATGAACCACCCTTTGCGGGAACGGTATCTCGATTCCCGCCTTTTCGAACCTCTTGTAAATCTCGGTGTTGAGGTAGTCGATTACACCCAGCTTGTTATCCCTGTCGTCCACGATAACTTGAATAAAGAAATTGATGCTGGATTCACCTAGCTCATCGAATCTTATAATCGGTTTAAGGGCCTCGTCGTCTTTTATAATATGCTCATTTTCTGCAAAAACCTTGTCGAGGATTTTTCTGACCTTTGCAGAATCAGTACCGTATGCCACGCCTATGGTCATCCTGATTCTCACCTTGTCATACGGATTTGAGTAGTTAATTATCTTGTCCCCTGCGAGTTTGTTGTTTGGAATGCTGATTAGGCTGGCGTCCTTGTATCGGAACAAGCGCGTGCTTCTCAGGCCGATGTCTCGAACTTCATACCAATCGCCATCTGGTAGGATTATTGTATCCCCCTCTACAAATGGGCGGTCAGTAAGAATAAATATCCCAGAGAAGAAATTTGATAGGGTTTCCTGGGCTGCAAATGCTATGACCATGCTGATGACCACTCCACCAGCTACGAACATTGTCAAATCTATATTCATATATCCAAGTAGGTATCCCAAGGCCAGTAAACCTATTATCACAACACCGATCTTCTCGACTATTGGAATGATCACATTGTCGATGTTGGAGGCTGTCTTCTCTGCGATTACTTGCCCATAGTACACTAGAATATCTTTAAACAGTTTGTAGGCCACGTAAAATAATATTAGAACAGCTGCTATTCCATAAAGAGCATTTAATATATCAATAACCACAGAAGGGATTATATCTTCCAGGATAACCAGGGATGAGACAAAACCGTAGAAGAAAACCAAGATTAGAAGTGGAGTCCTTATGATCCTCAGAACTATATCGTCGATCTCGGTTTTGGTTTTCAATGTAAATGCTTTTACGCATGGATCCAAAAGGAACACAAGAATAAGGGAACCAATGAGCCAAAAGATCACTGTAAGAAGAAATATGCCCCATTCGTTGTCCAGGGGAGAAGGCAGTGGATTTTCAAACCAGCCAAGGACCTTCTCTTCTTCAGGTTTAATAATATCTTCCAATGATGTTAATGTGTACTTTTCATCCTCAAATACTTTCGATGCATTATGCGTAATTGTGAAAGTCAAAGTCACATTTGTCTTTCCCTCGTCTTTGTTTGAGGGGGCTGTCACAGTCAATGTAACCATTTTCCATTCCGTGGATCCAATTGTGAAAGGGGATTGAGGTTCGATTGTTGCCTCCCAATCGCTATTGCTATTGTCAATAATTATGGCAACATCGTATGTTAAATCATCAGGATCTATATTATGTAAAGTCCAGTTGTAGGTTGTTGCTTCTCCTGAGGAAATCTCTCTCGAATATCCTTTGATTCTGTCGGAATCTTCGATTGTAACAACTTCATTGTCCGCTGTTGCACAAAATGCAAAAAAGGTCAATTGTAACAACATAATTATTAGAGTAATTAACAAGGTTCTTTTAATTAGCTGTTTCTTTCGAATTTGCATAACGTCTCTCCCCCTATCTCTCACCTGTAAAAGCAATTGTCATATGTATATCTTTCTATTCCGATTGGTTATGAGTATTTAGACATGTTATCATTCGGAAAGGATGTGAAAAAGTATGATATTCTCATTAATAAATGAACCTTATTATGATATCACTACTTTTTTTTCATTCTTTTCTTTTCTTGTGCTATTCCTAAAAGCATCTTTGCCTCTTCACGTAGATGTGGGGGGGCTTTTTCGAGTAACTCTTCAGCTTTCCTTGAGGATTTTACTTTAGTTTCAATATATTTCGCTACTAGATTTACAGGTTCGAATGATGGATATATTTTCTCATCTTCAGAGAAATCCTTTTCAAAGCATTCAAGGATTTCAAGAGTTTCCCAGATGAGAGTGGTTTTTCCCAAGTGGATAAAATTTTGAAAAAGAGTAAGTAAAAGTTGAACACCTAACTGGGTTGAAACTCCAGGTTTTCTAAGGTTTTCAAGTAAGGATTCTAATTCTTCTCGAAAGTTAAAAGATGAGTTACTAACAATGAGGGTTTGAATCTTATTCGTCTTGACGATAGATGCTATGACCCAGTCATCTTTTTCAGTTAAGAGAACCAATGCTTTATCATATGCTTCCATTGCTTCTTTATGTCTTCCGAGGTGAAAGAGTATATTACCTTTGTTGTTCCAAGCATTGGCATATTTTGAATTGATTTTCAATGCTTTATCACATGCCTTAAGTGCTTTTTGATACTTTTTTAAGATAAAGAGAGTATTGCATTTGTTGTTCCATGCTTTTTCAAAATTTGGATTAATTTTCAAGGCCATCTCGAACACTTCTAAAGCCTTTTGGAGCCTTCCTAGTTCTTTAAGAGCAATGCCTTTATTGTTCCAAGCTTCAACTAGTTTTGGATTGATATCCAGGGCTTTTTCACAGGCCTCTAGACCTTTTAAAGGTTTTCCAAGATTCGTGAGAGCGAGGCCTTTATTGTTCCATGCCTCCGATAAATTGGGGTTGATTTCTAGAGCTTTTTCACAGGCTTCTAAAGCTTCAAGGTGCCTTCCAAGTTTGATAAGAGCATTGCCTTTGTTATTCCATGCTTCTGCGAGATTTGGATTGATTTTTAGGGCTTTTTCACAAACCTTTAGACCTTCCTTGAATCTTCCAAGGTATATAAGAGTGAGGCTTTTATTGTTCCATGCGATAAACAAATCAGGATCGATATCAATAGCTTTATTATAACTATCCAAGGCTTCCCTTAGTTTCCCTAAAAGACCAAGAGTGACACCTTTGTTGTACCATATAAGGGCATTATCAGGCTTAATCTTTAAAGCTTTATCAATTGCTTTTAATGCATCTTGGTATCTTTTAAGATAACCGAGAGTACTGCCTTTATTCACCCATGCTATAATATCATCTGGATTGATTTTTAAGGCTTTATTATATGCATCAAGAGCTTCTCGATGCCTTCCTCGGTTAAGATTAATCTCACCTATATTACGCCATCCACTAGCTTCAACTTCCCTATCTTTCTTTCTCTTTGCAGCTCTTATAGCTTTTTCAAAAACACCTAAAGCTTTATCAAGTTTTCCTTCTTCTACTAAAGTCATTCCCAATGTCATGGCCGCGGAGACATATTCCTCCTTTAGACTTTCAAAAGCACGTCTTATGGGAACTGAAGCCATGTCAGGGTCTGTTAAACCGCCGAATCGTTCTACAAATTCTTCTATAGTATAATATGCATGGATAAATTCCAGAATATACTTACCCTCAAATGTAGCATCCTTGACATGAGTTTTTAGGTACCATATACCAAAAATAGGATTGCTCAGGCGGTGGAATACCTTACGACCTTCCTTATGATGAACTGTAAGGAATCCTTTCTTCTTCAATTTGGAAAATAAAGCTCTATTTCGGCCCCGCTCATTCTCAGATCCATTCTCAAAGATATCCTCAAATGAAAAGTTAGCTTTAGTCATATTTGGTGAAAGGTTACGCACTATCTGACCAAAAACGTAACGCTCTTGCGAACTGAGTCCTGCATCGATTCCTTCAAAATAAGGTGATAGGCGATCTAACATAGAATCAAACGACTTTGCGATGTCCTGAGGCTCCTCTAAAAGGAGCACCTCATACAATGAGACACCAAGCCGAGGATACCCAGAGGTTAGATGATGCATAGATCTGATTTTTATCGATATTTCTTTTCTCAATTTTCCATTGTCATCTAAGAGGGTCTCTCCATCATAAAACCTAGCCATTCTTTCCATCATATCTAGGAAATCTTTCTCGTTCAGAGGTTTTACATCGTGTACTTTGAAAAATGCCCAGAAACGAGATTTGTACTTCCATATTGACTTTGGTATTTCGGTTGCTGTTCCAATTAAAAGGATGTTACTATGGTTCTCAAGGAAGGCTCTCATTCCTTCAAAACCTTTATCACGCGGCCGCATTTCCATCAATTCTTGGAGATTTTCCATCATTAAAACAATTTTCTTTTTATATAACTTCTCAAACCGTTTCTCAACTATTTCTAATTTTTCTTCAAAATATACTGCCGGTGTCTTTTCAATAGGGAGGTTAAGTAGGCGATAAAGTTCCGTCGTAATACGTAAAAGGATATCGCTTAAATCTTGAGCATCATGAACGCATTTGTAATCAGTGAATAACAGCGGGATAATAGACTGTTTTTTGTTATATCGTTTGTATATTTTTTTTTCAAAAAAACGTAAAAGAGCACTCTTTCCAACCCCACGTTCTCCAACCAGTAAAAGATGATTTCGAGAATCATTCTTTATAAATTTGTTAACAGCGTTTTCCATAATTTTCAAAAGTTCCTCTCTGTCAGTGAATATATCATTAAGCTCAGCTGGGGAAAGCGCATCAGGATCAAAAAGTGGAGGGCTTCTCTTTACCATTTTATTAATCCCTCCTTTCTTCCAGTTCACCCTCAAGTGGATGTAATCTTGACCACACATCCCCAAGAAATTTCAAGTAAGAGATATAATTATCCCCAGAACTCTTGATTAGATAGTTATCACTAAGAGTATTAAGGATTGTTTCTATCCCCTGGTCCTTAAACGAAGAAATGATAACAGGTGTGATTTCGCCCATTAAGAGTATTCTGGTTACTAATTGTGTCCTATTTCTAGAGAGAGTTCCAGTGCGAGTTAAATCTCCCTCGATTAAGTGAATATATCCAATAAGGTCTTGAAGAGGACCACCTCCGGTACTTCTTCTATTATATACATCGACAACCTGTTGAAGACATCCATCATAAATCTCTTTTATAACTTCTTCAAGTTTTATTTTTTTCTGCGGATCGATATCGACATTAACCTTATCATTGCTTATTTCATTAGTAATTATCTTCTGCCAATCCTCGCTAGATCTAAAATGAGATCGAACTGTATGGGTTATGAATCGATCTAGAAATAAAGGGAAAAGCGAGTCTTTTCCAAAGCACATAGTAATTGATTCTGTTAGGACCGATAAAATACCATCTGGTAGAGTCTGACCATTCCCTAAGAAACATTCTTTTATAAAACCCTGTGCTGTATCTTCATCGAATGGTTCAACATATAGTGGAACGAACATGGCTCGAATTTTATATGCTTTTTTATAATTTTCTAGTATCTTATCAAAACCAATTGAGCCACATATTATCATTTGTATTCCTAGTTTATCTGGTATCCATAGGAGACCATCGAGAAATTCATGTCTTTCTTCTTCGGTCATTTTATCCAAAGAATCGGATAGTTCATCAATTATAATTATACAATCAGTGTTTTTTCTTTTTAAAAATTCATAGACCTCATACATTACTTCTACCCAAGAATCTTCTGGTGCTTCACGGGGTGTATTTACATGAAATAATCGCTTCATACTGTTCGCAATAGTAACCGGGGAGCTTACACCTGTAGTTTCACAATTAAAATAATAAAACTTGGTCTCTAATCGATCATTAAGATTTTCAAGGATTGTTGTCTTTCCTACTTTTCTTGGACCACAAACTTGAATATGTCTTCCTTCACTTAGAAGCTTTTCAATAGCTTTTACATCTTTTTCCCTATCATACATCTATTTCACCATTTTAATACATGCCCATTCAAGATTCTTTGTAATATATATAGTAATTATTCAACGAAGATATTTCGCAGCTTATTTGTTTCGAAACACTTTCGTTTCGTAATATATTCGTTTCTGGGTATATAAAGGTTTCTATAGGCGGGGTAAGCTCTATTAGACGTTATTCCAATATCTTTCCTTCGTATAACTCCTTTCTTCTCGCTTCAAACATATCGTTTTTTTCCCCGGCGAACTCTGCAATGGTCATTATCTTCACTTTTTTCTTTTTCGCCTGTGCAAATACCCTCTTAATCTGCTCTTTCCACCCAAGGTCCCTTAAAAGATGGTGGTCCAAAACAAATTTCTTGACCTTGGTTTCTCTGATTATGCGGTTTATGTTTCTTACGCTTTTCTTTAGGTTCTTTTTTGAATATCTAAATCCCAGCATGTAGGTCATGGGACCATCGCAGAATATCACCTTTGGCCTTTCATCCAATATGAACTGAAGCTGGTCCTTAAGAGAAGGCCCTTGAACATCGGATGTGTACACAAATCTATCTCTGCCCTCTATCACACATACCTCGGTTACATAACCGAGTTTGGTATTTGTCCCGTGGGGCACGGCTTCGGAAAATCTTATGGTTGTCTTTCCAAATGAGAATTCGTTTCCGTCGGAAAACTCGATTTCTTTGGGTAATTCTCCCAACTGGTTAAGGAAGTATCTGGCCCTTTTCTTCTGACTTTTATTGATGTTCTCCTTGGGGTGTTTTGTGAAGAGAATCTTGTTTTTGAAAACACCGGGCTCATCAGGGTCGTGATGATCGTAGTGGTAGTGGGTGACTATTAATACCTTGGCCTTTTTTGCATAGCGTTTGATCTTCTTCCAGTCTTCGTCCATTCTTTCCCATTCTAATGGATGAGGTTCAAGACCGTACCTGTACGGCCCCAGAGCCACCCCGGGATCGATTAATACCTTGGTGTCCTTGGTTTCAATGAAAGTGGCCATGCTTCTTGTTCCCATACTGTCGCTGGCAAGCGGAGTTATCTTCATCTCGCCTCCCGCCCCTTATATGTTGGAAAATATTATAAAAGAAGAAATTAACTGACTACCTTTCCAAAGGCTATTGTACCTGAGACATTCTCTATCTGAACCTTGACCTTTGCCCCCTTTGCTGTACCAGGGACATAGATGATATAACCTCCCCTTTTGGCCATACCATCCCCCTTTCTCCCCACATCCTGGATCATTAGCTCGTAGACCTTGCCGACCTCCAACACAGCTTGAGGCTCCGGACCTCTGCTTCCCTTCCTCACCTTTACTGGCCTGTGGGCACCGCATGCATCACACTCGAGAATCAAGGTCCTGCCGTCCTTTACAAGCTTGGTATCTGGTCTTTCGCATTCTGAGCAAAGGACGTACGTGGAAACGTAAGAATCGATCCTGTCCTTTATCTGATCAGCCTGCACCTTTCCTTTGAAAATCACCCTCTTGCCATCGCTGGAGCCAGCAGTTCCCAATTCCTTGAGCAGGTAGGCGAGGATATCAGCCGGATCTCGGTTGACTGCACTTGCTATATCTGCAAAATTTCGAAGCACTGTTGTCTTTCCTTCGATTAGTACATCCACTTCCGGCACTTGAAACCTCGAATGCTCTGTTATTGCCGAAGGAAGTTTGTCCCTTGCCCTTTTGAGCAAGGTCTTGTAATCGTATTGTTCTGACATGTTGATTATGGAAAGGAAAAAACCACTTATAAAACCTTTGGTTTCTTTTATTAATAGGGGGATAGAGGGAGTATGAAGACCTAAGGTATCAAAATAAGTTAGACTGCTAAGATTTACATTCAAATCAGATACTCAAATAGTTGAGGAAATTATTATTCATGGCTTCATTGAGGAAATCTTTAAATATCAGGAGTATAAATACTCCTTAAGGAGTGCTTAGGCTCCTTGGAGTGAATATGAATGCCGAAAGTGAACATCACCCTTAACCAGGATATTTGGGAATGGTGGAAGGCCAATAGATGGATCAACCTGTCACAGCTTTTGGAAAAGGAGCTGTGGCGGATCAGGCGCATGGAAGAGATTCATCAAGGAGCCAGGGACATAGGGATGGGGAACTGTCCAAAATGTGGTAATTCCAAACTCAAGTTCATAGACGGTGTAAGCTACAAATGCACCAAGTGCGGATCCATTATATGATATTAAAAAAAGGAGTGGTATAGATGTTGATAACAACAACAGAAGAAGTGCCAGATAAAGAAATCAAAGATATATTGGGAGTGGTCTTTGGCAGCTGTGTGCAGACCAAGCATCTTGGAAAGGATATTGGTGCAGGATTGCGCTCGGTGGTTGGAGGCGAAGCCAAAGGATATACTGAGATGATGGAGGAGTCCCGTCGCACGGCAACTGAACGTATGATCAAGCAGGCCATGGCTCTGGGAGCCAACGCTATCATCACCATGCGGTACATGACGGCCCAGACCATGCGGGGAGCCGCCGAGATCATTGCATTCGGTACCGCCGTAAGAGTGACCTGAGGTGGAATTGGCATGTCCAATGACTCTTCCGCCCTTGGTTTTTTGATATCTATGGTGTTACTCAGCGTGGTCCTTGCATTAATATTCTTTTTTTACGTTGATCCCCTGTGGACCGCGATAATAATTATATTTTGGATGGTGTTGTTCGCTTCGATTCTCGCATACGACAGCCGCCACTGGGGACGGCCCGGGCTCGATACCCTTGGAGTGCAGCTATCCTCTCGGACCCGAAAACTTGAGCTGGGCGAATACTCAATCGAAGGAATGGTGATGGGTACCTGCGTTAAGGCCCGCAATATGTTCTCGGCTGCCAGGGCCGAGGCAAGATCACTTATTGGTGGCGAGGCCACTCAGTTCACTTCATTGGTGGACGAGTGCCGCAACATCGCACTGATGCGGATGTGTCGCAAGGCCAAGGACATGGGTTGCAACGGAGTTGTGGGATTTCGAATGATCACAGCAGAAACCCTTTGGGGGGCAACTGAGATTATCGCGTTCGGGACTGCTGTTAAGATCAAGTAGTCCAATAGAGTGTGTGAAGTTGATAGGGATGAACGGGCCCCATAAATTCGCATAATTCAAAATTCTAAGTGGTGTTCAGAATTTCATTTTAATCTATAAGGAATAGAAAGTAAACCTTAAAATAAATCAAAATCCATTCAAAAGATAGTGATGGATATGGAGATAAAAATAGGCAACACAACAATTACCCTTCAGCAGGGTGACATCACAGAAATCGAGGCTGATGCCATTGTGAACGCCGCCAACAACCATCTTTGGATGGGAGGGGGTGTTGCAGGAGCAATAAAAAGAAAAGGTGGTAAAATCATCGAAGATGAGGCAGTGAAATTGGGACCCATACCAATTGGCGAAGCCGTGGCCACCACTGCAGGGAAATTGAATGCCAAGTACGTGATTCACGCGGCAGGGATGGGTACAGATCTAAAAACAGATGAGGAAAAAATCCGAAATGCAACCTTAAATTCACTAAAACGCGCCAACGAGCTTAAGATCAAAAGCATAGCTTTTCCTTCCATTGGCACTGGTGTAGGGGGATTCCCCTTGGATACCGCAGCAGATATCATGCTGAGATGCGCAATAGAACATGTGAAAAAAGATACCTCCTTAGAAAACGTTATCTTCGTCCTCTACCAAAAAGATGCGTACAAAATCTTTGAAAATGTGCTGGGATCTTTAAAACGTTGATTATCTTCTGAGATCTGCAGAAAATCCGCAATCTGGGCACTGTATTGACGAGGAAATATCTGCATTGAATAATCTCTTGCATCTCGGGCATCTAACTGTATCGTACACCAAATGATGCGGAATTTCTTCTTCGACTGAGAAAGAGACAGGTTCTATGCCAGAGATAAAAGTAACTTCTGGCTCCTCGCTTAAGGCTGTTGTATCTGGAATGAACGATATTTCGTCTTCTGTTCCATCAGAGATTTCGGGCTCCTCATCAGGTATAAATCCTATTTCCTGTGCATCCGAAGTCGGGGTAAAACCTATGGAAAAAGGCCCTTCTACACCGTCGATTTCCTCCATTAAATCCAATGTCTCAGAGGTAGGTCTTGGACGGCGGCGCATGCGTGATATCGCAGGTACAACAGCGATAATTATGATGGCAACCAACGCAATGATAAGATAAGGCAGCCATGATGAAGTCTCCCTCTCTCCCGCTTTTTCCTGATGCTCTACAAAGAATGTTATATCCTCTTCCATTGACACTTCGCCTACCATGGCCCTTACATAGAGGGTGTGCTCGCCCTCCGAATACACGGATGTATCGAGCTCGATTGCGAAGGTTCTGTCTTTTCCCAGGCTTTTCCAGGTTTCGTTATCTATTCTGTATTCAATTGATTGGATATCGCCTGTCCCGCCAGTTACCTCACCCATGATGGTTACGACTCCTGTTAGAATGTCTCCTTTGCCAAGGTTATTGAACCTAATATCGATGGGTATTACCACTTCTGGAGTCTCAAAGGAATAATTATAACTCTCAAATACGTTTCCAGCTTCATCTGTGGATTTGACCCTGAAATAATATGTTGTTGAAGGAGTCAAGCCCGTTATTGTGATCATATGTTCTTTTACCTTTGAATCATCTTTTTCAGAGTACCCCATATTCAATTCTGTTCCGTAGATGACCTCGCTGGTACTGGATTCGTCTGTAATCCAGGTTATTGTTGCAGTGTACTCGCCTATGATTGTGATCGGGCTACCGATCATTATTGGAGGTGTTATATCTGGTGCAATTAATGTTTTGAAGGTGTCATCAACTGAGACGATTTCATTGGCATTGGGGCTGCTGTCCCTGGATTTGACCCTGAAATGGTAGGTTGTATCTGATTTGAGGTTTGTCAAGGTGATGTTGTGTATCAAGACGTAATTATCATCCCTTTTCTCTGATTCATAATCATCCTTATCAAATCCATATTCAACCAAGCTGTCGCTCTTTTCATCGGTTGTCCACACTATTGAAGCTGTGGAGTGGGTGATCATGGTTACTTGGGGTCCGCTTTCGATATATGGAGGTGTGGTATCAGGGGGACCTTCGGTGTAGAAATAGATGGTTTCGTCCCCGATACTTGCGTTGTTATCGCTTGGATCTTTGGATTCCACTCGATAATAGTACCTGGTGGATGGTTTCAGACCTGTCAATTTTATTGAAAATTCCTTCCAATAATAGTCGAGATCCGAATATACCTTTCCATAAGAGTCCGTCTCACCGATTTTGATGATCCAGTTGCATGGTTCGTTCGTTTTCCATTCTATAATCGCTGTTGTATCAGTTATATCCCTTACCGTAAGCTCTGTTATGACGGGATCTAAGATATCAGGAGTATCGTCTGTCGTAAAATTGAAATCTTCACTTAAATTGTAATTCAGGCTTGCATCAGAGGAATTGATACGAAAATGGTATGTGGTATCTGACTCCAAACCGAACAACGTGATGGAATGCACCCACACCATTTTAATATCGATCACCATGGATCCATATTCGGCGGTGAGACCGTACTCCACCTTACTATCAGCGAGTTCATCAGTATTCCAGAAAATCGTTGCAGTACTATCACTTTTACCAATGATCTCAACGTTGTAAATTCCAGGCGGTGTTGTATCAGGTAATATCTCGGTTGTAAAATTCCCAATGGGACTTTCCCCGGGACCGATATTGTTCTCATCATAACCTTTTATCTTGAAATAGTAATCTGTCCCTTCATCTAAACCAGTCAGCGTCATGGAATGGTTATACGTATAATTGTCAAGATCGCTTTTCGATTCAGTAAGTTGGCTCTGGCTAGTCCCATAATCGATTATGCTGTTGGCCTTTTTGTGAGTGAGCCAGTTGATGGTGGCTGTTATGCCGCTCACCTGAACAGAGATGTCAGTGATAATTGGCGGTCTATCATCGTACTCCTGTGTCATTAAGGTTGCCATGTACGCATCGACAATCCCCCAACCAAAATCTTCGTTGTATTTATCGCTTTGTTCGGGATCGTATGGATCACCTCTTGCCTCGGCTGTTTCATGAAGAATCCATATCACTTCATCAGGTGTCAGGTTGGGTGCAACCTCGAGCATCATGGCCACCACACCAGCCACATGCGGTGCAGCAAAGGACGTGCCGCTTGCCTCGATTCCAGTTGGAAGCCCGTACCGTTTATAGCTGTTGCGCGTGGGTGCTGTTATGAACTGTCCAGGTGCTGAGATGTCGGGTTTTAGGGCACCGTCCACCCTGGGACCCCTGCTGGAAGAAACGGCTAGTGTATCGTCATCCCGTGATATTGTTTCCTGATCAAAAACCGAAGCAACTACTATTACCTTATCGGGCCAGGCTGTTACACTTGGCGGAGGATTATTTGGCCCGTCGTTACCAGCAGATGTCACAACAATGATTCCAGATTCAGCTGCTGCAGCAGCCGCTTCTCCGGGTGTTCCGTCTATGTCTGAGCTTATGGAAATCACATCGATCCCATCATATTCATCTGGTTGATCCGGCCAATCAGTGTCCTTGTAATCGATAACCCATTGAATTGATCGCGTCATCTGATCTGATGTGGCTCCAAGATTAATTGAATATTGAACATCTATGATCTTCGCATCTGTTGCCACGCCCATAAAGTCAGGCTCTCCATCCAGGTCCAAATCTGTTGTACCTCCTGTCCCCAAGGCGATGCCGGCACAGTACGTACCATGCCCTACCACATCATTTGGATTGTAGGTCCCGTCCTTTGATGTGGCATCTTCTTCGAATGAGACACCGGCCACAAATTTACCCATTAATGACTCGTGATACTCATCCACACCTGTGTCGATGATGGCGATATTGATTCCCTTTCCAGAGTAACCCAATGTCCATGCCGTGTTGGGGGAATATTCTGTGGAGTTTCGGGCCTTGATTGCCGGGTTACTAACATCCAGATGAGGTTCGATTGGTAATTGAAGTTCTATCATTCCCACCCCGGGTAATTGGCGAAGTCTCATGATGTCTTTCAAATGGACATCTCTTGCCGAAATGGTGTTGATGAACTCAAAGACGTACTTCAGTTCTAAATCGAATTCTGTGACTATTTCTGAATCTGATTGTTTTAGTTCTCGCTCGTATTTTAAGTAAATCGGCACCCGCTCATTTAAATTGGATGCGATTTTTTCATCTATTAAATCGTCGATACCGTTGCGATTTTTATCCCTTTCCCAATGCTCCCACCAGAAATCATTGGATGATTCGTCCCCAAAATCGGAGTCGATGGCATCACTTGAAATTGCCACTGAAAAGCTCGATGACAGGAGCATTATTGAAAATAACCAAAACACTGCAAGAACAGTTTTTTGCATTTTGTACACCTTTTTACCCATCTTTTTGCGTTTTTTTCGGATAAGGGATATTGTCTCCTCAGTAAACCACTATTGATTATTATTATATAAATATTATATGGTAATTACCCATCTTAACCACATAACCAAGGCCTATTTGGGCTTTTTGGTCTAATATGGATATACCTTTCCTAGAACCTCCATGGAGGTCAATGCCGCAACCGCGCCCTCTGCACACGCCGTGACCACCTGTCTCAGCCCACCTGTGACATCACCTGCCGCATAAACCCTCTTGATGTTGGTTCTCATGTTTCTATCGGTTTTAATGTATCCCTTTACGTCCAATTCCACTCCTATTTGCGCAGCCAGCTGACTTTGGGGCTCTTCGCCTATTGAAACGAAGACAGCAGCCACCTTCATCTCGGACTTGCTCGCGTCTTTTACATTGTGTAATACAACCTTTTCTACCTTATCTTCACCTTTTATTTCTTCCATGTGGGTTTCATAGAGTATTTTCACGCCCACCTCCTGGGCTTTGTCCTTGTAGGCATCCTCGGCTCGAAGCATGTCCCTTCGGTGAACCACGGTGGCATCAAGACCCATCTGTTTCAGTGCAATGGCCTCTATCAGGGCGCTGTTGCCTCCGCCCACAACCAGTGCCGATTTACCCTTGAAAAAGGGACCATCGCAGGTTGCGCAGTAGGAAACACCCCTTCCAGTGAGCTTCTCTTCGCCCTCTATGCCCAGTTTCCTGTGTTTAGTGCCTGTAGCGATTATGACAGCACCGACATCGTAGGTGGCTTTGGAGGTGGTTATCTTGACCTCGCCTTCTGAGACCTCCAATTTGGTAACATCTTCTACCAAGTTGATCTTCATGTATTTTTCCAGATGCTCCCTCATCTTGTCTGAAAGCTCCATTCCCGAGATGCTTTTAAAACCTGGATAGTTCTCTATTTCAGGGGATAAGGCCATGAGACCCCCGCCTGCACCCGAGTCGAACAATACGGCCTTGATGCCCGCTCTTGTTGCATATATTCCTGCCGTGAATCCAGCGGGGCCGCCGCCTATGATGGCAAGTTCATAATCCATGATACCGCCGTAATTATGTCTAGATTGAAAATAATGTTAAAACTGTATATTATGTTTTTGGTTGACATGTTGACCTATCCAATTTAATTTTGCTTTTTCCTCTGCTATATCGTTTTCCCTTTATGTTTATTTACCCAAATCAACCCAATCTCTTATATATAAAACCGTTCATTTCCGTTTTCTGTGAGAAATTGAAGAACAACATCTACAGTGTAATTGGCATGGGCCTTCTGTTTGTGATCGTTCAGATCATTGCAATTGCCATTGCACCCATATACAGCCATACCCAATCCGAGGCCATGGGCGGCAGGGAGACCATCGAAAATCCCAGCTTCGCCTTCTTCTATCTTGGTATCATACTTCTGTTCACGTTCGTTATATTGTGGATAGCAAAGCGCAAGAAGGAGAAGTTCATCAAAGTCCTTATTCTGGCGGCTATCTTCATGACAATGGTTTACCTTTTCATACCACTTAATATCGCTATTATGTATCCGTCCTCTGGGGATGGATGGAAATTCACGGAAGTGGACGCTGATGTAGTTGCCCTTGAGGCCGAGGATATTGATGGCGATGGTGTAATCGAGATAATTGCAGGCTGCGCTGACAATAGGATCAGGGTCTATGAGAGTGAGAACCACACTCTTGAGTGGGAGAGCGGAGATTTAGGTTCCAACATAACACAAATATTGGCCGATAATTTGGATAATGATGAATTTTTTGAAATTGCAGTTGTTTGCGATACCATTAATGTATTTTCTGGGGAGAACTTATCAAACAATTGGACTCTTGGCCCCGCAAATCTCAGCATCGTCGCAGCTTATGATTTGAATGCAAATGGAACATCTGAACTCATAGTGGGAACAGAGAATGCGAGCATAATGATATTCGAGTCTGGGTTGCTTGTAAGGGAGATCAACGTCTCGTCAAATCTGCACAATATTTCGCATCTTGACACAACTGATGACGGGCAGATAGTTGCCGCCGATAATACGACAATTATATTACTTGATCCCGCAACTGAAGAAATCTTGCTTAAAATAACTGAAAGGGAGGAGATAAATGCACTTTTGGTGGTTCATGATCCCTCAGGCGAGGATAACTTAATTGTTGCCGATGCCAACAGGGTTTACTTTTATAACCTGGCCAGTTCGGAATTTGTCAGGCGTGGTCCCAAGTTCCGCGATGTCGAGGCTATGTACCTTGAGTATTACTCCATTCCAGATTATAAGGATGATATCCCGGATGTCATCGCATTCGGTGATGATACCGTTTACTTCTCTCCTGATTTGCTGAAAGAACGTGATTCTTATTATTACCTGAGGTTCAGATACGATGTTCACTCGATACTTAGCAAGGACCTGGACGCAGACGGTGACAATGAGATGATTATGGGTGTGGATGAAGGTTACAGGCACACGTCCATCGTATTTGGCGAGGGGGCGAACATGGCGCTGCCCATAATCATCGCCATCGTCATCGCCTTTTTGCTCACACTAATAGTTCACAAGTATCCTGAATGGTATGTAGTGGACGCTGTTGGTCTTGTCATGGCTATAGGAGCAACTGTTATACTGGGGGTCACATTTGCGATTCTTCCTGCCATTGTTCTTCTTCTGGTCCTTGCCATATATGACGCCATATCAGTTTACAAGACAAAGCACATGATAAGCCTGGCTGATAGTGTAATAGATTTAAATCTTCCTGTTTTGTTGGTTATTCCAAAGAAGCTGGGTTACTCATTTAGAAAGGAAAAGCCACGTCTAAAGGAGCAGCTTGAATCAGGGGAAGAGAGGGAGGCAATGTTCATGGGACTTGGAGACATAGTCATACCGAGCCTTTTGATCGTGTCCGCCCTTTCCTTTTTGCCCGATACAAGCAGCGGGATTGGGGTACCAGGCAATCTTCTGGTTTGTATAGGAACCATGATAGGAATCTTGATTGGATTCTCGGTTTTGATGAGATATGTCATGAAAGGCAATCCCCAGGCAGGCCTTCCCCTCCTGAACTCGGGAGCAATTACAGGCTATATAATCACCTACATCATCGTTTTTGGTAATTTCGGATTCGGCTTCAACCTGAACTTCATATGAGGTGGGAAAATGAGGATATTGGCTATTGCAGATGTCCATGGCTCAAAAGAGGCAAGAAAGAAAGTTGATGCCCAGATAAGGGATTATATTCCAAACATCGTGATCGTGGATGGCGATATTACACAGTTCGGCCCCCCTGCATGGGCAGAGGAATTTCTAAACAGTATTATGCTGAAGACATTGGCTTTACCAGGTAACTGCGATCCAAGGGGAGTTCTGGAGGCAATTGAGAACAGCCAGGCAATTCCCCTGCATGCCAAAAAAGTGGATGTCGGAGATTATGCTGTGGTTGGCCTGGGCGGCTCAAATGCCACACCTTTTGGCACACCCTTTGAGCTTTCAGAGGATGAGATATACAGTGCCTTGGATGATCTCATGGTTGAGGGAGCTCTGCTGGTTGTCCATGCCCCACCGAAGGGGCATGTAGATAAAACCTCAAGCCAGACACACTCGGGAAGCCAGGCAATCGCAGACATCATTTCCAAATACTCACCACCTCTTGTTATCTCTGCACATATACACGAGGCAAGAGGTGTGGAAAGAGAAGGGGCAACCACTTATGTGAACCCCGGACCTGCTTCAAGGGGCTACGCAGCTGTTATAGATTTAAATGGTGAGGTAAAGGTCGAGCTGATCCAAAGCTAAGGCTCCCCTATGTCCATATCTGGTAATTCAATGAGAATTTTGAGGGAGGATTGACTTGATACAAAGCTAAGGCTCCCCTATGTCCATATCTGGTAATTCAATGAGAATTATGAGGGGGGGTTGACTTGATACAAAGCTAAGGCTCCCCTATGACCCTATCTGGTAATTTAATTAGAATTTCGAGGGTATAATCATCTATATTCTCTGCCTAGAATTTTTAGGTATTATTAAATACAAGATATTTACTTAATGTTAATAATATTATCATGAGGAAGGACCCTTATGAAAAGGCCAACATCAATTTATAAAAAGGGGCAACTCTTTGTTTCGGCAGTTTTCGCACTGGATATTCTGTTGTGTTTCACTTTATTGATTTTGGTTACCCTTTTACTAGTTTCCGAAAATCTTCAACCCAGGATAATAAAGGATGAAATTGTTGAGCAGTTTTCTTTACCTGCGTCTATTATCGGATTCTGTTTGGCTGCGATTCTGATGTTGAATATGAGATATTTTGTTTCCTCTTTTAGAGGGACTTTATTATTTCTCAGAATCAGTTTTCTTGCGGGTATGGCCCACTTGATCTGTGCACTTGCCCTTATCTTCTACTGTGCCACCCATTTGGGTCAGCTTACCGTATATCTGGGTCATATATACAGGGATTATGGTTAAATACATCTAGCAAATGCAGTTTTTTTATTTGGTCTGTTTATCTTCTTTATCCTGTATCTTAGGCCCTCGACTTCCAAGGCTTAACTCCAAAACATCTTCTGAAAGTCTAATCCTTTCACCCGCATCAGGCACACCCAAAAATATATAATACCTATTTAACATCATATGGCCAGAATAAATGCAGAAAATTTGAATTTCGGTGGTTACAATGCGAGAAAAAATCGAGAAGATAATTGATGAGCAAATCAGGCCCGGACTGCAGATGGACGGCGGGGACATAGAGCTTGTTGATGTTGATTCGGACGGTACAGTCAAGGTGCGTCTTATGGGAGCCTGCGGCGGATGCCCAATGTCCCAGATAACGCTCACCATGGGGGTTGAGAGAAAGCTAAAAGAGGAGATCCCCGAGGTAAAGGCCGTGGTTGCAGTTCCGTGATCCTTTAATTTGGTTTTCTTTTTTTAAAAAAAAAAACACTAAGGATGGGAAAATAGCGGGTTAAATTATCGGCCAATACCCCGATTTAACCCAAAATTTAAATGATATTAACACCTTTTCAGTAATAGAGCAAGGCAATTCACACAAGCAATTGCAATCGAGCGAAGTCGAGGATGAGTAACATGACAACCATATTTCCATCGTGTCCACAGTGCAGTGAGGGAGTGCTTCTGCCCTTTTCAAGGGGCCAAGACCTGTTCGAACTCTGGAAATGCAGCAAATGTGGGCATACAATCTATAAGAAGTAACGATGTTCCTGCAATACCTGTTCGCAATTCTATGCCCTTGTAGTGATTGGGTTGGTGGTGGCAGTAACTTCAACTTACTTTATAGCTCCAAAGCTGGTAATAAATAGCCCGTGATTCTGAATGCCAATTTATTAGATTTTGATCTTGATTAGCTATTTTTATTTCTGGGTGGGAGTCCTGAGGCTTAAGATATAATTATTTCATAGCATAACCGAAGGACAAAGTGGTCTATAAATAAATCGTTTAATAGATGGAATAGACCACGACGGTGGGGGCTAGGAGGAGGGGTGAGATGGAGAAGGTAAGTAAAAGAGGATTAGATGGATAGAGGGAAGAAGAGGAGAGGTAACGCGGAGGAGATAAGGTTAAGGAGGGCAATCTAAAGGACCTTAATCACACTGTTTTTTTATTGTGGGTGGGAGGCGGGGGAAAGGTGGTGGGGCAAAGAGGAAGAGATAAGGTGGAGGATTTAAGGTGGAGAGCCTAATTTGACATCCAAATAAAATCTTCAAAAAAATCGATAGGCTGATAAAGAAAGGAAACAATATACGATTCACATGTTCCTGAAACTCCATCTTGCTGATCTAGAAGGTGCCAAGAAGGTCATGCCCAGGTATTTTAGAATACTGGATGGCGAGGAGGTGGCCTCCTTTCTCAAATCCAAAAGATACCCTATCGCCATTGACTTTGGTTCTCCCGAGGATGTCCTTTGGGAGGAGCACGATAAGATAATAAAGAGCCAGGGGAGGGCCTCCGAATTAACTGAAAATCCACAATCATCCTTACTTGATCTCAAACTAAAACTCTCAAGACATATGCTGGCATCCTGTGATTTATGCGAGAGAAGATGCGAAGCAAACAGGTTGAAGGGAAAGAAAGGGCACTGCGGTGTTCTTCAATCGAAAATCTCCTCTGAATTCGTACATTGGGGAGAGGAGCCCGAGCTTGTCCCCTCCCATACAATATTCTTCTCAGGCTGCACTTTCAACTGCGTGTTCTGCCAGAACTGGGACATAAGCCAGAATCCAAAGGGCGGTAATGTGATGTCACCCCGCAGGGTTGCCGAGATAATTGAAAGGCGCAGCGAGACAACAAAAAACACGAACTGGGTGGGAGGCGATCCCACATCCAACTTGCCCTTTATTCTCGAATGTCTCACCTACAGCAATGTCAACACACCCCAGGTCTGGAACTCCAATATGTACGTCACAGAAAAGACCATGAGATTGCTTGACGGCATAATAGATGTATATCTTACCGACTTCAAATACGGCAATGATGAATGCGCCAAGAGGCTCTCCAATGCAACCAATTACTGGGAGATAGTCACAAGAAACCATAAGATGGCTAGGGCACAGTGCGAGATGATAATAAGGCATCTTGTTCTTCCCGGTCATTTTAAATGCTGCACAAAACCTATTCTTACCTGGATTTCCGAGAACCTCAAAAATGTCAGGGTAAATGTAATGGACCAGTACCGACCCGAATATAATGCTTATGAACACGAGGAACTGACAAGGAAGCTGCATAAGAACGAGTTCGCAGCGGCGTTTGACCTGGCCCAGGATCTTGGACTCAGCATCACAGATTGATTTTTTTCTGTTTTATTAAAATTAGACATATATGATATTAAAAACAACATATTTAAATACCAATAAAAATCTTCAAAATTCGAAGATGAACATGGCAAAGATATCTGGTTTTTCAGTTGAAGAGGGCAAGATACCCAAGCTGTCTTTGAGAGACTGGGTCCTGGCGATAATCCAGGATAAAGAGAAAAGAAAGAACAAGGATGCCATCTTCATAATGAACGAGGTTTTTATTTTTGTAAACGAAGTTGTACCGTCATTAAAATCTGAATTTGATTTCAAGAGCGCGTGGTGCGGTCCGTACAGCGAAAAGGTGGTAAAGAGTTTAGAGCATTTTATTGATGCAAAGGTCCTTGAGGTAAAGGAGAGCAAATCCACGGCAATAGGTTTTACCTATGAATTGACAGAGAGCGGTGCCAAGAAGGCATCCGAGATTACGTCAAAGCTTCCTGCTTCACTGAGGGACAAGATAGAGTTTTTAAAGACAGCGGTATCGCATATGGGCCCCACTGGAATGTTCCAGTACATATACTCGATATATCCTGAGTATGTGTTTCTGAGGGAGGGAGGAGAGAACATTGTATGACAGCATAATATGGATAGGGGTTATTATCTTCATAGCCTTGATTATCGCCTCCGTACTTTTTTATTTCCAGAATGAAAAATTCGATACAAAGTACAAGAAGAACATCGAGATCATAAGGGCTATCAAGGCCCAGAAGTTAAAGGATTTTGGTATGAAGTACTTTGAGGAGGAGGCTCTTGAGGTTAAAGCCAAATCAAAAAAGGAAGTTCCAAGTGGTGAGGACTTCAAGGACCTGGGAAAGAAGGCGCTTCGCTCTGGAAAGAACCTCAACAGGCTAACCAAGAAGGCAGCTGATCTGAAGATGTGGTATGATTACCAGCCCAGGGCAAAGGATTTTTTGGTGAGTGCGGCCTTGTGGACTTTTCTTCTCGGTCTGATCTCCCTGGTGATCTGCCTCTCTATCTGGGCCGAGTTGAACAACGCGGGGGAGATACGCTACTCAGGCTACCTGAGTTTTATCTGGATAATCATGGCAATTAATTTATTCAAGAATATTCTGAGGTATAACATAGTGACTACGAACATCAATAAACACATGGATATGATAAGAGAGGGGGATGTGGAGAAGTTCTAAGAAATGGATTAAGGGGATTAGGCTAATTCTCTTTTTGTGGTCTTGTTCTTTTTTTATAATAACTCAGTATCTTCCTCGGAAACATCTTCTTTTACTTCACCTACATCTTGTTCCTCAGATATTGGCTCAGTGATGTCCCCCTCTGTTGTGATCTCCTCTTTACCTTCCAATGTTTTCAATTCCATTAAGTAGTCGTCTATCCTTTTATCTAAAATCAGAAAATGGTTTTCCTCGATCTTGCCCCTGTGAACGTCCTTTTTGATGTCATTTCTCAGGATGATTAATTCTTCCTCACAGGTCTTGGGATCATCCTTGTATTCATCGAAGGTGTCTTCTACCCTTTCCATATACCGCCTGAGCTTACCCCGCTTTCTTCTTATAGTCAGGAACCCAATAAGAAATACTATAATTGAAGCTAGGACCGTTAGGCCAGTAACTATTGGTTCCATGGTCTCCCAGCTAAATAATCCCTTCTCTTCGGGGGCTTTCTCGGTGATAAATTCAATATTATAATTCTTATCGAGTTTTCTTCCGCCGATTTCTGAAGTGGCATTTGAGTAAATTGTAATTACATATTTCGTACCGTATTGCAAGTTTGAGTCGGGAATAAATATAATAGATTTACCTTCCTTAGCAAACATCCCATCAATGGAAGGGGAAATTGAAAATGCCTTATCGACACTTGTCTTATCCATGGCTTCGGTGAAATAAATAGTAATTCTTGTTTCAACATCCACATTTGTAGAAGCATCTTCTGGAACGGTACTTAAGATTTGAACATTTACCGTACTCGGATCTGAAACAGTGGTAAATTCCCAAGATATTGCTGATTCAAGAGGATTACCAGTAATGTCCGTTGCACCAGTGCCAATAGTGACATTATATGTGGTACTATAATCCAAATCAGAATTTGGTCTGAATACGAGTTGATTGCCTATCCAACTAGAAGAACCACCAACGTCAGGAAGAATTGAAAATGCACTTTGAACCGAAGCTTGATTCATTGGCCCATCAAATGATATCGTTATGGTTGTGTTTACGGCCACATTGTTGCCCATTGGGGACTTATCGATTACCGTTGGCGATGTTATATCCTGTGTAACTGTGATATCGATATCATTTAATCCGCTGGGCTCCGTACTGATCTGGCCACTTACTCCGTAATATTTAATGTTGGAAGGATCAACTCCATCTTCTGCTTTGATGTAATATTCAAGTCCATCTGTCGTAACTGCAGTCCCTGGAATTTCCGAATAGTAAGTATCTCCAATTGGATTCATTTGCTGCATAGTGTAGGTTGATTGGGAAGGTTTTTTGTAATACAAAAATACATTTTTCACACCACTTTCATCTGTCACATCGACAGTGATATTGATAGGGATGCCAGATGAGCCGCTTGTTACGGGAGAATGGGTAATAGAAGGTGGAGTGGTATCAGGATCTTGTATAGTGATATCTATGTCAGTGAGAGGGGTGGGCTCAGTACCAGTTTGGCCACTGTTGCCGTAATATAAAATATTGTTAGCTTTGTCTGATGCCTTTAAATAATATTCAAGTCCTGCCGAAGTTGCTGCACTCCCAGGAATTTCTGCGGAATAGGTATTTCCATCGGCAGTCATTTGCTGCTCAGTATAAAGTGATTCACCCGGTTTTTTATAGTATAAAAACACATTTTTTACACCACTTACATCATCTGTCACACCCGCGGTGACAGCAATCGGTGTTCCTGATGTTCCACTGGTAACAACATTATGAGTGATGGAGGGTGGAGTCGTATCATCTGTTATTGTTATATCGATATCATCTGTCGAGGTGGGCTCTATCTCAACTCCGCCAAACGAACCAAAGTATATGGTAATGGCTGGGTCGGTTTTATCAGTTGCCTTTATGTAATATTCAAGTCCTTCTGTGGTAACCGCGGTTCCAGGTAATTCTACATAGTAGGTATTTCCGATGGCGTACATTTGTCGTTCGGTATAAGTTGATTCAGTGGGTTTTTTACAATAGAGATATGCCTTATCTATACCACTATGGGCATCCGTAATAACTGCAGTGAAATTGATTGGAATACCGGTAGCACCGGTTGTAATAGGTGTATGTGAGATGATTGGAGCGGACGTGTCAATATACACATCGACATATCCTTCAATAAGATTTCCAGCCGTATCAAAAGCTCTTACTGTTATGTTATGAATTCCATCTTCTTGGGAAGGCAATGTATAGGGGCTTGCTTGGGTATAAAAGGAACCATGGTCTATACTTACTTTGTAATATTCAACACTGCTTGTCTCATCCGTGGTTGAGAATGAGATCACAGGTTGGGTATCTGTAGTCCAATTACTTGGAGCTGCTATGGGAATGAAAGCATTAGGAGGAGTTATATCAATGTACACCTCCACATATTCATCTCGATAATTTCCAGCTTGATCATAGGCCCTGACCGTTATGTTGTGCGTCCCTTCGGCCTGGGAAGGTAATGTATAAGGACTCATTCGGGTAGTGAAATCACCAGAGTCTATGCTGATATTGTAATAGTCAATACCGCTGAGATCGTCCGTGGTGAGAAACTCAATTACAGGTTGGGTATTGGATGTCCAGTTACTTGGATCTGCTGTGGGTGTAAAGGAATTTGGGGGTGTGGAATCAAAGATGTAATAGGATGCTTCAGGAGGGGTTGATGGATCGGGTGGCTCCTCGTTCTCGGATATGGCTAACCAGCTGTAATAACCGTCCGCGGGTACGGTCCAGGGGTAGATCCCATCGGGTGTATTATCGGTATCCATTAAAGTCCATGAATATGGCGCACTTGTATTGAGTGTGTAGTAAATAGTTACATTCGGTGGGGTTCCACTCATATTGTATGATATGTTAATGTCCGCCTCATTCACAGGGCCGCCCACTGGACCCGTGGCCATGGTGTATGGAGCTACAGTGAGGCCTGTGTTCCTGAAGTACTCAACAATAGTTACAGCTCTATCATCCCTGGTATATGAGATGTTGAGCTCAGGCCTATAATAATCTGGGGGGACGTCCATGGATACATCAAAATTCCAATTCAATTCCAAGTTTCCATCTGCTGAAATGGGCCCTGGATTCGTTGACAGATTGATACCGTCCGAAAAAGTTATGTCTTGAGGTATTCCGCCTAAATTGAGATCGGCTTCAATATCAGAAATCGAGTAAGGGGCGTGATTTGTCAGTTGAATCTCGCCATCCTGCCAAGTCTCGCCTGCCTCGAAATCCGGGTGAAAATCTGTCTCATCGATATCAGGAAGGTCCTCATGCATATCGGTTTCACCAGGGCTATTATCAGGATCGAATATGGAACTCACATAGATATCGAAATAAAAAGACTCGTCTGCGATAGAGGTGCCTATCGGCTGTTCCATGTTCTCTAGTAATATCCCAAGAGCATCCTCATACAAGAAATTGACATCTCCGCTGTTACCTATGTCAATTGTAAACTGGAATGTCTCGGATCCAAATGGGAATATTGTATGACCATCATCCTCATCCATATTAGGAGTGAATAGGGGATGGTATGAAACAAGCGTCGCGTCGCCAACAAAGATATTATCAGTAGAATCAGTATTTTCAAGTGTTAGCCACACATTTACATCCATGTCTCCAAGATGGTAGGCATTACCGTTCA
This sequence comes from Thermoplasmata archaeon, assembly GCA_020348445.1. GTDB lineage: Archaea > Thermoplasmatota > Thermoplasmata. The sequence continues at coordinate 77,193 of CP070751.1, forward strand.
TGCTGTCAAAGTTGATTTGTATCAATTCATCCCAAGGGGGAATTGCTGGGTCATCCTCCATCCAATTATCTTCCCAACGGGCTAATATATCCCCACCTACATTCTCATCAGCCATAGCCCTTAAACCTACCATGGCCACAAACGAGCTCACTGACAAGAAAGCTGCCACGCAAATAACAAATAGTATCCTTTTCACACCCGTCATTCCTATTCCCCCTATCCATTGTGTAGTCACAACTCCAGTTCCATGCAATAGGCCACCTCCTGGAATTGGACCAGGTATTTGAATAATATATGGATATATAAGTTTATCTTTTTATCTGGTCTTGGTCTCCCTCAATCCTATTCAAATCCCCCACCAAGATCTTCTTCCTCTGAAATTGACTCCTCGGAAACTGGCTCTGTAATGTCCTCCTCCAACACCTCCCCTGCCTCCTCTTTTTCCATGGTTTTCAAATCCAATAAGTAGTCGTCTATCCTTTTATCCAATATCAGGAAGTGATTTTCCTCGATCTTTCCCTTCCTAACATCGACTTTAATGTCTTCCCTAAGAGCAATTAGCTCCTGCTCACAAGCTTGTGGGTCCTTTTTGTATTCGTTGAATGTATCTTCTATTCTATCTATATGCTTCTTGAGCTTACCACGCTTTCTTCTTATGGAAAGAAATCCAATCAAGAATACGATAATAGAGGCTAGAACTGTTGCTCCGGTGATTATGGGTTCCCAAACATCCCAAAAGGATTCCTTATCCTGAACCGCGTCAGCTTCTTTTTCTGTTTGGAATGCTTGATTAAATTCAGTCTCAAGGTCAATGTTAGCCAAATCTTTCGCACTTGTAGAAATTGTTACAGTATACTCGGTATCATAACTCAAGGGAATATCAGGCTTGAATTTTAAAGTGATCCCAGCCATTTCAACCCATTCGAATTTACCCTCTACATGCGGGGTGATTGAAAAAGCACTCTGTGTAACATTCATAATCATAGTTTCACTAAATGTAATTGTGATAATCGAATCAATAGGCACATCAGAACCATCTGGTGACATATCTAATACCTTGGGAGGTATTGTATCTCTTTCCTGGATTAATATATCGATATCATCTAAAGTTGATGGTGCTGTTAGAACTCGTCCATTTTTACCGAAGTATATAGTGTTAGATGGTAACGAATTATCTACCGCTTTTATATAGTATTCAATAAAATCTGTGTCAACTGTTGCAGCAGATATTTCAGCGGAATAGATATTTTCTTGAAGGGTCATTTGAATTGGTGTATATACGACTTCGTTTTGTTTTTTAAAGAAGAGAGTTACACTTGCAACCCCACTATTTTCGTCAGTAACTGTTGCAGCAATTATTATTGATGTTCCTTTGAGTCCGCTTGTAACAGGTGTATGAGTAATCACAGGTGGAGTTGTATCAATATATACAACAATGTCTTCTTCGATAAAATTACCAACATTATCGAATGCCCGTATGGTTATATTATGAATGCCATTATCTTGATGGGGTAATGTGTACGGACTTGTTTGGATCGAAAAACTTTCACCATCAATACTAATTTCATAATGAGCAATATCGCTAAGATCATCTGTTGTCGAAAATGATATTTGTGGTTGGGTATTGGAAGTCCAACCCTCAGAACTAGTGGTAGGAGTAAAACTCTCCGGGCCTGTAGTGTCAATATAGACGAATACATATCCTTCAATGTAATTTCCAGCTTTGTCAAATGCCCGGACGGTTATGTTATGGATGCCATCATCTTGTGAAGGTAATATATATGGACTTGTTTGGATTGAAAAACTCTCACCGTCAATGCTTATCTCATAATGATCTATACCGCTAACAACATCCGTTGTTTCGAATGTAATTGTAGGTTGTGTATTATCGGTCCAGCTACTAGGATTTGCTATAACAGTTAATGGAGAATCAGGAGGCGAGCTGTCATAATATAAATATGTGGTGTTGTAGCTAGTATAATCTTTATTGTTTATGTCGTCTACCAACCATATAAATATTTCATTCGAGCTTTCCAAAGGAACTGGAATACCCATGAGGGAATTTATCCCAGGGTTAGTAATCAATGTTCCATCGGTATTGGATGTAGGTGGAGAGTTGAACCTATAGTAAGCTCCTGCAATACCCGTTAAATCACTTGGATTCGTCCAGGATATATCGAATGAATTTGTGTTAATCCAATTGCTTGGTGTTACAGAAACTCCAATAGGGGAATCTGGGGCTGTTGCATCGTAGTAAAGATATGTTGTTGTGTAATTCAAATAATTGACATTACCCGCCTCATCGATTAACCAGACATAAATTGTATGATTGCCATCACCTGTAACTGTGATACCATTTAAGGAAGTAACGTTTGAACCGGCAACGTATGTCCCATCGGTGTCTGAGGTCGGAGCAGAATCTAACTTGTAATACGCGCCAGTAATACCTGCCGTATCACTTGGATTGGTCCATGAAATATCGAATGAATTTGTATTATTCCAAGTTGCAGGATTCGCTGTAAGACCTATGGGTGGATCAGGGTCTGAATTATCATACAATAGATAAATTATCGAGTGATTATTATAATCTTTATTGTCTAAGTTATCGTTTAACCAGACATAGATAGTATGATTGCCTTCACCACTGACAATGATATTATCAATATATGTGATATCCACACCAGCGACATAAGTGCCATCCGTATCGGAGGTGGGTGCCGATTTCAATTTATAAAATGCCCCAGCTATTCCCGAGAATTCGCTAGGATTAGTCCATGATACCGTAAATGAATTCGTAGATGTCCAATCACCAGGTGTAGCTTTCAAATTTATTGGCGAAGAAGGTGCAAGACCATCATAGAATAGAATTGTTGAACTGTAAGTAGTAAAATTCACATTATTTGCATTATCTTTTAACCAGATATAAATCGTATGCACACCTGAATCCAAAACAGATATACCGCTTATGTTGTTTATTTCCTGACCCTGGACGTATATACCATCATCATTGGATGTTGGCGCAGAATACAATTTGTAATAAACTCCCGCAATACCCGCGTCATCGACTGGGTTAGTCCAAGATACATTGAACGAATTCATATTAGTCCAACTGCTGGGAATTGCAGAAACACCAATCGGGGAATCCGGGTCCGTTGTGTCATAATGAAGATATGTTGTTGTGTAATTCAAATAATTGACATTGCCGGCTTCATCTTTTAACCAGACGTAAATTGTATGATTGCCATCACCTATAACAGAGATATTACCTAAGAAAGTAATGTCCGAACCTACCACAAATATCCCGTCAGTATCTGAAGTCGGAGGAGAGTCTAGCCTGTAATATACACCAGCTATCCCTGAGGCATCGATTGGATTGGTCCATGAAATATTAAACGAATTCCTTGAATTCCAGGTGCTCGGTTCTGCAGAAATTCCACCAGGTGGATCCGGTGCGGTTATATCTATTCCTAGAGTTTGGTAGGAGCTGTACGCACTCCAATTTCCATCAGAGTCCTTTGTGCGGACTTTCCAGAACCAAAAACCCTCAGCCATTGTAGTGTATCCTGTACCTGAAGGGAACTGCCAAAATTCGTTTGATGAACTTTGTTCACCGCTGTTATAATCTAGGCTTGTAAAACTGCTGTCATTATCGATCACAACTTGAAATTCTGTCTGGGTGCTGTCGGAATCGTTAAAACTCCAGCTGAAATATGGGGTAGTATCGTTTGTCATAAAATTATCGGTAGGATTTAATGAACCGGGCGGGCCAGGTATTAAATTAAAATGTATGGTCAAATTATGTAAAACTGGTGTAATACTTGTGTTGCTCGTGTTTAGATAGGCTTCATATTGGAACCATTGTTCTCCGTGATGCCCCGACCAGATATTTGTTCCGGATGTTGTGTAAAAAGTGGAAGGTGTTCCATCGGGCCCTACAAAGTTCTTAACCGATAAACCGCCTTGTGTAGTCGCAGATCTTAATTGGAATTTAATTTCTGTATTTGCGGGTACGGTCGCATTCCAGTTAATTGTCCGCCACGAAACCTCTCCTCCAGTATTATATGGCTCTGACACCAATGTACCTAATGAAAAATACTGTTGATACGATAAATTTATGTTCCTTAGAATAGGCGTGTCTATTCCATCAGAATAGAAATTGACATGGTAGTAAAATCTAGAACCATTCCATCCTAAAGTAGTGAGGTCAATGAGATTTGTACCTCCGGATATAGTATCCCAACCATTTATAGAACCGGAAGAATTATACCAGTTAAAAGAGTCTTTTGAAAATTGCACTTTAATACCTGTTCCAAAGGGCTTGACTACTTCACATGTAAAATTATTAATCGAATATATCTTACTATCGGTAAGTATATTATTAGAAATTATCTCACCCCAAGATGAATCGTCTTTAACCAGCCAGATATTGGGTTTACCTGGAACACCGATCCCATAAGAGTACGTATCACCAACGATGATATATCCTCCATTAGGGGTCTGCTGAACTTCTTTACCCCATCCACCCCAGAAGAATTTAAACCATTTCTCATTCCCTAAAGAATCGGTTTTGATAGAATCAATAGTGCCTGTAATTATAAAACCTCCATCGAATGTCTGCTGGACAGAATACCCCCTATCATTACCACTCCCGCCGAAGGTTTTATTCCATTGCTCATTACCGAAAGAATCTGTCTTAATCAGCCATACATCCCAACCTCCAGCACCATAAGTGTTTGTTTCTCCAGCTATGATATATCCTTCATCGGTAGTCTGTTGTACTGAATAACTGTAATCAGGGTCAGATGCACCGCCGAAAGTCTTATTCCATATCTCATCTCCATTATTATCAGTTTTAATCAACCATACATCTCCGCCTATATATCCCGCTATTATAAAGCCGCCATCAGTGGTCTGTTGAACTGAATATCCCCTATCAGCAAAATTAACACCGAAGGTTTTGTTCCACTGTTCATTGCCTGACGAATCAGTCTTGATCAACCAGACATTATAATTACTTGCACCAAAAGACATTGTACCACCAGCAAGGATAAAGCCATCATCAGAAGTCTGCTGTACTGAATACCCATAATCATGTTGGGGTCCACCGAAAGTTTTTTCCCAATGCTTATTACCTGAGGAGTCGGTCCTAATCAGCCAGACATCATAATTACTCCCACCAAAAGGCCATCTATACCCAACAATAATATAACCGCCATCAGAGGTTTGTTGAACCGATTGACCACTACCACCCACTAATGAACCGAGGGTTTTGTTCCATTGCTCATTTCCTAACGAATCGGTCTTTATCAGCCATGCATCAGAAGTACCTACACTAAAAGAAGACGTGTCCCCAGTGATAATAAAGCCGCCATCAAAGGTCTGTTGGACTGAATAACCATATTCATAACTAGCCCCACCGAAGGATTTACTCCATGACTCGACATCGGACGAATCTGTCTTAATCAGATATGCATCAGTTCCTCCCGCACCGTAAGAATATGTATACCCGGCAATAATATATCCTCCGTCAAAGGTTTGTTGGACTGAATAGGTATATTCACCTGAACTCCCACCGAAGATTTTATTCCATACCTCATTGCCTAATGAATCGGTTTTGATCAGCCAAGCATCATAACCATCACCAAAGGAGCTTGTATAACCTGCAATGACATACCCCCCATCAGAAGTTTCTTGGACTGAATAACCTTGGTCCCAACCATTTCCGCCAATTGAATTATTCCATTGCTCGTTACCTGACGAATCTGTTTTAATTAACATTACATCCCTATGGCCGAGACTAAATAAATAAGTATAACCAGCTATGATAAATCCACCATCGGAGGTCTGCTGGAGGGATTCACCATAACTATAATCACCTACATTGAAGGTCTTATTCCATATCTCAGTTCCTAAAGAATCGGTCTTGATTAACCAGGCGGTCCAATTACCAACAGAACCATAAGATCGTGTAGTTCCAGCGATGATAAAGCCACCATCAGGGGTTTCCAGTACTGCTCGACCATGATCCCGGTCATCCCCACCAAAGGTTCTATTCCATTGCTCTATGCCGGTTTCGTTCGTTTTAATCAGCCAGGCATCCCAACTGCCTGCACCCCAAGAGCCGATATCTCCTGTAATGATATACCCACCATCGGAAGTTTCCTGAACTGCCTCACCATAATCAATGGAACTCCCGCCGAAGGTTTTATTCCAAAGCTCATTACCTGATGAATCGGTCTTGATTAGCCATGCATCCCAATTGCTACCAACACCATAAGATTGTGTACTCCCAGCGATGATAAATCCGCCGTCAGACGTTTCATGAACTACTTCACCCCGATCACGATAACTTCCACCGAAGGTATTATTCCATTGTTCATTACCTGATGAATCGGTCTTGATCAACCAGGTATTATAATCGACAGCACCATAAGATCGTGTAGTTCCAGTGATGATAAAGCCACCATCGGAGGTCTGTTTGGCTGAGTAAGCATAATCATAGTTACTGGTCCCGAAGGTTTTTTCCCAGCCTTTTTTATTCGATGAATGAGTCTTGATAAGCCATAAATCATAACCGCCAGCGCCATAAGATGCAGAATACCCACATACGATATAACCGTCATCTGAGGTCTGCTGAACTGAACAACCATAATCATTATCATTCCCTCCGAAGATTTTTATCCACTGCTCATTACCTGATGAATCGGTCTTGATAAGCCACACATCGCTATTACCAGCACCATAAGATGTTGTATTACCCGTGAGAATATACCCCCCATTGGAGGTCTGATGGGCCGAAATACCATAATCATCTGAAAAACCACCGAAGGTCTTGTCCCATTGCTTTATGCCCGTTGCGTTCGTCTTGATAAGCCAAGCGTCCTTATCGCCAGAACCATAAGAATTGGTATTTCCAGCCATAATATAGCCCTTATCCCAACTCAACTGGACTGAGAAAACAGAATCACTTAAACTACCGCCAAAGGTTTTATTCCATTGCTCTATACCCGTCTCGTTCGTCTTAACTAGCCACGCATCAATATCACCTGCACCAAAAGATTGAGTATATCCTGTAATAAGATAACCATTATCGGAGGTCTCTAGAACCGCTCGACCAATATCATCTAAAGTACCACCAAATGTTTTATTCCATTGCTCTTTACCTGATGAGTCGGTCTTGATAAGCCAGAAATCATAACCACCAGCCCCATATGACGATGTTTGTCCAGCGATGATAAAACCGCCATCGGTGGTTTGCTTAACTGCTCTACCATAATCATGTACATTCCCACCATAGGTTTTATTCCATTGCTCTTTACCTGATGAATCCGCCTTGATCAGCCAGGTATCCCAGCCACCAACGGAGAAAGAATATGTGAAACCTGTGAGAATATACTCTCCATCAGAGGTCTGCTGGACTGAATAACCTCGATCATCATTACTTCCACCAAAAGTGCTATTCCATTGCTCATTACCATATGTATCTGTTTTGATCAGCCAAGCATCAGAACTACCTGCACCATAGGAAGCTGTCTGCCCAGCGATAATACAACCCCCATCTGAGGTGGGATAGACCGAATACCCACGGTCTATTGAACCCCCACCAAAAGTCTTATTTATTTTATTGAGTTTTACTTCGCCTTCTGCAGTATCCACGATTACATTTCTTTTATAATTGATATTTGATTCACTAATGAAATCGTCTTCGATGTATTTTGTCTGCAGATCTAGTGTCACATTATCATCAAGTGTAGCCAGCACATTGTTCAATTCTCCACCGTTAAAATCCGCTTCACTCGTCTGCACCCAACTCGAACCTGCAGATGCATTCTCAACAAAAGGCTCATCAAAAGGCATTACCTGAATTACAGACAAAATCAACAATATCCCTAGACACCCTCGAAATACTCGTCTTACCTTACACCCACACATATATACCCCCCCGTTTTGTATAATTCCTGAAATTAAGATAGAATATGGATATTTAAGTTTATCTTTTTATCTGACCCTGGCCTCCCTCAATCCTATTCAAATCCACCGCTGATATCTTCTTCCTCTTCAGATATTGGCTCAGTCATATCCTCCTCCAACACCTCTCCTGCTTCCTCTTTTTCCATGGTTTTCAAATCCAATAAGTAGTCGTCTATCCTTTTATCCAATATCAGAAAATGATTTTCCTCGATCTTTCCCTTCCTAACATCGGCTTTAATATCCTCCCTTAATTCAATCAGCTCCTTCTCGCATTCCTGAGGGTTCTGTTTGTATTCGTTGAATGTACTTTCTATTCTATCCATATATTGTCGAAGCTTGCTGCGTTTCTTTCTTACGGTAAGGAATCCAATAAGAAATACTATAATTGAAGCTAGAACTGTTGCACCAGTGATTATAGGCTCCCAGGTCTCCCAAAATGACTCTTCGCCTTTCTCAGGATCTTCTTCTGTAGTAAAAGACCAACTATATTCATTCTCCAAATTATTACCCACAAAATCCTTTGCATCTGTTGAAATTGTGATAGTATATGTAGTTTCATACGATAAGGAAGAGTCCGGGGTAAAAACAAGCTTATTATATTCCCAAGTAAATTTTCCATCCACATAAGGTTCAATTGAAAATGCTTTTTTTGTATTGTCTTCTTGCATACGTTCACTAAATTGTAATGAGATAGTTGTGTCTATGGATATATCGACGCCTCTGGGTGTTTCTTCACCTATCGTTGGCGGGGAAACATCCTGAATTGAAGTGGTGATAAATTGCCAAGTAAACGCATTTTCTAAGTTATTACCAGCTATATCCTTTACCACGGTACCAACAGTTACAGAATATGGTGTACCATACTCCATAGCATACTCCGAATTAAATATCAGTTTGTTTCCTTCCCAGTGGGCTGTTCCCGTAAGTTCAGGTGTGATTGTAAATATATTATCTGTAATGGTTTTGTCCATTGCCTCACTAAACGTTACCGAGATTAAAGAACTTACAGGGACATTGTTGCCTTCTGGGAATTTCTCAATAATCGTTGGTGGTGTAATGTCTACATCCGATATCGTGATTACAATATCATTCTGGGAATTCGGCTCTTCAGAAACTTGACCGCCAGCACCATAATATACAATTGAGGGTTCAGAAGATTTATCTGCCGCCTTGAGGTAATAATCCACCCCGTCGACAGTGACTGTATCTGCAGGGATGTTGGCAGAATAAATATTACCATTTCTCATCATTGTAATATTTGAAAATTTAGTGTCAATAATCTTCTTATAAAACAGCTCTACATAATCAACGCCGCTATGATCATCTGTAACGGTGGCTGATATAGTTATTGCAGAACCTTCATTACCGGCAGTAATAGGTGTATGTATTATAAGAGGGGATGTTGTGTCAATATGCACGTCGACATATCTGTCAATATAATTTCCAGCCCTATCGTAAGCCCTGACAGTAATATTATATGTTCCATCTGACTGTGCAGGCAAAGTATAAGGACTTGTTTGGGTAGCAAAAGTGCCGTCGTTAATTCTGACTTCATAATGGTCAATACCGCTGGTTACATCGGTTGTAGAAAACGATATCTCGGGTTGATTGTCAGCTATCCAACCAGAAGGTGCAGTGGGATTGAAATCAACAGGATCGGTGGTATCGATATAAACTTCAACATAACCTTCAACGTAATTCCCAGCCAAATCAATAGCTCGCACTGTTATGTTATGTACTCCATCAGACTGTGCTGGCAAAGTGTACGGGCTTGTCTGGATAGAATAACCTCCACCATCAATACTTACCTCATAATGGTCGATTCCGCTGAGTGTATCGGTTGTAGAAAATGAAATAGTTGGCTGAGAATTATAGGTCCAACCACTTGGATCTGCTGTGGGAATAAAGTCATTTGGTAAAGTGGCATCTATGTATACATCAACAAAACCATCTCGATAATTACCCGCTTTGTCGTAGGCCCTTACTGTTATGTTATGTGTTCCATCAGACTGCTCAGGCAATGTATACGGGCTCATTTGGGTTGTGAAACTTCCACTGTCGATTTTCACTTGATAATAATCAATACCACTTGTTGCATCGATAGTGAAAAACGATATTTGAGGTTGGTTGTTGTTGGTCCAGCCATCAGGAGTGGCGAGGGGTGTGAAACTGTTTGGAGGAGTTATATCTATTGTTATATTCCAATAATTACTATACGGCGACCAATCGCCATCATTATCCTTAACACGAACCTTCCAATAGTATATACCATCAGCTATTGTTGTATAACCTGTACCTGATGGGAACTGCCAGTATGGATTTGTGGAGCTCTGCTCTCCGCTGTCGTAATTCACACTATCGAACGCGCTGTCATCATCGATTAAAACCTCAAAGTCAGTTTGATAACCATCTAAATCGAAAAATGTCCAATCAAAGCTTGGTGTATTATTTATTGTTATCAGATTATTGGGTGGTGCTGTTAGAGTAGGTTCATTCGGAATAAGATTAAAGTGTATAGTTATATTATGCAAGATAGGCGAAACACTTGTGTTGGTCGTATAAAGATAGACTTTATATTGTATCCATTGATCACCATCATGGCCAGGCCATATATTTGATCCCGGTATGGTATAATTGGTCGACGAAGTACCGTCTGACCCTACAAAGTTCTTGGCCAATAAACCTCCTTGTGTTGAAGCGGTTCTCAATTGAAGTTTGATTTCCGTTCCAGGTGGTTTTGTGGCGCTCCAATTTAGAGTCCACCATGAAACTGATCCGCCGGTATCATACGATTCAGATTCAAATATACCTGATGGTTTATATTGTTGGTATGAAAAAATAATATTTTTAAGAATTGGCGTATCTATTCCATCAGAAGCGAAATTGACACGATAGTAAAACTGCGACCCGTTCCAACCTAACTGTTTAAAATTTATCACATTGGTACTGCTGAATAAATTATCCCAGCCGTTCAAAGAACCTGTAGAATTATACCAACTGAGGGCATTTCTTGAAAATTGCACTTTTATACTGGTCCCTAGGGGTTTGACAACTTCAATTGTAAAGTTGTTGATTGCATACGCCACATCTCCCATGAACAGGTTCGTGGATATGATCTCGCCCCATGATGAATCGTCCTTCACAAGCCAGATATTGGGCAGGCTTGGAACACCTATACCATAAGAATTGGTATACCCCGCAATAATATAACCGCTGTCTGAAGTCTGATGGACTGATCTTCCAGTGTCACTTTCACTTCCACCTAATATTTTAAACCATTTCTCACTACCAAACGAGTCGGTCTTGATTAGCCAGGCATTGTAACCACCTGTACCATAAGAAATAGTAGAACCTGTGATAATAAATCCGCCGTCCGAGGTCTGCAGAACCGATTCACAATAATCTTGGGAACTCCCTCCGAAGGTTTTATTCCACTGCTCATTACCTGATGAATCGGTCTTGATAAGCCAGGCATCATATTTGCCTGCGCCATAAGATTGGGTATTTCCACCGATAATATAACCACCGTCGGAGATCTGATGGACAGAATAACCAGAATCAATATCACTCCCGCCGAAGGTCTTGTTCCAACTTTCGGTACCAGACGAATCAGTTTTGATAAGCCAGGCATCTGCAATGCCGGCACCATAAGAATAGGTAATCCCTGCAATGATATAACCGCCGTCAGAGGTCTGCCAGACGGAATTGCCCCAATCATCTGAACTCCCGCCAAAGGTTTTGTTCCATGTTTCGTTACCTGACGAATCGGTCTTGATTAGCCAGGTATTATAACCCCCCGCACCATAAGATTCAGTGTAGCCTGCAATAATATAACCTCCATCTGAGGTCTGCTGGACGAAATTTCCAAAATCATGGATATTCCCCCCGAAGGTTTTGTTCCAACTTTCGGTTCCAGACGAATCGATCTTGATTAGCCATGCATCTCTGAGGCCGACACCATAAGATTGGGTATTTCCAGCGATAATATACCCACCGTCGGCGGTCTGCTCGATGGAAGCTCCAAAATCATGATTACTCCCACCGAAGGTTTTATTCCATGTTTCGCTACCCGAAGAATCGGTCTTGATTAGCCAGGCATCATAACCACCGGCCCCATAAGATTCAGTGTAGCCTGCGATAATATAACCTCCATCTGAGGTCTGCAGGACGGAAACCCCTTCATCACTTGAACTCCCACCGAAGGGCCGGCTCCAGCTCGCCACATCCTCTGAATTGGTCTTGATCAACCAGATATTAGGGTTGGACGGAGTACCGACACCGTAAGAATATGTACGTCCAACTAGGATATATCCACCATCTAAGGTCTGCTGGACATAATAACCAAAATCATTTTCATTCCCACCGAAGATCTTATTCCATTGTTCTGCACCCGTGGAATCGGTTCGGATAAGCAATATATTTGATTTTGAAGGTGTATTAATACCATAAGATCGGGTGGAGCCGATAATAATATACCCATCGTTTGCTGTCTGCTGGACACAGCGACCTACATCATTTTGGCTCCCACCGAAGGTATTGTTCCAACTTTCAGCACCCGACGAATCGGTCTTGATAAGCCAGACATCATCGTTGCCTGTACCAAAAGACCCGGTATAACCAGCGGTAATATACCCACCGTCCGAGGTCTGCTGGACGGAATAACTAGTTTCATAATCACTTCCACCGAAGGTTTTGTTCCAAGTCTCAATTCCTGAGGAATCGGTCTTGATAAGCCAGGCATCTTCATTACCCGCACCATAAGAATAAGTGTGGCCGGCAATAATATAACCTCTGTCGGAGGTCTGCTGGACAGAATAACCACGATCATATTCAATCCCACCGAAAGTGTTGTTCCAAGTCTCAATTCCCAAGGAATCGGTTTTGATAAGCCAGGTATTTGATTTGAAAGGTGTATTAATGCCAAAAGATAAGGTATGGCCGGCAATAATATACCCCCCATCGAATGTTTGCAGAACCGATTCACCATAATCTGCGCTATCCCCTCCAAAAGTTTTGTTCCACTGCTCACTACCTGAAGAATTGGTCTTGATAAGCCATACGTCAATGTCGCTACCGCCATAGGATTTGGTATAACCTGTAATTATATATCCTCCGTCGACGGTCTGTTGGATGGAATAGCTGGAATCACCATCACTCCCTCCAAAGGTCTTATTCCACTGTTCCTTTCCTGACGAATCGGTCTTGATGAGCCAAACATTTGATTGTGAAGGTGTATTAATACCATAAGAATAGGTGGTTGCCGCTATAATATACCCACCGTCCGAGGTCTGCTGGACGCAACGACTTCCATCATATTGACTTCCTTCAAAGATATTATTCCAGTTCTCAACATCAGGCGAATCGGTCTTGATTAGCCAGACATCATAACCGCCGGCACTAAAAGATTCGGTATAGCCAGAGATAATATACCCTCCGTCAGAGGTCTGCCGAACGGACTTACAATAATCATATGTACTCCCACCGAAAAACTTAAACCATTTCTCACCACCAGACGAATCGGTCTTGATTAGCCACGCATCATCTTTGCCTGCGCCCCAAGACTTTGTATTGCCACCGATAATATACCCACCGTCCGAGGTCTGTTGGACAGAATAACTTTCATCAAGAAAACTTCCACCGAAGGTTTTGTTCCATGTTTCGCTGCCTGAAGAATTGGCCTTAATTAGCCAGGCATCAACACTACCAATACCATATGAATTGGTAGATCCAGCGATAATATACCCTCCGTCGGAGGTCGGCTGGACGGAATTACCATGATCATATCCAATCCCGCCAAAGGTGTTGTTCCAACTTTCAGCACCTGATGAATCGGTCTTGATAAGCCAGACATCAGCACTGCCAGTGCCATAAGAATGAGTATATCCCGCAATAATATAACCCCCCCCAGAGATCTGATGGACTGAATAACCTTTATCAGTAGAACTCCCGCCGAAGGTTTTGTTCCATTGTTCATTACCTGACGAATCGGTCTTGATAAGCCAGACATCAGAGCCGCCAGCACCATAAGAACTGGTATAGCCAGCGATAATATATCCACCATCGGAGGTCTGCTGGACATAATGACCTTCATCCTCAGAACTCCCGCCAAAGCTCTTGTTCCAACTTTCAGCACCTAATGAATCGGTCTTGATAAGCCAGAAATCAGAGGCGCCAGCACTATAAGATATTGTATACCCAACGATAATATACTCCCCCTCTGAGGTCTGCTGAACACAATAACCAATTTCAGATAAACTCCCACCGTAGGTTTTGTTCCAACTTTCAACACCAAACGAATCAGTCTTAATCAACCAGATATCATATCCGCCTGCACCATAAGAACTGGTATAGCCAGCGATAATATACCCGCCGTCCGAGGTCTGCCGGACAGAATTACCCCCATCAGAAGAACTCCCGCCAAAGGTCTTGTTTATTTTATTCAGTCTCACCTCGCCTTTGGAGGTATCCATAACGACGTTCCTTGAGTAATCGATCATTGATTCGTCGGTAAAATCGTCTTCGATGTATTTTGTCTGGAGCTCCAGTGTCACGTTGCCGTCAGGAGTGATTGTGATATTTTCTGGAGTTCCTGACAGGAAATCCGCCTCAGTCGTCTGCATCCAGCTCGAACCTCCAGAAGCGTTCTCAACAAAAGGCCCATCAAATGGCATTACCTGAATCACAGACAAAATCAGCAATATCCCTAGAGACACTCGAAATACTCGTCTTTCCTTACGCCCACACATGTTTGCCCCCTCCGGTTTGTATAAATCCTGAAATTAAAATAAAATATGGATATTTAAGTTTATCTTTCTATTTGAATTATTCAGCTTCCTCGCCAACATCTTCTTCTCCAGACATAGGCTCAGTAATATCCTCCTCCAACTCTTCCCTTGCTTCCTCTTTTTCCATGGTTTTCAATTCCATTAAATAATCGTCTATCCTCTTATCCAGAATCAGAAAATGGTTTTCTTCGATTTTACCTTCCTTGACCTCGGCTTTAATGTCTTCCCTGAGAGCGATCAACTCCTGCTCACATTCCCGATGGTCCTTTTTATATTTATTGAATGTATCATCTATTCTTTCTATATACTGCCTAAGTTTACTGCGCTTCTTTCTTACGGTGAGAAATCCAACAAGGAATACAATAATTGAAGCTAGAACCGTTGCACCTGTGATTATCGGCTCCCAGGTTTCCCAAAAGGATTCCTTTTCCTCCCCTTCAGCTTCTCTTGTGGTGATAAACTCCCATTGGTAGTCTTCTTTAAGGGTATTACCACTTAAACTTATTGCACTTTTAGAAATGGTAATATTATATTTCTCTCCGAGAGCAAGGGGTTCAGTGGGTGTAAATGTTAAAGTTGCTCCCTTCAAATCAAATGCGCCATCCACATTTGGAGTTATCGAAAATGCAGCTTTCGTGGGTACCTCATCCATTGCCTCACTAAATACAATTACTATTGGTTGGTCTACTGGGACCTCACTACCTGTTGGTGATTTGGTCTCTATTTTCAAGAACCCAGTAATTGTGATATCGATGTCAGTATTAGAATCTGGTTCATCCGTGACTTGGCCACCTGTGCCAAAGTATGCAATATTGGCAGGTGATGCTTTATCGATGGCTTTAATATAATATTCAAGCCCATCAGAAGTGACCACGGCAGGATTTATTTCTAAATAGTATGTATTTCCATTTACATTCATTATTTCTGAAGCGTACGATGTCTCAATGGGTTTTTTATAATACAGCATTATATTATCGATTCCACTTCCATCATCGACAACAACAGCCGTAATATTTATGGAAACACCGTCTGTTCCACTGGTAACTGGTGTATGTGTAATTGTGGGTGTATTCGTGTCGATATAAATATCTACATAACAATCAATATAATTTCCAACTATATCAAACGCTCTTACTGTAATGTTATGGATCCCATCGATCTGCGGTGGGATTTTATAAGGACTTGTTTGTTGTGAGAAACTTCCTGTATCTATTTTTACCTCGTAATGATCAACACTGCTGGTTGCATCTGTCGTTGAGAAGGTAATATTAAATTGGTTATTTGAAGTCCACAAATGGTATTTTGGAGTGATTAAAAAACCGGTTGGTGGAGTGGTATCCACTGTAAAATTGTTGGATTCGCTATATGGCCCCCAAACTCCGTCATTATCCCTAGTCCTCACTTTCCAGTACCATGAACCATCGGCTATCGCATTATAGCTAGTTCCCTCTGGAAATTGCCAGTATTGATTTGAGGTGCTTTGTTCACCGCTATCATATTCAACGTTATTGAAGCGGCTATCCTCATCAATTATAACCTGAAATCCATTTAAAGATCCATCTAAATCATCAGAGCTCCAACTAAACAAGGGTGTGCTATCATTTAATATTATATTATTCACAGGACTGCTTATCTGCGGTTGTGTTGGAATATTATTATAAGAGATTGTCACATCCTGCAAAATAGGTGTTGTATTACCCAAGCTTGAGCTTAAATAGACCTTATATTGGATCCACCATTTATCAGAAGTATGGCCGGACCAGATATTTGTACCTGAGGAAGTATAATAAGTTGAGGATGTTCCCTCAGGACCCACAAAATCCTTGCTTGACAAACCAGATTGGGTGTCTGCAGTTCTCAATTGAAATTTAATTGTATCATTTATTTTAGTCCAACTTATTGTGTACCAATTTACATCAGCACCGGCATTATATGGTTGTGATACAAGATCGCCTGACGTAAATTGATTATATAAAAAACTAATATTTTGAACACTTGGAGCTTTTTCATTATTTGATGTAAAATTCATTTGGTAGTAAAAACCAGGTCCCTGCCAACCCAAAGATGATAAATCAATAGAATTAAAACCATCAGACAAAGTATCCCAGCCATCCAATGTTCCACCTGAATTGTACCAATAAGTTGAATTTTGTGAAAATTGCACTTTGATTCCAGTTTCCGGAAATACTGAGGTATTGCAATCAAAAGTATTGATTGAATATACTACCTGACCTGCAAGCAGATCAACTGAGGTCATTACACCATATGTAAAATCTAGGTAACCAGTTTGATTGGTTTTAATCAGCCACACATCACCATCACCGCTACCATAAGAATAAGTACAACCTGTTATTATGTAACCACCATCTGAAGTCTGCCGGGCTGAAAAACCGTAGTCACTGGATTTTCCGCCAAAGATTTTAGTCCACTCTTCATTACCTAAATAATTGGTTTTGATCAACCAAAGATTATTTGGACCAGAACCATAAGACCATGTTTCACCTACGATAATATATCCGTCATCCGAAGTCTGCTTGACTGAAGAACCGAAATCCCATGCACTCCCGCCAAAAGTATTATTCCAATCCTCACTTCCAGACCCATCGGTTTTAATCAACCAGACATCATAAGTACCAGGCCCATAAGAGGTACTATAACCGGTGATAATATAACCACCATCTGTGGTTTGATTGACTGATTTACCTTCATCAGAATCACTCCCGCCAAAAGTAATATTCCAATCCTCACTTCCAGATCCATCGGTTTTAATCAACCATGCATCAGAGCTTCCACCACCCCAAGATGACACATATCCTGTAATGATAAAGCCACCATCAGGTGTTTGCTCACAGCATTCACCCCCTTCATCTTCACTCCCACCAAAGGTTTTATCCCATTGTTTGTTTCCAAAAGAATCTGTTTTAATCAGCCAGACATCTTCTCCACCTGCGCCATAAGAGGATGTTTCCCCAGTGATGATATAGCCACCGTCAGAAGTCTGCTGGACTGACTCACCTAATTCTGATGAACTTCCACCATAAGTTCTATTCCATTCCTCATTACCTGAAGAATCAGTTTTTATCAGCAAGACATCATACAAACCTGCACCATAAGATGTTGTATAACCAGCGATAATATAGCCACCGTCGGAAGTTTGCTGAACTGATGAACCGCCTTCATCATCCAATCCCCCAATTATCTTATTCCATTGTTCATCACCGTAAGAATCCGTTTTAATTAGCCATACATCTGTTGAAAGTCCACCATGAGTGTTTATACCTCCTGTTATTATATAGCCACCATCAGAAGTTTGTTCTATAGAAACACCCGCTTCGTGTAAAAATCCACCAAACGTGTTATTGATTTTTACTAGCTTTGATTCACCTACAATCGTATCTACCTTTATGTGATTCTTATAGCTAATTTTGGATTCATCATAAAAATTATCTTCTACATTTTTTGTTAGTAATGGAAGTTTCACCTCACCCGAAGGTGTAACCTCCACATCGGTCAATGTTCCACCATTAAAGTCTGCCTCAGTAGTCTGCACCCAGCTCGAACCTGCTGAGGCGTTTTCTACAAGCGGCCCATTAAAGTGCATTACTTGAACCAAAGACAATATCAATAATATCCCTAGACACAGTCGAAATACTCGCCTTACCTTTCGCCCACGCATATTGGTCCCCTCCGTGTCTGTATAAATTCTGAAATTAAGATATAATATGGATATTTAAATTTATCTTTTTTCTGAAATAAATTGGGGATCTTTTATGGAATTCTTAATTGGAGAAATTATGAGCCTTTCTGTAATTATTCTTCTCCTTGTTCCTCTCCCACATCTCCTGTTTCCCCACCAACATCTTCTTCCTCAGAAATTGGCTCTGTAATGCCCTCTTCCGACACTTCCCCTGCCTCCCCTGCTTCTCCTATCGCCCCTTTTTCCATGACCGCCAATTTCATTATATAATCATCTATCTTTTTATCCAGAATCAGGAAATGGTTTTCCTCGATCTTGCCTCTATGAACGTCTTTTTTGATGCCTTCTCTAAGGGCAATTAGCTCCTGCTCGCATTCCTGAGGGTTCTTTTTGTATTCATTGTAGGTATCGTCTATCCTTTCCATGTACAGTTTGAGTTTACCGCGCTTTCTTTTTATGGACAAGAATCCAATCAAGAACACAAGAATAGATGCTAGGACCGTTGCCCCGGTGATTATGGGTTCCCAGGTCTCCCAAAAGGATTCTTTAGCCTGTGCCTCTTCAACTTCTTCTTCTGTTTTGAATGTTTGATTAAATTCTTTTTCAAGGTTATTGTTTGCCAAATCTTTCGCATTTGTAGAAATTATCACAGTATACTCGGTACCATAATCCAAAGGAAGATCAGGCTTGTATTGCACAGTCTCCCCTACCCATTTGAATTTACCCTGTACATGTGGAGTGATTGAAAAGGCACTTTCAGTAACATCCTCGATCATTTCTTCACTAAATGTAATTATAATAATCGAATCAATGGGTACATCAGATCCTTCTGGTAACATGGTTGAAACGTCAGGAGGTGTTGTATCCAATCCCTGGATTGCTATATCGATATCATCAAGAGTTGTTGGGGTATTCTGAACTCTTCCATTTTTACCAAAGTATGCGGTGTTTGATGGTAACGAATTATCTACTGCTTTAACATAATATTCAATGAAATCTGTATCAACTGTTGCAGCAGATATTTCGGCAGAATAGATATTTTCTTCAAGGGTCATTTGAATTGATGAGTATACAACTTCATCTTGTTTTTTAAAGTATAGAGCCACACTTGCAACCCCACTATTTTCATCGGATACTGTTGCTGCAATAATTATTGACGTTCCTCTATAACCGATGATAACAGGTGTATGGGTAATCACAGGTGAAGTTGAGTCGATATATACAACAATATCCTCGTCTATGTAATTTCCAACATTGTCGAATGCTCGAACAGTTATGTTATAGATGCCATCATCTTGGGGGGGTAATGTGTACGGACTTGTTTGGGTTGTAAAAGCCTCGTCATCAATACTGATTTCATAATGATCGATATCACTTAAGCCATCAGTTGTTAAAAATGTAATCTGCGGTTGGGTATTGGAAGTCCAATCATCAGAACTAGCAGTGGGTGTAAAACTCTCAGGACCAGTGGTATCGATATAGACGTAAACATATCCTTCAATGTAATTTCCGGCGTTATCAAATGTTCGGATAGTTATGTTATGGATGCCGTCAACTTGGGAGGGTAATATATAGGGACTTGTTTGGGTCGAAAAAATCCCATCGTCTATCTTTACTTCGTAATGATCTATGCCACTGTCATCATCTGTTGTATAGAACGTTATTGTGGGTTGTGTGTTGTCAGTCCAGGTACTGGGATTTGCTACAGGCGTAAAGGTATTTGGTAGCGCAGCATCAATATATACATCCACAAAGCCCTCTATAAAATTCCCAGCCATATCGTAAGCTCTTACTGTTATGTTATGCATCCCATCTGACTGGGAAGGCAAAGTAAATGGGCTAGTTTGAGTGAAGAAACTTCCTTGGTCTATGCTGATATTGTAATAATCAATACCGCTGATATCGTCGGTGGTTGAAAATGAGATTACGGGCTGAGTGTTTGTGGTCCAATCATTTGGGTCTGCTGTTGGTGTGAATATATTTGGGGGAGTGGTATCAATGTACACATCCACATAACCCTCTATATAATTCCCAGCCATATCATAAGCCCTTACAGTTATGTTATGTGTCCCATCAGTTAGGGAAGGCAAGGTGAAGGGGCTAGTTTGTGTGGAGAAAACACCAAAATCTATGCTGATATTGTAATAGGCAATATCACTAACATCATCTGTGGTTGAAAATGAGATTACAGGCTGAGTGTTTGCAGTCCAACCACTTGGATCTGCTGTTGGTATAAAAGCATTTGGTGGCGTGGTATCAATGTACACATCCACATAGCCCTCTATATAATTCCCTACCATATCGTAAGCCCTTACAGTTATGTTATGTGTTCCATCAGTTAGGGAAGGCAATTGATATGGGCTTGTTTGAGTGAAGAAATTTCCATGGTCTATGCTGATATTGTAATGGTCAATATCGCTAATATCATCTGTGGTTGAAAATGAAATTATAGGTTGAGTGTTTATGGTCCAATCACTTGGATCTGCGAAAGGAGTAAAAGCATTTGGAGGTGTGCCATCAATATATACATCCACATAACCTTCTACATAATTTCCAGCCATATCATAAGCCCTTACAGTTATGTTATGTATCCCATCTGTTTGAGAAGGCAATTGATATGGACTCATTTGAGAAGAGAAAACACCATAATCTATACTTATATTGTAATAATCAATACCGCTCATATCATCTGTGGTTGAAAATGAAATTACTGGTTGAGCATTGTTAGTCCAATTACTTGGATCTGCTGTTGGTGTAAATTCATTTGGGGGCGTGGTATCGATGTACACATCAACAAAGCTGTCTATGTAATTCCCAACAACATCATAAGCCCTTACAGTTATATTATGTATTCCATCTATTTGGGAGGGCAATTGATATGGACTCGTTCTTATTGAAAAAGGTTCACTATCAACTTTTACTTCAAAATGATCCATACCGCTATTATCATCTGTTGTATCGAATGTAATGATGGGTTGGTTATCGTTAGTCCATGTGCCAGGATTCGCCGTTGGTGTAAAGCTATTTGGAGGTGTTGTATCAATAAACACTTCCACTGTTCCGTCCCTGAAATTCCCTGCAGAATCGTAGGCTCTGACTGTAATATTATGCACACCATCATCCTGTGAAGGAATAACATAAGGGCTAGATTGATTTGAAAAGCTATCACCATCAATACTTATCTCATAATGATCTATACCGCTCAAATCATCAGTGGTTGAGAAATTAATTTCCGGCGTTGTGATGTTGGTCCAAGTATTGGGGTCTGCTATTGGTGTAAAACTGTTAGGAGGTGTGATATCAATATAAACGTCAACATATCCATCTACAAAATTCCCGGCTGCATCGTAGGCTCTTACTGTAATGTTATGAATGCCATCAATTTGTGGAGGTAAGGTATAGGGGCTATCTTGCGTAGAAAATGGACCGCTGTTGATGGATACCTCATAATGGTCTATACCACTTGTATCATCTGTAGTTATGAATGTAATTATGGGTCGTGTATTATTGGTCCAATTTGCAGGATCTGCAATGGGTGTAAATGAATTTGGAGGCGTTGTATCCACTGTAAAGTTCCAGGCAATGCTGTACTGTGACCAGTCACCATCACTATCATTGGTACGCACTTTCCAGTACCAGGTACCGTCGGCAATTGTCGTGTATCCTGTGCCTGACGGGAATGGCCAAGTTGGGTTTGCAGAGCTCTGCTGCCCGCTGTCGTAGTCTATGCTGCCAAATCCGATATCATCATCTATTACAACCTGGAAATCGGCCTGGGTGCTGTCTGAATCCATGAACATCCAATTGAAACTCAGTGTGTTAATTGTGGTTACAAGATCATTTGTAGGATCAATTAAACTGGGCGGGCCGGGAATCAAATTATATTGTATGGTCACATTATGCAAAATCGGTAAAAAGTCTGTGTCGCTTGTGCTTAAATAAGCCTTATATTGGAACCATTGCTCTCCGTTGTGCCCCGTCCAGATATTTGTTCCTGATAATGTATAAAAGCTTAAGGAGGTCCCATCAGGCCCTACAAAGTTCTTGGTAGATAAGCCGCCTTGCGTTGCCGCGGACCTTAATTGAAATTTAATTTTCGTATTTACTGGGGTTGTCGCAATCCAGTTAATTGTCCGCCATGATGCTTCACCACCAGAATCGTACGGCTCTGATTCCAATGTACCTGATGAGAAGTTTTGTTGGTATGAGAGATTTATATTCCTGAGAACTGCTGTATCTATTCCATCAGAGGAAAAATTGACACGATAGTAAAAATTAGAACCGGACCAACCTAATGAGGTGAGATCAATGATATTAGTACCTCCTGACAAAGTATCCCACATGTTTATAGAACCTGTTGAATTGCACCAATTAATACTATCTTGTGAAAATTGCATCTTAATATCAGTTCCAGAGGGCTTAACAGCTTTGTATGTAAAATTATTGATTGATAATGCTTTATTCCCCATAAGTAGGTTATTGGATATTATCTCACCCCATGATGAATCAATTTTAACTAGCCAGACATCATGACTACCAGCACCATAAGAACCTGTTTCACCAGTGAATATATACCCATTGTCAGTGGTTTGCTGGACTGAATAACACATTTCATGTTTACTTCCCCCGAAAAATTTAAACCATCTCTCATTACCCAAAGAATCGGTTTTAATAAGCCATGCATTAGAATAAGGTGTACCGATACCATATGAGGATGTACTACCAGCGATAATATATCCACCATCTGAGGTCAGCTGGACTGAGTGACAATAATCATTAGCACTCCCGCCAAAGGACTTGTTCCATAGTTCTTTACCCAATGAATCAACCCGAACTAGCCAACCATTAAAATAATTTGGAGTACCGATACCATAAGATGTAGTGGTACCAGCGATAATGTAGCCGCCATCTGAGGTCTGCTGAATGGATTCACCCCGTTCACCCGCACTTCCACCTAAGGTTTCGTTCCATTCCTCTTTACCTGACGAATCTGTCTTGATTAGCCAAACATCAGGCCAGCCTGGACTAAAAGAGTCTGTCTCCCCAGCAATAATATAACCGCCGTCAGTGGTCTGTAAGACCGAATAACCACGATCAGTCATACTGCCTCCAAAAGTTCTATTCCATTGCTCATTTCCTGACGAATCTGTTTTAATAAGCCAAAGATTCTCCCAAGGTGGACCAAAAAATGTTCTAACGCCAGCAATAATATAACCGCCATCGGACGTTTGCTTGACTTCAAATCCTTGATCATCTCTGGTTCCTCCGAAAGTTTTATACCATTGTTCATTTCCTGATGAATCGGTTTTAATCAAATAGACATCCCATCTGCCAGCACCGTAAGAATCTGTATAACCAACGATAATGTAACCCCCGTCAGAGGTCTGATGGACATCGAATCCTTCGTCTTCACCATTTTCTCCGAAAGTTTTATGCCATTGTTCATTACCTAACGAATCTGTCTTGACTAAAAAGACATCATTGGATACACCACGGTAAGAGCCAGTAACAATATATCCACCATCTGAAGTTTGATCCACTGCTTTACCATAATCATAACCGCTTTCACCAAAAGGTTTACTCCAGCTCTCAACACTTCCCGAATCAACCTTTATGAGCAACACATCGTAATCACCGGCACCATACGAGTTTGTATAACCAGTAATGATAAAACAATTATCAGAGGTTTGTTGAACTGATTGACCAAAATCACTCATAGCACCACCAAAAGTCTTATCCCAAATCTTAGCACCTGAAGAATTGGTTTTAATCAACCAGACATCAAAATCGCCAGCACCATAAGATAATGTATAACCAGCGATGATATAATCACCATCGATAGTTTGTTGAACTGAAAAACCTGCATCGCTTGAGCTGCCGCCGAAAGTCTGATTCCATTGCTCATTACCTGATGAATCGGTTTTAACAAGCCAGACATCCCAACTACCAGCACCGTAAGAGTTTGTAAGACCTGTCATAATATAGCCATCATCGGAAGTCTGCATAACTGATTTACCATATTCTGTACCAGTTCCACCGAAGGTTCTATTCCATTGCTCAATACATAATGAATCTGTCTTGATTAGCCAGAAATCAAAGCTACCACCCTTAACAGTTTCCCCCGCAATAATATAACCACCATCAGAAGTCTGCTGGACAGAATAGCCTGCATCACTTGAAATCCCGCCGAAGGTCTTGTTCCATTGCTCATTACCCGATGAGTCTGTCTTGATAAGCCATACATCATAGCCACCAGCACCGTAAGATGAAGTTTCGCCTCCAATTATATAACCACCGTCAGAGGTTTGCTGAATTGATCTGCCAAAATCCCAATTACTCCCTCCAAAGGTTTTGTTCCATGCCTCATTACCTGACGAATCTGTCTTGATAAGCCAGGCATCACGATTACCAGCGCCATAAGATTCTGTATACCCAGCGATGATGTAGCCACCATCAAATGTTTCCTGGGTTGAGTGGCCCTGATCGGCATTCACTCCACCGAAGGTTTTGTTCCATTGCTCGTTGCCTGAAGAATCGGTCTTAATCAGCCAGACATCATAATCACCGGCACCATAAGACCGGGTAGAACCAATGACAATAAGGCCATTATCGGAAGTCTCCTTAACTGAAAAGCCTTGATCGCTAAGACTCCCACCGAAGGTTTTATTCCATGTCTCAGTCTCTGGCGGATCAATCTTTATCAACCAAACATCTTTGCTGCCAGCACCATAAGAATAGGTATACCCTGCAATGGTATATCCACCATCTGAGGTCTGCTGGACGGAAAAACCTTCATCACCTGAACTCCCTCCAAAAAACTTAAACCAATTCTCATTACCGGACGAGTCGGTCTTAATTAGCCAGACATCATAATTTCCAGCACCATAAGATTGAGTATAGCCAACGATAATATACCCACCGTCCGAGGTCTGCTGGATGAAATTACCACCATCAGATGAACTCCCACCGAACGTCTTATTCCAACTTTCAACACCTGACGAATTGGTTTTGATAAGCAAGGCATCTCTGAAGCTGTCCCCAGAAGAAAAAATTACTCCAGCGATAACATACCCACCATCCGAGGTCTGCTTGACAGAACGACCATGATCACCCGAACCCCCGCCAAAGGTTTTGTTCCAACTTTCGGAACCAAACGAATCGGTCTTGATTAACCAGATATCATAATCGCCAGCGCCATAAGATTCAGTATCTCCAGTGATAATATACCCACCGTCCGAGGTCTGCTGGACAGAACGACCATGATCACGTGAAGTCCCGCCAAAGGTTTTGTTCCAACTTTCTGCACCAGACGAGTCGGTCTTGATTAACCAGACATCAACTGAACCGGTGCCATAAGAAGAAGTTTGTCCAACGATAATATACCCACCGTCCGAGGTCTGCTGGACAGAATAACCATAATCGCCTGAACTCCCGCCGAAGGTTTTGTTCCAACTTTCTGCACCTGACGAGTCGGTCTTAATAAGCCAGGCATCATAACTGCCAGCGCCATAAGAAGAGGTTTGTCCAACGATAATATATCCACTATCCGGGGTCTGCTGGACAGAATGACCAAAATCACCCGAACTCCCACCGAAGGTTTTGTTCCAACTTTCAGCACCTGAAGAGTCGGTCTTGATTAACCAGACATCATAACTGCCAGCGCCATAAGAATCGGTGTCTCCAGCGATAATATAACCGCCATCAGATGTCTGCTTGGCTGACTGGCTTCCATCATCTGAGCTCCCCCCAAATGTCTTATTTATCTTATTAAGTTTCACCTCACCCCCTGCAGTGTCCACAATAACATTCCGTTTATAATCGATCTTTGACTCGTCAAGAAAATCGTCTTCGATATATTTTGTCTGTAGAGCAAGGGTAACATTACCATCAGGTGTTACTATCACATTTGTTAGTGTTCCATTATTAAAATCTTGCTCTGTGGTCTGCATCCAGCTAGAACCTGCAGAAGCGTTCTCCATCAAAGGTTCTTTAAAAGGTATTGACTGAATGATAAACAGTATCAGCAATATCCCTATGTACCATCGAAATACTCGCTTTGCCTTTCGCCCACACATATTAGTCCCCTCCGTGACTGTATAAATCTTGTAATTAAGATATAATATGGCTATTTAAATTTATCTTTATTTTTGAAATATCTAGAGAGGATTTTAGGGAAGGCTTAATTAATGAAATTACGAGCCTCACTGCATTTATTCTTCTTTACGTTCCTCTACAATATCTTCTACTTCCCCGCCAACTTCTTCCTCACCAGAAACAGGCTCAGTAATTTCCTCTTCCGACACTTCCCCTGCCTTCCCTACTTCCCCTATCTCCTCTTTTTCCATGACCGCCAATTTCACTATATAGTCATCTATCTTTTTATCCAGAATCAGGAAATGATTTTCCTCGATCTTGCCTCTATGAACGTCTTTTTTAATATCATCTCTCAAGAGGATTAACTCCTCCTCACAGGTCTTTGGATCTTCCTTATATTCATTGAATGTGTCTTCTATCCTTTCCATATACCGCCTGAGCTTACTCCGCTTTTTTCTTATGGAAAGAAATCCAATCAAAAACACGATGATAGAGGCTAAAACCGTTCCACCAGTGATTATCGGCTCCCAGGTCTCCCAGAACGATCCTTCGCCCTCTTTTTCAGGTGCTTCTTCAGATTCTTTTTCGGTGGTAAACGACCAATTATGTTCTTTTTCTAAATTATTACCCACAAAATCCTTTGCATCTGTTGAAATTGTGATAGTATAAATTGTTTTATATGATAAGGGAGAATCAGGATCAAAAATAAGATCATTACCATCCCAAGATAATTGTCCACCTACAGAAGGTTCAATTGAAAATGCATCTTTTGTTGCGCTTTCCTTCATCCTCTCATTAAAAGTTACTGTGATTGTTGTGTCAATGGGTACTTCGATGCCCCTTGGTGAATAGTCAGTTATTGTTGGGGGAGATACATCCTGAATTGAGGTCGTGATAAATTGCCAGGTATATTCAACTTCTAAGTTATTACCAGCTAAATCCTTTACCACAGTACCAATAGTTACAGTATATGGTGTACCATACTCCAATGCATACTCCGAATTGAATATCAGTTTGTTTCCTTCCCAGTTGGTTATTCCCGTGAGTGCAGGTGTGATTGAAAATATGTTATCTGTTATAGTGGTGTCCATCTCCTCATTAAATGTTACCGAGATTATAGTGCTTACAGGAACATTGTTGCCTTCTGGGAATTTTTCGATAACAGTTGGTGGTGTTATATCTACATCCGTTATCGTGATGATAATATCATTCTGGTCATTTGGCATCTCAGATACCTGACCACCGGCACCATAATAAGCTATAGATTGAACTGAGGATTTATCTGCAGCTTTGATGTAATAATCCACACCATCAGTAGTGACCACATCTGCAGGGATGTCAGCAGAATAAACATAACCACTTCTAGTCATCGTTATGTTTGTATATTTTGTGTCGATAATCCTCTTATAAAACAACTCTACATAATCAACATCGCTATGATCATCTGTAACTGTGGCTGATATCGTTATTGCAGAACCTTCACTACCTGCTGTTACAGGCGTGTGAGAAATGGAAGGGGGTGTTGTATCAATATATACATCAACATATCTATCAATATAATTTCCTGCCTCGTCGTAGGCTCTTACTATAATGTTGTGTATTCCATCGGCTTGTATCGGTAAAGTAAAAGGACTTGCTTGTGTCGTAAAAGATCCACTATCGATCCTAATCTCATAGTGATCAATACCGCTTGTTGCATCTGTTGTAAAGAAAGTTATCTGAGGTTGATTGTCAATTATCCAACCAATAGGTGCGCTGGGACTGAAATCAACTGGGTCAGTGGTATCGATAAAAACATCGACATCGCTGTCTTTGTAATTCCCAGCTAAATCGAAAGCTCGCACCGTTATGGTATGTATCCCATCAGACTGTGGCGATAAAGTGTACGGGCTTGTCCGAGAGAAAAATCCTCCATAATCAATACTAACCTCATAATGGTCGATTCCACTGGTTGCATCTGTTGTAGAAAATGAAATAGTGGGCTGGGAATTATAGGTCCAGTCACTGGGATCTGCAATAGGTGTAAAACTATTTGGTGAAGTGGCATCTATGTATACATCCACGAAGCCATCTCGATAATTACCGGCCTTGTCATAGGCTCTTACAGTTATATTGTGTATTCCATCAGACTGTGGAGGTAACATATATGGACTAGTTTGGGTAGAAAAGCCCCCAGCGTCTATTTTCACTTGATAATAATCAACGCCACTTGTTGCATCATTTGTTGAGAATGATATTTCTGGTTGGATGGTATCAGTCCAACTGGAAGGAGTGGCAATTGGTGTAAAACTATCAGGTGGAATTGTATCAATTGTTATATTCCAGTAATTGCTGTATGGTGACCAGTCCCTGCCATCATCCATGGTTCGGACTTTCCAATACCAGGAGCCATCAGCAATAGCAGTATAACCTGTTCCATCAGGAAATTGCCAATATGTATTTGATGAGCTTTGTTCTCCGCTATCGTAATCAACATCACCAAAGCTATTGTTATCATCGATTAAAACATGTAATCCACCTTGGATTCCATCCAAATCCAAGAAGTTCCAACTGAACAAGGGAGTACTATCATTTGTGATGATATTATTTAATGGACCAACTGGATTTGGCGCAGCTGGAATTTGATTGAAAAATATTGTTACATCCTGTAAAATAGGCGTTTGATTTCCCATACTGGTGTTAAAATATATTTTATATTGAATTATTGCGTCCAAATCATGGCCAGACCAGATATCGGTATCTGATATTTCATAATAGGTAGAGGGGGTTCCGTCAGGGCCTATAAAATCTGGTCCTGAGCTTTCGGTTTTCAATTGAAATCTGATGTCTGTATTGAGAGTTTCGAAAGAGTTCCAGCTTATTGTAGTCCAATTAACACCAAAACCTGCATTAAAAGGTTGTGATTCCAATGTCCCGATATAGAGAAATCTATTATATGAGACATTAATATTTTGTACACTTGGTGCGCTTACATTACTGGATGTTAAATTCACTCGGTAGTAAAAGTTATCCCCCTGCCAACGCAAGTTAGATAAATCTATGGAATTGAATCCACCCGTTAATAAATCCCAGCCGCCTAGAACGCCGTTTTTATCATTCCATTCAGTCATATTTTGTGAAAACTGAACTTTGATTCCAGTTTCGGGTGGTGTTTGGGTGGTGCAGTTAAAATAATCAATAGAATAAACACTCTGCCCTTCAAGCAAGTTTGTCGAGGTAAAGTCGCCATAAAAGAATTCAACAATACCAGTGTCATTTGTTTTTATCAAACTATTTTGACCGGCAACAATAAAGCCACCGTCGGAAGTCACCTTAACTGAATTACCACTTTCATAAGTATAATATCTTTGCCAAACAAGATTGCCATTTGAATCCAATTTTATAAGTGTATTACCTTCCTCATCACCACGTGTAATAATAACATACCCGCCATCAGCAGTTCTATGCACTTCATTTCCATAGTCCTCAGAGCCGACATAGCCCCAAGTAGTATCCCATTGTACGGCACCCACGGAATCGGTTTTGATTACCCACACATCTCCGTTGCCAGGACCAAAAGACATTGTTAACCCAGAGATGATATAACCTCCATCGTAAGTTTGATTTACTGAGAGGCCATAATCTTCTTGCGGTCCGCCGTAAGTTTTATTCCATTCTTCATTACCTGAAGAATCGGTTTTTATTAAATATATATCTTCTGGATCTATACCAAATGAATATGTATTCCCAACGACAATAAAACCACCGTCGGATGTCTCCTGGGCTGAGTTGCCAACATCACCCCCATCCCCTCCAAAGGTTTTACTCCATATCTCGCTGCCTGCACTATCGGTTTTAATCAGCCATATATTACTACCAGCAGGACCAAAAGAGCGTGTGAATCCTGTAATTATATAGCCACCATCAGAGGTTTGCTTGATTGAATGACCCCTATCGAGACCACCTCCCCCAAATGTTTTATTCCATACCTCATTACCGGATGAATCGGTTTTAATTAGCCAGACATCATCAAAAGCAGCACCGTAGGAATCAGTGGTACCTGTAATCATATAACCATCATCAGAAGCCAGGCAGACAGAATTACCAATATCGTAACCACTCCCGCCGATGGACTTATTCCATTCTTCATCACCAGTAGAATTGGTTTTAAAAAGCAATACATCAGTGTTGCCATCATAATATCGACCAGTGGCTATGTAACCACCATCTTTGGTCTGTTGAACTGAATGAAATTCGAACACCGCACCGATGTCGTACGTATAATTAAATTTGATTAATTTGGCTTCCCCGGCAAAAGGATCAACATTTACTTTATTTTTCAAGCTAATTTTTGATTCGTTAAAAAAGTTATCTTCTACATATTCTATTTGTAATGCAAGCGTAACATTGCCCTCAAATGTTACGGTTACATTTACTCCTGTGCCTGCTTGAAAATCCGCCTGTGTTGTCTGCGTCCAGCTCGAACCTGCTGAGGCGTTCTTTACAAATGGCCCATTAAAAGGTATTACCTGAATTACAGACATTATCAGCAATACTCCCATGAACCATCGAAGCGCTCGTCTTACCTTTTGCCCACACATAAGAAGCCCCCTCCGTGTTATTGTAAATCTTATGGATAAGATATAATATGGCTATTTAAAATTATCTTTTGTCTGGCCCCGGTCCCATTAAATCCTATTCAAAACCCCCGCCAATATCTTCTTCCTCTGAAACAGATTCGGAAACCGGTTCGGTAATATCCTCTTCCAACCCAATCCCTGCTTCCTCTTTTTCCAGGGATTTCATTTCCATTATATAATCGTCGATCTTCTTATCAAGAATCAGAAAGTGGTTTTCCTCGAGCTTGCCTTCCTTGACCTCGGCTTTAATATCTTCCCTAAGGGCGATTAGCTCCTGCTCGCACTCCTGGTAATTCTCTTTATATTTGTTGTATGTATCGTCCACCCTCTCCAAATACTGGCGAAGTTTGCTGCGCTTCTTTCTTAAGGATAGAAATCCAACAAGGAACAATAAAAGTGAAAATAGAATCGTAACACCAGTAATTATGGGTTCCCAAGTCTCCCAAAATGATGTCTCTTTTTCAGCTTCGCCTCCCGTGATAAAGGACCAATTGTGGTATTTCTGAAGAGCCCTTCCCTCTAAATCTTTTGCCTGTATCGAAATGGTCACATTATATTGTGTCACCGCCTTTAAAGGAGAGCTGGGTGTAAAGGTAAGGGTAGCACCTATCCATTCATATACACCACCAACAGTTGGGGATATTGTAAATGCACTTTCCACTGAATCTTGATCCATTGGTTTACTAAATGCTACAGAGATAGTGGTATCTAATGGAACATTTGAACCTTCCGGAGAATAATCAACTACGCTTGGGTAAATTGAGTCGGCTCCTGTGATCGTTATATCGATGTCATTTGACGAATCAGGTTCTGTATTTGTACTCCCAGGCGTACTAAAATATAAAATGTTTGGAGGATTTGCCTTATCTTTTACTTCAATATAATACTCGATCCCTTCAGAGGTAACCACAGTCCCTGGTATATCTGCCGAGTAAACATTACCATTTGCTGTCATATGGATCTGGGCGTAGGATGTCTCAGTGGGTTTCTTATAATACAATATAACATTTTCCACACCGCTTCCATCGTCTGTTACAGTTGCTGTGATGTTTATTGGATCTCCTATTGTTCCGCTTGTAACAGGTGTATGAGTAATGGTGGGCGGATCTGTATCGATATATATGTCCACATAACCATCAATGTAATTACCAGCCTCATCGAAGGCCCTTACTGTGATGTTATGGATTCCATCGATTTGGGGTGGAAACAAATATGGACTCGATTGTGTTGAAAAACCTCCTGTGCCTATTTTTACCTCATAATGATCAATACCGCTGGTTGCATCTGTTGTTGAGAAAGTGATATTAAAATTAGAATTTGAAGTCCAGCTAGCATAATCAGCAACAGGAGTAAAACTGCTTGGGGAATTCGTATCCAATTGCATGATTCCTATTCCGTAATTCAAATAATTTTTATTACCCACATTGTCTTCGAGCCACAGATATATGTTCGTCGCACCTTCGGGGGCATTGGTAATGGTAAAGGGTTTCTCTGATGTCCATGTACCATCTGACTGGGATGAGGGAGGTGAGTTCCCTATATAATAATATACACCTGTCTTTATTCCAGAATCATCAAAGGGTTCTGTCCAATCGATGGTAAATGAATTTGTATAAGTCCAGGTACTTGGGTTAATAGTCATGCCTGTAGGCTCAGTTGGAGCAGAACCATCATAATATACAATTACAGAATTGTGATTGTTATAATCCACATTACCTCCGTCATCTTTTAGCCAGACATATATCGTATGTTGGCCGTCACCAGAAACTGTGATATCACTAATAGAACTGATGCCTGGATTTAAAACATAAGTACCATCGGTATTTGATGTCGGTGGGGAATCTAGCTTATAATATGCACCCATGATTCCCGAGTCGTCGACGGGGTTTGTCCATGTGACTGTAAATGAATTTGTGGGTGTCCATGTGGAAGGATCAGCTGCAATACCTATTGGCAAAGATGGTGCAGTGCTATCATAATACAAGAATGTGGAATTATAGGTGGTATGATTTGTATTGCCTGCAAGATCAACTAACCAAATATAGATCGTGTGTTGACCCTCACCAGTAACTGTAATGTCCTCGATGGAGGAAACTCCTGAACCGGGAACATAAGTTCCATCAGTATCAGATGTAGGAGGACTGTCCAACTTATAGTAAGTCCCTGCTATTCCCGAGAGTTCGCTTGGATCTGTCCATGTAACATCGAACGAGTTCGTGGGTGCCCAGGTATCGGGAGCGCCCATCACATCTGTGGGTGTTGAAGGTGCAGTGCTATCATAATACAAAACAGTAGTGGAATACGTTGTATAATCAGTATTACTTGCGTTGTCTTTTAACCAGATATAAATTGTATGTGCACCGTCTCCAGAAACAGTGATATCGTTTAATGAAGTTATTCCCCCTCCAGCCACATAAGTTCCGTCAGTATCAGATGTAGGGGGATTGTCCAATTTGTAAAAAGCTCCGGCTATTCCCGATAAATCGGCTGGATTTGTCCACAAAACATCAAACAAATTTGTCGACGTCCAGGAACTTGGATTTGCAGTTACATCTAATGGTGAAGATGGTGCGGTGGCATCGTAGTACAGGGTTGTCTCGTTATAAGTGGAATAATCTGTGTTACTTGCATTGTCTTCCAACCAGATATAGATTTGATGTGCACCCTCAGTATTTACACTAATAGCGCCAATTGAATTGATCCCTGGGTCTGAGTGAGATAAATCAAAGTCAGTATTTGATGTGGGGGGTGAATCCAATTTCATATATGCGCCTGCAATACCTGAGGTGTCAAAAGGATTTGTCCAGTAAATATCAAAGTTATCGTCATTGGTCCAACTGCTTGGGACGGCAGTAATATCAATGGGAGAGGACGGGGGGATAGAATCATAATACAGAATCGTTGTGTTATAATTGGTATAATCCACATTATTTACTACATCTTTTAACCAGATGTAAATTGTATGTTCACCGTCTCCGGAAACTGTAATGCTGCTAATAGAATTCACTGCACCTGGTACGTAAGTTCCATCTGTATTTGATGTTGGTGGGGAATCCAGTTTATAATAGGCTCCTGCTATTCCCGATAGATCTGTAGGATCAGCCCATGTTACTTCAAAGAAATTGGTAGATGTCCAAGTTAAAGGATCTGCCCTAATTTCATCCGGTGACAAGACAGTAGTATCTATTGTAAAAGACCAATTGAGGCTGTACGGGCTCCAATCCCCATCATCATCCCTTGTGCGGACTTTCCAGAACCAGATTCCATCGGTTATTTCAGTGTAACCAGTATTTATTGGAAACTGCCAGAATTCATCTGTGGAGCTCTGCTGACCGCTGTCGTAGTCCACACTACCAAAGTTATAGTCATCATCAATTAAAACCTGAAATCCATCTTGAAATCCATCCGAATCGGAAAATTGCCACCTGAACATGGGCGTACTATCGTTTGTGATTAAGTCGGCTGGGGGAGTATTTAAATTTGGTGCATCTGGAATAAAATTGTAAAATATTGTTACATCCTCTAAAATGGGTGAAACACTTGCATCTATGGTATCTAAATATACCTTGTATTGAATCCATGAGTCAAAATCATGACCAGACCATATATCGGTTCCCGAGAACTCATAATAAGTTGATGCGCTTCCGCCGGGGCCCACAAAATCAATTGTGCTGTCACTATTCAATTGAAATTTGATATTTGTATTAAGAGGTTCAAAAGCGGTCCAAGTTATAGTTTTCCATTTAACATCCGAGGCAAGATTTAATTGTTGTGATTCCAACGATCCAGAATATAAATATTGACTGTATGAGAGAGCAATATTTTGAACAACTGGAGAGCTAATATTATCTGAAGAAAAATTCATTTGGTAGTAGAATTCACCTCCTTGCCAAGCCAAATATGCTAGATCAATGAAATTAAAACCATCAGATAAAATATCCCAACCATTCAATGTCCCGCTGGAATTATACCAATTTATTGAATCCTGGGAAAATTGCATTTTGATTTCTGTTTCGGGTAATACCGAGGCAGTACATGTAAAGTTATTGATTGAGTGAGCTCTTTGGCCTGAAAGCAAATTTACTGAGGTTATTTCACCATAAAAGAAGGGCACACAACCAGTTTCATTGGTTTTAATCAACCATACATCAGAATCGGGATCACCAAAAGAATATGTGCTTCCAGTGAGGATAAAGCCCTTATCAGAAGTTACTTGGATTGAATAACAAGTATCTGTGCTACCCCCGCCAAAGGTCTTGTTCCATTTCTCATTTCCAGAAGAATCTGTTTTAATTAGCCAAACATCATCGCCTCCCATACCATAAGATTGTGTATGCCCAGCGATGATAAAGCCACCATCTGGTGTCTCCCGGACTGAATAACCCCTATCTGATCTATCCCCGCCAAAGGTCTTGCTCCATTCCTCAATTCCAGAAGAGTCTGTTTTAATTAGCCGAACATCATAGTGTCCAGTAAACCATGAATATCCGGTGATGATAAAGCCACCGTCGGATGTTTCCTGGACTGATCGACCAAAATCACTATTACTCCCACCAAAAGTTCTATTCCATTGCTCATTACCTATAGAATCTGTTTTAATCAGCCATACATCATCGTTTCCAGCACCAAAGGATTCTGTATCTCCTGCGATAATAAAACCACTGTCGGATGTCTCCTGAACTGATATACCATAATCCCCTTGACTTCCGCCAAACGTTTTATTCCATTCCTCAGAACCAGAGCTATCGGTCTTTATCAGCCATGCATCAGTGCCTCCAGCTCCCCAAGAATACGTATGTCCCGCAATGATAAAGCCGCCGTCGGATGTCTCCTGGACTGATGTACCTAAATCAGTATTAATCCCGCCGAAGCGCTTTTTCCATTTCTCAACACCAGAGCTGTCGGCATTTATTAAAATTCCTTGAACATCACCTGCTTCCATATTCCCAGTGATGATATAGCCGCCAGTAGATATCTCCTGGACTGATGAATCCCCATATGCAAATACAACTCCGGTGAAAGTGTTATTCCACTCCTCAAAGCCAGAGCTGTCGGTTTTTATTAACCATCCCGCTGATCCAGTTTCATACGTCGACCCAGCGATTATAAAGCCGCCATCAGAAGTTTCCTGGACTGAATATCCATGATCATCCCAACCAGCAAGCCTATCAAAGGTTTTGTTAAATTTTAAAAGCCTTGCATCCCCTGAAACATTATCGACGAATATATTATTTATATAACTGATTTTGGATTCGTTTATAAAATTATCTTCGATTATTTTATCCATTAATTTGAGAGTGACATTACCTTCACTTGTAACTGTCACATTGGTCAATATTCCTGTATTGAAATCAGCCTCCGTCGTCTGCACCCAACTCGAACCTGCAGATGCATTATCCACAAATGGCCCATCAAAAGGCATTACTTGAATTGCAGTCAATATCAGCAATATCCCTAGAGACACTCGAAATACTCGTCTTACCTTTCGCCCACACATGTTGGCCCCCTCCGAGTTACTGTAAATTTAATTGATTAGATATAATATGGATATTTAAAATTATCTTCCTTTAAGACTAACTCCTCTTCTTCCCTATTCAAATCCCCCGCCAATATCTTCATCCTCGGAAACAGGCTCTGTAATGTCCGCTTCCAACACTGCCCCTGCTTCCTCTTTTTCCAGGGCTTTCATTTCCATTAGATAATCATCGATCTTCTTATCCAGAATTAGGAAGTGGTTTTCCTCGAGCTTGCCTTCCTTTACCTCGGCTTTAATGTCCTCCCTAAGAGCGATCAGTTCTTGCTCGCATTCTTGAGGATCCTTTTTATATTTATTGAATGTATCATCTATTCTTTCAATATACTGTCGGAGTTTGCTGCGTTTCTTTCTTATAGTTAGGAACCCAATAAGAAATATAATAATTGAAGCTAGGACCGTTAGACCAGTGACTATTGGTTCCAAGTTTTCCCAGCTAAATAATCCTTTCTCTTCGGGCGCTTTTTCGGTAATAAACGACCAAGTGTGGTTACGCTCAAGACCAATACCATCTAAATTCTTCGCTCGTGTGGAGATACTCACATTATATAAGGTTTCATATGCTAATGGAGAGCTAGGAGTAAACTCGAGAGTATGCCCACGCCAAGTGAATACCCCCTTTACACTTGGAGTTATTGAAAACGCCTGTTCAGTTTCACCCTTTATCATTTCCTCACTAAATGAAACTTCTATGGTCGTACTGACCTTAACATCAGTACCTATTGGCGACCAAGACAAATCTACAACATTTGGGTGAGTTATACCGTTAGCTTGGGTTGTTGTAATAAATTGCCAATTGTATTCACGGGTCATATTATTACCAGCTAAATCCGTCGCATTTCTTGAAATACTCAACTCGTAGATAGTACCAACTGATAAGGGTGAACTAGGTGTAAAAGTTAGAACTGATATCCCTTGCCATGAAAATACTCCAGATGTAGTTGGAGAAATCGAAAATGAATCTTCCACTGAGGTTCTATTCATTTCTTCACTAAATACGATGGTAATTGTTGTATCTATAGGGACATCAGAGCCTTCTGGGGAATAATCAAGTATTGTTGGCGGCCATGTATCATCTTCTGTTATGGTAATACCGATATCAGTTGAAGGAACAGGCTGTGTATCAGTTTGTCCACTTCCGCCATAATAAGCGATATTGTTCGCTTTATCCACTGCTTTTATGTAGTAATCGATACCATCCAAAGTAACTGCACTTCCTGGTATTTCACCAGAGTATGTATTTCCATTGGCAGTCATTTGCTGTTCTGTGTATGACGGATCACTGGATTTTTTATAATACAAAAATGCATATTCTACACCACTACCATCATCTGTCACACCTGCAGAAATAATAATTGGGGTGCCTGATGTACCACTGGTAACTGGTGTATGGGTAATTACGGGTAAGCTCGTGTCATCTGCTACTGTAATATCGATGTCATTTGATGAGATAGGCTCAATATCAATTGGGCCAAAAGCACCATAATATATGATATTGGGTGAATCGGCATTGTCAACTGCTTTGATATAATATTCAAGTCCGTCTGTGGTAATGGCAGTTCCAGGTATTTCTACAAAGTAAGTATTTCCATCGGCGCTCATTTGCTGCTGGGTGTAGGTCGTTTCAATGGGTTTTTTAATGTACAGAAATACATCTTGGATACCGCTATCATCATCCACAACCTCTGCTGTGATATTAATTGGCACACCTATAATACCACTGATAACAGGTGTATGGGTGATAGAAGAGGGAGTGGTATCAATATAAACATCTACATAACTTTCATAATAATTTGCAGCTTCATCGTAAGCTCTTACTGTGATGTTATGGACCCCGTCAGTCTGAGAAGGTATTGTATATGGGCTAGTCTGGGTAGAAAAACCACCACTATCGATCTTTACCTCATAGCGATTAACACCTGTGGTTACATCTGTAGTAGAGAATGTAATTACTGGTTGGGTATTGCTCGTCCAGCCGCTTGGATCAGCTGTGGGTGTAAAACTGACTGGAGGCGTGGCATCTATTGTGATGTTCCAGTAGATACTATAAGGTCCCCAGTCACCATCACTGTCTTTTGTCCTTACTTTCCAATACCAGTTACCGTCAGCAATTGGGAGGATTGGTGTGTACGATGGAGTTCCTGAAGTCCTCTCCCCGCTATTATAATTAACACTACCAAATCCGCTATCATCGTCTATTAGAACCTGAAAGCCACCGTGAGTGCTGTCTGTATCAAAAAAATTCCAAGTAAACACAGGTTTACTATTGTTTGTGAGAGTATCGTCTGCGGGACTTAACAATTGAGGTTCTAATGGAATATAATTATAAAATATTGTTATCTCTTCTAAAACAGGTGTATAACTTGTATCTGTGGTTTCTAGATATACCTTGTATTGAATCCACTGGTCAGAATCATGGACAAACAAGATATCGGTCCCAGGGATTTCATAATAACTTGCGGGAGTTCCGTCAGGACCTAAAAAATCGCCTCCTGAGCTTTGGCTTTTCAATTGAAATTTGATACTTGTGTTAGTAGGTTCTGCGCCGGTCCAACTTATAGTTGTCCAGTTTACACCATTACCTGCATCAAAAACCTGTGATATTAAATTGCCTTCAGATAAGTATTTTGTGAATGAAACATTAATACCATGAACACTTGGAGCGTCTATAGTATCAGATGTAAAGTTCAATTTGTAATAAAAGTGAGAACCTAGCCAACTCAAGGATGATAAGTTTATTAAATTCATACCATCATTTAGTAAATCCCATTCATTTTCCGATCCACTAGAATTATACCAATTAATATTATTTTGGGAAAATTGTACCTTTATTTTGGTCTTGGATGGTATCGATGTATTACAAGTGAAATTGTTTATCAAATTAGCTTCTTCATCTACAATTAAATTTCTTGAGGTCAATTCACCGTAATAAAAGGGCACATAACCAGTATCATTGGTTTTAATAAGCCAGACATCAGAGCCTCCGGCACCGTAAGAGGATGTGCCCCCGGTGATAATAAAACCGCCATCAGAGGTCTCCCGAACCTCTTGACCATTATCACCTAAACTCCCACCAAATGTTCTATTCCACTGTTCAATTCCCGAAGAATTGATTTTAATGAGCCATAAATCTGAGCTTCCAACACTGTAAGAGTTTGTTTTTCCAGTAACGATAAAACCACCATCAGATGTTTCTTGGACTGAATATCCCCGGTCATCATCGCTTCCACCGAAGCTCTCATTCCACAGTTCATTTCCGGAAGAATCGGTTTTAATTAGCCAGGCATTATAATTATTAGCACCAAAAGAGTTCGTATATCCTGTCATAATATAGCCGCCATCCGAAGTCTCTTGAACTGAATAACCATAGTCCGATCCTTCCCCACCGAGGGTCTTGTTCCACACCTCAGAACCTAATCCACTGACTTTTATCACCCATGCATCAGCTTTTCCTGCACCCCAAGATGATGTAGATCCAGTTATAATATAGCCTTTATCCGATGTTACCTGAACCTCCTGACCGACATCTCCAAAACTCCCGCCGAAGGTCCTATTCCACTTTAAATCACCTCCAGAATCTGTTTTAATCAACCACGCATCATTATTTCCTGCACCCCAAGATGCTGTTTGCCCGGCGATGATATAACCGCCATCGGGAGTCTGTTGGACTGAGTTTCCAACATCTCCTAAACTCCCGCCGTAGTTATTGCTCCATTCTTCAACACCAGTGTCATTGGTCTTTATCAGCCATACATCACCATCAGGACTAATAGAGTATGTAACTCCAGTAATGATAAAGCCGCCATCAGAGGTTTCTTGAACTGATCTGCCTTCATCCTCATCCCACCCTCCACCGAAGGTCGTATTCCACTCCTCATCACCCGTGCTATTGGTTTTTATCAGCCATACATCATAGCCACCGTAAGATAGTGTATACCCCGTGATGATATAACCTCCGTCTGATGTCTGGTTGATAGAATATCCCACATCCTCATCAACCCCACCGAAGGTCTGATTAATTTTTTTAAGTTTTATTTCACCTAATATGGTATTTATATCTAAGTTCAATTTTTCCTCGATATAATAACAATCGAAGAAATCGTCTTTTATATAATTTGCTTGTAAATTAAGTTTCAACTCACCCGTTGATGTAACATTCAAGTCAGTCAATGTCCCGTTATTAAAATCCTGGGCAGTCGTCTGCATCCAGCTCGAACTAGCAGAAGCGTTCTTGACAAGCGGCTCATCAAAAGGTATCACCTGAAATAAGGACAATATTAGCAATACACCTATGAACCATCGAAATACTCGTCTTACCTTACGCCCACACATTAGAAGCCCCCTCCGTGTTATTGTAAATCTTATGGATAAGATATAATATGGCTATTTAAAATTATCTTCCTTTAAGGATGGCTACTCTTCTACCTTATTCAAATCCCCCGCTAACCTCTTCTTCCTCAGAAACCGGTTCAGTGATATCCTCCTCTGGAACAGCCTCTGCCTCTCCTTTTTCCATGACCTTTATTTCTAGTAAAAAGTCGTCAATCTTTTTATCCAAAATCAGAAAGTGGTTTTCCTCGATTTTACCCCTGTGAACGTCCTTTTTAATGTCCTCTCTCAGGAGGATTAACTCCTCCTTACAGGTCTTGGGATCTTCCTTGTACTCGTCGAAGGTGTCTTCTATCCTTTCCATATACTGTTTGAGCTTGCCCCGCTTTTTTCTTACGGCAAGGAATCCAATCAAGAACACAATAATAGATGCTAAAACTGTTACGCCAGTAATAATTGGCTCCCACGTCTCCCAAAACGGTTTTGCTGCCTCTTCGGGTCGTTTCTCAGTATAGAAACTACTCACATATTCCTCTTCCATATGTTGTCCATTCTCATTTGTGGCATCTATAGATATTGTAAGGGTATACTTTGTATCGTAATCAAGAGGTTCGCGGGGTTTAAGAACAAGATAGTCTTCTGAACCCCATTGGGGAATAAGTTCAATATATGGCTCGATGGTGATAGCACCCTCAGTTGTATCTGGATCCATATCTTGAGTGAACTTGATTTCGATTTGGATTCCAACACCAACATCCAACTCATTCTTTTCTGGATCTATTGTCTCTACTTCCGGCCCTGTTCCAGGTTCCGGGATAGTGGTAAACTCCCATGATGTCACTGTCCCCAGGGGATTACCAAATAAGTCCTTAGCACCCGTTCCAATGGTTACATTGTAGGTAGTAAAATAAGCAAGGTCTGAATCAGGATCGAATTTTAAAGTGTTTCCATTCCAACTAAAGGCGCCAAAAACAGATGGTAAAATCGTAAATGCACTTTGCGTTAATAATTGATTCATTGGTTCACTGAATGTGACTGTTATGTTTGTGGTTACAGCCACATTTGTACCTGTCGGGGTCTTGCCCGTAATCGATGGAGGAATTATATCCTGGGTTATTTCGATATCGATGTCATTTGATCCAGTGGGTTCTGTGGTAGTCTGGCCACTGGTGCCGTAGTAGATAATATTAGGGATTTGATCAGAGGCACTGATATAATATTCAAGTCCATCTGAAGTAACTGCTGCTCCAGGGATTTCCACTGAATATGTATCTCC
Source organism: Thermoplasmata archaeon (assembly GCA_020348445.1). Taxonomy (GTDB): domain Archaea; phylum Thermoplasmatota; class Thermoplasmata. Next base: position 119,497 of record CP070751.1, read on the forward strand.
GGTGTCGGCATTCATTTGCAGCGCAATATAGCTTGAATCGCTCGGTTTTTTATAATAAAGTATTACCTCATCTAAGCCACTTCCAACATCTTCAACAATTGCCTCGATTTCAATAGGCTCCCCAACTTCACCACTGGTTACAGGAGTGTGGGTTATGGAAGGCAATCCAGTATCGATATAGATGTCTCTATAACCTTCAACATAATTTCCAGCTTTGTCGTATGCTCTTACTGTGATGTTATGAATCCCATCGGTCTGAGCCGGTATTGTGTACGGGCTTGTTTGAGTTGAAAAAGCTCCTGAGTCTATCTTTACCTCATAACGATCAATTGAACTGGTCTTATCTGTTGTAGAGAAATAAATATTAAACTGAGTTTCTGAGGTCCAGGTATCATAATCGGCAGTGGGAGTAAAACTGTAAGGGGGTGTCGAATCTATCACAAATGTCCAATAGGTGCTGTAGTCTCCCCAATCAAGAACATCATTTTGAGTGCGAACTCTCCAGTACCAGGTTCCATCATCTATATCGCCTGTGATTTGCCAATGTTCATTACTAGAGGTCTGAAGATCACTATCATAGATTATATCTGAGAAAGTGTCGGCATCACTGATTTGAACCTGAAAACCGATTTGGGAACCGATTATATCGTTAAATCTCCAACTGAACTCAGGTGTTGTATCACTTAACAAAGAACCATCGGAAGGACTGATCAAGTCAGGTGGATATGCGAGAGTGAAGTTATAAAAAATTGTTACATCCTCCAATAAGGGTGTTAAGCTTCTGTCTGCTGTTCTTAAAAATACTCTGAACTGCATCCATTGGTCACCATTATGGCCCGGATATATCTCCTCTCCAGGTGATGTATAATACGTATCAGAGGTTCCTCCCCTACCTATATAATTTACTAAATCTAATCCCGATTCATCAGAGGCTGTTCGAAGTTGAAATTGAAAATCCAAACCAGAAACTGTTGTTCCGTTCCACTTAATAGCTACCCATCTAACAGGTGCAGTGGCATCAAATGATTGCGATTCAAATACGCCTAAATAGTAATATTGACTGAAAGAGAAGTTAATGTTTTGAACACTTGGGGCAGTATCACCGTACCATTGGAATATCATCCTGTAGTAGAAGTTACCTTGTGTAAAATCCAAGGATGATAGATCAATGGAATTAAAGCCATCGTTTAACAATTGCCCACCATCCCAATTATTTAAATCTTCAGAAAATTCAATATATATGCTTCCACTGCCAGAGGTGGGGATTGATACAGTACACTCAAAGGTAGTTAATGAAACCACTTCTTGACCTTCAAGTAAATTACTTGATATCAATTCACCGTATGTAAATTCAAGATTACCTAAAGAATCGGTTTTTAACAGCCAGACATCTTCAGCACCTGCGCCATATGAATCTGTAGTACCTGTAATTATATAACCGAAATCAGACGTCTCTGATACTGAGTAACCGTAATCATCCCTGCCTCCACCAAAAGTCTTATTCCATATCTCACTGCCTGTAGAGTCAGTTTTGATCAACCATAAATCCTCCAAGCCAGAGCCGAAAGATTTGGTCAAACCAGCAATCACAAAATCTCCATCATTTGTTATAACAACTGATTGACCTCTATCATCATCAATGCCTCCAAAGGTCTTTTTCCATTCTTCAGATCCGTTGATATCTGTTTTAATCAACCATACATCGTAATTACCAGCACCATAGGATTTTGTACGGCCAGTGATTATAAAACCACGATCCGAAGTTTCACGAACAGAAGTACCCGCATCAGAATCGGATGAAAATGCACCAAAGGTCCAATTCCAATACTCATTGCCTGAGGAATCGGTTTTAAGAAGCCATAAATCCTCCCATCCAGGTCCAAAAGACCATGTGTATCCTGTTGCAATATATCCTCCGTCTGAAGTCTGTTGTACAGAATGAAATGCATCACGCATATCTTTATGATCACCGTAAGTTCTATTCCAAAGCTCGTTTCCTGATGAGGTGGTTTTTATTAACCAAGCATCCCCCTCAGTACCTCCATAGGACTCTGTCATGCCAGCAATTATATATCCGCCGTCTGAGGTCTGATGGAATGAAGTGCACCAATCAAGTCCATTCCCGCCAAAGGTCATATTCCATTCTTCATGTCCATTTTCATCAGTTTTGATCAGCCAGGCATCAGAACCACCATTACCAAATGAATTTGTATTTGCAGCAATAATATACCCAAGATCAGAGGTCTGATGAACTGATCTTCCATAATCCCAAAAACCACCACCAAAAGTTCTGTTCCACTGCTCTATTCCATTTGAATCAGTTTTTATTAACCATACATCGCCCCATACTCCATCCCCATAACTTACTGTTTCTCCCACAAGTATATACCCATCCTCAGATGTCTGCTGAACTAAAATACCATTATCATGATCATTCCCGCCAAAAGTTCTGTTGAATTTAATTAGCCGAGCTTCACCTAAAGCAGTATCCACGGTAATATTATCTTTGTAGCTAATTTTAGATTCATCAATAAAATCATCTTCCACATAATTGCTCTGCAAAGCAAGTTTCACCTCACCAGTAGGTGTAACTGTTACATTTGTTAAGGTTCCGCTATTGAAATCTCCCGCAGTCGTCTGCACCCAGCTCTCATCTGCAGATACATTCCCAATAAACGGCTCGTCAAAAGGTATTACCTGAACTACAGACAATATCAGCAGTACACATATACATACTCGAAATGTTCGCCTCGCCTTGTGCCCACACATATTAGCCCCCTCCGTGGTTGTTTATATCCTCTAGATAAGATATAATATGAATATTTAAAATTATCCACAAACCTACAAATAAGCCCAAAACAAGCAAAACAAATGACCTTAGTCTTTCCCCTCTTCCTCTTCTTCTTCTTTGACTTCCTCCTTAGTCAATTTCTCACTTCCTCCCTTCTCAATTACTTCTTCCTCCTTCTCACCTTCCTTGAATTCCTTTATAGACCCCTCGTCTTCTTTACTTTTACCTTTCGGCTCTATGTCCCCTTCACCTTCCTCTTTAGGTTCTTCATCACTTTTGCCTTCTCCTTCAACACCTTCCTTAGCCTCCTCCTCTTCCTCTTCATCTTCCTCCTCCTTCTTCCCGAACAAGGCCTCATTCAAACGCTTAAAAGACTCCACTGTTAAGGCCAATGCAAATAAATTCACCACTGCGAAAAGGAGAAAAATCTCTGCTGCAAAGAACAAATCAGTCTCAGGTAATACCTTATCCAGGCTGTAGTGTAAGAAGAATATGTTACTCCATGAGGCATTATGGAATATTCCATCTTCCAGGAAATAATCAAAGTCAGGTATCTCAGCCCAAATCCCCCCGACAATCCCCACAATCGCTCTTTTTTTAAGAAATTCCATAGAATTTGATACCTTGATATTCTTTGTGGCAAGCCAAAAGATAAGAAGGAATATGGGTATTGTTATTGAATAGCCCCAAAAAAAATGTGCGAAAGGCCAGATATGATCACCATACCATTTTCATCTTTCTAATCTAAGCTTCATCAGGAGGGGGCGGTGGCGCCCGTTTCTTAACTTCTTTTTTAGGTTCGGGCGGTGGTAACTCTTCAGGTGGAATAGGCGGTGGTGCAGGTGGCGGTGTCTCATCTTCAATTATTTCAAATGTTTCAGAAGGAGCCTCTGGTTCAGCCTCTTGCAATGGAGGAGGAGATGGTGGTTTAGAAGGAGCTTTCTTGGCTGGAGCCTTCTTTTTCTTGGGTGGTTTGGCTCGAGGTTGAACAGGTTTTGCAGCAGCGGGGGGGGCTTCTTCTTTTGCTATGACCTGGGGTTCTTCTTGAGGTACTGTTGCCTGCATCGCAGATTGTGCCTCAAGGGCAAGCTGAAGTTGACCCCGGGCCTGATCCAAATCATTGATCCTTGTCAACAATTTCTGGTTCCTGCTTCTCTCCTTGGCAAATAGGGCACCCAAAATCACTGCCACAATTATTCCAATCAAGGCCAAAAAGAGCCATAAAACATAGGATTCATCAGAGGTTTCTTTCCATTTTGAGCTGTCCAACGGATAATCATCATTGGCATCGGACTTACCGTCGTTGTCGTCATCCTCGTCGGTCTTGTCCCCGATACCGTCCCCGTCAGTATCCAAAGTTTCCTCAGGATCGTAGGGAAAGTCATCTTCGGAATCGATTACACCATCATCGTCATCGTCATCATCTATGTTGTCTCCAAGACCATCTGAATCGGTATCTACCCATTCTGTGGGATTATTAGGGAATTCATCGATATCATCCGGTACGTTGTCCTGATCATCGTCAGGATCCTCGGAATCGAATAAACCATCACCATCAGAATCTATTTCTGGTTTCGCAGAGATAATATTGGACACTGATGAGCTTAAACCAGCATCGTCAACTGCCACGATAAAGTAGCTGTAGTTCTGCCCATTAATCAATCCCGAGTGATAATAGTAGGTTACGTCATGTGAAAATGTTTCTATCTTGTCATAAACCTGCCCATCATCGCTGAAGTACAATTCGTAATGGCTAAAGTCCTCCTCAATATTTGGATTCCAGGTGATGTTCAAGGCTCCCCCTGTCTGGATTTTTGTATAGGTAAGTCCAGAAGTAGGCAAGGGAGGTGTTGTGTCCAAAACTGTGACGAACCATGAACTTGTGTTCCAATTTCCTGCAGAATCTGTTATGTTTACGGTCATGGTATATACTCCTGGATCATCATATGTATGAGTAACAACATCATCAGAGCCAAATAACTGGTTGCCATCGCCAAAGGTAAAGTGGTACGATACAATTCCAACATTATCATCTGATTTTGATGCATTGAACTCGTACTCCACTTCCTCATGCATAGTATCCTCAAATTCAACATTCAAAGCGGGTCTCTCCTCATCCACCAACTTCACTTCTATGGCCACGGGATCGATGTTGGAGTTTCCTTGAGCGTCGTAGACTATCAGGGTTACTATGTAATTTCCAGGCTCTGTAAAAACATGTGTCGGGGAAATCCCTGTATAATCTGGATTGTTCCAATCAATGCCGTCGCTGTTATCAATGTCCCATAGGTAAGTTACGATACCAACGTTATCGTATGAGGCCGAGGCGTCGAATGTGTATGGCGTGTCCTCGTCTATAGTGTCATCTTCCCCAGCGTCTGCAAAGGGAGGCGTTATATCCAAAACCTCGATGGTAAGGGTGTTATGGTTCCAGTTGCCTGATGTATCAGTGACGTTCAAGGTGACAAGATATACCCCAGGTTCGGAATAGGTATGCAATGGCGAGCTCCCGCTGTGATCGGGATCGTCCCAATTCAAACCGTCGTTTATATCCATATCCCATGCATAGCTAAATATATCCACATTGTCGCTGGAAGCCGAAGCGTCGAAGGTATAGGGTGACTCCTCATTCACTATGCCATCTGGTCCTGCATCGGCATTTGGAAGGGTTATATCCAAGACCGTTATTGTCACGGTGTCCAGGTTCCAATTTCCAGAGGTGTCGGTGACATTCAAGGTTACGCTGTAAGTCCCTGGCTCGGTGTATATATGATCAGGATCCCATTTGCTTGGGCCGCTTTCATCAGGATTGCTCCAATCGATGCCGTCACTCTCGTCAAAGTCCCAGGCATAACTTGCGATATCCACGTTATCACTTGAACCAGAGGCATCGAAGGTGTACGGTGATTCCTCATCTATGGTGGTATCAGAGCCGGCATCTGCAGTGGGTTCTGTGACATCCAACACTGTAATATGAATTTCCGCCGTGTTCCAGTTTCCTTGTTCATCAGTGACATTGAGTGTAACTGTGTATGTACCTGGTTCAGAATATTCATGACTTGGATTGGAGCCAGTGTAATCTGGTGTCACCCAATCAAGACCGTCGCTTGCATTAATATCCCATTTGTATTCCACGACATCCACGTTATCAAATGAGGATAAGCCGTCAAAAATGTACGGTGTATCCTCGTCTACAGTGTCATCGGAGCCTGCATCAGCAGTAGGTGATGTGACATCCAGAACTGTAATTTGGACAGTATCTGTGTTCCAGTTTCCTTCCTCGTCTGTGACATTCAATGTTATCACATATATTCCCGGCTCGTTGTATGTATGCATGGGATTCCATAAACTTGGACCTGAGTAATCGGGACTGACCCAGTCTACTCCATCGTTTTTATCTATATCCCAGGCATAATTTACTATACCGACATCATCAGAGGATTTTGAAGCATCGAACTGATGAGGCAAATCCTCATCAATTGTTACATCATCACCTGCATCTGCAAATGGATTGCGCGCATCTATCACAGTTATGGTCAATGAATCGGTACCGCTGTTTCCTGCCTCATCAGTAACAGTCAAAACCACAATATACACACTAGGTGTGGTATAGGTATGAGACGGATTGGGTCCTGCATCGTATGCGAAGTTACCATCTCCAAATGTCCAATTGTAGAATTCGATTACGCCCGAGTTGTCTGAAGAAAGAGAGCCGTCAAAAAGATAGGCTGTATCGTTGTTAACAGAATCATCGGGCCCGGCATTTGCCAAAGGATCTGTTACGTCCAAAACTCTGATTGTCACGGTATCAGTTGTCCAATAGTCTGATACATCGGTGACTTTCAATGTCGCGATGTAAACACCTGGTTCCGAATATACATGAGATGGACTCACACCCAGATAGTCGGGAGTTACCCAATCCACTCCGTCGCTTGCATCTATGTCCCATGCATAGGTGGCGATGCCCACATTGTCATCCGAGCCAGAGCCATCGAAGGTGTGAGATGTATCCTCATCTACAGTTGCATCGTCCCCTGCATGTGCAGTTGGAGGAGTCACGTCAAGGACAGTTATGGACAATGTGTCTGTGTCCGAGTTCCCTTCAGCATCTGTTACGTTCAAGGTTACAATGTATGTGTTGGGTGTCATGTATGTGTAAATCGGATTCGGTCCTGTCCGATCAGGTGTCGCCCAATCCAATCCATCACTTGCATTCATATCCCACGCATAGTTGAAGATTCCAACATTATCTGAGGAAGCAGAGCCGTCAAAGACAACAGGTGAACCCTCATCTGTAACATTATCAGGGCCTGCATCTGCAGATGGAAATGTGATATCAATAACAGTTATCCACACGGTATCTATACCCGAATTTCCTGATAAATCCGTTACATTCAATGTAACTATATACACATCAGGCTGAGCATATTCATGGGAAGGTGAAGGATCGGTTCCATTGGAATAATTTCCATCTCCAAAGTCCCAGTTGTAGAATGCAATAGAACCCGAGTTGTCGTAAGAAAGAGTACCATCGAAAGTATAAGATGTATCTTCATCTACTGAATCATTTGGTCCTGCATCTGCCATAGGGGAGGTGACGTCAAATACAGTCACATTGAGAATGTCCATACCCCATCCTCCATCTGCGTCAATCACCCTCAGTGTGACCACATAATCCCCAGGTGTATCATAAGTCCAATTTACTTCCATGCCCATTTTATCTGGAGAGCCCCAGTCCAAGCCATCTGAATCATCAATATCCCACAAATAATCGGTAATCCCAAAATCGTCCCAAGAGAGGGAGCCGTTGAATACTATGGGCAAATCCTCGTCTGTAGAATCGTCAAGCCCAGCATTAGCAATTGGGGGAAGGGAATCTGTCACCGTTATATTTACTATATCGGTGGCCCAGTTTCCATTGGCATCTGTGCATTTAAGTGTGGCAGTATAAAGACCAGAAAATGTGTATATATGGGTAGGGGTGATATTTGTACCGTTGTCATAGAATCCGTCGCCAAAACTCCAGTTGTACCATACTATACCCACATTGTCCCATGAGCCTGAACCGTCGAACATGTAAAGTGTGTTCTTCATTATGGAGCCGTCTAAACCTGCATCTACATGGGGTGGCTCGTTGTCCTTTACAGTGATTTGGACTACATCCGTATCTGTTATAGTGTCAGTATCAGTGATTCTCAAAGTCACATTATAGACACCAGGTATTGTATATGTATATGAAGGTGATATTCCAGTCAAATCAGGGGGGCTGAAGTTCACACCATCACTATCGTCTATGTCCCATTCATAGATTGTTATGCCCTCAAAATCCCAAGAACCTGATCCATTGAAGTTGTAGGGTGTTCCTGCTGAGGCTGTATCATCAGGCCCGGCATCAGCTATGGGTAGATTGTTCTGGACACTGACAAGGACTGCAGAAAGCCAATTGCTGAAACCGCCGTTTGTATCCTCAAATCTCACCCTGAATTCATAAGGTCCTTCTGGTGCGCTGGCATCGGGTGTGAAATTCACCTGCCAGAATCCAGATGGAGCTGTGCCTATATATGTCTGAGTTCCGAGATAAGTTGTATTCCATACTGAGGTACCAGGCTCTTTGTACTGGAAGTATGGGATCAAATCCTCTTCACTGTCCTCAGGATCTGAGCCGTTGGCTGTTATGTTCACCACCTGGCCACGGTAGATATCCAAGGCAGTGGAGTCGATTTCATCGGCAGTGGGCGGTCCCGACAGGTAAATTATGACCTCCCTGCTCATATTCATTGTGGCATCTCCAGAGCCGAATGCTGTGCCGTTTTCTGCATCTATATGATGAGGAGTATAGTAAGTTGTTCCACCTGCGGTCCTGTTGAATTCCTTAACCTCCAGCCATCTAATCCAACCGTTGTTTCCCACGCCAGTACTAAGAGGTTGAGGAACTGGAGGATCAGGATTTCCGTACCAATCGTCTATCCACACATCTGCATTGTCCACACCACCTCCCATTTGCATGATTCTTACGTGGAGGTAATTTTTCACATCTAAAAACGAATCAGCGTCTTCAACCACTGCTGAAGTTGTAGAATTATCGAAGGTGGTGTTGAGGAAAAAGACTGAGGGTGGATTACCGTAATTATCTTCGACTCTGACATCAACATCCCCTGGATTGGAGCTTTTTTCAAGGGTGCAATTTGTGATATATACATTATCGGTTGCTTCAACCCAGATATTTCTGTCATTTCTTGCTATTAAGCCACCGTCAATCAGTATCTGGCTCACCACTTCCAGATAGTACCCAGAGCCTGTATTGGCACTGTTGTGATTGTCTCTAACCTCGTTATCATAACAATAGATAAGACCAAGGGCCCACCACGAACCCACTGCGAAATGGATTCCATGCCCATCTGACGACCCTCCTCCATTGTCATAGACTACATTATCATAGACATATATGTTGTGGACCGCCGTAGCTCCAAAAATGGTATCCACGCCGAACAACCTAATTCCATCCACATTGTTGGAATAGATTTCATTATCGTAAATAAAGATGTACCGGACAGCTGAGGGACCATTTCTTCCTTGAAGCCAGATACCGTTTTCGTTGTTCAATATTTCATTCTCATGGATATCGCACAATAGAACATTGACATCTGATATATCCCCATTTATGAAGACACCCAAATTATGATTGTCTATTGTGTTGTTGAATACATCATGCATTATCCCGCCATCGAGGGTGATTCCATAGGCATTTGGACTATCGATAACGTCATTGTAGGAGATATTGAGATAGGTACTGGCATAGAAATACATGCTGAAGTTCTGAATGTTTGATACCGTGTTGTCCATAAAATAGCAGTATGTGACATTATTCGTATACACCCCGATATTGTCGATTTTTTCTATTACATTGTTTTGAACTGTTACATTATTGGTATCCCTAACAATTATACCTCGATAGCAATCTGCAATATGATTTCCCTCGATCAATGAATACTCAGAAGCGATCATAAGACCCAAATCCCGCCAATAAGTGCCTGCGGAATATCCGCAGTAATGCAACTCGCTGTTTCTCATCTCGAATGTTGAGCTTGCACCGTAAACACCGAAGCTATACCTTAAATTAGGATCCCAACTCGTAATGTTCGAGGCGTCATCTTTGGTTAACGGATCAAGGTCAGTATCCCGTATAATGAAAGTTCCGCCATTTTGAACCACGATTGCGAACTCACCATCGGAAGATACATTGATTTTTAATGTCACATTTATCAATGTTAAAGAGCCTGTGCCATCAACAGTCAAGTCTCCGTTAACGATAATAGTCTTGTCCTGATGAACGATAGTGTCGCCATCAACTATATCCCAAGAACCGTTGGTGTTCCATATATTATCCCCAGCTATGGGATCCATTCCAGTTCCGCCATCCCAAGGCTCATTTGTCTCGGCCTCGGAAGGTGAGGGTATATTTACTATCCCAGCAAACAAGGCTGATATCAGTAGCAAACAAAGTATAGGGTTTGTGATTGTCCTTTTCATATCCAATCCCCTAAAGCAAATGAAATGGGGGGTATAAGAAACCTTTGATTATGGGATAACTTCTAGATAATCGAAAGTAAAGGGCAAATCCCCCAAATTGTCCGTTCTATCGTACAATGCGAAATTGCGGGTTTTGTTAAAACTTTAAATAGAAAGGAGTTGATTCTACGTTTACTTTAGCAAGCGGAAAAATCCCGCTGGGGGAGGACATTTGAAAGATTATACCTCACTATGCAGAATTGATAAAGACCAAAATGGAGTGGAGGGGATACCACTAAAACTGATCATAGTACTTGTTATTTTGGCCATCACGCTTCCCTTAATATGGAAGGGGCTGGAAAGTTATGACCGCTCACAAACCGAAAGCAATTTGATTTCTGAGATCGAGTTCTTATCAATCAATATAAAACAGGTATATCTCAACGGAATGGGCAACGCCGTCGATGTAAATGTGGATTTCGCAAATGGTATGATGACGAAGATCGATTGGGTAAAAATCGGCGACTCCATTCAAGGTATATGGTCCAGCATTCAATACAAGCTCAGTTATAAAAGCAGTGATTATGTCCTAATCAAAGACCCTAACATCCCCTTCGGGAACATAAGCAACAGCGTATTCGGACCTCTGAGGGTTGCATCAGGCAAGCATACCATCCATCTTGAATGTAAAGAGGGTATCGATTTCGATTCTGATGGCACCGAGGATATGTACGTCGAAGTTTCCAGGGTGGAGTGAGATTGTTCGATTTCTTAACCTCGAAATTGGCAATGATGATTGCAGCGATTATCATACTGGTTTCAGTTCTTGGAATTTATGCTTTCCAAAGAGAGCAGGCAAAGGATCTAGAGCTCAATAATATAGCAGATAGGATATCTGGGACCATCGATAACTTCAACTCACTTTCTGGTGAGTCAAAGATCAATGTCACATTCGAAAGGGGAAAGGAAGGGACCTATGTCAAACCCACTGTAAATGGAGAAAGATATGAAATAGTGATCACTCGAATTAAGGTCTTCGTAACATTGGAGGAAAGAAGAGCCGTAAGCAACCTCATTGCTCCCATACATCTTTGGGCTCCCCAGTCAAATATCTACAATCAATGGCAAATCGAGGAAAATGATGGTGATCACAAAATCCTGGAATTTATGTCTGGAGAGGATTTTAAAGTCGAAAGAAAATTACTGGAGATAGACCAAGAAAATGAGTACAGGACCTTTGTTTATGTTTGAATTTTTTAATGATTGGCGTTTTTTATTTACATCTCATCTGGTGCTTCAATCCCCAAGCAGAAAAGCGAATTCTTGAGCACAATCCTCCCCGCGTCCACCAATGCCAGTCTCATCTTCCTGAGGGCGTCATCCTCACATGCAAGAACAGGGCAGTCCCTGTAGAACTGGTTGAAAATGGTTGCGCAAGCGTATGCGTGTGCCGCCATGGTGTGCGGGCTTCTTCTTTCTGCACATTCTTTAACTGTCTCGGGAAATGATGCCATCTCTTTTACAAGGGAAATCTCTGAAGGGTGCTCAGAAAGGGTGGGATCATAATTTTCATAACCCTCAATCCCTGCCTCTTTGGCCTTCCTTAAAATGCTGCTCGCCCTTGCATGGGAGTACTGTATAAAAGGAGCGCTTGCTCCCTCGAAGTTCAAAGCGTCCTCCCATTTAAATACTATCTTCTTTTCAGCCTGGACCCTCGCTATATTGAACCTTATGGCGCCGATTGCGACTTTCTCGGCAATTTCCCTGACTTTCTCCTCAGAAAGTTCCTCTCTGCGCTTTTTTACCTCGGCTTTTGCTCTTTCTATTGCCTCATCAATAAGATCCTCGACAAAGACAACCTTGCCTTTTCTTGTGGACATCCTCCCTTCGGGAAGCGAGACAAAGGAATAGAATATTACCTCAGGCGCCTTCTCTAAACCCATGATCTTCAGCCCCACTGCCACATACTCGGACTCCAGTTTATGATCCTCGCCTAGGATATTGATGGCATCATCGCAGTGCTCATACTTCCAAAGATGATAGGCTATGTCCCTTGTTGCATACAATGAAGTGCCATCGCTTCTTTGGAAAAAGAACTTTCCTTCTTCTTTTCTTTCTCGAAACGGCATTAAATCAATAAAATACGCGCCCTCCTCCTCATCGCAATGCTGACTTTCTTTTAGGCCTGCAATTACCTTGTCAACACTACCGTCAAGCACGAATTGCGATTCATAGACATACTTGTCCACAGCCACATTTATCCTGGAAAGTGAAAGAAAGATATCCTCATCCATGACCCTCGCACATGCCGATCTTACCTTGTCAGTAATCTCAGGCTCACCTTTCTCCAGCTTCTTTAGCCAATCGTCTCTTGTAGTCTCCATCTCCTTATTCTCGGAAACTGCCTTGCTTGCATACTGATACGGTCCCAGGGAATCGTCATCAGCAGGCCTTTTATCCCATATCTCTATTCCATAAGCCAGGGTAACTGCTTGCTTTCCCATGTCGTCCACATAGTACTGGGTTTCCACCGTAAATCCAGCTTTTCTTAATATTCTAGCAAGGGAGTCACCAATAATTGGGTTCCTCGCCCTTCCAATGTGGAGTTTGTCAGTAGGATTGGCGCTTGTGTGCTCTAAAATTATTTTTCTATCAACTTGCGGCAAACACCCATAATCATCCCCCAACTCCAAAACACCTTTTAACGTCATCTCAGCCAATTTTTTCGAATTGAAATGGAAGTTAACGTATGGACCCGAGCTTTCGCATTTCTCAATTATTTCCCCGAAAGATATTTTATCGGCAATTTCCTCTGCAATCTTCTGGGGGGTCTTCTTTGCAAGGGGGGCCAAAGAAAAGCATGAAAAGGCGATATCCCCGAGGTTCTCAGGGGGAGTATCCAAGGTGATTTTTACATCATCATAACCTAAACCCGCAAGTACCTTAGCAAGGGAGGTCATAACCTCTTCTTTGCATATCCCCAACGGGTTTAGGGTTCTCATGTCCTCACATTCAAATTATTTACGACTTTCTTATTTAAAATTTACCTTAAGTCATCTCCACTCTATATCTGGTTACCCCTCCAAGACCGCCGAATGCCCTAAGGAACATCTCTCCTTCCTCGGAATCTGAGGAGATCAACTCAACGTTGGTGCCGTAGGTCTCTGCGACCTTGATCAGTTCTTCAATAATATCTGAATTCTCCATCACATTCAGGGAGGATTGACAATTTGGGCAGTCTTCTGATGTTACATGCTCCTCTGATGTGGTTTTTTCCTCCAGATAACCACATCTTTGACATGATACTTTTATTCTTCTTTTTCTCATGGCTTCAGAGACCAGCAAGGTATCTATTGCACCCAGTTTAAGGGCATTTAAAACCTCCTCCTCACCGTAAACAGCCAAACCTCCGTCAGGTTTTCTTATTTCGTCGATAAATCTTTTGAGCAGGTTCTTTTCTTTCATGAGTTCGATTCCTGACAATCTTTCCCTGGCCTTTTCTGTGAGCTCCTTTAGACCATACTCGTCGGTATAACCAGTGTCGAACGAGTCAACCACCTTCTTCTTAAGTTCATGATGTAGGTAATCCCGCTCCATGAAAAACACCTTGGTGGAGCCGGGGCCGCCTACCAATATTCCCTTCAAATCCTTTTCCTCTAAAAAGGAGTCGTTTGCCAGATCGCCAACCTTCTTGAAAAATTCATGGGCCGCAATCTCTATCAATCTTTCAAACCTCCTTTGGGATTGTCCTCCCCTTCCATGCTTGCTTGGAACAAGGGATTGAACGTTCTTTACAGTGATTATCCTCTTGCCCCTTAAAAAACCGATTGTGGCTTCGCTTCTGTCTATCACCAGAAGGCCGTAAACGTCCCTTTCTGCGAGCATATCCTCCAAGGGTTCGAGATAAAACGATGAATCGCACCTGTAGAGGAATGTGTTTATCTTATCTGGAGGCTCTATGATATGACTTACCATATCAGTTTGATCCCCTGCTATGGCCGTGTGTCCCACGAAGAACACCATGCCGTTCTCAGGTGGGCGTTTGAAGGCCTTCAGCCTGTTCATTATAGATTCGATTGCAGCCATCACGTTCTTTCTCGTGCTTTTGGACTTTATATTTGAGGATTGGGAATACTCGTTGCGCAGGTATGAAACAACCTCATGAATCTGTCTGGTGGGCGGGATGTAAAGGGATATGAGCTCTGTAGCTCTTCCGGAATGCGAACTAAGCTCCTCGAGCTTTCGCCTGAATTCGTACCTTGCCAATGCTTCTTTTTCCACCATGTTCTTTTCTCCAAATTTCAATTTAGGCTTTCGCAAGGATATTATAATACAAAACCTATAACACCCTTAGCCCTTATGTATATTGTGGATTTAACGGCAATCATGAATGGGTTAATAAAGATTTGCTATTGGAAAAAGTAGAGCCAAATTCAGAATCCCTTCCATAATTATTATGGGCGGGTGGAGGGAGGTTGGTGGTGGGCATCATATAAAAATAGGGTATTGAGGCGATCTCATGGATTCGGTTGTCATATCGATAGGAGGTTCTGTGCTAGTTCCCAACGAAAACGATGCTGATTATTTGAAAACGCTTGCTGGCCTTCTTTCGCGGATCTCCTCAATTCATAAATTATATATTGTCACTGGTGGGGGAAGAATTGCACGGTATTACATCACGTCAGGCAGGGTATTGGGTGCTTCTGAGAAAAATTTAGATGAGTTTGGTATCGAGGTGACGAGATTGAATGCCAGGCTATTGAGTACAGCTCTGGGCGATCTTGCCAATCCGAAACCTGCTTTGAATATTGACGAGGCCACTGAACTAGGCAAAAACCATCAGATCGTGGTTATGGGGGGCACGGAACCCGGCCACACAACTGATGCCGTTTCCGCGATGCTGGCTGATAAGATTGGTGCAGCAAGGCTAGTGAATGCAACTTCTGTGGATGGAGTTTATGACTCAGATCCCAAGAAAAACAAGGACGCGAAGAGGTTCAAAAGGGTGTCCCATGAAGAGCTGGTTGCCCTGACTTCCGAAATTAAAGGCATGGCAGGACCTACTGTGATATTTGATCCAAAAGGCTCTGAGATCATCAAAAACGCCAAAATTCCCCTCTATGTATGTCATGGAAGGGACTTAGGGGCATTAGAAAATGCTGTATTGGGTAAGGATTTCGACGGTACGATAGTGGATTGAGGGTTAAATTTTCAGAAATATTTTTCTTTGGGGATCCAAAATAAACAGGTATTTATATCATTATTCTCATTTAACATCCAAAGTTGCAGAGAGGGGTAATATATATGGGAATCTGTCCCAGATGTAATATTGAGGTTATGGGTACTATTTGCCCAAGATGTGGGGGGAGTCTTGTTCAAGCAACTACTCAACCATACCCGCAACAATTATATCAACAACCTTATCAACAGCCAGTCCCAAGACCTTTGCCTCCAAAAGGAAAAGCTGCCTTGGTGTTGGCAATTATCTCGGTGATTATGTTATTTATTACCGGGGCAATAGGATGGTGGTCCATGTCCTATGAATATGAACGGATTCACGAGTTTATGGAGGAGGAAGATGTAACTCAAAGTAAAGTTAAAGTAGATTTCACTTTGGAAGAGATGATTGCCGAAGTAGAAACAATATCAGATGGAGAAACTGATACTATTGATGGGGATGTTGATTTATCAAGTGACATGGAGGACGTTGCTGACATTACCGGCCTTCTTTTGTTATTGGGAGCAGTGATGAGTATTCTTGTGATCATTTTAATTGGATTGATATTGGGTATAATTCAAACAAGAAGCAGAATGATGGCTATGTTTACCAAGTTATTTAAGAATCTAGCTTTATTATTTGCACTATTGGCAGTAATTTTTGTTCTGATAGCTCCTATTTACTATATGTTCACATGGCCAGAAGCAACCGAGGATCAAATGGGCACTTTATTTTTTGGTTCGGATGAGAAAATTTATGATGGCACCTTTATGGGCTCGGATAGTTTTGAGCATGAAGAAGATTGGGGAGCCACCTATAAGGGTGACATCAGTTGGGGTCCCAGTTTTGGGTGGTATCTATCATTTATTTGCGTTTTTCTATTAGTGATCACCTTTTTCCTCGTAAAACTCGCTGGTGATGAAGCCATGATCCTAGCCCCTGCTCCACTGCCCAGATATTGGCCCCAATATACTCCGCAACCACCACAACCTAACCTGCCACCGCCGCCTCCAAATCCACCACCACCCCCATAATTTTAACAATATAATACGTACGGAAACATGTGAGCAAAAGACTATTTTGGATGCCCAATTAACAAAATATGAAATCCATAATAAATAGGAAATTCTCGCCACAATAAGGGAATTTAAGGGCAAATCCTCAAAATATTTTTTAGATGCCGAAATAAAAATCTATTTATACCTTTAGTAACATCTCCCCTCAATAAGTCGCTTGCAAGGAGGTAAAAGATATGGCAATTTGTCCTAACTGTAATGTTGAAGTACAAGGTAATTTTTGTCCGCTCTGCGGTATGAGTGTCCCCCAGGGTCCACAACCGCCTGCACAAGCCCCTGGCCAACCGCCTGCTCAGGCGCCCATGCCGGCTCCTGCACCTGCACCGTATGGACCACCACCACCAACAGCACCAGCTGGGCCAATGCCGGTAAAAGCTGTGGCGGCCTTGGTTTTAGGCATCATAGTGGTGATAATACTTCTTATTGCTGGAGCAATGCCATGGTTTTCTGCAAATATAAAGAATGGTGATGAGACCCAAGTTGATTTTACGTTTAAAGAGGCAATAGCTGACACTGACGGTACCGAGGACGAGAAGGATCTGGATGACATGGAAGGTGATGTTGACGATGTTGCAGGAACCACAAGTCTCCTACTCTTAGTAGGTGTCATGATGATCTTTATTGTTATCATATTGGTGGGCCTTATTGTCGGGATGTTTTACATGAGAATGCACAAGTTCCACAAGTTATTTGGTAATTTAGCCCTCCTATTCTGTTTCCTGGCCCTGATATTCACCCTTATTGCTCCAATCTATTATATGGCTGCCTGGCCAGATGAAGTAGATAAAGCTGCTGAGGGAGAAGGATGGCCATTTAAAATCGATTCTTTTATAGGCTCGGATTCAACTGGTGGGTATAAAGCTGAATGGGGCCCCGGAGTGGGATGGATCTTGGCCATAGTCGGTTTTGTATTGATACTGGTTACCCTTATTATTGTAAAACTTGGTAACGATGAGGTACAGAAATTGGCTCCATATGCACCACCTATACCCCAACAGCCGTACATGCCACCACCACAGTATCCACAACAGCCCCCACAATATCCTCAGCAACCTCCACAATATCCCCAGCAACCCCCACAATATCCACAGTAACTCCGATAATAAAGATGTGGCAAAATATGCAGTGGTCCGTCATTTGAGGACCATGTTGGATTCTACCAACTAATGACCAGAACGAAGTAAGCCAATAGATATCTGTTCAATATATTAAAGTATTTAAGATGGGATAATATAAGATAACAAAGTCTTATATTGAATCACATAATGAAGTCGATTAAAGGAAAGGTGAGAAAAATGGCGTTTTGTCAAAATTGCGGAAGTGTTGTAATGGGTGAATCTTGCCCGAATTGCGGCCAAGCAGTTGCTCAAACACCAAATCAACCACCAGCTCAACCTGCACAGCCACAAAAGCAGAACAGCAAAAAAATAGGTGTGATCATCGCAATAATCATTGTGATTGTTGTGATTCTGGCGGCCATGATCTTCGTTTTTTCAGATTCCAAGGACTCAGATAACGGAGTCTTTACAGAGAGCCTAACAATAGAGATGAACGATACAGAGCATATGAAACTGGAGTATAAGATAGAAGGGGCTGGTAATAAAACAAAAGAAATACGGGATACAATCGATGATGATGAATACGGTGAAGAAGATGGAGAGGTCACATCAGATGAAGTCGAGAAAGTTGTAGAGGTATTTGAAGATCTAAAGGGAGTAACTTCATATGGCTATACGATAGATGATGAATTAGGGGAATATATTGAATTCAACGTATCATTAAAGGGTGCTGAAGGGAAAGTTGATAGTGAAAAACCAATTACATTTACATTGACTATAGAAATCGAGTGGGATTTATCAGATAAAGACCAGGACTATTACAGGCTTGAAATACTGAGATTTCTACCTTTTGTTGGGGATTTAACATTTACATGTCCGTCAGGATATGAGGTATATGAAGTCTATGGATTGAAGGACGACATAACATCAGGCCAGACCACTATCACGGGTACCATGGAAGAGGATGCAGAATATATTAACATAATGATAAAGAAAACAGGCGTCGTAATTGGCGACGAGGAAGCAGAACCTAATGATAGTATAAGTAATGCAAATCCAATTTCCAGTGGCGTTGATATGTCAGGCAGTTTAGAAGAGGGTACCGACGAAGATGATTGGTATTATATTTACTTTGAATACGATGATACAGTAGAAATCGATTTATCGGGACCAAGTGGCACAGATTTTGATATATTTTTATATGATTCGCTCAGTGCAGAAAAGAGTTCCAGTTCAGAATCTGGTAGCCAAGAAAATATCATTTATGTTGTGACTTCGTCTGAATATTATTACGTAAATGTCAAATCCGCAAGTGGAAGCGGCAGTTATACATTAAGCGTGGATATTACTTGAATATTTTATACATTAAAAAGCCAGGTAATAACAAAGTTACCTGGTTCTAGGTTCTTTAAATCTCATTATAGAGGGCAAGCTATTTATATCTCAAATAACTTATAGATAATAACTTTGAGGGAAGGTGATAAATATGGCATTTTGTCAAAATTGCGGAAGCCCAGTTGTTGGGCAGTTTTGCCAGAATTGTGGTCAAGCAGTGGCTCAGACTCAAGCTCCACCTCAGCCACCACCCCAGCCTGCGCCTGGTCAAGTGGCACCTGGCCCACCTACGCCAGGCCCACCAGCGCCCGCTCCACCACCAAAGGGAGGTTTTGGAAATATGGGCATAATTATCGCTATAATAGTGGTGGTTGTTATAATCTTAGCTGCTTTGCTCTTAGTTTTTATGGGCTCTCAGAATGATGGTAATGGAGGTGTCTCGAAGGGGCTAACAGTAGAAATGACTGATACCGATGAAATGGAATTGCATTATAAATGGGAAGAAACAGGTAATGATGCAGAAGAGATGCGAGAAGATATCGATGATGATGCATTTGGTGATGAGGATGGAAGGGTCACTTCAGAGGAAGTCGAGAATCTTGAAGAGGTGTTTGAAAACTGGGAAGGGGAATACTCGGTCATATATTTAAGTGGGAAAAAATATTTTGAATTTGGAATAGATGGATGGCGCGGAGAATTTACTGAGATTTCCGTGTCAATAACGGGTGCTGAAGGTGATGTTGATAGCGACAGACCTATCACCATTACTATTTCTTTTAAGGTCAAATGGGATTCGTTAGATATCAATAAAGACGAATATGAACTTTATTTATACTCACGTGGTGGAGATGGTGAGGATTTTTCTTTTACCTGTCCGTCAGGGTATGAGGTGTCTGATGCTGATGGATTGGAAGACAATATCAAATCCGGTGAGACTAGGATAAGGAGCACTATGGATGATGATACTGTTCAGATAACCATAAGCAAGAAATGATCCAAGATTAGTGCTGGGGACGAAGAACCTAATAATAGTATAAGCCAGGCAATGAAATTACCGATAAAGATACAATATCAAGCACCATTGAAAATGATACCGGCCAAGATGACAGGCTTTGGACTCCCCAAAGACCAAATGCGGCCCATATATTTTACGGTTGAGTTATCCCGATAAAGGAGATGATATCTTAAGATATTCATATCTATGACGACAGTTTTTTATATAACTATAGCATATCCAGATATACATTGAGGGATGGTGAAAAAATGGCGTTTTGTCAAAATTGCGGAAGCCCTGTAAGCGGGGATGTATGCCAAAATTGTGGTCAAGCAGTAACTCCGGTGGAGGCTCTAACTCAGCAAGAGGCACAATCTATGCCCGGCCAAGAGCCTAAGGGAAGTGGTGGTAAAATCGCTGCCATTGTCGCTTTGGTGGTCATTATAATAGTGATATTGGCGGCAATGTTGTTCATGTTCCCTGCCTCCAAGGATTCGAATGGAGGGCCGGAAGAAAATTATGCTGTCACGATGACAGATGTAAAAACAATGGAAGTGCATATTAGTGGAGAATTTACCGACGACACCGCAGAAGTTGTGCGGGAGGTTATCGATGAAAAATTTGGTGATGAAGATGATAGGGTCACTTCTGATGAGATTAGGGATTTTGAAGAGGAATATGGAGACATGGAGGATGAACACTCCAAGGGATTTACCATGAATTCAGATGAAGGGAAATATTCCGAAGTTTCAATAATATTAAGGGGTGCTCAGGGGGATACAAATAGCGAAAACACGATTCCATTCACCATAACCGCGACAATTGAATGGAAATCATTAGAAACTGACAAGGATTTCTATTTTATTATGCTGCCATTGTATTCCATCTTTGAGAATAATATGTTTAAATACGATAATATCGAGAAATTCAAATTCACAGCCCCCTCAGGATATGATGTACACGATATCGATGGTTTGAAGGAGGATATTCAAAGCGGCCAGACTCCTGTAACTGGCACCGTGGATGATGACTTTGAATATATATATATATCCCTATCTAAAAAAGACAGTAGTGTTAAACCAGGGGACATTACAGTCGATATGACTGGTACAGATATGATAAAGCTATACGTCAAAGGAGAAGAGACAGGTGATGATGCGGAAGCTGGGCGCGAGGAGATCGACAATTATTATGGTAATGGAGATGACACAGTTACTCCTGAAGAAGTGGAGAATTATATAGAATATACCGAGGAAAGACGTGTAAGTTCATATTATGATGCTTCAAGCGGTTATGAGATTGATTTCAACACAGGGGAATATTCTGAATACAGTCTTTCATTTTTTGGTGCGGAGGGGGATGTAAAAAGCTCCCGCCCCATCGCTTATGCTATAGCTGCAACTATCG
Source organism: Thermoplasmata archaeon (assembly GCA_020348445.1). Lineage (GTDB taxonomy): Archaea > Thermoplasmatota > Thermoplasmata. The sequence goes on from CP070751.1 coordinate 140,885, forward strand.
AATGGGATTCGATAAATACCACTAAAGATTTCTATATCATAGGAATCTCGGCATCTGATCAAGGTGGAGAGCAATTTACTTATATTTCTCCATCTGGATATGAGATAGTTCGTGTTGACAAATTAGTTGAGGATGTTGCTTCCGGTGCAACATCTGCCTCAGGAACCATAGAAGATGATGCTGTTAATGTTTATGTCACCATAGTTAAGAAAGGCAGCGATGCCGGTTCTGCTGATAGCGAGCCCAACGGTGGAACTGACACTGCAAATTCCGTATCCAGTGGAGATGAAATATGTGGTGGCCTAGAGGAGGATAACGACGATGATGATTATTATAAGATCGATTTGAACCACTATGATTATTTAACCGTCTATTTAAATGGACCCGATGAAGCTAACTTTGATTTGAGATTGTACAGACCGAATGGTGACGAAGTGAGATCAAGTACAGGTAGTGGAAGTTCTGAAACTGTTTGGGATTATATCTCTTCTTCAGAGCCGGAAGGGAATTATTTCATAAGGGTGGAATGCTATGAAGGAAGTGGCCCTTATACTTTAGAGATAATTGTATCTTAAATGGTGATTCTTTTCTCTTGAGGAGAACGAGTATAGACAGATAGATATTTATATCTGTATCTCGTAATCAAACTGATTTTGAGGGAAGGTGAGAGATATGGTTTTCTGTCAAAATTGCGGAAGTCCTGTGGTAGGTGAAATTTGTCCGAATTGTGGCCAAGCAGTTGCCCAAATTCCAGAACAACAACAAGCTCAGCCTATGCCCGGTCAGCCACCAAAGAGCAATACCGTAAAAATAGTAATGATCATTGTTGTGGTTGTTGCGGTGATTGTGATTTTAGCGGTTTTGTTTTTATTTTTACCGGGCTCGAAGGACTCCAAGGAGTCCGATGGTGATAAACCTGAAGGATATGTATTTGAAATGACAGATACAGATACTATGGAAGTTGATGCAAAAGGAGAGGTTAAAGGTAATAAAGCAAAGGAGTTCAGAGAAGTGATTGATGAAGTGTATGGTGATGATGATGGTGAGGTAAGTTCCAGTGAGGTAAACAATTATGAAAAGGAGATTAAAGACCTGTTAATTGGAAGACATTCTAGCCATGAAATAAATGACTATACAGGAAAATATACGCACTATAACGAAAAAATAACTGGTGCGGAAGGGAATATCGATAGCGATGATCCCATACAAGGGGAATTCACGGCAACTATCTTCTGGTCATACATAGATACCGATGAATATTCCTACGATATAGAACTATACGTATCATCAAATTTGACCGATGATTTCAAATTCATATCTCCACCAGGTTATGAAATAGATTATATTGATGGATTGGATGATGAAGAATATAGTGATGGTAGCACTATTGTAGAAGGTAAATTAAGTAAGGAAGTCATACAAATAACCATTGTTAAGATCGGGGAATCAAATTCCACACCTAGGGGCAGCTTGACCGCTTCAATAGACCCAACCGTCGCAAACAGATACAAGCTGAGTTTCGAGGGAAAGGTAAATAATGCCGAAATCACTATTTCCCTCTACGATGAAAGCCAAGGTGCAACAGTGATTATGGATACACCAGAGGATGGAGATAGTGTTTCGATATCAGGCGGGGCTTATCTAAACTACACAGACGTTTCTGTCCAAGGATTTCTGGACTCCAGTGACACGTTGATACTTGAGGGTGGCGGGACAGGCGATATAATCAGGATCACTTATAATGCCACTGGTGAGACCGTTGCCGTAGTAACAATAGAGTAAGGGATTTTTTCCATAGTTTTTTATATTTTCCAGCCTCCCCCACAAAACTTATATGTATCCAAACCACAATATCAAATAAACTGGAGAAGAAATAATGAGAAAGATAAAAAGTGGTGTTGTGGGATTGGATTCTCTGGTGGACGGGGGCATCAACGAGAACTCCACAACCGTGGTCATTGGCACCTCTGGCGCCGGGAAAACCACATTTGCCACCCAGTTTCTAAGAAGGGGCTTGGAAAGGGGAAACGACGCTCTCTTCGTGAGCCTGGACGAGAACCAGGAACAGATCATCAAAGAGGCCGTGGAAATGGGATGGCCAGACATCTATGGCTATCTTGAGGATGGCTCCTTGGTGTTCATCGATGCAAGTGGAAAGAAATTCTCAAAGTTCATAAGACACGAGCTGCCGACATTCGTGGATGAATGGAAGGGCTCTGAATCTAGAATAGCTGTAGATCCCCTTACACCTGTTATTTGGTCTACAGAAGGAAGGTACGAACAGCGCGAACTTCTAATGCTGCTTTTAAAAGAGACAAAAAAAATCGGCACTGTTGTATGTACCTTGGAGGAGCACGGGACAAGAGGGGATCTTTCAGGGAACGAGATCGTCATCCCGATGTATCTGGCGGATACCGTAGTTCATCTCAAATACACTCGGAAGGAAGGCGCCATTTCCAGAATTCTAGAGATCGTGAAATGCAGAAACTCAAGGCACAGCAAACTGTCCCATCCCTATACCATAGCAAAAGGATTTGGGTTGCTGGTGCAGGGAAGAACCAGCCCTGAAACCAAAACAAACAAGGCTCCAGAGGAGTTAAAAAGAAAGTTGAAGAATTACGAGAAATCTTTCTCGAAAAGGGTATGGGATAACATTTTAACGTCTTTGGACAATCTTAATGACTCGGATTTTGCAGATGTGGATCTCGACCAACTGATAAACGACCTTGTCATGACATACAGTGAGGAAAAGGATCTGGATGCCAAGAAGAATGGTTGATGCCTTTAAAAAGGAGATCGAGGAGGATAAAGAGGCCCCGAAAGGCCCTGCCGAACCTATAAAAGAAACTCTGACAATGAATCCAAGAAGGCAGGAGATTCTGCAATACCTGTGTAGATATCCATGTTCCCGGCTTTCCAAGATAGCCAAGGACCTGGAATTGAGCAACGCAGCAACAAAATGGCATCTCGAAAGACTCTCTGAAAAGGATTTTATCACAAAGGAAGTTGTGAATAAAGATACAGTATTTTATCCAACGAACTTGATAGATCAAAGAGATGTGGTGACCTTTTCTGCCATGAATCATGAACGTGCAATTCCTATCCTGCGAAGAATTATTTCCAACTCAGGTATCACACAAAAGGTTCTTCTGGAAGATGTACAGTTGAACCAGAGGACGGTGGTTCGGCATGCATCTGAATTGGAGAAAGTGGGTTTGATAGAGATCATTCAGGATGGTAAATTCAGAAGGTATTACCCCACCGAACTCATCGATATGATGGAGATAGATTATAGAAAACGGGTAAAGAAGTTCAGAAAGCAAATACTCAAAATGTTGAAGAATGATGGAGTCAATCCAAAGGTGGTAAGAGCCACGGATTCTGCCCTGCACGTGAAAATCACATCAGGTGAGAAAACAAATGTTTTGGAGCTGGGCACCCAGCCTTTTACTTCTGTTTTGGAGACATATAAGGGGCTATAGATGGTTTGAAAGGGGAAAATCATCCAGATTCTTCACCAAAAACTAAAAATATCCAGACCCTTATTTATATTAAGGTGATTCAATGGGGGCCTATAATAGGATTCTTGTATTCACAGCTGTTTTCATCTTGATTCTGTCAGTGATACCCATGAGCCTCGGGGAGGAAGGCGAAGGTGCCTTGGCCCAATGGACATTCATGGTCTATCTGGACTGCGATAATAATTTGGAACAAGCTGGAATAGAGGATATAAATGAGATGGAAGCAGTGGGTTCCACAGATGATGTGAACATCATTGTTCAAATGGACCGTTGCGCCACAGACGGATACGATGAATCCAATGGTGACTGGACAGGAGCAAAGAGGTTCTATGTGACAAAGGATGAGGATGAAAATACAATCGGCTCTGATGAAATCGAGGATCTAGATGAGGTCAATATGGGAGATCCGCAAACCCTGGTACAATTTGTAAAATGGACAATTGACAACTACCCTGCAGAAAAATACGCGTTGGTGCTGTGGAACCACGGGGGCGCTTTTTGGGGTGTGTGCTGGGACGAGGATGATGATGAAGATTGTTTGACTATGCCCGAATTGAAATGCGCCTTGGAAAATATAGAGGATTACCTGGGAAGGGATCTTGACCTAATTGGCTTTGATGCCTGTCTTATGGCACAGATGGCTGTGATGTACCAGATAAGAAACAGCGTGGATTATGCTGTCGCATCGGGTTACACTGAGCCTAACGATGGCTGGCCGTATAAAAAAATCCTTCCATATTTGGTATCGAATCCCCAGATGGGCCCTGTAGAATTGGGCACTGTCATAGCAAATGAGTATGTGGAGTCTTACACTGATTGGGAATCAGATCCTGAAGATACTTTAGCAATTACACAGGCAGTTTTCGACCTGGAAAAATTTGATGAGCTGGCATATCAGATCAATTTCCTTTCCATGGTCCTTTCCACGAAAGCAGGTTACGCCTTCGAAGGCGGTCATAATGGGCAGATATGGCTTGCAAGGGATGATACCAATAGTTATGATTACGGCACACAGTACCTACCAGGAAACAATGCCCCAATTGATCCCACTGGGTATTGTATGTACGACGTTATTCACCTTATGGAAAACCTACCAGAGAAAATTCTCCTTGACTCGGAAATACGGTCAGCTGCAGAGGCTGTAAAAACAGTTGCAAATGAAGCCATCGTTTACTTTGCTGTGGATGAGCCTCATGAACAAAAAGGCGCCCATGGATTGACCATATATTTCCCAGATGGAGAATACACCTTTTACGATGGTGATTTCGATGAATTGGATTTTGCCCAGGATATCTACTGGGATGATTTTCTCCATTACTTTCATAATACCGAAAATGCCCAAGATACACCACCTGGAGTTTTCATCACAACACCAGTGGATGACGATGTTATTGATCTTGGCAAAAATAACAAAATCAGGATACAGGGAACAGCCTTTGACGTGCAGGACCAGGTTTCCCTCATTGAAATAAAAATCGACGATGGGGAATGGATACCTGTGGGGGCCTCGACGCAGTGGAACCACGAGCTCTCATCTTCTGGATTGGAAAACGGAAACCACATCATTTATGCAAGATCCTTTGATGGAAAGGAATATTCTGCAGAGGATAGTGTAGAATTTTCTATAATAGGCAGTGGATCCAAATCTGATGAAACCTTATCCCCGCTGATTATTCTTTTATTGATAGTGATTGCAATCGCGGTATTATCGGGCCTCTTCTTTTATAAAAAACGAAAATCCAGTTAGCTCATTTTGTGATCTCAGTATCCTCGGGAATGCTGTCTGAGAACGCTATCCCGAACCATTCGAACTCACCGTCAGGTGTTGGTTCATAGTACGTGTAGAGCACGTTCTTATCTATAAGATATGATAGAGATTCAGTTATCTTTGTCCTATCGAGTTTAATATCCTGGCGAATTTTATCAGCCATGTCATCCAAGCCCTTTTCCCTCTGGTTCTTGTGAGCCGAGACGCGGTACTTCCCATGAATCAACTGGCTCGCTATATATTGACCGATTCTCAAATGGGTGGTATCATAGTATATATTGTTACCTTTTCTTAGGAAATTTCCATAGTAAAATCCACATGCAGGGCATCTGTAAAGAGGCGGCTTTCCTTCATCACTCACGTTCTCCAATTCTGCATTGCTGCACATCTCACATTGAATTTTCTGTGTTTCTTTTTCAACCAGCTCAACTGTTACCTCCTCTGGCAAGGTCTCGTCTATCATTTTGGGGGTATCTCCCTCAGTTGGTACCTTGCTATCCTGTTTGGCTCCGCATTTTTCGCAGAAGTTCGCCTCGTCTGATATATCGGCACCGCAGTTGGAACAAAACATATTATCAGCTTCCTTATCATGTCTTAATCATTTCAGATTTATATCAGGTGGGTGAATGGCATTTTTAGGATAAGAATATTGTTACCGAACACCATCTACTCAATTTCTTAAACTCGATATATCCTCTGCAGTTATGATCCCTTTTTCAGTGATATAGCCAGTTACATATTTTTTGGGTGTGACATCAAAGGCAGGATTTCTGGCCCTTGTTTGGTCAGGAGCGATGTTCCTTTGGCCGATTATCAACACTTCTTCTTGTCCTCTTTCTTCTATTGGGATATCCTTTCCGTTTTCTAAAGAAAAGTCGAAAGTTGTGATGGGGGCTGCAACATAGAAAGGGATGTTGTTCTCGTGTGCCAAAACCGCTTTCTCATACGTCCCGATCTTGTTGGCGAAATCACCGTTATTTGTTATTCTATCGGCACCTACGATCACCAGGTTTATTTCACCTTTTTGCATGAAATGGCCTGCTGCATTGTCCGCGATCAAAGCATGTGGTATACCCTCGTTTTGCAGTTCCCAGGCAGTAAGTCTGGCACCCTGCAATCTCGGTCTTGTTTCATCAACGAAGACAAATATCTTTTTACCGTTTTGGTGAGCCAATCTTATGGGTGATAAGGCGGTTCCAAAATCCACTGTGGCCAGAGCCCCGGCATTGCAGTGTGTAAGAATTTTATTTTCATTTTTAATCAATTTTTCGCCGTGCTCGCCGATTTTTTGGCACTTATTGAGAATCGAATTAACGTACTCCTCTGCCGAATTTTTTAATTTTGCTCCCTTGCTTATCTCACCCAACATATAATCCACAGCTGTAAAAAGATCCTGGGCCGTGGGTCTTGTGGCCTTCAGTTGTGATGCAGCCTCATTTAAATCCATCTCAAGCAAACTGGCCTGTGCCATGCCGTATGCAGCTGCGGCTCCTATTGCAGGTGCGCCCCTTACCACCATGTCCTTGATTGCGTATGCCACATCCTCAAGGGCCTGCGCCAAGAAGAATTCGAGCTTGAGGGGGAGCTGTCGCTGGTCAATAAACATGATTTTGGTTTCCTCCATCCAGACGGAGCGCATGTCCTTGGTTTCACCATTAATGTTTACCTTCATGGGGCCACCGAATGCCGCAATCTCTAGTGTAAACAATGTTTCCAGTTTTAAGTGTTATGATATTGGGGAGTTTAGCAAATAACCAGGATTCCCAAAAAATAGATATACTATACTTTTCTTCTAATGCGTGAAAGTAATGGGGGACATATATGACTGAGATAAAAGATAAAATCGCGTTAATCACTGGTTCTTCAAGGGGTATAGGTAGAGCAACCGCTTTAGAACTTGCAAGGGAAAAGGCCAAAGTCGTGGTAAATTATGTGAAAAACAAAGAAAAGGCCGAGGAAGTTGTTTCTTTAATCAAAAATGAAGGCGGGGAAGCCATTGCAGTTTACGCAGATGTCTCAAACCCCCAAGATGTGGAAAATATGAAGGCCACCATAGGCCAGCTGATGGGAGAGGTGAACATACTCGTTAACAATGCTGGGATTCACCAGCATCTCAAAAGCTGGGAGCTTTCATCAGATGACTGGAACAGGGTAATAGGAGTCAATCTCACAGGGGTTTTCAACTGCTCAAAGACCTTTTCAAAGGACATGATCTCAAGGAAATGGGGCAGAATCGTGAACATCTCCTCCATCATAGCAGATATCGGGACAGACCATGAAGTCCATTACGCTGCCTCAAAGGGAGGGGTACTCTCAGCTACCAAATCCCTTGCACTGGAATTGGCACCTTACAACATCACAGTGAATGCTGTCTCCCCTGGCTATATAAAAACTGACATGACCAAGTTCTCCAGTGAGGAAGAAAAACTATACTATCTCGGGAAGATACCATTAAAAAGACTTGGGCATCCATCCGAGATCGCGGATTCTGTGGTGTTCCTGTGCTCAGATAAGGCCTCTTATATAACAGGGCAGGTTTTGCATGTGAACGGGGGATTGGCGTTCCCTTAATTGCTATTTCGAGAGGGGGAGATGGACTAATGGGGGAAAAATACCAAAAAATACTTAAGAACCAAGACTATTGTATCTTGAAAGAAATATGCAGTTCAAAGGTAAAAATTAGACTATAAAATAACAAGGGGGAGTAGGGTTTGGTATCTATAGAAATCATGGAAAATATCGACCTGGAAGAGGGAAAGATCCGAATAAAGGGGAAGTGGTTAACGGAGGACGAGATCAGATATGCTATTAAGATGAAGGTCTCCTCTGATGACTACAATGTCGCCGATTTGGCAGTAGCCTTACAAACTCTAATAACCGAGATGAACAAAAGCACTGTTCTAAAGGTGAGAGTGCCAAAGACATTGGCCGAGGAATTCGAGAATATCGGCAAAGAAAGGGATGAGACGGTAGAGACGGTGCTTAGAAACATACTCATGGATTATATCAGCGGAGAGGGGGAAGAATCCGAGAACCCCTATGAGGAGGAAGAAACAGAAGTCTACGAAGAGGTTGAAGTTGAACCATCCAGTGAGATAGTCCGGGGTGTTGTCGTTGATGAGGTGGTTGAGAGCGAGCCAGAAGAATACATATCTGATGATAGGGACGAGGAAATCGAAATCGGAATCGATGAAGATGAAAGGGACGAGGAGCTTTTACATTTAGAGAATACGGATGAAGATACCGAATTAGAGGATATCGATATAGAAGAGGATTTGGGGGTTGAAGATCTCCCAGAGTTCCAATCTACTCAAAATAAGGCAAAAGAGAAAATGGATGAGGTAGTTGGAAGTCAAAAGAAAAAGAAAGCAGCCAAGAAAAAAACCATTATCAGAAGAAAAAAACTGAGACAAAAAATACGCTGATGCTCTAGAATCTATTGGTTGATATTATGCCCATCCGCCTGAAGAAAAGGCACAGGCTCAGAAAAAAAGAAATTAAAGCAATATCTGAGCATTTTGTCTCGATTTTTTTAAAACCGTGCATATCAGTATACGAAACCGTGGATAGGGCTGATGTTGGGAAATTCGATGTGATTCTAGTAAATGGTGAAATCCTGGGTATGGTCCTAAACGACATGCCTTTTTTAACGGTGAAAGGGCTTTTAAAGTACCATCCTGAAAAACTTTATGTAACTGTGGACATGGGCGCCGTTAAATTCGTTTACAACGGAGCTGATGTAATGGCACCAGGCATCGTGGATGCGGATTCTGGCATCTCATCTGGCGATCTTGTATGGATAAGGGATGAAAAAAATTTAAAGCCCCTAGCTGTAGGCAAAGCATTGATGGATGGTTCTGAAATGATTCATTCAAACAAAGGTAAAGCTGTCATATCCATCCACCATGTGGGTGACGACATATGGAACCATGAAACCTGAATCTTGCATTTTTTAACCTGGGTACATTAATCATAATGATAATAAAAAAAATTGGGGATGTTCGATGCTGATTGTTATTAATACGGTCCCTTGATCTTTGCCCTATCGATTTTCACTCCCTCAGGCGTAACGATAAGAAGATTCTTACTTACACCTGCAAGATCTCCCCCTACATCCCGTGAGACAGCCTTCAGTTCATTGGTTATCCGCCTTAGTGCAAGGTTATCTTTGGCTATGGGAGTAAAATCCAAAAGTAGGATGTTACCGCCGTAAACATACGATGTAAGGTCACCCAAATCTTCATATCTATGTAATTCCGCGACTTTCACGTTCATTTTTGCGGGGAAAGCTCCAATATCCTCCCCTTCCATGTACAATTCACCTAGGTCTATATACTTCTCAGGTTCACCTGGTGGTGCCTCGCTTTTAAACTTTTTAAATGGTCTCTTTACCACGTACAACACCTCTTCTTGCTCTCTGTATCGGTAACCATTTATATAAATATAAGCTTTTTTGATGGTTCTTTGGGAAACTGAACTACATGAAAATTACAAATTAAGATATTTGTATTGTCCCAAATAAATACCTATTAAACACCAAGTTATCACCCTCAGAATAAATAAAATAAGGTCATTAAATGTAGGAAAGGTTTATAATCGATGTTACAAATAATGGTCCTCGGTTGAATGGCAGAAGAGAATCTAAGGGAGCTAGATATGAGAGTATATCAGTACATAAAGCTCAACGATTTCGAGACTAACAAATGGTCCACATCTGAGGCAGCTAAATCTTTGGGTGTTGACGAGAGTGAGATATACGAATCGCTGGCCAATTTATCGAAGCACATGAAGGACAAGGTTTGGATATATTATAAGGACGGTGGGTTGAGGATCGCGGCGGAGTGATCTTGTAGCGGGGTGGGGTAGCCAGGAAATCCCGAGGCATCTACCATAACCTCTTCGTATCATGCCTTGAGGCCTGATATCCCGACGGGCTCATAACCCGTAGATCGATAGTTCAAATCTATCCCCCGCTACCAATTATTTATTTCTTATAATCATCCTGTTTCTAATGAAATGTTGTTGGAAGACAAAATAATTTCTTAAACTTTGAAGGGATGAAAGGCAATTTTAAATCACCCATATTCTCCTTTCATCCGAGTGCGAAGTTATAATTAGACGTCGAATGGTTCTTAAGCTTCGCACTCCCCCGCTACTATAATCATTATATAATTAGAATCGCAGCGTGTCAGTCGATGTTAAGTTGGTACGTTAGTTGATTCTTAAGCATCGACATCCCCCGCTATCTTCAATAATTTCTTAAGATTCACGATCCTCCTCTACTATAATCATTAAAACTGATTGGTATCAAGATTTAATGATTCGTCATCTGGGTCGATTCTGTGAAGTACGTTTTTCCATACAATTTCAGATACGATCTCTGGTTTCAAATTTCCACTGGCCCAGCGCTCAATATCTTCTAAAGGAGGCTTGTACCCATAATATTTCTCTGCAACGTGAATCAGATCATTGAGCATTTGGTTCACAAAAAACTCACTGGTAATCACGATTTCGCATTCTGAAAGCATCTCAATGGGCGGTTTTCCCTTTTCCCGGGGGACGGAAGTTGCCAAACTCTCAAATAAAAATCTAATCCTGCCTTTTTCAAAGGTGCTGACCTTAACAGCCGAAGGATATATTACCCTAAAGATAGGACTTCTTTTTGTATCCAATTTTATCTCCATTAAATCACCTACTCCACATTCTTTTATCGCTTTATGTATGTTTCTATCTTGGTCTATACTTCTCCATCCTATTAAGTAATATTCTAAGATCGGTTTTTAAGGGTGTGTCTGATTTGGCCATCAAATCATTTACAGCCACAACCAATCCTTCTATACTATTTTCCTTATGCCCATCCAGGAATTCCTTGATCGTCTTCGGATCGGAAAGATAGGGTAAAACCTCTTCATACAAATCATCTACGTTCATGACACCCACAACCAACCCGATTTACCTTGCCAGACTTCCTTTAAATCAACTCCCATAGAATGCATTATATCCCTGGTGAGTTGCATACAAATCGGCCTTGCTCGCGATCTCAAATGGGGCATGGAGGCTGAGCACGGCAGGACCGCAGTCCACTACCTCCATGTTGTGCTCTGCCAGGAATTTCGCGATGGTTCCACCACCACCCTCGTCTACCTTTCCCAGCTCTCCGGTTTGCCACGGAACCTTTTTCTTGTTGAAAAGGCGCCTTATCTCGCTGATATATTCTGCGTTGGCATCGTTTGACATGTATTTCCCTCCAGAACCAGTGAATTTCGTAATAACAAGGCCATAGCCAACTTTGGGCGCGTTTTTGATCTCATGGACATCCTTGTAATTGGGATTCACACCCCCGGTAACATCTGAGGACAGGGCTTTGGATTTGGACAGGGCCTTTCTAAGCATACTGTATCTATAATCGGGATCTTTCAATTCCATGAGTTCACCGATTAGGGTTTCCAAAAATCGGGAACGAACAGCGGTATTGCCTTCGCTTCCTATCTCCTCCTTGTCAAAGAAAAGAGCTATTGCTGTCCTCTTCGGCTTCTTTTGTGCAGCTATTGCGGTCATGGAAGCATAGGCACAGATTCGGTCATCCTGGCCATAAGCTCCGATCATGCTTTCATCGAAGCCGATATCTCTGGGTCTTCCTGCTGGTACGATTTCCAACTCTGCGGTTGTGAAATCCTCTTCAACGATTCCGTATTTCTTGTTAAGATGATCAAGCACCCACAATTTGATCTTCGATTTTGCTTTATCATCCTTTACAGGAACGCTTCCTACGAGCACGTTCAGTTCCTCTCCTTTTATCCCTTCCGACAGTCTTCTTTTGGCCTGTTTCCCTCGATAAAGATGCGGTTCCAAGTCTGTTATTGTAAAGGCTGGTTCATCTGGATCTTCACCGATTATTATATCCACTGCCTTGCCATTCCCCTTTACAATATGACCGTGCACAGCCAAAGGCTGATTGACCCATTGATATTTTTTTATGCCGCCGTAGTAATGGGTTTTAAATAAAGCCAGCTTCGTGTCATCATCCTCATATAGAGGATTCTGTTTAAGGTCCAGGCGAGGTGCGTCGATATGAGAGGCTATGATGTTAATGCCGTCTTCTATGGGCTCGGAACCCAAAACAATTAACGCGATGTTCTTGTTGCGGTTGGTGATGTAGATCTTGGTTCTTGGTTTGGAGCCTTTGATCTCATCAATGCTCTTAAAACCGTTTTTTTCGGCGAATTTTATGATCTCTGCCACGGCCTCCCTTTCGGTTTTAGCCTTGGCAAGAAAATCCTTATAGCCTTTTGAAAACTCGAAAACTGTTTTCTTCTCCTTCTGGCTGAGTTTGTCCCACACCAGCTCATGTTTTCTGGTCAGCTTCTCCTCTAACTTGGATTTTTTATCGTTCTTTTTAGCCATTTTTGCCCCCCTTGGTGCTAAGGGCAAAAGTTGTTGGATATTAAGTAATTTTCTATATTGTTATCCAGAAAGATGGTGAGGACTTGCCAAGTACAAATCTTTAAAAAAGCGGATAGCAATTACCTTTGGGGTTTTAAAATGAAAAAGATTGCATTGGGTGAAACGTTGCCCATTGAGATTACCGAGGTTACGGAGGTTGAGGGAAAAGATAAGTTCAAGGTCGTATTCCAAGATGATGATGGTTTTGAGGGGACTCTTTATCTCGATGTGGAACTCCCTATAGGTGCGGCCGAGCTTAAGATCGTCCATAAGGAAGAGTGATTCAAGGAAAGGGTGGTGAAAAGAAAGATTTAAAAGTCCCTATGGCTATAATAAGGTGATAAATATGGCTGATAGCGAATTCACAGGTAAGATCTTGATTAACGATGGTAAAAAGACGGTGACTGTCAATATAACTGGAAAATCAGAGGAAGAGCTTTACGAAATCTTCACATTCATGAGAAAGATGAAAAAAGATCCAGGAAACTACTCGATAAATCTTAAAATCGATTGATATCAGAGCTTGTTTAAAGCTCACACTGTTTTGAAAAGTTTTATCTATCATATTAGATATCATGCTGGATACGAAACTTGTTTGATTCATATAGAGTCGCACATTTGCTATGTAGCAATGTGTGATAATCGCAAATGTGTCCTACCGTGGCAGGCAAGCTGCCACTTAGTCGCATAATTGCTATGCGATAATATGATATAATCGCAATTATGCTCCCGTAGTGTAGCCCGGCCAATCATTTTGGCCTCTCGCGGTCTTTTCGGCTGGAGAAAGCCAAGGACACGGGTTCAAATCCCGTCGGGAGCACTTATATTTAATTTTGATTTGATACGTGCTCCCGTCTCGTGTTTGAGTTATAATTTCATAATGCTGAGTTCTTAAGCTCAAACACCCGTCGGGAGCACCCTATATTATGTAATTTTCGAGCGGGCGTAGGGGAGGTTTCTTTTTAACCCATTTTTTTCTTTGCCGACCCGAAGCCATCGTGGTGGACAGGAATTAAATTTAAGAGATACCTGTCCTCCACTAGGTAGTGGAAAACATTTATAATATCAAGGGGAATGTTTCCACAACAGCGAAGAAAATTACCTCAAAGAAAAAAACGGAGCTCAAACACCCGTCGGAAGCACTTATATTTTCTTCAAAGAAGAAAGCAAAATTTATATCACAAACAATAAAAAAATCGCACCACAACTGCTTTATATAATGCCAGACAATATAAATTAATTAATTAATAGGTAGGTAATTATAAAAATATAGACCCCAAAATTGCATATTAGGAGGGGGGAACTGACACAATGTGGGCTAAAAAGTCAATTTACGTGTCCAACCAATCAATGAAAATTCGGAAAAAAAGTGCTTTAAGACCATCAAAAAAGAGAACAAATTTTAAACATCGAATTTTTTCAATATTCACTATACTGGCCCTGATGTTGGGGGGAATGGCCTCTATTTTCCCGATTCTCATCCCGGAAAGCCTGCCAAGCGCAAGTGGTACGATCATCAGAAGTATCTTTTTCGACGATATGGAGGCAGGAGGCCCAGCGGCCCTAGGACAATGGCGCACTCAAGATGCACTTCTTGTGAGGCCTTCTCAACCAAGTGCAAGCCAATGGGAACTGGGAACACCAACGCCACCACCTAATGCCTATTCACCTACAATTTGCTGGGGTACCGAATTGGGAGGGGCGTATTATAGTCCTTCTGAATATCTATTAATAACTCCAACCATCGATTTGACTACAGAAGCAATATTGAGTGCACAATTATCCTTCTGGCATACCTATTCCTTCTTCCAAAATGATGGAGGTTGGGTAGAAGTAAACCCTATGGGCTTCATGGTCGGAGATATCATCCATCCTGAGGGTGGTTACCCTGGTCACGTTTTCAGTCCACTAGGGATGGGGGGCTCAGGATATAACGGTTCAAATAGTGGATGGGAGCAAGCCATATTTGATCTATCAGAATATATAGGCCAAACGATAAGAATTGGATTTAGATTCTGTGGCTATAGCGGAGATATGATTTCCCGAGGATGGTACATCGATGATGTATCAGTGGATAATGAGTGGTTCGACGGACCAAAGATTGGGCCAGATCAAACCAAAGCCGGATTTGGAGGAGATACCCTATCATACACCCTTACAGTCACCAATTACAACATTGTAGACGACTATATTGATACCCATTACACGGACACAAATAATTGGCAGGTACGTATACTCAATGCCACAACCCTTCTTCCACTACAGGATAAGGGGGGTACACTTGGATTGCCTGACGTATATCTATCTCCCATGGAATCAGAGAATATAATTGTACAAGTTACGATTCCAGCAACCATAGATGATTGGGATATATCTGATACGACCATAATATATGCTATTTCATTTGATAATCCCATGAACCAGGACACAGCAGAACTGATCACCAAAACTCCATGGCCCGATGTTGGTATCAGCAAAATCGCATTACCCAGTATAAAAAAAGTTGGCGATACGATAAACATCATCGTCACAGTAAAAAACTATGGGGATTGGACAACTTCTTTCAATGTTGAGGGTTTACTATCTGCCATGCTGATCACTCCACCCTCCACGCAAGAACCTACATTACAATACATATCAAATCTCAAACCCAACGAGACCATTGATTTACAATGGAGTTTTATACCTACTGTCTCATGTGAGTACACATTTTCCGCAACAACGTTACTTGACATCGATCAATTTGTTTATAATAACAAATCCGTAAAAAGCATACTGGTTCAAGAGATGCTGTGGATGGATGACATGGAAAGTGGGGGAGATGCCGCCAATGGATTATGGACCCACTTCATCGATTCCGGCTCTTCCTCCACAACGGATTGGGAATTGGGAGTACCGACATGGCTCTCTGGCCCCTCTCCCAGCAGTGTGCCCTCACTGCCGAATTGCTGGGGCACCGATCTTAGCTATGCATATGCGGAGGATACTGATTGCTACCTATTCACCCCTGCATCGTCAGCATTCGATTTTAGAGGATTTGACGAGATAGTCTTGGCTTTCTCTCACTGGTGGAGCCTACAATCCACCACCACTCACGGTGAAGATGTTGGAATGATCGTTTATACATTCGATGCAGATCCAATTTCCACCATGTACATCACAGGAATTGAATTTAATACGAATTCAAATGATTGGGAGCGCGAGGAAATCGATATGACACCTTTTGTAAAGGATGAACCATATGTGAGATTCGGCTGGAGACTTTTCGAAGATATAGGGGGTAATAAATTCGAGCATGGGATATGGCCTGGATGGTATATGGATGATGTTGCGGTATGGGCCAAGCCTGCCAGGCCTGAAATCATTATTACCGAATTAATGGACAGCGGAGGTAATGAATATTTAGAGGTTTTCAATTGCGGATCCCAACCTGCAATTCTTAGTGAGTACGGTATAACTCTTGATATGGGTAGCACATGGTTGTCCTCAGGCACTTGGGGTGCTCCTTTTCTTTCACCTAATGGCCACACTTACTACAATATTCCTGCAGGTCTCGATGATCTCGATAATCAAGGTGAGACAATCAGCATAGTAAATAGATCCATTATTGAAGGATTGATAACTGACCAGATATCATACGGTCAGAAGGGCACCGTTCCTGATCCATTACCAGGGGAAAGTGCGGCAAGATATTGGGACGGAAGTAAGTACAAGAACGAGTGGGCCAGGGATAGCTCCCCAACCATTGGTTTTCAGAACGATGGGCAGGGCGAGGTTGACTTCAAATATGTCGTTCTAAACGAGGTTCTCTATAATCCCGGGATAATTGAGGCTTTCATTGAATTAAGATATGTGGGTTATCCAGGAAATGAACCTGATATCGATGTTTCTGACTGGATTTTAGTTGTGGGTGATTCTGTATTTACAATACCTGCTAGTCCATTCAGTACGATACTCAACTTAAAGAATCCATTTTATGTGGTGAACGAAGGTATGTTCCCGGGTTTATTTGGTACTACTGATGTCGATGGCGACAACATTTATCTTTACACTGACTCAGGTTTATTTGTAGACGAGGTTGGATGGAACCTCCCGCATGCACCTGATACTTCCATCTCAAGGGTCCCTGACGGATTTGGCGTGAAGCTGGGTTTTAAACAACATGGCCTCATGGGATATGACGATCCAAGTTCCATTGCAGCAGGTTGGCAATTCGGAAGGACACCCAGCATGTCTATAGTTGCAATCGAGGCAGATCAAAATGGAGTGGGAGATGCAGAATGGACCGTGATTTATGATCTAAACGTCACCAACCATCAGGATGTTGCTGATTATATAGATCTAATTTTCACACCCCCAAGTCCCGGTTGGATCATTGAGTTCTATGCTGCAGACAATGTTACATTACTGTTAGACAATGATGGGGATGGGGTAATAGACACTGGCCTTCTTCCCGCGAACTCAATTATGTGGATCAAGGTAAAGATAACACTCCCTGCTGAGCATATCGGTGATTTTGAAAAAACTGTAATCACGGCACGATCATCACAGAACCTAAATGGTTGGGATACAGTTACCCTTATCACTGAAACTTATCCCCATATCGAGGTAAATAAATCATCAAGCAGAAATGAAATTTGGCTTAATGGAACGGGTATGTTTCCACAATCTACAACAATCGAGCTTGAAATCAGGGGTTCGGGACTTGCCCAATCTATTACGTTTCCCCAGGATGTCGTCTTCTGTATTGACAGTTCCGGCAGTATGGCCCAGAACGACCCAAAAGATTTACGCAAAGATGCCGCCAAGTCCTATGTGGATGATATGAGAATTCCTGATAGAGGTGCTGTGGTTGATTTCGATGATAATGCTATATTGGTAGGAAACGACCATTTGGATTCTAATTACGTTCAAATAAAGAACAACATAGATAAAATCGATTCCGTAGGTGGGACAGCCATTGGTGCTGCTTTGAAGCTGGCAAATGATGAGCTCATAGCAAATGGTGATCCCACACATATCTGGATTATTATTCTCATCACAGATGGTTTAACTGGGGATGAGGCCCTATGTTACGCAGAAGCGGATAGAGCAGCTGAAAATAACATAAAGATATACACCATCGGTTTGGGGAATATGGTGGACGAAGACCTCCTTACGGACATCGCTGAAATCACTGGGGGTAAGTATTATCCCGCACCTACTCCTGAGTACCTTGCGGGCATATACTACGACATTAGAACCCAAACATTGAACATTGCGGGAAAAGACTTGGTTGCTGGTGATAACGTCTATTTTGTTAGGGATGTACTACCTCCATGGATAGATCTTATTCCTGGAACCTTCAATGTCGTTCCAGATAACATTACC
Source organism: Thermoplasmata archaeon (assembly GCA_020348445.1). GTDB lineage: Archaea > Thermoplasmatota > Thermoplasmata. Next base: position 158,987 of record CP070751.1, read on the forward strand.
GTTGATACAAATGGGTATACTATAATGGAGTGGGAGGTGGAAAGGGTTTTTATTGGCGATACCCTGACCTACAGTTTTGAGGTGGTATCCAACCTCCCAGGTCTTGTGCAAACCAACTTCGTTTCAGGTTCAAGGGTTAGGTATGTCAAATGGACTGGTTCCGAAGTTGAGGAACTTTTCCCTGAGGTTTTGGTGAATGTTTTGCTGGGACCAGCAATGCCACCTCGGCTTTCTGCAAGGGCGCAGGGAGATGATGTTCAGCTTTATTGGATTCCTCCACAGACAACTGGAATCCATCATTATCTCATCTATAAGAGTCCAACACAAACCGGCTTTGATTTCTCAGATGTTTGGGTGAACACATTACAACTTGATGATAATGGCATAATACCCACCCGAACCACCTGGAACATTACGAATGCAACACGAGGACTTTACCCAAAAGAGGAGTACTACATCATAAGAGCTGTAAACCAAATAGGAGAAAAGAGTGTGACAAGTAATACCGCGGGAAAATGGACAAAAACATTCTACCAGGGAGTGAACACATTCTCATTGCCTTTAGAGCCATCCGAGATTAAAACAACGGAGTGGTATACAAATAATATTCCAAATTGCAAATACATTAAATGGATGGATGAAACCACACATACTTGGATCAAACACGATCTTGGAGAGGGATTAGGTATAGATGACTCTGAAATTGTTGTGGGGAAAGGTTATGAAATCTCTGTAGCATCAAATAGTGTATATACATTTTGTGGATACCCAGGCGCTCATATTAGGTATACCGAGGAGGAGCTTCCTGCTCCATCCAATTTTGCAGTAAATGTAATCAACGATTTTGGAGATGTAGAACTTACATGGGATCCAGTACCTGATGCTGATCATTACATCATTTACAAATCAGGCACCAGGAATGGGCTAAATGATCTTACCCTATTTCCTTTATGGGAGACCACATACGGCGATCCAATGGATACCTCTTTTATAGATTATAATGCCGCCTACTTCGCAGGGACCAGTTATTATTATTTCGTAGTTGCTGTTGATGACCCAAGTGTCCATGTAGGATTCAATAGTTCATACAGTGTTGGTGTATGGACAGCAAAGTGTCTTGTTGAGTATGACACCTTGGCTCTACCCCTAAAATTAAGCAATTGTAAAACTGCTGATTGGTATTGTGATGATATAGAGAATGTAGTTGGGATAAACTATTATATACACGGTGAACAACGATGGTCCTGGCACTCAACAAGGATGCCTGCCGGGGTATATGATCCAGATATAGTAATGGCTGAGGGATATCAAATATCCACTATTGGCAATGCAAAGTACAATTTCATTGGAATCTAAGATAAGATCAATATGATAATTCCAGGGCAAAACAAGGAGAAATCGTCCAGCGGGAATGAACATGAAAAAATCTAATATGGCGAAAAAAGGGGGGCTTTATAAACGATTCTCATCTGTGTTCATGATTATCATTGTTATTTTTAGTGGTACTTTAACTTTGTTTCCAGTCCTTTATGATGATGCAATTCAAAATGCAGAAGGTATAGCAATTGATAATATTTTCTTTGACGACATGGAACCTGGAGGACCTGCATATTCGGGTCAGTGGACAGTAATGGATGCTGTTCCGGGCCTACCTCCTCCCCCCAGTGCAAGCCAATGGGAATTAGGAACTCCGATGCCTCCTCCCAATGCCTACTCCCCATCTAATGTCTGGGGTACCGAGTTAATGGGTCCTTATCAAACAATGTCCGAGTGCATATTAATTACTCCAACTATCGATTTATCATACATAGATCCCAAAGCCATATTAGGAGTCAAATTAACTTTTTTCCACTGGTACAATTTCAGTAAAATGGATGGTGGTTGGGTTGAGGTAAATCCCACTCAATTTAATTTGGAACCAGATCCTCTTGAACCAGAAGGAGGTTATCCAGGCATGGTGCTTAGCTGGCGTGGATCTACAATATCTGGCTATGCGGGCAGCAACGGTGACTGGGAACTTGCTACTTTTGATTTGTCTGATTACATTGGGCAGTCCATCACAATAGGTTTTCATTTCTGCGGGTACTATGGAGACATGACGACACGAGGGTGGTATATTGATGATGTACTAGTTGAAATTGAACGTATAGATGGACCTTTTATCGAGTCTGATCAGGAAAAGGTAGGAATGCCGGGAGATACACTATCATATATTCTTACAGTTACAAATTTTAATTCCTCTGCAGATTTCATTGATCTTCGGTATTTTAATATAGAGGGATGGTACGTGGAAATTCTCAATTCTACAACCTACCTGCCCCTTGAAAGTATAGGAGGGGATCCCAGGTACCCTGATGTTTACCTTTTGCCCAATGCCTCAATTGATATAGTTGTGAACATCACTATACCAACATGGATTTCTGGATGGGATGTGTCTGATACCACCACCATTTATGCAATATTATCATCTGCGCCATACAAATTGGATACTGTTGAGCTTATCGCAAGAACTCCCTTCCCCGATGTGGCAATCTTGGATATCTCCTCACCCTCACCAATTCAAACAGGAAACACAGTCACTGTTGTTGTTACGGTAATAAATAATGACGATTGGCCCTATAGCTTCTATGTAGAGGGCGAAGTTTCGGGCCCAATGATCAACCCACCAAGTACCTTGGAGCCGCAAATGCAGTTTATAGCAGACCTTCTTCCCAAAAGCACAACCACACTGATTTGGAATTTTATCCCTGATATTTCATGTCGTTATAATTTCACAGCTACAACATTACTTGACATCGACCAGGTTGAATACAATAATAAGTCATCCTTGAACATAGACGTCCTTGAAATTGAATGGAGCGATGATATGGAGGCAGGAGGTGATGCTTCCTTCGGACTTTGGGACAACACGACTTTCGGTGGTCCACAGACAAAATGGGAATTAGGGACCCCCTCATGGTCTAGTTTTCCACCTGATGGCCCTCCTGCAGGGAGCCTACCATCACCTGACAATTGTTGGGGAACAGACCTAGACGCCGCCTATCAGGTTGGAACTGATTGCTATCTATTCACTCCTGCCTCCTCTGCATTTGATTTTTCCGGAAGATACCTCATCTATTTAACATTCTATCATTGGTTGAAGCTGAATAATATCTCGAAAGGAGATTATGTGGAGATCGTCTACACACTTGATCCTGCTATCACGACGATTTATTCCACAGGAATTAAATTTGAGGGTGTCTCAAATGGCTGGGAACTAATAAGCCTTGATCTATCAGAATTTGTAAAAAATGAGCCTTATGTTAGGTTCGGTTGGCGACTTCGTCAGGGAGCAAGTGGTCTTGTAATTGGAATATGGCCTGGATGGTATATCGATGATGTGGCTGTCTGGTCGACTCCTCCCAGAGCAGATCTAATAATTACCGAGATCGTGGATAGTGGAGGTGATGAGTACATCGAGGTTTTCAATAGAGGAAAATTACCTGCATATCTTTTAGATTATGGAATTACACTTGATCGGGGCTCATCCTATCTTAACTCTGGGGACTGGGCGACCCCAATGGTTATGCCAGGTGGATATACCTACTATTCTATCCCCTCAGGTATGGATGAACTTAACGACCAAGGGGAGACAATATATATCGTTAATACATCCACGACACAGGAATTAATAACTGATCAATTATCATATGGCCAGAACGGTTGGGTTCCTGACCCGATCCCTGGGGAGAGTGTGGCTAGGTATTGGGACGGAGGTGGATATGCAGACATCTGGGCCAGGGATCCCTTTTCTACAATAGGCTCACAAAATGACGCTCCTGGTGAGGTGAGCCCAAAGTATGTGGTGCTAAACGAAGTTCTTTATAATCCCACATACCCATCTGATGGTTTCATCGAATTGATTTATGTTGGAGAGGAAGGCGATCCAAATGTGGATGTCCTGAATTGGCTCCTTGTTGTTGGGGACTCTGTGATTCCTATACCTTCGGGAACATATAGCACCATTCTTAATCCCTCTAATCCGTTTTACATAATAGATGCCGTTATGATTCCTGGATTATTTGGTTCCATAGATGTGAACGGTGACAATATATATCTGTATACAGATTCGGGAGAATTTGTGGATGAGGTGGGTTGGAACTTACCACACATACCTGATACTTCCATGTCAAGGGTACCTGACGGCTTTGGTATATCATTAAATGGTAAACCCTTTGGATTGATGGGTTATGACGATTTAAGCAGTATAGCTGCAGGATGGGTATTCGAAAGACTCCCTACCATTCCCTACATCCTCGTTGGCCCCGATTCGGAAGGTCGGAATTTCCCTGGTGAATATGCCAATATAAACCTTACAGTTGAGAATCGGCAGTTTGTGGGTGATCTAATTGAAATATTCAATTTCACAGAAAATGGTTTCTTTGTTGAGATCTATGATGCCACAAACACGATTAAACTTTCAGATAGCGACGGAGATGGCACTCCCGATCTTTGGCTCGATGGTCAAAACTCCATAAACATCACAATCCGTGTTCATATTCCAGAAACATTTCCCATACCTGATGAAAACAACGTTACCATTTATATTCAATCAGATACAAATGAATTCATCGGAGACTTCGCATTTCTTAAGGTTATACTGTATCCATATTTAGAACCCCAGAAATCCATTGCCCCATCGTCTATATTTGTGGAAGGGACCGGTTATGGTGAAGAAGCGCAAATAAGATTGGGAATTAAAGGATCCGGTTCAGTTATTCCCGGCGTAATGCGAAATGCTGCTGATATAGTATTTGTTGTGGATGACACAGGATCAATGGGAGATGATATTGACCAGGTAAAGGAGGACATCGACTATATAGTGGATCGTATTCTTGAGAATATAACCAGTGTTCGATTTGGTTTGGTCACATATAAAGATAAAAACGATATCGATTATGACGTCCCCTTGACTTTCGATGTTGATGAATTCAAGCAGGGTGTTTGGGATATGGTAGCAGAAGGGGGAGGAGATTACGAGGAGGCTGTAAAAGATGCCCTAAAAACAGCAAGAGATGATTCTGACTGGCGGGATGATCCTGTGGTGAGAATGATGATCCTAATGGGTGATGCTGATCCCCATGATCCAGATGGAGCCTGCGCGGTAGCGGATGATGCATACACAAACCACGGTATATACACAAATGTCATGGATGCAAGTCCCCTCGGCTTACAATCCTTTATAGATATCGCAGAGGCTGGACGGGGAGTTTACGAACATGTTGGTAACAGTCAGGAGATGGCCGATGCCATCATTAATGCCATACTGTATCTTGTTCCACCCGTAGATATTGCGGGATTCGATATAAATCAAGATGACTCGGATTACATGGTTCAGGATGTATTACCTGATTACATAAACTATGTCCCAGGTAGTTTCTCTATTGAGCCTGACAATATCATTAATGATGCCCAGGGTCGAACCATTCTTCAATGGAATATCGAGAGAATCCGAATCGGAGAGAAATGGTCCGTAACTTTCAGTATCACAGCAACAGCACTTGGCCTAGTGGATTCTAATGACTTCTTCTTATCCCGTGTCAATTATACGAGGTGGGATAACAGCTCAAAAACTTCCTTATTCCCGAGAACCCAAGTTCTAGTAAAATTAACTGAACCCAGTCCACCTGAACTCTATATCGATGTGGTGGATGATTTTGGAAACCTCGACGGAAAAGGCAACAATATTAGGCTTAGATGGGATCCCCCTGACTCATTATTTACCGCATATTACTTAATCTACCGCTCCGAGAATCAGACAGATTTCAATTTCTCCACACCCTGGGTGAGAACTGATGTGAATTATGATAATGGAATTTGCGCGTTGCGTACGACATTTAATGATACCAATGTCTCAGATATTGTCGATTCCAACTACCATCAGCAAATGTACTATACCATAAGGGCCGTTAACATTGCTAAAATGGTGAGCCAAACAAGTAGAACAGTTGGTAAATGGACAAAGACATTTGAGCAGGGAGTATCTACCTTCTCCTTACCACTTGAACCCTTACAACCCATGCAAACAGACGATTACACAAATGATATGAATGCAGAGTATATCAAATACATTGACGATACTAGCCACATTTGGAAAAAACATAATTATGGGGATGGAACAGCGAACAACGTGCAAATGAATTTGGGAAAGGGCTTTGAAGTGAAGTTCGCATGCCCTACAAAATATACATTCTGTGGTATGCCCGGTGCGATGATCCAGTATGACAATGCATCCTTCGTAGGATTTGATCATAACTCAGATGCCAAGAACCTAACTGCAAGAGTGGATGGTACAACCGGCGATATAATTCTGAATTGGGCCCGCCCTTTTGGTATGAGTGTAGGAGTCGATTTCTATTTTGTCTATTATTCCGATACCAGAGACGGATTCTGGGGCCTATTGGGTACCAATTATAAGATACTTGGAAAAGGTGTCATATATGCAGGGACAGAGACGGCCATTCATACAGGAGCCGCCCAGGCAGGCACTCAATTCTACTACATGGTTGTGCCAGTTTTATTAAATGGATTGCAGTTTGGTGCAAGCAGTTACAGTATTGGTGTATGGACAGGCAAGTACAGTATGGGTTACGATACATTGGGAATACCGTTAAAACCAGATTGTACCCATACAACAGATTGGTATTGTGATGCCATTCCCAATGTATGGGGAATGAACTACTATAATGTCCCAGGGCAACGATGGATGTGGCATAAAACCATTATGCCAAAGGGAGCATATGATGTTGATGTGGTCATGACAGAAGGATATCAGATATCCACCATAAACACCACAAAATACACATTTATAGGATTATGACGTTTAGGGAAGCAAGATTCAGTTCCAGAAACAGACACAAAACAGACCATACAAATTTAAATTGAATGTGTCCAGCGATATAAAATGATTGAAGTGAGACCGTGAATACATTAGACTACAAAAGAGGGAAAATCCTTCGCAAAACATCCATATTTTTAATCCTGATCTTAATTACAGGAAGTGCGTTTCCAACCTATAATCTAAAACAAAAACAAAATATTGGTGGATCTGATATCATGGACTTCCCAGTAGAAGAACCTTTTCCTCCCGCAAGAGGTACCCGGGCCAGCCAGGAGTTCTGGACCTATGTTTACACAATGGATCAGATCACTTTATTCAGTTACAAAAACGGAACCACAATCACTTTGTATGATGATCTAGGTGCAATCAGATGGTATGGAATACTTGACAAGGGAGAGTATGGAGAAGCACAAAACCTGATGCCTGGGGTATACGACGCCAGGGGTTCTGAAAAGTTCTCAGTTCTGACCATGTCATGGGATGACCCCCTTGTTGCGGGCTTTTATGCAAAGGATGAGAATGGATTTGGCCTGAGTACCGAATTATATACTTATGTCCCTGCAGTATGGAACGGATATGAAAAGTTCATTATCTTTTCTTATGAAGACAATACGATGATCAACTTGACATATATCGACGGAACACCCATCTGGTCGGGAACCCTCGATGATGGGGAGCATTATGAAATTTCCACACTTAGCAATGCATACCTGTGTGTTTCAAGTTCCAAACCTGTCTCTGCTCTTTCATACTATGACCAAGGCTACGAGGTGCCTTCAAGGAATAAATCCTTTACAGGGACAGAGTTTTACACATACGCAGGCAGAGTGGGTAACTGGACAAATGATGTGAATGTATTCGCGTTTGAGGATAATACCGAAATATGGATAAAGAGAACCAGTGATGGCACAGTATTCTGGAACGGGATTTTGAACTATGGGGAGATATATACAGAATTCTTTGCGTCAACTGAAGAATACCTTACAATAGAAAGCACCAAAAATATCGGTGTCACTGTGATTGCTACTGAATCCTATGAAGGTTATTATTGCATGAGTCACTTTCCAGACGAAACAGGCTACGGAATCGGTAATAATTTCATTACAACAACCCTTTCTGATATGTGGAGCCTAGGTTATATGTATATCACCGCATTTGAAGACAACACAACTGTAAATGTTGATTTCGATTCGTTTGACAAACCTTCATTGGATTCCAATGATATCTATTTTCTAGCAAATGCCAGCGATTTTGTCCAGGCAAATAAAGGCTGGGGGCTCAACCTCATAACAAGTGACAAGAAAATTTCTGTCTTGTCAGGATATGAAACAGCACATGCCTCATTTGTTCCTCTACAGTTCGGATTGGAATATCCGGATTTGATTCCAGAAAATGTTAGCGTTGATAGTGTGTTGTATTCCTCACCTGTACTTGTAAATCCGGGTCAGGAAATTTCCATATCTGCTTGTGCAAAAAACAATGAAAGTGTTGTCATGACCACTTTCTTTCCAATAATATTTTATAATGATTCTTCAGGAGCTTTACCATTTTACATAAACAATCTCATGCCCCTTGGTGGTTACGAGTCATCCTCAAGCCAGATTTCATCCTGGACAGCCCCCCAAACAAGTGGGATTTATTATATTAATATCTCAGTTGACCCCGATGATGTTATTGTCGAAACCATTGAAGGAAATAATATTTTCACAATTGAAATATGGGTCCGGGGAATGCCAGACTCGCCCATATTCTACAACAAGGTCAAGGATGGAACCGAGGATATACTGCTTTATTGGACACCACCAAAAACACCCTTTACTCATCATTATCTAATATACCGTACTGAAAGTCAAACTGGTTTTAATTTTTCAGATGTATGGATGGATACCTCAGTTGATAATGACAATGGTATCATACCCCTGAGAACTACATGGAACCATACAAATGCTGCATCACCTAGTGCACCTCAAGAGTACTATTACTGCATAAGAACTGTAAGCCATTTTGGAGACATCAGTGTCACAAGCAACACAGTTGGTAAGTGGACAAAGCATTTTGAAGGCCCCCAAGCCAATGGAATTTTGGATTATACGCAGGTTATGGATTATAATGAGATACAAGGTACATTAACTGGATTTTCAAATATGCAGAATTGGGGAGACTGTGGTGCAAGTGCAGTTCTTACTGAAGATGGAATTTTGGGATTTAAAACCGGTGACGTAATAACAAATGGTGCATTTACAGAGGGTTTGGATTGGTATGTACCTGGATGGGATGAGACACAGACATTTGGAACTGGTTACACACAATATGATGATATGGAAAATGCACCGGGAGGTTCAGGGGGATCGTTAATAGCACGAACAAGAGTAAGTATCACAATACCTGGGGGATATACAGCGTCAAGGACACAGACCATAACTGAAACCATACCGACATCATCCTTTGGCAACCTGAGCTTCTGGTGGAAGAAGGAGTACAACGATGATTCTCCAACAACAAGTACAATGCAAATCAACCTCATTAAACCCGATGATTCTTCGGTTGTACTCTGGCAAAATAATGGGGCAATATGGGATATCTGGACTTTTGAATCGGTATCACTTGCTTCTTCGGTTTTCGATCAGACTGGAACCTATAAAATCGAAGTGTCTTGGACTTTCATAAACATGATACTTCTTTTGGGGGATGTAGCAGGCTGGTTCGACGAAATAGAGCTGAATCTAACCATGCCCCAAACCTATTATCAAATGGATATAAATACTGATATTACAGGAATTCCTGTTAATAAAGGCAACGATCTGGAGATCTTTGGGAAGACCTCGGGTGAAGCCTTTGAAGTTCAAATCTACAATGGCAGTGCTTGGAATACCAGATTGGTAATTGCAGACACCTATCCGCGACTTTACAGGTATCAGCTTAATCCTATGATTGAGATCATAGGTGGAAATGTATATACCCGTTTCGTGCATACAGATAATCGTTCGAAGATTCAAGATACTCTCACCATTGATTACCAGAGGGTAGCAAGTTACAATGGCGCAACTTCCACGTTTTCACTACCACTTAAGCCATATACTGCAAACACAGTGGATTGGTATGCAGATCAGATTCATAGGGCAATCTCCATCAAATGGGTGAATCATACCGGATATTGGGTGGAGCATCGTACAATAGATGCTCTGGGCGAAAGAGATGCTGATGTTGAGATTGGAAAGGGGTATGAGATATACACTGGAGATTGTTATTTTACATTTTGCGGAAGTCCTGCGGCAAATATAAGATATCTTGAAGATCAGCTACCGCAACCTGAGAATTTCGATTTAGAAGTGGATCAGGAAACTGGGGTTGTTACCCTAACCTGGGATCATGTAAATACCAGTGACTTGGATCGGTATTTGATTTACAAAACATCATCGAGGCTCGGACTGCGAGATTTGTCACTTTTTGAGTACGATTTTACCACATTTAATACTTGGATTGATCCGACACCCATATCTGAGGGGGAGAAATGGTTCTATGCCATTTCCGCGCAAAACGCCTCTTCAACTGTTGGTTACAACACCACCTACAGCATAGGTGTGACACTGATTTCTTGGAACAAAGGCTATGACTCCTTTGGTTTGCCAAATAAGCCATTTTCAATTAACTCCATAGATTGGTACTGTGACGAAATATCTGATAATTTGGGTATGAATTACTTTATAAACAGCGAGCAGCGTTGGAATTGGCACAAAACCATCATGCCAAAGGGAGCATATGATACTGATGTTGTAATGTCAGAGGGATATCAAATTTCAACTACTGACAATACAAAATACAGCTTTGTAGGGATTTAAAAATCAATTTGGTATTTGCACTGGTCTGTGAGTTTATAAAGTGATCTTCTTACCACCAATTGAATGCACCGGTAAGAAAGGCTATGAGTTCCACAACGACAACAGTGGCGATACATATTGCTATAATCAATCTAGGATCTATCTTTAGGGCGCTCTCCTCCTCGGAGTCAAAATACCTGATCAAACCCGCGGCTGAGTGGAATCCTTCAGATTTTTTGCCTTTTTTAGGTGGTGCCATTAACTCTCTCCCAGTTTTCGTAATTATTGGAGGTTGTATTTATAGGTTGCTCTTTAGTTCATTATAATCAAAATAGATGGTATTCCTCAAAAAAGGCCAAATGCTCAATACTTTCACCTCTCAGTTTGCCTATTATATAGGATTCTGGCTAAAATCCAATGCTCTTTATTCTTTTCACAAAACCCCCCTCTTCAACCTTATATAAAGCCCAAACAATAGAGTTCCACAGTCCAAATGCGGAGTATTTCCAACAAAGAAGAAAAACGGTTGGACGTGAAAATATGAGCAAACGCAAATATAAAATACGTTATACGAAAAAGGATGATGAATGGAAAAAAATGTGTGAAGATTGTGATATTTTAAGTGAGTTTGGTGATTGCGCCTTTGGATGTGAACTCATTATCGATTCACAAAAAAGAAAAACAAAAAAATCTCAAAGATAGAACAAAAGGCTATGTCTCAGGCGCAACAGGAACGGGTTGATTTTTACCACCTTTGTTCCTTATTAGGAACAGATAGGCCAGGGCTGCGACACCGAGAATCAGAACCAATATCAACAGGATCAAGAGCGGGTTGAACTCAGTCCTTCTTTTCTCAACAACCACGTCTTGGGAGGTCTTATTTCCAAGACCGTCTTTATTAATAACCCTCAGAGTAACCTCGTATTCCCCACTTTTATTGTATTCGTGCTCCGCAGTTTCGCCCGTTCCGTTTGTACCGTCCCCAAAGTCCCATATGTACTCGTCGATACCTTTACCGTTGAGATCAATTGATTCGGATCCATCCACAAATACCTTCAAGCCCTTTGTTTCATACGTGAAGTTTGCAATTGGACCCATATTTTCAAGCAAAAATGGACCATCGATTTGTTCTCCGAACATCACTGCTGCCTGATACTGGTTGGCTCCATCATCCCCGTCCTTACCGAATGTTAGGACCATTCGACCCATTGAATCCACATCATTTGTAAAGAAGTCTCCAAGGTCTCTATCAGCGGGCTGATCCGAAGCTCCCGTGGTTTTAATTGTGCCAGTGTGAACATTTTCCATTATAGTGGTGATAAGAAATGTTCTGTTCTCTGAAAGTGCATCAATGCATAACGCGCCTTTGACATCCCATGTGGCATTATCCATCTCCTCGCTAACGTCCGAGTCCCCTTCAGTTGCGCTTTCATACCAGGTTATTCCAATCCTTCCCGCATCCCCTCCGACTATCCATGGAAGAACCCTGGATCCAATAGTATCTGTTACCTGGGATATCTCCCAATTTTCTGCCCTATCCTGTGAAACTGCCATAAAGACATTGTATTTGTCTGTCCATGTAAGATAGACATTACCTGCGTTGTCCACGTCCGTTACCACGAATATGTTCTGGATATCGTCAATAGTTTCAAGCACTTCGTGCCTGCTAAAGGAATTGGCACCATCATCTGAAACATACACAACAAGGGACCCTCCTTCGTTGTTTGGCAGATACAGAGTGCCGTCGTTTCTATCCACGATGAAATAATCCCTGGATCCGGTTGATGTGGTAATGGGCAGCCCTGCGTTTCCAGGTATCCAGCCAAGTCCAGCTGCAGTGAACTGAGATTTCTGAATGTAAAATCCCCTGATGGGGCCAAAGGAATTGTAGGTTAAATAAAGTGTCTGGGGATCCCCTGTGCCAACGGTGGGGCCTATCTCGAACCATTGCCTGTCATCGAGCCAAGGAATCGAGGCCAAAGGATTTTGAACCCAGGTATCCCCACCGTTAAAAGATGTATCGGCAGTGACTGTAAAGCCATATAAATCAGTGTACACGATGGTTCCATCTGAAAAGACAGCTGTATATGAATCCCCAGAGCCTCCCCAATTTGTGGGAGGACGCCCTGTCTGCTTGAACTCCCACGTATCTCCGCCGTCCTTGGATATCCAAAGATTTCCTGAAAGTCCGCTTCCCAATCCTGTGGGCGAGTCGATATATAGCCATTCCTCGCCATCGATACCCGGACCCACTAGGATATGGGGCTCGAAGCCCTCACCAACAGAATCCGGAATCTCCAATACAAAGAATTCTATTTCATCCTCTTCTGTCTTGGATTTCGAATTTATGTAATCAGTTGAGCTGGATGGGGCTGAAAAAGTGCTGAATAAAAGTAATAAACTTACTACGGTAATAGCCTTCAATACAGAGGATTGATTTGATGAAGAGTTTCTTTGATTCATGCTTTAACTCGAACGTTTATTCGATTAGATACTCTTTAATTTTTTGGAGAAAAACGGGTAATCTTCACGCGTATACACTATAAATAGGAAAAAAAATACGTAGCCCAAGCTATTTACTCACCGCCGAAGAACCCACGTAGCACGGGATGCATCTCGATAAGCTGCTCGCGACCTATGTCCTCGTACATACGGATCAAGATACCTACGGTTAGCAGGACACCGGTTCCGCTGGTATTTCCCACCGTCCCCACCATATCCGCCAATGCCGCTAATCCGCCCACGAAGGCGCCGCTGATGATAGTTACCACTGGTATGTATCGCTCCAGCACCTTCTTAAGCACCCTTGGATCCCGCCTGAAACCAGGAATCTGCATACCACTTGATTGAATCTGCTTTGCCACATCCTCGGGACCCATGTTCGTTGTCTCTATCCAGAACTTAGCAAATATTATGGAGCCAATGACCATGACAGCGAGATAGATTATGGTGTGGGCTGCCACCTGCCAGTATTCGTGACCCCGCATGTAGGCACCGTACCTCTCTGGATTCATAAGTGGCAGGAACCATTCACCAAGGCCGTTCACTCTGGAAACATAGTAAGCCCCACCCATGGTGGGCTGAGTAGGATTCTGAGGATCAGTAAAACCACCTATCCACCACTGATGTCCAATCAGAGGAATCTTACTCGCCGTGGGATGGGACCATAAAAGAAGCGAGAACATGTTCACATTGGCAAGCACCGCTGCCATCAATATAACTGGAATGTTGGATGCGTAGATCAGCCTAATGGGATATCTTCCCCTGGCACCTCTTACCCTTCCATGAGCCAAAGGTAGCTCCACCCGGGTGGATTCTGCATAGGCCACAACCAAGAATATCACTATGGTGCCCACAAGGGCTATCACAGGATTGGGCGGCCCAAGCAATATGGTTTCGAACCTACCTTGACTAAGCTGTGCCAGGTTCGAATTAGTCAGCAGATAAAAAGTCTTTGGGACAGCGCCGCTAGGTGCAGCACCTGCACCTGCGATGTTGTATCTTTCCGATGCCGAGGTGGGCATCCAACTTATGGTACCTGTGAATATAGCCTGGGATACACCTGCGGCAATGAAAAGGGAAATCCCGCTGCCTATTCCCCACTTGGACACGACCTCGTCCATGAAGAAAACCAGGTAGCTTCCGATAAACAGCTGAAGAACGATTATGAACTTTGACAATAGATCCCCATAGCCTGGAGCCATGGATTCCAACTTGGCTACGAAAAGATTGTCAGGCTTAAGATAACCATATACCTGGGGAACGGCCTCAACAACTATCATCACGATGACCAGTAATTTCTGGGTTCCCTGATAGACAGCCTTATCCTCGGGTTTTGTCAGGTCCAACTTTATGATCTTCGCACCTGTGAACAGCTGCATGATGATGGAGCCTGTAACGATTGGACCTATACCGAGATGCATGAGCGAGCCCGAGGCCCCTGCCATTATTGCTCTGTACTCTGAAAACAGATCCAGGGTATCCTCCTTGGAGAGACCGTAGATGAACACATTGGTCATGATGAAGTAGATTATCAGAACCAAAAGTGTCCACATCATTTTGGTTTTAAAAGCCACATGACCTTCAGGTTTTTTTACGGCGGGAAGTCTATCGGTAACGGGCTTTAGACCGATTAATCTACTTCCCTCACCTCTGTATGAAAACATGAGGTATATCAGCCCAAACAAAGGGCCTGTTATGATAGCAGTAAGAAAAATAACCACGGGATCGAATTGTGATGACATTGCATAAAAGGCCACTATTATCATCCAGATGATGATAACTGGTATTGCCACCGCCTTGTTTCGTGGTTCGTCCGCCATGATCACTCAGCCTCTGAGGTTTTCTCCTCTCTCACCTCATCTTCCGAAAGTAGCAAAGATCCTCCTGCACTTTCAACCTTGGATTTTGCCAGTTTAGATGCATGCATCACCTTGATTTTCAGGGGTTTTTTTAATTTTCCAGCTCCCAATAATTTGTCAATGCCAGCAGAACTCAGATCAACTTCGATTGTGCTGCCCACTTTTTTGGCAAATCCTTTTTTAAGAAAGCTTCCCATGCGATCCTCCAATTGACCCACATTGATGGTGGATCGCTCTCTTTCACTGGGAGGCCTCGGCCTTTTGAATCCGTACCTGCCGAAATGTTTTGGATCGTTTTTAACTGTAGTAATGTACTTGTGCTTATGGAGGCCTGCATTTCCCCTTCCACCGCGTTTGCCTGCACCTCTGCCTGCCTTCTTACCTCTTCCATAGGTCCGGCTTCCGCGATGTTTTTCTGTTCTGCCCATATTATCCCCTCAGATCATTCTGTCTATAAGGATATTGATGTCTTCCCCTCGATATCCAAGAGCTCCACCTGTCTTAAAGCTCTTTTTCACCCCTTCATACCCCTTCCTTGGAGGATGCAACCTGATCACTGGCTTTATATCCTTTATGTCCTGGTATCTTGTCTCTCCCTTTGATACAGCCTTAGCAAATGACATAACAGATTTGTAATTCGAATTCTTTTTAATGTAATTGTCTGTGATTTTATTATCACCGATAAGTTTCCCCCTACGAATGATCATCTTCGCTAAAATTTCAGGTGTGATCTCTCCCCACGTAACGTAATCCTTTACCTTTTGAAGCATACCAGAATAACTCTTCGTTATGGGTAAAATAACGCAGTGATTGACCCTATTTAATCTCAGCATCTTCAAGGTGTCCTTGATTTCTGATCTGACGTTCACGGAGCCTCTCACCCTTATCACAGCGTAAGTCATTTCTCACCCTCCTTTTTCGAGGGTTTTGCCTCTTTTGTTTCTTTCTTCTTTATTGATTCCTCTTTCTTCACTTCACCGACTTTTTGTTCACCTTTGCCTTCTTGTTTGGAATCTTCGATTTTCACCTGTTCTTTTTTCTCTGCTTCACTTCCTTTCTCCTCTTCGGCCTCGGACTCAACCATTACCCTTTCTGTTTCTGTCCCAGGAATTATTCCAGATATGATGTCCATCTTGTCCTCCTGGTATTTCATGACCCTCATCTCTGCCGTCTTCTTCAGGGCCTCGAAGGCCGCTTGTGCATAATTGGCCGTGGTCTTAGTGTGGCCTTTTGTAAATGCCCATGCATCCTTTATTCCAGCCAATCTCAGAACAGGTTTTGCTACATCACCAACAGCTAAAGCGATTCCCCTTGGTGCAGGCTTGAAGGTAACCCGAACAGATCCTTTCTTTCCAAAAACGTCGAAGGGCAGCGAATGAGGTTTTCCGCATCCACATTCCCAAGAACCGCATCCTCTTCTCACCTCTATTATGTTCAGTTTCGCGTTGTCTATGGCCTTTCTTATTGTGGGCCCCACCTCCTTTCCCTTTGCCTTCCCCAGACCCACATATCCATTGGAGTTGCCCACAACTGTGGTAATTGCGAATCTGACCCTTCTACCAGAATCGGTCATCCTTTGAACCATATTTACATCAAGCACCTCATCTTCCAAATCAGGCAGAAGAATGTCCACGATTTCGGGCTCCCTGAGGGGAAGTCGGGTTTCCAGTGCCTCGGCCATGGTTTTGATATCTCCCTTCTCCACCTTTATTCCCAGTCTTGTCTTTGGAACCCAGTACATCATTTCTCCCCCTCTAATTTGGCTTTTACCGCATCAAATTGATTTTTCATATCTTCACCTAAGTGTTCACCCCTGATCCTTTCCTCCGATGGCAATATCTCTTTATCATGGGGTAGATCTATCCCAGCATCGAGCAATCCCGAAAGTGAGGCAAATACCCTCGAGCCTTTTGTTGGTGTGTGAAGGCCTATGTCCAGTACAGCCTTCTCTATCCCTGCGTTTTTGGCTCTTTTCCCTGCAAGATATCCCGTGAGATATGCAGCTGTTGTGTTGGATGTTGTGCTTTTCCAGCCAAAACCTTCGAGATCGAAGCCACTTGCGGTACAAATAACCTTATCACCCCTTGGATCGTACTCGATGAACTGAACATTTATGTTTCTTGTGGATTTTCTTATCACGGCACGAGGTAGCCCTGATTTTAGGTGCCTTATTCTCTTTCTATAGTCGGTTTTACCTTCTCTTCTCCTTCTTCTTGCAACCCTGTATCTTGGACCATGTGCCATTAACAATCACCTATTCTTTTTTAAAAGACCTTCACTTTTCATATGAGCCTCGAGTCTTGCCTTGCTCCTGTACATCCCACCTTTAGCACGCTTGTAGAGTTTGCGATATGTTGCGGTGTCGATCATTTCCTGTCTTTTGTAATACATCAATTGGGCGCGAATAGGGCGTATTGTGTTTATCCATGCCCTTTTTTTGGGAGTTCTTGCCTTCTTGCTGCCCTTTCTTGAGCCGTGTCCTTTTCTCTTACCCTTTTTCTTCTGGCCCTGCTGATATCTGGCTCGTCCGCGGGATACACCTTTTTTCTGTTTGGCCTTGATGGCCTTGGAATCGATCAGCCTACGCACATCGCCTCTTGTTATAGCTTCTGAGACATCCTCCATACGTGTCGGGTCTATCCATACCCTGTTCACCCCGCAATCGAGTATCTCGGCTGCAAGTCTTCTCTGATTTTTCAGGTCCATATTAAAACCTCCTTGGATTGAGCACTCTAATGCCCTTCTCCTCTGCGGCATCTTCTATCTCTATCCTTTTTCTGGTTCCCACACTGTGCCCTACCCTTGCAGCCTGGATTTTTGGATCGATCTTCTCCAAATCTCCAACATTATAGACCATCACCTCCTGAAAGCCGGACGGATGTAGGTATCTGGTGTCTTTCGGAGCGCCGAAACCTATGGACACAACATTTTGTCTGTATCCCTTGTGCGTCCGCATCTTGGAGTGAAGGCCTCTTGGTCTCCTCCAAGCCGTGCCGAGACGATGGTACCTAAACCATTCCTGGCGTCTAAAGTGAGGGGTCTTTTTCTTTATTTGATTTCGAATTTTGAGTTTCTGTTTCAACTCCTTGGTAAGTTCTGGTTTGATCTTAACCTTGTATTCCTCTTCCTCTTCCACTATCTCTATTTCCTCTTCTTCCCCCTCTTCTCCCTCAGCTTTTTCCTCTTCTTCCTCCTCTTCTTCCGTCACTTCTCCCTCTTCTTCTACTTCCTCTTTTTCAACCTTTTCTTTCTTCTTCTCCAACTTCTTCTTTATTTCTTCTTCCTCTTTGGTTTGTACCTTTTTCTTTACAACTTTCTTCTTGGGTTTTATGGCTTCTTCCTTTTCGGTTTGTACCTTTTTCTTTACAACTTTTTTCTTTGGTTTCTTGGCCTCTTCCTTCTCAGAAGGCTTCTCTTTCTCCTTAGTCTCAACCTTATCCTTGATCTTATCCTTTACCATCTCTTCTTTTCTTACAGGCTCCTCCTTCTTCTCTTTTTCCTCCTTTTTGGGGGCCTCGGTTTTGGGCCTCATCTTCCTCACTTTTTTTAACTTCTTAGGCTTGTCTTCTGTATTTTCCTTTTTATCTGGGGTGTCTTTTTCTTCATTTGATTTTATCTTCTTATCCTCATCATCCGCCATCATCATTCACCCCCTTCTTCGTAGGTTCCCTTCTCGATCATGTAAATCCCATCCTGAAATACCCTTGGATCGTAGTTTTGAATCTTCGTCGCAAGCTCTATATTGGCCGCGGATTGGCTCACATGCTCCAGGTTTATGCCGGTGAGAGTGATCGTATCGCCCTTGATATCCACTTTTGTATCTCCCAGTATACTGGCTCTTCTTGGGTGAGATTCACCAAGGAAATTTTCTATTATGAATTCATCCCCTTTCAGCAAAGTTTTCACAGGAAAATGGGAATACACCACCTTCATCGTGTATTTGAATCCTTTTGTCACACCCATTACCATGTTCCCTATATGGGCTTCCCAGGTTCCAACCAGTGCGCTTTCTTTCTTTTTCGGCATTATGCTCTCTACCACCACCTTATCCTTTAAGACATTAATAGAAATCCTGGGATGAGAGAAATCTCTTTTTAAGGTACCTTTAGGCCCAGAGATCGAAAGGGTATTTACATTGAGTTTGACCTTGACATCGGAAGGTATGGTCACGGTTCTTGTAACTTTTGGTGCCACTGGCATTTCACATTCCTCCATCAATACACATAGGCAAGCAGCTTTCCTCCTACACCCAGCTTTTTTGCCTCGTCATGGGAGACAACGCCTCTTGTTGTGGTGAGTATGAGCACCCCGTAATCCTGGGCCGGAAGGTAACGGGCCTCGAACTTTCCAACGTCTCTCCTTTTTACAGCATACCTCGGTTTTATAACACCGCAATTGTTGATATTACCGTTGAGTTCAACCTTGAACATTCCTGCTTTTCCATCTTCGATATATTCGAATTGTCTGATGTAATCGTTGTCCTGCATGACCTTGAGTATTCTTCCTATAAGCTTTGAAGATGGTTTTAAAATGCAGACCCTCTTCCCTACCATCTCAGCATTCTTTATCGTCGACATGGCATCGTTTAATGGATCATGCTGCAATCTATCACCTCTATGAATACCTCTTAAATCCCAGCTCAGGAGCCATCTCTCTGAAGCACTGTCTGCATAGGTGCATCCCATATCGTCTGATTATTCCTCTTTTTCTTCCGCAACGTCTGCACCCTGTCTTCCGTCCGAATTGCTTTTTTGGTTTCATTACCCCACCACCTCCACATTGAGTTTTGCTTTTACGAATCTCTTGGACTCCTCTGGTGTAATCTTGTGACTCATCGGGATTTTACTTCGGGTCCGTTTCCTTTTTTTTACCCTTAGACCTGGTCTTTTTAAGGTAACACATATATCAAGTCCGAAGATACCTATATCAGGATCGTATTTCTGTTCCTTAAAATCCGTATAGTCAGCAACCCCGAAGGAGAAGTTACCCTCTGGATCAAATGAGTAATCCGCTATCTTGTTGTCCTTTACCCAAAAGGCTTCTGTTAGGAACTTCAATGTATCCTCACCCCGCAGAGTTACCTTGCATCCAATTGGCATTCCTTTCCTTATTCCTAGGTCCTTGTTGGTGGTCCTGGACAATGTCCTAATGGGTTTGCGTCCAGTGATAAGTTCAAGCACCTTCTCAGCTTTGATGAGCTTTTCTCCTGCCTCGCCCACCCCGATGTTTACAACCACCTTGTCTATTTGAATATCACGCATGCTATTCAATCCACCACCCCCCTTTCTGTTTCAATTTGAACAAAACAGGTCTCATACCACGCTCACCTCAGGCACTGTGATCTCTGGAGATTTTTTACCAACCACAAAAACATGATCATTTATCGTTGAGAATCCCTCTTTGAACTCCACGATGTTTGGCTTCGGGCTCCTGACCACGTTATAGTTTTTAATGGTAGCTATCTGTCCTGAATGCTTTCCTCCGATGATCATGGCAACATTCCCACTCTCCAATGCAAAGGTATCAAGGATTTTCTGGGAGGGAAGTTCTATCTTGAGCACGTCCTGGGTCTTGTACTTCTTCTTATCAGTCAAAATATTTCTACCATCGTGTAAGTTCAGTTGTGTCTTGCCACCCTTTATTGTTGTGATGTTTTCGATTCTGACGAGTTTCCATCTGGCTCTTTCCTTTGAAATTCTAATGGGTCTTATTTTACCCCTCATGTCCAAAAGAGCCCGAAAGTTCTCTTTGGCTTTTAGAATGGTGAGTACATCCATAAATCCCACTGGCATCTTATAGTTGGTCACAATCCTACCGTCTATAAGTATGTTCCGCTCCCCGATTATCCGCCTACCTTCCCTTGCAGTATCGCAGTAACCGAGCATATCCCGCACCATTATAAGTAGTGGAATGCTTCTTTCGATTGGGTGCGGACCAGGAGATTGTTTTACTGTCCATATATGGCTCTTCTTTGGAATGGTCCAAACCCTTGGCGATGCCAGTCGCTTCATATGCTTGCTCATGAATTTTCACTCCTTAGACAGTTCCTCGAACTTTCTCTTTCTCTTTGGGTCGGAAAGATCCAGTTTCGTGATAATTACATTGGAGGGGTGTATCTTTGCTGCAATCTGTGTCCCATCCGCTTTTGCAACCGTTGCCCCGTCAATCGTGATCCTCATACTCCTCGTATCCACAGATTCGACCTTACCCATATGTCCATCGAAGGTGCCGCGCACTACCTTGACCGTATCTCCTTTCCTTACCACAGCCGAGCGGGGGTAGTATCTCTTAGCGTCCTCCAGATACTTTGAACTAAGATGAGAGGATATCATCTTTCTTTTTCGATGTAGGGGGGCACTGTACACGGCCCTCCGTTGTTTTCTTGGTTTTTTGGATTTTGTCATTGATATCACCTATCTCTCTTCACACTATCATGGATGCAATTGCAGCTATTCTCGGCCATCTTTCCGCAGCTTCTCTTGCAACTGGACCCTTTATATCAGAGCCTTTCGTTTCACCGGCAGGTGTGGTGATGACCGCGGCATTGTCCTCGAATTCTACCACCACTCCATTTGGCCTTCTATACGGTCTTCTCTGCCTTACAATCACGGCGGGAAGAAGCTGTTTTCTCATTTCTGGTGTTCCCTTTTTAACTGATACAACTATCAAGTCACCTATACCGGCCGCGGGCAGTCTTCTGTGCACGCCATGGTACTTCATTACGCTCACAATCTGCACTATTTTTGCACCCGTGTTGTCAACGCACTTTATCTTTGCGCCCACGGGCAGTCCTCTGCTCTGTTTTCCTGGCAAGCCTTTCATCTTTCTCTCTCCGGTTTCATTTGGTTTTCTGTTCTATCACTACAAAGGCCTTTGTTTTTGAAAGCGGCCTACATTCCATTATCTTAACCTTCGCACCAGTTCTTGCATTTATACAGGGCGGATTGTGTGCCATATATCTACCAGTTCGCAATTCATATCGTTCATATTTTGGTATATACCTTCTATAATTCTTCTCTACAATGACCGTTCTTTGCATTTTATCTGAAATAACTTCACCTTCTATCATCTGTCCTCTTACAGACAGGGTACCGTGAAATGGACAGTTTCTATCGTCGCAACGCTTCTTGGGAACGATTATGTCAACTCCGATATCACGATAGCCCTTTGCTTTGACCTTTTCCTTGTCCTTTTTCGGTTTCTTGACCATTTTGGTCCTCTTTGTGGTCTTTTTCTTTTTCTCGCTGTCTGCGACCATTTACTACACCGCCCTTTTTTTAATCTTTTTAATTCTGTCCTCAGGTCGAAATCTCAGCTTTGAAGCATCCACTGCAACCTCGTCGCAACCGATTTTCATGGATAATACGGTGCCATATTTTTGTATGGTTTTTTCTGTATCAGCTGTTTTTAGCTTAAACGTGTTTTTGGTTTCATCTACGATTGTACCCGATAATCCGATGCATCCTTTATCTGAAGAATCGATAATCTGGGCGTAAAGACCTATGAATTCGTGTTTGTGAATGTTATGTTTTGTTATACTCATCTCATCTCCACCAGAAAACCCATCTCATTCAAAACCTGTTCAACTTTCTTCTTATGAGCTCCTTGTAGCTCGATCTTACCGTCCTTTACCGTTCCTCCTGCTGCACACCTGGTCTTTAGGGTTCTTGCCAATTCATCTAAATCGATATCGCTTGAATCTATACCTTCTATTATCGTTACGATTTTGCCGTAACGTCTCTTCATCGAGTAAATCTTGATTTGCTGTTGCTCTCTTGCGATTTCTTCGCACATGCACAATTCTTCAGGCAGACCGCATATTGGGCATATTCCGGCCATTATTCTTCTTCCTCCCTCATTATTGTGAGCATTCGAGCCACATTGGTCCTAAGGGCTCTGATCTTACCTGGATTGGGTGGAGCGCCTCCCATTGCAGCTACTCCTCTCTCATGCATAAGTTCATTTCTGAGTTCCTTGAGTTTAGCTGCCCTTTCTCCCTGGCTCATCTCTCTAATTTCCTTACTTCTTAACAGGCTCATTGCTCTTCACTTCCTCTTTTTCTTCTTTTTCACTTTCTTTCTTTGCTTCTTCCTTTTCTTCCTCAGGTAAATCCTCTTGGGTTTCTTCTGAAACCTCCAGCTCCACCAGTTCCTCTTCTGACAATTTGTGTTTTGTCTTCTCCTTCTTCAGTTTCTTTTCCAATTTCTTTTTGTCAATGTGGGGTTTTTTCTCCGTTTTTTCTTCTTTTTTTGGCTCTGTTTTTACCTTCTCTTCTTTCTTAACCTCAGGCTTTTCTTCCTCCACCACCTCTTCCATAACCACGATTTCCACATCGTCGGGAAGTTTGGCATCAGGATCCATTATTTGAACTTTAACACCGATTACTCCCAATTTCCTTTTTGCAACGGCAAAGCCTTCGTGCATCCATTGGATCGCGGGCTCGCCACAGAATTTTATGTGGCCTTCCTTGAACTTCTCGACCCGATGCCTTTGGCCTGTGAGCTTTCCGGATATGACTATCTGACACCCTTTGGCACCGGCATCCATGATTCTTCGAACCGTTGAATGCCCTGCTCTTCTAAAATGCCAGCCTCTCTCAAGCGCTGAAGCGAGCTTCTCAGCCATAATCTGCGCGTTTAAACTGGGATTGCTCACTTCCTGAACCTCTATCTTAGGATTATCGAAGTTAAAATCTCTTTCCACTGAGCCCTCTAAAAACTTAATAGAGCCGCCCTTTCTCCCAATAACCAACCCCGGTCTTTCAATTGTAAGAGTAACCCTTGTACCCATTGGGGTGCGCTGTATATCTAAACCTCCGAAGCCTGCCCTTTTTGTTTCCTTCATCAGGTATTCTTTAAGAAGGTATCTTCTGATATTCTCCATAACGAACTTGCGCTCGGAGGTCATTCTCCAACCACCTCCAACACAACCTCAATATTGGCTGTCTCATGGTTAAAAGGTGTTGACCTGCCGTGTGCCCGAGGAGTAAAGCCTTCAACTGTCATACCTCTGTTTGATGATATATGAATTATCTTCATGTTATCCGAATCCAGACCTTTGTATTCTGCATTATGCTGTGCATGCCTTATAACATCCAGAATTGCCTTGGCCG
This sequence comes from Thermoplasmata archaeon, assembly GCA_020348445.1. Lineage (GTDB taxonomy): Archaea > Thermoplasmatota > Thermoplasmata. Next base: position 183,158 of record CP070751.1, read on the forward strand.
TCTTCTTTGGATATCTCCCTGGACCGAACTTTTTACCCTTTCTATGTCCAACTTGCTTGTTGAACCTATGATACCTTACAGGGCGTTTTAAGGCGATGATGTCCTCGAGGTAATGAACCGCATCCTCCACCATCATGCCCTTTACCTCCCTGCAAACCTCAACTGATGCCTTTGGAGATATTTTCAGCTCTCGACCAATGGCCTTGGCAGTCCCTTCTGGATCTGCTTTGATGCTATAACCTAATTTTCTCATTGATACACCTTTTTATGCATTCGTTGGGAACCGAGTATTCATATTCAAATTCCATGGCAACTTACACCTCTTGATTCTCATTTCAATGGCATGTACTTCGAAGAACGTGTGGCACCGACCCCAGGGCCCGAGTGTTTCTCGAACCTCCTGGTGAGGGCGAACTCGCCTAAATAGTGACCTATCATCTCAGGGATGACCTCGATGACCTTGAACTCCTTGCCATCATGCACAGCGACCTTCTTTCCGACGAAATCAGGCAAAACTACTATGTCCCTTTGATGGGTCCGAAGAATATCCTTTTTGTTGCTTCTCAATCTCTCAATGAACCTCTGTTGCTCACGATTTAGCCCCCGTTTGAATGAGCGTCTTGCCCTGGCAGGTAAAAGCGGTATCAATTCAGGGAGAGTCATTGCTTGTAGTTCTTCTAATGTATATCCTCTGTATGTGAACTCTCTTTTCCTTCTCGCCCCGATCTTCCCGGCTCTCTTTCTCGCCTTTCTTCTGGCAGCTTTACTTGCTGGTGCCTTCACCATGATCTTTTCACCTCTTTTTCTTCTTCCTTCCTTTTCTAGAGGACAACCTGCCTACCTTTTTCCCAGGCGGAGCGTTTTTCGAAACAGTGCTTGGTCTTCCCACATGAGGATGGCCTCCTCCGCCATGGGGATGATTGACAGGATTCATAGAAACGCCCTTCACAATTGGAAAGCGCTTCGGTTTGCTTCGATAAATGTTATATTTCTTACCAGCCTTGGCCAAGGGTTTTTCCTTGTGACCGCCACCGGCAACGATTCCTATACTCGCTCTACATTTTGGATTGAGTGTTTTAAATCTGCCTGAAGGGAGTTGAATAACTGTTTTACTTCCTTGGCTCACTACCAAGGCGCTTGTTCCCGCAGCTCTAACCAATTTTCCCCCGTCGCCAGGTTTCAGCTCTATGTTATGTATCATGGTCCCCTCTGGAATCCGTTCTAAGGGTAGAATATTGCCAACTTTCAATGTGGCCTCTGATCCAACCTCGATTTTCTGATCCTCAGAAAGGTCCAGTGGAGCTATGATCATTCCTTTTTGGTTGTCGTCGTATTTTACCTTCGCAACAGGGGCTGTTCGTGCTGGATCATGGGCTATAGTCTCTACTTTCCCGCTTCCGCTTTTCAACTTCGGATGAGAGGCCTTCCCTTTATACTTGTGACTTGGAGAGGAATATATTCCCCCTTTCCCTTTTCTTTGAGCTCTTATTCGCTTTCCCATTTCAATCACATCGAATTTCTTTCACACATTAGAATATCCCTATTCTCATGCCTACATCTTCTGCTGAGTAGTCACCGGTGAGCTTTATCACCGCTCTTTTCCCATGTCTGGTATTTTTAGTTTTTATACTCTCAACTTTCACCTCGAACAGCTCCTCGAATGCAGCTTTTATCTCCTTTTTTGTGGCACCTTTTCTCACCACGAATTCAAGTTTATTCTCGTCCTCCATCTGGAACATGGTTTTTTCGGTAACATACGGGTGAAATAGTACCTTGTGCGGCATTCTACCACCTCGAAAGTTCCTTCAATGCGTCCTCGGTGAAGACCGCAAGACGGCCCGGCATTCCGCCTGGTGCTAAAAGTTCGATGGAAAGATGATCAGGTGTCGTCACATCCACACCCACCAGGTTGCCAAAGCCTCTTTTAGCCCTCTTTTGATCTGTGACAACCAAAAGCAAGCTTTTTGGCCTGCGATATCTCCTTCCCCTCATTTTGCCTCTCCCTGACCTTATATGGGTGCCGCTTTTCGCCCGTTCTATGTCATCCATTACTCCCAGTTTTTCCAATGTGCTTATGGCCTCTTTTGTTGTCTTGATTTTCTCAATGGAATTCTCCACGATAATAGGTAATGTAATGGATTCATCAAATCTGTGACCTCTTTGGGCCACCAATGTAGTCTCCTTGGTGGCGCTCAATGCAGACCTTGTGGCAAGTCCCCTCTCCTTCTTATTGATCTTTTTAGACCAGTTTTTTATGGGTCTTGGCGGATGCGCCCTTCTCCCTCCTATATTACCAGGGGATTCAACTGCTGTCCTACCCTGGGATAGTCTCTGAACCCTGGCAACTCCTCTTCCCTTCCCCCATGTGGACACTGAGTGCATCATACCCGCCGTTGAGGTGGGGCCGTAGGGCTGGCGTCTGTTTGCCTGGGCAGCCACCACTGCCCTTTTAATAATATCGTTTCTGACATCTTGGAAGAACACCTTTGGCAGGTCTATCTTACGCTTTGCCTTGCCCTCTATAGAGTAAAGATTCACCTTCTCCACCTTCCTCAGTTTGGGCTTTCCCTTCTTCTTGGTGGGGGGGAGCTTCTTGGGCTTTTTCTTTGGTATTTTCTTGACAGTAGGGCTCTTTTTTGGTTTTTCCTTCTCCTCCTTTGTTACTGTTTTTGGAGCCTCGGTCTTTTTCACCTTCTTGGTTTCTTCTTTCTCTTTCTCAGCCATCTCCTTTACCTTCCGTTATGCACCTTGCTTTGATTCGGTGGATATATAGGTTATCTCGGGTTTTTCCACCTTAGAACCGTGAAATCTTGTAGCGTCTCGAAGACGAACCAGTCTTTTGGCAGGTCCTGGTATCGAGCCGTGAACCACCATGTATTCGTTTCTCACTGACCCGTATCTAATAAATCCTCCATTAGGGGTTATCTCCTCGCCTTTTTCTCCGATCTTTAAAACCCGTTTGTTGTATTCTGTTCTTTGATGGTAACCCATCTGGCCAGCCTGGGGAACATTTGGACCGACGTAATGAGGATTCCATGGCCCCAATGTACCGATCATCCTTCTGTGCTTGCGGTTCTTGCGGGTGAGAAGTTTTACTCCCCATCGCTGCACATGCCCCTGAAAACCTTTGCCCTTGGTTATGGATGCTACATCCAGCATCTCGCCTTCATCTGTGAATTCCTTGATTTTGAGGTCCTTACCGAGCTTACCTCTGGCATATCTGAGCCTTTCCTCAATGGTTCCACCGCCAACTCTAACCTCCATGAGCTCAGGAGTTTTCTTAGGAACACCGCTTACCTTTTTCGGCTGGGTGTAAATTAGTAGCCTTATATCGTCAATACTCTTTTTATCGATCTTTTTCCAGGCCTCTTTTGGGTCGTATTTCTTGGGAATTGGCAGTCTTCTCTCAAGCTCCTTTTCCAATTTGCCAGCCCAAACCTCGCCCATGGTTTTTAATCCGTATGGAGTGTGTTCATAGAGGCGAACAGCCGCAACCTTCATGGGCGGTACTTCTAAAACAGTAACAGGTACCCTCACCTCTTGTTTAGCAGTTGTGCTGGTGGGCCTGTAATCGATAATAAAAGCATGGGTCATTCCTGCCTTGTACCCGGCAAAACCCTGTACCTTGGGCTCTCCTTCCCTCTCGGGCCAGGATTTGAATCTGGGTATCTCACTTTTGGCCCTTTTTCTAGGCGAGTATCCCTTTGAGCCTCTTTTTGGATGGTGTCTATCTGGCATGTCATACCTCCAAATTATCATGAGGTTTTTGTTTCAGGTAGATGGGATTAACTCCCATACCCCTATATCGAATACAAAAGCGGTCCGCAACAAGGAAACCGCTTTGTTTTTGCCATCTTAATTCAAGATGATTTGACCGTGACGTTTTGCCGCATCACAAAACAGATGGGGATTGCGAACGCGGATGTGGGACACTTTCCCAAGACGTCTGGTCGTGTTTTCAAGTTTATGTCTTGAAATGAATGAAAGGGGGGGTTTTACCCCCATCCATTCCTGAAGGTGACGCCCACATTGGGGTTTTGGTATTAAAAAGTTTTGTTTTGTTCTGGATTTTCAGATATTCATCCACATCGGGGACCAAGAAATGAGTAGAAGCTATGTCCCTGTGACTGTATTATCGACAATAATTTAATATATCTTAATCGGGCATTATAGAATCATGAAAGTGAAAATCCAAATCGTGCTGGTTGTGATCCTGCTTCAAATTATTGTCATGACAAATGCAGGATGCTTTGATTCGGAATCTAAACCCGCTGTTCTAGGAGACTACGCAAAGCACTATCTTCAGGATTCAAAATATCCTAAATTACTGATAGAAATCGATTACGTTCAAGGAAATTCACCTTCTAACCAGGCCATAAACATTTTAGAAGATAAAATAAACAAACATTGCGATAAACAGCAGATATTGATTGACAAGGATTCCTTTTCCTCATCAAAATCCACATACTCTGATGAAGATATCAGAGAACTCGAAGATGAGCACAGGGACAACTTCAATGGCAATGAAATCATAGTCGCTTATATTCTTTATGTGAATGGAAGATATTCAGAGAATGAAGACGTTCTTGGCATAGCATACGGCCCATCCTCTATTGTCATCTTCATAGAGCAGATCAATGGTATCAATATCCCCTGGTGGGCCACTACCTTCATCGACCATACAGATTATGAGAAATCGGTTTTGGTACACGAATTCGGCCATCTCTTGGCCATGGTAAACATAGGATATCAAAGTGAAAGAGCCCATGAAAGTGCAAGCCCCTATGAGAACCACTGTATCCACGAGGATTGTGTCATGTATCATTCCATTGAGACCGTATCAATCGTAAATCTGATAAGCCGGGATGATCCTATTCCGCCGTATGATTTTTACCATGATTGCGAGGATGATTTGAAGAAGTTAAAAAGCGGGGATTATTGAGCTCTTTTTGCTTTTTTAGGTATCGTACGATATTTCGTATGATATGTTTACCTCATCTGCTTTCTTTGGTTTTTCCTCCCTCAATTCACTTAATCTGATCACCTCGACATCTGATGGCTCCAGAAGTCTTCTTATCCCCTCCACATGGCCGTCTCCAACCACAGCCACGATGTTTTCGTGCTCCTCGTTGATTTTCTTTATGGATTTGGCCATATGGATGTTCCTATCATCTATTAAAACGCGCTTTGCCGCTGGAAACTCCTTGCCAAAACTTTCGATATAGTACTCATTGTTCTCCTCGAAGCGTTTGAGCTCCTTTTCTATCCTCTTCTTTCTAATGAATACGCTGGTTAAAAGGGCGATGATGAACTTCATTCTCTCTGAAAATGACATGGATCTCCAGAAATTCGAAAAAATCCTAGACGCATCCATATCTATGAAAGCCAATTTTGCATTGAGCAGTTTCGCGGTTTCTATGGCAGTGAGCATCTCGCTCCCCACCTGAGTGCCGTACTTTTTTGCTATATTCTCCTGCATTCCCGCAAGCATTTTATACACAATGGGTGAGTCTCTACTTGGACCTTTCGAATATAAAGCATTGTACCTTGCAGGATCCAGCTCAACACAAACCACCTGCGGATTGCGCTCTATGATCGCGTTCTCGAGGCTCTTGCTTATGTCGAATACATGGGCTACTCCTATTAAAGTGATCATTGGAAAATATATATGCTAGAAGGAAATTTAAATGTTGTGGAAAAAATATCTTTTGTGTATATAAGGATAAATAATTGATACAGATTTGGAACACTATATTTTTATTGTTTATATTGGAATATCCCAAACCTTTGTGACCTTGGAGTGAATATAGTATCCTCTTCCGACCTCGAAATAATCAAACGGACCCATTCTCTCCCACCTCTGTTGCGCGGAATTATAGGTCCAGATTGCATCCACCTCATTGGGAAAATCGATATTGTTCAAAGCTGAGGTTCTGTCCCTATTGTTCTGTGAGGGATAGCCAACCATGTTCCAACCTGGGTGAAGAGTAATGCTCTGATTCTCGGTTAGCCGAGTGCCATTATAGAAGAATATCGTATCTCCAGGTTGAGTGATATGAATCCAAAAGCCCATGGTCTCGTTTAACTCGCTCAGATCGTTTCCATAGGGTTTACCTACTTTATAGTGCTTCCAGGGATCTTTTTCGTCTGTGATATTATACCATTGGACAGCATCATACAAGCCATCAATGGATTCCAATACTTTTATGAGGTTTTGCTCCTCTAGAATAAGAGGAATGGAAATTAAGTTCCAGCCCTGCTTTAAAATCATAAAATTCTTGTTGGGATCGATAAGAGGGTAATTATCCCGGGAATCCGAATCGATTACATAAGGATTCTTACCTCCACCTCCAATGGTCCCGTTATCAACTATGCCATCGCTACCTCCTATATCCTGACCTTCTCCATTGTACTCATCATATGCTCCTTCACTTGACTCATCAAAATCAGACCAGTAATTGCCACCTGACGGATAGCCATCATCCCATCGGTTCCCATTATTGGTGCCATCGTAAGCTTGATTTGTATTGTTTATGATATTGTTATGGTAAATACTGTTATTTGACGAGTTGTTTAAATATATACCGTAGTTGCCGTTCGAGAAGACGGTATTACCTATAATGCCATTCCAGTCGGACGAAGAGAGTAAGCGGATGCCATCATGATTGTTTAAAGAAACGTTGTTGCCTGATATTTTATTGTCGTCTGATGATGAGGATACATTTATACCTTCTAAATTGTCTGAAAT
>CP070751.1:190005-343671 GCA_020348445.1 Thermoplasmata archaeon
ACCAGGATCAACTCGATAACAGCAATAGGATACGACATCATTATGCAAAGTGTTTTAGAAGAAGGCCTGGAAAGTTATTTTGATTGGTTCGAAAGTTACAGAATGGAAATGCTGGCTTATTCCTTACCCGTGGTTGCGGTGGGATTTTATCTGGGAATAGTGGGAATCGACCTTTCAGTAGGGCAGAAGCGTAGGGTATATGGCATACTCAAAAGCCGCGGTGCAAACGAGAAACAGATCTATATGTCATTACTTCTAGAGGCCGTGATATTGGGCGTCATCGCCGGTATTTGTGGACTGGTTCTGGGAGTTTTTATAAGCAGGATATTTCTTACCACGATTCCAGGTTCAAGAAACATAACACCTGATTTAGATTTCTTCCAGTTGAATATCTCCACAACTTCGATTTTGATGGCAATGATATTTGCCGTGATTCTCATGCTGTTCGCCAGCATCAAACCTGCAAAACGGGTCTCGCAAATGCCTGTAATAGAGTCTATGCATCATCGCTCTGAAGCCGCTTACGAGAGGGCATATTCACCCTTTTGGGACATATTCTTTGTTTCCTTTGCAGTCTTTGCATACATAATGGTGGCCGAAGTGAACTTCAGTGAGCTTGATCCTGCGAGATTTGGTGTTGTGATCACGATTTTGCTGATCTTTTTATACATAATAAGCATTCTCTGGCTTCCCTTTTCTCCTATCATATTGATGTTCAGTCTAACGAGATTGCTTACAAGGGGTACAGATAAGGTCTACAGGTTCTTCTCAAGGGCTGTCAAGCCATTTGCAGGGGAGCTGTGGTACGTGATACACAAGAACATGACAAGGAATCCAAAGAGGGTCTCCATGGTTAGTATCATAATCGCCTTGGCCCTTGGATTCGGTATCTTCATGACCACGATGATAGGCACCACCATGTACGGCGAGGAGCTGGAAGAAAGGGCAAAGATAGGTGCTGATCTGTACGTTATCCCATCACAAAGGGATTTCTTAATTGAAGATGAGATAGAGAAAATTGATGGAGTTTCAGAGGTCATTCCCGTGACCTGGATGTCCAAAAGGGTCTTGGGAGGTGGAGAGTACCTTACAAGGAAGATTTCTTTTTTCAATGCATCAGAATATTTGGGTCATGTGGACGTTGACGATCACTATTTTGTCTCAGGATCACCAAAAGATGCCCTGACCAAACTGAGCAGTGGAAATGCCATTATCGTGGGCGAAAGTATTGCAGAAACTAATTCCCTGAGTGTTGGGAGCCGTGTTAGAGTCGAGGATATTTCAGAAGATGGTGGCGGGGATTCCCGTGATGATGATCCAATTCTGAAGACAAACACCTTCACTGTAGTGGGGATTGTCAGGGCCATGCCTGGCCTGGAGTACATAGATATGGGTCAAAATTACTGGGGCGGGGGCATTTACATGGATTTTTCTTCCCTGGATACATCTTCATGGGATTTTAATTCGGAATGGCACTTTCTCGTGGATGTGGAAGATGGTAAAGATTCAAAGGTTGTTGAAAACGCAATATTTGAAAACCTGGGTCCTGCAATCAAGGAAATTAAAAATCTCAAGACCGCAATCAACAATATTCGAAATGACATGCCCTCAAATTCTATTCTGTATCTAATGCTCATAAACATAGGTTTTATGATAATCATCATAACAATGGGCCTGGGTTTGATTTTGTTCATCTCCATAAGCGAGCGAAAAAACGAGTTCGCCACCATGATGGCAAGGGGAGCTGAGAGCAAACATATTTCTGTGTTGATCATAGGGGAGGCCTTGTCCATAACCATGGTGGGCGCCATTGTCGGGGTATTTTCTGGCCTGTTTACGGCGTACACATTCAACAAGATGCTTACCAAAACCACACTTTTCGGAGCAGGGCAGGACATGATGTCTGGCAGGCCACTTATTATACCCTGGTATGGAGTCTTAATTATTATACTCGCTCTAATCGCGTTGATTATCACATCGATTCTCGCTGCATTTCGGGCAAAGAGAATCAAACTGCATTCGGCCTTAAGAATCAGAGGTGGATGAAATGGCTAACATAGCAATAAAAGATTTGATGAGGGTGTACAAGACTGGAAAGTCCGAGGTAATAGCACTTCGGGGTTTGAATTTGAACGTCAAAGACGGCGAGATCATCGCTATCATGGGCCCCTCTGGTTGTGGAAAGACGACTTTATTGAATCTCATTGGAGGGTTGGACAGGCCCACGGCCGGCTCTATAGTGGTGGACGGACAGAACATAATCAATTTCCCGGACAGCGAACTTGTACGATACAGAAGGGAGGATGTGGGCTTCGTTTTCCAGTTCTTCAATCTTGTCCCCACCCTCACTGCCTATGAAAACATTGAGCTGCCCATGAGGCTCGCCGCAAAACCAAGTGCGGAGAGAAAGAAAAGGGTAACTGAGCTTTTAGAATTGGTGGATATGAAGGAGAGGGCAGTGCATATGCCTGACGAGCTTTCCGGTGGGGAGCAGCAGCGCGTTGCACTGGCAACGGCCCTTGCCAATGACCCGAAGGTGATTTTAGCTGATGAGCCCACAGGTGAATTGGACACAAAGACAGGAAGGGAGGTCCTTCAGCTCTTCAAGACCTTAAGGGACAAGTACAACAAAACCGAGATCATAGTGACCCATGATCTTCGAATATCCGAATTTGCAGACAGATCACTCACTATAATCGATGGATTGATAACTGGCCAGCAGGATGAATTCGAAAGAAAGAGAATGAAAAAATACGAGGAATTTCAAAAGGCTCTGGAATTGCCCACGGATGAAGTTGCATCCTCTGAATCTAAATCTCATTAGATATTAATTTCTTCCATCATTTTTTTATATTCTAAAATGCTTGTGGTTATTTGATGGTCGACGAAATTCCTTCATTAACACTACAGGAGAAAACACTTCTTCACCTTCTGGATTTCAAGGGTCTGGAAGATACGTTCGAGCTTCCTCCGGAAGTCACACAAAAAGGGATTGCAGCTAAGATAGGAGCGCAGCGAAAGCACATGCCTAGGATCCTGAAGAAGCTCGTGGATAGCAACATGGTATCTGAAAGGAGGGGGCGCGTTCAGGGAAGCTCGCAGAGCATGAAGGTGTACCTCCTTACATGGAACGGAATTTCCAAGGCCAATAAAATAAAGGAGTTCGCAGAAAACTCACAAATCAGGGTTAGGGACAGAGAAGGTAACCTCGTCGAAGCGAAAATCGAGGATGTAAACGACATTATAGAGGGGGAATTGTCACTTCTTGATATTATCAACAACATCTCCGAAGGTGGGATCTTCGAGGGAATAGTCGAGGGCATAGAAGATGTTGAAGAACTCGAGCCCATGCCGCCGAAACACGAGATATACTGGCACACACTTCTTCAGGTATGGAAGGACGGAAGGGCAAGTGTGGACGAGGAGGATATCCTAAAGGAACTCAGAAAGATTCTGAACATATCAGATGAAGATCACATCAGGATGCAGGAGAGAATCATAAGGTACGCATCCCCGGTGAGAAAGAAGCTCCTTGATATATATTCTGCTGCATACGAGGCCGCCCTCAAAGACGATCTCATTACCGACGATGAGAGGGCGCTTTTGGAGGCCTTAAGGCAGAAGCTCGGCCTCAAAGAGGACGAGCAAAAAGAGATTGAAGACAAGATAAACCAAACGCGCATACGCTCTTAGATTCTTTATTATTATTCAAAAATGGTGAAGTGATGCACGAGATCTTCGAGCCAAAAATCTATTACAAGGACAGCAGGAATATGAGTGATGTTCCTGATGGCTCAGTACATCTTGTCATCACAAGTCCCCCCTATTTCAATACCAAGGATTACAGTGACGATACAACAGGTGCAGACTTGGGTAACATCGACGATTTAAATGTGTGGTTGTCCGAGATAAAGAAGGTGTGGAGTGAGTGCTTCCGGGTCCTTTCACCTGGAAGGAAGATGTTCATCAATATAATGAACCTGCCAATTACAGTTGACAACACTTTCCGGTCCCTCAATCTGGTGGGGAGGACCACAGATCTATGCGAGGATTTAGGATTTATTTTCAAGAGGGACATAATCTGGCATAAAACCAATTCTGTAAGGGCACCCTTCGGCAGTTACCCATATCCCGTGGGAATCCTGATAAACAACATGCACGAATCGATTCTGGAGTTCGAGAAACCAAGTGACGGGAAATCCAAATACGATCACCTGTCCCAGGAAAACAAGGAAGCCTCAAAATTAGAGCGGGATTTCTGGCTTGCACTGAAGAACTCGGATGTGTGGATCATGAAACCTTATAAGAGTGGGACAAGGGAGCATCTTGCTCCTTTTCCTGATGAACTGCCCTTTCGCCTGATCAAGGGGTATTCATATTTGTCCGAGACAGTGCTCGACCCCTTTCTTGGCATGGGGACCACCTTGAAGGTTGCTAAGAGATTGGGGAGAAGAAGCATAGGTTATGAGATCAATAAGAACTATAAACATATGATCGATTCTGCTCTTTCCCAGAAGCTGCTGGTTGAGTTTTAAGGCCTGAAAAATATCATTCCAGTCTTCCTGTCAAACCGCATTCTGGGCATGAAATCTTTGCAGGCCTACTTGTTTTTGTTATAACAAAAACCTTTTTACATTTTGGACAAGTGACCTGTTCAAGCTGCGAGGGTGAAGGCAGGTCAGTTTGGGCAGCCTGGGCCTCCTGAGGTGATAACATTGATTTACTAGGGGGTTGGCCTGATGGTGAAGCACCTGGTTGGGACGCAATTTGCATGGTACCTTGAGTTGCCGGTTCCACTTTAAACTGAACCACATCTTCTACAGTGAGCTTTTTTGTGATTGAGCCAGCTATCATGACCACCAGACCAAGAACGATGAATAGAACGCCAAATGAACCGCCCAGAGTGGGAATCTTCTCCACAAGATAGCTATTTTCATCCCAGTTTGTGGCGTTCTTTCCAAATTCGATTGTAATGAGCACATTATCATCTTTATCGAAGGTGTCATCCTTAGTGTAAACCAGGATTTCTCCATTATCCAGCTCAAGGATATATATATCGCCTGTTTGAGTAATAGCGGTTATCTCCCCCACGTACCTGATGGTCTTTTCCTCTTTTACATCACTTATTTCAAAGGAGTCCTTTGTCTCATATGCGATAAGTGGCCATAACATCAACACCATGAAAATGCCTATGATTAAAATAACCAAACCCATGACCACAAAACCGGCTCTCATCTTAAACACCGTGTTTATCAAATCCAGGATTTATCTTTGGACGTCTTTATTATATTAGAGATTGGGTTGTGTATTTGAATTTTTTGGCCTTTGGAATAGATAAAAAAATCCTAAAAATATCAATTATCCTTCCTCGGGCAATCACGAAAGCTTTATATAGAAAAGTTATCCTATATGTCGATTGGCATGACCAGAAAGGAGGTTCTCACAGAAATAAGGAATATCCTGATCAATATTGGATTTTCTGTGTCGGAACCGCATTCGATGAGAAGTATAAGTTTTGATTTAGTAGCAAAAAGGGACGACGTGCTGCTAATAATAAAGGCCCTGGGCAATGTGGATGCTTTTAACAAGGAGAATGCCAAGGAGCTGCAGATACTGGCAAACCTGCTGCAAGGCTCCCCCTTTATCATTGGAGCTAAAAGCAGCACAAGCGAAATAGAAGATGGGGTAGTATATTTTCGATATGGCATACCCATAATCTCAATGGGAACATTCAAGGACTTCTTTGTGGAGGAGGTCCCGCCCTTTGTTTTTGCCGCACCTGGTGGACTTTATGTTCATATAGACGGTAAACTGCTTAGAAGTATAAGAGAAAATAATCAACTATCACTTGGCTCCCTTGCTGAAATTGCCAAGGTATCGCGTCGCAGCATACAGCTTTATGAAAGTGGTATGGGGGCCATGGTTGATGCAGCACTTAGAATCGAGGAATTTATAAATACACCGATTATACTGCCAATAAATCCGCTTATGTGCTATGCCAAGACAGATGAGGAAACAGACCAGTGGATCGACAGTTTCGAGAAATTCGAGGGATTAGAAAAGGATATCTTCCGTCGCCTGAAGGTCCTTGGATACAATATCATGCCCACTGAAAAGAGCCCCTTTGATGCCCTGACCAAGGACACCAAGACCCTGATCTTAACCTCTGTTGAGCACTATGATGGCACCCTGGCAAAAAGGGCAAAGGTCGTGACAAATATATCAAAGGTTATAGAGAGGCATTCTGTTATATTTGTTGAGAAATCGAGAAAAACGAGCCTTGAGGGCGCCCCTCTAATCGACAGGAATGAGCTCAAGAACATCGATGATTCGGAGAGGATAATCGAACTCATCCTCGAAAGAAAGGGTAAGTAATATTTGGGAATTTTATGAAAGAAATTCAATTGGGAACCTCCAAGATATATATCCCGGAGATCATAAATGGTTTGACCAGCGAAACTGCCAAGGTGAATAACGCTTATAAAAAGGTCAATCCTGATGTTGTGGCTATTCAGGCCTCTGAGGAGGAATTGGAGGGACTGAAAAGTGTTATTGAGGGGGAGGAATGCGATTACTTTCTATCAAATTACGAAGAAATTTATGCGAGAAGGCTGGCATCTTTCGGCGAGGTCAAGGTCCCTCCACCATGCTATGAAACTGCCCTGAAATTATGTTTAGATAATGAAACTCCCATCGCCGCCATTGATATGGGGGATATATATTATGCGGACGTTTTCTGCGAATGCATCTCGGGATGGGATCTGATTCGACATTCTTTAAGGGTGAAGAAGATGAGAAGAAAGCGTTTTCGTGCAAAAACCCCCGAAGAATTCGTACTTGAATGGGACAAAGAGATAAACAAGCTCAAGGGCTTCAGACATCTTGAGGCAAAACGCGAGGAGTATATGGCCCGCGAGCTTATTAGATTGGCGAAGGAGCACGAGCGCATCCTAAGCATCATCGAGATGCAGAGGGCAGAAGGTGTGTACAAGCGGATACAAAAGGAAATAGATACTGAGATTAGCAATGAGTAGCTCAAGGGAATTACACTTAATTAAAATTGTAAATATCTGAATTTGAGTTTCTAATTTTTTATGTGTTATTGGGTGGGAGGAGGGCGGTAGGTGGTAGGCAGATTTTTAGGCGGGAGGGGGTAATGGATGGAGGGGGAAATAGATAGAGGATTTCATTCTTTAATTTTCTGGGTGGGAAGTGAGGGTATTGGATAAGGGGAGCATAGGATGGGGGCATAGAAGTTCCTTTAAAATCGCCACTTAAAAAATAGGATTGCGAAGGTGGGCCCTTCATCTTCACAACCTTACCAAAAATATATCTCAACTATCACCTATTCGGAATCTGTGGCGTGATGACCAGCGATATTATCGAGATTGTTTTAATGGGCATATGGCTCACCATTCCCGCTTATGTTGCCAATCCCTCAGCCGTGCTCTTCGGCGGTGGCACTCCAATGGATTTTGGAAAGTCTCTTAAAAGCGGAGAGAGAATCCTAGGTGACGGAAAAACCTGGCGCGGTTTTTTCGGGGGCACAGGCTCAGGCATCATTATCGGCCTTATCCAGATTGCATCTTCCTCTCCAATTGATGAGGACCATTTTGGATTTGGTAAATTTCCTGATTTTATCGTGATAATAGTAATCTTGGCATTTGGGGCATTGATTGGTGATGTGCTTGGCAGTTTTGTGAAGAGGAGACTAGGGATTAAACGAGGGAAAAAGGCTCCAATTCTGGATCAATACGATTTTCTAATGGGCGCGTGGCTGCTGATACTAATTTTTAAAACTCAGTGGTTCCTAGACCACTTCATTATCTGGCCTGCAACACTGGCCTTAATTACCGTAATAATTTTAACGCCCTTCCTTCATAGGGGGGTGAACGTATTGGGCTATAAAATGGGCAAGAAAGATGTTCCTTGGTGATATCATGGAAGGAAGATGCGAGATTTGTGATGCAAGACCTGCAACTCAGGAGTGTATCAAATGCCAAAAGAAGGTGTGTTCCACATGCTTTTGGACGCAAATCGGGGTTTGCAGGGAATGTGGAGATTCCGGCTCAGGGAAAATAGCGTAGTAACATGATATTCAATTTGGGGTTTGAGGTGAAAATTTGTTGAAGGACTCCCTAAAGAAGTGCGGAGCTTTCAAAACAGGAGAGTTTACGCTCACAAGCGGTAAAAAAAGCAACTTCTATGTCGACATCAAACAAGCAAGCACAGTCCCGGAAATACTAAGGGAAATTGCACAATGCATGGCTGGGAAGTTAACAGATGAAAAAAAGATCGCGGGTATGGAGTTGGGTGCAGTTCCTTTGGCTGTTGCACTATCACTTGAGACGAATTTACCTTATCTGATCATAAGAAAGAGGGAACGAAAACACGGAACAGGTAAACTCGTAGAGGGAAATCTAAAATCTGGGGATAAGGTCATCCTGGTCGAAGATGTGACCACCACTGGCTCATCCCTTCTTAAAGCGGCAGAAATCATCAAGCAGGAAGGAGGCATCGTAGACAGGGCATTGGTCGTGGTTGACAGGGAGGAAGGGGCATTTGAGTTGCTAAAGGAAAATGGCCTCGAACTCGTGCCACTTGTTCGGGTAAGCGAGATGATGTGAAAAGGTGGATACCCCCCTTGTAACCCATAAATACACAGACAAAACTTTTAATACAACAAATATTCATTATTCTGTTTAATAGAATGTAGACTTTATTTAAAATCTAAACCGGCAATAGGTATGGATGGAACCTGGATGAGATTGATTAATAATGATAAAAAATTCTATAAACTCACAAGGGCTATCCTCGCAATCCTCGTATGCCAGGCTCTCTTTATATCCTTAACACCTTTTTTAGCATTTAATGCTCAGACTGGGGGTTACAGTGGAGAGCCGAGTCAATACCATACCAATTCAGAAATGGCGTCCGAATTACAGGTAATCAAAGGCAACCATACATCCATAGTAAGACTCTATAATTTAACCACCACTTTTGAAGGTAGAACGTTGTGGGCTGTTAAGATCTCAGATGGATTTGTAACCGAGGCTGAGGACTACAATGATCCCGAAGAGCCCGACGTGCTGTTTATAGGAGGGCAAAAGGCCAATTCTTTTATATCTGTTGAAATGGCAATTTATCTTATAAATCATCTCACAGACAAATATGGTGAGGACGATCACGTAACAGACCTAGTCAACAACAGGGAGATTTGGATTATTCCCATGTTAAATCCCGATGGTCATGTGTATGTGGAAGAAGGTAATGAGGATTGGGAGAAGAACAGAAGAGATAATGGAGGCGGTAATTTTGGGGTTAATTTGGACAGGAACTACGAATACATGTGGGGAGGTGCTGGCTCAAGCGGTGATCCATCTGATGTGAGCTATAGAGGATCTGAGCCATTCTCCGAGAAAGAGACCCAGGCCCTTAGAACACTGGTTGAAAATCAAGATTTTGTTTTTTCATTGACCTTTGAAAGTTTTGGTGAGACTATAACATACCCATGGGGCCATACCAGCACGCCCTCACCTGACGAAAATCTTCTTTTAGAAATTGCATCTGATATGGCGATGTACACAGAATACGATGTAATACAAAGCGGGGATGTAGAAATAACCCATGGCAACTTAAATGACTGGCTCCATAATAAAACCGATGTTCTTCCATTTACGGTATTTGCAGGGACAGAGAACATCCCTGACGAGGAAAATATAGAGGAAATCGCAGAAAAGAACATCCCTTCATGCCTTTACCTAATCGATATCTCTGACAACCCCCTTCGGGCGAAAAAAGCCGAATGGACATTTTTGGTGTACATGAGTGCTGACAACGATCTAGAAGGGGATGGAATAAGAGATATCAATGAAATGGAGCTTGTTGGCTCTAACCCATATTTGAATATCATTGTTCAGTGCGATAGGGCAGTTGGAGGTAACGATTCAAACGGGGACTGGACGAATACCAGTAGGTTCCTTATTATGAAGGATGACGATGTTGATATAATCAATTCCCCAGTAATCGAGTATCTTGGCGAGATGAACATGGCAGATCCGCAGACTCTGCGTGACTTCGTTAATTGGGGTTTTACCAATTTTCCGGCTGAGCGTTATTTTTTAGACATCTGGGGTCATGGCCAAGGATGGCAAGGTGTGTCAAAGGATAAATCTGATTGGCTTGAAATGAACGAGATAAAATCTGTATTACCCAATTTTTTAGAAAGGATTGACGTGGTGGGCTTTGACAATTGTAACATGGCCATGATCGAAGTCTATACTCAATTTCTGGGTTATACAGACTATATCGTGGGTTCAGAAAAGGAAGAGGATGCCTGGGGCTGGCCCTATGATTGGATTTTCTCGGAAATAGTGTCTAATCCTCAAATCTCTCCAGTTAATTTATCAACTTTCATTGCAGAATCTTATGTTGAATGGTCAGTTAACCTAAGTTACTATTCAGCCACTGCTTCTGTTGTTGATATGAGTTATCTATCCGAAGTGATCAACAGAACAGATGAACTTGCAAGGGACATTAACTGGACCTTTGCCTTGTATTCAGATGAGATAGTCTGGGCGATATCAGAAACCGAAAGATATGGAAAGCCTCCCAATCCAAATGATCTGTACCATTTCTTGGAATTGATAGAGGAAAGGGTCCCAAATAAACCAATACAGATCAAGGCAGAAAATGCAATAAAAGCTATTGAGACCATGGTTGTGGCTGAGCGTCATCTAACCAAGGAATCTGATATGAGCGTTGAAAACGCCCATGGGATAGCTGTATGGCTTTATCAGGGTGGCTCGGCCTCAGATTTCGCAGATTATCAGACTTTGGACTTTGCAAAGCTCACCCACTGGGATGAATTCTTAGCAAAGACAAAGAATCCACCTCCTAAACCATATGCATTATTTCCCCTGGACTATACCCTCTCCGATTCTGATAACGATGAAAATATGGATACCATCGACCTAGAGTATTCTACAAATATCACAGGCCTTAACGTGACAGTGGGTGTTTACAGCAGTGACAACGAACATATCATAACATTCAACACACCCAATACACTACAAGGCGAGAATTATCACTGCTCCTTCAATCCATATGACTACGATTACCCCTCGGACTACTACAATTTTTACGCATATATTGTAAACGATACCAATATGCCGCAGAATTACTCACAGGTAGTCGATGTTTGGCTGGGGAACGAAAAGCCCGATGTATATTTGAAGAACATCACATTTTACAGAAAGGATGGTGTATTGGTAGGTGGCAATACAGGTAAACGGCCTATAGACGGCGAGAACACCGTAATCAAAGCCGATATCGCAAACAACGGCGATACCCCCTTATTGAATGTAAAAATCGAATTCTTTGAAGGGGAAATTCTTATTGCCACAGATCAATTAGACTTGAATCTAGGTGAGGAAAAGAGCGTGTCCACATCATGGTTGGCAAGGGTTGGAGAACGTGAAATCAAGGTAGTGGCGGATGGCGATAATAACATTAAAGAGGTGAATGAGAGCAACAACGAAATTATCGAGATCGTGGATGTCAAGTCAATTACACCAACAAATCCACTTATAATAAGGGGTAAAGTATACAACAGAGACGATATCAACATCATAGGTGCCAAAGTCCAGATTAAGAACCTCCGCACCAACGCTACGATAAACAAAACCACGAGTGAGAAGGGCTACAAGGCTGAGTTGCCTCCAGATTGGTACCTCGAAGGTGACAGGATAGACGTCAAGGCCTCATATGCCTCTGCCAAGGATAATATCACGATTATCGCGTATTCTGAAGATGGCGAGGTCTGGGTGAACATAACCCTGGATACAGAGGTGTACGACGCCCTATACTACTTCAAACTCGCTCTTATAGTCTTTGAGATAATCGGTTTTATTCTTGTAATCAAGTATTACATCGGAATGAAACGGCAGAAAGGCGGGGTATGAAAACCTATTTACTTTTAATCTACCATTTAGGTTGCGTGCTTTTATGGAGATAAATTGCGATCTGCACATTCACAGCAAGTACTCCATTGGATCCAGCAAGAACATGAGCATTGAATTGCTCTCCACTGAGGCAAAAAAGAAAGGGATCCAGCTTCTGGCAACTGGAGACTGCCTTCATTCAGGCTGGCTTAAGGAAATAAAAGAGCTGGAAGAAATCGATGATGGCACTTTTGAAATGAATGGAACCAGATTTGTTCTGACCACAGAGGTTGAGGATAATCATAGGGTTCATCATCTCCTGATCTTCCCCTCGCTTTCCTCAACTTTAGATTTTCGCAAGAAGATCGCATCCAGTTCACCAAATCTAGATACAGATGGAAGACCCAATATAGCCATGGATGGCGAGGAAATAGCTCAGCTTGCCAAGGATGTCGAAGCTCTGATAGGTCCCTCTCACGCATTCACTCCATGGACTGCACTATACGCATATCATGACTCCCTGAGCTCCTGTTATGGTGATTTAGAGGATTATATATCCTTTGTGGAGCTGGGTCTTTCTGCAGACACCCACTATGCAGACAGAATCGCCGAGCTTGGGAGATTATCTTTCCTTACAAATTCAGATGCACATTCCCCCTATCCAATTAGATTGGCCAGGGAATTCAACAGGTTCCATGTAAAAGACCTCACCTATACCGAGCTTAAAAAAGCGCTTCTTAGGAAAGGTGGAAGAAAACCGATTTTGAATGTGGGCCTTCCTCCCCAAGAAGGGAAATACAACGAAAGCGCCTGTATAAAATGCTTTACACATTACACTCTCAGAGAGGCCATGATGCACAAGTGGAAATGCACAAAATGCGGAAAAAGAATAAAAAAAGGGGTAAAGGACAGGGTGAATGAGATCGCAACCTACGAATTACCAAAACACCCATCTCATAGACCCAAGTATTTGTACCTGGTCCCCCTTGCCGAGATCATATCCAAGGCAATTGGACAAAAATCACCCCAAACCAAAACCGTGTTCAAATTCTGGGATGCTTTAATTTCTGAATTTAATGATGAGGTGTCTGTACTGGTGGACGTGGATATCGAAGATATTGCGAAAGTCACGGATGAGAGGGTGACAGATGCAATATCAGCTCTCAGAAAAGGGAGGGTGATTATCCACCCAGGTGGAGGGGGGCAATACGGACATGTGGAGTTTCCAGGTGAAGATTACGAGCCCGAAGCTGAACAAAAAGAGAAGAGAGAAGGGCAGATGAGTCTTTTTGAGTTCTGAGATATTGGGAATAAATTAATCGCGGATTTTCCTTTTAAATCTCTTTCTAAAAAGGAACTTCAGGTTTCTCCAGCCATCATTCCAGCTCTGAAGCTTGGCCTCCCCCTTTCTCATCCTGTAAATTACTGGAATTTCCCTGGCTCTTAGTTCCTTTTTCCATGCCTCGATTTTTATTTCCTCGGACAAAGGCATACCGTCACTGGTCAGGTTGATTTTCTCGAGTATGCTTCTTCTAAAGATCCACATTCCCGATTGGGAATCCTTGATGCGCATGCTGAAGAGGATATTGGTTGTTACCTTCAAGATCCAGTTTCCCAGCCTGTGCTTGGCAGACATCACTCCCTTTTCCAGCTTGGAAAGTCTATCGCATGTTATAAAATCTAAATTCTCTGTATCCAGGATTCTGACCAGGCCGGGAATGTCCTCAGCAGGATAGGTGCAGTCAGCATCCAAAGTTGCTATTACCTCACCTTCTGCCTTCTCGAACCCTGTTTTGTAGGCTCTCCCGTATCCCCGTCTCGGTTCATCAATGATCTTTGCTCCCTTGGAGCGAGCGATTTCCCTTGTCCTGTCCTTGGAGTTGGTATCCACAACCAAAACCTCATATCCACCCTCAAAATCCTTCATGGAATCGTTTATGGTGTCCATAACCTCCCCTATCGAAGCCTCTTCGTTCATGGTCGGTATGATTATGGATACCCTCAATGTATCGCCTGAACCGAGGGTAATTTTTGTTATTATTTAATGATTTCTGCCAATTTGAGCCGTTATTAGAAAGAACTGTTTTAACTGGAATAAATAGCTGATAAAAAGGTAGAATTACCTTATTCCTATATGTATAATCAATATTTGGTCATTTATTTTTACGGCTGAATACCTTGCAAGTGAAGTAACCCAAAAGAGCAATTCCCAACCTAGTAACATACCAGAAGGTCATATGTGCCTTTAACATCTCAACAGGGCGGTAGCTCTTCCAAAGTCTACCATGCTTTAACGTCAACTGTTTTCTGCCGAAACCGTTCCAGAAAGCCTGTTTAAAGAATCCTAAGAGGTTGCTTCTCGTTCTATGATAGACCATTGCATGCTCTTTATATATCAGCTTGGCGCCTTTGTCAACTGCTCTGTAATTCAAATCAATATCCTCTGCTGTTCTGAACCATGAATCAAATCCATCTATCTTATCAAATACTTCTTTTTTATAGGTTAGGTTGCAGCTTGGGAACGTAAGATCAAATCCTTTGTAGTACAATTCCACACGATCTAGGTCCTCAAAGGCCTTGTTACCTATGTTTATGGTCTTGCCGGCCACTATATCCCCCTCTTCCAATCCCTTCCTCATTTCCGCGATCCACACATGATGTGCAATACAGTCACCGTCTATAAAAGCCAGAGCCTCGCCCTTTGCCATCTTGGCCCCAAAATTCCTGGATTCGCCCCTGGTTCCCCCGTGTTCAAATATTCTTATAAAATCATGGTCCTTGGCATAGCTTCTTGCTATTTCCACGGTCCTGTCTTCGCTTGCCGAATCGACTATTAGGATTTCTAAGGGCTGCTCCTGGGTAACCAGACTGTCCAGAAGATTAGGCAGGTTCCGCTCTTCGTTTCTGACGGTTATTATTATACTTATCAGCATGATTTCTCAGAGTTACAAATTCTACAACTATTTCATTGTTTCGATAAAGTTGTCTATTACCCGAAGTGGCAAATATCCCATCCTTAACATCGATATTCTGCTTCTTTTTAATTATTGGGCGGGAGGAGGGGGTTTTGGATGGAGGGCATATTGGGGGCCCATAGGCTTAAGATATCGACACTTTATCATGTAGGAAATAGAATGGGCCACGAGGGTGGGGATTTTGGATGGAGGGAGCCATACATTTTTAAAAAATCAAAAGAGAGATATACCATAAGGATATATGCGAAGGAAAAGGTGAGAAATAGGCATGGAAAATGAGAATAAGGATGATCTCCCCTTTGTCTCAGTGGTAATGACGGTCTTGAACATGGAGAGGACTATTAAAGAATGCTTAGAATCCCTAATTAATCTGGATTATCCCAAGAATAAGTACGAGATAATCGTTGTTGACGGAAAATCAAAGGACCGCACAAAGGAGATAGTACAGTCCATTATTGACGATACCAAAGAACCTGAAATCCGCCTATATGAAAAAGAGGGGCTTGTGGGAGTGGGCCGAAACGAGGCCTTTTCCCATTCAAAAGGGGATTTCATTGCCATAACTGATGGGGACATGGTTGTCCCCTCAGATTGGTTATCCAATTTAATTGACGGATTCGAAGATGATGTGGCTGGTGTCGGGGGACCCAACGATAATGCGGATAAATCTCTTATTACAACGGCTATATCCTGTATAGATGTTCAGGGGCCCTCGAATGATGTGGTTCCATTATTTGGTGATAATCCTTATACAGAAGAGAAGTTAAGCGGCTCTGATGTTTACACAACAGTATGCAGAAATACAGCATACCGAAAGAAAGTGCTGGATGATATAAAAGGTTTTGACGAGCGGATAATCTCATGTGATGATCCAGAGCTCAATATAAAGATATTGAAAAAGGGCTATAAATTGAAGTACACCCCAAATGCCCTTGTAAAACATCACCACAGATCCTCAATTTCGGGATTTTACAGGCAGCAGAGACGCTATGCTGTAAGCCAGGCAATCGTTAATAAAATACATCCCGAGCTTTATCGACGCATTCAACCTCTGCCTTTTGTGGCCTTTATTTTTCTACTTATTCTGATTGCTTCTTCATTTTTTGTTCCCAACCTCATCTATTTAGTATTTCTTATTATCGTGGTGTATGCAGCGTTATATCTGGGATATGGACTCAAATGCGCCATGATTAAGCACGAGCTCAGGCTCATATATCTCATTCCCATCATAGTATTGGCATGGCACTGGGCCTGGGTTGTGCATTACCCCAAGGGATTGATATTCAGAAAAAAGGTGCTTTCTGGGGATGAGGAATTTATCAAGAAATTTTCCAAGATGTACTAGATAATTATCTTTTCTTTCTTCTTCCTTTTCCTTTACTTTTGCCCCTTCCTTTTGGTCTGCCTCTCCCTTTAGCCGGTGGTCTTCTTGCTGTTTGTGGTCCTCTACCCTTTGTTCCAGGGGATCTTGCTGGGTGCCCTCTGGGTGCCTGTTTGGAAGCACCTGGCCCAACCCTATTTTGTTGAGGGGGATATGATTGCCTTACGGTAGGGGTTTTTTGGGGGCGCGCTATTGGTTGCACGGCTGCACATCCATGCCTTGCTCCCCCCTGAGAACCTGCATTTATTGGGGATTTTGTTTCTTTTAGCTCCTCTTTTGGTATTACGGGCTTGCTTGGATGGAGTTGCTCAGTCTTTTTTTCGACCTCGGGTATTGGTTGTGTTTGAGCAGGAGTATTAGAAGGCAAATCCTGTTGCGGAGCGAAAGCAGACTCATTAAAGTTCAAAATATCTGTCTGTGAATATGGTGACTCAGCAACTCGTGTATGCGGTGGGGCGGTAACTGGAGCTGGTTGTGGATATCCTTGTTGAGGTGCAGATGCTCCCAGATAGCAATTCATTTGGTTTGGCTGGCCATATGATGGTTGAGTTGTTTGTGCAGGTTGTGGAGAATTTGCCGGTAATGATTGTAAAGATGCAATCACAGCGCCTGGTGTTGGCTGGGGAGAGTATGCTGGAGTTTGTTGAACTGATGTAGCTGGAACCTGCGAGGGAGCTGGTTGTGGTGAATAAGTGGGCTCCTGCTCAGCCTGCTCAACTTCCAATCGCTTGGGTTTTATCTTCAATTTTAATGTGGATGGTCCCTGTTTTATCAGGTTCCAACCCCCTTTTACCAGGGCGGCGCCTATAAGGAACATCACAAGATGAAGCATACCCAATAAAAACGCTGCTGCCAAAGGGACAATGAAATTACTATCAAAATCAAAGGAAATATCACCGTCCTCAGGTTCGCTTCTTCCACCGCCATTATTACCTAATGCAACATTAACATCTGAATAAGTTGTGCTTGATTCCCCATTTTCATCCTCTACAGTAAGGCTGACTTCATAATCACCATTTGATTGAAAGGTATGCTGAGGATTTTGATCGTTACTTGTCTCTCCGTCTCCGAAGTCCCATTCCCAGCTGGAAATAGGTGCATCTCCTTCTTTAGACTTGTCCCTGAAATCCACACTCAGGTCGTTTGTGTCCCAAGAGAATTGGGCGTTAGGGCCCTGTGTGTTTTCCTCTTCCTGTGGAAACTGCTCCTCAAAATAGGCTCCTGGGCTTTGCACTATAGCCATTGCGCTGGTTAATACCCAAAGCAGGATCACGATTCCAGAGACAAGCAGAAAAATCCCGATAATCATCCCTATCTTTTCGTTGTTCATGAATATCATGATTGAAAAGAAAGCCTGGGTGGTATCTATTTTTCGACCTGATTATCAATTATCGAATTGTAAAGTTGCAGGTTCATTCCTTGCCGTATCTTCTTTTGAAGTCCTCGTAAGTTTCTTCAGATATCTTGGCTTTTTTGTACTTTTTCTTGATCTTTTCGAAGATTTCATCGTCTGGTATGTCCTTGGATGGAACTTGTAGAATCCAAACCCTCTGTATCCAAAAACAGCGACAGGACCATAATCAAATACGAGCTTTCCAGTGCCTGCCTTCAGCTTTTAGAGTCCATTGATAACGATGTAAATAACTATTATAACCAAAAATAAGGGATCTAGACATACTTTTGGCAACCGATGAAATTAATGAGAATGAATATCTAGAAAACAAAAAGAAACTAGAGCTGGAAATGAAGAAGGCAAAAAAGGACCTATGGTGAGAAAAGGTTTTTTTACTTTTGAAGCTCATTTACGATTTTCTCATAGAAATCAAGGGATTCCGGGTTTGCGAGGGCGTCCCTGTTGGTAACTGCCTTACCATTTATTATGTTCGTGATGGCACTTTCGACCTTCTTTCCACTGAACGTATAGGGTATATCGGGTGCCTGAAGGATCAGGGCAGGAACATGCCTGGGAGAGGCATTTTTTCTCAAAGTAACCTTGATCTTCTTTTTCAAATCCTCATCTAATTCCTGGCCCTCAACGAGTTTGACAAAGAGAATAATACGCTGGTCCTCCTGCCATCTCTGCCCAATTGCCAGGCTGTCCGCAACCTCAGAGAGCTCCTCCACCTGATTGTATATCTCCGAGGTACCGATCCGAACACCAGAGGGCATGAGAAGTGAATCTGAGCGCCCAAAGAAAACAACACCCCTTGTCTTGCTGCTGAACGTAACATAATCACCATGGCGCCAAATCCCGGGATAGACTCCAAAATAGGCATTATGGTACTTTTTGCCATCTGGATCGTTCCAGAAATAAAGTGGCATTGGGGGTGCGGGGGCTTCACAGACCAGCTCTCCCTGCCTGTCAACCACTGGATTTCCATTTTCGTTATAAGAGTTTATCTTCATTCCCAGGCCCGGGCCCTGCAATTCCCCAGAATATACGGGCTGAATTGGACTTCCCGTGCAGAAACAGCCATTGATATCTGTTCCACCTGAACTGGAATTGAAATGTAAATCCTCCTTGATTTCGCGGTAGATGTACTCAAATCCTTCGGGAAGAAGAACAGAACCTGTCTGCCAAATCTCTTTTAAAGGGGACAGATCAAAATCGTTTTTCGGACTAATCTTCTGAGCCCGAAGATAATTGATATATGTTGCACTGCAACCGAACATTGTCACCTTCTCATCCTGAATCAGTTTCCATGCAGTCTTGGGGTCCGGGTAATTTGGATTCCCGTCAAATAAGAGTATGGTATTTCCCGTAGCCAAAGAAGTCATCACCCAGTTCCACATCATCCAGCTTGCTGTTGTAATGAACCAATGTACGTCGTCCTTTTTCAAATCAGTATGAAGTACCAACTCCTTTAATTGGTTAACTAGAAGACCTGCTGCCCCTTGGACCATGCACTTGGGCTTACCTGTGGTTCCAGAGGAGAACATGATATATACTGGGTGATCAGAGGGCAATTGCTCGAACTTGATATCGCCTCCGCCTTCAGAGGATAGAAAATCCCCGTAATGAACAGCCTTGGGAATATTCCTAATATCAGGTTTTTCCTCTGTATATGGGACAACGACCAGTTTCTCAATGGAAGGAATCCCCTCAACGACCTTGACTGCATTAGAGAGGGTATTGAAAGTCCTGCCTTTGTAGTAATAACCGTCAGCAGTGAACATCACCTTTGGCTCAATTTGACCAAATCTATCCAAGGCCGCGTTTGGCCCTATATCAGTTGCAGATGATGCCCATGTGGCACCCACAGCAGTTGCAGCCAGCATTGCAGCTGCGGTTTCGATCATATTGGGCATGTATCCCACTACTCTATCTCCTGGTTGAATCCCCATATCCCTAAGGGATCTTGACAGCCGGTTCACGGTGTTGTATAGCTCGGAATAACTCATTCTGGCCTCCTTTTGGGTTTCCCCTTTGAATATAAAGGCAGTATGATCGTCTTTGAACCGAAGAAGATTCTCTGCAAAATTCAATCTCGCACCAACGAACCAGTTTGTTCCAGGGAACTTACTCAGGTCCTCAACAACTGTTTCATAGGGTTGGGAGGCTTTGATTTC
Organism: Thermoplasmata archaeon; assembly: GCA_020348445.1. GTDB lineage: Archaea > Thermoplasmatota > Thermoplasmata. The sequence continues at coordinate 209,874 of CP070751.1, forward strand.
GGCAAAGTCCCACATAGCAGCCCAGAAATCAGGTATATTTTTTATAGACCAGTCGTAAAGTTCAAAATACGATTCAAAGTTCTCTCCATATTTTTTGTTTACGAATTCTATGAACTTGGTCATGTTTGCATTTTTTACATGCTCTTCTGAAGGTTCCCACAATAATTTGCTCATTATTTCTGCCTCCTTGATATCTTCCTTGGAAATATATCCCCCTTTGTTACTCCCCCATTGATAGGATAAAAACAGCATGGATAAGACGTTATAAAATAGTTTCGCGCAAATTCTCCTCGATATTGTTCCTCATAAGACCACCAGTAAACTATAGATACGCCTTCTTGTATTCAACAGTAGTGAATCCATGGCCATCATAGAGGCAAAAGAGATTCCCAAGAGTTTCATGGATGTGCAGGTCGAATTTTTTATTTAACAGGCATATACGAGGAAGAACATGGAAAAAGGCGAGCTATTTCGAAGGGTCTTCCATATGACTGCTGCAGGGTATCTGGTCTATTATTTACTTCCAGACGAGCTTATCCCAGGATTCTATAAATGGCATGGTGTTCTCATCATTATGATCTCAGCCTTGATCGTCGAGGGTGTTAGGCTGAAGTATGGCAAGCTTTTTTTTGGTCTGAGGGAATACGAAAAAAAGCGGATTTCAGCCTTTGCATGGTTCTCAATAGGTATGTGCATAGCACTTTTGTTCTTTGAAATGATTTTTGTCGTTCCTGTAGTCATTGGTATGGCTGTAATAGATCCCCTGATAGGGGAAGTCAGGCAAAGGAAGGAGAAGTTATACCCAGTTGTTCCTTCTGTGATATATGCCCTGATCATGTTTCTTTGTCTTTTGCTCCTCTCAGAGATGTCGGAGATATGGCTGATCCTTTTCTCGATTTTAGGCACGATATCGGCAATTACAGCGGAAAGGTGGGACTTGAAACACATAGATGATGATTTTCTAATGATCGTTATTCCACTTCTTGTCTTGAGCATGTTCCATTATCTCATTTTTAATGTTCTGACATAGCATGAGTTATATGTTCAATATGTATTAATCGAAAAATTCCATCCAGCCAAATACAAAATGTATTTAAAGACTAATAATTATATACTCCAATACTAGACGAAATTCGCAACGGAGGTTAATTTACGCGCAGCTATTGGGCATTGAGAATAATCGGCTTACTCTTGATTTTGGGAATTATTCTCTCCTTTACAGGGATAGGAGAAGGGCCTTATCATGTATCTGATTCAGTAACTCCCTTTGAGGATATGAATCATATTGAACCCGTTCCAGAGGGATATATACATAGACCTATAATCGAATTTTTCACAGGCCTTTCTTGTTCTTACTGCATGGAAGGTCCACATCAAGATCTTGACAAGTTATGGGAGGAAAATGTCGACAAACCAGAGGAGCCCTTTACTTTCGTAGTGTTCCATCAGTTAAATGGTGGTCAAGTAGATGATCTTGCCACGGATGAGAGTAGGGAAAGGATGCGGCACTATCAGCCTCAAATATCTAGTACACCAGATGCCGAATTCGATGGGGGTTACATAAGACTGGGTGGACTTGACGCAAGCGATCCTGTGACACACGATAACGCCCACACAGCAGTCGAGGACTGCAAGACAAGATACGAACGCCAGTTTGACCCCTGGAATCCAAGACAGATGTTACGAAACGAGTTCAAGTTCGTAGATCTATATGTGAAACAGGTGTTCACAGGAGAAGGCTATGCAGTATCAGTTCAGGTCCATTACCGTGGGATGGATACTATACTATTTTCAGATCCTCTCCAAGGCAGTTTGTATGTATTCATGATTGAGGATAATGTTACCGCTTACAGCACTGTTTTAGATGAGAATATCTCAAATCACAATGTGTTTCGAGGATATGCCATAGAAGACGAGCAATTCACGCTCTCTGAGGATGAGTGGTACGAAACCATAGTGGAATGGGAAATACCCACGGATGCAAAGGTCCCCATAAAACCCGGCGATCTTACTGCAGTTGCGGCAGTCTATGACTTGGATGATACAGACTCGCAAAATGAGAACCAAGGCAACAATGTCAATGTTCCCAGATGCATTCAATCAGCAACACCAAAGTCAACAGCATTTGACCTGGGAAACGATCTGCCAACTCTGGATGATATCACCATTACATATGACAGCCAAGCCCATATCACTGCGCAGTTTGACGATGATGACGGTATCTCAATGGCCTATGTCCTCTATAACACAGAGGCAATGAACTCTACTAGCTGGAATTATGTGGAGATGACGATTTCTGGTGAAGAGATTTGCGATGAAACAGGGGCATGCTATGCATATGCCAATGGTGTGGGTACAGTTTCTATTCCCATGAAAGAGGGGGAGATGCTCTACTATATGCTTCTTATCTATGATGGAAATGCTACAGAGGGAAAAGCCGGGATGTTTTCCTATAAAGCCCAGAGGACCTCCGTCGCTGGTACCGAAGGTAACCTGTCTATAGCGATAATACTTATGATTTTTGGGGTGCTGTTGCTGATAGTAGGATTTGTATATATTTTAATGGAAAGAAAAAGAGAAGAGATTGTTGAGGTTCAACCAGAGCCCATTGCGTCCTCACCTCAGTCAGAAGAACAAGGAGCACAGCAAGTTGCTATGCCATTAAGAAAGAGACCATCAAAGAACATGATGATTGGGACGATAATTTTAGGTATCATCCTGATATCTGCCGGAGCAGTTGCCGCTGTGCTTTTTTCTGCTACAAAAGAGGTGCCTGATATCGAAATGAAGGATGTCGAGGGCAATGAATTCTCACTTTCGGACTTTCGGGGAAAGGTAGTGTTCTTGGAGTTCATGGCCACATGGTGTTCGGACTGTCAGAAATTAACAAAGGAGATGAAGGATGTATATTCACATTACGGCGATGATATTGTTATGATATCCCTGGACATAGAACATGATGAAAATCCAGATATGCTTAAGGATTATGCCGATAAAAACGATGCAAAATGGATATTTGCATTTCCCAAAGATATAAACAGTGTATTGGGCACGTTTAGCATCCACGAAATCCCGAAATCGCTTATAATCGATAAAGACGGGTATTTGACTTTTGAATTCGTCCTGTCTCAAGACTCAGATGAAATAATTAAGAAGATTGAAGCCACAAGACAGGGGGCGGCAGATCCCATTGCAAGTTACTCCATACCTTTAGTATTATTGGCCTTTGCCACTGGAATTGCATCCTTCTTTTCACCTTGCTCATTTCCTATGCTTCCTGGCTATGTGGGTTACTATTTGGGACTTGAAGATGAAAAAGAACAAAAGCAGAGAAAGGAGATCCTTAAAAGAGCATTGCCTATTGGAATTGCAGCCGCTTTAGGATTGCTTTTCATTTATTTATTTATGGGTCTTCTCATTATGATCATAGGTGCCCCAATCTATCCTTTTCTTCAATATATGATACCAGTTATCGCAGTCATTGTGATTATACTTGGTTTATTAATGCTTACAAATATACAGTATTATTTCATAACAAATAGAATAAACAGTGTAGCAAACTCCATAACTTCTAAGATCAAGGTAAGGAATAAAACACTGACCGAGAGAATTAACGAAAAAGAAGTTGGTGGGATATTCGTATACGGTATGGGTTATGGTCTTGTCGCCGCGGGATGCACACTTCCATTATTTCTTCTCATCGTCACTACATCAATTTCCACAGGTGGATTCTTATCCGGTATGCTCATATTCTTCGTGTATGGCCTTGGCGCTGCGATTCTTATGGTGGCAGTAACCTTATTGGTTGCATTATCAAAAGATTCTATTATAAACAAAATGAAAATGTCCACAGAAAAAATCAAGGTGGCAAGCGGTCTTATTATGATAATTGCTGGGATAGCGGTTTTAATAGGATTTTATGTCGCCTTTTTGGCCTAGATAGAATGCGCTTATTCTAATAACCAGGAACTCCTTTCAGTTTTTTTATATTTTGGTTTACCAGACTATTTCAAAACATCCAGTTTGCCGAATTTCCCGGCCGAAATCTCCAGGTTCCCATCCCATTCCTTTACCCATCCGTTAGTGATACATACCTTATCATCCACCTTTACACGATCGATCTCATCGTTCCAAAGGGTCAGGCCGATTCTTCCTCCAAAGCCGTCTTGTGCAACAGCATTTGCCACCCTTCCTTTTACGCCTAATCTGCTAATAAAACCCCTTGCATCCTCTTTTTCGACGATGACAAGCTCTATCTTCTCCACACTAGTTTTCGGTTTCAATTCGCTTATTCTCATCATCTCCCTCGCACAAGGGGTATGAGGTTGTGAAGATTTAAAAGTTAGTACGTCATTGCGTGCAAAACAGGGTTGCATACACCTTTGCATCACCCACGATGTTGTCGATCCACGCGTATTCGTTGGGGCTGTGGGCTACCTCGTCAAGCTTTGCCCAAACAACGGCAGGATAGCCTGCCCTTCTGAAAATAGCGGCACATGTGCCTCCTCCTATGCCTCCTGCAAATGGTTTGATATCATATACCTGCTCTATTGCCTCTTTTAGCATTAAAACCGCAGGGCTGTCAGGAGATGTGGGTGGGGCTGCAGGGTCGTATTGCGGTCTTTCGAAGTCAAATGTTACACCTGTTTTTGCAGATACCAAATCCGCTATCTCCTTTATGGTATCATACACATTTTCAGGGTCATAATCAGGCAGTATCCTGCAGTCCATATAAAAAATATCCTCTCCCGGAATAGTGTTGATGTTCGGTACATTTGCCTTCTTTTTTGTGGGTTCGAATGTGGAAATTGGTGGGGAAAACAGCTCGTCCCTTTTATTGTATTTCTTATGTAATTCTTCCTCAACCCTAACTCCAAACTTCATTGCGGCTTTGAAGGCATTGATCCCGCGCTCTGGTCTACTTCCGTGACATTGTTTTCCTGTGGTTGTGATTTTTATCCACATAATGGATTTTTCAGATACTTCTATCAGAGTTCCGTCTTTGTTTCCTCCATCTGGTACAATGATTATGTCATCCTCCTCAAACAAGCCCTTTTTAATCAAAGCTTTTATTCCAAATTCGCTTCCCAGCTCTTCATCTGCCACAATTGCGATATTGATGTTGTGTTGAGGAATTACCCCTTCCTCTTTCAGAGCTTTCACAGCATACAGGGCGGCAATCATCTCCTGGCCGTTGTCCTCGACACCCCGACCATATATCTTTCCATCTTTGACAACAGGCTCGAAGGGATCCGAATCCCATAGCTTTAAATCACCCTCTGGAACGACATCCATGTGAGTAACTATCCAGATATTGGGTTTTGGCCCTCCTTCTCCCTTGATCCTAGCTATTATATTTGGTCTGACTTTATCTGGTGAAGATTCGTCAGGTACATCGATTCTTTCTATTTCATGGAAGCCGAATTCCGAGATCAGGTCAAGTATGGATTGTGCCTTCTTCACCTCCCCTTCACCACCAGACCTTGGGTTGATGGCCGGGATTCTGATTAAGTTTCCCAAGGTTTCTATCATCTCATCTCGCATACCATCTAATCTAGAATTCACCGCAATTATCGTGTCATTTGGCATTGTCAACCACCTGTGAATTTTTTATAACCTTAAAACAAAAGCAGATACAATTTTTGGCATTAATAGATTGCTATTTTTTTCATTTTACGCTTAATGATACATTATCAGGGCAGATAATGATGTCCCAAATTATATTAAAACAAAGGAGGTTGCTTAAGAAGAAAATGTTGCAAAAGGACCTAACTTTGCAACTGATAAAAAATAAACGGAGGTGAAATATTGACCGGATGGATAACATATATGGAAGTGTCCATGTACTCCGAGGGTGCAACACCAACAGAACTCACAACCAGACTTAGAGAACACGGATGGAAACCATGCTATGGAAGATATGATTACGGCTACAAGTGGACCGAGAACTGGGGAAACAAAGAGCACAATATCAATGAGTTCTTAGATTTCATAAACAAATGGCATGAAATTCTAAAAGGATACAACGTGCACTATTCACTGCATACCTACGAAGAGGGGAAGGAAGACTTCTGGGTAAAGTGGAGTGAATAAACCAGCTCCACTACCATTTTATTTTTCTGTTTATCCAGTTTATCTTATGATCCCATTAGTCATACTCGTCATACTGTTCATACTCTTTATTATTTTACTCTTATAATGAGACCGATAAACCGATATCAAATATCCAATGACAGCTTGGGCAGATCAATTTCCAGGATAGCTTTTCACTCTCATCAATTCTCTCGAACATGCTGTGAAAACCATCCTCGTAACCGCAGTGCGGACAAATCCTGAATTCAGTTTCCATTTTTATTTTATTTACCTCAGTTATCATTTGTTTACCTCCCCGTAATATATACAATATAAAATAAAAAAAGATAAAAAGAGGGTTTGTTCTATTCGAAATAGAGGATGTCCTTCAACGTTCCCTCTCTCTTTTTCTTTGGTCTGAGCACGGCCTTGACCTTTTGGCCGAATAGATCCTTGTCCGGGTTCTTGGTCTTGATTATCCCGAGCATTGCACTGTCTGTTTTGTCTATATCGATCAGGGCAATGACCTTTGGCTCCTTTAATTTCTTGCCATGGGCATTGATAGTGGCAACTGTCCAAACCCGTACTGTCCCCCTTGCAGGAACCTCTATCCATGCCTTATCAGGTATGTCGCAGAAGCAGTCCTCGCAGAACATTCTCGGCGGCATAAACACCTTCTTGCACTGGGGACATCGGCTGGCAAGGAACGTATCTTTCTTCTTTAGATGCGCAAAAAATCTGTTGCCTGCAACGCCGTTTGTATAGAGATAATCGGCCTGCATGTCTCCGCGCCAGTGCATAAATGATGTTGGATCAGATTGTTTTTCCAAGAATGTCATTTTTTTCTACCTCCTTTTTTTACGGGTTCAAAATATATGATGTCTCTAATTGATCCCTCTCTCTCCTCTTTTGGCTTCCACACTGCCTTGACCTTCATACCGATATGCAGCTCCTCTGGCTTCATTCCCCCGAAGTAGTGCATGAATCCGTGCTTTGGCGAGGCCCCATCTATGGATACCACACCCACCAATATGGGTTCCTTGATCCTTCTTGCGTCTGCGTCAAGGTAAGAGATAGAATAGGTTTCCACAGAGCCTGTGTCTTTAAGGTAAACCCATTCATCTGTAGGACCATAGCAGTGTTCGCAGAACATCCTTGGGGGGACGATTACCCTTCTGCATTTTCTGCATTTTCTCCCTACGATTTTACCGTTTTTAAGTTCCTCTAAGAACCTGCTCATTGCAGGGCCCACACTCCAGCTGTACTGCACCTCTGGCTCCCACCAGGTATAAGCGATCTTTTTGTTCACGATGTCCTTTGTGCTCACATGGGTTCCTGGCGCGGATTTCGGCATAGCTTGTTTCTTTGCCATTTTATCACTTCCTCAGAACAATGACAGTGCCCATCTGCATGATATCTCCCCAGGCCTGTCCTACACCCACTCTCGGGTCTCCTGGCACCTGTCTTTTCCCAGCTTTTCCTGTAAGCTGCCAATACAGTTCGCACACCTTCTGGCCCATGGTGGCTGCAATTGGATTTCCCACGCCTAAAAGACCACCTGAAGGACAAACTGGCAGATCGCCGTCTCTCTGGGTCACCCCTTCTCTTGTGAGGATCGGGGCCTGACCTTTATCACAGAGCAAAAGGCCCTCCATATGATGAAGCTCCTTGTAGTCAAAGGGATCGTAGGGCTCTGCTATGTCTATCTCCTTGAAGGGATTTGATATGCCTGCCATCTTGTACGCCATCTTTGCAGCATTTGCGACGTACTGGGGGAAGTACAAATCGCGGTTAGTCCACATTGTACTGTCAATTGTCCACCCTGTTCCAGCCACCCATACTGGCTCGTCGGTGAATTGCCTGGCCTTGTCCTTTGAGCAGTATATCAACGCAGAGGCCCCATCACTTGGAGGACTGATATCCAGTCTCTGAACTGGCCAGGCCATCATCTCGGAGTTCAGAACATCTTCAACTGTAATATTGGGGTCTGCAAGCTGGGCACAAGGGTGCCCCACCGCGTTTCTCTTGTTTTTCACAGCAACAAGAGCAATATCCTCTTTTTTGATGTCATGGGCTGTCATGTACCTGTTCATCTCCATTGCAAAAAGCCAAACGAGATTGGGATTGAGTGGTCTGTCAAGAATTGGATCCCAGATATGCCGAAATGCCGTCTGGGGATGAGGGTAGCAAGAACCCATTTTCTCCTCGCAAACCACAAGGGCTACATCTGCCACACCGGATGCAACATGCCACCATCCTGCAATTGGGGCAAAGACTCCTGTGCCGCCGCCATTGAAAACCCTGACATAAGGTTTGCCTGCTGCTGCACATCCGTCTACGAGATTGTCTCCCTTGATGTGAATGCCATCGAAAGCATCGGGGGCACTTCCCAAGACAACCATATCGATGTCCTGCTTTTCTATGCCTGCTTCCTCCATTGCCATTTTCGTGGCCAGATAGGAGAGCTCCTTTCCAGTTTCCAAAAGGCGCCTGCGAAATAATGTCATTCCACCGCCTATTACGGCAACTTCCCTCATGCTATCACCTCCCCTCCCGTGTAAATATCGCAACTGCTCCTGTTCCAGTGGGGATCCCGCGCCATGATTGAGCCAGTCCCACCTCACAATCAGGAACCTGTCTTTTTCCTGCATGGCCGCGAAGTTGTGTCACGATCTCAAGTGATTTCTGAAGTCCTGTTGCCTCTAAGCAGTTGCCCACTCCCAGAAGACCGCCTGATGTGTTTGTTGGAAGCGAGCCTTTGACATCAAGCTCCCCTTCCTCAAGTAACTCTGCAGCCTCACCCGATCTTGCAAGTCCCAAGCTTTCCAGGTGCTGAAGCTCCTTGTAAGAGAATTTGTCGTCCACTTCAACTATATCAATCTCCTTTCTAGGCTTCTTGATCCCTGCCATCTTGTAGGCCATCTTTGCCGCGACTTTGGCATACCCTGCATCCATACCCCTTGTGGAGAGCCACGGAGTCTCTGAGCAGTACCCAAATCCTGATAAGTAGATTGGATCTACACCTAGCTCCTTTGCCTTCTTGTGGGATGCCAGGACAATGCAGACTGCACCGTCAACTGTTGGGGCGATATCCAGGCTTTTTACAGGCTTGAACATGTATTCTGACTCCATTACGTCCTCGACTCTTATTCTTGCCTCATAGTCTGCATAGGGATTTCTGAATGCGTTTTTCTTGTTCTTGACCACGACCTTTGCGCACTGCTCTTCTGTGGTTCCTGTCTTTCTCAGGTAATGCTGCATCTCCAATCCTGCCAAAAAGTACGGGTGAATCCTCTCCGTTTCCTTGGAACTGCCAATGAGGGGTTTTGGAGCCTTTTTTGTGTATGAAGGCGAGCCTGCAAAATTCGGTCTTTCCACAGGCCCTGATATGGGCCGCTCGAAGACGGGATCGAATGCAAAGAGCACCACATCTCCGAAAGTGAGCAGGTCTGAGACCTTACTGTGGGCCTCTATTGCCACAATGTCCATCAACCCGGTTTTTATCTGCATAAAAGCGTTTCCCAGTCCGTGAATTCCGTCTCCGCACACGGTTCCGCATGGCCGTAATGTCGCTCCGATTTGATCGGGCACGAACTCATCGAAGATGCCGAAACCTTCGTAGTAGTCCTCGGCACATGTGATGAAACTGTCAACGTCCTTTCTTGGATCGATTCCTGCATCGACATAGGCCTTCTGGCATGCCTCGTACATGAACTCCTTCCATTCCATGTCCGGGGTCATGGAATTGAAATCTGTATGTCCTACTCCTATTACGCATACCTTGTTCATCAATCTATCACCTTATCTTTCCCTGTATTCTCCTTTACTAACCTTACCGTCATTTGTCACAATTTTGGGGGGAAAAATCTCTACCTGGGTCCACTGTTCGTTCATTGTCGAACTTCTTTCCTCCCCGACCCTGCAACGAAATTATCATTTAAAAACATTATTATACCGTTATCCATGGGGATACCCGCAAGCCATATGGTGAAAATAACGGGAGTATCGACAGTTGCCGAAGTGGCTATCCTCTACTTCTTTAAATATCCACTTTTTATTACATCAACGATTCCCTTTGCAATGGTATCGCCTATTCCCCTCACCTCGCAAAGTTGTTTCTCATCGGCTTTCATGATGGCATCTACACTCCCAAAATGCGCAAGAAGCCTTTGAGCCAAGGTGGCCGAGACTCCAGGAAGCCCCTCGATTATGAACTGCTGTCTTTCGGAAAGGGACATTGAAACCTTTTCACCCCGAATTCCAACCGGTCTTCCTTCATCAAATTCCCGCTTTGACATCATGGCCAGCAGATTCGCGGTTTCCTTGAAATTGGATGTGGAGATTATTGATATATTGAAGTCCGAAATTATTGAGGCTAATGCGCCTATTATGGCCTGATCGGATATCCCTCTTCTGGAGAGTAAACCCTCACCTTCCAAGACCAAAATGGGATTAATGTATGCGCTCTTTAACATCTTGAGCTGGGAAAACAATCTACCGTCCATAAGTGATGCAAGAAAGTCATCCACTTCTTTTCTTTCCACTGCAAGCCTGTCAGATAGTATGTAATCTGCAACATCCAGTTGTTGGGACTCCACAACTATGCCCTTTCTTGACAACTCTTTAACAACCTCGGAATTGAACTCCCTCGTGTCCGCAATTATGGCGAGCTTTCTCTCCTTGGTACTAAAATCAGTGAGTTGCAGTTGGCCCTTCTTTTCATCTTGGGATCTTTTTGTTTGGGTCTTTAGATTGATGGTTGCAGGGACCTTCTTGTCTTCTTTTACTATTTCTGAGACTTCACTTTTTTTGATGACTGGCTCTGATTTTTCAGGGGCTATCTTTTCAGCAATCATTTCTATTTCAGTTTCCGATATAGCCCTGGGTTCCCCCACCATAATCTGCTTGCTCAGCTCGGTTCTAAGAACATGAAGTTCTCTTTTCATTCTCTTCTCCTTACTCACTGAAGACCAGTAATAAGCCTCGTCCCTTGTTTGTTTTGCAATTAGAACTACGACCTTGCCAGCCCTCTTTCTCCCTGTTCTTCCCCTCCGCTGAATTGTTCTAATCTCAGAGGGAACAGGTTCGTAAAAAATAACAAGATCAGTAGAGGGAATATCCAAACCCTCCTCTGCAACACTAGTGGCCACAAGGACATTGTACCTCCCATCTTTGAAATCTTGAATGAGCTCGACCTGCTTTTTTTGAGTGAGTCCCTTGTCCTCTCCTCTTGATGCCTGGCCAACAAATCTCACAGGCTTTATTCCTTTGTAGGAGGCAAGTTCCCTGTTCACAAGTTCTGAGGTATCGCGGTAATGTGTGAACACGATAATCCTTGAATCTTTCTTTGCCTTAAACTGCTTCTTTACTTCGTTTGCTACGAATCCGATTTTCGGGTGCTCCAGATTTATCTCATAGGCGAGCCTGATGGCCTTCTTGATCTTGGGATTGTTTATAACAGATCTGGCGGCCTTGCTGCTTCCCCTTGAATTGGCCTCCTTCCCCATTCTTTCTAAATAATTTTTGAGGGCTGATATGCCCTGGGTTTCAACAAGCTCCAAAGCATGATTCACCTTGACTGCCGCAGCCTGGGCACTGGCTGCATGGTATAATGAGGATTGTTTTCCGCCACCTTCAGCAAGTCTCGCTCTTATTTCCCTCTGAACCTTCAGAAGGTCTTTCATAGACACCATCTTGTTTGATCTAAAGAATCCGTATTTCTTAAGGTCCTTCACATACCCGTTGAAGACATCCTTTAAAATAGTAATTATCTCGAGAAATCTTGCGGGAACAGGAACCCGAATCCACCTGACCTTGATTTCGTGAACATAGGGAATCACATCTGGATCAAATTCTGAGCGTATCTCCACCTGCACTATTCCAAGATTGTTACACACTTCCAAAATACGTTTTGTTTCACTCCCTGGAGATGCGGTCGTCCCCAGAACGAGACCGTTTATCCCTCGATATTTTTCAGCTATGAAAACGTAGGCGTAATCACCTGTTGCACGATGGGCCTCGTCGAAAATTATCAGAGCAAATTCGTCGAGCTTTGTCCTTGCCGAGATAAGATCATTTACCACCACTTGGGGAGTGGAAACAATAATGTTCGCGTCTTTCCAGAGCTCGCCTCTTTTTTTCGGGCCCACTTCACCTGTGAAGACCATAGGTTCTGAATCCACGAGAAATTCCCTGATAAAAGCCGCATGCTGTTCCACAAGAGGCTTTGTAGGTGCAAGAAAGAGAACCTTGCCTTTCTTCTTTTTCAGAACCTCGGCAATTACCAAAAGTGCCACTATTGTTTTTCCCATTCCAGTTGGCAGTACAACCAAAGTTGATTGGGAATTCGCGGAGCTGGCAATATTCACCTGATACATCCTTTTTTCGATAGAGTTGGCTTTGATTTTAGGATGCTCTACAAACATAGGAGGTTAATGGCCATAGGAACTATTCAACGTTTGGGTAGGGGTTAGGTTAGGAGGGAAAAATAAGAATAATAATTTTTCCGTTGACGCTCCTATAGCCATCTTGCAAGGGGCCCTAATGCGCATTACACTCCCTTACAACAGATTCTTATTGGGCCATTCCATATATAAGGCTTGGTTGGTAAATACCGTGATTACACCAGATAACCGAGAGAACGTTATTTATTGATTCCAGCAACCAATTGTATTGCTTAGTGAGAAAAAATTATTCTTGATAATAGGAAATATGCGAAAAAACCAATGATTAGTCCGATAAATGCACTAAATATACTTACCTGATATCCAATATCCTGGTATTTTCTCCAGTATTCGATTGAAATAAAAAGAGTGTATAGAATCATAATTGTTACAAATAATGTTAGTATTGCAAAACAGAGAACCAATATTAGATGTTCTTCATTAGATAACTCGGAAGTTCCTGCAGGGCTGAGCATAAATAGTATTCCAATCAATATGTAAATTTGAATTATTAATTGGGTTATTATTGTTAAATTAAAAGAGCGCAGTTTTTCGTCAGATGAATGAAGAACCTGATAAGGGGGATTTAGATAGGTTTGGGGGAGGTATTTCGCATCGCCCTCAATGGAACTCTGATCAAAGGATTCCTCATCAATTCTTGACTTTAACTCGTCTTGGGTCATTTTGGAAATTTCCCCTTTTTTAATTATATATTATTTAAATGGACATAAAGGATCGCCTTCGAACTCTGCCACACCAATAATTGTTTGATTATAGGGTAATTTCAAAATTTCGTGTTCCCAATCGCTTCTAATGACATCCCCTTCGTCAAGATCAACATGAAAAGTTCCACTATCGACACCAAATGTGTGCAAATGACCATCTATTACATTATCGTGTGGAAAAATCGTAGCTTGCGATATGTCTGGATCTAAAGAATCGATATGGAATTCAATTGATAAATTAATCCAACGTCCTTTACCTTTGTCTGATCCTTTTACTATTTCATCGTGATTAGCAATTTTAAGACTTATGGAGTTGCTGTTGTTAAACTCGAATAAATAATCAAACCTTACTGAGTAGTCCAAATCTGGAATTGATAAAACTAAAAAATATGTTTCATTTGTTACATTCATTCTGCTGTCTGAATCTAGTTTGTAATAAAGTTCATCTAATAATGCATCATCGAGTTGAGCTTCGGAATCGATTGTAAAATAGAACGATTTAAGGCGAACCCCAGGAAGCATACAGTAATATAACCAAGAAATTAATATAAGAGAAATAATGATAAAAACTATGGCTATTATTATCTCTTTTTTATACTTTTTTTGATACTCCTGATATTTTTCCTCTGGAGTTTTTATACCTGAGTTTCCTGTGTACTTAAGGATTCCCTTTTTATTTGTCATTTCAGATATCCTTCCCATAAATCATATATTAATACATTCTATTTTTATTTTATCATATTGGTCAGTTACTGCCTAACTGAATAATAAATAAAAGGAGTAGCCCCGGGCCGCAGAAATAAGAGATAATTAGAGTTCCATTATATTTCTAGGTAAGTGGCTAATCTGGATGACAACTTATAAAAGAGGAAGAGTAGCCCCGAGTGGATTCGAACCACCGTCTCCGGTTCCAAGGACCGGAATGATTGACCAGCTACAACACGGGGCTATTTGATTTGAACTTGTAGAGGCCAAATAGCCCCTAGCACGAGGAAAAGCGATATCAAAACTGTCTCAATACTTTTCCTCCATGACACGGGGCTTCTATGATTAAATTCTGCTTTATACTAATCCCCTATCAGAAAAAAAAGGTTATTATGTTATTAAGATTTCTTTTTTTCTACTAAGGGGCTTTATAGCATTATATCGCAACATTCAAATCCCCTTGCAGTAAATAAAGAGTTGGGAGGTTGCTGCAATTCCTTTTTTTACTACTACGGGGCTATTTGACACAGAGACTCCGATAAGTCATTTCTCCTTCTTATTTATTACTCAAAAACTCTGCTAATTGTCTAAGTGCGATGGCCCTGTGAGAATGTTTGTTCTTCTCCTCAATCTCCATCTCCGCAAATGTCTTTTCCGCACCCTTGGGAATGAATATAGGATCGTATCCGAATCCATGGTGACCTCGGGGCATAATGGCGATTGTACCATCCACCCGCCCCTTGAAAAACAAAGGCTCTGAACCCTTCTCACAATAAGCGACACAGGATTCGAAATACGCACTTCTATCCTCCTTACCTTTCAACAATCTTAATATTCCATCAAATCCAATTGTTACAAAAAAATGTTTTGAAAAAACACCAGGGTAATTATTCAAGGCGGAGACAAAAAGCCCTGCGTCCTCTATAATCACTGCCTCTTCGATTTTCTTCTCTTTCATGATCCAATTGATCCCAAAAGAGGCCACCTCCTCAAGATCCGAGGACTGCAACTCTGGATAAGATATATGCACTTGCTCAATCTCAAATCCTAAAGGCGCAAATAACTTCTGGGTTTCCAACAACTTTCCGGGATTTGAAGTTCCAAATTGAATTTTTTTCATGTGTACCTACCTCTTTTTTCTATTTCTTTTACCTTAGCAATCACCTTATCAGCTTCAGTGTATTCAATTTTATACCCTTCAAGTACGTGATCGAACATTTCAAGAATCTCAGAATGCGTGCTTTCAAAGGCCTCGGAAAGAAGATGCAGATCCACTCCCTTGGCCTCAACCTCCTTGCTCTTTCCCCCCAAACTGAAGTCTATGAAGTATATTCGATCGTTCATGAGGATCATGTTGGAGGTAGTGAGGTCCCCGTGAATCAAATCATTTTTGTGAAACTTCCCGACACATCTTCCGATTTCTGTGCATAGTCTCTTTTGCTCCTCATCCCCTACAATGTGAAGGGCCTCTTTGATCTGCTTTCCATCAATATACTCCATCACAATCTGGCTCTTTAAGGTATCCACATCATAAATAATTGGTGTAGACACTCCAAAGCCTCGTGCCTCTGAAATCAGCTTGGCCTCAAGCTTGGTACGGGCTTCTCTTAGTCTCCTATCTATCTCTTCATGGCGATAGGATTTTACAACCCGGCTTTTTAGAACAACATGCCTGTTTTGCCATTCTGAAAGATGTATTTCAGCTTCAGCACCGCGCTTTATGAGTTCCAATTCCAATCACTCCTTGAGTATTGTTCCTTACTTAGTTCAATATATCCAAAGAGCTTTTTAATTACTTAAAATGTGGCCTTCATTTGGATCTATCCGCTTTTCACCATATCTGAAAAGTCGAACATCCTCAGTATCCTACTGGAATCTAAGTAGATCTCGGTAAAGATCCTTGCAGTCTCCTTATCTATACCATTGGCGCGAAGCTCCTTCTCGAAAATCCTGCCTCCCTTCTGGGCTTGTTTCTTGAAACTGAGATACGTTCCTCCAAGTCTCAGCATAAGTGGGATAAGGGAGGGGACAAGGGATGCAGCAAGCCTTATACCCTCCCCTGACTCAGACCTATTACTTCTTTTCATTAGACGCCATCTCCTTTCTCATTATTCTGTGGGCCCGTGATTTTGGCTTGCGAACTTGCTAAACATGCCTCCAATATTCAAGGTGGACATATACTGGCGTGTCAGCTCAAAGGCCTGCTCGTCCGTCATGCCCGCATCCTTCAGCTCCTTGTAGAATGTCGCAACAGCAATTCCGAACTTCTTGGCCTGATCTGGACCGTACAATACACCAGCAAGTTCCTTTAGGAGTCCCGGCACCTTGTCGGATACGATGTTCAAGATTTCCTTTATTTTTTCTGGGTCAGGCATTCCATGTTCTTCGTGATGATTCATTTTTTTCACCTCTTTTTAAACCAAGGGTGACCTCCCTATATAGATATGCCGAGCAGTTGTGACCACTTCCTGAGCACTTCTTCTGAAAGTGAGTATGTGGACACAGCACCCTCACCCTTCTGCTCCACCACGCCTTGCTCGATCATTGTTTTGATTCTTTCCCTTACGATTCGTCTTGAAGCACTGCCTCTTTTTGTGCGGAGTGCCTCAGTTATCTGGGATATGTTCTGATCGCGCCTTTCCATCAACACCTTCATTATATCCTTGGAAATGGGGTCCTTTACCTCGGGAGTTACCATGTCAGGTGATAAACCTCCATGGCTCAGTGCCAAGTCCACAAGGCGAAGGTACTTGCCTGTGGCCTTCTGCATATCCCGTACAGGGGCCATGAGCTGTGCTATCGCATCTTCTAGCTCGGCTATACGTTTATTCAATTCCTTGATCTGTTTGGGCAAATCCTCTTCAGTCACAGCCTACGCAATAACCTCGACGTTTAAAATTCCTTTGGAAGGTTTCTACCTCTTCCAATCCTCTTTTAATATTGAAAAATATATCATGTCTATGTATCTATCTTCCCTTAATACCTCATGGCGGAACTTGCCCTCGTATTCCATTCCTATCTTCTCCATGACTCTTTTTGATGGAAGATTGTCGTGAAAACATTTGGCAAATACCCGCTCCAGGCTCAACTCACTGAACCCGAACTCCAATATTTTTAATGAGGCCTCGGTTGCGATTCCATTGTTCCAATGGGGTTTGCCTATCCAGTAGCCAAGTTCAGCATTTTTATGTCTCTTATCAACCTTGACGAAAGACACGACACCAACGATCTTTAATTCAGGTTTCAATTCGATGGCGAGTTCATAGGACAATCCCTTTTCCAATAATTCCATTGACTGTCTGATAAATATTATAGCACCGTCTCTTGGGTATGGATGTGGGATGTTTATGGTCCACTTGGCAATATCATACTCCTTAACATGCTGGTAGATACTTTCCGCATCTTCTTCCCTTAAAGGTCTTAGAATTAGTCTTTCTGTTTCAAGTCTTATTGTGTTTGGATCTACATCACTATCCAAGGTCGTGCCCTCACCTCCACGAAACATCCACCTCATCGGTTCTAAATTTCTGTTTGACCACTGTATCCGAAATCTCCATCCTCACACCTCCCTCGAACATGATGAGGCCCATCCAGGCAATCATTGCTCCGTTATCAATGCACAGCTTTTGAGGGGGGCAGGCAAATTTGGCTCCTCTTGCCTCTGCCATTGTACTGAGCATTCCGCGCAACCTTTTGTTGCTCGCCACACCCCCTCCAAGCAACACCTCATCTATACTCGTATGGGCCATGGCCCTCTCTGTGACCTCGGTGAGCATGGCAAATGCAGTTTCCTGAATCGAATGGCAAAGGTCCTCCTTCTTGTTACCTTTTTGGATAAGATAAGTTGCGGCTGTGAGCATACCCGAAAATGATACATCCATTCCCTTTACAGAATAAGGTAATTCTAAAAGCTTATCCCCTTTTTCTGCCAATCTTTCTATCTCGGCACCAGAGGGAAAACCCAGACCCAGGTCTCTTCCGAATTTATCGAGCATGTTTCCTATTCCTATGTCAAGGGTCTCTCCAAACACCCTGTACTTGCCATTGGAAAATGCTATGATCTGGGTGTTACCACCTGACACATAAAGGAGTACAGGATTTTCACAGTTCTCGGTTTTTCTTCCGATCTCTAGGTGGGCCACGCAGTGATTGACCCCTATAATAGGTGTGTCAAGTGACAATGATAAAGCCCTTGCCGCCGTGGCCGCTGTCCTCAGACATGGCCCCAAACCCGGCCCCTGGGAGAATGCAACCAGGTCCAAATCCTTGTAATCAATATTAGCTTCCTGCGTCGACTCACTGATTAATGAGACTATATGCTCTGCATGATGATTAGCAGCCTCTCTGGGATGTATACCTCCTTTCTTGGGACTGTACATCTTTATTATATTGGCCAGGATGTTACATTGGGAATCTACGATACCAACACCGACAGTATGTGCAGTTCCTTCAATACCCATGCACAGCATGATTCAAAATAGTGCTTCGAATATAAAATAGTATCATAATATTCTTGAAGAATATAATATGATTCGGAATTATCATCAGGCAAAGATCTTGATATGTTCGAGATTCTCCACCATTTCATTGATATATTCGTTTGGATTCTCCAGCTTGGTCTCATATCCGTGTGTTGGGCAGTAGTATATCCCCAAGGTCGTGTTATATTTGGCATATTTTTCGCATACACTGCATATTACTTTCAAGTGCATCCCTCCGCATAGCGGGTTGTTAGACGTTTTGTCTGACACCATATACACTTATCCCTATTTAAATATTTCGCTAAAATTCCCGATTTACTCTTGAGGCGAAAGGTATATATAGTGTAAGCTTCATATATGTTCCTTGTCTGACAAAGTGTCGGAAACATTTTGGGATGGGATACCCATGCTCTGGCGAAAAAAGAAAGATAATGTATACGGTGATTTCACTACAAGTAGACTTCTTGGCAATGGAATTTACTCAGTTAACGAGCCAGATTTCGAAGAAGGGGGCGGTTTTCTCAACCTCAGAGAACGTCCTGTTTTGGTGGGAATATGGTATGTCTTTATTTTGTCCTGTCTACTTTGGTGGCTTCCGCTCTTCGGTCCCATGATCGCTGGGTATATAGGCGGAAGAAAGGCGGGCTCTCCCTTGAAGGGGATCATGGTGGCCATAATTCCTGTCTTCATCATACTGCTTTTACTAATAGGTATAGATGTGGGCCTTATTCCCGGGCTTGGTGCTGTTGTAGCCATTCCCTCGATGCTCATGAGCGGAATTCAATCTATTTCCCCCACAGGTGCTTCGTATCTCTCTGGAATGTATGACAGTCTCGGAGGAGTTGTGGGTGTTAATGGCAATGGTTTCTTCATCGTGGTGATTTTCGGATATATCGGAGGGATGATGGCAGATATTAACAGAAAGGATTTGGCCCATGCAACAGGCAACAAGCATTTTTATGACGGTTTCGCCAATAAGTTCTCTGGTTGGCATATAGGCAAATTCGCTGATATGGTGGCAGAGAGGGTTTTATGGAGCCTGGGAACAGTTAGTTATGCAGGAAAAAACATCATCGCAAGGACCCACTCAGAGCCTGATACATTCAGTTTCGAGAACTTAAAAAGCCTGCCAGCCTCAACACATTCTGAACCCTATCAATATGAAAGTCGGGCCGACTCTTACGAATCCGAAAGGGCCTTCGGATACGATGATTATCAACCCCTGGATTACGAGCCGCTACCACCAAATGACATTCGTGATGTGGATTCCTTTGAAAATTATGAACCTATAATTCCTGAAAGGGAGTATCAAGAATCTGAATGGAGTGTAACTCATCGTGACCTATCCGAAGACTCCATGATAAATTCATGGAAAGAGCATGATAGGAATGTGGGCAAGGGCCCAAATAAACAAAGAAGCGAGCGCAATTCAAACAAAAGCAGCCCAAAAAGATCATCAAAGACAAAGACCAAAGAAAAAAGGGATGCTGTTATCTTTGATTCCAAAGAAAAAAATTCAGATAAAGACAGACCAAAGAAGAAAAACACACCTGTTAAGCGCAAACAACTGCCTCTGGTAACAAGAGCCCTTGCTGCAGTTGATGAGATAAAGGTCAAAAAGGATGATGAAGAGGAGCAAGAAGAGCCTCTTTTAAGCGAGGTGACAGAAGTGAGTAAGCCACAGCGGGCCAAACAGGCTCAATCCTATGAAAGATTATGAGAATAGGAGGTGTTCATCTAAAATTTGAAAAAAAGAATGTTAAAACAATAAAATATGGCACCATCTGCTTCCATAATCCAACCACAATCAGATCAACACCGAAAATTACTGAATGACATCGCCAATTACATCTGCGATCTTCTCAAGCATCTTCTTATCCTCAGAATCGAATGCACAGGGATAATCGCTGTCAATGTCGATTTCACCTATTATTCTGTCTTTTGACCAGATAGGAACTACGATCTCAGATTTTGTTTCAACGCTGCATGCGAGATACCGTTCATCTGATGAGACATCGGGAACTATTACGGTCTGCTCGTCAACAACCGCGGCCCCGCAGATGCCCTGCCCAATCTTGATGCGGGTATGTTCTGTTGGCCTTCCAAGGTAGTATTTCAAAACCAGATCTTCTCCTTGGATGAGGTATATCCCTACCCAGGTGTAATGCGGTACTTCTTTTAGTATCTCAACTGCCTTTTTTACGATATCCTCGTTTTTCTCTACGCTATCTAGGATTTTGTCAATAATATGGTGCTCGTTTAGCCTTTTTTCCGCCATTTCCGCCATATTCTCGTAATATAAGAGGTAATTTATAATATTTCTGATAGTACAGTAGGAATTTTTATTAACCCTGGGAACATATCTAATTAACGTGCATAAACACACGAGGTGAAGAGAACGGCAAAGGATGAGATTTACAGGCTCATTAAGGAACTTTCCGATGCTTTTGGTGTTAGCGGAAATGAAAAGGCAGTAAGAGATATCATCCAAAGCCGAATCAAAGACCATATCGATGAGATGTCTACCGATAAGATGGGGAACTTCATTTGCAAAAGGAAAGGGAAGGATAAAGACTCGGCCCTGATACTGGCAGCCCATATGGACGAAATAGGGCTGATGGCAAGGGAAGTGGACAAGCATGGCCACATCTACTTCTCAAGGATTGGGGTGCTTAGCAAACAGGTTTTGCTTGGTCAAAAAGTGCATATTCAAGGAAAGAAAAAGGTGATACACGGGGTTATCACCCATAAGAAGCTGCATAAAGGGGATGAAGCCGAGGGTCTACCCGAAGAAACAGAGCTGTACGTTGATACCGGAGTAGGAAGCGATGAACTGGAATCCATGGGAATTGGGATAGGTACATACATCGTGCCCGAGAAGAAATTGGATATTTTGGGAAATGGAGACATAATCTCCGGTAAGGCCCTGGATGACCGTCTGGGTTGCGCTATTTTAGTCAAACTGGCAGAATCAGTGAAAAATCCGCCCACTGATGTTTACTATGTCTTTACTGCCCAGGAAGAGATTGGCATGTACGGTGCAAAGACCTCCATGTGGAAAATCGATGCCACCTGTGCAATTGCTGTGGATATCTCCTTTGCCACAGATTTTTCAGATTCTGGCATTATTCTGGGCAAGGGCCCGGTGATAACTATAAAGGACAGTGATTTAATAGCAAATCGTCAACTTGTTGATTTTCTAATCGAACTCGCAAAGAAAAGACGAATCCCATACCAGCTTGAGGTAAGCGATATCGGTACAACCGACGCACTTTACCTTTCCATAAGCAAGGGAGGCCTACCTGCAACGGCAGTTGGTGTACCAATACGAAACCCCCATTCCACAATATCCATGGCCTCCCTAAAGGATGTGAAGTACTGTATGCGGCTTTTAAAGGCGTTTTTACAGTATCCACCTAATCTTTAATCTTGATTTTTATCAAACATTCTATATAGCCAAAAACATATTCAGATTCGGTTTTAAAGATGGCAGGCAAAATAAAGGTCCTGGATGAGAGGGTAATAAGCCAAATTGCGGCAGGGGAGGTAATCGAAAGGCCAGCCTCTGTGGTCAAGGAATTGGTTGAAAACTCAATAGATGCAGATTCCACTCAGATATTTATACAAATAGAAGACGGTGGAAAGAAATCCATAACTGTGGTTGATGATGGAATAGGAATGAGCAGAGAAGATACCGAGAAGGCGTTTTTCCGCCATTCCACAAGCAAGATCAAATCCTTGCGTGATTTGGAATCCATAACATCACTGGGTTTCAGAGGTGAAGCTCTGGCAAGCATAGCCGCCGTGGCCAAGGTCACTCTTCAAACCAAATCCCGTGAATCTAAAACCGAAGTTGGAACAGATATTCTTGTTGAAGGAGGAAAAATTAGATATGTTAGAGATGTGGCATGCAATGAGGGTACCAAAGTCATTGTCAGGGATCTTTTTTACAACACCCCTGCAAGGCGTAAATATCTCAAGAACACCCGGGCCGAATTGGCAAAAATCACCGATATCGTCACACGCCAGGCTTTGATACACCCTGAGATTTTTTTCAAATTGGTTCACAACGGCTCTGAGATAATTAACACCCCGAAGGCCTTGACACCCTTGGACAATATAGTTCATATTTATGGAAAGGAGACGGCCCGGGATATGCTACCAGTGGATTATTCAAATCACGATATGAAGATAGAAGGTTACATCTCCAAACCTGCAGTCACTCGGAAATCTTCTTCTTATATCTCCATTTTCGTCAGGGGGCGCTACATCACATCCAAACTCCTTTCTTCAGCCTTAAAAGAGGGATACCACAACCTCATTATGAAGAATCGTTACCCTATAGCAGTAATATCCTTGGACATCCACCCAAGGAAGATAGATGTCAATGTACACCCAACAAAGCTCGAAATAAGGTTCGAGGACGAGAAAAAAGTATACAATGCATTTATTAGCGCCATTGAAAATACCCTTCAGTCCAAATCTTTGATTCCAAAAGGCGATTTTGTTGTTGAATCAAGAAGTATCGAGACTTTCGAAACGTCAGGGGTAATAGACCAGGAGGAATTGAAGAAAGTTATTCCGATAATCGAATCCAAAAGACAGGTAATCATTGATGATCTTGAGAAAAAGTTAGAACTTGAGGAAGAACCTGAGGGACTTTCTGAGAGAAGAACAACACAAATTCCCACAATATCACTTATCGGCCAGATACTCAGCACCTACATAGTGGCAGAAAGCCACGAGAACATCCTTATAATAGATCAGCACGCAGCACATGAACGGGTGCTATTTGAGAAATTAATGCAAGCAACTTTCGAGGATAAAAAAGAACGTCAAGAACTGCTTTCCCCCTTGACCCTTGAGTTTGATCCAAAACAAAGAGACTACATCGATTCTAATCCAGATATCCTCGATTCCCTTGGTTTTAAAATCGAGCATTTTGGGGGCAACACATTTCAAGTAAGAGCTGTACCAGTTGTATTTGGAAAAACTGAGAGTAAGAGAATAGTGCCTGACATAATAGACGAGCTTATCTCTTTGGGCAAGACTAAACAGAAAGATGAATTAATTGAAAAGGCCAAGGCAATTGTCGCTTGTCACAGCGCAATCCGCGGAGGGGAAGAACTGACCTTAATCCAGATGAAGGATCTTGTGGAAAGTCTCTACAAAACAAAGAATGCATATAGCTGTCCACATGGAAGACCTTCGATTATTTCAATGTCAAAAGACGATCTAGAAAAGATGTTCAAAAGAAAATAAAGGTGATTTGGTGCCGGGGAGGGAGGGGGCAGTCGGCACCAAATCCTCAGCTGAACCCGTTGTCTTCGCACAGGATGCATATAGTAGAGTGGGCACCGTGTAATAACAGTTGTAAATAGCGGCTATTAAGTATTTTGTGGGATTACCCCGGGAATGCCCCTATAAAAAACCAAAGGATTTATTCCTAAGCCTCTTCCTCGTGCGCGCACTCGACGCATGCGAACTCGACATATGCAAAATATAGCTCGCAATCTGGGCTTCCCTCGGTTGCCTCCCTTGTATCGCACCAAATGCCGTATGCAGTTGTATTGCTTGCTGTAAGACCGATATAATCACCGATAAAAGGCGATGAACCTTGGGCATTATTGCCGTCAAAAGACTCAGTCGTTATGTTGGTTTGGTACGCGAAATTCTCTCCTCCACTTTTCGATAACGCATAGTAAATATGCATCACTGTATTGTCGTCGTCATCCCTTCTGTCATAGAATATGAGATGTACATAACCTTGATCAGAAACAGCCACAGCCGAGAAGAACTGGTCCTTTCCGTTGCCTTCTGTGTCATTGTTCACCCTGATGGCGTCGCTCCAGGTCTCCCCGTTGTCTCTGCTGTAGATCAACATTATATCTGCATCGCCTTCACGATAATCATTCCATGTAACGTAAAGGCTACCACTTGTGTTGGTATCGCTTAGGTCTACAGCCGACATGAGGAGGGTAGGTGTGCGGAACTCACAGTTCGGTAGTTCATTCCTCGGTATCTCCATCGTTTCACAGATGGATCTGGGTTCTGTAAATGATTGGCCTTCATCTGATGAATAGATGTACATTATTCTTTCATCTCCGGGGGCATCCGCACCAAAATTAGTCCAAAACACATGCACGGTCCCATCGGGTGTTACCTGGATAGTAGTCCCCTGCATGCTTTTTTGGATGGTGAAAAAATCAGATATCACTTGAGGTATGCTAAAACTGTTTCCCCCATCGGTTGACCTTGATAATAGAATGTTTACCCTGCTTAGCATAGTAAATACAGCCCAGGTGACATAAACATTCCCGTTATCCATATCAACTGCCATCCATTCTTTATCATGGAAGGCTATTGGAGTCTGGAAAGCCAATACTAGAATGCTTATTTGATTGAAGGTCTCCCCACCGTCAGTTGACTTGGCTACGAATATTCCATTATCACGGCCCGCAGCCAGGCCCAAATTCACGGGATTAGCGGGATTAGTGGCCCGCTTAAAGCATATCCCAGAAATATATACATTCCCTTCAGGTCCAAAACACACAACAGGGTCACCAGCACCGTCATAACCTGAGAGTGGAGAAATTGGTCCCAGAAAATACCCAGGAATCAAATCCCTTGACCAGTTCTTTCCCCCATCCCAGGAAACGTAATAACCTACCCAGGCATCACCATTTGGAGTACCGTAGTCGTTACCAGCTGCAACAAGGTGCAGGGGGTCATTGGGATCAACTGCTATGCTGGGCTCATTGTTGTTCTCAGGAACATCAGTTACTGCAATATTTTCGAAGGTTATTCCCATTTCCTCTTCCTCAGACCTCCTTCTTGGTCTTCGAGGTTCGTACAGCACCAATGAAGCAGCCAATGTGGCTGATAGCAAAATCAGTAGAACTATCACAGCAAATGTCTTTTGACCTGGTGGAAGAAGTTCGTCTGAATCGGGGTCCATGTGAAATATAATATTGTAATTGGGATATTTAAGGGTTATTAAAATATCGAGTTGATTGCCTAATTTAAAGACTATGATGCACTCAATTTAAAAATCGGGGTGTAAAAAGGAGGTTCAACTAACATGTTCCCCTTCAAATCTTTGTAATTTTAGTGGATGTTAATGTATGGGATTCAAATAATGTTGGATTAGAATTTGTAGGGTGGGAGGAGGGGGTGAGGAGGAGGGGGTGAGGAGGAGGGATTAAGTTGCCATCCTCAAATAAAACATAATAAAATATAAATCCCAGTAAGAGAATCTTATATGCATGACAACCCCGAAAAAAGTCCTGGTTATATTCTTTGTAGCCATATTGATTTCACTGCCGTTTGCAGATATGATCAGAAACCAGACAGAAGAGTCTTCACAGCCAGAGTTGTCAAACCTTCCTACTGTAATTTCGTTTAGGCTGCAGGATACAGATGATGACTGGTGGGAGACAACATCCTTTGATTCAGACAGAAACGGTATTTTCGATTCCCTGGACAAAAAAATCGAACAGAATGAAGAAGACTTTGTGGATGTATACCTTGATTACGAATACCCCCCCACTCAAGAAGATATCGCGTTGTTAGAAGAAAAAGGATTGTATGTAACAACTTTATTACCCACAGCTTGGGCTGTGGGCTTAAAAGATGTTCCCATTTCCTTATTGCCTACCCTAGCAGAAATAGAGGGTGTGGTGATGGTTGAGCCAAAAGGTAACCCAAAATACCTCTCTGATATTGCTACACCATCGGTCAAAGCCAAGGAGTCGGATGAATATTCTCCAGACACTGCATGGGAACTTGGATACAAAGGATTTGGTGCGGTAATTGCTATAATGGATACTGGGGTGGACAACGGTCATCCCAGTCTTTCAGGTAAGTTCGTGGCTGGTGCAGATTTTACCAAGCCCTTGCCATATTTCACATCAGATGATGGAACATATGATCCAGATGATGTACAGGGGCACGGCACAACCTGCGCAGGAATAGCCATGGGGACAGGTGCTCCCGATGGCGATTACATGGGCACGGGTCCTGATGCAAAGCTCGTGGATCTAAGGATAGGTACCATACTTGGAGCCTCACCTGGAGAAGGGCCCCAGTCTGTTTATGACGCTGCACTGGACGCAATTGATTGGGCGATAAGGAACCATGCAAATAAGTGGACTAAAGTGCCAGAGGAATTCCATGGAATCGACATATTGTCTCTTTCATGGGGCATACCATATGAAGGATCCTCAGACGGTTCTGACCTGTATTCCCAGGGGCTAAACAACCTCGTTGATGTTGGAGTTATTGCCGTGGTGGCTGCAGGAAACGACGGCCCAGATAACGATGGCTTTACTGGCATGGGTGCAGCAGACAAGGCGATTACAGTTGCAGCCACAGATGAGCTCGACACAATCGATAGAGGCGATGATATAATTGCTGAGTACTCATCCCGAGGTCCGAGGATGGACGATAATGACGGCAATCCATACGATGAACTCAAGCCTGATGTGGCAGCTCCCGGAACCGGCATCACAAATGCACAGTTCGACAGAACTGGCGATGGCTCAGGAAACGGGTACGAGCCAAGAGGAAGCGGGACATCCTATGCAACTCCCTGTGTTGCAGGCGTGGTTGCCTTGATACTTGATGCAAATTCCGAACTTACCCCCGAAATAGTGAAAGAGATCCTTCGCTTCACCGCCGAAAGAAGGGGTAATGCCACCTTCCCTGAGCTGGACCCGTTCTGGAACAAGGATTTCGGCTATGGAATCGTGGATGCCTACCAGGCTGTGAAAGTGGCTGAAAGCATTGAGGATGTCGCTGAAATCGATGTAAATCTCCAGTGCTTCATAATGGATATCTCTAATTCTTCATCAAAGTACATCGACATTTCGGGTATCGCATGGTCAAAGAATGGAGAGGTGGAGGGCGTGGAGGTGAGAATAGACGGCGGAAAATGGGTAAAAGTAAAAGATATGGATAATGGTACATGGGCCAAATGGACATACCGCATCCAAACAAAAGACCTTTCAAAAGGCAATCACATCATAGAAGCAAGGGCAATTTCCGGTGATAAATATTCATTATTTCACGAGGAGGATGTTTTTGTGGCCCAGTCCTTCCGCGACGACGAATTCGACGCAGCCTGTCTTCCTGGGATAGCCATTATCGTCCTTGTTTTAGGTGTTGCTGTTTACATAATTCTTAGAAAGGGGCCGAAAAATGGACCTGAAAACAAGGTTTCGGATGAAGGGTAGTAATTGGTTTTGATTTCAATCAAAATTGTTGTTTTCTATGTATTGTACATAATTGGCTTGCTACCCATTCATAAAAATCCACAGGCTAGACCATATGCTCAGATATATCCTCGATTTCCCTCTCGCAGTACCAGCATTTCAGTTTCGGAGGGTCCCTGGAGATTATATTGAACTTACTTTCCACTGGTTCCTGCCGGTTCGTAATGCAGTTGAGATTGGCGCATTTAACTATTCCTTTAACTATCTCGGGTAGCTCGACCCTGTGTTTTTCGGCAACGTTGTAATTTCTGATGATGTTGATGGTGGCAAATGGCGCAATCAGGGCTATCTTATCAACCTCCTTGGCGTCAAGCTCCCTATCCTCGATTTTAACGACATCCTTCCAGTCTGTTTTGCTGCTGGGAACATGCATCAAAACACTCACTGTTGAATTAACACCTCCTTCACCTATGCCAAGTATCTTGAGCACCTTGAGGGCTGTATTGCACGTGATGTGATCTATTACAGTTCCATTTCTAATGGGCGTGACCTTAAATTCCTTGACCTCTTCCCCTTTGTCCATTCATTCACCACCTTTCATAATGGATTTTTTTCTTTAAATCGGTAACCTGCTTGAGTTTTGGTTTTATTTTTGGCGAGCCCAGGGCCACTATTGAGGCTATTTCAATGTGTTTGGGCATTCCCAACAATTTCTTTATCTCGTTTGAATGCTTTTTGAGGGCAAATGGGGCACCCACCCATACAGCGCCAAGACCCAGGGAATGGGCAGCCAAAAGTATATTCTGTGTTGCTGCTGAGCCGTCATGTCTCCAGAAAATGGGGCTCTTTTTCGTGTTACAGGCCACAACAATAAAAAGCGGCGCCTCAGCTATTTTCTCAAACTGTTCCTTCGTATCCTTCAATCTCCTTTTTTTGCGCTCGTACAGGGAACGGGCCCCGAGATAGCCTATCCGATCCTTGACATTTTGATCCTTAACCAAGATGAACTCCCAAGGACGCCCGTTGGAGGCTGATGGTGCCCTGAGTCCACATCTTAAAATCTCGGCTATTTGCGATGGAGGTACCTCATCTTCCTCGAAACTGCGGACGCTCCGTCTTGTGTTTATATTCTCGATTGCTTCCACTAGATTACACCGCCATCAAAATCCGGAATGAGCAGCAATCCCAGCAGGGCCATTCTAACCATAACACCATTTTTCGCCTGTTTGAAGTACACTGCATGTTGAGTAGAATCCACTTCAAATGCAATCTCATCCACCCTCGGCAACGGATGCATCACGATGAGATTTTCCTTAGCATTTTTCAATAGGGCTTTGTCCACCTTATATAATCCTGCCACTTTGAGATATTCTTCATCATCAGGAAACCGCTCTTTTTGTATCCTGGTCACGTAAAGAACATCTGCATCCGAAATCGTTTCGTATAGTGATTCGTTCAGTGCTGGAGTTTTACCCATTTCCTTTAGATTGTTGATTATCTCCTGCGGCATTTGCATCAGATTCGGCGCAACAAAAGTCAGATTTGCACCAAAAAGAGCAAGGACATATGAAAGTGAGTGCACGGTCCTTCCGTATTTCAAATCTCCCACCAGAACCACATTGATATCTTTGATCTTGCCCTTCTCGCTCTTTATCGTATACAGATCCAAAAGAGTCTGGGTCGGGTGCTGGCCTGCACCATCTCCTGCATTGATTACAGGTTTTGAAGAGAACTGCGAGGCCAATTTAGCAGCACCCTCGTTTGGGTGTCTTAAAACGATGACATCGGCGTAGGACTCCGCCATTTTAATTGTGTCAGCCATGGTCTCGCCTTTTGAAAAGGATGTGTTGTCCGGCTCAGCAAAACCGATTGTACTTCCACCCAATCTGAGCATGGCACTTTCAAAGGAAAGCCTCGTCCTGGTGCTGGGTTCATAGAATAGAGAAGCCAGAACCTTCCCCTCAAGAATATTGCTCTTCTTTTCGCCCTCTGCAACGGGATGCATTTTTTTTGTGATATCGAGAATATGTTCTATTTCTTCCCCTGAAAAATCCTTTATTGAGACAACATCTCTGCCCATAAATTCCATGCTACCCCCTCTGTAAGGGATTATAGTGTATAAAGATTTATTCTTTGTGGAAATTTAAACCATGGTTACTTCTTCGTCCCATCCATATTATTGGGCGGGCGGAGGGGGGACATGGATGGTGGGTTTAAGAATTAAAAAATTCCAAGTGCCCAGAGTATAAATACGATACCACCCACCACAATCAATATCACACTAATGATTTGGGCGGTGAGAAGCCAAGTGTAGAGCTTAACCCTCTTTTCTGGGGAATTTGTCAAATCCTCGAGAAACTTGTCCCTGGGCATATATTGCACCGTCATTTAGCCTGGTATAGTTCAGGAAAACCGATTATTTTAACAAGATAAATACCTTGCGATTTGGAAGATGAGGGATTGTAATGATTACCCATTATTGACTTAGATATAGGGCATCTTTTACTCTTCTTTTGTTTCTTCCTCGATATTCTCTGAAGGCGAGGGGCCCTCTTCTTCCTCCAAATTCTCTGGTGTAGAGGATTCCTCTTCCCCTTCTAGCGGAGCTTCTGGTTCCTCCGGCACTCTTGGTTCTTCTGGTCCCCCTGTCTCCTCAGGTTCACCTGAGTCCTCAAATTCCTTGGTTTCTTCCAGTTCTTCTGGTGTCTCTGGTTCTTTTGACTCCCCTGTCTCCTCAGGTTCACCTGATTCCTCAAATCCCTTGCCTTCTTCTAGGTCTTCTGGTGTCCCTGGTTCTTCTGGCTCCCCTGGTTCCTCAAGTTCACCCGATTCCTCAAATTCCTTAGGTTCTTCCAGCTCTTCAGATGTCTCTGGCTCCTCTGACTCCTCCAGTTCTTCAAATTCCTCAGCCTCTTTAGGCTCCTCTTCCTCTGTGATTGCCGCTTCTCCGGGTGGTGGAGGTAATTCCCTCTTCTCTTCGTGAGGGCCCGCTTCTTCTTCTGGTTTCTTACGTCTCGTCAACAACAACAAAACTACCAAGACGATTATAATTACGAGGACAATCAGTAATATCGTAAAATCGAATTCTTCCTCTTCAGATTTTTTCGATTTTGCAGAATCAAATGGAAAATCATCTTCCTCATCAGGAACTCCATCATTATCGTCGTCGGGATCTGTGGAGTCTGGAATGAAGTCACCATCGTTGTCTGGTGGTTTCGATCCTGAATCAAGTGGATCTGTACCCTCAGAATTTTCTACGGTGTCGTTGTAACCGTCATTGTCGTCATCAGGATCCTCAGAGTCCGGGATGCCGTCGGAATCAGTATCCAAGGGAGGTATCTCTAAAGGAACTGTCGTAAAGGTTAGGACATATTCTGATTCCATGGGATTTCCAATTATATCGGTAACATCCTTGTCCATCGTCAACGTATAGGTTGTATTCCGCTCTAGATTGTTGGTTGCAAAGGACAAGGACAATACAGTGCCCTCTGCATTCCACTGGTATGTGAACTCCGCTGTGGGGGATATTTCCACATAATCAGTGGCATTGAATTTAACCATGGGCTCGCTGAAGGTGATGGAAATTGTGGAATCGATTTCCACCTCAGTTGACTGGTTCGTGGGTGTTGTGGAAACAACATAGGGATGTGTAGCGTCCACAGTGATTTCAAACCAAATTCTCGCCTCGTTTCCCACCTCGTCCTCTGCCTCAACAAAGACTGTATAATGCCCGTCATCCCAATCTGAAGTATCGATATCATACGGGTCCTCAAGATCAGTATATGTGACTCCATCCTTCGAGAATTCCACTGATTCCGTGTCTAATGAAAGCACACTGATTTGAATGATTGTCCCTTGGAGGATTGTAGAATGATTGAGGGCAGGGTCCACTGAAATATCAGGAGGCGTGGTGTCCAATGTGAAGAAAAATGATTGGCTGCTTGGATTTCCTGCCTCATCTATCGCATTAATTAGAATCGTATAGCCTCCATCAAGCCAGCCAACAGTTGATATATCGAATGGATCCGAAAATGACTGGGCCGTCTCTCCATTTATGGAGTAATTGGCATGTAATAAGTTGGACTCAATTATAGAGAAGTTCAAATTCGTTCCAGCATGGATTACCGAGTTGTGGGGAGGTGAGTTCAGCTGAATTACGGGATCTGTGGAATCTATTGTAAAGAAATACCACTGGATCTCCACATTTCCTGCCAAATCTGTGGCTTTGATCAGAACTTCGTGGTCTCCGCTTGACCATCCTGAGGTGGATAACTCAAAGGGATCTGCGATTGGAAATTCTGTTCCGCCATCAAGGGAATAATTAACCTGCATCAGATTCAGATCCTCTATTGAAAAGTCCAATGTAGTTCCAGGAGCTATCACAGAATTATTTAGTGGGGAATCCAAAGAGATGGTGGGCTTATAAGAATCGATTTTAAAGGTGAACAAAGAGGAATTTGAATTACCAACAGAATCAACACAGTTGATTTGAACTGTGTTCTCCCCCTCCATCCATCCTGCGGTGGAAATGTTGAATGGATCGGTAAGCGGTATTGCTGGCCCTCCATTTAACGAGTAATTTGCCCAACCAAAGTATGGATCAGAGAACGAAAAGTCCAAAACTGTCCCATTTAGAATGTACGAACCGTTACCGGGAGTGTTCAAAATTATCTCAGGTCCTGAGCTGTCCAAGGTGAATGTATACGAGCTCGTGTTTAGATTGCCTACAATGTCCAATGCTTTGATTAAAATTGTATAATCACCATCATCCCACCCTGAGGTGGTGATATCGAAGGGGTCGGTAAACGGAACATCTGTGGCTCCATTTATGGAGTAATTAATCTGTGCCAAATTATCATCCGTGACTGTAAAGTTCAATATAGTTCCTTGGACAATGACAGAATTGTTATCTGGAGAGTTCAAGATTATCTTTGGAAGTGTTGAATCGATTGTGAAGTTGAACCAGGAAGATTTGAGATTTCCTGCCCAATCCAAGGCATTGATCTGGACAATATAATTATTGTCAAGCCATCCTGTCGTGGAAATATCGAAACCTGGGAAAAGTGGAGTTTCAGGCCCTCCATTTACCGAATAATTCACCTGCATTAGGTTCGTATCTTCAACATAAAAGTCAAGAATGGTTCCACTCTGAATTATCGAGTTGTTGGACGGAGAATTCAACTGAATTGTCGGCAGAATTGTATCAATTGTAAAGGAGTACCAAGAAATATTCAAATGGCCTGCTAAATCAATTGCTTTTATAAGTATTGTATAATCACCATCACTCCATCCAGTCGTGGGAATATCAAATGGAGTGGAAAACGGAATCTCTGGCCCTACGTTTATGGTGTAATTGACATGATCGAGGTTGTTGTCGGTGATTGAGAAATTTAAAACAAGCCCATCACGGAAAACTGAATTGTTGCTTGGAGAATTTAAAATAATTAGTGGCGGTATTGAGTCCACAGTAAAGTAAAATGTTCTCTCTGCATAATTATTATTGATATCCTTTGCCTGGACTGTAACCACGTGCAATCCGTCTGACCAGCTGGAAACAGATATATCAAATGGATCTAGAAAGAGCAGGTTAGGGCCACCATTCAATGAATAATTTGCATAATCAAAATCCCAATCTGTTATCTTGAAATCAAGAATGTCGCTTGGTGTGATAACGGAATTATTTGCAGGGGATATCAGCCAGATTAGAGGCGGGATTAGATCTTTTAGGTCCATGAGAGGATAGTTGTCCAATGAATCTAAATCGACCCAATACTCGGTATCTCCAATACCATCAGGAGGAGGTACATCCTGTGTAGGAGTGGAATTGAAGTCGAAACCTGTGTAGTCGCTCCAGAAGTTCCCTCCTGCGGGATAACCATTATCCCATTGATTACCATTGTTGCTATCATCGAAAGCCTGATTTGTATTATCTATGATGTTATTGTGGTAAACCAGGTTGTTTGAGGATCCTGCAAGAGATATCCCGTACATTGTGTTTGAGGATACGGTGTTGTTGGTTATGTTATTGTTCTGGGAGGCATACAGATACATCCCATGCCTGTTGTTTGAAGCCACATTGCTTGTGACATCATTTCCTGATGAGAAACCCATTAATATACCAACAGTACCATCAGTCAGGTCCTGATACTCTATAATCACGTTCGTGCAGTTGCCCAAAATCACCTCACCACCGTCTGAAGGGACCGTACCGCTAATCTGGTCCTTCCAGTAGTATACTGGCTTACCGTTCACTGTATTCGGAGTATCGATATCGTGTGTATTCCAATGTTCTACGAGATCACCCTCGATCCAAATTCCGTTCTGAACCAAAGGATTTGAGATCAGATTATTCCCAGTGGAGTAGCCGAGATGTATACCAGATATGTTGTTGTACGATGCAGGATTGGCAAACAGGGTATTTCCATTAGATCGATATAGGTAGATGCCATACCAATTATTCGAAGATGCATCGTTACCTAGAATGTCGTTGTTATTTGAAAATCCCAACTCAATTCCCACGGTACCGTAGGTAGGTTCGGTAATCGAGACTTCCACATTCATGCAATTGGCAAGTATAACCTCCCCTGCATCAGAAGGGACTATGCCACTTGTCTGGTCCTTCCAATAGTATACTGGCTTGCCATTTACTGTATTATTGGTATCGATGGTGTGGGTGTTCCAGTGGTTAATATCCCCTTGTTCAATGAATATTCCGTCCCGAATCATTGTATTTGCGGTGATGTTAATGTTTAATGAGAGGTAAAGAAAGATACCACAATCATTATAGGAAGCGTTATTGCCATCAAGGATGATCTGACTGGATCCGTCGAGATTGATGCCGTACCTGTTGTACGAAACGTTGTTACTTGTCAAATTGTTATCACTAGAACTCCACACATATATGCCATCACCAATATTTTCCATTATATTGTTGTTTGTGAGATTATTATCATTTGAAGTGCGCAGATAGATGCCGTCATCCTCGTTCATATACGCGGCGTTGTCAGTGAGATTATTATTGTTGGCATCCCTAAGATATATACCATCTCCCAAGTTATAGGAGGCATTGTTATCGATGAGATCGTTCTCATGGGAGGATCTGAGATATATACCACTTGCCGCATTGTTCCATACAGTATTATTGATCAAGTCATTGTTATCAGAAAATTGGAGATAGAATCCATTTCCTGTTCCCCATCCAAAACCACTTCGGGTCATGGATGCAACATTATCAGTGACTGTGCAGGTGCTGACATCCCTCAGATAGAGGCCCAATGTGGTGTTTGAAGCGATGTTGTTTGTGACATCATAATCACTGATATCTCTTAAATATAGGCCCATTCCGCTGTCTGAGGCATTGTTGCCTTCAATGGTGCCATCACTGCAATATCTTAGATAAATACCGCGCTCGGCGTTTAAGGTGACGATGTTTCCAGTAATATTATTCCAGTCTGAAATATAGGCATAAAAGCCATATACCCCATTTAATGCGTCCACCTGCGAGATCGTGGTATTAAATGAATATCCAAGCTCCACTCCAACAGAAGCATTGGACAAATCTTGGTCAATAATCTGGATGTCTGTGCAATTCACAAGAAGGACCTGCCCTGCGCCTGCGGGTATCGATCCCCCCACTTGATTTACCCAGTAATAAATGGGTTTTGTATTTGCCGTATTGGAGGTGTTGATGTAATGGCTAGCCCACTCTCCAAGGAAATTCCCGAAGATAAATACACCGTTATTTACCATAGAATTGAAAGTTAAGTTATTTGCGTTCGAGCTAGAAAGATAGATACCAAAGTAATTGTCTGAAATGATATTTCCTGTGAGGATGTTCATATCAGATTCCAAAACATCGATACCGTAATCATTATCAGTAATATTGTTGCTGTCAACAGTATTTTCACCGGATTGATAAACTAAAATACCGTCAGCACTACCACCCATACCGCCTCCATGATGGTTAAATATAGTGTTGTCTATGATATTGTTTCGGAATGAGCCTTGAACATGAATGCCCTCATCAACGTTGCCCTCAATAAGGTTGCTCTCAATGGTGCTATCAACGGTATTGATAACACGTATACCGTCTCTACCATTACCGGTAACATAATTGTCTACCACAGAACAGTTATCTACATTCGAAAGTACTATACCTCCATTACTCATACCCCCACCCCCACCGGTGACAGTAAATCCTGTCATGTTCACCCAATCTGCAGTAATTGTGACGACATCACCACTTCCGCTCCCATCGATTATCGTGCTATTCTTGTCCTCTCCAGTGAGATTTAAGGTCCTATCCACGACTATATTCTCAAAATATGTTCCATTGTAAACAAAGACTGTGCTCCCAGGACTGGCCGCATTTATCGCATCCTGTATAGTTGTGTAGTTTTCTGCTGGATTTCCAGGCCCTGAGCCGGGAACATCGTCAACATAGATCGTTGTGCCTCTCACAGGTGATGTGATCTCGACCATAAAGAAAACAATGCTCATTAGGATCACAAAACTTAATAAAAACGCCCTAACTTTCATAAGAACCACTGGGGGGGCGTAATGTTTAGTTAGGTAAATAAACTTTGGTAAGATTTTTTGAAAACCCAGTCATTGTACCAATTATATCTTTCTATAGCATATCGCCCCAAGTTGTGCTCTATCCACATACGCCAAAAATGTATAAAATCCTTAAGCAGCAGCCTCGGCTTCCTCCGCAGCCTCCATTATGGCCTTTATCCTCTTTCGTCTGAAGAAGTCCTCTCTCTCCCTCTCCTGCAGCTGCATCTCGATGTACTTCTCTGTGGCTTTAAGCCTGGGAATGAAAATATGTTCCAGGGCATTGACTCTTCGCTTTGTCTTTTCTATCTCGATTGCCAGGCGCTCGATTGTACCCTCTACTTCCGCGAGTCTTAAAATATCGATTAAGAGTTTTCGGAATTTCTCGCATGCCTCGTCCAACTTCGCGCTGGTGTCTATATACCCATAAAGTGGCTCCCCTGTCCGCGAGGGAATGGCGTCGTATTCAACCTTGGGGACATGAACCCCCATGATGTTCACAGTTCTCATGGGCACTTTCCCTAATTCCGGAATCGAACCCGTAGCATCCCCAACCTTGTCCTGGCCCATGATCATCTGGGCCTCCATCAAGGCTGTGTAGGACCTCTTAAGGTCGGAATTGGCCTTCTCCCTCAAGGTGTTTCTGTCCTTTATAATATCGAAGAACTGAACCACAAGGGCGTCCCTCTTCTCGCTTAAAAGTTTGTGTCCTTTCTCGGCGAGCTTCTTCCTTTTCCTTACTGAGAGAAGTTCCATGCGGGTGGGATTAATACCTTCAATTATCTCCTCTACCATTGTAATCACACGCTTGGACAGGTTTGGATGTGATTCCCGAAATAGCATGATTAATTAAATGCTTTTCTGTGGTTTCAGAAGAAAATTTAATCATCTTCCCTTTTCATGTAAAAAGAATAGTAAATGGGTGGAGGATAAGGAAGATGAATTGACCTGAACTGATGGGGGTAGTGGCATTGTGTATTCAATTGATCTTATATCTTAAAATCGCACCGATTCCTCCCAGTGCCTCGAGTTTTTTTCCTGCATCTTGCATTTCGTTGATAATCACGATTTCTGATTTCTTCTCTGATGCGAGGTTGAGCAGCTCGTTCACCTTCTTCTCCCTTACCAGTTTATCGGTGACCAACAATGTGGATACGGCTCCTGCTATTAGTGCACTTTCGACCTCGTTTTGGCCATAGGCGTAGTTGCCGTTCTTTGATATCTCTTTTAATAGCTCCTCTATCATGTTGGTTTCATATGCAACCCTTGTGTTGTGAAGGATCTTGGGTGCAAGTCCCTCCTTGAGGATCTCTTGAATCCCTGTCATACCCACATGACCTGTCCCTTGAAGTGTGCTATTTGAAAAAAGCTCTGGATTTATGTTTTTACCGTAATTAAAAAACTCCTCTTTGGCAAACCCAGGCCCCAGAATAATAAGTGGTTTTGGGTCCATTAAAAGACCTTCCAGTTTACCAAGAACCTCCCGATAGAACCTCGTCTTGGCTTCTTTGCTTCTTTTGTATCGTTTGCCTGATTCTCCAGTGGTTATATGGGCCATCTCTTGAACACCCGATTGTCGAAGAATGGCAAAATGTGCTTCATCATAATCTATGCTTAGAAATAGGACCAAAGGCTGTTTCGTGGCAGATTGGGCTTCCGCCAAACGTTTAAGATGATGATCGCTCCACGTCTCTTTTATTATACTGATTTTATCCCCCTCTTTCAGATTCAGCGTGTGATAGGACCCGATATCCTGGGGGCCTTCATTTATAATGCCATGAACCCTCAATCGATCCGCGAACTCATGAAATTCTATTTCTTCCACCAATATCCCCAGCCGCATGGGTTTTTTCTTTCCCCTCTCGGGCCTGAGCTTGTCTGTCTTCTTCTCCTCCCGCCGGTGGGTCATTGCCCAAACCAAATCGCCTTTTTCGAGCATGTTAAATAAATGCCACAGATCATCCATGGACTCAATTAGCAATTTTATCTCGGTTCCCTTTTTATCTTTGTAAAGGACCTTCAATTCTCTCCCTCAGGGTATACTCAAATCTTATTTCGCCTTATAATGAACCAATATAAATAAGTTTATCGTGACTGTGAATGCCTTCAATTACTGTTTGAATTATGTTCCGAACCTAAAGTGGGATTCTCCAATAAAAAATTATATATAAATTCATTTCCATTAGGGTTATACATCTTATTCATAGGGATGGGATTATAATGTGTAGGTACAGCTACGGTAATGGCAGATGTGCAAACATCGACGTTGATGTGAATTTTTGTGTGGGCGAGAAGAACTGCAATCTATCTGATATACTGAGAAGTAGAGCCTTTCGAGGACAGCCCCAGGATAATATTTGGCGCCCCATACCATCAAATGTGTGGTCCGACAAAATGCTATTAGGCAGCAAAAAAACGAAGGCTAATTACAAAATTGGCACGGAATTTAAATGATCTGCAAGTACGATGATGGAAATGGGTGGTGTACCTCAAAATTCGAGGGATTTGGATGTATAAAGGAAAGATGTGAGATTTACGCCCCTAAAAACGATGAAGGGAATGAATGTTCTGGTATTGCAGGGCAAGGCATCTACTGCAGAAAGTACAATCGCTTCTTTTGCGCCGGAAAGGAAAATTGCACAAACCAAAATAAATATAATAGAAAGCTAAAAATGAACTTTTACTGAGAGAGATGGGACATGAAAATAAACCTTGGAAAATGGGAGTACGATCTCAGTCTAAAAGGTGCGAAGCTCGTGAGTTACAATATCTATGCTAATTCATGGGTTCGGATCATAAGATAGACCTTAACATGAAATATTTGGATCTGGATCCCCAAAATAACATGGGACATTGGGTATAAGTCAATTTAAGAAGGGATTAAGGGGAAATCACCAAAGAAAATTGGAAATTGAATGCAATACAAATCCGAGAAAGTATTAACGGAAATTATTGAATTTTAAAAGCTGAATGCCACCAATTTTTATCCTGCGATATGTTTTCTACATCTTGCACATATGATTTTGCACTCTTTACCACATTTTTGACATGTGCCTATTAAAAATCGTTCAGTAACAGGTGCGCGGCAGCACTCCGAGATGACATCGACCAATTCTCCACAATAGCTGCATCTATGCTTTTTACCCTGCTTAAGCCCGTGCTTTCTAAAATAGTAAAGGTATATCAAGAAAATAATAAAAAGTATGATAGCTAGAACTATTGCGTATATACAAAGGTTCCCCAGGGGTAAATCTGTCCCGTTATCATTAATACTCAGCACCAACCTAAAGATCTATATTCTGAGGATATAAATAGACTTATATAATAAAATATCTTTCCATTTTTCTTTGGATGATCATGAGAATATGATTAACAAATATGAAGATATATACTATAAAATTTAAATGATTTAAGAATAAAAATAAGCTAAAGAACGAAAAAATTTAAAATGCATAGGATATTCGGGTGCTGATAACAATGTCTCTTAGGCGATTTTTCACGACTTACACCCTTCAATTCGGGTTTATTCTCTTTATACTTGGTATTATTCTTACGATACTAGGTATTTTTGGTGTGTTCTATTACGATCAAAGCCCAGATTTTCTGAAGAGAACCCTGGATTATATAGGTAATTGGACATATTGGTGTATACTTGTTGGCCCTATTTTGCTCATTGCAGGAGGCTGGTATTTTTTTGATAATATAAATAAAAGAAAGGAATTCAAAGAACTTTTAGAAACCACAAGTAAGGCTAAATTCATAAGAAATCAGGATAGGGTTGAATTTCTAGCCTGGAAATTGACTCCTGAACATCAAAACCAATTGGCAGAGAAAAAGAGAAAGTTTCATATTAAGTAGTGGTTTATGTGATGAAATCCTGTAATCCAAAGAGACATTTTAAAAATTTAATGTGACAAATAATTCAAGGATTTGGGGGAATATACGTTTAGCTGGGGGGGGCCTTTATTTCCTATGGAACTATATTTTTTATAATAAATAGATTGATATTCCCCAATCTGTTTACTAGATATTGATGGTTGAGAGAAAAAAATGTATATTGATATCTTTAGATGATAATATTGATGAAATTAGTAATCTGACAACATCATTAAATTTTATTATTGAAGAAGTTTTTATACAACATAAAGAGAAACCCAATCCAAAATACTATTTAGGTTATGGTAAAGTAAAGGAGATTAAAGAGTATTTAGAAGAGAATGATATAAAAACTGCGATCTTTAATGCATCTTTAAAACCATCTCAACAATATAATCTCGAAGGATTTTTAGAGATAACAATATATGATCGAATAAGATTGATATTGGAGATATTCTCGGATAGGGCCCATAGTGAGGAGGCGAGATTACAGGTTGAACTTGCTAAACTACAATATGAAATTCCATTGTTAAGAGATTGGATTCACAAGGCTAGATATGGAGAGAGACCTGGATTTATGGCAGGCGGAGAATATGAGGTGGCTCAATATTATGAAATCAGTAGAAAAAGAATAAAAAAGATGAAAGAAAAGCTTAGAAAAATAGAAAAGGAAAGAGATCTAAGAAGAAAGAAGCGAAGAAAGTTAGGATATTACCTTATAGGCATTGTTGGTTATACCAATGCTGGGAAGAGTACATTATTTAATTTAATCTCGCATGAAACTGTAAAAGTAGAGAATAGGTTATTTACCACGTTATCCACTACAACAAGAAAGATTCCCGAATTGGAAAAACCTATTTTACTAACCGATACCGTAGGCTTGATAGATAACCTGCCACATTGGGTCATAGAGGCCTTCCATTCTACACTTGAAGAGGTATTTCTTTCAGATATTATTTTATTAATGTTAGATATAAGTGAATCAATAGATGATATAAATAGGAAATTACAAACCAGCTTTGATATACTCCTCCCAGATTTAAATCCCTCAAATATCATTCTTGTTCTTAATAAGATTGATAAAGTAAAGGATTATGAATCTATAAATAATGAAGATAAACTACTGGATAAAATTGAAATGGATCATGAGATAAAGGATATAATAACGATATCTGCAAAAAATGAAGATTATAAGGAAAAAGTCATTAATGTTATATTAAAATCGTTATATT
Source organism: Thermoplasmata archaeon (assembly GCA_020348445.1). Classification (GTDB taxonomy): domain Archaea; phylum Thermoplasmatota; class Thermoplasmata. Next base: position 251,176 of record CP070751.1, read on the forward strand.
ATCCAATTAGTCTATCGATATTGTTACCAAATAAATCCGAATCTCAAGGTTTTATAAGCTGGCTATATAAAAATAGTGAAATAATATCTATTGAATATGAAAATCAGATAAAGATAGAACTTAGATGTAGGAAAAGGGACGAGGGACACATAATAAAGAAATGCAAATCTTTAAATGGCAAGGTAACAAAGGATAAGGAAATAGAAACCTAACCCCCCTATCATCTCCACCTGAAATAAAGGGGTCCCCTCCCAATAATATTTATAATTCCCTTTTGAATACTGATTAATCACAAATCGATCAATCTCTTCTTCTTTATTCATATACCTTGACCGCACTGATGTTCATAGGGAGATTCATATCTTTTGCCACAGGTTCACATTTTGTTCTTAGGAGATAGGCAATGGGTCTGTAATCTGTCTCAGAAAATGTCTCGTAGTTGCCCATGCCCTTTGATATGATGAGATCAACATTCTCTAAAGCCTTCTTCAAATCCTCCCCCATATCTTCGAAATTCACTCCCACAGCATAACAACCCGTGGTCAGGATCTTATCAGTCACATCCCCTATTTCAAATTCTTGAGCATCCTCCAAGGTTGCATCAGTAAGTATGGGCTGTCCCCTTACTACAAAAGTCAGATGAACATCAAACTTTTTAATTTCCTGACACAATAGTTTGTCAAATACAATTTCACCACAATTATCTGCAAAATAGAGCACCTTTCCCCCTTTCTCAAGATATTCCCTTACCTTATCTGTCTCGTCCTTATTAAGACCCTCAGCCAATAATGTATCAAATTGCTCTGTAAGTTTCTCGGGGCTTTCTGGGCTTGAAGATATACCAAAATCAAGTACGTTGCCGATGATGGAGCAAAGAACAGCTGCCTTGAATCTGTCCTTAGAGTTGTTGATCACTTCTTGGGCCTTGGGAAGTAGTGAGACAGCAGTTTGGTTGCATCTATCCTTTATTGCTTTGTAAGGATCCCTTGTTCCAAGGATATCGTAGGTAGCATCGTGAACTTCTGTTGCAACCACTGCGGAACATGATTCTTTTAGGTCGTACTTACTTATAATCCTACAAACCTCATTAAGAACCTCCAAAGCCTTGGAAGGGTCGATGAGGTTGGTTTCATACAATATTCTGTTGAGAAGACAGGGAACGCAACTTGGATAGATATTCATGGATAGGGGGAAAAGCAGTGGTAATTAAAAAGATTATCCTCAAAATTTAATCCTGCCTCCCAATGGCCACCATTTTGTCCAAAGGGGCCCTTGCCTTTTTAATTACTTCATCTGGTAAAATGATCCTGGGCTTTAGGTTTCTTAGGGCATCCAACGTATTCTCAAGGGTGATCTTCTTCATGCTCGGGCAAATGGCATCTGAGATAGCGTAGAAGGTCTTATCTGGATTCTCCTTCTTAAGTCTGTGAACCAGGCCTTCCTCTGTTCCGATAATAAACTCTTTTGAATCAGATGAAGCACAATGCTTGGCCATGCCCTCAGTGGAATACACAAAATCCGCGATATCTATTACATCGGGACTGCATTCAGGATGAACAAGAACCTCAGCAATGGGATAAGAGGCCTTCAGATCCTGAATCTGCGCCACTGAGATATCCTGATGAACATGACAATAACCAGGCCAGAAAATGAACTTCTTATCTGGTAAAAATCTTTGAGCATAAAGGCCGAGATTTGAATCAGGAACAAATAAAATGGTATCTTCCTCTATGGATTTGATGACCTTCACGGCATTGGCAGATGTACAGCATATATCGGTTTCGGTTTTCACCTCAGCTGTTGTATTCACATAGCTCACCACAGTTGCCTCAGGATTCTTTTTCTTTGCCATCCTCAGCCCCTCAACATCAACCATGGCTGCCATGGGGCATTTTGCCTTGGGATTTGGATGAATTATGGTTTTTTCGGGATTCAAGATAAGGGCAGACTCGGCCATGAAGTCCACACCACAGAAGATGATGAGATCCGATTCCACCTTGGTGGCCTTAACAGCCAGGGCTAGGGAATCACCTACAAAATCCGCGAGGTCCTGAATCGCAGGGATTTGATAGTTATGGGCCAGTATAACGGCGTTTTTTTCCTTTTTTGCGTTTATTATATCCTCCACGATATTTGACATTAAAAGAAGGTAATCTGAGGGTTGTATAAAAGGTTTTTTGGACCTTTTTTATGATAACCAAAACAATATATAGAAACGAGTGCAATAAGGGAAAAGCATGCCTGAGGCTGAAGAGGAAGAATTGAACGCTGCTGGCGAAAGCAGGTGCATCACGGGCATCGATGGTCTTGATAGGATTTTAAATGGTGGGATACCAAGGGGTAACACCGTTCTAATTACAGGAAGCTGTGGCACTGGCAAAACAACGTTGAGTTTCGAATTTCTACTTCATGGGGCAATACACGACGAAAACAGCCTCTTTATCAGCGTGACCGAGAATTGGGAGAAACTCCTAAAGAACGTGATTCCATACGATTTTTTCGACGACTCGCTCCTTAAATCGAAAAAACTCATTATGATAGATTTGGGTGCCATTTACAGCAAATTGGGCCTTGAAAAGGCTGAGTTCACAATGGAGGACATCGACATCATTGTAAGGGCGATAGGAGATATCGTGCGAGAGTGGAGCATAAAAAGACTTGTAATAGATTCAATAACCTCCATTTGCTTCCAGCTGAAGACAAAGGAAAAGATCAGAGACTTCATATTGAGTTTGGGGAAGAATCTCTCGGAAGCGGGTTGTACATGCATTCTTGTTTCAGAGATATCACCAGGAGAGCAGAGCTACTCCATGTACGGTGTCGAGGAAGCCATAGCGGACGGAATTGTTCTCATGGCGAACCTCCAAAGAAGAGGTGATCTGCTCAGAACCTTGCAGGTTGTGAAGATGCGTGGGACGATGCATTCCAGGGCAAAATATGTGCTGGATCTGACATCCGTTGGCGTGCTGTTGGTTCCCCTTTTAAAAGGTGGAAGTGTCCCAGGAGGGATTTAAACGAGTTTAGCCAGTGAGATAGTGGGGAAATTAAGGGATTTACCCGAATCCTCAGCAGTGGCCATGGTCATAAAAGTCGATGACTACCTGGACGCTATGAGGGGCACAATGGACGCCTTCCTCTTGGAGAAGGATCTATCAGCCATATACATAACATCCACAATCCCTTCACAATCAATAAAAAATGTTCTGACCATACTGGAAATAGAAATGAGCAGGATCTACTTTGTCGACTGCATCTCCCATATAATGATGGGAACTGCTGTTAGGTCAGAACATGTGTCATTCGTTGAAAGCCCAACCATGCTTGAAAACATCATGCTCAAAGTCGAGTACCTTATGAGAAGTATAGAAGGTAAGAAGCTCGTTCTATTGGATTCCATCAACTCCCTTGCTATCCATAATAATACCAAGATCCTCTCGGAATTTCTACATATTCTGGTGAACAACTTGAGGGCAAAGGAGGCATATACACTTATTCTTTCAGTAGAGGAACAGTCTTCTGAGGAGATAAGTAACATGCTCGGATTGGTATGTGACGAATCACTGAATTTTACGGAGACCAAATAGGTGAGCTCCCATGGCAGTATACAGTACAGGTGTAAAGGTCTTGGATGAAACCCTTGGAGGCGGCCTACCTGTGGGATTCACCGCATTGGTTTCTGGTTCCCCAGGTGCAGGAATGGAGCTTCTGGCAAAACAGTTCGCCTCAGGGGGTAAGGATACCAAGAACATAGTCTATGTGTCCACAACTGAACGAAACGAGGATGTGCTCGCCACAATGAAACGACTTGGATGGACACAGGATCTGAACATCATCAATGTGGGCACACGCTACTATGAGAACGTACTTGCCAGGAAATTGGAGGTCAGCAAATACAGGTACGAAGGCCTTACCAGGGAAGATATCGATGCCCTCATTCACGGAGCAGAGTCTGAAAGGACTGAGAATTTTCTCAGTAATTTGACGTACGAGGTTTCCAGACTAGAGCCGCCTTTTAGACTGGTAATCGATTCATTGGATTTCTTTTTAGAGCAGCATCAACACACAGATGTGATTTCTGCTCTGAGAATGATCAAAGCCCATGTTCAGCACAGCGAAAGTGTGGCTTTCTTCACACTACAGAAGGATGTGTATGAGAAAAGAACGTACAGTGGAATAGAAGGTGTGGTTGACTGCATCATGGAATTGGATACATGGATCGAAAAGGCGGCATTCAAACGAATCCTCGTAATCAAGAAACTTCGAAACCATCCTGAAAGAACCGGTGCCTTCCATTATACCATTGGTGATCAGGGTATAGCGATTGTTAAATCTGTCTGATATCTTCTCCATAACTTTTATAACTACGCAGAGATTTTCATGTAGCATGAAAGTCGTAATTCCGGCTGCGGGATTGGGTACAAGACTTTTACCTGCGACAAAGGCACAACCCAAGGAGATGCTTCCTGTTGTGGACAAACCTGCAATTCAGTATGTTGTAGAGGAAGCAGTGGCATCTGGTATCAAAGATATCTTAATCATAACAGGAAGGGGAAAAAGGGCAATCGAGGATCATTTCGATAAATCTGTGGAACTGGAACAGATTCTTGAAAAAGGGGGCAAATCCTCGGAGTTAGAGGAGATTAAACAGATTTCAGACATGGCGAATATATTCTATATAAGACAAAAGGAGCAGCTTGGACTGGGGCACGCTGTTCTCTGCGCCAAGAACCACATCAACGAGGAAGCCTTTGCAGTAATGCTGGGTGATGATCTGATAGTCAATGATAAACCTGCAATCAAGCAGCTGCTCGATGTTTTCGCGCGTCTGAATTGTTCAATAGTTGCTGTAGAACCAATCCCAAAAGATAAGGTACACAGGTACGGGGTGATCAAAGGTTCACAGGTTGAAGATGGGTTATATGAAATTGAGGATATCATCGAGAAGCCCTCAAAAGAAGAGGCTCCATCCAACATAGCAACTATAGGAAGATATGTGTTTACACCGAGAATCTTCGAATGCCTTGAGAACACGAAGCCTGGATATGGCGGTGAGATCCAGCTTACAGATGCAATCAAACTTCTTCTCTCCTCTGAAAAGGTATATGCCTATGAATTTTCGGGAACAAGATACGATATAGGAACAAAAGAAGATTGGATTCGGGCGACTGTGGAACTGGCACTTAAACGCAAGGATCTTATGGCTAAAATCTGTCAATTTTTAGAAGAGATTGAATGAGTATGGGCTGTGTTATTTACTAATTTCGTAAACTATGTGCCCTAATTCAGGTAAGATCAATTTTTCCATGGCCAGTCTACATGCATTCGTGGAACCAGGTAAGCAGAATATTATTTTCCCCTTACTTACGCCTGCAATGGCCCTGCTCAAGATTGCGGGACTGTCAACCTCCTTGTAGCTGAGGTGTCGAAACAACTCACCGAATCCCACGAGCTCCTTTTCCAAAAAAGGCTTTAATGCTTCAATTGTCACGTCCGATTTACCTATACCTGTGCCCCCATTAAGAATAATGGCCTGTACGCCCTCTTTTTCAATTGTGTGTTCCAGAGACTGTGAGATCAGTGAGATATCGTCTGGAATAACCTCATAGTATAAAACAGTATGTCCATTACCCTCAAGAAGACTGATTATTGTTTTTCCTGAGCCATCATTTTCTTTTGTCCTTGTGGTGCTTACTGTGATCACTGCACAGTTTATGGATTTGAGTGCATGTTTTTTATGTTCTTCCACTCCCACATAATCACAACTTCTGCTTTGATATTACCCTAATTTTACCTATATTTGTTGTGGGGTACTGACCATGTTCATCCTTTTCAAGATATTTTACCATGTCCCATATTGTGAGAAGGGCCACGGAAACACCAACCAAACTTTCCATCTCAACACCTGTGGTGTAATGGGCCGAAACCGTACATTCGCATACAATGATATCCTCACCCAGATCAAGCGATACATCCACAGAATTTATTGGTATAGGATGGCATAATGGTATGAGATTGGGAGTATTTTTTACAGCCAGTATAGCAGATGTCTTGGCTGTGTTTAACACATCCCCCTTTTTTATGTTATTTTCTTTTATAGCGGATATCGTGTTCTTCTTCAGCTTCAGTTCACCTTTGGCCTTGGCCATTCTAGGGGAAGCCTCCTTATCGCTTATGTCCACCATCTTTGTCATATTTACTGGCCCCCTGTCCTTCCCTCACCAACCCAATACTCCTTTTCTTCAGTGACCTCTTTCTTCCATATGGGAACGATCTTCTTAAGCTCGTCTATTGCGTACTCGCACGCAGAAAACGCCTCCTTTCTATGGGAGGCAGAAACAGCGATTAGAACGATTTTTTCTTTGGGTGTTAGGGTACCGGTTCTATGTATGATATGCATATCTTGAATGTCGTAATTTGAAAGGGCATGTGCCCTGATTTCTTCCATCTTTGAAAGGGCCATTTTATTGTAGGTTTCATATTCTAGTTGCTTAACCTCCAATAGTCCCTTATTTTGATTCGCCAAAGTATTGTCAGTTACACCTCTTACTGTTCCAATAAAGGACACCACAGCTCCCACATTCTCGTTTCTCAATCCCTCTAATATCTCGTTTACATCGAAGTCCCGCTCTCTGATTTCAATCAATTCTCAACCTCCGCTCACAGGTGGCAAAAGGGCCACCTCATCCCCATCTTTTAACTTCGTGTCATAAGTTGCATATTCCCAATTTACTGAGATCACAAGGGTTTCAGTTAACTCCCCCAATTTTGGATGCTTCTCTTTGATCACATCCAACAAAAAGGACACATCTGCCCCTTCCTTTAGCGAGATATCAACCTCATCTATACCTATTGCCTCTTTATAACCTGCAAAGAATTTTACTTTGACATTCAGGTTAAGCCCTCCAGTAAGGTTCTTTTAAGAGTATCGCTTTTTTGAACATATTCATAAGTTCTTCATCTTCAGCACCATTTCTAATGGAATCGATTATGTTTATATGATTGTCGTTTATCAGAAGGCAGGGTTTCAACTCTCCAGTTGATGTTACCCTAAGTCTTGTGCAGTTTTCACAGAATTTGGAATTGTGCATACCGCGCACGATCTCAACCTCGGCTGTGCCGTTGTTCTCAGAAGGTAAAATGTACTTCTTTCTCCGCTGCATATTTCTTTGTCTTACCTCGCAGGCCCTGTTGTTCAGTTCTTCTTCCATTTCACACAAATCAAAGTGATACCTTTTGAAAAAAGAACTGTTAGCACCTTCGCAGGAGCTTTCGAACTCGATAAGTTGGAGAATTGCCCCAACCTTGGATGCAAACTCAATTGCCTGGGGAATATGATGATCGTTTATTCCTTTCAGAACGACCATATTGAGTTTAACTGGAGTTAAGCCGGCATTTTGCGCTGCACAAACGCCATCTCTCACATCATCAAACACATCGCTTTTAGTAATTCTTTGGAAGGTATTTGGCTCTGGCGCATCAAAGCTTATGTTCACCCTGTTTAATCCCGCTTTTCTTAACTCATCCGCGTACTCACTCAAAAGGACTCCGTTTGTGGTCATTGAAACCTCTTTCATATGTTTTGCAGTCCTCCCTACAATATCTATTATGTCCCTTCGCAATAGAGGCTCTCCACCAGTGATCTTCAATTTCTCTATTCCCACTTTACTTGCTATCTCGGCGATCTTTCCGATCTCCTCGGGTTTCATGTGTCCATTTCCAATAAAATGCCCATCCTCACCCTCATGATGGCAGTAGAAACAGTCCAGGTTGCATTGCTGGGTAACTGAAATCCGCATGTTGTTTATCTGCCTCCCGTACCTGTCGAGCATCGACATGTATATTGAAGCATAACGGTTTAAAGTTTATGGTTTTTGATTGTCCATACGTTCTTTGGGTTCTTTTTCTGATACCACATCGTCTTTCTTTCTGAAGAAGATATAAAAGGCTGCTGTTCCAACAACATAGAGACCAGCAGTGATAAAGAATGGGAGCTGCAGGTTCATTTCGAACAAATAACCTGCAATCAATGGAGTAAGTGCCCTTGTCCCGTTGAAGCTGAAATTGACGCTGCTTAAAGTGAAGCTCCTATGCTCATCTGGCATTTGACTTAGGGAGTAGGACTGGGATACAGGCCAGGTCATATTCATGAGAATCATACGGGTCATATAAGGGATGGTAACAAAGAGAAAGTTCGGGGATACAGGAATCCCGAGCAAAGCGATTATCGCGGCAACCTGGACAGTTGTAATGGCCCTGACGCTGCCTCTTTTTTCGGCGATATTTGGCATTACCAGGTATGAAAACGCCCATATATATTGCGTGACAGACCATAATATACCGATGTCCTCCACTCTTGTGTCGAAGCGCCATTGGAACCAGACCTGGAAAAACGGTACTATAAGGCCAGCTCCTAGACCAAATAGCGCCATTGGAATGCACAACTTAACGAGGGTGAGCTTGGGTAATTCTGGTTTATCATTGTCCTTTTGGACGTCCTCGATTGGGCCATCCTTCTCCTCGAAAGATGTTTTCTTAGTGAGAACGATGGGAACAAGCTGATACAAGGTGAAGGCAAGGCCTATGAAAAACACCAATCTATAACCGTTTTGAACTGTCACACCAAAAAAATTGCTGAGGGCCTCGGGCATGAATCCATAGAAAAGCACGGCTGAAGCAGAGGCAAGCATGCTGGCAAACATCTGAAATCCAAAAAGAAACTTACAGCGCTTCATCTCTGTCTTCTCTGATAGAAAACTCATAAACGCGGGTATGTAAAGTGCATGACCAAAACCCCAAACTGCTGCACCTACATAGAATTCTGAAAGGGTATTAGCTTGGATTAGCAACCATATTCCTGCAGAATATATACAAATGCCCAAGAAGATCATTTTCCTTCTTCCGAAACGGTCACCCAGATAGCCTGCCGGAAGTAGTGGCAATACCTGAAAAATACTCATGATAAATATTAGAGTTCCAATTTCTGATCTTGAATATTCAAGATGATTGACATAAAGCGTAAGCAGAAACCAGAGGGTGGCATCGCCTACAGCAGAAAGAAATGAGGCGTAAATCAGCTTCTTAGCGTCTGGTTCGAAGCCACGAAAGTCTTTGAAAAACTCCCCTACCCTGCTCGCCATGTCCATGGGGTAAAATGTAATGACTAATTAAGGTTAGCCAAGAGAAAATCAAAGTGACTTCGTGAACTCCTCCTTTTTTAGAAGAAGCTCCCACTCCTTGTCTATATCTTTTTGGAATTTTTCCACCATATCAGATGGCATGTGTTTGAATCGCCCCTGAATCTTGAGATATTCTGTGATGGGTTTCTTTTTAGGCTTCTTGGAAATATTGTAAACTCCGTTTTCCACTTCATACAGAGGAAAAGCACAGGTCTGCACCGCAAGCTTCGCAACCTCCACGGATTTTCCCGGGGGCATTCTCCATCCTGTTGGACAGGGGGCAAATACATGAATGTACTTCGGGCCTTTGATTCCTTTTGCCTTCGTCACCTTCTTAATAAGGTCCTCAGGGTAGCCAACTGAAGCTGTGGCTGTGTAGGGAATTTTATGGGCAACCATTATCTCCACCATGTTCTTCTTGGGTCCTTTCTTCCAGGCTTGTGTGTCGCCAACAGGTGTTGTGGTGGTCCATGCCCCTTCAGGGGTTCCAGAACTTCTCTGAATTCCGGTGTTCATGTAAGCTTCATTGTCATAGCAGACATAGATGAAATCATGTCCCCTTTCAACTGCTCCGGACAGGGCCTGTATTCCAATATCAAGCGTACCTCCATCGCCTGCCCAACCAAGGACATTCACATCCTCGATTTCAAGTGCGTCTAGGGCCGCTCTTATTCCGGAGATCGAAGCACCTGTAACCTCGAAGGCGGTATTGACCATGGGAACTCGAAGGCAGGTATTTGGGAAGATACCGCTTAGAATGGCCCAGCAGCAAGCAGGAACGCTGACGATGGTTCTCTTACCAAGGCCCTTAAGAACATACCTCATGGCCAGGGCGCCTCCACAGCCAAGGCATCCCATGTGCCCAGGGATCATTAATTCCTCTTCAGGTATTGTGAGCTTTGCCATCTAGTCACCCCCTTCCTTTAGTTCGATCCATTCGATCTCCTGGTCAAGCTCTCCCTTGTCCTTGAGACTTATGGCATTGTTCAGAATTCCCGAAACGGTGTCTGGTGTTACATCCCTGCCTCCAATCCCAACAACATAATTCTTAATAAGTGGCTTGTCAGGAACGTTGTACAAGGCTCCCGCGGTTTCTGCAAAGAAGGCCCCGCCATAACCAAAGGAATAGCTCCTGTCAAGCACACCAATAACATCCACGCTCTCTGCCAGCTCCCTTACCTCTTTCACTGGAAACGGTCTGAAAACCCTCAGCCTGGCCAGACCCACTTTTACTCCCTTGTCTCGATACCAATCCACAACCTCTCTAATGGTTGAGGCCATGGTACCAGCTGCAATCAAAACAACCTCTGCATCGTCGCAACGGTATGTATCTAAAAGACCGCCGTGGCTTCTTCCAAATATCTTTTTGAATTCTGCTTCAGTCTCGAGGATTTTCTCCCTAGCTTTTTCCATGGACAAGGAAATCTGGTATCTCCATTCCATGTAGAACTGATGCGGAAAGGATAATGAGCCAAATAGATGGGGATCTTCAACATCGAACTTGTACGGCGGGTCAAATGAAGGAAGGAATTTGTCCACCTCATCCTGATCTGGAATGTCCACAGTCTCGTAGGTGTGTGATAGATAGAACGCATCCAGTGTCAGAAATGAAGGTAAAAGCACATCCCTGCTTTCTCCAACCTTATAGGCCGTGATTATGGTATCAAGGACCTCCTGATTACTTTCACAGTAGTACTGGATCCAGCCAGTATCCCTCTGTGCCACTGAATCCAGATGATCTGCCCAAACACTCCAGGGTGGTGCCATGGCTCTGTTGACATTCGTCATCAAAACAGGGGTCCTGGCCCCAGAGGCCCAAATCAGCATCTCATGCATTAGTGTAAGCCCGTGAGCCGATGTTGCTGTAAAGGTTCTGGCTCCTGTCTGAGATGCTGTGATGCATGCCGCCATTGCAGAATGTTCGCTTTCAACCTTGATATACTGGGCTTCCATCTCTCCTGATGCCACGAACTCGGCGATTTTTTCCACAACACTTGTTTGTGGGGTAATGGGATATGCAGCTATAACTTGGGCCCTGGCCAATTTTGCACCGTAAGAGGATGCGTAGTTGCCTGTAATTACCTTTTTAACCAATTAGATGCCTCCATAAGAGTTAATCCTCAATTGATTCCTCCACCATCTCGATGGCCTCTTTTGGACATTCGTTGGCACAGATGGCGCAACCTTTGCAGTGATCATAATCGATCTTCGGAACCTCTTTTAATTCATCATCGACGTCAATTGCGGCTTCTGGGCAGAATTTCCAGCAGATATAGCATTTATTGCATTTTTCCTCATCCAATATCGGTTTGTAGGTCCTCCATCCGCCTGTCATGTTCACCAAAGTGGTATCCCAGGTCATGGGAACACAGGGCAGGTCCTTATAACCCTTGAACATCTATTCTCCCCCCATTAATACGCTTTCATAGGCCTCTTTTGCAGCCTCGGCATTTTCGTCTTTCTTGGCTGGAGCACTGTCGAGGATGCTTTCAACCAGTGATTCGATTTTTACAATCCCAGTGGCCTTGGCAAAGGCACCCAAAATGGCGGTATTCACAATCGGTGCTTCCCTGGAACCCAGGCCGTGCTTTACTGCAATTGCAGTTGCGTCCACGGTGGCGATTTTCCCTTTGATCCCATGAACCTCCTGGGGTTTTTTATCGGTGTTTATAAGGACCAAACCTCCCGCTTTTAGACCCTGTGTTACATCCACGGCCTTCAGAAGCGAGGCATCCATTACGATGACATGATCGGGCTCGTAGATCTGGGACTTTATCCTAACTGGTTTATCGTCCAATTTCGTGAATGCGGTCACTGGGGCTCCTCTTCTTTCTACTCCAAAGTATGGGAAGGCCTGAACGTCCTTGCCTTCTCTGAATGCCGCCATGGCCAGAAGATTGGAGGCAACGACGGCGCCTTGTCCTCCCCTACCGTGAAACCTAATTTCGATCATCCAGCAGTATTCCCCCCTTTTTCGATGGGGGTATAGTCGAAGTAACTAAATAGTTTTCGTGTGGTAACCATTGATTGGAGGGCCAGATAAAGGTTTCTGTGGCATGGATTAAAAACCGAAAATATTCTATTCATTTATTCAGAGTAATACATTTTACATACCATTTGTAATTTAGTATATATTGGGTTCTCATATAAAGAAAAACATAGTTGTTGAAGTTTCTAACGATAATTACTATTTCTTACCCATTAACATAAAACCTTTTGCCCACAAAAGATGTAACCAAGTTGCCCCCTTTGTAAAACTATTAACATGAATTCTTTCCATGAAGGGGGTAAAGCTATAGGGTCTTATTGTAACATCAGAAACACCAAGATCTCTCAATCTATTTCTAACAAAATATGGATTTACAGGACTTTCATCTATCTCTCCTTTCATTCGGTTTTCTTTCCAACATCTATATAAAATCCTTGGATTAGCACCATTATTAAAGTCCAAAACAAAAATCCACCCCTTCTTTTTAAGAATTCTATTGAGTTCTTTTAAAACCTGATATTGATCATTCACATGACTTAGCGACTCTATTACGATTACACCATCAAAACTCCTATCTGGGAAATCTATCTGGGTTGCATCACCAACAATCCCTTTTATATTTCCGAGATTGAATAATTCAATGATCGCATTCATACTATCAATCTTAGTTTTCATAATATCTATACCAAGAATAGTATCAACTTCTTTGCACATATCTGCCATATAAATCTCATTTAAGCCATGCCCACACCCTATGCTGATGACCTTTCCTTTTGGATTAGTAAAATGACATATATCTTGAATATATTGTTCAAATTTCCTAATTGTGTGGTTTTTATAATAACTCCAAAAATATTCATCAATTGAATCAGTATGCCGATTTAGTAGGGTAAAAACATCCTTTCCTCTAAGTTGATCTAATTCGTAATATGCTTTCATGGTTTTATCCAGCTAAAAATATCCGTATGGTATCTATACTAAATTATCTGTCAAAATATTTGGAATTGATAATTTTAAAATCATTAAATCGGACAGAGAGAATTATTTAATATTTGTCGAATGCTCAAAATATTTATACCCAAAGGCTTATTTAACAAAGATGAGCAACACAGAAGCCACCACAATCATCGACATTTTTCGGGTAATTCTCGGTATTGCCCTTCTGTGTTTTGCATCCTATACTGATCTTAAGACTAGACGAGTAAAAAACGAGGTATGGATGCTAATGGGATTATGCGGTGCTATTTTGCTTATAATCCAGATGTTTTTTGAAAAAAAGGCCTGGGAGTACTACTTGATTTTCTTGCCAGTGGGTATTCTTTTCGGCTCCATGTTTTTCGAGCACGAGCCTCTTTACGATACCGAGAAAAAGAAGTTTAATTTCATATTGTTTGCGTTGTATATAATCGGGATTTTAGCGTTATTTTACCAAATTTATGCATTATGGGGGGAAAACTATTTCTTTCGATTGCTAATCATTCCTGTTCTGATCATATTTTTCTTTATTCTTTATCAGATGGGTGTTCTACATGGCGGGGCTGATACCAAGGCCATGATGGCAATTGCTATTTTGACGCCCTTTTACACGCATTTCTTTGGATTCCCCATCCTCCATTTCTCATCTGAGAGACTTGCAGAAGCAATGGAACTATTCTTTCCCTTTGCCTTTTTGGTCCTGATGAACTCCGTGCTTTTTGTGGTGTGGGCACTTCTGGCATTTCTTGTTCTCAACACTGCAAAAAGGGATACTGCCTTTCCAGAGATGCTCCTCGGCTACAAGATGGATATAGAGGAGGTCGGGAAAAAATTCGTATGGTCTATGGAAAGGATAGTGGATGGGGAGAGGGTTATTGTGTTATTTCCAAAGAGGCACGATAAGGATAGCCTCGAGAAACTGAAGGAAATGGGTGTAAAAAGGATATGGGTAACTCCCAAAATCCCGTTTATCGTTTTTATTATGGCTGGTTTTATAATTTCTGCATTTTTGGGAAACATATTTGCGGCGATGCTGGGGCTACTCGGCTGAGAGTAACTAGTAAAAGAAAAGATTTAAAAAAATGGAGAAAAGCATATGCATGCTATTATAAGAGCGCCATATGTGCTAATAACGAAGGTCTTCACAGAGATAAAGTCCATCCTTGGGAGCTTCAGGCTCAGTATTATGGCTATTTCAAAGAGAGATTGGTTGATTATAATTTCATTATTTATTATCGTTTTATTTCCGAGGGGTCTGATGTTGGGCCGATGGACATATATTGAAGGGACTACCTGGATTGAAAGAAGCGATAACTTCAGAGGGGGATTAATAAGTGGTAATTTTGAAGAAACTTATCAAATGACCCATCCCGGAGTAACTACGATGTGGATTTCCACAATATTCTATTCACTAGGGGTAATAATCACTGGTAATAACCTCTCATCTGTTGATATCCTGGTAATTGAACAGATGGGCCATGTTCTTGTAGTTTCGATGTTGACAATTCTAATTTATGCTTTGTTAGTTAAAGTTTTCAATAGGACTGTTGCGATTCTCTCAATACTTTTTATTGCATTCGATCCATATCACATATTACTATCCCGTCTCATTTATCATGAAGCCTTGGTTGCTAGTTTTCTAATGATCAGTATCCTAACAATTTATTTATATTTAAAAGATGGAAAAACCAAAGGATATCTGGTGTTATCTGGTATGTCTGCAGGTTTAGCGTTTCTTTCAAAGATAACCACGTTCCTTTTAATTCCCTTTATTCCTTTGCTCATTCTCATTTTTCGTATGAATCTGTTTTCTAAGAGAAGGAATATAAAAAAGAAAAATATAAAGAAGGTAATAAAAGAAATTGTAATATGGATTTTATGCGCCTTTTTTATCTTTTTTGTATTATGGCCTGCTATGTGGGTATCCCCGCAAAATACGGTATCAAAGTTGGGTTCTGCCTCGGTAGGTGTAATGTCGGGTTCCCTTTATGTATATAATGAAACACTGTCAACCCCCTCAATTTTCTATTATTTCACACGTCTACCATTTTTAATAACTCCCATCGTTCTCATTTATGCAGTTGTAACATTCTTATATTTATTGATATCACTTAAAAAGAAAAAAAATTCATTTGGCCTGATTCCAGCATTAATTATATTGATATTTACGCTTTATTTCGTGACAATAATGTCATTTTCACCAAAGAAAACAACATGGTATATTCTCATATATAATGTCGTTATGGATGTGGTTGCAGGTTTAGGTCTGTATTTATGTGTGGGCTATATATTCTCAAACCTCAAGTCAATCTACACTCATCTCAACTCTTTTATAAGTAGCAAGAAAGTACAAAAAATCTTTGCATTGTCGTTAATATTTCTATCCATTACTCCTCAAGTCTATTCATCGTTGCCATTATGTCCGTATTACTCGCTTTACCATAATCCAATAAAGGCCACCTTTTTTGGGACAGGGGAAGAGTATTATGGGGGTAATGGTGAAGGTCTTGGTGATGCCGCAAGATATCTTAACAAAAAAGAAGATGCAAGAAATTTGACAGTTGCATTAGGAGAGGGATGGGTAAGCAACCTTGACATTTTTTTTGATGGAAACACTACAACTGTAGAAAATGCAATGTCTCCAAATACAGATTATATCATTTTTTATAGGAAACAGTATTTGAGAGGTTATGATCCTGAGCTAGTACATAATTATATTGAAACAATGGAAGCTGAGTATATCGTGCGCATCCGAGGGATGATATTTGTTTGGATTTATCCAAGGTCTACTATATCTTTCTCAAATAGAGATATTTCTGTTTCTAATCGGAACCCATTAGCTGGTGAAAATGTAACGATAACAGTTCTAATACAAAACTTAGGTGACGAGAGCGAAACTGCAATAGTCAGAATATATGATGGTGATCCAAACGAAGGAGGTGAAGTTCTGGCTCAAGATATTACCATTACGATAGATCCTTATAAAAGCTCTACCGTCTCCACAATTTGGAATGCCACACCTGGGCAACATAAAATATTTATCACGGCGGAGAACGTCGACCCTATAAAAGCGGTAACTTCATTCGATAATGCTGAAATAGAACTAGATGTTAAATAATCCATAATTTGATGAATTTTAACTCCTATTTGATGCAATTTTATCCGAACTTTTTTGGAATTTTCATCCTTCAGTCCTCACCGGCGAGGCTTGCCGAAGCAATGGAGTTATTCTTTCCCTTTTCCTTTTTAGTCCTGATGAACTCCGTGTTCTTTGGGATATGGGTAACTCCGAAGATACCGTTTATGGTGTTTATTATGGCTGGTTTTATTATCTCAGCATTTTTGGGGAACATATTTGGGGCGATGTTTAGCCTTCTCGATTGAAGGTAATGAGTAAAAGGCAAGTTTTCGGGAAATCAAACCAGGATATCAGAAATAACCACAGGAAAAAGGTTATTTAAGATAATCTCGATAAGACGCCCGGTTCCGATGAGCAACGAAGATGGGAATATAAGCTACTCAGTGGTAATACCAGTATTCAACGAGAAGCCGAACATCTTACCGTTATACAGGGAACTGAAACCAGTAATGGAGAAAATCGGTAAGAAATATGAGATCCTGTTCATCGACGACGGAAGCAAAGATGGCACCTATTTCGTGATAAAAAGGTTGCATGACAAGGACAAGAAAGTCAAGGCTATAAGACTGAGAAAGAATTTCGGACAGACCGCGGCTATCTCTGCTGGATTCGATCATGCGAAAGGGGAAGTAATAATTACAATGGATGGGGATTTGCAAAATGATCCCAGAGACATTCCCAGATTACTTTCAAAGCTCAACCAGGGCTATGATGTTGTATCAGGCTGGAGATATAATCGAAAGGATCCAGGACTATCAAAAAAAATCCCCTCAAAGATATCCAATAGACTTGCCAGCAGAATGACAGGCCTAAAATTGCACGACTACGGCTGCACACTTAAGGCATACCGCAAATCAGCACTTTCGGACTTGAAACTGTATGGAGAGATGCACAGATACATCCCAGCGGTATTGCACTGGCAAGGATTTAAGGTAGCCGAAATCAAGGTAAGACATCATCCCAGGACCAAGGGCCAGACAAAATATGGTGCTAAAAGGCTTTTTCGTGGGCTATTTGACCTATTCAACTTTAAATTTTGGTCTGGATACTCCACAAGACCTCTGCACTTCTTTGGAGGCATAGGAATAGTGTCTTTTCTTGCGGGATTCTTTATTAGCCTTTATCTTGTGATATTGAGATTTCTATATAATACCCCATTGGAAGATAGACCCCTTCTGCTTCTGGGAGCTCTTTTCATAATATTGGGAATACAATTGATCATGTTCGGTTTCTTGGGAGAGATGATAGTCCGGGTATATTACGATAAAACCGGGAGAAAGACATACGTCCTGGCTGAAGAATTGGGGAAAGAATGACTGACCTTATCCAGAAAGCGAGGCCATCCAATGAAAAAAATAATAACAGATTTTTCCAAATATACTTTGATAGGGGTAATAATATCCATAATGATAATTTTCTTTACCTGGTTATTAATTGACATTATCCATATACATACATTTATCGCTACTGCATCTGTAGTTGTGGTCTTCCATGTAATTAAATTTCTTCTCTACAGAGGTAGCAATTTGTTCGATAGAGAAATGATGGGTAGAACTCAGTTTATATTATATACCATAATTGTTGTCTTTTCATCAATTTTACATATTCTGTTGGTTTGGTATTTAGTTGACATGGCACACTTACCCACCCTATTCAGCGTAACTGTAGTCATTGCAGGATTGTTTGTGATGAGGTTTGTATTGTTCAAGTCTTTGCATCTGATTGGAAATAATTTAAAAAAAGAGAAGAATCTATATAAAGATTTAAACCACAAAACATTAATATTATCATGGCCTCTTTTAATGGAAGAGAAATGGAGAAGAAAAAAGCTTTAGCCCCCAATAAAACCCTCTCAGAAATAATGGCCCTTAAAAGAAAATCTATACCCTATGTAAGATATGGTCATTATTTTACAATATATGGATTAGTCAAATATATCCCCCCCCCAGTGGGAGATTTACTTAGGTACGGTGTCCTAAAATTCTATCTTAAGGGTATTTCTAAAAAAACATGGATTAAAGATGGAGTAACAATATCATATCCCGAAAATGTCTCTATAGGATCGAACTGTACACTCAACGAATTTGTATTCATAAACGGATATGGTGGAGTAGAAATCGGTAATTGGGTTCGTATTGCTCATCGAACCTCGATAATCTCTGAAGACCATGGGTATAAGCGTCGTGACATACCTATAAGTCTTCAGAAAAAAAAGGGCAAAAAAATAGTTATAGGGGACGATGTCTGGATAGGGTGTGACGTAAAAATATTGAAAGGGGTCAAGGTAGGAAAGGGCGCAGTAATTGGAGCAGGTTCAGTGGTCACAAAAGACGTACCCAATTTTGCGGTAGTGGTTGGAAATCCCGCAAAAATAATCAAGTATAGATAAAATCAAATGAATTCCTCAATCATAAATATATTTAATCAAAAATATGAGGCGATGTTTGGTGGAGAAGAAGAAATCTTTTGATTATGTAGAAGATCATTATTTCAAATTGAAAGATCAAGAAGAAGATTTTAGAAATAACAACCTAACCGACCTATTATTGACATATTTAAAAGGTGGAACTGTGTTAGATATTGGTTGTGGTGTTGGATATTTTTTATCCAAAGCCGAAAAAAGATGTTCAAAAGCCTATGGCATTGAACCCAATAAGAATCTATCTCGGTTCATAAGAAAAGAATTCAACAGTTCGGTTATAATTTTTGAAATCTGGGCACAGGAATTGGACACTTTAAAAGAAAAATTTGACAATATTACGATGATTGATGTTTTGGAACATATCGAAGAGGATGAAGAACATATAAGAACAATTTTTAATCAATTAAACGATAAAGGACGCTTCATTCTTGTGGTCCCCGCTCATAAAATCCTTTTTGGGATCAGGGATAAGAAAGCAGGGCATTATAGAAGATATGCTAAATATGAGTTGATTACAAAATTACAAAAAAATGGATTCAATATCATGAAAATAAGACATTGGAATATGATTGGTTTTTTTCCGTATTATGGGACCGAAAAAATCTTGCATAAAGAATTATCCTCTCGGATAAGGTTTGACAAGGAGAAGGGAACAGTTAGGAAAATATTAAATTCTTTTTTTAATCTGTGGTTTAAATGCATTGAAAATAATGTCAATTTTCATTTTGGCCTTTCTTTAATAGTAGTTGCAGAGAAAAGTAATAATCTAAAAAAGACCAAAACCATAATAAGAGGGAAAGAAGATTAATAAAAAAAAGGGTGATAGCCAAGATATTAAATTAATTCTGATATTACAATATATAATATATGGCCTCAGAACAACCCAAATATTCATAGGAAAATAAATCATTCAAATTAAATGTTTGGTGAATTAAATGCCAGTAAAAATGTATAATTCCTCAAGGTTTTTTAATATATTAAAAAAATTATTAAATAAAGTCTCAATGATACCATTAAATAAAAAAGTATTATGCATAAGGCTTCTCCTTATATCTTTTATCCTTTTAGGTGGTGGTTTGAGGTTATTCGAACTTACATCAAGACCTTTTGTGGCAGATGAGGGGATATCAACAATGGCTGCAATTGATATCTATAAAACAGGTTACCCTCCAACCACACCTGGTGATGTGGTGTATTGGAGGTCAGTATTTCATACCTCATCCATGGCAATATTCTTTCAATTTTTAGGTATAAGTGTTTTTGTTGCAAGATTGCCAAGCGTTATTGCCGGAACGCTAACAATTTTGTTAATCTATTATTTTGGAAAGGAACTGATGAACTGGAAAGTAGGTCTTATTGCTGCATTTCTTTTATCTGTTAATACCCTAGCTATAGATTTAAGCAGGGAGGCTAGAATGTACGCATTCTTCCAATTCTTTTACCTACTATCCTTATATTTCTTTTATAAGGGTTTTGAAGTTAAAGAGGGAAAAACCCTTCGCCTTTTCAATGACAGAATAAAAATTGAGAATATAAGGCCGTTTTACATTGTTTCTTCATTTGGAGTATTCTTAATTTCATTCCTATGTCACCAAGGTACAGCTGTTTTAATACTAGGAATCATTGGTTATGCAGTTGTGATGAGTGTAATTTTGCGTAAAAAAGATCCCACATCAGTGGTGTATTTAGATAAATACTTATTACTACTTCTACTTTCGATTATTATAATCATAGCCGGTATTTTAATGATTACTCTTACTGATTATGGTCAAAAATTTCCTTCTTTAACATCTTATCTAAGCATCAATTTAGGGGCAATTAAAACCAGCATTGTTTATAATGGTTTCTATTTCATCCAAAACTTTCCAATTGAATGGTGCTTTGCAACGCTCGGTTTGTTTTTGATTTTAAGAAATAGGAGAAAGAACGAGTTTTTCCTTATGCTCTCCTTTTTAGTTCCTCTAGTCTTTCAATTATTGTTTTTCCATTTCACTTTTATTGGCTATAAATATATATTCCATTTAATTCCATTATTCATTATTCTTAGTGCCTATGGTATCTATGAGGTAGCTAGATATCTTAGAGCCTTTGAATATCTGAGAGTTCACCTAAACATTATACCTAGGCTTTTCTGCATCTTTTTATGTGTATTGATCATTTTCGCCGGCTTTTCTTATGCCTATTTTTCCACTCATAGGGGTAAGATGGCATCGCCTTATTGGCGAGAGGCCTGTGAATATGTGCTTATTAATTCCAAGAATGACACATCATTGATTGCCTCCGTTGGTATTATTCCCTATTTCTTTCTGGAATCTGATGAGTACGGGTTAAGACCGGAATATCCAGAGTATGCTCATAAAAATATCACGATCTATGACAGGCCTTATCTACATACAAGAGAGGATCTTGAAAACTTTACTAGAACACATGATAACGGTTGGATATTGATAGATATGGATCGTTGGAATTGGGAAGAAGTTATAACCGAAGATGCAAAAATGTATCTCCAAGAAAATATGACCTATCATCCTTATAAATACCATGGATATTTGTTTATATATTCATGGGGATACGATTAGTACCAATACAATATCTAATACATCTCATTTCTGAAGTTATATATATGGGAAGGATTATGGGGGAATAGGTGCTCATGAAGATTCTGTTTCTCGCGTTGGACGTGAATATTAAAAGCAAAACCGGGGATGCTGTGCATGTCCGTGAAGAGGTTGCGTCTTTGGCGAAAATTGGGAACGAAGTAACCTTGATTGCTCCGCAAACAGATGGTCCTGAGGATGAGTTAAAATCTTTACAAAACCAAGACAATATCAATTTGTATTTCAACAAACCCAAGAAATATTTTCGGAATCTTAAAACGGTTTTATTCTGCAGAAAAATTGCCAAAAAACACGGATCGATTATTATCTATGAACGAAGGTTCACACCAAAGATAGGTTACACTTTGAGTAAGATATTGAGAATTCCATTGATCGTTGAGATAAATGGATTAACTGATAAGGAAGCTGAAATCCAAAATATTGCTAAAACACGGAACATAATTCCAAAAACTCTAAGAAAGAGAATATGGAGGCATATGTTCAAATCAGTAAAGCGGGTGGTGGTGGTTTCTTTGGGATTGAAATCTGGACTCACAGAGGAATACGGTTTAAAAAAAGATAAAATAGATGTTATTTACAACGGGGCGAACACTGAACTATTCAAACCCATGGATATTGTAAAATGCAAAGAAGATCTTGAATTGAATATAAAGCATAGATATGTAGGATTTATCGGTAATCTAGCACCATGGCAAGGTGTGGAGCAGTTGATTGAGATTGCACCGAAGGTAATTGAAAAGATCCCTGAAGCGAGATTTTTAATTGTAGGCGATGGACTAATGAGGCCTCAGTTAGAAAGTTCCACAGAGAAATTAGGCATCAGGGATAAAGTCATTTTCACAGGATTCATTCCTTACGCAAGTGTTCCAAAGTACATAAACACGTTTGAGGTATGTGCAGCGCCCTTCAGTGGAATAGAAAGGAACGTAAAGTACAGTTTTTCTGCTATTAAACTATATGAATATATGGCATGTGGAAAACCTGTTGTGACAACTGATGTGGTGGGAATTAAAGAGGAAATTAACCAGCTTGGTTTAGGCAAGATTGTTAAGGCAGATGATACCCATGCTTTTAGGGAATCAATAATCGAAATATTAGATAATCCAGAACTTCAGATTGAATATGGAGAAAAAGCGAGAGATTGGGTATTAAAGGAGCATAGTTGGCAAAATGTGGCAGAGAGGGTTCAAAGGGTCTGTCTAAATGTGATATCTGGTACAGCAACTATTTAATACAGGTACACGATTCTAATGGCGAGAGTTTGATTATGGTTGCCTTAGAAGACCTTCTTGGAAAAATCTCCAGCGGTTCAGCAAAGGTGGGTATTATTGGCTTAGGATATGTTGGCTTACCCCTGGCCATGACAATGTCAAGGAGATTCAAAGTTGTGGGTTACGATAAATCCAGTGAAATAATCAAGTCACTGAGTGAAGGAAAATCACCTGTAACAGATGTAAAGGACTCGCTTTTGGCTGAACGTCTGGGGGAATTCTTTTCCCCGTCAGGAAATGAACAGGATTTGGAGGATTGCGATTTTTTAATAATCTGTGTTCCGACACCTCTTGATACTGAGAAAAAACCGGATTTATCTTATATCAAATCCGCTTGCAATGATATTAAAGAATTCTTAAAAAAAGGACAGTTTATAATACTAGAGAGCACAACATATCCTGGGACAACAGAGGAAGTAATGGTTCCCTTGCTTGAAAAAAGCGGCCTTAAAGCAGGTACTGATTTTGGAGTTGCCTACTCACCTGAGCGCGTTGATCCTGGTAATAAGAAATATTCGATAGAAAAGATACCAAAAGTTGTTGGCGGAGTCAATGAGACCTGCACTGAAATAGTAGCAAAGTTGTATGAAAGCGTTTTAGAAGTCGAGGTAATAAAGGCCAGAAATTGCAGAACAGCCGAAGCCTCGAAGATAGTTGAAAACATCTTTAGGGATGTGAACATAGCATTGGCCAATGAGCTGGCCCTTGTTTTCGAGAAGATGGACATAGATGCCTGGGAGGTTATAAAAATCGCCTCTACAAAGCCCTTTGGATTTATGCCGTTTTACCCAGGACCAGGTGTTGGTGGGCACTGCATACCAGTTGACCCATACTATCTCTCCTATCAGGCCAGAAAATATGATATCATACCACGCTTTATTGAGCTAAGCGGTGAAATAAACGATTTTATGCCTGTGCATGTAACCAATCTTTTAAGAAATGGTTTGAAGCAGGTTAATAAGGAAATGGCAAAGGCAACAATAGCTATTCTTGGAATCACATATAAAAAAGATGTGAATGATACAAGGGAATCACCTGCCCGAATTGTTATCGAGCAGATTGTAAGCTCAGGTGGGAATGTAAAAATATTCGATCCTTTTGCCAAAGAAATCGAAACAAAACATGGAATAATCGGATCCGAAAGCAGTGCTGAGGATGCTGTAAAAGATGCTGATGCATTGGTGATCTTGGTGGATCATAGTATTTTTTCCAAGGAAATGTTATCCAATCTCATAAAAACGATAAAAAGGCCAATAATTGTGGATTGCAAGAATATTTTAAAAGATGGCCTTGAGGGAATCTGTGAAGATGGTCTATATTTTGGAATTGGCAAGCCCAAATTACAATAAAAATAGATTGAATCAAAATGGTTAATTATTTGAATGTAAATCCAAAAATATGAAAATACAGGGGTGGGGCAAAAAAGAGCTTATGTAGTAAATTGATCGATCTAGCAAACAAGAAAAAAGTTATGCCACATTTATCCTAGACATATCCCTTTGGCGAATCGATAATAATAAACTTCCGAATCATGTCATAAAATGTTTTGTTCTTTTGTAGCATATCTCTTGATATCCCCACTTTTCGCCCCTTCAAGGTCTTTGATATCTCATATGGGACAGAATATTTTTCAGGTAGAAATTTCTTGGTTAAGGGATATTCTGTAAGAAAAACATCATTTGGGGGATTTCTTTTTAGCATGATTTTATCTTTATTTCGTGTGAAATCATAAATTGGATTGATTATTGGATTCTGCATCTTCTTAATATATTGATCTAAATTCTCATATTTACCAATCAACTCATCATCCAATGTGCCAGCTATCGAAATAGCATCTGCATTGTTAATAATCTCGTCGTTGTATTTTTTTGTTAAATCAAGCTCGCTTTTTTGCATGAAATCTTCGATCAAGTGACTCTCTGGGACGATGCAAGTATTTAAATCTTTAAAAAGCGCACTCCAGGCAGAGGGTGATAACGGGTATCCCCTGCTGATATTTTCTTTAAGAGCGTTGTGAAGATGTAGCAATAACAGAGCGCCGTTTTGTTTCAGGATACGTTCGCATTCCCTTGCAAGCTGGGCCCGATTTGATACATAGTGAAACGAATCCATCATGATAATCGATGAAAAAGTATCTTTGGAAAAAGGCAGGGGGTTATTGGCATCCATACATATGAAATTCGCATCTTTCACCATTATTTTTTTAGCAAGAAATAACATGGTGTAGTTCTCATCTGCACATACAAGATTTTGAGGTTTGATGTGCTTTGAAAGAATAAAAGAGGCGTGACCTGCACCGCAGCCAAGATCTAAGACTCTATCGTCTTTTCTCTCTATCATGTGGATAAATGGATAAAGAGACCAAAGGGTTTGAGATGAAAATCGATGTTTTAAATAATCACCCCATGTGTTAGGCTCCATCATGTCTATAATGTCAAAAAAAGACAGTTTATTGGTTAATTTATCGTATAATCTTCTTTTCCTCCGCCGAACTAGTGTTAAAATAGGGGAAATTGATCTTCGTAAAGGTCCTAAAGATGAAAGAAATATATGTAAATTCAATAGGGAATTTTCTATACTTTCACGTTTGAGTGGAAGGGCTTTCGCATCCTTTGGATATCCAGCCTTCATTCTCTCAATAAGATAGGCTGTACTTGACATCCCATCGTGAGAAGAAGGTTTCTTATAAATGAGAATGCCATCTAAAATCGGATATTCGGTACAATCGCAACCCACAACAGCATCTATATATTCATTATCTATTTTGTTATATACCTTCCTCAACTCGATGGCTGAGTTGCAATCAGGGCAATGTAAAAGGTTCAATGTATCCTCTTTCATAACAGCTTTCTCCTAACCTTTCCTTCCCTATATATATTGTGATGCCTGATTCTCAAAAAATGAATTAGGGATTTCTAATAAAGAGATCGATTTACTCATCACATCAATCTCCAGAAGCTTTCGGTATCATTGAAGTAAACACTTAAGGGAACAAGAAGATGCTCCTTGGTTTTATACCTCCTTATGCATTTTTTCTTTACATCCTTAGTTTCCTTATCTAAAGTTATTTCCCTCAGTTTTCTTGTAGCCTTAAGAAAACGCTTTTGTTTTGCTTTTAGTTCAATACTTTTTCTTACATACGAGACATAATAACCGTAAACAGCAAAAGGTTTTTTCATATCCTTGACAATGTCTCTAATAATCATGCCAGAGGAGCGATGATCACCATCACCATCCTTTGGATGGGTTATGTAAACCCTCTTTGGATTATATTGCGATAGGATTTTATCAATATCGCCGATAAAACTAGCCCTGCAGTAAGGAACATTTTTACTGTAAGAATTCTCGTATGCTGTAAAGTTCAATCCCGTGAAACTCGATTTAAAGGGATTGATATCTGAGTACTCATCGGAGAGAAGGATATCCGATAAAAAGTTCTCCGGGTATCCCAAAAACAATATATCATTCCCGTTTAAGCCCAATAAGTCCATAGCATCCATGGTTTTCTTCTGTCTTTTGTAGCCAAGTTCTATCATATCCTCATTTCTGGGTTCCCGATGATGTAATTTCTGCCAAGACTCCCAATCAGAATCTCCATTTGTTATAAGTACCAATTTAACGTTTCGGCCTTTTTTTATTTGGGCATATATCAAACCGGCACATCCAAGGGCTTCGTCTCCTGGATGAGGTGCAAATACAATGATATCACATTTTCTTTCCGAAGGCATATTGGGTACAAAACCCCCTTTTTAATGGTGCATTTTAAAGAAGGCTGTACGATTAACGGCATATTTAATTATATGGGAAGCCACACCAACGACATATTGATATTCGCATCCAACATAATAATCCATAAATAGGAAAAAGCAATGTTGCCTTGATAGATGGATGCGATTTAGAAAGCAGGAGAAGAGTTCATGAAAATTGCCTTGGTGACTCCGTACTATTTCCCCGTTCTTGGAGGTTACACATTAATCACTTACGGTTTATCAAAGGCATATCATGAAAAAGGGCACGAAGTTATTATTCTTACCCCCAAATGCGATCCGTTGCACAAGAATGAAAACATAATCACATTCGATATGAGTTCATTATCGCGAAAGGATAAGTCCCAAATCCAAAAAGGCCTAAATTTCTGGGAAAGATTGTTCGGATTCAAAGAAATGACCAGCATTCAAAGGGATATGGTATTGGAGATTGAGAGGATCAAACCAGATATAGTTCATACTTTTGGAGCAATACAGTTTGCCTTCATTGGTACTATGAGCTCGGCAAGGAATTATCATTGGGTTCACACATTTATTACCCAGCCACCTAAAAAATTATCCTCCGTAAAGAGAATTGTGGCCAAAAAGATTTTTTCCAGGGCCAATTTGATTACCGTAACCGCAGCAAATCAGGTAAAGGATATTAAAGAAAAAATCGGTTTGGATGTTAACAAGGCGATAAAGGTTGGTGTTGACACAACATTTTTTACACCACCTGCTCAGCTTCAAGAATCCCCCATCATTGGGACAGTATCTAACTTCGTCTGGAAGGAAAAAGTGGAGGGTTTGTTGCTGTTGATCAGGTCATTTAAAGGAGTACTTAACGCACATCCTGATACTGAACTTGAAATCGTGGGTGAAGGAGAATTTCGAAATCTTGTTGAAAAAACCATTAAAGCTCATGGATTGGAAAAGAAGGTGAAACTCCTCGGAAGAATGGAAAGAAAAGAGCTGAGTAAATTCTATCGGAGTATTTCAGTCTATACTCATATCAGCTATCAAGATACATTGCCGCTTACGGTGCTAGAAGCGATGACATCAGGTATTCCGATCGTGGCATCAGACATAGGTGATATGCCTAATGTTGTAACGAAAGATATTGGGATTGTTACCAACTTTAAGGAGGAGACCATCTCAAAAGCAATTTCCAAATTATTGAGTTCATATGATTTGAGATTAAAGCTAGGGAAAAATGCAAGACTCAAAGCAGAAAAGGAATTCTCCTGGCCTCATGTGGCAGATAAATATCTGACTGCATATGAGGATATACTCCGATAAAAAAGAGAAAATTGAGGTTAAGATAATGAAAAATATCGCTGTAATGGGAGCCGGTGTTACCGGTCTTTACTCATCCTTAGAACTTCTAAAAAGGGGCTACAAGGTAGTATTAATCGAGGCCAAATCCAAAGTGGGTGGAATGGCAAGAAGTGTGATAGATGAGGATTTTACCTTCGATGTTGGCTCCCATGTGATTCATACAAATGATCCAAAATATAAAAGATTTATTTCTGATTTATTGGGTGATGATCTTCTTGAAAAAAATATAACAGCCAAAACCTATTTCGACGGGAAGTTTCACAATTTCCCGCCTATTATGAGGGATATTTTCCATTTCCGGAAAAAGAAAGCTCTTAGAATCTTTTTTGCCCTATTAAAGGGGCGGGTAAATCAATTTAGAAGAAAGAAACCGTCCTTTGAGGAGCAGTTGATGTTCCTGGCTGGAAGGGATCTATATGAAACATATTTTGAGGGTTACACCGCCAAGTTCTGGGGAATATCGCCGAAAAACCTCTCTTCAGAATGGGTGCCAAAACGGGTGATACCACGATTCACAGGAAGGTCAGCTTTAGCAAATGAATGGCAGGCCTATCCAAAACATGGCGGTATCGAGGCTATCCCGCAAAAAATGGCAAAAAATATTGAGGAGAAAGGAGGGATAATACATCTGAACGCAAAATTGAAATCTGTACAAGAAAAAGATAACAAGGTCACTATTATTGCCATCGAGACCAATGGCGGAGAACAAAAAATAGCTTGCGATGGCGTGATATTCACAATTCCTTTACCTCTCATTTTTGAAATATTTGGTAAGAAGTTCGATTTAAAATATCGCTCGATGATATTCGTGTTTCTCAAACTCAAAGGAACGGAAATATTACCTGATACAACCATATGTTTTTTCCCATCGAGTAAATTGCCCTTTACGAGATTGTATGAAATGGCAAAATACAGCCCCCTAACATGTCCTGAGGGTTACACCTCGTTGGGTGTTGAAATACCGTGTTTCTATCAGGATAAATCGTGGAATAAGAAAGACGATGATACTGCCGAAGAGGTGGTAAATTATTTAGAAAATGAGAAGATAATTAAAAGAGAGAATTTGAAGGGATATATTGTACAAAAAGAACGATATTCCTATCCAATACCAACCATTGAATATTATCAGAAAATTGAAAAATTGCGGGCCTCACTAAAAATTTCTAATCTACATCTTGCTGGAAGAATGGGCTACTTCAAATATCTAGATATGTGCGATGCAATGGAGAGTGGTGAGAGAGCGGTGAACTCTCTTATATCTTCACATGAGAAATAGAACATATAAATTATAGTATCATTTCTTTTGAATACAGCTTTTATATACATTTAAATATGACTCGACCATCTGGTCAAAGTTAAAATTACTTTCAACGGTGTTCCGAGCATTCTTTCCTAGGATTTTACTTGCTTCTTGGTTGTTGATACACCATACTAATTTTTCGAGGATATCCTCTACATTCCTTGGTTTTATAAGAAAACCATTTTGTCCATTTTCAATAACAGCGCTTATGTCCCCAACATCGCTTGCTATCACTACCATCTCACTTGCCATTGCCTCAAGCAACGCGTAGGGCAATCCCTCGGTATACGTGGGTAGAATAAAAACATCGCCCATATTATAGAACCCAGAAATATCATTTTGTTGTTGAACATTAATTATATTTTGCTTTAGATCTAATCTTTCCACTGCCTCTAAATAACTATCTATATCTTGGTCTTTAACTAAGCCTACATTTACAAGCCGAAAATTGATAGATTCGGACTTTTTCAGTTTGCTAAGGGCCTCAAGTAGCTCATATATGCCTTTTGTGAACGTAAGACGACCAACAAATAGAATTATAAATGAATTTTCAACATTGTACTTCAGCCGCATTCTTTTTCTTTGTTCCTTGTCCAAGTAGTATTTAGCTATATTCACACCATTTTGTATCACTAATCCCCTTTTTTTATAGTATTTGTATGTGTCTTCGCTCACGTAAACTATTTGATCTGAAAAAGTCAGTATTACCCATTCCCCAATAATTGTGACCTGTTTCAAGGGGAATGATTTACCATAAGGAATCTTACCATGAATAGTTGTAAGGATTGGGATTCTTAGAATCTTGCCAATGATCACAATAGGTGCAAGAAGGTGATTAGATGTCTGTAAATGTAAAACATCAATTTGCCGTGAATTTTTGAAAATAAAAAGAATCATTTTTAGTGTAAATATTAAGCTCCTCACATATCTTAGGTCGGATATTGGTATCTCAATAATCTGCTCAGTTGAATTGTTATTTTTATCATAATCCTTGGTCAATATTACATAATCAATACCCCTTTTTTTTAAACGCTGACACAATTCTCTAATAAAAGTTCCTACACCACCAACAACTTTAGGAGAATACGGAGTAACGAAGCAAATCCTCATTAGATTCAAACTCCTTCGTCTTTTTCTAAATTCATAAGCTATGGATGATCGAAATACCATACCTCATATGCACCGTTATCGTATATTTTATATCTCGCCTCGATGGAAGATGTTAAAAACCGCGAATAATAAGACCGTGCAAAGGCCCAATATCCAGTTAACCAATTCTTATCGACTACTGAGTACTGCAATCTATATTTAATTATTAATTGGTCAGAAACATCATCACACTGGGTTTGATGAATAGTGGTCCAATCCTGTTCGACGTTACCTGCACCCTTTGCTTTATATAAAGCATCTGAACCAACAGTAATTTTATCGATGGCAATCGGGATTATTTGATAGTCCTCCTCATGAAGATAATCGTAAATGAGCTGTTCCGGTCCGTTATCAACTAAAGTGGCCCCACCTATCGGTAAGCATGATTTCCCTGATATAGCACTTATCCTCGCAGCTTTAAGCCCGTTGTTTGCGATATAGGTATTGTTAGTGTTATACTTCACATATATTGCACAATCATAAGTTGGTTCAGTCATGGTGTAATCGGTCACCCTCCAGTGACTCCACATGTAGCTGTGAAATCCAACAGAAGCTATAAGGGCAGCAGCCATTATTGCCAAGGCAAGGCCAGTAACCTTTTTTCTTTTTAGAAATTTAAAAATTTGGAGGAAAGAATAACCCGCTAAAAGAGAAAAGAATATGAGAAAGAAATAGGATGAATATGTTCTCATGCCTATTGTTGGAAAGATAAAAATCAAAGATACAACTATAAAAACTTCGTAAAGTCCCTTGTTCTTTTTCCAAATCAGGTATGCAAATCCGATCATTGCGAACAATATCATAAAGCCTATCCTACCGATCAAGCTCACGAAAAGATTGAGTAAAAGGATGGGGATCGACCTCCCTGTAAAAAACACGGTCTCTTGATAGACCACGAGGCCTTGAGCTCCTTGAAGGGGATTGTTGCCTGAAATTAGCATACCCAAAAGAGCAACGAATATCCCCGTTATTATCAAAGGTCCCGCAATCCTGAAACTCCGATTTAATTTCTTGGACTTTATTGTCATTGGAAGAATCTGTTTGTATAAAGCAAACATAATCACGCCGGTGAGATACGCTATTAAGATAAATATCATGAACACGCCAAGCCTATGACTGGTTCCCACTGTGAAAAGGGTGATTACGAACAGAATGTTGAGCCTGTTTATCGCAAATCCCCTGGTTTTGAGAAGAAGCAACATACAGGACGGGGCCAGTGCTACAAACAGATTTCTTGTGGAGGCCTGCCAGAATGTCGTTCTGACGAAAACAGGGGATAAAGTGAAGGTCAATGCAGCCACAAAACAGAACAAATCATCCTTCTTTATCTCCCTTGCAAGGAAGTAGGTTCCAAAAACCCCTATAAGACCAAGGGCAATTGAGATTAAGAAAATTGAACTCTCAACATCCAAACCGGTGCTTACTGAGACATCTGCAGCTAGGAATGGATAGGCACTTGGATAAGAAAAGGGGTATAGTCCAATATACGATAAAGGATGAAGAATCCACTTTGCATAATGGTGCCTTGTTATCGAGTCTCCAAGTATATGGATGACAAAAGAATCTGCACCGAGTTCATGCTGAACTGTGGGGTATCTGAGCGCTACATTTAACGTAATTAAAAAGGAAAGTAATAGGAAGTTCACCCTTTTTGAGAATTTCATTGATATCCCCTATATGACAGGCTATTTAAATATTTTTTAGGTGCATTATGGCCTAAGATAACCTAATTTTAAAATCTATTTTATAGGTTCTCGAGCTTTTTTATCAAAATCTTTTCCAAATAATGATTCATAACAAAATATTGCTTTCCATCGTCTTTATCTTGTCTAATTGGTTTATGTTTAATCTCTTTAATTTTTAAAATCACCTTGGTAAAAGCTGAACTGGTATTTTCTTGGCATTTCAATCTAATGCTTTGCAGAGAGTCTCCTTTCTCAATTTGGAATTTTTGGAGGTGTAAGATATCGCCCATATCCACTCCAGGTGAAACGAAATGTATGGTAATACCTGTTTCCTGCCCCATTAAGATGGCCCACTTGGTTACATCCATTCCCCTGATTTTTGGGAGAATGGCATAATGGCTGTTCAACGTTCCAATTTTTGGTATATCCAATATTCTCTTTCGGATTATTCCTGTCCCCCATAATAAAATCAAGTCAGGTTGCATTTTATTAAGGATTTTAATGCATTTTTTACTATTATGGTCTCTGACATAAAAGACGGGAATTTGCAATTCTTTTGCTACTTTACTGATTCTTCTGGAAAACATTTTACTTTCTATATCCATTTCATTTCCATTATTACCCATGATTTTTTTCAGAGTTCCCTTAAAACCATAGGTCTTCATCCCCCACTTGAATGAGTCGAAAAGGCTAGTATTGCCATATATCAAAGCCACGGGTTTGACACCCATTGCCGTTAAATCACGTAATGTTCTTTCTTTCCATGCTAGTTTATCAAACCTAGGATATCTAGAAAAAATGACGATGTTCATGGCAGCCTTTCCTCCAGATCTTTTGTAATTTTCAGCCGCAGCATAAGAGCATCAACAAAAAATTTTGTTGCCCAGTTTGGATATTGGAAAGGTGCATATATGCCCCAGATTGGGTGAGAGCCTGAAATGGCTCCCCTGATATCTTTAGATCGTGAATTTATATTCTGTAAATAACAAAGAAGATCTGTTGCATCCAAACCAGCATTTAGATATCGAATATCATCTGTTAATTCATAGATTTTAAACCAAATAAAGCTGTGTTGAGCAATCCCTGTCAAGCATTCGGTATCAACTATCGGCTTCCATTTCTCGTTATAGGATGTTTGTAAAAACTTCTTAATCTCAAATTTCCTCATTAAAACCTCGCTAGTTTTTATAACAGATTCTAAATATCTGTTATCATGCAGAATTTTATATCCTTCCAATAACCCTCTTAGGGTATAAGCAATGCCATGTGTATTACAGGTACGATAATCCTTTTCAAAACAACAATTTTCAAAATAGCCATTTTCCTTTTGTTGTGACAAAACCCATGAATAAATATCCAATGCAGTATCTAAGTAGCCTTGTTTTTGACTCAATGAATGCAATTCCAAAATCGCCCAAGCAACCCTTGAATGATAAGTATGCAAGATATTTTGGTAGCAATGTTTTAGCCACAGGCGATCATCCTTTCTAATTTCTTCAAGAAAGTCCCCGGCTTTGGTCAAGGCCTTCATGTACTTCATATCGTTGGTTCTCTTATATGCCTCAATCCAGCCCAACATAACCATGCCAGTATTGAATATTACTGAAGGTTTCCTGCTCCTATCTTTTATGGAGCCTTCATTTATTCCCCCATCTTTCTTTTGAATCTCAATCAACCAATCGCACATGGCGATGGCCTCATCAAAATACTTTTTTTGTGATGAAAAGTCCGAGTATTCGAAGAGTGATTTTGCTATATATCCAGTGGTTTCGGGATATGCTGGTTCCCACCCCTTGGAATATCTGAAGGCAGCAGCAGAACCTCTATAATTTGTAACCTTATGAGTCATATGCAACCACATAATTGCATGCTTGAGATTGATATCAATTGATTGATTTAATTCCGGGAATGGTAAATATTTCCTCTTTAGATTGGTCCAGGGGTCTTTAATTACCTGGTATGAAAGTCTTAATGCCCTCGCAGCAGGATTCATTATATTCTCCTTTAGTAATCCATTATGAAATACATTTTGTTTTGGGACAAATGGCGTTGAAGTTAAAAGTAATCTTACATAAAATATTTTTCTAATCATTCTTTTAATCGGTATTTTCTCCATAAATATTATTATATACTTTACATATCGCAAAGCAGACTAGAAAAAAGACCGTAATGCTAAATTGGAAGTAATTGAAATGAAAAAAGAGAATCTTGAATCAAATATGAATGAAGATCCTGAGTATTATGGTGCAGGTTACTCGATATTCTTTAGGGAGGACAAACTGCTTTCTTACTCAGAAATATACAACTGGTGGAAATTGAAACGCATGATATCCAAGATGATAGAAGGAGAACGATTCAGTAAAAATAGAGAATACAGTCTTTTGGATATGGGCTGCAGTAGGGGTCATGATCTCTTCAGAATTAACAGTGAATTTAATAATTATAATCTAAAATTAGTTGGCTATGATATCATCCCACAGGACATAGAGTATGCCAACAGGATATTGAAGCAAAAAGGTTTGAAAAATATGAGTTTCAAGGTGGCAAACGCGGAAAATCCAGGTTTTGAGGACAATTCCTTCGATGTTATCACGTGCTCAGAAGTGATGGAACATCAAGAAAAACCCAAACAGGTCTTAAGGGAGTGTCATAGGATTCTCAAACCCAACGGTATTATAATAATCACAACTCCGAACATAGCTTATAATGACATGTTGCCTAAGAGGTTGAGAAAAAGATTGAAGTCAAAGGTCCATGCTCAAAGCGATCAGACGCATACGAAAAAGCACAAAGGAAAACAAAAAGAAATGCCCTATGAAAAGCACGTTTTTGTCGCGAATGTGGATGAATGGATTGATACCCTAAATAAAATCGGATTCCATGTGGAGGAACTGAAAAGGGGAAGTATCGTTTATGGTGGCCCTTTTTTTGATAGACATGTAAAACTAATGGGTTTTCTGCTGTTTTTCGATGATATATTAGACCATCTCACATATGGATATTCCTGGAATATCATAATAAAAGCAAGAAAAAGAGGCAAATAATACTTAAATATCATGAATCATTTCAATTGCATAATAACTTGGAAATGAAGATGTAAAAAAACAGTCTCGTGGATATTATGGACAAGAAAATTTGCATCATGGGTCTTGGCTATATAGGTTTACCTACAGCCAGCATGTTCGCAACCCACGGTTATAACGTCATAGGAGTTGACGTAAACGAGAAAATCATAAAAAGTATGACCAATGGAACCATCCATATAAAGGAGCCTGGTCTTGAGACCATAGCCCTTGCCGCATTGAATTCCAAACGACTTACAGTAAAAACAGATCCTGAGCCAGCTGATGTGTTCATAATTTGCGTTCCTACCCCTATCGATGAAAACACAAAGAAATCGGATCTAAGCTATGTGAAATCGGCCTGCGAGAGCATTCTTCCCTATCTTCAGAAGGGCAACCTGGTTATATTGGAATCAACGGTACCGCCCCTGACAACTAAAAACATATTGATACCGATTCTTGCCAAAAGCAAACTTGTGGTGGGTGAAGACATATTTATTGCATACTGCCCTGAGAGGGTTCTACCCGGTAAGATTCTAACAGAGCTCGTTAAAAATGATAGAATCATCGGTGGTTTTAATCTAAAATCGGCCCAAACTGCAAAAAAGCTGTACAAATCCTTTGTAGAAGGTGAAATCCATCTTACAGATTGCACAACTGCCGAGATGGTTAAGCTTATGGAGAACACCTTCAGGGATGTGAACATTGCACTGGCCAATGAATTTATGAAGGTATCAGAACATGTGGGAACCGATGTTTGGGAGGCCATGTCCCTGGCAAATAAGCATCCACGGGTCAATTTTCACGACCCGGGGCCCGGAGTTGGAGGGCATTGCATTGCAATTGACCCTTGGTTCCTAGTTGATGCTGATAGGGAGGATACTGAACTTATTCAAATCGCCCGAAGGATCAATGATGACATGCCAAAGTATATAGTAGAGATCGTTGAAAAAGAACTTGAGGGTGTTGATAAACCGATTATAACCATATTTGGGGTGGCCTACAAGGGAAATGTTGGCGACACCCGCAAGTCCCCTGCAATAGACATCATCTCAATTTTAAAGGAAAAAGGCCACGAAGTAAGGATATATGATCCTCTAGTTGAGGAATTTGATCACAGACTTTCTCCTCTTTTTGAAGCCGTGGAAGATTCAGATTGCATACTTGTACTTGCAGATCATAGGATCTTCAACACCTTGGATTTGAAAGAAATATTTTCGAAGATGAGAGGCAAGAAGGTCATTGATACAAAAAATTGCCTCTCAAAAAGTTGGAAAAATACCGGCTTTGATTTAAGGATTTTAGGAAATGGATAATGATGAACATATGCATTGTTGTGGGCACACGCCCTGAGATTATCAAAATGTCTCCTATTGTAAGGGAATGTGAAAAAAGACAACTAAATTATTTTATGATTCACACCAATCAACATTATTCCTACAATATGGACAGGATATTTTTTGAGGAGCTGCAGTTGGCTGAGCCAAAATACAATCTGGAAGTGGGCTCTGGAACCCATGGAGCTCAAACTGGAAAGATGCTAATTGAACTGGAAAAGATAATATCAAAAGAGATGCCCGATATCGTACTGGTTGAGGGTGATACCAATACCATCTTGGCGGCCTCACTTTGTGCATCAAAATTACACATCGACGTGGGCCATGTGGAAGCCGGCTTAAGAAGTTTCGATAGGGCCATGCCCGAGGAGCTTAACAGGTTATTGGCAGATCATCTTTCAACATTCTTGTTCGCCCCAACAAAGATCTCGAAAGGAAATCTGACAAATGAAGGCATTCCTGAAAATAAAATATTCGTAGTAGGTAACACGATCGTTGATGCAACATTGCGACATCTGAAAATCGCCCAATCCAAATCCAAGATCATGGAGAAACTGAATCTTATTGAATCAGGATATCTTTTACTAACGCTGCACCGCCAGGAAAACGTTGATGATAAAGATAGATTGGAAAAAATAGTAACGTCCATCGAGGAAATTGTAAAGGATTTTAAATTACCAATTTTATATCCAATCCATCCAAGATCAGATAAGATGATTAAGAAATTTGGACTGAAGGAGAGACTAGAGTCAAATTCAAAAATAAGATTAATTGAGCCTGTGGGTTACCTGGATTTTCTTGTTTTAGAAAAAAATGCAAAACTGGTCCTTACAGATTCTGGAGGAGTCCAGGAAGAGACCTGTATAATGAATGTCCCGTGTGTCACATTGCGCTATAATACCGAAAGACCAGAAACCGTGGAAGTTGGGAAGAATGTGATAGTAGGGGTGGAAACAAAGGATGTTTTAGAGGGTGTACAGGAGATGATAAACAAAGAATTGGGCCCTGAGAATCCTTTTGGGGACGGAAGGACAGGTGAAAAAATAGTGGATATTTTAGTAGAATCGTATTAAATTACACCGGCCAATTCATTATGCATTTTCATAATCCTTTTTACCATTGCATTGGACGAATATCTCTCTGCTACTTCTCTTCTATCAGCTTTATATTCGTCTGACATCTTTAAGGCTGAAGTTAACTTGTTTTTATAATCTTCTTTGCTTCTGTTTTTCAAAAGAAAACCGATTCTTTCGGATGTTACAACATTACCAATATCCCCTACATCGGTGGAAACCACGGGAAGGCCGCAGGCTAAGGCCTCCAGTAGTATGGTTGGCAGGCCCTCAGTATACGAGGCCATGGCCAAAACATCTGCACAATTCAGTATATTTGGCACATCTTCATGGGGCAAGGTTCTCAAAAAGTGTACATTTTTCACCCTTAAGCTTGATATCAATTCCCGAAGGCGCCCTTCCTCCTCCCCCTGCCCGACCAAAACCAAATCCACATCAGGCACTTCTTTATTTAAATCCAAAAAAGCCCTTATAATTAGATCGATACCCTTTACCTTGGAGAAACGCCCGACATAGAGAATGATTTTGTGATCTTGATTCAAACCTAATCTGTTACGAAGATCTTTTTTACCGGCTTTTATATCAAATTCATCGACGTTTATAGGAATTGGGATGGTAATGATCTTCTCTTTTTCCTTTGGGTATTTGTTTGCGTAGAATTCTTCATCTTTCTTGCTCACAGTCACTATCTTATCCACATTAGGAAGGATAAGATGCTCTAATATCAAATAGATATATCCTTTAATTTTTGACTTGAGACCTTTTCCAGTGAGATATCCTTTTGAAGCTGCACCATGAAAATAAAGGACGATCTTACCTTTCTTAGATGGGAATAGAAATGGTATGGCAAAATCCAATCGTTGAATGTGAAGGACATTTTGAGCCAAAAAGGTATCTTTCTTTCTTTTATAGAGGGCAAGTATGAATTTAAATGTCTGGGGAAATAGGAAGCGGTCTTTTTTCTTCTCATATACGACTAAAGGTAAAAAACGGATGTTACTTCTGATGTTTTTGTTAACATTTTCGATAGTTGTATATCCGCAGAGCATAACCCTTTCGGTTTTGTTTACAGAATTTAAAAAATTCATTACATAATTTTGAGTGCCACTGATTTTCGAATCAAAAGGATTTATAGGTCCAATGAAAATCATGTTATCAGTATTATTCATATTACGAATCGAACAACTTTAAAGATATATTAATTTACCTATGTTTTTTTTATTGGATCTTATTTAAAAAGACTAGATTGGATGAGAAAACATTCTCTCGAAGAATCCGAACCAGATTCCCACCATATGTGCCAATTGTTTAAATGTGTGAATAACTGAAAAAGTCAACACGCTAATTTTTAGTGTATTTTGTGGTATTTTCATTCCAATGTTTACATATGAGAAAAACAAAGTAAACAACTGAAGAAAGGCGATATAAGCCACAATTGGAATTATAAAGGACAATCCTATCAGGACGCAAAATAAAGGAATATAAAACACTTTAATATAGAACATGATGCCAATCATCCTCCTGTGCTTCAAATATGAAAGAGGATAACTTTTTCCATAGGTGAACCATTTTTTAAAGATTCCTTTTAATGTGCTTGGATTATGATGGTATATATATAAACTGTCATCGTAAAGGATTTTGTATCCTTTTCCAATGATTCTAAATCCCAATTCTGTATCTTGTCCTCTAACAAAATCTTCATCAAATTTTATCTCATCAAGTATCCTTCTAATAAACATGATCCCAGAGGCGTTTAATACCTTAACGTAAGCCCGTTTTACAATGCTGGGTGTTCCATAAGAAAGAGCATCCAAAGCCCTCCCAACATTACTCTTTTTCATACTTCGTAACGGGCCCCTTGCACATACTACATTTTCATCTGTTTCCTTTAATGCCTGGATAGCCCGTAAAGCCCAGTCTTTTGGAAGATATGCATCTGCATCAACAAAGGCAATATAATTTCCCCTGGCAACTGTCAATCCTCGATTCCTAGCAGCGCCAGCCCCTTTTTTCTTTTCTAAAAGAATTTTTACTGGAAATTTTTCAATGACAGACCGTGTGTTATCTGTGGAACAGTTATCTACCACTATGACTTCCTTTTTACAGGATTGTGCCAATATTGATTCAAGGCTTTTACCTATGGTTTTTTCATTGTTGTAGGCAGGAACAATAAAGGATACCAGATCTTCCATTATTTTTCACCTAAATATTTTCGTATAGGGTTTGCAATCTGATTTTCATGACATCCCAGTTATGCTCTTCATATACCTTGCGGGCCTGATTTACAAACGTTTTTGCCTCATCCTTATTGTGATAAATCCATTTTATCTTTTCAGCCAATTCCTTGTGGTTCTGTGACTCGTAATATATTGCACCATCTTCGCCCAAAAGGGTGTAAATTCCCTTTAACCTGCACGAAATTATGGGAATATCTGCCATGGAGTACTCAAAAACCTTATTTGGCATGGCAAGTTCGGTCATTGGGTTTTTTACATAAGATACAACTCCAAAATCGGCCAGTTCCATGTAACTTGCCACATCTTCGCCAGGGAGCTGCCCGCCAAAGTACACATTTTCAAAAATACCCAGGTCTTGAGCCAAGCTCTTCAGTTCATTTACGTATTTTTCACCCTGTCCATATATATGACCAAAGACTATGAAAAATATATTTGGGATATCCTTTTTCACAATTGACATAGCTTTAAGGATAACCTCTAAATTTCTCTCGTAATTTATACCACCCACATAAACGGTAATGAATTTGGAATCTAGCTGGAATTTTTCCAAAAAATCTGTTAAATCTTTCTTTACAAAAAGCTTTTCATTAGGGGTATTCATTATCACTGTGATTTTCTCTTTTGGAATCCCGCGGTTTACTAGAACATCCTTTCTCACATCATTTACAGTGATGACATAATTTGCAAATCCGGAACTAATTTTTTCTAAGAAACACACAAATTTCACAAACCGTGAGTCCATTCTCTTGTTGAATCGTGCGGCATATATCTCTGGCATGACCTCATGAAGATCCAATACGATTTTCTTACCTTTGAACTTTTGAATTACGGCAACAAACACGAGAAAGTCGGGTAAAGAATGTACATGAACAACATCGAATTTCTTTTTCCTATCCAATGAATTCAATTTCATGAACACCTGAAAGAAGAAAGATAGATAATGATAGAAATATCTTAAGTAGCCCCCTCTTTTATGGGTCAAAGAGACCCGGTGAATCCCAACACCTTTGAACGAATCAGATTTCTTGTCCCCTTCCTCTTTTAAGCAGATCACATCGACTGAATGGTCTTTCTCCAATAGAGCTTCTGCAGCACGCCTAACCCTGGGGTCAAAGGGATAGAATGAATAGACAGGCATGCAAACAGACTTTTTTGGGGACCTATTTTTTACCATGATATTTTTCGCCCTCCAGAATATCTTGGAATAAGATGAATCTGCTTTTACTATCAACATAATCCAGGAACTTTTCTAAACATGATAGCGCTTTTACTCCTCGATTTCTTTTATGCCTTTTGGGCAATCCCTCCCAAAGACGAATCTCATCCATTTCCATTACTTCCCATGGATGCATATAGAATACCACTGGATCAAAGAAATGAGAAGACATGTTAAAGAGGTAATTAACCTCTTTTGCTCCAAAGGTTCTTAATGCGGACATGGTAAGGGGAACAACAAAGGCGGAAATTGGAACCTCCAGTATTTTTGAGTCACCTTTTTTGAAAAGGTTGTTTTTGGATGGGTGGTATGGCTTTCTTGCAGCAAAAAACGCCCTTAAATTGTTACCCACACCCATTCCAAAATCGAACCGCATTGAGGTAACAGAACTGTCACTTTCGTATCCAAGTTCCTCCAAAACATTGATGGTAATATGATTGGCCTTGGCAAAGGGAGCCCGAAAGACCTTTACATCCTGACCCGTAATATTCATTAATATCTCCGAGCTTTTGATGATCCTTTTCTTTTGTTCATGGGCTTTCATATCCACGAAATTCTCTGAGGTATCAAGTCCATGGGAATACCCGTGGCAACCAATTTCATGTCCCTCTAAATGTATTTTCTTGATGAT
This sequence comes from Thermoplasmata archaeon, assembly GCA_020348445.1. Classification (GTDB taxonomy): domain Archaea; phylum Thermoplasmatota; class Thermoplasmata. Next base: position 292,540 of record CP070751.1, read on the forward strand.
ATCTTCATTTTCTTCGGCAAATTTACCTGCGACAAAGAAAACTGCCTTAAGCCCCCTCTTATCAAATATATTTAAAAACCTCTCTATTCCGACTTCACTTCCAGGAAAGTGGTCCACATCAACAGATATAATCGTGCTTATAGTCATTTTAGCCGATCCTTTTCTGAGCAGTTTGGGGAAAGATCCCATCAATTACCCATGAATTATACGACATCAGTATCTCCCCAGGTAATGAACCAATTGGCAGGCTCCTTTACAAATTCCAAGTTCAACTCCTCTGACAGGGGATAGATGATAAAGGGCTCCTCTTTTGGATTTAAATTCTTAGGACAGGTTATAAAACCGCATTTTTTTAATATTTTGTAATAGTCACTAGATTTTGGAATTGAACATGCCATAAGATCAACTCCCTCTTGTTGCAAATCCTCCATCGCCTTGAGTATTAATGCATGGACCGCTTCCTTTTGATTTGGTGAGGCTAGTAAGTCTACTATGGCACCATTATTAAGACCAAATTTTTCCAAAATCCTCACAACCACCCAAGCAAGCAGTATATTATCTTTCTCGGCCACAAAAATCTTATAATGTTTTTCAGGGCATTGAGTATATCTCCAATTCAAATAGGTACTATCACGCCTTAGGATTATGTCATGGGCTGCTTGAGCCTCTTTCCAGAGATCATCAGTTCTTGAATCAAATTGGGTTATCGTTTTAATAACCATATCATCATAATGCGGTCTTTTTGGTCTATAAAATACCTTGAATGCAGCTCTTCCTGCCAAATTCGCAAAAAAAACCAATATCCTGTTTGAAAACATTTTTTGGGAAACTTTTTTAAAATCCACAGGCCTGATCATTACATGCAATGAAAAAATCTCAAAGCATTTAAGTTTCCTGTGACCTGGCAGAGCATTTTCATTTGGAAATCCGTACACAATATCGATACCCTCTTTTTTGGACTCAGACAACATCTTTTGCCCCAGGGTTACGAATATGCCCTGTCGTCCATATTTTGGGTGAGTCACCCCTTCTACTTCTAAAGAGGCCAATATTTCCGATTCATGGATCTTAATTTTCCTTTTTAAGGATGCAAGGTGGCCAACAATGTTGGATTCGTCTACCGCTAAGAGTATCTTAGACCCTTCGGGATTACCTTTAAATTCCCAATACCAATACGATAAGCTCCTGTTGATTTTATATACAAAATTTAACAACGTATTGATCTTATCTTCGTCCCCGTCCTCATAATTCCTTATTAACCAGTTCTTATTCATTAATTGCAACTCCGAATTCGAAATTCATTCTAAATTTCTATGGATTCCACAATCGAATTAATTTTCAAATTCACAAGCAATCTCATCGAATAGAATTGATATGATATTTTGATGGTATTTTAGTTTTTCCTTCTTTATTTTATTTTAGGAACCTATATTCTATATCATTTTCTTGGCTTTTAGCCTAATGATCCTTATTATCCTATTTGATATTCAATTCATTATAAAAGGAAAAGTTTATAAGCGCATGATTGTAATTTGAGTTATTTAATTATTGTAAATTTGAGGATTGCACTGGTTAATAATCACAATCGATGGTATAGCGGGATATTGATGATGAAAAAATCAACCAAATCGATCTCTGCCAATAGATTTGATGAAGCGCAAGAGGCAGAACAAAATTATTGGCGGCGTAGGGAAGAAGAGATCATATCAGATAAATTTCGACGACAAAAACGACATGAAGCCCTTACAATTCTAAATGAGTTACGAGAAGTAACTGGTAATGGGCATTTAAAGAACGTACTCGAGATAGGTGGAGCAGGGGACCCCATCCTCGAATATTATTATGCAGGTCATGGTGTTGTGTTAGATCCTCTCGCCAAATTCTTTAAGACCGAGCTTTTCCCGATGCAATTGAAATCAGTAGAATATTATTGCGGTATAGGTGAACATTTGCCCTTTAAATCCAACTCATTTGATGGTGTGTTATTATACAATTGCATTGATCATGGCCTCGCCCCTTTTGATATACTTAGTGAAAGTAAAAGGGTGCTTCGGCGTGGAGGGGCTTTGCACTTACTGGTTGACACCTACTCTTTGATCTCTAATACATATCGAATGATGGTGGAGCAGGTTCTCCCCATGCGAAGAGTCGACGAGCATCCTCATGGCCTGAGATTCAATGTAATAGAAAAATACCTCAAAGATATAGGATTTGTTGAGGTTATCAGTGGTCATGATGAGCATCCGTATTCCCAAAATCTGAATAAACCTCCGGTATCTACAAAAAGATTCATAAAAGACATGGTTCGTTGTCATCGCAAATTAAGGGCATTCTACAGACTGGAAGATATGAATTAAATGGAGTATGTTCCGAAAATGAGTCATTCAACCTATACCAAAAGCCAATGACCTGATATTTTAAACAAATCATTTCACAGGATAATCTATAAATATCAAAATAATAATGCGAAAGCATGGATAGTTTTACCATACAGGTATCCTTTTTATCTGGTTTAATCGCTCTTGTCACCAGTATTATCATCACGAAAAAATTGATTCCGATTTTGAGAAAACAAAAAATCTTAAGTCCTGATATGAACAAGAAAGACAGGCCTTTAATACCAGAGATGGGGGGTATCGGTGTAATCTTTGCATTTTTTCTTGCAATGAATTTTTCTCTTTTTTGGATCTCAACATTGGATTCTCGGCTTTTGGCAATGGTATTATTCACCATTATGGGAGTTGCTTTTGTGGGTATAATGGACGATTTACTGGACCTCCATCAACTTACAAAGACGGTTTTACCTTTTGTTATTGCCATACCTTTGGGTATCTATTTACATGATGAAGCCCTCACACTACCTTTATTTGGCAGTGTTTCTATGGGATTTTGGATGGTTATTTTGATACCCTTGGGTATAACCACGGCAACAAATCTTACAAACATCTTGGAGGGATTCAACGGTCTGGGAGCGGGATTGGGTATTATCATGACCACAACGCTCATAATCATCTCGTTCGTTACTGAAAAATTAGACGGATTATTCCTGTTAATACCACTTCTTGGGGCGTTAATTGGTTTTTATTATTACAATAGATTTCCAAGCAAGATCTTCCCAGGAGATACGCTTTTATTCTTTCAAGGAGCAACAATAGGTTGTGCTGCCATTATTGGAAATCTAAAAACAATAGCGGCAATACTTTTTTTACCGTTGTTGGTGGAATTTATACTGAAGGCCAGGGGGAAATTTCCCGCAGAAAATCATGGGATTATTAAAGATGACGGTACCTTAACTTATGATGGAAAGGTACATTCCCTAAGTCATTTATTAATGAAATATTTCAAGGTAACGGAAAAACAACTGGTAACTATACTTTGGATGGTGGAGGCTATATTGTGTGTGGTAATGATATCAATAACATACTGGCTGGGACCAGAGTATGCATGGTAGTATATTCCTATTATCCTATGGATCAGAGGGTTAGAAGGGAAGCAGAGAGTCTCAGCAAAAGCGGAGCCATCATTCATGTGATTTGTTTGAGAAATGAGAATGAAACTAAATTTGGAATTTACAATAATATTCATGTTTATAGGGTTCCTCTTGGGTTAAGAAGAAACGTTGGGTTTTTACAATATTTCTTCAGATATTTAATATTTCTAATCTTATCAACATCCGCTCTTGTTAGATTGTTTGCCAAACATAAATATAAAGTTGTACATGTCCACTCTATTCCAGATTATCTCGTGTTTTGTGCAGTCGTTCCAAAATTATTTAAAGTAAAGATCATCTTAGACCTTCACGAGCTCATGCCTGAAATTTTTGCTACGAAGTTCGATATTTCCATGGACTCAAAAAGGGTAGGCCTTGTAAAATTTTTGGAAAGGACAAGCGTCCGTTTTTCAGATTTTATAATCACAACAAGTCAAATAAGAAAAAAGACACTCTCACTAAGAACACAAAAGAAGGATATTGCCATTATCATGAACCTTCCTCAAAAAGATTTCTTTAAAACTCGTGACATGAGGGATTTTATCGAGAAAAATGGCCTAAGAGAATCATTTATTATTATTTACGTGGGCGGTTTATATCCAGAAAGGGAATTGGATGTTGTTATTAAAGCCATGAAATATATTGAAGTAAAAATCCCGAACATTAAGTTCGTCATCTGCGGTACGGGAGGAGATGAATATGTTGCTTCATTGCATGATCTTATAAAAGATTTAAATCTTGAAAAGAAGGTATTGTTCGTGGGATATGTCCCTCAGGATGATGTTTTAAATTATATCGATTTATCAGATGTTGCAATTTGCCCATATAGATTTTATCCAAAGCTAGGAGATGTTTTGGACGGGGTCAGTTCTACAAAAGTATTTGAATATCTCCTAGTTCCGAAACCTGTTATTGTATCCAATACGTCTGCAACAAATGAAGAATTCAAAGATTTGGTATCTTTTTATGAAAGTGGTGATCACAAGAATTTAGGAGATAGATTATATGAAGTGTATAAAAACGGAGATGAATTCAATAAAATGGCAAAGAAGGCACAGGAGGTATTATTTAAAAGATATGATCCTGAGAAGAATGAACAAAAATTCTTAGAAATTTACAAGAACCTAATTACAAGATGAGAAAGGTGCAAGCGTCATGAACAAAGAAAAACAGCAATCAGATTTTTGGGATGATTACAGCGAAGATTTCGATGCTATCTATTCACATGAAAAATCTAAATTTAACAATCTATTGGATAAGGTATTTCGGCAGGATATGTACGAGCGTTTTCAATTTACTATTGAAGAATCCCAGCCCATAAGTGATAGAACCATTCTTGATGTGGGGTGTGGCCCTGGTTACTATTCCCTGGCCTATGCAAGGCAAGGAGCAAAGAAGGTCATTGGTATCGATTATTCTGAGAAAATGATTAGATTAGCCAATGAACGTATGAAGAAGGAAAATCTGGGTGGCAATTGTCAGTTTCTAGTCGAAGATATAAAGGATTACAATCCAGATTTAAAGTTCGACATTTCAGTGGCCATCGGGTTGTTTGACTATATTAAGGATCCTTTACCATATTTAATTAAAATGCGGGAGTTAACAAATGAAAAAATAATTCTTACATTTCCAAGGTTGTATACCTGGCGTGTCCCTATAAGAAAAATCAGGCTAATGATAAAGAAATTGGATGTATATTTCTATTCAAAAGGTAGGTTGAAGATATTATTAGAATCTGCAGGCCTTAAAAAATACAAAATTGTTGACATAGGCAAATTGCACTGTGTAGTTGTTTTCATAGATAAATGATATTTTTATCAAAAGAAATTATTAACTAAACAATTAAATATCACTAAAACCTACCAACGGTGAAGCAAATGCTCAATGTTGGCGTGATTGGCATAGGCATGATGGGTCAAAACCATGCAAGGGTATATTCTGAGATAGCAAATTTGGTGGGTCTTGCTGATCAGAACGAGAAGGTACTAAGACGGTTTTCTAAGAGGTTCAAAGTTAGAGGATATGAAGATTACAATGAATTACTTGAAAGTCCAGATTTGGACGCAGTAAGTGTTTGCACTCCCACCACAACCCATTTTAAGATAGTAAATGATGCCATCTCAGCCAAAAAACATGTTCTAGTTGAAAAGCCCATGGGTGGTGAATTGGAAAAGGCAAATAAGCTCGTTGCCAATGCTAAAAAAAAGGGCGTGGTTCTGGCTGTGGGTTATATCGAGAGATACAATCCAATCGTGGGATTCACCAAGAGCCTGATTGAAAAGGGGCAGTTCGGTGATGTGATATCGATTTCCTCAAGAAGGGTCAGCTCGTTCCCTTCGAGAATCAAGGATGTGGGTGTTATTTTAGATTTAGGCATACATGATATTGATGTGATCAGGTATCTATTAGGTTCCAAAGTCAAAAGTGTTTATTCCCTGGCAGGCAAACCCAATGAGGCCGAATTCGAGGATCATGCCAACATACTTCTCGAATTCGAAAACGAGGTACTTGCCCATGTGGAGGTAAATTGGCTCACACCCATGAAGGTAAGACGCGTTTCGTTAACATGCTCCAAGAACTTCGTAGAGATGGATTACATCAACCAGATCCTGCAGGTTTCCTCATCCACAATAAAGAAAATCGACTACGGCAACCTTTACAGGATTCCCCAGGAGTACTCAGAAAGAAAAATCCAAATAGAGAGAAGCGAACCCTTAAAAAATGAGCTTACAGATTTCTTAAGTGCAATAGAATTTGATAGGGAGCCCCTGGTATCGGGAGAGGAAGGGGTTGAGACCTTAAAAATCGCCCATGCAGCCATAAGATCATCGGTAAGCGGTAAAAAAGTCACAATCTAATTTCTTTTATCTAAATACTGTGCAAAGACCAGCATCAGGCAAATATAAAAATAGTTTTATTGCAATGTGGTTTGATAAGAGGTAAAGGAGGTAAATAACATGGCTGGAGTGAAAATAAAAACCATAAATGCTCAAAAACTGGCTTATCTTGAACATACAGGAGATTACAGCAGTATACCCTATGGCCAGTACTTTGATAAGCTTTATGCATGGGCAAAGGAAAAGAAAGTTCGTCCAGGATTCAAACCTCTGGGTATATTCCATGATAATCCTGAAAAAACGCCACCCGAGCAGTGCAGAAGCGAGATCGCTATTCCCATTATTGGGGATGCAGAGTCTGATGAAGAAATAAAAGTTAAGGAGCTTCCGGAAATGGAGGTTGCGGTAATCAAGCACAAGGGTTCCTCTGAGGAGTACCAGAACACCTACAAAACCTTGGGAGAATGGATAATCCAAAACGGTTATGAATGGGCAGGACCCTGCATGGAGGTGTACACAAAGAAGCCCAAGGTGAAAGGCGAGCAAACCATCATGTACGCCACGATTCAGGCCCCAGTTAAGAAAAAAGAGCCATTGCTTAGGAAATTGGCGGACAAGGAAGAATCAACAGAATCAAAAACCGAGGAATCAGAAGACGAGCCAAAGGACGAGGAATAAAAGGTTACTATTTACCAATTCCAAAATAAACAAATCCCATCTTGATGCATTCATCTTTATCAAACATGTTTCTTCCATCAACGATAATAGGATTTCTCATCAATTTCTTGATATGATCGAGTTTTAGATTCTGATAAGCAGAATGCGCAGTTACCAAAACGAGGCAGTCCGAACTAGCAAGAGCCTCATCCAAATTATCAGACATCTCAACGTCCTCAAAATCCTTGACAAAAGGATCATGGGCTCTTATCTTCGCCCCTTTGTTTTTCAATTCATTTATTATTGTTTGTGCAGGAGAATTTCTTGTATCATCCGAGTCTGCAAGATATGCAACACCAAGAATCGAGATCACGGCATCTTGCATTTTCAATTGTGCTTCTGAAAGTGCGGATTCAGTTAGTTCCACCATATGATGGGGCATAAAATCGTTGATGTTCCTTGCCAGGGCAATTAACTTGGGCGAAAGTTTATTTTTCACTCCGTAAGCTAAAAGCCACGAATCCTTGGGTAAACAATGGCCTCCAACTCCCGCGCCAGGAATATGCATGTCCCTGAAAGGACATTTGTTCACCAAATCCTTGACCTCGTATGCATTCATACCAAGTTTTTCGCATATCTGTGCTATCTCATTTGCAAAGGCGATTTGAACGTCTCTGTAAGCATTTTCCGCGGTCTTTACTATCTCTGCAGTGAGTGAGTCTGTTGGAAATAGCTCCCCTTCCACGATATTGCTGTACAATTCAACTGCCATGTTGGCACTCTCTTCGTTGATTCCCCCCACAACCCTGTCGTATTCTTTGATGTTTTGAAGCAATCTACCTGGCATCACCCTCTCAGGGCAGTTCGCGAGATAGAAATCTTTACCTGCAGTCAATCCCGATTCCTCCTCTAGAATCGGTTTTACAATTTTATCCATGGTCGTGGGGGCAATAGTGGATTCTATCACCACAAGTGTACCTTTCGAGAGGTTTTTTCCTATATCCTTTAAGGCGGATTCAAGAGAGGAATAGTTAGGTTCCATCTTTTGGGTGTCAAAGGGCGTCTGTACAGAGATAAGAATCGCATATGCATCTTTGCACACAGAGAAATTTTGGGTTGCAGAGAGCTTCTTTTTGGAAACTTGCTCTGCAAGCAATTCCTGAAGATGGGGCTCCTTACCCTTTATCGGAGATTCGCCCTGGTTTATCATATCAACCTTTGGCTTTGAGCGATTGATACCGATGACATTAAATCCCTTTTTAGCAAAAGCGCAGGCAACAGGGATGCCAACATATCCCATACCCACCACAACGATTTTCCTATCCATAATAAACTCCTCCGTCACAGGATTTCCACAACCGCCAATAAACCCACGATAAGGCAAAGTAATGCTTCAATGCCCCAAATTAACCAGACCAAGTGCTTTTCCTTGATCCTTTTTTTCTTCATTACTAAATGGGTCAGCGATTCCGATCTTTTTGAATATGATAAGAATCCCTCCTTATCTGGAGTACCGTAATTCTCGCTTTGAAAATGGCCTCTGAGTTTCAGGAAGAATTCTATTATCATAGGTATGAACAAAAGAGCCCCTATTGTCTTCATGTCACCTATTATTGCGGCGCAGGCAATTGTGGCGCCCATAAAAAGGGTGAGAGTGTCACCGGGGAAGATTTTTGATGGAAAGCGATTGAACCAGAGAAATGCAAAAAGAGCACCAAGAAGCGGAAACAGCAGCATCAGCGAGTCCGTGGCTTCAAATGAAAAAGAGATTATTATCAATGTTAAGGTGATTATTATTCCCAGGCCTGCACCAAGACCATTGAAACCTTCGAGCATGTTACCAGCATTTGCAGCGCATGTCACGCCAAAGGGGGCAATCAGAACCATCAAAACCCCAAAATCCACTGTTATGAAAACAAAAGACATTGTGGTTTTGTCGGCAGTATACACCCCCACAGGTATGGCAAACAAAAAGGGGATTACTGCCTTGAGCCTCTGTCTTATACTGAAGAGATCATCCATAATGCCGGTAAGCGCGGCTCCCACTACAGCCAAAAGTGGGGCTGCCAGAATAGGGAAGTCGTCATTGTCGAAAATCTTGTTGATCACAAGTAGCGTTGAAACCCCTGCAATGAAGCCTATAACTACTGCCAATCCGCCCATCTCGGGAATTTTCGGCTTGTCAAATTTGTTATGATCAACACCTACAAGCCCGCTCTCTGTTAATTTCTTGATGAGCCAGGGTACGGTTATGATGGTTGTTATAAATGATACAATTAAAGAAATGATCAATATTTCCGGCATGCCTCTCTAGCCAAGTGAACTAACTAATTCCCTAAAAAGTTTTTCTTTTGAATATCCATTTTCAGAAGTTCAAATCTTCGGATAAATCAGGGAATAGGTTCGATATCTCGATTTTAAGTGAAAAAAAATGGTTTACGTAATCTCTTTTTTATTACGTGCCATCTTCCTTGTCATAATGTATCCCAAAATCAATAAAATCAATATTGCAGATGCCACCAGGGCCCAAGGAATCCCCTCCTCCTTTTTAGGAGGTTTTTTCCCGAGTTCTACGTACTCCACAGCTTCAAGATCATAGAGGTTTACTGTCATTTCCATTTCATTTCCATCGTAATCAGAACTGGGGGTACCAAATCTAAGGGGTGCGATCATTGAATTTTCTTGGCTGAAGTCTATGAAATTCCCTTCACCGTCCAAATCCCCCCAAACAAGCTGCACTGATATGGAATATTCTATCCTCAGTTCCACGTAGCTGTTATCCCGAAGTGGATTTTGGAATTTGAAGCCCTGTCCAACTATTCCGAAGGCCCAAAGCGCATCAGTTGTGGAAGAGTCCACCTCGAGTTCTTCGTGTCGGGTGCCTGAGAGCTCGGGGCTCATATCGCCGTTATAATCAACGGAACCATCGTTGTCGAAGTCGATTGTAAAGGAGATATCTCCAGCTGACATTGTAGAGGCGTCCACTGGATCGTAAGCGAGGTCCACAATTACCCTTTTTACACCCGCTGGGACGAACACGTTCTTGGTTTGATTAACTGTTGTAATAGATATTCCATTTTGATCGATATACCTGCTGTATTCACCGTCCCACTGGGTATAAAGGACATTGGTGGATTCTGACAGATTCACCTCAACCATCATATTCTCGAAGCTTCTAAGGGCATCGGCCACGGTGATATCCTTCTCGGGGTACATTTTTCTGAGTCGTTCCAAAGTCAAGGCCACCCCCACAGCCTTCTCCACGTTAACTATTCCATAACCCTGGCAGTAGTCCATGGGCCTTCCGTCCATACCTGTGATGTTATCTTGGGCTGGAACACCTGTCTCTTCAGAGGGCTCAAGATAAGTGGCAGTAGCTTCCATTATCCATTCGATTTCGTGTATTCTCGTCTTAGGATTCTCCCACCAACTTGCATCTTCACCGCTATAATCCTCATGTCTCTCGCTTATTGTAAGAGACGGGGCAGCCTGCCACAAAAGTGCTACCAATCCAGCAACATGGGGCGTGGACATGGAGGTGCCGCTTATGGCCAAGTAGTACGGATTGGGATTGCCGCCGACCTTTGATCCAGCGCTGATTAAAGTTCTCCTTGCATGGGCACTCCATATGCTTCTACCAGGTGCCCCTATATCAGGATAGGTGTGGTTTTGCCCGATATAACCTTTGGAGCTGAAGTCAGTCACAGCTGAGCCGTCTCTTTCATAAGCAGCGCACATTATTGCAACTGGTGTGTTGCCCTGGGGGCTGGTAAGTCCCTGCTCTCCTTGCGGATCATCTCTTCCATGATTTCCAGCAGACCATGTAGAAACCACGTTATTATCGAAGGCAAGCATCTCTATAACCTGGGTTAGCGGCGATTCGGGATCGTATAAGCCATGTTCCTGATCCTCCACATGCCAACTGTTGGTGGCGAGCCTGATGTTGTTAGGATTTGCATTGGGACGTGAATTGTCGTACACCCATTCGAGGCTTATTAGATAATCTGCTACAGTGGGATCAACCAAAGTGAGTCCAATTAAATTGGCACCAGGAGCCACACCTCTTCTGGCCCCTGCAGAAGCGTCACCGTTTCCTGCCACAGTGCCTGCGACGTGCGTCCCGTGCCCGTAGTCAAAATCCGTGTTTTCCATCTCTACCCAGGCATAACCTCCGTCTCGATTGAGAAATAGATTCATGATGGTCTTTTCCCCGTAATCCAGATCAGGATGTCCCGCGTCGATACCGGTATCAACCACGACAGCCGTGACTCCGGACCCATCGATAAACGTGTGTTTGGACGAGCCATTGACCTCACGGTTCCATGCACTTGGTGCGTCGATTACAGATAGCGACAGCTCCATGTCAAGTTCTATCTCACTATTGAAATCTATTCTGCTTGCACGGTTATAGCTACTTAGGGTCTTAATTGAATCCACTTTTCCTCTTAAATAGACCGCGGGTATCACATGATAGGTATAAAGGATATCAATATCCAATGCATTTATCAAATCAATATCCTTCTCCTTAACCTCCCCTTGAAATTGAACTATGACCTCCATTTCATCTGTGGGAGATAGTCTTTTAATTTCACGGAGGGCAGAAGGTGCAAAGACATCTTCTCGTATACTGGAATCACCATAAATAACAGGTGTTGAGGGTAAAATGATCATTAATACGATAATAAAGCAAATCTCAAACCCCCTTGATATTTTATGCATTTTCCAAACACCGCAAATTACAATATAACATTCCCGATATATATATTTCTTTGAAATAAAGGCAGATTGGACCCCTTAAAGGCTTCCCAACATCTCCGAGAATGCCTCAAGCCTCAACTTAACCTGCTTTGTTGTTTTTTTTGGCATGTCACCTTGAATCGTGAGGAACGGGTAGTTCAGATTCTTTCTAAATATATCGTCCTCAAGAAGGTGATGACATGCAAATTGAGTGTAATGGATTATGCCATCCACCCTTCTTCTTTTAAGTTCTTTTTCGAGGAATTTTAGCCTGAAATCCAGATTTCTGGCAAAGGTATAGTTGCAATAACTTTTTGCAAGTTCGTCGATATTCACCCCTGAAAGCCTTACAAATTCATAGGGCAGTTCATCGTAAACCACATGAAGCCCAAGCGATGCCAGATTCTCATGAAAATCAGGGTATATGGGAGGCACACCCAAAAGGGCTATCCTACTTAAGAAGTCGATATCCTCCTCCTTTACATTCTCAAGCAGCCTTTCAAATTCTGAAATGTCCCCTCTAAGATCGCTTGCTGAGACCATGATCTCGAATGCCTTTTCTGCGGAAATCTTTCCAGCAATCCTTTTATCGTCGATCTCTAGAATCTTCTTTTTGATTTCCTTTACTTCCTTGAACGCTTTGTGTTCTTTTATTCCCCCCAAAAAGACGGTGAGCTCCTCCAACTGATCTTTGAGATAATCAGAGTCATCATCAAAAGGATAGAATAAAAAGAAGGTGGGAAGCCCTTTCATTTCCACCTTTTGCCCGTCGACGAGAGCATTGTGACAATCACCTCCTGCCACAACCACCAGATACTCAAGTGCAAGCTCATTTTTCAGTATCATGTCCCTCCAGATGGCGGTCCAAGCACACAGCTTATTTGATGGCTGCAGATTCGATAGAGGTACGAAATTGTTGATATCACAGGGTTTTTTTCCACAGGCAAATATCAGCTCAGGTGGAATTAAGGCGGTGATGCCTACTTTTGTCATTTTACTTTCCTTCCTGTCAGGGTGGAGAACAAAGACGAATCCGATATTTATCGTTTTTGACAAACACTTTTAATAGGAATAAGCCCATGTATCTAATACTATTGTGAGCTCAACACAGATGTCTGATTAAAGAGAATATAAAGGGGAGGATCAAATGAAGGAATTCAAGATTCAGGTAAAACACCAACCAGGAGAATTGGCAAAGGTAACAGAAACACTTGCGGCAAGAGCAGTCAACATTAAGGCAATAGCCAGTGAAGCTTTGGGGGAGGACGCCTTCCTTAGGGTTGTGACCAATGATGTTAATACAACCACGAAAGCACTGAAAGAATCAGGGACAAAATATGTGCAGAACGATTTACTGACATTGTCGCTTATAGACAGGCCAGGAGAGTTGGCCAAGGTGGCCAAAAAACTGGGCAAGGCCAAGATAAACATAGAATCCATCTATATTTTGGGCCAAAAGGAGGGCAAAACAGAAGTGGCTTTGGTCGTGGATGATATGAAGAAGGCAAGCAACCTTCTTGGTTAAGTCCGCCCTCTCGCGAAAATCCCTTCACATGGTAAGATACCTTTGAAATACTGTATTTCCAGGTTCTCACAAGAGGCCTTTTTATGCATCTTTCAGATTTCGATTATCAGCTACCTACGCACTTAATAGCACAAAGACCTGCGGAACCAAGGGACTCCTCAAGGCTAATGGTCATGCAAAGGGACATAATCGAGCATAAGAAATTTCGGGATTTAAAGGATTATTTAGATCGTGGAGACATTTTGATTCTCAACGATTCAAAGGTTTTGCCTGCCAGAATTTTCGGAAAAAAAGTGACAGGCGGGAAGGTGGAAGTTCTTTTAGTTACTAAAGAAGATGAATCTACTTGGGAATGCCTAATAAAAGGTAAAAACATAAAGGAAAATACACGCCTTTTTTTCGGGGATAATGAATTGGTAGGGAAAATAATGGAGAGAATCGAGGGAGGAAGATATAGGATAGAATTTGAAGCACAAAAAGATCTAGGGGAAATATTAAAGAGAATCGGAAAAATGCCAACCCCGCCTTACATAAAGGAGTTACTTTTGGATCAGGACAGATACCAGACTGTGTACGGTAAAGAAAATGGTTCAATTGCCGCGCCTACGGCGGGTCTGCATTTTACTGAAGATTTTCTAGCACAGCTTCGCGAAAAGGGAGTGGTTATTACCCCTCTCACCCTCCATGTCAGTGTGGGAACGTTTCTTCCCGTAAAGGTGAAATACATAAGGGAACACAAGATGGAACCTGAACTTTTTGAAATAGATAACAAAACTGCAAAAACCATAAATTCAGCAAGGGAAGACAAGAAGAAAATAATTGCAGTTGGCACCACCACATTAAAGGCTCTTGAGAGTGCCTGCGATGATAATGGTAGAATTTCCGAAACAAAAGGAGAAAGCGATCTGTTTATTTATCCTGGCTACGAATTCAAGTTCAAATTGGATGGCCTTCTCACAAATTTTCATCTTCCTAAATCCACGCTTATTATGCTCGTTTCAGCTTTTGCAGGAAAGGATACTATACTGGATTCTTATAACGTTGCCATAGAACATTCGTACAGATTCTACAGCTTTGGAGACGCCATGTTGATATTAAAGTGATTATAATGTTCGAAATTGAATATGAGGACGAAAAGTCAGAGGCAAGGGCAGGAACATTAACCGTCAACAATAGAATCTTCGAAACTCCTGGATTCCTACCTGTTGCCACAAAGGCAGATGTAAAGCTCATCTCCCCTGATGAGTTACAGGAGATCGGAGCTTCGGGAGTCATCACAAACGCCCTTGTTCTTTTCCTAAGACCGGGCCTTGAGGTAGTTGAAGCAGCAGGCGACATTCACAAGTTCATGTCATGGGACGGTATCGTCTTCTCGGACAGCGGCGGCTTTCAGATGCTCAACTCCGACTTTCTTGTGAAGGTCACAGAAGAACTAGTAACATTTAAATCACCATTTACAGGTTCCATACTTGATTTTTCCCCAGAATTATGCGTTGAAATCCAGATGCGGTTAGGTTCTGATATTGCCATGGTACTTGACGACTGCCCTTCATATGGAAGCAGTTACGATGATATCTTAGCATCGACAAAACGAACCCTTTTCTGGGCAAAGAGATTTAGAGATTCCCATAAAAACCAGTCCCAGGAAGTCTTTGGAATTGTCCAGGGCGGGGTGTTTAAGGATTTGAGGGATAATTGTGCAGAGAGTCTTGTAAAAATGGATTTTGACGGATACGCGATCGGGGGGCTTTGCATCGGTGAGCCCAAGGATGTGATGCACGAGGTAATCCAGAAAACGACACCTCTTTTACCTCCCCAAAAACCCAGGTATTTAATGGGTGTGGGTTCCCCGGAGGACATGCTCAAGGCAATATCATGCGGGGTTGACATCTTTGATTCTGTTTTTCCCACAAGAAACGCCAGGCACAACACTGTGTACACCAAGAACGGAAAGGTGAATTTGGGTAAGGAGAAGTTCAACTCGGATATTGGGCCTATTGATGAAGGATGCAAGTGCTACACCTGCAGCAAGTTTTCACTGTCCTATGTAAATCATCTACTTCGGGAGTACGAGTACTTTGGCATGCGGTTGGCAACCATACACAACCTGCATTTTCTCGTGAATCTGATGAAGGAGGCAAGAGAGGCCATTTTAGAGGGAAGGTTCGAGGGATTTAAAGGGGAATTTCTACAAAATTATAAATTTTAATTGTCCGATTCCTTTTGAAAGTAAAAAAACAGATTAATTAGCCTGCACACCGAAAGAAATTCCAAATACCCAAAAATATTTAAAGAGATACCATTACCGAAAAATATATGCCATCAAATTCTGATGGGGACTCATCCATTCTATCTTAATAAAAGGTAGATAAAGGAGGGATTGTCATGGAAAAAGTAAGAAAGAAGAGTTTTAATGGCAGATTTAAAAAAGGAATAACCACGGTGTTTATCACCATATTTTTAGTGTCTTCGATGTTTGTACCTTTGGATATGATGCAGGAAGCAAAAGCACATACAGGAGACAAGATCAGGTCTCCAATGACGACAACGCCACCAACAATAGATGGAAATTTCACTCCTGGGGAATGGAACGATGCGGTAATGATCGATCTCACCACAATTCCTGGAAATATGGTGGGCTCATATATGTATGTCATGAACAACGACACTTGTCTTTTCATTCTTTACGATGCTTTCGGTGATAATACCAATGATCCCATGGATGGCACGGCTGCGGGATTTGACACCAATCACGATGGAGTAAACGGCCCAAATGATGGTGATGATGATTACTTTTACTTTGGCGGCCCCATGGTAGGCGAGGGACATTATGATTATAACATGCTTATTATGGATTGGCAGGAGCATTGCTCTCCGTTTTCAGATCCTGGCCTCGCCGCGGCCATGGGATTCAACACAACACCCAACAGTGGCAGCGATCACAGAATATATGAATGGTCAATACCCTTGGATCAACTCGATGCATCTCTTGGAGACATTATAGGTTTTGCAGCGGGCTGTCAATTAATGCCAGGCGTTTATGATGCCGATTCAGGCAACTATGACCAGTGGCCAGTGAATCTACCCCCAATTCCCCTGGATCAATACGGCAATTTAATTATAGGAGGCCCATACAACGTTGACATAAAACCAGAAAAACAGACAAAATATGGCCTTGCAGGGCAGGAAACCTCATATAAGTTAAGGATAAACAATACCGGAATCAACCCTGACATTTTTGACCTCACATACCTTTCATCTCTAGGGTGGAGTGTAACGTTTTACGATGCCAGTTGGAATCCGCTGGTTGATAACGGAGGTGGCCCTGAGGTGGATACTGGATCCGTAGCAGCGAAAACTTCGGTTGTCATCCATGCTAACATCTCTGTTCCCCTTTTAGCAAATCCTGGTGACATCGATATCACGATAATACAGGGCAATTCATCCGGTGATCCCACTGTTAACGACACCACCAGCTTGAGAACGCAGGTGGTATACAATATAGACTGGTTCGATGGTTTCGAAGCTGGTTGGGATGCATGGACAGCGCAGGTCATTAGACCGAGTTTCCCCTCTCCAACAATATGGGAGATAGGCGATCCCAGTGGAACAGGACCCGGCACAGCTTTCAATTACACCAACTGCTCCGGAACCAATATTAATGATGCTTATTACATGAATGCAGACATCTGTTTAATTTCACCCTATGTCCAGCTTGGATCAGGATATCAAATATTATCGTTCTATCAATGGTATTATATGGATACAATGGGTGACGATGGCGGTTTCGTGGAGATATCAGTAAATGACAATCCCTGGGTACAGATCTGGCCAGATATAGAGTATCCATGGGTTGGTGGATATCTAGGTGGTTATAATACTGATGGCTACTCGGGAATAAGCAGTGGCTGGGAATATGATGAGTACGATTTAAGCCCATATGCAAACCAGGTCGTACGGGTGAGGTTCCACTTTGCAGCAAGCGACTGGCATGGTGGGGACGACGGATGGTATATTGATGATGTTTTTATGGGCAGCCCGCCACCTTACAGACTCGATCTTGAACCAGATTACCAGATAGGAACCGGCAATGCAGGCACAGATGTGAGTTATGTTCTAACAGTTACAAATAATGGAGCCGACGATGACGCATACGATCTAAGTAGCGGAGGCACATGGGGCGTGACCATAAGGGATATAACAGATACATGGGATATTTTCAGCATCTTCGTTGCCAGTGGCAACAGTGCTGACTTCATTGCTAAAGTGACAATACCGGGTTTAGCTTCTCCCGGAGATTTCGATGTTTCCTCCATCAAAGCCTCTTCCCAGAACGATACCTCAAAGAGTGAAAAGGCTGAGGTTGAAACCAATGTCCCTGAGATACCTCCTTGGTTCGATGATATGGAATTTGGGCCTGGATGGTGGAAAAATCAAACAGACGGTGATGGCACTGAATGGCAATTGGGAGACCCCTCACTTGGAGCATACGGTCCTCCTAAATCCTATTCACCAATTAACTGCTGGGGAACGAACATAGCTTCCAACTACACAATTGGCGGGGAGTGCAATCTTACCACAGCCTATATTGACCTTACATGGGCAGCAAATGCAAATCTATCTTTCTGGCACTGGTACGATATAAATGGTTTTTGGACTGATGGTGGATGGGTGGAGGTCAGTGACGATTACGGCAGCACCTGGATACCCATCGAACCTTTGGGAGGTTACCCCGACATAAATGATTGGGGAATCCCTTGTTATGCAGGAAGCAGCGTTAAGTGGATCAGGGCAGACTTCGACCTCTCTGATTATACAGGTTCCGTGATACAGCTTCGGTTCCACTTCCTAGATGCCGACTGGGACGGTGTGGAGCGTGCGGGATGGTACGTAGATGACATAATGATATATGCTTCTAAGTACGGAGTCGATATAGAACCTAATTCCTTTGGCTTTGGGGATGCCGGGGATACTGTCGAGTACATCCTTACCGTGACGAACACAGGTGATTTGGATGATTCGTTTACTCTTTCAGTTTCCGGAAATACTTGGCCCACCACGATATATGATTCTACTGGAACTTTTGTCATTACCAACACTGGTTTCTTGGGAGCTAATAACAGTATCGACATAATGATAAAGGTCGATATACCGATAGGAGCTAACCCGGGAGACTTCGACATTTCCAAAATCACGGCAACATCAGACAACGATACTGGGATGTTTGCCAGTGTAAGGCTGGATACTAACTATCCGGTTATGCCACTGTGGTTCGACGATATGGAGTCAGGGAAAGGAGGGTGGCGGCCATGGAACAACAATCGAGGCACTTCATGGCAGCTGGGCAATCCTTCTGGTTTTGGACCGGGTTCAGCCTATTCATTGCCTAACTGCTGGGGCACGAATTTAGTGACCGACTACACAACTTCCGCGGAAGCGACATTAAGAATGCCATATTTGGATCTGAGGCTGGCTCAGGAAGCTAATTTGACATTCATGCACTGGTATGATATAAACGGTGTTTGGAATGATGGAGGTTGGGTGGAGGTGAGCCTTGATAATGGCCAAACATGGATGAGGATATATCCTGAGGGCGGTTATCCTGATATCGATGGCAATTGGTTTGATGGTTGCTATGCCGGGACAACAGCGGCCTGGACAAAAGCTGAATTCAATCTTACAGCCTTCGTGGGAAATATCATACTCATTCGTTTCAGGCTCTATGATTACATGTGGGACGGTCCCATGGAGGGAGCCGGCTGGTACATCGACGATGTCAATGTATCAGCTACTTATCTTGCCTATGGCGTTGACCTGACCCCTGATATAGATTCTATAATCGCCTCTGACGGAACAAGTGTTCTTTATCTTATGACAGCAACCAACATGGGAACCGCAGGTCCAGACACATTCAATCTAAACTACCTGGCTATGCTTGGATGGTCGGCGGCATTCTATGATCTTTCAATGACTCCGATAACATCCGTAGGTCCCATTGACACCAGCAATTCAATGGATTTCTATGTGAATGTGACCATACCAATAGGAGAATTACCTGGAACCATTGAAAGGACCATAGTGATAGCAACCTCGCAAAACGATTCATCCTTCCCTCCAGCCGATGACAATTCATTTCTGTTCACACAGGTCCTTGCACCGATACTATTTGTAGATGATGATGGTGGTATAGACACAGAGGCCAATTTCACTACAGCCTTAGATGATGGAGGTTATAGTTATAATGTGTGGAATTACCAGGTACTTGGCGAATTGAGTTTAAGTGATCTTCAACAACATGAAGTTATTATATGGGGAACTGGGAACACAGAAGATGATTTGACAGAGGGAACACTTACACCCACAGACAGGATGAACCTCGGTAATTATTTGGATGGCGGTGGTCGCCTTTATCTCTCAAGTAGCCTTGCAGGTGCGGACGCAGTAAACTATTGGAGTGGAACCGATTTCTGGTTGTCATGGTACCAGACCTATCTGCACTCCGACTTTGTTGATATTTTTGGAGGCCCCTCTACCATTAATGGAGTAACTTCGGATCCCATTAGCGATGGATTGAATTACAACCTCTACCAAGGAGATTACAATCCAAACCTCATGCAGGTTTGGACTCACCACAACCCCGTAAATGATGGAATAACGTTTTTCACTGAACCCTGGCCTTCGAATGTTGCTACAAGAGCCGATACCGGGACCAACAGGGTCGTCTATACTGGATTCGATTTCTCTGCAGTTGACGGGGTCGCAAACAGGGCAACTTTAATGGACAGGATTCTCAAGTGGTTGCTTTTCGGTGACTTGCCCTATGTAATCGAGACCGATCCCACCCATGGAGCCAGCGGAATTGTAGTTGATCAAGATGTGGTTGTAATCTACTCCGAGAGTATGAACACGAGTGTGGAACCAACGTTATCGCAGGTTGGAGGCCCTGATCCAGGTGGATGGACGTTCTCGGGATGGTCCACAACCTACATTACAGACGACACGGCTACCTGGACCCACAACAGCTGGTCACCCAGCCAGACTGTCAATATGAGCGTTTCAGGCGGCGAAGACTTAGAGGGGAATTCAGCATCTGAATATCTGTTCAACTTCACTATTGTCGCATCAGCTGATCCGTGGGCTTTTGCCACAGGACCCACATCAACTGGAACGAACGCGACTTTGCCGCAAATAACATACAATTTCGGTAACAGTCCCACGAACGTGCAGATATATTGGAGCAATGATGGCGGCAGCACCTGGAACATGTGGGGTTCAGATAATTCCGTGGACGGTTCATGGACCCCAGGCAGTCCATTATCAACGTCAGGTACATACTATTGGTCAGCCAGGGCAATGGGTGGTTCAAGCGAACCTCCACCTAGTGGGCCTGGAGACATCGAGGCAGGCCCATACGTTCTTGATATCGATGCACCCACGATATTTTCCACAGATCCTGTAGATGGGGCAACAGATGTGAGCACTGCCGCAGGGACTTATGTTATCGAATTCAGTGAGCCCATGAGTTTGACAGGTACAGATCCACTTTCAAATCTTCCGGGTATAATGTGGACCTGGGATTCTTCAGGTCTCTGGCTCAATGGAACATATACTGTTCTTTCATCAAGTACAACTTATTACGTGAACCTAACAGACCGGGGATTCATAGATGCAGCGGGCAACCATCTAACAGGGGACATGTACAAGAATTTCACAACCATGTCAGTTCCCTGGGCCACTGCAACTGGTCCCACATCCTCAGGCACCAATGTTTCAACCCCCACGATCACATATGATCAAACCGACGGTCCCACGAGTGTGGAGATATACTGGAGTGATAATGGAGGCACCACTTGGAACCTGTGGGGTACCGACTCAAGTGTAGACGGCTCCTGGTCACCAGGCAGTCCATTACCCGCCTCTGGAACATACTATTGGAGTGCGAGAGCAATAGGCCCTCCAAGTGAATCGGTTCCAATTGATTTCGGAGATATCGAGGCTGGCACTTATGTTCTTGATATAGATTCGCCCACGATTATTTCCACAACTCCTTTGGATGAGGCAACAGGTGTAAGTACTGCAGCAGGAACTTATATTATCGAATTCATTGAACCCATGGCCTTGACTGGAACAGACCCACTTTCGGATCTTCCGGGAGTCTCTTGGAGCTGGGATCCCTTGGGCCTATGGCTTAACGGGACATATACTGCTCTTTCTCCCGGTACAACCTACTATGTCAATCTTACGGACCTAGGATTTACTGATGCGTATGGTAATCACCTTACAGGTGATATGTACAAGAATTTCACAACCACCTCTGATCCTTGGGCAACTGCAACAGGTCCCACATCCTCAGGCACCAATGATACCACCCCCACCATTACTTACGATCAAGGCAACGGCCCGACGAGTGTAGAGATATACTGGAGTGATGATGGCGGTGCGTCTTGGAATCTGTGGGGTACCGACACAAGCGTTGACGGCTCTTGGACACCAGGCAGCCCATTACCTGCCTCCGGAACGTACTACTGGAGTGCAAGAGCAATAGGTATTCCAAATGAAACGATTCCAAGTGGTGTAGGGGATATCGAGGCAGACTTTTATGTTCTTGATATAGATGGACCGACGACATTCTCTACGACACCAGCAGATGGGGCAACAGGTGTTGACATCGCCGCGGGAACGTACGTTATCCAATTTAGCGAGCCAATGACCCTGGTGGGTACGCCTGATACCAATTTATCCATCATATCATGGATTTGGGATCCATCAGGTCTCTGGCTCAACGGGACTTATACAGGACTCATCTCTGGTGCGACATACTATGTCAATTTAACAGATTTAGGATTTACAGATGCGTATGGTAACCACCTCACAGGTGATATGTACAAGAATTTCACAACAGCGGTAGGTGTCACAACTGCCAATGCAACAGGCCCCATAGGAGGCCCAACAAATGTCGCGGCAATCACGATTATCTACACCACAGCAGGAGGTCCGGCGACAGTGGATCTTTACTACACAATGAACACAACCGGACCATACATCTGGACATTAATCGGTACCGATATTTCAGTTGATGGCAATTTTGATTGGACAATACCAGCAGATGGATCATATGGTTGGCTCGCTGTCTCACCAGACGAGCCGGCGCCTACATCTTCTGATGCACCCGAGGCCTTCTGGTACATTTACGACGGCACACCACCTGAGGTCGTTAGCACTGATCCCGTAAACATGACAACTTCGATTTCAGTAGGCCAAGATATTGTGATCACCTTCAACGAGACAATGAACAACGTTACCTTCACTTACACCATAGAGCCGAGCATAACAGGGCTCTTAGAAGTGTGGAGCGGCGGCAATACTATTTTAACTATCTCCCATGATGACTTCCCAACAGGAACAAGAATCTGGGTGAACATATCAGTAGCAACCGACCTTGCAGGCAATAATTTGAGACCACGGCCGTACTGGTTCTACTTTGACACAGACAATTCTGCCACTGTGACAGGTCCAATCACAGTCACCCCAACAAATGATGACACGGTAACTATCACATACACTACTACAGGCAATCCGATCAGTGTTGATCTCTATTACACAACAAATTTGACTGCACCATATACCTGGACATTCATGGGCACCGATGACACCCCTGAAAATGGCTTTGGATGGCTCTTAGCTGTGGATGGCTCTTATGGTTGGTTTGCAAATTCCACTGATGAACTTCCACCCACATCAACAGATGCTCCAGAGGCATCGTACTACATCTATGATGGCACACCACCTGAGGTGGAAAGTACAATCCCTGCAAACAAATCCACTGGTGTTCCAATTAACCAGGATATCGTGATTACATTTAACGAGACCATGGATATAGTCACTTTTACATACCAAATTGAACCAACTGTTACGGGCCTTATAGACACATGGAGTGCATTAAACTCGATTTTGACAATCTCTCATGATGACTTTGCACTTGATACCAGGTATTGGGTGAACATTACATATGCTAGGGACTTGGCTGGTAACTTTCTAGACCCATATCCCTTACCCTACTCCATCTACTTCGATACTGCAACAACAGGGGCAGAGGCAACTGGTCCTGTAGGCGGCCCAACCAATGTATCTGATATCACGATCACCTACAATACAATTGGGGGACCTTCGAGAGTCTACCTTTGGTACACCACAAATACAACTGCACCCTACACATGGATCCATTTTGCTACTGATGATCCTGCAGATGGCAGTTATGATTGGACAATTACAAGCGATGGATATTACGGCTGGTTAGCAAATTCCACTGATGAACTTCCACCCACATCAACAGATGCACCTGAAAGTTCTTGGTACATATATGATGGTACACCACCTGCTGTTAACAGCACAAACCCCGTCAATGCCACTATTGATGTTTTAACAACCCAGGACATCGTGATCACCTTCAATGAGACAATAAACAATGTTACATTCACTTACACAATTGAACCATCTATTACTGTTCTCTCAGAGGTATGGAACAATGATGATAAAAATCTAACAATAACCCACGACGGCTTTGTAATTGCAACAAGATATTGGGTGAACATCACAGCGGCCATGGATTTGGCAGGAAACAATATGGTACCGTATTCATTCTACTTCGACACCACAACAACAGATATCGTTCCTCCCACAGTAATGACAGGAACACCAACAGGCTCAAGCGTTCTCATCACCTCAAATATCGTAATCACATTTGACGAGGCCATGAACACTACATCTGTCAATAACGCATTCAGCTTCAATGATGGCATAACAACATGGGACATATCAGATGGGATGGTCAGTTGGAACGTTGCAAACACCATTATGACGTTCAATCCCACTGTGGACTTCGGCTATTACACTCAATTCAATGTAACGATCGACGGAAGTATTGCAAAGGATGAGGCTGGCAACACCCTTGACGGTAATGACAACGGCACCTCGGAAGGCTCACCCATCGACGATTATACATGGCAGTTCACAACCGAGTCGGCACCACCTCCTGATACAACGCCGCCCACTTCATCTGTTTCTGCCCTGCCCACCTACCATACTTCACTGAGCTTTTCGGTGAGCTACACAGCAACCGATACTCAAAACAACGTAATGGAGGTCGAACTATGGTTCAAGAAGGATAGCGGTGAATGGAATCTATATAACACATACAGTGGAGGCTCAAATACAGTTACATTTACCGCAGATTCTGATGGAGTGTATTATTTCTATACAAGAGCAAGAGACGATGTCGTTCCTTCAAACTACGAGACTGAACCATCCTCTGAAGATGCTTTCACAACCGTGGACACCACCTTACCAACCGTCGATTCCGGCTCTGATACCATTGGAAATTCACAGTTCACCCGGGATGCAACTGCAAGCGACGCAGGCTCAGGCATAGCAACATATTCCTGGACAATGGTTTCCGGCCCTGGGACAATAACTTTCGGCACTCCCTCTGCTGAAGACACTACAATTAGTGCAGACACGGACGGCACATATGTTATCAGGCTTACTGTCACCGACAATGCTGGCCACAGCGCGTCCGATGAATTCACTCTTGACTGGGATGCCACACCACCTACAGTGTCAAGCAAAACTCCAACTGGAACGAACATATCAATTACTTCACTGATCTCAATTACTTTCAGTGAGACTGTGATTGAAACATCAGTTGAGAACGCCTTTACCTTTACAGATGGAACCACAACATGGTCAATTCTCAACGGCTCAGCAACTTGGGCTGACAGCACCATGACCTTTGATCCTGATTTTGATCTAAGTCACGGAACCGCGTACACCGTTAACATCGGTTCTGGTGTCATTGACACATCAGGAAACACCATGACACCTTATCACTGGACGTTTTCAACAGCAGAAGCCGTGGATACAACTGCACCCACTGTGGCAATTGTGAATCCCGTTGATGGGGCTGTAATTGACGTGACAAAAACGATCATTATCACATTCAGTGAGGCAATGAATAAATCCTCGGTTGAGGCTGCGATCTCCATTTCCCCAGATGCGACTATCTCGGACTTTAGCTGGGAGGGCAACACCTTGACCATAACCCTTGAATCTGATTTGGAGGCAGGCAAGGACTACACAGTGACAATTGGAACAGGTGCAAAGGATGCAGCAGGAAATGCTCTTGAAGAACCTTATACCTGGCAGTTCACCACAGAGAAAGCGGGTGAGAAAGAGCCTGAGGAAGATACGTCATGGTTATTCATACTCCTCATCGTGATAGTGATCATAGTGATATTGCTGCTTCTATTCCTCATGAAGAAGAAAAAGCCAGAGGAAGAAGAAAGGCCGCCTGAAGGACTGGGCGAAGGAGCAGTGGAGGAAGAGATGCCAGAGGAAACTCCTGAAGGGGAAGGTGCAGAGGTGGAAGGAGAAGAAGGGCCAGAAGGGATAGAAGGTGTAGAAGAGGCAAAAGGGACAGAAGAAGGGCCAAAAGAAACTCCCGAAGGAGAAGGTGAAGCAGTAGAAAAAGCACCAGAGGAATTATCAGAAGAAACAGGTGAGAAGGAAGGCGAAGCTCCCAAGTCTTCTGAGGAAAAAAAGGAGCCTGAGGAGATATAGGATTTGTTTGGTAAGGAACCTACTTGAAAGTCATTTAAATTAGCCATGCCTATTCAAATCATCATTGGTTATCCTCCATGACAATATAGGCTAAACGCATTTTGGCAATTTGGTTATGTTTCCTTTTGCATAAAAAAAATCGGTGAAATGCAATAAAAATCCACAAAAAAACCTCTAAAACCCCATTTTGCGGTCAATTTATGGCGATAATCTCAGAATCCAAAAAAATGCCCTAACAAAAAAACATAAATATATCTACTTGCATCCTATGGGAAAGGTCGTGGGGTCTACGGCCTTTAATACTAAAAAAATTAAGGAGGATTTTGATATGAAAAAGGGAAATATGAAAATAAATACCATGATTTTGGCTGTGTGTATGATCGCGACCGCATTTGTGGTTGTGAGCTTGCCTGTGGGAGCAGATGATGTAAGTGACAATAATTTCTTTGATATAGTATGGCAAGACTCGTGGATGGAAGATCATCCAACTCTACCAGACGCACAGAAAGAAATTATTTACAACTTTGATGCCACAAATTCCCGTCGGTACCACCTTGGAGATGAGAATGCCGAAATCTATCTTTGGATCAATAGCAGGGAAACTGATCCAATTGATGATGTTTGGATAGAACTGGATAAAGGAACAGGAGGGACCGATATAATTGCAGACATCCCGATAAACAGATGGCCAGATACAGGTGATAGAGATGGTTTTACTAACGGTGATCCAATAGACCTTATTCCAGACGGAACACGTGACGCTTACCCCAATAGCCCTTTATTTGAAATAGATATCGCAAATACTGGAGATGTGAATACAGTTTATGAAAATGCATTGCTAATTACAATTCACTATTGGGACACCGGTGGTGCAGGCTCCCTGGAAGAAGATACTTTCTCCTTTGACCTCTATGTCAGTTCTATATTTGATGATCCAGCTGATACAGATGAAGACGACCACCATGACTTGCCCACTCTAGAAGAGCAGGTCGGAGATATACAATTCGAGGCGGGTGAGACATTTCAGCATGGTATGTTAACTCTTACTAATCATCATCCGATGATTGCCCCTGTAGGTACGATTTCCGATGTATGGATCAACGGAAGCCTTCCATCTGGACTCAGCTTCTTCCAAGGAAATAACCTTGCAAGAATTCCTACTGCAACTGATCCCGGAGGTAATTTTGAGGTTAACTATAGAATTAATGTGAACTCAGGAGTATTACCCGGTATGTATTATGGGAGTTTATCTATACACTACACCCGAAATGGAAAGAGAATCATAGAGAACCCAAGGTCCCTAGAGGTAATTGTAGACTTCACCCCTGTTTTACAGGCCAGTGCAACAGTTCCTGATATCAACCAGGGAGACACGAACGTAACAATTAGTATAACCTTCAGAAACACTGGAAATGTCCCGCTGGGACAGCTATTTGTGAGGGTAAGCATGATATCTGTAAGTGAGCCCGGTGATAATGAATATCTATTCACACCCCTTGATCATTACGAAGGCACGACAGTAAAGGTCACGGATTGGTTTGGTGTGAATGTAGGCACAGATGAATCGTTAATTCTAAATGAAGTCTCGGCACCAGTTACAATCAACAAAGGACTTGACGCTTATATACCAGCAGGAACCCATAAAGTGCTCTTTGACTGGTATGCATTTTACTTCGATACTGGGGTAATAGGAGGCGGCACAGATTATCAGCATGTTGTTCAGCTATGGGAACCTGAAGATGGCACGGGAGTTGAAAATGTCCCAGCAATGTATAAGGACAACACAGCACCAGGCGATGATTTATATCCCGTCGACACTGATCTAACTGCTGCACCTGACGAACTAGATGGAAGTCCATGGCAAATGGGAACATATGCCACAGTTGAGGTTGTAGATCCCAAACTCAGCGTTTGGGCTTCCATAGGTGTTATAGACGCATCAGGTGATGTAACTTATGTTGAGCTCACCGTTAATTTAAACAACGATGAGAATGTGGACCTCATCAATCTGATGGTAACCCTGGAAGTCGGACCAAATAGCCCGTTTTTAGACCCAGCAAATCATGCTGCAACAACTCTGGCAATGGATCCCTCCTCTCCAGACGGCATTACTGCAGGATCCGATGTGGACATCATATTCTATGTGGACATTAACTCGGCCTGGTTCACTTCCGGCGCACTTGCTCCCGGAGTCTTCGAGGTTGATTTGACAATCGAGGCAACAAATTTCGATACCCTGGAAGTCTATGCACCGACCACAATCCAGATGGATGCACCAATAAATGGATTCGGACCTGAATTGTTCGCCACCATGGTGAACTACGATGAAATTAAGCCGGGAGAGACCTTCACACTCTCGATTAGCATCGAGAACTTCGGCGACGACGTGGCAAGAGAGGTGGATGCCTATCTCAGGGCAGACTTCGTTTCAGGATGGAGTATTGTCGATCAGTTCACAACTAGCATTGGTGGATATGGAGGCGAAGGTGGCGGACCAGTCGGAGATGCCAGCTGGGGATGGCGAACAGGTTGGAGTGGATATACACAATTCAACAGATCCCATGATGTGAGACCAGGTGAAATCGGTGTTGATAACGTACCGCAAATAGTAGAGCTGCACGATTGGATAAGGCGCAGGGAAACACCCCCGCAGGGAATAATTCTGTGGCTGCATCTAGACAGACTCGGACCTGGAGAGAACTACACATTCGTATTCGAGATGGTATCAGACAAGAACATGGTGGAAGGTATGGTCTACTACGAGGTCCTAGAGCTTTACTATGTCGATTCAATCAACGGCGAGACATACGGACCTCAGGGACCACCTTTTCAGAATCATTACACACCACCACAAGAGGTTCTCATCAGAGCAGGCAAGGGAGAGAAGTACCAAACTGAAGAGGAATTTGACTACACATATGTCCTCTACGCGCTGATATTCCTCATCATAGCCTTCATCATCTTCCTCATTGGATACGCCCTTGGCGGAAGAGGAGGAAGAGAGAGGATCGAAGAACCATACGAGCCATATACAGAGGACTACGGCATGCCAGAAGAAGGCGGAGAAGATCTTGGATTGCCACCGGAAGAGGACCTCGGACCGCCGCCAGAACCAGAAGAAGATCTTGGCCCGTCCCTAGAGGAAGAGAAAAAATAATAAGGGGCAAAACCCCTTTTTTATTTCTATTTTTTTCTTTTTTTATATTTTTGTTTTTTAGCGAGATGACAATCTTTTTAAATACAGAATATATTACAAACCAAAGGTGAGAACATGGAGGATAAAGAGGAAATCGGACACGTGTTCAAGTTCTTTGCAAAGCCCTGCGTGGCTGCAATCAACATAACATCAGGCGAGCTTAAGGTTGGAGACACCATTCAAATTAAAGGGGAGACCACGGATTTCACCCAAAAGATTGATTCCATGGAAATTGACAAGGTGAAAATCGAGGTTGCAACTGCAGGCCAAGGTGTGGGAATCCAGGTAAAAGACCGTGTGCGACCCAACGACAAGGTGTACAAGCTACTTGGAGAACAAGAACCATAAAAAACAACTAACACTATTCTTTCTGTTCTAATATCTCATAGTCTATCTTATCCTCGATGGTGCTGTTGATATTCTCGATTGTGGAGACAACATTGTGAATCTGGTCACTTGATGCAAAGAGCATCACAGAAAGGCCCCTTTCAACTGCCTCAACAGCGCATAAAAGAGGTGCGAACTCGAAATCGGGTACAAGATTTGCTTTTCTTACGACAGCCTGAGACACCATTCCCACAACTCCAAGCTTATGTGGATTTCGCTCTCGATGAAGCTTCTTAACCCACTCAGTGGAAACAGAGCTGCTGCCCCCTTCCCTGATGGAGGGCAGTTTCACGATATGCATTTTTCCAGGTGAAAGCGCAACCATACCATCCAAATCCTTTATGGCCACATCTTCCCCTATTTCTGCATTGGAAAGTGCAGTTCCTTTTGACTGGGATTTCTTATCTGCATAGGCTACAAGAATGCCATTTTCCATATACAATCCCACCTCATCGCCTTTTTTTATCGGGGTTTTGGCAATTGCTGCACAGACATCGATTATGTTCAACTCTGAAATTTTCAAATCCACAAATTCCTTGAGCTCTGAGAAGTTGGTATGTAAAAATTCGATTCCTTTCTTTGTGGCCCTGTATTCCCTGCCAATATCCTGGATAAAACCATTTTTTTTCATTCTTCTCAGGTACTCGGAGGCTCCTTGAACTGTAATATCCAGTTTCTCTGCAATGGTTTTGAGCTTGATGTGGGGATTCTTGATCACCTCAAGGAGTATCAGAAGCTCGGTGCTCAATCTAAGGTCTCTTAGGATTTTCATGGTGTTTCACGATTCCATATGCCTTCTGTGACACAAATACATTGATTATAGGCTGTCAGCCGGCATCACCTTTGTTATCTGATGGGGATTTAATGGTGGTGATATATGGTATTCCATGCTCGTGCACATACATGAATATTGTTGTGAATAAAGGAACGAAAATAAGCGAACTTATAAGATGATAAATAGTAAATGGGACCTGCATGGCCAATACTGTAAAAAGCCAATTTGAGGTCCTCGGAGTCAGGAAAATCCAATATCCAAAAGCAGTCCATAGATCATATATTAGTGTTGCAACAACTCCATATCCTGCTACCATGGCCACTCCCTTCACTGTGTATAAGACCCTTGGTTTAATTGCCCTTCCCATCAATCCGATTATGACGTATCCGGTCCAGGTAAAGAAGGTAAGACCGATTATCGCGCCCATACCAAAAGCAGAACCGTAATCTGTGAAGGTATAAATCCACCAATCCGAAATCAACATAACGATAAGAGGAACCAAAATACAGTAAAAACCTCCTAAAATAACGCCTGAAAGAAGCGCGATGGCCAAAACAGTTTCTATGTTCGCATACGATATAAGGAGAATCCTGCCGCATACGCCCACAATGATTAGGAGAGTTGCTACTGTTACCTTATTCATGTCTGTGTTTACTGGTAATTTGAACATTATTCAAACTCCTTTTCGTTCCCCTATTGCATGGGTTCTTCAAACCTCCACTCTACCAAATCACCGTCGAAGATCTCTTTTTTATCGCAACCAACTTCACCATAGGCACCATTGACGTAGTACTGCCACCAAAGGCCGTTTTCCCCGTTCTCAGTGCCGTTTATGGATGTTACGAATATGGAATCATAACCCTGCCAGTATATGTAGCCCACAATGAAATTGAATTTCTCGGAGCATTCGATCAAGAACTTGTATACTGTGTTGTTTAACGTCTGAACATTCATATTCTCTAACATCCATTCCCCCCCATCTATCTTCAGGCTCACATTTATTGGGGTGTCTATATCCCCAACAACATTGCCTTCTTCTAGATGCTCGGCCAACAACCAAAGACTAAAAGCTGCGAGAGCAAGAACTGACACAAGGGCAATTGCCTGGAAGGCCGTTTTTTTTCTATCTCTGTTCTCTTTCATTGTACCGCCATATTTTTAAGTAAGTCGAAATTCTATTTACGTCTTTTCTTTATGACCACAATGGATAATATTATGATAATCACCACGATTATTATAATAAGAACATATAATAAATATAATGAATCATCCTGGGGCTCATCTTCAGCCGTGAGCGTAAGAGAAACGGTTTGGGAGGATGTATCCACGCTGTTTATCGTTATGGCGAGATCATTTTTCCCATTTCCATCGATATCCAGCTTCTTGGTCTCCCCCACTTCAATCTGTATTGGTTGCGCATAGGAATCGATTTCTAAAGTCACTGTGTTTGCATCGAAGTTTGTAATAGTTAATATGTATTCTGCGCCCTTGTGGAGGAGCTTCACATCTTCGCCTACATGAATGGTCTTCGTTGAACCAGTTTCTCCAACTGTAACGTTCGTGGGATTCCCGCCTAAGCAGTAAAGTATTCCATTATCAGAACCTATATACAACTTACCGTTGACCACAGAAGGGGAGGAGATGATATACTGCTCTGGCAAAGGTCGATACTGCCAAACCAACAGACCTTTATGGCGATTTAGGCAGTAGATTGTACCATTTTGAACATTTGTAGAAAAATAAACGCAATCTCCGGCAAGAGCTGGAGAGGACTGAACTGCACCATTGGGAATAAATTCCCATAATATATTTTCATTAAGGTCCAAACAGTAGAATTTCCCTTCCAGGCTCATCTCCCCGGACCCCACAAATATCTTATCTCCCGAAACTGCAGGAGAAGAGACGCTGCTTCCAATATATTTTTTCCATAAGAGAATACCATTTTCTGCTTTAAGGCAGTAAAGATAACCATCCTTGGATGTGAAAAGGACTTTACTATCCAATACCACAGGTGAGGAGCCAACAGAGCCGTTCACAGGAAAATACCACAGTTCATCACCGTGTTCCTTATCAAGGCAAGAGACTCCATAGGGCTCCTTCCATTTCAATGTTGAGGAGTTGTAAAGGCCCATGAGTCCCACGTAAACCTTATCTTTGGTGACACACGGGGAGGAAAAGTAAATAGAACTGAAGATAGGACTTTCCCAAATAACCTGACCTCCTTCTGTATCCAGGCACAATAAGGCTCCGAAACCACCGTTAAAATTGAATGCGCCCACATAAATCCTGTTCTTATCAACAGTTGGAGAAGAGGTCACTCCTGATTGCCCTGGATTGGATGTGATTAAAGTGCTCCATATAATCTCCCCGTTCGTGAAATTCAAGCAGTATAAATATCCATCCTTTCCCCCAACATAAACCAATTCATCGGCTATGGCAGGGGAGAAACCACCCACGACTTCTTCGTTTTTCCACAACAGCTCGCCTTCATCATTTAGGCAAAAAACACCACCATAGTTGTTTATGACCACCTTATTGTGTGCAATTGCTGGCGAAGCTGCCATTTCAATGACACCGGTATCGTATATCCAAGATACGGCGTTCGTATCGGGACCTTGGCTTTTAGTATATCCAAGATTGAGAGAATCGTGCCTGAATCCTGCCCAAGCATATCTATCATTGGAATCAGTCATCGGTTCTGAGGAACTTGGACACCAGCCTATAATCTCGCCCTCTTGAAGCTCAAGAGAGCTTGCTCCCTCAGATGCCCCCTCCCATTCAGCCATTGAATTGTTCCATAATAGAAACGACCAAAACCAGCTCCAGTCATCAGGTGAATCAACACCTCCGATCCCCTTGACAAATGCACCAAATGAAAACCATTCTAAATTCAGGTCAAAACCCAATTGCTCACAGGCCTTTTCAGTGGTCTTTAGGGCAGTGCGATTCGAATCGAGGCTGACATCGCTCCATTCAACAATGCCATTTCCGAAATCTATCATCACTGAAACATTGATCTCTGAATCTCCCTCAGAGCTAATTGGCGAAATTGAGGGTAAAAATATCATACCAAGCAGAAGGATAACAATGAATAATGTTTTGCACTTCACTCAATCACCCGAAAGTCCATCCTCACTTAGCTGAGTTTATCGGTTATTTCAAGTGAGTATACTTGTAAAATTCTTATTTGTTATATTACCGGTGAACGAATATTTACAAGTGAACTTGAATATATTAAAGTGTATTTTAATATTTCGGTAGAAAGCAACACCCTTCAATTCACTGGGCCTCATAATCTCTTGATCTTTAGCTTCTAACTATGGATATAGATAATCACATCTGATAATTGAGGATGATAACCGAACCTATGCAATTAATGTAGTCTTTGTTATCATAATTGAATCTGATTGATATGATAGAAGACGCAAGTGAGGCCATGCTGAGAATAGCCGCAAGAAGAGGAAATATCGGGGCCAGCAGAGATGATATCTTCAGGGAGCTAAAAGGTGGCATCCCATACCATGAATTGGAAAGGCTGATACAGGAACTTGAACAGCTGGGATTTATCACAGTGGATTGGCTAGGAACCTATGATTTTGTGGTTACCATCACACAAGAGGGCTTGGCACAGTTGACCTGATTCCCAAAAAAAGTATTTCTTATACCCCCTCCCCACCATATCTATATTTGTTATTTTAAAGAAGTTCGTCCACGAGCTCAACTATGTCTTTTACCTCTATTTCGCTTTTGGACAGTTCCTTTCCAAAGGCAAGGTTGTTCACACAAAAAGGACATGATGTCAAAAGTAGATCAGCGAACTCGGCATCAGAAACTCGTCTTCCCGCGATTCTCTGGGAGATGTCTCCAAAAGCTGCCCGCAACCCTCCTCCACCGCCGCAGCATCTAGCCAGTTCGCGATTAAGGTCCATTTCCTTAAACTGGGCCTTTGGGATTTTCTTAATAATTTTCCGGGGTGCATCATATACCTTTGCGTGTCTGCCCAAATGGCACGGATCATGGTAAGTAAGGGTCTTGGGGAACTCCTTTAATGGCAGATCCTGCTCAGCCAGAAATTCTGTTATGTGCATGGGTTTGAACTTCAAATCCCTGAATTCAGGGTAATGGTTCTTGAACATGTTATAGCAGCCTGCACATGAGAAGATCAAGGTCTCTATACCCAATTCCTCCACTGAATTTAGGTTGTGGTCCACCAATTTCTTTATGTCCTCGTCATTACCGCCGATCCTTTGAAGTGGGCTTCCACAGCATACCTCATCGATCACAGTATAGTCCACCCCCAATTTATCCAGTATCGACATTGCGGTCTTGGCGATGTTTGGATTCCTGTAACCTGGAGTGCACCCCAAAAAGTAGCCCACCTTGGCCTTATGCGGGGTTTTGCCGAACTCCTCCCCGCGTTTTGTTGTTTCACCGTATGGATTACCAAATTCATTGATGCGGTCCGCCAATTTCTTATGTTTTTCCAATGCATAGTCTTCGAAAAGCTCCTTTCTTGCAGCCTCGATTATATCCACAACACATACATTTGAGGGGCAACGCCTTTCACAATCTCCGCATGTGGAGCATTCATAGAGGGTTTCAACTATGGAATCGTCTATATCGAACCTGTCTTTAAGCATCCCGTAAGCCAAAATCACCCTACCCCTGGCAACAGAAGAATCCCAACCGAGGTCCTCAAAAATGGGGCATACACTCCTGCAGTAACCGCATTGAGTGCAGACGAGCATCTCCTTTTCCAGGGAGTCTAGGTCCTTTTCCGTCATGATGAGCTCCTCTTGAGATAATCAAATCATCTTTGGATATTATTTCAAGTGTAGACACATAAATATGTTTTTGTTACCGTATGACGTAACGATTCCCTCAATTATTTTCGCCCTATTTTCTTGGGTATCATGTGTATACTTTATGTGGTTTTAATTCTTTTGATACTGGGTATCGAAAATATTATACTGAAATATGGAAGTGATTTTCGAGGAAGTAAAACTAGAAGAAACTGCCTGCTTCCACTCGGTATTCCAGCACATAACTTATATATACGAACACTATTAGGGTAGACACCACAAAGGAGAGTTGAGCAATTGGCTGCAAAGAGAACCTCAAGAACCACGGCACGAAAGGTGAAGGACAAGTGGCGGTCCAAGGAGTGGTACAGGATTCTTGCCCCTGACATGTTCAACAATGCCCAGATAGCGGAGACCCTAAGCGATGAAAAGGAGAAATTGATAGGCAGAGTAACAGAGGTCACTATGCAGGATCTGACTGGCGATTTCTCGAAGATGCACATAAAACTTCAATTTAAGATCAATGATGTGAGCGGTTTCGATGCCCATACACATTTTATTGGCCATACACTGACAAGCGACTACATCAGGAGATTGACAAGAAGAAAACATTCGAAAACAGATGGTGTATTTGATGTGCTAACAAAAGACAAGGCCCTGGTTCGGGTTAAGCCAATGGCAGTCACTGAAAAGAGAATCCAAGTATCCCAGCAGCAGGCTATTCGCGGCATCATGAGGAATATCATAGATAAGGAAGCAAAAAAGCGAATGAGTAGCGAATTCATTAAGGAGCTGCTCTCAGGTAATATCTCAAAAAATATATTGAAGGCCTGCAAGCCCATATATCCGTTGAAGAGGGTGGAGATACGCAAATCCGAGGTTCTTAGATTGGCTACAGAGAAGGTTGTGGAGGCACCAACCGAACCAAAGGCCGAGGTAGAGGCCGAGAAGACAATCGAGGAAGATGTAATGGAAGTTGTTGGGGAAGAACTTGAGGAAGAAAAACCGATTGAGAAAAAAGAGATACCTCCACCTCCGCCTCCCCCGCCCCCTCCAGAAGAACAGGAAACCAAGGTTACCCCCAAGATACCACCTCCTCAGGAAGATGAGGTTTCCGAGGTAGAGGAAGAATTACCAAAAAAAGTCGAGAAAATTACAGAGGATTAAAACTCTCTCTTTTACATATTTGAAAATTATCATTATCATGTGCCGAGGTGGCTCAGCCTGGTGGAGCGTCGGACTCATAGGGTTGCGCTTTGCGCTCCAAGGCACCTTTCTGGGAAATCCGGAGGTCACGGGTTCAAAAACAGGCCAGTTAAGTGCTGACACTGTTGAAATCCCCGTCCTCGGCACTTTTTTCTAATTCACCATAAATTATAATTAAGCAGAAATCAATAGATATAGGACCATATGGAAGGGGTAATAATGAGTTTGATTGACCAATTGAAAGGAAATGGAAACGAGGCTCCTACAAAAGTGTATGCTTTGGTTTTTGTTATATCTTTTATCGTGTTAGCAGGAAATATTATCATTCTCTGGGTGAACTTTCTTCCTCAAATGCAGGATGCTGCCGAAGAAACAGAAGAGATAATAGAGGATTCAGAGGAGGGTAATCCAATAATACGAGCAGATGCAATTCCCAAGATTAGATTTGTTTATATTCTTTACTTGATATGTTTTGGAATATTGGATAGCGTCCTCGCCCTAATGCTTTGGAGAAACCAGGTTCCGAAAAGCCAGGAACCTGTTATTAAGGCACTGGCAAATACCTATGTCTTTGTAAGGTTATTCAATATTTTTATTATAACTATGTTATCAATAATCGTTCTAGTTGGATCAGATTATTTGCTAGCTTTAAATCTTTTATATGTATCAATTTTGTTCTTTTCGATTGTAAGTTTATTTTATATCATTTACCTTAAGAGGAAGATTTTAAGCGAAAAAATGGATAATGAGATCACGTTTAAAATCCCTGATGAAGTAACCCCTTGATATGGTATTCCAGGTTCAAAAACAGGCCAGTTAAGTGCTGACACTGTTGAAATCCCCGTCCTCGGCACTTTTTTTATCTGTGTTTCTTATAAAGCTCCTAATCTGATTAATCATTCATTATTTTTTAACCAAAGGATCCATTAAATTAATACGAAAGTATAATTTTATTTCCCTATAGCATGATTATCTTCAAGATATATGTATAATAAGGAAAAATATTTATACATTAAGGCCATATATGTTACTAATGGAACATTGAGGAAGATAAAATGAGCCTTTCGGATAGATATGAATACTATCCAACAATTTCTCAGAAGAATAATGATGATTTTATTTTTAAAGGAAGAATATTTACCGACAATTCAAATATAATAAATCTTAAACTACACCGAAAACTTTCCTTAAAAATTTTTTGGATATATTTTTTCATTTTCAATGTGCCTTTTTTTATGCTAATTATTTTATTAAGTCACCCCGAATACGGAATAATTACAAATTATAAACCGGAAATATTTATCCCATTCTATATTTTTTTATGCTTAATTATCGGGACCGAATGTGGTTTTTTAGTAATTAACAGATTAAAGCAATCATTGAAAATTATACAAAATAATGTTTGCGATACAAAATGGAATGTTATAGTAAGAGACAAGTTGTATTTCAAACGCCCACCATATCAAGTTCATGAAATCTTGATTTCAAGTCTTTCTTCATTTCACTGGAATATTCTATACGAAAAAAAGTATTACAAAGGTGTTCCGATTTTTGTAAAGATCATAGGTGTTACAAATCTTGGATTATTTTTGAATCCTGATATTTTCATTATCTGTGTATGTAAGAATGAGAGAGGTTATACAACAGTTGATTGTTCAATTAGGCCGCATTCAAATGCATCTGAACTTGGATCTTACAGGTGCAAAAAACGCCTTGAAAAGCTAATGAACTGCTTGAGTTCCTGCGAGGATATCAGGTATTGAGCTTTCAAGAAGTTTATTAGTCCCTCACTCCTTCCTCACAGAGCGTAACCACGGCTTCTCCATCCGGAAGACTGGGGGAATCCACAAGCCTGCAAATTCTTTTTCCGCCCTTGCTTTTTCTCATGTAGATTCTGAATGTTGCTGTGTGTCCCACGATATGACCGCCGATGGGTCTTGTTGGGTCGCCGAAAAACGCATCAGGTTTGGCGGAAACCTGGTTCGTAACGAGAATCACAGCGTTGTTCAAATCAGCGAACCTCTGAAGGTCGTGCATGTGCCTGTTCAGCTTCTGCTGGCGCTCGGCCAATGCTCCCCTGCCGATGTACTCTGCACGAAAATGAGCAGTAAGTGAATCCACAATAAGAAGTTTAACAGGAAATTCCTTTGCAAGGGCCTTTGCCCGGTCCATCAAAAGCATCTGATGATGGGAATTAAATGCCCTTGCGACATGTACATTTGTTAAGGCTTCCTGGGGATCCAAATCCAGGGCTCCTGCGATCTGTACTATCCTTTCAGGTCTGAAGGTGTTCTCTGTATCTATCATCAAGGCATGACCTCCCAGACCGCCCTGATCCTCTGGTAACTGGACATTCACAGCCAGCTGATGCGCAATCTGGGTTTTTCCGGAGCCAAACTCCCCATAAAGCTCGATAATCGCCTGGCTCTCAAATCCTCCGCCCAACAGTTCATCCAGGGCCTTTACTCCGGATGTGAGCTTTCCAACTGCCTTTCTTCTCTCAAGGAGTGCATCCCCTGTTTCGAAGTTTCCGATATCTGCCTCCCTCTTTGCTAGGTTGATGATTTTATTGGCAGTGGCCTCGCCTATCTCCGCCATCTCAGCAAGGTTCTTTGGAGACTCCACGGCTATGGTCATCAGGTCCGAGTAACCTGCCTCTCTCAATTTTTCCGCAGTTGCTGGTCCTACTCCTGGCAACTCATCTATTTTCATTTCTTCGGTCATTTTATTCACCGTTTTGTTTGTTTTTTCCGTAATTAATGGTAATTTGAACTTATAAGGCTATCTATGAGGGGTGGGTGAAAGTAATGCTTTACAAAGCTCCGTCCTTTAGGACGGGGTTCTTTAATTCCCTCTCTCCCTTTGCTTTAGCATAGGGCTTGCATCTATGTAACAATCTCCTCCACCTTGTCCATCTCAATTGCACGCCTGACCTCCATGGCCACTCTTCTTCCTGTGCTTAGATTGATTCTCCAAAGCGTATTGCCGTACGGATGCCCCACCGACATGTGGACATTGGTTCCGCCTCCAACCCTTGGCGCGACATCGTAGATAAAGAAGTCAAGATCCTTGTCAACACAGGTCTGCAAACAGAAAGGCCCTATTATTCCTGGAGGATGATGTTCCCGGGTCGCCTCAACGTACTTCTCTGCAAGCGGGAAAACCTTCTCCAAAAGGGATTCACGAAGCGTTGCACTGTTGTGGCCGCAAACTGTATACTCGGGGTTCATCTGCTCCTCGGCTAGCTCCATCTGCTGAGGTGCAGGCAACCTCACATGCCCGTCTAAGCTGGTTTCGAATCGCCAGTCAACCCCGATAAGCTCGATTTTCGCATTCGATTTCTCGATAGGTGAATAAAAGAAATCGAAGTTGAATACAGGCCCTAGGATATAGCGTTCGATCCTAGCATTTTTCAAAGCCTCTTCAGTTATCACGTTCTGTTTCAATAGTTGTTCTGATTTCTTTAGATATTCATTATAAGATGAGGCACTAAAAAATCCACGCTCCAGTTTTTTGACTGCATGATGTAGTTTTATGATGCTGAGTTCCTTAATTTCCTCTGGATTTTCAACCTTATCGGGGAAGGGTAGTCCAGCCTTTTCCAAAAGCCAGTAGTAATCCTGTTTTTCTCCCCTTTCCTCTGTTCTTAAGAGGTTTCTGCTCCCCACCATGGGCACCCTGAAATCATTTTCTATCTCGTCCAAACCTATGTAGGACGAAAATGACCTGTTTGGTATGAAAAGAGCGTTCTCATCAATTAACATCCTTTGATTCTCGGTTTTCATGATCTCCTTGAACTTGTCGTATATCACAGCCTTATCCACCACACCCCTTACTATATTTCCATTTCCATCCCTTTCGGCAAGAAAGTATTTGTTGTAGGTTTTCTCCCTGCCCCTCTGGCAAATGACAAGGGTCTCAAATCCTTCTTCTATTGCACCATCACAGACATCCAGTGCCGAATGGGATGCGATCATCCCAAGCTTTGCCTTATCTAGGTCATACTCCTTTAAAACTTCCTTTATCTCATCTCTTTCAATCATTAATCCTCACCCCCAATCGTGATGGGGTAATGGTATTTTATAAGATAAATATTGGGGTAGCATCTGAACCTGTTTGTCACCAATCAACGTAAATAGATATTATATAGAAACGCAACCTTATTAATTTATGATGAAGCCGGATTTCGATACTCTCTTAAAAAACGCCACCTCATTGGCCGATATATTCGAAATTGTCAAGACCGCTGTTTTAGAGAGCGATAAGAAGAGCAGGGGAGGCCTTATGCTGGGTCTTGCCGATCTGGGAAACCATCCTCAGGGATGGATGGGAGCCTTCTATCCAGTGGGTACAAACATAATTGTGATGAACAAAATTCCCCTGCAAAGGATCAAGGAGACCAATCTGAAATTGTACAAACCCTACGCCTTTCATGTTCTGCTTCACGAATACATACACTCCCTGGGTTATTTGGATGAAGGTTTGGCAAGAAAGAAGGTATATGAGATCACCAAAGCCGTGTTTGGAGAGGAGCACCTTTCAACCCAGCTTGCAAAGGACACATCAACTTTTTTTCCGAATCTTGTGTATCCGGATGTTTTATGGCGACCAGAGGATTTGCATATCGAGCTCGTTGAAGGGTTCGATTATGGAAGTGTGAATTACATTGGTTAGATGAAAAAAATCATGTGCCCACAAAAATGAACTTGGTTTGGCCACTTGTGGAAATCTGATAACCTTCACCCATCACAACATCAACATCGTATACCCCCTCTAGCATTCTCGTAGAATGCCAACCCCATCGATACTCTGAATAGATATAATAGTTGATTCCCACCGTGTTTTCTATATTCTGGCAGTACCAATTTACGCTTTGATCAGCAGCAAGTTTTAAAGGCATGCTTAGGGTATCATAACCAGAATCATAAGAAGCAGTCCAAACACCGATGCTGTAGCTGGAAACTCCCCTTTCACCCGTACTTTGGTTCACAGGCACGATAACATAGTAATACTCTGTTTCGGGGATTGCTGCCTGCCGGTCCTTGAACGTGGTCGTGTCAATGGACAGGCTTGCGATCTGCTCATAGTCCTGATCCAAGTTGCCCCAGAATCCATCCCTTTTTGCGGAACGCAAAACGAAAAACCTATCATCTGAACCTATGTTTGTAGGTTGGGCCCAGCTTAAGGTGATTGTCCCATAGTTGTCCACAGAGGCAGTCAAGGAGTCTGCATCGCCATTTATATGGCTTGTATCAAAACCAAATGGGGTGTTTTCGTATTGGATCATAGCCCCGGGCATACCGCAAAATGTATATGTTGTAGGATACGAGAACATTGCCTCGTAACCCTCTCCTACTACCATATCTGTATTATTATGTTGACAATCTCCAGAATTATGCCGAACCCAACGATGATCTGATCCCATCCATTTGATATATCCTGCCCTCATGTCTGTGGAGTACCACTCAACATCGCGCGTTTGCAGAGGTTCCAAAGGCAAAGAAAAAGTGTTCAGATAACCAACAAACTGCGAGGTCCATTTTCCAACTGTTCTGCTTGTTGCGCTGACCTTTCC
Organism: Thermoplasmata archaeon; assembly: GCA_020348445.1. Lineage (GTDB taxonomy): Archaea > Thermoplasmatota > Thermoplasmata. The sequence goes on from CP070751.1 coordinate 334,342, forward strand.
ATCGATACTAATGGCTCTTATAATGTAGTAATATTGCTGCCGATAATTATCCTCTCCAGGCTTGGCTGCATAGGTATCGTTCCAAGTTGTTCTTTTCGGTATGATCCCATTATCGTCATGTGAATCGGTACGCTTCCAAGGTTGCGAGAAGTCAAATTCGGTTTGACTTTCTGATCTGTAGATAAGATAATATGCCATTGTTTTTGCATTTGGAGTTGTCCATGAAAGTCGAATGTTGTCCCCTAATCCGTTAACACGACCTTTATCATCCACAACTGTAATTGACAACGTGGGAGGTTTTGGGTCCGGTGTTTTCACGGTGATCATGGTCTTTGGAAAGAGTCGCATAACAGGGGTATCAGCCCAATTGTTGTAACTTATTCTCGATTGCGTGAAGTTGTTGGCCTCCCGGTAACCAGGATTTAAGGATGTTATATCGAAATCTACGGTCCACGTTTCTCCAATAAAAAGACTGCTTAAGTTCCATTCAAGGATCGTATACCCTAAATCATTTACATAAATATAATCAGGTGCAATTGAAAAGCTCCCAGGGACATAGTCTATATCTGGGGGTAAAACATCTCTTACCAAGGGATTTGAATCTGATGGATCAGGGTCGTAACCCGCCATCTTGTATACTATAGTGGTCAACTCATCATAAATGGCCCTGAATTTATCGATTGAGTCCACAGGGAAGTATTGCGCCCCTGTGATTCTTGCGATTTCCTTTAATAGCTTACTATCTTGCGAGCCACTTAAATCCAGGGTAAATATAAAAGTCCTGTTCTCCCGGGCCCAATACGCCACAGTTTCTGGGTCCAGATCCCCGTTCCAACCCCCGTCTGTAAACAGGATTATGATATGATTATGATCACTTCGACCATTTGCATTCAACTCTTGCAGGGCTTCGAGCAGGGCTTCACCCATGTATGTGAACTCCCCGACCCCGGGTATATTTTCGATATTAGTTTTGAGTCTATTGTAATTGCTGGTCAAAGAATTCATCAGCACAACATCGGTATCGAAATGCATAATTGCTCCCCTATCAGGGGAACTCATGTTCTCCACATATTCTATAGCAATCTCTTTTGCGAATTCAATATCACCAGGCAGCATGCTGTTTGATCTGTCGATTACAAGGACAACATCTTGGGGAAGGTCCTTTTCTATACCAAATCCCCTTCCTGTGACGTTCAATGTTATGGTGGCCTTCTCAGGGGAGCCATATCCAAGAACATTGATGTGGGTGGGGGTGACGTGCTTCAAAGGCAAAAGATAAGGATAGAACCTAGTTTGAACCAAGGCCGAGGATTGGATTGAGGGATTTGAATTTGCCTTTACTGTAACGATGGTATCACCGGAATCTCCTGATAATTCGGATTGTAGTATGGAGATCTTTACAGAAATATCTACAAAGGAAAGAGCAGCAACAGAAATATCTGGAGCACCATCGGAATCTGAATCAGTTATCTTTGTTAGCTTATCTTCTTCATAAAACTCGATTATCCAATTTGGAAGGGATTGATAAAACAAATCGACAAGTTCTCCTGTGTCCATTTTGTTTGTTATCTTTAAATCGTACCACAATACATCACTCGGTTCTCCAAATTTATATTGACTTACAGGACTTATTTGTAAAAAAGGTATGGAGGGCTCCGAATCAAATACCCATCCTGCCTGCCCTGATGTAAAATCATTATAACCTTGATAGGCGCCCATGCCGTCAGGGATCCTCTTTATAGTCTTGTCCACTTGATGTGCAGAATTCCAACCAACCATATCGAGCAAGGAGCCGTAATTATCGTAAAGGTATACATTATCAGAGGATTTGGATAGATGTCCATTGTCAAATAACATGGGAGCATCGTCTCTAAATATTATATAGTAAGGATCATCTGGCTTCAAAATATAGCTTTCTGTTATGGAAAATATATTGTCTGTTGCTATTGTAAAACCATTCAGGTCAATGGACGTTGAACCAATGTACATCAATTCTATGAATCCATCTTCAGGCTCAGAGGGATTGAACATGACCTCGTTCATAACAACATCCGGCTCTAATGTTATGGAATTATCAACACTATTTCGTTGCCCGAAGGTCATACCCTCCAGGCTGTGCACCCAGTCCTTGATATTTACCCTTGAAATCGAGCCATAAACCGCATCATCAACTGGATCCGGGGCTATACCTTCCTGTCCAAATGCTACTTCATCGTACTTAGTTCCCGAAAAGATATCATAAAGCCCGATGGTGTCCCCTTCGGTGCTGTCAAAGGCATCGTTTCCATTTAAAGTCCAAACACTAAAACCTTCTTTTGGTATGGGATTAACATCCCAAGTTCCACCTAACCAGTATCCTAAACCGCCATTTACAGAGAGCCTGATATTTGTCAAATACTGGGGAGTTGAAGCGATATTCTGTATCTCGATGCACTTTGTGCCCTCATCTGAGATTTCTGAGATGACCAAAGCCCTCGGAAGATAAAAATTTCTTGCCCTCTCAATAGCCTCCACAAGATCGGCAAAGGATGTTGCACCCGCCACAATCAAGGCTCTGGATACGCTCTCTTTGGCTGGTAGTGTAAGGCCCTGATTCCCACTCTCATCATCAGTCCAGCCAACGACACATCCAAGGTCATTGTGATGTCCTGATACATAAGGGGATGAAGTGATCGCATTGTAGATGTCGCTATCCTGGAACAGATCGTTATTTGGGCCATCCCAATATAGATTGACAGGCAACCCCAAGTCTGCGGAAGCAAAACCCATGTAGGTTGAGGAACCCGAATCCTTGATGTAGTATATTTTATATGTTGAATTCCAATGTGCCTTATCATCGAAATTGTCGCCCCCTACACAGGCATAATATCTAAGACCGAACCTAACCTCAGTTAAATCTGAGTCATAGAGATTCAGAATCTGCCACTGGATTATACCCCATTTTTCATCCTGCTTGCTCCACGCCGTTTGAAATACCCTTATATCCTTTGCTTGTCCGTTGATATCTGCATCCTTAGTAAATGATCCATAACTCTTATCCACTGTACCATCCTCTAAAAACGAGATAGGTACGTCCTCTGCCAAAGTGTTGAATTCAGGGGAATATTTGCCTGGGATGTATTTTCTTCCTGTTGCTATATCACCGGTACCATAATGGAGATATTGTGACTGGTCAAAAAAGAAAAAGGTTTCGTCAAGCCATCCATCTTCTTCGTCACTTTGTTGGACCCCCAGATAGTTCATGCAAAACGGCAGCGCTGCATGGCTATCGACCCGAAAAGTAAGATTTCCAGCATCATGCAAAAGCTCTATTGTCTCTGCTTTTGCGCAAGGCATAAAAAACATTTCAACTCCAAACATCCCGAACGTTGTACTGAAAATTATAAGTGTTATCATCATTGATACTGATAATTTCCTGAATCTCTTCATCGAATATCTTATATAGGTTCCAAGAAGCATATTTGTTTTGGCACGATTTTCAAATCATAGAAAAATATGGTACATATGCGATTTGCTCAAGAAAAAAATCCGAAACAGAATCAAAAGCCTTTATCTGATGGCGTTTTTTGTAGAACCGGCTCTTTTCATAATTGATAATAAGACATAATCAAGATCGGTGACGAATTGCTGAACCGCTAGTTTTATCTTTTATCATTTTTGATTATCTAAATGACGAATTTAGTCTTTGCATTATCAGTTTTGATTTTAATAGGATTGCCCAAAGCCTAAAATTGGTGTGCAGTGGTAAGTTAAAAAAGAAATCCCCCATCAAAACCTCTTTCGTTTGGCTAAATTTACCCTTTTTCTTATTATTTTTTCAAGTTCTTGCAGTTATTGATAAAAACCTGAAATCTTAGCCCTTAACCTCAATGAGATAAATATGTTTGGAATATTTAGATTTAATTGGGGTAATTGACAATCGGTAAACCGATTGTATATAAAAAAGGGGGTCCTGCTTCTCCTACTTAGCACGCCAATAGAGATCGCCTTATTTGTTATATCTATCAGGGTGTTCTATCATCGTGGCGGTGGAGGCAATGGTGATTTGGGCGTTTTGGGCGGTGGTTGTGGATAATTTGGCTTTAGTTCCTTTTTCCTTTTTAGTGCTAAAAGGAGAATAACTGCAATAAGAATAGCAAGTACTATTCCAATTAATAACCATAACCACAACTCTTCTAGAACTGATTTTTCTTTGTCAGGAGAACTAATAAATTCCCTAGTAGGCGTAGCAAAAGTTTCGTTAGATTTTGCTCCTTCACCAACACCGTTCACAGCGCTAACTTTATAATAGTAAATTTGCCCATTAATCACATTAGTATCTATGTATGTTAAAACATTCCCTACAATATCGAGAAGGGTCTCATTACCTGATGTTGTACCTCGATATATCTTATAATTCATAATTGCTGAGCCCCCGTTCGACCTTGGTGCAATCCATGTCAATGTAATCTGAGCATCGCTAGTCAATGCATGTAGGTTATGTGGGGCTGATGGTACAGTCATCGGAGTTTCGTTAATGCTCGAGTTTGCCCCTATACCAATAATATTAATTGCAGAAACATGATAAGTGTAATTCACACCATTAACCACGTTTGTATCGTTATACCATAACTGATTCGCAGAAACAAAAGCGTAAACTTCTGCAGTGCTATTTCTATAGATATTATACCCAATAATCGCAGATCCCCCGTCGTCCAATGGGACAGACCAAGATAGATTTACGAATTTAGTACCTGCATCAGCTTCCAGATTCTGGGTAGCTGATGGTACTGTTGCGGGAGAAGCTGATGCTTCGTTCGATAATGGTCCCTCACCAATGCTATTTACTGCACTCACTTTGTACCAATAAGTCTGCCCATTTGTGAGGCTTGTGTCTGTATAAGTCAAAATATTGCCTACCGTGGTTAAGTACTTTTCTCCATCTGAAGTATTTCCTCTATAAATTTTGTAGCCAGTTATTGAAGAGCCACCATCTGAATCGGGTGCTTCCCAAGATATTGTTATTTCAGAATTTGAGGGAGTGGCTATTAGGTTCTTTGGTTTATCAGGAGGTGTATGTATCCCCTTAGCATATTTGAGATCCCCGTTGTTTCCGTCATAGTAAACTATATGAGGATGCCCATCGCTATCAAGAGCTATTGAGCTGTACATCCCAATAGATATTCCAGAGTCGACTGTTTGAATAATCCTTTCACTTTCGGTCCGTTTAGCGTATTTAAGACCACCATTGCTGTCATAGTAGCTAATATGAGGATTATCATCACCATCTATTGCTATTGATGTGTATTTACCGACGTCACCTTTGGAGTCTATAATTTGCAAATTCCAAGAAGTTTCCGTTCTTCTGGCGTATTTGAGGTTACCATTAGTCTTGTCATAATAACTGATGTGAGGAAAGCCATTACTATCAAGCGCTATGGATGTATAGTGACCAACGTCTCCTCCCATATCTCTGGTTTGAGTGTTCCATGCGCTTCCATTCCACTCGGTATATTTAAGATTGTCTTCAGTTGCATCGTAATGGCTAATACGAGCATACCCGGTATCATTGAGGGCCAAAGAACAGTCCCAGCCTACATCATATTGGGACGCTGCAATTTGAAGATCCCATGAAAGGCCATTCCACTTGGCATACCTTAGATCTCCATTATCTCCCATAAAAAATTCATATTTATAGTAGCAGATATGTGGATACCCATTATTATCTAAAGCCATTGAGATGGAACCACCAACACCGTTTGCGAGATGAACGTTTTCAACCTCCCAACCGCTACCATTCCATTTGGCATATTTAATGGCATCCGCGCCACCGCAACGTGTGAAACCTATATGAGGATATCCATTATTATCAAGAGCTATTGATGTGGATATCCAATCACACACAGAGCTATAAACTGTTTCGTTAGTCCACGAAGTTCCTGACCATTTCGCGTATTTTAGATTCCCCCCGGTATCATCATAATAGCTTACATGAGGATTTCCTTCAGCGTCGATAGCTATTGAAGGAGATTTCCCTACATCGTTTCCCGAACCAGTATCGACTATTTGCTTAATCCAAATAAACCCATGTACATTCTCGCTCACCAAATTTATTGCTCCAAAAAACCCTCCGAGAACGAATAGATATAAGAGACCCAGTGCTTCAATTTTTTTATTCATTATCATTCTCCATGATACTCTTTCAATCTTACTTCATATGCTCATGTCTTTTAGATTTTTCGATTATGTTTTGATATTTGTAAGAATATCGAACTTGGGAAGCTTAAATATATTCTTTGGTATTTAATTTGGACAGTCGGAGTAGCGATTGTCCACATATCATCAATCTCTATTGAAGTTATTTAGTCAATAGGAGTTTTATGCAGGGAATCCGATCCTACACCCCTATAAAAGTGAATTTCGTTGATCCAGAGGTGGAAACCTGATAACCCTCTGTCATCTTTAAAGTACAATCAAACGCCCCCTCGGGCATTATTGTTGAATGCCAGTACCAACGCTCTTTGCTGTTGTTGAAATAGTTAATTCCCACGCAATCAGGGATGTTGTCACAATACCAGTCTGCCGTATGGTTAACATCCGGTTTCAGTGGTATTCCAAATGTATCATATCCTTGGAGATATTCCTCAGTCCAAACCGAGATGCTGTATGTGCTCGAACCTCTAATACCATTAGCATTGAAAGGAACTACTATAAAATACAACCTTGCCCCAGGATCACTGGCCCCAAGACCTGTGATTGTGGTAGTATTGGTTCCAAAATTAATAGCAGGGCAAGTAAGGTTATGGTGAATACCAGGAGTCCCAAAGAAGCCATCTCTCGTATTTGAAAAATACACCTCATACCAATCTCCAACGCTCATACTTAGGGGTTCAGACCAAGTTAGAGTTACACTTCCGTTAACTTCAACAGAAACATTGAGTTTTTTCGCCTCAGAATCGGGATCGAATCCTGAAAATAGAATATCATCATCGTAACTGACCATCGCCCCGGGTAAACCTGTGAAGGTGTAGTTGGTTTGAGTATCGAATTTTACCTCGTAGCCTTCACCGAGTTTCATCTGCGTGTCGTTTACACAACCATCTCCATGTTTCATCCATTTATATAACTCTGGATGCATCCATTTGATGTATCTAGCGTTCATGTCATTTAGACAATTATCTATCGTCATGCTCTCCAATGGTTCTAAAGGCAGAGAGAAGGTCGAGACTCCTTTCTGGAATATCTTTGTCCATTTGCCAACAGTTCTTGATGTGGAGCTGATTTCCCCTAATTTAAAAACTGTTCTTATCGTGTAATAATATTGTTGGTGAGCGATATCAAATGCAGCGCCTGTGTCGTTCCAAGTAGTTCTTAAAGGTATGACGCCGCTATCGTTATGTAGCGAAGTGTTAACCCATACATTAGAGAAATCAAATTCGATCTGTGATGTAGAGCGATAGAGAAGGTAGTGTGAAAGACCTGTTGTTGGAAGTGGAGTCCAATTGAGAATAATGTCATCTCCAATTGCTTTGATGTAAAGTGTAGGAGGCAAGAAAGCTATAATCTCTAAAACTTTCGATGCGATGTTATTTGTCTCATTGCTTTCGGCTATAACATCAATGGGATCGATAACCACATAAATATTATGAATCCCTGGTGGGCCTGCAGTCCAATGTACTTGGACAGTTCTATTTTCTCCTGATGGAATTGAAAATAATATCTGATCAACATCAATCTGAATGCCTGGTCCGGAACCAATTGGATAGCCGGGGTCACCATCGTAGAATCTGACAATAACCTCAGGACCGTTTCCCGCGCCAATATTATGGATTGTGGCGTTGATCGTCACGTCCGTGCCACATAACACTGGGCCTGGGGGGGCAAATTTGATATCATCAATTGTTATCTCAAAGTCAGGCGGAACGAAACGCCGGTAATACACGTCCCAATCACCATGTCGTGTATCTTCCCAAACGATATGAACCTCAGCGTTTTCTACGGCTATGGCAGCATTAGCGTTATTTACCATAGGAATACCGGCTATTTCAATCTCCTGTTCCCAAGTTACGCCATTGAAATGTTTGTAATAAATATCATAGAAGCCAAGCGCCACCTCCATCCTCTGCCAAGTCACGTATATATCATTGTTTTCCACAGCGATTTTAGGAAACTGTGAGTGGCTGGTATTCGTAATAATTGGTACATCTTCGTGCCAGAAATTACCATCAAAATACCGGTAATAAATATCATCGATATCAAACATTACATTCTCATATTCATGCCAAACGACATGTACTTTGCCATTTTCTACTGCAATCGAAGGGCTCATTTGGCGTTCTGTCGCATTATCTGTACTGATAACTTGTTCCCACTGCCAATCAATTCCATTGTAATATCGATAATAAATATCATTATCACCGTCTCGGTTATCTTCCCAAACGACATGAACCTTACCATTCTCAACCGCGAGTGAAGGATCGAATTGCGTTTCTGACCCAATATCTGTGCTGATTTCTTGTTCCGGTTCCCAACCAATCCCATTGTAAAATCTATAATAAATGTCCCAATCTCCATCACCATAATCCATCCAAACAACATGGGCCTTGTCGTTTTCAACAGCTATCGCTGGATATGATTGATTTTCTGTCCCAATGTCTGTACTGATTTCCTGCACTGGCTCCCAATCAGTCCCATTGTAAAATCTATAATATATGTCATAATCATCATCTCTAAAATCCATCCAAACAACATGCAGTTTGCCGTTATCCACTGCAATCCGAGCAAATGCTTGATCTCCTGTCCCGCTATCATTACTGATTTCCTGCTCAGGCTGCCAAATTGTACCATCAAAATACTTGTAATAAATGTCAGTATTTCCGCCGGAATAATCCCCCCAAACAACGTGCACTTTTCCATTTTCAACTGCAATGGATGGCGCAACCTGATAATCTAACTCAGGGTTTGTACTGAGCCTTATTTCAGGCAACCACTCTGCATTCGCAGAAATTTCAGGTTCTAAATCATGATATCCTAGAAAAATAGCAGATACAAATAAGCCGATTATAACTAAAGTTGATATTTTTTTCATTCACTGCCTTCTTTTATCTTAAATAACTAACCTCATTCCTTGAACCTCAATAACTACATTCGTTTATGGGTATATAATACATATAGTTCTTTTTTATCTAGAGACCTTAATATTAATCTCGAGTTTTCATGTTGAAATGTCGATTTTAGACTCCTATAAAAGTAAATTTCGTGGTACTTGAAGTGGATATTTGATAACCCTCTGTCATCACTAATATGGGGTCATAAGCTCCTTCAGGCATCCTTGTTGAGTGCCAACTCCAT
>CP070751.1:343771-484493 GCA_020348445.1 Thermoplasmata archaeon
AAGACCTACGACATGTGGAGCGACTTCAACGAAAAGATCGGAGGCCTCATGAACACAATGGGCACGGAATCAGGGTCGCACGTCACGGAAATCTATTCAGCATGGGACAGCTTGTCAGAGAAGTTCGGTGAGACTATGACTGGATTTCTTGACGAGTACAATTACAACTACGATAATGTCTACAACACCTGGATTAGCGAATCCAGGGAGATCGGCAAGCGCTTTGGTGATGTCATGAAGACTTTTGGATCAGATTACGAGAATCTCTACAAGATATACTTCAACAGGACAACAACACTTCAGAGAAACATGCTTATGTTTCCCTATATCGGTGTTTCAAGCCTTGCAGAAGAGGTCAAGGAACTGAGGAAGAAGATCGAGGACCTAGAAAAGAAATTAAGCTAAACTCGACTGAAAAAGACCATTTATCTCAATCGGTTGAGCATCGATATAAAATGAGCTTAAGCCTTAAATCGATTTCATTCAAAAACATGGAATAAATGGGGATAATAGGTCTGTTGAAAAAAAGGTGAATAAATAAAAGGTGAGTAAAATGGTAAAAAGCAAAAAGAAAGGGAGTTCAAAGAAGCACTCAGATGTCTATGATAACTGGATCGACTATTCAAGAGATATTAGCGAGAGGATCAACGAATTTACCAACGAGAGTGCTGGTGAATACAAGGAACTCTATTCACTTTGGAGTGATTATGCCCAGAATATGTCGGATAAGATGGCAAAATTCACTCCAGAGGATGAGAGCGCATTCACAGACATACAGAATATGTGGAGAGATTACTCTGAAGAGATGGGTGAGAGGTTCGTTGAGATACTAAAAAATGAGAAAGGGCCGTACAAGGAGCTTTATAAGATGTGGACGGACTATTCGGCGAAGATGGGCGAGCAGCTTTCAGATCTTATGAGCGAAAGCCTGAAAGAGCAGCACGATCTGTACGAGCTTTGGATGGACTCGTTCGGCATCAAGGATAATGGAAACGAAGATGACATCTCGGATATGTACAAAGATATTTACCAGTTCTGGCAGAATATGTGGGGAAGATCAAATGATATTATTCCTCCTTTTAACTATAGTGATATGAACCTGAACACAAATTACAAGGAACTTTCCGAGTTCTGGACAAATACGTATTCCAAAATGGTAAAGAACGTAATAAACAGCCCGGACTTTGCCAAGATGGATGGCAATATACTCAAGGCAAATCTAGAAGCCCTAAAAATAACTGATGAACTCATAAACCAATATCTTAGTGCAATGGGACTGCCTACAAAAAACAATCTGGACGACATATATCAAAAACTTCACGATATGGACAGGAAAATCAGTGAGATTTCTCGGGCCATCAACTCAAAGAAGAAATGATTTTCAGATGGGATGACACAAAAGATCCCATCAATGTCTTGGTGATTTGAATGGTTCCTAATCCAAAAGAAAGCGATAAATCTTCTGCACAAGAATACAGTGATTTAGAGAGAAGGATAGTGAAGGCATCCCAGCTTCTTATGAATCCTCCAGAAGTTGATGTGGGAACTGCACCCAATGAAATTGTCTACCAGGACGGCAAGATGAGACTTCTTCACTATCTTCCTGTTGTGGATGAACCTCATCCCGTACCTCTTCTCATTATCTATGCCCTAATAAATAAACCCTATATACTTGATCTTCAACCCAATAAGAGCGTAATTAGGAAGCTATTGTCTGCAGGTTTCGATGTTTACATGATAGATTGGGGCACCCCAACTGACGTTGACAGGTATCTTAATCTGGATGACTATGTGAACTGGTATATAGACGATGTTGTGGATTTTATTAGAATGCGTCATGATTTGGATTCCATAACGGTTTTCGGCTACTGTATGGGGGGGACTTTATCTGTCATGTATACGGGAATTCATCCTGAAAAGGTCAGAAACTTCATACTCATGGCAGCACCTTTAGATTTCGAGGCTGACCAGGGTCTTCTGAAAAAATGGTCTAGACCTGAATATTTTGATGCCGATGAACTCGTAGAAACAGTAGGTAATGTTCCTGGAGAGTTTCTGAATTTCGGTTTTTTACTTTTGGATCCTGTAAACAATCTCTATTCCAAGTATTTGAAATTCATAGACAAGGTGGATGATGAGAAGTTCGTTTCTATGTTCTTCAGAATGGAGAAGTGGATAAACGACGGAATCCCTCTGGCGGGTGAAGCGTACAGGGAGTTCATCAAGAAATGCTATCAGCAGAATCTCCTTGTTAAAAACAGGTTCACCATAAATGGGCATAAGGTAAAGCTGGATAATATAAGAATGCCGCTTCTTTCCATCGTGGCTGAGTACGATCATCTCGTGCCCAAGGAGTCAAGCATGTCGTTTAACGATCTTGTGCCAAGCAGGGATAAGAAGATGATAATGTTTCCCACAGGCCATATCGGCCTTTCAGTAAGCTCTGCAACCCATGCCAAGATGTGGCCTGGGGTCATAGAGTGGTTGGCAAAAAGATCTTACATAAAAGAGCCTAAGGCCAAGACCACAAAAACCAAAAATAAAACAAAAAAGAAGACCAAGAAAAAGGGCAAAAAGTAATTAACGAGCCCCTCATTATCCCTTGGTGGAATTCCTATGGAAGAAAGCCCTGAGAATCTTTTAATTGATATTGAGGGTGGAATTTGTACCATAACATTGAACAGACCCAAGAATCTGAACGTGTTCAATGAAAAAACTTTAGATGAATTTTACAATGTTTTAGAGGATGTCAGCAAGAATGCTGCCGTGAAGGTGGTGGTCTTACTTTCAGCATGCGAGAAGGCCTTCACAGCCGGGGCCGACATCAAGGAGATGGTGGATAAGGATTCTGACGGCGGAAGAAAATTTGCCCAGCGGGGTCACAGGATCGCGAGAAAGTTGGAAACTATGCCCCAGCCCGTGATAATAGGTGTGCATGGATACGTGTTGGGCGGAGGGGTAGAATTCTCATGTGCCTGTGACATAAGAATTGCCGCAGAGGGCTCCATATTCTCCCAACCTGAGATAGACATAGGTGTTATCCCTGGGTGGGGTGGAACGCAGCGCCTTTCGAGGATCGTGGGAATTGCAAAGGCCAAGGAGATGATTTACACAGGCAAAAGAGTGGATGCAAACGAGGCAAAGGACATAGGATTGGTAAATCATGTTGTACCAAAAGAGAAGCTCCAGGAGGCTGTTATGACCATGGCAAAGACCATTGCCAGCAAGGGGAAGCTCGCGCTCTTCGATGCCAAGAAATCCATCAACCAGCTCTATGAATCCTTTATCGAGGAAGGCCTGAAGTACGAGATCGACAGATGGAGCGAGCTCTTTGAAACCCATGATCAGAAGGAGGGCATGAAGGCGTTTTTGGAGGGGAGGTCGCCTGAATACAAGGATGAATAAACTATTTTGGGAATGAATTCTAGGCTATTTTTTGTGAAAAGTAATTTGGGATAATCCCCCGATTTTCAGCAACTTATCAAAACCAGTAGTCCTTATCTGGGCAGATATTATTTACAAAATTTATATAAACAAGCATCTAAATGATTTCCTGACAGTTTTCATGGAGAGGGTACTGTGAAACAAGGCTTTATAAGGAAAATAGAGGGAATCCTTGTTCTTGTATGGGTGCTAATTTGCACGGCCTTTTCGGGAATGTTAATTATAACAGAAAATGCTGAGGCACCACCTCCGCCTCAAAATCTTATAATCGGCGATGATACTCCAGATGAAATACTGCTTATTGATAATACAGTGTATCATCATTACGGGAATGTTTACGTTTATAATCAAGGAGAAATCCAGGTAATAAATGGCGGCGAATTTAGAGTATACGGGAACATCTGGATGTCAAATGACAGTAAGATCGTTGTCAATAACAGTATTTTCGGTTTTCTGTCTGTGACAAAATGGCAGTTTTCTATTAATCTATTCAATGTTTCAGAGCTACAAGTCAAAGATTCGCAAATTTACTCGAACCTATTCCCGAATCTAATAAATCCCAACGACAACAGTAAAATCTCATTCAACAATGTCACATTCACAGACTGGTTCAGCTGCAAAATGGCTGATAACTCAACTGTTGATCTGAGAGATTCATACGGCCCCAAGAACTGGATCTCGGAATTCTTCTTCATGGATTATGCTACAGGCAATTTCTCCAATCTCGACGGTATTATAAACGTTTTCACTGTATTTCATGATGGGTCGATAATCGACTATTCCCCCCTTTGGAACGAATATGTTTTTCATTTTGAATTTCCAGCCGATGTTCCATTCTCATCGGGAGTCTATTATTCATTTGTAATAGATGACTGCCATATTTATGGAAACAGTCCGTTACTTGAAAAGGGATGTGATGTCACAGTCAGAAATTGTATTACCAGTGTAATAATTAGGCCAACAAACGACGATTCCCTCAATATCTCGGGATTGGTGGCAAATACATACCAATCTGACTGGAATGCCCCACTTTCTGATCGCCAGTTTCGGGCTGTAAACAGCATTCTAAGAAATTGGCATCTGCACATATTTGATTATTCTTCTGTAAATCTGGTCAATAGCATATTTTCTGAGATATTATGCATATACTGGAACTGTTCACTTTACATGAGAAACACTATATATAAGGGAGATGCTGGACCATTTTGGGTTTTCGGAGAATCAACAGTTTATGCACAAGAGTGCGTTTTCTTTGCAGAGGATCCCTGGGGCCTCAATCCCGTGGTATATGTTAAGGACTATGGAACCCTGTGCCTCTATAATTGTTATGTTTACCCTGATTTTACATTGGAAGATCTAGCAACTGTCTATCTTTTAAATAGTGAGACATTTCGCGAGCCTTTACTTCTAGACGCCTCTGTTTTATGGGTTGCTAAGATCAACTCACCACCAACTGGTCTTTCCAATGATTCTGTTCCTATTTTGGGTTCAGCCTATATCGATGGGGCTCCCTATGCCACCACCTCATTTGGCTCATATCAATTTTCCTATGCAGGCCCACCTTCCTATGATGTCTATACAACAATAGGTCCCGAGCGAACCGAACCTGTAAAAGAAGGTGTTCTGGAATACTGGAACACATCGATGATCCCTCCTGCAATCTATTATCTTAGAATGGACATGAAGGACAGCGATCTCACAGACAATGTCACCGTGTACTGGGTGATAAATATTCAAAGAAGTGATGTTTTACACTACCCTCCTTCTGAACCTCAGACTCTCGCAGCAATTGAAAGCAATGGAAAAATAGAACTTAATTGGGATCCCCCCTCGGATAATGGAAATGCCAGCATATCAAATTATACTATCTATAGGGGACTTTCCATGGGGGACCTTTCTCCTATTGCAGAAATCGGGAATCTTACACAATTTATTGATGAGAATGTAACACCTAGAACCACATATTTCTACAAGGTGTCTGCCACAAACAAAATGGGAGAGGGACCACTTTCGGATTTGGAGATAATCTCGGTAAATCCCCTTGTGGATTTATTACTTGGACCAGCCGATATTTCATTTTCAGATTCAACTCCAATTGAAGGTCAAAGGATTACCATATACGGTAATATCCAGGCCCAAAATCTTGCTCAGACCGAGATGGTTTGGGTGGAGCTTGTTATAGATGGTATACCCGTGGATGTCAAGCCAGTGACGATATCAGCCTCTACAGCACAGATTCAGTTCAACTGGACGGCAGAGGAAGGGAATCATGACATCACAATGAATGTGGATATTGTAAATACAGTTACTGAATCTAATGAAACCAACAACACCGCGTCAGAACAAATAACTGTTCTACCAAAGCAACTTCCTGACCTTAGCATTTCAGAGGAGGATATGGTGCTTTCAAAAGAAACACTCAACAAAAGCGAAATCCTCAGTGTATCTGCAACAATTTATGCACTCAATCTTACTGAAGATGTTTCACCCATAATTGAGCTTCTTGTGGATGGCAATCCTGTTGATTATATTTCGTCTTCCTTATCAGAAGGCTCAACTTATGTACAATTTAACTGGACTGCATCCGAAGGTACACATGACATTTCAATAGAAATAGATTCCACATCATCAATTGAAGAGTCAGATGAGACTAATAATGTTGCATCCAGGCAGGTTGAGGTTCTATCTGAACCACAAATAGATTTGTTTATTTCAGAGGATGATATTTCACTTTCAAAAGAAACGCTCAATGAAAATGATATGGTGACAGTGACGGCAACGGTTCACGCCCTCAACCTAACCGATAGTCAGTCTGTGATAGTTGAGTTTCTAATCGATGGAACTACTTTAGAGTATAAATCAGTCGTACTAAATGGAAATTCAAAGAATCTACAGTTCAATTGGACTACATCCAAAGGAGAGCATGATTTAACTATCGTCATTTATTCGGCAGAGGTCATTGTGGAATCAAATGAAACAAACAACATTGCCATAAAACATGTTAATGTAAATCAAAGTCCTATTTTAGATTTAAAAATCGAATCAAGTGATATCACATTCTCAAATGAGACACCCACCGAGGGTGATGTTGTAACAATATTTGCCACAATTTCCGCGATTAACCTCACAGAAAATGTAACTGCAATTGTTGAGTTGATTGTGGATGATGTTTCTAAAGCATATTCATATGTTCTGATTTCCTCAGAGACTGCAAATATACAGTTTAATTGGAGTTGCGAAAAGGGGGATAGGACCATAGCGATTTCAGTGGATTCAATTGATGCTTTTTTAGAACAAGACGAGACTAACAACCTGGCATCGAAGAATATAGTCGTAGCAGAGCAATCCCAGGAGCCCACGACAACTACCAAAGAGGAAAAACAGGATGAATTTTCATCTTTTTATATCATATTGGCTATTGCCATGATCCTTATAGGAATAATAATAGGCTTAATTGTGGGTAGGAACATCTCCAAGAAAAAAGGGGATGATGTGGGAGAGGAAGAGGATACTAAGGGCATAACAGATCAGGCTCAATCCCTAGAAGAGATTCCTGAAAAGGATTTTGAAGATGATGCAGAGAAAGAGCCTGAAGGGGATGTTTTGGAGGGTAGGCCCCTAGATATCAAGGATGATGATATTTTTTAGATAAATTGGACATGACTTTCGATTTCTTGAATGTGAATTGTGATAGGGATTTTTCCGAGTAGGCCTTTCTTCTTTATCATTTATTGCGCACATATAAATGGAGGATAAATCCCAAATAAAAGCAAATTGACTGGGTATTATTTAATATCAACAAAATTTCCGCTAAAATTATATATATGGATAATGATATGAGCCTGAAAGCCTATTTACCTCTGAGGAGGTGGTTGGGCAAATTTATGGAGGATTATAATGATGAAAAACGATAATAGAAATTCTGGGCTAGGATTACATATGTTCTCGGTTTTGGTGATCCTCGTCATGGTTTTTAACGTCACAATCGTGATGATGACTTTCATGGGTGATAATGTAAGTGCAGTGGATATTTACGAACCTGATAATTCATCTGGGCAGGCAAGTTCCATCCCCACGGATGGTACGGTACAAAGTCACGATTTCGACCCTGCAGGAGATGAGGACTGGATGGTATTCTCTGCCACGGTCGATATGATGTACACAATTGAGACCTTTAATCTCGGTGATGCAGATACAGTTATGTATTTATACGATACAGATGGCGTTACAGAGTTGGGTTTTGATGATGACGGAGGAGATGAGTTATGGGCTTCAAAGATTGAATGGATTGCACCAAGAAGTGATAACTTCTACATTATGGTGTATGAATATGATGGATATGGAGGTTCCACTTACACCTATGACATCAACGTAATAGAATCCACACCACCCGTTGGTGACACTTATGAGCCCGATGGCACTCAGGCAGAGGCGAGCACCATCACAACTGATGGAACGATGCAGAACCACACCTTCCACATAGATGACGATGTAGACTGGATTATCTTCAGTGCGACAGACGGTACGACATACACAATCGAGACCCATAACCTAATTGATGCAGACACATTCATTGTATTGGTAGATTCGAATGGCATAACTTCTTTGGCCATGGACGACAACAGCGGGGTGGGTTTAGCCTCGAAGATCGAATGGACTTTCTCCAGAGACGATAATTACTACGTTGTGGTCGTTGAGAACTACGGTAACAGCGGCCCCACCTATTCCTATGATATCAATATAATTATATCAGGTGTGTCGCAAGGAGATGCCTACGAGCCTGATAACACCCCTGGTGAGGCAAGCACCATCACAGTGGATGGAACCAAACAGAACCATACTTTTCATATTCCTGGGGATGAAGACTGGGTACGTTTTTCAGCCACAAGTGGGAACCTTTACACCATAGAAACCCACAATCTAAATCACACGGACACCGTAATATACCTCTATGATACAGATGGAGTAACGATATTAGAATTAGATGACGATGCCGGAGAGGAATTAGCCTCGAAGATCCAATGGATCGCCACAAATACCGCTAATTTCTATGTCAGAATCATGGACATTAATGGAGAGGGTAATGAGAACTACTCCTATGAATTCAATATAACAGAAACCATACCACCACCAGGGGATGCTTATGAGCCAGACAATATCTATACCGATTCCAGTTCTATCCCAACAGATGGAACCAACCAAAGCCACACATTCCATATCCAAGGTGATGAAGACTGGATCACATTTTCTGCCCAGGCAGGCAACATCTACATAATTGCGACCCACAATCTCACAGATGCAGATACCGTAATATACCTGTACGACACCGACGGTGTGACTGTATTGGAGGCAGACGACGATGGGGGAGCGGGATTTGCCTCTGAAATACAATGGTTGGCCCCCAGATCCGATGATTTCTATATCCGGGTTGTCGAATACTCTGATAAGGGCGGCCTGACCTTTTCCTATGATATCAATGTCACAGAAACGATTCCACCGTCAGGGGATACCTATGAGCCTGACGACACAGCAGGTGAAGCCAGTTTGCTTACAACAGATGGAACAGTCCAGAGCCACACGTTTCACGTACCGGGAGACGAGGATTGGATAGTGTTTAGTATCACACCGGGAACGATATATACCATAGAAACTTCCGATCTCGGCCCATCCTGCGATACGAGAATATATCTTTATACCAGTGATGGAACCACATTAATTGAATTTGACGATGACTCAGGATCTGATTTGGCATCCAGGATCATCTGGAACTCATCTGGCTATCCTGCAGGCAATTACTATATCAGTGTTCTTGAATTTCAGGAGGGCTTCGGCGACGATTACTCATATAATATAAGTATCGTGGAGGGTGCACTCAAAACTTACGAGTTTGGAATTATCATCACGCCTTCTTGGCAGTCAACAAGCGTTGGTAGCCAAGTTCAATTCAATATAGAGGTTTACAACGACGGTCCTATCACCGATTCCTTTGAGCTTGATGTCATGGGATTTGATCCCAAGTGGATGGAACTGTCCAAGGATCATGTTACCCTGGTTCCTGGGGAGGAAGAGGATATCACTTTAACAATCGATGTTCCTGTCACGGCAAATCCAGGAAGCTACGATTTCAAGGTAGAGATCTATTCTGTCCACAATAACTTCTCAAAATCTGCGTCTGTAACTCTGGATGTGTCCATGGATCCCATCATCACCAATCTGTATCCGCGGAATGGGACGGTGACAGGTTCTCAAGATATTCTGTTTTCCTGGAGCACGACTATCGAAAGCTCCACCCAGGTTTTCTTGAAGAAGGCAAGCGACAGCACCTATACCCAATATGTTGGTCAAAAGGGAACATCACACTCCCTTACCGTTACAGGGCTGGACAGAAATACATGGTACGATTTCTATGTCGTAAGCACATCTGATTATGGCTCATCCACAAGTGCGGTAAGAAGCTTCCTTATCACGAATGCTATCGTTTTCTCCGAAAGAAGCTATGATTTTACAGTTGAGAGGGATTACAATCAACTGAGAACTATTTCTGTTGTGAACACAGACTCGATTCCGTATAAGCTGCTTGTGACAGTGGAGAATCCCGATGATGATCTCATTGCAGGATTCGTGGGCAATGGCTCCCAGGACAAGATAGTCACCCTAGATCCTGGAGAGTCCATGGACCTGACCCTGGCCATTCATGCCCAAGACACGCTTTCCCTTGATTATCAACTTGTTGTGAATTTGAGCAGCATTCCCACAAATGGATCCGATGAAATAGTCTATGACTTTGCCAATGTAAATGTGCATATCGCCCATGTCGATGCCAATTTCACAGTGACTGAGATCTTAATATATCCCTATACACTGGGAAAGAAAATGATAATAGAGAATTATGGTGATGCATTAACAGATGTTACTGTGTGGGTCAGCGACGAGTTGAAGGGTAAGGTCAAGTTCTCACCCAGGATACATCACGCTTATCTTGGAGTTACAGGATTTATTTCTTTCGTGATCGACCCTGTATTGTCCTTGGATTTTGCGGGGATAAACGGTACATTGTATGTCCAGGGATACAACAAGATCGTGAATCTCTCCATCAATTTCACACTGCCTCCCGGATCCGATATTTATCTAGGTGATGCTGATTATACTATCTATAGTTACACAAATAGCAAATATTGTACAAACACTGTTGTTTGGGATACTCCCTCCGAAACACCCGCCGAAGCAAAAAAACGTAAGGGCCCCTTTGAGGCCATAATCACGAGAACAACTGGACAGGTTCTCATCAATGGGCAGCCCGTGGTAATTGATCAAGAGGTTTATAAGGACGATGTTATCAAAACTGGGGATGATGGAGAGGTTGAGCTTGCATTCCCAGACGATGATATCTTGGAATTAGGACCAAATCTAAGTGTGAAACCCAGTGATTTACTCAAAGAAAATGACGATGATTGGTATGAAAGGTTGGAATTGGAATTAAAAGAGATATTTAAGAAGTTACCATCTGATCATGATTTTGAAATACGTGCACCTGCAGCTGTTAGCAGCCGAAGGGGATCTACCTTAAGACCGAATGTCGCCTCCTACTTTCCCAACTATGGCTCCGACAATTTAAAGTATGCCAGTTATGCCCTTGCAGACGATGTTCATCATACAGTTTGGCATTATCGTGCAAATGGAATTAACCAGATATATTACCTGAGATGGACAGGTGAGGAGCAGGTAGATGCCAGCCTTAAAAATCTTTCCAATTCCACTGAAAACTCATCATGGCCAATGGTCGAGGTATCTGGGGATAAGGTTTACGCAGTCTGGGTCGAAAACGTATCCGGCGACAACGAGATTTATTTTGCAAGGAGCCTGGATAATGGGACGAACTGGGAGGACCCAATGCCATTAACGAGTGCCGCAGGAGATGTGGACGATCCTGTAATCGCTATAAATTCAAGTGGTACGATTCATGTTGTCTGGAAGGACTTCAGGTTCGGTGACAGCCAAATATTTTACATCAATAGCACTGATAATGGAACAACCTGGAGTGCTGTGCAGAATTTAACTGAAGCATCGGGAAATTCGGAGTATCCCTCCATCTTAATGGATTCAAATGATGCCATCCACCTCCTCTGGGAGGACTTTCGAAACGGATATGGCCAGATATTTTATATGAACAGTACAAATGGGGGAATAAACTGGAGCAGCCAGCAGGTCATCTCAACTGGATCTGTGGATGCTGGTGAGCCATGTTTTGTAATCGATTCCAAGGATGGCATTCATGTAGTATGGCGCGATTCCAGGCACGGGGAAAGCGAAGTGTACTACAGAAATAGCACGGATGGTGGAATCACCTGGGGCATGGAATTCAGATTGACGAATGATACATCGTATTCTGAGTATCCGGCTATTCTTGATGGTCTGAACGACACCTTCCGTGTTGCCTGGCATGATAATCGGACAGGAGATAATCTGCTTTATTACTTGGACGGCAAAGGTGGAAACATCTGGGGAGAGATGAGGCGAATTCCGCGAAGAGACCCAAATGTGGAGGATGTCTTTTTAGTGATAACCTTCGAACTCCAAGATGAGGAAAGCAAATACAGAAAACACGATGTCTATGTGTCTGTAAATGGTTATGAAGTTGCCGCCCTAATAGATACTGTTCCAAACGGAAGTTATATCTTCGAGGTGGACCCATCCTATGTTAATTACGGCGACGGGGAAGTTGTATTAAACGAGATCAACATAAGAACAGAGAGATTGGGATACGGTCACTATATCGTCTCAGCAAACAAGGCGCTGATATTCCACTTAAGCTATGTGGATATCCCTGTTGTGGCCATGAACCAAAGCCACGCAGATTCCATTGTAAAGAACCTGAACAAAGGTATTTGGCAGGGTGTCGACCCCGCTGTATATGTCAATGACCTAGAGCTCAACACCACCACAATTCCCACCGAAGGCGATAATATCACCATAAATGCAACCATAAGAAACATGGGCGAGGATGATGTAACTGACGTACAGGTTCAGTTCTTTGATGGAGATCCAAGTTCTAGTGGCATCCAAATCGGTTCAGATATAATAATCCCAATAATTACCTCCTATGGTATGGAAACCGTCAACATGAGTTGGACCACAGTTGGAGGAACCCATAGGGTATTTGTTGTGGTGGATGGCAGCGACTCCATAGTTGAAATCAATCCCATGAACAACATCGCATTCATAACTATATTCACGTTCTCTTCAATTCCACCAGCTGGCTCCATCATTATAAATGACGATGATCAGTATACAAATAACCTTGATATAATATTGGCTCTATCGGCTGCTGGCGCGAATCCTGTTGTCGAGATGGCATTATCTAATGATAACAGTTCATGGTCTGACTGGGAGGAATACATTGAATCGAGGACATGGATCTTGACACCTGGTGACGGTAACAAAACAGTCTATGTTAAATACAGGGATTTAGCCTCTCTTGTTTCGCTGATTTATTCAGATAATATAACACTGGATGTTACCCCACCCACAGGTTCAATCTTGATCAACAACGACGATACTTATACAAATTCCACCTCAGTCACCCTCACTCTCACAGCCACAGACATCACAAGCGGAATTTACCAGATGGCGTTCTCTGACGATAACTCTACTTGGTCACTTTGGGAATCTTATGCACCAACAAAATTGTGGATAATACCAATAGGCGATGGAAATAAGACTGTATATGTTAAATTCTTGGACAATGCCACTGTGACATCCTTAGTCTATCACGATGTCATAATCCTGGACAGCACCCCGCCCACAGGTTCGATTGCCATCAATGGTGGTGCACAATACACGAACTCAGCATCTGTTACCCTCACCCTGAACGCAACAGACACGCTTTCTGGTGTCTTTGAGATGGCATTCTCCAACGACAACTCTACATGGACATCCTTAGAAGCTTATTCCACATCAAAAACCTGGACCCTAACCACAGGGGACGAGAATAAGACTGTCTACGTTAAATTCAGGGACAACATGCAGATGGAATCAGAGGCCTTTTCATCCTGGATAATTTTTGACACCGCTGTGCCAACTGGAACCATTACAATTGAAAACGGAGCCGAGTACATCAGTTCAACTGATGTAGTGCTAACACTCTCATCATTTGATGCAACAAGTGGTATTTCCCAGATGGCATTCTCCCACGACAGCATAACATGGTATCCCTGGGAAAGTTACGCGCCAACAAGGAATTGGATCCTAATATCAGGCGATGGGATCAAGACTGTGTACATTAGATTCATGGACAACTCATCCTTGGTTTCGGCAGAGTATTCGGACACGATAACCCTGGATACAACCCCGCCTATGGGCTCGATTTCGATTAACTACGATGATGGGTATGCAACCTCCACCGATACCACCCTCACCATATCTGCTGCCGACATGACAAGCGGCATGTTCCAGATGTCGTTCTCAAACGACAACACGACGTGGACTGCCTGGGAGAATTATGCCACAACAAAGATATGGATTTTAACAACTGATGATGGATTAAAGACCGTTTATGCAAGATTCATGGATAACGCACAATTGGTCTCGATGGTGTATTTGGATGATATCATTTTAGATACAACATCACCATCTGTTTCGAGCTTCTCACCCGAGGGTTCCGAAATCGAGGAGGATGTCACAATAACGATAACATTTAGCGAGGCCATGGACAAATCCTCTGTTGAGAAGGCATTCTCCATAAGACCAAAAGTCGATGGCATTTTTACTTGGGAAAATAATTATACGCTGACTTTCACCCCATCATCTGCTCTTGCTTATGGTCAGAGTTATAGCGTTTCAATTGGAGTTGGAGCAACAGACCTTGCCGGATTGGCTCTTGGAAGAGCGGCAACTACATCTTTCACAATTATTCCAGATACCGACGGTGACGGCATTCCCGATAACGATGATTCTGATGATGACAATGACGGAATTCCCGATGACTGGGAGGACGATAACGGCCTGGACAGATTAAATCCAAACGACGCCTCTGAGGATCCGGATTCAGATGGTCTTACTAATCTCCAGGAGTTCCTAAACGAAACCGATCCCAATGATCCTGATACAGATGACGATGGAGTAGTGGACGGAGATGACCCCTATCCAACAGACTCATCGAGGGGGAAGGAGGAGGAACCAACCAATGATATATACATTTATATTATTTTGATCATAATAATAGTAGTGGTGATAGTTGTGCTTCTTTTATTCTTGAAAGCAAGAGGTCCCAAACCAGAAGAGGAAATCAGTGAATATACACCTCCTTCGGAACCTGAACCGCCTTCTGCTCCCATACCGCCTCAACCTCCATACACACCTCCAACATATCCGCCTCCAACACAGCCTCCTACGCAGCCTCCAACTCAGCCCCCTCCTGCACAACCACCTGTTCAACCACCGCCAACTGCACAACCCCAGGTTCAAGCCCCTGTGCAACCAAGACCCCCTGTATACCCACAAGCTCAAACACCCCCGGTTCCAATATTTCGTCCACAACCAATGGCCCGACAGCCTCAAGTTCAACCACGACCTCCTGTCCAACAACCAGTTCAACGGCCTCCAGTTCGACCTTATCAGGCCCCACCAATGGCCCAACGACCTCCAGTTCAAGCAAGACCACTTGTCCAACAACCAGTTCAACGGCCACCAGTTCGGCCTTATCAGGCCCCACCAATGGCCCGACAACCTCCAGTTCAAGCAAGACCACTTGTCCAACAACCAGTTCAACGACCACCAGTTCGGCCTTATCAGGCTCCACCAGTGACTCAACGACCTTCAGTTCAACCACAACCCCCGGTCCAACCACAAGTTCAACGACCACCAGTTCGACCTTATCAGGCCCCACCAATGGTCCAACGACCTCCTGTACACCAACCAATTCAACGACCCCCGGTTCAAACAAGACCACCTGCTCAACCACAAGTTCAACGACCACCAGTTCGACCTTATCGGGCCCCACCGATGGCCCAACGACCTCCAGTTCAAGCAAGGCCCCCTGTACAACCACAAGTTCAACGACCCCCAGTTCAAGCAAGACCTCCAACACAGCAACCCGTCCAACAGCCTCCAGTTCAAGCAACTCCTCCTACACAACCACCTGCTTCCCAGCCTCCAGCAGGACCAACTGATCAAAAGCCCCCAACAGAACCTGCTGAAAAGCCCCTCAAGAAAAAGCCGCCTGAATCAGAAACGCAAGAATGATTCTTATTAAGTTGTTCTTACCCGGCTAGATTATTTTCGTATCCAAACAAAATTATATAGCTTAAGCGCCATTCCTCGGAACAATAGGTGATGCAAATGGAGGATTCAGTGGCTTTTGTGGCAAATCTCATGGCCTTGTCCGCAAAGACGGCACCTAAGGGTAAGGGGGAGGACTTTCTGGAAATCAAGGTGCTTTTAGGAAATGAGAAGGATGAGGTAGCAAAACAGATGCTAATAATCGCAGATGAGAGGAAACTGCCCCTATTTACGAGGGACGGAAACAACGTAAAAGATTCGCAGGCGCTATTGCTCGTGGGCTTAAAGGAGCATAAATCTGCTGGGTTGAACTGTGCAGCCTGCGGTTTTGAAAGCTGTGAGGAATTTGACAGGGCACAGTGTGAGGGGGATTTTGTGGGTCCCAACTGCGCCATAAGGCTTCTGGATTTGGGAATCGCCCTTGGCTCTGCTGTGAAGACCGCGAGCATCCACAATGTGGACAACAGGATCATGTATAGGGTTGGTGTGGCTATTAGGAGACTGGGGATCATGGAATCCAATTATGTGATGGGCGTACCATTGAGCGTCAGCTCAAAGAGCATTTTCTTCGACAGGAAAACTTAAAAAAAGGGGAAGATAAGGCATTTCATTTGAAAATCCGTGGTTAATAGAAAAGTTTATGCTAGACCGCGTGATTATCGTAAAAAACGAGATATTAGGGGGAGCGTGCATGTCGGAACAAATGGAAGAACTTCTTTCAGTATTGGAAACTGAGCAACTCAAAGGAGTGGCAGAAAAGTTCGGGATAGACTGCTCAAAATGCAAGCGTAAGGAAGAATATGTCATCACGATATCGGACAGCCAAAAATTTGAAATTGAAGAATTGCGATCATTTTTGGGTTTGGATTCATCGCGGGAAGACGAGGGTGCAACCAGTTTCGGTGAGGCTGAAAAACTGCTTTCTGAGTCGAAAGCCATATACGATTCTGGGGATTACATAGCTTCGATAAACAAGGCCACAGAGGCACTTGATTTGGGTGCCAAGGCTCTGAATGAATTCTATGGAAAGGGTCTGTCTTATGCGATCCGCTCCTCCGAGAAAATGATTTCAAATCTAAAGGATATGGATATTGACGCATCATCCATAGAGGAAATCCTGACAGAAGCAAAACAATCCCATGAAAACCAGGAATACGAATATGCTCAAAGCGTCGTGATCAAGCTTAGGGATGCCATAAGCGACCTTATAAATGAGCATGCCCAAAAGATCGCAGATCAAATCGAGGTGGTACAAACCCTAATAGATGGCTCAAAGGAAATGGGCGCAGATGTGTCTGCGGCCGAGAGCAAACTTGCGGAAGCAAGACAGCATCATGCTGGCGATTCCCTGCCCTCTGCCCTCGATGCAATAAAGGAATCAGAACAACTTGCACAGACAGCCCGCGAAGGCAAGGTGCAGGAGATATCTGATACAATATCGCGCTCTGCTAAACTTATCGAAGATGCAAAATATCTGCACGCACCAGTCTCAGAAGCAGAGGAATTACTAGAGGCTGCAAAAAGTGCATTTGATGAAGAGGACTACGCATTGGCCCTCAAGAACGCCAATTCTGCTTCTGATTCAGCCAATGTCGCAAGAGATGAGCAGATTAAAAGGGCACTGAGCCTCCAGGAGAAGATAAAAGAGGTCCCGTCCGAGGCAGAAGCACCTGAAGTTGCAGAGGCCGAGGAGGCCGCTTTGCCCTCAGAGGAAGCCGTACCCGCAGTAACTGGCAAGGTATGCCCCAACTGCGGCGGTGAGCCAACCTATGTTGAGCAGTACGAGAGGTATTACTGCTATCCCTGCAGCGAATATATAGAGCCTGTGGAAAGGGAAGAAGAGGTGGAGGTTGCGGCAGAGCCCGAGGTCGGGGAGGCAGCCAAGGTATGCCCTGGATGCGGTGGTGAGCCAACCTATGTTGAGCAGTACAAGAAATACTACTGCTATTCATGCGAGGAATATGTGGAGCCTCAGGAGAAAAAGGTAGAAGAGGAGGCTGCGGTAGAGCCTGAAGCGGGCGAAGCTGCCAAGGTATGCCCTGGATGCGGCGGTGAGCCAACTTATGTTGAACAGTATAAGAGGTACTACTGCTACGAGTGCGGGGAATATGTGGAGCCTCAGGAGAAAAAGGTAGAAGAGGAGGCTGCGGCAGAGCCTGAGGCGGGGGAAGCAGCCAAGGTTTGCCCTGGATGCGGTGGTGAGCCAACTTATGTGGAGGAGTACAAGAGGTACTACTGCTACACCTGCAGCGAGTATGTGGAGCCTTCTGAGAAGAAAGTGGAGAAGGCCGAAGAGGTAATAAAACCAACGAAAGAGGCCAAGGTATGCCCCACTTGCGGTGATGAGCCAACGTATGTAGAGGAGTACAAGAGGTACTACTGCTACACCTGCAGCCAATATGTCGAGCCCACCGAGAAATCCGCAAAAAAGGAGCCAGAAGAGAACATCTGTCCCACATGCGGCGAAAAGGGAACATATGTTGAGGAGTACAAACGGTACTACTGCTACACTTGCAGCAAGTACCTGTAAGTCGTATTTTGAAGACCCACGAAAATACCAATTAATCAGCGAAATGAACGGATTTTTCCGTGAAAATTTTAAATATCCGTAGACTGATTACCAGGGTGTCTTGTTGTTTCGAAAGGACGTGTTATTCTGGAAGATAAAAACAGTAAAAAGAAAGAGAAGAAGAAGATGATTTTAGAGAGCATCGTCGAAGGCAAAAAGATGGAGCTTTACACGGAAAGGCGAACTGCCGATATGCATTACTGCATCTTTTGCGAGACCATATGCTACAAAAAGAAACCTGTAAAGATGCTGGGCAACAAGTGGATATGCATCGACTGCCTAAGGCAGCTTAAGGAACTTTTGGACTCGCTTCGGCAATGGGAAGAGGAGCTGACGTTGGAAGAGGAGATGAAGAAACAACTTGGCGACGGACTGGGGTTGCAAGAGCTATGACACAGTATGATGAAATAAGTACCATATCAGGTGAAAATGAGCACGTGGACAAGATGGTTATTGGAGCCCATAACGCTCTAAAATATATTTTATCCCTAAAAAAGGAGGACAGTCTTCTTGTCATCACAGACGAGAGCAAAAAGAATATAGGCAAAGCCTTTGAAGCCAGTGCAAGAAAGCTCGGTGCCAAGACTCAGTCATATGTCCTACCTGAAGAAAGTAGACCGCTTTCAGAGATACCTGAGGACTTGAACCCTTTAATAGGCTCTAGTCAGGTCTTTGTCAATGCCTTTTCCTCCAATGCAAAGGAAACACCCTTTAGAATCAAATTAGTAAAACTGCAGCAGTCCATAGGTGCCAGGGTGGGACATGCTCCTGGTATCACTGAAGATATGATGGCAGAGGGTCCAATGACTGCTGATTATGAAGAGATAGTGGGAAATGCCTGGCATCTTATGGAGGCTTTCAAATCCGCATCCAAGGTTCATATCACGACATTAGAGGGTACCGACATCACTTTGGATATAAAAGACAGGGAATTTGAAACCGATGTCAGCATAAGACCAGGCTGCATAGGCAACCTTCCTGCAGGAGAGATATGGTGCGCCCCCAAGGAGAACGGTGCCCAGGGTATGATTTTGGTCAACGGCCCAATAGGTGATATCGGTGATGTGAGGGAACCCTTGAAGATACGAGTAGTAAACGGCAAAATCGAATCCATGGAATCCGAGGACGCGGCTCTTCTATCCAAGATCAGGGAATTAACCTCCTTGGACGATATGGCAAGCATCGTGGGGGAGTTCGGTATTGGTCTAAATCCCAAGGCCAGGCTCACAGGAAACCTCCTTGAAGACGAGAAGGCTGGAGGAACAGCCCACATCGCCTTCGGATACAACGAGAACATGCCTGGGGGAACGAACAACTCAAAGACTCACAGGGACTTTCTATTCCACAGGCCAACCCTAGAGGTGGAGTACAAGGACGGAAACAGAAAGGTTATCGTGAAGGACGGAAGCGTTGTATTATAGGTTTTAGCCCGTCAAATCCACGGTGTTTACCTCGGTGAGATCGTCTAAGTTGTTTGCTTTTATCATGCTACCCGAGACCGTATAAAGGACGTCCTGGATGTAAAACGATCTTTTTATGTAGTAAGGGCCATTGTAATATTGGCTCATATCCTCATCATGTGATATCCTGCCATCCAGGTTGATTCCAGATGTAGTGGAGATATCGAACACGTAAGCACCGTAGAAAGTGTATTCACCCCCGGTACTAGGTGGTGGATCGTCAGGATACTTTGATTCGTCTATTTCAGCCAGTAAAACCGGTATTACCAGAAGATTCTTATTCTTGCTGAACAGGAAAGCGTGGGGATCAGTTAGGGCAAGGGAATCTGTTCCCCTGTCACCCACGATATAAGTCGAAACTTCCTTTGGATTCTTGACATCAGTTACATCGAAGAGTGAGAGTTTTACTCCCTGGAACCATGCAAAATCTCCCATGTCCACTGCATCCTTTCCAATTCCTATGACATGGTTTTCATCATAAGGATGCAGGTAGTTGGAAAAGCCTGGTATCTTTAGCTCACCCAGAACCTGTGGGCTTTGTGGGTTGCTCAAATCGATTACAAAGAATGGATCGATATTTTTGAACGTAACAAGATATGCTCTCTTTCCCATGAACCTTGCTGAGAATATCCTCTCACCTTCAGCCAGATTTTCCACTGCTCCTATGATTTCCAGTTCCATGTTAAGGACAAACACATGGTTTTTAGATGTCGTATCACCCCAGCCCCAAAGCTGGCCTGTTGTTGTTGCCATTCTAAAATAGGAATCGTGCTCGTCCATTGAAAACCTGTTTAGGATATAACCTGGAACGCCACCGCTTGCCATGTATTTTATACTACCTGTGTCTATCATGATCCTATGTACAGTGGTGGTCTCGATTTCTTTTTGAAGATCTTCCTGGAATGTAATATATTCCTTTTCCCATGAATCATAGAAGTCCTCTCTATCATCGCTTTTTAGATCTTCCATGTATCCTCCCACGATCCCGTCAATTTCGTACAGTTTTTCAAATCTCGATTTGTCCGAGTTCTGTACATCTTGGATCTCGCGGGATGTTGAGGGGGGTACAATATCCAAAACCACAGCTTCAACCATTCTCTCTGTCATCTCGACCCAACTCATCCTCTTCAGATAGGTAAGGTATATATTATATAGGGAAGCGTAAAGATGGGTGGATGAGCCCATGAGTATGACCTGTTTGTTAGGCTCCATTTGGTCATTTTTTATGTTTATTGAGATAATGGATGTAAATACATAATAATAGTCGTACTCGTCGGCATAATATATCTCTTGGGCTTTGGTGGGAAGATCAGATTCCTCCTCGATATCATATGCTGGCTGGGTTATGATCAAATAGAGATAATCTCCAATTGTTCTTGAGTTGAAAAAGCTACCCGCCAGATGGACACTTCTTACTAGATCTGGATTTCCCCTGTCCTCTACATCATATACGTTGACGTTTGTTTTAGGGGTTTCGTAATAATAGTCCTCTTCCCAATCTTTCCAGTAGTAATAATCAGATAAATAATTGTTCATCCCCACAACAACTAATTTATCGTCGCTTATATACAGCTCTATGATATCCCAGTCCAGTTCGATTGTTGATACGATTTCGGCTCCCTCAGGGGGGTAAACATCAACTATGAACACTTTGGACCTGTCACTTGAGACTATGTAGGCGTATTTATCGTCGTTTTTTACAATATCTCCCTCGTCCACGCCTTCGACTTGAACGTTGGTCTCGGAGTGATCATCTTCACCGCCTGCGGGATGGAAGTCACTTTGAGTGTCAATTCCACCGCCTTCGCCAGTATCACCGCCGAATAATACCTCACGTTCTCCTCGATAATATTGGGATCCAGCTGACAAATTCCAATAATAATAATAGCCATCATTTCCAGATAATGCCGCATTTTCATCTAAAAAATCCTCTAGTTCCTGGTACGAATTGAATTTATTTAGATTGGAATAGCTCACATCGTAGCTCAGGGGGGTAATGTCACCGTTTTTTTCTATGTGCTCCTGCAGGGCATAGAATCCCAGAATTCCACCAAATGCCATGGCCACACTCATTACAACCGCAAATAATCTCTTGTCCATGCAAAACAACTCCTTTTTTCGTGATAATTACGCTTTTTGGATATATATTGATTATCTTGACATGTTATTGACATGTCGAAAAAAACCTACATGTCAATGGATTTTGGGCTTATTTTAGGGTTTTGGACATAAACGGGCCGGTTCTTTGGTATCCGAACTTCCTGTAATATTCCCTTGCCCCGACACCGCTTGTGACAATTAGCCTCTCTGCTTCATCTTCCCCTACGATCTTCTCGCATTCTAAAAGTAATCTATGCCCGTACCCCTTATGCTGCCACAGTTTTTCGTTTGTCTTGCCAATTGGTACCATCTCACCTGCCACCTTGAGTTCACGGATTATCATACAAGGTTGGGCCTTTACGTCCTTTCTTTGGGCCTTATCTGAGGATTTTCTCAGGCGGGCGTAGGCTATCAGGATATCCTTACAATCCTCGAAGCTCAGGAAGTATTCTTTACCCTTTGAGGCTTCGTATTCGATTCTTCTGAGGGTGACAGATTCCATATCTGGTTCTGTGCCTTTTAGTGAGGATATGCCAACCTCCCTGCACCTTATACAATTGCACTTCTTTTCTCTCTCTTTTAGCTTCTCCTGGACTATCTGCCGCAGGTTGCTCTTGTCCACGCCATCAGCAATGAGTTTTACAGGGATGTCCCTTTGAATTCTCTGTATTCTCACCCATTTAGGTAAGAAATCCTTGATTTGGGCTATAAGTTCGGCATTTTCCTCTGTATTGTAGGGTTTATAGTCCCCATTTTCCCACATCTTATGCAATTTGGTGCCTTCTACAACAAGACAGGGATAGATTTTCAGCATATCTGGCCTGAAATCCGGGTTCTCGAAGAGTGTTTTGAAGGCCGCAATATCCCTCTTAAAATCCGAGCCAGGGAGTCCCGGCATCATGTGGTAGCATACCTTTAATCCTGCATCTTTGGCTAATCTGGTGGCTTCTATAGAATCCTTTACTGTGTGCCCTCGTTCTACTCGTTCTAATATATCATCGTATACTGTCTGAACTCCCAATTCCACTCTTGTGGCCCCCAGTCTAAGCATCTCGTCTACATGCTCTGATTTACACCAATCTGGTCTTGTCTCTATAGTCAAACCTATACATCTTGAGGGTGCGAACTCGTTTAGGCTGTGTGCATCCTCGATTGTGGCTGCCTCTGTTTCATTCATGGCATCGAAGCATCTTTTCACGAACCATTCCTGGTAGTTTTTATCTCTTGCAGTGAACGTCCCTCCCATGATGATGAGGTCCACCTTGTCTGTTGGGTGGCCAATTGTGGACAGCTGCTCGACTCTGGATCTGGTTTGCTTGTACGGGTCGAAATCATTTGATCCCGCCCTCATGGCTGCTGGTTCATGTCCTGTGTAGCTCTGGGCTGTCCCAAATTCTTTTCCTCCCGGGCAGTATATGCATTTTCCATGGGGGCAGTCTTCTGGGGATGTCATGACTGCCACGACCGCAACCCCAGAGGTTGTACGCACTGGTTTGAGTCTAAGAAACGGCTCGATTTCTTCGTATATGTCTGGTGATGCGTTTTCGAGGATATCCACATCGCTGGGCAGGTTGGATAGACCGTATTTCTTGCACAGTTTTACCTTGGCTCCGTGGATCTCGTTTTTGGTTCTGATTTCACCTGCGCGGATCTGGTTGATTATGTCCTCGTAGAAGGTCATTGTATTCCAGAAGGATAATGGGGGTATTTAAAGGGTGTTGTTTATTAAAAATAGGGACTGTATGAAAAGAGGGTAGGGAGTATAGATAACAAAGCCAAATATGCAAAATTTAATAAAGTACCAATATCATTAACATTCGGGTTAATAAATAGCCCACGAAAGGAGAGGGTGATGAAAATGGCATTTTGTCCTAATTGCGGAAGAGAAATGGGTTACATTGCACAACACGGCCAGTGGTATTGTTATTCATGTCGGCAGTACCGACAGGTACCGCAACAGGCTGCTCCTATTGCACCTCAACAACAATATCAACCTCCGCAGCAAGCGCCCCCGGGAAAATCGAACACAGTATTAATTATGGGTGCTGTAATTGCCGTGGTTGCTGTTGTGATTATCGCATCATTGGCCTTGATGCTTGGGGGAGATGGTGGTGGTGGAGGCTCGAATAACAAAGATAAAGACGATAAGGCAAGAACATTAGAGCTCACTATACATTATACTGGTTCTGGAACTGTTGATAGTGACTATAAGATTTTTATTGGAGTTCTAGATGAGGCTGATTTTAGAGGTGAATATCCTGAACATACAGAAAGTTTATCTTCAAGTAGCGGTACTGTGACAATATCTGGAATCACATTTTCACCTTGTTATGTATTTGTTTCATATGATGCAGATGGTAGTGGTGGCGATCCCGATTATGGGGATAGTTATGAGATTTATGAGGATGAAAGTATGTATGAAATACCTGCAGATCCTATTGATATAGAAGAAGGTGAAACAAAAAGCATCACTATTACATTTGATGACAGTTATACAATTGATTGGTGAGTTGTTTTCGGCGGTATTAATATATGTGAATAACCCGATAAGCAATCTGGAGTATGCTTGACCTGGAAAAGCAAGAAGTGAGAAAAAATGGATAATACACACAATAAAAAAACAGTAGATATATCAGTCTTGTGGCTATTTCTAAAGGGACCTTTTTGGATACTCCTTGGCTTCTGGTATGTGTTTACGAGGACACCTTTTGAGGATAGAATGAATGCACTGTGGCTTTATATTGTCGTTGTCTTCATTGTTTTTATTATCTGGATAAAACTGCGGCGCATCCGTTTTTTCAGGAAATAAGCGACTGAGAGAAACCTATTTATTTAAAAAGCCCATTGCCATACTTCACTATATGGGCCGGTAGATATTCGTGGGGGCTTCGTTCCCACTATATCTCCCGCTCATATCACTTGCTTCACTTGTGTGGGCCGGTAGATATTCGTGGTGGTTTCTCCCCCCACTTACTCTACAGAAATACCCATTCGCATTAACTTTGTGGGCCGGTAGACTCCGTGGCAAGCAAGTTGCCACTCACTCTCCCGACCCTCAACTGCAATATAAAATCAATACGGGCCGGTAGATCAGTTGGAAGATCGCAGGCTTTGCAAGCCTGAGGCCACGGGTTCAAATCCCGTCCGGTCCACTCTAATTTTTATATAATTGTATCTGTGGACCGGACTTTATGTTCGAGTTATAATTGAACATCAATTAGGTCTTAAGCTCGAACATCCCGTCCGGTCCACTTTAATTTTTAAATAATTATATCCGTGGACCGGACTCGTGTTTGAGTTATAATTGAATTTAAATTGTTTCTTAAGCTCAAACACCCATCCGGTCCATTTGTTATTACCTTGACATGAAAATTCATTCGACATCAATATATACCCCGGTTGCATACAGGGGCAATGGGGGGACCTTACTTTGGATGAAATCAGATCTGCAATGGAGAAATTTGGAGTACCTGGCAGAGACCTATACGACCTGCCCACTTCGGATAAAAGTTTTCCGGATGGAGCAAATTACAGAATGGAGATATCAGGAGTTGAAAGGCTCAGCACCCTAGAAGCTCTGGTGGACGAGATGGAGAAGCGCAACATGCCAATCCACAGGCTCATTTCCACGGTAATGGGCTGCACTCTGCTTACAGATGATGAGCTTGAGAACTTTGCAAAGCTGGCTGCCGAAAAGAAGGTGGAAGTTATAATTACACCGGGGCCTAGAAGCTCCTGGGATACGGGACGCCAGCTTTTTACACCAGAAGGAGCCATATCAGGCCTTCGGGTAAGAGGCTCGGATAATCTATCCTACCTGATAGCGGATATAAAGAGGGCAGCCGATTTCGGCTTCAGAGGCTTTTTAGTGACAGACGAAGGAGCCTTGTGGCTGCTTTCAAAGCTCAGGGAAGAAGGCGTGATTCCAAAGGACGTAGTGTTCAAGGTGTCAATATTTGCAGGCCACGCCAATGCGGCAGGAGGCAAGGTACTGGAAAGCCTGGGTGCCAACACATTCAACCCTCTGGGAGACCTGAGCCTACCCATGTTCGCATCTATAAGATCCGCCATCGACATACCAATTGACATCCATATATACCTGTCAGACTCATTTGGGGGATTTAACAGGTTCTGGGAGGCACCCGAACTTGCAAGGATTGCTTCGCCCTGCTACTTCAAAATCGAGCCAGGCACGGCCTTGGCAGCAGGTGGAGGAATTTACAAGCCCTGGACTGACGAGGGCTTTTTAGCCAAGTTCGCAAGGGAGAAGGTGAAGCACGCCGAGATCATAAAGGGCATAATAGACAAATACCAGCCGAACCTGAAGCTCTCTGCATTAGGACCAAGTGACCTGGCCATTCCAAAACCTTGATTTCTCCTTCTTTTCAATATTTGTTAGGAGGCTATATTATGTCGGAGTTCAAACTCGAAGGAGTATTTCCAGCGTTAATAACACCGTTTAAGAAGGACGAGAGCATAGACGAGGAGGCATTCCGCTCGCTAATTTCGTATGTGATGCCACATGTAAATGGAATAGTTCCCTGCGGGACAACAGGGGAGTTCGTCTATCTTGATTTTGAGGAGAGAAAGAGACTGATAGACATAGCAGTAGAGGAGATTAAAGACGGCAGGTACGTTGTCGCCGGAACAGGGGCATGTTCCACTAAACACGCAATAGAGCTTACCAAGTATGCAAAGGATGCAGGTGCAGATGCCAGTCTTGTTGTGAGTCCCTATTACCTAAATCCTGCGGACAAAGGCCATTACGAGCACTTCTATCAGATAGCCAAGAACACGGATTTTCCAATTATAATGTACAACATACCCCAATGTACAGGCTCTTTCTTGCCGAGAAGGGTTATAGAGGACCTCGCAAATATAGACAACATCGTGGGTCTGAAGGACTCCTCAGGAAACTTGACCTTCACATTGGAGGTACTAGAGAAGGTGAGAGACAAGATCAACGTAGTGATAGGGCACGACGAGGTTGTTCTTCCTGCATTGGCTGCAGGTTGCAAGGGTATGATATTGGCCTCGGCGCAGGTGTTTCCAGATGTCTGGCAGGAATTATTTTCAGCTGTTAAAGAGGGTAATCTCGAGAGGGCGCAGGAGCTTCAGATGAAGGTGCAGAAGCTTGCACGGATATTCTGTAGGTACGGTGGTGCAGTCCCAGTGAAAGCTGCTTTACGCATGATGGGATTAAAGATGGGAAGAACAAGAAAACCCATAAGAGAAGGCGGAGTGATCATTCACGAGGACAGGGAGGAGATCAGGGTTGAGCTTGAGAAATTAGGAAAAATAGAATCCGCACCTTTCGAGTTTAGTGTACCAGATATCCCCATTAAATCCAGATTCGAGGATGTTGGTATTGCAAAGGAGGACATTCAAGGATCAGGTCTTCTCTTAGGAACCGCATCTTCTGGAGAGGGAAAAGAGCAGGTTCATGTTGATCTGGTCATGGGAGAAAAAAGCAGTCCCCTTGGGAAAGCCTTTGCAGTTCAGCTCACGCATCCAAGACATGGTCACGAGGCACTGACAACCATCTTAGAACCCAATCTAACTGTGAGGCCTTCTACACTTATTGTGCCGGGTATTGAACTTAAGAACCTAAGGCAGGCGAACATGATATATGGACCAACGCAAAGCGCGGTGGCGAAGGTCATCGTTGATAACATCGAGCAGGGTACAATTACAAATGAAATGGTCAAAAACTACCTCATGATAATAAAAATCCATGTTCCCCCAAATGCACTGGATAGACAATTGCTATATGAAAACAATTACCAGGCTGTAGATTCGGCATTAAAAAAAGCATTATCTGGCTCTTCGGGGGGTGATTGATAATGCCCAAAACAGAATGGTTTAGGGGAGTGTTTCCTGCAATGGTCACACCCTACAACAGGGACGAGGAAATAAATGATGAGGCCTTCAGAAGCCTGATTGCTCACCTCCTACCCAATGTGAACGGCATAGTCCCCTGCGGCACAACTGGGGAGTTCATGTACCTTTCTGAAAAGGAAAAGATGCACATTATCGATTTGGCTGTAGATGAAGTAAAAGGGAAGGTGCCAGTTATCGCGGGAACAGGCTGCCCAAGCACGAAACATACCAAAGAGCTCACACAGTACGCAAAGGATGCAGGTGCTAAAGCTGCGTTGGTTGTCTCACCCTTTTATCTCAAGCCCTCCTTCAAGGAGCTTTATGAGCACTACGACACCCTAAACTCCTTGGACTTCCCCATCATCCTCTACAATATTCCTCAGTGTACTGGGATTCATAAAAAATGGTGGACTGCAGAAGGCCTTGCTCAGTTGGAGAATGTGATTGGAATAAAGGACTCCTCAGGCGATCTGGCCTTCATGATGGCCCTTTTCGAGAAGATCAAAGGAAAAATCTCGATATTCTGCGGCCACGACGAAATTGCAATGCCTGCATTGGCAGCGGGTGCCGACGGTTTGATTCTGGCAAGCGCCAATCTGATTCCAGATATCTGGCAGAAAATATTCAAGGCTGTGAATGAACGCGATTTGGCAGAGGCTCAAAAGCTCCAGGCCGAAATCCAAAAGCTGGTTAGAATTGTGGTGAGAAACGGTGCAACCCAGGCTGTAAAAGAGGGTCTTAATATGATGGGCCTTTCTATGGGCAACTCAAGACGTCCTATCATGCCTGGAGGACCTTTCAGAAGAGAGGATAGAGAGGAGCTGAGAATACAGCTTGAGAACCTTGGTAAGATTCAGAAGAAGACAGTGGAGTTCGAGGTCAGTAAGGGGAATGTGATCACCTCAGATTACCCTGCAGTATCGTACACACCATCTCGCATATCTGATTTCACAATGAAGGTTGGAGAGGGCTTCGCAGGACCACCTGTCTATGAATTGGCTCATATAGACCTGCTTATCGGAGTAAAAGATGGACCCGTTGGAGCTGCTTTAGAGGAGGCATTGGAAAGGGAGAAGAAAGAAGGGACAGATACTCTGAGGATCATAAACGACAAACCAAAAACACTTTTGGTTCCCACAGTGACGGTTCGAACAAAAAAGCAGGCTGCGCACATCTACGAACATGCAACAAAAGGAGTCAATCTAGCAATAGAGAAGAGTATAAAGGACGGGGTGCTGCCCGAGGCTATCCTGGACGATATCTGCATGATCGCAAATGTATTTGTTCATCCAGCAGCTGCAAACAGACACAGAATCATGTTCAACAACTACAAGGCCATGCTTCATGCAACAAAAAAGGCCTTGGAAGAAAGACCCACTATAGATGAGCTACTAAATGAGAAGGAGTGCGCAAGGCATCCCTTCAAATACACGCCTTAGTAATGCACCCCAGTTCTTCGAAATGTATTTATACTCTTGACGCAGTTATTTACCTAGGCTTATCCAGTTCTCAGAGGGATTGACTTGAGGGACATAGATTTCATTAAGGTGGGCTCATTAAAAATGATTTTCTCTATCACGATTACATTAACTTTGGTTTTACAGGTTTGCTTTTTAAGTTTTTCATGGGAAGTTGCCCTTGGTGAAGGCCCTTCTCCTGATCCTCTGGACGTCGATCCAACCACCCTCCAGGAGATAATCAACAAGGTTACAGAGCAGGATGTGGAGAAGTACATCACAGATTTACAAAATTTTGGTACAAGATACTTTAGAACGACCCAATGCAATCTTTCTGCGCAGTACATATATGATGAATTCAGCAATTATTCAGCACTGAGCGTCGAGAGTGATTATTTCTGGTATGACGGTGTGCTTGTGAGAAATATCATAGCAACCCTTCCTGGATTAAATGAGACAAATCCCAAGATCTATGTTATAGGAGGCCACTACGATTCTGCTACACTGTCTGATCCATTGAACAATGCACCGGGTGCAGATGATGACGCCAGTGGAACTGCAGTTGCCCTGGAAGCTGCAAAGATACTCAGCCAGTACAGGTTCGACGCCACAATAATATTTGCTACCTGGACCGCCGAGGAAGCCGGCCTTGTGGGAAGCGCACGCTGGGCACAAAATGCCGTAGATAACAACATGGACATAGACGCTTACCTCAATTTCGATATGATAGGTTACGATCCAGACAATAAAATGGGACTTGACATAGGCTACAATTCTGAATCGATATGGATTGCAGATGAGATGGAGACAATCAATACAGATTACAGCATCGGACTCAATATTACGACACGTCCAGGAGGGGTAAGAAGTGACCATGCCTCATTTTGGGCCCAGGGATATCATGCTGTGGAGTGCATAGAATCTGAGTTCAATACTGATAATTATCATACAATCAACGATACAGTGGACAAGCTCAACATGGAATTCGACAAGAAGGTCACACAGCTTGGAATCGCAACATTGGCAAAACTTGCTGGTCTTCTGACACCTGGTGTGGGTGCAATATATTTGGATTCCACTGCCTACCAACCTGTGGATACAGTGGAAATCAAACTCTATGATACAGACCTGAATTCTAATCCCGGTTTGACCGAGCAGGCCATTGTGGAAATCTCAAGCGACACCGAGACATCCCCTGAACCTGTACTCTTGACGGAAACAGGCTCCAACACCAGTGTTTTTATGGGAACGATAAACGTTGATACAGGTATTCCTGCCTCAGACGGGATATTACAGGTTTCCGAGGGCGATATTATAACTGCAGTATACAATGATGTAGATCCTGCGGGAACAAGAACGGACAAAGCGGAAATTGATGGTATTCCCCCTGTAATCAGCAATGTTGTTGCGACACCTGATGTCACCTCGGCAATCATTACCTGGACAACAGATGAACCCAGCGATTCAAGGGTATATTTTGGTATATCATCAACACTCTTTTTGGAAGTGTACGATTCTAAAATGGTGACCTCACATTCCATAGAACTTACTGGATTGGAACCCTCCCTTTTGTATTATTATGATGTTGAATCTAAAGATGTGGCAGGTAATATTAGAAGAGATGACAACTCAAGCGTACATTACAATTTTAAAACCTTGCTTGGATTCTCGATCTCAGCAAATGGGGGTTATGTTGGTTACGTTAAAGAAAGCCAACCGACTCTCAACTATTTCGATGGTCCAGACATCCTCGTGGGGCACGGGGCCCAGGGAATATACCATGGTGCAGCGCAGTTCAATGTCTCCTGGTTTCCAAAAGACGCAACCATCACATATGCAACTGTGCAGTTTTATGGCAGTAGGTGGCATTACACTGGATCTGGAGGTAGCTGGTATCTGCGGTTGCTGAACAGCAGTGTGGATTTAGACTGGCAATCTCTTGGTTATACTGATATCCACAATGCCCAGGCAGAAGATACCATATCACCCACTATGCAGGATGGCGATTTAAAGAGGAAGCAATGGAACACATTCACGTTTGCCAGCGGACAGTATGAGGCACTGAAAAATCGAATCTTGAACCAAACGATTTCGTTTAGGCTCGACGGTCCGCAATCAGGATATTACTTGTTCATTTGGGATACTGGAAATGGGGACGAGAGTTATGGCCCCGAGTATGCGCCTCGTATAACGATACGCTATGATACCGTGGGTGATACCGATGGACCGGTATTAGCTGATTTACAAGTTACACCAAGTCCCACCTACGGTGTGATTGAGGTGAACCTTTCTGCAGTGATCTCAGATGCTGGGTACGGCGGTTCGAACATAACAGAAGCCAGGTATTATGATCCCATCCAAAAATCATGGATAAAAATGGATCCAAAGGACGGCTCTTTTGATTCGTCAACCGAAAATTTGGAAAAAACAATAGATATATACTCATGGCCTGACGGCACCTATGAAATATTTATTAGAGGATTGGATGAGGCAGGTAATTGGGGAAGCCCAGTTTCGGTAGTGCTTGAAAAGAAACAGACCTTTGATCTTCAGCTGCAGTACGGCTGGAACCTGATTTCCATTGCCCTAATTCCTTCAGATACGTCGCTTTTAAAGGTCCTGGAATCCATAGTCGATGATTACGATATTGTGCAGTATTACAGTGCATCTGATTTTGCAGACCATTGGAAACACAACCAAGTTTCAAAACCATCCCATCTAAATGATCTAGGATTCCTGGATAGCACAATGGGATTCTGGGTGCACATCACAAATCCAAGTGGAGCTCTGCTCCAATGCTCAGGCTCTCCATTTACTGAAGACCAGATGGTCACCCTACACCGTGGCTGGAATCTTGTGGGTTATCCTTCTACAGGGAATATGAACAGAACAGAGGGACTGAACATTTTGACTTTCCCAGATAATGTGAACGCGATCTGGACCTACGATGCATCCAGTCAGAGATGGGAGAGTATGGGCCCTGATGATGATTTTGAGGTGGGCAAGGGTTATTATGTCCATTCCAAGGATGATGTTATTTGGGAAGTGCCGCTATAAATAATATATATAAAGTATTTTAAGTCAGTGCTAATATCTAACAACAATTATATAATTCCAATGAAAATATTAAAAAAAAGTCAAAAAAAAAATATAATAATTATCTTATAATAAAAACCTAACAATAAATTTAAATATTTTGAAGACAATAAGCTTTTGGAGATACAACTTAGGGTAAGCGATTATAGAGGGAGAAGAGAGTCACTTTAGGAATGAAACGGTTCATTGTTGTGAATCTTCCCTATTTTCGCATGCCTTCGGGTTAGTTAAATCAAATAGATAGGAGGAAAAGATATGAGGAAATTGACCAAATTATTTGTGTGCGCGAACATTGTGATGATAACTGCTTTGGCTTTTCTGGTGACAACATCTCCAAGGGCTAGTGCTGGAACTGTTGTGGGTGGCCCCATCGATAGTGACACAACTTGGGACATAGAAGGGAGCCCATATTGGATTGTGGATGATGTAACTGTTGTCAATGGTGCGAACCTAACAATTGAAATCGGTGTGGATGTTTTATTCAATGGTTCTTTTGGCATATATGTAGAAGAGGGAGCAATAATTTGGATTGTACAGGGCATATCTCAAAGAAATTATGCTCTATTTTCTTGGAATTCCGATTCGGGAGCACCATACCCGGGTCGATGGCATGGTATTGAGTTCGAGGATTCGAGCTATGATTACTCTTCAATACGATACTCAGTGATTGAGTATGCTATCTATGGTGTGAAGTTGGAGAGAGCGTCCCCTTTGATCCGAAATTGCACAATCAGAAACTGCACTTATGGTATCTATTCCTATTACGGCTCCCCAACAATCGAGAACAACACTATTGAGAATTGCACGGAAGAAGGTATATTTATAAGAGGTAAGGATCCTTCTAGTGGGTTTGTAAATATCGAAAATAACATAGTTTATAATAACACAAATCGAGGTATTGTTCTATATCTTACTTCTAATGTCAGACTCAGAAATAATAGTATTTCTAATAGCAGTTATAATTTCGGTGTATGGGGTATTGCATTTCCGAACTTCAACCATGATATAGACGCAACAAATACTGTGAATAAGAAACCCATATATTATTGGAGGAATCATGAGCATGACAATGAACCTATACCCTTCAACGCGGGTTATGTTGGCATCATAAATTCGACGAATATCACAGCAGTAAATTTAACTCTAACTAATAATGGGCAGGGTGTTTTGGTTGTTCAATCGAATCATACAAATATAGATAATGTGACCGCATCATTTAATGAATTTGGTATGTATATGTTATTACCCTCTTACAGCACCGTAAATAACAGTAATGTTACATTTAATAAAAATACCGGCATAGATATTCAATCATCATCAAACATCAATATAACTTATAATAATGTTACTTCGAATAATGAGGGCGGTATCTCTATCATTTCATCATCTAACTTAAATATAACTGATAATAATGTTTCTTTGAACATTGGTAGTGGTATTGGTATTGGGTCTTCATCAGATGTTCATTTAATAAACAACATTTTCACCTCGAACAACGGCAATGGCGTTTCAATTGGATCATCATCTAATATTAAAATTCTGGATAACTCAATAATCTCAAACAACGTGGAGGGCATTAATCTCCAAGATTCAAATGATAACATAATAATTAACAATGATGTGGAGTCAAATACATTTAATGGCATATACCTCTACCAATCAAGCAGGAACAACCTTTCATCTAACGAGATTATATTTAATTATGATGGAATACTTGTAAGGGACTCAGACTGGAATAATATAACAGGAAACAACATATCCTCAAACACCAAAGATGGCATCTTTTTTGATTACTTTTCTGATAGAAACAATATTACTAGTAATAATATTACTTCTAATGACAGATATGGTATATTTATCTGCTGGCTGTCAGATTGGAACAACATTGAAGATAATAATATCTCCTATAACTTTGATGATGGTCTCTTAATATTAGACTCTGATTGGAACAATATTACGGGTAACGATATTTTATCAAACAACGGTCATGGTATATTTTTTTGTTATTCATCAAATAACATGATTTTGAATTCCTATGTTTCTAACAATGATAACGGTATAAGGTTCCTTTCTTCTGACGATAGTACCGTGTCAAATTGCGAAATGTTGAGCAATAACTATGGCATTTATGTTAAGTCTTCATCTAACATCGAAATAACCAAGACAAATATCTCGAATAATAACAATGGTATTCGTTTGGAATCCACGTCAAATATTAACACCTCGTTGTGTAATATATCATTGAACAATTATTATGGTGTCAGAGCAGAAGCTGCCGATTGTGTCCTTTACAACGATATAATTGGGTGGAATGGACATATTGGTGTTAAATGCGCTGGAAATAGTGATCTAACTATTAAAGACAACATTGTAGTATATAATGAAATTGCAGGCATTAATTGCTCAGGAAGTGCCCCAACCATTACCTACAACGATATAGAAAACAATACATGGTATGGTATAGGAAGCAAAGACGGGAGCAACCCGACCATTAACTACAATAATATTTGCAATAATGGAGGAGGGTCCTCTGGGCCCGGGTATGGAGTTATCAATACTTATTCCTCAATAACGATAGATGCGGAGAATAATTGGTGGAACGCTGCTA
The DNA here is from genome assembly GCA_020348445.1 of Thermoplasmata archaeon. Lineage (GTDB taxonomy): Archaea > Thermoplasmatota > Thermoplasmata. Next base: position 378,662 of record CP070751.1, read on the forward strand.
GTGGACCATACCATCCGGTTGATAATCCCGGTGGTACAGGCGATAAAGTTTCAAGTTATGTAGATTTTGATCCATATTCAAATGCGAGATTTTAATGGAGTTTCAATAAATTATAATACGAACTTATATACTTAAAAGGAAATATATATGCGTGATGTTAGAAATGAGGAAGTTACTTTCAATCATGGTGATAGTTGTATTTGTAGTCATGATTACCAATTCAAATAACAATACTTTGAGCATTAGAGCTGAGACCTTTACTTCAAATATAATTATCGAAAATAATCTATCAGTTCAAGTCCAACCCTCGATCACTGTTGATGAGTTTGATAATGTCTACGTTGTCTGGCGTGACTATAGAAATGATCCAAGTCTTCCATCCAATGGTCGCGGTGATATATATTTTGCTAGATCTATTGATGACGGTTTATCTTTTAACATTTCTCAGAAAGTTAGTGATGACCCAGGAGATGCACAACAAAATATACCTTCTGTTGCAATAGATTCCAATGGGGTAATCCACGTTGTATGGGAAGATTGGCGGAACGATGCCGATGGGAGATGGGTGGGTAGCGATGGTGGAATTGATGGTTTGAACAACAGTGATATTTATTATGCGAATTCATCTGATGGTGGCATAACATGGAGTACAAGTAAAATGATAAACGATGACGGTGGCACAACAGATCAAGGTAGCCCTGATATTACAATTGATAACAATGATATGATTCATATAGTATGGGAAGATAGGAGAAGGGTTGACAATTTCGATATCTATTATGCAAATACTACGGATGGAGGAAGAACCTTTAATGTAAATAAAAAAATCAATGATGTAGATAGTGCTTCGAGAGATCCTGCTATTGATGTTGATCATATGAATAATTTACATATAGTTTGGACAGACTATAGAAACACAGGGGTTACAGGTCCAGATATTTATTATGCGAATTCAACAGACAGTGGAATAACTTTTAGTACAAACATTAGGGTAAGTGATGATATAACTAACACATATCAATTCTGGCCAGATATAGCGGTTGGTGGTGGCATTATTGGGATTGTGTGGGAAGATCAAAGAGAAACCAGTGTGTATTATGCGAATTCAACTGATGATGGAATTACTTTCAGTTCGAATAAAAGGGTCAATGATGTTATTGGTGCATCCAACTGGGATGCGGCAATTGCCATAAATAAAGATGGATATATTTGCGTAGCTTGGGAAGGTAAGGATAATGATATTTATTTTGCAAATTCTACAGATGGGGGTGCAACATTCAGCCCAGCTCAGAGGGTAAATGATGATATTGGTTCTAATTTTCAACGTTTAGCTTCAATAGCTCTAAAAAAAAGAACATCTTATATCGTATGGCAGGATAACAGAAACGGTAACTATGATATCTATTTTTCCCGCTCAAATTATCCTCCATCTATAACTACACCAATTTCTCTACCTAATAATTCCATTATAACGAATGATACGATGACACTGGTGGTCACCTCAGTCACCGATCTAGACAACGATACAGTCTATTACAATTTCACAATTTCAGATCAACCTGATGCCGAAAGCGGCACTATTTACTATAGTGGTTGGATAAAATCAACGTCTTGGAAACCTCCCCCACTGCCCGACGGTAAATGGTATTGGCACACATATACATCAGATATGTGGAATACAACTGCTCCGAATTGGGTCTGGAATTTTACAATCAATACCACTCTAAGTTATAGCATCCAGCTTTATGAGGGTTGGAACCTGATCTCGATTCCCATTATTCAGATTGATACAAAATTGGAAAGTGTACTTGATTCTATAAACGGTTCCTACGATGCCATCCAATGGTATAACGCTGGAGATAACTCCGATAATTGGAAACACCACCAAATATCAAAACCATCTGAATTGAATGATTTAGGGATTATCGACCATATAATGGGCTTTTGGGTACATGTAACTCAACCTGGCGGAGTTTTATTACGATGTTCTGGGATAATACCGAATGAAAATCAGAGTATAACCTTAAAAACAGGTTGGAATCTTGTAGGATACCCCTCATTGAGCAATAAAAGTAGAACCTTGGCCTTAAACAATCTTACCTTTGACACCGATATAGATGCGATCTGGACATACAATGCCTCTAACCAAAAATGGGAAAAGATAGGTGAGTTCGATTACTTTGAAAAGGGGAGAGGTTATTATATTCATTCCAAGGACGATGTAATTTGGGAAGTGCCGTTTCAATAAAGAACCATAGTAGATGCTATATACTATGAACGACTTTTTCTGCATGTCAAATCCCAATAACAATATAAAGATGATTTCCAGGTGAACAATAAATGAAAGCCATCATAATCTGCAAGCCAGACATCGCGTCCTGCAACATATTCGAGAATCTAAAATCATTAAGAAATTGGAAGGAGGAAGGTGAATTTCAGGGCAATCCCCTCCTTTTTTACGACGATTTTCTCATGGCCACCATAAATGATGAGCATATTTTCCATGACAATGTCGATATCGAGCTTGGGAAGGTACTAAAACAAAAACCAGAGTGCATTATCTACGCATCCAGACATAGAAGCGAATCAGGGAAAAGGAGCCTTACTGTCCACCCCATTGGCAACTTCGGAAAGGCTGAATTCGGTGGAAAGGAGAAGACATTAATTCCCTCCTCCCCCCATCTGATGACCGAGGCATTGCGGATACTTAGAAAAAAAGCCAAGGACCTGGACTTCTCAGTATCTTTCGAAGCCACTCATCACGGACCTTTTCTTTCAACTCCAACATTCTTTATTGAAATCGGAAGTGACGAGGAGACATGGCGCTATAAAGGAGCGGGAAGGGCCATTGCAGAGACTATTTTAGAGACCCAAACCAGGGAATATGAGGTTGGCATCGGAATAGGGGGAGGCCACTATTCCCCGCGAATGACAGATGTCGCAATAGAAAGGAAAATATCCTTTGGTCATATCGTACCCACCTATGCCCTCTCGAATCTGACCCCAGATATGGCCAGGCAAGTGATATCTCAAACGCAAGATGTCAAGAAGGTGCACTTCCACAAAAAACATTTAAAAGGTGAGGAATACAGGAAGTGGAAGGAGTTCTTTTTGAAAATCGGAATCACTCCCGTTAAAAGTGCGGATTTGGAATTGCTAAAGTAATTATTGTTCATCCATCTGCTTGCGAAGATAATATATATCTTAACTCTTTTTGGAGAACGAGAAAAATGGAAGAAGAAAGTGAACAGCAACCCAAAATTAGATCAGATGAGCCACCGCCTCCCAGAAACGGTTTCACACATCCGATATATCCCAAACAAACACCGGAATCCTCAACCCCTTCGCAACCTCTTTATTCCTGGGAGTTGTTACCATGGGAGGCAAGGGAGCATTTAAGGTCCAAAAAGGGGAGGAACCCAGTTTTTGTTATCATAGGAGTTTTTCTTATTATCATCTTCGCCTTGGAAATCCCCATAGCAGGATTGTTTTTTTATTACGGCTCAACAGATGGTTTGGACTTTGGAGGGAATATTACACTTTCTGGAAATGTTCAGGGAGAAGACGGAACCAATCTATCAGGTGCGACAATATCCATCATCGGTACAAATCTTACCACGACTTCCGATGAAAAGGGTAAATACACCTTAGAAAACGCCCCAAGAGGTATTTGGAGTGTAAGGGTCTTTCACGTTGGTTACAAGGAGGAAACACGCAGGATACTCATACAACAAGGTTTTATAGATTCATTGGATTTCAAACTCGAAGAAGGTGTGGGAAACCGGAAACAAAACGACCTCTGGTATTTCTTCAGCCTGGCCATACTCATGCTGCTTTTCTCACCTTTCGTTGTGGCTGGTTCATATTACGCTTTTAAAAGAAGGCGTTTTGCTGTTGTCCTGGTGGGGGCAATTTTGGGTATTCTCACAATGACCCCCTCATTTGTTTTCGAGTTCTCGCTACTCGTTTTCATTCTGGGCTCTTTGGGTTTTATCTTAAGTATATCTGCTTTGATGATGATCGTTATGAATAGGAGGGCGTTTTTAGAAAGGGAGTATAAAATTATATCTGAAGAAGAGGACAAATCCATCTAATCCGAATGATTCCCCAAAAGAATGGAGAAACAGGTTTTTTTAATCAATGGTGCCTGAAGTTCCGCAATGCGGGCACTCAATCATCCGGGGTCCCGCCATTACCTCGACCATAAATGATCTGCCGCAGGAGGGGCATTCTATCTCTTCTTGATCCACCTTGGGTTTTCCTTCATGTCTATCCGATACTTCCTCTTGCTCCTTTGTCTTGATCACTATCGTTCCTACCTCAGGTGATGCCTCGCGTTCCTTTCTTTGTGCAGGCGCCCTTTGTGTCACTTTTTGAAATCCCAAATATGCTTCCTCATCACCCAGGACAGCAGGGGGTTTTCTTTGGGTGATAAACATGAAGATTATCCCGAAAACGATCAGGGCGGTTATTAAAATCCACCACCACCAAAATGGTTCCAAAGACCTTGATTTATCAAGAGGATAGTAATCTTTACTGTCGGCGACACCATCGCCATCATCATCCCAATCTGCATTGTTGCCGATTCCATCAGAATCTGTATCCTCCCACTCGTTGGGATCGTCAGGGAATTTGTCCTTATTATTTGAATTTAATACACCGTCACCGTCTCTGTCATCGTCTTGGTTGTCCCCCAGCCCATCAGAGTCGGAATCCCGCCATTCTGAGTTATCAAACGGAAATACATCACGTGAATCAGTTGTTCCGTCGTTGTCGTCATCTGAATCAGTATTGTCGCCGAAGCCATCTGAATCAGTGTCCCTCCATTCGAGGGCATCATTTGGGAATCTATCATATGTGTTTGCCACCCCATCCCCGTCCTTATCGTAATCTGTTTTATCTCCTATGCCATCACCATCCAGATCAGAGGTTTCGCTTGCGTTGTACGGGAATGCATCGTTTGTGTTGAATACACCGTCCCCATCCGCATCCATATCCGAGTTGTCGCCAATGCCATCGGAATCGGAATCAGAATATTCATCTGGATTCAGTGGGAATGCATCAGAAAAGTCCATTATGCCGTCACCATCATCATCCAGATCATCATTGTTACCCTGGCCGTCGGAATCAGAATCCATCCATTCATCATCATCCAATGGAAATTCATCATTTATGTCATATACTCCGTCACCATCGTCATCTAAATCCGCGTTATTACCAAGACCGTCGGAATCGGTATCCACCCATTCATTTGGATTGGCGGGAAAATCATCCTGTAAATCAGAGACTGCATCGTTGTCATCATCCAAATCCATGTTGTCACCTATGCCGTCGCCATCATTGTCTTCCCATTCAGTGTTATCGTAAGGGAATGGATCATCTGGATTGTCCACACCATCGTTGTCTATGTCGGGATCTGCAAGATCGCCTATTCCATCGGAGTCAAAATCTGTGTTGTCCACGATAACTACAATGGAACCTTGTGCCACATGGCCTGCCAGATCAATTGCCCTGAACGTTAGTGTATGGCTTCCGTCAGTTTGGAATGTGGTGTCCCAAACAGTGTTATTATCAACCCAGCCCAGGCCATCCACACTGTACTCCACAGAATCAATGAATAAATCAAAACCCCTGATGTCCATAACAACATTTCCTTTGACGTAATCCCCACTATGAGGCGAGATTATCGTCAATTGCGGCTGCGTGTTGTCGATGTTAAATGAAAAAGGTACAGTGGTCTGGGTATGGCTGGGTATTATGTCTTCGCAAGTTGCATATAGGTCATACGTACCGTCTGCGAAAGTAGTTGTACCCATTAAAACTTCCCACAAGCCACTTACGCTGTTGTAACCTGTTGCATAATCGTTGCCAGATATCGTTATATACACGTTCGAGACTCCGATACCATCTGAAGCCGAAATCCCGAAAGTGTAGGTGCCCTGGAGGTACTCGTTGGCCACAGGTGATACGATAGATACAACAGGATAGTCGTTGTCCACTGTTATTGTAACACTTTCTGTGACCACATGTCCTATATCGTCGTAAGCTCTGAATGTTATTGTGTAAACACCATATGATCGCGTTGTCGAATCCCATGTTCCAGTCCAACCCAAGATCTCAGAGCCTGAAAGCGCAGACCAGGCTCCGCTGTCTATTCGGAACTGAACCGTGGGAACAAAGATCCCGGAATCTGTGGAGTTCGCCTCCAAAGCCACGCTGGGCCCGTATAAAATCTGACTGTTTATTGGCGAGATGACAGACAGTGTGGGGGCGTTGTTGTCTATATAGAAATTGAACGAAATCGTAGTCTGGGTGTGAATTGGAATACCATCTTTTACTGTTGCGCTTAGGCCGTAAGTTCCATCCGTAATTGCCGTGGTATCTATTGTCACCTCCCATAAAAGGCTTGCGCTGTTGTACCCCATGACATAGTTGTCGGTATGTATCTGGATGTGCACCTCGGAAACATCCACATCATCAGAAGCCGATACCTTGAAGGTGTACGTACCCTGGACATATTCATTGGCCACTGGGGACACAACAGAGGCAGCAGGATCGTCGTTGTCCACTGTTACTGTGAGGCTGTCTGTGACCACATGACCGATTTCATCGTAGGCTCTGACGGTTATTGTGTGGACACCGTTGGAGTACGCAGTGGAATCCCAGGAAGCAGGAAGTGTAATCCAATTACCACTGTCTATTCTGAACTGAACAATTAAAACAAAGTCTCCTTCATCTGTGGAATCCACATCCACAACCACATTCTCTCCGTACACAGTTTCCCCTTGCTGCGGTGAATTTATTGAAAGTGTTGGCTCGTTGTTGTCTATATAGAAATTGACAGAATCAGTAGTCTGAGTGTGACTCGAAATTCCATCCTTTGCAGTTGCAGTGATACTATATACACCATCGAAAATCGTGGCGGTGTCCAATTCCATTTCCCACAAACCAGAAACACTGTTGTAACTTGTATTATAATCGTCGCCGTTTATGGTGATAGTGACATTTGTTATACCCACTTTATCAGAAGCCAGAATTTTGAAGGTGTAAACACCCTGAACAAATTCATTTTTAACAGGCGCAGAAATAGAAACAGTGGGATTATCATTGTCCACAGTCACAGTTATACTGTCAGAAACCAAATGCCCGATTTCATCATAGACCCTGAAGGTTATGGTGTGAACACTGTCTGAATGCATGGTTGAGTCCCATGTTCCTGTCCATCCTTCGATCTCGGAGCCTGTTAGCGTGATCCATGCCCCACTGTCGATTTTGTATTGAACAACTAGAACAAAGGGCCCTTCGTCAAATGAATCAGCATCAATTGAAACTGTGGAGCCGGTCACTGTTACACCGGCAAGAGGTGAATTGATAGATAATACAGGTTCTGTATTGTCCACGTTGAAATCCAAGGTTGATGTCACCTGGGTGTGACTTGGAATGCCGTCTTGGGCTGTGGCTGTAATTGAGTAATACCCATCTCCTAAAACTGTTGTGTCTATTTCCACCTCCCACAGACCAGTTACACTGTTGTAACCTGCTGTATAATCGGTACTGTTTATTGTGATATAGACATTTGTTACCCCCACATCATCTGATGCCAGGATCTTGAAGGTGTAAACACCCTGGACATATTCATTTGCTAGAGGCGCAGAAATAGAAACAGTGGGATTATCATTGTCCACAGTCACGGTTATACTATCCGTGACCAAATGTCCGATTTCATCATAGGCCCTGAAGGTTATGGTGTGAATCCCATTTGAATAAGCTGTTGAATCCCAGGATCCTGTCCATCCTATGATCTCAGAGCCTGTTAATGTGATCCATGCCTCGCTGTCGATTTTGTATTGAACAACGGGAACAAAAGGCCCTTCATCATATGAACTTGCATCTATTGAAACTGTGGAGCCGGTTACTGTTTCACCCGCAAGCGGTGAATTAATAGACAAAACAGGTTCTGTATTGTCCACGTTGAATTCTAAGGCCGATGTTGTCTGGGTGTGGATTGGAATACCGTCTTCGGCTGTGGCTGAAATTGAGTAATACCCGTCTCCCATTGCTGTTGTGTCTATTTCCACCTCCCACAGACCACTTGCGCTGTTGTAACCTGTGGAATAATCATTTCCATTTACTGTGATATAAACATTTGTTATGCCCACATCATCGGAAGCTGATACCTTGAATGTGTAAGAACCGTAAATCCACTCGTTCCCAATGGGTGCCACTATTGTTACTCTGGGATCATCATTGTCCACAGTTATTGTAACTGTGTCAGAGACCATGTGAACCATGTCATCGTATGATCTTACGGTTATGCTATGTATCCCGTTAGAGACAGTTGTGGAATCCCACACATCAGACCAATCTAAAAGTTCGGAGCCAGATAAGGTCACCCATGCTCCTGAATCGATTCTGTACTGGACAGTGGGAGAAAAGATACCCGGATCAACAGATTCGACGTCTATAAAAATGGTTGTTCCATAAACTGTTACGCCGTTTTCCGGGGAATATATCGAAAGTGTAGGTGGTGTGTTATCCACGTAAAATCCTGTGGCTAGAGAGTCCTGTGCACTATTTTTCGCGTAATCCCAAGCCTCGGCACTTAAGGTGTGAAGACCATCTGATAATGTGGTGGTGTCGATTGCATATTCATAATAACCGCTTGACGGATTGAGAGCTGTTTTATACACTATACCATCCAGAGTGATATTCACATACTCAAGTGCATAGTTATCTGTGGCATGAATCTGTATAGTATATGAACCTTCAATGTATTCTAAATCAGTGGGTGAGATTATAGAAATCGAAGGTGGTATCACATCATTAGATATGTAGACGTCACAGAAGTCGGTGTCTGTATTACCCATATCATCAGTAACTTTTGTTAGAACCCTTGTCATGCCCTCGGGATGCAACGTGGTGTCCCAGGAGTAGGTGTATGTATTTCCACCTGCAAATGTCATTGTGTGATAAGTTGCCCCGTAATCAAAGGAAACCTCCACCAAATCCACCAAAAAGTCATCCTGTGCAGTTGCTTGGATGATCAGTGTACCTCCAACTGTCTGCCCTTCCTTTGGATAATCCAAGGTTATGGTTGGCGCTATGTTGTCCGGTACAAGAAGAACATCTACTGAATAAGTATCTGATAGGATCAGAAGGTCCTGCCATGAGCCTGTGGTCCTTCCGTCGTCAGTGTAGTATCCCTGTAAACTAAAGACCAGATCATAGGCTGAATTGGACTTCATAGCGATCTGATAGGAGCCATCGGCCTTAGTTTCCGTGCTGACAACGAGATTTCCAAGGGTGTCATAGACCTGGACGACCACGTCCTCAAGGGAGTCGCCTGTTATGGAGTCGTTCACATATCCAAATACGAAGTTTCCTGTTTGGGTGAGATATTGATCCCAACTCTCTATGGTATCTCCGCCTGCGATGTTGATACCAGTATTTGAGTTCGTATCATTTAAAATAGCGTATCCCCAATATGTTGTTGAACTTCCCACTGAAATCCAATAATCGCCATCGATGGGTGCATCAAGTGCATATTCACCGTCTGGGCTAGTTATGCAATAATCCAGGGGATGGTTGGTTTGCGCAAACATAAAGTATTTACCTTGTGAATTGATGAAATCGATTACGAAGGTGTGAGGATCAAAGGGTAAAGATGCTGCAATGGAAAATGAAGAGCCCACGTTTAACATGGACTCATCAGAGAGATCATAATCCTCGTCACAATCAATAAACACTGTTTCGTAGTAACCAGATAGCAGATTGTCCACCACTAATGCATAATAGATGTCGAGCATGTCCCCATCCTGATTGAGGTTGATTGAAAGAGACGATTCTGAGATAGTGCCATAGTGTATCGCATTGGTCAATGAAATATCGTTTTTCGAGCTTAAAATTATATCCAAGAAGGCGGTGATTTTAATGAATGTGCCCGAATCCTCAATATTTATGATTTGGTACATGGTGCCATTAAGATTGACTGTCCCGCTTGTCTCTGTTAATCCGAGCACATCCCAGACACCATCGCTTGGATAATCGGTATCGAAATCAGCACAATCAAATATGGAGTCGCCGTCGATATCGCTTAGGAGTACATAGTAGGTATCCCCGGAAAGCGGAGGTACCTCGACCTTCCCGAAAAACCAGCTTTCAGTCAAGCCAACACTGGTGCCTGTGGGTTGTATCTCAAAGTACCTGCCTGAAGAATCGAGGCTCACCAAGGTGTATTGTATCTTCAATTGGCTGCCCTGAAATATGTCAGATGGTTGAAGGGCCATGGCATCCACTCCCACATCCTCGAAGTCGCCATCATCGTTTAAGTCGATGTACACCTCGTCAAATAGGCCATCTGAATCTAAATCAGAAACTACGGCATCCCGTAAATTCCCCTCCAAAAGTGCACTACCTGAGAACCAATGGCTGATCGTTATGACCGTGTCATTTACATCATAATTTACACCATCGTTTACACCTACACCGTCACCTAGATTGTCGTACGATTGAACATGATATCTGTAGGTGCCGAGGACCACGAATTCTCCTCCCAGATCACGGATTACTTCATCGTTGTCCACTTGGCTTATTTGATCCCCTACATCTCCGGGAGGTTCGGCAAATATGTCGTCATCTGTGGTAATTTCCATGTAATAGTTATAGAGTCCTTTGGATTTAAAATCAGATAATGCGAATTTCATACCGTCGATATTCACAATTCCATCACCATCAACATCTATGGTGAAAGCACCAACATACCACTCAACGCTCAATATCCGAGCATCGTACGAATCCACGATCCCTGGATTGTTTCTGAACTCCACACTAAATAACAACGAATCGCCCAGGGTGATGTTGGAGGATGCTGTAATTAGTTCGTCGTTAAGATTATTGGTATCGTCATAATAGTCCACGATACCGTCCATAAGGGTACCTTCGTCAGTTTCCCTGAATGTGGCGTCGTTTATTGACATGTCCATTGTATCGTAAAGTCCGTCTGAGTTCACATCAGTCAGGAAGTAAAGCACTTTGTCATCCTGGATTCCATCGTCATCCTCATCATCGGCATCTATTTCAAATGAGCCATGGTACCACTCGTAAATCAGTATCTGCACGTCATTCTCATCTGACTCTGGTGTTGAATCGAAGTTAACTTTGAAAAGCAATGAATCTCCCAATGTCATGCTCGCGTTTTCAGTTACCCGCTCATCGTTGTTGTTGTCGTCTGGATTTTGGTAATTTACGATGTCATCTGATAAGGATCCAGAGCCGGTCTCTCCAAAATCCTTATCCTCTATGGAGATGTCCAAGGTTTCATATATCCCGTTGGAGTCGGTATCTGACAAGACAAAATAAACCTCGTCATCTGCTGCGCCATCGTCGTCTGCATCTATTGTAAATGCTCCTTCATACCACATACTGCTTCCGATCCTGATATCGTCAGAATCCTGATTGGGGGCGTCGTCGAACTCCACCAAGAATGTATATATATCTCCTAATTTGACGTATGCTGATGCTGTTATTTGCTCATCGTTGGTGTTGTCCGATTCATCAAAATCCACATAATTATCGTTTAAATCCCCCTCTCCATAGGTCTCATCCCCTATGGAGATTTCCAGAACCTCGTACAAACCATCAGAATCTGTATCCACGAGCACAAAATGAACATTGTCATCTGCCAATCCATCATCGTCGCAATCGATTTGAAGATCCCCTTCATACCATTCTAAGCTTGTGATTCTCGCATCATCAGAATCCAGGTTCGGGCCCGAATCAAATTCACAAGAAAACAAGAAATAAATCCCCAATGTGATGTTCGTTGTTGCTGTGATTTGCTCATCATTTGAATTATCGCTTGTTGAAAAATCTACTATGAAATTACCAAGATCCCCTTCCCCGTAAACCTCATCACCCATCGATATATCCATGGCCTCGTATATTCCATCTGAATTCGTGTCCGTAAGGACATAGTAGACGTTGTCCGCTTCCACAATGCCGTCTCCATTTCCATCGATTGTGAAGGTTCCCAAATACCACTCGTTGCTTTTAATTCTCGCATCTTTGGAATCTGTTGGAGGGGCAGCGTCAAAATCAACTGAGAACTCCAGCAGATCTCCCAAATTAAGGAATTCGGAGGCTGTTATGCGCTCATCATCACCTGTTGTCACATTGTCGTTATCCAGAGTTCCCTGACCATAGGTCGCATCCAATGATAAGTCCATTGTGTCATATGTACCATTGGAATCTGTGTCCGTCAAAACAAAATAAACCTTATCATCTGCAGCACCGTCGTTGTCTGCGTCGATTGTGAAGCTGCCTTCGAACCATTCTAGACCCTGAATCTGAGCATCGTTTGTGTCCACATTGGGTGCTGAGTCAAATTCACAGGTGAAATTATAAAAATCACCCAATTTGATGTTCCTGGAAGTTGTTATTTGCTCGTCATTTATATTGGCAGTTTCGCCAAAATCCACATAATTGTCATTTAAGTCACCCTCGCCATAATCTTTATCCCCGATTGAAATGTCCATGACCTCATACAATCCTTCAGAATCTGTATCTGAAAGAACAAAATATACATCGTCATCGGCGAGCCCGTCCCCGTCGGCATCGATTGTGAATGCTCCTTCATACCACTGGTTGCTTGTTATTCTGGCATCCACGCCATCCAGATTCGGGGAGCCATCGAAGGCAACAGTAAATTGGTAATGATCACCCAGGATGATTTTTACAGATGAAGTCAAGCGTTCATCGTCCATGTTGTCACTTTCGCTGAAATCCACGGTGGAATTGCTGATCCCTCCCTCTCCATAAACCTGATCGCCCATTGATATGTCCATAGCCTCGTACATTCCATCTGAATCTGTGTCCGAAAGGACATAATAGACGTTGTTTGCCTCCACTGTTCCATCACCATTGCCATCTATTGTGAATGTGCCCAGGTACCACTCGTTGCTTGTTATTCTGGCATCATCGGAATCCAAAACCGGTGAGAAATCAAAATCCATCTCAAATTCAAAGGAATCGCCAATTGTTACGAATCCAGAGGCTGTTATTTGCTCATCATCAACTGTCGTCACAATATCGTCGTCTAAGGTTCCCTGACCATATGTCATATCAAATGATATGTCCATGGTGTCATAGGTGCCGTTGGAATTGGTATCTGACAAAACAAAATAAACTATATCATCTGCCGCGCCGTCGTCATCTGCATCGATTGTGAAAGTCCCTTCATACCACTCTTTGCTCGTGATTTGAGCATCGTTTGTATCTACATTCGGTGCTGCGTCAAATCCCACTGTAAACAGATAATAGTCACCTAAAGTGATATCTGTCTGGGTTGTTATGCGCTCATCGTTTGTGTTGCCTGTGGCTCCGAAATCAACAGAATTGTCGTTAACATCACCCTCATCATATTCTTCGTCTCCAATTGAAATGTCCATGGCTTCATAAAGTCCATCGGAGTCTGTATCAGAGAGGACATAATAAACATCATCATCTACAAAACCGTCACCGTCTGCATCCAATGCGAAAGTTCCTTTGTACCATTCGGTGCTCATAATACTGGCATCGTCCGAATCCACATTGGGCCCCCTGTCAAAATCCACGAGAAACTGGTAATAGTCCCCTAATGTGATATTTGTGAAGGCCGTAATAAGCTCATCATCAGTGTTGCCTGTGGTTCCGAAGTCAACTATAAAATTGCCGACATTCCCCTCTCCATAAACCTCATCACCAATGGAAATGTCCATGGCATCGTAGACCCCGTCTGAATTGGTGTCGGAAAGAACAAAGTAAACATTCTGCGTCTCCACAGTCCCGTCTCCGTCCCCATCTATTGTGAAGTTTCCTTTGTACCACTCATTACTTTGAATTCTGGCATCGTTCGTATCTACTGTGGGTGAGGAATCAAATTCAACTGAAAACTCCAATGAATCACCAAGTGTAAGAAAATCCGAGGCTGTTATTCCCTCATCATTTCCCGTGGTAACGTTGCCGTCGTCCAAATCCCCCTGGCCATAGGTGGAGTCCAAAGATAGATTCATTGTATCATATACACCGTCTGAGTCCATGTCAGATAAAACAAAGTAAATTACATCGTCTGGGAGACCGTCATCGTCGGCATCTATTTCGAAGGTGCCGTTGTACCATTCCTTGATCTGAAGTGTGGCATCAGGATTTGTGGAATTTGGGTTGTTAATAAAATTTACTATAAAAAGATAGGTATCAAGTGTTGCATTCATTCCAGACATGTCTATTTGCTCATCATTGTCTGTTGAGGTAGCATCATCGTCCAAGGTCCCTTCTCCAAAGACATCATCGTCAGTGGATAGATCTATTGTGTCGTAGATGCCGTCCGAATCAGAATCTGAAAGCGTATAATTCACGTACTCTGAGCTTCCGATGATGCCATCTCCATTTACATCGATGTTAAAGGAGCCTGTATACCATTGGGTGGAGTTAATCCATGCATCTTGGGATGTTGCAGATGGATCTGATGTGAAATTAACTGTGAAGTTGTAGATACCCAAAATCACGACTTCCTCGTCAGTAATACCCTCGTCATTACCTGGACCCAGGAACTGGTCGCTTCGATCCCCGTCTACAAAACTCGAAGGATCCTCATAAGAGAGGTTCATTATATCGTAAACCCCAGTCGTTGTATTGTCAGTTAATACAAAGTATATCACATCATCGTAAACTCCATCGCCGTCATCATCCCCCTCGATTGTAAACCATCCTACATACCATGTATTAGATTTGCTCCCAGGAGCACCATTAGGCTGTATTCCAGTACTGGTTGTATCTGTGGAATTTATGGAAATTATAATGGATCCCGAGGGGGATGTTAACGTTGCCGTGGCAACGCTGGTTTGGTTCGTGGGGTATATAAGGCCGTTGGGTTTTGTGTTGTTTGCCTGGGTATCTGAGGTTTGAGGGGATATAGATGCAGTTGTGCCCGAAGGAGGTGTATTTATATCCTGAGTATCTGACCTCTGGGGATTTACAGTTGCAGAACCTGATGGCGCCGAATTTGTAGCAATGGTATCGTTGGTCTGGGGAGTTATGCCCGCAGAGCCTGAGGGCTGCGAATTTGTATCAGAAGTGTCTGCGGTCTGAGGTGAAATCGAAGCAGTCGAGCCAGATGGATCGGTATTTGTGGGCGTGGTGTTTGAATCCTGAGAATTTATGGTTGCAGTTCCTGAGGGTGCGGAATTTGTCTCAGTTGTATCCCCGGTCTGGGGATTTATCCCCGAGGCTCCTGTAGGTTGCGAGGCCACTCCAGTTGAATCTGCAGATTGGGGTGTAATGGATGCAGAGGAACCTAGAGGCTGGGTATTTGTATCGGTGCTGTCTGAGTTTTGAGATGAAATGGTTGCGGTGCTTCCAGAAGGTGGGAGATTGGTTGCCGTGCTCTCTGTGCTCTGGACGTCGGTTGCGGCGGAGCCAGAAGGCTGGGTCGTCGTCATTAGCGAGTCATTTACCTGGGGGTTGGATAAGGTTATGCCTGTAAGTGGAGTGTTGAGGGCAATGGAATTGTCGTTTTGATAGTTGTTCGAAATACCCAGATTTGATGGCTTAGTGTTTTGGGCTTCCGAATTGCTGAAAATTGGTGCTGAATCAGTAACACCTGTTGGTTGCGACAATATGGAGGTGGATGTAGTCCAAGTTCTCTCTGTCTCCATTAGCAAATCGCTTTGGATCGTGGTAATTACGTTGGGTGTGTCAACATCTATGTAGTTGTATAACTCCACCCTGGCTTGACCCACAGGATAGCCATTGGAATTGTATACTGTTCCTGTGATTTCGCCCCCTTTTGCGGCGCTTGCTGTTGGTGCAATAGCCATCAACACCACAAGAATTATCGCTCCTATCAGAGAGCCTTTCTTCCCTATTCTAGCAAAAGCTTCATTCATACCATGATAATTCGCCATAATATCACCAGTTTTTCCTATTAATTTCTAACAGTTTGGCGAGTCCTATCTTATGACCCATATGTTGTACCTAAACTCCGTCCCGTTTCTGGATAGAGAGGGTGATTTGTCCAGAAAATCGCTTTTTTTCCCATATTCTATCCAGTATCCTTCGATAGAGGGTAACACATAAGGATTTGTATATATATATTTTTATACTCGATTATCCAAAATGTATGAATTATTACATTCTCAAATATCGAACAGGACCTGGACCGTATATCCATCGCTTTTTTCGATCTTAAGAATATGGTGTGTTACAGCCTTCATCTCCGTATGATATGCATGTTTATCCTTGTTGTAATTCTCCCCTTTGGCACTGCCTCTCAAAAGCCAACTCCCCTCTTTTTCTTCTATTTCTATTTCGAACTTAGAAAACAACACGTTCTTGACAGTGTGGATGAACAAAAGCTCCGAAAGCCAGTCCACGAGCAACTGCTCCAAGTCTCTGGATTGGATATGGATCTGGTACTCCCCTATTTCCTCCACCTCTTCTATATTGGTAATGATGCTGAACATTCCATAGGCTGCATTTTCAAAGGCCTCTGAAAGATCCTTGCCATTCGCCCTGATTCCCACATCCGCGGTGTGCTCTAGAATCTCGTATTTCTTCATTACTTTGCATAATTATTTTCTATTTAATAAACTCTTGCTTTTGTTAATGGTAATATTGTTCCCTCCTCTCTTGCCCTTCCTTTTTTACCCCCACCTCCCTTATCCCCTCCTCCCTTACCCCCTCCATCGTGGCCTCTTCCATTTTCTAAATGGTATATTCATAGTCCACTTTGCCCTTAGGTTATGCGATAAAGTGTCGATATCTTAAGCCTAAGGGCTCCCACCCAAAAATATGTCAGATTAAGATGTTTACTAAAAGAATATTCATTCATTATCGCCAAATTTATATTTTATAACCGCATAACCAGAAATTAGCATCAGAAGGAAAGGAATTTACAAAACAACAAAAGGAGATTCTCGATGAACATAGGAATAATTGGATGTGGTGCCATCGGCTCCACCCTGGCCAAGGCTGCCGAGGATATGGAAGAGGTATCTGAAATATACCTCTTTGACAAGTCCCATGTTTGCTCCCGCGTGCTGGAAGATAAACTCTCCAAGGTAATATCCATATTGACATTCGAGGAGTTGGTAGCAAAATCGGATTTTATCATAGAGGCGGCGTCACAGGAGGCTGTTTCCCTCTTTTGTAAGAAAATCCTGGAAAAAGGAAAGGATTTGATGATAATGAGCGTGGGGGCCCTTGTGGATGATGACCTAAGAGAGGATCTTAAAACCACTGCAAAGAAACATGATTGCAAGATATTCCTTCCAACAGGGGCGCTCTCCGGTGTGGATGGCCTTGCCTCGGCAGCAGTTTTTGGAATCGAAGAGGTGATTCTCACCACAAGAAAACCACCCTCGGCATTTTCAGATGTGGAATTTATAAAAAAAGAGGGTATTGACTTGGAGAATCTTTCATCCCCGAAAATCCTCTTTGAGGGAACAGCAAAAGAGGCGGTGAAACTCTTTCCCAAGAACGTCAATGTCGCAGCAACTGTGAGCCTGGCAGGCATGGGTTTTGAGAGGACCAAGGTGAAGATCATAGCTGATCCTTCAACAGAACAGAACCATCATCAGATAACAGTCAAGGGAGAGTTCGGCTCCATGAATTCCGAGGTTGACAACCTTCCTTTTGAGAGGAACCCAAAGACCAGTAAAATTGCCGCTGCCTCGGCAATTGCTGCTATGAAGAAAATTGTGAGCACCTACTGGGTAGGTGTTTGAAACTACGACTTTTTGAGATTATTCTTGGTTTTCCATCTGCTTTGCCAAAAGAGCCCTTGTTTCCCTGGCCAGTTTTGTGTCGTTTTTTTCAAGCTCTGCATCAAGTTCTTCTATTGAAATCTTCGTATCAAGAAAAACTATGTGATAGCTTGGTATGTTCTCGACCTGTAAAATCGCAACCTTTGTATCGTCTGTTACCTCAACACCCTTTTGCTGGGCCTGAAAATGCACAAAGGGCATGATTTCCCTTGTTACTGACGATACCTTTGTTATTGCGACCAACCTTGCTATGTAGGACATAGAATTACCCTGTTAAAAATAAAAAAAGATCAGGAGGGGAGGTTAACTGGCGTTGCATGCATATCAAAGCCCAGTTTCTTTTCGTCCACTCCCAATGCCAATCCATAAAGCTGCGAAAGGTGCAAAACAGGTATGGAATACTCTTCTCCAAGGTCCTTTTGGCCCCTGTCGTACTGAAGATGGCAAAATGGACAGGGATTGACGATGGTGTTTGCTCCAGCTGCTTTGATATTTTCCAGCTTCTGCTTTGTCATACCCATTGCCAGCTCTGGCACCCTGGCCCTGACTCCACCACCTGCACCGCAGCAGAGGTTCTTGTCCATGTAATCCACGCTTTCGGCTCCCACTGCCTCAACGAGCTTGTCCAATATCGTGGGTCTTTCTGGATCCTCGATACCCTTTAACTTGTGGGGTTTTAGAAAGTGGCAGCCGTAGTGCACAGCGATCTTCAACTTGTCCTGCTTGTTCTTGACCTTCTCTGCGATCTTCTCGACACCCACCTCGTTCATGAGGACATCAACAAAGTGCTTGACATTTGTCTTTCCCCCGTACTTCATGCCTATTTCTGCAAGGTTCTTGTTGATCTCTTCCCTCTTCTTATCGTCGTGAAGTAGATGTGCGGCCTCGAACAAGGAGCCGTAGCAACCGTTGCATATCACAAGGATATCGTTTCCCCCCTTCTCGGCCAGTGCCAGGTTCCTTGCAGCTATTGTAAGCCATGTATTCTGATCAAAGGAGCGGGTAACTCCAGGTGCTGGGCAGCATGATGCACCTTCCAGCTCGGCAAATTCTACACCAAGTTCCTTTAATATCTCCCTTGTGGCGCTCTCGACTCCAGGATATCTATTGGGTGCAACGCAGCCCAGAAACAATGCATATCCCATCTTAGGCACCTCCTATGAGCTTGTCGAACTTCGTTTTCTTAATGAGCTTCTGCACCTCTTCTAGGGCCTTTGGGTCCGATAGCGTTGTTGGGGGTGCTTCGCTCAGACCAACAGCCTTTCTCTTCTCCCTGTACTCCTTGCTCAGAGGGACCAGATGTCCTGTCTTTACAAGGTAGCCTGCACCCTTTTTGTGTGTCTCTCCCATGAAACCTTCTGCTACAGCCATGTTCCTCAAGGTCAGGATTATATCAGGAATCTCCACTCCCCTTGGGCATCTTTCATGACACGTGTAACATGTTGTGCAGAACCAGAGATCGTCTGTTGGCAGGATATCGTCTTTAAAGCCCAACTGTGCCCTTCTGATAACCTTTCTCACTCTGAAAGCCGTGAGCCTACCCGAGGGACAGCTTCCCGTGCATGTTCCGCATTGAAAACAGAGGTTCAGTGTGTCTGCTCCCTTAGCAATCACCGCATTGGTAAATTCAGGGTTCGGTGTTTTTGGTTTCTTATCAGATTCAGCCATAAATCGTCACCAAAATCCCATAAAAACATTCTCCTATATATAAATTCGCAAGTTTTTTGGTCAGTATTACCATTTAGGGTAATACTATAGATTATTTATACTCGATTGCCCCTTTTTATCCTGGGATTTGGCAACATTTGCCATTCACGAAAGTTTCAAGTACGCAGAAGGCATTTTACTGAGTGTATTAAGACACAAAGATGTCAGATATGGCCCCACAAAAAAGTGTATGGGAATAATTGAGATTTAAATGCACATATCCCTGTATTAAGGGACAATCACCGGGGCTTTGATAATATGAAACGGGAGGCAAGATTGATGACAGAAGAATTAAAGACTTTAGAGGGATTGCGCGAGAAAGTGGAATCTTTTTTGCGCAACAAAGAACTGAGCTATGAGGTAAGACCTGAAGGGGATTTTTGGCTCCGCCAGGGCTCCACACTTGTTGTGATTTCGCCTAACCAGTGGGAAGAGCGGACCTTGGTTAGACTGGCGTCGCCTGTAGCAATTAACGTAACGGACGTTTCCCCTGAGCTCACCAAGTATCTGGTTGAGATGAACCATCAACTCCTTTTCGGCAAGTTCGCCTTGGATACCGAGGGAAAGACCATATGGTACGAACATGTACTTCTGGGTGATTTCCTAAACGAGGAGGAGCTTTTCGTTGGATTGGCTGCAGTGGCACTCACAGCCGACGATTTCGATGAAAAGGTATCTGAGATGGCAGGGGGAAAGAGGGTTTCAGACCTAAAGAAAAAGTGATTCACAATCTGAGGAAAAATTGTGCAGGCAGATACCAAAATTCGAACATTGGCAGTTGGAATGCGAGGCTTTGATTATGCCTTATTCCCAAAATCAGGCCAATTATTGAAGATCCATTTTAAGAACCCTGTTAATTGGGAATTCGGATTTACGGGAAGAAATAGAAGTAATTAACAATAAAGTTATATTGATACACTGGAAAAGGTGATTGTTATGGTATACGGCGGCTACAAATATCTTGAATTTGACTACGAGCCAGATTCTGAATCTGACATCGTAGTCTGGCACTGGGTTTCTGGTTCAATGCCCATCGAGAAGCTCTCGGAGGCCCTGGCAGCAGAATCTTCTGTAGGTACATGGACAGAGCTAAAGACTGTGAACATGGAGGTATTTGAAAAGCTCAGGGCCAAGGTGTTCAGGATAGAGAAGGTATCTGAAAATTCGGGTTTTGTGTGGCTCGCTTATCCTTTAGATCATTTTGATACAAAGAATATTCTTCAGATACTGGCCTCGATCCGTGGTAACGTATATGGACTTAGCGAACTTGAGGCCCTAAAATTTCTTGACATCACATTTCCCAGAAAACTCCAGAGGACTTTTTCGGGACCGAGGTACGGGCTCGAAGGTGTGAGAAACAGGCTGGGTACGAACGTTTCGCGAAGACCTCATATGGGCACAATAGTCAAGCCCAAGGTAGGGCTTGCTCCAAAGGAGTGGGCAGACGTTGCCTATCAGGCTTTTATCGGTGGGGTTGATTTTGTAAAGGACGACGAGAACCTGGTGGACCAGGAGTTCTGTCCCTGGGAGGAAAGAGTTCACGCTGTTTTAGAGGTAATAGACAGGGTAAAGGACGAGACCGGAAGGACTGTTATTTATTCACCAAATATCACTGATAGATATTCCAGAATGCTAGAGCGCATGGACAAATTAAAAGAAATTGGGTGGGACGTGGCAATGCTGGATGTCTATATGATAGGCTATGCCGCCTTGATGGAGATGGTTGAGGAACTGCACAAAAACGGATTCATAATCCATGCCCACAGGGCAGGGCACACTGCAGAGACTAGGGGAAAGTTCGGATGCGAGTACAGTGTTTTTGCCAAGATATGGAGGCTCATTGGAGTGGACCAGCTTCACACAGGAACTGGAGTTGGAAAGATGGAGGGCGCGCCTCTTACAATCAACCTATATGGAAAAATTTGCAGGGACAAGAATATCCCAGAGGCTTTGCATCTTCTTTCCCTTGGGTTTGATTGGGACGATACAATCAATCCTCTGATGCCAGTTGCCTCGGGGGGTCTTGATGCAGGCAAGGTTGATGCATTAGTCGAGATATATGGTAAAGATGTTGTGATTCAGGCAGGAGGCGGAATTCACGGTCACCCTGATGGCACCGTGGCGGGAGCCCGGTCCTTGAGATGCGCAGTGGAGGGTGTTATGGAAGGAAAAAGCTCGAAGGAGAAGGCTGAAGAATGCAAGGAACTGAAGGTTGCCCTGGACAAGTGGGGATATGTGGAGCCAGAGGAAATAAGAAAGGTTTTTGCCCAGGTCGAGGAAAAAAAGGATGAACTTGATAAGATACTACTTAAACAGGGATATGAGATGTTTGATATAGTGGGGGAATTAATCAGTTAAAACAAACCTTAATAATTGGCATTTAAAATGAGATTTATTATGATATCCATCCTGATGATCTTGATAATATTATTTTTGGCAAATAATTTTGGTCTAAAACGATAGTTTGTTTAACCCTTCCCCCATAAGCTGCAAGAGGTCCATAAGTTTCCTCATATTCAAAATTTTGGACAATCAAGTACACATTTGACAAATTCATCTGAGCAAATGTCGTGTTTATAGTAATGATTTCTAGACTATTATTTATAAAAATAGCACATTTATAAAAGACCACATCACTTGGATCCTCAGAAATATCAATCAAATATATATCTTCATTGATATAAACTGAATAGGAGTGATTATAGTAGGTTATTGAAATTTCTGAATATTCTTTTGCTTCTACTTTATAATTTAAATTCACTCTTACAGAAATAAGGGGGTCATTTTTTAATTTTTCAATTTTATTTTTGTAAAAATCCAAAGCCTCTTTATCAAATACCCTCGGCCAGACATAGGCGGTAGGTTCTGTAGAAGGACTATCTATCGGTCTAGAATCATATTGATAGCGGGAAGTATTTAAAATTGTAGCTAAATCCAACTCCTCAGTTATTTTAATCGCCTCCTTTTCACCGTCGTTCGAATATTTTCTTTTAATATTGATCTCATAATGATGGCTAAAAACATATGATAAACATCCTAGAACAATTATAACTACTAGTAATAAAGCGATTATTATTATTTTTTTTCTATTTAGCTCATCATTAATTTTTGTGGGCATTTCTTTCATATAATAGATTATTCCTATGATTGCTAAAATGATAAGAAAAATAAAAAATATCGGGAATATGCAGATTAAGAACATTTTATCACTCAGTCAATGATTGTAAATTCCATTAGTTTTCTTTGCATACCGCCTCCTCAGTAAACGTATTTCTAAAAGGGTATATAAACTTATATAGGGGGTGAGGAGTGACTTTTCATAGGATATTAAAGAATCGAGAAACCCACCAAGTCCCCCCATTACAGAACAAAATCGCAATTTATTTATCTGATTATATCAATAATATATATTGATGAGAAGGAAGGGAGCTGTAATCTGGCTTAGCCTGGTCATAATCTTTACCTCTATCGTAATAGTCATTGAGATCGCTCCAATCATAGAAAGTGCAGATACGTACTATGTTGACGATGAGCTAGGTGAGGGACCCGGCAATCCCCCTGAGGATTTTACCAGCATCCAGGATGCGATAAATTTCTCCAATAATCTAGATACAGTATTTGTCTATAACGGAACCTATTATGAGAATATTGTCGTGGATAAGCAAATAAACTTGACAGGGGAGGATAAGAATAGTACTATAATTGACGGACGTGGGAACAAAGAGGTGGTTAGATTAGAAGGAGGATGGGCCAATATCAAAGGATTTACAATCACAAACAGTAGCTCAGAAGATATTTGGGACCCAGAAGCTGGAGTGTATGTAATATCTCATTATAACACAATTTCTGACAACAATATAATTTTTAACGATGAACATGGTGTCTATCTAGATTCTTCAAATTATAACACAATTTCTAATAATAATATCTCCTCAAACCATGAAGGAATCTTCTTAATGACAAGCAATGATAACACGATAATAAATAACTTTATTTTATCTGATATTTTTGGAGTTAGGATATGGGAATCCCTACGAAATAACGTTTCTTTCAATGCTTTGACAAATATTAGTTGGGCCATATATTTGGCTGAATCTAGTACCTATAATACTATTTTCCATAACAACATATGGGACAATGGTCATGGCATTCGTATTGTCAGTTCATCCAATGAAAACACAATTTCATACAACAACATATTCAATAATAGAAGAAGTGGTATCAATATGTCTAGTTCAGATAACAATATTTTTCATCACAACAATTTTGTAAATAATCTTAAACATATTGGATTGTATGGAGGAATCGGCAACGTCTGGGACGATGGAAATGGTGAGGGTAATTATTGGGACGACTACAGTGGTTTAGATGATGGGAGCGGGGGAAGAACCAAAGGTGATGGAATAGGCGACACCGAAATCCCGCATCCGTATGTTGATCAAGGAAGTGGATACTATCAACTGGATAACTATCCCTTTATGAATCCTATAGGAAATTACCTCTTTCTTCATCAGGGTTGGAACCTCATCTCTATCCCAAAAATTCAATCAGATACTAACCTGGATACGGTTTTATCCTCTATTTCCGGATCTTACGATTCACTGCAATGGTATAATGCAAGCGATCCTTATGATCCATGGAAACACCACCATATATCAAAACCACCGCATTTGAATGATTTAGAGGGTATTGACCATTTAATGGGGTACTGGATTCATGTGACCCAGCCTAATGGGAGTATATTCGAATATTATGGAACAGAGCCAACCCAAAATCAGACCATCACCCTCTATCCTGGCTGGAACATGGTTGGATATCCTTCCCTCACAAGGTATAACAGAACAGAGGGGTTGAACAACATAACCTATGATACAGATGTTGATGCAATAATAAGTTACAATTCTGCGATACAGAAATGGGAGAAGATGGATGAGACTAATCATTTCAGGATTGGAAAAGGGTATTATATTCACTCAAAGGGAAAGATAGAGTGGGTGGTCCCCCTCTAATTCTGGCAAAGATTTTATATGGCTCGAATCGCATATATTCCTTTAAGGGAGCCAGATTCTTCGAGGAAGAAGAACTCCAGTGAAAGATTCCATTATGGCTTTGAAATCGAAAGGGCTCCCATGACGCGAATTCGGAGGGGGGTTTAGAAAGTGCGAAGGAAAATCTCGAGCATTTTTATAAGTGCAGTGCTTGTGATGAATATTCTTGGTGTTATTGCTCAGAATGTGGGGGAATCGAGTTTAAGCTTAAATGGAAATCTGACTGGTGAAGATACGGCCCCTACTCCTGAAAATGTCGATGATCCAAGTCCTTTTTCGGGTGGAACAGGTGGTCTTGCAGATTCTCCATGGCCGATGTTCCGGGGGAATGTCAGGCATACGGGACTCAGTCCATACGATACGAGCGCAAACAACGGAAAATTGAAATGGAGCTATAAGGCCAGTGCTGATATATATTCGTCTCCAGCAATTGGTACCGATGGAACAATCTATGTCGGGTCCGTGGACAATAATCTCTATGCAATCAACCCAAATGGTACTGAGAAATGGATTTTCACAACAAACGGTGAGGTGATGTCATCACCTGCAATTGCCTCTGATGGTACAATTTATGTTGGCTCTTGGGATAAAAAACTATATGCAATCAATCCAGATGGAACTGAGAAATGGAACTTCACAGCAAGAGGCTATATAGAATCATCTCCTGCAATCGGCTCTGACGGAACAATTTATTTTGGTTCAGGTCATATGGATGATAGGTTGTATGCACTCAATCCGGATGGTACTCTGAAATGGGATTTCTACACTTATGTTACAATAACGTCATCACCTGCGATTGGACCAGATGGAACGATCTATGTCGGTTCTTTCAATCGCAGACTGCATGCTATTAATCCGGATGGATCTGAGAAATGGAATTATGCCACTTATAACTATATTCAGTCATCCCCTGCAATCGGATCTGATGGAATGATTTATTTTGGTTCTCGGGACGATAAGATTTATGCGTTAAACCCAAACGGTACTCAAAAATGGAGTTACAAGACTGGAAATGACATAACTTCATCACCCGCTATTGATCCCAATGGAACTATCTATGTGGGCTCCTACGATGGTAAGCTGTATGCAATAAATCCTAATGGCACTGAAAAATGGAGTTTTACGACACGTGATGATATCCGTCGGTCATCCCCTGCAATCGGTTCTGATGGTACCATTTTTATCGGTTCTCTTGACAATAATCTATATGCAATAAATTCAGATGGCACAGAGAAATGGAATTTCACAACTGGACATGTTTTTGATTCATCACCTGCGATTGGTTCTGATGGAACAATTTATGTGGGTTCTGCAGATGATAACCTGTACGCCATTGGACCACCTCTTCCCAATCTCGAAGTTAATGTCACCTCACATTTTTCAGAGCTGAATTCAGCCGCACAATCTGCAATCACAGTTCATGTTACTGATGGCACAAACCCAGTTCAAGGTGCAACCGTAACTTTATCTTCAGATAATGGGGGAATGTTCAGCCCACTAAGTGGCATTACCGATAGTAACGGCAATTTTAAAAGTATATTCAATGCACCCACCATTACGATACAAACAATTTGTAGAATTACAGCTCAAGCAACTAAATCTGGATATGAGAGCGCTTCTGATTATGTTGATATCACTTTAAATCCAATACCATGGCCGATGTTCCGTCATCATCTCAACCATACTGGTGTTAGCCCGTATGATACGAGTGAAAATCCCGGTAAACTGAAATGGAATTTCTCAACTGGTGCTGGGATTAAATCATCACCTGCAATTGGCTTTGATGGTACTATTTACGTAGGTTCTTATGATAAAAATCTATATGCAATCTATCCAAATGGCACAGAAAAATGGAATTTTAAAACTGGATCAAGGATATCTTCATCACCAATAATCGGCTCTGATGGAACTATTTACATAGGCTCTGAGGATAAAAACGTTTATGCAATCAATCCAGATGGTACCGAGAAATGGAATTATACCACAGGTATGAAGATTGTAGATTTATCTGCCACAATAGGTTCCGATGGAACAATCTATATTGGCTCTTTTGACAACAAACTCCATGCAATTAACTCAGATGGCACTCCAAAATGGAGTTACGCAACTGAAGAAAATATACATTCAAAACCAGCAATCGGTACTGATGGAACCATTTATTTAACTTCAATTGACAATAATCTGTACGCAATCAATCAGGGTAGTACTGAGAAATGGAGTTTCAAAACTCATTCTTATATATATTCATCACCCACAATCGGAACTGATGGGACGATTTATGTAGGTTCTGCTGATAGAAAATTTTATGCGATAAATCCAAATGGCACCGAAAAATGGAATTTCGAAACTGGTGGTATGGTATATTCAACAGCAGCGATAGATGCCGACGGTACATTATATGTAGGTTCTCATGATAATAAATTATATGCAATCAATCCAGATGGCACTGAGAAATGGAATTTCACAACTGGTGATGGCATTTGGTTGTCATCACCTGCAATCAGCTCTGAAGGTACGATTTATATCGGCTCCTACGATAATAAATTATATGCAATTAATTCTGATGGTACTGAGAGATGGAGCTTTACTACTGGTGACGATGTATGGTCATCACCAGCCATTGGCTCAGATGGCACAATTTATATAGGTTCCCACGACGGTAATTTATATGCCATTGGAAAGCCACAAATCCAACCACCAGTAGCAGATGCAGGCCCCGACCAAACCGTAAACGAAGGCGACATTGTCCAATTCGACGGCTCAGGCTCCTACGATCCCGATGGCGAGCCTGGAGCATGGATTTTCAAGGCTGACAACCCGTCACCTACATGGGGTTGTGCGGCTGCGACTTTGAATGGCGAAATATACTATATGGGGGGAATTCCCTGCTATCCCATCGTTAATCCGTCCTCAGTCTTCATGAAATACAATCCTGCAACTGATTCTTGGTTCAGTCTGCCAGACCTTCCCGCCCCGAGGGCCTATCTTGGCGCGACAGCGGCAAACAACAAGATCTATGCCATTGGGGGTAGTGATGGAGCCAACAGCACAGACTCTGTTTTCGAATTCGACCCCTTAACCGATACTTGGATATTAAAATCACCCATACCTGTCCCCATGGAGGCTTTTGGTATCGCTACCGTGAAAGACCGAATATATATAATTGGCGGCATTAGCACCTTGCTCTCTGGGACTCCCTGCGATAATGTTTTCGAGTACGATCCTGCCAATGACAGCTGGATTGCGAAACCAGATATGCCATTTATAAGAGCACACCATGCATGTGCCGTCCTTGAAGATAAGATCTACGCAATTGGAGGAGATATGTATGGATCAACTGATGCAGTCGAAATGTACGACCCAGTTTTAGAAACGTGGACAAGTAAAGCCAGTATGAACAACGCTCGTTCGGGTCTGTCTGCCGAGGCCCTGCAAGGAAAAATATACGCTTTTGGCGGAACCGGAAAATGGGGTTTGGCCGCGAATGTGAACGAGATGTACGATCCGGCAACAGACAACTGGACCTTAAAACCCTCAATGTTGGAATCGAGGGTGTACTTTGGTTCTGGAGTTGTGGGGAATTGCATATATGCCATGGGAGGAAGTTACGGCCCCCTTATTGTCGATGTTCCAAACAGCACCGAGGAATACTGTGTAGGGGATGGGCTTGTATATGAATGGGACTTTGATGCCTCTGTGGACTCTGACGGAGATGGAGATAATATCAATGATAAAGATGCAACAGGCCCAAATCCAACACATGTATATGGAGATGATGGGAAATATATAGTAACCCTGAAGGTAACAGATCATCAGAATCTATCAGATACGGACATCTGTAATATAACTGTAAAAAATGTTGATCCAAATGTCTATATAAAATCAGCAATCATGGAAGTTGAAATCGGCCTTAGAGTTGCAGGTAGAAAGTATAACAATGTCAGTATGGCATTATATGAGGAAGGCAACCAGATTGGGTATGTCTCAATAGAACGCCTACCAGGCTCACCTGACGAGCAGATGGCCTGGATTCCTTGCATCCTGGACAAGACAAAATCCTATTCTGCAACTGTGACTTACGAACCCGAGGATCCACCGAATGTAGGAGGGAATCCGGTTTGGATTTACATCAAGTTTAAGAATGGGAGCATCAGGAGAATACACCATACATTCAACGTCCAGCAATCCAAGAAACGAGACAGCGACCACTGGAATCATGTCGAACCTTGGGAAGTGGATTTGAATGGTCATCTAATTGGATGTCCATTTGAGGTTACTTCTCATATCACTGATCCAGGAAGTGACGATGAAATCCTTTCTTTTACCTATGGGTCTCAGATAAAGACAGTTACTTACCTTAACAATCCCCCGAATCCAGACCCTTTTCCTTCACCAGAAATAAATCCGATGGACATAACGGACACTACAACTCTGATTTATGAGGGGCCAGGAACCTTAATTTTAACTGTGAAGGACGATGACAATCTCAGGCTTGGACTGGGTCAGGGTATGGATTCTATCGGTTTGGTATAAAACCCATATTAAAGATGGTGATGGAGAATCCATATTTAACATGTCCATTTTCACACCAAAGATGGTCCAAAACGCTTTAATATAATAATATATTAACGTAAATTATATATAACCGATATATCAATTATGTACTGGCCTTACCTGGGAGGGAGAGCCAGAATATGGTGTTATTAAAAGTGGGCGATTGTACATGAATCCAGTGAGTTTACACAGTAATGACCATGACTTTTTCGAGGAGGGGGAATTGGCGAATGACAAGTAGTGAATACAGTGCCAAACTGAAGAAGATATGCTCTGTCATTATAGTTACCAATTTGTTTTTGACTTTGTTTGTAACAATTGGATTGTGGAATTCACCCAATGTAAGGGCAGATTCCTTAAGCCACACAGTTGGGAACCTCGATATCATCGGCATGACAGATTACGGAAGAATCGGAACACGATCGATATTATGGAATAATATTGAGCAGACTGCCGCTGTCTCAACTGATAGACCTTATCACGGTCTAGTGCTTGACCACAGTCTCTACGATCACAGTGGTGGAGACTATGGGATAGCTGATTGGTGGGATTCATACCAGAATCCAATTTATCCCGATTTTAGGTCATTAGATGCCGATCAAAGCATCATATTCGAGGAAAACTCCCCCAGTCTTCAAAAGAGCATATGCTCGTTCACCCAGGTGGATGCAAATGGAGAAATCGGAGTTGGATATGACGTTCGCGTTCATCAGACAGTTTGGACCCTTGAGAACAAGAATTGGGCCATTGTTGAATGGGAAATAGAGAATCTCATGGGTTCAGACCTCACCCAGGTCCATGTGGGTATGGAGGTATTTTCTTCGGCTTCTGGTGGGTCAAATTGGTTTGGTGTGGCCGGAGATGAGGCCGATGATCTAGACTACTGGGATGACACAAACAAGGTATATTATCTACAGGATAACTTCCTGACCACAATTGGCTATTGCTCGGCAGATATTTCAAATCCATTGGATCATTACTATGGCGATGAGACCAACTTTTTTAACGAAGATAAGAGCGCCTACACGGCATTGACATCGGCAGATACCCTTGCACAAAATGATCCTCAATTTAATTACGGAACAGATCCGATATATTCCCTGGTCAGTTGGAATAACAAGGTTATCCCAGCCTATCAAACTCTGGTCTTTCCCATGGTGATTGCCTGCGGTTATGATTCCTCATTCATGCTCAATGCCATAAATGAGGCACGGGATTTTTGGGACTCCACAAGGTTGAAGATCACGGAAATTCAGGACTCACCTGATATCGATGAAAAAATAGAAATATACAACAGCGGAAGCAGAGATATAAACCTCGCAGGATATTATCTTTCACCGGATGGAGGAACAACAAAATGGTATCTGGATTCACTTGGTACGATACCAAGTGGTGGTTATGCCGTTTATACTCCTTTCGGAGGGGATGACCTTGACGATGAGGGAGATATTCTAACCCTCTTTACCGATGGTAACTTCTACCTGGATAGGATAGGTTACGGAACCATGGGTACGACTCCCGACCCTCTTCTTGGCGAGTCAACAGCCAGACATTGGGAAGGTACAAAATACTCCAGGATTTGGAACAGAGAAACCACCCCCACCTTCGGGTCTCAGAACACGGTTTTGGGCTCTGAGACAGATCCAAAGGTCGTGCTAAACGAGGTCTTGTTCAATCCAGGTACGTATGAGGCCTTCATAGAATTGAAGTACATTGGATTGGGTGTGGATGTAAATCTCAATGGTTGGCAGGTGGTGATTGACGTACCTTATACAATTGGAGATATCACATTAAATCCCACGTATCAGTATTATATAATCAATGAACCCATTGCTCCGGGACTGTTTGGCACCATTACTCCATCGGGGGATAATGTATACCTCTATGACGACACTGGAGTTTTGATGGACATGGTTGGATGGAGTTCGGCCCATCAACCAGACACAAGTGTGATGAGGGTGCCTGAAGGAGAGGGCACCTACGATGGATACGACGATCCCAGCTCCATTTCTGCTGGTTGGCAGTTTGATCAATACCCAACAATGGCATTGGTGAACATAGATCCTGATCAAGAAAAAGCTGGAGACCTTGGATCAATGATAATATTTAATTTAACAATCACCAATGTAGGGCCAACAGCCGATGTTGTGGATGTTAATTATAGTTCACTGGTAGATGGCCTACCTGGTTGGTGGGAGATAGAGCTGTTTTATGGTGGCGGGGGCTGGATCCCGTTGGCTGATACAGATGGCGATGGCCTTTTAGATGTTGGTTCATTGGACCCGTTCTCCTCGATTATCATAGTGGTGAGGGTGACTGTGCCCTCAGAGTTGCCCATAGGCGGTGTATGCGTGATAACTTTGGATGTCACTTCATCGATAAATCCTTGGGCATTCGATACTGCGGTTCTACAAGCAGGAGCCTATCCACATATAGAAGCCTATAAATCTGTCAATTACGAGTATATGTATCTGTATGGTGGTAGGCTAGTGGGTTTCGTTCCCGACGAGGCTACACTGACCATAACCCTTGAAGGCAAAGGGGGAGTCCCTGGTGCCTTAATCTCACAGGATGTTATCTTTTGCATGGACAGCTCAAGCAGTATGCTATCCAGTGATCCGAGCAGAGAACGAATAGCAGGAGCAAAATACTACGTGGACCTGTTATCATATCCTGCAAGGGCTGGTGTGGTGGACTTTGATGACACCTCCAGATTGGTAATTGGTTTGACTGACGATTATGATGCAGTAAAAGCCGCCCTAAACTCCATAAATGATGATGGGATGACTGATATGAGTAGGGGATTGATACTTTCAATCAATGAGCTGATCAATAATGGCAATTACAATTACAATCGAATCATAATACTACTTACTGATGGAAGCAATAATTACCCAATTCAGGACGATGCGACATTGGCGGAAGCTCAAAGGGCCGCAGATAATGGAATAATAATATACACCATCGGTTTGGGCGATAATGCTGATGAGGCTCTGCTTCAGCAGGTAGCCAGCATAACAGGTGGCAAATATTATTGGAGCCCAACTCCCGATAACCTGCAGGATATATTTGGAATCATTGCAGAGGAAACCATCAGCATTGCAGGTGAGGACCCTGATCCCGATGATCTGATTCCTTTACTCACTGACGTACTACCACCATACATCGACTATATTCCTGGAAGCTTCATAAACCCGTACACAGGGGAGCCGATGGAGCCAAGCAGGATCACCATCGATGGTTTTGGTAACACGATCCTGGAGTGGAATATTACCAAAATCGCCATTGGAGCCAAATGGGGAGTTTCCTTCAATATCACGGCAAGTGAAATTGGATTAAAAGAGACCAACTTATACGGAGTTTCTGCCATCAATTACGATCGATACACAGATGTGAACACCACAGTACCAACAATTGACTTTCTTCCAAGAGTATGGATCAATGTGTTGCCCATTCCGCCGACACCACCAATTCTATACAACAATTTAACAGAAGACAAAGAGGATGTCTGGTTGAATTGGACAGAGCCTCTAACGTCCACACATCATTATTTGATATACAGGGCCGAGGACAAACAGGGTTTTGATTTTTCCACTCCCTGGAAAAACACATCAAATGATATAAACCCGATATCAGGTATTAAGGACCCATTGAACCGAAACTGGTTGGATGATAATGCAGCATTACCCACATCAGCTCCACAGTACTACTACTGTGTAAGAAGTGTGGAAGCCTCGGGTAACATCAGTACCACCAGCAATACAGTAGGCAAGTGGACCAAGGCTTTTTCTGAGGGTGTGGGCACGTTTTCTCTGCCCCTTGAGCCATTTGAAATCAAAGAGGTTGACTGGTATTGCGATGACATTCCAAATGTGGAATATATTAAATGGGTGGATCCTGCAACACAGACCTGGATAACCCATTACAAATCCGATGCCCTGGGTATAAATGATACCCAAGTGGTTGTGGGAGAAGGTTATGAGATAAAAGTGGATACACAGACTTACTACACGTTCACGGGCAGGCCTGGTTGCTCCATAAGATATGACGAAGGATGTCTACCTGCTCCAACTGGTTTTTCCTTGAGCTTGGGACCCATGGCCAATACCATGCGCTCCTCAAATTTTGGTTCACGTTCAACTTGGTCCATGTGTGTTGCACTAGGTGATGTGGATTCAGATGGCAACCTCGATGCTGTTGTGGGGAATTTCTTTGAGCAGAATGTCGTGTATCTAGGAGATGGTAACGGCAAGTTCAGTGCATTTTCTTACTTTGGTGAAGCATTTGAGGCAACGGCCAGTATTGCCCTGGGGGATGTGGATTCAGACAACGACCTTGACATAGTAACTGGAAACCAGTACATGGGATATGGCGGTCAGAATGTTGTTTTCCTAGGTGATGGTGACGGAACCTTTGACACAACTTCCTATAATTTCGGAACAGGATCGGACTCCACAGGAAGCATCGCCCTTGGCTATATCGATTCCGACAGCAATCTGGACATCGTTTGCGGGAACCAGTTCAATGGTGTCGACTGCCAGAATGTGGTTTACCTGGGAGATGGAGACGGCACTTTTGATACGACATCATATAATTTCGGTTCAGGCTTTGATTTCACCACCTGTGTAGCCCTCGGATACGTGGATTCTGATGCGATCCTCGATATCGTGGTTGGAAATTATGCAGAACAGAACGTGGTCTATATCGGGGACGGCGACGGCAGTTTCGATACCACATCATATAATTTCGGGATAGGAGATGATCCCACGTCCAGCATTGCCCTTGGATATGTGAATTCAGATTCTTATCTTGATATAGCTGTGGGAAACAGATATGATGGTGTGAATGGACAGAATGTCGTATACCTGGGTGACGGGGACGGCACCTTCGACACCACATCCCATAATTTTGGAAATGGCACAGATATAACTTCAAGCGTTGCCCTGGGCGATATGAACCAAGACGACATCCTTGATATCTTTGTTGGAAACGAGTACGATTGGATTGATGATGGACAGAATTTTGTTTATTTTGGAAATGGCGACGGTACAGTAGACACCTATTTCGAATTCGGCACTGGAATAGATAACACAATGGATTTGGCTGTGGACGATATCAACAACGATGACAGGCTTGACATAGTCTGCGCAGACAGTAATGATGCAAATGCAGTTTATTACACTACAATCTCTTACACTGTCAATCTAAGCTGGGATCCTGTTTCCTCCCCGGCCTTTGACAGGTATGTGATATACAGGGCAGGAACCAGGGACGGCCTGAATATCATTTCCCTACCCGTTCTTGCTACAACCACGAGTACCCGATTTTCCGACCTGGTGGATCTATGTGACGGGACCGAATTTTATTACATGGTTGCCGCCCTTAAATCAAGCGAGATAGTGGGTTACAACTCAACCTACAGCATTGGAATATGGTTTTGCGAATTTTCCAAGGGATATGAATCCCTAGGATTGCCCCTGGAGCCATTGGTAGTAAAAAATGTGGACTCATACTGTGATGACATACCAAACATGGTTGGTATGAACTACTATCTTTACAGTGAGTCGCGATGGGGATGGCATTCAACGAGAATGCCCAAGGGAGCATATGATCCTTTTGTGGTCATGTCAGAGGGTTATCAGCTCTCCACAGAAGATGATGCCAGGTTCGCTTTTATTGGGATATAGAAGTGATGTACGGTATAATAGGTATCGGCATCTCTTTTGAACACTTATTATTAAAATATATCCTAATTTCTATTCAGGTGGGGGTGGAGGAGGTGGTGGTAAATCATTCTTTTTTCCTTCTTCTGGTTGATCAGATTCAGGAGTTTCAGGTGTCTCAGAAGGCTCAGGGGTATCCTCAGATGGCCCCTCGGGTAATCCCTCCTCAGAGGGTGTTGGAGTTGTGGCCGGAGGCTCAGAAGGTTCATCTGGCTCCTTTGATATTTCAGAGGATGGTTCTTCATCTATTTCTGGGGAAGGGGGCTCCTCCGAGGGGATTTCTTTTTCAGGCTCCAATTCAGTTTTTTCTTCCTCTGGCAGTTCTTTAATTGTTTTCATCTTTGTGATAGTGAGCAATAAAAATATTATAATAATGAGGAGAATAATGATTATCAAAAGCAGAATCGGTATTAACAGATCAGGCTCCTCTGTTTCTTCTTTTTCAGTAACATCCGGGTCTAGAGGATCCAGGTCTATCACATCCGGGATTCCATCACCATCATCATCTGTATCTTTATTGTCTCCTATGCTGTCACCATCTGTATCTTTGCTTTCCTCTGGATCAAATGGGAAATCATCCTCGGTATCTAAAACGCCATCATTGTCGTCATCTGTATCTGCATTGTCGCCTATACCATCATCATCCGAATCCTTGGTCTCATTTGGATCTTTGGGAAAATCATCCTCGGTATCTAAAACGCCATCATTATCGTCATCAGTATCGAATTCATCGAATTCGCCGTCTCCATCAGTGTCCTCTAAAATCGTGATTGTGATTACATCAGTTGCCGTGTCACCCTCGTCGTCTGTGACCGTCACAGTTACAGTGTATGAGCCGGGATCGTCATAGGTGTGCGTCGGAGATGGTTCAGAAGAGGTGTCACCGTCGCCGAAGTCCCATAACCACACCAAATCATTGGGAGGAGTCTCGTAGTCGGTACCATCCGCTAGGAAAGTTATACTAAAGGAATCCTGCGTGCCACCTTGTGTTAGAATAGTCACCTCGGGATCCTTATTCTTCAATTCAAAAACATTATTTTTTACCTTCCAATCGCTCCAATCAACACCATCAGAAAACCGCACCTGGAAATCGTAATCACCAATACCCATTTCCGTAATTGGAGCGAAAGTGATTTGCCATTCCTCGTTTATATATTTTAGACCTTTAAGAATGCTGCTATTGCTTAGCCAATCTCCTGTTTGTCCTCTGTATTGAAACTCCACTGTAAAGTGGGATTCTGTACTGGGGGCAAAATCCACATCCTGGCCATTGGCCGTGATTGTTATCTCCTCCCCGCGATACCCCTCCTCCTCAGAAACATCAAGGTCCGTTACCTCTGGTTTTACATTTAGAACTTTTAGTAAATTGTTAGCTGTTGTCCAATCACTTTCATCCTCTTCATCATCTTCGAACTTTATCCTAAAGGAGTAATTGCCCACAGTAAACGTTTTCAATTTGGGTGGCGTAAATTCGATTTTCCATTTACCTCCTGAGTAGTAGATATCAAAGTAAGAATCATCGGTATCCCAACCTGTACCATCGTTCCACTCGAGGATTGTTTCCAGATCACGCTCATGGGTTTCCACATCATATCCGTTCGCTATTAACAGTATGGTTCCTCCTCTCTTAACTGTGTCAATGTTCTCATCTTCCAATTCCAGGGCAATGGCTGATGGAGGATTGTTCAGGACATCCACTTTATTGTCGTTACCTGGCCAGGCCGTTGTCCAGGCTCCACCATCGCTGTAACCACCTGCGCTGTTTTTTACCTTAACACGGAAGGCGTATTCACCATCTTTTTCAGTTTCTGTGGGTGTAAATTCAATTATCCAATAACCTGTATCATCGTATAGATTGGAGTTTGTATCCGCGTAATAAATGCTTATAAGATTAGAATCTTTAAACTTGGTCCAAGCAGTCTGACCTGGTTTTAAAAACTCGCCTTCCACCGTCATATTGGGCTCGTATTCCAGTTGATCTATTGTATTGAGTACTATATATAGAGACTGGGTTCTGTATATCTGCTGTGAATCAAAGAGTATGCTTTGAATCTCAGGCTCTGGCACCTGTACCTCAACGGCCCGGGCTATGGCAATCCACGAGGGACCGACACTCTCTTCACCATCTGCATCCTCCACCTTTGCCCTGAAATCGTAGCGCCCCAGTTGCATGTCGATCCCAGGTTCGAATTTGATACGCCATCTTCCGCTCGGGGGAGTCCCGATATATTCCTTAGTAGTTACGTAACCGACTGACCATCCCTGCGGGGTGCTTTCGTTGTACTGCCATTGCACAGTAACTGTCAGTTGGTTTTCAGAAGTCTCGTAGTCACTTGCGTTCAAATAGATGTATATGAACTCCACTCCTTTTTTCACAGTTGATGCCGAGACGCCGATATCTTCCAGTTGCGGCGCGTTGTTCTGAACCTCAACCAACGCGGTTTCAATGTGTTCGTCGTACCCGCCATCACTGTCCGTGATTCTCACCTTGAACTTGTACCAGCCCAAAGGTGCATTCTCATCAGGATTGAAGCTGGCGTAAAAGATGCCGTTGGATTCTTCTACTGTCCCGATATATGTTTGCTCCCAGACGGTGCCTCCACTGGAGGTGTTGTAATAGAACTCCACGCCACTTTTATTTAAAATGCTCTCTTCCAAATCGGTGCCATTGGCAAAGAGCCAAATCGAATCACCCCTGATTACCTCGACTTCGCCGGTTTTTAGGTCAATGACATTGGGGTGATTGTTGAGTAGATCAACCAGGTTATCCTGCTGGTACCAATCGCCCCAGTCCAAGTCTGGATCCCTGAATCTTACCCTGAAATCCACAAGGCCGTGATGGGGATCGGGCCTTGCAGCCGGAGGCTCGAATTTGAATCTCCAATGGCTGTTCGTGGAATCCCAAACACTCTCTGTGATATAATTGCCAGACCATTGGCTGCTGTCGTTGAGCCTGTATTCACACTGTGCCTCCCATGTGCCATCCTCACCGTTGTCCTCTACATCGTTTCCGTCAGCGTATATGTATGCAGATTCACCTCTGTATAGTGATGCCTGACCCTCACCAACCCAGATGGTTACAGGGGGATTGTTCAGAACATCCACCATATCAAGGACTTCAAACCAGTTGCTGAAAGCAGGATATGTATCATTGAACCTCACACGGAAGTCGTATATTCCCAAATCAGCACCATTGGGCGGTGAGAACTCAATTTTCCAGGTTCCATTTTCTCCTGGCTCAGTCTCCTCGTAATATTTAGTTCCAAAATAATTACCAGGGGTCGTTTCATTTATCCAACCACTCAAATTCAATTTATAAGAGAAATGGGGAGTCAACTTTGCATCGTCGGTATCTTTGGCATCCTCACCCTCTGCCTCGATAATTATCGTCTTTCCCCTGTATACATTTCCAGTTGGACCAACTTCGGTTCGAAGGGCCTCGACTATTGGTTTCTCATTGAGGGTCAACACTATAAATTGAGATATCCACATGTTGGCCATCTTAGTTCCATATCTCCCGGCTTCAGATGCTTCCACTATATGGGGGGTATAGAATGTCCTCCCAGAGGCGGTCTGGATGAATTCAGTTAAATTAAGGAATTTTACCCTGCCGTCGGAATCGGTTATAAAAGGCTGTCCCGTGGGCTGCCGTGCGCCAAAATAATCGGTGACATAAACCTCGGCACCAGCCACAGGAGTGGTGTCAAATTCCTGGACTTTGATATGACTGTAAAACTGAGCCTCAAATCGTGAATCTGTGAAGGTCTCAATATGAATCGAGGTATTATCATCCCAAGTAACGTTGACGAATGTAACATAATTTTCAGGGCGAGTAGGAAACGTATCTTCCTCTACCAGGTAGACTTGAAACGGCACTGGATCTGATATAGATGATAAATTATATGTGCTGTTGCAATCGATTACATCTACAGAACCGCGACAATAGAGATTCCAGTTATTTTTATCCATCTGGTTATTTTCTAGGGATACATTACATACTCTTGAGCTGCCCGAGAGATATATTCCTGCCACTACACCATCTGCCAATGTCCGAACGTTTTCGATAAACCAGTTTTCAGCAGCATATATTTCATAGCTATTCATGATACCCAAACCGCAGTCCTGGAAGGATGGATCCCCATTATAGGGATAACC
The DNA here is from genome assembly GCA_020348445.1 of Thermoplasmata archaeon. Classification (GTDB taxonomy): domain Archaea; phylum Thermoplasmatota; class Thermoplasmata. Next base: position 417,647 of record CP070751.1, read on the forward strand.
ATCTCCATTGTTCTCAAACCTGTTTCTTGTTATATTGAAATCATTTCCAACAACATACAATCCCATATCGTCATTATTTTTAAAGGTGTTGTTGAAAATTAATCCACCATAAGGGGCCATTTGCACGCCACAACCGATAGCACCATTATTTTCAAAATGGTTGTTTATCACATCGACTTCACCCGCAGTAAAGATGGCACCTATACCCACATTATCATTGACAAAATTATTATTAAAAATAAAATCGATACAACCTATGGCAATAAAATAAGTTTGAGTAATGTTCCCCCCGCCCTGACATATGTAATTATTTCTCATCTCAAAGCCATTTATACTACGGAAATATGTAAAATCTGTAGAGCCGTTGAGCTCGTTACGTAGAACTTTGATATCAACCCCATTTTCGATATATAGACTGTACTCAGCATTGGCTGTGATATTATTATCCTGAATTGTAATATAGGAGGATTCCCAAACGCCCAATCCACCACTTATATCCTCTATACCATTGTTTACAAGGGTGTTGTTATGCACATTAATATATGATGAAGAATTGATTTCTATTCCCCAAGAGCAATTGTAGATGGTATTATCTGGTCCTATATTAAGCGTCTGTAATGAAGTTCTAAAGGTATTATCCACCAAGATCCCAGTTGCGTTGGGACAGTCGTGAATAGTATTATTCTCGATGGTTATGGAGCTATTGAGAGTGGGATCATATATTATTATCCCACCTTCACATTGGGTGATTTCATTACTTAGAATTAATGCATCTCCTCCGATCCACAATCCTCCCTCCTCGGGAAGTGATTCATTATAGGCCCAACCACAGTTCATCAATGTGCTGTTTCTCATCTCCAAGTAGCCGTTATCATACGTTAGTGAAGTTGCTGGCATTACTTTAATCCCGAAATTTCCAGTCCCATTATTTGTAATAACAGAAGGATCGCCATCGACGTCCTCGATTATCAATATACCCCCGCCTAATATACTCACACCACCTTCAACAGTGATGTTATATGCACCATCAAAGGGGCAGTTCATAATCAAGGTCACATTTTGAAGTGTTAATGTCCAGGTATCCTTAATAACTAGATTCCCATTTACTATTATCATGGTGTTGGTCCAAAGTGGTGTCGTAGAACCATCGACAATCCAATCCCCGGAAGTTTCCCAATGGTCAACAACCCAAACTGGATCACCTGTGCCCTTCACATTCTCAATTGGTACCATATCCAATATAGCTAGCACACTAAAAATCATCAAGGCAGTAAAGCCTATAGATGTTATTTTTTTCATATTGCTTACCCCCTCGCCTAGGGCATTCCTTTAAATAGGGTCTGTTTACCCAATTTAATAATGTACATTTTTTCATATATATATATTATTCCTGGTAATTACCATAGATAACCATATTTAAAAAATATTATACGTGAATTTGTCTAATATTGCTTCATTCTTGGATCATCGTAGTAAGCCTGCACATGATAAGGCCCTTTTTCTTTTTCCTTTTTATTTCTTGAGGCCAAAACCACAGCCGCGATAATAACAATCAATACAATTATCACAATCAGTATCAAAAACCAAAGCCACGGATTTTCCTCAACCGAAGATGTATCCAAGGGTATAGGTCCGGTGTCACCATCCCCATCATCCTTCGCCTTCTCAATAACCACAATGGTTTCAACAGGCTCTGACCAGGCTCCACTATCGTCCATGACCTTGAAGGTGATGACATGGGTTCCCACATCAAGATCAGAGGTGCTAAAAGACCTTTCCTGGTTGAGTTGTCCATCCATATCAGATTCCCATAAATATTCCACTATCCGGCCGTCATCATCTTCACCATGACCAATAAATGTCACGATCTCTCCCTTCTTAGCTTTTGTTGGGGAGACCTCGTCTATAAAGGCTTTTGGTATCACATTTTGTGGCTCGTTTACCGTCAATTCATCCTCAACACCCTCTGACCATTCACCTTTATCGTCCCTTACATAGAAGGTGATTGTATGCTCCCCTATAGAAAGGGATGCTGTGGAAAAGTAACTTCTGGAGCTTAGTTCACCATCTTTATCAGATTCCCATCTATAACCCAGGATATCCCCGTCATCTGTTCCGTATCCGGTAAATGTGACGAACTCTCCTGCCAAGGCAGGATTCGGTGATATGGACTCGATGTGGGCCTGGGGGATCTGATTGATATCAAGTGTGTCAGATTCTTCCTCTGACCAAACGCCATCATCATCCCTGACCTTGAAATAGATTATATGCGATCCAGCTGATAGACTGGATGTGCTGAACGATGCTGAGCTGCTTATAAATCCATTGATGCTCGATCGCCAGTTGTATGCTGTGATGTCCCTGTCATCGGATCCCTCTCCTGAGAATGTTATGGTATCTCCCAGGTTAGCTGTTTTAGGTGTTATATAATTGATATCAGCCTCAGGAATTTGATTGATACGAAGATAAGTAAAGTTGTAGTCAGACCACACACCTTCATCGTCCCTTACGCAGAAGGATATAATATGTTCTCCCCAGGAAAGTGCCGATAAGTTAAAATCGGGCTGATTGGAAAGCCATCCATCCCTATCTGATCTCCAGTCGTAGCCTGCGATGTTCCCATCGTCTGTTCCGTGGCCTACAAAGTGAACAGGGCTGCCGTAGGTTGCGGGATTTGGAGATATGGAATCTATTATGGCAATGGGTTTCTGATTGCCCGGAAGCACCGTGATGGTGGCCTTTGATTCCAGGCTTTCGAGCATGGTCTCATCCCTGACTTTCAGGGATGCGTTGAAAATACCAGGGGAAGAATACGCATGATATACAATGGGGGTCGATACCCAATCAGAATTGGTTCCATCGCCGAAATCGAAGAAGTACTGTAATGCCCCCTCTCCAGTGGACAAAGAGCCATCGAATTCCAGGACATCCCCGATTTTGACCGTGTCATCCGAGACTTCAAGAACCGCAATTGGTGGGATACCAATTGTCCCATATATGAAATTGTAACCTCCAAAGGAGCCTAAGATCTCATTGCCTATTAGCACATCCACATCTGCAACATGAAGTAACTTTATAGTTGCAGTAACCTCGGCCCTCTGCCAGATTTCTTGATAATCCCCAGTAGTATGTTCATAAACGAAAATTCCCAATTCGCCAAATATCAAAAGCTCGTCTCCTCCCACTGGAATGTTCGCGCTCGCAAAGCACTCGTCTATGAAGGTTATATAATCCCCTGTGCTCCATTCCCGTGTGTAAACAGTGGTTTCGTCGCCACTGTTGTTGCCGATTACCTCCAAGAGGCCTGTGAATGCCCCTTTTGTGATCATCTCCAGCTTGCCGTCGTTATCCACATCCCTTACATCCAATGCATAATTCTCTGAATCGATTGGGATCGTGTCAGTTTCAATGAATGTGGCTCCGTTGTATTCGAACAACCTCAGAAGATTTGTCCCAATATCTGAATCGTAATCCTCGCAAATTATCTCTTTATGCCCGTCATCATCCACATCTCCAACTGCCACACCCATGATCCAATTGTAAAAGAAACCGCTTTCCCAGACCACAGAATATCCCGGATCATTGAACTGAATCACCCGCATTTGCCCAACAAAAGGGTCATTGTTTGGCTCGTCAAAACCTGTTCCCGCCAGTACGATCTCTGGGATATCATCCTCGTCTATATCACCCACTTCAATACAAAAGGTACTGCCTGTTTCCACACGGAGTTGGCTCTCTAAAACATAATCTGGATCAGAGTACCCCACGATATAGAGATCACAAGCATAGTTTCCCCCTCTGAAGATGAAGTTACTTGTCCAGAACATACTTGTATTTCCTTCCACAACAATTATCTCCTCTTCACCATCATCGTCTACATCTGCAACAGCGAGATGGGTGATGGTCTTGGTCGAAACCTTGATTGAATTCTCAATTACCAAGGTATCGCCAATAAGATTGGTGACAAGGACACTTCCGTTTCCCATTCCCATATAAATCTCGTTCACACCATCTTCATCCAAATCCGCGGAACTGATACTTTCTACGGCCCCTACATTAACGCTCTGGGACATGATAAAGTAAGTATCACCGTCATATGAATGCACATAGAACTTGTAATTTGTGCCGCAGAGAACCTCTTCTGTAGCTCCATCCAAATCAATATCTCCGCTTCCCATACCGTATACGAATGAGTCCAGGCCAAGGCTCTTGAAAACTTCCTGGTACTGACCTGGGAAGTAATGAAAAACAGAGATATTATTCCAGCTGCCAATTATGATAGAATCGAATTCGGCGTCGTCGATTCTCGCCACTGTAAGTGCGTATGTCGCCTCACCATCGCTTACCCATTGGGATATGTACGCAAAACTGAAGTAACTATAGACATGAATCTCTCCAAAGTAGAGGCCGATTACTATCTCCAGATCAGCATCCAAATCGGTATTACCTATATCCATTCCAATTATCCACTCCCCAAAATCATCACTCTGCCATTCCAGGGAACCGGAACCATGGGTGTAGCCAAAGACATAGAACCTACCTCCGAACTGGCCGCTGGGTCTGGGATTGGGGGGAATGGGATTTACAGGGGGATCATTTTGGAGGATCTCGTTCTCGTACGATGCAAACACGATCTCTTTAGCCCCGTCATCATCCACATCTCCCACCTCTACATTGAACAATCCTAGGTATCCCAGTGTGGTGGGTAAAGCAAAAGTCCATTCTTCAATATATGAAGAGCCATCCCAGGAGTAAATGAAGATATTATCATCCAGGATTTCTGTATAACTGGCTCCTGCTATTATCTCTATTGCCCCGTCCTCATCAACATCGTCGGTTGTGAGGCCGTACAAATCATTACCAAGATCAGGGCTGGTCCATTCCAGAACGTAAGTTGTTCCATTGTGACCGTAAATATTCATGAATCCCTCCTGATCTCCCACGATGATTTCCATTGTTCCATCTAAATCAACATCATCAAGGGAAAGGCCGTAGGCAAAGGTACCAATATCGACCTTCCATTCTTCAATGTAACCTGTGTCTGATTTGCCGGTGACGTAAACAAGACCCTCGTAGTTGCTGAATACGATTTCCTGCTCTCCGTCGTTATCCACATCCGCGGATTTTATTGAGTTCATATAACCGATTATGGATCCAAATCCGTCAAACCATTTCAAATCCAAATCGAGCTCTTCCCCTGCTCTGGTTGATCTTGCAGAAGGTTTAAACTCGGCAGGATTGGCATGCTCAACTATCGGAATGTCTTGATCGGGATCGGGTTGTAAAGATGGATTTTCAAACGTGAAATCATAGGATGCAATCTGTTGGCTGAAAAGGAACATCCCTGGATATAATGGAGAAAGGACCATCAAGGCTAGGGCAATTGGTAATGCCACATTCTTGATATTATTCAAATTAATATTTTCTTTGTTCATTATATCCACCGTCACGAATTTATAAAGAGCAACTTCCTAGGTTTCGCCCTTCAATTAACTTAATGTACTTAATTGTATAAAGGTTTATAGGAAGTGCAATGTGGCTCTTCGAAAATTATAGAAAAAAAACGGAAAAACTTGACCCCCAACTCCCCTCAGGAGGAAAAATTTTCGGGTCAGATAGCCGCGTTTGTGCGAGGAAGGGTCGGGAAATTGGGGGCCAGTTAGCGTAATTTATTATGATTTCATATTTTCTATTTCTTTTTTCTATTGGTACCCACGGGATTTGCAGTGGGAAAGATTCGGGTTTGGATAAGGTCCTGAATGCTCTCAAGTTGATCCTCGATTCTTCCTAGTCGACAGTTCATACAGTTACAGCCCTTAAGTGGTTCTGAATTGTTTTTCGTCGTAGTCTCACCTCATAACGCCTCTATACCAGTTGGCTGTTGTTTTGAGTAGACTCCCATGGTCCTTACCCTGCCCATGAATCGGGATAGTTTATCCCAGATTATGGTGTCCTCTGGGATGTCCTCTACGATTGGGAGTAGGCCGTTCCATCTGATTATCATTTTACCATCTTTCATGTTCCTTACCTTCTACCCGAAACTTTGTCTTTGTTAATATGAAAGGGTAACCATACATTAAAACTTGTTGTAAATAATATGCAAAGATAGGGGAAGATAGGAGCAGAATGCCCACAAAATCATAGGATTTCTTTGCCTTTTTCTGTCAAAACTAGGTATTTGAATCTACCGCTTTTCCTCTCCATTATCAGGCCTTTGTCCACAAGTTCCCTTATTCTTTTTCTTGCCGTTGTCCTTGAGATTCTAAACCCGTCACCCACATGCTTGTAAGATGGGCTTTCACCCACCATATTTCGCTTGTTCACGAACTCCAGAAGATCGAGAAGATCTGCTGATAATCTTTCCTCGAGTTTCTTCTCTAAAACAGAGGATTCTTTTTCGAGGAGGCTCAATTCTTGGGGATTCAATGTACCCGGATCAAGGGAGATGATCAAGGTGGCCTTACGATCATAGAATATCTCGTTCAGATGCTGGACAAAATTCAAAGCCTCTTTGAAGCTGTTTTGGGTAACCAGATAATCGAAGCGATCAAGAAGCACGAAGGTGGTTCTGTCTATGTTATCATCGATTATCTTCTCTAAAAGAGGAAACTCTGGTTTGACGGAGGCCTTGTCCTTGGGATTCTTTGTCATCCAGAAGATGGGAATATTCAAATCGATTTCCCTTTTTATCTTCTCGGGGTGCTCCCTTGTGATTATGAGCCCCTTGAAGTGATTCTTGTAAAGCTCGAAAACCACATCTTTTCCCCTTTCAAGCTCCTTTTCCTTTATCAGATAGGTCGAGCCTTTTTTGATCTTGTATTTCATCAACTCTTCCCTTGCGATCTCCTCTCTCTTTCTTTCCGAGATATCTGTTATCACAGCCAGAACACCCCTAAAGACCCCGTCCTTCATCTGGGGCGAAGCAGAGATCAGAACCGGAAGCTCTGTTCTGTTTTTCTTGAGTAAAACGGCCTCGAACCTGTCCTGCTCTCCCCTGAGGTTTTCTGCAAAACAGTCCCTCATACGTCTGTGAAAATCAGTAGCCAGTATGTCCTCCCAGTGATTACCTATGAGTTTCGCGCTTTTGTACCCAAGCACCTTTTCCACCTTGGGATTTATGAAGCTAACTGTACCTTCTTCATCCAGGATCATGATGCCCTCTGCCATGGACTGCACAATGGATTCGTTGAACTCCTTTAGCTCTCTTACCTCCTCCTCGGCCTTCTTTCTCTGTGTGATGTCATGGGATATGATTTGAACTCCTATGACATTGCCACTGGCATCTCTCATGGGATGGTAATGCGACCTATACCATCCTATTCCAGTGGGAAGCTCCACAATATCTTCATGTTCTTCACTTCCCAGGGACTCAGCTACCCGACGAATCCTCTTCAGGCTGGTATCTGCAAGATCCCGTTGGAACATATCACTTATGTGCTTTCCTAAAAAGTCGTCGGGTACACCTCCAAGCCCCTCTGCTGCATTGTGATTCATGGCAAGGATAAAACCTTCTGGACTAAAGTAGGTGATAATATCACCTGATTGGTCGAGCAACATCCTGTATTTTTGTTCACTTTCTCGCAGTGCCTCCTCGGACCGAATTCGTTCAAATGCATTTGTAAATATTTCTGAGACCATGTGCAAAATCGATATGATATCGTCAGGCCAGCTTCTTTTTTTTCGAATGGAATCGAAGCCAACAAATCCGTACAAGGAACTCTCAATCACGATGGGAACAGCTAAAAGTGATTTGATTTTTGTCTTCTTAAGAAATTTTTTATAGTAACTGGCATCTTTTGGAAGCTCCTCGACATTTGGGACGTCCATGGGAAACAGTTTTTTTAACCTATCTATTCCCCATGAGAAGGATTCCACATCCAGGTTCTGCAGCTGATCCTTAAGGGATTTTATACCATCAGCACACCACTCGTGGGTATTGCTGAATTTCTTGCCCTCATCATGCAATAGAAAAACAAAACTGCGATCCACATCTGCAAAACTTCCAATTTCTTTTAAGGCCATGTTAATTCCGTCGTCGATTTCCTCGGTTTTTAAGTATATGAAATGAGTGGAGAAAGTTGTGATAAGCTCCTCGAAGGCCAATCTATACCTTAGATCTTCTGTGGCCTTCTTGCGGTCTGTAATGTCCCTTGTTGTTGCAATGAAACCCTTTGGTTTTCCAAAGGCATCCTTGATTACAGCTGCACTCAGCTCACCTGTATAGGTGGTTCCATCCTTTCTTAGCATTGTGTATTCGGCATTTTTTAAAACTCCTTGTTTTATGGTTTTTCGTAGATTTTTAAGTGCTCTGTTTTTGTCCTCTTCTGCAATGAAATCAAAGGCATTTTTACCAATCACTTCCTTGGCTTTTTTAAAACCAGAGAGTTCAAGTGTTTCGTCTGATACAAAGGTAATCTGTCCTTCCAAGTCTGTAACTGTTATGGGATCTGGTGATGTTTTGATCAGTGACCTGTACATTTCCTCGCTCTCTTTTAATGCCTCCTCCACTTTCTTTCTCTCAGTAATATCGCGAACAATACCCTGGATAACTTTCTTTTCGCCTATCTCAAAAAGGCTTGACGAAACCTCGGCAGGAAAGATATCACCATTTTTCTTCTTAAAATTGATTTCAAAGTTCACAAATCCTTTCTTTGATATTGTTTTGAAGGCCTTCTCTGATTTTTTTAACTCACTGGGTGGATGTAGTTTTGGTATTTTGAGTTTTAAAATCTCCTTTCTCGAATATCCAAAAATATCTAAAACCCTCTGGTTGGCATCGACAATGTTGCCTTTTACATCATGTAAAATGATGGCATCGTTGGATTGATGAAAGAGATTGCTGAATTTTTCCTCACTTTCTTTGAGCTTCTCCTCGGCTATCCTACGTTCAGAAAGGTTCCTTGAAATGCCTAAAAATGCCTTTGGTTCTCCCTTTTCGTCATAGACCAAGGATGCATTGAACTCAACTGGTATTAAACTTCCATCCTTTTTCACAAAATTGAACTCCACATTATTGACCTTCCCTTTTTCAATCATCTCACCAACATTTTCCATTATCCGGGGTTGATCCTCCTGAGCCATCAAATCAAAGGCACTCATACCAATAAGTTCCTCAGGACTATCATAACCCATATCCTTGGCACCCTTGGGGTTGGTCATAATTATGTTTGTATCCAAATCTGTGAGAACTATTCCGTCGGGGGAGGTTTCCACAAGTGTGCGGTAAAGTTCCTCCCTTTCCAAAAGGGCTTTTTCAGCCTCTTTTCGCTCTGTTATATCCCTTGCAGTTGCCACAATGCTTTGAACTTTTCCTTCTTCCTTTTTTAATGATACCTGCACCTCCACAGGAATTATTTTGCCGTTTTTATGAATAAGCTCTATTTCGTACAATTTTGGTACCTTTTTTCCAGCCATCCTATCCTTGAATATTTTTGCAGAGACCTTTTTGGACTTAGGTGTTAGAAAGTCATAAAAACTGTCAGCTGTTAAAATCTCCTCCTTTGTATAGCCTGTAAAATCCTTTATATTACCACCTATAAAGGATGGATTCATTTTGGTGTCGTACTCAACTATCACATCCCTGCTTACAGATAGCAACTCCCCTAGTCTTCTTTCATATCCTTTTATCTCTTCCTCAAGCTTTTTCTCTCTTGTGATGTTTCTTGAGTACTCAACCACACTTTTAACTTCCCCTTTGTCGTCGTATATGGGGTAAAAATAGATTTCCCAATAGAGCTCGTTTTTATGATGATCCTCTGTTGAAAAAATCGTATGCTCGGGTTTTCCAGTCTCGAATACGTCTTTTGTGGGACAATCCTTGCATCTGGTTTTCTTGTCGCGAAAAGCCTTGTGACATTTTTTTCCTATTATTTCTTTTGGCCCCTTGTACCCATAGAAGTGTGCAAGGCTTTGATTTATATATATGATATTATAGTTTTTGTCAATAACAGTGATCCCATCAGTTATTGCATTGAATACAGATTCAAGAAACTCCTTTGTCTCTGGCTCCTTCATTTTCGTATCCTTTTCCTTCTTCGATACCTTTTTTTTACCCTGCCCCACGGACTTTTTGGTCTTTGCCATCATATTCCCCCCAGATGATTCCTATTTATATATGGTTAGATATGGTTAACCATATACTTACACTGTCTGGCTCTTTGAATTTTAATGATAGGGTTAGGTAATATTGCACCTCTCATATATATCTTTATGGTTTTAGGATCAAAAGGAGTTTATCATGACCCCTTTTTTGCCAGTGGAAAACCTTGGTTTTGGGCCCCATATCACCAAAAATACGGGATTTTGCACTATCATGCAATATAAACTATCACTATATTGATACCACTGTCATCATCTTCAACAGATAGGGTTAATGACCCAGGTCCCTCATATGTTAGGATCGTTGTATCATAAATGTCCCTTGGATTTACATCTGGGGAAGGATATGGATCAGGAGTTGGTGGATTATTTAGGTATTCCACAGAGGCAGCCTGGGAACCATAGGTGTAGGTAAGTGCCTCGTCGTCGCTTCCAGGATCTGTGATATGGGAGGTCACTTCAAAGGAATGCCCTACAAAATATGCGTTCAAATCCACCTCCCAGGGCTCCACATGATTTGGATGGTCGCTGTCCCTTTTCTTGGACTGCTGCGTGTTGAAGGTATGATGTATCCTCTCCTCGGAGCCGTCCTCAAACCTTAGTATGATCCAAACTGGGTTTCCTGCGTTGTTTTGCTTGTCTTTACCGTTGTTTGGCTGGTCACCTTCGATCTCGTCGCCAACATCTGGATAAGGATCGTAGGTCACGATGGCGGAATAGCTCTTTGACAGATCAAGGGTTGTGGGAAGTAGGGGATCCTCATAGGTAGGATTGTCATCTGGGCTGCCTGGCCATCTTTCCACTTCGAGATAGCCTGCATGATTTTCGTCCGCATAAAGTGTCAGGCCCACATTGCTCCATTTTGAGCCCGCCACTCTCAATCCGATTTTTACATCCATTGTTACCGACTCGATTTCCACTGTTGGATCGACATTTAGGACCGTTATATTGCATGTGTCTGTATCAGATAATCCCTGTTCGTCTGTTACAGTCAAGGTCACTATGAAAATCCCGTCATCACCATATATATGGGTGGATCTGGGCCCTGTTGCGTCAATATCATCTTGTGGGTCTCCATCTCCATTGGAATCAATTTCTGCATCAAAATCCCATTCATAGGCTCCTATGGGGCCATCAGGATCGTAACTTCCTGTTCCATCGAACTTTACCTCATCCCCTTCATATACAATCTGATTTTCACCAGCATGGGCAATTGGGGGTTTGTACCTATTCTCTAAAACATAAAGATAATTATCATGGCAACCAAATATCACCTCTGCGAGGCCGTCCTGCTCTATATCTGCTATGCACGGCTGGCCCCATATATGACCCGTGGTCTCAAAGGTCCATTCTATGGCTCCATCCAGGGTGCTCAGACAGTACAGATTTGGATATGCACCGCATATGACCTCGATTACACCATCCCCGTCTATATCTGCCGTGACCAAAGGCGCCTGTGACCATGTGGAATTTGGTAAGACTGTTTCCCAGAGTATGGCTCCATTTGTACCCTTGTAGGCCACAATGGTGTGGTCATTTGAGTCCCCACCTATAATATCCTCAAGGCCGTCAGAATCAATGTCCAATAATGTTGGCGAGGTATAGAAATAGGTGTGAGCGCTGCTTCGCCAAAGCTCTGAGCCGTTGTGGTAAAGCACCACTGCATCCCCCGAAGAGCCATTCCCACCGATGGTAAAGACTATGATCTCGTCAAAGGTATCGCCGTTAACATCTGCTAAAACAGGTGTGGCTTCCACCCCATATCCCACATCCTGCTCCCATTCAAGGGCTCCTGTTTTAGCATTATATGATCTTATAATTGCATGATTGTCTATGACAATCAATTCAAGCTCTCCATCCTTGTCAAGATCGCCTATGGGTGAGGATGCCCTAACAAAATGCTCGAATTCAAAAGAGCGCCATAAAATACTCCCGTCAGGGCCGTTGAGGGCATAAAAATACTCATCCTGGCTACCTAAAAGAACATCGTTAATCCCATCATCATTTATGTCCAAAAGGAGGGGTGAAGACTGAAAGCCCCTGAAAATCCCTCCTGATACATTGCTCTCAAACCGCCATATTTTGCTACCGTCCTCACCATTGAGCACATACAGATTTGGATCCCCAGTGTTGTCGAAATAACCCCCGAACACGATCTCGTTTTTTCCGTCTCCATCAACGTCCCCTATACTGGGCGAGTTAACGATATCCCCAAGTGCTGAGAAGTTCCAGAGTTCGCTTCCAAATCTGTCAAGGGCATAGAGATGATCATCGTTCGAGCCAAAGACAACCTCATACTCACCGTCGTTGTTGATGTCCCCAACAGTGGGTGGTGATTTAACGGCAGCGCCTGTTAAAAAGGACCATTTCACGGCTGGCTCCACGATATTGCTGGTAAGGGGTGAGTTTCCCGTGCGTTTATCATCGTACCTGTACATCAACCAGTCATCATCATTTGCGACTCCGCTTGTGGCCGAAACCAGGGTGGATAATATCAGAATTATCGATAAATATATTACTACATGGTTTTGTGTGGACTTTTCCATTACTTTCATGGAGTCCTCCCTCCCTAATTTGTTGATTTTCCTTGTATTTACGGAAAATATATGGTTTTTTGGCATATAAAACGGTTTTGGAAAACTGCAGCCTTTTTAAAGAATTGTTCATGTTTTGTTCATATTACCCGAATTTGAACGTTATTACCTCGAAATTCAATCTGCAGCCACCAATGTGGTTGTACCTATCACACCCTTTACCCCTCTTATGTTCTTCATGATGATATCTCTGAGTTTTGTGGTGTCCCTCTCCTCTATTACTATCACCATATCGTACTCCCCGTAAACAAAATGTATGCTCTGTATTCCCTCGATATCCTTTAGTTTGCTGTATGCTTCGTCCTCTTCGCCCACAGCTATCTTTACCAAAACAAAATTTGAGGATTTACCGTTCATGGAATGTCACCTTGCACAAATAGGCCTTAAGGTATAAAAGACTTGTCGGTTTTTTTTAATCCGATTATAAAAGATATGTCTTATAAATGGATCCTATGAGGCTGCAACTAGGGTCTGCACATCCACTACACCATGGATTTCCCAGATCCTCCTCATCAATGCCTGTTTGTTTAGCTTGTTTCTCTCCCTGACTATCAGCACCAGATCATATTCTCCGTAAACCTTGTGGAAACCGTTGATACCCTGGATTTCCTTGAGCTCGGCCATGCTTTTTTCCATGGTGCCGGGAAGTAGTTTAACCAAAATGAATGACGCCGAATGTTCTTGCGGTCTGTAGGAAGGCGGGGGTGCCACGATTTTCGGTCTTAGGGTGCCTTCGGCAAATACTGGAGTTATATCAGAATTGTCTTTGTCATGTTTCAAGGTATCACCTACCTTAATTATTGTAGAATAATTATAAATCCGTTTTGAACCAAAAATCAAGGCTAAAAATCAACATTCATAATCATATTCAATAACAATTTATGGACTCTCGTATCATTGGTTAGCTCAGGGTGAAAAGCAGCAGCAATAAGGTTATCTTGCCTTGCCAAAACAATCTTATCCTCAAAGGTGGCCAGGGTCTCGCATTCAGACCAAATCTTCTCTATTGCAGGTGCGCGGATGAACACAGCCTTATAGGGTGAATCAAAACCCTTGATTTCGAGTTTCGTCTCAAAGGATTCACGTTGTCTTCCAAAAGCGTTTCGTGCGACCTTCATATCCATTAAGCCAAGGAGGTTTGTATCTGTTTTATTTACCTCCAAATCCCCCTCCTTTGCCAGAAGTATACAACCTGCACATGTACCCATAATGGGCATTTTCGCAAAGGCCTTGTCTTTGATCATCTGAGATAATCCTGATTTTTCAATGAGCCTGGATATGGTAGTGCTCTCTCCCCCGGGAATGATCAGGCCTTGCACTTCCTTCAATTCCCTCTTACCCTTCACCTGAATTGCTTCTCCTTTAACATCCATCTCTAAAAAGGCTCTTTTTACGGCCTCTATATGCTCTGATACCGCCCCCTGAAGGGCAATTACTCCCACCTTCATTTATTCACCATATGTATCTAAAAGAACACTTTAGGCTTTCTTCTCAAGATATATTAATATATCTTTGGGTTTCAGTTTAATTGCATCCATGTCCTTTGCATCAAGGAGCTTTTTATCCCTATAAACTCCCATGACCACTATGCCCTTCAGTTCTTTTGGTCCCTTCCCGATTTCCCCTTCTGTTACCACTCTTTGGCTGGATCTTACACCGCGCTGTGCTGTGAGCATGTCCTGAAATAAAAGCGCTAGATGCTCGTTTTGGGTTGCCGCGGCCATGAGATGTCCTCCTGCAATTGAGGGCGAGATTATGATATCGGCGCCGCTTCTCGTAAGGAGTTTGAAATTCTCCTCTTGATTTGCCCTAGCAATTATCTTGATGTTCTTGTTCATGTCCCGTGCTGTGAGGCTTATCAGGACATTGGCATCATCTCTTGGGAAGGTAATTATGATGTGTCTTGCCTTTGTTACCGCGGCCTTTGTGAGCATGGCCTCCTTGGAAGCGTCGCCTAAAAAGCCCATAAATCCATCCTCGGCAGCTTCGCTAATTGCCTCCTGATTGTTATCTATTACTATTATCTGCTCCTTTTGATAGTTCTTTGCCACAAGCTCCTTTGCCGTGGCCTTTCCCGTGTTTCCATAGCCTGCGATGATCACGTGGTTCTCCAACTCCTTCTGAAGCTTCTTCATGCGCCTTTCCTCCATAAACTGCTGTAATACCAATTGATAGGCAGTGCCTATAAAAACGATCCAGATAATGGCCCTCATTGGTGTTGCTACAAATGAATCAAATAGCATTGCAAAAGTACTGTTGGGATGGATGTCCCCGTACCCTGTTGTGGTAATGGTGATGGCTGTAAAGTATATGACATCCACGGCATCCACCTCACCGTCTCTTGTGTCCTCCAATCCCTCCCTATCCAACCAAAAAGCCAAGGCTATGATGCATAGTAGAATGAATATGAACAGCATTCTGTAAAGCAGGGTTTTTAATGGTGAGGTTTTATCCTTGACAAACAGTATCTTTCCTCTCAGACGCAACACCGTGTGCAGGTTATGATTTAACATGTTTTAAATGTTTTTAATGCAAAGGAGTAACTTGAAAAAGCCATAAATTTTTAATACCCACTAGCAGTTGTCGTAACGGGCTTTGGGATGCAGGACAATATCTTAAAAAGAAGGGTAGCTGTACTGATAGTAGCCATAATTGCCCTTCTGGTTTTGAGCCCCATAGGGTATATGATAATAAGAGGGACGGTCGAGGACAAACCAGCGTCGTTTATCGAGGCATTTTTCTGGACAGTGGCAACGATAACAACCATGGGTGCTCCAAGCGAGCTGGTTCTTGCAAGTGAGGTGGGCAGGGTCTACACAGTGATCGTGGTTTTCTCGGGAATCGCAATATTCTTCATAGGCTTTCCATTCTTCATCATAGGGCCCTGGCTTGAGGAGCAGGTGAAAAAGGCAACGTCCCCGGAGCGCATCCCCCTGCCTGAAAAGGATCATGTTATTGTATGTGGATACACTGAAATGGGCGAGGAGGTAATAGACGATCTAGAGCTGCACAACGTCCCCTATATACTAATTGACCAGGACAAGAGCCTTGGAGACAAACTCGTTAGAAGCAAGACCCCCTTTATAATAGGCGATGCCAGGGATGCAGATGTTCTAAAGAGGGCAAATATCGAATCATCCTTTTGTGTCGTGACTGCGGAAAACGACTCCAAGAATCCCATAATATGCCTTACAGCCAAAAGCATAAAACCCGATCTCAGAATCATAGCCAGCGTTGACGACGAGGAGCATGAGGAGGTTCTCATACGTGCAGGTGCCACAAAGGTTGTATCACCCAGGGCTTCCTCGGGAGTATTGCTGGCAAATATGGCACTCTCCCGCTTCGATGTTGATATCAAGGGCAAGATCGCACTTTTGGAGAAGATGCATATCTGGCAGTATCCAATAAGCCATGACTCTGCATTAAAGGACAAGACCCTAAACGAGGCAGGCATCAGAAAGAAGACTGGGGCAACTGTAATCGGACTTTGGAAGAATAAGACACTGATCATAAATCCCTCCGCCAACGAAATCTTACCCGAGGGCTCAATACTTGTAACTATAGGTACCCCAGAGCAGCTCTCCAAAATCGGTGAGATCATGGTAACTGAGGAATCAAAGGCCAAGAAAAAGAAGAAAGAAGGCAAAAAATCCGGAGGTTCAGAATAATGGTCAAAGTGATAGTTTGCGGCTACGGAACAGTGGGCAGGAAGGTGGTGGAGGAGCTGAGAAAGGCAAAGGTGGACTACTGTGTAATAGACCGTAATGGCGAGGTTTTCAAGGACGAGGTGTTCAAGTTCATAGTCGGTGACTCCATGAAAAAGAGGGTGCTTAAAGCCGCGGGAACAAGCTCAGCCGAGATGCTCATTGCCGCATGCGATACAGACGAGACAAATATATTTACAATCCTTGTAGCCAAGGGATTGAATCCAAAATTGAGGATATTTGCCCTTGGTAAAAAAAGCGAGAGCATAAAGAAGCTGTACATGGCAGGAGCAGAGGCAGTGGTCTCAAGCTCGGCAGCCGGGGGAAGGGCTATTGCAAAGCATGCGATCATGCCCCATGTGGCAGAGTTCGTTGACAGGATAACTTTGACAAAGGATGTTCACATATCTGAACTTGTGATATCTTCAAAATCCAGGCTAGTCAATGTACAGTTGAAGAACTCCCGAATCAGGGAGAACACTGGTGTATCAATT
This sequence comes from Thermoplasmata archaeon, assembly GCA_020348445.1. Taxonomy (GTDB): domain Archaea; phylum Thermoplasmatota; class Thermoplasmata. The sequence goes on from CP070751.1 coordinate 434,537, forward strand.
TTGGCGATAAGAAGGGGAAAGGAGCTGATACCGAATCCTCCAAGCAACACAGTGCTGCATGCCAAGGAGACCCTGATAGTAATTGGAAACCGGGAGCAGATAAAGTTACTTTCTCGGATAACTAAGGGTTAGTGGGTGATGGTATCGATTACGATGTTATCGTTGTGGGAGCAGGCCCAGCTGGACTGGTTGCCGGGGAATATGCGGCCAGAACCGGAGCCAAGGTTGTTGTAATAGACAGGAAAAGAGAAATCGGGGCCCCTGTGAGGTGTGGAGAAGGTCTTGGCACTCCAAGTTTTGACCTTCTGGGTCTTCAACCCTCTTCTGATTTTGTCTTGAATAAAGTGAACAAGGCGGTGTTATTCTCGCCTAAAGGAAGGACATTAAAAATCAGTTTTCCCTATAGGGAATTCTCCTTGTATAGTCTTGATAGATGTGCTTTCGAAAAGACGTTGGCATCCCGTATGGAAGCACAGGGAGGAGAAACCCTATTAGACACACAAGCCACAGGGCTTTTAAGAAAAGAAGGGAAAATCTTGGGTTTGAAGACTACAAAAGGAGGGATTTTGGGGAAGGTAATCATAGGAGCAGATGGTCTCGAGTCGAGAATTGGTAGGTGGTGCAAACTTGTTAAGAGACTCAAAATGAACGAGATTTATACTTGTGCCCAGTACACCCTTATTGATCTGGAGGGGATAGACGATCACTTCGAGATACATTTTGGCGCAAAATACGCACCCGGGGGTTATGCCTGGCTATTTCCCAAAGGAAACAGGGAAGTGAATCTTGGGTTGGGTGTTTTAGCGTCATACAACCAAAAACCTATAGAGCTTCTTAATAAATTCAAAAAAAAGAGGGCCGAAAAAGCTCATTTTACACGATTTGTTACAGGCTGTATACCCTCCACACTGCCCCCACCTAAAACTGTGAAGGAGAATATTCTTCTTGTCGGTGATGCTGCAAGGCAAACTAACGCGGTTTCAGGGGGCGGGATTGCAAATGCGATTTTAGCCGGAAAGATAGCAGGGAAGGTGGCAGGAGAGGTATCAGTGGGGAATAAACCCATTTCTAGTTTGGAGGAATACGAAACTTCTTGGAGAAGCCATCTGGAAAAGATCCTGATTAAAAAGTACAAGCAGAGAAGATTCCTTGAAAGCGACAAAAAAAACGAAAGGATGTTCAGCTTTATGAAGCTGGCTGCAACCCTCAAACCAATAATACCAAAAAGCGTGATAGTACGGTGGCTTACCCCTGACTTTTAAAGGGCATTTATTGTTTTCATCTCTTTTAATATCAAACGGATCTCAGGGGTTTTTATTTTTAAGTCCGCTTCTTTTATGAATTCATAAAGGTCCTTTTCAGGGGACATCTTCTGGTATTCCACAGCAGTTATCGCCATCTCAAGTTTGTCGATTTCTCTTAGTATCTTTGCTTCCTTGCTCTCCCCCTTCTCATATTCCATCCACAGGTTGAGGATTTGTTCTTTATTGGATATATCCAGAAGTAGTTCTCTCAGACCTTCTTCTTCTTTTTCCCGCTTTTCCTCCCTTGTTATTCCGTCATGCGGAGTGATATCACCTGCCATAACCTCTGCAAGGTCATGGACAACTGCCATGCGAATTAGCTTGGAGGAATCCACATCCAAAGTGTCCCCCAGCACCATTGCCATAAAGACTGTTCTGAAGGAGTGATCTGCAACTGACTCAGGCTCTGGGATTTTGTGCCTAAGCCAGCCTGATCTGAGCAATCTCTTGAGCTTTCCCACCCTAAAAAACAATTGAGTTTGCGCTCTTTCGTTCATATCCTCACCTCATAAAGATGTTATTTTAATTTAGAAAGATGTTTTAAGAAATCATCTTTTAGCTCCTGGGGAAGGAAATTCAACTTCAAGTCCGAGATTCTTGAGAAGACAAGCATTTTACATAAAAACTCCAAGGTCTCTGTTTTAAGAAGGGCGTCATCCAGACTTTTTGCCCAGCAGATTGCCCCGTGGTTTGAGAGAATTATTATGTCGCTGTTCAATGCCTTTTCAGAGACTGACTTGGCAAGTTCCATGCTCCCTGGATGATTGTACTCCACCCTGCCTATCTTCTCTATGTACGCCATTGACTCGGGAAAAAGCTTGGTATCCACTTCAAAATCTGTGCAGGATACAAGTGTTGTGAAAAACGGTTGTGAATGAAACACACAATTGGCTTCTTTTTGGATTTTGTATATCTCGGTATGCATTTTCAACTCGATGGATGGTTTTCCTTTATCTTGTGGTTCTTCGTTCTCCAGATTCATTACCACAAAGTCATTTTCATTTAGTTTTTCAAGGTGTGCACCCGAGCCAGTGATCAAGTATGTTTGTTCATCCAGCCTGCAACTGATGTTGCCCGAGTGACCCCATATCAGATTCTTTGTTTCTGCCTCAGATCCGAATTCTACCATGCTCTTGATCAGCATCTTTTTATTTGGTACCATAAAAGGATAATCCCTATTACATATTATATTACTTTCTTAAGATGCACAAGATTATAAAAGAACCAAGATTTTAAAACGACGTTACTCTACCTGATCTATAATGTCTGAATCACTACTGTGATAAATCGTGGTAACCTTTTGGTTGATATTTATCCTCAGGCGATCTTCATTTATTATCCCTTGATATTTGGTTGGTAATGCGTCCATATAGTCCTGATATATTGAATAGAATTCACTTGCCTCGCCTGTGGTGTCCCAGGTGATTTTTAAAACAGACAGATAATCTGTGTCATTTTTATAATAGTAATATTTATCACCACCCCAACCTTCTGCCGCATCTGCTGCATCCGATTCTGAGATGTAATTAACCAGCATAACATAGAGGGTGTATTCCCCCATTATTTCCTCGAATACAAGGTCCATACCCTGCACATTCTTGTCAAAACTCACACTCACAGGTTCTTCCCTCTGATGATATTTTTCAATGTGCATTATCTGCTCTGTGGAAACTGGTGGGTCATAGTACAGTTTGTTTACCTCATCCCATCCTCCGTCATCATATATTTCCTCTACAAATTCCTCACCATAGAGATAAGGAAAATACATAAGTCTTAAAACCATCTCTGGGATATAAACGCTAGAACCAACAATCTTTGATATTTCTTTATTATACTCTCTTTTTTCGCTGGTAGATAGTGTATCTTTGTAAATATTCTCTGTCAAACTCGCATCTCCCTCGACAACTGCCTCCCTTGCAGCATCTTCTTCGCTGTCTGCTCCCTTCTCAAATGCCGTGAGATTGAAATGCTGATCCTGAAGTGCATGTGTGAACTCATGCGATAATATCACTCTGTCCATAATTGATGCATGCCCTTCTACCAACCATACCTCTTTTTCCTCTGGTTTATAGAATCCAAGTATCTGGGACGAATATGCATCTAATATTATTTGAGTCAGGTTCTCTTCGTAATCCAAAAGAAACAAGGCGTCCATAACAAGTCTCAATTCCTCCATCTCTTCATAGTCCTCGGGTTCAAGTGATTGGATGATGTCTTGTCTTAGTTCATCTTCGGTAAGGTACATTACCGGGACATCCTGAAGCACATCCAGTTCCCTGATCTTCGAGACATCATTGATCGTTACCATATCATTTTCGTCAGGGGGTTTATACAAAACTGTATATGCGTACACTGCCAACACCAACATAATAACCACAAAAGCAGTGGCAATTATCGGGAAAACCTTGCGCTTCTGCTTTGGAGGAGGCGGCTTTTCTGCTGGTTGTGGGAAATACTGGTGCTTTGCGACGGGTGGTTGTGGTTGGACTGCAGGTTGCTGAACTTGTGGAGGTAATGTATATACATTGCATCGATAGCAGTACCATTGATTGTATTGGGGAATGTATGTAAGGGGACCATTGCAGTATTGACAGGCATTTAGTTGCATTTGTGGTGAATAATTCATAATATCATCATTTTTGGTATAATAAATTATGTATCGTTCCAATATTATATAAATGTATATCAACTTACTTATGCACGCATCCCATACGTTCATTTATGAAGTAATACAAAACAAATGAATAAGGCTATCGTCGAACTATACTTCGACAGTTTTATATACGCCATCATGTATTCACATCCACATGAAAATGGAACTCAAAGAGAAGATTGCAGGGGAAATCTCCCTGTCTGAAGAGCCTGGTGTGACAATAAGGAAATGGAGAGAGGCCTTTGCCCTGAGCCAGCAGGAGCTTGCAGAGTATCTCGGTATTTCGCCGTCTGTGATATCGGACTACGAATCAGGAAGAAGAAAATCACCTGGTGTGGCAACAGTAAAAAGGATTGTGGATGCCCTAATTGAGCTCGATGAAAAGGCTGGGGGCAGGATACTCAAACGGTACCAGTCAGAAAAACAGAACAAGGCGATTTTGAGTATGAAGGAGTTTCCGGTGCCTGTTCCCACCAAGAAGTTCGTATCGTCTATAAAAGGCAAGAACCTTTCAAAGGTTTCATTTGAAAGCGACGTTCATGGGTACACGGTAATAGACAGCCTGAGGGCCATAACATCCCTGGATTCGTCTGATTACCTTAAAATCTACGGGTGGAGCAGTCAAAGGGCCCTGATATTCACTGGTGTCAAGTACGGAAGATCACCCATGGTAGCAATCAGGGCGCACCCATTAAAACCGGCCATGGTAGTGTTTCATGAACCCGAGCGTGTGGACGACCTTGCTGTGAAGCTGGCGAACCTTGAGAGAATACCTCTTGTGGTTACTGATTTATCCATGCAGAAGCTGATTGAAAGGCTTGAGGCTCTATAATTTTTCGAGGGTGAGTAAATGGAAGTTGGTATAGTGAGTTATGGTGCGTACGTACCACGATACAGGATCAAACCCCATGAGATCGCAGCTGTATGGGGAGTTGACGGGGATGCCATGAGCAAGGGACTTGGAATTCAAAGCAAATCTGTTCCAGGTCCTGATGAGGATGTCATTACAATCGCTGTGGAGGCAGCACGAATCGCACTTTCAAGATGTAAAATAGATACAAAAGATATAGGATCCATTTATGTGGGTTCAGAGTCCCATCCCTACGCAGTCAAACCTTCTGCTACAATTGTTGCAGAGGCAATAGGTGCAACTCCTGATTTGACAGCAGCTGATTACGAGTTCGCGTGCAAGGCAGGAACAGCGGCAATTCAGACTTGCGCTGGGCTTGTTGGTTCCGGTTCAATTAAATATGGTGTGGCAATAGGTTCTGACACCTCTCAGGGAGCCCCTGGAGACGCACTTGAGTACACTGCCTCAGCAGGCGGTGCCGCATTCATCATAGGATCTGAAAATGTGATAGCAAAAATCAATAGAACATGTTCTTACACAACAGATACACCAGATTTCTGGAGACGGGAGGGCGAGAAGTACCCAAGTCACGGTGGTAGGTTCACAGGCGAACCCGCGTATTTCAAACATATAATCTCCTGTGCCGGCAATCTTATGAAGAAGCAGGACACAAAACCCTCTGACTACAACTATGCAGTGTTTCACCAGCCCAATGGCAAGTTCCCTGTTTCAGTGGCAAAGAAATTGGGCTTTACAAAGGAGCAGATTAAAGAGGGCCTTTTGACTCCTGTCATTGGTAACACATATTCTGGTGCAGTGATGATAGGGCTTGCCGCAGTTTTGGATGTTGCCAAACCCGAGGATAGAATCCTCATGGTTGCATACGGCTCAGGTGCAGGCTCAGACAGCTTTGACATAACTGTGACAGATGAAATAGAAAAACTAAATCGCAACGGCACGCAATCTGTTTCGGCTCTAATCAAAAACCACAAGTTCGTGTCCTATGCAACCTACGCAAAGTACATGGGCAAGATACATCTGAGGGGTGCATAATATGAGGGAAGTGGCTGTGATAGGAATAGGCGAGACCAAGTTCGGGGAGCTTTGGGACAAGTCCTTTAGGGAGATAGGAATAGAGGCTGGTCTTTTGGCTATTTCTGACTCCAAGATCAAGGGCGAGGAAATTGATGCTCTATATATCGGAAACATGTCAGCTGGGAGATTCATAGACCAGGAGCATATAGCTCCCTTGGTTGCAGATTATGTGGGACTTGCTGGACAGAACCTTCCTGCAACGAGAATAGAGGGTGCAGGAGCCTCAGGCGGTTTAGCCTTGTCTTCGGCCTATATGGCCGTGGCATCCGAGGTTCACGATATCGTGGTTGTGGGGGGTGCTGAGAAGATGACAGATGTGAGCGAGGTGTACGCCCAGGAAATCCTTGCCTCCACAGCAGATCAGGAATGGGAATCTGTTTTCGGCGCCACATTTGCAGGTCTTCATGCCATGATCGCAAAAAGACACATGCATGAGTTTGGAACAACAAGGGAGCAACTTGGTATGGTTGCAGTCAAGAACCATAAAAACGGAGCTCTTAATCCCAATGCACAGTACAGAAGGGAGATGGCCTTGGAGGTGGTTCTGCGTGCTCCTATGGTTGCAGAGCCTCTTGGACTTTTTGACTGCGCACCTTTATCTGACGGTGCAGCAGCTTTGGTTTTATGTCCCTTGGATAAGGCAAAGGAGTACACTGACAATCCAGTAAGAATCGCGAGCTGCGGTCAGGCCGGGGATTTCATGGCCCTTCATGATAGACGAGATATCTGCACCATGGATGCAACTGTAGTTGCAGGGAAGAAGGCCTTCAAGTATGCTGGCATAGGCCCATCAGATATCAATTTGGCTGAGGTGCATGACAACTACACTATTTCCGAGATACTGGCAATAGAGGATATTGGATTCTTTAAAAAGGGTGAGGGTGGGAAGGCCACCGAAGAAGGTAAAACTGCATTGAACTCCGAGATTTCAATTAATTCATCAGGAGGCCTTAAAGCTAGAGGGCAGCCTGTGGGTGCGACAGGAGTTGCCCAGGCAGTTGAGGTGGTGAGGCAGCTTAGAGGTGAGGCAGGTGACAGGCAGGTTAAGGATGCAAGGTATGGATTGACTCATAATGTTGGAGGGACTGGCGCTTCAGTGATTGTGCACATCTTCGAGGGAGGTGTTTGAAATGGCCATACCACGTTTTTGGCGTGAGATCCCCAGTAGGTACAATCTCATAGGAACAGAATGTGGGAATTGCGGCAAGAGGTACTTTCCCCCAAGGATCATATGCCCTCAGTGCCACAGAAAGAGCTTTGGTAAGATGAAGAACGTGAGATTTACTGGATCAGGGGAGATTGTTACATACTCTGTTATCCACAACGCACCAAAGGCCTTTGAGATGCAGGTTCCTTATATCATAGCAATTATAGAATTTGAAGAGGGTGTGCGGGCAACTGGTCAGATCATTGACTGCGAGGTTGAGGATGTCAAAATCGGAATGAAGGTAAGTCCAGCCTTCAGAAAGATAGGGGAGGATGGAAAATCGGGTGTGATATACTACGGCTATAAATTTAAGCCCGCCTAGGTCTTTTTGGTTACGTCAGCCCATCCTAAAAATAGCTTTGTATGGAAGGTGATTGCATGGTAGACAAAAAAATTCCGATTTATATTGTGGATGCTTTTACAGACGAAAAATTTAAGGGGAACCCTGCTGCAGTCTGTCTTCTCAATCAACGTCTAGATGAGGGTGTGATGCAGAAAATAGCTGCTGAGATGAACCTATCTGAGACCGCATTTTTGACTTCTATCGAAGGTAAGCCAATTTCCGAATCAAAGAATTTTTCCCTTAGATGGTTCACTCCCAAGGTTGAGGTTCCTCTTTGTGGACATGCGACCCTGGCCACTTCTGCTATACTTTTTAACGAGGTAGGATTGTCATCTGAAGAGGTATCCTATGAGACTAAAAGCGGGACTTTGACTGCAAAGAAAGTAGAGGAAGGAATACTTCTTAACTTCCCTTCCAATGAACCAGAGCCCATCGATCCTCCAATGGAATTACTAAAGGCCATGGGAATTTCTGAGTTTGAAGATGTCGCTTTGGCAAAGAATGCCAAGAAACTTCTTGTTCATCTAAAAAACGAGGAAACTGTGAGGAATCTGCAACCAAATTTTGAAAAGATGATGCGAGCAACCACGAAGGAAAATATTATTGGTGTTATTGCCACCTCAGAAGGTTCTCCCCCCTATGATTTTGTCTCGAGGTTCTTTGCTCCGTGGGTTGGGATAAATGAAGATCCTGTGACTGGGGCGGCTCATACTGTATTAACTCCGTATTGGTCCAAGATGCTGAATAAACAGAAGATGACTGCGTACCAGGCTTCGGAGAGAGGGGGCAAGTTGATTGTAAGTCTTGATCCTGACAATAGAGTTGATTTGATTGGTGACGTTGTCATTGTTTCAAAAGGGGAACTGTATTTATGAGAAATACGGGGGAAATGAATAGAAACCAAATACAGAAGAAGTTGATTATAAAAAAACCTGAGAATTCTGAACTCATAGATACTGCAAAATTCTATTTAAGGGCTTTTGGAGCAACTGATATGTCAAAGGCAGAGAAATTAATCGATTTTTGGAAATTATTTATTGAAAATAAGATTTGTCATTTTATTATAGCCAAGCACAAAGAAAAAGCAGTTGGCTGCGGTGCCTTGGTAACATACCCTGATATGGCTTGGGTTGCATGGATGGCCACTGATATTGATTTTCAGAAAAAAGGTATTGGAAATGTGATAATGAAGAATTTGATGGATTATGCCCATGAAATGGGGATAAAAACCTTGAAACTGGATGCAACAGAAATCGGAGAAAAACTGTATTCAAAATTCGAATTTAGAAATGAGTACCAGGTTATATGGTATGAAATTAATTATCCACGCAAATCAAATGATCAAAGAGGAATGGAAATTACAGTGATGGATGAAATTCCAGAATGGTGTTTAAAATTAGACAAGGAAGCCTTTGGAGATGACAGGAGCCAGCTTTTACAACTATTATTAAAGAATGGCGGAAAAGTATTATCTATTGAAAATGAAGGATATGGAATTCTGTGGAAAAACAGAATCGGCCCGGTGATAGCTGAAAATATGGAATGTGCAATTGCTATCGTAAGGCATGCGTCCGAAATGGGAGCTGAGAAAATATATATCCCTTTGCACAAAGAACTACCTAATAAATTTATTATAGATTTTAATAAAAAAAGGATGGGAAATACCCAAATTCCCTGTTGCACAAGGATGACATACGGGGAGATAATAAAAGAAAACACAAAGAACGTATATGCTTCATTCATTGCTGCTACAGGATAATATAAAATTAGAAAAATCAAATATGTTCTTACACAGTTATTATTCCTTCAAGCTGCACTCTTTGATTATCCTCTTTATTTTTTCAATCACATCCTGCGGATCCTTCCCCAGTATCCTTATCATGGCTTCCTTCCCAATGCCACCTTCATCATAGATGATATCCGGCACTTTACCTTGTTGTTTTATCGCGATCTCGGTTCCCCATTCCATAGTCGTTGTTGTTCCTGGTTCCTCTTTCCTATCAAAGGTCCCGATTTCAAAATCCAAAGAAGAACACCCTTCGATAATCTCCTGATCATATCTTATATTCATAGCACTCCTTTTATCAGGCTCGAACTTCATTGCAGTCAATATGATTCTTGCGATGTGTTTTGAGGCCCCAAATTTCAATCCCCCCAAATGATCAATACCCTCTCCAACTCTAACCAGCCTTCCCTCCAAGGCACAAACCTCATCCAAAGAAGAAGCCTGGGGCAGTGCATAACCAATGTTTATTCCAACCTCTGGCACGTAGAAAACTGGAAGCATATCCTGAACTTCGTAAACTGCCTTCTGCAATGCCTCCATCACCCCAAGTTCCTCAGGTGAAAACGAAGGTTGGGGAACAATACCTGCCACCTCAACTCCCTTTCCTATGGCATATCCATGCTCTATGATATCAACAATGTGGAACTTGGCTTCAGAAACAGCTTCCTCGATTTTTTTTCCCTTGGCAATTAATGCGGTAATTAATGCAGAGAAAGTGCATCCAGTACCATGAAGTTCTCTTGGATAGCTCTTTGACATATATATTCTCGTTTCATTTCCATCATAGAGAACATCGGCTGCTAAAAGACCAGCCAAATGCCCGCCTTTTAAAAGTACATATTTACAACCACTGGCATGGATTTTTTTTGCCGCATCTTTCATATCATCAAATGATTTGATTTGTTCACCTAAAAGGGCCTCGGCCTCGGGAATATTGGGTGTGACCAATGTGGCCTTTGGCATGAGTTCATTTTTTAGGGCCTCGACAAAACCTGAATCATGTAGGCTCCCTCCCACAGTTGCCTTCATCACTGGATCCACTATAAGGGGAAAATCAAAGGCCTCTAATTTCTCTGCCACAAGTTCCACCACATTTGGTGAGTACAGCATGCCGGTCTTGCAGGCCGAGATTTTTATATCCTCCAAGACAGCATCCAGCTGTCCCTCTACTGCAGTCTGGGGAACTGCATTTATCTGGTACAATTTCTGGGTATTTTGGGCAGTGACACAAGTAATAACACTGCACCCGTGCACACCCATATAGGAGAATGCTCTAAGGTCGGCTTGAATTCCTGCCCCTCCAGAAGGATCAGATGCTGCGATTGTCAAGGCAGATTTCATGGGTAGGAAATGGAGATTGTAGATAAAAAGGTTTTATGTAAAAGTGGTAAATCTTTAAGATATTCTGTATTTTAAAATTCTCTAGTATTACCCGCTTCCGAGAAGTTCCTGAGCCGCGAATATGTCTAACTTCACCTTGAGATCAGGGATTTCGATTCCATCTTCAACTCAAAGTAATATCAATCATCACATCCACAGCTCCGCCGTCATCGTCAGTCACAGTCAATTTGAAAGTATAACTTCCAGCTATTGAGTATGTATGGGTTCTTGCATCAGTTGCTGTGAAAGGGTATGTCCCCCATGGACTTTGTATTGGATCAGGATTCGAACCATCGTTGTAAACAGTGTGAATATCAATCCCTCCAACCCCAAAATCCCAGGAGAATGTAAGATCGTCAGTACCTTGATCTGATGCTGTTGCTTCGTATGTTATCTCATGATCCACGAAGTATTGATTTGCACCGAAACTCCATTCCCAGGTCTCAGGGTGCTTGACATTGCAGGTGTGATGCAGACGTTCATCTTTCCCGTCTTCAAAGTCAATGATCACCCAAACTGGAGTTGCTCCGTTCGGCTGGCCATTAATAGGATCGTCCTTGGGTGTGTATAATACTGTTATTTTTATGTATTGTGTCACATCGCATTTTATGTTATAAATAGTCTCACTCTGGTCGTCTGGACTTCCTGGATATCTCGTAACTTCTGTATTTCCAATTATTGCATCATTTGCGTAAATGACCATCTCTACGTTGTGCCATTTTTCCCCTGCTGCCCGAAGTGTGAAGTCGACAAGGATATAGGCCTCTACCTTCTCAATAGTGGGAGCTACATTATCCACAATGACATATGTGATGTATTCTGCAACTGCACCATCATCATCAGTCACAGTGAGGGTTACTGAGTAATTACCATTGTCACCATATTCATGGGAAACCGAGTCTGTTGCAATAAATGGGTAGGTTCCTCCAATGGCACTTGGGTAGGGATCGGGGCTCGCTCCATCATTAAAGAAAATATTTGTTATGGTGGGTCCATATTCAAATTCCCATTTGAAAGTCAGATCATCACTTCCCGGGTCTGTAGAATCTGTGGTAATATCCACAAGATAGGGTTCGTTTCCGAAGAATGGGCCGAACTTTATGATCGTTGGCGCCACATTGTAGACTGAGACTGTTGTATTTTCGGAATCTGTAAAAACACCATCTGTTACCTCCAAAATTACATCTCCGAAATAATTATCGCTCCATGTATAATTTTCAAAAGGACTTGAAGACCAATTTGTGTCCCAAATCCCATCGTTATCGAAGTCCCATCTGTACTGCAAGGGATCTCCATCAGGGTCATATGAAAGGGAAGCATCAAAAGATATTGCTGATCCCTCAAATCCACTATATGGGCCATTTGCATTTGCTACAGGTTGTTTAAAGAGCCAACCGTTTGGATATATAAATGGATAAAAGTCATAATCAGTGGTTGGATGCGGTATCAACGTATCACCGATACCATCTCCTGCTATTGCATGTTTACCAGTTCCACTTCCATTATCTACACCAGTATAATTAGACCAATAGTTACCCTCTAATAATCCAGGGTGGTGCCAAAAATTGGCATATGGATTATAATCCTCGGCTTGAATGGTATTATCAATAATATTGTTGTGATAAATGGTGTTGTTGGATGATCTTATAATATAAAAGCCGTAATCGTAATCCGAAACAGTATTTCCTTTAACGATATTGAGATTAGAAGATTGGTAAAGACCTATACCCAGCCAGCACGAGTATTTCGAACCTGATAGGATGTTATCTTCGATAATGTTGTATGAAGATCCCCAAAGGTTAAGGGCCCATCGACCATTGGAAGATAAATTGTTGTTTATTATTCTGTTGTTTGATGAACTACGAAGGCCGAGTCCATCTATACCACTTGCATCGTTGTTTGTTATGGTATTATTTGAGGAGTGGGAAAGTGAGATACCGACCTCATTTCTTAAAAAGTTGCTCGTTACATTGTTCCCACTGGAATACGAGAGAACGATACCAAATCCCTTATTTGATATGGCGTTGGTACCTGTGACGTGATTCCCACGGGAATCATTAAGTAAGATACCAATCCATTCATTCGATGATGCCAAGTTATTGACTATTAGGTTGTTATCTGACGAGTACAGAGATAATCCATTACCTTGATATGAGCCGTAAATTCCATTGTTTGATAAATTATTATTTGTTATTTTGTTGTTAGAAGATGACCAAAGAAAGATACCATCTGCACCGTTTCTGAAGACCTTATTACCCTCTATTTTGTTGTTTGAAGAATAGAGTGTGATACCATTAGATCCATTGAATACAGAAAAACCTGTTACATTCACTGAATTTGCTTTAATGAAGACAACATTCCCAGCTCCACCACCATCTATGATGGTTGTTTCCCTATCCTCACCTTCCATGTTTAGAGCCTTATCTATTTCCACATTTTCATAATATTTGCCTGCATATACATGCACTGTCCCCCCTCCTGCAACAGCATCCACACCATCTTGAATAATATCAAAATGGTCTACTCCCCAACCTGGAGTTGACGGATTAAAGTCATCATCAACCCATACTTCTGTGGGTGAACTTGTGGGATTGTTTATTAGGTCCATTCCATCTCCGGAATTTATCGATGCAGCTAATGCAAAAACGCTAATCATAATCATTAGACACAACCATATACATAACACCCTTGGTTTCATGTATTTCATTCTCCCTTATTTTTTTATTTTATGGTTCAGCCAAAGGAACGGTCAATAAAAGACGATAATACCCTCTACCCTAGTTCAAGGCTTTCGAAATACGAGCCCTCGTCTTCTCTTTCCACCCTTTTCCAAGGCCTCCCTCCAGTTGAGCATGAATCGGTTTCTGGATATAAAATTCTTTGCATTTTATTATATTATTTTGTTATAAAATTCAATATCTATTAACCTTTAATTATATCAATTGGAAACGAATTAAAATATTAGATGGTTTAAGATGCCCGCCTTTTCCTTATTCAGTTTGGTGCAAATGACTTCCTCTCTCCCTCCGATTGCCGAGATAATATCCTCCCTCTTCTCAACCTCAGCCAAAATCACAGTTGCCGGCCCTGTCCCAGAAATCCCAGCAGTCACAGCACCAGCCTCAATCGCCTTCTTCGCAACTTCTGTATCCAATCCCATGGCCTCTCCATAAGCCATGCCGTTCATTCGAATCGCGGATATGTAATCACCTTTCATTGCCAGGTCATGGGCCTCAGCCAGAGTCCCCCTGATCCTCTTCAGTCTTTGAATATCCACCTCGGATTTCCTGATCTTCATCTTGGGAACATGGATTATAACCTCATAGTCCTCATCAAAGGGATACTGGTTCAATATCTCCCTTATGATATTATCCGTGACCACCACATTACCAAAATAAGTAGCGCAAGCATCGTCGAAAGCTCCCGTGAGTGTGACCTTGGCCAAAAGGGAAGCATTGATCCCCATATTGATTACTTCCATATCAGAATATTCCTTTCCAAGAGCCGCAAATGCCGCAAGCACGATGGCATTGGAAGCCGCACTCGAGCTTTTCAGTCCCCTCGATATAGGGATATCAGAAGTTGTGATTATCCTGGCTCCGTATTCTAATTCCAATTCAAATTTTTTCAGAACCTCCAAGACACAATGCTTTGCTAGGTCTGTATTTTCGCCTTCGTCCCCCCGAATCTCCACCTCGAAAATACCAGGCTCATTTGTAAGTTCCACTTTCGCCTCGGTCTTTAGTGCGACTCCAAAGGCCCCACCTTTACCCAAAGCAATGCCGTTTATTATGGTAGCAGCACCGTGACAGTACGCACTAGCTTCCAATACTTTTCCTCCTTATTTTTCAGTATCCAGTGCATCAAGAACCACTTTTTGCATAACATCGATAGGAGCAGATTCGCAAGTCCACTTCTCAAAGGCCATTACACCCTGATAAATGAACATCTCATAACCATATATCACCTTAGCCCCGCTCTTTTGGGCTGCCAAAACAAGTTCAGTATTTTTAGGTGAATAGACCATGTCAAATACGATTATGTCCTTTCTCAGTAGCTCTGGTGATATAGGACTGCCTTGAGGACCTCCTTTCATTCCCACAGGCGTGCAGTTTATGATCATGTCAACATCTTCGATTATCTCCTCGATATCATCCAAAATGTTCACTTTGATTGTACCTTGGGATTTGAACTTTGTTGCCAATTCCCTTGCCCTTTCAAAGGTTCGGTTCGCAATGACTACATCCTTTCCCATCCTGGCCAAAGGCAATGCAATTGCCCTTGCAGCACCCCCGGCACCGAGAATCAATATTGTCATGTGATGCTCAAGATCTATTTTATTTCTTCTAATTGCCTCGACTGCAGCAGGTGAATCTGTGTTGTAACCCGTGAGCTTTCCTTCATCATTTACGATGGTGTTCACTGCCCCAAGATCCTCTGCCAATTCATCCACATCATCCAGATGCTCCATGACCTTGATTTTAAAGGGGAGGGTCACAGAAAGTCCCCGAAAATTCCTTTTCTTAAGGTTTTTCATGGTATTGGCAAGTTCGCTTTCCTCGATTTCAAAGGAATCGTAAACGTAATCAAGACCTAACTTTTTAAATGCGGCATTATGCATTTTCGGGGAGAGAGTGTGTTTTAAAGGTTTGCCTATTATTCCGCATATGCGTTTTTTGGAATTACTATCATTGCGTTTCATGTTGTTTCACCTGAGATCTCCCACCTCAATTCATAGGTTTTCAAGGGCATCCCATAATTCCAAAAGCGTCCTTATATCAACCTGCCCGTCTTCCACCTTCTTCTCGGGGTCCACTGCGGCATATACCATCTCACATCCAATTAACGGGGCCAAAACCCTTGTAAATTGCCCATAGGACCCCATTCCCATGACAGTGTATTTGTGATTCAAATCCTTGGCTGTTTTTCCACCCTTGGTCACATTTAGCACATCTTCGAAATTGTTGCTAGTTAAAACCACCTTGGCTATATCCCCTTCAGTTTCCTTGCATTGTTTTATCAGGGCAAAAATCTCGGACCATGACGGTGTCTTAAAAAAATCATGATAGGAGATAATGGTTTTTATTTCCTCTTTTTTGGCCAAGGCAATCAACGGATCCCTCAAATTCCCCTCCATTTTCAATTCCAAATCAATGTAATCAAAGCCTGTCGTTATCGCCTCTTCAAGCAAAGCTGTCCTTTTCTCCTCATCCTCCTTGTAATCGCCGCCATCCCAATAGGGGCGGATCGTTAAAATTAGGGGCAAGCCAGTGTCCTTCTTTATTTCAGATAATCGGTTCAATATAGAAGAAGAAATTGGCTCTTTTAACTTATCCAGTCTCAGCTCAATTAGATTTGCACCAAGGGATTTGCATAAATCAGCTTGTGAGACTAAATCAGTTACGCTTTGTTCAGCCAATGAAACACATACCAAAGTCATGCTCTCACGTTTTTTATTTCTCTTGGATGCTCTCATCCACCTTCGTCCCGAAATGCCTTCCCTTATCATCCATCCATACAAGTACAGAGTCGCCTTCATTCAGATCCACTATGGAAACAGGCTTTTCTTGGGAAATCAATCGTATAGTCTCGGCATTCTGGAGTATTATATTGAACGTTCTGCCTTCATATTCAGCTTCCAGGAAAACCATGGGCCTTTTCTCGATCTTCACCCTTCCGAGAATCACAGGCCTTGTGCTTCCCTGGCTGTCAATGACAAGGACCTCGTCCCCGGACTTTAAATCGGACAGGTACTTTGTCTTTTCATTGGGGGCTAGAATATAAGAGTGAACAGGTCCAGCATTGACCCTAAAGGGCCTTGTGTCCGCAAACTCTGATTCAACAGATTCTGAGTGGACCAGGAACATGCCATTGGACTGCGAGCCTATTAGCATACCCTCGCCAACGTTCAACATAGAACACGTATCAATGCAGACCCTGTCCCCCATTCCCAGGGGTTTTAACTTGGTAATCCTGGCAGATACAAGGGAAAGGGAGCCTTTTTCAAATTCATCCATAAATCTCCGAAGGTTGTTTATCCTATTAAAATCCACGGTAGATAAAACAACACCATCCACTCCAACCTCCAAAGTCTCGAAAAACAATTTTGCATCCTCTACATTATTCACCTTAACAAGGAGTTTGGATTTCGAATTTTGAAATGCGGCAATAAGGTTTTCAACTGGTATAACCTTCCAGTTTTCGGCAGAAACAAGAACATAATCCATCTTCCCTTCCAGGGCTTTGGCCCTCTCCTCATCGGTTTTATCTTGGATCTCGATGTGTTCCCCCTGTCCATCATCCATCTTGATTTTCCCCTCTGAAAGAGAAATCAAATTGAACTTTCCCAGTTTTTGGAATATCTCCTGATCCTCCTCTCTCACAATTATATCTGTGAAATTGTTTATCAGTGCAGTTATGGCTATTTTCTTTCTAATTTCCTGCTTTTTGTGAACGTCCGAGTCTATCCATATGATTTTTTTCAACGTTTTCACCCTGTGATTTCCTTGTATGCATCATCAACTTCGGCGTCCTGGCAGATGATTTTCACCAATGCCCGGGTCATTCCAATTATATTGTCATGCTGAAATATGTTCCTGCCAATGGAGATACCAGCGGCCCCTGCCTTGATTGCGTCGTGTACCATGGTAAGCACATCCATGTCAGAGTCGGTCTTGGGTCCCCCGGCAATGATAACAGGAACAGGGCATCCTGAGATGACCTCCTTGAAGGTATCAATACTTCCCGTGTAATTTGTCTTAATCACATCAGCACCCAACTCAGCACCAAGTCTGGCCACATGTTTTACCAACTCAACATCAAAAGGGTTCTTTACCCCGGGCCCTCTCGGATACATCATTGCCAAAAGGGGAATCTGCCATCTATTGCACTGACCAGATATGAATCCCAGATCCTGCAGCATCTCAGGTTCTGTCTCTGCTCCCACATTCACGTGAATTGAAACAGTATCTGCACCCATTAATAGAGCCTCCTCCACCTCAGCAACCAATACCTTGGCATTTGGATCAGGGCTCATTTTAGTACTTGCAGAAAGATGAAGTATGAATCCAATATCAACTTGGGCTTTTTCAAGTCCAAATAAAGCATTGCCTTTATGAAGAACCACGGCAGTTGCACCCCCTTCTGCCACCTTTTTTATGGTATCCTCCATATCAACGATACCCTTTATAGGGCCTGAAGATACACCGTGATCCATTGGTACTATCACAAATCGTCCTGTTTTTTTGTCCTGAATCCTTCGCAGACGGATATTCTTTCCAAGGTCTGTCATATTCTATCACCAACCTTCCTGCTAAATAAATTCACAGCACTCCCGCAATAAACGAAAGTGTCAAAACAATGGTGAACGTCAAAATATAACCCTTGTGCAATTTTCTTGCCTTCGCTTTTGTATATCTTTTATATATGGAGCGGCAGAGATTGAAGCATATGAAGTTCCATACAAACACAACTGTTAAAATGAGTATTTGTAGTATGATATGGGTTTGATAGACAGAAAAATAGGGGATGGCCCAGATAACCAAACCGGGAAAAGAGAACGCAAAAGAAGTGGCAGCGGCAGCCTTGGGCCCGAAACGAACAGGTGTTGTATTTTTTCCACCTGCTTTGTCATTTTCAAGGTCCCTTAAATCCTTTGCCAGGGTTTCGGCAATGGCCATAAAGAGCATCAAGGCTATAAGGAAGTACAGCCCGTTAAATACGTTAACAAGAGCTATGTTCTCATACCGTATAAGATATGCAGCTATCGCAAAATAATAAAGCAGTCCAAATCCCACCCAGAACAGCTGGGAGATTATGGGGCGGCCGTCCATCTTAAGTGGCTTCATGGCATATTGATAGGACAGTAATATCAACAAGAAGGCAGAAAGGAATATCAAGATATCGAGGTAGAATGCCAAAATCAATCCAATAGAATACAATATGATGGCTTGATTCCTGGCAGCTTTCTTTGAAACAACACCAGTGCACAAGGGCCTTTTCTTTCTCGATGCCTCTGAACTTCTGCAATCTGAATTAAAGTCCCCAAGGTCGTTCATGGTACAGGCTCCTGCATCTGCAATCACGGCAGTCATAATAAATAGTATAAAATGGGGATTTGGAGCATGTTGGGCAATGATGGCATAAAAACCCATTGAAGCAAAAACATCGAGCCATACAAGTTGCTGCGGCCTAGTTAAAATGAAATGGCCCTTTAGCTTCTGGCCCAATGTGAACTTCTTTTTTTCCAATTTCTTCACGCGCCTTCAACTACCTCGGATTTACCAGATACCGCATCAACAACCCTGGAAAGGGGTTTTCCCGGTCGAATCTCGCTGTAATTGTACAAACTCCCGGGAGGAACCAGCATAACCTCCACGTTCTCCTTTAACACAGATTCGAAGTTGGATTTGATCTCGTTCTTCAGATTTGGATATTGATCCCTGTCCCTGTGCTCGGCAATTATCTGCGTGCGGCCTTTCATTACCTTGATCTTGTACCAGACACCGTTTAATTTTGATTTGTAAAGCATCTCCTCCAGCTCAATTGGGAAGAACTTCTTTTTACCAATTGATAACTCAGTGCGCTTTCGTCCCAGGATCTTCATTGTGGGAAGGGGAAGACCGCAGGGACACTGGTCCTTTTCTATGATAATCACATCCCCTGTTTCGTACCTGAGAATGGGCATGGCCTCCCGCCATGTTGGGGTGACAACTGACTTTGCCCTCTCCCCAGGCGCAGCCTCAGTGCCGTCATCATGATATATCTCAGTGAACATGACAAAGGACGGCAGGTGCAGCACGTTATTTTCGCAGGGTATCGCCGCTCCGATTTCGTTTTGTCCAAGAAGTGATAGGAATTTTGCACCGTACAGATCGCCAAGAACCTTTCCCCTGGAATTTGCACAGGGCTCTGCCCCTGAGACAATCAATTTGATGCCTATGCTTTTTGGATCAACACCCTGGTCCATGAGAATGTTGGCATAGGAGAAGGCATCAGTTGCTGCGGCACCCAAAATCGTGGGTCTGAGCCTCTTCAGGGCATCAGCCACCTCAAGGGGAGGGTACATGTTGTTTCGTGTACCCATGGGAATTATGGTAACCCCTGCTTTCTGATTTATGAGATCGGCAGAACGTCCTGCAAGGGTTCGGGTGTAGGGATAACATAATGCAACCCTATCCTCGGGGGACATTAACTTCTGAAACACAGGAAGGCATATTGCTAGGTCAATGGACCTCTCAAGCTCGTCTTTGGTAACCCAGATGGGAACATGTCCTCCTGTTGTACCTGAGGTCTGGGAGTAAATCAGGCATTTTTGCCCTGGCGTAACTGCCAGCATATCAGTGGGGTCAATTTCCACAAGTTCGGATCTTTTAGTAAGGGGAACCTTTTCCTTGAAATCTTTGATGCTCTTGATATCCCTTCCCTTAACGCCAGCAACTGTCAATTTCCTGGAATAGAATTTACTTTTATAGGCGTAGTCCACGGCCTTTTTTAGACGTTTTAAGACCGAGCTCTCCTTATCTGCCATCTTGATTATACCAGGAAACTTCTGCAACATCTTTGCCTTAAAACCCATAACATACCTCCTATGCTCTCCTATTCATAAAATCGTACCGCAATCGATCTTTACGGGGAATTATTGAATCCTGGGGAACGTACCCTGACAACATCAGATGATCTGCGCAAACAATTGCAGATACTGCCTCTGCCACAACAAGAACCCTGGGTGTATAGTTCGCATCGAACCTGCCCTCAGTTGCCATTTTCGTGTTCTTCATGGTCCTTAAATCCACGCTCTTTTGGGCTATTAAAATCGATGGTGTGGGCTTCACCGCAAACCTGAACACCACAGGTGGTCCATAGGTGATTCCCCCGAGAACCCCACCAGCGCGGTTTGAGCTTGTGGTGACAGAGCCTCCTTGTGTTACAATGGGATCATTGAATTCCGAAGCTCTCATGCGTGCAGAATCTAGCCCGTCTCCCAACTCGAAGGTCTTTATTCCAGGTATATTCAGTATGGCGTGCCCCAAATCGGCCTGGAATCTGTTGAATGCCGGAGCGCCCAGGCCCGAGGGAAGATTTTGAATCTGAATCTCAATTATCCCCCCTGTTGTGTCGCTGTCCCTCTTGGATTGCTCAGCCAACTTTTCAATGATTTGTTCTAAATTGTTATTATCCACCTTTACTCCGCCAAGCTCAAGCATAGTGCTTTTTATTGCTATCTTCTTGAGAAGACAAATTCTCTTGGCAACTGCACCAGCTGCAATAGTCGATACCCAGGTCCTTCCGCTGGCCCTGGATCCCCCTCTCCAGTCGATATGACCGTACTTCATCCTGTACGTCAAATCGGCATGCCCTGGCCTTGGAGTGTGCATTATCTTTTTGTACTTTTCGCTCTCCACGTTCGAGTTCCTGACTATAATTGAAATCGGAGTTCCGATGGTGTAGCCCTCGAAGACACCGCTTAAAATCTGGAAGTTGTTCTCCTCGACACGTCTTGTCAGAAGGGGATAAGGGACATCTCTGTCAAGCTCACTTTTTATATGCTGGCGAGAAAGTCTTATTCCTGCTGGGCATCCGTCGATTACACAGCCAATTGCATCTCCGTGGGATTCTCCCCAGGTTGTGACCCTGAAGATGTTTCCCAAAGTGTTTCCTGCCAATACCCCTCACCTCGTTCTGCTACTGGACGAAAACCAATTTTCTTTTGGATGAGGGGTCGTCAGCCAGTTCGCGAACAAAAAACTTGCCTTTTGAGCTCAATTCAAATAACATAACAAATAATATGGGAAATATCGAGGCTAAAAAGAATCCTGTGGAAAACTGCCATGCAGTGTATATGGAATCAAAAAGTGCCAATGTCATTAGGATCAATATAAAAGGAATATAGGCGACAACTCCAATCAATACTTTTAATTCAATGCCATTTGTGGGATTTTTCTTGGCTCGAATCATATTGACTATTGTGATTCCTGATATGGCCCCAAATCCCAGAAGAAAACCTCCGAGGATTATCATCACCTGATGTTCAAAATCATACGGAAACTGATAGACATAACTGTTGAGCATCTGAATGGATATTACCCCGAACAATATTGGTAAAATGCTCCCTTTGATCATTCGGGTTCTGTATCTGTAATTCGAGAACCGCTCTTTCTGTTTGTCAAAGAGACTTTCCTCTTGGGCTTCGGTTCCAGTCAGCTCATCGAGATCTGACAGATAATCCTCCATTTCCTGCTCCTCGGTTTGTGTAAGTACCCCTTCTGCCACCTCGGCTTCAGCTTCTTCATAGGGCTCCTTGATCTCTTCGGCAACCTCTGTCCCCTCAGGTGCAGCAGCTCCTTCCTCCTCTGTAATTTCCAAATAGAAGTTGCATGTATAGCAGTAGTATCTGTTATATTGCTGTATATATGCGGCCTTTTGATTGCATTTGGGGCATAAATATTCGGCTGTTTCTTTTATTTCAGGTTCTGGTTGTGCTTCCCTTTCCTCCTCTTTTTCCCCAGGCTCTTTTGACGTCACATACTTGTTGCAGGAGAAGCAGTAGTATCTGTTGTTTTCCTTGATAAAAGTGGCCCTTCTGTCACAAGAGGGACATTTAATCTGAACATCTTCTTCCAAAGACATACCACTGACCTCTTCAATACAATAATTTATTTACCATCTCCGCAAGCACTATTTCGAGTTATAAGAAGATATCCTGCCTAATTAATTTTTTGTTATTATTTTCAGAGTTTTAATTTAATCGACGAAATGAGGGGTATTTATGGGCTTTTCTGGTATTTTTTCTCAAAAAACCTCTACAAGGGACCTTCTTCCCACTGGAATCATAAGAAGGTCAGCTGCGATTATAAGGCCAGATACCGCAACAATTAGAGTGGGTATCTCAGGCAAGCCCCGCTTTGTGGGGGGTGTAAGTCCTGGAATCAGATCAATTCCCTGGGGCAGATATCTCTGATCTCTGTTGTAATTGATAAACACCATAACAGGGTGTTTTGATTTGACCTTCACTGTAGAGCCCAAGGTTATGTTCTCCCAGTCCAAATGGATCTCCTCGCTGTCCCCATCATCAACTGCTATTCGGGGAGTGGAATCCAGGGCATAATAGTTGTGGGGGTCCCTCGTGGTCCATTCAGGGGGCTGTTTGAACTGGGTATCTTCGATCATCATGTCCATGTAGTAGTAGCTGCTTTCCGAGAAATCAAAGGTGACAGACTCATGGACGTCCATTTTGGCAGAGTACGGTTTGATAAGCATATCGAAGTCCACTTCTACATCATTGTTCCCCTCTCTGAGGTTCACGACAGTGAGATATGCCTGGCTCCAGATTGGAATCTCGAATTCTGTTGATGCAGGATAGGGCACCCAGCCGTGAGGATAGAATTCAGTGATTTTTTTGTAGACAGTGAAGTATTCTTCCCCAGACATGCTTCTCCTATTATCTTCCCTCAAATACCATGTACTGTTGGCGAATGTGTAGACCAGTATGGGATCGCTTGACCTTAGATGCGCCCATTCATATGAGGAATATTCCCGTAATTTGTAGGCAACCTTGAAATCGAACAGTCTGAGCTCACCCGGATTTAAATATCCTTTGAACGTGCCTTGATTGCCGTTTTTGTCCTTTAAATCGATTGTTGCCCCAGTGGGAGCCGAAATAAGTATTTTACCGAAACAAGGGAATAGAAAGTCTTTTCCGTCTTTTCCAAAAACCTGGACAAATCCCTGATCCGACTGTATGCCCGCAACTATGGACACAGGTTTGTCGGCACTGATTAGAACCAGGTCATCGTCGAATCCGTACTGCTCAAATATGGGATTACGGGTATAATCCCAGCCTTCGAACCTGTCAAGGATGAGAGTGGCATCGTCGTTTTTGTCAGAATAATCCCATACATTGACAGTTGTATCTGCCTCCAGGGCTGAAATCCAGCAATCTCCCGTAATTCTGGTAAATATCTTTTTTCCGTAGGCAGAGTAAATGCCCTCCCATCCATCCCAGTAGTAATCCACGATATAATCATAGCCTCTGTCATCCATGGTTCCCATTGGAAATAATTTATGGTGCATTACTGAGATGGGATAGTTGCTTGTAACCTTGACAATCCCGGAGATCATTCGAAAGCCCTGGCCAACCATCCAAGTGTTTATCTGAATCTGTCTTGTTTCGTACTCTCCCAAATGAATGGTCTTTGTGAGATTTTCAGGTTTTTGAATCTGATCCAACCAAACTATTTCTGCGCCATCACCCAGTACCCATTTTCCACATACCCCCAAATCACAATCGAATATTGTATCATTTATTGCGGTGCCGTTGAGCCATTCAATACGGATTTTTGCACCGTTCTCATAGGAAAAAAATTGAATGTTGCTGAAATTTGCCATGGGGTAGCTTCTATAGGTTGTATCTTCATATCCTGCCCACCATGTATATATTCGATCCTGCATCAAGACAGTGGGGGGTGGAACATAGAATATAAAGTAATCGTTCACAAATGTTGTAATGTCCGAGGAGTGATAGTCAGTATGTTCTACTTGCTCAGATGTCACCCTCATAAAATCGGAAACTGCGGTGTCCATGGATTGTCTGTGTAAAAAGATATCGCTCATGGGCAGGAAGATAAGACCCACAATACATATTATCAATAATATGGGTTTTATAGCTCTAAGGAACATCCTGCTCTTCCTCCGTTGTATTATATTCTTACTTACTAAGGGTTTTTAGGAACTTCCCCTTTCCAGTGAAGGAGAGGGTTCCAACTATTCCTTTTCCTCCAGCAGCTACGGTTCCAATATCAGTTGCCATAAGTACAGCCAGAACCGGCGGCAGTAGCCAGAAAGGATCTCCTGTCGTGGTTCTCTGGGTCGTGGGTATTATGCTCAATGGGATGTCCATGTCCTGGGGCTCACACGAGTAATCCCTTGCATATCTCACCATGAGCATCACATCCTTATCGGCATGAATATGCATCATCTGGATCACGGATTCAAGCTCGTCCTGATTATCAGGCTCAACATCGTCCCTTTCATCACCATTGTAGTCCTCGTTATCATCCACAACGATTCTGTAGATTTCGTATGCATCAAGGGTGGCACCGGATGGTTGATTGTCAAGCCACGTTCCGTCCCAGCCGACTGAGGTATCATCCTCCAAGGCTATGATATACACGATGCATTGATGGTGGATCGCCAGATCCCATTTTTGCTCTGCCGGGTAGAAGTCGAATCCCTCTTTGAAGGTGGATATCTGTGTTTCGTCGAAAGCGTTGTCATCATTTGCCATCCAGAGCTCCACGCGAATTGGCCAATCCGAGATGATTCTGACCCATTTTACCTCGGCAATGTAATTGTTGGAGAAGGGGCCTGAGCACATGGATGATATTGTCACCTGCTCCCCAGGTTCAACTGTAAACTCATCATCGCCCTCGGAGGTATCGTCGAAATCAAGCTCGACATGCGCCTCCTTTTCAAGTCCTGTTATTGTAATTGCAGCCGACATTGGTACATAGTATCTTGAGCCAAGGAATCCGTAGACCTGTGTGTGAAAATTGTTGTCCCATATTCCGCCGTATATGGTAACAGGTTTTTCAGCCTTCACAACCACCCAATCGGCCTCGAAATTTCCAGAATCCACAGCCCTTTTTATGTAATCGCTTTCCATAATTTCTTTGGCGGCTTGAGGATCCTCCCAATCAACATCCCAGTCAGGCTGATAACCAAAATATTGATAGTTGTTATCCAGTTCATTGTTGTCTCCTGCATCATCACCACCACACATCGTGTCCACGACAAAAGTGCTTGCCCACTGGAAATTCTCCCAATCATTTAACGTGATTTCTCGGGAGTCATCACCATCTGATTTATCTATTATTGTTATGTGGTTATCATCGTCGTAACTTGCTATCATGAGGTCACGGTGCACAAAACCAAAGAACTCGTCACCGTAAAAGGACCATATCGCATCGTCGGATAGGCCATTTGCAAACCATTCTGTGTTCACACCGTGGGCCACCTCATCGTCTCCATCGACCTCGTCGTTCGGGTCGCAGTCGTCTGCAAGATCGGGTATCCCATTGTCGTTCTTGTCGATGTACCCGTCAGTTACCGTCATCTTCTGAACAGTGACGCGTCCTGAAGATTCAACCTTGATGACCCCGTCCCACATCCACCAGTCCCGAGTAGTGTAGTTAAGGATTCCCTGGTATTTATTAAGGGTTCCGGTCCACAGGATATGGTTTTCAACATACTCCAGATCAGGTGAGTTCAGGGGTCTTCTTGCAGGGTCGTACAAGTCTATTCTCCATTTTGAACGATCAAGGGTACGCCATTCACGGTCAGCGCGGTCGTTTTCATCGTCGTTGTCATCCTCCCAACAATCCTCGTCAATCCAATTATAAAATGGTTCTGGATCGTCATCAGGGTAACTGTTTGGATTGTTGGGATTTGTACCCTCATACAGCTCCTGCCCGTCACAGTAGCCGTCCCCATCAGAGTCAACTGAGTCACCGTCATTATCATCTTCTATTCCGCCAGTATCCTCATCAATTAATCCATCGTCATCATTATCACGGCCATCAGCACGATCCTCATTATTACTCCCGTCGTCATCATCATCACGGGGATCTTCATTTACTCGACCATCCCTATCCCTATCTGGATTACCATCACCCCGATATATTCCACCCCACCAGCCGTGGATGGTATTTGCCGGGTACTCGTCTTTGAAGGCCTGGGTAAATATGTGGCCCTTTAGCATTGTGACAGTGATACGATTGTTGTTATCGTAACTACCTATGGCAATTGCACCTTCATCAGAAATCCAGGAATCTCCATAAAATGTGATTCCGCACCTCTCTTCGTCATTGGTCTGCCCGTTGTTGTCATCTTGATTATGACCATTGTAAATTCCCCATGGACAATTCTGTTCGTTGTCTTCCTGTTCATATATTGCATCAATGGGACTCCAGTAGAATATGAATTCCTTGTTTACAAAGGGGGTGTAGGCACTTGTTTTCACATCCTGGGTGATCTCCTCGATTATTCCTTTATCATGTGTGACCACATGTGTCGAGGGTAAAAGCAGTGTTCCGAACAGCATCAGCATTATTGCCAAGACTGTAAAATAACCCAGTATTATTTCTTTAGCCTTCGGTCTATTATTTGCATTGGATTTTGCCGATTTCATCTCTTCACCCCAGCTTTATCCTGATTTGCCAATTCCCTACCAATCCCCTTATCAATAAATTGGCACCACTGGGTACTATGTGTAACAGGATTGATAAATGTTTCCATTCTGTTTTTCTCCTTGATTCTATTTACATCCTACTGGGGTTTTGAATACCGATATCAATGTTAATTGGAATCAGATATCATCGTTGATTATGCAAAATGAAATTCAGGTCTCCTTTTTACCTGTAATTGTATAGCCAAAGACCGTGCTCACCGACAGTGCGTTGGACTTGCATTCCCTTGCGCAGCGGCCGCATTTGACACAATCCAGCTTGCTTTTTAAATCGTCCTCTGTGGGATCCAGGCCCATGGGGCAGACTTTTTTACACCTCTCGCATTGGGTGCACCATTTGAAATCGTACCTTCGCTTTATGGATGAGAACGGATTCAAAAGCGAGAAAACGGCTCCCAGTGGACAGAAGTACCTGCACCATGCTCGGCCGTGTGTGAAATAGCTGAACGTGAAGTAAAATGCGAACAAGGCCAGATGATATATGAGCCAAAAGGCGCTGACGGTCTGCCAGGTCAGCCAGTACGGCACCACCCCCAACAAAGCTCCGAAACACAGGTACCTGCACCAGAAAATGGAGGCTGTGAGGACGGCCAATATAACGACACCTACGAGGTAGATGTACTTCCACAATCTCAACCAATCAGGTGGTCTATATTTATGGGTACAAACCTTGTTGCAGGTGTCAAGGATAAGACCAAAGGGACACAGCCAACCGCAGATCGCCCTGCCCAATGCAGTGCCAAAACCAAGTACAACTCCAAATACATAAAAAGGCAACCGGAAGTTAATAACATACTGCTGCAGCATACCCACAGGACAGCCCAGCCACGCGAGCTCGCAGGCCTGGCAGTTGAGTGTGCACGTGATTCCACTCGTTCTCGGAATTGGTGCATGCCACCCACCGGGTAGCTTCCTGAAGATACCGAGTCTGTGAAATCCAAAACTAAGTACCTGGCTTACCAAACGGAACTTCGGGCCTCCCAGTAGTATGACAATCATCATAACCACTATGATTATGATCATACTTCCAAGGATTAACGGAAATTCTCCTGCCATCTTCGCTCCCCACCGAGTTCTTATATCGTGACTTCTTTACACCACCTTCAATATGATCAATTTACACAAACTAACTTTTCTAACACACATTAATTGCCACATTGTTAGTACCCAATGGATCTAGCCCAATCGTAATTGGCAAATTCTCTAACAAACCAGTCATCACCCACCTGAAATGCCAGAAAAAGCAGTAAAAATGCAATGACGTACAATATCAGCCTCATTCGCCCGATAAACTCGGGTTTCACACTAAAATCAACGATTCTTTGTTTCAGGGATTTTTTCTCCCTTTTTACTTTCCCATTTCTTCTCATCTCGCTTCCTCCGTTCACTCTTTTATACCCTTATTTTGCCTCCAACACGTACGGATGCACCAGGTTTTTTATGGAATTTGGAATGCCAAATCCATCATTTCTATAATCTACGGAATCTGGTTGGGTATCCTGACACCCCATATAAACAGGTACATATTTATTTAGATTTCTCTTTAATTATCGGTAACCGATATAAATTACTTCGACGATAAAAGAACCCAAAATGAACGTTATTTCTCACAAAAGGTCTGGTGTATCGCTGAGATCGTCTTTTTTAAATCAATTCTTTTAATTATGAAATGTGAAGCCACTGACGAAGCTCCTGCCGAGATCATCTCCACATTGACTCCAGCTTTGGAGACAGCAGAGAATATCTTACCTGCCAGTCCTCTATTTTCCCGTGAGCCTTCACCCACAACACATACAAGTGCTATATCGCTTAGATGGTCTATATGTTCAATTACACCGCCCTGGACTCCATTTAGGGCTTCATTGCAAATTGAAAGGTCATTTTTATGGATTAAAAGGCTGAGCTGGGTATGGGATGTTGAAACTGAATAGATATTTATATTGGAGTCACCCAGGGTGCTTGTAACTTCCTTTAACACTCCTGGCCTGTATCCTGCACCAGCACCCGATACCTTTATTTCTATTAGGTCTTTTGAATACACCACACTTTTTATGACTTTTTCCGTCTTAAATCCCGTTTTTTCTATGGTGGTACCGTCTTTGTTAGGTTTCAATATATTTTTGATGACAATGGGTATATCCTTCTCTCTTGCAGGTTGTACAGTCCTGGGATGCAAAAGTCCTATTCCAAAATAGGCAAGCTCCGCAGCCTCATCATAGGAGAGCCTTTGGATGGTATGGGCATTTTCAATGATACTTGGATTGGCGCTCATGAATCCATCCACATCCTTCCAAAGCTCCAGTATGTCAGCATTCAATGCATTAGCGATAACGGCAGCACTGTAGTCTGAGCCGTTTTTTCCGAATGTGGTGGTCCTCCCTTTTGAATCGCAGCCAAAAAATCCAGTGATCACTGGGATGGTACCCTTTTGAATACCGGGAAGGATGTTCTTTTTAAGATTCTCTTTGGTCTTAATAAGATCCGCGGTGGCATTTAAGAAAATCCCGTCCGTCACAACACCCGCCAAATCCGCCTCATAGGCCTTGGCCTTGACATTCTTTGAGAGCAGCATACCTTCCATGATATAGGCACTTGCGCGCTCCCCAAAGCTGAGTATTAGGTCCTTTGTGCGGGGCGTGAGTTCCTCTGTATAGACAACACCGTATAATAGCCGCTCCAATCTTAAAATGTGCTTGTTTAGGGTCTCGAGGATATCCTTTAAGACCGTTTTATCTGAAATGGTTTTCTTGACCATGAAAGTGTGTCTTTTCCATATCTTTTTTATGAATTCATCCACTTCATGCCTTTTAATTCTGGATTGTGCGATAAATTCCCTGATTTCGTTTGTCTGGCCAGAAAGAGCCGATACCACCACGACCTTTTTTCCCTTCTCTTTTTGGATGATATTTCCGACATCCTTCATCATCTTGGGGTCCTTTATGGTGGCGCCACCGAATTTCATGACCTTCATAGGTACACCTTTTCTGTTGCCGTATTCTCATCTTCTGTCATCCATTATTATACTAATTACAATATCTTATCAATGAATTAAATGTAACCCTCCATTTCAGCCAGCTCTGCATTCATTATGGAGCATCCAGCAGCCCCTCTTACTGTATTATGTATTAAAAGGTAGAACCGTATTTTGCCATGGATCCTTTTTATTCGGCCGATTGTGACGGCCATACCCCTTGCCCTTTCAGGCTCTCCATTGTAAACATCAAATATTGGTTGGGGCCTGCTTTCATCTTCGGTTACGATAATGGGCCTTTTTGGTGACGTAGGAGTTTTATTATCAAGACCTTCATAACCAGATAGAGCTCTTTTTACCTCCTCTTCTGAAACATCTTCCTTAAAATCCACCAAAACGGACTCAAGATGTCCGTCTCTTACAGGAACCCGTGCACAGCTTGCATATACATTGATAGGTGAATGTTCTATCCCAGAATCTGTCAATTTACCCAGTATCTTCCTGCATTCCACCTCGATTTTCTCCTCCTCGGATTGAATATATGGAACTATATTTCCCGTAATGTCCAGGGAGGGCACACCAGGATATCCAGCTCCCGAGAGGGCCTGGTAGGTGGTAACGACCACGCTCTTTATTCCAAAGGCCTCATGAAGCGGTTTTAAGGCCGTGGCAAGGCCTGTTACAGAGCAGTTGGCATTGGTCACCACATACCCGGATTTTGTCTTCTTTTGATGCTCCACAAGAGCCAGATGATCTGGATTGATATCGGCGATAAGCAGGGGAACATAATCTGCCATACGATTGGCACTGGCATTTGAGAAAACGAAAAAACCCAAAGATGCCAGATCCATTTCCACATCCTTGGCTATTTTAGGCGGCAGGGCGCTGAATATCAGTTTTATTTCCTTATCCTTGAAGGTTTTAGGATGGATTTGCTCCACATTCATCTCGCCTATTCCCTCGGGCATTATTTCCTTTAATCTCCAGCTTGCTATATCCCTATAAATATGACCCTGGGATTTTCCTGAAGCTACCACAACTCGCAAATCGAACCACGGATGGCCCCAAAGAAGCGCAACAAATCTTTGTCCCACGGCTCCTGTGGCTCCAATTACCGCAACTGGGATTTTATCCAGATTCTCACGACCCTGACATTCACGATATATAGAATATTTTCTTTTTTTCATTCCAGATAGCATCTTTTATTAAATAAACTTTTTACTGAAAATATCGGGTCGTGAAAATGGGGTGATTTATAATAAATATATCAATTATATAACTTCCTCTATGTAACGAATCGATATTTAGAGAAAATAGGGTGGTATTTTTTCATGGCGCCCCACCCAAGGCGCTCGGTAGTAAGGGGAGCTTGACGATGAAAGGACAGTTGAGTTCCTTAGTGTTGGAGATGAAGAGAATCATGGATATCTGATGTTTCAGATTTTTATCAGCTTGCCCTTTCTTCAACACCTCCCCTTAGGGCTCAAGCCCTTGGTACTTAATTGTCTTGCCAGATATATAAAATTTTCGAATCAATTTTATTTATTAATATTAACTTATTAACATTATCTTAACTTTTATTTAAATCGAAACAAAATAATAAAATATCCAGATGATAAAAATAATTGAATTTGCCCCGATTTTGCCGAAAATCCCCTCTAATCTCTTGATTTTCTTTAAAAAATATAAAAAAAGGAAGAAGGTTTAGGGTGGACATTAGCGTTCCAATAGTTCAATGTATTATTCTCACTGTGTCGGATCCTTCAAAAGACATGCCGCCAATAAGCTGTCCCGTGACCTTGAATTCAGCAGGTCTTCCGTAGCCTCCTCCTACTACCAGATCCTCAAGATCACCGCGGTCGAACTTCACATTCAAAGAGTCCCCTGTCAGTGTTGGATTTTCGGCCGGAATAATACTCTCCAGATACATTGTTGCTGGATCAATATCTGCCTCATCATAACCATCTGGCAGCTTGATTATGCACGAGACCCATTTGCCATTGCTCTTGAGATTCAATGTCTCTGGGTGGATCTCTATATCTGCGGGAATCAATTTTATCAATTGGGTCAGATAAGCCTTTGCACCCCACAATTGCAGGGTCTGGGTCCAGTAGGCCCTAACGCCTGTTAAGTTGGTACCTGGTTTGACCCACACTCCAAAGTGCACCCACTCGCAGTGCTCAATGGGATGGTCCGGGTCCTTCCATATGATTTCTGTACCTTTTCCGCTGGGAAGCCAGGTGATATGCGGTGGAGTTCCCCATCCGCCGTATAAAGTGGGTCCCCAAGTCTTGTTCACCCAGTAATAGCTGGGAGCCTTTCCCTTCCAGTACCATTTATCTATGTCCGATGGCTGCACCCCGAATAGCTCCAACTCGAAATTATCGACTTTCTCATGGTAGTCGTTGTGTACGTCGAAGTTAACCAACTGGCCGACTATGGTCGGAGTGCTATTGGCCTCTATTATGGCTTCATTGACAAAATGGCCCTCGATGATATTGGGAGTGGATCCAAATGCCACAGTGTAGCGAACCAAAACAGCTCTATCGCCTGGATTGGTGGGAATATCATACTCCAAAACATCACCGGCTTCCATTATGGCTGGGTCCCTGATTCCATCTCCATCCATGTCCACATCTATCTCTTCCCAAGGTAACATCTCTGTCCCATCCCATGTGAGGTCATCCAACGGGATTTCGTCCTGAAGGACCACGAAGTCACGGAGAAGTGCCGCGGGCTCTGGGTGCGGTTCGCCGGCCGGGGGTTCTGGCTCGTATACAATAAAATCTGTTACTCCTCCGGAAAATTGTCTCCAGAACTGAATTGGTGCTGGAATGCGCTTTACCTTCTTCTCCAGTCTGAGGGCAACACCGAAATGGATCCACTCGCATGGCTGAACAGGATGACCCGGGTCTATCCATTCTATCTCTATGCCACCTGGTATAGTGTTAATCTGCGGTGGTGCGCCCCAACCCCCATACCATACTGTTCCAAGGGATGTGTTGTACCGGGTAGGTGGACCTGCTGGATCGTAGACATAGAGAATATCGTCTGGTTCTATATTGCCGTAAAGCTCCAGCTCGAAGTTGTCAATGGGTTCGTGATAGTCGTTGTGAACGTCGAAGTTCGAAAGGGAGCCCCTAATGGCTGGGGGACTTCCTCTCTCGAGTATGGCCTCGTTGATGAAATGTGCCTCGATCACATCGGGAGAAGATTCCCACGCCACTGAGTATCGAACTAAAACTGCATTGTCGTTATCGGTAATGGGTATTGTTACCCTTATTTCTCCGTTTAAGGGTATTAATGCGCCTGGGTATGGATCTATCTCAACCCAATGTTGTCGCAGTATTTCTGGGTCCTGTATTGTGAGATGGTTTAGTGGAATTGCCATATCTGCCACAGCATACTCGCGCTGAACATATACTCCATCATCAGTTCCTGGTGGATCGAAGAATATGATGTCCTCAACACCGATTACAGCTTCCCCTGTTGGATCTGTAGGGTCCCTTACGATTCGCCACTTCTGCCACGGGACCGGGATCTTTTTCACTTTCTTTACATCATAATCTCCCGCTGTGGGAGTCACGAATAGCGCCATTGCTACCAATGCTAAACAAAGCAACACGCTTATCGCTTTTCCTCGCATCTGTTTTCACCTCCTCCCTGCGAAGGGATTATTGGTTTTTTTTGTCATTGCGCCCCACCTCGGCGCTCAATATTGGGGGATTGTTATTTAAGAACCCTTTTGTTAAGTTATTAAGAGATATTCTAAAAATCACTGATATCCTGGCTATGAGATTAACTTCACAAGTTCTCTTTCTCTCTGACACCTCCCCCCAAAGGCATTTGCCTTGGCAGTTGATTGCAATGAAAATACTTAATATTTTCGTATATATATAAATTAAAAATTATATTAACAATCTCGCATTTGTATTACACTTTTACATTCTTTTTTGTTACAACTTTGCAATACAGCGCCTTATCTATGGTAAACACTTTAATGAAAAATCGATAATGCGTTCTTTGGGGGAGATGTAAATTGGGAGAGCGAATTATAAGTTGGGATTAAAGGAACCAAACCAACATATTCAAACTCTCGAAATCTATATCAAAGCCCTGGGATATTTTTCCACCCCCCCCAAAGTTTTTCCACGCGAAGATTTGTATGGAATAGAAATATATAAAAGTTGCGAAGAGGCAATATGATATTGTTATTTTTTTCTTTTATATTTAACTATATATTAAATCAACTCTTTAAAATAAAAATGCCAGACCTGAAAATTTATAACAAAATAGTTGAAGATATGATAACCAGTTTTAAGGCTTCTAAATAAAAAAAGAAAAAAGTGAAAGATGCGTGGGTTGGGCTTATCATTTGACTCTAAAGGCATTGCTTTCCCCCTCGAATTCTGTACCATCAACGAACTTTCCTGTGATTTTTATGTTGTATACACCTGGTGGAAAGACGTCTTCCATTTCGCTGCGATCGAACTTGACCATTCGTTCAAGTATACCGTCATTGTCTTCATCCTTGATGTAACCGTCCTCTGACTTCACGAACCCGTATTTCTCATTTAATTCCGGCGGAATCGATTTTTCCATGAGGATCGTTTTTGGATTTATATCTCTGACAGATAATGTGTCATTGATTTCGATATAGACGGTGACCCAATTTCCGCGCACACCTCCAGTTTTAAGGATGTTCAGTGTTGGAGGATTTATTTCTACACCAATAACAGTAACAGGAGGTACCTCTTTGGTGATGATCCCAAATCCCATATCCAGCGAATCGCCAGTCTCGGGGTCCCTCAGTTCCTCCCATGTTATCGAATTGGGATCTCCGCCGGCCCAGTATCCCCAGACCGCATCATCCTCCCATTGAACATTAGAGGTCTTCCAGCCCCAAATGCCACCGGTGGCCGTTACCTGAATGTCAAGCCAATAGATAGTTCCCAATTCCTGATAGTAGGCATCACCATCAGGGATGGTAACTTGATATTCGTACCAAAATTCATGATCATCCAAGTTCCATACATCATTATGGGGATCAAGCCAATTCTGCGTTGAATTAATTTGTGGTAGTATGTAGTCTGGCAGTGCGTTGTAGGACCACAGCTCATCACCCGGTTTACTGAAAAGAGGGCCAGGGCCATCCGGATCAGGGATATTTTCGTGAAGGCTCAGATGCACGTTCGTGATAATACCTATTTGATCCTCTTCCCATGATCCCCAAAAACGAATTCCTACAATCAATCCGCTCTTGTTGCAAGGAAAGTCATCTGCCAAGATTGCAGGCCAGGTGGCGTTCACGTCCCAGCCACCTGGATTCGGCGACTGTAAATACATGGGTTCAACCAAGGGATCGCCGCTCACAGTTCTCATTTCTGGTAAAACTGCACAGGTACCAATCAACAAAACACAGACCAAAATTCCAACTATTTCCTCTCTCATTTTTTTATCACCTCCTCCCTGGCTTTGGGATTATTGGTTTTTTGACACATCGCTGTGCTCATCTTTCACACAGCAAATGCCGCGATTTGCCCGTGCAAATCCTGCCATAGCGCCCCACCTCGGCGCTCATTAATGGGAAGGCTGATTAAAAAAGAGCAAATTGTTCTTAAAATTGGAGATATGATCATTTATATTGTAAATATCTGGATTGTTTGATTAGAACCATCTGCTCCAATTCTCTCTGACACCTCCCCCCTAGTTTCTAGGATGCAAAAGGAAATTGCGATATAAATACTTAAATCTTATGTAATTGAATAAAATGTTTTAAACAATGTGCCAATAGAAAAGTATTTATTTCAAACATGGTTTATGAGGTTTGGGGGAGTAATACGATAGTGGCAAGGGACGTTACTCAAAGGATCATATATACTTCAATCCTAGCACTGGTACTTACAATCTGCATTCTCATACCTAGCCCAATACCCGCCGATTTTGAATACAGGGCAGATTACCCAACAGGCAACGGACCCCATGCAGCACGCCTTGCAGATTTGGACGATGACGATGATTTGGATATCGTTACCTCAGATTACTATGCAGACAAGGTCTCGGTGCTGTTAAATGATGGCGAGGGAATATTTTCCAAGGAGAGTGAATATGTAACAGGTGACGGCCCCAGATCGTTTTTTCTTGCCGATGTGGATAACGATTTTGATGAGGATATCGTCACAGCCAATTATATTGATGATACAGTATCGGTCTTAAAAAACCATGGAAATGGCGCCTTCGCTCCAAAGGTAGATTATGATGCGGGTGCCGGCCCCTTCTACATTTTCTTGGCTGATGTCGGTGAGGATGCAAACAATGATTTGGATATTATCACGGCAGATGATCAGGACGATCGAGTCTCGGTTCTGGAAAACGACGGCAGCGGAGCTTTTTCCAATAGAAACAGCTATCAGGTGGGATCCAGACCAAAGGGTGTGTTTTGTGCCGATCTAAACGACGATGGCAAAAGCGACATAGCATGTGCCAATTGGGCAGATTACACTGTCTCGATTCTTTTTAACAAAGGGGACGGCACATTTAAAAGTGAGATAAATTACGACACCGGCAGGGGCCCGCGTTCGATTTTTCTTGCGGATGTAAATGGGGATGAATATCCCGATCTTGTCACTGCAAATCAGTACGACAACACCACCTCGATCTTGATTAACAATGGGGACGAAACCTTCAAATCCAAGGTCGATTACACTGTGGGTACCAATCCATTATCAATTCTTTTAAGCGACATAGACTATGACAATGATAACGACATCTTGACAACGAATCTACATGACAACACGATATCAGTTCTGAAAAATGATGGACAGGGGAATTTCCAGTCAAGAATCGATTACAGTACGGACCGTGGCCCATATTCTGTCGTCTTGGGAGATGTAAACGGTGATGATGAAGTGGATCTTGTCACAGCCAATAACTATGCCGACACAGTTTCAGTACGCTATTCCCACTTCCCCTCATCGATTATGGTAACACAACCTGATGGAGCAAATGACATTACCGACACTTCCTATATGATAACGTGGGAGGATTGCTATCCATACGGCGAGGCAACAATAACACTTTACTGGGATGATAATGGAAATGGTCTTGATGGAACCGAAATTGCAGGCAGTCTTTCCGAAGATGACGATGGTATTGGAGGAAGATATTATTGGAACATCTCAAACATGCCTGAAGGTGATTATTGGATCTATGCAAAAATTGATGATGGAGTATATGAGCCCAGCTATGATTACTCCCCAGGTCCGCTCACCATTGACTACTCCCAATCATCCAACTCGCCTCCAACATTTCAAATAATCGAGCCCGATGGAAACGGAGATTTCGCAGATATCGAGTTCACAATAATGTGGATGGATTCAGATCCCGATGATGACGCTGCAATTTCCCTTTACTATGATACAGATAATATTGGCTTCGACGGTACCCTGATCGTGCAAGGGCTAGGTGAGGATGCTGACGGCACTTCTGGTTTTTACACGTGGAACACCACAAATATGACTGAAAGCAGGTACTATGTATACGGTATTTGTAACGACGGTGTAAATGATCCAGTTATGCATTACAGCTCCTTTTCCCTATTGATCAATCATACATCTTTTGAAAATGATCCTCCTTCAATGGAATTCTTGGAGCCGGATGGGGTTGATGATAATGCACATTTAGAGTTTCTAATCGCATGGACAGACTCGGATTCTGATGATGACGCACAAATTTCCCTTTATTATGACACAGATTCTGTAGGTTATGACGGTGTTTTGATTGCCAGTGGGATTTCCGAGAATGCTGACGGAGGTTTGGGCTACTATTCATGGGACACCACAGATATTCCCGAGGGTAGGTACTTTATCCTTGGCATCTGTAACGATGGAATTAACGATCAAGTGGAGCAGTACAGCCTGCACCAGGTGATAGTCAATCACACACCCAAAAACGACCCGCCTGATATCGAGATTCTGGAACCCGATGGAGTTGATGATAATGCCCATATCGAGTATCTTATCACATGGGTTGATTCAGATTCAAATGATGATGCAAAGATTTCACTTTTTTACGACACTGATTCCTCGGGCAAGGATGGAGTATTGATAGCGAGCGATTTAAGCGAAGATGAACAAGGCGGAACTGGTGGATATTTTTGGGACACCACATCCATTTCAGAGGGTGAATATTGGATCTATGCCAAGATCGAAGATGGCTCTTTTGAGGTAAAATATAATTACAGTCTCGGTCCTCTTACCGTCGATCATCTGGCCACATCGAATAATCCTCCTTCATTTCAAATTATAGAGCCGGATGGAGATATGGATTTTGCAGATTTCGAATTCACAATCATTTGGCAAGACTCAGACCCTGACGACGACGCTACAATTTCTCTGTATTACGATATAGATGATGACGGTTATGATGGTGCCCAAATCGTATCAGGGCTGGGTGAGGATGCTGATGGCAAATCTGGAATATATACGTGGATAACAGTCAAAATTCCAGAGGGGAAATACTACCTATATGGTGTTTGTGATGATGGCACAAATGACGCTGTGAGGCATTACAGCAGCTTTCCAGTTACAATAGAGCATGGGCCTTCAGAGGACAACAATCTTGATCCGCAAAGGAACTATTCACCAAAAATTCTGATAGTTGAGCCAGATGGTAAAAACGATTGGGCAAATACCGAGTACATGATAACATGGATAGATGCAGATTCAGATGACGATGCATCGATTTCACTATATTATGACTCAGATTCCTCGGGCTACAACGGCATTTTAATCGCGGATCGCATAGGCGAAGATGAGTATGGCAATTCCGGAATCTACATTTGGGACACCACCTCCATCCCTGAGGGTTCGTACCATGTTTATGGGGTAATCGAGGATGGTACGGATTTTTCCAGGGATTACAGCCAGGGGAAAATCACAATTAACAGAACACTAACGTTCAATACCGCCCCAAAAATATTGATCCTCACTCCAGAAAAGGGCATCGTTTTTGTGGATTACAACTTCACAATAAAATGGATCGACAGCGATCCTGATGATAGTGCAACCATATCGCTGTATTATGACACTAACCAAAACGGTTATGACGGGACTTTGATAGTCTCAGGATTGTCCGAAGACGATAAGGGCGATTCTTTTCTCTGGGACGTAAAGGATCTACCCGAGGGAGAATATTACATATATGCTGTAATTCAGGATCAAGAAAACGATCCCGTGTACGATTACAGCGATGGGAAGGTAAAAATACATCATCCCCAACCTGAAGGGAAGGAGAAAGAACCAGAAGAGCAAATAAATCCAAATCTCCTGGCACTCATGATTCTGATGGTGCTCATCATCATATCATTGCTTCTTCTCATACTGAAAAAAAGAAGAGAGGCAGAAGGAGATGAGGAAGAAGAGGAAGAGGACTTCGAAGATTCGGAAGGGGGAGAACGAAAACCCTCTTCCGAAGAGGATATTGATGAGGATGAAATAGACGAAGATCTGCTTCCCGCGACAGAGGATACCAAAAAGGAGGCACCACGACCTGAGGAAGATGCCAATGATGAAATAGTTAAGGATCTGCCTCCCGCGCCAAAGGAAACAGAAAAGGAGGTTCCACAACCTGAGGAAATAGCCGATGATGAAATAGACGAGGATCTGCTTCCTACACCAGAAGAATAGAAGAAATTGGGGTCCTCTAAGGTTTTATCGGGTTTTTATTCCTTTAAATCGTATTTTTCTCACATCTATTATTCCAATAAAAAAATGTGCGAAGGCCAAGTCAAAAAATAAAAAAAGGGGAGAGAGACTCAGGCCCTCTCGATAAGTTCGGTTTGTATCACGATCACCTCGACAGCTACACCGCTTGGGTTCGAATCCAACGGTTCAATATAATAAGCTGAAGGCCAACATCCATGGGCGTTGTACCTTGCCTTCTCGGTGTGTCCGTGGTCCATAAACACGATGGACATGGATTTCTTATCTACAGGGTAATCGAGATTGGATTCGTACCACAGCCAGAGCTCGTCGTTGTCTATCAATCCCCGCCTCAGGATTATGGGGCCGTAATGGGCATTCCCAGGCATTAGGGTGACCCTGTTTGGATCAGTTCCGTCCCTGTATTCGATGACCTCCATCTTTCCGCAAACTCCTTCCACACTCATGTACGATGCCGAGGCTATACCATCTATCTCAACCACGAAGTTCGAGCTGGGCAGGGGCTCAGGTTTTCCACCTGCGGGTGCAAGAGCAATTGTGCTGGATCCGATGATAAACGCCAGGACACCGAATATCGCGAATAATATCCTCCTGCTCATGATTTCACCTCCTCCCATGTTTGGGGAACTGGGTATTTCTTATGCGCCCCTCCTCGGCGCATTCTTCTTTAAAAAATTGAAGAGGATAATTCTTATTTATCAGTAAAAAATGTCATAATACGGGTTCTGCTTATTTTATATCATCACCTCCCAGAGCTCTGGCCATATAGTATTTTGGTTTTATTAAGATTTTGTGATAATATCTATACAATATCAAATCAAATCTGTGTCTTTGCCCAATACCTTATAATTGAACTT
Source organism: Thermoplasmata archaeon (assembly GCA_020348445.1). Classification (GTDB taxonomy): domain Archaea; phylum Thermoplasmatota; class Thermoplasmata. The sequence continues at coordinate 474,948 of CP070751.1, forward strand.
AGCCATATGAAATATCTTTTAGGTGAATGTTTACTAATAAATCAAAAGTTTTATTACCTGAGAGCAACTTATATAAATGAGTCTTTGGGGCGACGTGTATGAGGATATCGACGATTATAGTATCTCTGATACTGGTCTTTATAGCATACAATATCACCACAGCAAATACTACTTCCGGCCCCTCACCCCTGGACACAGAGCAGGTATCATTCATGAATGTCACATATGATGTGGGTTTGCAGGGTGTGGGAGGCCAATTCCTTGCCTGGGGAGACTACAACAACGACGGAAATCAAGATATCCTCGTAAACGGACGCAGGCTCTTTAAAAATAACGGAGACCCTGACTATAACTTCACAGAGGTCACGGGTCAGGTTGGAATCTCAGGGGGAAGCTACGGAACCTGGGCAGACTGGAACAACGACGGTTACTTGGATTTCTTTTGTGCAGGCTCAGACAAACTCTATAAGAACAACGGACCACCTGATTATGATTTCTCAGATGTCACGGGCTCCTCTGGAATCATGCAGGAAAGCCATTCCACCGGCTGTGGATGGGGCGATTACGACAATGACGGTGATGTGGACCTATTCAAAATCAGGGGAGAGGACTGGGATGCTGGAATATATTTCCCTAACTCTTTCTGGAGGAACAACGGTGATGGCACCTTTACAAATGTAACTGTAGATGCCGGGGTGGACGAATATTCGGATCCAAAGTACTCAAGAGGAGTGGCCTGGGCAGATTACAACGATGACGGCTGGCTTGATATATATATCTCCAACTATCGTCAGCTGGACAATTACCTTTATGAGAACAATGGCGACGGCACGTTCACGGACGTAGCCCCCGAAAAAGGAGTGGCAGATGCTCCATCACATGAGACCGGAAATCCAGATCCATTTGGAAAAGCTGGACATAGTGTAGGTGCAGTTTGGGGCGACTTTGATAACGACGGTTACCTAGATCTTTGGGTAACTAACCTCAACCACAAGGATTCTGTACGTACAAGTGATGACTCATTGCTTTATAGAAACAGCGGCCCTCCTGACTTTACTTTCACTAACATGCGAGGCTCATCAGGTATTCCCATTAAACCAATTATTGAAAATCCTCTCACTCGCCAAGATGAACTCTTTGTGGGATGCGCCTGGGGAGATTATGACATGGACGGTGATTTGGACCTATACCTTCCCCAGATTTACGATATCAGTTATGCCTACTCCTTCCTGTACATGAACAACGGTGATGGTACCTTCACTGATGTGACAACAGAGGCCAACGTTAGGGTTTGGGACACATATGCCGGTTGCTGGTGCGATTACGACAACGACGGGGATTTGGATCTCATCACATCGGGCAGGGATTCAGGGGGTAACGCAGACCCGCATTTTGTTCACCTCTTCAGAAATGAAATTACCCTGGAAAATTGGCTGCACTTGAACCTCAAGGGGGATGGTTTTTACACGAACACAGCAGCAATAGGGGCCAGGGTCACTGTGACAACAGATTTGGGGGACAGCCAGGTCAAGGAGGTCTCGGGAGGAGGCGGCCCCCACGGTCATCAGAACTCACTTGTGCAGGAGTTCGGCCTGGGCGCATATTCCGGGACAGTGGATGTAGAGATCAGATGGTCTGACGGCAGCATCCAGATAATAGAAGATGTTATCACCAATAAACTGTTAAATATCACGGAATCAAAAGGTGACCTAATTGTAACTGAGATATCCATTGATGAAGATCATCCCATCACAGGCGATAATGTTCTGATCTCGGCCACAGTGAAGAACATCGGACCCACGCACATAAACACAGCCGAGGTAAAGATCTATTTGGATGAGATAGACGATGCCAACCAGATACCCCCCACAAGGACAATTACTAACATCCCATCCGATTCTGAAACCACAACATCCATTCCATGGGACACCGAATGGGTATCTGGATCGCATACCCTTTATGCAAGGGCAGAAATAATTGATCCACCATATTCGGGTCCAACAAGTGCAAAAAGCTTGATTATCTTCATAAGGGCTCAAAATGAGCTTCCCGTGGCAAATCTCAGCGCGGATCCATCATCCACAGACAAGGGGGGATCTGTTTCCTTTGATGCAGAAAACTCAACTGATGATACGCAGGTTACAGAATATTTCTTCGACTTTGGTGACGGAGAGGCCAGCGGATGGATTACAGAGACGAAAATAGACCACATCTATTATAATGGCGGGGATTACACTGCATCCCTTACGGTAAGGGATGAGGACGAGGGAGAAAGCATAAACACAGAAGAGTTGACGATCGAGGTTTATGCAAAACCCAAGGCAGTCCTTACAGCAAATATAACAGAGATATACAAGGGCGAGAGCATCACTTTCAATGGTTCCCAATCTACTGATGAGGGGGGTACTGTAGAGGAATTCAATTTCGATTTCGGCGACGGTGAAAGTTCTGGTTGGATTACCCAATCATCTGTTTCGCACCAGTACAATTCTGCAGGGCAATTTTCCGCATCCCTTGTTGTGAGAGACAACCACGGCAATACCAGTGATAATCCGGAAATTGTAACAATCGACATTAATGCAAAACCCCATGCCGTTCTTCTGGCTAACACGACCTCGATTGTTATAAGTGATTCAGTGATGCTCGATGCATCGGAATCCTCGGATGATGACGGCTCTGTCAAGTGGTTTTATTTTGTCTTTGGCGACGGTGATAAATCCGGCTGGGTAATAGATGACAAGATTAACCATTCTTACAACAGAGAGGGATTCTTCACGGCCTCCCTTACTGTACGGGACGATGAAGATGATGAGAGCGAAAACACTGCCGAGATAATCATAACTGTTACTGGACTACCCAACAAGCCACCCACAGCCACCATCGATTATATCGATCCAAATCCTGCTTTATCAGGTATGGAAATCACCTTTCGCGGAAGTGGTCGGGATGAGGACGGTAATATTGCAGGATACCAATGGAATTCTGATATCGAAGGTCTTCTCAGCAGCTCTTGGTCCTTCTCCACCTCGGTGCTCTCTGTCGGTACCCATATGATATCATTCAAGGTGCAGGATGACGATTTGACGTGGTCTACCGAGGCAACTGAAATCCTTATTGTCAAGGACACGAACCAAAAACCCACAGTTGAGATCATATCTCCCGATGATGGCGAGAGGGTATCTGGAATTTTAACGATAAGCGGCACTGCAACTGATTTGGACGGCGAAGTGGTGGAGGTTCAAATCAGGATCGACGATGGGGCCTGGGAGTCTGCACAGGGCACCTCAGACTGGAGCTTTCAATTGGATACCAATTTATATTCCAAGGGAGAGCATATTATTACTGTTCGGGCCAGTGATGGAGAGGAAAACTCAGAGGAAATTTCTTTTTCCATTGTGATATTTCAAAAAGGAGAGGATGGTGATGAGGATCCGCCCGCCTTTTTAATAATAGGACTGGTGGTCATCGTAATTTTGGTAGTTTTAGTGCTATCTTTTGCTTTGGGCATGCCCCCCAAGAAGAAAGAAGAGCATCCCCTGTTCAAACCCGTAAAGCAATATCCCCAGAATGTGCAACCTCCCCCGAAGCAGCCTGGAAACAGATGGAACTGGTAATATATATATAAAAGTGGACTCGAACAACAAATGAGCACCGAAAAGTAATTATATAATAATAGTTTTCAAGTATTAGAATAAAGATGAAAATTAGAAAGAACAATGCCTTTTGGAAAACTCCAAATATCGGTACCACGACCTTTTTAATTTTACACTCTTTATTAAAAAATCAGAAGCCTGAGTTTCTGAGGAGGTGAAAATAAATGGAAGGAACCGTAAAATGGTACAGCGATATGAAGTCGTACGGATTTATACAGGTCGAAGACGGTAAAGATGTATTTGTCCATCGAAATGCCCTACCTGAAGGAACCATCCTACGCGAAGGTGACTCGGTGGAATTCGATATCGAACAAACCCCCAAGGGTCCACAAGCAATCAATGTTAAGAAGAAATAGTCTGTTTTTGTTCATAGTACCTTTTTTTTCTATTTATTTTTCCATTCATATCAGAAGATCCAACAAAAGATATATATTATTACCATCAATGTGCTTGATATCATGAGATACGATTATCCAGTTTACCGGCCTCCATCAGAGGCTTTTTCCCTTATCATCCAGACCACCTTGGGCTGCCCACACAACAAGTGCAGGTTCTGTTTCATGTACAAGGACAAGAGGTTCAAGATACGAAGTGTGGACGATATCAAAGAGGATATAATTTCTGCCAAGATGTCGTACGGGGACTCTGTGCGCACGATTTTTTTAGCTGACGGTAACTCCATCATCATGAAAACACCCCAGCTGGTTGAGATACTGGATTTCTGCTACGCCATGTTCCCGAATCTCGAGAGAGTCACAAGCTACGGGGCCGCCAAGTTCGTCCTTGGAACAAAGACCACAGAGGAACTAAAGGAACTAAAAAAGGCAGGACTCACCAGGATACATATGGGCCTAGAAAGCGGTGACGATGAGGTTCTTTTGAGAATCAGAAAAGGATCAAATTCCCAGGAGATGATCGAGGCCAGTAGAACGATCAAAGAGGCGGGTATGGAATTATCACAGTACGTCCTATTGGGAATCGCGGGTAAAAATGACTGGGAAAGGCATGCAAAAAACACTGCAAAGGTACTGTCAGAGATGAACCCGGATTTTATAAGGGTGAGAACGCTGATACTAAGACCGCCAGCTCCTCTTTTCGAAGACGAGAAGAATGGAGACTTTGTTCCATGTGAACCCGAGGAGGTTCTAAACGAGACTGCAACCATAATCGAAAACTTGAATGCAACCAGCCAGTTCGCATCAGATCATGTCTCCAACTACGCGAACATCAATGGAAAGCTCCCCGAGGAAAAGAATAGAATGCTCTTGGAGCTTGCCAATGTGAGAAAAAGAATACGAAATGACCCTGATTTTAAAGCTTGGCTTGAGGATCCCGCGAGGTGCGCAAATCTATAATTTCTCGAGAACAAGAAGCAGGTAATCCCAGAAATTGGAGACAGATGAAATTCCCAACCTCTCGTCAGGGCTGTGTGGAAACTCGATATCGGGACCTATTGAAATCATGTCCATACCAGGGAAGTGCTCCCCGATAATTCCTGTTTCCAGTCCTGCGTGTATCGCCTTGATCTTGGGCTCCTCCCCGAATTTCTCCTTGTAGGTGTCCTTTGCTAGAGCTAAGAGCTCGGAGTCCATGTTCGGTTTCCATGAAGGATAGGCATCGCTTATAGTGGCCTTTGCACCTGCAAGCTGTGCTGTGGCCACAATCTGGCTTTGCACGGCCTCGATTGCCGAGTTCATGGAGGATCTCGTGTTGCAGCCGATTATTATGTCATTGTTCTGCATGTTCACTGTGGCAAGGTTCGTGGACGTGTCCACAAGATCTGGAATGTGGGGATTGAATGCCAGGTATCCATGGGGAAGGGCCAGCAAAAGGGAAATAAGATTTGATGAATCATTCTGGGAATAACCCTCTGAACCTTCAAAAGGCGAGTGTGCTATCTCGATTTTATCCTCGATTCCCTCGTACTCATCCCTAAGTTCACCCTCTATTTTCTTAATAATTTCCTTGGCAGCCTCTGCATTCTCCAAAAGTACCTTGGCAGCAGCCTCCCTTGGAATGGCGTTTCTCTTGCTTCCTCCAGAAAATTCAACAAGCATAACCTTTTGATGGTTTGCTATCCCAAAAAGAGCCCTTGCCAGGCATTTGATGGCATTGGCCCTGCCGAGGTGTATGTCAACTCCTGAGTGTCCTCCCTTTAAACCCTTGACCATGATCTCCGTGCCACTTAGGCCTACAACCTGGGATTTGTCTTCCATAGAAAGACTTATTGTTGTATCTCCTCCGCCTGCACAGCCTATTGTGATGGTATCCAGATCCTCGCTGTCAGCGTTAATCAGTTTTCTGGATTTTAGGAATTCACCAGTTAGCTTTGAGGCCCCGGTAAGTCCTGTCTCCTCGTCAACTGTGAAGAGCAGCTCAAGCGGTGGATGCTTTAGGTCCTTTGCCTCAGCCGCTGCAAGCATCATGGCGCATCCTATTCCATTATCCGAGCCTAATGTAGTTCCCTGGGCCATTATGAAGTTATCCTTTCGCCTCAGAAGAATCGGGTCCTTTGCAAAATCAAAACTCACATCCGCGTTCTTCTCGCAGACCATGTCAAGGTGTCCTTGAAGACAAACGCTTGGGTGATCCTCATATCCAGGTGATGCGGATTTTAGGATAACCACATTACCTGCCCCGTCCTTTTTTGCTTCAAGGCCGAGATTCTTGGCGGTCTGCATCACATACTCCACTACCTGAGCCTCGTTCTTGGAACACCTGGGTATCTTTCTTATCTGATCAAAATAATTCCAAACCAATTCGGGCTCAAGGCCCTTTAATGCTTCGTCCATATCTTTCACTCCCAACTAAACAATTATGCAGTCACTATCATTTCAATTGCCGCATGTTGATTATATTTAACAGAGTTGCAAATCCCCGTAACGTGATAATCTTATATAAGCTTATAAACAAAATATAATAAAAAAAACAGGCTCTATCAACCATCTCTTTCAAATAATCCTTACCTAGCAAAAAGAGTTATTCTACAAGCAACTAACTTCAATGATACCATCGTTGGGGAAGTATCTTACGCTCCGACCCATTCTCTTTGCCTCCACCAAATCCGCGGAAATCAAATCTTGGATATGATAGTGAATAGTGGAGGAAGCAACACCCAAAGAGGAGGCTATATCAGTTTGGGACATTCCTGGGGATTCTTTTATTCTCTCGATAATAAGTTTTTGGATCTCCTTCAAATGGTTGGCATTGGATGGAAGCCGCATTTCAGAGGGGTAAAATCGCCTGTAAATCCCGTCCCTTTTGGACTTTATTACGCCCTCCCTCTCAAGAACATGGAGATGGTAGGCAAAGGAGCCATTGGATATGTCAAGGGCTTTTTTTATGGAGTTGTAGTGATCCCCTGGGTTAGCTAATATGTACCCGTGTATCTTTCCTCTAGTATAATGATCCAATATCTCCTCCTTGTTCAACTTTGTATAAAGGGGTAGGACAAAGCTGAGGAACTTGTACTTGCCGATCTCTGTGCCGCCTATTGCGGCAAAAATCCCAATTGTTCCACATGCGCAGGCTGCCACTGTCGTGTTCCACCAGTTGCTTTCTTCCACAGATGGATGAATTGAGATCTCCAACTCCGCTATATTGCTCAGGAATTCATTATTTGAAGCCTGAAGCAGAACTGTCCTGCTTTCGCGGTTCTCATTGTTATTTATTTTCGGTGCTTTGATCTTAATATAGAACTTCGCAATCTCGCCCGCTCTGATACTGATATTCTGTGAAGGTAACATTAAAGTCAAATTTAAATCTCCCTGATAGATGATATCAAGGTTAACGTTGTCCAGGTTTTGATTGGCTTTTACCGATATGGGAATAATCCTTTCTATTTCTTCCTCGATTGTGGCATAACCGGTCTCTAATTCGAGAGCCGATGTTCCAATATAGAATACGGCGGTTGTTTTTGCCTCATTATTTCCTAAATTGGCATCAGCAGGTTTTACGTCTTCGATACTGACGAGGATATTATATGCACCATAATTAGGTTGCCAATTAACTGATGCAAGGGTTGTAGATTTCTCGTAAACAACGATTTTATCCTCGCCTATGAGATTTTTTTCATAACCCTCGTAAAACCTCACAACTGCGGTGGTTTGTGAACCTGTGTTGTGGATTTGAGCATATATGGTGATCTCCTCTTCAGTTACAGGATTCAACTTTGAAAAATAGATATCATCCTCAAATACACTTAAATCTGGATCATCAAAGCTGTGCACGTTTGAAAGAAGAAGCAGGACAAGAAAAAATAAAAAGAAGATGGCGAATGCTTTCTTTGTACTGCATAATGGCAACTAGAAGATCCTCCTTTTTATTAGTATGGCAAGAATGGATGCAATGGTTAAGGTTCCCGCCGCTGATACAACCTCTACCTCTGATATCATTGGATTTTCCTTTATCTTGTCTATTATTATGACATCAACATATTCAAGGTTGCTCTCAGTCTCGTCGCCGACGGCTTTCAATTTTATGGTGATACCCTTGGACTCAACCTCATCAGAAGACTCAGGGTCCTTTATTACCAGGTAAAATCTAACGATCTTCCCATCTGGTACATCCTGGACTATGGGTATGATTTCTATATCCAGTCCGCCATCATCGATAAGCTCAATGTGCACATTGTGTACATCCCCATAGTACGCTGCAACCTCAACAGGTACCACCCTTTCGCTTTCCTCATTGAAGGTGGCTATGTTGATCAAACCCGCTGTAAGTATCAAGACGGGATTCCTCACTTTTTTTGGCCAAGGGGCAGGTATTTCAGGTTCTGGAGGTTGCCAAGGATTATTCTCTTTTTCAGATATCTCGATGATAACGGAGTTCTTATTGGTTCCATCATTATTATCGCAAACAGTCAAGGTGACACAAAAGGCGCCAGGTGAGGTAAAGATATGTGAAGCTGTTATGCCACTGTGATAGGATCCATCTCCGAAATCCCATTCATAGGACACTATGTAACCGTCTGGATCGTACGATGAATTACCTGCGAACTGTACTTGTTCACCCATAAAGTAGGTTTCAGATTCTTCTTCAATATAAACAATGGGCAGCATATTTGTCACGAACACGATACATGTTTCGGTATCGGTAGCACCTTCATCATCCACTACAAATAAAGTTACGATATAGGTTCTGTGTTCGGAGTAGGAATGGGTTACCATCATACCCTTGGCAGTGAATCCGTCTCCAAAGTCCCATTCGTAGCTCACTATGGTTCCGTCGAGGTCAAAAGAGCCATTGCCATTGAATATGAGCTCTTCATATGGATGTGCAAATCTGTCTGATCCTGCATCTGCAACCGGCGACCAATTATCTTCTTGGAGCTTTCGCACGATTACCATGACTGTATCGCAATCAGTGGCTCCGTCATCATCTGTCACAGTTAAGGAAACAGTATAATTTCCAGGATAATGGTAGACATGCTTAACAGTAACACCACCTTTAGAAATTCCATCCCCGAAGTTCCAGTGATAGGTAACTATGTATCCATCTGGATCATACGAGCAATTGCCCGAGAACCAGGCCTCTTCTCCAACGTACACAATTTGAACAGGTGGTTCTGCCATTGCAACTGGGGGAAGATTCTCAGGTGGTGGATCCCCCTCCTCAACTATTACAATGACCTCATGAGAATCAGTTGCACCGTCATCGTCTGTTACAGTCAATGTAACAGTATAATTTCCGGGATAATTGTAGATATGAGTTACCCACTCTCCGTTTCCTGAGGTTCCGTCTCCAAAGTCCCAGTGATAGGAAACAATGTATCCATCTGGATCATACGAGCAATTGCCTGAGAACCAAGCCTCTTCTCCGACATATATCATTTGAATGGGGGGTTCTGCCATTGCAACAGGAGGCTGATTCTGCGGTGGGCCCTCCTCTT
>CP070751.1:484593-596902 GCA_020348445.1 Thermoplasmata archaeon
GCTATGGTAAGACATGCAATCAATAATATTGTAAGATTCAACACCTTTGCATATAATCAATATGGAATATGGATAGAATCTCCTTATGGAAGCGAGGATGCTTTGGCAACAAGAAATAAAATCTATATGAATAACTTCATCGACAATACCATGCAAGGCTATGACGGTGGTTACGACAATCGATGGGACACGGGAAATATAGGCAATTTCTGGTCCGATTACACTGGTGTTGATTGTGGTGGGATGACATATCCCTGGGATACAAGCGGGAAACACTTGATTGCAGATGATGGTATAGGTGATACTCTGGTTCCCCACATGGTAGATGAGGACAGCGGGGACTACTATCCCATTATTCGATTGAGTGGTTGGATACCAACTGCAGATGCGGGACCAGATCAAACCGTTAACACAGGAAATATAGTATTTTTCAGCGGCATTGGCTCCTGGGATCTTGATGGTTGGATTGTGAACTATACATGGGATTTTGATGATGGCTATTTGGGTTATGGAATGAATATCACTCATATCTACTTATTTGAAGGTATATATAACGTCACTTTGATGGTAACAGACAATGACGGATTCACTGCAACAGATTATTGTATCATCATCGTTCTCTCAGCAAATGAACCGCCTGTTGCTAATGTCAATGGTCCTTATTCTGGTGAAGAGGGCTCACCAATAACGTTCGATGCAAGTGGCTCGTATGATATAGATAATGACACTCTCCAATACAGATGGGACCTTGATAACGATGGAATTTGGGATACTGGTTGGTCTTCCAATCCCACCATCCAAAATACCTGGGGTGATGATTATTCAGGCCAGGTTGTTGTGGAAGTAACTGATGGTGAATTTTCCGATACAGCTTCAGCCAGTGTAACCGTACATAATGCTCTACCAGTAGTCGAGGCAGGCTCTGATCAAACAGCCGATGAGGGCGATATTGTATCATTCAGTGGAAGTTTCATTGACCCTGGCTTGTTGGACACACACACGATCCTTTGGAGTTTTGGTGATGGGGTCACGATGATTGGCACGCTAAATCCAAATCATATTTATGCAGATAACGGTGACTATGTTGTAATCCTAACTGTGACAGATGACGATAACGGTGTGGGCAGTGATTCAATGGTCGTGTCTGTTAATAATGTCGCTCCAGATCCTTTTATCTGGGTGATTTCTAGTTTACCTGATCCCAAAGAGGGAGAACAGGTTGGATTTACAGGGTATTTCAACGATCCCGGATTTGGGGACACATTCACAATTACCTGGGATTTTGGCGATGGAACGGTAATCTCAGGAGATTACTACCATGCCGAGCCAATAAACATTGATTGGTATCTTGAATTGGAAAATCATACATACGGTGATAACGGTAGGTTTACAGTCACGCTCACCGTGGAGGACGATGACGGTGGAGAGGGAGTTGAAACTTTTACAGCTATTGTGATCAACATCGCACCTACAACCGAACCATTGGGACCTTTTATAATAAACGAAGGCTCACCCTTTGACCTCATCGCAGTCTCCACAGATCCAGGCAGCGATGATCTGACTTTCACCTGGAACTGGGGGGATGGAACTTCTGATGCCGTGACTACATATTATAATGATGGTTCTGCACCTGACCCATATCCGAGCCCTTGGGGGACCTATCCTTTTACGGCAACAGATAATGTTTCGCACACCTACGGCGATAACGGGGTTTATACAGTAACACTAACTGTGGAAGATGACGATGGCGATATTACCACCTACACGACAAACGTAACTGTAATAAATGTCCTTCCAGTATTTGATTCTGTCACTGCATCTGGAGGGGACGAAGGGGCCCTGATAACCTACAGTTCCACTGTCACGGATTCGGGCAGTGATGATCTCACATTTACCTGGAATTGGGGAGATGGTACCTCGAATACTGTGACTATCTATTACAACGATGGCTCAGGACCTGATCCCTTCCCGAGTCCATTGGGGACCTATCCTTTTACGGCAACAGATACAATTTCGCATACCTACGGTGATAATGGAGTATATTTAATAACTCTAACTGTAGAAGATGATGACAATGGAACAAACACATACTCAACCAATGTCACCATAAACAATATTGCTCCAACAATAGATTCTACTACATTACCTGGAGGGGATGAAGGTGATGTATTAACCTATATCTCAACAGCCATGGACCAAGGAAGCGACGATCTCACATTCACCTGGAGTTGGGGAGATGGAACCTCGAATACTGTGACTATCTATTACAACGACGGCTCAGGACCTGATCCGTATCCGAGTCCATGGGGGACCTATCCTTTTACGGCAACAGATACAGTCCAGCATACATATGGAGATAATGGAGTGTACACCCTGATAATGACCATTGAGGATGATGACTATGGGATTTTCAACTACACGACAAATATAACGGTAAACAATGTCGCACCCACGATAAATTCCATCACAGCACCGAATGGAGATGAGGGGGCCCTTTTAACATTCAGCTCTATTGCCACAGACAAAGGAAGTGACGACTTAACGTTCACCTGGAATTGGGGAGACGGAACCTCAGAATCTGTGACTATCTATTACAACGATGGTTCAGGACCTGATCCCTTCCCGAGCCCATGGGGGACCTACCCATTTACTGCATCAGATTCAGTTCAACATATCTATGGTGATAATGGAGTATACTCAATTACCCTGACTGTAGAAGATGACGATGATGGCTTGATTACTTACACAACCAATGTAACCATTGAAAATGTTGCACCTACAATAGATTCTGCTACAACCCCAGGAGGAGATGAAGGTGCAGTTTTAACATACATATCTACATCCACAGATCCCGGTAGTGATGATCTGACATTCACCTGGAATTGGGGAGATGGAACCTCTGATACAATCACGATTTATTACAACGATGGCTCTGGACCTGATCCATTCCCGAGCCCATTGGGAACGTATCCATTTACAGCTACGGACACACAGCAACATACATATGGCGACAATGGTGATTACACAATAATCCTAACGGTGGAGGATGATGATAGGGGGACAACCACCTACATAACAAATATCACAATATACAATGTTGCACCAACCATAGATTATACAACGACACCAGGAGGGAACGAGGGAGCTGTCTTGACGTATATATCAGAAGCCACAGATCCAGGTAGTGACGATTTGACATTTACCTGGGACTGGGGAGATGGAACCTCAGATTCTGTGACTGTTTATTACAATGATGGTGCTAACCCTGATCCCTATCCAAGCCCATGGGGAACTTATCCATTTACCGCCACGGATATGGTGGAGCATATCTATGGAGACAATGGGGTTTACACAATCACCCTGACCGTGGTAGATGATGATAATGGGGAAACATCCTACACAACAAATGTAACAATTGATAATGTAGCACCAACAATAACGCCCTTTGGTCCATTTTCTATTGATGAAGGCTCGCCTTTGGACCTTACTGCAATATCAACTGACCCAGGCAGCGATGATTTGATGTTTACTTGGGTGTTTGAAATGGGATCAACAATTACGAATGTTCACTACAACGACGGTTCCGGGCCTGATCCATATCCGAGCCCATGGGGAACTTTCCCCTTCTCAGTTTCAGATATGGTTGAGCATTCCTATGGTGATGACGGTGTTTACACCCTTACCTTGACTGTCGAGGATGACGATGATGGAATAGCATCATACACCACCACGATAACAGTTAATAATGTGGCACCGACTATAGAGAATGTTGAGGCTTACATTCTTATTGACTTCAAATTGCGAATTGCAGGTGAGAAATGGCATGATGTCACGATGTTTGTATACAAGGATGATGAGGAGATTGGTAATATAAGCGTCGTTCGATATCCTGGTAACCCGGACGAACAAAGCGTAACCCTCTCTAATGTGAAATGCGATGTGACAAAAGCATTTACAGTCAAAATATTATACACACCTGATAACGATCCTGTTAACGGCCAGCCAAATGGTGCAACCCCAGTTTGGGTAACCATTGACTTTGAGGATGGAGAAGATATACGTCTACACCATACCTGTAATGTTAGACATCCAGAGACCTGGGAATGGAACATAGGAGTTAACCAGTACATTATAGGACATAAGATAACTTTCGAAGCCGAAGCATCAGATCAGGGCAGTGATGATTTGACCTTCTCCTGGGAATGGGGAGATGGATGTCCCCTTACTGAGACACTTTGCTGCAACGACGGCATAAGCCCTGAGCCTTTTTATGACCCGATACTAAATAAGGTAAGAAGCCCCTGGGGAACCTGCCCATTTTCGGCATTAGATGTGAAAAAGCATACGTTCTCAACTGGGGGAAATCATTCTGTAACATTAACGGTGACTGATGACGATGGCGGGGTGGATGTGATTGTGGTTATTGTGATTATTGGTTAGAGGATAACTATCGCTGCTTGGCAAGTTATCAAAAATTTAGCAACAAAAAGAGTTACTAGAAGGGACTATCTAGCTTTTACTGAACATTAAAGGTTATATTTCAATTTTCAGTCTTCCTCAAAAACCTAAAAATACTTCTAAGCCCATCCCCCTCCATTGGAGGGAATTCTCATGGCCGAATCGAACCTAGAAAGCCCAGTGTGTCCCCTGGAATACAGATACGGAAGAGACAGGATGAAGGCCATATTCACCGAGGCCAACAAGCTTGCCAAGTTTTTGGAGGTTGAGGCGGCTTTGGCCGAGGCCCATGCTCACCATTGCTGATAATGACGACGGGCGTGAGATTTTTGTGGTGATTGTGGTTATAAGTTAGAGGAGAGAAGAATCCTCAAAGAAATCATATATCAATCTCATATTGATTCTGACCTAAATTAGAAATCTGAAATGTGGCTAGTATTCTCCACGATCAAGTAGAGTAAGGGCCAGCTTTGGGTTTATATAAGAAATACTTATTTTTATTATATAATATTTATAATATTTTATAATATAATAGTAATATTTTAATATTAATAACCCGATTAGGTAAAAGGAGAGAACTGGGTAATATGTGAAATAAAGGGGGTACGAGGTCTTTATCAAATGCAAAGAGGTTTACAACAAAACCTTCTTATTTTCACCTACCAAGTAGAAAACTCTCACTTATATATCATATAGGAGGGAGACGAAGATGAGCCCGAAAGAAAGAGATTTTTTTCTACATATTAGCGTGTTAAATTGTGACACGAAGGAGTTGATCCAATGAGTTCTGAAGAAAATAGGTTAAGGAGGTACAAAAATAGGGCGAAGATGGCCTTTGCTGTGACTGTTGTGGCGATATTGCTGATTCAGGCATTTTCTGTGGCAGTTACACCAATGGACATCTATGTGGATGTAAACACAGATCTGCCCTATACGAAAACGTTTGATGGAGAATATCACATATATCTTCATCTGGAAAATGTGACTGAAAAGACCATTTTGGTAGTGACTTTCACTGGAGCCGATCCCGATACCGGAAACAATTTTGGCTCTTTGGGTGCAATAGACGACGAGAACACGATATTTGTGTTCACGATCCTTATAGACACCTTGATCGAGTTTGAAACAAACGACGGCATGACAATGAAGATAGAGAAGATCGATTTGGAGGATCCGGTGAAAGCTCTGTCCGATTGTACAATCAAGGGTTATACTTACGAGGAGAGGTACAGGAATAACTCTGCAATGATATCATTGCCTGATGCCGATGTGAATTACTATAATGTCACTGTTTCACCTGATTTAACTTTATTTTTAATAACAGATGGCAGGATCTCCTTAATAGAGGATGTGGATGTGAAAGAGACATTCGAGCTTCCTCCCAAGACTGACCATGTGATAGTCCGATCAGAAAATGAGGAATATTTTACAATGAAAGTGGAACCTAGGACGTATGAGCCCTCTGAGTTTAACCTTCCTCCAGAGGCGGTTTGCGGGCTTGACCAAACAGTTTATCTAGGGGAGGAGGTAGTGTTCAATGCCTCCCATTCCAATGACTGGGACGGTTATATTGCCCAGTACGATTGGAACTTCGGCGATGGCAGCTCGGGTTCTGGTAAAGAAGTGTCCCACACATATTATGATCCAGGCCTTTACCCAGTTACTTTGTTTGTTACAGACGATGACGGTGACTCTGATTCAGATAACCTCATTGTGACAGTACTTAATAAACCGCCCTCAGTTGATGCAAATGCCGTGGTTTCTGGTATGACAGCGACTTTTACTGCCACGGCTGTGGACTACGAGAATGTCACGTACTTCTGGGAATTTGGAGACGGTGCAACATCAGAAGAACAGAATCCAGTCCATATCTACCAGAAAATGGGAACCTACCCAGTGAAGCTCACATGCACTGACGAGCACGGAACATCGGGCTACGACTGGCTCTATGTCGAGGTCACAAATACCCCACCTGTGGTGGATGCAAGGGGGCCGTATGTTGGCTATGAAGGATCCCCTGTTGCTTTCTTTGGCTACGCCTTTGATGCCGAGTCCACCAACCTTATCTACGAATGGGATCTCGACGGGGATGGCTTTGTGGATTCAACACTTCAGAATCCGACATGGACATGGTACGACGACTACGAAGGCGAAGTCACTCTCACTGTAACAGATGAGGGAGGAGCCTCTGCCTCTGATACGGCTCATGTCAGTGTGTTGAACGAGGATCCCATTGTGACAATAAGCGAGGTTTATACATTAGTTGATTTCAAATTGACAATTGCAGGGGAAAAATGGAATAAAATCGATTTCATATTGCTACATGGCGACGAGGAGGTCTTAAAAAGAACACTTATGAGGGAGACTGGCAAGCCCCAGACACTTACAATTACTGATGCGTATGTCGATTTCACAGGCAATACAACTGCAAGGGTGATTTACAAACCAGAAGAGGATCCACCCAAGGGAACACCCTATGGAGCAAATCCTGTGCAGATGAGGATTATTTTTAAGGACGGCACTGTATATGAGCTGAAACACACTTTTCGTACAAGTGCAAATACAGGCCTTGATGCGCAGATATGGGATGTCGTTGTCAATCCTTATGTCCACGGTCACGAGCTGACATACGTCGCCATTGCATCAGATGTCGGTGTCTTTGACCTTCTGACTTTCACATGGGATTTTGGTGACGGAACAGTTGTTTCACACAGCGGGTACATTGGCTATGGTGAAGATACAGCCAGGTACACCCATACCAGCTCAGGAACATACACCATATCTGTTCTGGTGGAGGACGGTGATGGAGGTATGGGCTCCGACAGTGTTACATATACATTTGACATCGATGAGGGCGGCGGAGGAGGAGGCTTTGTGAACAATCCTCCAATTGCCTCGGCTTCATGCGATAAAACTACAGCGGCAGAGGACGAGGTCATATATTTCTCATCTGCAGGAACCTCGGATCCCGATGGTCATTCACTGACATATTACTGGAATTTCGGAGACGGGGACATCAGTGATTTAGCCAATCCGCATCACTCCTATTCACGCTCGGGAACATATAACGTGAGGCTGTGGGTTTTTGACTCCTATGGCGCCCTTGACACTGCTGATTTGACAATCACTGTTTATAACGTGCCACCCACTGCCTCTGCAGGTGATGATGTGAGTGTATTCGAGGATGAGCTTGTAATATTTGATGGCTCCCTTTCTTATGACACCCCCTCTGACAGGCTGAAGCTCAAGTATTACTGGGACTTCGGCGATGGAATGTACGCCAACGGCATGGTTGTAAACCATACATATCACAACGAAGGGACGTACATCGTCACTCTGACTGTGGAGGACGACAACGGCATCACGTCAAATGACACGCTTTTGGTGACTGTGACTAACATTCCTCCATCTGTTGATGCCGGTTCAGATATGGAGGTGCTCGGGAGCAATGTTTATTTCTATGGTATTGTGGATGATACTGTCTCTGATATGCCCCTTTTAGTTTATACTTGGGACTTTGGAGATGGCAGCAATTCCAGTACGCCAATTGCACTTCATTCATATTCTTTCTCTGGAACTTATACAGCTACATTGACTGCTGTTGACGATAATGGGGCCTCGATTTCAGACTCCATTGAAGTTATTGTCCATATGGACGCAGATTCCGACGGAATGCTGGACGAGTGGGAGATGTTATACGGCCTTGACCCCAACGATGGCACCGGAGATAATGGACCTAATGGCGATCCCGATAATGATGGTCTGAGTAATTTTGAAGAATATGAATATGGCACAGATCCCATGGACTTTGACACAGATGATGATGGCCTTGGTGATGGAGATGAGACTGGAACCTATTTGATATCGCCACTTGATTCGGACAACGATGACGACGGTCTTGACGATTCCGAGGTCATTGATTGGTTCTATTACTGCAACATCACCATCAACGTTACATTTTTTGATTCAGAAGGAAGCTATTCTTTCAACTGGACTAAATGGCCAAAGGAAACATACAGGGCCACGATATTAGCCGAGTTTATTTCTGGAGAGGAAAACAATACAATCAACATTTCAGTGGACGGCTCTCTTGTAACCTATGATGAGGTCCATGACGGTTTGAATGTCACATACACGGTCGAATTTACTCTGGGTGATGTTCTGCAATTCGATTCTGCAATTACCGAGTTCGGAGTAATTGAGCTTTTAATAAAGAACATGACAGTGGAGAAAAAGGGTTTAGATCCCCTTTCCGATGATACGGATGGTGACGGCCTAAGTGACTATGAAGAGTTCGAGTTAGGCCTTGCCCCAGGTAATGTGGATTCAGATGATGACCTTATATGGGACAGCGTGGAGATCGAATACTGGCAATTATTTGGATTTACCGAAGAGGAGGCTGTGAGCATGGCCAAGATAGGGGATTTTGATTCCGACGATCTATCAGATGGTCTGGAGATTCTCTTCAATATCGATCCCCTTGATCCGGACCCTGACGGCGATGGTATGAATGACTGGGCCGAGCTTTTCCAGTACATACCCATGATAATACAAAAGATGAACATGACCCTTGAGAACGACTCATTGACCCTGTATTTCGATATCGAGGACAAGGATGATTACATGATCAAATTCGTAAAGGGCGAGGGAAACAGCACCATCACCATAACACTGAATGGTGCGCAAAGGAGCTTTGAATCAGGTGTGGGGTATTATATGTTCACAGAGAAGCTTTTTCCCGATAATTACACCTTGGTTTTCAGTATAATAGGTAGTGTCCTTTTGGAGGAGTTCATCGTCTATAGAATGGGACTTCATCCGTTTAAGACCGATTGGGACGAAGATGGACTTGAGGATGGCATGGAGGTTAAGCTCGGTGCAAATCCGTACAAAGAAGATACGGATGGGGACGGACTTACAGATGGTGACGAATATCATAAGTATGAAACTGATCCGACAAAGTACGATTCCGACGATGACGGCCTCTCTGATTACGAGGAACTTACAAAGGGTATCGATGATCTTCTCACCGATCCCATGAATCCTGATACAGATTCAGATGGTCTTTGGGATGGCTATACCATAGGCGGACATTATGGGGAGCTCAGTTATGGGGCAAATGCAACAGATCCCGATTCTGATGATGACACCATGCCCGACGGCTGGGAGGTGAAATACGGCCTTAATCCCATAGATTCCTCAGATGCCACACTTGATAAGGACTGGGATGGGCTTGACAACGCCCAGGAGTACACAGTGGAAACTACAGTTGATGACAGTGATACAGATGATGACGGTCTTGTTGATGGCGATGAGATTATGGGGGTACTTTTCAGGACAAATATCGTGGATGGCGCATCCAGTACCGATTACTATGATAAACAAAATGGCGACAAGTGGATCGTCTGGGATGGTTCTGGGTATGGATTTGAAAGCACAAGCGGATCTGATCTTGTGGAGGCTGAAACAAAGATAGCATATGGAACTGGAAATCAGCACTCACCCCATATTTACGGTGATCAAATCGTTTATGTGGATGATTCCGACGGTGACAATGATATCTATCTGCATAATATATCCAATGGAACAACGTTGAAGATTACGAAGGATATCCATAAACAGGAAAGTCCGGTAATATACGGAAACTATATCGTGTGGGTGGATTGGAGAAGTGGTGCAGATTCAGACATCTATATGTTTGATATCGAGGAATTTGAAGAGACCCAGATAACCTCAGGAAATGGCAATCAGAAGAATCCGTACATCCATGAAAACCGGATAGTATGGGAGGATTACAGAAATGCTTCAACTGGAGCCGATATCTTCACCTACAATATAAAGGTGAACTTAACATCCCGTATAACCAACAGCTCGGCTGATCAGAAGAATCCCAGTATTTTCGGTGATAACATAGTTTGGGTGGATATGCGACACGGTACATCCGAGATATATGCTAACAGGGATGGCAGCGAGGTTCGCATCACAAACGACTCATATACACAACACAGTCCTGTTTTGGAACAGAACCTGGTCTTCTGGGTGGATGAACGGGAAAGCGACACTGAGATTTTCGCATTCAATTTGTTAAATGGTTTAACTACAAGGATTACCGATGACAATGATAACCAACGTAATCCCGCAATCTCAGGCAACAAGATAACGTGGGAGACAGATGTGAACGGCAACTGGGATATTTACCTAAACGATTTAACAACAGGTCTTGGGCTTAGGATCACCAACAACACCAGCTCGCAAGAAAAGCCCTCCATATCTGAAGATACGGTGGTCTGGCAGGACTTCAGACACGGCTCGTGGGATGTCATGATGTTCGCCTGCGAGCTTTTGATATCTCTAGCTTCTGGGGCGCCTGTTTACAAACACAGGGACAGGGATGAGATATATGTGTGGAAGCCAACGTCCACTTTCTTCAAATTTACTCCCACGACACTGGATTCCAGCCTCAAGGTTAACGAGCCTCTGCACGGTTACAAGAAGCAGGAACTTTACGATGGACCAGATCCCTTTAATTTCGACAGCGACGGCGACGGTGTCATCGATGGTCACG
Source organism: Thermoplasmata archaeon (assembly GCA_020348445.1). GTDB lineage: Archaea > Thermoplasmatota > Thermoplasmata. The sequence continues at coordinate 495,617 of CP070751.1, forward strand.
AACCCGACTGGGACCTTGATACTGATTCAGATGGAATTATCGATTCTTTGGACACGGACAGCGATGGTGATGGTGTTCCCGACAATGAGGAGGTAAAGGTGGGCTATAGAACAAATGCTGAGAATGGCGAGTATGACGAAGATTCCTGGGTTGCTGTGGATATCAACGTTGACGACGATATTTACGAGCTATTCGGATTCTGGCATGTTCCCTCAGGCGCACCTGACGTGGGATTGACACCTGTGGCAAATCTCTTTACACCAGAGGGAGTTCAGGTATATTATTCGGGATTTACCGACAGGGTCAGAATAGGAAGCGACTATTTCGAAACCAGTGATTCCTTAAACATCGAATTGGATATCAGCTCGAATTCAAGGTTCTCACCTGATAGAAAAGAGACCTATTTTGTTGTGGAGTCAGCGCTTGACAGTGATACCATAAAGAACATCGTGGATGTTGACAGCGATGGAGATGGAATAGAGGATGGAACAGAGCCCATCTACTACCATGATTCAGATGACGATGGGACATGGAACATGCTTGATCTGGACAGCGATTCCGATGGTATCAGCGACGGTGACGAGGATAAGGACTTCAATGGTAAAGTGGACTTCAACGAGACCAGCGAGATAAATGTGGACAGCGACGGGGATGGAATCTGGGACAAAGAGGAGCCCTTGTGGAATGTTGATGTGGACGGCGACGGACAAATGAATGCAGCAGACACTGACAGCGATGGAGACGGTCTTCCAGATAATTACGAGATAAGGATTGTTTACAGGACCAATGGAGAGGATGGGGAATATAATAGTGATTCCTGGATTGCAGTTGCACTGGATACAGATTGCTGGGATGAGACTGGATACCTGCCAGATGGATTTGAGCTTACCGGATTCGAATACTACACAACAGTTGCTTCTCCATCAGGAAATATAATAGGAGAGACTCCTGAATCCGAGTCAATATATTACGACGGTACATATGTCTATATCGACAACATAAAATTCAGGGCCAACGCAACTCATCCAGATATTGTGAACGATACAGCTCCTGTTTGGGAATACACCAATGCGGATCAGGAGGTGCTTGTTTTCATCAAGCTCAGCTTCGAGGGCATATACGACATGCTGGACGATGACTGCGATGACGATCTACTTCTGGATGGAATCGAGGATGACAATCAAAACGGAATCGTGGACACCTGGGAGACAAATCCATGGATTGCAGATACTGACGGCGATAATATAATAGATGGAATCGAAGACACGAACAGGGATGGGAGATGGAATTTAAATGAGACCTATCCCATTCTCGAGGATACAGATTTCGATGGTCTATGGGACGGATTTAAAGATTTAGATGGCGATGGAATCTATGATGTGGGCGTGGAGTTCGGCGAGGATCTGGATTGCGACGGCGAGATAGACCCCGGCGAGACTGATCCGCTGGAAGAGGACACAGACTTCGATGGTCTTGGCGATGCCGAAGAGGTAAATGAATGCACGTTCTGGTACGAGGCAGAGGACAACTATCTGAACTTGGATCAAATCGTAAGCGATCCCGATGCCACTGGTGGTAAAGCCCTGAAGAATGTAACAGCGAGCGATTACATCCTGAGCATCACCCAGGATTTACCCCTGGAAGAACATAGATACAAAGTCTATATCAAAGCAAATAAGGCTTCGGGAAGTGACGGACAGCTTGAAGTTGAATTAGACAACGGTATAACTTTAATCACAGAAATCCTTGACATATGGAAGGATTCCTATTACTGGTACTCCTCCAAAAGTCTCGAGTTTTTGGCATCCTCCCAGGTAACCATAAGTGTGAAGGATACAGGGTTAAGGCCGAGTGCATATGTGGACAAGGTACTACTGGTTATGTTTCCTGAGCAGAATACGAATTCAATAACTCTTTGGCATATGGACGAAAGTTCATGGAGTGGTATTGCAGAAGAGGTGATAGATCAATCCTCTAATGGTAATCATGGAACAGCAGTAAACGGGCCAACAACTGCATCTGGAAAGATAGGAATGGCGGGTGATTTCGAAGCATCCAGTTCCCATTATGTCGAAGTACCAGATGCCGCTAACCTTGACATTTCAGGGAATATAACCCTTGAAGCATGGGTCTATCTCGAATCCTACACTGGAAATCATCAATCCATCCTTAGTAAAGGAAATGCATACAACCTGATGATAGGGCGCACCACCCATACAGCCCAGATGGAGGTCAGAATAGGTGGTAATTGGGTGGCTAGAATGTCCTCTACCGAGATTCCACTCGGAACATGGACCCATATTGCTGGTACCTATAACCATCAAACTGGCTTGGTACAAATATTCATAAATGGAGTCGAGGAGAACGGCACAAATCAGAATAATCCCAGCATGGGGCATATAGAATCAAATTCACACCCATTGTGGATCGGAGCGAATCCTACAGTTTGGGGAAGGTACTTTGACGGCCTTATCGATGAGGTTTCTATATATGACAGATGCCTGAGTGGCGAGATAATTCTATATCACTGTAACATCTTAGGGAAGGGTAGGTTCTATATGGATGGATCCGATTTCACAACTTATCTTTCGATCCCAAAGAACAGTTATGTTCAGAGCACTCAAATGACACTTACTCCCTCCCTTACCAAGTGGAGTGATATGGAATTATTTTCAGCTGGTAATAGACCAAATAAGGTGGTTATTGGGGATTTGGATTGCGATGGTGACAACGACTTCGCGATCACCCACTATGGATCAGGGACCGTGGGTATATTCAGACAGAACCCGGACCATTCATGGAGCACTATGGAATCCCTCAGTGCAGGGATTAGACCAAGAGGTATTGCGATAGGTGATCTAGATTGCGATGGTGACAACGACCTCGCTGTGGTGAACTCAGGATCAAATACCGTTGGGATATTCAAGCAGAACACGGACCATTCATGGAGTACTATGGAATCTCTTGCTGTGGGAGCTATCCCCTATTACATTGCGATTGGTGATCTGGATTGTGATGGTGACAATGATATAGCAGTTGGACACGACGGCAATAAGGTTATAGTGTTCAGACAAAACGGTGATCATTCGTGGACCAAAGCTTGGCAACTTACAACAGGAAATGATCCACAGGGTATTGCAATTGATGATCTGGACGGTGACGGTGACAATGATCTCGCGGTTGCAATTAGATTTGAGGACACTGTGGTACTGTTCAGGCAGAACAGTGATCATTCGTGGACCCTTAAGGAGTCACTCCACACAGGATTTCGTCCGTATGATGTCAAAATTGGGGACTTGGATGGTGATGGTGATAACGATATCGCGGTTGGCCACAACAGCAATAAGATTGGATTGTTCAAACAGAACAGCGATCACTCATGGACCAGTATGGAAGGATTAACCGTAGTACCGTCAGGACACGATACATATAACTTTGACATAGGTGATATGGATTGTGATGGTGACAATGATATTGTATTTTTAGACACCAGTCATTACACCTCAGGTCCTCCTTGGGTTCAATGGTATATTATTGGGATTCTCAGACAGAACGGGGATCATTCGTGGGATGACATGCAGTCCCTGATTGCAGGTGATCCCCTCACAGCTGATTGTCCCATGGGAATTGCCATCGGTGATCTGGACTGTGATGGGGACAACGATATATCAGTGGTTCACGACGGGCATAATTCATTCGGACTGTTCAAGCTCTTCAGTCCTGTAAATCCCACTCTGGATGTGGGTGCAGATGGTGACCTTCAGTGGTATCATGACGGTGGATTTTCCTCCCAAGAGACATTTCCAGATTTCGCAAACGAGATAAACAAGTACATTTTCGAACACAAGGGGGAAATGGATGCCCAGGATAATTATTATATCCCGCTCAAGTTCCACTCCGATACCCCTTGCTGGGTGTCTCTCTCGAATATAAATATAGTGTTGGATGCACTTGTTTCGGACCCAAACGATTACGATACCGATTCGGATGGCCTCTCTGATGGATCTGAATTGGAAGCATACAACACCAATCCAATGGACATAGATTCAGACAACGACAACATACAGGACGGAGTGGAGCTTGTATTTGACGGACAGGGAATCGGATCCGACCCCGCAGACCACGATACAGACGGTGACGGGCTCTGGGACGGTTTCGAGGATCTAGACGGGGATGGAGAGTTCGATCCACTTACCGAGGTGGGTGAGAACCTGGATACTGATTACGAGGTAGATTACGGCGAGACACATCCTCTTGACCCTGATACAGATGACGACAGGCTCTTGGATGGCAATGAAAAGATACCATTTGTGATGTGGTTCGAAGCCGAGAACTACACCATGAGTCCTTCGACCCAGAAGGTCGAGGACAGTGAATTTAGGGCAAGCAGGGATTATGCTGCCACATCTTCTACCACTACTCCAGAGGATTTCGTGAGCATCAACCAGGAACTCACCTCCGATTCTCTCCATTACAAACTATATATAAAGGCGAGAAAGGAAGGTACTTCCGACGGTTCCATAGAAGTTCATGTGAACGGTGATTTAAAAGGAACCTTGAATATAATCGGCGAAGAGTATCACTGGGATTCGGTCTCATCCTTCGATGCAGTAAATACAGTGGCCATCACTTTGAAGAACATCTCACCTTCCTCCACAGCAGTTTATGTCGACAAGGTTATGCTAGTTAACGTCTCGAGGCTGTCTGTAACCTCATTCGTACCCTCAGGATCTATGGGGGGTAGCTATCTGGCACCAATGGAATCCCTCAATATAGCAGGGGATGGGCCGCAGGATGTTGCCATCGGGGATCTGGACGGTGATGGCGACAATGACATGGCCGTGGCTAATAAGGATTCGGACACAGTTGGAATTTTCATCCATGAAGATGGAGCATGGAGGGGCATGGAGCAGGAACTGGCCTCCCTTTGGCATTTGAACGAAAACTCAGGAAACACGGCTTACGACGAGACAATATCCCATAATGATGGAACAATTTACAATGGCGCATCTTGGGTATCAGGAAAATTTGGATCGGCATTAAAGTTCGATGGTGACGATGATCATGTCATGGTGAATCCATATGATGGCTTCCCATCCACGGAGCTTACAGTCGAGTTCTGGATGAATTCGTCGGACAGCACAAAGGCTGGCACCCCAATATCGTACGCAGTCCCATGGCAAGCTAATGAATTTATACTGTTAAATTACAAGAATTTTGAGTTTTGGATCAAAGGTAAATATGTAGTGACAGGTGTTACTGCAAACGATGGAGAGTGGCACCATATTGCAGTAACCTGGCAGAGTTCGGACGGAAGTTTCGTGATTTACAAGGATGGTGAGGAGGCCTATACCAACACATTACAGCAAGGAGCAGTTCTGACTGACGGAGGCGCCCTCGTCATAGGCCAGGAACAGGACGGTGTTGGGGGAGGATTTCAGGTCAGTCAGGCGTTTCTCGGTCTAATTGACGAGGTGGCGATCTTTAATAGGGTGTTATCTGCCCAGGAGATCAAGGATTACTATGACCGCGGCTGGGAGCGTTACTACAAGATTCTCGAGGCAGGTAATGAACCACGGGACATCGCCATTGGCGATCTGGACAACGATGGTGACAATGATATTGCCGTGGCAAATTCAGGTTCCGACACCCTGGGATTGTTCAAGCAGAATTCTGACCATTCGTGGAGCAATATGATATCATATTCCACAGCGGGCAACCCATACCAAATAGCCATAGGGGACCTGGATGACGACGGTGATAACGATATCGCGGTGGCAAACTCAGGCTCGGACACGGTGCAACTTTTCATTCTACAAAATGGTATACTCAGTAAAAAGTTGGCCTATTATGCGGGAGAAGGTCTGCGGGGAATAGCCGTCGGCGATTTGAATGGTGATGATCTCAATGATATCGCTGTGGCGAACTCAGATTCAGACACTGTAGGTCTTCTAATGCAAAATTCTGATCATTCCTGGAGTAGGAAGCCTTCACTCTCCACAGGGCGCTGCCCCGAGCATATCACCATCGAGGATCTGGACGGTGATGGAGAAAGTGACGATATCGCGGTGACGAACGCAGGTTCGAGAACCGTGGGGTTGTTCATTCGGGACGGTAGCACATGGGTCTCAGAAGAGCAGAGGATTACCTCCCTATGGCATATGAACGAGAACTCAGGTAGTTTGGTCTCTGATGAGACGGAAACCCACAATGATGGAAGGATTAATGGTGGAGCTTCCTGGGTAACAGGCAAATTTGAATCAGGATTGGAGTTTGATGGGAACGATGACTATGTCATAATGGAATCATTTGATAATTTTCCATCGACGGAGATTACCATTGGATTCTGGATGAAGTCCTCGGACACCACAAAAGAAGGTACCCCAATATCGTATGCGGTACCGGGATCGGATAATGAGTTTTTACTCTACAATTATCAAGATTTTGAGATATATATCAAGGGAACTCGCATTATTACAGGAGTTTCGGCGAACAATGGTAAGTGGCAATACATCGCAGTTACCTGGCGTAGCGCGGATGGCAAGACCGTACTTTATAAAGAGGGTTTCCCAGCCTGGACAGGGATATATAAACAAGGGGCAACATTAACTAGTGGAGGAACCTTCGTCCTTGGCCAGGAACAGGACAATGTGGGTGGAGACTTTGAAGGTTACCAGGCATTTCAGGGAATTATGGATGAGGTCGTGATCTACGATAAAGTCCTTTCTAGCCAGGAGATCAAGGATTACTACGCCCTTGGCAGTGGCCTTGAACATCCCTCAAATGCTCTTGACTTGGGATGTAGTCCTGGCGGCCTTGCAGTTGCTGATATGGACGGAGATGGTGATCGCGATGTTGCCGTGACTGATACGCAAGATAATACTGTAAAATTGTTCGAGCAGCATACAGACCACTCGTGGAGCTTCGTGGATTCATACTATACGGGATACCATCCCCGGGGTATGGATGTGGGAGATCTGGATGCCGATGGTGATAATGATATCGCTGTTGCCAATTATTGGTCTGATACGGCGGGACTGCTCAGGCGATTTGACCAGGAGGATGTTCTGTTCACAAGTGATATGGAAAGGACAGTAAGCGATTCATCGTGGAGTGGAATTGAGAACATGGACGGACCGGAAAAAATACCAAACCATGTCGCAATCGGGGATCTAGATTGTGATGGTGACAATGATATAGCGATTACAATAATGAATTCATATAGACTCGGGATATACAGGCAGCTGGCTGACGGTACTTTTGGTCCGATGGAGTCTCTTTATGCAGGGACCCATCCAAATCATATTCAAATAGGGGACATCGATGGGGACGGCGACAATGATATTGTTCACAGACTTTGGGCAGCGGGCATGACTATGATGGAAACTGTACATATAAAGGGACAGACAGCACCCGGGGTGTTCACTAGTATGGGTGGAACAAGTTTAGGAAAGGGATATCCACGTGGTGGAGACGTCGCCTTGGGTGATTTGGATAACGATGGTGATATGGAGATTGCGGCTACCCACAGAGCAACCAACACCCTGAAAGTTATTTTCTATAAAGCTGGCTCATTAGACGTATTGACACTCGGTGCAGGACTAGATCCGAAAGGAATCGCAATTGGTGATATGGACGGAGATGGGCTGAAGGATATCGTCGTAGCAAATTCTGGTTCTCAAAGTGTGGGTGTTTTCTATAACATGTATCAAGGAACAACATGGAAGAGTATGGTGTCAATACCCATTGGATGTGAACCCTTGGATGTTGCGATTGGTGATCTTGACGGTGACGGTGACAACGATATCTCAGTGGCCAACAGCGGTTCGGATAATATTGGGCTATTAATTAATAATCCCCATGGAGATTGGGGCTACATATCTTATAATACAGCTGATGCTCCTACTGAGATAGCTATTGATGATCTGAACGGAGATAGTTTAGCTGATATCGCTGTGTCAAACCTTTTTTCCAATATTGTAGGTGTGTTCATGCAGAACGCTGATCACTCATTCAGTTGTATGGAATCCCTTGCGGCAGGATCTCGCCCGGAGGGCATAGCTATTGGTGATCTGGACAGCGATGGTGATAATGATATCGCGGTTGTGAATACCTGGGACAAAACCTTGGGGATATTCACACAACAAGAAGGGGATTACGAGTTTCAGACGTCGACGGGTGGGAATCGGCAGGTGTACATCGACATACCGATAATTGGGACCGTGCCAAAATATGTGACGAGCGCGACTCTCACCCTGAAGGGCTGCCAGTTCGATCTGCAGTTCCCAAAAGAAACCTACATGAACCTGGGAGACAACAGAAACGATACATTACATCAGTGGGCCTGGCTCGGAGAGTTCAAAACCACTGCCACAACCTTGGACCTAGCAGGGGAAATCAATTCGTACATCGCGAGGCACTTATACGATGTTCCCAGCCTGATAAGCGATGATGGGTATATGAGAATCCCGATAACGTTTTATTCCGAGACCGGGGGATTCATAAAGATCACCGATGTCGATATAAAGCTCGGTCCTTACGTCACAGATGCCATGGATTTCGATACTGATAGCGACTGGATGCCTGACGGCGAGGAGGTGAATGTCTGGGGTACGAATTCTCTAAGCTCCGACTCTGACAATGACGGCCTGTTCGATGTTGTGGAGCCCATGGCAAGGATAAATACAAACCCAGCAGACAGCGATTCAGAGAATGACATCATCGGAGACGGTGAAGAGGTCAATGTGATATTCAGGGTGGGTGCTCTGAGCGGCAGCTTTGAAGGGTACGATACCGACACATGGATTGCCATCACAGGTATGAAGAGCTGGCTATTGTCTGGAGAGACCTTCTGGATACCGGACATTTACAACATGGATCTAAAATACTATGAATTCATCCGAAAGGACTCTTCCTTACCTGACATCGATAAGATCATCTACAATGCAGTTGGAGAGTATGAGATGTACTTCGACCAGGCCAATGACAGCGTCTACATCGACACCAAAAACGGATACTACAGCGTTTATGAGCTCGCCTCTCCACCGCCTGAAGCCGAGCTCTCCTTGAGCCCAACCATGCCATATTCTGTACTGGACCAGGAAATATATGCAAACTCAGCACTAGAGGAGGACCAGGACAACGATGGGATAGTGGACGGTCTGGAGCTACCTACAATCAACGGTCTCGATTCAAATGATGCCGATGTCGATGATGACGGTCTACTCGACGGCTTTGAGTACTACATTTTAGGCACTGATCCAACCGACCCTGATACCGACGACGACGGTCTACCTGACGGCACCGAGATGGGCATCACCATAAACGATATCTTTACTCTTCTATGGAGGGTGGATCTGAACAAACTCATCCTGGGTACAAACATCGATTCAGGTAATTTCACATCGGACGAGGACCCAAAAACCAGAACCGACCCCCTGCGAAAGGACACGGACAGGGACGGCGCCTGGGATGGCTTCGAGGATAAGAACCATAATGGCATCTTTGAAATCAACATCGACTTTGGTGAGGATGTTAACCTCAACGGTGTGGTCGATATCGATGCACTGGGCTACTTTATAGAGGCCGATCCCAATAACATCGATACTGATTTTGATGGAGTACTTGACAGCGTTGAGATGGGTGTTCCTGGTTACGACCTAGATTTCAGCACCACGACCAGTGCTGTGGACATCGACACTGATGACGATGGCCTCATCGACGGTGAAGAAGACAGGAACCACAACGGCAGGGTGGATGCAGGGGAATCCGATCCCAACGATGTGGACACAGATTCAGACAGCCTATGGGACGGCCTTGAACTAGGGAGGAATCTTACCAACATCAGGATTCCAAGATTTAGGATAAGGGGAACCAACACCTCTACCTCCTTGTTCGGAGGCCACTACGACCACGATACAACCACAACAACAGATCCCGTGGATGTGGATACTGACGGTGATGGTATCCCTGACGGCTGGATAGATGGATGGTTGCATCCTGGGATACCAAGCACATGCCATAACATCACAATTACAAATATGTCTCAGGGCGAGGATCTTAATTTTAATGGCGTCTTTGATGAGGGGGAGACCGATCCTCTTAACTGGGATACTGATTTTGACTGGGTGGAGGACGGCTTCGAGACCACAGTGGATGGATTCGATCCTTTCAATGATACAGATGCCTACAAAGATTATGACAATGACAGCTGGGAAAACATGTACGAATACAGAAAGGAATATGATCTTGATCTCGATGATTGGCTCAATGTCTTTGATAAAGATGACGACGGGGATTCCCTTTCAACAGAAAACGAAACCACCTATGGAATGGACCCGTTCTTCGACGACAGGGGAGTGGATTCTGATCTCGATGGTATCCTAAATATCGATGAGTATTACGCCGGTCTCTATCCATGGACACCGGATACCGATGAGGATGGTCTTTGGGATGGATACAACATAGGTGGACATAATGGAGAGGCCTCCTGGGGCACCGATCCATTGGATCCTGATACAGATGAGGACGGCTTTGAAGATGGAATGGAGGTAAACGGTTACGAAATCACCTATGTCTATACCAAAGGTGAAAAACAGGATATTGTAAAGAAAATCATGTACGGAGATCCACTTGTGCCCCATAAACAGATGGACGGCTCGTGGACCGATTCTGATGATGATTCCATTCCGGATCTTATGGAAAAGGAGCCGATAAACACCACAACGCCAGGACATCCCGATTATGTACCTGAATTTGATGAGAAATATGGATGGTTTGTAAGAGATCACAAGGATGACCAGGATGCGATAAGCGGCCAGTTCAATTCCCTTGCCAAGGAGAACACACCGCCCGAGATACTCTCAATCGGTGTCAGCAAATATGCAAAATGGGGATGGAAACACGTCTGGGGACCAATATATGTGTATGTTGTCAAACACTGCTATGCAGACATCACTGTTAAGGTCAGGGATGTTGCCGAGGTACAATACCTGAGAATATTGGTGACCGATAGGGGCAACTACAAGGAATTCTTCAACTGCGGCAATGGTGAGTTCTCAGCAAGGTTGAACATCGACTACTGGAAGGATTATTTATGGGACTTCACAGTGAGGGTGACAGCTAGAGATCCTGCAGGCAACGAAATATCCATGGACAGAGAGGTGGAAAGCTGGTTTGCAGGACTTATGAAGGCCATCTGGGAGGCTTTAAAAGATGCATTCGAGGCAATTTGGGAATTCATACTGGAGGCCTTGAACTTCCTGTGGGAACTTATGCTCAAAATGGTCAAGGCAATGCTCGAGGTTGTGCTGAAGCCGATATTTAATTTGATGAAAGGATTGGTAGGTGGCCTAGTAAACGTTTTTAATGATTTATGTGATACTTACAGCTACGATGAGACCACAGGCGAGGAATCATTTAATCCACTTGCATTCTTACCAGCTCTGTTAGGACCATTAATGGGTCCTTTAGAAACGTTTATCGAAGTTTTTAATATCGTATCAACAATTCTTGATATCCTGATAACCATAATAGATCTTTTCACATCTGGAGGTGGTGTCAGTGCACTTCTTGCATTAGCTTCGCTCCTGGCCCCATTTATTATTTCACTCTTCATCTCAGCAGTTCCTGGTGTAGGTGAAGCATTGAATTCTGTCGAGAATGCAGCTGGAGATGGTTTGCAGTATGTGGTGAACTTCCTCTTTGGGAATTTAATTGGTCTCAGGCATGTGAATCCATGGTATGCTGGAGAGGCACTACAGATTGGAATGACAGTGGGTGCTAGTGTTATCCTCGCGTTGGGTGCAATGTTATTAGGTTTTGGTTGGTATGATTACAGTCAGGAAAGAAAAAAAGAAAGATTTTGTTACCCAAAAGATGAGAAAGTTAAACAGCTTGGAGCGGTGAAGGATGATGACTTTTTTAAGCAGAAAGACAGGTATAAAAAGTTAGCATCTATTATTGGTGGAGTTTTAATGGGATTACTCGGAATTGTCGTAATAGTCTTGGATTGGGAGGTTGATATGAACATAACAATCCCATTTGCATTAACACTCTCAACGTTGGGGGTTATTTTCGGAATTTTGAGTGTTGTATTATTACACAAAGAAAGAAAGGGGACTAAGGGAGGTTTCTCAGGAATGAAAAAACCGAGCAAAGCCAAATTTGTATTAGAATGCATATTAATTGCTCTTGATGGTTTATTCTTCATTTATGATTTAATTGTAGCGGTTCAGCATTATAAAGAATACCCTCCATAGTCTTGTCATGATAAAAGACGAAATACAAGGTATTAATACTAATCATGGAAATTTGATATATTACAGGATTTTACTTAATCTAACTTCTTTAAATCCATATTATTGTATTACCGCGAATAATCCATCTCCACGAATGATGTCCATATTTCTTGTCATCCTCAAAAACCTAAAAATACTTCTAAGCCCATCCCCCTCCAACGGAGGGAATTCTCATGGCCGAATCAAACCTAGAAAGCCCAGTGTGTCCCCTGGAATACAGATATGGAAAAGACAGGATGAAGGCCATCTTCACAGAGGCCAACAAGCTTGCCAAGTTTTTGGAGGTTGAGGCGGCTTTGGCCGAGGCCCACGCTGAATTGGGGAACATATCAGAAGAGGACGCCAAGACCATTAGGGCTAATGCAAATCTAGACTCAGTAAAAGTGGAAGAGGTAAATGCCATCGAAGCCCAGATCAAACATGATGTCATGGCAGTTGTAAAAGCAATGGCAGCAAAATGCGGGGATGCTGGAAAATCCATTCACCTGGGTGCAACGTCCAATGATATCATTGACACGGGTACAGCACTTCAGTTAAAGGAAGCAGTGGAGATCATTAGAGAGGATTTGGTTGCATTAAAAAAGTCTCTGCTGGCTTTGGCTGAGAAGCACAAGAACACAATCCAGGTGGGGAGGACCCATGGACAGTTTGCAGTTCCCACTACATTTGGGCTTAAAATGGCGGTGTACGGAGCCGAAGTGGCAAGACATATAGAAAGACTGGATCAAGGAAAAGAGAGGCTTCTTGTGGGAAAGATGACAGGTGCAGTTGGAACAGGGGCCGCCTTGGGACCTGAGGCACTTAAAATTCAGGAAATAGTTATGGAAAAATTGGGTTTGAAACCTGAGGAGGCATCCCTTCAAATCATTGGGAGGGACAGGTACATCGAGTTCATCTCTATCCTCGCGAACATCGCTACATCCTTGGAGAAGTTCGCAACCGAGGTAAGAAACCTCCAAAGAAGCGAGATCAAAGAGGCATCCGAGGCCTTTGATACAAAAAAACAGGTGGGGAGCTCCACAATGCCCAATAAGAAGAATCCCATTACCTCAGAGAACATATGCGGGCTTGCAAGGATCACAAGGGGATTTTTACTGCCCACATTTGAGAATAATATTCTTTGGCACGAACGAGATCTCTGCAATTCCTCAGGTGAGAGATTCATCCTACCCCATGCATGTGTTCTTGCCGACGACATCATCACCAAAATGACGAATGTCTTCGACAACCTGGCAGTAATGCCTGAAAATATGAAGAAAAATCTGGAATCCTCAAATGGATTGATCATGGGTGAATCTGTTATGATCGCCCTTGCCAAAAAAGGACTGGGAAGACAGGAAGGCCACGAGATCGTAAGAAAGGCGGCAATGAAGGCTGTCTCAGAGGGACTGACCTTAAAGGACGTTTTAGCTGAAGATGAAACAGTGACAAAAACCCTGTCAAAAGGGGAATTAGAGGATGCCTTAAATCCTGAGAATTATACAGGCTCTGCCGCTGAGATAGTGGATAATATCCTTAAAAAATACGGGGATTGAGGTTATTTTATATCCCTATTAGGGTGATGATTATCGCCAGAATAAATACTATCAAAATGAGAATTGCCAGGTGAACATGGGGCTCAAGTGTTTCATCGTGCAATGCCTGCTTCATCATTTCTTTATCTGTGAGCGTTTTGAAGATTTTTTCTGTGGGCACTGAAGGAACCTGGAATACTTTGCGTGGTTTTTGGGTGGGCTCAGAAGGTTCACCTTCTGATTTTGGCATCTCTTCTATCTTCTTGTCTATCTTTTCTTCGACGTCCTCTGGTTTCTTTTCCCCAGCTTTGACTTCGTACTCCTCGTCTTCTGGCATTAACTCACTATCTCATGATTGAAAGGGAGGATTATAAACGTTTCGACATAATTTATTTTATTGTTCTTCCCTCATACGCTTTTTAAGCTTATGCCCTCCAGGTCCCCCCCTTTCCATTCTGGCCTTTTCAATGCATTCATCAGATTCGCAGACAAAGGCCGCGAAAAGGAAATTCTCGGCCTGTTTTCCGCAGATTGCACATTTCTCCCCTTTAAAGATTCCCTCCGACATTTTGATTCAATCCCCCTAATAATCGAATACAAAATCTTTTTTATTATTTTGGTCGTCTTATAACCGCGGTTATCATAAAAGAGTCCACAATTTTCAAGCCCTGAACAATGTTGCTTGCGTCAATACCAACCCCGTCACCAACAACATCCACCATCCATCCCCCTGTCTCAGGTGTCCCTATGCGAATACTGTCCTCCATACTTTGTCGTGTATAGTTTTGGTACCATTGTGTCCCGTCAGGTTTTGATATAGTTATTTCCAAATATCTCTGACTAAAATATTCGATGAGCGTTTCAATTGCATCTGCCACGTTTTCTCCCAAATCAGTATAGTTGCCTATTGTATCGTTAATCTGTTCCCATATCTCTTCAAATGAGCGCATATTTACCTCGATTTCAAAAAGCAGCCCTTCTGCACCTTCTTTAATGGTAACCGAGGCGTTTTCCTCGTGATGATCTATTATATCATCAAAATTGAAGCTTAAGAAATTTACATTTGATTCGAAGGTGTAGTTGGCGACTATAATCTCCTCTTCCATCATTTTTATTCCGGTATCTCTATCTGGTACCAGCCAATCCCTGAGAAGATAGATATCGATACACCCTGATGTAGAAAGAAACACCAGAATAAGAAGTGATATCAAAGCCATTACTTTCTTCATTTTTTCCTCGAATGTAATATTAATTTCCCTTTAATTAAAAGTTTTGGTGGAAGAAAACAAATCCTGGGGATTTAAAATATATATTAATTAACAGTAACTTGTTCATCTTATTCGGGCTCATCTTCAAGGACCTTTACGAAATCGTCTGTAAAGTCGTCATCCTCTTCTTCTCCTTCAGACTCCTCGCTTTCATCACCCTCTTCGTTCTCCTCCTCTTCCTCATCAACCCCTTCAAATTCGGCCCCGCATTCTGGGCATTCGGATACCATCTCAGAGAATTCGGTTCCGCAAGCTGGGCATTCAAATCCCTCCTCCTCTTCCTCTCCCTCGCCTTCCTTAATCCCTCCAGTTTCACCATCCCCTTTACCTTCATCAAAGTCCTCGATCTCACCCTCCTTTAAATCCTCTTCTTCTCCTTCTTCTTCCTCCTCTTCAAGCGATTTCTCTGTTTCCTCCTCCTGCTTCTTTCTTCTTTTATAAATCACATAGATAACCACAAGCAGTACTATGGCAATCACAACAAATATCCAAATTAATAGTGCATCCCACGAAGTGGGTTCTGTGACAGAAGGCTCCTCTATTTCGGTGGTAAACTCCCAACTATAATTCACACCCAATTGATTTCCTGCCTCATCCGTCGCAGTGCTCATAATTGTCACGTTATAAGTCGTATTCAATGCAAATTTGTCGGTGGGTGTAAATACAAGGGTATCTGTTTCGAAATAAATTGTCCCAGACACGTAGGGTTCTATTACAAATGCAAGATACAAACTGTTTATACTCATGGCTTCACTGAATTTCACAGTAATAACTGAATCAACAGACACATCCACACCTGTGGGTGCAACCTCAATAATGTAAGGTGGGTATGGATCAATTACTGTTTCAAACGAGAACTGATAGGGAGACTGCAGAGAGTTACCTGCCAGGTCTTTGGCTGAAGAACCCATGGTTATGGTATAGATGGTATCGGTACTCAGATTCTGTGGTGTGAAGATCAAGTTGTTACCATTCCATGAAAATACACCATCTATAAATGGAGAAATGGAAAATGCATCCTCGCAAGAAGAGTGCTGCATGGCCTCGCTGAAGGAGATCGTTATTTTGGAGTTTATATCGACTCCCACTCCACTTGGGCTGTGTCCAATAACCTCTGGAGGATAGGTATCAGGCTCTGTTGTGAAGTTGAACTCGAATGGGAATTCCAACACATTACCCGAGATGTCCTTTGCCTCGCTACCTATAAAGACAAAGTAGTTGGTACCGAATTCAAGGTAGGATTCGGGTGTGAAAGTCAGGGTGTTTTCTGTCCAGCTAAAGGAACCGTTGGCAAAAGGAACTATGACAATCGCCGATTTGGTGGATGTAACATTCATTTGCTCGCTGAAGGTTACGGTTATGGTAGAATCGACCATGATGTTGTTGCCTGAAGGCGAGCTCGCAATTACTGCTGGAGGTGTTATATCGCCGTGCGTTGTAAAAGACCATAGAAAATCACCTGCAATGGCGTTGCCTAGGATGTCCCTTGCCACAGTGGAAATCGTGACTGTATATTGGGTATCTAGAATAAAGGAGGCATTTGGTATGAATGTCATTGTATTTTCAGTCCATGTAAAAAAGCCGTCATTAAATCCGAAGGCCCTTTGGCCATCACTATAAGTGAAGGCTGCCTCGCAACTGAACTCGTTCATGGTCTCTGAAAACTCCACCACTATAATCTCGTTCAAACCAATGTTCTGGGCATTCTCTTCGGGATAGACACTCATGATATAAGGGAGCTCTGTGTCAGGCATACTTCTTGTTTCAAAATTCCATGTATAGATATCACTGGGTCCTTCGTAAATCCCATCACCGTCTCCGTCCAATGGATTTAGGACATTGTCAGTTGCACTTGTGTTTATCGTCACTGTCAAGGATGCTTCATAAGGGAAGCTCTCGTACGGATAGAACATCATTATATTGCCGTTCCAATTGAAGAAGCCGTGCCTAAAGTCCCAAATCTGGCTGCCATCTGTTATACTGAAAGCGTATCTTACTGAGTCGTGATTTAATACTTCACTGAAAATCACCTGAATAGGTGAGTCTATGGAGTTACCCGAGCCCGTGGGTGAGGTGTATTTTATTGTGGGTGACATGCTGTCTAGAATCACAGTTTCCTCCTTCCAATTCTCTGTGTTACCAAGATTGTCTTCTGACCAAAATCTGATAGTGTATTGGCCGTCACCACCCAATTGCGAGACGTTGAAAGGCTGGGAATAAGGACTTGAAGATACAACCTGGATGTTGGTATCGTTCCAGATTGAGTAGTATATGTCCAACACACCGCTTCCTTTTCCATCTTCTCCATGCAGGGAAAACAATGTATCTTCTGAAACTGTCCATAAATCTGTCTGTCTTCTTTTATATTTAGGATCTCCTATACTTAAGTATGACTCTGGAGCGGTGTTATCCAGGTATACTGTAAGGTATTTAACAGGACCAATATTGGAAAGGTAGTCAACTCCATAGTACTCTATGGTATAGAATCCATCTGATAAATTTAAAGAAAAAGAGGGTGTGGGCAGCCAGCCTGTATAATAGAATCCAGAATCGTTGCCATATATTCGATGCATAACTTTCTCAATACCACTTCCTTTCCCATCGAAATCCTCGAAAAAAAGCGTGTCAGAGCCTGATGTGATTTTCACATTGTCCACGAACCAGTACCACTCGTTGTAGGCCCGATACCGCCATCTCACCTGCATGGTGTTGGCACCGATTGGCACAGTGATCGCATGTGCTTTGGTACCAGAGTTATCTGATTGGCTATAGGTGTAGACAGTCGTCCAAGAGCCTCCGTCAAAGGACACATCAACATCTCCATAATCCACTGTGGCAGTGGTATAGTCGTTATAGTAGGTGTCGTACTCCAAGATCACTGAACTGTAACCCGAAACATCGATTGACGGTGTTATAAGCTCCTCGTCCTGGTTCTCTAGTGGGAAGCTGTAGACACGAGCTGCGTACGTATTTGTTCCGCTAGGATAGCTTGAGGAATAGTAGTACCTGTGCCAGTCGTTGTTGTCCCAGACTGAAGATGACGGGTTACCATGGTCATCAATGGTCCACCCAAAAGGTGGATTGTCACCAAAAGGGCCCCATAAGTCGTCGATATCATTTTTGATGAACATGGTTGAGTTGGTTACGTTCCAAGTGTCAGATTGGATCTCTCTGTATGCCGGGCTATCAATGGTCAAGTTTGCATCCAGTCCAGTGTTATCAAGAAATACCATTTCAGTCTTATCTTCCTCAATGATTCCGAGGTTGTCGATGCCCCGATATTTAATAAAATAGTAACCATCATTCAAAGCGGTGGTTAGATAAAACTCATTAGAGTATGTGAGCCAGCCTGTATCGAATGTTGAGTTGCTGATGCCGTATTCCATAAACGCAAGACCAGAACCGATATCATACAAATGATTTAAAGTAATAGATGTGGAGGATGTAATATTCCAAATGTCACCACCACCAGTTTTAATTCTTGGCTCTCCCAAAATCAATTCTGTCTTAGGAGACTCGTTATCTAAAAAGACCTCCAGGCTTTTTGTTTCTGAGTTTCCAAGGTTATCAACACCTCTGTATTCAATCAAATAAAGACCACTATTTAGACCTGATAGATTGAAATCATTTGAAAAGGAAATCCAGCCACTATCATAAGACGCATTAAAGATCCTGTACTCCAATGATGAAATACCAGAGCCAGCACCATCATCTCCAGTTATGTTCATTGGTGTTGCCGAGGTTACATTATAGTAATCTGAAAGAAACTCCTTGTATTTGTCGTCCCCGATATCAAGGTGAATTATGGGTTGAGTATCATCCACATAGACTATTAAAAATCCGCTTTTCATGTTGCTGAGATGGTCCCAAGCTCTGTATTTGATTGTGTAGTTGCCATCTTCCTGCATAAAGGAAGAGGCGATATCAAAGGAGGGGCCAGTTATCCAAGATGACGAAATTCCACCATCCATGTACGATATCTTAAATTCTATTTTGGAAAGGTTCACACCACTTCCCATTTCTTCAATGATACTGAGGGTAAAAGGTGTTGAGGATGTCACGAACCAATCATAGGTCGTGTGGGGATACTTTGGATCACCTGCGGTTAAGGTTAAGTTGGGTCCTATATTATCCAGGTATATTGTTAGGTTTTGAACAGACTCTTGCTGTCCGATATTATCTGTGCTGTAAAACAATATCTTGTAATATCCATCACCCCATAAAGGATCATCCAAAAAGTATGGAATGCCCGAGAAAATTGGAATCCATCCTGTAACATTGTTGCCTGTGCTTACATTCACGATCTTATAATAAATCAAATTCACGCCTGAAGCATTCTGAATTGGGGAATAGTAACTTTCTCCAAAAGGAAGATCCTTAGCATAAAGGCATATCGGGGTAGTGGATGTGATGTTGAGGATATCAAAAGGAGAGGTAGAGTGCGAAGGATCACCAATGTCAATATCAGTTTGGGGCGGGGTTTCATCTATGATGATTATCCTTGATCTCGTGGTTTCATTTTTACCCAAGATATCTGTGCTGTTGTATTCTATTTTGTATGTGCCTTCAGCAAGAATCAAGGTGATATTGGCTCCCTTTTGGGTGTAGTTTGTCCAGCCCTCCACTTCTGATCCATCTGAAAGATCGATTATTCGATACCATGTGTAAAATGGGGGATTAATTCCAGCGACACTGAGATTTAGCCGGGATGTGGAATTTACATAAATTGCAGGTCCAAAGTAAGAAGGCCCAAGAGCTAAAAGAGTTGTAACAGGATAGTCTGTGATATTCAATATGATGGTAAAAGTATTGTTATAATCATTGAATTCTGTGACTCTGTTTCCCATGTCGATTGTGATGTTGATGTACCATAATCCAATTATCCCCGGATTTACCCAAAGGGCATATATGGTCTGCCCTACATCTGATGTGCGATCCCCAAGATATCCAAAACCAGTGAGATTCACTGCATCTTGGAGTGTTTGAAAGAATGGAGTGGCATTTGCAGGTCCACCCTGGGAACTTATATTGTAGAAGGTAACATTTGTTCCAAGAATTTGACCTATTCCTCCCAAGTTAATCACATCAAAGGTGATATTGATATTGGTTCCCAAAGGTAGGGGTATCTCCTCTGTAACATAGCCTGCTGCAAAAGGGTCCTCGTAAAGATATGCACCCTCTTCCCCGATAGGTTTTATTACTATTTTGTCAGGTGTGAGATCAGGTGCATCGACCCTAATATATAGGATATAGTAATTATTGTCCTCGTTTTCCTCGGAAACGTTATTTTCACTGTCAATTGATATGTTGATGTAGTAATCAGTGGATTCACTTGAATATGGGGCCTGCCAAAGACCGTAATAATCAGATGTAAATCCATTTGAGCCCAGAGGCCCTAGCAAATCCCAATAGGCGAACTGCGGTTCTTTATTTTCCCCTGTGGATGTGGAATTGTAATATGCAATACTGAATTGAACTACCCCTGTGCCGGATTCCCCGATATTTGAGGCATTTGCTCCGATGTCTATGATCTGACCTGGCAGGAGAGTAGGGATTCCATTTGGATAAGATGATAAAGGTTGACCATCCACTGTGATGTTATTGGGAACAATATCAGGAGAAATAGAGAAGGTCAGAACCCAGTAGTTATTATTCTCATGAATTTCCCGGCATTGATCTGATATGTCAAAGTAAATGACAACATAATATAATCCATACCCCAAAGGGGCATTCCAAAAAGCGGATATTGAACCGCTATCGTCACTGGGTTCTCCAAAGGAGGATAAAGCTGAAACAGAAACATTGAAATAGGGCTGCTTAACAAATGAACCATCCCTGGTACCGTTATAAAGAGCAAGATAAAAATCACTTCCTGTTCCCGAGAATCCGAGGTTTGTTGCATTCACTTTTATTGTAACATTTTCTCCTAAATCCACATGTATAGGGTGAGAGGGAGAGCGAAACACGTTTTCACCATTCACAACCACTGAATTTGGAACTATGTCAGGTCCGATTGTAAAATGGAGCACAAACTTATTATTTTCTTCATTTTGTTCTGGAAGGGCATCATCAGGATCAATGATTATTACGATATAAAAATCTCCAGCTGAATTTGGAGGAAGCCACTCTCCGATAATCTCCCCTGAATCCTCGCCAGAAAGAAGCCCGGAAAGTGTGGTTGTATAAAACGGTCCTCCCAGGGGGGTTCCCCTTGGAGTTGAATTGAAGAATGATATATTGTAAGATAAGGAGTCATCAACCCCAGATAAACCAAGGTTCGTTGCATTTGCACTTATTGTGACTGGATCATTTGCTGTAGCGTTCCAGGAAATGCCGGGATCATTTGCATCGTTTCCATCAACACGAACCTCAGATATTGCATAATCAGGGGAGAAAGCCAGATGCAACACAAAGACATTGTTTCCCTCGTCTATCTCGGTTGTTGTCTCGTTGTAATCGATTATAATCGCTATATAGAAATCCCTATTTTCATTGGGCACATACCAAAACGCCGTCTGAGTAACGGAAGATTCACCTGCACCAAGACCCGGTAATCCATAAATCATCTGAATCGGGTTTGAGCCTATTAAATCCCCCTCACTTGTGGAGTTCCAAATTGCTATGCTATAGGTGATATTTGAAGAGACTCCGGAAAAACCCGTGTTTTTTGCCACTACACCTATTTCAACTGGTATCCCCAAATCCACATACCAGATAATGCTGGAATTTGATGCATCCATTCCATCCACGGTAATGTTTGCTGGAACATAGTCAGGGCCTATTGCGAAGTGTAGAACAAAGGAATTATTATCCTCGTCCACCTCCAAGATCTCGTTTCCCCAATCCACGATAATCTCCACAAAATGATCCCCAAGCAATGTAGGTGCCCGCCAAGAAAATAAAACCGTGCCCGAGTCTTGATATTGTCCCAAGGGAGCTATGGTCAAATTCAAGGGATTGCCAAAACCCGTGAGATTATAAAGACTTACATTAAATGAAATACCCGAAGAAAAGTAGCCTATGTTCGTTATGTTCACTCCGATGAGCACCAAATCCCCTGAATCGGCGTACCATATCTTAGATTGATCAAGAGCGTCTTCACCGTCTATGCTTAAATATGATATTATAAGTTCTGCAGGGGCCTCTGTTTCGAAAGTCCATGAATAAGCATCGTCTTCATAGCCATCAGGATCGCCGTTTTCGTTGCCGTCCAGTTGCTCGCCAAATATGTTCTTTGCAGTGATATTTATTCTCACTTCATAAAGAGTACCGTATTTCAAATCAAATTCAGGGAGAAAGTATGTCCTGTTATCCTCCCAAATGAAGCTTCCGTCATCTTTGTCCCATATGGTTACACCATCAGTGATGGTAAATGACTCCAATACAGAACTCTGATTCATCTCTTGGCTGAAGTTTATCTCAATCTCGGCATCAATATCAACATCGGTTCCCGAAGGCAGGGCCTCGTGTACTACAGGAAGTCCTATTTCTGGATCGTAGATGGTCTTAAATGTCCATGTATAATCATCTATTGGGGAGCCTTCACCTGCACCGTTTGCATTTCCATCCAATGTGTTGTCATGCCAATCAAAGGCAGTGCCCTTTAAGGTTACCGTGTAAAACTGGCTATAATTGAAGGGGGAGGACGGAATAAAGGTCATGATATAAGAGCTCCTTCCCCACGATCCATCTGCTGAGGTCCAGGTTATGGTACCATTTGTATAACTGAAAGCATCCTCCACAGAAGTTTTGTTCATGAGCTCGCTAAAGTAAATTTTGATGGGAGAATCTATATCCACCATGTTTCCTGTTGGTTGGACATTTAAAATCGAAGGGGGAGTGATATCGTATCTTGTGGTTGTAAATGACCATGAGTAATCATCTGTGGGTGAACCTTCTGCCAGCCCGTTTGCGTTGCCGTCCAAGGTATAACCAACTATGTCCTGTGCAATATTCCCGTTGATTGTGACTGTATATTCAGTCAAATCCAAAAACTCCCATTTGGGATGAAAATAAAGCGTATTGTTATCCCATGAAAATTCACCAGGTATCTCGGGATATAAGGAAAATGCAGATTCTGCGTCCTCTCGAATCATTGTCTCGCTGAATGTGATATTTATCGCGGAGGTGTTCGTGAGAACTGCAAATCCTGTAGGAAAAACCCCTGTTATCTGAGGTGGTGTCGTATCAGAAGGATTTTCAGTATAGAATACCAGGATGAAGGGATTTTTAAGACTCCTACCAGATCCACCAGTCGCATTTGTTTTAACTGTGACCGAATAAAACCCACCCGTAAGAAGGTCGCTTGTAAAGGTTATGATAAGCCTCTTGTTTGAGTTTTGCCAGTCATATGAAAGAATCGGGATAAAAGGTTCAACAGTGATGTTGCCTTCAAAAGTCCCTTTAATCGCGCTCTCAGAAAGGTCAAAGGTTACAGTGGTATCCACTGCAACTAATATGGATCTATTTACAGGCGTAGAGCTCATAATTTTAAATATTGTGTTGTTGAAATCAACCAAAGGATATCTGTCCACTCCATTGATTTGTATGGGATAAGGCTCGTCTCCTATCCCGTTCGCATCAAGATCAATACCATCGTAATCTCCCCAGTAGTTGCCCTCTGCGCCGTCATCCCACTGATTTTGGGAGTTGGAACTGTACGAATAGTATGTATGTCCTTTTACGGTGTTGTGGTGAATTAAATTGTCATAAGAGGGGCCTAGCAAGAAGATGCCGTAGTAATTATTGTAAAGCTCGTTTTCGGAAATCACACCATTTTTCGTACCCACATACGAAATTCCATAAAATTTGTTGGTGGAGATGTTGTTGGAAATTACATTTATATCCTCACACTGCTGTGCTGAAATGGCAATATCATTTGAAAATATATGGCTGTTTTCCACTGTAGTATTGTGAGAGAACCTCACCGCAATTCCATACAAATTATTTGAAATATTGGCATCTCTTACAATAATAAAGGAGGACCCAATTTTAGACTCATCATCCCATGATATGTATATCCCATAGTCGCCTGTGGAATATATATCAAGGTTTTCAAGAGTGCAATAAGAGGAATCCAACAAAGTCAATCCAGTTTGATCATTAGTGTAAATTTGGCTATTTTCTACTGTAATCGAGGATGAGTTTGACATGTATATGCCGTTTTCATTATCATAGAAAATGCAATTTTTTATGCCACCAAAGGTGCAATCAAGCATGTACATTCCATCTTCACCATTTGAAAAAATCTCACAGTTCTCAAAGATGATGTTTTTAGAAAATCTCATGGTGACACCCAGGTTCGAATTCTGATATATGTCAGAATTTATTATGGTAACATATGAGGATTGAAGGATGTGTATCCCGTTAAGCTCATTGGAAAAAGAATCAGAATCGAATATGTTTATCTCCGATGAATTGGAGATTGAAATACCCTGAAAAGAGTTGGAATTGATGGCGCAGTTAATAATGTCAGCATTGGAAGAACCATAGAAATATATGCCGCTGAATCCATTTTGCCCAATATTTGAGTTTTTAATCTGAGTATTGGATGAATAGGTGGAATATATTCCGTATCTTAGATTCTGTGAAATTGTGGTATTCTCAACTAGGTTATCACTTGCTTGGTGGATGTAAATGGCGTAATTCCCGTAAAGTACATCACAGTAGTTCATACGTAGGTGGCCTGTTGAGTTTATTCTAATAGAATCCCAATCGCCAGAAGAAGGATTCCCAGAATTTGATGTGAATGTTATATGATTTGCATCATTGCCAAGGGCGGTTAGGTCACCTTCTATGTAGAGATTGTATTTTCCATTGAACTTTACCTCAACACCCGGTTCTATTTCAAGGGTGATCCCAGAATCAACAATAACATCACCGTTAATGATGTATGGACTGCCTGATACTCCCCAGGTAGTAGTTGTTGAGATATGGCCCCCTGGGATTTCTGTTCCACTTGTATCCTTCCCAAAAAAGATCAACAAATCGAAGGTGCATACAAATAATGTCGTCACCAGGATTATCGAGAGCGATTTTCTGAGCAGGGTCATCCTCCCCTTAAGATGTATACATTACGCTTTTCTTTTAAATAGATTTTGTCGTGGGTATGAATTTTATTAATAGAGGTTAAATATAGTGTTCACTATATTATAAAAAAAATAAAAAAAATAAAAAAAGGGTTTTGGTATTACTCGTCGCCTGAGTTGTTCAGGTCGTCGCAGAGGTCCTTCCAGTACTCGTCGTTTGAGGGATCACCATCAAGAAGTGCTTCTTCCGTGTTTTGGATGACCTCCCAAAGGCTTGTTTCGTATACGTCGTCATCGTCTAAATCAGCATACTCGTTTCCTGAGACGTAGTTCAACCATACTGCAAGAAGCTGCTGGACAGCCCTGTCGTACATTGGATGTTTTCCTCTCAGCTCAAGTACAGCGAGTGCATTGTTCATATCTGGATATATTCCCTGTAACTCTGGTATATCGCTGTTTTCTGAAATATACTCGCAATATGACAGCAACGTATCATAGTCCACATGGTTGTGGCCTTTTTTGATGGCCAAAGCCGTGCTGAACTGATGCTTCCAAAAACCTATGGTCCGAATTCCCCATTCCCCTGGTTCCGGTGGTTCCTCGGGACTTATGAGTTCTCCGGTGCAGATCGTAGTGGACTGGAAAGGTCCTGGCGGTCTGTCAGGGAAAGTCGATGTCTCTTTTTTACAGCCACCACTGCTATCCGGCATAATAATATCGATATGTACGATGATGTCAAAACGCGATTGACATACACCATTGTATTGATCGATATAGGGTATCGCCCATTCTGCGCCTGATGCAGTGGATTTGAACATTGTAGAGTAACCATTTGGCATATTGGCACTGTTGCCGTTGTTGTCCTTGAAATCTATATAACCATCTTGATCCCAGTCTATTCTGACCCAGGCACCTGGATCGCATGTTGGAATAGAATAGCCGGGAAGCGGTTTGATGCCTATATAGAAATAGTAACCCTGTTCATCTTCGGGGCCGAAGCCTGTCGGTGGATTGTCTATTCTTGGATTTGGATAGCTTGTCAGATCATCGAACATCATGTAGACCTCGGCCACTTTTGTGCTTATCGGTTTACCTGTGACATACATGTAGTCTATGAAAGAACCAAGTGGCCATGAAACACCAACCTGCACGACACCATCGATGTTAGGTGGAGTCGGATATTGGGGTGGTACCCATAAGTTGCCGTCGACAGGCGGCATATCAGGGGGCTTTGGTCCAACCACAGAAAAGATCGATATGAACATCACTGCCATTGCGAAGAGTGCTATGTATTTTGTTTTGCTCATGTCTATTGCCTCCCTCCTGAGGCTTTGGGTATTTCAAAGTTGGCGTCATATGCTTTTTTCAGGTTCGCCAATTTTGCCACTTTTCGGGTTTCAACGCGCCCCTCCTTGGCGCTCCAGAGGTTGCATTTGATATGTTAATGTATGTTCATGCCCCTATTTAAACCTTCGCTTTCTACTTTAAGAAAAATAAAGTAATGGCCATAAGAATTCCGGATCATTTCGATGAAAGCAATAACAAAGTTAAAAAGAAGAAATCAAGGTAATAAAAAATTCTTTGGGCAAATCTTTCTAGATTGATTTGTGTTGTGTTACGATCCTTTTTTCATTATCTTTTTTGATAATGAAAAGCTAAGTTTTAAGGAAGGGAAAATGGTTTTTCCCTAAGTAATTAGTAGAACGTTTATTCCAACTATGTGCGAATAAATAGAGGGGGTTGTCTTGCCCGATGAAAAACCCATTAAATTGAAGCTTTGTTTACTTGGACCAGGTAATGTTGGAAAGACGAGTTTAATTAAGAAATATGTTTTTGACGAGTTCGATGACAAATACATAAGTACCCTCGGCACAAAGGTAACAAAGAAAGAAATGACTGTTCAGCATCCGAATAATGGTACGTCCAAGGATATAAACCTGATGATCTGGGACATCATGGGCCAGCAGGGTTTCCGTCAGTTACTTCAGCAGTCCTATTTTTTTGGAGCCCATGGAATAATGGGTGTGTGTGATGTCACAAAAGAAAACACACTCACAGAACTTCATGATTGGATGAGAGCGGCATTTGGTGTGACCAATCAGGTACCCGCCGTGATCCTCGGTAATAAGTGCGACCTTTCTGAGCAACAGGAAATCAATCTGGATGATATGAACAATTTTGCCTCTGTTTATGATAACTCAGTGGCGTACTTATCAAGTGCCAAAACAGGAGAGAACGTTGAGCTTGCCTTCAAACTATTGGCCCAAAAAATTATAGAAATAGTGTTTGATTAGGACCTGGTAATTAATTGCCTAAAGCCTCTAGGAGGGGAGTCTTCATTTTATGATAGACAAGTTGCGACTATGCTGTAAGATTTAGGAAAATTATTATGCAAGACAAACACCAAACTCATGAAAGAATGAAATTTCCCAATGCCTATCTTGGTTGTCATCAATAAACCAGATTTTCAACTACCCATTCACAATCACAGGTTGCATGCATCCAGTATCCCTTGCCTGGTTCCATGTACTCCCAGTCCTCTAGATTTTTTAAGACCTTGGTTGCATTATCCTGGTGCATGATAGTATCCACTTCACTTCCAAAAGTAAGATTGTTTAGGGCATCATCTCTCAATCTCTTTATGCTGGAAGGATATCCGACTAGGTTCCAACCTCGATTTAGTGTGATAATCTGGGAGGAGTTCGGGGATTCTTCATTGAGCGAAAGTTCGGCTCCGTTGGGATCTATTATCTGAATCCAAAAACCCATTTTGTTGTCCAAGTCACACAAATCATTCATATGCGACGGTTTTTCTATGTAACAATGTTTCCACGGATCTGAAACATCCGAAGATTTGTAAGCTTGCACGGCGCGATACTCAGCGGAAATAGAGCCCAGAACGTATCCCAAGCTAGTATTTGCCACCATATTTGGAAAGGAAATTAGGTTCCAACCTTTCCAAAGGGATATGGGAGAAATCGGGGGGGACGGGATTGAATCATTAACTGTTATCGTATTGAAGGCCTTGTTGTTTCCTTCATCTGTTTCTGATATAAGGTTATCGCAATCAACAACAACATAGATATCGTGTTCCCCGGAGGAGCCTGTGGTGTCCCATATTGTATTCACCATTGCAGATTCACCTTGTATCAAAATATGTGGGATCTGCTGCTCATCTCCTACCTGGAGACCACCTGTATCTGGGTCACCATCAAAGAATTTAATATGTACGGGGTATGCATCTGTTACACCTAAGTTATAGATGGTAGTGGATATGGTGACCTGTTGCCCTTCATAAGGAAATTCAGGAGAGAACTCTATATCTGTTTCATCCGTAAAAAGTTCCACTGATACAGATGCTCCACCAAAGTCAGCTGTATAAAGCGCGGAATTGGAATATCCATCCCAGTCTCCCACAAGTATTCCCAAACCTATTTCTTCAAAGTTTGGATTGATAATAATATCCCAATGACCTGGACTGTTCTTCCAGGCCGACATACACCATTCTACATCTATCCCCCAAGTATTGTAGGCTATACATTCTCCAATATAGCTGTTTTCATACTCGGCATAATTTCTAACACGCTCAGAAAAACTGACACCATTGAATTGCCCCTGTTCAGATGATGAATGATCAAAAAAGTCATAGTCTATCATATCCTGGCTGTGAGCCCTTGCAACCCACCATAAGGTGGTGTTGAGTTTCAAAGGTCCGGCTCCATTGTCAGAGCGGTTCTCGTTGATCTTGTCCAGAAGTTGAAGTTCGGAAGTTGTGGGTACTATGTTGCCGTATTTTCCAGCCTCTACATTCTGGACTATATTATATGGTGAATAAAAAAATGTAAATAGAAACATCAGTATGATTAAGACTACCATTACCGAGTGCTTGAATTTAATTTGTGATTTATCATTTCTTTTTGTGGACATGTTCACATCTTCATTTTTTTAATTTTCCTTTGGTATCTTAGGGGATTTATAGGAGCCCGAGATTTTTTATCCAAACTATTAATTTATATAAAGCATATTTATTTATAAGTGGTGAGCCAGGGCCCAAATGTGATTATCAAAAGTGAATCCAGGTTAAATAGAATGAGTTTTTTGACACCAGATTAAGCAATATGCACTTCTTTGAACATATCAAGATTGGTGTTTCTTTAAAATAAAAAAAATTACCTCAATGAATGGTGGATATATATGCAAATCCTAGTTATTTACCACCCATTCACATTTCTCAGTGGCGAAAATCCAGTATCCTTTCCCTGGTTCCATATACTCCAATTCATCCAGGTGTTTGATGACCTTTGTAATATTGTCCTGATATAAGATGGCCTTTACCTCACCTCCAAAATTGAGGTTGTTCAGGGCATCATTTCTCAATCTCTTGGTTGTCGAGGGGTACCCTACCAGGTTCCAACCCTCATTCAGTGTGACATTCTGAGGGGAGCTCGGTGCCTCCCCAGGGAGCATTAGGTCTGCTCCATCTGAATCCACGACATGTACCCAAAATCCTATTCTATTGTCCAAGTTGTACAAATCGTTCATATAAGGAAGCTTTGAGATGTGGTGATGTTTCCAAGAATCTGAGGTATCAGAGGAATTGTAGGTCTGCACTGCGTCATACTCACCCGAAATGGAGCTTAGCACATATTCCATGCTCGTGTTTGAGATGTTGATGGGGAAGGATACGAGATTCCAACCCAAATCAAGATGAATGGACCATGCAACAGGACTTACGATTATGGTTTTGAAGGCCTTGTTGTTATCCTCATTGGTCTCAGAGATGAGCAGGTCATAATCCACAACAACATAGATATCATGACTGCCAACGGACCCTTTGGTGTCCCATATTATATTGACTGTTTCAGATTCCCCATGAATCAAGATGTGAGAAATCGAATACTCATCACCTATCTGTACCCCCCCGGCATCTGGATCACCATCATAGAATTCAACGTTGACAGGATAGGCATCTGTTGTGCCCTGGTTGTAAATTGTTGCAGTGATGATCACATCCTGCCCTTCATACGGGGATGAAGGCTCAAATCCAATATCTGCCCCATCTATTGAGAGGTCTATTGAAACCGATCCTCCTCCATATACAGCTGTATGAAGCCCGGCATTGGGAGATCCATTCCATTCCCCTTCTAGCAAACCCAGTCCAATCTCATGGAAATTGGGATCGATTATAATATCCCAATGAGAGGGGCTGTTCTTCCAACTGGCCATTGTACTCTCAACGTCTATTCCCCAGGTTTTGATGGCCAGGGTCTCACCAATGTAGGGACTTTCATACTCGGCATAATCGCCAACCCGTTCATAGAAGGTGGCACCAGCAAATGGGCCCTCCTCAGAGGAGGTATGGTTGAAAAAGTCGTGGTTTATCATATCCTGACTGTGTGCCCTGGCTACCCAGCAAAGGGAGGCATTGAATCTCAGTTCTCCCGCACCATTTGCAGTCCTATTCTCGTTTATCTTCTCCAATAGCTGAATCTCATATATTGTGGGCACGATATTTCCATACTTTCCTCCAGATACTGGGTGGATAAAATTTACAGATATTGTGAATATGGATAAGGACAGAATAAGAAATAGAGAGACAGCAATCAACTTTCGATAAATATATCTCGATATATTCATAAACAATTCTCCCACACACACCAACAGCCTAATCAACTGGGTAACTTCTTTCTATAATAAATAACCTGGGGAGCTCAAATATTTTTCTATTGATTGATAATAAAAATATTAGAAGGTTGTTAATCTATACATTCGAAGTTGGAGGTTTGGGTCCCTGGCTCGGTGGTTGCTTCGGAGTTTGCTTCGGGGCTGTTGTTGTAGCGGGTCTAGTTTCCCTTACAGGCCGTCTTCTAGGGGGTGCCCGAGTAGGTCTTTTTCGCTGCCTCTGGTACATGAGCTGAAAAGCAGCACCCAAACCGAACATAATACCTCCAGCAAGTACCGCATAAGCCAGTGCAAAATCTCCTCCTACAATGAAATAAACTGCGACACCTATTAGAAATCCTCCTATTGCGGCGAGAAACACGCTCACTATCTCCTCAACAAAGAATATCGCGATTATGAACACTATTACACCAACGACCAGACCTACAATTATGGGAGTATTAAGATCATCTGGATTTGCGGTATAAGTTAGATAGGCTGCCGCACCAAAGGCTAAAAGCGCGCAAACCAAAGCAACAGCGGCCTTGGCCAGGTACTGAAACAACATACTACCTATGATGGCAAAGATGAACATCAACCCAAATCCGCATAAATATCCGCCGATGGCATATCCTATGGCAAAACCGATCATAGAACCGATAATGGCCCCTAAAATAGAGATCATGAACTCCCAAATGATTTCACCGAAAAAACATAGAAGTAAACCCACTATTAATAATAGAAGCCAAACCCATGTTGGAACACTGGCTATACTGATATCAGAGGTATCGATTCCATAAGGCACAAACAGGCCTCCATGATATAGATTATGGATGATTTCATGGTATTTAGATATTATCCCCATATTACAGAGAAAAAGAATATGCAGATATAGGATATAAAATATCCCTGATTAACTGTCCCCAAAACCTTTAACCTTTCACCTTTTGAACCATGAAGCGCCGTTTCATTCTGTTTTCTTTTACAATGGTCGATTTTTTGTAGCCCTGTTCTACTTTAGCCAGCAAGTCTATTACCTTCAATAGACCTTTTTTTGTGGGGTTCCTTATATCCACTCCCGCCTCACTGAATTGCCTTCTTATGATGGGCATAGCCAACTCCATATTTCCGAAGTTGCTGCAGAAATCATCTATTATCCGATCAGTTGCTAAAACCAGGGTCAACTCCTCCTCCAGGTCTTCCACATCCATTCGCCCTTCACCCAGGTCCTCTCTTTCCTCAATGAGTCTGTTACCAAGGGTGAGAAACAAATCCTCGACATTTTCACCTGTCTTTGCGCTGCTTGAAAAGCATGTTGAGTCATATTTTGATGCTACTTTCTCCAGATCATCCAATGAAAACTGAGCATCCTCGGTCAAATCCGATTTGTTGGCAACAAAAATCAATTGAAGCTGGGAAATGTTGTTGCCGAGACTTTTTAACCAGTAGTCCTCTAGGCTCCCCACAGTATCCCTTCTTGTGAAATCGCATACAAAAATTACACCATCTGCCCCTTTGAAACTCGCAGTTTGAACGCTTCTGTAATCCTTCTGGCCAAGTACATCCCAAATCATCATTGTAAGATATATAATGTCACCGTTGTTCTTTATCTCCAATTCTTTCTTTGTGACCTTGGTCCCAATGGTAGCTATGTATTTATCGTCGAATTTGTCCATTACGAACTTTCGAATCAGGCTCGTTTTGCCTACAGCCTCATCACCCAAAAGCAGAACCTTTCGCTTGATGTATTTGGATGTGGATTTTTGTGATATTCCACCTGATCGTTTGGACATTTGACCATCTCGAGTATACTGAAGACATTGAATAAGGTTGTATATGGCCTCAAAGAACCTTCTTGTTTCTATATTAGATGATAATGCTGGGGATATTTATATTTTTCTTGCTGATTTGCCATAATTTTACAGGTTTTTCCAATACAATGGATTTTTTTCAAAGAGCTTCTGCCGTCACCAGAACCTCCACAAACTTAAAATAGCCAATCGCTATTAGCAGGGCAACAGACGGTGATATCAATTGGGAAAAATCAGGCCAACATATATAAAGAGAGTGGCAATCGACCTCGTTAAAAGGTACAACGAGAAATTTACCGATGATTTCCAGCATAATAAAAGGATGGTTGCAGAGCTTACTGATGTTGAATCAATTACTATGCGAAACAAGATTGCAGGTTATATCACCCGTTATAGGAAGAAATATAACGCATAGATTTTTTTGTTTTAATAAAGTAGCTATTACTCCAATAATTAGCCATAATTGATTTATTGTGAGATTTCTTTTCCCAAATCGTTTGCATTCAAGGGTGAGGGAATCCAGACTTAAATGCTGGCAAATCCCCCTAAAAAGACATATTTATATTCAATGAAATCCATACCCCCTTGGCATTCCTATGAACCGGATCAAGGTAGTGAATGAGGTAGCTGATTTGGTACCATTTTTAAGGGCTGTCAGCACCAATGTGAAAATGAGTGTTTTTAAAGAGGTTTCCGAGGATTGGCGTACTGGGAAGGAGATTGCCGATAAATATGGCGACGAAGGAAAAAGTTCGCTGAAATTACTTGAAAAAATGAAATTGGTGGAAACACGCTGGCAACCTCTAGAAGAGGATCCAGGATCGGCTCCGGAGAAGGCCTATCATACATATTACGCATCCTTTAGCATAAACGCCTCTTGCCCTGTTATTGAAATCAGCGACGTTTTGGCCGTTGCCATGATGAGTGAGAAGGAGTTCAAGAAAAACGAGAAGGAGATATACGAATCTGTTGGTTCAGACGGAAAGTTCGTCGGTGATATCGCCGAAGAATTGAATCTTACACCCACGATGCTTAAAAGCTTGATTAAAAGATCTGCGAAACTCGAATACAGGGGGCATAGGGTAGAGAGGTTAGAGGAAGAGTAATATCTAGAATAAAATCTAAAATCCGTAGGTTGCGGTGATTATTTGGGAATAACCGATTTGGACTTCGAGAAAAGCTCCCTTTCTTTGCTGGCAGGTTTTGGCCTTGTTGCCATTGCAGGTTTCTTCTATCTCTTTCTGCGGGATAAACCCGTTGAAATCGTGGCAATAGCATTGGTTGCAATCGTACTTTCTACCTTGATGATACTTTTCTACCTCTTCGACAAACTCAAGTTCTGTCCAGCATTCATAACTGATAGGAATTCAAATCTTGTAGCAGGGATGCTGTTTGCTGTTATCTTCCTATTGATAATAGTTACATTCACTGAGATTGTAGATGAGGCCTTTGATGGATTACTGGTCATGGTTCTAACTGCCCTAACCTCGTTTTCAGTGTTTTTACTGCTCTACTCGCTGATGATGGAAGATTGAGCCCTAAAGAGAAATTACCCTCAAAACATTTTTCAATCCCATTTTAGATTCACGCCTGCGTATTTCATTCTTTGTAAGGTAGTATCGTAGGGATCGATTCGTTCCTCCTCCAAATTTGTTGCCAGATCAACATCAATTGCAGAGAGTTTATTAAAAAGAGTTTTTCTTTCCTGGGAGTTCATAATACGCCTATCAGTCATTGCAGCCACATGAAAGCTTAAGTTGGCATCCTTAAGATACTCTATTCCTCGATATGGCAGGTCGATGCTCTCTTTTTTGGCACCTGTTCGCCTTTCAAATCCTTCGGGTGTTCCCGCTTTCAGGGAAACCCTGATATGAGGTTTTGTGAATCGGCTCAATTCCTCTACATAGGTTTTGTCTGCCCCAAAAAGTATACCATTGGTTTCCAGAATGAATATGCCGAATTCTGATTTCTCCACAAGGTTTAGCAGGGCAAGAAGGTGCTTTCTTCCCAGTGTGGGCTCTGCACCTGATATCCTCAACTTTCTAACACCAAACTTGTAAGCGGCTCTTTTCAGGTTCTCGAACGTTTGCGATGCAGTATAAAACTCCCCAAATTTCTCTGGAAAATCCCTTGAAGGGTCCACCCAGCAGTAGTAACACCGAAGACAACATCCCACAGTATAGCCCGTGGCAATGCCTCCATAAACACCAGTGGCATAGAAATCGGTGTACTTTCTTGCATCATCCCTGCATACGATTTTCTCGGTCTCTTTGGCAAGTTCCACTGGATCGTATGGCTCAAGGGATTTGGATAGTAGTCGGGGATATTGCTTCATATGGCTTGGTTATCATATTCCACGTTTTTATAATCTATGTAAAAAATGTAGTAAAAATAGCAAAAGCATTGTATTGCCTCGATATAATCGATAAAAATCAATTATAGGTTATTTGGATGCGGGATGGTGTTTACCTACCAAGGTATAAATAGGGGTGTTGGGCATATTCCCATCGATAGTATTAAAAGGATAATCCACTTACTGTCTGATTCCTATGGCATATAAGTACCAAGTGACGAAAATGATAGGAGAGCAATCCAAATTCAAACCAGGCATAACCATTCACCTTATCTATATCTTGGCATTGATTGGCTTTATGATTTTTAGCTTTCTATCTAGCACCATGGCCTTGTCTATTGTATCCACTCCAAACACCGAGCAATCGAGAGTATATCAAATTCCTGAGCCCTCCTCGAATATGCACATTTATATGAAGGCCGCATGCTTCGATCCTATAAAAGAAGAGCCAGGGATATCACCTGAGTGGACTTATACCTCGCCCAATCGCTATTTTTTGGTGCAATTTCATGGTCCCATTCAATCCCAATGGATTACGGACATCCAATCATCTGGAGCTGTCATCTTGGGATACATACCGCAATACTCTTACTTACTCTCCATGGATATGGATGTGAAAGAGAGAATTGAAAATCTCCAATTTATCAGATGGATTGGTTTATATCATCCAGCATATAAGATTCAAAGCCACCTTTATGAGAAACAAGGAGAAATCGAGCTCAATTTGCTGGTCTTTGAAGATCATCATGACAATCTACACAAAGTGAGAACTCAACTGATGGCAATGGGGGGGGAAATTACTTATGCGGGGGAGGACAATCATATAATAAGGGTGAAGATAGACGCATCCGAGTTAAAAAGCATAGCATTTATACCTGAGGTGGAATGGATCGATTTATACTCAAAACCTGTTGCTACAATGAATAAGATCCGCGCTTTCACAGGGGCCAACACCCTCTCTTCTGCTGGTTTCACAGGCTCCGGCATTGTGGGTGAAGTAAAGGACGACGGCATAGACCAAAGTCATCCGGATTTTGATGGACAGCTGATAGGCACAGATGGTGGTCCTCCAAACGCATCACACGGCACTTGCGCTTTCGGTGTAGTGTTTTCCAATGGTGGAGGTGATTCAAATGCCATGGGAATGCTTCCCGGGGGAAAGGGTGTTTTTTGTGATTGGGGTGTCTCTACTACAACTTCTATTAGCAATCTCGTCTATACCTGGGGGGGTGTATTTCAGAGCAACAGTTGGAGTGCAGGTGCAGATGATAGCACCTACACCACAGTTTCTTTTGAGAACGATGAAGCTATAGACGATTTTGATATCGTCATGCTCCATTCAGCAGGCAATGACGGAATTGCACAGGAGACATGCACCCAGGACTCAGTGGCCAAGAATGTCATAGGCGTGGGTGCCGTGACTCATTATGACAATATCCTTAGATC
This sequence comes from Thermoplasmata archaeon, assembly GCA_020348445.1. GTDB lineage: Archaea > Thermoplasmatota > Thermoplasmata. The sequence goes on from CP070751.1 coordinate 531,997, forward strand.
CGACGACAAATGGGTACTTTCGGTTGCAGGTAGCACCCCTGCACAGGGTCCTGCTTCCGATGGAAGGGTAAAACCAGATCTGGTGGGGCCTTTTGATTCCATCTACACCACGGATGTTGTTGGAAATGGCGGATATAATCCTGGGGACTATTACAATTTCGCAGGAACAAGCGGTGCCACACCAGTTGTCGCAGGGGCTGTGGGTTTGGTTTACCAGATGTACAAGGAAAATTTTTTTGGTAACAACCCAGGGGGAGGGCTACCCCACGCCTCTACTGTCAAGGCCTTATTGATCGCAAATGCATATCAGTACGATTTCTCAAAGGCGAACAGGTTTCAGCAGGGTTGGGGAGGGGTGGATGTGGGGCGTGTATACGAAATGGGCCAGAATCACTTTATCGTGAATGAAGATGACTCCCTTCAAACAGGTTTCAGTGAAATATATGAGATCACAACTCAAGGTGGGGAGCCCTTGAAGATATCCTTGGTATGGACGGATTTACCACAACCACTTCCCGCAACAAAGCCTCTCATCAACGATTTGCATTTAAAGGTAACAGACCCCAACAATGTCGTTTACTGGGGGAATGTAGGGTTGAACACCTCCAAATGGTCCTCCGCAGGCGGAAGTGCCGATACAATAAACAATGTTGAGAACGTGTTCATAGAGAATCCCACACCAGGTTTCTGGACAGTGGAGGTGATCGGAGGAAATATTCCTTTGGATGGCGATCCCACAGTCCCGGGTGTAAACCAGGCATATGCTCTAATTGCATCAAATGCAATAGAAACATTGACCGTCGATATTACGAATCCATCATCTTCCGAAATTTTGAATGATATCATTACGATAACAGGCATTTCATCTGAACATGTTAGCCAGGTTGAGGTGAGGATAGATAGTGGTTCTTGGGAGTTGGCATCAGGAACCACAGATTGGTCTTTCGAATGGGACACCCGCTTATTTTCTGATGGGGATCATACAATATATGTTAGGGGAGTCAACGGAACAATGTATTCGAAAGTCAAGTCAGTTGAGGTATCGCTTGATAACACCCCCCCGACAACCTCGATTATTGTAGGAGATCCAAAATACCTAAACGGCTCCCAATTGTTCGTCTCTGATTTGACTCAATTCAATTTAAATGCCGCAGACAGCGGAAGCGGATTATTTTATACACGATATCGGATAGTTTACGAGGGAAACGAGGTTGTGGGTTGGACAATTGGCAATTCATTTACACTTTCGTGGGGTGAGGGCTACTATACGATCCAATACGACAGTGAAGACATGTTAGGAAACAAAGAGGCTACCAATACAACCTTCGCGTATGTGGATTCATCCTCTCCAAAAACCAGTTTACAGATTGGAATGCCAAAATACCGCGACTACTCTTTTCATGTATTGAATGTTACTAACTCTACACCTTTTACCATATTGCTTTTGGAGGAGGCAAGCTCAGTGGATTTTTTCTGGTACACTATCGATGGGGCATATTTTTTGGGTCAGACCTTTGATTTGACAGGTTTTCTTGACGGTATTCATATAATTACTTGGGGGAGCCAGGATGTCTTCGGCTTTAATGAATCTGGCAATGAAATCAATGTGACTCTGGATTCAACAGCCCCCGATACATTCTTGGATATTGGTCCTTTAAAATTCCGCGAATTTTCATTTGACTTGTGGAATGTCACATCAGCTACGCAATTCTCCCTTAGCGCGAGCGATACTCATGTTGGCATTAACTTCACATGGTACACCATTGATGGAATCTTTTTTATGGGGGATGAATTTAACCTTACAGGCTTCCTGGGTGGCCTGCATACTATATGCTGGGGTAGCGAGGACCATTTTGGCAATAACGAAACTGACAAATCAAAGGATGTAATTCTTGATTCCGGGCCCCCGAATACCATAATAGATGTGGGCCTGTCCAAGTTCCGTGGTTCTTCATTTGACTCCTGGAATGTTACTCCATCCACAAAATTTACCCTGAGCTCAATTGACGATGCAGCAGGTGTCGATTTCACATGGTATACCATCGATGGAGTCTATTTTGAGGGTACGAGCTTTACAATGGATGGTTTAGACGATGGGCTACATACAATAGCAATGGGAGCCATGGACAATTTAGGGAATAATAGATCCGAAGCCGCGATTACGGTTTACCTGGACTCCAGGTCACCTGAATCGAACCTCTCAATCGGTGAGCCAAAATATCACTTGTCCATAGACGACATCTGGAATGTAACAGAATCCACCTCCTTTTTATTGTCATCCTGGGATGAGCATGCAGGTGTGAAGAGCATATGGTTCAAGATTGATGGTGTTTACTTTGTAGGTTCTTTATTCAATCTCTCAGGTTATACGAACGGATTTTATACAATTGTCTGGGGTGCAATAGATAACCTTGGACATAACGAGACTGGACATTCTACTACCGTATTTTTGGATACTGACTCTCCTTATACGGAACTCGCCATTGATGAGCCAAAACATCGGGATAAAGACGGAGATATCTGGAATATATCGACATCCACCACATTTTCACTTTTATCTCTTGATAATCGCTCGGGTGTAAAATTCTCGTGGTTCACCATTAATGGAATGTATTTTGAAGGCACAGGCTTTAGTCTTTTTGGCTATCCAGAAGGTTATTACATCATCATCTGGGGAAGTGAGGACTTCCTTGGGAATAACGAGACAGGAAAAACAGAAACAGTTTATTTAAGCTCAGCCATTCCAACCACCACGTTGGAGATGAATGGGGAAAGATATTGGGACTCGATTAATGATCTATGGATTGTTACAGATGAAACACTCTTTCTCTTGACACCCGAACCCACGCCTATAGGGATAAACTTCACCTGGTACATGATCGATTCTAATTATTTTGTTGGAGCTCAATTCTCGCTCTCCGGTATAGAGGAAGGAATTCACAGGATAAAATGGGGAAGTCAAGATACCATGGGTTTCAACGAAACTGAAAACTTCCAGTATGTGATTCTGGATTTACAACCTCCAGAGACAAATTTAACCATGGGCAGCCCCAAATATCGAGAACCTGAAGAAGAGGTTTGGGCCGTTAGTAGAAACACTAAATTCACAATTATATCCTCGGATAATCACTCTGGAGTATCCTCCATCTGGTACATGATAGATGACGATTTCTTTTTGGGCTCGAGCTTTACATTGGATGGATACGATGACGGTCCACATAGGATAAGTTGGGGTGCAGTGGACAATCTCGGCTATAACGAGACAAAACGGGAAATGAATATCTTTATTGACAATGACGGTCCAACAGTTACTTTTGAAATCGGGGAACCAAATATTCCCTACAACGATTATATTCTGATAAATTCTTCATCTGCCATATCTTTTAATGATGAGGATTCGGGTGTTGGTAATACCGTGATTTATTACTCTATTGACGGTGGCATAACATATCAGGTGTACGATTCGCCTTTCACGGTCCCCTACAAAACCATGAGGATCATTTACTGGGCTGAGGATATCCTGGGCAACAGGGCCAACGAATACGTAATCAACGTGAAGGTGGACAATACTGATACTGATTCTGATAAAATAGATGATATCGTCGATACTGATGATGACGGGGACGGTTTACTTGACATCGAAGAAGATATAAATCAAAATGGAATCGTGGATCCTGAAGAGACGGATCCTAAGAACCCAGATACCGATTATGACGGATATTTGGATGGAGACGATCCTTATCCTTTGGATAAGAGTGACTGGGAAGGGGAACAAGAATCCGTTTCTGTATTCCTCATACTCATTATCCTTGTGATTGTGGTATTTGCTATCCTCTTTATCTTCATCATGATCATGGATAGGGACAGCATGGCAAAAACCCAATGGACTTTCCCTGCCCACCCACAAGTTCCTGGTCAAGGGGGATATGAACGGACTGGCCAACAAGAGACAGGTGTTAATATCCAAAAAGAGCAGGCTGAGTCAATAGGTGAAGAGGAGATTGCATTTGAACCCCATGATGAGGAATCCTATGAAGAGGAGGTCGAGTTTGAGCCCCATGATGAACCGACTGAAGAGGAAGTCGAATTTGAGCCGCATGATGAAGAATCCTATGAAGAGGAGGTCGAGTTTGAACCACATGACGAACCGACTGAAGAGGAAGTTGAGTTTGAGCCCCACGATGAACCGGATGAGGAAGTTCAATTTGAACCGCATGATGAACTATCTGAAGGGGAGGGGGAAGAGGAGCCTCCACCTCCTGATGATTAAGAATTTGAATCCATTATGCTCGTGATGAGAATATAAAGTTCAAGTCCCACAAGGAAAAGATCGGATTCGAGCTGGCCAAATAGATCATAAATTTTCTTATCTGCAACTTTTATTACCACGCAACACATACCCCAACTCGACGATATGAGGTGGTTGGGAATATGATCACAGAAAATGTAGTGAAACAAGCTACTTTTGAGCTTTTAAGAAATGCCGTGACCGTTTTGCCAAGGGATATAAATGAGGCCCTTAAAAAAGCCTATGAAACTGAGGAGGAGGCCATACCCAAGATGCAACTTAAGAATATACTCGATAACATCGAACTGGCAAAAGCTGGTCCCCTCCCCATGTGCCAGGACACCGGCATCCATATTTTCTATGTGACATATGGGAAAGATATGATTATGAAAGTCGAGGAAGCGATAAAAGATGGCCTGAGGGAGGCCACAAAATCGGTTCCACTTCGACCAAATGCTGTACATCCTCTGACAAGGAACAATCCAGGGGATAACACGGGATTGAAAATGCCCTACATAAACTACCGTTTCTCGGATGAGGACTTCTTAGAAATCGCAGTGATGCCAAAAGGAGCAGGTTCTGAAAACATGAGCGCATTGAAGATGCTAACTCCATCTCAAGGTCTTGCCGGTATAAAGGAATTTGTTTTGAACACCATGGTAAATGCGGGGGGAAAACCCTGTCCTCCCACAATAATAGGAATGGGCATAGGAGGTTCTGCAGACATATCAATGAAGCTTGCCAAGGAAGCGCTCCTAAGACCTGTTAACGCACCTAACAAGGACCCCCAAATCGCAGAGCTGGAAAAGGACCTTTATGAGGCCATAAATACCCTGGGAATTGGACCAATGGGCCTTGGTGGAAAGACCACTGTATTGGGTGTTAACATCGAATATGCATACTGCCATACAGCGAGCCTGCCAGTGGCTGTGAATATTCAGTGCTGGGCAGCGAGAAGGGCCACTGCAAGGATTCACAAAGATGGTTCAATTGAGCATATCACCCATCCCAAGGAGGGAGAAATATGACTGAGTTTTCGTTGAGTACACCTTTGGATGAGGCAGCAATCAGGCAATTAAATATCGGGGATGTGGTTTATTTAAATGGAACGATTTTCACAGGAAGAGATGAGGTACATATCCACGCATTGAAGTTACTCAATGAAGGTAAAGATATTCCCGTGGAATTAAAGGATGCTGCGCTTTTCCATTGTGGACCAATAATGCAAAAAGAACATGAGAAATGGCATCTTGTGGCTGCTGGGCCCACCACAAGCTCCCGTATGAACTCTTTGGAACCTGAATTTATATCAAAATTTGGTGTAAGGGCAATTATCGGTAAAGGTGGTATGTCGAAACCAACTTTGGATGTAATGGGAGATTTTGGATGTGTGTACCTGGCGATAACAGGAGGAGCAGCACTTCTTGCCGCCAAAGGCATAAAGAATGTATTAGGTGTGCATTGGCTTGATCTGGGTATGCCCGAGGCTCTTTGGGTTTTGGAGAGCCAAAATTTTGGACCGTTGATCGTCGCCATGGATAGTCATGGAAAAAGCCTATACGAGAAGGTCAGAAGTGATACCGAGAGAAATATGGAGGATGTGAGAAAAATATTAAAATTGGACTAAGTTTCAGCGGGCCTTCCATGATTCTATGAAGCTCTCCACGATATTATCCAAGAATGAGGGTCTGTAAGTGATAAGAACGTTGGCGATGGCCTCCTCATCCACAGCTTTATATATTGTCGTTCTACCCTTTTTCTTCTTTTCGATGATCTCCTTTTTCACCAACTTGTTCAGATGATATGCCAGCTTGGAGGGAGCCAGTTCGAATTTGCTGGCAATTTCGTTAAACTGCGAGTCTGGGTTGAGCATCAGAAAAAGGACCAACCCCCTTGCCGTCTCGTTTCGAAGACATGCAAGAATCCTTTTTTCACTCCCTTTTACCTTACCGACGATATAATAGCGTTTCAAATTCCCGTCATGGATGGACACCAATAAGTCATGTTTGATCATATAATTCAGCTGATAATTTAAATTACCACTGGATATCTCAAGTCTACGCAAAATCTCCCTGAAATGAAGACCTGGGAAATTTGAAATGAGATCGAAAATATCTCTTCTGGTCTCCAAATCAACTTCTTTTGCCATATTCAATGTTCTCCCGAGCTCTTCCCCCTAAAGTTCCCAAAAATCACGGTCAAACACATGATATTTCCCCGCAAATGTCCTCTTTCACATTTACCATCAATCCATTCATAGGAATCCAACGTCACTTCACTTAGCATCTTTGTTTTGGTTCTTCTTGGATTCGGACTCTGACTTTTCCCTGCTTTTCGGCGGAGTCAAAATCCAAAAGAACAAGAATATAAGGATGGCAGCATCGAAAAAGACACTGTAAGTAAGGAGGTCCGATTCGTCTTTAAAAGATGATGTAAAGATGGATAGGGTCAAGATGATACCCTTTACAAGAAAAATCAAGAACACCAGGGCTGCAAACAGTATTCCCCTGGATCTTTCCCTTTTGTAGGCAAGGGCACTTATTATTAAAAGCACGAAAGCCAACACCGTTACCATGGCTACTGCTATTTCAAAACCTTCCATTTTATCACATCCTTTGATAAGGAATTGATAATAAATAGACTTTTTGGGGTCTTTATCTCCCTATCCAGAAGTGGCTAAAATGTATGGAAGGCCAGCTTGGAATCATTGGATTTTTTTATTATTTGTATCCCATCCCCCACATATGCGTTTTGAACCATGAACTCATCGTCAGGATCCAACCTACCATTTTTATTTTTATCGTGAAAGATGCACCGAAGATCACCTTGGGTTTCCACCACAATACCGTCTGTTAATACTTCAGTGCTATTTGAACTATCGGTGCCAGCATCCCTTAGAACCAGTTTAACCTCCGATAAATCCACGTTCACATCCCTTACGTTGCCAGAATATGAATCCATAACATCCTGATCCCTGTAGAAAACCATATTCTTGGTGGGATTGGGATTGTTCTGCCCAGAGAATATCACTGTGGAGACGAACAAGATGATGATGATAATGGCAACGACCAACAATTTCAAGTTGGTTTTTTGCTTTGGGGCAGAAACTTCATCTACCTTTGCTTTATCCTCTCTCTCTTCCTCCCTCTCTTCCTCCCCTTCTTCCTTTACCTCTTCATCCTCTTTGTTTTCCGAATTCTCCATCATATCACGAAAGAATTGTTTTTTTCGAATTTCATTCTATTTTACTTATTCCACAACCACAGCCCCGTAGCCAACAACATCCCTCATCTCCATAACATCGCCGGAAGTGGAATACTTTAATAAACTGGCCTTGCTGCCATTTACAGCCTCTATCATGGCCATGACTGGGCCGTAACCGCACATGGAGATATTGTATTTATCTACAGTCTTGTACAATGACTTTGCATCCAAATTGATGATGGCATCGATTGCCATCTTATCCTTCTTTTCAGCCATCTCCTTGGGGACATAATGTGAAAAATCGGTTGAGGCGATCACAACCACATCCTTACCCTCGATAGCCTTGGAGATAATGATCCCCACTTCTTTTGCCATCTTGTAGGTTTGATGACCAATGCATAATGGAACGAATTTGATATCTGGTTTAAGAAACTGCAAAAACGGCAACTGCACCTCTATCGAGTGCTCATTTCTGTGGGCCATCAAATCGTTATCGATGACACCTGTGTGAAGTTTCTGTGCTAATTCCATATCAATGGCCACATCGCCAAGAGGGGTATTGAATTCCTCAGTTGTTATGGCAATAGGGCTTCCAAAACCACCATGCTTTGGGCCTATTACTATGAATGTATCTGGGAAGCCATCTTTTGCCAAAGCAGTGCACACATGTGCCGCAACAGGCCCAGAAAACATATAGCCCGCATGGGGCATTACAGCTCCTTTGATATTTCTTTCCCCACTCTTCAGTTCTGGTATCTCCCCAGGGCCCAATCTGTGAAGAAAACATGCCTCAATCTGCTTTCTTAGCGCACCTTCCTTTCCCTCATAAAACTGTCCTGCCACAGCCGGGTATCTCATATTCTACCTCCGTCCCTTTGATTATGAAATATCTAAAAAACAATATACATTTTGAGGTATAAAACTATAGTGATGCTTCAAAGTCCTCCATGGTGGGGGTGAAATCCTCATCTTTCTCTATTGCGCCTTTTAATTTTAGAAATTCTCTTGTGAGTATCCAATAGACGGCCGCAAGTGCCATCCTTCCCTTGTTGTTTGCAGGGATTATCAAATCCACATTTCTTGTTTCATTGTTTGCATCACAAATTCCAACAACTGGTATGCCGATGTTCACAGCTTCCCTTAGTGCTTGCTGATCGGCAGCAGGGTCGGTCACCATCAACACATCAGGTTCCATGTATGTGGGCAGCAGGGGATTGGTCAGGGTGCCTGGAACGAATCTTCCGGGTATTACCATGACCTTGGTATGTTGGGCAAATACCTTGACAGGTTTTTGGCCGTACTGTCTTGTGGAAACCACGAGTATCTTTTTAGGCTCATATCTCGAGAGAAACCTCGATGCTTCCCGAAGGCGAGTATCAGTCTGTTTTACATCTAAAACGTAAAGGCCATCTGTACGAACCCTGAAAATGAATGGTTTCATATCTGCGCTCTTTTGTTGAGTACCTATATGAACCCCTGCAGTCAGATAAACATCCTCAGTCACCAATAAAGGCTCTCCTTTAATTTCTTCTTCCAAATCAACCCTCCGATTGTATGATTTCCTCTTCTATTCTTATCAATTCATTTAGCTTGGCGGTCCTTTCCCCCCCAACCACCCCTGTCTTTATGGCATGACAACCGAAGGCAACAGCCAAATGGGCTATTGTAGAATCTGTTGTCTCACCACTTCGGTGAGAGACTACGGTCTTATAACCATTTTCATGGGCCACTTTGATGGTTTCTATTGTCCTGGTCAGCGTACCAACCTGATTGGGCTTGATTAGAACTGCATTGGTCGCGCCCATTTGGATGCCGTTTTTTAACCTATTTACGTCAGTTACGAACAGATCGTCACCTACGATGGTGCATTTACTACCCACGGCCTTTGTTAGTTTGGAATACCCTTCGAAATCCTCCTGATCCAGAGGATCTTCCACCAGATTTAGCTCATAATTATCGATAAGATGCGTTACAAATTCTATCTGATCTTCAGTGTTCAATTTTCCGTTCTTGTAATGATAATAACCATCTTTGAAAAGTTCTGAGGCCGCGATGTCCAAGCACGGTCTGATTGAAAAACCGGCTGTATCTGATACTTCCTTGCACGCGTCAGCAACAAGCTCCAATGCCTCCTCATTATCCATCTTCGCAACCCAGGCACCTTCATCTCCCTTGCCGATGGCTGAATCTGGAAACTTATCCTTCAACCTTTTTTTTACGTGTGCATGAACCTGGGCATTAGCGAAAATGGATTCTTTTGCTGTTTTCCCCAGGGCAATGGCCGAGTACTCCTGAATATCTGTTCCACCCACCGCGTGCTTTCCTCCCCCTAAAACATTGCCCAAGGGATAAGGTGTTCTTTTGGCAAATGCTCCACCTAAATAATGATATAACGGAAGTCCCAGGACAAATGCAGCGGCCTTGGCATTTGCAAGGGAAGTTGCCACAGACACGTTACCGCCCATATTTGAGAAGTTATCTGAGCCGTCGAGCTCGACCAAAATAGAATCTATTTCTTCCTGCTCTATCACATCCATATCAATTAGCTTTGGTGCAACGTTCTCTTGGAAATTCTGTATAGCGAAATCCACTCCTTTCGTGGGAAATGCCGTAACTTCATTTGCCCCTGTGCTTGCTCCACTTGGTGCCGAGGCTGTGCCAAAACCACTTTGGGTATATATGTCCACTTCAACTGTGGGATTGCCCCTGCTGTCAAGAATCTTTCTTATGGCAACCTCCGTGATTTGCGTCAAAACTCTCCCTCAGATATCTCTTAACGCGTTAATGGGAATAATCCCTTTTCTATATTCCCTCTCCGCCAACTCAACAGGGCTTATTATTCCCTTCTTTTCCCTGATTAACAACGGTGCACCCATTGTTATCTGTAATGCCCGAGCACCTATTATTCTCGCCTTCTCGAATCTTGTATGTTTCATTTTTACCAGCCCAAAGTCGGATTATACAATGAAATGGATGGGTATACCCCTAATAAAGAGGCTATAGATAAATGTTTTGCAGTTTGAATGAAAAAGATGATTATTAATCTTCACTTTCATTTTATATCTTTGATTATTGGGTGGGCGGAGGGGGTAATGGAAGGAGGGAGGAAAAACAACATATTGCCTACCATTAAATAAAAATGATAACTACAATAGAGAGGTAGGATTAAATAATAAATAGGTCATAAACTTATTATATGCCTCTCCCAAGAGAAATTCTAAATGAACTCAAATGGCGCGAGGATAGAAACCTGTCTTCTACAGAGATATGGTATGTTCACAGGGGCGCTGCCAACGATACAAAGATAGTATCAGGTGGCGAGATTTTGGATTTGGAGCATTCGTTCATGATTTTAGAGGATGCATCCATCCCCTATCATAGAATTTTTAAAATCGTGTACGAGGGAGAGGTTATATTTGAAAGAGAAAAAAGAAAGTGATATTAATGGAATCTCGTGAAAACACCGAATTTGTCCCCTCCCCTGAAGAAATCAAGGACATCCTATCGAAGTCGAAGGTGATAGCAGTTGTAGGGCTCTCCAATGACAGGATGAGGCCAAGCAATAGGATCGGAAAATTCCTCAAGGTCAAAGGTTATAAGGTCATTCCCGTCAATCCAAATTACGATTCTGTATTGGATTTGAAGTCGTATCCAACCCTGCTTGATGTTCCAGAAGAAATTGATATTGTAGATATTTTTAGAAAACCAGAAGCCGTTGGCGATGTGGTTTCCGATGCCATTAAAAAGGGCGTTAAGGTGGTGTGGATGCAGGAGGGCATAATAAATATTGATGCCGCGCAGAAGGCAAAAGAAGCGGGAATTACAGTGGTAATGGACAGATGCATCTACAAGGAATATGATATACATTTTATGCGTCATTAATTCATCATGATTGCTTGATGGTTCAATTTCTAATGATTTTGTAGGTGGGTATGGAGGTGGGGGTAGGTGGGTGGGTAAATATAATTTTCCTAATACTAAATGATCAAATCCACCGATAATTTCTATCATATTCGGCACTCCTGACACCTTATTCAGTGACAGCTCAATCTTTATATAGAGTTAACCCTATTGCGGTTATGTTAATACCGTGCAAAACCGCGGAGGTGTAAAAATGGATGAACTCGAAGAGATAAGAGCAAAAAAAATACAGTCATATTGGAATGACATGCAACCACCTGCTGTAACACTTGAAAGGAAGATGCCGAATGTACCAATAGAATTAACCGACGAGAACTTTGCTGAAATAATTCAGGAATTCGACTTCATTATCGTGGATTGTTGGGCGCCATGGTGCGGACCCTGCAAGATGCTTTCTCCTGTAATAGATGAGCTTGCAGGTGACTATGAAGGTAAGTCGGTCTTTGGCAAGCTTAACACAGATATGAACAGACAGGTTGCCACTGAGTTCGGTATCATGAGCATCCCAACACTTCTATTTATTAAGAACGGAAGATTGGTTGATACCATCATAGGAGCAGTTCCAAAAGAGGTTATAGTATCAAAAATGAAAAGGTTTCTCTGATGATGCATAAAAAGGGGTTTTGATAAATGCGTGCAATTGTGGATGAAAGTCGATGTTCCGGATGCGAAGCCTGTGTGGGCCTTTGCCCCACCGATGCAATATCCATTAAGGAGGGAGTTGCCAAGATCATGGGGCCATTTTGCAAGGGATGCGGATTTTGTATCGAGGATTGTGGGGAGGAAGCAATTAGAGTCCTTGAAGATGTGTTTTGACTCCGTACATTGCCATAAAAAACCTTTAAATAAGAAAAGCTTCATGCAACACCCCCTATGAGCATTCTCGTTGTGTGTGAAAAACAAAACGCTGCAAAACGTATCGCAGTTATACTTTCCAATGGAAAAGCTAGGGAGACATATATCCACAAAGTGCCTGTCTATTTTTTTGAAAGAAAAGGGACGAATTACGCTGTAATCGGTCTTCGTGGCCATATCCTGGAATTGGACTACCCTGAGCAGTATCTGGGATGGCATAGGATAAAACCAAGGGAACTAACACATATTGCCCCTGAGAAGAGGGTGTCCAAGGGTGCAAGGAACATAGTTTCTGCCCTAAAGGACCTTGCAAGGGAAAATGAGGGAGTAATCATTGCCACAGATTATGACAGGGAAGGTGAGTTAATTGGTGTAGAGGGCCTGGACATAGTAAAGGATATAAATCCAAGATTGGAGGTGAAAAGAGCGAGGTTCAGCGCCCTGACAAAGGATGAGGTAGAAGGTGCTTTTCAGAATTTGGTTGATGTTGATTACAACCTTTCAGCATCGGCAGAGTCAAGGCAGGTCGTGGATCTGGCATGGGGAGCTTCCCTTACAAGATTCATATCAATTGCATCCAATCAAAGTGGTAAGGATTTTCTATCAGTTGGAAGGGTTCAGAGCCCAACATTGGCATTGCTTGTAGATAGGGAGAAGGAAATCGAAAGTTTCGAGCCTGAACCTTACTGGGAAATCGAGGCGAAATTGGAGAAGAAGAATAAGTTCACTGCAAAACACATAAACGGGAGGTTCAAGGACAAGAATGAGGCCAAGAAGGTACAAAAGAGGGCAGAAGGTTCAGAGAATGGTATCGTCGCAAAAGTCATAAAAAAAGAAAAAAAGGACAAACCTCCTGCGCCGTATAACACCACCGCATTTCTCAGGGATGCCACAAGGCAGGGATTCACGGCAGCAAGGGCCATGGCTGTTGCAGAGGATCTTTATACCAATGGATTCATAAGCTACCCCAGAACAGACAACACCGTATATCCAAAGTCACTTAATTTGAGAAATCTTTTGGAAAAAATGAAGAATTCCGAGTTTTCCTCGGAGGCTTCCGAGCTTCTAGCAATACCCCGACTTATCCCCACAAGGGGAAAAACACTCGCAACGGACCACCCCCCGATTCACCCCACAGGTGCAGCCAAGAAGAAGGACTTAAACAGGAATCAATGGAAGGTTTACGAACTTGTTGCAAGAAGGTTTTTTGCCACATTGGCAAAACCTGCCGTCCAAGAGGTTACGAATGTAGAAATCGATCTTAGCAAAGAGATTTTCACAACCAACGGACTCAGATTTATCGACCTCGGTTGGAGAAAGTATTTTCCTTATTACACCCCCAAGGAGAAAATTCTGCCCAAAATGATAGAAGGGGATATGGTGAAAGTTCTAGGGGTGGAGATGATCGAGGATCAAACCAAGCCTCCAAACAGGTATGGACAGGGAGCCCTTATCGCCGAAATGGAGAGACTCGGCCTTGGAACCAAAAGCACCCGCCATGAGATAATCCAAAAGCTCTACGGAAGAGGCTACGTAAAAGATTCCCCGCCAAAACCCACACCCTCTGGCATAGCTGTAATAGAGGCATTAGAGGAGCATGCCAGGACCATCACCAGGGCCAGGATGACAAGTACCCTTGAAAATGACATGGCAGAGGTTGCTGAGGGAAAGAAGGATTTTGTAGATGTTGTGAATGAATCACAGGAGATGCTGGACAAGGTCTTCATAATACTTGAGGAAAACAAGGAGAATATAGGAAGCTCCATAAAAGAGGCCTTGAAGAAGCAGAGGATCGTCGGGGAGTGTCAGCGGTGTGGTGGAGAACTTTTGATAACCCGCTCGCGGCGGGGCAAGAGATTTGTTGGCTGCTCGAATTTCCCGAAATGCAGAAACTCTTACGCCTTACCTCAAAGGGGAAAGCTCGATTTTGCAGATTTCACTTGCGAGAAGTGCGGGGCACCCATGATAAAGTTCGGAAGAGGCAGGGGAAGGAAAAAGGACGTATGCATAAACATGAAGTGCGAGGCAAGTAAGGTCTCTTAGATATGACAGGATCCTTTTATTCAACAATTCCATTATTTAACAAGATTGTTATGTAAAATACGATATGTACCAACGGATATTCACCTCTCCCTCATATCTTCTATCAACTTAACAAGTTCATTTATTATAAAATCGTTGATTTCATTTCCTTTTTCTTTTGAAGCATCCCTTGGATCACCCATAACACCCGAAGGAAAATATTTTTCTGGATCTGGTAGAACCATGAACTTTGGGGGTCTATCTTTACCTGCTGTGCCTTTTCCTTTTACCAAGTCCCCCCTTATAGCCATTACCCTTGAGGTTTCTATTAAACCTGAATGACTGTCGTCATTTGGTATGCTCTCATCAGAATCTAGCAGATCATACGCGATATCGTAGTCCGAGAGAACCATGATATTGACCTTGTTCTCCCGAACCACCTTCTCTGCAGCCAAACGCAGAGCTGCCATGTGCACCCTGCCAGCGTGACCCGAAAGCACCACTATGTTTTTAATGCCGTTTCGTAAGAACTCGGAGAGAATATCGTAAACTAGAGAGCGTAGGGTATCAAAGGAGATTGTTATGGTTCCCGCTAGGTTCCTTGTGGAGGAACAAAATCCGTACCTTATGGGAGGGGCTATTAGGGCTTTTGTCTGCTGGGCAACCTTTTCTGCCACATATTCCGGCTGAATGGAATCCGTACATAAAGGTAAATGAGAGCCGTGCCCCTCTATTGCACCGATGGGTAAAATAACCACTGTATTCTCGTTTACATTTTCCTTGAATTCCTTCATAGAGAGCTCGTCGAGGTACATGAACATCACGGGTACGGCATTAAAATGAAATATGAAAAAGGTTTTGATTGGAACTTAGGCAGAAACGAAACAAACCACCACAACGTTTTTTAAGCAAGCTCGCGTTTATAGAAATGGTGAGTTTATGCGAAGGAGCCTGGCATTATATACGATTATAACTACATTCTGTGTCTTTGCAGGGATTGCCAGTGCAGGGGAACCGGATGTATCTGCAAATAATGTAATTGGTATTGAGCCAGAAGAGGAATTCGACTTGGTGATATTTGTTGAGAGTCATGCCGATGATTCGAACTACACCGTGATAGTCACATTGCACAGGAGGTTCGAGTTCGTTGAGAATAAAAGTGACATGATCATCTCAGGCGATGAAGCCTCGATAACTCTTGAGGGGGATGATAAAGATGAATTGAGGTTCGAATTTCCCATGATGGCCGAAGAGGATACTCCTGAAGGTAGTTATCACATAGACTATGAAGCATATTGGAATGGATCAGAGACTGACTTCGAAAATAAGCTCATTAAAATGGACTCGGTTCGTGTTTCTGTGGGAGAGGGAGGAAGAAGTTCCTGTTCCACCACAGATTTTTTAATACTACCTGTCCTGGCAATAGGACTTGTATTCTGTATAGTCAAAAAGGAGAAAAGGTGATTATCATGGAGCCAAGGGTATTTTCAAGCGGAAAAATGCGATCTGCAAGGGGATTTTCAACCCTGGAACTTAAGAAAGCAAGAATCGATGTCAGGATTGCTAAGAGATTGGGATTGAGGGTGGATTTTAGAAGAAAAACAGCCTACGATGAGAACATCAAGCTCATAAAAGAAAAGCTCGAGGATGAGAAAAAGAAGAGAGAAATAAAGAAGAAAACGAAGAAAGGGAAGGTTGAAAAGGCCAAGAAAGTACCCAAATCTAAAAAAGAGGATTAATTAGAATAAAAATGTCAAGGTCTAACACGTTTTAATCTCACATACTCGGATTTTACTTTGTCCACTCTTCCCAAAAGCAGCTCCTTTTTTACTCCGTGAGCCAGTCGAACTGCCCTGGAAATCTCAGGCCATGTACTGTGGTAGGTTTTGGAAACTGCATGTACCAAATATAGGGCGTGCTCCTTGTCTGGATCCCCTTTGTAGACCCTAAAGTGCGTACCGTACTTGAATCCAGTTTTAACGATGAGGCCCCTGCTCTTCAGATCCTTGTACACCTTCAGCCTGACACCGAAATCAGGCTGGATTTTCTTTGCTTTTCTCGTGAATTGATTAAAGTTGATTCTCCTGCCCGATTTTGCGTCCCTCACCAAAAGGGCATCCATTTCTAGTAGGTACGCTGTTTCTAATAGAGAAAGCTGCAATCCCTCTCCAATGAACTTTCCAAAGAATTCGGCATCATGTAGGATATCTGCCTCTTCTGAATCTGAAATCATGACCCTGTCCCCAAAAAAAAGAGCCTCGCACTGGATCTCAAACTCCTTTGTTTTTATGCGGCCCTTGGGTCGAATTAGCTTTGCCTGGTAATAGGTTAGATCACCCTCCTCGTCAACGATACCGATAAGTAGTTTCTTTCTGGCCTTAAGGACACTTCTGATGTGGTGAACCATTCCCTCCATGTCAAATACGCCGCGCTCGCTTGCCGCATACACCCAGAATTTTGACGGATTTTTCGAGGGTTTTCCACCCCTTGGAAATACACGAAAATGCATTGGTGAAATGTCGGGTTTGACAACGTATCCCCTCATCCTCAAATCCCTGTAGACTATGTACTTTATTTCAAAATCAGGATAGAGCTTGTTTGCATAGCGAAAGAGCCTTACGTAGTTCACCCTCCTTCTATTACGTTTAATATCCAATCTCCCTGATTCAAAAAGATATACGGCTTCTATTAAACCCAGCTTTAGTCCTCCACCTGAAAGAGGTGTGCCGTAATACCCTTTATTGTAGATCTGGCTGGCCTCCTTTTCGTCTTTTACCTCAACGAAGTCCTCGATCAACTCACCAGGCAAATTTCCAACCTCTCTATCATCTATAAATTGCATCCGTCATTTTCACTGCTCTTTTTACTTCCTTTACATTGTGTACCCTAACGATATCTGCACCATTTATTATGCTCATGGTCACGGTTGCCAATGTACCTTCAAGCCTCTCATCAACATCCAAGCCCAACGTCGTGCCGATAAATGATTTTCTCGAGGTTCCAATTAGGATCGGGAAGTTCAATTCCCTAAGTTCTCTCAACCTCTTTATTATATCATAATTGTTCTGGAGGGTCTTTCCAAAACCAATTCCTGGATCGATAATTATATTTTCTCTGGGTACGCCTTGGGAAACTGCAAAAGCTGCTCTTTCTTTCAAGAATTCCTTGATATCCTCCATAACATCGTTGTATACGGGATTCTTCTGCATGTTCTTTGGGGTGCCCTGCATATGCATGAGAACTATGGGGACTTCACATTTTGCAGCCATTTCCGCGATTTTGGGATCAAAGCGCGCAGCTGAGATATCGTTGATAATACAGGCTCCCGCATTCAATGCAGCCTTTGCCACTTCGGATTTGCAGGTGTCGATTGAGATGGGTACATTCACCTCATCAGCTATGCCTTCTATTACAGGTATTACCCTCTTCTGCTCCTCCTCTTGGGTTACAGAATCGGAACCGGGGCGTGTGGACTCACCACCAATATCGATTATGTCAGCACCTTCTTTTACAAGTTGTTTTGCATGGGAGATAGCCAACTTGGAATCATAGAACTGGCCCCCATCTGAGAATGAATCGGGTGTGACATTCACAATACCCATAATCAGGGTTCTTTTTCCCAGTGCAAGGGAGTAATTGCCACATCTTATTATTCTAGATGACATTAATATCCTCTTTTATTAGTAAAGTCGATATAGTAATTCATTATTTTAAGCTATAGGTTGACATGCATTTAATACAAAATTTTTTTATCCCTCCAGTACAATAAAGAGTACAGAGGTAGATGAAAATGTTGGCAGAGTTTACCATTTTCCCCATAGGAAAGGATGTCAGTCTCAGCAAGTACGTGGCAAGAAGCCTTAGACTCATCGATGAAAGCGGCCTTTCATACAGAATCAATCCCATGGGCACTGTGGTCGAAGGTTCATGGGATGAGGTAATGGAGCTTGTGAAAAAATGTCATATGGCGATACTTGAAGATACTGAGAGGGTATCCACCACCATTAAAATCGACGACAGAAAAGGTGTTGTCAACGCACTTGACAGGAAGATCAAAAGCGTAGAGGAGAAGGTTGGAAAGGAACTTAAGAAGTGAAAAATGGTAACTCAAAAACTTCTTTCAACCCCCGATACAGCCATGTATTGGGCAGAATCCTACCAAAAAAAAATCAAAAACATTATATACAGACACATATATTCTCCAATATATAGGAATATATGGCAGGTTAAAGTAAGGTTATAACCTCAAATTTCCATGGAAAAATGGTGAATTTATGGCCATCTCGGAAGAAGGGCAATCTACGCAGAAAGCAAAGAAACCAGTTTCCCCCATAATAATCTTGATAATAGCATTTATTTTCATATTATGGATGATGCTATTGTTCACTAATAAGAGTGTCTACGACGATTATGGAATGGAGATAAGCAGGGAATGGTGGGTTTACATAGGTTCCATTGTAATGATCATCTTAATCTGCGTTCTTATGGTTGCTGGGTTTCCTTCGAGAGTTAAGCTTCAGGAAATGGTCTCTGCCCAGGCAGAAACATCATCTGCGGGGGAAGGTGCTGCGGGTGAGGCTCCAAAGGGTGTCGTGATCACAGAGATGAAAACAGTTACTGCGACGCCAGTACCAGTTGAAGCTGAGATCGCTGTGGTTGAGGCCGAACCAATCGTGGTCGAGGCGGAAATAGTGGAGGCAGAGGTGGTGGAGGAGGAGGAAAAAGAGGTAAAAAAAGACCTGAAAACCAAAAAACCCAGGCTCATTGAATACCCCAAGAAAGTACCGGGCGGTGTTTACGGTGACACCATCATAAGGGTGGATCCAAGAACGAAGTTGAATACAAGAACACTGCTGGTCAGATCCTGCATGATATGCGATCGTCAGGGCAAATGCTGGGAAGAAGTTCAGGACACAGTCCCGGAAGATATATTCTTGGAGAACATCGAATGTAAAAAGGGTCTTCGGAAGCATAAGAGTGCGGGAGGGAGTTCCCCGGGATAAATATAGAAGAGGAGCGATTCTGAAGATACTTTCATGTCATTACGAATCTAACTCAGTTATTTTTTCTTTAAGGATGCAAGATACTCCAAGGCAGAAGGTATAGCATACAACAATTTTTAAGTAGTAAAAAGAGTATGCCTTTTCCTCCCGTAAACTGCTGGAGGACAAAAATGGCAAGAATTCATGCAAGAAAAAAGGGAAAATCCTCATCCACAAGACCATATAAACCCGAACCGCCTGAATGGATCACCATGAAGCCAAAAGAAATTGAAAGAACCGTAATCAGGCTCGCTGACGAAGGGCATTCAACCAGCGAAATAGGAATGAAACTTCGTGATCAATTTGGTGTGCCCAGCGTCAAGTTATCAACAGGAAAGAGCATCTTGAAAATTCTTGCTGAAAATAAACGATCGCCAAAGCTTCCAGAGGATCTAAAAAACCTGATGAAAAGGGCTGTAAATATAGGTGAACACCTTTCTGAGAATCCAAAGGATATCCACAACCAAAGGGCATTGGGGTTGACGGAGGCTAAGATTCGGAGACTTATACGTTATTATAAATCTCAAGGCACACTGCCAGAGGATTGGGAATATAACCTCAAGACGGCAAAACTTTTGGTAGAATGATTTGCATTTACACTTCTTATCCAAAATAGGGTATTCTCCAAATTTGGAGTATCTCATGAATAGAGCGGAGGAAAATAAAGTTGAAGAATGTAAACGATATTCCTAAGGGCCTTGTTAAAAAACTAAAGATCGCCCGGGAAATTGTGCTCAATGAAAAAGACACCATAAGATTAATTTCGCATTATGATGCAGATGGAATCTGTGCAGCTGGTATTCTTTGTCACACACTCCTTCGCCAGGGCCTCAAATTCCATGTCACCTTGACACGAAGTTTGAAGGATGAATTCGTGGATATTCTGAAGAAAGAGGATTATCCTGTCACAATATTTTGTGATATGGGAAGTGGACATTTGGATGCTCTTAAAGAATTTAAGAATAAGGTCATCATTTTGGACCACCACACCGCGCAAAGCAACTCCGATGAGCCATTATTGATCAATCCTCATTTTTATGGAATGGATGGCACATACGACATCTGTGGCTCTAGCCTTGCCTTCATGTTCGCATGCGTAATAAACGAAAAAAACTGGGATTTATCAGCATTGGCCTTGGCAGGAATAATCGGTGATAAACAGCATTTAGACGGCCTATCTGGCTACAATGCCCATCTGTTTGAGATGGCCAAGGATAAAGGTATCGTGGATGAGAGGAAAATGTTGAAGTTCAGTTCCAATTTGGTGAAAAACGCACTGCTTGAGGATCTGGACCCATTTATTAAGGGAATGACAGGAAGGGAAGATAGGATCTTGGAATTTATAAGAAATATGAAACTCGATTCTGATATTAAATTCGAGGATCTGGATGAAGAGCAGATGCGGTTATTATTAAGTGCTATTATCATCAGGCTTCTTGCCCAAAAGGTTCGGCCGGAGATTGCAGAGGGCGTCATTACAAAGAAATACTGGATTTGGAAAATGAACCTTTATGCAAGTGATCTTTCTAACTTTATCAATTCCTGCGGTCGCATGGATAATATGGGTACTGGGTTGGCATTATGCCTTGGAGAGGAAATGGCACTAAAGAAGGCAATCAAGCTGAGGGCAACTTACAAAGACGAGCTGAGATTTGGGCTTTTAAAGCTGGAGGAAGAAGGTGCCCATGATATGCAGAACATACAGTTCTTCTACAATGATAACTCTTCGCTTGCTGGTGCCTATGCAGGTTTGGGTATGATGTATCTTTTTAATTCCGAAAAACCCACGTTCGCCCTTTCTGTTGAGGAAGAAAAAACAAAAGTTTCGTGTAGAGGGACCAAATATCTCGTATCAAAAGGACTTGACTTGGCAAGAGCCTGTAGAGATTCTGCAAATGAGGTGGGGGGAAGGGGAGGGGGGCATCCTGTGGCCTCAGGCGCCACGATACCCAAAGGAAAGGAGGAGGCGTTTTTAAAACATGTTGATGAAATTGTAGGGAAACAGCTTCAAGGTGCAGATGATACACCGGGAAATTCAGTTTAAATGCAATAATATATATATGACATAATATTTTTATAATACCCAGGATCGTGATATTGTTTGTTAAAACAACCTGTGGATGAAAACATCTTTGAATATATTTTCAGCCGTTGGGATGTTAAAATCAAAATAGAGGACGAGGCAAGGGAATACAAAAACAGGATTTTAACGAGTCAGTACGGATTCGAAGATGGACCAATTGCTAAAAGAAAAAAGGAACTGGATAATCCAGAAGAAAATACGATATTTATTAAGGACCTAGCCCTGGATTTAGGTGCTGATTTGGTTGGGATCTCCAAGGTCAGGCGGGAGTACTTCTTCAAAGGCAGTGAGCTTGATCACAGGTTCGCAATATCCTTGGCCATGGAGATGGACTATGATAAAATCCAGGATTCGCCTGGTCCTCCATCCGCTACCGAAGTTATCAAAATATATTGCCTGCTTGGGGAAATTACTATAAAACTTGCATCAAAAATCAGGGAAATAGGTTACCCTGCTTTTGCCCATCATCCCAGGGCGAGCAGGAGGATTCACGCGCGAATTCTACATATTCCAACTGCAATCGAGTCAGGTCTTGGAGAGCTTGGGAGGCTGGGTCTTTTAATAACACCTCAATATGGACCAAGGGTCAGGCTGGGCACAGTAACCACGAACCTTCCATTGATCCCTGATGAGCCCCTTAACTTCGGCGCATCCGAGTACTGTGAAAAATGCGATATCTGTGTTCGAGAATGCGAGGGGGATGCCGTCCCCAAGAAGAAATCCAATGTCCGGGGATTTAAAAAGTACAGGGTGGATCCCTATAAATGCGGGCCGTACTTTGCTGAATACGATGGCTGCTCTGTTTGCTTGAAGGTGTGTGCACTCAATAAACGGCCAGAGTGACAGAAATTGGTATTTTTGGGATTTATACTGTTATTTTACCCTTCATCCCACTCAACAACCACGATCCCGATTACCGCCTTCTCGCCAGCCAGTTCCTTCTCCACAACGTAATAACCTGAATCCCCTCCCTCGAAAATATTGTCGAATGGAAACTCCACAGAATATGAGCGAGTTTTTGATGTGATGAGTTCCTTTTGGCCTTCAAGAATCTCGGCAGTTTTATCTGGAACAAAGATCTGAGTTTCTATGTAGTCTTCCTCTTTGATCTTCAATTCCTTTCTCATGTCATTTATGTACCCGATAAGCTCATCAACGATCCCTTCAGATTTCATCTCCTCTGTCAATTCTTTATCGATGTAAATCTTTCCCTTTTCGAACTCCTTTTCCACCACATTTTCAGGTGTGCTCAGCTTGAATTCCAACATAGCGTTTGTGATTTTTACAGGATAACCCTCTACACCAAGGGTGTATTCCCCTTCCTTTTCTAGGCTCTCTTTGATCTTCCATGGTGATTGATATCGAAGGAGAGTCATCACCTTGCTGGCCTGCTGCTTGTAGGCACGAAATATTACCTCTTTTTTTGGAATCAATTCCAAATTTAGACCCTGCCATTCCGTACCCGGCTTTAAGAGCTCCAAATTCTTTGCCTTCACCTTTCTAATAATTGGGATCTCAAACTTTGTTACAGCGTCTCTTACCTCATCTTCCGAGGATTTTATCACTACATTCTTTATTGGATCTGTTTCATTTAATCCAGATTCATTTCGCATACCTAAAATAACCTCGATAACCCCGTCTACTATTTTCAGATAGTGCTCTAGGCTGTCACCGATATCCCTTATAATATGCTCATCAACATCACTTAATAACGCATGTTTGAGCTCTTCCATTCCCTCCTTTTTTGTCCGGTATTCTGCACTGGTTTCCTCTGCTTCGCGGCTCATCTTTTCCAGGTAGTTCCACGCGTTTTCAAATCCCTCCTTTTCTATGATTTCGATGAGCTTATTGGTAAAGGTCTCAGGGCCCACGATGTCAACACCCTCCTCGCTTGCAGCTTGGATCAGTCTGATCGTCGAGGCCACGGTTCCTGATTCAAATCCCTCAACCTCTGCTCCCTTTTCATCCGTGACCTTCATTAACTTTTCTATTAGTTCTTCTAAACCTCCCAGTTTATCATAAGTACCATCCCAGTCTCCGAGTACAGAACCGTACTTCTGCTCCACTTCATTTACAACTTCTAACATGTATAGCGGCAGATATTTGGGTTCTCCCCCTATAAGGACGGCAACCAGGTAGGTATATCGACCATGCTCAATCATCAACTTGCTCGGTCCAAAATCCATTCTTTTAAGACCCACATCCTCCATTCTCTTAAACGAATCCTTAACAAAATCCTGAATCGCTGTCAACATCCCACTGAACACATCACTGTCCACATCCGTCTGCAATCTTCTGGTAACCTGAGTTACCAAAATCCCGCTATTATGTATGAGAAATACATTTTCTATTGAGTATGTCCCGCTCTCATCAATTTCAATTTTCTTTCCCAGGGTAAGCTGATAGATGGTATCATCAAAGGCTCTTTGGTATGTAAGGAGGACATCTGTATCGAGATCTCCGGATTCTTTAGGTTTCAATCCTATTTCTATCTGCTTCTTCTCACCTGCATCGAGTTTTTCTAATCTGTCAAGCCCCTTAACTTCCACCTCCCCCTGAAAGCTGATATCCACATTTTTAGCTGCAAGGTCTCCTGTGTTGTCTATCTCGATTACACATTTGTTCCAATAATCAGCCTCCATGCCGCCCTTTGGAAGTTTCAAAGTAAACTTTGGGAATTTACCTTGTATATACTCTTCTACATTGCTTGAGGTTATACCTCTTGCTTTTTCTATCAATTCCTTTGCCTCATGAAAGTGATCAATATTCAGCTCATTTTCGGCCTCAACCAAAAGATCATATGCCTCCTGAACATCAACCTTCATTTCCTTTATCTCGGCCAAAGTCTCCTTTACAGTTTCAAGTTCCACTTTTATATCGTGTTTTATCCTCAGGTCCTCGGCAAGTTTTTCTGCCTCATCAACATGTTCCTTTGCAGATTCGAATTTATTGGTTTTAAATTCCTTGTCTGCGAGAGCCAAAATTGCCTCTGGTTTTTCGACATCAATTCCCATTTCCTTAAATTGTGATATAAGGACCATTGCGTTTTTGATCCTTCTCCATATTATGTCTGTCTTTTGCTTTAATTTCACTTCCTCAAGTTTCTTTTGGAATTTATCCTGAAAATTATCGATTTCTTCGAAGTTACCAGCATCTATGGCGCGTTCGGCCTCTTCAATTAGGGCCAAGAATTCATCCTCACTCATTCCCCCTTCCTTTGCAACCGACATAAGATCCCTCATAGCAGAAATCTTTGTCCTGGCGGTGTCGGTGCTTATCTCTTTTTCCACCTCTTTTCCTTTATTTTGAAGGTAGGACCATGCTCGTTCGAATCCCCCTTCTTCAATGTTCTCGAGAAACTCATTTATAAATGCTTCCTGTCCGCTCTCCAATACACCCTTTTCCTCAGCTTCCTCGATTTGCCTGATTGTGGAAGCTACCAATCCTGATTCAAATCCTACAATATCTGCACCTTTCTCGTCAGTGACCTGCAACAGCTTCTTAATGTAAATTTCTATTCCTTCGAGTTGGGAAAGATCACCACGCCATCCTTCAAGAATAGCGCCGTACTCCTCCTCCAATTCCTTTATCACCTCAACCATATACAATGGAAGGTATCTTGGCTCACCGCCTGCAAGTATAGCAGTAAGAAAGATGTCGTGACCGTGCTCAATCAATATCTTGTTTCCGCCAAAGTCCATTCTCTTAAGTCCCACATCATCTGTTCTCTGAAAGGAATCCTTTATGAAGTCCTGAACAGCCGTGAACATACCGCTGAATATGTCTCTGTCAAGTTCTGTTTCCATTTTTCTGCTAGCTTGGCTGATAAGGATACCACTGTTGTGTATCAGCAGAACCTCTTCTATCATGTAAGTGCCACTAGCGTCAGCTATGATATTCTTCCCGATATTTAGCTGATAGATGGTATCATCAAAAGCCCTTTGATAGGCCAAAACAACATTCATATCCAATTTTCCGGCTTCTTTTGGTTTTATACCGATGTCCACCTGCCATGTCTCTCCAATTTCGATTTTTTCAATTCTTTCTATGCCTTTAACCTCCAAATTTCCGCTGATGCTTATGTTCACATTCTTTGCATAAAGTTCCCCTATATTTGAAATCTCTATTTGACATTTGTTCCATACATCGGCCTCCATTCCCCCCTCCGGTATATCTAATGTGAACTTTGGATATTTCCCTTCGATAAAATCCTCAATATTATTTGAAATGATGTTCCTCGCCTTTTTAATCAATTCCCTTGCTTTTTCCAAGTTGAACACTATTATCTCATTCTCTGCTTCAATCAAAATAACATCCGATTCACCAACATCAACACCCAACTCCCTGATCTCATCTTGGGTCTTGCGTACAGAATTTAGCTCGATTTCTACATCATGCTTTCGCCGCATTTCATCGGCAATCTGTTCAGCTTCATCCACGAGCTCCTCTGCTTTTTCGTATTCACCTGCCTTAAACTTTAAATCGGCCATGGCCAAAAGCTCCTCTGGCTTTCCCACATCAACTCCCATATCCTTAAACTGAGAAATCAGAACCAAGGCGTTATTTATCCGCCTTTCGATGATATCTGTCCTTTGTTTAAATTTAGCTTCTTCCATTTTTTTCTCGAATGTATCCTTGTATTCATCGATAACGTCAAAATTTTCAGAGGCAAGGGCTGACTCGGCCTCGCTAACTATAGAGAGGGTTTCTTCGGTGCTTATACCCCATTCCTTTGCAGAGGATAAAAGGTCTCTCATAGCCGATATCTTTTCTTTGGCCTTCTCGGTATTTATTTCCTTAGTTACATATTCTCCTTTATCTTCAATATAGTTCCAGGCATGTTCAAATCCCATATTTTGCATGGTTTCTATGAACTCTTCTACAAAGGCTTCCTGCCCCCCCTTGAGAATACCATCAGCTTCAGCAGCCTCAATGAGTCTTATTGTCTCAGCAACCTTACCAGATTCGAATCCAGCTACATCAGCACCTTTTTCATCTGTTACATGCAGAAGTCTTGCAATAATTTCGTCAACACCATCCACCTCTGAATGGTCCCCCCGCCATTTTTCAAGAACAGGACCGTATTTCTCTTGCACCTCCCTTAGAATCTCCACCATGAACAGCGGTAAAAATCTCGGTTCACCTCCAATAGTTATGGCTGTAAGAAAAATATTATTCCCGTGCTCTAGTAATATCTTATTTGCCCCGAAATCCATCCTTTTTAGCCCCACATCAGCGGTTTTTTGAAAAGAATCCCTGATAAAATCCTGAACAGCCGTGAACATCCCGCTAAATATATCTCTGTCAATATCCATCTCCATTTTTCTGCTGGCTTGGGAAATGAGGATGCCGCTTCTGTGTATCAAAAGTACCTCTTCGATAAGGTAGGTTCCGCTGGTGTCAGCCATGATCTTCATCGCCATATCGAGCTGGAAAACGGTTTCATCAAAGGCTCTTTGATATTTGAAGAGAACATCCATATCGAGTTTTCCAGACTCCTTTGGTTTTACCCCGATTTCCATACGTTTTTTCTCACCTGCTCCCAGCTTTTCGATTCTGGAAAGCCCCTTTACATCCATGTCACCCTTGAAAATCATATCAACATTTTTAGCCCCTATATCACCTGTGTTAGCTATCTCGATTGTACATTTATTCCATGTATCTGCCTCTATACCGGTTTCAGGGAGTTTTACCAAAAACTTGGGGGATTTGCCCTCGATGAAGTCCTGAATTCTGTTTGAACTGATGCTTTTTGCTTTTTGAATCAATTCTGTTGCCTGGTTAACATTGTTGGCCCCAATTTCAATCTCAGCTTGGGTCAATAGAGAATTTGCCTCTTCAATATCGACACCTGAATCCCTTGCTTCAGTTATTATGTTTTTAATGGACTCAAGTTCATGTTCTGTGTCGTGTTTCTGATGATGCTCTTTTGCTGTTTTTTGGGCATTATCCGCGTGCTCATCGGCTTTTTCGAAATTATGTGCGGACAATTCTTGATCTGCAAGCATCAGAAGTTCCTCGGCCCTTTCGACTTTTATCTTCTGTTCTTTTAATTGGGCAATCATAGCTCGGACTTTCTCGATTTTCTTACCGATTATATCGGTCCTGTGCATTACTTTGGCTTCATCCAGCTTATCCTCAAATGACTCCTTGTACTCCTCAATTATGTCGAAATCCTTGGCCTCGAATGCCTCCTCGGCCTTTTTTAGCAGGGTCATGAATTCTGGTCCCTCTATCCCCAATTCCTTTGCTGAAGTTAAAAGGTCCCTCATGGCAGTTATTCTTGCCCTAGCCATCTCCGCACTTATCTTTCTTTCAGCCTCACTGAAAATCATATCGATCTTCTCGAGATCCACGAGCTTTGCTTTGGAGAACAGATCGGATGCAAGACTTCCTATGGGTATATTCAATGATTTGGCTATTGCATTTAACTCCGAGATTATCTGTTCTATTTCTGAATGGTCTATTTTCTCAGCTGCCACCTTGGCCCTTTCAAAGAGCATTCTTAAATCAGTTGCATCAAGGCCTCTTGCCTCGGCCTTATGCATTATATGGTCTATGGTTGCTATCAAAACGTTTGCGGCTTTGCGTTCCATGGCCTTTTTAATCCTTCTTTTTATCTTCCTAATCAGGCTTCTGACCTCTGCATAATCTCGCATCTCCAGGGATGACTCCGCCTCTACAAGCAGCTCCTCGATTTCCTCGGTCTGAACTCCCACGTGTTTTAAAGATTCTACTTCTGGTTTCAAACCCGCTATGAGTTCTTTAACCTTCATATGTTTTTGAAGTTTGGTTGCTGCGTTTTTTGCATTTCTTACCAATTGGCTGACAACACCGTAATCCTTTTTTTCCAGGGCGGCCCGAGCCTCATCTAGGAATTTTTCGGCCTCTGTTACATCAGCTCCCACCATTTTTGCGTTTGCGATATCGTTCTTACTATTTTCGATCATGAGATATGCCCTATGGTATCTCTTAGCCTCCTTGGCCTCACGCTTGGCAGATCTTATATGTTCACTAACATCACCGTACATCTTATTTTGAAGGGATTCCCTGGCCCTCTCAATAAAACTCTCGGCTGCGCTTGCATCGGCTCCGGCCCTTCTCGCATCATTTACCACAGGCAAGGCATGTTTGATAAGAAGATCAGCACGGTGATAGCGTTTTGCATCAGCAGCAGCGGTTTTAGCCTTTTTAACAGAGATCCTTACCTGTTTAATATTCAATTCAGAAAGAAAGGCCCTAGCCTCATCCAGGTACATCTTTGCCTCAGATAAATCTGCACCTGTTTTCTCGGCCTCATTTATGTCGATTTCCGCACTTTTTACAAGTACTTCTGCGTCTTCAAGCTCTTTCGAGCTCACTTGGGGTCTTTCACCTGTATCTTCATCTGCCACTACTTTATCCTCCCCAGGTGTTGTGAATATCTATCTCCAACACTACCACTTAAATATATATTAATTATTAAATTTATCGACATTTTTATCAAGTATTTAAGTATATCATATTAAAATCAAAAAAAAAAAAGCGGCCAGTGCCTCAAAATGAAGGAAAAGTGGAATCAATGTCCCTCTATATTTAAGGTAGCCATGGCCTCACTGACATTGAAAATCGAGCCTGATATGCATATAATCCCGTTTTTTTCCGCTTTTTTTATTGCTTGGCTAACAGCCTCTGCAACATTTTCGATAACAACAACATCGCTAAGGTACTTTTTTGCCTCGCTTTCTATCCTTTCAGGTAAAGCAGCCCTTTCGAACTTCGGTTTCGTGACTATGATGCAATGTGCCTTAGGGGCCACCTCCTTTATAATCCCTGGGATATCCTTATCCCTCATTATACCAATTACAAATGTAAGTGGTCTTTTTGAAAACAAATCCGTCAATGTGGATACCAAAGCCCTCATCCCCGCAGGATTATGTGCGCAATCAAGTACTATAGTTGGCTCTTTTTGTACTATTTCCATTCTGGCGGGCCACCTTGTGGTCTCAAATCCCCTTTTGACACTTTCTTCGGGAATGTCCATTCCTTTCTTTTTTAAAACCTCCAGCGTTAACACGCAAACCAGTGCATTTTTAAGTTGATACTCCCCCAAAAGTGGTATCTTTAAATCTTTATATCGACGATCTTTCAATTCTATCTCAAATATCTGCCCATCAAGACTCGATTCATTACTAATTATATTCCCTTGCTCCTTATGAGAATATATCTGGGCCTTTTTCTCCTCACATATCTTTTTTATAATATTTAGTATGTCATCATCCTCTATCCCCGTTACAACCGGAACATTATTCTTTATTATACCAGCTTTTTCCCTTGCCACTTCCTTAAATGTTTTTCCCAGAACATGTGTATGATCCAAGGCAATGGTTGTAATGACCGAAGCTGTGGGATATACGACGTTCGTGGCATCCAGTCTTCCACCTAGTCCCACCTCCAGTATGGCGATATCCACTTTTTCTTCCTTAAAGTGCTCAAATGCCATTGCACATGCGGTCTCAAAAAAGGTTGGATGGTCGAATTTTCCGCTCTTTACCATTGATTCGGATATGGACTTAATTCTTTCTGCCAGCTGGATTACCTTGTCCTTGGAAATTTTATTTTGGTCAACCAGAATACGCTCCTCGAAGGATAATAGATGGGGAGATGTAAACAAACCCACCTTGTAACCTGCCGAAACCAAAATAGATGAAAGCATGGCACAGACCGAACCCTTGCCGTTTGTACCAGCGACATGTACGGCCTTCATGTTTTTTTGCGGATCGCCCAGTGTTTTTAAAAGAAACTCGATTCTCTCAAGCCCCAAGCTCATTCCGTATATCTTGAGGTTAAAGAGATATTCAATGGCTTCATCGTAGTCCATTTTTCTCCTGCCACCCAAAGCCTTTCTGGTTAATAAGGCTGACGAAAGAGCAGGTAACCTACTACAACACTCACTGAGGTTTTATGTCCCCTTAAAATCCAAAAGGTATCTTTCGAAAAAGCCTATGTTTTTTTAAGAAAGATTTCTATTGAGGACACATTAGCCGTGGTTCCTTCCTCCCCTCTTTCTAAGATCTCAGTGTCAATCTTTATGTCTTTGATGACTGCATCTTGCACGAATCTGTGTCTTACGATCTCTGCAACGTCAACTGCTCTGGAAATGGCTCTTCCCCTGGCTTTTATTATGACCTCGTCGAGACCGCTGTTGAATTGCGTCACCACTGCCAAGACATAGTTCATGGTTGCTTTTTTCCCGATGAATACTGTGTTGTCATCTGCCATATTCTCTCACCTCTCTGTAACTATGGGGGTAAGACAGAAGCAGATATACATATAAATATCTTTCGTCAAAAATAGTACGAGTGGAGTAAATAGAGTTCGGGATAGCTCAATTCCATATCCTAGCAATTTATTCCTGAACATATTCAGGTTCAACTTCTGCTACCTCCCCCTTGAACTCCACTTTGTCTGTTTTTTCGGCACTGAGAATTGCATAGATGGAAGGCAACAGGAGCATGGCACCTGCCATACTGAAAATGAGCAAGATAATAACCATGGTTATGAATTCCTGGATGGATTGGATATTGATTAAGAAAATGGAAAGCAGTCCCGCAACGATGGTGGCGGTGGCCTCCAAGAATGTATAACCTGAGGTCTCCACTGATTTTCTTATGCCAGAGAAATCTTCGCCTGATTCCCTTATTCGTTCCGTCATGTGGATACCATAATCGATACCTATGCCAACTATAATTGAGCCTATCATGGCTGTAATCAGGTTCAGATCTATACCAGTCACACCCAGGGTGAGGGGTTCCCAGGCCACAACCATGGAAACGGGTATCATGGTCAGTGCGGCAAGTCTAAGGGAGCGGAAGATAATTATTAGAACAAAGAATACTATGACCAGTGCCACGAACAGGCTGAACAGGCTATTGAACATGATCAGGTTGTTCACGGCAACAATAAGGGCCGCAAACCCAGTCAGCTTGGACGTTGATTTTCCAGCAGGAAATTCATCAACAACGTCGTTTACTGCATCAACAGCTTTCTCTGTTCTTGCCGCATCCATAGAGGGCATGTCGATATAAACCAAGGCCTTGGAATAATCTTGGTTAACAAGAAAACCCCTCATTTCCACGGTGAGGCTGTTGTAAAAAATATCTATGATGGCATCTTGAAAGGTTTTTCCCTTTTGATTCAACCATAAAGTGTTGATGTTGTCCAGTTGCCCAGCCCTGTCAATAGCATCCCAGAAACTCCTGTTAAGGGTATCTTCCACCTGAGCATCAAAAGCATCAGGCACCACCGTTAATATTTGATCTACTATATCTTGGGGTATCTTGATCATCTTCATTACATCTACAACGCTGATGGGCGGGTTTATCTTTATTTTTGGATCATCAATCCTTTCGTTAATTTTCTTAAGCTCGTTTTCCATGTCATTTATTTCGTTTAAAACATCGATGTCTTTCATGGAACCTTGACGTCTTTGCACATCCTCTTCGTAAGGATTTCCCCGAATAAGAACCATACCCAGCATTCCTCCGCCGAACTGCTCGGTGTATTCTTCCATTTTTATTATGGTGGGCTCATCCTGGGGTGCCATCTCAGTGAGATTCATATTGGCCTGTATCGAGGGAATCAGGGCCAGGGAAAAAATCGTGATAATTATCGCGGCAATTACTATCTTTTTTCTATGTCTTATTGGAATCATGCCTATCTTTTCGGCGGAATAAATCTTACCCTTCTTCTCGTAGTCCAAAAGCAAGACCAAACTTGGCACCGTGAGCATGGTGACAATGTAACATATCATGATGCCAGTTGTTAAACCAAAGCCCAAGACTATCATGGGTACCATGTTCACGAACATAAGAGAGGAGAATCCCACAGCTGTGGTGACTGCAGAGAGGAATATCGCCTTTCCCGTGGTGTCAATGGCCACCTTCATTCTTTCCTTTTTATCTTTAATATTCTTTTTTTCATCTGAGTATCGATTGGCTATATACAAGCCGTACGCCACCCCCAAGGCGAGAAGGATAGGTGCCACCAGAATCACCTGGGGTGAGAGAACCCAGCCCGTAAGACCCATAAGGCCCAGGGTTATAATCAAAGAACAGAATATCGGGAATCCCGAAATAATAACTATCTTCGGGGTCCTGTGAAGTAAAATGAGCATACCGCATATCAGGAGCAAGGCAGCAGGCAATACCACAGAAAATTCCTGATAAGTCCTTGCGGTCAGGGCCACTGTCATGGGAACAGGCCCTGTTGGGGTCATGGCACAGTGAACATTTTGGGCTTCAACTCTTTCCCACCATTTCTCTTTACTGTTTTCATGGCCACTTTCCACCCTTGTGTCTATAAAATATGGCTTTATTAACTTGTATACATCATCCATCAACTTTTCCTGATTATCACTTACAACACCCATTATGACGCCTGCGCTGTCCCATATTCCGTCATTGTTTGTATCTGCCACCAGTAATCTTCTGGTGTCCTCTGGGATTTGGGCAACTATCCGGTCTATATCCTCCTGATCATCGGGTATCTCGTAATCCCCCGAAGGCTCAAAGAGGCTAAATGGAATCCCGACTTCATTTGATGCCTCTTCTTGTATGCGTTTTGGTGCGGAGTTTATTTCTTTTATAAGGGTCGATATGCTCAAAACAAAGGATATCTCGTCCTCTTCCCCATTATCTTCCTTGTTATAATCCAAGGTCTCCTCGATTGTGCTGATTTCATCTAAAACAACTTTATCGGTGATATTTGTGGGATAGGTGATATCGAATTTATTCGGGGTTTCCACAAAAAAAACTATCATATCTGTGGACCAATCTTGGTTTACCTCGTTTAAAATCTTCGATGTATCATCATCCTGGGGAAGATAGACTTTCATGTCACCGCTTATATTTTCTATCATTCGCGGGATTCCTGCGACACCGATTATTATTGTAATAAGCAGAACGATAATGATTATCATTTTGGGGTAGGTAAGTACGGTATCCATTATTGCAGTAGGTGAACTGGCTCTGCGCATTCTCTTTGTGAAATAAAGACTCTTTTTTTCGATTACTTGGGCCTTTTTCTCGGCTTTTTCTGTAATTTCCGTTGCTTTAACCACAGCCTGCTTCCCTATGGTCTCCAGACCCTCCTTTGCCTCATCTGCGGTATCCACGGCCTTTGACATCTTGGAATCTATCGCCGTATCCATCCTGTGGAATCTTTCCTTTATTTTTGTTATGAACAGTGGGGTTGTACTTGCCGCTGTTTCCTCTGCTGGTATTACCAAACCCACCCCGCATTCATCGCAGAGATTCCAATCCTCTTCAAACTCCTTTTGGCATTTTGGGCATATCTTTTGGGTCATTTCTTACCGCCCTATAAGTTCTGGTTGATGGTAATGAAGTTGCGAGGTAAATATATTATGGTTTGGATTTTTGACTTTTTGTGCATCTGGACGCATCATCCTGCTTCACCTCGTAATCTAAATTTCAACCATCATCTGTTTTTTTTGTGGATTTACCACTCCCGTTGCACACGCTGCATGTTACAGGAATAACAACAGGTCTTTCAAGAATCCTGAACTTCTTTGCACAAGCGCCGCATCTGCAAGTTCCTGTTCCATAGCAGTGGGGACAGCGATCAGATTCCTTTCTTATAATCAATGTATCTTCTTCGCAGTAGATGAGCACCTCATCCTTGTCTTTTATATCCAGGGCTGTGCATATCTCGTTTGGAAGTGTTACCTGAAGGGAACCGCCCCGCTTTTGAATTCTCCTCTTCCACTGGATTCTGCCCATAGTTACACCCGAGTGGCATTCAAGTTACATTTAGATATAACTTATTATACTATTTAAATGTTTCTTGGAATAGAACATTTTTTAGATAATTTTGGGCAGTTCCTCTAATTGGTGACAAACTAAAGGTTATAAGAAATCCGAGCCCATACTTGTCTTTTTGTAAGTAGAAATATAACCAATAATCGGCATACTATTTCGAAAGGGCGTAAGATGTATGAACAGAGGCTGGAACATTATTATAATACTGGCAATGGTGTTTGGAATCATAATTGCTATAATCGCTGTAAATATATCCACCCAATCAGAGATAACACCAACAAATGAATTCTTTGTAGTATCAATTAGCGAGTCTCCAAAAATCGATGTGGAAGATTGGACCCTCAGGGTGAACGGTCTTGTTGAAAATCCATTGAACTTATCCTATGATAATATTACCAATTTCCCTTCCACAAGTGAAATAGTGACTCTTCAATGTGTCGCGGGCCCATCAGGTACGGCAAACTGGACTGGTGTGAGGTTGAAGGCTGTACTGGATATGGCTGGAATATTGCATAATGCACATGAGGTGATTTTTTATGCCGCAGACGGATATTCCAGCAGCCTAACCCTGGACTATGCCCAAAATCCTGATGTGATACTTGCCTACAAAATGAATGGTGAAACCCTGCCCAGGGACCACGGATATCCCCTTCGTTTGGTTGCACCTGGAAAATATGGATACAAATGGGTCAAATGGATCACGCATATTGAGGTTGTTGATTACGATTACAAGGGATACTGGGAAAGCAGGGGATACGATGATGAGGCAGATATACCGGCGTATTCAAATTGGGGAGCTCACAGCATCGCCCTTACTGTGTCGGCCTATTTTGGATCCCTTGCCCTTATTTCTGGTTTAAACTATTCAAATCAAGTGGAATTTGGTAAGAAATCACAAAAGATGTTTTCCAGGAAATTTCATTTTGGAACGTCCATTATGTACCTTGGTATCCTGCTTCCAGTTTCTATTCATCGTGTTTTTTTTACCATTGAAAATCGGGGTAGTTTTCCCAATTCAAGTCATGGATATCTAGCATTGGCCGTGATAATTCTCGGAATCCTGAATGTCAGTACAGGTTATCTTTTAGCCAAGAAAGTCGAAAAGATGAGGATGATTCACTTTATCGTAACCTTGTTTGGATTTCTCATTTTACTTGGAACGATATTGACAGGATTATTCATCATTGGATTGAATTAGAAAGAATGTTACCCATCTGAAAAATTCTAAGACTGTTGAATTTTCCCATAATTATTAAAAGCAGTATTTCATAAATCTTATTACCATCAAACCACCTTCTCCCTTACAATGAATTTCACTGAATATTTCTATTCTCTTGTGAAGCAGATACCAAAAGGCAAAGTGAGCACTTACGGTGCACTGGCCAGGGCGTTGGGTGATATCAGGGCCTCAAGGGCAGTGGGAAGGATGCTAAATCAAAATCCCTACGCCCCTATTGTTCCATGTCACAGGGTTGTGATGAGCGACGGCTCCCTGGGCGGATTTGGGACCGGAATCGAGAAAAAGATCAAGCTTCTTAAAAAGGAGGGTGTGAAGGTATCTGGAAACGACATCTTGGATTTTGAAAAGGCATTATTTACGGATTTTATGTCTGATTTCCCCCTAAAAAAGATGAGGAATGAGCAAAAGAGGTTAAGAAAATCGGTAAGGCTAGAAGATGGGTTTGATGACATTGAAACTGTTGGTGGGGTGGATGTTGCGTATTCCCACAAGGGCTTCGGGGGATTGGTGGTATATGATTACAAGAGTTTCGATATAAACAAAAGGGTAAGTGTAAAGGATGAGATCGACATGCCCTACATTCCAACATACCTTGCATTTCGTGAATTGCCCCTCATCGAAAAATTACTAAAAAAATACAAGCAAGGGCCTTCTGTTCTTCTGATCGATGGAAACGGTGTACTTCATCCGTATGGAATGGGCATAGCCTCCCATGTTGGTGTGAAACTAGATATACCCACGATCGGTGTGGCAAAAAAATTATTATGTGGAGAACAAAAGGATGATAAGATTTTACCTGGTGAGTATTCTGAGGTGGAGTACGAGGGTAATCTGGTTGGATACGCATACCGGAGTTCTCCAAGGACAAAAAAACCGATCTACATCTCCCCTGGACATATGGTTTCCTTTGAAACTTCATTAGAGGTTATCAAGAACTTTTGTAAATACAAATTACCTGAACCAATTAGGTCTGCACACAAACTTGCCACAGAAGCGAGAAATTCCGCATAACAGATATTACTTTCATTCACCCCCTCTGTCCTGATTTAAGTATTTAATAAACATAGCTTCCCATAAGAGGGGAGCATTTGGATAAAAATAATCACCATAGAATCCTTCGATTTGGAAAATATTCACACTTATGTCCCGATTGCGGGGAGGATCTTGTGGCCTTGAGCGGTTGCCTTGTTTGTCGAAGCTGTGGATATTCACCCTGCGGATGAGGGTGTTATAACCGTTAGTATAACATTAATTCTTATTATTGATACTTTCACCCACCTCCTGAAATCTCACTTAAATAAGACTTTGCTCATATCATATATTGTCTTCGGAGTTCCCGTTTCCCGGAGACAGAGAATAACCAAACGGAGGTGAAAATGTATGGTACAATCCGATCTGATTGGCTATGTGCGCAAGAGCAACGGCGGTAACGCTTTGAAGCTCAGCATATCGGCAGAGGCTTTTGATTCGGCTCAGAGGTACCTGTCCCAGGATGGGAAGGAGTACGTCGGCCTTATAGTCAACCTCGCAAAAGTTCAGGAAATCCTGGACGACACAAGAGATGTGACAAGCATCTGCCAGATAATAAATGAGGAAGTGTAAAGCCCCCTTCTATCTTTTTGATTTTTTTATTTTTTTTTATTTTTTCTAATTTTTTTTTACTTTTTCAAAGTGAATTTTTCCCCGCAGTCCGGGCATTCGAAGACGATTGTATCTTTCGTGCTCTTTGTGGTTATAAAAACATAATTTTGGCATTTTATGCACTGCTCGAAGGTCTGCCCATCCTCGTTTATGTGTCTTGCCCATCGAAGTAATGCCTTTTCTTCTTCGCTTGAGGGCTCCCTTGTGAGCATTTCCACTTTCTCGGATACAGTAGGTGTTGGTTTGAGCTCAGTAACCACCTCTTTTGGTCCGACATCTTCCTTTACCACCACACTGACAGGTCTTTCGGGCTCAACAGGGGCAACAACCTCTGAAGATGGTTCTGCTGTTACCTCTGCAGTGGGTTTTGGTTCTCTTTTGGGGAGACGAACTTTTGGGACTCCTGGGCCTGATGCGCTTGGAAGGCGCCATTCGAGAAAACCCACGACGGCGCATAATAAAAATCCGATAATAATCAGCCAGAGCCCCACACCAGGATATCGGGCATATTTGCCATAGCCACTATCCCAAGAATCTGTAAAACGGGAGGCTTCAACAGCATAAGTTAAAAAGAACCAAAAACCCCAAATCATAAGAATAAATGGTTTAATATTGATTCGTGTAGTACCTTTCTCAACAAATAAATTGAACTTCAAATAAAGGAGGGTAGCAATTAGGATCGCTGAGAATAGGGGTAACAATATGAATAAACCCCAAAAATCATAGTCAAAATAAGAAATAGAACCGGAATTTGTAGTGCCCTCATACTCAAAATCTTCGACGAAATAGGGTAAAAACGGTCCAATAATCAAGAAAAGGACGGCCAGTAATCCCAGCTTCTTTCCAATTGACCAAGTGGAAGGCTTCTCGAAATCCAAAGAGACCATATTACCTCTCTCACGCCGGCAAATGGTTTTAATTATAATAAAGATGTTGGTAATCCCTGTTAAAACCCTGTTTTTCAGAAAAACAATAATAACAAAATCAAATCAAAAATTTTATATAGACACATCACATTACCCTATTTGTCTGACACATGTAAGTCGCAAGAGGTCATATTGACCTACGTCAGAGGAACAGTGGATTTATGAGGCCAGAGACCGAAAAAATTACAATACGTGTGCCTACAAAGTTCGTTTCCGCCTTGGACTTCCTAGTGGAAGTAGATGACTTCCCTTCGAGGTCAGAGGCGATACGCGCTGCCATTCGCGATTTGGTCTATTCCCGAGTTGAATTGGTGATGGACAAAATCAAGAAGATGCAAGAAGCAGAACAAACACTTTCTGCGATGAAGGAATTCGAAAGCGAGTTCCTAAAAAAATAGGATGGTAAAAAGCAAGCCTTGTCAGAGGGATCACGACTCTACACCAATTATTCGGATGGGAAGTGACAGGACAATAAACTAGTGTAAACTCACAAGTTCAGGATTACCCTCCCCCCTTAAGGATGCTGGGAAAACCTGGCATCCTCTTTTTTTCTGTTTTGTATTTACCTGTGAATTTACTATAATTGATTACTATTGAAATCGTAAATTCACATTGGAAAACCAAGGGATAAGCTGGAAGGATGGAGGATTGGGATTGATTTAGAAAAAGGATTATATGATTTGCTTCTTATTGGGGAGGCGGGAATTTGTATGCAGAAAGAGATTAAGGCCCATCGGGGGACGCAGATTTCATGCAAAGGCTGGAGGCAGGAAGCATTTCTAAGAATGCTGCAGAATAATCTGGAGAATGCAGAAAAACCTCAGGAGCTCATCGTCTACGGGGGAACTGGCAAGGCAGCTCGAAACTGGGAATGTTACGAGAAGATAGAAGAGAGCCTTAAGAATCTTGAGAAGGATGAAACTCTCCTTGTTCAATCAGGAAAACCAGTAGGAGTCTTCAAGACCTTTGAAAATTCTCCCAGGGTGCTTATCGCAAACTCAAATCTCGTACCTGCATG
The DNA here is from genome assembly GCA_020348445.1 of Thermoplasmata archaeon. GTDB lineage: Archaea > Thermoplasmatota > Thermoplasmata. Next base: position 571,055 of record CP070751.1, read on the forward strand.
GTCAAACTGGGAGATTTTCAACGACCTTGAAAAACAGGGTTTGATGATGTACGGCCAGATGACAGCAGGCTCATGGTGCTATATCGGAACCCAGGGAATAATCCAAGGCACCTACGAGACCTTTGCGGCAGTTGCAAAAAAACATTTTGGTGGTTCATTAAAAGGAAAGTTCGTTTTATCAGGTGGATTAGGTGGAATGGGGGGTGCTCAGCCCTTGGCAATTACCATGAATTTCGGCGTGGCCTTGGTGGTGGAGGTTGATAAGAATAGAATAGAAAGGAGATTGAAAGCAGGCTTCTGTCACGAGATGGTAGGAGACTTGAATGAGGCCTTGGAGATTGTCAGCAATGCTAAAGAGGAAGGGGAGCCTAAATCTGTTGGCCTTATTGGAAATACCGCCGATATTCATACAGAACTGGTAAAACGGGGTATCGTACCTGATGTTGTGACAGACCAGACGTCCGCCCATGACGAGCTCAACGGGTACGTCCCTGGGGGTATGAGTTTTGAGGAGGCCCTTGAACTGAGAAAAAATGACCCAAAGAAATATATAAATCTCTCTTTCGAGAGTATGGCAAGGCATGTCAAGGCGATTTTGGAATTCCAAAAAAAAGGAGCTATTGCATTTGACTATGGAAACAATCTGCGGGGACAGGCAGAGAAGGCAGGTGTAAAAAATGCTTTTGATTATCCCGGCTTTGTACTGGAGTACATCAGGCCAATGTTCTGTGAGGGAAGGGGACCTTTTAGATGGCTTGCACTTTCTGGAGAGCCCGAAGACATATTGAAAACCGATGAAATTGTTATTAAAGAATTCCCAGAGAACCAGCAGCTAATAAACTGGATTAAATTGGCTGAAAAGCATCTGCCTTGGGAAGGCCTGCCGGCAAGGGTTTGCTGGCTGGGATATGGAGAAAGAGCGCATTTTGCAAAGATCATAAACAGCATGGTGGGTTCTGGAGAGCTCTCGGGACCCATTGCCATAACCAGGGATCATCTTGACTGCGGTTCAGTTGCCTCACCTAATAGAGAAACCGAAGATATGAAGGACGGCACAGATGCAGTTGCCGATTGGCCCCTTCTCAATGCACTTTTAAATTGCGCGGCAGGAGCTGATTCTATTTCAGTCCACAACGGTGGTGGAGTGGGAATCGGTCTTTCCACACATGCGGGGATGGTTGTTGTGGCAGATGGATCCAAAGAGGCAGAAGAGAGAATCGAGAGGGTATTTACAACTGATCCAGGTATTGGCATAGTGAGGCATGCGGATGCTGGATACGATAAGGCAGTGGAGATTGCAAAAAAAAGTGGAATTAAGATGCCTATGTTACCATAAAAATAGAGGAATATAATGCACGGGATCAGGGTCTTGCACAATTTATTTTGGAGGAGCAATCTTGACATCTGAAAATGAAAAAGATGAACAAAGATTGTACCATGACCTTGCTTGGGTATGGCCAATTATCAGCCCTCCTGAGGATTACATCGAAGAGGCTGAGCTTATTGCAAAGAGTATTTTGAAGGCCTCGAAAATTCCTGTAAAAACACTTCTTAACCTCGGTTGCGGAGGGGGACATGAGGATTATACATTGAAGAAATATTTTACTATTACAGGGGTGGATGTAAGCGAAAACATGCTTGAGATCGCAAGGAACCTGAATCCTGAAAATACCTATTGTCAAGGTGATTGGAAAACAGTTTCTTTAAATAAACTCTTTGATTCAGTTATCGCCACTTCACTAATCTATGTGAAGAGTGAAGAGGAACTTCGCATAACCTTTCTCAATGTTATTAAACATCTGAAACCAGGGGGCGTCTTCATAACTTTTGCCGAGAAATTGAAAGGATCTTTTCAACAAAACGATACCATTTGCTCAACTCATAAAAAGGACGATGTGGAAATCACTTTTTTAGAGAATTATTATGATCCCGATCCCTCTGGTACCATCTTGGAGGCAACATTTATTTATCTGATTCGAAGAAATGGCAAACTTGATGTCCAAAAAGATAGTCATCTGTGCGGCATCTTTCCATTGGATACCTGGCTTGAAATTTTAAAAGAGGTGGGATTTGATGTGGAGACAAAGATAGTAAAGCTTTCAGTTGCTACAGTTAAAGAATCTTTTCCAATGTTGGTCTGTACAAAACCTTTATGATGGCCTACAATGAGTACCAAAATTCCTTGTCTTATGATTTTTTAAAAAATATAAACACAACATACCAAATTTGTCGGTCCCTTTGTTGGTGAATATCATGGTTATAACCACATCATTTTTATATATAGGTAGTAAAAAAACATAAAGATTGGCATGTTTTTTTTGTTAGTTTTTTTCTTTTTTATTGAATATGATTTGGTGTAAAATCAGGTTATAACCACACCAGGTATAAATATGGTGATTGTCATAATATGCCATGATACGAGATATCAATGTTGATCTCAAAAAATCAAGAGGGTGTTAAGATGGGTGAAAAGGTCAAGATAAAGAAGATATGGAATGAAGATGGTGTCACGGAAATTTACGGTGATCTGCTCATATTGGGCATAACAATGACTCTGTTTACAGGTATTTTTCTCTTCGTGTATACGATGCCCGCACCAGAAAAAGGTGTTTCCGCGGAGTTCGATTCTGCATTCGAGTTTTGTTCCGGAGGAGGAACCATCAATGTAACCCATATGAGTGGAGAGACATTGCTTGGGGAATATACGAGAATCTTGCTAACAAAAAACTTTGATGAGGAGATCAGGATTTTAAATACGCAAGGCTCTGATTTGGACAATCCTTTCTACGGTATCGAGGGCGATCTCAATTGGGACCCACAGGAGAGATGGAGCTATTTCTATAAAGACATTGTATCAAGTGATGACCTGCAGATTTCTGTAGTTGATATAAAATCGGGCGTGAACGTCATGAAATCCAATTTGTACGGCTCAGGTTTTAATTCCCCTCCCATAATCATGGAAAGAGGTTATAATCCTGTGCCTGTAATTAATGGCAGCGAGGTAGTTATAAATTCGAAAGTGTTCGATCCCAATGGTCACTATGATATAGATTCAGTTTATTTCAATGCATCAGTATTAAATCATGAACTTGGAAATGTGGAATTGACTGATGGGGATGGAGATGGAATCTTTCAGGGAAATGCCATGATCACAAGTGGGGGTGGTAACTACAATCTAACCATCGTTGCCCAGGATATGGAGGGTAAAATGGAGAAGAGAAGGCTTCATATCCAGGTGATGGATGCATCAAGACCAATTGTAGAGTTCATAACAATAGAGCCAAATAGTGTGGAAGCAAAAAAGGAGTTTGCGATAAGGGCGGTTGTGGTGGACCTGGAGGATGATTTGAATTTCTCTGATATCACAATTACACCTGAGCAAATATTCTATGATAACCTCGGTACAATAGAAACATCATTATCACTGGTTGATGAAATTCCAAATGGGGGGATATTTGAAACAACGGGTTCTTCTCCTACAAACGAAAGGTTTTACAACATGACTCTTAAAGCATACGATTATTCCGGCCTTGTTACCACCAAAATAATAAATCTTGCAGTTATTGAGGATGCGGCTTTTGGGAACGGTTCCTTCAACGACACCATATGGGCTTACCTGGGTCCCGAGAGTTTGGATTTTAAAAAATTTTATTACACTATTGACGATCCACCTACCAATTCGTCAACGTATCATCTTGCCGTATATATCCAAGAAGAGCACATAGGTGATGACTGCTTTTTACATGTCAATATCATCAATCATTACTATGAGGATGTTTACATAGACGGTAATTCAAAGATAAGGCTCCTTCAAATTGGAGGAGCAGCATCCAACAAGGATCTTGGCATCGTGCAGAATGGATCCAGTTTTGGTGATCCTGTAGGTACAATCCCTGATGGTTCGTGGTACAGAATACATGCCCCTTCCGATGGAAATTACTTTAAGGGAGGCGATCCAGTATCGTTGGTGTTCGGACCATTTGACATGAGCTCTGCAAATGAAAATGATGTATTTGGCTCGATTTTGGTACTTACTGGAAGCTTTGGATCGGAAAGCATAACACCTGAAGACAGGTACGGCCAGACTATACCTTTTCAGGCTATAGTGATCGCTTGAGTATCACTTTTGAAATTTACGATTTCAAGACAATCCAGAAGTAGAATGTACCTGTTATATACTATTGGTACATTAGCAATTATGAAAATCACCGTTAAATCCCGGTTCAAAATTATTATATATATCCCAAATCGTTCTGAAAATTCCAATATCCTGGTGCGAGTTGAAATGGCGATGAGAACCATACCAAAGGAAATAACAAGGAAATTATCAACAAAAGAAATTAAATTGGCCCGGCAGATGTATAATGTAGGCATGGAAGCAGGTGAGTACATGACCAACGTTGGTTTGGCTTGGGCTGATTTTAAAAAGAACGAAATATTGACGTTCATAAACAGTGACCCCGAGATGGCGAATTTTTTTAATGAGGTATTTGAGAGGGGAAAATCAATGGGTGAGAGAAGGAAGCATAAAAATAGATTTTTTGACATCTCATCTATAGGTAAAGAAAGGTGATCTTAACAGAATCCTTCCCATAAGGTAGGTATCTCTTGCCTCTATAATCTCAATCTCAAAAAAATTACTGAGCGCAACATCATCCTCAACAACAACAGGTAAGTATGAATCTGTTCTTCCCATCATGGTTTTGTTCTTTCCCGGCTCTGTAACAAGGATCTGTTCCCTTTTTCCCACAAATCCCTCGTTTATGTTGCGGGATATGTCAGAATGAATCTTGGTTATTGCCCTTGATCTGTCCTTCGCAATTCTGCTTGGGATCTGGTGGTCCATTTCCATTGCTATTGTTTTTGGCCTGGGGGAGAATCTAGTGATGTTTAGAATATTTGGTTTTAATTTTTCCACCAGTTGCACAGTCTTAGTAAAATCATCATCTGTTTCCCCAGGGAATCCAACTATAATATCAGTGGAAATAGTGATGTTGGGAAAGGTTTTTCTTGCCTGGTTCACAACGTAAAAAAAGTCATCTATCATGTACTTTCTTCCCATACGTTTTAATACATCTTCACTTCCACTTTGAACTGGTATATGAAGAAACTTGTAGATTCTTGAGTCCTTGTATGCATTCAATACCTCATCCAAAATCGGAATCAGATTATTTGGATTCATCATCCCGATTCTTACCCTGAAATCACCTCTTAATTTCTGGATTTCATTGAGTAAGAAAGGCAAGTTAAAATTGATGTCCAAACCGTATATTGCATTGTCCTGGGAAGTGAGCCTTATTTCCTTATTGCCTTTGGCCAGGGCTTCTTTTATTTCTTTGATAAGCACCTCAGGAGGGCGGCTTCTTAAGTCTCCCCTTGCTATCTTTGTTATGCAGTATGTGCAGCTTCCAAAGCACCCGCTGGAAATGGGTATTATGGCTTCAGTTGTTTTCTTATCATAATCTAGTGATTCAGTTGATGCTTTCCCATCAATTGGCCTTTCTTTTGAAAGCTCATCTGCAATTGCTCCTATCCTTTTTAAATCCTGAGGAACAAGAATATGGGCATCTGGATTGAGTTCCAATATCTGATCCTCTTGTACAGATGCCATACAACCTGCAACCACAACAGATTTTCTTGTCTTTGAATATGCTCTAATTCTTTTTTTCATCTTGAGTTCTGTGGTCTCTATGACCGTACAGGTCACTAAAACCAGGGCATCTGATTGTGTAATGTCATCCACAATAACATGACCTTTTTCTTTGAGAATACCTTCCATTTGCCTTGCTTCACCCTGGTTCATCGTGCATCCATAGGACTCAAAATAGAACCTCATTTCTTCACCTTAACATATTATGATCTTCAATCGAAAAGTACCTTTTTTACAACCTTCTCCACCTTAGTCACATATCTAGGCGAAGATGAAACCATGATCTCCCAGTCATATACCTCTCTGACCTCCAGGGCCCTTGCCAAGGGACTGAAACGGGAAAGGGGAGCCAACTTGTCGTTGTCCAGTATTTTTACGTTCGTTGCCCTGATTCTCGGCTCAGATATCTGCAGTTCCTTTTCTGGAACATCGATGATCACATATCCATTGGGTACCTGGGCCCTTCTGCAGATTTCTTCCTCTTTTTTCCTTCTTTGCTTTGGCTCCTTCAGCTCTTTTATTACCCGCATTTCAGTGTCACTGGCCTGTCCTTTGGTCAATGTGAAGGCCCTTTTAAACAGCTTCCTGAACTTGAGCATCGAGGCGATTTCCTTCTGAAAACCTCCGTGCTCCTTCAATCTCGCCATGAGCTCGGAGTCGTTCATCTCGTGAATTTCACCAAGTGGTTCATCTAGTAATTCCACGGCCCTTGCAAGCATGAGCTCGGCTATGCGCACTGTTTTATGGAAGTAAACCGAGGTGTACATCAGAGCACGGGCAACGAGCATCCCTTCGACTGCTGGAACCCCCCGCTTGTGAACCACAAGATCGTTGTTGAATATCTCCATAGTCTGGATCAACCTGTCTATGTCGATTGTGCCATGGGCAACCCCCGTGTAAAAAGAATCCCTTAAAAGGTAATCTATCTGATCCGCATCGATTGCACCGTGAATCATCTGGGAAATGTATCTCTTTTCGTTGAAGAATTTCTGGTTCTTGTGTGTCGGAAAATCCTCGATCTTTGTTGAACCATCGTTCGCACTGTAACCAAATATGAGGCTCGCCACATCCTCGGGATCTAGATCGTATTTCTCAAGAAGATCAGGTATGTAATCTCGATTTTTATCGGGTTCATCATCAGATAGTATCCTGCGCTTGCCCAATATGATTTCTTTTGTTATGTCCATGTGATCGGCCTGCATATCGCTGTGAACCGCGATCTCCAGTGTATGGGAATAGGGACTGTGTCCTATGTCATGGAGCATTGCAGCCGCCATTGCCAATTTTTTTTCATCTTCCAAAAGACCCAGTGAATCGGCAATTCTGCTTGCCACAAAACAGGTGCCAATTGAATGCTCCAATCGGGTGTGATTCGCGCCTGGGAAGACTAAATATGCCAATCCAAGCTGATTTATTCCGTGAAGTCTTTGTATCTCGGGAGTCTCCAGCAAATCAAGGAACAGGCCCTGGAGCTTTATGCTGCCATGAACTGTATCATGGATGATCTTGTAATCGGGCATGGGATTGGAAAAGCATAAACGTTGTATTTATGGTTGTCGGAGATGTAGTCTCAGGACTAGCCGACATTCTTGTCACTTATCATCCCTATTATGTCACTTGTATTAATATGAAATTATGCGAAATCCAATTTTCCTCCTCACCAGGCGGCCCTACATAAACGGGCTCTCCGGTTGCGAAATCCCAATACCAATACATATCGTCGTCGATAATCTGCAAATCCACATAGTACAAGCCAGTTTCATTCCAAACATGCGATATTGTAGGTATATCCTCATTGCAACTTCCAAGATAATCCCAATCTGTGATGGTACCGTCTCCAAAATCCCATCTATATGCAAACCATTCCGTGGGCTGGCACATAGCGGGATCAGATACTTTATATCCTTCGAAATCGTGGGGCTCGTCTACCCTTGCTGTATCAGAGGATTGACCCACTGCTGCTGGGAACTCGTTGTAAATGGTAAGCTCTTCTGTGGCACTACCTAGACCATTTATTATGTTTATTTTTAGCTGATAGAATTTTATATTATCAATTGCCCATGTACCACCATTCTCGATTACAGCCCTGAACCTCAAACACACATCAGAATGACCTCCAAGGAAGGAAACATCGAAAGTCATCATATCTGTGAAATCAGAGGGAGGCATCTCCCAGATCAAGTTCCAATTGGACCCTCCATCGGAACTTGCTTCAATATAGCCATTCTGTATTCCGAAACCCCAATTTTCCCATTCAGTTTCAAATTCCAATATGATCTGTTCATTAAGGTCGGTTAGATCAAAGTGAATAGAAGACAAAATTCCGGTACTGTTGGTTATCGCCCAATAACCACCTGTTGAATCAGGATCAAGTCTCCATCCACCACTTCCACTCCAGCATGGGGGCCATTCTTCTGAAGGGAAGTCTGTCTCACAGATGATAGTTTCACATGGAACATTTCTATTGTGGTCGTCGTCTCTTACCTGCACCTCAACTTGGAAGATATCCCAAGGAGTCATGGTTTCTGGGTGGTCATCTGCATAGATATGTGTTATTGGATCCAATTGAATGGGCATATCCAATGGATTGGGAGGTGGTTGTCCTGAAGTCCATACAATCGCGTTAGCTATCAATTCTACCCAGTCGTCATCTACATGGGTAGCTATTGGGTAGAATTGAAGTGCACAGGATCTGGCATCATTTGGAAATTCTTTTACAGCTGCAAGTACAGTACCATCTGTCCAATCTACAATCCTTATTGCACCGGGAGTAACGCTTATTGCATTATATCTGTAAAATGCTCTTACATTTGAAACGCCCTCTAATATTGGATGGTCGACCTCGTATATAGTTCCCTTATCTGCCCAGCCAAAGTTTAAGGAGCTAAACTCCACAGCATTGTATTGATCATCTTTGAATCTCCCTTTTATTCCAAATGGACCATTATCCAAAGCAGCACACATCGTAATCACATTACCTCCAAAATCCATATAATCAGCCAGAACATCCCCCACATCCTCTGCAACAGACATTGAAGGAGCATAGTTTGTGCCAACAATAACTACATCATAATTTAAAAGAAGTGCCAAAGTAGGTGCAGCATCATTGCCAAATGGACCGAAATCATAATCATCGATAATCCTGCAACAAGGAGGACTATTCTCTTCCAGAGTAACCTTGAAATCATCGATAATATCAGTCCATGTATGGAGTATGAGAATGTCCGCTCCTCCTGCATACTTTTGTATTGGATACCATTCTGTTGCCGTACCATCTCCGAAAATCCATCTGTATTCCCAGGTATCGCACGTACCTGGATCGATAAACGAAGCTGTAAACTCAACCTCTTCTCCTTCATAGGCAGGATTTGGAGTCATGGCAATTTCGCCTACAATGGGGGGTCTATTTGTTACCCATACATCTGCGGTATCCTCGCATATCTCAAGTAATGTCTCATTCCAACCTATATGTATATCCACCATAGGAAGGGGTGAGTCGCCAATATATATACTCGGGAACGATATGCTCCAAAAATAATATGCTCCAGTTGGCTCTACACAATGATTTGGTCCTGGATTTTCTACTGCCGGGCATTCGCGACCATAGTAGCTTATACTCACTCTGTAATATCTGCCAGCTAAAAGTGGGACATCGGGAATATCGTACCAGTTCCATTGGTCGGGAATCCCCCATGGGTACCATACCTGGCGTAGGAGGACTCCATTATCTGTCCAAAGGCGGAGGTTGTATACGTAGTATTGGGACAAGGAATCATAATATCCAAGTTCTTTTACCCAACAATCCTTAAATACCTCAAACCGCCATCCAACTGTTTTTATCATTGGTGTTGGCACCATGGATGTAGTCGGGTCTGCTTCACCTAACACCTTTTTCTGAATTGTTTCCATACTGGCTGAAATCCCATCCCATGCCTGTACCACCACCTTACCATAATAGTCATCGCAGTAATGATATTGGTAATCATCAGATGTTGCCGTTGTACCTGGATGCCAAGGTGTATCCCATACCCCGTCATCGTTGAAGTCCCAACGAAACAGATACCAAATTCCTGGCTCGGGATTGACCTTATCGGCATGGAATACAATTGTGTTGCATTCATAGAGTGGATCGTCTTGTGTTCCATAGGGACCGTTTGCATCAACACATGTCGTAAGTATAAGTTTCAAAGGTGGTGCCGCTACAGCAGTGCAGTATAGTAGATCGGAATCGATATCATCTTCTGGTTGAAATGTGCTATCTCCATTGCCCCTGATATAGAAGAAAGTGCATGGTCTACCTTGTGGTGTGATAGAATCATAAGTCTTTGTACCAACGACGTCCAAATTACCATCCTTGTCAAAGTCGTACGAATCCACGTATCCCGCACCAAGTTGATCGTATCCGGATTCGGCTGGACCTTTATCAAATACCTCAAGTGGTGGATCAAATGTCTTATCGCCATTGCCTTGATACAACCAATATTGACCAGGATCTCCATCATCATCGCCTCCGATGATGGTGTCATAATTATAATCGTTGTCAAAATCTCCAGCAGTTATGGTGTTTACGGAATGTTCTGTCTGGAAGATATAATTCAAATTGAAGGTGAAATCTCCGTTTCCCTGGTATAGATATACGGCCTCCTGAAAGTCTGCGCCATGAGGATAATCAAATATCAAGAAGTCCCAATTTCCATCCTCATCAAAATCACCTGAATCCATATCCTTAGCATGTGTTGCCCAAGTGGCTTCGAGATACGGATCAATCTGACTGAAAGGATCTATTGTATCCCCATTGTTATTATGGAATCTGTAGATTCTTGTTACAGTGTTGTTACCACTAATGGACACCACAAAATCTGTATATCCGTCGTTGTTGAAATCAGCTGCAGTAGAATCCGATTTGCTCGTGCCCCAATCTCCTTGAAAAGTAGGTAGTGAGTTGGTGATGGGTACTATGTTGAAATTACAGCAGCCATCATTGAGGAAAAGATATGCATCGAAATGCCAGAGATCGTTGATTGGAGGGGTTTTTATTAGGGCTATGAAGTCAAGATCGTCGTCATTTTCGAAGTCAAAAATGTCCAAACCAAGAACAGGGCCATTAAAGTCTGCAACCAATATTTTTGGACCGAAAGTTGTGCCAATCCATGGAAACAGCCAAATATCACCGTCATATTCACCGACAAGTGCATACTCTTCTGCGCAAGGAAATGGAATCACCTCAACGTCTGCATGGCCATAAGGGGAATACCCGGCATGTGCAGATACAGTGTATACACCTATTTCGATATCAGTGGGAACATGCCAGGTAAGTGTACCTGTCCATTCTTCATCAGGATCTAAATAATATAATACCATCAGATGAGAATCATGTTGAGATGCCACATAGTCTACTTCAACAGGACCAGGATCCCATTTCATTATATGAGCCCATGCACACACTGGCTCCATGTTCCATAATAATGTGGCTTCATCACCGATGTTTTTTACTGTAATCCCTATTTCTACGTCCTGTCCCGGGTACACAACATCAGGTGTTAATTCAATCGTGGTTTCCAACAAAGGATTAGGTGGCCCTGTATATTCAGAACAATGTACATCTAATGTTATCGGACCGTCCGTAATCTCCACAGAAGGCCCCTCTGCGCCAATACCAAGACTATCCCATGCCCAGAAATAATATGAATAATCATCTCCAGCTTCTGGTAAAATGACTGAGCATCTATAGATTTTACCATCTGTGTAATCATCATCGGAGGGGTCCAGCTCGTACATATCAAATGGGCTGCCATTGATTTGTATATCACCTTTGAACAAGTAAAGTTGGGGAAAGCCCAAGAGAGGTGCATGATTATCCTCATCTATATATGTCACAGTAAACAAATAAACTGTACCTGGCCCTCCACCGGGGGGGTCAACAGTACCTCCTGTTAGAATTGGAGGATGATCTTTAACCACATTAAAATCAATGCCACCAATTATATCCCCTTTAATTGATCCCGTGACCGTAAAGATACGCGTTTCACCAATGGTTGCATCATCTGGAACATTGACTACAAGAGTCGCTGTTTGGGTTTCAAGGGGGTTTAGTATTTGTGGATACTCACGTGAACATTTAGTTCCCCATATGTTTTCCATGTCATTAATTTGAGTTACCTCCAGGTAGACCAATGCCGGAGCATCCGTTGGGTTTGTAACATCGAAAGTAATTACTGCAGGAGAAGAGCCATGGTTTACTTGACAATTCTCCTGACCCTTGTTATTATCTAAATCTGAATCCGATGGATGATATATCTCAACTTTGATACAACAATGTCCAGCTAAAGTGGGTGTCCAAAATACGCTTGCAGTGGCAGAACCAGGAGATGAGGGGATATTAACATTATCAGTTCCAAGAAGATTCCAAAGACGCTGGCCCATACCAATCTTAGCCCATTTGAAGTCAACTTGAGTGCCAGATGCAGCAACGCTTCCTGAATTATGAATGGTTGCATCTATCCTGTACGATGTACCTACCCTAAGATTACCAGAATTAACCAGGGTGGTGCCATCATATATCTTAATTTCCGGGTTGTTCCAAACCGGATTCCCACTACCTGGATTAAGATGCCATGTTGAAGGATCCCATTGAGAGTAAATATATGGATCTGGTAATGGTGAAGGCGGAAATACAGTGAAGACACTTACGCCAGTTCGACCAGAAGTTTGGCCAGTAGCAATGACATTTGCTGGGCCAACAGAATATGGAGAAGGAACTGATTGAATATCATCGATATTACCACTTGATGCGGGGGTTGAACCAAGATATGTAGTATCAAAATAGAATCTTACAGTTTCTCCATTCGAAAAATCCTTACCTTTTATCCTAAACGGTTGACCGGGTACTCCAGAGCTGGGTAGTAATTCTGTTATTGCCGCTCCATTAGCTGTAACTGCTATCGATCCTTCATACGGTAAGAAATCTTGTTTGGTTACAGTTATATCTATACTCCCACTAGAATATGGCCTAACATTAAATATTACATTCCCAGCTGCGTCTGTATATCCAATTGTGTGCGAGACAACCCCAGATTTATACAGACAAACCCGGGCATGTGTTACTGGGTCCGTACCATCCGTGACTTTCACCACAAAGTTTTGATAATTGCGAGAGCCTATCGTTGATGGGTGATTAACAGTAAGAGATTGGGGTTGTCTTGTCCAGATGGGCATTTCTGGGTCGCCAAGAAGATGGAATATCTCAAATTCTTTCTCGGTCGTGGAATCTGTATAACCTGAACCGTGAGTCATTAACATATGGATTTTACCATATAACAAAACCTCAGCAAGACTATATAATGAATTTTGGGTGGGTGCCACAAAGTCCGGCCAGATAGCGTCATAGAATCCAAGATCCATTTGGTCATTATAAAATGTATAACTTATTCGAGTTGCACCTATAAAACCAACAACTCCTGAATTGTTAGCTTTTAATAATGCTTCCCCAAAACAGTCGGCAGTTTGATCAAATCGACCACTCAGACAATTCATGCTGAACATAACTGGAAGTTCTTGCCCGTTAGTGAGCGATGGGATATGGTTTATTCTAAAGCTGGGATGGGACCAACCATTTGGCGAACCGTGGTCTCTATGATTTGCTATAAGTATACCATTATTAAAGGAAGATATAATATCCTGTGTAAGTTGGGCGCTATTTGGATCACTTGGATAATCATAATATACTTTAGTGCAAGTATATCCTTCACCGGTAAGATAATTATCAATTGTATCTGAAGTTTGAATCCAAACAGGTTGACCGGCTGATCCACGAGGCTCATCACTTGCAGCAAGTAATACGTTATCAAACCAATTTGTACCCGTAGGAGGATTTTTTTCATAATTAATGATTTTATCTACAACAATTCTCGCTTCCTCAGTTGTTTGAACAGGAATTCGCCCTCCAAAAATATCAGGTAGATAGTCGGGACCATCCACCGTAAAATAATAAAGATCCGTTCCCGCTGCAGAGGTGGGAATATCCCCCACATCTCCAAATAATAGGACATAAGTTGGTGGTGGAAGCCAGTTATCATACGCATCCTGAATATAATCTTGAATATCACTAGCTGTGGTGCCTGTAGTTGCTGTGGTTACCGTCAGCACCCTTAAACCCTTTTTCTGTTTCCAATCGGCTAGTGGTTTAACCTGATTGAGGAACTTTTCAGGGGTTATTATTAGATAGTCTACACTGGGTCCCTTAAGCCAGGGGAAATATCTACGTAAAACATATCTTTCTGGAAGTTTGTAATTTAAAATATAAGCTTTACCCAATATTTCAAAGGCTGGTGATTCAAGCCTTTCTTCAATTCCTAATATCTGGGAGGGATGATGATAATTTATCCGCACTTCAATTTTTGAATATGCTCGTAGTTGTTTGGTAACAGGGTTATATTGAACAGGGTTGATAATAAGTGGAGAGATTCTATGTCCTCTCATTATTACAGGGTCTTCAATTATAACATTATTTGCTGGATAAAATGCATCTTTAGAATAGGTCTCGTTGTCTATAACAAATGTCCAATTTGATTGGTTATCTGATAATGGTTCCTGGGCAGGAAATACATTGTATCCATCTAGTATTATAATGCCTGTGTAGAGTATTTCCACTGATAAATTAACATCGTAGGGTATTTCCAAATACTTTCGTATTTCGGGAACTTCCGGCTTACCAATCTCAATTGTCTGTCCCGCATATGGAATATCAAGTTTTTGATATATCTCACCATCGACAGAGACATTAGTAACATACATCCCGGGGATATCGGAATCTACTACCAATCCTGTGGTATCTGAACATTTCATTTGAACAATAGGTGGAGCTCCGGGTTCTGCTCCAGGAGTAAACTGAATCCATTCCTTTCCGAATTCACCAACAGTGGGCCCATGAAATGTTTTTGTGCGAACAGGACCTGTGAGACCATCGGAAGCATAGAAGAAATGAGTATAATCATCGCCAACTTCAAATAGGGTGACTGTACATGTGTAGATTTTTCCATCCTTGTAGCTTGTATCGTTCAGATCCAACTCATTCATTGTAAACGGGCTTCCATTAACAGGGACACCTCCCTTGAATAAGGAAAGCTTTGGATGACCTACTACCGGTGGATGCTCGTTTACATCCCTATATGTCACCGTGAATGTAACAATGTCACCCGGATTAACAGGATCGGGTGTAACTTTAGGATCTATAAGGTCTGGAGGATTATTCTTTACAACAGTGAGTTCAACCCCTCCAATTAGTTCTCCATTAATACTTACAGTAACTGAAATAACACGGGTATCTCCGATTCTTGCATAGTCTGGTGCATTTACTGTCAATCTAGCGGTCTGATTCTCACCTGGTCTCAGGATCTGCGGGAAATCTCTGTCCACTCTAGTCCCCCAGAGTTGCCAATCTTCCAGGCTTTCGTTCCCCACTCCTGTTTGAGTCACCTCAATATAAGGCAGACCAGTCTGGTTTGTGGGATTTTCAACAGTGAAAAGAAACTCTCCTGGGGAAGTAATGGGTGATACTCGGGTATTTTCTTGACCTTTATTATTACCTAAATCAGTATCCCAGGGATGATAGACCTCGACGATTAGGCAGCCAAACCCGGGCACAATGGGCGTCCATTCTACACTCGCGACTACAGGACCACCAAATCCAGGCACATCAATTGTATCAGTACCAATATCATGCCAAATATTCTGCCCAGCAGCCCAAAATGACGATTTGAAAGTAACAACAGTGCCAACGGCGTCTCCTGGGCCTGCGTTATAAATATCCGCTTCTATCGTATATGTAGTCCCTACTATGAGATCATAGGAGGAGACCGCAACGGCTCCCTCATAAAGCTGGATGCTCGGACTATCCCAATGTTGGGCGCCGTCTGCGGCAAGATGCCATGTTGAAGAATCCCATTGACAGTAGGTATAGGGATCTGGTAGAGGTACAGCAGGTAATACCCTGAACAATGCCACAGCGACGCGGCCTGAGCTCTGTCCTGTGGCAACAACATTGGTGGGTCCCTCAGGGACACTGGGGACTGTAAAGGAAGCGGAAAAAGCGCCTCCTGAGGCAGTTGTCCATCCGAGATACGTCCCACCAAATACTATGTCTACTGTTTCCCCGTTGTCAAAATTGCTGCCAGTTATGGTGAAAGTAATACCCGGAGGTCCGATATCAGGGGACACCGTGATAGTTGCTCCACTGGAAGTGACTGCGATAACTCCTTCGTAAGGTCTGTAATTATGCCTGGTTACTGTGATATCCATATTCCCACCTGTGGTGGGGGTGATATCAAAGAATGCATGTCCACTCGGGTTTGTATATTCCAAGGTGTGGATTTCAGTTCCTTTTAACAAGCATACAGCAGCATTAGATACAGGGCTGGTGCCGTCTGTAACAGTTACTACAAATCTCTGCGGTCCTCCGGAGCCGATTTCCGATGGATGGGAGACAGTAAGAGCCTGGGGCTGCTGCGTCCAGAGAGACATCTCTGGGTCTCCAAAGAGATGGAATTCTTCATACACAAGTAGTTCCATACTTGCGGATGTAAAAGTTGTGTCCAAGGCCATAAGTAGTTTACCATAGGTATGAATCTGACCAAGCTCAAACATGGCCCCTGTCGTCATCGTAGGATCAAAATCAGGCCATACAGCATCGTAAAAGCCTCTCGCCAGAGCATCGTTATAACCACTGGGACTATCCCGTGTGGAACCAATAATCCCAACCGCGCCTCCAGAATCATATCTAAGAATTTCTTCGCAGAAACTCTCAGTGTTCCCGGTATATGGATCTGTTTCGCCATCAAACCAGCCAGTTTGACACGTCACACTGAATACAACAGGTAATTCATCACCGTTTGTCAATCCAGGAATATCACCATTATGGAAGTCTGGATCACCCCATCCTGTAATTGATCCATGATTCCTGAAATTCACAATAAATCGTCCGGCATTGAAAGCGTTGGTAATATCTGGGGTATCACCATTCCATGGAAAAGGTGGTTGTAAAGCAGGTGGTAGTGGAGCTCCAGCATCGTAAATACCGTTGTTATAATTTGTCGGAGTTACACCAGGATCTGTGTTGTAGATCCTTTCTACATCGTAACCTTGTGTTAATAGATAATCTCGAATCTCCTCTGAAGTCAATACAAAACGCCTGTCTTCGAAACCATCTCTATCATCCTGTGGAGTACCGGGATCATCTCGATCTTGAAAATGAGCCAATACCGATATATCATCATAAAAGTCGGCATCAGTTGGAGGATTTCGTTCATAATCGAGGATCTTGTTTACTATTGTAGTGGTTTCTGCGGCAGTATCAACTGAGATCCTACCTACGAAGATATCTGGAAAATGATCGGTCCCATCAAGTGTACTGTAATACAGATCTGTAGCAGTCATTGTACCATGAGAGGGGTGGACTGTTTGATAATGTGTCGGGATGAACTCTGAATCGCCAACCAATAGAACATAGGTAGGTGGCGGGTTCCAGGTATCGTACGCATTCTGTAGATAATCGGTAATCTCATCCTCATCATCAACGAGAGGATCAGTACAGATATTGCTCGTGACTTCTATCTCTGTCCTCAAGCCTTTCTTCTCTTTCCAATCAGCCAAAGGCTGAACCTGGGTGTCGAAATCATCATGAGATATAATCAAATAGTCCACGGCAGGACTGTTATGTGGATTATTTCTTCGTGTAGGATATCTATCTGGTGGTTTATAGTTCAGGATAAATGATTCTGCCAACGTTTCAAATGCTTGAGATTCAAGTCTCTCTTCAATACCCTCTATCTGTGCTGGTTGATTATAATTTACCCTGACTTCGATCTTTGAATGGGCTCTTAATTGTTTGGTAACGGGATTATATTGGACAGGGTACAGCTTAAGAGCGATAATTCTATGCCCTCTCATTATTGCAGGTTCTTCCACCGAGACATTAAAAGACGGATAGAAGGCATCAGTCAAATAGGTGGTGTTGTCTTTTACAAAATCCGGTTCTTCCGCAGTCTCAGTGTCATAAGGAAATTCCTGTGCAGGGAAAACATTGTATCCGTCCAGTATAATAATGCTCGAGTAAAGTATCTCCACTGATAAATTGATATCATAGGGTATTTCCAAATAACTCCGAATTATGGGAACTTGCGGTTTTCCAATATCAGTTGTATGTGCCGCATTAGGAATTTCAAGTCTTTGATATATCTCATCCTCGACAGGGACATTATTTACATACATCCCAGGAATACTAGAATCTACAGCCAATCCTGTGTTATCTGAACATTTCATTTGAACAATATATGGAGTTCCGATTTCCACTCCTGGGATGAACGGAACCCATATCTTCACTGTTGGTGGTATAGCTTCTCCACCTCCAAGTGAGGTCGTCATAGGTGCTGCGATTGCTGTTACATGGAAGCTTAGCACAGCGATTTCATCTGGGGGCTGGAAATCTTTGGGAGCCGTTCTTCTGAGGAAATGAACTTTGGGTAGACCGGGATCGGTGAGAGTAGGATTGCTTGCAGCAACAACATCCATCTTGCCATCACCATCAAAGTCGTATGAATCTGCAGGTGATCCATCACGTTTATCATTTGAGGGGTAGCCGTGAAGCAGGTTCAAATCGAACACTGCCTCGGGATGATCTGGCAAGTTTGCATTGCCATCGCCACTGTATATCCAATGCTGACCTGGGTCCCCATCATCGTCTCCTCCAATAATGATGTCAGGATTGCTGTCATGATCAAACTGCCCTGCTGTTATCGTGGCTACTGAATTTGGAGTCTTATATGAAGCGAAAATTGGTGGTGCAAAATTAAAGCCTCCAGTCCCGCGGTATATGGCTACCTTGCCTTGGAAGTCTGCCTCTAGTGGGTAATCAAAGGTCGCAAAATCTCCAAAGCCATCGCCATCAAAATCAGCACTATCCATTTTAGCTGCATGTGTGGCCCAAGTGGCAATATAGGCTGGGGGAAGGCTGTCAAGTGGTGTAAATGAATTAGTGCCATCGTTGCTAAACCTAAAGTACTCAGTTAGGCCAGACCAATCAATGGAGACTATGAAATCAATATAATTATCATTATTAAAGTCCGATGATGTGGTATCTGAGAGGCTGGTCCAATCCAAAGTGGATGGTATACGTGGTATTATCGACATCCATACATTGGTAAAGGAAGTGCCAGTATTCTCAAAGAGATAGACAGTAAACGAACACGGAGCAGTTGAAGATCTCACCAAGACTATAAAGTCGAGATCATTGTCGTTATCAGAGTCGAATATGTCCAACCCCATCGGTACACCGTTTGGCACCATGGTGGTAACATCCGCTGCTACTCCCCAGAACGCAAAGGGATAGAATTGGTACAACAAGATTTGTCCGTTGTCTTCTCCCACTAATATGAATTTGTCGGGGATTGTATCCGATCCCATACCTCCGCTATCCGAACCTTCATCGCCATTCCCAGCATTTATTGGCATTGCAAGAACGGTCGAGATCATCATTGCACACATCGCTACACTCCAAAATTTTGATTTCATTCTTTTCATATTATCACCTCATCCTATTACGGTCTAACCACAATCATATAACCTCATCCTATTACGGGCTAACCGCAATTAATTATATTATTTGTGATATATTTATACGATGTCCCTTGTTTCATCGTTAAATCATCGAAAAACTTAAATCGGCAGTTTCATATTCATATGCTAAGTCGTTTAGCAGGTGTCGGGGAGGGAGACATATATGGACGAGGGAGAGGAGCGTGTAATTAAACAATCAGGCAATTGCACACGAGATACCATCAATTTGGCCCTGGAAGAAGAGATTCTTTTATTTCTAGATGTTCATCAAAAGTACAGAGATGAGTTCGTAGTTCCCTTTGCAGCATCGCAACGCGGGATTGCAGACGCAACAGGTGTCGCAATAAATAACCTACCGCGGACTTTGAAGAAAATGATTGACAAAGGGCTGATCGAAGAAAAACTGAAACATGTAAAAGGCGCATCACGAAGGCTAAAGACCTACTTCTTAACTGAGGATAAAGGAGTTGCGGAAGCACAGAAACTCTCGAAATTTATCAATGAAGTGCAAGTACTACTTAGAGAACATGATGGCTCAATAAAAGAAATCAGAGTATCTGAATTAAATAGACAACTAAGAATGCGATTGCATCCTTATGATTTGCTTTGTCTTCTGATTGGTAATTGTTCTTCCAGTATTATTTCAACATATAAAAGCGATAATCCTACAACCCAAATCCACTCAAATGATGATAATGGGGGAGATGAGATTGAATTATTACATTTGTCTAATTGCTTGATTGCCCCCCGATTTAAAAGGCGTAATGGTGTGTGGAACCATGACCGAATAGGACAAGCGAATGTGGATGAGAAATTACCACCTAACCACCACGAGATTTTGAAAGTATCTGCAAAAAAAAGGCAGTCAGAGACAAATAACAACGGACAAATGATCTATCATACTTTTGAAATAAATGGTAATTCATCGAGAAAAAAGCGCACTGTAGCTATAAAATTAACAATTACTTCAAACGACGATTTCGAGATTTTAGGTAAATATGGGATCACTGCCATGAGAAGAAACAAAATTCAACGACTGACCAAGGAAGCCTATGAGCAAGGCGGTCTATTAACCAAGAAGGATCTTGTGAGTTTGATGTGTTCTAGTCCAAAAACCATTAAAAAGGACTTGTCAAATCTACGAAATAATGGCTACTTTATACCCACTAGGGAACATATCAACAGGTTTGGTATGGAATTATCTGGAATAATTATGGATGAATATCCAAAACATCACAAGTATATAGAAATTAAAATTGTAAATTGATACACCTTATAAAGGAACCAACGGGATATCATATCGTTTCTACCTTCATTTATTCTTCTTGAGCCTTATTTCATGCAAAATATTAATCCCAAGCCTTACCCGATCTCGATATCCAGCACATCCGCACCCTTTATCTTTGCATACTCTCTTTCCCTTTCTATGAGCTGGCCTCCAATGCCCTCGCCCAATCTGTCCAGGGGAATTAGCAGCATTATTACCCTGTCCACCTTCTTGCCGTCCTGATTTAATTGGATCTGCGACCTCAAGAATCCAACTATTTTATTATCCTCGAGAGCCAGAAGCATATGATCGGAGCCAAAGGCTTTGGAAATTTCGTTTTCAAAATTTCTTTGGTCTTCTTCCTTGTTCTCCCGAGGGGGCACGATCCCGCTGTAGTACTCAACAACCTGTGCTATTTCATTTTTCTGCATCTCTCTTATTTCCATGATTTTACCTTCCATAAAACTTGATCCTAAACATCCCAAAAGGGCACGATATCGCAGCATCCACAGGCATGACACATGGTCTTGAAGGTGCCAGTGGAAAGGTTATGGTTCTCTAAAATCCTCTTTTGCTCTTGCGCCAGCCGAATCATCCTTTGCGGGAGAACGTTTTGGATTTCGTGTCCCAAAGCCTTTACTATCCTGGCGTGGTTGTAATCGTTGATTCTCAGAACACGAATCACGGCAACGACTCCCATCTCTGCGAAATGTTCGAGGCCCTCCAAAACATTTTCGTCGCTCTCCCCAAGACCGATTATTATGTTCGTCGTGACCTTCCCCCTTCCAAAAACTTTCACGGCGTGCTCCAGCATCTTCAATATATGATCATAATCAAGCTCAGGGCATAGTTTATCAAAAATGTTTTTGTCAAATGTCTCGATATTTATTTTTATCTCTGTAGCACCTGCATCATGAAGTCTTTCTATGTCCTCTGGTTTCATAACATATGGCTCTACGCCGACCTCCACATCTCCAAGGTTCTTTTTCACCTTCCTAACAACTTCTAAAATATCATCAAAGGTTTCCTTTGGTGATTCTACAATCCCGCTTGTTATGGCCACAGACTGAAAATCACCATCCTCTGCCGCCTTTAAAATCATCCTCACGATCTGATCTGGATCCTTTTCCTTCTGACTCTCGAGCATCGGAGTGGCACAGAACTCGCAGTTGTAAATGCAGCTATCCTGAAGATTGACAAAGGCCTGGTTCGGCGCATGAAGAAGTGTGGGTATGATTTTTACACCATCAACAAAGACAGTCCCGCTCTTTAGGATTTGATATTCCTCTCCATTTTTTCTAAGGGAGAATTTCGAATCTTTCTCCTTTGTTACACCCAACTTCAACCTCGTGCCTCCAAAGGATAAGGCCAGGGCTTTTTTTCCAGCTCCTGGTCCTGCAGTTGAACTGCTTAAGGGATATGGTAATTTTATGGAATCGGGCACGAAAATCTTGCCGTGATGAATAAGCTCGGCCTTCTTTTTCGTAATTTCCGATATAAAGTTCGAATCTTCACTTCTCATACAGTTCACTTCTGATTCTTGGGATTATTGCCATGAGAACAGCCTGCTCAGTTAGTCTTGTTCTGTCGAAAAGGTCCTTGGAGAGGTACCCTATGGCCCCCTTCTTCTTTCCCACATCCTTGATTTTAAATTTCTCTTCTATACCCTGGCTTATTGTTCTTCCCTGTTTCACTAGATCAATTAAAATGGAAGGATAGTAAAATCCTGAGCCGTGACCAATGGTCGTTCTCTTTGCCCTGTCAATTACAGCGCAGTACTGCACATCAAAATATTTATCAGCCACATCGTTGTAAAAAAGCCCTGCCTCGATACCAACTCCGAAATCACATTCTTGGGAAAGA
Organism: Thermoplasmata archaeon; assembly: GCA_020348445.1. Classification (GTDB taxonomy): domain Archaea; phylum Thermoplasmatota; class Thermoplasmata. Next base: position 593,443 of record CP070751.1, read on the forward strand.
GCAGATTTTGCCCTTTCTATGGCGCCTTCAATGACCTCTTTTTCCATTGGTTGCTCGGGCACGCTTTTCTTGACATCTGTTCCCTTTACTTGAACTCGTCTAAAAAGCTTGGAGAAAACATTGTTCACTGCATTTATCTTGACGTGATTCTCAGAACCCACGCAAACAACAACCTTCCTCATCATCTTTCCATTTACGTCCATCTCTCCGCGTTTGATCCTGGTTGCCGAGATCACGTCCCCGTTTTCTGCCAGTGCTAATTCCACAATGAGTATTTCGAGAGGTTCCAGCCCGTTTTTTTGGCGCTCTAAATTGATGTCCTCTGCACCTGACACTGTATCCTTTGAAACCACAATGGCATCAAAATCCTTTTTTGTCGCAGGACCAAGCTCATCCTCCAATTTCGTTATTTCGTATCTTCCACCCCAGTCTTTCCCGTTTAAATAAGACTGGAGGTTCTTCTTCCGAATCTCATAGCTGTCTATTTCAACGTCTTTTTGTCCTCTTACAAGTTCATCGGAGGTAAGGCCAATTGCGACCTGATTGCCGTCCTCAAAGGCCTTTTTAAATAGCTGCTCGTGGCCCTTGTGGAGGATGTTGAATGTGCCGCCAAGGCAAACCTTCATTTCCTCTCCCTCTTAAAATAAATTCATCTTCAAAAGGCTGACATCAGAATCATGGCGAAAATTATGAACACGACCATCCAGAGAATCGTAATCCAGAACTTCTTCTTGTTGGCCTTGATGAGCTGGTTCCATTTCTCGTTGCATTCCTCGTTGCAGAACTCCTCACCCACAGGTATGGCCTTCTCACAAACCCTGCAGTGGCGGTGCTGAATCAATTTCTCAGCCATATTTTTCTGTCTCCTTGAATTCAAACCCTATTTTCTTTTTCGATATTTAAGGTTTGGCTTTGGGCTATTTCTGGAAGCCATCTCAAAATCCCTCTTTACAAGTTGCCTGTCGGATTCTATAAAACGATTATCCTCTTCTGAATCTATCTGTAACACTGACACTTGGTAAGCCACCGAAAGACTAAAAACCTCTTTTAACGAGTGCCAGATTTTGCATAATTCCTCGAAAGACATATGATGGGGGGTGATTCTAATCTTTTCTTGAGAATCCTTTGATTTTTGTTTTGAATATTTTTTCTCTGACCCATAAGCTGTATCAAGGTTTATTATCGAATTATCATGAAAAACACGCATAGCATCCCCTAGCAATGCCTGTTTTTGGGTTTCTTCTTTATCAAATGGAGTCACAAGGTAATACAGGTCCAACCATAACTTAGATTCATCATTTTTCAGGTGCTTATTCTCCATTACCTGGAATAGAAAAAGATTGATCTGGTTTCTATTATTTGATGCATTTTCGGGATAACCTATTGTAGCTATAACATTTTCAGTTTTCATTTGGGATTCCAGCAGTTTTTTCAAGGTAATACTGGTTTTGGCAATTGCCTCATAATTTCCCATTCGTTTTCACCTTCTTTTTATTATGAATATTATTTATAATATATAACTTACCAGGAGTGCTTTAGCTCTCTGTTGGTTCCTGGACACCTTCATCACGTTCCCAACCTTCATTTTCCAATGTTATTCTTTCAATGGCTACGATGTTCTCCCCGGCATTTAATTCAGGCAATGCCTGGTACTCTGAAATCCAACATCGGAAAACGTTGTATGCGATAACCGTAGTACCTTGCTCGTTTAACAGCTCGATTGTGATATTCTTACGGAAATTCTTAAGCGACATCAATGAATCCCCTTTGAAGTTGTGAACCATATTTGCCCATTTCTCAAACTCAGGATCATGGGTTACTCCTCTTTCCAAGGTAATAGGGTGGTATACAGTCTGTCCAGGTGATTTTCTAACTGTACTTGGATCTCCACCTTCCCTATGGGTGATAACCTCTGTAGTGCGCATAAGGCCGCTTACCTTGGATATCCCAGCAACATACTTTCCGTCCCATCTTACCTTGAACTTAAAGTTCTTGTATGGGTCAAATCTTTCAGTATTCACATTAAACTGTGCCATTCTCTTACCTCCTTTTTTCCCTCAAATCTTGACTTTTTTTATTCTCCAAGTTCCATAATGGCCTAGGTGGATTTGGAATATGATGCACAAAATTCTTTACTATTTTTGTTTATCACAATTCCCCCTTTCGCCTATCCGAAATCAAATTATAATACTAATATTTTTTCGCATGATTCAAATGAAAAACGGCACCCTCTCCTTGTATTCCCGATACTCATCAATTTCTGATAACTCAGTCTCCTCCTTCTTGCTGACCCGAACGTATACAAAGACCAGTATGGGTGCAAATACCAGGGTCAAAATAGTGGGCCAGCCAACAAGCCACCCTACAACTATCAGAATAAATCCGAAGTATTGCGGATGCCTTGAATAGGAATAGATGCCCCTTGTCACAATTTTATCGCTTTCCACATTCTTATAGAGGGTTACCCACCCGATAATGATGAGGACCATCCCTATCACCATCAATACCGTTGCGTATACCATGGCCGCGGTCATACCTATATTGACTCCGAGAAATTTGAAATTGAATATCGTGTTGGGTAGCTCCACCGATGATCCAGGAATGTATTTTGAGGCAAAAAAAACAGTTAATGGAATCCCGTACATCTCAAAAAACAGAGACACGAAAAAGGCAGTGACGATTCCGTATTCTTTCCAGTTCATCCTTCTCCGAAATGACAAGGGAACCAAAAAAGAGAGGAACAACACTATGTTTAAAATCACGATATGCCACTGGTTGGTTATGGTATGAGAAAGCAAGGTGCCTGTAAAATGAGCATGGGAGTGGGCATAGAAATCCACAATAAAAATAAATGGAATTATGATTAAGATAACGAACATCATCCGATACCAAAAGTTCCTGTGTTTTACAAATTCCATTAGCTTTCGCATGCAAATAAAAATATACAGAATGGATTAAATACTTTTGGTTTAACCAAAGATAAAAAAATCGATCATATTCACAAAAACAAAAAATAAAAAAAATTGAAAAAATGGAGAAAGTTTTTGACTTTCTCCTTTGCGTTTTTAGGTTTTAGTTGGCTGTCTTAGTCTATAGTCCAGTAAGGTCGACTTCCACATTTGCCATGTCGCAACCGCTTTGTAAGTGTAGCTCTGTTGATGGATAGGGCTCGCCAATATCATCATCATTGACGACGATGCAGCAGTAGTAGTAGTAGGCATCACTGAATATATGGCTGATAGAGTCGGTTACGTGTATCTGGTTCAAATCTGGGCTTCTTTCGTCGTTGGGATCGTACTCGAACCACGGATCCGCGTCATCACCTAGTTGGGTGAACATCAACTCGGCATCCTGGGTGTAACCCTCAATGGGATCGTCTTGTGCGATATTGGCGTAGAGGTGTACTCCGTGCGGTGTTGTGTCTCCGTAGTTGTAGATGAAGGCCAGATCGTCGCTTCCT
>CP070751.1:597002-692320 GCA_020348445.1 Thermoplasmata archaeon
CATGTAAATTATCGCCCCCCATCTTTTACAATCAATGATGATTTACATAAAAGGATTATCGATATCGAACAATCACCCGAATAGATAAGCCTTGTCATGCAATCACTATATAACTAGTGTATCCTGCTCCTTGGAGCAATATTGCCCTTTGCCAATGCGTTTGGGCCTATGAAAGAGTTCTCACCTATTATAGTGCCAGGATCTATGGAGCTGTTGATCCCTGTCTTTGCGTCATCACCCATAATAACACCGAGTTTCCTTTGACCTGTATTCACCAATTTGCCCCTGAGGATCACATTGATGTTCTTGCCATCCAACCTGAGATTGGCAACCTTTGTTCCTGCCCCAAAATTGCATCTCTGGCCTATTATACTGTCGCCCACATAGTTATTATGTGGGACATTTGAAAAGTTCATGATTATGCTGTTTTTAACTTCCACGGCATTACCGACCTTGCATTTGTTGCCAATTACCGTACTGGGTCTGATTGTACAGTTGGGGCCTATCGTACAATTCTCTCCTATAATAACCGGACCTGTGATATATGATCCGTTTTTTACGATGGTACCCTTACCTACTTGAACCGGTCCTTTGATCTCAGTATATTTCTCTATTTCCCCTTGGGATTTCTCCTTCAGGTCTTTCATAAGAATCTCGTTAGCACGGAGAAGGTCCCACGGCCTTCCGATCTCCACCCACGGTTCCTCCAACACATGCCCATAAACATCGTTCTTTCCCATGTGGATTTTAATGGATTCCGTGATTTCGTATTCTCCCCGTGATGACTTGGGCGTTTTTTCTATAGCTTCGAATATTTCAGGTGTGAAGATATATATCCCGGCATTTATGAGATTACTTTTGGGTATCTTCGGTTTTTCTGCGATCTCCTTTACACGATCACCGTCGAGCTCCACCACTCCAAAGCGCTCGGGAAAATCAACCCTTGCCAGGCTGAGTATATCCCCCTTGTTGTTTCTTGAAAATTCCACAAGCCCCTTGATGTACGATTTCGCCAAAACGATGTCTCCGTTTAGGCAAACAAATGGTGAGTCCATGACCGATTGTGCGATGCCCACCGCGTGTGCGGTTCCCAGTCTTTCCTCCTGATGGAGGTAGACTATATTCACACCAAATTTATCTCCATCTCCAAAATATTCTTTAATTGTCAAATTCTTCCAGCCTATCAAAAGAAAGATATCTTTAATTTCGAAAGCTTTCAACGTTTCTATTATGTGCTGGAGAAACGGTTTCCCTGCCACAGGTAGAAGCGGTTTTGGGATGTTCGCGGTAAGGGGTCTCATTCTTGTGCCTTCACCCGCAGCCAAAATCAGAGCCTTCATGGACTAACACACTCCTTTACCATCTCATAAACCTTGCCATACAATAGTTCTGTCTCATCCTTTTCCTCGGCCTCGGCGGTAATCCGTATCTTTGGTTCTGTTCCCGAAGCCCGGATCAAAATCCAAGAGCTTTCAAATTGGGCCCTGATCCCATCTTCGGTTGCCAGTGCTTTCGGATTCAGATCTGATAGTCGATTTTTTACCAAAGCCAGGGTCTCGGATTTTTTATTGTTAGGACAGGATATGGTGCCTTTTTTTCTTGGATATTTAGGAAGAGCCGAAATCTGGTTGGAAAGCGGCACTTTTTGGACCAATTCCGCCAGGCGAACGGCAGCGAATATTCCGTCGGGACATAGACTCTGGGCAGGAAATATCCAAGTACCTGATGGTTCGCCTCCAAAATCTGCGTTGTGCTTTTTTATCATCTCAGAAACGAACACATCTCCAACCTTGCAACGGATAACCTCTGCATCGCCCACCACCTTTTCTATAGCCATTGAGGTATTGACTGGAACAACTACACTCTTTTTCACCTCATTTTTCGCAAACAACGCTAAAAGAGAATCTCCCCCAACATAGTTACCCTTCTCATCCACAGCCACCATTCTATCTGCATCACCATCATGGGCGATACCCAGATCTGCATCTGAGGAAATCACGGCCTTCATGAGGGAGGAGAGATTCTCAATTGAGGGTTCTGATCTTCGTCCTGGAAAGAAACCGTCAGGCTGACAATTTAAAGTGATGATATCGCATCCCAGTTGTCTGAAAAGATAAGGAGTTATCGTTGATGCGGTACCGCAGCCGCAGTCCACCACGATTTTTAATTTAATTTCATCTTTATATTCCAGGATTCTCTGCATATGCTCTTCCACGGCATTTTCATAAGGAAAAGAGTTTTTGATGGACACCCATTTGACCCTGTTCACCTGTTTTTCTGCCACCATATTTTCGATCTCTTTCATTTGCTCAATATTAAAGCCAGCACCATCGGGATTGAAGAACTTTATACCATTGTACTCTGGTGGGTTGTGGGATGCCGTAATCATTATACCGCAGTTAAAATGTCTTGCTGCGTATGCCAACGTGGGTGTTGTGACCAGTCCTGCATTAAAAACCTCACATCCTGTGGACAAAAGACCTGCAGTTAGCGCGTGAATTAAAAGAAGGCTTGATGTTCTGGGATCATTGCCGATTACCACACTTCTATGCAGGGTTCCAACGATCTCGCCCAGGTTCAATGCCAGCTCTGCAGATATGTCCTGATTTGCGAGCCCCCTGATACCTGATGAGCCAAATAGCCTCATACAATCGCAAAGTGTATTGTTATCCCCGATATAAGGATTTTTATTTTCATGATAACATAACTTCATTTAATAATTGGTTGTGAACTTCCTTTTAAATGATGAAAAACGGGGTAAAAGTGGGTTTTTTCGTGTATTTTCAGGAGTATAGTAAAGTGAAAAACATTAAATATAAGAAAATCTTTGTAGTTCCAATATAATCTGATGGGATGGATGGGAATACCAACTTCAAAAGATAGAATATTGGAGGATGGAACATGAGCAAAAAAATAGCATATTTGTTGGCATTTTGTATGGTGAGCGTGGTGATTGTGATTATGGCACCAAGTGCCAGTGCAGTACAGGTTGCCAGTAATATACAGACCCACCATAGAGAAGGCAGCAGTTACCCTGTAGACAATTATTTCAGGGATGAATATGATTCGGGTATTACAGATGGCTGGGACGACGTATACTTCTCATTTAGGGCCCTCGATGATGGGGATCCATTTACTGAGTGGTTATACATATATATTTATGATCCGAGTTCCTCTGCTATACCAGGTTTCAATCCGTACTCTTATCAAATTCAGATAACCGATAATGGAATCTACAACAGTTGGGATCATGGTGTTTATTGGGATGTACCATCAGGTGCAGAAATAGGTCAATATACGTTAGAAATCCACAACGGGACAGACTTGATAGGGAGCCACGATTTCTGGGTATACGATCCAACATGGACGGCAACAGTAGACCTTTATGAGGATTCTTCATATTCAGTTCCTTCTAACAGCTTTCAAATGAATCAGTGGGTCTATTACACGGTCCATATCGAGGATCAACATTTTGCACCATTATACAGCAATTACGGGACCGCTTATTCCTACGCTATAAAGGATACACAAGAATTGAGCCTGGATACTCTGCAATTAGATTTAAATGGTGATGATTATGAAAGTTTTCGATTATACCCTTCGAACTTCGATGAGGGGAGTTGGGATGTACAAATAAGATACCCCTATGGGACAGACATACCGACCATGGAGCCTTTCACCATCTACGAGCCAACCTACACAGCAGACATCGACACATTTACAGATGATACATACACCACTGAAACATCGACCTTCCCAGCAAACGGCCAAGTCTTTTGGAATGCCTATATAAAGGATCAACAAGGAAAAAACTATCCCAGTTATTCATGGGTTTATCTGCAGGTGGAGCACGATGGTCAAATATACGATAATTGGAATGGCTATACAGATGATACAGGCAATGCAACTGACTATTTTTGGCTTTCCAACCAAGGTGTATGGACCACAGAGGAACAGGTGGGTTTATACACCATAAGGATAAGCGATAGTCCCACTGGTGATCCTTTCTCCGGTAGTGCACAATTCGAGGTTATCGGTATCGATATAACCCCTGATAAGGATAAATATTCCCAGGGCGAAGATATCACGATAACTGTCACATCGAGAATCTATCAGTCCGATATCGATGTTACGATATACGATTATGATGATTGGGGTGATAAGATTAAAAGCTGGAAAGACCAGTCCATGTCAAGCAAGACCTGGACAACCACATACAATTTAGAAGATAACCTCCCTGACGGTCAATATCGCCTGTGTGTAAATGATAGTGACACAAAGAGAAATCTTGGGCAATTGTCATTCAATGTGAAAAAATACACATTGGAGATTCAGTATGACGCAGAGTCATATCTTCCCGGTGAAGCCATGAATATCTATTACACAATAACCAGCAACGCAGATGGAAGTGGTGTGTCTGGGACAACCATTGAATATACATTGCGCTACTATGACACAGAAAAATCCGAGTGGGAATATTATTACAGTGATCCGATTTCTGGAGATGAATCGGGAGCTGGATCCTTCTCTGTTGACATTCCGGACACCGCCTCAAAAACTAGCCAAGTCACATTTCATGTCTGGGCAAACGACACCAAGGATCATTTCTATAAGATTACAGATTATCCCTCTCTCGGATATCTTACCGCAAGTGTATCTGTTGATAATCCACCTCCTGATTGGTATTTACCTGGAGATCATGTAGAGGTAAATATATATTCCGAAGTAGATGGCCGTGACCCACTAAAGGAAGCCGATTGCGCCTTAAACGTGTCCAAAAACGGCGTTGAGATATCAGATTATACGGTGAGTGGCCTTAAAACCGATATGGAAGGAAGGCTCACATATATATTCCAGCTTAACTCTGACGCAGAAATCGGCGAGTACGAAATAACAGTAAATGTATCAAAAGGAGACGAGTGGGACATTGCGATGGCGGATTTCGAAATCAAGGAGAAAAGAAAGATGACTTTGAAATTTAAATTCGACAACGATATTTATCTCGGTACCAATTATCCACAATATTATTCTGGGGATACGGTCACAGTGACCTACACGGCCCTAAGAGGTGAAGAGGTTGTTGATAACGCCAATATTAAATACTGGATTAGAGATAGTGATGATTCTTATTACCTCGCCTCAGGAACATCAAATACTGGAGAATTCACGTTTGAAATACCTGAAAATTACGAGAGTAGATCAGGTAGATTAAGATTCGATGCAAAAGTTTGGGACGATTCCGAAAGCGCTTGGATGCCTGTTGGGACGTATGATTATTTCACAGCATACATTGAAGTGGATCGCGCAGGTCTTATCCTAAAGCCAAACAGGAACAATTACTCACCCGGAGACACCATCACAGTAGAGTACAGTGTTGTTGGAGCCGATATACCTGAGGCAAGTTATCACTATAAGATTACCGATGATAAAGGTATTACAGTTAAGAAGGAGAGCCTAGCATCGTCCAAGGGAAGTTTCAAGTTCACGGTGCCCACAGGCAATGTACCAAACTCCTACAAAATCTGGGGTTATATAACAGATGCCAATGGAGTCAACATAGCACAAAGTGATGTGACTATTACCAGATTAAAGGGTTATATGCTGACCTTTACCCTGGATAAAAATACTTACAGACCTGGTGAGACAGCCAAACTAAAATACAAAATACACTCCCTTGACGGCGCCGATATCCCTGAAAAATTCACATTGACATGGGCTTTCGGTGGTGCACTACCAAGAAGCATTCAAACCTCTTCATCTGAAGGGACCCTTGAAATAAAAGTTCCAGATGACGCCGCGGACGGAACAGGCTATTTCTATATCGGTTCCTCCTCCGAATTAGGGTATGCTGGCTCACAGCAGGAGGCAAAGATACGAGCCAATCCAAATCCCCTGGCAGAAACTGTTGGAGACGTTCCGATATTTTCGTACATATTGCTGATCCTTATAATTGTAAGCCTTCTAATCGGCATAGCAGCATGGAAGCACGGAAAGAAAGCCTTGGAGGAGTCAAAATTACCGCCTTGGAAGAAAGATAGGCCCTTGCCTGAACCCGAGACTTACGGAGAGCCGGGTGAGGGAGAGGAAGGCTTGCCTCCTCCTGAAGACGAACCCACAATTCCTCCCGAAGAGGGAACTACCCCTACCCCTGAAGAAGGCCCGGCACCTCCTCCAGAAGAAGGTCCGACAGCCCCTCCCGGGGAAGATTTACCACCTCCTCCACCTTAAGATATTAAATCAGGGACCTGAGGATCAGCCGGAATTCAAAAAGAGATTGAGAGGAACACCTCCCCTTTGAATTACCAAGATACGATATTCCGATTAAGGTCCGTTTTTATTTTTCTTTGCAGTGGACCTTTTCTTGCGCCAAAGAACAAATAGAGTCACGATAATGCAAATAGGGACCACAATCTCTTGAAACTCTGGTATGTACTCGTCAACCAATATCCTTCCTGCATTATCGTTGGGAGGGGAATCATCGTTGTCATAGTAAGTTGGACATCCAACTATGAAGTTGTCGTAACCGCTTCCATTGACATCTCCCGCAGCCACAGCATATCCTAAAGCTTCATCACTGGATCCTGCAAGATCCCAATCTGAGGTGGTATCTAATGTTCCCGCGAAGTTGTACGCATATGCGTGGCCATAGGATGAGGATGTTCTGTATGCACCAATTAGAGCATCATAGGTTCCATCGTTCCAAAAGTCCCCTGCGCAAACTGCGAAACCAAAATATTGAGCCCCCGCCTCCTCCAATATAGCATCATCATCCTCGGCTGTTGCGGAACCGAAACCTCCGTCGGAGTCATCCTGTGTTAAATAGACATAGCCTCTTCCCTCATCTGAGCTCCCATATCTAGGCGCACCAACAAGGATATCATCATAGTCATTTGTTGTTGCTGCTTTGTTAAGATCAGCTATTGCAATACTCCATCCAAATCTCTCCATTTCACCAGTGTCTGTTGGATAATTTGCACCGGATTCTATTACTACATCAGCGCCTGCAGATTGTGCTCCATCGCCGTATGTACCATCACCGTAGAATACAAAAACCGCTCCTGCTGAGGTCGAGCCGACCAGATGGGTATAGGCACCAACAGCGATATCATCGTAATCTGTGGCTCCGTTGTCTTTTAGATTTCCGACGGCTATAGATGCACCAAAATTGGAACTTGTGTGTGAAAGCGTGACACTAGGAGTATTTACCACACCATCATCCCAATCAGAGGATTTGAAATACAGGTAAACGTCAAAACTGGCGTAAGCCCCAATAGCCACGTCATCACCTGCATTACCATCGAAATTACCAACTGCCAAACCAAGCCTACCGAATGCAAAGGCAGCTCCAGGTGGATGTATAATAACATCAGCACTTGTAATGGTCCCAGAGATACCCGAATCTCCGTACACCACATAGGCCTCATTTCCTGAGGTGGTGATCACAAAATCATCACGCACGCCGTCATCGTCAAAATCTGCTGATGCAACACATCTCCCCATATAATCATTAGAGCCCCTTTCTGATTCATCAGTAAGAGTTATTATTGCATCTGGTGTGTAATCATCGGCAATCACAGGACCGTAGAAAATGTATGCGGTACCCCAATTTGAGGGTGATGCATCTGCGACGTTATCCCAGTACGGTGTACCAGTAATAATGTCATCCTCAACTCCATCGTCATCAAAGTCACCAACAGCAATTGAGAAACCCACACGCTCGCCTACATCGCCCCCATCTTCATATTGATCATTCTTCAGGACAGTGGGATCGATTCTCACTGGATATTCGGCAGAGGCAAGCCAAGAGATGGGGCAGCGCAAACCTATTACCGCGTTATTCTCCTCGTTGGTAAAATCAACCACATATTCACATGTTATCTCGTCATTGTTTGCATCGAAAGCGACTGGGCCCATTAAGGTGTATATCGTGGTAAAATCAGAAAGATCGCGAAACTCGATGTCGCTTGTTGTTATATAATTTTCTCTACTTTCCTCACCATCCACATACATCTTCAATTCCGAAGAAAAACTCACAGGGATGGTTATAAGAAGATAGCCGGAGTCCTCGGGATCCATGATAAAGGTGTTCAGATTCTCGGTTAGGATGATGTCCTCCTTTAACATGTCCTCACCGAATCTATATTGTGTTGTCACTGAAAGATCATCAAAGGAATAATAATAATCAGCATATGACTCGCTGATCTCAAAACCCGAGTTTTCGGGATTATTGAAAACATGTACAACATCCTCTTCGGATGTGATTTTCAGCTCAGAAGGAACATTCCAGGACAAAAAGTAACCCTCCTTAGTCTCAAAGAGCACCTCCCCCTCATTCTCATCAAAGTACACATCGTAGCGGCCGTGGTATTTGGTGTCGTAACCCCTTGTGCTTCCATCACCGATGTAGGCTCTTGTGGGTCCTTCGACTGCCCCCTCGGTATTGGAATAGTCCTTATCTTTTTTCCTCCAGTCAGTGGTTAAAAAGTACGCCTCGAAGCTATCATTTGCCGGATTCAGTTCCATGTCGTCCCAGGTAATACCCACCTCCATCCGCAGCATGTCCAGCCCCACTTTGGGAGAACCGCGCTCTGTCCAATTCCAATCAGAAGGAGAAATTCCGGTCCATTTGTAGAGGTAGATGCTTTGCACCCTGCCGTGCCTACCCTTAACCTCGATCATATAATCAGCATCTATGGGAATGCCTTTTGCGTAACCTGTGTCCGGATTCGTATCAATGAAAACGTAGGCCAAATCCTCTCCTGTTATCGGTGATCGAGGCAGTGGCGGTCCAATGTATTTTGTTGCACCTGTAATCCTCTGTTTAAGAACAGCATCCGCGCCCCCGACATCGTAATCCTCTATACCATCGTCGTCATCATCTGAATCTTCTGTGTCGGGCACACCATCGTTGTCGAAGTCGAACTTGGTGTCTTCGAGCACCCCATCGGAATCATATATTTCAAGCTTCTGACCAATAAACATGATCACATATATCGCTTCGCCGTCTTCTATCTTCCAGTATCTATCCAATACTTTTATCATTTGTGCGTTCAGAGAGAGCGGTTGTGAGTTATTTTCAAATGCCTCTCTCAATAAATTATCAACTGTCCCCTCTGTCAAATATTGCCCATAATATCGATCCAAATTGAACAGGAACTTTATGTCTACATCATGGTTGTCATTTATATCTGGGATTCCATCCCAATCTGAATCTGTTGGCTCGGATGTCTTGGATGTTTCTGCAGTGGCGGGATTTTGATAAGGCACAGCTGTTCCCAAGCAAATAGTCCCATCCACTTTCAAATAGAACGCAGCTTGGGAATCGGTGGTGGAAACGCCGTATTTCAGTATATCCAGATCAGCTCGCCTCACGTCTAGGGCAGTGTCATTTCGTACATGTTTTGTATCCCAATCTGCAAAGGCACCGTCGATAATCACGTCAGAAGGTGTCTTAAGCAGGTAGCTGTTTTCGTATTTTCCTTCCTCGGGCGCTATTTGCTTTAAGGACACGGTCCCATAATCGGTCACGATATCATGTTTGTTCATAATTTTAAAGCCTATGCTGCTTCCCTCTAAGGCACTTTCGCTGACATCCACTACTATGTACATCGTCGTGGTTCTTTGCCCCTCGGAGAAAGAATAGGACGGCCAGAATGTTGCCACGCCATTGCTTAGGGTCCCGGTCCCAATGAGCTGGCGATTTTCATCCTCAAGCCTTATCTCATCAATGTCGTCATCGCTTCCAACACCAGTTCTGTTTACCCTCAGTACACTCACCGATATATCAGTGTGAAATACATCGATTTCCAGTTTAAGTAGCCTATTACCATATCCGCTTATCTCATCCTCACCCTCACCCTGTTGAGTAACTGCCAAAACACCCTTTTCATTGGAAATCACAGTATCTGAAAAATCTTCGGATCCATTCCAATCCTTCATATAAAATAGCACATCCACCGCATCATTCTCTTGAAGAAACATTGTGTTGTAAGGAACCTTTGCCTCCAGCTCAGAATCGCTTACCGCAGCCTTAATCAAACCTTCCAGCATCCACAGGTTCCAATCCTGTATATCTTCGTTATAACTTTGCAGATTACCGCTCAATACCTCGTTGTTGGCGCCGTATATCTCCACCATATAATCTGCACCTATGCCTTTGATATAATAGCCCGAGACCGGATCTTGATCTGTGTCTATGAATATCAATGCAGTGTCAACATGTTTTAGGTAATCAGGTTCTATGGGCTCACCGGCCAACATATCACCCTCGACACGCAGATAAAATGAAAGTTCCATTTGTCTGGAATCTACTCTGTAATCTTTTATATCCACATTTTTGTTGAATTCAGGTCCAAAGACCGAATCAGAAATAGAAGCCACATCCTCCCAATCTTCAAAGTGACCGTCGATTACGATGTTGTCCGGAATCTCAACAATAGTGAATAAAAACGGTGAAGAAAACAAAAGAACAAAAAATATCAGAATGGCGGATATTCTTACCATTCCCCTCCTTTTATCCACAACCTTATCATAAGGAACTATGCCATTTGTAAAGCCGTTTCCGTTTGTTATCCCATTTGTTATGCCTCTTCTTAATGTTCTTAGGCCATTGGTTAATCCATTGGTGATACCATTTGTCAGACCATTTGTTAGGCCATTGGTCAATCCATTGGTGATACCCTTTTTTCCTCTTCTTAATCCATTTGTTAATCCGTTTGTCAGTCCATTTGTTAAACCATATGGAACACCAGGCTTTATGATATCCTTTTCAGTTATTGTCTCCAAACCGCCCTCAACCCCCATTTCTTCCATTTCCTCAAAGATAGGCTCATACTCTTCCTCTTCTTCGAGTTCGAACTCCAATCCACATTCTGGACATGTAAGATCATCTATGTGTACACTTGATCCGCAATCAGGGCATTCGAACTCTTCTGCAATCTCTTCAACCTCTATCTCAAGCTCACCCTCTTCGGGTATCTCCGTGAACTGAACATTGCAATTAGGGCAGGATGTTGCCTCAGCACCCACATAAAAACCGCATTCTGGGCATTCAAATCGGATTTCCTCTTCCTCGACCTTTTGCTCCCCTTCCTCGAACACCAACTCTTCAAGCTCTCTCTCCAACTCCTTAAAAGGTAGCTCCTCGGGTTCTGAAATGACGGTCACAGCAGCCTCCTCTTCCCTGGCAATCAATTCATCAGGAACCTCCTCCATCTCACCAAATCTTACACCACAACTTGGGCATTTTACATCATCTTCACTCACTTTACCCCCACATATGGGGCATTCATATTCTTCGACCTCCTCAGGCACCTCTGCCGAGGATATTTTTCCATCTGCTTCTTCCAGAAGTTCAAGGAGTTCTGTTTCCAATTCTTTTAATGGAGGCACTTCTTCTTTCTCAGGTGGCTTTTCAGCTGATACTTCATCTGACTTCTTCAGGCATTCTTCGGCCTCGGCATCCCTGCCCAGCGCTGTTAAAACCTCGGCTTTAGCATTCCATACATTTTTATAATCTGGCTTGAACTCGATGACCTTATCGAAAGCAACTAGAGCATCTTCGAATTTAGAGTGTAAAAGCAATGTATAACCCAAAGAATACCATTTATCAGGATCCTTGGGATGGAGCTGAACGCGCCTCGCCTTTTCCTGGATATCATCCTGGAGTGTAGGAGGAGTCTTTTTTATGGGTTCTGGAGGAGGTGGTGGAGCGGGTTTTGGCGCCCTTTCTTTTTCAGGGGGTGGAGCTCTATGATCTTCTTCTCCTATGATGATATTGTTTTTGTCTATCCTGAAGTGTTGATATTTAGAGTCAAACTGAACACCACTCATGGTGAGGATTCCGATTTTTCTTGTTAGCTTATCCCCCTCTCTATGGACCTTCATGTCCACAACGCCGTCAAAGATTCCCTGCAGCGCTGAGAGCTGTTGTATGTCCTGTGCTTCGGTCTCAATCGTGAATATTGACGTGATATTGCTCTCTCTAAGTCTGGCCACCATACTCTGAACAAAATTATAGGCCCTCTTGTACTCGAAGAAATTTAGCACTTGGGGAAGTATATCCAAAACCGCTCTTCTTACAGGAGCCATGTTGAGTGCCTTGATTCCTCTGGTTATGGCAATACCTATGTTCGTCAGATCCTTTGAGGCATAAATCACTCCATCCTTCTCCTCCACATCCCCTACGATCTCCTTGCTTTTGAATGAGTACCAGTCCACGATTTTCAAAAAACCGCTTTCCTCGTACTTACTCACATTCACCCCCATAGCCATTAGACTTTCCCTGAATTTGCTAGGGGAAATTTTTGATAATACCACGAGGACTGGCTCGTAATTTTCCAGTCCTTTTTTGACAAATTGAATGGTGAATATGCTGTTCTCTTGCGCAGTGGGGCTTTGCATAAGAACGGAGTGACCACTGGGGATGCTGCCTCCTACGAGCAAATCAAAACCCAAAACACCGCTTTTTACTCCATTTGCCAAATCAGAACACCTCAGCCTCAGGTTCGATAACTATACCTGTTTCGGTGACCAAAAGTGGATGCACCTTGGTATTATGCCTGGTGAATCTCATCTTGCGAATGGTAATGGACCGTCTCAACTCACCACTTATCCTTTCAAGACCCAGATTGATAAAAGAATCGGCAATGAACTGCTCCACACCGTATCTGGTTATATCACCGGATTCGTTCAGGGATTCAGTTACCAAAAGGCACGTGATTTCCTTGTTCTGAAGAAATGAAGTGAAGGCAAAAAGTTCCTGCCTCAGAATTTCATTTTCCTTGTAATAGAGACCTGCTGCCGTAATAGAATCAAGGACCAGTCTTTTGGCTTTCGTTGATTTTAAGAAATTCTCTAGGAAATTTTGTAATTTTCCAAATCCCACGATACCTTTTTTGACATCGCTTTCCGTACGAAGTTTGGTACGGATCTTTCCCACATCCACAAGTATCAATTTTCCTTTCTTTTCAAATTTATCAACATCCATGTTAAAACATCTCATGGCCCTCTTGAGGTTCTCTTTGCTTTCCTCCAATGTCAGGTACAAACCAGTATCATCATAATCCTTGGCACCATTGTAGATGAACTGCATACCAAAGAGACTTTTTGCGCTCCCGCTTGGGCCAGACAACAGATTCACGGTGTTTTTAGGAAAACCGCCTTCAATCAAATCATCCATTCCAGGTATTCCCGTATTAACTCTTTTTGAGCCATATTCTCTATCTTTTTCCATAATGATCCCTCCATTTTCTAAAGCAGTTCCTTTAACTCCAATTTCCCTTCACCTTTGATCTCGCTGTCAAGTGCTATGCTCACTATGTCGTCAGCTATTTCCTTTCCAAGGATCTCTATCAAGGCCCTCACGAGATTTTGTATGGACTCGATAGGTGCCTTCTCATCAAAATCATCAGGCCCCACTCCTGTCAAAGAGCCGATGACATCCCCTGTGCTTTCACTCGCCATACTGTAGATTGCTTTGTATATCGTTGATGCCGTTTTTGAATCGATTTTTACAGCCGCAATCAAATCGTCCTTTTTCTCTGACTCTGTGGTAGCCTTTGGTAACTTCCTTTCCACTCTTTCACGGAATAAGAACTGACCCCTTCCGATTTTGGATATGGCCCCTTCCAGGGCCAGTCTGTTTAAAACAGTGACAGTTGTTTGTAAATTGAAACCCAAGTCTTTGGCAACCTCTTTGGGGGTGAGAACCTCATCTGCGTGTTTCACCAGATATTCCAGAATCAACTCCGTTTTAGTAGGGGCTCTACCCCTGATTGCATTAAAGTCTCCCATAATCTCTCTCCTATGTCAATTATTTCAGATTGTTATATGTTATATACATGACCATGCATATAAAGTTTTCGTATATATACTTTATCAAGATTATAGTGTACCATCCCATTATTGCAACCTATATTGCATTATGTTATAAAATAAATTTCTAACATATGATTTGTATTTTCAAAACAATTGAAAGCGGTGATATGACCGCTGTATATGGGGATCTTTGGCTTGTCTTTAACATATCAGCTCACCAGAGAGAAATGATCTTGTAAGTTGATTTTGAGGACTTTCAAAAAAATCCTCCTTTTTGGCCTTCTCCACGATTTCCCCATCCAAGATAAAGACCACTTCATGAGCCAGTCTTTTGGCCTGAAACAAGTTATGAGTTGCGCAAGCTATGGTTGCATTTGTCTCTTGATGATACCTTATCACTGCCTCTTCTAATAACTTCACATTTGCAGGATCCAAATTTGCTGTAAATTCATCCAAAAGCAATAATTTTGGTTCAAAGACTATGGCCCTTGCAAAGGAAACACGCTGTGCCTCACCTGCGGACAAGGTGGGTGCGAACTGGTGTTTGAGGTTCTCCAATCCAACCAGTTTCAGTGCCCAGGCAACCTTTTCATCTATTGTTTCTGGTTGGGTGTTGCGAATTTTCAATGCATAGGCCACATTTGCCTCCACAGTTCGCTGAAACAGGCTGGGATTTTGAAATACCATGGCCATATCTGTTCTCAGGGAATATCTCTCTCCATTTGACAATTTTCCTGGATTCTGTCCTTGGATCTTTACAATCCCCTTTGTTGGTGAATCCAGCATATTTATTATCCTAAGCAATGTTGTTTTGCCCGAGCCTGAGGGGCCAATAAATGCAATGATCTCCCCTTCTTTACCTTTTAATGTAACATCCTTTAAGGCGCATTTATCTTGGAATTTCATTGTGACATCCTGTAATTCAAAGTCCAAAGCCTAGCCCCCGTTTTTCAACCTGATTATCAATTTTCTTGGTTTTCCCACTGCAAATCTGCTTTGAAGTATCGTTAATATTATTGATGTGACAAGGGCAAGGATGATAAGAATAAGGCCCAGTAATAAAGCAAAATAGAAGTTGCCTTTCTGTGTTTCCAACACAATGGCCGTGGTCAGAACCTGGGTGTGCCATTTTATGTTTCCTCCCACAATGATAACTGCACCAACCTCTGAAATCGCCCTCCCGAATCCTATCATCACGGCGGTGTATATTCCGATTCTCGATTCCACCAAAAGGGTTTTTAAGAGGCTCATACGCCTTGCTCCAAGGGTTCTTGCTGTATCGATTGTAACCTGGGGAATTGCACTTATTGCCGATGCTGAGAGGCCAATTATAAGTGGGGTGATCAATAGAACCTGCGCGAAAATCATGGCAGTTGGTGTGAAAAGGATCCCAAGATCGCCTAGAGGCCCCGCTCTTGATAGCAACATGAACATAACAAGACCTGCAATGACTGGAGGAAGGCCGTATAGAGTATGGGTAAATACCTTGATTAGCAAAGAGAATTTAGTTTTTCTCAAACCCAGATACGTTCCTATTGGAATTCCTATGAAACTTGAAATCGTGGTGCTGCATGCTGCCATATACAATGTCAGCAATGTGATTCTAACCAGTCTTTCAGATTCCAAAGGATCGAGATCGAATACCAAATTAATAACCCCGCCTTACATTAATTATCAATTATGGCTCAGCATTGGGAATGAACAGCTGATGCCCGTTTTTTTCGAAGTTACCAATCTTTTCCTGTATTTCTTGAGAGGTTATCCAGTCCACGAACTTTAAGGACAGATCGTAATTCACGTGAGAGTGCTTATCGGGATTTATTGGAATAACGCTGTACTGGTTCAGAAGATCTGGATCCTCCCCAAGAACTATCTCCAAATCCAGGTTCCCCTCGAAAGCCCAGAAAGTCCCTTCATCGCTTAAGGTATAGGCCTTCAGTTCGTTAGCCTGAATCAGGGTGGTACCCATGCCTGCGGAGACCGATTTATACCATTCATTGTTGGGGATGTCTATCTCTGATTCATAATCATAACCCGCCTCAGTCCAAAGCTCTTTTTCCTTGGTATGGGTCCCAGAATCATCGCCCCTTGAGGCATAACTCGATTGACTTTCGAAAATCATCCTCATTGCTTCCGAGGAATTCTGTGCATTTTTTATATTTGCAGGATCATTTGAGGGCCCAATTATTACAAAGTAATTGTAGCAGACCAGGTATCTTGCTGTTCCGTAACCTTGATTTACAAATTCCTGTTCTCTTTGTGGTGCGTGAACCATCAAGATGTAAACATCACCTCTTCTTCCCATCTCCAGGGCCTGACCAGTTCCAACGGGCGTGACCTTTACTGCGCAATCATATTTCTCTTCAAAATCTGGAATTATCTCGTCGAGAAGACCTGAATTTGCAGTGGATGTGGTTGTTGCGAGAAGAAGGGTTTTTTCTTGGGAGGGATTGCCTGTCTGGTAGAGTGCGTAAGTTATTAGGGAAATTATCACGATCAGAATTACTATATTGATTATGGTTGGCGTGTAGTATTTTTTCTCAGATTTTTTTGATTTTGTCTTTTTTTTGGGAGCTGTCTTCTTCTGATCGGGTTTTGGTTCTTTTTCTGGTTCACCTGCGGTATCTTCCTCTGGTTCAGATTGCTCTACTTTTGCAGTTTTATTTTCAGGCATCATCTCTGGTAATGTCAATAGAAATATAAAATCGTTATGCTTTATTAGACATATCCGATACATACTGTGAATTGATTATAATCTTCAAAGATATGTTCTACAATTATCGCAATACCATTTCTTGCAATCATTAATAAATCTTAATTGCCTCCTACATCTGGGGCAAGAATAGGTTTGCTGCGGAGGATAATAGTATTGCTGTTTTTGTTGTTGATACTGCTGTTGGGGTGGTTGCCGATACTGTTGCTGAGCCTGTTGTTGAGGAATTTGCTTATATGGTTGTTGGTATTGTTGTTTTGGTGGTTGCTGGTACTGTTGTTGCGGCCGTTGATACTGTTGTTGATATGGTTGTTGGGTCTGCGGTTGGGTTGGCTGTTGAACCTGTTGTTGAGGTGGTTGATACTGCTTTTGAGGAGTAAGTTGATCCTGTTGTGGTGGTTGTTGGGCCTGTGGTTGGATTGGTTGTTGAACCTGTTGCTGAGGTGGTTGAAATTCCTTTTGAGGAGATAGTTGATCCTTCGGTTGTGGTTGTTGGACCTGTGGTTGGATTGGCTGTTGAACCTGTTGCTGGGGTGGTTGATATTCCTTTTGAGGAGTTAGCTGATCCTGTTGTGGAGATTCATCCTGATATTCTTGCTGAGGCGATTTCTCAACATATTGTGGTTTATCTTCCTCGGCTATTGACACAACAGGCTCCACTGGAGGAGATTCAGAAATAAGCGGCTCTTGGGCTGTGACAGGTTCAGGTGGGAACGATGGTTGTGTTTGCGATGATGTGAAATCTTGTTCTACTAGCGGTTCGGAAGCAGACTCATAAGGAGATGATACAGGTTCAGTGATTGTCGACTCCGCCATTTTCTCCTCTTCAATTTCCTTTTTAATATCCTTCCACCACAGAAGGCCTGCAAGAGTCCAGCATATTAAAAGTGATGCAACAGCCAGTCCAAGTCCAATTAATAAGCCATAAAATCCCGAATAATAACCTACAATCCAGAAGAAACCACATAGGCACAATCCCAATATTACGAGAAAACCAGCCAGAATTTCCCTTGGTCCCCACTTTGCATCCAGAGGATTTATCTCATTCTCCTCCTCTATCCCAAGACTGGAGGATACATCTGGAGTAATATCTGTAGAAGGCTCATCAATTATTGGCTCTTGTTGTATTTGTGCTCCAACCGGGTTACCGCACTTTCTACAAAACTTTGTTTCAGATGAAATTTGTTCTCCACAATTCTTACAGAACATATCTTACCACCCTCTCCTTATCGTCGAAATAACGACTTATCGATATTTAACCTTATCTAATCCATATATGCTGAAAGGCTTTTCGAGGACTTTTTTTTTAACTTTTTCCTTTATATCCTTTTCAACCATAATTTACATATTTTCATCAACTTCTTCTGTTCCCTCAACCTCCATGGGTTCATCAATTATGGTCTCCTCTTCAGTTACAGGCTCAGCCTCCTCTGGTCTCACAGGCTCCTTCTTCCATGGTTTGAGCAGGAACAACAACACGACAATAACCAATATGATAACGACAATAAATATCACCCATAGGTAATTCTCCTCTTCCCCATCCTCTTCATCCTCCTCAGCTATTTTTATCATGGTCAAAGAGTCTGTTGTAAGTTTTGTATCATCTCCTGCGGTCACAGTCAAACCTGTTATAGTCTTGTCCTGATAACCTGTCTTTTCCAATGAGAGATCGTAAGTTCCGGCCGGCATATCTGTTAAAGTGAAATCCCCGTTTTCATTGGTCGTAGCAGAAAAAGTCGTATCAACTAATTTGACTTTGACACCCGAGATCGGCTCGCCATCCTCATCTGTAACTGTGCCCGAGATCGAGCCAGTTGTCACTGCTGCACTGACATTCACCCACATTGTGTCAACGTTCCAGTTTCCTGCCGCATCTGTTATGTTGAGTGTTACCAGGAATTCGCCTGATGAGTCGAATCTGTGTGTTGGATTGACTTCGTAGAGCATTATTACTGTTCCATCTATAAACGTCCAATTATATTTTAAATGCTGGAAATTATCTGTGGTGCCGGTGCTATTGAAGGTCACAGTTGTGCCTTGTGCCACTTCCTGATCAGCTCCTGCATTTGCAGTTGGTTGGACAGAATCATATCCACAGAAGGCATCTTTCCCTATGTCGGTCTCAACATTGGTTGCCTCATCTGTTGCTTGCGATTTGAATTCATAGTAACCGTCACCATCTGGAAAATCGAAGCTCCACTGCCATGGATCTGTAGTATCTATTCCAACTGTATCCCATAAACTCCAAATATAGCCATCGGAACTAAATCGATACAACAACTTAACACTTGATACGGTACTTCCAATATCGGAGGCAGTGGCTGTGATAGCAATTGGTCCTTCATTACTCCAGTCTGGTGAAATAGTATCGACACTTGAAGTGGGTAATGTTGAATCTATGATTATTGTTGCATATGTCCCTGGGTCAATATTGTAATTATTATTCTCATCCCAGGCATAGACATAGAGATCGTAACTATCGTCCCCCCATCCCACAGTATTAATTGAAACTGTGACAACTTCGGATGGCGAATCGAACGAACCATCCTCGGGATTTATATTGGTCCCAGGCCAGTTCTGGGAGCCGATAGTGTAGTTGGCACCTGTAATATTCGAACCACCAGTTGCCGAGTCTTCGATTGAGGCCATCAATGTGACCATTATACCAGGTCTTATTGTGATTGAGTCTGTGCCATTAACAGACACATTAGATATTTCTGGTGGATCAGAATCGGCAGGTGCACTGATCGTGATAGTGGCGAATGCTGTGGATGTAGTATTATAGTTGTATTGTTCGTCCCAGCCGTATACATACAGGTCGTGGGACCCCACACTCCATCCTGTTGTGCTCACATCGAAGGTCACATCTTCGGTTTTTGAGTTGAAGGTTCCATCTATAGGATTCATATTTGTTCCTGGCCAGTTTTGAGAACCGATTGTGTAGTTCGCACCTGCAATAATAGAGCTTCCAGTTGTTAAATCATCGATTGTGGCAGTTAGTGTGACAATTGTGCCTGATGTCACCGAAACGGAAGGTAGACCATCAACAAGTACATTGGATATCTCTGGTGGGGTGGTGTCTATAGGGGGCGTCGTACCCCAAGGATACCTCAATGGATAATAATCAATACTGTCCCCATCGATATCAAACTGAACATCGCATATGCCATCAGGTGAGCCAGTTGTCTGAGGTGTAGTTGATCCATTGTATAAATCTAGGCATGTGGGACTATAGTGAGACCAATAATTGCCTCCAGATGGGTAAGTATCGTTCCAAAAGTTATCGTTCCCATTATCATAAGCTTGAATTGAATTATCAATGATGTTATTGTGATAAATACTATTGTTTGAACATGAAGAAAAATAGATACCATAATTACTGTTAGAATAAATATTGTTATTTGTAATGGTATTTTTATTTGATGATGATGAAAAACGAAAGCCTTCCCCATTGTCTGATATATTATTTCCCGATATATTATTGCTTGATGATGAGTCAAACCAAAAGCCCCTTATAAGGTTTGATGTTATATTGTTACCTGTAATATTAATGTTTGATGATGAGTATAGATAAAAGCCAATGTAATTGTTTGATATATTGTTGGCAGTGTTATTGATGTATGTTGAATCTTTATGACGGATACCAAACCAATTATTTGATAATATATCGTTGCCTATTATTGATATGTTTTGTGAAAATACAACATCTATACCAATATCAGTGTTAGTTACTTGCAGGTTTCTTATTTCAAAATCTGTGCAATTAGCAATAATTAGTTGCCCAATAGGAATTCCATCGATATTAACTCCGCTGCAATTTTTATAGTAATATAGAGGTTTTCCATTCACTATGTTGTTAGTGGGGATATTATGAGAATTGAAGTAGGAAAGTGAGCCTCCCCAAATGTAAATCCCATTATTGATGAAATTATTGTCTGTTATATTATTATTTATAGATGAATACATGCTAATGCCAAACATGTCATTCGATGAGTAATTGTTACCAGTCACATTGTTGTTTGACGACTGGTAAAGTTGAAGTCCGCGATTCATGTTTAGTGACATATTGTTCCCCGTTACATTATTGACTGATGAATCATGGAGATAGATTCCATCGTAATTGGAAGTGGCATTGTTCCCAACTATTTCACAATTGGTTGATGAATCGAGAAATATACCTTCATTATTGTTTGATGACACGTTGTTTCCTGTTATAAGGACATTTTTACAGAACGCCACAGTTATTCCCTTATCAGTATCTTTTATCTCTAAATTTTTTACCTCGAAGTCCATACAATTTGCGATAATTAGTTGCCCGATTGGTGCCCCATCGATTACTAGACTATAGTCATTCTTGTAATAGAATAAAGGCTTCTCGTTTACAAGGTTGTCTGTGGATATATTGTGTGAGGTATAATGGCTTAATAAATTTCCCCATAAAGATACCCCACAATTGATAAAGATATTGTTTGTTATGTTGAAGTTTGATGAAGAGGAAAGAAAAATGCCACTCCCGAAATTCGATGAAAGCACATTGTTTGCGATATAGTTATTGGTCGATGACGTTCGAATATACATAGCAATCCCTCTATTGTCTATAAAATTATTGTCTAATATGTAATTGTCTGATGACACAGATGCTTCGAGGCCATACTTATTTTTCGTTATATTGTTATGTGTTATGTTGTTATTTGACGATAAATCGAGAAGAATACCACTGTCGCCATTAGTAATATTGAATCCTGTGATATTAACCCAATCTGCAGTTACATGGACGACATCTGATTCGCTACCATCAATAATGGTGGTGTCCCTATTCTCACCCGTTAAATTTATTGTTATGTCAACGATAATATTTTCTATATATGTCCCGCTATAAACAAATACAGTATCACCATCATTGGCAATATCAATTGCTCCTTGTATTGTGGCGGAATCGTTCCCAACTCCCGAACCCACATACAATGTATTTCCCGCGTTCACAACATATGTCTCAAATGTGACAAATCCCAAAAATCCCGAAATCACCAACAAGCACACTATTCCTATCGAAATTAACCTGTTTTTCATAACGGCCCCCCTTGAACCCTTGAATGTATTGGGTTATTATTTAGTTTTTGGTTATATAATTTCTTTTAAAACATACTATAAATGGAGGTAAATCAATATTTCTTAGGGAAAAAGCCACTTCCCCTCAAAGCTCTTAACAAGCTTCGCCCATTCCTCATAGTACTCTTTTTTATAGTTTATCAAAAGTTACAAACAGAGGTTATACAGATTACTTTTTAAGGTTTCGAATATGGCTATTTCTTATATATAAATGTTTCAAGTTCATCGAAAGATTTATAAATATTATACCTAATATATAGAAACATGAAGAAAAAGGAGCTCATATACAGGCAGTTGCTATTGAATCCCGAGACCACGCAGCTTGAATTATCCAAAACCCTGAGAATATCCTTAAGCACCGTGAATAATGCCATACAACCTCTGAGGAGTATGGGTGCTATCCAGGTCAGCTTAAGAAAACTTAGGGTTGTTGACAAAGAAAAGTTGTTGCTTTTCTGGGCGAGCATAAAAAATCTTCAAAATCACCTTCTTTATAAAACCAGGGTCGAGATGCCCGTAGATCAATTAGAAAAAAACATGCCGCCCAAGATATTATTTACCGCCTATACCGGATACAAATTCCGTTATAAGGATGTACCCGCTGATTACAGCGAGGTCTATGTTTATACATATGGCAAAGGTCTCGATTCAATAACGGCTAGATTTCCGGAAAGCGAGAAGGTACCCAATCTCTTCGTACTGGAAGCAGATAAGCATCTAGTTCAGGTTTCCAAAAATAATATTGTTCCAGATTATCAAATTTTCGTGGATCTTTGGAACCTCCCGGAGTGGTATGCAAAGGAGTTCATAATAAAATTGAAGGAAAGGATATTATGACAGAGTTTTGGAATGAGCTGTTGACAAAGGCAAGCTGGAAAAAACTCCAAGAACTAACCAATGAATTTGAATTCATCCTCATAGGCGGTTGGGCGATATTCATATGGACTAAAAAACACAAGTCCAAGGACATCGATATTGTCGTTGATTACGAAATCCTCTCCGAAATACAGGAAAGATATCCTTTAACAAAAAATAATAGATTGAAAAAATATGAGGTAAAATTTGATGAATTTGATATTGATATTTATCTACCATATTATTCAAAATTGGCCATTCCAATTGAGGACTTGAAAGAACTCTCTGTAAAAGTTCAAGGTATAAGAACGGTTGCTCTTGAAGCATTGCTTATTCTCAAGCAAGCAGCTGAAATAGAGCGAAGAAATAGTGTTAAGGGTCAGAAGGATAGTATAGATATTTTAACTATCCTGATACACGGTGGCATTGATTTGAACAAATACAATGAAATGCTTGTTAAGTACGACCTTGGAAATTATGTAAATGAACTTATTTTTGTAATACAGAGTTTTGATAAGAAGAATCTGAGATATATTGATTTGAATCTCAAGAAGTTTGCCGACTGGAAAAAAGGATATATTAAAAAACTTAGAAAGCTGAAATAGTTATGGATTACCAACATTCCCTTTTAACTTTTTATCAGATTCGCCCACTCTTCAGCGGATTCTTTCCTCTCAATATTCTACAACTCCTCTGATTGATCCTCAGGTGGCAGTGTTTGTGGTCCCTCTTCAGATATAATTTGGTCTCCTTCAAAATCCTCAGGTATTGTCTGTGTTTCCTCATCAGACACAATCTGATCTTCTTCAAGATTCTCAGGCGGTGAAGTTGGTGGTCCCTCTTCGGTTACAGGCTCAACCTCTTCCGGTATCACAGGCTCCTTCTTCCAGGGTTTAAGTAAAAACATTACCACGACAATAATTATTATGATAACAATAATCAAGATCAGCCACATGTAATTCTCCTCCTCCCCCTCATCTTCCTCCTCCTCTGCAATTTTTATCATAATCAAAGAGTCTGTGGTAAGAGTATTATGCTGCCCTGCGGTTACAGGCAAACCTATAATAGTCTTGTCTTGATAACCAGTCTTCTCCGCCTTAAGATCATAGGTTCCCGCAGGTATGTTTGATATCGTGAAATCTCCATTTTCGTCAGTTGTAGCAGAATAAGTTATCCCAACCAATGTCACCGTCGCACCCGAGATTGGTTCGCCATCCTCATCTTTTACTGTCCCAGATATTGAACCAGTTGTCACAGCTGAGCTGACATTCACCCACATTGTGTCTGAATCTTTGTTCCCTGCTTCATCTGTGACGTTTAAAGTAACTAAATAATCACCCGGGGCAATGAATCTGTATGTTGAATTCACACCTTCAAGTGTTATCAGATCTCCATCTGTAAAAGTCCATGTGTATTTTAAATGCTGGAAATTATCAGTTGTGCCGCTTCCATCAAAAGTCACGGTTGTCTCTGGCGGAACTTGTTGATCAAATCCTGCATTTGCACGTGGTGGAGTTACATCGTAACCGCAAATTGCCTTAGCAGTTGTGGCTGTTTCTTCGTTAGTGGCCTTATCGATTGCGATGGTGTAGAGCTCATAGTAAGCCTCAGCGTGCGGAAAGTCGAAGATCCACTCCCAGGGAGTCTGTGTATCCACTCCAAAGGTGACATCGGTACTCCAAGTCAAGTTATTATTGCTGTATCTGTAGAACAATTCCACACTTACCATTTTACTGTCCAGCTCCTTAACGGCAGCACTTATTATAATTGGTGATGTGGTCTGCCAGTAAGGAATGATTCTGCTAATCTCTGAATAGGGTATCTGTGTATCATATCCGCATATTGCATCTGTTCCTGTATCTGTTTCAACATTACCTGCGGAATCTGTAGCAATTGATTTGAGTTCATAATATCTTTCACTCTCGGGGAAATCGAATATCCATTCCCAAGGGCTTGTAGTATCTGTTCCAGCTGTCTCCCATTCACTCCAGGATTGGTTTACAGGACTGTATCGATACAACAACTCAACACTTTCTACACTGCTTCCTATGTCTGAAGCGGTGGCGGAAATAGTAACTTGCCCAGTATTGTTCCAGTATGGTGAGATCAGATCAACACTTGAAGCGGGTAATGTGGTATCTATTATTATTGTTGCAAAGGCATCTGATGTGAGGTTGAAATTATAATTCTCATCCCTGGCATAGACATAGATATCGTAGCTACCATCTCCCCATCCCGCGGTGCTAATAGAAATATTGACAGATTCGGTTGGTGTATCAAGTGCACCATCAGAGGGATCCAAATCGGTCCCTGGCCAGTTCTGAGAACCGATAGTATAATTCGCACCAGTAATATTCGCGCCACCGGTTGAGGAATCATCGATGGTTGCGGTCAGTGTAACAGTTGTCCCCTCTATTACAGTAACAGAAGGCAATCCATCTACAAGTACATTGGTAATCTCTGGTGGTCTTATATCCACGGGATTCACAAGTGGATAACAATCCTCTGCCCCTGCCGGGCCATTTATGAAATAAGAAACATCAACAATTCCATAAGGTGGATTATCATCTGGTGTCGTCCAATCTGCCCACCAATTGCCTTTGGTTTCATAATACCAATAGTTATAGTCACCGTCATCGTATGCCTGAACATTCAAGGGGTTATAAACATCCGTGCTTCCCCTATTATAGGCTATGTTGTTATGATAGATATTGTTGTAGTAAGAGGATGTAATAAAAACAGCGTAATCGTGGCAATTAAAGATATCGTTTAAGATGATGCTGTTGTTGTTAGAATTGTCGAAGATATAGATGCCGCGTGCATCAGTGCCGATGGCTTTAATGGTGTTGCCTGTTAGATTGTTATAATTCGAATATGACGTTATCCTAATGCCGTATCCGGACGAATTAGTAGTAAATATTGTGTTGCTTGTTAGATTGTTACTCGAAGATGAAGATATCCCAATGCCACGACCATACTCCCCAGAAGTGTTTATTGTGTTACCTGTTAGATTGTTGTTATTCGAATAATCAGATAAATCAATACCGTACCCATACTGCCCAGATGTATTTATTGTGTTGTCTGATAGAATGTTTTTCGTAGATGAAGATAGATAAATGCCGTCTCCATTCTGCCCAGATGTATTTATTGTGTTGCCTGTTAGAGTGTTATTCGAAGAATAAGATAGCCTAATACCAAAACCATACAGCCGAGATGTATTTATTGTGTTGGCTATTAGATTGTTATTATTTGAAGAGAGTTTTATACTAATGCCGTGCCCATACTCCTCAGCAGTATCTATAATATTTTCTGTCAAAGTATTATTCGAAGATGTAACAAGATAAATGCCGGACCCAGCATATCCAGAGGTATTTATTGTATTGCTTTTTAGAATATTGTTATTCGAAGAGTCATTTAGGTAAAAGCCATACCCATCCTGTCCAGATGTATTTATAATGTTTCCTATTATAGTATTATCATTCGAATAAGGAAATAAATAAATGCCGTAACTGTCTTCTCCAGAGGTATTGATAAAGTTGTTTTTTATATTATTGTCATTTGAGGAATAATACAGATAAATGCCAATTGCCGATTGGTTTTGAGTAGTTATGAGGTTCCCTGATAGACTATTATTTACAGAGTCATATAGATAAATACCATGCCCGGACTGATTATAAGTACTTATCGTATTACCTATTAGATTGTTATCATTCGATATTGATCCAATTTCAATGCCATGCCCATTCAAACCTGAGGTATTTATCTTATTTTCTGTTAGATTGTTATTACAAGATTCATCTAGAAAAATACCACTTGCTTGTTGACCAAAAGCATCTATTTTATTGTCTGTAACATTATTATTAAATGAGACAGACATCCAAATACCATACCCCCACTGCCCGAAGGTCTTTATCGTATTGCCTGTTACCATATTATTATTCGTGAAGGCGTATAAACGAATACTAAATCCGTATAGATTGTTAGTAATTATTGTGTTGCCAGTTATACAGTTGTTTGAGGATTGAACTGCAATCCCATAGCTACTATCTCCTGTAGTGGTAATATAATTGCTAGTAATGGTAGAATTATGCGCTGAGCTACTTTTAAGATTTATTCCATACGTAAAATTTCCAGAAACGGAAATATTGAACCCAGTGATGTTCACACCGCTTGCCGTAACATTAATCCCGGCTGATTTAATGCTCCATGTTCCTTCATAATGATATATAATCTTACAGTCTGAACTACTATTGCCAATGAGAGAGATATCTGGTGTGCTTATATTTACAGATTCAACATATGTTCCATTCGCCACGATGATAGTATCCCCAGGGATTGCGGCATCCACTGCACTCTGTATAGTATCATAAATCAATCCAGGACCCACATACAGAGTGTTACCGCCACTCACATTCTCAGTCTCAAATGTGACAAATCCCAAAAATCCCGAGATGACCAACATACACACTATTCCCATCGAGATTAACCTGTTTTTCATACCGACCCTCCAATGACCCTTGAATGTGTTTGGTTTTAATTTATTTTTTGGTTATATAATTTCTTTTAAGAGATGCCAGAATGGATGGTAAATCCACACTTCTGAGGGAATAACTCACTTCCCCTCAAAGCTCTTAACAAGCTTCGCCCATTCAGTAGTATATTCCTTCCTCTCGATGTCCTGCAATTCCCCAATCAAAATCTTCTTGTTCTCACCTTTCTGCTTATCAGACAGAAGCTTCCACTTGCTGTTTACGATGGTATTTGCCTTGTACCAGTCCCAGGCTTCCTTTGCGATCCTCTGCTTGTTCTTCCTGCCGTAACCAGTTGGGCAGGGTACCAGTGTTTCAATAAATGCAAATCCTTTCTTCTTCAATCCTTTTTTAATGGATCCAACTGTCTCATAAGGATAACCCATGGGCCACCGTGCAACATATGGTGCACCAGAGATTATGGCAAGCTCGGATAGATCAAAAGGCTCTTCTATGTTTCTGTAGGGCGTCGTGGTCGTGAAATCTCCCAAAGGAGTTGTGGGCGAAACCTGACCTCCAGTCATGCCATAATTCCAGTTGTTGATCACGATAACTGTCATGTCAACATTCCTTCTTGCAGCGTGAATAAAATGGTTCCCCCCTATTCCAGCCAAATCCCCATCACCTGTAAATACTATCACATGCAAATCAGGACGGGCAACTTTTACACCTGTTGCAAATGCAATGGCTCTTCCATGGGTTGTGTGCAATCCGTCTGCATCTATGTAGCCAGGCATTCTTGAAGAGCACCCGATTCCCGAGCTGAAAACAACGTCATCGATGTTTATTTTGGATTCATCAATTGCACGGAGCGCATAGTTCAGAACATTACCTATCCCGCATCCCTGGCAGAAGATTGAAGGATACATGGTCTCCTCAAGATATTTTTCCCTAATAACCTTGGCCTTGTTAAACAAACTACACACCTCCTTTTACTGAATCCACAATCTCAGATGGAGAATGCATTTCACCACCAGTCTTTGGAATGGACACGACATCACATTCTCCCCGACAAAATTCAGCAATTGGATGATTTATCTGCCCGAGATTCATCTCAGGAACAAATATAGAATCAACCTTCTTTGCCATGGCTTGGATTTCTTTAATGGGAAAAGGCCAAATGGTGATGAGCCTTAGAAAGTCGGTTTTTATTCCATCCTTCCTAAGCATTTTAACTGCCCGCATCGAGCTTCTTGCAGAGATTCCATAACTTACCAGGCTAACCTTGCTTCCCTTCTGGTATCTCTTTTCCACCATCACGATTTTATCTCTGTCATCAGCGATTTTCTCGGACAGTCTTTTGATTAGGGCATGGTGTATGTTTTTGTCGTCGGTTGAAGGGAGGCCGTTCTCCTTGTGGGTTAGGCCTGTCACGTATGTATGATAACCTGTTCCAAAATTCGCCATCTCAGGGATTTTATCCTTTCCTGCTTTAAAGGGTTTGTATTTCTCCTTGTCTTTTGAGGGTGTCTTCCTTTCAGTCAATCTCAAATCCTTTCTTTTGGGAATCACAACCTCCTCCCTCATGTGCCCCACATCACCATCAGTTAAAATGATCACTGGATTGCGATATTTTTCTGCAAGGTTGAAAGCAGTTATCATCAAATCTAGACTTTCCTGTGGAGAGTTGGGTGAAAGAGCAATTATCTCATGATCCCCGTGGGTTCCCCAGCGGGCTTGCATTACATCGCCCTGGGCAGCCTCTGTGGGCTGGCCTGTGGAAGGCCCCGAGCGCTGGACGTTAACGATCACACATGGAGTCTCTGTCATGCAAGCATATCCAATATTCTCCTGCATCAGGGAAAATCCGGGTCCAGATGTGGTGGTCATGGCCTTGGCTCCCGCCCAAGCTGCACCTATCACGGCCCCGATACTTGCGATCTCATCCTCCATCTGGATACAGGCGCCGCCTATCTTGGGCATGATTCGGGCAAATATCTCTGCTGTCTCTGTTGCAGGTGTGATGGGGTATCCTGCAAAAAATCTGCAGCCAGCAAGCACGGCACCGTAAGCAACAGCAGTGTCGCCTTGTATGAACTGCTTCTGTTTTCCAAGTGCCTTTGTGACCTTGTTGTATTCCTCAGCTGATATCTCCTTTGCCTTCACTTTATCACCCCTTCCCCTTCTTGCCAAGAGCGTAACCCTTCTCAAAGGCCTTCATATTGATCTTCTCTGTTCCCTTGGGAATGTTGTTTTTTATGGTCTCAACCATCTTCTTTTTTGGGATCATATCGATAACTGGTGTGAGGTAACCGAGCATCACGATATTGGCCACGATCTTGCGACCAAGGGAATCTGCTGTCTTGGTGAATGGAACAAGTTTGGCATTCTTCACAGCTCCTTCAACTAAATCAGCATCCACAATTATCGCGGTACTTTTCTTTATATCATCATGATATTTGTCATAGCCAGGTTGTGATAGAGCAACAAGAATATCGGCATCAACGACCCTTGGATAATCGATTTCGGAATCTGAGATAACAACTTCGGAACGGGCCGCACCTCCCCTTGACTCAGGACCATAGGATTGTGTCTGTACTGCTTTATGACCCGAGTTGATAGCGGCCTCACCAAGAATTCTTCCTGCAAGCACTATTCCCTGTCCTCCAAAACCGGCGATTCGAATTTCCTTTCTCATTTTCTACCCTCCTTCAAGCCCAATTTATATCCTTCTTCAAAGGCCTTGATATTGAGGTTCTCTGTCCCTTTGGGAACATTATTTTTTATAGATTCCTTTACACCCTTTTTTGTAACGATTTTTGTGATGGCTGTCACATAGCCAATCATGACCATGTTGCCGATGATCTTTCTACCGAATTTCTTGTATGCAATATCTGTTGCTGGAATGCCGTAGAATTTGAACTTTTTCACATCCTCGGGAAAAACCAAGTCAGAGTCGATGATCAAGGTCCCTCCCTTCTTTAACATTGGAATATATTTTTCAAATGCAGAATGTGACATGGACACGAGAACATCGATTGCAGGTGGGGACAGTTCGTTTATGTTCTTGTCAGAGATTATGACATCGCTTCTGCAGGCACCACCCCGGGATTCGCTTCCATAGGACTGGGTCTGAATGGCATTGTTGCCATCCTTTATGGCAGCATTGCCCAATATGAATCCCGAAAGCACTATTCCCTGCCCACCGAATCCCGAGAAACGAATGTTCATTTTCCTATCCTCTCCTGATTCAGTTTTCTGAGGCTCTCTGTGAATTCTGTCCTTTCTCTGTCCACGAATTTTCCGATCACAATCCTATCCTCAAGCTCCTTTTCACTTAGGTTTTTTACCTTTTCAATCTTTATAGCCTTCTCCTTGAACATGTTCAGGTAATCCTGCCCCTCCCTCATTCCGATTTTTCTTCCATGTGCCACAGGGCAGGGGGAGAGTATCTCAATAAAGGAAAATCCTTTCTTTTTAAATGCGTTCTGCATGGATTCCATCAAGGGGAAGACATTATATGTCGTCCACCTGGCAACATAGCTTGCTCCTGCTGCAGCAACAAGCTCCGCAATTTTCATGGGGTGCTCGATGTTCTTGTAGGGTGTGGTTGTGGTGGGATGTCCCATTGGGGTTGTTGGAGAAACCTGGCCTCCAGTCATGCCATAGATATAATTGTTAACAAGAAAGACAGAGATATCGAGATTTCTTCGGGCAGAATGTATGAGATGATTGCCGCCAATGCCTGCAATGTCTCCATCTCCTGCGATAACCACGACATCCATGTCTGGCTTCATTATTTTCACACCAGTTGCAAAGGCAAGGGGTCTTCCATGGGTTGTGTGCAGTGTATCGCATTTGAGGTATGGTGAGGGAATCCAGGAAGAGCATCCGATACCAGTTACTGAAACTATGTTCTCTGGGTTCAAGCCAAGCTCATCTATTGCATGGGCATAGCAGTTGAGGACTGTTCCGCAACCGCAGCCCGAGCAGAATTTTGTGGGAAAGATCTCCTCCCTTAGATACTTCATGAGCCTGTGCTTGTGCTTATCCGTTAGACCACCTCTTTGATTTTTGCATATATTTCGTCTATGGAATGGACAATGCCCCCGATTTTTGGAACTGAGATTACCTCACAGTCCACGAACCTCTCAATCTCTCGGGAGATCTGGCCAAGGTTCATCTCTGGGACTAAAATTGTGTCCACCTGTTTTCCCAATTCTGTGATCTGCTTCCTTGCAAAGGGCCAAATTGTAATGAACCTGAAGAAGCCCACCTTCTTCTTGTTCCTTCGGGCCCTTTCCACTGCTCCCAGGCTGGGCCTTGCAGATGCACCATATGAAACCACGGCCACTTTTGCATTCTTCATGTGTTTTTTCTCTATCCTGACTATCTTCTCCCTGTTTGTCTCTATCTTTTTATAAATCCTAGTTATTAGCTCCTCGTGAACCTCCTGAGACTCCACGTCCCTCATACCGCTTGTCTTGTGGGTTGAGCCTGTGACATGAATGAAACCTCCCCGTCCGAACTCCATCATGGGCGGGATGAGTTGTCCACCAAAAACCGATTTATTATCCTTGGCCTTTGGTCTTTTAACAATTTTAACATCCTTTAGTTTGGGCATTACCATCTTTTCCCTAAGATGGCCGATTTCACCGTCGGTAAGAAGTATCACGGGAGTGCGGTAAATCTCAGAGAGATTGAAGCAATCTATCATCAAATCAAAGCATTCCTGAACCGAGGACGGTGCGAGGGCTATAATCTCATGATCCCCGTGGGTTCCCCATCGGGCCTGCATCACATCCCCCTGAGCAGGCTTCGTGGCCTGGCCTGTGGAGGGTCCTGAGCGCTGCACATCCACGATAACACATGGGGTTTCAGTCATTACAGCGTAGCCGATATTCTCCTGCATCAGAGAGAAGCCAGGGCCTGATGTGGCTGTCATGGCCTTTCCCCCTGCCCATGCCGCACCTATCACGGCACCGATACTCGCGATCTCGTCCTCAAACTGGACATAATAACCATTTACATTGGGAAGCAACCTTGCAATTAACTCGGCAACCTCAGAGGCGGGGGTGATAGGATAACCCCCAAAAAAATTACATCGGGCAAACAAGGCTCCGTAGGCAACAGCCTCATCTCCAAGTATGAAAAAAGTCTTTCCTTCGAACTTTTTAAGGTAATTTTCGTAATAATCCATAATTTTCGCCCTACTCGTTTATGATGAATATGGCAAATTCGGGGCATAGAAGCTCGCAGAGCCTGCAGCCCAGACATTCATCCTCTTTTACGGCTTTTGGGGGATAGTAGCCCTTTTTGTTGATCTTATCAGAGGTCTCCAGCACCTTCATGGGGCAGAAATCTGTACAGATACCGCACCCTTTACAGAGTTCTTCGTCGATTTCTATCATTTATATGCCCAGCCTATTAGGGGATTTGGTTATATCAGAGGAAGGTAAAAAGTTTATGGTTGGGATATCTTATAGATTATTCGAATATTCAATAATAATCTCTCTTGATATAAGAGCGCAAGCCAAAGGAAATAAGAATGGAGAACTGGGGGTAATATGGTCTAAAAGTAACGTAGTCAATACCGTTTTACCATTTCAAATTTGGACCTCGATAATTATCGAGTGTGTATCTACTTCATCGTGTGCATCTTTAACTGTAAGAGAAATACCATAATAACCTATATTTGAAAATGTATAAGTCATTTGCTCGTCTTCGTCAGTGTGTACAATTGCTCCTGGCTCATCTGGTTCGGTACTGTACGTAATAGTCCAATGGTAAACTAAATCACCATCATCAATAGAAATCCCTCCATCGAAATCCACTTCCTCCCCCGTAGATACAGTATTATCTCCATCCTCATCTTCCCACGTAAATTTTGAATCAGGAGCAGCATTGATGAGCTTCTTATCATCGGCACTATAACTTGCATAAGATGAAGAATCCTTGACCTCATTATTTTTTATATCAATAGTTATAGTATAATTGCCACTTACATCATAATTTATTATTTGTTCATACTCGGGATTTCCTTCCACTGGAATCCATGTTCCGATTCCAGATGTGATCGAGTGAATCCCATCCTCATGCTCTATGCTTGCTATTCTTATTTCGGAATCTCCTGGCAGTGCACTGTTCGCCCCACTTACCTCGATTTTGAGATTGAATTGTGGTTGTTCATCAACGATAATATTGTCAGAAATGGTTATGGACACATTCTTTAAAACGAAATCGATGCTATGTGTTATCTCATCTGAGGCTCCTTTGAATTCTACATTGATGTTATAATCACCGTTATCTACCACGAATTGATTGTAAGGTATCGTTATAGTTGCAGTGTTATCTTCTATATCCCAGTTATTGTTCGTATAAACAGTTGAACCGCTTTGTGTTATTGTTATTTTTGCCTGGCCAGAAATCTTGGAAGGCTTATCAGCACTTATAAAAGCCGTCAATTTCAATCCATCTGGGGTTTCTTGGGAATTTATCGTTATACCTTTGATGATGACTTCATCCTCATTAGAGGACTTAGACCCGTCATCCCCAAGAAAAATTATCGAAACAATAGCGATAATAACAATGGCAGCTATAATAATCCCAATAATAATTGGTAATTTTAAATTACCACTTGACGAGGATGAAGTATGTGGATCCAGAGCAGAATATTGTTGCATTCTTACCCCCTCCTTTATCCTGATTTATTTTTCAAGGGTGATTGGTGCCCTATTGCTCTATAAAATGACATTGGAAGGTAAAAGGTTTATGGTTGTTAAAATGCATACATTAGAAATAGTAATTAAAAATAAAAAAAAGGAAGAAGGTTTTTGAGGAAGCTCTATCATCCAATGGTGATGGAATCCGAAGATCCCGCCGTTGACAGTCGAAAGTTATCATCGTCCTTTACTGTCAGTGTTAAAGTTCCTGAGCCTTCGTAGATAAGGGTCGTGGTGTCAGATAAAACCACAGGATTCACTTCTGGGCTTGGATACGGATCCGGTGTGTTGGTTGGAGCATTGTTGTAGTATTTCTTTGATACTGTCTGTGTTCCATATGTGTAGGTGATAGTTTCATCATCACTGCCTGGGTCTGAGACATCACTGGTTACTTCAAATGGATGGCCGATAAGAAGTGCACTGATATCCACTTCCCAGGGCTCTACATGGT
Organism: Thermoplasmata archaeon; assembly: GCA_020348445.1. Lineage (GTDB taxonomy): Archaea > Thermoplasmatota > Thermoplasmata. The sequence continues at coordinate 631,140 of CP070751.1, forward strand.
TCCAGTGGTCACTGTCTCTGATCATGGACTGCTGTGTATTGAACGTGTGATGCACTTTTTCCTCGGAGCCGTTGGGGAACTTTATTATCACCCAAACCGGGTTTCCTGCGTTGTCCTTTTTATCTTTGCCGTTATTGCCCTGGTCTCCATTTATCTCGTCACCGCTGTCCGGATATGGATCATATGTCACCACCGCCCTGTAGGTCTTAGTCATATCGAGTGTGGTTGGAAGCGCTGGATTTACGTAAGTGGGATTGTTGTCTGGATTGCCAGGCCATCTTTCAACCTCGAGATAGCCTACTGAACTGTTGCCTTCGTACAATGTCAGGCCCACATTGCTCCACTTGGAGCCTGCGACTCTTAGTTTGATTTCCACGTCCATAGTCGCTGACTCAATGCTTACATCTGGATCGACATTTAGAACCGTTATTACGCAGGTGTCTGTGTCTGTTAGACCGCTGAAATCCATTACTGTCAATGTCACGGTGTAGTTACCATCTGTGCCGTCGCCGTCGTCACCATAGACATGGGTTGGCATTGGACCTGTTGCGTCAACATCATTGGTTGGGTTCCCATCAGAATCGGAATCCACATTGGCGTCAAAGTCCCAAGTATAGGTGAGAATCGAGTCCTTGATAAGTTGAGTTACGTCATCTATGAAGCTCTCTTCGTCGTCTATTTCGTACGCTGTTCCATTGGTCTGTGCACCAAGAGATATGAACAGATCCTGAATCGGGCCTGTTGCAGAACCATTGGGTCCGTCAGGATCGCAGGCCTCGTCGTACATTGGGAACATGAGCACTTTGTTCTCATTGGCAATTATGGCAGTTCCGTTGATTGTATCCCAATCCTGTGGCCAGACATAGGGATCACTTGAAGGTCCAGAGCCCGACACACCATCTCTGTGTTGATGCCATGGGGCCGAATCACCTATGGGCGATACTATCCTAAGAGCACCGGCACGCCAGTAATGATGAACAGCTACATATGCGGCGCCCTGTGCCCAGCCTTCAGATACATGTGTGGAATGACTGTCGCAAGTCTGGTTGGGAATCAAAAGACATGGAGAAGGATTGGCTGTGTTAACATTATGTCCATGTGGATTGCTGATCAGGGGATTTCTCAGGCAGTCAGTTAGTCTGGTACTACCATTAGGTTGAATCCGGATACCGTAATCCATCCAGCCATCCATAATGGAAGAGTTGTAGGTGTTGCCGTGGTCCAGGCCATAAACTCTGAACCTAAGGTCAAATCCCTCATCCTCCAAAGATTGCTCGATTGCCGGAAGCGTTCTCGATAATATGTTCCACTCGTCAGGCATGCTGGGTGATGTATCAACCACGAACACCATATCCACCTTTGGATCGGGATCATAAGATCCTGTGCCGTTGAATTGAACTGTGTCCCCCTCGTACACAGTTTGATCTGGACCGGCATTTGCTACAGGTGGATCGTTGAACTCGGGAAGCTGTGTTCTCCAGGTATTGTGGGTCTTCCATGGCTGGTAGTCGTTGGTTATGGAAAGATCTGATCTCACGTTCGTGAAGTAGTAGGCCATCTGATTCCAAACAGGTCTGCACTCCACCCATGTGTCGTCGTTTCCGAGAATCAACAATTCTCTGTTGTAGTCTGCGCCTCCACCTGAGTAACCGTTTCCGCTGGGCACTACAATTTCGGCATGGTCATCTAGGTCGACATCTGCAATGACTGGTGAATGCTCGTTTTCATCGATGTCTATGTTGCTGTTCCAGGTTACATTACCAGTCATTCCATCCAGAACCAAAGCAGCAATGTCGTCTGAGATAACGGTAACCTCTGGCGATCCGTCACCATTTAGGTCGGTATTTGTGAGATCCGGATTGTCCCACTCCCCAACCCCGAGATAACCACTGTTCCAAAGAACAGAACCATCGCCATTGAGTGCAAGAACCCGGCCATTTAAACCCCCTGAAACTGATTCTCTTGTTCCAACTGCAATCTCCGGGTAGCCGTCGAGATCAAGGTCTGAGACAGCTGGGCCTGAGTTGAATACACTCAGGTTGTACATCCATTTGAGAGTTCCATTATAACGGTATACAAATACCCCATTACTAGCAGATCTAAATCCCTGTACTGTGATTATCTCAGGATATCCGTCTAGTTCCAAATCAGCAACAGCGAAGTCGGTTCCGGTTCCTGTCCACCACAATGTTCCATTGTTACGATAGACAGAAAGTCTTCCACTTCTGGAGCCTCCAAAGGCACAAATGACCTCATTGTTCGCATCGTCATCGAGATCCAATACAGACACTTTATTATAGCCAGCGCCATCATCACCTCCAGCTGGTTTTTCCCAGATGAGAGAACCATCAAGTCCGCTTAATACCTTCAAATTGTTGGTAGTAGTTGACCTGCTTAGAGCGACAACGACATCGGGATAGGAATCGTCGTTCACCTTCCCAATTGCAGGAGCATGGTTTGTCCAATATTCATAACTGTACCTTGCGTTGACAATTCTAACCCAAAGTATGCTCCCGTTGGGTTCAATGGCGTAAACCCGTCCTGTTCCGTCCCAAACAAACACCACTATCTCAGCGATACCGTCATTGTTTAGATCTCCAATGGCAGGTGCATATGGTGCTCCTCCCAAATCTTTTGACCATACCAACTCCACAGTGTCATTTGCGTGCTTGCGGATCACGTTGAGTCTACCGCTCCCGCCAGAGCTGGACAGTGTTTGGGGATTGACGCTGCTGAATATAATCTCAGGGAGCTCATCACCGCTAATGTTGCCAACTACTGGTGTGGATGGGTATCCGTTGTTGATGGGTCCATAATGTGCTTCCAAAGCATCAGGTTCTGCTGGTGGCCCAACACTTGTTACAAATAGTGCTGCAAAAGCCACTGAAAACATAATGGCACAAAGTGCTATGGCTGTTGTTTTGGTCTTCATTTCCTATTACCTCCCTCCTGAGGCTTATTGGTATTTATGTCATAGCGCCCCACCTCGGCGCTAATAGTCACTTTGGGAAAAGGGATTGTGCCGATTTTAATGGTTGCTTATCCCCTCTCCCCAATGCGGTATTAAATTGAATTTAGAGTATTTAAATATTGTTATTTTCAGTTGTGGCTTATCGTCCAAGGGACTGTGACAATATCGTTTTTGTGAAATTCTCTTGGATTTAGCCGTCTTAACTTGGCTTAAAATCAACCCGGGGATTCCAAATCTCAACTTTTATATATATATTCGCATATTTTATACGTATTACTGAAATAGAATCTTGGACGTGAAACCTTGAGAAGATCTTTCGTGTTAGTACTTGCCATAATTTGCGTCTTTTCTCTTTTAACAATCTGGACACCCATATCCAATGCAGAGGTCCAAAAGCCTGAATGGAAAGTTGGAGACAAATGGTATTATGAAACTCCCGATCCCGGCATTAACGCTAATCTCACTGTTAAGGTGATTGATATTACCACGATAAATGTGAACGAAACCGATTATGATGTATATGTTGTTAACAGCACATTCCTGATGTCCATGTCGGGGGATAATTCAACTGAATATTGGGACAAATATATTTCGACAGATAATTTTGCAACTGTAAAAGAAAATATCTTTCGCATAGGATTTGCTCGAGAAATCATTCGAAGGGTGGTGACATATAAACCCCCCAGAATGGATTATGATTTTCCGCTCTCTGTTGGGAAGGCATGGAAATCAATTTACACTGAGTATGTGGATGTTGAAGGTCAAGGCGTTTTTAGTTTTTCCACAATTCATAACTATACAGTTCTCGGAGAGGAAAAAATAACTACCCTCGCAGGAACATTTGAATGCTATAAAATTGAAAGAGATCATGGCTCAGGGATCAAGAATTATTTATGGTATTCAAAAGACGTTAAAAACATTGTGAATACAACTGGTGGAACAGAAGAAATGCCCTGGAATATGGAGCTTGTCTCCTATAATATCTCATCTGAAGATGGAGATGGAGACAACGATGGAGGCAAGAATGACAAAAAAGATGGAGAATTTGATCTATTTGCCATGCCCTATCTTCTGATTCTCATACTGGTTCCCATAATTATTGTTATAATTATTATATTGTGGATTGTAATAAGGAGGAGAAAGTAAGGAAAAGGTGGTGGGAGTGTAACCTAACACCTTAGTAATAAAAGATAATCTCAACTTTTAAATAGCAACCCATGTATTTTCTTTTTCAATGATCGTGGATTTTCACATTCATATCGGTAAAAGAGAGCATTGGCATCCCTGGGTGAATCAGCATTTCAAAAAAACAAACCCCACCCTGTACGAGAACTTCGATGACATCATGGTTCCCGAGGGGTTAGAAACCTATTTAAAAAACCAGGGTGTGGATTATGCGGTAATCCTGGCCGAGAATTCACCTATCACCACCGGTGTTGTTTCCAATGCCTTTGTGTATGATTTTTGCAAAGACAAAGACATGTTCGTTCCTTTCGCATCCATAGATCCCAAGACCGAGGATGAACCTGCACAGAAGCTCAGGGAGTTGGTTAAGGATAAAGGTTTCAAGGGCCTGAAGCTCTACCCCTCATATCAACAATTTTATCCCAATGATGATCTTGCTCACCCGTTATACGAAGAGGCCCAAGCATTGAATATCCCTGTTCTTGTCCACACCGGCTCCTCCATATTCAAAGGCTCAAGGCTGAAGTACGCAAATCCACTTCTTTTAGATGATGTGGCAGTTGATTTTCCAGATCTGAAAATAATAATGGCACATTCTGGGAGAGGATTGTGGTACAAGGAAGCTTTCTTCTTATCCAGACTTCATAAAAATGTTTATATGGAGATATCAGGTCTTCCGCCTAAGAAACTGCTCTCCTATTTCCCAAATCTAGAAGAAAATAAAGATAAGGTGATATTTGGCAGCGATTGGCCAGGAGTTGCCAGCATAAAAGATAATATAGACGCAGTCAATGCACTCCCCCTTTATAACTCTACAAAAGAGAAGATACTTAGTATAAATGCAAAAATAGTATTAGGACTGAAGTGAGGTACCAAAGATGAGAATCAAGGTAAAACTCCTAAAACCCTTCTCAGATATCGCAGGAAAAGATGAGATGGATTTGGATTTCGAAGGGGAAAACATACAAAATGCTTTGGATGGTCTATGTGAACTATATCCCAACCTGAGAAAGGAGCTATTTAATGAAAAAGGGGACGTTGACTTCAATATCAACATCTTCATAAACGACAAGCCAATGACAGCCGAAGATGATACTACAACGAACCTTTCAGAAGGTGACATTCTTCTGATTTTCATGCCTGTTGCAGGCGGTTGATTTTTTTAATTCCGCAAAACTTAAAAACAGCGCGTATATATCCTGTGGCACTAAGTATAACCTTGCTTTCGTTGAGGTTGATACCATGCTTAACAGGAAACTCGGTGTTGTGGATCTTTCTAAGGGAAAGATCGAAATCCAGGAAGTTTCAGAATCCCTAAGAAAAGCACTTTTGGGAGGTAGGGGTTTTAACTCGTACTATCTTTGGAATATGGTTCCTGAGGGAATTGACCCCCTCTCCCCAGAAAATGTTCTTATCTTTGGTGCAGGTTTTCTTACAGGCACACTTGCTCCATCATCGGGAAGGTTCAACGTATCTGCTAAATCCCCTGAAACCGGATTTCTTGGCGACACCAATTGCGGTGGATTCTTTGCACCTGAACTTAGGTACGCTGGTTTTGACAGATTGATTTTAAAGGGCAAGGCCGAAAAACCAAGTTACATATATGTGGAGGATGGAGCAATCGAAATAAGGGATGCCCAAGATTACTGGGGCCTGGACACATTGGATGTGCAGAAGGCTTTTCGAAAAGACCTTGGTCAGGTGGAGATGGCGGTATGCGGTGTGGCAGGAGAGAATTTAGTAAGGTATGCGTGCATCCGAACCGGTATTAAAAATGCAGGGGGTAGGACTGGTATGGGCTGTGTCATGGGCTCCAAGAATATCAAGGCTATCGTGGCCCAAGGTACAATAGGGATAGAGATCGCCCATCCTGAGGAGATGCTGAAGACTGTAGAGGAATTAAAAGACTACATCATGAAGTCCAAGATCACGCCTATCCTCGGGTCCGTGGGCACACCACTTCTGTATGAAGTGTCCAACGCCTTCGGAGGAATAAGAACAAAAAACAGCCAACTCAACGCATGGTCCGATGATTTCAATGCATCAGAAGTTGAAAAATTCGTAGAAAAGATGATTTCATGCTCATCATGTTTTGTTCATTGTAGGCACAGAAATACATTGGGAGGAGAGGGGCCCGAGTACACTGCATTGGGCCTTTTGGGCTCCAATATAGGAATGGAGAAACTTGAGGACTGCATCAAAATGCAGAACCAGGTAAATGATCTTGGACTGGACGTCTCCTCAACTGGAACATATCTTGCTTGGGCAACTGAACTATTTGAAAAAGGCCTGATTGATGAGAAGGTGACTGGTGGAATAGACCTGAGCTTCAATGATTTCGAAACCTACACTAAATTAATTGATATGATATCACGCAGGGAAGGTTTTGGTGACATCCTTGCCGAGGGGCAGTGGGCGGCAGAGAAACTAAATGATCCAAATAGAGATTACCTCATCGCAGTAAAAGGGCTTCCACAATCTGACCCGCATGACGTGAGGTACATGAAGGCTTTTGCATTGGGCATAGCGACGTCTTCCAGGGGAGCAGATCACTTAAGGAGCAGGCCAACATTGGAGATATTCTTCAAATTACCTCCGGATGTGAGAAACAAAATCTATGGAGCAGAAATAGCAAACAACCCCATTACACTGGATACCAAGGAGCATGTTGTGTCTTGGTCGGAAAATATCTTTGCGACAATCGATTGTTTGGGAATGTGCAAGTTCATTTGCCATGGATTCAACAGCCCACATTTCGTGGATTATGACTGGATGCTGAGATTGATCAATGCAGCTTCGGGCTGGGACTATACCGATGCTCAACTTAGAGCAGTAGGTCCGAGAGTAATAGATATCGAAAGGCTGTTTAACATGAAGCACGGACTCACAAAGGCCCATGATACTCTTCCCAAAAAGTACTTTGACGATCCAAGCCCGCTGAAGGTGGCAAAGGGACATCATATAGACAGGGAAGAATTTGCCAAGGCTCTTGATAGGTTCTATGAGGTGAAGGGTTGGACGCCCCAGGGGAAGGTAAAAGACGACCGCATTGCAGAGCTGGAGGCGATAGCGTGAAATATCTATTCACCTACCCAGAGAAATGCACAGGATGTAGGCAGTGCTCAATATCATGTGCCCTCAATAAACTTGGGGAATGCAATCCAAAAAAAGGTGCAATCAATGTTCTTAGGGATGAATTTGAGCGCTACGAAATCCAGTTCGTTTGCCTTCATTGCGAGGATCCCGAATGTGTTTTGGTATGTATGAAGAGTGCCATAACAAAGGGGGAGGATGGTATAGTCAGGGTAGACAAAGAAAAATGCATTGGCTGCAGAATGTGCGTGGTAGCCTGTCCCTATGGGGCCATAACATCCTTTGAGGGGGATATCATCAAATGCGACCTGTGTGACGGGGAACCTGTATGTATAAAATACTGTTCCACTGAAGCTGTGGTATACGAGGAGGAGAACGAGGAGCTAATGGATAGAAGAAAGGAACTGGCAAAGGTTATTCTGAAGAAAGAATAGGGTCGAAATTTCTTATTCCCAAAACCTGCTCACAAACTCATATCCAAGCTTTTTCACTTTTTGAAAAACAAAATAATTAAATCAATAACAAAGCTATCCCCAGAATATGAGAAAGCCAAGCAAAGTCTGGGAGAAGGTGTATCAAATAGGAGGGCCAAGTATGTCCCATGCCCAGGACTGCATGATTTTTCTTGTGGATATCGGATTCGGCGAGAGCATTTTAATTGACTGCGGAGCAGGCAACAGTTTTGAAACGCTGTTAAAAAATATCAGATCAGTTGGACTTGAGCCTCAAAGGTTAAAGGCCCTGATTTTAACCCACTGCCACATAGACCATATCGGAGGAACATGGGAATTCAAAGACAAATTTAAAATTAAAATAGTGGCACACAAAGAAGATGCAGATGCAATCGAGGGCAAAAACACAAAAAAAACCGCAGCTCTATGGTACGGGGTGGACTATAAACCTGTGTCCGTGGATCATATTCTATCTGAAGATCTTGAAACCCTCACATTCGGGGATGTGGATTTTAACTGTCTCCATACACCAGGGCACACTCCAGGTTCGATTTCAGTTTACTGCGACATAGAAGGTAAAAGAATACTTTTTGGGCAGGATATTCACGGTCCATTCGACGCCAGCTTCCAATCAAATATCGAGGATTGGAGAAAATCCATGAAGAAATTGTTGGATTTACAGGCCGATATTCTATGCGAAGGCCATTTTGGTATCTATCGTTCAAAAGAGGATGTAAGAAAATACATCGAAAGTTATCTCAGAAGGTATTGAATTCAAATTTTAAACCATTGGCCTCAAATGAGTTCATAGAATATGTAATGAAAGCGACATTATTAAAATTATTTTTGACATAAAACGCCGAAATATGTTCCGATATAGTATATATCAGCGAAATATTCAACGAATATCAACAATAGATTTAAATGGTAAAATAATCATACCCAAAGCTAAATCGTAGCGGTGAGCAACCATGGTAAAACGTAAGTCGAGCAGAGAAAAATCAGAGTTGGCTAGGCGGTGGGAGGGCCTTGATTTGGACCTTCTTCCCATTGATTCGTTGGATGTAAACATTCTGGATATTTTGCGTGAAAACTCCAGAACAAGCAACGCCGTGATTGCAAGAATGTTGGGCACAAGTGAAGCCACTATAAGACGCAGGATCAAGAACATGATGGACAAGGGAATCATTGTAGGTTTTTCCACTTATATCAATTACTCACTCATAGAGAATCCTGTCAAGGCCTACATACACATAAAGGTCAGAACAGAAAAAATGGAATCAGTAGTTGATAAGATAAAGTCCCATGATATGCTGTTGGCTTTATACCGTGTTGCAGGGGAGTACGATATACTCTGTGTGACAATGTTTTCCTCCATGAATGGCCTGCATGAATTTATCGATTACTTTTTAGGGATCGATGGGATAATAGAGACGAATACGCAGATTGTGATGAAAGCCCACAAGGGAGTGCCCTGGACTGGGATTTAAGTAAAATTGCTTTATGTTTTCCCTCTATTTAGTGATTGTATTACTAGCTGGATATTTCCTTTTTTATCGGTTATTATCGAAAACTTTCAAACAGTCAAAATTTTATACCCTTTTTTTCCTCTTTTTTATAACAAATATATAAATCAAGACCAGTATAATAATTCCTATACTTGATAGAACATATAGGTAAGGAGAAATTTCAATAATCCCATCATTGGATAAATCATATTCAAATACTTCAATCTCCTCCCATTTATTGTTATTATTGTCGACCACTTTTACAATAAAAGAATAATTACCACTTCCATCCTCTGATTTATCCCATATAACTCGTAGAATTAAAATACCCTGATCTTGATATTCATACTCAATAATCTCAAAATCTACGATATTTTTTCCTGATGGTCCATTAATCAGGACATTATAATCAGCAATATCATATATACCGAATGCATCTGTAATCATCAAATCTACCACAGCCTTATTTTTCGTAGTTGTATGATTAAAAATATCGATAGAAATTGGTTTTGTATTAATTGTAAAACGAGAGGGATGATTTGTGCTATTATAGAGGATTCTCGCTTCTGCTGGTGACTGAGATCCTATAATTCCTACATCTATCCCCATACCAATACAATCTCCTGTATTGAAATATTTTAAATCATCTGGAAGAACCTCTTCAGAAAGCACACCACTAAACTCCACAGGTTCGTCGAAAACTAAGTTACTACCTATAGTTAGTCCATAGGTTTGTCCCTCTCCACTAGACTTATGAATGTTTAGAGAGGCCTGTATAGTAAGATATCTGGGGGAATTGCATACTGCCCATACAGTGATATGAACATCCCCAAAAATTGAGAAACTCGCCTTCAACGGATCAGAAAACCAATAATAATAATCCGAAGATTGTAGGGGGTCATTCAGATAATAAATCTGATATTCGTCCGATAATGAAGAAGGAATTGAGGTAGAAATATTACCTGGAGGATTGGATGGCATGGTTGGATGTAAGCTTCCTCCCTCCCCATAGATATATAAGTTGATATCTTGGGAACCTTCTGAATATTCATCGGCAATAACTAGAGGAATATTTAATAATATTATTAAACCCAGTCCAAGCACGGTAAGTATTCTCATATCAACACCGCTTAAATCACTCGCACGTTCTTTAATGAATTTACAAATTTAAATAACTTTTTCCAATATTTGGGTATTTGTGCCCTCCTGCAACATTATCTTCTCTGAAATGATTTTTAGTTCGTGATTATTAACTTCTAAATCTCCCCACTCTAACAAATAAGAATACGTTTTCTTTAAGGGATTTATTTCTTACCTTTAGAGTTATTCATGAATTAAGAGAAACAAACCCACCCAAAACCTTTTAATTTTTGTAGAACATGCCCGCTTGATTTATGCGGTGATTTCTTGGAGCAGGCAATTTTAGAAGAAGGGATAAAGTCTGGTGCTACATATTGTGATGTGCGGATCGGGAATATTAAAGGTACATCCATTGAGGTTAAGGATGGCGATTTAAAGAAATCCTCCTCTGGAGAAGAGATGGGTGCGGGCATAAGGGTACTATACAAGGGTGTATGGGGTTTCTTCTCTACGAACGAGGTATCCAAAGAAAGTTTGAAAAAGGCACTTTATGATGCACTTGAGATGGCAAAAAGCGGAAGCAGGGTGGCCAAAGAAAGGGTCGAACTTTCCGAGGTAAAAGTCATCCAAAACAAAGTGGTTTGGAAGCCGAAAAATAATCCCCATGATGTACCGATTGCAGATAAATATAAAATATTGGCTGAGATGGACCGCACAATTCACAAAATCGAAGGCATCCATACTGTAACAACATCATACTCGGACAGCACAATAGGGACGCACTTCATCAGTTCTGAGGGTGCAGATATATATACCGAGATTACCAGGATCGTAACCCAGGTCAATCTGGTTGCAAGGGAAGGTGCAAAGGTCGTTGGCTACCGGGGTAGGATAGGGGGAACATGTGGTTTTGAGCTCTTCGATATGCACGATCCTGTGGAGAAAGGTGTTAAGCTTGGAGAATCAGCTGTAAGGGTTCTTAAAGCAAAGCGCTCTCCCTCTGGTAGGTATCCAGTTGTTGCGGATCATGATCTTACAGGTGTCTTTGTGCATGAAGCTCTCGGACATACAACAGAAGCTGATCTTGTCACTTCGGGGGATTCAATTCTTGAAGGCCAGATAGGTAATAAGATAGCCCAAGATAATATCACCATTGTAGACGACTCCACCATAGAACACGCATTCGGTTCATTTCCCTACGATGATGAAGGCACCAAAGGTGAGAGAAAGATTCTCATAAAAGATGGGGTGTTAAAAGGATATATCTTAAACAGGGAGACAGCGCATAAGCTGGGCATGCGAAGCAACGGCGGTGCAAGAGCAGAATCCTACGCCTCAAGACCTCTTGTAAGGATGAGCAACACCTTCATTGAGAAGGGAGATTATAGCTTCGAGGAAATACTAAAGGACATAGAATACGGTATCTACGCAAAAGGTACCCGCGGCGGGCAGGTTGATACAGCCAAAGGATCATTTCAGTTCAGTGCCCAGGAGGCTTTTTTGATTGAGAAGGGAGAGGTAACCACCCCCCTAAAAGATGTGTCACTTTCTGGCAAGACCCTTCAAACCTTGATGAACATAGATGCCGTGGGCAAGGACCTTGCTTTGGGTGATCCTGGTTTCTGCGGGAAGGGGCAACTTGTGCCTGTTGGTGATGGTGGCCCTCATATAAGGATTAAGGAAGCAGTTGTGGGATGAGGAGATGATGGATACAGCTAAAAAAATAGCGGATCGCGCCCTTGAATTTGGGGCAGACGAGGCCGAGGTTTTTATAATCGAAAGTCATTGCCGAGGATTCACAATAGAGAAGAATTCCGTATCCTCCATATCTGGTGGGGTTGATAGAGGAATCGGTATCAGGATTTTAAAGGACAAGAAACTGGGATTTGCTTACTGCACAGAGGAGAAAGATAATGAAGAAGCCATAAAAAGAGCGTTATCCCTTTCCAAGCTCGGGAAGGAATCTGAGTTCACTTTTCCTGAGCCTAAAGATATTAAAAAGATCCATAACTTGTTCGACCAAAGAATTGTTGAGTATCCCACGAAAGAGGCCCTGGAAGGGGCAGTTAATCTTGTGAAATCCGGACTCGAGGTGGATAAGGATGTTATTGTAACGAGAGGAGGCCTCAGTTACGGTTATGAAAGCTTTGTTGTCGTAAATTCAAAGGGTCTTGCTGTGGAGGATAAAGGTACAGAGATACATGCCGGTGTCAGCATGGTGCTAAAAAAAGATGGTATCTCCACAGGATTTGAGGATTATTCTTCGAGGATTCTTGAAATCGATTTCTGTGACTTGGGAAAAAAGTGTGCCGAACTTACAGTAAAAGGCCAGAACGCCAAAAAGATCGAGGACAAGAAGATGACAGTTGTTTTAACACCACATGCCTTTGCCAACCTATTGGAGTTTATAACCGCCCCTGCACTTTTGGGCGAGGCAGCCCATAAAAACGAATCAGTATATTCTGGTAAAACGGGAGAGCAAGTGGCAAGCGAAAAGCTCACTGCAATCGATGACGGCTCCTTTGCTGGGGGGCTCAATTCCGCAATTGTGGATGATGAGGGAGTCCCTTCAAAAAGGACAGTTCTCATAGACAAGGGGATTTTACAGGGATTCTTGTATTCCCAGGGCAGCGCAATTGAATTCGACAAAGACACAACAGCCAATGCCATGAGAGCCGAGAGATTTGCCTCGGCAAGGAACTATAAATCACCGCCTGTGGTTAAAGCGAGAAACATCATCGTAGAGGGAGAATGCGAGAAAGTGGATGCCCTAATTTCAGAGGTTGACGAGGGTGTTCTGGTGTACGAAGTTCTAGGTGCCCATACTTCCAATCCCGCAAGCGGGGATTTTTCAGTGGAAAGCCCAATACTGTTTAAGATCGAGCGCGGAGAGATCGTTCATCCCATAAAAAGCGCCATGCTCTCGGGGAACTTCCCAGAGTGTCTGAAGGATGTGCGGGGAATAGGTGACGATCATAAATTGGTTTCAGGGGGTCTTACACCTGTAAGTTTCTCTATTCCCACCGTAAGCCTGGGTGGTATGAGGGTTACAGGTTGAAAATAGAGATATCTCCATCCATAATTTTAATAATAGGAATACCGTTTCGGTTTCGAATATCCTGTTTCAATTGGGCCTATAGCTTAGACTGGTGGAGCGCCCGGCTGATAACCGGGAGGTCGAGAGTTCAAATCTCTCTAGGCCCACTTACCTTTTATATTAAATTGATTCGTGGGCCTATTGATGTTCGAGTTATGCTAGAGATCGCTAAGTCTTAAGCTCGAACATCTCTAGGCCATAAATTAAGGATGGTGTTCTGAGCATCTCTAGGCCTCTGGTTATCAATTCAATCAAATTAATACGTGGGCCTATTGACGCTCAGGTTATGCTAGAGGTTGCTATTTCTTAAACCTGAGCATCTCTAGGCCCACAAGAATTAAGAATGGTGTGCTGAGCATCTCTAGGCCCCCAAGAATTAAGAATGGCGTGCTGAGCATCTCTAGGCCCTTGGTTATCTAAAGACATGAATAAGCCCCCTCCGAAAAATATATAAAGGGGGAGCAGATATATAATAGGGACAGCCGAAAAAGCATAACAACACTACTTTCAGAGAGGCAGTGTGAGATAGCCTGCCAAACTGTTTAGGGGCGGAGCTACAAGGATTATCGAATATCTATTCGAGTTGTTAAATCACTGCTCTCATGTTGAGTACATAGGGTTTCTGATTTAAATCAGAAAGCGAATTCGTGCTAAAAGGAGGTTAAAATATGTCAATATTAGCTCCAGCAAAGATGAGGCTATGGATTGAACTGTGGAAGGAGGAAGTGATGGCCTCGATTCCAAAAGAAGAATTACAGCAAAAATTTCAAGGTAAGCAGATTAAAAAAGGACGAATGCCCACTAAGCCACCCGAGAAGATCCAAGCTAAACTCGAGGGAGGAGGCCAAGTTTTGTAGTTGGGCTATTATCGCCAATCCTTGGTTGGCTTTGTTTCCAAGGCAATCGTAGAATAGACAACAGTATCGATAAATGCAATACGATTTAAATCCGTGGGGGGAGTGAATCGTTATGGTAAATAGATGGCAAAATTGCTGGGATGCAAGTGCAGAGATATATACACTTTTAAAGGAAAGTGACACCGTTGACGGTGCAAGGGAGAAACTGATACACCAACTTGAAGCCTTGGAATGGTCGTATCGCAGGGACTTTGTGCAGATAAAGTCGTGGGATTACATTGTCCTGAAAGAGGCTGTTAGATGCTTCAAGAATATAATATCACCCAGAAATGAGCGTCTGGCAGATACCTCCGCACTGGAACATTTATGGAAAGCAGCAGTTGAGGGCGACTCCGATGTGAGCGACGACTTCATTATCGAATTCGAGCATTTATTCAAGGCGATAAAGGGTCATGCAGATATATATCCCTCAACACTTATGAACGGCATAGAGTACCCAGATTTCGAACAATACAAGGGCAGAGAAGCAGGGAAAATGCGTTCCGACTTCTTGGATATCATGGGTCAAGAAATGGAGAAGTTTATAAAGAGATATCCAAGTGGTTTAGATCCAGAGATTTTAAAGAAACGGGAAGAAAACAAAGAGCGTATTTTGGACCTTTTTTCCGCGACACAGGAGAACTGGGACGACTGGAAATGGCAGTTTAGGCATGTATTTAAAAAGAAAGATGATATAGAAAATTTAAAAAAAGTAATAAAATTGACAGAAGATGAAGAAACTGCCATGAAGCTTGCTTGCGAAAATGGAGTTCCTTTTGGAGTGACTCCCCACTATCTTCACCTAATGGATTTCGAACCCAATGGCAACGATTATGCGGTGAGGAGGCAGGTGTTTCCACCTTTAAGCTATGTAGAGAACATGATAGCCCATAAAGAGGACAGGGAACACGCATTTGACTTCATGCGCGAGCATGACACCTCACCCTTAAATTTGATTACAAGACGCTATCCAAAAGTGGCCATAATAAAGCCCTATGACTCCTGCCCGCAGATTTGCGTTTACTGTCAGCGCAACTGGGAGATCACAGAACCACTTATGGATTCTGCAGAGGCTCCCAAGGGTTCACTTGATGATGCCCTGGATTGGTTTGCAGAGCACGAGCAAATGATGGATGTATTGGTCACTGGAGGAGATCCACTAGTCATGAACGATAATAAGGTGGAGTACATAGTGCGAAGATTGTCAGAAGAGCCCCATCTACGCAGCATAAGAATAGCCACCCGGATTCCCATCACAGTTCCCCAAAGAATTACCCTTGAGCTTTGCGAAATTTTCGGAAGTTACTATGAAGTTGGTAAACAAACGATCTGCATGGTTACACATTTTTCCCACCCCTACGAGATGACCATGGAAACAGCAGTGGCCATTCAAAGGATTAAGAAACAAGGAATACATGTGTACAATCAACATGTTTATTCCTTTGCAGGGAGCAGGCGCTTTGAGTCAGTTGCATTGAGAATAGCAATGAAACAAATCGGAGTGGATCCTTACTACACATTCAACATGAAAGGTAAGACCGAGATCGAAGATTATGCCGTGCCTGTTGCTAGGGTATTACAGGAGCGAAAAGAAGAGGCGCGATTGTTACCAGGGGTGTTCCGCTCTGATGAACCTGTTTTCAATGTTCCATTTCTCGGAAAAAATCACCTTAGGGCCTGGCAGGACCATGAGCTGATATCTATACTGCCCGAAGGGGGGAGGGTATATTCGTTCCATCCATGGGAAAAGAACATCAACAGGGTTAAACCCTATCTTTATGTGGATGTTCCAATAAAAACATATTTAGAGAAATTAGAAAAGAGAGGGGAGAATCCCAGGGATTATAGAAGCATCTGGTATTATTACTAATTTAAAATGTTCTAGAGCCTCATCTCCCGCTTTTGCAGTCTCACAGCCCTTTCTTTTGCTTTGTTTGCATAATTTATTGCTTCTCGAAAATCTCCTTCTGCAAACAGAGAATCGGCCTTAACCAGGAAATTTTCAACAATTGTCATGTCCGCGGTACCTCTCATTCCAGAAAGAACTTCCTTTGCCTCCTTAATCGCTTTTAGTGCCTCATCGCGTTTTGACATTAGATTATCAATGCGTTCATTTGCATAACCCAGGTATTGCTTTGCCTTGTTGACATCCCCATCGCTCAGGCTCCTTTTTGCTGTGGAAAGCAGCTGATCTATGTTCGCTGTATCCACGCCCAGAGATTTTGTTTTGTCCAGTTTATCCTGGGCTTTTGATATTTCTTCTCTTGCCTCGCTTTCTTTTCTTAAAGTTTCGGGATCCTTTACCGGGGCTATCACCCTTTCTGGTGGCTTTTCCCTCCTTGGGGGTGGTTCTCTTCTTTCCCTTGGTGGGATTCTAGCAGCTCTTTCTCTTCTAGGTTCATATGGTAACGGCTTCTCGATGCTTTCTTTTGGTTCGGCTGTGGGGCCATATGTACCAAAAGGCCTCATTGGCTCTTCACCCTCTTCTGGGAAATCACCTTCTTCTGGAAATTCCTCATAAGGCTCTTCCCCCGTAGCCTCACCGTAATGGTTCAGATGCGGGACACCTCCGTAATACTTTAATGAGACCATGCATGAAATGACGGCTATACCAAGGATTATCACAATAATGACATATATGGCAAGATAGTAGGGTTGCCAGTTGATTCTTACATTAACATTGAGCATCTTCTCTGCAATATCGGTCCCATGTTCTGTGAAGTTGCCCACACCTTCCACATCTATCGCTATTCTTATGCTTCGGTTGCCATATTCAGAGGGTGCCCATTTTATTTTCACGGTGGCCACTGGATCATTTACTGAGAGGTTATCGAGGTATGTACTCGCAGCCTTTTTGGAGCCATCATAGAGTATAACTGTGATGTTCGTGGCATCTACAAAACCTATGTTTTCTATGGTAACCGACACAGTGGTGGTTTTGTATTGCATTGGCTCCTCATCTGACATCGAGATGTTGGTGATGTTTAATACAGGTACGATGATATAATAGAATTCCATTCCGGCAATTAATTCTCCTGTAGAGTTATCCACACAGGAGACGTTGATCGTGTAATTACCAAGCTGAGTATCAGAGGCGGTTCTGACTCTCAAGGTGTTTCTTTCTAGATCATTTACCCTCACAACCATCTGATCGTGAACAAGATCGATTATTAAAATATCAGGCCACTCCATTACGAGGTCCAATTTTAAGTCCATGTTTCCCGTGTTTTCCAATGTAAAGTTGAAAAGGGTATCGCGAAAACCTACAAATCCATCGAATATGTCCGGATAGAATACAACACTCCGTCTGGGTTGTACAATTGTGGTAATAGTTATGTTGTCCTGGTGTTTATAAGAATACCAGTTTCTATCCGATTTCTCCCCCCATATCGTGAGATTCATGACTGCATGTGGAGGGGCATCTTGCGGGGCAGTGACCGTGACATTCACGGCTTTTATACCAGCTGTAAAAAGGTCAGCCTTAGGCACATTCACATCTGGGTATCTCGAGAAGTCGATTCTCCAGGAATTATTGTCGGAAATATTATGTAAAGTAATTATTACATCCTCATTTACCATATTTCTCAGGATAAGGGTATAATTGACATAATCTAGGTTATTTACAGCCGAGGTCCATGAGGTTCCTCCTTCGATTTCCAATTCCACAACGACCCCTTCATCTACGGTGGTGATAACACCAGTTTTGTTAAATTCAGTGGAAACGGTATTTGAAGTTGCGGTTAGATTCAGGATGTCAGTATCGTACGCAGGCCAGCCCATTGGAATTGTAACATTTGCAAAAACAATGATACTCTCGTCCACATTCAATGGTCCCACAAAAGATTGACTTAATTCTATTTCCCATTCGTTACTGGAATCTGCAGATAAAATGAAATTATCTGTTTCATCTCCTGTATTTTTGATTGTGAATTCATATGAAATAGTTTTGGTGGGTAGCCCATTTTGAGCCAAAGGAAAGGCCGTGACTTCAACTCCAGCGTCGGGATTTCTTGTTCCGTGAGGTTCGTCCGCACTAATCATTGAGCTGATATTCAATGCAAAGAAAGAAAGCAACAGCATCCCTATTAAAATAAAATATCTTTTTCTCATTGCGGAAACCCTCCAAACGGGGGCAGTAAGAGTAAAAGAATGTGACAATATAAATTTAACTATTCCTATTTATTATACGAAAAAGGAATCGAAACATTGAATAAGTGGAAGACATTAATCATCGAAGACTTTAAGTCATTTAGAAATGGGCCAACTTGAGCTTGGGAAAAAGTGGTTAGATATGAAGTTGACCATGGTGCTGGGAAATGATTTCTTATATCCTTATCTGGACGATAGGGTTTATAGAGAAGCTGCCACATTAAAAGAGGAGGGCTGGGATGTACGCGTAGTGTGCTGGGCTAGGACAATTACGAACAAATCCTTGGATCATCTTCCCCAAAATGCTGAGTATAAAGGAATAAAAGTAATAAGGATTTATCAGAACATTTCTCCCAAAAAGAGCATTTTAATCAAAAGAATTATCCAGCACAGAAGAGCCATGCGAAAAATGGCAAAGAAGATCGAAGAAACAGATCCAGATGTCATTCACTACAATGATTTTAACACCCTTTATTCCCTTAGATTTGGTGGAAAAAAGGGTAATGCAAAAGCTTTGTACGATTCCCATGAAGATTACCCTCTGATGTTAAAAAGCGCAGTTTCTCCCTTTTTCGTGAAAATGGCCACAAGACTTGAAAAACGAATTGTAAAAAAGTACGTGGACGCTGTAATCACCGTCAGTCCACCGATTCTAAAGAGACTTAATGAGGTGGGTCCTAAAATAAATGAACTTATCATGAATTGCAAGATTCTAAAGGACTACGATATTCCCGAGACAAAGGTCAGGGAAGCAAGAAATATATTCACCCAGAAACTTAAAAATAGGGATAATATAGGATTTGAAGAATCAAATAATAAGTTCATCCTGCTGTACATTGGTTCTCTTGGCGAGGACCGGGGGTTGAGGGAGGTAATTTCCGTATTTCAAACAGTAAAAAAGGAAGACAACTTGATTTTAGTAATTGGTGGCCATGGTGCCATAGAGAATGAAGTGAAAGCTATGGTTGAAAAAATCCAATGTGCTATTTATATTGGTGAGGTGAAAAGCGAACTTGTACCTCTTTATACAAAGGCCTGTGATGCAGTGAATATGATGATGAATCCAAAGGAGGAGTGGCATAAAATCGCCATGCCTAACAAGCTGTTCGAAGCAATGGCTGCTAAAAAATCCATCATAGCAAGTGCAGATACGATTTACGGAGACGTGGTAAAAAAGGAGGAATGCGGGATTGTGATACCATATGGTGATGTAAAAAAATTGAAGGAGGTTATTACTGAGCTTGCAGAGAATCCCACTCTGAGGATGAAGCTAGGGAAAAACGGATTCAACGCTGCCGTAAGGGAGTACAATTGGGAAAAGCAGGGCAAGAAACTAAAGGCTCTCTACAAAAGGTTGGCAGGTGATGGTCCGAAAAAAAGAAATTCTTGAGGTTACTGCATATGTTCGGGGATAAGAAAAATCCATATCAAGGGATTTAAATGAAAATTCTTATGGTACTTTCAGATAATACGTTTCCTCCAGACATCAGGGTCGAGAAGGAGGCCAGATCTTTGATTTCTTCTGGCCACAAGGTTCATTTACTGGTAAGGGGCTCATCAAACCAGAAAAAGGAAGAGATTGTCAACAACATCCATGTCCACAGATTTTTCGTCCCAACTTATGACATGCCTTTTTTAGGTTATTCCACTTATTTCTTTATACACAGGTATAAATTAACATATAGGATAATAAGAACGATCAGAAAATATGGTATACAGGCGCTTCACGTTCATGATCTGCCCTATGGTATGGCCGCTGCAATGGCGGGAAAGATATACAATTTACCTGTGATATTTGACATGCATGAGCATTATGTGGATTTGATGAAATCAAATTTTGAGGTGCAGGGAATGAACGTGCCCCTTCTACCAAGCCTGCTTTCATATGAGGAGAGATTGGTATGCAGCAATGCGAAGAAGGTCGTGGTTGTGGCAGAGGAGGGTATTAACAGAGTCGCACAGCAGCACAAAATTTCCAAGGATAAGATCGTTTTGGTGTCCAACACGGCGGACATCCAACTGCTAAGTAGATTCGAAGAAGATCATAAGAAACACAAACATGAAAAAGAAAAGGATGATATCATCCTATCCTATATCGGGATTTTTTCCAAGGATAGGGGAATCGATGTGCTGCTAAAGGCCATGCCACTTATACTCGATAAGCATGAGAATGTGAAGTTACTTTTGGTAGGGGTGGATCCTTATGTCGAGGAATTAACTGATCTTATTAAGGATCTGGGCATTCAAAACAAGGTCAAGTTCACAGGTTGGGTTCCAATTTCCAAGGCAATGGAGTATGTTATAGAAAGTGATTTATGTACAGTTCCCCATCAAAGCACACCGCAAAGGAAAACAACGCTTCCCCATAAGATATTTCAATACATGTATTTTAAAAAGCCTGTTGTGGTAAGTGATATCCCCCCATTAAAGAGAATCGTTACCGAGGCCAAGTGCGGGCTCGTTTTCAAGGCAGATGATCACACGGATTGCGCCCAAAAGGTGAATGAAATTCTCGACAATCCAAAAATACTCTTTGAAATGGGTGAAAATGGAAGAAAAGCAGTCCAAAGAATATACAACTGGAACGAGGATGCCAAGAAACTGTTGAAACTCTATGAGGAGCTATCAGGTTAATGGCTCATCATCCTCGCCTTTTAGCTCATCTTTAATGTATTTCCCCATCTTCCCTGGGTGAAGAAGATCGAGGAAGAATCGTAGATCGTTTCGTTTGAATTCCTTGAGCACTATCAATATGGCCAAATAAATAATCATCACTATGAAACCCAATATCAAAAGAAGACCAAGATGATAGGGTATTTGTAGATTTTGTGATGTCCTGATGGTTGTCCAAACATTATATTCATCCAACAGATAATTTAAACCGATTAAAGATAGCCCAGCGATTAAGGCCGCAACAAGATGCTTTGTTATGCATGAACCTGGTCTAATCCCAGTCAATCTATTTGCTGCAATATAGTAGAGTATCAGGAGTATTAAGGTGGAAATTATCGTGGCAAATGCGGCACCAAAAGCACCCAATCCCAACAACCTAATACCAACAATTTGCTTGGGTATGAAAATAAGGTTGAGAACGATATTGATAAGTGCCGCTGAAACAGCGATTCTAGCTATGATCTTGGGTCTATCAAGACCACTTATCAGAGAAAAGTAAGGTTTGGCCAATGTTGATATTAAGATAAATACCGCTAAAGCGGCCAAAACGGGTGCTCCGATATCCACAAAGGAACTACCCAGTATCAATTCCACGATCTCTTTTCTTTGTATGATGATGAAAGCCGAGATAGGAAAAACGATCATTGAAAGGTACCGCTCTGCTTTTCTCATAACCTCGCCGATCTCTGCAAGACGATTTTTGGAGGCATAGTAAGAGATAGTGGGAAACAAAATTAGGCCCAGTGAAGCAGAAAGGTGCCTCAGAATATCGATTATTCGTTGCGAGCCAAAATAATATCCCACATGATCATCGCCCCAGAAGAATCCGATCATAACTCGATCGATATTCAGTGAAATTGTGCCCATTATAGCAGCGAGAAAGACAGGGAGGGCAAAACGTGTGTAGCTTTTGAACATCTCTTTCTTTGGCCGGGCAATGGGATATCCTCGAATCAATAGTAAAGCCACCACAAAACTCGCAAAAGCACCGATGACATAGGCTCCTGCCAACCAAGTTAGGCCAAGAGGAATCGTAATTGCTATTGCTATAACCAGAGGACCTCTTGTAACATGTTCTGTCATGTTGGAAATCTGACTTTTGGCAATTTCCCTTCGGGCATTGAATGTATGACCCATCATTTGAACGAGGGTAAGGATTATATAGTAAACCAGGATGATGAACAAGACAAATTCCTTTTCTGATTTTCCCTCCTCATTGGAAAATATTCTCCACGCCAGAATTCCGATTAAGGCAAGCATGGACATAATTGCGATTAAGACGAGCTTAATGGATATGTAAGTTCCAAGACATGTTCCAAGATCTTTTTCTTCTGATATCCTTTTTATATGGGCTGAATCGTATCCAAGGCTAGTAATAAAGGAGAACAGGCCAATGAATGATAGTGCAAAACCTATCACACCCAGGATGGTTTCACCCATGTACTGGGCTACAAAATAAAGGGAGAAGAAACCGATTACTGCCCCTATGATACTGTTAACCATTATCAGTAACGACTTTCTCGCGATCAATAGCAGGTTCCTCCGATCACATTGGATTTGGGCGGACTTTCCATAACATGTGGAAAGGTATACCCATCATATTTCCAATTTCTCTCTCTATTATATATGGGCGATAATTTAGGGGTTTAAGTAACTAACTGTTTTTCAATGGAGCCTTTCTTTATTGGATATTACTATAAATCTAAAGTTAGAATGAACAGTAAACTTCTTTTATTGTTTTGGAGATGTTCATATACACACACTCCATATCCTCCAACGCAGAAATAAGGAATCTGTCACAAGGTATAACAAACAATCTTTATATAGAAGAACTTATATATCTGCAAAGAACCCCTGAAAAAATATGAATATGTATTGGGTGAGGAGAAATGAGCAAGAAGAGAAAAAGAAGAGAATCTGATGACGACGATTACTGGCGGGACCATGATTCGTTTTTCGACGATTTCTTTGAATTTGGAGATATTGACAGGGAATTTACGCGCATGAGGGAATTTATGGATAAGATCACCAAACGCGCAATGCGTGGTGAGTTGGGCACTCAGGAGCAGGGACCCTATGTTTACGGTTTTTCCATGCGCCTTGGACCTGACGGAAAACCCCATATTGAGGAGTTCGGTAACACAAAACCTCCAAGGAGGCTTGAGGGTGGTGAGGGTGAACAGTTCGAAGTTGCCGAGAGGGAGCCTTTAACTGATGTCATCGAATCCAAGGATTCCATTTCCATAACCCTTGAGATACCAGGCGTGGACAAAGATGAGATTGAGCTTACAGTCGAGGAAGATAAGGTTTCCATAAACGTCGATACCTCCCAGCGCAAATATTTCAAGGAGATACCGCTAAAGTCCAGGGTGGATCCTAAGACATCCAAGGCAACATACAAGAACGGAGTTCTGGATATCATACTAAAGAAACTGCAGACCAAGGGTCAAAAAGGTAAAAAGGTGAAGATCGATTGAACATCGATTCAAGCAAAATTTTAATAGAATAATCATACTTTTCCGTGGGATTAAATATGGAGCAAAGAAAGGAAGAAAAGAAAACGCAAAAAGAAACAGAAGAAAAAATCAACAATGAACTGGTAAAGAAGGATAAAGTGGAAATCAAAACCATACCAAAGGATCCACTAATGGCCATCGAGAGTGAAGTAAAGGCAACAGGATTAAAGGATGATGAACCCACCTCCAAACAAGAGGATAAAGGATTTGATATAGAAGCCTTGAAAGTCTCCTTGGATGACAAGACAAAGCTCGCCGATGATTACTATGATAGACTCATGAGAATCCAGGCCGAATTCGACAACTATCAAAAGAGGGCAGAGAAAGAAAAGGAGGATTTCAGAAACTATGCCAATGCCCAATTGATAAAGGATCTTTTAGGGATTCTGGATGATTTTCAAAATGCGTTATCAATTAAGGAAGAAGGGTCAAACAGGGAGTTTCTAAGGGGCTTTGAGATGATTTATGAGAACCTATTGGGGATGCTAAAAAAGGAGGGCCTTTGCATAATCAAGGCAGAATCTGAAAAATTCGATCCTTGGAAGCATGAAGCAGTGGAGATGGTACCCACAAAGGAGCATCCCGATCATACTGTTTTGAGTGTTATTCAACCCGGTTATATGTTCAAGGATAAGATTTTAAGACCTGCAAAGGTCAGGGTCGCGATAGGCCCAAGTGTAGAAGAAAATAAGGAAGATAATGGTGATAAGGATTCTGAATCCGGGGAGAATGAGGAAGATTAATAATGGAGGTGAAGTAACATGGCGAAGATAATTGGAATAGATCTTGGGACAACGAACTCGGAAGCGGCGCATATGGAAGGAGGCAGAGCTGTGATAATTCCCAGCGCAGAGGGTAGCACGTTCGGCGGAAAGATGTTTCCTTCGGTTATAGCCTTTACAAAGGAAGGGGAGAGACTGGTTGGCGAGCCTGCAAAAAGACAGGCGGTCCTCAATCCTGAAAGAACGATAACCAGGATAAAGCGGAAGATGGGTACAGACTACAAGGTAACAATCGATGATAGAACCTACACACCTCCTGAGATATCTGCAATGATTCTGCAGAAGATAAAAAGGGATGCAGAATCCTATCTTGGTCAGGAGGTAAAGCAGGCTGTAATCACGGTTCCGGCATATTTTAACGATAATCAGCGCCAGGCCACCAAAGACGCGGGTACGATTGCAGGCCTGGAGGTTCTCAGGATAATAAACGAGCCAACTACGGCTGCACTGGCCTATGGTCTTGATAAAAGCGAGGACCAGAAGATAGTGGTTTTGGATTTGGGTGGAGGAACATTCGATGTCACGATAATGGATATTGGTGAGGGTGTGTTCGAGGTATCCTCCACGGCAGGTGATACTCAGCTTGGCGGAACAGACATGGATGATAAGATCATCGAATACATGATTTTGGAGTTCAAAAGCAAGGAGGGAATCGACCTTTCTGACGACAGGTCAGTGCTTCAGAGGTTGAGGGATGCTGCCGAGAAGGCAAAAATCGAGCTTTCAAGTACAGTTACCACCACAATTAACTTACCCTTCATAGCCTCCGATTCCTCTGGTCCAAAGCATCTTGAAATGAAACTGAGTCGGGCAAAGATGGAGGACCTAGTGGGACCGGTTCTTGCAAGATGTGAGGGGCCCATAAAAAGAGCTTTTTCGGATGCGAAACTGGATTTTAAAGATATCGACAAGGTTATCCTGGTTGGTGGTCCAACAAGAATGCCCATTGTTAGGGAAAAGTTCGAAAAGATAATCGGGAAGAAGGCCGAAAGAGGAGTTGATCCCATGCAGTGCGTGGCAATGGGAGCAGCGATTCAGGGGGGTGTTCTGGCTGGCGAGGTAAAGGACCTCTTACTACTTGATGTCACACCACTTTCCTTGGGAGTGGAGACTTTAGGCGGGATAGCCACAAGGTTGATAGACAGGAATACGACGATACCCACTAGAAGAAGTCAGATATTTTCCACAGCTGCTGATTTCCAGACTAACGTAGAGATTCACGTGTTTCAGGGTGAGAGGCAGATGGCCACAGACAATATCAGCCTTGGGAGATTCCATTTGACAGGTATACCGCCAGCACCAAGAGGTATTCCACAGGTGGAGGTCACTTTTGATATAGATGCCAACGGTATCGTGAATGTTTCGGCCAAGGATCTGGGTACAGGAAAGGAGCAGAGCATCACGATATCTGGCAGTACAAATCTCAGTCAGGATGAGATAGAAAAGAAGATCAAGGACGCCGAGAAGTACGCCGAGGAAGATAAAAAATATAAAGAGGCAATTGAAATAAAAAATCAGGCTGAAAGTCTGGTCTACAATGCCGAGAAGACCATAAAGGAACACGGGGACAAGGTAATTACCGAGGATAAAAAGGCAATGGAAAAGGCCATAGAGGAATTGAAGGAATCCATGAAGGGTGATGATGTCGCAAAGATCAAATCGGACATAGATAAGGTCCAGGAGGAGGTTCAGAAGATCGGGACCGCCATCTATCAAAAGGTGGCCCAGGAACAAGCAGAGAAGCAGGCAAAGGAGCAGGCGAGTGCCCCAGAGGAAGGTAAAAGTGAGGAAAAGGAGTACGTGGATGCCGATTATACCATTGAGGATGAGGACGAGGAGAAAAAGTAATAGACTCTTACACCACAACTTTTTTTTAATGGTATTCTTTAACACCATTACATTGAGCAAATAAGTCGCTCGAATATGACCGGAATCTGAAAGGAGGTCACTCGGAGGTCCAAAAGTGACAAAGCGGGACTATTATGAAATTCTGGGTGTGGACAAGAACGCCACAAAAGATGCCATAAAAAAGGCCTACCGCAAACTCGCAAAGAAGTATCACCCTGACATGAACAAGGAAAATCCAAAGCAAGCAGAGGAGAAGTTCAAGGAAATCTCAGAAGCCTATGGCGTTCTGGGTGATGAAACGAAGCGAAAACAATATGATATGTACGGCCACGCAGGAATTGACAGTAGATACTCCCAAGAAGATATTTTCAGGACCATCAATTTCGAGGATATCTTCGGGGAGATGGGCTTTGGATTCGGTGGATTTGATAGTATATTTGACACTTTTTTTGGGGGGGCAAGATCCAGAAGGCGGGGCCCTGCAAGGGGTGAGCACATATTCTTCGATCTGGAGATCGATTTAAAGGAGGCGGCCTTCGGCACTAAAAAAACCATAAAGGTTCCAAGGTTAGAGAGCTGCAAAACCTGCAAGGGTAGCGGTGCCAAACCCGGCACAAAACCTAAGCAATGTTCCTCCTGCAAGGGAACAGGCCAGATAAGGGATGTGAGAAGCAGCGGATTTGGCCAATTTGTAAGAATCATGCCATGCAGAAGTTGCAGAGGCTCGGGTGAGAAGATAGAGTATCCCTGCCCAGATTGCATGGGTAAGGGAATGAAACGAAAATACAGGAAGATAACGGTGGAAGTCCCAAAAGGTGTGGACGCAGGCAACAGGATAAGACTACCTGGAGAAGGGGAGGCCAGTGGGAGCGGAGGGCCACCTGGTGATCTGTTCGTTGTAATCCATATAAACCCCGATGACATCTTTCAGAGGGAAGGAAACCATATTCTTTATGATGCAGAGATAACAATCGGCCAGGCAACACTAGGTGATGAGATAGAGGTCCCCACATTGAAAGGAAAAGCCCAGTTGAAAATTCCAAAGGGTACCCAAACACATACAGTCTTCCGCCTTAAAGGCGAAGGAATCCCAGATGTTCACGGCAGGGGAAAAGGGGATGAGTACGTTAGGGTCATAGTAAAAACACCCACTAAACTCACAGAAAAACAGAGGCAGCTACTTTTGGAGTTCGAAGGCCTGGAAAAAGGCCCGAAAAAGAAGAAAGGACGGTTTTTTTAATCGGTATTAAAGGGTAAGATGGACCCTATTCGACCAATATCACGGATTTCAGGGCCCTTCCCTCAGGGCATTTTAACTCATCCTTTACTATTGATATTTTGTATTTCTTGTTGCTTTTATGGCCCAGTGAAAAGCAGATCTTGCGATGTTCACAACCCATGTTCAGGCACTCTTCTTTTTCGATGTTCACCATGGAACCTTCTATTGCATAATTGGAGTCAACAGTGGTTTCGATGGGTGCTTTCTTCAATTCTACGACCCTCACTCCACCTTCATGCATATTACATTCATGGTGTTTGTCCCTCACACTCACGATCTCGTATAGGGTCCCCTCCTCGAGATTGAAGCAAACAGTCTTTCTCTTGCAGTCCCTACATTCCGGGATAGGACCGCGAAAGACGAAAGTAATGCCAACCTTGGCCTGGGTTTCTCCCACTAAGGTAACTACCATGAAATTCACCTCCGTATCTATTAGATAACTTGTGTGATTCTCGCTAAATTTTCAGCTGCTTCATGGCTTAAGCCATTGTCTCCCAATATGGTGTACCTGTCCGGGCTGATCTTATGAGCATATGTTAAAGCACGGACCACCTCGTCATCCCCCACTCCCAACCTCTTAGCAGTTGTTGGCGCGCCGATGTTAATTAACGCTTCCCTTATCTTCATCCAATCCCCGCCGTGAAGATACATCATCATAATCGCCCCAACACCGCACTGCTCTCCATGTAGAGCAGGTTTTTCGGCAATTTCATCCAAAGCATGTGAAAACTTATGTTCTGAGCCACTTGCCGGTCGAGAGGAGCCAGCTATGCTCATTGCCACTCCTGAGGAAACAAGGGCCTTGGCCACATACCATGCAGAATCCTCAATACCTGGTTTTATCATATCTGAGTTGTCCAGCATGAACCTACCTGTGAGATCTGCCAGCATGGAGGCCGAGCTGGAGAATTCCTCGTTTTTAAGCCTCTGGGCCAGCTTCCAGTCCATGACAGCCGTTATATTTGCCACCACATCACCACAGCCGGCGGCAAGTAATCTATAGGGTGATTGTGCGATAATATTGGTATCAGCCACAACTGCAAGGGGTGTTTGGGCTGTAAGAGATTTTCTCTTTCCATCCACGGAAATAGATGCTCTTCCCGAGACTATGCCATCATGTGATGCCGCTGTTGGGATGCTTAAAAACGGTATGTTACTCTCATGCGAAGCACATTTTGCAACATCGATGGGCCTTCCCCCTCCCACACCTAAAACGAAGTTTGCCTTCAATTCCTTGATTTGATCCTTCACTTGGGATATATTGTCGGAATTGGCATCAGTGATCATCATTTGATGAACATCGAGTCCATTGTCTGATAGAATCTGCTCCACCTTTTCACCGGCGATCTTTTTCGTTATCTCATCAGAGATAATTAACCCAGGTTTTTCCAAATGGAGCCGTATGCAAACATTACCCACCTCATTTATTACCTCATGTCCTACCATGATTATTCTGGGTAACTCGGTGGTTTTTGACTTCGTGAAAGTCTCGTTCATTACAATTCGCCCCCAAACGAACAGAGAGGTTAATATAGGCCTTTTCCCTTTTCAAATTATCGGTTGACAAGGAGCGGATATGACTTTGGGGGATTTTAAAGCATTCTATAGGCGTTACGCCGGGAAATTAGGGCTTTTGGTGATTTTTGTCATTCTTATCATTCTCGTTCTTGGTTGCATTTTCGCACCCGAGATCTTCTGGGACAAATTCATATACAGGTACTATTGGGGTCCAGTTGAGGTGGATGCAAAAGAATCTGGTCCGATAATTCAATCAGACGGTTATGAGATAAACCAGGGTTACACCTTGGTTTCGGAGATCACCTATGGAATCGTGCTTATTTTGGCGTTATACGCCATCTATTGGCTTTTAAATCGCTTTAAGATACAAATCGATGTGAGGTTCGTTTTATCGGTCATGCCATATTTTTTCCTTGGGGGGACGCTACGTGTTTTGGAGGATGCAGAACTGTATAAAGAGCCCTATGTGTACCTTTTCATCTCACCTTTGATATACTTTGTAATTGCAATTGTTATTCTCGTGCAACTATTTTCATCAGTTTATATCGCAAGAAAAAAGGAATATTCCCCCAAAATAAAATTGATATTTTCAGCTTTAATTTGGGTTATATTCGATGTCATTTACGTTTTCATATATTTCTTTCATGAGGATGCTTTCAACTATGTGGTTCATCCCATAATGCCCATAATTCTTTCAGTTGTTGTATTCTCATATCTGGTTCTTCATACCAGAAGGAACCAGACATTTGATCCCTACTTATCCCTATTTCTATTTGGGTTATTCCTCTTGACTTTTTCAATATTCTTGATAATGCTATGGCCTGAGATAGATTCTTGGAGATTGGCCTATCTTCAAGCTCAAGGGCGAGCAGAGGTTACCACCAATCCTTTCGGGGGTTTGTTGGTCGTCATCTTGTCTGTGGCTATCACATTCTGCATATACATCGTGTCCAAGCTCATTCAAAACAAGCGTAAGATAATTGGGATATATACCAATCCCATCAACCTGCTCATTATCTTCGGCCAGATGTTCGATGCCACTGCCACCTTCATAGGAGTTGATTTCTATAGATACTCAGAAAAGCACCCGATACCTGATTTCTTCTTCCAAACATTCGGCACATCTGCGGTATTTTTACCTATTAAGATGATTCTGGCATTGATGATAATTTACGTCATTGATGTGTCTTTTAAAGAAGAGCTTAAGAAATATCCCATTCTCATTGGATTGATTAAGATCATTGTCATTGTGCTTGGCCTGGGCCCTGGGACAAGGGATTGCCTAAGACTTGGTATGGGAGTGTGAGGGAAAGATAATGAGTGCAAACTATTTTAACAACCTAAATAGAATCGTTGAATTACTACTGAAGGACGAGATCGTTTTAAATAACATAGAAAACCTAAAAACTGAAATACAACGGTCCAAGGAGCCCTTTCTTTGGGAGGTAATCAATTTGGATGTCTATAAACAAGATTTACCTCCAATCATTGAATCGGGTTGGATATTTGTCCTTAAAAAGAACACACCATCTGTGGCTCATTATCATCCCAATAGTATCCAGCACACAGTGATGATTGAAGGAAAAGGAAAGGTGAATGTATCGGACCAATTGAGGGACTTAAAATCCTTTAATCCATCAAATGAAGACATATGGATTGTGATCGATAAAGATGTTCCACATGAGTTCTTTCCATATGACCAGGATATGGTTGTAGTATCCTTTCATACCTGTATACCAGAGGACCTGGTTGAGATAAAATGTGAAGGTCATGAACATCGGATTTATGAAAAATAACGGGATTACCATATAAAATATGGTTTAAGGATAGGAGAAATACCATGAACGATATAAAAATCAGAAAAGCAAAGGAATCGGATTTGCAGGTAATCAAAAAACTGCTTACTGAGCTTTTGGAATCCATGGATGATACAGAGGGAATTGACAAGGATTTGGCCCTTGAAAATTGTAAAGATATCCTTAATGAAACCAATACTCATCTTTTTGTTGCCGAAATCGGGGGTATCGTCATAGGATTTATTAATTTCACAATCCGTCAAACACTCGTACATCCTGGTTTATCAGGACTTATCGACGAACTTGTGGTCACAAGAAAATATCGCGAAATGGGAGTTGGAAAGAAATTGATCGAGGCAGCTGCAAAGAATTGTAAACAACTGGGATGCTGTGAGTTGGAGGTGAGCACTGAAATTACTAATGAAATTGCACAAAAATTCTATAAAAGTCTTGGTTTTACGGAAAGGGGAGTAATACTTGAAAAAGAGCTTATTTGAGACGATAATCTACTTATAGGGACATCAAAATAGAGGTTCAGGGGAAATTTATGATCAAGAGGATTTTGATTATCGGTATTATAGCGATTCTTGTATTGGCAGGATACTTTATCATGCGGGATTTTAGTCCTTCATCTGATGAGACATTTGATGTGTCTGAGATAATCGACGGTGATACCATTAGGTTATCAAACGATAAAAGGGTCAGGTTGATTGGTATCAACGCGCCCGAGAAAGATCAACCCTATTACGATGATGCTACCGAGAAATTAAAAGAATTGATAGGTGATGGCCCAGTGAAATTAAAAAAAGATGTGGATGATGAAGACCAATATGGTAGATGGCTAAGATATATTTATGTTAACAAAACCTTTGTGAATCTTGAAATGGTAAAAGAGGGGTGTGCTATCGCCTATGAATTCCAACCAAATGTAAAGTATTCAGAAGAATTCAAAGAGGCCGAAGGGGAGGCAAGAGAAGCTGGGATTGGAATTTGGGTTCCATCTTCTTTTTCCATCACGATCTCTATCTTAAATGCGGATGCAGAAGGAGACGACACAAAAAATCTCAATGATGAGTATGTGGTATTTGCTAATGAAGGCACAACATCCCTAAACATGACCCACTGGTTGGTACTGGATCAGGCCAATAATCATTATAGATTTCAGGAATTTGAACTGGAAGCAGGCTCTTTCGTCACTCTCCACTCAGGATCGGGAGTAGACACCGAAGTAGACATCTACTGGGCAAGCCCAAAACCGATATGGAACAACGATGGCGACACGTTGTATTTGAGAGATGCCGAGGACCTTTTTGTCACCCATTACAGTTATTAACCGCTAAAGAAAAATACAATGAGTTAAAGATTCACGAACAGATTTCCAAAGCTATCAATAGGGGCTATTTATTATTCACTTCATGCTTTTTACAATAATGTTATATACCATTATTTTGATGCACTTGACACATTTGTTTATCGTTAATAATAGGGAGGTTTTAATTATGGCAGTACCTGAGAAGATTAAAACATGGCAGATGGTCTCGCCATGGACTAAGGATAAGGAGACAGGTGAGGTAAGTGAAGGCAAGTTGGAGCTGACAGAGATTCCAGTTCCTGAACTTAAAGAGGGGGAAGTCTTGGTTAAGGTGGCAGGATGCGGTGTATGCCACACCGATTTGGGATATTTTTATCACGGTGTACCAACTGTGACAAAGCCCCCACTGACCCTTGGCCATGAAGTTTCTGGAGTCATTGTGGCTGGAGGGGAGAATTACATTGGTAAGGAAGTAATTGTACCAGCAGTGATGCCTTGTAATGGATGCCCCATTTGTGACGAAGGTCGCGGAAACAGATGCCTGATACAGAAGATGCCTGGAAACAGCATGGAGATGTACGGTGGTTTCTCAAGCCACATTCCTGTTCCAGTGGGAGATCTATGTTTTGTGGAAAACCGCGGAGACTTCAAACTGGAGGAACTGGCTGTGATCGCTGATGCAGCTACGACACCCTATCAGGCCTGTGTTCGGGGAGATGTAAAAGAAGGAGACAACGTAATCATAATCGGAGTCACAGGGGGAGTGGGTGTTTACATGGCCCAGATGGCAAAGGCCTTTGGAGCCAAGACAGTAATTGGAATTGCAAGAAATCCTGAGAAACTTGAGCGTGCCCTGAAATATGGGGCAGATTTTGTTATCAACTCCACTGACAAAGATGCCAAGACCGTCAAGAACGAGTTCAAAGCCATTTGTAAGGAGAATGGACTACCCCACAATTACGGGTGGAAGATATTCGAGGTCACAGGAACCAAGGCAGGCCAGGATATGGCCCTAACACTCCTTTCGTTCACAGGTAAATTGATAGTTGTGGGCTTTGGGATGCAGAAGAACGAGTACTCGATCTCCAGATTGATGGCCTTCGACGCCGACATCATTGGAACCTGGGGCTGTCTTCCTAAGTACTACAACAATGTCCTAAAATGGGTGTTGGATGGTACCATCCAGATCAAGCCTTTTGTCGAAACAAAGCCCATGAGCCAGATCAAGGAGGCCTTTGAGGAAGCCAAAGCAGGAAAACTCATGAAGAGAATCGTATTGACCCCTGATTTCGAGTAAGTGGTAAATTCACTCTTCGTTCTCTAACCTCTTGAACATATCAGCGTAGTGACTGGGCATACTGATTGCCTTTCTATTCTTATCAATAAAAACATGGGTGGTGTAGCCTTCTGCCACTGGCACCAAATCGCTTCCCTCTTTAATCTTGAATATCCTGCTCTCAATTTTAAAGCTCTTCTCTTTTATGTCAGCAAAATTTGTATGGACTTCAAGGAGGTCATCGAAATACACGGGAGACAGGTATTTGCAGTAGGTGTCCACTATTGGGATGTCCCATTGGTACGGTATGCCTATCTCCCTGTACATCTCGATTTTACCAACTTCGAAATACAAGAAAAAGCTACCGTAGTATACGACCTCTGCTGCATCAGTTTCCGCATATCTTACCCGAAGCTGGGTCTTGAAGGTCTTCATTCTCTCCCCCAATACCATGGTATATCTTTAATTTTCAGTTATCCAAAGCACCGATGTAGTAAATGAAAAAAGGGGGAAATTCCCCCAAATGCTCTCTATCTACTCCTCTTTTGGTTTCGGTTTAGCAAGCACTGCCTCGAACAACTCGTCGTCCTGGTAAGCTCCCTTGGCAATAAGCTGGCGGTACTTGACAAAATCTATGACATCCTTGCCTGTTATCTTCTTAGTATTGAATGCATGGAATCCTAGGAAAGCTTCCCCTGACATGTTTGTTGCAAGCCAGTGTCTGTTGTAGTTCTTTGAATAATCCCAGAAGAATTTTTTCTTGGCTCTGATGCTGTCTATTGTTTTTATCAGGCAGCCTGGAAAGAGGTTGGTGAATCTCCAAATTATTTCATTAACGGTATTGTCTAGGAGAGTGAAATCTGTTTGAGCATTTTTCACGTACGCCTTGGCCTCTTTGAATGCATCTCCGGTCTTGAATTCACCGTACACTATCTCTCCATCCTCCACCCACTTGTCAGTTATCACCTGGGGATTTTTTATCCATTTATCTCCTTCCTTTATGGCAGGCACTACCCTTGTAAGGTACCCCAGCCTATTCATCTTATAGGCGGACCATGTCTCGCATGATATGCAGTTCCACATGGCGTCCTCCATTCCCAGATACCATGGCAGAAAATCACTTGAGCCGCCATCAGGAGCAGAGCCGTGTCTTGGACCTGCCTGGCCGTACACCGCAAGATCCGAACTGACTGCTATATCGGTGGCCATACCTATTTCCTGGCCCCCTGCAATCCGCATTCCATTGACTCTGCAGATCACAGGTTTCTTGCAAAAGAGTATGGAGTCAACCATATGGTTGAACAGCTCCATGTACTCTCCGTACTCGTTTGGTCTCTTGCTGTAATATTCTGCATATTCTTTGGTGTTGCCGCCGGTGCAAAATGCCTTGTCTCCAGCTCCTGTGAATATCGCAGCCACGACACTCCTGTCAAGGGATGCATTGTGAAAACCTGCGATAACTCCCTTTACCATCTCAGTGGTATATGAATTGTACTGCCTGGGATTGTTGAGGGTGATCCATGCAGAGTATAGTCCCTCCACTTCATTACCCTCAGGGTCCAAAACAGGTTTCTTTTCATATACTGTGCAAGGGGGTTCCGTTCCAAAGTAATCCTTCCCTTTAAACAGTTCATGGTTCTTTATCTCATCTTCTCTTGGTAGCCAATCTAAACTCATACTATACCTCCAATTAATTTATCTTCTGTAACCTCCCCCAATGGCACGCCTAAAAATTTTGGTCATACGATTGGGCACGGCCGAAATAGGATTGATTGTTTATAACATTTATTATGCTCTAAAAAATTGGAATTCCCATGGATAAATTCATGCCAAAAATGATATAATGAACAAAAGTATTATATACCCAAGAACTTAGTTTCAAAAACTCAAAAAGTTGGTACTGGGTATGGCAAAAAGACGAAGCACAATCGGAAAAAAAGGCAAGCATGGGAGAGAAGGTGTGGATATATCTCTTGCCGAGACAATGAAAAGACGGAAAAGGAAGATATTAAGCGTGGTATTGGTGATCGTGATAGTGGTGGCGATTTTAGCGTCAGTTTATTACTTCTTCTTTTTAAGCAAGGAATCTGACGATGATGTTGATGTTCTAACCTCATCATCCAAACACTTGCAAGGTTATCCTAATGATACCATAAGCTATACTTACACGATTCACAATCCCAGTAGTAAATCTGACGTTTTTTCCCCTATGCTATTTGGTCTACCCTCCGATTGGACAATTATCATGCCAAACACCATTTCTGTGAAGGGAAAAGAATCCAAACAGGAACAATTCTCTGTAATACCAAAACTCGAAACAGCCGTGAATAATACATATCCATTTAAGCTCAATGTCACATCAGCCAATACCCAAAAGACTTCTTCCGTCGACTTCGAAATAACTGTATATAGATTAAATTACGGTGTTGAGCTTGTATGCTACAATACCACTCATGATGCAGACCCTGGGAGAAATGTCCTCTACGGGATATTGGTTCGGAACACAGGTAATGGAGAGGATTCTTTCTCCTTCTCCTACAAACACCTTCCACCAAATTGGACCATTTCATTTGAATTTGATCAAATAGTGATTCCTGGTTATGGCTCCAAGTCGGTGATTGTCAACATCTCCACCCACATCAATACCTCTAAAGGTCGATACGATATGGATATCATGACCACATCCAGCGGTGGCCCCACAGCCTCAATCTGGTTGAACACTTCAACTGTTAAAGATTTCGATGCTAGAACCATAAAGGAAGGGGACAGAATACAGGTGAATTATATCGGTTATTTCCCAGATGGCGTGGTCTTTGACACATCGTATGCTTATGTGGCCAATAACACCAATTGGTCAAAAACTCCAGGTTTTACTCGTACTGAATTTTCTCCATTGAAGGTAGCTACAACCACTAGAGAAGGCGATTACACAACTGTTGTTATTGGATTCAAGGAAGGGCTTATGGGATTGAAAGTTGGCGAATCAAATGTGGTCCGAGTTCCTCCTGAAAAAGCCTATGGTGATGGTCTATGGCGCATTTTTGAAATCGACATAGTCAGCATAGACAACTGACATCTCGATTTGTGAGGAATAATGTAAATTCCACTGAGAGCCGGGTTAGGAAAAAACAGTTGATAAGGCTGTTGGGCTCTCAGTGGTATAGGGCGTTGAGGTAAGGGATTCGGAAAAACGGCTTTTGTTAATAAATGTTTTGTGCTGTAGTTATCAGATTTGATACTGTTCACAACTAATTTATCTAATACGATTTACAATAATCATATCAGAACCTTTCTTTAGAAAGCATGGTTTCTAATCTGGAGTATGATGACATGGATACCACAGCATTACTCGGTATGTTCTCGATAACTGCAGGTCTGGTTTTCTTCTTCACAAGCGGTGCATTCTCGATAATCAGCTCTTCCCTGGGAATGTTATTCCAGGGAATTGGGATAGCTCTGATTTACCTGGGGATCGCATTTATTTTATGGAATGTCCTGAGCTCGCTGAACATCTTTTTAGAAAGGTTCGTGAAAAGAAGTTGAGTGGAGGGCACCCCGTCCAGATTTATTTTGATCTATCGTCTTAGTGTTCGAGTTATAATTTTTCATCAATTGTTTCTTAAGCTCGAACACTAGACGGGAGCACGAATCAAATAAAAAATAATATAAGTGCTCCCGTCGGGATTTCCGAGCCGTGGGAGGAAATGGAGTGGTGAGTCCCTCACCACGGGCATTCGAACCCGAGTCGTCGGCTGTCCTTGGCAATTTTAGGAAAGCCTCGAAAGGCCGAAATGATTGGCCGGTCTACACTACGGGAGCATGTTTGTGGATGTCGCATATTACTTCAGATCAAACATGCGACTAAGTGGCGGCTATGCCGCCACGGTAGGACACATTTGCGAATGCCGCGCATCTGAACTAAGCAAATGTGCGATTAAGTGGTGCGAGCATTGCGAGCACCACGAAAGGTGCAAAATGCGCCAGCATTTTGCATTATTTGCGAATGGATTTATACCCAAGTGCTCCGAAGGAACACGATTTCATCCAAGGATGGATTTCGGGTGAGTATGATATAATGTATATTTTAATATTGCCTTCAAGGACGATCATCCCTGGTCAGGAAAAGAATGCTGCCCTGAGCAGATTCAACTCTTCTTTTTTATTTTGACCGTTATCATGCGTACAACTACGAGCAGCAGGATAAATAACCATATTCCCCAGATAACCATTCTACCCCAGTAGGGCAATTCGGTTTTCGGCCTACTGCTTGCAGGTTGCGAATCGAGGATGAGCGTTATGGGCTTTTTATCACTTATATCAACGGTTGTATAGTTGCTCATAAATCCCTTAGCTGTTCTGAATATAAAAGGAGTATAGATTATCTCAGTATTGCTGCTGTCGATTTCATATTCCCTGAGTCTTACGACTCGAAAATTATTTAATGTCTCATTACTCCAAACCATTTTTCCATGTTGATCCCAGATCGTCAGATTCACGCCATCCACAGGATCATTTTTTGAGTTGTATATCTGGATGAAAATCTCCCATTCCAAAAGGACATTTCCAGCCCCATTTCTCCTCCCGTCTTTCTCGAATATATTGTCGTTGTGATCTGCCCGGATGTCAAGGGAATAGATTCCCCATTTCGAGTTGCCGTATATTTGGTTGTTGGTTGCATTGATTTTTGCTCCGTGCCCCCATATCCCAAATCCATCATTCGAGGCAATTGTATTGTTGCGAACATCCATGTATACCCATTCTCCTATGATACCGCTTGAGGTATTGTTAGATATTTCGTTTCCTATTAATGTGACATAACCACCCCAGAGGCAGGACACGCCGATTTCATTCTTGGTTATCGTGTTATTGTATAGCAACGGTGATCCAGAGAAGCTTACAACACCACCATAATTGGAATGAATTGTATTGTTAAAGATAACGGCTGTCCCATAACATATAATACCATACTCGGTGCTATCAAACACGGTGCTGTTTGCGATGTAGACATCACCAAAGTAAGTGAAGATTCCTCCTGCGATACGGCTAATTGTGGAGCGCTCCATGGTCATATTTCCCCATACTGCAAAGTAATATGCATGGCGGTTTGCAGTGATGTTGGAGTCATAGATGTTCAGTCTCGATCCTCCATCCACCTCAATTCCTGTGATCCCACCCCTAGAGGAGTTCATAATAAGAACAACATTGTCCAAAGTTAGGGTGGCATTTTCTACTACAGTCAAATTGCCGTTTATTATGATGATTTCGTCGGATACATATGTATCGTTTGCGATAATCCAATCACCTTGGATTGGGGCAGGATAATCTCCTGTACCGTCGGCTATGCTGTTTGATAAGAAAGAACTGAGTGTGTTAAAAAGGCATATGAAAATGATAATTGGATATACAGATTGTTTTAATGTACTGGCCCTGCGATTCATAACAAATGAGCAAATTTCTACCAAGTACTTTAATCTTATGGTGGCCAGTTGGGTCATCTCATATCAGGCTGCACCTGCCAAGACCAATAGCATCAGACCTTGTCTAAGAACCAATATGAATCCCATGGTAATCAGGGCAATGGCCATGATACCTGCAAAGGAATTTATTTTCTGAGGTGTAAATTTTGAGGAGGCATGACCGGCTGAAGCGTTGAAGACAATAATTGGAATGGCGGAGCCAATTCCGAATATGAACATTGTAAGTGCACCTGTTAAGGCTGTTGCTATTCCTAATGAAGCACCGAATAAGGCCGAGGCCGTGCCAAGTATCACCGCATCCAAAAGGATTATCTCAAAAAGGCAAGCAACTCCCATTATTAGCCCGAGTATCATAAGGGCTACAGTCTCATTTGCAAAGAGCCTGGGGTATTTCTTTCGCAACTTTTCTATTGTGGCAAAGTGGGATTTACAATCACAGTTTGGATCAAGTTGTCTTTTTCTAACTCTCCTGTATAGTACCAATCCCAGAATCAAGGAGTACACCCCAATCAATACATATCCTACTAACTGCATGGACATTAATGTCATATCAAAACCGCCTGAGACCAGGATCCCTGCAAAGTAACCCACAACTGCTCCTACAGCTGTTATCAGGGCGATTCTTCCGATATTGAACTTAATTGCAAAAATTGCACCTGCCTTCCAATGCCTCCCCTCACTTAGGGTGTAACTCAGAAGGCTAGGTCCACACAAGAAGGTGCATATTGTAGTGCCTCTTAAAAGACCTAATATGAAGGCTGTGCCAATCAGCACTCCTAACGCCCCAACAAATTCACTCATTTTAATCCCCTATTTTAAGGGTCTATTTCATTATTTTAAGTAAAAGATATGATAACGTTTTTACTATCTAAACTCTTCCCTTCCACATTAGAGCTAAAATGAAAAGGGCCATTTTTAATGTAAATCATTATTTCGGTTTGATTCACCGATTCCACCCACCCCGCATTCATTACATTCAAACTGAATAGTGGTGTGGGTGATTCCGTACCCATCAAGCAGCCGTTTGTTCATCTCGGAGGTAATCTTTTCGGTTTCCTTTACACTCATGGCTTCCACGATCACATGCGCGCTTAATGCATGAACATTGGAGCAGATGCTCCAAACATGAAGGTCATGGATGCTTTTCACCCCTTCAAGTTCAAGGATATCATCCTGTAATCTATCTATATCGATATGTTTTGGCACCCTCTCCATCAAAATATCCACAGATTCCTTCAATAGACGAAGAGAGCTGTAGATGATGATAATAGCAATCAGAACGCTGAGTATGGGATCTACGATGTGATTCCCAGTAAGGATTATCACCACACCCCCAATTATAACTGCAAAGGAGGAGAGCGTATCGCCTAAGACATGAAGATAGGCACCTCTGATATTGAGGTCATGATGTCCCCGTAAGGTCAATGTAACAAATAGGTTAACAGCCAAACCAAAAGTGGCAACTCCCAGCATCTCAAAGGTCTTTATTTCTGGTGGAGATGACAGGCGCTCAATAGCCTCTCGCAAGATGAAAATGACAACTATCACCAAAAGCACGCCATTTATCAGAGCTGCAAATATCTCTGCCCGATGATATCCAAAGGTGGCCTTCTCATCCAACGGCTTGCATGCTATGGTTATTGCAGAAAAGCTGAGGCCCAGGGCGAGGGCGTCCATAAAAACGTGGGCTGCATCAGTAAGAAGCGCCAGGCTATTGGATATCAAGCCCCCTATAACCTCTACGACTATGATGGTAGAGGTCAATATGATGGCGAGTTTCAGTTTTCCTCTCGATTCAGTTCCGCAGGCTTCTTGCACAGATTCACTCCTTATTTGGCTCACTTACATGCTCTACGCATTTTTCGAACATGCTCATTATATGCTCATCATCCAACGAATAATAGACGCTTTTCCCCCTCTTTTTGAACTTCACGAGCTTGAGATTCCTCAGGATCCTAAGCTGATGGGATACCGCAGATTGGGACATGCCCAGGGTTGCTGAGATGTCACAAACACAGAGCTCTTTCTTGGAAAGGGCGTATATGATTCTGATTCTGGTTGGATCTCCCAGGGCCTTGAATGTTTCCGAGAGTCTCTCTGCCGTTTCGTGCCTGACCATGGCCTTTTTTATGGCCTCTACGCTTTTTTTATCGATTATTGTTGTATCGCAAATATCATCTTTCATGGTATCATCTTATATGAACAAGTGTTCATATGTTCACCTAATTATATAATAGTTATGGTCTAAAAATCCTAAATGGATATTAAAAAATAACATTTTCAAGGATTATCCTTTTAACCTCACCATGCATGGGTAAGCCATCTATTTCAGCCTTTGAGAACCATTGGATGCTCTCGTGTTCCCTGGGATTCTTATTTTCAGGTGTCCCTTCCCATGAATGCACAATGTAAATATGATGAATATAATCGATACCAAAGGTCGGATCCTTGTCCTGATAGCTTTCAAGAAACTCGTGGTCTTTTACCTCTATCCCAATTTCCTCCTTCAATTCCCTAAATAACGTCTCTTCCTTCGTTTCTGAGGATTCTATATGCCCTCCAAATATATCCCAGATATCGGGATAGAGCCTATCAGATTTTCTTTTACCCAACAATATCTTGTTATTTTTAATAAGTATTCCACCACAGGTATTCCTTGATCCATTACTCATGGTGTGGTGATGATTTTCGAAGTATAAGTTTTTGGTCCAGCCAAAAATGATATTGCACCAATTGTACACTCACATCTTGTGATGCAAAAAGAAACCACCTGGTAACCTTTATATCAGAAAACTTTTATATCGGTGCGCACAGGGGGAGATGACATGAAGGAAATTGTTATAATTGGCGCGGCAAGAACAGCAATTGGAAAGTTCAATGGGACGCTTGCTAACTTTCCTGCACCGAAGTTGGGGGCCATTGCCATAAAGGAAGCAGTCAGTCGAGCTGGCATAGATGTCAATTCTGTGGATGAGGTTATGATGGGAAATGTGGTTGCAGCCGGCCTTGGGCAGAATCCTGCGAGGCAGGCCTCAATTCATGCTGGTTTGCCTGTAGGTATCGGTGCTGTGACAGTAAACAAGGTATGCGGCTCAGGTCTGAAGACTGTGATGATGGCAGCATCCTCTATTAAAGCGGGAGATAATGATCTCATCGTGACAGGCGGGATGGAGAATATGAATTTAGGGCCTTATCTTTTAAGAAAGGCTAGATCCGGATACCGCCTTGGCAATGGAGACCTTGTGGATGCCATGGTTTATGATGGCCTCTGGGATGTGTACAACGATTTTCATATGGGCAATACAGGGGAAATAATTGCCGAAAAATTCAACGTTACCAGGGAGCAGGCAGATGAACTCGCCCTAGCAAGTCATCAGAAGGCAGCAGAAGCCATAAAAGAAGGCAAGTTCAAGGATGAGATTGTGCCAGTTGAGGTTCCGCAGAGAAAAGGCGAGCCCATTATATTTGATACAGATGAGGGTGTCAGGGGGGACTCATCTCTTGAGAAATTGGCAAAGCTCAAACCCGTGTTCAAGAAGGATGGTTTGGTTACAGCTGGAAACGCATCCCAGATCAGTGACGGCGGAGCTGCTTGTGTGGTGGCTTCAAGGGAAAAGGCCCAAGAACTGGGGTGCAAACCCATGGCCAGGATCATCGATTATCACACAGGCGGTCTGGCCCCGGAGCTTGTCATGGAAGCCCCGATACCCACATGCAGGACACTTATGGAAAAGACAGGTTTCGGAATCGATGATATCGATTTATTTGAGCACAACGAGGCCTTTGCCTCGGCATCGGTGGCCGTGAAAAAGGAGCTCGGCATACCGGATGAGAAGTTCAATGTTCACGGAGGAGCGGTAGCGCTGGGTCATCCCATAGGTTGTAGCGGAACAAGGGTGTTGATCACGCTGCTTTATGCTTTAAAACAAAGGGATTTAAAAAGAGGTCTGGCAACTCTTTGCCTTGGCGGGGGAAACGCAGTTGCCATGATAGTTGAAATGGAATAATTGGAGGATTTTAGATGGAGATTTCTAAGGTAGGAGTACTTGGAGCAGGAGTTATGGGCAATGGTATTGCCCAAGTCTTTGCACAGGCAGGATATGAAGTCGTGATGAGGGACATAGAGGACAGATTCGTTGAAGGCGGAATGTCAAATATAACCAAGAATCTTCACAGAAGTGTGGAGAAAGGAAGAATCAAGGCCGAGGAAAAGGATGCCGTGCTTTCGCGTATTACAGGTACCACAAAGATGGAAGACCTAAAGGATGTTGATTTCTTAGTCGAGGCTGTGATAGAAAATCTGGACATCAAAAAGAAGGTATTTGAGGAATTGGAAAATCTGTGTAAAAAGGATGTGATATTCGCCTCTAACACATCCTCCATCTCAATAACTAAACTCGCGGCCACCACATCAAAACCTGATAAGTTCATAGGAATGCACTTTTTCAACCCTGTGCCGGTGATGAAACTGGTGGAGGTCATAAGGGGAATCGCAACAACCAATGAAACGACCCAGGCAACGATAGAGCTTGCAACTAAACTCGATAAAACACCTGTGGAGGTGAACG
The DNA here is from genome assembly GCA_020348445.1 of Thermoplasmata archaeon. Taxonomy (GTDB): domain Archaea; phylum Thermoplasmatota; class Thermoplasmata. Next base: position 674,616 of record CP070751.1, read on the forward strand.
ATTACCCAGGCTTCGTGTCCAATAGGGTCCTAATGCCCATGATAAACGAGGCCATATATTGCCTCATGGAAGGTGTAGGAACAAAGGAGGCAATAGACGATGTCATGAAGCTTGGAATGAACCATCCCATGGGACCCTTGGCCTTAGCCGATCTCATAGGACTTGACACATGCCTTCACATCATGGATGTACTTCACGAGGGTTTCGGCGATCCCAAGTACAGGCCCTGCCCACTTCTAAAGAAAATGGTGGATGCAGGTTATCTGGGAAGAAAATCTGGTAAAGGCTTCTATGATTATTGATATATTCTTTAAAAGGTCATTAAGACTAAACCATTGCCCTCCATCCAAAACCCCCTCCTCCCACCCAATAAAAGAGATTTTAAAAATGGGATGACTATCTATTGGATGAAATTAAAATCCCACAAGAAGTGGCTGACGGCGATCCCTGCTTCCCATGGGCTCGCGCACCATAGTACAACAGGGAACGCTGGTGGACTTAACTTCTGGGTTCGGAATGAGACCAGGTGTAGCCCCACCGCTATGGCCGTCATACCTCTTGTAAACCGGGTTATATCCGAGCCTTTATTTATAGCTTTCTTTTACTGTAAAAACCCATAAAATCCCATTCTTTTCCGTTAATTTAGCCTTTTTTTCACACCATAAATTCTATATATAGAATAGGATATAACCGCACAAAACCAAGATTTCTTATTCAATAACTGGGGTACATGGCATGATAGGGGAGTCTCTCGTTATATTCTCGCTTCTTGCAGCTCTAATCGCATTACTGGCGGCTATCTTTCTCTCACGAAAGATTTTGAAAGCCGATGCTGGATCATCCGAGATGCAGAAGATATCAAATGCAACCAGGCGAGGCGCCATGGCATACCTGAAAAGACAGGACATGGCCATACTTTACTTTATGGTCTTCATGATTATCGCTCTAAGTCTCTTAATTGGGCTCTTAACAACCATCGCCTTCGTGCTGGGCGCAACGTTGTCAGCCTTGGCGGGATTCATTGGAATGAACATAGCCACCAAAGCCAATGTGAGGACAACAGAGGGTGCAAGACAGGGACTCAACAAAGGCCTGAGGATAGCATTTTCCAGCGGCACGGTGATGGGGCTCTCTGTCGTGGGGCTGGGCCTATTGGGCCTGATAATAATGTACATGTTTTTCTCTGTGGTCCTTAGCAATGATTTGGGTACCATCACCACCGTGATAGCTGGTTTCGGTCTGGGAGCCAGCTCAATCGCCCTGTTTGCCAGGGTGGGAGGCGGGATCTTCACCAAGGCCGCTGATGTAGGGGCTGATTTGGTAGGAAAGGTGGAGGCAGGCATTCCTGAGGATGATCCAAGAAACCCAGCGACAATAGCCGATAATGTGGGAGACAATGTGGGCGATGTAGCAGGCATGGGCGCTGATTTATACGAATCCTATGTCGGCTCGATAATAGCTACCATGGCCTTGGGCTGGGTGGCTTATAAACATGGAGAATTGCCGATTTACTGTGTTGTACTGCCTCTCGTAATTGCAGGAGTTGGAATATTTTCCTCGGTGATCGGGACCTTTTTTGTAAGGACAGGTGAGAAAGCCGAGCAGCGCCTTCTTCTACTGGCCTTGAGAAAAGGCATATACATTTCCGCAATACTTGTTACATTTTTCTCATTTATTGCAGTATATTTTATTCTGGGATTTGAGAATATATCTGTATTCGGGGCGATTCTCGCAGGCCTTATGGCAGGTGTGATAATAGGCCTATCCACCGAGTACTTCACCTCGGACAGCTACCAGCCAACAAGGGACCTTGCCAAATCCTCGAAAACGGGAGCAGGTCCCACGATAATCAATGGCCTTGCAATTGGCATGAAAAGCACACTATTTCCTGTAATCACTGTAGGAGCCGCCATAATGCTTTCATATTCTTTTGCTGGATTGTACGGCATAGCCATATCCGCTGTGGGGATGTTATCCACCCTGGGAATCACCCTGGCAACGGACGCGTACGGGCCTGTGGCAGACAATGCCGGGGGCATCGCCGAGATGGCCCATCTTGGTGAGAATGTGAGAAAGAGAACAGATGCACTGGACGCCTTGGGAAACACAACCGCGGCCACAGGCAAGGGATTTGCAATAGGCTCTGCTGCCTTGACGGCATTGGGCTTGACAGTAGCCTATGCAGATGCTGCTGGAATAACAGATATATCCTTAATGGATCCCAGTGTGGTGGTTGGTCTGTTCATAGGGGGTATGCTACCTTTTATCTTCAGTGCCATGACCATGCAGGCCGTGGGACGAGCAGCCTCGCAGATAGTGGAGGAAGTGAGAAGACAGTTTCGAGAAATTACAGGTCTTATGGAGGGCAAGGCAGAACCTGACTACGAATCATGCGTGGACATCAGCACTAGGACCGCGTTAAGAGAGATGGTTCTCCCGGGTTTAACGGCCGTTATCGTACCCATAGTGGTGGGCTTACTTCTTGGTCCCTACGCCCTGGGAGGTTTGCTCATCGGTGCCCTGGTATCTGGGTTTTTGCTGGCCGTGATGATGGCCAATGCAGGAGGTGCGTGGGATAATGCCAAGAAGTACATCGAGGCTGGACACTTTGGAGGCAAGGGCTCGCAACCCCATAAGGCCGCTGTCGTGGGGGATACAGTGGGTGACCCGTTTAAGGATACCTCCGGTCCCTCGATAAACATACTCCTTAAGCTCATGTCGATAGTTTCTTTAGTGTTCGCATCCTTTATAGTTCAGTGGAGCATTGCAGGTTAAGGATTAAAAAGACATAATGTATTAGGATATCATGGAAGTGAATGAAAATGTACCTTATTGTCACAAGAGAAGAGGTCGTGAGAATACCGCCCGAGCAGCTCACAGAGAATGTGGATGAGGTAGTGGAGATGCTCACGCAGCAGAACTTCGAGGGGAAAATCGGGAGGAATGGAGGATTGACGGTTCTCACAACCAATATCGAAAGATTGGGTGAGGGAAGAATAGTCCACGGCGATGGAGCTGTGTATCAGGGCGTGAAGTACGATGCCTTGATATTTATTCCAGAGCTACAGGAGATAGTCCACGGGACCGTATGTGAGATGCTGCGGTTCGGAGCCTTTGTGCGTTTCGGACCCCTGGATGGACTTTTACATATCAGCCAGGTCATGGACGATAGAATCGATGTTGATGTTTCAAACTCAAGACTCATGGGGAAGGATTCAAAACGAGACCTCAAGGTAGGAGACGATGCCCGGGCAAGAGTCGTGGCGGTCAGCATCAACGAACGCAGTCCAAGGGAGAGCAAGATAGGTCTTACGATGAGGCAACCTTCCCTTGGTAAATTTGAATGGATAGAAGAGGATATCAGAGGAGAAGGTCCTAAGAAGCCGAAAAAGAAAAAGAAGGGAAAGAAAGGAAAGAAAAAGGGTAAAAAGCCAGGGCCTTAAAACGAGGGTGAATTATGTCAACTATAAAAGCTTGCAAGATTTGTAGACTCATAACTGATGAGGATAAATGTCCAAGATGCGGTGAAAAAACATCAAGGGAATGGCAAGGATATCTGATTATGGTGAACCATTCCCGCTCCGAAATCGCAAAGAAAGTGGGTATCGATGCAAATGGTAAGTACGCGCTCAAGGTCAGATGATGATTTTTTTGGGTCCAGAAAAACGTTAAAATTGCCAGATGATCTGCGAGATGAACTGAAAAATCCTTTGGGGGAGGTTGTTTTGGAGAGGGAACTTTCAGGGATCTTAAGACATTTTAAAAAAGTGGTGAGTGTTGGTGATCAATGTTCATTTACCCTTTTTAAAATGGGTTTTACACCCGACATTGCAGTGGTGGATTACATGGTTCAGAGAAACGATGTCGGAACCATGAGGGAGCAGATTGAGAAAATCGGGCAAATCGTTATTAATGTAAAGAACCCTCCAGGGGTGTTAACCAAGGACCTATGGAACGCGGTAAAATCCGCCTATCAGAGAGAAGAAAAGGTGAGAATAGAGGTTGATGGTGAGGAGGACCTCGCAACCCTACCGGGTGTCTGGCTTGCACCTGAAAAAACTGCAGTTGTTTATGGTCTTCCCAACATTGGCCTTGTTCTGGTGAAGGATGAGGATGATGCTAAGATGAAGGTTAAAAATGTACTTACTCACATGAATTGAAAAAGAGGTAGTAAAATGGAAGTTGAGATAATATCTAAAAAGGAAAATCCAGTGATTGAAAGGCTGGAGGTGAATTTCAAGGTTTCACATCCAAAGGAAGTCACGCCAAAACGCAAGGAGGTCAGGGACGAGATTGCAGCACAACTAAAGGTTCCAAAGGATAGGATAGTCATAGACAACATGCAACCTGAGTTCGGAAAGCCAGAGACACTGGGCTATGCAAAAGTTTACAAGAATAAGAATGATGCCCTCAAAACCGAATCAGAAGCTGTCCTGAAAAGGAACAATCTTTTCGAGGAGAAAAAGGAGAAGGGTGAAGAGAAGAAGGAAGGGGGCAAGTGATGTCGAAGGTGGAACATTACGAGGTTTCGGATGACAAACTCGTTAGAAAGAAGCAGACCTGTCCTAAGTGCGGGGATGGTGTGTTTTTGGCAGAGCATTCAAACAGGGTTTCCTGCGGAAAGTGCGGGTATACAGAGTTTAAGAAGAAGGAGAAGCCCAAGAAGGAGAAGAAGGTGGAGGAAGCTCCTGTTCCCGAAACTGGGGCACCCAGCCTATTTGACGAGTAAATTCTTGTGGGCCTGTGGTGTAGCAATCCAGGCAGGAAACTGCTTGGACTGCAGTGGATATCACTGGGGCCTCCGGAATCCCTTTTTATGGATGGGGTGAGCCCCAATCCCGGGTTCAAATTGTGTCATTGGGCACATGAAAATCCCGGCAGGCCCGCTTCTTGTTATTTGTTTTACAGAGGGACCACCCACTCACATTTGGTTTTGGCGTGGATGTAGTATCCTCTTCCTATTTCGAAATTGTCTGTTGAGCCCATCTTTTCCCATTTTTGAATCATGGAGTTAAATGTCCATATTGCATCCACATGCGTGTCGAAGGTGAGGTTGTTCAATCCTTCGGTTCTATTGTGTCTAGTTAGAGAGGGGTAACCAACCATGTTCCAGCCAGAATGAAGGGTAATTGTTTTGTTTTCAGAAGGTTGGGTGCCGTTGTAGAGGAAAATCGTGTCTCCAGGTTGGGTGATGTGAATCCAGAAGCCCATGGATTCGTTTAACTTGAAGAGATCATTTCCATAAGGTTTCCCCACTTTGTAATGCTTCCAGGGATCATTATTGTCAGTGATATCATAGAATTGAACAGCATCATACCAGCCGTCGATTGAACCGAGAACTCTTGTTAGGTTCTGTTCTTCTTGAATCAAAGGTATGGAGATGAGATTCCAGCCTTGTTTCAATATTAAATAGTTATTAGGTGGTGTATGGGGATTCATAAGAGGGTAGTTATCTTGTGCTCCACCTCCTCCATATAAATTTGTGTAAGGTGTATCTCCAATTCCGTCACTACCTGAAATGTTCTGATTAGGACCTTTATTATTATCAATCCCACTGTAATCTGACCAATAATTCCCACCCCAGGGGTAGCCATTATCCCAGTTATTATCACCTTGATCATCATAAGCTTGATTTGTGTTTGCTGTAAGATTATTGTGATAGACTCTATTATGCGATGCCATTCTGATATAGATACCATACAATTTATTCGAATTAACATCGTTGCATGTAATGCTGTTATTAGATGACTCGTAAATAAAAATACCATAATCACTTTTTGATACATTGTTTTTGGTAATTAAATTATTATTGGACGGATATCCAGTAAAGATACCACTGCCATTTTTTGTTGACACATTATTGTTGATAATGGTATTATATGATGATAAGTAAAGATAGATTCCACTGTTGTAAAGGCCATTATTACCATTATTCGACACATTGTTGCTAGTTATGTTATTATAAGAAGAGGTGAATAAGTAAATTCCGCTGTCAAAGAGACCATTACGTCCGTTATTCAAAACATTATTATGAGAAATGTTGTTTGACATACCTTTATTTAAATAGAGACCTTGATAATCATTTGAATAAACATTGTTACTTACAATTTGACTATTTGATAGCCATGTAAAATAGAGGCCGTACATATTGTTTAGAAATATCTCGTTATTTTTAATTGTAATATTTGATGAATAAGCAACAATAATTCCAACATCGGTGTTATTTATCTGTAGATTTCTCACATCGAAACTGGTACAGTTAGCAAGAACGAGTTGTCCGATGGAAATTCCATTGATATCTGTATTATTACTATCCTTATAATAAAACAAAGGTTTTCTGTTAACAAGATTGTTAGATGGAATAATGTGGGAATTAAAATCTCTAATTCCTCCTCCTGAGATTACAATTCCATTATTGATGAATATGTTATTGTCTAAGGTATTGTTACTCGTGGTTTCAAGAGAAATTCCACAATTGTCATTATTCAATATATTATTATTGGAAATATTACTATGACTAGATTGCCATGATATCATACCCTTATAATTCTTTGATACATTGTTGTGGGTTATATTATTGTAACGTGATTGTGAAAGGTGTATCCCGCACTCATCATTTAGTGAAATATTGTTATCAGAAATATTGTTGTAATGCGAGCTAGTACCGAGAACGATTCCATTATAATTTTGTGAAATATCGTTATTGCTTATGTTGTTTCTTTGAGAATATGAAAAATAAATTCCTGACCAATTATTTTGGATTATATAGTTGTCAGTAATGTTGTTGTCATCTGATTGCCAAAGCCTGATACCATTTAAGTTCATTGTTACATTATTGCTATGAATGCTGTTATTTGAAGAAAACCAGAGATAAATTCCCCTATCTTCATTCAATGTGACGATATTTTCTGTGATTTTATTATTTGAAGAATCTTGAATTGAGATGCCATCTCCAACGCTCAATGACATATAGTTACCTAAGATGTTATTCTCACAAGAAAAAAAGAGATTTATACCGTGCCAATTATATGATCCATTGTTTTGTGTAATATTGTTCCCATTAGAATATGATAGAGAAATACCAATTGCTCTGTTGTGAGAGATATTGTTGTTAAAGATTCTATTTTCACTAGAATATCGGAAAGAAATCCCGTCCTCGTTTCCCGAGATGTTATTATTGTATATACTACAGTTATGAACTGCATAAAGGTCAATTCCCGCATCTCCACTAGTTTGACGACTGCCTGTGATGGTAAAACCAGTAATGTTTACCCAATCCACGTCTACGTAAACAACATCCCCAATACCGCTACCGTTAATTATCGTCGATTCACGATTTTCTCCTGTTAAATTCATCGTCTTATTTACTATCAAATATTCATAATAAATTCCACTATAAACAAAGACAGTATCTCCCTCATCAGCGTTATCAATGGCCTCTTGTATACTAGTGTAATTCTCAGCTGGATTGCCGGGCCCCTCTCCAGGCTCATCGTCAACGTAGATTATTGTGGAACCCATAATAACAGGTGCAACCTCAACCAAGATCACCACGAATCCAAACACCATCGCCAAGCTCAACCAGATTGCAGCTATCTTCCTGTTCATCGACGATATTTATACTTTCTGGAGGATATAAACGTTCCATGGTTATAACCATGTTTTACACCAGAAGGCCGAGGGAAATACTTTCACCAAGCCCTCCACAATACCCTTTTAAGCAGAAAAACCAATTACCATCTTGGAGTGGATATACTGAGGGCTGTGATGGATGAAGCAATTGAAAAAGGCTACCTCTCAAATCATTCCGGAGATTACTCCAGTAGGTGTATACTGTGCAGGGGCACCAAGATGTTCTGTGGAAAGGATAGATGCCCTATCATAGTGAAGATGTACTCCAAGATGAGGACCGCACCCTTGTTTGATACTCTTTCTTTGGAAGGCTCCTCTCCGCCAAGTGTCTTTGTGGGAAGGTTCGGGTATCCCAAGGTGAACATAGGTCCCATGATCCCTCCGGTGCACGGGGATACATCCGAAATGGACACACCCGAACTTTGGATTGGAAAAGAGATTGATGACATAGTGGATTTCAGAAGCCAGCTTGTCAGGGGTAAATTTGCAGTGGATATTTTTGATGTTGAAAGCACTAATAGAATCGTTGAGATCACGAGGGAAATGGCCCTGGCAAAGGAATCACCAACAGTGGATGCACAGTTTCTTAAAAGGCCCTATGGAAAAATCGCCCTCTCGGATGAGATTCAACCCCATGGTCCCTCTGCCCCCCTGAGAAGGTTGGATGTTGACAATATCAAATTCGAGTTTAAAATAGAGAAGGCCTATTACGATACAGACCTGAAGGCAAGAGATGCTGTTTTGGGACTTTATGAAGATAAAGTTCTTGTCTCCAAGATACAGAAGGCCTTCAGTGTAGGGGCTTTTGGAGAAGGTAAGAGAAGAAAATTCGTTCCAACAAGATGGAGCATAACAGCAGTGGACTCCATGCTCGGGGAGCACATGATGAATTTCACCAAGACCTACCCATGGATAAACGAATACAGAATATATGAATCCTATCACCTGGATAATAGATGGGTAATTTTCATGATGCCTACGGAGTGGTGCTACGAACTCATAGAGGCATGGTATCCCAATACAGCCTGGAATCTTTTTGGTAAGGGAATCAGCATGTTCAACAGCTATGAATTTCACGAGGGTAGAACCACATATGCAGAAATTGGAGGGTGCTATTACGCAGCAAGACTAGCAGTAAATGAGAAGTTAAATGAGGAGCGAAGGCAGGCAGGTGTGGTTGTTCTCAGGGAGGCTCATCCAGGATATATTTTACCTGTTGGAGTATGGAATGTGAGAGAGAACGTTAGAGCAGCCCTAAGAAACAAACCCAGAAAGTTCAATACAATAAAAGAAACAATGAATTACATCTCCTCTAAGATGGACATACCGATTGCTAGATGGATAAAAAACAGCGCGGTTCTGAAACACAGGCTCTACCAAAGAAAATTGGAGGATTTTTTTGACACACCAAACAAGGCAAATGAATGTGAAGGTAACTGAGGTAAAATGCCTAACTGCTCTTTCTCAATCTCGCCTTCCTGGTTTTGATTATTCCTTAAATCCATATAAGGGCTGTGCACATGGATGCAGGTACTGTTATGCCCCGAACATAGTTAGAGTTTCAAGAAAAGATTGGGGAAAATTTGTTCAGGTTAAAAGAAACATTCCCAAGGTGCTAGCATCGGAGTTGAAAAACAAAAATGAGGGTGTAGTAGGTATATCAACCACAACAGACCCCTATCAACCCCTGGAAAAAAAATACAAACTTACCCGATACTGTCTTGAACAGCTTTTGAGATACGATTTTCCAGTGAGCATCATAACAAAATCCTCACTTGTCACAAGAGATATCGATATTCTTAAAGAGTTTTCCGACGCCGAGGTTGGTTTTACAATCACAACTAGAAATGACAAAGAGAGAAAGATAATGGAACCTTTTGCTTCTTCCATCGAATCCAGAATCCAGGCATTTGAAGAATGCGTAGAAAATGGTATTATGACATATGCATTTTTAGGCCCACTTTATCCAACCGCAACTAAAGAGGATCTTATAGTTCTTATTGATAAATTGAAGGATGCTGGAGCATCGAAGATAATGGCAGATAAGCTCAATTTGAAACCTGGTGTGTGGGATTCCGTGTATGAAGGTATCAAGGATGATTTCGTAAATTGCCGCATCTGGAAGGAATCTATATTGGGGGATAGCAACGATTATGATAGCCTTTTTTTACATCTTAAAAATATCTCCAGTGAAAACGATCTTGAGTTCGAAATGCAGGATTACTGAGTGCGCATAGGCCGAAACCTTTATTAAATCCTATAGTTACCCTTTAAAACGAGCGTTATCACTTTTGAAATTCGTTTAGAGAAACACATTTTTTCGAAGATAAGAAGAAATTCGAATTCCGGTTTTTTAGACCTTGCTAAATCACCTTTGAAATTCACGTGTGAATCTCGGGTCACTTATTATTTATATCATCTGGGACATGAATTTTATAAAGGTGATCATGCCAATGAAAGCAGTAGAAGTATCCGATGAAATCGTGTGTCGCTTCTGCAATCTGAACGGTGGTTTGGAAGCGGCAATGCCGTTTATAGCTTATCAATTTAAACGAGTTGGGGCAGACTTTTCAGATCCCACAAAGGAACAGCTAAAAGACATAGTTGAGGGTTTGCTGGCGCTTCTTGTCGGCTGCAAACCTCCAGATGTTGTGGAGAGGGAAAGGAGAATAATGCTCCGATGGATCGATAATATTGAGCCCACATGATCGTCGCGATTAAGCGGGTATTTCGGCGCACCTCTCATCAAGCGATCCCTCACCTCTTAGATATAAAAAAAGGAAACTAGGCGCCCAAATAACCCGTTATTTATTTTTTTTAATGTAGATTTATTCATACTTTTCAATTTAGCCAAAGCCATAAATTCTATAAACACATACCACAATGCAATTGTCAGAGTCATTATCTGATGACGATCATGTAAGACGCAAGGAGGCGAGAATTACCATGCTGGGTGTAATAGGCGGTGTAGGATTCTTCGAGGAGGCATTCAAGAATACCGAGGGAGAGGAAATCGACACTCCCTTTGGAACCACACACATGTTCTTATCTGAGAATATCGCTTTTGTCCCGAGGCATGGCATACAAAGTAATGTCCCCCCTCATAAAATAAATCACAGAGCAAATATCATTGCTTTCAGAACAAAGGGAATCTCTAAGATCATCGGGGTGAACTCTGTTGGCAGTCTCAAAACGGATATTAGCCCCCTATCTATTCTCATCCCTCATGACTACATCAATTTTTGGAATATCGCTACATATTTCGATGACAAAATCGTTCATATTGTACCGCAACTCGATGAAAATCTCAGACAAATGCTCCTCTCTCTTTCTGAGAAATATGGATTAGAGGTCGTGAAAAACGGTGTCTACATTCAAACCACAGGACCGCGATTGGAGACCAAAGCAGAAATTAAAATGCTTACTAGCTTTGGGGATATGGTTGGCATGACCATGGCCAGTGAGGCAACACTTACCAAGGAGATGGAGATTGCGTACGCCAGTATCTGCTCTGTAGATAACTATGCCCATGGCATAACAGATGAACCCCTGAAGTCCGAGACCATCATAAAGAATGCAAGGGAAAACAGCATAAGAATAAGAGATTTCCTTTTCAAAGCAGCAGGGGAATTTGAATGAGCATTCTAATAGAAAATGTGCAGTTCAATAACAAAGAAATTGACATCTATATAGAAGGGAATTTAATATCAGAAATCGGGGATGTGAACGTTGAAGCAGAGCATGTCATAGACGGCAAGAGTAAAGCTGCAATACCAGGCCTTGTAAATACCCATACACATGCAGCTATGACACTTTTGCGCAGCTACGCAGATGATATGGCTTTACAAGAGTGGTTATCTACAAAAATATGGCCTGTCGAGGCCAATATAACAAAGGATGATATTTATTGGGGAACTAAATTGGCCTGTCTTGAGATGATCAAATCTGGAACAATCATGTTCAACGACATGTACTATCACGGGGAAATAGCTGCAAAGGCAGTAAAGGAGATGGGCATCAGGGGGGTTCTATCCGAGGTTTTTTTTGATATGTTCGATGAAACCAAGGGGGAAAAGGGTAAAAAGAAGGTAATAAAAGGGATCGAGGAGCTCAAACAATTTAAAAGCGAAAGGGTAATACCAGCACTTGGACCTCATACCATATACACCGTATCAGGTGAGGGATTGCAGTGGATGCGTGAATTTGCAGATAAGCACGACCTCCTCATGCATTTTCACCTGGCAGAATCGAAGAAGGAGAACGAGGATTTTGTAAAAAAGCAGGGTATGCGGCCAGTACCGTATTTAGAAAAAATTGGATTTCTCTGTGAGAATTTAGTAGCAACCCACTGTGTGTGGCTTGATAAGAAGGACATGGAAATTTTAGCTAGGCATAAAGTGAAGATATCCCATAATCCAGTATCCAATATGAAACTTGCAGTTGGTGCAATGCTTCCTTACAATGATCTGATATCAGCAGGATGTCACGTGTCCCTAGGTACTGATGGATGTGCATCCAACAATAACCTTGACATATTCGAATCCATGAAATTCGCAGCTTTGGGCCAGAAGATGTTCACCTCGGATCCCACCACACTTTCGGCAAGTGAGGTTTTAAAAATGGCAACAAAATCCGGAGCTGAGGCCCTAAGAACCAATGGCGGGGAGATTGCGGAAGGAATGCTTGCAGATATCCTCCTTTTAAACCTAAAGGACCCCGCATTCACACCTAATCATAATTTAATATCAAATATCGTTTACTCGGCAAATAGCTCCTGTGTTGACACCACAATATGCGACGGTAAAATACTTATGCGGGGCAGAAAGGTGGAGGGTGAAGACACAATTTTAAGTAAAGCAAATGAAATTGCCGCTGATTTAGTCCAAAGGAGCCTAAATAAGTAGCCAGGACATTACTATCTAATAAGATACTGTATCAATAAAACTTAAAATATAGAAAATGGATATACGAGGGAGAACTCAACCAAAAGAACACATGGGAGGTCGAAGTATGAGCGACACTGAAAAAATGATAGTAAAAGCCAAGGAGCACCTGAATAATGGAGAGTTTGAAAAGGCAGCTAAGATGTTCGACAAGGTGATAAAGGCAGAACCAGCAAGTTCTGTGGGATATTTTGGAAAGGCTGAAGCGTCTATAGGTGTAACCAAGTTCTCAATGGTTGAGGTGGCTCAGTTGTATAAAAAGGCTATCGAGCTCGAGCCCGATAATCCATTCTACTATAAGAGTTACGGTGATTTCTGCCTCGACAATGGCCTTCTAACCCAAGCAGAGGAGGCATATACCAGCGCAATAAAACTCGATCCCGAGGGTGCGAGGTTCTATTATTCGGATTTGGCCATTGGATACTACAACAGCGGGATGCTCTTTCCCGAAAGGCAGCTGAATATGACGGAAGATGATATCGCAAGAAAAGCCCTTCATTACTCGCTAAAGGCATTGGATATGGATGAAAAAAGGGCCATGGATATCCTTTCAAAGAAATAATATTATCATATGAGAATCATATCCTTAATTCGAAAAGGATGGAATAGGAGGTGAAGGTATGGGCGTTGACATGAAAAAGATTTATGCGAAGGTGGCTGAGAGTAAACAGGCCATAAATAGGGGTGCATTCGTCAAAGTGAGCGGCAACGGTGCCGTGTTGGGGATAAACGGCAATAAAGAGAAGGTAGCAAATTATGTGAAGAATCTTTATGCAAAACAATCCGACGTTATAGAATTTAACAAATTGGCCGACACTGAGTTGAGCAAGTACCATCTAATTGTGATAGGATCCCATGATAAAAAGAGTCCTCTAAGCGGTAGACTAAAGAAGTACATCGAGGACGGAGGATCCATGGTCACCACGGGAAGATGCCTTGAGAGCATCATTTCAGAGCTGTTTCCGAATACCGTTGTCCCTGAAAAACAGGAGATAAAAGCCGGGGCATTCAAAGGTGAAATCTCCAACATAAACCACCCATTCATAAGGGGTGTGGACACGAAGAAGACATTGAAATTCTGGGTAGAGGAAAAATCTCATCCTATCAAGAGTGTAAGGCCTGTTACTGAGAACATCATTACATCTAAAAAACTAGAAAAGAAATATGGATCTGGTGCGTTGTTTGTGGCATTCAAACATGGAGCAGGCATGGTGGTGCATATATTGCCTAAATTACATTCCCCCAAATCCAATGAGGGAGCACATATCGTAAGTGCCCATGTGCTTTCAAATATACTAGATGAATCTGTGATAAAGGCGATCCCTGATGAGATTAAAAGCCCCACAGAAACTACGCAGATGGCCTATGTTAATGTGGTAGTAATAGATGATCCATCAAAAAAATGTGTCTTCTGCGGAAGCACCTTTGCAGATTACAAGGACAAAGTCTATAGATGCAATTCATGCAACACCCATTACCACGAGTTCTGCATCGAGCAGCAGCTCGCAAGAGACGGAACGTGCACGGGGTGCGGCAGGCTTTTAATATTTGAGAAGTACAAAGGTCACATGGAAGCGGCCATGGCTCCTCCACAATTCATACCGCCTGAACCACCATCTGAGCCTGAAAAAAAGAAAGAGGAAATCCCCCCTCCTCCGCCTAAATAACTGCTTCATAGAAGTTGGTCTATCATCGAGGATAGGTCTTCATAAGTTGTAATACCCACTTTCTCATATCGTATATTCCCTTGTTTATCGATAAGAACCAATTTTGGGATGTTACTAATTGAATAGTCCTGCTCAACATCACCTGTTCTATCAATTGCATATATCCAATCCTCGCCCCAATCTATACTGAAATTATATAGCGTCATATCTGACTCAGATTCGTCTGTATCGATTGAGATTATCTGGACTTCACTTTCACTATAATTGTAGTATACATCTTTTAAGTGAATCATCTCACTTTTGCATGGCCCGCACCATGTGGCCATGAAATCCAGGATAACCACCTTTCCTTCAAAATCGGATAGACTAAATTCCACTTTGTCTATAGAAGTTAATGTGAAGCCTGGTGCAGACCCCAGATCAGGTAGCTCCTCTTCCTCCTCTTCTTCCTCGTCCTTTTCATCCTCCTCTGTACATCCCGTTGCCAGCGAGACTAGGATTATGATTGTTATAATACCAACAAATACCAGTTTCTTCATATTATTACACCAAGATTGAAATATATTTTTACGGTATTAATACTTTATGCAGGTTCACTCGATAAAAAGATAGATTTATAGCAAATATCCCCTTCAAAGGAGAAAGTAATTTATGTTTTTAATATCATGATGCGTCTCGTTGAATAACAATAATATATAAGAGGTGTGGATTTGGATACGGCTTTGGTGTTATGTGAAGGCAATTTTGGAAAACACATCGGAAAAACCGCAAACGGGCTTGTTAGGCACTCCGAGAGATTCGAGATACTTGGGGTAATAGACAGCAACAAAGCCGGAAAAATGGCCCATGATATTGTGGAGGGTGCGAAAAAGGACATACCGGTATTCAGAAACCTGAGTGATGCTCTATCGAAACTAGAAAAAATCCCTGACAATCTCATAATAGGTGTAGCCACTATAGGAGGGAGGTTGCCCTCCGAATTCAGACCCGTAATAACTGAGGCCATTGAAAATAAGATCAACGTAATTGCTGGTCTACATGAATATCTGGCAGAGGATCCCGCATTTTCGAAATTGGCTACCGAGCATGGAGTTAAATTAATCGATGTGAGAAAAGAGCCGCCTTTAGAAAAAATGCACCGCTTCGCAAATCTTTGCAAGTCCATCCCCTCGATAAGAATTCCAGTTTTAGGGACCGACAGCTCCATAGGAAAAAGGACCACTGCCATCGAGCTGACAAAAGCTCTTAATAAGAATGGGATTAAGACTATTTTTGTAAGCACGGGACAGACCGGTATACTTCAGGGTTTCAAGTATGCTGTACCTATAGATTCGATTCAAGGTGATTATATTGTTGGGGAACTTGAGAAAGAAATTGTGAGGGCTTATGATGAGGAGAAACCTGAAGTGATAATAATCGAGGGTCAAGGCTCAATTTCACATCCCGCATATGTGTGCGGAACACGGGCAATAATAACTGCATCCCAGCCAAATGCATTCATTCTTCAACACGCTCCAAAAAGGAAATATAGAAATTTCAGGAAGGATGAGCTTAAACTCCCTATGCCTCATTTAGTGAAGGAAATCGAAATGATACAGATATTTTCCAATGCGCAGGTCATAGGAATCACGATAAACCACGAAAATATGACGGATGAAGGCATAGAGGAAACCGCTCACGAATACGAAAAAAGATTCGGGATACCCTGCTGCGATGTTTTCAGACACGGATGTAATAAGCTTGTAGACAAGGTAAAAGAGACTTTTTGAGACATTTTGAAAAATATTTTTGTTTAATAAAATCATTTTTAGGTGCGTCGAGGGTAAACCTTATTTATGAATTATGCGATAACGTACTTTGCCCCTGGTCCCAACTAACCCTTCCTCGCATAATATTTCGCGGCTATCTGACCCGAATTTTTCCTTTTCGGGATTGGGGGCACTTTGTTGTACAAGGGAAATCAAAATCTTTATTTTTATTCCTCCGCCTCAATCCCAAATCCTGCTTTTGATAAAGGCACAAGATAACCGTCCTCGAAAATAAATCCACCCTTGGTATCATCATCGATTAGGGAGAAATGCGAATCCAAATCTGCATACCTTACATTCTCCTGTGAAAGTGCGAAGTGAAGTCCCGCGGAAATCGAGATCCTATTCTCACTCATGCAGCCTATCATGGTATTTAAACCATTTTCCTCTGCAATTTTATTTATCTCAAGTGCCTTTGTAATTCCACCACATTTCATGAGCTTGATGTTGATTTTGTCCGCACACTTGCCCTGGGCTAATTTAAAAGCGTCCTCTTTTGTTTTCACAGATTCATCGGCGGTTATGGGAATTGGAGAATTGTCCTTTACCTCCTTCAATCCCGCAAGGTCATCCCATTTCACTGGCTGCTCCACCTGCTCGATGTTGTAAGGTTCGATTTCTTTGAGAATTTCGATTGCTGTATTAACATCATAACCTTGGTTGGCGTCCACCCTGATTATCATGTCCTCGCCTACGGCCTCCCTTGTTGCCTTAATCCTTTTTACATCCTCGACCTTATCAAGGCCGATTTTGATCTTGAGGGCTTTGAATCCCCGGTTTTTATACTCGACAGCATGGTTTATAGTGGCCTCGAGATCCATGATTCCTATGGTCATGTCTGTGAGCATCTTTTCCTTCTTCTTACCGAAGATCTCGAAGACTGGCATGCCTTTTATTTTACCATGCAGATCATAAAGGGCAATATCCACTCCCGCTTTTGCAGAAGGATTTCTTTCTAAAAGCGAGTCCATTTTAGTATTTATTTCTTCAATATCATCTATGTTCTCCCCTTTTAATTCATCAGAAAAAATTTTTAAGGCCATCAATATGGTCTCAGGGGTTTCCTTTGTCACTGAATTTGGACATGCGTTTCCGA
Source organism: Thermoplasmata archaeon (assembly GCA_020348445.1). GTDB lineage: Archaea > Thermoplasmatota > Thermoplasmata. The sequence goes on from CP070751.1 coordinate 691,762, forward strand.
TTCCAACTCCATCGTTGGTTATAACCTTTACAATAATATTGTGTGCAATATTGGATGAACCTGTTGCAATAATAAAAGGCTCCTTTCTTTCGGACTGAACAGGGAAGAAATCTATCTTCTTGATATTCATCTAAGCAATCATGACATAGAAGCTATTTATGGTTGTTGTTTTTTTACCATTCCTACCTATGTACCCTCTCCTCCCCTACCATCAATTCTTCTTAAGGGGATGATAGGACAACCTACTTGATATAAAAAAATACAAAAATCACTCGACGAATTTTAGTGCCAGACAACCTGAGGTTTTATAGGAGAGGACTCTAAAAAGAATCCTCTCCCATATCTGATTTCGTAGGAGGTGATCCATCCGCAGGTTCCCCTACGGATACCTTGTTACGACTTAACCCCCCTTGCTGAACCCAGATTTGAACACCCCAAATAGAGATACCCTCATCTAGACCCAACTCGGATGGTTTGACGGGCGGTGTGTGCAAGGAGCAGGGGCATATTCACCGCGGGATGTTGACCCGCGATTACTACGGATTCCAGCTTCATGAGG
>CP070751.1:692420-767115 GCA_020348445.1 Thermoplasmata archaeon
GTGTGGTGCTGTATGGGAACGCCTATACGATAAGGGACTGCAATATCACATCCAATGGTGCTTATGGGATTTTTCTAATTTCGGCCACGAATTCTTTGATTTTCGGAACAAACATATCGAACAATTCCTACGGCATCAGAGTGCAAGATACATCAAATACTATCGTTATTAACTCAAGCATAAACAATAGTAATTCATATGATCTATATCTTAGAGACCGCTCGGAATTGGTATTATTGAACACAACATTCAATAAAACAAGCGTATATTTTTATGATGCTGAATCCGAGTTGACAGTGATGTGGTATATGCATGTTTATGTGAACGATACCCTTGGAAATCCTGTTTCTGATGCAAAGGTTATAGTAAGAAATGCAACCGGAGTGGTTGTCTTTGATAGATTGACAGATACAGAAGGGTACTGTAAGTGGATTGTAGTCACAGAGTACATTGAGAACCTAGAATATACAGATTATCATACACCACATAACGTCACGGCTAGTAATGAAACATTGATAGGTAGAGCAACTCCAGAACCTAATATGGATAGAAGTAAATTAGAAAATATAATATTATACAAAAAACCCACTATAGATTTCATTGAAATCTCGGATGCTCTAGGTGGAACTCCGCTTACGGGTGGAACAGTGCCACCAAATTATCAGGAATGGGGTTACTGCTCGGCTTATAATTATACCTTGGGATATATTGAAACTATATCTGCTAACTGGACTGCACAAGGAGGTGTGTGCTTCCTTCTCGGTCCAACACCCGCGGAAACAAACGGTATAGATGTGGGTAATACACCAGGGAATGTTTGGTTGAACGCCTCTTATTTTAATGGAACATCATGGTATAATGACTCAGTTATGTATACCATACCTACCCCTCCTATTGTGCCTGGTGCTCCACGGGAATTGAGGATTCACAGGGGTGGAGGCACCTGGCCTGCCACACAGGATGATTTGTACATCACATGGATCGCACCCACCGAGAATTGGGAACACCTTAAATACAATATTCTATACTACGACACCGATCTTTCAAATGGCTTTCAATATGACAATTATCTACTTCTCGGGCGAAATAGCAGCGGACCGGGAACCCAAGACTTCTGCGTACTTCAGGGTTGGTATGCAGATTCTTATAACTATGTCTTCAAGGTGAATACTACCAACGATACAAAAGGTTCGTATGAGAACATGACGGGCACGAATGTGGGATACAAGTACGGGAAGGTTCTTGACTCAACCATGGACTTCGTCTGGGTATCTCTTCCCTATCATTGCGATTATACAAATGCTACCCTTATCACAGATGATGCTTTTCCAGATGACACCCATATTTCGTCTATAAAAAAATGGAATTACACGACACAGAGTTACGAAGTGAGGACCTATCTTTTGGGTAAATGGGAAGGTGACTTCAACATCGAACCTGGGGATGCAGTCCTTATCTTCGTGACAATTCCGTCCGGTTCATATAATTGGAAGATAGTAGGTGCACACGATCCAGACCTTGAGTTCGAATTGCATGAGAATCTGGGTACAACCGATTTCAAGATATTGTCACTACCTTACCATAGGTCATATCAAAATGCGACACATATTACAAATGAGTTTCCTGACAGATCAAAAATAGAGACTGTTGGTCAGTATAATTATACGAGCAATAAATGGGAAACTAGGCATAACTCTTTAATTTTGGGTTGGATGGGCGATTTCGATGTTCAATCCTCACCAGTAGATGTTATATTACTCGATGTAACTTCAACTGTACCATATTACTGGAAACCACAGGTAATGGATTTCTAAAATGTTCAATCTTTTAACCATTTTCATTTTTTATAATATATCATAAATATTTTTGTAATATTATCTTTAATACTCTATATTAGTAGGGATTATGGTTCCAGTAATATCTAAAAATTGGGATTAAAGTTGGGATTCAAGCCTAAATTGCATTGAATTATTGGGAATCCAGCGAAAGTTTTATTAATTCATTACCCCATCATTCCTATACTATCCACATATAAAAAATCCAGAGGGGGGTTTTTTATGATAGAGAAAAAAATCAAGAGAACAGCCCAGATATTTTCGTTAGTGAGCATACTGTTTCTGATACAGATGTTGTCCATTGAGCAATCCATGGTGGGAAATGTCTCAGCAGGTTCCTCCTGGATCCAAACCACAGAGGCAGACTTCAATGCAGGAACACTGGATAACGTTACCGTTACTGCCTCAGGGGATGTAAAGCTGATACTTGAGCCACAAAGTGTAGTAGATGAATTCACAAGTCATTCAAAAATCGGTTCTAGCGATAGTGTAATTCTGGATATTACACCTGGTTATTTTATTATCAATAAATCCTATGGTGGATCTGGCACTGAATATGCTAGATGTGTTCAGCAGACTTCCGATGGCGGCTATATTATTGCTGGATCCACTGGATCTTACGGTGGCCCGTTATATGAAGTATGGCTGGTTAAGACCGATTTTATGGGAAATGAGGAATGGAATAAGACCTTTGGGGGGAGTAGCAGTGAATATGGTTTCTCGGTCCAGCAGACCTCCGATGGGGGTTATATAATTGCAGGATACACGTTTTCTTACGGTGCTGGCTCATATGATGTATGGCTGATTAAAACCGATAATAGTGGAAATGAGGAGTGGAATGAGACTTATGGTGGGAGCCAAGGTGATTATGGTTACTCAGTCCAGGAGACTTCAGATGGTGGATTTATCATTGCCGGAACCACTTATTCCTACGGTCCTGGAGATATGGATATGTGGTTGATTAAGACAAATTACTTGGGTGTTGAGGAATGGAATAATACATTTGGATCATCTACAGAGGAAGATGAAGGTTATTCAGCAATAGAGGCTCCAGATGGTGGTTTCATCATCACTGGAATCATGACACCCCCCATCATTGGGGGATCTACCGCGGCCTGGCTCATCAAAACAAATAGCACGGGAGATGAGAAGTGGAATAAGACCTTCGGCGGAACTTCTAATGATAACGCTAAGTCTGTTAGATTGACCTCTGACGGCGGTTTAATCTTGGTTGGTAGTACAGCCTCCTTCGGAGCAGGTAAGAATGATGTTTGGCTTATCAAAACAGATATTGATGGAAATGAAATTTGGAATAGAACTTATGGTGGGGAAGCTATAGATAATGGTTATTCAGTCCAGGAAACATCAGATGGCGGCCTTTTTGTTGCCGGAAGTACAAATTCTTTCGGCGATGGAAAGAGTGATTTATGGGTAATTAAAACCGAAAATTACGGAAACGAGATATGGAATAGGAGTTTGGGCGGTAACAATGATGATGCGGGGTATTGGGCCCAGCAGACTTCTGACGGGGGCTTTATTATTACAGGGATAATCAATTCCTGGGGCTCCAGCGGCCAGGATGCGTGGCTAGTCAAATTGGACAAATCAGTGGGAATGACAAAACTCGTAAAAATTAACAGGACATACGGTGGTTCGCTAGCAGATTATGGCTGGTCGGTTTTAGAGACAAGTGACGGTGGATTTATAGTCACGGGCTATACGCAAAATTATGGTGCTGGGAATTACGATGCATGGTTAATTAAAACAGGTAAATATGGATACGAGAAGTGGAATAAGACCTTTGGTGGAGTCGAATCGGACGGAGCCTATGCATTCAACAAAACTTTTGATGGTGGTTTTATTATTACTGGGTATACAAGATCTTGGGGTGCTGAAGATAGTAATGCATGGCTGATCAAAACAGATAAATACGGAAATGAGCAGTGGAACAAGACCTATGGAGGGCCCGGCCGCGATATTGGACGTTCAGTCAGACAGACCTCAGATGGGGGTTATATTATTTGTGGGCAAACAACTTCTTGGGGTGCTGAGGGTACTAATGCATGGCTCATTAAAACCAGTGATATAGGAAAAGAGGAGTGGAACTTCACCTATGGAGGATCTAAAGGGGATTATGGCTATTCAGTGGTGGTAGCCAACGACTATGGGTATGTAATTGCCGGGATCACAGAATCATTCGGTATTAATCCATCGGTAGACAATGCGTGGTTGATCAAGACCTACGCCAATGGTAAGGAACATTGGAACAGAACCTATGGGGGTGTCGATGATGATAGGGCCTATTGTGTCGACAAAACATCGGATGGAGGTTATGTTATCACTGGAGAAACATGGTCTTGGGGCGCAGGAAATTATGATGTTTGGCTTATTAAGACCGATTCTACAGGTGTGATAAAAGTCAACAAAACATTTGGCGGTTCCAGTACGGATAGTGCGAAATCAGTCGTAGAAACTTCCGATAAAGGCTATGCAATATTTGGAGAGTCATGGTCCTTTGCTAATGGTGGTTATGATTTCTGGCTCATAAAAACCGATTCTAGTGGTGGAATTATATTGAATAAAACCTTTGGCGGGAGCACCAACGAACAGGGCTACTCAATACAACAGACCACAGATGGCGGCTATGTTATCTTTGGTTATACCAGGTCATACGGTGCTGGGAATGCCGATTTTTGGCTTATCAAAACAGATTCAGCAGGCTCGATGGTATTTACCCAAGGTGAATTCACCTCCAAAAATTTGCTTGCAGGAAAAGCTTCCTATTCAATAACCAACTTTTCATGTGAAATATCAATACCATCCGGGACAAATGCCAGGGTTCAATTCTCCAAAAATTCCATTTCATGGTATGATTCAGGTGGAATCCCAGGCCAGTGGGATGTGCTTTCAGACGGAATAAATTTAATTGATCTATTGTCTCTTGATTGGAATGGGTCCTATTTCTATTATAGGGTAGAATTTGCATCTACATCAGATCTTTTCCCAATTCTTCATAATATAACCCTATCATATATACAATACATTGCCATGGGGACATTTATTTCTCAGCCCTTTGATTCGGGTGGTCCTGTTTCCTGGGATACGCTAGACTGGAATGCACAAACACCTCCTGACACAGATATCATATTTCAATTGAGGTCAGCTACTACATTGGCAGGTTTATTTGGCAAGAATTTTGTAGGGCCTGGTGGGTTACCAATCACCTATTATACAAGTCCTGGATCCGTGATTTGGCCTGGTCATAATAATGAAAGATGGATTCAATTTAAGGCATATTTTAGAACCACTAGCGGAAATGTCACACCGATATTAAATGATGTCACTATATCTTACAATCGCCTCCCTGATCCACCTGACCTGTCTCTCCCAACAAATTTCCAAATTACAAACGATAGCACTCCGCAATTTGAGTGGCACTTCCAAGATACGGATGGTACCCAAACAGGATTTCAGGTTTTAATTGATGATGATAACAATTTCGGGAGTGTAAACTACGACAGCGGAATGAATACCTCGTCCAATGAGAACTGGCAGTTCCCCCTAGGAACTGGTTATGCGGAAATAACTGACGGTATATGGTACTGGCAGGTGAGAACAAGGGATAATGATGGCGATTGGAGCCCGTACAGCATCAATTGGTCCTTTACTTTAGATACCACTATCTTGCCACCTGAAGACATATATGCAAATCCAGGTTCATGGACTGGCATAAATTCGTTTTCAGTGCATTGGACCAATCCATCAGATTTAACTGGAATTGCCGGTGCCTATTACAAGCTGGATTCTGCACCCACATCGAACACAGATGGTACCTATGAAATAGGATCAGGGATCACTTCTATTAGCGATATTTCAGTTAGCGGTGATGGTCCACACACGATCTACGTCTGGTTAAAGGATGACGCAAACAATATAAATTTCACCAATTACAATACAACAGTTTTTTACTATGATGGCTCGGCACCCTCTTCACCCACGGATGTTAAAGCCAATCCCAATGACTGGACCGCTACAGATTTGTTTACAGTTACATGGACCAATCCAAGCGAATTATCGGGAATAGCAGGAGCATATTACAAATTGGATTCCCCACCTACACACGAGACCGATGGAACTTATGTAGCAGGTTCTGATATCACTTCTATCAATGGAATAACTGTCAGCGACGATGGTGCACATACAATATATATTTGGCTAGAAGACGAGGTGGGTAACATTGATCACACAAATTACGGAACAACGATATTATACCTTGATGCCACTCCACCTACCTCGCCCACAGATGTAACTGCCATACCAAGTTCCTGGACAAACACGAATTCGTATACTGTACAATGGACCAATCCTGCTGACACGTCAGGTATAGCTGGTGTATATTACAAGCTATATTCCCAACCCACTTGGAATGGTGATGGAACATATGTCCCAGGCCCGGGAATTAATTCCATTAGCAGCATCTCTGTTTCAGGGGAGGGACAACATTCAATCTATATCTGGTTGGTGGATGGTGCAGGTAATGTTGATTATGCCTACAATGGTTCTACATTTTTGCACCTTGACACCACGCCGCCGGACTCGCCAATGGATTTAATACCCACACCAAACACATGGACATCCATAAACTCGTTTTCTGTGTCGTGGGTCAATCCCTCCGACTTATCAGGAATAGGTGGCGCTTATTACAAGTTGGATTTTGCTCCTTCACATGATACTGATGGAACTTTGATTTCAGGTCCTGGACTCAATTCGATAAGCGGTATTACAGTAGGCAGCGATGGTGGACATACTATCTATATTTGGTTAAATGACAATGCAAGCAATGCAGATCATACCACCTATAACACCACAACTCTATATTACGATGGTACTGCACCTAATTCGCCCAGTGGCCTTACAGCAACTCCCGATACATGGACGGCTACGAACTCATTTATGATTTCATGGTTCAATCCCGCTGAATTATCGGGAATAGCAGGAGCATATTATAAGCTGGATTCCGCCCCTACCTCAGATACTGACGGAACATATGTCGCAGATCCTGATATTACAAATATCAACGGAATTACTGTTACTGGTGATGCACAGCATCCGATATATGTCTGGTTACAAGATAATGCAGGTAATGCAGATTTTACCACTAGTGATATGACATTTCTGTATTACGATGGCACGGCACCCTCTTTACCTTTGGATTTGACAGCTACCCCCAGTACATGGACATCCACTAACTCGTTTTCTGTAGCTTGGACAAATCCAACTGAAGTGTCAGGCATAGCAGGGGCATATTATAAGTTAGATACTCCCCCCACATCTGACACAGATGGAATTTATGTTGCAGGATCAGATATTACTTCCATCAGCAGCATAGCAGTAAGTGGCGATGGTGCGCATACCATTTATATCTGGTTAACAGATGAGGCAGGTAATGTTGATCACAACAATTTTAATACAACGATTTTATACTATGACGGTGGTGCTCCATCTCTGCCCATGGATGTCACAGCAGACCCTGACATATGGACATCCATTAATTTGTTTAATGTGTCATGGATAAATCCAAGTGACATAACAGGAATAGCAGGGGCATATTACAAATTGGATTCCCTCCCAACACACGATACCGATGGCACTTATGTTGCAGGATCAGGAATTAACAACATCACCGATATAACTGTCAGCGGTGATGGTGCGCACACAATTTATATTTGGTTGGAGGATGGATTGGGTAATATAGATTTCAATAATTACAATACAACGATTCTTTACTATGATGGGCCTGCCCCCTCCGAACCTTTGAATATAACTGCCATTCCAGATACTTGGACATCTATTAATTTATTTGATGTTTTTTGGGATAATCCGTTCGAACCCTCAGGAATTGCAGGAGCTTATTACAAATTGGATTCTCCACCCACATCTAACACCGACGGAACCTATGTAGCAGGTTCTGACATCATTTCTATCACCGGAATAACTGTCAGCGGTGATGGTGCGCATACGATCTACGTCTGGTTAAAGAATGGTGCAGGTAACGTGGATTATAATAACACCAATACTACAATTTTTTATTTTGATAGCACACCACCCTCACAACCAACAGGTATCACAGCCGATCCTATCTCATGGACATCTTTGAATTCGTTCTTAGTATCGTGGACCAATCCAAGTGATGATTCGGGAATCGCAGGAGCATATTATAAGTTGGATACTCCGCCTACATCGAACACCGATGGCACTTATGTTGCAGGCCCGGGAATTACTTCCATCAGCAATATTATGGTTTCTGGTGATGGTCAACATACGATTTATATCTGGTTAGTAGATAACGCCAGCAATGTGGATTATATTAACAATGGTACCACATTTCTATACTATGACAGCACAGCGCCCTCACTTCCCACTGGTGTCGGGGCAACACCAAGTACTTGGACAGCTACGAATTCATTTACAGTTACGTGGACCAATCCCAGCGATCTATCGGGAATAGGAGGTGTATATTATAAATTGGACACAGCACCTACCTCGGATACAGATGGCACCTTGGTTACAGGTCCTGGGATCAATTCCATAACTAATATCGTTGTTTCAAGTGACGGTGCACATACAATTTACATTTGGTTACTAGATAATGCGAGTAACGTTGATCATAATAATTATGCTACAACGATATTATACTACGATGGGGCTCCACCCTCCTCGCCCACAAATGTTGTTGCCAATCCTAGTATTTGGACAGCTACGAATTTGTTTTCTGTATCCTGGACCAATCCAACTGAACTATCTGGAATTGCGGGAGCTTATTACAAACTGGACTCTCTGCCTACATCAGATACAGATGGAACTTATGTTGCAGGATCAGATATTACGTCCATTAGCAACATAGTCGTCACAGGTGATGGTCAACACCCGATATACATATGGCTAATTGATGAATTGGGCAATATAGATTATAATAATTACGGTGAAACAAATCTGAATCTTGATAGCACCGCTCCATCTTCTCCCACGGGTGTAGCCGCCACACCCAGTTCTTGGACAGCTATCAATTCCTTTGATGTATCCTGGACTAATCCCAGTGATCTATCGGGAATTGCAGGGGCATATTATAAATTGGACTCTGCCCCCACCTCGGATACAGACGGTACTTTGGTCTCTGGTTCTGGAATTAACTCATTCAACAACATCCCTGTATCAGGTGACGGCCAACATACGATATATATCTGGTTAATAGATGAGGTAGGTAACATAGACTATAATAATCGTGATACCACGATTTTATATTATGATGGATCAGCCCCCTCGAAACCAACAGATATAACTGCCGATCCTGTTTCTTGGACAAGTACAAATTCATTTACAGTTACATGGACAAATCCAAGCGATCTATCAGGAATTGCAGGGGCATATTATAAATTGGACTCGCAACCCACATCAAATACAGACGGTACTTTGGTCTCAGGTTCTGGGATTACCTCCATCAGCAGCATTGTTGTAACAGGTGATGGCCAACATTCTATCTATGTTTGGCTAATTGATGAGGTGGGTAATATAAACTATATTAATCGCAATTCCACTGTACTATATTATGATGGTTCTGCACCATCCTCTCCAACAAATGTCATGGCAGATCCCAATACTTGGACATCCACTGATTTGTTCACAATATCATGGGACAATCCCCCTGAGCTATCAGGTATAGATGGTGCATATTACAAGCTGGATTCGGTACCTTCCACGAGCACGGATGGTACCCTTGTATCTGGTTCTGGAATTACCTCTATCAGTAATATTGCGGTTTTGGATGATGGCCAACACACTATCTATATTTGGTTAATAGATAAAGCTGGTAATATAAATCATTTAAATCGTGGCTCTACGGTTTTGCAATACGACGCAACAGCACCTTCTTTACCCCAAACTGTGGAGGCAAATCCAAGTAGTTGGACCTCGACAAATTCATTTACTGTATCATGGATCAATCCAAGTGAATTATCAGGTATAGCAGGAGCATATTATAAATTGGATTCGGAGCCTACTTCCAATACAGATGGAACTTATGTTGCAGAAAATGATATAACATCGATAAGTAGCATTACAGTTAGCGGGGACGGTGAACACACCATCTACATATGGTTAAAAGATAAGGCAGGTAACGTGGATTATAATAACAATGCTTCCACAATTCTATATTATGACGGTTCGGCACCATCTAAGCCTGAAGGGATAGCAGCCAATCCCGATAATTGGACTGCAGTCAATTCGTTCTCAGTGTCATGGACAAACCCAACTGATTTATCGGGTATTGTAGGAGCTTATTATAAGTTGGATACTCCCCCCTCGTTTAATACCGACGGCACATACGCCCCTGGTGCAGGAATCAGTTCTCTGAGCAACATATTCGTTAGTGGTGACGGTCAACATACGATTTACGTCTGGTTAAAAGATGGTGTAGATAACATAAATTACAATAATCACAACACCACGATATTGTATTATGATGGATCAGCTCCCTCGGTACCCACAGGAATATCAGTTAATCCAAATACCTGGACATCAGTCAATTCATTTACCATAAATTGGAATAATCCTTCAGATGTATCTGGGATCAAGGAAGGAGCGTACTATTATATAGGAACCTCACCTCCCACTTCCTCGGCAGATGGATCTTGGACATCTGATAAACCATTTACAATCACAAATGCACCCCAAGGTTCCAATAACATATATCTATGGCTCGAGGATAATGTGGGAAATAAGAATCATTTGAATTACGGCTCCATAGTTTTGAAATTGGATAACACCCCTGCGACCATCCAGCATACATTTGTTACGGCCGGCACGATAAATGAACCAATAACAATTGAAGCCGAAGTTATAGACACTCATACCGGAGTCAACAGTGTTCTTTTGTACTGGAAGAAGAAATCGGATGATATATACATATCAGAAATCATGGATGGCACAGGTGATACATACTCTGCTGAGATAACTACAGATTCAACAGAATCCCTTGAATATTATATCAAGGCAACTGACCAATCCCAACCTCCCAATATCGGTTATTACAGCCTGTATGGGCAGGTTACAGATGAACCTGATTCCTCCAATGATATCGATATTACAATATCAGGTGTTGATAAGATACCACCCACGGTTAGCACAATATCACCTTCAGATACCAGTACCAATGTTCCTGTTGGGACAAAAATCACCATAACATTTTCCGAGCCAATGAACAAGACATCAGTTCAAAGCGCGTTTTCTATCAAGGACTCAGGAGGGAACTCTAAAACCGGGGATTTCTCCTGGAGCGGAAATACCATGACCTTTACACCTGATGGAAAGTTATACCCTGAGACACAATATACAGTTAGACTGGGTACAACCGCCATGGATTTAGCAGGCAATCCATTATCATCTGAATCTACTGTGCAATTTACAACTGGAGCAGATTCAACCCAACCCACTATCGTAGAGACAAGCCCAGGAGGATCAGATGTATCAATAGCAGAAATAATAACGATAAGATTCAGCAAAACAATGGATGAAACTGCCACAGAAAATGCATTTTCCATATCGCCTCAGGTCTCAGGAAAATTCGAGTGGGAAGGCAACACACTTAAATTTATCCCAGATGATTTGCTCGTTCGTGGTAGAGTATACACCGTTACCATGGATTCCAGTGCAAAGGATTTGGATGGCAACAATGTGCTGGGATACTCATGGCAATTTACGACAAAATCTTCGGAGGACGTATCATTACCCTCCATAAAGACTAAATCACCAGATGGCTCCGGTGTACCTGTTGATACCGAGATAACCATTGTTTTCAGTGTAGAAATGGATGAGAAAACCACAGAGAAAGCATTTTCCATTGAACCCTCAGTTGAAGGTGTGTTCACGTGGAAGTATGTTACTCTGACATTCATACCTAGCGAACCCCTCGATTATGAAACAATGTATACTGTAAGAATTAATTCCAGCGCAAAAGGCATCGATGGCAGATACCTGGATGAAGAAGAAGATTGGTCCTTCATAACAGAGAAGAAACCAGAAAAGACTGAGGCGGGCCTCTTTAGTTGGGAAAACCTGGAGCCCATCGTTACAGGGGTTACCATCCTTGTCACTTTCTTATTGGCCCTATTTGGATTCTTACAGATTAGAAAGAAGCGTAACAAACTTCGCCAGTACTTGGAACAGATTGATGACACATTCAACGAATATAAAAAGAATTATCAAACTTGTGAACAAGAATTGATCACGCTTCGAGATAACATAAAAAGAGAAGTTAAGGAAGGTAGGTTGGAAGAAAATCATTTCCTAATACTGGATAAGAAAATCGATGACTATTTATTGGAAATGAAAACCTTAGATAAAGGGTCGCCTTCCGATATAAACAAGATGCATCCCTTTGAGGAATTTGTGGAAGAAGAAACTGTTGATATTAAGGAGGAATAGGGAAAGTAAATAGGTAATTGAAAATAGAAAACTTTCTTCCTAATATTATCACTGGTATCTTTTTAAGTAACATTTTAGATAGTTATATAAATAATGACCCTATTTTAGCTCTTGGATCGATAAATGGAGGAATTTTGATGCCCAAAAAATGTATCGTGTTTTACCCATTAGGTCGTGAACATTATTTTAAAAGGAGCATCGCTTTGGCACTTCTTTTTATCATGATTGTCCAGGCATTTGCAGCCATTTGTTCTGCTGAGGTTTATTTTGATCCTTCAACTGGATATTATCTCGATGATTTTGAGGGTGAGAATGAAACCCTGGGATTGAACTATATCACGGATGCTTACGTCCATGAGGGTAATATAACTCTAGAATACGACTATTATCTTGGAACAGGCTCAGACGGGGACCTATATGTAACCTCACCGACTACATTATGGAGGGGCTCAAAACTACATGATGCCAATGCTAGTTCCAGTCAGATCGAGCCATATAATATAGCAGTTTTTGAAGAAGGCGATGAGCTTCTTGTAATCAACATGATGTCTGGGATATGGGAGACAGTCTTCGTGAAGAATGTTTCATCTCCATATCTTAACCTTGAAACTCCTCTAAGGAATTATTACTATGAGAACTCTAAGGCCCAGATCGTCCATATCTGGCACTTTAACAATGTGACGGTCAATGGTTCGACGTTAACCACACAGGCCTGGAATGGTGATACGGGGGGAATACTGGCTTTTAGAGCAACCGGCTCTGTGACTCTTAATTCCACTGGTTCCATTATATCTGCAACAGGTAAGGGTTTCTCAGGTGGTGTTGGTGGAATGGGAGGATATGGAGGTGATAAAGGTTCTGGAGGCCTGGGCGCAGAGGCAGGTGATACAAATACATATATGACTTTCAACGGGTTGGATGGTTCTCCTGGTTCGGGAGCCTCCGGGGGCAATGGATACAAGGGAGTTTTCCCGACAGGTCCCCCAGCAGGATACGATGTTTACGTTGGCGGGGGAAAGGGCGGTCGTGGTGGGAATTTTGGATACAGTGGATGGCTTGGTCAAATCGGTGTTAGTGGTAAAGGACTGGGAGGTGGAGCAGGTGGTTACCCTGCAAACGGCGGCAATAATCCTACCTCCCCACAATTGACCATTATCAACATGGGTGGTGGCGGTGGGGGCGGTGGCGGTGGCGAGGGTGGTCAGGGTGGATGTGGAGGTGGAGGTGGAGGAGGTTCTATTAATGCGGGAAATGATGGCGAAGATGGTGGTCGAGGAGGTGAAGGAGGTAGTGGAGGAAATGGGGGAATTGGTGGAGGGATTATCTTTTATTCATGTAAAAGTTTGAACAATTATGGTATAATTTCCACCAATGGAACACAGGGTTCACCTGGATTAGCTGCAATTGGTGGTGAAGGAGGTGGCCACGGTGGTGCTGGAGCCCCAGCAATGGTATATATCAATGGAAGTGGAGACACAAGTCATTGGGGTGCTGGTGGCGGTGGTGGTGGAGGCATGGGTGGATCTGGAGGTGACGGTGGATATGGTGGTGGGGGTGGTGCAGGAGGTTCAATTTTGATTCAAGCTTATAATATCAACAGTTCTTATGGTAACATGTATGTCGGAGGGGGCTCAGGAGGTATTGGTGGGTCTCCAGGTGCTGGCGGTGTAGGCGGTTTGGGCGGTGCTGGTGGTATTGATACTTATGGCGGCTGGGATGGTGAGTCCGGCACGAGCGGTACAGGAGGTTCAATGGGTATAATGGGAGGAGATGGTTATGACGGTGAATCTGGATTTATAAGATTGGATTATATTGATCTATCCGATGGTTTTACACCAAGCTCTCCAGTGCATCTCAATAATATTATCTACAAATCCTCAGGGGAGGCAAGAAGTCAAGTTATTTCACCACCAGATATCGTGAAATGGTGGAAGTTCACGGCAGATACAACTGTTCCTGACAACTGTTCTTTGGAATTCTACATTATTGACCCTGTTAATGATACAGTTTTTGCATTTGGTGATTCTTCACAAGTATCCGAGACAAATGGAGGAATAGAACTAGATAGGATTCCAGTTTCTAGCCTTCAAATTTTGGCAATCCTTCAAACAGAAGATACATTGATTACGCCTGTAATCCATTCCTGGAATCTATCTTGGGAGGCCTCTTCTCCTCAAGCACCAGAAAATCTAGCCGCAAATCTATCAAAGGACGGGAGCTATATATCACTTTCCTGGGATGCAGTATCATTCTGGAAGGATTTGACAGGTTACAATATCTATCGGTCTGAGGATGGAGTGTCCTATACTTTATTCGATAGCGTGGATAACACGACTCTGATATACCAAGATACCCAGGTGGAAATTGGAAGAACATACAAATATAAAGTCACGGCAACCTCCTCCAATGATTTGGAATCCCCCTTTTCGAACCCGGTCCAGATATTTAATGACAAGGATTGGGATTTAGATGGGGTCGGTAATCTATATGACGATGATGACGATGGCGATGGTGTCCATGACTTTTCAGATGCATTCCCACTGAACTCTTCGGAATGGCTTGACAGTGATTTCGATGGCATTGGGAACGAGCTTGACGATGATGATGACAACGATGGTGTTCCTGACGGGATAGATCCCTATCCTTTGAATCCGTTAAACGAAATTCAAGCAGCACTTGATTACATAAACACAACTGTGGAGGACATCCAATCCAGGGCAATTGATCTCGCTCTGCAGCTTTCGGGTGTGAACGATTCTATTTTCGGATGGATTTCAGGTTCAGAATCCAACATATTAGATGAATTGGCGGAGATTAACACATCCTTGGCATCCGAGATTAAAACTCAGGCTGCAGGCATCACAAATGACATTATTGGTATGAATTCCTCGCTTTCAGATCAACTAAACAGCCTATTGAATAACCTTACCACCGAGGATGGGGCTTTCAGGGCATGGCTCGATTTGGTTCTTGACACAATAGATAAAAATCTAACAGCAACAAACGACTCTCTAGGGGCCCAATTGAGCTTCTTGGACACATATATTGCCGGATTTAATATCAGCTTACAGACCGAGTTGGGGGATATTTTATCGGAGCTTCAACAACATGATCAAGATACAGGACAGGATCATTCTGAGATAATTACCAAGCTCGATGATATATTGAGTGGAGGTGTGGGAGCTGACAACCTAAATGAGTTGAAATCGATTTTGACGAACCTTTCAAATAACGTCTCAGTCCATGATCAGTCAATTGCAGATGATATCGATGAAGTTATAGGGGATATAGAGGAATTTGAATTAAATACAAGCCAGAAAATGGAGTCAATTGACAGCACTTTGGACGATCTGGCCAAATTAGAGGACATCTTATCAGACTTAAATGCTTTGAACAGGTCGCTTGCTGCCGCCCATGATCAATTGCAGGAATCGGTGGATGAGATACCAGCTGAAAAGGGAGAAAAAGAGGAGATCGGCATGACAGAGATACTCTTGATCGTAGTGATTGTTCTTTTAATTGTTAATCTGCTTGTCACTATGATGAGGGGAAAAAAGGAGGGAGCCAAAGGTGCGAAGGCTCTTTCTGAGGAGGAAGTTGAGCCAAAGAGCAGGGCTAAAGGAGAAGAGGAAGAATGGGAGGAGGAAGGAGAAGAAATAGAAGAGGACACTGAGGAAGAGCCAGAGGAGGAATACGAAGAGGATATCGAGGAGATATTCGAGTGTCCAGAATGCGGGGCTCATGTAGGCCCTACAGAGACCGCGTGTCCGAATTGCGGAGAAGAGTTTGAGGTGGATGAGGATTAAATCAATTGTGCAAGATATTCCTTTTATGAATCCTCGTACCTATCTATTTATCATATTATTTATATGCTTGATATTGGGAGCAAAAATTTTATGTGATAGCGATTTCCTACTTAAATGGGGTCAAAATGGAAATAAATGAGGCGATATCGGTTTTGGTCATAGGTTTTATGTTCATAAGCGGTATCTGGCTTACCGTTCTCACCTACCTTGTAGTCAAGAGACCTCAACAAAATAGGAAAAATGAAGGTGTTGAGAGTATAAAAGGCAAAGTAAATAAGGAAGAACTGGAAGGTTCTACTGAAGGAAAACAAAAGAAACAGATAGAGGGTGACAAAATGGAGCAAAAAGCCCAAATAGGTCCAGAAGAAAAAGAAGAAAATCAGAGAAAAACACAGACTGAAGAAACAAAAGATGAGCAGGCAAATGAACCAGAAATGGTGGAAGAAGAGGTCTTCGAATGCCCAGTATGCGGTTTCGAAACCCAACTTGAAGATAGTGAATGTCCAAGGTGCGGTGTGGACCTCGCTCCTGAAGAGGAATAGCTCCATCTCAAGTTCCGCAAGATAATACAAATATTATTGTTCTATTTATTTTAGGCCTATATAATAATTCAATATTAATTAAGAAGGCTTAATCAGAGATAAAGACCGATAAATTCAGATAAAGAAAGATTATTCTCACCAAAACTTAAATATCAAATCCTGCTATTAGGGATATCTGTAGTATATAATAAAGAGGGGGAGAACATGTCCTTGGACCTCGATTTAACGAAATTAAGGCACGGCACCGAGCTCCTTAAAAGAGGCTTTGCCAAGATGCAAAAGGGCGGCGTCATCATGGACGTCACCAACTTCCAGCAGGCAGGCATTGCAGAGAATGCAGGTGCTGTTGCAGTAATGGCCTTGGAGCGCGTGCCCGCAGATATAAGAGAGGCCGGCGGTGTAGCCAGAATGGCCGATCCCAAGGTAATTCAGGAGATTATGGATGCTGTCACAATACCTGTCATGGCCAAGGTGAGAATAGGCCATTTCGTGGAGGCACAGGTTCTGGAGTCAATTGGTGTAGATATGATAGACGAATCAGAGGTGCTTACCCCTGCAGACCCATTTTATCATGTGGATAAGTCCAAGTTCACTGTGCCCTTCGTATGCGGTGCAAGGAATTTAGGCGAGGCTCTGAGAAGAGTTGCCGAGGGCGCTGCCATGATAAGAACAAAGGGCGAGGCAGGAACAGGGAACGTTATAGAGGCTGTTCGCCATCAAAGGCTTATTTTGGGCCAGATCAGGGAGCTTAAAGGTAAAGACCATGAGGAGATGACCTCAATTGCACGAAAAATCGAAGCTCCATTGGAGTTTGTAAAGGAGGTGGCAGAGCTTCAGCGTCTGCCAGTAGTGAACTTCGCCGCAGGAGGTATAGCCTCCCCCGCAGACGCCGCAATGATGATGCAGCTGGGCTCAGACGGTGTATTCGTGGGCTCGGGAATATTCAAATCCTCGGATCCGGAGCCAAGGGCCAGGGCAATCGTGGAAGCTGTGACGCACTTCGATGATCCCAAGGTGATAGCAGAGGTATCAGCAGGCCTGGGCGATGCCATGAAAGGCATAGAAATTTCTGAGATACCAAAGGAGCAGAGACTTCAGGAAAGGGGATGGTAGTCAGAAAAAAAATTCAGGACACAAAAAATATTTAAGGTAAATGGTGATTTCCAACTTCCCATCCTATTGAACTAGGAGAGAAAAGACATGGACAAGTTAAAATGTGTGGCTTTGGTTGTATCGCTTATCATGCTGAATATTGCATTAGCAGGCTGTTTTGAGGAAGAAGAAAAGAAAAAATCCATTGAAATTAAGATGGTAGGAAAGGGGCATAAGATTTACACTGGGGATTCCACCACGTACATTTTGCTAGTTACGAACAATCGCAATCAGAACGATACAGTCACACTCACTGTGGCTAGCCAGCCTACAGGATGGGTTGTGACCCTGAACCAAACCGAGATCAACCTGTCAAAAAAGGGTTCAATGGGCATTTTTGTCATGATAAACGCCACTTCAGATGCTAAAATGGGTGATCATAAAATCGAGGTCCATGCCACCTCCAAGTTGGATGGTAAAAAGTACTCGAAGTCATTTAAGGTAAAGGTGATCGGACCCAGTGACACAACGGCTCGTGTTGGGGACAAGGTGGAAGTGGACTACATCGGGTATCTCACAAGTTACGAGATTTTCGATACATCCATCGAGGATATCGCAACAAATACCGCTATTAGAAAACAATTGGGCTACCCAACCCGGGGGGGTTACCAGCCCCTGAAAGTTTACGTAGGACCTGAGGATCCAGATCCGCAGGATCAATACACCAGTACAGTTGAGGGATTCTGGGAGGCTATCGAGGGTATGAGCGTGGGACAGTCACGTACGGTGATATTGCCTCCATCCAAAGCTTATGGTCAATACGAGAACGCAACATTGAACGTCACAGAGGACGTTTTCATTTTGGAAACCATGTCCTTTAGTGATTTTGACCTGAATTTCGGAGAGACCCCAAGGGAAGGTATGTTCTTAGAACATTACTTCTGGGGATGGAATGTCAGTATCGATTATGTGAACCAGACTGAAGATACCATTATAGTACGCAATGAACCGTACATAAACCAAATTGTGACCTCTTATGGATGGGATTCTAAGGTAATATATAAGAATCAATCCGATAACGGTGGAAAAGGAAGCATTCATGTGGAGCATCACACCCAAAAAGGAGCAGAAGGAATCTATGAAAATCACAGCGCCATCGTGAAAACAATTGAGGATGATCAAATCAAATTGGAGTACAACGTAAGCACCCACAATCTTGGTAATGAAATTCTAATATTTGACATCACATTAATCGATATTCTCGATTAGCTTTACTATCTTATCCTGCGCCAACACCCAGTTTTAAAGAGAAAACATATAGAAACTATCAAATATAATGAAGGGCTTAGGGACAGAACACCAAATTTCCAGTAACTTTCGAGAACCTGAGGTATGAGAATGGTGAACGTTTATGATGTTCCCGCAGAGCAACTTGTAGGGAAGCTTGCTGAAAAGCTGAAAAGCGAAGGTAAGATCAAATCTCCTGAGTGGGCAGGTTATGTTAAGACAGGAGTGCATAGGGAAAAGGCCCCTAGCCAGGATGACTGGTGGTATCATAGGATCGCTGCTGTTCTTCGGAAAGTCTATGTAAAAGGCCCTATAGGTGTATCAAGACTGAGCTCGGAATTCGGTGGAAAGGTGGATCGCGGCTCAAAACCTTATAAAGCAAGAAAGGGAAGCAGGTCCATAACAAGAGCGGCTTTAAAACAGCTTGAAGAACAGGGGTATGTGGTGAATGAAAAGGGGAGAGGGAGGATGATATCTCCTATTGGCAGATCGCTTTTGGATAATGTTTCATATGAACTTTACAAAGAGCTGGCTAAGGATAATGTGGAACTCGCCAAATATTGACGTGGTATGTGATTACAATGGAAGAAGACGAGGAATTGGAGGCCATAAGAAAAAAGAAGGTTGAGGAACTCCAATTTCAAGCCCAACAGCAAGAGGTACTTGAAGAACAACAACGTCTTATCGAAGCTGAAAGGCAGAATATCATGCGGCAGATTCTCACACCACAGGCGAGGGAGAGGCTGGGTAGACTGAAGACGGCACGTCCCGAATTGGTCCAAAATATCGAGGATCAACTCATAGCACTGGCAAGAGCAGGTCGGGTGGCGGGTCAAATCAATGACGAGGAACTTCGTAAGCTACTTTCCAGACTCATGCCAAAAAAGAGGGAGATAAGAATCGAAAGGAGATGAGGTTACATATGGCAAAAAATAAACCGTATGGTAAGAAGCTGAGGCTTATTGCGGCCACAAAAAGAAATCGAAGGGTGCCCACGTGGGTGATGATGCGGACAAATAGAAAATTTGCAAGGCATCCAAAGCGTCATTCCTGGCGAAACTCAAAGCTGAAAAGATGAGCATAGGGTGAAAACAATGCCAGAGGAAGAAGAGGAAGAGCACATATTCACGATATCCCTATCCAAATGCAAGAACCTGCCCAGAACCAAGCGAGCAAGGATCGCCATCAAGACCATAAAAACCTATATCGGATCCCATATGAAGGTCCCAATAAATGATGTGTGGGTCGATGCCAGCGTAAACAACTGTATCTGGGCAAGGGGGATAAAAAAACCCCCATCAAAAATCCGTGTTAAGGCCATAAAATTCGAGGATGGATTGGTCGAGGTGTCTACCCTCGAGGAATGATTCTTTAAATTTTCAAAAAGGTAGGGTGCTTTTGCTTAAGAAACTTGATATCAATGGAAATCCCTATATTGGTGTATACTGCCATGCCAACGAAGAATTCGCCCTAGTACCCCATGTTTTTTCCAAGAAGATGATATCCCAGGTTGAGGAATGTTTGGATGTGGAGGTTTTTAAGACCACCTGTGCAAACTCCTCGATTATCGGGGTTCTTATGACCTCCAATTCACACGGTATGGTGGTGACGAATTTTGCTGAGGAAAAGGAACTTGAGGCTATAAAAGACAGGCTCAACATTCTTTACATTCCAGATATTCTCAATGCAGTTGGTAACAATATACTGGTTAATGATAAATTTGCCATGGTCCACCCCGATATCAAAAAAGGAACCTTGGAAAGAATTCAAGACACTCTGGATGTAGAAGTCATCCCAGGAAAGATCGCTGGGCAAAAAACCGTTGGCGCGCAAGGAGTTGTAACAAATCGCGGACTGTTGTGCCACCCGCATACTACAAAGAAAGAACTTGAGCTTTTGAAAAAAAGATTTGGAGTGAATGCGGATATAGGGACCGCAAACTACGGTACCCCTCTCGTCGGAGCCTGTATGATCGCCAATTCAAAAGGAGCCGTGGTTGGATCCACAACAACACCTATTGAGCTTGGGAGAATCGAAGAAGCTCTTGAATTGTAGGGGTAAATATCTTCACAATGTAAATACCCAGATCTCCAGCTCTTCTGGTAGGTCCTCTTTTTCGAAGTCCATCTCGTTTCCCACTCTTATCACCCTATTTTCGTTTATATCTTGTAGAAAAGGCTCCACAGGTTTTATGGAAAGCGAAAGTCCTCCCACCCTATAATGCATTGGAATCGCTACATTTGGCGAAAGGGCCGAAACGACCTTCCACGCCTCTTTTGGTCCGATTGTAAAAACATTTCCCACAGGAACGAATACAATATCGATTTTACCGAGCTTCCTAATAACTTCTTCATCCAAAAGATGTCCCAAATCACCGAGGTGGCATAGATTAATGCCATCTACAACGAATTTAAAAAGCAGGTTTTCACCGCGTTTATTTCCTTTGGAATCGTCGTGATAGACCTTGATGCTTTTTATTGAAACACCATTTTTCGTTGTGTCCATTTCCTTATTTAAAATATTTGTTTTGCGCCCTTCTACTGCTTTAGGATGGTTATGATCAAAATGATTGTGGCTGATTAATACTATATCTGCTTTCGTGTGTGGTGGTTTAATACCAATGGATTTTCCATCATGTGGATCTGTTACTATCGTCACACCGTCGCCTATTTCAAAACATGCATGACCGTGCCACCGAATTTTTATAGGGCTCCCCCCGATTATTTCATGTAACGTTTTATTGGTATATAATTTCTGCGATGATAGTCATACAATTTTTTAATATCATTGTCATGATAGTATACGGGATTTTTTTGATATTTTTATGATATATTTTGGAGAATAGTAAAGCGAGCTTTTTTTCTGTTTTGATGTTAAAATATAGAAAATTCCCCAAAATTATTTGAAACATTCAGAACAAAACCTATATGTTTATATACCACAAGATACCTAAAACGTATGAGATACTAAATCGAATTTGACGCTATTCGTCGTTTAATCCCGAAAAAATCGAGAAAAAAGAAAATAACGGACCAAATATTGGTATGCATTTCAAGGGGATTGGGCGGTTTTACATAAAGCCGCTTAAATAGAGGCGAAAGAGATGAAGAAAAAGGAACGTATGAGAGGCAATCATCCTATTCTCAGCAAGAGCTGTAGTTACTCTCACATTCCTTTACCTTGCTTATCAATAAGTAAACCGAAAATAAAACGTGTGGTTGCTTTATTGGTATTTTATATATTAATCTTCCCAGCTATATTTCAATTTCAAACATTTGTGAGGGCTGATATTGAACCAACTATCACTGCCTCTGAAATTGATCCTGGGGAATTAACTGCTACATGGACCTTTGATTATCCAGATGCTTTCAATACAACAGAAACAGTCATTGCAAACAGTGAGGCAGTTTTAAAAACCTACGATTACCAATGGAATCAAAGCACTCAAAACGATTTTACCCAAGGTGATTTGGATAATATTGTCGTCACCCAGAAACCTTTTGTAAAGCGTGTATATTCAGATGACTTCGAGTCCGGAAGTTGGGGTTGGGTGCACGGTATATTGGATACAGGAAAGGACCATTGGGAGCTCGGTCATGTATCATATATACCTGGATTCATCGGCCCAAGGGATTCGGGCAGCTTTGTGTGGGGTACTAAATTGGACGGTAAATACGATGATGACACAGGTGTTCCCAGTGATTGTTTTTTACAATCCCCTTCCATTGACTTAAGCGATTCTGAAGAAACTAAGATGACGTTTTGGCATTACTATGATTTTGAGAATGAAACTGTTTGGAATGATGGGGGTAGAGTCGAGATATCTGTGGATAATGGTGTGTCCTGGATACCCAAATTTCCCTTTGGAGGGGGATACCCGGATATTATAGTAAGTGAAGACAATCGCCTTCATGGGGAATGGTGTTTTGTTGGAAACAGCACAGCCTGGATCCAGGAGACTTTTGATTTATCTTCATATGATGGAAAAGAGAGTCTAAAGATCAGGTTCCATTTTGCAACAGATGGTGTCATTTCTGCATATGGCTGGTACATTGATGAAATTGAAATCACCAGCACCACATATGGTGATGGAGAGTTAGAGCTTACTCCAAGGAGTGTGGAGATTGGTGTCGAGTCAGCGAACAGCATCCAGCGACCGCCGTTTGAAACAGTGATCGACATAAACAATCCTGCCAATGTGGATGGTGTACTGACTGAATGGTGGGTTCATATAACAAGTACCACTTTGAATGCAAAAGGTAAAATGAAGATATTTAGACCAAAAGGAGACAAGATTGTATTTGTAAATGAAACAGGATTTGTTGATATCTCTGTTGGAAGAAATGAATTTACATGTTACATCGAAATCAGGGCTGGCGATTACATTGGTTGGTATGGAGAAGATGCATCGATATATGCAAAATCCGAGGGAGTGGCATATTCCATGCCGCAAGATATATCCCAAAATCATTCAATGTCCAACTGGACCAAGACCACCTTAACTAATACATATTCAATAGGTGCAAGGGGCGCATCAAGGTTTCCTGTTGGCACTATAATATCTCAGCCTTTTGATGCTGAGTCACCTGCCATGTGGGAGGAAATCAGGTGGAGTGAGACCTTACCTGTGGATGAGGTGGATATCTTTATCCAAACAAGATCTGGGAATTCCTCTGATCCAGATGACGGCACCTGGAACCCATGGTCATCCCAACTTTCAAATCCCAACAGTTCGTCCATAAGGTCGTCAGATGCCCAGTACATACAATTTAAAGCTACCCTCAGCACAACAAAACAACCCTTCACCCCGACACTTTCCAGTGTCTCTGTTCTTTATGGTAAGTATTCAACCTACGGAGATATAGAAACAAGCGATTTTGTCCCAGAGTTTGTGGTTCAATGGCAGGATTTCACTGTGGATGAAAGCCACAATGAGTTGATACAGGAAATTGATTATTTTTATTCCATTGATTCAGGGGAAAATTGGGATTCAGTTCCCGATGATGGTGATTTACGCTTCGTGAGTGTCCTTGAGGGAAAAATCCGTTTTAAAATGAACCTCTCCACAGGTGATACAACATTATCACCGATAATCAGGGAGATGGGCATTTCATACACATCCAACAGGCCAGATATGGGATTGTATATAGCGTCTGATAAGGAGACTGCCAAACCCGGTGATATGGTATCGTTTTCAATTTTCTATGAAAATATGGGTGAGAGCAATGCCCAGGGAGTGAGCATAGCCCTGGAACTGGACGACAACCTGACCTATAGAGGTGATAACAGCATTGTTCAACCCACTGTAGAAGAGGGCAATGTGATAAGATGGGACTTTTTATCCTTGGAACCTCCTCTAAACAGAACACTTTTGGTGGATACCAAGGTTAAAGACGATATTAACAAAGAAACAGTCATCGTGGTCAGGGCGGTTTTAAATTACTCTGACATAGGCGGAAATCAATATGATAAAGTGTTTTCCAATGTCATAGTTATAAATATAAAAATAAGTCAGGCCTGGTATTCTGATTATCTGTATGTGAGTGCCGTTATAATAGTGATACTGATTGCTGCCATGATTTTGGTATTCCGCAGGTACAAATCCCTGAGGGATAGTGAGATAAAGATCAATTACAAGGATGTGGGTAATGGGATAGGATATTTGGTCATGGAGGAGAATCCAACTATAAGCTACGGTATTTTCTCTGATCTCATTGATGAAGGGCATTCCGGATTGTGTATAACCAGGACTTTTCCCCAAAGGGTAAAAGCCAGCTATTACTTTGAAGGGGTCTCGATTCTATGGCTGAGCAGATCTAGGGATAAAAACAGCATTCTGCCCACTAACCTCGGTGGGGTTCTTAACTATGTCAAGGACTTCATGGAAGAGAATGAAAATCCTGTAATTCTGTTGGATGGATTGGAATATCTCATGGTGCATAACGACTTTCAAAGGGTGCTCAAATTGGTACATGGTCTAAACGAACTTGTAGCCATATATGATGCAAAGTTACTGATGCCCTTAAATCCCCTTACAATGGATGTGGACAAGGTGGCTCTCTTTAAAAGGGATTCGAAGATATTGGGTTGAGAAAGTCTTATGAAATGCATTTTAGAGATGGAGTTCTCGTGTATAAGACTTTATTGTGAGCCAAGTTTTTTTGTGGGTATGGGGAACCTTAAAATAACCCAAACTCTGTGTGGGAAAACATGGCCGATTTGAAGAGAGGAGTATTGATCACCATCGAGGGTATTGACGGTGTGGGCAAGACCACTCAGACCAAATTGCTTACCGAGTATCTGAGGGAAAAGGATTACCGGGTTGTGCAGCTTCGGGAGCCTACAGACGGTTTTTGGGGCAAGAAGATCAAGAACCTGACTAAACATGGCAGGACTGCTTCTCCAAAGGAAGAGTGCCAGTGGTTCCTAAATGACAGAAAGGAGGATGTAGAAAAAAATATCAATCCTGCATTATCCCAGGGAAAAATCGTGATCATGGACAGGTATTACTATTCCACAATTGCCTATCAGGGTGCATTGGGTCTTAACACAGAGAAAATAAGGGAAGAAAACGAGAAGTTCGCGCCAAAACCCGATATGGTGATAATCCTGGATGCCCCTCCCAAGGTAGGATTGGATAGGATAACAGACAAAAGAAAAGAAGAATTGAACTATTTCGAGACACTTGAGTACCAGGAAAAGGTCAGAGCGCTTTTTTTGAGTATGAAAAATTATGACAATGTGAGGATATTGGATGGGAGCAAGAATGTGGAGGAGATTCAGGGGGATATCAGGAGGGTGGTGGAGGAGTTGATCAATATTATTGGATGATGGAAATTCAAATTTTTGATAAATCTCATTTTAATTAAGCAACTTCTATGATATCATTTCTTTTTAATTATTATAAGTACCAGGTAGACAAGAGGGACAGAAACAAATATGAAAATCGGCATATATTTGGATTGTGTATCGGGTTTAGGAAGTTCATATTGTAGGGTTTGAATAGATACAGATTTATTAATAATAGTTACAGTAATCTCACCACTCCATATTGAAATAGTGCCACTTGTAGCGCCCTTTTCCCATATTCCGTTCCAGTGAATAATGTATGACAAATTTGTGTTATTTTCTAAGTTACTTGAAATATGGATCCTTTGTACAACTTTTTTTCTTTCTCCAGGCCCAATAAAAAAGTGGGAGTTACTGAATTCTGTTTCAGGTTCGCTTTGCACTGTAACTTCAAAGGTTAGAAATGTTTCATTATTGTAAACTGTCCAATTAAATATTGCATCCTCCTTAGGTGAAACATACTTATGCACACTATCTACAACAACCTCCAGCTTTGGCTGCCTTATAATGTCTCCAATAACCAGAGGATTCAATATCAAGAAAACTATAAGAAGAATTATCACTCCTCTAAAACTATTGGATATTTGTTTTTTATTTACTACAAATTTGTTATGGGTATCCCCTCCAAGCGATTTCATTTAATCACAAGGATACTATGTCTTAGGACTCAGATAAATAGTTTGGAGTGACATTTTGACAGTCAAAAATATAGACCAAAAATGCTTTAAGAATCAATATATTTATTTCAGTCACGAGATTTTCTTCGTTTTTTTCTCAATATAATTAGAATAACAAAAATAGCAGCTAACAAAAAAATCGGTTCAAAGCCTGGTGTAGAGCCACCACCGTTATCATCATCTTCACCATTTTCAGCACCACTATTTCCATTTTCGTCGAGATTTGTATTGTTAATTACGGTAACACTTACAACTCCTTCGATGGGTACGATAGTCCCGCTGCTCATACCTCGATACCATGTTCCTTCCCATTTTACATGACGGAAATAATATGTGTTATTTTCATCACTTGGCGAAGTCTCAATGGTTTGGGTGATGGTATGAGATTCGCCAGGTTCAAGTGTGAATGTGGATTCACTAAATTCTAAGGGCTCCTCGCTGGAAACAGATAAATCATAAGATGTTAAAGTGTCATTATTGTACGCAGTCCATAAAAATACAGCATCTTCTCCAGGTGAAACTTCCTTAGATGTGCTATCCACAACAATCTCTAAATTCCCATCAGGTGCCATAACTGGCATTGATAATATGTTCAACACCAGAAATAAGGTTATCATGAAAATAATAGTAGATCTACCTTTTGTCCCTTCCATGAAATGCACCATCTAAGATTATGTGATTTAGTATATATATATTGTTTGGGGCGCAATTTTGACCAAGTAAACCTACTCCTCTTTCTCCTCAACCTTCTTCTTCATCTCATTCAACTTGTTCAGAGCCTCCAAGGGCGTCATCTCATTCAAATCCAATTTTTTAATGTCATCAACTACAGGATGTGGAGTTGGATTTGGCTCAAAAAGAACCAGCTGTGTTAACTTCCTCTTGGAGGGAAAAACATCCTTAGGATCCTTCCCACTTGTTTCATCGCTCACCCTTACTATGTTCTCCTCCTCGATGCTTCTTAGAACCTCATTTGCCCGGGCAATCACATCATGGGGAAGACCTGCGAGCTTTGCCACTTCAATTCCATAGCTTTTGTTGGTCCCACCAGGCACCACCTTTCTCAGGAATATTATGCCTTCCTTATCCTCCTTAATCGCGATATTGTAGTTAACCACTCCCTCGTAAATCTCGGCAAGCTCTGTTAGATTATGATAATGTGTGGCAAAAAGTGTCTTTGCCCCGATTTTATTCTTATTATGTATGTACTCAGCCACGGCCCAAGCTATGCTTAAGCCGTCGTAAGTGCTTGTCCCTCTGCCTATCTCGTCAAGTATTATAAGGCTTTTTTCTGTGGCGCAGTTGAGAATGTTTCCCAACTCCATCATTTCAACCATGAAAGTACTCTGGCCCCGGCTCAGATCATCATATGCCCCTACCCTGGTAAATATCCTGTCAACCAGGCCTATGGATGCCGATTTTGCAGGAACAAAGCTCCCCATCTGGGCCATTATCGTGATCAAGGCCACCTGACGCATGTACGTGGATTTACCAGCCATGTTCGGGCCAGTTAAAATTATCAACCTGTTGCTTTTTCCATCGAGGTGAGAATCATTTGGGATGAAAGCCGAATACAGGGAATGCTCGATTACTGGATGCCTCCCCTCGATAATTACTATCTCCTCACCTTCATTTACATCAGGTTTCGTATAATTGTTGTTGACAGCAACCTTTGCGAAGGCAGCCAAACAATCGAGTTCAGATATGGCGGATGCCGTGCTCCTTATATCAGAGGAGTGCTCTGCCACCTGCTCCCGAATATCAATGAACAGTTCGTATTCCAATGCATTCATTTTCTCTTGGGCACTTAAAATCAACGATTCCTTTTCCTTTAACTCGGGTGTTACAAACCTCTCCGAATTTGCTAGGGTCTGCTTTCTTATATAATCCTCAGGCACCTGGGATAAATTAGCCTTTGTGACCTCGATATAGTAGCCAAAGACCTTGTTGTATCTCACCCGAAGCGATTTAATACCTGTTCTTTTTTTCTCCTGTTTCTCAAGCTCTGCAACCCAGGTCTTGCCCCCCTTTGCAATCTCCTTGAGTTCATCCAGCTTTGTGTCAAAACCCTTTTTAATCAATCCCCCCTCTTTTACAGTCAAAGGAGGGTCATCAACTATTGCACAATCTATGAGCTTCACAACATCTTGAAAATCCAAGAGATCCTGAGCTATTCTCTTAAGTAGAAGTGATTTCATTTTGCTCTCTTTTAGGGTACTTCTTATTTGAGGTATCAATTTCAAAGAATCAGATAATGCGATCAAATCCCTTGCATTTGCACTGCCGTACACTATCCTGCTGGTGAGTCTTTCCATATCCTTTAGCTCAACAAGGAAATCCAATAAATCCTGCCTGAGAAAGGTGTTTTGAAAGAGCTCCTCGCATGCGTTCTGGCGCATGGTAATTTTGCTCACCTTACGTTGAGGCTGAGAAAGCCATTTGCGCATCATCCTGCTGCCCATGGGGGTTGCGGTTCTATCCAGTATCTCCAACAACGTGCCATTTGAACTTCCATCTCTTACATTCCGGAAAATCTCGAGATTCCGAAGTGTTGTTGCATCCAATATCATATAATCGGCTGTTGAATATGTGCTTACAACATCGATATGGTCCATATCTGCTTTTTGCGTCTCCTTAAGATAGCTTATTACAGCCCCAGAAGCCTCGATAGCCATGGGCAGTGATTCAGCACCCATACCCTCCAGGCTGATGGTTTTAAAATGCGAAAGCAAGGTCTGATAGGCTATATCATGGTGAAAGTGTTCATCCCCATAGGCACTGACAAGTATGTTCTTGCTTGCATCCTTTAAAATCTTAATCATTGCCTCATCCTTTTCAAGACTCTCGGGAAGAATGCACTCCGCTGGTTTAAATCGTGTAATCTCTGTTGTGAGCCTGGAGTTTAGATCCTCTCCTTCCAACTGAGTTGTTAAAAACTCTCCAGTTGACACATCCACAAAGGCAACTCCGAGCCCCTTATCTCCCTTGGATATCGCCATTAGAAAATTGTTTGTATGCTCATCGAGCATGCCGCTTTCAAGAACAGTACCTGGGGTAACGAGCCTCACAACCTCCCTTTTTACTATCCCCTTTGCTTCTTTTGGATCCTCCACCTGCTCGCAGATGGCAACCTTATACCCCTTTTTAATCAACTTAGCAAGATACGGCTCCAGTGCATGATACGGAATTCCAGCGAGTGGAATTCTCTTATCTGCTCCTTTATTTCTGGAGGTTAAGGCAATATCCAGCTCCTTTGAAACCAGCTTTGCGTCCTCGTAAAAGGTCTCATAGAAATCACCCATGCGAAAGAATAGAATGCTGTCAGAATATTCATTTTTGATTCTGCTGTACTGTTGCATCATAGGTGTTGCTTTTGCCAAAACACTCCCCACCTTATTTGTCACACGTTGAATGGGCTTTTCAAATAGCCTTGTAATTAATGTATCTGTCGAAGGTATTAAAATATATCGATTTTAAAGTTAATGGAAACATCAGTTAAAAAATGTACATATCGTCCTGGCTTATTTCAATCTGCGGGAAATTGATCACAAATGTCCTTCCCATCCCCTCTTTGCTCTCGATATCGATGGGGGCATTGTGTTTTTTAAGGATGCTGGATATCGCATGCATCCTAAGACCGATTTTCATTTTATCATAAATGCTCTCCGAACCTTCGGTCTCTGGTGTGAAGGACGGATCAAACATCCAGGCAAGATGCCCATTTGGAACACCCTCTCCCTGATCCTTAAGGATAGCTTGAATTTTACCATTTTCAGTTCTAGTCGATATTTGGATTTTTCCTCCTTCTTCCATGGCCAGCTTTGAGTTTGTGAGAAGATATATGAAAACCTGCTGTATTTCCATTGGAATTCCCTGTATTTTGGGTATATGACTCAAGTCCTTCTCAACATCAACATTATCAAGCTTTCCACTCTCCTTCATGAGGGAAAGAGATTTTTCGATCATTTCGTTTAGGTCCAAGGTTTCCATTCCCTCTTTCTGTTGCCTCTGGGAGAACTTGGAAAGGGAGGAGAGAATCCTTTGGACCCTATCTGCCCCATCTTTAATCTCCTTGGAATAGAAACGCATCTTGATTGGGTCCTCCTCTTCCATCATGGCCTCGGCATAACCTATCAAACCCCCAAGGGGATTGTTTATCTCGTGGGAGATTGCCGAAATCAGTGCGTCCATATCCCTCATCCTCTTTGGCTTTTGGGGGATGGTTTGGGGTGTACTACTTTTTGGAATATCCCTGGCAATGATAATCGAACCTAAGAATTCTCCATAATCGTCATGGTACGGGAAGCATGAAATAAGTGTGGTTTCACCTGAATCTGGATCCCTTACCTCCTCCGAGTACTCCCGTTCCGTATCGAAGGTATTTTTATGAAGACAGTTGTGAATTGGACTGTTTTTATTATGAAAGACATCGCAGCATTTCTTTCCAATTAGCTCTTCAGGTTGGGAATCGATCTTACTGGCATATGCATTATTGATTTTTAGTATCGTGTTTTCTTTGTTGATTATAATTATGGGATCAGCAATTGAATTGAACGCGTTTTCCCACTCTTTCTCTGCAGCTGAATCCCCTTCAAATAGGGTTGAATCCTCAACCTGAATGCCAATTTGAGAGGGTTTTGCATTTAAAACCTTGTTATTTTCTGGGGCCAATTCAGCCAGTTCTCCCAAAGATTCAATGATCTCCTTTTCAGAGACATCACTTCCCACGAATATTACACCGATTCTGTCATCACTTTCGTCTAACATCGGTCCTATGCACCAGGATATTAGACGCTCATCACCTTCCTTGTTAATTAGATGTCTTTCGATATTGTAGAAGGTTCCAATTTCTGTGGAAAGCGCAAATATCCCGGACGTATCCAGTCTTTCTTTTTCAGAAACCATAATCGAGGTAAAGCTCTTTCCTACCACCTTGTCGCTTGGAAGGCCTGATACCTTCTCAGCCTCAGCATTGAATATGGTGATGTTTCCTTGAAGGTCGGTCCCAACAATTATGCTTGGAGCGCTTATTATGATCTTCTCTATAACATCCTTTTGTCTTCTTATCTCCTCAACCTCTGGATTTTCATGGGTCTGGGTTCCATCACTCTCCTTGTCATCCGGATATTCCTCCCCTGGATTTTCATATATCTCTTCTTCTTCACCCATGGTATCACCCCATTGTTTTTAAACATCAGGAATCCATTATTTGCCCATTATAGAATATCACTTTTGATTTCAAATCCCGTATATAACCATTTTTTTAATTACAGAATTGTATAGATTTTGACTGGCGCCATTTCTCTATATAGTAAAATCATTGGGAAGTATATATACAACTTTTCTTATAAATATCAAAATTGAAAAAGCCGAATATATCTATTTATAGTGTAACGAAAACGCCTTAACCAATAAAATCTATCCCGCAAATATGTCAGATGCCATATGCGACGCCCATGTCCATTTCGGCCCTTCCACCCAGTGGGTTCCATATATTAATCCCGTAGTTACGATAGAGGATGTACTGAAAAAAATGGACCAGTACAACATACAAAGAACCATAGTCTTTCCCAATCCTCATATTGGAGACAAATATCCAGAACTCAACGATTTGATGGCTGAGGCACAAAAGAAATACTCGCAAAGGATCATAGGATTTGGGCGGGTGGACCCGAGAAGAGGTGAGGAGGCAGTATCAGAAATCAAACGCATCTGGGACATAGGGCTTTTTGGGGTCAAACTGCATCCCTATGTGGAGTGCTTCAGGCCTGATCATCCGTTTTTCGACGCCTTTTGGGGCACTATTTTCGAATTGGACCTGACAGTTCTAATTCATACAGGCACCATGTTCTCCTCCCCGGGGTACCTCAAACCCGTTTTAAAAAAATATCCTGCCATGAAGATCATCTTGGGCCATCTTCAGGAGGCCTGTATATCACTTATGAGGGATTATGAGAATGTATATTCTGACACTTCTGGCTCCCGTGTAAAAATATTGGAATATGCGCAAGAAACCTGCCATGACAAGATAATGTTCGGCTCTGATTATCCATATTTGAGCTACAGGGTGCAGATGGAGGTTGTGAGGGCCGCTGAAATATCAGAGAGCGTGAGAAACAAGATATTTTCCGGTAATTTTGAGAGACTATTTAAGGAAAAATAGAGGATTAATTACCTTTTGCCTACCCAAATGGATACCATGTTGTTATTTTGGTTGAGGCTGTTATTTTTAAGGTCCTATCGAGGTCTGCCCACCGCATAGAGGGCAGTTGATCACTACGTTCTGTTTTGGGGTCGGCACAGTAAATGGTTTTCTGCAATGGGGGCAGCTAAAAGTAGTTTCTTCAGGTTGAGTAGTTGGAGGTTTCGAAGGCGTAGGTGGTGGTTTAATCCCTTTTTTTGGAGGTGGTGGCGGCAGAGGTTTTTGGAGGGGAGGTCTTTGGGGTGGGGATTGTTGCAGTGTGGGTTGAATAGGTGGTGGTTGTTGGGGAGGAAGCGGTTGTTGGGGATATTGTGGTTGTACTGCGGGTGCGATAGCAAGATTTTCTTGTTTGGAAGCAGCCATTAGCGAGAACGCGATTAATACAGAAATAAAGGAAATGAGAGAAATATACCAGCCTATATCTGGGTGCCACGACCACTCATAGT
Organism: Thermoplasmata archaeon; assembly: GCA_020348445.1. Lineage (GTDB taxonomy): Archaea > Thermoplasmatota > Thermoplasmata. The sequence goes on from CP070751.1 coordinate 725,636, forward strand.
TTCCTTCCATTGTTGTACCGTAAATTTCGGTATCAATCTTGGCCTTATCGCTGCCGTATAATGTGGGTTCGTATTTTAAATCTTCCATACCAATTTCTTCATAACTTTCTGTTATGTTACTTTCGTCCCAATTCTCCTCTATTGCAGCTGGTAAAGCTATTGCAAAGTATAATGGTATGATCAAAGATAATATCAATAATATTATAAGAGAAATCACTCCTCCTATTTTAGATATAGCACCAAAAAGGGATAGTGTTACAAAAATCGCAGATATAATTCCCATTATGATAGCAATAATCACTAAAAAGAAGGTCACATCCATCACATGTTTGATTTCGTCATTATCCTCGTAATCGTCGGTATCATAATCCTTCGATTCATCGGTGACATCATCGGTTTGCCCTATTACTGATGTTTTAATCTCAGATTCTCTTAGATGCATTGCTATCTCAGCATCACCATTGATAGTGAATGGGGTTCCATAGGATTCGCCTTCCATATCCATTTCTATCTCAAAATAATACCATGAAAAAAACAGGGTATGTATCAAGAGCACGAGCACAACGATAATAAAAAATAAGCTAGTGGCTCTTTTTGGTGATATCTTTGGTCTTCCACTAGCCATCATAGGTGGCGTGTACATTGGTTGTTGAGGAATTTGCACACCTTGATATGGAGAAGTACTGTATTGTTGCATAATAATCCCTTGCCTCTGTGACTATTGTACATATATTCTTCTAATTAAATATATTTTTTGTGGAGGGTAAAATCATAGTTTAAAGGATATTTAGCGAAAATCACCCCGGCTCTTTCTCCCTCTTCCTTCCTATATATGCCAGATATATTCCAGGTAGTATCAAAGCACCCCCTATTATCGTGAATTGAGGGGGGACCTCCGAAAGAAGCACCAAGGCCAAAATCGAGGAGCCAATGGGCTCCCCTAACAGACTGACGGATACTATCTGCGCTTTCACATGCTTGAGGGCATAATTATAGAGGGTATGGCCTAGGATCGTGGGCACCAAGGCCATCAATATAAAGAGCGAGTATTCCTTCGCAGGCAGAGGATGAAGCGGTGCAGAAATGAACAGACATGTGACCAGTAAAAATAGGGTGCATATTCCATATACAATAAATACATAAGGAAGGAGGGGAACAGTTCTTCTGGCCTTTCTGCCGCCTAATATGTATGTCCCTGCTGCAATGCTTCCGATAAGAGCAAGGATATCGCCTCTGAAATTCGAGCCTCCCAGGCCCAAATCCCCTACAGCCAGTATGATAATACCACAAAATGCCACTCCGATTCCCAAATAACCCACTGTCTTCAGTTTTTCTCTAAATACATAATGGGACACGATGGCTACAAAAAGGGGATGTGAGGTGACCAGGATGACTGAGCTTGCCACTGAGGTCTCTTTTAAAGATGTTATCCAGGTTCCAAAATGAAGTGCCAGAATCATCCCTATGGCTACCATGAATATAAAATCTTCTTTTTCTATCTTTTTAATGTCATCAAAATTGAAAAGCAGAACTGCAGGAAGAAGGATGAGCGTGGTAATACCCATCCTATAGGTTGCAATAACCAGTGGATGCGCGTCACTCCATCTTATGAAGATCGCCGAGAAAGAAACGGCCACTACAGCCGTGATGATGGCCATGTTGCTTAGGTTCTGGTGCCTTTGCATATGCGAGATAAAGACGAGATGGTATATAATTGTATATTCAGATTTTGTTACTACTAGTTGGTACTAAATACAAATATAAGAAACACATTATATTGCTAAAAAAGGTGAGATCAAATGAAGGTCTGGATATGTGATGACTGCGGAAAAGAGTTAGGTATCGGCTCAAAACCTGATAATTGCGATTGCGGTTCAAGCGTTATCATTGAGGTAGAAAGAACCGATGAAAGTGGTTTTGGATGCAAGGGGCCCAGTGCCTAGTCTATACAAAAATTATCTTGTTATATCGATGGTTTTGACCTTCTCGTAGTTATCAGGATTCTTTTCAAAGTAGTCTCTTACAGAATCGAGAATATCTGTCAGGTACTGACCCACCGCATTTTTTAGATCCTGAGGGTGCAGCTGGCCTGATTCAAAAACATCCTTTAACTCCTCATAACCGTTTATCTCCAAATCCCCTCCAAATTTCTCGGGCCGGGAAATCGTTATGCTATCTAATCTATTGAATATTATATATCTGCATAAATCTATGATGGGATTATCCTCTATCTGCCCCTCTGGACAGTAGGCCTTCTTTATCTTCTTTTTTATGTCCTCTGGAGAGTCGTGGATAAATATCGTGTTTTCGGGATTGGACTTGGACATTTTCGCCTCGATGGGATCCATTCTTCCCCAACCCTGTAAACCAGATAAAAGGGGTGTATGGAGGGCCACAACCTTCTTCAGACCAAGTTTTTCAGAAACATCCCTTGCCAGCATATGAGCCTTTCTCTGGTCCATTCCCCCGTATGCCACATCTACATCCAGCTGGAATATGTCAGCAACCTGCATTGCAGGGTAGATGAGCATTGATGCATCTATATTTGCCTCATCCTCCTTTCTCCCCATGATGGTCAGGGTCCTTTTGATTCTTGAGAGGGAGCTGTGCTTGGAGATTCTCATCACCTTTTCCCAGTATTCTATACCATTTAATAGGTCGGTGGCGTATACGAATTCCAAATCATCAGAAGCAACGGAAAATGCTGAAAAACAGTCCTTGATGTACTCTCCGCAAGCCCTGATATTCTCGATATCACCACCAAGCTTGTCGTTGAGATAGGCGTGCCAGTCTGCAAGGAGAATGGTCACCTTAAAACCGGCATCTAAAAGATCTTTGACCTTATCAATGCAAATTATGGAGCCTATATGCACAAGACCAGAGGGCTCGATACCGATATATGCAGTGGGTTTTTTCTTCTCATCCAGTAATGCGGTAAGTTCTTCGTGGGTAACTATTTCCTCTGTGTTGTGGATTATCCTCTCCAATTGGCTCATGATCCTCACGACGGGTGATATGTAAAAGGATGTAAAAGAGGGTTTTGGTTCGAAAGAACTCGAGAATCGGGAAGTTTTAAAAGGAAGAAAAACGATACAGGTTGCGGGTGCTAAAAAGAAGAGGTGATTTGAGTGAAAAGATTTGCAACCGAGCTAAGAGGAAAAACCGTTATGACGAACGATGGACAGATCCTTGGTATGATAGAGAATTTCATTGTTGATACCGCAACAGGAGAGCTTCATCATGTGCTCGTTATTCCTGCAGAGGAAATTGAACCTAGATTGTACAAAACAGATGCCCAGGGAAGGCTAGTTCTGCCCTTCCAGAACATGAAGGCAGTAAGAGACGTCGTGGTAATGGACCTGTTGAAGTAATTTATGGAATAAGAATTATTGATGCACGATTTATGTCGTGCTCCCTGGATTTGAAATTTTCTTGGAAAACGAAAAACCCAGGTCTCATTTCCTGTGCAATCAACTTATATTTCAAAAACCTTTTAAGACTTAGGTGAACCTATGAAAAAATACGTGCGGGGGTTCAAAGAGGTATCCAAATCTGATATTACCCTTGTTGGAGGAAAAGGAGCCAATTTGGGAGAGCTGACAAAACTCGGTCTTTTGGTGCCCGAGGGTTTCTGTATTACTGCCGAAGCTTACTCAGATTATATTATGGATGTTAAGGACGAGATTCTTAATATCGCGAATTCCATAAAAATGGAAGATCAATCTGATTTACAAAAGAAGGTCCAGGATATTAGAAGAACGATCTTATCAATTGAGCTTTCCAAGAAAATCTCACTTGATATTACCGAAGCGTTCATGAAGTTTGTTGCTAAGAACGAGAAATCAGTGGCTGTAAGATCCTCGGCCACAGCAGAAGACCTCCCAGATGCCAGTTTTGCAGGACAGCATGAAACATACCTGAATGTAGTGGGTATTGATGACCTTCTAAACAAGGTAAAAGAATGCTGGGCCTCTCTGTGGACACCACGGGCTATCCAGTATCGTAAAAAACATGGTTTTCGGCATTCGAAGGTTTCAATGTGTGTGGTTGTACAAAGGATGATATCGCCTTCAGTTTCTGGAGTGATGTTCACCTACAATTCTTTGGAAGAAAAAGACGATGAAATTGTTGTAGAGTCAACGTTTGGATTGGGGGAAGGGCTAGTATCAGGACTTGTTACTCCAGATACATACACTATTGAAAAGGATGGGCTAAAGATAAAAAGGAGAAGGATATCTAAAAAGGAGGTTATGGTGGTCCCTTCAAAGGAGGGAGTTACAAAGGCTTATGTGCCCAAGGAAAAACAAGAAGTTCCCACACTTTCAGATGAAAAAATAAAAAAGTTGGCAAAAATTGGCCTTGTCATTGAACAGCACTTCAAATCCCCCCAGGACATCGAATGGGGACTTAGCCAAGATAGGTTCTACATCCTCCAGTCAAGACCAGTGACAGGTTTGGGAAAAAAGGTACCTGCCCTTAGTCAGGAAGAACTTTCGGGTCTTAAGGGGGAATGGACAAAATCCCCTTTAGATGAGCGGGTCCAGGAGCCTCTTACACCATTTACATGGTCCATTGCCGAGGAGAGCATTCCCAGCTTCTTTGATGCCCTTTCAGCCTTTGGATTCAGGGTTCCTGAGGATGCAGATTTGGCCAGATTATTTTTCGGCAGACCCTATGTCAATAAAACAGAGCTTGAGAAGATATTTTCAAATCTGCCTGGTGTTGTGGACGACTTCATAATGGGGGGCCAGGTGCAAATAGACAGGAAGAAAATCAAATTATCCATGCTGCCTGTTTTTTTTAGGGCGTTTTTACTGGTGAACCAGGTACATAAGAATTGGGACTCAGAATTGCCCGAGATTCAAAAAAAGTTCGATGACCTAAAAACATTTCAAATAGAGGAGGCATCTACAGATGAATTACTTACCCAATTGGATTATATAGTTGGAATTGCACAATCAGTTGGTACGACTCATGCTTTGAGTATCGTCTTTTGTGAAGCATTGTATCAGGTGCTTGCAATACTGGTTGAGAGGTATTCCCAAGAAGATTTCCACACCTTGTGTCCTAATCTCGTTTCGGGTCTGGAAAACAAGACCCTGGAAACCAACAAGAAACTATGGGAACTGGCAATGACGGCAAAAGAGATCCCCATAATTCAAAAAGAGATTTTAAAAGAGAATTATGCTCATCTTGTCAAATCCTTGAGTACTACCAAAGAAGGAAAAGCCTTTTTAAATCGATTTCACGGATTCCTTGATTCATACGGCCATAGGTCTCCAAAGTACGACCTCTACTATCCTTCATGGGGCGATGATCCCAACCTCGTTTTAGAGATCCTGAGAACCTACCTGATAGGTGAAAAACACATGGACCCCAAGTCCATGGAGAAAAAAAGTGTAAAAGAAAGGGAAAAAGCTGAAGAACTCGTTCTAGCAAGATTGAATACACACCTCTTAGACAACTTATTTCCCGTAAAGAGGTTTGCTTTTTTAAGACTTTTAAAACTCGCACAAAAGTACATGACCCTTCGGGAGAACCAGCAGTTCTACATAGGGCAGGGTTATCCCATCGCTAGGAGAATTGTTTTACAAATTGGCTCGCATTTAGTTGAAGTGGGAATCATCCATAAAAAGGAGGACGTGTTCTTCCTTACAATAGAGGAAATTCGGAGTATAAGTCTCGGAAAAAAAATAGAGGGTCTGGCGATCACAATAAATACGAGAAAATCTGAATTTGAATCGTTTTCGAGGATAAATCCCCCTCACCTTATTACCAGAGAAGGAGCCAAGGAAATGACAGGTAAAGAAATCCTGAAAGGTATAGGCGGTAGTCCGGGCAGAGCTTCCGGAAACGTGAAAATAATATCAAACATCACTGAATTTGGTAGATTCAAGGAGGGTGAAATCCTTGTGGCTCCCACAACAAATCCCTCCTGGACACCGCTTTTTTTGATGGCGGCTGGCATCGTCACCGAGGTTGGGGGTATGCTCTGTCACGGTGCAGTTGTGGCAAGAGAATACGGAATCCCCGCCGTATTAGGTGTAAAAAATGTCACTCAGATTTTAAAAGATGGACAGCATGTGACTTTGGATGGAACAAAGGGAATAATTTATACAAAGGACTGAAAATATCTACTCCACAAAAATCGCAGGTCTTCTCGGTACAGCAAATCTGGCCTTGTCCTTGGGATCGTACCGCGAATCATCATCTGAAGTATATATTTCGATGTCACATTTGAATTCATGTTTTAAAAAGTCAGCAGCCTCTATCAGGTAGCTCCTTTCATCCATGGTCTTGGATAGCTGTAGGAGCTCATCTTGTCCTCTATTTGTCAAATTTTCCGCCAATTTCTTGGCATAAGCTGAGGCCTCCTTTGAATTCTTTTTAATAGACTCGCGGGTCATTGCTGATTTCATGAGGTTATTTATGTTCAGTTCCTTGGCAATGCTCATATCTATGGCTATTTGGTGCATTTCATATTTCCAGGAAGAAGGCGTATAGAGCACGATTTTATTGGGCGAGATTCCAGTCACCTTCAGAATCTCGTTTATATCGGACATGGTATCTATTAGGAACTCCTCTGACAGTTCGATTGTGTGATTGATTTTTTCAGAATCAGCTTTTGGATACTCGGCAAGAGAGATGAATCCATCAAAACCCAGTTTTTCCCATATCTCCTCGCAAATGTGTGGGGCAACAGGTGCAAGAATCTTAGTCTGGGCCGCAATAAGATCATTTATAAGATCCTTGTTTAAATCTCCAAGGCACCGTCTCTGATACCATCTTAGGTGTCTTTGCAAATCAAAATATCCGATTTTCAATGCAGTTCTGAAGTTCATCTCCTCCATGGCAGCATCAGTTTCTGATATCGTCCTGTTTAAGATCGATTCGAACCAGGTATCGATTCCGATTTCCTCCTTTCTACCTTTATCGTAATAGTTGATGGCAAAGTCCCTCCAGGCTTCAAGGCGAGCATATGCACCTTTCGCAAAGTCCATGTTAAAGTTTGGGTCGTCTATTCCTTCACCGCTGTATGTTAAAGTCAGTCTCGTGCCATCGGTGCCAAATCTGTCAAGGATATCCCTGAGGGGATAGAAATTTCCAGCAGATTTGCTCATCTTGGCACCAGATACCAGAATCCAGCCGTTTAGGCCAAATCCCAATGGCCAGTACTCTTCAGGGAAGATGGCAACATGATTGAATAGACAGAAAGAAAGGTGATTCTGAACAAGATCTTTACCTGAAACTCTTAGATCGAAAGGATACCAGTACTTGAACTCATTTCTCATTTCCTTTAATATAGATTCAGGTACGCCTGTGTTTTCAGAAATAGTCCTTATCTCACCCTCTTCCAGGAATACATAATCAAAAAAGGCATCGTCTATCTTATCTGCTGGAACTATTTTTTCGTGCTCCAGGTATTTTGATATCGTATAATAAGCCATGTATATCGTGGAATCGGAGAGGGACTCGATTACCCAGTTCTCGTCCCATGGAAGCCCGGTTCCCAGACCGAACTCCCTTGTACAGGCCCAGTCGTTGAGCCAGTCGATCACGTATGAAAATTGCTTCCTCACGGCCTCGGGATAGAGTTTCAATCTGTCTAAAGCCCGATGAGCACCATCTTTCCATTCCCTATTTCCATATGCGATAAACCACTGGTTTGATACCACCTTGACTATGCTGGGGGTAAGGCATCTGCACACCACATCTCCAGAAAGCTCGTACATCAAGTCAGCTTCGCTGCCTTCTATTAGCTTCTCCTTTACAAGATCCTTTGCCTCTTCTACCTTCATACCTGCATATTCCCCGCAGTTCTCGTTCATAACCCCCGTATAGAATCCTGATTTGTAGATGATCTTCTTTGCCTCTTCCAGCTTTTCTCTGTCGTTTTGGCTCTCAATTTTCATATCCTCGCAGATTTTAACGGCAGGTAGATTTCCCCATCCGGGGGTTTCGATTATTGGAATGGGCTCGATCTTCCTGATTTTTTCGCAGTCCAATCCAAAGCGACTGCACATACCCTCGTCCCGAAGGTCATAAAGGCCCATCCAGTCGTCAGGTGCATCAGATGGGACGCTGGTTACAAGACCGGTTCCTTTGTTGGGATCGCAAAATTCCGAGGGCAGAATCAGAATCTCCCGATTTATGCCAGGTGCGATGCATGTTTTTCCTATCATCTGTCCTCCCCAGATTTCACCTACTATCTCTAGGCCCTCTCTTTGCTCCATCAATTTATCTGCGCACTCCTTACTTACTATCCAAATCTCATCCCCTACCTTGACCTTAACATACCTTAAGTCCACATCAACCCACATATTGGTCTGCCCATATACTGTCTCGGGTCTGAGTGTGGCTGCAATGATGTACGCGTCATTGAACTTGAACTTAAGCAAAGTCATCTCGGTGGGAGTCTCACCTTCCCCTTTGATCCTTGCATGATCTCCCACAGGTGAATTGCATTTTGTGCACCACACCACAGGGTGCTCCCCAAGCACAACATATTCCTTGGACTTCAGCTTTCTAAACTGCCATTCTATGAACTTGTTATACAATGGATTCAATGATGTTGTGATGAAGCTCCTGCGCCAGTCAATTGAGCCTCCAAAACGATCTACATCCTTTATGTATTCATCTGGAAAATATTGTGTCCAATAGACTGGGTCAGCAAATTTTGGAATCATATCATCAGGTATACCCATATCCTCCATGATCTTGAGCTGTTTCGGGTCCTTTTCTTTTATTCGGTCGGCTGCTGATACGATAGGAGATCCTGTGCAGTGAAATGCGAATGGAAACAGAACATTGTATCCTTTCATACGCTTGTAGCGGGCATACACATCCACTCGAAGCAGGGTGTAGGCATGGCCTAGGTGCATATAACCGTTCATATATGGGTACGGAAAGTTGAGGAAATACTTCTTCATCCCCTGTTTAGGTTCTGCTTCGAAGATTTTTGCATCTTTCCATTTTCTTTGCCATTTTTCTTCTATGAATCTTGCATCTTCTTGGCCTTGCTCCATTTTTACGACCTTTGCCGTGCATAGATATTGTTAAATATAGGTTTTGTGGGAATTATCCTTGCATACTATTGTACATTTCATCAATATTGATAAGAAAATAACTTATTTAGTTGTTGATAAATCTTCAATCAGAAGACAAAATTTCCTCACCCAATGTGAAGAACCCCAGTTCAACATTCTTACCAGTTTTTGCGCTGGAAAGATAGGCATACGAGCGTTTGAATTTAGAGCAGAATTTATCAAGCTCTTTAATATTTATTTCGGCTTCCTTCTTCAAATCGCATTTATTGGCGAGAAAAACTATAGGAACCTCGCCTGAAATGGAATACACGGCCTTGACCCAATCTTCAAGATACAACATGGTGTCGCGTCTTGTGATGTCGCAGACAGCCACAACGCCCTGACATCCGAAAAAATACGCATTCTGAAGCATCTGGCGAAAACCCTGCTGGCCCATGATATCCCAGACGAGCATCCTAATATTTGTTGAGGTGCGTCTTCTTGGATGCTTGAGGGTCACCTCTTTTTTTGTGATTTTGGTGCCTAGGGTGGTGATGTACTTATCAGAGAACTGATCGAAGACGAATCGTTTGATCAAACTGGTTTTACCTACCCCTCCTTCCCCTACGAGGCATATTTTAAAGGAGTAGTCCACTTCGTTGTTCATCTCTTTCCCCCCCAAGAAATGGTTCTAAATAGGCATTTCAATGGCCTTTAGGGGGATTGCCTTCATCGTTTATAAAACCTTTCCAAAATCTCATAAACCATCAAAAACATATAAAATAATGGAATAAAAACCCTTAATAATAGTAAAATATATTCGTTAATTCCGGGGAGTTCAGATGAATAGGACAGAATTGATGGCAGAAGGCATGTCCCTCGTCGAAAGGGGGAAGTACAAGGAGGCTGTAGAGATTTTTAATGAGATATTAACAGAAGATCCCCAGGATGTTGAAGCCTGGATCAACAAAGGTTGTGCTTTGCTGTACTTGGAAAAGCCCAGGGAATCCCTACACTGTACAAACAAAGCATTGGAAATCGATTTAAACAACACCATAGCTTTAAATAACAAAGGAATTGCCCTATTTCGTATAAACGATTTTGAAGGTGCAGAAGACGCCTTTAATAAAACTTTAGAAATAGATCCGAAGTACGCAGAAGCCTGGTACAACAAAGCCTGTTTAGCATCCGAGCAAAAAAAAGTCTATGAAGCCTTAAGAAATCTTGAAAAGGCCTTGAGTCTTGATAGAAACAGATTCCTAACCCACGCAAAGATTGACAGACATCTTGACAACATCCGAAATGAAGCGAGATTCAAGGAACTTGTGGATTGATTGAAAAGGCGGGTTCTTTATGCCTGGGATGAAATATTTCAGACGGAAGATATGCTTACTTGGTGATGCCGCAGTGGGAAAAACCAGCCTTATCAGAAGATACGTGGAGGACAAATTCGACGATAAATATGTGGTAACACTTGGAACAAAGGTGACAATGAGGGAACAGGTTATTCAAGACCCAAACAGTAATCAACCAATGAATATGACCCTGATGATTTGGGACATATTGGGACAAAGGGAGTACAAGCGGCTTCAAACGAGCTTTTACAGGGGAGCGAACGGAGCTTTAGTTGTGGTAGACATTACAAGAAAAGAGACATTAGATAGTTTACACGGCTGGATACTATCCCTTTTCAATAGTGTGGGAAAAGTACCTATTCTCATCCTATTAAATAAAAACGATCTTACAGAGCAAACCGCGATAAAATCCGAGGATATGGATGATGCGATCAAAAAATATGAGACATCGTATCTACTCACCAGTGCCAAGACAGGAGAAAATGTCGATTTAGCCTTTAAGAAAATGAGTGAGATGCTGTTATTTAGGGAGCAAAGTAAAGGATCACAAGAAGGGAATTCTAAATCTGACGAAATGAAACAATTTGCAGGCCCAGAAACCAAGATTCCATCAGAAACTGGAGCTACCAGCGATAAAAACGACAATGATTCAGCTTGAGCAAAGGCCGATATGCTGTTTGAGATAGATAACCGGTACAACCAGGGTATCTGGAGTGAAGCCATGATTGAAGCCGATAACATAGTAAAAAGGTATCCTATAAGAGGGGAAGGGTACAACTGGCGAAAAGCATTTATTTCCGCCATCAAAAGGAGAAAGCAGGATGAATTAACGGCATTGTACAATGTGAGCCTGGATGTGCAAAAAAGTGAAATAGTGGGAATTTTAGGGCCCAACGGTGCAGGGAAGACCACCTTGATCAAGATTTTAGCAGGTCTCCTGGTTCCAGATTCAGGAAAAGCCAGTGTTAATTATTACGATGTGATCAAAAATAGAAAACAGGTGCGAACGTCCCTCAATCTGCTCAGAAGCGGTGGATGGGTAATGTTCGACTACAAGCTCACAGTATACAACAATCTGAAATACTGGGGTATTGTACAGGGATTGGGCTGGAATGAAATCAAACCGAGGATCGAAGAGGTCCTGGAAATCGTGAGATTGAAGGATAAAATCAACGAATATCCTGAAAACCTTTCTGCGGGGATGAGGCAGAAGATGTGCCTTGCGCTTTGCCTTCTCTCCGACAGGCCTATATATCTTCTGGACGAGCCAACCGCGAACATAGACCCGTACTCTGCAAATTTTATTCGTGAGTTCGTACGGGATGAACTGGCAGGCAACGGAAAAACCGTTCTTCTGGCCACACATAACCTATGGGAGGCTGAGATGATATGCGACAGAATAGCCATATTGCTCAAAGGTTGTGTGGTGCTGTTCGACAAAACCGAGGTAATAAAAGGAAGGCGTGAGGGTGGATATATTCTGATAAACGTTTTGAACCTTTCCGATGATCTGGTGGAGGATCTTTCTTGCCTGGATTTTGTTAGATCTGTATTCCCAAGTTGTCTTCGCGACTCAAAAGGTGAGGACCAGTATCAGCTCGAGATCCATGGGGATGTGGAGGAACATCTGCAGGAACTTCTTGAGGTTTGTTTTGGTCATACCGAAGTGGGGAGCATGGAAACCAAAGATCCCTCCCTAAACGACATCTTCATGGAGATGATGGAAAGGATAGATTCAGATAAGGCGCAGATTTCAGATAGGTATAAACTCTACAAGAATGCGTTGATCGAGGCTTATGGGGATTACGGTGTAATAATCAATGAAAAAAAGGAGTTGCTAAGGGAGATCAAAGAGAGACTCGATATCTCGGACGGGGAGCATAAACAGATAGATGCAATGGTCCAAGAGGAAATGAAACCAAAGTGGAAGAAAAAGGCAAGGGAGGATAAAAAAGCAGCAAAGCATCTTGACCCAGCAGTTGCTGAGCTGATAAAACTAAAGTCCGAGCTTGAGGAAGAGGACTAGAGGAGTTAGATTTACCAGCGTATTCATATGAGGAGCAGTTGATTTAAATGGCGGGTGCCAAGCGGAAAATTGGGAAGGTCAAGCACGGCCTCAACTTCAAAGAAACCATGCATGTAGTTGGCAGCTACATGGCCAAGAATTTCCGGCTTTGGTATCGATTCAAGGTGAGCTTTTTTTTCACGCTTATTTCCATGGTCGTGGCCATAGCAATATGGTATTTCATGAATAGGGTGCTGGAAATCGGTTTTATGGACGATTACTTCTCCTTCGTGCTAATAGGTATCGTGATAAACCAGTACGTGCTTACTACATTATCTACCTATCTTGAATCATTAAAGGAACTGTATTGGTCAAACCAGCTGGAATTCTATCTAACGTCACCATCCAGACTTAAAACCTTCTTTTTGTCATCATTAACCTGGACGTATACATATGCTACAATAAATGCCCTGCTTTATTTCGCTATTGGCATATTCATATTTGATGCCAACCTGATTGTAAATCCCGAGGCGATTCTGATCATTCCCATGCTGTTTCTTTTGATAGTAGGACTTTCGGGCTTTGGGCTTATTTCAGCCAGTATGTTTCTTCTTGTGGATGCAAAAGGGGAGATAGAGCCCATAAGCTGGGGGATTTCCACGCTCACTCTCCTGGTCTCAGGTGTTGTTTTTCCGTTCGAGGAGTTTCTCAATATATTCCCGCCCTTATATTATGTGGCCATTGTGCTACCCCAGACCTGGGCAATTCACGGTATCAGGGGATTGCTTCAGGGTGGGGGCATAGGAAATGCCATTCCCATAATGGGTATACTGGTGATATTTGCATTGATACTTTTTCCTCTTGGTGTTGCCATGTTCAGATTCGGGATAAGAAAGGGGGAGAGGGTAGGAAGCTTGGCCAAATGGGCGTGATTAGCACCGATGAAAAGATAATAAAGGTACGGATTAACTGATGACGATTCTCCCTATCTCTGAAAGGATGATATTTGGATAGTATAACCGAAAGATATAAAATATCCGATTTGGATGGGGTGTCCACTTCCGTCATGGAGGAGGGAATGTCCATGGAAAGAACGTTTAAGACAGTCATAATCGTGTGCTCGCTGGTGTTTGCTGGACTTTTTGGCATCATCAGCCTTGAAACTGAAATTGCGAGTGCTGGGACGATCCTTCACGTAAGAGGGGGTCCTCCAGGAAACTATTCAAATATCCAAGATGCTATTAATGCGAGTAGCGATGGGGATACTATTTTGGTTTACAACGGCACTTATTATGAAAATATTGTGGTAAATAAGACAATTAATCTTATTGGTGCACATTGGAGTAACACAACAATCGTTGGTGATGGAACCGGTGATGTGGTTTATGTCAACAGAAGTTGGGTAAACATAACAGGTTTTACCATCACAAATGGCGGCCCTGCCCCGGGTGATGCAGGAGTTGAATTGGACACTGTGAACAACTGCAATATCTCATTTTGCAACATTTCTGATAACTTAGGCGATGGTATCTTTGTATCCACATCCACGAACAACAATATAAATAACAATTCTGTTCATGACAATGAATACGGCATATTTTTAGGTCAGGCTCCAGACAATATTCTTCGTGACAACACAATTGACAACAACGCTTACAATTTCGGAGTTCGAGGATTGGCTGTCTTGGATTATCATCAAGATATCGATATTTCCAACACAATCAACGGGAAACCCATATACTACATCATCGGGCAAAGCGGGCTCGTTTTTGATGAAACCACACCCGTTGGCTACTTGGGATTAATTTCCTGCGAGAATATAGAGGTAAAAAATCTCGTTCTCACCAATAATTACCATGGAATATTACTGGTGAACACCACAAACTCAACTATCACGAACTTAACTTTATTTGATAATTATTATGGTGCTTACCTGTATCTTAATTCAATCAACAACAGCATCACAGATTCCTATATTCACGACAATTTCTGGGTGGGGATAGGACTTGAGTTTTCCCATGATAACAGAATAGAATGGAATATGATTTCAAACAACGACTATGGTCTTCGCTTTTTAGTGACTGTAAATAATACCATTTATCAAAATTACATTCAGGACAACAACTATGGAATATATCTAGGCTCCTCAATAAATATTACAGTGTATCACAACAACCTAATAAACAACACGATCCAAGCCATGGACGATGAAATCAACAAATGGAACATCGCCCCTCCTTTTGGTGGTAACTTCTGGTCTGACTGGTATTTCCCAGATGACGACTGCGACGGCTTTGTTGACTACCCACGAATCATCCCGATTTCCGAGGAAGCGATAATAATAACAGAGATCATGAAGAATCCTGTTGCAGTTGGTGACACGCAAGGAGAATGGTTTGAGATATACAACGCAGGAACGACAACAGTGGATATCAACGATTGGGAAATAAAAGATAGCGGGGTAATTGACAGCCACATAATTAACAACGGGGGACCCCTTACAATTGCTCCAGGTGAATATCTGGTACTTGGGATAAATGCAAGTTACTTTGAAAACGGCGGTGTTTTAGTGGACTACGAGTACTCCAATTTCGTCCTTGCCAATCTTGATGATGAGATAATTCTCATGGATGGTTTAGTTGAGATGGATAGGGTGGAATATGATGATGGCACAAATTGGCCAAGTCCCACAGGCGCATCCATGGAGCTTTTGGATTACACTAAAGATAACAACGATTATACGAACTGGCAGGAAACTCCACCCTCTGAACCGTACGGAATGGGAGATTATGGAACACCTGGAAGGGATAATACTGGCCTTACCCATTCCCGTGACAATTTTGCCTACACATACGAAAACAGCTGGTATACGGGTTGGTTCAACAAATCCGTGTACATGAACTATGCCCCAATGGGCATGCCTGATTTTGATCAGCGCGAAAAGGCTCTGCGAACTGGACAAGATTATTGGAAGACCATTAATGCAGGTCAAAACGGTGTTTTAGACTCCGGGCCCCTTACGGGCGATGATGTCCTTGTAAATTCCTCTGCTGGACAAAACAATGTCAGCATTGCTCCTGGGGCAAACCATGTGATCGATACACCGCTTGGTGGTGACGACACCTTAGAATACTCATATTGCGGGCCCACAGCTGCTGTTAATGGCTTGTGGTGGTTGGATTCCAAATTTGCAGATCCTATTGGAACCCAGGGAGACGGAAATGACGATCATTCTCTTGTTCCAGACCTTGGTGGAGGCGATGACCATGCCCGTGATAATGTTCAATTTCTAATTGAAGAACTTGCTGAATTGTTCAAAACAAATGAAACAGGCTCCACTACCGTATCAAATATGGTTGACGGTCTCAACCAGTGGTTCGATCTTCAAGGTCAGAGAATAAATTACACGGCCCATAGCATATCATGGCCAATGTGGGAGAAAGTGGCAGAAGAGGTGCGAAAATGTAACGTTGCAATACTCTTTTTAGGGTTCTATGATGATGAAGGCAACAGAACATACGGGCACATCGTCACTGTCTCAGGGGTGAACCAGGGTGGCTTTATGATTGCAATCAGCGACCCCATAAAAAATGCAGCAAATCCAATTGCCGACTTCTCATCGTACAACGATCCCCTCAATGTCTCTCACGATATATACATAGTCCTGCCAGGTCCTCCACCCATTGTAAATCCACCCCCCTCCTGGATGTTGCTCGAAAGTTACACCTCAGGGTACGGTTTTCCAATGCCTCCAATTTACTATGCAGTTGTCGAGGAAGTTGTTATTATCTCCCCCATAATACCAACAGTGGATTATATCGAAATCACAGATGTTCCAGATGGTACACCCCTTACAGGGGGAATTATTTCTGTGGGTTTTTCAGAATGGGGCAATTGCTCTCTTTACAACAATACTGTAGGATATATGGGCACGGTAAATGCCAACTGGACAGTCCAAGGTGGCACATCCTCATTGCTTGGACCAACACCCGATGTGACAAATGGAGTATATGTCGGGACCACGGGGGCCACAGTATGGCTCAACGTCAGCTATGATGTATTTAATGATAGTGTCCAATATGATGTGCTCTCCCCGACTGTGGATTATATGGAGATCACAGACACTCCTGGGGGAACACCACTTGGAGATAAAACAGTTATACTGGGCTTTTCTGAGTGGGGCAACTGTTCGTTGTACAACAATTCAATAGGCTACTTTAAATCCGAGGATGCCGAATGGAGCGCTTTTGGAGGCAACTCAACCCTTCTCAATGTAACACCCACGGTGATGAATGGTATCTACGTGGGTACAATTCCAGGAACCACAGTGTGGTTGAACGCTTCATATTATGATGGAAACAACTGGCACAACGACTCCGTTGTATACATTATCCCAACTGTGGACTACATAAACATCACGGACGCTCCTGATGGTACCACACTTTCAGGTGGAATCGTTCCAGTTTCATACCAAGAGTGGGGCTACTGTTCGGGTTACAACATTACCGAGGGTTATATTGGGATTGTATATTCAGACTGGACTACTTTCGGTGGGGCTTCTTTGCTTCTCGGAACCACACCGGCAACGTTAAATGGCATTGATGTGGGTGGCACAGCAGGTTTTGTATGGCTCAATGCAAGCTTCCAAGGACACAATGCCAGCGTGAAATACAATGTGAGCACGGCTACTATTGACTATATCAGAATCACGGATGTTTCTGGGGGGACTCCGCTTATGGGAGGAATTGTACCTATTGGCTTTTTGGAATGGGGCAACTGCTCGGCTTATAATGATACTATAGGCTTCCTCTACGCGGTGAGCGCTGACTGGACTGCAGAAGGCGGAACCTCTCAGCTCCTCAATGTGACAACTCCAAAAATAAGAAACGGAATCGATGTAGGATCAACACTAGGATTTGTTTGGCTCAATGCCAGCTACAATGGGCATACGTACAGTGTCCGGTATAACGTTACCCTACCAACTCTGGATTATGTGGAGATCACGGATACACCAGGTGGAACGCCACTTGAGGATGGAATAGTACCCTTAGACTATCAGGAATGGGGCAATTTTTCGTTGTATAACGATACCATAGGCTACTATGGGATAGTTGCCGCTAATTGGACAGCCCAGGGTGGCTTGTCATCCCTTCTTGATATCCCTCAAGCTGTAATGAACGGAATCGATGTTGGCAATACCTCAGGAACTGTTTGGCTCAATGCATCATATTATGATGGAATTAACTGGTATAACGATTCTGTAATTTACATTATTCCAACTATAGATTACATAGATATCACAGATATTCCTAATGGGACTCCTCTATCAGGCGGTGTGGTCCCCATGGGATTTGAGCAATGGGGCAACTGTTCTGCATACAACGATACAGAAGGTTTTATAGGGACAGTTGCTGCAGATTGGACTGCTCAGGGTGGAGGTGCTACGCTTCTTGGTCCAACACCTGGGCACAGAAACGGCATATATGTGGGTATTACGATAGGAACCACATGGCTTAATGCGAGTTACCTCGGGCTTAATGACAGTGTAGTGTACATAATCCCATCACCGTACGATTTCATTAATATTACAGATATCCCAGACGGGACACCGCTTGTAAATAAGACTGTTCCAGTGGGTTATATTGAATGGGGCAATTGTTCTTTATACAATCTCACTGCAGGTTTTATAGGTGTAGTGGATGCAGACTGGACAGTTGAGGGTGGAAATGCGACACTTCTTGGTAGTTCGCCCAATATAATGAACGGGATCGATGTGGGGACCATCCCGGGTTTCGTATGGTTGAACGCCAGCTATTATGGGATAAACGACAGTGTCCGTTTCTATGTTATTTCGCCAACTGTGGACTATATAAGAATTACAGACGTCCCTGATGGGACATCACTTGCAGGCGGTAATGTCCCGGTAGGCTTTATAGAATGGGGCAACTGCTCAGCTTACAACAATACAGTTGGTTACATGGGCACCCTTAATGCGAACTGGACTGCCGAGGGCGGCACGTCAATACTTATCGGTAGTTCTCAAGGCCATGGAAATGGAATAGATGTGGGTTTAAGTGAGGGAGAAGTATGGTTCAATGCATCGTACTTTGATGGAGTCGACTGGCACTACGATTCTGTAATATATATCTTGACACCAACTGTAGATTACATACAAATTACAGACATCCCCGATGGCTATATCTTGGGAGGTGGAATTGTGCCCATAAACTTTTCAGAATGGGGCAACTGCTCGGCGTACAACAATACAGCCGGTTTCCTTCAGGTCATGATCGCTAATTGGACTGTCGTGGGTGGAAATGCTATACTTACTGGTTCGGCACAGGCTGCATACAGCGGAATAGATGTTGGTACAGTACCAGGTTTAGTATGGTTCAATGCGTCCTACGATGTATACAACGCCAGCATTCAATATGAAGTCCTCTCCCAACAGGTGGATAGAATAGAAATAACGGACATCCCCAACGGTACGAATCTTACCGGTGGTTTTGTGATGCTGGGCTTTGTAGAATGGGGTAACTGCTCTGCATACAATGATACAGGGGATTATATAGGCACCGTCAATGCGAGATGGACTGTCGAAGGTGGATCTGCGCAACTTCTAGGACCTTCACCTGCCAAGATGAATGGAATCGACGGTGGCTTCACACCTGGAACAATTTGGTTTAAAGCATCATATTATGATGGAACCAAATGGCACAACGATTCAGTGATGTACATCATACTAATAGTGGATAGAATAGAAATAACAGATACTCCAAACGGAACGATCCTCGAAGGTGGCCTTGTGATGGTGGGCTTTTTAGAATGGGGTAACTGCTCGGCTTACAATGACACAGAAGGTTTTATCAGCACAGTAATAGCAAATTGGACAGTAGAAGGCGGTTTGGCACAACTCCTTGGACCCACACCCTCTGAGACGAACGGAATTGATATTGGCACCACTCCAAGCATTGTTTGGTTTAATGCAAGTTATAATGGGCACAAAACAAATGTCGTCTATGTTCTGGCTTTGCCTTCTTCGCCACAGAATGTTAGCAAGGACTCAGGAAAATCTTTTATTCATCTATCTTGGAAAGCTCCTGAATCTAATGGAAGCGCCCCGATTACAGGTTATATAATTTACAGGGGTGATGCAGCAGATAATCTGACTAAAGTAACTGAAGTTGTAGATATATTTGATTACAATGATACCGGCGTGGTAAACGGCGTTACATACTACTATGCCGTGAGCGCAAACACCAACATTGGTGAAGGACCAAAATCCGATGCGATCCCTATTACGGCAGGATTAGTGCCATCTGCGCCATATGATTTAATGGTAACGCCAGGTACTGATCAAATAACCCTCACTTGGAAGGCTCCACTTGCTGATGGGGGGCTTAATATAACCAACTATCAGATATACAGGGGATATAATCCAAACGAAATAACGTTTTGGGAAAAGATTGGAAATGTAACGAGCTATACCGACTTTTTGGTGTTCAATGAGACTATCTATTACTACCAGGTGCAGGCAGTAAATGATCTAGGGGCTGGCCTATTATCTAATGCCGATAGTGCGGAGCTTATGGGTCTTCCTTCTGAACCAACGACATTAATTGCCACAGCAGGAGATTCTGTTGTTCACCTATCTTGGGGTGCCCCACATTTAATACGCGGTTCTGCCGTCACAAATTACAGGATCTATAAAGGCGAATCACCAGATGATATGCCAACGATCATCGATATCGATGATTCCCTATTCTATGACGATTACGATGTAACAAATAATATCACCTATTACTACAAAGTGTCGGCGATAAACGCAATAGGGGAAGGTCCATTTTCGAATGTGGACGATGCCACACCAACTGTCCCTCCCCTACCTGTAAATATGATCCCCACATGCACGATCTCCACGCCATCTACAGAAGCCGTAGTAAATGGTACGATTTTAATAAATGGAACTGCATCTGACAGTGATGGTACAATCCAATTAATTCAAATAAGAATTGACGAAAATGATTGGATAAATATAACAGGTAACGAATCTTGGAGTTATGAATTGGACACAACTGAATTACCCAATGGTAGACACAGTATAGCGGTAAGGTCATTTGATGGTGAGGATTACTCCCCAGCTGCCTCCATAAGTATTATTGTGGACAATCCTCCATCTCCGAAAGAGAAGTCCTTCTTCGAAGAAGCAGGACCTTGGCTCTTGCTTGTGGTCATCATTATACTTCTTCTTATATTGCTCCTACTTATATTAAGAAGAAGAAAGAAAGAAGAGGGAGAGGAGGAAGAGGAGGAACTTGAAGAGGAAGAAGAGGAGGAGCTTGATGAGGATTTGGTTGAGGAGTTACTGGAAGAGGATGAAGAGGAGCCCGAAGAGGAATTAGATGAGGATTTTTTAGATGAAGAGGAGCCTGAGGAGGAACTCGAAGAGGAACTTATGGAGGAAGAAGAGGAAGAATTGGAGGATGAAGAAGAGCCAAAGGAGGAATTAAAAGAAGAAGAGTTGGATGAGGAGGCCGGTGAGGAGGCGGAAGAAGAGGCACCAAAAGAGGAATTGGAAGGGGAAGGATTAAAGAAAGAAGCAGAGGTAGATGAGGAACTGAAACCTCTTGGATACGAAGGAGCTACAGAGGACAAAGAAGAATCTGAGAAGGTGTCAGATGAAGAGGAAGCCGAATCTGATAAAAAGGCTTCTTCAGAGGAAGAGAAAGGTGAAGATGAGACGGAAGTATTCGAGTGCCCTGAATGCGGGGCCAACATCTCCTCAACAGATTCTGTGTGTCCAAAATGCGGGACTGAATTCGTAGATTAATAATATAAGATGTTTGAGGAAAAAGATTAAAGGGAGGCTTAAAAATGCAGGTATACAGATGTAAGATATGCGGTGATCCATACCTAGGGGAAGAGAAGCCCACGAACTGTCCTTTCTGTGGAGCCCCGGCAGAGTACATGATATTTGCAATGGATTGGAGGGATCCTGCAATCGAGGATTTATCAAGTATTTCAAAGCAGAACCTCGAAATTGCCCTTGAGCTTGAGACTGAAAACACGAAATTTTATATGTGCGCATCAGAAATGACCTCTAATGTTGAGGGAAAGCAGTTGTTTCGTGCCTTGTCCAAGATCGAAAGTGAGCACGCCTCAGTGATAGCAAAGATTCTCAGGGTAAAAAAACCCCAGGTAGAACTGGATAAACTGGCCTGCTACCCTTCTTACAAGGATAATCTCAAAGATGCTCAAGATAGGGAGGAGAGGGCAATAAAAGAATACAGCAAGTTCTTCAAGGATGCAAAGGAACCCAGGCTAAAGGAGATATTCCAAGCCTTGGCCATGATCGAAAAGGATCACCTGACGCTTGCAAAGGAGAGGTTGAAGGGGTAGGTTTTTCGATAACTTTTTATTTTTATTCACGTATTTATGTTATCATCCTAAATAATAGAAGCGTGCCATACATTACTATTAAGTATCAAAACAACGATTCTCTAGACTGGAGGGTATCAAATGGTAGAATATCCAATATGTCCAAAGTGTGAGACGAGCCTTAACAACAACATCGGCCATTTTTTTGATTATGTTCCTGATGGACACGGCGGAACAATACAGATTTCAATTGATTTTTGTATAAGCTGCGGCTATCCCATAACATCCAAATCTGGTAAAAAAGTTAAGTAGAAAAAAAGAGTGGTAATAATCAAGATTTGGGACAAATATGAGAGCCTAGGGGTACTAAAAGAACAGCAACAGTAATAAACTCATTATACTATACGGGTTTTAGGGGGAGAGTCTAAGTGAAGTTCATCAAGATTAGAGCAGTATTCTTAATTCTCAGTTTGATATTCAGTATATTCATATTCATTCCAATGAAGGTAATGAAAGCCGATGGGGGATCTATAGATGTGGTAATTAATGAGATCATGCATGACCCGCTGGGAATTGAAGTGGATGAAGAATATATTGAGCTTTACAATAATGGAAGTACCACCGTAAACCTTGAAAACTGGACGTTAACCGATCAGGATGGTCCTGGGTACGATTTCACTTTTCCGAATATAGATTTTCCTCCAATGACCTACATGATACTGCACACTGGAGAAGGCTTAAATGATACAGATTTCTCTGATGGTGTTGCACATTTCTATCTCTGGAAAACTTCTGGAATATGGGGTCCATACGAAGATGATGTACTTTTAAAAAATGATACAGGAATAGGAATTGATTATGTTGCATATGGTGACGAAGGTCTGGTAGATCCCCCTCCTGCTGACCTAACTTGGAGTGGATCAAATCCTTCTGCCGTTGAAGGTGACTCCATATCCCTTCATCCAAATGGCTATGACAGTGATTCAGGATTAAGTTGGGAGAGATCGGATCCAACACCTGGGAGGACAAATGCACATCTATATGATGATCCCCCAGAGATAATGGAAGTAAGACATACTCCCTTAAATCCAACAACCTCGGAAGGCGTGACAATAATTACAAATGTTTCAGATGATTATTATTTAGAAACTGTAACCTTGATGTACAATGTCGATGGTTCTGGTTATACCTCATTACCCATGATATTTGAGAGCATGAATTACTCAGTTCAACTTCCAGCGCAGACCGAAGGTACAATAGTCGAGTACTACATCCTGGCAATTGACGATGCACAGCAAAACTCAACTACCCAAGTTCATTCCTTTGCCCATAGTGATTTACCCATTTCCGTAGTTATCAACGAGTTCCTCCCCGATCCAGAGAGTGACTGGAACTGTGATGGATATTTTGATAGTGATGATGAGTGGATAGAACTCTACAACCCAGGAGACTTGGTTGTCAATATCGGAGGATGGAAGATCGATGATGCACTGGGCAGTGTAGGCTCATCTGATCCATTCACTATTCCGCAAGGAATAAGTATTGGACCTAGAGAATTTCTTGTATTCTATGGAAATGACACCGGGATATTGTTGAACAACAATGGGGATAATGTCACCTTACTAAATGAAACTGATACGATAATCGATGTTCACACCTATTATACAAGCAAGGACGACACCACATGCGGGAGATTTCCGGACGGCACAGATGAAATAAAGGGTTTCCTTCTTCCAACTCCAGGCTACCAAAACCAATATACAGTGGATTCACTGCAAAATGTATCCTACATAAAGATAAACGAATTTCTGCCCACGCCAAAGACGGTCTTTTCCAATGAATGGATCGAACTCTATAATGCCGGTACAACTCCTGTTAGACTTGACGGCTTGTGGCTCGATGATATATTGGATAGCGGCACCAAACCGTGGCAGATTCCTTTGAGCACCACAATCCAACCGCAGCATGTAATACTTTTCAACAGGAGCTTTGGATTGAACAATGCAGGTGATACAGTTAATCTCTTATATGTAGATGGCACAACAGTTATTGACAGTTATTGCTATGACACGAGTGAGTACGACATCTCATTTGGCAGGAGCAGCGATGGGGAAGAGTCCTGGATTAGTTTCAGCCACCCAACACCCAATCAACTCAACACACCATTTGAGGAGCCCAGCTTTCAAGAAAGGAGCATTATAATAATAGAGCTTTTTTACAGAAGCACAGAAGAAGAATTTCTATGCCTTTTCAATCCATCTGAAACCCATGTCAACATCGGCGGATGGCGAATTTCGGACGGACAGGGTTCCTATTCTGGTACCATCATATTTCCCGAAGGCACTATTATGGATTCAAAGGACCATATCTATGTTGCCAGCAGTGCTGTCATCTTTTATAACATTATGAATTTCTATCCCGATTTCGAGTATGGTAACTCTTCAGATGCTGTCCCAGAAATGATAAAAAGGGAGATACCGAGCTTTTCAGTCTCAAAAGACGAGGCATTGCTCTTGGACGTTTTCGGGAATCTAATCGATATCGTGGTGTACGGGGATTCTGAATACAAAGATATAGGTTGGACAGGCTCCCCTATCAACGATGCGAAAAAAGGCGAAATACTGAAGAGAAATTATGATGAAATAAATAAGGATTATTTAGATACCAATTCCTCTCTAGATTGGGAACATATAAGGCATTATAAGCCAGGCCAAACTGATTTCGAGTATGAGACCTTTACATATAACGGTAAAATGACCCTGTTCTCATCCCCTGATTCCAGTTATGATACCGTAGTTTGTGAAATTGAAGGTGCACAGAATACGATCTACATAAGCTTGTATCAATTTACAAATTGGAACATTAGCGAGAAAATAATAGAGAAGTTGAATGCCAATGTGGATGTGAAGATTCTCATGGAAGGCGGCCCAGCTGACGGAATCGCCCAGGAGCAGAAATATATTCTCTCGAAGATTGTAGAAAATGGTGGAGACGTCAGATTCATGGTTACCAACTCCACACTTGGAGCAAGATACCGCTATGTACATGCCAAATATGCCATAATAGATGATAAGAAAGTGATAATTTCGTCTGAGAATTGGAAATACACGGGCTTACCAGTGGACAATACATACGGAAATAGGGGTTGGGGAGTGGTTATTGAAAATACCGATGTGGCAGGATATTTTACAGATGTCTTTTTAGCTGATTGGAGTTCAGTTGGCTACGACATACTACCTTTCACACCTGATGATCCGACCTACGGAAATCCGTCCTCTAATTTTGAATTAGATGATTGGATTGAATATGGTTATTATGACCCGATCTTTACAAATGTAACGTTGGAAGGGGAATTTACAGTATCTCCTGTTATATCCCCTGACACGTCTCTCTTGGAGAATGAAGCGATTCTCGGTGCCATAAAATCTGCTGAGGAATCCATTTACATTGAGCAGCTTGATTGCCACCTCAATTGGAACGAGGATGAGTTTGAATATGAGAATCTATTTCTTACGGCTGCTATAGAAGCGGCAGAAGAAAGGCATGTGGATGTGAGGATTCTGTTGTCATCAAAGTACGCTTTTTCCGATGATACAGACCTTGATAATTACGATACATATGACTATATCAACAAGTATGCACAAAACCATAACATTACTGATTACCTTGAAGCCAGGCTCGTTGATTACGATACACTGGGTCTTTCGAAAGTTCACAACAAGGGCATGATAGTGGATGGTAAATACACCTTGATCTCAAGCATCAACTGGAACAGGAATTCTGTAACACAGAACCGCGAGGTAGGGGTGATCATCGAAAGCGATGAGGTAGCTGATTACTTTACCCAGATTTTCCTTTGGGACTGGAACGAGCCACCTTTGGCTAAAATCGAAGTCAACACGACCGCAAGGGCATCCGAGGTTGTGCAATTCAGGGATTTATCCTTTGATTCAGATGATAATATCATCAGTTATTTCTGGGTTTTTGGGGATGGAACCAATTCCACAGAACCAAATCCTACCCACATCTACAAGAAAGAAGGTGTATATGATGTGGTCTTAATAGTGTCCGATGGTCAATATTCTGACAGCTACACCATAACTGTTGTTGTCGGCAAGGCCGAAGAAGATGATACAGGTGTGAACGCAATCATATATATAGTTCTTTTAATTATCTTTATTATAATAATTGCAATCATAATAGTTTTCATAAGGAGAATGAGAGAGCTGTTTATCTAAGGGGATTGGTTTTGGTGTGCATCTTGGGGCTCTTATTCAGCGGCTATAGCTTACAACTCTTTAAATTCCCTGGATAAATCAAATCAGTAAATCTAAAACTTCTTAGGCTATTTGAAAATGCTTTTGCCCTGTATCTATCCCTCCACGATTTGAATTTATGTTCCAGTCTATCATTTTTCAATAGTTTTTCTACCATCGTAAACAACTTGTATAAAAAGCTTTTGTGAAAATTTACACAGTAAGTTTATATACAACTCTAAATAGTAGAATCTGAGGGTGAGGTGTAAAATATTACAAGCAATGATAACGAGATAACTTTGGAGGCAACATCTAAATATTAGGTTCGATCCGACCATTAAATTTCGTAATATTTTTTATCTCTAATTATCCCTATAGAAATAGTCAGAATGTTGCGATATTTGCGAGGATTGACAGAAATGCAAAGGCACAACAGCCTTATTTCAGCAGATATGAGGATTCTCCTCCATCTGTTGAACTGTCATGGTTCTATCAGTCAATTTGATGTATCAATTGATATAACAGAGATCGGCATTGTTCAAAAGGTAGGACTAAGTTATGGCTACGCGTCTAGGCTTCTTAAAGGGCTGGTACACAATGGTTATATTCAAGAAGGTATCGGACACATAAAGGGTGGTCGAAGAAAACATAAATTTTATACTCTCACAAATAAAGGAAAAAAATATGCGAGAAAAATAAAAAATGATTTATCAAAGTTGGTGATTACAGTGATACTATCAAATGAATCATCAAAAATAATGAAGCTCGATAACATAATACCTTATTTAGGTAAAAAGAAAATTTACCAAGGAGTTACAGAGATGGATATCTATACACTCTTAACAAAGGATGGTGTAATTAATATTGAATCTCTGAAACAGATCAAGAAAAAATCAGGTCGTTGATTTTTCTACCATGGTACAGAGGGTCATAGATTTTCATAGAGGTACAATCCAGGTTTTATCAACCTTGGAGTGAATATAGTATCCTCTTCCAATCTCGAAATAATCAGATGGTCCCATCTTCTCCCATCTTTGGGATATGGAATTGAAGGTCCAAATCGCATCGACATCAGATGGGAAGTCGATGTTGTTCAAGGCTGAGGTTCTGTCCCTATTGTTCAGTGAGGGGTAACCAACCATGTTCCAGCCTGGGTGTAAAGCAATGTTTTGATTCTCGGTCAGTCTGGTTCCATTATAGAAGAAAATCGTGTCTCCTGGTTGAGTGATGTGAATCCAAATACCCATCTTCTCGTTTAGCTCGAATAAATCGTTTCCATAGGGCTTACCTACTTTGTAATGCTTCCATTGGTCTTTTTTATCGGTGATATCATACCATTGGACAGCATCATATAAGCCATCGATAGAGGAGAGCACTTTGGTGAGGTTTTTTTCTTGCTGAATTATGGGTAAAGAAATAAGGTTCCAGCCCTGCTTTAAAATCATATAGTTCTTGTTGGGCTCGATAAGGGGGTAATTATCCTTGGAATCCGAATCGATGACATAGGGATTCTTACCACCGCCTCCAATTGTCCCGTTATCAACGATACCGTCACTTCCCAATATATCCTGACCTTCTCCCTTATACTCATCATACGCCCCTTCGCTTGATTCATCGAAATCTGACCAGTAATTCCCTCCTGATGGATAGCCATCGTCCCATCGGTTTGCATTATTCGCGCCATCGTAAGCTTGATTTGTATTGTGTATGATGTTGTTGTGGTAAATACTGTTATTTGTTGAATCGTTTAAGTAGATACCAAAGTTGCTGTTTGAAAAAACGGTATTACCTATAATGCCATTCCAGTCGGAAGAAGAGAGTAAGCGGATACCATCCTCATTATTCAAAGAAACATTGTTACCTGTTATAGCATTGTTCAATGCTGAAGAAAGCCTGATGCCGTGAGTGTTGTTCGAAATGTTGTTGCCTGATATTATATTGCCATCCGATGATGAGACGTTTATACCTTCTAAATTGTCGGAGATATCATTACCTGTTATTTTATTATTGGAGGAATACTCAAGAAGGATGCCATCATAAATGTTCGATGATATTATGTTGCCTGTTATTATGTTGTTGTCTGAAAATTGGAAAAGATACAATCCATGCTTATTATTCGTAACATTGTTGTCATGGATGGTGTGGCTCTCAGAATGATCGAGCATGATGCCGGATTCTTCGTTCGAGTATAATTTATTGCCATAGAGATGATTCCCATGGGAATATTCGAATAAAATGCCGTAATCGGAATTCGAAAAGATAATATTGTCTCTGATGATGTGTTGGGCACCGTAGACATGAATGCCGTCACGTCCGCTGTGCGAAATATTGTTACCTACGACGGTGGTCCCATTTGCTACAATCATATAGATACCAAATATAGCATTCCAGTGAAGGTGATTGTTTCTAACGGTGTTTTTGAGGGAAAAGCTAGTAAGCGAAATACCATGAAAGCACCAATCACATGTGTTATTTTCGAGTGTATTATTAGATGAATATGACAATCGGATGCCAATAGCACTGGTAGAAACGTTATTACCTATGATATGGTTCCCATCGGAATTTTCGAGATGGATGCCATCCCCCCCAATGGGTGAAGATATGAAATTTTCTGTGATGTTATTTCCATGGGAATTGATAAGACGGATGCTATCGGCACCATTATTCGTAAATGTATTATTTGTTATATTGTTACCATTAGAATAGTGGAGATAGAGGGCATAGCTTGGATTACTATCGATAAAATTGCTTATGATATTATTCCCACTAGAATAATATAGTTCTATACCATACAAATACTTGCATGAAAACACACTATTTGTAATAATGTTATTATTCGAAGAAAAACCCGATAAAATACCAACAGTAACAGTATTGATTATTTGTGCCTCTACAATGACGTTTGTGCAATTGGCAAGAATAACTTGTCCGGCATCAGATGGGACTATACCTTCTATTTGGTTCTTCCAATAATGAATCGGTTTATCATTGACAGTATTTGAAATGTCGATATTGTGCGTATTCCAGTGTTCAAGGGAATCACCCTCAATATAGATTCCGTTATCCGACATAATATTGTTCAGAACAGTTATACCACTGGATTTCCAGATATAAATACCGATCTTACTGGTAGAAAATTTATTGTCAGCAATAGTATTATTATCAGAATCTATAATTAATCCATCAACATTAGGATCGTCACCTGTTATTGTAAACCCAGTTATATTCACCCAATTAGCATTTACATAAACTGCCTCTCCAGCTCCACCGCCTTTTATTATAGTAAATTCCTTGTTTTCCCCGGTCAGATTTACTGTTTTATTCACCAAAACATTTTCATAATATGTACCACTGTAGACATAGACCGTGTCCCCCCCTTTTGCTGCGTTTATAGCATCCTGTATTGTAGGATAATCATTAGGAACATAAATTGTTGCACCACTGGAGGTTGGTATCAGATTTTCATCAGGAACAATAAACATCGTAATTGAAATGATAAAAAGCACGCTAACTATGACAGACGAGCGTTTTAGCAAAATAACTTTGTGCCTCCTCTTAAGGTTGCTATTCATTTGTATACACCTCTTCCATTATTTTGCACAATATTTATTGGTATATATAATTGATATGACTATGAAGGATTATAAAGATTCTGGGCTTAAAAAATAAATGAGAAGATGCCAAGAAGAATGCCATATTCCCAGCATCTACATGTTTGGTTCGATAGGATATTTACTCTGGTTTTAAGGTGTGTAATAACCCACTGCATCTATTTCTGGTCCATAGATTGTATCGGTGGCGTCTGTTTCACCATCTTCACCGTTTATATTTACGTATCGCTATACTGTCGTAGGGCCAGATGTTCCTGTTGTAAAGTTGTTGTCAACTGTATCCTTATTATCGGTCCACTCGTCATAATAGGAAAAATCGTTAAGAAAAACACGCACTGTGTACTCTTCCTCTTTCCCCCAACCATTGGTCCCGAATACTGTAAATAATTGGCTGTCAGGTATCCCAGAAAATCCCATATCGAGCCAAAGGTCTCCGAGTGCTGGATCGGGTTCATTTGTCCCGACAGTAGCATAAACACTGTCTGGGGCACCAAGTGCTTCTTCTGGATTCTCACAGTCTCCTGCAGAATATACAGAACCTGCATAGAACCAAGCTGCGACAGCTGAACCGCTCGATAGAATCGTTGCGATTAGTAATGTTACAAGTATTGTTCCGAATGTTTTCACTTTTCTCATCCTTTATCACCTCCTCCCTTTCAGGATTTATATTTATACCTCACCCCACCTCGGCGCCTATCATCTCACAGCCCAAAAATATCAAGGACCAGTTCTAGAAAGTTTCAACTGGAATATCGTTTTATTGTCCTTCCTCTCCCACCTTTTATCACCTCCCCTTACTACAGCAACCTCATCTCCTCAATGATCATATATCAATAAAGAAATGCTCGTCCTTCTATAAATACCCCTTTAGTTAATAAACTAAAAAGGTATATATATTAGAAAAACAACCAGTTGATAGAAAGGTTTATATATGCAAGGTTTTCGTAAAAACAAAGATACTATCCAGACTCCATCATCATTAAAACTGATTAAGTATAGGACATATTACACAAAATCCAAAACAGTTTCTTGTCTCATGAAATATTTTTATTGTTCCTGTTTCTCGATAATCTTTACCTCTCGAAAATATTCTTTATTTAGTATGTTGTGCCCCCAATCCTCTCTCAAGTAAAATTTTTCGGGTCAGATAGTCGCGATTATGCGATAAAGTGCTCCTCATCTGGATTATTGTTCATACACAGAGCACTAACTGATAAATATCCTATGTAATCGACTGCTGAAAATCGAATATTTACAGGGAAGGGTCAGTTGGGATCGGGGATATGATGAATTAGTTTTCAAGGCTCTTATATTTTTCTTCTCCCTTTCTCTACCCCATAAATATTTAAACTCAGGATTGACTAATATTATGGATGTCCAAAATACCAACATGAAGAATCCTTAAAACAGAATTATATACCAAATAGTCAATGTCTTGCCCCTCACATGAATACTTTATGATTCAAAAATTTTCTTAACAGTTTTTTTTCATCATAATCGTTATAATAATATACTTCATATGGAAGATGAAAAAACTCTTTATTTGAGGGATCACCCTTGGTCTATGATGTGGTAGTGGTGGGAGCAGGCCCTGCAGGATGCGTAGCGGCAAGATATGCAGCAGAAAAAGGAGCAAGTACAATTATAATCGATCGAAAACGCGAGATAGGAAAGCCAGTGAGATGCGCCGAGGTTGTGGCAGGTACCCTACCTTCTAGTTTCGGCATGAAAAACAGCTCTGAATGGCTGGTAAATGAGGCCCATTATTTCAATTTCGTCTCTTCAAAAGGCAGGGTCGTGAAAATAAAAACCTCACCTTATGTAGGATATGTCCTGAACAGGGATGCCTTCGAAAAAGAACTGCTTTGGATGGCTGCGGACCAGGGTGCCGAGCTTCTTTTGGGCAAAACCGTAACTGGTATTGATTCCAAAGGCGTGGTGATGGGCGATGAGACAATAGAGACGAAGACCATCATCGCAGCCGATGGTGTGGATTCAAGAATTGGGAGACTCGCCGGGATCAAAACCAGGGGCAAGTTAGGAGTTCTGGGTTCATGTGCACAACACACACTAGTTAATATAGATGTGGATCCTGACTGTCTTGAGTTTTACCTGGGAAGCAAGTTTGCAGAGGGAGGATATGGCTGGGTATTCCCGAAAAACAAGGGCGAGGCCAATGTTGGAGTGGGGATATTAAGACCCCATTCACAGGGTGCATATGGAGTCTTGGAAAAATTTGTAAGACAAAAATTTCCTTCTGGTCGGTCCATCAGATTCCTATCAGGTTGTGTTCCCTCTACTTTACCTCCCAACGAGTGTGTTTCCAAGAATGTTGTGGTTATAGGGGACGCTGCAAGACAGGTGAATCCCTTCACCGGTGCTGGGATTGCAAATGCATTTGTTGCGGGAAAGATCGCAGGTGAGATCGCAGGTGATGTGGCTGTGAAAGGCCGTCCTTTGACTCACCTTAAAGAGTACGATAGGCTCTGGAAGGCATCCCTGGAAAGGAAACTCAAAAAAAGCTACAAATTAAGAAACAGGTTGTTATTTTCCGACAGGAATATCGAGATGTTCTGTATTTTCCTGAATATTCTGCCTGCATTCTTGATAAGAAGGCTGGCAAAGCGGCTGCATTACTGATATTGTATGGTTTTCGCAGTCACCTGACGTGATTTTATAGGGAATATTGACTTATCACATCTTCCTTGCTCCCTCCCCCCTCCTGAGCGTTCATACCCAGGAATAATAAGTGATAATTCTCTGATAGCCTCGATATTAGCAGAAAAATCTTAATATCTAAGAACAGATGTTATCGGTTGAATCAATTTCAGAGTGATCCATTGTGATTATATGAAAGAAGCAAGGTATTGGATACCTTATGATGACAGGGTTCAATGCAAATTATGCGCAAGGGATTGTGTTGTGGCCGAGGGCAAGGCAGGTCTGTGCGGGGTCAGGGTGAATGAGCAAAATAAGCTATTCTCCAAGAATTATGGATTGGCAGCCCCAATCAATGTGGATCCCATAGGCAAGAAGCCGCTTTTTCATTTCTACCCAGAAAGCCTGGTGTTTTCCCTGGGAACAGCAGGTTGCAATTTCAAATGTGACTACTGTCAAAATTATGAACTATCACAAAGGAAGATAGAGGATGTACAAACAAGAAAGATGACTCCAAAAAAAATACAGAGCTTGGCGAGGAGAAACAAATGCGATGGCGTAGCTTGGACTTACAACGAACCAACGATTTGGTACGAGTTCGTCTACGATTCAGCAAAGTTTTTGAAAAGAAGGGGATTTTTCAACGTGTTCGTCACCAACGGCTACATCGAAAAGGAGCCTTTTGTAGAGCTGTCATCGTTTATTGACGCTATAAATGTGGATATAAAGGCCTTCAATGATGAGTTCTATGCCAAGATATCAAGGGCCCACCTCAAACCGGTACTTGCCACCTGCAAACTTGCAAAGGAACTTGGACTCCATGTTGAGATATCGTATTTGCTAGTTCCGCCCCTAAACTCCAATCCCAAGGAGATTCAAAAACTATCGAAATGGGTAATAAACGTCCTTGGAAAGGACACGCCCTTGCATTTTCTTAGGTTCTTTCCCACGCACAGATTAACGGATTTGCCCACGACTTCCAAGGAAGCACTCATCGATGCACAACGAATAGCAAAAATGGAAGGTCTGACAAATGTGTACATAAACAATATTCCTGGAAGTAAATATCAGGATACATACTGCCCAAGCTGCGGAGAGATGCTCGTGCACAGGGAGGACTTCTATACCATTTTAAACCGTGTAGCCGATGGTAAATGTCCGAGATGCAAGGGCGAGGTTCTTATGATAGGTTCAAAAAAATAGAGGGTGGGATGAGGGCCACGGAAAAAAATCCTTATGCAACCCACCCTATATACAGGTAGCGGATGGTGAAAGCTGACGATCCTGACATTCAAATATCGAAATCTGTTCTGCAACTAAGGAGCCTATATACATCTTCCCAACTGTAATGTTCTTCTCCACTCATTTTGTCATCACCTTCTTATTACACGGTATTGATGCAGGGTTTATATACAT
Source organism: Thermoplasmata archaeon (assembly GCA_020348445.1). Classification (GTDB taxonomy): domain Archaea; phylum Thermoplasmatota; class Thermoplasmata. Next base: position 759,341 of record CP070751.1, read on the forward strand.
CAGGCTGGGAGGGGTGAGTGAAAGTAAAAAATCAGAATCACTGGCACCAAAAATTATGGAAAAAATTTTAGCCCTTACCTCACGCCTATAACTTCCAGATGAGGATAGGCAATATTGACCTTTGGCTCTGATTTAATCCTATCAAGGATCTTTTCAGTTATCATGGAATTGATCTCTCTTCTTTTGCTAGCCTCGCAGAAATATATAACATAAAAATTCATACAGGAGTCGGAGAATAGCATCCTTACCATGGGCTCTTTAATAAGCTGACTTTTAAGGTCCTTGATATCCATTTTTTGAGCAATCTGCTTTGAATGTTTTATCATGCTATTGCCCACGACTTCAACCGCGCTCTTCAATATGAGCTTTTTTGCCAGATTATGGTCGCTTTCATAGGTGATGGCGATTTTAACCTCATCCCGTATATACGGTGTATCCCGGGTGTAATTGAGTATCGGTGTTTCAAAAATACAGCTGTTTGGGACGGTGATAAGCCTGCCTGTGAAGGTATCGCCCTTCATCCATTCTCCAAATTCCCTAAGTGTGGTGTGGAACATACCAACATCCACTACGTATCCTTTTTTTCCATCGATTTCAACTCTATCACCTATGGTGTAGGGCCTATGAAAGATGATATCCAACCAGCCAGCGATATTGAGTATCGGTTTTTGGAGCACGTACAGTAAAGCTGCTACCACCACACCAAAGGCAAGAAGTCCTGTAAAATCACCTATTATGATGAATATAAGAAGGATGAATATAAAGATCCATACCAAATTGGAGAAAAGTTGCCATTCCATTTTTATTTCTGCTTGTGATCGCTTATGGCCTTTAAGGACTCCTGTGAAGGCCGGTCTTAGGAAGCTAAGAACAAGTTTAGTGGCCACGATTATTAAAAAAACTCCAATGATTTTCGGTAAAAGGTCGATAAAAAGTTCTCTGAGCTCTTCGATATTAAAGTATATTTTAAAATATGTGAATATTAACAGCAAAATGGCTATCAAGATCAGAAATATCGCGAAACCCCATAGTATGTACCTACCAGATTTACGCCTGCTACGCTGCATCCTTATCCTCTGAGGAGGAAGTAAGGCATTGAGTAGTTTATAAATTTATTCCTCTGTTTATACCTCCGAGTACTTAATAGATTGCCATAATTTATGATAAAAAAGACTATGAAATATTTAAATACCAAATCAACGATTGTGCATTATATTAAAGACTGAACATGATAATAATCGCCTCTTTGGGGGGAATAACATGTTGATCAGAGGGGTTGGAGTAAAATCCACATTTATAGCATTTATACTGTTATTGATTTTAATGGTACCATATCCTTTTATACCCTATAATCCCTCGGAAACAGTACGTGCCGAATTTGAAGCAAGAGACGATTATCAGGTGGGAAACGGGCCTCATTCCGTTTTTTTAGCAGATTTGGATGGTGATGGATTCAACGATACAGTGACTGCCAATTATTATGGCAATAATGTCTCAGTTCTGATCAATTACGGCAATGGAACATTTGCTCCCCATGTTCTTTATGATGTTGATTTCAATCCCCGGGCATTATTTCTCGCTGATTTGGACAAAGATATGAATATAGACATAATTACAGGCAATATAGGTGATTCTGATACAATTACCATTCTTTTCAATAATGGTGATGGTACCTTCGGGGGAAGGATAGAATATGATGTTGGTGACGATCCCAGGGCAATTTTTGCAATCGATGTGGGGGAAGATCTCAATGACGATATGGATATTATATCTGCAAACTACTGGTCTGACGATATATCTGTATTAAAGAACAATGGGGACGGTACATTTGCCAATGCAGAAACATATGGTGCAGGTAACGGGGCTTATGGGATTTGTTCTGCCGATTTCGACGGTGATGGATACAACGATGTTGCCACTGCAAATGCGTTAGGTGATGATATATCAGTTCTTATTAACAACCAAGATGGGACATTTGCTAATGCGGTTCCATATCCAGGAGACAGCTGGCCCCGTTCAATTTTTTGCGCTGATTTGGATGGAGTAAATGGATCAGATCTTATTGTTGCCAATAGATTGGCAGATAACGTCTCAGTTTTTTTAAATAATGATGATGGTACATTTGCCCCTCATGTAACCTATGAAGTGGGTGAAAATCCATTATCAGTTCATGCAAAGGATATCGATTCCGACTTGGATATCGATCTCGTCACTGCAAATAACATGGACAACACCGTCTCGGTCCTGAAGAACAATGGCAACGGCACATTCGCTTTAAAGCAGGATTATTATGTTGGTGCAGGTCCATATTCTGTTTTTGTTGCAGATTGCGGGGAGGACCTAAACGGCGATATGGAAATTATATGCGCCAATAATGACGCAGATTCCATAACAATACTTTTCACAAACAGCCCGCCTTCCATCGAGATTCTTGAGCCAGATGGCATAGATGATGAAGCAGATTCAAGTTACACAATAATATGGGTAGACTCTGACCCTGAGGATAATGCAACTATATCTTTGTATTACTACAACCAGACATCTAAGATTTGGGAACTGATTGTCTCTGGAATTGAGGAAGATGACCTTCAGGATGCCTTCGATTGGAATACGACAAATATGCCTGAGGGTGAATACCCAATTAAAGCAACAATCTCTGATTCTTTTAATTCGCACACAAATTACAGCCTGGGCAATGTTACTGTTTTGCACACTGCCTCAAATATTAGACCTGCAATAAGTTTCATAGAACCTGATGGGATAGATGATGTTTCGCATTATAACTACACGATTTATTGGATAGATTCAGACCCTGACGACAACGCTGGTATCTCCCTTTTTTATGATGATGACGATACAGGTGGCGTGGGTTTTTGGATTGCGGATTTAGATGAAGATGATGCCGATTTTTTTGACTGGAATACCACCTTCATTCCTGAAGGTCAATGGTACATCTTTGCCATTATCCAGGACCCCTGGCATGCTCCTGTTATCAACTACAGCAGCGGGCCTTTGATCATAGATCATCCATCAATTGTGCCTCCTGAACTTCATGATGGTATGGTAATGCCCACTTCTGGTCTTATTGGTGATTATTTTAATTTTACTGTCAACTATTCACATTTGCATAATCAGGTGCCCAGGAATGTCATCCTAAACCTCACAGGCCCTTCAGGAGGAAATTTTGAGATGTTGGAGGTGGATAAGTCAGATAAATATTACGAGGATGGCAAGTTATTCTACCTGAACATCTCTCTTTTAGTTGGCTTATATTCCCATCATTTTTCAGCATTTGATGGTACTTTCTGGAACGAAACCCAGGAGTTTTTAAACGTTCCTTTCGTGTATAGTTTATGGCCCTCCTTGTCAAATGGAAATGTTGTTCCATCCTCAGGCCTTGATGGATCCTATTTCAACTTCACAGTGACTTATTCCGATTACAATAACGATACTGCAGTGGGTATATATGTTAACATCACCGGTCCTTCTGGCGGTGATTTCTCGATGTTCGAACTCGACACCACCGATATAAATAACACCGATGGCAAGGATTATTTCTTCAATACCACACTTTCTGCAGGTACATACTCCTTTCATTTTGCGGCAAGCGACGGAACCTATTGGACAGAAACAGTGGAAGTGGTGGATTCCCCCATTGTAACTGTTGGGGAGCCTTCTTTGACAGATGCCGAAGTAATACCCTTATCGGGTGCAAGTGGAAATTATTTCAACTTTACTGTTAATTACTTGGATCCAAATAATGATGCACCTGTGGGGGTATTGGTCAATATCACAGGACCTTCCGGCGGCGATTTTATGATGTTGGAGGTAAATGCAAGCGATACAAATTATGTAGATGGTAAATATTATTATTACAATCTTACATTGTTTGAAGGAACGTATTCATTCCATTTTTCTGCCACAGATGGTATCTATTGGGTTGAAACAGTTGAAGTATCAGATTCACCAGAGGTTTTGAATAATATCCCAATTTTATCTGGCGAGGCAGTTGATCCTACCCAAGATTATGGTGGACAATACTTCAACTTCACAGTGGTATACACAGATTTAGATGATGAACCTCCAATAGAAATCACACTCAATCTAACAGGACCTTCTGGTGGGACCTTCATTATGATGGAAGAGGATGCTTTGGATATTAACTATGCCGATGGAAAGGATTTCTACTATATTCTTACCCTTGATGCAGGAACGTATTCCTATCATTTTGCAGCAAGCGATGGAAATTACTTTATTGAGACAGTGGAAGTTTTGGATTCCCCAGTTGTTTTAAATAATGCCCCAATACTTACAGAAGCTATTGTAAATCCCGCAATTGATTATAGCGGTGAATATTTCAATTTCACTGTAAATTATTCTGATTTGGACAATGACGTTCCAACCAATATCACTGTCAATATTACAGGTCCATCCGGTGGAATATTTACGATGATGGAAGTTGATTTGGGTGATTTGGTTTTTACAGATGGCAAACTCTATTACTACAATATCAGTCTTTCAGCAGGTTCATATTCCCATCACTTTGCAGTAAGTTACGGAACCTATTGGAATGAGACATCAGAAGTTTTGGACTCTCCCGTAGTTCTGAGCGATGCACCTGTACTTACTGGAGGGACCGTTGATCCCCTTAGTGGATACGGAGGGGATTATTTCAACTTCACAGTTGTATATACGGATATAGGTAATGAACCTCCTTCTAACATCACCTTGAATCTTACAGGACCCTCAGGTGGAACATTCACTCTCATAGAGAGTAATGCCTCAGATATAAAATACGATGATGGAAAAGAATACTACCTGAAATTGCCCCTCTCAGCTGGAACATATTCCTATCATTTTGCAGCAAATGACAGTTCATACTGGGTTGAAACAGTAGAGGTATTGGATATGCCCCAGATTTGGAATAACTTACCTTCTTTGTCAACTGATGTGAATCCAGAAACAGGTTATGGCGGGCAGTATTTCAACTTCACAGTGGTTTACAGAGATATTGATAATGATCCCCCATTGAATGTCACATTAAATCTTACAGGACCTTCAGGTGGCACCATCAATATGAAGGAGATTAACGCTTCTGATACGTATTATGTGGATGGAAAAGAATTCTTCTTTAACTTATCCCTATTATCTGGAACTTATTCCCATCATTTTGCAGCAAATGACGGTACATACTGGGTTGAAACAGTAGAGGTATTGGATATGCCCCATGTTTGGAATAACTTACCTTCTTTGTCAACTGATGTGAATCCAGAAACAGGTTATGGTGGACAGTATTTCAACTTCACAGTGGTGTATAGTGATCTTGATAATGATCCTCCATTGAATGTCACATTAAATCTTACAGGACCTTCAGGTGGCACTTTCAATATGAAGGAGATTAACGTTTCTGATACATATTATGTGGATGGAAAAGAATTCTTCTATAACTTATCCTTATTATCTGGAACTTATTCCCATCATTTTGCAGCCAATGATGGTAATGATTGGATAATAACGATTGAGATTCCCGACTCTCCAATTGTCTACAACAACATACCCTCCTTGTCAGATGATGCAGTGAATCCCCTCTCAGGTCGCGGGGGTCAATTTTTCAACTTTACAGTGGTTTATACTGATTTTGATAATGATTCCCCTTATAATATCACCCTCAATCTATCTGCGCGCTCCGGTGGTATCTTTCCAATGAAGGAAGTCAATGTCTTGGATACAAATTATGTCGATGGAAAAGAGTATTTTTATAATTTATCCCTTTCTCATGATCATTATTTATATCATTTTGCAGCCTGTGATGGTAATTATTGGGTTGAGATGCCTGACGTTATGAAGAACTTTTGGGTCAGCAACAACGCACCTTCGTTTTTAGAATGGGGAGTTGATCCTAAAATTGGATATAATAAAGAGACATTCAATTTCACTGTTGTTTATATTGACTTAGACAACGAGGCACCAATCACCATCAATGTCACAATTTCGGGTCCATCAGGAGGATCTTTTGACCTGGAAGAAGCAGATTCAGAGGACCTTAACTATACTGATGGTAAATTATATTACTTCAATACAATTCTAGACGTAGGTTCATACTCCTATAAATTTATAGCAACCGATGGACTCGTTTGGGTTGAGACTGCTCTTATTACCGATACATTTCAGGTTCTAAGTGATCTCCCCACTTTGATCAGTGGTTCTGTTGGACCAGATACCGGTTATGGAGGAGATTATTTCAATTTTACAGTGATTTACTATGACATTTACAATGAACCACCCTCAGACATCTTGGTTAATATCACAGGACCTTCTGGAAATATTTTGTCTATGATAGAACTTGATCCAAATGATACCGACATCACAGATGGCAAGCTCTACTATCTTAATACCACCCTTTCTAAGGGTTCATATTCATATCATTTCGCTGCTAGCAATGGGACATACTGGACTGAAACAGGAGAAGTCCTTAATTTTCCCTTGGTTTTGAATAATATACCTTCCTTGTCCAGTGATACTGTGAGTCCAGAATCGGGTTATGGTGGGCTGAACTTCAACTTCACGGTGTTGTACACAGATTTGGACAATGATGCTCCTGTGAGCTTGACAATAAACCTAAGTGGTCCTTTGGAAGGTAGTTTCGGAGTAGAAGAAATGGATCCCTATGACTCGAACTATGCAGATGGAAAGCTTTACTGCTTCATCATAACACTTGCTAATGGAACTTACTCCTATCATTTTGCGGCAACTGATGGAGAATACTGGGTGGAAACCCTGGAAAATCTTGGTTTGCCTGTGGTTCTGAACAATCCTCCCTCAATCCAAATAACAAATCCTCCGGCAGCCGGAACCACTGTGGATGATCAGTTAATAATTACCTGGGTAGATCTGGATCCCGATGACGATGCCTTGATTTCTTTATATTATGATACAGATAAAACAGGTTACGACGGAATATTGATTGTCTCGGATATATCCGAGGACGATATGGGTAACACCTTTACATGGAGCACCTTATCAATTAGTAATGGCACATATTATATATATGCGGTAATAAACGATAATGTAAATCAACTGGTCTACAATTACAGTATAGGCTCGGTTACTGTTGCGCATCCGGGAGGTGAAGTGGAAGAACCAGAGGATGGCAAGGAAGATAAGCCATTTTGGGAACAAATAGATCCAACACTTTGTTATATTTCAATTATAGTTCTTATAGTCATAATATTATTGGTTGTTTTGCTAATCACAAGAAGAAGACAAGGAGCCCTAATTGAGGAGTTGGTAGAGGAAGAGCCAAAAGAGGAGGTCGAAGTGGAGGTACCAGAAAAAGAACTTGAAAGGGAGATGCTCAAAGAGGAATTTAAAGAAGAAATATCGGAAGAAGGACTCGAAGAGGTAGAACCAGAAGAAGGATTTTATGATGAGATATTAAAAGAAGCCCTTGAAGATTTGTCAATAAAAGAACCAGAAGAAGTAGAGGTCCCCCCTGAGGAACCTGAGATATCAGAAGAAGTAGTTTTGCCAATAAAAGAACCAGAAGAAGTAGAGGTCCCCCATGAAGAACCTGAGATATCAGAAGAGGTAGTTTTGCCAATAAAAGAACCAGAAGAAGTAGAGGCCCCCCCTGTAGAGCCAGAGATATCAGAAGAAGTAGTTTTGCCAATAAAAGAACCAGAAGAAGTAGAGGTCCCCCCTGAGGAACCTGAGATATCAGAAGAGGTAGTTTTGCCAATAAAAGAACCAGAAGAAGTAGAGGCCCCCCCTGTAGA
>CP070751.1:767215-836337 GCA_020348445.1 Thermoplasmata archaeon
TGGGGGGCGATAATTTACATGACAAGGCTTATCTATTCGGGTGATTGTTCGATATCGATAATCCTTTTATGTAAATCATCATTGATTGTAAAAGATGGGAGGCGATAATTTACACGACAAGGCTTATCTATTCGGGTGATTGTTCGATATCGATAATCCTTTTATGTAAATCATCTAAAAATGTAAAAGCCAGGAGGCGATAATTTACATGAAAATTGCTCAAGTTGCACCATATTTTTACCCCCATATTGGAGGGGTGGAATCCCATGTTTTAACACTATCCGAGAGGCTGGTTAAAAATGGTCATGATGTTACTGTTTACACTTCTAACTTCGAAAATCTCAAAGAAGAGGATTACTTCGGCGGTATAAAAATCATCAGGGCCAAACAAATTGCCAGTATTTTTGCAACCCCGATTACTCCAAAGTTAAAGAAAATCCTTGCTCAAAAAGACCACGATGTTGTGCATGCCCATACTCCTCCCCCTCTCACCGCCTATTATGCTGCTAAGGCCGCAAAACGTTCCAAATTCCCCTTCGTTGTAACATACCACTGTGATCTGGAGTTACCGAAACTCATAGGAAAGATAGCAACTGCGATCTATCAAAGAACAATGAGCAGGTACACCTTTAAACGGGCAGACAGGATAATCGTCCACACCAAGACTTATGGTGCAACCTCAAGAACTCTGTGGAAGTTCGATGAGACCGTTATTCCAAGTGCCGTGAATCCCGACCGCTTCAGCAGGGATTTGGATTTCTCAAAGATAGAAAAAAGACATGGACTTGCGAAGAAGAGAGTGGTGCTTTTCGTGGGAAGGTTGGTTGCACATAAGGGTCTTGATTATCTCATCGATTCTGCTCGGTTCACCCCAAAAGATGTGCGGTACATTATTGTTGGCAGTGGGCCTTATCTGGACAAATTGAGGAAAAGAGCAAGATCTCGGAGAGTGGAAAAAAAGGTGATCTTCACTGGAAGGGTACCTTTCGATGATATACCGAGGTACTTTGCGGCCTGTGATGTTTTTGTCCTTCCTTCCATATCCCGTCTAGAGGCCTTCGGCCTTGTCATTCTTGAGGCAATGGCATCCTCCAAACCAGTAATAGTCTCCAATATACCAGGTGTGACCGAGCTTGTCAACGAAGGTGAGGAGGGTTTGCATACCGAGCCAATGAATGCCGAGGATCTCGCCAAAAAAATAAATTTGCTACTTTTGGATGAAAATCTACGAAAGCGAATGGGGGAATCAGGCAGAAGAAAGGTGGAGAGGGAGTTTGCCTGGGACAAGGTGGTAAAACAGATAGAAGAAGTCTATAACGATGTGGTTTAAAGGATCATTTTACTATCTCGAGTTTTATTTTTCCCCCCCGGGCATCGTAGGCCTGCCAACTTCTAGGATTGTACGGTTTACCGACGATTATGTGGGTGTTTCCAAACTTCGAAAAGAAGTACAGGTCGGCACCAGAAGGAGAGAAATTTCCCGAGGGGTGGCTGTGTACTATACCCACAACACTCAAGGTTATGTCGGGGGGCTGCATATGGGTGTGCAGTATCGCCATACCGCTTCCCGAAAGGGTTCCAGGCAGAAGGTTGATCTCTTCTATTATTCCTTTTTTTGCGATAAGCGTGGCCGCGAACTCATTGGGATAGCTTTCCTTGGATACCTCCAATATTAAATTTAATGTCTCTTCTTTAATCCCCCAAATCCTCCTTTTTTCTTCTGTTTTAGGGGGGATTTTCTTTTTATCCTTTTTGAAAAGATACATTTTTTACCCTCAGATCCTATCACATTCGATTAATACAGAACTATGGAATTAACTTATCTGCCACCCTTTTATAGAAATCCGTTGAAAAACGCACGAGCTCGGCAGGTTTCTCAGAGGCCGTGAAAATTATCACCGCCTCGCTTTGCACTTGTGTTTCAAATTGACCATCAAGAACCAAGATACAGGGTCTCTCAGGTTCAAGAAGTCTGATTTTGATCTCACTTTCTATGGGAACGACATAAGGTCTTGCTGATAGTTTGAAAGGTGCGATTGGGGCGATGACGAAGGCGTTTACGCGGGGATCAATCAAGGGGCTTCCTACACTCATGGCGTAACATGTGGAGCCAGTGGGAGTGGCAACTATGATTCCATCGGCCCTGATATCGGCAACAAAATTATCATCCACGAGTATCTCGAAATGCCGCATCTTTGCAACATGCGCGGTATGGATGACGGCCTCGTTCATGCAATCATAAAGCCTGTTCCCATTCAATACAGTTTTTAGTCTGGTTCTTTTATCGATGATGTACTCCCCCTTCAATATCTTCTCTAAACTCTCCATGGCATTTTCAGGAGCGGCCTCGGTAAGAAATCCCAGAACACCTGCATTTATAGAAAACACCCTGGCGTTCGTTGACTGCAGCGCCCCTAGGACCGTGCCATCCCCGCCTATTGTGATCAGAATGTCTGGATTCATCTCTTTCAATGGCTGCCCCAAAATCCCAAGCTTGGTCGCAAGGTTCTCTTCCACTATGACCTCTGCCTTGTCTTTTAAAAAGTCGATTACCTCCTTGGCTAATTCTGTGGTTTTTTCTATATTTGGGTTGGACATCACACCAAACTTCATCTACCACCCTCCAAATAGCATTTTTTATCCTGTGAACTTACACAACCACATTCCTCAGGATCTCCAAGGCCCTTATATCACCTACTGCTATGACGTTCGTGCGTGACTTTAAATCGAAGGGCATATCCAATATATCGTATGTATCATTAAAAACTTCCCCTCCCGCTTCCCTTAGTATCAGGGTGCTTGCAGCAATGTCTGTTACACGCATACTGTATTTGCTTGGTGAATAATTCTGATAGTAAACATCGAAGGCTCCGCTTGCAACAAGGCACATCTCCAAGGATGCGCACCCCAAGGCCCTACCCCTTCTTGGGATTTTTGCGACGTTGTGGGTTTGCGGTGTTGCCCGTTCCCCAATATACAGCGAGAACATGGAATCCATATCTGGATATTGTTTTGTCTTGATTGGACTTTCATTTAAGAAGGCACCCGAACCTTTCTCTGCCCAGAATGTATCCCCTGTGACAAGGTTCCTGACAAGACCCAATTCCACGTTAGAGAGCCGTGATTTACCCAAGGCAAGAGATAGGGCATAAAATGGTATGCCTCTTATGGCATTGTGCGTGCCGTCTATGGGATCCATGACAAGAATTTTCTCGGCATTATTGTCTATAAATCCCGCTTCCTCGCTTAGGATGTTGAACTTCTTTTCTTTTTTTGCGAGAACGTCAAGGCATACCTGCTCTGCTGCATCATCAATAAACTTCGTAGGTGTCCCATCGGCACCAATGCCCAGATCCTCGCCAAGATCCATTCGCTTCATCTTGCTCTTAACTGTATTTTCGACTTCGTTAGCAATTTCATAGAATAGGGCCTTCACATTCCTCACTTCAAAATAAGTATGATGTAATCTGATTTTATAGTTGCGGTTTCGCTTTAATACTTAATTACCTCAACGTACCTGAAACACCACATCTGGGACACTGTACTCTTAAAGGCCTGATTCCAGCTTCAACCTCGAATACAGCTTGGCAATCTGGGCAGCTTATGGTTTCAAGAGTCGGAAATATCATCCCTTTATATCCAGCGGGTAGGGCAGATATCGGGAGAACCTCTTTTTGCGCCTGCTCCTGTTGGCCCGTCTTTTTAAGAACCAACGTGGCGACTATTATGGCACAAATCACCAATATTATGATAATCAGAAGTAAATATGGCAATTCCGATTCTTCCCCTCCTTTTTCCACCTCTATTGTTAGGGTCAAATATCCGACCTCCACCCCATCGTCTGAGGTCGCAAAAATCGTGGTCCTGTACTCCCCGGACTTGGCATCCTTCGGTATATCCATATTTACCGTTATTATCCTCGATTTACCCATGGGAACCTGGGGATTATCAACTGAGAAAGAAGCCCGCCAGTCATTTGGAAGCTCGTCGAATAATATGTTCAAATCCTCGTCGAAATTCCCACTATTTTGGAGTTTTACTGTAAAGACCAGTTCCTCACCGCTTGTAACCTTCAGTTCTCCGCTCTCCAAGGAAATTTCTATGTCGTGGACTCGAGCCACACTGGCGTTGAGCTGGATCAAATAAGAATCGCCACGGGAGATAGAGGGTACACCCGTTACTGTAATCACATCAGCTGTGTAAGCAACAGCTGATTCAGGCAAGGTCAGGACAATCATGATATCTTTACTTCCCCCGAAAGCATCCAGCATACCGCAATCAGGAATGCCGCTCCCATCTGTATCTTCAAGAGGATCTTTGCCGTCGGCCTGAAATATCGCGAGCGGGAAGTTGAGGAACGACGATGCTGTAATATCTATTGTGGTTCGGTAATTGAAGTGGTTGGTCACACTCAGAAGATAAGAAACATGTGAATCTGGATCACCAATCTTTGAATTCGAATCAGAACCTATAACTATATCACCGGAAATCTCGACGATGCAGGTGAGTACGATGGTTTCCACGCTGCCGTTTGGCAAGGAAGAGGCAAAGGTTATGGTGGCCTTTTCCTCGTAAAACGCATTTGCATCATCTGGCACCTCTATTTGAGCAACGATGGTGGCAACGCCGTTTAATGGATCCAGTTTTCCAGTATCAGGGTCCCCGTCTGAATCGGTGTCAGATAACTTAATTATGCCGTGGGAATCGAATAGGGAAACCTGCCAGCCGGAAGTTGAATAGGCCGTGATATCGAGGGTATCTTCTTGGTTCTGCTCGTTTCCTACAGTTATAACATAGCTTGCCGTCTCGCTGTTTTTCGCGAATTTTTCTGGCGCATCTACATCAATGTCCAGTCCACCTGAGAGGGCGATTTGGGTTCTTATGGTGAACTCCGCAAAACTGCCTGTTGAAATTGCGGTGATGTCAAAGTCCTTGTACTTGTAGGCCAGTAAATTAAACGGCGGTGTTATTTTGAAGGAAATGACCTTATCGGAAAAAGCGTTCAATGAAATGGTATTGGAGCTGAGAAACGGAATCCAGTTATCCCAATTACCTGTGGTGGGCTCTATGTCCAAGTTCACATTCACGTTCGTGTTGCCAAGATTTTTTAATGTAACTGAGTGGCTTGCAGGAACCCCTGGCTCTGTCTCTTTTACAGGTTGTGAAGAGGTAACATCTATGCTAAAATATTCTGTAACCACGCTGGTTGTGGATGTGGTTGCCCAAAATGCCACGTCACCTACAGAGGTGGCTTTAACGTCTATTTTTATGCTATCACCAGGAAGACCGTCGGACGGTGCAGTTACAAAGAGAGTTATATCTTTCTCTGAAAAAGCATCCAAATCTATTGACGTTATATTCAAATAAAACTGCCAGTCATCAGAATTTCCAGATACAATGTACTGTGTGCTGAATGAGAAGGTGTCTGGCCCATTGCCCTGATTGGAAACGGTGATGATGTGATTGTTGCTTTCAGAAGGGATGAAATATAATGACTCACCTTGTGTCACAAGATCCACTCCATACCACTGGGTAACGTTTACTGTAAGTGGTAGGGTATCAATGGCCTTGATTTCACCCTCAGCAATCAATGAACCTGTAACAGTGATAAAATAGTAACCCTGCTCGGCAGAAACCGGCGTTATTGTAAGGGTGACCATGTCAAAGTCACCGGGCAGCAAATCGAAGTTATTCTGATCGAAAGATACAAGCCAGTCTTCTATATTTATTCCTGTAAAAGATAACTCAAACGTGCCCAAAGCGTTCCCAGTATTTCTAACGTAAATCCTGAAAAACGCTGATTCGTCTTTACCCACATGTTCTTCGTCCTTATTTACGCTCAAATTCATAAGATACTGGTTTTTCATGCCAAATATCTCCACATCATCCACCCACCAGCCATTGTCTGTGAGCACCACTCCGGATTCGAGGGTAAACCTGATTTGAATCTGTTCGCCAACATAATTTGAGATGTCGATGAGTACCAAGTCCCAGGTCATCCATGTCCCGCGAAATGAATCCAGGGTCTCCCAGCCCGTTCCACCAGGATTTATCTCAACATATCCCCAATCTGATTGAAGAGGGAAATCATCGATACTGTACTGGTGGTAGAATCTCAGATACGCCGATGTTGTGTCATTAAGATCAATTACGGGGGAGGTCAAATACTGATCTGCCAAGACTGTGTACTGATTTGTTACATCTTCCCCGCACCACCAGGATGTATCGGGACTGTGGCTCTCAGAATCTGTTTGATGCCAAAGCGGTGGCCTAACCGGCGATGAGGCAGAAACATCCCAATCTCCCACACCACTTTCTATATCATCGTAGAAAAACCTGTAATATACATGAATTAGGGAGCCCTTTACATCGTTGGCTGGAGCCTCGTCATTGGCCAAAAGGGATGATATCTTTATGGTGTAGTAACCACTCAATTCCAGATTCAACTGCCATATAAGGGACTCGTTCTTCCAACTGTCAATAGATACACCTTGCTTGGTTTCGCTGTGTATGGTAAAACCATAGGCATTATTTAATTCAAGTATCACATCAAAACCACTCTGGTCACTTCTACCGTGATTCATTACCTTGGCCACTATATCAACGGTATCTCCAACAAATGATTCAGAAGGATTGGTAATGGATAATATACCAACATCGTTGTAGATGGGCATTATCCAGGTAATGAGATTTTTAAGCATGGCTTTTAAATCCTCATCTTCGGTCCAATCGAGACAATTTCTGTTTCCGTTCCAGTATATTACCTTTGCACCTTGGGGAAGCTCAGTTGCTATGATCTTGTCGTATCCGTCTGAAAGCTCGGCTATGGTTTTGGCACCCTCTGCGTCATCTGCTTCGGCCATATCATGGTCCGTCTCGGAAAGAGAAAATAAGTTGCCTGTGGAAAACTGGCCATACCCTCCTTCCATCATCGGATGCGAGCCGTCCAAAACCACGAACATATTTTCATTGGAATTGTCCCCGAAAGCAGAGGATCTCACGATATCGGCAAGATTAGCATCATCTGGACTACCAAGGGAATCGTACCCAGTGACCAAAAGAACTCCACCCAATGTAAGGTAATCCTCCAATACCTGGTACTCGGTATCGCTTATTGCCCTTTCGTCGTTGTAAAATATTACTAACTGATATTTTAAAAGGAGGGTGATATTGCTTGTGAACTTATTTGCGATATTGTTGTTAAGAATGTCATGGGATTTTCCCAGGCCATCAACTATAGGAGCAATTATTTGTAGTTGATCCACATCCGATATCAGCCCGATGCGCCCTAATTTGGCACCTGTGGCCACAGTTATTTTACCAATGACTCTATTGTTGTTGATATTGTACTCGTCTGTTAATGGAGATGATATAATTTCCAATAAATAGTCCCCTTCCAAAGAAGGGGCAGTCCATAAAAAACTAACCAAAGTGAAGTCACCACTGTTGAGACTGGATATCGTTTTGGTAGCTTCTTGATTTCCGTTCACATTCAATTTTATAATCAAACCTGTCTCGTCCGAACTTCCGATATTAGATACAGTGGCATTAACATGAGTCTGTTGATTGGGTCTGACATAATTGGGTACTATCATATCTGAAACGTAGATATCGTGCTCAACAGTAACACCGCTTGCAACCACAGCAAAGTTCTGATCCACATCTGGAGTATCTGGATTTCCATCCATGGCGATATTTTGAGCAATTACCTCTATGGTCCAAACCCCGGATGTTGGATTTTCGATAAAGACATTCTCCACATTGTTGAGCGTATCCGAACTTCCACCAGAAGAAGACCATTTTGATGTAAGAAGACCCGCATTTCCCCAATAGACCTCATTATTTGGATCTGTGACTCTTAGGTTGAGGTTGTTCACCAAATGCTGTGATGAGGAAGTGGTCCCGGGAACATCGGTCCATACAAGAGATATCTTCAATGGATCGTTTCCTGTGGGTATGATATTGTAAGTCACCCTCCCACCTGTTTCAAGGCTTTCATCCTCATCAACTATGAAATGATTCTGGCCTATATCATATACATTACCCACATCCACAAGACCCCAGCCCTGCTGATATCTGTCAGCCTGGGAAAAGTCATATTGATATGCATCTGCAATTAATATCGCCTTTACTGTTGCCGCATGGGGCATGGCCTGGGATGGATTGTTACCAAAATAGTTTTCCATGTACATCTGATAGACAAGACCTGCGGATCCTGCAGCAATCGGAGTTGCACCGCTTGTTCCCCCCATATCATTAAAATAATTGCCAGTGGCATAACCGTTCTCACCATCACCGTCCACACTGTCTGTGGTATATATCCAATCAAATACCCCTGCAAGATCTGGTTTGACCCTTCCATCCGAGGCCGGACCCTGACTTGGTGTGGAATACTGACCGTAGTTGACCCATTCGTCATTAGTCCTATCTGCATCATTATAGTGGAATACTGCTCCCACACAGATCACATTCTTCGCCACAGAATCCTGGCTACATGATTCTGAATAGACTCCATAATTGCTGTTGCCAGCACCGTAAAGCATCACGACATCATAATCAAATACTATCTGGTCATTTTCTCTTGAAAAAGATGTATAGGTGCTATCCAGATAGCCCGAAAACCAGCTGTTGCTCTGAAACACTCCCTCCCAGTTATTGACTAAATTATCAATGGATGTGGTTCGGCCAACACCCCAGTCGGCGAAAACACCTGCACCTTGTGGCAGCATTCCCTCTGCTATATCATTATTTGCACCAGAGGAGAATACTATTCCGAAGGTGCATGTCCCATGCGCGTCGTCAACTGGATTTCCATCTGTTCCGATAATCTGGCCCTCAAAATCGGGATGATCCTCGTCAAATCCGTTGTCCTTTACCTCGCCCACTATGCCTGTTCCATTGAAACCATTTATATGAAGGGTTTCTGCTCCTGTAAAATCCCTTACATTGTCCATGAGTGCTGACGGAGGGGAATACTCATCTATCCATTCCACCTCAGGTATGAAGGCGATGTTTCTAATCATGGATGCATCTATTCTCACCCTGATTATATTGTTTTCCTCTCCATCTTCAGTTATTGTTCCGCCCAAAGTCCTTAATTTATCCCTTGCAGAAATCAGGTTCACTTCTTTGTTTTCAAAGACCCATACATTGAGCTCAATGTCTCCTTCTTTTTCAGAAAGGCCCTTCTGGATTTTATACACTGGATGATAAATTCCAGTCCATCTGATAAAAGGGAGAGTTTCAAGATTTTTCTTCGCATCCTCCTCCAAATATACAAGATAAGTGTAATTGGGAATATATCCCAAAACAATGGCCCCAGACGTTCTGATATCATCCAACCAGCCAGGCTGTATAGGACCTTTACATTGAATAAGAAAATAACTGTTTTCAGAATTGTAGATCCAGTCTTTAGCAAGGTATGGTTCATCAAGTAAAGGATCAAATGAAGCCACGTTAAGATGGATATGCATCGGAGAATTTATGTCGGGAATCTGAGTTGTGTGAATTCCTTCAAGATTATCTGAACTGAGTAATATTTGATCTGAGTTCGTATTTTGAACCTTTTTATTTACTGAGTGATCTGGTAAGCATGATAATGTCCCATAATCCTGATGATCAAATTTTAAAATCTCCATTTCTTTTTCGTCCTCCAGTCTCCCACTTTCGGAGGATGCCATTGCATTTGGTATGGGGCTTAAAATCAAAGCCATGATTAATGTAATGATAATTATTTTTTGATAAGATATACTGTATTTGATTTTCAAATTTGTTTTTGTCATTAACCTCACTCGTCTGTGATGATGTTCCCTTGGTATGGGATTAGGGGTAGCATTGTATTAATTTTATTGGTTAACATGTAAATTGGGCACCTATATAAATATATGTGGGTAAGCACCACTCTTTACCAGAATACCCTCCAAGTAGTATATCATTTTTTATCTTCTGGCTTTTTTGTATCTTTCTTGTTCTTCTTTTTCGAACCTTTATCCTTAGTGCGATAGTACTTTAAAGGATGCGTCATCCACTCCTTTTTACACAGGCTGTCTTCGTTAAAACAGATGCCATAGCTTTTCATTGTACTGCATTCTGGTGGAGTATATTCTGTGCCTGATATCTTTCCTGTTATGTGTTCTATCTGATAGCGGGTTTTACTTTCGTCGAAATCAGGAGATGACGCGAACAACTGGAGGATCTCATCAGGGGACATGCCTAACGAATGCAGAAAAGCTGTTAATGCGAACCTCCCGCTGTGAGGTAGGTTTTCCCCGGCCTGGACCTTTGCAATAAGCTGTTGTATGCAAGGTGGTAATTTTGTTACCCTGAGCTTTCCGAAATCCTCGGCTTTGAAGGTGTTTTTTCTCTCCTCTACGATCTTTGTGATTTCTGTGATGTGCCCTTTCAGATCCTTTAATATTTCGTTGGTGACTTCAGCGGGCAATTCCCTTTCTATGCGCATCTGTAGTGCCTGCTGAATCACCCTGGCCAATCGAGTTTTATCGAGGATGATATAACCCTTATGCAGATTTTGATTTGCGATTTTCCATGGTTTACTTCGCATTTGTGAGGTGTTTCTCAGATAGTGGGTAAAGTGGATTTTACAGGCTCCATCCTCCTGCTTCACGTCCAAATCGAGCTCCATAGCCACGTTAACCACAAAATCAAAATCCTCGTTCTGGAGCCTCAAATTGGCTGTTTTTGCCTCTGCCAAGGCGTAGCGTTTGGTCAAATAAGAATCATTCACACAGGACACCAAGATTCTTGCTGCTATGTATGAGAGCAACTCAACTAGGCAATCTGCATCAGAAATGAGGCTGCGATCATTTATCCTGCCTTCAGATAATGCCTCAAGCACCCTCTCCTTTCCAGATACCCTCGTGCGCTCGTAAGCCAAGTCGTGTAACAATTCCTCTAATGAAGGCCCCATTTTTTTAAGATACACGGATGATTCCGAAAGAAATGGATAATTTGCCATTTGCGATAATTCCATGAGATCGAGTTATGAACATGTGGAATATAAAAGATTTCGATATAAGATCTTAAGGAGCGTTAAATCTCAGTCTCTTTCGGCTCCTTATTCCCCTTGTTTTCCCTATCTTCATCATCCTCGGGGGATTCTTTCTCCTCTTCCTTTACCTTGGGCCTTGGCGGAAATGTGAATATAGACACCACGGCTCCAATGCCTAGCCCGATGTAATTTATGGCCAATAAAGTTAATGCCACTGCACTTCCGATATCGCCTGCGATACCGAACAGATTCTCTAATAAAAGGATAAATGTGACCTCTTTTGGACCTACAGGCAAAAATAGAAATGTTCTTGCCACCCAGGATGTAGCATTTACCACAAGAAGATAGAAAATAAATGGTGGTGAAGCCACGTCAAAAGCCAAAAGGAGGGTGTATGTTACCACTGCCTCGATTACCCAACCCAATACAGTAAGAACGGCATTTACGGCAAGTAAGGCCTTTCTCTTGTGGAATTTGATTATCGCACCTTTGAACTTGGAAATGGAGATTGAGATTTTTAATGACAGCCTCGTGAGAAACTTGCCCCTCTTCTCAAACAACTTTTCGATGAAAACAGCCAGCCTGTCAAAGAACTGTGGTTTGAAAAGCAGAAAATAAGCGATAGCAAGAATTGCTATCAATATTATTATGAAGATCAGGTTCTCCTGTCCTGGTATGAACAGTATTATACATATACCTGCCATGGCCACCAAGAAGGTAATGTCAGATATCCTCTCGATCACCACAGCTGCCATTGTGTCCCTTGCTTTTATGCCCAGCTTGGTTTTCGCAATCGCGGCCCTTGTGATCTCACCGGTACCAATTGGCGCGAAGAGGTTCATGGCCTGGCCAATTAGATATACCCTTGAAGAATTGGTAAAATTCGCTTCTTTTTGCAATAGCCACCATCTTACAAGTTTTATGGATAAAATGGAAAGCATCAATAGAATCGAGAGCGTAAGAAGATAAGGATCGGCTTTCAACATCACTTCTATGACATTCTCGGCTCCTATGAAATAGAGCATTAAGGCTATTATAACTATACCGATTACGAACATCAAGGCATTGATAGCCAGATTTGTCGCCCTTTTTCTCTCCATAAAATCACGATACTACCTGTCATATTGTCCTCGCTAAAGTAGTAAAATCTAAGATAAGGTCTCAGCAATGATTTGGCATATATAATCGATCTCATGGTCCTTTAATGATGTAGCAGACGGAAGTGAAACACCTCTTTTTGCAATATCCTCCGCAACTTCGAGCTTTTCATCACTATAATCGATATAAGGAGGTTGGGTATGCATGGGGTAGAAAAACGGCCTTGTATCTATCTCCTTTTCTCGCAGGCGGAATGTGAAATCGTCTCTTTGGATATTGTCAACAAGTATAGAATATAGCCAGTAAACATTCTTTGCCCAATCCATTTCTGGTGGAAGCGTAATATTTGATATCCCTTCCAACTTTTCATTGTATTTCTTGGCATTTTCTCTTTTTATCTGGATGTATTCTTCGATCTTCTCAACCTGGGCCAGACCCACAGCAGCCTGCATGTTGGTCATACGATAGTTGTAACCCATATACGGGTGCCAGTATCTTTTTTCCTTGGACATTGCATGATCCCGAAGCATCATGGCTTTGTTCATGATCTCCTCATCATTTGTTGTAATCATACCCCCTTCGCCGCAGGTGATGATCTTATTCCCATAAAAGCTGAAACAACCAACATGGCCGATTCCACCGACCTTTCTTTTCCGATACTCTGCACCATGAGCCTCAGCAGCATCCTCTATCACGACCAGCGAATGATCCTCTGCAAGGTCCATTATAGGGTCCATATCCACAGGGTGCCCGTAGAGATGAACTGGAACTATTGCCTTGGTTTTTTCTGTGATCTTTTCTTTAACTTTTTCTGGATCCATATTCCAGGTGCGCGGTTCTGAGTCCACGAAGACTGGCTTGGCTCCTGTGTAGGCTACACAATTTGCTGTTGCGATAAAAGAGAGCGTAGGAATTATAACCTCATCGTCCTTGCCTATTCCGAAAGTGGCAAGTGCCAAATGCAGTGCAGTAGTACCACTTGATGTTGCGATTCCATATTTTGTTTCTGTGAATTTACTGAATTCCTCTTCGAATTTTTTTATGTACTTGCCTATGGAGGATATCCACCCTGAGCTGACACAATCGGTGACATACTTAAGCTCATTTCCATTGAGTTTGGGCTCGGCAATAGGTATCATTCATAACCCCTTGTGCCATATTTCATCTTCGGAGGCTATCTTTTTCTCCCAAGGCCACTTGCTATCGTTTTCCTTGTACCAATTTATTGTACGCTTCAATCCTTCCACGATGTCGATTTTGGGATCCCAACCTATGAGCCTGTGAGCCTTGAAGTAATTACATTGCAACCTTTCAACATCCAGTGGGCGTAACCTCACATCCTCGACTTCGATTTCTATTGAATCGTGACCCATGAGCTCTGCTATGATATGTGCCAGTTCCTCCACTGACCAATCCTTGCCAAAGCCCAGGTTCACGACCTCCCCTACGGCGGAATCGCATTTCATAATAGCCACAGCACCCTTTGCAGAATCATCAATGTATGTCAAATCCCTTCTTGCTTTGATATTGCCCAGCTTTAGTTTGTTCGTGCTCGACAATTGTGTGATGAGCTCTGGTATGATATATGGATGGGTTTCCCTTGGGCCATATGTGTTGAACTGTCTCATGATGATAATAGGTATATTTTGTTCATGGTAAAGGGTATAGCATAATCTATCGGCAGCCAGCTTACTTACCGCATATGTGGAGCATGGAATAGTTGGATGGTGCTCATCCATGGGAACATACTGGGCTGTTCCGTAAACCTCGGAAGATGAATACTGAAGAATCCTTTTGACCCCTGCCTCCTTTGAGGAAAGCATTACATTTAATGCGCCATTTGCATTGACCTCGAAGAAGTTCTTTGGCCTATCATAGCAGTGGGGGATATAGGGTTCAGCTGCCAGGTTGAATACACAATCGATTTTATGCTCCTTAAGATGATTCACAATTTTCGTATCGCGGATGTCTCCCTCAATCATTGTAATGTCGTCCTTGAGCTCCTGGATATTTGAGAGATCCCCGCTAAGATAGTTATCATAAATAACGACGCTTGAGCCCTCTTTGAGTAGTTCTCGAACCAAAGCCGAGCCAATGAAACCAGCGCCGCCTGTGACAAATACGTTCCTGCCAGATAATTCCAAATTCTACACCTTCCCCGCTGATATATCTTAATCTTATTTAAATAAATCGTTTTAAAGGAACTAAAAGAAGAGAATTATCTAAAAGCGATAAGGTAATTCTATATTCGGGATATATTGCCGAATGCACAATAACTTCTATCATTTTTCATATGCAGTTTGTTGCCTTTAAAAATGAATTTCATAGTGCAATCTTATCGAAAAAGGTCTATACCCCTATAAAAATGAATTTCGTGATACTTGTTGTGGAGATTTGATAACCATCCGTCATCTTCAAAGTGGTATCAAATGCCCCCGCTGGCATTATCGTGGAGTGCCAGTACCACCGCTGCTTACTATCATTGTGATAGTTTATGCCGACAGTGAACGGTATATTATCGCAGTACCAATCTGCAGTTTGATTGTCATTCAGTTTCAGTGGTATCCCAATTGTATCATATCCAGATAGGTACTCCTCTGTCCAAATTCCCACGCTGTACGTGGAGGATCCCCTAATGCCGCTTGCGTTAAAGGGGACAACCAAATAATACAACCTTGTCCCAGCTATGTGCGCCCCTATACCCGTTATGGTGGTTGTGTTGGTTCCATAGTTAATAATAGGGCACGCAAGAAAGTAATCTTCATCAATAGTTTTAAAAAATCCATCTCTCTTGTACGAAAAATACACCTCATACCATCCATCGGTCATACTCACAGGTTTCTGCCAGGATAGGTTCACATCACCATTTGATTTAACTATTACCTTGAGACCTTTGGCCTCGGTGTACGAATCAAAACCCTGAAATCCTTTGCTGTCCTTGTGTGATATCATGGCACCAGGCATACCAGTGAAGGTGTACACCGTCTCGATATTGAATAAAACCTCATAACATTCGCCCAATTTCATCTGTGTATCATTGGTAACACCTGCTCCATGTCTCATCCAGATATGCGAAGTTGGATTCATCCATTTGATGTATATTGCGTTCATGCCTTTTAGGAAGAGGTCAGCCGTGGCTGACACTGTCTCCAATGGCTCAAGCGGTAAGGAAAACGTTGATACGCCTTGTGGGAATGACTTGGTCCATTTCCCAACTGTTCTGCTTGTTGTGCTCGTTTTACCAAAAATATTCACCGCTTTCATTGTGTAATAATACTGCTCTTCATAGTTATCATTGCCAAAAAGTGCAGCATTGGTATCATTCCACATCGTCCTAAGGGGTATTGGGCCAGGCTCACCGGATTCATTATCGCGGGAAGTATTAATCCAAGGAGTGGAAAAATCAAAATCAATCTGTGATGTAGAACGATATATCAAATAATGGTCAATACCAAGGGTTGAGGGCAAATCCCAATAAAGTATGACATCTCTTTTATCCTGGCTTACATTTATGTAAAGGGTAGGGGGAGCAATACCGATTACTGTGACATTAGTTTTATATACAGTTGCTCCACCATCATCATCCTCCACTGTAAGATTTATTGTATACACGCCCTCAGTATCATATATGTGTTGCACTAAATCAGATGTATTGAATGGGGAGTCCCCCCAGGGACTTGGATATGGATCTGGTCCTATGCCGTCGTTATAGTGGATCGTTGTGGTATTTGTCGTCCCATCCCCCCAACTCCAAGTAAAGGTCAAATCATCACTACCAGAATCTGTGGCATTCGCGACAAAGGAAAAGGGAAAACCTTCTTCTACATTAAATGGCCCAAATGGCTCGATTGTAGGTGCTAGATTATTTACAGTTACCTGCATGGTATCTGCATCTGATAAACCCTTACCATCTGTCACAGTTAAAGTGACTGTGTAAATCCCATCATCACCGTAAACATGGGTGGGTGTTGGGCCTGTTGCATCGGTGTCGTTTGTATTGTTACCGTCACCATTCGAGTCTACATTTGCATCTAAGTCCCAAGAATAAGAAGTAATGATCGGCTTTTTCTCTCCTTTTGCCACCCAATATACGGCATTTACTAGAATTTGGCATTCTTTTAAGGAGGGTAATCCGAGAAAGGTACCATCCTCACTAGCCACTGTGTGACCTATTACATCCAGGGCAACTCTCCCTTGACCATACTCTTCTGTTGTAAGATAAAAATTAATTAATCCGGGTAACGGTAACGTATCATGCTCTATTACAATATCAGCTGTTGTAACATAACTTTGGTCTGTATGAGTATAATGGAACCAAGGTGGAGGATAAGGAGTCTTTGGTATCAAATCACCTACATTTCCTATTTCAAAAAGGTTATGAAGAATCTCATGGTCCATGATAATCTCGGCATTTGGTATATCGAGGCCGACCACACTAGTAGAATTTAAATCGCAATCGACTCCTGCAGGCACTTCTATATTAGGTCCATAGTCCCAAGTATATTCAAGAGAATCGTGGGTCCATACGATGCCCCCACCATTAAAAACATATTCTTCTAACTCTTTTGTTCTGGCTATTGGAACACTGTTCATTTCAAATCCATTGTTTAATCCAAATACAATAGCATCATAAGATGAAAGATCATTTGGAGTTCCTGTATTAAATCCAAAAAGACCAACCTGAGTAACCGAGAAATTATCTGTTGAGCCAGTGTAATCGATCATCATTTGTAACTCATCGTGCTGCCCAACTGAAACATGTAAAACATTTATAATTCCAGATGAGCCCCTTCCTATGAACTGGACTTCATCACCTTCAAATACAACCTGATCCTCCCCCGCGTCGGCAACTGGGCGTATAACCCAAACCTGTAGAGCAACACCGTTTTTTGCACAGGTTATGTTTTCCGAGGAAATTGTTATGGTGATATTGTCCCATTCGATATATGGGATAGAGGAGGGAATTGTGATTGCAATCCAAATATAAACAGATGACCCGCTGGGAGTGTATATTTTCGTGATCTCAAATGTTCTTGTCTCATCAAGGATAACAACGTCATATCCATTGAGAGTAGAGTTGAATAATAGAACAGCATCATCCACTGTTTGTCTATTTGTTATGGTCAAATTGAAATATTTTGTATCTCCAAGACTGCCATATTTGATAATCCCTCTAGCACTCAGAGTAACGATTTCTACTGTCGGCGTACAATCAAAGAACCAACCCGCTTTAATCGAGGTTGTATCATCGAATCCATCACTTGTTCCATTTCCATTGGGTACTCTAGACATGGTCTTTCCCTGTATATGCTGGGAACTCCAACCCGCCATGTCGAGTAAATCGCCGGTGTTTTTGTAAAGATAGATGTTGTCACCAGAGGATTCTAAAGCATCAAAGAAGGTTGTGTTCATTTCATATGTAAGATAGAAATATGGTTCGCTTGACATTAGCACTATGCCATCTGGAATTATGTATACAGTATCGCCGACGATCTTATATCCAGAGATGTCGAGTGATCCTCCTTTGAGATAGAGCTCAACAAAACCCTCAACCTGTGTATTGGGATTGAACATGATCTCGTTTAATATCAATATCGAGCTCGAGTTTATAAACCGGACATTGTTTTTATTACCCCAAGTTGGACCAGATGAGGCGTTTCTAAGCCAATCGTCCGAGTAACATATCAAATTATCATCAAATCGCCTTGCCACTGATTCGCCCTTCAAAGGATCAGGCGCAGTTCCTTCCTGCCCGAATGCAATCTCATCCACTAAGGCACCGTCTTTGTATAAACCAATTGTATCCCCTTCCTTACCTATAGTTCCCCCTGTTACACTGAAAATTCCATATTCGTAAGTAGGAATCGGATCTTTGTTCCATGATCCTGTTAACCATGAAGAACCGCCATCCACTGTGAAGCTAAAAGTAGCAACATTTGTGGGTTCAAGTCCATCATTATATACCTCGATTTGCGGTAAAGATGAGTCTGAATCTGAAAACTCAGTGATACGGTAACCATTTGCAGCTGTTTTATAGTAATATCGCGCATCCTTTATTGCAGTGATCATTTCATCGTAGGTACTGTTTATTGCTATCACCAAAGTAAAGGTCCAAGATGATCCGATAGGTATCGTAACACTGTTCCATCCTATAGTTGAAGTTCGATTTCCTGGTGAGCCTCCCTCGACGCTGTTGGGAGCACGAATTCTGTCGTACAACCATGTCTCGTTTTCCCAATATGTCTTGTATTCATTATAATCAGCAGGGTGATAATCCCTTGAAAAGTAATGTGTGATGGGATCCGATGCTATGGCTGAGCCAAATCCTAGGCAAGTTCCCGTGCCACCGTCATCCTGAGCCCAGTAGACATTCTCAGTTGTGTTGAAACCGTCGGTGTCATCTCCTGAGTCCCCGCCCAAACCATATCCCGCCCCCTCTTGGGAGATGTCCACCTCCAAACCAAGGCAAAAATCGGTAATATCAGCAACAGGACTTTTTATGTTGATCACCCTCCATTGAAGTATCGCCCAGTCCTTATCCTTGACAGTCCATGCTGATTGATTGATTAGAATGTCGTTGGCATCCTGGCTCGTCCCTATATTTTTGAATGTAGCTATGCTTTTTTGGGAGTTTCCATCATCTATGATGGTGTCAATTGGAGAAATAATCCCAAAGTCATCTTGACCCCAGTAATCATTTGAAGCGAGGGCATAACAATCAGCGATATCAATTGATCCGGAGGTATGATCGTAATTGGCCTGATCAACAACCAATCCAATATACCCCCAACCGCCGTTACCAACGGTATGTAAGTTACCTCCACTGGGCCATTGTAGGGGTCGTAGGATCCTTCCAAAATCTGATAGCATATTGACCTTGAGTTCTCCTACATCATGGTTCACGGTTGTAGCTTGGGCACTGGGTAAATATGTATATGCATCGATAATAAGCATACTAAAAATTAGGATTACGAGGGTTGTTAAAGAGAAAAATCTCTTGTATTTACATTTCTTTTTTCTCCTAAACATGTATTTCCCTCCTCTCATTAACGGGATGCACACGAGCCTGAAATAGTATTTTGCTAATCAAATATATTAATAGCAATTTTTCGACTATTTCCTCTCAAAGGAAATATATATAAAACAGGTATAAATCCTTTTTGTTGTAATAATTGATATTTTGCTTGATCTGAATTGAATGAAAATCCAGAGTTTTTAAACAGAATTTGTATATGAAAATATTAAATTTAAATACTAAAAGATGAATCAGGCACTATAGTGCTTTACAGGGGATCGCCATGGCCCTTTTCAAATTCGACCTGTTCGATGATCAATACCTCATTAAGGGATTCAAAGGTGAGCACCACTTCGAAGAGGTTCAAATAACTCCCAAGGACAAGCGGCTCCTACGAATTATTAAGATTTGCTTGGGAATATACAGCGCCTTTATCCGTTTCCGCATTAGAATGGCCCCAAATCGCATGGAGCGCGCCTGTCGCACCTATTCCCGTGGACCGCGAGGATTTCTGTTGCGCGCAATTTATTATAAGACTAAACTGAGACATTTGGGGCAGAACACTCTAATCGACACAGACGTGAAAATCTGGAATCCGCAGAATGTCAGTATAGGAAGTTACAGCCATATAGATCTGGGTGCCGTGATCGAAGGGGGACCTCTGGGAAAGGGTAGAGTGGATATTGGGAACCATACACACATTGCTGCCAATAGCTTGCTCTCAGGTCGCGGGGGGTTATATATCGGAGACAACGTGGCAGTCGCTGCTGGTTGCCGGATTTTCACAGCTTCTAACTTTCATACCGATCCTGATGGACGGTACTGCTACATGTCCGCTGTTTCGAAGCAGGAGCATCAGTATGTCGTGGAAAAGCCAATACATATAAAAAAAGAGGTGTTAATAGGGGCTAACTCAGTCATCCTTCCCGATATAACCGTTGGTGAGGGGTCAGTTGTTGGGGCCCTTTCCCTTGTCACGCAGGATATTCCTCCATACTCAATCGCCATGGGGTATCCGGCAAGAGTCATCATGAAACGGCCCAAAGGAGAACTGCGCTCCGTCAAAAAAACCTCAAAGAAGTGATAAAATAAATCAAAGTCCAAATAGAAATATGATCTGTGATTCTAATGGAAATCGGCGTTGATTGTGTTAATATTGATAGATTTGAAAAAGAAAACCTGTCTAGTGAAGCCCTATTGAAGAAGATATTCACAGAAAAGGAAATACTATATTGCGAAAAAAAGACAAAATCTTCTCAGCATTATGCAGTGAGATTCGCAGGAAAAGAGGCGGTAATGAAGGCTCTTAATCAATATAATATCAAAATCCCCACGAACAAAATAGAGATACTTAACAATGAAAAGGGAATTCCATATGTCAGAATTCTCGATAATAATTTGAATGATTTAGATGTTAAAATAAGTCTAAGCCATTCCAAGGATATCGCAATTGCCATGGCCATTATATACAAGAAATAAAAGGTGCTTGATGGTCCAGATTTATATTCAACTTTTTAAGAACATGTTCAAGCTCTTTAATCTTTATTGATATTTGGTTTCCCACTTAATCTGTTAAAATACAGCTGAATATGCCGATAATTCCATTAAATACGATATTTTTATAATATTGCTATTGTTGGTAATCGTTAATATAAAATATAAGTAATCAATATATCATCCTCTCAAATGAAGATATGATATTTAACAATGTGGGCGGAGTCGATAACCATGGAAAATCAAATGAACAGAATTAAAGAAATATTCTGCGAAATAGTAGGAGTCGATGAATCAGAAGTTGATGATAACACATCTTATCAATCGCTTGAGCCTTGGGATTCTCTGAAACATCTGGCAATTGTATCTAGATTGGAAGAAGAATTTGATATCGACATTGAGATGGATGATATCATTGCTATGGAGACTTTCAAAAAAATTAAGGAATTGGTGGGAAAATATCTGGATAAAGAGGGCGATTAATGAACGTTGTGGATTACTTCTTAGAAAACAGTCAAAAACTCGATAAGATGTGTGTTGCTGGCACAAAAGAAACTATTACCTACAAAGAATTGTGGGAGAGGGTCAATTACCTTGCTTCATATATCCACGATAAATTTGGTCGCGAAAAGGAGATACTTCTTTTGTCTGATAATAACCTTTTTTTCATATTAAGTTACCTGGCCATTATGAAAAGTGGAAATATCGTTGTCTTGGTTGAGAGTAGAATAACTGAGAAGCAACTGGTAAGTATCATAAAAAGGTGTTCATTGAGTGCTATTTTCACTCAGGAGATATACAAAAAGAAAGTGGCTGCCTACGAAAATGTATTTACAGAGACATTATTAGAATCGTTACCAGAAAAAGGCCATGATATAGAATCAGAGATTAAAGATGATGATATAGCGGTGATCATTTTTACCTCAGGAAGCACGGGAGAGAAAAAAGGAGTCATATTAACCCATAAAAACATCAGGGCCAACACCGAATCGATAATCGAATATCAGGAACTTACTGATAAAGACAGGATCGAGGTGGCACTTCCCTTCTTCTACTGTTTCGGTGCCTCCCTTCTTCATACACATCTTAGGGTTGGAGGCAGCATGGTTTTAAATAAAAGTATCTTTTTGGGTTCTGTTATCAAAGAAATCAATGAATACAAGTGTACTGGATTTGCAGGAGTGCCAGCCACATATCAAATCCTTATCAGCAGAGCAAATTTTTTAGAGCAGAAGTTACCAAGCATCAGATATTTTGCCCAGGCGGGAGGTAAGCTTCCCAATAAGTTCATTGCCATGATAACCGAGGCTTTTTCTGATAAATCCTTTTTCGTCATGTATGGTGCAACTGAGGCCACAGCCCGATTGTCCTACCTTGAACCGCATCTTGTCAAGAAAAAGTTGGGTTCCATAGGCAAGGGGATACCAGGAGTAACACTAGAGGTCCTCAACGAAAATGATGTCCAAATAAAACCTGGCGAAGTGGGAGAGATAACAGCCATTGGTGAGAATATAATGAAGGGATATTATAAGGATACAGAAGAGACAAATAGGATCCTCAAAAACAGGAGATATTATACTGGGGATTTGGCAACAGTAGATGATGATGGTTTTATTTATGTTGTAGGACGATCAAAAAATATTATCAAATCTGCTGGTTACAGAATATCCCCCAATGAGATCGAGGATGTTATTCTCGAATTAGAGGGCGTGTCCGCTTGTGTCGTATTGGGCCTGCCTGATGAAATTATGGGTGAAGCCGTGGTGGCAGTGGTGGAGACAAAAGAGCCTAATGAAAAATTTAAGGATGAGATAATATCTGAATGCAATCGTATACTACCTTCATATAAAGTTCCGAAAAATATAGTGTTTATCAAGAACATGCCCCTAAATTCATCCAGGAAAATAGATAGGTTCCAGATAAAAGAGATGATGATGTCGGTCTATAAGAATGGAGAAATTCCCCTGGAGTTGAAAGTGAAATGACTCAAGAGGGCAACTTAGACAATAATCCCGATATATCCTTGGAAGACCTGATAAAGCTGAAGCAATATTCGCTAACTGACGATGAAAAAAACAAAATACTGTTAAAAATCATAAAGAAACAGCTAGTTCATGCAAAAAACAACAATAGACATATAAGTAATTTTTTTGAAAAACAGAATATCGATATTGGCAGTATAACCAGTATAGATGATGTGCCGCCATTACCTATCCAGATGTTTAAATATTTTGATTTGGCAACCTGCCCAAAAGATCAAATAGTCAAAATACTAAAATCCAGTGGAACAACAACAAATCTTCCAAGCAAGGTTCCCCTAAATAAAAATACCACCCTCAATCAGGTTAAAGCCCTTAACTCCATACTGTCCGATTATATTGGGAAAAAGAGGAGGATATTTCTGGTAATAGACCATGAAGGGATAAATGATCCAACTCTAGAGCTCTCTGCAAGAACAGCAGGAGTGAGGGGCTTGAGTATTTATTCTAAAAAGATACACTATCTATTAAAAGAAGAAAACGGTAAATTGATATTGAATCTCCCCGTGATAAACGAGCTTCTAGATGGTTATGAAGATGAGGAGGTGTACGTTTTTGGTTTTACCTATATAATCTGGTCCACTTTTTATGAGCAAATAATCAAGAAGAATATCAGATTTAAGTTTAAGGATGTGAAGATATTTCACAGCGGTGGATGGAAAAAATTGGTAGAGCAACAGGTGTCAAAGGAATTCTTTTCCAAAGAGATTGCCAAAATATTTGGTACAGATATGAAAAATGTATACGATTTCTATGGGATGGCCGAGCAAAATGGTATCATATTTGTTGATTGTGAATATGCAAATAAACACATTCCAAATTTCTCGCAGGTAATAGTAAGAGATATTCAAACCCTCAAACCATGTAAAATAAATGAACCCGGTATAATCGAGGTAATGAGTATTTTATCAGATAGCTACTACAGTCAAGCAATATTGACTGAAGATATCGGATATCTTATCGGGATCGACGATTGCGCATGTGGCAGAAAGGGAAGGTATTTCAGATTTAAATCAAGGGTGGAAAGAGCTGAGATCAGGGGTTGTGGCGACACTTTCAGGGAGAAGTAATATGATAAAATGCTATCTTCTAGATGGAAAATTCCAGGAAAATACATATGATGATTTTACCACGATTTCAGAGAGTGTGAATGCAAACAGAAAAAAAATATATCATCTCAAACTCGACGTAATAATAGAGCTCTTAACAAAATTAGGAAGGAAAATAATTACAGATGGAACCATCAACACCGTGGAGGGAGTCGGCTACATTACCCTTTGGCTGAGAAAAGATAATTTAAAGAAGATATGCAGATTAAACTATTTGGACCAGACATATTATGAAGATTTCAAAGAGACGGAAAGTAAATTTGAATTGTGTGCCCAACCAAGAGGGATTGTGTGTCACTGGGTGGCAAGTAACGTGCCCACATTATCCTTCTTCTCATTGATACAATCTATATTATCAAAAAATGGCAGCATCGTTAAGGCTCCAGAGGAAAATATCGATATAATTTTGACCATATTAAAACACCTCAACGAGATAGAGGTCGAACATGACGGGATGACTTATTCTGGAAAAGATATTGTAAGTTCTGTTTCCATAGTATCTTTTGATGGGGGGAACTTCACTGACAGCAAAAACTTCTCCCAAGTTGCAGATTGTAAGATCATCTGGGGAGGGGCTGAGGCGATTTCGAGTGTTACGGCATTACCTCAAAAAGAGCACTGTGAAATAATATCCTTTGGACCCAAATATTCATTTGGAGTTTTTGACAGGGAATTTATCGAAAGCAATTACTTTGAAAAGGCGCTGGCAAATACTGCTACAGATATTGCTATATTTAACCAGATGGCCTGCTCTTCTCCCCAGGTTCTGTTCTTTGAAAAAAGTAGATATTCAATCCAAGAAATTGCCCAGAAAATGAAATCCTATTTTGAAGAACTTCCAGAAAAATATCTCAAACAGTACATACCTCAGGGGACAGCCTCAAATATTATCAACATCAGAGGCATGTACCTATTGGAAGATGATAAAGGGATCCTTAAATCTGATGATCTTAGTTGGACTATTTTGATTGATAGCGAACTCAGACTCGAAGAGCCTGTTCAGGGAAAGTGTATTTTTATTAAAGAGATTGACGATATTGATGATGT
Organism: Thermoplasmata archaeon; assembly: GCA_020348445.1. GTDB lineage: Archaea > Thermoplasmatota > Thermoplasmata. Next base: position 792,026 of record CP070751.1, read on the forward strand.
TCTGGACCTGATCACACGCAAAATCCAGGCCATGACAGTATGTATTATAAATCCCGATAAGAGAAGAGAGTTTGCTAAAAATGCCACATATAGAGGAGTTGATAGGATAGTCGTCCCAGGTAAGATCCATGATTTTGATCTGCCGTGGGATGGGATCTTGCCATTAAACAGGTTGGTAAGATGGGTTATATTAAAGAATGGAATAGGAAGTGAATAAAATGCTCAAGGACAAAGTGATACTTGTAACTGGAGGGAGCAGGGGTATAGGCAGGGCTACGGCCCTGCTTTTGGCTGAAAATGGGGCAAAAGTAATTGTAAACTACAATAAAAGCGAAAAAGATGCTGAGGAAGTTGTTACTTTAATAAACGAAAAAGAGGGTGAGGCGATAAAAATAAAGGCTGATGTCTCCAATGAAAATGAAGTCAAAGAGATGTTTTCTCAGATAAGAAACAGATTTGGTAAAATTGATATCTTGATAAACAATGCCGGGATAGTACAAAACAATCTATTGCTGATGACAAAGACCGAGGAATTCGACAGAATAGTCGATACAAACTGCAAGGGTGTTTTCCTCTGTATGCGTTTCGCTGCAAAGATGATGATGAAAAAACGATCAGGTAAGATCATAAATATTTCATCAATTGTTGGGAGATACGGAAACAGTGGGCAGGTTGTGTACTCGGGCAGCAAAGCATTTATAATTGGGCTGACAAAATCTGCAGCTAAGGAACTGGGTATGTATGGTATTACTGTTAACGCTGTTGCCCCAGGTTTAATCGAAACTGATATGATCAAAGGTCTAAAGGAAGAGATTATACAGAATCTGTTGAATAATATACATTTGGGTCGGATGGGCACCCCCGAAGATGTGGCAAAAGTGATATTATCCCTATGCTCAGATTTAGGTGATTATGTCAGTGGTCAGGTAATTGGAGTAGACGGTTGCCAGATAATGTAAATGTTTAACCTGTTGTTTAAAAAATTCATGATTTATAGAAGCTGCGTTAAAATATAGATTTATTTCGGAACAAGGAGAAAGAAGATGACAAAGTATTTCGAAGCGCCCGAATGGGATGATTTCTGGGATTCTTCCAAAAAAAAACAAAGGGGTTTTAAAAGACTAGCTGATATTTTTAGGGATCATTTCGATGAGCAATACATAAGAACCTTAGAAAAAATCTCACCTGATCCAATTGGGAAAATTCTTGAGGTGGGTTGCGGAACAGCATATTGTTCACAAAAGTTAAGCAGTGCTGAAGTCGATAGTTATGCAATAGATTATTCAGAAAAAGCCAAAATATATTGGAGAAACAATTCTGTGCACTATTTTATCGGGGATGGCTTTTTTCTTCCGTTCAAATCGAACAGCTTTGATGTTGTTTGGAATGCTGGTGTTCTTGAGCATTTTACAAATCCCCAAGAATTGTTAAGGGAAATGATTAGGGTATGTAAACCCGGGGGTATAGTATGTGTTTTTGTACCTTATATTTTTGATTTTACGGCCCATCTAAAGCTTTATGGAGAAGAGAACATTTATACAGGCAGAAAATTGAAGCATGAGTTAAGAGAACTGCAAAAGGTAAATGTAAAAGTTCTTTATTCATGTGGTGCCATGATGATATGTGGATGGGGAGAAAAGAGAAAATGAATCCATGATGCCCGAGAGTGCCTATGCAGCCTTATAAATTTTCGAATCTCAATTTTAACACTGTAAGGCAGTACCTCTTTCCCCATCTAAAAAGATTGTATTCCTCAGGGGCGGTCTTTGTTTCACCTGCTGTTCTGTATTTATAAACAAAGGGTACTTCCTTGATGCGATAGCCCTTTTTCTTAGCCGCATATAAGAAACCTATACAGTAATTGCCGTAACCTCCCCACTCATCAAGGATCTGGATGTCACGAAATATCTCCTTTCGAACGGCTAGAAAACCTCCTGTATAATCCCTTATTTCAGAACCCAAGAAAATCCTCGCAAATAGATTTATCATCTTGCTAAGAAAAACCCTTGCCTTTGAAGCTTCCATCTTGCCTCCTTCGGTGTGCCTGGACCCCAATGCAATATCCGATTCCCCAAGGGCGGATATCATATCAGGTATCTTTTTTGGAGGATGTGAAAAATCTGTATCCATCACCACAATTACATCCCCCTTGGCTGTCTCTATTCCTCTTTTGATTGCAGAAGCCAAACCTCTTTCGTCAATTCTTCTTACTAGGATTATTCTCTCATCGTCCATTTTCTCGACGATATTCCAAGTGCCATCGGGAGAATTGTCATCCACTACAACGATTTCAACTTCATCTTGTAGACTTTTTAATACAGCGTGAATTAAACTTTCAATGTTCTCTTTTTCATTATATGTAGGCATTATAACCGATATTTTCATGGATTCAATCTCCATCAACACCATTATCTAGTCTGGTTCAATTCTGTAATTTGATAAATATCACTGAATTCATCATAATATACGGTTCGATAGTTGTACATTGCATTAAATCTAGCAATATTCTCATGATGACTTTGCAATCTTGTATCGTGTGTCTGTGCATATTTTGGAGTTCCCACTTTGACATATGAATCCCTAAACCAAAACTCCAGGATATAAATAGAAATCCCGTTTTCAAATGAACTGTTTATATAATCTGAAACGTTTGGGTCACGTATTACATCAATGATCTTTATCGTCTCAATATCAGAATAATAGCCGTAAAAGAACTTCATTGGCTCATCTGTTAGCATTATGGAGTTTTTTACATCAATATTTTTTGTTGTATCATGTATATAATCTATCCTTAGATCTTTATTAACATGGGCATCATAAAAAACAATACCATTGTTTACAAGCAAAATTACTACAATAACCCCCGTCATTGGGATGATATATCTTTTCATTTTTTTAGGGATGTTTTGTTTTAGAAACAACAATTTTATTTCTTCTGTGTTTATTAAACTGAGACCTATGCAAATGGACAACCAAACCGGTGTTAAAAGATAAACCCATGCATTTCTATCACCACCACCATAGAAAAATCCTTGGAGAAAAAAAGGGACCATCATGATATAAACAGAACGCACTATTTTGTTACCTCTTGCAGAGATCAATATGAACGCCATGATCAGAAATACTATTGCACCTAAAAATAATGTAGTCCCATAATAAATAGGGTCGCTTGATATGAACATAAGAAGAGTTGTGAAAACACCACCTGCCATCTCCCGGATTTGAATAATGACCGAAAAATTTTCTGGATCTGAAAGACTGAAATATTCACTATCAGGCCTGTGAACGTATGTAAATAAACCTATAAACTCTTCTAAACTCTCTACTTTTAATATATATGCTACACTCCCAAAAACTATCACACAAATTATGATCGTACCTAATAAATAGAAGATAAATTTTATACTTTTAAGAAATTTTAGACCTTCATATCTCCAGATTATGAACAAGGAAGCGATAAACAAAAGAGCGAAAAAAATATGTGCTGCCAGGGTTAAGCCCATAAAGATACCGGTTACAAGTCCTTTTTGCCATGGTTTTAAAGCTTCAAACCATTTAATAGACTTCATTTCTCCAACGTACGCAAAGAGAAATAACAAGTATAAAGTCATCATTAAAAATCCAAGGTGCTTGTCTTCTGCCATTTCACAGTTTTCCCAAAAAGCAAAGGAGAACGCCAGTCCAAGGGAACATATTAAAGAATACTTTCTATTCCCAACAAATTTATTGCAGATAAGAAAGAACACTGCTATTGTTAAGGAACCCAATATTGAGTTCAATATTGCAAAGCTGAGCAAATAATCCTTGCCTATCAGAGGTAACATGGGATATGTGAATACAATGGCCAGAGGTGTTGTTAAGGGATGAGCTGGACGAAAGATGTCACGATTGCTCACCTCGTTTCCTTCAAAATAATTCTTTAACATTAAACCGTACTCAACTGTATCAGATGTGAAATAGAAATCCCATACAACAAGGTTAATATAGAATATCAATAAAATTAAAAATAATAAAAAGGCCTGAATCCGTATATCCCGCAGCAACTTACCTATTTTTGGATATCTCCTATCTATGGGGGCCATAATCTTATTAAAAAATCCATTTTCTTCTGATGCTCCCTTACCTTCGTCTTCAGTGGATGATTCTTCATCTTCTTTCGAGCCCATGTTTTCATTATCTGAATCCTCTTGGGATTCCAGTTCTGGTGATTCGTTGTTATCAGAACTCACGTCTAGCTTTCCCCCAATAGTCTCAATAATATTGCTTTCTGGGCATGAAGGCGGTTTTCCGCCTGATCGAACACGACAGAACGATCACCATCCATGATCTCGTCTGTAATCTCCTGCCCCCGATGGGCAGGAAGACAATGCATGATGATGCAATCTGGCTTTGCTTGCGAAACCAACTGAGAATTGACTTGATAGGGGGCGAAGATATTTAAACGCTTCTTTATCTCATCCTCATCACCCATTGATACCCATACATCCGTGTATACGATGTCAGCGTTTCTAACCGCTTCAGAGGGATTTGAGGCAATATGGAGATGGGATCCTTTTTCTAATGCTATTTTAGAAGCTTCTTCAAATATGCTCTGGTTTGGCATGTAACCAGATGGGCAACCCACATTCATGTTCATACCCACCAATGCTGAGCCTAGAAGTAGGGAATTGCATACATTATTACCGTCACCTACATAGGCGATATTCAATCCTACAAAATCCCCTTTGTGTTCTTTTATTGTGAGGAGATCAGCCAGTATTTGACACGGATGCTCCAAATCATCGAGGCCGTTTATCACTGGAACTGAGGCGTTTTTTGCGAGCTCTACCATAAATTCATGTTTAAAGGCCCTGTACATTATTATGTCAACATATCTTGAGAGGACTTTCGCGGTATCGGCGATGGTTTCCCCCCTTCCAATCTGTAAATCCTTTGGGCTCAGATAGAGTGCATGTCCTCCTAGCTGCACCATGCCAACCTCGAAGCTCACCCTGGTGCGGGTGCTGGGTTTTTCAAATATCATCCCCAGTGTCTTATTTTTCAATGGTATGTGAGCTTCTCCTTTTTCCATTCGTAACTTTATATCTGAAGCCATCCTGAGAATCTCATCTATATCACCCTTAACATCCATTACTGAAATCAGGTCTCGTTTCATAGAAAGCACCACAGCCTGAATATCCCTTTATATGTAAAACTTTTTGTTAGGGCAATTTCCTGATTTCCCTTCATTTTCCCTCTAAATTAATGATTATTGGGTGGGCGGAGGGGGTTTTAGGCGGTGAGCCTCATTATCTCTAAGTTTTTTAGGGTGGGTGGAGGGGGTTTTGGATGGTGGGCATAAAAATTTATAAAAACAAATGGGGCAGGAACCGAGATGTGTCCAAGCTTAAGATATAATTATATAATAAGTATAACTTGGACACAGAGCCTTTTTGCGTGTTCGAGCTTAAGACAAAATTGACTTACAATTATAACTCGAACATTAAGGTCCCGGGCCTCGAATTAAATTAAAAATAAATCTAAGAGGGCCGGGACCGAGATTTGAACTCGGGTCGAGGGATGTCTGCGACCTTATGCAATAACATAATTTCAAAGGCTGAGCATCCGAAGGATGCGAGGAAACCTGGCGTTGCGAAGCAACGCAAGTGCCGTTTACGGCACCGGTTTCCGCCGGCGCTTTTTCAAAGGGCCGCCACAGTCCCATAGGATACCAGGCTACCCCACCCCGGCCATGGCGCACAAAATATGCCTATGAAATATTTAAGTCTTGTTCTTAAAATGTCCCTATGCTGCACTTCCTTTTTTCTTGCTTCTTTTAAATACCGACGGTAAATGGACCATATAAGAGCCGTCTTTTTGGACTATGATGGGGCTTTTTTCCAAGAGCTTCTTCACATCGATTTCAAAAACTCCTTCCTCATCCACTGAGATGACCGCCACTCTTTCCTCCTTTTTTGCCTCCTCTTTTACAGGGGATTTTTTAGGTTTCACGGCTTTTTCTGGGGATTTTTTGGCCTCGGCTTTTGTCTTGAACTTGAATTTCTTGGTTTTTCCTTCAGCCGGGAAGAACAGGTCCTCGACGCTCTTTACCATATCATCTCCAACCTTAACAGACCCTGAGACCTCTACCTTCTTCTTTTTTACTCCGCTCTCTTCATCATCCAATACAATGAATTGGACCCACTCCTCCTTTTTCGAGAGCCCTTCCTTGATATCAACGTGAATGTCCTCACTGGTGAGCATCTCCTGGATGAGATGCTTGATATCCTTGTTGGCCTGCTCTTTCAGCTTGTCTCTTTCCTCGTCTGACATCCGTTTTTCAGTATAGAAGAATCTGGTGCCTTGGCATTCTGGACAACCCCTGAGAATCTCTGGGGAGCCATCTGCAAAAACCGAGCCGCATTTTAGGCATTGATGTGGCATTATTTACCCTCTTTATTTTCTTCTTCTTTTGAAGGTGTTTCATCTGTTTTGGATTCTGGTGATTCAGCATTTGTGCCTGTGGATTGTTGATCCTTTGGTTGCACCGCAGCTTGTCCTGAATTTGTGTTGCTTACACTTTTTGGTGGTGGCGGAATTTCCCTCTTTTGACCTTTGGCCTTTTCTCCTACAATTGTCTCTTTTGTTAGAATCATGGCCTGGATCATATTGCCGTCTTTATGCACAGTTTTGAGAAGGGCAGCAGGCCCTATGACACTCATTCTCGGGGGCTGTTTTCTTCGCAGCAGCTTGGAAAGCCAGCTCCCCTTTCTTACATCCTCTTGAGAGTAGCTCTGCATCTCTATTCCAATGAACGTGTCCTGGTCGATATTGGACATGGTTGTTTTGATAAGCTCTGCCTCCTCTTCAGCAGTCAATCCCTGTTCCAGGACCAATACATTGCCCTTTTTGACCTCGTGCAAGATGAACCTTATCTTGTCCCTGCTGCTCAGGTTGGTGAGCCTTTCGATGGATATGAGATTGATATTGATGCCAGCCATTACCTCACCTAAAATGTTTAACCATTCTCTTGTACAATTTCTCGATATTGTGGCCATCTAACGCACTTATCGGGATCACCGGATGCTGTGGGAACGCGTTTTTGATGGTTGCTGGAGATGAGTCCTTGCGGTCTATCTTGTTGGCAGCTATTAAAACAGGCAGCTTTCGTGCCTCCAAATTACCGAGAATCGTGATGTTAATCTGGTTGAATGGATCAATTGCTGAATCCATAACAAGGAGGACACCATCCACATCATCCAGCCATTTTATTGCCTCTATTACACCACCTGTGGCCTCCTTTGCCCTTCTTCTTCCCTCCTCAACTGTCATTCCATATTTTTCTACGAACTCATGAAAATCTATCTTGGTGGCGATACCTGGTGTGTCCACCACATCCAAAGTCAGGGCCGAGCCGTCGGCCTTGATAACTATATCTGAGCTCACCCTTGCCTTTCTGGTTTCATGAGGAATCTCTGAAACTGCGCCCATGACCTCGCCTGTCCAATCTCTGACAATGCGGTTGGCCAGCGTGGTCTTGCCCGCATTGGGCGGGCCGTAAATCCCGATTCTGATATGGTTCTTACCAAAGACCTTTTTTAGCCACTTTCCAAATGATAGCTTCCTGATTCTATCGACAAAACCCACGCCTTTACCTCCAAAGCATCCCATTTGAGTTACGCAAGGGAAATAGAGTTGTTTATATAAAATCCTTTTCTTGATTTTAGGCGAGATTCACTACCATAGGAATAAATATAAAAACCACGATTCAATATCTTAGAAACTCAGCATATCTATTGGTGGCCAAAATGACCACAGGCAAAAACGACAAGGTGATCACAGATAGAGCACCGTGCGGCCTCTCTTGTGCTAGATGCGAATCTTTTTTGGCAGAAAAATGCTCTGGCTGTTACCTTGAGAACTCAAGAAGAAAGGACATGTGCGCTGTGGTGGTTGGTGAACCATTCGAAGAGAGCAAGAAGCTCATTTTATGCATGAGGGAAAAAAAGAAAGACATGTGTAATGATTGTGAGGAGTTCGAGGTTTGCGAAATCTATGATGCCCTCCTTCTGAAATGCCCCTTTAAAAGGCCGATATATGATCTGAAACCTGGTTATGGTTACCTGGTCAAGGAGAAAAAGCCTGAGCTCGGCTTCAAGATATTCGGTGATATGGTTAGGCACGGCTCAAATGGCCTGTGTCTTTCGAGGCAGCATCCCAAGAACCTGCCATTTAAACAGGGAAAGGGGACTTTAAAAACCTACTGGCTCACCAGTTTTGAAGGGGAAGGCAATCTTCAGCCCACGAATCTCGGGATATTAAGTGACATCATAATCAGGTTCATGGAAGAGGGTAGTGACACCGTGATACTCATTGATGGTGTCGAGCTTCTCATCACCCAGAACGATTTCCCCAATGTCTTGAGGATGATAAACCACATTATCGAGGTTGTCATGCAGAAGGATACCAGGTTCATCATCACCCTCGACGAGCGGACATTGGAAAAAAAGGAAATGGCGCTTTTGGAGAGGAATATGGAGATAATTGAGCGATAGGATTTTTTTTATTTACAAAATCATTTACCTCAACATTTAAATAGTATACAAAACGGGTTACCTCTTAATATATATAATATAGATGGCATAGAGTAACTGCTGCAAATATCGTATTTGAAAGAAGGGTGATGGAAATGACGCAGAAGGCCATCGCAGTTGGGATTGTGAGCCTGTTTGTGATTGGTGGATTAGTTGGGATATTGACGATAATTCCGGACGAAGTTAAGGCGCCGGGGCCGACTTATGTGAGTGGATTGATAACTGAGAATACTACTTGGACGGCGGATGATAGTCCATATATCGTTACAGGGAATATTTTAGTAGAACAAAATATAACTCTGTTTATTGAACCTGGTATAGTAGTAAGGTTTGATGGTTTTTTTTATTTCCAAATTGAAGGGAGACTAGTCGCCGAAGGGAATAAAGATAATATGATCACATTTACATCAAATAATACAACACCTGCGCCTGGTGATTGGGATCGAATTCGATTTACGGATAATGCTGATAATAATTCCTCTTTAAATTATTGTGAGATTGAATATTCTGATTGGGGGATATTCGTAGATATGGCCTCTACTCTTTCTGCTTCAAAAATTTCAATTACACACAATTATATTTCGTATAATTATAATTCAGGTATTTATTTTTCTTATCGATGCCCTTCTACTGTTGATACTATAAAAATTACTCACAATTATATTGCTTTCAATTCTATTAGAGGTCTTGGGTTTAGCTTGTATGATGTAGTAGATTCGACAACAAAAATAAATGTTGAGTATAATACAATAACTTCTAATGGAGATTTTGGGGGGATTAGAATTCAAAATCTAGCATTTGATGGCGATACAAATATTTCCTTCCGTAATAATAATATTTACAATAACACTCTTTATGATGTCGTGAATGTTGAGCAAGATTATTATGATGAGATAGATTTTACCTATAACTGGTGGGGGACTACAGATACCGATCTAATAAACCAGAGTATTTACGATTATTATGACGATTTTAATAATCAAAAAATCATATATGAACCTTTTTTAACCTCCTTTGTATCCGAGGATGGATCCGGCCTCCAAGAAGGCGCCCCATGGCCGATGTTCCGGGGAAATGTCAGGCATACAGGGCTTAGCCCTTATGATACGAGTGGGAATACTGGGGAGTTGAAATGGAGCTTTTCCACCGTCAGGTCAATTGAGTCGTCACCCGCAATAGGTTCTGACGGAACGATTTATGTAGGCGGTGCTAATACAATGGGTGTTGAAGGTTATCTGTATGCGATCTACCCAAATGGCATTGAAAAATGGAGCTTCGACACAGGAGATTGGGTGTACTCATCGCCCGCTATTGGTTCCGACGGTACGATTTATGTAGGCTCATTTGGCACAATCGGAGGATATCTGTATTCAATCAATCCAAATGGGACAGAGAAATGGAGTTTCATCGCGGGTAACCAAGATGTAGTCTCATCACCAGCCATTGGTTCTGATGGTACAATCTACATAGGCTCTGAAGATGGTTATATGTATGCGATTAATCCAAATGGTACCGAGAAATGGAAATTCTTAACCGGAGGTATGGTGACATCGTCACCTGCAATCAACTCCGATGGGACCATTTATATTGGCTCGTATGACGATATAGTGTACGCTGTTTATCCAAATGGCACAAAGAAATGGAGTTTTATAACTGGAGCAAATATTGGAAAGTCGTCACCCGCAATCGACTCCGATGGGACGATTTATGTCGGCTCTCACGACCATAAGCTGTATGCAATAAATCCGAATGGAACTGAAAAATGGAGCTTTATGACTGGTGATTGGGTTGATTCATCTCCAGCAATTGGTCCTGATGGGACGATTTATGTAGGTTCTTATGACGATAACATGTACGCCATTTATCCAAATGGCACAGAAAAATGGAGCTTTACGACTGGGGCAAATATTGAAGAGTCGTCGCCTGCAATAGGTTCGGACGGTACAATTTATATAGGATCTTGCGATAAAAAGATGTATGCAATATATCCGAATGGTAGTGAGAAATGGAGCTTCATGACTGGTAAATATGTGATATCATCACCATCAATTGATACTGATGGTACGGTTTATATCGGCTCTTGGGACGGAAAACTGTATGCATTAGGTAAAATACCTTCTCAACCACCAAACCCTCCTTTGACACCTTCAGGTCCAACCTCTGGCGAAACCAGTGCTCCATATTCATTTTCAACATCTTCAACCGACCCAGACGGCGATCAAATTAAATACGGTTGGGATTGGGATGGGGATGGAACTGTTGATGAGTGGTCCAGTCTAGTGGATTCGGGAACTGAAGATAACCGCTCACATAGTTGGCCTACTCCTGATATCTATAATATTAAAGTTAAGGCAATGGATGAATTTGGAGAAGAATCTGACTGGTCAGATGTTCTAATAGTAACCATCACAAGTGAGGAATTAGACACCGATGGCGATGGAACCCCAGACTCCGAAGATACAGACGATGACAATGATGGTCACAATGATGATGTGGATATATTCCCGCTAGATCCCACGGAATGGCTTGACACGGATGGAGATGGAATCGGGAACAACGCTGATTTGGACGATGACAATGATAGCTATACAGATGAGAATGACCTATTCCCACTAGATCCCTCTGAATGGATGGACACTGATTCCGATGGAGTCGGAAACAACGCCGATTTAGATGACGATGGTGACGGTTACACCGATGACCTCGACTTATTCCCCCTGGATCCGACAGAATGGCAGGATACAGATGGAGATGGAATCGGGAACAATGCAGATTCGGATGATGACAATGACGGCCACAATGACTCTGAAGATTATTATCCTCTGGATCCCACCAGATGGGCGGCCCCTGAATCTGATATTACAATCTCCAGTATAACATTGTCAAAATATGGGCCCTCCAATGGAGAGACCGTTACTATTTATGTCGAGGTTCAAAACTCAGGAGATGACGATTGCAGTGTAATTGTGAAAATTTACGACGGTGATCCGTCCAGTGGAGGGACTCAGATCGGTAGCGATCATACTGTTACAGCTCCGTCAGGTGGTCAAATTACAGTTTCTCGAGATTGGGTAACAACTGCCGGAAGTCATATTATATACGCAGAAGTAGAAGACATTGAAACTGGTGAGAAAATAACTGATCATTTATCAGTGGAAGTTGGGGAAAATATCCAGTCTGTTCTTGTGCTTTCCACAGGGGATATCAACATCTATAGGTTCGAACCAGGTCAAGAGCGCACGATATCTGTTGAGGTCACATGCTACAGGCAAACTGTATACAATGTTCGTCTTGTGGTCCTGGACCATCAAAACCTGACAATTGACACGACTATAACACCACTAATGAACATGACTGGCGGCGAGACCATCAAATTCTATCTGAGAATAAAGGCGCCTAAGCTTCCGAAAGGTGTAGAAAAACTCGAAAAAGACATACTTATCCAGGCAGTTGGAGACAACGGAATATTCAGCAATGCAGAGGAGCTGGACATAGTGGTGAGCAAAAGTGCAATAAGCCTATTTGATCCGTTCTTTGTCGTGGGGGCAGTGGCTACCGGGTCCTTGGCCACAATCGGGGCCGCGGCTGCCGCATCAAGAAGAAACGAGAATTGGAAATACCTGCTGTTATTGACTTTTGCAGTACCCCTTTACACGAGGATCCACGGCAAGAAAACCCTGGACAATTTCGTAAGAGGTCAGGTGTTCGGTCATATCCAGTCAAAACCGGGAACGCATTTTAATGAGATAAGAAAAACCCTGAGACTGGGGAACGGGAATCTCGCATATCATTTGAGAAAGCTGGAAAAGGAAGGATTCATCAATTCAGTAAGAGATAAGAGGTACAGAAGATTCTATCCAGTAGGGGTGGAGGTGCCAGAGGAGGACGGGATTAAACTTAGCAAGACCCAGGATAGCATCCTCGATTATATTGAACAGCACCCAAAGACCAGCCAAAAAGAAATTGCCGAGGCACTAAAGGAATCCCAACAAACTGTCAGCTATAACATAAATGTCCTGGTTAGGGAAGGTTTCCTCAAAGAGGAAAAGATAAAGGGAACAAAAAGATACGAAATTTTGGATGAAAATACATAATCTCACACATTCCCTGTAAATATCCCCTCAGACTCCCGAATCCAAAATCATTAAATTAATGAAGACAATATTGTTTTTTAGTATGGAAATAGAGTATAATGGTCATTCCTGAAGAAATGAATGGCTTGAGAGTGGTGCCTTAAAGGTAAATTAAGAAACTGAGGATGACAATAATGAAAAGATGTTCACACCAAAAAAGGTATGTTAAGACATCTGGAGTATTTGTGTTCGTATCCATGATGACTCTCTCGGCAATTTTCTGGTTCGGGATCGGGGGAACGGTAGAAGGGGAAAGAAGTTATGTTGATGATGTACTAAATCTCCCATTTGACGAAGGCTGGGGAATTACTGCCTTTGACAACAGCAGGTACGGAAATCACGGGACGATAAGTGGGGCCGCCTGGGAAGATGGCTTTTTGGGATACGGACTAAAATTTGATGGAGTGGATGATTACATAGATTTTGGAGATATTGATTCACTGGATGGAATTACTGACCTGACCATTTGTGCATGGATAAAAAGTGACAACAATTATGGATCAAATCACTTTATTATTAGTAAAAATAAAACCGGTCAATTAACTTTTGATTTTCTTGTTGACAGTGCAACAAAAACCCTGAGATTGGCCTGTTCAGATGATGGTAGCTCGGTATACGATTATTATGGCAATACCATTTTTTCGGACAATGATTGGCATCATGTTGCTATAACATTCGAAGCAAATAAGAATGTAACATTTTACATCGATGGTGAAATGGATAAGCAAAATCCAACAACTCTATCAAGTCTATTTTCAGGAAATGCCAGGGTGTTAATCGGTACAAACGATGTTCTAGTTGGATCCGAATCTACAAATGGTCTAATAGACGAGGTCTATGTATTTATTAGAGCCTTTAGTGCACAAGATGTTCTGGAACTCTATCACTCCTATGACCTAGTTCTAGAACTGCTTTTTGATGAGAATACCGGAACACAAGCCTACGATAGTAGCGGATTCGACAATCACGGGACGATCTATGGAGCGAGTTGGACAGAAGGGAAGATTGATAAGGCTCTATATTTCGACGGTGTGGATGATTATGTGGAGGTGGCTCATTCAGATAGCTTGGATATTACAAATGAGATAACATATGAAGCATGGGTGAAAATCCATGAATTTCGGGCCGATAATTACCAAACTCTTGCCTGGAAAGAAGAAATATGGTCATTTCAAATTACTCCCGATAAAAAAGTATATTTCGATCTGTATATAGATGGGGATTGGGCATTAGGTTTCCCAAATGCCGACTTTGGGACATTAGAATTAACAACAAATGAATGGTACCATATTGCATTGACATACAATAGAACAGAGATGAGGATATACATAAACGGGGAATTAGACGGTTCACATTCGATAAACGGCAATATAAACACGTCATCAAACCCTGTGACCATTGGAAGGGTTCTTGGAAGACCTGAATCTCCAAATAGGAAATTAAACGGCACCTTGGACCAAGTCCGCATCTACAACACGTCCCTAAGCCCAGAAGAAATACTGAAGCACTATGCACCTCCATTTCTTGAAATTTGGACAGACAAAAATACCTACTACCCTGGCGATTTAGTAACAATATCCGCGCAGTACGCAAATGGAAGTGCCCCCGATGTGACTTTTGATGTTCAGTATCCTGACATGACGAGGTTGACAAAGAAAACAGAATCATTTGACAACAGTTTAGCGAACACTATCTTAACACTCCCCTCAGACTCACCTTCAGGAACTTATACGATCTCTGCCTTTACATTTGACGCCTCAGCTCAAACAACTTTCAAGGTCATCATAATCCCAGATATAGAGCAAAGTCCATTAAATATCTCGTCTTCAGATATTACATCCTCAAAACTCAACACAGCAAATAATGAGCAGATTACCCTTTATGCAATGGTCCACAACACAGGAAATACATCGATTCCCGTCAACGTGATCTTCTATGAAGGCGACCCAGACATAGACGGAGTCTTGCTGGGTAGCGACTATATAACTGTCCCTATCGAAGGTTCCCAGCCAGCCAAAATCACATATATGGCAGCGGATGGCACCCACACAATCTTCGTTGTTGTCCAGACAAATGGATTCCCTAATGCCTCGGCATCCAGGAACTTGACCTTTGGGCAAAATGTCCAGTCCATTCTGGTCCTGTCCACGGGTGATACCAATATCTTTAAATTTGAGCCGGGTCAGGAACAAATAATCACAGTTGAGGTCACATGCTACCTTCAGACCGTGACCAACGTCCACCTCGTGGTTTTGGACGACCAGAACGTCACTATAAATGCCTCCATAATCCCAGCCAGGACCATGATGGATGGCGAGACTGTCCAATTCGATCTGAGAATCAAGGCACCTGGGCTTCCTGAAGGTGTAAAAAAGCTTGAAAAAGTCATAGTTATACAAGCAGTTGGAGAAGGCGGTATCTTCAGCAATGCAGAGAAGTTGGATATAGTAGTTACCAAAAGCACAACCAGCTCCCAGGACCCAACCCTAATCATAGTAGCGGTAGTCTTAGTAATAATAGCTGTCTTGGGTGCAGTGGCAGTGGCAAAAAGAAGAAATAAACACCAAATAAAATTGAGCAGGACACAAGAGAACATTCTCGATTATATCAAGGAGCATCCCAAATCAAGTCAAGAGGATACAGCCGAAGCATTAAAGGAATCACAGCAAGCAGTAAACAACGATATCGATTTCCTGGTCAGGGAAGGATTTCTTTCCGAGGAGGAGGATTCTGGTATAAAGAGATACGAAATTTTAAATGAGAATGCATAAACTTTTTTATGCACAATAATTATCCCACCCCGACATTCAAATCCAAAATCATTAAATTCATGAATGCGATATGGATTTTTGGGGTGGAATGTAATTATGTTGGACATTCCTGAAGGAACCAAAATCGGAAAGGCCATGAAAGGTGGAGAGAACACTCTTGAGATGGTAATGGACCTTTTGAGAAAGAAGACCTTCAGCGGGTATGTCATGGTTAAACTGGAGAAGGGAGGAGAGAACATAACCTCCTATATGATCATCAAGGATTCAAAACCAGAGCTTGGTGTTAGAGAGGTCATAAAAAAGGGTAAGAAGGACGCAAAGAAACTTGTTAGAAAGGTGTATGCTGGTGAGAATACAATCAATGATGTAAAGGAGGATTCCCAGGAAGAAAATGCATCCATCGAGGTGCATTCGGGCATGGATATCGATGACATAATTGACAGGTACGGCAAGCAGAAAAAGGAAAGAACAGAAGGCGAGGAAGAAAGAAAGGATACAAGGAGAATCGGATTGTTTTGGGGAGGAAAGGCAGCTGAGGAAAACATGGAAAGAGAGATTCTTTCTGAGAAGTTGAATGATTGGGAAACAGAAGGATACGATGTATCCGAGCTTAAGAAGATATTGTCCGCAGATCTAACAGAAGTTAAAGCCGCATTCGAAAAATTTGAAGAGGAAATATCTACCCTGGAAGAAATGAAATCAGAACTTGATTTCTTATCCTTGGCAGGCTTTGAGAAGGAGGTTGCGGGCCTAAAGGAGAAATTGAAGGATCCCAGCCAGATACCGAATATAAGGGCCGAAATCGAGGCTTTGCAAAAAAGAAAAGACGAGATCAAAGGAGAGGTGGAGAAAAAACTCTGTCCAGTCTGTGGCGACCTGTTAAATTCGGATGGAAAGTGCCCGAAATGCAGTACCCGTATCGTTAAAAAAGAAGAAAAGGAGGAAAAGCCAAAGGGCATGGAGCCTCAAAGCGGGCACTGCTATATAATAGAAGAGGAGAAGCTAAGAAGAAGCCTGGGGCTGTTTAAGGATACCTTGAATAGAGGATACATAGGTTTCTGCATTACAAGGACCAATCCCAAGCATTTGAAGATACTTAGGGATCTTAAGGACGCCACCATAATATGGCTCACCGACAAGGAAAGCACCACAGGTCCAACTATCCCACCCATCCTCGAAAGAATCATCTATGAAATAGGTGATTTCCTGAAGAAAGAAGAGCAGGCGTGCGTAATTCTCGATGGTATAGAATATCTTGTGAGCAACAACAGTTTTGACGCAGTGCTGAGATTTATCAGGAGAATCATTGATGATGTATCGGATAGCAAAAGTATCCTATTGGTGGCTGTGGGCCCACACACCCTAAAAGAGCAGGAATTAAAGATCCTAGAGAGAGAGATGGAAAAGATCACCTTTGACTAGAATCCAAAAACGTCTAAAACACATTCATCACATGTATTGGGCCATCTCAGATTGATACTGTTTTATCGCATCAAGGGCATCGAGATAATTATTGAGTTTCAAGGCGGTACTGGCCTCCTTGAGGAGTTTGATGCTCGGCCTGATGTCCACTCCCTGCATTTTCGCCTTGTAAAGCACAGGTTTAGAATTGGATATAATATCGGCCAGCTGCTTTGGTAATTCCCTTAGGAAGTCCTCTTTGGCATCTGAGAGCAATTCTTCGGCTCTGTTCAGCTCGTTCTTTTTTATGGCGACCCTTGCCTGCGTCAAAAGCGCTTTGGCTCCCTTGACATTGACTCTAACCTGTTCTCCGCTCTTGATCAGCTCGATTAGGGCTTTCAGTTTTTCAGCAACATCCTTCCCTTTCTCAGTCTGCTCCTTCTTTTTAATTGCGGATTTTAATTTTGTTACAGATTTTTCAGTTTCTTCTGCGGCACTTCTAGCAAGCTGAACTGCTTCGACGAATGAACCCTCTTTAACCAGTGATTCCACCTTGACCACCATATCTTCAAGCTGTCTCACGTCTCCACCCGCTTTATTTAGAGCATTGATTTTCACTTGGGTGGTTTGCACCGAATCTAGAACATGCTGGTTAATCACCTTCTCTATGGTCTTTTTGCTCTCCTTAACCAGTGTGATAGCCCTCTTAAAATCTCTTTTCTTGCCCGCGGTAATGGCCTGATCTATCAGTTTTCTCCCCTCAAATACATTTATCTCAAATTGTCTTGCGGTAGCCAGAAGGGGTTTTACCTCTGAAACACAAGTTGTTAATTCTCTATGCAGGGATCTATCGTCCCTGGCTGGCGCGGCAGTAGGTTTCTCTAAAGCGGCCTGAGCTGGTTGCGCTTCTTCCCTTTCCATTATTCTTTCTTTTTTCCTTTTTATACCCAGTTTGAACCTTTTCTTTTCCTTTAATGCGGGAGCCTCTTCTTCCCTTTCCTCGATAACTGATGGTCGTGCTGGTTCAACCGTCGCTTTTGTTGGAGCTTCTTCCACATAAGCTTCCTGTCCTACCCCTGCCTGGGACCCCATTGATGGTGTTTCTTCTACAGGTGTGGTCTCCTGTGCGTAAGCCACCTCCCCTTCTGGCGTTGGTGCTGCTCTATCATCTACACCTTCAGCCTGCTCCACCCCTGCCTCCTCTTGGGCCTCTGAAGCGGCTTCCCCCTCTTCCTCCCCAGCGAAAATTGCTCCGCAACCTGTGCAGGATTTCGCATCCTCACTGACAAGGGTGTTGCATAAAGGACATTCAAACATCACGGTTCCTGTCGCAGGAGCCTCCCCGCCTTCTTCCACTGCTTCTGATCCTGTTGTCTCTTGCACTTCTCCCTCTGGTGATGAACCCGTTTTATCCACGGCAGCCATGATCTCCTCGAAAAGTTCATGTTCTTTTTTTTCGTCCTTCTCTCCTATTTTTCCCAGCAACTTCTCCAACGATTCCTCATATTCAGGTATATCTACATCTTGAATATCCTCATCACCAGTTTTAACCCCAAAAACAGTTAAATCTGCCTTACATTCGGGACATTTTTTTGCATCGCTGTCCACAGGAGAATCGCATATGGGACAAAGCGCGCTCTTTTTTGTCTCGTCCTCAGGCAAAACCTGCACCTCTTTTTTTCATACAGATAGGGCATCAGCTATAGGGATGCTTCCGATTTTGATACCATTTATGGGTAATGTAGATTAAAGCAACCTATTATATTTTTCTATTATGAAACCCAAGAAGGTAATATAGCCTTGTATCAATAAAGTTTTTGGGTCATAATTTTAAATTTTACAGGATTTTATTCACTGGCCTTATGGTAGCTCTATCTCGTATTCTAAAAAGTCCGCAGCAACAAAGGAGTATTTAAAAATTCTTCTGGCCTCGTTTTCAAGTATTAGGCCGTCTTCATATCTAGGACTGATATGGGTTAAAAAGAGCACCTTTGCATTCGATTGGGATGCGACAGTTGCAGCTTGTGCTGCCGTGGAATGGCCATATTTATGAGCCTTCTCATCTAAATCCTTGCTCAAAGTAGCATCATGAATTAATACATCACAATTCCTAGCAAGCTCGATTACAGCAGAGCTCGGTCTAGTATCACCAGAGTATACGATCTTCCTTCCCTTTCGAGGTGGGCCCATTACATCCTCGGGTTTAATTATTCTATCCCCCACTTGTACAGTCTGATCATTTTGGAGCTCTCTAAATTGAGGCCCCTCTGGTACACCTAGGGTTATTGCCTTTTCAGGATGAAACTTGCCTTTGCGTTGATGCTCCTTCACACAAAATGCAAGTCCTGGGATGTCATGGTCTGTGACTCTAACTTGTATGTCATATTTATCCAGTGTTACCTGATCGCTATCATTCAGATCATGAGTCGATATTTTGAAGGTGGGATTGAAGTATCCCAAGGATAGAATCCCTTTTACTATGTGTGTCGTGCCCGAAGGACCATAAATGTTCAAGTCCCGGGTCCTATCATTTAGATACATGCTCTGAATAAGTCCAGGTAGTCCTAGAAAATGATCGCCATGAAAGTGGGATATGAGTATCTTGTCAACATGCATGAAATTCAGGCTGGATACGATCAATTGTCGCTGTGTGCCCTCTGCACAGTCGAAGAGAATTATCTCGCCGTTCATCTTCAACGCAACAGAAGAGAGATTTCTCTCTTTCGATGGCCAACTCCCACCAGAACCAAGGAATACCAGTTTCATGTTTGGCTAATATTTATTTTATGGTATATGCTTTTTGATGGCAAGGATTACCTCTTTTCATAGATAGATTGGGATTTTCCTCTCTTTTTACAGAGCCTGCACTGGTAGTACCACCTCACATTGGATAGCCGAACCTTTACCATGAGATGGCCGTACTTGCCGCACAGACCATCGCCCTTAAATCTTCTGGGCTCCCCTGATATTTCTTGGGTCTTGGTACCTTCCTCTTCCCTCTTCTTTATAAATTCCAAATACCAAAGGGAATTTTTAACATTTTCAGATCGGGATAATTCCCTTTCTGCTGCGCTCCATGTGCCCTGTTCGAATAGTCTTTTAACCCTCGCAAGCAGTTTCTTTGCTTCATCTAAATCTTTTACCCCCTTGCTCTCGGAGTATAAGATAGAATCTTCAAGAAGGGATATCTCTTCCCTTAATTTGTCCCCCCTTTTTATAGCCATTTATACCACTTGATCCCAGTAATATAATCACAATTCAATTATCAAACATAAATAATGTAAATATCTGAGCCGTCTCCCCCTGTTGAGTAGACAACATCTTTCTCTTTTAAGGTTGTTTCGAAGACATTTTCTGATATTTTTACGGGCTCCATGGGCGACATCTGGGCTCCTGCGCCAGTCCACTTGTCTTCCACAAATAGCAACGTGCCATTTTCAAGAGGTCTGCTGTACTTCAGTAGCCAGGGCAAGGTTTTATCGGTGTCTAAATCAAAATATGGACCCATGATGTCATTCAATCTCTCATCTGTGCTTATATGATGGTCTGCACCGTTTTGACTTATCCATTTCATGGCCTCAAACTCGTGTTCATAGGTGGCGTCTTGAACCCCATAGAATTCCTGACCGTTGTACGCCAAAGGTACAGTGCTGAGACATAATGCTAAAAAGGCAACTGAAAATGTTACTTTAAGTTTAAGCTGGTGTTTTTCAATGTTACCTCCACCTGTTAGCCTCTTTACCGACTTGTTGATCAGGTACCCTGCCCCTATACCCGCACAAATAGCTAGACCGAAATCGATGTAATCATAGCTTCTGTAAACCAGTATAAATGTAAAGGCATCAAATCCTTTCAGCATTGCAAAGGTTATCACAAGAAATGGAGCAAGGGTTATGGAGACTATAAAGGGTTTATGCTCTGTTTTTCTTGTGGCTATAATGTTTAATCCCATAAAACCCAATAAACATAAAATCAGGTATGGAATAAGATATACCAAAAGCGATGTTGTGGTCCGTATCGTGCCTATAAAAATCGTTTCATTATGATTTGCCAACAATAAAGCGATCCCGGCAATTAAAAATATCAATGGTTTGTTGAACAAAATTTTGCTCTTTTTTTTTCTTTTCTTTGGTACGGAAAAAGAGATACACAATATAATTCCGAGTATAAAAACAGAGGCGAATAATGCGATATCATTTAAGCTTGATACCTTCTTGTAAAATGTCAAATCTATTAATTCATAGTAGAGAACCGCGAATATGAATATGAAAGGACCTGTTAGCACATCCAATATAAAACGTTTGAATTGAAAGGCTCCTTGATACCAATGCAATCCATGAATTGTGAACACTAGAAGGGAAATCATGACAAAAGAAATCCAGATAGTGAGATGATGTGTCAGGGCCAAAATTATAAAGATAACAGCGGCTAAGGCCCTTTTTTTGGGATCGTCACGACCATAAAATAGATAAACACCCAGTATTAAGAGGACTATGGCTACGGTTTCCTTCATGACAGCCGCGCCAAGATATACGTAGAAACCATTTAAGGCCAGGGCAAGCCCTGCAAAAAATGAAACCAGCTCGTTTCCCGTGATCCTATAAGCGATGAGGTACAATATCACGATGGCAATGGACGATATGAACGGAATCACATATTGAGTTACTTCAATTGGTGTCCTGCCAAAAATCAATGCAAATTCAGAAATAAGTAAGGATATCACTGGCATTTTGGCATTGTATTTTATAAAATCAGAAGTATCATCAGAATAGGAATTCGACCAATGGCCTGAATCTATTATATCCTCAGATATTCTGATAAGAGGAAAACCATCTATATTGAATGGAAGACTCGAATAAAGTAAAGGTACAAACCTCACTGCCAAGCCGATGATAAAAAGTGCGGATATTGCGAGAAAATGCCGATTCAGTCTCATGTCTCAAACACCTATTGCCTCTGCCAAAGTCTCTGCTTCGGCAACTTCCTCCTTGTCTTCGATCTCCCGCATTAACTTGCTGGGCCTCTCTGTCAGTATTATCGAACTTACAAAAAGGCCGGATGTGCACCCTATTATTATCGCTATAAAGAACGTAATTATGAAAAGAAAAAGCTCTATTGTGGGTTGTATCGTTACACCAAAAGCCACGATGAGACCCATATTATTTACAATCTCGGCTGAAATGAATCCTATTACAACACCAATTCCCGAGGCGATTATTGAAATTACAAGCAGTTCTTTTAGTAGTAAAATGTAAATCGTTTTCTTATCAGCGCCAATTGCCGCTAAGATCCCGATATCCTTCCTTCTTTCAAATACGGCCCTTGCTAGTATGGCTGTTATTCCAATAAATGTAAGTATTGCATTTAATGCTATAAAGCCAAGAACTACTATGTTAATGGTGCCTACGCCTCTTTGAACAAAAGTGCTCACAAAACTTTGATTTGACTCGCTGAATTTCTCTGGATCTGAATATTTGGCCCCCAATTCCCTGGCAATTCTTTCTTCATAAGTTTCCTCGTGATTTACTGGAACAGGTGTACCGTCTTTTTTAGTGACGATAACATTGTAATCATTCTCTGTCAAGTAGTCAATAAGTCGATTTTCATCATCAGTTTTTATTCGTATCATGAGGACATCATATTCACCTATACTCATCAGTTTTCTTGCATAGTTGAGTGATATCAATATTTGATTATCTGAGGACGTTTTACTTGAGAATATACCGGAGACTGTCAACTCTAGTATTGCAGGCGTTGTGGACCCTGTTATTGTTACTCCATGTCCGATTTGTATTCCCAATCTTTCAGATAATTCGTCACCGATAAGCATGAAATTATTCTCGTAGTCACCTTCTACGACGTGGGCATTTTCTATTGATAAAAACTTCTCTGGCTCCACTCCTCTAACGATTACTGGCTCATGCCCACCATTCTTTCTGTTGATTACATAGGAGAATGCGTAAATCTCGGGACTGGCTACATCCACAATACCTTCATCCTCGAGCTCGAAGGCTAAACTGGTAAGGACAGGAGTGGTAGTATTTACCTGTGAAATTGTCACAACATTCTCACCCTTGAATATTGAGTTGGGGCTGGATTTTATACCCATGAGAATCGGAACTGATGCGCTGAAAAGCATTATACAGAGGATCATCCCGATTATATTCTTCTTATGTATAAGCAATTAAAGCACCTCTCTTGATGTCCTGATCGTTGTT
Source organism: Thermoplasmata archaeon (assembly GCA_020348445.1). Classification (GTDB taxonomy): domain Archaea; phylum Thermoplasmatota; class Thermoplasmata. The sequence goes on from CP070751.1 coordinate 815,122, forward strand.
TTGGATGCTTTATATGCCGGAAGGATACCACCTATTAAACCCGCAAAAATACCAATTGCCAAGGGTAAACTGACGATATAAAGTGTAACCTGTGGTACCAAAACAGAGGAAAAGCCAAGCAATTGGCTCAATGCCACTATTGCATTTGCTGCTACTATTCCCAATGCAAGTCCCAAAACCGCCCCTACCCCACATATAAATACCGCCTGGAATAGAAATACATAGATAACGGTTTTTGGAGAAGCGCCGAGATATTTGATTATTTTTATGTCTGGCACACGATACTGGGTCTCTATTCTCATGATGTTATAAATAAGTATGATAATTATCACAGTGGAGGAGATTACAACTCCCCATAGATTGCCCTCTATTTGAGAAAAACCCAATTCGAAAAAGTCCACGATCCCAACTGATTGTACCGCTGTATAACCATTCTCCTTTAAATATTCTAATGCCTCAGGGTTATCCTTTGGAATGACAATAAATGAATATTTATCTTCAAGTGTAGGATTCAGGATTCTGATGGTATCTTCTGAGGCCAAGATCCAGTTGTCTGGAAAGAATGCTGAGGTGTATGGATCGTAATCATTGGAAACATTCAATATTATTGGTGATTGTGTAAATGCAGTTGTAATATTCAGGAATGGGACATTTTTGATCTCAAATCCGCTACCAGGTAATACTTTATCTCGTAGAATCTTACTTCCAAAATCGAAAATACTGGTTGGATCCTCTAATGCCAACACCCGTGTTTCTATACCTGTAACATTGCCCACCACCAATAAACAGGCTGCATATCTACCCGGAATATCCTCGATAATATCAGAATCTAACTCACTTTCGCTTAAAGTGTAGCCATCGTATACGATAAGAAATCCCTTATCAAACAAAGCTGCCGTGTCTTTAGTGCCTTCATGCAATCCTGTAACCATAGACATTGTTCCTACTATGTACATTACACATAGTGCTATACCTATAATCGTCGCAAATATTCTTTTGTTTATTTTAAGGACCATCTTCGCGAGGATATTACGCAATTCCTACACCCTCTAACGCCAATATTCTACATGATAACTATATGTTCATATCTACTTTTTTGTATATACGATGCCTCAATAGACAATTGCACATATAGTATTGTCGCTCCTATATGGAATTCCATTTCGTTAATATATTTTAGTTATTCATCACAAATAAACCTTGAAATATCCCCAGTAACCACAATTATATCGGGAAAATCAATATCTATATATATTATGATTACGTATCGTAGAGGCGGATGCATGCATTTACCGTCAAAATAAAGGACCTTTGGAAAACCTATGACGGTCAAAGACAGGTACTGAAGGGCGTTAACCTGACTGTTGAACCAGAGGAAACGATATTAATTCGAGGTAGGTCCGGGAGCGGAAAGACCACTTTATTGAGCATCATCGGATGCATTGATGCACCTACGAAAGGGAGTATATTCCTCAACGGTTACGATGCTGCAAAGCTGAGCCAAAAGGAATTGGCGAAAATCAGATTACACAGAATCGGCATTGTCTTCCAATCTCATAACCTGATTCATGACCTGACAGTCTTTGACAATGTTCTCTTACCTTTGAGGATAGGGAAGAGCAAGGATGGTATAAAGAGGGTTAATAGGTTGCTTGAGACTTTTGATATTCTAGAATTGGCAAACAAGAAACCCTCGGAAATCAGTGGTGGTGAGAGACAACGTGTGGCGATCGCCAGGGCTTTGGCGAACAATCCTTCGATTTTACTTGCAGATGAGCCTGCTAGCTCTCTAGACTTGGATAACTGTAAAATAGTGACCCAAGCTTTTAAAAAGGCGAATCGAGAATTTGGAACCACAGTTATCATTGCTTCTCATGATTTGGATCTCAACAATCATGTTCACAGAAAATATTTTTTAAAGGATGGACAGATTTTTGAAAATTCTCATTAGAACCTATTATCAACTTATAGTGGATTTTTGTTATATTGTCAATAGATGCCATGGGAAGTGTTAAGAGGAAGATGATTTATTCACCATAAAATCTTGTGAATAGGAGGTTCAAGAATCAACTTAAGTAAAAAAATTACTACTATACTTCAGAAAACCATTGGCATTGATCTGGCTCTCGTTTTAATTTGTGCTACTCTACTCTTAATATTCGCTCTCACTCTCCCAGATGGAAATATACTAAGAGTTTTATTTGGTCTTCCATTTCTTCTTTTCTTGCCTGGCTATTCATTGGTCAGTACGTTATGGGTAAGAAAAGATGAGCTCGATGGGCTTGAAAGAACCGCCTTAAGCCTGGGTCTAAGTATCGTTATCATGCCTTTGGCAGGTCTTGGTCTCAACTACACTCCTTGGGGAATAACTCTCACATCTGTGGTTATTACTTTATATGCTTTGATCATCATTATGGTCGGTATCGCGTGGCTGAGGAGATCGAAATTAAATTCAGAGGAGCGTTTCGTTTTAAAAATGGGATTCTTTTTTGATCCTTTGAAAGAAATGTCCTCTACAGACAAATTAATGGCCATAATTGTTGGGATAGTCATTATTATTGGTACAGGATTGTTGTTGTATATAGGAACACATCCTCCGGTAGAACAATATACAGAACTTTATATTCTAGATGAGAATGGGGCCACTGAAAACTACCCCACACGCCTTGAGGTAAACGAGGATGCTTCGATCATCATAGGTGTGGTATGCCATGAACATAAAAATACAACTTACAGTACCGTGGTTAGATTGGTTCCAGAGAGTGGGATGAATAGAACTCTGGCAAAATTTAACTTTTCCCTTGATAATGAAGAAAAATGGCAAAGACCTTTCGATTTCAACGTGAGTGAGAGTGGAAGATTCATGCTTTTAATCGAGCTCTTCAAGGAGGGTAATTCATCACCTTACGCTTCTAACCATTTATGGATTGAGGTCACAGATTAAATTTGAATATCCTGTTCTAACTCAATCGATAAAGGAAGAAAAGATAATAAAGCATATGGTCATAAGGGTTTCCAATTAATAAAGTTATATTTGTAAGGTGATATCATGGCAAACTCTGAGAGAGTACTTATAACCGGTATAACTGGATTTGTTGGCAGCCATCTGGCTGAGATGTTTTTGGCTAGGGGAATGGAAGTTCACGGTACAAAACGCTGGAGAAGCAAAATTGAAAATATCGTGCATATAATGGATCAGCTGCATCTAAAGGAAGCTGACCTGCGTGATGGACATTCCCTTTTTGAGGTTGTCAAGGAGGTTAAGCCCCATTACATATTTCATTTGGCTGCCCAGTCATTTGTCCCAACCTCTTGGAGAGCCCCGGCTGATACAATGGAAACAAATGCCGTGGGAACATTGAACCTCCTTGAGGCTGTTCGCAAGGTGGGCATCGATCCCGCCATTCACATCGCAGGTTCCAGCGAAGAATATGGATTGGTATATCCTGATGAGGTTCCAATAAAGGAAACAAATCCCCTGAGGCCCTTGAGTCCATACGGAGTTTCAAAGGTTGCTACAGATAAGCTGGGTTTTCAATATCACAGATCCTATGGTATGAGAATAGTGGTTACCAGATCTTTCAATCATACTGGACCTCGGAGGGGAGAGGTGTTCGTTACCTCGAACTTTGCAAAGCAGATAGTGGAGATTGAGAAGGGACTCCGCAAACCTGTAATCAGGGTGGGCAACTTGGATGCAAAGCGGGATTTCTCAGATGTAAGGGATGTTGTGAGGGGTTACTGGCTTTCCCTTGAAAAGGGTGAATTTGGGGATTGTTATAACATTTGCTCGGGTACAACAAGGGTCATTAAAGATGTTCTTGATATTCATTTGAAAAATAGCGAGGTAAAAGATATCAAAATCGAAGAGGATCCTTTACGTATGAGGCCCTCTGATGTGGAGATACTCCATGGGGACTGTAGCAAGCTGATGAAACAAACAGGGTGGAATCCAGAGATCCCATTCGAGAAGACGATGAGCGATTTGATGGATTATTGGAGGGGGAGATTATAGGTTATATATAATACAATTATATTAGCACATATCTGTCTCATTTTAAAATTAAAATAGAAATCAATAAAACTTCCTTTATTATATAAAAAAGTCCTATTTTTAATAATGTAGTTCTTATTTAACGTGAATATAAAAAGATAACGTTTATTAATACACACTAAGTTTTCCCATATTAATGGTGAAAGTATAATGGATTTGAAAGTATGTATAGTGAGTCCATTTTATCCTAATCCTGCAGATGTAAAAGGCGCACATATAGGCGGGGTTGAAAGGGTTGTTCAAGGTTTATCTCATTCATTAACAAAACTAGGTGTAAAAGTCACAGTAGTGGCTTCATTTTTGGAGAATAGAAAGGAATATGATAAAGATGTAGAGATAATAAGAATTAAAAGAAGACTTACTTTATTCAGAACACCGATTTTTCCATGGCCTAAGGTAATCGATAACGGTTTTGATATAGTGCATACATTTGCAACGTACCCTCTTTTATCCGATAAAGTTGTAACTGTCTGTAATCAAAAGAAGGTCCCCTCTGTGTTGACTTATCAATTTGATGGAGTAATACCCGGGATATTTGGTAATTTTCTCGCGAAGGTATATTACTCTACCCTTGCAAAGAAAATGATACAATACACAATAATTATAGCCACGACGTATTCGTACGCCAAACATTCAGTTTTTTTAAGGAAAGTTCCTGACCATAAGCTGAGAATAATTCCTAATGGGATGGATATCGATAAATTTAATCCTCAGGTGCAATACAAGAGTGTATTAGACAAATACTCCCTAGATGAGGGATATGCTTTATTTGTAGGTAGACTTGTATCCTATAAAGGATTACACGTTTTATTTGAGGCAATGAAAAACTCATCTATGAAGCTGGTGATAGCAGGTGAGGGGCCACTAGAAAAAAAGCTTAAAAAATATCAAGTAGGAAAGTTCTTAGGACATGTTCCTGATAAAGATTTGCCAGCTTTATATAGAGGAGCGGGTGTAACATTACTACCCTCAATTAACTCCAATGAAGCTTTTGGAATGTGCCTCCTTGAATCGATGGCTTGTGGCAAGCCTGTTGTGAGTTCAGATTTGCCTGGTGTTAGAGAGATTGCTAAATTTGGCGGCATAACGGTTCCCATTGGCGATTCAGAGGCGTTATACCATGGAATTGAAAATGTATTGAAACAGAATTATGAACCCTTAGAACTTCATAATCGGATTAAGAATAACTTCTCCTGGGATATTATTGCAAAAAAGAACATTATGATATATGAAGAAGCTCACGATAAAATGCACTAATATGAGTTACAGAATTTAATGAAAGAGAATTGAAGGAATACACCTGTATATAATATATAGGTTTATCTTATTCTACAGACTCAAGGACTTTTATTGTATTTTGTGCTGTTCTAAACCAGTTGAAGTTATTGACCATATGTGTTCTAGCATTTTGAGATAATTGTGCTTTCAGGATTCTATTTTCACTTAACTCGACTATTTTATCAGCAATTACTTGAAGGTTATTATCTAAAATATACCCGGTTTTTCCATTTCTTATCGTTTCCTCAGGCCCGCCACACCCTTTGAGTGCTATTGCTGGTTTGCCACAACTCATGGCTTCTACAACAACATTCCCGAAAGGTTCATGAAGTGGTGGATGATACAATAGATCGCATGCTGCGTAATATTTCCCCATATAGGACATCGGTATCCAACCTGTAAATATAACATTCTTCAAACAGTTTTCTTTTTTAAAATTTGTTTTCATCTTTTCTAAAGCACCTTTTCCTTCATAAGTCTCGGACCCAACAATTACGAATTTAATATCATTTTTTTTCCTGATAACTCTAGGGACTATTTCCATCAGAGAATCGATGCCTTTTCTTTTTGTCAATCTTCCAACAAATAGCACGACAAAGTCATTATCAGTGATTTCATACTTTTTCCTTACTTCTTTACCATTAATATTTGGATTAAAACGGACTGTATTTACACCATTATATATAACATGAATCTTATTAGGATTTACACCATAAACATCGACTATCCTTTGCTTCATCCATTTACTGGTTGTAATTATGATTTTCGCTTTTTTTATCATTTTCCTATCAACATGGGCGAAAAATCTGAAGATGCCATATTTGTACATAACTCTTTGACGGAAACTATAATCAGGGTAGTAATCTCTCCTTAAATCCTCATATATATTATGAATCTTTACGACCATCGGTTTGCTAAGTTTATCTGAGAATATTGCAGGAACGTAGCCGTATGGGGAGTGGAGATGAATGTAATCACAATTACTACTTTTATCAAGTTCTTTTAATTTTCGATAAGCATTCCACGAATAAGATAGGAAATCTGTACCTTTCATCCTATGCCATTTAACTCGATGAATAGTTAGGTTATCATTTGCTTTATAACTCCTATTTAAATCTTTTACTTGTCCACAAATTACATGGGTATCACGTTTTAATTCTGAGATAGCATTTGCTAGTTCATAAACATGATTTGCTAATCCACCCTCCTCAAGTGGGGGGTATTCTAGGTTTACAAGACAAATTGACTTCATTTTCTGCACATCTGCTGATATAGATGTCTGCTCTCTAGGGTGATTTATTATAGACGGCAATTCCTCGGTTTCCGCTATCATAAATTTTATCAAGATATGGACAGTTATTAAAATTATTTACTCTTTGTTGAGAAATCGGTTTAGTTGGACCTTGAACAGATGCTCTGAAGTAGCTATCTACACTATAACCTGTTATTATGAAATACCAATTCCTTTCTGAGGTTATATTGTCTATCATACTTACCGCCGAGGTAGTATTGTCGTTGTAATATATTATCGTTGCTTCCTCAGCATTTGCCGAACTGTGTGTGTGATATAGATCATAAAAAAACAATCCACTTACTATTTTTTTATCAGAAAAAATAGCATTTCCATTTGTTATATAAGAACTACACCACTCTAATCCATTTTTCTCCCCATGCGTATATCTGTCTGGGGATCGATAATCTGGCTCAAATATTTGAAAAGTAGCAAAAAGCACGATTAATAATATTATGCTAATCGTAAGTATTTGTCCTATCTTGAGTTTTACTGGTACTCTTTTAGGGACGTCATTATACATAACTCCAATGAGCAAGATTGATGTTAATGAGAGTATCATCCATATACGACCGAATAGAAACATCTTTCCTAGAAACATAATAGCTACCAGTGTTGCTGAGTATAGAAGAGATCCCATGAATAAAAAGATGTAAGGAATTTCAAGTAACTTTCTCTGCTTAATATTAATCAAAGAGCATATAAATACATATAAACCTAGTGGTAGGAGTATTAGATAACCAGCATTTATTAAGAAACGGAGATGTAATGGCGGTCCGTATCCTATTGTGTATTCCGAGCTGAAGTTGGTGTCTTTCCAAAAAAGTAAATTGAGAGAGGAGATATCCGACATATTCCAAATCAAGTAAATTATTTGAAGTAGTATAAAAGTAAAAAAACCAATCATAAGAATTGTTTTAAAATTACGGGTCTCTCCCTTCTCATATAATAATTTTATAAGCTTAAAAATAAAAGTTGGACGATAATATAACAGAGCGTAAACTATACATAGAGGAATTAAAAATAGAATTAGTAGAATAATTAACGGGTCGATGGGAAATGGAAAGATAATACGAATCGTGGCTCTTACTATAACAAACGATGTTGTTTTGATAATTAGTAAACCTGCTAATATGAATAATGTCAACCCAATGTGTAATCTTATTTTTTCATTGATTAAAAGCGGAAAATACCAAAAAAAAAGTAACATCGGAAATACAAATGATTCGTAAGGATTAATAAAAAAAAGGCAGATTAGAGGTATCCACGATAGATAAATGAATAAATGATTTTTTATTGCTATCCCTTTTCCCGTGAGAAAAATTACAAAAAGGAATAAAGTAATTGCGATTGATCTATATATCACTAGTGGAAAAGAAAATATTGGGAGCAAAATGAACAAAATTGGCAATAAAATTAGCACAAGAGAGTTGTTTTGGTGTTCTTTGTTAAATTGTCTTATTATTAAATAGAACAGAATCATATTAAGCGGGATTAATATAGGAAAGAATTGATAAAGACTCAAAATTGAGATACCTGTTACTTGAGAGATTATTGCATTAATTATCGCAGGAGTTGGATAATTATAAAGCGCCGTAATTTTGCTATCTACAGGTGTGTTTATGATGGGATTATTTGAATCGGGAACACGATTATAATCCAATATTATCTTTGAGAGGGATATATCGTAATTCCATGGATCATAATAAAGGGCGGTATATGATAAGTATTTTATGATAATAAAGATAAATATTAAGACAAAAAGATAAAGCATTATTTTCTTAATTTCAATTTTCAGCATTTTTATCACGCACTATGATTTAAAGATTTTACCTAAATTAGCATTAATCCATGCGACTATAGATCATACATATTATAATATTTTCCTTACCCGGTGATGGCTTTTATGCAACAACATTTCTATATCTAAATCTTCTGTTTCCTGTCATTCCTCTTTTCAAAGTAATTTATGGTTTCAAATAATACTGTTATACTCCTACCATTTCCTCATAAATTCCTAATAATTTTTTTGCACTTATTTCCCATGAAAAATTTTTCTCAATATGTTTTCGTGCCTTGTTGCCCATTCGACATCGTAAGTCACTATCTGATAATTTGGTTATAGCCCTAGCGATTTCGTTAGTGTTTTGCAGCGGCAACAGAATCCCTGTTTTATCATTCACTACAATCTCATTTATCGGCGGGATATTTGTAGATATTACAGGTGTACTACAAGCCATGGACTCTATAAGAGGAATTCCAAATCCTTCATATAATGTTGGAAGGACAAATACATCTGCATTATTATAGTGCCAGATTAAGTCTTCCTCACTTATTCTGTTCGTTATCCAAGTAATCTCTCTTTCAACGCCTAATCTACCAGCTAAAGAACGTAACGAAGCCTCTTCAATCCCTCTTCCTATTATAGTGAGGTGTGTTTTGATATCACATAGCGGTAGAGCTTGGATTAGATACTTTAATCCTTTTCGTTGAATGAGCGGGCCAATATACAATAAGTGTAAGCAATCGCTATTTTTATTATGAGAATTTGGTTGTGATCGAAATTTCTTTCCATCTACACCGGGGTAGATGACATCTATTTGGGATCCTGATACCCCCATTTGTCGTACAACCTCGCTCTTAGTTTTATTACTTATGGCGACAATTCTATCAGAATGTCGCATAGTATGTTTATCAAAAGCATGAAGAATGTTCCAATGCACATATTTGAATAGAAAATTTTTCAGTCCAACTGATTTAATTGCTTTCATCTCACCCTTAGCTGTTCCAAGTGCAGTGGTTACCATAACGAACTTCTTCTTTTTTCTGAGAGGGATGACAAACCATCCTTCACCACCTTGGACATGAATGACATCGTATTTTTCTTTTTTAAGTAAATGTCTTGCATTAATTCCCTGGAAAATTATGGGGAATATCGATGGCAATCTGGGGGCAGGAACCCTATAAATATTTACTCCGTTGAACTTTTCTCTTTCGGAAAATTTATGCCAATTTATTGTGATGACATCAAGGTTTATACCCAAATTAACCAAATATTTTGAGAGTTCAGTGACAAATCGGCACATTCCTGGAGCATGATAGCATGGGTGATAAACGCTGGATATCATAGCTACTCTCACAATATTCACCCGTGTTTCTCCATGGCTTCATGATAAAGTTTGATATACTCCTTTGCTACAGCATTCCAACTAAACACTTTCTCTGCTCTTCTTCGGGCATTTTGGCCCATTTCCTTTCTCAAACCGTCATCTTTTAGTTGCTCAATAACCTGAGATAACGCTTTATTATCTCCTTCTGGAAACAGGAAACCTGTATCAGGTGTTATCACTTCATTTATTCCAGGGATATCGCTACCAACTACTGGTTTTCCGCAAGCCATTGCTTCTACCAACACTAATCCAAACGCCTCAGGTTCTGGCTCATAATTTCCGTAACAATCATTATGTACTGAGGATAGCACAGTTATATCACAGAGATTGAAATAATACGGCAAATCATCTTCAGTTACCCGCCCAACAAATACCGTTTTTTCGTTGCTTATTTTTTTCAACAGTGATTCATATATAGGGTCTCCTCTACCAACAATAAGCAATTTGCAATCATCAAAGTGATTTATCGCGCGTATCAGTACATCTACCCCTTTATGAGGTAATAAACGTCCCACAAAAAGGACTATAAAGTCACTACCCTTTATACCGAGTCTTTCTCGTAGTTGATCAAGATGGTCTTTATCCTTTATATGTGCAAATTCATGCACTACTACTCCGCCAGGAATAATCCTTAATTTCTCCTCAGGTATTTTCAGATCGTTGATATAAAACTTCCAACTACTCTTAGATAATTGTGTAATAAAATCAGCATGCTTAAGCAATTTAGATATAATCCTAAAGTATATATGATGTTTAAATGTGCGACCAACGCCACCTAAATGACTTACTATTATTGGTAGATTTTGTAATTTACTCGTGTAAAGGGATGAGTAAGTGCTAAAATGCCAAAAAGTCTCAGCATGGATTATATCAAAATCGTTTTTTAATAATTCAATAGGTAGTGTAGGCATAATAGGATCGTCATCAAGAAAAGGCATAAAAAAAGCATTGAACCTCTTAATGGAGAGTATGCTATCTTTTCTAGAAGTTTGGGCTTTGATTGGTGGTTTAGAGGTATATACCGTGACACCATTATTCAGTTTCACCAGTTCTAAGGATAAATTCAATGCATAGGTCTCTGCCCCACCACATACTTTATTTCTTGATATTTTGTAAGGTGCGCCAGTGTAATCGTAGTAGGGCGGGAAATAGGGAGTTACTTGTAATATGTTCATTTATTATACCTCGATTAACATATCCCATATACAATATCACTCTTAATAAATAACGGCTCACTACATATTGTCTTTTCCATAATCATTCCTTCCTCGATGGCCTCTAACGATTGTACAGCATTCTCTCAATATACCAGTTACCTCTGCATTGATCCATTTTTTCATTAGATATATATCCACCAATATGATAATTGTGAATGCTATAACGCTGGCTATTGCCGCACCGACTACTCCATATATTGGGATAAAAATTATGTTTAACACAATATTTATTATTGCAGTGCTCCACGTTAATTTTGCATCCATATCTGGTCGGCCTATTCCATTAAATATGCTACCACTCATCGAGCCAAATGGTTTTATTAAACCCCATAATGCTAATATTTGCAAAACAATCACCGCATCAAGATATTTTGTTTCATATAAGATAAATAAGCACTCCCTTGCAAAAATTATAAAAATAAGTGAAAGAGGAATGCTGAGTAATAAAGAGTACGCTACTGATCTCTCGTAGATTTCTTTTAACTTTTTTCGATCCTTAAGGGAATTCGCTTTTGATGCCGCCGGGAACGCTATCATATGTACAGCAGAAAGAATGATATTAGTAATATTTGAGATGACCCATGCTGCATTATATATCGCCACTGTTGTAGGACTGATAAAGTAACTCAACATTAGTGTGTCTATTCTCATATAAAGCATAGAACCAAAACCCGCAGTAACAGAGTATTTCCCAAAATGAGATAATTTACTAATCCACGCTTTATCCAATCTATTTTCAAATTTCAGAAGGTCTCTTGAAAAATAAAAACCAACAAATCCAGCAATCCCATAGGATAATGATATAACAATAAGGACATTCATTGCAGTATCTAAAATCTTTGCATAATAAAAACAGGAAATTAACAAAATAATAGAAATTAAACTTACACTATCTATATAAAATATTTTTTTTACTTCGTACTTTGATTGCAATACTTGTTTGAAGTAGTTGTTAATAGAAGAGACTATGATAAGAACCGGTAAAAATTGTAAAAGGGATACAAGATCGGGTATTCGTAATAGATTTGCTAGGAAAGGTGATATAATCACTATTATTGAAGACGTTATCAGAGACATAACAATTTTTAAAAAAAAGGAGTTTGTGATTACTTTCCTAAATTCTTCTCCTTCTTTTTCTGCAGCATACTTTATAAGTGCATTACCTATCCCAATATCACTAAAAAGACTGGCGAACCAAAATATGGTGAGTGAGATCATTAACAAACCATATTCTTCTTTTTGAAGGACCCTTGCTGATAATAGAACATATACAAAGCCGAATAATGCAAATGTAAGCCTGGATGACAACGCATAAATCCCTTTTTTTGGCACATTTTCAATCATTTCATCATCCTTTCATTATCTTACGAAATCGATATTCATCCTAAATCAAATACATATCCACATATATACATTCGCAAGACATAATCAATTACTATTCCAGAAATATCTAATTCCAAAATAATAACGATAAAGTGACTCATAGTAAATACTAAATCGAGTAGGAAATTCCTTCAATTGCATCAGTACTCTAAGACAAAGTCTGCCATTTTTCAAGATTCTCTCACCTCGTACCTCTCCTATTAAGCTAAATTAATGTTGTTAATGTTCTTAATAATATCCTATTTTGGGTAAATGGTAAAGATTTACTTAATATTTTACAATAATTTACCTGGGACGATTTTAACAACTTTTTAACCTTTCAAAATCAAGCAATATCCTCTTCCGAAGAGTGATGGGGGGGGTGTTTTGAGTTGTAATTTCTTAAATGGCTAATTTTTTTTGTATCTGTATTGAAATTGATGATTTTTTTAATTTTAAAAAATATATATCTCAACTTTCACATTCATGATCCAATTTCGAGATAAATACCTCTTTTATACGGTATATTCTTGATCATCCTAAAACTTATTATATCTTAGTGTATTATCTAGAAAAGCCAATAAATTGTAATTGAAATAAACTTAAAAAGTCGAAATATATTATACAGTTCCATCTATCTTAAAATATATGAATCTACTTTCGATAGAGAATTAAACCATTAACCAAGAAAATTTGGTCGATTAGAGGACAATATATGAAAATATGTTTTGTGACACCAACGTTTTATCCAACCATAGGGGGGGCAGAGAATATGATTTTTGAAGTCGCCTCTCGTTTAGTTGATATTGACCATGAAGTCACTATTATATCAAGAGGATTTGCGGGCATGAAAAAAGTTGAAAACTATAATGGAATACAAGTTCAACGAGTGTTAACAATTAATAATCCTCTAGGTATAGTTCCTCTTCAATTCTCTTTATTCAACAAATTAGGAAGAGTTATAAAAAAATATGAGCTTGTACATGAATTCTACCCCTTTCATATGGGACTCTCTACCGTGGTAAGAAAAAAGATAGCCAAGAAACCTTTAGTTTTAACTTTAGTAGGAAGTGATACATATGATCCAATAAAACCAATTCCCAAAATCTTCAATCCTTATCTGTCATGGGTAATGAATAACGCTGATGCGGTTACAGCAATATGTGGTGAGTTAACAGAACATGCGAAAGCGCAGGGTAGTAAAAAAAGGATAACCATAATTCCCGCGGGTGTAGATTTAAGAAAGTTTAATCCCAATGTAAAAGGCGATATTATTAGAAAGGACTTGAATATCAAAGAAGGAGAAATAATGGTTTTATCCGTTCAAAGATTACATCCCAGGAAGAAATTACAATGCCTACTTAAAACAGCAAGAATGGTAAATCAAAATCATTCTCAAGTAAAATTTGTTATTGTTGGGGAAGGGCCTGAACGCGAAAATCTAATTCAGATGGCTAAAAGCCTAGATTTAGAGAACAATGTGATTTTTACTGGCTTAGTACCAGAAACGCAACTCCCCAAATATTACGCAGCATGTGACATTTTTGCATTACACAGCTTATATGAAGGTTTTGGAATGGTTTTGGTTGAGGCCATGGCAACTGGTAAACCAGTGGTTTCAACAAATGTTGGAGCAATACCAGAGGTTGTTGACCATGGGAAAACAGGATTGTTAGTTCCACCTTTGAATGAAATGGCATTAGGAGAAAATATAATACGTTTAATTGAAGACAAAGAACTCAGAAAGAAAATGGGGAGAAATGGACTAATTAGGACACAACAAAAGTATAATTGGGATAATATAGTTAAGGAATATCTCGACATATATAAAAAACTGGTTAATTGATTGGTAGGTGTATAAAAAAGGATACGGGAACTGACATGATACCCTCGGACAATTCCCGCCCGAAGCAGAGTTATGATCTTTTTCACCTTCCAGATTTCACTAGAAAAATCATATTCTTCTTTTATTGCGTCATACTAGGCTTCACCGTAATATTTGGAGTGTATATTTTAACATATTTTTTACTCATCTTTCTATTTCTCATCCTTGTTTCTTGTCTAGGGGGATCAAAAATAATTGAAAAGATACTATCCATGCCAAGGTGGAAAAAGGTTGTATTAATTTTCGTGTTTACATTATTGTTGCGCTTGGTTATGCTCATTCAGACACAGCAAATAGGCCGAGATCTTGATGCATACATTTGGAGAAGCGAGAGGATGCTTCAAGGTGATATCCCTTATCGTGATTTTTATGGTGGAAATAAGCCACCACTTTACGAGCTATTGGTTTTTTTAATTGGATACCTTTTTGGCCCTGGACCCCTACCGTTCCGAGCCGTATTTTCTGTGTTTGATGCGCTAATTCCTGTTGTGTTATTTTGTATTTGTGTCAATGTATACAATGAACGATTTGCTTTAATTTCTAGTCTAAGTTATTCATTATTCCCTATCAGCATTATATGTATAGGCCTTTCTGGGCACTATGAATCTGTGGTTGTCCTTTTCAGTTTAATGTCGATTTTATTTTTACCAAAGAAAAGATTTAAGCTATCAGGTTTGTCATTGGGAATTTCATTTGCGCTTAAATTATATCCAATTGTGCTTTTACCATTCTTTTTAACAGTTATTAAATCTTGGAAGATGAGAATATCTTATACGATCCTTTTTCTTTTACCAATGCTGGTATCATTAGGAACATTATATTTGATATCCCCCTCTGCTTTCTTTAAATATCTTGTGGAAGAATCAGAATGGGGAGGAAAAACTGCAATTTCAAGTGTAATAGAGATGATGGTAAATACCTCGGAAATTTTTTCTATTAAAATATCATGGCTTGTATTGGCCTTTTTTGGATTTCTTATACTTTTACTGTTTATTGATTGGTCATCTCCAAAACGTGAAATGAATCTTATAAAATGGTTCAAAATTATAATATTTATTTTTATATTCTATTACGGATTTTATATAATCTTTGGTGTAATTTATTATAAAAATCCCCTTTATATGGCTTTAATCCCGTTAGTCATATATTTTACTCTTGCGGTCCTTCTCCTCCATAAATGTCTCCCTAAAATAATACCTAAATCATTGACCAAACCAAACTCTGAAGCGTTATTCATTGTATCTACATTTGCCATTATGCTATTCATATTCGGTCTACCAAATTATTCTCCATGGTATTTTATTTGGTATCTACCCTTTCTATTGATGATTAGAACCAATAAAATTAAATATCTTCTACTTTGGATCTTGCCCTGGCATGGGATTGGCGAACATATGAGGCTATTGCCTGGTATGAAACCCGTCGATTAATAGATTTTATCAACAATCCTTAAGAAAATTGAAACACAGTGAAAATATACCAATCTTCAAGGTCGTGACTAATAATGTATACACATTCAGATCTAGGCACAATATTAATCTTCAGAGCAGAGTTCGAAAAAATCGTTCTCTTTACAATAAAGAATTTTAATAGAAGGGTGTAAGATGTGAGCTGTCCCAACACTTATGACAAAATATACTGGCTGATTTTCCCTAAACAACTTTTATATACTAGCATCGTCTTAACAAAACCTGCTAGACTCGGCCGGGGTGTTCGGCGTACCCTTATACACCAAAACCGTCGTTAGTGGGGGCGACACTCGGAGGCGGCGTAACCAGCTCGCAATCGAGCCAAATGCTGTCAATGAGATTTCGTCCCTCGGGGTCGGAGGTGGCAACGATACGCGATCGGAGGATCGCCTGTCCTGTCTTGATCATGGAAACCGGGCGAGGACCGGAAGGGAGCAGCCTCACCATGGACTACCGACGCTCGTGGGGTTGCGGGATCGAGAAGGTGTTTGGGCCACTCGATTTCGGGTCTGAGCGCTCACTCCGGGGTGTCTAGTATCCGCAATCCGGGTCCAAGAAGTCGGTATTATTCCGATTCTAGGGCTGAAAATCCTAAATTCACGGCATTTGGATGGAAAAGTGAAGACAAGCCTCGTAACAGGACATGGTTCCCATGCTCAATAAGATACTATTACTTATCCAATTGTTACAGGTGCCCACAAAAACCTCCAAGGCAACAAAAGAGGATAGCATGCAAAATCAAGATGGGAAATCAAAGACCATGAAGAAAAAATCCAAGGGAAAAAAAGAAACCTCAAGCTACATAGTAAGCGAGGAAGAGGCCGATATAAGCTTCCAGATATTTAAAGACATGATCAAACAGGGTTTTCGAGGATTATGTATCACAAAAAGGCCCCCTGACGAGGTGAAATACAAATATTCGCTGGACAACGCCACCATATTGTGGCTCACCACCGAAAGCACAAAGAGCATGCCCACAATTAGTCCACTTAACCTTCAGGAGCTTCATACGATAATTAAAGAATTTATCGAGAGAGGGAAGAATAATGTCGTCCTTCTTGATAGCCTGGAGTACCTCATCGCACAGAATGCTCAGCACTCTGGGCAAAAGAACGCTGCCCTAAAGTCGATACAGATTCTCATCAAGACCATGGGCATCATAGATTCACCTCTTATCATTCCCGTCACACCATCCATTATGGAGGGGATGGACAGCAAGGATTTCATTAAAAGCGAGAGGTTCGTCCAATTCAATGTGTTGGATGTCCTTTTCACGCTGCAGAAGAACGTTCTTAATGCATTTATTTTCGAAATCGTATGCAATGATATCATAAACACACTGCCAAAACCAGTGTCTGAGGAGCATATATTGAAAATTATCAAGGATCTTGAAAGCCATGACCCGTTCTTTTCGGCGATAAGCTATGAAGAAGGGGAGCTAGGTGTAGATCCGAAAGCGAAGCTCTCTCGCTTGGAACTGATAAAGAATATAAAGGTTTTCGCGTCTTCATTTAAGGATATAAAGGAGGATATCGATATAAATCCGCCTTTTATAGGCATTCTGAACAAGTTCGGTCTGGGGGAGAGCGAGTATCTCCTGAGCCAGGGCTGGACATACATCGTGGAGGAGGGAAAGCCCGATTACAGCTTTGACCTGTTCGTTAACCTAATTACCCATGGATTGCCCGGCCTTTGTATATCCAGGATTCATCCAAACATGTTAAGGGAGAAATACCAACTCAGGGATGCCCAGATATACTGGCTCAGCAAGATATCTGCAGATAAAGCACTCAATCCAGCAGATGTCGGGGTTATCGTTCATACCATAAAAAAATTCCTGGATGAGCATGAAGAGGGGGCTGTGCTTTTACACGGCATAGGCAACATTATTACGAACACATCATTCACTGTCATGGTGAAGGTCTTAGACGACCTCTGCGAGACCGTTATGATGAAGAACGCCAGGTTGATCATACCAGTTGATCCTGCTGCCTTTGACAAGAAGGAGAGGGCACTTCTAATTAGGGATAAGGATGTTATAACGCCTCCCAAAAAATAAATTAAAGAGTGAATTGGAGAAATTGCTGTAAATGGCGGCTTTTTTAACCAATCAGGTTAGATTCATCTGAGATTTCAGCATTAACTTCCCGATGGTATCAAAGGCAGACGGTACATTTTCACCGGTTTTTGCGCTGGTGTAAAGGAATTCGGCGCCTATAAGTGTTGCAATTTGCTGTATCTCCTTGTCACCGAACTGTGAATGCTCTTTTAAATCAGATTTGTTGACCAGTATCATGATGGGGATATCCCCAACCATGGCTTTGACGGAATTTATCCAGTCGACCAGGCTCAGGAGGCTATCCAAATCTGTCAGGGAGCATACCCCTAAAATACCGTTTGCCCCATTGAAGTAAGCCTCTTTTAAAAGGCCCCTGAATGCCCTCTGACCCATGATGTCCCATATCATGGCATTCAGCTGGACCTGAACATTTCTGTGGGGATAATCAAAGATAAGCTCCTTTCTGGAGACCTTCGTGCCGATCGTGGTGATGTACTTGTCATCAAACATGTCGTGAACGTATCTACGTATCAGACTGGTTTTACCAACCCCACCATCCCCTATAAAACAGATTTTACTACTTACTTTCTTTATTTCCATCAATTACAGGTCCTCCTCGGCGCTGTAGAGGATGATACTTTTTTCGATTAATGTAATTTGACCTAATAATTCATTCATGCCACTAATATATTTAAATTTGGCAATGAGAATCAAAAATGATAGAATGAGCCGAAGTTATCTACATCCGGTTATGATATCCTCGGTGAAATCGAACAATATTTCTGATTCATTTTTACATATGATACTGAGTTTATTATCATCGGTGATTTCACCAACCTTCTCTGAACTTAAGCCAACTCTCTCTAGGGTATAGATTACCTCCTTCGTATCCCCTGGCTTGCATGTTAAAACAAATCCACATCCCTGATAGGCCTTAAGCCATTGTGTGAAGTCCTCATTTTCAGGTCTAGGAATGAGCGAAAGGTCCACCCCCCCACCTTTTCTACTCGTCTCAAGAAGCATACCAAGGGTTCCCAGGCAGCCCGGGTTGCTAATGTCCTTTGCAGCTGTCAATAACTTTTTTTCTGCCAGGAGGTTCATGACTTTCACCTGTTTTTGCACAGCCTCTGTATCTTTTTTGCTGGTTGAATCCCAAGAATAGGGAATTTGGGGGGTGAAGGCCCCCTGGGTGTCCATTGCAAAAATGATGGTATCCATTTCCTTTGCTGTGCTGCTCAGAATGACCTTGTCCTTTTTGACATGTCCCAGGATTGCCACATCCACGGCATTATAATCGCAGTCCGGATGAGTGTGGCCCCCAACCATTGGGACTCCGAATTTACTAATGCCCTCCTGAATGCCCTTTAAAACCTCATCCAGTACCTCCCCCTTTTTCATGGATATCACGCTGACCATGCCCAGGGGAATACCTCCCATGGCTGCAATGTCGTTGACGTTCACAAGAACTGAGCAGTACCCAGCCCAGAAAGCATTCCTCCTCATCAAATCCACCATGATTCCATCCGCGGCCAAAAGCAGGGCATTCTCCCCGAATTCGATTACGGCTGCATCCTCTCCCATGGATGCGATCACTTTGCTGTCCTTGGGAATTGGGAAGTATTTTATGACATCTGGGATGACTTTCTTTCTGGTCACCCCAGGATAATTCCTGATCTCTGAGACTATCTTCTTAAGGTCCATGAAAGTGGTTAAGTGATTTAGAGATAAAAATGTTTATATTTTTGGATTATCGAGAGCAAGTAATTCTTGTGTGGGTGGAGGGGGAAAAGGATGGTGAGCATGTATTAGGGGCATTGGACAGTAGGCAAAAAAAGGAAGTTAATCCAATAGAATGAATTCTTGGGTGGGAGGAGGGGGTAATGGACGGAGGGGATTTGGATGGAGGGCAGGCAGAAAAATGAGTAAGTGGTAGGACCTCATCACTTCTGCGGCTCAACAACCACCTTAATTGACTCCTGCTCCCAGGGATGGCTCACCAGGTAGAATCCTTTTACAGCCTCTCCAAGTCCAAACCTATGGGTTATCATGTCCTTGACATTCACCCTCCCGGCACGAATAAGTTCAAGGGCGTCGAAACAGTCGGCAGGGCTTCCTGCATAAGAAGAAGTAAGCGTCATCTCGGTTCGCCAGAAAAGTTCGTTTACTGTCTGGGGTATTTTATCGTGCTCTTTAGCACCTCCAAAGAACAGCACAGTGCCTCCCTTTTCCACGGAATTTAAGGCCTGGGGAATAAAGGCCCCCCGGCATATGATCACCAAATCCGCCAGCATACCATCGTTTACCTCACGAACCTTTGAGGGTAGATCATCACCATATTCGAGTACATGCTCCGCCCCGAAACGCTCAGCAGCTTTCATCCTGTATTCTATGGTGTCAGCTGCAATTACTCTGCCAGCACCTATGCCAGAAGCAAGATTGATATGAAGCAATCCTGAGATACCGCATCCCACCACGAATACGCTCTCAGCTGGCTGCAGGTTCGCCTTCTTCTGCCCCCTTATGACACATGCCAGGGGTTCTGTGAAAGTAGCCTCCTCATAGGTTACTCCTTTGGGGATTGGGAAGACTCCTCTGTCTACATTTATCTTTGGCACCTTTACATATTCTGCAAACCCTCCAGGATGAAAATGTGTCCGCTTTTGGAGAGTTTCACAGGCTGTTTCGTTTCCCATCTGGCAGTAATGACATGTATTGCATGGAACATGATGTGTTGCCACAACCCTATCTCCCACTTTGAAGTTATCCACTCCGTGGCCCACCTCGGCAATCTCCCCTGCTATCTCGTGGCCAAGTACCAAAGGAACCTTGTCCTTGCGGTACCAGAACATGACATCGCTTCCGCAAATACCACTGGCTTCAACTTTTATTAAAATCTCCCCCACCTCGACCTGCGGTTTATCCATCTCCTCCAATCTAACATCTTCATTATTGTAGTACATAGCCACTCGCATGGTAGTTGCCTCCGATCATTAGTATTCTAAGAAATAAACTATCTATTAACCTCAAATTTCAAGGATTTTATTTCAATCTGATGGAGATGACCTCTTCTTCTTCACCTTTTAGGCTCTCGAACATCTTATAGGCCTCATGTGGTGTAGCGCCCTTATGGACCACTTCCCGAACCGCCTTTATCATGGCCACAGGGGCCTCTGACTGGAAGATGTTCCTACCCATATCAACTCCCCTTGCACCCTTCTGAATCGCGTTATAGGCCATTGTAAGGGCTTCCTTCTCAGGTATCTTCTTCCCACCCGCGATAACGATGGGTACAGGGCATATCTCCACAACCTTCTCAAAGTCATCGCAGAAGTAGGTCTTGACAAATGTTGCTCCCATCTCGGCTGCCATCCTGCTTGCCATGCCCAGATATCTTGCATCCCTTACCATGTCTCTCCCAACAGCAGTCACAG
>CP070751.1:836437-896037 GCA_020348445.1 Thermoplasmata archaeon
TGAAGAGTAATGCTCTGATTCTCGGTTAGCCGAGTGCCATTATAGAAGAATATCGTATCTCCTGGTTGGGTGATATGAATCCAAAAGCCCATCTTCTCGTTCAGCTCAAATAAATCGTTTCCATAGGGCTTACCCACTTTGTAATGCTTCCATTGGTCTTTTTTCTCTGTGATATTATACCATTGGACAGCATCATATAAGCCATCGATAGATTTAAGCACTTTTATCAGATTTTGTTCTTCCTGGATCAGGGGCAGAGAAATAAGGTTCCAGCCCTGCTTTAAAATCATATAGTTCTTGTTGGGCTCGATAAGAGGGTAATTATCCTGGGAATTCGAATCGATCACATAGGGATTCTTACCTCCGCCTCCAATTGTTCCGTTATCAACTATGCCATCGCTTCCCAAGATCATTTGGTCTGGTCCATTAAAATCGTCATATGCTCCTTCGCTTGATTCATCAAAATCAGACCAGTAATTTCCTCCTTCTGGATATCCATTATCCCATTGATTACCATTATTTGTGGTGTCAGAGGCTTGAATGGCATTGTCAATGATGTTGTTATGATAAATAAGATTGTTTGAGGAAGGGCTGAGTTGGGATTCGATAAATATACCCGCTCCATTAACACTATATCCATTATATGAAACATTGTTTCCTATTATATCATTATTGTTTGATAAAGAGGAAATACGGATACCGCTATAACCATTCCATAAAACATTGTTGCCTAAGATAATGTTACCATTTGCCGAGTTCTGGAGGTATATGCCCTCACGCACATTTGAAGATGCATTGTTGCCTATGATTTTGTTGTTGCTAGATGACTCATAAAGTCTAATGCCCCAACTGTTCGATATAACTTTGTTGTCTGTTATTATGTTGTTTGATGTGTAAAGTCTCATGCCCTCACCGTTGTTAGAAAAAGTGTTTCTAGACAAACAGTTGTTCGATGACCCTACAATGAAAATGCCATTGGCGTTGCTCGAAAAATCATTGTCTATTATTATATTGTGGTTAGATGAGGATTCAAGGGAAATTCCGTCGTCGTTGTTCGAACCTTTATTACGTGCTATGTTGTTGTTCGAGGACGACTCAAGGTAAATACCCTTGTCATTTAAAGAGGCGGTGTTGCCAACTATGTTATTTCCATTAGAACTCCAAAAATAGATGCCATAATTATCGTTCGAAAAAGTGTTATCTGTAATCATGATATTCGTGGAGAAAGCAGCCTCTATTCCAACATCGGTGTCATTTATATGCAAATTTTGTACTTTCACATCTGTGCAATTGGCAAAAATAAGCTCTCCTACTAATTTTCCGTCAATGTTGATATCGCTGGAATCCTTATAAAAGTACAAGGGCTTTCTGTTCACAATATTGTTACTCAGTATTGAATGTGAATTAAAGTGCTGTAGGACGCTTCCCACTATAAAAATCCCCTCATTGATAAAATTATTACTTGCAAAATTATTACTCGACGACGAGCGAAGATAGATGCCAAATCCCTCATTTGATGAGATATTGTTACCAGTGATGTTGTTGTTCGATGATGAGTAGAATTCTATCCCATCAAAATTGTTAGAAATGTTGTTGCCTAAAATATTATTGTTTGATGATGAAATAAGATTAATGCCATCTCCCCAGTTCGATGATGAAATATTGTTGCCTATAATATCATTCCAATTTGAAATAGAAAGGTAAATATTATGTTGATTGTTCGACGAAATGTTGTTATCTATAACTTTGTTGTCCATTGATGACTCAAGATAAATGCCGTACCCCATGTTCGATGAAATAATGTTGTTAATGACTTTGCAGTTCTTAACATTGTAAAGCTTCATTCCTCCTTCCCCAAAAAACGAACCACTCCAAGTAACAGTAAAACCAGTAATATTCGCCCAACTGACATTTACATATACAACAGTCCCGCTTCCTCCGCCATTGATAATCGTATTTTCCTTATTCTCCCCAGTTAAATTTATGGTCTTATTCACAACAACATTTTCAAAATATGTTCCATTGTAAACAAAAACCGTATCCCCTGGTTGAGCTACATTTATCGCATCCTGAATAGAGGTAAAGTCCTCAGGTGGATTCCCAGGCGCACCATTTCCGAGTACATCATCAACATACCATGTGGTAGGAGCCTCAACAATTGGGACAATCTCTATAATAGTAACTAAAAAACTTAATATCATTACCCAACTCAGCCAGACCACGGTTATCTTTTTGTTCATCAATGAAAGTTATCGTTGTAGCGAAATAAATACTTTCCGCTCTCCAACTCTCTCCTTCTTGTCCTTTAAGGGTTTTGCTTAACTAGGATCTTTAGCTTCGGGCCCCAGCAAATCCCTCTCCGCGCACAAAATTGCATGCCTGGCAAGAATTAGCACTCCAGAATCTTCTCACAATCTCGAGGGGATTTGGGGGAGGATATAAAGTAAGGGGGAGGGGGGTTGTGTGTTCAAGCTCACAATGGAACTTCCCACTCACATTTGGTTTTGGCATGTATATAATAACCTCTTCCTATCTCAAAATAATCCGAGGAGCTAATCACCTTCCATTTCTGAGTAGCGGCATCATAAGTCAAAATCGAGTCAACTTCTTGGTCAAAAGTGAGGTTATTCAATCCTTCTGTTCTATTGTAACTTCTAAGGGATGGGTAGCCTACTTGGTTCCAGCCTGGATGAAGGGTGATGGTTTGGGACACCGTTGGTTGTGTGCCATTATAGAGAAAAATCGTGTCTCCAGGCTGAGTTATATGAATCCAGAAGCCCATGGTTTCGTTTATTTGTGAAAGGTCATTTCCATAGGGCTTACCTACTTTATAGTGCTTCCAGGGGTCATTTGTATCTGTGATATTATACCATTGGACTGCATCGTAGTAACCATCTATTGACTCAAGAACTTTTGTAAGGTTTTGATTATTCTGGATTAATGGTAAGGAGATAAGATTCCAACCTCGCTTTAGTAAGGTGTAATTCTCAATTGGGAAATATGGAGAGGGGCCAATCAAAGGGTAGTTGTCCTGGGAGTTTGAGTCGATGATATAAGGATTCTTACCACCTCCCGTAATTGTTCCACTATCAACTATGCCATCTCTTCCAAGGATATTTTGATCTTGTCCTTTAAAATCGTCATATGCTCCCTCGTGAGGCTCATTAAAATTTGACCAGTAGTTACCACCAGTGGGATAGGATAGATTCCACCTATTAATACCATCATCATATGCCTGAATAATATTATTAATGAAGTGATTGTGATATATACAATTATTATTTGAAGATTCGAGGGACATACCAAACAGGATGTTCGAATTACAGATATTACCCTCTATTGTATTATCTAATATGGAATCGCTCGATATTCCTCGATAGTTTTTGAATAGGGTGTTTTGCGTAAGCAAATTATTGGATATACCATAAAGAGCAATGCCATTTTCTTTGTTTGAGGCACAATAGTTGTGGCGAATAATACATTCTTCTGATGCAGTTATGTAGATGCCATTCTCATTATCAAGACAAATGTTGTTGTGGAGGGTGTTGTAAATAGGGATGGTATCAGTAGCTACAATAGTAACACCATTTCGATTGTTCGAATTGCATGTATTGTTGTTGATTGTATTTCCCGATGAGTCTTCTAAATATATGCCATCATATCCATTTGAGTTTAATATATTATTCTCGATAATATTGTAGTTTGTAACAGTTAAAAACATTTTTTCAAGGTTTATGCCAACACGTCCATTACCCGAGCAAGTATTATTAACAATTTTATTGTGGCTTGCAGGAAATAAATGGATGCCATGGAGGTCGTTGTAGCTACATATATTATTCAAGATCTTGTTATTATCCGAAGATTTAAAATCTGGACCCCCAAGGAAAATGCCATAGTCACTATAGCTGCAGTTGTTGTTTTCAATAATGTTATTGGATGAATTATATAGGAATATGCCCTCCCAATGACAATTATTACAGATGTTGTTCTTAATTAAATTATTTGATGAAAAAGCCAGCTCAATACCATTAAAGGCTAATGAAAGATCGTTATTCTCGATCCTATTTCCATTTGATAAATGAAGGTAGATACGTCCGTTATTATAACTGAGAGTATTATTTGATGAGGAGGATAATTGAATGTATCCTCTATTATTTGAAATCTTATTATCTGATGATGAATCAAGATTAATGCCTCCCCAAAAAGTATTGCAGATATTGTTGATAATAATATTATTGTTAGATAGTGAGTCAAGATAAATATCAAACTCATTTAACCTACACCTGCAATATTCGATTTTGCAATAATCTGAAGACTGCAAATATATCCCCGATCCACTATTACTACTATTCATCATTTGAAATCCTGTAATATTTACCCAATTTGCTAATATATGAACAACGTCACCTATCCCTTTAGAATCAATTATCGTTGTTTCGCTATCCTCCCCTGTTAAATTTATTTGCTTTGACACTACCACATTCTCGTAATAGGTTCCATTGTATACAAAAACCGTATCTCCTGGTTGAGCAACATTTATCGCATCCTGAATGGAGGTGAAGTCCTCAGGTGGATTCCCAGGCCCGCCATTCCCGAGTACATCATCAACATACCATGTGGTAGGAGCCTTAACAATTGGGGCAGTCTCAACGATAATGACGATTAAGCTGAACACCATCGCTGTTATCACCCAGATTACGGCTATTATTCTTTTTTCCATAATCGTACGCCTTTTATCGTCATTCTTGGTAACGTCTTTTAAGCGTTCCTTTCCAAAACCTTGAAGAAATAAAATCTTTTCATTATATTAATTATTTTTGGAACGATTTTTGCCTTATTTATAATTTAGACTGCATAGCCTTCTCTATCCCCTCTCCGCTTTCTCCTCTTCATGCCTTAAGGATCTCGGTGAATAAGATGGAAACTTTTTGTGGCCAAGGTCTTCCACTCCTAGCCCTCCCAAATCTAACTCTCCCACAGAATTGCGTGCCTGGTAGGAATGTGCACTCCGAGAGGTTGTCATTACCTGAGGGGCTTTTGGGGAGGTGTTGGGTTGAGGGGGAGGTGGGTGAAAGGGTTCGGTATCACAATGGAACTTCCCACTCACATTTGGTTTTTGCATGTATATAATAACCTCTTCCTATCTCGAAAAAATCAGATTCATCAATTTTCTCGTATTTTTGTGCGGTTGAATTATAGGTCCAGATCGCGTCAACATGGTCGCCGAAAGTGAGGTTGTTCAAGGCCTCGGTTCTGATTTTGTTACCAAGTGAGGGATAGCCAACCATGTTCCAACCCTTTTCGAGGGTTATGGTCTGGTCTTGAGTCGGGCGGGTACCGTCATAAGTAAATATGATTCCATCTGGATTTGAACAATAGACCCAGAAACCCATCTTATGGTTTATTTCATTCATATCATTCAAGGAGGGTGGTTTTGAAATCTCATGGTGTTTCCAAGGATCATTTATGTCTGTGCTGTTATAACATTGGACAATTCTGTATTCTCCGTCAATTGATAGTAAAACCGAAGTTAAGGAGGTGTCGGATTGAATTTCTGGGATAGAAATCAGGTTCCAACCATATCTTAAGAAGGGATATGAAATTATTTCTATTACGAAATCATCAATCAATCCCAATCCCACATTCTCACCAAAAACAGTTGTAACACCAAGGGTCGTCCCTGCAGAGAAAATTGTAGACGAGCCAGTTTGAGGATCGAAACTTCCCAAGCCGCCACTTTCTGTCCAGTCGACCTCCACATATCCCATGAAAGTGGAAGTGGAACTGTTGTAACCTGCGGCATAGATTGTCATGGATTCACTAAAATTCAAAAATACAGTGGTAAGTTCGTTCTGAGCACCATCCACGATAACGATTTCATCAATTGTTAATGGCGTATCCCCAATACAAAATACAGTCCTCTGATTTACAAAAACTCTGCCATTTGCAATGGCTGGTGACGAGAAACCCGGTCCTCCAGTGTATTTCTTCCAAACCTCATTTCCATTACTCTCATCAAAGCAGTAAGTGTATCCCCCTCCATTTGCGATTACCTTACCATCACTAGATACTGCAGGTGTGGAACACCCATCGCCTATATCTGAGGTATACCACATCTCGGTGCCGTCGTTTTCATCATAACAATAAATGACGCCCCCTACATTAACAAAGACCTTACCGTTTCCCACAGCTGGTGAGGAATAACCATCCCCACCATTTGGTGCACTCCAAATCTCAGAACCATTGTTTTCAAATAAGCAATAAATTGGTCCAGGATTGAAAAATACCTTACCATTTGCCACCACAGGGGAGCAGGACGTACCACCAGATACATTCCAAATCTCGTTCCCGTTATTTGCATTAAGACAGTACAATTTTTGTCCATTGACAAATACCTTCCCATTGGCTACAGCAGGAGTTGATTCTCCCGGGCCGCCCACCTGTTTATTCCAAATCTCGGCTCCGTTATTTGCATCATAACAATAAAGAGCTTGGGCATTTACATACAATCTATTATTGGCAACTTTCGGGGATGAGGTTCCGCCTCCTGATATCGGCTTGCTCCAAACCTCTGATCCATTGTTCTCATAAAAGCAATATACCTTATCACTTACCACATATACTTTCCCATCGCTTACTGCGGGTGTTGCGCATCCATATCCCGCAAATCCTATGGATCTGTTCCATATCTCTATGCCATTACCCTCAGATAGGCAGTACAATATCCCCCCACCACCCTTATTCACAAATACTCTGCCATTTGCCACAGCCAATGAAGAGTACCCATCACCACCGATTGTTGACCTTGTCCATATTGTCATATTGGTATCGGGAGCAAAGGAAGTGGTATTTCCACTGTTTTGGGAATCGTTGAATAACATGGGCCAGGAATCTGAGCGTACCTCGGGATAACAGGAAAAGAATATGAATATTGAAATAATGACAACAAGTAAACAACTGATTCTCATTTTAAGCCCACTCCGAACTTCATTTTCTTCCTTCCTTATAGATAACAATGAAAAAAGGAGGATATAAACTATTCGCTATTACAATCATTGATGAATAGAATCCAGCGTAATTAGGGTATTTTAATCCCTTTTGCATTCTATTATAAACTAATAATTATGCGAAAATAATGGTATATTCATTGATTATCCCGCGTATCATGTCCTGGCCAAAAAAGACAATCTTTTTAAATCCCCAATCCTTTATCGATTCAGCAGGTGGTAAATATGCCAAAACGCGTCACTTCAAGCTCAAGTTATATCAAATATTCGAAAGGAATGGACAGGACCTTCGAAGAACCATATATTTGCGATGCTGAATACTTGCTTTCCGAGGTCAAGGGTATAAGGGGACCCTTTCACAAGAAACTCAGACATGTGGGCCTTGTGACAACAAAGGATCTTTTACAACGCTGCAGAACTCCAGTTGCCAGGAAATCCTATGCCGATGAGATAGGAATCGATCCTTACCTGCTTTTCAGATGGACAAAGATGGCAGATCTCATGCGCGTGGAGGGAATAGGCCAGCAGTTCGCAGAGCTCTTGATACTCACGGGAATCGATACAATGAAGAAACTCGCGGAAAGCGATCCCAAGAAAATTCTAGATCCCCTGCAAAATCCAGGGAGCCTTCCTGTGAAAAATCTGAGAATAGATGATGAGTTTGATGTGGTAGAGGGCAGTGCAAAACTCAGGGACGCCGCAAAAATCATGGTGGAGAAGAACCTCCCAGATCTTGTGGTATGCAGAGGCGAGCAACCCAAAGGAATACTCTCATTCAGAAGCCTGGTGCGGGCTGTGGCTGATGACATGGATGTGGACAACACAAGTGTTGAGGATGTTATTGTTAAGGATACCCCGCTTTTATCTCCAGATTCAACAATAGAGAAGGCTGCTGAGATGCTCATTGATATGAAGCTGCCCGTCCTGCCAGTGGTTGAGCAAAATGAGCTTGTGGGTGTTGTTTCCAGATCAGATATCGAGGATGTGTTTTTAAAAATCTCGCAGCGCAGACCTTCTCCTGAAGAAGTTGATAGATGGGTTAGGGATGCTAAAAAGCATAAACCAATAAATATCCAATAATCTACCAAAGGAAGTATGTAACTATCTCATGTCGAACTAGCATGGAGAAATATTTATGTCAGATCCAAATTCTATTGTCATCGAGACTAAAAAATTATCAAAAAGATTCAAGGATGTACAGGCAGTGGACACCTTGGATATGAAGGTGAGAAAAGGAGAAATCTTCGGTTTTTTAGGTCCCAATGGCGCAGGAAAAACCACCACAATCAAGATGATCATGGGTCTTACCCATCCCTCAGAAGGAGAGGTACTGATCAATGGGCAAAAAGCCGGCCCAAATACTGTTGAAATTAGAAAAGATATAGGATTTCTACCTGAGAGAATATCCTTTTATGATAATCTAACACCAATTCAAACCCTGGAATTTTTCTGCGAGTTAAAGGGTGTGGATAAATCTATTGTAAAGCCACTGATATCGGATGTTGGCCTAGAGGAGGCCGTGGACAGGAAGGTGGGAACGTTTTCCAAAGGTATGGTCCAACTTCTTGGAGTGGCCCAGGCCATGATAGGCGAGCCCTCCATATACATACTTGATGAACCAATGGGAGGTCTGGATGCGAGATGGGTGAAGATGGTGAGGGACAAGATCATAGGACTGAACGAAAAAGGTGCAACTGTCATATTTTCATCTCACATCTTATCAGAGGTACAGAACCTATGCCATAGAGTTGCCATTATAAATAAGGGGCAGCTAATAGCCATGGACACCATCGAAAATCTAAGCGAGTTTTTACAAATCAAACCACGACTTGAAATAGTTATTCCCAGTCTGGAGGGGAAGATACCTGAGGGTATAGAGGCAATCGAAGGTGTTGAGGCCGTGGATGCAAAAGACGATATGCTTTACGTTACATCAGATACAGGAGCTAGGGCAAAGGTGCTGGCTCTTATAGAAAACAAGGGATTGACTGTCAGCAACTTCAGGACAGTGGAGCCGTCTTTAGAGGAGGCCTTCGTTAAACTGGTAAACCAGGATGATAAGGAGGGAAGCTAAATGTCTCTAAACACGAATGCCATCTACACCATAGCTAAAAAGGAATTCATAGACAATGCCAGAAACAAATGGATAGTCGCCCTGACAATAATATTCATATTTTTGACAATAGCTTCCTCTGTAATGGCCGGTGGAGGGAAGATGGGTGAGATGGATGTCACTGTTGCGGCCTTGTTAAGCATTGCTACAATTCTGATTCCCATCATAGCCATAATGTTGGGCTACGCAACCATATCTGGAGAAGCTGAATCAGGGGCTCTTGCCGTTGTCCTTTCCTACCCTGTGAAAAGAATTGAAGTGCTGTTTGGCAAGTTCCTTGGACTTGGTGCTGTTATCTGTTTTTCAGTTCTTCTGGGATTCGGTTCCGCTGGTTTGGTTATCTCGGCCACAACAGAACATGCTCAATGGGTGGGATACCTGAAATTCATTTTACTAACCATGCTCATAGGACTTGTTTATCTCAGTCTTTCAATTTGCTGCTCGGCGGTTCTTAAAAGAAGGGTGACGTCCCTTGCTGCAGGAATAGTGATATTTTTTTGGGCCATGATAATTGGCATGGTATTCTTTGGCCTGTTATATGCAACAGGTGGCAGCCCAGAGGCCTTCATGATGGGGGATATGGAGGGGATTCCTGATTGGTTCTGGGTAGATCCGTTTCTAAGTCCAGCTGATGGTTACCAAACAGCAAGTATGTTTGCCTTTGACGTCACAGAGTTCTTTGGATATGAATTGACTGTTCCTAGTTGGCTAAATATGGGCACAATAGTTTTATCTCAGTTATTATGGTTGTTTATTCCCCTTATTCTAGCATATTATTTCTTCGAAAAAAGGGATATTTAATCCTCTGATCATTTCAAATACCATATAATAAATATATCTAATCTAAGTGTCACACCATTATCTTCTCGGCGTATTTTAGGGCCTCTTCATATTTTTCCTGTCTCATGAGAATGTAACCCTTGTTAATTAAAGCCTCTTTATTGTTTGCATCAAGGCTCAGAGCCTTCTCATATAATATTAAACTCTCCTTTTGATTACCCATTCTCAACAATGCGTTGCCGAGCCTGTTCCATAGGGCAACGCTCGAAGATTCGGACTCAAGAAGTTTTGTATAAAGTTTTGCAGCTTGTTTGTGTTGTCCCATCTCATAGTAAATGTCCGCCTTTGCCAAAATTATGTTTTTGTTTTCTTTGTCCAAGCTCAAAGCCTTGCTCAGGCTTTTTATAGATTCCTTGTACTTGCCCAGTTTTTTTAGTGCCATCGCTTTCTTATACAACAGCCTGCTACAATCTTTAATAACCTGGGCCTTGGACCTTTTAGGTATGATATCCACAGGTATCTTCTTTCCGATTTTCGCGGTCTTTTTATATGTCTTCTCGGTAACCTCTGGTATTTCTTGGGCCAAATGTCTGATTTTAACATCGGTCCATGATCCCTTTTTATCTTTTAATTTAATCCCTTTTTGAATTTCTATGCCGCAGATGGAACATGTTTTCGAGTGCTCCCCTATAAAAGCACCGCATTCATGGCATATGAAAATCACTCCAGTGGATGATAATTTACTGTCAGCATCAACATACCCAACATCTTTATTATGGAATGGATCTTTAATATCCTCTATGGAGATTCCACATACACCGCAAGAAGGAGAATCACCTGAGACGAATGCACCGCAACCATGGCATAAAAGCAAACCCCTCTCATCAGAAGAAGGTTCGCTTCTTTCTGTCTCTTGTGTATATTCTTGTTCCTCGACATCCTCTGCTTCATCCACTTCATCACTTTCTTGAACCTCAACACCACATATCACACAATTAACAGCTTTTGAGCTTAAAAATGCGCCACAATTGTCGCAAAGGAAAATACTTGGAGAGGTTTCCAGGTATTGGTCTGCATTTGAATGCCCTTTTGAAGAAACATCGATTTTTGCTCTGAGGGGTTCGCGTTTTGTCCCACACGCGCTGCAGTGACTTGCTTCCAAACCTATGAAAGCCCCACAATTTAGACATATGAAAGGAGAAGGCTCCAATGAATCAAAATCAGGTTTGGGTTTCTCGCTTTTGATAATCTTATGAACAACAGGCTTATTACAACTGGTGCATGTTTTTTGATCCTTCAGTACAAAATCACCACAATTTGAACAGAGGGTAAAGCCTATTTCGAAATCGTCGCCATCCAATCTAAACACCAGGGCTTTTCTTCTATGGATCTTTATTATGGCTCCATAACATACATTTTATGCCTATAGATTGTATAAAGAGATTTACTTTTGAGAATATCATATGATTATCATATGTGATTTCAGCACCCTCGAATTATAGATATTTCAACCAGGCCACCGATAACCTTTTAAATAACCAAAACTTATCAATTTGTAATGACTAATGAACCTGTACTTCAAGTGGCACTGGACGTTATGAATCTTCACAGAGCACTTCAAATCGCATCCGAAGCCATAAAAGGCGGGGTGGACTGGTTGGAGGCGGGAACACCTCTTATAAAAAGTGAAGGGCTTGAAAGTATAAGACAGCTTAAGAAAACCTTTCCCTCCCATATCATAGTTGCTGACATGAAGACAATGGACGTGGGGACAGTTGAGGTTGAGATGGCGTCAAAAGCAGGGGCTGATATTGTCTGCATAATGGGAGTTGCTGATGATTCCACCATCACCGAGGCGGTAAAGGCGGCCAGAAGATATGGCTGCAAGATCATGGTGGACCTACTGCGCACATCAGATCCTCTTTTGAGAGCAAAGGATGTACAGAAATTTGGTGCAGATTATGTCTGTCTTCATGTGGGAGTGGATCAGCAGATGAGAGCCGAGAATCCCTTGGAGGATGTGGTGAGGATCGCATCGGAAGTCGAAATTCCAGTGGCCGCGGCTGGGGGGTTGAATTCCGAGACCGCGCCGAAAGTGGTCGAGGCGGGTGCCACAATCGTTATTGCAGGAAGTTCAATAATCAAGTCCCCAGATGTGGAAAAGGCGGCAAGTGCAATTAAAAAGTCAATACTTGAAAAAAAGGAGATACCCTCGAAGCTCTTTCATAAATACAGCCAGAAAGAATTACATGAGGCGTTCTTGAAGATATCCACACCCAATATAGCAGATGCAATGCATACAAAGGGAGCTATGAAGGGGATCATTCCACGGATAAAACACGGCATGAAGATGGTGGGTAGAGCGATTACTGTGAAAACCATGGACGGTGATTGGGCAAAGCCTGTTGAGGCAATTGACAAATGCAAGCCAAATGAAGTGATAGTGATCGACGCTGGGAGCGGCCACACGGCTATATGGGGTGAACTTGCATCATGGAGCTCGAAAAAGAAGGGTATCGCCGGTGTTGTGATAGATGGTGCCGCAAGGGATATAGACGACATATTGGAGATGGATTTTCCCGTGTTTTCAAGGCATGTGGTACCAAATGCAGGGGAGCCCAAAGGGTACGGGGAGATAGGCTGCGAGATCATCTGCGGAGAGCAACAGGTCAGAAGCGGCGACTGGATCGTTGGAGATGAAAGTGGTGTTGTGGTGGTTCCCAAGGAGGAAGCAGTGGAAATTGTAAACCGCGCTCTTGATGTTCACGAACGTGAAAATAGGCTCAGGGAGGAGATAAAGAGGGGGAGCACCCTCTCTGAAGTATTAAAGCTAAAAAAATGGGAAAAGGTGGGGTGATTCTCTCTTTTTTGTATCAACTTCGAATTGCCAACCGAAATGATTGTATGTTAGTATTCCATTTCCTGAAAGGATGCAAAATATTAAGGATTTCTTTTTAAGGTTAAGTCAAAAAGTAATTAGAAAAGAATACAAAATAGGAAAATACAAAATTAGGCAAATTTCGTTGTTTCTATTTCTCTTGGTGATAATCGCCATTTCTCTTCGGATCATTTTCAATACACCCTTTTTTTCAAATTATCATCAAGATGAAGCAGAGTACAGCTTACGATCCATTTACATAAACGAACATAATGGCGCGTATAATCCAGATAAATGGTACGATCACCCCCCTTTTTTCATGTACGCCCAGGCTGGCGTATTTTTGACATTTGGGGATGATTGGTTTATAGGTAGGGGATTTGGGATAGTTTTAGGTTTGGTAACCATGTTCATCTTCTATTGTGTCGGTCGAGAGTGGAAGAACGAACGACTGGGATTATTGATGGCCGGTGTTTTCGCTTTTGGACCCATTAGTGTTATGCTAAACAGGTCTGCCATGATAGAAAATCTTCTAGGGATTTTCTTGGGACTAATCATTTTATTCACAATAAGGTACGAGAAATCAAATGACAACAAATACATCTATGCCACTGCCATATTAATAGCCCTTGCTCTCAACACAAAACACACGGCGATAATACTCTTTCCACCTTTTCTTTATTACTTTTATAAAAAGGATCTCTTCAAAAGAAAAGAAGGATGGATCTGTATTGCATTGATAATTCTCATTGTTCTTCCGATAATCGTTCTTATGATCGACCATGGATTCATCCAACTTCACCTCGGTAAAACTTCGCACATTACACATGAAAGTTGGGGTGGTATGCATCCATTGCTACTTACCTTTGCTCTTCATTTTGAAAGCTTGGGCACCTTACTTCTCAGGACGGGCATCGCTTTGATCCCACTATATTTTGGGATAAAGCTATTTTTTAAAAAACCCACAATATTCACGAACATGATTATGATATGGGTGGTGGCAAGCATACTGTTTTTTCTGACGATGAGGGTGACAGGATACCACTACGATTACAATGAATTCCTACCCATGGTACCTGTAATAGCAATGGGTCTTTACTTTCATAGAAAATGGGTAATTCCTGTTTTTATTGGATTGATGGTGGTGACGGTGTGCTTGATTTCGTATGCCCCAGATCAACAGACTGAGGCGTTGGTATTTCTTGAGAAACGGCTTGGGGACAATGACACGGTAATTGCTTTGCCCTATCCGGAAGTGGCATATCATCTAAAGGACAAGGATGTAACTGTGTATACTTCCGATGATATCGAAGAAATCAACGCAAGTTGGGTAGTTGCCTCAAGAAGACGGATTACCAGGTTAACAGAAAATAACGTGGAGATAAACGAATATTTAGAGTATTATACGTTGGTTTTCGAGAGTGAATTCGATTATTACATAGGTTATTTGATCTATCAACGTAATTAAAATAGGCAGGGCCAGTTTTTTTTGGGATGAGAAATGACTCTGTAGAATATGTGATTTGATTTAAACGAAATCCTCCTGAGCCTTCACCACCTCTGTGCTGTTTTGCGCCTTTGAGTACTCCATAAGTGGTATCTTATTAACCTTTAAAAATTGGGGGCCCCATTTGAATTTACCCAATATATCTTCAGCTTGATTACTGGATCCCAGTATGAACAATGATGCCGCAAAGGCCTCCACAGTGGAGAGTTTAAAAGGCCTCCCAAAGTTCGTGGGATTTGCTGCAACCAGATATGGCAATGCCCTACTCTTACCTCTTTTTCTGAGCTTGAAAAGCAGTTCTTCGGCCTTCTCCCATGAGCAGTCAAAAACTACGATCCCGTGCTCCTTGGCAAGTGCGCAATCTTCCTTTGAAATGGCCTTGATTGCCATGGGATTGAGGATAATGGCGTTGTAGGGTATCAGCCTTAGATTTTTCACCTTTTTTGCCTGTTTTAACCTCACGAGTTTGGTACCTGTGCATTTTTTGGGATCGCATTGATCAGCATGATAAATCAACAATTGGATATCCTGATGCTGCTTATGGATGCTCTTCTGAGAGATAGGATATTTATTCATCATTTACCCTACTTGATCTCAGCCATATATAAGCTTTCTTGATTCTAAAAGGCAACATAAACGAGATACTTCAGTTTAAATGAAGTTTATAAATGTGAATCCTGAAGATATTATATAAACGAATATAGACTTAGGTCCAGAGTTGGTTCCAAGTAATTTCTCTCAAATATAGTGATATTATCAATATCCAGCATGGTTTTCAAGAATGATAATTGACTCGAATGCATCTTATACCTATGTGTTATATTAAGAAAATGGAACTGGGAATATAACTGGGAGATCACATAATGGCTAGTGCACCTAGAGTAAAGAGAACTAGTAATTTTCGTGGATTATTTACTGCTTTTTTACCAATTGTGATAATGTTTATAATGTTCCTTTCATCAGCTCAAAGCGGCTTGGCCACAGATCCGATTCTTGTGGATAACGGAGATTACACATTTACTGCCATCTGGGAGTTCGAAGACCTCACCAACTACACTATGAGCAACCTGACAACCTCAAATGGTGAGGTTAATTTAACGATCAACAACCTCTTTTGGAATCAATCCAATGCCATGGACTTTGTAAATGGCCAAAGAACTAATGTTGTGGAGGGAGACGGGATAGTTATAAGCTCTGATTACCTGCTTTTAGGATATCTTCAGAACCAGAACTTTACATCGCCATACAATTGGAATTATGCTAATGGAACAGACTCAAAGGTGATATCCCAGTGGGATGAAGGAGAGTTCGGCTGGCTGTACAGTTCATACCCAAAGAACATCTCCATACAAACCATAAATATCCAGCCCGATGAAACTGTTGGCATCGATTCCTATATCAATGAGAATAGTCAAGGGTCCAACTACGGCGGGGATGATAATCTCAGAGTGCAAAAGGATGCAAATGATAGAAGAGCATTGTTATGGTTCGATGTTTCACAAATATCTGATTCAAAGGTGATAGATGCCCATCTGGAGCTTTATTTCTATTCCAGCGAGGACGCATCCAGCCTCGATGTCGCTGTCTATAGGGTAGAAAATTCATGGTCCGAGAGCATCGTGAATTGGATACAGCGTGATGCCGTTTCCAATTGGGTTACAAGTGGCGGTGATTACGACCCCCTGGCTGTGGACACTGTTGCGCTAACAAATTCCTATGACTGGGTATCCTGGAACATAACATCCCTTGTTGATGGCTGGGTTAATGGGACGTATGAAAATAATGGAGTTCTCCTTGATGGTCCCACAGGTACCAACACATGGAAGGAGTTTTACAGCAGCGATTATGCGTCTTTATCGTTTAGGCCCAAACTCAATATCACTTATTATCCTTTGAACTCTTACAATGAAACCGCGAATATCACCCAAGTTTTTCCACTTCTTGATCAAGGTGGATACAGGGATCTAACAGTTACCGATTTTGGATTGGGCACGGTAAACAACGCAACTGTCTCACCTGCGAGAGGAGGACAGGTTACCTTGGGATCAGAGGGTTACTATAAATTCGATCCCCTGGAAAATATATCTTATTGGGGGGAAGATCCCTCTGTAAATAAGAACTCTGGAAGCTTTCAACTCTCAACAACAGTCTTTTGTGAGGGAGCAGCCTCCATGAGGTTGGATTACGATCTTGCACTTGGAAAACACACATATGGGGTAAGGAGGACCACGAGCAGCTCATGGGACTGGTCGCGTTACACAGATTTATGCATTTGGGTAAGAAGCTCTGGTCAGGGGGAAATAATGAAGGTCCTAATTGAAGATTCTATTGGAGCATCTTGGGAGAGCTCTCCCACGCCACTTTTTAATTCTTGGTCCAATTATACATTTGACCTAAGAGGTTTTCCTGGGGACATATCATCTATTAATGCCATAAGACTCCATTTCGCTGATACCACTTTGCCAACCACAACCTTTGTGGATAATATCACCTTAATCGGTGGAGCACCTTACCTTACTGAAGGGGAATTCTTCTCTCGGATATTTGACGGTGGTTATTCGGTTTTGTGGAAGGAGATATTGTGGGAGGAGTTCATCGTTCCAGGAACGACAATTGAGATCAGAACTCGAACAGGGAACAACTCAACACCAGGTCCTTTGTGGAGTGGATGGTCGGCTCCTTACAGCACACCAGAAGGTTCGATTATCACGAGTCCAGAAGGAAGATTCATACAATATCACCTGAATTTGACCACTACCAACACGGACAACACTCCAAGTCTAACTGAATTAACCCTAATAAAATCAGAATATAACCTGACCTACACCTATTCTATAGATGCTTTTGAAAATGTCACCTGGGCGCAGATATTCCTGAAATTAAATGAGGAGATACTTTGGGAAAAAACTGTAACTGGTCTTAGTACATCTGAAACGATAACCTTTGATATTGGTAAATATCTTTATAAAACCGGCGATACAACCATGGAATTTGGGCTCACTGTCAGCGCCAATTCCTCCAAAGACGTGAATATCTCAATTATAGTGGACGATTTTCAGATTAAGGGACCCACTGGTTTTTATACTTCGCAGGTACATGACACAGGTTCTGAGGCTTTTTGGGGAGATGTAACCTGGGATGCAGATATTCCTCCAGCCACGGGAATAATACTCAACACACGAACATCCATGGACAACATCACATGGAGCACTTGGTCAGCACCCATTGCCTATCCTTCAGATACCATCACCAATCCAATGGGAAGATACATACAATATCGGGTCAATTTTACCACAAACATTCTAGGAATAACCCCCGTTTTCAAGGCAATTAATATAACTTACACCAAGCATTTCTCCCAAGGGACCATAACATTCATAAACGATCTTATAGCCGAGAATGTCACGAACTGGGGTGTCCTATCTGCGGGCTGTGATCTCAGAGGGCAAAGTATCAGGTATGAGTACTCCATAGACTCAGGAGTCACCTGGAATCCAATAGCCAGCGATCTGAACCTCTCTTCTGTCAGCGTATCCACCAATAAGATCCGTTTTAAGGCAATTTTGGAGACAGGAAATACTTCTTTGACACCAACTCTGTATGCCCTGAGGCTCACCTATTCTGTGAACAAGCCTCCAGTGATAGTGGGCATAATCCCGAACCAAGAATGGTACGAGGACTGGGGGCCCTGGAGCATTGACTTGACTGTAAATGAATCAGATTTTGAGGATTCTGGGAATAGGTTAAGATGGTATTTAACAGGAGAGAATACATCTTTGTTCACAGTTGAGGGTGAATACAGCTCAGAAGATGTAATCACCTTTACACCGCAACCTGACGCTTTCGGCTGCGATGAAGTAACCCTTTGGTTGGAGGATAGCTTTGGTGCTCGAACATCCCAAATCCTATGGATAAACATTA
Organism: Thermoplasmata archaeon; assembly: GCA_020348445.1. Lineage (GTDB taxonomy): Archaea > Thermoplasmatota > Thermoplasmata. Next base: position 854,644 of record CP070751.1, read on the forward strand.
CTCCTTTTGATGATCCCCCCGAGATTCAGGGTGTAATTCCATCTTTTCAAAAGTACGAGAACGATCCAAGCTGGCAACTCGACCTATCGGGATACAAGTACGACAAGGATGATCCCCCCTCAGCTCTTGTATGGGCTGTCCAGGGTGTTGACAGTTCACTGCTTTCCATTGGTGTAAACTCTGACATGCTTGCTTTTACATTGCAACCAGATTCTTATGGAAATGATGAGATCACCATTATACTTACAGACGGAGAAAATGTAACATTACAAAACATATGGGTGAATGTTACCATTGTAAATAAACCGCCGACAATCAGCGGTACACTTCCAAGTTTTCTTGTGGGGGAAGATAACCCAGATTGGATCTTGGATTTGACTCAAAATGAAACTGACAGGGAAGACCAAGAACCCTCCAGTAATTTGGTATGGCACATTGTGGGTTTGAACACCTCCTTACTATCCGCATCCATAACAGACAATAACATAACGTTTTCACTTCTTCCTGATGTATACGGGAAAAACGAGATCACAATCATCCTGGAAGATAGTGAAGGTCTCACAGATACTCAGAAAATCTGGATTAATGTAACTTCCGAAAATGACGCACCTGTGATATATGGAGTCGTTCCAAATTTCGAGAAATACGAGAACGCACCTGATTGGAACTTTGATCTGAGCAGCTACATGTACGATGTGGACAATTCCTCTCATGACCTTTCTTGGAGTGTAGAAGGATGGGACGCTTTACTCTTTGACAATGTCACGATGGTGGGAAATGTCATCACCTTCGATTTGGCTATGGATGCCATTGGAAACGACTTGCTCACAATAAATCTCTCAGATGGCCTTTCTTGGGATATACAGGACATTTGGGTAAATGTGACCCCCATAAACAAGGCTCCTATAATATACGGCACGATATCGAGCTTTGAAAAGAATGAAGATGACCCTGCTTGGATTCTTGATGTAACTTTAAATGAAACGGATAGGGAAGATGGTTATCCCTCCCGAAATCTTGTTTGGAGCGTTTTAGGTGTAAACAATTCATTGCTTACAGTCACAATTTTAGATAATAATATTACCTTCACCCTCGTTCCAAATGCTTTCGGCAACAACGAGATCACCCTCATCTTAACAGATAGCAACAATGCAACAGATACTCAGAATATCTGGATAAATGTTACTTCTGAAAACGATGCCCCGATTATATTTGGTGCTATTCCAAACTTCGAGAAAATCGAGGATGCGCCTTTCTGGACCCTTAACCTTTCTAGCTACAAGTTCGATGTTGATAACGATGTTTCAGAATTAACCTGGGAAGTAAAGGATTGGGACACCTCACTGTTCGATTTAAGCGTTGATAAGGATGTTTTCACATTCACCCTTGTATCTAATGCTTATGGCTCCTACGAGATGATCATCCACCTAAATGATTCCGAGTATTCAGATTCCCAGAGCATCTGGATAAATGTTTCCCCTGAAAATGATGCCCCCTCGATAACAAAGATAATTTCAAATTTCGACACAAAAGAAGACAATGCCTCATGGGTTTTGGATTTGACTACATATGAAAGCGACATCGAGGATCCATATCCATCTTTAATCCTTGAGTGGAGCGTGTTTGGAGTGGATCCAAATCTGCTGACCATTACAATTATCGACAACAATCTTACATTCATATTAAAGCCCGATGCAAATGGTAACAACGAAATCATCATATTCCTTACCGATAGCATGGGTGCGGTGGATTCACAGAGCATTTGGATAAATGTCTCAGCAAAAAATGATGCCCCAACAATACTTGGCACAATTCCCAGCTTCGAGAAAAACGAGGATTCACCAAATTGGAACCTCAACCTATCGAGTTTCAAATATGATGTGGACAATGCATCCCAAGAATTATATTGGATTATTTTAGGGGGAAACGCACCTATATTCGATACAATTGGCATAAATGGGGACCTCATCACATTCGATTTGGCTTCTGATGCTTTTGGAAGCTACGAAATCACCTTTATTCTCTCCGATAATTTGGATTATGATTCTCAAAATATATGGATAAATGTTACCCCCGTGAATGATGCCCCTGTAATCAATAGAACAATTCCTGATTATGACAAATCAGAGGATGATGCGCAATGGACAATAGACCTTACAACATATGAGCGCGACATCGAGGATGTTTACCCATCGGACAGCCTTTCCTGGAGCGTATTAGGTGTGGATTCGAACCTGCTTTCTGTGGAAATTTCTGATAATAACCTTACGTTTTCGCTGAATCCTGATGCCTATGGCAATGATGAGATAACCATAATCCTAAGCGATAGTAACCAAGCAGTGGATTTCCAGAACATCTGGATAAATGTTGCTCCTGAGAATGATGCGCCTACAATAATGGGTACGATCCCTAATTTTGAAAGGGACGAGGACGCAGCCATATGGAGTCTGAATCTTTCAAGTTACAAGTACGATGTTGACAATCTAAAATGGGAATTATCTTGGGATATACAGGGAGCAAATGTTCCATTATTTGATTTTGTTGATTTGAATGGGGATATCATAACCTTTGACTTGGCTCAAGATGCTTATGGCAGCTATGAATTAACGATAGAGCTTCATGATAAAGATATTTACACTACCCAGAATTTCTGGGTGAACGTTACTTCAATAAACGATGCACCTGCAATATCCGACACAATCCAGGATATGCAAAGACTGGAAGACAGCCTACCCTGGACACTCGATCTAACAGAATATGAAGAAGATGTTGAAGATGGCTCTCCCTCTAGATATTTAATTTGGAGCATTTCTGACGTTGACTCATCCCTAATTTTAATTTCAATCACTGACAACAACATAACATTTACCCCTGTTCCAGATGCCTTTGGCTTAAATTATGTCACAATCAAATTAACGGACAGCCTCGGAGCTTTCGATACACAGATCGTTTTAATAGAAATTATATCTGTAAACGATGCACCCACCATTCAATCTTCTGTTCCCAACATCGTTTTGGATGAGGATACGAGCACTTCAATCAGTCTCTTGGGATATGGAAGCGACATAGAAGATACGCCGAATCAGCTGAGATGGTCGATTTTAAATGCAAACAACTCCTTATATTCCTGGCAAATAGAGGCTGTTACAAATCTGCTTCATATCAATACTCAACCAAATGCCTATGGTATCAATTATGTTACCTTAGAACTTATAGATACCCAGGGAGCAACTGCCTACAAACAAATCCAGGTCAGGGTGATTTCCGAAAATGACCAGCCCTACATACAACCTTCGATACCTCAATCCCTTTTCGAAACCCTAGAGGATGAGCCTATATCCGTGATCCTCACTGGTTATGAAAACGACGTTGAAGATCCCGATTTCCTTTTAAATTGGGAGGTAAGAGGTGTAGATACCTCCAAAATAAAGGTGTCAGTGATTTTTGCTAAAGATGAGCTTATAATCGTTCCTTTAGTTACTTTTTCTCCCCAAGATACGGAGAGTATCGAGACCGAAATTACACTTGTTCTCATGGACTCAGGAGGTCTTTTTGATTCGCAGAATGTAACTGTAAAGATAATCCCTGTTAACAATGCACCTATAATCGACGACCTACCTGATTTGGTGATCAAGTTCGATGATTCGTATATTTTTGATATTTCACCGTATGTATACGACGAGGATACACAAAAGAGTCAATTGAAAATAACCACATCTGAACCTTCTGAGGATTTAGGATACGGATTTATAACCGTAGCAGGTCTTAATTTGATTTTCGAATATCCCCAATCACGTGTGGGTGACCCCTTCACAGTTTTAATTACTGTATCAGATGGACATCTTCATGATTATGGAATCATACAGGTAACGATCTCGGACCATAGTCCTCCTGAGTTAAAGGAGCCTATTCCAAACGTTTATTTTGATGAGGATTCAAGTAGATATGGGGCATTTGATCTGGATGATCATTTTGAAGCAAAAAACGATGGCTCTCTCAACTCCTCAGTGTATCTGGATTATTCATATCACGGCAATGAGTATGTTTTCGTTATCATAAACAAGAACAATACCGTGGATTTCATGGCAGCCCAGGATTGGTATGGCATGGAAAGAATAACCTTCAGGGCTAAAGATAATTATGGGTCCATGGCCGAATATACAATGATAGTAACAGTGAATCCTATAAACGATCCCCCCATAATATCAGTTGTACCGGATCAGGAATGTAAAATCAATGTGACGAAGACTTTGAACCTCGACCCGTATATATCCGATGTCGATACGTTAAAAGAAAATCTTATGATCGCCACAGATAGCACCAATATAATCATTTCGGGCCATGATCTGATGCTTTTCTATGATGAGGTCACAATTGAGACTGTCAATATTATCGTCAGCGATGGATTCTCTCAGGACGGCATTTCTATAGAGGTAAGAGCATCTGCCAATAAATATCCCATTATTCTTACGATACCTGATCTTGTCGTAGGTGGAGGGGAGGTTTATCTATTTTCGCTTCTTCCCTATGTGAGTGATGCAGACAATGAGATTGAGGATCTGCAAATTTGGACAGATTCTGAATATATCACCCCCAATGCCAACGACAATATGCTTCTTCAATTAGATTTCCCTTCTGAGATGATAGGTGGTGAAGTGACTGTAACCCTATACGTCTCTGATGGACTGGATACCAATTTCTCTTGGATAAAAATAAAAGTAACAGACGATTTGGTTCCCACCCTGATCAGCAATTTACCGAATTTGCTGTTCGAAGAGGATACCCAATTGAGCAATGCCATAAATCTAAACGATTACTTCCAAAACGCATCTGAATATCAATACTTTGGAAATGAAAATGTTAACATAGTAATACAAGATAATTGGGTAACCTTCTCAGCTTCCGAAAATTGGAGCGGAACCGAGATGATAACATTTAGAGGAGTCCTCGGGGAGGCTTTTGTGGAGGATACAATCGAGGTCGTTGTGAAACCAGTTGACGATCCCCCGACCCTATCTTCCTTGCCTTCGTTTGAAAAGAAGGTGAACGAGATTTGGACCTTGAATATTCTTGATTATATCCATGACATCGATACTCCCCTTACCGATATGACGATAAGTGTTGACAGTCCATATGTAATACAATATGCTATGAACATCTATTTCCAGTATCAAACTCCAATCTATGATCGAATAACCATTACAGTTAGCGACGGTGTAAATACGGTTTTCGGTGTAGTGCATGTGAATGTTACCGCCGAAAACAATGCTCCCAGCTATGTAGGGCTTTTGAGGACAGCACATCTAACGCCTGGGGAAACATGGTCAATTGACCTTGACGACTATTTCTATGACTTAGATGGTGACGGACTTTCCTTTTCCTGCAACCAACCAGAGATAATCATAGATCCTGTAACGCATGTGGCCAGTTGGACCCCGACACAAGGTGACAAGACTCTCACGAATGTGATTTTCTATGTCAGCGATGGATCTGAAACAATCGAATCCTCACCTATTGATCTTGTGGTGACCCAGGAAAAGTCTTCACCTTCATTCTGGGAACAATACTGGTGGATCTTCTTGTTAATTGCCCTCCTCGCCGCATCATTACTTGCCTTAATAATCAAAAGAAGAGAGGAAGAGGAAGAAGAAATAGAGTACAAGATAGACGAAGAAAAAGCAGTTAGCTATCTTTCCACAAAAGGGGGAGGCAACTACCTGATAAAATCGGATAGCTCCGATAGTGCTTATAAGGTGTTCAGTGGGCTTATGCAGGCTGGATTTGAGGGGCTTTGCATAACCACAAAACGGCCCGAGGATCTATCTGAGCAATACGATCTTGGTAGGGCATGGATAATCAGATTGACGCTGAGAGGCCAGAAGACCGAGGATGGCGAGGAGGAGACAAGGATGATGGGCCTTCTGGCTCTGGGAGATGAGGGAAGGATGGATGAGAAATATATATTCTCATCGAATTTCAACACAATCGTAGAGACCATTGAGGAGTTCTTAATGGGTGGAGATCATAAGGTTGTACTGTTGGATGGACTTGAATATATACTCGGAGGAGAGGAGCTTATCATGTACATTGGCTTCATCGCCTCTGTGAGGGAGAGATTGAAGGATAGAAATTCATGCTTGCTCATTCCCATAGATCCAAAGACCCTGTCAGAAAAGGAATTGAGGCTTCTTGAGAGGGAGACAGAACACTTGGGCGAGTTATTAGAAAAATCTCCCAAAGAATTAAAAGAATATGTTAATGATATATCCACAGATGGAGTAGAAATTACGACAAAACTGGCTGAAGCAGAGGATGAATTAACATTTCCAAATATGATTGATGAGGAAGATGAAGGGTAACTTATCTAAGCTATCCTAACTTATTGTAAATAATATCTGTTGATGTAGATTTTACGTTCCCTGTCGAACTCCACCATCATCTTTTCTTTACTATTCTCTATGTCAAATGCTGTTACAGAAATCGTTTTGTCCTGGATATCGATGATATTGAAACTGCAACCCAAATGGGCCCTGGTCCTAGCAGAGGAAAATGTGCCTGCATTGACCATCAACGTTTTATGCACCCTAACAGCATAGGGCACATGCCTGTGTCCCATCAATACCAATGCAACTTCATTTCTCAGCACCAGATCCAATAAACCTCCTGCATCGTTGATAATATTTTGCTCCCTTCCTGAATTTGGGACCGGGACAAGATGATGGTGAAGACCTATTATTTTAATTGCTTCAGAATCTTTTAGGTGCTCCTCTATCCATCCATATTTATCTCTACCTATGTGACCCTCATCCCTGTCAGGTTCCGAGGAATCTAAACCTAATAAACCAATATCCTTCACTTCCTTGTAGAACTCCAACCTGCCAAAGTACTCCTCGAACAACTGATAGCCCAGGTGCCTTGCATCATGATTGCCAGGAATTATCACCACATTTGCCTCAAATCCCTCGATTTTATTTTTAGCTAGTTCATACTCTAGCAATGTTCCTTCCAAGGTGATGTCACCAGAAACAAATATCAAATCGGGTGCAGGATCAAGGGAATTTATTGCCTTTTGCCCTTTCTCGAATTTTTTCTCTTGAAACTCGCGAGCATCCGTGATATGCAGATCTGAGATATGCACTATTCTCATGCACTCACCTTAGTGAAAAGATATAGTTTATCGCTATTTCGGAGATATCTGTTGCATAGAGCCCTGTTCTTCTAACGCTTTCTATTATTGAGGATAAGGAAACAACGACATCGCTTTCCTGTTCCCTGATCTTCTTCATAAGCGAGTCACTGGCCTTGTTCAGTTTACTGCTGAGATCGATGGCCTCATTTGCCTCATCCAGATTCTCTGAAAAAAATGCATTCATGGATTTTTCCAAAATCTCAAGGGATATATTGCTCTCGTGTACGATATCCTTTATGATCTTTTCATTGATCTTCATACCATCCAGAAGCAATATGCTCTCCGCAATTTTTGTGGCATGATCCCCTATCCTTTCAATAATCCTTGATATCAGCATGTAATTCAGGCTTTTTTCGCTGGATACACCGATTTTCTTGGCAATCTCTGCATCGTTGAGAATCAGGTTGTACTGTTTGGCAATCATCCAATCGAGACGATCCACATCTCCGTCCCTAAGTATTACATCAGATGCCAGATTTTTTTCCCTGCTTTTCAAGGCGGAAATTGCATCTGTATGCATGGATTTTACGAGAAGGTACATCCTTCTCAATCCCTTTATCTGCGAGAACTCCCCGGGATTGAGAAGATCCTGCAAAACCACACACCTTTCATTCTCATCGATAATCTCGGGTCCAACAACCATCTTCGTGAAATCCATTATGGTACGTCTCATCACAGAATCGATATTTTTGGACCGAATCTCCATGGTATTGTAACCTGCAATATACATACCAATTAGCTTTCTTACAAGATGCTCTGGGGTTTCGTCTGTAATCTCCAAAGTCTTTTTCCTTGAGGCCTTTTCCCCTTTGATTTTATGATTTAGAAGAATACCTCCATCCGAAAGCGTTGTTATCCATAAAGGATCACCTGCCTTAATCCCCCTATCCTTAACCCAAGATTTGGGGAGCGAAACAATGTACGTTGAACCCCCTGTTATCTGTACTTTTCTTGATTCCATGGTTATCATCTCAAGTAGGTAAATGTAAGGAGACATATATAATTCTTTAGTAGTTTATTTAGATTCTTAGAAATGTATATAGAGGTATGATATAAAGGCATAAATTGATATTAAAAGAGATGATTTCTTCCCCCTATATCTCGAATAATATACCCGATTCCCTTATTCAAATCTATAACAATTAAATACTATCACACCAATGTAGCTATCCCAACAAAAAAGGGAGAGGGTGACAACTTGCCCATAAAACGATTTGAATTAACCTCCTTGGATGCGAGAAGATTTGCCAAATCTGGGGAGAAACCAAAGAACATACGCATCGACCACAACAGCAGTGTTACTTTGGTAACCGAAATTAACGATAAAGAAGCGAATGTGGATTTTAGATTTACTGCCAGTTATTCTGGTCTTGGAATGATAAGAATCGAAGGCAGTTTGATTTATGAAGGGGATGCTCCGAAATTGGTCCAACAGTGGAGCACAAAGAACAACATGCCAAATGAGGTGGCAACAGAAATTCATACCACGATAATGAACAACTGCATTCCAGAGGCCATGTTACTGGCAAGGGATATCAGATTGCCTCCGCCCATCCCAATGCCCAAGGTCAATATCCAGGCCAAAAAGAAAGGTGGAGAACCAAGGGGTTACGCTTGATTTTTCTGAAATTTCTTTTTTAATCCTGATAAAGTTTAGGTTCAATCGATTAAATTTGATCTTAGTAAAGATAAAAAAACAAATAAATGTTATGTTTTACCTAATATGGCCCAAAGCAAATGAACCTATGTTGACGCCCTTCTTGCTGTGAGTGTACCTGATCCACGCCCTTGATTGCACATCTCCCACACCTTTTACGCAGAGGAAAGTCTGAAGTTGCTCCAACTTGAATTCAACTGCACCATCCATGAGCGAACCCAACATCTGGATGTCGGTTTCAGAATGCATTCCCTTCTCGATGATGTACATGGAAACGGCTTTATCTCTCTTTCTTCTTCCTGCAAAAGGTTGTAGAAATCTAAAAGCGATATTGGTATCTAGATAAGCGATCAATGTTGAAATAGATCTAAATGCCAGTCGATAATATTTATGCTTCTTTTTCAGTTCTTTGGCCATGTCATCCAGGTTCTTTAGGATCCCTTCGTGATCTGTAGGTTGTTCGATATATGTTGTATAGGGATCCTCAACCTCCTCGCCCATACTCTTTGAGTATGCATCAACATATCTCACAAGATCCAGTTTTTCGTACTCCTGATATCCCGACACGACAAACTCCATCTCCTCCCTGATGTCCGCGGGAGTTTTATCGGTTATGACCCAGACTGCGGGTATACCCTTTTTCAATCCCTCGGCAACGAACTGATTTACAACGACCTCCTTTCCTATGAAGGCCTGGCCATAAACAAGCACGTTGGTTCCAAATGGGATGCCACCGAAAAGCAGGTCATCCAATCTTGGATTGCCAGTTTTGACCTTCTCAACACTGAGTTCCAGGGCCCTTTCCTCTTCTCTAGCCTCGATCTCTTCCTCTATGAGACCCTGCTCTCTTATCCTGAGCTCCTCAGACTTGGCATGGAGGTACTTCTCCTTCTTTATAATTTCCTCCTCTTTTTCGCTAACCTTCTGTTGCAGCTCCTCAAGCCGCTTTTTCAGCTCTACTTCCCGAACGCCGCCACCCTCCTGCTTGGCCTGCTCAAGTTTCTTCTTTTCTGCCATAAGCAGCTTCTCTCTGTACAACATATCCTCCTCGCGCCTGAGAATCTCATCCTCCTTGTAGGCTAAGGGCTCCTTCAATTTCTTTATTTCATCAGTTTTGTACTTCAATTCCTCTCTCAAACGCTCAATTTCATTTTCCCTGAGCAGAATGGATTTTTCCTTTGAAGCAAGCAGTTTCTCCTTTTCAGCAAATTCCTTGGAAATCTCGGTTTCGCTCTTACCCCGTCTTTCCAGGGCCTCCTTTTCCAATTGTTCGTCGATTTTTGCCTTCTGAACCTCTTCTTCCAAAGCGATGATCCTTTTCTTTAACTCGTCCTCTCTCTTCAGATACTCTGCTTCCTTATCCCGTAGCTCGGCCTCGAATCTGTTTCTTAACTCTGAATCTCCCACCTCTCCTCCCACACCACCCATGGCCTCCTTCTCTTTTAGTTCCTTTTCCAATGCAGCCAATTCCTCTTCCTTTGCCTTGATGTCGCTGTCCTTTAAGGCGAGATCCTTTTCCAATTTCTTGAGTTTCTTCATTTCATCTGGAAGTTTATCTATCTTCTTTGAAAGCCCCTTTTCGATTTCTTTCATCTTGCTTTCCTTTTCCTCTATTAACTTCTTTATCCTCTCTTCCTCCTCGCTCGTCTTCTTGATCTGGGATTTCCATTTCTTCATCTCAGCTTCTCGTATCTTCATCTGCTGGGCCTTTACATATTTGACCACTGCTATGCTGCTTTTCTTTACCTTGGCAATCTCAGTCTCAAGATCCTTTCTCTTTTTAATTTCACCTTGAAGTTGTTTATTGAGCTCGGCAGTCTCTGAAATCAATTTGATAGGATCAAAATCCTTTGTTTTTAGCTTCTTCAACTTGTCTTGCAGGCTCTTTTTAAAGGCTTCCAGTTCTGCTTTGAGATCGTTGATTTCCCCTTCCCTCTCTTGAAGTTCTTCCTCCATTTGCTTGATCACGTTATCCTTCTCAACGAGTTTCCCTTCTACCTCACCAGAGAGAACCTCCTCCCGCGCCGGCTCTTCGGAGAGCCACTCCTCTAATGCTTCTCCACCAGCTTCACCTGTAAGCCATGCTTTCAATGCATCATCTTTGGCTTCATTCTTCACCAATGCTGTGGTAGAAGGGGCAGGTTTGGCGTTGTTAGGAGCTGATTTTCCCAGCCATACCTGGAGTGCTCCTTCTCCTGCTTCACCTGAAAGCCATTTTGCTAGGGCCTCGTCTTCTACATTCCGAGAATCTTTTATAGAGGGGGCAGTTTTAGGTCTTCCCTTTTTTATCCCTTTAGGCTTTATTTCCTGCTTCGTTTTCTTTACTTTATGCTTCTTTTCCCCTTTTTGGGCCTTTGCGCCCGCATCAGGTTTCTTATCTGCCCCCTCTGCGCCACTTTTAAATTCGGTACCACATACCGTGCATTTTGTAGCCTCCAAATCTAAAAGCTCACCGCAAATAGGGCAAATCTCGGCCTTACCATTGGCTGTAAGTGATTCTCCACCTGAATTCGGGTTTTTCTCGGTACTTTTGGCCCTTTGGGATTTTTTTGGTTGAACCTTGCCTTTCTTAGCCGCCAAAATCAGGCACCTCTATTTTTTAAATGCACCCACATATTATACAGTTCGTTTTTGAGGTATTCTTTACATTTTGGCCTCTCAGCCTTGTATTTCCATAATACCTTATATAAACCCCACTATAAATATGTTTCACATTGAGTTTCATATTATTTATTTATCATATCCTTTATTTTCAATTCCTCGTAATTACTGGCCAATAGTACCTGCACACGACAGTCAAGTTCCAGTGATTCAAATTATCCTGCACATCCAGCGTGCGGCCCCATGCATCCTCCAGGGTTATATTGATTTCCCAATTTCCCAACCCGTTTTTCCCAGTATGATTCAGTGCCAGTTGCTTTTCTAAATGCCAGGAAGATTCTGCCTCAATTGATTCTATATTTTCGGGTATTTCGTTCATTATTCCCTTATCAGGTGCATAGATTGTAATTTTCTCCAGAGTCGAGGAATCTACATAATAATCACCATCTGGAGAGGTGATATTAAAGGAAAATAGATCATTTGGGTCTCCAGTGATTGATGGTCTTTCATCATCCCATGTCAGCTCAAATGTCAATATTGTAATGTTAAGAACCGATATAGGCAAAGAGATAATCTCACTATCCTCCTCAAGTAGGGGAGAGAGCAAACCACTGCTTTCTCTTAAAACCTCATAGGTGTCTGTACGCCATACAACCTTGTATGTCCTGTATTGTATCAAAAAAACGCGGGTTGTTGCATTCTTTGCACCATCGTTATCTGTTACTGTAAGTGTGACCTGGAAAGGCCTTTTTTCAGTATAAATATGTGATACACTTTCACCTGTGTCATTTTCACCGTCCCCGAAATCCCAGAAATAGTCTTTTATGAATCCGTCGGGATCATAGGTTCCATTGGCCCAAAAGTACACAGTTTCATGAATATATGCTGGTGAAGAAACGATAATATTAGCCTCAGGTAACTCATTTACATGGATCGTCATGGCCTGAACAGCCTTTTTATTGTCATTATCTGTGACAATCAATATCACTGTGTAATTTCCACCTTTTTCATATGTATGTGTGACAACCTTGCCTGTTGCATTGCTGCCGTCATCAAAATCCCAGTAATATCTAACTATCTCCCCATCCTCGTCAAAAGAATCATTTGCACTCAAGGTGATCTCTTCGTCTACATTGATGTAGGTTGAACTCGCACTGAGATTCGCCTCAGGAGGAATATTCTCTTCTGGAAAGATGCACCCAGCAAAAAAGCTCAGCAATATAATGATAATAATAACTAGTACCTCTGCCCTTTTCATGTGCATCCCTATTCCCTATATTAGTCGTATTATTTAAACTTTATTACCTTTAAAAGATGGAGCCAGACATTAAAAATATCATAAAATTTTTACTTATACTTTTTTGTTGGTAAATTTCGCACAAATTCACCATGGATGGTTAGAACCCAGTCGATTCCCATTCCAGAATTGTACTTGATCGATATAATTGTATGAAATATCATAACTGATAGTAAGGAGAAATTCTATAAGTATTCTGAGAACCATTTTTATATTTAAAACATGATAAGTGGCTTTACTCATTCAGGTGGCCTATTTGAATCAAAAAAAACTGTATAATTTACTTAAATTGACTATGATTATTCATAATGATAAAAATGCAGCCAGGATACTTGCAGCTATTCTGAGAAAACCCTTGAACGTCCAGGATATCAGTTCAAGGTGCCAGATCCAACCGACTCAATGCTTTCACACAATAAAAAAACTGAAGGACAATGGATTGATTGTGGTGGCGAAAAAAGTGATTTTAGACGAAAGGCCAAATAAGCCTGTCTTTTTTTATAAGGCTAAATTGGATCCTGACTTCTTTCGGTTTGAGAACGGGAGGTTTAAGGTGATTTTCCCCTCAAATCTTCGCCTTGCTAACGGTAAAAAAATCGATTTAAAAACACTTTTAGAATCACAATCATCATCAAATAAATATCGTCTGTGAGAAACTTTATTCGAACTGAATTCTTTCCAAATCCTTTTATAATACAACTACCTATATTTTCTATTGTGAAAATCACCTGAAAAAATCACACTCGCCTTCTTAGGCACTGGCGTTGACGATAGGGGGTATATTTATGAGCGTCTGGCTATGGATGCAACCAGGGAACAAGGCTTGGAAAGTCATATTGGATTACGAAAAAGGTACAATAGTGGTATATGACGAAAAAGGCGAGATCCTCTTGGAGAAAAGGGGACTCTCAAGGGCAGTGATATCCATTGTAGAAAATAACTTCCTTGCCGCTGTGGCAACCAAGTTATCAGAGTTCGGAGAAGAAGGGGGTTTAAGCACAGAATCAAAATCAGCGATAAGCATAGATAATCCCATGTATTTATGAACAAGTGGATATGATACCATTATATCTTTATCTATTCTTTCTCCTTTTTATTTAACCTTATCTTCAAAAAGACAGTAAAAACCATGAAATTTTGTTATAAAAATGTATAAAAAACTTTCTAATCTCATTATCTCCATTATTAACTAATAGGGCTAGGATACTAATTTTACATAATCGTTTAGACTGATTGAAGTCTTCGTTTATCGTCCTTATTTTGTTTTTTATTATGATTTTAAAACTTCATTCAGATAAAAGTGTTGACACAATGTTGATATATGATAAGCGATAATATATGTATATAGCAACTTAAACTATAGTCAAAATGAAACTAAAATTGATAATCAGGTCTGATACCCAGATACGATACTATTTAAAACATCAAAACAATTTTAAACAGGCAAAGAAACACAAGGAAAGGGGTTATGAATGGATAAACAAGAAATGAATCCGATAGAAGCGTCGAAGATAATAACTGATGAATACTCGGCGAAAATCCTTGTTGCCACTTACAAGAGACCTAAGAGCGCGTTGGAGCTTTCCCACAGATTCGGAATTCCGATAGCCGCGTGTTATAGGAGGATACACCTGCTAGAAAAAGTGGGCCTGTTAACCTGTGTAGACAAGGTATTAACACAGAAGGGAAAAAGGATCAAGATATATCTTTCTCAACTAAAAAACGCCTATATTTTCTTTGAAAAAGGAAAATTAAGAGTGAGGTTTGAGCTAAAGACGGGGAGCGTCGAGAATTTCGGCGGTGAATGGACGCCCATGGACGATTCAGAAAATAATGATGTATGGTCATCAAAGTGAACCCCTCTTTTATTTTTTTATTATATAATAGACGTAAAATAACTGATCATTTATTTACATAACTAATATTATTGTCGATAATCAAGTCTCATATTTTGTTTCATTATTTCTAACGCTCCAATCGATATGATAACCAGTGATGATAACTTCCAATGATAACAGCCCATGATAACCGTACCAAAAATGGTATAGTATCTTAACACCAATGATAATATGAGATAATATGGACAAAGAAAATCTAAAGATGGACCCCTTCAAAGCGTCTAGCTTCATCTCTGATAAATATGCTGGGAAAATTCTGGCGGCGACATATAACTCACCAAAGAGCGCAAAACAGTTATCAAAAAAGTACAACATACCAATTGCAGCATGTTACAGACGCATTCGGGAACTTGAAAAGCTTGGCCTATTGGTTTGCGCAGGTATCATATATGACAGCCGGGGGAAAGGAACAAAACTCTATCAATCACAACTAAATGGTGCATATGTTTATCTGTTAGAGGAGAGGCTTAAGGTCCATTTCAAGCTCGCCTCAGGCATCTCACTTACAATGGTATCACATGCGTCTTAAAACAGAATACGGGCGTAAGAAAGAACCTCAAGCGATAATAT
This sequence comes from Thermoplasmata archaeon, assembly GCA_020348445.1. GTDB lineage: Archaea > Thermoplasmatota > Thermoplasmata. The sequence continues at coordinate 869,856 of CP070751.1, forward strand.
GATACCATCGTAATTCTAGTAATTAAACCTCTTTAATTGATTTTTCAATTACTTCAACATTAGAAAGTTGTTTTCATCTATTTTATGATGAGAATCCCCTCTACCCATTCCAATTTTTTTCCTTTCCATTCTCTTTGATATTATAAACAACGCTATTATCGTGATTATTGGAAACAATCCCTGTGGATATTCAGGGATGGAAGTATAGGAATAGGTTGGATCGGGATCTCCTGTGTCGTCAGGTGCTCTATCAACTTGTTTGTTCTGTTCATTTCCATTATCATGTGTGTCAGCGAACATCTCCGTAGTATTACCCTCCTCAAGAAGATCGTATCCTTGACCAAGAGAATCCTTATCCACCCAAAATAATATTGCATTGTTAATACCTTCGCTGTTGTCATCATCAAAGTTGAATCCAAAGCTTGTGCCATCATAAGAATCTATTGTAATGTCAGTATACGACTCCTCGGTGGTCCAAATAGCAGTATCATCAGGAGGGTTGGTGCTTGTGGTATAGTCAAGAAAGATTTCCCAATATTCCAAAGGCCCTGCTTTATTTCGGTACAATCTTAATCTGTACCATATATTATTAGTTGAATTGAAATAGAGATCATAGGCATCCTTGAATTCAACAGTTAAAACTTCGATATCAATACGCATGAACAAATTATCAGAATTGTCGTATGCAAAGATTTCCAGTATATCATCGTTATCTTCTATTGCATCATTGGTATCTGCACCCAATGATGTCCATGTACCTGGCCATCCCCCACCTGGAGGGGCTCTGGTGGATCTTCTTGCTCCCCCTATGTTCATGCCATCTAAAATATCTGTATAATCCTTTGTGCTGTTCTCCCAGTTAGACACCATAATATAAGATACGAAATTACAGTCTCCCTGGCTTAGCCCGAGTTTATGGTATTCCACTCCAATTTCCAATCGCATGGAATCTATCTTTGCAGAAACACTTTCCTTCTCCTCCCATAACCAGTCATAAGGACTTACACCTCTCCATTCAAAGTATGAACTAAGTTGTATCCTGTTGTTCTTACCTGTAATTAAAATCATAAAGTCAGCATTTATGTTTATCTGGGGTATAGCATATCCTGAACCTGACATTGTGTCTATGAATATGTAAACGTAATCATCGCCGGTTTTTGGTGGAAGTTTAGTTGTGAAAGGAATTTGATTATCATTATACTCGCCAGTTGTCTCGATTTTTTCTTGCTTTACAACATCGTTTAAATACGGTATCCTGGTGCCCCCTACAATCTCTCCATCGACCTTAAGGTAGAAGGATAACACATGTGTTCCACCTGAAACAGCATAATTAATTATGTCTAGATTTTTATCTCCTACATCTCCTATATGATCATCTCTTTGGCCACCTTCATCCCAATCAGCGAAAGCGCCATCTATTTTCACCTCATCAGGAACATTTAATATGTAACCCACATCGTTGAGCCCAAAAACCGGGCGAAGTGTCGTAAGCGATATGGTCCCGTAGCTGGTATCTATGTCATGATTGTTTGCTATCTTGAATCCCACTGTATTTTCGATTGCTGATATGCTTCCAACATCGGCAACAACATTAATCGTAACAATCTCTTTATCTTTAAGAATTAACTCTGGATGGAATGTGATTTCATTCTGGTTTAAGGTTCCGTTTGCGACCATATTGCTATTCTCGTCCTCAAGCCTTATGTTTGCTAAATCGTTATCATTTCCCAAGCCTGTTCTTTGCACTTTCAGTGCATTGAGAGTAATTGCACTCCCCAATGCTTTTAATTTTATTCTAAGCAATATATTTCCCCTTCCCGTTACCACATCATTGACCATACCCTGCTGTTCTACAGATAGAATGCCTTTTTCATTGGAAACAACATAATCAGAAAAATCCTCAAAGCCGTCCCAACTCTGCGTATGGAATATAACATCAACTTTAATACCATTTTTCAAACCCAAGATGTGAAAAGGTATCTTTACCTCCAGCTCGGAACCGCTTGCAGCGCAGGAGACTGTCCTTGATGACCTCCATAGGTTCCAGTCCTGTTTGGTTTCAGTATAGGTGTAAAGATAATTACTTAAAACCTCACCGCTCCAACCATATATCCTCACCATGAAATCTGCACCAATACCCTCGATAAAATATCCTGTAATTGGATCTTGATCTGAATCAATGAAAATGTGGATAGTATCAACATGTTTCTCACTGTTGGGAACATCGGGCTCACCCTCCAGCATATTTTTATCAACCCGTACATAAAACGACAGTTCCATATTCCTGTCATCAACTCTATAATCGATTATGTCGACATTTGAATTAAAACTCATCTCTTCCTTGGGATCTGATATTGCGGACACTTTATTCCAATCTCCAAATCCACCGTCGATCTCAATCCCCCTTGGTTTATTTGTTATATTTGAAAATGCATAAGGAGCAAACATCAGAATGAACAATATTAGGGGTACAACCATCATTCTCCATATACTACGCCTTGGTTCAGAAATTCTGCTTTTTTTCCCGAGACCATTTGTGATACCATTACCATTAGTAATACCGTTTGTTATACCCACCTTTAAATCCCTAAGACCGTTAGTCAAACCATTTGTAAGACCGTTGGTAAGACCATCATTTGAACCACTACTTATTTTATTCTTTAATCCATTTGTTACACCATTTGTCAGGCCAAAATCGGTTCTTTTTACAGCACTAGATAATCCGTTTGTTATTCCACGAGAGCCTATCTTTGGTCCACTTATCAGGCTGTTTGTTATGTCCCTTGCCAATTCTGGTTTAATTACCACATTCTCTTGGTTTATGGATAGGAGACTTTCTGGAGATTCTACGTTTTGTAAGGGTTTTAGAATAGATTCAGATTTTTGCATTTCTTTAATAAACTCTGAAAATATCTTTATAGCAGGTGTATCTATTCTTTCTATCTCTTCATCAACATTAGGAGGTGACTGCGGTTTTTCTTTCTCCTTTGTGAATTCAGCCTGACATATTTCACATTCTGTGGATCCCTCATCAACAATTGTCCCGCACCTATGACATTCGAATTCCTCGATTACCTCCTCCTCTTGAAGGTCATCGATCGTTTCTATGGACTCCATAAATTCTACCTTACAATGAGGGCATCGGTTACTATCTTGACCAACTTTGGCCCCACAGATGGGACATTCGAACTCTATATATTCCTTTTCACTCATCTTTTACACCACAAGATGCTCAAGGCATCCGATCTATATCTTTACTAAATGAGATTTAGTGTTTACACTATCTAATGACTAAATGTTCTTTTTATGCTGGTGTTTTTGGAAATTCCACGACTTTTTTATCCGAGCCATGTTAATTCAATGTCTTTTCGTACGCATATCCATTGATTATTTCGTCTATCCTCCTGATAGAATTTTCTATGTCCAACATTGCTACACTGACATATCCTCGTTTTTGAAGCATGACTAAAAGAGTGAGCCGATCTCCCAGTTTTTTGACAAGAACCTTGTAACCATTATAATCAAGAATACGATGGGCGAACATCACCTCATGCTGCCTGTTTATCGTATAACCATCTCCATCCTCAAGCAATTTCAGTATTTCGGATATATCCTCTTTGTAATTCGTACTGGGGGGTAGATCACAGGCTATAATATCATTCATTCCTTCCACCAGGGCAGCCCCTTTTATATCGCTGATTTTATTTAAGTCCGAAATCACCTGCTTTAACCTTGAGATTGCCAGATTTTCTTGGAATTCCGATTGCCTCATATCCTTTGGGAACTTCATATTCTGTCCTCCTTTTTTTCGTTTTTTATATTTTTTCCCCCCAACCTAAGCCCATGTTTTTTCCGGGATTTTTTTCTTGATATTACAAACAGAGTTATTACTCCGATAATAGGCAAAAACATATCAGAAAATTCAGGAATGATGTATCTAGAATGACAGTATGCTTTTCCTGCATCTACAGACAAAGGAGGCGTATCATCAGCCTGGGTGTCATAATGGGGTGCACCGCATAAAGTCTCATTGATACCATCACCATTGATATCCCCTGCAAATGAAACTGACCACCCAAAATGATCGTACGCGTACTCACCCTCATTCTTGTATTCTTCTGTTGTATCGATATCAGAGCCACCGCAGAAGACATAGAATGCACCACATTCTGTCTTAGAACCGTTTGTAAAATAGGGTGCGCCCACGATGACATCAGGATCTCCATCACCGTCGATATCACCTGCGTAATGCACAGAGTAGCCGAATTTATCGCCTGCAGTTTCTCCGTCAAATAACACATCAGGCACTATGTTCATTGGATTTCCACCGTAGTAAATCCAAGCATTACCGTTAGCAGTATCTGGCATACCCACGATTACGTCATCATAACTTCCGTCTGCATTTATATCGCTTGCATTACCAACACTAAAACCAAAACTCGTGCCTCCAATTCCGATAAGTATTGTATTTGCATTGGTAGCACTAATATCATCATCCATTGCATTACTTCCGCAGAAGATATAGGCTCTATCGGTACCTGGTGCACCCACTATTACATCATCGTAACCGGTATTGTTCGTATCCCCTGCATTAGAAACCGAGAAGCCAAACTCCTCATTGGAAATCACTCCAGTCAATCTCACATAGTCTAATCCCAGTGGTAAAGAAATAAGTCGTGCGAACCTTGACAAACCTCCAGAGTTCATAAAATGATCAACAGTATCGCTTTGTGCACCGGACAAGGTTCGTTTGTCCATTTGAAACGGCATATGAATATCTGTTGAGTCCCTGTTCTCGATTAATGATTCCTGGCGAGTGGTACTGGAAGTTCGCAGCCTTATCCCATTAACTGCGGTAGCATCATTGGTGAACCATGCAGCAGTTCCCAGGATAACGAAATCGCCAGACTCCTCTGGAGTATAAGAGTTTGTGACGAGAGTCTCCCATCCACCTGGACCACTATTCCATCCGTCAGCCTCATTATAGTGAAATTCAGAGAATGTATCAAGACGTATTGCTGCAATATGGGCATGGTCCATATAAGCACTTACTGTTGGAGTTTCGGAGTCCACAGTAAGTGAAATTGTATGCGCACTAGTGTCAAGGGTGATGTTCTTAATGACACCGAAATTGAATCTCTCATTAAAGTTATCGTCTGGTTCCATGAGAGTTTCGCCGTATAATGTTCCATCGATATGCATTCTACCCCAGACACTATCGCTACTGCTTCCAGATCGCAGATTTGCACTGGCAACAATCAAATAATCTCCAGAAGATGCGGGTGTGAATGTTGTTTCGGTGACAGTAACTTCAGGACCCGTAGTTACTATTGCATCCTCGATCTCATCATATTGATCTGCAGGGATGCTCATCTCTATTGCTATAATTCTTGTATTACGAAATCGGCCATTATCTCCTTCAGTCTTGTACTCAAGTTCAATATCATGCGAACCGGCAGCTAGATAAATATATTTCACTGCAGAGAAATGATACCAATCGTTGATATCCTGGAATTCTCTGTTTGTTTCATGGTATACATTTGTATCATCAACTATCAGGCGCAGCCATGTATTGTCGCCCACCTTGTCATCCGGAGCCACATCAGAAGTGGCTATAATCAGATATTTTGTGGCAACAGGAGGATTGACAGTTAAAGTAAGATAATCTATATAAGTAGCGGTACTTGCCAGTTCCGATAATGATAGACTTTCTGCATATGAATAGGCATGACCATTCATGTTGAGCCTAGGACCATAGAGTATGTAAGCCCTTCCCTGATCGACACCGAGGCTGTATGCACCAACGATAACATCATCATAATTATCACTATTCATATCTCCCGCACCTGAGACTGAACACCCGAACCTATCATAATTATGTTTTCCAGTTTGATTAATAGTCGAATCTGTATCTGGATCATCAATTGAACTCCAAGACGCCGTGGCCCTTCCGTAAAAAATGTATGCTCTTCCACGATCTGCACTATAACCCGGCGCCCCGATAATTATGTCATCATAGGCATCATTGTTCACATTACCTGCATCGCTTACGCTCCACCCGAAAAGATCCCCTGTATTGGTACCGTTTATCATGACATCGGCATTTGCGGCAATGATATCATCCAAACCTATACCTGAGTACCCAAAGAAAATATAGGCTGCACCACGCTCTTGGCCCCTTGTTTCCTTATTTCCATACGTTATGAACTCATCATTCATGGAAAGGTACTGTGCCTTGATCCAGTGCCTGCTTCGTACTACTCTTGAGATGCGGACCTCATCCAATTTGCCGTTAAAAAACTCACCTGGGGCAGGTCCCGGATCGTATTCCTGAGCCATACTTGCAAGGTCACTATCTACGAGGTTTGGGGTCTCAGGGATGTTATCCAAATCCAATTCCCCATCTACATATAGAATTGATTTGGAAGCGTCAGCCACTCCGACAATATAATGCCAATTACCGTCAGAGATGGTAACACTACCCTGATTGTCCTCTATAGCAGCATGATTTGTTATCATCTCAATCCTCCATATATTACCACCCGCCGAGTTATGAAAACAAACCATTGCAGAATCAGCAGTATTATCAGCCTTCATCCAAAAGGCCACTGTAAATATCGAATCGAGATCTGTTGTCACACTGTCCATAGTGATATAATCATTTGTCCCATCAAAATCATCTGCACCATCACATTTCCCAGTTGTTGCTTCATCACCATTATAATTCTGTGGAGATCCATCATTATTGTAAGATGTGGAATCATATCTTGTGCCTGTTCCTGTTTCATTTAAATGCCAAACACCAACGTAATTATCTTCCCACGTACTTGCCTCATCCTGGGCATCAGATGCACCTGAGTTGTTGTAGTACAACCAGATATAATCTTCAGATGAGATACCATCGATTTGTGTAACATTAACCCAGATGTAGCTGTTTCCAGCTGTATTCCAATCCTCGAAATGATAATCCAATTCGTTGCTACCATCAGCATCAATAAACCGCAGATCACTGCCATCGGACTTTGCATCCGAATAATCAAAATTCGATGAACTCAGGTTCACCATAACCGGGAAATCCAACAGATTTTCGGTTTGCCCGCTGTTATCAAATGTCAATCTCATACGATTTGACCAAGCATCATTCCACCAGTCTCCTCCTCCAGAGGATGTGTTGAAATAAGGAGCGCCTACTATGATATCATCATAACCATCATTGTTCACATCCCCAGCATAGGATACATTCCACCCAAACCTGTCTCCCGTATCTGCACTGTTGCCCGAAACAAGCTCCACAAGACTCTCACTTCTTGTTCCCCGCATTCCAGTAATTGCTCCTTCCCCATTTGAATAATCAGCGCCCCCCTTCTCCCAGTCAGTTGCTAAGAAATACACCTTAAACGTATCATTTACCGAATTCACATCTATATCGTCCCAGGTTATACCTACTTCCATCCTCATCATGTCCAGTCCCACATCAACAAATCCTGCTTCTGTCCACTCCCCAGGCGACATAATTGTCCCAGACCATTCATAGCATATGCTACTTATTATCCTGTTGTTCCTGCCTTTCACCTCTATCATGTAATTGGCAGAAATTGGAAGGCCAAGGCCGTAGCCCGAGCCAGATATTGTATCAATGAAGATATAGACCAAGTCCTCTCCAGTCTTAGGAGGAATCAAAGGTGCTGCTCCACCTACATCCCCAACTCCCCCAATTGAAGGTTCTGGTTTGACTCTATTATTCCAGTAAGGTACTTCCACGCCGCCTGCGATCTCACCATCCACTTTTAAAAAGAAAGCCGGTCCAGAATTGGTATTTGAAACCCCGTATTTTAAAATGTCTAGATTTGCACGATCTTCGTCACCTTCAGTGTCGTTGTGAATGACCTTTTGATTCCAATCTGTAAAAGCACCATCGACTGTTATATTGTCAGGGATACCAAGGATGTAAGTGCACTCATACATCTTACTTTGCGGCTTTACCCGTTCTAATGTCACTGTGCCTTTATCGATCAATACATCATGTTTTTTCAGGATTCTGAAGCCAATACTGTTTGCAACAACTGCATCATCACTGATATAAATAACTAGATATAGTGTTGAACTGTGTCCCTTGGATAATCCAAAATTAAGAAGAAAGCTGGCATTCCCCTCATTTAAGGTACCAAAAGCAATCAAATTACCCTCCTCATCCTCGAGTTGTAATGCATCAATATCATAATCTGTTCCCTTCCCTATTCTTTTAATCTTCAGTTCATTTATAACGATATCTGCATTTTTTACCTCCAAGTCCAGCCTAAGCAGTCTATTTGCTACATCAACTCTATCTATAACATCTTTTCCCACACCCTGCTGTGTAACAATTAAAACACCTTCTTCGTTGCAAATTATGGTATCAGAGAAATCGTCGAAATCGTTCCAGCTCTGCATATAGAATAGAACATCAACTTTATCGTATTCCTTCATGTTAAGGGTAGCAAAAGGAATCTGGGCCTCTAACTCTGAGCCACTTACTTCCACTGTAATGGTATCTACCAGCTCCCAGAGATTCCAATCCTGTTTTACTGCGTCATATCGATAAAGGGAACTGCCCAGAATCTCACCATTCCATCCATCAATCTCAGCCAAAACGTCCGCACCTATACCCTTGATGTAATACCCTGATTCAGAACTTTGATCAGTATCAATGAATATATATGCCGTATCAACATGTTTTTCTCCGCCAGATTCACCTGCCAGCATATACTCTGCAACCTGTAGGTAAAACGACAATTCCATGAGTCTGGAATCCACACGGTAATCAATTATATCTACATTGGGATTGAATCCTGCTCCTTCGCCCTCATCAGACATAGTATTTACATTGCTCCAGTCCCCAAATTTACCGTCGATAACTATTCCCTCCTTTTGTTTTGCAATGTTGATGATCAAATAGGGTGATAACACCATCATTATCACAATTAAAGGAACCACTATCAATTTCCATTTTCCTTTTTTGCCTTCAATCACTCTGTGTCTTGTTCCAAGTCCATTGGTGATTCCATTGCCATTGGTCAGGCCATTTGTAATGCCAACTTTTAACGCCTTAAGACCATTTGTAAGGCCGTTTGTCAAACCGCGCCCTTTTTCTCTAAGTCCATTTGTGAGGCCATTTGTTAAACCATTTGTTATGCCCACTGGGGTTTTAGCTTGTGTTTCATCTTCCTCGGTTTTAAGCGATAGAAGGTCCTCCATGGATTCCAAGGTTAGGTGTTCTTTTTCCATATCTTTTGGTTTTCTCTTAGGTTTAACGGATAATAATCCCTTCAATTCCTTTGTTGATTCCTCCTCAGATTCCTTCTCTAAAATATCCATCAATACCTTATCAAATTCATCTTCTGATTCTTCCTCTATTATGAACTCTGTTCCACATCTTGGGCATTCTGTGGTGGATGATTCCACCTCTAAACCACAAGTCGGGCATTCCAAAAGGTCTTTTGACTCATCATCTGAGAAAATTGTACCACAATTCGGACACTCAGATGCCGTGCCTTCTACAATGAACTCACATTCAGAACATCTGAATTTTTCTATTTGATCCTCACTCCGAAGAACCTCAGGTATCTCATCCAAATCGAAAAATTCCTCACCACAACCAGGACAGGAGGTGGCGTCAACATCAATTTCTATACCACATTCGGGACATTTGTATACTTCCTGCTCATCCTTTTCAGCATCCTCCAAAATTCTATCTATTTCCCCGTATAATGATTCGATCTCATCGGCCAGAACCTCACGCTCTATTTTTGGTGTTATATCAGAGAACTTTTGCAGGGTATCTTCCCAATCCACCATATCTTCAAAGGAAAATCCACATTCCCGGCATTTAAGTTCCTTTTGATAATCCTTTTTCGAGACTGACAAAACCCGAAATGCACATTCAGGGCATCTTGCCTTGTCCTTGGCTTCTTTTATTACCTCTGATTCTTCTAGATATTTATCACAATTTTTACACTTGAACGCAGGGACCTTCAATTTGGTACCGCACAAAGGACAACTTTTAATGGATTCCTTTTTTTTGGACATATCTGCACCTTATATAGTGTTCTCTCTCACTCTCTCTTGAAATTTTATGGGTATTTTTTCTATTTTAACCTATTTTTATAAATCTGAAATATGAGAATAATGCGTCTTCTGACACAATGGGCCCTTATTTTGCTGGAATTCCGGGCTGAAATGAACTTTTTCCATCGATTTCTTTTAAATATAGTGAAAAGAACTGGCACCATTACAATTGGAATTAAGACAAAATCGTATTCTGGGATTATGAAATCCACATTCTGTGCATTGGGAGTTGAGCCGTTTTCAGTGCTTCTGTCTATGCCAAAGGGATCGGCCTTTCCTGCACCATCCTCCCAGTTCACAGGAAGATTCGTGTCATTGGAATCTTTATCTCGGCCTATTGTTTGGTTCTCTAATAGGTCCGAGGTATCCACATAATCCCCGTCTGTCCATTGACTCCATGATGCTGCATCATCATCGTCGGAACCTGAGGTTTCGCCCCATGCAACATAATCAATTATAATTGAATTACTATCCATCAAAGCCAAATCATCAGAATTTTCAAGCATTGGAGCCGTTGTGCTCATATTGACGATCAATTTTGGATGTTTGCTTGAATCGGAATTGTCGCTTGAGACAAAGATTTGATTTTCAGAACCATCGTCAGCCTCAAAGATCATGCCATAATTACTGTATGTCCCGCTCTCCCAATCTCTAATCAAATCAGTAACATTCCAGTAGTACCAAGCATCTGTTCCAGCAGCAATTGTTTTCGTGTCCTCGGATGATGAATCATAATCACCCCCAGATGCGGCCCATGAATTTGTGCCATCGTAAGTTCCCCAGTTTGCTCCGCTGTTAACCTGTCCAGTACCCTCGATCCATGATTGGGTTACTCTATGAAGATTCACTGTTGCACCGGTAGTTGCATGACCATCATAGCGATATAACCAAACCTTTGCATCTTTTACAATACCTGGTGGAAGGCTTGATAGGTCAAATTGAACCAATGGTCTTACATATAAAGAAGAGGCATTGGTAACTGTCATTTGCACCCATGTTCCAGTATTAGCTATTCCCAGAGAACTATCTAAATAAACATCCTTTCCTGCTGTAGCATCCGGTTGTACCACAAATTCAGATTCATAGTCAATATATCCATAGACGTCTGTTGAACTGTTGATCCCACCCTGTCCTAGATGACAGACCAGGTACCCGCCAGGGGGTATGCTTCCTGCACCGCTTATATCAAATTTATATCCATCATTGTCCGTAAGATACCAGCCAGTAAGATCAACTGGGGTATTTCCAGAATTGTACAATTCAACCCATTCATTATATGAAGAGCTGTCTGTAGTGGAGGATGAGGGGGGAGTTTCTTCTGATCCTGTATATATGAAAGAAGCTGTGTCATTTTGGTTGTTATACTCAGTTACTATCCAGTCCGCAGAGCGTGTATAATTTGATACTCGAACCTCATCGATAGAGCCATTCCATGGATAGCTCCAAGCCACACCTACATCATTATCCCCATGACCGATCCAGAACTCATCTGCGCATGTTTCGATATTATCTGTTTTATCGACTTCATTCGAACTTTTAATCCCATTTACATATACAAACATTTTCGAACCGTTATATACTGCAACAACATGTACCCAGGAATCGGTTGGGAGATCATTATCCGAGGCAACCGAATATGAGTCCTCTGGAAGATGGAAATACAACGGATTGCCTGTATCTTTAATTACCATGCGATAACCTTCAGCCCACCCACTATGACTCATTATTCCGGTATAATGATCAGAATCATATCCTTCAAAATTAATCCAAGCTTCCAATGTTATTTGCTTACCACCAATGTCCAAACTCGCGTCGTAACCACAATCTATATAGTCATTCTCTCCATCAAAGTCCTGGCCGTATCCGATTTTGCCTTCGATTCTCGTGGGAACATAACTTGAGGTACCGGAACCCCCCTGACCGTGATTGTCGAACTGTGAACTGTCCTCAAATTCATCTGCTGTACCATCTCCACTTTGGTTCAGATGCCAAACTCCCACATAATTTGGATACCAAACTCCATCTGGATTTTCTGTGGGAGAACTTTGACTGGTGTTTCCGTAATACATATATATCATGGTATCTGAGGAAGAAAATAAGCGTGGTACCTTTACCCAGGCAACCAGTTCCCCAGAGCTGCTATTAAAGAGCTCAATCTCATGGCACAGCTTGGACTCTCCCTCTGAATCTGTAAAGATTATATCATACCCATCAGCACGTGCATCATTTGCCAGGTCGGAATCCGTGATATCAACAAGTACGGGGAAAGCAAATAGGTCTCCAGTTACTTTACTTGAGTTGATGGTAATAGGTTTGCGATAATCCCAATCTGAAGGTGTGATGTCCTCATCATTGAATGTGTAGAACGAACCCGGGTAATACTGGTTGTTAAACTCGGTTAAAATCCAATCTGCAGAATGGGTCACTTTGGAAATTCTCACTTCGTCTAAGATACCAGCATAGTGTTGTCCTCCAGCAATTCTTCCACCTATGGTTACAGCGGCAGAAGAGATCGTGGTGGAAATGGGGCCACCACCTCCGGTATCATCCCTCACCTGGGAACCATTTTGATAATGTCTTTTAATTGTACCATCATATGTATAACTAACGTAAACCCATATACTTTTGCCTATTTCATAAGCTCCCCCATCCTCCCCTGCATTGAAAAACAGGTCCTTATCTGTGACATCATCATCAAAATAAGCCCCCCATAAAGTGTTGGAGTCTGATTCATCTCTTTTGAGTATGACCCTTCCCCAAGTATCAAGTAAAGGATCATTGATATTTAACCAAAAAGAGAGTGTGAGATTTTCCAGCACTCCAAGTGTAAGACCCATATCCCCCAGATTGAACCGATCATCACCTGCACTACCTGAGAAATCCTGACCGTAACCGATCCAACCCGTTGTTCTTGTTGGTGAATCCTGTCTGGTTCCATCATTTGTGGATGAAGCAGAATTGGAAATACTACCTGATTCCTCGTCCATGTGGTAGACACCTACATATCCATTGCTGAAAACGGCTTCGTCATCCTCGGAATTTGTGACATCTGAATTATTATAATACATGTAAATGGTTGTATCAGTGGAAGATGAGAGGGAAGCCATTTTGACCCAAGCGATCAACTCTCCAGTTGCACTTGTATAACGCTCGATCTCATGGTTGAGTTGGGATTTTCCGTCCCAATCTGTAAATACGATATCATCCCCATCTGATTGTGCATATGTGACTAGATCAGAATCTGTGGTCTGAATCATCATTGGAAATCCATCGATATCGCCTGATACCTGTTCATAGTTGATGGTGATCTCTTTTCGATATGTCCAGGCCGAGGTGTTTATATCTTCTCCATTAATCGTGTAAAATGTATCGGGATAATACTGGTTGTTGAATTCCGTTTCGATCCATTGTTGCGAACGAGGAACATTGGAGAAGCGAAGTTCATCTAAAAGGCCACCGTAATTCATAGATGGAACACCTGATGCTCCAACAAATACATCTGCAGATGAACTCCAGATAGGTCCACTCATGCCCGTATCTTCCAGTATTAAAGACTCATTTATATACAGCAATTGACTGGAACCATCGTATGTAAAGGAGACATAGGTCCAGTTACTTTTTATTACAGGCTGGGCAGTACTTCCATCGTCATTCACATATATATAAATCCCTTTATTGGCATCATCGTTAAATGAGAGCTGATATGAATATGTTGTATCTGATTCATTTCTTTTGGACACAATCTTCCCCCAATTTTCTATTGCGGAGTTATCGATATATGCCCAAGTAGAGATGGTAAAATTCTCATTGGTTCCATCAGTAAGACCCAGATCCCCCAAATTGAAATAATCATCGGTTCCACTCCCTGTAAAGTTCTGGGCGAATCCGATCTTTCCTGTATCCCTTGTGGGTGTGTTTTCCCTTATCCCATCATTTGTATCGGATGCCGAGTTCCCTATGGTTCCCGTATCTTCTACCAGGTGATATACACCCACATAGCCATTGCTCCATACTCCTTCCTCGTTCTCTTGATTTGTAGCTTCCGAGTTGTTGTAGTACATGTAAAATACAGTATCAATTGTTGATGAAATGGAGGGTAATTTCACCCATGCTATCAACTCACCTGTTTCACTGTTATAATACTCTATTTCATGATCAAGTTTAGTTTCATTGTCTGCAGCCACGAATACAATGTCATCTCCATCCGATTGGGCTTTGTCCATTAAATCCGAATCAGTTGTACTAATTAAAACAGGAAAATCTGTTAAATCGGCTGCGACCTTCGATGAATGAATCGTGATCTTCTTGCGACAGTTCCAATCCCCATCCCAAGGTCCTCCTGTAGGATTGAACATTATTTCATTAATAACGATCTGAGGAATCCTGATATACAGTATGTATGCTTTTCCTGAATCGGTATTTGATCCATCGTCCTTATGGGGAGCCCCTACTAAAACTGCATTGTCACCTGAGTCGTTAATATCAAGGGCAAAGGAAACAGACCAGCCCATGTGCTCATTGGCTTGGGATCCTTTGAACTCATAGCAGGCCAAAGAGTTCATAGATGAACCGCCCTTAAACACATAGACGTTTCCTGAATTTGTATATGAACCGTTATCGTAATAGGGTGCTCCCACTATAGCATCGATCTTACCATCACTATCCACATCTCCTGCAAAATCCACTGAGTAACCGAACCTGTCTCCATTGGATTCGCCTGTGAGATTGACATCTGAGGTGCTGTCCATTGAAGAACCACCGTGGAATATGTATACCTTTCCAGGAGAATCCTGCTGTTCGTTTCCAAAGGAAATGAAATTATTGGTCATGGATTTGTATTGCGCCGCGATCCAGTCCGCACTTCTTATTTTATTCGAAGCTGTAACCCCATCTATCACACCATCGAAAGCCTCAGTGTCCCATCCATAACCTATATCAAAGGGAGTTGAAGTATCAGAAAGAAATGCTGCGCTTCCGGAGGTTGTCTCCCTATTGCCATTTAAATAAATCTCGGGTACGGTTGGATTGCTGGAATTAAAAACAACAGCAACATGATACCAAGTGTTTAAACTGAGTATAGTGCTTCCGGTTACAAAACTATTCGTATGATTACCCACATCGATTACAGCTCCACCTTCTGGCCTTATTATTATTCTAAATCCGTAATTTGACCAACTAAATTTGCTCAAAATTTCATCCCAATCCGCATTTGCATGTCTATAGAACCATGCAGAATATGTATAACTTTTACTTACATCAAAGTATAAACTCGCATCATTTCCGCAATCTATATAATCGTCTTGACCATCAGCAGTTCCTGCGAAATCATAGGCACCGTCAACCTGTCCTGTGACATTTTGTATCACATCGCCGTAAATTGTACCATCATTATCATACGAAGTCGCATCATAGGGAGTTCCCGATGACTCATTCAAATGCCAAACCCCTGTGTAGTTGATATCATAGGTTCCTGTAATGTCCTGAGCACTAACGGCATTGGAATTTCCGTAGTACATCCACATGTAATCGGTTGTTGAGCCCCAATCAATTTGGGTAACGTTCACCCACACATAGCTGTACGCAGAGGAATTCCATTTTTCTATGTGGTAATTATACTCTGTTGAGCTATCGGGGTCAATGAACCTAAGATCGGTTCCATCAGGCTTTGCTTTTGAATAATCAAAATTTGATGCACTTAAATTAACAAGAACCGGGAAATTTAACAAGTCTTCGCTCTGCGCACCATTGTTAAATGTCAACTTTTTCCGGTATTGCCAGTTGCTGTTCCACCATAGATTATCACCAAATGGAGCTCCCACAATTACATCATCGTATGATCCATCCTGATTAATATCGCTTACATTGGATACGGACCAGCCAAATGTATCTCCAGTACTTTCACCTGTTAAGGCAATATATGAACCAGAACTCTTTATCCTGTGATATTCGATATTCAAGGTGGAATTTACGGTATCTGAGGTTTCGTTCCTACCTATAAATCTAATGCGAACGAACCCATCACTAAGCCTATGATCGCTGTCTAGCGTGTACTCTTTCGTGGTGAACGTAGTGGAGGTTAGGTCACCCTGAGAACCTAGATCATCCCATGAGGAACCATCGTATACCTGAACACCAAAATCGGTTTCGCTTCCATCCACAGAGTAATTGAGCTGTAATTTTAAATTTTCTGCAGCGAGAACACTTGATGTGTTGAATTCGATATCAAGCACATATTTTATCTCTACTTCAATCTCACATTCAATACCAGCCGGAGCACCAGGAGTCCAGCTAAAGCTATCCACATTATTCCCATTTGAAGGATCTACTTTATAAATTGTATCTGCCCCATCGTCGGTTATCCAGAAATACTCTCCGTCCCAGCCCAGTCCACCTGGGTCCAAGGACTGCGTGTTCACTTCTGTTA
The DNA here is from genome assembly GCA_020348445.1 of Thermoplasmata archaeon. GTDB lineage: Archaea > Thermoplasmatota > Thermoplasmata. The sequence goes on from CP070751.1 coordinate 886,384, forward strand.
CGTCCCCGTTTGGTATGGTATTGCCTGAGAGATTTCCGATATCAATAGTATAAATCTTATCCTCTGTTGGATCCGTCATTATTAGCCGGCCCGAACCGATATCGTCACGCCAGGTGAGCCCCTCGAGGTATGTTGGTAAATCCGTAGCAAAGTATCCTTCATCGCAGTCGATATAATCAACCATGCTAAAATCGCTTGGATCCACTTTGTATATATTATCATCACCAGCATCACCGATCCAGAAATAACCGCCGCCATATGTGAATCCTCGAGCATCCCCAGAGAAGCTGGATATATCATGGGTGGCTACAAGGGTTCCATTATTTGGGTAATATTGCTCGATATTGTCTGTACCATAATCAACACACCAGACATAATCATTGTAAAGAGCCATACCATTTGGATAGGTGGTTCCCGTATTCTCCCAGCTGATATCTACATTTCCACTTTCACTTCCAGATGCCAAGGAATCTTCTGCATTAACCCTATATATATAGTCCGAGGTTGAATCACAAATCCATAGCCACAAGGTTGTGGCACCCAAATCGTGTTCTTTCAATATAGCATATGAACCACTGTCTATGGCACTTTTTGCATTGTCAAAATTGGTGATGACACCATAGGTTGTAACATTTGAGGTTACATATGCATAACTATCACCATAAAAGTAAATATACACCTTTCCCGCATCAGTTGCCACATCATCATTGAAAGGAGCACCAATTATCACATCATCATAACCGTCATTGTCAATATCACCTGCATCTGAAACAGAAAAGCCGAACTGATCACCGTAATTCTCACCAGTGTAATTCTTGTCAGCATTTGATGCTGAAATGGGTATTGAGCCATCCCCGTAGAAGATATAGGATTTTCCATATCCTACCTTATCACTGAAACTTTGTTCATTGCTAAATGAAATGAAATCAAAGGTCATGGAAAGATACTGGGCGGCAATCCAATCAGCACTTCTACCTATGTTTGATATTCTTACCTCGTCGATCCATCCATCCATATCTTCGTAAACTGTACATTCCCCAATCCATAGATTCCCACGCGATTGATAGATTGGCCCGGAAAATGATATAGAGGTGCCTAATTCCGCACCGTTTTTGTACAATCTCATATCTGTGCCATCCCATGTCCCTACCATGTACTGCCATTCATTACTTGTCACGGCATCACTGACATGAAGTTGACCTCCATCTGTGGTTCCATCAGAGCTTAACCACCAGTCCCAGTCATCGGCATCTCCAGGATCGTCATTGAAGGCAAGGCAGTAGGCTCTATCAGTTTGATATTTCGATACTATGGCACAATCCGATTTCTCATGGTCAACATCGTCGGGTTTGACCCAAGCCTCGACGGTTATCTGGGCTGTTATGTTCAAACTGCTGCTTGAAGGGATGTCAACATGATCTGCATTGCCATCGCAATCAACTGCATCATCGATTATCCCGGTTTGCCCCTGGGTCAAACCACCTGAACCAGTCCCGTCATTATCATTGGATGTGGAATCAAAAAGCGTCCCCGAGCTCTCGTACAGATGCCACACTCCCATGAAGTTCGCATCATAGGTAGCCGCTGCATCTTGAACATCAGAGGCCGCAGTATTGTTGTAATACATCCAGATATAATCTGCTGACGAACTTCCATCAACCTGGGGTACCTCCACCCAAACATAGCTGTAACCTGAAGAATCCCAGTCCTCAATATGATAATCCAGTTCTGTGGTTTCATCAGTATCAATAAACCGCAGATCAGTTCCATCCGATTTTGCTTTTGAGTAGACAAAGTTGGATGCACTCAGGTTAACAAGGACTGGAAAATTTATAAGGTCCTCTGATTGTCCGGTGTTATCGAATGTTATTTTTTTGCAGTAATTCCAGTTTGAGTTCCACCATCCATGGGCATTTGGTGCTCCTACTATAATATCATCATAGCTTGAGTTATCGAAATTTCCAGCACCTGACACCGAACTTCCGAACTTATCATAATCGCTTTCTCCAGTTATCTTTTCATCGGAATCGGTATCGGCGTCATAAACATCACTCCATAGTCCCGTTGCTTTGCCATAAAATATGTATGCTCTCCCTTTGTAGTTGTCATAACCAGGTGCGCCGATAATGACATCATCATAAATGCCGTTCACATCCCCTGCGTCACTTACTGACCACCCAAAAAGATCACCAGCAAAGGAACCGTATATTGTGACATTGGCATTTGAGGCATTGATATCGCCTGAGCTTATACCTGGATAACCAAAGAATATGTACGCTGCCCCCCCATCTTGACCAACCCCAAGTTTCTGCGCATAGATGTCATCGTCATTAGCACCGTTTCGCTCATCCTCCCAAACAACAACAGCATAATCATTTGAATCTACAGCCACATCCGGGTATCGTTGGTGAGCACTATCCGAGTTACTGTTAATCTTTTTATCTGAATCACCCCAGTGATAATCTCCATTTGAATCGAGTTTTTGGGCATAAATGTCGTAGTTGCTCTCACTACGATAATCACGCCATGCTACAATTGCGTACCCACTTAAGTTCACAGCTACAGTGGGATAGTCCTGAATAGGAGCTACTCCTCCGTTTCCTGCTTGGTTCACGAGTTTGTCTGAAGAGCCCCACTGGGTATCACCTGTTGTATTGAGCTTTTGTGCGTAAATATCATAACTACGGGTCTGATCATACCAGACGATGATGGCATTATCATTTATATCCACGGCTACATCAGTTTCGCTTCCTGAGCTAGATGAATATTGATTTACTTTCTTATCGGAAGCACCCCATTGAGCAGCTCCAGTAGAGTCAAGTTTTTGTGCGTAGGTAACATATTTCGAACCGGAGCGATAATCAGACCAAGAAACGATCGCATCTCCATCGGAATCCAAATCTATCGCAGGGTCGATTTGAACCTGTGTTGTATACTGGTTTACTAATTTGTCCGAACCACCCCATTCTGCGGCCCCAGTAGGATCGAGCTTTTGGGCGTACACATTCCAGCCGCTGCGAGCATCCTTCCAGACGACAGTGACATTCCCTGAGGAATTCACTGCCACATCAGGTAGATCTTGGGAACTTGATGTATATTGGTTGACCTGCTTATCTGAGGATCCCCACTGCGGGTTACCATCTGAATCGAGCTTCTGCGCGTAGATATTCCAATTGCTATCGCGATAATCAGCCCAGACTACGATTGCATTGCCTGAAAAGTCCACATCCACTGCAGGATATTTTTGATCCTCACTATCTGAATTTTGGTTGACCTTCACATCTGTAGAATTCCATAATGGATCCCCGTCAGAATTAAATTTCTGTGCATATATATTCCAGTCTGTATCACGGTCATCAGCCCAGACGACAATTGTATTTCCTGATGAATCTGCAGTTACTGCAGGAAATTGTTGGAGATCAGAATCTGAATTCTGGTTGACTTTCTTGTCGCCAGTTCCCCAAAGACACGCTGAATCAGGATCGTGGTAAGGAGCACCTACGATTATATCAGGATAACCATCATCGTTTACATCACCAGCATAAGACACATTCCATCCAAATCTATCACTTATTATGTTACCAAATCCACTAACAATTTCTTCAAGACTTTCGGCTCTTGTTCCTGTGGGTTCCATTATCACTCCTTCGCCATCCGAATAATCTGAAGCCCTCCTCTCCCAGTCTGTGGCTAAAAAGTACACTTTGAATCCTTCATTTAGTGGGTCGATTTTTACATCATCCCAGTGTATACTCACCTCCATCTGCATTATGTCCAATCCCACCTCAACCTGATGGCTTACAGTCCATTCCCATTCCCATGACGCAGATCCAGACCATCTATAGAAGGTGCTGCTCAATATTTTATTATGCCTACCTTTCACCTCTATCATATAATCAGCATCAATTGGAAGGCCCACGCCATATCCTTGTCCAGAGTTCGTATCAATAAAGATGTAAACCACGTCTTCTCCTGTCTTGGGTAGGACCTCTGGGATGATACCCTCTCCGCCTGGTTCTCCCCCGATTATTGGCTCAGATTTTGCCTTGTTGTTCCAGAAAGGCACTTTAATTCCACCACACATCTCACCGTCAACATTCAGATAAAACGCAGGTCCATATTCTGTATTGGATACTCCATATTTTATAATGTCCAAGTTTACACGATTCACATCTTTTGCTGGATCCTCGTTCAATAATTCATCTTCCCAATCAGAAAATGCTCCGTCGATACTCACATTTTCCGGTACATTTAGCAAATAACTGTTTTCATAGAAGTTCTCTTCTGGTTTTATACGAGAAATCGATACTGTCCCTTTATCAGTTATCACATCATGATTGTTCTCAATTCTCAAACCTATGGTATTTTCTGAATGTGCATCCCCATTGACTGCGATCACAAGATACATAGTGCGAGTTTCATCTTTAGATATTAGTATATCTGGTCTAAAAGTTACTCGATCCTCAAAAAAAGAGCCGAACACTAACCTCTCGCCATTTTCGTTTTCAAGCCATACTCCCGAAACATCAAGTTCGGTTCCCACACCTGTTCTCGTTGCTATAATTTCGTTGATTGTAATATCAGCGTTTTGTGCCCTAACCTCCATTTTAAGCAATCTGTGACTGTTTCCACTTATCTGAGCCTCCCCTGTGCCCTGTTGTGTTATGGACAGAATGCCATTCTCGTTGCTTATTATTGTATCAGAGAAATCGTCAAATCCGTCCCAGCTCTGCATGTAAAACAGCACATCCACCTTATCATGTTCATCTATATCCACTGCACTCATTGGTAACTGGGCTTCCAACTCAGACTCGTATACAGCAACAGTAATACTGCCTTTTAATTCCCACAGATTCCAATCCTGTTCCAGAGCCGAATAACCATAGAAATTATAGCCTAAAAGCTCTTGGTTCCATCCATATATTTCTGCTAAATAATCTGCGCCAATACCTTGAATATAATACCCTGTTTCTGGGCTTTGATCTGAATCAATGAAAATATAAGCAGTGTCCACATGTTTTCCATTAAAAGGTTCACCTGCAAGCATCTCTCCTTCAACTTTTAGGTAGAACGAGAGTTCCATCAACCTCGCATCCACGCGATAATCGACTATATCCACATTGGGATTGAATGGTGCTACTTCTTGGGTGTCTGTGGATATAACTACTCCCCTCCAATCTTCAAATCTACCGTCGATTGTTATTCCTTTTGGTGGTTTAGCTAGATTCGCGATCAAATAAGGAGACATAACCAATATCACAACTATTATTGGAACAACCACAAGTTTCCATCTACCTTTCTTACCCTCAAAAGCACCATGTTTTGCACTTAATCCATTGGTAATACCGTTTCCATTGGTTATACCATTGGTGATTCCAGTCCTCAGGGCCCGAAGACCGTTTGTGAGTCCATTGGTAAGACCATTGGTAAGACCGTTGGAAATACCCCTCCTGGCCCTCTTCAGCCCGTTTGTAAGGCCGTTGGTCAATCCATTTGTCAATCCATTTGTAAGACCGTTTGTCATTCCAAACTTGCGTTTTTTATGTACCTTTACAAATCCATTGGTCATGCTAAAAGAAGTATCGTCAGTTGGGCTTTTTCCCATATCATCTGTATAATCAATGGTAAGACCCTCAGTTGGGCCCTTGGCTTTAGCTACTTTTGGTACTTTTACTAAATCCACACTCACCTGGTCTTTGACTTCTTCTTTTTCTGATTCCGCGAGCATGCTTAGTATTGAGTCCATGGCTTTAATTTGATCCGATTCCTTCTTATGAACCTCAGATTCCTCTCTAGGACCTGGTATACCTTTTACTTTCCTTTCCAATTTATCCTCTGACGCCTCCTCAAGTTCCTCCTCTAACCCTTTCATCAATATCTCTTCTAATCCCCTTTCCAATTCCTCTTCTAATCCTTCTTCCAATATCCCTTCTAATTCCTTTTCCAATTCCACCTCTAATCTTTCTTCCAATATCCCTTCTAATCCCTCCTCTATTTCCTCTTCTTCCAATATGAATTCTGTTCCGCATCTTGGACAAGCGTTGGCCGAGGATTCCACCTCTGCATCGCAGGTTGGACATGCAAATAATTGTTCTACTTCCTCTTCTTCCGAGAATATGGTATGACATAAAGGACACTCAAAAGCTGAACTATCCACCATGGCTCCGCATTCAGAGCATTCAAATTCTTCTTTTACTTCCTCGTCTAAAATTGTCTCGGGTACCTCCTCCAATAATGATTCGGGTACCTCCTCCAAGTTCAGAAATTCTACCCCGCATTCGGAGCAGGATTTGGCATCTTGATCCACTGCGACTCCACAATCCGGGCACCTGAAGTCATCCCCTTCCTTCGCTTTCTTTTCGTCCAAAATTTTATCGATCTCATCAGATAGGTTCTCAAGCTCATCTTCCAATACACCAATTTCCTCCTTGGGCGTCATATCCGAGGAAAACTCCAAGGCCTCTTCCCAGCCCTTGAATTCCTCGAACTTAAAACCACATTCCCGACATTTAAGCACGTTTTGATAATCCTTTTTGGTTAGAGTTCTGACACGATAAGCACAAACAGGACAACTTGCCTTCTCGTTATCCTCAATTATAACCTGAGATTCCCTCAGATATCTATCGCAATTTTCGCATTTGAATTTGGGAATTTTCACTTTGGTCCCGCACAGGGGGCATCTTTTTTTGTTATCTTTTTCATCAGGCATTTCGGCACCTGTTTTTGCACTTTATTTCCTTGGATTGAGATTCTTGTCAATGTCTTTAGAGCCCCCTGGACTATCACATAGAGCAGAAGGGTACGAATTTCGTTTCTTTATGTCCTTTCAATTACACTGAATCGATTGTTGTTTCGTTCTTTGATCAAATTACTATCATTATGATCTGGAGGATCCTTTGGTTGTGATTTTAACTTCCTTTTCCTCCTCCAAACTGCAACAATCAGAATCATAAATGTCAATGGAATTATTACCTCCTCGAACTCTGGAATAATGAAGTCGACATTGCAGGCGTTTGGTGATGATCCGTTTTCATTGCTCCTATCTATACCAAATGGATCGGCGAAACCTGTGGCGTTCTCCCAATCCTCCGGTTCATCAGTGTCATTTTCGTTTTGATCGCGTCCGAGAGTTTGATTTTCAAAGAAGGAAGAAGAATCGATATAATCTCCAGCAGTCCAATGCCTCCAGGCGAAAGCGCTGTCATCATCTGCTCCAACATCAGCACCCCAAGCCACATAGTCAATGATATAACCATTATTGTCGTACAACGCGAGGTCATCGGTTTCTTCCAGCATGAAAAGCTGTTGGGGTGTTGTAACTGTGTAATTTATAATCAACTTTGGACGCACTGCATGATCATCTGCATTATCACTGGTTCTGAAAAACTGCCAGCCCGCTTCGTCGTTACCCAATAAAATCATACCATAATTTGGAAATATCCCATCCTTCCATCCGTCGATCAATCCTGTTATATTCCATTTGTACCATCCATTTGTGGATGGGAAGACCTCTGTGTAATCGTATATATCAGGATTGAAATCACCGCCTGCGTTGTACCAATTATTTGAACCATCATATGCGTTCCAGGTAGCTGAATGTTCTTCCCAGCTCTGAATCATTCTGCAGGCACTGATATTTGCACTGTAAGTGCTACTACCATCATATCTATACATCCAGAGATTGGCATCGATTATATTATTTGATGTAAATCCTGATAAATCGAATTTTAATACACCATGTGCATCGCCTGTGGCGCTATCCCAGTCCTCAATATGCATCCAGTAACCATAGCCATAGTTCTGGGCTGGATTATCGATATCAAGTGTTGTTTCCTCACAGTTTGCCGGTCCTGGCTGGAGTGTAATGGAGGTGATGGTGTTGTCCGAAACAATGGGTCCATAAACATTAGTGGAGCTGTTGGTACCCGATTCTGCAAGATGACATACAAGGTATTCTCCAGAGGCTATTTCGCCTGCACCTGTTAAATAAAACTTGTTGCCATCGTTATCTGTGATATACCAACCCGAAACATTTATCGCTTCATTTCCTCCATTGTAAACCTCAACCCATTCATATTCAGGTGAGGCCCCCGATGACTCCTCATTTCCCACACTTATAAACGTGCTCGTGTTGTGCTGGCAGTTATAGGTTGTATTGAGCCATGCATCTGAACGGACGATATTGGAAATTCTTATTTCGTCGAGTTTTCCATCCCATTCTTCCCAATCATGCGTTCCGAAGTTCAAATCCACTGAGGTCCCCACAATTGCTCCTGCACTTGATGCACTGTCAACTTCACTACCATTTATAAACAATTTTGTAACATCACCACTGCTATTATAGGTTCCTGCTGCATAATACCATGAACCAACTGCAACATTACTTATATCCCACTGTGCAGGAGCCCAATCTCCAAAATCGGAGAAGAACATGAAGCCATTAAAACTGCTGCCGTCATTCCTGTATAAACACATGATGTAACCGTCATTCCAGGAATTATCAGATTTTGAAATCGCACTTAAGAAATCATCATCAGAAGGAAGTAAAACATCAGTGGACCACCAGCACTCCACAGTGATGCTGCTCGGCTCCAGAGCAGAATCATCTGGGATATTCACACTATTATTATAGGTACCGTTGTATTCACTACCACCGGCTATTTTTCCATTAGAATCCAAGGATAAATCACCATATGTTGTCGCATCGAAATCATTTGAAGTTGAATCATAAATAGTCCCGTAAGTCTCACCCAGGTGCCAAACTCCCACATAAGCGCTGTCCCACACACCTTCTGGATTCGCTATGGAAAAGCAATTTGGTTTGCCATAATGCATATAGATATAAGTGTCCGATGAAGATGATAGAGAAGTGATATTCACCCATGCTACCAGTTCACCGGCGGTGCTCTCATAGCTCTCGATTTCATGGTTTAGTCTGGTTGTGCCATCCGATTTTGTGAAGTAGATATCATTTCCCTCGATATTGGCTTTATTGGCAAGATCTGAATCTGTAATACTGATTAGCACCGGGAAATATGTGAGGTCCGACTCAACCTGTGAGGAATTGATCGTGATATTCTTCTTATACAGCCAGGCATCATTAAGAAATTCTTCATCACTTACTGTGTAGAATGAAGCTGTGTCGTTCTGGTTGTTATATTCTGTTGCTATCCAATCCGCGGACCGCGTAAAATTGGATACTCGAACTTCATCGATGCTACCATTCCATGGATAACTCCAGGTTTGGCCTACCGAATTATCTCCATGGCCTATCCAGAAGTCATTTGTAGATTTTTCGAGGTCATCAGATTTATCCTGTTCATTGGTATTTTTTACACCATTTACGTAAATAAACATTTTCGAACCGTTATAGATACCAACTACATGAACCCAGGAATAGGTTTGAAGATCATTATCTGATGCAACCCAATATGAATCCTCAGGGAGATGTAAATACAATGCATTATTTGTATCCCTAATAACCATACGATAACCTTCTGCCCACCCGCTATGGCTCATTATACCAATATAATGATCTGGATCGTATCCTTCGAAATTTATCCAAGCTTCCAATGTAATTTGAGCACCACCCATATCCAAACTCGTATCATATCCACAATCGATATAGTCATCCTCTCCGTCAAAATCTTGACC
>CP070751.1:896137-951315 GCA_020348445.1 Thermoplasmata archaeon
CGATGTGGACTGGGTTTATTTCGAACTTTTAAGTACTTCCGACATTGCATTGGAAACATATGGGGATGAATTAGATGACACGATATTGTACCTATTCGAATCTGACGGATCGACACTCATTACCTACGATGATGATGGCAATTACGATTTCTATTCATTGATAACAATAGAGGGCCTCGCCGCAGGAACCTACTACGCCGTAGTAGAGGAGTACGATAACGACAACGAGATTCTAAGCTACACTCTGGAGTTGACAGTGGGAGGTATAGGTGGACCTGACAGCTATGAACCTGATGATGATTATTCAGAAGCCACTTTGATAGAAGATGGCATTTCGCAGGATCACTCCATATCACCGGCTGATGATTGGGACTGGGTTTACTTCACCCTAACAAGCGCAGCCGATATCGTTTTGGAGACTGAAGGCCTGTCGGGCGGGGACACCATATTGTATCTATTTGAGCCCGTAGGATGGACGATAGTTGATTATGACGACGACGGTGGATTTGACCTGTATTCCAGATTGGAAATGGCAAATCTCGATTCGGGAACCTATTATGCATTGATAGAGGAATATGACAACGACGAAGAAATACCCAGCTACACTTTGGAGCTCACCGTTTCCAGTGTAGGTGTGACTGGTGACAGCTATGAGCCTGACGATACCTCTGCGCAGGCTACTACAATCACCAGCGGAACACCACAGTCCCATTCCATAGCTCCCGTGGGAGATGTGGACTGGGTGACTTTCACACTTTCCAGTACCGCGGACATAATTTTGGAGACCTCTGGATCTGCAGATGGGGATACAATATTGTACCTCATTGAATCAGATGGTACGACCCAAGTTACTTATGACGATGACGGCGGAAGCGATTTTTACTCTAGATTGACATGTGACGACCTTGCTGCTGGGACCTATTATGCGATTGTTGAGGAATATTTCAGCAATGACGAGATTGAAAGCTATTCAATAGAGCTTTCAGTAGTAACCGCAGGAGCCGGCGATGCCTTTGAACCAGATGATACATCGGCAGAGGCCAGTACCATATCCCATGGAGTGGCGCAGGAGCATTCCATATCACCTGTGGGGGATGTGGATTGGGTGAAGTTCACTCTTTCCAGCACCGCAGATATCATTTTAGAGACTTCCAGTGCTGTTTCTGGAGATACTGTAATTTATCTTTGTGCATCAGATGGAGTGACGTTGATTACCTGGGACGACGACGGTGGTTTTGCCCTCTTTTCCAGGTTGACTTATGACGACCTCGGTGCTGGGACATATTATGCAATGGTTGAAGAATATTCTTATACAGAGGAGATTCAAAGCTACACTTTGGAACTAACCATATCCAGCATAAGCGAGGGAACAGACAGCTATGAACCTGACGATACATCGGCGCAGGCCAGTACGATCTCCGATGGAGTAGCCCAGGAGCACTCCATATCACCGGTTGGGGATGTGGACTGGGTAAAATTCACTATAGACAAAGTCTCGGATGTGGTTTTGGAGACCTCGGGTGCTGGGTATCAGGATACTGTAATGTATCTCTATGAATCTGACGGTACAACACAAATTTCCTCGGATGATGATGGCGGTGAAAACCTTTTCTCTAGATTGGCAGTAGAAGGTCTTGTTGCAGGGACATATTACGCATATGTGGTGGAGTACAACAACGACGAAGAGATACCATTCTATGAACTACTACTCACTGTAACCACCCGTGAATGTGAGGGATACCCGGACAGCTATGAACCAGACGATATCCATTCACAGGCAACTATTCTACCCCCCGACACACGTCAATCTCACTCTATATATCCAATAGGGGATATCGATTGGATTAAATTCACCCTCTCCAGTGCTAGCTCGGTGATGATAGAGACAAAGGGTACAACCCAGGCAGATACGGTGTTGTATCTTTACGGATCTGACGGGACGACATTGATTGGTTCAGATGACGATGGCGGAATCGATTTCTATTCTAAAATAACAGCAACTGGCCTGGCCGCTGGTACCTATTATGCAAAAATCGAGGATTACAGCGGTGATGACACCATTTCCGAGTATTCGATAACCCTTACCCTTGATTCTTCAAAACTTGCCACAAGTCTTAATGTAAGAAATGCAAATGCCCAGGCAGGATCTTCTGTAGAATTACATGCGCAATTGACTTTAACGGACGGTACTCCCCTTTCAGGCAAAACGATACAGTTCTCGGTAAATGGAGAGACGGGATCATCCTCAACAGATACCAATGGCAACGCTTATTGGACATTGAATGTTCCCTCGGGTTGGAGCGGTCAGTACACCATAACCGCGACCTTTGCAGGGGACGCCTCTCTTCTTGAGGCGTCTGGAAATAGCGATTTGACTGTTGGGGATGTAACAATCTTACATGGTACGATTAAGTTCGATCTAACCGTTAGCCTCCAGTGGGATGCTGATAACAGTTTCTTTACACCGTTTGTCTCGGGCCTTCGAAGCGCCACAAACTATCTCTGGGATGCCACCGAGGGCCAGTTTTGGATTAGGCAGATAACCATTTATGAGAACTCGGAGCATTGGGATACAGCCGATATCAGAGTTCACAACAGTGCGTATCATCCATGTGCCTACGTAGGAGGTATTGAAAGAAGTGACCAACATATCTATATCGGTCTGGGATGGTCAGGGCAGTCAAGCACTGACCCAAATACTTGGGCGACGGCAGACGGATATCGAACCATCATCCATGAGCTGGGCCATTATGCCCTCTATCTGTATGATGAATATTTGGATGCCAATGAACAAAGCCTGCCAAACTCCCAGATAATGCGTAGAGTGATGGGCTACCAATACGACACTGAGGTAACAGAATTTTCAACGGCCCTTGATTACTCTAATCCCCCCTCAGGAGCCAGTGCAAACACATATCACTGGGCTTACTACGGAAAATCGTGCTGGGACGTAATTAGTGATAAATATTCAGGGATTACAGTTCCCACACAAAGAGGTCTTCCTGGTCCCACAGATGATGTGGGTGCAGATACAGAGATAATTCTTCCTGCCGGTACTCTCGAATGTGAACTAACAAAGGATTCAGACGGGGACGGCATCCCTGATGTCTCCGACAACTTTCCAAAGAATCCCAATGAGATGATTGATTCAGATAATGATGGGATTGGAGACAAATCAGATTCGGACAGCGACAATGACGGGTACAAGGACAACATTGAAATCGCCTTAGGTACAAATCCCAATGATCCCAAGGAGAAACCCATGGACATAGACTCCGATTTTATTCCCGACGAAATGGATGATGATGACGATGGGGACGGATTCTCCGATAAAGTGGAAGAAGCACTTGGTCGTGATCCCAAAAACGCCACTGACTATCCAACTGCACCACAGATAACCCACACCCTGCCTTCAGGCACCTTCATTGCAGGAAACACAATAAATCTATCTGTGGGAATTGATGATAGAGACGATGATATTAATTTCACCCGGTCTGGAATTTACTATTCTTTTGACAATGGAACCACCTGGAATTTCTTACCGTTCACAGACCGCTCAGAGGGAATGTTTAATGTAAGTATAACACCCCCAGTTGGCACCTACTCACTTTGGTATTACTTCTTTTTGGTGGATAGCCTCGGGTTGAATTCCACAGATCCTTTGGATGCCCCTGCCTCAAAACATGTCTTAACCCTTCAAGCAGCTGCAGAGGATGGAGATGGCGATGGAGAGGAAGAGGATGATAAAGAAGATGGGCCTCCGTGGTTGTGGATAGGCGCCATAATAATAGTCGTGGTTGTCGTGATCGTTGGAGTGATCTCAGGGAAAAAAATGGCAGGAAAAGGAAAACCACCAAAAGAACCTACAGAGGGAATTGGAGAACCAGTAGATCGATTTGAAGAACCCAAGACTCAACTTGAAGATTCTAAGGAGCCTATTTCCCCTGAAAAGGAAAATGAAGGCTGAGGTAAAAAGAAACATCATTTACCGCAATCTCAATTTTTGAAAGTAGATCATCCTATCCCGCAAAATTTAATATAACATTAAATGGGAAAAACCAAAGAATATATAGGAGAATCGTGTTATTCTACTGGATTTACGGTGATCACACATGACCTGGAACGGCCCCATAAACAGAATAGACGATTACCACTACGAGATTCCCAAAAGCTACAAGAGGGGAATGCGCACCTCGGGTATATTGTATGTGGATAAGTCCATGTTAGTGGGCACGCTAAAAGACAACGCACCAGAGCAAGTGGCCAATGTAGCCACTCTACCAGGTATACAGGGAAATTCCATGGCAATGCCCGATATTCACTGGGGCTATGGGTTTCCAATTGGCGGAGTTGCCGCAATGGATGCTGAGGAGGGCGTCATATCACCAGGCGGTGTAGGCTACGATATTAACTGCGGGGTAAGACTTGTAAAAACAAATCTCATGCAGGAGGATATCAAGGCGAAAATAACCCAGCTCATCGATGCCATGTTCAGCAACGTACCCTCTGGCTTGGGATCCAAGGGCAAGGTGCGCATCAGCATGCAGGAATTGGACAAGGTTCTCTTAAATGGTGCTGAATGGGCCGTGGAAAATGGCTACGGTTGGAAGGACGATCTAAAACACCTTGAGGAAAATGGCGCAATGGATGGTGCAAATCCAAATCTCGTGAGCCAAAAGGCAAAGCAAAGGGGCATGCCCCAGCTGGGTAGCCTGGGTGCGGGAAACCATTTTTTGGAAATTCAGAGAGTGGACAAGATATATAATCCAGAGGCTGCAAAACTCCTGGGCATCGAGCAGGAAAACCAAATCATGGTTATGATACATACAGGTTCAAGGGGTTGCGGCTACCAGATCTGCGACGACCAGATAAGGGAGATGGGCCGTCATTTCAGAAAAGACGGCTATAACTACGTATCAGATGAATTCAAGATATCTTTGCCAGACAGGCAGCTCGTATGCGCCCCTGTGAACTCCAAGCCGGGTGAAAATTACTTCAAGGCCATGAAGTGCGCAGCAAACTATGCCTGGACCAACAGGCAGATGATAGTGCATTGGGTCAGGGAATCCTTTGAGAAGGTCTTGGGTAGAAAGGCAGAGGATTTGGACATGAAGATCATCTACGATGTCGCCCACAATATAGCCAAGTTCGAGGAACATGAAATCGAGGGGAGAAGAAAAAAGGTGTATGTCCACAGAAAGGGAGCCACAAGAGCCTTCGGGCCGGGTAGAGTGGAGGTGCCAGAGAAATATAGATCAATGGGTCAGCCAGTCCTAATCCCAGGTGACATGGGTACCGCAAGTTACGTTCTTATAGGAACAAATAAGGCCATGAAGGAGAGCTTCGGCTCCACATGTCATGGTGCAGGTCGTGTAATGTCAAGAAAGGCCGCGACAAGAAGATGGAGGGGCCAGGAGATAATTGACAGACTCAAAGGTCAGGGTATCTATGTCAGGGCAGCAAGTAGGGGAGTTGCAGCTGAGGAAGCCCCAGATGCCTACAAGAACGTTGACGATGTGGTGAGGATCGCAGACGGTGCAGGCATATCCAAGCTCGTTGCCAGGATGAAGCCTTTGGGTGTCGTAAAGGGTTAATATCATTCCCACCAAAATTAGGAAGGTGAATGTATAATACTGAACTTACTCCCAATTGGGGAGATTGATAGCAACTTAATGACGATGTTAAAAGACAGATTATCTTATCTTCCCTTTGAGCTCTCGATCCTCGAGGGAGCCTCTGTTCCCGAGAAATCGTACAATGCTCTAAGAAACCAGTACGAGAGCCTTTTGTTCCTTGATTTGGCACGGCAATATCCAGGTGATAGGGTCCTGGGTATCACTGATGTGGATCTGTTTGCAGAGCCTTTAAATTTCGTATTCGGGCAGGCGGAGATATCTGGCAAAGCCGCTGTGATTTCACTCTCAAGACTCAAAGGTAAAAAGAAGATTTATTATAGTAGAACTGTAAAAGAAGCTGTGCACGAATTGGGCCACACATTTGGGCTTAGGCACTGCGATGAAGAAACTTGTGTAATGCACTTTTCCAATTGTCTAGCAGAGACAGATTTGAAGGGGGAGAAGTACTGTGCAAGTTGTGATAAAGACTTGAGGAGGAAAGGATTTTCCTAATTAATTTACTGAAAATGATTCACTCATTTCTTTAATCCGGTTTTATATCTGCCATGGGATAATCAGGTATTAAGGGGGGAATATATCGAGTTCATATAAACGATAAAATTAGATATATAGCAGGGAATTGAATTCTTATAATGGGAAGTGTAAGTGTAAAATTATTTTAGAAATGTCTCCCTCTTATAGGCCGTTGGAATGAACAGTATGAGGGCGGCGAATATTTCCAGCCTGCCCAGCCACATACAGGCAATGAGCCATATCTTGGCAAGTTTAGGTAGGGCGGCATAACTGAATTCGGGTCCAACAGTCCCTAATGCAGGACCTACATTACCCAGACACGAGGCCGACGCCGAGGCTCCCGAGATCATGTCCAATCCCAGAGCGAGCATGGCCCCTGTGGAAATAATGAATATGAGGATGTAGGCAAAGAAGAACATGGTTATCGTATGAAGGTCCTGCTCCGAAACCACCGTATTCCCGAGGCGCACATGCACCACTTCACGGGGATTTAAAAGCTGCCTGAGCTTCTTCTTCAACATCTTGAGCATGAGAAGAACTCTAACCTGTTTCATACCCCCTCCTGTTGATGCGGCACATCCTCCAATGAACATGGCAAGTAAAAGTACAAATCTCGAGAATTCAGGCCAGGCATCATAGTTTGCAGTTGTATAACCTGTGGATGTCATAATCGATACCGTTTGAAATGCCGAGGTGCTTGCTGAGTTCCCTGATTCATATCCACTTGCAACCTGACTGAAAAACACAAAAAAGCCTGCGAAAAATATCATGATCATGTAAAACCTGAATTCCGGATCTCTCAGATACTCCCGACCCTTGCCGTGTATGGCATGATAATGGAGTGTGAAGTTGGTTCCCGCTATTATCATGAACACGATGATGACCCAATGTACAAGAACAGAGTAATATCCCACACTTTCGGTGTGCGGGGAGAATCCTCCTGTGGACATGGTGGTGAAAGCATGATATACAGATTCATAGAATGGCACCCCCACCAGTACCAACGCTATGACCTCAGCCATGGTAAAGAAAAGATAGACAAGCCAAAGAAGTTTGGCAGTTTGCATAATCGTTGGTTTTAATTTGTGCAAAGAAGGCCCGGGGGCTTCTGCCTCAAAGAGCCTTCTTCCTCCCCGGGTCAACCGCGTCAATACGGCCACACTAAGCACAATAATACCCATTCCTCCGAGCCACTGAAGTAGCGCCCTCCAGAATAATACACTCTGATGATGGTCCTCTAGTGGATAAGAAAGGACAGTGGCCCCAGTTGTTGTAATACCCGACATGGCCTCAAAATACCCGTCAGTAAAAGAAGATACAGAACCTGCCAGAATAAATGGAAGCGATGCAAAGAAAGCCACGACCAACCATCCCGCTGATACAATGGCAAATCCCTCTTTATCTGTAAAATCCTCCCTTTTTCCTGCAATCTCCATAACGATACCGCAAACTAAAGAGATAAAGAAGCACAAAATAAATATTATAATGGTACCCGGGATTTGCGTGAAAATGAATTCAGAACTAGATTCCCAGAAATAAAGGGCTGGAATTATAGGAAGTAAAAAAGCAAAGGAGAACATCTTAAGGATGGTCCCAATCGTACCTAGTACGACACTCACCCTCAAACATGCTCACCCCGAAAACCATCTATCGATTGCCATGCGATCTGTGGGATAGTAAAGGAGAAATAACCTTTCGCCCTCCGAGATCATGTGATTATCTTCTGGAATAAAAGCATCACCCTCACGCACAGCTCCTGCTATTAACACAGTCCCAATTGCTGAGGATAACTCACCCACTGCCTTGCCCACACATCTCATTTTGCGGATCACTTTTGTATTCTTTAATAAAATATCCTCACTACGAAGTATTTTTCTTCTTAGGGGGTCACCACCTCTGAGAAGGTTCATTATTGTTTTCACTAGAAGTAGGTTAGGGACCACCACATCATCCACGAGGGTTTTTTCCACGGACGCCTTCAAATCGATTCGATCCACAAGGGCGAGTGCAGTGGGAACACCGAATTGCTTCGCTAAAACTGCGATGAGGAGGTTGCGCTCCATTCCGAATCCTGTTGCAAGCATGACATCGAATCGTCCAATCTCCTCCTTTTTAAGAACTCCATGACCGAGAGGATCGGATTGAATCACAGAGGCCCTTGGAAGGGTTCTTGCCACATCTTCTGTCTTCTTTTTTGATATCTCCATTATGACCACAGATATGTCAGAGTCTAGAAGTTTCTGTGCCAGGGTTAATCCTGTATTGGTTGCGCCTGCTATAAAAACATCCTTGACCTCTTTATACGGATTTATACCCGTTCCAAGTGCTTTTTTTACATCCTCAACCTTAGCTCTGTTGTCCAATAATATGCACAATTCGTCCTCCTCCTGAAGGACTGTGGGGTCCAAGGGGATGATCTGCTCCACACCTCTGAAAACTGATATAATTCGAGAACCCGTGGGTAAATCTAATTGCGATATTTGTTTGCGGCGGCAAGGAGATCTGAACTCCACAACCATATGATAAGTCTTCATATTTCGCTTCCTCAATTCCCTAAGGGAAGATGGGAAGGAGAAGACCCGTGATATCTGAGCAGCTGTAATTAAAGGGGGACATAAGACAACGTCCACACCTATGTGAACATACCTTCTGGACACTGCTTCATTTGCTAGGAAGGGGTCGTTGACACGGGCAATGGTCCCGCAACCGTAATAGTTGGCAAGTGAACAACTTGTAAGGTTTGCACTATCATCCTTTGTCACACCCAGGTAGTAATCACTTTTTTCGATTCCGGCATCTTTGAGGGAATCGGGATCACTGACATCTCCTTTAATTACAAGGGCATCTATATTACTTGCTCTTGCAGCCGCTGATTCATTGTTCTCGACAAATGCCACCTCATGCCCCTCGGCCCTAAGAAGCATGCCAAGGTGTTGACCAGCGTCTCCGGCACCCCCTATAACCACATGCATATAAAATCCAGCTCCTAAGTCTGAGAATCCTTGAAAGCTATATCTATCCCCTCTTTTTTAAACTCCTTAATTATGTTCTCTGATATAGTTGTGCGCATCTCATTTCGCTCTGATATTGGGCAGAAATAAGTCAAAATAACCATGAGACCCTCAGGCTCAAATGAAAGCATAAGCGAGGGCATTGAGGGAACGTTATCCGAGGAGGATGAATTTTTAATCATATCCTGTCTGTATTTCCTCATGATGGGACCTGCTATGCTATTCCCAACCTGGGTTATCAGATCCTTGGCCAATAGATGATCGGTTTTTGCTGGCAATAATACCTTGATCTCGTCCCAAACCAGGGACCTTTTAGGGGATATCGTAAAAATCGGACTCGTAAAAACAAAGGAGTTCGGTATCAGCACCTCCCTGTTCGTGTAATGTTCCTCGCCCATGAATTGATCTGTCTCTATCAATCTAGTATTCATGATCGTTATCCCAACTATTCTACCTTTTATCCCCTCCACCTCTACCAGGTCCCCGATCCTCAGTCGATGCTGAAATATAATATGCAGCCAGCCCGCAAAGTTTACAAAGGCTTTGTAGAACATTATAATGATAATCAAGAATAGGATTCCTATCAGTATACCTATACTTGTAATATCCCCTACAAGCACAAAAGCGAGAATTAGAAGTGAGGCGATCCAAATTGCATACTTAATGAACTGCCAGGTGTAGGTTGCCTCCTGTGAGGACAGGAACCTGGATAGGGCTCTCATGAAAAAAGGCTGGAGAATCGAGATAAAAAGAAGTGTGGCAATCAAAACGAAGATTACAGTAACAGCAGGTGGCAAAAGCACCAAAAGAACGTCCTTAAATGAATCGGCGCCTAGGAACCTCCCAAGGTAAGCGGCGATTACAACAAGTATGAAAAGTAGGGCTATTTCGCCAAGGATGAGCTTTACCAAACGATTAGAGCTCTCTTCCATACCACGGTAATATACAGTCATTATATTTCAATTTTCTCTCGATGATGTTTAAGGGCAATTGTTCCTTTAAAGCCCCGTTTCTTGAGAGGAATTGAGTTTTTATTCTTGTCAGTTTCCTCTGTTGATTAAAAGAAAAAATATATAATCTTCTATTCCGTTTACAAATAAGAATTAAAAAGGGGGAGTGTAATTGGCTGAATTGTTAGATAAATTTGAAAAAAGACTATTGAATACCAGAGAGAAGATAAGGACCACCAGAAGGGAGATAACAGGTGGTGTTGCAGAGGACAAGGCAAGAGAGCTTGGCAAAAAGGTCTACAATGAGCTTGACGAGGATCTGGAAGCCCTTTCTAAAGCGATAAAGGAGCAGAGGGCACAGGCAAAGGAGCGAAGAGCAAAGATCTATGACGAATTAGAAGAGAGCGTAAGTGCTGCAAGAACCAAGCTACGGAACAAGAGAAGGGATATCACAGGTGGAGTGGTGGAGAATAAGGCAAAGGATGCTGGACGGTATGTAAAGGAGAAAGGCGGGGCTGCTTTAAAGGAGATCGAGGAGGATATATCCAAGATCTCGGAGAAATTGAAGAAGGCAAAAGAGGAGGAATATTAACCCACACATTTTTTTGTTAGGGAGGTAGATGAAATGGAAGAAAAAAAATCCATGGAAGAGACAAAACACGATAAGTTCGTGGAAATGGAAAAAATGGATCTAGCAGAGTTAAAAAGTGAAGCTGCAAGAGCAACCGAAGAAACCTCAAAATACAGGCTCAAATTCAGGGAGTACGAGGAAAAGGCCAAGGAACTCATAGCAAAGGCTGCCAAGCTGGAAGGGAGGGCCGATATTTTGGAAGATAAATCCCGAGAGGCACAGGCAAAAAAGGGTGAATTTAAAGAAGCCTCGGAAGCAGCATGTTTAGAGAACCTGAAGATAGAATGCGCAAAACTGGAGGCAAAGGTTGCAAAAATGGAAACAAAGAGTGCAAAATTGGAGTTAAAGGCCGATAAAAAGGATCGAAGAGCAGCAGAGCTTCGGGAAAAAGCCCAGGAAAATATAGAAAAAGCGGCGGAAACCATTGAAAAGATAAAATATCACGAGAATGAGGAAATGGAGTACAGGAAAAGGATCCTAAAAATGGAAGGAAAGACCCAATAATCCAATAACTGAAGTTATTACCCATATAAAAGAGTGTATCATAAAGATAAAATTGTATGAATTTCAAACCACAACCTGAGCTTGTATCCCCGTGGTGAGATAAATGTCTAGATTATTCAAAAAAACATCAAAGACAGCGGGTCTTCCACCTGGAACCTTGATTCACGTAGGTGATAAAAAGACAGAAAAGGTAAAAGTAACCATCATGGACTACGATGAATCGCATTTTCAGGAAAAGGAATGTAAAAAAATCGAGGAGTGCTTCACTTTTAAAGACAAACCAACAGTTACCTGGGTAAATATCGATGGCATTCATCAGGTCGATATCATCGAAAGTATAGGAAAGGCATTCAACATCCATCCTCTGGTTCTGGAAGACATTCTGAACACTGGCCAGCGGCCTAAACATGAGGACTTCGATGATTACATCTTCACAGTATTGAAGATGCTCTACTATGATGAAAAAGAGAAAGTTGTAAAGACCGAGCAGGTTAGTTTGATTCTTTGCCAAAACTTTGTAATCTCTTTTCAAGAAAGGGAAGGAGATGTTTTCAATCAAATCAGAGAAAGGATCAGAAGCGGCAAGGGTCGGATAAGGAAGATGGGGGCCGATTATCTCGCTTATGCTTTATTGGATGCAATCGTGGATGGCTATTTTATTGTTCTTGAGAAATTCGGTGAGAGAATCGAGGGAATGGAGGAGGAGCTTGTCACCGAGCCAAAACACGAGACCCTGCAGACCATCCACGCCCTGAAAAGGGAAATGATCTACCTTAGAAAATCCGTATGGCCCCTTCGAGAGGTGATAAGCGGGCTGGAGAGGGGAGAATCACCCCTAATTAAGGAATCAACACACATCTATCTCAGAGATGTTTACGATCACACGATCCAGGTCATTGATTCCATAGAAACATATCGGGACATGACCTCGGGTATGCTGGATCTTTACCTCTCAAGTATTAGTAACAGGATGAACGAGGTGATGAAAGTCTTGACAATTATAGCCACCATTTTCATTCCTCTAACGTTTATTGCAGGTATTTATGGTATGAACTTTAATCCTGAAAAAAGTCCACTTAATATGCCTGAGCTGAACTGGTATTGGGGATATCCTTTGGCTCTATTTTCCATGATCTTAATATTATTGATTATGCTGATTTACTTCAGGAGAAAGAAGTGGTTGTAGAAAATTATTTAGACTTTACTTTTGAAGGTTTCTTATCTTCAATCAGTCTACCTTCAAGTTCGTTTTTAAACCAGACCTCTCGCTGCGGGAACGGAACAAAGATACCATTTTCCTCGAGTGTAGTTTTTATCTTCCACAAAAGTTCTCTTCGGACTGGATACCACTCTGGGGATGGAACCCAGAACCTGACCATGATATCAACTGAGCTGTTTCCAAGCTCTTTAACAAATACCATCGGCTCGGGATTTTTAAGTGTGATGGGGTGTTTATCTATTATACCTTTGATGATGATAACTGCCTTGTCAGCATCGTCCTTGTATCGAATGCCAACCGTGTATTCCAGCCTCCTTGCCACATGGGTGACAAGGTTGGAAATATTGGTTGTGAAAACTTTTTCGTTGGGTATTCTGACAAAAACACCGTCGTACGTTCTGATTATGGTGGACATTATCCTGACATCCTCCACATACCCCATCTTCCCCTCTACTTCAACCTGATCACCCACCTTCATGGGCCTTTCAATTACCAGGAAAATCCCTGCCACCAAGTTCCCAATCACGCTCTGGCTTGCAAGGCCGATGATCAAACCCAAAAATCCAGCTGCAACAAGAAGACCAGAGGGATCTATCCCCAAGATAGGTAAAATCAGGATAAAGGCGATTAATATGATGATTGAATAAATCATCTTTGTTACACTTCTTAGATGCTCTTTTTTAACCTTATCCTTAAGTGATCTTCTTAAATTGAGGGATATTGCTTTCCCAATGAGCATAGCTATAACGAGAATTAAAACAACAACGATCAGGTCCAGAAGCGTGACATTTCCAAAGAGGATTATATCCAAATTCATAATCCCCACTCCATTATAAATTTGGTTGTCGCCACCTTGATTCTTCTTGCAGTATACAGTTCGATGGATTTACTCATCTCCTTATATAGAGGGGAATCATAGAATTCGATTTCACCGATTCCGCCGGTGTAGATCCTCATGCTTGCCCTCATTGCCACCGTATTCTCATTGTAATATATCTTCATCCCGTAGGCATTGAACACGACCTGGGTAATTTCATGCCATCTTGCTGTTGTGTTGGAGATTGTCAATTCGACTACACCCTCTCTAACAGGATCCACAGCTGGGAGCGAGGAATGAACATCACTTGCATAGTGCTTGCAAATAACACCGCCTCTTACTTCACCATAAAGGGTTAACTTCTGCTTTGCTAAAGTCATTATATCAAGAGATTTGGACTCCTCGCGGCCAATTATGAAGATCCCGATTTCTATGGGGAATGTTAAAAATATCTTCTTTGTGGCTTTCGGCTCAACTACAACAGGTCTTTTGAGCTCTAAAAGAAGATAGGGAGTCATTTCCTTTGGTTTGTGCAGGGGTTCTATAGGGTTGATAAGAATCCTTTTGCTCTCTGTAAGAAGGATTTTGTTTACATTCTCACCGTTGCATGTTCTTTTATAGAGAAGGGAATCTCCCTTCTTTTCAAAAGAAATTAAAATGTCGTCTTTTTCTATTGTTACAGGTGCTTCATGAAAGCCAAACATGGGATTTCATTGTAATTTGTGTATATAAAAGTTTTGAGAAGAGCGAAACTTGAAATTCAAGATATTTTTATATCAGATATTAAAATGCATTTATTTCTAATAATTTATGCTAAAGTGGCAAAAAATCCTCACTTTGTTAGGTAAATATTAAGTTCTATAACAATATGCCCCCATCTACATGAAGGATGAAATAAACTATGTAATGATAGATCCTGAATGCTTCTACTGTCTTGTCCTCTCCTCCATAGAGGTCTACAATAAGGAGACAACGGGATTTTTAATGGGCAACTACAGAATGCGGATCATAAATGGAAAGAAGAGAAATATCGTGGCCTGTGAGGTTGCCTATCCCCTGCAGACAGCCTATAGAAATCCCACTTTTGTCACGAAAGGCAACGAACGTGCATTTGAGAGGGTCAGGGCCACCATACCATCCATGAACCTCTATCTTTTGGGGGAATATCACAGTCACCCTTTCACAGATGCCTCCTTGACTAAAGATGATATGAATTATATCCAAGATAGACTTGAGCAGATATATGGAAAAAAGGAGAATCTTATAAAGAATTACTGGCTTGAATTGGTGATTTCTATCAATAAAAAGAAGTATAAAAAGCCCCATAAACTGGGCTGGTCATGGCGGGATTACCCCCAAAAGGCTAAATGTAACGTTAAAATCAACCCCTATCTTGGTTACGACCTTACTTTTGGTGGATATTGGGTCTATGTGGATGATGGCAGAATCAGAAAGATCCAGACCACGGTGTATATACCATGGGTTAAGGATTACTGGTCGTGGTAGTAAGAATTTTTATAACTAGGTATTTAAATACTCCCGATACAGTATAATTAGATAATTATGGAGTATTTTTTCCCAGATTAAAATCTTAATTTGTGGTTTATTCATTTAATTTAACATATAATCATCGTCTTCAAATCGTATTTTATAATAAAAATAGTGAATTTAATGAAATATCTCAATATATTATCATAAATTATGAACTTTTTTATGATTTATTATTTAAATTAAGTATAATTTATAAACTTCTTACATAAATTAGCGAAAAGTTTAAATAATTAATTAACATTGAGGGTGATATCTATCCCAATGCACAGATACTCATATATGATACCGGTGTAGGATGCTAGAGTAGCTGTGCATAATTTAGAGTTCTAGGAGGTGCCAACCAATGGATAAAAAAAAGGAGAAAAAGGGGAAGAAGAAACAAGAGAAAAAACCAGAGTGATTTATATGCATGCATCCCATCCAAAAAATAGGTGTTATTGACATTAAATTCTAATGTTGATAACACCTTTCTCATTTTTATATAAATATTTTCATATTACACGAGGGTGAAAAGATGGCAAGAAAGTTAAAACTTGATAAAATTGATAAAAAGATTATCGAGCTTTTGAAGGAAAACAGCAGAATGACCATTTCAGATATTGCCCGTGAGATAAATGATCTCACCGAATCTACTATAAGATATAGGTTGGAGAAGTTGGACAAAGAAGGATATATAAAGAATTATACTGTTATTCTAGATTCAAAGAAATTTGAAAAAAATATTTCTGTGATATTTAACTTAAAAGTCCTTCCTGAGCATATAGATAATGCAATTGACTATCTAAAAGAACTTGGACCATTATCTAACGTATATCTTACCACGGGAACCTATCCCCTTGTGGTCATCGGTTATTTCAAAAATCAAAAAGAGATAACAGAGTTCATTACGAAGAAATTGAAAAACGTTCCATTGGTTGACTATGACGTGGCCCAGATACTAAAAAAGGAGAGGGAAATACATTATTGGGCATGAGGAGGATTTTCTTATTTGTTTTAAACAATATTTAGAGATGTAAAATATGAAAAAAGAAGAGTTATTAAAGGAAGAAATCGAACATATAGATATCAAGGACATTGATTCCACATCAATTATTGAAGCTTTTGAAAAGATGTCCTTCCAAGCTAGAAATTTAGCAAACGCCGCATCAATTTATGATAAAATGCTTATGGATAATGACTGTACAATAATACTAAGTATAGCAGGTTCATTATTCAGTGCGGGTTTGAAAAAAGTTGTACGGGATTTAGTGAGGCATGATATGGTTGATGTTATTGTATCAACCGGAGCTATTATGGTGGATCAGGACTTCTTCGCAGCTCTCGGTTTTAAACATTATAAAGGTACCCCGATTATAGATGACGAGATGCTTAGAGAATTGATGATCGATAGAATATATGATACTTTCATAGACGAAGAACAGCTCAGGACATGTGATATAACACTAGCTGAAATAGCAGATTCCCTTGAACCTCGACCTTATTCCTCACAAGAATTTTTATGGGAAATTGGACGTTACCTTCATATGAAAAGAAAGGACAACGACTCCGTGGTATTGGAGTGTTATAGAAAGAATCTGCCCATATTCGTTCCAGCATTCTCAGACTGTTCTGCAGGTTTTGGTCTAGTATATCATCAGCATAAGCGGGGATTACAACCAAAGGTTACCATCGACAGCGTTAAGGATTTTTTAGACCTGACAAAAATAAAGTACGCTTCAAAGGAGACAGGGCTGGTTATGATTGGGGGAGGAGTTCCAAAGAATTTCGCCCAGGACATTACCGTTGCTGCTGAAATTTTAGGAGCCGATGTGGGCATGCATAAGTACGCAATCCAAATAACTGTGGCTGACGAAAGAGATGGAGGGCTCTCAGGGTCAACATTAAAGGAGGCACATTCATGGGGCAAGGTGGATAACATCTATGAGCAGATGGTCTTCTCAGAGGCTACCATCGCTTTCCCACTTATTGCCAGTTATGTTTACCACAAAAACAACTGGACCAAGAGGCAACCAAAATGTTATGCAAAGATGCTTAAGGAGATTATGGAATGATCCCATCAAGGGTGTTCTTCACAAGGGGTGTAGGAATCCACAAGGATAAACTAGCTTCATTTGAGCAGGCATTAAGAAAAGCTGATTTTGAAAAATATAATCTTGTTAATGTATCTAGCATATTCCCTCCAGGGTGTAAAATAATTTCCAAGGAAAAAGGATTAAGTTTATTAAAACCAGGGCAAATAACATATATTGTACTCGCCATGAACTCCACCAACGAGCCAAACAGGTTATTATCAGCTGCTATAGGATTAGCTAATCCCGTGGACAAGAAAGAATATGGGTACCTTTCTGAGCACCATGCCTTCGGTGAAACTGCAAGGAAATCTGGAGATTATGCCGAAGATCTTGCAGCCACAATGCTTGCCACCACACTTGGGATAGAATTTAATATCGATACAGCATGGGATGAAAGAAAACAATTGTATCGAGCCTCAGGGAAGATAATCAATACAATGAATATTTGTCAATCGGCGAAGGGTAAAAGGGAAGGAGTCTGGACCACAGTCGTTGCCGCTGGAGTATTTATTCTCGCGTAGAACTCTCGGAGACATAAAATAATGAAAGTAGCAATCATATACAATAAGGACATGACTGGAGTTATCAATCGCTTAGGTTTGCAGAACAAGGAAAGGTACAATCCAAAGACCGTCAAATTAGTGGCTGAGGCACTTGAGAAGGGGGGTCATAACGTTCGTGTTATTGACGGGAACATGCACGTTATCGAAAGTTTGCAGGAATTTATGTCAAGAGTGGTTGAAGGTGAACGATTGGGCATGGTTTTCAATATGGCATATGGCATTCAGGGTGAAAGCAGATACACACATCTTCCGGCCATGCTTGAAATGCTGGGTATACCTTATGTTGGCTCAGATCCTGAGGGCCATGCATTGGCATTAGATAAGGTAATTGCCAAGATAATAATGCAACAAAACGAGATACCAACTCCAAAGTTCTGGGTGTTTTCCACCGGAGATGAGGATATGGAATCTGTGGAATATCCGGTTGTTGTCAAACCGAAAATGGAGGCAGTATCCTACGGTTTGGAAATAGTTAATTGTGAAGCGGACCTACGTAAGGCAGTAAAATATACGGTAGCTGAGTTTCAGCAACAAGCCCTGGTTGAGCAGTTTATCAGAGGCAGAGAATTCATAGTAGGCTTGCTTGGCAATAGCGAACCCGAGGCCTTTCCCGTTTTGGAAATCGACCTAGGTGGCGATCCTGATGCATTCCAAAGTGCCATGGACAAGCTAAAAGAACCTAGGGAGAAAATCTGTCCAGCAAATATTTCGCAAAAACTTTCTGATGAAATGATAAAACTCAGCAAGGAAGCCTTCAGGATTCTTCACCTTAAGGATTTTGCTAGGGTGGATATTCGTATTGATGAGAATGAAAACATATTCATACTTGAGATAAACTCAATGGCCAGTCTTGGAAAAACAGGTTCCTATGTTTATGCAGCTTCAAAAGCTGGATACGATTATACTAGGTTAATAAATAAGATCCTCGATATTGCAGCAGTTAGATACTTTTCTGAGGATTTTGCATTTACCCTTGAGAATAATGTACCCAAGAAAAAGAAACTCCCTGTATTTGTTCGTGTCCGTACTTTTATACGAAGCAAACAAGAAAATGTGGAAAAAATGCTGACTAAAATGGTCAATATAAATACATATGTACGAAATGTAGATGGAGTAAACGAACTGGGCCTGTTTATGTCCAAGCAATTGAAACCCATGGGATTTGAATATAGATCCATTCCCCAAGCAGAAGTGGGTAACATTCTTTTTTTCAGCAATACAGAGGAAGATAAATATGATGTTCTATTTCTTTCACATCTGGATAACTCGATACCATTTAAAAGGCATGTACATTTCAACCAAAAGGGTCATAAACTTTATGGGACGGGAATTTGGGACAACAAAGGCGGTATGGCAATTCTGATTGCAGCCCTTCGTGCACTGCGGTTCGTGAGGATTTTACGCACAATGAAAATCGGGATCTTGCTGACCACTGACGAAAATCTTCAAGGTAGGATAAGCAGTAAGACCATCAAAGAGATTTCAAGCCGCGCAGAAATCGTTTTAGGTTTAAGTGGCTCGCAAATAGATAGTTCATTGATAACTTCACGCTCGGGCGCAGCCGTTTACAACTGCCAGATGAACCTTGTCAATGCAAAAGATGCAATAGATGTAGCCAAGGCCAATTCGAAATTCACGCGTCTTCTTTCAAAGCTAGCGAAACTTTCAGATAAAGAGGATGGAGTGATTGTGAGTCCAAGGGAGGTAAAAATCAACTCGAACATTTCTAATTTATTTTCCCATGGTGAAGCGATTTTAAGTGTAAGGTTCAATGAACCCAAACAGGCGGAGATATACGACAATAAGATCCATTCCCTGGTAAAAAAAGTAAAAGGTGATAAAATTCAGGTGCAGATCAGTGGAGAAACTCGCAGGAATCCCATGGTGAAAAATGAAGAGAGTATAAGGATTTTCAAGAAGGTCAAAGATGTAGCTGATAAAATAGATATCAGGATATTAGATGAGCACAGGTGGAGCTCTGCAAATATTTGTTTTGTGGATTCCAAAAAACCCAAAATCGATGGTCTGGGTCCCCCTGGTGATGTATCAAAGGAGAATGAGGAATATATACTGCAGCATAGTCTGCTGGATAGGGCAACTTTGCTTGCACTCCTTTTAATAAAATTGAAAAAGGAAGATGAATGATGGATATAGAAAAAATTGAATCGAAATTCAAGTCCACGAAGGACGGAAAGTGTGCAGAATCCCCAAATGGTATGATCTCAACAGCCTTTCCTAATGCTACAGATGCAGGAATCGAAATATTGATGAAAGGCGGCAATGCTGTGGATGCTGCTTGTGCTTCTGCTTTGGCACTCGGGGTTTGCGAACCCCAGGCAAGTGGTCTTGGCGGGCAGACGATGATGTTGATATTCACGGGTAAAAAGGTAAAAGCCATAGACGGATCCTCCAGGGCACCTTCACTGGCACATTCAAAGGCTATTTACAAAGGGGACCGATCAATTGGTTATAGAGCGACTACTGTGCCTAGCACACCAGCTACCTTATGGTACGTCCATAACCGATATGGCCGTCTAAAATGGCAAGAGATATTAAATCCCGCAATAAGAATCGCCGATGAGGGATACCCCATAACCGAATTGCAAAGACGGCTTCAAAAACGCGAAATTAAGGAATTTAAAAAAATCGAATCAAGATCCGGTGCAAAATATTTTTTAAAAAATGGAAAACCATACAAAGTAGGCGATATCTTCAAACAGCCTGAACTTGCTTCTCTTTTGAGGCGACTGGCAGAAAAAGGTGTAAAGGAATTCTATCAGGGAAAAGTAGCAAAACAAATTGATGCAGATATGCGGGAAAATGGTGGATTGCTTAGGTATGATGATTTATCATTAATTCCGTGGCCCATTGTGCGCCGCCCTTTAAAGCGCGAATTCAGAGGACTGATAATCCATACAATGCCTCCGCCAGGAGCTGGAAGAACACTACTTTTTACCCTGCTCATGCTGGATGAATTACCCCCAAAAATATTTATAAAGGATAAAAATAAACAATGCTACCTCCTAGCTAAGGTGTTCAGAAAGGCATTTTTGGAAAGAGAAGACAGGCCCTTTGACCCCAATTTCTATCCGCAGCTTTCTGAAAAACAAATGTTGAATAAAAAATATGCAAGACAATGCATATCAGACATTCTTGCAAAAGTTGATAAAACAATACTTCCAACATTAGTTACTGACGACGAGCTCAGGGGTGAAACAACACATCTTTCGGTTATTGACAGCGAAGGTATGGCTGTGAGCTTGACCCAATCCATTGAAAAAGTATATGGCTCGAAAGCAGCAGCGGAAGGCCTGGGATTTCTTTATAATAATTACTTAATAGACTTTGAGTACAATATGGTCTCGCATCCATTTTATCTTAGGCCAAATGCGGTTCCTTGGGCCACCGTTGCTCCCTCTTTGATCTTTAATGAAGAAAAGTTATGGATGGCTGTGGGAAGTCCTGGCAGTGAACGTATATTCTCAACTATTGCACAATTCCTGATTAATATAATTGATAAAAATATGTCAATGGATAAAGCCATGCTGGAACCACGGATGCATTGCTCTTTAGGCGGGCTGGTTAGTCTTGAAGTAGAGCGTTTTCCAGGTTCTCTTATTGGATTTCTCGAAGATAAAGGATATAGAATAGATGCAAGGGAACCATATTCATTTTACCTCGGGGCAATCCATGCAGTAATTAAAAAACATGATGGTTCTGGTTTTCAGGGAGTTGCCGAAGTAAGGAGGGATGGTACGGCAGGAGGATATTAGTCAATTGCAATTCCTGTAATATGTTGTTGTGGACCTTTTACAATCCCTCCAATCCAACTCCTTTCACCCTAACCTCGGAAAGTCCATCCTTCTTTCTAATATCGAATTTCACTTTCAGGAACCTCTCAATAAGCCACATATTGGTTTTTGCGTGATTGGAAAGCTCCCTTGTCAGAAATACGCTCTCGCCCTCGGCCAAAGCCATATAAGGTAAAAACTGATCTGCTGCGTGTACATCCAGTGTGGCATTGGAATTTATTTCTGTTTGTAATTTTTCCACGGCATTCTGACTCACCATTTCAGCAGGAATACCTTTTTCTCCTAGGCAATTAGTACCTAATACAGTGTTCTCGTAATTTGCCCAAATTACTATTCCAGTTCCCACACCGCATGCAGGATCTTTGCCCTGGGGATAATGCTCCTCTGATATCTTCACATCATCAAAGCCCATTAACAGCAAGGAGGCAGTATGCTTCATCCTGTTGGTGATGCGATTTGGTAGATTGGACACATGGGCGATTCCTTTGACATTTTCTAACGCCCCCTTTTCCCTAAGAGTCAGGGGAAGGAGTTTCTTTGCAGGCTTGATTCTTGCAATGATCTCCCCTCCCCCTTTGGGATAATGCCCCCTTCTTCCAACCACCACATTTACCTCTCCCCCCATCTTGTGCAAAAGCGGAGCAAAGACAAATCTGAGGTAGTCTATAGGCGGTGACCATTTAACATCCGTGCCTCCTGTAATGGTAAACTCGGTTTTATGGTTGGCAAATAAACTGGGCAGAAGACAAGCTGAGAGCACCAACGTAGTGCTGCCTGCTGTAAGGATATCAAAGTGGAATTTTCCTCCCTTGATTTTATTGGGGTAAAAAAATATCTCTCGGGAACCTTTTGCCAATCCCGTAACTCCTGCATTACAGAGCTTTGAAACAGATTTAATTGCAGTAACGTGCTGGTTGCTTAAGCCCGGATTTGGTCTTTGTGCTCTTATATTTGTGATACGAGCAGGCTTCTGCGTAAGAGATGATAGGGAAATCGCAGTGCGGAGGATCTGTCCTCCCCCCTCCCCATGGGAACCATCGATTTCGATCATCGTACCGGAATGTACAAAAGGTTTAATGTTTTTTACGCATGGTCAATTCATAAGTACCCGAAGGATTATTTCATTGTTGTCGGAAAAATCCAGTTTGGTTGTAGCCGCTAGATTCCTGATATTCACTTGGCTGATATAATGGAACCACCATAGCTTGTTCGTTTTGCGGTCTGCGGGATTTTGAAGCAAAATAGACAATAGTAAAAACCACAATTGCCAGAATCGGGATTAGGAGCAGTAGAAGCCAAAAGGCGGTCTCTTCCCCTCCATCATCCGAGCCTGCAGAGTCGTCGGGACCGTCAGAACCGTCGGAGCCATCTGAACCATCCGAGCCATCCCCACCATCAGAGGGATCTGATCCATCTTGACCGTCAGAGCCATCTGAGCCATCACCTCCGCTTGGAGAATTTACAGTGAGCACAACATCAGCCCCTAAAAATCCTCCATCATATGTGATGACAATCTCAAGGGATTTATCCCCTGCATCCACATTCGAGGGGATCGTGGTTGAAAAGGAATATACATCATCACCTGCAAGCTCGTCACCAAAACTTCCGTCATCGTACATCATTTGATAGGACGAACCTCCAATTGGTGTAAGGTCGATTACAACGGACTGGATTGCATCTTCGGGATCATCAATCTCAACTGAAAATATTACTTCAGTCGAGTCCCCACTCGTTATTGTGTTTGGGGTGACGCTTACACCCAAAATCGTCGGAGCTATGGGTTCATTATTTATGGTCACGAAGATCTCATGGCTTGCTGTATTACCTGCAAAATCCCTTGCTATGACTTTAATGGAGTATTGATCATCAGGATAATGCCCTGATTCTGTATCCCATTCCCACGAGTAACCATGGGAATCGTCCGTGAATTTATGTATATCATCAATGTAGAACTCCACCTGTGATATACCTTGGTTATCTGTGGCATAAACCTCGATGAGAACTGATCCTTTTACTGTAACTCCATCCTCAGGAGATGTAATCTCCGCTTCAGGCGGTTCATAATCGGGGGGTGCTTCTGTAGTAAAGGTTCCCTCCTGGCTTGTTACCGTGTTGCCGATCTCATCACTGGATTCAACTTTGAAAAAATATGTGGTTGATGGCATAAGGTCAGTTAAAACCATGGTGTGTAGCGTTATATACGAGTCATCGCTTTTTGATAAAATATCACTTGAGCCTTCTATCCAGTATTCAACTAGACTATCACTGGAATCGTCTGTTTCCCACTGGATTGTGGCCTCAGAATAGGTCAGTTCAGTAACTGTTGGACCAGTGATTATTGAAGGGGATGTATTATCAACGATAATGGTTAAGATACCAACGTTCGAGTACAGATCATCGTTATCCTGGGCTCGGACAGATATGGTGTGGCTTCCATCAGGTTCATCTGTTGTATCCCAATAATAGGTCCAGGTGGACCAATCTCCAAGGCTCGAGGTGTCCACTGCCTCCAGCCATACTCCCTCATCGATTTGAATCTCGACCTTGTGGATATCCCCATCCGAATCCGAGGCTGTGCCAGATAAAGCCACAATGCCATTTAAAAGCGTCCCGTCATTCGGAGTGAGGATCGCAATTTCGGGCGGGCTTTGAACGAATAGCGAAATCTCGGTAATTCCGCTTTTACCCACACTGTCAGTGACTTCAAGGGTTATGATATGCTCTCCCAAAGGCAATGTGGCAAAAAAGGACTCCGTATTTCCGATCTCGCCACTTTTATCAGAACTCCAAAGATATGTAAGATCATCACCATCTGGATCATAACTGGACGACCCGTCAAAATAGATCTGTTGAGAAGGTGCGTGTATGCTGTTGTCTAAAGGTGAGTCTATTAGGGCGATGGGCCTTTCATTGATAAGCCATCTTATAATGTTCTCGCCAAATATTTTGTTGTCATTTTCATGAATAAATTCGCTGTTGAGGCACTCCTCATCTGCAATGGCAACCACCTTTCCAAATCCATATTCGGATGCGGCCACCACCACTCGGGTGTAGGCGATGCCATCGTAAGTGTACGCG
The DNA here is from genome assembly GCA_020348445.1 of Thermoplasmata archaeon. Classification (GTDB taxonomy): domain Archaea; phylum Thermoplasmatota; class Thermoplasmata. The sequence goes on from CP070751.1 coordinate 920,495, forward strand.
ATCTCTTCAGCTGGAGCAGAAGCGGTAAGGGGTAGTTGATGGGAGCCGAAGTGCAGTGAATCCACATTTTCTGTTATTTCATGCTCGTTGATAGAGTTGGTGTCGCCCATAAAAAGGACCAAATATGGAGATCCCCAACTTATACCGGAATAATCTGTGAGATCATTGTAGATTCCTTGATCAGCTTCACCGATTACAAGAAGTCCGCCACTTGCATCCACGAAGTTCTGGATTGCGGTGACTTCCTGTGAGGTGTAGGCTTCGGTGGGCCATGCTGTGATGAAAACATCATAATTCACAAGAAGCTCAGGTGTTATGGATTGGGTCGTGTAAAAGACCCTGTACTTTTCGGGAACCATCTCTTCTATGTAATTGTAATATATACCATGACGCCAATCGGTGCCGTGGCCGTCATCAACCAAAATCCTACCCACCACAAGTGAAGCATCAATTTTCACATCCCTTTTATTATCCTCATATGATGTTTCTTGGGAAAGTGGCTCAACGTACACAGATACGTTGTAGCTTCTTGCCATTGTGGGTATCCAAACAAAATCCGCTTCTTTTATCTCACCAATATCAATGGAATCAATGGTAAGAGAGTCAATCAATCCGTTATCTACATAGAACTTTACCTTGACATTGGCCTCGTCAGAGGTTCCTATGTTCATTATCGTTGCATTTACCCGCACACTTTCTCCAGTATCCACAAATCTTGGATACTGCAGAGTCTGCACCCTAAGATCATGCTCGTGTTTGACAACACCCGATGTAACTAAGGCAAAGCTTTGATCAAACTCGGGGGTTGCTAAATTACCGTCCATGGGAACGTTTTCCGCTGAAACCTCTATCGTCCATTCACCTGAAATTGGATCTTCTATGAACACGTTCTCTACATTATTTGTATGATCAGCCCATCCCCCGGTAAAGGACCATTTTCCACCATCCAATCCATAATTGCCAAATATGACCTCACCGTTTGGGTCGATGACCCTAAGATTAAGATCATTTATCAGATGCATGGACGAGGATGTCGTCCCAGGAACATCGGTCCAAACAAGGGAGATTTTCAATGGTGTATCGCCGGTAGGGGTGATTTTATATATTACAGTGTCTCCTGTTCTCAGTGCATTATTTTCGTTGTCAATGAAGTGGTTTTCCCCTATATCATACACATAGCCTACATCCACAAGTCCCCATCCCTGTGCATACCTGTCTGCCTGTGAGAAATCGTACTGGTATGCATCGGCTATGATTATTGCCTTCACAGTGGAGGGATGGGGTATAATTTCCTGGGGATTGTTGCCAAAATGATTTTTCATGTACATCTCGTATATCAATCCCACGGCACCAGCAGCAACGGGAGTTGCACCGCTGGTTCCTCCAAACGAGCTTGTGTATCCGTCACCTGATGTGGTGGTGTAAATTGAATCGTATGGTCCACAGACATCGGGCTTGATCCTACCATCCGCAGTGGGTCCCTTGTTACCCTGACCTCCCGTGTGCTCGTCATCTGATCTGTCCGTATTATCGTAATGGTTTACGCCACCCACCGAGATTACGTTTTTGGCTGCGGCATCTCTTGCTATGGATTCATCCCCTCCTTGATTACCTGTTGCCCATAATGTGGTTACATCATATTCAAATACAGATTCATCATTTTGTCTGGTAACTGATCCATATGTTCCATCTGTCGAGGTTGAACCCCAGCTGTTGCTCTGAAATAAGCCCCCCCAATTGTTGACCATATTGGCAACAGATTGTTTTCGCCCCACACCCCAGTGGCAGAAAACACCTTCTGCACCTGGCAACATTCCCATTGCTCGCTCAGTTTCACCCTTTGCAAAGACGATACCAAAAGTGGAGGTCCCATGGGACTCTTCTTGTGGATTCCCATCCACGGCTAATAATTGCCCTTCAAATTCTGGGTGATTTTGATCTATCCCATTGTCCTGAACCTCTCCCACAATACCTGTTCCCACAAATCCGTTCTCATGAAGCGGGGATTCCGCCCCTGTAAATACCCTGATGTTGTCCATAAAGGAAACAGGCGGTGAGTACTTGTCTATCCACTCCACCTCTGGAATGAACGCAATGTCCGCAATTTTAAGGGCATCGATTTCCACCACAAAATTAAAAGCTATATTCTCCTCACGGATTATTCTTCCCCCAAAAGATGTGATTCTGTTTTTGACAAGCTTTTGGTTCTCAGGACCGTCATTCCCTCTGAAAACAATAACGTTCAATTGCACTTTCCCTGAGAGTGAGAAAAGTTCGGATTCGATCTTATAGGCGGGATGATATATGCCTGTCCATCTTATGAATGGGAGACTTTCGATTCGCTCTTTTACATCTTCCTCCATATGAAGGATATAGGTGTACTGGGGAACATAACCCAAAATATGGGCGCCGGATTCATGAATATCTTCCACCCACTGGGATTGAATTGGCCCCTTACACTGAACAAGGTAGTAATCATTTTCAATTGAATATCTCAAATGTCCGGGTATGTCTGGATTCGTTAATAATGGGTCGAATTCCGCAGCCTTGAGATGGATGGAAAGTGGTGTAAATCCATCTTCCGATACCTCCTCACCAATGGTTATTCCGACATTAGCCAGACAGGTAATAAGAAATAGTACACTACATATAAATGTTATAGATTTTTTCATAATATAACGCCGCCCTGCATTATATGGGTAATAATTGACCAAGTGGTATTTAAACTTGATTGATAAACAATAACACGGAATTTACTGATTTATGCATCTCCAACTGAATAACGCACTGTTTTACCCAAACAAAAACTTCATAACCCTTAAAATCAATATCCCTGGTGTACCTTTTTCTAAAAAGGATGGGAAAAAGGATGGGATGACATGGTATTTGATAAAAAGACACTGATTATTCCAGATGAGGCAAAGTTCGAGGAGCACAACATCGTAGCATCTGGCGATTTCATAATAGGCGATCGTGCAGATTTCGGTCTTGGGGTTATAACTGATGGAAGGGTATTTGTGGGGGAAAAGACACATGTTAAGGGCAGCATAACCACAAAAGACGACATAAGAATAGACATGTGGACGCATGTTGATGGAAACGTTACTGGGGAGAAGGACGTTTTTCTTGCTGAAAAGGTCAAAGTAAAAGGAAAGCTATCGGTAGGAAAAGACCTTGATCTTGCGGACTCTGCCGAGATCGAGAAGTTCGAGGCTAGGGGATGGATCAACGTTAGAAGTCCGATTTCTCTTGTAATTTATATTTATCTGTACCTATTAGAATTGATGAGGCAGGGAAGGAGCCAGGAGGTTGCCATGATCCTGGACGAGCTCGAGGAGGATGATAATGAATTTCTAGTATCGGAAGTGTTCACCTTCGTACCCAACGATTCTGAAATCCAGCTGCAGAGTGCCTCCGTAAAAGGAAACTGCCGCATCGGAGAGAATTGCAGGATACTGGGCAACTACACTGTCTCAGGTTGGGTGAGGGTGGGAGGCGAGACCAAATTTCACGGTTCGATAAACGCGGGAAGGGACGTGTATATTGGTAACGGCTCGGAAATCGTGGGTAGCATAACATCCAAGGGCGAAGTTACCCTCGAAGGGGACGTCCGTATTCATGGAAACGTGAAGGCAAAAAGCGTAGAGATGTTGAAGAGCACGGTTGTGGACGGTACAATCCAGGCACAGGACGGAGTGACATTCACATCAAAGGAATCAAAGGAGATCGAAGTTAAGGTCGAAAGGTTCGAAAGAGGCTTGGATGATCTGGATGCGGTTTTAGATTGATGATAGGTTCCCCAAAATCCCACCCTCAGAGTTCCTCTTGGCTTTTGCTTAGGTGAGCTCCAAGGAACACTTTGCCCCTCGGTTATGCTGTTAAATACTAAATCTTAAGTCTAGGGGCTCCTTTACCACTCTGTCGTGGCCTATTCCTTCTTCATAATTAACAGATTTATAGACCACTTTGCCCTTAGGTTAAGTAATAGAATGTTGATATCTTAAGCCTAAGGGCTCCCACCCAATATCATGTACATAAGAATTAACGATTAGTAAAATACAAAATGCTCACGTGCCTTTCCACTAATCAATATCCACAATCTGGTAATCCTTTTTTCCCATGCCGAGTTTCGCGGCATGGTCTACATGGACATAAGGATCACGTCCAGTCAATCCAAACAAAAGGCCTTCTTTGGGATTTAGATTCTCGGCCTTTGAATCTGGAAGTCGTCCTGCATTTTCTATAATGTCCAAGGAGGCCTGATCAATTGCCACGATGTCATCGCAAATGATTATGCCCTGATCGTTTATAACAGGGACGTCACTGTGCGGATGGCAGTCGCAGTGGGGCATTACCTCCATTATGAAGTTGATGTAAATCACCTTGTTGGGCTTGAATGTGTCAAGTGCGGCTTTTGCTGCTTCTGCCATTGCCAATTGGAACTCGTCTTGCACAATGGGGAGGTGAAGCGCTTCTTGTTCGCAGACCTCAACACATCTTCTGCATTTGTGGCACATGAAATGATCTATCTCGATTTTATCACCCATGGTCATGGCATCGTGGTCACATACCTCAACACAATCGCCACAGAGCTCGCATTTTTCTTCATCCCAAGAAAGCTGTGTATCAATGGAGTGTATCCTGCCCCTTTCTGATTTGCCGGATCGGGTATTTCCTGGAACCGCCCCCATTGCCAGGTTCTTGATGGCGCCTCCGTATCCTGCCTGGATGTGCCCTTTGCAATGGGTCACCACCACCATGGCATCTGCATCAAAGATCTCGGATGCTATTTTCACTTCACCCAATAATTGACCTGCTTTCATTTTTTGATAATTTTTACCAGATATGCCGTCGGCCAGAACCACGGGGCAGCCAACGGAGAGGTAGTTGATACCTTCCATGTTTGCTGTTTCCAGGTATTCCAGACCTTCAAGCCTTACGGTATCAGTGACAAAAGGTCTTCCCCCAACAGAAGATACAGCCTCCACCACCTTTCTCAGGAAGATAGGCCTTACGATCCTGTGCCCTCCTTCAGAGCCAAAATGTGTCTTGATTGCTACATAATCATCCTTGGTAATATGACGTGAAAGATCCATTTTTTTGAGCATTCTCTCGAGTTTAGCAACCATTGATGTCTGATAACTAAAATCCATTGATCTTGCAGATGCGAAGTAAATGTTCTTCAAATACTCACCACCTAATCGATTTCACCCTAAGATACGTTTTATTTCCTTTTTCAGTGCCTTTTTATCGGGCATGCCAGCATGCCACAATTTACCGTCTATCACGATGGCGGGTACCCTTTGAAAGCCCAGGGAAAGAACCCTGTCCTGATGTTCAAATGCATTGAGTTCGACGTACTCAACCTGTGGATATTTCTTAAGCACCTTTTTTACCAGCTTTTTAGCAACGGGACATACATGGCATGTGGGATTGTAGAACAGCTCGATCTTCATTTTCCTTACCATCACGAATTCTATTTTGTATTTTGTGTGTAATATCTTATTTATTATAAAGGAGTTTCTAACACTGTCTCTTATCTAATTTTAAATACCTATATCCCCTTTATCAGGCAGGTGATAAAATGGATCCAGCAAAGAAAATCGAGGAAACAGCCAAGGGCACCATGGAGACCCTTGGAAAAGTCTATGAGAAACTCCCATCCATGAAAGATGTGATAAAGCTGATAGAGAACAAGCAGACCGAGTTTCGGCTGAAGTTCGAGAACCTGACATTGGACGGAGACATAGCCCTGGCAATAACCTTGATAAAAGAGGAAAAAACCGAGTGAGAAATGGATTTTTACTCGGGAAGTATAATCGAATAGATACAATCCGTATGTTGACGAATCTAACATGTAGTATGTCGTCAATTCGCCCATAACCAAGAATTCGATTTACGTGTTAGCTCATGTAAGTCCCACTCAATCATACAGTTGTGGCTTACCTATAGAATAGAACCCAGGAATGTGCAGTTCAATGAAAGAATTTGAAAGGCTGATTCGCCTCTGGAATCTCATAAAGGAAGGTTCTGTCGAGTGCGAACTATCCCAAGAAAATGAAATGTTATGTGTGCACATCACACGCGATACCGTCACAATCGATATCAAGGATCCGAAAGCCGTTAGGCTGATTTGGCCCATAATAATCAATTTCATCAAACCCAAGATGAGCACCAGGGATCATATCGAGGAAAGGGGTTCGTTCATATTGGGAATACTTATGTCTTTCAGGGCCAAAAGAAAAGGAATCTCCAATTATCTTTCTATTATCCAAGGGCTTGCCGCGCTCTTGGCAGAAAACAGAAAATGTGTTATCATAAAACAGAAAGGAAAGCAGCTTGCTAAACTCGGTTATGGAGCTGATTCCATGGGCATGCGACTTTTGAATCTCAAACATATTGAAGTAAGCGATCTATCCTCATTAATGGAAATACTGGAGGATTCCATGTTGGGATAATCGCGATCAAGATTTTTTTTATATTTTTAAAAAATGTGTGAAATATTGTATCTTTTATGGCCCATGGTTTTTTATCGGTTTCTGCGGCCTCCCTTTCTCTTGTCGCTTTTCTTATATTTCCAACTACCACCTTTTCTGGGTCCCCCCCGTCTTGGTCTGTCCACATAACCTTCGGGTTTGGGAAGTAAAACCCTGGCCGAAACATCCACCTTGCCGTTCTCGATCCTGGTGACCTTCACCTTTACTGTATCGCCTAACTTCAGCCTGTCCGTGACCCTCTCCACCCTACCCCACTCGATCTCCGACACATGCAGAAAACCATCCTGACCGGGAGTGAGGTTGACAAAGGCACCGAAGTTCATGATCTTCACGACCTTTGCCTCATCAAATATCTCCCCAACCTCCACCACCCTCACCAATTCCTTGATCGTCCTCTCGGCCTCTTTGGCGCGTTCGGCGTCTGTAGAGGTGATGAGAACCATTCCATCATCCTCAATGTCGATCTGAACATCGAGCTCATCAGTAATGGCTCTTATGACCTTGCCTCCAGGGCCAATGACATCGCCGATTTTCTCGGGGTCGATCATGAAGAATATGATACGTGGGGCATAGGGTGACAACTCAGCTCTTGGGGTGGAAATGGTCTTTTCCATTGAATCCAGGATTTTGTTCATACCATCCCGCATCTGTGAAAATGTGGTATCGATGATGTCCATTGAAAGACCGCGGGTTTTGCTGTCCATCTGAATCGCGGTAATCCCATTTCGGGTGGAGGTGAACTTGAAATCCATTCCCCCTGGTCCGTCTTCAAGGTCTTGAAGGTCTGTGAGCACTTTCCATTGTTTGTCATCGGAAGCAAGACCCATGGCTATCCCAGCAACCGATTTTTTAATGGGAACACCTGCATCCATCAAGGCCAGGCTAGATCCACAGGTGGCAGCCATGGACGAGGAGCCGTTGGATGCCAGAACTTCGGTTACCACCCTAACTGTGTACGGAAACTCTTCCTCGGGTGGCAGAACAGGTCTCATGGACTTCTCTGCAAGGGTACCGTGCCCGATCTCGCGTCTTCCCGCTCCTCTAATCGGTTTCACTTCGCCAACGCAGTAGGGGAGGAAGTTGTAGTGATGGAAGTACTTCTTAGTGCCGTCTAGCTCCATGGTCTCGATGGAAAGATCGTCACCTGGTGCACCCAATGTTACCACGGAAAGTACCTGGGTCTCACCTCGGCTGAAAAGGCCGCTTCCGTGGGTTCTAGGCAATACCGCAACCTCTGAGGACAGGGGCCGAAGCTGGTTTAATTTTCTTCCATCCACCCTCTGATCGCGATCAAGGATGGCTTTTGTGACCTGCTCCTCTATGAACTCATAAAAGAAACCTTCTATCAAATTTTCGAGGTATTCTTTTGTGGCCTCTTCGTCTCTCTCAGGCGAGCTGAGCTTTTTAGAAAACTCATCTACCAGCGTTTTCTCAAGCTCCTTTATAATCTCTTTTCGCTCCCCCTTTGAACCCTTTGGGGTGTTGAAAAGGTACTTATCAAGATGGGGTATGGCAGCCTTCTTGATACTTTCAATAGTCACTTTTTCCTCGGGGGAGTAATCTGATTTAAAGATAAGCTCTTCGGATGAGGCCTTTTTCATTCCAACCTCATTCCTGATTTTGTCAAGGAACTGAGCTTGCGGTGCCATGACCTCCATTGCCATGCCAAGTGCGGATTTCGCTTCCCCGTCCTTAATCTCCCTGGCATCGCATTCGATCATGGTGATACGCTCTCCGTCACCCATCACAACCAGCTGCAGGTCTGAGTATTCAAGCTCATCTGCAGTTGGATTCACTATAAAGTGGCCGTTCACCAATCCTATCCTCACCCCCGCCACAGGTCCGTCGAAGGGGATATTTGAAATATGAACAGCGCAGCACGCAGCTAATATGGCCACGATATCTGGTTTGTTCTCGTGATCCAGGCTTAAGGGCAGGCATATGACCTGCACATCGTTTCTCATGTCCTGGGGAAACAGGGGCCGAAGACCGCGGTCTATCATCCTTCCTATGAGAATTGCCTCGTTTGAGGGTCTTCCTTCCCGTTTTATGAATCTCGGACCTTTTATTCTTCCGGCAGCGAAATACCGCTCCTCAAAATCTACCATGAGGGGAAAGAAGTCCATCCCCTCCCTTGCCTCCTTGGACATTGTAGCTGTGGCAAGAATCGTTGTTCCGCCCATCTGGGCAGTCACAGCAGCACCTGCTTGGGATGCCATGCGCCCGTACTCGAATATCACTTTCTTTCCTGAAAAATCGGTCTCGAATCTCTTGAAAGTCATTTTTTTCACCACTATTTTCACGGGTTTGATATCATCTTTTTTTGTCTGATATAAAGCCAAATGCGTTTGGTCTGTAAATCCCATGGCTTTCTTGTATATTATATTATTCTATTATATAGGGGATTGGTTGTCTGCTAATAAAAGGTTTACCATTGCCTGGAAAATGAAGGGGCACTGGGTATTTAAATGACCCCGACAATGTCCATTGACTTAGAGAGTTCTAAACTTCCGGTATGTATTACTAAGGTGCTCACAGGCAACTTGGTTGATAATGCGGCAAATCAGGTAATTCGACCCCTGTTTCGGTTTCCAATTAATGATTTAATATAGAGGGCATGTGGATTTATTATACTATTTAAGATTTTTGCGGAACATTCCACAGAAGATTTATATACAACCTTTAACAGCTGATATTCCAGGGTGAGAATAGCGACTATGCAATCAGATATAACTCCTTATTAACAGATTCATCCCCAAATATTCTATGGATATATAGCCAAAATGCCTCGATATTTGTGAGGATTGGCAGAAATTCAAAGGCACAACAGTCTTATATCTACAGATATGAGGATTCTCCTCCATCTGTTGAACCATCATGGTTCCACAAGTCAATTTGATGTACCTTTTGAATTAACAAAGATGGGAATTGCTCAGCAGGTCTGTATAAGTTATGGATACGCCCCCCGGATTATTAACAAGTTGATTGATGAGGGTTATGTTCAAGAATGCTGTGGACGTATAAAATGTTGTAGGAAAAAACAAAAATATTATGTTCTTACAGATAACGGGATAAAATATGCAAGAAAATAAAAAACGGACTGTCAAACTTTTTGATTACATTGAAACTACCAAATGACACATTAAAAACAATGAAATTAAAGGATATAACGCTTTATTTAGAGAAAAAGAAACCCTGCTTTGGAATTTCTGAGATGGATATCTATACAATCCTAACAAAAGATTATACACCTGACATTGAATCCCTAAAAATATAAAAACAGTTTTTTGACTTTTCTGAGCCAAACGAAAGGTTATGGATTTTCATAGAGGTACAACCCAGGTTTTCTCAACCTTTGAATGAATGTAGTAACCCCTTCCAATCTCGAAGTAATCTGATTCGCCGAGCTTTTCCCATTTCTGAATTTTAGAGTTGTAAGTCCAGATCGCATCAACATCCGAACCATAGGTGATGTTGTTCAGTCCCTCAGTTCTGTTATAACTAGTCAGAGAGGGATAACTTACCAGATTCCACCCCGGATAAAGCGTAATACTTTGGTTTTCAATTGGCTTGGTGCCGTTCCAAACGAAACCCGTCCCTCCAAGCCGGGTGATATAGATCCAAAAGCCCATACTGTGGTCAATAGTGTGCAAATCGTTCAAGTGAGAAGGCTTTGAGATTTGGTAATGCTTCCAATGGTTAAAGCCATCGGAGGCGTTATACTGCTGTACAGCGTCGTAAAACCCATTTATAGAATCTAAAACACTGCTAAGCCCTGTATCAGACTGGATATACGGAATTGAAACCAAGTTCCAGCCCTCATAAAGCGGGAAGCCGACCTCTACAAATATCTCGGTATGAGATGTGGACATGTTCACATCCCTTGGATTATCCACAAATGTTTTAAATGGATGTGAAACCTCCAGGGTTGTGATGTTTTCTGTGGCGGTATTGCTCCCATTGTATATTCTATCCGTTATCAATATCCAACGGACAAAACCATCACTGTCAGTTTGTGACTCGCTGCCGCCGAAACCGGTTGTTTGATAGATTGGTTCTCCATTATCAGTCACATTAACATCAACCCCCGATATAGGGGTCAGGGTCGCACCCAGCACCGATACATCTAAATAATTCTTGACTGTGAGATTTGAGTTGCCATCGATGTCCACTTTAGCACCATTAAAACTCGTGTTCAATGTTGTTATTTGGGATTTGCTCCGTATAAAGAAATCAGCTAAACCGGAATGTGTTATCGTGCTGTTTTCTATTAAATAACTGCTCGATATCGGCCGTATTCCGTATATAGTTGAATTGGTAATCGTGGTATTAACAATGTAAGGAAAAGCACCGAACGTGTATATTCCAACACTGGTTGTATCAATGATATTGTTTATTATAAGTGGGCTTGACTGGCCTTGGCAGAAGATTGTCCCCGAGGAGGAAGAATCGAGAAAGCCAAATATCGTGTTATTGCTTATAACCGTATTTTTCCCTTCTTTATGAACGCCAATTGCTCCCCCGCCTTCCGAATTAATTCCTACGATGGTATTATTATCTATCAGTATATTTGAATACACATCCATTCCCGCACCATATTGAGCTACCAGGATGTAATTATTTCTGAGCTTACTGTTATATATATTCTTTTGAAAAATGATGACTGGAGTTCCATCACCATGTTTAATCCCACCTACATAATCAATGCCTCCTGATCCAGCTGTAATCAAAGGATTGTCATGTATATCAATAGTATCACCTCCATAGGCATAGATACTTCGCTCGCCATAGCCCCCACCAGCAACTGATGACCCTGCATAATTGTTCCCGCCAGCGCCTCCTCTGATAGTAAGGTGCTGGTATTCAGAATTCAAACCGTTACTGATGTAGATAGCATGTGAACCCCGAGGCCAAAGCCAGCCATTGGGATGATAGTCATCTCCACCTTTTCCTCCCGTGATGGAACCGCCATTGGCAGAGACACCCCCCCAGTTTAAGACATATATTCCATAGCCACCAACATTTGGACAGCTATATTCACCATAATTGTCACCGCCCTCACCCCCGGTTATGTTTATGTTCTCAGCATATACAAAAGAATTATCGGAGCGGATGCCGTCGCCTCCTCCTCCAGCTCCTTTTGGTATACCTATTTGACTGTCCACATAAATATCACCGCCCTCACCACCTCTGATTTTACTTTCAAATATTAATGCATCCGAACCAGCAAAGGCATAAACACCTTGACCACCACCTCCAGCATCCGCTGATGTACCTGTAACTGTATTGTTGCCGCCATCACCACCAGAAATATTGCTGTTTTCAACCGTTATATTCGTAGAATTATAGATGAAAATACCGTGGCCTCCACATCCCGCTGTAAGCGGTGGAGATACGAGTGCCCCCACTCCGGTATTATTTCCGCCTTTTCCACCGCTGATATTATCGTTATATCTTATATATCCAACACTGCAATAGTAGAGGGAGATACCATTTCCTCCCTTGCCGGCAATCCAACCGCTAACGTAATCGGCGTGGTTGTCCCCGCCAATGCCACCGGTAATCTTGTTATTTCCCACAACCAGTATTTGGCCTGTTGAGTCGTCATCGCTGATATTGATCCCGTCACCACCCCAGCCTGCGATCCCGTCTTGCAGTGCGTTGTTATCTCCCCCATCTCCGCCAGTAATGTTCTGATTTTCACTGATATTGATTGCCGGCGGTAAAAGGTAATCGGCGACAGGAGAGAAGCAAATGGCATGACCACCTGCCCCGGCCCGGCCGTCATTCAAATTGTTATCGCCTCCATTCCCGCCTTTTATTAGATAATTATCCCTGATTTCCATTTTCCCGTCAAAATTCTGACATGATATCGCAGCACCACCATCCGGGATTACCGAGCCGCCGAAATCATCACCATCTCCGCCAGTTATATTGTTACCATCGATGATTATCGTCCCTGAGGCTGTTCCAGTGCAATTAATTCCGTTGCCTCCAGGTCTAAAAGAGCCTGAAGTTGCATTCCAACCGAAAATATCGCTGTATTTGATCTCTACGGTTCCCCCATTGACATAAATTCCGGTGGCTAAGTTGTTCGTAATTGTACTCTTGTTTATTGTCACACTGCCATCCATTATTGTTATACCGCTTCCCGCATACTCGATTAGACAGTTATATATTTCACCGACACCACCGCTAAAGTAAATAGAGTTCCAGTCGCCAGCGTCTGGAGGTGCACCATTGGACGTGAAGACAATTCCTGCACCTCCACCAAGGGCATTCAAAGTACCTTGAATTTCCAACTTAATGTCCGAGCCGAAATCGAAATAACAAACATCGCCGGGATTGATGTTCAGTGTATCCGGAGTGGGTGCGCCTGCGATTGTAACGGTCTCATGGAATGTATAGGTTCCACTTCCACCAGTTACTGCACCACCAGAATTTGCCACCAGATCGTCCATATCCCAGATTACACCTGAACCAGGTGTTGTATATGCACCTGCATTCGGCATCCTCAATGGAACAATTACAAGTGTTATACTGAGAATTACAACCCACATTATCCCAATCGAGGTTAACCTTTTATTCGTTCAAACCCTCCATATGATTTAATCGTAATCCTTCCTTATCTACTTTTCTAAATCGAAATAAGGATATAAAGGTTGTTTGGAACAATTTTTGCATATTTTACATTGTTTGATGTTATTGACCATCAAGGCCCTCTGTTCCCTGGCTCAAGCTAAGGGTATGCATAGGTAAAGAAATACACATAACCAGCTGAGTCGCCTGCCACAAAATAGTCATAAAATTGTGTGGGTTGACAATAGGAATAACTGATCGCAACTGAGGTTACCGTTCCGTTTGCTGTATAGGAGTCGATTATGTTATCTGAATTCTGAGCAACTAGAATAATACTGTTTTCGGGAGTAAAACTCCCAAATAATCTAAAATTGTAAGCAGAGTTGTTATCGTAGGTGGCATCTGCAGAACAAATCAAACCAGTGGACCAATTGCGTATCTTATTAGGACTGGTATAATACGACTCATCGCTCTCATCATCATTAGGTCCTTCACCTGAGATCACACTAAAAGTAGGACCGGCAGGTGCGACAGTATTGCAGTCCGATACTGCAACAGCATAGATATCACCGGCCTCCGCTCTCGTCCAACCTGGGGTTTGATCGTCTCCAGTCCCCCATGTCCCGTCTGCACCCACATCAAATTCATATACATTACTGGTTCCTGCACCAGGATTCGGATCATCTTCGCCAGCAACTACGATTAAACCGTTTCTTGCTATGTCTACATTAACATAAGAATCAGTGGTGATGTTGAACCATACCATCTCATGATTGCTTGGATCGGTGTTGTTGTAGAATTCAATTCTATTATTATCTGAGCTTGCAACAATCCAGTTTCCATCCTCTGATATTCTGACATTCATAACATTACCTTCAGAAATCTGTTCGGACCATATATTCGATCCAGTTGAAGCATTGATAACGTAGATACAATCACCGCTGCATGATACTACAAATGCATCATAATTACCCTGACTGTAAAACCGGGCTGACGAGTTGGATACATCCACCGAGTAACAATCACCCCTACTTCGATACATGTCGTTATACCATAGAAAATTACCAGATATATCAAACGCATATACTTCGTCGGAAGTAGTTCCAGCTACAACATATTGTGCATCTCCTGAGATCGCTACCCCGTGACTGGTGCCATATGACGAAAAATCTGCTATACTTAAACTATTATTATACCACTGCAAATTACCACTCGCATCAAAAACAGACAAATTCTGTGCGCTTCCAACGACCACATATACATTACTAGGATTAGAGTTTCCATCCGAGATATCGACACTACGGACCGCTGATCCAGTATAACTGACTCCCTGAAATTCAAGATAGTCACTTTGAGCACTTACGTTTTTCGTAATTATCGGGATTGCGACAAATGTTATGATTATTGTTGCAATTACAACTATAATCAGAATCCCGCTCAGAAATTTTATTTCATCCTTTTCCATTTTTCTTCCCCCTAATTTATATCGTTACTATTGTGGAACTTACAAGATACAAGCCTTTTTGGAAATTTTAACAAAAAGGTTTATATATCAGAAAAGCAGCCAGATGATAGAAAGGTTCATATATGCAAAAAATTCAGAAAAACAAAGATGCTACCCAGGCATCATTATTAAAAATAACTGATTAAGTATAAAGCATATTACACAAAATCCAAAACAGTTTCTTGTCTCATGACTTATTTTTATTGTTCCATCAACTCGATAATATTAATCTCTCGAAAGTATTCTTTGTTTAGTATGTTGTGCCCCCAATCCCCTCTTAAGGAAAAAATTATTCGGGTCAGATAGCCGCGATTATGCGAGGAAGGGTGAGGGTTTGGGGGCTATATTGACATTGGATTTCAATGCTCTTATATCTTACTATCGATTTGATTAATACTTCGTAGGCTCAAAATAGTTCATTGTACTTACAATAAGGTTGAGCAGGAATAAGGTGGATCTCCTGTCTTCGTTTATTTCCTCAAGAATTTGAATATCTACGCAGAGTCCATAAACTTACTCATAATAAAGCGCGCACTATGGAGATATAATCAAATCCAATATCATATGTGGATGAAAGGATACTTATATTATATAGTGATTGAATATACCTTTTTGAGGTTGATCAATAAAAAATCACAAAAGTGATAGCATGATACTGTTTACAACCTGGTTCGGGACATTCCTTTACGAAAATGAAAAAGTAGTAAAATCCAACCTCTTTCCAAATAACGCAAATGAGATAGCAAAACGCCTGAAGGCAGTGGCCAATAAAGAGATACTTGATGAAGAGAAAACCTTGGCCGAGGGGCAAGATAGGATTTTGGTATTGGACGAGCGCCTTCGCATACTGGGCGGCGAGCTAATCGAGGAGGAAATGCCTGATCTTTCCCCCGATGAATTCGGTTTTTCCAATGATATGCTTCATGAGGCCATGATGATACTTGCTAAGGATAAGACCCAAGAGCCTGTATCTGTTAACGAAAGTGTTTCTCAGGCTGTGAATGCGCTGGATGATCTCATGCAGAGCGCAAATATGCTTTCCGAACGCCTTCATGAGTGGTATGGAATGCATTTTCCTGAGCACAGGAAGGTTATGAAGGAAGAGGAATTTATAGAGCTTGTGATTCAGGAATGCAAAAAGGGCGGACTGGACAACGAGCCAGATTTGGAACCCATCTCGGAACTGGCAAGGACACTACGGGATCTGCATGAGAGGATGAGGGTGCTTGAGGACTACATCAAAAGCCAAATGGAAGATAATGCTGCCAATCTGTCATTTCTTGTGGGCCCAATCATAGGGGCAAGGCTGATCTCCAAGGCTGGGGGATTAAAGAGGCTCGCGACACTTCCTTCTGGTACTATTCAAGTTTTGGGTGCAGAGAAAGCATTGTTTCGGCATCTAAGAGACGGTTCAAATCCCCCGAAACACGGACTGATCTTCCAGCATCCATTGATTCACCGCGCACCTTATTGGCAGAGGGGAAAGATAGCAAGGGCATTTGCATCCAAGATAGCCATTGCCGCAAAACTGGACGAGCATTCTAATAAGGCCCTTGGAGAGGATCTAAAAAACGATCTCCTTGAGAGGATCGAGGAGATCAAGGAAAAGTACCCAAAGCCGCATAAAAAAGGCTCAAAAAAATGATCAAAGCAAATGTAGGTTTCAAGGCTGATTTTCATGGGGAAGCTCAACGCGTGGTTTAGAATCATACGCCCCCCCATTCTGTTTATAAGTGCCCTGGGTGCCGCAGTTGGTGCATTGAATGTGAATCTAAATCCAGATCCATTCACATTCTGGCTGGCCTTGATTGCTTGGGCACCTTTGGTGTACACAGGTATCATGATACACAACGATTATACTGATTTGGAATCGGACAAGATAAATAGGCCTCATAAGCCAATACCAAGCGGTGTAATCTCACCAGGTACAGCGAGGTGGACAGGCCTTGGTATGATGTTCGGAGGAACAGCACTTGCCTTCTTCATCAATATTCACAATGGCGAGATCAACTACTCTGCAGGCATTGTAGCCCTCTCTTTGACTATCGTGGGGATAGTGTACAATCACTGGGGAAAGGGATGGGGGATATGGGGTAATGTCTTTGTTGCCTATGGGGTTGCCATCATACCCTTTTACGGAGGGGTTGCCATTGAGCCTGTTGATGGCATCATAGCCATGGCTCCACTGACCATCAGTATATTTGTCATGGAAATAGGAAGAGAAATAATAGTCTGCGCAGAGGACGTGGAGGGGGACATCAAAGCGGGATTCAAGACATTACCTGTGCGCATAGGCGCAAAGAAATCCATGTACGTTGCTGTTCTATTTTACGTGGGCTACGCAATATTGTATCCTGCACCCTTTATTTTCAGATGGGATATACTGCCCTCGCTTTATTACGATCCTGTATACCTGTTCGGCGCAACAGTGTTTGCAATCATATTATTTGTTACCTGGGGATTGACATTGAGACAGATGACAGAACGCGCCTTCTGGAACTATATAAGAACCGGAACCAGGGTGGGGGTAATATTCTTTCAGTTCATCCTTCTTATCTCTGCATTCTACCCAGGCAAGATATGAGCAACAAAATTAAATAATGTAAAGTGATTTTCCAAATAGGGGAAAGAGGGTTAAAAAATGTCGGCCCACAGGCATGAGAACACAAAACCGAAGCATAGATTGACAGTCAACGAGAAGATACTTCTGCATCTCCTGGAAAACTTAAAGTCCAAAAATAAAAGGGAAGCTCCCTTCGAAATCACACAAAAAGGAATTGCAGATGGTGTAAATATCAGATGGAATCACGTACCTCGGGCCATGGCCCAGCTCAAGAAGATGGGTTATGTATCAGAGGAGATGACCCACATAGAAAGTAAGACCAGAAGGCAGAAGGTCTATTATCTGACAGACGAAGGAATTATATCTGCAAAGAACTTGAGAGAGAAAATATTGGGTTGGGATGTCTATCTGAGAAGGGAGGATGGCCAGGTTTCGAAGTTGAAGCTCTCGAAGGTGAACTCCCAGCTTAAGACCAACTTTTCACCTCTATTACTCTACATGAGCCTTCCTGATGACGATATCATTGATGAAAAGGTAATTTTACATGATGTTAAAAAAGAGATGGCCAAGAAGCCATCATTTGTATTTTATACATCAGGCGAAATCTCATGGCCTGAGAGACTAATAGAAAGGGAGACTGAAATAAAGACACTTTCGAATTGGATTGAACAAAACGAATATGGAACTATCCTCATCTATGGAAGTGTGGGCATAGGAAAAAGCGCTTTGATGGCGGAGATGTTAAAATCGTACAAAGATAAGAAAAATATCTTTTGGTACCAGCTTTCGGAAAATGATTCACAAAGGGATATCATTTCAGGGATTTCAGAATTTCTTACTAGGCTCAAAATAACTGATCTCTCTGCCAGCTTGAAGGACGACGATACCCTCGATCTTTTTAAAGTGATGAGAATCATGGGCAATTCTTTGAGAGGAAAGGATACGATCCTTGCCTTTGACAATTATTTTATGGTGAGTGAAGAAGTTGCCGACCTTTTCTCGGGTCTTAGCGATCTGGCCCAAAAGAACGTGGCTTTAAAGGTCATAATCAGTGCAAGGGACACCACACCATTTTACTGCAGATTCTATGACAAAAACGAGGTTAAAAAAAGGAAGATCGCAGAGCTTTTAATTAAAGGTCTTTCAATGGAGGGAATCAAGCAGATGCTTGACGCTCCGAACATAGATTCCGACGCCTTAAAAAAGATACATCTTATGACAAGGGGCCATCCACTGACCATCGAGCTGATAAAGAAGGGGGATGTGAACAGCTTAAAGAGTATAAAGGGATTCAGCAGGCAGGAGGCCTCTCTGTTACTATATTTGAAGGGTGTAAAGGCCACTTAAGCGGTTTATAAAAATATGGATTCGCGTCAAGCTCATTTCGCCTTTTTCCTTGTGATTTTATAACCTACGAATGCTGCAATTGCGGCAAGAACCACCACCACTACCAATATTATGAGCCACCATAATGCAGAAAGAGAAAAGCCCTCCTTACTATCACCCTCTGTTTCCTCATCTAAAAGAACGATGGTGAGTGAATCAGATACTTCATTGGTTCCATCGGAGATTCTGATATGGATTTTGTATATGCCGTCATCATAATCGTCAGTTTCCCAAACATATTCCCATTGGCCATTTTCGTCCAAGGTGTACAAGATATCGATCCAAGTCTCTTTGTCGTCCAAACTGATTGAGATATCTGAAATACCGGTTTTATCGAAGGCTGTCCCTGATATGGTGACGACCTCTCCAATTTGGTATTGGAACTTGTCCGTCGGCGCTGTGATCTGGAGTATCGGGTCCTCTGAATCCCTCAGATCTATTTCCACTGAGGTGTACACTGGCTCGTTTATCCCATCCGATACCAACACAGTTATTGTGTAGTCACCCGAAATCAATCCATTGGTGTCCCAGCTGTACTGCCAATCACCATTGTCTAGGCTCGGTAAAATCGAAATCCATGTTTCTTGATTGTCAAAGCTCAGTTTGAGCTCTGAAATCCTTTGGTTGTCATAGGCTGTGCCTGTAACCAAAATTGTATCACCTGGATTGAAATTCTCATTATCGAGTGGGGAGGTGATGGTGACGCTTGGTGGGTTCATATCTGTCAGATCGATGTACAGGTAATCTGAAGCCAGATATTGTCCATCGGACCCTCTGACTATGATCGAATGCATTCCAAGTGCACATTCACTTGTATCCCAATCATAGGACCAATGACCGCCGCTGAGCCTTGGTAATATATCCTCCCAGGTATTGCCCCCGTCTGTACTCAACCTGAGGTTTTGGAGTGCAACATTATCCTTTGCCTCACCAGAAATCGTTATTTGGGAACCTACATTAAAATCTGAATCGTCAGGAGGATAGTTAATGGAGATAATAGGTTCTTCCAGGTCCACCAGTTCGATATCAACTGAGTCAGTCGAGTTGTTTTTACCGTCGGAGGCATCCACCACCAAAGTCCGATGTCCGAGAGGCAGGCCCGTGGTATCCCATTCATAGGACCAAGATGTACCAATTAAATTTGATAAAATATCGGTATAGTTCTGCCCACCGTCGGTACTTAATCGTAGGCTCGTCACATCCTTGTTGTCGTATGCTGTTCCCGAGATTATCACCCGCGTTCCTATGTTGATGTCAGCGCCTTGGATTGGATTTGAAATGGAAACAGAGGGGGCCACACCATCTACCAACTCGATACACTCCCAACTGGATATCAATTTACGATTTGTTCCGTCGTTGGCTAGAATTTGAATCACGTATGAATCAAGGGATAGATCGTCGGTTATCCAATCGTATGACCATTGACCATTGTGCAAACTCGGCAATATGTCTATCCAGCTTATTCCATAGTCAGTGCTCAACAAAAGTGATTCTATCTCGGCATTGTCGAATGCCGTGCCGGAGATTGTTATTGTCTGGCCGATGTTGACTTGGGAATATTCAGTGGGGTTGAGGATGTTTATGTCAGGAGGCTCTTTGTCCACTAGATCAACTTCTATTGAGTCTGAGCTTTGTGTTGATCCATAATCAGCTTCAACCTCGATGGTGTACGATCCCTCATCCAATGAACCTGTGTTCCATTCATATACCCACTGATTATCAGTACGAGTCGGATATTTCCAGGTCGTCCCGGAATCGGTGCTCAAACGCAGGGAAACAAGGTCAGTCTCGTTGCTCACTATCCCAGAAATCGAGATAACGTCGCCGATGTTCAATTGAGAGCCATCCCCAGGCGTTACGATTTTAACTGTATGTGACGGTGGGTTATAGTAAAGTTCAAAAGTGAGCTTTATGACCTTTGTGGTCTCGATGGAATCCCGATTCGAGAGTACAAAATAATAATTGTAGTCATCTGGAAGGTCGAACTCAAAGGATCTTGAATTCAGGTTCTGTGTGTATTCGTATGATTGGAAATTGTAGCCAGCTCGGAAATTTACAAACTCCTCATCTGTTGCGATGAAGGAATCTATGTGATTCCCCTGGTGGTCATCAATTGATGGCCTGGGTATTCTTAAGGGAGGAATCTCTTCTGGATGATAGTTGCCTGTAAGCAGATTTCTTGGATGCTGTGTACCAGATATCACCTGATAGTTGATGCCAAGTCTAAATCGCGGATCAGAGGGATTTGGATTTGGCTGGTTATCGGCGTCGAGTATTGGGTTGGGTGCCGCGCCTTCAAGGGAAAACATGAACGTATAGTCCCAGCCGTGCTGAAGCTCCATCTTGCCTGATTCGGCACTTCCCACCTTGCTTATTATCTTGAACGTGAAATTCTTGTTGCCGTTTGGTCCCTGTTGCGTTGCCAGCTTAAAGAGTGCATTTCCATTTGAATCTGTATAGTTCCAAATGCAGGGGAAGGGAATCTCCACTTGATACCCTGAGATATCAGCTTTCATCCAGTAGCTTAACACAATCACCCTTGCACCATCCACTGGATCGCCGTTGTTATCCATAACATGAATCGTTACATGGCTTATATTGTCCTGGGGAATGTAGTGATCTGTCACCTCAAAGGCATCATCGTCGCCCACATGTTTTGTAATGCCTGAGCCGCCCCTTTGGCCCCATCCAACCCAGTAATTGTCAAAATTGTCTATAACAGATCCCCCGTCGCTCCAGTAGTTATCCCACTGATGCCAGCCGTTCTCGTAGAACTCGATCCACACATGATCTTCACCCAAGAGTAAAATCCCTGCAGCAGGGATCAAAGCAGTCCTTGCCGCTGCCGTGGTTAAATCCTGAAGCTCCCCGCAATTTCCGTTGTGGTGATGGGCTATCCTGACAGGCTGGATGGGTCTTTCGCTGTCTGATACCTCCTGCTGGTTCAGAATCAGTGTTTTTCCCACCCAGTTGCTCACGCGAATAATGGCATGATAGCCATAATCAAAGGGCCTTCTGTCGTCCTCACCAGTATTCTTGAAATTACTGTAGTTACCTCCAGGTGCGAACCAAGATGTTCCATTGAACAGAATATCCACATCCTCAAGGAGATCTTTTAGAAGGGGTGGTGCCACTTGTGAGGCCGGGTAATCATCTACATCGTCGTCAGGAGCGCCACTGTTATCAGGGGGATATGATTCGTCGGCATGATAGAAAAGGTATTCTCTCCAGAATCTTCCTCCGTATGCGGGATCGGTGGGGTTGTTTGCGTCAGAATCATCAGGATGGATATAATAAACATTCTCGTCAGTTATCTTGGGATGAACAATAAACCAGTAATATATATCCCTGGGAAGTTCTCGTTGTATAATATTTCCGGGCTCTCCGAATTTGTATCTTGTGGTTGTGTAATCGTCCTTCTCTATGACCTCCACATAATCCAGATACTGGTCGATTTCGTAGATCAGCTCGGCATTGTCTACCAACAGCTGACTTTGGTTCTGGCCCATTGATTTTAGATTCTCAGCGGGCATGTGGGCCATGGCAAAGCCGATTTCGTCTTTGTAAATTGCGGCCGAGTTCAAAATGAGGTCCGCATACCTGTTTTGTTGGTATTCACCTCTGTAATTTAGCATGACCTCCTTGGGGTAGTACATATAGCCCTCGGCCACCTGGTAAGAGCTCCATATCAGCCATTGGGCATTTGACGCAGATCCTGAGTTTGAGTAGTAAAACACCCTGCCTGAGTTGCCTCCAATTAAAAGATCTAGTCTGCCATCACCGTTTAGGTCCGCTACTGCAGGTGAGGTGCCGTACTCGGGAGAGACACCGCTGTAATAGGTCATGTCCTCCGTCCAGATCTCCTGTTCACTTGAACCTATGTTTCTATAGTAGTAAAGGGTTGCGAAATCCCCATCACCCACTGACAAATCGAAATCACCGTCATCGTCCATGTCTGCCAGACAGACAGGTCTATCATCATCCTCTCCTGTATAAATTCGATACGAATACTCCCATATAATTATATCATTACCTGTGTTTTCAAAGAAATTTATATAACCATCTGTGGTGCCCGCTGCCAAATCGAAGTCCCCGTCAGCGTCAAGGTCTGCGAGTGATGGGTAGTTAGCTGATTCTCCTAAGCCATAATGACCAGTTATATCTCCGAATTTCGGATCCAACGATGATCCTGAATTGTTGAGGAGATAGAGATCCCCTTCGTGATATCCCACTAAAATATCGTTGTCACCATCGTCGTCTATATCTGCGATGGTTGGCGATGTTCTGCTGACATCCTGAAGATAAAGTGTATTTACGCGAGAGTAAAGCGTGTCGTTCATTATAAAAATTGGCCTGCTTTTTGTCCCCACATTTTCAAAGTAATACAAGGGTCCTGCTTCAGAACCCAAGGTGAGGTCCAAATCCCCGTCAGCATCCATATCTGCGAATGCTGGGGCTGCGTAATCCCCCACATCTATTGTTGTGTCCCCAAGCTCCCCGAACTTCTTTGCCAAATCCTCATACAACCAGTCTGGAACCTGGGTTAATGCATCCTTTGCCTTTTGTGTGAGGCCGGTTTCTAGGGAGGGCAGCGCCATTTCGATTATGGTACCAGATTCCCTGTCAAAGTAGGCATAGTATTCCCCCCCGGGAGGGATTTCAATGGTCTTTGATATGGTTTGGATATTTTCCCAGGGGGCTTCTGCTGAGGCAGTTGGAATAATATTTATAATGGATAGTGTGGCGAGGACCATTGATACTGTAATTCCTATTATTGTCACGTGTTTTTTTATGCCCACTAACTTGGCCTCCTTATACGACTTAAAATCACCTCAGCATACCGCACTTGGATAATATATGGGCCTTACTATTCAATCTGTTATGAATTAATGTATACATAACTATATATTTATTTGCTTTGGATTAAGATATTGCCCTTATATTCAGTCCTGAGTGGGTATCTTACCTGGTGAAAAATAAACCACAGCCTTTAAATGGTAGATTTACCATTCCCTTCGGGGATTCATATGAGTTATGCCATATTCAGTGTTGAGAAAACTCAGGCGAGCAAGATCAACAAGATACTCAAGGATGATCTCATCTCTAGACAGAGCATCTCGGTGAGAGACGCAAAGGCCCTGAGCATCGAAAAGGATGTTCGATACGTGCTCATAGAAGGGACAGACGAGGCAATAGCAAAGGCTGACGAACTATTTTCTGAAGTGGGCAAAAAAGAGGACGAAGAGGAAGCAAAGAACATCTATGACAAAATAAAAAGCGAGGAAAGCGATGTTGCCACAGGAGTGGGAATGATATTTGGGGATTGATGTCGGTCTTATTACCATTTCACAGGAAAACAAATCACCTGAGACCAGCATGCACTAAAAAGCCTTCGTTTGTTATATCCACGAGCTGTTTTCCAGTAACATGCTTTGTACCCCGCATTTTTAGAACCTCAAGGAACTTGCGTCGAACAGCCTTTTCCTCTGGATAGGAGAGCAGGATAATTCCGTCCACCATGTACCCTTCTAGACTTTTGGGAATCTCGTTGTAGGAAAGCTCTGCTGTGATTATGGATATGCAGTTGAAGCCCTTTAAGAATTCAAAAAGGTCATGTAAAAATTCTCTTGTAACGCCCTTTTCATCAAGGGCTGCTTTTATGGGTGTGATGGGATCTATCACGACCCTTTGAGGCTCGTACCTTTCCACGAATTGTTTGATTCTGGGCAATAATTTCCCAGGTTCCTCGAAAAAGCTCTTTCTTATCTCCAAAAAAAGTATTTTCTCCTTATCGATGGCTGCCTCATCATAGAATGTGAACTCCGATAAAAACTTCTGCACCACCCACCTGGGCTCCGAAATCGCTGTTATATAAATGCCAACCTCACCCTTTTTTGCACCGTAGAAAAGGGTCTGGACAGCTAGGGTCGTTTTTCCGGTTCCAGGCTCCCCCCCTATCAAAACCGTTGATGGAACAGGAAATCCCCCTGAAATGAGCTTGTCCAAACCGACAATTCCGGTTTCTCTTCTCATTATGGTCATTTAGTTTGACCCCCTAAGAGGGGTGTTTAGGTCAATCTTTCCCCTTCATTCCTTGATTCCAGTTGACATTATTATAACAATACATATCGGTTCGTATTCTTATATCTTTTTATGTAATTATTTTCATCCGATATTGAACTTAAAAGTTGGTTTTTCTTCTGTATATCAAGCCATTTATGCGGACATTAAACATATATATCTACACAGCTATTTTCCTTGGGTGATGATATGGAGAAGGAAATCAAATTTCGCGAGATTGCACCCTTGGATTGCTCAAGATCCATGGTTATAGTGAGCTTCCCCTCACCAGGATTGGTGGGAAGCCTGGCGGCAAGCTATATGGTCCGTTCATTAAAACTTGGGCGGGTTGGAACCTTTTCTTCCGACGATTTTGTACCCACAGCCGTAATCTACGATGGAGTGCCTTCCCCTCCTGTGCGGGTGTTCGGCGGAAAGAGGGAGTGCGCCCCCGACGAGCTTTGTAATGAAATCCTAGTTATCATGTCCGAGCTTCCTGTTCCATTGGGTATGATAAAATCCATGAGCGATGTCATTTTAAATTGGTGCGGTGACAAAAACGCAAACATGATAGTCACTTTGGAGGGAGCAAACACCCCGCTTCTTCCAGACCAAGAGCCCAAGGTGTACGCAGTGGGAACAACCGATAAGGCCAGAGAAATGATTTCGAAGCACAAAATAGAACCCCTAACCGAGGGAATGGTTGGTGGGATATCAGGAGTCCTTCTTTACGAAGGTGAAGAAAAGGAAAAGGATGTTCTCTGTCTCATGGCTGAGGCCAATATCGAGCTTCCAGGAGCCATGGGAGCCGCTAAACTCGTTGAGATAATAAGCAGGATGCTACCCGAGTTGAAAATCGATCCCAAACCACTTTTCGAGGAAGCCAAACAATTGGAAGATCAAATTAAAAACGCTTTAAAGGCAGCTTCGCCCTTGCCTCCAGAAGATAGGGAGGTTCCTCCTGGATTGTACGGATGATCAACTGTGGAATTGTAAATATCTAAGAATGCATCCATTATAAGATCTTGAACGAACCATCAAATATAGCCTCTCTTCATCAATCAGAATTAAATGAAATCCTGTTTCGTATTAAAAAGATTTATAATCTTAAAGATGAATACCCCGAGAGAAAATGGGGGAGTGTAATATGTTCAAAGCTAAAATTAAATCAGAGACATTAAGAGAAGTTGTGGATGTTATCTCGGCATTGGTGGATGAGGCAAAGTTCAATATCAAGGGGGATGGAATCAGCCTCCGGGCAGTGGATCCCGCCCATGTCGCCATGCTTGATTTGGTGCTTCAAAAGAAGGGATTTGAGGAGTACAAGGCAAAGGAATGTGAATTGGGTGTGGATATCGATAAGTTAAAAGAAGTTCTGAAGCTTGCCGGTCCGAGTGATATATTTTCAATTGAGCACGATGAGGACAAGAACAGGTTGATTTTGGATGTTGGCAACATCACAAGAAAAATGGCCCTTGTGGATACTGCAGGCATGTCGGATCCAAAGGTTCCAAATCTAAATCTTCCCGCAAAATTGACTGTTGAAACAAATGAACTCAAAAGAGGCCTTCGCGCAGCCGAGGCTGTATCAGATCATGTAGCCCTGATTGCATCCTCAGAGAGTTTCGAGATGGTCTCAGAAGGGGATACCGATTCAGTGAACCTCAAGCTCCCGAAAGCACTGTTAAAG
This sequence comes from Thermoplasmata archaeon, assembly GCA_020348445.1. Lineage (GTDB taxonomy): Archaea > Thermoplasmatota > Thermoplasmata. The sequence continues at coordinate 946,774 of CP070751.1, forward strand.
GACCTGGACTGCAAGGAGAATCAAAAGAGCCTTTTTTCATTGGATTACTTCTCAACCATGATCAAGGCAACTGGAAGCGCCAATGAGGTAACCCTGTATCTTGGCACAGATTATCCTATCAATCTGGAGTTCGATATAGCAAGCGGAAACGGACATGTAAAATATCTTTTGGCTCCGAGGATTGAAAGCGAGTGAGGTTCAACCACAACAATTTACTTTTTTTTCTGTAAATACTGCAAGGAAAAATGTCAGCAAGTGCAATGCTTAAAATGAGACAAATATAAATTGCTCCAATCTTTGCTCGCAAGCTGTCATTCAGCTATCCTTTGGATAGCAGACCTTGGAAAAGGATTTTCTCTCAAGCTCTATTGTTCCGTTTGCAGCCATTTTTCTTACATGGTAATTGGCAAGTTGGCTGGATATTCCATTTACAGCGGCAATGTCTTTTACAGATATCCCTGGGCTATCCTTTATGCTCTTTAAAATCGCTTCGTAGATGCTGGGATTCTTGACACCGTTTCCGGGTATCTTGACACCTTGGGGATAAAAGTACTTATGGGTTCCGTCATTCCAGGATTTTACAAGTCCCTCCCGTTCAAGCACCTTCAAGTGGTATGTGAGAGTGCCGTTGTTAAGATCCAGATTCTTTTTTATTGTGCTGTAGTTATCTCCTGGATTCACCTTTATATACCCAAATATCTGCCCTCTAATGAAGTGGTCGAGCACATCCTTTTTCGTGATCTTGGTGTAAAGGGGCAAGAATATCAGGCTCAAAAGTGCGAATTTGCCCACCTCGGTTAATGCAAATAGTGAAAGCCCGATTATGGTTCCTATGGCCACGAGAATTGCCCATGGAAAGGGGCTCGGAGTCTCGCTTACCTTATCTGGATTATCCACTAACACCGTAATCTCCTCTACTTCAGATTCGTCCTTTCCCTTATTTGGGCTTGTATATATATGATGTTCACCGTTTTTTAGGTTTTTGGTGTCCAATTCATATGCCCAATATGATGTTCCATCCTCGGATTCTACAAGGTTTGCCTCTTTCCATTCCCCGTCATCGATTTTTATCCACATGGTTTCGATTTCCACGTTTTCATCGGGATTAGAGGTTTGAATTCGGATTTCTATTTCTCCATCCAGGATTTCCCCTTCATCTATGTTCAATATCTCATGTTCGGGCGGGGAATTATCCACAAGGACCTCTATGATATCATCATTGTCATCCTTGCCGTCATAAACAATTGCCCTGATATCATGCCATCCGTCATCCACCTCTGTGGTATCCCATTCGTAGTACCACCACTGCCCTAAACGATCGGTATGATTGTAGGTGGCATTCCTTAAAGGACCGCCATCGATTCTAACCCAGACGTTTTCAATATCATCATCTCCGTCATGATCCCATGCCAACATCCAGATGACGATGGTACCATTTACTGTTGAGCCGTGGTCAGGTTCCACGATAACTATGCCAGGTATACGGTTTTCTGGTAAGTTATCCACAAAGACCTCTATGATGTCATGTCCGTCATCCTTGCCGTCATAAACTGTTGCCCTGATGGAATGCCATCCATTTTCTACTTCTGTGGTGTCCCATTCATAGTACCACCATTGTCCTTCACTGTCCGTGTGATCATAAGTTGCCTCACGTAAATGTCCGCCATCGATTCTTACCCAGACATTCTCAATGTCGTCGTTTCCGTCCTCATCCCAGGCCACCATCCAGATAACAATTGTACCACTTACAGTAGCTCCGTCCTCAGGTTCTATTATTTCGATTCCTGGTGCATGGTTCTCTCCCTCATTGTCGACGATGATCTCTATTATATCATGACCATCATCTTCACCATCATAGACAGAAGCCCTGATGGAATGCCATCCGTCATCCACCTCTGTGGTATCCCATTCGTAGTACCACCACTGACCTTCGGCATCGGTATGGTTGTAGGTTGCATTTCTGAGATGTCCACCATCGATTCTTACCCAGACATTTTCGATATCGTCCAGTCCGTCCGGATCCCATGCAAGCATCCATATAACGATAGTACCGCTAACGGTGGCACCGTGATCTGGCTCCATTATTTTAATTTGTGGAGCATGGTTCTCCTCGGAGTCGTTGTCAACGTACACCTCGATTACATCATCTGCCCAATATTCCCCGTCTGTTGTTTTGGCATAAATATGATGCCAACCATTTTCCTCAGAGGTTGTGTCCCACTCATAGACCCACCATGAGCCCTCATCATCTATCTCCACAAATGTGGCTTCATCCCAATCACCACCGTCTATCTTGACCCAAACCTGCTGTATCTCCTCATTATCGTCAGGGTCCCAGGCGCAGATCCATATGTTGACCAAACCCCCCACAGTTGCTCCATCTTCTGGCTCAACTATGGCAATGCCTGGTGGGTGGTTCTCCTCCTCGTTATCTACTAAAACCTCTATTACATCATGACCGTCATCTTGACCATCATAAACGATGGCCGTGATATCATGCCATCCATCCTCCACCTCGGTTGTGTCCCACTCATAGTACCACCACTGCCCCTCTCCATTTGTGTGGTTGTATGTGGCATTTCTGAGTTCTCCTGAATCGATTCTCACCCAGACATTTTCGATATCATCGTTTCCATCCTCGTCCCAGGCCACCATCCATATCACTATTGTGCCACTGACAGTGGAGCCATGACCGGGTTCAACTATCTCGATTCCAGGGGCATGATTCTCTTCCACGTTGTCCACGAGAACCTCGATTACATCATGACCATCATCCTTTCCATCGTATACTATGGCTCTGATGTGATGCCATCCGTCCTCCACTTCTGTTGTATCCCACTCATAGTACCACCATTGCCCCTCTCCATTCGTATGGTTGTAGGTGGCGTTTCTGAGTTCCCCATTGTCGATCTTCACCCAGACTTCTTCGATGTCGTCGTTTCCATCTTCATCCCAGGCCACCATCCATATTGTGATGGTTCCACTTACTGTACTTCCTCCATCAGGCTCTACTATCGTAATACCAGGGGGATGGTTTTCTTGAACATTATCAACCAAAACCTCGATTGTATCACTTGCATCATCTGTGCCGTCGTAAGTGATTGCAGTTATACCATGCCATCCGTCCTCGACCTCAGTTGTGTCCCATTCGTAGTACCACCACTGCCCTTCTCCGTTTGTGTGGTTGTAGGTGGCGTTTCTGAGTTCCCCAGAGTCTATTCTCACCCAGACCTCCTGAATCTGGTCATTTCCATCTGGATCCCAGGCAACCATCCAGATCGTGATCGTTCCGCTGACAGTTGATCCATGATCAGGCTCGACTATTGCGATGCCCGGCGGATTATTCTCAGGAACGTTGTCCACAATAACTTCTATTACATCATGACCATCATCTTTTCCGTCGTAAACGATGGCCCTTATGTGATGCCATCCATCTTCCACCTCGGTTGTGTCCCACTCGTAGTACCACCACTGCCCTTCAGCATCTGTGTGGTTGTATGTTGCATTTCTGAGTTCCCCATCGTCAATTCTGACCCAGACTTCATCAATATCATCGTTTCCATCTTCGTCCCAGGCCACCATCCAAATTGTGATGGTCCCGCTTAACGTACTTCCCCCATCGGGCTCGACTATTGCAATGCCCGGTGGATTGTTTTCAGGAACATTATCAACTATAACCTCGATGACGTCACTTGCATCGTCGGTACCGTCATAGGTAATAGCAGTAATATGGTGCCAGCCGTCCTCAACCTCGGTTGTATCCCACTCATAGTACCACCACTGTCCTTCGGCATTGGTGTGGTTATATGTGGCGTTTCTGAGCTCCCCCCCATCGATCTTCACCCATACCTCCTGGATCTGGTCATTTCCATCTGGATCCCATGCTACCATCCATATTGTGACGGTTCCGCTTAATGTGCTTCCCCCATCGGGCTCAACAATGGCAATGCCCGGTGGATTGTTCTCAGGAACATTATCAACTATAACCTCGATGACGTCACTAGCATCGTCGGTACCATCATAGGTAATAGCGGTTATATGATGCCAACCGTCTTCTACCTCGGTGGTGTCCCACTCGTAGTACCACCATTGTCCTTCAGCATCGGTGTGGTTATAGGTGGCATTTCTGAGTTCCTCCCCATCGATTTTAACCCAAACCTCCTGGATCTGGTCATTTCCATCTGGATCCCATGCTACCATCCAAATCGTGATGGTCCCACTTAACGTGCTTCCTCCATCAGGTTCGACTATTGCAATGCCCGGTGGATTATTCTCTGGAACGTTGTCCACAATAACCTCAATGACATCACTTGCATCGTCGGTACCGTCATACGTAATAGCAGTTATATGGTGCCAACCGTCCTCTACCTCGGTGGTGTCCCACTCGTAATACCACCACTGCCCCTCGGCATCGGTGTGATTGTACGTGGCGTTTCGAAGCTCTCCAGAATCTATCTTCACCCAGACCTCCTGGATCTGGTCGTTTCCATCCGGATCCCATGCTACCATCCATATTGTGACGGTTCCGCTTAATGTGCTTCC
>CP070751.1:951415-997350 GCA_020348445.1 Thermoplasmata archaeon
GTAACAGTATAATTTCCGGGATAATTGTAGATATGAGTTACCCACTCTCCGTTTCCTGAGGTTCCATCACCAAAGTCCCAGTGATAAGAAACTATGTATCCATCTGGATCATATGAGCAATTTCCTGAAAACCAGGCTTCATCTCCGACATTTATCATTTGAATAGGGGGTTCTGCCATTGCAACCGGAGGCTGATTCTGCGGTGGGCCCTCCTCTTCGACTATTACAAGTACCTGGTAAGAATCTGTGGCACCATCATTGTCTACTACTGTAAGGGTAACCTCGTAAATACCTGTCATGTTATAGATATGTGTTACCCAGATTCCCCTACCAAAGGTTCCGTCCCCAAAGTCCCAGCGATAGGCAACTATGTATCCATCTGGATCATATGAGTAATTTCCTGAGAACCATGCCTCTTCTCCGACATATACCATTTGAATAGGGGGTTCTGCCATGGCAACTGGGGGAAAATTCTCAGGCGGTTCGCCGAGGACCGTGACTGTCACAAAATCTGAATCTGAGTCACCGTCGTCGTCTGTTACAGTTAGCATTACAGTATAATTCCCTGGGATATTGTATATATGAGTTACTGTTACTCCGCTTCCGTTGGTCCCATCACCGAAATACCAGTGGTAGGACACTATATAGCCGTCAGGATCATATGATCTATTCCCAGTGAACCACGCTTCTTCCCCAGCATATATGACCTGATGATCAGGCTCTGCATCGGCAACTGGGGGACGATTCACAGGCGGCCCCTCTTCCTCGACTATCACCATTACCTCATCTGAATCGGTGGCACCTTCATCATCAGTCACCGTCAGTGTAACATTGTAAATACCCGGCATCGTGTAATTATGCGTCGTATAAACCCCGTTTCCAAAGGTTCCGTCCCCGAAGTCCCAATGATAGGACACTATATGTCCATCAGGATCATATGAGCGATGTCCAGAAAACCATGCTTCCCCTCCAACATAGGTTGTTTGAATGGGAGGCTCTGCCTCTGCATGCGGAGGTATGTTTATTGTACCGCCTGGGCCAAAAGCAATTAGAGTATATCCCATACTTGCATACAGATTTCCGTACGCTATTGCCAAAGATTGATGCAAATACCAAGACGATGACCGGGTCGGGAAAGTCCAGATAACTGATCCTGTGGCTGCGTCCAAAGCACATATCCTGCCGTCGTAAAAGCTGTTGAATACCTTGTTATCTGCAACTGCGGGCGAGGATACCACTGCTGTGGAGATATCATATCTCCATAAAACCTCTCCTGTGTCCTGATCTAAAGCAAAAATTGGATCAACGTACTCTGTAGTATCATTTTGTGTGATGACCTCGTTGGCTCCCACAAAAACCTTTGAATAGGCCAAAGCCGGGGCAGTGAAGGAGTAATTTGCACCCAAGGATGTCTGCCAGATTATACTGCCTGAGTTTGCATTTAAACAGTAAAACATGTGTGTATTATCACAACCAATAAACAACTTCCCGTTCAAAACAGCAGGGGCTGACTCGAACCAAGCAGGGCGGTTATTGTAGAATGTCCAGAGCAGGTCACCATTGCTCTCATCCAGAGCAAACAGCTGATTGGCTGAGCATCCAAATATCATGTTGTTCGCAACTGTAAGTGGAACATGCATGTAATCAAGACCCAAATCAGCGAGGTTAACACTCCAGATTAGATCCCCAGTGGTTTCGTCAAGGCATATTATCATACTCCCACCTTGGCCTCCCGGGTCGGGTATCGCTGATAATCCTAGATAAATATGGTTGTTTGCTATAGTAAGAGGTGGACCTTCCAAAAATAGAGGAGGGGATGAAGGCCAATTTAATTCGCTGGAGTTCCACTCCCAAATAAGATCACCCAAGAACTCGTTTAGACAATAAACATGAACTTCATCGCTTGTGTTTTGAAACTCCAAAGTGCTTACAAACACCCTTTGGTTTGCCAGAACAGGTTGAGAGGGCCACCCCCAGAAATCGTAGGTCCATATGGTTTCTCCAGTGCTTGCATTGAGTGCTGTCAAAGATGACCACCCACAAGCCACGAACACCAAGCCATGAGAGACAGAGGGGGATGTCATGGGCCACGAACCTGTGAACGTCCAGAGCAATGAGGAGTTGTCGGGAGCAGTAGATGTTGAAAAACCTGTGTGCTCTGGGTCGTGGTTGAACATGGGCCAATCGTCATTACTTGGTGGTGGGGGTGGAGGAGGAGGAGTTTGATTTCGTACACTGACTGTGCATGTATCCTCGTCTGTTAGGCCATCGTTATCTGTGACCGTCAGTGTAACATTAAAATTCCCGATAGAATAGTATATATGTGATACAATCATGCCGCTTCCTGTGGTTCCATCCCCGAAATCCCAATGATAACAAACAATGTGACCATCTGGATCGTAAGATCCATTGCCTGAGAACCATACCTCCTCCTCGACATAAACGACCTGATGATCAGGTTCAGCATCTGCAACGGGGGGCAGGTTGTCAACAAGAATATCTACATCATCGATGAAGGCTTTGTAATCTATGGGTATCCCGTTTACTCCATCAGAGCCGATGTACACTCTTAATTTCATAATATGTCCGTGGTAGGCGCTCAAATCAAACCATACATTTGTATAATTTTCTTTTTTATCAAAATATCCCTGAGTGATCTGTGTATTCTGAGTTTCATCATACAAGGACCATCCCGAAAGTAATCTGTATCCTCCATAATCGATGTTTGGACCCGATTGCATATTTGCCTTGTAATAAAATGAGAGTGCCACGTTCTGTGAAACATTAAATCGCTGTTCCATACTTCCACATTCACCAGATAAATCAATTGACCCTTTTGCCGCATAATAGCCGGAATGAGAGTCGTTTGTAATAGAAAACTCTGCAGGATATGTTGAAGAGGTCCAAATATCCCAACCAGTAAAATCTCCTGTTTCAAATCCTCCGTTGACGATCCCCTGAGCTTTTGCACTGTTAATGCTGAAGGTCCCAAAAACCATTCCTATCATAAAGAAGCTCACAATCCCAATCGCGAAATTTTTCCTTTTCATTTTCATTCCCCATCTATTTGATGGCTTTTATGAACACGAGTATATAAATAAAGATTGGTTCACTTTCGAAAAGTCATAACTTTATTTGCTTGAACTCGATCTTCGCTGGCTATTTTCGGCTCTTGGGTTAAATCGGATTTAGTAAAACCCAGATAGAGAGCCCCTGTCTTTACAACTATAATGACCTGATTATTTATATTTAGTGGAACGACTTTTGCCTATTGTTAAAAAAGTTACTATCCATCTTAGCTGATATATTTAATAATTATTCCTATAAAATTTTTTTTCTCGATGTTGATTTGTATCCAAAAAATTTTAAATACATTTATTTCATTCCTTTTATTATTCAAGATCAAATTGTAGTTTTTAAAGCTGAAAGGGACCCTGACTCCCAATATGTGGGGAGGAGGTAAAAACCTCGGAAAAAGAATCCGAAATTTTTAACCCATGTATTTTTCGAGAGCCAGGGATCGTACGTTTGTTACTCATTACTAATAAAACCTTCGGTAAAATCGAGGAAATCAGAGGAAAAAATAAAAAAAAAGATTTTCAAATTACAGCGGAGCTTTTAATAAAAGATAGTAGTTTTCGTGAAAGTGATTTGAATTTTGGTACTGAAAATCGCTTTATTCATGATTTTCGCGATACATATTTATGCATGAACCCCGATTCAGCGCTGGACACTTTTCAGAAAGGTGAGGTAACATGAAATCAGAAGAGAAAGGAATCGGTGCTATACCCTTGGTTTTAATTTGGGTGTTTGTGTGTGCGATCTTAATCTGTCTGTCGAATTCAGTGGAGAATGCAGAGGCCGGACCTCCGGGAACTGAGATGCGGATAACTGACGATCCCGCCAATCAAACAAATCCGGATGTTTACGGTAACTACATCGTTTGGCAGGATGACAGGAACTATACTGAAACTGGATGGGACATCTATATGTACGATATAGCTGGCGAAAAGGAGATTTTGGTGACAAATGCCACCGGAAATCAGACCAATCCCGCAATTTACGGTGACATAATAGTATGGCAGGATGCAAGAGACATATCCGACTTTGGTTGGGATATCTACATGTACCGAATATCAGATGAAAAAGAATTCCGTGTAACATGGGATAAATACAATCAAACAGATCCCGCTATATATATGGACAGGATCGTTTGGGTGGATAACAGAAATAGCTCAACAAATACCGATATTTATATGAACGATACCGCCACAAACGAGGAGATTATAATATCTAATTATGATGGCATGGAATACTATCCAGACATATACGAGGATAAAGTTGCGTTTGTATATGATACAGATTTTATCCCAGATGTTTTTATGAATGACACATCCACCGGTATCATACACCAAATATCAATTGATCAAAAAAGTTGGGGGAATGTGGCAATATACGGTGATTACATTGTATGGGTTGACACCAGGGACGGTGTAGAAACAGAGATTTATCTGCATAATTTTGCCTCAGGTAACGAATCGAGAATGACAACAGATTCCTTTCGCCAAGAAAAGGTGGACATGTACAAAGATTATATTGTTTGGGTGGATAACAGGAACTTTGGCATTGCTGGAACAGATATCTACATGTACAATCTGGCATTGGGCGAGGAGATTCGGCTCACAACAAATACTGCATCACAGTGGAATCCAGCTGTTGCACAGGACCGTATAGTATGGCAGGATTACAGGAACTTTAGGACTTCAGGTCTGGACATATATATGTTGACTTTGGACTCTGATAACGACGGTGTTTCTGACTCCAATGATGAATTCCCCTACAATCCCAACGAAGCCAACGACTTTGATGGTGACGGGATAGGCGATGGATTTGATTACGATGATGATAATGACGGTTATCCTGATGTAGATGATCGTTTTCCATTGGACTCTTCTGAGCACGCGGACTTTGACAACGATGGAACAGGTGATGTCGCTGATTTGGATGACGATAATGACGGCATCCCCGACACCTTGGATCCATATCCCTACAGTGATGTGAACGACATGGTGAGTATGATCGACCAGATAAATGACAGGTTAACAGAAATTGAGAATAATATCACAGTCCTTCAGAATAATGTATCGAGCCTTCAAAGTGATTTTACAGCCCTTGCCTTGGATATCGAAGGATTGAGATCAGATTTACAGGACCTCGCAGGGGATCTTTCTTATTTGAATCAGTCCCTATCAGGAGACATTATTAGACTCGTGGGTAGAATCCAAGGATTTCAGGAAAACTCCAGTCAGGACTTTGAAGACGCCCTCTCAGACATCGATAATCTTAATGAGTCTATGCAGAACATGGATGAGGATCTGAAGAAAAAAATCGAGGATGAATCCTCAAAAGAGGAAACTGGCACTGTCTTGGCAGTATCATCTGTTGTGGCCGCAGGTGTTCTGGGAAATATTGCCATATCCTCTGCAGGCACCAGGGGAATCAGCCTTGCAAGGGCTGCCATGGGTTCTGGAGCCGGTATACAACCCGAGGGCAAAATGCCCCTTAAGAAGATGGACAGGATCGACAAGCCCAAGGGAATGGGTAAGGACATTGGATTTGATGAGGATATTCCTGATGTGGATAGGGGAGACTCAGGAATGGAGGCCGAGGAATCCTTTGAGGGTGAGGAAGATACTGGAATGGAGCTTGAGGATGACGTTTTTGAAAGAGATAAAAAGGAAGGAGATCTTGAGGAGGGTTAGAGAATTACCTGCCTGTGAATCTCCCTAAACCTGCACTTATTTGCCAAAAAATGCACATGGTTATGTAACATCTTTAAAATACGCCAACATCGACAATGGTCTAACAAAAAATTATTAAATGACGAAGTCCATATAAATTACTGGATATTCAAAAGAGCGGCATGAGGTGAGGCTCTTGAAAAGGTATTATATCGTAGGTTTTATACTACTTTTGGCTTTTTTGGTGTTCGTTTTTGCGGGCACGGCAGGCTCTGATTCCGAGGTTGTGGTTGGTACGGTGGGTTTCTTTGGAATTGTTGCAATGCTGCCTTTGTTTCTTTACCTTTTGTTTATCGATACTAGGCTTCATCCAGAAGAAATCCAGGAGCAGGCACCTGATATCGAGGGTGAAAAACAGTTCATTGAAGGTGCAGGGGCAACTGTACCACAGCACGCAAGGGCAGATAAACCAGAAGATTCACATGATTTGGGTAGAGAACCGATTCCTACAACAGTAAAAGGAGTCGATAGGGATTTTATAGAGAGCATAAGAGCAAAGCAAAAGGATACACCAGAAGAAATCCATGAAAAAACCGAGCCTGAACCTGCAAAAGAAATCCAAGAGCATCCAAAAGAGATAATGAAAACCGGGCTTATAGATTTACCTCATTCCGTGCAAAAAGAAACAGAGCCTGAGTCTGAACCTGAAAAAGGAATTGATCAGCAGCTTGATTTGGGAAAGAGAGTGGGACAGGTGGATATACACCAACAAGCGGGCATGGAGCCTGTAACAAAAAAAGAGATGGATGAACAGCTTATTGAGAAAATAAGAGGAGAACAAACTCGAACAAAAGAGGATGTGGCAAAAGAATCAGACAAGGAAGATGCTGTCAAAGATTCTGATAAAAAAGAAAAACTTGAGGATTCCCCCCACGAAGAAGATACCGAGAAAATCCATTCCGAGGAAGAAGGAAGTGGTTAACCGGGCCCATGATCCTGAGATGGTGCACAACATGCAAAAGTTTCGAAATACAATATCTGGAATTTCCAAAAGAGCAGATAAATTCGTGCCAAAGCACGACCTTTTTTTCAAATCAATGTTCACGCTCTTTTTTGTAATTCTTGTGGCACTGCAACCTGCCCTACTGGAGGGTAATATCTCTGATAAGATCCCCAAAGCCTATCATGATTTCGGAGTCTACGAAGGAAGAAATGCACTTCTTTCGAACATATCTGCAATAGAGGAATCCCAAGAGATTGCTGAAATCGCAGAGGGGGTCCTTGATGTCACCATCCATGATAATACCGACGATATACAGTTCTGGGATGGAGTTTCGGATGCCATGAGCTTCAGGACTTTAGATGTGCCCGAGATGGAAATGCCAGGAATCATAGGTCGAGCCCAGGACTTTGGTGTAAAGACCATAATAGGCACGATAGCAGAGGGAAGATCATATTACATTTATGCAAATTCAAGTGATAATCCAGATGGGACATGGGTTACACATTTGAGTGTCGGTGATATGACAAAGCGTCCTGTGATTCATTCGAAGCTGGTTTCTAACGAAGTGGTAATTGAACCCTTAAATCCCACCCCAGTGGATATCGATTCCGACGGCACAGACGATATCGAGGTCGAGCTTGTGATTGAAGCCACTGTGGACGGGGGTCTTTCAACAAATTTTAGTGATCCTTTGGGCAACATTCCCATTCCCTCGATTCCTCCAATCCCTAATACCAGCGATAATCCCCCCAGGGTGCGCATAACCTACCCTCCCACCAGCTTATGGATCGTTGGAAGAAGTCTGATCTCAGATACGTGGCGGATCGGGGGCTGGACCTGGGAATTCGATTTGGAGACTGATTCTCCAGAAATTGAAAAGGTGGTGGTTGCATTTGACGATAACGGTGAAAATGCAACATGGGAGGAGGCGACACTCTCAAAGATAATCAATCCCCCAAATATCCTCCTCAATTGGTTCAGGTGGACCTATGATATTAACCTACGGGATTTTGATAATGGGTTGCATACCGTCTATGTTCGGGCCTATGAAGGGGATGATTTTACCGAGGACAGTGTCACGATACTTGTATCCAATCCCGTTTACAAGGGTATGAGGCTCCTTGTGAATGTGGATCGCATCAATTCAGCATTTGATCAGGCATCCGAGATAAACATATTAAGACCATTATCTCATGGAGGCAATCAATACATCTGGTCACTTGGCATGAACTTTGACGACATTCCAGATTCTTTTAAAGCATACCTGAGCCCTGATGCCCTTAGCCTGAACAATCATTTACCTACCCCTGGAAGCCCTTTACTTGGATCTGTTATAGTGGAGTATCTCGAAGGCCCATTTCATTTAGGTTGGGATGCATCAGCCACTCCGCCAGGTCTTGGATTCTGTTTTTCCCATGCACAGGTTGACTCAACAGAGAATAACCTTACAGAAGCCACATGGCTCAAACTGAATTTCACAGGTTCTGATCCCCCGCAATTTGCGGAGATCATGCTGAGCCTCAACACAACCATGCAAATAGGCCTAAACTTCAGTGCCGATGCAAACCTGCTGTCATGGCAAAGCGACAAGGAAACGAACCTGCAACTGGTGTACCATGATGAAAGAGATAAGGATACCATTCACATGATAGCTACGGTTTTTGGTTTGCCCCGAAATTTAGAAATAGAACTTGAAAACCAGTCATCCATTAAACCCTATGATGTCTACACGTCCATTCACCTGAACGCAAGCAGTGGTATAGCTGGCCTTGTTATAAAAGAGTATATATTCGAGGATGAAAAGCTCCACATTGGTTTGGGTGTGAACATCTCGAACCTGCCAAAGAATTTCTTTTTAAATGGAACATATTCGGCCTTTAGTATTAAATCACCCAAAATTCAGGATATAGCAGGAGACTTCATGTGGCCATATTTGTGGGATGTAATCTCAATGCTTGTTGGTAGAATCTTTGTCCAGGTCGCCGAAAGAGTGGTGTCCCTGCCCCTTCGGTTTTTGGACTCAGGACTTCTTTCAGGGGAGTACATCTTGAGTATGCCCGAAGGCGAAAAAATAGATAAGCTTTCCTTCTACCTAACCGATTATGAGTACCCCCAGTCAGATGGTAACTTCCTTTGCTTTTACAGTACCTCAGACACCAACCTTTCTTTGAGTGGTAGGTTCTTCAACATCCAGGGTTTACATGCACTCTCCAACGAATCAGGTATCCTCCTTGACGCTGAGCTTATTACAGATCAGAAGCTTACCATCATCAACTGCCATGGTACCGAAGGAAAGGATTTCGAATATGTTCATCTCTCCAACATACCAAGCCATTTCATTATGAGTATCAACGAATCCAATCTTAACTATTCAGCAAATGAAAATATAGACTGGCTCGAATTCTTAAGCAACAACTCTGGAACGCATATCTATATCAAGATCACTGACATGCCCAAAAAGTTAAATTTTGTACAAGGCGAATCCAGTATCATGCTGGATACGCATGGCGAGGGCATAACCTCATTGGAATTTGTTGTCTCTGATTCACGTGCCAAAAGCCTGGATGGTAATTACCTGATGCTAATCTCAAATCCCGATATGAAGATGTTAAGCGGCAGGATCAGCAACATAAAAAGACTATACTACTCCAATGCCTTGCCTCAAACTCTGGCATTATCTCTAAAAGGGGGTTATCCTCTTCAAATCGCGGGTAGAATTGAATCGCAGAATATACAGGATAATCTGGTTTTAGATGCACAGATCGCCAACCTCCCTGATGAGCTTACCATATCTGTTCCCAACGACAGGTTCTCTGCATCCTTTGACATCCTCAACATCACCTCGGTGTCAGGGGTAAAGGATCTTGTTGGGAAGTTCGCAAGCTTATCTGATATCGGGAACACTTTTTTGGGATTGATGGTCAATATCACAGAGCTTCTCACGACCGAACTCAGTGAGCTTGTTGGAGGGGTCTTTATCTCCTATTCTTTTGAAGAGGAATACAATATGGATCTGATGGCCAGAATCGAATTTGGTGATGTATCGCAGATTGGAGACTGCATATGGACCCACGGTATAAGCATGAAATCAAATGAAGAGGGCTCCATATTCACAAAGGTCTTTCTAACTGGTCTTCCGCAGAGTGCAGAACTAAGACTGGAGCTTGCAGGTGACAGACGTGTCGTTGATTTTACGCTTATCAACTTCCAGCCTAGATACGATTTTTTGATATTTGATGTAAAGGCAATGGATGATATTGAGGTTCTATTTTATATCGATGATATCGCGGGAAAAATCCACGAGATTTCATTTAACTCCAGTTTCAATATCTCCTTTTCAAACACCATAGCAAATCTTGACTGCCGGGTACGATCAGATGAGGACCTTGGGAGCATATTTCTCGAGGGGCGAATAGATGAACCTTATCCCACACAGGTTGAAATGTACCTATCCAGTGTTCCTAAAAATCTTGATACAAGGATCTCTGCACAAAATGATATCAGCCTTTCACACAACGCTAGTAGATTTATAGAGCATCTTTTGCTGAACATTGAAAGAGAAATCGAAGACAGTTGGTACAACGGAACTGTGATTGCACACGAGATTCCCACCAATCTCGATATCGCTTTTAAGACAAATACCAAATACACGAAAGACACACCACTTGTGGGAATGCCTGGCGTTAACGTGAAGACAGACCACGATACACTTGATCTTTACATGAACATGGATGGCAGAGCTTTTGGAAGAAGGGGAAGCTATGAAGTGTACGTCGAGAACCTGAGATCAGGACTTTCGGCCGGCCTTATAGGTGACTCTTACAAGATAAGAGCTGAAAATCTTGATCATTTTGTATTGGTCTCTAGAGATATGCCAATTATGCCCATGTACCACCTGAAATCCATGAGCCTTTGTGCCAATGATTTAAAGAGCCTTGATCTAAAAGTACAACTAGCAGCTAACTCTCTTCCCGTAATTCAATTGGATAATGCACGTTGCAAAGATCTGAGGCTCGCACTTTCACATGACATGGATTTTCTAGGTGCCAGACTTTCCCCAAATATCGTTTTGTCAGAGGCCACGTTCTACCAATCAAGTAATTCTAATCTACTGATATTGTTCAAGAGCCCAACACATATCAACGGCATCTCCACGAGTCTTGAAAAGGGAAGGACTGTGGTTCTCGTTCCAAACCTTTTTATGACACTGGTGGTCACATTTGCACCTCTTTTTGTGGTACTTCATGTTCTTCTTTTTGCACTGTGGGGCATGGTGAAGATCCGTCAGGGTATGAAAAAAGGATATGAAGAGAACCCCGAAGACGAAGAACCACAAGATGACAAGGCAAACAATAAATCCAATCCTAACGACAAAACCCAAAGCACAAAAGAAGATAAAAAGTGGGGTAAAAGGAAAAAAATGGTTGTGGTGGTTTTCCTATTGATTATTCTTGCTAGTCTATTGTATTATTTCATGGTGCCCTGGGTGGAACTTTCTGTCTCCACAAGCTTTTCTGAGACCCCTTCAGGTATTTTTGTGGTCTGCGAAGCTTCAAATACAGGTACCGTTATGGTCGAGGATCTAAGCATTAATGTCAATGTTTATAACTCCTCTGGAGTGCTTATGAACACTACTTTCTTTTCCTCCTCCATCCTAAAAAGATGGCAGTATGCACATGGTTATGTGCAATATTTTGGAGATCAGTTTGAATCCTACAAAATCGAAATCTCGGTTTACTTCAAAGCAAATGGCAAGGGATACAGAGACACTTTTTCTCACGAGGCCAGTGATTACATGAGACTGGCCTTCGAAAAAAAGGTACCGTAAGAGAATGTGTTTCACAAGGTGGGATCAACGACCCTACCTATGAATAATATGTTCCCTGTTTCTTTGTCCTGTACGAGGAATATGAATGGATGATCTGCATAGAATGTGGGTGGGCCGGAATACGTTCCAATTGTCACGGCAGTTGCCGCTGCAGCCTCTGTTCCTTTTTCGTTCACCTCGATAAAACCCTGATGAATTACAGATGTAATATAAAGGTCTTTTTTGCCGTTCATTCCCGAAAAATCTGCCTGTGCTTCCGAAAATGCAGTTAGCATGCCCATCTCTTTCAGGGTATCGGACATGAAATATTTGGTCTCCAACTTGAATTTGGGCATGTAAACCTCAATTTCCGTTTCCCTAAGTTCACTTCTTAACTGGTTCAAGCTCTCTGCACTTAAGGACTCTTCAAGGGAATCCAGGTTATCCTCTGTAGGAAGAAGTATGAGCATGGATAGATCATCTCCCTTATATGGCAGCTCAATGATTTGGGCTATATCTGTCGCCGTGTAATTGAAGGACTCACCACTTAAACCCATCATCTGGACCTTAACTGTTTTTTCTGAGCTGACTCTAAAATCCGCTTCCTGGGTGTTTTCCTCGTCAAATTGTGTGGCCCAATCTCCTTTAAAATAGATTGCATTGGTAAGAACGAGCCTTGTTAACTCATTGATTACCCCCGGCGGGATTAGATCCTGTATTTTATCGTTTGTTCGCTCTTCTACCCAGTTATTTATGGTTTCCCTTGATTCTTCAGGCTCTCCTTTAAAGTCTAAATCGGTGGTCTTCCCCATGTAGTATTGTTCTATTATATTCAAATAATCAGTTAAGAATTTATAATCCTCTTGGGTCCATAATGCATTTGCCGTACTGAGGATGTAATCTGTATTATCTATATTGTATTCGTTATACAATCTAGCAAATGCTGCTCTTCGTGTAATATCTTCCTCTGGAAAATGAAGAACAGATTGCATCTCTGAGGCTGTCTGCCCCCTTGCGCCCTCGTAGGTCATTGCAAGGGCAACAGAGATGCTGTACGGAGAGAAAAAGATGTTATCCTCCTTATCCTTATATTGCAGATAGAGCTCAAATGCAAATTGATTATTAGCGTAAACAACACTGGCTACACCTTGTGAGGTTGCCATGCTGTCATCTGCAAAGGATCGTATTTGGTCCTCTTCTCCCACAAAGGAATCCGTAACTGGTTGGTTGATACAACCGCCGAAAAAGATGTTAAAGGTAACGACGATGGTGGCTATCATCCCAATGAAAACTGTTTTTCGGGTCATGTTTAAATGAACGTTTATAATGATATATTATACTTATCTTAACATGTCATTTACATGTCAAGTCATGTTGATTACATGTCAGTACAATGAACTCGATTATAGAAGGACGAAAGAGGAATTGATAAAGAGGGGATGACAAAGAGAAGGGATGAGAAGTGTGAGTGAACTTAGTATATTAATTGGTTACGAACCTCACAAGGGAACTTCCCATTCACATTTTGAAATAGCATGAATATAATATCCCCTTCCAGGTTCAAAATGATCTGAGGGACCTAATCCTATCCACTTTTGTGCGGTGGCATTGTAAGTCCATATTGCGTTCACATCCACGTCAAAGGTGAGGTTGTTCAATCCCTTAGTCCTATCATGGCTCGAAAGTGAGGGATATCCAACCATGTTCCAGCCAGGATAAAGGGTAATTATTTGGTTCTCTGTTGGTTCTGTACCATTATAATAGAATATCGTATCTCCAGATTGCGTGATATGAATCCAGAAGCCCATTTTTTCATTTATCAGGTTCAAATCATTGCCATAGGGCTCCCCCTTTTTGTAATGCTTCCAGTCTTTATTTAGATCTAGCCATTGAACTGCATCATAGGAGCCACTAATTGAACCAAGCACATCATTTAAATCCTGATCAGTTTGAACCCAGGGAACTGAAACCAGGTTCCATCCTTTCTTTAAAATGGTATAACTCCCGGGAGGCGGTTCGACATAACTTCCAAAGCAGTACAGCCTTCCGCCATTGCCATGTGTCCCCACAAAAGCCCTTCCATTGGAGATTGCAGCCGTGGCGTCCACATCACCCTGCGTATCAAATCGCCATAAATAATCCTCTAAACCTGGAGTTTGGGTCAAGTTAAAGCAGTAGATGAAGTTGTCTTTTGAGCCTATGTATAATCTATTATTTGTCACAGCAGGGGATGACCAGGTACTATGGATGTTGTACTGCCAAATTACAGTGGTTACGCCTCCACCTCCCGTGGCATCAAGACAAAATAGGTTGCCTGAATTACTGTCGGAAATTGAGCCTACATATATCCTTCCATTGTAATAGCCTGCAGAGCAGAAGAAAGAAACTGGGTAGCCAGGATAGAACTCCCAGATCTTTGTCAGGTTCGACTCGTAAAGGCAATACAGCCGATTTACGTCCTTTGCAGTATCGTAACCGCAGCCCACATATATTCTATCATTTACAATCAGAGGAGAAAAATACGAGGCATAGGCCATATCAAATGTATTGTTTGCAGTTGCAGTTGCTGTTGGCTGGTTCTCTTTTATTTGGTACAAATATCCATCGCATGCAGAAAGATACACATGACCATTTGAATAGGCAGGTGCCGCATACAATCCCCAATTATCTAATCCACTGGATAATGTTTGAAACTTCCACAATACTTCACCTGTATATTGATCAATACAGTACAGCTTCCTGTCACTGCCTCCGATAAATACCTTGCCATTTGCCACAGTGGGTGAACCGTCACCGTGCTTGTAATTACCTGGATCGTCCACCCTCCATTTGATTGTGCCATTATTTGCATAAAGGCAATATATCCTGTCTCCTCCAAAATAGATGTAACCGTCAGAGTATGCAGGTGAAGAACATACCCCAAATGTACCTGTCACAGGCTCGATAGTGTAAGTTCTCCAGGCAAGTGTGCCATTGTTCTCATAATAGCAATTCATTGCCTCGTCAGCACCTATAAATACCCTGCCATCTGCAAGACAAGGGGAGCTGTAAGTTGAGCCACCAGTTGAACTGTACCAAGAGTATTCGTTTATTGTAGGGCCGAAAGATGTAGTATAGCTGGTGTGCTTTGGATTGTTAAGATACATGGGCCAGGGCTCGCCTGCCCTTGTTGGGCGGCTCATATCCTGATCAGAAGCGGTGTAAATCTCATCTTCCACATCCTCGTAGTCCACGGTCTCTTTCGGCTGAGTGCGAATAACCATACTACTTGCCAT
The DNA here is from genome assembly GCA_020348445.1 of Thermoplasmata archaeon. Classification (GTDB taxonomy): domain Archaea; phylum Thermoplasmatota; class Thermoplasmata. Next base: position 966,242 of record CP070751.1, read on the forward strand.
AATAAGAACAGTGATAAGAAATACAATAAATACTCTAATACTAAAACTTCTCATCTTCATCACCCACTCCGAACTTACTTGTTTTATAGTTTCCGATACGCTTTTGTAAATATAAATAATTTATCATGAATATATATACCAGTTTATACAAGGATTAACTGGTTTTAAAGGGTGTAGCATCGGGTTGAATTGGACAAATTAATTATTTATAATATGTGTTATAGTGTGCGGAAAATGGTCCTGAGGATTTAGATAAATTTTTTCTACTCAATCCCATGAGTTTTTTTCATATGTTTTTCGAGATTGATTTTTTTTAGTCGTACATTGCATTTTGGACATTTTGTCCATTCCTCTTCATCTTCTTCACTTTCTGACTCTTTATCGGATTGTTGTCTCTTCTTCAGCATTATTATGCTAGCCACGATAATGACAATCAAAATGACAATGATTATGATTAGCCATCCATAATCCCAAATATTCCATTCCTCATCACGAGGATAATCGCCTTTATCTGTTGGATCAGTTTCTGCCTTGTACTCATCAAGGTTGGAAAAACCGTCGCCGTCTGCATCTTTATTGGCATCTGTTGGATCGGTGGTATTTAGGCCATATTTCTCCTCCCAGGAATCTGGTATTCCATCATTGTCATCATCAGGATCAGCATTATCCCCTATTTCATCATTATCAGAATCTATCCATTCACTGGAATTATTTGGAAATGCATCTTCATTATCTGGATGTCCATCACCATCACTGTCAATAAATTTTGAAATATCGCTTAAAAGACTTTCATACCAATACACAGTCAACCAGGGCTTGTACGACACATTATCATTAACTGCATCGCCACTGCCTTCTCCAGATCCACTGGGCCCATCCTCAGATCCCCACCAATTGTACCTTGCATCCACATATGCCTCGGCAAACACTCCATATTCTAGATTGTTGTATATATTATTATGAGTCAGTTTATTATTGACGTGATCATGTTTAATATGAATACCATACTGTCCATTGTGAGCTATAGTGTTATTTTCTACGATATTTCCTCCTCCCATACCTGAGATATATATCCCCGAGGCTGAGTTATTGTTAATTCTGTTTCTGATCACTGTATTATTTGGACCCCATAAAGTTACCCCATGTTCTACATTATTGGTAATTGTATTATTTTCAATTATTATGTTTGATCCGTACCATAAGTAAACACCGCCATAATCCATTATGTTATTTTTTATCAAAAAGTAATGACAATCTCTTAGAATAACCGTGCCTGCTTTCCCATCAATGGTTATTGGGCTATTCTCAGTCCCTGATATGCCATCAAAATAATAAACTCCCTGTCCATTCAATGTATTATTTAATACCTCAATACCGTCGCATACATTAATGGAATTATTAATCAGAGTATTGTTGTTTATTTTATTTTTTGTTCCACCTTTTGCAGCGATCCCATGACCCTTGTTATCTGTAACCACGTTGTTCTCAACAACAGATTTATCGCCCCAGCTAACAGCAATACCTTCGTATTGGTTATTGCTAACTACATTGTTTTTTACGATGTTGCCTGTTCCACCTGCTATCTCAATACCCAATCCTGCATTACCACTTACCAAATTAGATTCTATTATATTCCCGGATCCATATGCCGAGACAATTCCATTGGCTCCGTAACCAAGCACTATATCTTCAACGATATTGTTTTTTATTACGTTATTTGAACCATCATTGTTAGGTATTCCTACCCATCTGCTCCGTCTGACTGAATTGTTCTCAATTAGGCAGTTCGATCCCGTTATTTTAATGCCGTTACCGCCGTCTTCAACATCAAAGCCCTTGAACGTGACCCAACTCGCAGTAATCTCGACAACTGTCTTTTGTTGTGTCGGGTCATTTATCGTATTGTTGATACTAACGTCCTCTGTTTCTTCTCCAATCACTGTCAGTTTTTTGTCTATTACTATATTCTCTTCATATTTACCGGCAAATACATGTACCGTATCCCAATCACTTGCATTATCTATGGCCTGCTGAATAGTTGGATAATCTGTTGGGACATAGATTGTTGTCTCGCCCTCTGCCTCCCCAACGAACTTGTCAAAAAACCCGATTATCCCGGTGAACATCCATCCCAGAAACAGAAAAACCAACACCATTGAAATTATCTTTTTCATTTTCATGACATATCCCTTTTATGACTGACTTTTATTATCTTTTTAACTCCGTATCCCACCCTCTGCTCGCTTTATTTATTGCTAACCTTGCCAAATGGAATTAATAAAATACAGGCTTATAACTCTTTTTGTGGCTTCATAAATTACCTATGGCCTTTCGCTCTACTCCCTGATTCCTTAATTTATTCTCGGAAACGATTGGTAGGGATTCTGTTATTGGATTTGGCAGGCACAGAAGAGGGGATGCAGAATCCCTTTACAATGGAACTTCCCAGATGCACTCTTCTTTGGAATGAATGTAGTATCCCTTTCCAATCTCAAAATAATCAGATTCCCCTAGCTTTTTCCATTTCTGGGTTTTGCCATTATAGGCCCAGATGGCATCGACATGCATTCCAAACGTGAGGTTGTTCAAACCTTCTGTTCTGTTGTAGTTCGATAGAGAAGGATAGCCCACCATGTTCCATCCTGGATAGAGTGTTATGGTTTGGTTTTCTTTTGGTTCCGAACCATTGTAAACAAAAATCGTTTCCCCCAATTGGATGATATGAACCCAAAAGCCCATTTTTTCATTTATATAAAATAGATCGTTTCCGCTGAGCTTGCCCACCTTATAGTGCTTCCAGGGATCAGCAGAATCAGTTGGATCATACCATTGAACAGCATCATAATATCCGTCAATATCCTCAAGAACGGTAATCAGATCCTGATCTTCCTGGATAAACGGTATCGATACGAGATTCCAGCCGCATGATAAATATGTGAAATTGGCTGCGAACATCGCCTCAAGCTCCAGGTCCATGTAGGCGTCGGAGGATCCAGCAGTGTTGTAGACATAGACCGCCAGTGTATTTGCCCCAATTTGAAATGCACCTGAGGATACGTCAACGACCCTGTTCCAGTAATCGAACTCGTGATCATTCCCCAGATCATCGTCGATAATCACTCCATTGAGATACACCCGGGCGCAGTTGTCAGAGGCAACCTTTACCCTGGCCGATATCACCTCTAGCCCAGGATCTATTGAAAATGTCTTTCGAAAGTAATAGCTGCCGTTGTTGTCATTTAAAACTGTGCCGTAAGATTCGTTGTCCCCAAAACCGAATGCCGTCCAGCCCAGAAGCCAGTCGCTGTCATCAAATCCCTCCTCGAACCATTCTGGAGTTGACGGAGGCTGTGGATATGTCTCATTGTAGAGCCACTCTTCACCAGATGAAACAAGTGTAACCTCCTCGGTTTTAGGAGGCGCACCGGGATACGGACCGTCTAAGGCAAGCACGCGGAAGGCACTTAGGGGAATGGGATCAACAGTGTTTGACTGCAGAATCCCGCCCCAACCTGCAGTGCCCTCGTACTCTGCATATATCTTTGGACGTCCCGCATTATCAATTACTATCATACCGTAGTCCTGCAGGGCGTGGGCTATGATCTTGCCAACCTCGTCCAGTCCCCAGGCATCAAAATCCGTGTCATCGAGGGTAGGATCCAGCTGCAGACGTGCTCCCTCGGGAAGATCGGGGGGAAAGGTTCCCAGACCATCGCTTTTTGTTGCGGGAAAGACATAGGTGTCTGCAGGGTAATCGTACGCAAAGGCGATAGCGTGATCGATGTGAGCCCGGTCTATCTCCCAGGGGCGTATAAGTCCCGCGAGGTAGGGGACACCGGCACCGCGGCTGGCGAAACCGTCGGGCGGAACACCATAGAAGGTGGTATTGTAGTGGTACCCGTTTGTCACATTCCAGGTCCCGTTAACATTCTCTGAGGCGTGGTAGAAACCCCATTCATCCCCTGTTTCCGGATTCCACATTACGATCTGTGCATCGGTTCCCGCTGATTCCTCGGCACCGTCTGGAATGGGGACCTGGATTGAGCCGCCACCCTGGTTCCATAGAGTATCATCGTTTACGACGTGACTGAACCATCCGCCAATGTACACCGTCTTAAGGGGCGTCGAAGAGTTGACCTCGTAGACCGGATAGGTGTACTGCGTGGGATCAGAAGAGAGGGTTTCAGCGCCAAATTCGGCTATCAGAGCAGAACTGTTTGGATCTATTGGTGGATTTGGGCCCAGGAGTGTATTCCATGGACTCGTATCACGGTACGGGCGGATCTGTGTCTGCTGTGCTCTTGCCGAGCCGATCCAAAAATTACCTGGGGGTATTATGGAAAGAATGAACAATAATATAAGAGCTAGCACCGATAAAAAACGAAATCTCGACTCTTTATTATGGTTTGTTAAAAATGACCCTACCATGATTCCCATCAATGCATAATTATATTGTCTGGATATAAACCTTACGTTACAATTATCATTGTACCATATATATCCAGAATCCGATGGTGACGGAATTTTGAGGTTTTGAGGATTCTATGAGGTGTGGTGGACTTTTTTGTCCCAAATAGAGGATTTTTACCCATGGTTCTTAAGGAAGGTTGAAAAAGATCATGGGTAATAATGAAAATAAAAGGAATATTTGAAGAAAAATGTTCACTTAAAATGTCTGCTTCTCCTGTAGGATTCCAAGGTTTCAATTGCTTTGATGGATTTTCTTGAATCAATGGGCTGAAACACAGCCGAAACCCGAGAAGTGAGCATATAGGCGATTATGCCTGCACTGATCAGCACAATCAAAATCCCTCTAACGGTATCAGATAACATCACAATAATACCATGGATTACTACAATAATGCAGAGAACTATGAGAAGGTTCCTGCCCCATGAGGAGGACTTTAGGATACTGGCTCCTGAGGTCAGAATCAGGATGCTGAAGGCTATGATAACATATAAGTGGTGACTTTCCGATTCTAAAAACTGAAGGATCCCGTCATTCCAGAATTTACCTCCATAGAAAAGAACATACACTGATATTGCGATAAAGATCAGTGACAATACCCACAGTATATAGGCCAGTAGTGAGAGTGTTAAAGGTTTGTCATAATCGACCATTATATTGTATATTCCCTCTGCACTATAAAATAATTTGTGCTATAGTTGAAGTAAGAGATGCTTATGGGGCATCCATGGTTAAAAAAAAGTCCTTTTTCCTTATTTTTGGGGGTAATTTAAATCCTTACCTTCCAGTTTCGTAAGTTAGCTTACCGTACAAACCATCTTATACTCTAAAGTATATTACAGTGATGAAAGGTGTTACTCAGTGATTGAGAAAATCAACTTGAGAAACAATGAAGAATTTTTCAAAGATCCACTACACATATTTCACTGACACTTTCTGCACAAGTTTTTACCTTCCACCTTTCAGGAGATGGTAGGAATGACTAGGGATGGTCATAGAGAATATAGGATTATAAGGAAAGTATATGATGTATATGTTAAGCCATGTACCTACTGGAAAATGAAATAGGAAAAAAACTGAAATACCCGTAAATGGTACAGATTCCCTGATTGGAGTCGATATTGAAAAGCCCTTGCATCTTATGTATTTGGAAATCGCATTCTAGATTTAGGGTACATTTACGGTTCGATGTCATACGCAGATTGTTCCACAATTAGGAGGAAATCATATTGGTTTCAAAAACAAAAAGGCGAAAGAACCATGAAGCAGTAATTGAAATTGACAAACTACTGCATGAGCCTGCCAGATTGAAGATAATGTCAAAGATCTATAATATGGACAGTGCAGATTATCTCGTATTGAAAAAGCAAACAGGTCTTTCCTCTGGAAACCTCTCGGCACACCTGACAAAGCTGGAAAAGGCAGGTTACTTGAATATTGAAAAGAAATTTCGGGGAAGAAGACCTCATACGACATTGAAGATCACCAAAAAAGGCAGGGATGCATTCTCCTCCTACAAGAAGAAGATAATTTCTGTATTCGAGGATAATTCTGAATGATTGAACCTTTTTTAATGCCATATCTGATTTATCATTTTACCACTATTTGAGGTCCAATACTGTGGGTGGATTTGGGAGCCACCTCTCGGATTTGGCATGCCCTTACAACGGAACTTCCCAGGTGCACTCGGATTTGGCGTGGATGTAATATCCTTTTCCGGGTTCAAAATAATCTGAGGGCCCTAGCTTTTTGTACTTTGGTTCTGCAGCGTTGTAAGTTAGGATGGAATCCACATGAGTCCCAAAGATGATATTGTTCAAGCCTTCTGTTCTGTTGTGGTTTCTGAGAGATGGGTAGCCTACCATGTTCCATCCTGGGTGGAGAGTGATGGTCTGGTTTTGGGTTAGTTGGGTGCCATTGTATATGAAAATCGTGTCTCCTGGTCGAGTGATGTGAATCCAGAAGCCCTGTGTTTCGTTTAGCTCGAACAAATCGTTTCCGTAGGGTTTACTTACTTTATGGTGCTTCCATGGATCATTTGAATCCTTACTATCATGCCATTGGACCGCATCATACAATCCGTCAATGGAGTCAAGAACATTAGGTAAATCCTGCTCTGTTTGGATCATTGGTACAGAAATCAGGTTCCAGCCCTGCTTTAGAATAGTGTAGTTACCAAGTGTGCTTTCCCTTATTAAAATTACTCCTTGCCCACCCATTAATTCTATCGTCTCAGCAGGTGTGCCAAGGATTCCATCTGCATTTAACAGACTGTAATTTCCGTCGAGATCATAAGCGATAGTTGTATTATCACCGGCATTAAATGGATTTCTAAGCAGAACCGTGGCATTTTGAAAATCTCGGGAAAATACTGTATACTTATCATAACTGCCAGTGGTCAGATGAAAATCATCGAACCATGCCGTGCCGGTACCATCTTTAATTCTATATTTTATATTACCTTCCGTGTCTGAACCGGTAGTAAAGGTCATGCTGTAGAACGTCCAATCAGTGGTGTCCTTAACCACTATCCAGGAATCGCTTTCCTGCAAATCACTAAACTCATAAATATATATCTGAGCACCTTGGCCCGTTACATTCTCTGTTTTTATTCGTCCGCTGAGTGTGTAGGTCGCATATGGTTCTAATGAAACAGATTGCCAATTAATATTATTGATCTCTGTATCCGATTGGATTTTCACTGAGTAGTTACCTTCATATTTTATATCAGGATCCAATTCCACAGGTTCTGCTGCCACCCAATAATCCGGATTTCCATCGGAATCATCATCTATGTCAAAGTCCCCGTTGATAAGGATGTTGTTGGTTTCCTTGGTGTAACCAGAGCTATCATCGAAAATGTAGTATGAGCCCAAGGGCTGGCCGATATCGTAGTTTATGGCGTCAAACCATTTCTCCTCATCCAAACTGTAACCACCATGAACTCCATAGCCGTAATAGGTATGGTTACCATGAACAAGATAATAAAGGGCAAGACTGTAGAGTTGATCCCTCTCAAGAGTTACACCTTCAATATAATAATCAGGTCTGTTGGGATTGGCGATCTCATCATAAATCGGATTGTATTGAATCAACTGTATATTCCCTTTTTCATCCCTATCAATTATCGTATCCAGTTTTGCAGGGTCAATTGATGTGGTAATTCTTGCCCAGTTTTCATATTCACTACCTGATATTATTATCGGATCCGAGTACCAACCGTTTCCCACTATGATCGTTCCATTTGGCAAGGAGCTCTTTAGATCTGAAAGAAGAGTCTTTATGTCTGCAGTATAGTTGCTCACAACAGGGTATTCGAGAACTTCTGTATCGCCTTGAACTGCTGGCGTAGTACGCAGTGTATCGAGAAAAAGACCATCATATCCCTCATTCTCTTCCAGTATTTTAGGAGCATAATAATTAACAATGAAATCCAGGTAATCATCATTACCGATATTCATCACATAATCTGTTGGTGGACCCCAATAATATATTGGAATTCTTGATTCATTCTTGTATCTTGCACTTGCATTGGGATTTGCACGGCTGGCAAACTCGGTATCGTTGACGTGATAATCGCCATTTAGGTCATTCACTGGGTCCCACCCAGGAACCAGCTTGGTAACCTTTGGATCCAGCTCCAGTGGTTCCCCCAAGGTATAATTGACATCCTCTTTTGCATGAAGGAACATATCCTCTAGTTCATTAGAAGTCAAATTATGCAAATCGCAATAGTCGAGGAGAGCCTGATATTTTTGATTAGAAGCCCCCGCAACCATGGTTCCAAAATAATCATAGAGCAGATTGATATTATTTGGCTTCTGATGCTCCCCCACTCTACCCATTCCGAAATCTATAATAACATCAAAATGTTGGCCCAAAAATTCATCTGAACTCCCTCCATTTATGAAGGTTCTTATATGACTTCTAAGTGGTGTAAAATTACCCTCGGCTGTCCCGTTATCCCCCCTAGTCCCAGTCCTACCGTAACTGGAGTCCTCTGAAGGAGTTGTTACCTCTTCCTCGATAGGAGGTACAGCAGTCCTTTCAATGTTAAAATGTAATATAAACAACAATGCTATCGAGATTATCATTACTCTTTTAAATATTCCCGTACGTATTTCTTTAATTCTATCCATCTAAACCAATTAATATATAACCATTTCATATAACAATGTTTGTATACTCTTTTCATTTGTAATAATCAAAAAAGGTGTCATCCTCCTAATCCCGTTTCTAAAGGTCATTTTATCCTCCTGACTTCCATTTTTATAGAGATAGGAAGTAAGATGGGGGCTAGGAGTGTGGGGAATTTGGTGGTGGATCGAGAAAACCAGGGGAGTCGGGAGGATGTTTTGGGGGTGGGAAAGGGGGGAGGAGGAGGGGATGCGGCGTCCCTTTACAATGGAACTTCCCAGGTGCACTCGGATTTGGTATGCCAACTCTGGGAGGTGGGGGCGGTTTATGTAGGCCCAAAAAGGGGATAACCTTCAACTAGTTTCTCTTCAAGGTATGTATCCCGATACCATCACCTTTGCCTCGTTTCATTTTCCCCCTACTTTCTTTAACCCTCTCGGAGTTCAATTTATTCATCTTCTTATAAATAATCTTCCCTAGGTGGAGAAAAAAAGGTTACCTCCTTCGAGTCTTCCAGCGCATTTATACTATGTTCTGTTCCTCCAGGTATTGAATAACTATCTCCTGCCTGGAGGATTTCGTTATACTCGTCGAACTTCATCTGTATCTTTCCAGAAATCACATATCCGCTTTGTTCATGCGGATGGCTGTGAAAAGACACATGATCGCCCGCTTTGTAGTTCATTTTTGTGACCATCGATTTCTCGCCTACACTAAGCACATCGAATGAAATCCCTAAGAATCTCCCTTTTTTAGCATCTTCCTTTTTTACTATCATTTTAAACCTCCTTAATGTTCATTGTTTCTTAACCCATATAATTGAATAAATCTACTTTGATTTGTATCTGTCCTTTTGATTAAACAATGTTAAATCCTTGTAACCCTTTTTTATTTTTGCACTGTGCTTTACACCTTTGGGGATAAAGTAAGTATCTCCTTTTGAATAATTATTCTTCACACCATTAATATTCAATTCGAGTTCTCCATCTAATATGACACCCCATTGTGCCTCATGAGAATGCACAGGAATCTCAATATCATTTTCAAAGCTCATAAAGAGAATTTGCCGATTTCCGCCTTGAAAAAGGTGTGCTCGAAGTCCCTCAATAGGTATATCTGCTTCGGGTAAGCTTGTAATTATTTCTGGAAAGAAATTTTCTTTTGACATTTCTATTCCTCCTTTTTGTTTTCTTCATTTGAGAACAGCTTGAGCTTCTCGATAAAATCCTCTCGCACTGGATAGAAGATATCTAGCATTATGAAGGACTTATCACCAATGCAGGTGTCACCATGCGGAACATTCCCTGGAATACGGTAGAAATCCCCCTTTTGAACAATTCGTTCCTCGTCCCCAATGCGCAGTTTCGCTTTGCCAGAGTATACAAATCCAACTTGTTCATGTGGATGAGAGTGCAATGGCACGGTATGACCCGGTAATGTGTCATTGAGTACCATCATCATCCTCTCACCATGCAACCCAGTAAGGATCGTTGTTTCCAATCCTATCATCTGAATGAATCTGGGGGCATCCGCAGGGACTATGAAATATGGTACTTCCTTTCGCTTTGCAACTTTCTGCTTCCAAGTAGGTCTGTCCTTTTTGCACAAATATGTCGATGACATCATTCAAAAGATATAATGCACCAAGAGATTATGTTAATTCTACCGCCCCACGGAGGCTCTTGAATGCAGGCAAATAGTAATATCGCCAAAGTGCTGGCCCAGTAGCAAACCGCCCCTCGGTGGGAAAATCATTATATATAATCCCTCAGATTGAGTTTCATGCATTTCATAGATACCCGAATTCTTGTGCAACATTTGTGTCCTTTTTGTGACTTCTCCAAAGTCTTCCCAGAAGCAGAGATTTCCCTTTGGTGTAATCGGTCCAATGAGGTTCTACAGATTACCGCTTCCGACCCATCACATCTCATGGAGATCGTGCAAGCCGCACATGAATACCTTGGTGCACATGAGATATTCAGCGATGACCAATCTGCCTTAACGATGATCAAAGATTGTACTTGTTCAGAGACGGGTTCCGTCGCTGCAATTGCTGATGAATATGGTTGCTGGATCGTTCCACCTGTGACATATCGAGGTGGCTGGGAGACTCACCGTGTAATCTCATCCGACAATGATTCCATGCGCAAACTCATTACAGAGATCAAGAAAACTGGAAAGGTCAAGATACTGTCTAAACGTTCTCGAGTTCAGCTCGACGTGATACGGGACATTGGGGTGGTACCCGTACATTTCTTTGAAGGTCTGACAGACCGCCAGATTCACGCCCTTGTTGTCGCATACGAAAACGGCCTTTTTGATATCCCTGCTCGAAATAAAATGGATCATGTTGCACTGAAGGAAGAGATTTCCCGCTCCACCTTTGGAGAGCATTTACGGAAGGCACAGCTTCAGCTAATGAAGAACTCGTATCCTCTTCTTAAGCTCAAGGACGTCCGCAAGTCTTCGAAACGTAAGCCTCACGCCTAAGCGATTTGTGCATAGTTCTTGTCTTGTTCGAGATCCAATAGTGTGTGGGGTTTTTGGGAGCCGCCACTCGGACTTGGCATACCGCTTGTGAGAGGTGAAGGGTTTTGGGGATTTGATATCCTTACTCTTTATTCTACATAACTGTCTTTTTATACTCTAGTTAGTTCCAAATGGATTTAATTTTATCTATTACCTCAGGGTACCGGGAAGGCTCTAAAATTTCGTGAATTTTTTTTATGATATGATGTAAAATATATCTTAACCGAAACGTTTAAAAGCTTTTAGAGAAGCGAGCCAATCTTTATTTATAAACTTTTTTACATAGTATTTTCCATATTTGAAAAACATGTAGGTGATTCAGATGATGGAGAAAAAAAAGAGATATATGAAACCCTTCATAATCTGCACGATTATGTTGGTTATGTTGGTATTGGGTTCGGGGATGCTTGTGGTAGCAGATCAACCACCTGTTGCTGATGCGGATCCCGATCATCAGACAGTCAAGGCCGGTGAAGAGGCCCGGTTCTCGGGGAGCGGTTCCTACGATCCCGATGGTTACATAGTCTCGTACTATTGGGTGTTCGGGGACGGTCTTTGTTACCCAGGGGAGAACATATCATATACCTTTAATGCTCCCGGAAATTTCACTGTAATCCTGACAGTCATAGACGATTGTGGTAACGAGGATACAGATTCTGTTACAGTGAATGTGGTGGACGAAGCACCTCCTACAAATAATATTACAGTGTGGATCGAATCCCTCACAACAGATAAAGGGGAATATGAAGTAAACGAGACGGTTTATACACAGGTGATAGTTCAAAGAGGCAACGATATTCTAACCTATGTCTGGGAGGGCACTCTTGTTTTGGAGGTTTTCGACGATACCATGATCCTTGCCTTTACAGACGATCGGCAGGTATATCTTCCAAGTGGCGGAACGACAGAAACTCATGATTTTGAATATACATTATTTCAGTTGGGTGATTACCTTGTGAGAGCCACATTGTTCGATTTTAATGGTGAACTAATGGACACAAAGGAGATTTGCATAACTGTTGGCGATGACAATTCCGGTGGAAATGGGACCAAACCTCCCAATAATGGAATCAGGATGGTCTGGATCGAATCCCTTACAACCGATAAACAGGAATATAATGTAGACGAGGTAGTCGATACAACAGTTGTAGTCAAAAGAGGTGACGATATTTTAACCTATGTCTGGGAAGGCACCCTGGTTTTGGAGGTTTTCGACGATGCCATGATCATTGTCTTTTCAGATGATAGACCGGTATATCTTCCAAGTGGCGGAATGACAGAAACTCACAATTTCCAGTACTCGCTAACCGAGCTAGGGGATTATTTGGTGAGAGCGACACTCTTTGACTTTGAGGACAATCAGGTTGACATAATGGAGATCTGCATAACTGTTGGCGATGATAATTCTGGTGGAAATGGGACCAAACCTCCCAATAATGGAATCAGGAGGGTCTGGATCGAATCCCTCAACACCGATAAACAGGAGTATAATCCAGACGAGATAATCGAAACAACAGTTGTAGTGAAAAGAGGCCTTGATATGTTAACCTATGTCTGGGAAGGCACTTTGGTTTTAGAGGTTTTCGATTGTGCCATGGTCATTGTCTTTTCAGATGATAGACAGGTATATCTTCCAAGTGGTGGAATGACAGAAACCCACATTTTCGAGTATACGCTAACCGAGCCAGGTGATTATTTGGTAAGAGCGACATTGTTTGACTTTGAAGACAATCAGGTTGACATAAAGGAGGTCTTCATAACTGTTTGCGACGATCCGTCCGGTGGAAATGGGACCGTGCCTCCCGGTGGGGATGGTACAGTACCTCATGATGATAATGGAATGGGCCTTTCTACCGCAGATAAAACCGGAGTTTTCCAAGAAGGTAGCAGTTGGCTGATTGCCCTGATGGCTGTTGGCGCGATTACGATAATGGCCCTATCGGCATTGGTTACAATTCGCTACTTCAAGGATTCCCAAAATAAAAAAAAGAAATCATAATAGTTGGATTAATGACCCCCGATTTCCTGATCCTTCCTCGCGTAATCAGGGCTATCTGATTAGAAAGTTTTTCCTCTATAAGGGAGTTGGGGGTCATTGTTTTATATTAATTTAATAATGACAGAAGTAAAATATTATCTTAATTTATGATTATTAATTACTTGTATTGAAAATATCACCGAGGATTTTAGTTATTCGAAATAGAATAAATAAGGACGAAATTGGAATATGATTGCATCAAAAGCTTTAAATACTTTTTGATGAACGTGCCAAAATTTATTTATATGTATTTTTTATAATTGTTATATATCACTCATATTTATTTATCATGACAATTAATAAATTGGATGATTAGGGATGCGATAGAAAATGACACTCACTAGTCGCTTTTTTGCCTGTACGGTAATGATAGGCATGCTGGTTTTAGGTTCAGCCATGCTGGTTTGTGCAAATCAATCTCCTATTGCAATTGCACTGCCCGATAATCAAACAATATATGCTGGAGAGGAAGCATGGTTCAGTGGTAATGACTCTTATGATCCGGATGGCAACATTGAATCTTACTTTTGGGATTTTCAGGACGGAACTTATAGCAGTGAATCAAATACAACTCATGTATATAACAATCCTGGAAATTATACTGTAATCCTTACAGTAACAGACGATTTGGGTGCAAAAGACCAGGATTACGTAAATGTAACGGTTCTTGAACTTCCACAAGAAAATACCACTGTATGGATCGATTCTCTTACCACAGAAAAGCAGGAGTATAATGTGACCGAGACAATCAATACAACTGTCATAATCAAGAGGGATTACGGCAATGGACCTCCTGTCTGGGAGGGGACCTTGATTTTTGAGGTTTTTAATGACGCTATGGTCTTGGTTTATAATGATGTACGAGAAATATTTCTATCGGACGTTGCAGTGTCAGAGATTTCCTATTTCGATTTTAACTTAACTGAGGTAGGCGAATATCTTGTGAGGGCATCTTTGTACGATAATGCCAGTGTATTTGTTGAAAAGAAAGAAATTGACATATCCATTACCCAGGAACCACAAAATCAATTACCCATTGCGATTGTGAATTCAGACGGTGAAATATTCGATATCGGTGAATCCGTGAGGTTCTATGGGCACTTATCCTACGATCCTGACGGCTTCATTGCATCCTATGTTTGGGAATTTGGAGATGGAAACTCAGGTTCTGGAATGAATGTATCGTATACCTATAATATACCAGGGAATTACACCATTATTTTAACAGTAAAAGATAATTTTGATGCGATAAATACTGATATTGTAACCGTTATAGTCTCGGAACCTGAGAATGAACCGCCTATCCCCCATGCAAAACCTGATATTCAAAGGATTAATGTTGGAGAGGAGGCGTGGTTTTACGGTCATTTATCGTACGATCCTGATGGTTTCATAATATCATATCATTGGGATTTAGGTGATGGGAATTTTAAGAGTGGAGTAAACATATCCCATGTCTATGATTTTCCCGGGAATTACTCGGTAACCTTAACAGTTACAGATAATGAAGATGCAACATTTGTGGATATTATCACGGTTGAGGTTGTAGAATCGGGCGGGGGGCTTTCTGATGAAAATAAGCCTTCCAACGAGGAGAGCAGCCATTGGAATACATTCTTATTAGCAATTGCAGCTGCAGGGATCTTATCGATTTTTACAATATTCTTTGGTACAGAAGCGGGAAGGTACAGATTTTTCGGCTTCCTTGTGCCTCTTTATACAAGGCTGAAAAAAAAGGAGATTCTCGATCATTTTACAAGAGGGAAGATATACGGCTATATATTGGCCAACCCAGGGGATCATTACAATTCCATAAAAAAAGCCCTGGATTTGTCGGACGGAACATTTTCCCATCATATCCACATTTTGGAAAAGGAGGGAATTATAAAGTCCGCAAGGGAGGGAATATACAGGTGCTTTTATCCGGCTGGAATGCGGATACCGTCAAGTGAAAATTCTTTGAAGAAAAGTCAACTAATCATTATTGAAAAAATAAAGGAAACACCTGGAATATCCCAAAAAGATATAGCTTCCCTTCTGGGTGTAAGCTCCCCTACAGTTAATTACCATTTAAAAGAATTGCTCAAACTCGGAATAATCGAGTCGGAAAGAGCGGGCATGAGGTTGAGGTATTTCGTTAATGCCGAGAAAGAGGATATAGAAGTGGAAATAATTCCAAAGGGCAAACTAAAGAAGGCACGAAAGAAGGAATTCATTGATTACAGTTGATGAAAATTCTGAATTCCAGTAATTCTTGATGGGCTCAACTTTTGGATTACAAAGCTCAGGATATCCCCAAATTCCATGCCCTCGCACACCCTTCTCTCACTTAGGTGTTCTTTGCATTCCCCTTTCCTTCATCGAGGTCTAATAATATGGGTGGTATTAGATTTCCTTTAACAAGACTCAAGATAGGGGGTAGGAGTGTGGGGAATTTGGTGGGATGTTAGAAAACCAGGGGAGTAGGGAGGATGTTTCGAGGATGGGAAAGGGGGGAGGAGAAGGAGATGGGGGATGCGGGAGAAGCAGCAAGGGGTAAAATACTTACTTAATTATTCATCATTTACTTCGTATAACCTATTATTTGCTTTTTGTTGTTTAATTATTTCACATATTTTCTGACCCAGATAAGAAACAATTTTGCAGATCTAAGAAGATACTCTGCATCTTTTTTTGAGATCGGTGTACCAAGGTATCCAACGTATGCTCTTTTATCCATAGCTTCCTTGAATCTACTCCTCTGGGATCCATCATTAATTATCTTAACCACATCAACATGCATCTTTATTGCCTCTCTGTGATCCTTTGATGCCCGTCTTTCGAGATGATATATTGTAAGGGCGTCATTGGCATTGATCATGGATTGAATAGCTGAAAAGCCAGCTGCATTGAATCTCTTTTCATTTAGATTCTGGCTTGCAGAAGCCAGAAATTCCTCAGCCTGATTCAGGTATTGGAACGCTTCCTTTTTCCTTACTTCTTTAACCATGTCTTATCACCATATAGGATTATACCTTCGTTCATTATTCTAAAGATGAAATCATCCAGATCCTTAATCCTTTTTTTAGTTTCCTTTTTGGATAGGAACACAGGGGAAATCACAATATCATATTTTTCAAGGAAATCCATGATATGTTTCTTGATTTTTTGCTGCACAGTCGAATCTGTGTAAATGAAAAGAAGATCAATATCCCCGGCTTCAATCACTTCCTCTCTTGCTACAGAACCAAACAGAATGATATTTTCTATACCCTTTTTTTCCACTAAATCTGCAAATTCAATGGTTTTTTGCTTGAATGCGGAAGATTCGGATTTAAAAAGGGCCCTGATATCAGTGAACAGAATATGGATCTGGTTTACCTTGTACGCTATGGATCGCCCTATCTTTTGGGCCACTACTATTCGGCTATCCACAAGACTCTGCATTGCAGGGTGCACTGTCCCGTATGACATCCCAGTGTCTTTCACAATATCTTCCATTGAATAACTTCTTTTCGGATTTCTTAACAAACTTCGAAGAATCCTGATCTTTGACTTGGAGCCGAGAATCTTTTCAAGCATAGTACTGATAAAGCTTTCTTGTAGTATATATTCTTTTCGATATTTCGATGTATACATCGATTTCTCGATATTATTTCTCTTTAATATAGATAAAGTTATGCGATCTGGGTATATTAATTCGGGTCTGGGGGGAAGATGAAAGTATTGACTCTCTCTACTCTGATTTTTATTATTGATAACCGTTTAAAAACTTATATAATCGAATTTCTGGATATTATATATTACTGTAAAGGGCGTTATTCAGAAGAGAATCATGGTAGCTTCCTTTATAATGTACTGTCCAACCATAGGAAGTGCTCCTGATAGCATCATTCTGTTTTTGCGTCTTTTGCATCTGGGGTATGTCTGATGAGCAATGGATTGAAAGTCTTCATACTCGCATTCTTCTTTTTAATTGTTATTTTACCTATTCCAGTGCAGTCAGCAGGATCCATCACCGTAAACCTTCCCAACGACGGAGAGGCGTACCAGCGCGCAAGAACAAGGACAATTACCTGGAGCACCACAGGAAGTCCGGGAGCCAACGTTGATATTGATCTCTACAAGAACAGTATCTACCACAGCCCCATTGTCTCTGGAACCCCCAATGACGGGAGCTATTCCTGGGGTCTTTCCTCGAGTCTTCCTCCCGATGTGGATTACACTGTGAAGATCACGAGTTCGTCCGACCCTTTGATATTCGATTACAGTGATTCCCCCTTTGCAATCGGTCTTGACAAACTTACTTTTTCCGGGATCACCTGGTATGTGAGGGATACCAATGAAGCCCTTGTTGGCCCCGGTCCCAACTACTTCTCCTGCAGTCCAGAGAACATCTGGCTTGACCCTTCCGGCCAGCTGCATCTGAACATTACGTATCGCAACGGCAACTGGTACATGGCAGAGGTGTATTCACAGGAATCCTACGGATACGGTCAGTATACCTTTATGACCAACGGCAGATACGATTACATGGATGTGAACGCCGTTCTTGGTCTGTTCACATATCTTGATGACAACAATGAAATCGACATCGAGTTCTCGAGATGGGGCTGGGAGACGGGAACGAATCTGGGATATGCATGCCAGCCCTGGCAGACCGAGGGGAATGTCCATGCCTTTCACGCAAATCTTACAGGTAACTATTCCACCCATAGGTTCGACTGGCAGGCGAATGAGATAAAATACCAAAGTTGGAATGGTCAACACTATTCTCCGCCAACTCCCGGGGATGTGATTCAGATCTGGAACTATACAGGTCCCGATATTCCCACTGAGAGCACTGAGCGTGTCCACATCAACTTCTGGCTCATGGGGGGACTTGACCCTGCAGATGGTCTGGAGATGGAGGCAGTGGTCACGGAATTCAATTTTACTGAGGGCACCCCCGGCAGTCTCGCAGAGGAACTTCAGAGCCGTTGGCCCCTATCGAATTCCACCACCCCCGACGAGATGCGAAGTCCCTTCGGGCCGCGGATCCAGACCGGGGTAGGTTACGATTTCCATAGGGCGATCGATCTTCCAACCCCCGAGGGAACACCGGTGGTGGCTATCATGCCGGGGCAGATAAGGCTGGCGGGTGACTACCCGTTCTATTCCCAACCGGTGGTGCAGGTACGGCACGAATACAACGGCACCACGTTCTATGCCAACTACCAGCATCTCTCTGTCGTCCATGTGGTAGAAGATCAAGTGGTGGAGGCAGGAGATGTGCTTGGAGAGACCGGAAGTAGCCCTTCTGGCTTTGCTCACCTTCACTTTGGGATCCGGGAAGAAGGGGTCAATCTGCGGGACTGCAGCCACCCCCTGAGCTTTCTCCCCTACACGGACCTTGGGCCCCCTCAACTGGAGGTAAATTGGCAGGATGATACGCTTCACGTGAATGTGAGTGTGGGTAACCAGGAGCTTGACTTTGTCCAGCTGGATATCTCCGGGGAAGGAGTGGATATCCACCTTAATTTTGTTGAGCTCAACCACGCCACGGAAGAGCCCGATGATCTTGATAATGACACGATGCTCATCAAGGGGGTGGAGATGACAATCATCCCAAGAACCTATTCAGAGAATCAGCCTCGGGACTATTGGTTTCAGTTCCGGTTTGTAAATGAGACCGATGATCTGGTAATTGAGGTCAGTGACGTGTTGGGACAGACCACAACTGCGGCTCTGAGCCGCGGGCCTGAGCCTCCACAAAATGTTCAGGTTAAATTGGTTCCCATGGGTGTCTTTTCCGATCTGCAATTGACATGGGACGCATCAAGTGATGATGGTTCTATTTCGGAGTATGTCATTTACAGATCACTTGATCCTGCAGGACCTTACCTGGAGATTGCCAATGTATCTGCAAATGGTTCAACTTCGTATTCCTACATTGATTCGGGTTCCGGAGTTGGGGATATCAATTCCTATTTTTACAATGTTCACACCAGAGAGAGTTCTGGTAATGAAAGTCAGAAAGGGAAGCAAGTAACAAAGTGGGTAACGCATCTGAATTCAGGTTGGAATGTTTTTTCTGTTCCGGTAATCACTGCAAGTAACCTAAGAACTGATATTCTCGCTTCTATTGACGGTAAATATTCCGCCCTGCAGGGATACCTTTCCGGTGAATGGGAACACTGGCACAGCTCCAAGCCTTCCCAGCTCAATGACCTTGTAAACATTGACTATAAAAGAGGTTACTACATCCTCATGGAGACCGATGATTATCTTGTAACTTGTGGAGAGGTTAATGTAAATTCCCAAATCGAGCTTGATAAGGGCTGGAATCTTGTTGGCTTTCCATTGAACCAACCTCTTTCGCAGGTGGATGCTGTCAACGGCCTTGCAGGTCCTGTTACGGTGTTTGGTTACGATTCGTCTGCTGGTAAGGATATACTTCTTGAACCTGCTGACCTCATGAATCCCACCCAGGGCTACTGGATGCATTCTTCGGTTGACCAGACGTGGACAATATAGTAAGATTACAATCCCCGGGGTGGTGGAAAAGGATGTTTTTTAAGAAGGATAATTCCCCCTCCCACACTTTATTTTACATATATTTTGACCCTATTATTTTCGATCTTTCGAAAAGAACTGGTATCTTAATGGACGAGATTAGGTTATTTATCTATATTACTCACGGTCCTGGGGGTGGATGAAAGTATTTGAATTGGGAATCCTATTTCCAGCTGTCACCACTCGGTTTTGGGAGTCCTTCTCGAGTTCAACCATTTGAATTACGGCGGTAGGGCTGGTGGCGAGTGAGGCGGTAGACAAAGAAAAACCTCAGAAGGGCCCTCTTGACTTATTGTGAGATGGAGAGGAGAGGGATGTGGTGGGGGTGATAGAAACACCAGAGGGGAGACGGTGGGGGTGTTGGGTGTTAGAGGGAGTGGGGTGGATGTTTTGGGGGTAGGAAAGGGGGGAGGAGGGGATTGGATGGGTGGGTTTGGTATATTTTGAGATCGAGGGTGATGAGGGGGGTATATAGAAGACTGAGAGAATTAACAATTTAAACAAATAGGTTTCGGCTTGATGGATTTTACTAGGATTAAAGGGAAAGTTATTTAAATGATAATTACCATAATGGTAATTATGAATAAATATACAAAAATGTATGGCTGGTTATATGAAGCCTTTGGAATTCGGGAATTCACAATAGATGAATTCAAGGCGACTTTTCCCAGTCCTCAGCATGCAAAGATTATTTTTGATTTGATTCGATCTGATTTCATCAAGCGGGTAGCTAGGGGCAAATATAAGGTCACACCACCGAAAGAATTCGTACATCAGATTGTTATGGATAGCTTGAAACAAGAACATATTTTAATGGATGCGAAAAGAAGATATGCATACTGTGCAAACGATGCAGTGGGTATATGGACCGATGGCTATTATTGGACTGGATTCACAAGGGGATACAAGCCTATTCACATAAAGATCTTTAGAAAGGACTTAAGATTTTGGAAAGAATTCTTCATGAAGAAAGATGCCGAGTTTGCATTGGAAAACGAGAATAGAACTTTATTCGGAATAACTTATATCTTACATCCAGTAAGGGATTTGAAAATAGAATCGAAAGATGGGATTTTCGTGATTCCGTTAAAAGAGGTAATCGATTTCTGCATTGCAAATGAATTGTCATTTCGACCTGCATTGGAATATTTGGATGAGAGATATAGCTTGAACTTGTTTCAAAGTTACGAGCATGTACATTAAGGTGAGAATTTGAAAGAGAGAATCTTTACAAGGGAAAGAACATGTTTTGATTTTCTGAGAAGTATTCCATCCAAAAGAAAGTTCGTTGTTATAGGAGGTTTTGCTGTTTCTGCCTACGAATTTCCGAGATTATCTGTAGATCTTGATATAGTAATTCCAGAAGAGGAATTGAAATTCTTCATGAACCTTATTAAAAACCAGGATTTTGTTTTTAAAAAGGAAAAATCGGATTTTGATGATATTTATGGTGGGAAATATGAAAAATACATAAAAGAAGAGAAGCTACCCGTATCCGTGGATTTATTGATAAACTCGGTTATGGCCAGACAAACAAATTATTCATATTCATTTCAGTATTTGTTTAAACATTCAAAAGCCCGGGAGATTCGTGGCTGGCATCCCGAAGCTAAGGTTACAGTTCGAGTCCCAAAGAAAGAGATGTTGATTGCTCTTAAGGTGAACTCCATGAGAATGGCAGACAAACGGGATATTATTATGCTCTGTTATGAGAAACCGAATGCTGATATGATTATTAGGCATTTAAAGGACTGCCCAAGGGATAGTATTATGGACAATCTGAATGAGCTTTTGGAATTGGTTGGGTCCCAGGATCATGATAACATGATCAAGGGAGTGTTTTCACTTTCCGATGATGTTTTGAAGCGTGCCGTAATAAGGTGTGAGAAGGTCATGGGAGAGGTTCTTGAGATGATTGAATAGGGATCATCGACGCAAAATGGGGCTAGGAGTGTGGGGAATTTGGTGGGAGGTGAGAAGACCAGGGGAGTCGGGAGGATGGTTCGGGATCAGGAAAGGGGGGAGGAGGAGGGGATTAGGGGGGTTTTCAAGCTTGCTATGAGATCGAGGGGATTGGGGATTCGTGGGTGGGAGGAGATTGTACTCTAAAAGGGATGAGGATTATAAAAGAGTTAATTGTTAGTTAAACATTTCTTGGATCTTCCGCTAAAAGATCAGGTATCATTTCAAATATATGATCTGTGGACAATATCTTTTCACCATGGAGCTTTGCGGTTGCGATATGAAGTGAATCAAAAGTTCCAAGGAAATCGAATTGTTTCATCATTTTATTAGATTCCTTTAAGATTCTTTCATCTAACGGGAGTAATTTTATCTTCAAATTCTTTAGTATATCTTCAACCCGTAAGGCAACATCAATATTCTCATCTCTTATCAAAACCAATCTGGATTCCACAACTGAAAGAACTGAGGTGCATAATTTCTTTTCCTTTTTTATCCTTTTCTCCACTGACTTCTTTAACCAGTCTTTTTCTTTGACTAAAGCCAAAATGCAGTCTGTATCAAGATACACGCTTACCACGTCTTAGTCGGCGTTTGGTTTCCTCGTAACCGTATTCCTCAGCCCTGAAATGTACCCTGTTGTAGAAAAGAACCGCTAATCTAGCACCATATCTCAAAGCCTCTGATCTTGAACTGAAAACTTTTTCTTCTATCAATTGGTCGATCTCATTTGCCAGGCCAATTGGAAGAGAAACTGCGGTAGATACACGATCTTTTGTTCGGGACATATTTATACATATGTATAAATCATTATTTTATCTTTTCGGTACTTTTTATGATCTTTTTTTTTACTAATTATTCTTTGTCCCACTATCTCCCAATGTTCCCATCGTTCCCAATGTTCCCGATGTTGATATAGGGGATTTTGTGGATCATCTCACGAATTTGGCATGCCATTCATCTCACGGATTTGGCGGTAAATTTAGGGCTCATCTCACGAATATGGCCATTGAATTCTTGATTCTATATCACGAATTTGGTATGCCATTTGCGTGAGATAAGAGAGTGAGGCATATTGATTGATTTCAGAGCACTGGCTACCCTCAATTTATACCTCTCATAACTTGCATTTTTAGCGGATCAGACAGGGTATGTGCGCTGGAAATGAGGAAAAATTTACCAGATTCGTGAGATGGGCTGGGTTTTGGGCCCAAAAAGGGGCTAGGAGTGTGGGGAATTTGGTGGGATGTTAGAAAACCAGGGGAGTCGGGAGGATGTTTTGGGGTGAGGAAAGGGGGGAGGAGGAGGAGGGGATGTTTTTTTTCAGGATATCCTCCGTACCTTCCGCTTCTCCGCTCTGCGAGGTCTCTCTTTGTTCATCCTCAAGGTTTTCAAATTTCTTCGAAATCCGAAAACGAGCCACGCCCCCTCCTCAGAGTGGGTAAAATAAAAAATTGTTTAACGTATTTTGCCTAGAGCCGAATTTAAACCTGCCATATCAACAAAGGAAACCTTACAGCCATTAACCTTCTTGGTTCCTTTTTTACCTTCGTAAAATACAATGTATGCTTTCTTTGGTTTGTAATTATTGATAAATGAATGTAAACTCTTGTCAATCGAATATGACCCTTCGGAGACCTTAACTTCTATGGGAATTACATCTTTTTTATGCTCTAAAACGAAATCAACTTCCACTTTTGATTTTGTCCTCCAATATTTTGGTATATAACCTGCTTTTATTACTTCGGAAAATACATAGTTTTCAAATACTTTTCCATCAGGTTTTACTGGGAAATCATCTATAATTATATTTCTTAAACCGCAATCTAAGAAATATATCTTTGGTTGCTTTGTGAGTTCTTTGTTCTTATTTGTGAAATATGGTTTTACCCTCACAATAAAATAGCTCTTTTCCATTGCATCTAGATACTTCTTAAGTGTGGGGAAGGTAATGCCTAAAGTCTTTGTTGTGTTATCATAAGATATCAGATTGGCCGTGTTAATTGCCAAATATCTTGAGAGCTGTTCAAGAGCATTCATGTCGGAAATTGAAAATGTTCTTGCTACATCCTTGAGAATCATTGTCTCGTAAAGATCTCTCAGAATAATTTTTTTCATGTTTGGATCCTTTGTCAGCACAACTTTCGGGTAACCACCATAGGTCATATGTTCCCAAACCATTCTTTTTGAAATCGTGATTGTTGTAGCTTTTTGTTTTTTTGCTTTTATGAATTCTGAATGAGAGAAAGGATACAATCTGACAATAGATACACGTCCAACCAAATAAAATAATATTTCCTTGGACATCAATATTTCAGAGGAAGAGGTTATCCATAGTTTTCGTCCGGTGTCCACAAGATATTTCAATTTCGATCCCGAGTCCCTGCAATGCTGTACCTCGTCCAGAACAGAAAGTTCATGTCCTTCAATATATTGCATTTCAAATTTTTTGACATCCTCGTCAAACAATGCCCTTGCATCAGGATCATCGAACAACACGTACGAAGAATCGTATTTTTTCATTTGTTCCTTGAGAAATGTGGTTTTGCCTGCCTGTCTTGCTCCAACCACAGCTATCATATTATAGCTTTCGGAAACTGAACTGAAATGTTCCTTAAGGTCTCTTTTTACATACATCAACTTTGATATACAATCCATTGTATTTAAACCTTACTAAAATTAATGTGCACTTTAACTTTAGTATTACCAAAATTAAAGTCAATAATAGTTTTGGTAATGATGAAATAGTAAAGATAGGGCTAGGAGTGTGGGGAATTTGGTGGGATGGGAGAGAACCAGGGGAGTCGGGAGGATGTTTCGGGCCAGGAAAGGGGGAGGAAGGATGGGATGAGGGGATGCGGTATCTCTTTCTTCCGTTCCTGCACTGGGCTACACCCCTTGCTTAGAGCTGATCGATTACAATACTTCCTGGGGGAGAAATCCCCCTGAACCGCAGGAAATCGCAGATTTCCGAGGGGCAGTGCTCATCTTTGATGAGCATGAGTCCCCCCTTTTCTTTTTCATTTCTTGAGTGGCTGTCCAAATAAGATTGTTACTATACAGAGGGAGTGCGGAGGGGTAAAGATATGGTTGTCCTTACCTTCCATCCCTTCTCTAGGCCATGCCCTTTGCTCGGGGCGGGGAAAAATTTGTAAGCTCTATATTTAGAATTAGATATCGGGTAAAAGTCTCGCACCGTGAACGATGGCGACTATCTCGATGGCCTCCTCCTTAATTCTGTAAACTATCCGATAATTTTGAAATATTCTTTCCCTTAAATCATCCCGCTGATATTCCGGAACCACTCGCCCAGCTTTAGGAAAACCCGGTATCTTTTCGATCAAAGTTACGATTCGTTGTGCAAAAAGCCGCGCGTAATGCTCCGAATCAAGAGCAATGTAGTTGCATATTTCCTCAAGATCCGCAGCTGCTCTGGGAGACCAGATCAGCTTAACCATTTTTTCAATCGCTCCTTGGCCTCCTCATGGGAAATGCCCTTCCCTTCATCTAGTTCCTTCAGACCCTTGTCCACCTTTTGTCTAAAATAAAGTTCGGCCATAATATCAGCTATACTGGCATCGTCCGGCATCTGTTGAATCATGGCTATTACATTTTCTTTTAGATTTTGCATGATCAAGGCCTCCATATGGGAATTTTTAGTATTTGAGGTACTATTATTCAATTTATATTTAAGTGTTGCTCTATTTTTATGTTTACCCGAAAGATCATCGTTCAATCTGGTCATAATAAGCACCATTATTACACGTGTTACATACCATTGTAACATTTGTAACATTAGGCTTTTGGGGTATATTAATCCTAATTTGGGGGGAGAATGTAAGTATTTGGATCATGGGTATGGTTTTTGGCATCCATCACTCGTATTTGGCATACCATATGAGGGAGTTAACGCTCGTAATTGGCATGCCATCTAACGCTCGCAGTTGGCACCTAATTCAGGGTTTACCTCTCGTATTTGGCATGCCATCTGCGGGAGTTAGCGCTCGTAATTGGCATGCCAACTGTGAGAGTTGTGAAGGTGAGTTGTGATTGGTGTTTTTTGAGGACTGGCTGTGGTTTTAAACGAGGCTGGAAAATGGGATTTTTTGGGAAGGCAGATGGGGTAGGTGGGCTGAGAATTTATGGATTTTTGCCATCTGCGAGAGGTGGCTTGGGTTTTGGGGCCCAAAATGGGGGCTAGGAGTATGGGGAATTTGGTGGGATGTTAGAAAACCAGGGGAGTCGGGAGGATGTTTCGGGGGTAGGAAAGGGGGGGAGGAGAATGGGTGTGGGGATGCGGCAATCCTTACAATGGAACTTCCCAGGTGCACTCTTCTTTTGCGTGGATATAGTATCCTTTTCCAGGTTCAAAATAATCTGAAGGACCTAGTTTTATCCATTTTTGTTTTGCGGCATTGTATGTGAGGATTGCATCCACATGAGTGCCGAAGATAAGGTTGTTCAATCCTTCTGTTCTATTGTGGTTTGTTAGGGAGGGGTAACCAACCATGTTCCAGCCTTTGTAAATTTGGATAGTCTGGATAACTGATGGTTGGGTGCCATTATAGAGGAAAATTGTGTCTCCTGGATGGGTGATGTGAATCCAGAAGCTCTGGGTTTCGTTTATCTCAAATAGGTCGTTTCCGTAAGGTTTGCCAACCCTATTGTGTTTCCAGGGATCGTTTGGATCTGTTGGATCATACCATTGGACTGCATCATAATAGCCATCGATCATCTCAAGGACTTTTATCAAGTTTTGATTAATTTGGATAAAGGGGATTGAGATCAGGTTCCATCCTTGTTTTAAGAGGGTGTAATTTTCTAAGGATTGGTAGATGTAGGGTTCCATGAGAGGATAATTATCTACTGAATCTGAATCAATCGAGTAATTTGTATCTCCAATACCATCACTGCCGGGTATATCCTGATTAGGACCTTTAAATTTGTCAACACCGACATAATTCGACCAGTAATTTCCTCCTAAAGGATACCCGTTGTCCCATTGGTTAGCGTTGTTTGTATAATCATAGGCTTGTACTGTATTATTTATAAAATTATTGTGATAAATAAGGTTGTTCGATGGTATTGACATCCCGATCCCAAAGAAGTTGTTTGTAACATTATTGACGGAGATTGTATTGTCAAATGAATCATCGAGCGAGATACCATAATAATTATTTGAAACAATATTTTCTTTGAAATTATTTTCATTGGATTCTTCATCGATAAAGATTCCATTATTGTTGAAGAAGGCGGTATTATTACTAATATTATTTCCTTTGGACCAACCTAGACATATTCCGTAATCATTATTTGAGACATTATTTTGGATGATGGTATTATTCGTAGAAAATCCAAGTTCAATTCCACAAGAACTATAATTGCAATTCTGCTGCTCAATCTTTACATTTGAGCAGTTGGCAAGTATGATTTCCCCCGCTCCAAACGGCACTATTCCTCCTGTTTGGTTCTTCAAGTAGTAAACTGGCTTGCTGTTTACAGTATTTGAAGTATCGATATTGTGCGTGTTCCAATGCTCAACGGTAGGGCCCCAAATAAATATCCCATCATTTGTCATTGTATTGTTTGAGACGATGATCTCCTTTGAATATGCAAGATGGACACCCATTCCATCATTTGAAGAGATATTATTGCTTTTTATAGTGTTGTTTGACGAAATAAGAAAGATGCCATCCTCTTTATTCGAATATAC
The DNA here is from genome assembly GCA_020348445.1 of Thermoplasmata archaeon. Lineage (GTDB taxonomy): Archaea > Thermoplasmatota > Thermoplasmata. The sequence goes on from CP070751.1 coordinate 993,623, forward strand.
ATTGTTTTTTGAAATATTGTTGTTATTTGATGCAAAACCAAGATAAATACCTTTTTCAGTATTTGAATATACGTTGTTGCCCAATATGGTGTTATTCGTAGATGTAATAACCTCGATACCTACAATATCATTCAAATAAACATTATTGTTCATTATTTTATTATTTGATGATAAGTAAAGATATAGACCATCTGCTTCGTTCAAATAAGCATTGTTATTAGTGATTGAATTGTTTGATGAAGAGTAAAGATCGATGCCAATCCAGTTATCTGTAACATTATTGTTTGTTATGTTGTTATTTGATGAGGAGCTTAAAGAAATGGCCTTAATATTGGACGAGAAATTATTGTTATTTATACGGTTGTATGATGATCCCTCAAGCATAACAGCCCATGAGCGTGTTACAAAATTCGATACATTATTGTTTGTTATAGAATTATTGGTTGAAGAAAAAAGGGTGATGCTATCTGGATTTTGTGAAAAATAGTTATTATTAATAATATTATTTGATGATGAATCCAGATAAATACCATCTGCATCATTTGAAATGAAATCATTTTCATCTATGCTGTTATTCAAAGATTCAAAAAGAAATACACCGTAGTCATTGTCAGTAACATTGTTACCAGTAATATCGTTATCATGTGCAGTGTCCAGATAAATACCAGGATTATTGTTCGATACATCGTTTGAGGATATATTGTTCTTGTGGGAATTGTCAAGGTATATCCCGTTTTCAGTACTAAAAGAGACCAGATTGTCCCTAACATTGTTGAAATCAGATAGATCCAGATGTATACCATGATAACAATGAGAAAGGTTATTGCCAGTGACTTGATTTTCATTGGAATAGTAAAGATAGACACCGCGATCCCAGATGGATGAAATGTTGTTGTGTTTGACCGTGTTATTTCTCGAATATGATACACAGATTCCGTCACCGTTATTCCATCCGATGTTTTTGAATACCGTATTATCATTTGAGTACAACAAGTAAAATCCTATGTCGCTATTTGTAGCATTGTTCTCAGTAATCGTATTATTGTTCGAGTTTCTGATGGAAAAACCAAAGTCCCAATTATCCACGGCATTGTTGCTAAAAAGAGTGCTTCTATTTGAGTAATATAATAGGAAACCGCGAGAATTATCTGTTGCAATGTTGTCTGTGATTCTGCATTGTTCCACTGAATCAAGATCTATACCTGCGTCGTACCAGTTTACTCCGCTGTGTGTAACAGTGAATCCACTGATGTTCACCCAGTTAGAGGATACGTATATCACATCATTGGCCCATCCACCATCCACAATCGTTGTGTTCTTGTTCTCACCCGTCAAGGTCAGGATTTTGTTCACAATAACATTCTCTATGTACGTCCCGTTGTAGACAAAGATCGTATCCCCATCTATAGCCGCATTTATCGCATCCTGAATACTCGTGAAATCCTCGGGGGGATTCCCGGGTCCGGAACCAGGTACATCATCAACATACCAAGTAGTAGGGGCTTCTACAACTTGTGCAATCTCGATAATAATGACAATTAAGCCCAACATCATAGCCAAACTTACCCAAATTGCGACTATCTTATTGTTCATCAGAAAAAGTTATCAATTTCACGGGATAAATACCTTCCGCTCTATCCTCGAAAGTGGTTGGTAGGGATTCGCTGATTGGTTCGACCCAAAATGGGGCTAAGAGTGTGGGGAATTTGGTGGAGGGTGAGAAAACCAGGGGAGTCGGGAGGATGGTTCGAGGGTAGGAAAGGGGGAGGAGGAGGGGTGTGGGGATGCGGCATCCCTATCTTACGCTCCTGGTCTGGACGACGCCCCCAGCTCGGACCTGATTGATTCCAATACTTCCTGGGGGAGAAATCCCCCTGAGCCGCAGGAAATCATTGATTTCCGAGGGGTAATGCTCATGTTTAATGAGCATGTATCCCCCTTTTTCTTTTTCATTTCTAAGTGAGATCCAACAACCATTTCCATACAGGAATGAACTCGATCTTCTTTTTATCAATGATACTTTCATCTTCATAATCCCAAGTGATTATCTTCAGATTCTTGCATTTTAATAATTCAGCTCCTTTTAACAGACTTTTTATTTCCCTTCTTTCTACTTCGTCGGAACCTGATGCCTTTGTAACCTGGATAAGAGAGTCAATTTTCTTTCCTTTTTGGAGTACAAAATCGATTTCCCTGCTCTGATAATCTCTCCAATAATATATCTTTAGTTTCCTATCAATTGATCTTCTTCTCATCAAGTCTAGATATACAATATTTTCCATCAATCGTCCAAAGTTCTCACTTACGGAATGCGATATAGTGTTTATTAGTCCACAATCTATTACATAAACCTTTTTAGGAGAATTCATCACTTCTTTAGGTTTTGATGAGTACTTATCAACGAGCTGGACAAGATAGGCTTCGGAAAGATAGTCCCCATAATTCTTTGCCGTATGTACGCTTTTTATATCATGAGTATTTTTAAGCTTGTTATAACTGATTAGATTCGAGAAATTCGAGATTATTGTAGTGGACATTTCTTTGAATGTTTTTACATATTTTAGATTATGTCTGAGAATGATATCTTTTGATATTATCGAAGAATATAGAGATGATATATATGTGTTCATTATAGTGGGTTTCTTAACGACTTCCGGAAAGCCACCGATTTTAATATACTCCTCAAGATATCGTTTGAGCGCAGCTTTGCCTCTAGTAGTGGTCTTTGGAATTTTAACACCCTTCCAAACAAGAAATTCGCCAAACGAGAATGGCAGCATCTCGATTTGAACTGTTCTGCCTGTGAGATGAGTGGAAAGCTCCTGGCTGAGCAGGTTTGCGTTGCTACCTGTGATAAACAAATTTATTTTACTTCTTTGCAGTCTGTTTACAAAGAGCTCCCAACCGTAAATATTCTGCACCTCATCCAAAAGGAGTTCTTTGAAGTCACCATAATGCTGATAAAGGGCCTCCAGTATGTTATTCAGATCCTCTTTTTCTGCAAAGGCAAGCCTCTCATCATCGAAATTCACTGATGCATATCTTTTATTCTGTAGAAGAAGATGAGTAAAAACCGTTTTACCAGATCTTCTGACACCTGTCGTGACCTTTACAAGGTCATTATTAACGTAATCTTTGTAGAAATCTAGCTGCTCTCTTTCGATTAGATTCTCGTGTTTGTAGAATCTATCTCTTTCCTCGGCCTGGTCCTCGATAACATCCCTTATTGCTGTTTTCTTCATGTTAAATAGTAATGCACACTTTATATATAAAGTTTGCAGTCATAGTGCACACTTTCAAACACCCTTCCGTATGTCCACTTTGGCTTTTTTTCTCAAACATTGGATATCCAGAAATCCCATGACCTCGTGCACCCTTCTCTCCCTTAGGTGTTCTTTGCGTTCCCCTTTCCTCATTCCTGGTCCTATAATGTGTGCGGTTTTAGATCTACTATAAGGCGCTGCAAAATAGTAAACATCGACCCAAGATGGGGGCTAGGAGTGTGGGGAATTTGGTGGGGGATTGGAAAACCAGGGGAGTCGGGAGGGTGGTTCGGGGTTGGGAAAGGGGGGAGGAGGGGATTAGGGGATGCGGATTGTGGTGGGAAATTGACATCAGAGGGATTGCCGGCCTTCACACGGCACAAAAAAGTGTCTGAGGAAGGGCGATGTGAGGAAATATATTGAGGATGATACTTTCTAATAGATGCAGGGATTAAAGAAAGAGAT
>CP070751.1:997450-1039208 GCA_020348445.1 Thermoplasmata archaeon
GGATCTATGAATTGGTAATCAGCTAGAAGATCCGAGTCAGCTGTAGGTTCAGAGGGTGTTACATAAGCATCTGAAACCCCTGGCTTTGAATTGACTATCGTCACGTTCATATCACTGCGAATAGCTGCTCCCTCATCCAAACCATCATGGGGAATAACCTCACAGGTCCAATTCTCTGCTCTTGAAGTATGGTCAGAGGATAAATTTTTACCTCGTAGGCCTGTATCGAAATATTCAGATCCGCTCCATCTAAGCCATTTTATCACCGTATCTAAACTCTCGGAATCACCGTCATTATCATAGAATTCGTAAGAAACAGTTAAGATATCTTCTGTATCAGGATTTAAGGGAGCAATTGTTATATTGAGAACATACGGCAGAGTGTTTCCTATTGTAATAGAAACAGATATGAAAGGATCCCCAAAGTCCTCACCATCTGAAGGAGTGATTATGTAATACCATATCTCACCTTTTAAAGTTAGTGATGAATCAACGATGTCACTATCGTTAAGATTCCATTGCTCCATACCATCTTTATACCATCTGATTTTGCTCCCTGAATCAGAATCTTTATCAGGATCGACAAATTGAAAATCTACCTGAAGATCCGAATCTGCAGTGGGATCAGAGGGAGTAATTGAAGCACTTAAAACCTTTGGAGCCGAGTTATTGATGCTCACATTCATATGGCTACGATTAGCCAGCCCCTCACTAATTCCATCATGTGGTATAACCTCACAGGTCCACATCTCGCCCTTATTCGTGTGTTCTGAGGATAAGTTCTTACCTCGAAGGCCTGTGTCGAAAAATTCAGATCCGCTATATCTTAGCCATTTCACCACTGTATCTAAACTCTCCAAATCCCCATCATTGTCATAAAATTCGTAGGATACTGTTAAGACATCCTCTGTGGTGGGATCCTGTGGACTTATTGTAATGTTAAGTACATATGGCGGGGTATTGCCTATGGTAATAGATACTGACATAAAAGGAGTCCCAAAGTCCTCACCGTCAGAAGGTGTGTAGATATAATACCAGGTTTCACCTTTTAATGTCAGTGTAGAATCCACAGAGGTACTATCATTCAAATTCCACTGCTCAACAGCATTTTTATACCAACGAATGGTGCTCCCAGACTCCGAATCAAAATCCACATCCCAATATTCGTAATCCACTTCTAGATTTGAATCTGACGTGGGATTTGTTGGTGTAATATACGCAGATAGAATCTCTGGTGCTGAATTTCCAATTGTTACATTCATGGTGCTGCGATTAACCAGTCCCTCACTAAAACCATCATTGGGTATTACCTCACATGTCCAATTCTCGCCTTTGAATGTATGTTCAGATGATAAATTCTTGCCCCGCAAGCCTGTATCAAAAAATTCAAAGCCATTCCATCGCAGCCATTTTACAATTGTATCCAAACTCTCACTGTCACCATCGTTATCAAAGAATTCATAATCCACCCTAAGCACATCCTCGGTTGTGGGATTTAATGGGGAGATAGTAATGTTGAATACTGAAGGTGGTGTATTTCCTATAATAACAGGGTCTGATACTGCCGGATCTCCAAAATCGTCACCATCTGAAGGTGTGACGACATAATACCATGTTTCACCCTTCAATGTCAGCGAGGAGTCTACAGAATCACTATCGTTCAGATTCCATTGCTCTATTCCATTCTTATACCATCTGATCGTACTTCCTGACTCTAAATCATTGTCAAGGTCAAAATAAGTATAATTTGCGGTAATTGTTTCGTTGCTCTTGGGAGAGGTGGGGAGAATAATAACATCTGAAACCCCAGGAGCCGAGTTGTCAATTAGAACTTCGGGGGATTCTTCTGAGGCCCCTAGATTATCACCATCGTGGGGGGTCACAATACACTTCCACAGATCTCCTTTTTTTGTGTGGCTTGAATCAAGTTCCAGTGAGTCCACACCAGAGTACACGTATCCAAAGCCATCATTTACATACCATTTATATTGAGACTGGGTTTCGTTATCGCCATCGATGTCATAGAAAGTGTAGTTTACATGAAGATTATCGGAACTTGTTGGATTTGTTTCATTTATGACTACCCCAGTTACTACAGGCGGTGTATTTTGGATGGAAACAGGTGTCGAGGTCATAGGTATACCATATGTTGTGCCGTCATGTGGTATCACCTCACAGAACCATGTCTGTCCTTTACTTGTATTGGAGCTGTTTATTTCTAACATATTATTGAAGGAGGTAATGTTGACTCCATCTATATACCAAATTATTTTTGTACTGCCTTGGGGGTCACCCTCGTCATCTGAATACTGATATGTTAGATTCAGATCATCTGTGGTTGTGGGATATGAAGGACTTATTATTACATTGGACACCTGGGGAGGCTTATTTTGCAGCCACACTGAAACCAATGTAGACTGGTTCAGGTGAAGACCATTTGAACCAGCGTGATTGCCTAAATATGCATGGAACGTGTGAGGTGTGTATAATTCCTTAGAAGTCGCAAATTGTATACGTTCATGCATCCAGATCCATCCAATATATCCATTTACATCCGTGAATCCTTCAAAAATCAATGTCCCTGCAATATTCCTTATCTGGACCTCGGCATTTTGTTGGGGATTTCCGAGCCAATTATAGACCCGAACATTCACAAGCCACCATAATGAAATACTGGAGGATAGATCCAACGTTATCTTCAGCTGATTAAATGTGGTGTTGTATGAAGTCACATCTGCATCTATGAGGTTAAAATTATAATTGGTTGCATTCAATGAACAATTGTCAACTATAAAATTTTCGCATGTGTTTATGGATATGGCTGTAACTGTACCCGAGTAAATCCTGGATTTGATGAGCTCTATGAATGTTGGATTTGAAGTGCAGGAAATCCCGGTGGTACAATCTTCTATGGTGATATCTGTTAATGGAAGGTTATTTCCTCCGCTAACCTGAATACCTGTCCCACAGGATTTAATGGTAATATTTGTTATTTGAACATTGTTACAATTTTCCAGGTGTATTCCAGAAGATGAAGAATTTTCTATGATAATATCAGAGATCGTGTTATCATTTGAATTTTCCAAATAATATCCTTCGTTCGCCCAATTTGATGTGCCTTTCGAAATAATGGAGGAATGAACCCAAAATAGATAATAATCGTATTGCGAAGTATTGTTGAAGTCGTTCTCCAATATCGTGTTCCATATGGTGAAACCGATGGAAACACCCCTTTTTAGATCATCGAAATAGTTGTTGGAGATATTGTTATTGTTACCAGCCTCCCAGATATGAACTCCATATTCTCCACCTGTAAAATTGTTCTTGAATATCTTATTGGCCTGACAGCCACCCTCAAATAAAACCAGTCCCGCCTGAATGGACGACGGATTTATGATATCGTTTTCGTAAATCGAATTAGTTTCCGAGTTCAATATGTAAATTGGGAATGCCTGATGATCAGTGAATGTATTATCACTCAGAATGTTGTCATCTGAATTATTTAGATAAATTCCAAAAGTATTTGAAGAAAAAGTATTGCCAGAAATATCACAATTTCTGGTTCCATCTACCAATATGGACACGAAGTTATTTGAGAAATCATTATTTTTCACTGTTATATCTGCAGAAGGATCGGAAATATACAAGCCTCTGAACCAGGGTTCACCAGCTGTCATTACCTGAGGTGCGTGAATCTCAAAATCCCAGGTACCGTATGCCAAACCCTCATCAGAGCCGCACTTTTCTAGCTTGCTGTTTTTCATCACGAATTCTGACCCATTCATAATAAAATAATATGATTCGTTAATCGTAAAAATATAAGATCGATCGCCTGTTGTCAGTGGATTGTCGTCATTATCTAAAATCCAAAACTTACCATTTGGTTGTACCTTGATACCATAAAAATCCGTAAAGGTACAATTAAATTCAATCTCAACACTCTTTAAGGTTAGGTTACCTGTTGAAAGAATAATGAGCGAACCATTCATTTGGGTTGATAAATCCGATATTTCTAGGGTATCATTCACCACCCAGTCTCCACATTGGGCAACATTTGATGGCTGGCTTTCCTGGAGTGCCTGATCTACGCATGTGATATAATATCGATATGTGGCCCAGTCTGATGCTGCGTGAAAATCGGTCCAATTTGTCCAAAGCTCTTTTCCAGGGGATGTAGATGAATCGTACACAAGCAGCCATCCAGATCCTGTCTGATTTCTGTAAACCAAATAATGATCAGCATCGCTTGATACGCAAGGTTCCCAATTCAAATCCACGTTTGTTTTGTTGCTTATGGCAGTTAATCCCCCCGGCGGGACTGGCGGAAGGTCAACTTTAAAGTTAACATTAACGGTTTGGGAGACATTCATGATAGGCTCGATTTCTCCATACGCCGTGTGTACATCCAAGGTGGCAGTTATATTGTACGGATCATAAGATATGTTTTCGGTTTTAGTTATTGTCTGATTATTTACCACAATAAATCGTACCTGGCCATCTTCATCAGATTCACCCTCAAATACAATTTCATCAGTGTTGTTTTTTACCACTATATATGCACCAGGAACCCAACTGTTTATATCAGTGACATTGAGATGAAGATAATTTAGAATTACGAGTTCACAAGCTTCATAGGTGATATTCACCTTTGATGGGTCGAATGTACAATTCAGGACCTCAAGAACTGTATCTCCTGGGCCAACAGTATCACGTAAATAAAAATCATAGTTCGTGGCATTGATGGTGTTGTTGGAAAAATTAGAGTAGTCGCCGCCATCTACATCATTTATGTATACACCATTATATCTGCATAAGGATATTGTGTTGTTAACGAAGTTATAGTATCTGAGTTGCCTTAGCTCCAACCCTACAGAATTATTGATTAGAACATTATCCTTGAAAATATAAGTATCATCCTCATCACCATATTGTAAGAAAATGCCATATCCATCGTTATTCGATATGTTGTTGTTGGCAAACTTGTTGTTATTGGAGGTTCCCGACATACTAAATCGAAGTCCACTATCATCATTATCTGATATTGTATTGTTATGAAAATCCATATTCGAGGATCCATAGATATACAACGAGGAGAAACTGCCCGACTTAACATTAGTAATTCTGTTATGATGGAATTGAATGTAATGACAATCGATCATTTCTACATTTTCGCACCAACCGGTTCCAGCATTGTATTCGATAGTATTGTTGTAGATTTCCGAATAGTCAACCCGAAGATACAATCCATGTTTATCCGATGTTGGCGGATTGGTAAACACATTGGAATTATTGTGAATATAATTATTAAAAATCGTATTATATTGGCCCCATGCATGCATTCCATAATCATTATGGTGAACAACATTGTTGTACACTTTGACATAATCACCGTAGGCATAGTTGATGCCATATTGGTCGCAGTATCTGAATTCGTTGTAACCTATGGTGTGGAAATCATCATGAGTCGAGTAAAAACCATACAAACAATTTTCGATTGTACAATTCTGGATATTTACACTGTTTGTATCAATAAAAAGCCCTAAATTATTACCTCCTCCTTTATAGCCCATCTCTCGAATTATTGAGTTCTCAATTGATAGGGAGGCACCCGAATAGACTTTGATCGCGGTTCGAAAATCTAAAGAGGACCTATCATCCACATCGAAGGGGCTGTCTGTAATGTTTGAGTAATCGCTTGTAGTGGCAGGATCGCCATCCAAATCAGAAATGTCAAGAGAGCCCCACACATCTATGGTGAATGTACCATTTTCTGTTGAACAATTCATGGCCAGTGTCACATTTCTTAAGGTCAACGATGCACCCGAGTTAATTGTCAGATTACCTGATAATACTATTATCTCATTTGTATAGCTCTCGCTACCATTTACATACCAGTCTCCATCGATATACTGCAGTCCATCAACTCCATCGTCAGGTGTGCCTGCCTCTACAGTTGAATTGTTCAGTGGTAAGACTATCTGTAATATGCCCAAAACTAGCGTTGTCACTACGAGTAAATCTATCGGTTTTCTCATATAACTCACCTCATTTTACACTGGTCTCTATTACCCCCCTATACAGTTTGATCTTTGATATTACCAGGATAGATGTCAAGTATATATTATCTTTTGTTATAACCCAGTTTTTTTCTCACTCGTCATCGATATTTTCCTTTTCCCTAGATTCATCAGATTTATCGCCTATTTCTTCGTCAATTTCGTATTTTTCGGGTTTTATCTCAGGAGCCGGCCTTTCATTATGAATATTGCCTTTATCTTCAACCTCCCAATCACCAATCATCCTGGATAATTCCTTCCGTTGAGTAGCTGTAAGTGATGAGGTCTGTGATATCGTCATGACAAAACCCTCGTATTCTTCCCTGGATATTCTACCGTCAGCAAGCATTTCATCCAGTTCCCTTGTCACTCCCTCAGGTAATTCCTCGAACTTATGGGCAACTGCAGCCCTTCGAATCTCCCCGCGCTTGCTTACCATGATCTCTTCAAGCATTAAAAAGTGCAGATCTTCAATATTACCTTGCTTGAATTCATCATTTATTCTAGCATCTAGCTCGTTTAGTTTATTCTCGTACTCGACAGGGTCCTCGCCCTTTCCCTCAGAGATTTCATCGATTTCTGCCATATATTTCTTAAGAGCGCCCTTTTTCTTCCTTATCTTGCTGTAACCGATAAAGGCAAGAAGACCGGTACCGGCAATTACAAGAATCTCAAGTATTATGCTCCACTGGTCCCAATTTAATCCAAGAATCAGCTCCTCACCAACATCTGCGACACTTAGGTTCCAGCCATACTCCGTTTCGTCAGTGCCATCACTGACCACTGCTGTTACTTTATGTTTTCCTGCAGCCGAGTAATCTGCAAAATATGTATACGAGCTACCACCTGTCTGCACCACCACATCATCGAAGTACCACGTTATTTCAAGGGTATCTTCGGCATCCGGATCGCTTTCGTCTATCATGAATTTTAAAGATGTGTCTTCTTTCATTTTTGGAGATTTTGAAATGGGCTCTTTGACCTCGATTTGCGGTAGCAGATTAACATTGTTTACCACTATAGTCCATTCGAAATACAGCGTAACCGACCTCTCACCCAAATCCTGAACCGATAGATTTAATGTGTATGTTCCCGCACTTTCATAATCGGTTTCGAACAGATAGGCTTCATCATCGCTTACAGTTTGTTTACCCAGTTTCCATTTGAATAATAGAAAATCACCGTCCGGATCTTCCACATCAACATAAAATTCCCATGATTCTGTCTCATTGAGGGTTATTTGACCCTGCCCGGGGGAAATCGTATTTACCTGAGGTTCTGAATTTTCTATAACCACATGATATGAAGAAATGAGCTCACTATAATCCTCACCGTCAAATACGATCAAGGTGTAAGACCACAGATCACCTTTTTGTGTGGCTGAAGATTCCACTACAAGGCCATCAATGTCCTGTAAAAGACCACTTTTATACCACTTGATCTCAGGGTCTTGTTCGGTATCTCCATCTTCATCAAAAAATGTGTAGTAAGCAGTAAGGTCGTTATCGCCTAGCGGAGGGCTGGGTGATATTGACAAATCCACTGCAGTTGGCGGGCTGTTTTGTATCGTGATTTCTGGGGATTGTATTGGGTCTCCAAAATCAAATCCATCCTTTGGTTGCACAATGAAGTACCAAACCTGGTCCTTTTGGGTTTCATCAGATGGGACAGTCAAAGCATTGGCGAGGGTGGTCATTTGAACGCCATCACGGTACCACATAATCGTAGTACCATCCTCAGAATCGCTATCCAGATCAGAATATTCATAATTTGCCACGAGGTCATACTGGGTTGTGGGCTCAGACGGGCTGATGTACACATCTGAAGCTATCGGAGGAGAGTTTAATATGGTCACCTCGAGACTGGAGTTAACATTACTTCCATAATCCAAACTATCGTGCGGTGTGACCACGCATTTCCACTCCTCGCCTTTAGTAGTGAATGATGAAGATAGGATCTTTCCCTGATGACCAGTATAAGTAAATTCAAGGTCCCCCACCCTCTTTCTGTACCATTTGATTATTGTATCTATGCTCTCATCGTCGTCGTCTTCGTCATAATAGTCGTATTCAACAGTGAGCTCATCTGTAGTATCGGGATTTTGGGGATTTATAATCACATTGGATACTGATGGGGGAGTATTCCCAATAATTATGGATTCAGATTGAACTTGAATCCCAAGATCCTCTCCATCGCTGGGAGTTATGATATAGTACCATTTTTCTCCCTGTCGTGTCTTTTCTGGGGCAACAGAAGCACTACCATACAAATCTATCTGCTCCAGACCATCTTTATACCATCTGATTTCACTTCCCGATTCTGGATCATCGTCCAGGTCAAAATAAATATAATTTACCTGGAGTGTCTCATTACTAACAGGGGACTCAGGTATTACTATGACTTCTGAAACCTCAGGTGCCGTGTTGGTTATATTAACTGTAGGTGATAATTTAGGTTCACCGTAATCATCGCCATCTCCTGGAGATACCAAACATCTCCATTTATCACCCTTTTTGGTATAAATAGAACTTAATTCCATTGAATCCACACCAGAGTATACCCAGCCAGAGCCATTATTCACCATCCATTTGCGTAATGACCAGGTTTCAGGATCATCGTCGATATCAAAATAAGTATAACTTACATGGAGATTATCAGAACTTCTCGGATTGGTTTCATCTATTAATACATTCGATGCAACCGGAGGTGTGTTTTGAATCGTAACAGGTATGGAGATCATGGGAACGCCATATACTGTACCATCATGGGGGATGACCTCGCAGAACCAAGTCTGGCCTTTTTGGGTATATACACTGTCTATGATCATCCAATTGTTAAATGAAGAATAATGAATTCCGTCTATATACCATAAAATCATCGTGGTTCCTTCAGGATCATTTTCAGAATCTGTATACATATATGATAAATTCAGATTGGATACAGTTGTTGGATATGTCGGGCTTATTATCACGTTTGATGCAGTGGGTGCTGTGTTCTCCAAATATACGGTTATTACACCGGATTGATTCAGCATCAAATCCAATGAACCAGAATGATTGCCGTAGTTGGCAAAGATGAAATGTGGATTCGAGGTTTCATTAGAGAATATATATTGTGTACGCTCGTGTAGCAATATCCATTTTGCATATCCCTGAGAATCTGTGTACCCGCTGAACATGATTGTTCCAAATACCTTTCTTACTTTAACCTCGGCATTTGATACGGGATTATCGATCCAGTCAAGAACTTTTACATGAATGTACCAATTAAGCGAAATACTGGAAGAATTATCCATTACTATTTTTGTTTGATAATATGTTGTGTTGATCAATATTATGGATGTTAATGTGAGATTGAAGTCTAATAGTGAAGAAGCGAAAGTGCAATTCTCGAATAAAACATTGTTACATCCCTCTCCAATGAATCCTTGTTCTATACCGATTTCAGCTGTAACATCCTGGAATATAACATTCTCTGAACCCCAAACAGTATAAATTCCAAAATTGCAATCTTCTATTGTAATATCGCTTGCAGTTAAGATACTTCCACCAGCAAATGCTAATCCACCGAAGCCACAATTATAGATAGAGGCTTTTTCAATTCTTAATTTATAACAGTAAAAACCAACGAAACCCGCCATTAATGCATTATCAATAACAATATTTGAAAGAGTTATATTTCCTGAATTTGTGATATAACTGCCAAAAAAGCTATCTGTAATTGTCCCACCTTGGATGCTTGTTGAATCTGATTGATATATTAAATAACCTATGTATGAGTTATAAAAGTAATTATCCAATAGGATATTTCCACTGGAACCGTAAATATATATCCCGCCGTCATCCTGGTATGTTTGGTCGTATAAATTATTACCTGAGATGTTGTTATCAACACCTCCATCATAAATGGCAATCCCATAGTCACCCCACGATACTTCGTTGTTGAATATTTTATTATCATTACAGTTGCTTCCATAAATAACAATACCTGCTGCAACTGTGGGTCTGCTTCCCATAATTGGGTCAATGAACACATTATTGGAGTTAATGTGATTACTTATTGAATCAAATAAATAGATAGAATATGCAAAGGTTAAGTTAAATGTGTTTTGGTAAATATCATTATCGTATGCTTCATAAAGGTATATACCGAATTTATTTTCGAAGAAGGTGTTGTTTCGTATAATGCAATTTTGAGCCCCATAAGGTAATATCGACACGAAATTGTTTGTGAAATTATTATTTTCGATTAGTACATTCGTAGCAACGCTTGAAATATACAAACCCCTAGTTTTTGGATCACCTTCGGTGATTACGTCCGGAGCCCATTTTTCAATGGCCCATTTCGGATATTCCAGTCCTTTTTCAGAGCCACAGGATAACACCTTGCTGTTTCTCATCTCGAATCTTGCGCCCTCCACAACGAAGTGAAAACCTACATCATATCTAAATGATGTGATATTTGACTGGTCATCGATAGTCTGGGGATCATCATCCATATCCAAGATATAAAGCTCTCCACCAGGTTTTACTTTTATTCCAAATTCACCCATATTACTGCAGTTGAATACCATATGAACCTTACTTAAAGTCACATTTCCATTGGATAGGACAATAAATGACCCATTGAGTTCTATTGAAAAATCTGAGTACGATCTTGTATCGTTTATGGCCCAATCGCCGCATTTTGCTACATTCGAAAAATCACTTAACTGAAGGCCCAAATCCATTGCTAGAACTTTGTACTTATAAAGGGTCCAATCCGAAGCTGCCATAAGATCTGTCCACTCGTTTGCCAAGGGGTCAGCATCCCCAATTGTATCATGGAATAATACCCAGTCCACGACCGTTCCATTTCTATAAATCAGATAGTTACGAAGATCTGGGGAATGACAAGGAGTCCAGGTCAGGTGAACATCAATGTCCTTACTTACTGCAACTAGATTCGTAGGTGTTTCTGGTCTGAGATCTGTTGTAAAATGCACGTTCACCGTCTGGGATACATCCATTATCGGTTCGATTTCACCCCAGGCCGTATCTCCATCTGATGTTGCAGTGATGTTGTAAGGATCATAGTACTTTATTTGATCGGGACTCGCTGGAGGTTTATATCTTGTTTGATTTACCAGTACTATGTATCGCAATTGACCATTTTCATCTGTTCTTCCCATATAAGCTGTACTCCCATAGGCATCTTTTATTCTTATGGTGACATTTGGTGCAGCTCCTTGTACATCTGTTACATCAAGATGGAGATAGTTTTGAAATACTATCGTTGGGCTACCAGGTGTATTTAAATATGTATCTTCTGGATCGCAGGTACAGTTCGTAACCACAAAATTTGTATCAAAATAATCACCCACTGTGTCCGTTACAAAAAAATCAAAAGGTTCAGCATAAATCGTGTTGTCTATAAAGTCTCCATTCTCAACATCATTTATCCAGACACCTGATCCAATGGTGGAACTTATGACGTTATCTGTGATTGAATATGCTCGAATAGTTGCCAAATACAATCCATAATCATCATTCTGATAGAAATCGTTATTCTTTACCTCGATATAATTGACAAAATCTGGTGAATTATTACCAAAAAACATCAAACCCACACCACTGTTAAAAGAAATATTATTATCGTAAAAGAAATTGTTGGTTTTGTCATCATTTAAATCGCATCTGATCGCTGCTGATAGAATTGAACCATCGTTATGTGTTACTGTGTTGTTGTGAAAAGTGATATCATTACTTCTATCAATAAAAACGGAGTAATAGCTGTTTGTATCGAGTTTTTGCATCGTATTGCCAAATATCGTTATATTATCGCAAAAATCTATATTCAGGTTATGCGAGTAAAACTCCAAACCACCATTATATACCAATGTATTATCAAACACTTGCGAGTCCCTGCTATCACCAACCTCAATACCATGATCTGTGTTATTATGAACCTCATTATTGTAGATACTTGAATTGTAGATTCGCCAAGCTCTTATTCCTTCATAGTAATTATTGTAAATCGTATTATCATAGATTGTGAAATTATCCCCCTCTAATTGCAATCCCCTGTCGTTATCATAAACTTCGTTATTATAAATTAAATTATCTTCACAGGTTGTAAACGACATCTTGCCAATATATATACCATAATCGTAGTTATGGTGAACATCGTTGTTATATATCCTACTTCTTTGAATACCAGGTTTTGAATAAATGCCATAACTGTTATGGTGGAGATTGTTTCCGTATACAACAAAATTCTCACCACCCAAACCTATCCCCCAGCTCGAGTTGTGGATTTCATTCCCATATATGTAACAATTTTTTATATAGGACTCCGCTGTAATACCATAATCTGAATATCTGAAAAGATTGTTCGCGATTGTAACGTTCTCTGCTTGATCAAGATAAATGCTGTACCTGTTATTTTCAAATGTACAGTTCTGTATATCTGCATAATCGGTCATTATCGTGAGCCCATAATATGGATGACTCCAGCTACCACTTTCCCGAACCAAAGAATTATGAATTGAAAAAGATGCACCATCATATACGACTATTGAGTAATGGAAATCGTGGTCTAATGAGCCATTATCAGTATCAAAGGGACTGTCCGTGATATTTGAAAAATCGTTAACTGTAGCTGGATTACCATCTATGTCAGTTATGGTCAACGAGCCCCCGTCATCAACTATTATGTTGTATTGATGATCCGCAATTGTGCAGTTCATAGCTAGTGTGACATGCCTTAAGGTCAATGAACCTCCAGAATTGATTATAAGGCTTCCATTTAACACGATTATCTCGTCAGTGTAAGTTTCTGTTCCATTAACTATCCAGTCCCCCTCGATATACTGAAGGCCGTCGACTCCATCATCTGGTGTGCCTGCACTTACATTCCCATTATTAAACGGTAATACAATCTGCATCACGTTGAATATTAGCATACTTGCGACTATGAGATATACTATTTTTCTCATAAACATCACCTCAATGCCTGATAGTCACTTTTGCCCACATTTTTCCTAAATATTTACATTTTTAGATAGCTGTCCAATGTAATTCTATATATTAATAAATATCTTTTATTCATAGAACTGGTATATGTCACGAAAATACGCTATTAATGACCAATAATTCACGATGAAAACTGCAATGCATGATGAGATTCGAGGATTCCACACCGATAGAGCTATAAATTAAAATGCCATTCAGGGTATGGGGGGCAATCTGATGAATGCGATAAAGAGCTTTTTTAAACCTTCCTCAGTGGCTGTAATAGGCGCATCCCCGAAAAAGGGGAAAGTAGGCAATATAGTACTTAATAACATAATATACGGCTCTGAGGAGAACGAGAAAAATGGTGTAGTGGGAGGATTTAAAGGGAATATATACCCAATAAATCCCAAGGCAGATGAAATATCAGGACTCAAGGTGTATGACTCCGTAATCAAGGTCCCCTCCGAAGTGGATATGGCAGTTGTGTGTATTCCACCTAAAGCAGTTAAGGATGCAATTGAAGATTGTGGAAAAAAAGGTGTGAAATCCATTGTGATCATCACGGCAGGTTTCTCTGAGATGGGAGCTGAAGGGAAAAATCTGGAAAAAGAAATCCTGTCAACAGCAAAAAAATATAAAATACGCATAATTGGCCCGAACTGTCTTGGAATTATCAGCCCTTTCTGTGATCTCAACGCAAGCTTCGGCGATGCTGTCCCAAAACGCGGTCCCATTTCCTTTGCTTCCCAAAGCGGCGCTCTGTGCACATCAGTTATTCAATACTCCTTTGAGGAATATCTTGGATTCTCGAATTTCGTGAGCATCGGAAACAAGTCTGACGTTGACGATTCTGATCTAATTGAATATTTCCATTCTGACCCGTATACCAAATGCATCATGCTTTATATCGAGTCTTTAAAGGATGCCAGAAAATTCTTCAAGACCGCCCGCAATGTAGTGAGAGACAAGCCCATAGTGGCATTCAAATCAGGATACACAGAGGAAGGTGCCAAAGCCACATCCTCACATACAGGTAGCATTGCGGGCTCAGATGCTGCCTATGAAGCTGCTTTTAGACAGTCCGGAGTGTTTCGTGCAAGGACATTAAGTGAGCTTTTCGATGCATCACGGGCACTTGCATACCAGCCTGTTCCGAAAGGGGAAAAAATCGCGATCCTGACCAATGCGGGAGGTCCTGGCGTTCTTGCTGCAGATAAGGTATTTTCCCTTGGCATGCAGCTCGCCGATCTTTCCGAAGACACTATCAAGAAGCTGGATAGAATATGTCCTCCCAATTGGAGCCGCCGCAATCCCATAGATATAATCGGTGATTCCACAGCGCAAAGATATGATGACGCCCTTAAGGTCCTGATGAATGCCAAGGAGGTGGATGCCGTAATTCTGCTTTTGGCTCCCACTGCTATGGCCCATCCATTGAATCTTGCGTACAGAATAGTTGACATACAGCTCGCCACTGGAAAACCCATCTCAGTCTCATTTGTTGGTATGGTCCACCAAGAATCTGAGAATTATTTGGACAGCAAAGGTATACCTGAAATA
Organism: Thermoplasmata archaeon; assembly: GCA_020348445.1. Taxonomy (GTDB): domain Archaea; phylum Thermoplasmatota; class Thermoplasmata. The sequence continues at coordinate 1,012,062 of CP070751.1, forward strand.
GAGTATCCTGAGCGGGCTGTATTTGCCATGTACGCTCTCATGGAACGCTATCGATTCTTGAAAAAGGAGGGATTGATTTGAAAAACAAGGCAATTTCTGAACATATTTCCTCTGCAATAAAAAGCGGAAAATCCATTCTAGATCTTGAGGAAGCCAGGGAAATCATGGAGCTTTCTGGAATACCATTTAACAAATCAGGTTTTGGAAAAACCGAAGATGAGGTGGTTTCGGTTGCCAATGAAATGGGATATCCAGTGGCATTGAAGATCGTATCTCCTCAGATCGTTCACAAAACTGAATCAGGGGGGGTTAAACTCGATATCAATTCTGAGGAAGAAGTGAAATTTGCTTATCGCGAAATCATGAAAAGTGTTAAAAACAAGGTTCCAGATGCCGAGATTTTGGGAATATCAATAGACGAGATGGTAAAGGGAACAGAGCTTATAATCGGAACCACGGTGGACCCTCAATTTGGGCACATGATAATGTTCGGCATCGGCGGTATATTCGTGGAAATATACGAGGATGTGAGTTTTCGATTGATTCCAATAACCTCAGGCGATGCAAAGGATATGTTAAACGAAATCAAAGGCAGGCCATTACTCGATGGAGCAAGGGGCCGGCCAAAGATCGATGAGGGACAATTAGTTGATATTCTCATGAAGGTCTCCGAGCTTGTGGATAAAAATCCCGATATACAGGAAATGGATCTCAATCCCCTCATGGCAAATGAAAGCAATGTTGTTGCCGTGGATGCAAGGATAATACTGAAAAAGTCCGAATAACACTAAAATATAGTTCTTTTGGCGGTCCATTTTGGACAATGCTCTTTTGAATGAAACCGATGTTCGTCTTAAAGAGTATATTTTAAATATCTCTCTTGATATAATACCAATTATCACATTTATTTGGAGATGTTATGATGCAGAATATGGTTGAGGTACATGGTAAGAAGTTCTGCAAGGATACAGTTGAATTGATTGCAGGCAACCGCGGTGTAACAGATGTAGACAAGAAATTCCTTCCTGTATTGGAGGCAATTGACAAACCCAGTGAGCTTCCATTTCTTCTTGATGAGATCAATTCAATGAAACCCACAGATGAGCTTCGCCTAGCTCTTGTCAGGGTACAGGTCCATTCCGAACTCAACATGCATGAGGATTTAAATATGCATCAAAAAAGACTTTACGCGGCACAGACCATGGAAAAGATGCTTTGGGGAGAGCTTCTTCTGGACGGGGGCAAGGAAAAGGAAGAAGATAAGGGGAAGGAATAGTAAAATTTAGGTTACTTTTTTTCAATATTTAGTCAAAATATTGAACCAATTTATTTAACTATAATTTTGAATATAATTATTTAATTAGATAAGAAAAGAAGGGCAATAGCATGCGAAAAACCATTGCTGTTATAGGTACAGTTGTAATATTTATATTATTTTCTACAGTGGCAAGAAATGCCCTAGCAATAGGGACTTTTACAGTAGAATTAACTGAGCATGAAAAAATCTGCTACCTCAATACTAATAATTCTAATGAAGTAATATTATATGGCTTCGTAAATTTTACAGGTGGGGGAGCAACAGAAACAGTTGTTTCGTTGACTTCAAATTGTGATTTATGGGATTCAATAGTCGAACCAAATGAAGTTCGATTTCGTACCTCAGGTAGTGAGGAATTCAATGTAAAAATCGATATCCCTCAAAACACTAATAATGGAACAACAGGCCATTTAAGTGTTACAGGTATATCACAACAAGGGGCCACCACCTATTCTTATGCTGATTTTGCAGAAATATATGTATTCAATCTTTCTGAAGATGGTAACGGAAATAACCAAGATAAATCGGAAAAAGATAAACCTGAAGACAACCAAACTTTCCCATTAATAATATTAATCGTTGTCGTTGCCATAATTGCTCTTTTCCTAATCTATAAATTAAAATTTAAAAAGGAATAAATTCTTTTTAATATCCTTATAAACCTCTGTCGAATCACAAGAAAGATATTATAGGGGAGAATATATTTTGAAGTCCATTTATGAATATGAAAAGGGGTAATCTCATGAAATCACCTGAGCAGTACAAGGAAAGCCTTAGGAAGATGCGTGTGAACATCTACAAATTTGGCGAGCTTATTTCAGATGTGACAACCCATCCTGCGACAAGGGCCACAATCGAGGGCCACGCACAGATTTTCAAGGCTGCGCAAAATCCCGAGTACCAGGATATCTTAACCACAACCTCTTCTCTTTCTGGCGATAGAATATCCCGCTACCTCTCCCTAATAAAGAATGCAGATGATATGATTGCAAATTCCAAAATGAAAAGGCTCATGTTCAATTTAACTGGCACATGCACTGGTGGAAGATGCGTTGGATGGACTGCACTAAATGCCATGTGGGCTTCAACCTATGATATGGATCAAAAACTGGGAACAGATTATCATGAAAGAATGAAAAATTGGCTTGCCTGGGCCCAGAAACAGGACATAACGTTGGCAGGTGCTCTGACAGACCCAAAAGGTGACAGAACAAAGCCTCCTTCCAAACAGGAAGATCCTGACATGAATCTTCGTATATTGGAGGGTAGGGATGATGGAATAATTGTCAGGGGTGCAAAGGTAATGATATGCGGTGTTGCAGCAGCAAACGAGATCTTTGTTTTGCCTGGGATGGGCTACGAAGCTGAGGATAAGGATTACGCTGTGTCCTTTGTTATCCCAAGGGATATTGAAGGATTAACTATCGTTGAGGCAAGGCATCCAAGTGACTTGAGGGAATTTGAAGAGAGCTTTGACATCCCAGTTAAGATGGGAGGGATAACCCAGGCCTATCTTTTATTTGAAGATGTGTTTGTTCCCAAAGAAAGGGTTTTCATGAAAAGAGAACATGATTTCTCCCATGAGGCTGTAATGAACTTCATAATGCCGTATCGATCAGCTATTGGGGCTTGTGTTGCAGGCCAGGGTGATGTGATGATAGGTGCTGCAGTTTTAGTTGCCCAAGCCAATGGTCTTTCTGAGAAGACGTTTAGGGAAAAATTAACAAAGATGAGCATCAACAACGAAACTACATTTGGTTGTGGTATAGCTGCAGCCACATTGGGAAAGAAGCATCCTTCTGGTGTCTGGCTCTGCGATCCCCTGCTTGCCAATGTAAACAAGGTCCATGTTGCCACTTTGCCTTATGAAACCAAGATTCTGGCCCAGGACATTTCTGGCGGTATTGGTGAAACAGGATGCATACCTTCATACAAGGATTTTAATGATGAAAGATACGGCCATCTCATACAAAAATATTTGAAGGCTTGCTCCTCTGCAGAGGACAGGGTAAAAGCAGCCAGGCTTGTTGAATGGCTTACAGTGGGAGCTGGGATACCAGGCTGCATGCACGGAGGGGGCTCGCCTGAGGGTGCGAAGCTCATTATCAGGGCAAACATGGAGATAGAGGATAAGGTTAAGATGGCTAAGAGACTGGCTGGAATCGAACAGGAAAACAAGAAGACTGGACAATAATAAAGTGAGGGAACTTTTTGAAAGGCACTTATGCCCTGTTGATGCATCTTGAGGATGATAAGAACATCAGGATAGGAAGTCTGGGGAGCATTGATTTTCTTAAAGGACATTATCTTTATATTGGCTCCGGTATGAACGGTATAGAGGGAAGGGTCCGAAGACATCTTAGAGACAAAAAGAAAAATCACTGGCACATAGATTATTTTTTAGAGAAGGTCAAGATAACTAATGTTTATTATATCAATAAAAAGCGGGAATGTATCTTGGCCAATAACTTTTCCCAGAAATTCGAGGTTGTTCCAAGATTTGGATCCTCGGACTGCAATTGCAAAGGCCATCTTTTTTATGGAGGACATAGGGAACTTGTGGATTGTGCTTTACAAAACAGATTGAGTATTCTTAATTTAACCGAATTATAAATTCTTATTTAATTCAATTTTCTAGGGGGCTGGACCATGGTTTTACACATTGGACATTCTATTGGAAGGAAATCCCCCTCGTGCAATATTATGGGATAGCGGCAGTTGGAACAGAATATCTTGGTATCTGAGATTGTTGGTGGGTGGTCCCTTATTTTTTGTATAATAGGTGCATCCGTCGGTGTTTCCTCTTTAGGGGGGATATCTTCTTCAGATGCATCCTCGATATGGTCCTCTTTCTCAATTTCTTTATCTTCAACAATATGACCTTCATCTATTATAGATTCCTCTTCAGCTTTTACTGTTTTAGGGTGTTTTGTATATAATTTCTTCATCACAAGGGTTGTAATTAACATAGGAATGACTATTACCGCGAATAATATATAATAAAAATAATCCACAAGTGAGAACGGCTTGCTATTTGCGTCCAATGGGTTCGTCCCTGCTTTGTATTCCTGAAGGTTTGTATATCCGTCATCATCTTTATCTTCTTTCGCGTCTTGATGATTTGTGGAATTCAAACCATATTTTTCTTCCCATTGATCGGGTATACCATCATTGTCATCATCCAAGTCAGCATTATTGCCAATTTTATCATTATCGGTGTCAAGCCATTCATTGGGATCATCTGGAAATGCATCAGGATTGTTGCCTCTTGTATTGTCTCCCCAACCATCACCGTCCCTGTCATCCCATTGTGTTGGGTCATTAGGGAAAGCGTCCTCTACATCTCTGATACCATCCTCATCAGAATCCAGAATGATAGTAATAAATCCAATATCACATGGCTTAGCAATTTGATTACCTGCTAAATCCCAAATAATCACACGGATTTGGTAATCGCCATCCTTAACGAAATTACTATTCGAATTCTTTCCATCCCAAGTTATAAACTGAAACTCTGCTGTGGTATTGCCTTTTAATATCATATCAGTTGTATTATCAAAACCTTGTACCCCATCTGTATCTATAATCACTTCATAATGTCCCTGCTCATTTGTTGTGAATTCTAAATAGAAGTTATCACGGGGTAGAAGCAAGAAACCGTGTATAATATATGGAGATGATATGAAAAACGGGGGTTTAGTATCTGGTGGTATACTTCCAGTGTAAGGTTGCATCAACGGGTAATTATCATACGTATTTGAATCAATCTCATAGGGAGTATCCCCTATTCCATCACCATCGTCGTCGCTTCCAGTATAATCACTCCAGTAGTTACCTTCTCCACCATAATCCCATATATTGTTGGTTCCATCATCAAATCCTAGTTCTCCTACAGCATCGTTATCAATGAAATTATTATGATAGATAATATTTTCAGATGGTGGGATATCCCCTGTAGAAGCAACTAAACGAATGTAATAAGTAAAGCTTAATTTATTACAATTTATAAGAGTGTTTTCAGTAATACGATTTTGCTTACATGCTTCTCGAAGATAAATACCTTCAAATTTAATAGATGAAATATTATTCCTTGATATATCATTAAAACTAGCATCCCACAACCATATACCAAAATCGCTGTCAATTACAATATTATCAATAATATTAATATAATTGCTATTACTAAGAAAAATCCCTTTATGCCATGCACTTTGGATAGAGTTACTAGATATGAAGTTATTGTTAGATTTTTTTAAATAAATACCTGTTATACCTCCAAAAACATCATTATTCGTTAGATTACAGTACGATGATAATTTCATGGAGATTCCCCAACTATTATTCCAAATCTTATTTCCCGTAATTATTATATTATCTGAATATGAGATATCTACTCCACCAAGTGTATTGATTATTTCTAGATTTCTAACAGATATATTAGAACAATTGACCAGAATGAGCTCTCCAACGTGTATACCATCAATATCCATCCAGTGACGACTCACATAATAATACAATGGTTTATTATTTACAATATTGTTATCTGGTATCGTATGTGATGTGTAATGGTATAATTGGTCACCACTAATACTTACACCGTCTCTTGTGAAATTATTGTTAATTAGCATATTATTTGACGATTTTCTTAGGCTTACTCCACCAAACTCCCGATTGTTTGATATATTATTATTTGTAATAATGTTATTAGAAGACAAATAGACTTCGATCCCTCCTAGGTTGTTTAAAATATCATTATTTGTTATATTATTATTAAATGATGAGTAAATGTATATTGCGTGATTATTAAGAAAGAATCGATTATTATAAATCCGACAGAATTTTACGTTATTTAGTTCTAATCCAGCATAGGAGTATCCTTTAGTTATGTTGAATCCTGTGATATTTACATAATTTGTATTAACATTTATTGTATCTCCATTGCCATCGCCATCAATTATGGTGGTAATCTTATTCTCACCTGTCAAATTGATCGTTTTGCTTACCCACAGATTTTCGTAATATGTCCCATTATAAACGTAAACCGTATCTCCATCATTAGCTGCATCTATCGCATCCCCTATATTTGAATAATCAGCTGGGCCATCATCATCCACCGTGATTGTTGCAGCTTCCGAGTTCTTGGTGGTGAACAAAAGCAACACTATGATTAAAAACGCAAAAACTCCCAGCCAAATAACGCTTCTTAGGGAAAAATGCTTGCTTTTTACGGTCTTCTGCGGAGTATTACTTTGAAAAATATTGTAGCCTAGATTTCTAAATAAATTTATATTCATCATATTTCCCCGCGATGTATAATCATATGATTATTTTTCTCCATATAACTATTTAAAGATTACATGGTATTTACCATGGAAATACCATTCGATAACCAACATCTATTGTTTTTGGCTCAATCATCCAAGTATTAATTAAAATACTACCAAATAAACAAATTGGTAAATATCTTTGACTAATATTTGTACCTATTCTATTAAAGGCACAGTAACACTCCCATCCATCAAGAACAGCACTTTAGCGTTCTCGCCCTTTTGGGATATCGCAGCATCCACTGCCTTCTGAATACTTGGACAGGACTTCATAAAGGCTTTCTTTATTTCCCTGTCCTCCACATCAGTTATCGCCCATATCTCACCCTTTTTGGATGCTTCAACTATCCTTGCAGCCTTATGATATCCAAGCTTGTAGCCCTTGTCTATGGTATCCAATACCTCCTTGGCATCTGAGGAGCTCGCTAAGAGGTCAAAGAAGACCTTGTCTCCAATCCCGTCCCGGCATTTGGACACCAAAATGATTATTCCCCCATCCTTTAAGGCCATCTTTCCATTTTCAATGGCCTTCTGAGATTGATATAGATCAACATCCATTGGATAAGGTGCCACAGAAACCACGATGTCCGCTTTTTCTTTTATCTTGACTGCAAAAACCTCGTTCGCCTTTTTAATAGCCGCATGGAAGGAATCATAAATGTGGCCGGCTGTGGCTGCATAGATTTTCTGATGCCTGTCAAGCACAGCCATAATTGAAAATATCTCCTTATCTTGGATGGTCTTAATGGCATCCTCCATGTCCTCGGCAACCGGATTTCCCTCTAAAGCCAAGGGTTGGGCCTCGGGCCTCATGGCGTACCTGTGGTTCTGCTCGATGGTTTTGTAAGAGGCTATGCCAGGCAAGAAGGATTTCCTTCCACCAGTGTATCCTGCAAAATAATGAGGCTCCACAGAACTTATGATAACGATTTTATGGGCTTCGACACCCAATTTATTGACATACATTTCCGTGCCATTCTTTGATTTGCCAATAAAAACCATATCCTCCTCGCGTTTTGCATCGTGAATAAATATTTTATCTCTAAGAGAATCCAGATGCTCACCAAATATGAACTTGAGCTCTTCCTCTGTGGGTGCCCTATGAATGCCAGTGGCAATTATGAATCTTATGTCTTTATCCTTTATCTTATCGTAAAGGATACCCAATATCTTCGAGGTGGGAGTTGGTCTTGTGCCGTCATTTACTATGAAAAGGACATCCTTGGCATCGCTTAAGAATTCCTCGAAGGATTTTGAGTTTATTGGATTGTCAATTGCATTGAAAATAGTGCTTTGTTCATCCCCGAGTTCAACCTCATTTGGCATAACTATACCTGCCAGGTTCTGCTCAGGAACTTCCACAGAAATCGATTCTTTGCCGTAAGGAATTTCAAGCTTCATGTTATCGACACCTGAACCTACGTTGGACGATATTTAGTTTATGGTTGCAGTATGTCCTCTTTTGAATATAAAAAAGGGATCAGCCCTATTTCCACAGCAAATATGGACTTTCATGCAAAAATCTAAATAGATTCAAATCGTTTTTCAATAAGAGGGATTTCCTTGGTTAGAAAATATTACGTGGCAATATTGGTATTAGCTGTTCTTATCATCAGTGCATTATCCGGATGCTTTGAAGAAGAGGGCGATACTGTAACCAAGTCTGTTAAAGGAGAATATTTCGCCGATGAAAATACCCATTTAAAGGTCTACAATGTCAATGGAAAGGTCATAGTCAGTGGATATGACGGCGGGAATGTTACTCTGGATGCGCAAAAGAAAGTCCCTAGAAAACATAAAAGTGAACTTAATGAGGTTGAAATCAACGTTACCGAGGGTACCAACGAGATAAAAATAAAAACAATAGTGGAGGACATTCATGCAAATCACGTCACTGTAAACATGGAAATTATGGTCCCATACTATGTGATTGTGGACACTGTACAGAATACAAATGGAGATATTGAGATTTCTGACACACTGGGAAACACCTCAGTGGGAAATACAAATGGAAACATAATCATAAATGACGTAAGTGGGTATGTTTCGGCAAATTCAGCCAATGGCGTAGTCGAGGTTAGAGGAACCACAGGAATCGGTTCTGTGGGAACAACAAACGGCAATATCTATGTCCAGATATTTGATATAAACTTCGATGTAGATATCACATCAACCAATGGAAATATTGATGTATATATACTTACCTCGATGCAGGTAAGCATTGAATTGAGGACAACCAATGGGAAAATATCGGTAAAGGATGTTCCATTAACTTATACCAAAGAAGAAGATACACACAAAATTGGGGATTTGGGAAGTGGTGGATTTAAGATAAATATAGTGACGTCCAATGGGAACGTCAATCTTAATAAATTAAGTGCTTAATCTCAGATTTTATTTTGTAAAAGAGCCGAGGATGGGCATTTGGCTTCCTAATAAGGAATAATCAATAAACCAGTCTTTACACCAATATAGGAATTAGGGAAAGTGAATAATGCCTTTTACCAAAAAAATATTACAATATGATTTGATATCCTGCTATGGAGGATAAGGGAAACCAATGAAAAGGAAAAAAGATAAACCTGTTCTCGAAGGTCGAGAAAAATACGACAGGAGGCTATTAATTTTCTTTTCCTTTTGGCTTCTTTTAGGTTTCTTGGTCAGTATAGCAGATGGATTCATATCTGGGAGAGAAAGTATAAGATCCCTAATCCCTGCTCTTATAAGCAGTTTTTCTACGGCATTCTTCTTTTCGGGATTCCTTGCTTTTAAGTATCACCGCAAAAGGGGAATAATCCCCATGAAAAGGATCTTGAAATGGTTTGCATTGATTTCATTGGTTATCGGTTTGGTGTTTGCCGCGGTGATATTCTGGTACGCCACACAGACGACGATCTTGGATGATCAATCTCTTGAATTGAGTGGAATCGAAATGATCGGAATGTTCATCGTTTTGTGTTTAATGGGGTTCATTGGGGGTTTTATCGTCCTCCTTGGTGCCATGATCCTGGGCTTTGGTATGATCGGAGTCATGTCTGCACTTATTAGGAGCAAAACCCCTGAGCTCTTAGTTGAAATCAAAAAAATTACCCCAAACATATCGGAATCAATGAAAAAGACGGATAAGAAAACATATAGAGGATATGCCTGGCTTGGATGGATATTCATTATCCCTTACGTTCTTGACACCAGTACTTTAACCATAAACCATGATGAATCTCATAAGCAGATCCCGTGGACAGTCTTTAAAAAAGCCATGGTGTGGCAGATACTTTTCGGTAATATTGTGGTGATATATATCAGCTTCAATCCCTTCCTTTTGGAACTCATGAACATGCAGGCGCTGTTTTCCATAGCCTCAAATGTAACCTTGTTTATCCCAATACTCGTTCTTCCATGGTTCATCTATTATAAGCTAGATGTAAAAATTAAAGGACCTGTTCGGGATTTCAGGCTGTATGATGGTATCAAGGCCCGCATGTTCCAGACCCTTGTGGCATTTGGCACAATCCTTCTTCTAATTCGGCTTGCTTTAAAAAATCCACAATTTCAAGATTTTGCATGGGGGTTCTTAGGGTATTTCATGTTTTTTGTTGGGGGAGTCTTCATTTTCACATTCGTATACTTCAATTATTTCAATGATGACCTAGCTATAGATATCGCCACGAAATTCGAAAAGATCAAGGATTAGGTGTCGGTGAACGACGATTTATCACCTTTTACAAGAATTTTAAACATGCTGAAAAAACAAAACATTAAAATGAACGTGCCTTATTAACTCCACTTAGGTGTGTTGAATTTATGTGGACATTTGGACATTGTTGTCTTGGGTATATTATTAGTAGGCCGATGTTTGGAAATAAGCCCTTAAAACCCATTTCCCTGCTTTCGATCTTTTTAATGGCTAATGTTCTAGATAGCGCTCATATTTATACAATCAGACAATTGATGCATAGTTTGATTTTCTTTTTTCCATTTACAATTATGGTCCTTTTGGTCATCTATAAAATCAATATAATCAGAAGATATGAAATCATTCCCCTATTCGTTGTCGCTTTGACGCATATTATTGCTGATATATTTTTTGGCGGCTTTGCTCTTCTTGCGCCCATTAGCTATCAAGAGGTGGGAATTTTTGCATGGGGGAGTTATTTTAATATGTCTGTGGAGATCGTACTATTTGCCATCATGATGGTGGTATTGATTTATACAGGGGATCTCAGGAAGTTGGGAGAGGTATCTTTTCTGAAAAAGAAAGAAAGAAGAGGTCAGAGAATATTTCAAAACTTCGTCCTTGTCATATTTATCCTGGTTACCCTTGGTCAAATAGGGACTGTGATATATCTCGATTTTTTACAAGGACCGAATTTTTATAATGAGCTTGTATACAACGATAAAAGTATGTGGTATATCTCGTTTTTATTTATGGTGGTCCAGATAATTTTCCTTTTCATTCTCCTTAAATGGGCCCGAGATAGGTTCAAAAAACCAAGATCAATGGTATCAAATTCGTGATGCTTGGATTATGATAACGAATGAGCACTTTCTTGGATTTCAAGATAGAAGAAAATTATGATTGAGTGTCAAATCGTTTAATTATGCTCTCATCGATTTGCTCGCCTAATTCCTCTGTTAATTTTTTTAGCTCTCCTCTTTGAACAAGTTTCACTCCAATTATTGCTATTACGATTCCGGCTATGGTATCAACGAGCAAATCCTTCATTGTATCCTGCAGTCCCCATTGCTCATGCGTTCCAAACAATAAATCGGTTCCCCACTCAAAAAACTCCCATACCACGCCCATGGCCATTGCAAATATCACAACTAGAAATGCCATGGCATAAAGGTCCATATGTAAACCATCCCAGTGTTCATGCAAAATATAAATAATTATAAATGCTAAAAAACCCACGAGAATCGATGCAACAAAGTGGGTGATTGTATCATACCCAGGGATTATGCCGTACAAGTTAAAAATGACCCCCCCCACATGTAAAAATATGACAATTGAAATCATCAAATCAAGTACCCAAGGTAAAGTGATATTAAAATCATGTTTAAGAATAGTGGGTATAAAACCGAGTAATATGGCAAAACCGCATCCAATTACCCATAACCAGTCCTTCCTCCAAATGGATATTATGAGAAATATAATCAATAATATTCTTAGAACGTATGATGCTACAAAATTTTTATCATATACATTATATTTTATTATTTTCTGTGGTGTTTCTTTCAATTTCTGCTGCGAATCTTTTAAATTCATTGACGGTTCCCCCTGCGATGTAAATTTAGTTGTGTTATTTATATTTTGTCTTGGAGAGATTTTGTTATTACTTCCGATTTAATCTTCTTTAAGTGGACACCAAGATGAACCTTATTCGTATCTCAGCGCATCTCAACTGGCGACTTTCGTTTTTTTCAAACAAGGGTGTGGTAAAAGTGTAGTATAGGGCTCACTATACTCCAATTCTTTGTTCATACTATTTTTATTACAATTTTCCCTTTTGAATGACCTTCCTCGTAATGCCTATGAGCAACAGCAATTTGACTCAACTGATAAGTTTTATCAATTATTCAGAAATACCATCAGAGCAAGAACAAAGTAGTATAGCTGATAAGGGGTGACTCCAAATCTTTCGAGTAATCCCCTGTACTTACTTTTGATGAAGATACCTGCGATAATAATAAGAATTAACGAAGATAAGGCTGAAATGAGTGAATATATGGCAAAAACATTCCATTGTGCAACATCCTTCAATCGAAACCAAAGTGCTACCATCCCACCAATTGTCAATATTCCCGATGCCATCACAAGAATTAGATGCATTTTTCCTCTGTAGGTTACAATTTCACCACCCTCATCAAGAGGGAAAAAGAAAGCAACGAGCATTCCTAAAAAAGAGCTGATTATAAATAAAACAGGTCCTACAATTGATCCTCCTTCATCATTTATGCCCTCATGCAATCCCAGGTAAAATAGGAACAATAGGACACTTGATACAATTATGAATGATTGCATTAGCCGCTTGTTTGGGGCACCCACTGCAAATAACGAGCTAATATCATCTCGAATATGGCTATAATCCGATTGTATTTTACCGCCAAGAATCCACATTGCAGTATATACGATTGGACTTACCATTCCGCAGATCGCCAGGATTTGAAAAATATTCATAATATCCACATTTGGATCTTGTTTATAGAAGGAGAAAAGCTAATTCTCCATAAATATTTTATTATAATAATGAGTGATGATCTCAATCTACGGTTTCAATGTCTCGCTTCACTTAAATCCCTTAATGATCATAATACCCGATCACCATTTCAGGATTTATTATAGGAAAAGTTGACCATTAAAGGCAGAAAAATTTAAGTTTACCAATTTTATTCTGATTATGTGAGACTATGAAATACGTTATTGTCTATTGGTCAAGATATGGAAACGGTAAAAAAGTGGTGGAACACCTCTCGAAAATCCTTGAAGAGAAGGGCAACGAGACAACAATCCTTACCACTGACCAAGCCAATCCAACATCGATGCCGGAAAGCGATATGTATGTGTTCTCAGCACCGACAGAGATGATGAACGTTCAGAAGAACATGAGGAAATTCATGAAGAAGTTAAGCGGTGTGGAGGGTTGTAATTGTGGGATCATAAACACCCATGAGACGCAGGGCATCAACTGGATTGGAAAGATGGAGAAGATGCTTTCGAAGAAAGGGATGAAGATGAAGGCCGGCATGGACTTTGAAATCGGCAAAGAAGCTAAACAGGCGGAGGGGCTCCCTGAAGGATGGGAGAAGGAAGTGGAGCAGTTTGTAGAAAAACTCTCGGGTTCTTGAGACTAAATCCTTTTTCGGAACACCATCTCAGTCACCGATAGAAATCCATAAATATCGACTAAGCATTACTCATAATAGAGAGGAAACATATTGGGGGGAGTAAATTAAAATGACGTCAAAACTTCTTCAGGTGCTGTCTCATCCTGTCAAGCTCGAAATTCTAAGAGCCATTACAACACAACCCGAGCCTGTGGAAACAATTTCCCAGAAGGTTGATATTAGCATTGAGGAGACCATTGTTCATCTAGAAAGCCTTCACGGAGCAGGTCTTGTGGATAAGGAACCTGAAGGTACATTTCGCTCCAGTCCTTTTGGCCAGCTTACACTATCACTTCTTATAGATTTTGACTTTGTTGCCACCTACTCTGAGGACTTCCGCAATCTCGATCTCTCTCTTCTCCCCATTTCTTTTGTGGAACGCCTGGGAGAATTAAAAGCCAGCAAGCGTATAGAGGGAACGGTGGGTAATCTTCAACTCGCCGAGAGGATTTTCGAACAAGCTGGAAAGAGTATTTTTGTTATGGCCAATGAAGTTATGTTGGATGCAGTTCCCATAGTACGAGAAAAGATATCCCAGGGCGCGGATTTTCGCTTCATCATCGATCAAACTTACAAGCCTCCTTCTGATTTTGAATCCACTGTTCCCCAGCTTTGGCGGCAGATTTGGAAGATTCCGGCTGCAACAGTGGTCACTGATAAGAAGGCAATGGTCTTCTTTTTAGACCGTAAGCTCAAAGTTGACTACTCTTTGGGCTTTGTGTCCAATGAACCTGTTTTCATGAAATGGTGCGAGGACCTTATAGATTACCTCTGGAACCAGGGGGATCAAGTTGAATGACGCAAAATAAAGATATATTGGAAAAACTCGAAGATAAGGAAAACATGCCCGAAGATTTTGTAGATTATGTCCTGGCAAACCGAAACCTAATAAATGTAATGTTAGAGGGCATCTCTTCCTCACAAGCCCGAGTGAGATTCGGCTCTGCAAAAATACTGAGAATAGTATCTGAAAAGAATCCGGAGGCAATATATCCTCACATGGATTTCTTTATCGACCTTTTGGACAGCGAAAACAACATTCTCAGATGGATTGCTCTGGATGTCATCGCCAGTCTTACATCTGTGGACAATAAAAATAAATTTGATGACATTTTCCAGAGGTACTATGACTTTCTTTCAGATGAGTCCATGGTCACTGCTGCTCATGTGATCGATAATTCAGGAAAGATCGCATGCGCCAAACCTTATCTCAAGAATGAAGTCACAAATAATCTTTTGAGGGTGGAAAATATCCCCAGAAATAAGGAATGCAGGAACATCCTTTTAGGTAAAGCAATACTTTCATTTGAGAAGTATTTTGACCAAATCGAGGATAAAAAGAAGATTATCACATTTGTAGAAAGACAAAAAAGCAATCCAAGAAATGCTACAAAGAAAAAGGCAGAAAAATTCCTGGCAAAGGTGAATTCAAAGGTTTAATTTAATTAACAATCCAAAAGAAATTCATATCCAAAACAATTAAATATCCAAAAGTACTCAAAACGTTGATTGGAATGGATGAGAAGGATATCGAGATTTTAAAGATGCTGATATCGAATTCAAGGGTCCCTTACAGGGAAATAGCAGATCAACTGGGCCTCTCTGTAAACGGAGTCTACAAGAGAATCAAGAATCTCCAGAATTCGAATGTTATTAGAGGCTTTTCAATCTCCCTGGATCCAAGGATATTAAATGCCTTTCCCATTACCATCTTCGGGCAATGCGATGCCAGCTCTATAGAGAAAGTAATTTCCGATCTTGGAAAGAGCGAGAACACCCAAAAGATATCAATTGCAGGGGGTAATTACCTCTACATTAACGCAATATTCCGGGATCTTCGCGAGCTTCAACCCTACATCAAAATGGTGAAGAAAAAGGGAGGCATCCCAACACCCCTTGTTGGCATATTGCGCACAAGAAAGTCCATTGAATCCAGGCTGGAAGACCTGTCCTCATTGGATTTTCGAATAATCTCTGCCCTTCAAGGGGATTCAAGGAGATTTGCATCAGATATTGCTAAGGAAATTGGTGTATCAACAAAAACCGCAAGAAAAAGACTTGCCCGTCTTACAGAAGAAGAATATATCAAAACTGGCGTTACCTTTGCCTTGGACTCATCAAGGGACATTTTTGCAATGCTGCATTTGAAACTGGGAAAAGGGCAGGAAATCAACAAGACCGAGGCCATGCTTATAAACAATTTCTCGTCAAATATCATATATTTAGATTCGTATAGCAATCTGCCCAATCTCATCCTCTGCTCGCTTTGGGCCCCCACAATGAAGGAAATAAAAGAAATTCAAAATGGTATGAAAAAAAAGGGTGCCTTCGAGTCTATGATCCCCAGAATATTCTATACGACCCATATCTACGATTCCTGGATGGATACAATAATTGACGATTTGGTTTCCAAGCCAGGTATGATGGAAGAGATCAAGAAAAAACAGGCCAAATCTAGGAGCATATCGAAGAAGAAGATGGGCCAACTTGATTTGGGGACCCTCAGAAAAGTGGATACGTACAGAAAAGCCCTGGTTCAGGCTCTTAAGGATGGTGTAATAACAGAGGATGAGGAGGCAATATTGACCTCACTTAGGGACAGCCTCAAAATCACTGATGAGCAGCACGGTAGGATTATGGAGTTCGTGAACATGGAGGGTAACATGGACGAAACTGTGATAGAAGCTTACAGAAGCGCCCTTGGTCAGGCACTGGATGACAGTGTAATTACAGAAGATGAGGAAAATATACTTCTATCCTTACGGGACAGCCTTTCCATTACAGATGAGGTGCATGAGGAAATTCTTAACAGCCTAAAAGGTAAAAAGAAAACCTCCAAATAAAGGGGATTAAAGGTAAATATTCCGTATCTTACACCAGATGGTTGAAGAAGCGGCATATTTAAGTATTAAGTTGGTGTTTTAAGATATCTAAAAAGTTAACATCATTATTTATCATATGTCAAAATTATCAATTATCATAAATCCAAAAAAGGTGGTGTGAAAATGACAAACTATGCCATGAAAATCAAAAACCTTACCAAGAAATACGGTGATTTTACTGCTGTAAAAAATCTAAGTCTGGATATAGAAAAGGGCGAGATATTTGGACTTTTGGGGCCAAACGGAGCCGGTAAAAGCACAACAATTAGAACCTGCCTAGGGCTTCTTTCAAAGACCGAAGGTGAAATCGAGATACTTGGTTTGGACTCTCACAAAGATGCAATAGAAATCAGGAAGAGAACAGGATACCTCCCAGGTGAGTTCGGACTTCTTGACGGTATCTCTGTTTATACATATCTCAAGTACCTTTTAAGGCTCAGCAGTGTCAAGTCCGATGAAAAGCTCAAGGATCTGGCAAAAAGATTGGATCTGGATCTGAAAAGAAAGACTAACGAACTATCAAAGGGCAACAAACAGAAGGTGGGGGTTGTCCAGGCCCTCATGGCCGATCAGGAGTTCATTATCTTGGACGAACCCACAGGGGGTCTTGATCCCCTCATGCAGCAGATTTTTTATGAGATATTAAGGGAGGAAAAGGAGGCAGGGAAAACTGTTTTCATGTCATCACATGTTCTTGCCGAGGTGGAGACAGTCTGTAATCGGGTGGCCATAATCAAGGAAGCAGAGCTGATCCTCAACGAGCATATCTCCACTTTGCAGGACATGACAGGAAAGGTTCTTGAGGTGGAATTCAGGCATAAGGTTGATCCCTCGGCGTTCGAGATTGAGGGTGTAACAGACATAGAAGTGGATGACAGGAAGATCAGAATGACAGTCACCAAGGATATAGACCAGGTAGTAAAAAGGGTGGCTGACCATAGAGTAATAAACATGAATTTATCCACTTATTCCCTGGAAAAGCTCTTTTTGCGCTATTACTCAAATGGAGGCGTTGTGGAGAATGAAAAAGAGGGAGTTGCGATTGGGGGTGGTGTAAAATGATTGGGCACACAATGTTCATGGAGCTTCGGACAAGCTGGAAGGGCATACTGGTAATATCTCTTTTAGTTTTAATAGTGGGATGGGGCATGGTCTCGATATTCCCTACCTTCCAGGAGTCCTTAACAGAGGATTTAGAAGGTGCTGATAATGTTGATCTCGTAATTCCAGAGGACGAATCAGGTGAACTCAACATTTCCTGGGTACCTGTGAAGAATGCTGATGGATATATAGTTTTAGAGAATGACCGCTTTTCTTTTGATTTTTTGTTAACGTCAAAGCTGGTTTATATGGGAACATCCACCAATATTTCAATTCCCTACAACTCTACAGAAACCAAATATTATGCCATAATGGCCCTTGAGAATTGGAGTGTGATTGGGGGGCAGTCCATCAATGTCACTGTTCCTTATAACTTTACAGATATCAATTTTTATGAAGCAATGAACCAGATAAATACCAGTGGGATGATCCAATTTGTAGGTCTGGACACCACAGGCAAAGCAGCAAACCTTTTCGAGGAGCTTATGGAAAATCCTGGTTATTCAGGCTTCACAGGTGGAAGAGTCATCGATATGACAGAAATCGACGGTTTTCTGTCCCTGGAACTGTTCAGCTGGTTATGGATTCTGGTGGGGATGTTCATGGCTTATTTTTCAGTATCCAGTGTGACCAGCGATTTCGAGGGAAAGCGCATGGATCTCATCTTCTCCACCCCGATTTCAAGGGAGCAGTACATTATCGAGAAATTCCTGGCCATGACCGCCGTTTCCCTGATAATGATATTTATTTGTGCATGGGGAGTAATATCTGGCCTTAATGGAATCGGAGAAATAGATAATCTAGATTCAGGGACTGCATTTCTTTCTATATTCACGATGCTCTCATTCTTAATGATAATAGCTGCATTTGGGATATTCCTTGCAGTTGTCTTCAGAAGCAGCAAGGCAGGAATGGGGATCAATATCGCCTTTGTCTTTGGAAGCTTCATACTGCTCACAATTTCCGGCTTTGCAGATAGCCTGAGGTGGCTTAAGTACATCAGCATCATGCACTACTGGGACTACAACTCCATGCTTTTAGATGGTGTATTCAACACAGGGTACTTCCTTGGTCTTTTAGTTGCTTCCCTCATCATCTTGGGATTGGCAATCTACATATTCAAGAAAAGGGACATCCCAATGTAATCAAATATTCTACTCCCTCCTTTTTTTTCATTTTTGAGAATCATTGTCAAGAGGGTGAATTCCACTTTTTCAACCCCCTTGCAAAAGAAATCCACTTTTTTTACGTAGAATATGGTATTTTATTCAATATAATAGTATACACGATTATATATTGTATCATTCACCTTCTTCACATTGTTAAAAGTTCGGATGTGATAAAAGAACCGGAAAGTTAAAAAGAGAAGTAATTGAATAATTCTTATATAGGGCTATATAAGAAGGCTAACAATTAGTTCCCAAAGAGACAATAGTGTACAGTAAAACGAGGTATGGTATGAAAAAAAATAGACGTAGACAATTACAAGAGGGCGGAGGCTATGTCATTGGCATGGCAATAGGCATGCCTACGTTCATCTTTTTCGCATTTATCATAAATAATTTTCCACTTGGAGTGGCTTGGCTCACTTCTGGCTTTGCCGTGGGTATGACCCTTGAGGAGGAGCAAAACAGTCATTTAACTATAAAACAAAAGAAGGCCGCAATATTATCTTCAATCATTGGTGTGATTGTTTTTGTGATAACCATTGCTCTATTATGGTCTTATTACTTCTAAATTAGTTCTTCTAATATTTCGGCCGCACTTTTTACTAATTCAGGGCAGAGGGTTTTAAATAGACCTTTATCTTGGGCTGTTTTTCTACCTTCAGCCGTGGTAAGATCACAATCAAGGAGATCCCTGCATCTCAGTGATTCATGTTTTGCTTTGAACGTGTCCATGAATTCATTTACAAGTTCGTAGGTTTTGTCTCTTGCCTGGGAATCTGTCTCATTTGTCATTCCGTATTTTAAACCAATTATCATGAGGGCACCAGTTACGGCGCCGCACACCTCACCGCGTCTTGCCATTCCACCTGCAAAGCTCGTACCCATATGGGCACTTGTGTCCTTTGGGAGCCCATATTGAGGTCCATATGTCATAATAATGGACTGGCAGCAGTTCCAATCTCCCTCGAAGTATTTTACTGCTTCATTAATTTTTGAGTTTTCTGTCAAAATATCCCCTCATATTTTTCCGAAATATCTTCTGGGTATATAAACTACCCGACATAAACGGCACAAGGATTTCATTTGTCATTTTGCATATACTTAATCATGGAAATGGTGGTGAAAAAAATGAGTAAGTATGTGAAATACAAGGTAGGAAAATGGTTTGTAGGAGCTGGTGGAGCTGTCATGGGTAAAATCGGATTCTTGCCTATAAATACGGTCTATGTAAGTGTTGACTGAAAATATTAGAATATGACTTGGTGAATGAAAATGAATAAAAGATGTTTACAAAAAAAGAAATATGGACCCTTTGCTAAACTACCGTATCTTCAACCTTTTGGTTTAGATAGCGGTAGTTCTTCATGTCAGAAAAGGCCGTCCAGTGATTATTTTGGTAAACGAGATTTTATATTGTATTTTCAAAATGGTATACTCATTATGGGAGATCAAGGATGGTTTGCATGTTAAAGTTTCAGAATTTCAAGAAAAAGAAACTAAGGAGAATAAAACTCAGAAGAGGTGATGAAGAATGAAAAAAGAAAAATTAAAAAAGACAAATGACAGCGATGTTGGCAGAAGAAATCCCTTGACTGTTTTGGTAGGAATCTCAGCGGGGCACCCAAAAAAGACACTATTGGTTGCTTTGATAGTGACCATAATATTCATGGCTCTCGCAGCGAACTTGAAAATAGACTCCTCAGTGGAAGGGGTCTTTGGAGACGATGTACCAGAGGAGATTGAGGATTTCATGGAAGTTGGCGAGGAATTTGGTGAGCAGGAACTTGTAACTGTGGTGGTGGATTGTGAAAACAGCAATGAAACCAATGCAAGGATGTTTTTAAAAGATCTTGCACCGGTGCTAAAGGGAACTGAATGGTTCAGGGACATTCAATATACACAAAACATGGACTTTGCAGGGGAGAAGACCATCTTATATGTTCCCGAAGAATACCTTTATTTTGTAATGGATCCAAATGCGACATCTGAATCTGTTGAAATGACACACCAATATATAATCAGCTCAATGAACGAACCTCAGTATTTTGTGTCCGAAAACGGCAATATATACATACTTAACATGATATTGAATAATACAATAGATGATGTGGATGAGAGAGCTGAGATTTTTGACGGGCTTTACGAACTACTTGAGGAAGTTCAGGATTCAGATTCCCAATATGATGATCTCAAGGTGGGATTCACGGGCAGCATGACCGTAATGGATTATGAAGCGGACAAGATGGCCTTAAATGATATGTATTTAACAGGTATTGTTACTTTTATTTTGATATTAATTATTCTTTTTATTTCCTTCAAGAGTATATCTTTACCACTCTTGTCTCTCGTGCCACTTTTAATGGGTATAGTAATTACAGCTGGAATTATTGCAGTAATCTACGGAGCACTTAGCATGTTAGCTGCTGTCTTTGCAGTGCTTCTTCTGGGACTGGGAATAGATTTTTCAATTCATATACTTACAAGGTTCACGGAGGAGTTAAATGGACATGAAGACATAAAAGTCGCTTTTAAACATACCTCCCTCAGCACCGGCAAGGCCATCGTTCTTGGAACCATGACAACGGCGGTGGCCTTCGGTGCATTAGCTTTCAGCAATACATCTGGAATGCGGCAGATGGGTGTAGTTCTGGCAATAGGGCTTATCACCACAATGTTATGTGTGTTTGCAGTTCTTCCCGCATTAATTACGTTGAGATTGAGAAGGGGAAAGTTGAGGCAGAAGCTTTCGAAGAGAGCCAAGTACAATGTCCTTAAGAAAATCGGATCTGGAAGTGCAAGATTCGCTTCAGTGATAATTCTTATACTCCTGGTAGTAGGTGTATTTCTCGCCCTTCAGGTTCCCGCTACCTCCATTGACGAGAATCTCCACGAGCTTCAACCCAAAACAACAAACTCCTATAAACAACTTGAAAAGGTAAAGGAGAATTTCAATTACACTGAGGATTACATCCTTTGTGTCGCAAATGGTTATGACGAGCTAGTATACACTGCGGATGGTTATTCGCAAATACCCGAGATCATGGAAGTAGAATCGATTCTGAGCTTCCTCCCAGAAAACCAGACAGCCAAACTTGCGATATTGGCCCAGGCAAAGGCACAGAATCCCGGGCTTGAAAGTGTTTCCTGGATGAATTTAAATGAGATGACATGGCAGGAACTTCCAGAAAGCATTAAAATGAACTGGGTTTCAGAAGGGCCCGAAGGAGAGAGATTCCTAATCAGGGTATCGGCCTGGGGCAATATATGGGACAAGGATTACAGGGAGACCTTGGTTCCCCAGATGGAGGAGGTTAATCCCAACATCGTGGCAAGGGCCATTATGTTCCCTGTGCTTATGGATGCCATGACCCAGGATGTTATCAATGTGACCTTCTATGCGGGAATTCCTATATTCCTCATCGTGTTTATAGGATTCAAAAGAAAGAATCCGGTTTACGCATTATTGGCCCTGGTTCCCGTGGCAATCGGTATTGGAGGAGTACTTGCACTTGCAGAATTTCTGGATATTTCTCTTAACATGATCTCAATAATGATGATACCATTGGTCGTTGGGATAGGAATAGATGACGGAATCCATATACTTCACAGATATAAGGAAGAGGGAAAAGGCTCCATTCCCCATGTTGTTCAGAACACAGGAAAGGCTGTTTTCCTTACCACTGTAACAACATGCCTTGCATTCTCATCATTCACAGTTGCCCAGCATCCAGGAATGAGGGCTCTTGGTCAGGTGCCTGTCCTGGGACTGGTTCTGGCCTTGATCGGGGCATTGATATTCTTGCCGGCACTTATTGTCAAGATTCTTGATAGAACATCTGTAAAAACAAGCGAACCTCAGGTATCACCAAGTCCTGATCAATGAATGTTGGATTGATGAAATATGACCGATAATTCAAAGGAGGATAAAAAGATAAGACTAAGAGAAATCGAAGACAGGAAGATAGAGATTTTGCTTAAGACTGAAAAAATTGGTAGATGTTACAGTGAGGAGGTTTCCAAACTAAGATCTGAATATAGCCAACTGGACAAGGAGCAATATTATTTGCAATTGGAATTGATTTCAGAAAAACAAAAAGGATGATTTACTGAGAAAAATATTAAAATAATAAAATAAAGATACAATCAGCTAACTGGAGGTGAAAAATATACTGGAGATTCTTATGGATTCAGGAGGTTGTGCTGGCCCTATCGGGTCCAGCGTGACTTATTGTATCATGAAGATGAATTACAGCATAATAGGAAAGACCATGATTCCACGACAAAGAAATATTTTAATGGAGACCTTTGACCAAGATGGTAATATAATAGATACAAAATTAGAATCTGCAACAGAGAAAGAAAGAATTAAAAGTGCTGAACTAAGAGAAATGCTTAAAGATGAGGTCGAGAGATTGGATTTTAGGTTAGAGAATACACTGTCCAACTCGACCTTAAAACTTATGCCATCCCTTCCCAATATGAGGCGGTATTGGCTTGAAGAGGATGGATTTGTCCGAGGTGAAAAGAAATATGAAACAGTTGAACCTCCTGCAAAAATATGTTTTACAATCTCCAAATCGTTAATTGAAATATGTGTAGAGGAATCCCCGGAAATTAAATTATTTAATGAATTGAAAGAAGACCTAGAAGTTCATGTTGATATCCCTAAACAAGGTCAAAGTATCATAACAACCTCTGAACATGTTTGTGTGTTAATGTCAAGCATGTACTATACAAAACAATTTATCGAAAGTAGTCAAGAAACTGTCCTGAAGATTGCTAATTTATCCGAAAAGGTGCTAAAGAAATATCCACAGTTTCAAGTTAGGAAATACTCCCGAGATTTACCTAAGATATTTTACAGGTACCTTCCCGGGATATACGAGGATGAAGAAGCAAACACCTGTGAGCCGAAAGAGAATTCGTATAATGTATCGTTTCGGTTTGGATTTTGGCAGGCCTGGTTCGAAATTATTATTGCATTTGAAATACTGCCAGATAATGAATTATTAAATTCTTTAACAGTTTCATTAAGGGATGAGTTATTTGATATGTTAAACTCCTTTAAAAATTAATACCCAGCCAATATATTTTCCATTAGCCGTTCTTCAGCTTTTCTCAGATGTTCTAGGGCGGTACCTTTACTGATTCCAATTTTTTGTGCTAATTCTTCTGATTTAATTTTTCTGGGATATGTATAATATCCATGCTTTTTGGCAGCAACAAGGACTTCCCTTTGTTTTTCAGTTAAAACCGAAAGAATATCATGCTTCTGGTATGCTGCTTTTTGAAAGCTCAAATTCACGACTTCGCCATAATTTTTCATTAACTCAACGAATTTCGATATACTCTGCTGATCGCCAATGCAGCTATATGTGCGTTTATCCTCTGAAAAGACCATAGGTGTGGTCCAGATCAACTCCATCTTAAACTCTATATAATGGTGCATGAACTCTTTTGGATTTTGGATCTTAACAATACAAGTATGCGTATTCCCCTCGGATTTTAGAATGTTAAGTATCTCCATAAGATCAGGTACTTTCACATCCTGAAGTGGAATACCACTTTTTGTATTACATTCCATCACACCTATCGTAACACCATCTTCATAATCTAACCTCAACACCTCCAGGACCTCATAGGATTGGATTTTTTCAAAAATTGGTTTTTGAACTTTTCTTGTCATCTCATTCGGTTCTAATTCTAGGGTTAACTTTCTCATGGTATCATTATCTGAATCAGCGTCTGGGTATTTAAACTACCTCGTATAAATGGCTCAAATTCTTTGTAATTTTAAGACCATAACATGAACTAGAAATCAGATCGGAAATAGGTGATAAATATGGTAGAAAAAAATAATAGGGAAAAATCGACAAAAGTTAAAGGGAATGAAATTGCGAAAGAAAAGGTGAAGAAAATGGATTCATACAGGAAAACTGCAATAATTGTGGGAGTATTATTTATAACTGCCACAGTTGCTTACTCATTTGGTATGTTAATTTTAGACCCAATTCTAGGTAGTTCAAATTATCTTACTAAGGCTTCTGAAAATGAAAACCAAGTGATATTAGGAGCGTTTCTTGTGTTAATTGATGCCGTTGCAGTTGCTGGTATTGGAATAATGATATATCCAGTCCTAAAAAAGCATAATGAAGCTTCAGCTCTTGGGTACGCAGGTGCCAGGATTGCCGAGGGCATACTCTTTATTGTTAATGTAATCTTCATACTAACACTATTGACATTAAGTCAGGAATTTGTAAAGGCAGGAGCACCGGATGCTTCCTATTATCAAACCTTAGGCACTGTATTACTCGCAGCAGGTGACTGGGCCTTTTTGCTTGGGTTTGGAGTCGCTTTTACCATATCCGCCCTGATTTTGAACTATCTGCTTTATCAATCAAAACTCGTTCCCAGATGGTTGTCAGGTTGGGGTTTTGTTGGAGCAGCATTGCTGTGGGTATATTATTTGTTACAGTCTTTCAGTATTAATCAAGTTGATATTTTATTTCTTCCAATAGCCGTGCAGGAAATGGTATTTGCGGTATGGCTGATAGTTAAAGGATTCAATCCATTAGCAATTGCTTCCGGGTAAGTAAAAACAAATATAAACGAAGATTGAATGACCAAGTCAAAGTAAAATAAGAGGAATAATTATGAAAGCAATTGTATATGAAAAATACGGACCACCAGAAGTTCTCCAGATAAAAGAGCTAGAAAAACCAACGCCCAGGGACAATGAAGTACTGATAAGAAATCATGCGACAACAGCAACGAAATTCGATTGTTGGATGCGAAGCAGCACAGCCCCTCCCGGATTCGGACTCCTAATGCGATTAGCCACCGGTTTCAGAAGACCAAAGCAACCTATACTTGGGACAGAGCTAGCCGGGGAAATTGAAGCTGTGGGCAAGGATGTAACGCTATTTTCGAAAGGTGACCAGGTTGTTGGATACCTAGGGATGAGTTTGGGCGCTTATGTTGAGTACATATGTCTGCCAGAAGACGGGGTGCTGGCTAGAAAACCAGCCAATATAACCTATGAGCAAGCTACTGCCGTTCAAGGAGCATTGACAGCATTGTATTTCCTAAGAAAAGCAAATATCCAAAGTGGACAAAAGGTCCTTGTCTTTGGAGCTTCTGGAGGGGTAGGTTATTTTGCGGTACAGCTTGCTAAACATCTTGGAGCAGAAGTTACTGGGGTATGCAGTACCCCAAAATTAGAATTTGTGAAATCTCTGGGAGCCGATTCGGTAATTGACTACACCAAAGAGGATTTTACCAAACGCAGTGATACTTATGACATTATTTTGGATACCGTAGGTAAAAGTCCATTTTCAGGTAGCGTAAAATCATTAAAAAAAGAAGGAAAATATGTTTTTACTACCTATGGAATACCGCGAATTATTCGAGTAATGTGGCTTAATCTGACAAGTGGTAAAAAAGGAATGAGTGGCCTTTTGGAAGAAACAACTGAGGATCTAACTTTCATACTGAAGCTTATAGAAACAGGGAAGCTAAAAACGGTCATAGATAGGAGTTATCCCTTGGAGCAGGCTTCTGAGGCTCACAGGTATGTGGAAACATGGCAGAAAAAGGGAAATGTAGTAATTACTGTGGAACAGGAGGAATAATAAATGAATTTAATTAGTGATTTATATAAAATACAAAAAAAAGATCTTAAGAACGCAGTAAATGTACTCAATGATGCATTTTCTGAAGATTCAATGTGGAAAGAAGTATTTGATGATGAAGATAAGAACCGTGTATTAACTGAAGTAATGGTTAGATTTTGTTTGAAATATGGTAATGTCTTATCGACATCAGATAATTTAGAAGGTGTAATGGCAATTACACCTCATGATAAAGATATGACAGCATTGAGAGTTATTCGAAGTGGTGCTTTTTTTCTTTCTATGAAAATAGCCAGCGAATCAAAGAAAATGAAAGTTCTCAGTAAAGCAATTGAAGAAGCGAAGAAAAGTCTTAATTTAGGCCCAAATATACATCTATTAATAATGGGCGTTTCACAAGAATTTCAGGGAAAAGGTTTTGGAGGAAAATTATTAAGAGCAGTAATAGAAAAAGCTGAAACAGAAAGAAAGCCCATATATTTGGAGACCCAAAAAGAAGAGAATATTAATTTCTATGAAAAGTATGGATTTTCTGTTAAGAAAAAAATAATTCTTCCAGAACCATTGAATTTACCAATGTGGCTAATGGTTCGAGATGTGAAATAAATTTGATTGCAATTCTTACTGTCTTCTTACTACCTTTGGGCTGCCTAAGCTTTTTCAATGATCATCTCGATCAATACCCAGCCAATATATTTTCCATTAGCCGTTCTTCAGCTTTTCTCAGATGTTCTACAAGTGTGGCTTTACTGATGTTGACCTTTTGTGATAATTGCTCACTGTTTATCTTTTTGGGATAATCGAAATATCCATATTTCTTGGCAGCAATAAGGA
>CP070751.1:1039308-1075149 GCA_020348445.1 Thermoplasmata archaeon
TGGGAAGGATATGGAGGTTATGTGGCAAGTGGTGTTAGTACCTGGGTCTCGGGTGATGGTGTTATCACAATTCAAGGCATACCACAAGATGCCACCGTTGAACAGGCATTCCTATACTGGATGTGCGAGTTTTATAATCCCTACATTAACTTTGAATATGATGTTGTCATGGGAACTCAAATCGGTGTTGACGGAACATGGTATTCTTTTCGCGGGGATGTTACTAGCATCGTCGAAAGAAACGGCGATTATCACATTATTAATATGACTGGATTCGGTGCAAGTATAGTCGCCGTTTATTCGCATCCTTCTTCAAGATATACAGCTGTATTGATAAACGATGGACAAGACACAAATTTTGGGGATTCCCCTCCACAATGGCTAACTGAGACTTCTTTCTATGGATTTTATGCATCCATTGATCCTTTAGCAAATGTCACCTACATACTGGGGGACGGGCAGACATATTATGAAGGTGAATGGCGCCATGACATGTACTCCTTCAACGGTGTTGTTATCGCAACTGACGAAGCAGATGGCTCAGACGGCAACGGCGATACCCATGGATGGGACACAGACACATACAATGTATCGGAATACGTAAAACCAGGGGATTTCAGGGCCGTGGCAAATATTTACGAGGACAACGATGATTTGGGCTGGGTGGCGTCGGTTTTTTCTGTCACCATGGGGGCCACGTATGTACCACCGAAGGCAGATGCAGGTCCCGATCAAACCGTAAATGAAGGGGATCTTGTGTATTTAGTGGGCAATGACTCAGTCGGTGGTGCGTTTTACGGTATCACTCCACCGAAGAATTTGGTGAGTTGGTGGCCGGGGGAAGAAGATGCCGAGGATATCGCAGACTCGAACCACGGAACATTGATTGATGGAACAACATTTGACGTTGGAAAGGTAGGACAGGCTTTCAGTTTTGATGGTTCAAACGATAGGGTTGGTGTTGCCGATTCTGACAATCTCAAGATAACTGGTTCCATGACAATCGATGCCTGGATTTTTATCAAGTCTTTTCCAAATCCATCACCAGGACTTGGACACATTCTATTTCGGGGCGACAGCCGAAGCGGTCATGATCCTTACTATTTATGCATACTTTACAACGGAAATATCAGATTTCACGTAGAGAACCTTACCGAATGGGTGAATCTCGAGGTTCCAATCCCAGAAAATCGATGGGTACTTGTTGTTGCGACCCTTGACAACGCAACAGGCTTGATGAGAATCTACATTGACGGTACCCTGGCTGTCGAGATTGTTACCGCTATTAGGCCGTACAGAGATTTGGATCCTTTATGGAGCCCCGGCATAGGTATTGGTAACCATGCCCCTTCTGGGATATACAACCATCCATTCCATGGGTTAATAGATGAGTTGGAAATCTTCTCCCGTGCCCTTAATGATTCAGAGATCCAAGCTTTATTTACAGCAGATATTGCAGGTAAATTTAGAAATACTAGTTCCGAAGTCCCAATAGTCTCATATGAATGGGACTTTGAAAGTGACGGTATCTTTGATTATCTGGAAACCATAAGTGATGCTCCTGATGGAGCTTTCGACGGAAACACAGCACATGTTTATGGCGATAATGGAGTATATACAGTCACCTTAAGGGTAACAGATGATAGTGGTGCTGATGATACAGATACCTGTGTTGTTATAGTAAACAATGTCGCACCCACAATCCAGCCCTTTGGACCTTTCATTATAGAGGAAGGCTCTACATTAAGCATAGACGGGATTGCCTCAGATCCAGGCAGTGATGATCTTAACTTTATCTGGAGTTGGGGGGATGGAACACCATTTAATACCTCTGTTTATTACAACGATGGTGCAAATCCTGATCCATACCCAAGCCCGAACGGTATCTTTCCATTCTCCAAAATCAATTCCACTAACCACACATACGTAAATTGTGGGATTTATAAATTAAATCTCACGGTGGTGGATGATGATGACGGGATTACCGTTTATTTAACAAATGTTACTGTAATCAGTATCTCTCCTCCCGTCCTTTATATCAACACGAGCGACGATAAAGAAGACGTGATACTCTATTGGGAACACCATTTTCCTTTGGGTGTTGATCATTACCTAATTTACCGCTCAACATCTCAGATCGCCTTCGATTTTAACACAGTATGGGTGGACACATCTTGTGATAATGAAACAGGCGAGTTAAGCCCAATAGCAAAGAGAACCATGTGGAATGATACCTTCGCAGCACTTCCTGAGCATGATAACTATGAAGAGCAGTATTATTATGTGATAAGGATGGTGAATATCCTCGGTAATATCAGCAGAACAAGCAGAACAGTGGGGAAGTGGACAAAGCAATTTCCAAGTGGAGAATCGACCTTCTCTTTACCTCTTTTACCAATGGAACCTTTCTACACAGAATATTATACAACAGGAATGTGTGCCAACTACATCAGATATATGGACCCAGTGACTCACAGGTGGCGGGAGCACAATTTCGGAGCAGGCATCGGAAACAATGTGGAAATGAAATTGGGTGAAGGTTATGAGGTGAGATTCTCAAGCCCGACAAACTATACATTTACAGGAATGCCCGGTGCCATGATAAGTTACCTTGATGCGTCATTTGGTTTTGATGCCACACCAGAAATTGGAGACGCCCAGAACCTCTCAGTTAATGTAGATATAAGCGGTAATGTGATCATATCCTGGGTAATCCCAGAAAAAACGAGTCTCGGTGTCTCTTATTGGGTATATCGTTCTGAGAAAAGGGATGGATTTTGGGGAACTGCAGGTATTGATTACGAGAAAATCTATAGAGCTGATGGGATTGGCAATCCTGGCGAAACTGTGATGGTCTGCGATCCCTTTGTTGTTTTACCTGGAACAGAACGTTATTACATGATCGTCCCATATAATAATTTAACAGGTAAAAAGGGCGTGAGTACTTACAGCATCGGAATTTGGGCCGAGGAATACTCATGTGGATACGACTCCGTTGGTATCCCGCTAAAATTGAAAGATAATCATACTGCAGATTGGTATTGCGACAGGATAACAGATACCGAGGGAATCAACTATTTCAACAGCTCAAAGGAGCGTTGGTACTGGCACTCGACCATAATGCCTGTTGGAGCATTTGATACAAATTTGGTGATGACAGAAGGGTACCAAATATCGACCAGGAATGTCACGGGATTTGCTTTTATAGGGGTTTAAAACAAAGGCTCTCCTTCGAAAGATGTTTTATGTATTAATGAGATTAAATAATCATACCAAGTAAAAAAGGAATGTGAATACCCGCGGTAATTCTTGATATAAATAGCCAGAATATCCAAGAGAAAAATAAAGTCAGTTACTCCTTTATTTTTTTGAACTCTTCCACTAAAAGGGGTACGACCTCGTGCAGATCACCCACGATCCCGTAATGGCAGATCTTGAATATAGTGGCATCTGGGTCCTTGTTTATTGCTACTATGATGTCGCTGTTCTGCATTCCGGCTCTGTGCTGAATCGATCCTGATATTCCGCATGCTATGTACAAACTGGGCCGAACTGTTTTACCGGTCTGGCCAACCTGGTGATCCTGTTCGATCCATCCCTTTTCCACTGCAACACGAGAGCCTCCAACCTCCCCCTCAAGGACCGTGGCAAGCTCCTGTATTACCTTAAATCCATCCTTGCTTCCCACACCCCTTCCACCTGAGACTATGATATTGGCCTCCTCGAGATTGACACGCTTTTTGGCCTCTTTCACAATCTCAAGAATCTTTGTCTTTATTTCATCATCGCTCAGTTTCACTGTGAAGTCGATTACATCCCCCTTCCGAGAGGAGTCAGGATCCAGTTCCTTCATGATACCTGGTCTTACTGTGGCCATCTGTGGCCTGTGGTTCGGTGTTATGATGGTAGCCATGATGTTGCCACCAAAGGCAGGTCTGGTCTGAAGCAGTATCTTCTCATCAGGTTCGATGGTAAGCTCAGTGCAATCCGCTGTCAAGCCCAAATCCATGCGCTGCGCAATTCTTGGAGCCAGGTCCCTTCCGATATGGGTTGCACCGTATATCACGATGTTCGGTTTGTGTTCCTTTATCATACCGCATATGACAGCTGCGTAGGCGTCGGTCTGGTAGTTCTTCAATTTTGGATCGTCTGCTGCATAGACCTTGTCTGCACCATGGGCGATGAGCTCCTTTGCCAACTCTTTGACATTTTCACCAAGTAGCATGGCACCCAGCTTTTGACCAAGTGCATCTGCAAGTGCTCTACCCCCTCCCAGAAGTTGATATGCCACACGTTTCAATTCCCCGCCTCTCTGCTCTGCAAAAACCCAGACATCTGTAAACTGTGAAAAGTCGATTGCCTCTGCCTCTGCCTCCTTTTCTATCTCCTCTATTGCCTCCTCGGGACAAGCCTCGATACAAGCGTTGCAGCTGTTGCAGTTGTCCTTGATTATTGCGATCCCGTCCTTCATCTCGATTGCCTCGATGGGACAAGAATCGATGCATGACTCGCAGCCAGTGCATTCTTCCTCGTTGACTTTTACTACCATGTTACCTCACCACGTTATCGTCTTTTAATTTGGAAACAAGATCCTTTGCCATATCCTCTACTGCACCTTCCAGTATTATACCCTCACCGTGAGGCTCGGGTGCAAAGGACCTTTTAACCTGTGTGGGTGACCCATCCAGCCCGATCTTCTTTGGGTCTGCTTCTATATCCTTTGCTGTCCAGACAGGGTACTCGGCCTCTCTGCATGCTTCTACAATGCCGGAAACAGAGGGATACCTGGGTTTGTTAAGCTCCTTAATTACAGTAATAAGAACAGGAAGGGTTGCTTCTATTCTTTCAAAGCCATCCTCCAAAGCTCTTTCCGCTGTCACGGTTTTTCCTTCAATCTCCAATTTACGCACATATGTTATCTGAGGAAGGCCCAGACATTCTGCAACCTGCGGTCCAACCTGGGCTGTATCCCCATCAATTGCCTGCCTACCACATATTATCAAATCATAATCCCCGACCTTTGAAATGGCTGTGGCCAATGTGTACGATGTGGCCCATGTATCGGCCCCGGCAAAAGCTCTGTCGCTTAATAGAATGTTATCATCCACTCCCATGGCCTTGGATTCTCTTAGCGCATCCAACGCCTGAGGTGGGCCCATGGAAAGCACAGTAACCTTTCCGCCGTATTTCTCTTTCAGGCGCAGTGCTTCCTCGATTGCATGCTTGTCATCAGGGTTGATGATGCTAGGAACACCCTCTCTGATCAGCGTACCAGTCTTTGGATCAATCCTTACATCTGTTGTGTCCGGAACCTGTTTTATCAATACAACAATATTCATTGCTTCCCCTCCAATTACTTCAATTTATCCCCTGCTATTACCATCCTCTGCACCTCTGAGGTGCCCTCGTAAATCTCTGTGATTTTTGCATCTCTGTAAAGTCTTTCTAGGGGATAATCTTTAATAAATCCATAACCTCCGTGAATTTGAATTGCATTTCTTGTGGCTTTCACAGCCGTGTCTGAGGCGTACAGCTTCGCCATTGCGGCCTCTGCCGAGTACCTTTTGCCTGAATCCTTGGTGAAGGCGGCTTTGTAGACAAGGAATCTTGCAGCCTGTATCTCTGTTGCCATGTCTGCTACCATCCACTGGATGGCCTGGAATTTTCCAATTGGCCTTCCGAACTGCTCCCTTTCTTTTGCGTATTTCAGGCTTTCATCCAAAGCGGCCTGGGCAATGCCCAGAGCCTGGGAGGCTATGCCGATTCTCCCTCCGTCCAAAGTTGACATGGCGATCTTAAATCCTTTGCCTTCCTGGCCAAGGAGGTTCTCCTTTGGAAGATGCATATCCTCGAAAACCAGTTCTGCCTGAACCGAACCTCTGATTCCCATCTTGTCCTCTACCGTGCCTATGGAAAATCCTGGGGTGTTTTTGTCCAGGATGAAGGCTGAGATTCCACGGGTCCCTTTGCTTTTATCCGTCATTCCAAAGAAGACTATGGTATCTGCCACAGCACCATTGGTTATGAAAATCTTGCTTCCGTTAACGATGTACTCGTCGCCTTCGAGCTTTGCAGTTGTCTGCTGTGACGCAGCATCTGTTCCGGCAGAAGGCTCGGTAAGGCCAAAGGCTCCCAGCTTTTCTCCATTTGCAAGGGGTGTGAGGAACTTCTTCTTCTGATCCTCTGTGCCATATGTTTCTATTGGATAGCAAGCCAGGGAGTTATTTACAGACATGATCACGCCGTGGGAAGCGCAGACCCTTGATACCTCCTCGACACCAATTGCATAGCTTATTGTGTCCAGGCCTCCACCGCCGTATTCCTTTGGGACCGTCATGCCCATGAGGCCGAGTTTCCCCATTTTTTTGACTGTTTCTTTTGGATACTCGCAAGTCTTGTCTATCTCTGCCGCGATGGGGCGAAGTTCGGTTTCTGCAAACTCCCTTACCATCTTTCGGACCATCTCTTGCTCCTTGGTCAAAGCAAAGTCCATAGTCTTCTCCCCTAGGGAATGTGGCGTATGAGTTTTTCAATTAATAAGGTTTCGGTTTTTTAAGGGTTGGATTGGTGTTTTTTTTCAAGGCAACTGATAACAAGATATTTATTTTGTCAAAACAATAACTAATAGTGATGAATAAGAAGATAGCCGGAATTTGGCTGAGTTTAACGATGTTGTTGGGACTCATAGTAATAATCATTGAGATTCCAAATATTGTAGAAGGTCCAAAGATAATCTATGTGGACGATGAACCTGGAGAAGGACCTGGAAATCCAAAAGAGAACTTCACGAGCATTCAGGAGGCCATCGATAATGCCAGCGAAGGGGATACAATCTATGTTTACAATGGAACATATTATGAGAATGTGGTTGTGAACAAGTCCATCGACCTGGTAGGAGAAAACAAGAGTCGAACAATAATCGATGGACAGAAAAATGCAGCAACACTGCTTATCAGGGATACCATTGATGTATCTGTTAACAACTTCTCAATACACAATGGAAGCAGACCTGAAGGTTCGTTAAAGGTTGATAATGCTTCTGCAGACATTTCTTACTGCAATATCAATGGAAGTCGTGGTAATGATGAACCTCTTTTTGGTGAATCTGGGTCACCTGGGATATCATCTATTGACTCCGTAATTACTTTGATCAATTCCTCAGTATATGGAGGCAGAGGTGGTGATTACATAGTAAACGATCCTTTGTCGATGGCGGGGGATGGCGGAGAAGGGATGACTCTCACTAATACGAATGCAATGATAATTGGAACCTATATTAAAGGGGGACATGGTGGGAAATGGAGAGATCAAGACTTCGAGTTTGATGGCCATCTAGGGGAAAATGGGGATGGTAACGACGCTATAGTTATGGAAGATTCGGATCTCACAATCTCTTTTTGCGAGTTACGATGTGGATACGGTAAGGTAGCTGGAATTGGCTTTATGGCACAACAAGCAGGGAATTGTCTCTACGGTACAAATTCAAATTTAACTGCTATCAATAATAATATTAGGGCTAGTACATACGAAAATAGCTATGCGATATTTATTAACGATTATTGGGGCGTTTTTGATTACGAGGTACAAATCCACTATAACCAAATTACATGGGGTGATGTAGGAATATATTTAATTGGAGTGGCAAATTCTACAATTGAGGGAAACTCGATACAAAATTGTTTTACCGCGATAAAAGTCGATTATTGCTCGCCATTGGTTGTGAATACAACGATTTCCATGATGTCTCCTTTTAGTTACATTGCATTTGATGTTATGTGGGATTCTTACCCCACCGCCTTGAACACCACTTTCGTTGGCGGTGACATTCAAATCATCTCAGGATCTAATCTTACAATTGCCTGGTTCGTAAATGTCGAGGTGAAAAACCTGGCAGATGACCCAGTTGAGGATGCGATGGTTTATATAAACGATACCTTTGGTTCAAATGAAGCCACGAGAATGACTGATAACCAAGGATGTGTAAAATGGATTCCTATTAAAGAGAGGGTAATCACTTCTAGTTCAATTATAAATTACACACCTCATTACTTATCGGCAATCAAGAACACGATGTTCGGAGACATATTTCCCAATCAAACCATCGATAGAAACAGAGATTTTATTATTGTATTGAATTTTACATCCTTTTACCAAGATGTACAACATGGATGGAATTTAGTATGCATCCCGCTATTTATTTTAAATACATCGTTCCCAGGAATATTTAACAGAATAAATGGACAATACAACGCAGTGCAGTGGTACAACTCCACAGATTCAATGGATCACTGGAAGCATTATCAAATTTCCAAACCGTCCCATTTAAATGATTTGGATGCAATAAACCACACAATTGGTTTTTGGATATATATCACCGAGCAAGGAGGCACCAACCTGGTAGTTTTGGGAGATAAGCTTAATTTAAACCAGACCATCAAACTACACCCTGGTTGGAACATGGTAGGCTATCCTTCTTTAAGCAATAAAAACATAACTGTAGGGCTGAACAATCTTAACTTTACCGAGGATATCGACGCGATTATATCGTACGATGCCTTTTCAAAGAAATGGGAGAAAATGGGCGAGGAGGATTACTTCCAAATCGGGCGCGGGTACTACATCCATGCCAAAAACGAATGTGTTTGGGATGTTCCGCTTCAATGACCAACCGTAAGTATTTTATCTGGCTTAAAGTATAAAGAACATTGATGAACAAAAGGATAGCCACAATTTGGCTGAGTTTGGCGATGTTATTGGGGCTCATTGTAATAATAATTGAGATTCCTATTATTGTAGAAGGTCCTGAGATAATCTATGTCGATGACGAGCCTGGGGAAGGTCCTCGCAATCCAAAGGAGAACTACACTACCATCCAGGAGGCCATCAATAACGCAAATCCTGGTGATACTGTTTTTGTTTACAGTGGAACTTATTATGAGAATGTAATTGTCAATAAAAGAGTAAATCTCATGGGAGAAAACCGTGATAACACCACCATCGATGGTATGGGTAATGATGATGTGGTCTACATAAACGTTGACAAGGTGAATGTCACAGGATTTACCATCAGAAACAGTAGCAATAATATTAACAAGGCCGCAGTTAAACTTTACAGCACCCATTACAGTATCATCGCCAACAACAATATTTCATCTTACCATTACCACGGAATCTGCGACACCATGAATTCAAACCGTAACATCATAAAAAACAATAATATCTTTTCAAATCCCCAGCGAGGAATCATCCTTGATACCTCTTTCAATGATATAATTGAAAATAATATCACATTTAACGGTGGAAGGGGTGTAAGTCTCAATGGCCCATCAAATAAATTATTATATAACAATATCTCAAGAAACGGCTGGGACGGGGTCTGCATCGGAGGTACCTCAGGTAATCTGGTAAAAGGCAACACAATCTTCTCAAACCCCCTATATGGCATCCGGTTTTCAGGATTGGGGGATAATAATGACATAATAGATAACACAATATTCTTAAATGGTGATGGCGTCATGCTGTGGTCATCGTCAAACAACGACATCCTGAGCAACAATATATACTCAAATACCGGATCAGGCATTTACCTTGGCTCATACTCGGAATTAAATACAATTGCGGGTAACAATATTTCAAATAACGTCAATGGAGTCATGATAGAGCATCCATTTGGAAATGACAACACTATCACAGACAACAAAATTTGGGAAAATAATATAGGAATAAAGCTGTGGGGAAGCACATTCAACGAATTCATAAACAACAATATCTGGGCCAACAAATATGGAATATACATAGGAGAATATGCTAATAACCTCACATTACACCATAATTACATTATAAACAACGTCAACCAGGTATATCTGGACAAAGCCACATGTTCTGATATTGTTTGGGATGACGGAGGCGGTGAAGGCAACTATTGGAGTGACTATTTTGGATTGGATGACGGCAGCGGCGGTAGAACTGCAGGAGATGGAGTGGGTGATACCGAGATTCCCCACCCTATTATAGATTATGGAAACGGATATTACCAGCTGGATAATTTTCCCCTCATAAAAAATCTTATGTTATTGTATCATGGATGGAATTTGATTTCCATCCCCCTTATCCAGGAGGAACAGGAACTTACAACTGTCCTTGCCCCAATTGAGGGTCTCTATGATATTGTCCAGTGGTTCAATGCCACAGATGCAAAGGATCCCTGGAAACATCATAAAGTGGGCAAACCTCAAGGAAATGATCTATTTGAGCTGAACGAGACCATGGGTTTTTGGATCTATATCGCTCCCCCAGGGGGAACGATATTTTTCTACAACGGCACCAAACCAACTGATAACCAAACAATATCCATCCATCCAGGCTGGAACATGTTGGGCTATCCCTCTTTAGGCGATAAAAACAGAACTGAAGGACTGAACAATCTCAACTTCTCCAAGGATATCGACGCGATTCTATCATATGATGCACATGCACAAAAATGGGAAAAAATGGGCGAAATGGATCACTTCCAAATTGGCCGCGGGTACTACATCCACTCCAAAGGAAAGAAAACCTGGGAAGTACCGTTATAATCACTGGCTATGCCCCACATAGTGGATTTTAGGCTCAAAATTTCCGAAAACATTATTTAGTATGTATATATTTGTACAGCGAGCGAACTAGAATATTTGCCAACTTAAATCGTGGAGAGGAGTCATGACTGAGTTACTCGAGGATTTGGAAGAACAAAGAAGCAAACTCAACAAAAAAGCCGAACAGTACAGACGACGTCGAGACAGGCTCAACAATACTGCAAGAAGGTGGGCTGACAAAAGGGACGAATTGAACGCCAAGTCCAGGGACAATATCGATAAGGCCAATACCCACCGAAAAAAGCGGGACAAGTTAAACGAGGAGGTTAAAAAGGCCAAAGTGGAAAGGGAGAAGCTCAACAAACAGGTATCAGAGGCGCAGCAAAAACTAGGATCTCTTAAGAAAAAACACCTTCCAAAGGATGGAGTGACCCTCGAAAAATTGAGAAGGGAAGTGAGAAATCTAGAGTTCAAGCAGATGACATCGGTTTTATCTGTAGAAAAGGAGAGGGAACTTTTAGAGCTGCTCTCCGGCATACAAGAACAGATAAGAGAAAGAGAAAAACTGCTGGAGGGAAATGAGGAAATTCAGAATATCGTAAAAGAGAGAGACGATTCAAAACAAAAAGCCGAAGAGGCCCATAAAAAAGTGAGTGAATATGCCGATACTGCTCAGAAAGAGCATGATGCCATGTCAAAATTTTACGATGAAGGGGATGGCCTAAGAAGAGAGGCGGACCACGCACAACAGGAATTTATCAAGGCCAAGACATTTGCTGACGAGGCTCACAAAAATCATGTTGAGATGGTGAGACAGGTTCATGATTTCGATAAGATCATCGCAGGTTTGAGGCAAAAGAAGGCCAAAGCAAAGAGAGAGATTGCCGAGACAACTGTGAAGAAAGAAGCAGAAGATATCTACGAAAGATTCAAAGCAGGAGAGAAGTTAAGCACAGAGGATTTAATGTTCCTGCAAAAAGCTGGTTATTTATAATGTTTAGAGTTTTAATATTTAAAAATTTCGGCAAATATATAAGTATCAGGAATCTAATTTAAGTAGGGGATTTTGGGCTAGTTGTTAGAGTGCATCCCATCCCTTCTGACAAGGCTAGCCCCCCCTTCCTATTTTATTTTCCTTTTGTTTTACGGTTTTATACCCATTTTTAACGGCTTTTTCCTCGATTTAAAGATAGTAAAACGCTCGTAAAACTCTGGTTAAACCCAACAAACCAAAAATCGATGAATACAAGGATTTTTTTTCCATAAAGTGATATATATTTATAATTTTTTATACAGAAGTGTAAAAAAAATATAGATATTCTCTGTTAATTATAATAATAAATTTTCAGATTTTTACGAAATATAAACGCAACTTTTAAAAACAAGTTCTTTCATATCATGTACTGTCCCCACCTCCTTCCTTCCTCGCATCTTTGCGATGAAATACCACCTAAGGAGTTGGGGACACTTATTATCACCTAAATAATTGTATACTATATCCATACTGTGTTCTCTTATAATACTTCAAACCCATTAGCCTTAAATCCTATGAACTCATTTTACGCGTGATGCATCCTTCAAAAGAGCTTTGCTGCACAAAAAGCCGAAAACTTGCGAAAAAGAGGATCGTTTTAGGAGTGACAGGCAGCATCGCCGCTGTGGAGACAGTCAAACTTTCACGGGAATTGATAAGACACGGTGCAGAAATAATCCCTGTATTGAGCCAGGCAGCCCAGAAGATCATACATCCAAATACCCTGGAATTTGCCACAGGAAATCCCCCAGTAACAGAAATCGACGGAAAGGTACAACATGTTGCTGAGTGCGGGGAGGTTTCAGATAAGGCTGATCTACTTTTAATAGCCCCTTGCACAGCCAACACAATATCTAAGATCGCCTATGGAATAGACGATACAACAGTTACAACCTTTGCAACCACGGCAATCGGCTCAAAGATTCCTGTAATTATCGTCCCGGCCATGCACATCTCCATGTACAACCACCCCATCGTTTTGGAAAACATAGAAAAATTGAAAAGCATAGGTATCAACTTCATTGAACCAAAGCTCGAAGAGCACAAGGCCAAGATGCCGGATATAATGGAGATAGTCTCTTTTGTCATAAGGACCATTGGTAAACGAGATTTAGAGGGGAAAAAAACCCTTGTAATTGCAGGGGCAACATCTGAGGAAATCGATGACATTCGATTCATCACAAATAAAAGCACTGGAAGAACAGGCGTGGAACTTGCCCAGAGCGCGTACGAAAGAGGGGCAGAAGTGGAACTGTGGATGGGCAGATGTCAGGTTCAGCTGCCGAAATACATACCTGCTAAGCGTTTTGAATCCACACAAAAATTACTTAAAATGACAGATGAGATAGATCACGATATCGTCCTAATCCCTGCCGCTATATCTGATTATACTTTAGAGAAGAAATCGGGCAAGATCCCTTCAGAAAGGGATGAACTCACATTAAAATTGCATCCAAATCCCAAGATAATCCAAAAGATACGGAAAAAATCAGATTGTATTCTGGTGGGTTTCAAGGCCGAATTCGACATCTCTGAAGACGAGCTGATAAATAGGGCATCCAGTAGGATGAAAGAAACAAAACTGGATCTCGTGGTGGCAAACGATGTCTCAAAGACAACATTAGAAGAGAACCAGGTTTATATCATAGGCAAGGACCAAAAAAACGATTCTGTATATGCAAAAAAAAGCGAGATTGCCGAAAGAATTTTAGACAGGGTTGTGGACCTTTGCTAAAAGCATCAGCCTTTGCTCCGGCTCATGTAACAGGATTTTTTGAGATTCATGATGAGGCAGAGGACCTTAGAAAACGAGGCTCAAGAGGAGTGGGTATTTGTTTGACACGAGGGATTCATACCAATGTGGAGGTCTCAGAATCAGAGAAGCAGGATATCGAGGTTTTCATAAACAACAAAAAGATGATGTCTCCTGTAACAGAATTCGTGGTGCAGAGATTAATGAGTGATGATTGCTATAAAATAAAAGTTAAAAGTGAATTGGATCTACCCTTGGGCCAGGGCTTTGGGATGAGCGGTGCAAATGCGTTGAGCACATCCTTTGCCTTGGCAAAGGCCCTGAATCTTGAACTTTCAAAAGATGACATAGTTTGTGTGGCACACCAGGCAGAAATCGCGTGCAGAACGGGTTTAGGGGATGTTACGCCTCAATCAATTGGTGGGATGGTGATAAGAAAAAAAGAAGGATGTCCGCCCTTTGGAGTTGTGGAGAAAATAGAGTGCGAGGATGTGGAAATCGTGCTCTGTGTCGTTGGAAAAGAGCTTTCAACTAGGGATATTATCACTGACCCTGAGCATCGAAGAAACATCAATAAATATGGCGAAGAAAGTCTGAAGCAGTTGGTTAAAATGCCCAAATTGTGGGAAGCCATATGGCTTTCTTTGGCATTTTCCAAGGGAACAGGCCTTATGTCACAAGATATGGAGAAAGCTGTTATGGCGGCAAGAAACTTCGGCCTTGTAAGCATGGCAATGCTCGGGAATTCAGTTTTCGCCATCGGTGATACTAAAAACCTGGTAAATGCCTTGCAAGATTTTGGAGAGGTGTACACCTGCCGTATAGACAGAAATGGGGCAAGAATAGTTGCGGATTGATAATATGACGAAGATCAAACCATGGAAATTTACAGGGCTCTATACAGACTCAGAAAATCTACTTACAAAGAATCTTGTGCCATCATATCAGGTGTATGGTGAGGAACTGGCTCAGTGGGAGGGAGAGGAATACAGGATATGGATTCCCAAAAGAAGTAAAGCTTCTGCCATGCTAAAAAAAGGCTGTAAGTTCTTCCCAGTAAATCAGGATTCTCGAATTCTGTATCTTGGGGCCGCAAACGGAACCACTGCAAGCCATCTTTCAGATATCGCATACTCTGGTATTCTGTACTGTGTCGAGTTTTCCAAAAGAGCTTTTTACGATCTAACAGCCGTATGTGAGATAAGAAAGAACATGGTTCCGATTTTCGCTGATGCCAACAAGCCAAACATGTACAAGGGTATAGTAGGAAAGGTGGACCTTGTTTATCAGGATGTGTCTCAAAGGGATCAAATTGGTATATTTCTTAAGAATATCGAAACTTTTCTTGCGCCTAAGGGATTTGGAATACTGATGATAAAGGCAAGATCAATTGATGTGACAGCCAAACCAAAGGACATATTCAAGGATACGGCAAGGCAATTGAAGGAACATGAACTGAAGGTCTTAGAAAGCATCATTTTAAAACCCTACGAAAAGGATCATGCCGCTTTTGTGGTAAAAAAGATAACACAGTGAAAAATGTTAATATACTAAATGTTATTCCATCATCCATGAACTTGGGTTTACGGGCGGGTATGAAAGCAAGATCGTCGTTTTTACCTGTTCTTTTTTTGGTGATTCTTCTATTTGTTGTCCTAATTCCCCAGAATGTACAGGCAGAAAACACAGATCCTACCCTGACCAATGGTACCGTAACCCCGAGAAAGAGCTATCCCAACATCGACTATACCTTCACTGTCACATACACTGATTCTAATAACGATATACCATCCAGTGTCAAGGTTATAATCGATGATGAAGAATACGAGATGGGTGAAATCGATTCTTCAGATGACAATTACACTGACGGCAAAGAATATTCTTTTAAGAAGGTGATGGGGGAGGGGTCCTACACGATCTATTACAGTGCTAACGATGGTAACGGCAGTGTTGTCAATTCTGATCCGTTCACGTTGAGTGTTACATGGGATGTGGGACATTACGACATCATACATTTTTTGGAGGAGGATGTATTCCCGGGACTTCTTTTACTGCTTGCGATTATTTTTATTTTGATGCTTATTTTCTGCATAATCTCGATTTACATGGTAATGCAGCTGAGGAAGATTGCGAAGGGATTGGAGGGGAAGGTGGATAAGGAGGAAGAGCGGGAGGAGAGAGATTCTGGAGGGGAAGGGGAGGAAAAAGACAAATAAATATTGATGTAGAATCAATAACCAAGGATGTATTTTTGCTATAGAAGGCTTATATAATTGAACTTTCATAATTCCCTATTTGAAGTTGAAAAAAAGGCGGGGGTTTTATGACGGAGGGCAATATAGCCGTGGGTCACCAGGAAATGAAAATTAGAAACAAACAAATAATGAACAATTTTTCTTTGGAGAGCAAACAGTGTCATATCTATAAAAATAGAATAGATATGGATGAGGATTTACACAAAAAGGACAGTGTCTTGAAATGTAAACCTAAGTTCTTTTCCCAAAAAAATATCAAAAGAACAATTTGGGCAATTTCTTCGGTGATTCTAATGTTTTCTCCCCTATTATTTCCTTTATTAGGTCCAAACCATTACATCAGCCCATCAAATGAGGACATGAACACCGAAAAACCTGATATAACAGTCGTTCCGGATAATATGCTCATTTTTACTGCGGAGGAATCAATAAAAAACAGGGAATCACCCCAAATCAGGGGAACAAGAGGGTATAAGGGAACCTCTCCCCCTGTTGGTGATTGGACTATAACCGGGGAAGCCACGGTATGGAACGAAACTATAACTCTCAACGGTGATTTGACTGTCACAGAGACAGGGAATTTGACTTTGATTAACGTCACCTTAAAACTAAACTGCAGCTATAATGGACAGTATCACATCGAGGTCCTTGGAGGTGGCGGGCTTTACATATATGATTATGATTGGAATCGATTTACCGAGGATGATGCATCGAACATTACTGTTAAGGATACTTCTTATAAATTCCTCTTCTTGGTAAGAGAAGGATCCTTATTTGAGATGAGAAACAGTGAATTGAGTTATTGTGGATATGAGTGGGGGAATAATTATGACCATTCTGGATTGTGGATTAATACCGATTATACCATCATCGAGGGGAACTTAATTTCTAATTCATGGAATGGGTTAGTTTTCTACGGGAGTGACAGCAATATAATTGATAACAATACCATATTCCATAACTCGGTATATGGGATATTATTTAGGTCATCCCACTATAATGATATCACCAACTGTAAGATTTATTCCAATATATACAACGGGATTTATCTTTATTCCCCTTCCAATAAGAATAATATAACAAATACTGATATATATGACAATTTGTACCATGGTATTGCATTGAGGGGAGCTTCATCTAATAATCTGTCTAACAATCACATCTATAACAATTCCAAAAGGGGTATAATTCTAATCTCTTCCTCGAATAACATCATCCACAATAATAAAGTTTATAATAATTTAGATCATGGTATTTACTTAGATTCCTCCTCAAATAATGTGATAAGTGATAGTTACCTTGCATATAATAGAATTGAGAATATACATGTTACCACATCATCTCACAACAATCTTATTGTCAATTCCATCTTAAATTGCCTTCAGGATTATGATATTGGTATTTCATCAGACTCCCATCTTATTTCCCTCAATACAACATTCAATAAAACAAAAGCTCGTGTTTTATACTCAGGGTCTACTCTCAAAGTGCAATGGTATGTAGAAATTAAGGTAATAAATCATGAAGGCATACCAATAAAGAATGTCACCGTCTATGTAAGAGACAACATCAATGGAAATTTCAATAAGAATTTTACTACAGATGTTGATGGTGTTGTAAAAAGGATTGTCCTGACCGAGTACGTTCAAGAAAAATCTAAGATTACATACTTCACTCCACATAATATTTCTGCGGTATTTTATAGGCATTTTAAGGAGTATATCGCATACTCAGTCCCAGAACCTTGGATTGGTAGTAGTAAAA
Organism: Thermoplasmata archaeon; assembly: GCA_020348445.1. Classification (GTDB taxonomy): domain Archaea; phylum Thermoplasmatota; class Thermoplasmata. The sequence continues at coordinate 1,056,688 of CP070751.1, forward strand.
CCATTACATTTAGGTTTAAAATCTCTGGGAATAATACCTGGCCATATCAAATTTTATACCCAGGATGGAACCTAATCTCACTTCCTTATATTCAATCAAATTCCTCAATAATAAAGGTTCTTAAGCCATTGCAAGGATATTATGATGCTGTTCAATTGTTCAATTCATCCGATACTTTAGACCAATGGAAACATTACCATATTTCAAAGCCATCCCATTTAAATGATTTAGAACATCTGAACCATAAGTTGGGATTTTGGATTCATATAACACACCCTAATGAAATACATTTTCATTTAAATGGTACCATTCCTTCAACAGATCAAATGATAGAACTTAATCCGGGTTGGAATATAGTTGGCTATCCGTCAATTGTGAATAGAGTTAGAGATGATGCCCTAAATAATTTAGAACTTGGGGAAGATATCAAAATAATCTACTATTTTGATGCAAAAACAAAATCCTGGGAATCCCTAGAGGCTGATGAGTTCATGAAGGGAGGTTTAGGATATTATATCTACTCAAACAACAAGCGAATATGGATTGTTAATAGCACTATTCCCCCAGTATATAATATAGATAAAGATCTTTTTTATAATACAATTCAAGAAGGGATTGATGATGCAGATGAATTGGATATTTTAGAAATAGCTGGTGGTATATTCCATGAGAATGTAAAAATAAACAAGTCAGTAATCTTAATCGGGGAAGACGCGAATCGTACAATTGTGATTGGAGGATTCAATGTTACTTCAAATAAGGTTTACCTTTTGGATATCGGTATTCACAACTCCTCAAACGCCATTATCTCCAATAACGCGAATGAAATATGTTTATCTGAAATCGAAATCCACGATTGTACCTATGGCCTTTGGCTTAATAATTCTACTGATATCGTTGCTGATAATTTTATCGTTCAAGATTCTACATATGGTATCTATACAGATTTTTGTAGTGGAATCACAATCTCGAATTTTAAAGTATCAAACGGTGCCTATGGAATCTATTTAAACGATTCTTCTACAACGCTATCGAATCTCAAGATTTCAAATTCTATTTATGGCGTCTATTTGGATTCATCTGAGGGTTCTTCAATTTTAAGCAGTATAATTCTTAATTGCACCTATGGGACTTACATCAACAGTTCTTCTACAACAATGTCGGATCTCAATATTTCAAAATCTATTTATGGTATTAATTTGGTTTCATCTGATGAATCATCGATTTCAAGTTGTACAATCCTTAATAGCATCTATGGAGCCTACATTAACAATTCTTCTACATCAATATTGAATTTAAATATTCAGAATACTAATTATGGGATTCAATTGGACTCATGTAATTTTGATATATTATCAAATATAATTGTCACAAATAGCACCAATGCAATCTATTTTGATAACTCTTCTTTAAATACAATATCGAACCTCAACATTCAAAATTCTACTAGTGGAATTCATATAGAGACTAGTAATATTGATACAATATCAAAAATAATAGTCACAAACAGCACCAATGGGATCTATATTGATAACTCTTCTTTAACAACAATATCGAACCTAAACATTCAAAATTCTTCTCGTGGGATTTATATAGATTCTAGTAATATTAATACAATCTCAAAAGTAATGGTCACAAACGGCACTAACGGGGCCTATATTAATAACTCTTCAATAAATACAATATCGGGTCTCGACATTCATAATTCTAATTATGGTATCTATTTGAATTCTTGCGATGGAATTTATGTTTCGAGTATAAAGATATCAAAAACGACTTATGGAATTTATTTTAATAATTCCAACTCTACTATTGATGGTTGTACGGTAGAAAATAGCGATTACGGTATTTATAGTAACAATTCTTCCTATGTAAACATCGTCGATGGTACATTCCAAAATGATTTCCTTGATCTATTGATGGCCAACTCATATTTTATAACTTTAAATACATACTTCAATGTAACTAGGATTAAGTTTCTTGATCCCTCTTCCTCTTTAACCATAAAATGGTATCTCCATGTTCTAGTTGAAGATGTTAATAAATGGCAAATTGAGGGCGCAAATGTCTGGATAAAGGATAATGAAAACGGAACCTTTGACCAGAACTTCACGACGGGTTCAGATGGCTATGTTTGGTATATTATTCTTACAGAAAGAATACAAAATTTAACCGGAAATGTATCATTTAATCCATACTGGATCAATGTGTCATATTACGATCCTATGGAAGGATGGCTCACCTTTACATATAACCCTCGAAATGTTTCAGTAAATGGATCATTATTTGAGATAAGAACAGAAATTTTCCAATCCCTCGAAGCTATTCCCGAATTCTCCCACATCCTCCTCCCAATAATGGCCATAACAGCCTCTTTTGTGTTCTTCAGAAAGAAACGAAGGAAAATCCAATAATCCCAAATCCCTCCCAAACTCAGTAATTATTTAATAGTTACAATCATTTTCACCACCGATTTAGGAGATTGGGGTATTGCCAAAAAAAAAATCAATTCTTGACAGAGAAACAGTCGAGGGAAAAGATGAATTGAAAATAGACGAGCCAGAAGACATACTGGAAACCGAGCCAGCAAAAAAGAGCAAGGGAGTGATCCTGGCCCAGTTCTTTGTCCCCTGGGGAATAGCTCTTTTAGTCATCGCCTGCCTCTTTGTTTTCCTTTCAACTGACAAGTTCGCCACCCTGGGATTCTGGATGCTGGTCTATTTCTTTCCACCCTTTGGCAAGGAATCTGTAATTCCCCTTGCCATTGCAGGGGACAGGCTCGAAGGTGCGGTTCCCTTCGAATACCCTGAAGGGTTCGTTGCAATCGAACCCTGGCTTATCGCACTGGCAGTTGCGTTTTTGGACATCATCGTGGGTCTGTTCTTGATCTGGAACTTCGATTTTGTAGAGAAGATACCCCTTATGGGCAAATACATAGCCAAATTGGAGAAAAAGGGCAGCACAATTCTAAAAGAGAACAAATTCATCAGGGCATTATCATTTGTTGGCGTGGTGCTGTTCGTCATGTTCCCGTTCCAGGGAAGTGGAGGGGTGGGAGCCTCAATTGTAGGCAGGGCCATTGGTATGAATCCCTACAAGGTGTGGGGGGCCATCATAATCGGTGCATTATCAGGCTGCTTCCTCATAGCCTATGCTGCCGATTCCTTCTTTGCAGTATTCTTACAAAATCCTATTATAGGCATCCTTATATTGGTTGTGATAGTTGTTGTGGCAGCATTTATGATCCTAAGAAAGCGAAAGAAAAAAGAGAATAATGAAGATACTAATGAAGATTAAGGGAGAGATAAAGATGAAACTCGAGAACAAGAAGATATTGATTACAGGCGGTGCAGGCTTCATCGGAAGCCATCTTGTAGACAAACTCGTTGGCATGGGAAACGAAATCGTGGTTGTGGATAACCTTGCAGCTGGAAAGATCGAATTTCTAAGCAATTGCAGAGATAAAATCCAAATTGAGAACGTGGATCTTGGGGAGCCGGAGGCCCTATCACCTGTTTTAGAGGGAAGCGACGTTGTTGTTCACCTTGCTGCCAATCCCATGGTCAATATAGGGGATGACGAAACAAGACTGCATATCGACTCAAATATAATGCTCACGTTCAATTTACTGGAATGCATGCGTAAAAATGATGTTTCGACGCTGGCCTTTGCCTCGACATCCACTGTATACGGTGAACCCACAGAAGTTCCCACACCCGAAACCTACGGACCTCTAATACCCCTTTCTCTTTATGCGGCTTCAAAACTCTCATGCGAGGCCATGATCTCTGCTTACTGCTACATCTACGGCATGCGCACCGTGATGTACCGCTTCGCCAATGTCATAGGGCCCAGAAGCACACACGGTGTGATATTCGACTTTGTGAATAAGCTCAAGGCAAATCCAAATGCCCTGGAGATCTTGGGAAGGGAACCAGGCACAAGAAAATCCTACATCCACATCGCAGACTGCGTAGGAGGCATTGTCCATGCTTTCGAGAACTCGCAGGAGAGGGTGGGGATATTCAATGTGGGCTCAGAAGATTCCATTGATGTCAGGACCATCGCAGATATTGTGTGCAAAGAGCTGAACCTAAAGGACGTCAATTACAAGTGGACAGGGGGAGTGGACGACGGAAGGGGTTGGAAGGGTGATGTCAAGACCATGCTTTTGGACATCGATAAATTAAAAGGACTGGGATGGAGGCCGTTACACAATAGTTCCGAGGCAGTGGGACTAACGGCGAAAGAACTGGCCAAAGGTTAAATATACGTAGTTGCCATAATACGAGCCAATCCGCCCAAAATCACCTAATAGAAAGGGAGGCAACTTATGGCCGGACGGCCAAAACAGATATCAAAAAAATTTCTTGATAAGAAAATCAGCCCAATGCTCATTCTCTTAGGGATTGTGCTGATGATACTTTTGGGCGGCATGCAGATCTTAAACACAGTGCCCCCTTCTATCCAAGGTGATGAGGATGTCCATTTTAATGAAGAGCAAACTGAACCACCAATCCCACAATCCGAAAGAACAAGAAGATCCACACGCTCAGATCCTGAGTATTACGATTTGATCAACTATGACGATGTGCTAGTGATAAGGAACCTCAACTCTCCCATGTCCATGCAGATCGCAGATTATTTTCAGGCAAAAAGAAATATCTCGAACGTGAACATATGCAACATCACAGCCCCCACAACCGAGACTATAAACCGTGATACGTTCAACAACACAATAAAAAATCCTGTAGAAGATTATATGGTAGATAACATGCTTGTAAACAAAATAAACTACATAGTCACAACAAAGGGCGTGCCCCTAAGGATATCCCAAAACACCCACACCTGGGATCGGGCATGTGTGGATTCTGATTTGGCTCTTATCCTAGGGGTAAACCAAGGTTTCATTGGTCAACCGTACTGGTATAACAATCCTTACTTTGACCCTGATCCTTATGAGGAATTCTCGGCTGTAAAATACCAATTTTTTCTCGTAACAAGACTCACAGGATATAATTTTGACGATATAAAAGCCCTGATAGACAAGCCTGAGCTTGCAATTGGGAGGCAAGGCACATTTGTTTTTGATGTGGACCCTGGAAAGGATGATGGAGGGGGGTACCAGGTAGGAAACGACTGGATGCGGGAGGCCAATGCCACACTCACAGCAAATGGTTTCGATGTGTTCCTTGATGAGACCAACACATTCCTAACAAACCAAGTTAACGTCTCAGGGTACACGAGTTGGGGCTCAAACGACGGTCACTATCCAACGAACTCGCTTCTCAATTCAGGTCTTGAGAATGATGCAAATGTTGATGATGTACCTGATAACTGGTACTTTGTTAATGAAACAGGTATAGGGACCTGTGAAAGAAACGATACCGAGGTAAGAAACGGGGACTGGTCGGTTAGAATTGCTAGGAACGCGACTTCTGGAGGCTCCACATATTTTTACCAGAATTACACTGTCAAGCCCGAGACGAGGTACTACTTGGCAGGTTACGCCAATCTGTCGAATGTTTCCTCAGGTTTGGGAGCGCATCTGCAGATCAGAGTCTATGATTCAGAAGGAAAAATCGTGCAATACTACAATGGAAGCGCACGCACTGGAACCACAACCTCGTGGGTCTCCCTTGGCCAGGTGCATTATGAACCTTTAGACGGTATAACCAATATATCTGTCTGTGTGGTTCTCTCGAAATCCAATGGCACGGCCTTCTTCGACGATATAAGGCTGTATGAGATTAAGCCGCATAATGATTGGATCCCAGGTGCACTGGCAGAAACCTACGTCTCCACAGGTGGAAGAAGCTTCAATTATCCAACAGCATATGGTCAATCCCTTGTTGCCGATCTAATACGAGATGGTGTCACAGGTGTCAAAGGCTATGTGTACGAGCCTTTCCTTTCTGCCTGCGCTCATCCGAACATCCTGTTCGATGCCTACACGCAGGGATTTGGCCTGGCAGAAAGCTATTACATGGCCTCGGAGTTCCTTTCATGGATGGACGTCGTGGTGGGGGATCCAAAGCTAGCGCCCTACGACCTTGACATCGTGCCTGACCTATCTATAGTTCCCTTGAACATCACATTTTCAGACGACATGCCTCAAACAGGGGAGGAAATCGATATCATGGTAGTAATTGAAAATCTAGGTCCAACTTCTTGCTCGAATGTGGAGATTAGGTTCTATGTTGGAGATCCTGAAAGTGGTGGAGTGTACATTGACAGCAGGTTCATGGATATACAAAGCTTGGGCTACAATGTTACCACGGTTTCATGGAACACAACAGGTTACATCGGCGACCACAACATCACTATAGTCATCGATCCTGAGAATGTGTACTATGAGGCCACAGAGAGCAACAACATCGCGAACCGTACAATAACTGTTCACACTGGATACCCCATCGCAGATGCAGGCTCAGATGATTCGGCAATCGAGGATTCACCATATATATTCGATGGCTCGGGCTCCCAGGACAACAGCAGTATCGCAAACTACACCTGGGACTTTGGAGATGGATTTCTCGGCTATGGTGCGAGTCCCAGTCACAGCTTCACGACATCAGGTGTGCATGTGGTGGTGCTGAATGTAACCAACGTCTTTGGACTGTGGGACTTGGATATTGTTAATATAACGGTCAGTAACATCCCACCCATAGCCGATGCAGGTGAAGATTTATCTGGCTTCGAAGGAATCGATATCGAATTCAACGGTTCTGCCTCCACAGACACGCCTTCTGACATTGGTTCCCTCAATTACACGTGGTACTTTGGAGATGGTGAGATCGGATACGGAATAATCGCAACGCACGCCTATGATGACAACGGAACCTATGTTGTAACATTAGAGGTTAGGGATGACGATTGGGCAGTAAATTCTGACACAATGAACGTCACCCCGGAAAATTCCCCTCCTATAATTGAGCCGCAACCTCCTCATGTTCTTATGGAAGATTTGCTTTTCACCCTTGATATCAGTGCATCAGATGTCAGCGGCGATACCATCACGTTCTTTGACAACTCTAGCATGTTCGTAATCGATCCTGGGACAGGAATTATATCTTTTACTCCCGAAAATGAGGATGTGGGTGTTCATGTGATAAACATAACAGCCATGGACGAGGATGGTGGCTTAAGCTTCATAGTGCTCGATTTAACTGTGGAAAATACAAACGATCCTCCCTATATCGTCTCATCTCCAATAACAGAGGCCACTGAAGAGATCCTTTATCAGTATGATGTCATCGTCGAGGACGATGATTTCTTGGTTTCATCAGAGGAGATATTCTATTCCCTAGATCTTGCGCCATCAGGGATGGAAATAAACTCCACAGGATCCATTACCTGGGTGCCGTCAGATCTTCAGGCTTCCCTTTCCTTTGATGTGATCGTGAATGTGTCTGATGGTGAGGTATATGACCTGCAAGCATTTACAGTTGATGTGACCAACATAAACGATGGCCCCATTATTATTTCCACACCCGCAACTTCAGCTGAGGAAGATAAATACTACACCTATGATGTAAATGCAAGTGATATAGATTTGGGGGATGTTCTGAGCTTTTCCCTCGATATGGCACCACAAGGAATGGATATAGATGAGGCCTCAGGTGTTATATCGTGGACTCCCACAAATCAGCATGTCGGCAATAATCAAGTAATAGTGAATGTCACAGATATTGCAGGAGCATTCGATACCCAGGAGTTCACAGTATCGGTGAGTAATATCAACGATCCACCCCTTCTTGTGCCCATAAACGACCAGGAGGCCACAGAGGACGAGCCTTATTACTATCAAGTAGGAGCGTCTGATATTGATTTAAATGACGAGTTGAGTTTCTTTGATGATTCAGATTTGTTTTCAATAGATAGGGACACGGGAGAGATATCCTTTACACCAACAAATGATGATGTGGGAACGCATATCGTAAACATAACAGTAAAGGACAAGGCAGGGGCCATGGCAAGCCAATTCGTGACATTTGAGATACTCAACACAAACGATCCTCCTGTACTTGATTTCGTTTCCGACTGGCAGGCAATCGAGGATTCAAAATTCACATTGACTGTAACGGCCTCGGATATGGATATAGGTTATTCTTTAACGTTCTTTGACAATACCACCTTATTCAATATCGATGCGCAAACTGGTGAGATCTCTTTTACACCCATAAACGATGATGTGGGTGTGTACGTGGTGAACATCTCAGTTGCGGACGAGTTGGGAGGCATCGACTATCAGACTGTGATATTTTATGTCAGGAACATAAACGATCCTCCAATTTTGAACTTCATAGATGACTGCCAGGCAACCCAGGAGGTGGAATTCACTAAAACTGTAACTGCATCTGATGTGGACTATGGGGATACTCTTACTTTCAAGGACGATACAACATTATTTGATATAGACCCAAATACAGGCGTGATTTCATTCACACCCACAAATTCCGATGTAGGTGTACATACCATAACCATATCTGTTGAGGATGAGGACGGGGATTCAGATGAACAGACCATCACATTCACCATCGAAAATGTCAACGATCCTCCAGAAATAGAAATTGACGATAATCTATCCGAGGGATTTAATCTGACCGTAGATAAGGCCTTCCAATATACGATCATCGCGACCGATGTTGATTACGACGATACTCTGACATTCAGTGATGATACTCCATTGTTCGACATAGATACTATAACAGGCGAAATATCCTTCACTCCAAAAAAGGAGGATATCGGGACGTATAAGGTTACCATCACTGTCACCGATAGCACCGGGGTAGAGGATAAATTGTTGGTGGAATTTAAGGTAGTTGGTGAAGGGGAGGATGGAGAGGATGGAGGGGATGGAGGAGACGGGGATGTTGGGGGGGAAGAGGACAAAGAGCTTTTAGAATTTCCATGGATCCTGCTGCTTTTAGTGTTGGTCATTGTAGTTATCCTCTTCTTATTTTTGATGTTGAGGAAAAAAGGCGCCAAACCAGCTCAGCAGATGGCTGTTACCGAGGAGTATCAGAGACCTTATCCAGAAGCCACTGAAATCCCAGAACCAGTTGTCTATCCGCCTCCGCCCTCGCCTCCTTCTGGTTCCTGATTGTAAATGTTTTTCGCGATCATCCCACTATATCGATTATATGGATTTCTGTAGTATCTTCGAAATTGAAACCAAAGTGCAGGGGATCCTCTGATATCAACGCAGGTTCCGCATCAGCAGGCAGGCCTCCCATGTACAGGCTTCCGGCAGGGTCAGCGGCGAGCCAATGATCATTTTCCTCCTCAAAAACCACGAATTTCGGATCTGTTCCGTAGAAAAGTCTGATCGCGTCTAGGATTTCATTTTTTGTGGATTCGTCCCCGATGTAAAGCGCAGGGAAGGCATGGGTCTCTGTGAGATAAGCTCTGGTGGTTCCCCCAATGGCCCCAACCATGGACGAAAATAAAATGGAGAAGTCCTCGCAGTCACCCCCACCCCTATTAAGTGTATCGCTGCAGAACGCCCAGTAATCCCTTCCCGCAGGATCAGAGATGTACGTGAGATCGTCTCTTATAAAATCAAAAATCGCCAGGACCTGATAAATATTATAGTCACCGGGGTAGGGCGCAATCAATTTGGATACCTGTGCTTGAACCTCAGCATTTTCAAAATCTACCCTTTTTTTGAGTTTATCATAGTAGCTCTTGGTGTTGTGGATAATTTCAATATCCTCGGCATCCTCCAAGGATTCAACATGCAGGATGTTCTCCTTACCGTGGGTTGTTCGGTTATCGTACCAGCTTTCTATGCCATGCTTTTCAAGCAGCTCGTTGTCCTTTACCAATAGCGATATTATGATATTGTAGCTGTAATCCCCAGCAACATCAGGCGCTTCAACATAAACCAAACCCAACTCCTTCTCCTCATCTTTAGGAATCAACACATTTTTTTCCTCGTAAATCCACTCCGAAGGAAAGGACCAGTTGATCTCTATCCCATATCTATAGACGAATATATCATTCTCACCTGTGTTCTCACAGCTTATTCTGATGAATCCGCCCCATCGTGCATATACATCTCCTAGGGCCCAGTTCAAATTGTAGCTGAAGCCCGGGGGAAGCTGAGATTCATTTACATCGGGCATATCGATTTCTTGATGCGGTGAATAGGAGGGGACCTTGGGTGCAGAAAGGTCGGTTTCGTCGAAACCTTTTCCATATTTCTCCTCTTCATCATCGGAAAACCATGTACATCCCGATAGAATCTGAGTTATGAACAATCCCACAAACAGCACAACAAAAATCCTTTGACTCATACGATCTTCAACAAGATTATATACTGGTCTTAATAAATAAAAGTTTTTATACGGATATCATGGGATATATGGAGCAAGAATAAATTTTTTGCATTCACCAAGAAATAATTATTATTTTTGGGTATTGGAGCAAAAAATATTTAATACTGTAGTGTCATACTTTTTTTTGAGAGGAGTAGCGTAGTAAGACCATTCGGAATCTGGCACGCAATCTCAGGAAAGCTGTGCTCCGAAATTACAAATCTTAGATGGCAGCGCGACAGGAAGTGCAACCTGTGTCCGTTGACACCGGTGAATTGCCTGCTCCTCTCGTCTTCCTTTCACGTTTTTTAGTTACTTCTATAAGAGTCTAGTTCCTTAGCTTAAGTAAGAATTAAATAGGAAAAAATTCGATTAACTTGTTGTGAATTCGAGCCTACTCTCTTAGCATCTCAATAGTTATTTTTTTAAAGGCTTCATTCACGTTCTCGCTTGTTTTGGCGCTTGAGGAATAGGCAAGTGACCTCTCGTAATTTGATGCGAAATCATTAACCTCGTCGATTCCGAATTGCGCTTGATCTTGCAAATCGGATTTGTTGGCGAGAAAAACCATGGGAATCTTCCCTGTCACATTGAAGGCGGAATTTATCCACCCCTCAAGCTCTTCAAGAGTGTCTTTATTCGTGATATCGCATACTGCAAGCAAACCCTGGGCACCATAGAAATACGCTTCCTGAAGCAGTTCCCTGAATCCCTTCTGGCCCATAATGTCCCATATCAAGAGGGTCACATTCACATCCTTTTCCTTTTTTGGATGTCGTATCGACAATTCCTTCTTTGTAACCTTTGTCCCCAAAGTTGTTATATAATCCCCTTCGAAAGCATCATATACAAATCGTTTTATTAGACTGGTTTTTCCCACGGCACCTTCACCGATAAGACAAATCTTTAACTTATGTTCACTGGTGTTTGGCATTTTCATCCCTCAAATAGGCTATTGGTTCCCAGTTTTTATTAAAATATGTAATGTTCTCATCATTAATAAAACCTTCCGACAGATAATTCAAATGGATAACTAATATACTTGGTATTTTGGGGGTTGGCTTTGATTCTGGCATTCAAATAACCAAACCATAATCTATTTAATTGAGGGACACCTTTTTGGTTTAGAAAATCGCCTACCAAATTGATGTTATGTTTGGAGAAGATATGATGCCTGAGGAAGAGAGGGTAACTCAAGGGGATGTCCAACACACCCCAGAGGGCAAAATCAAGGCGTATGTCGAGGAATATATCGACTCGTATATGAACCACGTTGAGGAGATGAACATCGACGAGGCAGATTTTCCTCTATTTTACACCTACTATCCCTTCCAGGTTACAGGATACATCTTACCCGACAGATCAACTTGTATCCTTTATAAAGGACTTGCCAGTGCCACGCAAATCGATGTGAAGAATGCTGATTTTGATGTTGTTGACGAGGAGATTGCCAAAAGGAAATTCGATCACATCTGCTGCTATCCCCCCTCCCATTCTTTTACCAAGAGCGAGGCAAAAAAACGGGCAAAAGCCGATGTTAAAAGGGATGTTAAGAGCGTACAGCAGGTTCGCAGCCTAGATGCCGAAAGATCAGCAAAGGAGCACACAATAAAAACCCTCAGGATGCTTGCAGTTGTAGCGCCATGGACAGCCAGAAGAAGAACAGAAAAGCCAGGCCAAAAGGAGCCTGCTAAAATCACCTCAAGTTCTCTGAAAATAAAAGAAGGAGAGGATTTTACAACCTACTCTGATCGATTAAATGACCTTGAGACCTCGGTTTTTGAGAAGGAAACTCCCTCTAAACCCCCTGAGATTCCACCGCCCGCGCCATCTGATACCCCACCCCCTCCACCTCCTGTTAAGGTGGAGGCTCCACCCCAAACCGATGTTACTGCATCTCAAGCAGGGCCTCAGCCAACCAATATCTCCATTGAGATAAAGCAGCCGGAAGTTGCAAAGACCGAGGGATTTGACGAGAAGAAGGACCTGGAATTACTCCGTATGAAGAAAACCCTGTACATTCAAGCAACTGACATCGAGAATATGAGGCGTAGGGAACTCGAACTGGCCAATAAGGTCCAGAACATCGAGCAGATGAGGCAGACCGTGTTTCGGATGAACAGGAAGGTGTACGATACAGACACAAAAGTCACCAAGCTGGAGGCAAGCAACAGGGAGCTTGTCAACAAAATCGACGAAATGCGTCTTGAGCAGCAGGAAGAGAACAAGAAGATGAGACGCTTTATTACAGAGAAGGCAAAGAAGGCAAGGAATCAGGCCCTGATAGTGGCTGTCATTGCCATTGCGATATCCCTATTTTCGCTTCCCTTCCTTTTGATGCTCGTAGTAAAGTATTGGAGTGAGATAAAAAGCATGATCGGGCTTTGATTATTTTTTGTGCCATTCCAGTGCGACACCGCAGCCCGAGCAGTAATTGGCACCCATCTTGAGTAATTCGTTGCACTTGGGGCATTTGTAGATTATGCTTTTACCCTCTTTTTTGAGTTCTGTTAGCTCAGTTTCCCCCAGTATCTCATCCAAAAGGTATCTTCCTACTGCAACGCCTCCTATGAAACCTACCACTGCGGCACCTGCGACTTCTGGATCTACTTCCTTTTTCTTTTCCATTTTCGCACCCAAGGTTGTTCTTTTGAATGGTTTCCCTAATATAAATTGTTGTTGGTTTTCAGAAGGTTTTATATGGTTTTAGCAACATTTATTCTTCAATGGTGGGGGGTAAATATGAGAACTAAGGTAATTCGTATTGTGCTATGTGTCTTGATGCTAACGGCAGTTTTCGGTTATGAGATACCACATAATACAAATGCAGATGTTATTGTAAATGAGGAATGGGTAGCGAGATACAATGGCTTTACAAACGGGTGGGATGTAGGAAGTGCTATTGCAGTGGATTCATCTGGGAATGTCTATTCAACGGGAAGAAGTTATGGAAACGGGACCTATTATGACTATACTACTGTGAAGTATGATAACTCTGGCAACGAATTATGGGTAGCTAGATATAATGGACCTGGAAATGATCGGGATGAACCAGCAGATATTGTATTAGACACATTAGGGAATGCCTATGTGACTGGGCTCAGTATTGGAAACGCGACAAGTTGGGACTATGCTACAATAAAATATGACTCATTAGGAAATGAATTATGGGTGGTAAGGTACGATGGTCCAGAATATAGTGTTGATTCCGCCGAGGCAATTGCCATTGGTGAATCAGGAAATATATATGTTACTGGGGGTAGTAAAGGAGAATGTACAACAATTGCTTATGATTCCAATGGTAACGAGCTATGGATAGCAAGATACTCTAGCCCTGAAGGTTCAGGCGGTAGGGGACTTGACATAGCCCTAGACCAATCTGGAAATATATATGTAACAGGAGGCGAGAGCGGTAATGGAACAGATACTGACTCTGTCACCATAAAATACGATTCAGATGGCAATGAACTTTGGGTTGCAAGATACAATGGACCAGGAAATGGTCGCGATCGCTCATATGGTATAGAACTAGATTCATTGGGAAATGTCTACATTGCAGGTGATAGCTACGGAAACGGAACAGATTCAGATTATTTCACAATAAAATATGATCCAAATGGTACCGAGCTCTGGGTGGTTAGATATGATGGTCCAGGAAATGACGAGGATATTGTCCATGATATGGATATCGACTCGTTAGGAAATGTCTTTGTAACGGGACATAGTTATGGAACTATAACACACTCTGACGCTACAACTGTTGCCTATGATTCTTCAGGTAATGAACTTTGGGTAGCTAGATTTAATGGTCCAGTGAATTACTTTGAATGTAGTCATAGTATAGCTGTTGACAGCTTATTAAAAAAAGTGTATGTAACTGGAGATAGTTATAGCAATGTTAAATATTATGATATAGTCACTATTACATATGACTATAACGGAAATGAACTTTGGGTTGCAAGATACGATGGCCCAGGAAATCGCAATGATGGGGCTTATGGTATAGCTACTGATTCTTCACAAAATGTCTATGTTACAGGGTATAGTTGGGGTAATGGTTCGTTTTATGATTTTGTTACAATAAAATATTCCCAAAAAGTATCAATTCTCCAGGCAATTATTGACATCGATCCCGATACTCTAAATCTTAAATCCAAAGGCCGCTGGATAACCTGCTACATTGACCTCCCTGGCTACGATGTCAATGACATCGACATCGGCACTATATTATTGGAGGACACAATCTCAGCAGAATGGGGAGATGTCCAAAACGACACCCTCATGGTCAAGTTCGACAGAAGCGAAGTGGAGGACTTACTTTCACCCGGGAATTACAATCTAAAGGTTACTGGAGAATTAACAGATGGAATCGAATTTAAGGGATTTAGCGATGAGATAAGGGTGATCGAGCCGCCCTAAAACCACTCCCTCTTCTTCTTATTGTTTTTACCCTTTTTTTACCACTAACTCCTCCAAATCCCTCGAAAAAACCAAAAGAGAAAGCTTATATGCTATAACTTAAATATAACGCATTCCCAAAGGAGGGATACGAATTGAAGGCCGTAATCCTTGCTGCTGGAGAAGGCACGAGACTAAGACCCTTTACCGTGTCCAAGCCCAAGGTGATGATACCAATTGCCAACCGCCCTATAATAGAATACTGCGTGGAGGCACTTTCTCAAAACGGAATCAAGGACATCGTCATCGTGGTGGGCTACAAAAAGGAGAGCATAATGAGCCATTTCGAGGACGGAAAGAAATTTGGAGTGGATATCAAATATGCCCTCCAGCCAAAACCACTTGGCACGGCACACGCACTTCTTCAGGCAGAATCGGAGATAGATTGTGATTTTCTAGTGCTTCCTGGTGATAATCTCATCGATCCAAAGGAGGTTTCCAATCTCATAGAGAGCGAAAGCCCAAACTCGCTTTTAATAGCAGAAAGCGAAATACCCTCCAAATACGGGGTAATTTTCCTGGAAAAGGAGACAGTGGCCAAGATAGTGGAAAAACCCACAGAAATGCTCAGCAACCTCATTTCCACAGGTATCTACCGCTTCACACCTGCGATTTTCGATGCAATAAAGGCTGTGGGCGAGAAGGGAGATCAGGATCTCACTGCCGTGGTCCAGCACATGATCGAAAAAGGAGATACGATATCAGGAATCAGGGGCATAGGTAAATGGATGGACGCAGTTTATCCGTGGGATATACTTCATGTCAATGGCATGGCAGTAACAGATGCGAAGATGGGTATAGCCGGTAATATCGAGGAAGGTGCGCAGCTCAAGGGCCAGGTGTTCATAGGAGAGGAGAGTACAGTGAGGTCTGGAGCTTACATAGTAGGGCCTGTTGTGATAGGTAAAGGATGCGATATCGGGCCGAACGTGTGCATTTATCCTTCCACAAGCATCGGAGATAACGTCTTTATTCAGCCCTTTTCCCTTATAAGACACAGCGTCCTCATGAACGATGTGCAGGTTGGGAGCTCCTCGATGATATCAAATTCTGTTATCGGGGACGGGGTGCATATAGGTTCACATTTTTCCACTAACAATGATGAGGCGCTGATAAAACTGGAATCAGGTTATCATGGTGTAAAGGACATAGGCGCCATCATAGGGGAAGATTCAGATATCGGAGATCAAGTGGTTACCAGTGCAGGTGCCGTTGTAGGTGCCAAATGTAAAATCTCATCTGCAAAGAAGCTCGAAGGCTTCCTACCAAATAGAAGCATAGTGATGTAATGATCCAAAATTTACATGTAATGGATGTGTAACTGATGTGTGGAATCGTAGGGTACATAGGAGAAAACGAGGCAGCACCCATACTTCTTCGGGCTTTAAAACGATTGGAATACAGAGGATACGATTCTGCAGGTTTGGTCGTGGTGGACAACGACTTGGCATGTTACAAAGATAAGGGTATGATAGATGCCCTTGAACAAAACCTACCAAAGATATCTGGTAAAATCGGTTTGGGCCATACGAGATGGGCGACACACGGAAAACCCTCCAAAGAGAATGCACATCCATTCCTTGATTGTAAGGGGAAAATAGGGATTATACACAACGGAATAATAGAGAACCATCTTGAGCTAAGGAGCCAGCTCATAAAGGAGGGCCACAAGTTCACCTCTGAAACAGATACAGAAGCATTGGTACATCTTATAGAAAAGCACTACAATGGAAACCTCGAAAAGGCCGTAAAAGAAAGCCTAAAACAGGTTCATGGCTCCTATGCAATAGCTGTTATCCATAAGGACGAGAATGATAATATAGTGGCCGCAAGATGTGAAAGTCCGTTAGTGATAGGCATTGGGAGCAAGGAGAATTTTATTGCCTCAGATATCGCGGCTTTGTTGGATTACACAAATAAAGTTGCTTATGTCATGGACAACGAGGTAGTGAAACTGACAAGAAATGGTTTTGAGATATCAACTGTTCAAGGAGAACCTGTTTCTAGGAATGTGGAGACAATAAGTTGGAGCATGGAGGACGCAGAAAAGGGGGGATACGAGCATTACATGCTCAAGGAGATCTTCGAGCAGCCCATGGCCATTCATAATTCACTTTTAGGCAGGATACCTGATCTCACCATAAACGAATTCATGAACGGCAAATTCACAACCATAAGGATAATCGCCTGCGGTACTTCCTATCACGCCGGCCTGATAGGTAAATACATATTTGAAAATTTTTCAAAGGTCCCTGTTGTTGTTGAAATGGGCTCAGAGTACAGATATTCGGAGCCTATTCATGAGAACACGCTTGTGGTTTTAATCACCCAAAGCGGCGAGACCGCTGATACTCTAGCCGCTGCAAGAGAGGCAAAGCGGCGGGGTAATATGACCATTGCCATAACCAATGTGGTGGGAAGCAGCATAACTAGGGAGGTGGACTACACCTTTTATACGAGGGCAGGACCTGAAATCGGTGTGGCCGCAACAAAGACCTTCATAACCCAGTTGGTTGCCTTGTACATCCTTGGCATCACCTTTGGTCTCATAAAGCGTACTCTTGAATACGATAAGATAAGGGAACATACGTCAACCCTAAGAAAGTTACCAAGGTACGCGCAGAGCGTGCTGGACGAAGCAGAACACATAAAGAAATGCGCCCTTACCATGGTTGATGCCACTGATGTGTTCTACATTGGAAGGAATATCAACTATCCCACGGCACTGGAAGGGGCCCTTAAATTCAAAGAGATCTCTTACATCCATGCCGAAGGTTATCCTGCAGGTGAGCTGAAACACGGCCCCCTTGCCCTTCTGACCCCCCAAACACCAGTTGTGGCCATTGCACCAAAGGATCATACCTATGATAAGCTCCTGGGTAATATCAGCGAGGTCAGTGCAAGAGGCTCTCCCGTGATAGCAATAGGTTATCAGGATGACACTGAGCTTTCTAAACTTGCTGATAATGTGATATATGTTCCTGAGGTTCCTCCTCTGTTCTCTCCGGTACCAATTTCGGTGGTGGTGCAGCTCCTTGCATATTATGTCGCCCGGGAAAGAAAATGCTCAATTGATAAGCCGCGGCATCTTGCAAAGAGTGTCACAGTGGAATGATTTTTAATGCCCAAATCCAGCGAAACGTTTAAGAGGCATTAAAATCGTGTTCCAAATATTATTTATAATGACTTTTATATTGATAACTTGGTGACGAATTATGTCTCAGGGAGCAAAAGTGGGCTTTAAATCCGATTTTTTAAGGATATCGTGGGCAAGTATTATGGTTTATTGTCTCTTGGTATCGATAATATTTGCATTTTTGATACCAGTTTCTGCGAATAATCCACCCGGTATCGCAATTACAGAACCTGATAACGGGGCAACTGTTAACGGCACCATCACGATATGGATGGTGGCATGGGATCCGGATGGAAACGACCAGATTGAGGAGGTATGGGTGAAAATCGACGGAGGGGATCTCAGAAACGCCACCTATAACCACACCGATGCTGAAGGACAGTGGTGGTACTACGAATGGGACACTACAGAAGTGGAGGACGGATGGCATGACATAACTGCCATTACCTACGACGGAACCGACGATGCGAGTGACGTCATCGAGGTTTTTGTGGACAATGTTCCTGAAAACAATCCACCGGGCATTGCCATTGTTGAGCCCGATGG
>CP070751.1:1075249-1104208 GCA_020348445.1 Thermoplasmata archaeon
CTTAGAGCCTTAAAAGTTGGAATTACAAATGGTATCACCAACGGAAACGGTATCACCAATGGACTTGGGGGAAGGCAGGATCCATTAGAAGGAAAGAAGACTCTTAATAGATTGGTTATGGTGGTGGTACTGGTCTTGATTATAATTGGAACTCCTTATATCATATTCATAACCCATAGTCAACCAGATACGATTAAGATAGACGGTAAGTTCAGAGATTGGAGGGGGACGCCGATGATCTCAGATCAAATGGAGGGATCGCCTTTTAATCCCAATATAGATATCGTGGATTACAGGATAGACGATAGAAATCTAGATTTATCCTTCTATTTACGGGTTGCAGGCAATATATTTGCTGGTCAGCCCGTTGGTAAAGAGAATGTGGACACGGCCTACATCTTCATAGACAGGGACCAAAGTCCCGATTCGGGATATTATATTGAGGGTATTGGTGCCGATTATGTTGTTGAGGTGTATGGGCGAAGAGGCAATGTAGTTGGCAGTGCCCTATACTTTTACCAGGCTTTCGAGCAGGATTGGGATCTGTGGGAGATTCATTGCGGTGTCGATGCTTTGGCAAGCGGCTCTGAGCTTGAGATGCAATTCCCATGCAGTGCTATAGATATGAGAAAACAGGATGAAATCGATGTTCTATTTTATATGCAGAGCTGGGACAGATTTGAGGATTTTTCAGATACCATAATCAGCAATGAAGCTGGTATTCTATCCATTATCCAGCAGGGTGTGAGCGAGGGTGTAATAAACGGTAATGGCAACAGGTTGACCTGTTTGGAATTATATGCGATAAATTCTGATATTACAGTAAATGAGATAAAGGCAACAAGATTGGGTTTGGGAATCGATAGCGATGTTGTAAGGATAAGGCTTGAGGACGAGATGTGGAATCCCATCACCACAGGTATTATGAACAATGACTTAGTCACATTTCAACCTAGGCTTTTCATACCTGAAGGTCAGAGCTCCACACTTTATATCGTGGCAGATGTTGGCGCAAGCACAATTGTAGGAAACAGCATTGGATTCAGGATCATGAACAATCACGATGTGGAAATAGACAAGGGCACGGTATCGATAAGACGTTTAAAACCTGATTTGCAACGTCATGAAAGCGGATACCTGATGGGTGTCCCGGAGAACGTGATAATCGACGGTGCCTTTAAAGATTGGGCAGGTAAGGGCATACTAAACGACACCGAAAAAGATGTGGATCGGTGTGATTTGGATATATATAATTATGGAGTTTCGAATACAGATTTCGGAGCTGCATTTTATTTGAGGGTGGATGATGAAATATGCGGAGGTGTTGCTGTACCTTATTGGAATGTTAAACTTAAACACGAACCTATGATCCAAGAAGAGCCTCCCATCAATGGTACCCCCCCAGTGGTCTTGCCCAAGACAGGCGAGGACATTGTGTATATTTTCATTGACACGATTCCTTCAAAAGGCTATAGTCGCAACATTCCCATAGATGCGGATTATTTAATTGAGATTAAAGGAAGACATAACAAAGTGCAAAACAGGACCTTCTACGAATGGGCTGGTAAAAATAAAGGGGAATGGAGCTGGACAGAGAGTGGTTTTGTGGATGTGGCTCTGGACTCTTATCAAATGGAAGTGGAAATTGAATGGGATAAGCTTGGAGTTGATCCCCAAAATAGCAGTTATGATGTGTATTTTTTAACCACTGATTGGGAACGAAGAGAAAAGGATTATTCCAATGGCGAAGGACCCATAACAGGACCCAGGGGAACCAGGGCAGTGACTCTGGCTGAGATTGCGACTGGAGTTGGCTCTGCTGACAATGACGGATTTGGATGGAATGTCTCATACGCAGGGGATGTGAACGGAGATGGATATCCCGATATCATTGTAGGTGCCCCTTTCAATGACACGATCGATGGTGCAAATCCAAATTGGTGGAACACTGAATGGACACATCGCAAGAAACTAACATTCGATAACAGCCAACAATCAGAGGATCTGGAGAACTTTCCGGTTCTGGTCAAATTAAGATCCGAGAATTTCATATATTCGAATGCGAAAGCTGATGGTTCAGATCTAAGGTTCCTAGATCCCGATGGATCCACTGAGATGAAGTATCATATAGAGAAGTGGGACTCCTCAGGAGATAGCTATGTCTGGGTGAATGTGACCACAATTGATGCCTCTTCGAAAACAGACTATATATATATGTACTATGGTAATTCTGGGGCTTCCGATGTTCAGGATATCACAGGGACCTATGATGCTTTCTTTGAGGCAGTGTGGCATTTCAATGAGACCTCAGGGACTCATTACGATGCCACATCGAACGATAACGATGGAACGCCCTACAACGGCGTATCCCAGGACAGGACAGGCCAAATAGACGGTGCCGACGAGTTCAACGGCAGCAACCACCATATCGATATCGATCCGTTCTCCATAAACAATTACACCATCAACTTCTGGTTCAATGGAGACGGGACCATCATGGGATTCGAGAACATTACCATGAGGACGACCCTGGACCTAAACAGCGAGAGCGCCGATACCACCATCTATGGAGAGGATGTGGATGATTATTCTGGTCGCGCAGTATCTTCAGGTGATATCAATGGTGACGGATATGACGATGTGATCATAGGCGCTCCTTCTGCGGACCCTGCTGGTGGGGGCGATGCAGGGGAGACATATGTCATCTATGGTAAATATAGGGCCTCTGGCTCCACCATCGATCTGAATTCCACATCGGCCGACATCACCATCTATGGAGATGATCTAAATGATTTTTCTGGTTATGCAGTATCTTCGGGGGATATCAACAATGATGGATATGACGATGTGATAATCGGTGCCTATGGAGCGGACCCTGCTGGTGGGAGCGCTGCAGGAGAGACCTATGTCATCTACGGTGGAGACTGGGCGTCGGGCTCCTCAATCGATCTGAATTCCCAATCGGCCAATATCACCATCTATGGAGATGATCTAGGTGATAGTTCTGGTTGGGCAGTATCTTCGGGGGATATCAACAATGATGGATATGATGATGTGATCATAGGCGCTCGTAACGCGGACCCTGCTGGAGGATCTCAGGCAGGAGAGACCTATGTCATCTATGGCGGCGATTGGGCCTCGGGCTCGACGATCGATCTGGATTCGGTATCGGCCAACATCACAATCTATGGAGTTGATCCGGATGATTCTTCTGGTTATGCAGTATCATCGGGGGATATCAACAATGATGGATATGATGATGTGATCATAGGCGCTTATTGGGCAGATCCCGCTGGTGGATCTCAGGCAGGAGAGACCTATGTCATCTATGGCGGCGAATGGGCGTCCGGCTCCACAATTGACCTGAATTCCACATCGGCCAACATCACCATCTATGGAGATGATAGCAGTGATTATTCTGGTTCTGCAGTATCTTCAGGGGATATCAACAATGATGGATATGATGATGTGATCATAAGCGCTCCTTCTGCGGACCCTGAAGAAACGCTCCAGGCAGGGGAGACCTATGTGATCTATGGTGGAGAATGGGCGTCGGGCTCCACAATTGATCTGAATTCGGAATTGGCAAATATCACAATCTATGGAGTTGATCTAGGTGATCTATCTGGTTGTGCAGTATCTTCGGGGGATATCAATAATGATGGATATGACGATGTGATAATGGGTGTTAGGGGAGCGGACCCTGCTGGTGGGAACTTCGCAGGAGAGACATATGTAATCTACGGCGGGGATTGGGCGTCGGAATCTATAATCGATCTGAATTTGGAATCGGCAAACATCACAATCTATGGAGATGATGCGGATGATTATTCTGGTTGGGCAGTATCTTCGGGGGATATCAACAATGATGGATATGATGATGTGATCATAGGCGCTCCTAACGCGGACCCTGCTGGTGGGAGCAGGGCTGGTGAAACATATGTGATAAATCCGGTCTCACCTTATGAGGTGGTTAAGGTCGAAACCATCGACTCCAAGATCAGGTCCGTGTTCGCAGTCGATGGTATTACATCCTCTGTCATCTCATCAACCATAGATACCACCGAGTGGCATTCTGCAACTGTCACCAAGGGCAGTGACCTGCGACTTTATGTGGATGGCTCCTTGGTAGCAACTTCGAGCGTGGACAGCGGCTCTTTTTCAGAGGCTCTGAACTTCACAATTGGCGTTCTTAACTATAACGGCACACTTCTGAACTACTTTGATGGCCTGATCGATGAGATCAAGTTCTCCAACACCGCAAGGAGTGCAGAATGGATAGCAGCCCAGTACCTCACCATGACCGATGATTTCATAAATTACGGGGAAGAAGAATCCACATGGTGGAACACCAACTGGAAATATCGTAAGAAACTGAGATTCAACAACCTCGAACAGACAGAAAACCAAGAGGATTTCCCTCTAATGGTAAAATTAAGCTCTTCCAATTTCGATTATTCAAAGGCAAAATCAGATGGAACTGATCTTCGATTCATTGATTCCGACGGTTCAACCCAGCTTAATTACCATATCGAGAACTGGGACAATTCTGGAAATAGCTATATCTGGGTCAATGTGTCCCAAATCGATGGAGCATCATTAGAAGATCACATAAGAATGTATTACGGCAATTCAGGAGCTTCAAATGTCCAGAATGTGGAGGGAACTTATGATATAAACTTCTCCGCAGTTTGGCATCTGAACGAGACTTCCGGAACCCATTACGATGCCACGTCTAACAATAATGACGGGACAAAGCAGGGAGGTGTAAATCAAGATGTCACTGGATGGATCGGTGGTGCAGATAGTTTCGATGGTGATGGCGATTATATTGACTGTGGAACAAGTGACAGCTTGAATATCACAAATGCCATTACCATAGAAGCTTGGGTCAAGACCGATGGTGAGTCACATGTTTACAATGATCCAGTAGTGGTTAGTAAATATGAAACAGGCAGCAAAAGGGCTTATCTGCTTAAAATCGACGATGATTCTGGACAGGATGATTGGGACTTCTATCTGAGTTCAAATGGAGATTCATCGGACGGTCAGATCGGTGTCTCAGACGCATGTAAAAATGGTGTATGGCATTACATCGCGGGAACATGGGACGGCTCCACCATGATCCTTTACAGGAATGCAGATCCCATAGGTACTAACCTTACCTTCACAGGGCCCATCCATCAATCAAGTACCAATCTGCGTATCGCTGATAGTACCGATTATTTTGAAGAATATAATGGAACAATCGACGAGGTTCGCATATCGGATAAGGCAAGAAGTGAGGACTGGATCAGGATCCAATATGTATCCATGGCAGACAGTTTCTTAACATATTGCAATGAGGAGGATATTTTAGATACCGGGGCTGCTTACATATTCTTTGGTTATTCAGGAATAAGATCCGGTGATATCAATGCATCAAATGCCAATGTCACCATATATGGAGAGAATGCCGGGGATCTTTTCGGATGGAGCGTATCAGATCTCGGGAATGTGGACTCCGATTCCAAGGACGACATCATCATTGGCGCACCTGGAGCGGGAGCTGGAAAGGCCTATATCTTCTATGGTCGCACCTCTTGGAGCGCAAGTTATGATGCATCATCGGCTGATGTAACAATCACAGGTGAGTATGACGGAAACAGGTTCGGGGCGTCAGTCTCGGGTGCTGGAGATGTGGATAACAGCAACTATAATGACATCATTGTTGGAGCCCACAATTATAAGGGTACTGCGTGGTGGAATTCCAATTGGGCAAATCGCATGAAACTGGTTTTTGATAACAGCGATCAAACCGAATCACTGAGCAATTTCCCGGTCATGGTCAATCTGAGCTCATCGAACTTTGATTATTCCAGCGCAAAGGCAGATGGAACCGATCTGCGGTTCATAGATTCCGACGAGTCCACCGAACTGGATTATCATATAGAGGACTGGGATTCTTCAGGTTACAGTTATGTTTGGGTGGAGGTTCCACAGATAGATGGCAGTTCCTCTTCAGATTATATTTGGTTGTACTATGGGAACTCAGGTGCATCCGATGTTCAGGATATAGAGGGAACATGGGATACGAACTTTACGGCCGTTTGGCATCTGAACGAGACCTCGGGAAATATCTATGATGCCACATCGAATAACCATGATGGGACCAAACAGGGTGGTGTGACACAGGATACAACTGGGGTTGTCGATGGTGCAGATGATTTCGATGGGGATGCCGATTATTATGTTGTTTCCACAACTGCCGCCCTGAACATCACAACGCAGATCACTATTGAAGCTTGGGTCAAACCCGATGGAGTTGATCATACAGATGTCGATCTAACCGTGGTTGGCAAGTTTCCCACTAACGACAGGGCATACCAACTTGGATTCAATGATGATTCTGGTGATGCCGATGACTGGGATTTCAGATTAAGTTCAGATGGAAGCACTTCTGACGGTCAAGTTCATGTCAGTAATACTGTGGACAATAATCAATGGCAGTACATGGTAGGAACCTGGGACGGCTCGGATGTAAGGCTATATAAGAATGGAGTTGAAATCGGCACATCGGTTTCCTTCTCAGGTCCGATACATCTCTCAGATGCTGACGTATGGATCGGAGACGGATCATATTATGGGTCCATGGACGGATGGCTTGACGAGGTACGCATATCAAATATAGGAAGAAGTGAGGATTGGATTGATGCACAGTATCTATCCATGACCGACAATTTCATTACTTATTTGAATCAAGGTTCCGGATGGTGGAATTCCAATTGGGCCTATCGCATGAAGCTGAATTTCGATAACAGTGCACAAACCGAATCACTGAGTAATTTCCCTGTCATGGTCAAATTGAATTCGTCGAATTTTGATTATTCCAAAATAAATTCTGACGGTTCTGATATACGATTCGTAGACGAAGACGATTCCACGGAATTGAGCTTTCATTTCGAAGATTGGAATTATGATGGAACAAGTTATGGATGGGTCAATGTAGATAAAATCGATGGAAGTTCAAGCTCGGATTATATGTGGTTGTACTATGGCAATCCATCTGCAGCCGATATCCAAGATCCCCGTGGTACCTACAATGAAAATTACTCGGCGGTGTGGCATTTGGATGAGACCACAGGATATAATTTAGACTCCACCCATAATGGTAATCTCGGTATGCCTTCTGTCAATAATACCCTTGATGCCACTGGAAAGATCGATGGGGCGGATTATTTTGATGGGACATATGATGAGGTTTTTGTTTCTAATCATTCGAGTGTAAATCCGCCCAATGATATGACAATTGAAGCATGGGTGAATATGGAGGTCCTAAGTTCAACGTTGGGCAGAACCCAAACCATCCTGGCCAAACGGCATAGTGCTTCTCCCTTTCAGAGCTATGAACTCTATTTGAGTAGTGGTAGTGATAGTTTCATCTTTGGATGGGGAAACTCAACCGAGGCGTACGGATATGCAGGTTGGAATGCTGGACCTCCATCGCTAAATACCTGGTACTATCTTGTGGGTGTCAGGGATGGCGGGACCTTGCGGTTCTATTTAAATGGAGGTACTACTGGCTGCTATACTGATACCGTCAGTGGGACAATGTATCAATCTGATCGTGTACTGGAGCTCGGAAATGATGGTGATGAACATATAAACGGAACCTTGGATGAGGTGAGGCTTTCAAACTCTGCAAGGAGTGCCGATTGGGTCGCTGCACAGTATCTATCCATGACAGATGCCTTCATTACTTTCGGGAGCCAGGAGGAGGGCCAGAATGGAAAGGCATATATATTCTACGGGGATGGTTCCATTCCCACCTCTGCAAGCAGTGCGGACAAGACCTATTTAGGCGAGTCCGCAGGTGACCAGTTCGGCTTCTCTGTTTCGGATGCCGGGGATGTCAACAACGACGGTAAAGACGATGTGATCATAGGCGCACCCTATAACGATGATAGTGGAGAAGATGCTGGTGAAGCATATGTCTATATAGGGGATCTCACTGGAACATCGGATCTCGCAGACAGTGTTACCATAACCTATGGAACCGTAGATGCAGGATCCTACACAGATACTCAGGTAATAGGTGGAAACAGCCATGATATCGATGAGGAGAACATAAACACCGTAAACCCATATACTGAGACGGTGGATTCCGGTGATGAGACCATAACCGAAGGTGTGAATGAAGCAGGCAGCGACTATACAGACACTCAATCAGATAACAATGTATATCAGGAGATAAGCGAGTTATATACAGGTGTCGATAGTACAGTCTATGTTGCCACGAATGATACAGCCAATGGTACAATCATCAATTTCAATAATGCGAAAAGCGCCTCCGATGGCGGTGCAAATGCAACTATGGAGGAAGAGTTGATATCATGGTATGGTTCTGAAACCTCGGAGATAACAATAGATGACACTGTTGACGATGCTTCTGATGAGTACAATCCGGGTCCCGGTGCGGTTTTTATAAATGAAACAGATGGCTATGTCTTTTATATTGACGCCACAAGCGATGATGTATGTTACCGGAAAACAACAAATGGTGGAGTTTCATGGGGTTCCGCACAAAGTATCTCAACGGACAGGAACTTCCATAATGTGGCGATATGGTATGATTTGTGGACTCCAGGTGGAACCAGTACCAGGGTGCATATAGTAGCTTATGGAGATTCCGATGACTCGGTGGTGTACAGATGGCTGGATACCGATGACGATTCATTGCGATCCAGTTGGGTCACTGTCTACGATTCAGGCTCATACACTCCCCCTGATGGTGGTGTATCAATTACCAATTCCACCGATGGAAATCTCTTCGCTTTGGGTTTTGGTGATACTCCATCAGTTTACAAGTCCACCGACAATGGAGACACGTGGTCCGATATCACACCATCATATTATTTTGATGATGTAAACGATCATGCTCAGCTATTACCGTTGTCTGATGGGGATATTCTCTGTGTCTATCATGATGCGAGTACTTATTGGGCTAGATCCTTTGTTTATGATGAGGGAACAGATACCTGGGATGGTTCTGCAACCAACATAGAGATATGGTATGCCACTGCTGATGCAAACTGGGGGGCAGTAGTTGATAAATCAACAGGTGATATCTACCTGGCTGCAGATGAAAGACCTGAATCCAACAATTATGATCTCAAGACCTATATCTTTTCAGACAGCTCCAGGACATGGACAGCTAAAACTGATATCATAACTTCCAGTGGAACTGCATGCAAGGATGTAAAACTTATGATAAACGAGGATAATCAGGATGTTTTTGCTGTCTATATCAAAGGAGGAATGACTGCCCATGTTTACTATAAAAAATCCACAGATGGCATGACAACCTGGGGTTCCGAAACCCAGTTAAGTACAACGTATGATGATCATATATACGTCAAGACCAATTTCATGAGCGATGATGTGGTTTATGCGTTCTATTACAATGATGATCTGAATGATCTTCATGGATGCATAATCGCCAATATTTCCCAAGACTATATGATGGATATCGAATTCAATACAACAGGGGTCACTTCAGCTGATAATTATTATTTACAACTCAATTATTCGACTGATGGAACTGAAAACTTCGGGGTTGAAGCATATAACTATACCTCGTCAGGCTGGGATTCATTAACAGGTAATTTAGACCAATCCTCCTACACATTGAAGGAGTACACCCTGGACCCTGATCATGTATCAGGTTCTGGCTATGTCAGGATAAGATACCAAGGATTAACAGAAACGAGTGATGGTACATCTTCTAAGTTGTATATAGAATATCATCGGGTTAAAAGTAATTCTTCAGCCACATATTCGTCGCAAGTCACATACACCCTGGACGACTTTCCAACAGACCGGGATAACTACCAGCTGCGGTTCTACGGGGCTACCAATCGCAGCTCGGGCGGGGAGAGCTTCACAGTCCAATGGCGCGAATCCGATGACAATCCCACATGGAACAATTTGGACACAGGAACGATTAGTGGATCATCCGAAACCCAACTATCTGAGAACCTTGTCAGCACCCCTGATTCCAACATCGAAATAAGGATCACTGATGATACTGACTCACCATCTACTCCAAACACAACTCTTAAGATAGATCTTATCGAGATCTACTGCTGGAATAATACCGAATATGATATCGACCTCTATTATACATTCGATTATGGTACCGTTCCCACTGGCAATTTCGATGTGACTGTTTATGCATATTTCAATGATGGTGGGACTGAGACCTTAAGCATCTGGGCGTGGGACTATGACGAGGGCTCACCGGCATTCGAGGATACAAGTGTAAATGTGAATTCTGGCGGATCCTATGGTTATACAAATGTCACAAATCTAGGAAACGAGTATGTAAGCGCAACAGGTGAGGTCAAGATCAGGTTCAAGTCCGATACAGTAACAAGTGATGGAACGAATGCAGGCTCATTGAGCGTTGATTATTTACAGGTAATAAATGAAACCGAGAGTTTCGGCAGCCTGAGCGTTACGTTATCAGGCGAAAGCTCGGAAGATATGTTCGGCTGGTCAGTATCCAATGTAAGCGATATAAACGAGGATGGATCATACGATGATGTGATTGTGGGAGCTCCCTCAAGTGTTGGTGGTTGGTGGAACACCAGCTGGGGATGTAGGCAGAAACTTACCTTTGATAACAGTGACCAATCCGAGACATTGTTGAATTTCCCGGTAATGGTTAATCTGTCCTCTTCCAATATCGATTATTCCAGGTGTAAAGACGATGGGACCGATTTGCGTTTCATTGATCCGGATGGATCAACCGAGTATAACTATCACATAGAGAGGTGGAACTCATCATCTTATAGTTATGTTTGGGTGAATGTAACTGAAATTACAGGTAGTTCAACAAATGATTACATGTGGATGTACTACGGGAATTCAGGTGCTGCAAATGTACTAAACAGTGAAGGGACTTATGATATTAACTTCACAGGAGTATGGCATTTGAACGAGTCTTCTGGAACCCCATATGACGCCACTTCATACGACAATGATGGTACCCTATATAATGATGTAACACAGAACGTTACAGGTAAGATCGACGGCGCATATGATTTTGCAGGAACGACTGATGATGATGACTATATCGACTGTGGAAATGACGCAAGCCTATATTTCTATGCTAATAGAAACTATACTTGGTCTGCCTGGTTTTACAGACATGCCAATGCTGATTGGGACACCATAATGAGCAAATTTTCATGGAGTAATTATGGTATTCGTGTAATTATCCATAATGCTGGTTCACCGGTTATAAAGGTGGGTAATCATACAAATGGATATGTAAATGGAAGTACCACAATAAGTGAAAATACATGGTATCACGTGGTCATAGTTTATGATTCCAGTACACCCACGGTACCTCAAGTATATGTAAACGGCAATAAAGAAACAATGGATGGAAGTGCAACCTATCTTACAGATACTTCCACTCAATTCGATATCGGGTATGGATGGACCACGGAGGCTTGGGATGGTGTAATTGACGAGGTTAGATTTTCGAATATAATAAGAAGCGATGATTGGATTTCAGCACAGTACAAATCAATGTCCAACACTTTCATAACATTCGGAGGTGAGCAGGAGAACTCCGAAGGAAAGGCCCATATCTTTTTCGGAGGTGACTCCATGGACAGCACAGCCGATGTGAACCTAACAGGTGAATCAGCGGGTGATAGGTTCGGTTATTCTGTGTCTTGTGCAGGGGATGTCGATGGAGATGGCAAAACCGATGTTATTGTTGGTGCTCCGTACTGGGACAACGGAGCCACCACAGACTGCGGACAAGTTCTCGTATTCAAAGGTGGATCCTCAATGGACACCATAGCTGATTATGTTCACAACGGAACCCAGGCCAATGAGCATTTTGGATGGTCTGTAAGTTTAGCCTTAATAATGGATGATGGAAGCAACAGCATGGTTGTGGTTGGCTCCCCTCATCATGATGGCAGTACTGATACTGGTAAAACCGAAATATTGTATATTCCAGAATATTCCACTATAGTGATGCCAATTTTTTCGATAATCATATTATTTATCATTCAAAAGAGAAGAAAAAAGTGTGTAAAAAATTCGACTGGGTTATTATCGACCCATAGATTTGTAAAAAAAGCTTAAAATAGAACCTTCCGACATAGATAAATCAGGCAATATAGCCGCTAAATGGTGTAATGACATGGCGAAGGAAAAGAGTCCTAAAAGAAGATGTCCATTATGTGGCACCAAATTGAAAATTCCTTCATTTAAATGCAATGGCTGCGATAAATATTTTGCTGCTGATGAGGTCATAAAAGAGAATAATAAAAAGTCTAGATGCCCTGAATGCGCAATAAGGGTAAGATCTGTTTCACAGAAGGATATCAAAAAGGACATTAAATGTCAGGAATGTGGTTTTTCTTTTGATGATATGGATTACTGGGAAGAGACCTTAGGAACATACTCTGAGATAACACCAAAAGAGGAAATTGAGGAACTGGGAGACAAGCTTGAATCGCTTTCTGAAGAAATTGATAATATCATTGATGAAACACTCAAGGAGGAAATTGATGTCTATAAATGCCCAGATTGTGGAAGGGAAATCGATGTTGATGCAAAATCCTGTCCAGGCTGCGGCGTGGAATTCTTCGAGCTGGAGGAGGTTCCTGAGGTTATTCGAAAGGAGAAAATCGAGGAAATAATAGAAAAGTTCGAATGCTCAGAATGTGGAACCCTAGTGGACAGCGGAGCTACTGAGTGTCCAAAATGCGGTATACTATTTTCTGAAGAAGAAGAGGAGAATTTATTTGAATGTCCAACGTGTGGTTGGGAGGTGGACATCTCTTGCGTGGAATGTCCTAGATGCGGAACCGAATTTATTCCTGAGGAAGAATTTGGGGAGGAACTTGAGGAAGAATTCGAGGAGGAGCCTGAAGATGAATTTGAGAAATTATTGGTGGGAGTATTGGACAGTGAAACTGAAGAGGAATCAGTAAAGAAAATTGAAGAAATATTAGAAGTGGATTTGGAGGTTGAACCAGAAGTTGAAGTGGATGAGATCCCCACTTCAGAATCTATTGAAAGCCTTATCCCGCAGGAATATGAAGAGATAGAAATAAGAGAAGAGCAACATGTTGGCCTGGTAAATGGTCTTGTGAATGGGCAAAAGAAAGAGAAACAAGGCTCAGCCAAGGATTATGGTTTAACCAATGGACTTGTAAAGGTACATAAGAAGCGAAAGTATGGCATGACAAACGGTCTTACAAATGGATTGACAAATGGATTGACCAATGGTCTTGCAAACGGTCTGACCAATGGTCTACGGGCATTGAAAACTGGATTGACAAACGGTATTACGAACGGAAACGGTATAACCAACGGTTTAAGTGCAAAACATGGCGTTTTTGAGGGTAAAAAAGGCAAATGGAAACTTGTGGTTGTGCCCATCATTCTAATCATCCTGGTGATTTCTCCTTATATTTTAATTAGCATAACTAAAGAGCCCAAAGGAATTGAAATAGACGGCAAGTTCGGGGATTGGAGGAGTGTGGTAACAATGTCAGATAAAGGTGAGGGGGCAGAATTCAATTCCAACGTGGATATAATCGATTATCGGGTGGATTCTAGGCTCATGGAACTGTCGTTTTACCTGAAGGTTGACGGCATTATTTTGGCTGGCGAGCAGGGTGAAGAGAGACATGTTGATACCGCATACATTTTCATAGATACTGACCAAGACCCGAACTCAGGGTATTACATAGAGGGTATTGGTGCAGATTACATGATGGAAATATATGGATGGGAAGGAAAGGTGCTGGGTCGAACCATATACAGCTATCAGGCGCAAGAGCAGGATTGGAATCTATGGAAGCTAGGGGAAAGCGTTGCTGTGGCTGTAAGTGGCTCAGAGCTGGAGGCACAGATATCCCTTGGTGGATTAAATCTCCAGGAAAATGATATAGTTGATGTTCTGTTCTATATGCAGAGCTGGGACGGATTTGACGATTTCTCTGATACAATAATAAGCAATGATAATGGTATTTTATCTGTAATACAACAGGGTGTTGGTGAATCCAAAATAGATGGGAATAACAACAGGTTACTTAAACTGGAAATTAAAGCAAAAAACGCTGATATTAGGATCAACGAAATAAAAGCAGCAAGAACTGGTGTGGGAAGCGAACTTGATGTTTCGGGAGTATGGCTTGAGAATGAAAATGGTGATAGAATAGTGTTCGGTACGTATACCGAGGGTCAGGTAACATTTCGACCCGATATGCTGATATTAAAAGATGAAATTCACATTGTGTATTTAGTAATCGCTATCGGCGAGGATTCAGGTGCTATAAACACTATAGGTTTTAATATAGAGGATAATCATGATGTGGTAACCGATAAAGGTACAGTATCATTATCTCGAATAAAACCAGAAGAGCATCGTCATGATATTAGCTATATAATTGATGTTCCCATCAATGTGACCATAGATGGAGCCTTTGCTGATTGGATAGATAAAAATATTCGGGAAGATTTCATTAGTGAAGATGTAGACCATGTAAACTTAGATATCTTGAAATATGGGGCCTCTGAGACTGATGACGGCCAAGCTTTCTTTTTGAATGTGGATGGCGATATGTTTGGTGGAGTTGAGGTGCCGTATTGGAACAATAGGAAATATTCTGAGCCAAAATCAGTTAAAGGGAATGCTACAGGCCCATCTGATCCAGCACCATCATTACCACCGAAGACCGGCGAGGATGTTGTGTACATTTTCATTGATAATGATAACAGCAGTATCACTGGCTATATTCTTGGTACCTTAGGTGCTGATTATTTAATAGAATTTAGGGGCAGACATGGAAAGATCATCTCCAGTAATTACTATGGTTATACCGGGATTAATCGATGGGAGTGGTTATGGGAAAAAGAAGGAGAGGTGGAGGATGTAGCAATAGACTCAACTCAACTTGAGACTCAAATTGGTGTCGATGATTTAGTACTGAATGCCAATTTCACATGGTGCTTCATGACAACAAACTGGGCAAATAGTACAAAGGATTACTCAGATGATACACTTGTGGGGATAAGAGGCATGCCAGCCAGTTTCCCAAATATTGAGGGTGAAGA
This sequence comes from Thermoplasmata archaeon, assembly GCA_020348445.1. GTDB lineage: Archaea > Thermoplasmatota > Thermoplasmata. The sequence goes on from CP070751.1 coordinate 1,090,382, forward strand.
TGCAAAAGCACTCCCAGGGATCTTTTCTGAAGGTCAAGCAATGCTCTCAGGAGGACAAGAATTCCAGAGAGACACCCTGGTAATGACATATAATGGCACGCTTGTTCCCACAACTGAAAGCGGATATGGATATACTTGCGAAAATTCATTCTATCAGCTGTTCTTCAAGGAGCGCTCAAATGCAGAGGGGCTGGTAAAATTGGGAAATGAATTAATGGATGGCTCAACTCAAAGTAATACATTAACTTTTCATCCAAAAGAGATGCAATATAGTAACCAGCATGACGAATCAGAAAAACTGGCAAATGTGAGTGACGTTCCTTCGTACGCGGGCTCCTCTTCGATTCAATGGAATGAGACCTTTGTAATCGGTTCCTCGTCTACCACCCTAAAATATGTTGTAGAGGTTGACAGATTAAAGGAGTTTCTTATTCTAAGTGAACTTCCAAAAGTTCCGCATGAGATGCTCAATCAGACAAATATAACACTTGACTACGGTTTTATTATTTCATTTGGTGAGAACGTTATTTGGGTAGATGGGGAACAGAAAACCAGCGACTTCGTTACAACAGAAACAATAGAATTTCGTAGTACTAACGGGGATATTCAATATACCATGCCCGAGCCTTTTGCTGTGGATGACAACAACATGATCACGCCTTGTAGTTATAGTTTTGAGTTTCAAGAAGAGGGTGCACTGCTCTATATCAGGACACCATATGAATGGCTAGCAGACAAAAGTAGGGCTTATCCAGTTACAATTGATCCCACAACCATAGCCAACAGCCCGAATGTTGGTTTAAGTGTTGTAGGAGCCCAGAGGAGGCTCTTAAGGGATAGTGCAGGATACTGGTATGCATTTTGGGACAGAAATATCCTTTTTCCAAGAAGCCAGTGCCGGATCAACGCTTCAAAGTCCACTAACTATTTTGGTAGTGCCTGGGGAGCCGAGATATGTCTTGCTCAGGATCCTTCATATGGAACAAGCGTGCTTTCAGGGGATGGTGATGGTGGTGCATGGAATCCTTCAGTAGCAATATACAGGACAGGCACTGTAGCAAATGATGTCATCCATCTTGTCTGGGAAGGGTATACAACTTCATATAGGCTATTATGGTCCAGCTGTACAGATCTTGCTAATTTTGACCAGACCGCAAGTTGGGATGTTCCTGAGTTTTTCGGAAACAGTGGTAGTTCAAATACTAATCCCTCAATTTCCGTGGATGAAAGTGGAATCCCTCATGCAGCATGGAGATCAAATCCATCGGGTGTTGCAGAGGTTTATTATTCTAAGAGGACAGGAGGAAGTTGGCAAACGCCACTGCAGATATCTAATAGTGGTTCTGTACGAAATCCTTCTATAGATATTGATCCCGATAATGTACTTCATGTTACATGGGTAAATTTTACATCGCCAAAATCCATTGACTATAAGCAATGTGATAACATAGCAAACAGTATGACTGCATCAGAATGGCACAAGGCAGATGGCAGTACTGGTGAGGACACAGTTATCACAACAATGGGCAATTCAAATGATTACACCATGGTTGCAGACAACGATGGCAATGTATGGGTTGTGGCAGTTGGCGGTAGTTCCAGTAATGCTCATTTATACTGGAACAAAATGTCAGGCAGTTCATGGGATACAGAAGCACAGCTCACCATGTTTACAAGCTATACACCCACAATTGGAGCCAGCTGCGATGAGATAACTGGCGCTGATTATGTACATCTTATGTGGGAGGATGGCACAACTAACGACATTTTCTATGCCTACAATTTCAACGATGGAAATGGATGGGACAGGGCAGATTGGGATCTGGCCAGTGATGGTTATGCCGAGGATGTTGAGATATTTGTAGGCACGTACGGTTCTTTGAGTATGGAAAGGCACATTTACAGCACGCATGCTGGATTTATTGCATGGGATCAAAGTATTGGTAAAATCGTCTTCGCTTGGCAGCCATTGCCCCATTTGATGGACGATGGTGGTGCAGGTTATGAGTACGGTACGCGTACAGTTCCTGCACTAATTCGGGATAGTAGCGGTTTGTGGTACGCGATATGGAGGGATACATCTACTGTAGCACGTCATGTTAGAAGTGCCAACACTGAAGGGACACACTGGGAGAAGGCACCTCAGAAGGCAATTGGAGGAGGTGCCCAGATATCCAGTGGCACGTCAGATGAAAATCCCTGTGTCGCTATTTATCGAACAGGCACTGTGGTAAATGATGAGATACATGTCGTATGGGTTGATGGCAATGAGATATTCCATAAGAGCTTGACAAATCCTGCCAACTGGGAATCGGGATGGCTGCCGGCAGGTAGTGCCAATCAATTGGATGGTAATGTAGTGAACGAGGATTGTTATAGTCCCCAAGTGGCTGTGGATTCAAATGGTGTTCCACATGTTGTATGGGCCCAGGTCAATCCGTCGATAGGAGGCACGGAAATCTATTATACTAAAAGGGTGAGTGGAAGCTGGCAGACCGCAATATCCCTGACCCCAAACAGTGCATACATTTATTTGGCCCCCTGCATTGATATCGATTCAGATGATTACATCCATGTCGCGTATATAAATGCGAGTAGAATCCCAAGTACCATTAATTACAAGATGTGCGACAATCCAAGTCAATCCCTGACTTCTTCTCAGTGGCACAGGGCAAATGACAATGCAGGGGAGGATGTTATCATCTGGAATACCAACGATATGAACCTCCCTTCCATCGTGGCTGATGTAGACAATGATGTGTGGGTCGTGTGTTATGAATTATCAGATTATGATATCTGGTATAATAAATGTGATTATCCTTCAAGTTACTGGGGAAGTGCTTCTACAATTGCCACAGCTTCCATGTTTCGATATCCGACAATTGGTGCAGATTCGGGAGGTTGGGTTCACGTTGTCTGGCGTATTGCTGGTGTAGCAGAGATTTATTACTCGAGAAACAAAGACGATGGAAATGGATGGGGTGTTTGGGATGAGCCTTATGTCAAGGTGACAGAAAGTGGTAGTGGAAAACGCGGTCCAAATATAGAGAAACACATACTCGAAGGCTCTACGATCATTGGATTTATATATATTAATTCAAGTTCTAGTGATTTGCTTTTTGACACAAAGCCGGCGTACATCCCAGAATTTAGGGACTTTATTTTGCCATGTGCAGGCACACTTATGATATTTATTTATTATAAAAGGAAAAAAAGAGCTCAAAAAACTCCTTAAAAGTTGGAGGGAGCAGAATAATAATTGAATCTAAATTTTATATGAACCATACTAAATAAGATTTGAAATGAAGGTTATTTAATTTGAATTAAAAAGGCCGAATACACCTTATATTTAGTAAAATATCCGGAAATTATAAAAAATCATCATTTGTTTTGGTGAAAACCGAGAAACCCTGTATTTAAGTTCGTTATTTAGGTTAATAAAAGGATATTATGATTTCAAACCGGGATTATGTTATGATTGCATTTTTCGTACAGATTATTGGATTTTTACTACATAATTAGTATAAATAAACATAGAAATAAAATAGAGTTAGAAAAACCGAAGGTTCTTGTATATTAGAAGAGAGAGGAAAGCATTCGAAATTTAACACTTGTTATAATCGGTGATGGTGGATTTGAGCGGGAATAAAAAAGGGCCAAGGAACTGCCCCTGTTGTGGAGAGATGATACCCTCAGGGTCCCATAGATGCTCAAATTGCGGCGCTGTTATTAAACTGAAGACTGTAAAAGCCGTTGTTGCCTCTTCAAAAGAAATCGAGGGTACAGATAAGAAAAACAAAATTTTCAGGGATTTTGTCAAGCGTTACAAGAAAATCGAAGGAATAGCCGAACACAGGCAATCAACGAGAAGGTCAGGATCACCTAAAATGGTGATAAAGGATGCCCCAGGAAAGTCAAAATCCAAACCAGAACCCAAATTGAAGCCCGAACCTGAATCCAAACCCAAGCCAAAACAAAAGCCTGAACCGGAGCCTGAACCAGAACTGAGCAATGATGACTTGGATGACTGGGAGAGAAAGTTGGAAGACCTCCTTGGTAAAAAGGTCGGGACCCTGGTTCCTCAGTTGCCCGAGGATGAAGACCTTGAATTGGACAAAATCGAAACCGAGGAAGATATAAGCCTCGGAGAAGAGGAATCAGATGATTTTGAGGAAGATTACGAATGTCCCGATTGTGGATATTCCCTGGGCGTAGAAGCAACTTTCTGTCCAAATTGTAAAGCAGAATTTTCAATCACAGATGATCTTATAGATGCGCTGGAAGAAGTTGTAGAGGAACAAACAGAAAAAGCACAGGAAGTTGAATTGAGAAAATCGAAGAAGTTGTTGAAACAGAAAAACGAATGCCCCTCTTGCGGGTGTACTGTTGATCCGTCAGACACAAAATGCCCGATCTGTAAGATGCAATTCAAAGAATTTGAAGAAGTGTTTTTAGATTATGAAGAAACACCTGAAGGATCCCCTCAACCAAAACGGGAGACACCAGAAGATACGGCAAAGGCTGAGGAAGAGTATGAGATAGAGGAGGTAGAGGAATTTGAATGCCCAATCTGCAGCGGCATAGTTTCCGAGGACGACATAAGATGTCCGGATTGCGGCGTGGAATTCACAGATTTTGATGAATTACCTGATAAGCTCATTGAATCGTCAATCGAGGATTTGGACAGGTTCATAGAGGAAACAGCCTCGGAACTTGTGATAGAGGAATCTGTATCTGAAGAGCTTCCCTCAATACCGAGAATGGCAAAGGAAGGGGATGAGGTAAGAAAAATAGAAGCCGAGCCAACTATGGGGAAGTCCCTGGAGTATCAAAATTTACATATAGACTCATTGATGGAGCAATTAGAGTTTCTAGGAAAACCAGAACCTGAAAAGAGCAAAGAGAAAAGGATTGCTGAGGAAGGACCAAAATGTCCTATGTGCGAAGCCGATTTTTCTGAGAATGAGACCTTCTGTCGAAAATGCGGCATGTTATTGACCCTTGAGACCAAGGCAGATAGAGACCAGGTTTCAGCTTTTATCAGTGGAATACGAGATATAATGAAAGAGATGCAGATCTCATTGAATGAGGAGGGTATAAGAAAGAGAATACAATCGCTGGACAAGGAGATTTCATTAAACCTCATGAACGAGGAGCTTTGGTTTGAGAGGGGATTGCTTCTAATTGAACTCGATTCATATAAAAAGGTGCTCAAGTCCTTTGATACTGTTATAAGGCTCAATCCAAATCATAAAAAGGTCTGGATTGCAAAGGCCGATGTCATGAGAAGGCTCAATCGGATAGAGGAAGCCTCCCGCTGTTATCAAAAAGCATTTGAGATCATGCAAGCGGAGTATCACAAAGAACCGGGAAAAGAAAAAGAACCAGCAAAACACCCTGTAAAAAGACCTGTAAAAAAACCCGTTGCACCTGATCGAATCAAGCCTGATTTGGGTCTAGCAGGTGGTATAAAACAGGGAGAGGATATAACAGAGGGTCCAAGAGGTGGTCTTACAAACGGCCTAAGAAAAGCAAGAGGTCGGGGCTTAACCAATGGCCTGACAAACGGAGTGAAAAGGGGCAAGCGAGGATTGACCAATGGCCTCACAAACGGAGTGAAAAGGGGCAGGCGCGGATTGACAAATGGACTTACAAACGGCCTCACGAACGGATTGACCAATGGTCTAACAAACGGATTGAAGAGGGCCAGGCTGGGTCTTACCAACGGCCTCACAAACGGTCTGACTAACGGAATAACAAACGGTCTTACAAACGGTCTTCGGGCTTTGAAGATGGGCCTTACAAATGGCATCACCAACGGTAACGGTATCACAAATGGCCTAGGTGGAGGCCAGGCTTTATTGAAGGGAAAGAGCTCAAAAAGCAGAATGGTAATGGTGGCTCTGATTGCATTGTGCTTGATTTTTGCACCTTATCTCATTTACATAACCCAGGCTCCACCCGATAAAATAGAAATAGACGGCAAATTTGGAGACTGGAGGGGAATAACCACCACAACCGATATGAACGATGGTGCGCCTTTTAATCCAAACGTCGACATAATCGATTACAGGGTAGACTCCAGGGTGATGGAGCTTTCATTTTATCTGAAGGTCGAGGGTGTCATGTTGGCAGGTGAACCTGGTGATGGAAGACATGTTGATTGTGCATATATTTTTATGGATATTGATCAAAGTCCTGATACTGGGTATTTAATCAAAGGTATTGGTGCTGATGTCATGGCCGAGATATATGGATGGGACAGTGAGATTCTCGGCAGCTCCCTTTACAGTTATGAGGCTCCAGAACAGGATTGGAATCTGTGGGAGGTGATAACCAGTATCGCAGTTGCTGTTGGTGGATCAGAACTGGAGGCCCAGCTTACACTATCTACACTTTATCTTGATAAAAATGACGAGGTTGATGTTCTATTTTATATGCAAAGCTGGGATGGTTTCGACGATTTTTCTGATACTATAATATCCAACAAGGAGGGTATTTTAACTGTTAGGCAGCAGGGTGTTGGTGAGGATGAAATAACTGGAAACGGTAACAGATTGCTTAAACTGGAACTCGAAGCGAAAAAAGCTGATATCACCTTAACCGAGCTGAAGGCCACAAGAACTGGATTTGGCAGCGATAGCGATGTGGCAAGTATAAGGCTAGAAAATGAAAATCGAAATTCTGTGGCAGCTGGTTCTCTGTCAAATGGTATAGCCACATTCAGATCGGGAGTGTCATTATCAGAGGGGCAGACAACTGTACTCTATATTGTTGTGGATGTAGCCAGCACCGCGATAGCTCATAACAGCATTGGCTTTGTTATCATGACGCATCATGATGCAGTGACAGACAGGGGAACAGTAAATTTAGAAAAAGTGAAATCTGAGGCTTGGCAAAATGAAGTCAGTTATATACTTGGTGTGCCAACAAATGTAACTATAGACGGGGCATTCGCAGATTGGGATGGCAAACTCAAAAGCAACGAGACTGGCGGGGATGTGAACCGAAGGAATTTGGATATATTGGAATATGGGATTTCCAGTACAGACGAAGGACCTGCTTTCTTTTTACGGGTAGACTCCGAGATATGCGGAGGCGTTGCAGTGCCGTACTGGAATAAAAAAGCCAAAACAGAGCCTATAGTAGGAGCAATGGTGGGAGGTGAATCCCAAATCTCAGAGATAAGTCCTAAGACCGGAGAAGATGTGGTTTATGTTTTCATTGATACGAACTCAGGGACAGGCTACAGATGGGGTCTTCCCATATCCGCAGATTATATGATCGAGATTACTGGGAGGCATAACAAAGTATTAAGTAAAATCTATTATGAATTTTCAGGAACTAATTTCTTTAATTGGGTCTGGACCGTCCTCGGAGAGGTGGATGTTGGCTTGGATTTACTGAATATGGAAATAGGATTAGATTGGAACGAGATCGGAATCGATCCATATTCTGAATATTTTGAGGTTTACTTTTTGTCCACGGATTGGGAGAAATCTGAGGTTGATTATTCAGATGATGCTTTACCATTTTCCCTGAATCAGACGATATTGGACAACCTGCTTGCAAGCAGAAGGGGAACTCGTGGGTATTACACGACAGATCATGTTCATCCGAACGATGCAGCAAATTCGGATGGTGAAGTAACAGATTATCAAAATTTGGATGAGGATGCAGCAGGTGACAGCACTTATGAAAACAGCGGTGACAAAAATGATCCTGGTGTAGATTGGATCGAGGTCTACTTCCCAAGCGTGACCATTCCTGACACTGCCACCATCCATAACATCACATTATATTATGGTTACTATACTGAAGATGGTTGGGAATTGACAACAGATGCAACCTCAAATATCACCTGGAGAGTTGACGCAACAGAAAATGACCTTGGAAATTACACCCTCAGTGATCCTGCTGATACAGATATTGATGCTACATTAATATTAACCACGAACCTACCTACAAAATCAAATCTAGCCTCTGGTAACTTTAAAATAAGATTTAGAGGAATCGATGGTGGTGGCAAAGATGAATTTTGGTTGGATTACTGTTACTTCACAATAAATTATTCTTACTATTATTATGATGTTAGAATAAACGAAATTATGGCAGACCCTGTTGGGGGAGGGCCCTTTGACGATGATTGGTCGTACCGAAAGGCAATCACAATCGATCATACGAAGGTAGTTGAGGATCTGGAGGATTTCCCTGCGTTGATCAGCATCACAGACTCCGACCTTGCGAGCAAGGCACAATCTGATGGGGACGACATCTTATTTGTTGCCTCCGATGGAGAGACCAAACTTGATCACGAAATTGAGATTTATACGAGCACTACAGGTGAACTGGTCGCATGGGTTAAGATCCCTCTTCTCAGCTCGACTCATGATACCACAATCTACATGTATTATAATAATCCAGATGCCACTGATCAACAGAATTCTGAAGATGTTTGGAGCAACAATTACAGATTCGTGGGGCATCTTAGCGAGACAAGTGGTTATTGTTACGACTCCACATCTTATGGGATATCAGCGACACCGGATGTATCGATAGCTCGGGGTGAAACTGGTCAAATAGGTTATGCCTATCTATTCGACGGGGTGAGTGCTGAGGTGGACTTTCTTACCATTCCTGATGGTCACCTCGATTTTGGTACGAACAGTATGACTGTCAGTTGTTGGGTGAATGTTAATGAAACATCAGGATATCAGGACTATGTGACTAAAGGAGGACAAGGTACTACAGATGGAGGTTATGCCATTCGTTCAAGGGATAATGGTGATCAAAGTTATTTTCGTGTTACAGATACAGTAACTTCAGAAACAACCAATTTCAGGTTTGCAAATTACACCTGGGCGTATCTGGTGGGTGTATGTGACAGAACAAGTGACGTGGGACGGATTTATGTAGATGGTGTAGATCACACTGAAGATGATGGTGACACCATTGCCTCTGGTTTTGGTGGGATCGACGCGTCCACCGAAGATTTTAAAATAGGAGATGATGCTGAGACACCAGAAGGTTTGATCGACGAGGTTCGCGTCTCTTATGGAGCACACTCCGAAGGATGGATAATCACAGAATTCAACAATCAATACTCCCCTTCGACATTTCACTCAGTCGGGGCTGAGGAATTAAATAGTGCAGGATGGTCGTATCGCAAGTCAATCACAATTAATTCAAGTAAGGTTACAGGTGATCTCAACAATTTCCCTGTTCTTATCAACATCACGGACTCCGACCTCGCCAACGATGCACGGTCAGATGGGTATGATATTGTTTTCACTTTATCCGACGGCATAACCTCTCTTGATCACGAGATCGAGAGCTTCAACAGCACTTCAGGTCAATTATTTGCATGGGTTAAGATTCCCAGCCTATCATCATCCTCTGACATCACAATTTACATGTATTACGGAAATAGCGGACAGAGTATCCCAACAGAAAATCCAACTGGTGTTTGGGATTCAAATTATGTAATGGTTCAGCATTTGGAGGAGAGCCCAGCAAATGACGTAGAAGGACATCTTGATTCCACTTCTAACGACAATGACGGCACACCAAAGAATTTCGCAGGGACAGCAGGTTCAACAACTGATGCAACGGGCAAAATAGACGGAGCTGACGAGTTTGATGGGGTCGATGATCATGTTGATTGTGGGAATGATGCGAGTTTGAATATTACTGCAACTGAGATAACAATGGAAGTTTGGGTATATGGTGAATTCCCAACGCAATACAAGAGATATAATGTCTTAAACAAATACAATCGTGGAACAGGAGGTTACGGCCTAGTAATTTATAGACATTCAAATAATATAGGCACACCAGAGGCTTACCTTCAAAATAGCTCAACATATAGTGAAAGTCTATGTGGAAATACATATGTAATTAATCCTAATACTTGGCATCATGTTGTTTTTACTTGGGATTCTCCTAATGGTTCTATGTATGTAGATGGAGTGAAGAGGGCTGATTGTGATTTTGGTGGTTCTATAAATCCTAATCCAAGTAAAAACCTTTGGATAAGTAGATCTGGAGGTGCATCAGGTTCAGATGTATATTGGAACGGCACAATCGATGAAGTCCGAATCTCCAATGTTGCTCGCTCGGGGAACTGGATCAATACTTCATATATCAACCAGAATGATATAAGCTCGTTCCTTTATGCAGGCAGTGAAGAATCTCTCAGTGGATCAGCAGGCTACGAATGGGTAGAGATTTACAACGCCGAAAGCTCCTCTGTGGATCTCACAGAATGGTATCTTAAAGATCATCAGGGACACGCTTTCGATTTAAGTGGTGCAGGCAGCATTTCAGCTGGAGGCTATTTGATATGCCATCTGGGTGAGACTGGAACTAACAGTTCCACAGATGTCTATGACTCTGCTTATAGTATAACTTTCCAGCCAGATGCAACCGATGGAATAGACAACTTCTTGGATGATTCCGCTTCTACAGTTAATTTCGGAACAACCACATATCTAGATGTGGAGAACAATACTAATCAAAGAAGACCGATTCTCCAATTCAATCTGTCAGGCTTGCAACAGGGTAAAGTTTCAGAGGCCAAGGTCTACTTATACAGGTATGACGGGGATATAACCAATGATGCCGATGTCAATGTGCACAGGATGACCCAGAATTGGACAGAGTCAGATCCAGGTGGTTCTGATTGGAATACGTATGACAACTCCAATAATTGGGTGACTTCCGGTGGTGATTACGATAGCACAGTCGAAGACACAACAACAGTCCAGGGTGGATCAACAGCATGGTATTCGTGGGATATCACTGATTTGGTCGAAGATTGGATAAGTGGTATGTATGATAATAATGGCATGATTTTCGAGGCAGATCCTAGTGGGTATCCTCAATATTTCTTTTCAAGTGATTATAATACTGATACAAGTAAGAGACCAAAACTCGTTGTCAATATGACATCGACTCGAATACTCGATTATACAGACGGTCTGTATCTTTATCTTAGCTCAGATTCGGTAATGGATTATATAGCTTGGGGTGGTGATCCAGGTTCATGGGATGATGACGCTGTAGATGCAGGTCATTGGACTGCAGGGGATTATATTAACACCTCATCCATTTCCGAGAATCAATCATTTGGCCGCGATAGGGACTGTACAGATACAAACTCCTCCTCTGATTGGGAAGGACCTGAGACAAACAAGGCAGATCCTTTTGGCATTCATTCTGGTTCTTGGACACAAGGTTCGGTAAATAATGATCAGGCCATAATCATCAATGAAATCATGTTCAATCCCAATGGAAATCCCTACGATAATGGTTGGGATTATAAGAAGAAGATTACGATTCATGCAGGGAAGGTTATGGACGATCTCACTGATTTCCCTGTGGTTTTGGATATGACCCTATGGGATCTGGCGACCTATGCTCAATCCGACGGTGGCGATATTCTCTTTGTGGGTGCGGACAATGATACAAAACTCGACCATGAAATTGAGAAGTTCAACAGCACCACAGGCCAATTGGTGGTATGGATAAAAATACCCTTTCTCTCCTCAACCAATGATACAGTTCTATGGATGTACTACGGCAATTCAAGTTGTGGAAACCAGCAGAATCCCAAAGAGGTTTGGAGTAATGGCTTTGCAGGTGTATATCATTTGGAGGAAGATGATCAACCATACGCTAACTCAGTTTCCTCGGGTAACTACGGCTCCTGGTGGCTGCCACCTGAAAGAACCTCGGGACAAATTAGTTACGGGCAGGAGTTTGGAGGAGTATCTGGAGGCGTCGATTATGACCATATGATCGCTGTTGGTGATTTTGGAGAATGCAATGGAACAAATACGAATCTCACAGTCTCCGGCTGGGCCTGGATCAATGATTCTTATCTTGATGATTATGCCAAAATTTTTTACAAGAGAAACGCAGCCGACGATGGCGTTTCCTATCAATTGGAGTTTGGTAGCGAGGTTTCTGATAAGAATATTGGCTGGGCAATCCAGGGAGATTCGCTTGGTAGAAGGGCTGTTGCCAAATACTGTTGGGTGTACGTTGCCGGAACATACAATGGCACCACGAAAATATTGTACATAAACGGAAGCGAAGCTTCTCGTGATTACGATACATCAGGGGCACTTGTAAGCACGCCATCTCAAGTGACGTTCGGTTCTGGAGATAGTCCTAGTCAAAACTTTGGAGGCATACTGGATGAGATGAGGGTAGCTATAGCAACACGCTCGCCTGCGTGGCTTGCCACAGAGTTCAACAATATGTTGGATCCCAGTACCTTCTTCAGTATCGGGGACTGTAATAATCGGAAAATCGTCACAATAAATTCATCTCAGGTGTCCGGGGATTTAACAGATTTCCCTGTATTTGTTAATATCACAGATTCGGACCTTTCTGCCAATGCACGAGGCGATGGATATGATATTTACTTCACCTCTTTAGACGGTACAACCAAGCTTCATCATGAAGTTGTAAGTTACGACGGAAGTTCAGGAGGCTTGAGAGCCTGGGTGCGCATACCTTCGCTTTCCTCATCCGCGGACACCAACATATACATGTATTACAACAACCCACTTGCAGGAGATCATTCAAATCCCAAGCGTGTTTGGGATGATGATTATAGGGGAGTGTGGCACCTCGGGGAGCTTCCTAGAGAGAATCATGAAAATCAAATTTTGGACAGCTCGTCTTACATGAACCACATGCGATCGTATGGATCAATGGATCAAACTGATCAGGTGAATGGAAGAATCGATGGAGCATTGGATTTTGATGGGAGTGACGCCTATCTGCAAAGACATTATTCTTTTGCAGATAATGTGAATTTAGGTACAAATGATTATACAATAGAGGCCTGGGTCCAACTGGATTCCACAGGGTTATTAGCCTATCCAACGATCTGCAATAAGGGTGGAAGTGGGCCTGATACCGCAGGATATTGGTTCTTCGAATACAGAGATAACGATGATTTCAGGATGTATTTTGGAGATGGTGATGGTTCACAAAGGGTAACTGCAGACAGTAAAGATGATATTAAGGATGACCAGTGGCATCATGTGGTGGTATCGGTAGATAGGGACGGGCCTGTCATTTTTTTCCTCGATGGTAAACTCGATAATCTTAAGGCTGCAAGTTCAAAAGATGGAAAAAACTTGGATAATCCCACATACAGCTTTGAAATCAGTGATTCAGGTTCGAGCTCTAGATGGAAGGGTTTAATCGATGAAGTCCGCATCTCAACCACGGTAAGAAACTATGACTGGATCAATACTTCATACAAGAACATCATAAACTCCACTTTATTCTGCTCTGTTGGCATTGAAGAGGCAGTTGAATTCTGGTATGCATCCGATTGGAGCTTCCGCAAGAAGATCACAATAAATTCATCAAAAGTGTCTGATGGTCTTGCCGACTTCCCAATGCTCGTGAATCTCACAGATTCTGATCTAGCAAACGATGCACGTTCGGATGGATACGATATAATATTTGTCCAAGGCTCTACTAAACTCGATCACGAGATAGAGAGCTTTAATAGTACATCAGGTGAGTTACTTGCCTGGGTGAACGTCCCGTGGCTTTCTCCTATACAGGATAAGTTTATCTATATGTATTATGGAAACAGCGGCCAGAGCACTCCAACAGAGCATTCATATGGCGTTTGGAGCAATGGATACCTGGGCGTTTATCATATGGTGGAGGAGACTGGAAGTATAGAGAACTCGGTATCTTTGTCCAATTACGGAACTAGGGGTGACTCGCCAACAAGGGTCTCAGGTCGAATCGGTTATGGGCAGGAGTTCACAGGAAGCACAGGTGATGACAGGT
>CP070751.1:1104308-1124833 GCA_020348445.1 Thermoplasmata archaeon
GAAAGGATCGCTGTTTATCAACTGATTCGACCATGGCCAGGTGTTTCCCCCGTCCAAGGATCTGTTTAAGTGAACATCGTAAACACTTCCCTCTCTTCTGCCATCTGCCCAGGAAACATATACATTGCCTTGGGCTGCCGTTATGGATGGTGTGGTGATATTACCGGGAAGGTCAAAGTCTGTCAATCGAGTATTGGGTGACCAGTTTTCACCGTGATTTGCGGATTTTGAGAAGAAGATATCCGCATTTGGATTATTTCTGAAATCGAGCCAGGCTACGTACACATTGGTGCCGTCAGTTGCCACATCCGGACCATATCTAAATTCGGCAAATTCATCATTTATCGGATTATTTATGGGTTCGATCCACAAATTGCCTCCATCTTCAGACCTGGCAAAGTAGATGTCGCTACCAATTCGAGGGTCAGACCAAACAACATAGATGAATCCATTGGATGGATTCCAAGCGATGGATGGATCACCTTGCCAATTACCAAGTGCATCTTGGTTTATCCTTCTTTGGCCCGTGAATGATTTTCCTCCATCCATGGACTTTGAGAAGTATACATCGTTACCTCCATTTCTTCCATCCAGCCATACCACATAGATTTCTCCTGAGGTTGCGTTCCAAGCGATATCGCAGTTGGTCTCCCATGACGTATCTGAACTGTCATCGTTTATTCTGGTATGCGGGGTTCTGAATGTTTCTGCGATCACTGGTCTGAGAACGCACAAGATAAGAACTATGGTAGTAAATATTGTGAGTGGGATTTTAGGAATCTTCATATTGTGTAATTCTATTATGGAATTCTTCAATATGAACCGCATCACTTCTCCCCCAGTGTATCTTTTTACAATTATGGCAATTCTATTATTTAATGGTTTTAGAACCCTTTTTTGGGATGTGGAGTCCCATAATTACTGACCATCCTTGAAATCTACTGTTAATAGGGTGAGGCAGATGTAACCTTAACTTAACAAACACCTGCAAACATTTGTTAAGTTCACATGCTATTTTCGTGCGATATCTCACGGATTTGGCATGCGTCGTATACTTGGAATTTGTTGCTATCGGAGGCATTGCATCTGCACAATAATGCAATTTTCAATTACTAATTTTTATTTTACGGGATTATAAAGGTGAAATCTTTTGTGAAAATACAGAGCATATTATCTATTCTAAATTGGTCATCTCATTTATGAATAGCGCCAGACAAATTTATATATCATCCTTTATATTTCCTATCTAACAACTTAGGAGAGAGTATAGGTGGAAGAAGCGGGGGGAGTGGTGAAATTCCAAAAGTAAGATAAATTGTGAGGGTGAATCTTACTGCTTCTTTTATTGGCTCTTTTCAGGGGGAATATAATAATACATATATAGGGGGGATAAAAGATATGAAAAACATCAGTAGAATATGTGTCCTTGTTGTGTTGGGATTTTTCGTGAGTATGAACTTTATCCCGGCTGTTCATGTGGGAGCTGTTCCGCCTCCTTCTCCGAGCCTTTTCGAGATTCCAGGGCCTATGACCTATCAGGCCTCGGCGCACCCGTTCGGACCTGCAAATGAGGTCCATGTGGCTGTGAACCCATTGGACGACGACCACCTCTTGGTGGTGGCAAAGGACTACAGCCTTGGCGATTGTGATTTCAGTACCCCCTCAGGAAGTGGATTTCATGTGGGAAGCGCATCATATGTGACAAAAGACGGTGGATTGACCTGGACTAGATCCCGCGTGCCAATGCCATATCCCTTTGTGGGCCCCATTGTAGGGCTCCCCTATGCATGCGGCTCCGATCCCGTGGCCTTGTTCGGCCCAGATGGAACGGCATATTACGTCGTTTTGAATTTTGATTATCAGGGCCCAAATCTAGGAAGAAGGGCGGCCATTGCCGTGGCCCGATCACCGGATGGAGGAGAAACATGGCCAGGATCCGAGATACGGATTGTCGAAGACTCGCCTGTGGTGGACAAAGAGTGGGGAGCCGTGGATGATGAAGGCCGTTTGCACATCGTGTGGTCCGACCACACGACGAACACGATCTGGTACAGGCGTTCCAATACAGCCTTTGAGTTCACCGAACCGGCAATCAATATGGGATCAGGCCTTCCGGGGGCACAGGTGGACTGCGGAACTGATGACGAGGTGTATGTCTTTTGGCGATCCGGAAACAATATCAGGTTCAGAAGAAGCACCAATGAAGGAGCCGATTTTGAACCCATGACTACGCCTTTCATCATCGATCGCTATCACGCCCCCTATGATACTCCACGGATCTGGTGCCTGCCATCCATAGTGGTGGACGATAAACCTGATTCTGATTACACGGGAAGGATATATCTCGCATGGCAGGATGAGGATGGTCTTGCGTACTCGAACATCTGGATGCGATACTCAGATAACGAAGGAGATACCTGGAGCGCAGCCGTTTTGGTGGACGAGAATGATGACCCTGCTCTTCGCTCGATATTTCCATCTATGTCCCTCAGTAGGAATGGGCGCGTGGACATCGCATGGATGCAGGAGGGACCCGATGCAAACGTTTTCAATGCTTATGCTGCTCGTTCTTTTGATGGTGGCTTTACATGGTCGCAGTACGGCGCGGTCTCGGATAGACCAGTGATTGCTGAGTTCTCCTTTCATCAGAGCGGCAGCTACTTCATCGGCGACTACATTGGATCTGCATCTACCAACTGTAGAATCTGGGTCGCCCACCCCCAGACCCATGGCATCAACCCGCCGAGTAAAATCATCCGTACCGATGCCTACCTCACCAAGGTCTCCACCTGTTGGAAGATCGATATCGCCGTAAATAAGTTAGGGATCTTGATCTCTGAAATAGAGGATCACATCAGAGGCCCGATTGGGCCTTGGCCGCCTTGTCCCCCCGTAGATTGCCCCTTAAATCCCGGCCAAGGAAATTCGCTGATCACGAAGCTAGAGGTGGCAACCAATAAGCTGAGCCAATTGAATGTCAAGGCAGCAAGCGGCGTCCTTAAAGCATTCTACAACGAGGTCAAGGCACTGATGAAGGCATCTGTTATTCCGCCTGACCTGGGACGATCCTGGGACGATTCGGCAACCGAAATCAGGAACCTGCTCGTTTGACGCACAGATTCCGCGGGGGACCGAGGATGTTCTAATAGTTATATGTACTAAAGTCAGAACATCCCCTTTCTCCTCGTGTTATGTTCTTATGAACTTGGGACTTAAGCACGAGGAGGCCAGTGAGTGGAGGTGCGGGGATTTTCCGGGGATTTTTGTGGTGGGTGGGGTTTTTAAGTGGGATTAGAGGGGTGAAACCCTTCGTGAAATGAATAGTAGTTGGATTTTTAGTTTTATTCTCTAGTGTTCACTGATTTCGTCATTTAGATTGCGAAATATGTAGGATAAATTATATATATCGCAAATACTATTGCGTTATTAAGAAATTTGGAGGAAAGTAAAGTGCACAAAAAGCGCCGAGGTGGGGCGCGATAACATCCTTGGAAGGAAAGGAGGGTAATTCTCTCTTCTTAAAAAATACCAATGGTCTCTTGATCTCAGAGAGTGGAGGTGATAATTAATGAGAAAAATGTTAGTTGTTGGAATATTTTTGGTACTTGCTGCAATGGTATTTGTAGGACCGGCAAACGCTGGTTCACAGGTCCCCTTCGAGGGTAAATTCGACGGCGGGAATGTCCCGGCTGTGGACCCCTTGGAGCGAGTTGTGGTGTCCGGACAAGCAAATCAGCTGGGGAAGTACACCGCGGTAATTGATGTCAATATGGCTATCTATGAAATCATTGGCTGGGTGGAAGTCGCGCCTGGCGTATTTTTCCCCATCCTTCGACTACCCACCACGGTGACATTCACTGCGGCGAACGGTGATGAGCTGTATGCAGACATGGACCTCATCGGTATGCGCCATATGGTAGACGGGAACTTCCCATCCTTCACGCTGGATGGAACGATTACGGGCGGGACTGGTCGTTTCGCTGGTGCCACGGGATCCTTCTCGGGCTCTGGAGGCCAGATCACGATGCCCGGTGATGACACCGATCTGGTCAGCGGGACGTTCTTCGACGGGGCGATTTCGACAGTGGGCTCCAACAAGTAGTAGCCCTGCTGTGCCAAGATCGGTGAGACACCGACCCTACTGTTGCGCAGTGGATAATGATAGTATCTAGGAAATTAGGGATAGACACCAGTCTATCCTATTCTTTTCTTTTTTTGGTGTTTGTGTGGTATGGTGTACAATACTATGAATAAAAAAAATTGATGAAAAAATTGTATAATAGGTAGCAAAAATAGAGAAGGATGTCGTCATCGGCAACTATGTTATCATCGGTGTAGACATTTTCGTAAGAGATCGGATCATTGAACAATGAGCGATTTTTGTGGACTGTCTGGGCCCTTTGTAAAATGAAAAGTGAGAAATGGAAAACCAAAAATTGACCGTCCGAAAACAATATAATTGAAAAGATATATAACGAGAAATGGAGGCATTTTATGCAAGGGAATGATGATAGGAAAATGATATTGGCCATTATGATTACAGTAATGGGGATAGTCCTGCTCATGGTATCTTTTATTCTCCCATGGTGGGGACTTCATCTGGAAATGGATGGATCAGCATCAGGAGGCGGTTTTGGCGTTTCCATTTCAAGTGGGATTTCATATCAGGGAAGCGGGACAGGTTTCTATATCGGTAGCAGCACCTCAATTGTATATTCTGTTGCAGCCGTGCTGATTATCCTTGCGCTCATTTGCGCCTCATTGATGGTAACTGCCTTAATAATAAGCTTGATCAATAATAATATGAAACCCAAATTCCCGCTGCAGTTGGGTGTTTTGGCAATGGTATTTTGTCTTCTGGCCCCTATAATATTCATGATTGCATTACCTATGTCAATGAAAGCCGATGCAGAAAAAGAAGCTGAAGATAGTGGCAATGAATATGTCGAACCAGATCGTGATGATCCCACTAAATCTTTCTTTGGAAGCTATGAAGAGGAGGGAGTTTTTCACACTGGTACAACTAAAAGTAATTGGGGCGGTGATATAGGCTGGGTTCTTTCATTCATTTCATTTTTATTTTTAGCTATTTCCGTTAATTTGATAAGACCGAGAAAAGCAGCACCTCCTATTGCACAGGTAGCCCCACCAGAGGGAATCTATGTACCTGAACCTCAGCCACCACATCAAATACGATACAGTCAACCACCCCCTCCTCCACCACCCTCAAAATAATGTGATTTTTGATAGCTTAATTTGTAACGGAATTAAAAGGGCGAAAGCCTTCGTGAATCTAATAAATGAAATAAAAAAAAGAAGAAGATTTGTGATTTGCTTTTCACTCACTATGGGTTTATAACACGTATGGTGTCGCTCCCTTCAAATATTGTACCATCAAAAAGTTCTCCCGAGACTGTTATGGTTGCATCTCCTGGAACGCATGCATCCTGAACATTGGGTCTGTCAAATTTGACCATAAGATAAGTCTCACCCACACCAACGGGATGAACTTCCGCAGATATACTCACAGGATTGCCGTTTATGTCCGTGATGGCAACTGTGGAAACATCTATATCCTCCACCTCGGCGTCCAGGTAAAGATGAGTTATCGTGACAGGTTGTGCCATGTCCAGCGAAATCTCGGATCCATCGCTGTCCACATAGACCCAGCTTGTCATGGGGTGTGAACCAGCAAAAGTGGGATCAATTGAAAATGACCACCCTGTATCTGTTGGAATGTCCCCGATAACACCACCGTCCGTGTTGTAACCATAACCCCATGTACCCTCCACAGGACGTGTAACATCGAATTCTGCAAGATTGTCATCTGATTGTGCTGTGGTCACACCGGCCGGCAATCCATCGAAATCGAAGCGAACAGTGGCAGATGGTGAGCCTACATGTGGTGGGGTATTGGAATCTATGTTGTGGTGTACGAAGAAGCTCAGCTCCCCGGTCAATGTGTTTGTGTAAAGGTACAGCTTGCTAACATAGGGCTCCACAAACTCGGTGTGGGCACTGGCACTCCAGTAGTCATAGTATACTGCATCGTTTTCTGCCCTCTCCACAGGTGATACGGTATGTGTGACTCCCCCTTGTGTTACTGTATACGCGTCTATGAAAGGCAGCTCGATCTCGCATGTGACCCATTTTCCATTGCTCTTCAGATTAAGAGTTTCGGGATGGATATTTACTCTGCCCGGGGCAATATAGGTAGGTGCGCATGCGTTCTGCGGAACAGAAGCCAGAACTAGAAGGGCGAATACCACGGCAGCAAGAATTGCTATTTTTTTTCTCATTTCCTATCACCTCCCCCTATCATAATAGGCCTATTGGTATTTAGAGAAAAGAAGATACACACCCTCTCCTCCCTCCTGTCATTGCGCCCCACCTCGGCGCTCCTTCGCAGCGCCTTGCCACAAAATAAAATTGTAATCGCCTCGTTCTTATTTTGTAGGCTCGTGCGCTCCTCCCTCTGATCTATCCCTCTGAGGGGATAGTAAATCAACTTGCTGACATAAATAATTATTGTTTAATTTAGTAAAAAATTGATTTCTCGCCAGATTGGTTGGTTTTTGGGGGGTGGGACCTTCGGGAAATGTTGTATAAAGAGATCTCAATTGCTAAATTCTTATCGGGGTTAGCATGGTGACTTTTGGTCTCCATTATAAGTGGGAAATATCATTTCCCCTGTAGAAGGGTAAGGTCCTTTAAGAAAATATAAAAGAAATCAACATAATCACCTTTCTCACAACTTTTAAATATTATCCCAATAATTACAAATCTGCGGGGTTAAAGATAATGAAGAAAACCCAAAAGATCACAATCGCGATCTTGATACTGATTATCATTGCTGTATCTGGCTGTACGGCGCCAGTGATCAAAAAGAATATCTATTATCGGGCTTGCTATAGAACTGTATTCGATTTGGCCAAGATCGAAAGTATTCTCACAAATAATAATATCACAATTCAGTGCGAGAACGAGAATATCTTTTTCAATTGGGAAGAAGGCATAAATGATTATTCGGTAGAAGCTACTGAAGGAGTAATATATAAGTACGGTGGCTCACGCGACGATGAATCCGGGGAGTATTCAGAATTGATATTATCCTTGGATGCTGTTGCTTACCCCGGGGTTGACAAAGATGATAATTATAAAGAAAAACTGGACCAAAGGAAATCCATGCTTGAGGATTCTATGGAATACTTGACATCACTGATAAATAATTCAACCGGTGACTGGCCAGAATCCAAGGAGTTTGAATACGGTGATGTAAAGGAAGGAGGTTTTTGGTAATTATATTGTAAATCTGCTTTATCCATCGCACGGATTTGGCATACCATTTTGATGGTATAATACTTGCATCAAATGAAGGCTAAAGCGAAATCTGCGCCGCAAACTCCTCTACCTTCTCCTGCCAGCCTTCTTTCAGTGGCCCCTTCATAGTCTCTGCCAAGACATAGAACTTCTTGTCAGCAACCTTCACCAGTCCCTTTCCCTTCAGGACCTCGTCCATGATGGGTATGGTCTTCCTCCATCGGTATATTTCCTCTTCAGTTGGCATCTTCCCGGTCTTTTTATCAGGCACCGCCTCCCCATGGGTGGCAAATACGGCATATTTCGTTCCCGGTGACAGGACCACCTTCTTGATGAAACGGCGCATGCTCCCAATGGGCTTGCCGAACCGCGTGGGGGAGCCGAAGATATACAGATCAGCAGATGGCAGCTTTTTTGGATTCTCCCCCTTGATATGATGCACGTTCACATTGTGGCCTTTGGCCTCCATGACCCGACGCAGTTCTTCGGCTACCTTTGCTCCGTTCCCGAACTTCGATGCATGATACAACTCCACCCTCATTCTCTCTTCACCTCTTCCCTCTGAGGGGTAATGGTGGACAGATTTATGTGTTAAAAAATATTTCGGGCTTAGAAGGGTAGAGCCCCTTGTGAATAAGAATGTGAAAAATGAATAGTGTAGCATGACGAAGTTAAACTCAATTTAAAATGAATCTTTCATTAATATTCTGAATATGACCAATCTCGTTTATATTATTGCGGAAGACATAAATATCCAGAACTCGATTCAGGCTCGGATGGAGGGAGGCTGAAGGGAATGGTGGAATTAGAAGAGGCGAGGGCTCGAATCTCGAAAATCTTGACCATTTCCAGATAGCCCTATCGCCTTTTTTTCGAATATTCCCTTTGGCGTATACCTCAAGAAAAATATAAAGGAGGTAAGAGATGTGAAAAATAGAATCGGAAAAAATAGTGCGTTCCTTCGTAAAAGTGCATTGACTCTCGCAATGCTACTAGCAGGATGGACCCTATTGGGTGGAATCGGCGGGGGAACAATGGTGACCACTGAAGAGGCTAAACTGACGGCCAGTGACGGTGCAACCATGGACCAATATGGTGTCACAGTAGCCCTCGAGGGCGACACCGCGGTGGTAGGGGCGTGGGGAGACGACGATTTGGGCAACGAGTCCGGGGCTGCGTATGTATATACACGCGCCGGCACCACCTGGACTGAGCAGGCGAAACTGACTGCAAGTGATGGCGGACCCGACATGGCTTTCGGGCATGCCGTATCCCTAAGCGGTGACACTCTCTTGGTCGGCTCGCCAGGAGACATTTTCGGAGCGACCTATGTTTTCGAGCGCTCTGGGACAACATGGATTGAGCAGGCGAAGATGGACATCGGGACAGGGATCAATAGCTTTGGGTTCTCTGTTGCGCTCGATGGCGACACCGCTGTAATTGGGGATCCCATAGATTACGTGACCACAGGTCCTCATGGCCGTGTCTTTGTCTATCTAAGAAGCGGGACTACGTGGACTCAGCAGGCCATGCTCACGGCCAGTGACGGGCAGGCCGGCGACAACTTCGGAATAAAGGTCGCTCTAAGTGGAGACACCATTCTCGTTGCAGCGAATGATGTAGACGACCTGGGTTCGGATGCTGGTGCAGCGTATGTCTACGAACGGAGCGGTGGCGCCTGGACAGAGACTCAGAAACTCTATGCGGGCGATGGTGATGCCGGGGACCATTTCGGTACCGGTTTGTCCATTGATGGAGACACTGCCATCATCGGGGCGTTCTTCGATGATCCCATGGGAACACAGTCAGGATCTGCGTATGCCTTCGAACGCAGCGGAGGGGTCTGGTCCGAACAGCAAAAGCTGATGGCAAGCGATGGCGCGAACAACCACTACTTTGGTGGAAGAATAAGCTTGGAGGGTGATAGGGCTGTAATCACGTCCAATGGAGCGCCCCCCGGCGGTGCCGGGTACATATTCGAGCGCAGCGGCGGGATCTGGTCCGAACAGCAAAAGCTCACTGCAAGCGACGGTGTCCCAGGGGACTTACTTGGGTTCTCCGCGTCCTTGAGTGGGGATACGGTCTTGCTAGGGGCTATCCGCAGCGACGGTCTAGCAACGGACTCAGGAGCTGCATATGTTTTTACCCTAACTACCACTCTGGATGCCACAATCGACATCAACCCTGATACTTTAAACCTCAAGAGCAAGGGCAAGTGGATCACAGGATATATAGAACTGCCTAATGGCTATGATGTCAATGATATCATTGTGGGAACAGTGAAGCTCAACGATGTCATACCTGCTGATTGGGGCAATGTTGAGGGCGACAGGTTGATGGTCAAGTTCGACCGCGGCGATGTCCAAGACCTGCTCGGACCTGGGACATACAATCTAAAGGTAACTGGAGAATTGACAGGCGGTATCTTTTTCGAAGGGTACAGTGACGAGATAACAGTGATTAATCCACCATGATCTTTAATCTGCTCTGCACTGGGGGGGTGGCTCGTTTTCGGGCCTCATCTTTAAAAATCCCCCCTACAATTTTTTTATATTTTTTGAATCGAATAGGCTAGTAAGTAGTAGTCAGGATGCTGGCTGGGCGGGATTCCAATCTTTGGCAGGTGGGGTGTTTAAGTGCCCCAAAATAAAGGTTTTGGGCGGGTCCTGCGGGCGGAAAAAATTTTGGGGTTAGAGGGGTAGGACCCTTCGTAAATAAGGATCATTGTTTGAGAGCTTTGATTTCATTTTCCAATGTATGAATTTGATCAACCAGTTTCTTAACATGTTCGTGAACATCTTTTTCTATTTCTTGTTTGAGCTTCTTATTTTGGATCTCCAAATTATTGATCCAATCAAAGACATCTTCCATTTTTTCCTCAAGGTGTTTTATCCTCTTGGCCAATGGCTGATCCATGAGATACGCAGGTATTGCCATAGCTATCACCCCAATAAAGTAATACCAATCTACATTTAAAACATTTTTCTAAACGGGGTTAGAGGGGTGGAGTCCCTCGTTAGAACGTTTATAATCAATTATTATTTTTAAATTTTATTTTCCCCTATAAAAGGGCGGAGCTCTTTGTAAAATGAAAATAAAGGTATATTTGAAAGATAAAAAAAAGAAAGAAGAAGGTTTGATGAAGTAATCTGTTTATTTCCCATGTTAAATCAAAGTGACAGGTTCGCTGTAACCTTCAAATGGCGTGCCATCCGAAAGAAGTCCTGCGATTTTGAATTCCGCAGGTTTTACTGGGGGAGGACCACGCATTATGTGATCCTCCAACTCGCTGCGGTCGAATTTGAGCATCAGTTTCGTACCAGTAACTTTGCTCCAGTCAACAGGAATTGCATCTTCCATCATAATCCTGTCCGCAACGAAATCTTCGGCAGAATAGCCCTTGGGCGGTTCGATTTTGGCCATGACCCACCTACCATTGCTCTTCAGGTTCAATGTAAGCGGGGTGAAATGCCAGGGCGGGAGCGTTAGTATCGGTAATGTGGTTCCTTCGATCACAAAGGCGAAATCCAAAGGATGGCCCGCATAATCATGGTCTGAAGGATATTCCAAAGGTACCCAGCCAGTCGCAGTTTGCCTGACGGCATTGTCATTCCACTGCTGACTCGGGTCAGTGGACTTCCAACCGAACACCCCGGGCGTGGTGAGATAATGCTGAACTCCGAGCCAGTAGATGGTGTTTACATGCTGATAGTAAGCATCGGGTACGCTGATTTCGAAATTGTATTGGAAGACCATGTGATGGTCGTTTGGTGCGTAGAATGGTGCTTCCGGATCGTACCAGCCCTCCGAGGTATTGGTAGCCACGTTTAATACTGTATATGAACCTGGTGAGAATGACATGTCCCACAGTTTTGTTCCAGGCATGCTGTAGTTGTAACCAGGCGTCCCCGGGGTATGGGGTGGAATGTCGCTCCAGATTGAAAGGATGAACATCAAGCCTGTGGGACCTGACGCGGGCATTATATCCTTTTCAAACGAACCCCAGATGTGTATGCCGGTTATGTATCCGGTTTCCGTGCACTTAAAATCATCTGCCCTGATGGCCATAAGCGGCATCTTCACAGCCACACCGTTTGTGGATATATCAGGTGTTTGCGGCCAGTGCATCTTGTGGCCGTCCGTCGGTACCCAGTCCGCAAGGGATGATGCGGCAAATGTCATGCTTGTTGCTGTGAACATTATACAAATCAGAGCTACCACTAATTTCTTCCTTATTGTATCACCTCCTCCCTCTCATGGGGCATATTGGTATTTTCCGGGAAAGTAGATTCATATTTCCTCCCTCCTGTCATCGCGCCCCACCTTGGCGCTCTACCCTCTTTACTTTATTTTCCTTTAAGGGGTAGAGACTTGATACACTTATACGATTATAAAATTATGGATTAATTAAATCACAGTTTTAGGAAAATGTTGACCACCAATTGTCCATTAACTTATGTGCATTCAAAAAAGGATCAGGAAAACTCCATTTATCCTTACCCCCCCATCCCCTCCCTCTACTTCTCCCCCCTTGCCCCCATCTCTCAACCTAATCACCGAACCCCTCCCAACCGCGTTCGATGGTAGAAAACTACGCGTGTCGGGGGCACGAAATTAGACTTAAGGGAACCGGATGAGGCAGTTATGGAGTGTGGGATCCTTGATAGATGATTTTAGGTTCCATCGCACGGATTTGGCATGCCACAGTGCACTTCGATCTGATGAATAAACATGCGAAGTGCACGTGTATTTAAATTATCTTAATTATATGATTTCCAACTCGATAATTTAACCAAATCTATCTCACGCATTTGGTAGTTGATTTTGGAGTGATCCCTCGAATTTGGTATACAATCTACCACTCATATTTGGAAAAGGATTTTTGGCCCACCTCAGGTAATTACACGGTTCTAACAAATCTCGAGTTTGATAACCAAGTTGATCTCATTCATCATTATAATGCAACAGTGGATACTTCCTTTGATATGTTCAATTAGGATGGTTTTCAACCAGAAAACAGTTATGGGCACCCAACAATGAGCACGTTGGCTGGATCGTTTTAGCCTTATCTATATAAATCTTGTCCTAATAAAAGTCGAATTTGATTTTCAGATTTGGGGACTGGCCCATCACCTTTTTATATACTAATTATTCATAGTTTAATATTTAATTATAGTTGGTTTGACCCCTCGGGGTCAAGTTGGAGATGAAATAGTATACATCATCGTTGAGGTTTGGCTATGAAGAGAGAATCGAAAAAGAAATCAAAATTATGTCCAAGAAGTATTACTTGCATAGCTGTTATTTGTCTTTTGTTTTTGTCAACACTTTCAATTTCAATAATATCCCAGGAAAAAAATCCTCTTGGAGCCAGCAAGGGTGAATCTGAACCCATGGGCGCAGATCCACCGATTAACCAGTCAGACATTGTAACAGGGGTCAGCTCTTCAAGAATTGTCCTAGATTGGGATGATGTACCTGGAGCTTCCGGCTACAATGTCTACTATGCTCCTGAACCAAGGTATTTAGATGATGATAATAATAGAAAGGCGGATGCTGCAGGAATTACTGAATCAATCCATACGATTACCAACCTATCCCCCGCAACCAATGTATTCATTAGGGTTGAAGTTTTAGGTACGGAGGCAGAAGATCTTTATGACCATGCAAAAACACTTGGAGGGCCAAGAGCAGAGCTGGAGAGCGCTGTAAGGGAAGTTCACATGGCTGCTCCTGATATTATTGAGATCGTTTTTGCTGACTATCGAACTGTTTATGATGGTAGTCAGTTAACTGGGAATGATGGTGCAGCTTGGCAGTCTGCAACCTGGACCATAACAAGATTGGATGGAAACCCAATCAATGTCCAGGCCGCACACAGGAAATCTATCCCAGTCTCCCAGCCAGATTGGGGATATAATACAGATACATGGGGGGATAAGGATAATGATGTCGTGGACCTGGATCACCATATATTTCTAAAGTTATATCAAAATGTTTTAACCAATCCAGATACTGACACAGCTGAGATATTGAATATCAAAACAACTGATGGTCCTACAGGAACCCTGGAGTTTAATATGGTCTTCAGTGATAACTATCTAGAGGGCCCAATAGATGTTAACCAGGTAGCTTATAGTCCTATGGCCACTGAAAGATATGCATACGTGCATGAATGGATGGGTGATGGTGGACCTGTTCCAGTAACTAGCTATCAAAATTACCCAGCCTGTGTCTTATATGAACCAGCCAATATAACAGATGAAAGAGGTGTTGTGTTATCAGGTATAAGTGTGGTAAAAAGAAGCCCTGAAAGACTGGATGCTTATGGTAAGGACGAAGCATCAGGAACTGATGTTGGTTCAATTGATATTTCTAGCTTAGGTGCTCAAGATAACCTAACCTATAGAGTAAAGATCCCTGGTGTTGGTGTTTCTTGGCCAACACAGGTAAGCAATCTAGGGTTTTTGAAAGCATTTTATGTTACCCTAAGGGGTTTTGACGCAAACGGCTGGTATAGATCAATAGAAGAAGCGTACTGGGGACCCTACACAAGACCCATAGATGAATACTCTGATTGCGGCACAAGAAGCCATGGTTGGGCATATATCCCTCCTCCAGATTTAGAAAACTATGATTGGAACTCTGATTTTGATTTTAATGTCATGATCGATGGCAATGGAGATCCAAAGGGAACCAAAATTCCAGTTAGAGGTGGATTTCATGATGCAGGAGACTTTGATATCAGGCCGTCACATACCATGATCCCCATAATTTTACTTGCTGTTTATGAGCTTAACTCTAATGCATTTACTGATGGTCAATTGGATATTGAGGAAAGTGGTAATGGAATTCCCGATTTATTGGATTTAGCATTGTGGGGTTCAAGGGCATTTGAAGACATACAAAGAAGTAATGGTGGTGTAAGCATGGGTGTACAGACAGATGGACACCCACAACAGTACTTCTATGCCAATAATGATATTTATAAAAGCCATCACCCAGGGTATCCAGGACTAAAACCTCATTGGACTTATGCGCCTTCTGCAGCAATAAGTGCAATAGCTGCTGGTTTCTTTGCAAAGGGGGCTTACTTAGTTGAACCATTTGATGCCGCCAGGGCTAGCGAATTAGAGACAAAAGCTATTGATGCTTATACCTATGCAAAGAACAATGGTGCAAGTACACATACAAAAATCTATGGTGCTGGAGAATTATGGAGATTGACCGGGGATTCTCAATATAAAGATGATTTTGAAAGTTTCTGGGATGCTGGTGCCTGGAACTATGAATCAAGTTCCTATGATAAATATAGAAGCACCAGTAATTATGTTAATGGAGATGTGGCATTACCCCAGTTTGTAGACGCTTATGTTTCTATGCCTGGGGCCAGATCAGATATAGTTAACGCCTTTAAAGCTGATTTAATAACAATCTCAGATGAAAGGATAGCTGATACAGACAATAGGCACGGACATAGAAATAACAGACCTGTAACACATGTTGGTTATGGTCAAGGGTATGGTCTCGGTCGTTGGAGTGAAGCGACAATCAGCTTATTGAAGTTTGATGATCTAAGCATAAGTGACAGACAAAAATATATTAACATGCTTAGTCTCAATGCTGATTTCCTTTTAGGCACTAACCCGTTAAGCCATGTTCCGATGAGTGGCCTTGGGACCATAAACCCTATGGAGCCACTATGGCATGATGGATTGGCATTTCATAAACAGTTTGACTTACCTATTATCCCTGGATATAGCGTATTTGGTCCATTTGATGACTTCACGGCAGATAGTTATTATGCAGAAGCTGGGGCCGGATTCTATCCAGATCATAACGATTTCCCGCTAATGAATAATTTTGCTGATGTTAGAACGTGGGTAAGAACAAGTGAGGGAACAAGCCATTACACACAAACAAGCCATGCGTTGTTTTATTGTGCTTTACTGGCTGAGGGGCTACAGGTTCCTGACTCTTGGAAGCCAGGTGGATCTAACTTCTTAAATGGGATACCAGGAACAGGTGGCGGTTCTCCTCCACCTCCTCCACCCGCTAATAAACTTCCCGTAGCCGATGCAGGGGACGATCAGAATGTCTTAGAGGACCAACCTGTTTATTTCGATGGGTCAGGCTCCTATGATCTTGACGGATTCATAGTTGATTACTCCTGGAACTTTGATGATGGCAATTTCGGCTCGGGCGAGAAGCCAAACCATATCTATGCCGACCCAGGTGTCTACACCGTCACTTTAACTGTAACGGATGATGATGGTGACACGGGTCAAGACATTTGTACGATAACTGTAGATCCGAGACCTCCAAATCCATCTATAAACCTCGTTTACGGGTGGAACCTCATATCCTTCCCTTATATTGTAAGTGATACCAGTCTAGAAACTGTACTGAGCTCAATTGATGGAAAATACGATTCAGTTCAATACTTCGATTCCTCGGATTCTGCAGATCCTTGGAAACATTATAACGTGAAAAAACCAGGACATCTAAATGATCTTACTCAAATTGATAATACAATGGGATTCTGGATCCATATCACCGATCCATCTGGTGCCGATTTGGTAATTGATGGAGATATACCTTCCATTCCACATAATATAACTCTAAATGCCGGCTGGAACCTTGTTGGTCTGCCCAGGACCGATTATATCACTGTTTCCGAAGTAAGATCTGTTTTGACAGGACCAATAACAATTTACGAATTCAATCCTCTTGGAGAGCCCCAGAACTGGAAAGGCCTCGATTTTGATGATGTGATGAACCCTGAAAAAGGATTTTATATTCATTCTCCAGTCACCCAAACCTGGACCGTGGCAAATGGTGGGGCAACTGAATATGATGTGGATGTCAATACATTGGCACTCTGGCATTTGAATGATAATCTGGATGATGTGACAGGACACGGTTATACCTTTGGTCTGCAGGGCAGCGCCCAGATCTCGGACGAGAACGTCATGTGGATGGACAGTCCCTCGGGAAAATCCCTCAAATTCTCAGGTTATACAGATAAGGCAATGGTCTCAATTCCGCGCTCAGCATTGTGGAACTCCGCTGACGATGTCCTTGACTTCGAGGCAAGGATGTACATAGAGGCCTACGATGCCTGGAGCTATGAGAATGTTTATGTCATGGGATTGTACCAGAGGTACGACCATAACTACCTTTTCTACGATGGCAAATGGGAGGATCCACATATCAGGATCGAGAATCCCACAGCTAAAACATATATCATGGAGTCCACACAGGTCGCAAGTGATATTCCCCTTGGTGAGTGGTTCCAGATAAACCTTGTTCTGGGATGGGGACAGGCCTTCGTATATGTAAACGAACAGCTGGTGGCCAACCTAAGTATGCAGCCAGAGTTCGAGGGATTAAGTGATCCAATCGAGATATGGTTCGGTGGATTCGTAGGTTATGTAGATGAGATCAGGCTCAGCGATATCGATCGTAATGTGGATCCATAAAGAGAGGAAAAAAAGTGGTTGTTGAGGAGGGGGAGTCTTGAGGTAGGACGTGTAAATCAGTATGAATCCGTATTTGACTGGAGTCATACCCGAAGTGCGGTTCAAACAAATTTCTGGTCAATAATTTCAGCGGATTTAGAAGTGGAAGTCCCTTCGGTAGGACGAATAAAAAGAGATTTTGATTATTAATTTTTATTTTCGGGATTAGAAGGATGGTGATCTTTTGTGAATATGAATTGTCGGAATATAGGTAGAAATCTCTTATTTTTTCATGTATATTCATAATTATATGAGAATAATAAATATAATGATTGGCTGAATAACCATTTATATATGTTAATTTATTACCGAAATTATACATAAACAGGTTACTAAATAAAAAAGCGGGGAATGACATGGATATCTGTTTGACAATTACTACGATAATAATACTTGGTCCATTTATCGCGGGTGTGGTTGCTGCTATAATAGCATCGAAGGGCAAAGGGAAGACGGCGATTGATAAGTTTATAGAGAGCACGAGAATCTTACAATCATTTCTCATCATACCAATGAAATCCTATAAATCTAAAAGGAAAAAAATTAGGCAATCCATATTCTGCATACTCGTTGCTTTCGGTGTTATATATTTCACGGGATTTTGGGCCTACTATCAGGATATTGCCGCCCTAAAGATCATTTTCTCAGCTATCGCAATTTTATACATAATTATTTTAGTTCGAAACGTGATAGTTCTTGGGGCATTACTTGGATCAAAGAAAAAAACTAAAGCCAAATCCTATTAATTACGAATTTGATTCTTATGTTATGATGCTAGCCATTTTTGATCTCAAATCGTGATTCGTGAAGGGATGAAATGTGATTGAATCTCCAATATTCGGGTTGTAAAAGTGGTTATGGAGATCATCTACTGTGGGAGTTCTGAAAGTAATTTATGCGGGATTAGAAGGGTAAAATCGTTCGGTAAGACATATAAAAAGAGATTTTGAATAAATCAATATAATATAATAAAAGGTTAAGAGATATAAATAATTATAACAAAATAACATAATTGAATAGAAAAAATTTTATATTTAGGAGTTGATTTACCTTCGGCTTTGGAAGGGAATTACCTGGAAGGTTATTCTCGGAAGGGCCTGAGTTGGGAGGTGTAATAGAACCTTCTCTTTGAATCATTCCCTTGTTCTCAGAGGGGGGAGGTGATAAAGAATGAGAAAATTCATAACAACAGGAATGATATTGATATTTGTTATATCGATGTGTGCCATAACTATATCTTCCGCAGCAGTTGCCGCACCTTCAGGAAAAGGCGTTTCGACGCGCCCGATCGAGGATTTTGTTAACGCACAGGGTAAACACGGATGGTACCTTATGTGGGGAACTAATGCATGGGACCGTGAGGCGTACGTTGATTATGCTGGGATAGACAACGAAGCGATCATAGTCGCGGGCGGTGATGATCTCGGAACAACATTTTCCGGTACCATTACTGAGAAAGTTCTTAAAGATGGAAACACTCTAGTGCATGTCACTCTCTTCACAAAGAATGCACTGACCTATTCGTATGATGCTCCTATCGATGACTTTGTCTATGGAAGTACTCCGGGCGAGGTAATTAGTGGCGCGCATGCGTCCCTTGGCAGCAGCAGGTTCAGTCTCACATACATAACAGATGAAGCCCCAGGTGCACCGATGCCGGATTTGGTTGATATGGTTGTTTTTGGAATACCAGGCACGTATCCCACAAAAGTCAATTTCGTGGCAAATTCAAGGGGAGAGCTCAATGAGGAATATGGAGTTCCCCAGGGGACACCGGGTAGTTTAACGGTGGTAATGGAGGCAAATTTCAATGCACCAGGTCTCTGGAAGTGCGGTCACTTTTTGCCATCGTTTTGGCCAGTAAGCATTGTCAATGTGCAACAGATCGGTAATTAAAAATTCTAAATATAAGGAAAAACGGCCCGGCATTCTATCCCTTGTCGGGTCCTCAAATTTTTTTTATTGTATCAAACAGGGAACCAGGGAATCGCCTAATCAACTTGCTGATTCTATCTCAATTAATATCTTATTTTTTCCTACTTTTGATATAATTACGATCTCATCTCCTCTTATGTCAAGATTTTTTTCCAAATCGGATGGAATCCGTAAAACGGTTCCTCTACCGCTTTTCGATAATTTCCTGTACAATTTTAGAGGTTTTCCCCAAATTTTCATTCTTCTGGCAACCTTAATCATCTTCTGGCCTTCCTCTTCCGGGATGAACTCCTCTCCGCATGATGTGCATCTGTTTCCTTTTTCAATGAAGAAATATCCTTCTACCTCAGACACGATATCCTCGACGTGTACTAATTTGCCCTTTTCACAAACAGGACACTTTTTTTCTTTCATGTTATCCTTCACCTCCGGTTATTATAAAGATTGTTTCAAACTCCCAGTAATAAACTGCGACAACTTTCTTTTCTCCTTTCTTTTTGATATAGAATTCATATTTCTTTTTTCCAATCTTTTTTGTTTTATATGCGTTTTTAATGGCATCTCTTAGATCTTCATAATCCCAATCCCATTTTTTCATCCAAGTGTTTCGAAAGTGGTTGTTCACTTCAAGTTTGCAAGTATCTATATCATATTTTCGCACCACTTTTTCACTACATTATGTATTGAATTTCATTATATTTAAAGGCTTCGATACAACTGCTGAATGTTGATATAACTAAGATTTCGGATATGGTTACGAGGAGTCAATGCTCATATTTGGTATGCCATTTTCGTGCGATATCTCACGGATTTGGCATGCCATTTTCGTGAGATGGAGGTTCATTGAACAAAGGGTCATTTTGGTGCACTGGTTCAGCCCTGAATAATCCCGCAAAAATTAGTGTTTTAGCCCGAGCAGATGGGGTGGGTGCGTTGGGAATCTGGGGATTTTTGCCGGATTCGGGTGATGCATTTGATTTTTTGCTCTGGGAGGCAAGGGTGAGCCTTTGGGAGGATATGTGAAAAGTTCTGGTTAGTAATTTTGAGCGGGGTTAGAGGGGTGAAGCCCCTCGTAAGAACGTCTATAGTAATTCGTAATTTTTGTGGAGTTAAAGAGGTGGAACCTCTTGTAAGAACGTATGGTAGAAATTCTTAATTATTAATATTTATTTTCGGGATTAAAAGCCGGAGGCTTTGTGAAATAATATGTGAAATAATCCTTATTACTTGTTTCTACGGGTTGAAAAGGGAGGGGGCCCTTTGTTTAATGTTAAGTAGAAATGATTGTTCTTGTTAAACTAACTCATCTCTTCGATTTCAGACAACTCTTGGTCAATATCCTCCAGTTCTTCATTCAAGCCTCTAAGTATTTGCATTATTTGGGCAATTGATGTGTCCGTCATCTCAGCGAGTTTCTTTATTGAAAAGCCTTGTTTATAGTATTCTATAACCATCTCTTCTACCACACCTTTAGCGATATACTTCCTTGCAACCGCTGACATCGGTAGATATTCAGCTTTAGATTTCATATGAAGATATTTTACTATATTATCTGGTAATGTCACGTTTATATTTTCACTCATCATTTCATCTCCATTTCTTAATTCTTCTAATCACAGCTTCGATATCCTTTGGTCTTATATATACCTCCTTTAGATCATTTAGGAATGATATACCTTCATTATAGGTTACGAGTTTATTTTTTATCATGTAGCCAATATACTGGGGTGTTGTGTAGGATCTTATGCT
>CP070751.1:1124933-1145118 GCA_020348445.1 Thermoplasmata archaeon
CTCTGGTTGTCCAGCTTGTGTAGCGACTATTTACTTTTTCTTTATTATAGTTAATTCTTTCTTGGATGCTTTCATGCAATGCGCACTCAATTTCATAATCTTCTAAACTGTCAGTCATTTCCTTCTTCTCCTGTTTTAATGTAGTGAGACATAAACCACTCATCTGTCTCTTTAGTTGGATAGAGAATTTTGGCACCCATCGTAATCCATGGTGGTCCGCTATCTTCCTCTAACCTTCTTCTCTGGAACCATGTTCGAGACAGGCTATACCTGTCTGACGCTTCTTTTTCCGTTAGTAATAATTTATCTGTCATTTCAACCTCAAGTATGCTGTTATATACAGATAGCTTGCGCTACCATGCGCCAGCCTGCTTGAGCCTGCTCTAGCCTGCTCTAGCCTGCGCAAGACGACAATATACATTGATTTCAGTTGTCGTTCAAGATATACTGAGCTTAATTTGATTAAGGAGTGAACGATGAGTTTAATAATTCTAGCTTTGATAATTATAGTAGCTTTTGCAAGTGGAGTTTTAGTTGCTAAGTATTTTGGCAAGTATATTTTTGGTGAATGGGATAAAAAATGATGAAGTGTGAGAAATGCAAAGGAACTGGAAACATAATGATGATGGGATGGCAAAAGAAGCGTTGTCCTAAATGTCATGGAGTTGGTGTTGTTACTGTGATGAAGCAGAAAACAAATGACGACATGGAAGTTAATGAAACTACTGTTGTTGTTAAAAAGAAGCGTGGAAGGCCTAAGAAGGAAGGTTAATGTACCAGCATGCATTGAAGACATTTCTTATTTGTGAAGATTGTCATGAATATCATGCTTATGATGACAATCCGTTTCATTTTTTGAGAATAACTGATGATGCTAGAAAGTTCATTAAAGAGCATAAGGAATGTTCATATCAAGCAGTTGTTACCGGCAATGAATTTGCTGATAAATACGAATGAAAGAATTACAAAGGTACGATTGAGTTGTGATTGAACCAAAAGAATTAATGCTAGCCCAAGAAGAGCTTAGTGAGAAGGAACAACTGTTTGCTATTGCATTAGCTCAGTCTGAGGGAGATGTTGCATATTCTGCAACAGCAGCAAATATAGACAATGAGATAGAAGCTAAAGAGATATTAAACAAAGCTTCATTTCAAAAAGCAGTAGCTGCGTTAAGTAAGACTGAGATGCAGAACACTTACTACACGCGCCTAGTCAACTTCAACTTCAAGGCAGCAAAGCTGTACGAAATGATTGAGCTTGTAAGTACTGACCCACAGAAGGCTAAGGAGCTTCGATACACGCCAACGCATATGCTTAAGGCCATTGAGCTTCTTAACTCTATGCAAGGTCATAACGCTCCCGAGCAAAAGGTGATGATGAACTACAATGCTGGTGATGCTATGCAGCCTATGAAGAATGTGACACCAAGTTCTGAAGAAGAAAGCCAGACAAAGGCTTTAATTATTGAATATGAAAAGGAGTATTAAATGATAATTGATAATTTGATTACCTTGGTGTTCTGTGTAACTAATCTTGGCGGTATGATTGCGCTAATGGTGATTGCGCGGGAGATGAGAAAACAAAACGCAGAGCCAAAGAGGAAAAAATAATGTTTACTCCATGGTACAGCAATTGTAAAAAAGAAGAAGAAAAGCTTCGTGGTGATGTTCTTCTAATGAGGGCTGCATTTCGTTGCAGGCATTTACCAAGATTATTTAAGCCTAAAGAAAAAGAGATGAAGCCAATGGACCCAAACAATATCGGCAAGGAACTGGTTAAAAACAAGGGGCTTTTAAGATGAGCGGTGGAAGTTTTAATTATTTGTGCTGGAAAGGAATGGATGGTTATCAAGATCATTCGTTGAAAGACTTCATAAACTTGATTGTTTACTGTATGAAGCATGAAGTTGATGAGGTCAAAGGTGTTGGCTATAGTTTGCTCCAGGACTTCTACGTAACAGTGGAAGAAGAGGCTAAAAAGAAAGAGCCAATGATAGATTTTTGGCGGACAGTACAACCTTCATTGAAAGCCATAGAGTGGGAAGCTTCTGGAGATTGTGGAGCTGAAGAAGTATTAGCAGTGTACGATAATATTTACGGAGAGCAATGATGGCTAATAAGTTTGTTGAGTTTAAGGGGGGAGATGATGAAGCGAAAAAGTCGCTGGATTAATAAAGAAAGAGATATCGATATCTTTTTAAGCGCGTGTAACTCGGTTGATATTAAATTATTGGCAATTAAATATGGAATGACTGTTTCCAATGTTAGATCAAAGATTAGTCGAATGTCTTATAATGTTCTTAGGAGGGTCGATGATTTTGAATCTGAATTGCCAGATGGGCTGGTAAATGATTTGGAAAAATGTAGATCTGGTGGTTTTTCGTTTTACAAACTTGTGGCTAAGTATAAAGAATTTTTTGAGACTAAATTTGTACGTGAATTTGTAGATGAATAAAGAAGAGCAGCGCGCACACAAATGTCATTGTGGGAAAACTTATGAAGCCCCAGTGGTTTTAGGTCTTGAAGTTCCTTGGCATGTTATTATTGGAATTTGCGAGGAATGCTATAAAAATCCTACAGAAGAGTCTCTAAAGCATTACGATGATAAATTTGGGTGGTTGTTTGATGAATAAAGAAGAGCAGAAAGCTAGACTTCAAGGATCTCTCCTCCTATTCACGCAAGTATTTTATAAACTGCGCACAGGACAAGAGTTTCGTATATCTAAGCCTATGTCACGTGAGCCACATGTAATCACTATCTGTAAAGCGCTGACTAAGACTCGGCGTGGTGAAACCAATAGATTATTAATTAACATCCCTCCTCGTTACTCTAAGACTGAATTATGTATCCACTATATCGCCTGGTGTTTGGCTAAATATCCTAATGCGAATTTCCTCTATGTTTCCTATTCGCATACATTGGCCAAGCGCCAGACCAATATCGTTCGTCAGATTATTAACATGCCAGAATTTAAGGAGCTCTTTGATGCAAGAATTGACCCAAGTACTAGCGCAAAAGATAACTTTGACACTATTCAAGGTGGGTCAGTTTATGCAGCTGGCGCTGGAGGAACGATTACTGGGCGTGGAGCTGGTATCAGGAATATTGAAGAGTTTGGTGGCGCTATTGTCCTTGATGATATGCACAAACCAAATGAAGTTACATCAGACGTCATGCGAGACACAATAGGTGACTGGTATCTAAACACGCTAATATCTCGTCTTAATAATCCTAAGCGAACGCCGATTGTTTTCATCTGCCAAAGACTGCACGAGGACGATCTAGCAGCTAGATTGTTATTAGGCATGGATGGTCATGACTGGGATAGAGTTGTTCTTAAGGCTCTTGGTGACAATGGACAGTCTCTGGACCCTGATATGCACAGCCTTGAGCAGCTCAAGCAAATGCAAGCGACAATGCCGTATGAGTTCTCTGCGCAATATCAGCAAAATCCTCAGCCAGCTGGTGGTGGTGTGTTTAAGCCTGAATGGTTCCAGCTATACGACCAAGACCCAGAGATATTCGCTACATTTATTACAGCTGATACAGCTGAGACTGCCAAGACATACAACGACGCAACAGTGTTTAGCTTTTGGGGTGTTTATAAGATTAAAATGGATGGGATAGAGACAAACATACTTGGCCTTCATTGGCTGGATTGCCATGAGTGTCGTGTAGAGCCTAAGGATTTAAAAGATGAGTTTATGAGCTTCTACAGGCGCTGCATGGGATATCCTGTCAAGCCACAGTTTGCTGCTATTGAGAAGAAATCGACTGGTACAACGCTTGTATCGACGCTTAAAGACATGCCTGGATTATCTATACAGGAGCTAAGTCGAGGTAAGGATGCTATAACGGGTGGTGTGCTTAGCAAAACAGATCGCTTTCTAAGGGCTCAGCCATTTATAGCCAGAAAGCAGGTCAGCTTTAACGCATTTGCACCACATGTTGATGACTGTATAGATCATATGCGCAAAATAACCATGAATGACACTCACAGACACGATGATATTGCTGATACCTGTGCTGATGCTATCCAGCTGGCATTAATTGACAAAGTTGTGAGCATGGGCTATGCTTCTGAAAGTGAACCTGCTACAGACGTTGTTAAGAAGTTAACTTCTGCCAACGCTCGTCGCCGAAATATTAGGGCGAAAAGCAGGTATGGCAGTCGATACTAAAGATGTAGCACAAAACTTTGCTAATATAAAAAGCAATATTGAAGAAGCGTATCAAACGTTTCAGTCTAATCGTAAGCGCTACAACGAATTCATGAAATTTGTCTTTCAAACCTCTCTGTCAGGTGAAGATCGTGATATTTTGGCTATTACTGATAAACCTGATATCGAATTTAATATTTTAGAACCCTATGTTGCGAGACAATTAGGCGAATTTGCTAAGCAAGAGCCTGGTTTTTCCGTGCATGCCCTCGATAATCAGGTCGATCCTCAAACCGTCGACGTGGTTGAGGGCATTATGCGGTCTATTCTGCGTGATGCTGACAAGAACTCATTCTCCTACAATGTTTACAAAGAAGTGCTTGGTGGTGGTTACTCAGTGATGAAGGTGCTGACTGACTACGAGCATGAAGACAGCTTTAATCAAAATATTAAGCTGACCAAAGTCTACGATCCCACGCTAACTGGGTTTGACCCATTGGCTCGTGAGCCTCACAAGGGTGATGGTGGTTATTGCTTTGAGCTTTATCCAAAGACCATTGAAGATTTCAAAAAAGAATACCCAGACGAGAATGTCGACAACTTAAAATACGATAATAATCTACAAGGATTTCAGTGGAAATATCGTAACATGAAGACAGATATTGTCTTGATGGCAGAATATTATTGTAAGAAGAAAAAGCGCACAAGACTTCACCTGTTGACTGACGGCTCTACAATGTCAGACAAGAAATACAAAGAAATGATTAATGGCTGGAGTTCAATCGAACAACCGCCTCAAGTTGTTAAGTCTCGATGGACTGAGAAAACAGTTATTTGCCGATACGTAGTTATCCAAGATCGTGTTTTAGAATATTCAGAAACTAATTATCTGCATTTGCCATTGATATTTGTTGATGGTAACTCAGCTCTAGTGACTCAAAACAAGGCATCTAATGATTGCGAACAAGTTACGCGTCCATTTGTTTATAATGCGATGGGCGCACAGAGGTTAAAGAACTTTGCAGGTCAATCTCTAGGTAATGAGCTAGAGAATATCATGCAG
Source organism: Thermoplasmata archaeon (assembly GCA_020348445.1). GTDB lineage: Archaea > Thermoplasmatota > Thermoplasmata. Next base: position 1,130,157 of record CP070751.1, read on the forward strand.
AATAAATACATAGTGGATAAGGAAGCTATTCCTGAAGATGCAGTAGAGGATTGGACCAATCCGCAGAAAGCCTCTACGCTTGTTTATTCATCACGTGATAAAGATGGCAATCAGTTACCGGCACCAATCCCCGTGCAGCGTGGAGATATTCCAGGCATTATATCTCAGACCTTCATGGGGGTTGACCAAAACGTTCAGGCTCAGCTTGGTGCTTTTAATCAACAATTGAGCAATCAAAAGCAGGTATCAGGAGTTGCTATACAAGAAGCTATGTCAGCAAATAATGCTGTGTCAGCTCCATACAATAAAGGCTATTTGATGGCGCTTACTCAAGCAGCTCAAATGATTCTAGAAATGATACCCATGTATTATGCGACACCTCGCACAGTTCCTGTGGTGGACCGGAAAGGAAAGCGTTCATACCTACAAATAAACCAAACGTTACCAAATGGAATGCCTCAACCTGGTTCGCCGCAGCTTAAATACGACCCTAATATTCTAGAGGTTGATGTGTCTGCAGGGTTTAACTATGAGACTCAGAAAAACAGGGCTCTAGGTCAAATGGTTGAGTTGATGAATGCCTCTCAGGGTTTCAGAGCCATGATCGAGCAAGAAGGCTTGCCTATGTTGGTTGGCAATCTGGACATTAAGGGTGTTGAGCAGTTGACTCAAATGGCAGAGCAATTTACTCAGCAGCAAAAGCAAATGCAGGCTATGCAGGCGCAGCAAGGGCAGCAAAGTAACCCGGCTGTATTGGCGGCACAAGCTAAGCAATCAGAGCTACAATTACAATCACAAAAGATGCAAGCGGACATACAGCTTGATCAAGCTAATTTGCAGCTTAAGCAACAACAAATGCAGAATGATCATACAATCCAATTATTGAAGATTCAGGCGCAACAAGAGGCGGGTCAGGTTCAATTAGCCAAGGCGCACGCAGAAAACTTAAGAAGCACCGCCGACATGCATTTGAAAGCAAACGATCAAGCTCATAGACATGGGCAAGATATTTTAAATAACGTTAAAGAGGTGAAAACCAATGATGAAGATGAGTAAAACTGGTAAAGACCATATGAAGCAAGCACACAGTAAAAATACTAAAAGTGTTGGTGGCACTGGCATGAAAGGTGGTCGCAAAGACGCTGGTAAATCTGTTAAAAAAAAAGCAATGAAAACTGGATACAAGGCGCGATAAAAAAGCCTGGTGCACTTAGAGCTGCTGCAAAGCGAAAAGGTCTTGTTAAAGGCGATGAAAAGCTTAGCGCAAAAGATCTTTCTAAGCTTGGCGGCAAAGGTGCATCTCCACTGATGAAAAGACGCGTAGCTTTGGCTAAAACGCTGAGCAAAATGCGCAAGAAATAGCATACTTGCATAATATCCTTTCTTTTAGCATAGTATATTGTTACTAACTAAAGAGAGGATATTTTTATGCCTGCAATAACACCCATATTAGACCGCGTAGCATTACGCAAACTTCCTGAAGAGCGATTAGATGGCGATTTAATCGAAGTGGTCGAGAACTACAAAGATAACCCAATAATCAAAGCTGAGGTCATAGCTATTGGCCCTGGGCGACCTGATAGCGCAGGTAACCTAAAGCCAATGGGTGTGAAAGTAGGCGATCATGTACTGGTGCACAAACATGGATCTATCAACATTGCCCATAATGATGGCGAAATAAACTTTGTTGCTGAGCCTGATATCCTTGCTGTTTTAGACTAATTTACCTTATAATGGTGATCTTCAAGATTGATCACTACACTTTCTGAAGACTTAAAGCCTAGGGTTTTCCCTGGGCTTTTTTATTGGGGAATAGCCAAGCTGGTAAGGCATCGGATTTTGATTCCGTGATCCCTGGTTCAAGTCCAGGTTCCCCAGATATTATCATTTATATAAATCTGTACAATTCTTGTGTGGATAACTTTCAGATTTCTTACTTATTGTGTTCAAGAGTTATACTCGGGGTGAGTTGTAATGATTATTTCATGTTGTTCATATTGCGCTCAGGAAGGGCGCACTTTAATCATTAGGCTCAGAGGACGACTCTATAAAACGTTTTACGGAGCCATCCGTTGAAATGAATGGTCGTGACGACTCCGAATGTCGTTTTACCGTGACCGGTTGTTAATAGTCAAAAAAAAAGAGGTTTGATATGACTGAAGAAGTTCAGGCAGAAGTAGTACAGGAAAGTGCACCAGCTCAAGATTCAGGTACAGAATCTAGTGTTGGACAGGAGCATATGGTTCCTCAATCTAAAGTTAGACAATTAGTAGGAACAGCTAAACAAAAGGGGTATGACCAAGCAGCTGAGGAATTTAGAAGTCAGCAGCAATATGCGCAGCAAGCTCCTCAATACCAGCAAGCGCCACAAGCGCAATCTCAGGCTCCAAGCCTAGGTGGTATTGACCAAAAGACGCTTGATTCGTATTTTGACCAAAGACTTAATCAATATCAGCAGCAGCAAGTAGAGCAACAGCAGCAAGCTTATTTCCAGCAAGAAGCGAATAGAATTTTGCAGGAGATGGGTAATAAAACGAGTGAGGCAAAGTCTCGTTATGAAGATTTTGATCAAACGTTAGAGTCTGTTGGTGGCTTTCAGTCGGTTCCTGAAGTTTGGCAGTATGCGAATGCGGTAGAGAATGGTGGTGATGTGCTTTACGATCTGGCTAAAAACCCAGGTAAAGTAGCCACAATTTTACAGCTTGGTTCGCGCGATCCTAATTTAGCTATTTCTGAGATTAAACGCTTGTCGAATTCTATTAAACAGAATCAGACGGGCGCTAATCAGCAAGTTGCTCCAGAGCCTACCAGACAAATCAAATCTTCAAATGTTGGCGTTGGTGATGGTCCTAAATCGATAGCAGATTTTAAAAAGATGTACTATTGATTTAGATAATTAAAGTAAAAGCAGTTTTCCTTTAATAGCCATTGCCCGAACTTAACTTATTTGGAGTTTTAACAATGGCTAGTAATACACTAATTGATGTGGCTACTTACCAGATGTCAGGTCTGGCGTTGCTACAAAACATGTACTGTTACATTAATAAAGCGAACACAAAATTTAAAGATTTTGATCGCATCGTAAATAACCGTGGTGCAAGCGTAACTTTTGACTTGCCTCCTCGTTTTTCTACTGAAGACAGCTTAGTTGCTTCTTTCCAAGATTCTGAACAGCGTTTAGAAACTTTGACTGTAAATAAAGCTGCAAGCGTAGCTTACGAGTTCACTTCACAAGAAGAGATCTTCAACGTTCATGATTACATGGATCGTTTTGGTCGTTCTGCAGTTGCTGAGCTTGGTGCTAAAGTTGAAGCTGACGTAGCTGAAGAAAACTTGGTTCCTTACCGCTTCTTCGGTGATGGTACTACTGCAATTGACAGCTTTACTCAGCTTTCACGTGCATTGGCTTTCTACCGCACTTATGGCGCACCTTTGACTGATACTCGCGGTGTGTTGTCTGATATCGACGTTCCTGCAATCATCGGTTCAGGTCTTGCTCAGTTCGCTCCTAAGCGTAACGACGAGATCGCATACACCTGGATGGTTGGTGATTATGATAAATGTGAATGGTATCGCTCTAACCTTCTTCCAGTGCACACTGCTGGTAATGTTGGTGAAAACGCTACTACCTTGACTGTTGTATCAATCAACGGTGCTGGTGATCAAATCACTGTTAATACCGGCGGTGCTGCTGATGCTGACGCAATCAAAGAAAACGACTTGCTACAATTTAGCGATGGTGTTTCTGGTCAGCCTAACATGCGTTACTTAACCTTCATTGGTCACACTGAGTCAGCTAACCCTGTACAGGTTCGCGCTACTGCGGATGCTGCTGCGGATGCTGGTGGCGATGTGGTTATCAGCATTGATCCACCTTTGGTATCAACTGCTGGCGACAAAGATCAAAACATCAACAACGCTGTTGCGGCTGGTATGGAGTTAACAGCTCTACCAAGCCACAGAGCTGGTTTGATTTACGGTGGTGACGCGTTGTACTTAGGTATGCCTCGCTTACCAGAGCAAGAGCCTTTCCCAACTGCAAACGCTGTTGACCCAGATTCTGGTGTTAGTATGCGTCTGTACTACGGTACTAAGTTTGGTGAAAACCAAAAAGGCTTTGTTAACGATGTCATTTGGGGTAAAACATTAGTTCCTGAATACGGCATGCGTTTGGTATTCCCTCTATAAGGAGTGAGAATATGATTACGGATGAGTTAATCAGTAATGCATACTATCTGTCTAACGTAGTTAGTCGCGACGAGGAAACTGTAGCAGGTTCACAGCTCGCGGATGGATTACGTATGCTTAATGATATCTTGTCCGAAAAGTCGATGAGTGGCCGTCATATACCATATTACGGTCACTCAACGCTTAATACCGTTCCTGGTCAGGAAGAATACGACGTACAGAATTTGATTGTGACTGATGCAGTCACTTTTAATATCGGTGAAGTGCGTTATTCGATGAGAAGACGGCATCGTAAATCTTATTTCGGATCACCTCGTGTTGATAATATTGAATCACTTCCTTACAGCTATCATGCAGAGCGTATATTAGGTGGAACAAGACTTTATCTTTACTTTCTTCCATCAGATGTTTACCAGGTAAATATTACTGGTAAGTTTGCACTTACAGAATTAGCTGCTGATGATGAGCTTTCTGATACGTTAGATAATTATTATGTTAGTTATTTAACTTATAAGTTGGCTTCGCGTTTGAGTGAATTTTATGATTTAACATTTAATCCTCAGAAGCGTCAAACTTTGTTGGAGCTGGAAGACCAGCTTAATGATATTAGCCCACAAGATCTTTCAGTTAAGAAATTGTCTACGCTGACAAATAAAGCAACTGGCTATAACTGGGCTGATGTAAATATTGGTAGAGGATGGCGACCTTGAGATCTGAAGGAACATTAACACAAACAGTCCCTTTAGATATTGTAGGTGGTACAAGTTTTGATAGATATAGAAAGCAATCAATCGAGGCTACTTACAATATGATCATATCGGATGGTGCACTTGTGCCATACGCTGGTTATAAACGTCGTTTGAATATCCTTCCTGGTACTGAAGAAGCTAGAGGCTTGTATAAGAGCTCTTCATTTAATCACTTATTTGTGGTAATTGAGGACAGCTTGTTTGTTGTTGGTCCAAGCATTAGCGCAAGGCGTGTTGGATTTTTGAAAACATCTACAGGCGCTGTATATATTTCTGAAAATAACAGAAGTGAAGTTGCCATTGTCGATGGGCTGACTGTATATATTTATAATTACGATACAGATACGTTCAAGACTTTTGATGAAACTAACCCTTTGGTTGTTCCATTCAAACCTATTTATATTACTTATCAAGACACTTATTTTATTGTTGCTGACGGCAATTCTAACGAATGGTATTTGTCTAATATAAATAGCAGTGGTGATGTTAGCTTTGTTAACCCGCTAAGAGCTGGCGCTATTGAGACTAAGCCAGATGTTAGCGTGGCTGCTATTGCATTTGAAAGACAGTTGTTTGTCTTTGGAAAGAATACCACTGAAATATGGCATGACGTTGGAACTCAGTTATTTCCTTATCAACGAGATAATTCAGTAAGTATCGATTATGGGTGTCTAAATGCCCAGACCATCGCTATGGGGTTTGGGCGTTTAGTTTGGCTTGCAGGCAATGAGTCAGCTAGTCCTACTATCATGGTTTCTAATGGTGGTAATCCACAGCAAATCTCTACTGATGGAATTAACTTTCAGCTTGGCACTTTAACTAAGCCAGAAGATGCTTCTGCATTTATATTCGAGCAAGACGGCCATGTTTTATATCAGATTACATTTAATACCGATAACGTTACATACATATATGATTTCAACACTAATAAGTTTTTCAACGCTACTGATAATTGCGGCAATAAGCATATTGCTAAGGATATTGTTTATTTTCAAAACACGCACTACTTCATAAGCAGTAAAGATGCTGCATTGTATGAGATGAGCACAGATTTGGAAACGTATCACGAGTCATTAAAAGAAGGCGAGAAGGATTATGAAATACCTCGCTCAAGAATTACAAAGAATTTTAGATTACCCAATGCTGAGTCGTATGCCATTAATGAAATTAGCATCACGATGGAGCAGGGCAATACAACTGAAGATAGGCGTGTTGATATGGCGATGTCTAAGGATGGGGGCGCATCCTTTGGAAATATATTTGGTAAAAATGTTAGGGCGTTACCTAACCGTGTTAATCGCATGAGATTTCAAAAGCTGGGTTCAGCAAACGACTGTGTGTTTCAGTTTAGGTTTTGGGGCAAATTTCGATTTGTGGTGATTGGTGCAACGATGAGTTATTGGCGATGACGATACCAAGTTTGCCAAAAGATGGTTTTGCAGCTCCTAAGGGGGAGCTTAATACAAAGTGGCGTACTTACTTTGAGCACCAACAGGATTATTTGCAAAGGAATTTGTCGCAAGAGGGATATAAATTGCCTCAGCAGGACCAGACAAATTTAAATACGCTTGCCACAACGGCTAGCACTGGAGCGATGCTTTACAACACGACGACTAAGGGTCCGTATGTGAATGTAGAAGGCGTGAACAAGAATATGACTACTTTGGAGCAGCTAACTACTGCAGAAATAAGTTCGATACCAAGTGGTCAAAGAAACGGTAGATTCATTCATGACACAACCACGGATGAATTGAAAATAGGTTTTAACGATACAATTATGACGGTGACAACGACATGAGAAATCCATACGAAGAAGCCCAAAATATTGGGGCAACACAACAGGCTGGTTCAAATTTAACGTCTGAGCTAGGTGGTATTGGTGGTGCATTAGGCGGCTTGCTTGGGGGTATGTTCGGTGGCGGCCAATCACCAATGGATGCTTACAATCAATATGCTTCTGGTATTCCAGGAACGCTTGAGCAATATTTAAGTCCATATACTCAAATGGGCCAGCAAATGATTCCCCAAATGCAAGGCTTGTATGGTGGGCTTGTTTCTGACCCTACTAAAGTTATGAGTCAGATTGGCTCACAATATCAGCAAAGCCCAGGCTATCAGTATGAGATGGGTCAAGCTATGAACGCTGCTAATCAAGCGGCTGCTGCTGGTGGAATGGCTGGCACCCCTGCTGCGCAACAGCAGGCACAACAAACCGCACAAGGGTTGGCTAGTCAAGATTATCAGAACTTCATGAATCAAGGCTTAAATTTATATGGTCAGGGCTTGACTGGCTTGCAAGGTTTAGAAACTCAAGGGTTTCAGGGTGCTCAATCACTTGCACAAGCATTGGCGCAAGCTCAACAAGCTCAAGCAATGATGGCGGCAGCTCAGGCTCAGCAAAAGCAAAATGAAAGCAGTGGTTTTCTTGGTGGTATTGGCAGTATAGCTGGTAGTTTGATTTCTAAAATACCAGGATTATAAGAGAAGGTGATGATATGCAATTATTTGACCCACAAGGTTTAGCATCAGTTATAGCACAGCAAAATCCGGTGATGGCCGGATTGAAGGGTGCGCAAGCTACTACGCAGACGATGTTTCAGCCTCAACAGCTACAAGCTAAGTTGCAAGCTCAATTGCTTCAAAACCAAATGAATCAAGCTAAGATGAAGACGCTTCCTGACTTACTCCAGGCTCAGTTGAAGCAGGCACAAGTTCTACCTGGTTTGACAAAAGCTAGGGCCTCACTTACGGCGCAACAATCTGCAGCTTTTCCAGAGACGCAAAAACAAGCGCAGGCGAGGATTATTAATAATGCAGCCAGAAACATGCTTGGGTATTACAGGACTACCGCCGGAATGGCAGACCTATCCCAGAAAGGAAACGAAGATAGGATGGCTGCTTTCTCTAACCTTTTTGATCTTTCTAATAGAATAGCAACAGGGCAAGATGTTCCTCAAAATGTAAGAGATCAGGCAGTTACGAACGCTCAACACTTAAATGATTATTCATCAGAGGGTGGGGCAGAAACTCAAATACCAATGATGACGCCTCAACAGCAAATGGCACAAATGCAAGCTCAACAAAGCGGAGAGCATCCTAACAGTTATAGTCAGCCTACTGTTCAAGCAATGGTTGATGCGACTAAAAACGTTAATTTGCGAAAACAATATCCTGATTCACAATTGCAACAAATAAGCCGTGCTGGAACGCTTGAGGATACATTACAAGAAATGGATAAAGAGGCCCCAGATGCTATGACATTTGCTAGTCTTGCGGGTGCTGCCAATAAAAAGGCAAAACAATTTGCCGCAGCAGGCGGAGGCCAATATGACCAAGCATACGAAAATTTCCAAAAGTTTAAGGATCAAGGTGTTATTGCAGCAAATGAATTAAATGCAATGACAAAAGGCGTTCAAACCAAAGAAGAGTCAGCGACCATGAAGTCTTTGATGAACCCTATTACATGGGAGAACAGTCCAGAGCTTGCTATGCAAAAATATTTGGCAATGCGAAACCTTGCCAGAAAATATGCCGCCCAAGTTGCGAAACCTGTATTCCAGCAATTACAGCAAGCTAAGCAGCTTGGAGTAACTAGTCCAGTTTCTTTGAAAGTATCACAGCCTGCACAGCCTGCACAGCCGCAGAATAAAGTAATAGTAGTAAGTCCGGATGGTCAGAGAGGTTATATACCAGCTGGAAGATTAGCTTATTATAAAGGATTGGGCTACAAGGAGGAATCATGACAAGAATGAATGATACTGCTGATTTTGAGCCTATAACAGCACAAAATTCGGTTTCTGATTTTGAGCCTATTCATAGTCCGTCGCTTCTTCAAAGGGCTAGCACAATAGCAGGACAAGTAGCCACGCTTCCATATCGAGCTGCTTTGGGCGCTGTGGGTGATATCAGGGAGACAGCAACTGATCCTAAAAAAGCTATTAAGGACTTGTATCAAGGCGCACGAGCTGAAGCTCAGAACAATCTATTGCCTGCTTTGCAGACTGTAACAAAGACTATGCAGAGTTTGCCAGTTAATCCACTTAATCCGCTTGCCTTATTGGAAAGGCACCAACAGCCTATAGATTTTGGGGCCTACACGCCAGACGATCCAGAATCTAATATGACAAAAACTGGTAGCTTTTTAGCGCAAGCTATTCCTGGTGGTAAAGCAGCAGATTTAACTGAATTTGCTGTAAGAGAAGGGGCTAAATATTTGCCTGAGTTCTTGGGGAAAAAATTGGCTACTGGTTTGGCTGCAAAAACTGCTTCAGGGGTTACAACGGCTCCAATATTTGGTCAAGATCCAGTCAATAACATATTGGCAAACTTAGCTTTTCATGGCGCAGCTGGTGCTGGAAAGGTTGCTGGAAATTTTGCTAAAAATATTGCTAGCAAAGCGCTTATACCAGAAGCAGTGACAGGATCACTAAAAGATAGCTATGACACAGCTGCTGAATTAAGTAACCAAGACACAGGTAATATTGCTAAAACAGAATATGAGAAACTTGCTGGAAGTTATGACAAAAATAGTCAGGAATATATACCAGGGATTGAGTCAAAATTATGGGACCAGTCAAAATCTAATGCGTCAAATATTGATGCTCAAAATCCAAATATTTTTGATACTACCTATTATAGAAGAAAATTACTCGATGCTAAAAATGATCTAAATGAAGACTACGGACGTTACCCAGATGCTAAGAGTGCTATTGATGAAGTCATGGGAAACGCCATTAATAAGACGGTAGGTAAAACTGATATTTATGGCACAAAAAAAGATATAAATAGTCTTTCAGATGCCATTAATGAACGACAATTGAACAACCAAGATTATGCAAAAGTAAAAACATTGACTAAAGATCCTCAGGTATCAGATATCGCTAGAAGAGAGGCTCATAATAAGATTAGAGATGCATTGGTTGATTCCATGCAAAATACTATATCTAAAAATATTGATATTCCTGGTATGAGTCAATTTGCTGATGATTATGCAAATGCAAACGCAATCACTCAATATATTAAGAATACATTTGAAAGCAAGGTTCCAGCGAGTGGCAAAGGAACCGTTCCAACTAAGTTTATTAATAATTATCATAACTTGCACCCAGATGCAGATATTTCCAACTTCCATGATGAATTTGTACCAAAGTCTAAAGAAGAAGGGATGGGTAAAATTCTGCGTTTGCAAAGAATGCTTGGTGATAATAAAGAAGAAACACAAAATTTATTGAAAAGACATATATTTAAAAATGCAATCGATGGTGATCAGATAAATCCAACTAAAATGTGGAATGCATATAATAAGTTATCAGAAAATCACAAAAATTATATATTCAGCGAACCTGAAAAGCAGATGTTCAACATTCTTCAAGATACCAGGAAAATAAAACCATCTGCACTTAGAGCAGCTGGAAAATACACTATGCTCCCATTGGGACTAGTAAGTGTTTTACATGATGGATTGCATGGCCTTCAGGGTAATGATCTTGGAAATGCAGTCGGCCAAAGAATGTTAATGTCTGAAATTAATAAGAGGATGGGAAGGGAGCCTCAAGCAGGTATCGCAGCAAGTATGGCTAGCGCATTGGCTAGAGGGGCTTTTCTAAGCCCACCGCAACAAACACAGGGAGGCCAATAACATGGCGACATTTCCAGGTTTAGATTCAAGATTTATTATTGATTTATCATTGCAACAACCATTCCGTGATAAAGACACTGGCTTGCCTTTACGCAATGGTACTCTGACTTTCTATGATGACTGCAATCGTACAACTCCTAAGAGCGTGTATAAGCTATCTGGTGGACCATCATCATATATATATACAGATGTTGGTAATGTTATTACATTAAACAGCGCTGGTTACCCGACTGATACAATTTACTATTTTCCTTATGATGGTGACCCAGATACATCTGAAGGTGATATTGTCCTTTACTATGTTGAAGTTAAAAATGAGAGTGGTGTAACTCAACAGAACAGAGAAGCCATACCTAACTTGGTTAAGGAGTCAGCTGAATCTACTAATTTAGAGAACTTCATCCCAAATGGTCAATTCAGGGCTAACAAAACTATTGGTGACATAACTAGCGTTGAAGAAACATGCGTTGCGTACGGTCCATGGTATTGGGTACAAGATTCAACCTCTTCTGCAACTGATAATGTAAGCTTTAATAATCTTGGTATTACTAATGATCCTGAAAGATATCCAAGATATGAGTGTGTTGTTCAAAGCATTACTCCAGACGGTGGTGACTTGGTTAAAGACCTTAGAATTAGGTTTAAGGATGTTAACAAATTTGCGTCTACAACAGATGTATTTACGTTTAAATTTTCTGGTAGAAGTAAGACTGGTGCAAATGTTTCTGTTGAGGCATTTGCAGTTTACAACTTAGGTACGGGTGGGTCACCTTCTACTAGAATTGAGAAATCAATTAAATCGTCAACTGACCTAACTCCATCATGGACTACTGTTGAAGGAAGCTTCACGTTTGATGTTAATGATGGTGAGACTCTTGGAACTAATAACGATGACTACGTAGAAATTGCCATTCGATTCCCTACTGATGGTGCTTTTACTGCAGGTATTACTGACTGTGTATTGGCGCTAGGTGATTTAACAGACGTTGAATATCCATACATTACAGACGAGCAAGATAGCTCAGTTTATCTTGGTGGAAGCCTTCCTTACCCCGATCCTGATGGAGCTAATTTATACTTGCCAACTAGACTCGGTCCTTGCGGACTTGAATATGATGATTCAATGGTAAGTGATGTTATATATAAAACAAGACATCTTTATTTAGAGCCAAATGAGATTGTCTGCGATGGAACTTCTTACTTTGATAATCAAACTAAAAATGGCATACCACTTTCAAGATGTGGTCAGAAGCTAAGACTAGATTCAGGTACTGAGCCACGTTTTGGTACTGGACGTCAGTTTGTAAATCCTTATGTAACAGCTGGTAATTTAGATTATGTTTACTTGGCGACAAACTTCAAAGGTTCTACTACTTTGGCTGCAGCAGGCACCTCTGGATTTACGGTTGCTGCTGCCCATACAGGAGCAGACTACGCGTGTGAATCATACCGAACTTCGGCCATTACCAATCATGTATATATACATGACCTTGCATTTGGTGCAGCTGCTACACCACCATCTGCAGGAACATCTGGTTTTACTATTACCGTACTGCGTCAGGGAAATACCAATGTTAGAGAGTTAATTAGAGTAGATACGATTTCGGCAGCTGCTATGGTTTCTGGTGGAAAATATTTTTTATGGTCAAATACAACTACTAACTATTATGTCTGGTTTACCATCGATGGACTTGGTTCTGATCCTGCACCAGGAGGAATAGGTATTAAAATTAATCTTTTAAGCACAGATTCTTCATCTGAAGTTGCAGTTAAGTTATTCAAAGCCATGAATGGTTATCAGTTAACTCAAATACTTTGTACGTCAGGTGCAACACTTGATGGCAAGTATTTTACATTCAGCACTTATGTACCAACAGATTACTATGTTTGGTATAACGTAGATGGTGGAAGTACTGATCCAGCACAGAGTGGGACAGGCATTGAAGTGGCAATCGCAAGCACAGATACTGCCACTCAAGTTGCAGCAGCTACCGTAAGCGCATTGAATATGTTCGCATGGTGTCCTCCAGATCTAAGGGGGAGATTTATTCGTATATACAATAATGGTTCTGGATTTGATCCTGAGGCATCTAACCGTTATATGCTTTGGCGTGAAGATAATGATGGGGATAATATCGGTACTACTCAGATTGATGAATATTCTGAGCATAACCATCCATTTAGTTATAGTGCAGTTTTGGCAGAAGGGACATTTGTAGTAGTAGATACTTTAATCACTGGTATAAATGGTGATACATCATTACCCAATAATATTTCAGTTAATTCTGGTGGAAAAGAGACGCGCCCAGAAAATATTTATTTGAATGCAGTCATGAAAATTTAGGAGACAACAATGACAACACCTTTAAGAATAAGAAGAGATATTAACGGCAATCAAACTTATGGGTTGTCATTCAGTGATGATAGCTATTGGGCGCAAGTACCTGCGGCAACTGTAGCCACGTTAACTGTGCCTAATGGCGTCACTGATGCTTTTTTTTCATTCACTAAAGCGACTGACGTGTATGTCCGTTTAAATGGTTCAGCGTTGACCACACCACCTAGCGGCACTACTTTGCAACTGGCGGGCGAGACTGAGCTTAACCCTGGAAGCAGAAAAGTAACAGCGGGTGATACTTTGCAATTTTATTGTGAAGATGTTTGCGAGGTTGTCGTTAATTTTTATAAAACTACATCGGACCTAGACTAATGAGCTTCGAGGTTTTTTACAAAAGCAACAGCATCAGGTTGGATGAGGATCTATATAACTCCAACGTGAGTGATTTAGGGTCAGCGCCTATACCACCAACGGTGGATGTGTTGCTACAAGAAAACGGCTCATATCTTTTACAGGAAGATGGTTCGAGAATTATTATATAGTGAGGAGCTAGTAAAATGGCAGATTTACCAATATCAGGGCTACCAGCGGTCGTATCGATTGCGTCGACAGATGAATTTGCTTCGGCTCAATCTGGTGTCACCAAAAAATATACCGCGGTACAAATTGCAGAGGCCGCAGTTGCTTATCCGGGCTTTACCACCCATAACATTGTGTACGCTGGTAATTCAGGGGAGTTTAACCAAAGTGCTGACCTACAGTGGAAAAATGGCGCTAAAGAATTAAATATTCTAGGTACAACTAATATTGGTACTGGTACCTCAGTTTCTGATGCTGCCTTACAAGTAGCTAGCACTACACAAGGTTTTTTACCTCCACGCATGACAGAAGCAGAGCGCGATTTGATTACATCGCCAACTGAGGGCTTGGTTGTTTATGTTACTGATGTAGATAAATTATCTATTTCGCAAGGTGGCGTTTGGGAATATTTACCAGTTATTGAAACGGTTACGCAAACGAATACCATTAGTGGCCCTTATGCCGCTCCACAATCTTATGATCTTGAATTTGTGATGCTAGATCAAAAGCGCGTGATGGTTAAGCTTAATAGAATTTTAGTCGCTGCAACTACGAGCGCTATTTTAACTGTTGATACACTTGTGCCTGCACAGTTTAGAGCTGGTTCACAACAACGCCAGGTTATTGAAACGACAGACAACGGGCAAGCGATGTTTGGTATTGTTGAAATAGATAATTCGGGACAATTAACTATTGGTGTAACTGCAAATAAAGCGGCTTTTACAGGTGTTTCCACGGGTGGCAATACTGGTTTGCAAGCAACAACTTTCACCTATTCACTTTAATAGAGGGGCGAATCAATGGGTTATAAAATAAATCAAACTAAGCATCACATAGGTATACAAGGTACCGTGGCTGATGCAGATTTAGCAAACAGTGAAGCTAATATACATCTAGATACAACATCTAAAGATATTAAGATTAAGTATAAAGACGATACCGGAACCGTGCGAACCATATTAATTGGTGAATCTAGCAGCTTTGCAACTAATGAAGTGCTATTCGGCGACACAGATGGGAGTATTACCTCAGATCCTGAGTTTTACTGGGATAATACTAAAAAGACTTTGGGTATTGGCGCACCAGCTGGCACGGTTGCAGCCCTTGCTATTTTTAGCACTACAAGAGGTAGTATACCAGCGCCACGCATGACACAAGCGGAAAGAGACGCGTTACCATCACCGGCTACAGGTTTACAGGTATTTAATACGGATACGAATACTTACGATTATTACACCGGCACTCTTTGGGTGAGTCTTGGCAATGAAGCTACCACTTTGGTTAATACAACCGTGTCCGGGCCTTATGCCTCACCTGTCAATGTAAGTTATAGAATTGGTTTTATTAGTGATACACAAGTTGCTATATCATTTTCAGAGGTGACAGGCGCGGCAACCACAAGTAACACTATCGGACTTGATACGCAAATTGCTGCGGCATTTAGGCCAATATCCGATCAAATCCGAAACT
>CP070751.1:1145218-1165076 GCA_020348445.1 Thermoplasmata archaeon
ATTGCTCCAAACGCCATATGAATGCTCTGTCGGAGTACTCTGTGCGCTATTTCCGTAATACATATGGATAACCTTATCAGATGTTGGAGAGAGCCACGGGATTTTTACCCAAGCAAAAAGCTCACCTGATGTGCTGTTGAAGCTTTCGATTTCGTGATCTAGTCTGACCTGCCCTTGTACAAATATTATGTCGTTTCCATCAGAACGTGCATCGCTTGCAAGATCTGAATCAGTAAGATTTACGAGAACAGGGAAATCAGCAACACCTCCTGAAACTTTAGAGGAATTTATTGTGATCTTCTTACGATAGCTCCAATCAGAATTATACCAGAATTCAACAGCTTCTTCGATTCCCACAGAGCAAAATAATGTGGAATTCACGATGTTCTTATATGATGTATTGACCCAATCAGAAGAACGTACTGTAAATGAAATGCGGACCTCATCTATTAAACCTTCCCATGTATCAGTACTATCACTTATACGAAATTCCCTTGAAGGATTGCTCATGTCTTTGCCATCTTTGGAACTTGCATCCTTAAGATTATCTAACTTTCCGTCCATGTAAAAAATGGCAGGACCGTCCCTATCCACAGTCACCACCACATGGTGCCATTGATCGTCTGCGAGATCAGATACGCTATCTGTATATTCTCTTTCAGAACCATCCCCATCCCCAAAGTACATCCTGAAATCATTGTTTGAATTATGCGCAAAGAAATAATATCCCGGAACATCGCTTGCGGTTCCTCCTTTTTCAGCAATCTGTTGATAACTATGGCTCACTGTTGAATCCAATTGAACCCAGGCTTCTATCGTGTAATCACTGTAGCCGACATCCAAACTCTGCGTGCAGTAATCGTCTCTGTATATATATTCACCTACTCCATCGAAAGTATAAGCACCATCGATTCTGCCATTCTGATAATTTGTGTAATCCATTGAACCGTATGAGTCCAGGTGATTCATATAAGAAGAACTGTCTAGGATGGTACCATCATAGTCATCCCTTGGACGCTCATTTAAATGCCATACTCCTCGGAAATCATCATCATACACACATTTGGGATTGGAATGATCACCTGCTAGTGGATTGTTGTAATACATATAAATTGTTGTATCAACTGTTGAGGAAAGCGAAGGAATACGAACATAAGCCTTTAATTCACCAGAACTTCCGTTATAACTTACTATCTCATGATGAAGCCTGGCTCCATCGGCATCTTTGAAGTGAATATCATATCCATCTCCTCTAGCATTAGCAGAAAGATCTGAATCTGTGATGTTGATAAAAACAGGAAAATCTGTGAGATCCCCTGATACCTGAGAGGAATTTATTGTGACGGTTTTTCGGTTGTTGCAGTCCCCGATACTGAAGAAAGAAGTGGGATCGAGCTGGTTGTACCACTCTGTTGCGATCCATTCCAATGTACGGTTTATAGTGGAGAAACGCACCTCGTCTATTATTCCCCCAAAGTTCTGAGATGGGGGATCCTGCGCACCTAATACAACAGACCAATTGGAGTGGCGAAGAGCACCACTTGAGTCAGTGTCCTGTGTTATCTCGGTGCCGTTGATATAGTATCGTTTAATTGTACCGTTATAGGTTCCAGTAATATATACCCAGCAGTCCTTTGCCACTTCCTGATAGGAACTTGAGGCTCCTCGAGCCCCAAACTGTAATCTCTTATCTGCAGCTGAGCTTTCGAAACCAAAAAGAAACTCGTAGCCTGTATCAACGTCATCTCTCTTAGAGATGATTTTTCCATAGTCTTCTAGACTGGTAGCGTTAACATAGGCCCAGGCTGAAATCGTGATGTTTCTGTGATTTCCATCGCAGAGGCCGAGATTACCCAAGGATATCATATCATCCTCGCCGTTTCCTGTGAATTCCTGACCGTAGCCGAGCTTACCTGTTGTTTGGGTAGGTGTGAGCAGTTGTGTTCCCCAATTTCTTGCGGAAACCGAATTTTCATAGGGCTCACCAGTTTCATCTAAATGATAGACTCCGACAAAATTATTGGTCCATACCTCGTTGGGCTGCTGCTGGTTCTCGGCACTTGAATTACCGTAATACATGTATATCACTGTATCGTTCGTGGATGAGAGAAACGGCATCTTTATCCAGACGATCAGCCTGCCTGTGGTACTGTTAAAGGTCTCGATCTCATGGGCGAGCTTCGTGTCACCATCAGCACCAATAAACATGATGTCATCGCCATCAGATTGTGCATATGTAGCGAGATCGTACAGTGTCATGTCCAAAACCACAGGGAAATCAGATAAATCCCCTGCCACCTTGCCGGCATGTATCGTGATTTTTTTCCAGTAATCCCAGCCATTTGCATAGGGATTACCAGCTGGGTCGAACATTACCTCGTTTATAACTATAGAATACTGGTCTTGATTTACAGCGCCCTGGGTCCAGGACCCGGAATGAATGCCAAAGGGATCTGCTTTTCCAGTTTCCGGCCCTTCCCAGTCCGCTGATGAGTTCGTATCAGCGCAGTCTCTATCTCGGCCAAAGGATTGGTTCTCAGAAATTGATGAGGTTTTAATGTAATCCCCTGCTGTCCAATGACCCGTATCAACTGCATTGTCATCACCTGATCCATCAGAACCGCCCCAGGCAACATAATCCATAGGAGCATCGGAGCTATGATAAAGATATAGCCCGTCTGTATAATCCAGTATTCGGGTAGATGTCATATTGACAACCAGTTTCGGTCTCTTACTTGTATCAGTAGTATAATCGCTTGAATAGAAGAGCTGAGAGTACCCCAAATAATCTGCCTCGAAAATCATACCATAATTATCATACATGCCGCGAATCCATCCTTGGACCATATCAGTAATATCCCACGAGTACCAGGCAGTTGATCCACCCAGGACTGTAGTTGTGTCTTCGATTGAACTATCGTAATCACCGCCTGAGGTCCCCCAATTATTAGAGTTGTCGTAGGTGTCCCAATCAGAGCCACCTGGATCTGTCTCTGTCCAGTTCTGCGTCATCCTGTGCACATTGACATCGGCATCATTGCTTAGATCCCCCTCGTATCTATATAAGTAAATCTTGGCCTCAGTAACTTTGCCCTGCGGTAAATCTGATAAGTTGAAATATAAAAGCGATCTTCTTTCATTTGTGTTGTTTTCCACATGTAGATATGTGGTTGTCCCGAAATTTATTGTTGTAGCAGAATCATCCAAGAAATTGTCTATTCCATTTGTTGCATTAGGCTGATACACTGAACTGAATATAGAATCATAGACATTTGTAGAGCTGTTTGTTCCTGTTTTACCTAGATGGCATGTTAGATAGCCTCCAGCTGAAATGCTGCCTGCACCACTTAAATCAAATGTGTTTCCTTCATGATCTTTGAGATACCAACCTGAAAGATCCACAGAAGAGCTTTCGGCATTATAGATTTCCACCCACTCATATCCAGGTGAGCTAGTGAGAGATTCTTCACTTCCTGCATAAAGGAAAGAACTAATATCGTTCTGGTTGTTGTATGATGCATTAATCCAATCCCATGAGCGAACGACATTAGATATTCGGACTTCATCGATTGTGCCATCCCAATATGTTCCTCTTGTACCTATCCCTATGCCGTTAGTATTCGTATATATTGTAGTTGAGCCTACATCTTCAGTATCTTCTAACTCACCATTTACATATATTTTCAAATATCTCCCGTCGAATGTACCGAGTACATGCACCCATTCACCGGCAGTCACATAAATATCTGTTGCATGAGTACCTCCTGTCCAGGTTCCAGTTTCGTTGTAGATTCCAAAACACCATGAATCATCCCAACCATGCCAACCAAGAAGCCAGGAGTCTGATTTTTGATTTCCACCAAACCATGCCTCACTTTCCTCGGAAAGAGCATCATCAGAATTAAACCATGACTCTACTGTAATGGCATCAGTGATATTCAAACTCGAAGAAAAAGCCACATCAACATAATCATTGGTACCGTCAAATTCATCAGCACCATCTATATATCCTGTTGCATCAGTTGTTGAGCCTGCTGTCCCCGCGAAATTCTTGGGTGTACCGTCATTGTCATTAGAAGTTGAGTCTAGATGTCCTGCCACATCATTTGCTGGGCTCTCTTCCAAATGCTGAACCATTACGTAATTTGAATCCCAAACACCTTCTGGATTTTCAGCTGAGGAACTCTGTCCGCTGTTACCGTAATACATATATATTGCGGTGTCAAAGGATGCTGATAGGCTAGGAATCTTGACCCATGCAAATAATTGACCTGAAGGGCTGTTGAAGCTCTCGATCTCGTGATTCAATACACTCACACCATCTGATCCTGTGAACACAATATCGTATCCATCAGACCGTGCATCGCTGGCGAGGTCGGAATCGGTTATGTTGATAAGAACAGGGAAATTTGTAAGACTGCCTGTCACCTTGCTTGAATTTATTGTGATAGATTTGCGATACAACCAACTCGCACTGTTTAACTCCTCATTTCCAATATTATAGAAAGTGGAAGGTGAATACTGGTTGTTGTATGATGCATTAATCCAGTCACTGGGACGAACAACATTAGATATTCGGACTTCATCTATTGTGCCGTTCCAATATACATCTGCACCAGAAGCACCTCCATATCTACCTATCCAAAGGTTTTTACTTGGATTAGGATTTATTGAACCACCAAAATCACCATCCGTCCTCTTCACTCCATCTACATACATAGAACCATTAGGAGAATCCCAAGTAAAAACAACATGATGCCAAGTATTGGGATTAATTACATATGTATTACTACAAAGACTTTCACTATAGGTTGAACTATTTCGAAGGTAAGCTGATGCAGTGCCTATATTATTTGCATGTCTATAAACAATTAAGCCGTAACCTCCTGTTCCACGATTGTATTTGTTTATGACATTATATCTCTTGTATTGAGTTGGGAATTCACCATATAACCAAACTTCCATTGTTATCTCAGTTCCAGTAATATTCAAACTCGCATCATTCCCGCAATCAACATAATCATCGATACCATCAAATTCATCAGCCCCGTCTATCTTGCCCGTTGCATCAGTTGTTGAGCCTGCTGCCCCATCGAAATTCTTGGGTGTACCGTCATTGTCATTTGAAGTGGAATCTAGATGTCCTGCTACGTCATTTGCTGGGCTCTCTTCCAAATGCTGAACCATTACGTAATTTGAATCCCACACACCAGTTGGATTTTCAGTTGATGAGCTCTGTCCACTATTCCCATAATACATATAGATTGTCGTATCTGAGGATGATGACAGGCTGGGAATCTTAATCCATGCAAATAATTGACCTGAAGTGCTGTTGAAGCTCTCGATTTCGTGTTCAAGAGAGGTTATGCCGTCGGATAAAGTGAACACAATATCATACCCATCTGAACGTGCATCGTTGGCGAGATCGGAGTCGGTGATGTTGACAAGAACAGGGAAATTGTTGAGATCACCTGGGACCTTACTTGAATTAATTGTAATAGATTTGCGATACGACCAACTCGCACTGTTAAGCTCCTCACTACCAATATTATAGAAAGTCGAAGGTGAATACTGGTTGTAGTATTCTGTTATAATCCATCCCTCTGAACGTGCACCGAACGAAAGGCGCACCTCATCGATCCAACCTTCGGGTGTATTCGAATTATCTCCTATTTCAAAATCATCGGTACTAATGTTGATGCTACCAAAAGAGCCACTAATTGGATAAGCATCGTCCTGCCTTTGCTCCACACCATTTTCATAGGCTCGCAACTCATTCTTCCCCCTATCGCACACCCCAACTAGGTACACCCAGGTTTCGTTGACAAATCTGAAGTCATTTGTCTCCACAGTTGTTGGATCCGAGACCCTAAAGTACCCTTGTTCTCCATTTGATCGGGCACGAAGTATATAACCTCCACCAGTGGTAGCTCCTCCTTTGCCCACCAAATTCTGATATCCAGATGTCTCATTGATTTTGGCCCAGCAGCTTACAGTCATACTATTTGTCCCGAATTCAAGATGACCGTCTGGCACAGTGAAGAAGTCCACCTCTGCATCTACTCCATTAAATAGATACGCATACCCTATCTGGCCTGTTTCCCCTCTGGCAATTGATGCATCAGGTGTTGCAGACAAACCATAAGAAGTCGAGTCGATAGTGGCCCCGCTGGTCTCATCAAGATGCCACACACCCCTGTAGTTGTTACTCCAGGTAGCGTTAGCGCTCGATTGATCATCTGCATTAGAATTACCGTAATACATGTAAATCAGAGTATCATGAGTTGAGGAGACCAAGGGAACCTTCACCCATGCATTCAATGCACCTGTTCCGCTGGTGTAACTTGTGAGTTCATGATCGAGCTTTGTTTCTGCATCTGAAGCTAAAAAAAGTATATCGTCCCCATCAGACTGGGCTTTGCTGGCAAGATCGGAATCAGTAATATCAATTAAAACAGGGAAATCCTCCAAATCTTCAACCACCTTCGTATGATCAATTGAGATTGCTTTTCGATAAGACCAATCGTCGTCAAAGGGTCCGCCACCAACTGGATCTGCCATTACCTCGTTGATTCTCACATCATTATATATCCATGTGTAATTTATCGTGAAGTAAAGATAATCCAAATAGAACGTATCAGGTCCTCCTCCAGTATCTGCTCCGATAACTTGGATGTAAATCCCGCTGTTAATCTGGCTCACCGTTGGTAAATTTGAGGTTATTGTGTACGCCTCATCATTATCGGATGTTGCACTAGAATAATTAGCAATGGGATTCTCGGTACCGTCACTCGTCTCACTCCATACGACTCCCCAATGGCCTGAATCCTTAACCCAATCCGATGTGTGATGGTATCCCATATAAACAGTCATAGCAGTTATTGTTGCACCTGCGGGTAAGGATCCTGCACCATATTCACATTCGCCCCACATATTTGTACCCTTTCCTCCCCAGGTCTCTTCATCCCCACCACCATTGCCTGGTTCGTCCTCGTCAATCAATGTTTCATCGAGAACATTGCTATCATAATCAACACCGTCTATTGGATGAAAATGATCGGATGTATAATCACCGCGGGTCCCCCTTCGGTTTGCAAGCAAGCTATCCATTATCGTTTGATTCAGAGAAAATGGCAAGGTATCATCAGAATAATCTGTCTCGGATTTCTTCCAGTTTGTAGATAAGAAGTACACCTCAAAATATTCGGAATCTGGGTCTATTCCAATTTCGTTCCAGCCTATACCAACCTCCATCTCTACCATATCTAGGCCAACATCCACCCAACCTCGTGCTGTCCAATTCCAATCAAAGAAATATGTTCCTGTCCATTCATAATAAATTTGGCTCAGTACCTTATTGTGCCTTCCCTTAATCTCTATCATATAGTCAGCGGTAATTGGTAGATTCCAACTGTAACCATATCCAGAATTTGTATCGATGAATATGTAAACCACATCCTCACCTGTCTTGGGAAGGGATGTTAAAAACGTGCCATTTATTGAAGGCTCTTCTATTGTCGTAGGTTGATGTTTAAGTTTAACATTCCAATGAGGTACAGCAACCCCTGCACATATCTCTGAATCTACTCTCAAGAAAAACGCTGCACCCAAATCTGTATTGGAAACTCCATAATTACTAATATCCAAATCGCCTCGGTTCACCTCTCCTATGGTATCGTTGGCTTTAAGTCTGCCCTCCCAATCAGCAAAAGCACCGTCTATTACTACGTTCTTTGGCAAACCCAGCAGGTAACCGGTCTCATGATGCTGCGAATCCGGTTCTACACGATTAATGTATACTGTGCCCTTGTCTATGTTCACATCGTGATTGTTCATGATTCTAAAACCAATGCTGTTTCCTACAATGGTGCTTACGCCGACATCAACCACAATATAAAGTGAGGTGCTTTGCTCTTCTGAAATGGACAGCCCTGGTTGAAATATAGCTACACCGTCAGTTAGGGTCCCGATACATAAAGCATTTCCAGCCTCATCTTCCAGTCTTATCCTAGCCACATCACTATCTGCTCCAACACCTGTTCTTGCCGCCCTTATCTCATTTAATGTTATATCAGAATTTATAGCATACAATTCCAAGCGGGTCAACCTGTTGCCATTTCCGCTTATCACATCTTCTGTCACACCCTGTTGGGTAATTGATAGAATGCCTTTTTCATTGCTGATCACTGTATCTGAAAAATCCTCGAATTTGTCCCAACTCTGCATATAAAAAAGAACGTCGATCTCATCCAGTTTTGTCATATCAATAGCAGTTGCGAAAAATTGCATCTCAAGTTCAGAGCCGCTTGCTTCAGCTGCAGCGCCGCATTTAATCTCCCATAGATCCCAATCCTGCTCGAAGGCGGGGTAATTGTAAAGGGTACAGCCAACTACATCGCCTCCTCGCCCGTATACCTCAACAACATAGTCGGCGCCAATGCCCTCAATATAATATCCCGAATCAGGACTTTGATCCTTGTCTATGAAGATGTAAGCTGTATCCACATTCTCTTTACCACCGGGCTCCCCTGCAAATATACTGCCTGCAACCCGCAAATAGAAGGATAAATCAAGATTTCTATAATCTATCCTATATTCCACGATATCGATATTGGGATTAAAAGGCGATACCTCCATTTCTTCTGAAATCATTGGCGTCCCATTCCAATCTCTGAATTTACCATCGATCTTTATTATATCTGGTGGGCTGTGGGTTATGAATATGATATAAGGAGTTACAATTATAATCAAGACCAGTACCACCACTGTAACCAATCTGTTAAGAGTCTTTCTTCCTTCTAATGGATCCTGCCTTCCCCCAAGTCCATTGGTGATCCCGTTTCCGTTGGTGATACCGTTTGTGATTCCAACTTTCAAGGCTCTAAGACCCTTTGTGAGCCCATTTGTTAGACCGTTTGTAAGTCCATTTGTAAGTCCGTTCGTGAGTCCGTTTATCACTCCAAGTTTAGATCTCTTCATACCGTTAGTAAGCCCATTGGTAAGTCCAAACCTATCCCGTTTCAGTCCATTAGTAAGGCCGTTGGTTAATCCATTGGTGAGGCCGTTTGTCAATCCACGTCTTTTCCTTTTCACACCATTGGTTAGACCATTAGTTAATCCATTAGTGAGGCCGTTTGTTAATCCCCGTCTTTTCCTCTTCATGCCGTTGGTAAGGCCGTTTGTAAGCCCGTTGGTCAATCCACGCCTTTTCCTCTTCATGCCGTTGGTAAGGCCGTTTGTAAGCCCGTTGGTCAATCCACGCCTTTTCCTCTTCACGCCATTGGTAAGCCCATTTGTCAATCCACGCCTTCGCTCCTTAACACCATTTGTAAGGCCGTTGGTCAATCCCCGCCTTTTCCTCTTCATGCCGTTGGTAAGACCGTTTGTGAGTCCATTTGTCAATCCCCGTCTTTGCCTCTTTAGGCCATTGGTAAGACCGCCTTTAGGACCTTCTTTTATTCCCACTCTCCTTTCCTTTATACCATTTGTAAGGCCCAGATCAGGCCTGATTTTTTCAGGTAGGGTAGGTCTTTCCCTCGGTCTTTTTACAGGTGGTCTTATGGGCTCCTCTTCAGGCTTCTTTGGAAAATCAGATGCCATCATTTCAAAGGCCTTTTTATAACAGTAAGAGGCCTCCTCTATCTTGTCGAGCTTGGCCAATAAATTGGCCATTGCTACCCATACCTTTTTATGATCAGGATTGAGTTTTATAACGGTTTCAAATGACTTGAGCCCTTTTTGAATGGATCCAAGTTCTGCTAAAAGTAGTCCCCTTTTAAACCATAGCTCCTCATCAGTGAGTTTCAATGATATCTCTTTGTCCAACCATAACAATTTCTTTCTTATTTCAATCTCATCTAATGAGCTTTTAAGTTCCTTCATGATATCCTGGATTCTATGGGTAAACTCGATAATCTGGCCCCTGTCTACTCCTGATTCTGTTGTCGATATCATACCGCATTTAGAACAGAACTTATCATGGCTCTCTAACTTGGTTGTGCACAAGGGACATTGGATTTCTATTTTAATTTTCTCTTGCTCTTTTATTACTTGAGGTTCATCTTTTTCTAAAAAATCCAATTCCTCAACCAATGATTCAATGTTATGTTCTTGTTGTTCTAGGGCCTCTTTTATTCCCGGCTCTGCTTCGAATCTTGACAATTTTTCTTCTCTTTCGACCCGGCCTAAAAACTGGGAATCCATATCCTCATCAATATCCTCTACACCGAGCTCCAAAGTAGTTTCCTCGATAAACTGGTCCAATTCTGAAATAGTTGATTCCAGAAGGCCATCGGGTAATTCTTCAAAATCTGTAAATTCAGCACCACAGCTTGCACATTTTATATCGGTCTCACCAACTGCATCACCGCAAATTGGACATTCATATACCACAACCTCTTCTTCAGTTGATGATGATTTGTCAGGCTCCTCACTAGCATCCTCTGAGGTCTCAAGTTTTTTATCAAGTAATTCTACAAGGTCATCGAGGCTTGAATCAAGATCCTCTTTGGTTGTTCTTTTGCTGCCTTTTTCAGATTGTATATCTTTTCTTTTTGTATCTCTGTCCCTGACATTGCCTTCTATTCTTCCATAGCGCTCTTCAAAATCCCTGAATATCCTACTCTTTTTAGATTCACTCTTTTCATCAGCGTCTGGATCATCTCTCGACATCATCTTCTTCTTTATTAGCTCGTCACATTGAGAACAATACCTAGCACCCGCTTCTATGGACTTACCACAACTTGGACATATGCCTGAACCACTTCCTTCGGAACTCAAATCCACCATCACCTCATACAATAGGGAAATTATATTTGCATAATTTCTATTTGAATAACTATATAAACGAATTATGTACAAAAAATCCAATAGTGTGTACGAAAAATGCAATCATAAAAAAATCCAGGGAAGTTACGAAACAGATTGGCTCAAAAAAACCTACTTATATTCAATCAGGTTAGCGAAATGAGGGGATTTTTCTTTCTGAATCTTTTCTTTCTCATATCCTCCAATCCATGGGGGATTCGGCCAAAGGGAATCATGGGAAGAGTCAAGACCTTTATTTCACTACCCATCTCCATTTTGAGTCTTAAAAGTTCAGGAGTGGATAGCATGATTCTGGGTCTAAGGCCGTCCCTTCTCGTCTTTTTAACGATGAACTCCTTAAAATATTTTGAATTTTTTCGATAATAATCCTTTAAGTTATCTATCAGGTCTGTTAGGTAGTAACGCTTATATTTTCCGTCACTGGCACATCGAATCAACCCAAAATACTCGAGATCGGATGTATACTTCATGACAGTCCTGATGTTCAGATCCAATTCCTTGGAGAGTTCGTTTTGGTACACACCCTTTCTTGACCTTATCGATTCTAAAATAGCATTGCTTCTGTCCATGGCCATCAACCTGAAGATATCGATGTGTTCTGGATTTATCATGTTCGAGGGAAAGAAAATCGTACTTCCGTTTTCCTTTACTGTCACGAACTTTTCGAAAACAAGCTTATCCAGATGCCATCTTACACTGGATTCAGAAACCGCAAGTCCCTTTGCGATACCAGATACTGTGCTGCAGGGATGGCGGCACAGGTACTCGAAGATCACGCAGCGGGAGTTGTTCATAAGCGTGGACTTCTTCTTTATTCTATAATCATCCCTGGTGAGACTACTTCCATGAGTTAATAATTTATCAAATTCGGTTATCATTTTTTTCATGAGCCACTGTCCTCCTCAGAATAATCCTCCAAAATCCCCTCCACCAGATAGGAGATATCAATTTTTTCGAAATCCTTGTCAGTCAAACGCTCCAAGGACTTATGTATCCTCTCTTTTGCTGCTTTAGGAATCCCCTCCAACCTGTCCTCAAGATTGGCTTTTAAGATTTTTGGGATGTTCTTCGTGGTTTTTTTATTCTTGCTTCTAGAATCAGGATTGCTTTCAATGATTATACCGAATCCTCTAATTATCCTGAAATAATGGGAACGGTTGCTGTGCTTGCTGTTTCTGCACTTTAGAATCTCCAGCTCCCTTTGAGTGGTGGAATTATTCCTAACGAACCTCAGATGTACCACAGAATCAGCAAGATACATTGGTATGAACGTTTCTTGTCCCGACAGATCACCTGTAATTCCATGCTCTTCCAGGGTACAAATCGAAGTACCTATCTTCTTAATCTCCTTGAAAAGGAGCATAAGAAGCTCCCTTTGGGTGTACCTGTTCTCGTTGGCCCATATAATCGGTGTCAAAGGATCGATTACTATCCTGGTATTGCTACCTTCCCATTCATCAACGAAATTGGGCATTTCCTCTCTTACGAACTCCGAGAAATTCTTGCCATTGGCATCGATGAATATCAGGGATTCTGCATCCATATAATCCTCTATGTTGTACCATCCCATTTCCTTAGCCTCTGTTATAAGCTGCTCCCTGTTTTCATCCAGGGAAATGAAAAGTCCATCATACCCTGTCTCAAGGCCTCTTCTTAAAAACTGCGTCGCGAACGTGGTTTTACCTGAACCGGCGGCCCCGATCACCGTTGTCACGGAGTTTCTGTTTACACCGCCGTCAAGTAATGAATTTATTCCAATAACTCCTGATTTTATCTTCTCCATCCCAGTCCCAATTCCTATTTTATATATATTGTATATAGAAATTTGGTACCAGACCCTATTTATTGTTTTGGCATAAGAATCAAAATTGATAAAAATCTATATGAAAAATACAATCATCAAAAATATGCCAGATTTTAATCTATACAAAAACATTAAAACAATATTATTTTCGAATCTGATATTTTACCCCCTTCCCCTTCTTTATATTCTAGCCCTTTTGGTAATTAGCAGCACATATATCGCTGGTTTGCACACTAGGTAAATAGAAATCATTTAGATTGCATGATATCCTGCAGTGCCTTGACATCAGCAGAAAGGCCCTCCAATACCAGCAGCTTGTCGTATATTGGTTTTAACGTCTTCCTTAGTTCAAGCGTTGTAACGAATGTGCCTCCTCCTTGGTCATCTGGGATTGTCTTAAAATGGTTTGTGATAATGGTGTTTATATAGGTGGATCGTTTCTCATTACCCCGCTGGGAATCAACAAGTTCAAGGATGCTCTCGTCTATGCTTATGGCGATCTTTTTCTTTGTCATGGTCTCGGTTGGGTAATACTCTTCATACTTTTTATACCTATTGTATGGCTCATTGCTTTTATTATAGACATAAAGATGTCTTAGCAATGTAAGTATTTTTTTAAAGTGGAAACAAATGAAGGGTGGGGGGAGAGGGTATTAGGAGGTGGATTAAATGATAGGCAATATCTTTTTATTCTATTTCCTATATTCATATCCATATGTCAATTAAAAAGAAGATAATGCAAAAGAAGATCGATTGCCCAAGATGTTGGGTGGAAGCAAGGCGTGAAGAGGTTGAGATCTTTGGTCCCAACATCGAAATCGACATCTGTCCAAAGTGCAACGGGATTTGGCTCGATCCCGGTGAACTCGGCAAACTCCTGAAGAATAAGAAGCTAACTGATTATCTCACAAAGCAAATAGGGACCCAAAGTAAAAGCGAACTCGTATGTCCAAGATGCGGTGGCCTAATGGATATCGAATCTGCAGAGGAAGTCCAGATTGATGTTTGCCTTAACTGCCACGGTGTCTGGCTTGACGAAGGGGAACTCGATGATCTAAAAGGAAAATCAAAAGAGGGCTTTCGAGGCGACGATATCGAAAAGGCCCAGGAAAAATGGGAGGAGCTGGCAAAAAAGCAAAGGGAGCAGAATCTCAGACGATTTAGAAGAAGGTTCATATGATTTCATCTTCTCTTTTTCTTTCCCGTCTTTTTTCTGCGCTTCTTCTTGGCAAGGACCTTATAATCTGGTTTTTCTAAAAGTTCATGTTTTGGACAGGGGTAGCCAAGACGACATGCCCTGCAGTCCTCAATTGGTGTTGGAGGGCACGGGCCTACCATATGTCCGTATTTTCTTCTTGGCATTTTCCTTCGTAAAGGATATGTGTTTCAACTAGTATAAACTTCACCGAAAAAACCATGGAAATGTGGTGAGGACTGATCCTTTTAACATCTTCAATTCACCAGTTGAATCTAAATGTTAATCTATTTAATTGGTCATACACCAAGTAACATGTATAAAACAAAATCAGAGCTTTACGAGCTTGTCAGCGACTTAATGACCAAAGACGAGTATGAAACAGAGATAAAAAAGAGGTTCGAAGAGTACGAAGGTCTATTAAGTGAAGAGGCCATCTCGTATCTGATAATTGACGAGCTAAAGAGAAATATCGTTGAGACCACAACCATCTCCGAATTTAAGGATAAAGAGAGTGTGAGCCTTGAAGTTAGGGTGGAGGATATTGGAGGGCCCAGGGAGTTTAAAAGGAAGAACGGTAGCCTGGGTCAGGTAGTGAATATAACTGTTTTTGATAAAACAGGTAAATGTAGATTGACTTTATGGGGCAAGGATGTTGAGACAGTAAAAAACAAAATTATCAAAATTGATTCCAAGATCAAAATAGTAAATGGCTTCGTCAAAATCACCGATTTTGGGCCTGAAATCAACATCGGAAGATGGGGACTATTTTTCGTAGACGGTAAAAAAGTTACCCAGTAAAATCAGTAATGATTCTAACTGACGAAAACTGGGTCGCTACATATTTTTATAGTTTACGCCAATAAAATATTGGTCAACATTATCACTGCTAATGTGAAGTAGGCATTGGCAGAGTAAAAAAGGGCATAATAAGAGAGGTTAAGATGAAGGTCCAAAGCAACGGCTCTAAATTAGACGATGAAAGTGATACAGCAGAGGAGGAAATGTACCTAGAAGAGTCACTTAGATGGTATGAAACAAAGCTAGAAAAAAATCCTAATGATACAGGACTTTTGAATACCATTGGTGTGATACTAGAAAATTTGGGTGAAAGGGAAGAGGCACTGAATATCTATATGCAAATCGTTGAGTTGGATCCTCATAACGTAAACAGTTGGTATAGGATAGGGGTTCTTCTTGAAAATCTAGGAGATTACGATGCTGCTTTAGACAGTTACAACGAAGCAGTAAACTCAAATCCCAAGTTCGTTGAGGGTTGGTTCAGGATCGGTAAATTATTCCAATGGAAAAATTATTACGAAAATGCCAAGGAATGTTATGAATGGATACTCGATATTGATCCAAATCATACAGAAGCAGAGGAGGCTCTCGCAAGTTTGAATGAGAAAGGATCTGATATGCCAACTGGAAATCAGACTCCCCAGGGCTTAAAAAATACTGAAACGAAAAAGGTAAAGCTCCGAAAGTTCAAAAGGAAAAAGAAAATGAAGGTTACGAAACCCGAAGAAGAAAGACCTCCTGTTAAAGAAACCATGGCCAATGAGAGCCCAAAGGAGAATTCAATTACAGTAGAATCGTTTTTGGAAAAAGAAGAACCCTTGGCTTTGGTGGAAACACCAAAGGAGAATAAATCGCCCATTACTCTTGAGGATCTTGTGGATAGTCTGGAAGAACTGCATGCTCTTTTAATAAAGCAAACGCAAGAGCGGGCTTTTAATTCGGAAGAAGAATTAAAGAACTATGTCGAAGAAAAAGAGCAAGAGATTGAGAATTCAATATCAGAAGTCAACGAGTTCACACAGCAATTGTATGAGCTGCGAGATCTGTGCATCCAGCATACAGAAGAACTTACAGGATTGACTCTGGAAGATAATTTAAAAGATGAGTTTCAGATGAGTGTTTCCCTCAAGGAGGATTTTGATAATCTCGATCCTTCAACGATTCCGCCGAATGAGGATTTGATATATCCTGAATATGATGATCTTAATACGAAACTGGATGAGCTTGCAGGATTGTTTTCCCAAACAGATGACAATCTGGATTATACAGGTGCAGATAATATCGAGTCGGGATTGGAGGTTTTGCAGAGAATGTTTAACCAGAATGAGGATACCCTCGAATCCTACCTTGGCAATGATTATGGAGCTGTGAAAAACGAGGTAAACATTAAGTCTGCAACCACAGATGATCAAACACTTTCCCAAATAAAGGAATTTGAAGAGGCATTAAACAGTTACAATAAATCACACGAGCTGACATCCCAGTCACTGGATGCTTGGGATACAAATTCTGAGTTGATGCCTGAGATCTTTGAAGAGGAAATTTCCTTGGATGACCTCATAGCCCAGGGAAGGAAGTACATGAAGAACAGGGAATTTGACAAGGCACTCAGCTGCTTTGATCGGGTTTTGGAGTTGGATCCACAGTACCTGGACGCATGGAGCGCCAAAGGTGATTTGATGCTGCAGATGAGTAGGGACGAGGTATCCTTGGAAAAGCTCGTAATCGAGGGAAGGTTGCATATGGAGAAGAGAGAATTCGACCTTGCCTTGGGTTGCTTTGAAAGAGCCCTGGAATTGGATCCGCAGTGTCTTGATGCGTGGAGCTCAAAGGGAATAGTGCTCATGGAGATGGAGAAGGGTAAGAAGAAAAAGGTTATTTCTTAATTAGGATTCTCATCCTAAAAGTGGTAAAGGGCGTTGGGGTTACCACTTTTAATTACAATTGGAGATAAATAGTGGATACAAAGTAGATATTAAAACATAAATAATTATTGATGAAATCCTTGATTTCCATGGGAAAACCATGGATTTATCCAACATAATGGTGTGTTGTATCCAAAATAACCGGAAAAAAGACATTTGATAAATTAATCAGACCTTCTATAAGAAGTTTTCTAGAATATTTTCAAGAAAATGTTAAATAGCCAAAATTATCTCAATTAATTAAGAAGGGGGAAAAAATTTGAAAAAAAATCCTTGGGAACGCGGATTGATTATGTAAGGAAGGGTTTGGGATCGGGGTAAGTCTTAATCAGTGTTAGATAATTCATCATTATTTGGGGAAATGTTGAATAGACAAAATCCTTAAAGGCAGACTATTTTATTATTTCCTTATTAAATCTGAGTAATTGAGTATCGACAATAAATAAACCCAAAAAATAATTACAATGATTTTTTACTGGATTCGGTAGATTTATTATTAAATACATACATTATGTTTATAATATTATCTCTTTATTAATGAGATCCATTTATTAAATACATCACAGGAAGTTGACAGGAATGCCCAAGACGGAAAGACTAATCAATGTCCAGGACAGGATTCTACTTCATCTTTTGGATTGCCAGGGATCTAAACATCAGTATAACGTGCCAAGTACATTGACTCCGAGTGGGATTGCAGAGGTACTTGGAACAAACAAGACCTATATTTTTACCTCTATTAAAAAATCTGTTGACAAAGGTTATGTCAAAGAATGTTTTGGCTGGGTGAAAAGCGGAAAAAAGAAACAAAAATACTTTATTCTCACCGATGATGGAAAAGACCATATCCGGACATTAAAAAGGGAATTGTCAAACCTTGAGATAAAAGTCATACTACCAAATGATACTACCAAACTGATAAAACTCAAAAAAATAATTTCTAATTTGGATAAGGAAAAAATTTATGCAAATATGACTGAGATAGATATATATAATTTCATATCAAAGGATGGCATCCTTGAGATCGAGCAACTTAAAAATCTCAAGAAAGTGGAGTACATTGATTTTTCTTCTGAGGCACCGAGAGTGGTGCATTTCTTTGGTAGGAAAAAAGAAATAGCCACTCTTAATAAATGGATAAATGACAAAAAAGGGCATAACATCGTTTTTATACACGGAATGGCTGGAATTGGTAAAACAACCCTTGCAGCAAAACTACTAGAAAGTTATCGCGATTCAAAACATCTTTTTTGGCATAATTTTCATGAGCTGGACACACTAAGGAGTGTCTTATTTAAAATGGCCGAATTTCTCTCCAAGTTAGGTGATGATCATCTTGAGCTTTTTATAAGAACTCGGATAAATTTGGACTATCATGAGGTATCAAGAATCCTTAAAAAGAGCATAGGCGCAATAGATGCGGTGTTGATTTTTGATGATTTTCATAAATCCAATGACCAGATAAGGTCGTTTTTCGTCTACGTATTGAGAATGCTCACTTCCTCTTCAAAAACGAAGATGTTAATCTTGTCCAGAGAGATTGTACCTTTTTATGATAGAAGAGATGTGCTTACAAGGAAAATAGTTGCTGAATTGCTCATAGAAGGTCTTGATTTTGAAAGCAGCAGGAGATTACTTTTAGGAAAGGGCATCGATAAAAATAAATTTAAAGAGATTTATGGATTCACAGCTGGCAATCCCCTATTTCTTGAGATTTTCGAGAAAAATGGTCATCTTGAAAGATATATACACAATGAACTATTCTCAAAGTTAAAGGAGGACGAGAGAAAGATCTTGGGCATAATGTCAATATACCGCTTTCCCGCTACTAAAGATTGTTTGGTAGCAAATGATGATTTCGATTTTGAGAAACTCTACAATCTTACAGAGAAATCCCTTGTGAAAACGGATGCTCATCATCGATACTTTATTCATGATATCATGAAACAGTTCTTCTATAGCAGATTATCATCTTCTAAACAAAGGAATTATCATTTAATAGCGGCTCAATGTTATGTAAAAAAAGATGAGCCAGCGAACATAATCGAGGCTATTTTCCATTATCAGGAAGCAGGAAAATATAAAAAGGCATCCCAGGTTGCCATAAAAAGCACAACATCTGTATTAGAAGGTGGATATGCTGCAGAATTTCTTGCCGCTCTTGAAAGATTTAATGAGAAGAAAGTAGAGACCAAAAATTGGGCTGAAATACTGATGGTTAAAGGAAAAGCCTGTTCAATGGTAGGTGAGTGTCAAAAGGCGTTGCTTTACTTCACCCAAAGCGCGGATATCAGCACTATAGTACGAGACGATAAGCTCAAGGTAAAGGCAATTTGCGAATCAGGTCATATCCTTGAGGAGCGTAACGAATTGAAGAGAGCCATGGAATGTTTCAAAGAAGGTCTCAAGCTCTCTGAGAAAGCTGGATATTTTCAGGGTATGGGCGACAGTTTTCGAGGAATAGGAAGATTACATTGGAGAAATAGTGAACATAATAAGGCTATTTTGAGCTATAAAAAATGCATTGAAATATCAGAAAAGGTGAATGAACAAAAGCTACTTGCTTCCACATACATCGATTTAGGTAACGTACATGATGAGAGGAATGAAACAGAAAAAGCTATTAAGTGCTACAACAAGAGTCTTGATATTCTGGAAAAGATAAAGGATCCCTCTGAAACTGCGAGAGCATATGGCAATCTTGCGATCATGTATAGGCGAATACATGAATTCGACAAAGCCCTTGAATATGGGACCAAATTCTTAAATTTGGCAAAAAATCTTCAAGACTTAAAGTTGATGGGTTATGGTTACGCAGGTATTAGTTATTGCTATACAAAAATAAATGAATGGCAAAATGCCAGAGATTATGTGAAAAAAGCAGAAGATATCGCTTCGAAAATCGACAATGAAAATATCATGTATCAAGTCAATAAAACTTATGCTCAAATATGTAAACATGAGCAAAATTGGGAGGGGGCAGTAACCTATTTAAAGAAGAGTATTGAGGTCGATGAAAAATTAAAATCATTATATACTCTTTCCAATTCACATAATGAACTCAGCCTTTTATTTGAAGAGATGGGCGACCATAATAACGCAAAAAAACACCTTGAAATTGCGACAAACCTTAACAAAAAGTTGAGTCTTGGAAAACCAGAACCTATCTGAGACAATCTCTCAAAATATAGGCAATATTTATCAAAAAAATAAACTACCGCACCCCTGAGGGGGTGCAGTATTCATTTGTTGGTTTAAACAGCAAACCTACCCAGGCCAGTTTGTATCGGTTTAGCAAAGATACCG
>CP070751.1:1165176-1184994 GCA_020348445.1 Thermoplasmata archaeon
TCATCCTCTTCCTCATCCTCTTCGTCTTCCTCCTCTTCCTCATCATCGTCTTCTTCTTTCATGTTCTTCATGTTCTTTAAGGGGTAATTACCTTCAAGAAGTGAATGTAGCTTTAGCTCAATATCAGGAAGATCAGCTATATCACCACTCCATTCCTCCACCTCACCCTCGTAATGCTCCTCCACATCCTCTACAAACATCTTCATTTTCCTGTAAAATGGCTTGGAGAATAGACCTGCCAAAAAGGCTGCGAGAATGATATGATCTCCTCTGTATATCAACACCGTCTTATCGCCGTAATCCAATCGCTTTAAATGCTCCTCCTCCTCTCCTCCAAAAGAATCCCTGATAAATTCCTGGACGGCAACGAACATACCTGCCAAAATATCCTCGTCTCTGTCATCCCCCTTCTCATAGTCCCTTGTGGTTCCCGCATGCTCGATGAGAAGGCCCGATTTGGTAATAAGGAACAGGTCCTCTACAGTGTAGATTCCCCTTCTGAGGATAATAAAGGCGATGATAATTGCTGCAAGGATAATGGGCAGTATGATCCAAAGCCAAAGCCCCTCCTCAGTTGTGGGAGCCTCCGGTGATTTCAAAATGATATCTATTTTTGTTGTGGTGTTTGATTCTCCGTCGCTTACCGTGATCCATATCGTATCTCTCGACATATTCTCAGGGTAGTTGAAGATGAGCACATGACCCACAACCTTCACATAGCTTCCGTTTACAGTTATTGTCAGATTTGCCAGGTCGGTGTCGATGTCGTAAATGTAATCTGAAAGGTCCAATATCCACTCCTGGCCCTTTATCCCTTCTTGCTGAGGTATCTCCCTGATCTGCGGCGGGTCATTTTCTGGAAAGACGGTAACTAGGATACTGTCCTCTATAAATGCTCCGTCATCATCAGTTGCCCTTAAGGTAATAAACTCGGTTCCGAACCAGTTCGCAGGTGGTATAAGATCAACTGTATTATCTGCGTTTATCCTAACCGTAATAATTGAGCTGGTAGAAGAATAAGTAATTGATACACCATCCCAGTCTCTGAAATATTCGTCCAAATCGAATGCACCTGTCAGATTTTTATCCTCAAACATCACCTGATCATCCAATGTTTTCATAAGTTCAGGGGGATAGTTATCGCTTACATGCACCGAGGTAATCTGAAATTTAGAAAAGATACCGTCTGAAACATAGACCGTCAAAAGAACTTCATATGGAAAATTCTGTTCTCCCCATTTTTCTGGGTAACATAGGGTGATTAAAGTTCCATTCACAGTTACATTGTCCGGATTGGAGGTGGTGATTACAAGGTCTTCGATTTTATTGTCAGTATCAGATATGTACGGCCTTAGGTCAAAGGTAAAGTTGCTGTTGAAATGGATCTTAAAGAGGGGAAGTGGTTTTATCACGGGCGGATCGTTTACTGGCGTAACCGTCACAGTTATGGTCTGCTCCACAATGGCACCAGCCGAATCCTTTGCCCTGAATGTAACCCTCTCCACACCACTCCATTCCCCTTTGGCAGAGAAATCCACGGTATGGTCGGGATTTATTGTGATGTTGATTTTCGTGGCTGTGTGGGTGAATTCGAGGCCATCGCCATCCTGGTCTATGATGTATTCATCCAAGTCGAACTCAGCATATAGAGTTTGGTTCTCTTCTAAAGTCACATCAGGTATCGTTTTTACCAATTCAGGTGGATAATCTGAGGTGACTTTAATCCTTATTAGTTTGCTGTCGCTGGCTAGTCCGTCAGATAATGTGAGAGTTACATAATCTGTTTCTCCAAGCAAATCTTGCGGGTATATGTAGGTCACAATAAAACCAGAAACTGAGGTGTAGGAGATTTCATCGCTTGTGAGAACGAGATCTGAGAGAGGATTATCTATATCAAAGATATAGGGGGAATAGTCAAAAGAATAAGGGGAATCATAGTGCACAATTAGTTCATCTGGGCAATCAAGGATCTTTGGGGCGTCGTTATCAGGGCTAACGTTTATCCATGCTTTCTGAAAAGCATGATTTCCATCCGGATCCTCGAGCCAATAAGTAACTTCCATGTTGCCGTACATATCATTTTTAGATGCAAAGTGGATGATGTGGTTTCCTGCCTGGTTCTCTCCACCAATGGAAATAATAGAGTTGTTTACCCCTGTAAGGAACCATTTTAGCTCATCTAACGAATCCTGGGGATCGCTTGCATACCCGGTAAGAACGAGCTGGTAAAGACCGAAATCCTCAAGCAGGGGAATATTTGGAATGATTCCATCTATCTTGGGACTCTGCGAGGTGATTACCTCGTAGGTGGCAGAGTAGTTCAAAAGGTCAAGAGTAATGAATATGATTCCTTGACCAAGGCCTATCGCTGAGAAGTTGGTACTTGTCCCTATTGAGGATGGGGGGCTTATACTGCCTGCAGCGATATTAGTGTTGAACCAATTAACTTCCACATCCCAAAGATATTCAAATGTATTATTGTATCCTGCAGCGTAAAATTTGTCAACTTCGCCAAGGTTGTATGTCAAACTACTTAATACTACGCCCTCTCCATCAGGTTCCGAACGTATCCGAATATAATCAACTGTGGGAGGATGCGGTGTCAGGTTGAAAGAATTTACTTCAGATTGATTTTCAAATCCATTAATATCGATTACATAAATTGTGAAGTTGTACTGCCCAGGTTCATTAAAAGCAGCGATATAATACCATCCATCATTACCTGCGTAATTCATGCTCTCATTTACCCAACCACCATCAGTTAGGCTGATGTTGATTGATACACCATCAATGCCTATGTTGTCAGTTATGTTAGCTGAGATATTTACTTGGTGACCGATTTCCTGTGATGGGGGATTTGCAGAAATATCGGCAATCTCTGGGATATCATCATCGGTAACATCGAGGGTTTGCTCGCCTGTTTCATTCCAGTTGCTATTGTAGTCAGTGGCACTTATGTTATAATGCAAGATAAGTGAATTTGAGGGGATGATTATCGTATAATTATAATTTCCACTGCCAAGGTCGGTCATGGTTACATTCTGGGGCATGGTGTCCCCGCTTGTTGATTCAAACCAATAATAAATATGAAGTTCTTCAACCCAATGATTATCTGTCGCATTGGCTGTAACGATAAATGGTTCACCTGTCATGGGTATTCCATTGGTAGTATCATTTAAATTTGGTTCATCGTTATCCCATATCTCCCACATATCCTCACCTGTTTCATTCCAAAGATCGTTTGTATCATTTACACTGATGTTAAAATGTATGTCGAAAGCATCAATTGGTACATCGATCAGAATACTGAAATTTCCATTGCCAAGATTGGTCATAGTTAAATTTTGAGGTGGTGTGTCCCCGCTTCCTGTTTCGAACCAGAAGTAGAGATGTGGATCGTTGAATCCGATGTTATCAGTTATGTAAGCTGTTAGGTTGAAGGGATCACCTGTCTTTGGGAGGTCGGTGGTGGTATGGGTGATAGTGGGTAAATCGTTATCTCTAACATCCATTGATATAATCCCTGTTTCATTCCAGTTTCCACTTGTATCCTTGGCAGAGATATTGAAATGTAATGTCGTTGCATTAATTGGTATGTTGATATCTTTGATATATCCCGGGTCCATTGTTACATTGTAGGGACCGTCAGTTCCAACTAAAAGATCGAACCAATAGTACAAATGCACCGAATCCACCAGAATATTGTCTGTGACTTGAGCAGTGATACTGAAAGTATCTCCTGTAGTCGGTGTACCAATTGTTGTATTCAATACCTTAGGTTTTGTTATATCAATTGTCCTGGCTATGGCCTTTACCGAATCAGTTTTGGGTGTATCATTTTGGGAGCTCACATATATTTCAACCCATGACTCATCGCCATTCACAGCTATGATGGGTGCGGATATATTCAAGGTTAGGTTCATTTGCTCTCCTTTGGCCAGGCTGATGGCTTCACCATCTGTGATCCTTGCCCAGGTGCTATTTTCTCTCAGTTCCCATGACCAATTAAAGAGCATATTTGAAGCGATATTGAATTGAATTGTATCGTCCAGTTCCCCATCATTCTGTAATACTATCCACCAGGAAGTGTTAGTTCCAGGATCCAGGTAGGATAAATTCACTTGAGCTCCGCTTGGAACATCCTGGTACAGATCATTATCGCTGCCGTTGATCAATAAATCTGGCTGATGATATAGATGAATCACATATATCTTGCCTGAATCTGTGGCTCCATCATCAAAATAAGGAGAGCCCACTATTATTTCCTCGTATCCCAGAGAGTCATCATCTACATTACCGGCCCATGAGACTGACCAGCCAAAGCTGTCATCGATGTTTTCTCCTATCAAAGTGAAATTGCTTTCAAAAGCTGTTATTATGGGATTCATCGAAGGACCACCAAAGAATACAAAGATGGAGCCATTGTCCAATGCTCCTGGTGCTCCAACTACAACATCATGATATCCATCTTTACTGAAATTCCCGGCCCATGAAACTGAGTAGCCGAATTTATCACCCATGGTATCTCCAATCAATGTATTGTTCGCTGTGTCTCCATTTGTTAGATCTATGTATCTGTCAAGAGCACTCTCAGATGTCAGATAAATTCCCTGGAAAATATATGCTGTGCCTTGGCCACTGTTGTTTTGTGGTGCGCCGATGATGATATCATCATAATTATCGAGATTTAAATCTCCGGCCCATGACACAGACCATCCAAAGTTCTCCCCAGAAGTGCCGTTGATAACAAGATCAGCATGGCTCAACTCTATTGTTACATCATTTAAAGTTGGAGTAGATGAAATATTGGTAGTCTCGAACCAGGCCTGGTACTGGATCCATCTGTTATCTGGGCTTGTAATTCTATCACCATTGACAGACCAGTTGGACCATGATGACCAGTTTAAACCGTTGTAGGATGTTCTGGTTCTTATTTGTAAGGTGGTTCCTATTGGGATATCTGCGGTCCACCAAATTCTGCCCCAGGGAGCAATAATCTTAGCATCGTATTGTGATGAGACAAAATAACCTGAGGTGTCTGTGTATGCGAGGTCGAAGCGCGATGCATTTCCCCAGGTCGAATTCATATCAACATTCATAGCATTTATCCATTCAGTTCCATTCCATAATACAACACCAATATCATTCACGTCTGGTCCACCATCAAACACGATATATAACATCATTATCTCATCAGACTGGGTATCACTTTTTAGAGTAATCCAGCTTGGATCACCGGTTCCAAAAGGGTTTGCATCCAAAGTAGATTGTCCAATGGAGTCGATAATGGTTCCTGATACATTTTTATACATTGGAGCATCGTTACCCTCAGCATATACGATTAATCCTTCTCTATCGCTTCTAGACTCCCAAGCTACATCAAAACAAGCTGTTGCATCGTCCTTAGCATTTGTTGTAATCCCATCAATTACTCCCCATGATGTCCCATCCCAGATATTTGCATTGATTTCGGTAAACGAATCCAATACCGCTCCTAATATATAATTTGTATTTGGTTCTGAGGCTATTTTAATATAATGAGGGGTTCCAGAGGTCCCACCCCACCACTCAATTGGATCTGACCAATCCCCTTTCCATCTTGTTGATCTGAGGTTATCTGTACCATCAGCCCAAGCGATAAAACCATATTCACTTTGTGATTCATAGACTGCATCGAAACACTGGTAGCTAGTAATAGAGGCAGTGGATTCTAATAACTTAGAATTACCCCACATATTTGCATCTCCATCCCAAACTTGAGCCCATATGCCATTGGTGGAATTTAATGTTACCATAAGTATCTCATTAGAATTTGGAGCGGAGGTTAATACAATCCAGTTAATGTCATCAGTTCCAATTTTTGATGTGTTCATTTCATTGGTCCAAGAAGTTCCATTCCATATCCTGTATTTTGGAAATTTATCCCCGCTTGATTTATTATAATAAGTAATCATTGCATCCCCAGATATAACTTCATAAGCCACATCAAAACACCTTAAATTTGATGTGATATTTAAATCATTTAGATTTAAAATTGGACTCCATAAAAATCCATTATACACTTGGACGTTTAAATCGTTCCCATTATCTGAAATTGCGAGTATTTTCTCATTTTTCCTAACGGAACCCGATTCCATTATAAACCATTGATTTTCGTCAGAACCAAAGCTACCAGCATTACTCCAGGAATTCCATTCTGTCTGATTCCAAGTTCTTATTCTTGGAGTATTTGTTGCAGAGCCGTTATAATACGTCATCATCGCCTTAATTCCATTGAAGCTCTCAAGCTTAACCTCGCCTGTGCTTGTTAAATTCATATGCACTTTTTCCTTTCCAGAATTAAAATCAGCCTCTGAGGTCTGTACCCATGCATTCATCGGATTTCCACCAAAGTAAATATAAGCCTTATCAGCACCCGGAGCCCCAACAACAACATCATCAAAGTTATCGTCGTTCACATCCCCCGCACCCGCCACCGAAAATCCGAATCTGTCACCAATATCCTCCCCAAAAAACGTCACATTTGCATCTGAAACATCAATCTGAGTGCTCATTGCGTCGCTTCCGAAAAAGATATGCGCAGAGCCTGTATGGCTATTGTTTCCGAAAGCACCGACTATGATATCATCAAAATTGTCATTGTTAACATTACCTGCAGAAGAAACAGAAAATCCAAACTGATCTCCGCTACTTTCCCCAATCAAAATCACATCAGCATCATTCGCATTCATGTAACGAGGAGGGGAATTTCCCCCATGGAAAATGTACGCCACCCCAGCACCACTGTTATTTCCAGGTGCACCAATTATCACATCATCGAA
The DNA here is from genome assembly GCA_020348445.1 of Thermoplasmata archaeon. Taxonomy (GTDB): domain Archaea; phylum Thermoplasmatota; class Thermoplasmata. The sequence goes on from CP070751.1 coordinate 1,171,998, forward strand.
GTTGTCATTGTTCACATTACCTGCATCTGAGACATCCCATCCGAAAAGGTCTCCCGAGATACTGCCGTTTATTGTGACATTTGCAGAATCTGCTGAAAGCGAACCATTGAACCAAGGTCCTCCAAAGAAGATGTACGCTTTACCGGTATTACCGTTTACGCCAGGTGCGCCAACAATGATATCATCATAACCATCCCAGTTAAAATCCCCTATACCCGAGACATTATGTCCAAATTGGTCATTTGGGCTATTCCCATTTACAGTGGCGAAAATACTATCAGTGCCGGACCCTGAGGGAATTGAAAAAAGACAAGAAAGTAGCAATAATAGGAACACGAAAATTGAAATTGGACCGTACTTTATGTTGGTATCATCCCTAGGTCTCACTTTTGGCATCCCTCCTAGTATAAATCTCGTTCAATTTACTCAGCTGTCCTGATTAAGTCCAATGAATTCTAGTAATCATAATACGTTGGTATAAATATATTTTTCGTAAAGATATAGTATTTATTGTTAAATATTTGTACAAGGATATTTCAAAGTGCCCTCTTAAAAGTCATAAGAACTTTTTTAGCATTTTTCCTTTTCCAACTTCATCAATATAGGAATCTGCCCGATTTTTTCTTTGCTAAGATCCTCCCATAAAATACCCTCAGGCTTCGGCTTTTTACGGGCTTTTGTGATACCCTCAGGTGTAACCAGAATATCCAAGGGCACATCATGTGGAGTCATGGGAATCTCTTCATCAACCAATTGAAGGGAATGCACTGTGGTAATTACAGGTGTATCTTCATCCACTATATCAAATTCCCTAGCTAGTGCATACTCCAAATCTGAAAAACCTCCACCTTTTCCAACCCTGCTTCCAGAGGCATTGACAGCCACTGAGCCTGCAATTACAATATCAACCTTCTTCATATGCTCAGGTCCAACCTTTTTTCCGTATTTGAATGCACCTTTTATTGTAGCACCTCGCACAGGAGGACCAATTATGCGGTTTTTATGGAGTTCAATAAAACAGCGCTCTTCCCTAAGGCGAGGCACAGCCATATAAATGGTCTTCCCTTCAGCCAGGGCATTTTCACGAACTGGCTTTTGAGGGCTGTCAGGATTGCATCTTAATACGTTAATAGATGGCCATATATCTACATCCCTTAACATCTTGGCTGCCTTTTCAGCTCCTTCAAAATTTGGTATTCTTCCATGGGGAGGAAGTGGAAAGCGAGCCACATCTTTCTCCAAAAGAAGGTCCCAGATTCTGTTTCTTATGGCGTCTTTTTTGATGGTGATTGAGTCCTTGGCCATGGTTCTTTAATAGGGATGCCTGTATTAACTTTTTCACATAGCAACCCCCTCTAAGGTAAATCTTATTATATCTCTTCAATATCCCCCCTGATATGACCGAACCTGCGATAAAGGTCAAGAATTTAGTCAAGATATATGGAGAATTACATGCAGTGGATGACATCTCTTTTGATGTCCAAATGGGGGAGGTATTCGCCTTTTTAGGGCCGAATGGCGCAGGTAAGACAACCACTGTGGAGATTATAGAGACAATTCGCTCTCCCACTTCAGGTGAAGTTGATATTTTAGGTTTGGACATCAAAAAAAACAGAAAGGAAATAATTCAGAGAATAGGTGTTTTGCCCCAAGAGTTCAGTTCCTTTGACAGAATAACCACGAGAGAGACCCTACAGTACTTTTATCGACTATTTGAGGGAGGTAGGGATATAGATGAGCTTCTAAAAATGGTGGGTCTTGAAGATGAAAGAGATAAATGGTACATGAACCTCTCAGGCGGATTAAAGCAGCGTCTTGGAATCGCAGTTGCACTTGTAAACGACCCCGAGGTCGTCTTTTTGGACGAACCCACAACAGGTCTTGATCCCAGGGCAAGAAGAGATACGTGGGAGGTTATAAAGACATTGAAAAAAGAGGGAAAGACGATTTTTCTTACCACGCATTATATGGAGGAAGCAGAGGCTTTAGCAGACAAGGTGGCCATAATCTCCAAAGGCAAGATCATAGCCCGCGGTTCCCCAAACGAACTTATCGACGCTCACTGCGGAACAATACATATCACAGTCCGCGGCGGTGGTTATGAAACAAAGGAAATTGCCAAGGAAATGGGATTTTCCTATGACACTCCCGGAAACGGAGACATCATAATAGATGTTTCAAGTAGCGAACAGGTTCTTCCAGTTCTCAACAGACTCAAGGAAAAAGGTGTAAGATATGATGGATTCGATGTAAGGAAGGCGAATTTGGAGGAGGTGTTCTTAGCTCTGACAGGACAGGCCCTCTGTGAGGAGGGTGAAAAGGAATGAACGTTCGCCGCATCGCAGCCAACCTGACTGTGGATCTAAAAGAATTTGTAAGAAACAAGGCTGCTGTCTTCTGGACCATCATGTTTCCCATTCTTTTGATACTATTATTTGGTTTCATATTTCAAGACGAGGGGGATATAAACTACGAATTATTGGTGCAGGATAAGGATTCAGGGAATTGGTCGACTGCTTTAACGGATGTAATCAATGAAACTGATTTGTTCGATGTCAAGATGGTACATCCAAATGAGGATCCTGAAGATTATATGAAGGATAATAATGCAAATGTTCTTATCATCATTCCAGAGGGTTACTCTGATGAGGTCAACTATAAGCTTGCAGGTTTATCAGATGATGGGCCTGTAAATATTACAATTATGTACGACCCCACCCAATCCTCATCTCAGACCAAGATTCAAATTTTGGACTCCATAATTCAAGGAGTCAACAAGGGTATTGCAAACACGACAGATACCATCGGCGTAAATGCAGAAACAACTGTTTCCGAGGAATTCAAGTACATCGATTTCTTTGCACCAGGGATAATCGCCATGTCTGTCATGGCAACTAGCCTGTTCGGTTCTGTAACAATAAATACAGAACTTAGGCAAAAAGGAATTCTAAGAAAATTAGCCACAACACCTATTACAAGACCGGAGTGGCTCATGGCAAATATCATGTACCAACTTGTGATGGCCGTGATTTCCACCTCAGCTATTCTTTTAATTGGAATTGTTGTGTTCGACTTACAACCTCATTTCAACCTGTTTCTTCCGCTTTTTGTTCTCCTCACAGTCTTCGCATTCTCTGGGATAGGCATGCTTATCACAAGATTTGTTAAGGAGGCGCAGAGCGCAGAAGCAGCTGCAAATGCTGTCATGTTTCCAATGATGTTTCTAGCAGGGACGTTCTTCCAGCTTGAGATGATGCCCGATTTCCTTCAAAAGGTGGCCTTGGTGCTTCCATTGTATTATATCAATGAGGGGCTTAGGGATTCTATGATCAATCTCAACTTCGATGGTGCGTGGTTCAACGCCGCTGTAATTGGAGTATTTGGAATCATCGTGTTTATCCTGGGGATATTCCTTACAAAATGGGAAGAAGAATAGTCAGGCTTCACCACGCCAAAGAGGGTGGGAGTTTTTAAGCTTCTTCTTCTGCACATCCCAGGAGTAGAACTTCTCGAATTTAATCCTCCCAGCTTTCCCCATTTTCTTAGCATCGTCAGGGTTCTTGGAAAAATGTAAAATCGCCTTTGTTATTGCATTTATGTCCATTGGTTTCACTGCAAATCCACACTTGGACTCAGTAACCACGACCTTCCTCATATTTGGAAAATCGGAAACGATCATTGGAACTGACATTGACATGTAATCAAAGAGTTTGTTTGGGACTCTTGCGATCTGGTTTGGATTAAGAGGCTGAAAAAGCGCAGTGCCTACATCAAAGACTGCAGAGTATCGAAGGAGGTCCTCGCTTTTTACCCGACCTGTGAGTATTACTCTTTCTTGAACCCTTCTTTTTGCCACATGTTTCTTCACATTCTCAAGATCCTCGGCTCTACCACTTCCCCCCACCACTAAAAATTTGTAGTTCTTGGGCAAGTTCTTCATTGCATCAATAACCTGCTGCGTTCCGTTTTCTAGATTCACACTTCCTGAAAAGCCGATTACAAAATCATCTTTCTTAAGGCCGAACTTGTCCTTCATTTCACCAATATCGGTCTCTTTGATCTTTGGTATCGAATCTAAACTTTTGGAATTGTAAAGGGAGACAGCGGGATAGCCCATGCCCTTGTATTTATCTGTCAGGTCATCTCCATAGGTGTAGCTATAAGTGACATTTTTTAAGAGTTTCTTTTGCAAACGAGCAAAGAAACGGGACTCCAACTTGCTGTTCTCAGCCACCATTTCGGGCCAGTTCTCATGGGCGTCAAAGAAAAGAGGGACATTGAGTGCTTTTTTTGCTATAACACCTGCTTTTAATATCTCAAGATCGTGTGCTACAATTGCATTGGGTTTTATTTCAATTACTTTCTTTGACATCTCCTTTAGTATTCTCCTGTAGGCTAAAAACCTCTTTAGAAATGATTTTTTTGGAGGGGGTAAAAAGAACCTGTGCACTTTTATTCCTTCCCTTTCTTCTGTTTTTGGAAGATCCAGGGAATCCTTGATCCACGAAACCACAAATATATAATATCCATGTTCTATTAGAACCTCTATTTCCTTCATTGCACGCATAATAGGCCAAGGCGTAAATAAATCGGCATGAAGCACGAAGCATACGGATTTCATATTTGGCTACCTCGATTCCAATACATATTGCCAAATGAATCTCATTTTCCTTTATTACACTTTCTATATACACCCCCCAAGATTTAGATTGTGTTACTAAATAATGGAATCACAACATTTAAAATACCCTTTTTCTTTAACCTCAAAGATATGTCAGATTTGGATTTCTTCTTTAAACCAAAATCTATCGCAGTTTTGGGTGCATCCTCCAAACCCGGAAAAATAGGTTACGAGGTTTTGAAGAATATAATTGATGCAGGTTACGAGCATGAAATATACCCAATAAACATTAGCGCTGAGGAAATACTGGGTAAAAAAACCTTCAAGAGCATCCTAGATGTCCCAAATAATGTGGATTTGGCTGTCTATGCACTGCCAGCCAAATATGCACCGCAAACAGTCTTGGAGTGCGGGAAGAAGCAGGTAAAGGGAATCGTCATCATATCCGGGGGTTTCAAGGAGCTTAAGGGAGAAGGAATTGAGCTTGAGAGAAGGACTCTTGAGAATGCAAGGCAAAACAATATCCGGATAATAGGCCCAAACTGTGTGGGAATTCTCAGTCCAAAGGGCAAGTTCGACACTTTCTTTCAACCCAGATACGCTATGATGCGTCCAAAACCGGGTAACATCAGCGTCCTGACTCAGTCAGGTACCTTTGGACTTAGCATACTGGAGTGGCTTGCAGAGGAGGATTTGGGTGTTGCCAAGTTCGTAAGCTACGGTAACAAAGCGGATGTTGATGAAATAGATATGCTCAAGTACCTTGAAAATGACCCTGAAACTGAGATTATTGCACTCTACGTCGAGGGCCTCAAATACGGTAGACAATTTGCAGAGCTTGCCAAAAAGATCAGCAAAACAAAGCCGATTATCATGCTAAAGGCAGGAAGAACTGCAAAAGGAGCAAGGGCAGCTCACAGCCACACAGGCTCTATCGCAGGTAATGATGATGTATTTTTCGGAGCCATGAAGCAGTCAGGAGTGATCGTGGTTCCTGAGATAGATGAGATGCTTGATATAATCAAGCTTTTGGTCCTGCAGCCTAGACCCAAGGGCAACAGGGTTGCCATGGTTACAAATGGTGTTGGACCATGTGTAATTGCTGTGGATGAGATCGAGATGACAAGATATCTGAGCCTGGCGGAATTGAAGGAAGAAAGCATTGATAAATTGAAATCCTTCCTTCCCGACTACTGCGTGTTTTCAAATCCTCTGGATCTCACAGGCAGTGCGCAGGCAAGCTGGTACGGTCATTCCCTAGAAATTATAAAGGCAGATGAAAATGTGGACATTATCATGCCATTTTTTGTATTCCAGGACGCACCTTTATCTGAGAGCATCGAAGAGCTACATGAAATAATGAAGAAAATCAATGATAAAGAAAAAACGTTGGTATGCATAGCAACAGGTGGGGAATTCACCGAAACCCAGGTTAAAAGACTGAGGGAAAACCAAATTCCCAGTGTATTTCCTGCTAAAAGGGCAATAGAAGCCCTGAACAAGGTAATCTGGTATTCTATGTATCTACAAAAATCAGAAGAGTAATTTCATTGTTTAAGATTGAATCGCCTGACCTTGACATTACTCTGCCTGAGGACCTCTTTTGCCAGTTCATCAATGTAGTCATCATCATAGATTATTTCGGAAATGCTGGCGTTAATTAGCAATTTTGCACAAACAACACAGGGATGGTTAGTTGTGTAAATTTTCCCGTCTTTAATGCTTGTACCAAAAACAGCAGCCTGGATTATAGCATTCTGCTCAGCATGCACACCACGACAGAGCTCATGGCGCTCTCCAGTGGGGACATCCAGATTCTCCCGTACACAGCCAACCTCCTCGCAATGTGGAAGACCTTTGGGGGCACCATTGTATCCTGTTGAAAGCACCCTTTTGTCTTTTGTAATAACGGCTCCCACCTTTCTCCTAAGACAAGTGGATCGCTCTTTGGCAAGATGGGCCATCTTCATAAAGTACTCGTCTATGCTCGGCCGTGTGTTTATTGTCATAAATACACCAAAATTTTGACTATAATGGAATTTGCACTTTATCTGTGTTTTGGATGAAAGAAATCTATTCCTCCATCTCCTTCTTGAGTGTGGTACCTAGCCTCTTAATGCCCTCTTCTAACAACTCATCTGATGAATGGGAGAAGTTCAACCTCATGTGATTCTTTCCACTTCCATCATGATAGAAGGCAGAGCCTATCACGAATGCCACATTATCCTCTTTTATGGCCCTCATCAAGATGAGCTTTGAATCCATGTGCTCTGGCATTGTAACCCATGAGAACATCCCGCCTTGCGGATAAGTCCAAGTTAATCCCTCTGGGAAATATTTGTCCATTGCCGCAAGCATTATGTCCCTTTTCCTCTTGTACATCGTCTTTATCTTCTCTATATGGGGCATCAAATATCCTCTGTTCAGGAATTCATATGCAATGTACTGTGAAAACGTGGTAGAGCATAGATCAGCTGACTGCTTTGCAATTGCGAACTTCCGTGAAAGGTCCCTAGGGGAATGCATCCACGCAACCCTTAAACCAGGTGATAAAAGCTTGGACATGGTGCCAAGGAAAATAACCCTACCCTCGTAATCAAAGTACTTGACTGGCTTGACCTCCTCACCCTCAAAACGCAGCCTGCTGTAAGGGTCATCCTCCAGTATCAGCACGTCATAATCAATTGCTAGCTCCAGCATCTCCTCCCTTCGCTTCTCCGGCATTGTGACCCCAGCAGGGTTCTGGAATGTAGGAACAACATAGATCATCTTCGGTTTTATTCCCTTTAACTTCAATTCCTTTAACTTGTCTTCAAGAGAACCAATTACAAGACCTTCATTATCCTGAGCCACAGAATCGATCTCGGCCTGATATGATCTGAAGGCTCCCAATCCCCCTACATATGAGGGGGCTGTTGTCAATATCAGATCACCTGGGTTCAATATGGCCATGCTGATCAGGGAAAGAGCCTGCTGTGAACCCGTGGTTACTATGAGGTTATCTACTTCACCTCCTACTCCCAATTGATCTTTCATGTAATCCAAAAGTGCCATTCTCAGGGGTCTGATGCCCTCGGTTGCAGAGTATTGAAGAGCCTTGTGAGAATCGTTTTTTAGAATGTCCTGACATATCTCGGCAATCTCTTTCACGGGAAAGGCATTTGTATTAGGCAAGCCCCCTGCAAGTGAAATGATCTCTGGGCGTTGAGTGAGTTCAAGAAGCTCTCTGATGTCTGAGGCCTTCATGCCCAAGGCCCTGTCTGCAAAGAATCTGCTCATGTCTCGTTCCACTATATCACCAAAGGGTTATAGGAGAAGAGATATTTATAGTTCTTTTAGAAAAAAACATATATTTAGAAGGCTATAACGGTATCCCTGTTTATACTTTTACCCCTTATTTAACTGCGGTTTGTTATGAGGTGAGACTGATAAGATAAAACCGCTTTTGGATTTGAAGGGGGGAGAAAAAAGGTAGGGAGATGCATGGAGAAGAAGCTTCTTAAGAAGGGTAAGGTAAAAGAGGTCTATGAAGTGGGAGAGGATAAACTGGAATTCAAGTTCACGGACCAGATCTCTGTTTTTGACAAGGTTATACCAACAAATGTTCCTCATAAAGGTGAGACTTTATGCAGGACCAGCGCACATTGGTTTGAAGTTGCGAAGTCGATGGGTATCAATACACATTTTGTGGAGGTTGCGGGACCCAACTTGATGCACGTGAAAAAGGTGGATGTGATTCGTGATTATGCAATGCTAACACCAGATACGAGCAACTATCTGATTCCCCTTGAGTTCATATGCAGGCATTATGTTGCAGGCTCGCTTTTGGACAGGTTGAAAAGTGGGGATGTGAAACCTGAAGATGTAGGATTTCCTCCTGGGCACACCCCCAAATATGGTGAGAAACTTCCAGAGCCTTTTTTCGAGATAACAACAAAACTCGAGGAATTTGACAGAAAGCTGACAATCGAGGACGGAATGGATATTGCGGGATTGATAAAGAACGATTTCCAAAATATTAGGGACACTGTACTGAAACTGGACGAGAGAATCGGTGAAGAGGTTGGTAAAAGAGGCCTTATACATGTTGACGGCAAAAAGGAATTCGCTTTTGATTCAGAGAGGAACCTGATGTTGATCGATACGTTTGGCACTGCTGACGAGGATAGGTTCTGGGATGCTGCAAGTTATGATAAAGGCAATTTTGTTGAGATGAGCAAGGAATTTGTTCGGCAGCATTACAGGAGTATAAGTTATCTGGATGTTCTTGAGGGTGCAAGAAAAAAAGGTGAAGAAGAGCCTGCCATCCCTGCATTGCCTGATGATGTCACTCCCAAGGTTAGCGAGCTTTATATCAATCTGTACGAGAGACTGACAGGGGAGAAGTTCAGGTAGAATAACCCCTAACAACAATTTCATTTTTTTATTTATTTTAAAATCTACAAATATGGATATATATATGGAATGCATCAGACAAATTATTTATATCTCAAATACAATTACCCAAGTCAAGGTAAAGGAGGGAGCAGGAATTCGAGAAGTGGGGTAGTGGAGCGAAATTCAACTGGTGAGATGATTTATCGAGGGGAGTCTCACTGCTTCTTTTATTTGCTCTCAACAAGGGTAGATGATCTAAATATAGGAGGAAAAAAATATGAGAAGAATAGGCAAAATATCGAGCATATTTATGTGTCTTTTGATGATAGCCATGGTTTTTTGTGTGGCTGTGAACGTAAGTTCGGAAGAGCCAGGTGATCCTGGACATCCGGAAGTACCACTTGTACCAGATATTGGGGATGAAGATTGGCGAGTGGAAGGTACCGGTACCTATTTTGAAATCACGGATAGCGACTACCTGAACATCACAATGACCAGCAGTGAAATAGTGCATGTGTATTTGGAATCGATACCTAAGGTAATCAGTTACAGTATCGAGTCCGAATCTATGGCAACCTGCACAGATTTGACATTCACGGGTTTTGAAGCAAGCAAAACGTACTACAGGTATCAGGATGGCTATCTGCAGGGGGAGTTCACAACTGATGAATTAGGCTCCTATTTCTACACCCAGGATATTACAGTTCCTCACCATATTTTCATACAGGAGACAGAATCAACAATATATATCGATCCACAAGGCAATGTAGTCCCATCAACTGCACCAATTTCTAGAGCAGGGAATATCTATACCATAACAGGCAATATTTACGAATCTATTTACATCCAAAAATCAGGAATAACACTCGATGGTAGCGGCCATTCCGTCACGGGAAGCGGTAGCGGATACGGTATCTATGGGTCCACCGTAGATAGGATCGCTATCAAGAATGTAGTAGTGAGTGGATTCACATACGGTATCTACCTGGATCGGTCCAACAGCAACACGATAAGCGGGAACATCATCCCTGGTAACGTCTATGGTATCTACCTGGGCCAATCAGTCAGTAATACGATAAGTGGGAATACTGTCTCAGGCAACGGCTTTGGCATCCGCCTGGCTTGGAACTCCGACAGTAATACCATAAGTGGGAACACTGTCTCGGGCAATTACTGGTACGGCATCCGCTTGTATAGTAATTCTAACTACAACACCGTAAGCGGGAACACTGTCTCAGGCAACAATCAAGGTATTTTTCTGTATAGCGAAAACAACGACAATACGATAAGCGGGAACACCATATTAGGCAACAATAAGGAAGGCATCATCCTGGGTTATAAATCCAACGGCAACGCTATAAGCGGGAACACGGTCACTAGCAGCGGCACATACGGCATCCACCTGTATGAATTTTCCAGCGACAATACCATAAGCGGGAACACCGTCTCGGGTGGTAATTATTGCATATGGCTATTTTATTCCGACGGCAACACCGTGAGCGGGAACACTGTCTCTGGCAGTAATGTGGCAGGCATCCATGTTAGTTTCAGCATCAATAACTTTGTGAGCGGGAACACTGCCACAGGTAATAGGGACGGCATCTACTTGTCTCAAAGTACCAGCAACACAGTGAGCGGCAACATAATCTCGGGTGGCAATGATTACAGCCTCTTCATACATTTTTCCGACAGCAATACGATCACCGGGAACACAGTATCGGACAGCATCGTTTGGGCTATCTACTTACACTATTCCAACAGCAACACCATCTATCACAACAACTTCATCAACAACGCGAACCAGCTCTATAGAATAGGGTCCCAGAACACATGGGACAACGGTGCTGGTGAAGGTAACCACTGGAGCGACTACACCGGTCTAGATGACGGAAGCAATGGAAGGGTTGCAGGTGATGGAGTCGGGGATACCGACATTCCACATCCATACCCAGGTGGTGTAGACTGGTATCCCCTGATGGAGCCTTGGATTCCCGATCCCGTGGACGCAATAGAGCGCTTGAAGCAGTATATCGAGGATCTCGACCTTGTGAACGGTCTGAAGAACTCACTTTTATCCCAGCTGGATGCAGCTGCGAACGCCCTGGCCAACGACCAATACCACACAGCGGTGAACATCCTAAACGCTTTCATCAACCATGTGGAGGCTCTAGAGAACGCGGGCAAGCTAACCGAGGAGGAAGCAAACTTCATAATTTCGAATGCTCAGAAAATTATAGCTTTGATTGAAAGCTGATGCCCAAGTATTCAGAATTGATGACACGACCATAATTGGCAGAGGGAGTATCAAGGTACACAAGGGACAGAATCTAAGCCAAGATCAAACCTATTAGGGTAGGACAAACCTATCCTACCTCTTTCATTTTTTACTTATTGAGACCGTTTCATGAACTCGAACTCTATAACTAAAATTTCTTAGAAGTATACTCGATCACACTCTCAAATACCGCCTTCCCATCCCCAACCCAGTCATGCTCATTTTCCCTCATCTAATCTGGAGGGGTATACTTATAAAACACTCTTTCAGGATGCGGCATCATTCCAAAGACATTACCTGCCTCGTTGCAGATTCCTGCAATGTTATAAAGGGCGCTATTGGGGTATTTAAGATAATTTGCCAGAAATCAAGGATAGTAAAATTTAAATATAACACAAGTGTTATGTAACACTAGTGTTAGTATGAAACCTATCAAATTTTCATTCGGACGACCTGTGTCGCCAAAGCATTTTTATGACAGAGAAGCAGAGATCAATCGAATCTTATTAAGATTATTGACAATAAAAGAAGGAGTGAAAAACGATGTGGTCCTTATTGGCCCGCGTCGTGTAGGGAAATCATCAATATTATCCTATCTAGAATGGAAATTACTTAAAAAAGAAATATTACCTATTTGTATAGATTGTGAGGGCCTTGATCTTGTTGCCTTTCTCAAGGTCTATGGAAATGCCACTATTGAAGCCCAGATAAACTCGTTAAAATTAATGAAAAAATTCGGGGAAAGACTTAAAAAAGGATTCACAGAGGCTATAAGTGTAATGTCAGAAGCGCTCGGGCGATTAAAAGCTGTTGAAGTTGGAACTTCCTTACAAGAATATTTACGATTCAGAATAGAGTTTGACAAATCCACTTTTCATAAAGTTCTTACTAATGAGGAGATTGAAACCCTATTTGATCGAACAATTGAACTACCAAATAAATTAGATAAAAAATGTGTAGTCATGATCGATGAGTTTCAGGATACAACAATGTACTCATTTTCTCGAGGAGATTTTCATGCTAACTTTAGAAATAAAATTAAGTACCAAAAAAATGTTGCATATATATACACTGGAAGTTCTATTGGAATGATGGATGACATTTTTGCTGATCCAAAGAATCCCTTGGCTGGAGGTGCAGAGATCATTTATGTAGAACCTTTTGACAGAAAAACGAGCATTGAATTCTTAAAAACTAGATTTAATGACGCAGGCCGAAGAATTTCTGATAATAGCGCACAATATATTTATAATAAAGTAGGAGGATTTCCTTTATATTTGAACTGGGTGGGATTGAGAGTGTGTGATTTTGTTAGGGAAAATAATGCTGTCAAATTAAATACCATGAAAAATGTATATAGAGAGATATTATCACCGAAAAGTCCAATCTACCATATGCTCGAAAAACAATTGATAAAACTGGGTTATAAAACTCAAAATGTTATGACCTGTTTGGCTATGGGTTATAGAAATCCTCCCGCGATTTCAAAGGAATCAAATGTAAAAAACATCTATGTATATCTTGATAGGCTTCAGAAGTATGGTTTAGCGATAAAAAAAGATAGCCAGTATGACCTCGTTGATCCAATTTTAAAAGAATATCTAATTAAGTATAAATAATCTAGTAACATCGGTGTTATATAACACTAGTGTTATTTTCATAAAAAGTTATTTATTTTTTACTTAGAACTTCTTGACAGTATACTCGATCACACTCTCAAATAC
>CP070751.1:1185094-1204722 GCA_020348445.1 Thermoplasmata archaeon
ATACCTTTCCCATACAATACCCTTCTGACTAGCTTTCTCCATTGTGCATCCCACATAATGGGGAATGGCTAGTCACCTAAATTATTTTTACACAAAGCATATAATATAGGAAAATTTATAGTCCAAAAGCACAATTTGTGCCTAATCCATTGATGCTTTGGTGACAGTGATTAGCATGGCCGGCAAGTACAAAACAGCGATTCTCTACAATGACGCCCATGTGGCTCACGCGCCCAAAGGAACAAGCAGTCCAGAAAATCCCGATAGACTCACAAGTATAATGCAATTTCTGTCAAAAGAAACTGGAGTGTTTGATCACAACTGCTTTCTTTTAAAAGATTTTCCGCCTGCTAAGGAGGCTGAGGCGCTTTTGGTCCATGAGGGAAGATATATCGATTTTATAAAGGATTATTGTAAGCGAGGGGGTGGATTTCTCGGGGACAGCACCTATTTAACCAAGACCTCATACGAACATGCTCTCCTTGCTGTTGGAGGGGCAATAAAGGCCTCAGAACTCGTGCGAAATGGTAGATTCTTCACTTCTTTTGCTATGATCAGACCCCCCGGCCATCATGCCAGTTCAGACAGCTATGGCGGATACTGCATTCTCAACAATGCCGCAATTTTGGCTCGATACCTCCAAAAAAGAATTGGATTGGAGAAGATAATGATATTGGATTGGGACGTTCATGCCGCAGATGGAACAATGAAGATATTCTATGAAGATCCCTCGGTTCTCACGGTTTCACTCCATCAAGATCCCATAGATTTCTATCCCAACAACGGATTTATCAGGCAGATTGGAGCAAGAGAAGGTAGAGGAGCTAATATCAACATTGTATTACCAAAGACCTCAGGTGATGAGGAGTACATGATGGCCTTAAATGAGATAGTTATGCCTGCGTATGAGCAATTCTCCCCTGATTTCGTCATTGGCTGCAACGGCTTTGATGCCCATTTTAGCGATCAGAACACAAACATGAGGATGACCTGCGAGGGTTATTTTCGATTGGTTAAAAATCTAAGGGAGAAAATGGGGGGAAAACTAACGATATTGATGGAAGGGGGATATACAGAGTACAACGGTAAACTAGCACATTCGATAATCGCTGCTCTTACTGGAGAGGACCAACCCTATACCCATGAAATCGATGTTCACAGCGATTCCTTATTCAAGGAGGGGAAAACCAGAACGACCTTCGAAAATAATCTAAAACAATTGAAGTTCGTACTTCTAGGATTTTACAAATTTTAAATCTTGAATCGTTAGAAATGACCTTTTTATTGCCCAATTTCATGTATAAATATCATCAATTAGGTAATCAGCCTTATCATTTATGGTATAATCAGTAAAATTCTCGATATATTTATGTATACTGTATCATATTCCCTTCTGGTGCGAATTTGGAGATACGCAGAGAAAGGTATTGGATACACAAAGATGAAATTCTTGATGCTATGGAGATAGAGAAGGAAGGGAAGATAAAATACTACAGTTATACCTATAAGATCAAGGGAAAACATGGAAAATGGATTTCTGCGGTGAGATGGGACAACCTTGAGCAGTCACCCCATGTGGACACGTTCGACGAGAACAATGTTCTAATCGATCAAAAGCCATGCCGCGAGAAACCTCTTAAAGAGATTATTAAGCTTGTGGGGATATTCCGGAGGAACCTGATGGCAATGGATGTATCTGAATTGTGAGCCTAAGGAAGTGGTGAAGGGAAGATGCAAACAGAAATATTGAAATCGTACACAAATGAGCATATAATGGCAGAAAAGAACCGTTTGGAAGCAAAATACGAGTCGTTCGAGAATCTACATCAAAAATTCACGGTAGAAAAATGCCGCAATCCCGAGTTCGTGGATGATTATATGATGTGGAAGGCCTTAAATGAAGAAGAAATAAAGATAAACGAGAAAATCGTGCTAAAAAACCTTGATATTTATCAGATGATAAGCCAAAAGCGTATGGAGTTATTGGATTACCTATCCTCTCACGATACAAAATCCCTAAAAACATTGGCACAAGAGCTAAAACGTAATTATAAGAACGTCTATGATGATGTGAAAGCCTTGGAGAAGTTTGGGCTAATTGAACTGATCCATGATGGAAGAAATAAGCGACCTATTACAAAAATCATCAGCATAACAGTATTGCCAGATAAAAAGGCGGGACCTGTTTAATTTTTATTTACGAATCATACCATATACCTCCTGAAAACACACTGGCTAGGTTTATTTACGAAACATACCATAAATTGATTTTTTGCAAAAATTAGGAATTTTATAGAAAGTTTTTTAAGCAATAAATTTTATTTGCTACTGTATCAGGTAGGAAACATGGAGCTTCATAAGATAGAAGATGTTGATTTTAGCATCAACGAAATTATTGGGACGGAAGATGATATCAATCTGATTTGGAAAGAGGGTGAGCTCTATCTCTCGCTGAGAAACCTTGTCTTAAAAGATAAGAAAAGATTGTATGATGTCCCTTTAAGGGAGCTAGAGAATGTCCAAGTGATCTCAGAGAATCCCACAAAATTGAAGTTTCAATTGCCTTCAGTTGAGGTGATAGTCTCAGGAAAATATGCAGAGCGCCTTCTGGCCCTAAGGCACTTTCTCATGCCACTGATTCAGCCTAAAAGGGAGGAATTGATGAAGGAGAGCTGCAACACATTGATCAAATTCTGGCACTTGGGTGTAAGAAGTCCCGTTGCCTTGGCCACGATCATGCCCCTTACAGCAGAGGAGGTTCGAAGGCTCATTTCATCTGCTAAAGAGAATGAACTCATCGATTTGAAAGGAAGACTAACAGATAAGGGTTATGAAAGGTTCTCACCCGAGGAGAGGAACTTGTTAAAGAGGTTGGAGGTAATTAATGGTTGAACCCGAGGAAAAGGCAACCATACGATTTCAGAGCTTTGCCGAGGCCATATCTTCCCTAGAAAAGCTCACAAAAATCGAATCGAAAATCGCCGTTGCCATAGAAAATTCCCGTGTACCCTGGAAGGAATCGAGAAAACTGCTTAAATGTATGAATTCAGGCCAGGTATCCAATACAACCTTATTCCAATTTATGCGGGAGCTTTTTTTCCAAGTGGGATTGGGGAAACTGGAAATCTTCGATGTGGGTAGGTTCCAACTTACATTCCAAATCAAAGAATGTGAGATTATTAAATTGTATCCTTCAACCGAAAAGGGGAAGATCTGCTTTGTAACATCTGATGCCATCCTGAAATTCTTTGTAAAAGACCTCGATTTACCATGTACAGTAGAGGAGACGAAATGTATTGTTGATGGAAATGATTGCTGTGAATTTAAAGTGGAACTGCAACCCTTAGGTGTTTATAAAATAGCATTGGACGATTTAGACAGCGCGTTGATAGAAGAGCTTATGAATTCCAAGTTCGATATGAAGAAATTCGCCGAGGAAAACTTCTTGGAGGAGGGGGAGGTTGAATATCGATTGGATGTTCTTAAAAGCTATCAGATCATAGATTCGGATAGTCATTTAACTGAGATAGGCTCAACTTACAAAAAATTTGCTCAAGGCCTAAGAACGCTGGAGGAGGATTTCGATCCTCCATGGAAGAGTCTAGCTGAGATTACCTCTGCCATTGCAGCTAAGAACTCCTTTGCAGAGGCCATGAGAGAAACTTTAAATCCTGAGCCGTTCATAAAGGTTGACACATCAGAAATTGTGGATTTGATGGACGAGGCAAGGAAAAGTAAAAGCTTTGCCGAACTCATCTCAAAATATGTAAAACATACTGAATAGTAAAGTATGGAGGAATGCAAGATGCCAGATAAAAACGGAAGATTGAATACCGGAATCTTCGGACTGGATCAAATTATCGAAGGGGGATTTAGAGACAAGTCTGCAATAGTATGCGTGGGCTCAAGCGGCACTGGAAAAACCACGTTTGGTATGCAGTTTTTAATGCATGGTATAGAAAAGGGAGAACAGGGATTATATGTCACCATGGAGGAATCCCCAGAACAGATAATGAGAGAAGCCGATTGGATGGGGTGGGACATGAAAAAACATTTTGAAAAGAGCCTGTTCTTCATTCATCTCAAAGGCAAGAACTTCAAGAAGATGATCGATGAGCAATTGCCCCAGTTGGTAAAGGCACGAAGCGATTATGACATAAAGACCAGAGTGGTAATCGATCCCATGACACCTGTGATTTGGGCAACTCCTGATAGACTGCTGCAAAGGGAGCTTATTGGAAAACTCTTTTACACCCTAAAAGAACTTGGTGTTGTTTTGGCTACAGTCGAGGAGCATTCAAAACCTGGTGAAACCGTTGGAGAGGATGTCCTTTTACCAATATATTTGGCAGATGGTGCAATTCACCTTGAATACTATCCCATTGGCGGTGCTTTCAACAGGACATTGAAGATCATCAAAATGAGAGGCACGAATCATGGAGAGAGCGTGTATCCGTACATATTTGCCAAGGGTTTGGGTGTAATAATAAGAACAACTCCGATAGAGATTATAAAGGAAGAGGCCAAGAACTACGATGCCGTTTTCGATAAAGCCATCAAGACCGCAAAGGATTTGAAAGCATCCGATTCCATGATAAAGCAACTACAGACCACAAAGGCGAGTTGGTCATACGATTACTCGCCCGAGGAAATACTGCAGATATTGTTTGACTCACTGAAGTTGAAATGATAATTCGAGGTTGATATAAAATCCTACTGTTAACATACTTTGAAGAAACAAGGGGGAAAAAAGGTGGTTAAGAAGATCGACAAAACCCTAGAAGCTGAAAACATCACCTTATTGAAGCATCTGCTTAGCATAGAGTTGAGGAGGCTCTGTAAAGAGAACAATATAGATATGGTTTTCTTCATGGGTATTGACGGGAGAATATTCTCATCTCATATCCCAGAACAGCTAACACCCTTGCAGTATCACCTTATGAACCTAATCAAATTTAATCTAAAACATATCTGTTTGCAACTTCAATCAGAGAATCTGAAAGTGTCGATCCAGCAGTTTAAGGAAGGCACTATCATGATATCGGGAGTGGGTGATAACGCCTTTTTGGTATCTATAATCGGAAAAAATGTGGAGGTATCTCAAATCCAGGATACCATCGGCGCGGTTTCGGTTGCAAGCGCAGTTTTAAAGCATATACTGGAGGTAAAACCCATCAACGATGAAGTTATGGCCGATTATCCTCCCGAAGTTTCAGGTGAGCTGAAGAAATTGAGCAGATTACTCTTCAAAGAGCAATTCGCGCAAACCAGAGAGTACAAAAAGAACATAGAGATATTGAATTTCCTAAAGGACAAGATCCAAAGCGTCGTGGGTATAGGCGTTGTGGACGAGATCATTACCATGGTCTTTAACGAACTGGGCACTGCTCCTGCTTATATGAATGATAATCAATGGAGAATGTTCATAGACAAGGTTATAAAAGAGCGCATTTCTGAGATGAGGGGGGACATCGTTGCTGAGGAATGCCTAAAGACCTGGGTCCCTGAGATGGAGAAGAAGTTAAAGTCCTTTGTGTGAGGCGGAATTTATGACCGAGGTCTGGGACGAGAAAGAAAAAAGTTCTGAAAATATCGAAGAGAAAGCCTTAAATAAACTCGATGCTCAAAAGGATGGCACATCCGAAGAAATGGACATGGATAACAGGACCTGTCGTTTTTGCGGTAGAATTTTTAAGAATGAACGTGCCCGTAAAACCCATGAGCATCATTGTAAAAGAAAAATGGAAAAGGAAGAAATAGAGGATGAAAAAGACCCAAAAGAGGAACAAATCGAAGAAATCGAGGGTATCTCTGATGTCTCAAAATTGAGGGAAGAATTGATGTTGGACTTACAGAGGTTAAAAGAGGAGCGAAAAAGATTGGAAGAGGAAAGATCTGCATTTAAAACTGAGATTAAATCGGAGCTGGAAAAATTGAAAGAGGATAAAAAAGAATTTGAGATGAAACGCTCAGATGAACGTGATAAAACCACCGTCTTAGATGAGGATTTGAAGGACCGAGGACAAGCAGGTGTTACTGTCCTCGAAGCGGACGAGGAAGTAAAGGAGGAATATGCGATTGAAGATATGGAGGAGGAATTGGAAAGTATTGAACCTACGATTGCAGAGATGGGAGAAGGGATTTCCACTGTGGATTTGGAAGAACTCACCATGCAATTGGAAAGCATCGAGTCAGAACTCACAACAAAGGTGGACTTTGAGGCAATGACAAAGATGTCAGAGGATTATGGAAAGTCCATTGATGCGCTTGAAGAATCCATCGCCTCTTTGAATCGCAAGATCGACAATGTGATACGGGATTTAGAAGAAAGATCAAGAAGATTCGGTACCTTTCAAAGCATATCAAGAGAGATGGAAAAGCTTGATGAAAGAACAGAGGAGATTCTGGAGGAGATAGGTTTTGGAGAGAGTCTTAACGTCGCTAAAATTCCTCCAAATATTCTTGAAAATGTATATGAATCAACAATCGAGGGTGCGGTAAATGAAATTCGCAGAAACTACGGCACCCATGACGCAGAGGACATCATAAGGCGAGCCTTGGAGGATGTAAGGACCAGGACCAGCGGTAGCGAGCTATTTTATTTTGACGGGAGGGCACTCAAGACAAGAAAACTTGCCCAGGCCATACAGGCGAAATTGATTTCTGCGAAGCAGGTGCAGACCACATACGACGAACTTCTCAGAAAGCTCTTGGAGTACATCCCTGGCTATAAAGCAAAGAACTTCAGAGCCATGATAAAATTGAAAAGCCAAGAATATTCCGTGGATAAAACCACCCTCCTTATTGAGAGTCTCAATAATATTAAAGATGATCTCGACAATCTTAATACAATGTTCGGAACCGTGTCAAACAGGCAGAATTCCATAGAGATAGAAATCAACAGCCTAATAGGATCAAAGATTGGAAAGGAAGAGTTTGAAAGTCTCCAAGCCACAATCGAAGAGATCAAAAAGAAACAGGATGATCTTGCTGATATGCTAAAGGATCAATATGAGTCCCAAAAGACAGAAAAAGAGACCTTGGTAAAGGAGCTTGCTGCCCTATCAAATAGGGTAAACGAACTCGAAAATATATCTTCTGTTGGTAAGAAGAAAGGGGCAGCCTCACGTCCAAAGAAAGAAAAGAAGAAAAAGGAAGATGAATTAGAAAAAAAGGAAACAAAGATGAAAATCGGTGGAGTAACGGTATTAGATGATGAAGGAGAATTGACAGAAACAACAAAAATGGAAGAGGAACAAGAGGAACCAGATAGTACTATAGAAATTGTAGAGGTAGAATTGGATGAAAATGAAGCTCGGATTTTCGAGCATATACCTGACAAAGGCTATACTTTATCTCGAATTAAAAAGGAAATCCTCCCTGAGGTGACGGAGGATGAAGTGAAGAAAGTACTTTCGGCTATGATAGATAAAGATATTATGTCTACCATAAAGCATGGCAGACATATAATATACGTAAAAAAAATAGAAAAATAACGGAGGTGAAAAGACGTGCTTGATGTAGCATTGGTCTCGCTCATCCAAGACATGAGTGAGAAGGCTGGTGTTGAAGGAACGATCCAGTACTGGGCAAGAGTAGGTGAGAGCCTCGCAAAACGTATGGGAAAAGAAGCGTACATGGGATGGCCCTCATTCAATGTGGCACTAAGAGAGGGCAGAACAGCTTTCTCCATAGAAGGAGATGTGACAGCACTAACAGACCTCGCTATTACCGATAGTGACGGCGATGTGGTAGGGTACATCTACGCCCTAAAGGAATGTGTGTTTGTCCCCACGATATTGAGGATCAGATACAGTGTAGGTGAAGTGCCTAAGGCAGATCAGGCAGTTGCCGAGGAGTACAACAGTAGCATTCGCGACACAGCGGTGTGCAACTTTTGCGTGATCCATCAAAGATTCAGGGAAGAGGTCTCAAAGAACATTACTGTTGGAGACCAACCACTGGAATGCTCTCAACTAGCGGCAAGGGGATTTACAGGTGAAACCAAGATCGCCGAGGACAGCCTGAGGAAGATAGGAATAAATCCTGAGTACGTAAGGAGCTTGCTTAGGAACTACACTTGCGTATACGCCATACTGATGAGAGGTGCAAGATTGAGAGGTGAGGAGGTGGAAGAATGAACGAGAAGGACGAGAGAGGCACGACTCTTATAGAAGATAATCCCCTCGTGGATGTAGCTGCATATCTCTTTCTTGAGGACATTGCAGATAAACAGGGCGCAGCCGGTATGAACACATATCTTATGAGCCTTGCAAGTTCCTTGGCCAAGAGCATGCCAGAAGAGGAGTACAGCACATGGGAAGATTTTCTTGAAGCACTGCGAAAGGGTGAGTCCATCATATCATCCTTCGAAGTAGTAAAAACAAGGACCGAAAACTGTATGATAACCCAGGAATGTCCTTTTGCAAGGGGCTGGTTGGAGTACACCCAAAGAATCGGCAGCTTTTCCAATGTGCATTACGATGTAGCAGATTACTACAACAGTAATGTGAAGCCCGGTGCTATAAACACATGCTGCATCATCCATCAAACCTTCAGAAGTGCCGCAGCAGAAAGAATCAAGGTTGCAGGGAAGACTGTTAAATACGCACAAATTGCTGCCATCTGGAGTGACGGTGTGAAAAGGATTGCACCTGATGAATGGCTTCCAATTCTTCTTGATAAAGCCAAGATAACCAAGACCGAATTGAACATGATTCTAAGAAACAACACCGATATCTTCGTACTTTATCTCGAGTAGTGGGATAGAACGAGCTAGTACATCGTTTATGTCACCTCCAGTAGGGGATTCTGCTTTCGAATTAATCCAAATCATATAGAGGGAAAAGAGTGAAGAAACTCGCTACAAGTGGAATATATACATTTGTAAAAGTTGAGAATGTGGACGAAATCGATAGATACGAGCTAGGCCTCAACGAGACACAACCAGGTAATCAATTCGAATTCTTTATGGGTCTAGGGATGGTTGATTATATTAAATCATTTAAAACCTGGCTCAGAGAATTTCCCAAACCTATCTTTATTATCGCAACGAAGAACAGCGCCATAATCGCCTGGGTTTACATAACTGATTGGAATGAACCTTCAAAGGACGGGGACTCGATATACGTTTTAAGGGCCATCGAAACTCTTAAGCGATTTCGAAGTAAAAGACTGGGTCTCAGACTTCTCATGCTGGGCCTAAACCAAACATCTGGATACATGGTTACAAAACCCCTTAATGATAAGGCTGAGTATTTCTTCAAAAAGGCGGGTTTTATGTCCGAAAGAGAGTTCAAGAAATGCCCAATAGATCTTTCGAGACATCATGGGTATCTGATATTACCCCCCTTTAAAAAGTTTCAAATAATAAAGAAAGCTGAGCACTATTTTGAAGAGGAATAGAAGGAACATAACCCTACTTTATACCGTTATTTATTCTCACTCTCAATCGATATTAATCCTCACCCATTTCTTCAATTTCTTTGAGAATATCCTCATCGACATTTTCCTTTTTAGGTTTTGTATCAGGCTTTGGAATTTCGTCCTCAATGATTTCCTTATCTTCCACTTCCCATTCGCCGATCATCTTTGATAGTTCTTTTTTCTCATCATCTGATAGAGTCTTGGTCTTTGAAATTGTGGCAACAAAGCCCTCGTACTCTTCCCTGCTTATCTTGCCATCTTTGAGCATCTCATCCAATTCCTTTACAATTCCATCTGGTAATCTATCGAACTTTCGGGTGACATGGGCCTTTCTCACTTCACCACGCTTGCTTGCAATGATATCCTGAAGCATCAGGTAATGCAGATCCTCGATTTTACCGGCCATGAATTCGTCGTTAATCTTTGCCTCTATTTCAGTTATTTTTTCATCGTACCCCTCTGGATCCAAATCTTCTTTAGCTGAAAGGTCCTCGATTTCGGCCATATAAGTTTTCAAGGCGCCTTTTTTCCTCTTGATCCTGCTGTATCCAATGAACGCCAGAAGACCTGAGCCCGCGATTACCAAAACCTCAAGTATTATACTCCATTGGTCCCAGAGCAGGCCAAAGATTCTCTCTTGGCCTTCTTCTATATCTTGAACTGATAAATTCCAGCTGTATTCTACACTATCTTCCCCATCAGATACATTTACGCTAACCTCATGTTCACCCGCATCTTCACTACCGGCAAAATACGTGTATGAACTCCCTCCCTCTTGTGCTTCAACGTCGTCGAAGTACCAGGTTATCTGAAGCGTGTCTTCCGGATCTTGATCGCTTTCGTCTATCATGAATTTAAGGTATGTATTTTCCTTCATTTTGGGATTCTTTGTTATGGGTTCATTGACCTCGATTTCAGGTAACCGGTTTTTCTTATGGACGTTTACTGTCCATGTGGTTTCATTGGTATCGTCACCATCAGTAATTACAAGTCTAAGTATGTATTCACCTTCAGAGTCATAGGTAGTTTTCATAAGATAGATTGAACTTCCCACCCCTTCATCCAATAATACTATTCTACCGTCAAGTGTCCATCTGTATGATAATGGATCCCCATCAATATCTACTGAGGACACATTGAATTCCAATGTTTCTGTTTCCGTCATAATTACTTCACCTTCTTCTTGGTTTAGGATAATATCTGAAGGAGGACTGTTTTTAACCACGGTGGTTGTACTTGAATACCAGTCACTTGTATCCTCCCCGTCCGAGACTCTTACCTTGCAGTACCAAATTTCACCTTTTTTAGTAAGATCCCAGGAAATCTGAGTTTGGTCATCGTAGTCCTCCATATGGCCGTTGTCCTTGTACCATTTGATCTCCACCGACGAGAATGAATCACCATCATCATCCCTAAATAGGTTCTCATATGTGGGTTTGAGATTCCGATTGGATAAGGGCTTCTGGGGAGTTAGGATCACAGTTCCATTTAAATAAGGTGGTGTATTTGGTATTGTAATATTATCTGTTGTATATGAACTGCTCCAATCCTCACCATCAAATACCCTGACTTCTGCATGCCATTTTTGATTCTTTTTAAGATCCTCTCCAGCAATTACGGTTTGATTTTCAAATTGGGGCTGCTCTGATCCATCTATAAACCATTTAATCGCTACAGCTACAACTGTATCCCCATCTGTATCCTCAGGGGTGCCCAGCAACAAAAGCCATCTGTCCCCATCTTCTTCATTGAATTGCACTTCTGCTGTGGTTATATCAGGTGGACTGTTGTTGATAAGCACACCCAGGGATCCCGCCTCAGGTCCAACATTGATTCCATCACTTGGTGTAACGTAACAGAACCATCTCTGACCCTTGAAAGTTCTTTCAGCTTGTGTTACATTTCCAGAAATTCCGCTGTCCCATCCAACCCCAAATGCATCTTCATACACCCATCTAAATGATGTGCCGTTATCAGTATCACCGTCATAGTCATAGAAATCATAGGTCACCTCAAGCGCATCAGAAGATGTTGGATTTTGGGGTGTAATGGTGACATTTGACACAGTAGGTGGAGTGTTAAATACCTCATGCACGTCAGTCCAGGCCTCCTCTCCCATATCGGTGCCATCCATTGGGATTATCCTACACCTCCACAGGTCTGCACGCCGGGTATAGTTGCTGGGTAATATATTGGAATTGACATCATATTTTGTCCAATCACCGCCATCTCTTGAAAGGTACCATTCATATGATGTACCGCTTTCCAAATCCCCGTCTGAATCTGTGAAGTTGTATACTACCTTGAGATTGTCTTTACCAGTTACAATCACGCTTCCTGTTTCCGAGATTATCCTGGGATTGGTAACAGAGGGAGGAGTATTACCAATTATCACTTCTTGGGATATAACAGTGGCTCCATAATCAGCTCCATCATTTGGTGTCACATTACATCTCCAACGTTGACCCTTTGACGTATATTGGCTGGAAAGATAGTAACTGTCTATACCAGAAAACTCCCAATCTCCACTTGTTTCATTGTAAAAGTACCATCTATGTGAGGTTTTTGTTGAATCCAATCCATCACCATCTATGTCATATATATTATAATCGACAAAAAGGTCATCACCGCCTGTGGGTGTAGAAGGGGTAATGATCACGTTATTTACTTCCGGGGGAGTGTTATCAATATACAGAAATCCACTTTCAAAGGGATATAAGGGATAGGTGCTGTCATATCCATCAGAGGGATACGCAACCGCATGCCATGTCTGGTATTTGGATGTGTATTGAGAATCTATTGTCTTAAGACCGTCAAAGGATGAGTAATAAATACCATTGATGTACCAATGTATTATCGTGCCCGACTCTGGATCATTTTCCAAATCTTGATATAGGTAGTCGAGAACAATATCGAAATTTGTCTTAGGATTGTTCGTGAAGATGTCGGGAATGGGATCCGGCATATCGTAGTATCCAAGGATGGTAATCCATAAAATCCAAGGTGGTAAATTTGAAACCTGCACATCCAAGTGTTGGGTTTCGTTAATATAAACCTCGACCTCACCAGCATGACTACCATCATCAAAGTAAATACGATGGGGATTATCTGAATAGTTGGCCTCCTTGAATATGGTTTTCTCGTGGATTAAGATCCATTGGACATATCCCATGTCCACCTTATTTGTGAGGACTAGATTGTCCTTGGCGTTTAAGATGGTGATATTTGCCCACGAGGGAATGCCACTGTCGATATCATAAACCTGCACAGAAAGATAATGGTAGAGCTCAATCCTTGATCCTGAATCATCGATTCTCACTCTCGATAGGTTTACCGATGAATTTATTAGATGGACCGCTGCTGAATTATTTAGAATAAGAGAGGTTTTGGACATTGCAGATATTGTGGAGTTTTCAATGATGATATTACCGAGCTCTCCACCGTAACCTTCTGCAATTATCTCACCGTTAATACCATTTTTTATGGTACTATCGATTATATTAATTGGTCCTGGACTTTTTATTACCAAACAGTTTATTGTCAGATTAATAAGTATATTTGTAAGATAGATATCACTGCACCCACTTATCATTATTCCTGTTTGAATAATATGAGCTTTACATCCATCTAAGTATATATTATCGGAATTCACTAGATAAATTCCTACATCTCCGCTTATGGTACTTACATTTTTTATTGTTGATGAGGATTCATTTTCCATCCTTATAAAATTATCATTTTGAATTCCCTCCATATCCTCTATAGTGGAATATCTACACCAGGACATGTAAATCGCGATATCGGGATTATTTTCCTCATCTCCAAAACTACAATTGCGTACAGTTATGTACCTGGATGATTCACCGTGTATGGCAATACCATGGTGGGCAGAGACATTTGATTTTTCAATTGTTATATTTTCAGAGTTAAGAAGGTAAATCCCTGGATTGCTGATTATGAATGTGTTTTCGTAAATCTGAGAATGGGTGCAATCTTGCATTAGCACAGCCCAATAAGGACGATCATCAAAACGCCCCAAAGAGATATTAGAGTAGGAGATGTTGAGATGGGATGAGCCGTAAGCATTTATCCCATAAATAGCCCTGGCATCCATTTTACATTCTTCAATGTTAATATATGAGGAACTGGTGATGTACAAAAGATACTCTGCTTGTTCCCATTCATACGAAATAAATGAAACGTTATAGATTGTGCCAAGAAAATCAGAAACGCCATGTATTCCAAGTCCCCAATATCGAGTCTCGATTGTGGAATTGGTAATCGTCAAATATCTAGTATATGAAAGTATGCCCTTCATATATTCCTCAGTAATTAGTGTCTCATCCCCAGGACGGATTATCTTTGAGCCGTTAATAGAAACCCGTGCATCCTGATCGATGTAGAAGAAATATGGGTCCCGGTCTACTCCTGCAATGGTTACATTTTCAACAATAAAATTCGCGCTGTTGTTTATAAAAATACCAAATAAAAGCTCAGAATATATGTCAATATGTAAAGACGAATTAATAAGCTCAAGATCACCATAGATCCAAAGGGAGCCAGATAAGGTTATGTTCTTACCCGAAACATATTGTGGCGTTGTTTTATTCACCACCCAGTCGCCGCAGTTCGATTTGGCATACCTTGTGCTCACTAGTGAACCATCATTGGACTTTACTGCATAATGAAAAAGTTTCCAATCCTCAGATCCACTTTCATGGACATAATTATTTTGAGGTGCAGCAACAGATGCGTTGGGAATCCCTGCCGTCATATAGTTTTCCAGACTCATTATATCCCTTGCTATGTATATATCATAAGAAGTAACATCCCAGGATGTTGATAGTTCCCAAGTTAGAATGGTATTGCTATCCTCATCTGAATAAGCACCCATATTCGTGGGTGCATTGGGGGGAGTGTTGCCTAAGTAAAATACATTCATCTGCATATTATTATTTACAAAATAAGACGTGGAGAAGGCTTCCCATCCCGTCTCCCAGGCCCGCGCATAATGTGGAGTTATATAGTCAGCACCAAGTCCTGGGGTCCAAATCACTTCTGTAACAGGTATGTTACGTGCAAAGCCGTCTGCTCCTGTTATGGATTGGATTTCCACAGGCCCAGGATCATCAAATATATCGATTTTTGCCCCTGCAACTTCTCCCCTGCTATCAGTAACATAGACATCCACCCACCATTTCCATATCAAAGAGGACGAGCCTATTATTTGGGAAAAACTGGCATTAACAGCGTCAATACAAATAATCTCTGAATCAATCAAGCGGAACTCATTAATTGTTGAGTTCATTACAGTTATATGGCTGTTATCGCTAGTCTGGATATCATATTTAACATTGTCAAAAAAAAGGTCTGAGAGTGTCGCATCTGATGCTACAAAATCAATTCCATAGGTTGTATCATTGACATATACATTGTCTACCCTCACATTACCACCTTGACAATCCATAAATCTTATTCCGTAAGATCGAGGATTGAGGACTGTGATATTTGATAGATAGACTTCTTCTGCTTCGTTTATTTCGATTCCAATGGAAGGCTCATATGTCCCGTTCACAAGGATATCCTCACCAATTATATCACCAGACCAGAGGAAGATGCTGTAGTTGATATTATACGTGGTATACCCCTTCACATTTACACTGGATGAATCTACCCAAAGTCCTCTTGTTACCTCCAATGAATCTGTTTCTATGTAAGTGTTTGAGATGGTAACGTTCTCTGAGCCATAGAGAATAGTTATTCCTTCACCTTCCAGTCCCAAAATAGTCAAATTCGAGATAGTTGAGTTGTCAGTGGAATTCATGATAATCTGAGTATAATAAGATGGACCTGTTATATTGTATAGGTTAATATTATCCAACAATATTTGTTCTGATTCCCAGGTTCTTATGGTTTCAGAACCATTAATTATAGTTATCTTTGAAAGTTCAATGTTGTCTGAGTTCTTTATATCAATAAATCTTGTGACGTTATTTACCAATATATTTGATATAGTGCCATTTGATGAATCCTCAAAAGATATAACATCCGTATCATCTGCAGTTGAGATATTTTCGATACTAAAATTGGAGCACCTGGCAATTTCTATCCTTCGATTCCACATTTCACCTGGAATTACCAAAATATCTTCTATTTGAAAATCGGTACAATCCTCTATCTGAATCATTCTATGGGCTCTATCACCGATAATGTTCCTTATTGTGAATCCAGAAGAAGTACGAGCTTCGATATCATGGTCCTCTGGCAAACTTATATTTTCGATGCTAAATCCTGATGAATCCTGAGTACTAACAACAGTTCTTTCTCCTATCCCGTCAAAAGATGCGTTGTTAATAATCACGCCTTTCGAGTATGCTAAAAGTACGGGCATCATTTGGATTTGAGAGATGTTTACGTTTTCTATGACAAATCCTGTGTTGTTGCCCATGAATGAAAGGCCCACCAAACTTGTATTTATGTTAGTATTTGAAATATGTCCTGTATTGGTACCAACGAACACTCCCATGTGTTCCGCATTGGTCATGTCTATAAATCCGCTCTGCCTTAAAGTTGAGTTTTCGATTATTAGCGTCGAGCCAGAACGAGCAATAAAGTAGTAGTAGGCCGATAAAAACTCGGTATCATCATCATCTGGTGTATCTGTGATATAACAATCGTACATCTCAAGGATTCCGCCATTTTCCACAATTATTGAGTATGGTGCAAGTATAATTGACATCATCATGAGTGTGCAGTTGTAAAGAACAAGACGACCACCATTTTGAATGGTGAGTTCACCATGCAGTGCGATTATCTCATTGCTGTACTCCTCATAATCTGTAACTATCCAATCCCCATCATGCTCCTGAAAGCCATCTATTCCGTCATCCGGGGCTGCTGAGACCTCATCTAGCAAATCCCAGGTGCCGTTAAAAGGCAATATCATCAATATAAACCCTACAACCAAGTAAATCGAGAATATCCTGGTTCTTTTCATTCAAATACCTCCTAGATTGCCATAAAAGGTGGTATATTGATATCCATATATATCTTGTTCTATATAATTGTACATGATTTGGAGTGTATTTGGGAACCCTAAAATTGATTTTTATGGCAATATTATGGCAATATCGCGGTTATTCACGGTTTAGATCCCCTAAATTCCATACTTTATTATTTCCCGGAGATTTCAATTATTCAGCTATATCTATTTTGGAGAGATTCTATTCGTCATCCAATGATTCCAGTATATCATCCATGTCATCATCGTTTTCCTCTTCGGATTTGACCTTATCCTCTGGATATTCCTCGGTAATTAATTCTTTATCCTCTACCTTCCATTCACCAATCATTCTGGATAACTCTTTCCTCTGATGGGGTGTAAGGGATTGGGTGCGTGATATTGTGGCCACAAATCCCTCGTATTCAGAATGACTGATTTTGCCATCTGAAAGCATCTCATCCAGCTCTTGTGTGACTCCCTCAGGTAACTCCTCGAACCTCTGGGCAACTGCAGCCCTTCGAATCTCTCCACGCTTGCTTACCATGATCTCCTCAAGCATTAAAAAGTGTAGATCTTCAATGTTACCTTGCTTGAATTCATCATTTATTCTAGCATCTAGCTCGTTTAGTTTATTCTCGTACTCAACGGGATCCTCGTCCTTGCGTTCAGATATCTCATCGATTTCTGCCATGTATCTTTTAAGCGCGCCTTTTTTCTTCCTTATCTTTCTGTATCCAATGAATGCTAGAAGGCCGGTACCTGCGATTACAAAGATTTCAAGTATTATACTCCACTGATCCCATGTTAGTCCAGCCAAACGCTCCTCACCCAGTTCTTTTTCCGCTACATCTTCCACTGTAACATCCCAGCTGTGATCTACACCCTCTGTACCGTCATTAACTTCGGCCCTTACGACATGATCGCCTGCGGCAGTAAAATCGGGATGATATGTAAATGTGCTTCCTCCACTCTGTGCCGCAACATCGTCCACGTACCATGTTATTTGGAGTGTATCTTCAGAATCGGGATCACTTCCTTCTATCGTGAACTTTAAAGATGTGTCTTCCTTCATTGTATGCTCCTTTTCCACTGGTTGTTGACCCCCAATCGATGGCATTCTATTTACATCCTGAACCACAATTGTCCACTCATAATATAATGTGAAGGAGTTTTCCCCTATATCCTGTACAGACAGATTTAATGTATATGTCTCCGCGCTTTCATAATCTGTCTCGAACAAGTAATAATCATCGTCGCTCACTGTGACCTTGTTCAGTTTCCATTTGATCAACAAGAAATCCCCATCAGGATCCTCTGCTTCAACAGAGAAATCCAGGGACTCGGTCTCATTTATCCTGAACTGTCCTGTTAATGGATCGATTGAGGTTACATTTGGCCTTGAATTTTGCACAACCACATAGTGCGAACTTAAATTTTCACTCCAGTCCTCACCGTCAAAGACCCTTAAAATAAAATACCAGAGCTGATCCTTTGCCGTGGCAGATGAATCCACCCTTATCCCATGGATATCCTGTAAAATAACACCCTGATACCATGTGATTTCAAATGATTGTTCTGTATCACCATCTTTATCTGAGAAAGTATATGAAGCCACTAAATCATCATCACCCAAAGGAGGATTTGGTGATATTGATAAATCAGTTGCAGTTGGTGGATTGTTTTGGATAATAATACTCTCTGAATCCACTTGCATCCCGAAATCATATCCGTCCCTGGGTCGCACCGTGAAATTCCAAACCTCGCCTTTTTCTGTTTGATTATTTGGTACTGTAAATTGATCATCTAATCCTGATTCATGAACACCATCACGATACCATGTGATTTTTGTGCCTGACTCTGGATCTGAGTCCATATCTGAATAATCATAATTTGCCATGAGATCAGATACTGTTGTGGGATTTGCGGGTGTTATATATGCATTTTGTGCCACAGGCGGTGAATTCAATATCGTGACCATCATGGTAGAACTGGTGGTTGTTCCTTCATCCACACCGTCATTTGGCCTTACCTCGCAGGTCCAGAGGTCGTTTTTTGTTGTGTGGACAGAAGAGAGGGTCTTACCTCTATAACCTGTATCCACAAATCCTGTTTCACTCCACTTCAGCCATTTAACCACAGTATCAAGGCTTTCGGAATCGCCGTCGCTATCATAAAAATCGTAAGCCACAATAAGATCATCCTCAGCTGTGGGATTTGAGGGAGTTATGATGATATTGTCAACGTATGGTGGTGTATTTCCTATAGAAATATTTTCTGACTTCAATGAGGTTCCGGTTGCATTGCCATCTGAAGGTGTAATAATGTAATACCATACATCTCCTTTTTGAGTTTTTGAGTGATTTATAATAAATAATCCATATAAATTTGCTTGCTCAAAATCGTTTCTGTACCACCTGATTGAGCTTCCTGATTCTGAGTCACCATCCACATCCCAATAATCGTAATCTGCAACAAGATCCGAATCAGAGGTGGGATTTTCAGGGAGGATATAAGCATTTGTCACCTCAGGTGCTGAGTTACCTATGGTCACATCCATGCTGCTTCGAGTTGCTGTCCCTTCACCTTTGCCATCATGTGGAACTACCTCGCATGTCCAATTCTCTCCTTTCAATGTGTAGCTATAGGATAAATTCCTCCCCCTAAGACCTGTATCGAAAAAATTATTTATATTCCAGCGCAGCCATCTTATGGTAGTATCCAGACTCTCGCTGTCACCATCACTATCATAAAAGTCATATGTGACAGTCAAGTTATCTTTTGTAGTTGGATCAGAGGGGGAAATTATAATATTGCTCACATATGGTGGAGTATTGCCTATTATAACAGACTCGGATTGCACTGAAGTTCCGTTATCCTCACCATCCGAGGGAATGATAATGAAATACCACTCTTCGTTCCCTTGTGTTAGTGAGTGATCCACAGAAATGCTATTATTTAAATTCCACTGCTCAACACCGTTTTTATACCATCTTATAATGCTCCCTGATTCTAAATCATAATCTGGATCATTATATTCGTAATCTACCAAAAGATCGGAATCGGCAGTGGGGGAAGAAGGAGTCACAAATACATTTGTAACCGATGGTGCAGAATTCCCTATTGTCACATTCATACTGCTCCGGTTGGCTAATCCCGGTTCAATTCCGTCGTGGGGTATGACCTCACATATCCATATCTC
>CP070751.1:1204822-1223202 GCA_020348445.1 Thermoplasmata archaeon
AATGATATGTAGCAAATTATCTAAAATAATAAGAAAAAAATATGGAACCTCAACCGGACTTGCTCAGTTTTACAGTTCCAATATGCTCTGTGCCACAAATTTCTTTATGTCCTCATCATCCGGTATTGTGAGCGATTTTTTAAATCTCTCGCTGCCGTCAGGCAGAAAATACCCTCTTGATACGGATATAAACTCGTTTTCTCCATCATCGGTTATTGCTTTCTTTCTTGCGACTTCTAAGAAGTTGTTCCTTCCAAATTCCTTTTTTTCCGATTTTAGCGTTTCGAAGTTTACCATTTTTTCACCTTTCCTTTGTTTAGGGTATTTGCGGGGAAGTCTTTGTACAGTATATATATGTTTCGAAACCAGAATCGCCCTCGAATAGGGTTTTTCTGGCACTTTTTATGCAAAAAACCGTCAATTCCCTATGAGGACCATGATATCACCCACTGTCAGGGTGTCCATTTTTCTACCATGGACTGAATAGGCCCTCTCGATGTCCACAAATTCGCCGGTAATAGGTATTATCTCCCCACTTTTGAGGGTAATTTGATATCCCTCACCCTCCATGGCAAAAGAGACTTCTTGGGCATTGGCATTTTTCAGAATATCAGCTATTTCACCGCTTTTTTCCTTGAATTTGGGGCCCAATTTCGCGAAATTCGGCTTTACGACCACAGGTTTTTCTTCAATGTCGATTTTATCCACGACTTTAAGTTCTTTAATTCTGATCGTGCTTACAATGTCCTTTTGGATTTCTGAAAACAGCCCTTTTCTATCTCCTGCTGCAATCTCAACAAGAGCTACTTTGGAATTCAGAGGCAAACCCTTTTCTGATTTCCAATTTCGAAGTGCTGCAGTGATATCCTTAGCAAGTTCGCCCTTAACAATGGCATCCTCATCCTCCAAAACAGGATCCGGCCAGCCTGATAGGTGTAGGCTTCTTTTACCGTCTAAATCCTTGAAATAGATATGATAAACCTCCTCTGTAATATGAGGCAGGAAGGTGGCGAACATCTTGGCCATCCCCAATCCTATGGTGAAGAGGGTGTATTGCGCTCCTTCATCCTTTTTATCATATATCCTATACTTCACAAGCTCGATGTAGTGATCAGCAAGCTCATGCCATAAGAAATTCTCCATAGCCCTCATTGCCCTGTCGAATTGATATTCGTCCAAATGGGTAGTGACCTCGGAAAGAACCTTTGAATATCTTGAGAGGATCCACTTGTCAATTGTGCTGAGACTCGATCTGTCAAATTCCTTCTTGCCCTCAATTGCCTTGCCTATGAATGACTCTAAATTCCAGAGCTTGGTTGTCAATCTCACTCCACGTTTTATGTCCCTCATCCTAAAAGGATTGTCCATTCCAAGGGCGCAGGTTGCGGCATAGTAGCGCATGGCATCAGAGCCGTACTCATCGAGAATCTCAATTGGGTCCACTGCATTGCCCTTGGAGGCGTGCATGGGTGTGCCGTCCTCTGCAAGGATATAGGCCCCGATCATGATATCGTCCCAGGGCTTTTGGTCCACAAGAAGATGCTCCCTTATTATAGTGTAAAATGCCCAGGTCCTGATGATGTCCTGGGCCTGGGGTCTAAGGGACATGGGGTACAGCTTCTTGAACATGTTCTCGTCCCTTTTCCAGAAGGTGTTGAAAAGTGGGGATATACTGGAATCCATCCAGGTGTCGAACACATCCTCGCATCCCTTTAATTCCCCACCGCACTTTGGGCAGGAATCAACTGGAGGGGGCGTTATTGTGGGATCAATATAGCACTGCTCCTCCTTGGCCACAACGATTCCATCACATTTTGTGCATTCCCAGAGTGGAATCGGGGTGGCAAAATACCGCTGCCTGGAAATCACCCAATCCCAGGTTAAGGAATTTACCCAGTCCTGAAGACGGATTTTCATGAACTCAGGGAACCATTTGACTTCATCGGCAATCCTGAGTACGTCCTTTTTAAAATCCAGAAGCTTCAAGAACCACTGGGGAACCTGTAAGAACTCGATTGGTGTCTTGCATCTCCAGCAGGAACCCACACTCTGGTCAAGCTCCTCCTGTTTTATCAGAAGGTCCTGCTCTTTCATGTCGTTTATGATGGCCTCCTTGGCATCTGCAATGCTCATGCCCTTATATTTTCCTGCTGCTTCTGTCATCTGGCCGTACTCATCAATACCCTTTTCGATTGCCAGGTTATAGCGGAAAATCCATTCAAGATCGTCCTTGTCACCTATTGAGCATATCATCACTATGCCTGTTCCGAATTCTGAAAGAACTTTATCGTCTTCCACAACTTCAACTGCCCTGTTATACACAGGAGTTAAGAGCATCTTCCCGGCAAGTTCTCCTGCTCTGTCGTCCCTGGGATTTATTGCTACCAACTGACATGTGCAGAGTAGCTCGGGCCTTGTGGTAGCTATTATGACATCCTCGTCCCTATCACTGATTTTGAACTTGATATAGTTCAATTTAGTCTTTCTGTCCTGATACTCAACCTCGGCATCAGCCAAGGCTGTCATGCATCTTGGACACCAATTCACAGGGTGCTCGCCCTTGTAGATCAGGCCCTTGTTAAAGAGCTCGATAAAGGAAATTTGGGTGAGCCTGCGGTAGTGCTCGGCATCTGTCTGATAATAGATACTGGGATCCATGCTCTCCCCAAGGATCTTGAACTGCCTTGTCATCTCAGCGATGTTGGCATTGGCAAATTCCCTGCAGAGTTTGATAAATTCCTGTCTGTCTATGTCCTTTCTCGTGATACCCAATTTTCTTTCCACCCTTTCCTCAATGGGTATACCGTTGGTATCAAAACACAAGGGAAAGAACACATTGTACCCGCGCAGCCTTTTGTATCGTGCTGCAAAATCTATATGAGTATAATGCACGGCATGGCCAACATGCAAACCACCAGAGGCGTATCTGGGTGGATTGTCAACACTGTAAATTGGCTTATCGGACTCAGGATCGAACCTGAATAACTCGTTCTCGTCCCAGTAATCCTGCCATTTCTTCTCGATTTCCTTTTGATTTAAATTGGGCATGTGCCATTGGGAAACACTTGGTTAAATAAAAGGTTTTTGCGGTTTTTATCGGTCTTGTTCCATCTCCAAATTAAAGTTTATCTATTCTTTAATGCATAACTAACTGATTCTTTTCATTAAAACTTTTAGAGAATCATCTGGTCCAAGCTCTGAATTTAAACTCCGAACCTTTCTCAATAAGAGATCCCAAGAAATATCCTGCGATGACAAGATACAGTAAACCTAAGACGCCAATCACTCCAATTATATCGATAATAAGCAGCGGGCCCAAAATCCATGTTAGGGTCATATCAAGGATCATGCTCTTTACCCAATCACTTCTTCTGCGCATTCTAAATAGATTCCTTATCAGATATCCCTGGGTGGGAATTCCGAATATCAAAAACAATATGAAATAAATTGGAGATACAAGATGAAATAGAAGGGGCAATAGGTAAATACCGTAAAATATGAACTTCAGGCACAATGCATAAAGAATAAGGGGATCCTTTAACTTTAATTTCTTACCAAGAGTGTAATTCAATCTGCTGGCCATAGATGGTATATTCAACATTCTATCTGTATCCACATCCTTCATCTCATTCTGCCACTGATTAAATACCAAAGCCAACAATATACTGATAAAAACTATCCAGGATATGGGTGTGGGATGTCCAACGGCAAAGACCCCGAAGAACGAATAAAGTGCATATCCAAACGGAAATGTGATTTCGAAAGCTATGGGAACGTATTTTGCTTTGAAGCTGTATAAGGCTACAACAGCATATGAAATCACGAATACCAAGGCTGCTTTGGTTGGGAAAAAATACACTATTAGAAATAGGTTGAAAAATAGGCCAAAGAGGACAAATGCATAAGCCTCTATGGTACTAATGGCTCCTTTAACAAGAGGTTTTCCTGATAATCCCGGGACCTTGGAATCCAACTTCTTATCGCAGATTTCATTTAACGCGGCACCTGAGGAATGCGAGAAGAAGCCGATGACGATCAATAATATAATATCCCGGGGGGGAACATTTCC
This sequence comes from Thermoplasmata archaeon, assembly GCA_020348445.1. Lineage (GTDB taxonomy): Archaea > Thermoplasmatota > Thermoplasmata. Next base: position 1,208,892 of record CP070751.1, read on the forward strand.
GCAGGCCGTATATGCACCCAAAATCGAAACTGCAGCAGTTGTGGAGGCACCCTGAATCCTCCCTAAGCCCATGTAATATCTGAATTTGTCAAATGTCATTATGTATTCTCCGCCATTTTTCTCTTACCCATTACTTCCAACCTTCGATCACCAATAACTATAAAGAACTATAAATATATCCAAATAATTTGATACATTGGCAATCGAAATAATTCTTTTAGAGCAATTGCCCTTGGCTGAGGGGACAAACCTGTTTGACAGGATGACCACAAATCCGATAGGTCCAGGGCTTTTACAACTGGAAGCTGTTTTGGAAAAGGAAGGTTACAAGGTAGGACTCGGCAGTGTAAAGGATATAAAAGATATTGATAAGATTCTCACACGCCAACCAAATACAGGTATAGTTGGAATTTCCTGCATCACGGCAAACTGCCAAGACGCATATTATGCTTTGGATCACATAAAAAAGAATTACGAATTGCCCACTATAATTGGGGGCTGTCACGTTACTTTTCTTCCCGAGGAGGCTTTGAATCATGCCGATGTTGTTTTCGTGGGTGAAACAGAAATTTCCCTCCCCGAATTCCTAGGAGAAGTAGAGCAAAAGGGCTGGCCAAAGAAAAAAATGGATAGAATCCGAGGTGCGATTATCGATGATAACGGAGTCAGAATAAATCCCAGGTACATGGTTAAGGACTTGGACTCACTTCCCCACATAAAATACACTTACACAGTTGTCAAAACAACATCCACTCCATTGGATGGATTTCTTGCCAAGGTATCAGCAAAAGCACGACTCTCCACCTCCAGAGGATGCCCCTTTGCCTGCGAGTTCTGCCAGAGCTCAAGAAAGGAAGGCATGAAATGGAGGGCGAACAGTGCAGAGTATGTTGTGGACTCCATGGAACTTTTCGAAGAGAAAGGTGCCAACATGATACAGTTTGTGGACGATAATTTCTCCTTGGATGCAAAACGCATTGAAAAGATATGCGACTTGATCGAAAAAAGAGGATTGGATGTATCCTGGGCATTTTTCGGGAGATTGGATTGGATTGCAACCCATCCAAATCTCTTTCACAGGATGGTTGAGAATGGATGTATGTCCATATTTGTTGGGATAGAGAGCGGATCTCAGAAAGTGCTTGACGGCATGAAGAAAAAGCTGACAGTGGACCAAATAACAAAAGGTTTTGAGATAATCCATTCCGAAAAAGCAGTTTTCAGTACAGGATCCATGATAATTGGTGCTTATGATGATACAGAGAAGACAATTGATCATTCAATTGATTTTGTAAAGAAGCTGAACCCTCACTTTGCGCTATTTACAATGATGACTCCCTACCCTGGGGCGCCATTATATGATAGATTGGTAAAGGAGAATAGAATAAACACATACGACTGGAGCAAATACACTGGTGAAAATCTGGTATTCGATCACCCATTTATTGATAATGACTTGGTTCAGTACAAACTCTACGAGGTGTACAAGGAATATTATTCAAGGGAGGAATGGCAGGATAAAATCAATAGTTGGGATGTTCCTTCAGATATGTTACCTTCGCTTCCCCAATTCATTAAAAATTGGCTTTTCAGGCGGGTGATCTCCAACGTTAAGAAGAAAGGTTTCAAATACTGGTCCAAGGTTTTAGAGGATTACGAGGTAGAAATGGGACGAGATGTGTCTTAAGTTATTTTTGTATTATTCCATGTATTTCCCAAATTTCAGTTCTGCCCCATGCTGCAAAAAGGATCCAACAAAGTATCCCAAGACAATATATAAAATGAGATACAAGATTATGGCCCATCCAACGATGTCAATGATCAATATCGGCCCTAGGATCACCGTGGACTCTACATCCAAAACCAATATTTTCACCCATCTTCCCCGAGTATGCTTCCCGAAGAGCAGGTATATCACGTAAGCCTGGGTTGGAAGGCCCACCACCAAAAATATAAAGAAGTAAAGAGGCAAGCCAAATAAGGATAATGGGTATATATCTGTTGGAGGAACAAGATCAAATAATATGGGTAAAAAATAGACAATAAGAAATGCAAATTTAAGGGTCAGAGCATAGATTATCAAGGGATTGGTTAGGGTAAGTTTCTGACCAAACCTGTACTTTAAAAGATAAGGCACACTCTTTATCCCAAATCTCGAATCTGTATCAACATCTTTCATCTCGTTAATCCATTGATCAAAAACAGTAGCTATGAAAATTACAGCTATCATTACATAGCTTATTGATGTGGGTTGCCCAATTGCATAAAGCCCATATATTGTATAAAACACACCATTTAAAGGGACCATGACCTCGCAGATTCCTGGTGTGCGTTTCAGTTTTAAATTGTATATTGCGATGACTCCTCCCGACAATAAAAAGAATATCGTAGCCATCAAAATCGGATAGAGGTAGATAGTAAGAACTGTACTTAGCACGAGCATTGCCATTGACAAAGAAAGAGCTGTTTTAGGGGAAATGGTACCTGTAACCAAGGGTTTGTCTTTCAGGGTGTCAACAGTTACATCTAGCTTCATATCGCAGTATTCATGAAATGAGGCTCCGGCCATATGCGCAAAAAATGCGATTACAGTGAAATAGATCCAGTCGATAGGCTCAACAGATCCAGTTGATGTGTATGCACCGATCAGTGCAACTCCTGCAGTAAGGGATACACCCTGAACCCTGCCTAGGTCCATATATGCTCGGAATTTCTCCAATGCCATCATATAATCCACGCCATTTAGACAGATAGCAATTTTTCAATACTAAAACAAGATAATAACCCTGGGTCATAAACCTGTTGCTTACCATGTAAAGTAATCCTATATGAAATAACAATTATCATCAATTTACATGTTAACGGCCAATACTATATATTGAAATGCTATTTATACTAGATATAGAACTGTAATTTACACTGAGGAATCCATAGTCTTTAGGCTCTTGAAGGAGAAAAGCCCATGGGAGATTGGGGACAACGAATTATCGGGCATATAAAATTAACAAGACCCCCTGCAGTAATCTGGTTGGACTTTATTCCGGCTGTCACATTTTTTGTGGTAATTACCCATCATCTCCCATCATATTTCTATCTTCTTTTCATCCTTGGGATAATGTGCTTTGATATGACCTCAAGCACTGTAAATGACATAGCCGATTTTGAAAGCGACAGAAGAAGCATCGAGCCCAATAGAAAACACAGGCCCATTGTTATGGGTGTCATCTCAAAGAAGGCGGCATCTTACAGGACCATATCACTCTTTGTTGTCGGTTGCATAATATTCGTATACCTGTCCTTTTACAGTTCCCCTTTGATTTTCCTGTTTGCATTGTTACTTGGACTTTTGGGATTACAGTACTCCCTTCCACCATTGGAAATGGGAGCTCGTCCCATGCTTTCTACAATTTTTTGGCCTTTTTTATGGATTATCTACTATTTAGCGCTCATATCATATATTGGATTGGAGAAGGTGGAATCAGGTTTACTATTTCTTGGATCAGTAATATTATTTATGGGACTTGCAGAGCCTCTTGCAAAGGACATCCGGGATGTCGACAACGACAAAAGAGGAGGAAAGATAACAACAGTTGTGCGCTTTGGAGTTCCAAGATCTGCAATAGCGAGTTTCACTCTTTCTATAATGGGAAGCTTGATGTGGATTTATTCTTTGTATGTCATTTCAACTAACAATTACTACATTCTTTTAATTCTGTTGATGGTCTTTGTTCTTTGGAATGGATACTGTCTAGCTCTTACGAGGCGTTTAATTTCTTCTTATCAGAAAAAGGATGGAAGGAGTATGCATCTAGGATACATCCTGACTTTCACTGTGGCCAATTTTCTTACCATCGCCTTCTTTTTAGCCAATAAACTATAAATTGCGACCAACATATACGGGTTTTCATATCAAGACTCATCTATCTAAAGGATGTTCCTTACGATGAACCTCTATATATAAACATCTATGCTTGATTACATTGGGAGACGATGATTTACATGAGAGTGTATGTCGTTGACAACGGCGGCCAGTGGACCCACAGAGAATGGCGAGTTCTAAAGTACCTTGACGTGGATACCAAGATAATACCCAATACCACGCCCTTTGAGGAACTTGAAGTGGATGGTCTCGTTCTTTCAGGTGGAGCAGGCAGTACCGTAGGTGATTCCGTTCCTGGTAAAATCGATGATTACCTTGAGAAAGCTGATTTTCCCATTCTCGGAATATGCTTTGGCCATCATTACATGTCTTTGCATTTTGGTGGGAAGACAGGAACTGCCCAAACTCCCGAATTCGGAAGGACCGAGATTCTCGTGGATGATGAAGACGAGCTGTTTTCGGGCCTGCCAAATAAGTTCAATGCATGGGAATCCCATAACGACGAGGTAAAGGAACTTGGAGAGGATTTTAAGATACTGGCCCACTCAGAGAGCTGCAAAGTTCAAGCCATTAAGCATACAAAGAAGCCCTTATATGGTGTGCAGTTTCACCCTGAAGTTGAACACACAGAACATGGATACGATATCTTCAAGAATTTTCTGAAACTATGTGAGAAATAGATTTTAGGATTGGGGGAGGACAAATGCTGGAAAAAATTGACTTACGAGAGTTATCAGAGATAAGCGATACAAGACCATCTTTTGTTAGTGTCTACTTGAATGCAATGGATGACCGCACTGAAAAATTCCTTAACAAAAGAGAAAGGGATTGCCTCAATGCATTGAAACAGGAGAGGGAATTAAAAGAGATATTTAAAAAGAACATGGAAAAGGTCCGGGAATTTCTAAAAACCGGGAAGACTGGAGGAGCAAAATCATATGCCATATTTTCATCCTCACCTAAGAACTTCTTTTATGGCTACGAGCTGCCTTTAGAGGTGGAAAACCAGCTCATAGTTGATACCTCACCCTACATTCGACCCTTGGCCATGTTGGAGGAGGAATGGGAATCCATGGCAATAGTTCTTCTTGACCACAGCAATGCAAGACTCTACATGATATCTTCTGCAATGATCCAGGATACAAAGAAGATGCACAAGGACATAATGAACAAGCACAAAAAAGGCGGCTGGTCCCAGATGAGATTTCAAAGGCTCAGAAAGGGCGCAATAGATCATTTCTTCAAGGAGGTCTCAGAGTACCTGGAGGGCTTTTTGGAGAAGGAGAATGTGAGAAGGATCATCTTGGCAGGTCCAGGTTCTGCAAAGAAGGAGTTTGCAGAGTACCTACCTGAACCGACCCAAAAAAAGGTCATAAGTATAATCGATGAGGATATAGATGTTCCAGAGGGGCAGCTTCTTTCAGATTCATTTGAAAATTTCTTTAAGAAAGAAAGGGAAGAGGAAAATGAGATGGTGGCAAATCTAAGGGCCGAGATTCTAAAAGGCGGCCTCGTGGCCTATGGAGTAGACGATACTTTGGCTGCCGTAACAGAGGGAAGGGCAGAGCTGCTTCTCATAAACATGGGAAAAAGGGCAGTTGGTTGGAAATGCGAGTTATGCAAGATATTTAAACCCGGTTCTGCAGAGACATGCGAAAGCTGTGGAAAGCCAGTATTTAATGTAGATCTTGTGGAGGAGTTGGTTGAGGCAGCAAAGAGCCTGGGAACCACCCTGGAGTTCGTAAAGGACAACGAATTTTTAGATGAGCTGGGAGGAGTGGCTGCGTTTTTGAGGTTCTAGTTAATAGGACCAATAAATTATTAGGCCCTACCCTTTTTCTTTAAAGCGAAACATTTATAATAAAGTAGGGCCTAACTACTATTATGGTGTATCATAAGATAAAGAAAATCAAAGGGAGAACCTACAATTACCTAATCGAAAGCTTCAAGTTCAGGGGGAAGGTTCACCAGATCCAAAAGTACCTGGGAACCAAAAAAATGAAGAGGATTGAAATAGAAAATGCCAAGGAAAAACATAGAGATTGGTTCCGTTATGAGACTATCAAGAAGAAAGCCTCCTTTTCAGCCTTGGAATATAAGTCTGCTATCCTTTCATCCAAACAACTTACACAACTCGAGACCATCCGTTATACCTTTCGTAAATTTAAAAGAAACTTGCATCCCAATGAAATAGAGAGACTTGAGAGGGATTTTGATATCGGTTATGTTTATTCTACCACTTCAACTGAAGGGAACACATGCACGCTCTCTGAGGTTACACGAATTTTGGAAAATCATTTAACTCCTAAAGGAAGATCCCTAAGAGAAATATATGAAATTAGGAACTTTGAGGAGGTACTGAGATTTCGGAAGGGATATAAAGGTGACCTCTCAAAGAAATTCATACTAAAACTTCATGAGCTTGTTATGAAAGATATCGATCTATATACCCTTGGTAACTTTCGGAGAATAGAAGTGGCTATATTAGGAAGCGATACCACTCCTGTGCCTGCTATCTTTGTGGAGGAAGAGATTGACAAACTCCTTAAATGGTATCACAAGAACAAGGGTAAAATTCATCCATTGGAACTTGCATGCGAATTTCATGTGCGATTCGAAGCAATTCATCCTTTCACCGATGGTAATGGAAGGGTGGGAAGGGAGATTTTTAATTTCATGATAACCAGATCAGGTTTCCCTTCATTCAATTTCAATGTAAAAAAGAGGGATGAATATCTTGATGGCCTTGAAATGGGACAGAAGGGAGATTTGAATCCTATCATGGACTACATCATGGATAATTTTATAAAACAGATGAAGGTAAGACTCAAAAATAATCCTTTGATGAAAGTCTTTGATTAAAGCAAATAGATTTGAAACTTTTTTAGTGAGCTGGGAGGAGTGGCTGCGTTTATGAGGTATTAGAGACCTCTTAGAGCTCCCTGTTCTCTGTATCCTCGATTTCTTCTGTTTTACCTTCAGGCTCATCATCGAGTTCTGTAGGGCCTTCATCATCAAGCTCCTCGGTTACTATTTCTTCTTCAGGTCTTAGGTCCTCGTCATAGACTTCCTCTTCTATGACCTCCTCTTCTAGCGGTTCCTCTATTTCCTCGTAACCTTCTTCTCCCACCAGTTCCTCTTCGACCTCTTCTTCACCATAGCTTTCTTCGATTTCCTCTATTTCTTCAGGAGCTTCTTCTCCTGCAACTTCCTCTTCTCCTTCAGCAAGGCCTTCTTCCACTTCTGGGATCTCCTCTGCTTCCTTTTTCTTTCTGGTGAGCAGGAAGAGCAATATGACGATGATTATGATCACCACTATGATAATGAAGGGCAGGACATTCATCTCCTCTTCATCCTCTTTTTCAGCAGTTCCTATGGTAACAGAATAATCATCACTTATGAAGGGATTTCCTGCAGTATCTGTGACCTCGAAGTAGTAATGCAGAGTCCCGCTTTCTTCGGGGGTGATTGAGCCTGAATACGTACCTTCCGATTCTTCAAGGGTCAGGGGCTTTTTCTTGGACTCATCATCACCGAACCAGTACCATACCTTAACCTCTGAGACACCTATGTTATCTGAGACATCGATTTGGAAGCGGAATTCTTTCCCCTTCTCACCGGATGTATCGGAAGCTGGATTGGATATGCTTCCGGGATCGTCATCAGTAACAGTAATGACGGTTGATGTTGCCGTATTCGGGTTGTTGGCACTGTCATTGAACACAACAAAGTATGTGATGCTTGCCAGGCTGTCTGAGGGTATGTGGATGGTGTAGTTGTAGTAATCGCCGTCCTTGACCAAATCATATAGTGTGCCATCGATGCTGATTTTGTAGTAAGTTATACCGACATTATCTGTTGCGTGGAGGCTTACAAGCAGGGAGTCGCCAGTTGTTCCTGCATTTGGATGTAGGACCCAGTCGAACTCGGGCTGCTCGCTATCAGTGGGAAGGGTCACAGTTATCACGGTGTCATCAGTTGTTATAGGATTACCAGCAGCGTCTTTGAATGTAACGTCGTATGTGATGCTGGCGGAACTTCCAGGTGGAATATTGATCGTATAGTTGAAGTAGTCCCCATCTTTGATCATGTCATAAGTTGTTCCATCGATATTGATTTTATAGTAAGTAACTCCGATATTGTCTAATGCCGTGAGGCTTACCAGAACCGATTCTCCTGCCGTGCCGGTTGAGGGATGCAGGACCCAGGTGTATGAGGGAGAATCATCGTCCGTGACAGTTATTGTGGTGTCATCGGTTATGTTATCGTTGCCCCACCAATCACTGAATGTTATATTGTAGGTTATACTGGCCGTGCTGTCACTTGGAATATTGAGGGTGTAATTGTAATAGTCACCATCCCGGCTCATTTCGTGAAGAGCTCCATCTATAATGATCCTATAATATGTGATGCCAGTATTATCTGTAGCCAGGAGACTTATAAGCACGTGTTCGCCCGTTGTACCTGTGGTAGGCCGTAAGACCCAGGTATAGGTGGGTTTTTCATCATCTGTGCTGGTTATTGTTAATACGGTGTCCTCAGTGGTAATGGAGTTACCCTCATTATCTTTGAATGTGACATTATACGGTATATCCTCCGTACTTTCAATCGGAATATTGAAGGTATAATTATAGTAATCACCATCCTTTACCATATCGAAGGTTGTTCCATTGATGGTGATGGTGTAATTCGTGACTCCTATGTTATCTGTCCCTATCAGGCTAACAGTAAATGTACCTCCTGCCAAACCGGTAGTGGGTTGTAAAACCCAAGTGTAGGTGGGCTCGTCGTTATCCGTGACCGTGATTGTGGTACCAGGTATTGTATTTGGGTTGTTCGCGCTATCATTGAGAATGATAGAATAGATGATGTCTGTAATGCTGTCAGGCGGAATATCAATGGTAAAGTTGTAGTAATCACCATCCTTATCAAGATCATAGAGCATGCCATCGACATCGATCTTATAATAGGTAATCCCGATATTGTCTGTTGCCTGGATGCTCACCAAAACGAATTCACCGGTAGTTCCACCCATTGGCTGAGAGACCCATACAAATGTTGGTGCATCGTTATCTGTGATAGGCACGGTTGTTGGTGTGGTGTTCACCCAGAATCCACCTGAATCAACTGCGGTGAAGTAATATTCTATTAATCCGACATAGTCAGAAAGCATGTCTTCGTAGAGCCAGTACGGGCCTGTTCCATTCATTGTTAGATTCTTGTACATTACCACGCCTTCAGGGCGGTAATTGACATGGACGCTGACGATTCCCATGTTGTCTGATGCATTGATCTCGAAATAAAAGGGATCACCTGTTGTGCCTGAGGTATCAGAATTGTCTGAAAATATGGTGGGAGGAATATTGTCGATAAGTGTGATAATGACGAGTTGTGTATGGTCCATTGTAGGATTGGGAGTCGCAACTCCAAAGGCTCCTGATTTGGTGGCATTTGCAGTATAGTCATTGAAGTTCTTGATGATCCCGGTAATATTCTCCTGATATTCCATGCAGATAATGAAGAAAGCCTGTCCGTCTGAGTTAGCGGTTGAATTGAATATCTCGGTTTTATCCACATCGGCAACTGCAACTATGGCTTCGGGAACAGGTAGGGCGACCTGACTCTGCACTAGGACGTTCATGAACCATGCAACTTCAAGAAGTGAATCGTAGTCCTCGAAGAACACACTTGCATTATTAAATGTGGAATTAATCATGAAGAGGTACGAGGCTGAGTAAAGACTGATGTCCAAAACTGCACAGTTAGCAATCGAACCATTGAGCATATGGTGTACAACAGAATTGTTGGAATATATTCCGTAATCGAAAGTATCTATGGTTAATTGGGTGGCAAAAACATCGGTTATATTGAAGAGTAACAGGCCTTTGGAGCCTGCAGATCCCCCGATGATATCGCATTCGTTTATATGGAACACAGGCTGTTGGACAGTTGGGTCTGGATTCTGCCATTCGAAGAGCATGCCAAAGAGTCCCCCGTCGAATGTGTTTCCTTGGATGATGACATCCCCCACCAGTAAGGTCGGGGTGCCTGTCACACCCCTTGGTGTATCAACAGTTGTATAGTTGAAGGCACTGAATGCAGAATCAACCAAGTTATCAACAATCATCATGCCAGGGAAAACCACTGTAGAGTTGTCCATTATGTTAATGCAGCGGTCCAAAACGATGTCGATTCCGGTTATACTCGCGGTTATCGTATTTTGTTTTAAATGGATATCTTCAATGGACAACCTTGAATCATTATGGATATTGTAGGCGTTGTCAATGATGTAGCATTTGATCCCTGTTCCGTTTGTGCAGGTGATGTTGTTCTTCTCTATGACAACCGGACCCATATTAGCCTGAGATTCATTCCATAAGTTGTAACCGAAATATTCCATTCCAAAATAGATCCCATAGTCAAATGCGGTGATGGTATTGTTCGCGATAGATATACCTGTGGCGTTCACTGATGCGAAATCCATGAGCTCTTCGGCGACATCGTATCCATAGAAATAGATGCCAGTACCTTGGGGGACAGTGATAATGTTGCTTTCCAACCTTATCTCACCAACCTCAACTACTGCCCGGCATTCGGATAAGCCTAAAACATCGAGATAGAATCCGATTCCCTCGTAATAGAAGTATATGCCATAACTTCCATTGGAAAAAATGTTGTTATTTGACACTATGTAATCTCCAAAATGTGCCTGGGATTCGTCAGAGACATAATTCCCCGAATAATAGGGGCCAGTATAGATCCCGTAATGCGTGGGGGACCAGGATGTGATATTGTTGAACATGATGTAACAGCTGCCCACCTCGAAGTAAGAATAGTCGTATATGTGACTACCGAAGTTCTCCCACCACCATGACTCTATGCCACTCCCTCCTGTTGAGTTCAGTGTGTTGTGCATTATCTCGTTCTTGCCAAAATGTGCACTTGAATTGCCATACATGTATGAACCAAAATACGTTGGCTGAAAGTATATTCCATTATTACCGGCGGTGATTGTGTTGCCTATGAAGCTGAAGTCGCCAATGGTGAAGGTTGCACTATCGTACATGTAATATGCCCAGTTGTATGGTTGGAAATCGATTCCATCTGCCAAAGAACCAACAATGATCTCATTGCCGTTGAATTCGAAGTACCCTAGCTCTGCATGGCTCTGGTCGTACATCTGGTATCCCACATATCGGGGTTGATCGAAACTGATACCGTCGGAACCAAGATCCGTGGTATTTATTACGTTGTTGTTTATCAAGAAGTTCCCAAAGAACACCATGGAATCATTGTGCAGATCTGCCGCTAAGTCATGGAAGGACGCAAAGCGTATCCCCCAATCCTTTGATGTGATATTGTTACGGAGGAACTCGAAATCCCCGAAGTGAGCACTGGAGCCGTTGTACATCTGATAACCCAACCAGTAGGCTGAAACCTCAAAACCAAGCCCGTTCACACAGTATATGATGTTGTCATTCATTTGAACATGTCCCATATTGAAAATGGAGCCGTCATACATGCTCGAACCTAGCTTATCCAAATATAATTCGATACCAGCATAATAACCTCCATTGAAAAGTAACACATCATTATCGTTCAGCTGGATACTACCCATGGTGACGGATGAATTACCCAAGGTATAATAACCGATCTCGCCTATTTCAATGCGCATCCCATCATTGTAAGCTTCAATGATGGTGTTATCATTGAATAGGAAGTTACCATATGAGGCCGTGTTTTCGCCATACAAATAATTACCCAAATTGTAGATATCACAGAATATTCCTTCATCCCCATCGGTGGTGTTTACTGTATTTCTGCAGACCTCTATGTTCCCGTTCATTGTGAACGTTGCGGTGTCATACATATTTGCACCATAGTTGGATATCCAGTTTATATGAATACCATTTGCATGGGTTCCGGTTCCAAAGATTACTGTTACAGTATTGTCGTTAACCAGTATGGGCCCCACAATGGCCTGTGATTCATTATACATCTCGTAACCGACATATTGGGTTAGGAAGAGAATTCCGTAACTGTCCACAGAAGCAGGATCCTGACCGGAAGTTATCGTATTGTTCAATACAATTATACTTCCCATTTCGAATGTGGACATATCATGCATATCGTAACCTGCGTACTCAAACTGGCAATAGATACCCTGATTTTGTGATTCGATGATGTTGTTTGAAACCGATAAATCCCCAAAGGTTGCGCTTGCGGTTCCTGTCATAGTGTAGGCCAATTCGTAGGCATTGATATAGATACCGTGAGAATCATCACAGGTGATGTTATTATCATTTAATTGGATGTGGCCCAAATTAACTGAGGAGTTCCCAAACATCTCGTAACCGTTCTCATAGAAGAGGAAATAGATACCTTTATAAAAGCCACTGGGAATGGATCCGGCGATTATCTCGTTGCGGTTGACCTCGATATTTCCAAAGGTCGCTAATGAATTGTTATGGACATCAGAGCCCCAGTATAGGATGGCATTGATGTTAATACCGTGACCTGTGGAATTAACTATATTGTCACTGAACAGGAAATTACCAAAGTGGACTTCTGCATTATCATACACTCTCCAGGCCCATGAATCCATGTATATATAGATACCATAAAAACCAATTGTGCTTATGCTATTCCCTGCAATTTCAAAGTCTCCCATAGTAAATACTGATTGGCCGTAGATTTGTTTCCCCATATCATACCAGTCGCCAAAGTCTATACCATAGCCATTCGAGTTGTTTATTATGTTGTCATTTAGGAAAAAGTGTCCAAATGTAACTTGATTATCTCCCCTGAGATAATTGCCCCAATACCCCATGTTACTCATTATGATGCCCCCGTCGCCTGCGGTGATTGTATTGTGGTTGAACTCGAAATTGCCGAAATTCGCGCTGGCATTGTGGGACATTTCGTAAGCATTTTGAGTCCACTGAAAAAGTTCAATTCCATCCCCGGTCCCACTTGCATTAAAATAATTATCGTTCACAAGGACATTGCCTATCTGGACATAGGAATCATTGTACATCTGATAGGCGATCTGATAAAACTGATAAAAGTGCAGAGCATCCATGGTATCTGACCAGACATTGTTATTGGTGAACATGATACCGCCAATGTACGCCTGGCTATTACCGTCCATATTATATCCCAAACGGTACATCGAAAGATAAGCACCGTAATTGTTAATCGAGGAGAAGTTGTTATAAGAGATATCGATCCAACCCGTTGATACATACGAAAAATTGTATAAATTGTAACCTATTTGATCATACCAGAGAAGGAGACCAAATTGATCACGGCTTGACACTATATTATTTATAATTGACATATTTCCACCGGTAACACTTGAGGAGTCGGCCATGTTCAAGCCGTTTTTCATAAAATCGATGCCAATACCTCTGTTGCCAGTGACATTTACAACATTATTGATTATGAAAAAGTTACCGTACATCAAGTTTGAATTATCCGCCATATCATAGCCCCAGTTCTCGGACCAAACATGGATACCATAATAACCAGATAATATCGTATTGTCTTCGATATTCCAGTTCCCAAGCGTAATAAAGGAGTCCCCTTGCGTACTACCTCCTATGTTAGTAAAAACTGAGTCGATTACATCACTGCTAGGACCACATTCAAGTATATTATCATTCAGAATGAAGTCTTTCATGGTCAAAACAGCACTGTCGCGCATATTAAAGCCGATATCGTCCACTACGAGCAATATACCGTCGTCAAAGGCCGTGATGTTGTTATTTATAAATAGGAAATTACCGAATGTGGCGGTTGCATTTCCCGCCATGTCTTTTGCAATATCCATGAGCCGAAAGCTAATACCGGCGGATGTTGTCGAGTTGATAGTATTGTAACTGATTGTAAAATCTCCCAAGGAAAACAAGGTATTGTTGTACAATGCATTTACCATATCCGCTATAGAGATATATATTCCATCAAGTTGGGAAGTTATGTTGTTGGAATTCATGTTAAAATAACCCATTGTCATGCAGGCGTCGTTCAACATGAAGATGCCGTCATGATTCATATAGAGATATATTCCATTGCCACCGCTGAAGAGGTCGTTATTATCAATAATGACATTCCCAAATGATGTAGTTGAAAGGCCATACATGACCTCTCCGCAAAAGGTTCTCAACAGATAGATACCATGATTTGATGAGTTGACATTGTTGTTAGTAATAATAATGTCCCCAGAAGTTACCTGGGCATTGTCGTACAAGTAACTTCCGAAAACATCTGTCTCAAAATAGATACCGTACCTTCCTGCATTTATAATGTTCGAATCAAAGTAGTAATCACCGATATCAACCGAGGAATCATTATACATATTGTAGGCGGTACTGACCATATATAGATTTATCCCATCGGCTGTGGCAGTAATGTTGTTTCTTGTGATAAGAA
>CP070751.1:1223302-1240707 GCA_020348445.1 Thermoplasmata archaeon
CTCCGTGCTCCTTTTAGGAGCACTCAGTTGTTAATTTATTCCAGTGAAAGGTGCTGGGAATCATAAATTCCCAACTTAACGGACCCTCGTCCTACCTCCGGGCGAGGCTTCACTTTCCACCCTCTAGCCTTTCGCCTCTGCGCTTTTGATGTCTCGCTTCGCTCGCCATCTAAATTTTCAAATTTCTTCGAAATCCGAAAATGGACCTGGTACTATTGGTGAGCCCCTACCTGCTCAGGGCGGGAGGCTCGCTTCGTAGCATTATTCCAAAATAATTACGTTTTTTAGACCTTTAAAATGTTTGTCTTTTGTTAATAATTTAGATTTCATTGAACGTGCGGAAGCATAAATGATTGCATCAATGCTATAAAGACCATGTTCTCTTTTCATATCTGCTCCAAACAATGCGATTTTTGGGTCTAAATCAATTATTGAAGATTGTTCATAAATAAAATCAATTCTACTTTTCCATTTTCTATTCTCTCTTTGATATTTATTTTTAATTTCTAATAATGCAATGCTTGGAGTATATATTGTCTCTTGATTATCAATATATTCTTTGACTATTTGTCCCAGATCTGATCCCGAGAAATACTCAATCCAAGCACTTGAATCAAATGTTACGGTCATGCTCATCCCTAAGATCGCTTAAATCTGTTTGTTTTAACCAAGGATCCGCTCCAAACATGTTCTTGCGTTTTCTTGAAAAATGCTTAGATAATATATCATTTATTGTAACTGATATTCTACGTTTACCATATTCTCTAACAATCTTTTGATATATATCGTCTCTAATCTCAATTGTAGTTCGCATACTATCAATAAGGCATATATGCTTATGCCTAATATATACTTTTCGGTCTAAAAATGCTACTTCGCTCGCCTCCGTTAAGTGACGACCTCGTTCTTCGCTCTGTTGGGTAATCACCAACAACCGCTAAGGATTACTTCCTAATAAATGCTATTGGTCCAGAAGCAACCCTCCGGCTTAACGGAGCCAACCTCCTACCTCCGGGCGAGGCATCACCTTCCACCCTCTAACCTTTCGCTCCTGCGCTGGACCCTGTGCAATCGGTACTCCCCTACCTGCTCGGAGCGGGCTTGGGTGGATTTACTTTTAATAGATATTATCATGATGATCATAATCAAAAATAGTTACGGTCTTACTTTCTTCATCAATTTCATAAACAATTACAAAGGATCCTATATGAGCTCTTCTAAGACCATCTAATGGGAATTTAAGTGGTTTAAAATGATATGGATCTTTTAAAATTTGTTTTATCTTTTTTCCAATCCGTCTTAATTGTTCTTTATCTTTTTTAGCTAACTTCTTAAATATCTTATCCGCTGAAGGCTTGATTTCAAGATTGTACATTTAATTCAATCCATATCGATCTTCGAAAGATTTCACTTTAATACTCTTTTCCTTGCGGATTTTCTTGATTTTATCGATATATTCAGGTCTTAGTTCAGGTTCCATCACTTCTTCTTCGTAGATATCTACTACTTTTTCAATTGCTTCGGATTTATCTTTAAGACCGTACTGTGCTTTTACAATGTTGAGTACTTGATTAGTGCGATTATCGATATCTATTATAGCTTTCACCATATTAACACCATGTTAATGTCATATATATTCCATATATATTTAATACTTTCGCTAATATTTTCGTAAATCCACCCTTCGCCTTTAAGCCCCATCCCTAAAACCATTATCTCTCTACGAGGATAAAGGTTTTGCCACTCCGTCGTGCGCTATGCCATGTGTACACTGGTAGTCGCTAATGATTTCTCCCTTTGGTCGCAACTTCTCCGCTCGGTCGTAACCTCGCTCCGAAGCGGAGCTTCCACAGATGCTTGCGTCAATGGGACATTGTCCTCGCATCGAAAGGCGAACTACGAAATGCTCTGTTTGCCACACCCTTCCGCTCCTCCGCTGAACCCACAAACGCCTTCTGCTCGGAGCGGTGCTGAAAGTCGTATGCCCCTTCAATTTTACTTCAATCGTAGTTCTTCTCCTTTGTCAAACTCAGCGAGAAATTGATCGATAGCTTTTACTCTACCTAATATTGGTGGAACATCATCGCTCTCTGCGATCAAAACAGGCGCTTCTAATTCATGACCACCTACTCTCATTTTTAGGTTATGCAGATAAACTACTAATCTGGCATAAGGTACAATGCCACTTACATCAGTTCTCATTCCACTCTCTATATTCTCAATAAACATTGATCCTTGGGAGTATGGCAATACCGATAAATCAGCCCCTGTATCAACGAGAACATTCTCAATTATAAACCATTTGTTACCTATTGGAGAGAAAATTTCAATATCTATTAATGGTCTTTTTATAATTCCCAATATCTTGCTGTGACGCTCTTTATATTTATGACTATTAGACAATTAGAATATCCTCCTTTGTAGGCACCCAGGACACAGATATTTTCCTATTAGGAAACTTATTCATTATCTCCTGGAATTTACTTTGGAGGTCTAAACCTTCCCATATCACATTATCATCTACCTTTATTATATACTTGTGATTGGGCATATTGCGTCACCTGATATTAGATAGTATTTTAGCCTATATAAAGCCATCGCAATTATTTTAGCCCTTAATCGAGGCATCCCTTTATTATTATTGCTTATTTGGGCATTCCTCCGTTCGCCTTCAAGTGACGAACCCCGTCCTGAACGTTCGCTTCCGTCACTATTATTGACACGCTCACATGGGATTGCTCCCTTATCGTCTTTTCGATTATTTAGTCGCAACTCCTCGGTTACGGACCCATGCCCTACCTCGGAGCGGGGCATCATCCCTCCCCTAACCTTGCGCCCCTGCGCCGGCCCTACCCTACCTGCTCGGGGCGTCCTCGGAGAGGCCATTTAATTAGATTATTCTTCTATTCTGCTTTTAATTTCCTTCTGGATTTTTTTATGATATCCTCTGTTATTACTGAATGCTAGAAAAGGAAATGTTCTCCCATCAGTAAGATAAATATTCCCCCGATCCACATTTGATATTTCTTTCCAACGGAATTCATACTTTCGATAGGGGAGAACCAATTCTAATGTATCTTTTCTGTAAACCACCTTATTAGGTGGTAAGATATATCTAACTCTTCTACCAGATATTTCATCCTTATTAATATATATCCTGTTCTTTTTAGCAATATCAAAAAGAAGATGCTTGCCTCTTTTCCCAAGCTCTCCTTTTTCTAAAAGAATTCGTTCATTGTATTTGGTAATCAAACAGATAGCCGCAATCCCAGGTATTCCTAAACTCTTATTTTTATAATCATTGGGTAAAATTTCAATTATATCCTTATAATCTATTTTTTTCCGCTTATCGCTAAAAAAACCATCTGGTATTTCAAGATCATTTTGATAAAAAATTATGGGTTTCCTTTTAAAAGCAACATATAATTCCAAAATTGCTACAAGTAATACTATTGGACCTACTACTAAATATAATAATCTCGAAATAAGTTCTGATCCCCGAAAGTTGGTGCCAGGAATTAGGGCTAAGGAGATAATTAATATGGAAAGGAAAATCAACAAAAATCCAATGAATTTTGAAAGCCAAACATTGTTATAACAACGGTAAATAATTTTTTCATTAGATTCATCCACTTTTGCTCACCCCAATAAGGATGGCCTTTCCTCGGACCCTTCGGGCTCTTAAGCCCCAACCTTGGCTCAGTCGTTTTCGGTATTTGTTTGATATAATATAAAACCTACCTTCACTCCCTCGCCAACCACCTCGCCGTGAACATTCGCTGCCGTCACCCAGAGGGTTTACTCACTCACATGCGATTGGAGGTTTTTCCGTCTTTGACAGGTGCCACCTCCAACCCGTCGTGCAAACGGCCTTCCCTGCAACTCCGGGCGAGGCATCCACCTCCCTCACACCGTTTCGCTGGCTCACCGAAGCCCTACCCCTTCAAGTTCGCCGACGGGGAACTCGGGTGCATAGTTATCATATCTCTTTCGGTTCATTAATTCGACGCAAGATTATGATAATAGGAATGATAAATAAGATTATTAAAATAATTCGAATCGTCCATATCACATTTTTATTAGAGGTGTTTAGGAAAAAAGTTAGGTATAAAAAAATGAACCAAAGGAAAATGTCAATATAGACTAAAGCATCAAAATAATTAATATTTCTTCCATTAAGTTCATCTTCCATCTTTTCACCCTTCGTTCCCTTAAGTGACGACCTCGTTCTTCGCTCTACCGGTTTTCACCTGTAACCGCTAAGGATTGCTTCCTAATAAATGCTATTGGTCCGGAAGCAACCCTCCGGCTTCGTGCTCCCTTCAGGAGCACTTAGTTGTTAATTTATTCCCCTAATAAATGCTGGAAGTCATAAATTCCCAACTTAACGGACCCTCGTCCTACCTCCGGGCGAGGCTTCACTTTCCACCCTCTAACCTTTCGCCTCTGCGCTTCTGATGTCTCGCTTCGCTCGCCATCTGAATTTTCAAATTTCTTCGAAATCCGAAAATGGACCTGGTAATATTGGTTCTCCCCTCCCTGCTCGGAGCGAGCGAGGAGCCCCAATTTAATAGATTATTATTTCTTTAGCGTTGATTTAAGTTGTTTTGGATTTAAATATAGTTCAATATGGCCACAATCTAAGCAAGTTCCACATAGAACTTGTTCACCTGAAAGCATCTTATTTGAAGAACGATATAATATGCTCGATCCAGTGAATGCTCCAACTGCAAAGCTTCCAGATGTAACAAGAGATCCATAATCAAGTTCACCGCCACAATAAGAACACTTTTGTGATTTATTCTTTGGTTCCATAATAATCGCTCCTCACCTTCAAGTGATGACCTCGTCCTAAACATTCGCTGCGTCGTTTATAGACGTCTCCGCTCACATAGAATTACTCCTTTATCGTCTTTTCCATATCATAGTCGTAACTTTTTGGCTTCACGGCTCCTCAGCCTACCAAAAAGCGAGGCATCTCCTCCTCCCCTCTAGCCTTTCACTCCTGCGCTGGACCCTATACTATCGGTACTCCCCTACCTGCTCAGAGTGGGCAACATTGGGCACTTTGTTACAATTAATATGTAAAATTTTAACTTCCATATCTAATCGGGTAGTTACTAGCTTTTATGTTAATATTATTGATCTTTTTTTCAATTTCATTAATTCCCTCTAGTAAATTCGCAAACAGTGGATTTCGATTTAATTTTTCTTGCGTAATAGGAATTTTAACTTCTTTTATTTCTTTTAAAACTAAATGATATCTTCTAAGATTAAATTCCCTCTTAAATTCAAAGGCTAATGATTCGGCAGCTTCAAGAACTTCTACCGTCCATTTTCTTGGGGTATCTTTTGGAGTTTTCCAATTGGTATCTTTAAAATCTACATAAAGGCTTTGCTCTCTAATTATATTTAGGTCTTCAAATATTATAGTTCTTATTGCAAGGTCAATAGCATCTTTACCAAATAAACTTAGATCTGCAAAACTTGCTGTATATTGTTTCCTTTTATGATTTCTCCAAGTTTTCCAAAAAGTACCCCACTCAATTTTTTGTCCATTATTAATCCATACTGCTGCTAACAATAGTAAGTAAACTTTTCCAAGTTCTTCTAATGATGATATTGCTATAGCAGTTGCTGTTGAATAACGTCTTTTGCTATATAATCTCCTAGCGTCCTCTGCTAATTTATATCCGTTTTCTGCACATATACAAGCGCCTTTGATTGCTTCTTCAAATGTTATTTTTGACATATTACCCCTTCCCAAATTATTATCGTGCCCAATGTTGCCGTTAAGCCCCATCCCTAAAACCATTATTGTCCTTCGGACATAAAAGTTTTGCCACTGCCCTCCTTCGTTTTGTTGTTTATTGCTAACAACCACTCACGGTTGCTCAGCCTTCGGCCTCGCAACATCTCCGCTCGGTCGTAACCTCACTCCGAAGCAGAGCTTCCACAGTTGCTTGCGTCGCTAGAAAGCGTTTCGCAGCTAAGGCGAGGAATTTGTTATCACTTACTTCCTCGCCTTCAAGCCCCGTCCGCTCATTGCGCTGGCTTATTTCACTATCATTCTCTACGCCTGCTCGTTCGCCCCTAAAACCATTATTGTCCTACGAACATAAAGGTTTTGCCACTCCGTTCTGCGCTTTGTTGATTATTGCTATCAACCGCTAAGAATTGCTCGGATTTCATCCTCGCAACTCCTCGTTCGGGTCGTAACCCTCACTCTGAGCAGAGCTTCCACAGTTGCTTGCGTCAATTGAAAATTGTCCTCGCAACTAAGACGACTCCCTATTGTTAATAACGAATGGAGGCACTTAGCTTATTCTCCCCAAACCCTCCACCACACCATTGCGTGCCTGTGCTGAAGCCATCCCCCTTCTACTCGGCACTTATAGATTAAAAATGTTACCAAGATATTACTTTTAATGCAGTAACTCTTTTGAAATGATTGGTATCCCTTGTTATCAGTGAGCAACCATTTACTTTTGCTATTCCTGCTATCATAGCGTCTCTCATTGGTATTTCTTTTCCTTTTATCCTTAAATCTGCATAGATCCTAGCTGCTTCATCAGCTGCGAATCTGTTAAACTCGAATATATGAAATCTCGATAAAAGAAGTTGAGCAGCTTCTAATTTCTTTTTACTTAATTGATTAGCACCAGCTAATAGTTCAAAAAAAGAGATGGAGGTCGTGAAATATTCTTTATTTTCATCAAGTTCGTTAACTAACTTTCGAACTTTCGGTACATCGTTTAAAACATCGATTAAGAAATCAGTATCTACACATCTCATTAGCTACCCAACCTTCTTTTCAGTTCATCGTCGCTGTCTTCCCAGGATTTCTTAATATCTTCGAATATTTTCCGCTCTTTTTGAGATAGTTTCCATAAACCTAAACATTCCTTCAATGTTCCATGTTTACTTGTCAACCTAAGTGCTAAGTTCGAAAAACTTTCACGCTCTCTTTTTTCCCTTATTAATGCTTCATATGCAGATTTCGTGATAGTAATTGTTTTAGTTACCAATGAATCACCGTTTAAACATATATGTATGTTTAGATATAAATATTTCGGTTCAATTATCTAAAGTTCGTGCCTCCAGCCTCGCTTATTTTCGGGAGTCGCCTTTAAACCCCATCCCTACAAACCTTTAATGTGTTTCCATACTTAAACGGTTCGCGCCACTCCCCCAGCGGGCCGGTTGCTTCTTGTCCTCGATATATTTTGCTGGAAATATAACTCTTACTGTCGTCGCAACATCTCCGCTCGCCTCGTCGGCTAGCTCCGATAGGGAGCTTCCACAGATGCTAGCGTCAATGGGACATTGTCTTCGCATCGAAGGCGAGGGGGCTATTTAATTGCTTTTCGGAGTTTGGCTTTATACCTTAACCTCCCCTTCCCATTTCGATTCTGCGCTGGCTCCATCCCCAACACCTGCTCGAATCGGAAAATTCATAATTAAGATTAATCACCAACTTTGTTTCTTAATTAATTTATTTTTTTGGAGTTTATTAAAATGAGAATCCTCAGATAATAATTTATTGCAATTATGTATTATATATGTTGATGCAATTATTGAATCAATACTAGGTATATTATAAGATGTAGATATCTCTCCAGCTTTCTTAGCAATTTTAACATCACAGTCAACAATCTTTATATTTTTTCCTTTCATCAAAGAAGAAATTAAATCATCTAAATCCTTGAGTTTTCCTTTCCTAATTGCACTTCGAGTCAACTCAAGAATTGTGACAGATGGTATAACAAAACTATTCTTCTTTGTATCCTTGATCAATTTAATTGCTTTCGGATCGCTTTCACTCAATTTTATAAAGAACCAAGTATCTAAACAATATCTCATCTTTCATCTTCCCGTTCTTTTTGAATCTCTTTCCAATCTGATTCTGTAAGACCGAGAGATACCAGTGATTCTATAATCTTTTCTATGGGTTTGGTTGCTACCTTATCTATCACAATCCGACCATCAACATCTATTACTCTAACATATGAATTTGAGTTGATATTCTCTTTCTTCCTAATTTTAGACGGTATAACGATCTGGCCTCGTTCACCAACTTTTACTATCTCTTCTATTACTTCCATAATATCAACTCAACGTATGAATATATGAAATTCATACATTATATACTTTTGCATTAAATTATTAAAAGCCAATCTCCTTTTGTTTAAATTGCCCCCTCGCCTTAAGCCCCATCCCTAAAACCATTATTGTCCTACGGACATAAAGGTTTTGCCACTCCGTCGTCGCTTAGCTACATTATTATTGCAGTCGCTAATGATTGCTCGGCCTTCAGCCTCACAACCCCCATGCTCGGGCCTGAACCCTCACTTGGGGGCGGAGCTTCCACGGAGGCCTGCGTCCTTTGCTCTTACCTTCTTCCTCCCCACACCGGTTGCGTGCCTACGCCTCCGATGTGCTCACTTCGTTCGCCCATCTTAGTTTTCAAATTTCTTCAAAATTCGAAAACGAAGCCGTCCCCCTTATGCTCGGCACGCTTTTTAAGGAGGGAATTGTCTAAAGCATATATTGAATAATATGCGAGAAAATTATAAATATCGCAAACTCCATGTATGTCTGGCTTTGGAAGGGAACCAACACGTGCGTTCTCGAGGGGCCAATACAAGGAGGGAGTAAGATATGAGAAGATTTACATTTGTTCTTATTGTACTTGTACTTAACATGACAATTGTCGAACTTGCGACAATGGTACCGACCGTTCCCGCCGAGCCTGGGCTACCTCTTGAGTCCATGGCCACATATCATCTGAGCTACAAGGGAAGGTACGAGCACCAGCCAAAAGGTCCCGATCACCTACTGGGCCTTGAGATGGTCAATGGGGAGCTCTTGGTCACAGGTTATCTTGGCGCCTACTTTGTGGACTGGAGCCTTGCCAACTCGTCCTATCTTACCACGTACATCTCACATTTCAAGCCCAAATTCAACATTACGACCAACCGGGATGATGCTCCAGTTCCTCCCGAATCAGAAAATTATTCCCCAAGTTTCTACGGATCGGTGACTTATGACGCTGGCGGTGGAACCAAGTATATATACATTAATGCCAGGTACGTCGGCATCTATATCCTGTCAACGAGAGGGACCAATCTCAAATACCAAGGCCGGATAATACAGAACCGTCGTTTTTCCGAGGGTTTGGCAATAGACGGCGATTATCTATATGCCGCCCACCATGCGGACGGCATCGAGATCTACGACCTGTCCGCTAATCCCGCAAGTCCAACGGTCGTCGGGAACATCACGACCGGCTTCACTGATGCCTGGGCCGTCTTCCCGGCTGGTAACACACTTTACGTGGCTGACGGTCGGGGCGGTCTTAAGGTGGTGGACATATCGAACAAGGCCAATCCTTCCATAACATGGTCTGAAGACCCGACCACAAGCCCAGGCAACATGATGGACGTCGTGGCCGTTGGAGACTACGTGTATGGAGCCTGTGGTGGTCAGGGCATAGCCGTCTACAAGAGAGACGCATTCGATCAGAGGACAGTCACCATGATCAATGGATCGTCCCAAGCCTTGGCACGAATGGCCCAGGAGGACATTGCCGTGGCAGCCCGGTCATGGATACATGTCATACGTCCCGACGGTGCTGGCGGCTTTGATATCCTTGCCTCCGAGAGGATGATAAGGAGGGCCGGAGACAAGGCACTCATGGGGCGAATAGCCCAGGACATACTAGTTGTGGGAAAGCAGGTAGTCTCTGCCTCCTGGGACCAGGTAGATGTGTACGAGCTCATGGATAACCCGTCAGACAACCAACCTGATGTCCTCTTCGGCAAGCAGATGGTCAACTTCGGTGTCGACGGACGGTCTGAATCCATAAAGATAGAGAACCAGGGCACGGCCAACCTGAAATTACACCAACCCCAGATAGAGTCCAAGGGTAAATTCCAGGCCACCCTTTCAAAGGGATGGGTCCCACCAGGTGACTTTGCTTGGTTGACCATCACCCACGACGGACGAGGGAACGATACCAGAGCCAATATAACCATCCAGACGAATGATCCCGACGAGAATCCCATCAGGTTCATGGCCTATGGTAGGACAAGATATGTCGATATCGGAGAGCCGATGTACAACTTCACTCTTGACTCGGGTCAGGGTGACTTCAGCGGACCTACCCCAGAATGGACCTTCACCAACATTAACGTGTCAGACCGAGTCGGCGAGAGGGTACCTGTATTGGAGACACCGCTCCCCGACCTGACCATGGAGGAGGACAACGTCACCAGTGGGATCGATCTACTGAACGTGTCTGGCCACTTCACATCAGGAACCACTGGAAAAGTAACTCTCTATGTGATAGTTGGTTCTTGGTGCCCAGCATGTCCTCCAGCCTTCACATCCATTGGATATGACTTCTATCAGAGATATCAGCATCGCGACGATTTCGATGTCTATCTCATGAGTAAGATGGAGAACAATGGCACAATGATGCATCTCATGGAGAAGACGAGGATTCCTGGAGGCATGATATTCGACGAGGTCGGGAATATTACCAATCGTACCCTCAAACAATACGATGTCGGCTTACCTTTTGGTAGGAGCTACATCGTCGACCACAAGGGCATAATCAGATCCGTGGGAAGGGGCTACAATCCCCATGGTGCATGGAAGGTTCTTGACGGGATTTTTGCCGAGATTGACAATGCAACAGACCTAAGGTACGAGGTCTCATATGAGGAGAACCCATTGATACTGGAAGCCTCAGGTGGGAACGGACCATTATTCTCCTTCATTCAAAACCAACCGAATTGGATCGGTAGCCTATCGTTCAAGGTCAGAGCCCTGAACTCGGGCGAGGACTGGATTCCCAACAATTCAGATGATATGAGCCTGGAAAGCAATCTCTTCAATGTGACAGTCCTTCCAAAAGTCCTTTCATCAATGATTAACATCGACCCCAACACTCTCAACCTAAAATCCAAAGGCAGATGGATAACCTGCTATATCAATCTAAATGACCCTTACGATGTCAACAACATAGACATCAGCACTATTCTTCTTGAAGACACAATCCCAGCTGAATGGGGTGACATTCAAAGCGACACGCTTATGGTCAAATTCGACAGAAGCGATGTTGAGGATATGCTTTCTATTGGAACTTACAATCTGAAGGTTACTGGTGAGTTGACAGATGGGACCTCGTTTGGGGGATATAGTGATGAGATCAGGGTTATTGATCCTGGGAAATAGAAAAATTAGAAACGACAATCCCCTCCTTTTACTATCAAACGAACGCAGGCCTCGGAATGGCATTCAGCTACAGCGTGATATACCATTTCTAAGTGACGACCTCGTTCTTCGCTCTACTTGTTTTCACCCGTAACCGCTAAGGATTACTTCCTAATAAATACTATTGTTGTGGAAGTAACCTTCCGGCTTAACGGACCCTCGTCCTACCTCCAGGCGAGGCTTCACTTTCCACCCTCTAGCCTTTCGCCTCTGCGCTGGACCTGATACAGTTGGTTGGCCCCTACCTGCTCGAGGCGGGCGAAGGCTCTAAGAAGTATCGGTGGGGGCACTTAATTCCTCATTATTATAAACATTATACTGGCATATTAACTTTATAAATCTCTTCACGTTTATATAGATACAAAGCAAAAATTATTATTGGTATTATAAATGCTAAGATTCCCCATAATTGAGGTGACCATGCTACAACACGGGAATGTTTACGCCTTGGTGGTGCATTACCTGCATTAATTTTTTTAGCATCTGAAAAGATCATAATACTGGTAAATAAATGGTAGAAGGTAAATATTCTACCAAATCCTATAATTAATATACAAATCGCATCCATATTTAATAATATCGAAAATAAAGTTGAATATATTAAAGCTATAAAAAACACTTCGAGAATAAATAAGAGAATTAGCAAATTATTTTTCTTATATACGTATCTTTTTCGTTTGGGAATATTCGTGCCCCCTACCTTCCAATATAAATCGCCTTCGCCTCGCCTTTAAGCCCCAGCCCTACAAACCTTTAATGTATTTCCATACTTAAACGGTTTGCGCCACTCCTTCAGTGTACCGATTGCTCCTAGTCCTATGATTATACATCATCGAGTATATCAATGTTGACTCTCGTCGCAACTTCTCCGCTCGCCCCGTTGGCTCACTCCGAAGAGGAGCTTCCACAGATGCTTGCGTCAATGGGTCATTGTCCTCGCATCGAAGTCGGTCGGGTGTTGACTTTATTGAAAATTATTTTCTATATCCTCGACCTCGTTTAAAAACTTCAATTACTCTTACAGTTTTTTTCTCAATTAGATAAATAATTCGATATTCTCCAACTCTAAGACGGTGTTTTTGAGGTTTAGTTCCACTTAAAGGTGATATATCTGCATTCGGGCGAGCTTTTATTGGATCTTTTTCTAATTCTTTTAAACCTGCTTTTATCCGTTTTTGTACGCTTTTATTGAGAGAATTAAATATCTTTTGAAAAGTTCTTGAAACTAGAACTTTGTACATTATAATTCGTCCAATGGAATAAATTCATCTTCTTCAAGAATCTTGTTCCATCTAGCATCTAGCTTCTTCCAGCTAGCTTCTTTAATTAATTTATTAATTACCTCATCATAACTCTCACCCTTCTCTCCTAATTGTCGCAGTAACTCCTTAGTTTCATGCGTTACAGCTACAGTTGTCGTTGTCATCTATAACACCTATAGAGCATATAGAAGTTATATTATTTATAGTTTATGCTATAAAAAGTTTACATCAAAATCGTCAACACCCTCCCTCCTTAAGTGAAGACCCCGTTCTTCGCTCTATTGTCTATCACCATCAATCGCTAAGGATTACTCCCTATTTGGTTTTATCGTTGAGGGAGTAACTTTTTTGCTTAACGGACCCTCGTCCTACAAAAAAGCGGGGCTTCTTTCTCCGCCCTCTAACCTTTCGCTCCTGCGCTTCTGATGTCTCGCTTTGCTCGCCATCTGAATTTTCAAATTTCTTCGAAATCCGAAAATGGACCTGGTACTATTGGTACTCCCCTACCTGCTCGAGGCGGGAGGCTTGCTACGGAGAAATTTCCTTATATTTTAGTAGATCCACTACTCAGATAGTCTGCGAGAGTATATACATTGAATCTACCGCTTAGATATGATGTGATTTCATTTAATTCAGGTATTGAATCAGAACTCTTTTTTGAAATCCATATCCTGGTATAATCAGGATTAGGCTGTGATTCCTTGGCTATATACAAGTTAGTCCTTATCTCAATGAGTTCAAATCTATATTTACCCGGATCAAAATAATAATCTTTCATTTTTTCAGTTAGTTGATATTTTATTTTATTATTTATGAGATAGGTTTCTATCGTAGAAATCACTTCTTCAATCTGTCTATCAATTACTATCTGCTCCCATCTCCCAGTCCCAGTAGAGAATGTAAATAGAACAATGAATATTATTACTAAAACTATTAAGATAATAAATAGATCTGTCCAAGCTTCATACAATGATGAATATAAAATAATTGAAATTGGAATGACACCAATCAGTAAAATGATTGCTATCCTTTTGGCTATTTCTTTATTTATTTCTCTCATTGAAATTTCTCCTCCGCTCGCCTCCTTCAAGCCCCAACCTTGGCTCAGTCGGTCTCAATATGCTCTTACGATTCTTTAAACCTTTCGTCTTCCTTTGCCAACCACCTCGCCGTGAACATTCGCTTGTGTTGTCCAAAGACATACCCGCTCACATGCGATTATTCCTTTTAGCGTCTCTAGTACGAGCCAGTCATAACTCGTCGTGCAAACGGCCTTCCCTGCAACTCCGAGCGAGGCATCCACCTCCCCACACCATTTCGCTCCTCCGCTGAAGCCCTACCCCTTCTGCTCGGAGCGGGAGACATCGGTTTCTAATTGATATTTGCCCTGAAATGTTTTTATCTCACATTTTGATTCTAAAAATTTCAATGCATTCTTTGATATCTGCCAAATTCTTACGAGCTTATCTTGATATTTTATCTTTATTTTTGGTGTAAGATCGCCATACCATAAATATTGCTTTGTTGTGCGTTCTGGGATCATGATGTATTCAATATCAGCATATTTTATAAATTCTTTTTTCAAAGGATTTCTATACAAAAGAATTCCATTTTCATAGTATTTGATCCCACGTTTATAATAATTAATAAAACCTAAAATAGCAGTAAATAAAAAAAAGATTACTGGTGCATAAAGTAGAAAGTCGTTCCATAAATCTCCCTTGAATAATGATTCGTCAATAGTCAAGTAGAGATAATTTAAGTAAACAATTTCAAATATAATTGACACTACTAAAATCATAAAATATATCTTACGATTTTCATTAGTCATAACAAATGGACCTTTATCAATATCATTAACATCCATTAATCATATCTCCCAAGATGCACCCTTCAGTTCAATATCAACCGATGTCTCCTTAAAGCCCCAACCTTGGCTCGGTAGTCAATCGCTTTGCTAAGATTTATTATTATCGCTCTTTCCTCCCTCTCCAACCACCTCGCCGTGAACATTCATTACCGTCATCCAGAGGATGTACCCATTCACATGCGATTGGAGGCTTTTCCGTCTATGACATGTGCCACCTCCTACCCGTCGTGCAAACGGCCTTTCCTGCAACTCCGGGCGAGGCATCCGACCTCCCTTAACCTTTCGCTCCTCCGCTGGCCCTACCCTACCTGCTCGGAGCGGGAGGTGGCAACTAAGAATTCAATCTTTTTATTTGTGAATATGCTCTTAGAAAAGGAATAAATAAAAGGAAAACACCAGGCAAAACTAGAATAAAATAGAGTGTCACATTCACTAATAGTGCTATTGATAGAGACAATATGATCATAACAACTCCTACAATGAATACAATTCTATCAATTTTTGATCCTAAAAATGTCTCATTATCAATGGGATTAGATTGAATTAAAGGAATCAAGATGAATATAAAGCTTAGAATAAAACCAACTCCGGCTAAAATTAAAAAAGCATTGCGTTTTATAATATCGAAGTTATTTTGTTGAATATAAATAAATATTCCAAATATAACAAATGGAATTACTATCCCCGTATAAAGAAACATTTGTTGTGATTTATTCAAAGTTAGCCCTTTTACGATTCTATTCCCTCCTCTTTATTATTCGTTGCCACCTCCTTCAAGTGATGACCTCGTCCTAAACATTCGCTGCGTCAATTACTGACGTCAACGCTCACATAGAATTACTCCCTTATCGTCTTTTCGATTTGCGGTCATAACTCCTCGGGCCCAACGGCCACCCTGGACCTCAGAGCGAGGCATCTCCTCCGCCCCTCTAGCCTTTCGCTCCTGCGCTGGACCCTGTACTATTGGTACTCCCCTACCTGCTCGGAGCGGGAGGCGGAACTTTTTATAAAGTCGGGATGCTACTAAAGAGATTACTCAATTAACTAAATGATGAAATGTAATTATTGATTCCCTCTTCAATCCTTTTAATATATTTACCACCGACAACCAACCCCCAAGTCTTATAACTCACATTTGATTTTGTTTCGTACATAATCAAAAATACTGATTGAATTATCGTTGAATGTAAACCTGTTTTATCTACTAGCTTATTCATTTCACTTATAGTATTTTCATTTAAATTATTCTTAACTAACAGAATGATTGATGCACCTGATTCTCTTGTGAACCATTTACTTTTATATCTTTTAGTAATATACGTCCGAACTATTTCCTTAATTTTCATTAGATCATCAATGGAATCAACCCTTAAATCTGTTAAATCTATGATAATTGCCACATACATTGTAATTTTCTTTTCCTTATAAAAAACACTTATAATATTAATCTCCTCATATTTTTCTCCATCAATTTTTTTAAAAATTTATATCTTTGAGTTTATTTTCAATTTCATTTACTAAAGTTTGATACATAAATTATACCTCCTGTTACGCATCCCTTTTATGAATTTCGTTCCGCCTCCTTCAAGCCCCATCCCTACAAACCTTTAATGTGTTTCATACTTAAACGGTTTGCGCCACTCCTTCAGTGTACCGATTGCTCCTAGTCCTATGATTATACATCAAAGAGTATATCAATGTTCACTCTCGTCGCAACTTCTCCGCTCGGGCCGTTTCCCTCGCTTCGAAGAGGAGCTTCCACAGATGCTTGCGTCAATTGGAAATTGTCCTCGCATCGAAGGTGAGGCTCTAAATATTCTCGGCTGTATCTATTTTTTTCTCATTACATGTTTTATACAATCTAATGTAAATGGCATTCATTGCAGTGAGCGTTAAAATAATTACGATAAATTGACCGATATGTAATATATGTGTATATACATCTTCCACACCATATTTAGTTAAAAGACCAAGAGACATACCTATAATTACAAAACTTGGTCCCAGTAAAGACCATTTCGATATTTTTACGCTCATAGATCATTCCTCCACTTAATTCAAGATACAGCCTCGCTTTTATTCGCCTCGCCTTCAAGTGAAGACCCCGTTCTTCGCTCTGCTGTCTATCACCATCAACCGCTAAGGATTACTCCCTATTTGGTTTTATTGTTGTGGGAGTAACTTTTTTGCTTAACGGACCCTCGTCCTACAAAAAAGCGGGGCTTCTTTCTCCGCCCTCTAGCCTTTCGCTCCTGCGCTGGACCCTGTACTATCGGTACACCCCTACCTGCTCGGAGCGGGCGACTCCCTTAGTCTTTTTTCGGCTGGAGGTCCTTTTATTTATTCTATTTTCAATTTCTCTTATCTCTTGGATATTATTGTCTTTTATTGGGCCAATTGATACAACAGTATATTTGTGCCCACGAAATCGGAATCCATATTTCTTTAAGTTTATTTTAAAGTTTTTTTCATACAACAAAAAACTATGAATGTCATGAGATAGAATATGTTGTGGGATAAGTTTATAATTGATTCTATTTTCCTTTAATATATTCTCAATATCTTTTCGTACAATTTTATAATCCAAAGAGATATATCTTTTTTCCCATCCTCGCTTTTTATAATTTTCATGTGAAAACCATAGAAAAAATACTCCCCAAAATAAAGCCGTAATAAATGCTCGTGTTAAAAGAACATTTAATGTTAATACATACCATAAGGCTAAGATAGCGCCAAATAGGGTAAGAAATAGTGTAAATAGAATAAATTTGATAGAATAATTCTTCCAATGCTTTGACCTCATAATCTAACTTCCATGCCTCCAGCCTCGCTGATAATCGGGAGTCGCCGTTAAGCCCCATCCCTAAAACCATTATTGTCCTTCGGACATAAAGGTTTTGCCACTGCCCTCCTTCGTTTTGTTGTTTATTGCTAACAACCACTCACGGTTGCTCAGCCTTCGGCCTCGCAACATCTCCGCTCGGTCGTAACCT
>CP070751.1:1240807-1255924 GCA_020348445.1 Thermoplasmata archaeon
TAGAATTGGTCAACCTGCTTAATGAAGCTAAAAACGAATCTAATCATCTGAATGAAGTGGATGTCTCGTCAGAGATCTACAAAGATCTATCCCACATGGTTGGGAAGGAGCGTGTTAGTGAAAGCAATCTTGACCGCCTCTTATACAGCCACGATTTAGCCCCCCTGCCAAAGGAGATGTCTCTCGCATTCAAAACCATTCCTGACATAGTTGTCAAGCCACGTGACGCCATAGATGTCTCTAGAATCATGAAGTATGCGGTTGAAAATGATATTCCTGTTATACCAAGAGGTGGAGCAACATGGGCATTTGGGGGAGCAGTTCCCGCTTTTGGCGGCATTGTTCTAGATATTGGAAGTATGCAAGAGATCCTTGATGTAAATAAAGAAAATTTATTCGTGACAGTAGAACCTGGGATTAACTGGAAGAAACTATACGACACTCTGTTGAGCAAAGATCTTCTAATAGGGGCATATCCCAGCAGTGCACCTGGAGCTAGTGTAGGTGGCTGGGTGAATACGGGTGGTGTTGGAGTAGGATCCTATAAATATGGGGGAATAGATCAGTTGATTCGGTCTTTGGAAGTTGTCTTATCGGATGGTACAATTATCACGACGGGATGTAAGAACGTATTAAATAATTCATCTGGATATAACCTAACTGACTTGTTTATAGGCTCTGAGGGTACACTTGGGATTATTACAAAAGTTACCCTGAAGGTTTTTCCAGCCCCTGAAGAGATCCGTCCTACATCATTTGTCTTTCGCGATCTAGAAGAGGCGGGGGAAGCGATTCATGCTTTGACGCGGACTAACATCACTCCTTACCACATTGCCTTTCTTGATGGAGCACACTACGATTTATTGCGTGAACTAGATAAAGATTCCCCAAAGATTGGGGCTATGGTTAACATCACCTTTAGTGGAGACACCAGGATTATTGATATTCAGGATAAAACTACAGAAAAGATCATGGCAGAATATGGTGGGAAAAAAACAACCAAAGAGTTCGCAGATCATGAATGGGATGAGCGATTCTTCGAGTCTAAGGCACGCCGCCTTGGACCAGGCTTAATTGTTGGAGAAAGCTTCTGTCCGCTATCAAAAATTGTCGATATGAGTAAAAGATCACAAGGTGTATTGAAAAAATTGAAGATGAAAGGTGCAGTAGTCGGTACCGTCGCCGATCCGAATACGGCGTTATTCATGACCTATGCCATTTCAAATGAACATAAGCTTATAAAGAACATGGCTTCCATGGCGCTAGTGAAGAAACTAGCAGATGAAGCATTCAAAGTAGGTGGAAGACCAGGAGGTTTTGGACTCCTTTTTAGTGGAAATCTAAAAAAGATACATGGAAAAGGAGTTTTTGTGATGGATGATATTAAATCTGCCCTCGATCCCCATTATATCATGAACCCTGGAAAATTGATTGAGAGTACAACCCGTTTCGGCATCCCGATCCCAGGTTTTGCCATGGCCGCTGGTATGAATATACTGGCATTCATGAAGCGAATGATGCCTGCGGACAAAATCGGAATGAAAAACCATGGAACAAAAAAGAAAAATGAATGAAACAAACCTCATACAAAAAGAACCGAAGCCAAATCTAGTGCGAAACAAGCCACCCCATCTAGATGACATCTATGCATGTCTACAATGTGGTTATTGTAATTCCGTTTGCCCTATATATCGTGAAACTGGATGGGAATCCCTTACTCCACGGGGAAAAGTATTCCTTTTAAAGCACCTCATCGGCAAAGATAGTTTTTTTGATAAAATACTGGGAAAGAAGATTACAGATTATCTTACAGGCAGAGGCCAGATATCTCTTAATGAGGCCATGACAAAGATATATACATGCACACTCTGTAGTCGCTGTGAAACAATTTGTCATGTAGATATTGATTTTCATGAATACTGGGAAGAGATTCGAAAGTGGATGGTTGAGAATGGCATCAAGCCACCACCGAATACTATTGACATGTACAACTACATTGCCAATGAGGAATATAAAAACCCTTTTATGGAACCATTACCTAAACGAGACGAATGGTATCGTGACGATTACCAACTTCCTGAAACCGCAGATATCATCTATTTCATAGGCTGTATGACCTCATACCACGAATATCAGTTGCTTTTGAACACATTAAAGGTCTTTTCAAGTTCAGGGTTAGATTTCACTACACTTGGAACCGACGAGATGTGCTGTGGTGCGATCAACACATTGTCAGGTCAATGGGATAATTTCAAAAATATCGCTGAATATAATGTAGGGCAGATTGAAAAACGAGGCGCGACACAGGTAGTTACAGGATGTCCAGGCTGTTACCGTGCTTTCAAGAAATACCGTAAATTTGCAAAATGCAATTTTAAACTTCTTCACACCACTGAGGTGATAGCAGAACTCATAGAAGGAGAAAAACTTAAATTTACAAAAGAATTTAAGGAAAAAAATCTGCCGATTGTGTATCACGATCCTTGTGAGCTTGGACGTGTTTCCGACTACGAAGGCAAAGGCATTTTCGAAGCGCCCCGTTATATTCTGAAAAACATTCCTGGTATCGATAACATCCTTGAATTTCCAAATAATCGAATGGATGGTATTTGCTGTGGCGGTGGTGGAGGATTGAAAGCGCTTAACTATGATCTGACCATAGATATTACCCTCAGAAGGATTGATGAAGCCATCGAGCTTGGAGCAAATACAATAGTTTCTGCCTGCCCGAATTGCAAAGCCCAGATTGGTAATGGCGTTGAGATGAAAAAGGAACAAATGATAGATAGTGAAGAAAAATTCAAAATGAAGGTGATGGACGTCCTTGATATTGCTGCTAAATCCCTCTGATCCCTGCCATAGGCTATAAAAAAGGATAGATATGAGTGTTATTGATGCCATACAGGCTTCATTTCAAACATTTCGCCGTTATTTCAAGCAGATGGCGCCGCTGTTCTGGGGCGTCTCAATCCTACCCTATTATATGGGGTGGTCTCTTGCTTCTAACAAGATTTATCCAACATATGTAGCACGAATTTTATTGCTTCCTGATCCGGCACCTGCACAGAATATGTTTTTGGAGCTGTTTATATTTTTAGGTGGGATTATTGCAATAGGTCCCCTCTTAGGTGGTGCAACAATCCTCTACAATGATTTTTTTGACAGAGGAATAGATAAACCCAGCAGGAGGAAGAAACACCTCCCATTGCTGAAAGGAATGCTAAAACCGAGATCTATATATCGATTATCAATAGCCCTATTCAGCCTTGCGTTTCTCCTGGCACTCTTTATTTCAATCTGGTTT
Organism: Thermoplasmata archaeon; assembly: GCA_020348445.1. Classification (GTDB taxonomy): domain Archaea; phylum Thermoplasmatota; class Thermoplasmata. The sequence goes on from CP070751.1 coordinate 1,244,112, forward strand.
GCTCTGCTCGTATTAGCGTGTATAATCCTTTCTATTATATATTCCTCTCCACCATTAAGGCTGAAGGAGCACCCTGGGTTTGACCTTTTAACAAATGCTATAGCGAGTGGGATAATATGCACCATGGCCGGCTGGATTATTATTCGGCCAGTTCTTGAGTTCCCAATATTGTGGGGCATTGTCTCTTTCTTTGGTGTGGGAGCAATATATTTGCCAACGACAATCATCGATTTTGAACCAGATGTAAAAAAAGGAGTAAAAACGATTGCTACATATCTGGGAAAACGAAGAGCATTCTATTTAGGATGGAGCTTTGTTGTCCTTGCTAACAGCACTATTATATTGATGGGCCTTCTTAATTATATCATTCCTCCTAGATTTTTACTGTTTGTCTGGCCAATAATGATCGCTGAAATCTTATCATATTGGTACTATCTTAGGAAACTCGATTTCAAGGGGGGTTATTATGCGATTTTGGTGTTCTCTCTCTTAGTCGCTTTTGGAACTGGTTTAATTCTGTTTTATAATGCTGGCTTGCTAATAATTCCTTAAAACCTCAATGTAATCTTAGAAATCATGTTCTCAAAGGCAATTGGGCTTTAGAGGAGACTTGTTTGGTTCTCAGTGACATTCTTATTTCATAGCATTATAATTTTTTATCATCACAAACTTTCTAAGATTATAAACTGTAGATGTCAAGTTAAGACTTTTTAACGGCGAATTATCAGGAGGGACTTCACGAAATTTTTTCGTTAAGTTGACAGTGTCTATAAACTAAAGGAAATTTATTAGTACTGTTTAGTTATACATCGAAATCCTGTAGATAATCAATAAATTTCAAAGGGGGACATACAATGGGTAAAATCCAAAAGAAACTCGTTGCCTACATCGAATTATTAAGACCAGGATGGTGGCCTGCTTGCTTTTTTATTGGTTTAACACCTGGAATATTGGTAATATATTTGAACAGTGGCTCTTTAGGTGAATTTATTCAATTGAAAACTGTTGCATGGGCATTTGCCTACTGGGCATCAATCGTTGGTATTTATGCATTTAATGATCTAGTAGGCATAGAAGAGGATGCAGTTGTTAATCCTAAACGCCCGCTACCATCGGGTAGACTTACTAAAAAAGCTGTTTTAATTTTTTCGTTAATTTTACTAACGATTGGATTGGGTATATGGTGGTTCACCTTTAAAAATCCCTTGAGTTCCCTTATCCAATTGACCTGTATAGGTCTCATCGCAATCTACTCAGCTATGTATAAAAATAACTTACTCCTTGGCTTGGGAGCAGGCCTCATCCCTGTTGGTATATGGATCGCCTTTGCTCCTTTTAGTCTAGTCACAGTCGCCCTCTTTTTGTTACTATTTTTCTGGGAATTAACATTAGATGTCCCAGAAAATATTCTACACTTTGAGGGAGATGTCAAGATTCATCCACAGACGTTTGCTACGCTGTTGGGCCAGGAAAAATTTGCAAAAATCGGCCTTATATTCGCCCTACTTACAGTTGCTGCTGTCCTATGGCTATTTTTCCTTTTTGATATGAGTTATATCTATCTGTTCTTTGCCGTAATTGGCTCCATAACTCTACTTTATAGCCAGTTATCTATACGAAAAAGCATTGTTCCTGTACATCTCGGACGTTCACTAGGCCTTGTCATGTTTTCAATATTCATGATTAATATAGGAATAATTACTTATACGATTGCTCAGTCATACCTATAGACAATTGAAGTGAACATCATGCCTTACAAACCCTACCGATGTGGGATTGATTGTAGAGGGGGGTACTACTGCCTTATCTGCCTATTCGTTTTTAATTTACGAAAGGTATTGAAGAAATTTAAAAGAATAAGAACAAGGAAAAGTACTTTGGAAAAAAAACCTTCCATGGACTCTCCCCAAAATAAGGAGAACGGGTGAATGAAGTTGTTTAATCTTGGCGAATTGAACTGGAGGCAAACTCAATTAATTTACCATGCACTCGCTTATAAGAACATAGAGAGTTTGGTGTTACATTCCTCTAGTGATAGATATATGTGTGTTGGCCTTCACCAAAATCCACGGGATGAGCTAGACATTGAATACTGCAACGAGAACAACATCGGAATATTTCGGAGAGAGATCGGCGGGGGAGCAGTACTATTAGACAACAACCAGGTATTCTACCACCTTATTATACATCGAAACCACCCAAAAGTACCATACGCCCCTGAGAGCTTCTTCAGGAGATTTCTTCAGCCAGTTATACAGGTATATTATGAGCTAGGGATATCAGCAGAATATCGTCCACTTTGCGATCTTGTTGTGAGAGAGAAAAAGATATCAGGAAATGGTGGCGGGGAGATCGGAGAGTGTAAGGTTCTGGGAGGGAGCATTTTGTTAGATTTTGATTATGAACGCATGGCCCGAGCAATGTATTTGACAGATGGCCTAAAACAGAGGTTCCTCGAGTTGATGCAGAACAATCTAACCACAGTTCAGAAGGAACTTGGAGTTATTCCTTTAAAAGAGGAGATTTACTCAATCCTGGCCACAAAGTTCGCAGATTTTCTAGGACCGATGACTGATGGAAGAATAGACGTAGAAATAACCAAGAAAATGATGGAATTAGACAAGCAATATTCCTCTGACACATGGTTGTATCAAAGAGGAACTAAACAAATTTGGCGTGAGATCAAGGTACGCGAAGGAGTTCTTTTGCTTCATAAAGTGTTCAATACCCAAAAAGACTCTGGATGGGTTACTTGTGAGATTGAAGAGAACAGAGTCAAAAAGGTTACATTTTCCAATGCTTTTCCACTATCTCATACTGATCAGCAGGAAATAGAGAATAGACTGGTTGGCATGGAATACGATGGAGATAAGTTACTATACAGAATTATTGAGATGATAAAAGCCAATGGGGGTGTTATTGTTGCTTGAAGTAAAAGGGATGAAGTTTCCATTAGATAGAAAGTATTATACTAAGGAGGGAGCTCATATTTGGTTGAAGCCAGAGGGCGATCTTATAAAGATCGGGATGGATGCATTTGCCGCTGAGATGGCAGGGTCTCTTAACTTTCTCAATGTGAGTAAAAGTCGAGTAAAAAGTGGAGAAGTGATTGGGAGCTTCGAGTCAGCTAAGTTTGTGAGCAGATTCTACTCTCCCATCAGCGGGGAGATTATTTCTATTAACGATCAGGTTCTAAATAACCCCCGAAAGATCAACGACGACCCATACAATTCATGGATTGTGGCGATGAAGCCTGACAACAATGAAGACGGAAGCGAATACATTATAGAAGGGAAGGATGAGATATTTAACTGGATATCTGAAGAGATTAAAAGGATGGAAGTTGATATTTAAACAAGAGAGCCAAGAGTGTGTAAAAATTAGCCCGCTAAAACTATGGACCTTTTAGTTTTTTCAATGGTGTTTGATCGAGGAGAATGGCTCAAGGTCTTAAACCTCTTCCTCATCTGTGAAGACGGTTGCAAGGCGAGTTGTGGAGACTGAGATCTCTCAAAATCCTGTGATCCCAAAGAAAAGACCTTCATTTTGTTGGACGGGGTGATTTCTCATTGACTGATTTCTTTGAGAGAGCCAATTCAGGATATTACATACATCTTACAGGATAGAAAACTTTAAATACACATCTTGTACAATATATTATGTTATAATTATTACAAATTAGAAATCATTACAAAATTGGTTGGAATGTTTGAAAAACATGAAAAACTGTTAGAAAAAAATCCCTCACTTATAAAAAACAAAAAGAGGCCTAAAAAACATCGTGCAATCTGGGGAGGCATTAATAACATTGGACTTTTTATAACAAATGAGACTGCAGATAATCTAAAATACAGGTTTCAAAAAGGTTAATCTATGATTTTCTTTTTGCAGAAATTATTAAATAAGGATTGCTTAATCACCCCCCATATAATAATATGGAAAATCGTCATATACTCCACCTGAATCGATTTATACTGGGGGAGAATTGTCAGCCAACTGCCCACAGTACCTTTAAGAGATGAAAGAATGACTAAAAAAGCATTATCTAGAGAAAAACCTATACTGATGGAGGAGTTAGATACTGGCTTTAAATTCGAAGTCACTGAAGAACCTGGAGGGGAGAATATCAAACGCTGTTTTGCATGTGGCACCTGTACTGTCGTCTGCCCGGTCTTTTCCGTGAACGATCAATACAACCCACGTAAAATAATACGGATGATTTTATTTGGTTTGAAAGAGGAGGTTCTCAAGAGCAATTTCATTTGGCTCTGCTCTGGCTGTTATAGCTGTTACGAGCTATGTCCAAGGGATGTAAAGATAACACGCTTGATGGCTGCAGTAAGAAACATTGCTGTGAGAGAAGGCCATATACCTAAGCCCATGGAGCTCATTGTTGGTCTTATTGAAAAATTCGGTAGGATCCTAGAAGTGAGCGAGTTTGAGAACATAGTAAGGTCAAAAAAAGGAATGCCAGAACTAGATCTTACAATACCTGAATTAAGGAAAGTTCTAAAAAGAACCAGGATACACGATGTAATAAAAAGTAGTGATATAGATGAATAAGTCAGAATACGCGCTATTCCTAGGCTGCACCGTCTCAGTTAAAGGATTGAACTACGAGCTTTCTGCAAGAAAGGTTGCTGACAGAATAGGAATTAAGTTTGTGGATATACCTGAGTTTTCATGTTGTGGTTTTCCTCTTGGAGGTATTCATCACAGTTCTGCAGTAACGATTGCAGCTCGAAATCTGGCTCTTGCTGAGGCTCAAGGTCTAAATATCATTGCACTCTGCAGTGCCTGCACGGGGCATATGACAGAAGTGGAGAAGCTTTTTGCTAATGGGGCAAATGCAAAGGATTTGAAACGTATCAATGCATCATTGAAAGATTTAGGGTATCAGTACAATGGTGGTGTCAAGGTCAGGCATTTCGCCCGGGTGCTTTATGAAGAAATTGGTGTTAATAAGTTAAGGAAATTAATAACAGATCCTTTGACGGGTCTGAAGATTGCTCCACATTATGGTTGTCACTATATTAAGCCTTCTGAGATTTTTGATGGTTTTGATGACCCAATACATCCGCAGAGCCTTGATAAACTTATAGAGATAACAGGTGCAACTCCGGTCCAATATAGAGATAAACTTCAATGTTGTGGTGGCGGTATCCTTGCCATCGATGAGGAAACGCCTGTCAAAATGGTAAAGCAAAAACTAGATCACATCAAAGAGGCAAATGTTGATGCTATGATTCTTGTGTGCCCTTTCTGTAACATCATGTACGATGAGTTTCAACCTACAGTGGAATCCACATTCGATGTTGAATACAGTATCCCTGTTCTATATTATCCCCAGCTTTTAGGTCTGGCGATGGGGTTGGATCCAAAAAAAGATCTAGCTGTAAAGCAGAACCAAGTGAAGGTAACGCCGTTGTTGGAAAAAATCGAAGGTTTAAGGGGTGGCAAATGAACAATAAGACTAAAAAGGTTGGCTCAGTTTTAGTCGTAGGGGGTGGTATTGGAGGAATGCAGTCTGCTTTGGACCTTGCAGAAGCAGGTTTTAGGGTCTACCTACTAGAGAGAACCCCAAGCATTGGAGGTACAATGGCCCAACTGGACAAGACGTTTCCAACCAATGATTGTGCAATGTGCATTCTTGCTCCGAAACTGGTCTATACTGGTCGACATGAGAATATCGAGATTATTACAAACGCTGAAATTACAGATATTGCTGGAGAGGCCGGGAATTTCCATGTCATGATTAAGAAGCATCCACGATTTGTTGATATAGATAAATGTAACAGCTGTGGTGATTGTACAGAACATTGTCCAGTTAGTTTAGTATCTGATTTTGAGGAAGGACTTGCGTTGCGTAAGGCTATTTATCAGCAGTTTCCACAAGCGATTCCAAACATCTTTAATATTGTTAAAAATGAGGGCGTATCTCCTTGTGAATTGGCGTGTCCTGCGGGATTGAATGCTCAGGCATTTGTTGCACTCGCATCGCAGGAAAAATTTGCAGAAGCATATGATCTTATAAGGGAGATTATTCCATTACCTGGATCACTTGGGCGGATTTGTTACCATCCATGTGAGTCTGATTGTAATCGAAAGGATATTGACGAGCCGATTTCAATTTGCAGAATTCGGCGATTTATCTCTGATTATATTTATGATCATCCTAAGGTGCGTACTGATTATCATAAGTACCGGAATGAAAAACTTAGAGAAAAAGAGGTTGTTAAAGTAGAGATTAAAAGAGGTAAGAACCGGAAAGTTGCTATTGTTGGTGCAGGTCCAGCAGGGCTTACAGCAGCATCTGATCTTGCTGGTATTGGCTATCAACCGACTATTTTTGAAGCTGAAAAACACAATGGTGGGATGCTTTATTATGGCATTCCAGAGCATCGGTTGCCTAAAGAGTATTTGAGAAAAGAAATAAATTTATTATGTAAAGAGAACAAAATTGACATTAAGAACAATATACGATTTGGTAAAGATTTTAATATTGATGATCTACGAAAACAAGGGTTTAAAGCAATTTTTATTGCGATTGGAGCACATAAGAGCCGATTGATACATGTTGACTGTTTCGAAGGTGCAGAATCCCGTATATTACAAGGAGTTGAATATTTGAAAAAACTGAACAGCGGTAAGATTCCTCAAGATTACTTTAAGGGTAAAAAAATCTTGGTTATCGGTGGTGGCAACGTCGCGATGGATTCTGCGCGTAGTGCAAAGCGACTTGGTGGCGACGTAACTATTGTATATCGACGATCATTGAAGGAGATGCCAGCACATAAAGAGGAAATACAACAGGCGAAGGAAGAAGGTATTACGTTTAAGTTTTTGACGAATCCACAACAGTTACTAAGGAGAGGAAAAGATACATGTCTGCAGTGTGTTAAGATGAAACTTGGGACTCCTGATGAATCGGGACGTAGGAAACCTCTTGTGATAAAAGATTCTGAATTTGATATTAACTGCGATTACGTTATTTTTGCGATAGGGCAAGAAGTTGATGTCTCATCTTTGAAGAAAAACAAGATTAAATTGAATAAATCAGAGTTAATTGAGGTTGATCCAGTTACACTACAGACATCGCAAAAAGATGTCTTTGCTGGAGGCGATGCCGTAAGCGGTCCTGCATCTGCTGTAGAGGCAATAGCTGCAGGTCATGATGCTGCAATATCGATTGATCGATATCTAAATAAAGAAGATATGAGAAAAGGAAGAGGGGAAAAAGAGTGTAAAAAGGCAGAAATTCCTCCTGAAGCGCCACGTTTTCAGTTGAAACGTGAAAGTCCATCTTATCTCCCAATAAAGCAACGTATGAAATCTTTTAACGAGGTGGACCAAGGTATTTCTAAAGACAGGGTAGTGCGAGAGGCACAACGATGTCTGAATTGTGAAGGGTGCTGTGAGTGTCTGCAGTGTGTATTGCACTGTGAAAGTGACGCTATTGATCAAAGTATGAAAGAGACGACGGAGACGCTTGATGTTGGCGCTATCATTGTTGCATCAGGATTTGATTTATTCGATCCCTCCCAAAAGGAGGAATACGGACATGGAAAATATGAAAACGTAGTAACCAGTAAAGAACTTGAGAGATATCTTAGTGCTTCGGGCCCTACTGCTGGACACGTCATTAGACGTTCAGATAGCAAAGAGCCGAAGAATATCGCATTTATACAATGTGTTGGCTCCCGGGACGAGAACTCGAACGAATATTGTTCAAGTGTGTGTTGCATGTATGCAATAAAGCAGGCAATTATAGCCCAAGAACATACTTCTGGCTTGAAAACACATTTGTTCTTTATGGATATTAGGGCATTTGGTAAAGAGTTTGATGACTATTATATTAGAGCAGAAAAGGAGCATGGAGTTAATTTCACCCGATGTAGAATACCAAGCATAGAAGAGGATCCAGAAACAAAAGATTTGATTATAACCTACCTTGAAAACGAAGAAAGAAAACAAAAAGTATTTGACATGGTGGTTCTCTCGTGTGCACTGGAGCCATTGAAGTCCTCAAAAGAATTAAGCGACAAACTTGGTATCGATTTAAATGAATATGGTTTCTTTAAGACCAATCTTTTTTCACCATTGGAAACCAGCAAACCAGGGATCTATGTCACTGGTACATCTTCGGGACCAAAAGATATTCCCATGACTGTAACTGATGCTAGTGGCGCTGCTGCAAAGGCATCATGTATTATTTCTTCTGAGAGGCATTCGTTAGAAACCTTTAAGGAGTATCCTCCTGAGAGGGATACAGCTAGTGAGGTACCAAGAATAGGTGTATTTGTATGCCGCTGTGGGATTAACATAGGTGCTTATGTTGATGTATCGTCTGTAGTTAAATATGCTAAGACATTACCAAATGTTGTACATACGGAGGAATTTATTCACTCATGCTCCCATGATACTCAGATTAGGATCATTGATATAATTAAAAAACACAAGCTGAATCGTGTCGTTGTTTCAGCATGTACACCACGAACCCATGAACAACTGTTCCAGAGTACCCTCAGAGAAGCGGGATTGAATCCACACCTTTTTGAAATGACCAATATACGGGAACAATGCTCATGGGTACATATGAAAGAACCAGAAAAAGCAACAGAGAAAGCAAAGGATCTCATCAAGATGGCTGTTAGCAAGGCTCAACTAGACCAACCTTTAACAAGAGAAAAGCTTCCTGTGATTCCAAAAGGACTGGTCATTGGAGGTGGATTGTCTGGTATGACTGCTGCTTTGGAATTGGCTGAACAAGGCTTTGAAACATATTTGATTGAACGAGAAAATGATTTAGGTGGCTCCTTACGAAAAACATATTTCCTGCTAGGTAACGAGGATCCTCAAGAATTATTACAATCTCTTAAGAAAAAGGTGAATAATAATAAAAGGATACGTGTTTTCACCAATGCTGAGATCAAAGACGTCCATGGACATATTGGTGACTTCACGACTAGGATTTCAATCGATGGAAAAGAGGAAAAAGAACTTAAGCATGGAATTATAATAGTGGCTACTGGTGCTAAGGAGTACGAACCTATAGAATACCTATATGGACATGACGATCGAGTACTAACCAAGTGGGAACTCGAAGAAAAACTAGTTAAAGGAGGTTTTTCAGCTAAAAATGTAGTTATGATTCAGTGCGTCGGCTGCCGAAACGAAGAACGAACATACTGCAGTAGAGTCTGTTGTGGAGATGCGATTAAGAATGCATTGAAGATTAAAGAAATAAGTCCAGAAACTAATATCTACATCTTATACAAGGACATACGAACCTATGGATTCAGGGAAAAATATTATAAAGAGGCTGCTGAGAAGGGTGTGCTATTTATTAGATACGATGATGAAACTAAGCCCATTGTCACCAATAAGGATGGATTAAAGGTATCGATAATGGAGCCAATACTGAGAAGTCTAATTATACTTAAACCTGATATGATAGTTCTTAGTAATGCAATGCTTCCACAAGATGGCGCTAAAGCGCTTTCACAAATACTTAAGGTTCATACTACCAAGGATGGATTCTTCTTGGAGGCTCATATGAAGCTGCGGCCTGTGGATTTTGTAAGGGATGGCGTATTTCTATGTGGAAAAGCACATTCACCTAAATATATAGAAGAATGTATTGTACAAGCAAGTGCGGCTGCTGCAAGAGCAATTACTATTTTATCTAAGGATAAAATCGAATCAGAAGCAGTTGTATCAGTAGTTATTGAAGATCTTTGCAGTGGCTGTGGTTTTTGCATAGAAGCCTGTCCATATTTAGCGATAGAGCTTAAGGATGGAAAGGCCCAAGTGGATGCTGCTTCATGCAAAGGATGCGGTAGCTGTGCATCGACATGTCCATCTGGAGCAATTGAGCAAAAAGGATTCAAAAAAGAACAAATCATATCAATGATAGATGCTGCAGCAAAATAAAAACCATAAAATATAATTCATTTTCAATATTTTTTTATAAAAAGATAATATTAAATTATAATCACTAAGTGACCTTCTTGAACTGCATTACACTCTCTATAGGAAACGAGACTGCATTTGTTAGAGGACAAGTTGTGCTCGAAACGTCAAAACATTGTTCTATCTTATTTTTATATTTATTTTCTGCCCAAACGGTAAGAGTAATCTTTACTCTTGACAGCTTTTTTTTCTTTTCGTAATTATCCGCATAGGCTTTAATGTCAACAATACAATCTTCGACTATTACTCGTGCCTTCACTGCTATCCAAATAAAGGTTGATAGGAGGCATGCACCAATACCTGAGATAAAAACTTCCATAGGGGCTGGAGCCATATTTGTTCCAAAATCGGATTTTGGTTTGTCAGTTTCTACCTCAAATCCTCTTATGATACTCCGTGTCTTAAGTCCGCCTTCCCAAAAAACCTTGGCTTTTGCTTTAATTTCCTGAATATTTTTCATAATAACGCTATTGTCACTTGATTTATAAGGAAATCGGACCGTAATACCATTGTTAAACACGTTTTTCTTTTATTTTCTATTTCTTTAATCTGTCTATTTCCTTTAGTAACTCAACAGCTCGTTTTTTATAAGCTGCTCTTAAACGTTTGTAATCCTCTTTGTTTATGATCCCATCCTCGAACTCGTGTTCAACTCGTTTAATAGCCGATAACACCTTCTTTTTCTGCTCTTCTATCTCCTTAATCCTCTTTTTTTCAAGAAGTTTTTCCCTTCGTTTTTCTGGAGAAGTATCTCGTTTTTGTAAGGTGCTCTCTTCTTTGAAAAAATCTATTTTCTTTAACAGTAAAATAACCATAATCAAAATTACTATGATAACTAATAGCCATGTAATGTAAGGGTTTGACTGATCATCTGCAGTTTTTTCCAATTTCATACTCATCGTTGTATAGGAATTTGGTATAACATCTTCGTTTTTAGCAAAAAACCAGTATCTCCCGTAGTCCTCTAACCAAAAAAGTTCGTCATGAACCATTTCCAAGTCGTCACTGATTTCCAGTTCATTTATGGTTAATAAATAGACCTCATATGTTACCTTTTTTGTCTCGTAAAGATATTGTTTTGTGAACAAGCCTTTAGTTTCGTTTTCATTCATACCAATCTGTGTAGTATATCTTACATATATTGATGCAATATTCGATGGAGCTGTGATTTTAAGGGTTAAGTTCGCATATTCTTGTGGGGGGAGTGAAACGTTATTTAACCTTCTAGTATTGTTCCATATTTCAGCGGTCCATCCTTGCGGGAGATCACTTACATTAAAACCTATTAATTCGTTATCAGTACCATTATTTAAAAGGGTTATATTCTCAATTGTTGTGATGTAGAAAGGCATATATTGGTCTATCACTGGGAGCATTCCAATATCAAGTTTTTCGGATGTTAAATGAACTCCTATGCCCAGGAAGCTTTCTTTTTCTCTAGGGATGGATGTACCACCAATAGTTGCATTCAAATGTAGTGTGTCATTATTCAGGGAAGCATTTGTAGTTGAAAATGCAGTGATGGAAATTGATTCTCTTTGTCCATAATAAGAGAGCCTGTTTTCATCGGGAAACGGGTAGCCAACATAGAGATTGTCATCATCGGTTTTATTTAAATAGAAACATTCCATGTATCCCCCCGCTTTATATCTACATGCCATATTGGGGGTGTAGTTACAACAGTCTGCTGCAATAATACTATTATCTAGTATCCATATAAGGAGTGAATCGTTGAATATAACTTCACCTGTGTTATTAATGTAGAAATATTCGTTGACTTCTAATGTTTTTAGATCATCCTGTTGAAAGACGTATATCCAATGTCTGTCGATTTTGATAGG
>CP070751.1:1256024-1270947 GCA_020348445.1 Thermoplasmata archaeon
TAAAATGCAAAGGCTCTCTTTCCTCTCCAAAACCATTTAATTTGATGTTCGAATTGGCCATAGGTGCCGGTTTAAAGGGGGGGAGAAAGGGCTATCTCAGGCCAGAGACGGCCCAGGGAATTTTCACGAATTTCGGACTGCTTTACCGCTATTTCAGGGAGAAGATGCCCTTTGGTGTGGTCCAGATAGGAAGGGGCTTCAGAAACGAGATATCGCCAAGGCAGGGTGTTATAAGATTGAGGGAGCTCAACATGGCCGAGGCCGAGCTGTTCATCAATCCAGAAGATGATTTCTGGCCAAGGTTTGACGAATTGAAAGAGGAGAACCTAAGCCTGGTTCCCAATTCCGGGGAGACTGTTTCCTTGACCCTGGGGGAGTCCATTGAAAAGGGCATAATAAAAAAGCAGATTCTCGGGTACTTTGTTGCCTTAACCCAGAAGTTCCTGATTGAAGTGGGTTTGGATCCTGCGAAGTTAAGGTTCAGGCAGCACCTTTCAGACGAGATGGCCCATTATGCAGCAGACTGCTGGGACGCCGAGGCTGAGACTTCCTTTGGCTGGGTTGAGGTTGTTGGTGTTGCGGATAGAACCTGCTATGATCTACAAGGCCACATCGACCACTCCAAACAGGATCTCAGGGCCTTTGAGAGATTTGAGGAGCCTGTTGAGGCTGAGGTCAAGAAGGTTATTCCCAAGGCCGAGGTTCTCGGTCCCAAATTCAAATCCGATGCAGATAAGATCAAGGCTGCACTCGAGGAGATGGACGGGGGAGAACTTGAAGGCAAGGATTCGGTAACTATTACTGTGGACGGGCAGGATTTCGAAGTTGGTAAGGAATGCTATGAGATACAGATGGTAAAGGAGAAGACCTCTGGTAGAAGGTACGTACCGAGTGTCATCGAGCCCTCCTACGGAATCGACAGGATTTTCTATTCGGTTTTGGAGCATGCGTATTTTGAGGAGGAGGATTATATTACCTTGCGCCTTGATCCCAGGATAGCTCCCATAAAGGTGGGGATTTTTCCCTTGATGCCCAAAGAAGAACTTTCTAAAAAGGCTAAACCAATTGATGAGCAATTGAGAAAAGAGGGCATAATGACATACTATGATGAATCAGGCTCAATTGGGCGAAGGTACGCTAGGATGGACGAGATAGGGACACCCTTTTGCATAACAGTGGACTACGATACCTTGAAAGATGATTCTGTCACCATAAGGGACAGGGATTCCAAGGAGCAGGTGAGGGTGAAAATAGGGGAGATTTTAGGGATTTTGGATGAACTTCTTTCGGGTAAGACCAAGCTCTCGGAAATCGGGGGATAGCCAGGTTTTTAATATCTCCATATCCAAAATGCACAAAGTTTATGTATTCCTAAGGCCATTTATTTTTTAAGAGAACTGACACTTCGTAAAAAACCTATGAGGGATTACGAAGGATCCAAGACCCTTTCGACGCGAAATTGGGGGAGGCAAAGATGAGAAGGAAATTGATTAGTATTGTGCTGTGCACCTTGTTATTTATGACAGTTTTGATAGAAAAGGTACCAGAAAAAGGAAATGCACAGTTAATTGAGGAATGGGTAGCGAGGTATGATGGGCCTATGAACAAACGCGACAGTGCTGTTGCTCTTGCTGTTGATAATGTGGGGAATGTATATGTTACAGGAGCCACTGATTGGAGTTTTAATAATCATTCTACTAGTGATATTGCGATTATAAAATACGATCCATCAGGAAATGAGCTCTGGAAGGTAAGATATGATGGACCTGGGCATGGCAAGGATTGGCCAACTGATATTTCCTTGGACCCTTTTGGGAATATTTATGTAATAGGAAATAGTAGAACTGGTCCTACTCGTAAGGATAGTGCTGACTATATCACTTTAAAGTATGATTCCAATGGTAATGAACTCTGGGTAGCAAGATATGATGGTTTTGTGAATGGAGATGATCAGCCTCACGCTCTAGCCATTGACATATTAGGGAATGTATATGTGACCGGAGGAAGTCATGGGAGTAAATCCTCCAGTGGTTGGGGTTTTGACTACAACTATGTTACAATAAAATACGATTCCAATGGAAACGAGCTTTGGGTAGCAAGATATAATAGTATAGGCAACAAAGATGAGATAGCCACTAGTATTACTATAGATCCATCTGGTAATATCTACATAACAGGGTATAGCGGTAATCGACATTCGGAAATGGATTATCTAACTGTAGCCTATGATAATAACGGTAATGAATTATGGGTAGCAGTGTACGACGGACCAGGAAATAATTGTGATTGGGCAAGTGATATTGCCTTAGATCCCTTGGGAAATATTTATGTCACCGGACATAGCCGTAGCGAATCAGATCCATATCCTAATGGAAACAGCGATTATGCTACTATTAAGTATGACCCGAATGGAAACCAGCTTTGGGTAGCTAGATACGACGGGTTATTAAATGAAGATGACGGCGCCAAGGCTATGGTTATTGATTCATCTGAAAATGTTATTGTTACAGGATATATTCAAAATACATTAGGATCAAAATATGATTTCGGAACGATTGCATACGATTCAGAAGGAAATGAGCTTTGGATTTCAATATATAACAGCCCGGGAAATGGTTGGGATAGCCCTGAAGCTATCGATGTGGATTTATCGGGAAACATCTATGTTGTTGGGACAAGTGGATTATGGACAGACGAGAATTATACCACAATAGCATATGACAATTCAGGTAATCAATTATGGCTAGCAAGCTATGATGGTCCTGGAAACGACAGGGATATCGGTAATGATATTGCCTTGGACATCCATGGGAATGTATATATAACAGGGCAAAGTTCAGGCGGTGGGTCCGATTGGGATTCCCTTGATTGGGCTACTATCAAATATTCACATCCTTGGGTACGATTAAGGTGTAACGTCGACATCGACCCCAACACACTAAACCTCAAATCCAAAGGCCGATGGATTACTTGCTACATCGACCTACCAGGTTACGATGTAAACGAAATCGACATCAGCACCATTATACTTGAGGATACCATCCCCGCAGAATGGGGAGATATCCAGAACGATACCCTCATGGTGAAATTCGACAGGAGTGAGGTTGAAGATTTTATCGGAGCCCCCTTTGAGAGTATTGAGTTGACTGTAACAGGGGAACTTTATGATGGAACTCCGTTTGCAGGTAGCGATATAATTCGAGTGATTGAGCCTGGGGGATAAGGATGAATCCAAAAATAAGAAAAATATTTTCCTTAATCATGAGTATCTTTATTGTTGCTACAATTTTTATGTTTGAGGTTCCAAATAAGGTGCAGGCCCAACCTACCGAGGAATGGGTTGACAGATACAATGGACTTGGAGATAAAAACGATTATATTGAAGAAATAGCTGTGGACTCTTCTGGAAATCTAATCGTAGCTGGAACCTGTTATAAATTTTATTCAAAAAACGATTTTTTGACAATAAAATATGATCCACAGGGTAACAAACTCTGGGAGGTTACCTTTGACGCTTATTATCATCATGACTTTCTTCATGCAATGACAATTGATGATTCTCAGAATATATATGTGACAGGAGCCAACGTAGGGCTCGGTACTGATGAAGATTTTGTCACGATCAAGTATGATTCAGATGGAAACGAGATATGGGTCAAAAGATATAACGGCCCGGACAATTATAAGGATAGCCCTTCGGATATTGCTGTAGATCCTCAGGGAAATGTGTATGTCACTGGATACAGTTATGGAATTGACACTCGTCACGATTACATTACAATAAAATATGATTCGTCAGGAAACGAGCAATGGGTAGCTCGATACAACGGACCCGGTGTTGTCCGTGATTATGCAAATGCAATTGCTGTGGACTCAAATAAAAACGTCTTTGTCACGGGAAGAAGTTATAGCCTCGATTACTATTTTGATTTTGTGACTATTAAATACGATGCAAATGGCAACCAAATATGGATTAACAGATATAATGGACCAGGATTTTACTTTGATAATGCCACAGCAATTGTCTTGGATTCATCTGAAAATATTTACGTTACTGGTGTAAGTTTTGGGAAGGGAAAATCCTATGACTATGCCACTGTGGCATACGATCAACAGGGAAACACACTTTGGATCTCAAGATTTAACGGCCCTGGAAATGGCGATGATTTTGTTTCTGCAATGAGATTGGACCCCTTTGATAATATTATTGTCACAGGTTACAGTCATCAAGGGAGATTCCATAACTATGATTATGTCACCATTAAGTACGATAGAAACGGAAACGAGCTTTGGATTGCTAGGTACAATGGCCCGGAAAATAGATCAGATGTGGCTAGGGATATTTATATTGATAGATATGGAAATACTTATGTTACAGGATCAAGTGAAAATCCCAATAATATAACCGAGTTCGTAACTATTAAATACGATACCATGGGAAATGAACAATTCATCAAGAAATATGAACGCCTAAACAGCGATAGAAATGAGGGCCAGTACTTGGTGGTGGATGCAGAGGGAAATATCTACGTTTGTGGGTATTGCATAGGCCTTGGGACGTACCTTGATTTCATAACAATCAAATATTCACCACCTTCTCAAGATCAGCTCATATTTGCAGATGCAGGAGAAGATCAGACAGTATACGAGGGAGATTTGGTGCATTTCGATGGAAGTAACTCTTCTGTATCAGAAGGTGAAATTCTAGAATACCAATGGGATTTTGATGCAAGTATTGATTCAGATGGAGATGGTAATCCCACAAATGATGTGGACGCAACCGGACCCACTCCTACTTATATGTATGTAGATAACGGGATTTACACTGCGACTCTTACTGTTAGATCAATGGTACCTCGGGAGACAATCCAAAAGGTTGACCAAGATGTCATGTTGGTTATAGATAGCTCTAACAGTATGCTTTGGAACGATCATATTGATATGAGGATACATGCCGCAAAGAGCTATCTGAACTGCCTCATCCCGGATGATAGAATGGGTGTCGTGAATTTCGACACTTCCGCTTATCTTCAAGAGTTAAATACGGACTACAGGAATATCGTGGATATCTTGGAGGCAATTGACAGCTTCGGGGGAGATCCCATGGGGATTCCCACTACTTCTGTTTCACCAGCACTGGATTTGGCAATCAGTGAACTTACGGAAAACGGTGATCCAAATCATGAGTGGGTTATCATTCTCCTGTCTGATTTAGAGGTAATACATTCTGATGTTGATGATATATATGTGCAGATCGATCGGGCTGCTGCAAATGGAATCAGGATATACACAGTTGGTTTGAACGCTGATACTCCACTTTTGGGAGAAATTGCTAATGCGACCTATGGAATGTTCTATCAAAATCCGAACTCCTCCAACATGAAAGCAATCTTCCAGAATGTATCGGAAAAAGCAGGGAATACATATTACGAAGAGCTCTCTGATAACGACACTTGTGAGATAACCGTAATATCGGTGCCAGACACAATTGAAATCGATCCAGACACTTTAAATCTAGATTCAAAAGGAAGATGGATCACGTGTTATATATACCTACACAGATACGATGTCAACGACATAGATATAAGTTCCATCATGCTCGAGGATTTGATTCTCGCAGAATGGGGAGACATCCAAAACGACACTCTAATGGTAAAGTTCGATAGGAGCGAGGTTGAAGATTTTATCGGAGCCCCCAATGAAAGCATTGAGTTGACGGTTAGAGGTGAGCTTTTTGATGGAACATCCTTTCAGGGCTCAGATACTATAAGAGTTATAGATCCTGGGAAATAATCCCGAGAAAATGCATCCTATGTTACTCTTTAAAATCCCTCAACCTCAGCACCTTGATATTTGATTTTTTAACAGGTAAAAAGTGCTTGTCCCCTGTCACTATTGCATAGCCTGTTGCCAAACTGCATGCTACAATGGGGACATCATCCTTGTCCTTAATCAATTTGGTAGCCTCCTTTACTTTATCCTCGTAGATTTTGGATTCTATCCAGGAAATTGGAAGGCTCTCGAAAAGATCTGTTATCTCCTCTTTTTTATAGCTCAACTTCGTAATCAAAATACGCTCTAGTTCATTTTTGACATGTTCAGGTGAGAACAACCTCATCTCCCCGAAAATCGCCATTTGAATCAGATGGGCTGCAGGGGATTCTTCCGAGTACAATGCCGAGAAAATTATATTTGTATCTATGATGAGGTTCAATTAATCAAATCCTCAAGCTTCAGTTTCTTTTCCTTCATCTTCCTTCTGAAGGTTTTGCTTGCCTTCTGGAACTTGCTCTTTTTATGCTCGATAATAAGCTCCTTTATGAGATCGTCAACACTGTTGTAACCCTCCTCGATCTTCATTATCTGGATATCCTTTCTTGTCTTATCAGATACTGCAATTGTGGTCATCATAGTATCATAGTTATATAATATTATAACTTTATAAATGTTTTGGAGTATGAACTTGAAAAAGAAATTGTATTTTTGTCATACCAAAAATCCTAATTAATTGTACCACATT
The DNA here is from genome assembly GCA_020348445.1 of Thermoplasmata archaeon. GTDB lineage: Archaea > Thermoplasmatota > Thermoplasmata. The sequence goes on from CP070751.1 coordinate 1,262,545, forward strand.
ACCCCAATTGCGCAGTAACCTAAATTGTGGGAATGTTATGGCTTTTGAGATCTCTGTTGTGAGCAATACACCTCTAACACCCCTGGATGATGTGGATGAGGTGGCCCTGACTTTTCTTACCCAGATAGGCTACATTCCAAAGGGCTACGACCCAAAAACTGGCACAACAGATGTGAAAAAGAGCGTACCGTACAAGTTGTTCACAGAATGTTTCATGGGTCATCCCGAGAAGGGATGGCTCGTGGAAGAGCTTGCAGTGGAGCTTAAGACAACAAAGCCCACGATTTACAGACATATAAACAAATTAAAGGATCTGGATATCCTTGAGGAGATGCATGTTGAGAAGGAGGAAGGACGCACCTCCAAGGCCTACAGGATAAGATACGGCAACCTGTCCAAGGCCTGGAACTTCGTGGAGGCACATTTGGAGGTGGCAACAGAAAATTACCGCAAGACAGCAGATCATCTTCAGAATCTTGTTGATAAGAAAAGAAAGAAAAGGAAGTGAAGTCACATGAAGGATAATGCACAGTTTCAGATGACAGTGGGTTCGAAGTACAAGATTAGGTCCCTGGAATCAAGGGACAAACCACTAATAACGCAGGGAATATTCAAAGGCTATGCCGCCTTTGGCCATGAGGATGCCCTTGTCATGGAACTTGACGATTCCCATGGCGAGGACGCAGGAAAAACAAGGGTCCTCCCTGGACATATGATTTTGGCTATTGATGTCCTATCCACGGTGGTGGATAAAGTATCAAAGGGTAAGGAAGACGAAACAGCGACATATTTCGGATAAGCGATATTCTCACTTTCCTGGATTCAAATTCAGCTTATTATATGAGGAAGAGCCATGCCCAAAAAAGAAGATATGGAAGCCATAAAAAGAGAAAAGGCTGAATGGGAGAAAAAGAGACTAGAAGATATTTTAAAATCGCATCCAGAAAGAAGAGGGGAATTTATTACAACCTCAAGCCAAACAGTGGATAGATTGTACACACCTGATGATATCTCTAATATGGATTATGAAAAAGATCTGGGATTTCCCGGAGAAAAGCCGTATACAAGGGGAGTTCAACCCACCATGTTCAGGGGAAGACTGTGGACAATGCGCCAGTACGCTGGTTTCGGCACGGCAGAGGAGTCAAATAAGCGATACAGGTACCTGTTGGACCAGGGTCAGACCGGTCTTTCAGTTGCATTTGATTTGCCCACCCAAATAGGATATGATTCAGATCATCCCCTTTCCAAAGGTGAGGTGGGTAAGGTGGGAGTGGCAATAGATTCTTTGGCAGATATGGAAGTTCTCTTTGATGGTATTTCGCTGGATAAAATCAGCACTTCCATGACCATAAACTCCCCTGCCTCGATTCTATTGGCGATGTATATCGCACTTGCAGAGAAGCAGGGAGTTTCCCCAAGGGAATTACAGGGTACAATTCAAAACGACATTCTGAAGGAGTACACAGCCCGGGGAACATACATCTTTCCTCCCAAACCCTCCATGAGGTTGATTTGCGATGTATTTGAATACTGCTCAGAAAATATGCCCAGATGGAATACAATTAGCATCTCAGGGTATCATATAAGGGAGGCAGGCTCCACCGCGATCCAGGAGGTTGCATTCACTTTGGCAGATGGTATTGCCTATGTCGAAGCAGCCATTGAAAAGGGCTTGAATGTGGATGATTTTGCTCCCCGCCTTGCCTTCTTCTTCAATGCACACAATGATTTATTTGAGGAGGTTGCAAAGCTTAGAGCCGCAAGACGTCTTTGGGCCAGGATAATGAAGGAGCGCTTTTCTGCTACAAACCCAAAGTCCTGCATGCTGCGCTTTCACACCCAGACTGCAGGGTGCTCACTTACTGCCCAACAGCCTGAAAACAATATCGTGCGTGTTACTATGCAAGCTCTTGCTGCCGTGCTTGGCGGGACTCAATCTCTGCACACGAACTCCATGGACGAGGCCCTGGCACTGCCAACAGAGGAGGCTGTTCGAACCGCACTTCGTACGCAGCAGATCATAGCCCATGAAAGCGGTTGTGTAAACACAATCGATCCCCTCGGTGGAAGTTATTTTGTGGAGGCAATGACAGATAGAATAGAGAGGGCGGCTATGGAGTACATACAGAAGATCGATTCTATGGGTGGTATGCTTGTTTCAGTGGAGAAGGGCTATATACAAAAGGAAATCCACGAAAGTGCATATGTATATCAGAAGCAGATCGAACGCAAGGAACGATTGATAGTGGGTGTGAACAGATTTGAAATGGACGAGAAGATTCCCATGAAGATCCTGAAGGTTCCACCAGAGATCGAGAAAAAACAGGTTGAAAGGGTAAAGAAGCTCAGAAGTGAAAGGGATAACAAAGAGGTGGAGGATGCTCTTGAGAATCTGAAACAGGTGGCCGAGGGAGATGAAAATACAATGCCCGTGATTTTGCAGGCAGTGAAATCCTATGCCACACTTGGGGAAGTATGTGATGTGTTCAGGGAGGTCTTTGGGGAGTATCAGGCTCCCAACATATTTTAGGTGATTTGTATGATCGAAAAACTGGACCATATCGGAATAGCTGTAAAGGATATTGATTCTACCTTAAAATTCTATTCAGAGGCTCTTGGTTTGAAATGCACCCATGTGGAGGAAGTGTCAGGGCAGCATGTGAAGATTGCCTTTCTTCCGGTAGGGGGTGTGAACCTTGAGCTTCTGCAGTCCACAGATCCTGAAGGTGCAGTTGCCAAGTTCATTGAAAAAAAGGGAGAGGGAATACAGCATATCGCTTTTAAGGTGGAGAACATTGAGATGGCTATGCAGGCTCTAAAAGAGAAGGGTGTGGAATTTATTGATGCGATTCCAAGGAAAGGGGCACACGGGTCAAAGATAGCTTTCTTGCATCCGCGAAGTGCACACGGAGTGTTAATTGAGTTAGTAGAGAAATAACCTGTCTGACAATCATTTTATAGTCTCATGCCATCCTCAACAAGCGAAGTTTTTAGGATGGCATGCCAAGAAATACCGTAAAACTTATATACCCTTAAACCAATATATGTCTGACAATAAGTCTGACAACTTAGGGATGGGATAACCATGACAGAAGCAATGGACCAGGAACCGTACATGGACTTAAACGGCATGCTGCTTTTTTCTGAGCAAGAGAGCCTGATACTTGAGAGAGTGGAACGCATAGAACGGAAACTCGAGAGACTAGAGAGAACACTGACAAAGCTCGGCAAAGTCGTCATAAGGCATGTGACTGAATCCCAGGAGGATTAGAAAAAGCATCATGTTGTGAGTAAGATCACATCATAATAAGTCCTCATATCTGTCGGACATAAATGTCTGACAGCCTCAATACGAGCGCATATGCTGCCCTTCTCAGGGCAGCTAAAATGCGTAAATCAGCGGAAGCTTCAAATTAACCTCCCTCCATTTTTATTTTTTTTTATATTTGACTTCGCTCGAGGATGCAATTTATTGTTCTCGCTCATTTACCACCTTCAGAGAAAACTTTTATGAACTTGTATTTTATTCCACAGTTATCCAATCAGCCGTGGGCTCATGGTCTAGTTGGTTATGACGTCGCCTTGACATCCGCAGAGTCTTTTGACCTGCTGGTCAGATCGGCGGAGGTCGGGAGTTCGAATCTCCCTGAGCCCATTTTACTTTTATATTCTTAAAGCATGGTTTCTTATAAGACAAAATAGCCCAGGCCACTTTTACCTTTTTAAATATTTGGGTTATTTTTTATATAGGCTTTATCCTACCTCCTGCAAGTGGGATAGGGCATTTATTGGGTATATATCCTAACATGGGAGGTTGGTGAAAGTACAAAATTATATTAAAAATATATTTTCTCTATCCAAAATGTCGTGATATATATTAGATAATAGTAAAAAGGAGACCATCCGATTAACTAAAAATGACAAATATGTACTCAATCAACTAATTGAACATGGACGAATCTCTGATATCACGATGGCTAAAAAATTGGACATTACACCTCAAGTTGTTTTAAAAATCAGATATTAATTTACTCGTATCTCAAGGCATCTCCAGGTTTGAGCTTGGTAGCCCGAAGAAGCGGTGCCTGGATTATTAAGATGGTTCCAATTAAAGCTATAAGAAATGAATATAAGATATACTGATAGGGGAAGTACAATACCATCTGTAATTTCATTGCATCTGCCACCATTTCCGTTAAAATATATGATAATATATATCCAACAGGGATACCAATTACCCAACCGATTATTGAAAGAAATACACCCTCGACACAAAACATAGTCCATATATTTTTGGATTTGGAGCCTATGCAGCGCATCATTCCTATCTCCTTTGTGCGGTCTATTACGTTCATTGTGAGTGTGCTCATAAGGCCTATCATGCTGATGAAAATAACAAGCAAACTCACTATGAAAAACAAGTCCATAATTCCTTGATTCTGCGCCTGGTTTAATTCCTCCAACACATAATGGATTTGATTATTCACTACATAGCCTTTTGCTAATAAAGTTTCTTCTATTCTTGTGGAGACCTTATCTATTTCATTTTGATCAGAACTTTCCGTGTGTATTAAAAATCCGGAGACTGTATCGTTAATTCGCAGAACGTCCTGAAGGGTGGACAATGGCGCACAGACGGCCTGACCATTATCCATTAGACTTGATTGAAGACCGATAATTGTAAATTCGAATTCCCCAGTTGCGGTCATTAATTTAACCTTATCCCCCACATCCAAATCCTCAAATTCGGCAAGGGCTTCACCAATTACCAATACTCTAGAATTATTTTCCTGATCTTGTTGGGAAATCCATCTGCTGGGGGATGGGTTCGTGGTTTTTTCATAATCCCACATCTTTGTGTTGTAATTATATCCCCAAATCTCGATTGGACGCTCATTTATCTGGGCGAATGTTGTTAAATATGGCTCCACAAGTTTCACACCTTCAATGTTATCAATGATAAAGGTGTCATCTTCATATAGTTGGTTTTCACCGCCTCCCTGGGAGATAATCCTTATATCCCACGATCTATCGCTCCACGCACCTGAGACCGCAATCTGTAAGGAATATCCAAACGTCACCAATCCCAAAAATACTCCAACTGCCATGGCAACTTGGATTGTGGTTGTGGCACTGCGTCCTTTCTTTCTAGCCGCATTGCGCAAACCCATCTGTACCGTCCTGGGCATACCCTTCATACGTAAAAGTAACCTATCCAGTGCTCCTTTTCCGTATTTGCCTGAGATACCATGACTCTCCAGCCCCTCCCTAACCAAAACCTTTGTTGACCGCACAAGAGCCGGTAGAGACGCGCCTATAACAACAACCAAACCCACCACAAGGCTGATTAGGACTGTTGGGTAATGAACCATAAAAGAGGTTTCAAAGCCAAATGGCCGCCCCAGGGTGATAAGAACATAAAAGGAGATGAATATCCCCATAATCGAGCCCAACACTGCACCGATAATACCCATGATCAATGATGTCGTCAGGTATGACTTAAACACCTGAAAATTTGTTGCACCTATCGCTTTTAATTGGGCGATCTCCTTTCTTTGTTCCGATATTATCGTGTTCATGGTATTGGATATGAGAAATATGCTGCAGAATAAAGCAAGAAATGTAAGAATGGACATGAAGCTCATAAGCTGCTGGAGAAATTCACTTCCAAACCACTCATCCTCTGATCTTGTTTCAGGTAAATCAGCAAACGCTACCACTGAGGTGTTGTTGGTCAAGTACGAACGAATCTCCTCAATGGTTGTTTCCATTTCCTGATCTTCTGTCATCTCAAGATCGAAGGATAGTGTATTGTAGCCTGTGAGATTTCCCAGGTTTTGTACCGTTCCCAAGGTTGTATAGAAAACCGCAAATCCTTCTAATGTGGCAGAGGAATGTGTTAAGCTCCGTCCTTCACCTGTTATTTTTATAATCCGATCGCTACCAGTGGAATCCTTGACAATGATATCATCTTCTTTTTTCCATTCATGTATACCGTTGATAGTATTGGTCTGCTCGGAAAGAGTCTCGAAGTCATCTGGATAATCACCCGAAATCTTGAATATCTTGTCGACTTTCTGGTTAATATAGTTTGAAACTCCTATCAAGATAGCATTATTCCAACGCTCACCTATTTTCACTTTTGTAAGGATGATAGTCCTTGTTTCAATCAGGTTAACATTATCGATATCCTCGAGTGCCTGAAGGTTCGTTTGGGTGAGATTTACATCCGTCACGCGTATCCGGACATTGGACATGTTGGCATTTTCCATTTCTTTAAGAGCGCTTTCATCTGCAAGAGGGGTGACCGCAAAAAGGGATATACCCATCACCCCGAGGGCTATGGTCAAAATTGTGAAGAAGGTTCTTGCCTTCCTCTTGGAAAGGTCACGAAACGATTTTTTAACGATTGCAGAGACCAAGATTATCCCTCTACGATTTCTCCGTCAAGCATTTTAATATTCCGTTTGGCTTTTTTGGCAAGCTCTTTACTATGTGTTACATACAGTATCGTCTTTCCCTGGCCGTTTAACTTCTTCAATAGATCGAACATCCTGCCCTCGGTTTTGGAATCGAGGTTACCTGTGGGCTCGTCACCGATTATTATCATGGGATCGTTTGCTAAAGACCGTGCGATTGCCACCCTCTGCTGCTCGCCTCCAGAGAGTTCCGAGGGAAGGTTTGTAAGCTTATCGCCCAATCCCACCAGCTCCAGATTCTTTTTGGCAATCTCTGCTCTTTCCTTGACCTTACCTTTTTTAGCAAAGTCCATTGGAAGCATGGCATTCTCGTGGGCAGTAAGAGTGGGGAACAATTGAAAGAATTGAAAGACAATCCCGATATTCTTTCCCCGCCAGGCAGCAAGCCTGTCCTCCTTCATCGAATCAATCCTCTCTCCACCTATTGTCACCGACCCCGCAGTGGGCCTGTCTATACCTGTGATCATGTTGAGCATAGTGGATTTACCACAGCCAGAAGGACCCACAATAGCTGCCAGCTCTCCTTCCTCAATATTCAGGTTGACCTTTTTTAAAGCCTGATATTCCAATTTACCAGTTTTGTATACCTTATCCAAATCCCTGAGCTCTATTAATGTCAAGAATCTCATCCCCTTATAAACTATCACATTAGATCGAATTGGTAAAATAGATAACTCCCACCAGATTATATGCAGATTTTATCCATTACAACCATCAGATATAAAGGGGGGGAAGCTGTATGGAGGTATAAAAGTTTTTTGTGGCATAATAATTGCTGCTTTCTTGGTTTTTATAGCTTAACAACCTTCAGGATATATATATCCTCGCCAAATTATTATATAGTAAAAGAAGTCCAAGCGGCTGAGCCCACTTTTACTTTAATAAGTTTTATTCGTGGGCTCAGTCCGGGCTCTCACGAAATGTTGAGATACTGGCCATGGTGAAAGCCCTAGCGCCCAGGTTATGGTGTTATATGCTTTCGTCTTAAACCTGGGCATCTCCCTGAGCCCATTATAAGGCGCAAATTCTCCCTAAGCTCTTGATTATTAAGCTTTGGCTCGAATATGACCGGGCCGTGTTTCGGATTAAGAAGAATACATATACAAACGTAACCGAAATACGAAGGGGGCAACATGAACGCATATATTTACAAGTAACTTGGTGGCCCCGCTCGCTTTTACCTTTTTAAAGTTATGGGTTATTTTTTTATATAGACTTTATTCAACCTCCTGCAAGTGGGATAGGGCATTTATTGGGTACATACCCTAACATGGGAGGTGGTGAAAGTACGATTCTGTATGAAGATTAAATTCGATATTTTCTTCCCAATTTCGTAACGTAATATATGATCCAGTTACCCTGCTGCTTTCCCTCTATAAGTCCACTTTCCTTTAATATATTCAGATGATACGATAGCTTTGAGTCCGAGGTTTTCACAATTTCCTTAATAAGGCATACACATAGGGGTTGTATCGATAACAGATTCAATATCTTAAGCCTTAGGGGTTCCGATAGGGCGTGATAGACCCTGCTCTGGTGAGCTATATCCTTGTCTTCAACTAGGTCAGCAATCGCCCTAATTCCGCCTTTCTTTTGCACTTGCTTTTGGATAGGTTTGGGAATTTCCATTGCAATCAACTATTTCAACTTATTTTGAAACGCTAAAATCTATATACATGTTCGAATATATGGTATTTCAAGAAATATTGAAATACTGTAAGAGTATGGTAATCATGGTAAATATACTTTACGACCCTCTCCTGAGCGGTTTAGAAAGTGTAGTCGAATATCTGGCTGAGCATGTGCTAACCTGTTTGGTTCCTGCTTTCTTTATTGCCGGAGCCATCGCAGCTTTTATAAAAAAGGATGCGATTCTCAAGTATTTTGGCCCGAAAACAAAGAAAAAAATATCATACACCAT
>CP070751.1:1271047-1285565 GCA_020348445.1 Thermoplasmata archaeon
TGCATATGCAGGCCCTGATAGAATAAAAAATGTTTACGAGTACATAAATTTCGACGGTTCACTTTCAACCGATTTAGATGGTTCCATTGTGTACTATGAATGGGATATGGGCAATGGGTTTGTCCTTTATTGGGAGAGCTTCTCTTATGTTTATACAAAAGAAGGATTCTACTATGTGAACTTGACTGTTATGGATGATGACGGCAGTTATGATAACGACACTGTTCTAGTTGTTATAGGAAATAAAGTGCCAATCGCAAACGCTGGGCCAGATAGAGTAAAGAATGTAAATAAGTCAATGTATTTTGATGGCATTCTTTCCTATGACATTGATGGGTTTGTAGTAAATTATACCTGGGAACTTGGTGATGGATCTCCTGTAAAATACGGTAGAAACATTACCCATACCTATTCATCGGAAGGTGTTTATTATGTGAATCTAACGGTTCGGGATGATGATGGGTATTTGAACAACGACACGTGCATAGTGGTTATTGGAAATAAGGCACCAGTAGCCAATGCGGGGACAGACAGATATGTCCATAAGAACACAACCATTACCCTAAATGGCAGCTTATCTTGTGATATTGATGGCATAATTTCCACATACGAGTGGAATTTGGGCGATGGAAATTTAACCTCAGGCCTGGAAATCAACCACTCATACCTAAACGATGGTGTATATTATGTCACTCTAAAGGTAACCGATGATGATGGGGCTTTTGATGAGGATATAATAATAGTGGTTGTGGGTAATCGTCCACCAAATGCATATGGCGGTATAGACAGATATGCTCACAAGAACGAGGTAATAACATTTAACGCTAGTCTTTCATTTGATATTGATGGTGCTATTGCTACATATGAATGGGATATGGGCGATGGAACGCAAAAAAGTGGTGAGGAGATAACCCATTCATATTCCAATGACGGTGTGTATTATGTCAACCTGACCGTTACAGATAATGACGGTGTTTCAAATACTGATACAGCTATTGTAATCGTGGGCAATCGGGCACCTGAAGCTAATGCTGGTACTGATATATATGCCCATCAGGACTCAACTATAGAATTTAACGCTTCATTTTCCTTTGACATCGATGGAACTATTACTAATTATACCTGGGATTTTGGTGATGACAACGAAGGGTACGGAGAAATTGTAAATCATTCATATCCAACGGATGGAGTATACCATGTAAATCTTACAGTAACTGATAACGACGGGGCCACTGATATAGACATGGTGATCGTGATCGTTGATAATAGGCCGCCTTATGCCTATGCAGGGATTGATAAATATGCTCATAGTGGCTCTTCAATATTATTTAACGGAAGCTTATCCTACGATATAGATGGAACAATTAACAATTGGACATGGGAAATGGGAGATGGCAACACCAAATATGGCGAAGAAATATATCACTCATATACAAGTAATGGCGTCTATTATGTGAACTTAACCGTATCAGATGATGATAGCTCGACAGATGAGGACACAATGATTGTCGTTGTTGGCAATCAAATCCCACATGCAAATGCAGGTTTAGATTACTATTCTCATGTTGGGACATCCGTACATTTTGATGGCAGTCTGTCATTAGATGTTGATGGATCGATTACTAATTGGACATGGGATATGGGTGATGGCGTAACTTTACTTTATGGGGAGGAAGTATACCATGCATATGTTACCGAAGGAGTATATTATGTAAATTTAACTGTCAAAGATAATGACGGCTCCGCAGATTCAGATAGTGCAATCGTTGTCGTGGGTAATAAAGCTCCATATGCATATGCAGGCCCTGATAAATACGCCCATCCGGATACCTGGATATCGTTTAATGGCTCGCTATCCTACGATTTAGATGGCGAAATTGTGGATTGGTATTGGGACTTCGGTGATGGGAATTCATCCAATAGCGAAAACGTTTCTTATTTGTTCCCAGGGGAGGGTGTTTATAATGTGACCTTAACGGTAACAGACAACAATGGAACAAATGATTCTGACATTTGCGTAGTAATTATAGATTATGATTTTCCATATCCAGATGGGGAGGAATATTCACCTGATAGGGTTCTACAGGTTAATCTAGAAGTTGAATTTAGTGGTTATGGCCTTCATGACATAGATCAGGAATTTAATTACACCTGGGAGTTTGGTGATGGCGGAACAAGGTATGGTGTCAATGTTACCTATTCTTTCAGCAACGACGGAGGGTTTAACGTAACTCTCAATGCAACTTTTGAAAATGGTAGCTTTTATCTGCATTACTATAAAGTTGCGGTGTATAACAAAGAGCCGAAGGCTATTGCGGGAACAGATAAAATCGGAAAAATAGAGGAGAGGGTTATATTTGATGGATTATATTCCTATGATATTGATGGATTTATTGTGTCGTATCTGTGGGACTTTGGCGATGGGACTACATCAACAAAACCATTTGCAGTTCACAGATATAGCCAGGATGGTTTGTACAATGTAACACTTACGGTCGAAGATGATCAGGGCGCTATAGATAAAGACAGATGTGTGGTAATAATTTACAATAGGATTCCAGTAGCAGTTGCTGGAATCGATAAAGGTGCTCATTTAAATGATCCTATTCTATTCAGTGGAGGCGCTTCATATGATCTCGATGGTCAAATCATCAATTATACTTGGGATTTAGGAGACGGAAACACAAGATTTGGAGCTGTTATTACCCACACTTACACCTCAGAAGGACTTTATAATGTGATTCTGACAGTGAAGGACGAGAACGGATTTATAGACAGGGATATCGCGCTTATAGCTGTTTATAACCGAAATCCCGAAGCTGTCGCAGGCCTGGATAAGGCCTCTCATCCAAACGATTTGATCCTATTTAATGGAATGGCATCATTCGATTGGGATGGTTGTGTTATAAATTACACTTGGGATTTCGGTGATGGACATGTAGGTTATGGCAGCAATGTGTTCCACAATTACACTGATTATGATCTCTATAAGGTTGTTCTGACTGTAAGGGATAACGATGGTTATACTGACAATGATACTTGCTTAGTAGCAATATATAACAGAGAGCCTGTTGCAGCGGCTGGCACAGATCGAATAGGCCATCCTAATGACCCAATTTTATTTGTTGGTTCCACTTCGTTCGATCTAGATGGTAGTATTATCAATTATACTTGGGACTTTGATGACGGAACGTTAGGATATGGAGCTATCGCTAGCCACAGCTTTGCCTCATCACGAATATACAATGTTGTTCTTACAGTTAAAGATGAAAACGGATTTGTGGACAGGGATATAATCAGAGTTTCTGTGTACAATAGAAATCCAGTAGCTATTGCAGGTTCAGATAGAATCTCGCATCCTTATGAGGAGGTTTGTTTTGTTGGCACGATATCATATGATCTGGATGGAAACATAATAAACTACACGTGGGACTTTGGTGATGGTGATATTGGATACGGCGAATTTGTGTCGCATGTTTACATTGATAGCGGACTATACAATGTAACCTTAACTGTAAGGGATGAAGACGGATTCATCGATAATGATACATGCGCTGTCTTTGTTTATAATAGAGAGCCGATTGCGATGGCAGGACTAGATAAAATTTCACATCCGAATGAAGTAATAATTTTCGATGGTAAGGCTTCTTTCGATATTGATGGCTATATAGTGAACTACACTTGGGATTTAGATGATGGTTCAGTCAAATATGGAGAAAATATAGTTCATTCATATTCAACCGATGGAGTCTATAATGTTGTTTTGACTGTAAGAGATGAAGACGGTGCTGAAGATAGAGATATTGTCATTGTTGCTGTTTACAATAGAAATCCATGTTCATATGCCGGAATAGACCGCTATTCGCATATAGATGATACAGTGTTATTTGATGGTTCCTGCTCTGTTGATTTAGATGGTAACATTGTCAGTTATTATTGGGAATTTGGTGATGGAACTACCGGAGAAGGAGTAATGATAAATCATACCTATACTGAAGTGGGAGTCTATAACGTCAATCTGACAGTCACAGATGAAGATGGTGCTACAGATACTGATGTCTGTATTGTTGCCATCGGAAACAGGGCACCGACATCGATTATCATAGGGGAACACTTCACCAATGTAAATGTCACTGTGGAATTCAATGGGACTTTGAGCTTCGATCCTGATGGCGATACAATTTCTTATTACTGGGAGTTTGGTGATGGAACAACAACTTCTGGTAATTCAATAGTTAATCACTCGTATTCCGAAGTTGGCACATATTATGTAAATTTAACTGTAACTGACGAATATGGAGTTTCAGATGAAGCCCAATGGATAATTATTGTAGTAAATGCCAAACCTGTAGCGAATGCTGGATGTGATCAGATAGCAGATATCAATGACACCGTTTATTTCAACGGCTCTCTATCATATGATTTGGATGGTGATCCAATAACGTATTTCTGGGATTTCGGGGATGGATCGACAGGAACCGGGGCAAACCCAACACATTCGTATTCAAATGCAGGTGTGTATTATGTCATATTGACAGTCACAGATGATAAAGGAGCATTTGATGTCAATATAATGATCGTGGCTGTGAGGAACATGATACCTCTGGCTGTGGGATATGCAACTAACCCAGTAATCGATATTGCTGATACAATGAACTTTGTGGGATCATATTCGATTGACTTTGATAATGATACGCTGTCTTATCACTGGAACTTTGGAGATGGAAATAGCTCAACCGATGCAAATACCACACATACATATGGCCAAAAAGGAACCTTTACTGTAATATTAACAGTCACAGATTCCGATGGAGGCACTGATACCGATCAATTCGTAGTTATCGTAAGAAACATCTTACCCAATGCCTGGGCAGGTATCCAAAGGAACGAAGATGTGAATACCACATTCAATTTCATTGGTTCAGTTTCCGATTTGGATGGTGATACAGTTAGCTATACTTGGGACTTTGGTGATGGAACGACATTTTCAAATCAAACGCCATTGTCTAGTTATAATGCCACTGTTGAAATTGAACATCTTTATTATGTTAAAGGTGCTTATACCGTGAAGTTAACGGCTATAGACGAAGATGGCGCATATGCGGAAGACAGCGTCCTAGTTATTATAAAAGATGCGGGACCTTTTGCCGATGCTGGTCCCGACCAGAGTAAAAACACATCAGATGTGGTGGTGTTCGATGGTTCAGGCTCTCAAGACGAGTATGGTGTAATAGTATATTACCAATGGAACTTTGGGGATATCTCACCACCTGGTTTCGGAAAAACAGCAACCCACAGCTATCATAATAAAGGCGTTAAAGAATATGTTGCTACCTTAACAATAATGGACAACCAGGGCAATACCGCTTCTGATACGACTAACTTGACTATTAGCAACGGTAAACCTGTAGCAAATGCCGGTTCCGATAAAATAGTCGAGAGGGGCACTTTGGTCAAATTCGATGCTCATCTCTCGGATGATGATGGTGTTATTGTAAGCTATAGATGGGATTTCGGGGATGGAATGATTGCAATTAGCCCGCAACCCTACTGGTATCATATATACACATCTCTGAGATCTCCCACAACTCCGGTAACTTATGTGGTAAATCTTACTGTCACCGACAATGATGGCGAGACAGATAATGATTACATTTATGTCATCGTATTGGCAAATGACGAAGATTTGGATGGTGATGGCTTACCAGATGAATGGGAAGAGAACTGGAGCGATCCATTAAATCTTACAAAGTCCATTGCAGATTCCCTAAAAGACCCTGATTCCGATGATTTAACAAACCTCGAAGAGCTTTTGCATTTTACGAATCCGTTAGTCCCAGACACCGATGCTGACGGTCTGCCCGATGGCTGGGAGGTTCATAACGATCTTGACCCGCAGGACAATGGTGAGAATCCTATAAGACCTCTTGATAAGAACAGGAGACCGGAAGTTATCAATGGTCATGATGGCGATCCCGATGAGGATGGGATGATCAACTTCTTCGAGTTCAATCATTTGTACACCTATAATGAGACAAATGGATCGTTCCCTGAGTTCTACTTTGCCCACAACAGCGATAATGATAACGACACCGATCCCTGGGATCGCGATACAGACGGAGACTATATGCCTGATTATTATGAGGTTCTAAACTACCTAGATCCAACAGATTCAACAGGAAGAGAGGGTGCAGAGGGTGACGCTGACTTTGATTATCTGTCTAATCGTCGAGAGTATGTGTGGGAGCTGCACCCTTCGCATTCAATCGATTTGGTCGATTTCAATGGTGGTCCGTACCAACATGATTTCTTCCCGTATGCACATGACTGGGATATGGACGGTATGTTTGATGGCTTTGAAGTGTACGCGCATTTTAAACCAATGGATAATGGCACATTATACCCCGAGCTAGGTCCAAATGGCAATCCCGATGGGGACGGCTTTGATGAGGATTTCAACGGAATTATTGAGGGGGAAGAGAATTTAACGAACCTTGAAGAGTTCCTAATATTTCATGATAATGGAACTAATGAATGGTATGTAGGACCTCCATTGGGAGATAGCTGGTATGTTAATGACATAAAGATGGATCCAACGAGGGCTGATACCGATAATGACGATTTACCAGACGGCTGGGAGGCATATTTCTATAAACCATTTGCCATCGATCCAACGAGTTTGGATTCTGATGGGGATTTAACACCAGATAAGCACGAAGATTCGGATTGGGATAGTTATCCAGTTGGAACAAAAAATATATTAACTAACTGGAAGGAGTATGCTATAGAAATGGAAAGTTCAGGTCAGTTTAGTCATGTATATCATATGAGTCCAATTTCATATGACAGTGACAATGATGGCATGTGGGATGGTTGGGAGCGGTATTGGGAATTGGATCCAACAAATGCCTCGGATGCTGAATTAGACGAAGATGATGACGGCTTTCTAGGCGATCCATTCACAAATCTTGAGGAGTTTTTAAATAGGTCATATCCAAGAGTTTTGAGCAAGTTGGGGATTGATATTGATATTGATATGGCAAGGGATACCGACAGTGATAGAATCAATGATGGACAAGAAGCTCAATATTATGGAACAAGTCCGAGCTCTAATGATACAGATTCGGATAAATTATCGGACTATGACGAAATTCATGGGATTCTTATGGTCAAGCAATATAATGAAGTAAATAATAATCAAGTGATAGAAACTATAACAGTTTTTCCGAATCCCTTACATCCAGATTCAGACAATGACACCTTTACCGATGGTATGGAGGTTTTGGGCCGTGAGGTGAAAGTCTTCTGGGAAGATAAAGAGACTGAGAAGATTTTAAATCAGACTTTAACTATTCGTACACATCCTTTTGATGATGAAAGAGAAAATATGGACACCGATTGGGATCAAATCGATGATTTAACAGAGAATGAAAATGCAGAAATGGATTCGAGACAGTACAACCCATATTTGAAAGAAAACATTCCGACAAACATCATCTATCTGGATGTTGATAAGGAAGGATGCATTGCCAAGGAGGTAAGGATTGCATTCATTTTAGAGGATCCTGCTCCTATCGATTGGGTGAAGGTCACTCTCCACGGTAAAGCTGAGATTGAACTGCCAGGGGACAATAAAATAACAATAGAATTTGTAACCGAGGAGGAAAAAATTGAGGATCCGAAAAGCGGTGTCTTGGTCGAAAAGAAGTTCACTTTCTGGAATCTAATAGATGATTTCGCAGCAATCAAATGGACAGTAAATATCGAAGTCAAGGATGTAAATAGCAATACTTATAACAAAGAAATATCGTTAACAACAACAATTTGGGAACAAATCAAGGCATTCTTTGAGAAAGCTTGGGAAGTATTTCATCAGATGTTCGATTTCTTTAAAAATTGGGTGCTTGATAGGATAAAGGATGGGTTGAGGCCGATTATTGTTGGGATTAAATCTACTGATTATTCGAATATTCTTTCGAACGAAGGTATAAATGATATAATAGAAGAGATAGAAAAAGGATCAATATCAAGTGAAAATATAGTTAACATTATATATTCTTTTGATATATCAATTGTAATTAGTATATTACTCACAGGAACGATAATTCAAGTTTATGGATTAGGAGTTATCGGGATCATGTTATTTGCTATACCATTTATAGCAACAATGATCATTTCTACAACAGACATAGAAGCGGCTACAGAAGATGCCGTAAGAGATGTTGGAGGTACAAATTGGGTATTGGTAAGTGTTGGGATATATGTGCTGGTTTTATTCAGCTTGTTAATTGCAGCAATATATTGTGCTATGATATCAACAGGAGCAGGGTTTGCGGGATTCTTAAGTTTTATATTCTCAGATGCTGGTCTCGCATTGGGTTTAGGTATGCTTGTAGGTATAATATGCATAGGGTATGGATTACAGTCGTAAGAGAAGTATGAATGAAAAACTAACGGAGGTGATGCGTTTGGACACTTTCATAATTCTATTAGATGTTATATCTATAATATTTTGTTCATTTATGTTTATTCGGTTAATATTTAGAGGAGATAAATCAGCAAAAAGAATAGCTGAGACGATTCCCCCAGAAAGAAGTTATAAGTGGAGTATAGTCATAAAAATAAATTTAATAGGTGCTATATCCTTTTTTATATTAAGTTTGATTTTAATATTTTTTGAGATAACAATAGTTCCTATTCTTTTGAGTTTATCTTTAATGTCGGTTGGGATGTATCATCACTCTAAATTGGTAATGAAGTATATAGGTTTATCAAAGAAGAAATCCCTTAAATTTTAAATGAGAATATGAAAAAGCTCAATCGAAAAATAAATGTTATGAACTATATAATTCATCCTCTCAATGGATTATTCGGCCAGACTTCTATCAGAAAGAAAGTTTAAAATATATATGGTAGAACCACATATGGAAGCAGGGGAAAAGCTAGGTAGGCGGAATTATGAAAGAAACGCGTAGGCATGTATGCTATTAAGGTGTAATCTTATTGCTATATTGCGTAGCTAGCGTATTAATAATCTCAGGAGGAACTGAGGTGGACGAAGCCAGTCTCGTTGCTTATTGGGACTTCGACGAGGGTAATGATGACACGTTGCACGACAGGAGCGGGTATGATTTAAATTTACATCAATTGGAGGTATAAATCATGAGAAGAAAATCACCATACATCTACCTTTTTTTAGCACTTTCAATAAATTTAATATGGGTTATTTATTTGATATTTTGGCAAGATATTAACTCCTCTAAGCCTTTATTTTGGTCAATGATTATAATTGTAATCATTTCATGCTATTTACTTTGGCTCTTATTGGATATAAAATATATTAGTAAGCTATTCAAGGAAAAACTTATACGTTTAGGTAGAGAGGATCCATTAAAATTAGACAAGTACTTAAAGTCAAAGGAGAAAATAGCGGAACGAAGGAATAAAATACAGAAAATTGAAATGATTACAATTTATGGTTTGTCTATTTGTGTTATTTTATTTACATTGAGTATAATCTTTTTATGGATTAATGGAACAACCATAAATTTACAGTTCATAACAACTATTATTGGTTTGATAAGTATCATTGCAGCCCGTAACTTTTCAATTCATGTTAATGAACCATTGCAATTAGTACAATTAAAAACTATTCGATCAGAGGTTAATAGAATAAATAAAAGATCTAGGAAATATTCTTAAACATAGTTCTTATTCATAAAATATCCTGATTTTTTACTTAAGTTTTTTAAATTAACAATATATCAAGAAATGGTTTGTATATATTAATTACCAAAAGGTTTATATAGTGCATCCCAACCCACGAAACCAACCCGATTTTGACATTTATATACCACTTAAATTAACTTTTGTGTAACAAGGTATTCATGGATGACGGGATGAGGTATTGCGAGGAGTGCTGGGTCCGTTGCAAGTAATAGAATCGTTTAACTCTCAAAATGAAATATTTATATCTTATTATAAAATTAATTTCCATAAAGCTAATAATACTGAAATATATTTTTTCTAATAGGCATTATCTTTAGGGCGGCGTAAATAAGCTAATCAAGCTATATATAAATTTATACAAATAGGACCTCGATAAGATATAATGTAATTGTCACCGTGATTATTAAATAGACATAAAATCATAATCCCTATTGCGAGAAGGAAAAAATGAAAGGTAAGGTTATACCCATAAAGATTCCTAAAAAAACATCATTAGCTCTAATCCCACTCTTAGTCCTGGCATCCTTTGCTGTAATAATCAGCGTCGAGTGTGTAATTGTAAAAGCAACCACCATAGTTACTGGAGGATCAATAACCACGGATACTACCTGGAACATATCAGGCAGTCCCTACATTATAACAGGAGATGTTACAGTTGTCAACGGTGTGAACCTAACGATTGAGCCTGGAGTGGAAGTTAAGTTCGATGGGTATTACAGTTTAATTGTCCACGGTTCCATTTATGCTATTGGCACAGAAGGAAACAGAATAACCATTACATCGAATAAAGGAGTTCCAGCCCCAAAAGATTGGGTTCAAATTGAGATATATGGTGGTGCACATGCAGAAATCAAATACTGCGATATCAGTTATGCTTGGGACGGATTATATTTTTGGTCATCATCAAACAATTTAGTATCAAACTGTAGTTTTACAAGCAATTTTGGAAGTGGAATATATCTTTATACATCGTCTGATAATAATATTATTACCAATAACTATGTATCTGGTAGTAATTTTGGCATACACCTTTGGTCATCATCAAACAATAATATTTCAAATAACATTTTATCGAACAACGGAAATGGCATACACCTTTGGAAATCATCTAATATCCACATAATCGGTAACAATTTCACAAATGATGGTGTTATCCTAGAAGGAGATTTATTACAACATTTCAACTCTCATACGATACCAGATAATAATATCGTGAACGGTAAACCACTTTATTATTATAAGAACATAAATGGTATTGATATCAATGGAATACCCGTTGGGCAAATCATACTTGCCAATTGCAATTCATTTAATCTAAAAAACTTGGAAATCGAAAATGCCGATGCAGCAATAGAACTGGCATTTTCTTCGAACATCCAAATAATAAATAACCACATTTCTAAGAATAAAGCTCATGGGATTTTTCTTGCTTACTTAGCAGACAATAATAACATTACGAATAACCATGTCATCGACAATAAAGGGAATAGTATCAACCTCTTTCTCTCTTCAAACAACAATATAATAAACAATAACTTTTCATCTAACAATTTAGACGGTATGTATGTGGTAGCTTCTTCGAATAACCATATCACAAAAAACATTTTCTTTAACAACAATTTAAACGGCCTTCGTCTCGGAGGGGCATCAAACAATGTTATCACAAAAAACTTATTTCATTCGAATACGATGGGCGGTGTCGATTTAACCAGCTCAGACTACAATCAGATAACAGCAAATAATGTATCAAATAATAATATTGGTATTAAAATTAAGTCATCATCAAACAATCAAATATTTCATAATAACATCCTTGATAACTCCAATCAAGCAACCGATGACACGAGTAGTAATATCTGGAACGACGCATACCCCTCCGGTGGTAACTTTTGGTCTGATTGGAGTCCTACATGCAATGATTTATACAATGGAACAATAACACCCCAGACAACGGGAAGTCCTGATGGAATTTGTGATGAACAATATGATATTGATGGTGATAGCTCCGACTTTTATCCATTGAAGTATCCTTTTTTACCTCTCCCCGATATTGAACCACCAACAATAGATGGGGTAATAGCTGTTCCTGATCCACAGGATGTGTATGATTATGTGAACATATCTGCGACAGTTATCGATGATGAGCAGCTTGGGGATGTATGGATAAACATTACGGACCCAAACGGCGTAACCCTCGAAAATGATACAATGATTTATGATAATACAAATGATCGCTATTATTATAACATAAGTTATATCCTCCTGGGCACCTATCAGTTCACGATATTTGCCTATGATACCAATAATAATTGGAACTCCATGTCAGGTTCTTTTTCCATCGAGGATGCAACACCTCCTTTAATAAGTGATGTAGTCTCTGATCCAGATTTACAAGAAATTTTAAGGAACATCAATGTCTCTGCAGAAATAATAGATAACTTCGAGCTGTTCGATGTGTGGTTGAATATTACCCACCCAAATGGTACCTCAATTAACACTACAATGAACGAAAGTACAGGAGATGTATTTTATATTAACCAGAGTTATGACACCCTCGGGACCTATAATTACAAAATATGGGCAAATGATACAAGCAATAACTGGAACTTTGATAGCGGTTCTTTTTATATCCAAGATACACAGCGACCTTCAGCCATTGCTGAAATCTCCTCTCCATATTGGAAAAATACCCCGACATTGGAAATAACATGGACTGCTTCAGATAATTTCAATTTATCTAATATCACATTGCTTTATCGCTACAGCGCCGATAACGCTATTTGGGATTCATGGGCTGAGTATTCCTATAATAATTCGATATCCGGGACCTTTGCGAGCGGCTCATTCCAATTCATTGCTCCTGCCGATGGATATTACGAGTTTTTTGTGAATGCCTCAGATATGGAAAATAACTGGGAACCAAATGCTACCACCCCTGAAGCAATAACAGCCATTGACACCTCACCTCCCTCTTCAAATACCAATCCAATTTCAATATATTGGATTAATTCTTTACCTTTAGTGTTAGGCGCCTCTGCCTTGGATAGTCTCAGTGGGATAAATTATATGACTTTATGGTTCAGATATAGCGCAAATAACATTTCATGGAATCCTTGGGTAATTTTTGGCACAGACACAATAGAACCTTGGTCTTGGAATTTCAATTTCCCCAATGGAGAGGGATATTATGAATTTTATAGCACAGGTACGGATAATGTAGATAATGCAGAATCGAAATCTCAAAGAGAAGCACTCTGTGCATATGATATAACATCCCCAATCGCGTATGCAGGAGAAGATAAGACAATAAAACCGAATACCTTAGTCTATCTTGATAGCATGGGGTCCAGCGATAATTTTGGAGTAATTAGCAATTATACATGGACAATTATCAAGGATCTTACTGTTGTAACATATCTATATGACTCTAATTCCTCATTTAAGTTCGATACTCTGGGGACCTATACAGTTACCCTGACAATAAAAGATACCTGTGGCAATACTGATGATGACACAATAACTGTTAATGTGGTTGCTGATTTTGTAGATCAAGATGGCCCTACAATAATACCCTTAGCAAATCCAGTAACTCAAGAGGTCCATAACACTGTGAATATAACAGCCGATGTTACTGATAATGTTGAAGTATCTGGAGTATGGGTGCAGATTCTAGATTCAACAAGTAATGAGCTTGAAAATGTCTCCATGAACCGAATCGGTCTCTCAGAAAATTACTGGTACGAGAGGAGTTATTCCAGTGTTGGAACCTTCACTTATACAATCTGGGCCAATGATACTTCGGGCATTTGGGCTTCCGAATCAGGTAGTTTTGTTGTAGAGGATTCCACGTCACCCACCGCCAGGGCTGGAGAGGATCAAAGCATCGATGTGAATGATACTGTATATTTCGATGGCTCAGGCTCGACAGACAATGTCGTGATTATAAATTACACTTGGAACATAACAAGAAATGGTGCCCTGATTACCACCCTGTACGGTATCAACCCGAGCTATAGATTCGAGGAGGCGGGCAATTATACGGTAACCTTGATTACAAGGGATGCTGCAGGATATACGGACAGCGATACAATGGCCGTGACCGTTGTCGCTGAGCCACCACAAGAGGACAAGGACGAAAAGGAAGAACAGGATTTCCTGTGGCTGATCCTGCTCATAGTCATTATTATAGTAGTAATTATAGTTATCATCCTATTAAAACGGAAAAAAGCAGAGCCTGTGGAGAGTGAATCCGAGACTTCAGAACAGGAAAAATAGCGCTCTGATGCAATACTTTTTTACATAAAATCAAACATTACCTCTTTTACAACTAATATTTAAAGATTAGCCAAAAATATATATATGATTTCCTAACCCATGAAACCAACGTTGCTCTTATGGTCCTAGCACTTCAGGCATCTCTTGCAGGTTTTGCACTGGCATTTGTGGGAACATGGGATCCATCCACCTTCGAGCTCGCCATAATAATAGCATCCCTTATTATCGGATGTCTCGTTACCCACACTTTTTTAGACATAATCCCATCCGTATTTCTCGGAGCCCCTGAAGAGGATACGGCTTTGTCAGTGCTTCCCGGCCACAGGCTCATGCTGCAAGGTAGAGGCTACGAGGCAATCAAATGCTCTGCCCTGGGAAGTTTCGGCTCTGTATTGGCTGCGATCTGCGCACTTTTTCCTGCAAGACTGCTTATGGGAAGCCCTGTTTACGCCTATGAAAAACTGTGGCCCTTTATCCCTTTCATTCTTTTGATAATCGTGACTCTGTTGATTTT
>CP070751.1:1285665-1299936 GCA_020348445.1 Thermoplasmata archaeon
AAGGAGATAATGCAGATGTTTAAAGAGGAGCTAAAACCTCCTGAATCAGATAAAGAGATGAAAGCCGAATATGAAACTCTAACCAAGGAAATTGATAAGATTTTAGATGAGAAAGAAGGAAAGGAAACCAAGGAAACCGAGGAAGATGAGGAAACAGAGGAGGAAGAGGAAATAGAGGAGGAAGAAGAATAGAATTGAAAAATAACCAACTTTAGAGCAGATCATTTTTTAAAAACAACACAGCTGTTATCCAAATAGGCTTTTACCACCTCATACCGCTCTTCATCTGATTCCATGATGTCCTTCCATTTCTTGCCTTCAGCCAGGATGCTCAATATGGTGTAAGAGGCAGTTCTTGAAGCTGTTATGGCGATCTCAAGCATATGCGTGCAGCCAGTGCTCTTTCCCAGAATCCCGGCCATTTTCTTTGCCAGTCCTCTCTCTAACTTTAAACCCACTATTTTTTGAAGATTAAAAAGGGCGTTCTTGCATTCTGGATATGGGACCTTGATCATATCTGCAGAAACAGACATGATCTGTTTTGTATCCATGTCTATCTCCATTTCAAAGAACATGTTGTGATGCAGATCGAGAATTGAAGATCGAACAAGTATCGAGCCAGATTCGGTGAGCTTTGCCTGTGTATTGATGTTCCTCTCCAATATCTCCAAGTTACATCACCTTCGATTCTTTAATTTTGGCAGAGATAGCATTGCCAAGTTCGCTGCACTTGGCGTCTCCACCCAGATCGTAAGTTAAGGTTTTACCCTCGGAAAGCACAGATGCCACAGCCTTCTCTATGCTTCGAGATGCCAAAATAAGTTTCTCTTGCTTTTTCTTGGCACCTAGCCATCGAAGCATCATGTGTACCGATAGGATAGCAGCTATTGGATTAACGATATCCTTATTAGCATGTTTTGGACTTGAGCCGTGAACAGGTTCGAACATAGCATGCTCATCACCTATGTTCCCTGATGCTGCCATGCCCATTCCCCCTTGAAGTACAGCAGCCAGGTCTGTTATTATGTCCCCGAAGATATTAGGCATAACTGCAACATCGTAGCATTCAGGTTTTCTTAGGATCCATTGCGTGAAGGCATCCACGTATGCATAGTCCCTCTCAATATCTGGGTAATTTGACGCCACCTCATCATAGACCTTACGGAACAGTAGACAGCCCTGAAGTACGTTGCTTTTATCAACACAAGTGACCTTCTTCTTACCATCTTTTGGGGTGCCATCCCTCAATTTTGAGAGCTCGAATGCGAACCTAATCACACGTTCGGCTCCTTTTCTTGTTATTATCCTGTTATCAACTGCCATTTCCACATTCTCTGCCCTACTCACAACTCCTCTTGCAGGGGAGTAAAGCCCTTCCGTGTTCTCTCTTATCACCACAAAGTCGATATTATCGGGCTCCCAGACCTGCTTGAATTCATGTGAAATCCTGTGAAGAACATTGGGATATAGCCTAACAGGCCTGACATTTGCGTAAAGGTCCAAGCCGAACCTGAGCCCAAAGAGCATGCTGGAACCCTCGTTGGGCTTATCAAGAGGCCTTTTTTTATGGGGTCCCACTGCACCCAAAAGGATACAATCGGCCTCGTCCCTGCAGATTTCGAAAGCGTTTTCAGGCCACTCTAATCCGGTTTTTTTAAGGTAGTCCTTGCCGCATGGGATCTCTACAAATTCCAAATCAAATCCGAAAATCTCGGAGGAGGTCAACAGTATCTTTTTCGCCTCTCTGACAACTTCGGGTCCAATGCCGTCTCCAGGCAGAACCACCACCTTGTAGGCTGTCAATTCATACCTCCCCTTAAATAATATTTTGTAATACAGTCCTGTATATAACTTTATAATTTAAATGCTTTCTTTTAAAAAAAACAGAGGATTATTGCTTATTATCCCTCTTCCTACTCCTCTTCTTCCTCTTCAACCTCACCAGACAATTCGCCTCTCACGTATAATAACGTGCTGTCTCCGTTGCCGGGTCCCACATAGTACTGGTATGCGATATTGAATGCTCCGTCGGGGCTGATGCAGTTCTCGTGGAAATCGTGAAGGGCGTGGTAATCGGTTCCAATATAACAGGGGGTGGGATCTGCCATAGTTATATTGATAAAAACCTCCTCCAAATCCCCTACATCCGCATTTAGGGTCATGCCACCGTAGATGTACCATTCGCTGTTCTCGCCCACTGGAAGATCGGTTGTGGAATAGAATGATACACCCACTGAACCGTTTGGGCCTGCAGATACCCAGAAGTAATCGTGAAGCCCCTGAAAGGGTGTGATATCTGACACATTCCATGTCTGACCATAGTCCAGACTCCTTCCCATAAAAAGCCTCGAACCATTGACCTCAGATTCCTCGTAGTCCCCCCACAATACAAATACGGTGCCGTTCTCGCCTACAGCCACAACAGGCCACCTGCTTCCCTCCCCAGGAGGTCCACCAGGGCCATCTCTATGGCCGATGTAAATAGGGTCGTTCCAATTCCACGAAGCGCCTTGGTCGTCGCTTATGTGCATCACTATATCAGCATCTGGAGCAGTTGTGGTTTCCTTGACTACATATGCATGATCGCCATAGCGCTCGGTATCTATGTGAAGCCATCCATTTCCTGGTATGGCCTCGCCATAAGTGAAGGTCTGCGCGCCGTTTGTAGAGCGATAATAGATGTACCGGCCATCATGGCCCGGGAATGTTACGGCGTTGTTGCCAAGGTAATGTACAACACCATCCCCCTGTGCCGCGATCCAGGGTCTGTCATCCAGCTCCTCGCTAGCCTCCCTAAAGACATTGGAGTACTGCCATTCCCCTCCATTGGCGTATACATGAATGTTGATGTCTCGAAGAGTTGTATCCACATAATAAACGTAATCCCTGGAATCAACGCCGATATCCCCCTCGTCTCCCAGGGCGTATTTCCATATGCCCACTGGTTCTGACGGGACAGACCAGGTCTCGCCGTTATCTGTACTGTAGAAGAACCATGAGGCCAGCTGAAGACCCCAGGTGTTAAGCCTGTCCTGATATCCACGGTCCACATTCTTGTGTGCCGTGTAGTAGAGGTTTCCAAAGGAATCTGCAGCTATGCTTGGCTCGTAGCCTTCCTCATTGAATGCATAAGGTTTATTCCATTTCAATACCAAGGGTGGCATTTCCACTTCTTCTGATATTCCTTTCTTTTCTTCTTTTCTTGTTAGAACGTAAATACCGATTGCGGCTAGAAGAAGAATGATTATCACTGAGATGATGAATACAGGTGAACGGAATATGCTTGACTTGGCCTCATTCATGGTATATGAATCATCTTGCGGCATTAAATATTTTTGGATTTTTCTGGAAAATTACCTGAAAATGGAGGATTTCTGCTCAATATTCCTAGCTCTTTCTCAAATCCACCACACGAACTGCCTTACCCACGCTCCTCTCTATTGTTTTTGGCTCAAGGAGCTCGATTTTTGGTTTAATAACTATCACAGAGACAAGCTCGTCTAAAATTCTCTTGATCAATGCCCCTTTATCCAGGTCCTTATCAACCCAGGCCTCAGGGGAAAGTTCAACCTTGATGGTCATCCTGTCCAATTTTTTTCTATCAACATAAATCTGGTATTGATCCCCAAGTTCTGGGGTTTTAAAAAGAACCTCCTCGATCTGACTTGGGAATACATTCACACCACCTATAATTAGCATGTCATCACTTCTTCCTGAAACACGCATTATCCTGGTGTGATATCTTCCGCATTCGCACTCCTCTTGGCTTAAAGTTGCCAAATCCCTGGTTCTGTACCTTAGCAGAGGCATGGCCTCTCTTGTGAGCATTGTGAACACAAGCTCTCCTCTTTTACCGGGCTCAAGAACCTCCCCTGTCTCAGGATCTATGGTCTCCACCAGAAATTCGTCGGTCCATATATGCAGACCGTTTTGGTGCTGGCATTCCATTGCAACCCCTGGTCCGTACAATTCGGAAAGACCGTAGCAGTCATATGCTCCCAATCCAAGGTTATCCTGTATCTTCTTTCTCGCCTCCTCGGACCAAGCTTCTGCTCCGAACAGTCCATATTTTAGATTAAAATCCTCTTTTGGTTTGTAACCCTCATCGATTGCAGCTTCACTCAGGTAAAGTGCATAGGAAGGTGTGCAGGCAATGACTGTGGTCTTCATATCCTTCATTATTTTTAGCTGTCTTTTGGTGTTTCCAGTGCTTGTCGGTATCACTGAAACGCCAAGAAGTTCAGCCCCGTAGTGAAATCCCAGGCCCCCTGTGAAAAGGCCGTAGCCGTAGATGTTCTGCATTATGTCTCCTTTTTTCACACCTGGGCATGCAATGGTTCTGGCCATCAATCTCGACCATGTTTCAAGGTCTTTTCTTGTATAACCAACAACAGTGGGTATACCTGTTGTCCCCGATGATGAGTGAAACCTCACTATGTCCTCTCTTGGCACGGCCAGTATGCCGTAGGGGTAGTGGTCCCGAAGATCATTTTTCACTGTGAAGGGAACCTTGTGCATATCTTCTGAGCTTTTGATGTCGTCGGGCTCTATATTCGCTTCTTTGAACTTCTTCTTATAAAAGGGAACGTTCTCATAGGCGTAGCGCATCATCTTTTTTAGTCTCTCGTTCTGCAGTTTTGCTATGGCCTCGGGCTTCATCTTCTCTATTTCTGGTTCGAACATACTGCTATCTCCTGACCGTAAATCCACCCAGGAAAACATCTATAAACTAAATAATTTTCGGATACAAATCATCCATGCACCACAACATCCTCACTACTGAAAATATCGAACTTCCTTCCCCTCAAATAACCTATTAGGCATAGATCGTACTTCCTTGCCAATGTTATGGCAGTATATAGCGGACTGTTCTTGGATATAACCACAGGAATCCTCACCCTCAGGCACTTCACCACTATATCTGAGGATATCCTGCCCGTGGTAAACAAGACTTTATCTTCGAATTCTCCCCCTTTCAAAAGATTCTTACCAATTACCTTGTCAACTGCGTTGTGTCGCCCAACGTCAAAGGAGAATTGTTCCATATCCAGATTCTTATCAAAGAGAGCTGAGAAATGCACACCACCTGTTTTTTCCATATCACTTATCTTGGTCCTCACCTTTTTCTGAATCCCCAATATGTCCTTAGTTTTCAGTTTAAACCCGTGCTTGAATTTCCTCAACCTCTCCCCCTTTCTCTTCTGGATCTCAGGTACACTCCCGCATTCTGTCCATACTATGTTGTAGTTCTTTCTGAGAAATGATGGCTCAAAGGTCTTGAGTTTCAGTATAACATTTATCAGATCCTTTCTCCTCTTCTCATAGTAATTAGTTATATCCTCTATGCCCTTGATAAAACCCTCAGAAAGCAAATTCCCATAGACAAACTCCTTGATTTCGGATGGTGAGATGATAACATCGTACCCCATCTCGTTTATTTCCACGTGGAGAATAGCTTCTTCGGCGATTTTAAGAGAGGTTTTGTGAAGTCTGTCTCTGTACTCTGATATATTAACATTCTTCATTTTCATCCACACTTTCACACATGTATCTTTTTATTCTGATTCCTTCATTGTCTTGAATTGTTTTTAGTTTTATCGGTATTGAATAGCAGCTGCAAAAAACGAGCAGGGATAACATATTAAATTTCTCTCGAGACCACATCTTTAAATAATGATAAAGTATTTATTACAGGGACGACATTTCCATCCGAGGGTTAGCATGTTACCATATCCGACATCAATTTTTGGGTACTTTATTGTGGGAATACTGGGTGCGATTACCTTTTTATTCCTCTTACTGCTATTCGATAAGGATGTTGCTATTCTGAAGAACGATCATGTAAAAATACATTACATGGGCACCCTTTACATCCTCCTAGGAGGAGTTCTGGCAGTGGTGGTGAACCTCGCAGGTAATCCAGACTTCACAGCAAATCAACTTATTTTAGCTTTTGGAACGGGTCTAGGCTGGCCTGGCATTGCAGCGGGAATAGGTGCTGGCAGGCGGGTAGGAGAGCTCAACCAAGAAAAAAAGAAGGCTCGCGGATTGAACCTGAGCCTGGAGGAAAGAACCGATCGGATGGTGGAAGAAGCAAGAAAGGAATACAAAGATCGTCTTGAGCGGCACATTAAAAATTATGAGATATTGGTGTCGCGTGCCAATAAACAAATTGAGGAAATACATTCCTTTTACACAAAAAAGTTATCATCCATAGGAGGTGGATGAGATGAGAGAGATTATCGTGGACCAAATTATGAAACAACCTGTGTATTCTGTAGATGTAGAGGATACAATAGCCGATGCTATTAAAAAAATGAATGAGAAAGGCACCAAAAAGATCCTGGTGATGGAAAAGGGTAAACCAGTAGGTGTACTAGAAAAGTGGAAGATCCTTGAATCTGACATGGGTAAAAAGGTGAAGGATGTTGAGCTCAGTAATTTCAAAGTTGTTCCCCTTGGAACAGTACTCTCAGCTTTAGAATCAGATCTATTGAATTATCCAGCTATTTATATCTTTAGTCCAGCCAATCCTAACAAGATCCTTGGCATTATCACCGCATTCGACCTTGTCAGAGCTTATTGATCAACATTTAACACATAATCAGAATACCAATAGATTTATACACAGAAGAACATTTTCATTCAGGTGCCGAATTTGGACATAGCCGGGCTTCTTGGATTCTATGCGCTTGTAGCCTTCATATCCCTGTCTGGTGTAATGATGCCAGGTCCTGTGTTTGCCGCAACAGTGGCCAAGGGATACAAGGACAAGAATGCTGGTGTGCAAATCGCCTTGGGACACGGTGTGGTGGAGTTTCCCTTAATAGGTGCAATAGGCCTGGGTTTGGGTTCCTTTTTCGAAAACAGGGGTGTGATGATAGCAATTGGATTGGTGGGGGGAGCAGTTTTAGTTTATATTGGTTACAATATGATAATGATGAGAAAGGTAGTTGACGAGACTGAAGAGTACCTTCCCTATCATCCAATTATTGTCGGTATTTTAACATCTGTATCCAATCCGTATTTCTTCTTGTGGTGGGCTACCGTGGGTTTGGTTTTGATTGCATTGGCTCTGGGCTTTGGTGTTCTTGCTCTGATTTTATTTGCTGTAATACACTGGGTATGTGATCTTCTCTGGGACTATTTTGTGTCCTTCACCGTTTTCAAGTCCAAGAGATTGTGGTCTGAAAAGGGACATAATGTTGTGTTCGGGATCTGCGGTGCTATCATGGTCATATTCGGGGTCTGGTTCATAGTATCGCCTGTTTTGTGAGATATATTTAATTTGCTATGATTTTGAGTACGTTAGGAAAATCATTGAGGAATAGTACAATCCATATAATTATCACATTCAAAAATTGTTCTAAAACTTTTATAATTGTACATATTCCTATTTACATCTTCTAAGCGGGGATATAAACTTCCAATTCAAGGAGGCCAAATCATGAAAAAAACAGGCTTTTCTGCCAAACAGGGTGTTTTGAAGGAGAACTTGCTGATGAAAAGGACCATAAGCATTGTGCTCATAACTTCGATTATAATGGCAGTTGCTTTTGTTGTAATTCCCTATAAGACTGGACACGAAAACGCAGGTACATTGGATGAGGATATAATAACAAGCCCTGAAAATGCGTTACATCATGGAAGTTCTTGGGACATCATGATCAACGAGGTGAAGTTCGATGGTCCAGGAGAAAATTGGGCTGAAATATACAACCTAGAATTTGGAGCTGGTTTACCCATAAATATCTCAGAATGGTACTTCGGTGACCTGGACGGGGCGCCTGTTGTTCCTTTTGTTCCTGGTGAGGGTTTTACATTGGATCCTGGGGATCTCGTGGTAATTCACTTCAGTAATGGTGTAAATGAAACGGACACCACAGGGGATACAAATGGAAATGGTTACCTTGATTTGTATGTCGGTAACATCATAACGTTCGAGCCTGATGACCAGCTAATTTTGTACGAGGCCTCAGGTGGTATGTACGATGCGGTATGTTGGGCTGATCAAGATGGAATGGCAGATGATCCAGTTGTTGGTGAGGTGCCTTGGCTTGGCTCTGATGTGAAGTCAGATGTGGAATTGATCTACAATACCTTGGATGTTCCTGGTGGGGAGGCCAGCTGGTGGATTGTGGCCATTCCAAACGCGGCCGAGAATGACTGTGTATTTGTGGGCCCAAATCCAGGTTTTGGTAACCATTTACCAGGCGATACCATAGGCAGAGCCGATGATTTCATGTTTTTCATATTTGACCAGAACAGAAAGGATGAGTGGATGAACGATCCCTTCTTTGGAACAGACACCATAGATGGAGGTATGCAAGCCGGAATGGCTACCCAAGGCGAGATAAATATAGTGTATGTGCTTATTAACGAGGTTAAATTCGATGGCTCAGGAGAGCTTTGGGCCGAGATCTACAATGCAGGACAAGCTCCATTTGGCCCAACTCCTATCGGTGCAAGCGTGGATATAAGCACATGGAACCTGACAGATTTAGATGAGGATACTGATAATGGAGGTAGCCCCTATCCTGAGTTTGCATCAAGCTCTGTAATACTTGGTCTTGATGAATTTGCAGTGGTCCATTTTTCAGTTGGTGTTGATGAAACTGGTGATGATTTGGAAACAGGAGATGCCAATGGAAACGGATATTGGGACCTCTATACTGGCATGAATTATAATTTCCAGGATGATGATCAACTGGTTTTGGTACTTGAAAATGGTAATATCAAAGATTCAGTTTGCTGGTCTAACCTCTCGATGCGATGTTCTGATTTAGAAGAGGTTTGGACCTGGGACGATGATTTATCGATTTATTTGGATATTTCCTTACCTCTTACTCTTGACGATTTATTTGGAATAAGTATGCTTCCTCCGCTACCTGCAATAGACGATGCCTGTGTTTTCGGTCGACCTGCTCAATTCGATGGGATCCTAGTGGATATGAACATTCTAGGTACCGCTGATGGATCAATTACCTGGGAATATTGGAATGGGGTTGCATGGTTGCCACTAGCAGTAACTGACAACACAAACGAATTCAGTATCAATTGGCAAACAATATCATGGACACCACCTGGAGATTGGACTGCAGGCTCAGGGGGCTCCTTACCACCAAGTGCCTCGAACTTTTATTATGTCCGTGCAAGGTTCACGATAATCCCAACAACAGTTGCCGATCTGGATTATATAAATTTCTGGGTAGGAACCGATGGATATAGGGATACTGTTTACCTTTTTCAGAACAATCAATGGATACCATTTTTCTTTGGAGGAGATTTAGATCAAACAGATTGCGTTTGGACCACAGGTGGGACAATGACAGATGCAGGACATTTTTCTGGACAAACAATTGGCAGACCCTTGTGGGTTTTTATGGAAGGGAATAATAAATTTGACTGGATGGACTGGAGTGGTTTCACCCCCCCTGGTGGAATAGATGCATGGATGACGACCAAGGGTGAAAGAAATGTGGTTAATATCGTGATTAACGAGGTACAGTATGATGGCGCTGGGGAGTATTGGGTGGAGTTGTATTATCTTCCCTCGGTTCCAGGGCCATTTGAACCTCCCATCATTGACATATCATCTTGGTCTTTAACAGATTTGGACGAGACACCTGACAATGGAGGGTCACCATATCCGCAGTTCGCTTCAGGTAAGGTTAATTTTGGCCCAGATGAATATGTAATAATCCATTTCTCAGATGGAACTGACGAAACCGGAGATTCCTTGGGGATTGCAGATACAAATGGGAATGGTTATTGGGATTTGTATGTCGGGGATATTTATACATTTCAGGAGGATGATCAATTAGTGATTTCTAAAAATGGCATTATCTGTCGAGATGCGGTGTGCTGGGCAAACCAAAATACATTAGCAGACAGCCCTGGTGTTCAGGAGCCGTGGGCAGGATCTGATGTGGAAGGCGATATTACATATTTGGCTGTAAGATACCTCTGGGAAGAGGAGGATGACGATTCAATTATTGAAGAGGAGGACTGCGTTTTTACCAGTGATTCATCAGGTCATTTGCCTGGGGATACCATTGGTAGGGATTCATGGTCCAGTGATTGGAGCAATGACAGGACAAATTGGATGTACAACGATATTACGATAGATGGAGGTAGAGATGCCGGGATCACAACCTATGGTTTAAAGAACGCATTTTTCCTTAAGCTCAATGAGGTGAAATACGACGATCCAGGTGGTAAGAATTGGGTGGAACTGTACAACAGGGAAACTAACAGTATTGAAATGGAAATATCAAGTTGGACATTGGATAATTTGGATTTTGCAGGATCACCACCCCCTCTTTCAGATGGACCCACAACCATTTCTTTAGGAGAATATGTGGTTGTGCATTTTGAGAACGGGATTAACGAAACTGATTTTGTGGGTGATTTCAATGGTAATGGGTACACGGACCTTTATGTAGGAGCCTACAGTTTTGACAACGACGATCAGATAATGTTTAGGGACGGTACCACGGTAATAGATACAGTTTGCTGGTCTGATGATTCTGGTGCATGGGACAGTGATGCATCCGGGAGCGAGGAAGACGATGTTGCTACTATTAGAGACGAGGTTCCTCACTGGACGGCAGGCGATCCTCCCTTGGAATCAGAATGTGTTGTAACAACCATTGGGAGGGGGCATTCCCTTGGGGACACCATTGGAAGAAGCACAGCATCAGGTGATTCCAACCAAAATTCAGATTGGTACGATGGAGCTTTCACCGCAGATGGTGGAAGAAATGCTTGGATAGAGACACCTGGGAGAAGAAACGCCGCCGATATTGTGATAAACGAGGTTGTATTCGATGATCCAGGTGGAGACAATTGGGCAGAGATCTACAATGACTATTCAGGAACAGAATTTGATATCTCATCTTGGATGATAACAAGTTTAGACGGTATCTCTATGAATCTAGCAAACGATACCGTAACCATCTCTTATGACGAATATATTGTGGTGCATTTTACAGACGGTACAAACGAGACTGACTTTTTAGGAGATCTGAATGGCAATGGCTACACCGACCTTTACCTTGGTGTAGGATCTTTGACATTTGATGACGATGATCAACTGGCTTTGCAGTACGGACCAAACTACATTGATGCAGTATGTTGGGCTGATGGAGGAGGTTGGGCAAATGATGCCTCAGGCTCAGAGCAGGCCGATGTGGATGCTCTTGATGACGCGGTAAGGCCCCAATGGGATGCATCTGAGCCTGCACAACAGGGTAACTGTGTATACACAACCAATTCAAGAGGCCATAGATCTGGTGATTCCATAGGTAGAGACTCGGCTTCCGCAGACACAACAAGCGGAGGCGGAGAGGAGGCAGATTGGGGTGAGATATACAGAGCATTGGCTTACCGCACTGTAGATGGAGGAGAAAATGCAGGTTTTGCAACACCGGGATATCGAAACTATGTAAATATTGTGATAAATGAGGTAATGTTCGATGATCCTGGCGGTAATAATTGGGTTGAGCTTTACAATAAAGGACCCGTTTCAGTGAACATTCAGGAATCCACGTTGGATGATTACGATCCCTTTGAATCAGGAGAGACCTTTGCAACATCCTCGATTACAATGGATATAGAAGAATATGTGGTGGTTCATTTCAATGATGGTGCAACCCCTGATGAGACAGATGCCACAGGAGATACGAATCTTAACGGCTTCTGGGACATTTATGTGTCTGCAAATCCCACCTTCACAAATGACGACCAGGTTGTTTTCACATCTAGTGGTAATTATCTATTGGACGCTGTATCATGGTCTGACGGCAAACCATGGGATCTAAGCGATGGCGGTGATGACGAATGGCAGGATGTCGATGATATCGATGACTATTGGACTCAGTGGGAGGTCTGGAACTCAAATGATGAAGCTGATAGATACTGTGTAAATGTATCTGCGGCAAAAGGACACTCGACTGGTGAGACAATAGGACTTAACAAGTTTTCCAGCTCAACAACAACTGGACGTTATTATGATTGGATGTTATGGAATATTTCAAGTGGTGAGTATATTACCATACATGGGGGAAGGGATGCAGGCTTAGCTACACAAGG
Organism: Thermoplasmata archaeon; assembly: GCA_020348445.1. Classification (GTDB taxonomy): domain Archaea; phylum Thermoplasmatota; class Thermoplasmata. Next base: position 1,297,759 of record CP070751.1, read on the forward strand.
GATGAGAAATTATGTTACCCTTCTTATCAACGAGATAAATTTCGATGATCCAGGGGGTAACTATTGGGCAGAACTGTACAATCCGGGTTCCATGGGACTTGACATCAACGGCTGGACATTGGATGATCTTGATTTCAGTTCGCCATTAGAACCCATAGTAAATGTTCCTTATGCAGTTAATCCGGGTGAATACATTGTAGTTCATTTCAATGACGATACTGCAGATGAAACAGCTGGTGATACCAATGGCAATGGATACAGGGACTTTTACATCTCAACTACAGTTACCTATAGCTTTGAATCTGATGATCAATTGGTGATAAACGATAGTCTGAATAACATCAAAGATGCAGTTTGTTGGGCAGACCAGGACGGTACCTACTCAGGAACTGATGCCCAGACAGATGTTGACTTCATAATAGGAATCAATGAATGGGGATGGAGCGTACCCTCTATGGAAATAAATTGTGTGTATACCAGCGCAGCATATGGGCACCTCCCCGGGTACACCGTCGGGAGGGACAAGGAATCACAGGACAATAATCGAAATTATGACTGGATGGTCACTTGGCCTTCCTATTTCACCACTTATGGCGGTAGAGATTCTGGATTTGACACTGCCGGTTCACAAAACTTCATTGGGATCATGATCAACGAAATTCAATTTGACGGTCCTTTAGGAAATAATTGGGCAGAATTGTACAACAAGGGACCAAAAACCATTAACATCCAAGATTGGACCTTAACTGATATGGATGGAAGCAATGTGGCCTTTTCAGCAAATCCAATAAGTTTCGCTCCTGGGGATTATGCAGTGGTGCACTTCTTTGATGGTACCGATGAGACTGATATAACAGGTGGTAAGGATTCCATCATTTCAAATGGTTATTGGGATTTATATGTTGGTGCTTATACATTTGAAGAAGACGACCAACTCGTTCTAACAACAGACGGCACGAATTTCAAGGATGCAGTCTGTTGGGCAAATCAAGATGGAACTTATGACGGTACAGACGCCCAGGATGATGTATCTGAGCTGGCCACAAAAGTTCAATGGAATTCATGGTTCCCATATTTCGAAGGAGATAATATTCGCACGGATGCGCAATCGACCCACAATCCCGGGGAAACCATTGGACGCGATATGTCCTTTACAGATTCTAACAATTTCAACGATTGGATGGAATGGGTGGCAGGTCCAGGATGGATAACACCGTTCGGTGGAAAGGATGCATGGGCTGAAACCAAGGGTGCAATGAATTTCGGAGCAACAACGAAAATTAGCATCAGCATTATAGGAAACGATATCCGTTTAGATTGGGAGCCATCCCCAGCAGATGGGGTCACAGGTTATAGAGTATACGAAAGCACCACAATCGATGGATTCGATTTCGGATCATACGCAAGCACAGCTGGTGATACATGGACCTTCCCGAACCATGCAGTTGATGGTTTTGAACATTATTACATAGTAAGAGCCGTAGATTCAAGTGGAAATATTTCAGCCAACTCCACAATTATAGGTAAGCATATCCGTGCTCTTGAGAGCGGTTGGAACATGATTTCACTTCCCTTTGAACCAGAGAATACTCTTTTACCCAATGTACTTCAGACGATATCAGGTAATTACGACGTGGTTTGGGCCTATGATGCAGTTGATGGATCATGGCATTCCTCTAATGACGATTTGACAGATATTGACCACAAAATCGGGATAATGATACACATGAACACTCCAGATGAACTAGTGAGTGTGGGTAGGGTTGAGATGACAACAACTATCCAGCTTTATGAGGGTTGGAATTTTGTGGGATATGATTATCACTTCAGTTCAAAAACAATCGAGGACTCCCTCATAGGCTTGCCATATACAGCAGTTCAATGGTACGATGCATCTGATACCCAAGACAAATGGAAGCACAACTCCACTTCAAAGGCAGGTGCCTGGGTATTTTACAATGACTTACAAGATATGGAAATGGGTAATGGATATTGGATTTTTACTGGCAGTGATTGCACTTGGGTGATAAGCAATAAATAACATATAAAGCAAGTATCGAAAATCCCACTAATCATTCAATTTTCGTTCTATAAACTTTTTATATGCGTAGTTACAATAAATTATTGTGGCCCATCAAAAGGTAATGACACCTTTAAAGCAACCCTAAGGGGGGAGAA
>CP070751.1:1300036-1313954 GCA_020348445.1 Thermoplasmata archaeon
AATTTCGTGGTACTTGAAGTGGATATTTGATAACCCTCTGTCATCACTAATATGGGGTCATAAGCTCCTTCAGGCATCCTTGTTGAGTGCCAACTCCATCGCTGTTGGCTATAAATATAATAATTTATTCCCACTGTATCAGGTATGTTGTCGCAGTACCAATCTGCCGTTTGATTACTGCTCAATTTCAGCGGTATCCCAAATGTATCGTACTGGGATAGATATTCCTCGGTCCATACTCCAATGGTGTAAGTGCTCACACCTCTCTCGCCTGTGCTTAGGTTAAATGGCACAATCATGTAATAATATTCTGTCCCTATTGTAGCATTTCCGATGTCTTGGTATGATAGAACATCGAAAGGCAAGATGGCAAGTTGAGTGTAACTCAAGTCCAAAGTATACCAGAAACCGTCTCTTGATGTGGAACGGAGTACTAAATATCGATCTCCCGGGTTTATACCTACAGGCTGCGTCCAATTCAGAGTAACTGTGCCCGAAACGCTATTTACGATTGCAGTCAAGTTGTCTGCATCACCGGTGTTGGGCGTTGTATCAAAACCAAATGAGACTTCATCGTAGCTTATCATAGCACCTGGCATACCTGTGAAGGTAAAGGTAGTCTGGCTATCGAATTTCACCTCGTAGCCTTCGTCCAATTTCATTTGAGTGTTGTTCTTGCTACCTTCTCCAAAATTGTGCTGCACCCACCTGTGTGTGGTGATATTCATATATTTGATATAGACCGCGTTCATATTAGAGGTGTACCAATCTATGTCAAAATTATCAAGTGGTTCCAACGGTAAAGAGAAGGTTGACACTCCTTCTGGGAAGGTCTTCGTCCATTTCCCGACAGTTCTACTGGTTCTACTTGTCCAACCATGAGCATCCACAGCTCTTATTATGTAGTAATACTGCTCTTCATAGTTGGTTTTATTACTTGGAAGTATAGCATTGGTATCGTTCCACATCGTTCGTAGAGGTATTGGGTCCGGCTCACCGATTTCCTTATCACATGAAGTATTTACCCATATATCATTAAAATTGAAATTGGTTTGAGATGTTGAACGATATATTAAATAATGGTCGATACCCTGGGTGGAGAGCGGTTTCCAATATAGAACCGCATCCTTATCATCTTGGCTAACGTTTATGTAAAGGATTGGTGGTAGTTTAGCACCATAATTTATCGTGACATCTTTTTTATACATAACTATACCACCATCGTCATCCTCCACTGTAAGATTTATTGTATAGACACCCAAATTATAATAGATGTGTTGAACTAGGTCAGTCGCATTGAATGGGAAGGTTCCTTGTGGGCTTGGATATGGGTCTGGTGCATTACCGTCGTTGTAGTAAATTGTTATTATATCTGGCGTCCCATCTCCCCAGTCCCATATGAAGGTTAAGTCATCACTACCAGGATCAACGGAAGTTGCATCAAGATTTAAGAGAAGATTCTCATCCACTTTTAATGGTCCCAAAGGCTCGATTATCGGTGCGACATTGTTCACTATAACGTTTGTCATATAATAAGTTGAACCGCCATCGTCATCTGTAACTTTAAGTGTGATTGTAAACACACCATTGTCTCCATAAGTATGCATTACACTATCTGTTGCGGTGAATGGATACGTCTCCTCTGGGCTCGGATAAGGGTCCGTCCATATACCGTTGTTGAAGTAGGTTTTAACGGTGAGTGATGAGCCATCACCCCAGTCCCATGTGAAAATCAAGTCGTCTGAACCCAGGTCCGTAGCCCGAGCTGTGAATATCAACCCATCTCCTTCGTAGCCCGCATACGGACCGACAATTATGGACTTCTTTAAAGAAAAATCATCAAAGTCACCGATAGTAAATCCGTTTGACTCTCCATACGTTCCAATCCATATCCTCAACCATTTCACTTGGCTCTCATTTATTCCCGGCACATGCGCGATGATGACATCATGCAAGTTGACATCGAGCATGTACCAACCAGAAGGCCCAGTTCCTAGGAGCTCCCAGTAAGAGGTAATATTTGATTTATAGATATAGTCAGGCCGGAAGTACCAAGAGATTTGCCCGACGATGAGGCTTTTAATTATTGATAGATTTGAGGAGTTCGGGGGGTTACCAGACCAACCAGGCGGTTGCTTACTAAACATGCGTACCTTAACCTCCACTAATCCTCCCTCAGTGGAGAATTTAACGGCCCGGAATTTTGCACGGAAATCTAAGTCCGTTGTGTTCACTTTTACATCTTGATAAAATTGATTATAACCGTCGAAAACCCTTGTTTCGAGATAACCGTTATCAGTTGAGGTTGAATGTTGGGATGGTGGAAGAGGCGGAATCGAGTTTGGTCTCACGTAACCGTGGAGGCTGTGCTTCCAACCATCAGTCCCATTAGAAAAATTCCCATTCACAAGCAACTCTCTTCCATCAGGTGCTACATTCTTCACTGTAACAATCATCATGTCCATATCTGATAAATCTTGGTCATCGGTCACAGTCAAAGTAACCGTATAAACGCCATCATCCCCATAAATATGTGTTGGTGTTGGACCAGTCCCGGCAACATCATTGGTTTTGTTTCCGTCGCCATCCGAGTCTATATTTGCATCGAAATCCCACTCATAGGATTTTATTTTACCATTTGGATCATAAGAACCATTTCCGTCAAATTGAACGATCTGGGCCTCATTTGCGGTTTGATTAGGACCTGCATCTGCAACTGGCGGACCGGAAGATAAGCCCCTCTCAGTGACAATATTTAATATAGATAATGTAAGTAGGCAAACAGAAAGTAGCATTGCAGTTGTCTTTTTCATGATTCTTCCCTTCCGCGATTGCCCCGATTTTATCATATTATCCGTTGGTCTTAGAATATTTAAGAATTCTATTTATTATCTTACCTCTTCTTATAGCTATTATTCGTCTACTATTATCGAAAGAACTGATATAAATGGTCTTTGGAAAACTTTTTGCATGTTTTGTTTAAATTTGATGATATAAAGACTGCAACCATGAAATTCGTGGAAATATCGATTTTATGAGTTCAAGTGCTTAAAGACAGTTCCTCTTTAAATGATGTTGCCCATGAGTTTATGATTTTTTTTAAATAAAATCCTGCAAAACCATGATATAGATAATTCGGTGTGGACATTCGGCAGGCCACCCGTCATACATTGATCTGATGCTATATTTAGCAATATAAGGTGATTTAAGACCTTTTTAGAAGGTCTTTGTCCAACCATCATTATAATTAGAAAACTCCTGCATGGGAGTTTAAATGAAACCATAACCAATGGGAATTGGATAATATTATTGCGGCTCAATGAGTCTTGCTATTAAAAACATAGAGGGAAAGGCCAAATATCAAGAAATCAATATTTCTTATCTCAAAAAGATATTTAGGTCGATAATAATATATAATCAATATAGAATATATGATTTAGGTTATATCTTCCAATCAAATAATCTGATATATGTTAGATGGTTTGCACAATACGATCTTTAAAAAAGAAGGTGAATATAATTAGTTCAACTCCCATATTACTTCTTTATATAACGAACATAATGAAACCCCCTGTCGTGGAACAGGTGTTCTTGATCCATGAGGACGGGCGCCTAATTTCCTATGCATCTTTAAAGGGGGATGTTCATAAGGATGAAAATATCGTAAGTTGTATGCTTACCGCTGTAAAAGACCTTCTCACCGTTGTTTTTGTTAAAAAAGATGCCAAAGAAAATGTCGGACAATACAAATTTGAATTGGGTGAAAGGAATGTGATTCTAAGGATGGGAAAGAATTTCTATCTTGCCATAGTAACCAAAGGTGAGGAGAATGAGGCCTTAATTGACAAATTCAGTGCTATTGTTGATGATATCCAAGAAAGATATGGAGATGTTTTTAAAAATTGGTCAGGTGAAATGAAATATGTTGAGGGCGTTGATGAGATCATCATGAAGTTGCTGCCATTGGAGGAGTTATCAGAAGCTGAGAGGGAAACGATCAAGGATAAGGGATTTTTGAAGAAGGTAATCGAGATTTGGTCCTCTATTATGAATGATTGAATTTCGGGTTGTGAAGCTACGGTCCTTAATTTCATCAAGAAGTGGTATAAGATGTGGGAAAATTTCCTTTAATTTTCACATCCATATATGAATAATTGATTCTATTTTTGCCGTGATTGCCACTCTATATCCCAATAAAAGTATATTTCGTGGTGCTTGAGGTTGATATTTGGTAACCCTCTGTCATCACCAAAAGAGTATCAAATGCACCTTTGGGCATTATTGTTGAGTGCCAGTACCACCGCTGCCTGCTGTTTTTAAAGTAGTTGATTCCAACAGTATCGGGAATATTGTCGCAGTACCAATCAGCTGTGTGGTTTCTGTTCTGCTTCATTGGTAAGCCAATTGTGTCATATCCACATGAATACTCCTCAGTCCAAATCCCAATACTGTATGTGCTGGAACCTTTAACACCACTTGAATTATAGGGAACAACCATGTAGTACAATCTTGCTCCTGGATTGTAAGCCTGCGCATTTTTATGAGTGAAATTGTTGTTTCCATAGTTTACAGAACCTAGCATGAAAAAATCACGGTCAGGATTCCCGAAAAAGCCGTCCCTTTTATTTGAGTAATAGACAGTATATGTATCTCCAATACCCATACAAGCAGGTTCATCCCATGTGAGGTTTACATCCCCATTGGTTTCAATAATAACTGTGAGGTTTTTTGCCTCAGAAAATGCATCGAATCCCAAAAATCCGTTGTCGTCATCGTAGTGTATCATGGCACCGGGCAAACCCACGAATGTGTGAGTGGTAATGTTATCGAATCTCACCTCGTATGCTTCTCCCAACCTCATGGGTGTGTTGTTCAGGTTTCCGTCTCCTTTATTATGCTGATTCCAGGTGTGGCTTTGGCTGTCCATGTACCTGATATATTCTGCGTTCATAACCTCAGTATATTCCTTGGTCCAAATGATTTCTTGCGGTTCCAATGGCAGTGAAAAGGAGGAAACACCGCCTTGAAATGTCCTGGTCCATTTCCCCACGGTCCTGCTGGTGCTGCTCATCTCCGCATGGGAGTTTGCTGCTCTTATCGTGTAGTAGTATTGCTCTTTGTAATTGGTTTTGTTATCTGGATCTGCGGAATTGGTATCGTTCCACATGGTTCGTAGTGGAATTGGGTCCGACTCATCCTTTTCCATATCGCATGAGGTATTTACCCATATGTCACTAAAATTGAAATTGGTCTGAGATGTTGAACGATACAACAGATAATAGTCGATGCCCGGTAAAAGCGGAGGATCCCAATACAATATCACATCCTTTCCATCATCACTTATATTAATATATAATGTGGGTTGAGATAAGGGTGCAACACAGGATATATAATCACTTGGTATGGGAGCACTCACAATCCTATTATCCCAGGAAAAATAATCGACTGTCGCGAATGGATGAAATGTGACATTTTGATTTATTAATCGAGTATCACTACTTATATTATATGTGGCAATCCATGACTCACTTACATTGATTGTTTGGATATCCCATTGAATCTTTGTATTACCAAGGCCGTCATCTCCCACAAATATCGGGGTCGGATATATAGAGGAAATGTTAACGTTAAAAACACCGGGAATGATATCTGTGACCATGGGTTGAGGAGGTGGAGGTGGAACAGCCGAACCTGCTACCTTAGAAATAATCAAGGTTCTTATTTTTTCATAGGCTATTAGGATATCTTCTGCTTGAGCTGCGAACATATATTCGCCTCCCGTCGGCTGTGCTATACTGTGGTTCAGGTAATCCTCGTCTACCTCGGATCCTAATCCGATTGTGAATATCTCGATATTATTAGCAATAGCTATGGCAACTTCATCATCGGTGCAGTTGAATGGGTGAGAAGGAATTCCATCGGTAAGCAATATGATAACCCACAAGTGAGAACTATTACCATATTGAACACCATCTGCATCACCTGGTTTGTCAGAAGGAAAAGGTCTTTGAGATGGTATGTAAGCTTCAGTTGGAATATAGCCCATAACCATCTCTTGCAAGGCTATTTGAAGGGCGAGTTCAATATTTGTGCTGCTTGAATACCAATTCAGAGAATCTACATCTGATTTTATGGATGTTTTGTTATTTTCGTCAGTATTACGAAAGTGATGAGGCTCCCTTGGATATCCCAAGGGATTGTCAGCCATATCTTGAGTTAGCCAGGCACCATAAGCGAACATGTAATCTACATCATGACCAAAGCCAACTATTGCGGCCCTATCATGATCCTTCATTCGGTCAATGTACTGCTTGGTCCCCAAGATTCTGTATCCCAAGGGATCGTTTGTGAACATGCTGTAAGAGCCATCGATAACGAAAACAGTATCTTGAGGCTGGTCCGTAGGCTGTGGTATACCCATTCCTGTCAAATTTAATGTAATCTGAGATTCTTCAGGGTAGCCTGTACCCTCTATATAAATGGTCTTTGGATTTGCAGTCTTATTTATGTTAATGTAAGGGGCAATCTCAGTTGTTAAAAATGCGGTGTCATATCCCTGGGCTGGATTAGTTGATGATTGAGCAGAAACTGCGGTGAATTCATAGTTAGTTAAAGGGGAAGATGGTATACTTATGTTCACAAAAATATTTACACTTTCATATTGTGTCAATCCTGAAGGTTTTAGTATGCCAATGTCAACATATCCATTGGGATCATCGTTTGTATCTATTAATTGTCTCCAGGTACCATCACCTGTAAAAAAGCTAACAGGCCAATTATTTGGTTGGGAGGATTCGAGTAGAATGTCAATAACATCATTATCGTTTTTAAAGTTCGTTATTGTAAGATTAAAAGTAACATCACTGTTTGTGTTTCCTGCTTTCTTTTGGTCGAATTCTAGTAAAATTGACGGTGGAGTAGGTGCCTGAGAAAATTGCCATCCAGCATTTTCAGAACTTATATCATCATAGCCATCATATGTTCCATTACCATCAGGTATTCTCTTTATACTGGTGTCGATATTATGTGTAGAGTTCCATCCAACCATGTCCAATAGAACGCCACAATCGGTATACAAGTAAATGTTGTCACCATCAGGAGTCAAAGTCGAAAAAAGGGTAGGATCCGTGGCTTCGGTAACAAAATAAACAGGTACATAATTACTTACAGACAAAGGGCCTGGAATGTTGTAGACACTATCTCCCACTATTTTAAAGTTGGTAAGCTCCAATGTATTTTCCCCTATGAACCATAACTCGATAAACTTCTCCCAGATGTTATTGTAAAATAAAACCTCATTTAATACAATAAGGGGATTTTTATCAACAGCTGGCACGTTATTTTGAGAGCCAAAGCTGGTTACGGTTATACCACTTAGGGTCATTGTCCAATCATCGATGTACCTCTGCTGCCCCGATTCCCATACTCTCGAGGCAGACTCGCCATTAATGGGGTCTGGAACAAATCCGAATTGTCCATAGGCCACCTTATCGACACAATTACTGACGTTATCGTAAAGATATATGATGTCTCCTTCAGGATCAAGCAATCCACTGGTAATATCCAAATATCTGTGTCCTTGAGGGAGCAAGTTCGAATCTGGAATCCAGTTTCCGATAAGAGAATCTCCATTTCTATTTCTTAGTTCCCAATTAGACAGATCTTTGGCTACTCTTCCTTTATTATAAACTTCTATTCTCTGCGCCGGTGAAGATGAATCTTGAATCTCAGTGATTAGAACACCTGCTGTTTCTTTGTAGTAAAAGTCCTGAGCCTCTTTAACAGCTTTTTTCATAGACGAAATATCTTCACTGTATGCAATCACCATGGCGAAGGTCATGTTGGTGCTTGCCTGAATCGTATAACCATTCCAACTTAAGAGGGAATAAATTTCTCTCCCTCCTGGCTCTCCTAATAACCTGTTTGCTCCCGTTAGCGCGGAATACAGCAAGAATTCATCTCCAAAATAATGAAAATCATGCGAATAGTAATGATTGAAAGGAACAGAAGCATCTGCTGAGGAGAATCCTAGAATGTCTCCGGTTCCATTATCATCTCGCACATAATAAATATCGTCTGAGGAATCCCAATAATCAATGTCGTCTCCTTCATCTCCCCCAACACCATTTTCACTTTGCCACTCAGTGGCATTACCAGTGATCCAACACATAAAACCCAGATTCACATCAGTCAAATCGGAACCCCATATATTTTGAACCGTCCATTCTATGATGGCCCAATCCTTATCAGCCAGGGTCCATGCAGTTTGATGAATTCTAACATCGTATGCAACACCAATTGGTTCAACACTTTCATCTACTTGTGTGAAGCTTGCATAACTTTTTTGTATGGTATCATCATCGATTTCAAAATGTATATGTACATCTTCTGATGTCACTTTAAAATCAGATTCGTCATAATAACGTTCACCCACACCCGAATCAAAGACATCGGCAATTCCGTAGGTCCCTCCGTGATTGTAATTTGCCTGGTCAAAAACGAGTCCGGCAATGGCATGACCTAGATAAGGATTCCACTGGGCAATTTGCTCAACATCATTGTATTTAAGTGGGTACCCCAGACTGCCCCAATCGGTCAGGACCATCAAATCGAGATTGCCAACAGTATGATAAACGAAATCTGCTCTTACATCATATGTATTTAACGGAGCAGTAATAAAAAGTGTACTGAAAACCAGTGAGATGATAACAGTAAAAGAAAATGGTTTGCGAAATCCCCTTTCCCTGTTGTGATTGAACATTATTACCGCCCTTCTCTTTTATACCCCAGAATAAATATAACCATTAAACCTCATTTTCTTCTTAATATGGATTGAAGAATGAGGCAATAGATATTTTCATATTCTGGTCCTCAGGCTATGCTATACTATTTTCTTTGATCCCCACTCCGCCTTCCACCTAAATTCAGGCATCTGTAGAATTATATTTCTTTTAGATGCTTTTTGAAGAATCATAAATGAAAAGTTATATAAACATTTTGGAAAGTATTTTGCATATCTTGAGAATTTCTCCTCTTAAAATTTTTTTATCAGGTAGACTTTCATGAACTAATGACCATTCAAAAAATGTTCCAAAAATTATAAATATCCTTTAGAAAATGAACACTGGAAATATTGAAGGGAGGCTCTGATATGCATTTAAAGTTAAGAAAATTCTATTGTTTGATGCTATCTTTCGTGATTATGCCGTGGGTTCTTACCATACCCGGTTCCACGAATGTAGCTGCACAAGTGACTGAGGAATGGGTAGCAAGGTATGATAGTCCTGAAAGTGATGTTGATGCTGCTGTAGGAATGGTAATTGATCCTTTTGGATTCATAATTGTTACAGGAAATAGCCATAATGCTGGGACATCAGAAGATTTTGTAACTGTAAAATACGACTCAGATGGCAATGAAATATGGGTGTCAAGATACAATGGACCTGGAGATACCAGGGATATACCAAATGATATTGCAGTTGATTTAGATGGAAGGATATATGTCACTGGGGAAATAGGAGGCATATCAGCCACTGTGGCGTATGCTCCCAATGGAACTGAACTTTGGGTGAGGATATTTTCCTCTGGCGTGCTAAGTGCAATTGCCACAGATTCCTATAATAATGTATTTGTTACAGGATATGGATATATGGGAGGAGTGGGAACTGACTGCGTAACAATAGCCTATGACTCCCAGGGAAATAACCTATGGACGGCAGAATACGATGGTCCTGGTAATTATTACGATGTTGCCAATGATATCGGGACTGACTCATTTGGAAATGTCTATATTACAGGTTATGCTGCTTATTCTATGGTTGAATCCGACTGTGTCACCATAGCCTACAATTCAACAGGAAAAGAGCAATGGGTGGCATTGTACAATGACAGTAAAAATACCGATAATGTTGGCAATGCCTTAACTGTTGATCCCTTGGGAAATGTGCATATAACAGGGTATAGCTCTGACCCAGTGACTGATACGGACTTTGTTACAATCGCATACAACTCATCAGGAGTAGAATTGTGGGCCTCGGAATTTAAAGGCCCAGCAAATGCTAACGACATGGCTTTTGACTTGACAACTGACCTATCCCAGAATGTTTATGTAACAGGGCAAAGTTACCATCCTTCTACGGGTACGCGTCACGACTATGCAACTGTCGCCTATGATTCAGCTGGTAACGAGCTTTGGGTGGCAACCTATAATGGACCCGCTAATCACAGAGATTACGGTAAAGCAATTGCATACCATAACTCAGGGAAAATATATGTTACTGGTTGGAGTGCAGGCTCCGATGAATTGAACATGGACTATGCGATAATCGCATACGATACCTCTGGAAACGAGCTCTGGGTGATGAGGTATAATGGACCAGCTGATACTGTTGATTTTGCCGAGGATATTGCCCTAGATCAATTTGGAAATGTTTATGTCACTGGGGTCAGCATAGGAATAGGAACTAGTTATGATTACGTAACAATAAAATATTCTCAGGAATCCTCAGAAGCACTGGTAGCTGATGCAGGAGCTGATCAAATTGTGAATGAGGGCGATATTGTGCAGTTTGACGGAAGCAACTCCACTTCGTTTGGTAAAAAAGCATGGGATCCGAGCATAAGGGCATTATGGCACATGAACGAGGGTATGGGTGATTTGATTTATGATTCCACTCGCTACAAAAATCATGGAACCATTGTAAATGCGACATGGACCTCAAATGGTAAATTTGGAAAAGCCCTCACCTTTGATGGCATCGATGATTATGTAGAGGTTAGACCTAGCAATGAGATCTTCGGAGCAAATCCCAATGAGTGGAGCTACAGTGTTTGGTTCAGGACAACCAATGATGAAGACAACATGACATTGATTTCCGATTATAATGCCAAACAAAGACATCCTTTAATCCCTCCCAGAGATCCAACATTTGCAGTAGATCTTACCATTGAACACAAACCTCTTGATTATGACTTCTCAGTTATGTCGAGAATTGGCTGGGGTAGTGAAAATTCTTCTAGGGCTTACGGACATGGCATGGATATTGATGGAGCTGATGGAAATTGGCACTTTGTTACCTCAACATTTTCCAAGACCAATTTCACTCATGGGACTTTTATCGATGGTTTTTGGATCTCAAGTCCCGATCATATGGAGTCAACTAACTACTTTGATGGGGACATACTCAGGATTGGGACCCGATGGCTGATTCCTGATCCTTCAGATCCACAATCGGGATCACCCCTATGGCCCTTTGAGGGGGTAATTGATGAGGTTGTTCTCTGGAACAGGTTGCTCACAAACCAAGAAATCTTGGACTACTACAACAGCGGAAAGGAGTATTTGGCAAATTACTCAACCGGAGTTGCAAAGATAGTATCCTATGAATGGGACTTTGAAAGTGATGGTGTTTTCGATTACCAGGAAACTGCTTCTGTTGCACTTGACGGTTCATTCGATGGGCTGTGCGATCATGTCTATGGGGATGATGGAGTTTATACTGTGACTTTAAGGGTTACAGATGAGAATGGAGCAACTGCAACAGACACCTGCAACATCACAGTTTTAAATGTTGATCCAATGGTGATAATGGAGTCGGTCACAATGGATGTTGAGATCGGTCTTCGCGTTGCAGGTCGAAAGTACAACGATGTGGGGATGACACTTTATGAAGATGGTAATAATACAGGCTACGTCTCCATCGAGCGCCTGCCTGGATCCCCAGACGAACAAATGGTCTGGATTCCTTTAACCTTAGACATGACAAAAACATACTCTGCAATAGTGACTTATATTCCCGAAGACCCACCAAATATCGGGGGTAATCCTGTTTGGATTTACATAAAACTCGAGAACGGAAGCATCAGGACGATCCACCACACCTTCAATGTCCAGCAATCCAAAAAACGAGACAGTGAGCATTGGAATCATGTGGCGCCCTGGGAAGTGGATTTGAGTAGTCATTTTATCGGGCTTCCATTTGAAATTACATCGCATATCACAGACCTAGGAAGCGATGATGAAATCCTGACTTTCACCTATGGTTCTCAGGCAAAGACAGTTACTTACCTTAACAATCCACCAAATCCAGACACTTATCCTTCGCCTGAAGTCAATCCAAGGGATATAATGGACATCACAACATTGGTATATGAAGGTCCTGGGAATTTGACTTTGGTTGTGAAGGATGATGACAATGTCAGGTTGGGGATTGGGGAAGGGACTGATTCTTTAAGTGTTGGATAAAGGACCTAAGGTCTCTTATTTCATCTAGAAGTGGTAAAAGATATGGGAAATTTACCTTCATTTTCTTTTTATTAATCCAAAATCCATGAAATCCAGGGCCTCAGATTCAAATAACCACATAGAAAAATATATACCCCTTAATAATATTTTGACTTTCAGTTAATATTAAGGAGGATATTGCCCATGAGGTCAATAAAGAAAGGAAATTGTATTTTGATAGTGATACTGCTTCTATTATCGAACATCGTACTGATTTCTGGAGAAAATACCTTGGCAGAGGGTTACAACATTAAACCTGGTGAGGGCATGGCAATAACAGATGTTTACGAACTGCAGAATATAAAATCAAATCCATCAGCCAATTACTACCTGGCAAACGACATCGATTGTTCTGATACCGTGAACTGGAATTCAGGTGCAGGTTTTGCACCAATTGCCTCTTTCTCTGGAACATTGGACGGCAAAGGTCATGAGATCAGCAATCTTTATATAAATCGACCCTCTGCCTTCACAGTTGGCCTGTTCGGGATGATATTAAAGGGTGGATCCATCACAAACGTTCATCTGAGAGATTTCAATGTTACAGGTTTGGAGGGGGTTGGAACCTTGGCTGGAGGCAATAGAGGCGTTATATCCATGTGTTCTGCTACCGGGGTGGTTAATGGAACCAATACTATGATCGGTGGCCTGATCGGTGTAAATCAGGGTTACGGTTACTCTTTTTCTGATAAGGTTTTCCCCTATAAATACGGTGTAATCACAAAATCCTACAGTGATGTCAAAGTGATTTCACCCAGCCCGGGGCTCATCGGTGGTTTGGTGGGCTGGAATGAGTGGGCTTGGATCGATCAGAGCTACAGTTCTGGGGAGGTGAATGTATCTGGCGATGTCATAGGAGGTCTTGTCGGGGCAAACATGGAAGGTGGAAAAATTAGCAATTGCTTTGCAATTAATCCAGTAACAGGGGATGTTAATACCGGCGGATTGGTTGGATATTCCGAGGGATTTGTTTTCAACTGTTTCGCAACAGGTTTTGTGAACGGTGGTGGGGGCAAAGGCGGGCTCATTGGAAAGAATTGGGGGGGTACAGTGATTGACTGTTACTGGGATAATGAAACCTCGGGATTAACGGTAAGTGACGGGGGCATTGGAATAAACACAACCGAGATGAAGAAAACATCAACGTTTGCAGATGCTGGCTGGGATTTACGAGATACCTGGTTTTCGGTGGATGGTATGACCTATCCTTATCTGCGAGCTTTTGGCGGCAACGGATCTCAAGATCAACCCTTTATAATCGACGATATGGAGGGCCTCCAGGAGATTAATTCTGATCTGACCGCATATTACGCTCTTGCCCAAAACATCGATGCTTCTTTAACATCACAATTAGATGGTGGCGCAGGCTTTTTGCCCATTGGCAATTCAAGTAACCCGTTTACAGGCGGATTTTATGGAAATTATCATAAAATCACCGATCTTTTTATTAATCGTTCGATGGGTGATTATATCGGCCTCTTCGGTCATGTTGGACCTGGCAGCGTGATTACTCACCTTGGTTTGAAGAATGTGAACTTTATAGGTTATAATCACACCGGCGGATTGGTGGGATTATTTAATGGAAGTTACATTGCCCAATGTTACGCTTCTGGTTCTGTGATTGGAAATGCATAT
>CP070751.1:1314054-1326568 GCA_020348445.1 Thermoplasmata archaeon
GACAGTAAGAACCATGAAGCGCAGATTTAAAACCAAGATCCCCATCTCGACACTCAACAACTGGATCAAAAACTATGGAGACGAGCTCCCCGCAACAAAGCTCAGAAAGAAGTACACCCTCGACCCCAACCAGACAATCAAAACAAGACGCCTCTTCCACCCCCAACCCTACCTATTCAAGGTCCACACCCTAAAGCTCAACATCAAAGGCAAGCAGTTCCCTGAACTCAAACAGTACATCAACGGCATGCTTAACAATCCAATGGACCATCTTTTCCAGTCAAAGAAGGTCCTACGGGTATCAGAATTAGCAAACACCATAAATCTTCCCAAGCCAAATGTAAGATTAGTAAAAAACAGTCCTGCATCAAGAATGACAGATCTAGCACTGGAACTTGCCAAGACAAAATCAGAACGTCACCAAAAGGTAGAAGAATTCTTCCTGGTAAATGACTCAGCCACTGTAGCGGTTGAGGTTCCGGTCTACCTAACTGAAAAAGAATCAGGATTCAAAAAGCCCCTCACAGGTCACATCGACTTGATCCAGGTAAGGGGGAATCGTATACACATTTTGGACTACAAGCCAGAGAAGGGAGGAAATGTGGAAAACCAGCTCTCACTCTATGCAAAATGTCTGAAAAAGAGAACAGGATTATCAAATATCACATGCGCGTATTTTGACGAGAATATGTATTTTCAGTTCACACCATATTATTGATGCTTTATTATACCACGTAGTGTAATACCAAAAGGTATAACTATCGACATATTCTTCAGAGAATGGGTTATTAAGATCACCAACCGTTGAACACGTCACTAAGTTTGAAGCAAACTTTTAATGTTTATCGTTAATAACATATTATTTTTTTCAATTTATATTTCATTCTTATTAATAATATATTGGAAAACCAACCCGCCAAAATACATACTTTTTACCTAGACAAGAGCAATACGATTCTCGCCATAATTAAATGAATTTATAACGATTATCATTGGCATATACCTCAAAAAACCCATAAAACTGGTAAAGAAAAGCTTAAATTCGCCAAGAACGATATGTGAACAGGCCTATTTATCAGATAGGAGGGAATATTAATGAAAAAAGAGACAGGGAAATTATCGAATTTTATTATTGTCGGTATGCTTGTTCTGGGTTCGTTCTTGGCAATGGCCGGACCTTTGGCCACGATAACGGCCAGCGCGGACGCAGGAATAGATCAGGTCGTGGATGTCAATACCATTGTTAATTTTGATGGGTCAGGCTCCTTTGGTGTGGGTGACCTGGAATATACATGGTATTTTAGGGACGGAACAATAACCACAGTTGATTCCCCCTACATAGCACACACATATTCAGAGGAAGGAATTTATGAAGTCGGGTTGCTTGTCAAGGATTCCAACGGTTACTATGACCTTGATACTGTTCAAATAACTGTGAAGAATTATTACCCAGTAGGAGACCCAGGTTTTGACAAGGTTGCAAATGAAGATCAAATTGTAAATTTCGATGCTTCTGCCTCGTCCGATCTCAACAACGATATCGTATCCTATGAATGGGACTTTGGGGACGGTACAAGTATGACAGGAATAAGCGCTTCAAATGTATACGAAGATGAAGGCACCTACTACGCAAAACTCAAGGTGACAGACAACGATGGGGCTTACGATGAGGATTTAATACTTGTGACAGTAAATAATGTTGCACCTTCTGCAGATGGGAGAGGCAACAACGAGGTTGACGATGATGTAACGATCTATGAGGACGAACAAGTAACCTTCGATGCTTTTTTGAGCTCTGACACACCCTCCGATGTGCCACTTTTGAAATACTCATGGGATTTTGGGGACGGTTGCATGGGCTCTGGGATCACATCGGCGCACACCTACACAAAACAAGGGATTTATATGGCTATTCTGAAGGTAACGGACGACAATGAGGCTTTTGCCATGGACACTATCATGATCAATGTGATCAATTCTCAACCAGTCGCTGATGCAGGTTTGGATCAAGCAGTCAACGAAGGATCATCCTGTTTCTTCGATGGAAGCGGCTCGTCAGATACTCAGTCTGATGAACCTCTGCTTCTTTACTCCTGGGATTTTGAGAAGGACGGAGCATACGATGATACCGGCTGGTATTCAAAATATTCCTGGTGGGACAACGGTCCTATAGAGAATGCATTGAAAACAGAAGATGATGATGGTGCTGCGCAGCAAGATAACAAAAAGATCACGGTAAATAATGTGGCGCCTTTACCGGGAATATTCAATTACAGCACATCTGAGATAACGATCGTGAATTTCAGTTTGAGGGTAACAGGTGAGAAATATCATGATGTGCAGGCCACGCTTTATGAGGATTCGACGCAGATAGGCTACATGCAGGTGATAAGGGCCCCAGGAAACCCAAATGAGCAAATGGAATTCATCTACAATGTCGAAATACACTCTGAGAATACCTATGAGGCGAAGATCATCTACACTCCAGAAGATGACCCGATCAACGGTCAGATAAAAGGCGCATCGCCCTGCTGGTTCAGTCTTTATCTTGAGGATGGGAACAAGTTCACGTTCTTCCGATCTTTCAATGTGAACAAGCCGGATGAATGGGAATGGACCATAGATTTGAGCAGTATCAGAAAGATGACATTCGATGCTGAGATATACGATCCAGGAATGGACATTGTGACCTTCGGCTGGGATTTTGGAGATTCGTCACCAATGGTGACTCGCTCATATTCGCCAGGCGGCGATCATCCCACAAAGGTATGTGATATGGTGATGCATGTCTATGTTCTTCCCAAGGTTTACACCGTTGTATTGAATTCATTTGATGATGACGGTGCCCACAGCATCTATGCTCTTATTCTGACCAATACACCTGACTCAGTAACATTGGATAATCTTGCACCGAGAGCCCAGGCGTTCAGCAATAGAAGTACAGCTTTAGAAGATGAAGAGTTCGAGTTCTTAGGCTCAGGAATAGATCTTTTGAATGATGGATTGACATATAGTTGGGATTTTGATGATGGCCATTCAGAAACAGGTCAGGTTGTTAACCATTCATATGATGATGAGGGAATTTATCTTGTGACATTGACTGTAACAGATTCATTGGGCGCGCATGGAAAGGACTATATCTTCGTGAAGGTAACAAATGCACATCCTATTGCAGAGGCAGGTCAAAACCAGGTTGTGAGCGAGGATGATGTTGTCAAGTTCTGGGCATTTGATTCCTGGGATACGATTTCTGATTTACCTTTGCTGAGCTATGCCTGGGACTTTGGGGATGGAAGCAAAGGCTGTGGTATCACGACGGATCACATATACACGAAGAAAGGCGTGTACACAGTAACCTTGACTGTTCAGGACAACAACGGAGCTATGAGCAAAGATATCGTAAACATTACAGTAAATAATCCTGCTCCATACGGCATTTTGATGGTTGCAGAGCCAAACGCAAAAGAGGACGAGCTCATACACTTCAATGGCAGCGCTCAAGACACCGCATCTGATGAACCGCTGCTTGCTTTCAACTGGGACTTTGGTGATGGCAAAATAAGCTACGGAACTAATGTGACGCATTCGTATTCTTTGCCAGGCTTATATGAAGTGGAATTGACGATCACAGACGATGATCTAAGCTCGGCAAACAAAAGCATCTCAGTAATGGTGGTTAATGTGTATCCTACGGGTTTTGCAGGCGCAACTCATGTTGAGCTGTACGGACCTGCAATGACAGTTGAATTTGAAGGCAGAGGCTTTGATACGTTTTCAGATGGATCTTCCCTTAACTATTCATGGAATCTGGGAGGAGGTGATTTTGAATATTCCCAAACCATAAACATGGATTTCACAGCCACAGGCATTTATGACGTGAGTTTTGAGGTTAAAGACGTTCATCTTGGATCCAGCTCTACGATAATGATAAGAATCGATTTTGTTCTGGATTCTGATGGAGACATGATGACAGACGAGGATGAGCAAGCCAAAGGCACTGATCCATTTCTATGGGATTCAGATGGCGACGACCTAATAGATTACTGGGAGGTGTATTATTATTCTACAGATCCACAGCTTCCCGATACAGATAACGATGGAATGGATGACTGGGAGGAAATTACGTTTATCGGGTTCACAGATATCGATGAGGATGGAATATTCAATCCCTTGGATTGGGACAGCGACGGGGATTGGATCAGGGATGGTATGGATACCCACCCGATGTTGTACAACGATGTTGATGGCACTCCCATAACCAGGGATGCGATCTCCGTAAGCAATACTATCGGGTATGGTGTGAGTGTTATTATGTATGGTGGGTTCTCCTACGATAAACCAACTCTTTCAGATATCACACCCCCCGTTAAAATAGCAGGAGAAACCGGTATCTATGTAAGGGTGCAAACCATGGCATCACCACCATTCAATGCTCAAATAAGAATTAGGTACGATAAAAATGCAATTCCAGGAGGCATTGCCGAGGAAAGACTCAGGCTTTTCGAGTGGTCCTCCGTAGAGAACAAGTGGCTTATCGTTTCAAACTCAGGTGTTGATTTAACACACGGCTTTGTTTGGGCAAAAGTCTCATATTTCACGGATTACGGGATTGGCGATATCGGTCTGGTGGATTCTGACGGCGACGGATTAAATAATTGGCAGGAGATCAACACAAAATACACTGCCAAATTTGTTGGAGGAGGGCTTTCACCGACCTACTATTCCGGTCCACTGTACGTAAAAAACCGCAGGATACAAATCCAAATTCCACCTCAAAATATATATGGAAATAAAGGGGCAGTGGACCTGTTCGGCCTTGGGTTTAAGAAGGCTGACTTTGCGATTGACGACACATGGAGGTTAACCAACGGAGGATATTTAGAGTATGCCAAGGTCTATGTTTCTGAGGTCTATAACGCAATCTCTGCAATAATGACTTTTCAATTCACTGGGAAGGATAAATATATGCGAATTGACGTCAGGGGTTTCACGGACCCCTTTAATCCAGATACGGATTCCGATGGATTTTTGGACGGTGACGAACTCAGTAAATATAAAACAAATCCAATCGATACAGACACCGATGACGATCGTATAAGGGATGGGAGCGACTTGGACCCATTAGTAGATTTGCATATTATAGTTCATATCAAGGAAATATTGGAAATAGACCGTATAGACACCTGGCCTTTCGGAATTCGCAATAATGGCGATTTCTATGCAAAGGTTAATATCTATGGTAAGTGGCATAAAAGTCCAGAATATGGGGGTATGGCTCATGGATATCCTAACTACTTCGCTTCTCAGGATATACCGGATAATGTCCAAAATATATACATAAAGATCGAGCTATGGGATGCTGACTGGCCCAGTGCAGACGACCAGGCGGACATAAGCCGTTCGGGGAAAACGCTGGATTTGACTTATGATGTGAGGACGGGAATGTGGAGTGGCGAGGACTCGCTAAATGATAGAAACGGTCTTGGACATGCGAGCGGAACTGAAGATGGCAGCAACAATAAGAATGAGGGCGATGTAGACATATGGTTCGATATATATCAAAATGATTATGATAACGATGGATTAGCATATTGGAAGGAAGTGCACAGTCTTGGTACAAATCCAAAGTCCACGAATGGTGACTCAGATGGGGATGATATGGCGGATTGGTACGAAGTCAGATACGGGTTTAACAGATTGGACCCCTCTGACGCTCAGAGCGATTCCGATGGAGACCATCTTACTAATCTAAAGGAGTATCAGGTTGGAACAGATCCGAGATTCTTTGAAGTGAATCTCGTGGTATCTTTAGATTGGGACGCCTCTGAAAGTTATATGGACAAATATGTAAGTGGAATGAGAAAGGCATCAAATTTTCTATATGATGTAACTGATGGATATCTATATTTCAGATGTGTATTCATATATGATAATGAGGAAAATTGGGATGAAGCAGATATTAGGGTTTACAACGGGACAGCTTGGAAAAATGATCAACCTCATTGGCCCCAAGCCAAAACAGGGGGATTTGACAAAGGAGGTTTTATCACCATGCCTCAATACTTAAATCCCTACGGATTTAATATCCGTTATGGTCCCACCCGGAAAGAGTACTATAAAGCAATAGTTCATGAAAGCGGGCATTATATTATGCACAGTTATGATGAGTACTGTCGTTGGAGTGATACAGAATGGGGTTGGGTAAAGATTCCCTCATCGAGAAGACCTCATACTTTCATGAACGACGCGTTATTGTATTCAGAGGCCAGCACCCCGACAACCTATAAAAAGACAAAATATCATATAACCGCACAATGGGAAGAAGCTGGGATGTCTACCTGGGAATCGTTTTTCTACAATTATACTAATAGGATATGGTTCGATCTAGATAAAAATGGTGTCGATGATACAATGTTTCTGAATTCATATACCACCGTCTCGGGACCAACCATAACTGTTGATGGAGGCTTTACGATCGTAAAAACATACAATACATAGATACAAATCTAATTAGTGTAAAACAATTATAATTTTATATACATTTCGTTCCTATAAATTAAATAATAATACATAAACCAAGACTTTCATTTCACAAAGGGCTCCGCCCTTTTAATCCCGCTAAAAATTAGTAAACAAAAATATTTTTATATCTCATTCACAAAAGGCTACGCCCTTTTAATCCCCAAAAAAATTTAGTAACCAAGAATAGCTTTTCATATGTTTTCACGAAGGCCTCGCAGAGCCGCAAAAAACCGCCCCCATCACCCGAGGATCGTAACTCCCCCCTCAAAAACCGCCACACATACCCCCTCTGCGCACCCAAAACCGACCCCATCTCCCAAATCCCGCAAAAACCCCAAGATTCCCACCACACATACCTCCTCTGCAAGGCCCAGAAACCCCCCAAATCGCGGGATTAGAGGGACGCAGCCAGCGCATCAAAATCGCACCAAGGATCATACCCCCTCATCTCACGCAAATCGTATACGAAATACGAGTGATAGATACCCGATCCCATTTACGAAACTCGTGAGATGCACGCCAAATCCTTTACGAAACGCGTGAGATACTTCGTATACGAAAACCGTGCGATATCTCACGAAGATTGTATACGAAATTCGTGCGATAGATTGAAATATCCACAATCCATCCACCAGCTAATGGCAAAGAAAAAAACCCTAACCACCATGTTCGAGGATTTCAAATTCGAACCACCAGCATGCCCGCACTGCGATTCGAAAGAGAAAGTAGTCAAAAGCGGCACAAGATCCCTTAAAGAGGATACAGCGTAGGTTTTTCTATGCAGAACCTGCAACAAGCGCTTTTCCGATCGTAAACTTCCAAAGACTTCATACCCACCCAAAGTCATTCTTACCGCGCTAACATATTACAACCAAGGACACACTCTCGATATGACGGTACGCACCATGCGTAGAAAATACAAGACTAAAATCCCGATAACAACCCTCAGCAGTTGGATTTCACGTCATCAAGAAGAACTCCCATTCACCAAGCTCAGAAAGAAGTACACCCTCGACCCCAACCAAACAATCAAGACAAGGCGCCTCTTCCACCCACAGCCATACCTCTTCCGGGTCCACACACTCAAACTCAACATTAAAGGCAAACAGTTCCCGGAACTCAAGCGATACATAAACGATATGTTGAACAATCCAATGGACCACCTTTTCCAATCCAAGAAGGTTCTGCGGGTATCAGAATTAGGAAACACAATCAACATCCCCAAACCCAATATCCGATCTGTAAAAGACAGCCCCGCATCCAGGATGACGGATCTAGCATTGGAACTTGCTAAGACAAATTCAGAGAGGCATCAGAAGGTGGAGGAGTTCTTCCTGGTAAACGACTCGGCAACTGTTGCGGTGGAGATCCCCGTTTTCCTCACCCATAAAGAAGCAAGATCCCACGGAATCTCCATTCCTAAGACCCTTACAGGCCATATAGACATTCTCCAGGCAAGAAGTAACAGAATCCATATCCTAGATTACAAACCAGATGCTCAAAGCGAGAAACTGGCAAGGGAGCAACTCACACTATATGCAATCGCATTAGGTAAGAGAACCGGGATCGTTCCTTCGAAAATTATATGTGCATATTTCGATGAGAATGGATATTACCAATTCAAACCAGGGCATGTTTCCAAGGTTCATGGTTAATACCATTGATGTATAAAATATACTTAGATAATTACGACAAAATTAAGTAAAACAGATTATAGGATGGATTGGACATGTCAAAAGTGTACGAATTTAAAGCGGCTTTTAAACGTCGAAAAGGACTTTGGCGCCGAATCCAGATCAAAGATGATCAAACTCTCAAGGATTTCGACAGCATCATGCGTAAAGCATTTAATCATGATAAGGATGACCATCTGAGCGAATTTTTCCCTGGAAGAGCATGGAGGTCAAAGGGATTTGGCGAGATAGATCCCACTGGAAAAGGTAAGGGCTCTAAATTGCGAATTAAAACACTTGGATTGAGCGAGGGGGACAAACTGGAATATGTCTATGATTTTGGAGATGACATCCAGCATATTATTACCTTTGAGAAGATGGTAGAACCCAAGAAGGGAACATCATATCCCCGCATTATTGCCAAGAACAAGCCAAAATATAATTACTGCGAAGCATGTAATAAACAGGGTAAAAAAACGAAAGCCACATGGGTATGTATTGAATGTACAAATGAGAGGGAAAAAGCTTTGTTTCTTTGTGATGATTGTTTGATAAAGGAGCATGAGGAACATTATGCAGACGAGCTGACATACTAAAAATTCTTTATGTTGTTAGTTTTATGACTACGCTATAATTAGTTATGGAAGAAAACATATGAAGGTAAAACTTCATGAATCCTGATAAAATTCAGAGACGAAAGTTTAAATAGGATGTATAGCATTTGTATTACATGGTGATATATATGGCGAGTTCGCAGCTGAATGTAAGGACTTCTGCTACCCTAATCGAGGAATTAGATGCTTTGGTTAACCGCGGTTTTTTTAGAAACAGAACCGAGGCTGTAAACGAGGGTATAAGGCTTTTGATCCGCAGGTATAAGGCTATGAAGATTGCAGAGAAGATCGATAAAATAGCCATGGGAAAGAAAAGCAAAAAAAGTCTCACAGAGGCCTTATTGGAGTTACGGGACGAGGAAGACGCATGAGTGAATATATTGACACAAGCGTTGTAGTGAAATGGTTCAGGGAAGGTGAAGATCACCGAGACGAATCGCTAAAACTGCGTGAGCGTATAATAAACTTCGATTGCGAATTTATAATGTCGTTTTTTGGTGTAATGGAATTGGTAAGGGCTCTCGTGAAAAATAAATATCCGAAAGATAAAATCGAGGACGCTTTTCAGAGTATGATGGATTTGTACAAGATTGATGCAATAAAAAGCGTAGGGATTGAGGAGGCTCTATATCGAGCCAAGGATATTTCTATAGAGCTAAATCTTTTTGCAGGTGATGCTCTTCATCTGGCATCGGCGATACAATGTGGATGTAAAATATTCTGGTCAGAAGACAAACATCATTTGAAGGCTTCTACAATAAAATTCATGAAGCGATATAACATAGAGATAAGGTCACTCTCACAGATTAAAATATAGAGAACACTCATGAGAGCTTAATTAAATAGAATTCTTGGACTTTTAATTTCACAAAAGGCTCTGCCCTTTTAATCCCCAAAATTTAGTAACTAAGAATTATTTAGATACGTTCTACCGAGGGGTCACACCCCTCTAACCCCATTTAAAATTACTACCAAACGTCCAGGGGGAGAAATCCCCCTGTAATCCCCTTTTTTTTTATAGCCTCCCTTGTCGGCTGACCGAATAGGAAAATTTCCGAAGGGCTATTCCCCTTCTAATTCCGCAAAAGAATATAAACGGGGAATTACATTATCACTTGGGCGATAGCAATGGAAGAACGCCATAAGGAATTTAGGAAATGCAGAAAGGTGATAAAGATCTGGTTGAAAAAAGGGAGAGCTGAGGCTCAGAAGATCCCGGGTGCTAAAAAGTATATCTGGAATCTTGAGGCCAATCACTATGTTACCTTTGACGGCTCCCAATTGTTTGTAGAGGAATTTACTGATGTTACAGTTCCTCTCATGGTACTATGCGGAACAGGATACGTTAAGCGCGAGGAAACCGAAATAGGATATATTTATATTCCTAACGGTGATTACAGAAAATTCTTTGCTGACATCCTACCAAGGGCTCTGCCCTCTAACCCCGAAAAAAAATTATAAATTAATAATTACTATAGACGTTCTTACGAGGGGCTACTCCCCTCTAACCCCAAAATGAAATTTTTCATTACCTTTCCGGTCTGAGGCTTAAGACGATCCTGTTGTCTTATCATAACCCGCCAGGCTCCCCATTCCCGCAGCCAAAAAACCGCCCCCATCCTCCAAATCCGGCAAAAATCCCCAGATTCCCGTAACACATACCCCCTCTACTCGGCCAAAAACCGAATCCACCTCCCGAATCCGGCAAAAAACCCCAGATTCCCACCACACATACCCCCTCTGCAAGGCCCAGAAACCCCCCAAATCGCGGGATTATAAGGGCTCACCCAGTGCACCAAAATCCATCTCCGAACCACAATCCACCAACCCCCGCAGATGGCATGCCAAATACGAGCGTTAAAAAGACAAAACCATGTGCCAAATACGGGAGGTGAGCCCTGAAATTGGTGCCAACTGCGAGCGTTAGATGGCATGCCAATTACGAGCGTTAACTCCCGCAGATGGCATGCCAATTACGAGCGTTGATATCAAATAAGTCCAGGACAATTCCCTGTTATGTCCAAGAAGAAAACCCTAACAACAATGTTCGAGGATTTTCACGAGGAGCGCCCCTCATGCCCTAAATGCTCATCATCTGAATACGTTATCAAGTCTGGCAGTCGAACAGTCCGAGAAGAAACAGTTCCTTTATACTTTTGTAAATCCTGCCAAAAGCGGTTTTCGGACCGTAAGCTCAGTCACACCTCTTATTCACCAAAGCTCATTCTTTCAGCGCTAACATACTATAATATGGGCCACACATTAGATATGACAGTAAGAACCATGCGCAGAAGATACAAAACAAAAATACCCATTACAACCCTTAGAAACTGGATCAAGCGTTATGGAGAAGAGCTTCCATTCACCAAACTAAGAAAAAAATACACCCTTGACCCCAACCAGACAATTAAAACAAGGCGCCTCTTCCACCTCCAACCCTACCTCTTCCGAGTTCACACCCTCAAACTCAACATCAAAGGCAAGCAGTTCCCAGAACTAAAGCAGTACATCAACAATATGCTGAGCAATCCAATGGACCACCTTTTCCAGTCTAAGAAGGTCCTAAGAGTGTCAGAACTTGCAAACACAATCGCCCTCCCAAAACCAAATATCAGATCAGTAAAAGACAGCCCGGCCTGTCGGATGACGGACCTAGCATTGGAACTTGCTAAGACAAATTCAGAGAGACATCAGAAGGTGGAGGAGTTCTTCCTGGTAAACGACTCGGCGATAGTAGCAGTAGAAGTTCCAGTCTACCTAACAGAAAAGGAATCAGAATACCACAAACCTCTCACAGGCCACATAGACCTCATCCAGGTCAGAAGCAACCGCGTACATATCATGGACTACAAGCCCGACACGAGCGGGAATGTTGTAAACCAACTTCTATTATACGCAAAATGTCTTAAAAAGAGGACAAGACTGACAAATATCATATGTGGGTATTTTGACAAAAATGCTTATTTTCAATTTAAACCCCCCTGATAAACGATCCTGCAAATAATAACGGTAGATTTATAAAGCAAGAAGGAAATAGACATAATTGGTATATTTATGAAAATCAAGACTATACTAGAGAATCACAAGGACAGGTGGCTAGCTATTAGAGTGAGCCGGTTCGGTGAGAATAACATCCCATTGGAAGGGGAACTGATAGCGGAGGACGAGGATCGGGAAAAGCTCTGGAAAAAGGTCCCCCAAAGCAAGAAGAAAGCGATTTATATCCTGTTTTCTGGGGATTATCTAGAAGAAGGATACGCCGCGGCGTTCTAAAGTGGAATTTTTATGAGATTCAATATTGATAGGAGTGAACCTTTAATTGTTTTACCTGTGGGATTAGTTGGCAAATCCGCCAAGTATATCGTGAACATGGCTTTAGATACGGGTGCGACATTTGTTATGATCCCATGGGATGTGGCTGAGCGCCTGGGATATGACCCAGCAATAAGCGATGATAGGATATCCATAACCACAGCAAGTACAGTTGAGAAAGTTCCCCTTATTACCCTTGAAGAGATAGACGTTCTAGGACAGTCGTTAAAGAATGTTAAAGTGGCGGTTCATGATCTGCCTGCGAAAAGTAGGGTTGACGGTCTTTTAGGTTTAAGTTTCCTGAATAACTTTAATCTTAATTTAATGTTCAAAAAGGGATACCTTGAACTGGAAGAATGAAGCATAAATATAATAAGGCGAAATCGTATTTTG
>CP070751.1:1326668-1338470 GCA_020348445.1 Thermoplasmata archaeon
CATTAACCCCATCGCGGTTGAAGAATGACCGCTTGCGGTTGTAATCCATCCCATTGCGGTTGAGCAAACCCCACTGGCAGTTGTAATCCATCCCATTGCGATTGAGCAATCCTCACTGGCGTTTGTATAACTCCCCATTGCGGTTGAATAATCCCCATAGGCGTCTGTACCCCATCCCATCGCGGTTGAAGCTTGCCCGCTTGCGACTGTATAATACCCCATCGCGGTTGAAGCATAGCCGCTGGCATTTGTAGCACATCCCATGGCGGTCGAAGTAGATTCAAAGGCGGTTGTTAAACTCCCCATAGCGATTGAAGCATGCCCCCTGGTGGTTGTTTTATATCCCAAAGCAATAGCATAATCTCCATTTACTGAGTTATCACTATGATCGATAGTCGCTGCTCCACCAGACACGACTTCTACATCTAATTTTGCTTCTGGGCTCGTTGTTCCAATACCTACATTTCCTTCTATTATCATTCCATTGGAAGGTGCGGATTCTGAGCCTGCCCAAGTTGTTCCCACCGTCACACCACCTACGACACTCAATTTGCTAGCTGCAGCTGTTCCCCCTATGGCAACATTGCCTATGCTATCAATTGTTAATCTGGTGTTTGTATCTATTGCTGTTGTTCCTATCTTAAATTTATCAGCATCACTGTCATCTACACCCAATGTGAATTTATCGTCGACACCGAGGGAAAATGTTAAAACCGGATCTCCCGAAGAGGCTGATAACTCCAAAAGTGTGTTCGGGCTATTTGTTCCGATACCCACATATTTATCTGCTCCATGGACAAATAGCGTCTTATCGTGTATGTTTAGATTTCCCCCAATGGGAAAATTAATTTCTCCGTTCCCGTATGTGGTCCCATCTCCCGTTTTAAAACCTAGGGAGGCTTGAGCGAATCCCACTACATCCAATGCTTGGGTGGGATCAGTTCCTATGCCGACTTTGATGGTGGAAAAGACAGGATCTCCACCAATAGCTAAGGAACCACTGCTTGCGGTAATCTGGTCTGATGCTCCTGGAAAAGGATCACCATTAATTGTTATCGAGTTCCCACTCTTTATTGTGCCAGAAGCGTGAATATTACCATCAACATCTAATTTCTCCGTGGGTGACAATGTTCCGATGCCAACATTTCCCTCAGATGTTATTACCAGGTGCTGGGTTTCATTAGTACCAACATGAAGCATACCCTCGATATGGGCATTTCACCATTCACATCCAACTTGTACTGTGGATCTGTCACCCCGATGCCTACATTGCCTTCGGGATTGGTCGTATATACGTTATCCCCCTCTACGGTCCATCCAGAATTATCCTGGATGCCTGGCGGCGAACCACCTTGACCTGGTGGTGTTCCACCCTGTCCCGGCGGTGTTCCACCTTGACCTTTAGGGGCAGGTACTGCTTGAGATATCGATACCAACACAAGCAATACCAAAACTGCTAGCGCACAAATTTTTCCTTTTTTCCTCATGTTTTTTGTCCTCCTTTATTCATTCTTGGAATTCTGCCTAAGGTGTTTATTAAAAAAAGAAGAGTGACTACTCTAGGTAGTCCTGGTTACTGATTTCTACACCTCGCCCCTCTTTTAAATTTATACCCCCCTCCAAGGCATCTAGATTCCGAAGCCTAATCTTAATAGAAATACTTATTGTTTTCCCAGAGTGGTTTCGTAGGATATGTGACGAAACCTTTTAAGATTGATGGGGATTTAGATTTTTTATGACAATAAAGAGAATAGATCATTATAAACCAATCATGATTCTATTATAACGAATAACCTTTATTAACCTGAAGATAACTTAAAAGTTGATGGATTTGAGGGTATTATGATTGCTTCAACTACGAGAAGTATAGGCGTGGCCAGGATCCGGGGGAGAAAGTAGTATTGGATCAGGATTAAGCCACCGCTTGATTATTGCATCGTTAGCACCTGCATACTTAAGTATCTTCTCAGCCTCTTGCATGATTTCCTGGTCCTTATCCACATTATCGGAGAGTTCCAATGCCTTTTCATAGTGCTTATAGGCATCTTCGAACATATGATAAAGCGCTAAGCTAAAGGCAAGGTCACGATGGCCGTCAATGTATTTTGGATCGATTTGGATTGCTTTCTCACCATAGAATCGACATTGTTCCAAGTATTTCTTACTATCAATCTGTCGGTAATAAGGAGTGGAATAAAGCAGACAAAGGTTGGAATGGGTAAGTTTATTATCTTTATTAATTCTTAGAGATTCTGTTAAGTATTTCTTGGCAATTACAGCAGGATTTCCGAGGAGCTCCGAAGGAATCTTATCCTCCTTTTTCAAAGGTTCTGCTTTCCATTGAGCTAACTTCATCAACACATACCCTAAGTCGTTAAGTAAGGTTCCATTATCTGGTTCCATCTTGATAGCTTTTAAGTACGTTCTTGCAGATTCAATATAACGCCCCCTCATCTCATTACGATTCGTATTCGTAATTTTATAATTAACATGATTAAGAAAAGCGTAGGATACTAGAATCCATGGATGTAGTTCTTTCGACCATGTTTTTTCCCATTCGCTAATAGCTATCTTAATTTGGTTATTAGCCTCCTCTGTATCTACCATTTGCTTGGCCAACCTACGCAAACCCTCACCATAACAATTCGCAAGGCCGACATGACAGAGCGCTCCTAGTTTCAGATCTTCGATCGTCATGATATTTATCAGATGTTCAATCATTAAGGGTTGTTTCAAATCTTTTGTCGTAAGAGTCTGTTTCAAATCTTCATCTTCCATCGCTTCCAACAAATCCTCAATTGTGAGTGTCCGTGTAGGACCTTTAATCCTAAAAGCCCGTCTTAGAGTTTCAGTTTTTAGGATCAATTTCATATCTTTGGTTCTTAGGGGTCGTTTGATAGTTTCACTTGTCAAGGCTTGTATAAACTCTTCGGTTATCTGAGTCTGTTTTAGATCTTCGGTTGTGAGAGCCTTTATCAGATCTTCAAACATCAGGATTGGTTTAGAATCCTTAATGTTTAAAGCACTTTTAAGATCTTTAATCGTTAGAATCCTTTTCAAATCTTTAGTCTTCATGGTTCGTATCAAAGATTTGCTCTCCATGATCCATCTCATATCTTCTGATGTCAAGGGCCTTTTTAATGCTTCATTCGCTAGGGCTTGTTTTAAATCTTCGGTTATCTTGTCTCGCTTCACCTCTATTGCTCTCAGGGCCCGTTTGAAGAGTTTTATCGCTATCGGAATAGATTCTGGAGTCCGGTCGACAAAGAAAAGACACCCGTAAAAATAAAGAGTAGCGGGATCTTCCACCAAAGCTTCATCCGTCTTAGAAAACCTCTCCTTGGCCTTAACAAGCTTCTCATGCTTTCCTGTTCGTCCGTACTCATCCACCGCATATAAACCATCGGCAAGACATCGAATACTACATCCATCCCGTCCTGGAAACGCTTTTGGGTGTAGTTCGAGAACATAGAAAGCTGCTTCCCGAAGTAGATCCTTAAGGTCTTCATAGTCATTAACCTTCTTTGTCTCCACTCGTACACGAGAACTACATAAAGGTTGTTTTGTTTTCCTATTTAGCTGTTTTAAGAATGATATACCAGATGGTGTCCCCATACAGACATGTACTTGGGCCTCATAACTATGGGAAACCAACGAAACGTAAATAATAGAGGCCTCGTATTGATTTCGGTAAGGTATGGGAACTTTATGTTTTATCCATGTACTGAATCGTGCCATAGCACCAACAGGAATTGTGAATCCAGGGGTTTTCAATACGAGATCCGTTGGTACATTGTCTTCTGATGGAACCACCTTTGTGTGAGCACCCACTGATGCCGAGAAGACACCTAGCAGGTCGGAGCCGAGGGCTTGATCCATGTAGTATGAAGAATGTCCCGAGCGGGCTCTCTGGAAGGTATCCGCAATGTTAGACAGATGTTCGCGTAAAATCAGCCCTGCTTCGTCAGGCCCCAACCATTCGGATATTTCGCCCTTGACAGAGATGGGTGCGACATGAATAGATGAAGAAGTCTTTTTAAGCATGCGGCGGTAATAGTGCACCCTAGAGATATAAGAGATAACTACTACTATGACTAAGATAAAAAGAGCTATGAATTCCCCCCTGTCGAAAAGTCCCAAAATGAAATCCAATTCTTCGCTCAAGATTCCACCTCACATATTAATCTCTATCACCCTTTGGAAATTCAGGAATAAACTACTAGAACAAGGAAGATTCCACTCTACTGAATATGTGTGGATTAGATGGATACAGCGTATATCTCCCAAATCTACCACCTCGATATTTTCTTCCCTACTTATTCAAGTCATCCTCGCCTTTAATTTAACACTTTTATTTTAGAGACCCAAAAATGGAAAGTAACTATCTCAATTTACGTAATCCATAGAATTTGGATCCCTTCTCTTCTTACCAACCTTCATAATATTTAACAACATAGTGATATAAAAATATTACTATTGATAGCTGCATTCTTTCTGATGGACTCGTGTATACCTATCCTGTTCCCTTAGAACCGTTAGTACATCTACCCAAAGAAACATAAAAATCTATTGTTAAAATCCTCTTGGATAGGGTAAAGTCCAACTAAAAACCATAATCTTACTTCAAAAACTTCTCGTCAAACTCTTCCAAGGCCTTCTCCATACTCGTGTTCCACTGCTCAATACAATCCTGTATCTTCTTTCTGATGATCTGGGGACTTACAGCACTGTAGACATGATAGTACCCGCCCCTGTCTATGGTCTTTGTCTCCCTGAAACATATTCCACATGAGATTAGTTTTTGTAAGGATCTGTAAACTGTGGTTCCGTCCTTTTTTACCTTCTTTGCCAAATCATCAGATCTTTGGGAGCCCTCATCCACGAGCTTCATATACAACTTCATCTCGAACTCGTTCAAATTAAAAAAACACTGCATCACATCCTCGCAGGTAGCTGCTCCTGAAAACATCTTTTGTGGGTCCATTAGCTCACCAATCTTTCATAATATTGCAAATATCATACTTAACCGTTACCATTCACGATAACAAACCTTTATATACCTTCTCATATATATTGGTTTTGTGTGGTTATGTAAATACCGTGAAAGATTAAACGAAAAGGTGAGAAATATGGAATCAGATGCAACATTGGATTGTAAAGGTCTGTCCTGCCCAATGCCTATTGTCAAGCTGGCCCAGAAAATCAAGGAACTTCAGCCTGGGCAGGTTCTAGAACTTATGGCAGATGATCCTGGTGCAAAGCAGGATGTACCTGCCTGGTGCAGTAGAACAGGAAATGAATTGATCGAATCAGGGGAAAGGGAAGGCCTTTTAATTTTCTATATAAAAAAGAGTTAAAAAAGGTGGGTGATATTAGTATGACGAATAATGGTACAAAAAAAGTGAGCATGGTAGTGGCCGAGGGATCCTTTGACAAGGCCATGATGCCCTTTATCGTGGGCTCAACAGCAGCTAGTATGGGAATGGAGGTTCATATTTTCTTCACATTCTTTGGTTTGAACCTTCTAAAGAAAGGAACAAAACCGAAACTACCCGGTATAATGCGCCCCTTTACTGGTATGATTCTGAAAAAAATGAAGAAGCAGAAAATACCGGATTTCGAGGAATTGAAACAGCAGGCTAAGGACCTGGGAGTGAAAATGTATGCCTGCAGCACCTCCATGACCATCATGAATGTCAAGGAGAAAGATCTTATAGATGGAGCCGAGGTTCTTGGTGCGGCAGCATTCCTTGATATCGCTGCTGATTCGGAAGTCCAGCTATTCATAGGATGATCTGAAAAAAACATAGGAGGCATATAATGCCGAAAGTTCTCTTCACACTGGTTAGGTCGCCTTTTGAGAAAGATGAGATTCATACAATGGAAACAGTGGCAGCAAATAACGAAAAGGGTGTAATCCTCTTCGAGGATGCCATCTACTATGCCACTTCAGAGCATAAGAGAAGAGAACTGCTCTCTAAAGATTATTTGATTTATGCTATAAAGGAAGAGCTTGATGCACGAGGCCATGGTGAATTCAGTGCAGAGGGGATTGAATTAATAGACTATGATGAGGCAGTTGATATCATCATGGAAAGGTATGACAAGGTGATCTCACTATAAGGAGGAATAGCATGACAAGAAAACTGACTATACTACTTATGTCAGGCCCCATGAAGAGCATGGAGCCAAATACGGCTATAAAACTGGCCTCAGCAGCTCTGAACAAGGGCTATGGAGTTAACCTATTCTGCTACGGAGAGGGTGTTTTAGCCATCAAAGAAGGACAGGCTCCAAAACGCTTTCCCAATGTTGGTTCCAAGCTTGAAGAACTTATGAAAAAGGGATTGAAGATTGCAGTATGCGAAACATGCTCTGGAGCAAGGGGGCTGCATCAGGGTGAGGAGATAAAGGGATCAAAGATCGGCAGCTTGACAAAGGATCTTGTGGAGTTCCTTGATGAAAGTGATAGAATGATCACTCTAGCAAGGTGATTTCATGGTCAGCTCAATATGTGTTTTGGTAAGAAAAGCACCTTATGGAACAGAAGACGCCTTTGCAGGCCTCAAACTCGGTCTGGCCACAATAGCAAATGGTATGGAAACAAAGATTATCCTAACTGAAGATGGTGTATATAATGCAATGAAAAACCAAAATCCTGAAAAAATAGGCATGCCTTTGATAGTGGATGCGGTGAATGATTTAATTAGCCTTGACGTAAAAATCTATTGCGTTGAGGATCATCTAAAAGAAAGAGGAATTAAAAAAGAAGATTTGCTTGAAGAACTGGTATTTATAGGGGAAAAGGAGATTTCCGATTTATCATTGGGTTGCGATGTTGTTACCTCTTTTTAATATTCACAACCAAAAAATATTACTACTTAACCTCTGTATCTATCCGATTTTATGACGCAGGTGGGCATAATCACTGCCGTTATTCTCGGTATCTTCCAGGGTTTTGTGGAATGGCTGCCCATCAGCAGCTCGGGACAAACCATCCTGGCCATGGTGGATATATTGAAGATCGATGCGGACACCGCCTTCTCACTGGCCTTCTTCCTTCATTTTGGTACCCTTTTGGCTGTTATGCTCAAACTAAGGGGGGATGTCAAGTATATAGTTATGCGGCTGCCTAAATATAAAGAGGATAAATTGGTCCAGTTCATTGTGGTTTCCACAATAGCTTCAACACTTGTGGGCTTGCCTGTTTACATATTCCTATTCAACGTCTTTGAAGGGGGAATTGAGGGTGATGTTGTCACAGCCCTTGTTGGCTTTTTTCTCTTGCTAACAGGAATAATTATCTACATCTCCAAAAGGAAGACAGGTACAAGAGGCATTGCTGATTCGAATGCTAAGGACTCCCTTTTGGCGGGACTTTGCCAGGGATTTACGGTTTTACCAGGCCTTTCGCGCTCAGGTGTGACTGTTGCCGCTTTGGTGTCAAAGAATTTCAAACAGGAAGAGGCACTTCGCCTCTCGTTTTTAATGTCCATCCCTGCAATTGCAGGAATCATGATATTAGAGGGAATTAGGGGAAAAGTCGCGTCCATAGGCGTTGTGCCAATAGTAGCTGGTATTATTGCATCATTTATAATTGGTTATTTAATGATCGATGTGCTAATGAGATTCGCAAAGCGGGTCAAGTTCGATTCGTTCTGTGTTGTTTTTGGCATAATTGCCATTGTAGTTGGAATTCTTGTTTTGATGTGAATAGTGGGAAGGATAATTAGACTTGCAGTTATACGCATCTTATGGCATAAGTTTCAATGAATTTGATGAAAAAATAAAAGTCTAATCTTGTCTTAACGGCAGTTTAATCCATCTTTATCCCCATCCCGCAAAAAGGACACTGGACCGATACTTGTCTCTCCATGGAAGGAATAAGTAATGTATTATAGCAATTTGGACATCTGATGATCTGGCTTTGAGGTTGCATTGAAGGCCCTTGAGAAGGTGATTGACTTTGCGTTATTGGCACCTGATTTTGAATGGGAGGATATTCTGGATGTTGTTGATAAAGAACATATGACTGTTGTGGGCCAGCATCGTACGGTTGAACATACATCAATGGAACATTGGATTCTTTTACCTTTCTATTGCGCATAAATACCAGGCCAAAAATTAAAGCAACTATAATAATAGGTATAAAAATTAGGAACATAAGATACGGAAGGGTGAAGATATTATTTTCTCCTTCATCACTTATATCTGCTACAGAGTAAGATGTTAGTTCCAAATCAGCCTGTCCTGTCAATTCAGAGGCCTTTTTCACTATATTCTTTACTTCTGAAGAATACCAAATATATGAGACGTCTCCAGTATGCTTTTCCGATTTGATTCTGTAGCACTCAAATGTACCAGCTGCAACCTCTACATATTCAATCTCTTCCACTGTATAGTTATAGGTCCTTGTCAGGTTAACACGGAATCTATAGTAATCATTATACTCATCCTCACTAAATGTCAAAGTCCATGTCTTCCCAACATACATTGGAAAATCTAATTCCTTCTTTGGAGGATAATAAATATGCACCACTGTCCCCTCCTCACCAAGAACCTTAAAATAATCCACGCTCTTTACGGTAGCTAAATCGCTTGTGGAGATGTAATGATGGCTCCTGGTACCTAACATTTCTGCTGTGAATTCCAATTCATATACCTTATGGTTCGTACCGTCTACGTCTATAAATAAAGTGTCATTAACCTCATGAATAACCTCGTAGAAGTAGGGGGTATTAACGAGGTCCAAGGATTTTTCGTATTTCCAGGTATCTCCAACACTCCATTTTGGCATCTGGGCCTCTCCTTTGGCAGGAAAAGACGATTTCGGTAATAAAATCATGAATAAAATGATCCCGCACAAATAAATCAAGGATTTTTTCATACCCTTACCCTTCTTTGTCTACTTATCATATAACCAGTTAAAAGGATAAATATTTATTGATTGACTTGCCCATCAAAATCATCTGATGGATTCCGAATAAAACTTCCTTGTCCCTTTACCTGGTAACGAAAAAGAAGATATATATTTATCTTGCTGAATTTTCCCTATGAAATAATGTCTGGCATCCTGTCTCAAAAACCTTTAATAAGATGAATATCAATCCCCTCAAAGCCCTTCCCAGCGTCGAAGAAATTTGAAGGGTCGAGGTGAAAAAATAGGTTCAAATTGAATTAAAAAGAGGGGGCGCAGAAATAAGAATAGAAATCTCATCCGGGGACATTAAAAACGAGCTGATAAAGGAAATCGAGGAGCTCTCTGGGCAAAAACTTCTATCATGCTACCAGTGCGGGAAATGCTCTGCAGGATGCCCAATGGTTGAGGCCATGGACATCCTACCAAATCAGATCATAAGACTGCTGCAGTTGGGTCAGGTCGAGGATGTAAAAGATTCGAAAACCATCTGGATTTGTGCTTCATGTTTCACATGCGAGGCACGATGCCCCAAAGGGGTGGATCTGTCCAAGATCATGGAGGCTGTGAGGGTTCTTTTACTTCGAAAGGGTGTGGATTTCATAGAAATATCGAAGCTCTCGGATGATGAGCTCGAGGAGGCCCCCCAGCAGCTTCTTGTGTGCAGCTCTCGAAAGTTCACTCGTTAATTGGTGAAAAGATGAAGGTTACCTACTATCCTGGTTGTACATTAT
Source organism: Thermoplasmata archaeon (assembly GCA_020348445.1). Lineage (GTDB taxonomy): Archaea > Thermoplasmatota > Thermoplasmata. The sequence continues at coordinate 1,336,320 of CP070751.1, forward strand.
ACACAAAGGCCAAGAACCTTGGCGATCTGGCAGTAGCCTCCGCAGAAAACCTCGGAATAGAGCTCGTTGAATTGGAGGACTGGACATGCTGCCAGGCTGCATTTCCTTTGGTGGATGACAACATAATGGGGATTATATCCCCCGCAAGAATCATAATAAATGCAGAAAAGCGGGGAAACAAGCTCACCACACTCTGTTCATTTTGTTATAATGTATTGAAACGAACAAATAATGTTCTGAAAAACGATCCTGAAAAAAGGGCCAAGATATGCGATTTTCTGGAGGACGAGTACAAAGGTGAGATCGAGGTAGTGCATTTTCTTGAGATTCTAAGGGATGAGGTGGGTTTCGATAAATTAAAGAAAGCCGTAAAAAAGAAACCTAAGGGACTTAAAGTGGCTCCTTACTATGGCTGCCAGATAATAAGACCTGCCTCTATTCTAAAATTTGATGATCCTGAAAATCCCATGATCCTGGATGATTTTCTGGAAAGTCTTGGCTGTGATGTTGTTGACTTTCCTTTTAAGGTGGAATGCTGCGGCTCCTATCAGGTAATTAATCCCGAGTACAAGGAAATTGCCTTAGGGTGTTCTTATAACATCCTTAAATCAGCGATTTATAACAGTGCAGATGCGGTGGCTCTCACATGTCCGGTATGTTATTTCAACCTCGACAAAAAGCAGAATGAGATAGCCGATTCCTTTGGTGATTTTGACAGGATTCCGATTCTGTATTTCACTGAACTTTTAGGTCTGGCTCTAGAAGTCGATTCAAAATTGTTCGATTTTTCAAAGCATGCAATTGATCCAAGACCCTTGTTAACTGATAGGGGGCTCATTGAGGATACTGGATTATCTGTAAAAGAGGAGGACAAATGAAGAGAATAGGTGTTTTCGTCTGCCACTGCGGAACAAATATAGCAGGGACCGTGGATGTTAAGAAGGTGGTGGAGGAGGTTTCAAAGCACCCTGCTGTTGTTCATGCTGTGGAATACACTTACATGTGCTCGGACCCGGGCCAGGCAATGATAAAAGACGCCATTAAAGAGAAGAATCTCGAAGGCGTCATCGTTGCCTCTTGCTCTCCCAGTCTTCATGAGAACACATTCAGAAAGGCAGTATCATCGGAGGATGTGAATCCCTATTTATTCGAGGCCGCAAATATAAGGGAGCAGTGCAGCTGGGTGCACAAGGACAGGGAGGCTGGCACCGCAAAGGCCGTTAAAATCATAAATGGCATGATTGAAAAACTCCAAGAAAATATACCCCTTCACCCCATCAGCATTCCAGTAACAAAAAGGGCTCTGGTTGTGGGAGCAGGTATTGCCGGTATGCAGGCTGCATTGGACATAGCCAATTCCGGATACGAGACTATTTTGCTGGAAAAGGAATCCTCCATCGGGGGAAAGATGTCCCAGCTCGCCGAGACTTTCCCAACCCTGGACTGTGCATCATGCATACTAACTCCGAAAATGGTGGAGGTTTCCCAGCACCCCAACATAAAACTCATGACCTATTCAGATGTGGAGGAGGTCTCAGGTTATGTGGGGAACTTTAAAGTCAAAGTAAGAAAAAAGGCCCGCTCAATTAATGAAGAGCTTTGCACAGGCTGCGGAGAATGTGTAAATAATTGTCTTGTGGGCAATGAGATTCAATTACAGGAAGCAAAGAGTGTTGAGGGTGAACTTCCAAAAGAGATGAAATCTGAACTGGATAAGATATTTGAAGAATACACTGATGAGGCGGGACCTCTGATACCGGTTCTACAAGATATCAATGAGAAGTACAACTACCTGCCTGAGCTTGCCTTGAGGTATGTTTCAGAGCGCCTTGAAATACCACTTGGCCAGGTTTACCATGTTGCCACCTTCTACAAGGCCTTCAGCCTTAAACCCCGCGGCAAACATATCATAAAAATATGCCTGGGAACAGCCTGTCATGTAAGGGGTACCAACAGGGTTGTGGATGAAGTCAAACGGGTGCTGAATATTGAACCTGGGGAGACAACAGAGGATGGGGAATATACCCTGGAAACAGTAAACTGCCTCGGCGCATGCGCCCTGGGTCCAGTTATGGTCCTGGACAATGAATATCACGGCCAGATGAATTCCAGCAAGGTAAAGAAAGTCTTAAAGAAAGGAAAAGAAGGGAG
>CP070751.1:1338570-1349428 GCA_020348445.1 Thermoplasmata archaeon
TGGACTGTTAATAGCGACTAATCAAGTGAATGCAGCTGGACCGACCTATGTAAGTGGTCCTATAAGCGCAGATACAACCTGGTATTTTGGAGACAGCCCATATATTGTGACGGGAGATGTGACCGTGGAACCCGGGGCTACCCTGACAATCGAGCCCGGGGTTGAGGTGCGCTTAGATCCCACATTTACGATCTTCGTGGACGGGACATTGATCGCCAATGGCACAAATGCGGATAGGATTACCTTCACATCAAATCTTAGTGTACCCGCAAAAGGAGATTGGTATACCATTCGATTGAGGACTGATTACAATCTAATAAACAATACAGACATCGAGTATGCCTCGTATGGTGTTTTCATAACATTTTTCGGAACCCACAACACTGTAGCAAATTCAACCATCAATAATTGTGAATATGATGGGATCTATATAACAAACAGCGATAATAACCTGATATACAACTGTACAATCACTTCAAACGATAGATATGGAATAACAATTTACGAATCCTATGCAACGCATGTTGAAAATTGCACTATCCAATATAATAATTTCTTTGGAATAAACCTCAATGCCTCAACTTTCACAGAAATTTATGATACCAATATCTCATATAATAGCGGAAAAGGGATTTTATTATACAGTAATTCTCACAATACGACAATTTCAGGTTGTGAAATAGACTTGAACAATCATAACGGGATTGACCTTTGGGGAACTCCAGATAATGATATCATAGATACAACAGTTATTGGTAATAAGGGAATTGGAATAGATTTTGGCAAGAAAACCAAACATCAATGGATCGAAAACTGTACAATAACAAATAACGAAAACACTGGGATTGATTTAAGGGGATCAAGTCGTTCAGATATTGTGGAATGTGAGATTTCCTGGAATAAAGGTCAAGGTGGAATTTATTCGGCAAATCCGGTTAATTGTATTGACATCGTAAAAACAGATATATTAAATAATTTAGCTGGGAATGGAATCGATATCTATGAAGCTAAATGGATAAATATTACTGATTCAAATATATCAAAAAATATCGGGAATGGGATTTTTTTTAATAACTCGGTGATTCATTCATATAATGAAATAAAGAACTGTACAGTAGCTGAAAATGGTATCAATGGTGTGCTTTTTCATGTTGAAAACTTTAATGATAACTCATTCCTCAAATACAACAGTATATTATCAAATAAAATATATTTAAACAACCAACAAGGTATATATTTTCATACCCATGAAGATGCTAGCATGGATTATACTTACATTCAATCTAACAACATATATTCAAATATTATCTATTCAAATATCCAAAACGGGATTTTATTTTTCTCATATGACCATCATGAGGCTTATGTTCAAAACAATAATATTCATTCAAACACAATTTATTCACACAATCAAAGCGGGATATCCTTTATCGCTGCCCGGACATGGAGATATTATATCCAAAACAACAACATCCACTCTAACTCAATTTATTCGAATAATAATACCGGTATTAACTTCGATAGCTACAAATTGCACAGTCCTAATGAATATCACATCCTAAATAATAATATATATTCTAATACTATTTATTCAAATGGACAATTTGGTATTCATTTGTATGCATTTGCTACTGGCGAATCCCAAATAGAAAATAATAATATATATTCTAATAAAATTTATCATCACGTAGGTAGCAATTCAAGTTTAGGTGATGCCTTAGATAATAACTGTTTACATTTTACCACCGGAGCAGATTCGTATTGGACGGTGGATACATCAACTTACCATCATGATGGTGACTCTGCCAAGAGTGGTAGGATTTCGCACAATCAAAGAACCTATATCGAGACCAATGTATTAGGACCTGGTACATTAAGTTTCTATTGGACATCAAGTACAGAAGATGATGCTGTTGAATTTTATTTAGATGGTGATTATCAAACACAAATAAAAGGTGAACAACCTAATTGGATACAAAAAATATATGATATACCTCCCGGTTTTCACTCCTTAAGTTGGGTTTATATTAAAGATGGTAGTATTTCGGGTGGATTAGATTGCGGTTGGCTTGATAAGATCGAATTTACAGGCCAATATTTAAACTCTGGGATTTTTTTACATGCAGATTATCCTACTGCAAACTGGCAGGAATCCAATATTTATAATAATACAATCATTTCGAACATATATGGTATTATATTGTCAAATATAAAATCACATGCTATTTATTCTAATAATATTTCCTGCAATAAAGAAGGGGTGTGGTTAAGACAATCAACATCCAATAGTATTCGTTACAATAATATCACCAATAATAATGGGACTGGTATTAATTTAACCTTATCATCATCCAATAACATCATCGAGAACAATAACATAACTTCCAACAACAAATCAGGGATTTTAATAATTGAGGATTCAAATGATAATATTATTTTCCGCAATAATATTTCACATAATGCTGGCATCGGCTTAAATATAATAGATGCATCAGGCAATCAAATCCATCACAACAATTTCGTAAACAACACCCAAAACGCCTACGACTCCACCATCGCTCTTAACGACTGGGACGATGGTGCGGAAGGAAACTTCTGGTCAGATTACTTGGGCAGCGATGATAACGGTGACGGGTTCGGAGAGGATCCGTATGTGATCCCGGGCGGGGGAAGCCGGGACTGGCATCCATTTATTCAATATGTGAATGTAACCCCTCCGTACATCATCTTTACAACACCTGCAGATGACGAGATTAATGTTCCTGTTGATACAAACATCTCGATATTCTTCTCCAAGGAGATGGACACGGCATCTGTGGAGGGTGCAATTTCGATCTCAGGCGGCTTAACGCCCACAGGTTTTGTATGGGAACCCGGAAACAGGAACGTCACCTTCACCCCGTCCTCGATTCTGGAGATGGCAACAAAATATACTGTCACTATCACAACGGATGCAATGGACTCCGAGGGATTCAGAATCAGGATTGCATATATATTCACATTCACCACACTGGATGTAGACCCCCCCGTAATACTTCTGACCTCACCGGTGAACGGGGATACGTTTGTCGATAGAAACGCTCCTGTGGTTGTGACATTCAACGAGTCCATGAACATCACCTCGGTTACCTTTTCATGCTTCCCCGATCCCGGCGGATGGACAGTAAGCTGGAACGAGAACAGAACAGTGGCCACGTACTCACACAATAAATTCGGTAATGAGGCAACCTATACATTCAATATCACTGCGGCAAGGGACCTTGCAGGCCTTGACCTTGTTGCAGGTCCAGTTCCGAATCCGTGGTGGTTCTCAACTCCCGATACCGTGGGACCCGAGATAACCTCGACATCTCCTTTCTACGATGAAGAGAATGTTTCAACTACCGCAAATATTGTGGTGGACTTCAATGAAGAGATAGATTTGCCCTCCATTACATTTACCTGTTTACCGGATTCACTGGGATGGTCTGTTGTCTGGACCAACAACAACAAGACCGCGACATTCTCGCATAATGAATTTACCGAAAGAACCTGGTATTCCTTCCATGTAACAGGGGCAAAGGACCTTCTTGGAAATGATCTCAATCCAGGGCCAGTTCCCAATCCCTGGACCTTTACAACCACGGGAGATTATATTCCACCACAGATCACCCTGACATCTCCTGCAAATAATACGTTCGATGTGGAACTGGATGCAGGTATCATTGTGACATTCAATGAGGCAATGGATAATACCTCCTTGAATTTCATCTGTATCCCGGATCCAGAGGGTTGGTCCGTAAGTTGGAGCGGTGGAAACACAATCGTTACCTTTTCGCACAATCCCTTCGAAAATGCAACAACCTATACATTCCACATCAATACCGGAAAGGATGTTGCAGGGAACGATCTCGGTCCAGGTGCTGTTCCGAATCCCTGGTCATTCACCACGGTTGGTGATCTGGTGGCACCTGAAATCATTTCCACATCACCAGTGCATAACGAAGTGGATGTACACCCCGCTGCAGATATCGTGGTAACATTCAATGAAGCAATGGACCCGCTATCTCTTGGTTATACCTGCACTCCCGATCCAGGAGGATGGTCCGAAAGCTGGAGCACCGGGGATATGATCGTGACCTTTACACACGATCAGTTTGAAATAGAGACCACCTATATCTTCCAGATCACCACTGCAAGAGATAGATCAGGTAATGACCTTATTTCGGGAACTGTTCCAAATCCATGGTTATTTACCACTGTAGGGGACATTATCGGTCCTCAAATTATTTTGACCTCACCAGCAGATAATGAAGTCGATGTTGACCCATCTGTAGATATTATAGTAACATTCAATGAAGCTATGGATAACTCATCTCTCAATTATCTTTGCATTCCCGACCCAGGTGGATGGTCTGAAAGCTGGAGTAATGGAGATACTGTTGTTACCTTTACCCATAATCCGCTTGTGCATGGAACCATAATTAATTTTTATATCATTGCAGCAAAAGATATTTCAGGAAATGATCTTACTCCAGGTGCTGTTCCTAATCCATGGTCATTTACTACCTCAGATCTTGTAGCACCGGAAATCACATCGGCCTCACCAGCAGATAATGAAATTGATGTGGAGCAGAACACTAATATTGAAGTTATATTCAGCGAACCAATGGATACAGCCTCGATTAGTTTTATCTGTACTCCCGATCCTGGAGGATGGTCTGAAAGTTGGAGTAATGGGGATACCGTTATCACCTTTTCACATAATCCTTTTGCATTTAAAACACTCTATGATTTTTATATCATCGGGGGAAAAGATATCTCAGGGAATGATCTTGATTCCGGTTTGGTTCCAAATCCCTGGTCATTTACCACGATAAGAGAATTGGTTGCACCACAAATCATTTCTACAGACCCATTAGAAAATGAGATCAATGTAGATCTGGATAGGAACATAATAGTAACATTCAGCGAGGCAATGGATACTTCATCAATTGCTTATATTTGCACACCAGATCCTGGAGGATGGTTTGTGGGCTGGAGCAATGGAGATAAAGTTTTCACCCTGTCACATAACCCTTTTTTGGTTGGAACTATATATTCATTCCAGATAACGTCTGCAAAAGATATTTCGGGAAATGATTTTACGGGAGGCCCAGTTCCTAATCCCTGGTCATTTACCACTCAAGCAGACCTGGTTGCACCCCAAATTGATTCGACATCGCCTTTTGATGATGAAGTCAATGTTAATGTGCGAACATATATCATTGTAGAATTCAGCGAAGCTATGGATACATCGACCATCGAGTATAAATGCTCTCCAGATCCCGGGGGATGGTTTGAGAGCTGGAGCGATGGAAATACGGTACTTACCTTACTACACAATTCATTTGATATTGGAACCACCTATACATTCGATGTCACTGCCGCAAAAGACCTATCCGGTAATAATCTAGCTTCGGGCGCGGTCCCCAGCTCTTGGGACTTTACGACGGTCTCTCTGAATTCAATAATCATTACCCCCTCCGAGGTGAGCGTTTACCAAAATGATACGATTATTCTTATTGCTTGGGCGTTTGATTCCCAGAATAATCCGATAACAGATGTTACATATACTTGGACTTTAAGCAATGATCTTGGCACAATCTCATCTCAGCGCTCCCAAATCGCAGTCTTCCAAGCGAAATCGAATATTGGAACCTGTTATATAAATGTTACTTCTGGTGGAAAGATCGCAAGTGCGAAAGTAACAATAAAATCTATTGATTTGGAAGAAGAAGAACCTGCAGATGAGGAACCTGAAAATCTGTTGTGGCTTTGGTTCCTAATCCTTGTAATCGTGATTATAAGTTTAATCAATCTACGGGTTGCAATGAAGAAAGAGAAGCCGAAGATCGAAGAAAAAAGTGCTGAGCCCGCCGAGAAAGAAACCACTTTGGAAGATATGGAAAAAGATGAAGAGGAGATAATCGAGGAATCGAATTCTGAGATTCCACCTTCTCCACCCTCCGATTAATTTGTCTCTATGAGCCTGGATATCCCCAAATTCCAAGACCTCGTGCACCCTTCTCTCACTTAGGTGTTCTTTACATTCCCCCTTTCCTCATTCGAGGTCTAATAGTGTGTGCGGTAATAGATCTCCTATAAGACACTGCAAAATCCCGGACATCGACGCAAAATAGGGGCTAGGAGTGTGGGGAATTTGGTGGAGGTGAGAGAACCAGGGGAGTCGGGAGGATGTTTCGGGGGAAGGAAAGGAGGGAGGAGGGGTGTGGGGATGCGGCTGGAATATTTTGAGATCGAGGGAGATGATGAAAGGAAAGTGTCCCCAACCCCAAGAAATAAAAATTTATCGGATCAGATAGCCGCGATTATGCGAGGAAGGGAGAGGGTTGAAAGCAATATACCTTTTAAAAAAATGAGATATTAATTTAAATGAAAAAGTTCGTACCAAAAATTTTTTATATTTTAAAGAACATGTAATATGCGGATCAAAGCTACGATTGAGGGAAGGAAGATTAAGACAACTTAAAAGAATTCCTTCTTTCTAAAACGAATGTGTTGGAGGAATTTAAATGAGGGCTATAAATAGGAAAATCTTACCAATAATTTTGTGTGTCCTAGTATTGTTGAGTACATTAACATTACCCATAGCTGTTGCAACCACACCCGTAGAGATTTATGGGTACATACACATAGATGATGGGGATTATGTCACCCAGCTACCGAATCATCCAATAACTATCAGAAATGACCTAAACGGTTTCGTTCAGGATGTTTTTACCGATCAATTCGGGTTTTTCGGTCTGGTAAATATGGTACCCTCTAGTTCAATAGGGATCGATACTTACACCATAACTGCAACCTATTATGATCCTAATACACAAAATATGATATTTGGCTCAACCACAATGATAATCTCACCATTTATGAGGGCTGATCCAACATTTGTGTTATCATCACAAGAATGCGAATGGTATGAGGATACAGCTGCACCTTCTTCGCAATATCCACCTCATTCTGATGAGACGGTAATAGACATCTACTTTTCCCAGGAATTTGCATTTGAGGGGGATGTAGTAACGATATCCTCGGAGGTTATGAATATAGGAGACACAGATCTAACGCAATTTACCACAATGAACTTTTTTGACGGTGATAATCCAATTTTACCAGAAAATATTATTGTTCTCCCATTGGATCAGGGACAAACCAATCTTGTTGAGATAGTCTGGATTGCTGGTAGTTCGGGAGAGCATTTAATCAGTGCAGAAGTCGGAAGAGAAAAATCATTTGCTGAGGTAAATATGCAAAACAATTTACGCTCCGAGAATTTTCTTGTCCTCACATACTGGGGAGATTACGATTTCGATGGACTAAATAATTGGCACGAATACAGCACAATTGGTACTAGTCCAATCATTCCTGATTCTGATGTGGACGGACTATGGGATGGATGGCAAGAAGTTATTCCCGACGGGATTTTTGACCCAGATGGTGTTGATAATATCATTGGAACAATTGATGACGAACTACCTGGAGAAACTCAATATGGTACTGACCCTCTTGATATTACTAATGGCACTCTGATGGTAACGGATAATAATGGGATTACACATCGTGTTTGGCAAAAATGGGTAATTGATAGATGGGGTATTTTTTATCTAAATAACAATTTTGGAAGTTTAGATATCAATGATCAAGAGAATCCATCAATTCGAGCATTATCTATGAATATACCTGATATATCTAGCACTGGTTCATTATATCCCAGAATTTTTATTGATGAGATGACAGGAATGTTATCAGTGATTTGGTATGAAATTTTCTCTCAAAATGAACTTAATATGTACGGTGCAATCTCAAGGAATAGTGGTGCAGGTTGGTTCAAGTTAACGACCAGATCTGATGCGGATAATTATTTTGACTTCGTTTCCGTTGCAAATCCCATGGATGCAATATTTTATATTGGACCAGATTTTTTTATGACAACACATGATGATGGTATGAGTTCTTGGGAATTAATTAACCTATTAATATTACTTTTACTTATCGGGCAGGTTATTGATGATCCAGATCCCTTTTACTCTCCCGAAGATATCTATCCTATAACAACAACAGTTCATTTTTGGGAGGAAAGCGACACCGCATCCCCTATTGCATGGGACTGGGATTTTGGGGATGCATATGGAAAAGCTTACACTCCTACGGCTGATCATATTTACCTCTATCCCGGAATAAAAATTGCAAGGCTCACAATGGTCTTTGGACCATTTGATTTAGGAGATGAAACAGGTGGTGGTATAGAAAGTCCATATCCGGTATTTTTGGTGCGGACGACACTTTTTGAAGTTCCAGTAAATCCTCCTGATGGCGGGGACCCTCACCCACCTCCAACCCCGCCTACCGCAGATTTTACATATTACCCGGTATTAGAAGGGGGCTTATTAATCGAAAAAGAAGGGATTCAATTTGAGGACCAATCTACAGGGGAAGTTGATTACAGGATATGGATTTTCGGTGATGGCCATGTTAGTAGGCAAGAAGATCCCATTCATATGTACCAATATCCTGGAACATTTAAAGTGACTCTTCTTGTAGGTAATAAGGGAGGATGGGATACAAAATCCGAGGACGTCACAGTTGAAATGGATCTTACCATAAAACATCCTGATACCGACGGTGATGGATTATATGACGAGGAGGAATTCTTCTTGGGAACAAATCCAACATTACGAGATTCAGATGGAGATGGATTGTGGGACGGATGGCGCGATACAGGAACAGATGGTTTGCTCAGCGAGGAGGAACCTGGATATGATCCAGTTACAAATCCTGATCCTTCAGATGATGATTTTGATCCTGATTCAAATTCCGATGGTAAAGAGAGAAACTCTGTATTTGATACCGGAGAAGTAAAGGGTGAGAAAGGTGAATCCCACAGCCCATATGCTGGAGGATATGGTACAGATCCCAGATACCCGGATTCAGATAGAGATGGATTAGTGGATGGATGGGAGGATGGATTTTTCGATTATGATCTGGGTTTTCTCAATATTCGAGCCCAAGGCGACGGTACCTGGAGTGCTGGTGAGAAAAAGGGTGAAGTTGGTGATGAAGCCCATGGCGGTGGTGGATATGGTACATACCCCAATGAAGAAGACACAGATGGAGATGGGTTATGGGACGGGTGGAATGATAATGGTCCTGATGGAACACCCGATTCCGATGATCTTGGTGAAGAAAATGGGGAATTTGATAGCGGAGAGGCATGGGGTGAGATAGGCGATCCCGATAGTGGGCAAGGAGGATACGGCACGGACCCCAAACCTGGCGGTGCTGACACGGATAGCGATGGTCTTGATGACGGAGCAGAGGTTACCTATTGGGATGTAACCCATAATACGGACTGGCCCAGTGGAGAAACAACTACCTGGGATAGTAATTCAGATGGCAGTGGACCGGTAAATCTACTTGATAGTGACAGTGACAACGATGATTTATTGGATGGGGCCGAGGTGAACACTCATTCGACAGACCCTGCAGATCCTGATACAGATGATGATGATTTATTAGATGGTTGGGAGATTAAATATGATCCCGATGATGATCCAGCCAATAATATTGGATTAAACCCTAACAGTATAGATACTGATGGAGATGGCACAGATGACGATGTTGAAGATTTCGATTCAGATGGCCTTTTGAATTCGGTGGAGCAAACCGAAAAAACCGATCCGGACGATGATGATACGGACGATGATGGATTGGATGATGGATGGGAAGTAAATGGTGATTTCTGGGAGGGTGTATTTAACCAAGACAAAAAGGATCTCTGGGATGAACTAGATGGTTATGGACATGCACCTGATCCTACTAAAAAGGACATTTATATAGAGATGGATTGGATGGAAGAGGGGCCAACACAAACACAGACTATTGGTCCAACAACTTGTGATTTAATTGATATTTTTATTGTAGATGGGGAATATATACCATTGTATGGAATAAGTCATAATCCTGGCGGAGGAAGTGATTATGATTTTTATATCTTTGATGAAGATTCGAATCAATTGACAGTTGAAGAAAACGATGGGGTTTATATTCTAACTGAAGATTTTTCAACAACAACAACAGAACCTAGCGATGCACATTATATATATCTAGAATCTAACTCAGGAGCTTTATGGTATATTGAATATTTCAATGATTTTGCACATCAACCCGATTCGGATGCTTTGCAAGATATTATTGATGCATTCGATGATCAAGATATCATATTGCACATAGATGATGGTGATATGGGTGGGGGAACAGAAGTAACTCATCAGACCTCTGAAACATTCACATATCCAGATGATTGGGATGATTATTATGATGATCATTTCCTATTGTATTCTGATAGTAGCGATTCTCATAGACAGAATGTATTTCATTATGCCTTAATGGCTCATTCAAAAGAACCCGGATCATCTTTGTATGGCGAGGGTGAAGTGGCGGGGGATATGCTTGTCCTGTATTTTATCAATAGGGTCGATAGAGATTTTCAAGCAAATCGATTTATGCACGAGTTTGGACATAACATACTAGGAACTATTGATACCTCACATCAATCTTCGGAAAGTGATGACCCTCAAAAAACAATACACTGTAATGATAATACTTGTGCAATGTGGTGGATTGAACAGGATACAGCAAACAAGGATTACTGTGATGATTGTTGGGCTGAAATTGAAAGAGATGGACCATTGGGAATATAAAAATATTAAATACATACTGATATAAAATAGGATATCATCTCTCACATAGGATTCCACCTTTTTAATCCCGAAAATAAAATTCAAAATTAATTATCTCTTTACTTCTTAACAGGCTCATT
>CP070751.1:1349528-1360011 GCA_020348445.1 Thermoplasmata archaeon
CATATCACAGTTGCCTAGATGAAACCTGTTTTGTAACAGATTCGCAAAGAAATTTGTAAATTAAAATTTAAGTGAACCTTTAACATGTGATGTCATGCTGGAAATAGATGCTATTTGTTATATCTATGAATTTTCAAACAATAATAACTCTTTAACTCTTACAAATGAAAGTTTTGATATTTTAATACTTACAAGAAAATAAGTTAGGTGTAATTGTAGATTCGAAGGAAAAATCCCTTTGCCCTCATTCTACATCATATCAAAAGGTGGTTTATCAGGTTCCCTTGTAGAATAAATAGCAATAGCCCAGCACGATGCCCTTGGCGAGTTAAATTCACATTTATCCTTCAAATAAGTGTCCATCTTGTGAGTTTTACTAACTGGAACTAACTTAATTTCATCATGATCACAGTCAACTCTGAAAGATTTCTGCTCAGACTTTAGATAAAAACTCGGTGTACTCTTGTATCCTTTAAAGTAAATCTCGTGAACATCCGTTCCAGATTTATCATAAACATCCCAGTGATGTTCTTCGCCATTCAGGATGACATGTAGACTAGAAGGTGTTGACTGTTGTGTCATAGGAACGGCTTTTATCCAACATCTGTCTCCTTTTCTCAGCATCTTAAATTCGATGTCATTTATGGTGATGTTGAATCTTCTGTATTTTTCTGATATGAGTTCACCCAGCTCCTACAAAAGAATGGATTTTTTAATGTTTATTGTCAAATGCCTTATATATGTTCTGTAGCCATTTAAATTGCCCTCCCTATATTGTATGTTTAAAAAATGGATATCTGGAAAAATTATTTTCCAGGATTTGGACAGGAGAAAGAATACAGCTCTGCTAGCAGGGTGTGCTTTTAGCATTACTATTATATACAGTATTCTTTTTTATAGGAAGGAAATGACGTGGATGAGTGATAGATTAAATAATATTTATCTATCTATTAGTTTATCCTTAAATTGTTCACGATTTCCTTATGCAGGGGTAGCCAAGCCAGGTCTACGGCGACAGACTCAAGATCTGTTCCTGCAGAGGTTCGGGAGTTCAAATCTCCTCCCCTGCACTTTTTTACTAGTAAATTCGTATCAAAATCTCCCCTCGGCGTAAAACTAAGTAAACGATTTAAGTTGTAAAAACAGTGAGACAGCTTAGGACTATTCCGACTCGAGGCGCCTCGCACGGTTACCCATGGCGTCATATGTGGCGTATTTATAAAGTTCACCGAGGGTGGGATAGTTAAAACAGGTGTCAATAAACAGATTGCTGCTTGCGTCCATTATCAGGGCGTTGACGCCAATGTGGATTAATTCGGAGGCAATCTCGCCAATGACATGTACGCCCAGCAGTTTCATAGGCCTACTGAGGTCGTTGTTAAACTCGTAGATCAATTTTAAGAAACCATCGCGGTCGCCAATAATCATGCCTCGGGCATTCTGGTTATAGGCAGCCTTGCCCACTACATAATCAATCTTTTCCTCCCGACATTCTTCCTCGGTCTTGCCCGCCAGAGAGCATTCGGGGATGGTGTAAATACCAAGCGGCAAGATAGGCGTCACGTGCTCCTTGTAGGGTTCTAGGTTGAAGGCTTTGATCATGGCGAAGCGAGCCTGTTCCATTGAAGTCGAGGCTAGGGCTGGTCTGCCAATGACGTCGCCAGCGGCATAGATACGCGGTACAGGTTTTCGTGTCTCTGGATGTATGACCTGGTAGTTTTGGTCTACTTCCAGTAGGCCGTACTTTCCGGGTGTGATCCCAGCAGCTTCGAGATTAAGTTCCCCAGAGGTGCTAGTCCGCCCCGTCGCGAGCATTACCGCCTCAGTATCGATGATTTTCCCCGAACCCAATTTAATCTCTAGCCAGTTGGCCTTCACGGTACAAGACTCCACGCTCTCGGGCATTATTAGGTTAATGCCTATCTTTGACATGCCGTTCTTGAGCGCGAAAGAGATGTCGCGATCCAGGATGGGAAGTAGAATATTCTTGTTGTGAACTAGGGACACATCTACGCCCAATGCGGCGAAGGTGCAGGCGTATTCACAGCCGATGATACCACCACCCACCACCACCATATTCTTGGGTATACTTTTCATCTGCAAAATAGAATCCGAGTCGTAGATGCGGCGGTCTTTTGGGAAGTTGTCAGGGCGGCGCGGACTCGAACCCGTTGCAATCAGGATAATGTCGCCCTTAAGCAACTTGGGTTCTTTGCCGAGAATCTGGACCTCGATTGTTTGCTCATCCACAAACAAACCCCTACCCTTGATGATATCCACGTTATGGTGCAGCATGTTATTCATAACACGGGTACGCTCAGCATCCTTCACCGTGCGCTCGTGGTGGAGAAAATCCTGGACCGTGGCCCGACGTTTGAGTGCAAGATCCACGCCGTGGAGACGGCGTGCACGTATCCCCGAGAGTGCCAGAGATGTTTCGCGAAGGGTTTTGCTGGGGATTGTAGTGCTAGCTGCAGCACCGCCTAAATAATAGTCCCGTTCTACTATGGCAACTTTTTTACCGAAATAGGCAGCCTGCGCGGCGCCTTTCTCACCTGCTGGACCCGAGCCAAGAACGATCAGGTCATAGTTGTACTTTGTTTTACTCTTAGCCATACATAACTACCTAAACAATAAGCTCATCACCCTCACAGGCGATGTCAATAGAAAGTTTCAATTCTTTAGCTACTTCATTCACTTCTTCCTTGATTTCTTCCTTAAATTTAGGGGTTAAATGAATTAAGATGACCTGTGGAAAATATCCTTTAACTTGGTGAAACTCTATCAACTCCTTTTTTAGCATTTTGGGACATAGGTGTGCTGAATTCTTTGCCTTGTTTTCTAATCTATTAGGAAAAGTTACATCCATGATAATAAGCTGGGGTGATACATGTTTCCAAAGAGCCGAAAGACCGGGACCGGTATCGCCAGTGTAGAATATCTTTTTTCCTTCTTTGGAAGTGATTTCAAAGCCTACTGAACTAATATTATTATGGTTTACCGGGAGTGCCAAAACTTGATAACCTTCAATATCCATAGGGGTAAAGAGTTCTAGGGCCACCAACTTGAGTGATTGTTTTTCACAAATGGGAGTCTTTTCAGTGAATTTAGGGTAAATTACACCATCGATAAGATGAGAAGCAAGAATATTAAGGGTTTGTTGTGTGGCAAAAACTCTAGTAGTGTGACAGGCGTTATTAAAGGCAAAAGCTGGAACCCCTCTGATATGGTCATAATGTCCATGAGATAACAAAATTGCCTTTATCTTTTCTTGCTCTGAAAAAGAAAGTTCCGAAGCGAGGCTCCCTGTATCCACAGCCAAGACATCATCAATCAGAAAGGATACAAGCCTTGTATATCTTGATTCCGCGTTATGTACACCTAAAAACTTTACTATCACTTAATCAACCTTGATATGTTGTATAGCAACACAGGTTTCTTAAAAATCTTTACGCTTACATATCCAACTTTTTTTGACTTTATGGTGTCCTTAAGAATACTATAAGTTCCCTGAATTATAAATCCGTTGTTGGAGCTTCGCAGCGGCGCAGTTTCCTGGAAAGCCCCTGTGCCATATTCTGCATCACCACCTTGCCAAGATGACTATTTTTGTTCATCAGATTTTCTAGCTCAAATCTGTCAATCACGACAAGCTTAGAATCTACATCTGCTATCAGGTCAGCGACACGAGGCAAATCTTCAATGATTGACATCTCGCCAAAAATCTCTCCCTTACCAATTGAGCCAATTTTAATTCTTTTTTTTCTACTTCCCTTGGCTACAGCTGAAGCTCTGCCCTCTGCAAGAACAAAAATTTCCTTACCCATCTCACCTTCACAACATATGGTCTTACCCGCAGGGTAGGAAACCATCTTACAGATCTGAGCTAGTTGGGAAAGCTCCCCATCGGAAAGACCCTGGAAAATGTCCGATTGTCGCGTTGTTTCGGTGATCTCCATACCTATTTTCTTACATTCCAAGTCCTTCATTGCCAGCTTGAATATTATCTTGGCCATTGGGGTAAGCTTTATGTTTTTTACGTCAGGAGGTATATTCAACTTAGCCATGCGGATCACATCGAGACGTTCCACTCCACGGAATACCATTGAGGGGCAGTATGCCACTGGAACAAATCCTAACCTATCTAAGGTCTCTTGCATCTTCGGAGAATATGCGCTTACATCTATTTCAATATACTGAGCGCCATATTTCTGTGAGGCCAGCTTATCCAGTGTGGATAACAAGAACCCTTTTACTTCATCGTCGAACTCAATAAGTTCTAGTACCTTAACCTTCTTGTCAATAACGTCCACGGTGAACCCAATCGCACCTAGGGTTATGCCCTTCTCTTTGGCTACCAAATAGTGTGCCTGATTCATGGCAATTTTGAAGAATCCATAACTCAAACTTAGATTGCCGAATACCTCAGGATTCTTTACTCGTCCCCGTTCAATACGGAGAAGAGGTGAAACCCCAGCTGATTGGAGTTCCTTAGTATCAAAAGACTTCTCCATGGGATAACCATCTACTTCGTCTTCAACTATAAGATCCACTGGTAAGCCAAGGTTTTGCATGCTTTTAGCTGCAACGGGGTAGATACTAGCAATAACCCGAGGATTGTTCCTTCTCAAAGAGAGAGCAGGTTCGAAGAGTTTGGTGACAAAAACCATACTCTCTCTGGATGTCGCAAGTTGATACTTATTTGGTTCAAACCCTGTTGGAAAAAATCCACACCGCTCACAGACCTTTTGCGCCCCTTGGTGGACAACCCTACACTCAGCAAAGCCAAATTGGATCATTTTTTTGGTTGACTCTATTAAACCGGCTGTGATTTCAGTGCCTGCACCCTTTCCGCTGTATTCAGGGTCCACTACTAGGCGTCCAAATTCACCTATCAAATCAGAGAAGCCACCCGCCGTAAGATAAACTGAGCCTGTACCAATAATCTTGTTTTTCTCCTTAGCAACTAGAAATATGTTATCATCAGAGTAGATACTTTTAGTAAGCCACATGGGGTCGTAAAATTTCTTAAAAGGATAATCTGGGCCATAGATTTTTACAAAAAGATCCATAATTTGTGGCACATCAGCAACGTCAGCTCGCATAATTTTCATGCTTGGGTCTCCCTTTTCACTAGCAGAAACTTGTATAGTCCTAAAAAAATCACCTTTTTATAACTTTCTCTATTCTATAGAAAAAATAGTTCTTAAAACTCTATTTTCTGCACATTAAAAAAATATTTACCAACATTTGATTAAATAAAGTCCAGGAACTTTATGAGTTAAGTACTTGAAACTGATAACTTTATTTTCCCGCGCGAGAATAAGGAAAAATGGAGATGAAGACTTATTCCAGATATTCTATATCCACAAGCAATTCAAGTTTCTTTGGTGGAGGATGAAGCCCTCTTTTAGCGAAAAACGTGATAGGTTCTTCTCTTGTCTTTTTGATATATTTAACAAATGATTCAAAGTTTTTAAATTTCAAGAGTGCAGCATAGTTCCATTCACTTGATGGTACTAATATATCCACTAGCTCCAAGCCATCAAATTTTTTTGATACTTTCTTCAAAGTTTCCTTGGCTTCCTTAAACTCTTCTTTGTTACCACTAAAATTAAAATAGATTATTGCGTACATATTATCATTTCTCGCATCTTTTTTCCATTTAAAAATATTTCTTATTAGGAGCGTTAGAAATCTTTTTTAGAATTACTATAATTCAACAATTCAACACCTAAGGTAGGTGTTATCGGGATAGAAAAATATATCACTTGTGGTGAAAACACAGACATAATCAGACCTCTGGTTATGTGTGCTCTAAGAAGAAGTGACAACAGAAAAAAATCGCTGAATATCTTTTTGAAATTAGCAAATTTGATCCTAATTATTTAATATTAATATATAACTATGTAAAAAATCTATTTAGACTAGTCAAATTATTATTCTTTTGGATATGGATTATGAAACAGACAGAAAGAGAACGCAACTCCTCTACAAACCTTTTTAAATAAAAATACAATTCTAGAGGGGGAATATTTTGGCAAAAAAATCTGACATTAATAATATCAAACCCTCTATAGAAAAAAGCAGGGTAGAGAAACCTACAAGAACTAAAAAAACAAAGGCCACCCCTTCAAAAAAGAAAAATGAAACTTTGAAATCTAATAAAAGTAAAATTGTAAAAACTGATGAGAGGGAAGGAAAGGAGAAAAAGGAAAAATCAAAATTCATTAGAAAAAGATTTTTCATGATGATACTTGTAATAGTTATTATCTGTATCCTTGGATTTCTGTGGTTCGCACTTAACCCTGAAGTTGCCAAAGCCCAACTAATTATTGAATCTGGCGTTGTCCAGATAAAACATGAGGGCGGATCATGGACCTCTGTCCAAAATGGCACTCTACTCTACCAATCTGATACTGTGAAAACAGGAAACGATACATCTGCATCAATAATCCTTTTCAAGAGCAGCATAATCAGGCTCGATAGCAACACAGAGGTGATGATCCAGGAAATCATCCAACAGACAGGAGAAACTAGTGTAAAGATACAACAAGATATTGGGAGGACATGGAGCACCATCTCTAAAATAAGTGGAATAGACAACTATGATGTCCAGACCCCAACAACAATTGCAAGCGTTCGCGGGACAACCATTGATGTAAATGTCACAACAGAAGGTAATACAACTGTAAGTGTAATTAACGGATCTGCTATTGTTTCACGCACTCAAAATGGTACGATTGTAGATACAACTGAGGTTAATGAGAACCAGTCTGTGACAGTTGATCCTAAATTGATAAACCAATCCCTCGAAATCAAACCAGTTGAAAAAGACGGCTGGATTCAAAAAAATCAACAGAAAGACGAGGAGTTCAGAGGGAATGTAAAGGAGGAATTATACAGAAGAATTGAACCATACATACCCAAACTCAAGGAGCAGTATGGTATGACCGATGAAGAATTGGATGTTCTCATAGACGGTTACCTTAAGGGATACTTTGACCTTCCACCTGATACGCCAGACTGGATAAGAGAAATAATTGAATATTCTTGAGCCGATGGTTAAAAATGACCGGCGTACTCAAAAACAAACTCACAAAGACACTACTTGTCTCATTGTTTATCCCAGCCATAGTCGCCCTGATTATGACTGCAGGGTTCTTCAATACATGGGAATCAATAATCTCAGATGCCTTATATGCCCCTGGTGATCCCTTAGATGAGATAGTGATAGTAGCCATAGATGACTATAGCTTCCGGAAACTGGGCATGTTCCCCTGGCCCAGAGGCCACTTTGCTAAGGTTATAGAGAACATAAATCAAAGCTCAGTAATTGGGATAGATATTACCTTTGATTTAGCTACTGATACTGAAAATGATTCTGAACTAGCTGCTTCCCTCAAGACAGGCAAAGTCGTCTTGGCCATAGAGTACACATCCTTTTTCTACAGAGATGGTGAACTGTATGGGGAAAGCTTGCTCAAACCAAATGCTACCCTGGGTACCCCTGGTGTGGACTTCGAGACAGGTTTTGTCAACCTTTACACAGACTCAGATGGTGTAACAAGATCTTTTACCCCTCACATATCAGGTGTCGAAGACCATGACCACTTCTCCATGGTTATTGTTGGTGAATACCTTGGCATTACTCCTGACCTAGGAAACTCCAGAATGCTGATAAACTTCTTTGCTCCTCCAGAGGGTTACGAGTACATATCATTTTATGATGTTTACAACAAGAGTATACCCTCTTCCTATTTCAAGGGCAAGATAGTCCTTATCGGTATCACTTCACCGGTTGAGCATGACGATGCAATAGTTCCAATATCCAACAAGGCTATGCCTGGTGTTGAGATTAACGCCAATTTAGTACAGTCCATACTCACAAGGGACTTCCTGTACTATCAGGACGATATCTCTGCCATATGCACTATGTTCCTGTTTGCCCTACTCACAGGCATTCTACTCTTTAGGTTCAGGATGCATATAGCTACTATCCTTTTGGCAGCGCTTGCGATAGCTTACATCTTCGCCTCCGTCATCTATACATTTAATTCAGGAATCATCATGAATATACTCTACCCGTTACTTTCTATAACAATGGTCTACATCCCTATTGTTGTGATATACTATCGCACAGAGGAGAAAAGCAGGAAGTGGATAACCTCGGTCTTTGGAAAGTATGTTTCCCCTGTGGTGATAGACAACCTCATAAAAAATCCTGATAGGATAAAACTTGGAGGAGAAAAGAGAAATATAACCATTTTTTTCTCTGACATAAGGGGATTCACCCCGATTTCAGAGAAACTCGACCCTGAGGAACTTGTCCGTCTCCTGAACGAGTACCTAACCGAGATGACCTCGATAATAAGAAGAGACCGGGGACTTGTTGATAAGTACATGGGTGACGCGATTATGGCCTTCTGGGGGGCGCCTCTTGACCTGCCCGACCATGCTGAGATGGCATGCTCAAGCTGCCTAGATATGATGGATAAGCTCGGGGAGCTCCAGAAGAAGTGGAAAAAGGAGGGCATACCATCTTTTAATATTGGCATAGGTCTAAACAGTGGCGATGCTATTGTGGGTAACATGGGTTCCTTTGACAGGTTTGACTATACTGCATTAGGTGACAATGTCAACCTTGCTTCCCGCATGGAAGGTCTGAACAAGCTCTATGGAACTAATATAATAATAACCGAAAACACGCACAAGATTGTCAAAGACAAATTCGAGTTCAGGAAGCTCGATGCTGTCAAGGTAAAGGGCAAGAAGAAACCAATCCTTATCTACGAACTCCTCTCTGGAAAGGACAAGCTCAGTAAGAAGCAACGCGATTTTGTTAGGCATTATGAGGCTGGTCTTGAATTCTACTTCAAAAAGAAGTGGAAACCAGCCATCAAGTCCTTTCAGGCAGCCCTCAAGCTCATGGATGACAATGCCGCCTACGTGTTTATAACCCGCTGCCAGGAATTTATAAAGAACCCACCCCTAAGAGACTGGGACGGCGTCTGGGAGATTGAGACCAAATAATTGTTTATCTATTTATCTTCTCCGTCTCAAGATAATCAATACTAGAGCTAACATTGCCAAGAAAGATATTACTTCAAACCCAGGTGTCTTTGGTGTCTCCTCATATATCTTCAGATATTTCCGATATACAAATAGAAAATACGTTGATAATCCTCTTTCCAGATTAAAGACATGGTCCCATTTGCCGTCTCCATCACTGTCAATGAGGTAGTTGTCATCTTCCACGCCAAGATCAGTATCTATACTGATACCATCATGGAACATATCGTAGATTCCATCGCCATCATCATCAGTAATATAACCGATACCGTCGACAGCAGTTACGTCAATGTACACAATATATTCCGTGGTTTCTGAATCTGTTTGATTGTCAGTTGCGTATACGGAAATGATATATTGTCCAGCAGCTATCCAGGAATGGTTCTGTGTTGTCATTGTTCCATTTGCTAAGAAGCCTGTTACTGTAAGGTTACTACCATCTCCCCAATCAAAAACGTAGCTGATAGTATCGTTATCGGCATCAGTTGATACCGCAGTATAATCATATACGGTATCTATTGCTCCTGATGTTGGGCCATCTACTGTTGGAGCAGTTGGTGGGATGTTTGGCTTTACAATTTCCACGGTGAATTCGTCTTGATCGGTTGTGTTATCATTATCTGTTACTGTAAGTATTACTGTATAGGTACCTGCTTCTACATAGGAATGAGTTGTTACCTCTCCAGTTTCATTTGTTCCATCACCAAAATCCCAATACCAAGCAACTATGTATCCCTCAGGATCTGGGTCATAGCTGAGTGACCCGTTAAAAGTTATTTCCTCTCCCACTAATCCATAGTAGGGTGAACCAGCAGATGCATCTGCTTTCACACCACCCACCGTTATGGTGACCGTGGCTATATTGGACGTAGCTCTATGATCGTCATCAACCGTATACTTAAAACTATCAGAACCATGGAAATCTGGATCTGGTGTATACTGTATCTCACCAGTTGTTGTATTAGCAGTCGTATAACCATGAGAAGGATCACTGGTTACCGTCACAGTTTCCGGATTTAATGTTCCATCAATATCCTCATCGTTTGCAAGAACATCAATCCATACAGCTGCGCCTTCGTTCGTACTCGCACTATCATCATTTGCAACAGGATGTCGATTTCCACCACCACCTGAAGTGACGGTAACTTTTAATGCAGCAGACCAATTACTTCTAGCTTCATGTGCATCTTCCGCTTGAGCTTTTACATTGTATGTACCTGCACTGCCCCAGGATTTTGATTTAGCTGCAGATTGACTGGAATTCACCCATCCTGTCCATGTGCTGGTGGTTCCATCTCCCCAGTCAAATCTAAATCTTACTTGATCACCAATATCCGGGTCTGTGGTGTTTGTTGAAAAACTTGCAGATTTACCTCTTAATAAGGAGGTTGGTCCTGAAGGTTTACTAGGT
>CP070751.1:1360111-1370417 GCA_020348445.1 Thermoplasmata archaeon
TTGTTTTCGGCATTACCACGATATCGGGATTTTCGTGATGAATCGAGGCGTCAAAGCCATATACATAAAGATCAGCAGTCTTTGTGGTGCAGTTGTCTTCACCTGCAATTCCCTTTATCTCTTCTATCACAGCAGAGTCCATGTTATCACAGCCCTATTCATTCTAGGATGGGTTTAAGCCTATTTAAAATTGGCGAGAAAAGAATATGAATATCTTATAATCACTTTCGTGATAAGATATCTACATCCTCCATATCTTGTTTTCTTCCAACTTCTCGCAGTATCCGAATTTGATCTTCCTTGGAAATAACATTTATCATTACCCCTTCATAGATTACACTTTCTCTCCGTTCCCAGAGGGCCTCAAAATCATTATTTCCTGGTAAATCTGTTATAACATCGACTTCTATATCCTTTGAAAAAGTAATACCTCCTTGAGCAAGGATATCAACTATGTTTTCAGTATCGCATGATAGGCCTAAGTTTCTCATGGTTTCTATGGTCTTTTTTACATTCTCTTCAGAAGGACTGATTGCGATGTCGTAATCAAGCGTGGTTCGCGGGACGCCATATAAAATACTAGCCATACCACCAATCAGCAGATATTTTATATTTGCATCATTAAGAGCATTAAAAAGCTCCTCAAGACTTAACAAACCGTGCTTCCCTCCTGAATTTCTCGACTTGAAGTGCAATTTTTAAGCGCTGCTCTGGAGTTAGCCTATCGAACCATTCTTGGAGATGCTTTTTATTGTGCCAATCCTGGGATTTTGACATAATATCTACGCACCTTAATAGTAATTTGTCCTTTATTAATTTGTTGAGAAAAAAATAATTGAATCTAAGTATTCCCGAATTTAAGCAATTAGAGTTTAGGGTGCGAGGGATGTGGATGTTTAAGAATTAAGCTTGTCCCAACATAACATCCACTGACTCGCACTCCGTAAGCTAATATAAAAAAGGATAAGGAGTGCGAGGGACCGGATTCACCGAGCTATTTGTTTCTCTCACAGCTCTTGCTCGCAAATTTTTTAAATTTGCTCGTGAACCAAGGTTCAAATCCAGAATGTTATAAGATACTAGCAGTCCCTCTTAAATGAGAAAATAATTAGATGCGAGGGACCGGATTTGAACCGGCGAACCACTTCTGGAACAGATGTCCCATGCAACATGGTTTAGATCTTGAGTCTGTCGCCTTTGACCATGCTTAGCTACCCTCGCATTAAGGCGAATAACAGCTTAGAGGGTAGCTAAACTTGCTCCGAAGACAAACCGAAGGTTTGTTTAGGCAAGGGGTTGGGTACTCCAACCCTGGGCCCGTAGGAAACAGTTACATTTTAATCGAAGCATTGTTTCCGAGGGCGTAGAGGGAACCGAAGGTTGCCTCGATGTAGCTACCCTCGCATTAAAGCGAATAGCTCTCTTCTTAGGAATAATAACCATAATAGAAAAGGTTGTTTAAGTCAATTGCTGTTTTTTAGAATAACTTGACAGATATTATGGATATGGGAATTGTTATCAGTTTGATAAAATAGTGCACGGTATTATGTTAAACATCACCTAATTTGAGTTGTTTTGTGCCCACCACCAGTCTTTTAGCCCTAAAATTCTCTATCATAATCTCTGACATTATATCAAGAAATATTGACTCATAATCCTTGTTTACAACATATGCAGGATCGTTATAGGGAAGATGCACACTTGCCTTTGTGAGTGCAGCTTTTGCTTCCCTTCTTTCCTCGCCTATGATTTGCTCAGCATCCTCAACACCTTCCTTAAAACCGCACTGCTTTAATTCCTCAAAGAAAATGGGTCTGTGAAACAATCTCTGTAAAATATAAACTGCAATCAAGGCTTTTTCGTCATCGTCAACATTTAAAGCAATGCATTTTTCCCCAACTGCTTCATATACATTTTTATCTCTATGCGCAGACGTGATGTACACTTTTGCAGGGGGGATTTCCTTTTCTTTTAAAACTCCCACATCTGCCAAGGCTTTTAGGTAACCAGTTAATACAAGTCTATGCATCTTATGGCCATCTTCCTCAAGACGCCTAGATAATGAGCTAATTGAGCGCTCTTCTTCTTTTACATACTTGATTATCAGGTCTTTTAACCTTTCTGGTGTAACAAATACATTGCCTTTTGCCATACTATCCCCCCATTTTATATGACTGGCCCATATATATATTAGTAATTCTATATTGGGTTGACAATTTTTAATTAAATATCTTTAATTATATGGCAAGTCGCATTGGTAACAGACTTGATAACAAATAAAACCTTCGGTGGTTTTTTGTGGTAACAAAATTGATTCAAAAAATGATTTAAATAAGGTCTTCATTTGCGTGCTAACAACTTTTTGAAAACTCCTCCCCCTTTTATTTTTTTTATTAAAAGAATGAAGGACAATATTAATGTTCCATTAAAATCTCTAAAAACTGCGCAAGATGCCTGGCTAATTGTGCATTTTCAATGTAACCGCATGCATTCAGATCTGGGGAGGCAATAAGGGCTGTAGTTTCGTCTGAGATCACATCAGTTGCAATAAGGCCCTCTCTTCGTACAACCTTTACATTCTTGGGAACCTTTTGTCCAGCTTCAGTGATGATGGTGACATCAATTCCCCTTTTTATCGCGTTTTCTATCTTCTTCTGAAGTTTATCTCTAATCTCTGATACCACAGGCGTGGAGATAATGAAATTGCTTGTGGATTTATCCAATAACTCCCCGATTTTTTCTGTCACCTTATCCTTTCCTGTTATGGTGTAAACAAGCTGCGGCTCCCCCCTCTCCCTTAGGATTTCGTGAATCAATTCAAGTTTTTGGAAAGTTTCCTCTAGCTCGTCCTTCACCTTCTCAAAGATTTTAGAAGGCGGCTCGGGCTTGTAGATCACAGGCCTGCCTGTTGTTGCAATGGCAAAACCTTTGCTCTCAAGGGACTTGAGCACAGAATATGCTGATGTTCTTGGTATCTGGGCTGTCTTTGCAATGAGCTCAGCATTTCCGTATCCATGGGCGACAAGGGCGATATAGGCCTTGGATTCATAGGCTGAAAGACCTAGAGATTCCAATTTACCTGACACGCTCTTAAATTCCTTTTCCAGCTCTTCCTTGGTTTGAGGAATGGTTATGGGCATAATATCACTTTTTAGTAGTCCATGCTACGACATTCAATACAATCCAGTAATAAATAGTTTTGCCTTATTGATGGTTCAAGTATATGAGCAATAAAAGGACAATTTTTTTATCATCACAATCCTTTTACTGTTAGGATAAGGTATTTGTTCCTTAGGACTTGTGGATAGGAGACAGTTAAATGAAGGATCTTAATGTAGATGTCGTGGTTGTAGGGGCAGGCCCTGCAGGGACCATCACAGCAAAATATGCTGCAAAATCAGGTGCGAGAGTATTGATTATCGAGAAAAGACAGGAGATTGGCTCTCCTGTTCGATGCGGGGAGGGAATAGCAGGGGGAAGATGGCTTGACGATGTGGGTATAAGAGAAAGTGATAAATGGCTTACGCACAGGGTAAAAGGTGCCAAGATAGTCTCCCCAGACGGTTCAACATTGATAATAGACGAAAAGATCGCAGGAAAAGAGGTGGGAATGGTCATAGAGCGGGATATATTTGACAAGGAGCTTGCAAGGGATGCAATAATGGCCGGGGCCGATATCATGATAAAGACTTCGGCTATCGGGCTGTTGAATAAGGATAAAAGGATCATTGGAGTCAGGGCCAAACACATGGATTCTAAATTCAACATTTCAGCCAATATAGTTGTTGGAGCCGACGGATTTGAATCCCAGGTGGGCAGATGGGCGCAAATAGACACAACTTTGGCGCCCAAGGACATCTCCACATGCTTCCAATATCGCATGATAGATATTGAACCTGATCCAGATTACTGCGAGTTCATTATAGAGGATGTATTAAAGGGAGGATATATCTGGGTCTTTCCCAAAGGTAAAGATGAGGCCAACGTCGGTTGCGGTATGCAACTGAACAAGATCAAAGAAAAAGGAGCTGTGCGTGCATATTTGGACGATTTCATAAAAAGGCACCCACAGTATTCGAGTGGTAAAACAATTGAGATGGTTGCAGGAGCCGTTTCTGTTTCAGCACCCATCGAAAGAACTGTTGGAGAGGGTATATTGCTTGTCGGGGATGCCGCAAGACAGGTCAACCCAATGACAGGTGGGGGAATAGCAAATGGTTGCATTGCAGCCAAGATAGCTGGGGAAGTAATAGGTGAGGCAGTTGCAGTGGGTGATTTCAGTGCTGAGTTTCTTGCCAAATATGAGAAGGGATGGCGAAAGAAACTGGAGGATTCATTGTATTTGAATTGGGCAGCAAGAGAGAAGTTGACCACATTGGGCAACGAGGCCATAAATAAGATAATAAAAAGCCTTTCAGAGGTTAAAATCGACCAATTATCCACACTTAAGATAATTAAAGTGATAAGCGACAGACATCCAGAACTTTTAGAGGAATTAAGTGATCTTATATAGCATACATACCATGAATTTTGTTTTTTTCTAGGAAAAGAAGGATTATTCAGCAATGAATTCAGATTCCTTCCAGAAAAATGAACATTATAAAAACGCCTAAAATCGACGGTAAAAATCTAACATTTTCATAATCTGGCAGGGAAGCATATAAATAGTAGAAGTATCAATATATGTTAGAGTGAGGGGTTGCCCATGTCCAAGCTGTTTCAAACAGATGATGCAATCATATCCGCTATCCTGAAAATACAATACCTGGAAGAAATAACCTTCAAAGATAACTTTGAACGACTTGAAAAGGAATGAAACGTTCATTATTTGAGCACGAAATCCATAATTTCAAGTGACTTCAGTGTATTTTCCTTAATCTTTAATCCATTGGATAGCTCGGCCTTTCTTTACAGAAATAGTTATTTATCTAAAAAGTCATACATGTGAGGCCAAAAGAACGATTTTTTGGTATGATTGTAAGAGTAAAAGGGATGGATATGACGAGGCTTATCTTTATGGATAATTGTTTGAATACGATAATCCTCTTATGTAAATCATCTCAGTATAAAATGGCCAGGAGGCGATGATTTACATGAGAGTGTGTGTAATAGGCAGTTCCAGCGAAGGCAACGCAACAGTCATATGGACGAAAAATACCAAAATACTCATAGACGCAGGTTTTTCAGGAAGGGAACTTGAAAGGAGATTGAAGGGTATTAACTTAAGTCCATCCCAAATAAATGGTATCTTGATTTCACATGAGCATTCAGATCATACCAAGGGCGCGGGTGTTCTCTCAAGAAGATACAAAATTCCAGTATATGCAAACAAAACCACATTCAGGCTGTCAAGGGCACTTGAGGATGTCTCGGAAAAAAAATATTTTAAATCCCATAAAGACTTTTTAATTGGGGAATTTAAGATCATACCCTTGGTCGTGCCCCACGATGCATCAGAACCCAATGCGTTCGTGGTTCGCTCAAAGAAAAAGAAGGTAACCATAGCAACAGATATGGGGAAGCACACTTCTGCATTTATAGAACATGCAAAAAACTCCAATCTCATTATAATCGAGAGCAACTATGACAAGAAGATGCTACTTGAGGGGGATTATCACCCACTTTTAAAGGAAAGAATACTTTCAGATTTTGGGCATCTGTCAAATTCGGCTGCTGCAAAAACCCTAAGGCAGGTGATTGGTTCTTCCACAAAACATGTGCTTTTAGCCCATCTTTCTCAGAACAACAACACCCCTGATTTGGCTTTTGATGCTGCAAACGAAAGTTTAAAGGATTTTATAGGAGTGAGCTTGGATCTAACGTTTCCCCATCAATGCAGCAGGATAATCAAGCTTTAACATCAAAATTAGTACCTATGAACCTGCTGTTTACTTGATTTCAAAACCCTGTTTTCTTATGACCTTCCATCTTGATACATCATGGTTTTCGGCTTTTATGATGATTCCATAATCGATTCTCACTTTCTGAAGGGGACATCTTATATTTTCAATGGGCCTTGCATCAAAGTCTAGGCAGTCCCTTCCGCAGTCCCTGATGCAGTCTCTGCAGTTTTCAATGATTGCATTTCTAAGGGCCAAATAATCCCTAACAAAGCGCTTTGAGGATTTATTATCCTCTTGAATTTCTTTGTTAGTTTTCTGTATTTTTGTGTTTGCCTTGACATCTTGCATGCGATCCCATCCCTATATTGTAGGGTTTATCTCTAATTATATTAATAGTTGAAGTATTATATACATTGTTTTGGAAGGGTAAATGGAAAGAGGAGGATGCCCAGGAGCCTCGCCAAAGGAGGTATCCTCCCAGGGTCAGTGGCTTTTTTTATTAACATATTTTGGAGGATCAAGTGGCAGAACCCTTCCTATTTTATGGAAGCTTTTTTATTCCCATCCAAGTGGATTCGCTTATCGTTCCTGGGCTGCCGATAGCGTATATCTGGGGATTATGGCATTTTATAATATGAATTGAGCTTCTTTTGCTCTCTTGTTTCCAAGATTTTTGATTTGGTTTGAGTGATAGTTTTTGAATACTTTTCTCTACCTACGATGTATTTTTCAACCTGGGATTCGGTCCAGGATTTTATTGCATGGTGAAATGCCTCTTCTCTTCCTGAGATACGCCCTATATCCACGAGATTGTCGACGTCAGAGAGAATGTCTTCACCTATATCGATTATGATGTTTTCAGTGGAAAGATGGATTTGTTTTAGTCTAATATACTCTTCTATACATTCTCTTAGACCCTCTGAAATGGACGTAATTCCTTCTTTGTCCATTATCCCTTCAAGTCTTCGTACCAGCTCTTCTGGCACCCTTGCAGATACTCTTTGTGTCTTTTGCACCATAATACCCATCCTAATGGTGTACATTTGTACGCCATTATTATTGATGGTATATACGTGTGTATATAAAAGTTTTTCGAGGTAAAAATCTTTAAGGATAATATTATTTATTATGTTGAACATTTTGTGTACAAATTGCCAAAAACAGGGTAAATAGGATATTTAAAGCCTGATATAGTCCTCACCTTTCTTGCCACCCTTTTTTCTGCGAACCAAGATGATTTCCTCATTGCACTTGGGGCATATCACCTCGTCACCTTCTGTGTCATAGAGCTTTGAGTACCTTTCATTGTATTCATTAATACAGTCCTTGCATAGCTTAGCTCCACAGTCATGCTCTATCTTTACAGGATTATTCTCGCATATGAGGCATAGTTCTTCTTCCTCCTCAGCAGCAGGTTCATAATCCAAAGGCTCAGGTACAGGTTTCTCAAAAGGACCGGCCTCACCTTCAATAGGTTCTGTTAGTATGTGCCGCTCATCAAGGGATTTCACCCTAACCTCTGGTGTCACAACCTCCTGATCATGGAACTGCACAAGCAGGGCATGCACCCTTTTTGCTTCGAAGATTCCAAGGTTCAAATCCTGTATCAGGCCATTTACATTTCGTCTATGAGGTGGTAGTTCAAGTGCCCGATGAAGTATCTCCTCAAGTTCGGGATTGACTCTATCGACCTTCATTTCCATCTCATCTGCCTTGTTGATGTAGGCCAAAAGCCTTTTCGCCTTTATTATATCATAATCAGAAAAACCCATTACCACATCTGCAAGTCTTAGACCGTTTTTCTCAAATGAAGCGGGATCGTCCCGTAATATACCCACAATGGCCCTGTTGGAATCCCCCTCGAACCTGTCTCTATCTTTTTGACTTAGGGCATTGATGTCCACATCCTCTTTCCGTGAGAGATATTGGATCACATCATCAAGATAACTGTATGGAACATGACAAATTCTGAAGGCCTCCTCCTTGGTGGCAGGTCTTTTGTAATCTTTTTCGAATCTGAGTATGTCCCTTGCATACCGTTCTAGATTACCTTTCTTGATTTCCTTTTCAGCCAGTTCTTTACCCTCCACAGCAGGCATGTGTTTTGGATCCAGCTCAAGGGCATGATCAAAGCATCTTATGGCCTGTTCGTAGTTCTTGAGGTTATTCAAAGTCAGGCCTTTGCTGGTCCAGATTGCCTTGTTTTCTGGAGCAAGCCCCAGCCCTCTGTCAAAGCAGCC
Organism: Thermoplasmata archaeon; assembly: GCA_020348445.1. GTDB lineage: Archaea > Thermoplasmatota > Thermoplasmata. The sequence goes on from CP070751.1 coordinate 1,368,195, forward strand.
TATGGCAGCTTCAAGGTCACCTATTTTTGACAATGACATGCCCTTTCTGTGCCATAAATTAGGATCCTTGTCATCCAAGTTCAGGGCATTATCATAGCTTCTTATGGCTTCCTCGTACTTCCCTGTCCTATCCAGCAACATGCCCTTGTTCAACCAATGCGATTTGTTGTTTTCGTCCAAATCGATGGCCCTGTCATAGCAGCCGATTGCAGCCTCGAACCTCCCAAGGCCCATATATGCCTCGGCCTTGCGAACCCATGACACGATATCATCAGAAATGGTCTCAAGAACTCTGTCAAAACTTCTTATTGCACTTTCAAATTCGTCCTTTGCCATGAGAGTGTGACCTTTGCCTTTATGGGCATGAATATTGTCCTTATCGATATCCAAAGCTCGATCAAATGCTTCCAGCGCCTCATCGTGCTTGCCTGCCTCATAGAGAGCGTGCGCCCTATTCGTCCATATGCGGGCATCGTTGGGATCCAATTCCAGGGCCTTATCATAGCATATTATCGCTTCTTCATATTCTTCCATCTTCGAAAGCAGTTGGGCCTTATCGTTCCAAAGGAGCTTATCCTTTATCTGCAGTTTCAGTGCCTCATCATAGCTTTTCAGTGCCGCTTCGTACAGACCCTGCCTGCTTTCTGCCCTGCCCTTTTTCTGCAATGTCGCCACATCCTTTGGATTGAATTCCAAAATGCGGTTGTACAGGTCAACAGCCTCCTCCAGTCTGTCCAGGTTTGCCAAAGCCACCCCCTTGTCCCTCAATGCTTCCATATTCCTGGGCTCCAAATCAAGAATTCTATCACAGGAAAAGATGACATCCTCGTATCTTTTAAGGGATTTTAATGCCTCCTTCTTCTGGTTCCATATACCGATATTATCAGGCTCAATATTCAAGGCGCTCTCATATGCTGATACAGCATCCTTATATTTTCCCAGCTTAGTCAAAGCGAAGGCCTTGTGCTCCAATGCCCTTGCGTTGTTAGGTGAATGTTCCAGGATCCTGTCGCAGGTTGTCTCGGCTTCCTCGTAATTTTCGAGTTTCATGAGCACATCCTTTTTGGTGATTAGTGCTTCCAGGTTGTCGGAATTGATATCAAGGACCTTGTTAAGAATCCTTAAGGCATCGCTCTGCTTGTCCATTTTCACAAGCACCATACCTTTGGCTAATAGAGTACCTTCATCCTTTGGATTCAGATCCAAAGCCGAATCAAAGGAGACAAGTGACTCTTCGTATCGCCCTAACCAGTCCAAAGCCACACCTTTTAGATACAGATATCTTGAGTTCGTTGAATCTATTGAAAGTGCCTTCTCATATGAGAGTAGAGCCTCCTCGTACCTCTCGGAATCTAGGAGTATTTTCCCTCTTTTATCCCACAAATTGGGATCCTGCTCATCCAGTGCAAGGGCCTTGTCATAACTTCTCACTGCCGCATCGAAATGCTCCAGAAATCTTAGAGCATCACCTTTATTCTCCAAAACATCCTTGTTATCTGGATTCAGTTTCAATGCAGAATCATAACTTTTTATAGCCTCTTCATAGGCCCCAATTCGGCTTAATGCAATACCTTTTTTCTGAATCGCATCCACGTTCTTGGAATCGAGCCTCAACAACTCATCAAAGAGGTCAATTGCTTCATCGTTTCTTGCCAGATTTATGAGTGAAGCACCTTTATCCTCTAGAGCTTCGAGATTTTTTGGTTCTAGATTTAAAATGCTTGTGCATGTTTCTATTATATCCTCATCCTTGCCCAATTGTTTTAAAGCATTCTTCTTTTTGAATAGAATGTCCATATCCTCGGGGCTGATTTGTAAGGCCTTATCATACGAAGAGACAGCCTTGTCCAACTGATTCAGATCCTCTAAAACCCAACCCCTATCTACCCAAGTCTCTAAATCCTTGGGATAGAACTTCACGATTAGCTCACAGGTCTCAAGCACTTTATCTGGTTCATTCAGTCTCTTGTACGCTTCTTTTTTATTGACAAGAGCATTGTAGTTTTTTGGATCTATAACCAAAGCACGATCAAAGAGATCCACGGCTTCCTTTGTCTCTCCCAGAAACAGCAAGGCAAGGCCTTGGTCATTTAATGCAGGAGTATTTTGGGAATCGAGCTCCAGTATCTTGTCGCAGATTGCTAGAACATCCTCGTACCTCTCAAGTGCCATCAAGGCGTCCTTTTTATTGCTGAGAGTCATAACATCATCTGGTGCAAGTTT
>CP070751.1:1370517-1380818 GCA_020348445.1 Thermoplasmata archaeon
AGGCGTTATTGGCGCTGGTCAGATGGGGCACGGCATCGCCCTAGTGGCTGCTAAAGCTGGTTTTGACGTGATTTTAAGAGACATTAAAGATGAGTATGTTAAAAAGGGTTTGAGTAAGATAGAGCGTTTTCTTGATAAAAGCATCGAGAAAGGGAAGATGAATGCAAATGAAAAGAATACGATTCTTTCCCACATAAAGGGGACTACCAAGCTTGAGGATCTCAAAGATGTTGATATCGTTATTGAAGCGATCTTTGAAAATGTGGAAGTCAAGAAACAATTGTTTAAGGATCTCGATAAGATTTGTAAGAAGGAGACATTTTTTGCATCGAACACGTCAACCATTCCGATAACCGATCTCGCCTCGGTTACTACAAGACCTGAACATTTCATTGGCATGCATTTCATGAATCCTGTTCCTATTATGAAACTTGTAGAGGTTATACGAGGGTTGAGAACATCTGATGAAACAGCATCTTTAATTAATAAACTTGCAGAAAAAATGGGAAAAGTACCTGTCGAAGTGAATGATGGACCTGGCTTTGTATCAAACCGTGTGCTTATACCTATGATAAACGAAGCAGTATTCTGCCTTATGGATGGTACAGGTACTGCTGAATCTATTGACAATGTCATGAAGCTAGGTATGAACCATCCAATGGGGCCATTAGAGTTGGCTGATCTTATAGGTTTAGATGTTTGTCTGGATATAATGAACGTGTTGTACCAAGGGTTTAATGATTCTAAATATCGACCGTGTCCGTTATTGAAAAAGATGGTACAAGCAGGCCATCTCGGAAGAAAAACAGGGAAAGGATTTTATGATTACAATAAGTAGGTGGTTATGTTATGGCCTATAGAAACATAATTATAGAGAAAAAAGATGGTGTCGGAACCATTAAAATCAATAGACCCAAGGTGTTGAATGCCTTAAACAAAGACACCGTGGGGGAGTTTTCAAAAGCAGTTGGAGAACTAGAACAAGATAAAAACATAAAAGTCGCCATATTAACTGGTGAGGGGAAGGCGTTTATCGCTGGGGCTGACATAGGAGAGATGAAAGATATGAGCTCATTAGAGGCCAAAGAATTCGCTGAGATAGGACATAATCTGTTAATGAAGATTGAAAACTCTCGAATCCCCTTTATTGCAGCGGTTAACGGATATGCACTTGGTGGTGGATGTGAGGTATTGATGGCATGTGACATTTGTATTGCTGGTGTGAGTGCAAAGATTGGTCAACCTGAGATTAACTTGGGGATTCATCCTGGTTTTGGAGGTACACAACGGCTACCAAGACTTGTAGGGCGGATGAAGGCGAAGGATCTCCTCCTTACAGGTCGTAGCATTGATGCAAAAGAAGCCTTTCAAATTGGATTGGTAAACAAGGTTGTTGAAGATGAAAAACTCATAGATGAGGCTAGGAAACTAGCTAATATGATTGCAGAGAAGTCTTCAGTACAGACCGGTTTCATAAAGTCACTGGTAAATAAAGGTGCTGACATTGATTTACATTCAGCGTGTTCTTTGGAGATTTCATATTTCTCATCGAGTTTCTCTACAGAGGACCAGAAAGAGGGTATGACAGCTTTTCTTGAAAAAAGAAAACCCATGTTTAAGGGAAAATAAAAATTTTCTTTTACTTCAGAATTTTACCTAGTATTTCATCTGCAGCAGTATACGGATCAACTTCCTTTTTGCTCATCTGGTCAATAAGTGATTCAACCTTGCCTGTAAACTTTGGCTCATCGAAAATAAAATCCATAAGTCGTTTCCGGATGATTTCAACAAGCTCAGCTTCATAACGCTTCCTTCGCTGTGCATCAAATCTTTTGGTTTTTTTCAAATATTCTCTATGCTTATCGATTTCATAAATTAGTTCACTAATTCCTTTGCTTTCTTTAGCAATAGTTGAAAGAACAGGTGTCTTTCTGTCCCTGTCTGTATTTGCAATATCAATATAACTCTCTATCTCAGCAATGGTTTGTTCGACACCCGATCGGTCAGCCTTATTTACCACAAATATGTCAGCAATCTCCATAACACCTGCTTTAATTGTTTGAATAGAGTCACCAAGACCTGGAACCAAAACAACAAGTGTGGTATCAGCGATCTTTATCACATCCACCTCTGCCTGACCTATACCAACAGTTTCAACCATTACAATATCCTTACCAGATGCATCAAGGATCTCTACAACATCATACACAGCACTAGTTAGCCCACCAAGCATACCACGAGTTCCCATACTTCGAATAAAGACACCATCATCAGTGGCAAGCTCCATCATCCTCACTCGATCTCCTAGCAAAGCACCACCGCTAAACGGACTCGTGGGATCAATGGCGATTATACCAACTTTTAACCCCTGTTGTCGGTATTCACGAGTAAGCTCATAAATCAACGTACTCTTTCCACTCCCCATCACCCCAGTGATACCTATAACATAAGCATTGCCCGTATGAGGATGGATATCTTTCATTGCGCTCATAACATCAGGATCATTGTTTTCAGCTAAGGTGATTAAACGAGCAATGGATCGAGCATCACCCTTTAAAACCTTGGCAACAATTTCATTCATCGTTTCACATTCTTCCTGATAAACTCAACAATCTCCTCACAATGAGTACCTGGTCCAAAAACACCTGTAACACCCGCTTTTTTCAACTTGGGAACATCCTCCTCTGGGATGATACCGCCACCAACAACCAAAACATCCTCAATACCTTTCTTCTTTAAAAGCTGGGTGACATCTAAAAACAATGTCATATGTGCACCAGACAACAAACTCAGACCAATAACATCTACATCCTCCTGGACTGCAGATTCTACAATCATTTCAGCTGTCTGATGCAAACCAGTGTATACAACCTCCATACCAGCATCTCGCAGTGCACGAGCGACGATCTTTGCACCACGGTCATGACCATCAAGTCCAGGTTTTGCCACAAGCACCCTAATCTTCCGTTCCATTTCAGCACATCCTCCTTAATACATAGCAGGTTCTGTATATTCTCCAAAAACCTCTCTCAAAACATTACAGGTTTCACCTAAGGTAGCATAAGCATGCACACAGTCAAGAATATATGGCATAAGATTCTCATCACCTTCTGCTGCTTTCCCAAGGCGATCGAGGTTCTTATCAACCTTTGACTGATTTCTTTCCCTCCGCAGTTTCTTTAACCTATTGATTTGACGTTGTTCGCCTTTCTCATCCATCTCTAAAATCGGGATAGAAAGTGGTTCATCCATCTTATACTTATTTACGCCAACGATTACACGGTTGTTTTCATCAATTTCTTTCTGATACTTATAAGCACTTTCAGCGATTTCACGCTGGTAAAATCCTTTTTCAATTGCCGGTAACACTCCACCAAGTTTTTCGGCTCTGTCAAAATATTTGTAGGTTTCCTCCTCCATTTTATCCGTTAGCCACTCAACATAATATGAACCACCTAATGGGTCAATGGTATTGGTGACTCCGCTTTCCTCAGCAATGATCTGCTGCGTTCGTAAAGCGATGCGCGATGCTTTTTCGGAAGGTAAGGCCAACGCTTCATCCATAGAATTCGTGTGTAACGATTGTGTACCACCTAATATTGCAGATAGAGCCTGTAGTGTTACACGAGCAATATTAATCTCAGGCTGCTGAGCAGTCAAAGAAACACCAGCAGTTTGGGTATGAAAACGCATAAGTAAGGAACGGGGTTTCTTAGCACCTAGCTTTTTCAACTCCCTAGCCCAAATGCGACGAGCAGCGCGATACTTTGCGATCTCCTCAAAGAAATCACTATGTGCATTAAAAAAGAAACTCAATCTATATGCAAAATCATCAATCTTTAGACCACGCTCCATTGCAGCCTTCACATACTCAAGCCCATCGCCAAGTGTGAACGCTAACTCTTGAACCGCTGTAGCACCAGCCTCGCGGATGTGATACCCGCTAATACTAATCGTATTCCAACGAGGAACTTCTTTAAACCCATACTCGAACGTGTCAATAATCAAACGCATACTAGGTTCCGGAGGGAAAATAAAAGATTTCTGTGCAATATATTCTTTTAAAATATCGTTTTGAATTGTACCGCCAATCCCGCGTTTATTGATGCCCCTATTCTCAGCATTCGCAATATACATCGCCCAAATAATTGCTGCAGGGCCATTAATTGTCATGCTGGTAGTAATCTTGTCCACAGGTATGCCTCTGAATAAAATCTCCATATCCTTCAAGCTACTAACTGCAACACCACACTTCCCAAACTCACCACGAGAATGAGGATCATCCGTATCATATCCGTACAATGTTGGATAATCAAAAGCTACGCTCAAACCTGTTTCACCATGTTCTAACAGATATTTATAACGCTTATTTGTCTCCTCAGCGCCTCCAAAACCAGAAAACATACGCATAGTCCACAAACGACCACGATACATCGTCGAATGGATGCCACGGAGAAATGGATATTCTCCAGGGAAACCCAAATCCTTGATGTAATCTAAATGAGCAACATCCTCGGGAGTATATAGGTTCTTTATCGTAATCCAAGATAAATTTTCAAATTTTTTTTTCTGTTCGGGATTATCTTTTACCAATTTAGAGTAGCAGTTTTTTTCCCATAGAGTTCTTTTTTCTTTTACTTGGTTCAACTCTTCTTTATCATTCATACAAGTGTCCTCCCGTTTAGTAGTCAATACCTTTCCGGGCAATTACACCATTGTGGTAGGGATGTTTTATCTCAAGCATCTCAGTGACAAGATCTGCCATCTTTATTAACTCAGGATGAGCATACCTCCCTGTTAAAATTAGTTCAACTTTTTCTGGTTTTTCTTCAACGAGTTTCAGCACATCATCTAGAGATATAAGGTTATAGTCAATGGCAACGTTTATCTCATCAAGGATAACAATATCATATTTTCCTTTTTTCACGATCTCCTGGGCATGTACAAAACCTTGCTGCGCTAAATCGATATCAATTTGCTCTGGATTTTCTTTTGATACAAATTCATCGCGACCATACTGGACAATGGTAAAATTGGTGAGATTTTCTGTCGTATCTAGCTCGCTATACCGTCTTCCTTTCATAAATTGGATCATATACACCTTAAGACCTGCACCGGCAGCCCGTATTCCTAATCCAAGTGCAACAGTGGTTTTGCCTTTTCCGGGTCCAGTATATACATGAATATAGCCTTTTTCTAATGACATAATTTCCTTCCTTTAATCGGATAGGTTGTTATATTTCTTTCTTTTATCTCAATTTTTCTCCTGTGCTACATATAGAAAGCTTTATGTTTACTAATTTTATTCCCAGCCCCAATGAGATTAGAATTAAATGATCAACAGAAGATGATACAAAAGATGGTAAGAGAGTTCGCTGAAAAAGAAATAGCACCAATAGCCGCAGAATTAGACAAAAAAGAAGAATACCCTACAAAAATCCTTGAAAAAATGGCCAAACTCGGGCTTCTTGGAAGCATTATACCGACTGAATATGGGGGAGCGGGCCTTGATACAATCAGCTATGCGGCAATAATTGAAGAAATATCCCGAAAATGTGCATCGACAGGGGTTATTACCTCTGTGCATAACTCTCTTGTTGCCTCGCCGATAATAAAATATGGCACCGATGAACAGAAAAAGAAATATCTTCCAATTCTTGCAAAAGGAGAGAAAATCGGGGCGTTTGCTGGTACAGAACCTAATGCTGGTTCTGATCTTGGATCGATGAAAACAACCGCGGTGCTTAAGGGTAACAAATACATCATAAATGGCGATAAAACATTTATCACTAGTGGTCCCAAGGCTGGTGTTATCATTGTTTTTGCTGTAACTGATAAAAGTGCTGGGGCAAATGGGATTAGTGCTTTTATTGTCGAGAGCGATATGAAGGGGTACAAGGTTGGTAGTATCTATGAAAAACTAGGTATAAATGCATCTCAGACTTCAGAACTTATTTTCGAAGACATGGAGGTCCCTAGGGAAAACCTTCTAGGCAAGGAGGGTGAAGGATTCAAAATCGCTTTAAGTACTTTAGATGGTGGAAGAATTGGTATCGCTGCACAGGCTGTTGGTATTGCTCAAGCAGCACTTGATGAGAGTATAGAATATTCAAAGCAGAGACAACAGTTTGGAAGACCGATATCTAAATTTCAGGCTATACAATGGATGATAGTTGATATGGCTACCCATATCGAAGGAGCAAGATATCTAGTCTATAACGCAGCCTATGTAAAAGATAAGGGTGAACGTTTCAGCAAAGAGGCGGCGATGGCCAAACTTTTTGCGTCAGAGACTGCAGTAGATGCCGTGATAAAGGCAGTGCAAATCCATGGCGGCTACGGATATACAAAGGAGTACACCGTTGAACGTTTGTTCAGAGATGCTAAGATTACGGAGATATATGAAGGTACTTCAGAGGTGCAAAGAATGGTAATAGCAGGTAGCCTGCTCAAATAATATATGCTCCAGTAGAATTCAGGTGAGATAGTTATGGGGGATTTTAACTACGAAAAAGAGTTTAAAAAGTGGAAATGGGACATCCCTGAAAAGTATAATATTGGAGTTGACATTGTTGACAAGCATGCTGAGAGTAGAAGTAAAAACAAGGTAGTATTGTATTGGGAGAACGCTGAAGGTTTTGAGAAGAAGTTTACTTTTTGTGAAATGAAGAACCTCACCAATAAATTTGGAAATGCCCTAAAAAAACTTGGTTTTAAAAAAGGAGATAGATTCCTCCTTAGACTTCCAAATCTTCCAGAGTTTCATGTCTCGTTTCTCGGTGGAGTAAAGATAGGTGCTATTCCTATTCCCTCAAGCGTGATGTTCAGGGGACATGAAATAGAGTATAGGATAAACGATAGTGGTTCTAAAGCTGTAATAACAACACCTAGATATGTTGGAGAAATAGATAAAATCAGGGACAAATGTCCAACATTGAAACACATCATAATCGTCGGAGAGGCATATGGAGATCAGCTTTCATACAGCGAATTGATGAGAGAATCCTCCTATTATTTGAAGGCTGAACCTACAAATAGAGACGACATGGCGTTTTTTTGTTACACCTCTGGTACAAAAGGTAATCCAAAAGGGGCAGTACATTTGCATCGATGGGTTCCAGGAAATGACCCAAGCGTAATTTTCTGGCAGCAGGCAAAAGAGAACGATTTAATAGCCCATACTGGTGATTTAAACTGGATTTTTCCACTTGGAAATGGTTTTCTATACCCATGGCGCTGGGGAGTATCCACGCTTATATATGATGGTAGATTTGACCCAGTGCATTGGTTTAAACTTATTGAGAAATACGAGGTTACTAATCTTGCTTCACTGCCTACTGCCTATCGCCTATTTCTAACAGTTAAAGATGCTGAGAAGAACTATGATCTTTCATCGTTAAGGCATTGTATCTCTGCTGGGGAGCCATTAAACCCAGAGGTTATTAAAGAATGGAAACGGAGATTTAATCTCGATGTATATTATGGCATCGGTATGACAGAGATCATGGTTTATCTCTCGAACTTCAGGGGTATGAAGATTAAACCAGGTTCATGTGGTAAACCCCAACCAGGTCATGTGTGTTCGGTCGTTGATCTTGAAGGCAAGCCTCAACCAAGAGGTGAATCTGGTATAATTGCAGTGAAACAAAATGATCCTGGCCTGTTTAAAGAGTATTGGAATAAACCTGAGATAACCGCTAAGAGTTTCAAAAATGGTTGGTTCTTAACCGGTGATGTTCTTTATCAAGATGAGGATGGTTATTATTGGTTTAGCGGCCGAGACGATGATCTCATAATGTCGAACGGATATCGTATCTCGTCTTTTGAGGTTGAATCAGCGATTATTTCACATCCCGAGGTATTGGATTCAGCAGTGGTGACAAGTCCTGACAAAATGCTTGGAGTGGTTGTTAAGGCTTATGTTGTTCTTCACAATAACAGTAAAGCATCTGATGAGTTAGTGGAGGATATTCAGGAGCATACGAAAAATATTGCTGCTCCATATAGGTATCCTGTAGAGATAGAATTTGTGAAAGAACTTCCTAAGACTCAAAGTGGGAAGATAAAAATAAAGGAACTGAGAGGGTTAGAGAAGAAAAAGAAAGAAGTGTAAAATTTAGGGGGTAGAGAATTTTATGAATATTGTTGTTTGTGCGAAACAGGTTGTTGATGTATCCGAGATGAAGGTTGATTCATCTACAAAAAAGCCGATTTTGCAAGGTATACCGCAGAAGATTAGTGATATTGATAAGAATGCTATAGAGGAAGCAATTAAGATCAAGGAAAAACATGATGGTAAGATAACGGTGGTAACGGTTGGTCCAAATGATGCTAAGGAACGTATTAAGGAATTGTTGGCGATGGGTGCTGACGAGGGCGTTTTGATTCCTTATTCCGAAAAGTACGATTATCATGTAGTTTCTAGTCTCTTGGCAGGAGCTATAAAGAAGATTGGTGAATATGATATTGTTTTATGTGGTGAGGCATCGATTGATTTGTTTTCGGGACAAATTGGACCAAGGTTGGCTGGTTTATTGAATATTCCACAGATTACGTATGCCCAGAGCGTTAATGCTGAAGGGGTTAAGGTTGTCGCTGAGCGAAATATGGGTGATAAGATGGTGACAACCGAGTCGTCTTATCCTGTTCTTATTACTGTGACTAAAGAAATTAATGAGCCCCGTCTCCCGAGTCTTATGCAGATTCTCGGGGCAGCTAATAAACCAATTAATGAATGGAGTGCAAATTCACTCGTACAGGATAAATTAGAGCCTGTGATTGAGATTGTTGAGTTAAAAGGAGTCCCTATGGAGCGGAAGAACATTGTGTATCAGGATGATTTGGACGAGTCGATTGAGAAATTGGTTGATAGTCTTGCTAAGGAAGGAGTATTGGGGGGATAGAATATGGTGCTTGTTTTTTCTGATGATGATAAACTTTGTTTGGAGATTCTATCTAAAGGAAATGAGCTAGCAAAGGAGTTGAGTAAAAAGCTCACTGCAGTAATAATTGGAAAGAGTGATGATGCGCTGGCAAGGAAATACATAGCCCATGGTGCTGATACGGTAGTAGTTGCAGAGACCGATCTAGATTCATTTAAGGCGGAGGAGTACACTGGGATTTTGGAGAATATCCTGAAAGAGACAAAACCTGAGATTATATTAATTGGTTCCAATAAGAATGGCAAAGAGCTTGCTCCTCGGCTTGCATCTAAGCTTGGAGCTGGTTGTGTGACTGATTGCACAAATCTTTATGTAAAGAATAAAAAGTTGACTGCTGAACGTATAGTGTATAGTGGGAATGCTGTTGCAATAGAACAGTTTACCTCGAGACCAAATATCGTTACCATTCCAAGGAAGGTTTTTGAACCATTGCCAAAGAATGAGAAACACAGTGGAAATATAGTTAAGAAGAAAGTGGAAGTGAAGAAAACAGCTTCTAAAGTGCTGAAGGTTCAAGAGATGCAGACTGGTGATGTCAACGTTGAGGATGCAGAAATCATTGTCTCATGTGGCCGTGGGTTTAAGAACAAAGATGATATCAAATTAATTAATGAGTTAGCCGAGGTTTTAAAGGGAAGGACTGTTGGGTGTAGTCGACCAATTGCTGCTGATTTGAAGTGGCTATCCGAGGATCATTGGATTGGCTTGTCTGGTCATAAGGTAAAGCCTAGGTTGTATATTGCGGTTGGTATCAGTGGTCAGATTCAACACATCGCGGGTATGCGGGATTCAGGTATCATTGTTGCGATTAACAAGGATCCTGAAGCGCTAATTTTTAAGTCTGCTGACTATGGAATCGTTGGTGATTTGTATCAGGTTGTTCCAAAATTGACAAACGCGGTTAAAGAGAAAATGGGTTAAAAATCAGTTGTCATACCAGTAGGGTATATAGTCGATCACACGTCGTTTATGGAGGAATAAATATGGTTAGAGATGAGGATAGAAAACTAATTGCAGAGATTCCGAAGGAGAAGATCGCAGATTTTATTTTCATGCATTTAAGAAATATGTGGACTGTTGATGGACTATATTTCATTGGCATTGAGGAGGCTTTTGGTACAGAAGCTGCAGCTACAATAGATAGAAAGGTTTGGGAGATTATGGGTAAAATAGAGGCTCGTAGATTAAAGAAGTTTTTTGATATATCAAGTAATGACATTCCTTCTATGATTAAGGCACTCCGTCTTTCAGGTTGGGCACTTGATCTAGAAGACAAAGAAATCGTCGTTGAGAATGGTAAAGCGGTTGTGAGAAATATAAAATGTCGTGTTCAAAATACTAGAATAAAAAAAGGTCTAA
>CP070751.1:1380918-1391050 GCA_020348445.1 Thermoplasmata archaeon
TATTTCGTCTCCGACGTTGAGATCATATTGTTCGGCAGTATGGTTTGCTATAACGATTTTCCCGTCCCCAATTTCCATGACTCCTGCCTTTAATTCGTAGGGGGCCAATTCTCCAAAGAAATCGATGTTCCTTTGGGATTCTAAAAAACTGTAGGTCTCGATCCAGATATCTTCATGGATAATTGGATAATCATCTGCCTTTGCATCGATTGTTATGGTATAATCTCCGGCTGTAATACGGATATCATAATAGCCATATTGATTTGTCTTACCAAGTCTATATGTGTCCAAAACTTCAATGTGGGCACCCTCCAATGGGGCTCCATCTGCAGTATATACATACCCTTTTATTGAAGAGTTCATATGTTTTAAAAAGAAGTTCAATTGCCTGGTCTCCCCAGCCAAAACAGATAATTTCATTTCTTCCTCCATATATCCAGATTCGTAGACATATATCGATACATTCCCATGGGATATGTTCAAATTAAAATAACCAAGATCATTTGTCCATTCATCGTACCAATAATCGAAATCGAGACTTTGAACGATAACCCATGCATGATAGATGGGTGCACTGCTCATTTGATCATACACATACCCTTCCAAAAGCACATCCTCTACAGGGTCAATTACCACTGTAAGGTTTAGCCATACAATGGAATTGCTTGCAACCGCAACTTGAGAGTGATTTGTAAAAGGCCCCCTCCACGAGCCCGACAATCCTTTAACTGAGATATTACCAGGGACCGTGTTTATGTGGTAGTAGCCTTTTTCGATTGAAGTAAAATTGCTATGCGGTATAGTATGATTCCATATTTCAATATACAAACTTCCGGTGTACGGATCGCCTGTCCTTGGATCCTTAACGTAACCCTCAATAGATGAACTTTCTATATCGTATATATGAAAGTCAAGATGTTTTTCCGGCTCCGAGGATGTGATGTTCACCCTCTCTATATGGTATGTTGAATCTCCAAGTTCCACCCTGATCTCATGCTCAGATGCAGGCAGGAAAAGTTCGTAATAACCTGATTCGGTGGTGTTGATGTAGGTTGAATAACCCTCGTACCAGGTTACGCTTTGCATCTCATAGGCTTTTACTGTTATCTTTTCTACAGGTTTGCCATTATGAAGCGAGTACACGTTTCCATAGAGCTTATAGGTCTTGTGGGGGATCTGCTCCAAAGATGTGTTCAACCATAAAGTGCCGTTTTGTGGGACCTGAATGTCTACCCTCTTTTCATTGTAGCCATATGTCGGTGTGATGATGGTAGAGCTGTTGTGAATTTCAAACCTGGTGGCCAAATGGGTCATAGCAAGAGATTCTTTTACACCGAATTTAGATTCCAATTGATCTTCCATGGTTCGGACATCCTCGGTGGACAGAATATCCTCTGATGCACCTAGTAGATCATATTTAAAATCTTTAAGCTCTTCTGCGAGAACATCCCTTGCAGTTGTATCCAAGGCTATGTTCTCCCCGGCGATCAGACTTACTGCAAGAACAACTCCAATTATTGAGGATAATGTCCTTCCCTTGTTTCGAAAAATGTCTTTTATAACGAACCTAGAAAATGCCAAAGTCCCTGCCAAGATAGCCCTTCTTTTGTTTTTGAATAAGATATTTGTCCAACCATATATATATGTTGGTTATATCCATATTTTCTAGCCAAAATCCTGTTTGTTATCAAAAGATATAAATATCGGCATGACCATAGTATCTTTAGCGAGGGCATAAAATGAAAGAGATCAATTTCCGATGGCTAGAAAAAATCGACACAACTGCCCCAACACCAGTTAAGTCGATGATTGCGGATCCATTCCCAAATCTTCCGATTTAGATAAAAGGATATCTACTTCTCAGGGAACCCAACCTTACTATTATTAAATGTTATTCTTTTAGATTTTAACACCAAATAAGATTTAATAGCTATTTGCATTGGTGTATAGATGAGTCTTCCCAGTGACAAATTTATTGACAGAAAGGCATACTTCGAGGAGCATGTAAAAAACGCAGAAAAGTTCATGAAGAATCCGAGGCTTAGATTGATTATCTGGGAGGCCACAAAAAACTGTGACTTTAACTGCCAGCATTGTTGCAATCCAAAGGAGGATTGGATACCCAAAGAGGAATTGAAAACCTCGGAGGTAAAACGTTTTTTTTGGGAAATTTCCCAGGATTTTGATGCAAAGGAGATAGGAGTTGGAATCACTGGTGGCGAGCCCACATTAAGAGACGATCTGGTGGAAGTAATACAACATATATCCAAGTTGGGATTTAGAGTTGGTCTATCCACTCATGGGTATGGTCTTGGAAGGGATACAGATAAGATAGATAGATTGGTGAAGGCCGGGGTTGTGAGCTTTGCAATTTCCCTCGACGGAATGAAATCAACACACAACGGAATAAGGGGCGCAAAATGTTTTGATGAGGTTGTCAGGGCCATCAGGTATCTGAGAGAAAACTATCCCGATGTAAAGTGTGAAGTTGCAACTGTGGTTACAAAGCACAACTTTAAAGAATTGGACCAGATGCACAGATTTCTTGAACATATCGGAGTACAGGACTGGAAGATCGCAGTTGCGGTCCCAATCAAAAGAGCAAAAGACGATCCTCGGATGATCCTGTCTGATTTTGACTTTCAAAAACTCATGGATTGGCTTTCTGAAAAAAATAAGCAATTTGATGCGGGTAGAACTGAACTTCACCCCCAGTTCGTAGACGAGGGTTGGTGCGGGAGGGATTACGAAGGAAAGGTGGCCCAAAGTCTGTTTTTCTGCCATGCGGGCCTTACAATTGCCAGCATCATGTATGATGGAAAGGTCGGGGTATGCCTTGAGGTCCCAAAAAATCTTAGTGTCCAGGGCGATTTAAAGAAACGCAGATTTTCTGAGATATGGAAGAATGAATTTGGGATTTTCAGAGGTAAAGATTGGCTTTATAAGGACAAATGCGCGGCCTGTTCAGAATGGGTATTTTGCAAGGGAGGGGCCATGCATAATCGCACCTCAAATGGAAAGCTGATGCAGTGCCCTTTTTTAAGACTTCAGAAGATCGAGAAGAAGGGAGAGAAGAGGGAGATTCTGATAGACGAAATAGAGGAGATTAGAACGGCAGAACTGTTCCCTTTAGTTATGACCCAGCAAGATGACGGTTATATTGTGGGAAGGGAAGAAATCGGATCCTATGCCCTTTTTCCTGAAGAAGGTGTTGAGACAATACGCTTACTACAGTATACCTCTTCGATATCCAAGGTCCAAAACCAATTAAAAAATAAATACCATGAAGAAATCGATGTCCAGGGATTTGTTAGGGAGCTGGCTAAAGGAGGTCTTGTAAAGAGTATAAATGAGCAGGTCATCGAAACCCCAGCCGAAGAAAAGGTAAGAAGCGTTTTCAACAATATAAGCCAAAAAAGGGTGAAATGGCTTTTCTCCATACCAGCGGCCGTCTTTTTTTTATTTATCATTGCCATTGGTTTATGGATAATACTTCTTAATCCGATTTATTATCCAAGTTATACAGACTTTTTTATCAGCCAGAGATATACGATCATCGGATTGACAACAATAATTGTGAGCTTTGTTCTTATGATTAAACATGAACTTGCCCATCTATTTGCAGCTAGGGCTTACGGAGCCAAAAGCCGAATAAGAATCTCTAACAGGCTGATATACATAGTAATGGAAACCGATCTTTCCAATCTATGGCTTCTTCCTAAGCGTAAGAGGATGGTTGCATATTTAGCAGGCATGATGAGCGACTTGCTTTTGATTTCCATTTTATTAATTCTTCTTTACCTTCATGATGGTGGGGGATATGAGTACATTGCCGAAAGCACCGGAGTCTCTATTTTCCTTGGATTCGACGCCCTTATCGGCAGTGTGTATTTCTATAAAATCGCGAAACTGATTATCTTTCTCTCTTTTATTATGATAGCCTTTCAGTTCATGTTTTACATGAGAACAGACGTCTATTATATTGTGGCTCACAGTTTAGACTGCAAGAATCTTTATAACGATGCAAGAACCCTGATAAAAAACACGACAAGAAGATTGGTTCGAAAACCCATCACTCCTTTGGAAGAGGGGATACCAGATCGGGAGATGAAAGTCATTAGGGGCTACGCAGTGCTTCATTTTGTGGGCGTGGCTTTAGTGATTTTACTGATGATATATATCATGCTTCCTCTTCTCTGGGTATTGTACACAGGTGCCTTCAATAATATGTATCTTGGCCTTGAGTCAGGTGAAATCGCTACTTGGTATTTTTTAGATGCGTTTACCTTTGTAATTGTTCATGCGATCTTCTTTACCTTCCTTGGATATTTGGCAATAAAGAAACGCAAAAGACATGTTTTTAGGTATGTCACAGATAAAGAATCTAAGGTTCCAGATATAGTGATGTCCACTGTAAGATGCCCAAATTGTAAGGGACTATTTGGTGTAGAGATGTTTTCCTCAGAAACCCAGTGCCCCCACTGTGGTGTTAAGGGGACGCTGAGCTATGGTAGCTAGGCTCGATAACGTTCTATATTTTTTTGTTCCCTTCCCAAAAACCCTCTCCACCCTTACCTCTTCTCTGTGGTCTACTCCATCCCCTCCATCGTGGCCTATATCATCCCCACCACCCGTTCCCCCTCTGTCGTGACCTATTCAAATCCCTCCGTACTTACCCCCACCGTCGTGGCCTATTCCATTTCCTTTATGATTGATTCATAGTCCACTTTGCTCTTCGGTTATACTATAAATAAATTATATCTTAAACCTCAGGACACCCACCCAATAATTCATGAAATAAAGAAGAATAAAAGCGATATGAGGGCATTTCCTCCGCAACATTTATATTGTAGCCACTATATAACCACAAAGTATCTATATAATGACTGTATTGTGACAGTGATTGCAATGCCTCCTGAGAATTCAACAAAATCCAAATTCGAGGTTTACGGGGAGGAGATGATCGAAAAAGAAGTCAAGCCCTCGGGAAACAGCGGTAGGGTTTACCTTCCACCTGACTGGGTGGGCAAACATGTGAAGATCATAAGAATCGACTGAGGTGAATTACAATGGATGTGAATGTCAGGCCCTTAACTGAGAATGACTTTGATGCTGTCTCGGAAATTCAAGAGGCAATTACAAAGAAAAAACCAGGGGAGGGACTAAAAAGAAGGATGCATGATTACATCAACAAAGATCCCGAGGCCAACCTGGTTGCCGAGGCCGAGGGGAAGGTCGTGGGTTTTGTAATAGGTGGAATAAAGGACTGGGAATTCGGGGTGGAGAAAAGCGGCTGGCTGGAGATAATCGGTATACATCCAAAGTACATGGGCCAGGGTATAGGAAGGATGCTGGGCAAAAAACTGCTTGAGCACTTCAAAAAGAAGAACATCAAAAACATCTATACTGTGGCAAGATGGGACTCTGGTGATCTTTTGGCATTTTTCAAGTCAATTGGTTTTGACAGAAGTGATTTTATTAATTTGGAAAGACGACTGGAAGATTAAAATAGAAATTGTGGAGGGATAAATTGATAGAAATGTTCAAGGAGTGGTATGAAAACAAACACGAATACGCAAAGCACTGGAAAGAAAAGACTGGCGGAAAGGTGATGGGCTATTTCTGCACGTACGTTCCCGAGGAGATTCTCATTGCGGCTAACATCCTACCAGTTCGGATTCTTGGAAGCCACGAGCCCCAGGACGTGACAGAGCCCCATATCTTTGCAATGTACTGTCCGTTCTGCAGGGACTGTCTGGCCCAGGGACTAAAGGGCAGATACGATTATCTGGACGGCACCATGATATCCCAATCATGTTTGCATGTAAGGCAGGCCTTCACGAGCTGGCAGCTGCATATTCCAACAGAATACAGTTACTATCTACCCATGCCCAATCATGTCCAGAGTCCAAGGGCAGTGGAATTTCTAAAAGGGGAGCTTGAGAGGTTCAAGAAATCCATTGAGGATTGGACAGGAAAAGAGATTACTGATGAAGATCTGGCTCGCGGGATAGAGATCGTTAACAAGAACAGGAGACTCATGAAACAGGTTTACGAGCTGAGAAAAAAAGAAAAGCCACCTCTAACTGGTCTTGAAGCCATGTACATGGTGGTATCCAGCCAGATGGTTGATAAAGAGGAGCACAACAGGATCTTGGAGGACACGCTAAAGGAACTAGAAAACAGAGATATTGGAAAAGAAGTTGGACAGAGATTGATGATCATAGGAAGCGAGGACGACGATACAGAGTTCATCAGCATGGTTGAATCCCTAGGTGCTACATTTGTTGTGGACGACCACTGCACAGGGACGAGGTACTTCTGGAACGAGGTGGAACCTCAAGAGGACAAGCTAAAAGCCATCGCAGAAAGATATGTCAATAGACCAGCTTGCCCAAGTAAAGACTGGCCCGAGCGCACGAGGCTGCCGCACATTCTGAATCTAGCAAAGGATTACAATGTAAGCGGTGCTATTTTGATTCAGCAGAAGTTCTGCGACCCCCATGAGTTGGACATCCCCGCTATCAACAAGTACCTCAAGGAGAACGGTATCCCCAGCCTGTTTTTGGAATTTGATGTGACTGTTCCAATAGGCCAGTTCAAGATTCGAACAGAGGCATTTTTGGAAATGCTGAGTGAGGAGGACCTGTTTTAGGAGGTGAGATGCATGGCTGAAGTAAAGTACAAAACCGAGAAATTGAAATGCTGGGACGAGGTAAAGAATATCAGAATGGATTACTACAAGAATTACACCGAAGCCCACGATACGGGTGGATTGAGATGGGCAGGTGGAGCCTGGACCCTGGATGCGGTTCCTGCAGGTCTTGGTGAGGATGTTTATCCCATCACAAGCGAACCCTACGGTGCATCAATTGCCTTTGATAAGCAGCTTTCTTTAGAATGTCTGGAGGCCACTGAAAAGGCGGGCTATGCACGGGATCTGTGTGCCTACATGCGCAATTACTGGGGCTCCATAATCCTGGATAAATTTGCATTCAATTACAAGGACGGGGAATTTGGACCAAGGTTCAGGGGTGGCGAGGCCATAAGCTTTCCAAAACCGGATTTTTTATGGCAGGATCATATCTGCTGCTCGCATGCAAAGTGGTATCAGATAGTATCAGAGCTTGAGAAGGGAATACCCATGTTCTGCGTAGATGTGGGTGTGGGCCCATATACTGAGATTACAGACAACAGGGTAAATTACGTTGTTAACCAGCTAAAGGACGGCATTGAATGGATGGAGAAGACAACAGGCAGAGATTACGATGACGAGCTTCTCATAAAGGCCGTGTACAACCACTGTCGGGCCACTTCGAAATGGGCCGAGGTATGCGCCCTCAACAAGAACATCCCAGCTCCGCTGGATGAGAAGACCATGTACTCCCTGTATGTCCTTGGAACACTGCATAAGGCAAGCCAGAGAGTAGCTGACTTCTATGAAAAGATACTCCTTCCTGAGGTAAAAGACAGGGTAAAGAGAGAAATTGCAGCAGTGCCCAATGAGCAGTGTAGGGTCATGTCAGATACTCAACCTCCCTGGGGTTTTCTCAAGGTCTTTCGTTATCTTGAGCAGTACGGCTGTGTGTCCATAGGTTCCTTGTATACCTTCGGATTAATTGGTATTTGGGAGGAGAAGGAGGACGGAACCTGGGGTCCCAAACCCACTCCACAGGAAGCTGGTATAGAACTCACCAACAGGGATGATGCATTGGATTACTATGTCAGATGGGAGCTAAACAAACCTGAGTGGCAGCACTTCTACTCCCCTCATCTAAAGAGCGAGATGATGATAAGAATTGCAAAGGAATGGAAGTTAGACGGAGTGATGCTACATTACAATAGAGGATGCGAAGGCTTATCCTTGGGCATAGCCGAGAATCGATTGGCTCTGCTTAAGGCCGGTTTTCCCGTGATGACCTTCGAGGGGAACATGGGAGATGAAAGGGAATTTGATGAGGCCCGGACCACGGCCAGAATGGATGCTTTCATGGAGACATTAGGAATCAAAAAATAGAGGTTCAAAAGGAGGTAACAAGATGATAACAGCAGGTGTTGATTGCGGTGCAAAGAACACGAAGGTAGTGATATTAAAGGACGGTAACATCTTAAGCAAAAGCACAGTGCTTTCAGGTTTCGATCAAAAAGGTGCTGCAAAGCAGGCATTTGAGGAGGCACTGAAACAGGCCAACTTGGCAGCCGGGGATGTCGCCCATATCACGGCCACAGGAGCAGGAAAAAAGGAAGTTGATTTTGCCAACAATACAGTAACAGAGGTTGGAGCCGATGCAAAGGGTGTGAACAACCTATTCCCCTCGGTAAAAACCATCATAGATGTTGGAGCAGAAGAGGGCCGGGCAATAAAAAGCGATGGAAACGGCAAGGTCATCGACTTTGCAATAAACGAGAAATGCGCAGCAGGTGCAGGGTCATTCACAGAATCCATGGCCAGGGCCTTGGAGGTTCCGGTGGAGGATCTGGGAGATCTGTCCCTCAAGTCCACAAGGAGTATCCAGATGAACGCCCAGTGTGCAGTGTTCGCAGAGTCCGAGGTCGTTACACTGGTTCATGCAAAGACTCCAAAGGAGGACATGGCAAAGGCGGTTCACGACGCCATTGCCAGCAGAATCACATCCATGGTAAGAAAAATCGGTGTGGAAAATGATGTGGCCCTGATAGGCGGTGTTGCTAAGAACAAGGGTTTTGTCAAGTCACTTAAGGATGACTTGGAAGTGGATTTGAAATTGCCGGAAGACCCTGAGTATGTAACTGCTTTGGGTGCGGCGATTGCTGCTTCCGAGCGAGCAGGAGGTGCATGAGATGGCAGAGGAATATTGGAGATGGACAGAATCAAGGTGGACGGCACCTGATTTGGACTGGAAAAATGCGGATATTATCTCGGCTGGAGTGGATGTGGGTTCGGTCTCTTCCCAGGCTGTTGTCATGGCAGATGGAAAACTCTACGCATACAGCAATATGCGTACAGGATCAAGCAGTCCCGACAGTGCCAACAAGGCAATAAACTGGGCCATGGAGGATACTGGATTGAAATTGGAGGACCTTCAATATACTGTTGGAACAGGTTACGGCAGGGTCAATGTCCCTTTTGCCAATAGAGCCATAACAGAGATTGCCTGTCATGCAAGGGGTGCGAATTTCATGTACGGTCCTACAATTAGAACTGTTCTGGATATGGGCGGCCAGGACTGCAAGGCCATTCACTGCGATGAAAAAGGTAAGGTCACGGCATTTCTTATGAACGACAAATGTGCTGCAGGAACAGGCAGGGGAATGGAGGTCTTCGCTGATTTGCTATCTGTATCCATAAACGAGGTTGGAGAGCTTTCATTGAAGGTGGAAGAAGAGCCGGAGCCTGTTTCAAGTACCTGTGTCGTGTTCGCCAAATCAGAGGCTGCAGGTCTTCTTCGGGAAGGCTGGCCCAAGGAAAAGGTGCTTGCCGCATACTGCTCTGCCATGGCTCACAGGGTGGTTACTCTGCTTGAGCGAATCGGGATGGAAAAGGAGTTCGCCATTACAGGCGGCATTGCAAAGAACGTAGGTGTCGTAAACAGGCTTGAGAAAGAACTAGGTGTAAAAGCCCTTACTCCAAAATACGACACGCAGATTGCAGGTGCAATAGGTGGAGCACTTTTCGGCAAAGCCTTGGTAGAAAAAAGCAGGAAGAAATAATCGTAAATCTCCTTCTTAATAATTTCAAGGAGGCAGGATATGATAGCAAATTATGGATATAAGGATGGCTCAGGCGAGTTCTTCATAAGCATTGATACTGATTGCTGCGATGGCTGCGGAAAGTGCGTGGAGGCCTGTACATGGGGTGTCATGGCTGTTGGGGAGGACCAAAACGATCCCCTTCGTGAGGAGCCCGTGGCCAGGGTCTCTGAAGAGCACAGGAAGAAGATCAAGTACTCCTGCGCCCAATGCAAACCTGCATCAGGTGCCACAACACCACCGTGTATATTGTCCTGTGAACCTCAGGCTATAAATCATTCGTGGTGAGGCAATCTATGGAAGCCGGAAGCTCCGTATCTTCTGAGCAGATCAAAGCAATGATCGAAAAAAGAGGAAGAGATGTTGAATCGTTGATTATCATTCTTCAGGATATCCAGAAAGA
>CP070751.1:1391150-1400998 GCA_020348445.1 Thermoplasmata archaeon
TCTAAATAGTGGGTATGGCCATCTTTCCAGAATGCATCATCATACACGCCTTCTTTTACTTCTTTAACAATATCGTCAGCACTTGCATTCTCAACTTGAAATATTAAAAGGCATCCAAAAATCATCAAAATACAAAAGACACTAATTGCTCTTTTTAATTTACCTTCCATATTATTATCCCCCCTATCGCGGGTATTTTGACAAATTCGAATGGAGTTTTAAATATTTATTTTTTATTGTTCGACAAATTTTACTTCTCCCTGCATCCCCTCACTCTATCTCTTCCCCCCCTTTCCTGCCTCGAAACATCCTCCCGACTCCCCTGGTTTGCTCGATCCTCCACCAAATTCCCCACACTCCTAGCCCCCATCTTGGGTCGATGTCCATTATTTTGCAGCGTGTTTCGAGAGATCTAATACCGCACACACAATTGGACCAGGAATGAGGAAAGGGGAGTGCAAAGAACACCTAAACGAAAGAAGGGTGCACGAGGTCATGGAGTCACGAATATCCGGGCCCAAGTATACTAAAAGGTTGAGCCCAGCAAGAATTTACGGGATGAGGAGTTATTGCACCCATAAATGATATCCTTAATCTAAACAGCTCATCAAAACAATTATATCCCCAAAAAACATTATCACTCACAATCAAAAGAGGAGGGGTTGTTTTAACCGGATAAAAATTCCAAAATCAATACATCATGTCCCCAATCCCCCTAACCCTTCCTCGCATAATCGCGAATATCTGACCCGAAAAATTTTTACTCAGGGGATTGGGGGCGCCTTCTTCCCACCATCTCCTTCGATTTCATAGCAAGCTTGAAGATCCCCCTCATCCCCTCCTTCCTCCCCCCTTTCCTACCCTCGAAACATCCTCCCCGACTCCCCTGGTTTTCCAATCCTCCACCAAATTCCCCACACTCCTAGCCCCCATTTTGGGCCCAAAAACCCAACCCACCTCACGAATCTCGGAATAATCCCACATAAACACCCTCACCTCTCTACACTGGCCCTATCCGGAATCCGGGTGCTAATTCACGGAAACCGGAACCGGAATTCGTGAGTTGGACCTCAAATTCATTCCGGAATGCGGGTGTTGATCCGGATCCGGAATTCGAGTGGTAACGCACGAAAACCGGAAACGAAATCCGATAGGTAGCTCCCAAAACCGCACACACTAATGGATCCCCAACAAGGCAAGAGCGGATAGGGATTGGGCTTACGGATGTAGAGAAAGTTGATAGGGCGAAGGAATGTTCCTGGGTAGACTTAGGATATTTACATCCCTTATTATCCCTGCGATGGAACCCATGATCCTTGGTTTGTTATATGTCTGTTCTCAATTTCTGCAATGGTCTCATTGCCTTTTTGCGAGAGTTCTATTCGCCCATCCATTGTGGTCTGGACAAGAAAGAGGGAGCGCAGCTTCTTTATATTGTAATGTGCCTTTTGTCTCGATATCCTAAAATGACGAGCTATGTCTGATTGAGACATCAGACCCTCTACGTTGAGAATATCGAGGATCGCGTACTGAAGATGCGAGAGAATCAAAGAACCACTGGAAAATGGAACACCTTTTGGATATATTAATCTGACCCGCCCCTCTCGAACAGATCGAACGAAGTCAAGGCGCTCGAGTACCCATAAGTGATACGAAAGGGTCCCGTTCTTGATATCCAAGTCCTTTCGAATCTGTGTATATTTAATCCCTGGATTTGCCTGGATATATCCATAGATTCTACCCCTGTTAAATTGATCGAGTGCCCTCTCTGCAGAAAGCCTATAGAATATGCCGAAAATAATAAGGATAGCAAGTATAACAAATAGAATCAGAGAAACCCAGGAAATCCATGAAACGTCAGGATCCTTGGAATGATCAGAATCATGGGGGATCGAGTCCTCTGTTACCACATAGGGATCAGACCTGTACAGGACTTCACCCGTCGAGGAATCGACCCATACCTCTGATGTCCAATAGGACTCAGGACCTTCCTTCCAAGTCACGAACACCTGGTATACGAAACTTTTTCCGTTTCGCACAGCGACAGCTAGTGATGTACCATTAGGATTTGTAGCGTTGTACTCAGAAATTGCAAATTCTGAGGCGATGGCTACCGCGTCCGAAATTGTATAATCAGGGATACCAGATAGTCCATACCATACGTAGAGTCTTACGGAAATTACACGAAGATCGGAGTCTCGGACTATAATAGATATGCTGTTGAAGAAGAATGGATCACCAAGATCCGATACCCCTACCAATGTTATCATCCACTGATATTCCTCTTGAGGAGTGCCAGGAAACGATACAAGGAATCCGATACCCAGTTTTGATTGGCGGGTATTCAATCCCAAGTCAGATGTAATCTGATCCGCTACCTTTATTAATTCTTCATCTTCATTGGATTTGGTAACATAGGATGTATTTCCTTCAAGCCATATGTTCCTCAGAATTCCGGTGCTAAGATATTGAGCTTCAACCATTCCATCTACCAGAGGAAGGACATATGCTTCTTTGGCAAGTAGGAACTCGGGTAGATCGCTTTCATATACGGAATGCCATTCTCCATCTTTAGATGTGTCTATTTGAACATCCAACTGTTCAGCGAACCAAGAGGTCAGGTTTGATGCTGATTCACGATTCATTAAATCGGAGTGGGGCCAGACAAGAACAGGATTGGCACTTGTATTTGTTAAGGGTACAAGAATGAGGGTTAGGCTTATTACCAAGAGGACAACTGTGAGATTTCGCATACGTATTCTTTATAGCAGTTAAAGCACTTAAGGTATATGGTACCTTTTTTTGACAAAAGAAAAGGATATTACATCCACGCCAAATCCGAATGCACCTGGGAGGTTCCATTGTAAAGGGATGTCGCATCCCCCATCTCTTAATCCAACTACCAAATCCCTCTCAACCGCTTTCGAGGATAAAGCGGAAGGTATTTATCCAGATATTACAATATCTTTCAGCGATGAAAAGGAAGATAGTTGCATTTGGGTTGATTCTCACAATAGCAATAGGCAATCTATACGGGATGTTCACAATCTATGAAGACGTTAATGTAGTTGCAGATATTCCCGGGGAACATAAGCCCGATGTATATACTGTAGGATTGTGGCATTTTAATGAAAGCTCAGGACCGAAAGCAAATGACTCCAGCAGCTACAATAATCACGGTACCCTACGTCCGAATTATCCTTCAGATTCACCGCAATGGGTGGATGGAAAGTTCGAAAAAGCGCTGGAATTTGACGGTGTAAATGATTTTGTGGAAGTTCCTGACTCCAGCAGTTTGGATATCACCGACGAGATTACCATGGAGGCCTGGGTGAAACCCTATAGTTTCTCAACAATCCCGTACATCATTAGCAAAAAGAAAACAGATACGAGTATTCTCTATGCTCTATTATTATCATCTGATGGAAGAGCCAAAGCGTTTTTTGACACCCCCAATCACATAACAGCTTGGGATCCAATCCCTCTTAATGAATGGACACATATTGCAGCCACTTTTGATGGATCAGTAAAACGGATTTATATTAATGGAGAAGAAAATATCAATGAAACATACTCTCATACTACACCTACAAGTATCTACCCCGTATATATAGGACGTGCAGGTGTCGGAGATTATTTTGATGGTATCATTGATGAGGTCCGCCTCTCGAATGTGGGAAGAACTGCTGGGGAGATAGCCGATTACTATAGATCAACATCTATCTTATATGTTGATGATAGTTACACCGGTTCTGAACCTGGTTTTGGTATTACGAAATTCAAGGTGATCCAGAATGCTATTGATAACGCAACTGTGGGAAATACAATTTTTGTGTTTAATGGGACCTATTATGAGAATGTGGTTGTGAACAAGACCATAAATCTTACTGGGGAGGATAGGAACAAAACGATTATTGATGGTGGGGGAAGTGGCGATGTTGTTTATATGGAGGCAAGTTGGGTGAATATAACTGGCTTTTCGATCATAGGAAGTGGTCCTAGTGGTGATGATTCAGGAATAGAACTCAATAACGTTCAGAACTGTATGGTAAAAAATAATAACATTTCGGGGAATCATAGAGGCATTCGTCTCAATAATTCAAGTTGGAATGTAATCACCAACAATAACGCTTCAAATAATAATTACGGTATACGAGTTGTTTATTCAAATAACAACACTATTACTGACAATAACTGTGACTTTAACACCCATTACGGCATCACACTCTATAGTTCCAACGAGAACAACGTTATAGATAACAATGTTTCGAATAATGAACGTGGAATTGAACTCTTCTGGTATTCCAAAAGGAATAATATCTCAGGCAACAATGCTTCTGAAAACGATTATGGTTTCTACATATTTTGGAATTCGGATGGAAATTACATTATAAATAATATGATTATCAACAATGTAGAAACCTTTGGATACGGCATCTATGTAAGCTCCTCAAATAATTGGATCTATTACAACAACATCATAGATAACAAATTTCAAGCATATGATGATTTTGGCAATAATTTTTGGGACAATGGCTACCCTTATGGTGGAAATTATTGGTCCGATTATGGAGGAGTCGATAAATTCAAAGGACCTAACCAAAATATCCCAGGCAAGGACGACATAGGTGACACACCATATACAAACATCCTAGGTGCTAGTGGAGCACATGATAACTACCCATTTATGGTAAAATACAGACCTCTTGAAAATTATGCCATTTTAAAGCAAGGCTGGAACCTGATTTCAATATCCTTAATACAAGAAGAAAAAAATCTAACCAGGGTGCTTGGTTCAATTGACAGCTGGTACGACGCAGTCCAATGGTATGATATCACAGATACAAATGATCTTTGGAAACACTATAAGGTAGGCAAACCCAATGGAAACGATCTATTCGAGTTAAACGAAACCATGGGCTTTTGGATCCACATCACTCAACCGGGAGACACGATTTTCGTTTACAACGGCACCCAACCACCCTCAAACCAAACAATCACCCTCCATCAGGGTTGGAATATGGTAGGCTACCCGTCCCTCACAAACTACAACAGAACAGAAGGATTGAACAACATAACCTATGACACTCATGTCGATGCAATCCTTACATACAATGCTGCGACACAAAAATACAAAAAATTGGGTTCCTCAGATTATTTTGAACCCGGGAAGGGATATTACATCCACGCAAAAGAAGAGTGCGCCTGGGAAGTTCCATTGTAATGGGATGCCGCATCCCCTCATCCCCCTCTCCTCCCCCCTTTCCTGACCCCCGAAACATCCTCCCCGACTCCCCTGGTTTTCCAATCCTCCACCAAATTCCCCACACTCCTAGCCCCTGTTTTGGGTCAATAGCTATTATTTTGCGGCGTATTTTGGGATTAAGGGTAGAGCTCTAGAAACGGCATTTAAGGTTCACCCAAAGATCAATTATCGAATACTTTCATCTTCCCCCTAGATGGGGATATATATACCATTATTACCATTATTTCGTGTAAGATGAACAGTTAAAGAAATCGACATCGAAAGGTTCTTAAGTAATCGATAATATTATCAGAATGGTAAATGGGGAGGGCACCATGGATAAAAAGTTAATTTCATTTGGTATTGCCTGTTTGATAGTTATTGCCGGATTTGTTGGATTTATACGTTTCGGCACAATGGATGTTCAAGGGACAGAGGTTTCCGGAACAGTATACGACGGCTCAGGAGGTCCTTGGACACTTGCAGGCAGTCCATACTTTGTGGTTGGAGATGTGACGATCCCCTCGGGAGAAACTTTAACAATTGATCCTGGCGTGGATGTTAAATTCAATGCATCCTTCAGCATCTTTGTTGATGGCAACCTTAATGCGATAGGTACGGAAACAGAAAGAATAAACATAACTTCAAATATGCCTAGCCCATCGAATGGCGATTGGGAGAAAATACATATCAGATCTTCAGGCCATGTAGATATTCGATACAGCGATATAAGATATGGATATATTGGCTTGCATATCGAATCATCATCAAACAACATTATATTGAATTGCAATATCACGGAAAATGGAGATACGTTATCAACCGGTTTTGGAATTTATCTTCAATCTTCATCATACAACAATATCTCGAACAATAATATTTGGTCAAACACAGAACGCGGTATCTATATGATATCCTCATCGTCAAACAACATCATAAAAAATAACAATATTTCGCATAACGGAAATCCAGCCGTAGAAAGTTGTGGACTCTATATGGAATCATCAATGAACAACACAATTACAGACAATAATGTGACAGGAAATGGAGAAACATCAGCAGTTGGTTTTGGAATCTTTATTGTATCTTCAACCAATAATACGGTTACAAACAACAGGGTTTTGTCAAACGAGGGTGAGGGTATAAGGCTTATAAGTTCATCATACAACAACATCTCGAGCAATGATATTTTGTCACACGATGTGTACGGCATTAATCTTGAATCATCACCAAATAACACCGTCGAGAATAATGATATATCGGACGGTTATTATGGGATAAATCTCTGGGCTTCGGAAAACAACGAGATAAATGAAAACAATTTTTTCGATATTAGTGGAATTTACGCCACAGCATCGTCAAACAATAATTTTTTATCCAACGATGCAAGTGATATTTCCCTTTATTCATCACACAACAACACCCTCTTAAAGAATAACTTGAATAGCATACTTCTTGATGGATCATCAAAAAACAACGTTACGGATAATGATGTTCAAATGGGTGATCCGTACGGTATCCGTGTATATTCGGCATCTTACAATACATTTTCAAACAATAATGTATCGAATGCTGGGGATCAGCACGATGGTAACGGATTTTGGCTTGTCTCAGCATCCGACAACATAATAAGAGAAAACAACATAAAATCTAACAAGAATTCTGGCATTCGAACTGAATCTTCTTTCAACAATCGCATTTCAAATAACAATATCACTTTTAACGGGCAGTGGGGTATCCTCACTATTTCATCATCGTACAACGTCATAGAGAATAACTATTTGAGTAACAACATGGACGGCATTTGGGTCTCCTCGTCGTCGTATAATACTGTTGTTGCCAACAATGTCAGTTCGAATCTAGGTAAGGGCATCGAGGTTGATGGATTATCCAATAAAATAATGAATAACGATGTTTACCTGAACGGTTTGGGTATCAAGATTTCATCATTCCCGTCGGCGTCAGATTTCAATTATATAGCGCACAATAATATATCTTTTCACAGTGGTCGGGGAATAGTTCTTGATTCATCGACGACAAACAGTACAATACTGAATAATCACTTGACAAACAATTATCGTGGCGTTTCTATTTCCTCTTCATCGGATAATGTTATATGCAACAACAACATTTCATCAAGTGATTATTCCGGTGTACTTCTTAGTTCATCGGTAAACAACAGAATTATAGGAAATACTATCTTCAATAATCAAGGTGAAGGTATCTACATAGATTCGTCATCATCTTCTAATATAATTTATCACAACAACTTTATCGATAACGTCGATCAGGCAGATGATTTTGGACCAGATAACGTTTGGGACAATGGCTATCCCTCAGGTGGGAACTACTGGTCTAATTTTGATGAACCAGGCGAGGGAGCATATGACGGTTATAAAGGTCCAAATCAAGATGAGTTTATAGCTGAAGGTGATGGGATAGTTGATCAGGGACCACCAGTCGGAGGTAAGAATCCTTACTTCATAGATTTTGTTGATAGTCAAGATTACTATCCACTGATAGAACCTCATAGCCCCATGAATCCTATCATTTTAAAGCAAGGCTGGAACCTCATTTCTCTTAGACTGATCCAGGAAGAACAAACTCTTACAAAAGTGCTAAAATCCATCGATGGCTTGTATGATGCAGTCCAGTGGTATAACATTTCAGACAAAAGTGATCCCTGGAAACATCATAGAGTTGGCAAACCATTTGGAAACGATCTATTCGAGCTTACTGAAACCATGGGCTTTTGGATTCATATCCCTCAATCAGGAGACACAATTTTCCTTTATAATGGCACTCAACATACCGAAAACCAAACCATCACCCTCTATCCAGGCTGGAACGTGGTAGGTTATCCATCTTTAACAAGTTACAATAGAACAACCGGATTGAGCAACCTCACCTTCGGTACTCATGTCAATGCAATATGGACCTACAATGCCGCAACGCAAAAATACAAACGTCTTACCGAATCAGATTATTTTGAGATCGGAAAAGGATATTACATCCACGCAAAATCCGAGTGCACCTGGGAAGTTCCATTGTAAAGGGATGCCGCATCCCCTCACCCCTCCTCCTCCCCCCTTTCCCAGCCCCGAAACATCCATCCCCGACTCCCCTGGTTTGCTAACATCCCACCAAATTCCCCACACTCCTAGGCCCCTTTTTGGGCAGCAAAAACCCAGCCCATCTCACGAATCTCGGAATAATCCTGCATAAACACCCTCACCTCTTGACACTGGCCCTGTCCGGAATCCGAGTGCTAACTCACGGAAACCGGAACCGGAATTCGTGAGTTGAGTCCTGAAATCTTTCCGGAATGCGGGTGTTGATCCGGATCCGGAATTCGAGTGGTAACGCACGGAAACCGGAAACGAAATCCGAGTGTTAGCCCCCAAAACCGCACACACTATTGGACAAGAAATGAGGAAAGGGGAATGCACAAATCCCGGATGAGAGGGATGGGCGAGAGGATGGGATGGGGGATATCCGGACCCATGCAATCCTTATATTTGAACCCAGAAGCTAAGAGTATGAAAAATCCCTCATGCCAACCGTATTCAAGGATAAAGATGTGTTGGGGAACCGGAAATGAGACTCCAAATCCAAATACTTTCATTCTCCCCCCAGATTCGGATTAATATACCATAATTACCTATATTACTTCTATTAAAGTGGCTCGTAACATTAGATTTGAGGTGTCACATATGGATAATATCATTCAGAATGTCTCCGTTAATTATTTATTGCTCCTCAATTATATGATATTTGGTTGGACGAAAATGACCTCTGCCGAAACATTGTATTTAATTCAACATTCAGGCGAAATCGAAAATGAATTCGCCGGAAAATACATCGCAATCTTCCAGGATAAGGTCATTGCTAGTGGTAAAACTATCCATGAGGTGTACGAGGCTGTAGACACAATGGGAATTAAAGATCCTTTGATCACCTATGTCCCACGGGCTGGCGAGGAGCTGCTTCTCGTATGACACATATTCCTTATATGGTGTGGAGAGGTAAGGCCTCCCCTTTAGTTACTACAAAATTATCTGTTAATGATAAGATTGTTACAACTTTGGCCTATGTGGATACTGGAGCTACATATTCCGTTTATAATAGTGACTTCTGTGATAGACTTGGCCTAGATCTGCAAAAGGGGGATAGGGTAGATATCATAGTGGGTGATGGCGGGATAATCCCAGTATATCTACATGAGATAAAGATCCAAATTGAGGATCTAGAATTCAAGGCAAAGGTTGGATTTTCCGACAGATTGGGAACCGGTATTAATATTTTAGGAAGGGAAACGGTTTTGGATGAATATACCGTGTGTTTTGATGGTAATAAGAAAGAGATAAGATGGGAACATTGATCAATGTCTCAACTCTTTCAAATATCTCAATCCGTCTCTTACAATGTATATATGAAATCTGTGAGGTGGCTCCCTACGCCCGATATTGAGCTCCGAGCAAGAGAAGGGGATTGCATGACTCCCCTAGCGGTGTCTTTCTGGTATAGTAACAATCCTATTTGGACCGCCACTCAAGAAATGAAAAAGAAAAAGGGGGATACATGCTCATTAAACATGAGCATT
>CP070751.1:1401098-1410871 GCA_020348445.1 Thermoplasmata archaeon
GCCTGTAAATATTTTTGGATAAAAGTAAGTTGATTTTTGAGGCATTCTTTCCCCTGCATCCGTTACCAGTTTTAGCTGCTGCATCTTTACGGGGTTCATAAAAAAGGCCGCCTGTTTGTGCCCTGCGTCAACCTGAGAGATTAACTCGTCAATTGCATTGGGGGTATCTTTTACATATTGAAGATTTTCGCCTTTAGCCAGCATTTCTTCGTCAATACCTAATATTTTTTCAAGTATAAGCTTATGCAGAATAGATACATCAAGTGTCCGCCATGCAGAACTCATATCAGACGCGACCGAATCCATCGCCCGTTTATCCTTCAGGACAGCGACGTAAAAGGCGTTGTTTGAGCTGTAGATACCATATGCATTTTTATCGTGATTGTGTCCGGCCTTCATCTGCCCGAGCATCTTTTGCCTTGCATCCATTTTGCTCTCGGGAGAATCAAACTTAAGCTCGGTAAGCTCAAAGTTTTCTTTAAGCTCAGTTATAAGTTTTTCAAAGCTGAAGTTTTCGAGATTGCCTGCAAGCCGGTGGGTGGCTAACACTATCAGCCCTTTGTGTGAAAGATTGGCAAAGGCGAGCATTTGATACTTGGCTGCCGGTTTGTCGCTTTCTTTGGAATAAGTTAAACCTGTCGTATAACGGTGATGTCCATCTGCGATGACGCAGTTTTTATTGTTCATCATTATCACAATTTGCTCGATGTCTTCTTTGGATATTATTGCAAAAAGACGATGACGAACATCTTGCTCATCGATAAAGTCAATAAGTGGTTCGTTTGTGACCATCTGTTCTATGATTTTATCTGCGATTTCCTGCTCGTCTTCGTAGAGCATAAAGACCAGGCCGAAATCGGCTGTTGTTGCTTTTTTAAGATTGAGTCTGTCAAGCATCGGTTTATGAAGGGTTTGTTCGTGGGGTCTGACGATTTCTCCAAATTCTTCAAGCCTGGCCATAGCGATAAAAGCCAGACGCTGAAATTGTACACCGGCCAGCTCAAAGTCCTGGACGTAAGCATAGATAGTTTCAGAGTTATCCTGTTTTAACACACCTTGCTTTATCCAATTGTTAAGATAGTCGGCGGCCCTTGTATATTGGTTTTGATCGCCATTATCAGAGGTGCTTGTCTTTCCTTTGATAATACGTACTATATTATATTCGCTCTTTTTATAAAGCTGATCCCGCTGGGCGTTGCTGATGACGTCATAGGGAGGAGCAATACAACTGCCCACATCGCCAACCACCGCCTTATCGAACCTAAATGCTTTGAATGGCTTAATTTGCATATTCAATTCTCATATTCGAAATCAGGATTAATTTATTTATTTAAGACAGCTTGAGATTACAAGAATACAGACAATACTACAGAACTGCAGAATTGTCAAATACGAACAGGACATTTTAAAAAGTGGGTTTGTATGAGAGCATAAGCATTTAATAAATGGAAATACTTCGGATAACATTATTCTAAAGGACCGAAAAGGCTCACATAAAAAAAATCATGGAATTTTGCTAAAGTTCCTGGAATTTGTAAGTCTATAAGGGTAAGGAAATATTTGTGAATGGTAATTCGAAAACAAACACCGTTAATATTGAACGGCTTGTTAGGGCAAGCCAGGCCGGGGATCGAGGAGCGTTTGATGAGCTTGTGGCTTTGTATCAACGGCGGGCGATGCAAGTGGCTGTCAGGATGCTGGGTGATACAGATGAGGCGACTGAGGCTGTTCAGAATGGATTTATTAAGGCTTACTTAAGTATTGATAAGTTAAAAGAGCCCAAGCGGTTCGAGGCATGGTTTTTTCGGATTATTGCCAACACAGCTATCAGCCAGCGAAAAACCGCCAGAGGCAGAGCGGAAAAAGTAAAGATTTCTGGAAACTGTAAGAGTAAAAAGGCTTTCTCCCCGGAAGACAGAGAAGTGGGTAAAGAATTAAAAGAAGCAATACAGCAGGCGATGTTAAAGCTCAAGAAAAAACAAGCACAGGCGATTGCGCTGTTCGGAATTGAGGATTTGCCGCGAGATGAGGTCGCTGAGATTATGGGTTGTTCCGCTGAAGCGGTAAGCTGGCATGTATTCAAGGCAAGACAAAAGTTGAAGGTATTACTGAAAGATTATCTGGAATGAAAAAGGAAAAGGAACAAATAGACCTATTGCTCAGTCAAAATGAGAGCGAACAGTTGGCCGGCTTCAACTGGAACCGATTACATTCATCAATATCGAAAAGACTGGACCAGGCTGACCATAATAAAATATCTATGATGTCGTACAGACGTGTATTTAAGGTAGCCGCTGGAATTATTGCGGCTGCGACAGTTGTGTTTATTGCCATAACGATAAAAACTGATGCACCATCGGAAGTAAAATTTGAGAATGGTGAAAAAGCGGTAGTAACATTTGTTGAAAGTAAAGGCTCAGCCAAAGTCAAGATACTTGATTCCAAAGGGCAGGACAATCAGGGGAAAGACCGTCCTACCTGGATTATCATTCGTACAAGTGGGCCAAAAGTTGCAGATAATGGATATAGTAGAGACGAAATGGATTTTGCATGTTTGATGTAGATATTATTTTTCACTGAAGGAGACAAAAAATGAGAGCGATTAATTTAAGAAATGTGATTGTTACGGTCTTAATAATTGGTATTGGGGTAGGTTATGTAAAGGCAGACAGACAATTAATGCTGAGGGAGTTCAGTAGAAAGAAAGCGGATTTTGAATTCAAGGATGTTACTATCGCCGAAGCCTTGGACAACATCAGTTCCGAATTGGGGGCAGAGATTGTTTTGTCCGATGAGGCCCAGTGGAAACTGCCCCATGGCGAAGCTACAAGATTGTCGGCTTCGCTTAAAGGATCATTGGCGGAATGTCTAACAGAGATGTTAAACGCATTTTTCATGCGACACGCTGTGAGTGATGATAAAATTACGATATATCCCCGGAAGGAATTACAACATATTCTCGGCAGGCCTAGCGCTGAACAACTTAGGCTGCTTAAGAAAATCTATTCCATACGAATAGAGGTTAAGAGCGGAGAAGACCCGATGAATGTTTTTTTAGGACTAATAAAAGATGCATTTGGGGCGCTTTCTTTTATGCCGTTTGATTTACCGGAAGATATATGTGGAGTGCTTAATTCTGGGGGTTCCCCTGTATCACTGGTTGTTTTAATAGAGCAGGTAGGTATGGTGAGAGAAAAACCGAGGTGGTATATTTCGGGGATGGATTTTCCTAATCAATCCCCTGTGATAAAACTTGTTGATGATAAGGAGTATCGAGAAGCTGTCCTTGACCAGGTGGTTGATATTTCCTTTGAAGGCAGACGTGAAGATTGGGCGGTTGTGATACTTCAAAAACTCGCTGGGTGGACTGGTATGGAACTTATAATACAAAAGGGTGAACCTTCGTGGCTTAAAGAAGAAATAGTTGTTAACATGCAGAATATAAAGCTCAGGCAAGCTTTGCGAAATATAGTAAGTTCTGTAGATGGAGAGATAGAAATTAATATTGATGATAATAGAATAGAGATATTTGGGCCAATACAATCCCTAATAGAAGAATCTGCTTCTGAAAAGACCAAAAGTGGTGGAAGTTCTGGAGAAGGTTACGTTGGAAAAATAAGTATCCCCATGGGCGAAGGTGAAAGTAAGTACTACATCGAATTTATGCTGCGGGAAAGAGACCTGACGGAAGAATTAAGGAAGCTAAGAGAAGATAAGATTAAAGAGATTATCAGGAAATTCAGCAAGGCCGATGGTAAAGCTACCGAAATAGCGGTTCGTCTGCAAACGTACTCGATTTTAAATTGAAAATCATCCCAATGGTTTAACTCAGAAGCGAAATAAACACCTCAGAGATGTATTAGTTAAGACTTTATCTGACACTAACTGAATAATGTGTGGTAGACTGACAGTGCAACGGAATGGAGGCGAAGCCGAAGTGGAGTTGCACTGTCGCGAACCAAACGAAAGGAGTGTCAGACAAATGACCACAGAACAAAAGATCATCAAAAACAAAGTCGGCCTGTTGGAACTGGCCAAACATCTCGGAAATGTTTCACAAGCGTGTAAGGTATTGGGGTATTCCCGCGACTCATTTTACCGTTACAAACAGCTCTATGACACTGGCGGAGAGGTGGCTCTTCAGGAAATCAGCCGAAAGAAACCTTGTCATAAAAATCGTGTTGACCAGGAAGTTGAGAAAGCTGTCGTGGAGTTTACTTTTGAACAGCCGGCTTTTGGACAGCTGCGAGTTTCCAATGAACTGCGTAAACGTGGAGTGTTTATTTCGCCTGGCGGCGTACGCAGTATATGGCTGCGGCATGACCTTCAAACATTCAAGCTGCGGCTCAAAGCTCTTGAGGCCAAAGTTGCTCAGGATGGTCTTGTGCTCACCGAAAGCCAGGTTGTTGCCCTTGAGCGTGCCAAGGAAGAAAAAGTGGCTTGCGGCGAGATAGAGACCGAGCATCCAGGCTATCTGGGAGCTCAGGACACTTATTACGTGGGCAATATCAAAGGCGTTGGACGTATCTATCAGCAGACCTTTATTGATACATATACCAAGGTTGGATTTGCTAAACTGTATGACCGAAAGAACGCTCTTGTTGCCGCGGAGATACTCAATGATCGTGTGCTGCCGTTCTATGAAGAACATGATATCCCATTGTTGAGAGTGCTAACTGACCGCGGAACAGAATACTGCGGTAAGCGTGAACATCATGAATACCAACTCTATCTGACTCTGGAGGACATTGATCACAGTAGAACCAAAGCCAGAAGTCCACAAACGAATGGTATTTGTGAGAGGTTCCACAAGACGATGCAGCAGGAATTTTATGCCGTTGCATTCCGCAAGAAGATTTATAATAACCTTGACGAATTACAATCAGACCTGGATAATTGGATCAGATACTATAATGAAGAAAGAACGCATAGCGGCAAATATTGTTTTGGCAAGACACCAATGGAAACATTTTTGGATACATTGTCCTTAGCAAAAGAGAAAAATTTGGACGATAGCTTACAGACAACTATCGAACAAAATGATAGCGTCTGTCAGATGAAGTAGTGGCTAGTACAACTTATTGATAGTTTTAGTTTATTGTTGGTTCTGATTTGGCTGGTTCTATTCCTTCTGGTTGTTGTTCTACTTCTTCAGGCGCTACGTCCGGCGTGAATGATTGTTGCTCTTCGCATACTTCCTCTTGAGATTCTTCGGGTGCTGTCTGTTGCGGTTCTTCGGGAACTTGAAGTTTTTCTTCATTACTCATAATTCATATCCTTTCATAAAGAAATAAACTTAACTTTTCATAACCATCTATCGGCGTGTTTAGGTAGCAACTTTGTCAGAATATGGGACTCTAAGCGGAAAGACCATTATATTCGGAAAAACCGTTACATCAGGTATCATGGATGGTACTTAGATATAGTCCTATTTCATATTCCAAGGAGGGAAGTCTTGTTCCAGGAAGGGGTAGTGAGTAGTATTCTGTATTAAACGATTCGGATATTTGAAAGGGAAGAGAGATGAAAAATACTTACAGAGTAATTTTGATGGCTCTGGCTATGCTTGAAGTTGTCTATGCAAGCACAGGACCAGAGAATAAGACCGAGGAGGAAAAGTATAAGCCCATTGATATCTGTAAACTTCCTGTGTCTATGGATGTAGGTCATTTCGTACAGCTCAAGGGGTGTAACAAACGCAAGATAGAACTAAAACAGGTGGCTTGCAGTGAAATGAGTCAGGCCAACGCCCAATTCCCATGCTATAAAGGCAGCGATGTTATTATGGTAAGAACAAACTTTCCGGCAGTATTAAACGCCTCGTTAGACAAGAGTGGCGTCGATGAGGATATGCTGAAAGAAGTTAATCTTTACTGGGAGAATGGCGTTAATACGACTCAAGGTTGCATTGGTTGGGAAGAATGTAGACTTTATCTCGAGGTCAGTAATGTTGTTTTATATAAGCGTGCTCCTGGTAAAGTTGACGTTGGTGAGATTATGATAGATGTAAGACCCCTCGATGACACACAAAAGGAAAAAGATGTTCAAGTAACGACACAAAAAGAAGACAGATATGATAGGATTCGCTCGACAAGCGAAAAAACACTGGAAGAAGTATCGCCTGAAGCTGTCTCAACGCCCCGCTCGTCCATCTCCGTCCGATCGGACGTTGCTCCCGCAGATTTCGTGGGAACGTGGACCGGCAAGACGACTGACAAACTGGGTGAAGGGGCCACTTCCGACACTATGATACTGCACGTTCAGCAGCCCTCTAGATCCGATTGGCGGGTGTCTGTGTTAGGGACTTTCCCCCTTAACGGCAAGCAGAAAATTAACAAAATCCAACTCGTGGACAATAAGATAGGATTTCATATGCCGGCCTCGGATGGCAACACTGTCATCTGGCTCGGCTTGCACCCAACCCAAGACAACAGACTTATTGGTGAGAGCTTCGCACTTGAGCCTGACTGTGACGGAAGGAATGTAGAGCTCACTCGACAGAAAAAAAGAGAAGTAAGCAAACATCAAGGCGATGCCGCTTCGCGTCGCAAATGGCATCGACGTTTGAAGTTTCGTCAATGAAACCTCAGAAGACTGCGTCGATCTTTTAGGGATTTATTTTTAAAGGTGTTGTGTTGTCTCAAAGTGATTGTAAAAAATCTGTGCTTGTGGATCGGCTTTAAGGCTTATACGAAGAGCGTTGTAGTTTATGTGTGCCCTCTCATCTTCCAATCTAAAGCCCCTCACAGGCCGTTGTAGCGATTATTTCTTCTGATATGACCTCTCTGGGTTGAGTTTGTTTCTAAACTGTCCCCTGGTGAGGAGTTGATAGGCGCCTTCCAATTCCAAGAATTTTCTGATTTAAGTAGTGTTGCAGAGATAAGATTTTGATATTATGAAACTTGCAGCTTGCATGAGTACCTCAGTAAAATGTGTATCGGAAATCCTGCGATTAATAGCAGCATAGGAGATCTAAAAGATGAAAAACATAGTTATCTCCACATGTGTCTTAGCTATAACTTTCATAAGCGGAAATTGCCAACGACATGAGCGTAATACTACTATTGCTGAGGGCCTACCTTCTCAGGTGCAAACCTCTCAGGTTCTGACACTTTCAGGGGAACAACTTATATTTCTGGATTGGGACGGAGGAATTTCTACTGGGGCCAGAGTCGTACGCAAGAGACTTGTCCCTGATTCAGGCGTAGAGTTCGACATCCATTTTCGGAGCGATGAGTTTGGATATAACACAATAGACTATGTCTCTTCAGGTGTAGGGGGGAAGGGAACTTTGATTGGCTTTGATATAAGTGATTACAAGGTTTTTTCTTTGATTTTTACACTTGTTTCTATCAATGGAGCGAGTGGGTCTAACTTGCCTCAAGAATTAGTCGTTGGTGCTGTGATTGGCCCAACTGTTGATGGTAGACTTTCAGGTTATATTCCTGAGACACTCAGTTTTTCCCAAGGGCGAACATCGGCAGTATCGAGTATATCCATTTTTGGTGTAAGTAAAATACACCAAATTGGTATTCATGCCCATATGGCCAAGCCTGAGAATTGGGGTTCATCAGGTAATATGGTTACGATCCGAGTAGAACCTGTTAAGAACATTCCTATACCTCCGTGGCCCTAACTCTTTAGCGGATATATAGGAAACCGACAAAGCATTATACTTTCCAACAGAATTACATATAATCTGACTAATTGTCCGATTACTTTCCCCAAAAATCCCCTGTTTCGGCTCATAAACGGCACATTTTATTTTCACTTGTTTTATGCTTGTCTAAAAATCCCACATTTAAGGATATTTTCTGCCCTCTAATCAACAAAACGCAGTCTTGATAGCATAAGACTCAGCCAGTTCCATATCCTTAGACTCATCATAATTATCGTCTCTGTACTGACCAAATCGTCTCATTTCGATTACTGTAAAGGCCAGAGCCTCTATTGCCGGATAAGCTCCGTATTCGAGTGTAGCCTGTTCGCTTTCCTCGATTCTCATATAATTCTTAATCTTGCTGTCTTTCAGGAATAGCTGTCTGCGTTTTTCGTCCAGCAGGAATTTGATTTCATATATGAGGCACGGATAAAGAGGTTTCATATCTAATAGTTGAGTAGGACAAAGGCAAAATGACCGTCTTTGATTCACTGATTCTTCGGCTTTGGGCAGACCGTACTCATTCAGATTCTGCGTATCCGGGTAGTCTCTGGCTGTATACTCATTGTTCATATCCTGTATAAAATGGTCTGCTGCATCGTTGCGTCTGTCGCCTATCCACCGTGAAGGCTGATACTTAAAGTCAAGGACTCCGCATTGCTGGACAAGCTGGCGCATATCGAACGTCTCAAATTCATCGAGCAGATAAATATCGTGGTTGTCGAAATGGGGTATCCTGTGCATTGCAAGCACTACTGCAAAGCCCGGACGTT
This sequence comes from Thermoplasmata archaeon, assembly GCA_020348445.1. GTDB lineage: Archaea > Thermoplasmatota > Thermoplasmata. The sequence continues at coordinate 1,409,532 of CP070751.1, forward strand.
CACCCGGCCACGATACACCGCCCCAAACGGCTTTACATTGTCTCTTTAATTCTCTTTGGCTTATGTTCTTACCTATTTCCGAGGTTTTAATATCCATTATGACAACTCACTTTCCGTAAAGACAAAGTTACCTTCAATTCCGTATATCGCATATCGTACACAGTCGCAGGTGTGGTCGTTTACTTCCAAAGGCTTATCCTTAGCGTCTTTGGACTCTGTGCCCTCACTCCACTTCAATCCGGTCATTTCCTTGATAGTGTGAGTACAGTTTTTGAAGATAAACAATCTCGGCTTGCCGTCATCTTGTACCTTCAAGGCCGTCTGGACAGCCTCGATGCCCAAGTGAATATCCTTTTTGGCCGGAATTGTTGGGATTCCAAGTTTCTCGAACTCGAAGCGATCCTGTGCATCCCAGTCGGCCCAGGTTGTGCGGTATTTCTCGTTACCACTTATCTGCTTAATCCTCTCGGCATGATGAGCCAGTGTTTCTCTTGCCTGATAATGCTCTGCATAAACATACCATCGGCGGTCTGGGTCTCTTGCCAGCCATAAGCACACAAAAGGATTATTGAAGCCCCAATCGATAGCCCTGTACCGGGGCCAGTCTTTAGGTATCTCAAAAGGCTCAATAACGTGCGTTTTCCTGCTGAAAGTCTTATAGACAGCGCCTGCAAAGGCAGCAAAATATCCCTTAATCCGGGTCTCCTGAACTTCAATAGGCCACTGGCTTATCATCAGGTCGATTTCTTTATCGTCAACATAGCCGCCCCTGCTCTTTCGGTTATCATTCAGGTCGGCATAAAAAACATCATCGGTATCTGGCAAGCCCTCAATTCTTTCTTCGAGCCAAGCTTGCGGTATAATCGGTGTCATACTGTGGGCAGAGAAACCGTTTTTGTCCATTAGTCTTGCCTGTACTTCCTGCCAGATTCCCTCACTATCTGATTTAATCTGTTCGTCCTGGTAGTAGGCATCAATCGCCCTGCCTTCAAAAGCCTTTCGTCCCTGTTCCCCTGCCTTAAACTCGATTTTGTTACCGTTTACCAAACGCAGCTCAGAAGGTATCTCGGCGTTTTTATTATGCCAGTTAATATCATATATCTGTGACGCCGGAAGATAAGACTTTATCTTCTCATTCCAGAGTAACTTGCCCACCAGGGGCCAGGAATTTGCAGTAGCCCATATCGTAGCGTTCTTAGGAGTCCTGCGATACGGATGGACGCCGAGAGCAAAAGAACATAAATCAAAGCCTATGTTAGATTCCGACTTACTGCTTCGATTACCACCACATAACCATCGGTTCTTTGCCTGGCTTCTGTGAAATTCCTTCGGAACAGGCA
>CP070751.1:1410971-1420564 GCA_020348445.1 Thermoplasmata archaeon
TATTCACATAATGACTTCAATAGCACGACAACTTACACATTCGAAATAACCGGTGGAAAAGATGTGGCAGGAAACGACTTGGTTGCAGGGGCATTACCTAACCCCTGGTCGTTTACCACCGAAGATGTTGTAGAGCCGGAGATTACCTCGACCACACCATCGAACGGGACCATCGATGTTTTAATAACTACAAATATTGTGGTGACCTTTAGCGAGGAAATGAATACCTCCTCTGTAACCTTCACATGCACTCCTGACCCTAATGGATGGAGCATTGTATGGAGTGGAGGCAATACAATAGCAACCTATTCACATAATCCCTTTGCGAGCACCACAACATATATATTCGAAATCACTGGAGCAAAGGATTTGGCAGGAAATGATTTAGCTGCAGGTGCTGCGCCAAATCCATGGACCTTCACAACTGAAGATGTGCAAGGACCCATTATTATCTCCACGACTCCCGCAGATGGCAGCATAAATATTGCGCAATCAGCAAACATTATCGTGACATTTAGCGAAGCAATGAACATCTCCTCAGTCAATTACATATGCTCACCAAATCCAGGAGGTTGGTTTGTATCCTGGAGCAGTGGTGATACTGTTGCAACATTCACGCATAATCCCTTTGATGCCTATACCACCTACACCTTCCAAATTACAAATGGAAAAGACCTTATTGGCAATGACCTTACATCTGGAGCCGTGCCAAATCCATGGATGTTCACAACAATTGACAGTATAGCACCGTCGATTACGGCAACCTCGCCTTCAAATGGATCAGCAAATATCGGACTTACACAGAATGTGGTAGTCACATTCAGCGAGGCAATGAACACTTCATCTATGACATACAGCTGCTTCCCTGATCCTGGTGGTTGGTCTGTTGTTTGGAGCAGCGGTGATACCGTGGCCACATTCTCACACAATGCATTTATCGACTCAACTGCATACACATTCCTAATTGCCAATGCCAAGGATGTTGCTGGTAACCATCTTGCGCAAGGCAGCGTACCCAATCCATGGACCTTCACAACCACTGACACCACCTCGCCTACGATAATTTTGACATCTCCGCAAGACGTCGCAGTAGATATTGCTTTGACCGCAGATGTGGTTGTTTCATTTAGCGAAATAATAAGTACTGCAAGTGTTGCCTATTTATGTACACCAGATCCAGGTGGGTGGTCCTTTGTCTGGAGTGCAGGACATACAGTTGCCACATTTTCGCATGACGACTTTGACAAGTCAACTGACTATACATTCCAGATTATAAGCGCAAAAGACATGGCAGGTAACAACCTCGTTGCAGGAGGCATTCCAAATCCATGGTCATTTACCACAGTGGCCAACATGCCTCCGACTATCTTGTCAACTCCGATAATAACAGCCACTGAGGAGGTACCATATACCTATGATGTCGAGGCTATTGACAGTGATGGTGGTACGTTGACCTACAGTCTATTTTCCTATCCCTTGGGGATGACAATCAATTCAACCACGGGATTGATCATATGGACACCCACTAATTCTCAAGTGGGCGCAAACAGTGTAATTGTAACAGTTTCCGATGGGGAGGGAGGTTCTGAATCACAATCATTCAGCGTAACAGTGAACAATGTAAACGATCCCCCAATGATCATCTCCACACCTTTTACCGATGCAACCGAGGATGTGCAATATAATTATGATGTCGACGTATCAGATATCGACGGTGACACATTGACCTTTAGTCTAACCACATACCCTGCTGGGATGGTGATTGATGATTCCTCGGGTCTTATTACATGGACCCCCACGAATTCCCAAGTGGGAGTATACAGTGTAGTTGTTTTGGTCTCTGACGGAAACGGAGGAACAGATACGCAATCCTTCGAAATTTCAGTAAAAAACGCAAATGATGCTCCAACAATAACTTCCACTCCAATTACAACTGCAACAGAGGATGAGCTCTACGTATACGATGTAGAGGCACAAGATGTGGATGTGGGAGATACCCTAACCTTCAGCCTAACTGCATTCCCCACGGGGATGACCATAGACACGACCTCAGGCCTTGTTGAATGGACACCAACAAATGCTCAAGTTGGAGTGAATTCTGTTACTGTTGTGGTTTCTGATGAAAATGGAAGCACAGCTACTCAACAGTTCACGATCACAGTTACAAATGTAAATGACCCGCCAACAATCACCTCCATACCAATTACCGCAGCCACCGAAGATATACAATACACCTATGATGTAGACGCATCAGATATCGACGGTGATTTTTTGAACTATAGCCTGAGCACGTATCCTGCAGGTATGACCATCGATAATGCCACCGGCCTGATCACATGGACACCCTCCAATTCTCAAGTTGGGAACAACAATGTGTATATCATCGTCTCAGATGGAAAAGCGGGGACTGATACACAATCCTTCATTATATCAGTGGTAAATGCGAATGATGCACCCACAATAACTTCAACTCCTATTACCACAGCAGTCGAGGATTCGCTGTACATCTACGATGTCGAGGCAAATGACGTCGATAGTGGCGACACCTTGACTTACAGCCTAACAGCATACCCACTGGGCATGACGATCGATTCGGCTACAGGAATGATCCAGTGGACACCTACAAATGATCAAATCGGAGCCAATGGAGTGACTGCTCTCGTTATGGATGGAAATGGAGCAAATGACACTCAATCATTTATTATCACAGTATCAAATACGAACGATGCTCCAACTGTAATCTCGGCACCTCAAACTACAGCAACAGAGGATGTACAATATACCTATGATGTCGAAGCATATGATCCTGACAGCGATACATTGACGTTTAGTCTGAACACATATCCTGCTGGGATGACAATCAATACAACCACAGGCCTGATAACGTGGACACCTACTAATTCACAAGTTGGAGCCAATAATGTTTATATTCTTGTCTCTGATGGCAAAGGAGGAACCGGCACCCAATCCTTCACAATTTTCGTGGAAAATGCAAATGACGCCCCTACAATTACATCTACTCCAATAACCACTGCAACAGAGGATGAGCTGTATGTCTATGATGTCGAGGTAACTGATGTTGATGTTGGTGATAATCTGACATTCGGCCTTACCGCCTATCCAATGGGTATGACGATCAACGCGACTACAGGTCTTATTGAATGGACTCCTACAAATGCTCAGGTGGGGGCAAATCCTGTGACTTTGATGGTATCTGATGAGAACGGAAGCACGGACACTCAATCCTTCACAATCACAGTATCAAACACTAACAATCCTCCAGATATATATTCTGTACCAATTACAGCGGCAACTGAGGATATTCTTTACAACTATGATGTTGAGGCACAAGACCCGGATGATGATACCTTAACGTACAGTCTCACCACCTATCCAACTGGAATGGCCATTGATGGTCCCTCGGGTTTGATCTCCTGGACACCAATAAATTCTCAAGTCGGTGCCCACAGTGTGGTGGTTCAGGTTTTGGATGGAATTGGAGGAACAGATACCCAAGGCTTCACTGTCACGGTTTTGAATACAAATGATCCACCAACTATAACGTCCACACCAATTACAACTGCAACTGATGATGTTCTGTATACATATGATGTGGACGCAAGCGATATTGACGTTGGCGATACCTTGACTTACAGTCTAACATCCTATCCAACAGGGATGGAAATCAACTCTACCAATGGTCTTATAACATGGACACCCACAGATGATCATGTCGGCTCAAACAGCATTACCATTTTGGTTTCAGATTCAGAAGGTAAAACAGATACGCAATCTTACTCAATATCAGTTGCAGATATAAATGATCCGCCAACTATTTCCTCCATAGCCCCAACGGCTGCAATCGAGGATACTGAATATATTTATTATGTCGAGGCATTGGATCCTGACAGCGACATACTTAGCTTCAGTTTAACAATAAATCCAAATGGGATGACAATCAACAGCATGATCGGCTTGATCCAATGGACCCCCACTAACGAACAGGTTGGCGCAAACAACGTGGTTGTCCAAGTCTTGGACGGAAACGGAGGTTCAGATACCCAAACCTTCACCATTTTCGTGGAAAACGTAAATGATGCCCCAACAATCATATCTACCCCTATAACCACGGCAACAGAGGATGAACTGTACACATATGATGTGGATGCAACTGACATTGATGTTGGTGATACCCTCACCTTTAGTCTTACAGAATACCCCACAGGGATGAGCATTGACGCAGTCTCGGGCCTTATTGAATGGACACCTACAAATAATCAGGTAGGGACAAATCCAGTAACTGTTGTAGTTATGGATGAAAACGGAAGCACTGACAATCAAATATTCACAATTACTGTATCTAATGTAAATGATCCACCATCAATAACCTCCACTCCACCAACAACTGCAATTGAGGACACAGAATATGCTTACGATGTCAATGCCTTGGATCCTGATAACGATATGCTGAGCTTCAGTTTATCCACATATCCAAATGGGATGACGATTGATGCAGCAGGCCTGATCACATGGACTCCAATTAATGATCAAGTTGGTATAAACAACGTTGCAGTCATGGTTATGGATGGAAAAGGAGGTTCTGATACACAAACCTTTGCAATCACAGTTTCAAATGTCAATGACCCACCAACCATAACCTCGACCCCTATTTTAACGGCAACTGAGGATTTAACATATTCATATGATGTCGAGGCAGACGATGTGGATGTCGGCGATACTTTGACCTTCAGTCTAACCGCATACCCCGATGGGATGACCATCAACATTGCAACTGGTCTGATTGAATGGATCCCCACAAACGCTCAGGTGGGGGTAAATCCCGTATTCTTGGTGGTTTCTGATGAAAGCGGAAGCAACGACACCCAATCCTTCACAATCACTGTATCCAACACAAACGATGCTCCATCCATAACCTCCACACCAATTACCGCAGCCACCGAAGATATACAATACATCTATGATGTTGAAGCATCAGATATCGATGGTGATTCATTGAACTATAACCTGAGTACGTATCCTGCAGGAATGACCATTGATAGTGCCACTGGCCTGATCACATGGACACCCACTAATTCCGATGTAGGAGTAAATTCTGTTAATGTGATGGTCAGTGATGGAAATGGAGGCATAGTTACACAGACGTTCAATATTACAGTATCCAATACAAATGATCCCCCTACTATAATATCAGGTTCCATTACAACGGCTACTCAAAATACCCTCTATACATACGATGTGGAGGCAACTGATGTGGATGATGATACCTTGACCTTCAGTCTCACTGCATTTCCCCAGGGGATGACGATTGATCCGGCAACAGGTGTTATATCCTGGATACCAAATAGTACCCAGGTGGGAGGAAACTCTGTCACAGTGGAGGTATTTGATGGAAACAGTGGAAGGGATACTCAATCATTCACAATAACTGTAGCAAATGTGAATGATCAGCCAGAATTCATTTCGCAACCAGTTACAATTGCCACCGAGGAAACAGAGTATTTCTATGAAGTCGAGGTATATGACATCGATGGCGACATTTTGACCTATAGCTTGGTGAACTACCCAAATGGTATGACAATTGAGAGTGCTACTGGGATCATTACTTGGACTCCCACAAACGCCCAGGTTGGTACGCACTCAATCGCAATTGGCGTTGTAGATGGAAACGGTGGTTATGCGCAGCAGACTTTCACAATTACTGTAAGTGATGTAAATGACCCCCCCGTGATCATCCCCACACCAGCTACCCAAGCCATAGAGGAAGTATTATACACCTATCAAATCCAGGCAGAGGACCAAGACCCAGCAGATACGATGTTGAGGTTTGAATTGGCGATTTATCCCCAAGGTATGCAGATAAACTCCACAACAGGAATAATCAATTGGACACCAACATATGCCCAGGTTGGTGATAATCCCGTTACCGTTATGGTATATGATAAAATAGGCACTTCAGATACCCTCTCGTTCAATATTAATGTCGCGAACGTAAATGATGTTCCCATCATCATCTCAGGACCAATTACAACTGCAGTCGAGGAAGCCCAATACTACTATCATGTCAATGCGCAGGATGATGATTTCGGCGATACCTTGACCTATAATCTGACAACAGCACCAGTGGGAATGGATATCGATGCCCTCACAAATATCATATCCTGGGTGCCCGCAGATTCCCAGGTGGGCACACATCAGGTTGTTTTAAAGGTCACTGACAACCATGGTGCTTCTACCACACAATCGTTTTATATCACAGTAGAGAATGTAAATGATGCACCAGAATTATCTGATTCAAAGGTTTCACCAGAAACAGGGGATAGCAAAGACAGATACACTTTTACATTGGCGTACAAGGATCCGGATGGTGATCCAGGTGCAGTTAAGCTCGTAATAAATGGAAGAGAGTATGAAATGACAAAGATTGGCGGGGATGCTGTTACAGGAGCAATATACTCAATTGAGATGGGACTTGGTGCCAGAACCCATTCATATTACTTTGAAATCGATGATGGTGAAGACCACATCGTGGTAAGCGAGGTAAATGAGCTGTCTGTTTCCGCCGCAGAAAAAGAAGAGGAAGAAGATCTTCTCCCCATCCCATTATGGTGGATTATCCTGATTCTCATAATCATTATCGTGGCGGTTCTGATTTACCTTGGCAGGGTTAAAAGGCAAGTTAATAGACTTAAGCGATTCCAACAATTTTCAGAAAAAATAGATAGAATGCAGTATAAAAAACAGGAATTGGGAGGGGTAGAAAGGGAGGAAATGGCGGAAAAAGCAGAAACAAAAAAAGCCGGTGAAACTTTAGAATCTGAGGAGCCTGAGGAAGAAGAGGAATCAGAAGGACCACTTTTGGAATTTTCCCAATAAATCCTTATATACCCTTTGCACTTCACATCCGAGAGGGTGAGAAAATGGATGTTGCATATTATCTAGCTGAGGATATAATGGATTCTGATATAACGTCAGAGGCCCTTCTTTCAGATGAAAAGGCAAAAGGTCAAATCATAGCAAAAGAGGATTGTGTAATCGCGGGTCTTTTAGAGGCGCAGGAGATATTCTCCTATCTTGGATTGGATGTTAAATCGGAGGTTTCAGACGGGGATCGGGCTATAATGGGGGATATTGTGCTTACTATCAAAGGAAATGCAAAGGATATTCTCGCAGGAGAGAGACTTGCCCTCAATTTCCTTGGAAGAATGAGCGGGATAGCAACAGAAACAGGGAAACTTGTGGAAAAGTGCAGGAAAATCAATTCAAATGTGCAAATTGCAGCCACAAGAAAAACCACCCCGGGATTCAGGATATTTGAAAAAAAGGCAGTTGAACTTGGCGGGGGCTTCCCCCACAGAATGCGCCTTGATGATGCATTTTTAATAAAAGATAACCATTTGAAACTCTTATCTGGAATCGAAGAGGCTGTAAAACGGGCAAAAACATCAGAATATGCACGCTCTGGAGAGAAGGTGGAAATAGAGGTAGAGAGTCAAGAAGATGCCAAACGGGCGGTTTTGGCTGGTGCTGATATAGTGATGCTGGATAATATGAGCCCAAAAGAGGCAGAAGATGCCTTTCTTATGATCAAAAAGGCAAATCCCGATGTTATCGTGGAAATATCGGGAGGAATTACCCCTGAAAACATTGAGAAATATGCAGTCTACGCAGACATTATATCCTTAGGCTATCTTACACATTCGATTGTAGCAAAGGATTTTTCCCTGGAAATAATTGATGTTCTTGATGCCAACTAATCCAATTGGAGAGAAAAATTCAAATAATATCAGAGGTCATCCATTTTCCTAGTTTTAAAAAGGCCTCCTCCACATTGGAACCTGTCCTTGCGCTTGTGTAGAGGTACGGGGCTTCGTGTTTTTCTGCATACTCCTTTAAAATATCCTCTTCTACCTTGATACTGTCTGTAAGGTCGCTTTTGTTGGCGAGAAATATCAAGGGCACATCCCCGGCTATCCTGGCCAGGGAGCCAACCCACTCGTCAAGGGCATTTAGGGTCTCTGGTCTTGTGACATCGCATACAGCAAGACAACCACCTGCTCCATAGAAGTAAGAATCCTGTAAAAGGGCACGAAATGTCTCCTGACCCATTATGTCCCATATCAACATTGTGAGGTTCACTTTAAGGTCCTTTTCAGGGTAATCCAAGGTGAGTTCCTTCTTGCTGACCTTTGTACCAAGTGTCTTTAGGTATTTGTCATCGAATATGTCCAGTATGAATCTCTTTATCAAGCTGGTTTTGCCTACTCCTCCCGTTCCCACGAGGCAAACCTTCTTGATGATCTCCGCGGTCTTTGTCATTGCAACTCCTCTATGCCCGATTGGCGATGAATGTCTTACGCCTAAATAAAATTAATTGTTTAAAAATAATGGCAAATTGGGGGCAAAATTTGCCTTTTTCATAAAAATCCGGTGATGAACTCCGTTTTACGGGATGTATATTGATGTTGGATGATCCATAGAATATAATGATATTATTGAAATGTTAATTATGTACAGTTTACCCTTACAATTGGGTTACTTTTTTGTGAAGTAATTTTTTAAGATTTGACATATTAATAATAGATTTGCTTGTTGATTCAAATAGATGCTCAAGTTTTTCAATAGCCAGATACATGAAAAAAGGGATTTTTTCGCACTCTAAAAAATTTGAAGTTTAGGATAAAGTTTAAATATGGTGTAACCAATAGAGTAAATGCCTATAGTGGCTAGGAGCGCCAAGGAGGGGCGCTATGAAAGACTTGTCGGCACAATTTTTTTCGTGCGCGCGGTCCTGTGAAATACCTCATAAAAAGCCCTGGGGAGGGAGGAAACGAGGTCCGAGAAAGGAACCAATGCCGGAAGACGGCATTTTTAGCAACAGTAATGAGCTAATATGCTGTACGTCCGCATTTCCTTCTCGGACCTTTAACTAAGCTCTCTTTTCCCAGGTGAATCCCAATGGAGGGAGAAACGAAAATGCGAAAAGAAAACTTGGGAAGACTGCTTCTTTCCCTTTTGACCGTATTTGTTATGGTCGCAGGGGTATTTGGCGCGGCTGTCGAGACGTTCAGCTCGAACGTGAGCGAAGAGTCGGGCATACCCATGGTAAGGGAAGAGGTAGAAAGTGAGTCAGAATTGGAAGCAGGCGGAATAGGAGATGCACCTATTAGCGCACAAGAGAGCATGGATATTACATTTACAGACGCACTAGGCGACAATACTCAATTAGGCCCGAGCATGGCACCAATGGATAATGTCGAGACACACCTAGGAGAAGAACTAAAAGAAGAAGAAGTACCTATAACCGAGAATATAGAAGCTCAATCAACAAGATCACCTGACACTGTGGATGCATTGGGACCCTATGGACAGGGAATTCCCGTATTCGATCCTGAGTGGGAAGGACTGCCTGTCACCCTAGATGCCCAAATCGAACCCGAAGATGAACATGGCAACTACAGGTTCAGATGGGATGCAGACGGCGACGGAATCTATGACGGACCAGGGGACCCTGGAGCACCCGATTATAGCTTCGGTGAATACGGGGAAAGCGAATACCCACACACGTACAATGA
>CP070751.1:1420664-1430000 GCA_020348445.1 Thermoplasmata archaeon
CGAAAAAAACAAGTGGAAGGTGTTTAAGATTCCTGCCACAAGATTGGCAGAGGAGCTGGGCAGGAAAATCGTGGCAAATATTGTGATGCTGGGATTCTTTACAGCGGTTACAGAAGCTGTGAGCTACGATGCTATGAAAAATGCTATATTGTCCTCAGTTCCAAAAGGTACTGAGACATTAAATGAGAGCGCATTCAATAAAGGTTATGAGTACGGAAAGGAGGCAGCAACTTGAGTGATTCTGTCGTGGTGATAGGTGGGGGAATTGCGGGAGTTCAGGCTGCACTTGATCTTGCCAATGCCTCTGTCCATGTTTATCTCGTGGAAAAAACACCCTCTCTAGGGGGGAGAATGGCACAACTTGATAAAACATTCCCGACAAATGATTGTGCAATGTGCATCCTATCACCAAAACTCGTGGAGGTTCAAAGGCATCCCAATATCGAAGTTCTGGTCAATTCCGAGGTTGTGGAATGCAAGGGCAAGGAGGGAAACTTCAAGGTCAAGGTCATAAAACATGCACGTTTTGTAGATGAAAAAAAATGCACAGGATGCGGTGTTTGTGCAGAGAAATGCCCAAAGAAGATACCCAGTGAATTTGATATGGGCATGGCACAAAGAAAGGCGATTTACACACCCTTTCCGCAGGCAGTTCCCCTGATATACACCATTGACGCTGAGAACTGTACATATTTTAAGAAAGGTAAATGTCGTCTCTGCGAGAAAAACTGTAAGAGCAAGGCTGTTGATTTTAAACAAAAGGACAAGGAAATAAAACTCAATGTGGGTTCTATTATCGTTGCAACTGGATATGACCAGTTCAATCCTTCTGCAATCAAAGAATATGGATATGATCTTTATCAGAATGTTGTTACTGCATTGGAATTCGAGCGTCTTTTAAATGCCTCGGGACCGACGGAAGGGAGGATTCTCCGCCCCTCTGATGGCAAGATCCCAAGAATTATCACATACATTCAATGTGTTGGATCAAGGGATGAAAACCACTGCCCTTACTGCTCACGGGTCTGCTGCACTTATGCCATAAAAGAAGCCATGCTTGCCAGGGAACATGAGGATAAAATCAAAGAGCAGAATATTCTCTACATGGACATGCGCACATTTGGAAAGGGATTTGAGGAATATTACTTAAGATGCAAAGACGAGGCAAATGTGAATTTCTTAAGGGGAAGGGTGTCAGAGATTTTAGAAGAGCCGGATAGTAAATCCCAGTTGATTAGATATGAGAACACCGAGGAGGGCACATACAGGGAGATTAAAAGCGATATGGTTGTTCTTTCATCGGCTTTAATACCCTCTGGTTCCAATAAAAAGTTAGCTGAAATACTTGGAATAGAACTTGACGAAAACGGATTTTTCAGGGAAAGGGAAATGGGAGGCGAGCCCATCCTTACCTCCAAATCTGGGATATTCATTTGTGGCTGCGCCCAGGGACCAAAGGATATTCCAGATAGTGTTTCACAGGCTTCCGCAGCCTCGGCAAAGGCCCAGGTTTTTGTGAAGGAGAGGGTCGAGGCAGAATGTGTGGTAGAAGATATTGATCAAAAAGAATCAGAGGACGAGAAAGCTGCAATAGAGATGGAGGGAGAACCCAGAATTGGAATATTTGTCTGCCACTGCGGAATCAATATCGGAGGAGTGGTGGATGTAAAAAAGGTGGTTGATTACGCCAAGGATCTTCCAAATGTTGTGGAGGCACAGCACAACCTATTCACGTGCTCTGAAAGTACCCAGTCCATAATCGAGAAGGCCATTTCTAAACGTAAATTAAACAGGGTGATTGTTGCTGCATGCACCCCAAGAACCCATGAACCATTATTCAGGGATACATGTGCTAAAGCAGGATTGAATCCTTATCTTTTTGAGATGACAAATATAAGAGAGCATTGCTCTTGGGTTCATAGCCATGAAAAGGATAAAGCCACAGAGAAAGCAGAGGAACTTTTACGAATGGCTGTGGCAAAATCCCAGAATCTCAGACCTCTTTCACGAAAAACAGTCCCAATTGAGCAAAAGGCCCTTGTTGTGGGCGGAGGAATTGCAGGGATTTGCGCGGCACTTGATATATCAAATCAGGGCATTCCCACAATATTGGTGGAGAAGAAATCCAAACTTGGTGGAAGATTGAACGAGATAGCAACCCTATCCCCTTCAAACATGAAATCATCAGAATTTTTAAAGGAGAAACTAAAACAACTCGACTCATCCAGGGTTCAGATTTATACAGATTGCGAGATCGAAAATATCGAGGGATTTGTTGGCAACTTTGAGGTGACTTTAAAATCCAAGAGCAAGAAATCAAGTAAAAAGAAGCACCAATTCAAGGTCGGTGCAATTGTGATGGCTATAGGGGCAGAAGAATATGATCCCGAAAGTAGGTATTCCTACAAACAATATCCCAACATCATAACAAATTACGAGCTTGAAAAACAATTGGCCCAGAAGAAAAATCCCATTAAAAATAAAAATATTGCATTCATTTTATGCGTTGGGGCAAGGGAGAGGGAAGGTAATCGCGCATGTGCAAGATACTGCTGTCAAGTAGCAATCAAACAGGCAATGGAACTTGCTGAAAACAAGAACCATGTAACAGTTCTTTACCGGGACATACGAACCTTTGGAAAAGGTGCAGAAAAGATGTACAAAAAGGCAGCTTCCTTGGGGGTGAATTTTATTCGGTATAATGAGGACAGACCCCCGAAGGTACAGAAAAAGGGCAAGGCCCTTGCGGTTTACGATACATTATTGGAGGAAGATATAATCATTGACTGTGACAATGTAATTCTTGTAGTTCCCATGGCACCTCCTTCTGATGCAGAGAGGTTCCAGGATATGCTCAAGATACCAAGAGGGGAAGATGGTTTCTTTTTGGAGCAGCATCCAAAATTAGCTCCACTTCAAACAAATACCGAGGGGATATTCCTATGTGGATGCGCACAAGCCCCCAAGAATCTCCAAGATACAATTGCCCAGGCAAGCGGGGCTGCCTCCCAGGCCATTGCATTGCTTTCTAAAAATACAAGTGAGGTAGAAGCTGCAGTTGCCAAAGTTGATGAAGGGCTCTGCTGGGGGTGTGGAACTTGCACAGAGGTATGCGAATTCGGAGCTCCAGACTTAACCTCCATAGAGGAAGAAAAAGCAGTAAGTCAAATCAATGAGGCACTCTGCAAAGGTTGTGGAACATGTGCTGTTTTGTGTCCTTCAGGGGCAATAACACCATTGCATTTTACAAGATCCCAGATTCTCAGTATGATACAAGCATTTGGGGGTGGAAGTGATGCCTGATTTCCAGCCTAAAATCCTAGCATTCGCTTGCAACTGGTGCTCATATGCAGGGGCCGATCTGGCTGGAATTTCCAGGAAGCAGTATCCACCCAATGTCAGAATAATCAGGGTTATGTGCTCGGGTCGCGTGGAACCGATCTTCGTTCTTTCTGCCTTTGAAAACGGCGCTGATGGTGTATTGATAACGGGATGTCACATAGGAGATTGTCACTATAAATTTGGCAATAAAAATGCCGAGATAATGGTGAAACAGGCAAAGGAGCTTCTTTCTACCCTCGGTATTGGTTCTGAGAGGCTGCGCCTTGAGTGGGTATCGGCCTCTGAGGGTCAGAGATTTTCAGAGGTAATGACAGATTTCACAGAAAATGTGCAGAAGATGGGCCCAAATCCCATGTTCGCAGAAACTGCGGAGGCAAAAACGTGAAGGAGAGCATTAAGTCTGCATTTAAAGATACAAAGGCATACTATTGTCTGGAATGCGGAAAATGTACAAGTGCCTGTCCGGTCTCGATTTACTACCCTGGTTTTTCACCTAGGTTGCTGGTAAAAAAGGCGCTCCTTGATTTCGAGGGGGATTTGCTTTCAGATAAAAATATATGGGACTGCCTCACCTGCAATATCTGCAATGATGTGTGCATGTCAGATGTGCAATTGCCTGAATTCATCAGAGCGATAAGATCGGAGGCACAACCAATAGGTAACGAAGGCTGTGAATCTCACTGCGGTGTCCCTCACGCTGTATCTAGAATCATGACTAATACTAACCTCACACAGAACAGATTGGAATGGATAACAAAGGACATGAAGATCTCCAATAATGATGGCGAGTATCTCTTATGGATTGGCTGCGCTCCATATCACAAAACCATATTTTCTGATTACGACAAGGGAACCGATATTTCAGATGCGGCACTTCGCTTACTCAATTTCTTTGGTATTTCACCTGTAGTTCTTCCAAATGAGAAATGCTGCGGTCATGACATGCTCTGGCTGGGGCAAAGGAAGACCTTTGAGGACCTGCGAGAGCAGAATAAGAAGGCTATAGAAGATGCAAAAGTAGACAGGATCGTAACAACCTGTGCTGAGGGTTATTATACCCTTAAAAATGATTACAATCTAGATGCAGAAGTTATTCACATCTCACAATTTCTTGCAGATAAAATCGAAAATGAAGTTTTAAAATTCAAAGCTACCAAGAATATGAAGGTAACATATCATGATCCCTGCAGATTGGGTAGATTTGCTGGGGAGTACGATGCACCCCGTAAGGTTCTCGATGCACTGCCAGGTGTGGAATTTGTTGAGATGGAGAAAAACAGACACAAATCACCGTGCTGCGGTGTATCTGCCTGGATAAATTGCGATGATTTTTCTAAAAAAATGAGATTCAACAAGCTCATGATGGCAAAAGATGTTGATGCAGAGGCTATTATTACAACCTGTCCCAAGTGCAGGATACATCTGAGATGTTACACCACAAATGAACATGTAACTCCCCAAATGAACATGGATATAGAGGATTTGACCCTCCTTTGCGCAAGATCTTTGGGCCTGTTGGATAAAAGGAGATGAGAGCATGGAAGAAGCAGCAGTAGAAAGTAAAACTGAAAAAGAAAGTTCAAATGAAAACAAGATCACTCGAAGGAAACCGAGAGTAGGCGTTTATGTTTGCCACTGCGGGTTGAATATCGCCGGCTCAGTTGATTGCGAGGAGGTGGCTAAATTTGCAGAGGATTTGGACTGTGTAGTGCTCTCAAAACACAACAGGTATACTTGCTCTGAGCCTGGCCAGGAGGAGATTAAGAACGACATAAAGGAGCATCATCTGGATAAGATTGTTGTTGCATCTTGTACTCCGAGATTGCATGAACCAACATTCAGGTCAACATGCGAAGCCGCTGGTCTGAATAAATACAATTTCGAGATGGCCAATATAAGGGAGCATTGCTCCTGGGTTCATCTTCATGATAGAAAGGCAGCAACAGAGAAGGCAAAGGACCTTGTTACCATGGCTGTGGCCAAGGCCAAGCTTCTGGAGCCGCAGGTGGAAACTGAGGTGCCTGTGATAAGGCGAACCTTGATCATGGGTGCAGGAGTTGCAGGTATTCAGGCTGCCTTGGATTTGGCTGATGCAGGATATAAGGTATATCTCGTGGAAAAGGAGCCCAGCATAGGGGGGAAGATGGCGCAGATTGACAAGACTTTTCCAACTATGGACTGCTCCATCTGCATTCTCGCACCAAAGATGGCAGAGGCAGGCAGGCATCCCAACATAGAACTTATCACAAACTCCGAGGTAACGAGTATAACAGGCTACATCGGCAATTTCAATGTTACCATTCATAAAACCCCAAGATACGTGACTTCTGACTGCACGGCATGTGGTGACTGCGTAGAGGTTTGTCCTGTGGCAAAACCAAATGAGTTTGATATAGGTCTTGCTCTAAGGAAAGCCATATACACACCCTTTGCACAGGCTGTTCCCTCAAGTTATGTGATCAACATGGATGACTGTTTGGGTTACCAGCCAATTGCATGCGGAAAGTGTAGGGATAAATGCGAGCGCGAGGCAATTGATTTCGATCAGGTACCAGAGGATGTAAATATCGAGGTGGGCACAATAATCGTGGCAACAGGAGTTGATGCCTATGATCCAACTGTGCTTGACGATTACGGATACACAAATTATTTGAATGTGATTACCTCCCTTGAGTTCGAACGGTTGATCAATGCAGGGGGCCCATCTGGTGGGAGATTGATTAGACCCTCGGATGGAAAGATTCCAAAGAAGGTAGGTTTCATTCAATGTATTGGCTCCCGAAGTCAGAAGAAGGGGAATCCGTACTGCAGCAACGTCTGCTGCATGAACACAATCAAGGATTCACTGCTTATCAAGGAGCACTGGCCCGAAACTGAAATCGAGGTGTTTTACATAGATATCAGGGCATTTGGCAAGGGTTTTGAGGACCTTTATAAGAGGGCAAAGGAGGAGGGCGTGGCATTCATCAGGGGAATTCCCGCTGAAATTGAGGAGGACAAGGAAACAAAGAACCTCAGAATAAAGGTGGAAGAAACTGCCATGGGAAAGATCATAGAAAGAGAATTCGATATGATTATACTGAGCATTGGTATTGAGCCAAGACATGACAGCGATGTGGTGCAGAAGCTGCTCACATTATCAAGGACCAGTGACGGATTCTTTATGGAAGCACATCCGAAACTAAGACCTGTGGACGCCCCTACACCCGGTGTTTTCATGTGCGGTTGTGCCGAGGGCCCAAAGGACATAAAGGACAGCGTGACCCAGGCCAGCGCAGCTGCATCTAGGGCAAATATACTCATGGCAAAGGGAAAGGTAACTGTTGAGGCAATCACTTCCAGGATCAATCCCGAGATTTGTACAGGATGTGGAAGATGTGCCAAGGTATGCCCATACCATGCCATTGAAGTGGATAAAGAAAAGAAGACTGCTCGAGTGATAGAAGCAGCTTGTTCCGGCTGTGGAACCTGCGGAGCAGAGTGTCCCTTCGAGGCCATAACCATGCGCCATTTCACAGATCACCAGATATATTCCCAGATTGATGCTGCTACTGAAAAGGATGCAGATAAAAAAGCTGTGGCATTCTGCTGCAACTGGTGCTCATATGCAGGTGCTGATTTCGCAGGGGTGAGTAGGATGCAGTATCCCCCCAATGTAAGGGTCATTCGGACAATGTGCTCAGGGAGGGTTGCAGAGAAGTTCGTTTTGAGGGCCTTTGAAAAGGGAGCTGCTGCAGTGCTTGTCTCAGGTTGTCACATAGGTGATTGTCACTACATCGACGCCAACCATCACACCCAAAGAAGGGTGGAGAAACTCTGGAATCTTTTGGAGAAAAACGAAATCGATAAAAACCGGCTGCAACTTGCATGGATATCTGCTGCCGAGGGAGAGAAATTCGCATCCAAGATAAAAGAGATGGATAAAATTGTTCAGAATGTAAGCAAGGCCGAGATCGACAAGACCGTGAAGTGGTTGAAGGAGAAAAAGGCCAAGAAAGCCAAGAAGGCAAAGGAAAAAGAAGCCGCCAAGAAGGTGGAATCATGAAGATGTGGAGAAAACCTCTGGATGCCGATGAATTTGAGGCTCCAAAGGGTAAGGTGTACATAATAGACGAGCGTTGTAAAGGATGCGGATTTTGTGTGGAATTCTGTCCACGAAATGTCCTTGAGGAATCAGAGAAGTTCAATTCCAAGGGGTATCACCCCCCTGATGTTGCAAATCCTGATGACTGCGTGCACTGTGAATTGTGCGAACTCATATGCCCTGAATTTGCAATTTTTGTTTTGGATGAAAAAGAAGAAAAAGAAAGAAGAAAGAAAAGGCAAAAAAAGGCCAAAGGAACAAAAAAGGCAAAGGGGAAGAAGACTTCCAAGAAGAAATCCGGAAAGAAGGGGAAAAAGAAAGGTAAAAAAAAGGGTAAAAAGGAGGGTAAAAAATGAGAATGGACAGGGAGGTTTTAACTGGCGAGCATTTCATGAACGGCGATGAGGCAAGTGCCGAGGGCGGGATTGCTGCAGGATGCCGTTTCTTTGCAGGATATCCAATTACTCCCGCAACCGAGATCGCAGAGCGGATGTCACGGAGGCTTCCTGAGATAGGCGGAACCTATATTCAGATGGAGGATGAACTGGCCTCCATGGGAGCAATATTGGGTGCGTCCTGGGCCGGCTGTAAAGCCATGACCGCGACATCTGGACCTGGCTTTTCCCTGATGATGGAGAATTACGGCCTTGGAATTATGACCGAAACCCCCTGTGTTATCGTTGATATCATGAGGGGGGGACCTTCCACTGGTCTTCCAACTTTGGTATCCCAGGGGGATGTCATGCAGTCCCGATGGGGTACCCACGGCGATGTGGGTGTAATTGCTTTAACTCCCTCGTCTCCTCAAGAAATGTTTGACCTGACAATTAAAGCCTTTAATCTGTCAGAGCACTATAGATTACCCGTGGTTGTTCTCGGGGATGAGATAGTTGGTCATATGACAGAAAAGGTCGTGATTCCTAAGAAGAAAGATATAAAACTATATCCCAGAAGAAAGCCCAAGGTCAAACCAAAAGGATATCTTCCATTTGCCCCTGATGACGATCTTGTTCCCCCTATGGCTTGTGCCGGAGAGGGTTACAGCGTTCATGTAACAGGCCTTACACATGATGAAAGAGGCTATCCCATAATAAATGCCGAGGCCCAAGAGAAATTGGTTGGTAGGATAGTGGATAAGATCAGGAAAAATGCCAAGGACATAATAGAGTACGAGGAGACAAAAACCAAGGATGCAGATGTTGTCGTGGTGGCCTACGGCAGCGTGTCAAGATGTGCAATAGAGGCTGTGCGAATGGCAAGGCAGGAAAAATTAAAAGTCGGCCTTATTAGACCTATTACAGTGTGGCCCTTTCCTGAAAAGAGAATGAGAAAATTATCTGAAAAAGTGAAAGCCTTTGTTGTGCCAGAAGTGAACTATGGTCAAATAGCATTTGAGGTGGAACGCTGTGTGGCAAGTAACTCCCAAACCCTCCTGCTGCCCAAGATGGGTGGTGACATTCACACACCAGAGGAGATCTTCGATGGTATCAAGGAGATGATATAATCGCGGACAAGAAATGGGATATAGAGCGCTCTAGGGACAGATTTGCTCCTCATTACCTGGAGCATGAGAAGTGGAAATGGGGAGATTATGGAGCGCATCCAATAGATAAATACCTCAGACCTGGAAGGATACCTCATATATGGTGCAGCGGCTGCGGACTGGGCATATCAATGACCTGTTTTATAAGTGCTCTGGAAGAGAGTGGCATCCCTTTAAAAAATAACTGTGTTGTTTCTGGTATCGGGTGCACTGGTAGGGTTGCTGGGTATCTTGAACTGGATACTTACCATACAACCCATGGAAGACCCATTCCCTTTGCAACAGGCCTTAAACTGGGTAATCCTGAGCTGGAGGTCACTGTATTCTCAGGCGATGGAGATCTATTTGCGATAGGAGGAAACCATTT
>CP070751.1:1430100-1439232 GCA_020348445.1 Thermoplasmata archaeon
GTATCTGGAGGTAATTTTTCGAAGATAGAAATTGATGAGGAATTATTGGGAGTTGAGGATACCGAAGAAAAGGAACTTGGAGAAGGGCAAATGCCAGAGGAAGGTGAAGAAGAAAAAAAAATTGATAAATCGTGAGAATTTGAATAGAAAAGAAATGGGGAAGAAAAGGATTTTTTAGATAGGTATGGTGAAAAGAACCTAAGACAGAAAAATGATTTGAGGTTCCCCAAATATTGACTCAATGACCCACAAAAGTGTATTTTGTATCGGCTGCGGTTGATATCTGATAGCCCACTGTCATTACCAAAGTCGGATCAAATGCCCCCTCAGACATTTCCTTAGAGTGCCAGTACCACCGCTGTTTGCTGTTATTAAAATAGTTGATTCCAACAGTATCGGGAATGTTATCACAGTACCAATCAGCGGTATGGTTACTGCTCATCAAAAACGGTATGCCAAATGTGTCATACCCGGAATAATATTCCTCGGTCCAGATTCCAATGCTGTAAGTACTGGTTCCTCTTATGCCGCTTTTATTGAAAGGGACTACCATATAATATAATCTAACTCCCGGATTCTTGGCTTGAGCACCTGTATGGTTTGCGGTATTGTTTCCAAAATATACTTTTGGACAGATAAGGCAATAATCCTTATCATAAGTTTTAAAAAAGCCATCTCTCTCATTGGAATAGTATATCTCGTACCAATCTCCCGCACCCATACTGGAAGGTTCCTGCCAGGTCAGATTTACATCTCCGTTTGGTTCTACCTGAATTGTTAAATTTTTAGCATCTGTAGAAGGATCAAATCCTAAAAATCCGCTATCTTCACAGCTTATCATAGTAGCTGGTAAACCTGTGAATGTATAGTTAAACTGGCTGCTGAATTTTACTTCGTAACCTTCGCCTAACTTCATTTGAGTATTATTTATGTTATTGTCTCCAAAATTATGCTTTACCCAGTTATGGGTTGTATTATCCATGTATTTTATGTAGTCTGCGTTCATACTGGAGGTTAAATTGTCAGTGAAGAGATCATCAATGGATTCTAATGGTAAAGAAAAGGTTGAGACTCCCTCCTGGAAAATTTTCGTAAATTTTCCGACAGTTCTACTGTTTGTTCTTATAACTCCTAATTTGTCTACCGCTTTAATTGTGTAATAATACTGTTTTTTATAGTTGGGATCATCTGGGACAGCTGCATTTGTATCGTTCCACATGGTTCTGAGATGTATCGGATCCGGTTCACCAGTTTCATTGTCTTTTGAGGTGTTCACCCAGATAGAATTAAAATTAAATCCAGTCTGAGAAGTTGAACGATATATCAAGTAATGGTTAACATCGGTATTTGGAGGCGGATCCCAATTGAGAATTATGTCTCTTTGGTCAGGGCTGACATTAATATAAAGGGTAGGTGGTCCTTTAAGAACCTCAATTATTGTAACATTAGTAGTATATTGAGATATCCCACCATCATCATCCTCGACTGTTAACGTAACATTATAAATGCCGTAATTGAAATAGGTATGATTTACTGAGTCTGTGATATCCATTGGATTAATGTCCGGACTTGGATATGGGTCGGGAATTGAGTCATTATTATAGTAAATGATTACATTATCGCCAGTTCCATCACTCCAATTCCAGGTGAACGTTAAATCATCACTTCCAGGATCGGTTGCATTTCCAGAAAGGAATAGAGGAGAGTATTCTTCCATAATAAAAGGCCCAAAGGGTTCGATCTCAGGGGGGATATTGTTTACAGTTACAGTAACTGTATCTACAGCAATGCAGCCACAACTGTCCTCCGCAGTTAAGGTTACTGTGTATACCCCATCATCACCGAAAACATGAGTTGGGGTCGGACCAGTGGCATCGACATCGTTAGTAAAGCCACCATCACCATCGGAATCTTCAAAATTATTGAAATCCCACCTGTATATGTAAGGCAATGACTTTGAAAAGTATTGGCTAGTTGAGAAGTTCCAGACAAGATGCGGCCCTCCAACCGTTGAGAACAAATAGACATTGCCGTCCCAGCTTCCCGCTGCAAATAAGGTTCCGTCACCAGATATCGAAACCCCATTATAATTTATAATACCGTCTGTCGAATAGGTAAATATGGGTGTACCATCCGATAAATTCCAATCTGGGGAGCCATCGCCGAGCTTGCTGAATAAATATACATTTTTATCCCTGCTACCTCCTACTACATAATTAGCATCATTGTCTATATCAACAGCATCAGTTGTATTGCCTGCAATATATGTCCATATAGGACTTGCTCTTGATGTATTCCAAAAGGTAAAGCCATCCCAATCTCCTGTGGGAAGATCCTTATGGTTGGTTGTAACAAAATAATTCCCGTCATCGGACATAGCCTGTTCGAACTTTCTTCCATTGTGTGGACACTCCCAAATTGGGGTATTACTGCTTGGACCAAATAATTTGATGGTCTGTGCCCCAGACTGACCTGTTGAGATTTTGCTACCATTGTATGAAAGCGAGGAACTAAACCAACTACCCGGCGTAGACTTTGTCCAGTTAATACTTTTATCGGGAATCCACCCAAGTCGATATTCTTGGCCACTATGGCCACCCATACCAAGGTATTTTCCATCGTCTGAGAAACGGACGATATTTACAAAGTCATTGAAATAAAAGTCCCAGTATGGAACAGTTGGCGTGGCACTCCAGGCATCATAGACTTTGACCCTTTTGCCAGTTGCTGCCGCACCAACGTATCTCCCGTTCTTTGACATATCCAACCTATTTCCAGGATCTGAATCGAACCTGATAAATGAATCACCTATATTTACAGACCACAGCTTCGTATTAAAAATAGTATCATAATAGATTACAGTTTGATAACTACCAATTACAAGACGGCCTCCATCACTATTTAATTTTAAATCCCCCACTCTCCCTCCTGTGTAATAAGTCCAAATCGGTACGTTGGAAGCAGTGCTGAAAAAGGACACATTTTTGTCCCAACCGACAGCCATATAAGCTCCGTTATCGGAAATATCTACAGGCCAAACAGGAATGAATGTATCGGAGTCTGCTGAGCCATTGAACTGAACGACATCGCCTTCATTAACGGTTTGGTCCTCTCCGGCATCGACAGTGAATATGTGAATTGATGAGCTTCTTTCAGAGACCTCAATTACAATCGATATTGTCAATAAGCAGATTGAAATGACCATTACAGTGGGTTTTTTCAGGAATACCCCCTTCCACGAGTGTCTATTTTTACAATTCTTTCTATTGATTTGAGTTTATTTAAGATTTTTGTATTATGTTTATAATTAATGTGTTCATTAACGTTTATTGAGAAATTCAATTCAAGCAAATAGCTCATTTTCGAAGCCAAATTTGTTAAATTTTCTCAGAAATTAGAACTACCTTTATTCTAATATAAATAGTTCGTGTGAAAATTTTTACACAAGACCTAAATACTTCGAAAGAGACTATGATATGAAAGGAAGGTGTTTCGGAGAATAATAAATTTGAATGCGAGGAACACCATCTGAAAAATAAAGTTAGGAAGGAGGGTAATTAGATGTCTGGAGATGAAGATTCAGAAGATAAAGGGGCTAGTTTTCGAAAAATGACCAAAAAGAGGGTCTTGAAAATAACGTCAGTGGTTATAGTGGCTCTTTTAATACTTATGACCTACCATCATATTCAGCTTAACACAACAGCATGGCCACCACCGCCACCACCACCAGCCTCGGATCCCAGAGCAAACTCAGGATTTGAGGATTTTTATACTTATGCAGGGGGCATGGTGAATACAGCCAATGGCAACCTCTACATTACGCAAAAGGATATCTCAGTTAAGGGGAGAGGTTTCAATATTGAGATTACTAGGGCGTATAATTTACAAAAACGGTCTAACACTTACTACCAAGAGTATTTTGGTAAAGGATGGACTTGCAACTATTTCATTTACCTTCAAGAGGATTTATCAACTGGTAATGTTACGCTAACGGAGGGGGATGGTTCAGTCCATGTATATGGATTTTTAGGTGGGGATTATTCTACACCTTCTGGGAAACATGAAAAGCTCGTTAAAAATGGTGACGGTTCGTTTGTTCTTAAATTTCTGGATGGAACAAAATATAATTTCTTATCAACCGGTATGCTGTATAATATTACAGATAAAAACAGCAACATATTATCCTTTACATACACATCGGGCTTGCTGACAAAGGTACAGGATGATTCGGGAATGTACCTAAATTTCAGTTATAATAACGAGACGAAGATCTCCAATGTGACCGATCCCTTTGGTAGAGAGATAAAATATAATTACTATAATGGGACACTGTCAAATGTTACCGACACTACCGGTAATATGACATCTTACTCTTACAATATGAATGCACTCCAAAATTCAAATGTTCTTCTTAACCATATTATAGACAAAGTTAATCACAGGCTTAACTTTTCGTACGATACAGACACAGGAAATGGAACCTACAAGGTAAGGAGAATATACAATTCCATATGGAACGACACAACACAGGCTGCCGATGATTTATTTAAGATGTTCGAATTCTTATATCTTGACACATTTGGCGGTAGCGATCCTCTTAATGACACATATCATCGTACAGAAATAACTGATTCAAGAGGCTATACGACCAAGGTATACATGAACGATTACGGTAACCCACTGAAAATCGAAGATTCCACCGGTAATTTCACCAAGAAGAAATGGGACAGCGATTTCAATGTCATTGAGTTTACAGATGAGATTAATGTGACCTATACTTATACTTTATTTAACTATACTGAAGGTGATAATCCAAAAACCTACGGTTACGTGAATACCACAACCGATCCGATGGGTAACAACTTAGTGCAGGGATGGAAATTCCGTAATGATGACGAATGGCATATAGCCTATCTTGATAGTGTCACCAACAAAAGAGGATACATAACAAAATATACATATGACTCAAATTATAATTTATACAGCATAGAAGATGCGAGAGGAAACAAATCATATAAAACTTATGACAGCTTTGGAAATATGATAAGCTATAAGGATTTTCGAGGTGCAACATGGAATTATTCCTATGATACATACGGTAATCAATTAAATGTTACAGATCCAGGTGGAAATGTCACTAGAAACATTTATGACAGTAAAAACAGACTTAAGAATATTACAGATTCTAGGGGCTATATCACTTCCTATGAATATGATGATCTAGACAGAATAATAAAAGTCACGGATGCGCTGGGGAATAACACAATCTATACATACGATGAGATGGGCAATCGCATAGGTGTAACAGATGCTGATGGTCATTCGACGAATTATACCTACAATTACACCGTTGGTAAAATAGAAAAAATAATCGATGCAACTGGTAACGAAACGACTTATAGTTATGATCAAAATGGAAATCTAATAAGTGTTAGTAATGCAAGAGGATATACGACTTCCTATGAATACAACTCATTAAATCAATTGATTAAGGTTACAGATGCAAGAGGTAATTATACGACCTATACCTATGATCTCAAGGGTAATCTGATTTCTAAAACCAATCGAAGAGGCTATTCGACGAACTATACATATGATGTTTTAAATAGGAAGATAATGGTCACTGATGCGCTTGGAAATTCCACAGAATATACCTATGACGCAGAAGGAAATCTATTGACGATCAAGAATGCCAGAGGATATACAACTACCTACTATTATGACGAATTGGATAGGTTAAGCAAAATTACAGATGCTACAAACAACAACATCTACAATTTTTATGATGCAAATGGTAACATAATTAATGAGACCGACGCTAACGATGAGTCAACTAGACGTATTTATGATTATTTGAATCAAAACATTAGAACGATTACTCCTTCAAATAATGAAATAAGAGAAGATTATAGCTCTGTAGGTTATGTTCTAAATAGCACAGATATCAACAATGGGACTACACAATATCAGTATGATCCACTCAATCGGATAATAGCCATAACAAATGTAATCGGCAATATAACTAATGTTGAGTACGATGCTATGGGGAATTTAGTCAATATTACAGACGCAAATGGGCATAAAACCCATGTGGAATATGATAAGTTGAATAGAGTAAGAAAGATTACCTCACCGTCAGGAAATCAAAGCCAGTATCGTTATGATCAGGTCGGGAATTTAGTGAAAAGAACCGATGCCAATGGAAATATCACTACATATGAGTTTGATGAGTTGGACAGGTTAACAAAAGTCGTTTATCCAAATACAAATAATATTACATTCCAGTATGATAAAGAAGGAAATGTAATACAAATTGTCAATGATTACGGTTTTGGAGAGATTACTTACTGTATATACGATGCTCTCGATCGTGTTGTCTCAGTTAAAGTCGATTATGGGGTATTTAATAAAACAATTAATTACACATATGATGAAGTTGGAAATCGGAAGACAATAACAGACCCGGATGGTGGTGTTCTGACTTATAATTATGATGCTATGGATAGGCTTATTAATATTACTGATCCATGGAACAATACTACTGAAGTAATATATGATAGTGGTGGGAGGATAACAAGGATTAATTATCCAAATGGCGTATATACAATATATATATATAACCACGAACGTAATATACACAATGTCACTACTAAAAACTCAACCGGAGTAGTTCTATATAAATGTGTTTACAATTATAGTAATGGAATTCTTATATCTAAGACCGAGAATGGTGTAAACACTACAAGTTATAATCATAATATGGTTGGGAAATTATTAAATGTTACATATCCTAACGGAGAAGTCTACCAATATTCATACAATGGAGTGGGTAACAGATTATCGGAATCGAATGGCCAAAATATTACAAATTATACATACGACAACGATCACAGATTGATAAAGGTAGGTTCAATAACGATCTCTTACGATAATAATGGTAATAAATTAGTTGAGGTTGATGGGAATAATACATCTTATTATAAATATGACTATGAAAATAGAGTGATAGAGGTCAAATCTCAAAACTCAACTATTAAGTATAATTATGGGGCGAGTGGGAACCTCTTACTAAGAAATAGCTCCTACGAAGGAAACAAGTATTATCTCTATGACTTCTGCAGAATCTTGATGGAATTCGATGAAAATGGCTCGACAATAGCTCATTACAATTATATGACAACTCATCAAGATGAACAATTGGTAATGATGAAACAAAGTGATAAAACAGTTTATTATCATTTAGATGTCAAAAGTTCAACTAAAATAATGACAGATTCGAATGAAAATGTTGTTAATTTTTATCAATACAATGCTTTTGGAACAGTAACTGATGAGATTGTCACCATTGATAATGACATTAAATATTGTGGTCTAAAATATGACGATGAAACTTGGACTTATACGAATCCATATGAACCTGGTTGGTTTTATGATCCATCAATGGGTTGGGAACATTCCCCAATATATCCATGGCTTTGGGATAATATAGATAATATGCCGGATGAACAGTTGGATATTAATTGGGAGGCTATATGGAGTACTTGGGATCAAATAGAAGAGATATTTGATTCAATAGCCTTACAGCAAGGACCAGGAGATGATGATGATGATGATCTTGTTCCTTTACCAACATGCAGAGACGGGTCTTTCTTTTGTGGTAACGAAATCGATGACGAAGGACAAGCAATTGTAGAATTATACGGGTATATAGGAGAGACACACCCTTTAATAACAGATGAAAATAACGAAATCCATCCTTGTGCTGATTGGGCGGTCTCGGATCATAGAGATTTAGGCCCTGTTGTGGATGAACCAGGTTTATATGAATATAGATGTACAGCCACTTTTAATTTACGAGTAGCCAGTGCTTTTGGTAAAACTTTGACCGATAAAACAGCAACTGTTGTGGATAAATATACATTAGAAAGTGGGTCCCACAATCCTCCAACTGGGTATGAAGCAGATCCGCTTTTCTACTGCACAGTTCCAGTTCATCGGACGGGAGAAACTTTTAAATTTACACTTTGGTGTTCAGTTCTTACAGAGCATTATAAGAATGGAGTGTATCAAGGACAAAAGACATCCGATTCAATGAATCCACCCCCATGGGGTTATATACAGGCATCTCCCAAGGCATCTCCCTAATAAAATGTATAGTATTAATCGAAAAACTCATATATATAAGGTTGTATAAAATAATTCATGATGAAAGTTGATAGATAGTGGAGAAATATATCTATCACAACTCACGGCACCCCTCCTAGGAGGAAAAAATATATATTGGCCAATAATATTGATGGATCGTGAATATTTGAATAATATTATAGTATTACTGGTCGGGCTAATATCACTTAACCTTCCATTTATGGACCTTAATACAATGTCTAGTCAATCTAATAGGATTAACCTATATATTTCGGGGGAAGGAGAAATTGTTGGGCCTACCAACCTATCAAAATCTTCGAACAATCTAGTAACAATACCCCCAACATCAACGAATGATGAGTTTCAAATCTATTATCCCAAATATGTTCCCCCATATGATGTTTATTATTGGTATTCTAATCCACTTAACCTTAATATTTCTATTGAAGAAGATGTCCAAATTACAATTTGGGCTGTATGCAATAAACCAAGGTACATATCTTTTACTTTATCTATAATGAAATATACATCTTCAGGAAGTGGGGATGGTATTGGATATGGCACTGGAGCTCAATTCGTATATAACGAGCCATTTGAATTTAGCGTTGTGATTCCGGTAGAGGAACTTGATAATAACTTGAAAGACTTCCATTTGGGGGATTATATTGGAATAGGGATAATGGCTGTATTTCCTAATCCTCAACCGCCAGCGGAAGTAACAGTCCTATATAACAGCACTGAACATCCATCTCATATGACAATTAATACTAAGTCAATATCTATAGATTTTTCGAATCCTATTACTATTGGAGAAAAACCGGCTTTAGACGTGACAATTACTGATACTTTCGGTATATATGATATTGCTGATTATGAAGTCCAGATTAATGGACCATCAGGAAAAAAGTTCGCAGATTTTGAGATTGTTGAATATGAATACCCAGAGCAGGGTATTTTAATTCTACGAGTTATATGGGATAAATCAGA
>CP070751.1:1439332-1448064 GCA_020348445.1 Thermoplasmata archaeon
GGCATAATCGCTGCATCAGGTGTTATAAATGGTATAGCCCCCAAGGTGAACATGGTGGTTGTCAAGGCAATATCTGCGGAGGGGAGCGGTTCTGACTCAGATGTCGCCGACGGTATTCATTTCTGTGCAGATTCAGGGGCCAATGTCATATGTCTGTCATTGGGGGGAAGGGCCAGATTCCTCAACCTGGGCGATCAGAGTGCAAATGCCTGTGAGGATGTCATAGATGAAGGGGTGTTCGTGGTGGCTGCGGCAGGAAATGATGGAGAAAGCGACGACGGGGATGTCTCCAGTCCTGCAACCGTGAACGAGGTCATAGCAGTTGGAGCAATAGACAAGAACAAGAATATCGCGTCGTTCAGCTCCATTGGCGACAACGATGGCAACGTTTTTCCCTTTAGACTTCCCCGGTTCGATCCCAATAGAAAACCCGAGCTCGTGGCACCTGGAATAGAGATCACATCCACATATCTTGAGGACGGATACGCAATTGTAAATGGAACATCCCAGGCTACGGCCTTTGTGGCAGGTGGAATAGTCCTATTGTTGGATGCACATCCAGATTACATGAATGGAGATTCAGATGAAATTATTCAATTTAAGAACGTCTTTATGGATACTGCAGAGAAATGTCCAGGACAGAACACGCCTCATGATAATTATTATGGTTACGGGTTGATCAATGTTGTGGATGCTCATAATGATTTGTAGGTTGATGGAAGTTAAGAAGGGTAAATTACGGGCGCGAGCCTTGTTTGATAGATAATTTACTATTGGCGAACATTGAAGGGGCTTTGTATAATGGAAAAGCAAATTATAAAAAAAATATCCGATTACAACGAGATATTCTCTTTGATATGGAAGGAACTGAAGATAAAAGGCGGGCAAAATGCATTGGATATAGGTGTGGGAACAAGGGCCATATCATCGAAAGAGATGCTTAATAAGAAACTGAAAGTAGTGGGTGTAGATATTAACCCAGATTGTCAGGTTCACAGCAAATTGTTAGGAATTCCTGTACATATCTGTGATGCTAGTTTTTTACCATTTAAAGACGATAGTTATGATTTTTCTCTTGCTTTTTTCTCAATGCATGAGATCGACCCAAAGAAGCATATAGATGTGCTAAAAGAGATGAAGAGAGTATCAAAAAAAATGGTCATTGTTGAACCACTGCCAAATACCAATGAGATCGGTAAATTATACGATAAAATATGGCAAGAGGCCATGAATTCTGTTGGCAAATTTGAAATCTATCAAACTATGGATTACTGGTCCACACTGGTATCTAGATTAGCACCAAAGAAAAAACTTCAATATCGACTCAAAATAAAAAAAAGTGTCACAAAAGCTAATGCAGATGAGTTTTGCGAGCAGGGAATAGAACATTTCAAAAAGAACAGAGTCGAAAAAAAATATATTGATGAAATGAAGAATTTAACAAAAAAGATCAAGAAATCTGGGATGGAACATACCGATATGATTGTAATTATCGGGTTCTTTGATTGAGATTATCAGATTATTTATTACTAAGAGTAGAGCCTCATAGAATGCTGCTTTTTTAATAGGGTATCAATATTATTATCTTAGACATGCATCCAGATATGATATCAAGATAATTAAATAAAAAACATATGAAAATTACATCATCACTATAATTCCCACACCACAATCTCCTTTTCACCATAGAACGCGTATGATGCGTATATATATTGACCATCAGAGCAGATTTGCCCCAGCTCTGTATAACTGCCTAAAAGATCCTCTATTGGGGTTCCGTAAAAGGTGCTTGATGAGATATAGTAGATTGTAAAAGGCCTTGGGCTTTCGACATTTTCCTGCTTTACCATATAAATCAATCCACCCTCTATACAATACTGATTGGGTGCATCCATTATTGGTGCCTCTGAAACATTGGTATAAAGCTTGTTCTCAATTTCATAATATACATTATTATCATCGGTACTTATCTTGCTGCAGGGGATCGAAATATCCTGTGTATGGTTGGAATTGAAAATGATTGTGGGCATTTCCTGCAAATTGGATTTGTGAATCTCACCCACGAAGTAGTACATGGGACTGTAATCCTCGATTACAGAATCATTAAAAATTGCAATTTTGTAATAGACGCTGGTAATCATATAGTCTCCATTTAATGCAATTTCGTTGATATTCTCTATGGAAATTGGGCACTCCTTCGTAACATCCGCTTGTGAATAAATACAATCACTGATAAAGGATCCATCGGTTTTGCTCCAGAGTGTGATTTTCGTATCCCCGGAAGAGCATTTTGTGGTATATATGTAATCACTGTCCGAGGCCATTGCCTGGAATTTCGTGTCTATTTTGAACAATTCTCCTCCATCTTTTGAGAAAACGGGAATATTATTGTAAACCGTGGTGCTAAAACCTTCTCCATGTCTGTAAACGTATCCACTGCCTATGGACTCAATACCGTACAGATAATCCTCATCTGCCTTGATTCCGTTGATATAACTATCAGATGTTATAATTTTATTAATTGTAAAATTTTCATAAACATTATCCCATATCTGTTCTGCTTCTTTATTATTCATCTTGGAATTATAGCGTGGCGCGAAATTCGGATGCTGGCTTTGGATCATTTCAAACAAATTATTGATGCAAATAGGGTCCATCTCAAGACCTAAAAATTCGATAATAACTATTTGATTGGACATTATTCCTAAATCTTCTGAGGTAGTTATACTTTCACCGGACTTGATTTCGTTGCAATAGACAGGGTAATGAGAATAGGTTCTAGACAACGGATAATTGTTTGCGAGAACACGAAGCATTCCTCCGTGGATCGCGTGTTTACCAAGGTTTCTTAAAGTGATGCTATAATGAAATACATCTTCTTTTGATCGGCAGTATACATCGTCATAAAGCATGCTCTGGCTATATGGAAGAGATGCAGTTGAATGCATTCCTAACATGAACGGCGAATCCACCCCCAGCAAATCTTGTACGAATTCTTTTGGAATGCGCGGTTTGTACTCCTCGATATTGGTGGATGTTGGTAAACCGAAATGATATTCGTATGTCTTTTGGAAATTTATCTGGCTTTGGTTTATTATCGTGTCTTGTATCGCATAGTCAAATTCTTTTTCTCCTGATCTCTGGATATAATACGTGTTCCATTCCCTGGTATAAATACCAACTGATTCCAATCGATTAATTGTAATCTCGATGTTGTCGTTCAAATAAATGGGCTCGGCATAATCAAAATAGGGATCAATTGAAAATCCCCTACCTCCCCAGCGCGAAACAGCCCTGTTAACTGCTTCTTCGTACGAATCGTGGTATTCGGCAGTATAAAGAAACATATGCTCTCTCATATATGCTGCATACTCATCCTCTGATGAAGATATTGGTTCTTTGTAATCAAATGTCTTTCTTAGGTTATGTACCATGGAGTGGGTGGCTTCATGGACTATTATTCCCGCATCCCTGACCTCTTCGCGCATAGAATCAGCGGCAAGATGAATCGTCTTACCTCCTGCATACAAGCCTGCAACTTTGGTAAAGTAAAATTCTTCTGTCTCCAGAGATTCTTTAATAATTATGGTATCCACATAATCAGTAACTAGTTCATAATCCAAGGGTGCCTTTTCTTTGATCAACTCCAAAAGATCCTTCACATAGTTCTTTTTCCCGGTACCCTCATCAATTATCTCAGGCTCCTTTGGGCCGGGCTCCATAATAGAGGATATAAGATTAACGATATAAAAAAGGGAAATTATAGCAAGGACAATCAAGATTACGGCTATGACCTTCATTTTAGAGGATCTATACGGTCTTGAGGTTCCCTCAAATGACATTTCATCCTGGTGCACAGATACATACGATACAAGGTCACTATTGCACTTATAGCATTTTGTTGGACATATACCCAATCTGGCTCCGCATTCGGGACACTTCTTCCTCTTGGGTTTTTCAGACCTTTTCTTCAATTGTTATCCTCCTATTTTAGTATCTTATTTGATATTCTTATTACTCTCACCCAAATCTCTGGAAAGCATTTCGCATAACAAACTTCTATTGTATTGTTTATAAATGTTTTCATTTATATTATCTTCGCTTAATCATTATATAATTTGTTAAAATTTCAAGATTTTTTCTTCATAAATTGCTATAGTATGAAAAAAGGTGGAAAAAGAGGTTTATATGAACATTTAAACCGACTATAAACAGAATATATATAAGGAATAATCGCGATTAAAGTCAAACGGAGGGACAATTTGAACGAAGGGAGAATTTCAACTGGAATTATTTGTCTTTTGATGCTCGGAACTGTGTTTTGCGTAACAATTATGGTGAGCCAAGATACCAAAGCTGATTCATGGAGTATTGAATACGCAGATAGTGGGGGTGATATTGGTGAGTATACTTCAATTACTCTCGACAACAATGAGTATCCTCATATAAGCTATTACGACAACACAGGTCATTGCATTAAGTACGCAAGATGGACAGGGCAGGCTTGGATAATTGAAACAATTGACAGTGGCGGCGGAGGCCAGTATACCTCAATAGCCCTAGACAGTAGTGGGTTTGCACATATTAGTTATTATGATTGGGTGAGGGAGGAGTTAAAGTACGCGAAATGGACCGGTAGCACATGGAATGTAGAAACTATAGACAGTGATGGGGATGTTGGGTTAGAAACCTCAATCGCACTTGACAGCAATGATTATCCCCATATCAGCTATCATGATTTGACAAATAGCAACCTCAAATATGCGAGATGGACAGGGAGCGATTGGAACATCCAGACTATCGAGGGAACAAATGATATCAATTTTGATTCTTCGATTGCAATGGATTCAAACGATAATCCCCATATTTGTTATTCTGATTTTACTGATGATTGTCTCAAGCTCGCAGAATGGACGGGGAGTGGCTGGAATATCAAAGCTGTTGAAATCGGTGGTACTCCTATGTGGGGAATATCTATTGCCCTCGATGATACCGATTATGAACATATCAGTTATAGCTGGGGAAGTTGGGACCTTGATCTTAAATATGCAAGATGGAATGGAAGCGGTTGGGAAACAGAAATTTTGGACAGCACTGGCCGCTTGGGTGAATATACCTCAATTGACGTGGACAGTGGTGGTAACCCCCACATTGGTTATTATGACTGGACAAATCAAGATTTAAAGTATGCGAGGTGGACGGGAAGTGAATGGAACATAGAGGTAGTAGATAGCACTGCAAATGTTGGTCAATATGCCTCGATCATCTTAGATGAGAACGATTTCCCCCGAATAGGTTATTTTGATAATACCAACTACGGAGTTAAGTACGCTGTATGGAGCGGAAGTGATTGGTCAATCGAGATAGTGGATTGTGAATCCAATGTGGGCAGACACTCATCATTAGCCCTTGATAACAATGATTATGCGCACATCAGCTACTATGATGTAACAAATGGAGCGCTTAAATATACGCATTGGACTGGTAGTTCCTGGATAACCGAGACCGTAGATGGCGAGAAAGATGTCGGGGGCTATTGTTCAATTGCTCTGGACAGCAGCGACTATCCGCATATAAGTTATTATGACAACACCAACAGGAACCTCAAATTTGCAAAAATGACAGGAGATGAATGGAGCATTGAAACTGTGGATGATGCCGAATGGGTTGGTGAGTATACCTCCCTTACCCTCGACAGTAATGGTAATGCACACCTCAGTTATTACGATGGCAAAAATGGCGCCTTGAAGTATGCAAAACGCACAGGAAATAGATGGATCATCGAAACTGTTGACGATACAGGTGATTGTGGCCAGTATACCTCCCTCGCCCTCGATGGCGATGACTATCCTCACATAAGCTATTATAGCCCCTTTAAGGGCAATCTCAAATATGCCAAGTGGGATGGCAATATTTGGAGCATAGAAATTGTGGATAGTGAAGGGACGGTTGGATATTTTACTTCATTGGCACTTGATAGAAACGATTTCGCACATATAAGTTACCATGATGCAGGTGAATTGAACCAGGATCTTAAATATGCGAGATGGACAGGAGATGAGTGGAGAATTGAGACTGTGGACAGTGCAGGTGATGTTGGAGAATTTACCTCCTTAGTTCTTGACAGCAATAGCTATCCACATATAAGTTATTGTGATTATGGTAATGGATATCTGAAATATGCTGGTTTTACCGGGATAGATTGGATGATAGAGATTGTGGATGAAAGCGAGTATGTTGGTGAATATAATTCTATAGAACTCGACAAAAGTGAAAATATTCATATCAGTTATTGTAGAGGTAGTTATATTCTTGGTCTTAAATACGCAAAAGGTTCTGCAGCACCAGTTCTGAATCTACCACCTGATACGCCTGCGACTCCCTTGGGACCTACATCAGGAGAGACAGGAAAATGGTACACCTACTCATCATCTGCAACTGATCCTGATGACGATCAGATTTTATACAAGTTCGATTGGGGGGATGGCACCACATCTGAGATCGGATATGGTGGCTCAGGCGATTCTGCAAGCTCAGGACACAGTTGGAGTAATGGGGGAACATATCAGGTAAAGGTCATGGCCATAGATATAAATGGAGTATCATCGAGATGGTCTGACTCAATCACTGTCGAGATAGTTGATACAAATGGAGGAGAAGGAATAGGTGATATATTACAAAAATCACCTTTCCTACTTTTTGGTATTATTGGGCTTATTGCTGCTGTAAGTATCATACTTGGGATTATGTTATATAAACGAAGAAAGAGATCCGATATCCAAGATCCTTATTCAACTGTTCAATTCAAATACAGTGAAAAATATCCTCATCAACCCATCCAATCTCCGTTGGATCAATCCTCGAGAACGCAGGATCTAGACCAACCGCTTGAGATCATTTGCCCCGAATGCTACCATGCTTTTTATGTTTATCCCGACTTTCCATCCACGGAGGTCGAGTGCCCGAATTGTGGGACCAAAGGAGTCATAGATTGAAAAAAAGATAATTATACAAATCAATCTTGGAATTTTGGTATCTAAGAAGATTTTTTTATACTTGTAAAACCTTCTATGATGAGACCGTTGATTAA
Organism: Thermoplasmata archaeon; assembly: GCA_020348445.1. Lineage (GTDB taxonomy): Archaea > Thermoplasmatota > Thermoplasmata. The sequence continues at coordinate 1,446,423 of CP070751.1, forward strand.
TAATAATGTATGGATTGTGGCGTAATAATGAAAAACGAAGAAGTAGCCAATCTGCTATACCAGATCGCCGATATCCTGGAAATCCAGGACGTCAAATTCAAACCACAGGCCTACAGAAGGGCAGCTCAAAATATCGAATCCCTTGGAGAAAACATCGAAGATGTGCACGAAAAAGGAAAGCTGCGGGATATTCCAGGTATAGGGGAGGCTATTGCAAAGAAAATCGGTGAATTTTTGGATACTGGGAAGCTCAAATACATCGAAGACCTCAGATCAGAGGTGCCTGAGGGACTTCTCGAAATGCTAGATATCCCTGGCTTAGGTCCCAAGAAGGTGGCGCTGCTTCACAAGGAACTTAGATTATCCACAATCGAGGAACTCAAAAAAGCATGCGAAAACCACGAACTGGAAGAAATCAAAGGCCTGGGTGCAAAAACAGAAAAGAACATACTCAGGGGAATTGAGCTTTTAGAAAGTTCAAAGGGAAGATATCTTCTCAGCCAGGCTCTAAGTAATGGGGGGACCATAAAGGACTATCTTTTGGAACTTAAAAGCATAAAAAAGTTGGAGCTAGCAGGAAGCCTCAGAAGGATGAAGGAAACTGTTGGCGACATCGATATTCTGGTTCTGTCAAATAAGGCAGAGGAAGTGATGGATCATTTTGTAGAGTTTCCTGATGTGGACGAGGTTCTGATGAAGGGAGATACAAAATCGAGTATAAGATTAAGCGACGGTATGCAGGTGGATATACGGGTTGTTCCAAAAAAATCCTTTGGAGCCGCACTTCAGTACTTCACAGGATCCAAACAGCACAATGTGAAGCTGAGAAAGCTGGCAATATCAAAAGGATTGAAGATCAACGAGTATGGGGTCTTCAAAAAGGAAACAAACAATCAGATTGCAGGTGACGATGAAAAGAAGGTGTATAAGGCCCTGGGTCTGGCATATGTTCCACCTGAGCTAAGAGAGGATCGCGGTGAAGTGGAGGTGGCCCAAGAGGGTGATATCCCACAACTTTTGGAACATAAAGATATCAAAGGTGATTTGCATGTTCACAGCGAGTACAGTGATGGTGTTGCAACTATTGAGGAATTGGTAAAAGTGTCCATGAATCTGGGTTATTCTTATCTGGCAGTATGTGACCATTCAGGATCACTTAAGATCGCAGGAGGCCTTTCAAAGGACAGACTATTAAAACAGGTGGATGAAATCCAAAAAATAAACGATAAAATCGATAACTTTCATATATTCTCGAGCATTGAGTGCAACATAAATACCAATGGAAGTCTGGATATCCAATCAGAAGCACTAAAAGAGGTGGATTTTATAACTGGTGCGATTCATTCCAGTTTCAGTATGAACGAAAAAGACATGACAAAGCGCATCATATCTGCAATGGAGAACGAGAAGATGAAGATATTGGCCCATCCCACAGGGAGGCTTCTTCAAAGAAGGGAGGGCTACAAGGTTAACCTAAACGAGCTTATAGATTCTGCAAAAGCAAATCAAGTCTTCTTTGAGATCAACTCGTTTCCTGATAGACTGGATCTGAACGATTCCAACATAAAATTCGCAAAGGAGAAAGGCATGAAGTTCGCAATCTCAACTGATGCACACAATATAGCTCATCTTGAATTCATGC
>CP070751.1:1448164-1456282 GCA_020348445.1 Thermoplasmata archaeon
AAGATAAGGACGAAAAAGATGAGGAAGAAAAGGTAAGAATCGAGGATGAGGAAAAGAAGTATTCAGAAGAAAAAGCGGAGGAAGAGCCTGAAAAAGATGAAGAAAAGGAGGAAGAGGCAGTTTCCGAAATGGGTAAAAAAGAGGTATTAAAGGTCAAAAATGATTAATGATGTATTATGTAAAAGATGGATTCTTTCCCCCTAATATGAGTTTTAACAACATTTTTCCATTTTACCTATATTATCGTAACTTTTAAATTATAGGTCTACCTACAAGCCCTAAATCATTGGAGTCGGATTAAGGAGAACTTGATATGGACTACAAGATCCTAGATGACGTGGAACTTGGAAATAATGTGCAAATCGGAGACTATGTCATTCTAGGTGTGAAACCCACAAAGGATCCTGTAAATCCTCCGCATCAGGGCAAGTTGATAATTGGTGAAAACTCACATATCCGAAGCCATACTGTGATATATCTTGGTAACAAGATAGGCAGGAACCTTCAGACCGGTCATGGAGTTTTAATTAGGGAGAACAACCAAATTGGAGAGGATGTGAGTATTGGAACGCATTCTGTTGTGGAGAGGGAGAACATCATTGGAAACAGGGTCAGAATCCATACCAACTGCTATATACCAGAATTCGTGGTTATCAAGGATAAAGCATGGCTTGGACCTGGGGTAACAATTCTAAACGTGCTTCATCCTCCATGTCCCAAATGGGATGAGTGCGGAACTGGAATCGTGATTTCCGAGAATGCCAAGATCGGGGGTAATGTGACCATTTGTCCAAGGGTGACAATTGGAAAAAACAGTCTTATCGGTTCAGGCTCAGTGGTTGTTAAGGACATTCCCGATGATTCTGTTGCTGTTGGAAATCCAGCTAAGGTAATAAAAAAAGTCTCTGAAATGAAATGCGATTTAGGATACTATGAGGTTCCCTATGAATGGGAGAGTGAATGATAATGGATAAGATTCCATTGTGCACGATGTACATCGATGACGAGATAAAGAAGGCTGTTTTGGATGTAATAGACAGTGGATGGTACGTTAAAGGCGAGAACGGAAAGAAACTAGAGGCGGAATTTGCAAAATTCTGCCATGCCAAACACGGTGTTTCAGTGAACTCTGGTACAGCAGCTCTCTTTTTGGCACTTAAGGCCTTGGGTATAGGCCCTGGGGATGAGGTTATAATACCTTCCTTTTCCTTTGTGGCCACGGCAAGTCCTATAATGCTTTTAGGTGCAATCCCTGTTTTTGCAGATATAGATTTGAAAACCTATACCATGGATCCCAATGAAGTGAGAAAACTTATTACCTCCAAAACCAAGGTTATAATGCCTGTTCACTTGTACGGCCATCCAGCTGAAATGCAGCCTATAATGGACATGGCAAAGGAAAATAATCTTAAAGTTGTTGAGGACGCTTGCCAGGCTCATGGAGCCGAGGCCTTTGGCCACAAGGTTGGGACAATTGGTGACATCGCATGTTTCAGCTACTTTCCATCGAAAAATATGACAGTGGCAGGAGAAGGAGGAATGATCACCACTAACGATGCCGAGCTTGCTAAGAAGATGCAGATGATGAAGGATCATGGAAGAACAGATAAGCATACAACAACAATGTTCGGCTTCAACTTCAGATTAAGCGAGATTCATGCGGCCATAGGAAGGGTTCAATTGAAGCACTTACCTGATTGGGTAGAAGCTAGAAGAAAGAACGCTGCTCATTACACCGAACTTCTTAAAGATGTTGATGGTATTGAATTGCCGCAAGAGATGGGCTGGGCAAAGCACGCCTATCATCTTTATGTTATTAATGCACCTAAAAGAGATGAACTTGCAGGTTACTTAAAGGAAAAGGGCATTGCAACAGGGATTCATTATTATATACCAATTCACAAACAGCCGTACATCCTAGATAACTATCCATCTGTGGAACTTACAAACACTGAGTACGCCGTAGAAAGGGTATTGTCCTTGCCTTTTGATCCACGCATCAGTTTAGATGAAATTAAGCGCGTAACAGAAGAGGTTAAAAATTTCACTTCTAGATAGAAGGAGGGATTAAGTGGTCAAAATAGCTGTGATAGGAACAGGATACTGGGGCAAGAACCATGTCAGGACGTTCAACGAGTTAAAAAGTGAAGGTATAATTGATGAGCTTGAGATCTGCGAGGTTGACGAGAAAAAGGCCAAGGAGTTCTCGAACATCTATCATATACCCTGCACGACAGACTTCAACGATCTTCTAAAGGATGGAAAATTGGATGGAGTGAGCATAGCTACTCCGACACCAACTCATTTTGAGCTTGCAGAGAAGTTCATAGAAGTGGGAAAGGATGTATTTGTTGAAAAGCCCATGACCACAAATTCCATGGATGCAGAAGCCTTGATTACCCTTGCAGAGAAGCACGAGAGATTGCTCATGGTAGGGCACATTTTCAGGCATCATACTGCAGTAAAGGAACTGAAGAAGAGGATCGAGCGCGGTGATTTTGGCAAGATATACTATATGACAAGCACCCGATTTTCCTATCGTGCACCTAGGCTTGATATGGGAGTGATGTGGGCCTTGGCAATACATGAGGTTGATATCTTCTGCTATCTTTTGGACAAGGAATATCCCAAGGAGATATTTGCCCAGACAAATCATTTTCTTCAGAAGGATATTGAGGAATTAGCTTTTCTTGTTTTGAAATTCGAAGAGGGCACCCTGGGCTACGCCTTCGAGAGCTGGATGACCCCTGTTGAAGGCAAAAGACGGGACTTCACAATTATCGGAAGTAAGATGAGTGCAAAGGTTGACTACCTAAAACCGCAGGAGCTGCAGCTTTTTGACGCCTCGATTGTCCCAATAGAGGATGGAAAGAACTTCAGGGCCGAATACGAAGGCTCTTACACAATCCCCATCCCTTACAAGGAGCCCTTAAAAGAAGAGCTCAGGCACTTTGTTGAATGCATCAAATCCAGGGAAAAGCCGCTTTCTGATATGTACGCTGGAAAGAGGGCTGTGGAGATGATAGAGATCGCTTTTCAGAGTGCTAAGGAGAACAGGAGTATTGAGGTTGGGAAGTAGGGGCATTCTCATAATTCCATATGTGCTTTATTGCTCATAGATTTCGTTATTGTTAATTTAAACATAATAAAAAGCATACTACGTTTTCTCGTTATCCTTTTCTCATCTTAAATACACAATACTCCAGATTATATTTGGTGAACTCAGGCCAATCCCATAGGCCATTTTTGACAAGACGAGATACCTCATCAGTCAAGTTCCTTGTTTCGAGAATCTCAAAGCCCGCCTTGTCTGCATATTCTTCAAACTCATCCATTGTTGGAGCACCAGAAACGCATTTACTCCACAGATTGTCATCAGAATCAATTTCAGTAGAACATCCCTTCTTCCCTACAATGCAGTCCCCAATCACCACATAACCCTCAGGTTTTGTAACCCTCGCAATCTCAGAGAAGGCCTTATTCTTATCTTCAAGGAGATTGAGGGTAGCATTTGAAACCACTGCATCATACCCGCATTCTTGAAAGGGAAGATTCTCGCAATCACCTCTAATAAATTGGATAGACGTACCAAGATCCATTTCATTGACTACCTTGCGACCTATTTTAACGGCTTTTTCTGATATGTCAATACCAATCACCTTGATTTCTGGATTTCTTTCTAAAACTCTTGAAATTCTTAATGAGATGATTCCAGGCCCAGAGCCCAAATCAAGGATTTGCTCAACATGTTTAATGGGGATTTTGGACACAATCGAGTCCAATACAGATGCAAGGTTCAGTACTCGTCCAATTACCTCTTTTTCAGAGTAATCCTCCCATTGTTTTTCATAGTGTTTGGTCACATCATCCTTTTTGGTATCACATGAAGATTTGGTCATTATTTTTCTTCCCCGTACCTCTCTCTCAATTGATATTTATATATCTTCGCAGAACCAGTCTTAGGTAGGGTATCTGTGAATATCACCTTCTTTGGTGTCTTGAAATGAGCTATTTTATCCTTGCAATAACTGATTATCTCGTCCTCACTAACCTCTTTTCCTTCCTTTAGAACCACAACTGCAGTGACTTTCTCACCCCAAATTTGATCGGGAAGGCCGATTACTGCAGCTTCTAAAACATTTGGATTGGAGTACAAAACATCCTCAACTTCAATTGAATAAACATTCTCGCCACCTGTTATGATCACATCATCTTTTCTGTCCACAATCGTAACATATCCTTCGGAATTCACAACAGCCAAATCCCGTGTGTACAGCCAACCGTCCACCAATCGCTTTTCTGTTTCTTCTGGTAATTGCCAGTATCCCGGTGTCACGATGTCTCCTTTTACAATTATCTCACCAACTTCCTCCTCATTTGGCATCACCTCACTCCCGTCCTCCTTGACCACCTTTAGCTCTACATTGTAAAACGGCCTTCCAGTGGTCAACATATATCTCAGCCTTTCTTCAAATGGTAGGTACTTCATCTCCTCCTTTAAAATGGACATGGTCAAAAAAGGGCTTGTCTCGGTAAGACCGTAGGTCTGGATGTAATCGCATCCAAAGATATCTATTGTCTTCCTCACAACTTCCTTAGCAATTGGTGCACCACCGCTCATAATCAATCTGAGTGAGGAGAAATCGTAATTCCTCACATTTGGTTGATTTACAAGGATGTTGAGCATGGTGGGAATAAAATTTGTTAAAGTCACTTTGTGCTCCTGTATCGTTTCTAGAACAAGTTCAGGCTCGAAGCTCGGAACCATTACATGGGTGGCACCAACCTTGGTTATTGACCAAACAGCCCAGGCATCAGCCAAATGAAACATTGGAGAAACATGTAGCCATTTATCTTCTGAGGACAAACCGAGCTCAACTATTGTACCTTCTGCATGCACCCAGTTGTTTTTATGGGTAAGTATGATGCCCTTTGGCCTTCCTGTTGTGCCACTGGAATAATATATCTGGGCAATATCTGATTCAGAGACTTTTAATGGGCGTTTTTCCTCTGAATCCTTTATCGAGGATTCCCATCCCAGAGGTCCTTCATCATATTCATCTGGATTTTTTGAATCGATCAAGATGATGTTGTCCACATTAGGGATATCTTCTATTCTCTCCCAAAGCCACAAAATGAGCTCTGGTTGGGCAATTAGAACAGGGGCTTGGGAGTTGTTCAGTATATAAACAAAATCGTTTGGGGCAAGTCTGAAATTAACAGGAACCAAAATCGCCCCTAGCTTTGCTGCCGCAAAGTATGCCTCTAAAAAGCGGTGGCAGTTTCTTGAAATCACCGCGACTTTATCGTTTTTATTGATATCATTGGATGAAAGGCCATAGGCGAGTTTATCAACCCTTTCCTTGAAGTGTGCGTATGTATATCTGCTTTCACCGCATATTACGGCGAGATTATCGGGATACATCATGGCTGTTTGGGAGAGCAGATTATACAGAACCATTATGCAAATCCTCCAGAGTCTTTTCTTTACTCAATCAAATAATTTCACTCTATAGAAAAATTAATAGGGGAACGCATATATATAATTGACTGGGGTGTGAACCGCGACAGATAATAACAAATAAAATAGTAGAATGTCTCAAAAAAAGAGGATTTGGGGAGTATGGACAAAAAAATATTTCCAGTTGTATTTGGATTGGTCTTAGCAGGCCTATTTTTAGGATTAATTACTTTTACATCAGATTCTGCAGAGGGTGAAGGCCTTGCAGACACACCGTGGCCTTGCTATCGAGGGAATTTAAATAACACGGCTTTAAGTCCCTATAACACTAGCCTTATAAACGGCACATTAAAATGGAGCTTTTCTACTGGCGGCTGGGTATATTCATCACCATCAATAGGAAGTGACGGCACCATCTACTTTGGCTCAGATGACCAAAATTTTTATGCATTGTATCCAAATGGAACCCTCAAATGGTCGTTTTTAACAGGCGACTGGGTCAGATCCTCCCCTGCCATTGCTACTGACGGGACAATATACTTTATCTCTTATGACAGGTACTTTTACGCATTGTACCCTAATGGTACCCTGAAATGGACTTACCCAATTGTGGGTTGGGTACCCTATTCACCGACAATTGACAATAATGGGATAATCTACTTTGGAACCTCCCATGTCGACGATAAGCTGTATGCACTTTACCCTAATGGCACGTTGAAGTGGACCTTTAAAACTGAACATGATGTATCCTCTAAACCTGTAATAGGCACAGACGGCATCATATACTTCTGTTCCCTTGATGAAAACATATATGCATTGTACCCTAATGGCACATTAAAATGGAGTCACAACTCAAATCCTATATATGACTCACCTGCGATTAGCCAAGATGGCATCATCTACTTTGGTACTAGCTCAGGTGAGTTTTTTGCCTTGTATCTCAATGGTACAGAGAAGTGGAACATTACTATTGGAGAATGCGTGCAGAGCTCATGTGCAATTGATGCAGATGGTATCATTTACGTAGGATCTTATGACAACAATTTGTATGCGTTGTATCCAAATAGTACTGTGAAATGGACCTTTTTAACAGGGGATAATGTAATTTCATGTCCTTCAATTGGTGCAGACGGCACAATATATTTCGGATCCAACGACCATAATATCTATGCACTCTACCCAAATGGCATGTTAAAATGGAACTATACCACAGGGGATTGGATTTGGGGTTCACCTACCATAGGCGGCGACGGCAACATCTATGTACCCTCCAAGGATGGTAATTTATATGCTTTTGGTTCGACATTTGCCCCTCCCTCCGCACCTCAGAACCTGCAGGCAATTGCGGGAAATGGTTATGTTAAACTTACCTGGGATCCACCAATATTTGAAGGTAGCTTTCCCATCACGAACTACACTATATACAGAGGCACCGCATCAGGCAGTGAAATATTTCTTATTGAGGTCGGAAATGTCACTAATTATAATGATACTAGTGTGCTAAATGGTATCAGGTATTATTATATAGTGAAAGCAAGAAATATAGTGGGGGATGGGCCGTTTTCTAATGAAGTGGATGCCATGCCCATAGGTTGGCCATCTACACCTCAAGATCTACAAACTTCTTCAGGGGATTCTTATATTGATTTAGATTGGAGCGCTCCAATAACAGATGGTGGTGGTCCAATCACGAATTACAGAATCTATAAAGGCACATCACCTGGTGCATTAACTTTCTATGTAGAGCTTGGGGATGTCCAGTTCTATCATGATATAGTTGTGACAAATGGAATTACATATTACTATAAGGTAAGTGCAGTAAACAATCTTGGGGAAGGACCTTTATCTAATGAAGCAAGCGCCACTCCGGGTACGGTACCAGAAGCACCTTTGAATCTGCAGGCAGCAGCAGGTAATCGTTATGTCAACCTATCATGGGATGAACCTTCCTATGATGGTGGCTTTCCTATTATTAATTATACTATCTACAGGGGAACAGTTTCAAGTGGTGAAGAATTTCTTTTAGAAATCGGAAATCTCACCAATTATAATGATACAAATGTGGAAAATTGCATCAGATATTACTATAAGGTCAAGGCAAAGAACGCTCTTGGAGAAGGTGCGTTTTCAAATGAAGCAAATGATGTCCCTCTAGGTCCACCTTTGGATCCGCAAAATCTAAGTGCAGAAAGTGGAGACTCTTATGTGTATCTTACATGGGATGCTCCTGAATCAGATGGCGGCTCGTCAATTACAAATTACAGAATCTACAGAGGAACAACTTCAGACGAAGTTGCTTTGTTTATGGAAATCGGAGATGTACAATTCTTTAATGATACAAACGTGACAAACAGAATTACCTATTACTATAATGTAAGTGCTGTAAATGGAATAGGTGAAGGATTGTTATCCAATGAAACAAATGCCACACCAGCTTCAAACTTAACAGCACCACAGAACTTACAGGCAAATGCGGGTGATGGATTTGTAAATCTCACCTGGGATCCGCCGGCTTCTGATGGTGACTTTTCAATTATAAATTATTCGATATATAAAGGAACAACATCAGATGATGAGATATTTTATATCGAGATTCAAAATGTAACATATTACGAGGATACCAATGTATTAAATGGTATCAGATATTACTATAAGGT
>CP070751.1:1456382-1464493 GCA_020348445.1 Thermoplasmata archaeon
ATATGGGAACAAAGATAGGTATTATTGAATATTAATAAAGTGATATTTAACGAAATAAAACAAGATTAACAATTGCGAGGTTGGGGCTAGGAGTGTGGGGAATTTGGTGGGGGGTTAGAAGACCAGGGGAGTCGGGAGGATGTTTCGGGGCTGGGAAAGGGGGAGGGGAAGGAGAGAATTAGAGGGGTGCATTAAGAATATTTTGAGATAAAAGGGTATGGTGGATATCTACAAGAAATTATATTTCTTCCAGTATTTGTAAAAACTCATCAACTGTCAAATCTGCATCTCGAATAATAGCCCGGAGCGTTCCTCTAGCAATGGTTTTATGAGCTGGAACTGTCAATGGTTTTCTTATTGGATGCCTCAGATGAACATGACTTCCTTTCTGATCTCTAATATAATAGCCAAATTTTGTTAAAACCTTAATAAGCTTCTTACCAGAAATCACAGGTAATTTGGTCATACTTCCACTGAAACCAGGGTTTCTTTGACATGTTTGTTTTGCTTAATGGGAAGCCCATCTTCGGCTAGGGAACTTAAATGTAGCTCGATGGCCTCCTTGATGTTTTTTATGGCTTCCTTTTCAGTTTTACCTTGGGATATACATCCAGGAAGTGATGGGACCGTAGCTACAAACCAACCGTCCTCATCCTTTTCGATCAATACCTTGAAATCCATGGTAATCACGCTTAATTAAGACTATACAATATCTTGATTATAAAGATTTTCATTTAAATTCTGGTTATGGTCCCAAAAACACACTGGAATTTCGCGTTATATTGACCCAAAACGAGGGCTAGGAGTGTGGGGAATTTGGTGGAGGGTGTAGAACCAGGGGAGTCGGGAAGGATGTTTGGGACGTAGGAAAGGGGGGAGGAGGAGGGGATGAGAGGATGCGGTAGATTCATATTTTCTCTTGAATCTATTGAATAAATAAAAGTATGAATTATCAGTTTACATAATTGTAAATGTTTGCCGTAAAAGGGGGGAATATGTAGATGATGTTATGTTCGAGAATTGGATAATAGTGGTCGACTTGACTATTATTGCTCGATCATGCCACTTACTTTATAGTCAAAGACTTAATTCTAACCCAATGATATTCGTCATTGACTATAAAAGGTCGGGATTTCGTTTTACTTCTACAAAGGAGATTAACGCAGACTTTAAATTGAGAGGATTTACTATCATTTTAATATGCAATATAACGATCTCTGTTGGATTTATTGGGATTCTAGTTTTAAATGTATTGAGTAAATCATTTACATTAGACCGTCATTTATATATGTACTTGGAAAATGACTCTTGTCTCTCCGCCATCATCGTCTGTGATGATGAGGGTAACAGTATAGATACCCGGTGTGTTATAAATGTGAGTTACTGTATCAGTGGCTATCATAGGGAATGTACCATCATTGTAATAGGTGGTCGGCCCTGCATGTCCATCATCACCGAAATGCCACTCGAAAGTTAAATCGTCGCTTCCTGGGTCCCAAGCTGTAGCTGTAAAAGTTACTGTATTGCCAACAATGTAATCGCTGATATCAATGTTCCAAGTATAAGCATTAGTAAGGTCGAAAATATGATCCTCAAGCTCATCCTCTGAATAGTCCTCATATGCCAATATTACCTTGACTAATATGTCGACGGAACCGTCTGGTGGATCAGTTGGATTTATTATTATTTCTATATCATATATTTTCTGAGCATCGCACCTTACATTAGATATGGTAGGATTTTCTGGATTCATATCACCAGGATTATAAAATGGGAAAGCCACATGACCGATTTCCAAGCCATTTTCACACAAAGACATATACGCTACATCCCAACCCAAGCCTTCAACTAATAAAGTGAAATCTATGTAGACATAGGATTCAATTTCATCTGGAATTGGAGGGATATTAATCACATTCACAGTAAACTTAACATAATCGACACCTCCGTCATCGTCTGTTACTGTTAGTGTTACAGTATAAAAATCGTTATCAGCATAGGTATGTTCTGGATTCAATGTACCTGAATCGGTGTGCCCATCACCAAAATCCCACTCTATTATATGTGTGTCTAAAAAGCCTGGATCCCAGAAAGAGCCTGAGAATTGTACGGGTGTGCCTTCAAAAGCCTCCATGTCTTCAATATCATCCACTATCGGAACCACATTGTCCACAATGATAGTTAATATATCACTACAAAAACCTCCGTCATCATCTGTTACAGTGATAGTCACCACATAAATACCATTATCACCATATGAATGATCGACTGTGTCAGTGACTGTGAATGGATGCGTTCCCCATGGGCTCTGGCTCGGGTCTGTTCCTACACCATTATTATAATGAACATGGATGGTATCAGATGTACCATCACCCCAATTCCATCTGAAAGTCAAATCGTCACTTCCTGGATCGGTAACTTTGGCTGTGAATGTTTTGGGTGTTCCCTCGAATTGTTGACAGTATTTTATTGTTACATAATCTCTCTCTTTGGCTGCCTCACTGTTAAAACTTGCTCCGGTAACATATACATCACCATCAGAATCTACAGCAATGGCATAGGCTTCATCGACATTATCAGGATCTGTTCCTGGTCCCGCATATCTCTCAACCCAAAGCTCATTTCCTGAAGAATCATATGCAACAGTCGCATAGTCAAGACCATTCCCGTATCCCTCATCGCTACCTCCGGTGACATATACATTTCCATATAACCCAATGGCGATTGCATAGGCACATCCACCTCCATATCTAGCATCCCAGAGTTCATTGCCATTTGAATCATAGGCCACGGTAGCGTAATCCCACGATGCACCATTATAACTCTTCCCAGTTACATAAATATTCCCTAAGGAATCATCAACAGCGAGAGCATAGGGTCTATCAAGACTTCCTAATCCAGTATAAGTTGCTGTCCAGAGTTGTGCGCCCATTGAATTATATGCTATTGTTATATAATCTGAATTACTCCATCCTGTGATATATACCCTATCTAATGTTTCATCAAACGCAATATCACAGGGCTCATCATAGTTAAGACCGTTATCATATCTCATAGCCCATCTCTGCGTGCCTTGTGAATCATATGAAACGGTGGCAAAATCAAGGGTATGCCAAATGTCGGTGAAGCTCGCCCCTGTTACATATACGTTTCCGGAAGAGTCACATGTTATAGCATGAGCATAATCACAACTGTGGGCAGATCCATCATATATTGCCGCTCCTTGAGGAAGGCTTGACCAGAGCAAATCACCATTTGGTTGATATGCTAAAGTAGCATAATCATATTCTGTACCAGCGCCATAGCTTTCCCCAGTTACATAGATATTACCATTTGAGTCGATGATTATGTCCTTGGCAATATCATTACCATTACCCGTTCCACCATATCTTCTATCCCAGACTTCATTACCTGAGAATGTGTATGCTACAGTGGCATAATCTCCATCCGACCAACCGGTTACATAGATTCGTTCTAATGATTCATCAATATCAATTGCATAAGCCATGTCGTTACTGGATGGTGAATAACTGTATCTTACAGCCCAAATCTCATTGCCCGTTTGGTCATAGGCAACGGTTAGATAGTCATAATTGCTTATGATGCTTTTACCAGTTACATAAACATTTCCAGATGAATCAGTTACCAAATCTTCAGCCCAATCTCGATGATCACCCTCTCCATTGTGTCTTGCGAGCCAATTTTTAGGTGTGCTCGATTCCAAGCTTGGGGCAATATTGTAAACGGTAACTGTCAGTGTATCGTAACCAGAGTCGCCATCGTTATCTAATACGGTCACTGTGACAGTATAAATTCCATTATCACCATATACATGATCTCCCGAAACTGTTCCGACACCGTTTGATTCGGAGACGGAGCCAGATGTTTCTGTTCCATCCCCCCAATTGATAGAGGCAGTGTGAGTGTCTAATACACCGTCATCAGAAAATGAAGCCAGTATAGAAATAGTAGTGCCCTCATATGTTGTCTGGTCAAGACCTGCATCAACTACTGCAGCAACATTGTTCACATATACTGTCGAGGTCGTGGAATCCCAGTCTTCACCATCATCTACTTTAAGTCTTACAGTATAGGTTCCTTCATCATCCCATGTCCAAGTTGGTTTTTCATCATATGAATCATCGTAATCACCGTCATTATCCAGATCCCAATAAAACGATAGAGGATCGCCGTCTGGATCAAAGGAATCAGATCCGTCCAGCTGAATAGAGTTACCTTCGTCACCAAAATATGGGCCATCTGCATCTGCAACTGGGATTTGATTTTCAACAGTAATAACACAGATATCAGTATCGGTTGATCCGTCATCGTCTGTTACAGTTAAAACCACATCATAACTTCCTGAAGCAGTGTACACATGGGTTGGATTAACTCCACTTCCATGAGGTGATCCATCGGCAAAATCCCAATCATAACTATCAATATACCCATCATCATCCGTTGAACCAGAACCATCGAAGTAAACGGTTTCATGCTTATTTACGGTTTGATGTGGGCCTGCATCAGCAACAGGTCTCCAATTACCAAATGGTGCAAATAAACTGAAGTGTGTTGTTGTTCCCCAAACATAATTATCATCTGTATTTACACCGCTGGTAATCTCCTCCCACAGAGACGTTACTTTGTTCCACCAGAACAGCTTGAATTTAGTCTCATCAATACCTGGGTCACTGGGTTCGTCATAATAGACTCTAATCAATACATTGCTTACTTCGTCATCAAGTTCCTGGTTTGCCTCGATCTCAATGAATATATCAGCGTCGGGCTCAGGGGGAACCACCTCCGGATTGTAGGGATATTCTACAACGCTTATACTTGCATCTTCAACTGCATTGCTTGTTGTTACCTCCATCCATACATCGACATTTAATGGGGATGGTCTAAAATCAAATATCTCGGTAGATGGAGGAGTGATATCCCGATTTACTATTGTTGCAGCTTCTACATCAGTTGTAACATCCACCACAGCAAAACAAGCCTGGTTCTCTTTTTCTATGCTATTACTCGCATGGTCTACTGCATATATATTTATTACATACATTTCTTCCATTGATAAAGTTTGATCACCCCGAAGTGTTCCTTTGTAACGATCGAGAGTGGCGTCATAAGATAAATCAACAGATGTGTAATATGTCGTTGCATCAGGTTCATAAATATATGCTACGGCATTTGATATTCCTGATGACGTATCAGTTATTTGAGCCGTTATTATTGATGAGGTCCCTTGTGAAAACACATCTGGTGTTAATGAAACCTGACCGATAATTGGTTCTATCGTGTCTATTTTTATTCTGCAGTGACCTGCAGGATGCCAATTGTCCAAATCGTCTTTTGCTCTGACATGAAAATACCATATTCCATCTGCTTTATCGATATAGGATATAGGAGGTCCTGATGGTTCTGCGGTAGTGTCTGGAGTTGTGGATGGGGATTGATCTAAAACATAACTGTAACCTGTTACATAATCAGAAGCGGGAGTAGTCCAACTAAACGTTGGATCGTTATTTGAAAACCATGTGTCTGGATCAGTGTGGGTAGTCGAATAAGGTTGTGGGGTCCAATAGTAATCGCCCATCTCCGATACACTATGGTCGATCACGAGATAAGTGTCTTCATTCTCATCTGTATACCAATAAATTATAGAATGTGCCTTGTATTCCTCGTTAGCATAATCCACACATGTATATTCAATACTCACATCAAATGCTTCTTCATAATTCCTTTTAGTTTCTGTGGATTCGCCAATAGAAAATGATAGGCCGCCAGAGACAGTAATAGGTCCTTGTCCA
This sequence comes from Thermoplasmata archaeon, assembly GCA_020348445.1. Lineage (GTDB taxonomy): Archaea > Thermoplasmatota > Thermoplasmata. Next base: position 1,462,193 of record CP070751.1, read on the forward strand.
CCTTCGACGGTTAACTCGATCTTATCTTCGACTTCCGTAGAATCTGTAATTACCTCACCTGTGGTCCAACTTAAATCACGCGCTTCATCAGAATGTTGTGAATCAGGATCGCCATCGGCATCTACATCAGCAAAATCTGAATCTAAAAATGTACCTCCAGATGGTACATCCAAACTATCATCATAATAAGAAGGAATATCTAATGGTGTATGGTCAGGATTAGATGGGAAGTAATTTTCATCTGAAATAAGAACAGATGATGAAGTTTCAATGGGGACCAATAACGAATATTCACCTTTTTTAGTCCCTTTTTCATAAACATCATATGTAAAAACATTGAAAGTAGTCGAAGAGTATACCCGAGCATCGTAATTATTTGTATAGCATATTTTATCGTCGGAATGAGAATCTTTTCTTTGAACAGAATGACTTCTTTTCCATTCACGTTCATATTTCAGATTGATTTCACCAAGTGTCTCGCTACCAATTCCAGCAGATGCACCCCAACCAACAAAAGATTTATATGTATGGTATTCTTCGGTTGTTTCCTTGAAAGTAACAGTTACCTTGGAATTATCATTGATATCCCTTTGAGGATTTTCATACACATATGCTATAGTAGTCTCAATACTCTCCTTACGATCATATGCTGGGTTTCTTAAATGAAGACCATCACCATCGAAATCCCCACAAGCAATATCTCTGCAATTATCACCACCAACATCATACCAATATTCACCGTATGGTGTTCCTTTTGGATCATATGGGTCCCAAACTTGAATATCTTCACCATTTTCTTCTAGGAGCACCAATTCCATATCACTGTCACGATCGAAATCTCCTACCGAGACGTGATCATAATCCTCTGAATCATGAGGGGGTTCATCCCAAGGCCCATATTTTGGAGGAAAAGGATAGTCGGGGTATAATTGTCGAGTACCATCTGCTGCAATAATTTTTATGTCATTCTGACGAGTTCCTCCATCTTCTCGACCCAATACCACGATCTCATCAATATTATCCCCGTTAAAATCTCCGCAAGCGATATCGTAAGTCGTTACTCCCCCAGCATCGTACCAAAACTCACCGTATGGATTTCCCTGTGGATCATATGGATCCCAGATTTGAATAAATTCATCATCATCCAACATCGCAATCTCGCAATCACCATCATTGTCAAAGTCTCCTACAGCAACATCATCATAATTACGATTATTATGAGGTGCTGTAGCCCAACCAGAGCTGGGATATATCTTTGTACCATCTCCTTCGTATATTTTGATATTATCAGCCCAATTCCCATCTTGTCCAAGAACAACAATCTCGTCCTCGTGATCCCCATCAAAATCTCCACAGTCAACATCTTGAAGAGAATTCCCACTTGGGTCTATCCAGACCGAAATATAACGCTGATTTGGATCGGGTGGCTTTGGATCCCAGACTTGTATGTGTTCAGTATAGGTGTCACAAATTACCATCTCAGCATCCCCGTCATAGTCAAAATCCCCGGCAGCCACTCGTTGATAATTTCGCCCATTATGAGGTGGTTCGGCCCAAGGACCATGTTCGGGAGGATTATTATACAAAGGGAACAGTTGTGTTAAACCATCTGGCTCCACAACTTTAACATCATCGTAATGTTCCCCATCCTCTTGGATTCCCAATACTAGAATCTCGTCCTCGGGAATAAATAATCTTTCCCCAAGTGGGGAGACGGGATCATCAGCGTTCACAATCTCCGGCACTACTACCGAAAATAATACGATTAAAGTAGTAGCAACCATCATAAAACTCAAAGACACACTTAAGATTTTTCTAATTGTCTTTCGCATAATATACACTCCCCTCTATCTCAATTTGAGATTTTTCAATTCGAAGACTGAGGTCTTCGCGGTATCTTTCCTTGCATGGTAATTGTCATTAAAATTAATAAATTTTTCTATTGTTTTTCCCTCAATAGCCAGTAAAAAAATGAAAATCTGCTGGCATATATAATTAAGTTTTCAAGAATTTAAATTTATTTCAAAATTGATAATTAAAAAATAATCCCATAGGATTTTTACCCCCCGCTCAGTCCCTAACCGCCGGAGCCCATTTCTCCATGTAACCTTCATTGATACTGTCTTACCTCCCAGCAATTCCCACACCCTTTATTTCGGCCAATCTTGCCATCTGAGAGAGCTGCCCATGTTCCCAAAACCTGCTGTAAAATGGTGAACATCGACCCAAAACAGGGGCTAGGAGTGTGGGGAATTTGGTGGTGGATTGGAAAACCAGGGGAGTCGGGAGGATGTTTCGGGG
>CP070751.1:1464593-1472231 GCA_020348445.1 Thermoplasmata archaeon
TATGACCAAGGACCACTCGTACGAGGTACTTTTAGAGTGCACTGGAGGCACCGGAGGAAATCCAACATGGATTTTCGACATGTCCTTCCCAGACGGTAAGTTCAAGGAATTCAAGCACACATTCAACGACGAGCACGGATGGTCATGGCTCATAACCAACAGCATGCTGAAAGGAGCCATGGTGGGCCACGACCTCATCTTCGATGTGCATGCAGACGATGTAGGAAGCGACGATCTGGCCTTCATCTACAACTACGGAGACACAACACCGCACGGAATACATCTATACGCCAATGTCGCACAAGACGATGCCATTGAAGGTGAAAGCGACGAAGCAGAACTGATGTTCACCCAACTTGGCGCAAACGCGGATCCGTGGTTCAAGTACGATAGCAATGAGGACAGAAGCCCAGAAGTGAACCAGATACACGTGACAGACTCCATCAGCCATATATTCAATGCAAACTACTACTACTACAGCACCATCGTCGTCAATGATGATGATATTGGCGAGCCCTATGCATCGACACAGCTACACCCGCAAAGCGGTTGCGACGTAGTCTATGTGGAAGTCGACCTAAGGTAAGACACAGACGGCCAAAACAACACTAAAACCTAAAAAACCCAAAGGAGAAAGCAAAAACTTTCTCCATTTTTTCAATTTTTTTTTATTTTTTGTTTCAGTTTTATCCTCTTAAAAATAGGTAATCTATGGGTAAGAGTTATAAACCCCAATTGCCTTATATCCAGTACAGAGAAGTATGCCACCAAATTCAATGGGAACGAGAACATCATAATCTAGAGCCGAAAAGGGGGAGAATACATGAGAAAACAGGGGACTTTCGCCGTTTTTGCCGTCCTGACAATTTCGACATTGTTGGGCCTAATCTTAGAACAGGACAACACAGTCTCGGGAATGGAGATTACTGGTGGTCGAATCACATCTGACGACAACTGGGTATTAGTAAACAGCCCATATTACATTCAGGGTGATGTATATTTCGAGAACAACGCAAACCTGACCATAGAGGCAGGTGTGGAGGTTATTTTCAACGGTAGTTACGGGCTTTACATAGGCAATGGAACCCTCAAGGCCCTGGGAAATCCATCCAACATGATAAAGTTTACAAATTCTGATGACTCGTTCACATGGACTGGAATCCAAATAAACTCAACAGGCCGTGCCACGATTAAGTACTGCAACATCACCAATGCCACAAACGGAATTTACATTGAACAATCCACAGGAAATGAAATTCAAAACTGTAACATTTCTAATGTCACCAATTATGGTATATGGCTTTTCGAGTCTGATCATAACGATATATCTAACAACAGCATATTCAGTCATAATTGGTACCGGGGAGGTATATACCTCTATTCTTCTTCAGGGAACAACATTAAAAATAACACAGTGCGAGACAGTAATTCTGGTATCCGTTTGGCTCTATGTGATTACAACAATATAACCTCAAACAGGATATTTTCCAACACCGATGGGATATATTTACAAACCCTGTCCCATGACAACAACATCACCAAGAACAACATCTCTATGAACTCCGGTTATGGAGTTTTTGTGACATCTACCACTTTTGACAACCTCATCTACCACAACATCTTCTGGTACAACACGAACCAAGCTAAAGACGAAGATGGCAAAAATACGTGGAACAATACGTATCCTATCGGCGGAAACTATTGGAGCGATTTTGACGAGCCAATCGAGGGGGCATATGATAACAATACCGGTCAAAATCAGGATATAGAAGGAAGCGATGGTATAGTGGATGATTGGTATGTAAATATCGACAACGAAACAGGAAAATCATATGACTACTATCCTCTATTAGAGCCCACGGTTACGAGAGTCTTCGCCTATCTTGAATCCCCAACCAACAATTCGGTGGTGAAACCAGGAACAATACTGGATTTTATTGTGGTAGGGGATGATATCGTTTTGGTGAATTATACAGTGGATGGAGGCCCCCAAACCACACTTCTTCCCCCATGGGACATAAACGAAACTGTTACCTCCAGCTGGTCCAACGATACACATAAAATAGAAATCATTATTTACGACGACACTGGCAATACAACGATATTCTGGTTCAACATCACTATAGATTCCATTTTACCCGAGATCGACCTAATTTCCCCGCTCAATGCTACCACCATAGCCCCAGGTGTGGAAATAGACCTTAATGTAACAGATCTACATCTATCAAGTGTGTACTACACACTAGATGGCGGCTCAAACATAAACCTCCCGGCACCTTTCAACATCTCGACATCGGGTTGGGAGGACGGAAATCGTATAATACAGGTTTATGCAACAGATGCAGCTGGTAATCTGAACACAACCTGGTATAACTTCACCTCGGACGGCACCAGTCCGTGGATTAACCTCACATCCCCCAACAACAATTCAGTTGTACTGCCAGGGACTAACCTCAGCTTCGATATCACAGACCCAAATCTCAAAACAAGCACCATCATGTACTGGGTAAACGGTGTAGGCCCAGTTCCTCTCACAGCTCCCTACAATATAACAACCGACATTTGGGATGATGAGAATTATATCATCATAGTGAGTGCAGCAGACTATTTGGATAATATCAGAATAAGTGTTTTCAACATCACAATCGATTCCACGCGCCCCGAAATATACCTGATTTCACCTGGAAACAACAGCAATATTACAAAGTCTGACAGCCTAAATTTCGAGATCGTGGACGATAATTTGGATATCGTGAACTACACAGTCAATTTAACACAAGAAATCACCCTGCCTCCTCCTTTTGATGTGAACGCAACTGCATCATGGGAGGACGGTCCATACAGAATAGACATAATAGCAAAAGACAAGGCTGGAAACACCAATACAAGCTATTACAACTTCTTTATGGCGACACCCCCTGCAATTACCCTGGTTTCACCTTCAAACAATTCCCTTGTTAGGGCCGGAAAGGTAATCAATCTGGACATTGTTGATTCAAATCTGAATAATACAAACTATTCCATAAACGGTGGTGTCAATATCACATTTGGACCTCCATATGATCTTGGCACAGGCACATGGGACGATGGGAATTATATAATCATGGTTCATGCCAGGGATCGTGCCAATAATACGAACTCAAGATGGTATTCTATCTCAATCGATGCCCACATCCCAGAGGTTGTCTTTTTGTCCCATACAAACAATTCCTGTTTTCGCTCAGGACCAATTTTAAAGTTCAATATTTCTGATATTAACCTTGTTTGGATAAATTACTCCATTAACGGCTCACCTTTTAGTACCTTCTCCCTGCCTTATGAGATATCAACCGCGGGCTGGAAGGATGGTGTTCATTCCATTGAAATTGTGGCCACTGATGCGGTGGGACAAGAAAATATAAGCAAATTCTTCATCATCATCGATCACATACGCCCGACCATAGAACTGCTATCCCCACCAAATGGTACCTTCGGTGAACCGGGCATCCTGATCAACTTGTCCATTTCCGACGATAATTTGGAATTCGTGAACTACACTGTAAATGATGGTCCAAATCAAACCCTGACATCTCCTTTCAGTATCGATACCCATTCCTTCCCTGACGGAGAGGTGAAACTCACGATATATGCTCATGATCGTGCAGGTAACTTAAATACCACATATTACGAATTCGTCTTCAACGACACAACCAGCCCCTATATTATCCTGAACTCTCCTGAAAATCAATCATATATCCTGAAAGGAACCATAATCGATTTCTTTGTTTACGACTTATACCTCAAAAATGTGAGTTATTCCTTGGACGGGAGTAGCTTTGTTCCATTTGAAGATCCCTATGATATCAACACTTCAGGTTGGGACGAGGGGACGCATACAGTGGTTGTGCTCGCAAACGACTCCAGAAACAACACCAACAGATCAACATTCATATTCACCATCGACACCCAAAATCCTGTGATTCTCCTTGATCCTCCACCTTCCAACGAATCTGTAATACTCCCTGGAACCAACCTAGATTTTTACATTGCAGATGATAATCTTGATGTGGTGAATTACTCGATAAATGACGACACGCCATTGGACTGGTACTTTCCCTTTGACATCCCCACCTTAGGCTGGGATGATGGAAGTTACATAATCAAAATAGCAGCCGAGGACAGAGCAAAAAATAAGAACACAGCCTGGTTCAAATTTATCATAGATTCCACACCCCCATCGATTCAGTTGAACTCTCCCAGCGACGGATCCCATATCAACTCAGGAACCATGCTCGATTTCAATATTACAGATGACAATATGAACATTGTGTTGTACACAATAAACCAAGGAACGGAAGCGGCTTTCAATTCACCTTTTGATATCAATACCCAGGGATGGGACGAAGGTAAGTACACCATCGATATTTATGCAAGAGACATGACAGACAATACAAATGAGATGACCTTCCAATTCACTGTGGATGACACACCACCTGAGGCACAGGCCTTCGTTTCTGCCCCTGAATATCCTTTCACCTACACAAGGATACATATCTACTTCACAGAAAGCATGGACAATGAATCGGTGGAGCGGGCTCTGACCGTAACTCCAGGTGTCAACTTCACATTTGATTGGTCCGAGGATTATAGAAATTTGACGCTGGTGCATATTAAGGGAATGCAATCCAATATAGAGTACCTTGTTAGTATAAATGAAAATGCAACAGATCTTGCGGGAAATCCTCTTTATAACTTCACTGGATTTAAATTCAATACAACAGAATCGATTGAGGAGCCCAAGAAGGAGACCTCCACGTTGGAGTACTGGTGGCTAATCCCCATACTCGTCGCCCTTCTCATTGTAACGATAGTGCTCTTTATCCTGCTTATTGGGGAAAGAAAGGAGGAGCAAAAAGGGCCTGTAGAGCAGGTTGAGGATATATACCTGGCGATGAGGGCACAAAAGGATATCAAGACCATGGAGATGTTGATTAAAAACAAGGAGGCTTTGGGGGATAATGTTCACGAGGCAGAGATCATGGTTCGGAAGGCCAAGGAGGCCTTTGAGGAAGGGGACTACAATGTAATCACAGTTTACTCGCAGACACTAAAGGACCTTGTGGGACAAGATGTCGAGGATTTGATTGAAGAGGAGGTTGAGGAAGAGCAACCAGCAGAAGGGGGCAAGGAAGAAAAAGTGATGGAAGAGGAGGTAGAGCAACCAGAGCCCAAAGAAAATGAAACTGACGAATAGTATAAATAAGGAGCCGAAGAAAAGATGAGAAATAAGCATACCTCCATCTTGATAAGTGTATCAATACTTTCGACGCTACTTGCCTTGTTTATTGTAAATTCCACAAACACAGTATCAGATATTTCATATGGTGAAGTCCATATTGTGACAGACACTGTCTGGGATTTGGCTAACGGTACCTATTATATAGAGGGAAATGTCACAGTGGATTTTGGAATCAACCTGACAATCGAGCCTGGGGTCATGGTTCTTTTCAATGGCCCATACAGCCTGTACATAGAGGGTAATCTCACAGCTTTGGGAAACGCCGCAAATATGATCAAGTTCACATCCAATTTCACAACACCGCAACGGGGTGATTGGAACCGTATTCAGGTCAATGCAACTGGATATGCTGAGATCATTTATTGTAATATAACATATGCGAGAACCGCCATAAATTTAAATGAATCATCACGCAACGATGTTCACAATAACCTCATATCAAACAACTTAAATGGAATAGAACTTTTTAAATCGTCGAGCAACATCATTTCAAACAATAATATCACGTACAATGAACATTCTGGAGTATTTATAGAAGAATCCATAAATAACACATTAAGTGGGAACAATATATCTAAAAGTGTTCGACAGGGTGTGCAAATTTATTTAGGCTCTACAAATAACACTGTTTCGGATAACAATATATTCCAAAATGGTTGGGCCGGTTTGAACCTCTATAAAAACTCAGGCAACATCTACTTGAGCAACGAGATACATGATAATATTCATGGAATTGATACCTACGAATCATTTTCCAATGAATTTAGATACAATAATATCTATTCAAATTTTCTAAGCGGTATTTCCCTCTCCAGATCAAACGATAATGTGATTACCAACAACAACATCTCTTTTAACGGCTATGATGGATCAGGAACCGGTATTTATCTTTCATCTTCTGTAAACAACAGTGTTTTCCATAACACAATAATAGACAATGAAGAACAAGCATTTGATGATGAGGATACCAACATATGGGATGATGGGTATCCCTATGGAGGTAACTTCTGGAGCGATTATAATGGCTCAGATGATAAAAGAGGCCCCTATCAAGATGTCCCTGGCAGCGACGGCATCGGAGATACCAATTATTCAATAGACTCCGATTCATTTGATAATTTCCCATTGATGAACATAACACTTAATGTGGCACCTCTTTTTATAATCCTGAGCTCTCCTGCAAATAATTCCATAATAAGCGAGGGCACGTTAATTGATTTTGATATTCTTCTTGAGAATCCCCCTTTTGTAAACTATTCGAAAAACGGTGAATCCAATGTCACGTTTTTCGATCCCTATCAAATAGTTACCACAGGATGGGATGATGGGGATTGTACAATCGAGGTGTTCGTGGTGGATGAGAGGGGTAATGTAAATTCAAGCTGGTTTTTCTTTGTCATTGACTCAGAAAGGCCAATCATAGAGTTGGTTTCACCCTCGAATAACTCCATAATAGCTGCCCAGGCCATAATCGATATATCGATTATAGAACCCAATATAAAATCTGTGTTCTACATTTTAAATAATGATTCTGTTTGGGACCTACTATTTCCTTATGACATCAACTGCTCCACCTGGTCCGAGGGTGATTATTGGATTGAAGTTCATGCCGAGGATCTTGCAGGTAATAAGAATTCCAGTGTGTATGCATTTACTGTGGACCTATTACCGCCAAGGATCGTATTGTTATCTCCCCTAAACAACTCGTATATCAAGCCAGGAATTTTTATCAACGTCTCGATTACAGACATGCATCTTGATCCAACCACAGCATATTATATTGTCGACGGCAACTCCGATACGTTTTCCACACCGTTTCTAATAGATACATCGAGCTGGCAGGATGATAACTACAAAGTCGAGGTTGTTGCATTTGATACCCTAGGTCATTCTGCCACCCAATTCTACAATATCACCGTGGATTCACAACCTCCCTCACTTGTACTCAATTATCCCCATAACAATTCCGTGATTGCCGCAGGTGTTACCCTCAACTTCTCAGCATCTGATGTCAATCCTTTAACATTTCGTTATTATACGGACATATTAGGGGGTGAAGATATTTTCCCTCCATACGATATCGATACCTCTACTTGGAAAGATAGGGATTACATCATTGAGGTGAATGTAAGCGATTCTGCAGGCAACTTCAATTTATCCTTGTTCCAATTCTCAATAGACTCATCAAAACCCGAGATCATCCTCAGGGATCCATCCAATAATTCCTCAATCACATCAGGCACCCCAATAGCCTTTGAAATAGATGAGCCTCATATCAGTTTTGCCAATTATTCTGTTGATGGCGGGGAATTCCAAGATCTACTCTCTGTAATGATCATAGATACAACTGGATGGCAGGA
>CP070751.1:1472331-1479706 GCA_020348445.1 Thermoplasmata archaeon
AATTGCTCCTTGCATACCTAAGCGTGTATCTGCAAGTTCCTATAATGGTAACCCTTGGGGGTTATATTACAAATAAACCATTTAACATTTCCGATAACTTCGACCTTTCTTCAGGTGAAAGAGTGACTTCACGCGTTCTCCCCACCCATCTCAACTTTAACCATCCTCATCTCATGGTATCCTGTAATGACTTTTTTATGACCAGAAAGCATCTCATCGATTTCCCTATCATCTGTATCAATCCACAATCTAGGTGTCTGGGCCATCTTATTTGGTGTTGCAGCAATTCTGATGTTTTCCACTCCTACTTTTTTCAATACCTCAGGGCTGATCTGCTGATTCCCCCTACCAAATACAAAGCCTTGGGATCCAATGACTCCCACGATTATCGAAGCTCTTTCCCCCTCTCCTAAAAGCTCAAGAAGCTTTTGCTCATTCACATCCTTTGCAATCAACTTTCCATCCTTAACCACATCCACACCCAGCAAAGTCTTTTCAATTCCCAATTCCTTTCCAATTCTCTCTATTGTGGAGCCTGCACCCAGGATAAATAAAGTGTCTTTTTCCTCCTCCATTAGCTCTACAACATATCTTGCGATTTCCTCCTTAGCAGACTCCTCATCCATGCCTTCGTAAACTGACTTTGATGATTGAACTAAGGTACTTTCGTATGGAGTTAGGGCATAACCAAATAATTTAGCGTGAAGCTCTCCTCTTCTATAATCTTCTTCATCAATATCCATGATTTCTGCTTCGGAGGTTGTGTATGTTCCATTTATGAAACCAAAGATCACCTCGGCAGTAGCTCTGGGATTCACTCCAAATACTGCCGAGAACATCTTTACTCCCGCAGGAATGCCAATTAATGGAATATCCTTTCCTATTACACTTGAGATATCCCTTGCAGTTCCATCACCACCACAGAATAGGATCAAATCAGCGTTCAGTTCCTTGAATTTATTACAAACAGATTTTGTATCCTCAGAACTGGTGACATCAGGTGGTTGATGAACAACCTGAATATCTTCCCCTTCTTTAAAACCAACATTTTTCAAGACATCCTCGCCCATTTTTCCTGAACAGGTCAGCCATCTTATTTCTGCATTCATATCAAACAGTATCCTCAGGGTTTCATGGGCCCGGATATGGGCCACAGGCTCAGCCCCAAGTTCTTTGGCCTTCTTAAGAATATCCTCACCATCAGTGCCTTTGAGTCCCACGCGCCCTCCCATTCCAGCAATGGGATTGATAAGAAAGCCAAGTGTTGCCATAAAGTTGGAATATACAAGGATTTGAATAAAGGTTTTGGCCTTGATTCCTAATTTATTAGGGATATTTTTTTGCTGTAAAATCTTATGTTTACCGTTTTATAAAAGCATTAACTTTAGAAACCTTAATTAAGCTAAAATGTTATCCAGCCAACGAACCCCATAGCTACACTGTGACATGGTAGAATAGGGGGGAGACAATATGGGCAAGACCATGGTTGAGAAAATCTTAGGAGCCCACGCCGGCAGGGATGTTGGCGTGGGGGAAAATGTAGATGTTGTAATCGATGCTCGATTGGCAAGGGATTTTGGAGGAGCTAACGTTGTTAAGAATATCAGGGATAATGGACTGGGAATCAATGATCCGTCCAAGACGTTTTTTACACTGGACTGCAATCCCGGAGGAAGCGATCAAAAGTACGCAGCCAACCAGCAGATATGCAGGATGTTTGCAAGGGAACAGGGAATTAAGATATTTGATGTCAATAGAGGGATAGGCACCCACGTGGCGATAGAGGAAGGCCTGGTTGGACCAGGGGGAACTTTGGTCTCAACAGATTCTCATGCCAATATTCTCGGCTCAATAGGGGCCTTTGGCCAGGGTATGGGGGATCTTGACGTGGCCCATGCCTTTGCATATGGTAGGGTATGGTTCAAGGTGCCCCCGAGCCTGAAGATAGTCCTAAAAGGAAAACCTGGCCAAAAAGCGACTGCAAAGGACATAGTCCTTGCCATGGCAGCAAAGCTCGGGGCAAACGGACTTCTTGGCTATTCAGCAGAAATTACAGGAGATGTTGTTGATTCATTGGGACTGGCTCAAAGGATAACAATCTCCTCCATGGTCACAGAGATGGGGGGCATTATTGGACTATTCCCTCCAAACAAGGCGATAATGGATTATTTTGAATCATTGGGTGTTGCCTGCGAAAACGTTCAACCCGATCCCGATGCCAGCTATGATAATACAATAGAAATCGATGTCGAAGGACTTGGACCAATGATCTCGCGTCCAGGTCATCCTGATGATGCTGTTCCGGTAACAGAAGTCGAGGGGCAGAAAATAGATTCAGTATTCATAGGCTCTTGCACTGATGGAAGGTACGAGGACATGCTGGCTGCTGCAAATATCTTAAAGGGTAAAAAGGTTGCACCCGGAGTGGTTCTCAAGATTGTTCCAGCAACTGAGAGGGTCTGGAAAAAATGCCTGGATGAGGGTCTGATAAAGATATTCAATGATTCTGGTGCTCTTGTGGGAAATCCTGGGTGTGCAGGTTGTGCAGCAGGTCAAATTGGACAAAACGGCCCTGGTGAAGTTTCGGTTTCCACAGGCAACCGTAACTATCCTGGAAAGCAGGGAAAGGGAAGTGTTTACCTTGCCTCACCTGAAACTGCGGCAGCCTCTGCAATTGCGGGGGTGATTTCCACCTCAGAAAAGATACCGGCTCAACCCGTGCTTTTTGAAAGGAAAGGCGAAGAGGAGGTACAAAAGGTTGAGAAGGAGGCTGCAGGGGAATGCCCTACGATGGTGGAGGGCAGGGTTTGGATAGTGGATAAGGACAATATCGACACTGACATGATTTATCATAACAGGTACCTCACCATAACAGATATCAAATTGATGGGGCAGTACTGCTTCGATAATCTGGAAGGATTCAAGGATTTTGCCAAGGAGGTAAAGGATGGGGACATAGTAATCACAGGCAAGAATTTTGGATGCGGAAGCTCAAGGCAGCAGGCAGTTGACTGTTTCAAGAGTCTAGGGGTGAGGGCTCTGATTGCAGAATCCTTTGGGGCAATCTACGAGAGAAATGCGATAAATGCCGCATTTCCCATTCTCATAGGTGAACTGCCAAAAGAGGGAGTTGAAAATGGGGATGTGATTTCCATTGATTTTACTACAGGGGAAGTGGAGAACAAGACCAAAGATAAGAAATTCAGGATCAATCCTTTCTCCGAGGTTCAGCTGGAGATATACAAACGAGGGGGACTTTTAGGAGGTAGATGTTAATGGCTCCAACTTTCTCAGAAAAGGCACTTGCACAAAAATCAGGTAAAGAATCTGTTGTTCCTGGGCAGATTGTAACTGTAAAACCAGATCATCTTCTCATGCACGACAATGCAGCCCCTATAACATCTAAAATCACATCCGAACTCGATGAGTATGGTGTCGTAAGTAATGAACTTCCCATAATCGTACTTGATCATGTCATTCCGGCAGCAAGTGAGAAAACGGCAATCAATCATCAAAAGATCAGGGAGTTCGTTAATAAATTCAAAATAAAGAATTTCTTTGATATAGGAGAGGGAATCTGCCATCAGGTGGTGGTTGAGAAGGGCCTTGGCCTTCCAGGCAAGTTGATTCTAGGAAGCGATTCCCATACATGCTCCTATGGTGCAGTAGGATGCTTTGCAACTGGAATAGACAGAACAGAAGCTGCGTCACTGCTCTTAACTGGTGAAACCTGGCTCAAAGTTCCCCAGAGTATAAGGATGACTTTGAAAGGTAAACTAAAACCCCCTGTTGCCTCAAAGGATCTAATTCTTCATATTATAGGAGACATGAGGGCGGACGGTGCCACATACTGCTCAGTGGAATACCATGGTGATGTAAAATCCCTATCAATAGAGGACAGGTTCACAATTGCCAATATGGGTGTGGAGATGGGAGCCAAAAACTCTGCATTTCCTGTTGACGATTTAACAAAAAATTATTTTGACACAATTGGTGTTTCCAGTGATTCATATAAACCTGTATGGGCAGATTCGGATGCACAGTACTTTCTTGAAAAGGAATACGACCTGTCAGAAATCGAACCGGTTGTGGCTTTTCCACATACAGTTGATAATGTGAAGAACATCTCAGAAGCAAAGGGGATATATGTCAACCAGTGCCTCATTGGAACCTGTACCAATGGAAGACTTGAAGATTTGAGTGCAGCTGCAAAGATACTTGAAGGGAGGAAGGTGGATTCCTCGACCAGACTTCTGATTCTTCCTGCCTCAAGCAAGATATATCAAGAAGCCCTGGACAAGGGAATCATCAAGTCCTTTGTTGAAGCAGGGGCAGTAATACTCCCGCCTGGCTGCGGCCCATGTCTTGGAGCCCATCAAGGCGCCTTGGCACCTGGGGAGAAATGCATATCCACTGCCAACAGGAACTTCAAAGGAAGAATGGGCTGCAAGGATGCCGAAATATACCTGGCTTCACCTGCAACAGTTACAGCTTCAGCATTGACGGGTTTCATCTCAGATCCCAGGGAGGTGGCATAAATGAAGGTCTGGAAGTACGGGGATAGCATCAATACTGATATGCTGTTTCCAGGTAAGTACTGCTACACATGCAGTACAATAGATGAAATAAAACCGCATTTACTGGAAGACTTGGATGCGAACTTTGCTAAAGAGGTAAAAGAAGGAGACATCATTTTTGCAGGACGTAATTTCGGATGCGGATCATCCAGGGAGCAGCCAGTGCTTGGCCTAAAGGCATTTGGAATCAAAGCTGTGGTTGCAGAGAGCTTTGCCAGGATATTTTACAGGGCCGCAATAAATCAGGGCTTGGTTTTGATCGAGAATCCCGAGGCTGTAAAGGCATATACAGGATCAGAAGAGGTAAGTCTGGACCTTGAAAAAGGCGAGCTGTTTGTTGGTGATAATAAATTCACTTTTCCACCCCTTCCTCCCGAGATAAAGGCAATTGCGGAAGCAGGGGGTTTATTGGAGTACACGAAAAAAAAGTTAAAGGAGCAAAAATAGGAACGTTGAGATTAACGGAGGTATGATTTATGAGCTTGCAGGAAAAATATCCAAAGGCTGCAAAGATGTGGCCAGAAGCAGACTGGATTTCTGATGAAAATCTAAGAGAGAAGGTACTTCAGGTATGGGAATATGCATTGGACAACAGTCCCTTAACACCAGAGGATTTAGAGGAAATTCCATTTACCTTGCTTGTCAAGGACCTCAAGGTTTCCTTTATGATGCACAAAAGGGCCGTGGTTCATGTATCTGTGGCCGCAGCCAAGGAGATCAAAAATCAATTTGGAGACGAGCTTCCAATTGACCTGGATATATTAACTGCTGCAGCAATTTTAGTTGATGTTGGTAAGCTCCTTGAGTATGATAGAGAAGAAGGAAAACTAGTAACCAGCGAAACTGGTAAGGTACTGAGGCACACATTCTCTGGTGCGGGATTGGCCATGAAATTTGATTTGCCTCCTCGCGTGGTTCACGCAATTGCTTACCACTCTAAAGAAGGGGACATGGCAAAGAGGACGCCTGAAGGTTATATCCTTCATCATGTGGATTTCATGACATTTGAGCCCTTTAAGGATCATCTATGGTAGGAAGTGATTTTTATGGAATTTACAACCAATGCAGCGGGAAGAAAGGTTCCCACGGAACTGGCTGAAAGAAAGCTCAGGCCCTATGAAGGGAAGCTGGCTGAACCCATCTATCCCACACTTCAAAAGAAGGTGAAAATGTGGCAGGGTGAAAATAAGGTAATTGGCTCATTAGAGGAGGCAATTAAGAGGGTGGGCCTTAAGGACGGTATGACAGTTTCTTTTCATCATTGCCTTAGAAACGGTGACGATGTCATAAATATGGTGATGCAAACCATTGCAAATATGGGCATAAAAAATTTGAGATTTGCATCGACTGCTGTATTTCCAAAGCAGGAGCCATTGGTTGAATTGATGAAAAGCGGCGTAATAACGAGAATCGAAGGAAGCATGAACGGGCCAGTAGGTGCAGAGGCATCAAAAGGAACGTTAAAGGCCCCCGCCATTTTAAGAACCCACGGGGGCAGGTCAAGGGCAATTGAAACTGGAGAATTGAAGATAGATGTTGCCTTTCTTGCAGCATCGCAGGCCGACGAGCATGGCAATTTCACAGGTATTGTTGGTAAATCTGCCTTTGGACCCATGGGCTTTGCCTTTGCCGATGCCTGGTATGCCGATAAAGTGGTTGTTGTAACAGATAACTTGGTTCCATATCCTTCTCTTCCCATAAGCATCCAGGAGTCTTACACTGATTATGTTGTTACTGTGGACAGCATTGGCTCACCAGAGGGTATTGCATCAGGAACAACAAAGGTAACTGATGATCCAGACAGACTGAGAATTGCAGAGCAGGTCGTGGACATAATCGAACTCTCTGGTCTTCTTAAGGATGGATTTTCCTTTCAGGCAGGTGCAGGAGGAACTTCCCTTGCAGTGGTGAAGTTCCTTCACGAGAGAATGAGGGAAAAGAGTATTACAGGAAGCTTTGCTGTGGGTGGAGTAACTAAACTAGTAACAGACATGCTGCATGATGGAACAATAAAGGCCATAATAGACGCACAGGCCTTTGATATAGATGCTGTGAATTCTCTTAGGGAAGATACAAAACATGTTGAGGTCTCCCATTACCATCTCATGAATCCCCACACAAGGAGCTGTGTAGTAAATCACCAAGATGTGTGCTTTTTGGGGGCAACTGAGGTTGATGTGAACTTCAATGTCAACGTGAACACTCACTCAAATGGATTACTCCTGCACGGGACAGGGGGTCATTCAGATGCTGCTTCTGGCTCCAGTATATGCTTTATTGTTGCCCCTGTTTACAGGAAGAAAAATCCAATTATAAGAGATGAAGTTACTACCATAACCACCCCGGGAAATGATATCGATGTCATTGTAACTGATTCCGGAATCGCAATAAATCCTAAAAGACAGGATTTGATTGATAAAGTCAAGGATTCGAGTCTACCCATGAAAAAAATAGAGGAGCTGAGGGACATGGCCTATGAGGCCACCGGAGGTCCCCAGCCCCTTGAACTTACTGAAGATATCATAGCATTGATCGAATACAGAGATGGAACGATATTGGATACTGTATGGAAAGTAAAGGATGGAGAATGATAATATGGCAAAATACAAGATCGCATGGCTTGAAGGTGACGGAGTAGGAAAGGAAGTAATGGAAGCTGCAAAGCTTGTTCTGGACGCAGTGGGTTTGGATGCAGAATACATCAAAGGTGATGTGGGCTGGGAATTCTGGAAGTCCGAGGGAAATCCCTTACCAGAAAGAACAATAGAGCTTCTCAAATCCACAAAGTGCTGCCTGTT
>CP070751.1:1479806-1487120 GCA_020348445.1 Thermoplasmata archaeon
TCAATAATAAAATTACTGCCCCCTTGGTCTATATAATTACCGGTCCCTTGCTGTATAAATATGCCATCCGTTGTATTATTGTAGACAATATTGTTAATAATGCTATTATTCGAGAAATATTCTTCGTCAACTGAGCTATCTTCTTCAAGATGTATTCCATTTTGATTATTATATACGATGTTTCCTATTATCGTGTTATTGTAATATGGGCATCCTGTGAAATGGAAACCATTGAATGTGTTATCGTGAACTATATTGTTTATAAAAGTATTGTGTGAACTCAGGGCAGAATAAATGCCATAACTACCATTTGTAAGGGTAAAGCCAGTTATATTTACCCAATCTACAGATGCTAACGTGATTACATATTGGCCCATACCATCGATAATTGTGGTATCCCGATCTTCTCCAATCAGGTTTATTGTTTTATCTATCCAGAGGGCCTCTTTATAGATGCCGCTGTAAACAAAAACGGTATCCCCGGGGTTTGCTAGAGCTATGCCTCCACTTATAGTGGTTGAGTCGTTCCCAACACCTGAACCTACATAGATAATATTACTTGCCTTCACAACATTAGATTCAAGATTGATGAATCCTAAGAATCCTGCGGTAACTAGTAAGAACAGGATTCCAATCGAGATTAATCTATATTTCATACCAACCCTTCTTGTTTTTGAACTCCTACTATCACAAACATTGGTATTGTTTCCTATATACTTTTCCTTTTCTACCCGAAAAAAAGGGATAAAAGAAGAAGATGCTTAGGAGCAAATCTTCTCCTAGCGATGACTGGCCAAATTCAGTGGAATATTTGGTTTGTGTCTATGGTTTATCCCAGCCGACTGCATTAATGTCCGGACCGTAGTCGTAATCTCCATCCTCAAATGATGTAATGCCTGACGTAGCCTCGATATAGATATATCGCCATTTAGCATTAAAAGGCGACGATGGTGTTGTGAAAACTTCATTGCCTGAGTCTGAACCATCGCCCACGTATGACATGGTTGCTTTTTCAGTAGTTTCGCCTACCCACACAGAATACTCTTCCTCAACAGGAGTATTGGCGAACACCGTGAAATCCTGGCTGAAGGGCATTTCATCGCCCAGATTCAGCTCGAGTAATACCCATCCGAGTACGGGGTCGGCAGGGGGAATATGTTCCCCAAGACTTGCATAATTAGTATCTAGAACGTCGATATAACCAATATTAGTAGTGTTATCTTCATCAATCCAATGGGCATAGACCCATGTTGCGACTGCTGACCCACTGATAGTGATCACCATGGCTATTAGTAGTGTTCCCAATATTGCGATGAATCTTCTCATTCTTAATCACCTCCTCTCCCTGAGAATAGGGATCTATTGGTATTTATACCGCACCCCACCTCGGTGCCTATCATACTACAGCCCAAAAATATCAAAAGGCTGGTTCTAGAAAGTATCAACTGGAATATCATGGTAATATCCTTCCTCTCCCGCCTTTTTATCACCTCCGCCCTCTCCATGTTTTTTGATGGCGTCATCACATCTCAAGTGGTAATGTTTCCCAACATACCTTCCAAGGCATAACAGTTGTTAGATGGTGTATAAATACGTTTTGTGGAACGTTGCGCAAAAGATTTTTATATTAGGAAATGTCCAGATTAGAAAATTATGTCCATTAAGGGAGAGGTAAGGAAATAATGAGTCTCACGCGGTCTGGGGTATACTTTTTCATATGGCCAGAATTGAAATCCTATAAGATGAATTAAATCGTTTATCAATTTCCACTTTGGATTAAACTTAATCAAAGAGGAACATCCCAAACCTTCGTGACCTTGGAGTGAATATAATATCCCCTTCCAATCTCGAAATAATCAGACGGGCCCATCTTTCCCCATCGTTGAGTCACGGAATTGAAGGTCCAGATCGCATCGACATCATTGGGGAAATCGATATTGTTCAAGGCTGAAGTCCTGTCCCTATTGCTCAGTGAAGGATAGCCAACCATGTTCCAACCGGGATGTAAAGCTATGTTCTGGTTCTCGGTCAGTCTAGTTCCGTTATAGAAGAAAATCGTGTCTCCTGGTTGAGTGATATGAATCCAAATGCCCATTTTTTCGTTTAGCTCGATTAAATCGTTTCCATAAGGCTTGTCCACTTTGTAATGCTTCCATTGGTCTTTATTGTCGGTGATATTATACCATTGGACCGCATCATATAAGCCATCGATGGATTTAAGCACTTTTATAAGGTTTTGCTCTTCCTGGATCAGAGGCAAAGAAATGAGGTTCCAGCCCTGCTTTAAAATCATATAGTTTTTGTTGGGCTCGATAAGGGGGTAATTATCCTGGGAATCCGAATCGATCATATAAGGATTCTTCCCACCCCCTCCAATCGTCCCGTTATCGACTATGCCGTCGCTTCCCAATATATTTTGACCTTCTCCATTATACTCATCATATGCCCCTTCGCTTGACTCATCGAAATCAGACCAGTAATTCCCGCCTGAAGGATAGCCATCGTCCCATCGGTTTGCATTATTGGTGCCATCGTAAGCTTGATTTGTATTGTTTATGATGTTGTTGTGGTAGATACTGTTATTTAACGAGTCATTTAAATAGAAACCATAGTTGCCGTTCGAGAAGACGGTATTACCTATAATGCCATTCCAGTTGGAAGAAGAGAGTAAGCGGATGCCATCCAAATTGTTCAAAGAAATATTGTTGCCTGTTATAGCATTGTTCAATGCTGAAGAAAGCCTGATGCCGTGAGTGTTGTTCGAAATGTTGTTGCCTGATATTATATTGTCATCCGATGATGAGACGTTTATACCTTTTAAATTGTCGGAGATATCATTACCTGTTATTTTATTATTGGAGGAATACACAAGAAGGATGCCATCATAAATGTTCGATGATATTATGTTGTCTGTTATTATGTTGTTGTCTGAAAACTGGAAAAGATACAATCCATATTTATTATTCGTAATGTTGTTATAATGGATGGTGTTCCTCATGGATTGGTCGAAATAAATGCCAGACTCCTCGTTCGAGATGATATTGTTGTCAAAAAGGTAATTATCATGGGCCTCACTGATAGTGATACCA
Source organism: Thermoplasmata archaeon (assembly GCA_020348445.1). Taxonomy (GTDB): domain Archaea; phylum Thermoplasmatota; class Thermoplasmata. The sequence continues at coordinate 1,482,896 of CP070751.1, forward strand.
TGATCGGAGTTTAAGAAGATGATATTACCTGCGATGATACTTCTATGGGATTCAAAGAAATCAATACCGTCATGTCCACTGTGTGAAATGTTGTTGCCAACGATGATGGTCTCATCAGATCCACCATTAGTGATGCCGTCTATGCCGTTCCAGTGAAGGTGGTTGTTTTTGATGGTGCTTCCATGGGAATAATCCAAAAGTTGAATACCCCATGCGTTCCAATCGCAGGTGTTGTTTTCAATGGTGTTGTTCGATGAATATATCGACAAGATACCCTTAGCATTATTCGAAACGTTGTTGTCTATGATGTAGTTCCCATCGGAATATTCGAGCCAAATGCCATGATCCAAATTCGAATTGATGGTGTTGCCAGCAATGTAATTCCCATGGGAATTAATGAAATATATGCCCTCGCCGAGCTGGCTATTCGAAAATGTATTACCCGAGATGTTATTTCCGCTAGAATCATTGAGATAGAGGCCGAAATACCGGTTGTTATCGACAAAATTGCCCATGATAGTATTCCCGCTTGAATAATGGAGACGGATACTAAACTTATACTTGCATGAGAAAACACCATTGCTTATGATATGATTATTAGAAGAAAAACCAAGCGAAATACCAACACAAACATTAGTAATTGTTTGCCCCCCTACAATGACGTTCGTGCAATTTGCAAGAATAACTTGTCCGGCATCAGATGGGATTATGCCTTCTATTTGATTCTTCCAATAATAAATTGGCTTGCCATCAACGGTATTTGAAATATCAATATTGTGCGTGTTCCAGTGCTCAAGTTGTTCCCCGATAATATAAATTCCATTTTCTAACATAATATTGCCCATAATAATATTCCCACTGGAATAATGTATATAGATACCAATTCGAATGTTAGAGAATTTGTTGCCAACAATAGTATTATAATCAGAATTTATAATTAGACCTTCAATAAAAGGATTGTCATTAGTTATTGTGAATCCTGTGATATTCACCCAATCAGCTATTACATACACTGTTTCTCCACCTCCCCCACCATTAATAATCGTAGATTCCATGTTTTCTCCGGTTAAATTTATAGTCTTATTTATCAACACATTTTCATTATATGTCCCACTAAAGACATAGACAGTATCCCCATCTTTTGCAGCGTTTATTGCTTCCTGTATTGTAGGATAATCTGTGGGAACATAAATTGTTGCACCACTGGAGGTCGGTATCAGATTTTCATCAGGAACGATCAACATTGTAATTGATATAATAAAAAGCACACTGATTATGACAGACGAGCGTTTTAGCAAAATAACTTTGTGCATCCTCTTAAGGTTGTTATTCACTTGTATACACCTCTTCCATTATTTTGCACAATATTTATTAGTATATATAAATGATATGAGTTTGAAGGAGTATAAAGATTCTGGGCTTAAAAAATAAATGAGAAGATGCCAAGAAGAGTGCCATACTCCCAGCATCTACATGTTTGGTTCGATAGGATATTTACTCTGCCGCTATGGGATCTCAAAGCCGACTGCATCGATTTCTGGTCCGTAGATTGTATCCGAAGGACCGGTACTACCAGTTTCACCTTGAATCCGAACAAATTTCCAATAAAGTCCAGTTGGGAGATAACTTCCTGTATAAAAGCTATGGTTAATCTGATCACTTATATAACTTCCTCCTGAGCAAGAAGTTTCCCCATCATTGGCATAGACATCTACTCTATAATATTCAAGTATACCACCACCGTACCATCCATATACCCAAACTAATTGGCCTTTTGGAATTCCACCAAATCCAAAATCGAGCCACAGGTCTCCAATTGCGGGATCAGGATCGTTTGTCCCGACGGTAGCATACTGAAAATTCGGCTCACCAAGAGCGTATTCTGAGTTCTCACAATCTCCCTCGATATATACATTTCCTGCATAGTACCAAGTAGCGATAGCTGAACCGCTCAATAGAATCGTTGCAATCAGTAATGTTCCAAGTATCGCGATGTATTTTCTCATATCCTTTATCACCTCCTCCCATTCTTGGGATTTTATTGGTATTTATACCCCACCCCGCCTCATCACTTATCATCTCACAGCCCAAAATATCAAAGAGCTGTATCTAAAAGGGTTTAACGAAAATATCGTATTATCATCTCTTCTCTCCTACCTTTTCTATCACCCTAATTAAGTCACTGCCTTGATATATAAAGATGCCGTACAACTTTGTACGAAAGATTAATATAGAACGTCGAAAAGATTTAACTCTGGGTGGAAAAAGATAGCAACAAAATTACATAAAGGGGATGCTGCCTTCTGAAGCCATAGTTGCATCCACTATCAACGCTGCGCATGCAATAAATCGAGCTCAAGAGGTTGGAAGTCTAGAAATTGGAAAAAAGGCAGATATCATCATCCTCGATTGCCCAAATCATATGCATATCCCCTATCGTTTTGGTGGAAATCTTGTTGAGACCGTGTTAAAGGAGGGGAAGATCGTTATTGGATAGGGGGAAAAGACTTACCCTCCGAAAAATCCCTTGAGGGATAACTCCCTATCTACTATCCAACCTCAATATCTCGCAAATCTCCGAAATCGATGTCAGTATCCTTATATTAGATAAAAATTAAAGCCATTTAGAATTAGATTTAGAATTAGATGCAAAGATTTATTAGTATTTTTAGCTCTATACTTAACTGGTGATGGATGTGAACGAATCACAGATTGTCGAGGAACTAAAGGCAATAAAGGAGGAACTGAGATACATAAAAGAGCATATGGTCGACATAGACGTGATACTCACACCAGATGAAAAAGAGATTTTAAAAGAAAGTATAGACGAATTTAAAAGAGGAGATACAACAAAATTGGAAGATTTGGAGAGGGAGGATGAGTGACCTTTGAAGTTCATTTGAGCAGTAGAGCAAAAAGATTCTTAAATAAAACTGACAAAGAGCTCTACAATCGCATTATGAACAAACTCTATAATTTGGCGGAAGATCCTTTTCCACATGATGTTAAAAGGGTTATAGGACAAAAAGAAAGGGTATTTCGGGTCAGGGTAGGGAGTCACAGAATATTGTATGTGGTTTTCCCAGATAAAAATGTAATATTGGTGGTGAACATAGATAAAAGGCCAAAAGCATACTAGCAACACCTCCCCCACCTCAATATCCGTTACAAGCTGATCCTGGATTTCCTTGCCATATATATTGAGAGAGATAAGGAGCATTACGACCTTTGACACCCCTGCTCAGAGGGGAACATCCCAAACCTTCGTGACTTTGGAATGAACGTAGTATCCCCTACCAACCTCAAAATAATCAGAATCTCCCATCTTTTGCCATCTTTGAGTCGTCGAATCGTAGGTCCAAATCGCATCCACATCAGATGGGAAATCGATGTTGTTCAAAGCCGAGGTTCTATCCCTATTACTTAAAGAAGGGTAACCAACCATGTTCCATCCTGGGTGTAAAACAATATTCTGGTTCTCGGTCAATCTTGTTCCGTTATAGAAGAAAATCGTATCTCCAGGTTGAGTAATATGAATCCAAATGCCCATCTTCTCGTTCAGCTCAAATAAATCGTTTCCATAGGGCTTGCCTACTTTGTTATGCTTCCAGGGGTCTCTTGCATCCGTGATATTAAACCATTGAACCGCATCATACAAGCCTTCGATGGACTTAAGCACTTTTGTCAGATTTTGCTCTTTTTGGATCAGAGGTAGAGAAATAAGGTTCCAGCCCTGCTTTAAAACCATAAAATTTTTGTTGGGCTCGATAAGTGGGTAATTATCCTGGGAATCCGAATCGATTACATAGGGATTCTTACCGCCCCCTCCAATTGTTCCATTATCGACTATGCCATCACTACCCAAAATGTTTTGACCTTCCCCATTATACTCATCATACGCCCCTTCGCTTGATTCATCGAAATCTGACCAGTAATTCCCTCCTGATGGATAGCCATCGTCCCATTGGTTTCTATTATTGGTGCCATCGTAAGCTTGATTTGTATTGTATATGATGTTGTTATGATAAATATCGTTATTTGATGAATCGTTTAGATATATACCATAGTTGCCGCTCGAGAAGATGGTATTCCCTAAGATACCATTCCAGTTGGAAGAAGCGAGAAGGCGGATGCCATCATGATTGTTTAAAGAAACGTTGTTGCCTGATATTTTATTGTCGTCTGATGATGAGGATACATTTATACCTTCTAAATTGTCTGAAAT
>CP070751.1:1487220-1494447 GCA_020348445.1 Thermoplasmata archaeon
TATTAGCATAGATACTGAAATTGTTTAGCCCCTCATCACGGTTGTTCTGCCATACGACAATTAAATTTCCGTTGGAATCAACACCAAAATCCGACGAATATGCTGAGTCGGATGCTCCTTCATGGCTTATCATCATATCAGAAGACCCCCAGTATGTATTACCCTCATTGTCAAACTTCTGGCCGTAAATGTCCCAGTCTACACCCTTACGATCATCGGTCCATGAGATATAGAACATACCATCTGTATGAGTTGCTAAAGAAGCTCCAGAAGCTTCACCTGAACCCTGGCTTAACTGGATGTCAGAAGAATCCCATAAAGCATGCCCTGCAGAGGACAATTTTTGACCATATATTTCATTATAATTTACGCCATCCCTCTCATCGGTCCATACAACATATGCATAATCATTTACATCAACTACGACATCAACTCCCCCTTGGATCGCAGTATCACTATTTTGATTGACTTGTTTATCGGAAGATCCCCATAAAACGCTACCTGATGTACTTAGTTTCTGAGCATAGATATCATCGTCTGTGGTACCTGCGCGTTCATCACCCCAAACAACATAAGCAAAACCATTGGAATCTACAGCTACAGCGGGATCCCATTGTTGTAAATTGTCGGAATTCTGATTGACCCGGGTATCATTGTCACCCCACTTGGCCACCCCAGTTCCATTTAACTTCTGAGCATATATATCATAGTCACTGGTTGCAACGCGACCATCCTGCCACACGATTATAGCGTCACCATTTGAATCGATAGCCACTTTTGGGGAAGTCTGCCAATTCGTTGTATTCTGGTTTACCCGTATGCAACCTGAGTCCCATAAGGCATTTCCATCTGAATCCAATTTCTGTGCATAAATATCCTGGGTGTCGCGATCGAACCAGACAACCACCACATTGTCATTGGAGTCTATAGCAATATCAGGATCTTCATGATCTCCAGAGAGGGTTCCATTAACCAGGAGATCATCTGCTCCCCACTGCGGCACACCCGCAGAATTTAATTTTTGAGCAAAGATCGAGTCGCCACTTAAATAACGATCATCATACCATACGACTATGGTATTCCCACTTGAATCCACTACCATGGCGGGTGCCCTTTGCCACCCCACTTCATCTTCGTTCTGATTGACCCTTGTATCCGATGCGCCCCAAGTGTAGTTATAGGGATCGCGGTACATAGGTGCCCCCACAATGATATCATCATAGGAACCGTCCTCATTGATATCACTTACATTTGCTACGGACCATCCGAACAGGTTGCTCGAGTTTTCACCGTATAATGCATAGTAATCCGAAGTTGTCTTCACCCTGACATATTCCAAATTCAAAGTTGAGTTCAACGAATCGGTCGTCTCATTTCTCCCTACGAACCTTACTCTGGTATATCCGCTTCCGAGAATATAGGTGCTGTCTAGGGTGTAATCCTTTTCCGTAAATGATGTTGATGTCAGATCCCCCTGGGCCGAAAAATCATCCCAAGAAGACCCGTCGTAGACGTAGACTCCGAAATCTGTCTCGCTTCCGTCCACTGAATAGTTCATTTGCAGATTGTAGTTATCTCCTGATGTAATACCGGTGATATTGAACTCGATATCCATCATATAGCCTTCGGATATATTGGCAATGATGCATCCCATAAGGTCGTTCAGGTCGTCGTTGTACCAGAATCCATAAACCACATCGTCGCTCATGAAATTGGTCTTAACGTATATGTGATCATCTTCAATTGTATTGATCTGGGTTTCAGAGCCCCAGGTTGTCATTCCGTCAGTGGATTTCTTATAATAAACGTTCGAAAGCATACCACCTTTGATATAGACGGCAAAAACATCCTGATTATTCTCGTTGATCATAAGTTTTACATCCTTGCATGCAATTCCGCTGGAAGTTATAATATCAGTTTTGGCGCTCATGGTTCTGGAGCTGTCCGAAAAGATATAGGTTTTGAGATCATAATTGTTGTCCTCAGGCCTTTCATTTGCAGCAAGGTAGATATCACCTGTTGACTTATCCACTACTGCCCCCCAGTTGGCATCAGCAGTGGCGTACCATATCTCTATGCTAGTTGCTGAACTGTCCCAGGTATCTGTGCCTTCATCATATACAAAGTATCTGGCCCAATAAGTGCTGGCATCATGATAGATACAGAGAATATCCCCGTCGGATAGTGGCAGAAGCTGGGCATGATCATTGACATCATCGAAATAATAGGAAGGGGTGATATCTGACCATGTATCTCCATTATCGGTAGATTTGTAAACTGAAGGTGTATCGCCAAAACCTAAAGCGAAGAGGTTTCCATCGGTGGAATTTGTTATTGAAACTCCGCCATCAGGAGGAGTATAAACCCCTGAGTCATAAATAGTGACCCAATCGGAGCGCAATGAATCGTCATCGGTATCCAGCCATCTGTACACAACCGAGTCATCGGAATCTCCAAAGGCTACTATATGAACCCTGGTACTTGTACCGCCCGGGGTCCACATGTCGTACCAGATGGCCACGTTATGGAAGTTTCTGTCCGTGGAAATACTTTGGGCAGAACCCCAGGAGACCCCTCCATCGGTTGTTTTTCGATATGCAACATCATCACTTGTGGCATCGATATAAAATATATAACCATCCGTCTCATTGATAAATACCGAAGCTGGACCAGGATTGTACTCATCAGAAGCATCGTCTATGGTATCATCAATGACCTGTTCAGAGGTTCCTGCGGCATACCATAGTGCCAATTCCTCTTTTAATACCGCGTAGGCACCGCTGTCGGAAGCGCTTTTTGAATTGTTAAAATCTTTAATTACACCGTAAGTGGTTGAATTTGAATTAACATAGGCATAGGTGGTTCCGAAATAATATACATAGGCCTTTCCCGCATTCTCCCCGGCATCATCATTGTAAGGGGCTCCAACTATGATGTCATCGGAACCATCATTGTTCACATCACCTGCATTTGAGACAGAAAAGCCGAACCAATCCCCTTCATTTTCACCTGTTAAGGTCTTGTCTGCGCTTCCTGCTGAAGTTGGTATGGAGCCATCACCATAGAATACATAAGCTCGGCCTTGAGATGTATTGTAGCCTGGGGCACCAACTATGATATCATCATAGTCACTGTTATCGACATCACCAGCTCCTGAAACTGATCTCCCAAACAAATCGCCATTGTTTTCTCCTGTCACTGTCACATTTGCAGAGGATGCACTATAGCTGTTGCTCCAAGATGACCTGCCATGGAAGATATAAGCTCTACCTGCATCGACAAAAATGAGTTTTTGGGCGGCTGTATCATAATTGTTGCGTGTGTCATCCCAAACAACAATTGCATTATCAGAAGGATCAACAGCTATAGCAGGATCATACTGGCTCTGAGTGCTAATGGGCGTATAATTGGGAACTTGTATATCAGAACTCCATTGTGATACTCCATTGTAATCGAGCTTCTGAGCGTACACATACCATCTCGCACTATAAAGTTCATTCCAGACAATGATTGCATTGTTATTTGAGTCCATACCGATAACAGGAACATTTTGTGTACGGGAGTAAGGGTTCTGGTTGACTTTCTTATCCGAAGAGCCCCATAGCGGGTCTCCGTCATAATTGAGCTTTTGAGCGAAGATATCATCATTGGAGAGACCGTTGCGTTCATCTTGCCATACAACAACCGGGTTGCCATATGAATCTAAAGCCACAGAAGGGTTGAATTGATCGTCAGTGTCAGAGTTCTGGTTTACCTTCTTGTCAGAAGAACCCCATAGTGCATTCCCGTTGGTGTCTAGTTTTTGTGCAAATATATCAGAGTTTACGATTCCGTTTCGCTCGTCACTCCACACAATTATCGCGTTCCCATCGGAATCTACAGCCACATCAGGGTAATAATGAACAGTAGATGCTGAGGATTGATTAACTGGAACATCAGAAGATCCCCATTGTGCAACGCCATCAGAATTTAGTTTTTGTGCATAGATATCATCTTCGGAGGAACCATCACGTTCATCCGACCAGACAATGAATGCATTTCCATCCGAATCCACATCAACAGCAGGTCTTGTTTGTACCGCAGTATCTGAGTTCTGGTTGACTTTCACATCCTCCTGGCCCCATAACGGATTTCCGTCAGGGTCAAGTTTTTGAGCATAGATATCGTCATCAGTGTCACCATTACGCTCATCAACCCACACAACGATAGCATTATCATTTGAATCCACCACCACATCGGGGTACCAATGATCAGCAGAATCAGCGTATTGGATGACTAAAACCTCTGGGTTCCACAGCCTATTTCCGTCGGGATCAAGTTTCATGGCGTATATATCGGAGCTGGCGGTTCCATCGCGATTATCAACCCAAACCACGATGGAATTCCCGGAAGAATCAACTGCCACGACAGGATATTGTTCCCCTGCCGCCACATCTGTTGGATTGACCTTTAAATCACTTGCTCCCCATACTCTGCTGACATTGTCCTCATAATCGTATCCTGGTGCTCCTATAATTATATCCCCCTTGGAATCAGAATCCACATTACCAAGATCCGAAACACTCCAACCTAAATGATCATATTCATGTTGGCCATAAATCGTGACATTTGCATTTTCTGCATTGATATCGCTTGAGCTGATACCTGAATATCCGAAGAATATGTAGGCTGCACCTGCGTCAACACCAATCCCGATTTTCTGCGCGTAGATGTCATCGTCGCTTCCACCGTTTCGTTCATCATCCCAAACGATAATTGCATAGTCGTTCGAATCTATTGTTATATCTGAGAATTGTTGCGGGGCACTGTCCGAATTCTGGTGAACCTTGATGTCTGAATCACCCCATGTATAATCTCCGGTTGTGTTAAGTTTCTGGGCATAAATGTCATAGTTACTCTGGCTTCGATAGTCACGCCACGCAACAATCGCGTATCCGCTTGAGTTCACAGCAACTGTGGGATAATCTTGTAAAGGCACAGCTCCTTCATTTCCTGCCTGATTGACGAGCTTGTCTGATGAGCCCCACTGGGCATCACCTGTGGAGTTTAGTTTTTGTGCATAAATATCAAAATTACGGGTTTGATCATACCAAACAACAACGGCATCTCCATTTGAATCTACAGCTACATCAGTTTCACATCCCGAGCTGGAGGAGTATTGATTGACCCTCTTGTCAGAAGAGCCCCATTGCGCATCTCCAGTCAAGTTTAGTATCTGCGCATAAGCATCATATCGTGAACCACTGCGGTAATCAGACCAAGTAACGAATGCATACCCTGAAGAGTTAATAGCTATTGCAGGGTCTATTTGAACCTGTGTCGTGTACTGGTTAACTAGCTTGTCTGAAGAACCCCATTGAGCATCTCCTGTAGAATTAAGTTTTTGAGCATAGATATTCCAACTGCCGCGAGCATCCTTCCAGACGACAGTGGCATTCCCTGAGGAATCAACTCCTACATCAGGTAGATCTTGGCTACTTGAGGTATATTGATTGACTTGCTTGTCTGAAGATCCCCATGCTGGTCCACCATCTGAGGAATTAAGTTTCTGTGCGTAAATGTCCCAATTGCTGTTGCGGTAATCAGCCCAAACAACTATTGCGTTCCCATCGGAGCCCACATCAATAGCAGGATATTTTTGATCCTCACTGTCCGAGTTTTGATTGACCTTCACATCATTAGAGCTCCACAGTGCATTGCCGTTGGAGTCAAATTTCTGCGCATAGATATTCCAGTCGGTATCACGATCATCTGCCCAAACCACAATTATATTTCCCAATGAGTCATTAGCTACTGCAGGATATTGTTGCTGAGTAGAGCTTATATTCTGGTTGACCTTCTTATCACTTGAACCCCATAGATAGGCACAATCAGGATCATAGTATGGTGCACCAACGAGAATATCAGGATATCCATCCCCGTTCACATCCCCTGCATAAGAAACATTCCATCCAAATCTATCATAATCAATGGAGCCGATCCCAGTAGCAATCTCGGCCAGAGTCACCGCCCTTGTTCCCCCCGATCCTGTAATTTCTCCTTCTCCATCTGAATAATCCGTCTCCCTTCGTTCCCAGTCGGTGGCCATGAAGTAAACCTCAAAACTGTCATTTTGCGGATCAACTCCTATTTTATCCCATTCTACCTCCACCTCCATTTGAAATGAGTCCAGGGCCACATTCACAAAGCCCCGTTCTGTCCAGTTCCATTCTCCTTTATTTTTCCCGGTCCATTCATAGAAGGTCCTGTTTTGCACTTTGTTATGTCTTCCTTTAATCTCAATTAAATAATCTGCATCTATTGGAAGGTTACGACTATAGCCTCTTGAGGGAATTGTATCAATGAAAATGTATACAATGTCCTCACCTGTCTTAGGTAAGATTACTGGAGGGGTGCCATTTATGGGAGGCTCTTCTTGGAGCATAGGTTCGTGTTTAAGTTTAACATTCCAATAAGGGATTTCAACACCTCCGCATATTTCATCATCCACCCTTAAATAAAATGCAGCTCCAAAATCTGTGTTCGAAATTCCATAACTCAATATATCCAAATCACCGCGATCCACATCTTTTGTGGTGTCGTTCTGAATGTTCTTACCGGTCCAATCCACAAAGGCACCATCGATTACAATGTTCTTTGGTACACCCAGCAGGTAACCAATCTCATGGTGTTGCGAATCTGGTTTTACACATCTTATCGATACTGTGCCCTTGTCTATATCCACATCGTGATTGTTTACGATTCTGAATCCAATGCTGTTTCCAACAATTGTACCGGTACCAACATCCCCCACAATAAAAAACACGGTGCTCTGCCCTTCAGATATGGACAGCCCAGGTTGAAATGTAGCAATACCACCAGTTATGGTGCCGATACTTAAAGAATTCCCAGCCTCATCTTCCAACCTTATCCTTGCAATATCACTATCGGCGCCCAAACCTTCTCTTGTTGCCTTTATCTCATTTAATGTGATATCAGAATTTATCGCGTATAATTCCAAGCGAGTCACCCTGTTACCATTACCGCTTATAACACCCTCACTCACACCCTGCTGGGTAATGGATAGAATACCATCTTCATTGCTAATTATGGTATCTGAAAAATCCTCAAATCTGTCCCAGCTCTGCATATAAAATAGAACATCAACCTCATCCTGTTTTCTCATATCTATAGCACTGCATGGGAATTGCATCTCAAGCTCAGAGCCGCTTGCCAAAGCATCGACAC
>CP070751.1:1494547-1501631 GCA_020348445.1 Thermoplasmata archaeon
TCTTATTCTCCCGCAAACTTCTTATCCCTTCTTTGCAATACGGGAAAGGTCAAGTAAATGAGGGCATTGTTGGTACTTGAGGACGGAACCTGTGTTAAGGGGACAGGTTTTGGAGCAGAAAAGACTGTTTTTGGAGAGCTTGTTTTCAACACGAACATGACTGGTTATCAGGAGTCACTTACTGATCCATCCTACAAAGGCCAAATTCTCATGGCAACGTACCCATTAATCGGTAACTACGGTACGAACAAGGATAATTTCGAGTCCGATAAGATCCAACCTGAAGGGTATGTGGTTTCAGAGGAGTGCGACTTTCCAAGCCACCGCAAGCACGGTAAAACCCTTCATGATTTTTTAAAAGAATACGATGTTCCCGGAATTTCTGAAGTGGACACGAGGGCATTGACTATTAAGATCAGAAAACACGGCACTGTAAAAGCAGCCTTGGCCACCTATGATGATGGTATAGATGCCGATGCCTTGATAAAAAAGGTAAGAGAGATGCCACACCCCACCACCCGAAACTTGGTGGATGAAGTGTCCTGCAAAAAAAAGAACTCCCACAAAGGAAGGGGTAAACTCAATGTCGTTTGCGTGGATTGCGGTGTAAAAAGGAATATTATAAGAAATCTATCAAAATATTGCAATGTCCTACAGGTTCCTTACAACATAACCTCTGATGAGATTAACAAACTCAAACCGGACGGCATCCTGGTATCTAATGGCCCTGGAGATCCCGCGCACCCCGAAATAAAAAACACCACCGTTAAGATGCTAAATGAGATTGCAAGTGATTTTCCAATCATGGGCATATGCCTTGGCCATCAGGTTCTGTCAATAGTCTTTGGAGCAGAGACCTTCAAATTGAAGTTCGGCCATCGCGGGGGAAATCAGCCAGTAAAAGATATGGACTCTGGTAAGGTGTACATCACATCTCAGAATCATGGCTTCGCAGTTAAACCAGATGAAAAAGATGAGTTGATATTCACCCATTACAACGTCAATGATAAAACTGTGGAGGGGATGAAGCACACATCCTTGCCAGTTTTCTCGGTGCAATATCATCCAGAGGCTTCACCAGGGCCAAAGGACTCAATCCAAATGTTCGATTTCTTTATGAGTATGATTAAAAGAGAGGGGAGAGGTGGTTCAATTACCAAAGCGTAGCGACCTAAAAAAGATAATGATCATAGGCTCGGGCCCAATAATAATAGGCCAGGCTGCAGAGTTCGACTTCTCAGGCTCCCAGGCCTGTCAATCTGTAAGAGAAGAAGGGTACAAGACAGTGCTTGTTAATTCAAATCCAGCCACGATTCAGACAGATATGGAGATGGCTGATACCATTTACATCGAGCCACTAACCCTCGAATTTGTGGAGAGGATCATAGAAAAGGAGCAGCCAGATGGAATACTCTCGGGGATGGGGGGTCAAACTGCCTTGAACATCTGCAGCGAACTTGCAGAAAGAGGTATTCTTAAAAAATACGACGTCGAGCTTCTAGGCACGCAGCTTGAGGCCATCGCAACTGCAGAGGACAGGGACCTTTTCAGAACCTTGATGAACGACATAAACGAGCCAGTGCCAAAAAGTCGGGCAGTCAATTCCATTGAAGAGGCAATTGAGACAGTCCCTGATGTTAATGGCTACCCAGTTCTTATTAGACCCGCCTATACTCTTGGTGGTACTGGAGGGGGGATAGCACACAATAAGAAGGAGCTAGAGTCGGTGGTGGGAAGGGGACTGGTCTATTCCAGAATCCATCAGGTGCTAATCGAGGAAAGCGTCCTTGGTTGGAAGGAGTACGAGTACGAGGTTATGCGTGACTCGGTAAATACATGCATCACTGTCTGTAACATGGAGAACCTGGATATGATGGGAATTCACACAGGTGAGAGCATTGTGATAGCACCTGCCCAGACCCTAAGCGATGAAGACCATCAGATGCTGCGCTCGGCAGCATTGAAAATTATACGTGCTCTTAAAATCGAAGGTGGATGCAATATACAGTTCGCATTGAACCATGATACAGGGGAGTACAGGGTAATAGAGGTCAATCCAAGGGTGTCGAGATCAAGTGCCCTGGCATCCAAGGCAACAGGTTACCCAATAGCGAGGGTAGCAGCAAAAATAGCTGTAGGTCTTAAGCTTGATGAGATTCCAAACTCCATCACAGGTAAAACATACGCTTCATTTGAACCCACTCTGGACTACGTGATCATGAAAATACCTAGATGGCCCTTTGATAAGTTCATTACAGCAGACATGCGAATAGGAACACAGATGAAGTCCACTGGGGAGGTCATGGCAATTGGAAGAAACGTGGAGGAAAGCCTGCAGAAAGCCATAAGATCCCTCGAGATAGACAAAATGGGATTTGAGAGGCTCGATCTTGAGGATAATGAGCTAATTCAAGAGATGAAATATCCCTCAGATAAGAGGCTATTTGCTATAGCAGAGGCCTTAAGACGTGGATTCTCGCCAGAAGAAATAGAAAAAACAAGTGGTTATGATACGTTTTTCATAAAGAAAATTCAAAATATATTGAATATAGAGGAATTAATTAAAAAGAAGGGACTCTCACCACATATTCTTAAAAGAGCAAAGAAATTTGGATTCTCAGATGAGCACCTCGCTTCTCTGATAAATGAGAGTGAGCTTGAGATTAGAAAAATCCGTAACACCCAAGAAATACTACCGGCCTACAAGATGGTGGACACCTGCGCTGCAGAATTTGCTGCTGAAACCCCGTACTATTATTCAACTTATGCTTCTGAATGCGAGAGCATACCAAGTAAGCAAAAGAAAATAATCATAGTTGGAAGCGGGCCCATTAGAATAGGCCAGGGCATTGAGTTCGATTACTCCTGTGTTCATGCAGTGCTGGCCCTAAGGGAAGAGGGTATCGAGGCAATAATGGTGAACAACAATCCTGAAACTGTATCAACTGACTACGATATTTCTGACAAGCTCTACTTCGAGCCTTTAACATTCGAGGATGTTATGAACATAATCGAAAAGGAGAATCCCGATGGGATAATACTTCAGTTCGGCGGTCAGACCTCAATTAACCTTGCCAATCCCCTTTATGAGGCCCTATCAAAGGATGAAAATCTGAAGACAAAAATCCTCGGCACGTCCCCCAAGGCCATAGACCTTGCTGAAGACAGAAAAAAATTTGAAGCACTCATGAGGAAACTGGGTATCTCCCAGCCCAAAGCCGGCACAGGCTTTTCCTTCGACGAAGTTAGGCACATTGCAGATGAAATAGAATACCCTGTGCTTGTCAGGCCCTCTTACGTTCTTGGCGGAAGAGCCATGGAGATAGTACATGACGAGGAAGAGCTGAAATTCTACATGAGCCATGCTGTAAAGGTATCCAAGGATCATCCAATTCTTGTGGATAAATTCCTCTCCAATGCCATAGAAATCGATGTTGATGCCGTGTGCGACGGAAAAGATGTGTTCATAGGAGCCATAATGGAGCATATTGAAGAAGCAGGAGTTCATTCAGGTGATTCATTCTGCGTAATTCCTGCACAGACGCTATCTGAGGAGGTTCTGAAAACGGTAAGAGATTATACAAGAAAGATCGCTTTGTCATTGGGTGTTGTGGGGCTCCTCAACATACAATTTGCTGTTCAAAACGATACTGTATACGTTCTTGAGGCAAATCCCAGGGCCTCAAGGACCGTGCCCTTTGTTTCCAAAACAATTGGCGTACCAATGGCAAAACTGGCAACCAAGGTCATAATTGGCCATAATCTTATGGAAATGGGCTTTGTGGAGGAGGTAAAAATAGATCATGTCTGTGTTAAGGCGCCTGTATTCCCCTTTTTAAAATTACCTGGTGTTGATACTATTCTAACCCCTGAAATGAAGTCCACAGGTGAGGTCATGGGCCTTGCCACAACTTTCGGGGCAGCATACTACAAATCCGTACTATCTGCAGAGGGTAAGTTCGTTTCAGAGGGAACTGCGTATGTTACAGTCAATGATGAAGACAAACCCAAAGTACTGCCCATAGCAAAAGAGCTTAAGAACCTAGGTTTCAACATAGTGTCCACCAAAGGCACTGCATCTTACCTCAGAGAGAACGGAATCGAGGCCGAAACTGTATGGACAATAACAGAGCCCTACTCCCCTGACGCACTTGATTTAATGCGAAGGGGGAAAATAGACCTCATTATAAACACCCCCATGCCAGGCGGCGGTCCAAAAAAAGATGGGCATGTCATGAGGAGATTGGCAGTGGAGTTGGTGATTCCGTTTATTACAACCATTCCCTCTGCATGGGCGGCAATCGAAGCCATAAAAAGCGCTAAAAAAGGTGTAATTACAGTCAAATCACTAAATGAGTACTGCGCAAGCTAAAAAGGAAAAAAAGAGGACTTCGTTATTTACTGTAATGATTCAAGGTAGTCCACAAGCTCGTCGATCATTTCTGTGAGATCCTCTTGTGCGTCCTCACAGATGATCCAGTCGTTGTTCCCCTCGCCATCCATTTTAGGTCTTATGTCGTTCTCCAGCTTGGAAATTGCACCATCATAATCACCCTCGTTTATCATGTCTCTTACCGCTTCCAACTTGTTTACGAGGGAGTTCTTTCTCTGGTCAGCATTGTTCTTGAAACATGTATCCGGAAGTTTGAGTATATATTCTATTATCTCATCAAGGAGGTCATTTGGATCAAAATCATTTTCAAGGCATATCATATTCCCGCCAATTCTTATGAAGATCTCTGCAAGCCCATCTTTGTCAAGGTCTGCAACAAGAGGTCCTCCAACCCTCTCACCACCTGAATCATAAATCCATTCCACTGTGCCATCTGCAGCATTTATGGAGTAAAGATTTGGGTAGGCCGCAACCAGAACCTCAGTTTCTCCATCACCGTCGATATCTGCCGTGGACATTCCAGGTCCCATGAAGTTATGTTCAAAGGGTTCGGTGTTGTAAAGGATGGTTCCGTCCGTGCCTTTGTAGGCCAATAATACTTGATCGTTTGAATCCACACTGATTATATCCAATAGGCCATCCCCATCCACATCAGCCAATGTTGGTGTAGTATAGAAGAACAGGTAATCCTCATTTGTCCACAATAATGATCCATCGTGGTTGTAAACCAATGGTGCACCAGGTATATCGCGATCAGCCCTTCCAAATGTGAAGATAATTATCTCGTCATAACCGTCTCCATCCACATCGGCAAAAATCGGTGTTGCAGCTACGCCATAACCAGCTATGATCTCCCAATCCAAACTTCCATCCATTTCAAATATCCTTACAATTGCATGGTTGTCCACCGCCAGGATCTCATCCTTGCCATCCTTGTCCAAGTCTCCTATAGGAGAAGTGGATCTTAAGAAGTGCTCGAATTGGCTTTTCCATAAGAGTGAGCCATCAGCACCATCTATTGCATAGAAATAGTAATTTCTGGAACCGATTAGCACATCAAGTTTCCCATCATCATTGGTATCGTACAGGGAAGGAGCGCATTCAAATCCCTTTGTATATAGTGCACCCTCGTCAAAGGTAGAGAAACTCCAAAGCAGAGTTCCATCCTCTCCATTGACAACATAGAGATTTGGATCACCACCGCCGTTATAATAGGAACCGCCTATCACGACCTCGTTCTTTGAGTCCCCATCCACATCTCCGATTGCAGGTGGTGTTGATAGTCTTCCCTCTGCCTCGAACGTCCATACCACCTGACCATCCTTATCAAGGACATATAGCATTCCAGAGCTTGTGCCAAATACCAACTCTTCCTCTCCATCATTATTAACATCACCAGCTAAAGCAGGTGCAACTCTGTCTGATTGGGTGTCGAAACTCCATCTTTCCCCTGGCTCCACGATATTACTAGATAGATAGGACATACCTGTCCTTTTTTCACCGTATCTGAAAATCGATGGTCCAGTTGAAGCGCCCAAAACTGGCAAAAGTATGCCAAAAAGCATGGCAAATGCCAAAAAAGCCGTTAATACATATTTCCTTCTCATTCTAATAGGCATAATAAACCCCCTACACTCATATATAACATATTGTAATGTGTTTTAAACTATATAAAGTTTACTATACGGTGTTTATAACATAAAGTTTAGAATTTTGGATTTAATATAGGATTTATAGGAAAATTTTAATTTCTATACATCATCATCTTATTTGTTATATTATACGACCTTTCTCCCAAAGGTTACATAACCTGTATGACCAAGAGCATTATATGCGGGTCTCACACCACCTTCTCCTGTGATCATCTCCCTTTGAAGGGTTTCAAGGGTTTTTATCCCTAAAAAGCCGTAATCCCTCATCTTTCTCACAGTTTTCTCCACCTGGTTAATTGTAGGTGAATAACTGGCAAAATGACCCCCCAATTTCAGTGAATTTACGGCATTTTCTAGGGCGTCCCAGGGATCTGGAATGTCAAGGACAACTGCATCCACGTTTTTTTCGGGGATTTTTTTGGTAACATCGCCTTTTTTTATTTGTACGAACTCGTCAAGGCCTGCTAAATCCACGTTTTTTTGGGCTATCTTAGCAAATTCACCTCTTTCTTCATAGGATATTATCTTGCCTTTTGGTCTAACAGAATTTGCGAGGAGTATGGTTAATGCACCAGAGCCTGCTCCTCCCTCTACTACGGTATCTCCTGATTTAATATCACAGTAAAAAATGATGAACATGCCATCTTTTGGAAGTATTATCTGGGCCTTGCGCTGGATTGTCAAGATTTTGTCCACGGTAGAAGGTTCCAATAACATGTATCTTCTGTTGCCTATTTCGATATAATCGTAAAAGTTCTTTCCAATCAATTCACCTGGATTGAACACACCCAGTCCTTTGATTTTCATTGTACCACTCTTTGCAAAAAACAAAAATCTCTCGCCTTTTTTATCCATTAAAACAGCGGAATCGTTTTCTGCGATAGTCTTTGACATGAACCATCATAGTTTGATGTTGGTATAAAAAGATTTTTATAATATATGCTTTGTGTAATTAAATCACCTCGGATAGATGGTTATATTCCATACGATCGTTCTCAACCAAGCCTCAATAGCCCTAAACCTGTTCTTTGTGCTGAAC
>CP070751.1:1501731-1508668 GCA_020348445.1 Thermoplasmata archaeon
TTCTATGATTTCCCGAGTCATCATGTTTTGAAATATTGACCCTCCTTCTGTCCATTCCAAGAAAGAAAAATTGGGATCACTGTTTTCACTTATTGGATTGCTGTCATCCACAGCACGCATTATCATCTCAATGAGTTTTTTCCTTCCAAGATATTTTGAAAACTCTTCCATAATCTCAATATAATATCCATATCTCAATTTAAATGCCTCTTCATAAGTATGGCCCCATTCTTTTTGGAATTTGTGTTTGATGACTTTTTCCTGGGATCCATCACTGGATTCATGGTTGTTTAATAAACCATCCAAACTTAAACAAGACATTGAACAAAGAGGTAAAAGTGAAGAGAGAAATTGTCTCCGGCTTGGGTCAAACAAAAGATTTTTGTTGTTCATAATTTTGCTCCTTTAATTGGTTAATCCCAACTTTAGTCGACATTTAACATGCATAGCACTTTTTAGCGATTATTTTTAACTTGAAGGATAAAAATGTAATCCTTCGGCAAGAATGATTCCACACGCTTGATTTCAAATCCTGCTTGACCAGCTGCGTTTTCGATTCTTTCTTTAATGGTTGGTCTGTTTGGATCAATTTTTTCTCCAACGAACTCCCTTTCCATATCGATTTCTGAATCGATCGGATCGACTATGACCAAAGACGCGCCAGGTTTTAGAGCAGGTTTTAGATTCGTGAAAAGAAGTCCTGGATTATCTAAACCGTGAAACACCCAAACCATAAATGCCATATCCAGAGATTTTTCAGGAAAGAGCGGGTTATCTTCTTTTCCAAGAATCGTATCAATGTTGACGATATTTTCCCGCTGACATCGTTCACGAAGAACGGATAGAACATTTTTATCGATGTCATTCGCAAGAATTTTTCCATTACTTCCTACCCGCCGCGCTAGGTGGATAGTATAACGGCCATAACCTGCCCCAATTTCACCGATTGTCATTCCCGGTTTTACTCCGATCTCATTCATAACTTTTTCCGGGGGCTGAAGTTTCTCATTTATGCTCTTTTCCCATTCTTCACGTCGGTCATTCTCAACTTCGGGTGGAATTACCTGTACATGGGATATCTTATTCGTTATTTTCCAGCCATCTTTAAATTTATACAGAGACAAGAAATCCGTAGAATCATGAATTTGATTATTGTAAATATCGATTTTAGCTACGGCTGCATTTCCTTCAATACCTATCACCTTTACTTCAGCAGTCGTTCTATCATTCCAATCCGGACGAAGCCATTTTTCACGATTCAACAAAATGAACCACTGCCGCATCGTTTGTATGAACAACCTATCATGACGCAAGCCTTGCCAAGTAAAACTTTCATGAAATCCCTTTTTTAAGATGTCAATGTCGATCTTGTTGTGAGCAGCTCCTATGTAAGATTCATTGATAAGTTTGACAATTGCCTTTTTCTCCTCCTCCGTTATCGGAGCGGTGCATTGCGTAACAAAAAATAAAGCTAATCCGAATAAAATTATCGAACTCCTTATCTTCATTTTGTGTCCTCACTATTTTTTTTATTATGAAATTCCCAAGTATTTTTTACATATTCCATTAAAGCTGGATAGATTATAGAGCGGCGAAAGGGCATTATTAATTGCAAATACAAATGGCCAATCATCCTTCTCGGTTTTGCATAAACCGCTAATTGGGCTGTGAAAAAATTCCCAGACTTATGGACCCATCCCAGGTGCATTAATACATGAACAACATCAATGGAAAGCTCAGTTAACATTTCATTCTCATAAAGGTAAACGACTCTCCATGTTTCATTATCACTTTCTGATATTCCCAATTCTGAAAATGATAGGCTTCTCTTTCGATCCTCAATAGATAATCTTTCTTTGATGCTGGTTTCCTGGCAGCCCGGAATGGGAAGAGTATTGATATTTTTATCCAGACCTAAAATCTTTCCCAAATATATCCGCAGAGAAATGAGCAATCTGGCAGCCAAGAATTTGATTGAGACAGATCTATTGACTTTATCTGGAGGGGATTGCTGTATCACCTTAAGAATAAATAAAAAATCTTGATCCTTGGAATTATCTGCCAATATTGGATACTCCCATACATCTAGAAGCATAAAGTCTTGAGCGATTTCATGGACTTTCCAGGGCTGTGAATAATGCGATTTATTATTTATCTCCTGAAGCTTACTCAAATGAATGGCGGATATATTTTCTGGATACGCATGAAGTTTCAAAACCGGCAGAAATAATATGACAAGAATTTTTTTCATTTCATGCTCAATTCACTCGGATATTCGTTTGTGATCGGCGAGTCTTGCATTGTTATACGGCCTATCTGGCCCTAGCCACCCGGAATCCGGTATTGTTGCAGCGGTTGAATGATTGCCAACCGAAACGCTTGGAAACTCTTAATTCATCGGCATCACCTGCCCAACGCCCCCCTCTGGCGGCTCGCCGATAGACACCGTTAAAATTTCCTATATTGTAAGGGTTTATCTGTTTCTTTTCAGAGTAAGGCGCGACAAAGTCACTACACCATTCCCAGACATTTCCGGCCATATCATAAAGGCCCAACTCGTTCGGTTCGAATGATCCGACTGGAATCAACTTTTTTCTATACTCACCTTTTTTCAGGAAAGGATAATCTCCAGCACTTGCGTTAAAATTTATATCCATTGACCTGGCAATGTTTTTACCATTTCCAAATCTTATCTTTTTTCCTCTTTCTCGAGCAGCATATTCCCACTCCGCTTCGGTCGGCAGCCGGTATCCTCTTACTCGTGTTATATCTAACGTCACATTTCCATTTTCATCCAGCAGATCTCCCGATTTCGTGTCATAGGCTATTGGTAATCCATTTTTTTTACTCAGCCAATTACAGTAATGCGCAGCATCATTCCATGACATACACGTCACTGGATCCATGTCTGATTGATCATAATAAGGATTCTGCCAGTTCAAATCAGCCTTGAATGTCCAGGAGTTTAGTTCTTTCTCGAAACAGAATGTGCCACTATAGGACAATGCTTCTGTTATGATTCGAATATAATCTGCTTGGGTCTTGGTACCGCTTTCTGCGAGTTTTAAATATTCTTCAAATAGTTTTTCTTGCTCTTTTTCGTTCTTTGGCCCTTCGGACGATGTCTTATAACCTGTTTCATTGACAAATTGTTTAAAATTTTTCACTGTCACTTCAAATTTCCCTAAATAATAATCACTCAATTCGACTTCATGTACCGGCTTTTCATAGGAATTTCCCTCATCGAATAGATCCCCCATGAGAAAACTTCCGCCTTCAATGTACACCAGTTCCTCAATCTTAGAGTCATTACATGTCAGAAAAAACACGACCAAAAAAAGCACCGCCAAAATAATCACGACTATGCTCAATAATTTCTTCATTATGCCTCCTCCGATTAACGCAGATATTTTGGCCGATGAAATTTGATTTTGAAATAGGAAAAACGATTCATTTTTACATATAGGCCGATTTTACTAGCCCAGGAAAGGTGAGCTTAATGTCTATCAATCGATTTTGCTGAGGAGGGATTCTTCTTTTCGGATTAGCTTTTCTGAATATGATTCTTGATAATGCTATACATATGAAGTCTATTCCGGACATCTAGTTTTTGATAGATTTTGTGAATATGGTTTTTTACTGTGTGGTAAGAAATGAACAATTCCTTCCCAATATCTTTATTCTTTCTCCCGCTTAAAAGCATCAAGATTATTTCGCTTTCTCTCGGGGTTATACTGTGTTGCTTGAAAAAATTCTTTAGATTTTCTTCTTGACCGATCGGTATAGAGATCTCGAAATTGCTTTTTTTCAGATAAAAAAAGAGAAAAATGAGAGGCGGAATGTTATACCCGAAATGGAGAACCAGGAAGGAGAAATGGCTCAATATGATTACGTGGAGGAAAGCTATGACATAAAAGCTCAACACACCCAGATAAAAAAAGCCAATAAATTGAATTGTTCTCTGCCGGGTCTTATCTCTGATTTTCAATGCTTTGAAAACAAGGAAAAAATTTGCTAGATAAAACACAATTCCCTCTAAGAGGTAAATCAGCCATAATACCGAACTTACAAGGGACTCACTTGGAGTCAAGAAGACTCTTCCTATAATCAGCAGGTAGAGTAATATAAAAAATCCCCACAATATTATAAAGATTTTTTTCAATCTATTAGAGAATTGTGTATCGAGAATCTCAGCCGTAAAATTTAGATACAAGAATAACGATACGGGAATCAGCGGTAGGATGAGTAAATACAATAATTCGCCTACAAATCCAGGAGACTCATTCATGGAAGGAAGCAACATGTCATAGAGATAAGTTCCAAACAGGCTGAAAAATCCTAGTATGTTGTGGACTATGATATATCCCATATAGAAGAGCAGATATTTCAATCTGTATTTCTCATAGAGCTTGATTGAGATGAAGATTGTTATAGAACAGAAGAGAAAAACTAGCAGATATGTAAACATTAATTGTGTATTCATATTGTCCTATAATTTATAAGAATTTCCTTTTTGGGCTTGCTGCAAATCCCTCACGATTTTCCCCGATTACTACCCGTTAACATCCTGAAATAAGATTATCACATCAAAACCAACAAGGTCAAAGATTCAACAAGTGGCACAATTCAACCGAAATCTCCAAACCAATAAGTTTAAGCTAGACTCGGACCCAGAATCGACAATAAGCTGCCACAGAGGCCCTCAAAAATACTCCCCACTCTCCTCGGCTGCCATCAGGAGTTCTTGTTGGACATTGGAAGGTGGAAAGGCAGATGAATTATCTTTTCTTCATGAGCACACAAAGCTCCCATCTCCAGTATTATGAAGTCCTTATCACGTATGAAAAAAAAGCTGCAAATCCTGAACGCGCCGGGGAACGGGAATTCCGATATCTACTGGGTGGATGCAAGGATCATTGAAAAATTGAATATAGGGAACGCTGAGCACCGCGATTGAAATGTGCCTCTTGGCTGTGTGTATTTCTTGTCAATTGCCGGAGTAGCGAATTCGCTCGAAAAAATCATCCCGATAGCTATCGCCTATAGGAATCCTCTTCCCCTTGATAATGACCATTCGTTTTTCTATGGTGTCGATCTTATCGATAGCGATCACATAAGACCGGTGCACACGGATAAACTCATCCGAAGGCAGAGCGTTTAGCAAATCGTTCATGTTCATCCGGGACAAAAGTTCTCCTGCGGGAGTGTGGAACACGACATAATGCCCCTTTTTTTCCATATACAGCAATTCTCCGGTATCCACTTGGTAGATAAGCGGACCGCTTTTTAAAAAAAGTTTACGGATTTTTCCGTTTTTTCCACGCATTTCTGTTTGATCGGGCCCCGATAGTTCAGAACGGGCATCCAAAGCTTTATCAACAGCTCTGCGGAAGCGCTCATAGGCGATGGGTTTGAGCAGATAGTCGAGAGCCTCTTTCTCATAGCTTTCCACGGCGTACTCCGAATAAGCCGTGCAGAAAATCACCTGAATGCCTTTGTTCCGGATCAATTCAGATAGATGCATTCCGTCCAGATTGGGCATATCGATATCCAGGAAAACAAGATCCACCTCATTACCCGCAAGAAAGGTCAAAGCTTCGATGGAATCGCGAAATGACCGAACCAGCTCGAGCTCAGGAGTTCTCCTGACATAACGGGTGAGTATCTCCACGGCCCCGCTTTCATCATCCACAATGATACAGCGTAACATTCTTTACTCCTTTAATCGAATGGTCAATCGGACTTCGAAGTTTCCCTCCGAATCCAATATCTCAAGACAATGTCGGTCGGGATAAATCATCTGGAGACGTTTTTTCACATTGTCCAATCCGATCCCGGGATGTTTTTTCCAGGATTCTTCTTTTATGTGTATGAGATTTTCGATTTGGAAATACAGCTCATCGCCATTCAGGCGAAAATTCAAGTGGATGTAGCCCTCGCCCTTGCTTCCCACCCCATGCTTGAAAGCATTCTCGACGAAAGGAATAAGGAGAAGGGGAGCGATTTTATGATTGCGGAAATTTCCATCCTTTTCCAGAATGATGTCCAGTTTATCATTTTTATCGAATTTCAGTCTGGCGACTTCTAGATAATTTTCGATATGTTCCAATTCTCGGACCAGGCTGATCTCGGCCACATCGCTGTCGTATATCATATACCTCATCAGTCCGGACAATTTCATTATCGCCTGGCCGGCTTCCTCATCCATATTTCGCTGGGTGATGGCGTAGATGTTGTTCAAAGCGTTGAAAAAGAAATGGGGATTGATCTGGGAACGGAGCAGGTCGATATCCGCCTTCATTTTTTCCTGGATCATTTTGCTTTCCTGACGGTATTTCCGGATCCAATCCCGGCTGATTCCATACAGAATACCCAAAGTATAGACGACCAGGTTAACCGGGAGAATCGGGAAGTCATAGGATTTCCTGCGATAAAACGTTATCATCTTATCCGAGATTTCATCTGGGCCTGTCGGGAGGTTGAATAAGCGCAGGATGACCTGGTCGAGCCCGAATTCCAGGACCGATAGAAGAGCGATCAAAGCCAGAGAGAACACGGTAAACAGAAAGATCCGGCGTTTTTCCAAATATTTCGGGATGAGAAGAAATACGACTGACAGGAATAAGATCAAAGATGTGCACACATCGACGAAGCGTGCGGCATAGATACTCCCGTCGACCGTGTTGAATTCATTGATAAAAACCGGGAGGGTGGGATGATAAAGAATGCCGTAATAAGCCGCGAAAAAGATCAGGATTATGGTCAGCTTTTCAAGCTTGGATGACACTCTCGACCTCTCGTTTTGTTCTCTATAAGTATACAATAAATCACATCCTATGGCTCGATCCTGGCCATGAATAACTGTTTTTTTGGCATGAATAAGGCCTATACAGACATGAACAGGGTTTATAACAGCAAAAGTAATGATTCTTGTCTG
>CP070751.1:1508768-1515569 GCA_020348445.1 Thermoplasmata archaeon
CATGTTGATGCAATCTGGACCTACAATGCCTCAACACAGAAATGGAAAGAACTGGGGGAATCAGATTATTTTGAGCGAGAAAGGGGATATTACATTCACACTAAGGAAGAATGTGAGTGGGAAGTTCCATTGTAAAGAGATGGCGCATCCCTCAATCCAATCCTCCAATTCCTCTTAACCGCTTTCGAGGATAAAGGGCCTGTTGATCAACCGAGAGGAGAACCAGGGGAACCAGAAGAGGGGATTACAGGAGTCATCAAAATAACGTGAAAAACAAGGTTCGGAGGATTAAAATGAAAAAGGATTTGAATGTAATACACTGCTTTCTATTTTCCTGGTTCTATCACCCTAATGGCATCGCTGCCTTCAAACTGTGTCCCATTAGCTAGTTCTCCTGTAATGGTCAATTCTATGTTTTCCTGTGAAGTTCCAATGAAATCTTCCACCTCTGCTCTGTCGAACTTCACCATAAGAGTATCGTTTTGGACATCACCCCATTCTGCTGGGAGGGTATCTTCGAGCATCACGGAACTTATGTCGATATCGTTTACATGATAGGGATCACTAAGGGTGATGTAGGCGGTAATCCATCTCCCCTTGGACTTAAGGTTCAATGTGTCTGGATCAATGTTGATTGTGGCATCTATAACCGAAAGAAATCCCACAGCACGAAGCATCCATGTGGCATGAAAATCTTCCCAATCCCATAAATTCCATCCATAGATTTCACTCCTACCTTCGGTATCTGTATCTGTACCTATGCTGATATTCTGTGGTGAAGGATGTTCAAAACCGATATAGAAGTCTCCGCTTTCTATTACCAAACCATATGAACTGAGGTCAACATCGTACCAATAATGATTGTCCAAAGGAAAAACATGGATAAAAGGTGCAATTAAATTGTTATGGTTTGGGTTCATTACATGGATAATCAAAGGGGCTGATGAACCCTTTGTAAACATTACATAGAACCGTGCTTTTGTCAGGTGAAAAGGGTAGGAAGGAGGTGTAAATCTGGTTGCGTAAATCATCCCTCTTCTCCAGGGCGAGGTCGATCCACCGCTTTGGCCATCGTCATATGCGATAATGATTTCCCCGCTGCTTTTGGATGAACCTAAATTGGAGTTCCCGGTAGATGCTCCACCTGTTGTATTACTAAAGACTCCGTCATTTGCAGATGCATTGGTAGTAACTGCAAATGTAGTTAGAATCATAAATACACAAAGTATTATAACTAATACTTTTTGAGTATTCTCCATCATCCTTAAACACCTCCACCCTCCATTTATGGCAGTTGGGTATTTCGCGATTCACTCCTTCATCATCGTGTCTTGCAAACAGGGTTTCATCGCGCTCCTCCTCGGCGCTCCTTCGAAGCACCCTGCCCCGAAATCTATCCTTTTCTTCTTAGTGTCTTATTTCGCAGGTTTGCACGCTCTACCTCTGTTTTTACTCTGATGTGCATATCTCAATAGCATTAAGAACATTTAAAATTTTGGACTAATAAATTACAGTATAATAAGGGTGGTATCTTTTGTATATACAAAAACGAAAAAGAAAATTAAGGATTCTTAAAACTTTTATATAATCAAGGTTCAAAAAGTATCAGTAAAGCCCCTCAACACTCAGATACCTCTCCCCTGTATCTGCAAAGATGCACACGATGAGCTTTCCCTCGTTCTCCTTTTTTTTGGCCAGCTCTCTTCCAACATGGGCCGTGGCTCCAGATGATATGCCCACCAGAAGCCCTTCCATCCTGGCAAGATGCTTTACAGCCTCAAAGGCCTCGCTTTCAGATATCAGGATGATATCATCCACAAGTGATTGATCGTACAGATCCGGAATCCATCCCGGGGCCGTGCCCATTATCCTGTGGGGATTGAATATTCCCTGGGAGAGCATGGGGGCCTGTTTTGGCTCCACTCCGACTATCTTGAATTCCGGTTTCCTGGATTTAATGACCTTTGCCACACCCATTGCCGTGCCTGTAGTTCCAAGACCGCAGACTAGGATGTCGATTTTACCCTCTGTATCACGCCACAATTCCTCTGCAGTTGTCTTTATGTGCGCCTTGATATTATCGGGATTGGAATGTTGGCATATGTAGTAGGAATCCGAAATCTCCTGGTTAAGCTCCTTTGCCTTATCCCTTGCACCTTTGGTCCCCAATTCTCTGGGTGTGAGTACAAGCTCTGCACCGAGAGCAGAAATCATCTTCCTGCGCTCGATACTCTGGATCTCGGACATGCAGATGATTAGGCGGTAACCTTTCATTGTGCAGATGGTTGCCAGGGCGATTGCGGTGTTGCCGCTTGAGGCCTCGATGATGGTTGTGTCCTTAGTAATCTGTCCCCGGGATTCAGCTTCCCTAATCATGTACAAAACAGGTCTGTCCTTGATGCTGTAAGGATTGAACATTTCGAGCTTGGCTGCAAGTTGGGAATTGGTTCCCCCTGCAAAGTTGTTCAGGTATATCATAGGTGTTTCGCCAATACATTCTATTATGCTGCTTTTGATGTTCGTGTATCTCCCTCCGGTTTGGATGCATGAACGGGTCCCAGCTATTTGACGATATCGCCTGCAGTGAGCCAAGACAAAAACTGATCACATGGTATTGAATTTGGAAGTGGGAGATAAAGAAAAGCGCGAAATTTGTGATTTTAACCCGAACATAGCATTTTAAAAGAAAACCTATCTTTTTTGATTCTGAGTGCAAAAACTAGATATAACATATGTAAAATTTAGCTTTGGTGTACAATCCTAGAGCATTGTTGATCCCTCAAAATAAAGGTGATTGACATTATAGAGAGAAAATTCGTGAAGATAAAAATATGTCTTGCCGGAGATGTTCAGGTCGGTAAAACCAGTCTTATAGGCAGATATGTTCACGATGTATTTGGTGACAAGTACCTCTCCACAATCGGGACCAAGGTAACTAGAAAGCAAATCCGTCTGGAGTATCCCAAAAGGGAAACAGAAGTCAAGATGGAAGCAATGATATGGGATATCATGGGTCAGAAGAACTTCAGAAAGCTTTTTAGCGAGAAGTATTTTAATGGTGCAAACGGAATCATCGGAGTGTGCAACCTCACTGACGAGGAAAGCCTCAAAAGCCTGTACGAGTGGATATACACGGCAAGAAGATTTGCAGGAGATGTGCCAGTTTTAATTCTTGCCAACAAAAACGATCTTATCGAGGAAATCAAATTGAGCCCGGATGTTTTGCAGAAGACGGCATCTGATCTGGGATCTAGTTATCTTTTTACAAGTGCAAAGACAGGTGAGAACGTCTCCCAGGCATTTTTGACGATGGGCAAGGAGATCGTAAAGATACAGCTTGGTTTGGATTGAATTTGAAAAATTGAATTCTCGGTTTGTATTGATAGATGGAGAAATGTAAGCATTTGATTATTCTTTTTTTATTCGACATAGCTGGTTTTGGTTATTTTAGGGATTGAAAAGGGAAGACCTTTTGTGAAAGTCAAAAGTATTTATAGGGGTATAACATCAATAATATTCGATAGTGTGAGGTGAAAAGATGGTAGTTCCATATATAGCGGGAAAAAGATTGGACGAACTTGACAATCGTGTGATTATCTTGGAACATGAAGTAAAAGAGCTCAAGAGAAAGTTGGCGAAGCACGGAATCCAATAAAAAGAATCTGAAAGCGGGATTAGAAGGGTGGAACCATTTGTGTAATGAAAAATGTATTTACCTCCAAATCTTAAAATTTCTGCGCAAACTGAAGAAACCCAATCTCCGCACAAAACACATTTATATCATATCAGCCATTATTTGTTGAAATCTAAAACCGGGAGAGGAATCATATGGCACAGATTGTCAACACATCAAATCCTGATGAAATCTCGGCCTTTTTGGCCACGACAATTGTTTCGCATTCGTACGATGTGGAATCAACATCATTGATAGTCAAGATCTGGAACGATCTAAGAACTATCGTAAACGTGAAAGAGGATACGGATTTTATAGCTACCCTTTTAACCACAGGTAGTATCATGGACTTCGGGGTAGAGATCCCGGATCTGAACATCGTCAATACCGCGATATTTGATATCAACAGAAACATTGTGATGAGGAATATCGAGTCAAAGGATCTGCAAAAGGACCTGGTCTTTGCACTTGTCGCCGCTGCCATCATTTCCAGAACCGAAGAGTCGGAAAAGACCAAGGAGATCGTGAACCTCTGGATCAGGATAAAGGATACCCTTGCCATTGCGGACGACCTTGATGTCATTGCTGCGATCTTGGTCACGGGCAGGATAATGGAGCTTGGAATTAGTGCAGAGGGCTACCAGAATTTACAAGATGGTTTCGGGAAGATAAGAGAAGAGCTCAAAGGGCGGGCCTCGGGAATGACTGTAACGCAAAAAGAGCTCACAGCAGCAATCATCACCTCGGCAAATGTGGCGAGCAGCACGAAGGTGGAGAAGATCGGGGACATTGTAGACACCTGGCTTTCAGTCTGCGACCTGATATCGGTTGAGGATCATTGGGACTATATCTCATATCTACTGTCCACTGGAAGAATCAGGGATATGGATTCCAAAGTTCTTCTTGGTCCGGACAGCCTGCAGAATATGAAGGACGAGATGAAGGGAGAGCTTGCGAAGGTAGTCGGGGATTGATTTTAGTTCGAAATTACGCAATTGTCATGTAAATCATCGCCTAATGGCTATTTTATACAAAGATGATTTATATGAGAGGATTATCGTATTCAGACAATCACCCAGATATGGAAATTCACGATTTTTTAATTATCGGAATGAAGGGAATTTACAAATGGAGGATCATCGAAAATGGACCTTTTCCAACTTGGATGACCCGACATAGATAAGCCTTGTCATATCAATAGAAGTAAAGTAATATATAATAGGATAATGAAAATAAATCGTTAGGTATAAATATCCATAATGTAATATTGGGTCCAACCTGGAGGGAGGCTGAAGGGAATGGTTGAATTAGAAGAGGCGAGGTTAAAAACTACGAGAGTCTTGGAATAGGTTAAAGAGCTGTATCGTCTTTTTCTGATTGTTCCCTTTGGTAATAACCTCAAGAAAAATAGATAGGAGGATGAAATATATGGATAGAATGAGAAAGATATCAAGCGTGATAGTTATTGTAGCGATGGTTGCTACTGTTGTGTTATTAGTACAGGTAACAATGAATGTAAACGATGGCAACATGGATATAGAAAAGGAAATGCCCTTCGAAGATGGCCGAACTGAAGAAGAGATATATGAGGAGATAGAAGAAACGGAGTATAAAGCCCTGGTCGTGGATAAAATTATAGGTAATAGGCATGTCAAATACTGGGAACATATTATTGATGACATATGCGTAAAAAACGACTTTATTTTGTTACATACAGACATTGAAAACGGTGAGATAGTACAATATGAAAGATGTTGGACAGATGTTGGCCCATTACCAGATCCAAAAAGTGAGTCATTTGCACCGGAAAATTACTATTGGAAACAAGCGGTGGTGTTTTATGATGAGGACGATTGTACTTACTTCTACACTTTTTATGATCCACAGGAATATCCGGTGGCTTGCTGGGAAGTCAGGCACGATGATGGGACAACTGTAATATACGATTTTGACGGGAACGAGATAGGGTACGGAATACCCGCACCAGCCAATGGTTTTTCGCTGTCTGGATACAATAATGCCACTTGGCCTGATCCCTGGCTACCCAATAGACAAAATGCTGACCATTATTTCAGTAAATGGTGCTCCTTCACAACCAGCCTCTCTATGCCATCCGCCAGTACGATATCCACTTATGTAAGTGATCCAGATTATAAATTATTCTACGAACTGGCGCATGGAGGCTCATATTCATTTGGGGCCGATAGCGCAAGTAGTTATTATTCAAAACCATCTTTAGGGCCCAACAATGTTCAGGATGATATGGCAAGCAGAAAACGAATGAAGTTGGCTTTTATTGGCAGCTGTGAGGGTATGGACGATACAGGTCCGGGTTCCTTTTCATATGAATTTAGAAAGGGAGAAATGGCAGGCACCGTGACAATTGGATTTGATGGTATGGCCTCGTGTCCTGGTTGGTCTATAGAATTAGATTGGCAGGATTATATGT
Organism: Thermoplasmata archaeon; assembly: GCA_020348445.1. Taxonomy (GTDB): domain Archaea; phylum Thermoplasmatota; class Thermoplasmata. The sequence continues at coordinate 1,514,891 of CP070751.1, forward strand.
TCGATAAAATGGACGATGGACATACGATGAAGGCGGCATTTGATCTAGCCAATGCAAATTATCCAACAATTGCTGGTTGTGTTGTATTTGTTGGAGATGAATCAATAGTTGCTGGAAATAATCCACCAATTGCAGATATAAACGGTCCTTATGTTGGTTATGAAGGCTCGCCAATAAATTTTGATGCATCCGGCTCATACGATCCCGATTGTAATACTTTAGAGTATAGATGGGACTATCAAAGTGACGGAACTTGGACTGCGTGGTCAACTGTACCAACATCATCCCACGTATACGGAGATGATTGGGTAGGCAAGGTAGCACTTGAAGTTCGTGAGAAATTCACCAGCGACCAGTTCACTGATTCACTAACAATGGATGTAACAGTTAACAATGTAGCTCCTGTAGTGGATCCATTACCTTTCGCAACCCTCGACGAGGGCCAAACGATAACATTTAATGGCCATGCTACAGACCCTGGAAGTGACGACCTGGAATTCACGTGGGACTGGGGCTACCCGCCTTTTAGTCAAACAGTTAATACATACCTGAATAACCCACCAAATCCAGACCCAAATCCAAGCAAGGATATAAATCCAAGAGATGTAATAGATTCCGCCAGTCAAACTTATGGAGATAACGGTGTGTTTCCAATTACCCTTACAGTTGTGGATGATGA
>CP070751.1:1515669-1522386 GCA_020348445.1 Thermoplasmata archaeon
CTGTTCCTGATTCTGAGTACCATTACAACCGCAGTCGCAACCTTCTCCATGGTTCTGCTCTTGATTTTGTTCCTGGTTCTGAGTACCATTGCATCCACAATCACAACCTTCACCATGGTTCTGCTCTTGGTTCTGTTCCTGATTCTGTGTACCGTTGCATCCACAATCACAACCTTCACCATGGTTCTGCTCTTGGTTCTGTTCCTGATTCTGTGTACCATTGCAACCACAATCGCAGCCTTCTCCATGGTTCTGGTTACCCTCACCATTTTGTTCCTGGTTTTGGGTGCCATTACCATTCTGTTCCTGGTTCTGAGTACCATTACAACCGCAATCACAGCCTTCTCCATGGTTCTGGTTGCCCTCACCATTTTCCTCTTGGTTCTGTGTGCCATTGCCGTTCTGCTCCTGATTCTGCGTTCCATTACCATTCTGCTCCTGATTCTGTGCTCCTAATCCGCATTGTAATTGATTCTGGCTGCAGTCTCCACTTTGTGTTTGGGTCTGCTGTTGCTCTTGATAGTGAAAGCAGGGTCCAGCCTGCTGTTGTTCCTGGCTCTGAGTTTGTTCCCCATTCTGTTCCTGGTTTTGGTTGGTATCCCCATTTTGCTCAGAGTTACCAGAACTTCCTTCACCCACCGCTACCGTTACCAAACTGGTTACCAATATCAAGAAAATAAATAAAATCAGTACCATCCTGGTAATTTTGGTATTCAAGGTTCTTGTTTTCATGATATTCATCATTTATATCACCTTAATTAAAAAATACAAGGGGTATATAAATGGGATTTGGTACAAGTTCTGAACTATCTTAAGATGTTTTGGATGTTTATTGAAAATTCGGGCTATTACACCATTTTTCATTCAAAAAACAAAAAAGGATTTATAATAGCAGTTCAAATTACGCACGGTGATATGATGGATAATCTATTGCTTCTCTCAGTGATATTGTTGATGGGAATATGTATTCTTCTTCTGGTATTGAACATATATACCTATAAGGTCACAAAGAACAAAAAGGTTCTAATTGTAAGTTTTGCATTTCTTTTATTCTTTATTCAGGCTCTTTTTGTTTTTCTATCTGAAATCCTGGATACCTTGGAGTTTATCAAAGAAGTAAGGATTCTTTTGTTCATAGACCTGCTGGTTGTACTTATTATTTACATTGCAACAGTGAAATCACCAAGCAAGGGAAGGTATATCGAGCATGAAAAGAGCCCTGGTAAAGGATCTGGAGATACGGAAGAAGCTGATTGACATCATAGGTAACAAACCAGGCATCCACTTTCGAGAGATCTTAAGGGAAGCCGATATTGCTGTGGGTGAGCTTGAGTACCATCTCGGAGTTTTGGAGAAGATGGAACTCGTATCCAAGACCAAAACATCATATTTCACGAGGTACTATCCTGCATACGAACTGGGCATCCCGGAAAAGAGGATAATGGGATTGCTTCGGCAGGAAAGGTTGAGGGACATTCTTCTTTTTATAATATCCTCAGAAAATCCAAGTCATGGTGATATTGCGAGGGAGTTCAAGCTCCTTAAGTCCACTGCTTCTTTCTATCTGGATAAACTAAGAAGACACGGCATCATTGAAAAGGAAAAGAAGGGGAGAAAGGTTTACTTTCGCGTAAAGGACCCCGAGAGGATTTTAAGACTGATTTTATTGTATCGTAAAGGCTTCGGGGACGAGATTGTGGAGCGTGTGGAGGGGCTGTGGGGGAATCTGTGATGCAGATTTTTTTGATTTTTCAGTGTGTTTCTCTCCTTGAATTTTATTAATTAATAATTCCCCAAAAGATAGTCAACCAAGGTTACGTTGTCCACACCCTTAAAGGTAATGGGCGCCTTCGTTATCAGTATCTTCTTCCTGAATCTGCTGTTAGCAAGTGTTCTTGCTTCATGCTCATCGAGGTTGTCTTTGTACTTCACCTCCACCGCCGTCCTGCCGCAAATAAAATCTATTTCCTTGGATCCTTCTTGGTGGTAAAAAACCTCGCCTTCCCTGTCCAGCTTCAGAAAAACAAGGTTCTCGGCCAAAGCACCTTTGTCCTTGAACCCAGTGAGTACGGTTTTGATTCCAACATCGGTCATATATACCTTTTTTGGGGAATAGACCCTCTCGTTAAGCGATCTCGCATGCTTCGATACTGTCCTGACAAGGTAAGTCTCTTCGAGATAATCCACGTACTGCTTCACAGTGTCCGGGGTGAGGCCGAGGACTTTGGAGAGCTTGTTGAAGGTCATGCGCTTGCCAACTCTCTCAGCCAAAAGTAAAAGGAGCTTCCTTAAAAGTTCAGGATTCTTCACACCGTATCTTGTAACGATATCCTTCGCGATAATCCCCTCTGTAAGCTCAAGAAGGTACTGAGGATTTCTTTTCCTCAATACGTACTCCGGCATCCCACCCATGCGCATGTATTCCTCAAGTTCACTTTCATATAGGTACTTTTCTGAGGGCTTGATATTCACCTTTCGAAACTGCATGAATTCTCTGAAGTCAAGAGGTCTTACATTCAAAATCGTGTACCTTCCCGTCAAAAACGCTCCCCTGTGTTTCAGGAGCAGACTTGAGGATCCTGAAGCGAAGATCTTTACCTTCTCCATATCGTATAGGACCTTGAGATCACGTTCGAATCCCTCCTTAAGATGCACTTCGTCCAAAAACAGAAATAATTTTCTCCGCCTACCCAGACCATGCAGCTTTCTGTGTTCCCGAACGATGTCAAGTATCGATATCGGGATGAATGCGGGATGATCAAGGGACACATATAGGATATCTGTACGCTTGATGGCCTTCAGAAGGCGTTCAATGGTCTGATGCATTATAACTGTCTTTCCCACGCGCCTTGTGCCTGTTATGAAAACAACATCCCTTTCTTTTATTTGCCCAAGAAGTTTGTCAACGTATTCTCCACGGTCGACAGTTTCTGACTCATAGGGCCCTTCCCACCATGGATTAAAAGCAGACAGAATCTCCTTCATAATAACATAATTGATGACTTCCTTTATATACCTTTCGATTCAAAATCGAAACTTTTTATAAAAACATTCGATTCAGGTTCGAAATTCTTATCTTTATATACCTTTCGCATGGCATACGAACATTTTAAATATATATTCGCTCCACAAACGAACCTATCCTTTGAAAAAAAAGGTATTTAATATGAGATGATACAATTCGGTTCCAAATACCTTAAGTACACAAATTCCTATTCGGGTGCTGTGATGAGCCCTAGCACGTTTTGAAAATGGGGTGGGCGAAGTTGGTTATCCTGTTGACCATGAATTTGAATTTCGGAGGGAGAATCAATGGTTGTGGCTGAGGTTAAGATCAAACTTAAAAAAGGGGTCGCAGACCCTGAGGGAGCAAACACGAAAAAGACACTTGAGCTTTTAGGCTTCGATGTTGCAGATGTTAAGGCTGTAAAAGTCTTCGAGATTCATCTAGGCACAGATGATAGAGAAGATGCCCAAAAAAAGGTGGAGGAGATGTGCCAAAAGCTCCTTGCTAATCCTGTAATTCACGAATACTCGATTACATTTTCATGAGTGTGCAAGAAATGAGTGGCGACTACAAAGATTTGTTTACAAAAAGGGACCTTTCCGTTCCCCTCTACGATATCGATTTGGAGCATGCAACTGATGAGGAACTTATTCAACTTTCCCAAGATTCAGGAATAGGCCTTTCCCTTGAGGAGATGAAAAACGTCCAGGATCATTTCAAGGAAAAAGGAAGAAATCCAACTGACATCGAGCTTGAAGCCCTAGGCCAGGCCTGGTCAGAGCACTGTTGCTACAAATCCTCAAAGGTTATACTAAAAGAACATGTGTTTGGAATTGACGCACCCCAGAATATCCTTGTGATTTCAGAAGATGCAGGTGTTGTGGAATTTGATTCTGAGCATGCCTATGTAGTTGCCCTGGAAAGCCACAATCATCCCTCTGCAATCGAGCCCTACGGCGGCGCTGCAACAGGAATAGGAGGAATTGTCAGGGATGTGGTTTGCATGGGTGCCCAACCCGTAGCCTTCATCGATCCTTTGTTCTTTGGACCTTTGGATTATCCCTTTGAGAAACTTGCCAAGGGAGTAAGACATCCAAAGTATCTTTTTTCAGGTGTGGTTGCAGGAATCAGGGATTACGGAAACAGAATAGGGATACCAACCACAACTGGGATGGTGTACTTCCATGAAGGTTATGTAGGAAACTGCATAGTCAATGTGGGCTGCGTTGGAATAGCAAAAAAAGATCACATCATAAGAAGCAGGGTAAAAGAACCCGGTAATCTCTATGTTCTACTGGGAGGAAGAACAGGCAGGGATGGAATTCACGGCGTGACCTTTGCCTCTGCCGAACTAACTGAAATCTCGGAAACAGAGTCCAGGGGTGCAGTTCAACTTGGCGATCCCATAACAAAGGAGCCCACAATTCATGTTTGTCTTGAGGCCAATGAGAAGGGACTTCTAGATGGAATGAAGGATCTTGGTGGTGGAGGATTATCCTGTGTCGTGGGGGAGATGGCCTTAGCAGCTGGCTTTGGAGCCGAAGTTCAGCTAGAGAAGGTTCCTTTGAAGGAAGAGGACATGGCCCCATGGGAGATATGGGTTTCAGAATCCCAGGAGCGAATGATGTTCGCTGTAAAACCTGAAAATCTAGATGAGGTGCTCTACATCTGCAAAAAATGGGATGTGGAAGCAAATGTGATTGGAAATGTAATTCCTGAAAAGACATTAAGGGTTTTCTGGGAAGATGAGAAAATATTTGAGATGGATTTGGAGTTTCTAACTGGTGGTCCAGTTTACTGTCGCCCCTATGAGATTGCCAAGGTGGAGGAAAGAATAGAAGAATCAATTCCTGCGGAGCCTGAAAACTCTGGAGATATTCTACTTAAACTCCTGGGTACCCAGAACATAGCAAACAAAGAATGGGTAATCAGAGTGTACGATCATACTGTCAGGGGCAATACAATTTTAAAACCTATGCAAGGAAAGATTGGGAAGCAAAGCCATGGTGACTCGGCAGTCATGAAACCCTTAGAGTACTCCTTTAGGGGTATGGCCCTGACATCTGATGTTAATCCTTCATTACTTGAGATCGATCCATATTGGGGAGCATGCTCTATAATAGACGAAACCTGTCGGAACTTAGTTGCTGTTGGTGCAAGACCTCATTCCTTTGCAGACTGCCTGAATTTCGGCAATCCAGAGAAACCTGCCCAACTTGGAGACTTCTACGAAGCTGTCCGGGGTCTTGGAGATTGCGCCAAAGCCCTTGGTATTCCCTATGTATCGGGAAATGTGAGCTTCTACAACGAGTCAGGAACTAGTGCTGTTCCTCCAACACCTACGATACTTGGTGTAGGTATTGTAGAGGATATCAGAAAATGTGTCACAGTTGATTTTAAAAAGGAAGGCAACCCAATATACCTTGTGGGGGAAACAAAATCAGAATTGGGGGGCTCTGCATATTTCAGTTTGGTTGGTGGAAAAAGTGCTGCTGTACCTAAAGTGGATTTCGAGGTACTCTCCAAAAGTATTGGTTCATTGCTTGCAGTAATTGACAAAGGCACTGTTGCTTCCTGCCATGATCTATCAGATGGTGGTCTTGCTGTAGGAATTTCCGAGATGATGATCGGCGGAGATATTGGAGCAGAGATAGATATTTCAAATATAGCTGAAATTAGAAGCGATTTCAAATTGTTCTCAGAGTCCAACACGAGATGGCTTGTTGAGGTCAAGAAGGGTAAAGAACCTGAATTTGAGAAAATAATTGATGTGCCCTTCTTCAAGATCGGAATTGTGGGCGGAGACAGATTGAAGGTGATGGACAAGGATAAGACGTTAATCAATCTGGATATCGAAAAAATAAGAAGTGCCTGGAATGACACCCTTTGGAAATTGATGGGCTAGGTGATATTCGGATGGAAATCGAAGAAATCAAGGTTTGCATATTGCGAATCGAGGGAACCAACTGCGAACAGGAAACTTTCAATTCTTTTAAAGGACTGGGAGCTAGCCCCGAGCTAGTCCATTTGAAGCAGCTTACCTCATCCGATATTCGAGAGAAAGAGAGAAGAAAACTATCTGACTATCAAATCCTGATGCTGCCTGGTGGATTCTCCTCCGGTGATTATATTAGGGCTGGAACCATTTTCGCATCAAGGATGAAGAGCAAGCTTGAGGATCAGCTTGTGGAATTTGTAGAAAGCGGGTATTCAATTGGTGGAATCTGCAATGGATTTCAAGTTCTTGTTGAGCTTGGCCTTCTTCCTGCCTTTGGAAAAACAATGAGCAAAATTCCTGAAGCTGTACTCACTACAAACGAATCAGACAGATTCGAATGCAGGCCCGCACTTTTAAAGCATGAGAATTCAGGAAAATGTGTTTTCACATCAAAAATTCAAAAAGATCATGTGATAATCGCGCCCTGTGCGCATGCAGAAGGTAAGTTTCTGTTTCCATCTGAAAAGGAAGAGGAAGGTTTAAACCAGTTAAAAGATAACGATCAGATCGTATTTCGGTATGTAGATGATAAGGGAGAGTACGCAGGTTATCCCTGGAATCCTAATGGCTCACTCCACAATATTGCAGGAATCTGCAACGAGGCAGGTAATGTCTTTGGTTTGATGCCCCATCCCGAAAGGGTGTTTTACAAGTATACTCATCCAGATTGGATGAGGGAAAATGAGCATGACTGGGTTGGGGATGGGAAGGC
>CP070751.1:1522486-1528625 GCA_020348445.1 Thermoplasmata archaeon
GTATGGTCCCTGGGAACCGATTGCACCTCATTTGTCCGGGCCTTTTATGCATCCCTGTATTGGTCCTGAGGAGGACTATATTATTTTTGATACGGATCATGATTTCGGGGGAAAGGGAAAATCACTTCTGATCAGTTATAGGAATTCTGATGGTTCCTGGGGGGAAATAATATCCTTCAGAGAAATATTTGATTTTGAGAAATTCGGAATACCTATGTTAACGCCTGATTATAAATTTCTATTTTTCTCCAGTCAGGGTGATATTTACTGGGTTGATGCAAAAATCATTGAAGATTTAAGATCAAGAGAATTAGAGTAAAGCAGATTTAAAGGAATTCTTTTAAGTAAAAATAAATTTTAGTTGATTTTTTCCTCCTCTTTCTCAGCAAAAAGGCTGAAAGGGACAGTCCCTGAAGAAAAAGTTGCCTGTCCTTTTTTTGCTTTTTTTATGGGCTTGCGTCTTGCAATAGAGATTGAGCTGTGTGCTGTCAGTCAGACGCAGCGATAGAAATGTTAAATGTTGAGACGTTATCCTTTTTTTGTTTTTTAGTGAGGCGTGTCCTTGACTGCGGGATTGATCTTAAATCCTTAAAAAGAATTTCCTGTGAGAACAGCTCCCACAAAGCAGATCGAACTCTTCAATCTTTCTTCTGTCATAATTAGCCTTTCCATTTGTATGCGCCTTCCTTACATTTTCATCACATTTTTTAGGATTCATGAGAATTGTCTTGCAGGAATCAAATAAATGTTTTACCTCTTTTCCATCATCATCCCAGTAAAATTTTTCACACTCAATGCATTCCATTAACGTTCTGGAATTTTCAATGCTATTTCCTCCGACGAAATCAATAAATCTTATGTTTTTTCCGAGGCAAAATGGGCATATTGCTTCTTGCATATTAACCCCCTTTTTTATTCAAGATTTTTTTTTGCATTATTCACATAATTCAACTGGATTTTTTGTTCTATAGAAGGCTCTTAACCACTGTTGCTTGCTTGAGATTTTTTTCTTTGTTTTGAAATAGCGTTTCCTCACCCCTTTTTTGTTGTTTGTAGTCACAACCTTCTGTCTTGCAGTACTATCAACAGCAATAAATATGCCAAAAATAAAGTGCAGTCATTTTTATTTTTAACTATCTGAAAATAAATCAGTAAGCGTATTATGATTTTTGAAAGCGGGATCAAATTGTTTCGTCTGCGCGATATGATGAGACATTTTAAGGTAATTATAAGGGCTATAAGGGCTATAAGGGCAAGGATAATTTGAAATTTAATTTTGAACATAAACTCAGTGAATCGTCTAGGAGTAAATAAGGCAAGCCAACTCTTTCCATCTGTCTCATTAAAAAATGAGACATTTTTAAATTAATGAGACAGAATTGCTTTTTTTTCATATGCCTGCTTCTTCCTTGAATGATTTTTTTTGTGTTATATAAAGCATCCCGCTAGAAATTGTGTCTCATTATGGATGGAATTTAAGACATCTTAGCAGAGTCCTGTACTTTTCTCGATGAATGTAAGTCCTTGTAATTAAATAAATAAGATTAAAATCTCCGAGACGATTAGGATTTGGCATGTTTCTTGATATCTAATCTGTGGGAAAAAAAGAAGTCGAAAATGTCTGATGTTCCAATACGGGGCCGCGCCCAAAGATGTAGTTAAGCTAATGCGCCGAAAAAAAATCAAATTGCCTCAGAAAGATACGCTTAAACTCGCCTCCCAGTTTAGTGGGCGGCCCCACTCTCCTCTTCAATCACAAATTTAATGTAAGGGAACAATGAAAGGCTTAATGAAGCTTTGTCGAAATTCTGAAAAAAGAGGATGCCATCCAATTATTTTTAAATGTCAGAATGTCCTGAGGTCCCTGAGGAAAATGGCTAGATATGAAATCCAAATTCATTGGCCATCAGAGGAAGAGATTGCGGAGTTAGATGCAATCTGCCGTGAATGCGACTTACGGTTTTTCTGGATTGAAAAAAGGGAATGTCCCGTATGTGAGAGCCAGAATTTCAGGGAAGCAAAAGCATTTGAATTTTTTGACGGTGAAGTTAAAACAAGAGAAGACTATTTTCTTACCTGCAAGAATTGTGAGACTTTTTCAAGGTATATCAATTTGTTGTGATTTATTTTGTATAAGCCGCTTCAAATAGAAAAAAAGAGATCCGGATTTTGCTGAGTTTAGAAACCTATAAAGCGGAGGGCATTTTAGCTCAAAGAATCGATTGCATGTAAGGAGATAGAGAAACATTCTTATTCACGAGATTTTAAAAATTCTTTCCTTTGTTTTTCAAGTCGAAGAATCGGTAAAGAGTGGCGCGTGAAACGCCCAGCTTGCGTGCTGCTTTTATCTTATTGCCTTTGGTTTCCTTAAGAGCTTGCTCTACAGCTTCCGCGTTCAGCTTGCGTTTTCGTGGCTTTGCTTCAAGTTCTCCAGCAGATGATTGCCCCTCAGTGATTGTCGAAGGCAAATGGTTTAGCTGGATGAGATTGCCTCCGCATTTCACTAACACATATTGGATCGTATTCTGGAGTTCACGGACATTTCCCGGCCAATCGTAGTCAACCATGGCAGCGAATGCCTCAGGTGAAATTTTCACTTCATTCCTCTTGTATTCTTTTAATGCATTTGCCAGGATATGGTCGATTAAATAGGGTATGTCGCCGCGACGGTCTCGCAGAGGAGGTAGTGTGATGGGAACCACGCACATCCGGTAGAACAAGTCACTTCGAAATCTGCCTTCCGCGATTTCTTTTTGAATATTTTTGTTTGTCGCGCTGATCACGCGCACATTGACCTTGATACTCTTTTCGTCTCCGACTCGTTCAAATGTTCCTTCTTGAAGGACGCGCAAGAGCTTAACCTGGAGTGTTGGACTTAGATCTCCAATCTCGTCAAGAAAGATTGTCCCGTTATTGGCCAGTTCAAAGCGTCCCTTTTTATCGCGAACGGCTCCTGTAAAGGCACCCCGGACATGTCCAAACAGCTCACTTTCAAGAAGGCCTTCGGGAAGTGCGCCGCAATTCACGGCTAAAAAAGGTTGGTGGGCACGGTGCCCTTCATTGTGAAGAGCTAGAGCTACCAGTTCCTTTCCGGTACCGCTTTCTCCCTGAATCATTACGGGCACATCCACATCGGCCAGCTCTTTTATGGTATCAAATATTTCCAGAATTTTCGGGTCGCGGCCGATAATTCCCGCGAAACCCACTTCTGTCTTCAGTTGATGGCGCAGGTTTTTAAGTAGCTTTTCTACGCGCAACCTTTTTTTGAGTTGTTTGTCTCTCTGCAATCTGGCATGGAGGATCGGCGCGACTTTTTCAGCAATGATTTCCAGTAATTTCTGGTCTTCCCTGCCATAGTCTGTTGCTTTATTAGCAAGAGTGAAAACTCCGATTGCTTCTTTTTTAAAGAGGATAGGAACGACCAGAACCCGCCTCAAGGGAATATGCCCCTTCGGAGCAGTCAGAGGCTCGTTCGAATAAAAGCTCTTTTTCTCCATTAAAGACTTGCCCCATATCCCGCCCCATTTATCGCGAGGGAAGACGATTGTTTTATCAGGGATCTTGCATTCATCCCATATATCCTTGGTCAGGGAAGCCAGAACCAAAGATTTATTTTCATCGATATACCCGAAGAGCCCGTATTTACTGCTTATGGCCTTCAGTATGGCCTGCAGTACTTCACTGTACATACCCTCATCGGAAGTGGTCAGGAAAATGTTCGCAATCTTATTCCTGAGGTCGAGTTCCATTTCCGATTTCTTTATTTCGTCTTGGGCTTCTATTCTCTTGATTGCTGTTCCCAATTGTATGGCGATGCCTTCCAGAGCCTGCACTGTTTTCAGAGGAACCATATTCTCTTTAGAATCGGCCAAATGGATCAGGCCGAGAATATGTTTTCTATGGATAATCGGCACTAATGCTATCGACTCGTATCCGAACTGATTGCATGCGTGGCAAGTTTCTTCTTTTTCCTCGGCGAGAGTTGATAGAAAGTGTGAAGAATTGTTCACGTAGAATGAGCCTCCGTCAGTGTGATATGGGAGCGTTGAATCAGTGTGTTCCATGATGATATTCGTACACATGCATCCTTTTGATCTGGTGGATAGAAAGTTTTCCAGATTAAAAAATTCATCACTGAACCCTTTATGTGCTTTATAGAAGATATTGCCATCATTATCCAAAATGCGAATTCCAACAGCCGAGCAACCCGTGAATTTTTTTGTTTCATTTACAAATTCTCTGAACATGGGGAGCATTTCTGTGTGTTTGTTTATGAGCTTGAGGTAGCGGTGTGATGCCAGAATCACCTCTTCTGCCTCTCTCCGTTCAGTGATGTCGATGAAGGAAACCAATACCTTTGATAAAGATTCCTCGTAGCCCGGAGGCACAGACAGGCTTAAAGCGAGAATCTTGAGATCACCGCTGATAGTGTGAACTGAGATTTCGCTCTCAAACCTGGTCTGTCCTTCAGCCAGGGCAATCAAAGCTTCTCTGAAAATTGGCCATGATGCATCGGTAAAGAAATGAGGCAATTGAGTAGGAATCTCCTCTTTACGCCTGACCTTAAAAAATTTTAAACTCTCTTGGTTGACGTCCAGAATCTTTAGCTTAGCTGCGAGATTCTTAATTTCATCCGGATGGATCTTGAGGTGTGATCTGTAATTTCGGACCTTTGAAGCCCTTAATTTATCAAAAAAGTATCTCACTTCAGAAGAATCTACTTCCCAGATGGAGATGGGAGAATTCTCAAAGAGCGTGAGGTATCGTTCATGGCTTGCTCTCAGTGCCTCTTGGGTTTTCTTGTGTTCAGAGCTTTCGATAAGTTTCCATTCACTTTCTTGTTTGATAAGAGCGAATTGGTGATTACTGACTACGTCTATTATTTCTGATGCGCTGCATTTATCGAGGCAATAAGTGCAAACAGCCAACATGTGATATTGGCCGATAATACTGTTTATGGCTACTTCATAATTGGTGAAGTCTTGCCAATCTTTCTTTTCAAGCCAAAGAGTATTTCCTGTGAGGCGGAGCCCGTCAAATCCTTTTCTTAGAGCCTGCTCTTCCTTCTCAATCCAACCCTCTAAAACCTTATCCGGATCAAAGTATCCCGGTCTGGTGTACCACTGGCTGTAGTCCAGAATTTCCAATTGTCCTTTTTTGATATAATCTTCCAAATTTTTAACTTCCTTCCCTATTGCGCTCTTTGCCTCTTTTTCCGACAGAGGTTCTGAAGTCACCCACATACAGAATTCATTATTTTCTAATCCCGCCTTGAAATAAGGCACCAGCATATCAATCAGGTCTTCTTTGGTTTGATAGAATTGACAGAAATGCGTTCCCCAGGGGACATCACCTATCTTTTCGATACCAGTCTTTCTCAGCTTTTTTTTCATATGATTTTCTATAATTTCCTGCTAGGTTTCTTGACCGAGCTGAGGATTCCAATATGGATCTTGGGAAAAGAATAGGTAATATAAAAAGACATTGGCACTCAGCCTATCTTTCAATGAAATTTTTGGCCAGGGATATATTTGAAGGTATCCCTGCCTCAGCATACCACCCTTTACTCTGGCTTAATTCTTATTGAATCATCCTTCTTTTATGCCTTATATCATCGAAGGAGGTTGTTGTCAAATTTGCAAAGAATAGTTATGTCCAAGAATTTACAAAGAATTTGATTTTCTTCTTTTCAACACGACCAAAAATAAAAGAGCTGATTTATGAGACTCATAATAACCACGTTTGACAGTTGTTAGTCCTAAAAATGCATCTAACTTATTGATATACATTGTCAACATCCAATTGGATTGTTTTTTTTTACCAACCAATTCTTTTTATTCCGGACGATATTTCTGGTTTTGATTATTCGAGTAAAATGACCAAACTCAGTTTCTCCATAAGCAACAGAGACGATTTCAAAACAGGGGATACCCACTGGATTGATGCCGAGATTACGGAAGAGTTAAAAATATCTGCACTCCGCTAATTCTGAGAAGATGATTATTTAGTCTTGAGCCTGAAAATGACATCTGTGCTGACCCAGTAGATGTCTGAATTGGAACTGGAGAGAAAGTGTGTGTAAAAAAGATATTTTCCGTCCGGAGAAAGCGAGACGCAGTTTTTGTGGGCATTGTTAAGC
>CP070751.1:1528725-1534763 GCA_020348445.1 Thermoplasmata archaeon
CTCCCAAAATTTACGATTATTCCAAAAAGGATTACAATAGACACCACAAATATTACAATTCGAGTATCGTACTCACGCTTCAAAATATCACCATCCCTTTTTTAGTTCTTTTAGCGCGTTCTTAATTGAGCCTATAACAACCCATGTTTTGCTTTGAGTGACTGATAGGTTATTAATACTTATAGCCGTGATACTTTGTAGAATTGGGACATTTAAACTGCTTTTATCAATAAACTTTTTCATAGCATCTTCTGTGAACTCTTTCTGATGCAAAATTATGAGATTAAGGCCGCAATTCTTTTTAAAGTTCGCATCTAAATATTGTACACACCATGCACGGGCATTTGTTTTAAAAACTTGAAGATTCTGAACATCTAGGTCTTTGGAATCAACCACAAGAAATACCTTATTTAAACCAGAAGGTCCTTTCTGAACAAAGGCTATAGGAAAATCGATGGAGTCTGTTTCCATTTCTTCAAAGTCCATTAGTTGCATTATATGTTTGATTTGTGATAGAATTTCATTTTTCTTAGATTCCATTTATACACCCAGTTTTTTTAATACCACAAAGCCTTCTATTCTTACTGCTCCTCGCCTTTAAACCCAAGTAACCAGGACTTTTCTTTTATCCCTCTCCACTATGCTTTTAATCATTTATAACCGCTTCGCCTAAGTCATCCTACGTCATGTGAAATTATTTATAGCAATTGACAAATTAAGACAATATATGATTCATATCCGTAAACTTGAATCCGAGGATGATATAGAGATTGCAAGAGAGCTTATCTTAGAGTATGGTCGCATAAGAAACTTTGACGCCGCCATGGGAGATTATGAAAAAGAACTTGCAGGGCTTCCAGGAGAGTACTCCTTACCCCATGGTTGTCTTCTTCTTGCTTTTTATGACGATGATCCTGTGGGATGTGTGGCACTGAGAAAGATTGATGATGATTTCTGTGAAATGAAAAGGCTCTTTGTGAAGGAAAAATACAGAGGAAAGAAAATCGGTAAAGCTCTCGTCCTCGAGCTCATTTCCGAAGCCTGTCAAATAGGCTACAAGTTCATGAGATTGGATAATCATCCCTGGATGATAGAGGCGGAATTCATTTACAAATCTGTTGGATTCAAAGAAATTGAAGCATACCGTTTCAATCCTACCAAAGGAGTTAAATTCTTTGAACTTGATTTAGAAAAACATATGGCAATTTAATTCACAAAATACGATCGTCAGTTTTCCCCTATTTCCCTTCTCTCTTCCTCGTGTAAAGAGTCTTGTACCTATCCATATCCTCTTCAAGGCAAACACTGCAGTCCCCTAATATCTCCTCTTTTGTAGCAGGCTCAAGACGAACCTCGTAACCAAGGGATTCATAGAGCTCTTTTGCTTCGCTCAACCTGGGCTCGTCATACGTGAACTGCCTTTCCCAGCCTTCCTTTTTTAATTGCTCTTGTGTTTTGGATATGTTATCACCCCGCTAGAACTCGTTAAATGTGTTTGATGTAATTTCATGTCGCCTTCATATACTCTTTTCAAGGTTGATGGTCTTCGAGGGAGTAAATCCTGATTTATTGAAGAATTTGGTCAGGGGAATATTACCTCTGTCTACAAGGGTTTGGATGTTATCAACTCCTGCTTTTCTCAAATGATTTTCGAACTCCTCAAGTAGCTGGGTTCCCAAACCCTGACCACTGAAATCGGGATCGATTCCAATGGTATCAAGGTAAGCGGTCTTCTGGGGTATACCAAATTCACCCGTGAATACGGCACCCATGACAAAACCTATGACCTGATTCTGGTAGTCCGCAACAAGAGAAGTGGCGATACTGCCCTCACTGTCCAATATCATGGACATTTTTCTCTCATAGTATTCCTTTCTTTCGGTCCCGAATACCTTGGCATCGATTTCCACCACAGCCTCGATATCGTCCTGTCTCATCACACGTATATTCAACAACTCTTGATCTATCTTCGTAATTCTATCCCCTCCATGATTATCTAATGCACTACAAATTATTAAAATAAATCGTCTAATTCATCCTCCCCGCCTCCAGGCATCTCACCGTACTTTTGAAGGTGCTGCTGCAGAAGTTCGCTCTCTCTTTGGGAATACATCCTGTCCTCCTCGAATTTGAAGAACTTGGCTTTGGAGTCAAGCTCAGCCGTAATATCGTTTCGCAGGTTCATGGTACCCTTGATCTTAAGGGTGTTTTTCTCATCGTCGAGAAGGATATATACCCCTTCGCAATCCGGAACGTTTTCAACGTTTTCAGCTGTAAGTAAAATCCATTCTTCAGGGGGAAGAGAAATCTCTGATAAAAAGAGCCTAAGGTTGCAGTGCAGGCATCTTGAAGCTTCGTAAACTGCATCCTCCTCCATCATAGTTGATTTCTCCTGGGCATCCCCAATACTTGATTTTAAATCTTTGCGTTCTAAATATGCGAATCCTTCTATTCTACCAAGGCAAGGAGTTGGCTCTTCAGGTGCCAGGAAGACAGGAGTCACCTCACCGTCTCCTCCCATGGATTTATCGATTACCTCTGCGGCACTTTTTCCAGTTGCTACTTTCTCAGGAATATTCAGCTCTGAGGGTGATGTCATATCCCCTGCTGTAAATATCTTATCACCTTCGGGGGGTGTCATATTCAATGGGGGAGAGGAGCTAATGGCGAGTAGAACAGCATCATATCCCTTCTCGAGTAATGATTTTGGATTCCCGATATTAGTAGAGGTCTGAATCTCGATGCCTGTATCCCTCAGGTCATTGATTTCACGAGAAAGGCAGGCGTTGGTAAGTTCGGATGATGAGTCTGAGGTCCTTAGTTTTCCCCCAGGTTCCTCCTCTTTTTCAAAAACAGTCACATTATACCCTTTTAGCCTTAGGAAGTACGCTCCACTCAAGCCAACTAGTCCACTGCCCACTACTCCGATTTTCTTTCCATTGCTATTAAGTTTTGATTTCCAGGAGCCATCCCCGTGGATTTCAGAAAACACATGAAGGTCAGCTATTGCGATAGGATCGTTTATTTTACCTCTTCGACAATCCTCTTCACATGGATGCTCACATACGGTTCCTATGGTACCAGGCAGCGGTAAGGCCTCTCTAAGAACCTTTTGGGCATCAGAGTAATTCTTAGTCGCTAAAAGATGAAGAAAACGAGGGACATCCACGCCAGCAGAACAGGATGATCTGCAGGGAACCAATACCTTCTCCTTTGGCCCGGATGGTAGGTCCTTATCCAAAAGAGCTCCCGTGGGGCAGACCTCAACACAAGCCCCACAAAATCTGCAGCCAGTATTCGCAAAGGAGCGGTCATAAGCTGTCCCGATCTCAACCTCATAACTCCTGCTCAAAAATCCCAGGGTCCCGACCTTCCTAAGCTCCCTGCAGGCCCTCACACATCTTCCACAGAGTATGCATAGGCCGTAATCTCTTATGAAAAGTGGTTCGTCTTCCACTATCCGTTTTTCCTTGGGCACGTACTTGGGTGTGTCCTCCCTAAAACCCACATATTCAACAACCTTTTGAAGCTCGCAGGATCCGAACTTGGGGCAACATCGTTCATCAACTGGAACATTGGTCGAGCAGGGTTCTCTTGTGCAGCCCTCCTTTTGGGCGCAGGCAAGGCATGCATGCGGATGTTCTTCTAGCAAGAGGGACAGTATCTCCTTTCTCAGCTCGGAAAGCTGGTCATCGGTGGTTGTCACTACCATATTATCGGAAGCAGGAGTTGTGCAAGCACAAGGTAATCCTTTCATACCCTCTATCTTGGTAATGCAGAGCCTGCATGCTCCAAATGGGGTAAGGTCAGGATGATTGCATAGTTTTGGGATATAAATGCCAGCTTGGTCTGCTGCCTCCATTACAGTCATACCTTGACTGGCAGTGATATCCTGCCCGTCTATTTTCAACCTGATTCCATCTTCTTCCATTACCAATACTCCTTAATTAATTGCGCGATAATCACATGCTGCTATGCACGCCCTGCACTTGATGCATTTATCCAAATCGATTTTGGCCTTCTGTTTCTTTTCCCAGATCACTGCCTCGGATGGACAAGCTTTGTAGCATTTTCCACACATCGTACAGGTCTCTTCGTCAACCTCGAATTTTATAAGATCCAGGCATACTGATGCAGGACATGTTTTTTCATTGATGTGGGCTTCGTATTCATCCCTGAAATATTTTAGAGTTGTAAGAATAGGATTGGGCGCAGTGTTGCCCAGACCGCAAAGGGCAGTGTCCTTAATCGCCAAGCTAAGGCGCTGAAGTTTTTCCAAGTCTCCAGAAGTACCTTCACCTTGGGCAATTCTTTCAAGGATGTCAAGCATCTTTTTTAGGCCGGCCCTGCACGGCACACACTTACCGCAGGATTCTTTTACAGTGAAGTTCAAGAAGAAGCGGGCGATGTCCACCATGCACGAGGACTCGTCCATCACCACCAAACCGCCAGAACCCATGATGGCCCCAGTTTCGGTTATTGATTCGTAGTCAATGCTCGTGTCAAGGAGACTCTCAGGTAGGCAGCCACCTGATGGACCACCTATCTGCACTGCCTTGAATGAAAGCCTCTTTTTGGCCATACCTCCCCCGGGTCCGAAGATCACATCCCTTAATGTGGTGCCCATGGGAACCTCCACAAGACCAGTATTCTTAACCCGGCCGGCAAGAGCAAAGACCTTTGTTCCCGTACTCTTGTCTGTTCCGATGGCTTTGTACCAGTCTGCGCCGTTGTTTATGATATGGGGTATGTTAGCCAGGGTCTCAACATTGTTGATTATTGTGGGACATCCCCAGAGTCCTTTATTGGCAGGGAAAGGAGGCCTCGGTCTTGGCATACCCCGCTCGCCTTCGATTGAGGCAAGAAGAGCAGTCTCCTCTCCGCATACGAAGGCCCCTGCACCTTCTTTAATTCGGATATCGAAAGAGAAACCGGAATCCAGGATGTTCTCACCTAAATACCCAGCTTCTTTACACTGTTCTATTGCTTTTAAAATACGCGTTATGGCAAGGGGATACTCTGCACGAACGTAAACTATTCCCTCAGAAGCACCTATTGCATAACCTGCTATGAGCATGCCTTCAATAACTGAGAATGGATCGCCTTCAAGCACGCTTCTATCCATAAAGGCTCCTGGATCGCCTTCGTCTGCGTTGCATATCAAGTACTTCTTATCACCTGCAGCCTTTTTTGCAAATCCCCACTTGACTCCTGCAGGAAATCCTGCACCACCTCTTCCTCTTATCCCAGAGTTTTTTACCTCATCAATCACCTGCTCTGGGCTCATGTTCAAGGCTTTGCGCAGAGCTGAAAATCCGCCTGCATGGATGTAATCCTGAATGTCCTCTGGATCGATCTCTCCGCAGTTCTTAAGCACTATCCGCTCTTGACCTGAAAAGAAGTTGGTGTAATCCTCAGATGCAACAAGTTCCTCAATTGGATTTCCACCAATTAAATGTTGCTCTACAATGGCGGGGATTCTATCAGGAGATACTTTCTCGTAAGTGGTTCTGCTTCCATCTGGCATAACAATATCTAAAAGTGGATCTTTAAAAAGTCCGCGATCGCCCACACGCTTCAGTTTGTATTTAACATCCGGATGCTTCCCAAGCTCCTGTTCAAGAACCTGTACTACCTCATCTGCACCTGCAGAAAGACCACTTGTTCCCTGGCATATCAAAATCAGTGGCTCCGTTGGGGGCATCTAGTCTTCCCCCTCTTTAGATTGATCAATAAGTGAATCAACTGATTTAATTGTTGAATTGCCATGGGGTTTGTCATCAACAAGGACCACGGGAGCCATGCCGCAGCATCCGACACAGGCCACCCGCTCAAAGGAAAAGCGCTTGTCGGAAGTTGTCTCCCCAGCTTTAACGTCAAGTTTATCTGAAAGGTATCTCAGTATACGCTCTCCACCCATGACATGACAGGCAGTTCCCTGGCACACCTTCAGAGAATGTTCGCCCGGTGGAAAAAGTCTGAACTGTGCATAGAAAGTGAGAATTCCGTAAATCCTGGTAGGAGAGATCCCCAACTCC
>CP070751.1:1534863-1540774 GCA_020348445.1 Thermoplasmata archaeon
TGCAACAGTAAATTTTATTTATTCATGATTTAATGCCTATATTCAGCGCATACGGGATAAGTGGGTAGAGATGGCAGGCGTTGTATGGCATTGGACAAATGGAGATAAAGAGATTTTTACGAAGAGGATTGACACAGTTGATAAGGCAATGCAAGAGGGCTATTACGTAATGCCTATGATGGTCTCATCCCATATCTTCAAACCAAGTGATGTCGAATAAACTTATTACCCTCCCGCAAAACCCAAACATTATCTTTATTAACCAAAAGAATATATCGCCCCGCAAGAGGGGTCAATCCTTTTTGAAAAGAATTCATTTTTCATTCTTTTCCTCCTTTCCTGACCCCTTTTGTTTTTATTCGAAAAATTTAAATTTAAGCAATTAATTACAATCTTTAAAATATATATTTGAGGAGGCGAAAAATGAAGAAGAAAATAATAGGCATATTTGTATGTACGCTGCTGATTGCAACCGCTCTTTCCGCTGCTACTTCATATGACACAACTGAACTACCACCACCTTATTTAATCGTTGGTCAAGTAGACTTCTTATTCACCGAGGAGATACAAAAAGACTCGCACTGGGGATACCTAAGGGTAAAAGTCAAAGAATTTTTGCAGCAACATCAAGCTGAAGAGGGATACCTCAACATGTTTACAGATGCTGGATGGGTAGTCCAAAACCAATTCCTCAACATTGTAGAAAACCAGGACGAACTATCTATGTTTTTCAACCTCGGGGTGAAACCAGGGCAAGATGTTAGACTGTTATCTTTTCATTATGAACTCTCAGCAGAACCCGTTAGGTATTTCCAAGATGGTCCTCGTACTGAATCCAATGTTGTAGCTATTCCCTATAACGCAGGGGGTCTCAGTGACATGTCCCTCGCTATCCCTGATTACATCATGGAATTAGAATTCATACCCGCTGGGATAAACTATGATTATACAAAAGAAAACCTTTATGCAAATGAAAACGTACAAGCCGCAATGAACCAATGTGGACCAATGGCAGTCGCAAACAGCCTTCAATACCTAGAGAACCGATATGCGTTTTTCTCAGTTCCCCATGATCACGTAATAGGCCTATATGGAGATGATTCCCTAGTCGGCCAACTGGACGAGTATATGGGCCGAGTTGCAGCAACTCGAACTAGTGGAGGCGGTGTCATGGCAGATGAGCTCTTGGAGGGAAAATTCCAATACCTCGCTGATAACGGACTTACTAATAAACTTATCCATAAACATCAGGGCACTGGCTACAACAACCCAGTAGGCGACTTTACCCATGCAGGGATAACCTCAAAAGACGAAAGTGTCGGCGGCAAAGTAACCTTCGATTGGATTGAAGAACAACTTAGAAAATGTCAGGATGTCGAAGTTGGTATCCAATGGGGATCTGGTGGTGGCCATGCCGTCCGTATCTACGGCTGCGGAAAAACGCTTGGAGTACCCTATCTTCGATATAAACATGATAGTCTGCAGACAAATTATGATCCTACAGATTCATTAGGTTTAGAAGAAGCCCAGGTATATGTCAGTGATCTCGATGGTGACGGGTCGCCGAATTGGGGTTCAGCAAGTAACGAAATTGTTTGCGCTTGGTCGGAATCTGTACAACATTTAGTCATCCAAATAGACCCTAAGATATTCCACCTATATGTATTTATAAAAGTAATTAACAGGGGCGTATATGACATAGAAGAATTACCGTGGGAAATCCATGCAGATGGTTTAGTCCTCTTTGGACAAAGCACTAAGGGATATGAAAACATCCCTGCTGGTGATGAAGTAACAATTCAAACAGGTCTTATGCTTGGTCTCGGTCCGGTGGAATTATCAATCATGGCCGGTGGTGCAATGGCAACTGCTAAGTGCACCTTGTTGGGCCCGTTCGTCATTGGTGTTAAAGAAAGTAACGGGTAAATAACTGTTGAACGAAAAAGTGGCCAAAAAGGGTGTATTTAACTCCCTCACCCTTTTTTTCTTTTTTTAATTTTATTTTGTGGAGTTGAAATCAGTACGCTTGTTTTGCGATAGGTATTACAACATTATTTTATACCAAACATTTAAATCTGGTTATCTGAAACCCCTTGGTGGGTTGCTAAATTTCTGAATAATTAATTGTTATACATATCCTCAAATACTTTAAAGTAATTTAAACAAAAAATATTTTTAATACAATCTGTTACCAATTTAATTAAATCTTGATGTAGGAGACATTTTTGATGTCAAATAATGAAGCTATCAATTACTCAACGAGCCCTGCGGGTGAGAAATTCTCGATCCCACAGAAAGATGATTATGCTAAGGAATTTCAACTTGTTGAACAACTTACAACGAAGGCGAGAGAGGAAAACAAAGAAATTGTAGTGGTCATGGGAGTAGGCTTTGTTGGCGCTGTTATGGCCGCAGTCATTGCCGATACCAAAGATGAAAAAGGGAATTACAGTAAATTTGTAATAGGTTGTCAGAGGCCAAGTTTCCGAAGTTACTGGAAGATACCTCTGTTAAATCGTGGTGAGTCGCCTGTTAAGGCTGAGGATCCTTTGGTAGATGAACTTATTTCAAGGGGTGTGCTGGTTAATAAAACCTTAATTGCTACTTACAATAGTGACTGCTTGAAACTTGCTGACTGTGTTGTTGTGGATATACAGTGTGATTTCACCAAGAAAGACCTTGGTAAAATGAAGACAGGTGAGACTGATATGGCTGCCCTTGAAGCGACTATGCGGACCATTGGGCAAAAAATAGAACCCAGTTGTCTAGTGCTTATCGAAACTACGGTTGCTCCTGGTACTACCGAGTTTGTAGCCTGGCCTATATTAAAAAAAGCCTTTGCTAAGCGGGATATACAATCTGAGCCTATTCTGGCACATAGCTTTGAAAGAGTCATGCCTGGGAAGGAATATGTTGCTAGTGTCCGTGATTTTTGGCGTGTATGTTCTGGATGCAACATTGAGGCGAGAGAACGTGTAGAAAAATTTCTTCGGGAGGTACTTAACACAGAGGATTATCCTCTTACAGTCATGGATAGACCAATTGAGTCTGAAACAACGAAAATAGTGGAGAATTCCTATCGTGCAACAATCCTGGCTTTTTTAAATGAATGGAGCATTTTTGCGGAGCGAAATGGTGTAGATTTAATAAAGGTTATCAACGCAATCAAGGTGCGTCCTACACATAGTAATATTATTTTTCCTGGACCAGGTATTGGTGGGTATTGTCTGCCCAAAGATGGTGGTTTGGGATACTGGGCCTATCGGCATATTCTCGGGTTTGAAGATGGTGATAGTGTTTTTAAAATCACGCCACAGGCAATCGATATCAACGATACTAGGGCTTTGCATGTTGCAGAGCTCACACGTGATGCTCTTCGTAATATGGGTAGACATATTGCGGGTGCTGATGTTCTGTTATGTGGTGCCAGCTACCGCCAGGATGTTGGTGATACTAGATATAGTGGTAGTGAAATAGTTGTTCGCAAGTTAACTGAAATGGGGGCAGAGATGCGTGTTCATGATCCTTATGTCGAACATTGGTACGAATTTGAAAAACAAGATATCTATCCTGCATCTGGACATTCATGGTCACGATTTTTCCGTAATCAGGATGAACTAATGAACTTGAATGTTGGTAAAAATTTATCCGAAGTACTCGGAGGTGTTGAGGCTATGATTTTAGCAATCCCACATAAGCAATATCTCAGCCTCAACCCTATGGATATTGTTAAATGGGCTGGGAATCCCATTGCTGTTATTGATTGCTTCGGTATTCTGTCTGATGATGCTATTAAACAATATTTTCAACTAGGCTGCGAAGTCAAAGCGCTAGGGCGAGGGCATATACAACGGATAAAAGAGGAAGTTAGAAAATCTTCCAGTTAGTTCCTGGAGTGACTCAGGTTTTTTCTCATGATTTAGAGTATTGAAGAGTTTATTATTTCTTAAGTGATAATTAGGGGGCTATAATGAAATGTTGGATCTCCAATAATTATCGTATTATCTACATATATGTCTCCTATTATGGATTCTGCAAGGGTTTTTCCATCTACTAAGTCTGGTAATGCATTCTCAATAAAACTTACTGGATATTGGAATCCATTTTGGGCGAGAAGTCCTAGGGCCATAGCTTTTACGTTTTTGCTTGTAAAGATTTTTGACCCGTACCATGTCCCATCTATGCTTGGGTCGAGGATGTTGTTATCTGTTTGGTTTGACCACCAGCCGTTTACGTAGCATCCATCTGCCCCAAAGAATGGTGCGTCTAATTGATCAACGTTATCTGCAGAGAACCATCCTGTTTTGTTGATATCTGTTCCAGAAGGGTTAGAATGGCCATGTACAAGGTATATTGAGTATGCCTGGTTTAAGGATGTTTTTATCTCTGATGGATCTTCATAGTAGTAGAGGTTTCCATAGTTGTTTAATTGTTGGTATAGCTCTTTTGAGTTTTTATTGATGTCCGAGCTTTCACAGACATAGATATCTTCTAAATAACTGGTTCTTTGGTTGCTGAATTTTGTGAACGCATAGATTATTTGTGATTTCTTTGTCTGGTAGCCTAGGGTATGGGTTGGGTATAGCAATGATATGCATATGTCGTTTGTATATGGTTTGGATACTATACCTTTTTTTGAAGTGTCGTATGCTGTTTCTCCGCCTATTGTGGACCATGGCATTGTGCTTGGTTTTTCCATGTAATCGGTGTCGCCTGCCAGTGCTGTATCAATATCCTCTCCTACCATTATGCAGGCTTTGATTTGATTTGTTGTGTAGTGTTGTTCGATTGTTTGGTCTATCTTTTTGTAGTCGTTGTTTTCTTGGTTTATTGTTATTATTTTGGTGTTCCAGCCGAGGTCGTCTTTTACGGCTTTGGTATAATAGTTGATTGTATCTTTTATTTCTTTGTCATCTGCATATTGTGGTGAGATAAAAATCAACATTTCTAGCGTTTCTTGTATGTTTGTGTTGACTGTTTTGGATTCTATATTTTGTGTTGTTAGTATTGGTATTCCTATGGATAATATTAGTAGTCCGAGTATGGTTGCTGATATTTTTTTTTCCATCTCTGCCTTCACATCCCATATAATGTTATACTCTTCTATAGGTCTTATTTAAACCTATGTTGTTATACTCTGTAATTTATTATATATAAAGATATGGTGTAAAAAGGTCAAAATGAAAAAGAAACTAAAAAATAAAAAAGAGGAGGTGTTTATTGCTTCTTTTTGCCTTTTTTAGAGTACATAAGGGCTATGATCAAAGCAATAAGCGCTAGTATACCTAAGATAATGATAGCAATGTTGTCCACTATGATGTTTTCTTCAATATGAACTGTCATTTCAGAAGATGAAGAAGATTGATTATCAGAAGCTGTTACAGCTATGGTGTATTTTCCAGATTCAGCCCAACTGTGAAGCATAGAGAAGAGATGTCCACTAGGTAAAAACCCGATTTCACTAGTATAGCCGTCACCCCAGTCAATGAAGTAATTGATTTTACCCTTGTCTAGATCTATAGATCCAAATGCATAGGAGTATGTAGTATTTTTACTACCATTTGTAGGACCACTTATCATTGGATTTGATGGAGGCCTATTTGGCACGCTAATAAGAGCCGTGGTCTTTTCGATATCTGATGCTCCATTGTTGTCTAGAACTGTTAATGTGACTAGATATGAGCCGCCGTTTGCATATATATGTGTTACCTTTTCACCATAATCCGTGGTTCCATCTCCAAATGACCAGCCGTAATGTACTATTGTTCCATCCAAATCATAGCTTCCAGAACCATCGAACTCCATTTCTTCATCAATAACTCCATAATAAGGACCACTTGCATTAGCAACTGGTGGGTGATTCCCACTAAAACTTATGCTAGGACCTATACTTGAAACTATTATGGGACCA
>CP070751.1:1540874-1546738 GCA_020348445.1 Thermoplasmata archaeon
GGATTTGTACAAGGTGCCGTTACTTAACAGCACAAATACAACTAAATTAGAATAAGCATCTATTCCTGTATACCACATAGAATTTGGTAATGAGGGTGAACCATAGCCATATTGATACCAACCAGAAACGCCTCTGTCAGTAAAATTGACCAATCCGTCGCCTCTCAAAACATAAACATAACCACTTGTTCCCCCACTATCCCCACTAGAAATACCTATGTACGCAGTGCTCTCGGCAATGCCTGGGGAGCCATATCCATATTCATACCAACCAGAGACTCCCCTGTCTGTGAAGAAAACTTTTCCGTCATTTCTAAGAACATACACGTAACCTGTGACAGGACCAGAACCTGAAGCGATACTCACATAGGCTGTGCTGGACTCTATTTCTGGGGAACCATAGCCATATTCGTACCACCCAGAAACGCCCCTGTCAGTGAAGAACACTTTACCATCGTTGCGGAGAACATATACATAACCAGTGGTAGAACCTGACCCAGCGGCTATGCTCACATACGCTGTGCTGATCTCGATCTCAGGTGAACCATAACCGTACTCGTACCAACCAGAAACTCCTCTATCAGTGAAGAACACTTTACCGTCATTGCGGAGAACATATACATAACCAGAAGTTGAATCTGAACCTGAAGCGATACTGACATACGCAGTGCTCGTCTCTATATTTGGAGAGCCGTATCCGTATTCGTACCAGCCGGAAACTCCCCTGTCTGTGAAGAACACTTTACCATCATTTCGCAAAACATAGACATAACCGGAGGTAGAACCAGAGCCTGCGGAGATATCCACATATGAGGTGTTGTCAGAAATCGGGGGCGAGCCGTATCCATATTCGTACCAACCATTTACACCCCTGTCAGTGAAATAGACCTTCCCATCACTACGAAGAACAAATACATAACCTGCAGTGCTTCCTGAGCCTGAAGCTATGCCAACCCATCTGAAACATTCATCAGGATTCCCCTCATAGGTCCAAGATGCAGCATCTGGTGATTGATACACATCACCCTGATTCCGAACAACGAAGGGATCAAAGAATGCACCCACCTCCAAGCCCACACTCACCAGGTAATCCCCTCTATCTATTTCCAGAACCCTGTCGCTTCCGTCCTTGTTCTCCCTCCAGTCCGTGGTTTTGAAGAACACTTTCAACGTTTCACCGATCTCCATAAAGCTGCTGTCCACTTTGATCTCGATCTGGAAGGAATCGATCTCTGCATTTATATCGATATTTACAGCAGTCCATTCCCAACTCAAAGGTGTCGTGCCAGTAAATCTTTTAACCTCTTTACTTTCTATTATACCTTCCTTTCCTTTTACGATGAGAAGGTAATCTGCCCCCAATGCTATATTTCCTATGGAATACCCCGTGCTGGAATCATCGTCGCAATCAAGGAAGACCCAGGTGGTGTCCATCCCAGTAACGTCGGGAATCGCGGGGGCAGGGCCAAGCTCAGGGCCGATATACACACTCACCTTCTTCCCCTTATAGGGGGTTGGGAAACTCAGAGGTATAGTTGTGTTCAACCACATATCATCTCCATCAGGGTAATCCCGTATACCATCGGAATCCACGTCCTGGTCCTCGTATTTATCATCAACAAAATCGTTATCAAAATCATTGGGATACGGATCAATTGAATCAGGTACGGTATCCCTGTCCAAATCCTGTTCAGATACAGATACAGGTTCAGGTTCACGGTAAATCGCATTGTTCACAAATGGAACCAGTTTCCCTTCCAAGATTTCCCCTTGCACCTTGAGATAGAAATATAGGTCTTCTGAGCCTTCTTCAGATGCGGTGTGGTAATTTGCAATATCTATATTTGCGTTTCCCACATCATTTGGGGTGTCATAGGGTGCGCTTGCCAAATCCCAATCTCCGAACGCACCATCGATCGTTATTTTCTCGGGTGAATTGACATAAGCGTATCTGAGCTCTTCAGTATTCAAGAAAACAGCCCCTAAATCCACCACAACATCATCCTTTCTTGCGATCTTAAATCCCACAGCTTCTTTGTCCAGGCCCGAGGTATCAGCGAATATCGTTACCGTGGCTTTGCCTTCAAGAATCTCGTTGAGATTGAAAGTTGCCTCATTCCCAATAAAATCCGCACTTCCTGCAAAATCTCCCAGCATTTGCAAATGCACATCAGCAGCTTTATTTGGTTTTGTCACCGTGATCTCTTTGAGTTCTATCTTTTGGTTTAGACTTTTAAGGTTCAACTTCAGCACAGGTTGATTAGAGTTTGGAGAAAGGATATATTCCTGGATCATCGAGATTTGACTTACGGTAAGTACGCCTCCGACATTGGTTGCCGTGGTATCAGAGAAGTCCTCGAATCCACGATAATCCTGAATATGGAAGTAGACTTCCACTGGCTGTGACTTCTTCATAAGAATTTGAGAGCGCTCAATCCCTGCTTCCAGCTCACTTCCAGAGACCACACTATCCGCAAATCCACTTCGCTCAAATCCGTCCCAGCAGAGCTGATTTCCAGAGTTGAATTCAGATAGAGAGGAGCTAAACACAGAACCGTCCTTTCCATATATTTGAATCATGTAATCTGCACCAATACCGCTTATCAAATAACCTGTTTCGGAATCACTATCCACATCTATGAAAATATGAACTGTATCCACATGGCCCTGAGAGTCACCCTTTAACATATCACCCATGACTTCCAAATAGAATGATAAATGGACGGCATCCTCTGCTACCCTATAATCTACGATATTGATGTTATCAGGGAGAGCTCGCTCCTGCTCATCTTCATGACCTGCAACATCAGCCCAATCATCAAGTTTCCCGTCAATGACGATGCCTTCCTGAACCTCGACAGAGGTTAAAAGAAACGGTGATATCCATAAAAGGATTAAAAAAATAAACACCAATCCTATTCTTACCAAACCCCTTCTTGGCTCAATAACCTTTCTAGATGGCCCTGTTCCGTTTGTTATTCCGTTGCCGTTCGTGATGCCGTTCGTCATTCCAAAGCGAATCGCCTGAAGACCGTTGGTCAGGCCATTTGTAAGGCCGTTGGTTACGCCTCTGACTTTTTGAAGACCGTTTGTGAGGCCGTTAGTAAGACCATTGGTGAGACCGTTTACTTTTCCTCTTTCTCTTTGGAGACCATTTATTCTGCCATTTGTAAGTCCTCTTTTTGCTCCTTTACCGTTTACGAGACCGTTTGCCAGCCCATTTTCCGATACTCGATCCTTTTTCCCGATATCATTGATAAGCTCACTAGTCAGGCTATCTTCTTCCCTATAAGATTCTTTCTCTTGGGAATCAGAAATTTCAATCCCAGTAAAAAAACTGATTAGGCCTTGTTCTTCCTCAGTACCTTTTTCTGCTGCCAATTTCATTAGGCAGCTCTTCTCATGTATCTTTCTACCTTGAATATTTTTAAGTTCCCTACCACAGAACCTGCATTTATTACTGGGTAGATTTTCACCCACTCCCCCATTTTGATCTTGGGAAATTGACAACCCTCCTTCCTCAATCCACCTTGAGGTCTAAATAATTCTTTTGCAAATTAATCTATCATATTTTATCTATTATTCCCTTAAATTCGTCTTAATATTACATACCCACCACATAATCCGCCCATTATACGCCCTAAATCGTCACGATTTTATATAAAGCATTATAAATCTACAGCTATAAATAATTAAGTATAACAATGAATTCACATGCCCATATTCTGGAGAAATCAGTCATTTTCAGGTCACAAAGGAACTACCCACTCGCACTCTGATTTGGCATGAATGTAGTATCCCCTTCCCAGTTCAAAATAATCTGTTGGACTAAGCTCCTTCCACTTTTGTGTGGTAGAATTGTACGTCCAGATTGCATCCACATGTGTGTCAAACGTGAGGTTGTTCAATCCCACAGTTCTGTCATAACTTGTTAAAGAGGGATAGCCCACCATGTTCCAGCCTGGGTAAAGAGAAATAGTCTGATCCACAGTTGGCTGGGTGCCTTTATAGGGGAAAAGAGTCTCTCCTGGGGGCGTGATATGGATCCAGAAGCCTTTACTTTCGTCCAATTCGAAAAGATCATTTCCAAAAGGTTTCCCCACTTTATTGTGCTTCCAGTGGTCGTTTGTATCCATTCGATCATACCACTGGACTATATCGTATAGGCCAGCAATTGAAGAGAGAGCCTCGTCTATATTTGTATCTGATTGAATAAGTGGAATCGAGATTAAGTTCCAGCCTTGCTTTAATATGGTGTAATGGGCAACGGTCATATTAGCCCAGGCATGCGAGCTTGGCATCATGTTTCCGCCTACAGCGGTATACTCCAGGGATACATTATTGTTGATAGAAGTACCACCTTTGATGTTTCCCAATGAGACATTGATGACAAATAAATGGTTACCTGGAGCTACATCTGTAAAAATCCAGTTAAAATCTCCTGTCTTTGTACCGAGTTCTGTGGCAGATGAATCGCTTAGATAATTTACCTCAGCTGGTAGGGTGTCATTGATCCAAACAGTCTCAGCTGCTACTTGACCTGTATTATTGAAATAGATTGTGTACTGTAGAAAATCACCGGGCAATGCGGTTGCTTTATTGGCGCTCTTTTCTACCAGTATTTTAGGCATGCGAGTCACCAACACCTCGAAAGAAGCGCTGGCACTGGTCTCAGGCATCTTTTCTCCAATGTTGTTTGTGAAGTTGCAAAACGCCCAGTTGGTAATAATCTCGCCCAAGGTAACATCTGGATTCAGTAATACTGTAATGTTGAAGGAATGTTCTCCTTGTGGTACGTCCTGGAATTCAAAGTGGAGTGTTTTACCAATCTGGTTAAAATTGGTAAGAAACGGTGATGATGACGATGATAAATGAGCATCGTGTCTAAAAAACGTAACCCCCACAGGCAATGTATCATTGATCCAAACAACATCTGCGTCACGATCCCCAGTATTATTGAAGTAGATGGTATAGCGAGCATGATCGCTCCTCGCATTCCAATATTCAATATGATACTTTAACTCAGTAGTATTATCAGCAGCTATGAACCGCAGATCTGTACCATCTAGTTTCGCTTTTGAATAATCAAAATTCGACAAACTCAAATTGACCAAGACCGGAAAATTTACCAAGGCTTCGGATTGCCCACTATTATTGAACGTTAATTTCTTACGATATGACCAACTGGGTTTCCAAGTAACTACCTCCTCATCACCAAATGTTGTAAAATTATTACTCATGGAAAGATATTGGGCTTTGATCCAGTCTGGACTTCTTACTATATTTGAGATTTGAAACTCATCTTGCATTCCTTCTAAATACGTTCCTTGAGTTCTACCTAATCTTAAGTGATGATTAGATGATGAAATATCATCAATAGTGAACGGATTTGTAGATAGTAAATCTCCATTAGCATAAAAACTGATATTCATCGAAGACATATCTCTTACAACATCTATTTTATGCCATACCGATGCAATTTTTAATGTATTTGTATATGAACTATCAATTATTTCATATGAAGAACCATTACCATGTATAAATGTGATTTTCCCAAGTAAAGTATCAATATTAATACTATATTCCCTGTAATGAAAGGTAAATACTTGTCCATGTGACCTTTTAACTGGATGAACATTCTCAAAATATACCCACCAACTGAGGGTTACATTTCCAGTTATTTTAACACTTGAATCATCTCCGCAATCAATGAAATCATCATTACCATCAAAATCATCAGCACCATCAATCTTGCCAATAACATCTTGGATCACTCCACCTTCAGGACTTCCATCATTATCATAACCTGTAGAATCATAATGAGTTCCAGAAGTTTCTTGCAGGTGCTGAACCATCACATAATT
>CP070751.1:1546838-1552459 GCA_020348445.1 Thermoplasmata archaeon
GCGCCTCTATAATAGGGCGAACATGCACGTTTGAGTCGAAGAAAGCGAGCGATTCTCGATTTGTGATTGACGTAACTCGATGTGAGAAAAGGAGATAAAAATTTTTTAGTTTTTTCGATTTTTACTTTTACCCCCC
Organism: Thermoplasmata archaeon; assembly: GCA_020348445.1. Taxonomy (GTDB): domain Archaea; phylum Thermoplasmatota; class Thermoplasmata. Next base: position 1,546,975 of record CP070751.1, read on the forward strand.
TGCGTATTTGATTGATTTTGACCACAGATTTCACAGATTTTTAATCGCGGATTGCGCGAATTTACGCGGATTTTTTTTGGACAGCGAGGTTTAAGAGTGTATAATGGAGCCGTCTTTGGTAAATATAGCAGAGACAGGAGGCACAAAAGAAATGCAGATTTATCATGCCCATTCCGGAAAATTTTACCGAGAGGGTATCGGTGCGCTATACCATAACAACAAACACACTGAACGGGTGTTGTTAGGGGACTTTAAATATTAACAATTTTTTGAAAGGGGTAGAATGATGAAATTGGGCAAGTATGGGAAGATTAATTTAGTGTTGTTAGCAATGGGTGTGCAGAGTATGTTGTTTAATTGGCTAATGAACAGCAATCTGAAAAATGTTGATGTCAAGGTGGCAGGGGAAATTCCCGAACCAGGAACGATTTTGCTGTTTGCTTTGGGCGGATTTGTGCTGTACAGGTGGGATAAGAATCGAGAGCGTTAAGAGTGTCGTAGCTGATAAGCTACATATCGAAACGTGTTTTGATAAAGACCGCGCGAGGCACTGCACAAATTCAAACAAGACTTTCATAGAGCGGGAGGGCAAATTATGAAAAAATTAATAATCATAATCTTTGTTTTGTGTATCGCTGAGAATCTAACTTATGCCGACAGAACCTATACCTATGTGCGCACTGTAGGAAAGGACTCGAGACTGTACGACTTCAATACAATTAACGAAGCCATAGCAGATATAATGAGATATAACCTGACTTCGGAATCTCTTGGGTGCATCGAAGTCTATGACGGCATTTATGTAGAACAGCTAAATGAGTATTATCCCGGCGGTCATAACTTGCCAGCCCATTGTGATTTGCTTGGCATGGGAAAGGCCCCTGGTGATGTCATAATCCAACATAAAAGGCGTAGTGAAAGCGATCCGAATTTTACGAACATTGTTTCAGAGATTTACGCCGATGGTGTGTTGTGCGATGGCGATAACATTGTAGAAAATTTGAAGATAGAAAACGTATTGCTAAACCAGAATAGCATCGAATTTCGCGGAGCGGGAACACTAAAGAACTGTATCGTAGAAAGCTACCACGATGCTGTTACAGCGTCCGGGCATCTTGTTGTTTCCGGCTGTACTATTGAAGGGTGGTATCGGCCCTGCATCCATGCTTATTCAACTTTTGAGGTTTCCGACTGTACCTTTTACCCAAAGACTCGTAGCTGGGGTGGTCAGCATCCAGCGGGCATTAAGGCTACAAAGTCAGGCACAATTGACAACGTTATGATTGAAGCCGATATTGTTAGTAGTGATTATGAGCCACATTACGATACGCCGTGGCTGGCTGGTGTAATACTGCAATTGAGAAATCCCGATGACACAGTGACAATAAGCAATGCGAGAATAAATCTAAGACTTACCACTTTGTACCACGACAACCGTCCAGGTGAAACTGCCGACTGGGAGCTTTTTGGTGTTGTCAGCGGTGGTCGCAATCCTAAACCAACTACTTATTATCCGGGACGTGCCATAGTTGAGAATTGCCAGATCGATCTTACAGGTATTGAAGATAGATCAAACCCTAACGGTGATGGTCGGGCAATTATGGTTGCAGGAGTTTGTGTTCAGGGTGGAGGAAGGGTTGATGTTATTGGCAACACTTCCATAAAAACCAGCAGAACCTCTGCGAGTTATGGAGGAGATGGGTATGAATATTCGCTTAACAATCAAAACGGGATACTCACTGTGGACTTTAACACGGTTGATTTTGACGACACAATAACCAACGGCATGATAACCGCTTACGACCCGAATGAGTTCCACGAACCAGTTGAGCCAAATGAACCGGAGCCGGAACCCAACGAGCCTCAAGAACCTAATATTCCAGATTCACTATTCAAGCCGCGAAATGAGCCTCCGCCTCTTCTTCTACACTGTCCGGATGACAGTATTAAACCTTATCGCTTGGAAGAGTTTGACTATTCTCCTATAATAAGTGAAGAAAAGTTTGAAGCTTCCGGTTTTACAACTTTGGATGGACCCAGTTATGTGGAGTTGCAGGAGATCACCAGTAGTCAGTTTTTAGACCCTAATACAACCTATTACGTACCTTATCCTCCTTTGTTTATACATGGTGTAGGGGGCGAAGAAATTGATGTTGTAATTCCATCCAATACAACCATTATACTTGCGGAGGATTGGGATTATGGAATTGTAGTTTATGACAGTGCAAACGTGCATTTTGGTGAATCTGCACCGCAGCCCAATGAGCCTAATTTGATTTATGAGCCGAATGATGCAAACAATCCTATTCTACCGGTTTGGATTGTCGGAGAGTCCGGTAGTCCTTTCTTCAATAATTTTTGTGGCATTTTTATTGACAGGACTGCGGGAACAAGATGTAAGATGGATAATATTTATTTAAGAGGATTCTATTATGGAATCCAAGTTGACCAGCAACTCGACTACCCGATATCGAATATTCATGCTTTAGGGTGTTATAATGGAATCCTAAGCTTCGGTGCTAACAGAATTATGAACTCCAGTGTGAGCTATTATGGAATATGGTCTCCTGAATGGCAATATTATGGATATGCTTATGATTTCATACCTGGGAGCTGGGACGGAAGCATAATCTTTGAAGGAGCTGACTTTGAGATTTACAATTGCTTGGCTGATGATGGTGACGACGGTTTCACAGTATATGGATTATATGAACCTAATGAACCACCGAATTTCTACAGCAGGGATTGTACAGCCACAAACTGTTATTCGGCATTTAATGGCTGGGATGGAAATGTTGCATTCAGTATAATTTGTCCCGGCCTGTACAACAATGTTCAGAACAAGAATTTCACCGAGTTGCCATTTACTGACCCTGTCTACGAAGTGAATGACCCGTTTGTGGTCGATCCGAATGACTATAGGATTTTCCTCGATCCAAATTCGCTATTAGTGGATCATGGTTCAGGATTTACTCCATTTCCAGGATGGACAACCAGTATTGACGGTAAGCCAGATGAAGGCATAGGGAATATTTGGCCGCATTACCAGACCAAACGTGCTGACAAATTTCCACAGGGAGATATCAATTCAGATGACACGGTTGATATAAATGACCTGTCGGTACTAGCCGATGAATGGCTAACCGCGGACCCTGTTTCAGCAGATCTTAACCACGATCAATCGGTTAATTTTCTTGATTTTTCAATATTAGCGAATTACTGGCTACTAAGTGAGACAAGAGTTGAAATATTCGATCCTGAAACAGTGCAAACGATTGACCCAAATAATATTCAAGGTTACGTGGGAATTGAGCTTAACGATATTCGGCCACTCGGTGAAATTGTATCCGTTTATGTCGATAACACGTTTCTTGGAAGCATATGGCTTGGATGGGATGACGAACAGCAATGGGTCGGGTTACAAAGCGACACTTTTTCAAATGGCTGGCACACAATCAGACTTGTGAGCGTCGATATGTATGGTGGTGTAATTAATCACAAGCCAATCAATGTTTATTTCAATAATCTGCTTTATAAGGTCGCAGGAAGTGATTACTTCCATCCTGATAATGACTACAAGTTTAGCGGTTTCTATGATGGGAGCAACAACTTGGATGCAGAGGTGACCAACCAGGATGGACAGGTAATCTGGTCAAATACTTACAGCGGGCCTCATGTTAGTATTACGATTCCCGGGGCAACTTTTGGCAGCGAACAATTCTGTGCACTATCTGTAACCGAAGCCGGTGCTGGTTCTGCTGTTACAAAAAAAGACCTGACAAAGAAGTTCAAGCAAGCAGACTGGCCTGCTGGCGTCAGAATGGTGATTATTTTGCCGAATAAGGATGTATTCAAGGTAAGAAAGCCCGCTATTTTTGAGTGCGCAGAGACTTGCAACCGTCGAAATGTAACTTGGGTAAGTCTGTATCACCATGACGTCACTGAACAGAATTTGACGTTTTTATTCAACAAATCAAGCCTCAGATACGTATATTGGTGTGGCCACGCAAATAGCCATGTGGGCAGAAATGAAAGAGAAGGTATCGAAGGAGTACGGAGAACTCATACTAAATGCTGGAGATATGAAAAATCCGGCTGGTGGGATATTATAGACAACTGGCATGAGATTGGTGTATTCTCTTGGACCCAGCAAACAATGCCGGGTGCGCCTACTCTTCCAAATGGCTGGGATACGCGTGGATTTGATTTATGGTCACTTGGCATGCGTGACTCAGGAAACAAAAAGATAGTCTTTGTAGATGGCTGTCTCAGTGCTTCTTACTCCGAGATGGCTATAGCTTATGGAATGTTCTCGCTATGGAACGCTGGAAATCACGACCAATGCTATATTGGTTGGAAGATAAAAGTTCTTGTATCTACCGGTATTATGGAAAACATTCTGGGCAACACTACTGAAGGAATCAGAATGTTCTGGGAGAGAATGGGTTTTGGTGATGACGTTTATGATGCACTCTACTATACCAGCACACATGGCGGTATCGGAATGATAAGAGCTTTATGGGGTGATAATGGGGAGCTTGATATTGGTGGTGGAGGGCCTGGAGATATTGACGATAATATTATTTTGTGGGGTGAAGGGCTAACTAACACGCTTGATCCTTAGTTTTTGGAGATCAGAAGATGAAACGATTGATATGTGTTTTTGTTATCGGATTGGTTTTTTTACCTGCATGCTCGCAGGAACCGGAAAAGCTTGAGGGCTGGGAAGATGTGTGTTGGATAACGTCCGATCTGATGCCACCGGTTTGTGCGGTTTGGTATAAGCCTGGTCCTTTAGGTTGGTTGCCTTATAAGTGTTTTGCCACAGGGCAAGAACTTAGGGAGATAGTAAGGCTTCTGAGGGATGAAGCGGACACAGAGGTTCCGCATAGTTGGTTTGAAGGAAGCCAGAAACTGAGTTTTATCTTTTATAAGGGCCGGTCTGGGACATTTGATGTTAGTGAGTTTTATTTCGAATTGAGTGGGGATGTGTTTTACTGGCCCTGTGGAAAAAGTCAGAAGCTCGGAAAGATATTTAGAGAGAAGGAACCATGGGGTGAGTTCTATCAAAACCCATACGACCCAAACCTAATAAAGCGAATAAAAGAGTCACAAGAATTCCTGCGCAAACAGGCCGAAAGACTAAAAGCAGAAAAAGAAGCAGAGGTCCAGAAGAGAACAGAAGAAGTAAATCAGCCTGAATGAGAACTCTAACTCCTCTTGAGATTAGAAGGGCTGTAAGTTTCGTGCTTGCAGCCTTTTTTCTTTTCTGGTTAAATCTATTGCTCAAAAGCGAACTTCGTGGGCCGAAGTGTTCGGGGTAAGGACTTGAGATGAAGCAAGATAAGCCGAGAATTGCGGTGGTCGGCAGCTCCAATATGGATTTGGTAGTGAAATCGACAAGGATACCTGCAATAGGTGAGACGATTCTCGGCGAAGATTTTATAATGACCCCCGGTGGTAAAGGGGCAAACCAGGCGGTGGC
>CP070751.1:1552559-1558125 GCA_020348445.1 Thermoplasmata archaeon
CATCTCTTTTTCTGCTGGAACCTTCTATTTTCTCGTACCGCTCCTCAAAATCCCTAAAAATTCTGCTTCGTTTACTTTTTTCTTCCTTTTTATTTTGTAGAGCATCTTCAACTTTTATCGAACGCCCATTGATTATCTTGCTGCAGTGTGGACAATATCCCGAATCAGATGCGATGGCCTTTTTGCAATTAGGACAGAGCTGCGATGTTTCTTTCTCTTCATTCAATCCTATCATCGCCTTGTAGAATGATAAGCACTGTATGTACGATAATTTGGGTACGATTTTATATTGGGAATATTATTAAAACCTATTATGTAGTAAATATCCACTGATGTGTACGGAAAATGCAATTATAAAAAACCGTGAAAAATCTCAAATAAAAGGAGATTAACCATATATATCCAATTTAAATGTTGGATTCTTCAATTTTGGTATATGTGATTGATTATTTTTCATTATTTTACTGATTCTACTTGTTATCTCTGCATATATCTATTTTTATCATTTTTGATATTTTTATATGTAATTGCATTGAAAGATTCTTCTTTACCTCTTTTTCCCTTTCGAACTTTGGTTGAATTTGATTTACTGTAATTATTCCATTTAAATGTGAAGAATATAATCGGAATCATCATCAATGGAATTACTATTTCCTCAAACTCAGGAATTATAAAATCCACATTACATTCATTTGGCGATGAGCCGTTTTCATTACTTCTGTCTATTCCAAAAGGGTCAGCCTTGCCTGATGCGTTCTCCCAATCTTCAGGCTCATCAGTGTCGTTCTGGTTTTGATCGCGCCCTAAGGTTTGATTCTCCAGAAGCTGGTAACTATCAATGTAATCACCATCTGTCCACTGTCTCCAGGCGGCAGCGAGATCATCATCCTCACCAGGATCGGCACCCCAGGCCACATAGTCGATGATATATCCATCATCGTCACAAAGTGCTAGGTCATCGGTGTTATCCAGCATGAAAAGCTGCTGGGGTGTTGAAACTGTGTAGTTGATGATCAATTGTGGTCGATAAGCAGTACCATTATAATCGCTTGGCCTGAACTGCGACCAATCGGCCACGTCATTACCCACCAAAATCATACCATAATTCGGATAAGTTCCATCCTTCCAGTAATCGATCAATCCCGTGACGTTCCATTTATACCATCCATTGGTATTTGCATAGACGTATGTGTAATCGTAAATATCTGGATTGAAATCCCCGCCGGCCATGTACCAATTATTAGTGCCGTCATATGTGTTCCATGTGGCTCCAGTTTCTGTCCAGCTTTGAGTTACTCTGCAGACGCTGAAATTTCCACCGTAGGTGGTACTTCCATTGTATCTGTACAGCCAAAGATTTGCGTCGATAATATCATTTGATGAAAAGAACGACAAATCGAACTGGAATAGACCCTGGTCAACCGCGGTAGCAGAATCCCAGTCCATCAGTTCTATCCAACCGTCATATCCGATATTTCTCGTGGGTTCATTGATCCATATCCCTGTATCATTACAGGTCGCAGGCCCCAGTTCCAATGTAAGCGAGGTGAAGGTGTCTTCTGAAATTATGGGCCCGTAAACATTTGTTGAGCTGTTGGTTCCAGATTCTGCAAGATGAGCTACTAGATAACCTCCAGAGGGAATATCACCTGCTCCAGTTATGTAATATTTATTACCATCGTTATCTGTGAGGTACCAACCCGACACATTAATAGCCCCATCACCTGCATTGTACAATTCTACCCACTCATAATCGGGTGAGGCTCCCGATGGTTCCTCACTACCCACATTGATGAAAGTGCTCGTGTTCTGATGGCAGTTGTAAGTTATATTGAGCCATGCATCGGACCGGACGATATTGGAGATTCTTATTTCATCTAACTTCCCGTCCCATTCTTCCCAATCAAAGGAGCCGAGATCCAGGTCTGCATCGGTTCCTACAATTGCTCCTGCACTTGAGGCACTGTCGACTTCACTTCCGTTGATAAATAATTTTGTAACATCTGCGCTGCTGTTATATGTCCCTGCAGCATAATACCATGAACCAACTGCGATATTGCTGATGTCCCATTGTGCGGGAACCCAAGTGCCTATATCAGAGAAGAACATGAAGCCATTGAAACTGTCTCCATCAAACCTGTACAAGCCCATGAAGTATCCATCAGACCAATCGGATTTGGTCTTGGAGATAGCACTGCGCAGATCATTGTTGTTTGGAACTAAGATATCGGCATTCCACCAGCACTCAACAGTAATACTGCTTGGCTCCAAAGAGGAGGTATCCTCGACTACGACAGAATTATTAAAGGAACCATTGAATTCAAAGGAATTATCGATTTTTCCTTGGACTCCCGTTGTTGTATGACCCTGAGAGGAACCATCATTATCATTACTCGTAGAATCATAGATCGTTCCGTACATCTCTGATAGGTGCCACACACCGACATAAGCGCTATCCCAAACGCCCTCTGGGTTCGCCATGGAAAAGCAGTTTGGTTTACCGTAATACATATAGATATACGTGTCCGATGAAGATGATAGGGAAGTGACATTTACCCAGGCCACTAATTCTCCAGAGGAGCTATCATAGCTTTCGATTTCATGGTTTAGTCTGGTTGTACCATCCGATTTTGTGAAGTAAATATCGTTCCCATCGATATTGGCTTTACTAGCAAGGTCCGAATCAGTGATACTAATTAGTACTGGGAAGTTACTGAGGTCAGACTCAACCTGAGAGGAATTGATGGTGATATTCTTCTTATATAACCAAGCATCATTAAGGAACTCCTCATCACTTACTGTGTAGAATGAACTTGTATCGTTCTGATTGTTATATTCTGTTGCAATCCAGTCTGCTGAACGAGCAATATTAGAAATTCGAACTTCGTCTAGGGAACCGTTCCATTGATCACTCCAGTCTTGTCCAACACTATTATCCCCATGACCTATCCACAGTTCAGCAGATGATGGGGATTCAATGGGATCTGATTTATCCTCTTCATCGATATCCTTTGAACCATTGAAATAAGTGGCCATCTTGGAGCTGTTATAAACTGCAACAATATGGTACCAGGTGTCTGAAGCTGTAGTAAAACTTGGCCGTAGGTTATTTGTGTCCCCAGGAAGCTGAAAGTCCATACTCGGGTCCACCTCGTTCATTATAAGACGATAGCCATCGGCCCATCCTTTGTAGCTAAAGGGACTACGTAAGTCGTCAACACCATCCCGCCACTTAAACCAAACCTCCAATGTAATATTTTTTCCAGTTATATCAATACTCGAACTATCCCCGCAATTGATATGATCATTTATTCCATCAAAGTCCTGACCTTTACCTATTCTCGCGTCGATTTGAGAAGGTAAGTAATCTGAAGTGCCAGAGCCTCCCTGTCCGTGATTGTCATACTGTGAACTGTCTTCAAATTCATCTGAATCTCCAGCACCTTCCTCATTTAGATGCCACACGCCCACGAAACCTGCATCCCAAACCCCATCAGGATTAGATTGATCATCTGCTGCAGGATTGTTATAGTACATGTAAAACTCAGTATCAGTTGTAGATGATAAAGATGTGATATTTACCCAAGCAATCAGCTCACCTGTTGTGCTGGTGAAGCTTTCGATTTCGTGGTTGTACTTGGTGGTGTTGTCGGATGCTATGAACATAATGTCTCCACCGTCCGGCTGGGCCCTTGTGATGAGATCTGAATCTGTGATGCTGATTAATACGGGGAAATTCGTAAGATCTGCAGTTACCTTTGAGGAATTGATTGTAATCTTCTTGCGATTACTCCAGTCTCCGTAAAGATTACCGGTTGGAGCGAACTGCACCTCATTAATAACGACCTGTTGATCAAAATTAATTGCCCCTGAGGTCTCTGCTACTGCGTGAATTCCAAAGGGATCAGCCTGATTGTTGGGATTCTCCCAATCTCCAGAATTGTTCAAATCCCTTGAATTCTTGTCACGTCCCAGGGTCTTATTCATATCAATTAACGAGGTATTTATGTACTCATCATTTGACCAATGGCTCTGATCCACGGCATAGTAATCATCAGAATTTGGGTCAGCGCCCCAGGCAATATAGTCCAGTATATAACCCTGACTGCTTTTCACAGAAAGTGTATCCGCAACATCCAACATGGATTTTGCAGGTGAGACATAGTTTATTATTGTCCCATAAACATTTGTACTGGAATTCGTGCCTGATTCACCAAGATGTGCAATCAGATAACTACCAGCAGAAAGCGTACCTCCACCGCTTAGATCAAAGAGGTTTCCCTCGTAATCTGAGAGATATAGATCATTTAAAATACACGCATTGCTCGTGGGATTGTATAGCTCCACCCATTCGTAATAGACTGGGTCTGATGACTCGCTTGAGGCACTTGGAACATTCTCCTCGCTGTTTACATATAGGAATGAAGCTGTGTCGTTCTGGTTGTTGAATTCTGTTTCGATCCAATCTTCGCTTCTTGCTATGTTTGAAACGCGGACTTCGTCAACTTTACCATCAAACCATAATGTACTGCCGGTCCCTGGTCTATCTGCAATATGAAGAGAATGGTCTCCACCCGGCCCTCTATCGGCAATATTATTACTTGCAGGCTTTTCTCCTTCATTTATTCCGTTTATAAATATTGTTTTGTGAGTTCCATTATAGCGTACTACAACATAAATCCAAGTACCGAGGCTTAAAACTGCATCTGAGTCGGAATAGTCATTATCGTTACCAGAATATATCAAATACCTAATCTTAGCTGTATTCATTACACCTATTCCGTATATCCAATTATCATCTTGTCCCCTACAAAAAACCTGCATTTCTGAATTGGCGTAGGATTCTATATTAATCCAAGCTCCCATTGTTATCTCATTCCCGGTTATATATAAACTACTTGAATTGTCAATATCGATATAATCATCGGCGTCAGTTGCCTCGAAATCATCAGCCAAATCTATTTTTCCTGTTGTTGTTTCATCGCCGTCGTAACCTGATGGAGTACCATCATTGCTATAAGAAGTTGAATCATAGCGGGTTCCTGTTCCCGTTTCATTCAAGTGCCACACACCGACATAATTCGAATCCCAAACACCAGTTGGATTTTCAGTGGGAGAAGTGATATCACTATTTCCATAATACATATAGAATGTCGTATCAGAGGATGAAGACAAGCTCGGGATTCTAACCCATGCGACTAATTTACCTGAACCACTTGTATAATTTTCAATTTCATGGTCTAGCGGGGAACCGTCAGAACCCCAGAAGGCGATATCGTATCCATCAGAGCGCGCCTCACTTGCAAGGTCCGAATCTGTGATATCAACTAATACGGGGAAATTTGTAAGATCTGAAGTCACCTTGCTCGAATTTATGGTAATTGGTTTCCGGTAGAGCCAGTTCGTAGAAGAAATTTCTTCTCTTCCTGCATATAGGAAAGAAGCAGTGTCGTTTTGATTGTTGTACTCTGTGGCGATCCAAGCAGCTGTGTGTGCAACTTTCGAGATGCGGACTTCGTCCATGATGCCAGCATAGTTCTGGGTTCCATCCTCTCTTGCACCTATG
>CP070751.1:1558225-1563715 GCA_020348445.1 Thermoplasmata archaeon
GGACCTTGGGCGCTATCGATACCCAACTGGGCATCACTAGTGGATCCCTAGACATATACCTCTCTTTAGTAAGCAACAGGATGAATGACATCATAAAGGTACTTACCATGATTAACACTATCTTCATGCCATTGACCCTCATCATAGGCGTATACACCATAGCCTTCCCAGCCGCTTACCCCAAGTTGGAGTATGGCCCTCTATTAATGATCTTCATCATGACTCTCATGGTATCCTTAATAATCGTCATCTTCAAGAAGAGAAAGTGGTTCTGACTATGGTGCGTTACTTATTTTCCTAGCGCGCGCGATTCGTTCATGATAAATGATGCTCCATCCAAGGACACGTGCCTCCCACTGTGAACTCCTGCCTCCCGAGTGATCCGTTAAGACAACCCCCAACTCCTTAACAGGTTTACCGAGCGCTTAGAATCGACATAATGTGGACACGGGTTTCCCTCGAAGATAGTCGAGTTAGCTAGCTAGGACAATGTACAAGGAAAATATGTCTTGGTCTTCCTTGCAGAATCAAATGTTTTTATTCATATTGTTACTAATGTATAAAATCATGTATTTTTTGATAACACCTAAACAATGTGAGGGGGAACGTTGATAGATTTACGTAATTACCGTATTATTGATCTAACAGAAGAAATGCGACCGGGAATCATGAAAGTGAATCACCGTTATCTCCATAGAGTAGATACGGTCTCACCGAATCGGCGGCTTGAATTGGTCCAGTTTATTTATCAACCAAATGATGATTTTATGCATCAAGTCTATACGGAAACCCATATTGGCACCCATGTCGAGGTGTCATCCCACCTCAATTTTGACAAAACTCAACCTTATGGTAAGGAAGGAGGTATGAACTGTGCCGAGTTTCCCATTGAAACATGGCTGGGAGCCTGTTGTGTCCTCGACTTCACGTATAAAAAACCGATTAATGGTGTGGGACAAAGTATTATCGCGAAAGATTGCGAACCAGTGAAGAATCAAGACATTGTACTCATGCGAAGCCCCTATAGGGGTAGAGAACGACCCTACCTCACAGCCGAAGCTCAACAACATTTAATCGATAAACACATTAAACAATGGGGATTCCAAGGAGTGAGTTGGGGCTCGGATCCTGACGGCCACGATGTCTTTCAACTCAATAACATACCAATCATTGAAGGATTAGTCAATCTAGACAAAATAAAAAGGCAGCGAGTCTTCTATATTGGCACCGTACTCAAGTGGGTTGGTCTGGACGCTTGCTGGTTGCGAGCAATCGTGCTTGAGGAACGCTAATTGTTTATAATACATTGATTACTGGATAGAAACTGGTGAGTAACTTTCTGATCTTTCATTTATACTATAACTAGGTAGCTTGATTAAGAACTCAAGGAAAGCATTGGAATTGGAACAAAGGATAAGAAGGCATCTAGAGGAGATCAATAAGTGCAATCAACGTGGTGGAAGAATGCTTTCCATACGTGATCTTCTTGACGCGGGAACGCTAAATGTGGAAATTACAGCCTATTTACTAGCGACCATTTCAGCCGGTCATTCCTTCTTCGTAGGCGCTCGTCCCGGCGGGGTCGGGAAAACGACTGTAATGGCCGCTCTCCTCAATTTTATACCCGACATCGATATTGTGGCTACCGTAAACAGTCAAGTCATTGAAAACGGTTTAGAGGATCCTAATTTCAAGTGCTTTATTGCTCATGAAATAGGGCGTGGAAGATGGTATGCTTACATATGGGGAAACGATGTAGCCAACTTCCTAAAACTCGCGAAGAAGCACATGATTGCAGGAAACCTTCATGCAGATAATATCCCTGAGGTATTGGAAGCTGAGGGGATTGACGAGGCGAATTTAACTAACCTCCATGTTCTCATATTCATGAAAAGAACTGGACAAAGAGGATTAACTAAAAGAAGAATTAATTCAATTTACGAGAACCAAGGGCTGAACGGTAGAAAAGCGTTTAAACAACTTTACATGTGGAACGAGAAGGAAGATAGCTTCACAAAGTTGGCAGCACCAAAGCTGATTACCGCTCCTGAATTACAAATATCTAGACGCATCATTGAAAAGATCATAGAACATGATCTAAGAACGATGGAGGAAATCCGACCAACGATCCTTAAGATGGTTAATCAATCTACGAGTTGAAAATACTACACTTTTTTAACTAGCTAGTTCGGTTCCACATTTGAAACAGAAATTCGTTCCTTTCTGGTTTTGTTCACCACAACTTGTGCAGTTCACCATTTCTTTTGTAGTAGTAGTCTGCATTTTTTCCTTTATTCGTCGGACTGCTTTTTCTAGCTCTTGACCCGTTATTGTAAAAGCTCTCTCCATTTCCTCGCCGATTCTTTCGGCTGCCGATTCAAGTTCTTCTTCCCAATTACGCTGTCTCGGAATGGGGACATTCGCTTCCACACCTTTAACGGTCCTCACGCCACATTGAGGACAGAAATTCATGTCGTCAGGAACCTCATCTCCACAATGAGAACAAAACATCTTCAACACATCCCTCTGTTTCTAATATCATATGGTATATCTCCAAATAGCTAGCTTAAAGAATTTTCGAGCGTTCACGCTTGGATACATCCATAATGGAGCACGTACTCGATACCATGTAGAGAAGAAAGTAGATAGCTATTCGTTTATTTCCTTAAAGACCTCTACTATCCCGTTAGTGGCGTCTACTCTCACGAGATCTCCTGTTTTTATGATCTTAATGGGGTCTTTATCGAGTTCAATCACTGTGGGGGTGTTTGTAGCAATCACGCCATTAGCAACAACTGTATCAAGTTTAATATTAATAACCGCCAATGGCGCAAATCCATTCATACAAGCAAAGTATAATATTCCACCGCCTGCTGTTGAACCTTTTCCGAAGGGATACACCAAAATCTTTCCTTTAACACTTCGTCCAACATTTTCAGGTTCCACTTGTCCGCGACGTAGGGTACCTGTTAACGGATTAAGCCCACTCCAGAACGAGAGGCTCTTCTTCATCACTAATGCTCTACCTGTAACATCACCGTCGACGACTCCGCGTCCATGCAGGACTATTTTTTCCACTTTTTTCGTCATGTTACATCTTCCACCTTCCCGTGAGTGCTGTTTCAATACATTGTTCAAGACTTCCAAACCAAAAATCGGCTTTAGGGTAATGAGCTGGCGCGTAATGAGCGGTCTTACCCGAGTCGGTAGCCATAACTGTAGGCGTCGGCTTGAATGAACTCCAACAAACCGTTGCTATACGTCCTCCAGCTGCCCGTATCACATCCCGAATGCCCATCATCTCTGCTTGCCATCGAATCATCGGCACCGTCAGCAGCCACAAATGAACATTCTCATCGACCTTCTTTCCTTTCAACAATTCAGCAACTTTCATAAGTTCCTTAATACTTAAGTGGGGGCAACCCAAAGCAACATAGTCAACATCCGTAGAACCGTGAGTTGACAGGGCGTCATAGGTTTCTTCCAGATCATTTTCTGTAAAAGATACCGTTTCTTCTGGTTTATCACCTTGAAATGCTTTATCTAACGTAGGTGCCTCAGGGGTAACACCGACCACGTGATAGAGTCCAACGCCTCCTGAACTTGCTTGCGAAGCTCCAAATCCTTTTAGCTTCTCTAAACCAAGGGTTCCCCTTATACCATTAAAAACAGGTACATCAATCCCAGCAATCTCTCCAGCAAAATATCCTAACGCGTCGTAATCAGCAGGATTCGAAAGCGTCGTTTCAACGTTGATCAAAAGGTTGCCCTTCCTACCTTCGTCGGTGTGGAGTCCAAAATATGGCGTCTTTCCTGTTACAGCGCTTGCGATAACGCTGGGAAAACTTTCTCGGTGAGTTCTCGCTCCAAGAACCGAATTCAAATAAACTAGACAGGAAGATTCAACCGATGAGATGTGACTGTTATATACTGGACAGTATCCACACATGTATGGGGCACATGTTGATGTAAGGGATATCCCCATATTGACGTAAGTCCTCAAGAAGTCTTTAGAGGGGGGTTCTCTACTTACTTCTTTCCAATGCTCGGTTTCACCGGTAATATGACTGTATGTCGGTACTGCTAATTTACTTTCACAGAGGAGGTTGTAAATCTCAGGATCAAACGTTCGAGAAGCTGGAAGAAACGTGAAAGCCGAATCTACAGGAATAAGTTTTTCTGCACCGTAAATGTCACCATATTTTGTTAGAAACTTCATCGCCCATTCCTGAAGCGGTCCACAATTTCCGTTGTAAGCCATTTCTTCTTCCGTTGTAAGATACAAAACATATCCTCCTGAATGTTAATACAGATCAAGATGCTTATATTATATTATGATTAGGAGGAGCTAGGAGGAATCTTTCTTCCCGAGTCTGTAATAATGCTTAAAGCCATGTTATTTTAGCTGGATTTCGGAGGGGAATACGTTGGTATCTATATTTGGGATATCCAATCATCATAGCACCGAAGCATGCGTGTCCATCTGGGAGACCGAGAGCTTTCATCATCGGTGGCCAGAGATTAGCAGCTGCATTAAGATAACCACCCCAACATGCTCCTAAACCAGAAGCATAGGCAATTAATTCCAGAGAAGTCAATGCTATGTTACAAGAGGCTGAGCCGCGGTTTTTTGGGGCATGAGCAACCACAACATGCGGTGCATTTCGACAGATTCTGTCAATCCCGGAATCCCAGTCCGTTACTAAGCGATTAGAACTTGACCGTTTCTGCATAGTACTACGCATCCAATCTATCACCAGACTCGCCAAGTGCTGCACGTCATCTGGATCGTAAATAATGTGCCATTGAACTGGTTGACGATTACCGCCCGTGGGCGCGTAGCTAGCTATTTGGAGCAGATGGGTGAGGAGTTTTCGATCTACCATCTGGTCGGTGTATGTTCTGATCGACCTACGTGACCTTAAAAGATGCTCCACTCGCTCTGGACGAGGTAACAACTCTTGTTGAATGGGTTGACAGTCCTCTGGGCTCATGGTTGAGAGGGATAAGGCTCCCGTTGGACAGACTGAGACACAGTGTCCACAGTTAATACAGATCTCCTTTGCGCCCTTTGAGTGGATGGGAACCTGGTGATCCTCGTCTAAGACGATGATCTGCGCAGGACAAATCTCAACACAGATGCCATCACGATTACATTTTGTATCATCAACAGTAAATAGACTCACGTACAATCCCTCAACGTATTATTCTATACTTCGATCATAAAAGTTCATCTAAACTAGCTAGCTTCCGTCATTGACGTTTTCTAATAGCATCACATTGTTGTAGGTATAGAACTATTCGAAGCACGATTCTACGAACTGTCTAGCTAGTTTAATGAAAGTTTTTAAAAAAAAATAGTGTATTTTGTCTATCTCACGCGTAACGAGGCTGGCTAGAGTGTAACAGGTTTAGCTATAACATCGAGAATCTTCAAATCAAAGAATCTGCGACTATTAGCGGATTTGATGAGAAGCACGGTATCCGCTC
>CP070751.1:1563815-1569123 GCA_020348445.1 Thermoplasmata archaeon
GAATATGAGCTTGCAGTCAAAACACTGAAGAACGCCATAAAACAGGCACGGGAATACGGCCTTTTAGGGGAGAACATTCTCGACAGCGGATTTGATTTTTTAATAAAACTAGCAAGAGGTGGAGGTGCATTTGTGTGCGGGGAATCCACTGCCCTTATGGCTTCCATCGAAGGCAAACCTGGAGAGCCCAGGGCAAAACACATTCACACAACAACAAAGGGCCTATGGGGAAGACCCACCAACCTCAACAATGTGGAAACCTGGGCCAATGTACCCCTCATCATCAACTCAGGGGCAGATTGGTACTCAAAGATTGGAATGGACAAAAGCAAAGGCACTAAAATCTTCTCCTTGGTAGGTAAAATTCATAACACGGGTTTGGTTGAGGTTCCCATGGGAACCACATTAAAGGACATCATCTTCAAAATAGGTGGTGGAATTCCTGATAACAAGAAGTTCAAGGCAGTGCAGACCGGAGGGCCTTCGGGTGGCTGTATTCCAGAGAGCCTAATCGATTTACCTGTGGATTATGAGAAGCTTACAGAAGCTGGCTCAATGATGGGCTCTGGTGGTATGATAGTGATGGACGAGACCACCTGCGTTGTTGATGTGGCCAAATATTTCTTAAATTTCCTTGTTGATGAGTCCTGCGGAAAATGTGTGCCGTGCCGCGAGGGAATTGTCCAGATGCATGCCATTTTATCTGATATATGCAAAGGTGAGGGGAGAGAAGGAGATATAGAACTTCTTGAGGAGATCGGAGGGGTTGTAAAAAATACCTCCTTATGTCAGCTCGGTGGCTCTGCCCCCAATCCTGTGCTTTCCACGATCAGATATTTCAAACCTGAGTACGAAGCCCACATTAAGGAAAAACGATGTCCAGCCGGTGTCTGCAAGGCTCTTATTACCTATGAAATAGACCCTGAATTATGTACGGGGTGCAATCTCTGTTTAAAACAGTGTCCGCAGGATGCTGTCACAGGCAAGAAGAAGATGCCCCATACAATCAATGAGAAGGAATGTATAAGATGCGGTGTGTGCCGCGAAGTATGTAAATTCGATGCCGTGAAAATCATATGATATTTGAGGGAATGAAGAATGATAAAGTTCAAGATAAATGGAACTGAAGTCGAAGCTGAAGAAGGCCAAAGTATACTGGATGTAGCAATGAAGAACCAAATAGAAATACCCACTTTATGCCATCACAGGACACTGGATTCCTATGGAGCCTGCAGATTATGCACAGTTGAAGTAAAAGATGGCGAACGCACGAGACTGGTTTCCTCATGTACGTTCCCTGTAAAGGAAGGAATAGAAGTTGAGACAGATTCGGAGAAAGTAATCCATTCCCGCAAAGTCATTTTAGAACTGCTTCTTGCACGATGTCCAGAGTCCCCGCAATTAAAGGAACTTGCCGAGAAGTACAATTCTGAGCCTAAACGGCTTCGAACTGTGGGCGAAGCCGATGATAAATGCATCCTCTGTGGATTGTGCGTTAGGATATGTCAGGATGTAATGGGTGTTGGAGCTTTATGCTTTGCAAACCGCGGCGCAAATCGAGAGGTTTCCAGACCCTTTGGTGATTATTCTGAGATCTGCGCAACATGCGGTGCATGCGAGAAGGTGTGCCCCACAGATGCTATCCAGATATCAGATATCACAAAGTTTAAACCAAAACCAATAGCATCAGAGCATAACCGCGGCATGGCCACAAGATCTGCTAACTACATACCGTTTCCCCAGGCAGTGCCAAACAAACCAGTTATCGACAGGGAACATTGCATGCATTTTCTTACTGGAGAATGCGGGGCCTGTGAGAAGTTCTGCGATATCAATGCAATAGATTATGAGCAGGAGGATAAAATTGAGGAGATCGATGTGGGCGCCATTGTTGTGGCAACTGGATATGACCTGTATGATAAGGAGGATTTAAAGGAATATGGCGGTGGCAGATACGGTAATGTAATTGATTCATTGCAGTTCGAGCGCCTGCTCTCTGCTTCGGGTCCAACAGGAGGACAAATCAGGCGTCCTTCAGATGGAAAAATCCCAAAGGAGGTTGTATTCATACAATGTGCTGGCTCAAGGGATCCTGAGCTTGGTGTACCTTACTGCTCTAAAATCTGCTGTATGTACACTCCAAAACATGCATTCTTGTACAAGCATGTTGTTCCCGACGGACAGGCTTACATCTTCTACATTGACATAAGATCCTCAGGAAAGAGTTACGAGGAGTTTGTCCAAAGAGCAGTTGAGGAGGAGGATTTGATCTATCTTAGAGGAAAGGTATCGAAGGTTTATGAGGAGGACGATAAGGTGGTTGTCTGGGGAGTGGACACGCTCACAGGGAAGAAGATAGAGATTAAAGCTGATATGGTAGTTCTGGCAACAGCCGCAGTACCCAGTGAAGGAACCATAGATATAGCTAAAAAACTCAGGATCGCCTCAGATGAACACGGCTGGCTTACAGAGGCACACCCGAAACTCAGACCTCTTGAAACAATGACTGCAGGGATCTTCCTTGCAGGCACGGCCCAGGGACCAAAGGATATTCCAGAAACAGTATCCCAGGCAAGTGGTGCCGCAAGTAAGGTGGCTGCCATGTTCTCCAAGGATGAGCTTGCCCATGATCCCGTTATAGCCTATGTTGATCAGGAGGTATGTGTGGGCTGTGGTAATTGTGTTTCCATTTGTGCATATGGCGCTGCAGAGCTCGATGAGAAAAAGGGTGTATCGAGTATAAACGAGGGGCTGTGCGAAGGTTGTGGTGCATGTGCTGCAGGCTGTCCTTCAGGTGCGCTTCAGCATAAGAACTACACAAAGAAGCAGATATTTGACATGGTATCTGCGTACACCGAGGATTGATAAAAGAGGTAAAAAAATGAATGAGGAAAAAGGGGAAGAAGAAGTAAAAACCACAATTGACTCAGCCCTGGTCGTGGGTGCAGGAATAGCTGGAATAAAGGCTGCCCTTGATCTGGCTGATTCAGGTCATCAGGTTCATCTTCTTGATGATTCCCCATATATTGGAGGCACCCTCTCCAAGTTGGACCGCCAGTTCCCAACAAATGACTGCGGAATGTGCAAGATGCTGCCTTCATTTGGTGTGGATTTCTGTTCTGATATGTGCCTAAGAAGGGGATTTGTACATCCCGCAATCAATGTTATTACAAATTCAGAGATCGTGGGTTTTGATGGAAAAGGTGGGGATTTTACCGCCACCATTAAGAAAAGGGCCCGTCTTGTTGATCCTGAAAAATGTATTGCATGCGGTCTTTGTGTTGACGTCTGTCCTGTTGAGGTTGAAGGGAATTTTAATTCCAAGCTCACAAAAAGAAAGGCCGTCTATATTGAATATCCCTCAGCAACACCTCGGGTGTACACAATCGATTACGAGAACTGCACCAAATGCGAGGAGTGTGTGAAGATCTGCCCCACTAAGGCAGTGGATCTTTCAAAAGAAGATGAGGAAGAAAAATTGAATGTGGGTGCAGTTATCCTGGCTTTAGGATTTACTCCATATGATCCCAGTGAGATGGGAGCCCTCCATTATGATGAATATGAAAATGTGGTTACTGCATTGGAATTTGAAAGGCTCATGAGTGGAACCGGGCCCAATATGGACAGGATATTGCAACGGGTTTCTGATGGGAAAATACCTTCGAAGATCGCATTCCTCCAATGCATTGGATCCAGGGACGAGAACCATAACTTCTGCTCCTTTGCATGTTGCATGCACTCTCTCAAGGAGGCCATGATGGCCAAGGAAATGAATCCAGATTTGGATGTTACCATATTCTTTATGGACATGCGGGCCTTTGGAAAGGGTTATCACAGATATTATGAGGATGCAAAGAAAATAGGAATCAATTTTGTAAGATCCAGGGTTGCTGATATCCAATTAAATAATGAGGGAAACCTGATTGTGAATTTGGTGGATGAGAAGGATGAACCAAAGAGCGAAACCTTTGATATAGTTGTTCTGGCAACTGGGCAATCCCCACCAAAGAAGGGAACTGAACTTTCCAAAATCCTGGGTATAGAGTTAAATGGATATGGGTTCGTTAGCACGAAATCCGAGAATCCAACCATAACAACTAGAGAAGGAGTGTTTGTATGCGGATCATTCTCAGGTCCAAAGGATATCCCTGATACAATAACTGAAGCAGGATGTGCTGCAGCCTTGGCTGGCTCATATTTGGAAAGGGGATCATCAGAAAACAAAGAGGATGTCCAGGATATACCACAAAAGGAACATGGTAGTATTGGTATCTTTATTTGTGGAGCAGATTCCTGTCTTGGAAATTCGCTTCATATAAAAGAAATCACGGAATTTACCAAGACTTTATCTGATGTTAAAACAGTAAAACAGCTGGAGTTCCTCTGCCTTGAGCTGGATAAATTAAAGGACTACGCAATCGAGGCTAATGTGGGTAAGGTGATAATATTAGCATGCTCCCCATATCCCTTTGAAGAGAAGTTCAAAGAGACACTAGCAGAAGTCGATGTCGATACAGATCAAATTGAGATCGTGAATCTAAGAGAAGGCTGTGCCTGGGTTCATGATGATAAGATCCAAGCAACTAAAAAAGCCAAGGACTTAATCTCAATGGCTCATGAGAAACTGAGGATGCAGGAAACACAAAAAGTAATTGGGAAACCCTCGTCACAAAAAGCTCTCGTTATTGGAGGAGGGATTGCGGGGATAACTGCAGCTTCGAGAATTGCACAATCAGGCTATGATGTTGATTTAGTGGAAAGGGGTTCCCAGCCTGGGGGAAATGCACAAGATATCTACTATACCATTTCCGGTCTTGATGTTCAAGAACATCTTAAAAGTCTTGTTAAAAAAGTAAAGAAAAACGATCTTGTCAACGTTCACTTGAATTCAGATGTTTTAAAAGTCTTGGGAAATGCAGGAAACTTCATTGCAACAATTAATACAAAGGATGGGGAAACCACCATTCATTATGGTTCTGTGATCATAGCAACAGGAGCTGTGGAAATAGAACCAAAACAATACCATTTTGGTGAGCACGACTCGGTGATAACCCAAAAGGATCTTGAAAAACAGCTTGTGTCTGGTGATTTTGAGGCTCAGAATGTTGTTATGATCCAATGTGTTGGCCTTCGTGATGACAAAAGAAGATATTGCGGAAGAATCTGCTGCCTTCAGGCAATAAAAAACGCACTTAAAATAAAAGAATCCACTCCCGAATGTCAGGTCCACATACTCTATCAGGATATCATGGCCTATGGTTTTTCAGAGGAGTACTACATTAAGGCAAAGGAAAAGGGTGTGAACTTC
>CP070751.1:1569223-1574523 GCA_020348445.1 Thermoplasmata archaeon
AATTTAATATAAGTGAAAAAAATAAAAATAGTTAGCGCTATTCAGCGAAAGGCATTCTTTCTACAGTGAATTACAAATAGATGCAGTGAAGGAAAAAATCGATTTAGAGAAGGAAGTGATCCAGGAGGCACTTTCTCTTTCGTGAAAGCGGTAGTTTTGTTCCGTCTTGAAGGAGGACTTTGAAATTTCCCGTCGAATATGAAACGATGGATTTTATTTCATTAAATCTGACTATTGCGGAGCGATGGATACGGACAAACTTCTGAGGGTCGAGTGATTTCTCAAGGTTTTTTAAGCTTTCCCGTATGATATAATTTGCATTCCCCGTGTGAATTCTCACATAATAATCCAACGCTTCAAACCATTTTATTTCTTCTATGTCAACAAATGAGATTTTACCGGCCCCTTTAACCATGATACGATTCTGGTATTTTCTTCGGGAAGGCATATCCTCAGTCTGATGAGAATCAACACCTGCGTCTTTACTCTCCATTTTTTTATGACTGTCAATAAGAGATGCCATTTTTCTGCTCAAATCAGCAATTTGATTGTTTTCAATAGATTTCAATGCCCTGTTAAGTGCAACATGAAAACGGATATCCCCGAAAGGCTTGAGGAGATAATCCAACGCATTCACTTCAAACGCCTGGATGGCATATTTATCATAGGCAGTCACAAAAATGATTACGGGTGCTTTGGACAGATTGATACGTTCCAAAACCTCAAAGCCGTCGAAAACGGGCATCTGGACATCAAGGAATACAAGATCGGGCGCTAATTGATTAATTGCATGCACGGCTTCTCTGCCGTTTTTACATTCTCTAATAATCTCAATATTTGCCTTATTTTTGAGAAGACTCTTGATTCCTTTTCTCGCAAGAGGTTCGTCGTCTGCAATAATTATCCGTATTTTATTCATTCTACTTTCCTTGAAAATGGTATCACTATGGTAACTGTCACTCCAGAATTATTTCTATTCTGCAGTTCCATCGTGAAATTGCTGCCATAAATCGTTGACAGTCTCCTGTGAATATTTTGTAATCCGATACCACTGTTTTTTTCAAATGACCAATCATCAGGAAAACCTGAACCATCATCCTCAATTATTACAACAAGGTTCTGATTGTTTCTTGAAGCGGAGATATGGATGAGAAGAGAATCTTCCTGTTTAATCAGTCCATGTTTAATAGAATTTTCTACAAAAGGCTGCAATAGAAGAAAAGGCACTTTGCAGGATAAAACTTCTGAAGGAATTTCCACTACAGTGCTTAGCCTGTCTTTAAAACGAATTTTCTCGATATTCAAGTATAAATCCAGGTAGTCAAATTCTTCTTTTAGAGACACGAACTGAGTGTTGAGATTGGCCAGGCTGAGGCGAAGCAGTTCGCTGAAACCAGAAATCGTTTCTATTGCCGTATGATAAGATTTGTCCCTGATGAGGTTCGCAATTGTGTGCATGGTATTGAACAAAAAATGAGGATGCAGCTGGCTTTTAAGGAAATGAAGTTTGGCGTCGGAAAGTTCTTTTTCGAGCCGTAATGATTGCATTTCACGGTCTCGTAACATGCTATAGTATTTTATAGAATGACTGATTCCTATGAGGCCCCAATAAAAGAAAATTTGAGTAGGCGAAAAGGATCTGATTATTACAGTCCCGGAAGAGGGAGCGGATTCTAACAAGTGGAAAAAATAATTATAAATAATTGAGTAGACAAATGTAAAAAATATACTTAAAAACAAGTGTATAAAGGCAGATCGTTTCCACTTTTTACGTTCTAAAGAAAAAGTATCACTTAACCATAAAATAAGGGGAGTAAGAACAATCCAGATAAACCAGCGCAAATTAAATCGGAAAACGATCTGAAACCATGAATATTTCTCTAATAGCTTATGTTCGGATAAAATGGGTAAAATACTTATGAATGCTAAAATAATCCAGAACCCGATTATGACGAACGTTTTGATAAGAAACTGTTTTTTATTTTTTGTTCCCATTACAGCCTTTTAAATTCGTATGTTATAGGTAACATGATGATGTGATGCACCTCCTCCAGGAGTTTGGTAGACTTCCGGTTGGAAAATTTCAATCATTGGTGCACAGATGAATTATGTCGGAATTGACCATCATCGTCAATACTCCCACTTGACTATAATGGATGAAGAGGGTCAGGTTTTTCGGTCTGGGCGGGTTCCAAATCTCCGTGCTGAGATCGAGAAATTTCTTGACGGTTTAGAGGAGATCGAAGCAATCATCGAGACCGTCATATTGCCGAGATCCAGAGCAAGGAATGGTCCGAGTGGAAACGTCTGTCTGGAAACTATTTGCAGAGTCACACGGAAAATGCATTCTATCGATACAAGAAAATCGTTGGTAGATGGCTGAGAGCTAGGAATGACGATGCTCAGAAGCGGGAAGCTGCGATTGGTTGTGCTATCCTGAATCGGACGCTCGAAATGGGAGAGCCTTTGTCGTATGCAATTCTATAGAATTGTTTGCAAAAAGAAGAGATAGACATATCTCCGATTCATGCAACAAAGCCTCTCTCTTTCACAAAGTTGATAGGGGAATATTCATTTCTGTTCGAGCACGGACATTAACTGTTAATAAATGATACATTGTATGTTTCATAGTGCAGGAAAACCCCAAGAAAACGAAATTGGCATGTTTATTGCTGAAAAAAAAGGGGAATATACGCTATATATTAAAATTCAAACAGACTGGAGCCAGGAAATGCTTGAAAATTACTTAAAAGTGGCCATTAGGAATATTAAACGCCACAAAATTTATGCATTTATCAACATCGGCGGGCTGGTTGTCGGAATGGTTTGCTGCATCTTAATTTTTTTATATATCAAATGCGAATTCAGCTTCGATACCTTCCATGTAAAGGCCGATCGACTCTACAGGGTTATCAAGCAAAATCCCGGATATATCTATTTTGGGACGGATTTTTCTGCAGATACCCCTTATCCTCTAGCCCAGGCAATGGTAGATGAGTTTCCAGAAGTAATGAATGGAACGAGATTTGAAAATTGCATAAACAGAATGATCACCTATGGAGAAAAAAGATTCATTGAATCAGGTATTTTTGCTGATGAACAATTTTTTAACATGTTTACTTTTCTGCTGATAGCAGGTGATAAAAAGTCAGCTTTAAGAGATCCTTATTCAATGGTAATCACGAATGAATTGGCTGAGAAATTATTTGGGAAAGAAGATCCCATTGGTAAATCTCTCAACATGAATGAACAATATGATGTCAAAATAACTGGAGTTTTGGAAGATCCTCCGGAAAATTCCCATTTTAGATTCAATTTTATCCTGTCCATTAACACCTGGGCAGCAATACCGGGCAATGAGAATCGACTAACAAATTGGAGAAACAATCAGGTATATACGTTTATTGAACTTCAGGAAGGTTATCCATACGCCGAATTGGAAAAGAAACTGCCCGTTATCATTCAGAAAAACTTTGAAAAAGATTACGTAGACCAAGATAAGGTGAGATATTATTTACAGCCCATAAAAAGCATACACCTGCATTCCCATATTAACGGCGAATTTACTTCAAACAGCGATATAAAATACATCTATATTTTAGCTTCGATCGGGTTGATCATTCTAATCGTTGCCTGCATCAATTCCATAAATCTGATGACTGTACTTTCCACAAAGCGTGCAAAAGAGATTGGAATCCGGAAAGTTGTAGGTGCTTTTCGTCGAACCCTTGTTTTTCAATTCCTGGGGGAATTTCTACTACCGGCCGTTATGGCTTTAGTTATCGCTTTGTTTCTGGTGGAATTGGTTTTGCCCTCTTTTAACTCATTGGTAGAAAGATCTATTGGATTATTTACGCACCAGAACTTTGCTCTTCTTATGTTTCTTCTTGGTTTGGTCTTTTTTGTTGGAGGAGCGGGTTTTTCTCCAGCATTGTTCTTATCCAAATTCCAACCGGCAAAGGCGCTTAAAGGCACTTTTATTTCCGGTCATAAAGGTTCATCCAAAAAAGCGGCCTTGAGCATTGTTCAATTCGGCATTTCTATCGCATTGATTGTATGCACTGTTGTTGTCCATAATCAACTTCATTACATTAAAAAAAGAAAAGTCGGGTATAGCAGAGAAAATATTATCGCGTTTGGGATAAAAACAAGACATTTTCAACCAATAAAAACAGAACTGCTCCAGAACAAAGACATAATCGCCGTCTGCGGCTCCAATTATTTACCTACAAGAATAGGAACTCAAATAGAAACTCGTTATAGAGAAAAAAACAGACAGACAGCCAAGATGCTGACATATATAGCAAATATTGGGTATGATTTTATGGATTTATATGAGATCGAGCTTAAACTTGGCAGAAAATTTTCAAGGGAGTTCGGCACCGATGCGAAAGAAGCAGTCATCCTTAATGAAGCGGCTGTTAAAACCTTGGGATGGAAAGATCCTATTGGGAAAAAAATATCATACAGAAACATTGAAGATGCAACCGTGATTGGGGTTGTGAAAGATTTTCATTTTCAATCTCTTCACCACAGGATCCAGCCCTTGATGCTTTTGCTAAGAGAGAGTCCTCACCTTATCTCCGTAAAGATCAATCCCCAGAATATTCCTAAGACAATTCTCTTTCTTAAAAAAGCCTATGAGAAATTCAATCCGAATTACCCCTTTAATTACTATTATGTTGATGATTTATTCAATAGCTTCTATGAGAGTGAGCAAAAATTAGAGGTATATTTCCGGCTTTTCTTCGCCATCGCGATACTTTTATCCTGCATGGGTCTATTTGGCCTAGTGTTTTATTCCATCGAGAAACGGACAAAGGAGATTGGAATCCGGAAAGTGCTGGGTTTGTCCACAGCGGGAATTGTGAGACTTATCTCAATGGGATTCTTTAAATATGTATTGGCAGCCAATATTATCGCCTGGCCAATAGCTTATTATTTTATGAATAAATGGCTTCAGAATTTCGCCTATCGTATAAACATCGGAATAGAGATTTTTATCATCTCCGCAGTACTTACA
This sequence comes from Thermoplasmata archaeon, assembly GCA_020348445.1. Taxonomy (GTDB): domain Archaea; phylum Thermoplasmatota; class Thermoplasmata. Next base: position 1,574,247 of record CP070751.1, read on the forward strand.
CTGCTTGTTGCCCTATTAGCCGTCAGCTACCCATCCATCAAAGCTGCCACAGCCAATCCAGTTGACTCCCTGCGGTATGAATAATAGATTATTCTGCTTTCAATGTCTTGAATTCATAGGAAGTGAGGGAAGATTTCTATGACTTAGTGAATTTGATTTAAACAGACTAAATGTATCCATTTCTGTATGCGTTATTATCCAATTTTATAATCCAGTCTTAAGCTTCTGTTTTGCATGATAATGCAGTTCCAAAGCAATTTTGGAATCAATACTCACC
>CP070751.1:1574623-1579230 GCA_020348445.1 Thermoplasmata archaeon
TAACTTCAATATTAGTGTTCTGGCCCACATCAACTTCATTATCTGCTGGTGAGGCCGATGTGATTTCAAGTGGCACAAGACCTCCCGAGGTGGTAAATGACCATGGATTCGGAACAGCACCTGGAATAAGATCATTTCCTGAAATATCTTTCCCCGTAATTACATAAAAATTAATTATGGTTCCAATCTCAAGCGAATCATGTGTAAAGGTAACAACAGTGTCTCCATTACTCCAGCTTTCAGACCATCCACCTGGGTCGGGAATGCAAAGATAATTGAGGGATGAGGTATCCATGGCTTCATTGAATGTTACAATTATATTCGTATCCAGATCCACATCGATCTCATTGTTTGCAGGTGATGTAGAAATGATTTCCGGGCCAATTAAATCCCCTGTTACGGTGGTGAAGGACCAGGGATTGGGCACCGGGCCGGGATTGAGGTCATTTCCGGAATCGTCTTTTCCGGCATAGACGTGGAACGTGTATTCGGTTTCAACTGTAAACGTGTTGTGTGAAAACGTTACCACCGTGTTTCCGTTGCTCCAGCTTTCTGACCATCCTCCTAGGTTTGGTGTGCATATGTATAAAATGGTTGATGTGTCCATGGCCTCGTTGAATGTTACTATTATATTCATATCAACGCCCACGTCGATATCATTGTTTGCGGGTAATGTGGAAATGATTTCCGGGGCAACCAGATCACCTATCGTGGTAAACAACCAAGGATTGGGAACGGGACCGGCAACAAGATCGTTTCCTGAGATATCCTTTCCGGCATCAATATAAAATGTGTACGTGGTTTCAATTGTGAATTGGTTGTGTGAGAAAGTGGCAACCGTGTTTCCATTGCTCCAGCTCTCGGACCATCCCCCCGGATCCGGATTGCAGGAATAATTGAGAGTTGAGGTATTCATGATCTCACTGAAAATCACAACCACGTCCCTTGATGGATCCACGTCAATTTCATTATCTTCCGGTGATGTGGAAATGATCTGCGGTGGTTCAAGATCACCCACCGTGGCAAATGACCATGGATTCGGGACCGGTCCCGGAACAATATTGTTTCCGCTGAGGTCCCTTACCGTATTGATATGAAACGTGTAAGAAGTCGCGTTTTCAAAGGGAGCATGCGAAAACGTTACTATTGTATTTCCACCGCTCCAACTTACGGTCCATCCCCCTGGATCAGGGATGCAGATGTAATTGAGTGTGGAGTTGTCCATGACCTCGTTGAACGTTACAATGACATCAGTTGCCGGATCCACATTGAATTCGTTATCTGCAGGTGAGGTCAGCGTAATCTGCGGCGCAGTATAATCGCCTGTGGTTGTGAACGACCAGGGATTGGGGACCGGACCTGGGGCAAGATTGTTTCCGGGTATATCCTTTGCAGCTGAGATATGGAACGTGTACAGTGTTTTTTCTGTAAAGATGTTATGGGAGAATGTGGCGGTCTTGTCGTTATTGGTCCACACCACGGACCAGCCCAGTGGGTCGGGCGAGCAGGTGTAGGTAACAGAGGATATATCTATCTCCTCACTGAAATTTACAACGATACTTACCGAGACCGAGACGTTCTGGGAGCCGTCCACAGGTGTGGTGGACGTAATCACTGGTCCCAGTACATCTGGTGTTGAGAACGTCCACGGGTTCGGCACCGGACCTGAAACGAGATCCAAACCTGCAAGGTCTTTGCCTGTTGTAATATGGAATGTGTAAGTTGCCTCGTTTCCAAAATCATTGTGCGAGAAGATGGCAATTGTATTATTCATTTCCCAGCTGATTATCCACCCCCCGGGATCGGGCGTACATGTGAAATTTATCGAAGCTACCTGCATCGGCTCACTGAATGTCACAACCACATCTGCATTCCTGGCAACACCTGTTTCCCCATCAAAGGGCGCTGTATTTGTTATCATGGGAGGCTCGATATCAACGGCTGTGAATGAGAATGTGTAGGTCTTCTCCAATCGGTTACTGAGTATATCCATTGCATCGATTGTAATAGTTACCGTGTATTTGGCACCTGAATCAAGATTCGATGACGGTGTGAATGTTACGGTCTCGTTTGAAGAATCCCACGTAAACCCTGTGGGTGTCAGGCCTCCTGAAATCGAAATCGCACCCTCCACAGCGGTCTTGTTCATCTCCTTTGAAAACGTAATTGATATGGTCGTATCCAGGGGGACTTCTATCTCACCATTGGCCGGTGATGTGATGATAATGTACGGTGCCGAGATATCCACCATATACATAAAAGGATGCCAATCGCGGCTTCCTTCCCCGGGGACGACATAGGGGTCTTCTCCGAATCCATCATTGTCGTCATCAGTACCCAGATAATCTGACCAGTAATTGCCCTCGACCCCGTCGTCCCAGTTGTTCAGTGAGATTGTGGAATCGTATGCGTTTTGGGTGTTGTTTATGAAATTGTTGTGGTGGATTTGGTTCCCAGTCGCACTTGTTATGTTTACGCCAATCCCAGAGTTGTTCTCAATGCTATTGCGGGTGATGCTATTGCCGTCCGAACCGCCGTATATGTAAATTCCCGTCCGATTGCCCATCGAAATAACATTGTTTTCGATCAAGTTGTTGGACGAGTAGGATGTCAAATTTATACCCGACCAGTTGTTGTTTGAAAACCTATTGTAGCGGATGATGTTTGAGGAGGATTTGTACAGGAGAATCCCGACATTGTTATTGGATATATTGTTGATGTAGATGAATTGCGAATGCATCCTTGACAACATTATGCCGTATCCGCAGGATAGAATGGTGTTATTGTAGATATATGACTTCTGCCAGGATGAGGCTGGATTCACGGCATCTAGATATATTCCACTATCTTGGTGATAAATCCTGTTAGAATATATATAGTTATTTTGAATATATGAATACTCATTCCTCCCCCATGCATAAAAATAAATTCCCTTTTGGTTGTTTGATATGTTGTTGGAATTGATATTATTATTCTGGATATATGCATAAAACATAGAATATGAATAGAAATAGACTCCAATTTGATTGCCTGAGATATTATTTGCATAAATATTGTTATTTTCAAGATAGCTGTAAGGCCAAGAATCAGATAAATACAAGAAAATTCCGTTGTCATTGTTGGAAATTATATTTGAGTATATATTATTGTTCTGGATAAAAGAATTTGTTTCAGAACACCTGGTTTCTAAAAAGATACCCTCATTGTAATTCGAGTAAATAATATTGGATAAAAAATTATTATTTATAATATGATGAGGTCCTGAGTCGTGTATGGGAGAGAGATAAAAGTAGATCCCTCTTTGACCGTTTGAATAGACCTTGTTGCCATCCATGATGTTGTCGCGAATGTAATTGTTGGAGCGGTCCTTATCAGGAAATACATGAAACCATATACCGTTTTGGGTATTGAGAGAAACAGTGTTATCTATAATCGTATTATACTGTATCCGTTCCCTGCACTCAAAATAAATTCCATTCCTCTTATTTTCTGAGATTATACAGTTTTGAATAATGTTATTCTGGTGGGCAAAGCCCCCTTTGTTTTGTATTCCGTTTCCCATATTTACAATAAACTTGGAATCCCTGATATTCATCGATTCTCCGTTGTAAACCCAGATGCCATCTCCGGAATTGTTCCACACCTCTGTTTCAAAGATACTAATATGACTAACAGCCTCCCAACTAAAAATACCCGCCAATCCCTTGTTCGCGGAAATATTGCACCCGATAATGTTCACATTGCTTGAGCCCTTCAAATCGATTCCACTATCCTTGTTGTTCATGATAATTGTGTTTTCGATCCATTGGTTCGATGTTTGCCCGCCAAAATCGATGCCGGTTCCGTTATTCCATCGTATTATCGAATTTATGATGGTATTATATGAGGCTCCGGAAAGGTCGATTCCAACGTGATTGTTATGGCAGATTTCACTGTCTGATATGGTGGTGGAATGAGAATCGCTGTAGAGCAAAATCCCTTTTCCATCTGTGTACGAAATATTGCATTCCTTAACCTGCGTATAACGTGAGGCATTGAGGTAAACCCCAAAATTATGGTTATATTGGATTGTGCTTTTTACCAGATCGGTATGATCCGATTCATAAAGTGTAATTCCGTATCTATCATTCGAACTGACGGTGCAGTTATTTATCGTGTTATAATTGCTGTTAGTAATATAGATTCCATCGAACTTGCAGTAATTGATTGTCGTGTTTGTAATTGTATTATTCCCACCATAAAAGGTTATGAATATACCGTAACTAGCGTACCCGATTTCAGCATGATCCACAATATTATTATCTGTCCTCAATCGAATGGCGTACCAGTCTCCCTTGGACGGTGAGCTTTTATTTGACGTGAATGTTATTTTGCTTGCTGAGGTGCCATCAGCAATCAGGGTACCGTCCACTATAATGGAATAGGCATCGGCGAATTTCACCTCGACACCGGGTTCTATGGTAAGCGTGAATCCTGGTTGTACAGTCACATCTCCCGTCACAATATACGGGCTGTCTCCAAAATACCAGGTTGTATCTGCGCTTATAGGACCACTTACATAGGTCGGTCCAGCTGCATTCACTTGATTAGTCGCTATTAACAGTCCA
>CP070751.1:1579330-1583813 GCA_020348445.1 Thermoplasmata archaeon
TGTTTACCTTGACCTGCTGCGATATAAAGAGCCTCTGGCGTCGTATAGTCATTAGGTGACCAGTATTCCGTAGGGTCTGGTGACCAGCTTGTATATATTTGAAAAACGTATGCGTTGTCAAATTGCTCGAGATACCCATATTCAACAGGTGTCCAACTGACTGAGCTGCTTGAGATGTTCCAATATACGTATACCGGTTGGTTTCCTGTATTGTTAATAAAGAAATATTGACTTCTAACTGATTCAACTCCACCCGTGTAATTTTCGAAGGTGATGTCTGTGAGAAGTGTTGTTCCGTCTTCATCGTAGACTTCGATTGCCCCCACAACCGATACACCACCAGTGATATCTACGTCTCTCGTCATCCAGAGTAGGGCAAATACAGTATTGCTGACTACTAATGCGATTACTACAGAGATTATAACCAAGTATTTCTTGCTTAAGTTCATGGTTTGCCTTACCTATTAAGAAATTCTTAATTGTTTACTAACTGGCAACTAGCATATAAAAGAAATAGATTACAAAACAGGTACATTTAGGTAACATCTAACCAAGTCATTAAGCGTAACAAGCGAAATAGCGTACATGCTTATGCTCAGTGAAGTTGAATTAAGAGCATTAACGATTTGAGCTTCATAAAAGACATAACAATGAAAAACTTACTGTGAAAACGTGAAGGCTCATCACAATTTGTTTAGTAAGTTAATACTCGTTTTGTTAGTGAGTAATATGGTCTTTGCTACACTATTCTTAACAAAGAACGTCAATGCTAATAGCACGATAACTGTTTTAGGGGAATTTGAAGTATACGATTCAGATGGTGTGACGCTTCTTTCAAGTTATGATTTTCCTTTTTTCAATGGAGGACTTTCAGAGACCTTTTACAAGTATTTTTTTATAAACAACACTGGAAGTAGCCCTGTTTGTGTTTATTGGAATATATCCAGCAGCTCAATTTTTTGGGAAGTAATGGCAACGCCTTGTCCAGATAGATATGACCATTATGAGGAGGGTGCTTTAAAGTATAGTTTTGGAATATATCGGGTTTTTACATCATCGGTTGATTATTGGTGTCCTAGTATTGAAGCTATTTTTCTAGATGTTGAAGAGGTTGTTAAACTACGATTCGAATTATATTATACTGGTGAACCGATTACTGCTGAAACCTTTATACTCACAACTAGCTTCTACTCTGGACAATATCCCCCCCCAATGATTGAAGCAACCGTAAATATTGATCCTGACGTATTAGTCCTTAATAGCGAAGGTAAGTGGATAACAGCTTATTTGGAACTTGCTAAAGGTTTTACAATACAAGATATTGATGTAAACACCATCTTACTTGACGATGTTATCCCAGCAGAATCACATCCCACCGAAATCGGAGATTATGATGATGATGGAAACCTCGACATGATGGTGAAATTTGATAGGAACGCTCTGATAGAATATTTTCAGATCTTAGATGTACGAGATGGTGATTTAATCGAATTAGTTGTTTCTGGTAAGCTCATAAGTGGAACATCATTTCTAGGTACTGATACAATAAAAATTATTTTTGGATCGAGTTAGTTAACGCTAAAAAGAGGAGGAGTGGAGTTTACGGGTGATGTCTCCACTAGTGTACGTAAATGCGGTTTTACGGGACCGTAGCTAGCTTTACGTCTGGACTTCAATCATCTCCCCGTGATTTGAACATCTCTATTTATGGAATAGCATGCAAGTTAAGTTTTTATGATTCTTGATGGTGCAATTTATAAAGTATTTTGTAAGTATTAAGGTTCGCTAGCACGCTCTGACCAGCGCTCACTCAATATTCAGTGTGAGAGAAAGTTAAAAAGGTGTATTTTCTTTTGTACTAAAAGGTTAATGAACATAAAAACAGTTATATATGACTTGAAGAAGGAGTCGGAAACGCAGTGTCCAAACGTCATTTATATTTCTTGATTATATTGTTACTTGCTATTTGCCTGTTCTCTACAGCTAAGGTGGCGGGATCATCCAAAATTTCAATGCAAGATGAAAAGATTTCGATAATTACCGAGTTTAATGGTAGAAATATTGCTGATGCCCAAGAGGAATCCACTGCTATTGTGATCGATATTGAAGAAGAGATGACATTATTTTTCAAGTGGAATAACACTTATTCATCAGATCTCGAAGTATCTGGCATCACGATCGAACTTACATATCTTGACTTGAAAATCTATTCAATACCCTATGACTTGGACATTATCACCCATGCTTATTCTACTTCCAATTATACTATTTATCAAGACCTTGAACCATATCTCAAACAAGCAGGCGTGAATCTAGTTGAAGGCGTCTATAAGATCGTATGTAAGCTAACATATCAGATCTTAGAGGAGCCCGTTTCAACCCACGAATTGAGCACACCACTTTACATAAGGATAGGGGGAAATTTACTCACTTCGGTGATCGGTGTTGCCGCTATAGCTAGCACGATTGTGTCAGGTATAACCGGGGTGGGAGCGATAAGAGAAGTTTCTAAAACAATAGAAGTAGCAAAGAATATCAACGGTGTGGATAATCCAAAAGAGCTAGCTCAATTAAGTTCGATGCCTAAAGGTCTAACTGTAGTGAAGACTACAGACATTCCCAAGGAAACTCTAAAGAGGACATTCGAATCTGCTAAAAAATATTGGGAAGGTAAAAACTGTCCAAAGTGTCTTTCTGATTGGGCTCGCAGTACAACTATTTGTGAATCGTGCGGGATTACGATTGAGGAAGCTGAAAAGCTTTTTGGCAACATGATTGTAAACCTTTCAGAAAAGGCGAAGGAACCCATATCTAAGACAGCGAGAGGAATGAGTTTGAAGGTTCTAGAAAGGTTACTAGGTGTTGATACAGCAATAGTTCACATCGTATTAAAGACAATGGTAGATGTTGGGATAGCTAAAACTCAGATCGCACCTAGATTCATTATTAAAAAGTTAATAACTAACGGCTTGAAAATCGTTGTAACAACAATAGTATTCTTACAAATATCTGGACTTAAAGTCGTTGGAATGAACTTACTAATACTATCAATCGTATTAGGGTCAGCAATACCCTTCGCTACAGGACTAGTTGTTGAAAAAACAATAAACAAAAAAATTTAGATTAAAAAAATAAACAAAATATTACTAATTTCAAAATTTAAATTTCCACCAAAACTGTTGAAGATCCGTGTTGAGAAACATAACTTCATTTCAAAGGCTTTAGATGTCAAAATCTGCCCTTTCTCGTTAAACGTTTTTCATATGATTCACTTATCGCTATTTAACATATGCGATATTACTGGAAGTGCATTAAAGTCATTCTTTGTTTTCACCGATTGTTCTTTGTAGAAACATTGGTATCTTTGTTGTAAACACTATAAGTCCATATATTTTTCCAGTGATTTGCGTTATAAGCTAGCTAGCTATATTGATTATGACTCAAATAGCATAATGATCCATGGTTTACTCAATGTAACCTCACTTTTTTACTTCATTCAAATATTATGTTTAACCTAATTGGTAATTAAACCTGAGGAGTTCTTTGATAAGTGGATAGCATAAAAACGTGATTTCTACTAACGATATATATAAGTTATAATCGGTAGAATGTTTAGGCTGATTATTATGATGCAAATCCATGCTATTCGCTATTCTCACACAGTCTTCAAAGAAAGTGAGTTATCCTCCTTAACGGAGATTAACGGCCTTCTCTCCGATGAGACTGTTCTTTGGGTAGATGTGACCGACCCCGATGGGAGGGAGGATCTTGAGCCTTTAGAAAAGATGCTGGACTTACACCCCTTAGCTCTAGACGACTGCATGAACATTCGACAGCGCCCAAAGGTGGAGGATTACAAGAGCCACCTCTTCATCGTTGCCCGAGGCGTAGATTTAGATCTTGAGGTGGGTAGATTTGTGGAGGGGCTCCAACTAGGGATACTCCTTGGAAAAGGTTTCGTCATCACAGTGCACAAAACCCCTATACCCCTCGAAAAGATAAGGGAGAACCTTAAAAACAGAGGACCTCCACCTGACATTGGGGTGTCATTCCTCCTCTATATCCTCTTGGATAATATGGTTGATAGCTTTGAAACAGAGGAGGGGACCATGGAGGAGCATGTGAGGAGAGTGGAAGATGAGGTACTTGGAAGGTCGAAAAAAGAAACCCTCACAGAAATTTTCAACAACCGTCGGAACCTCCTTCTTTTACGGAAGATGATGCGCCCCCAGAGAGACGCCATCCGCTTGTTGGTGGAGGAAGGACACCCAATTATTCATCCCAGTATGAGCCTCTACCTGAGGGATGTCTTTGACCACGCTGAGAGGACCTTGGGCGCTATCGATACCCAACTGGGCATCACTAGTGGATCCCTAGACATATACCTCTCTTTAATAAGCAACAGGATGAATGATATCATAAAAGTACTTACCATGATTAACACTATCTTCATGCCATTGACCCTCATCATAGGCGTATACAC
>CP070751.1:1583913-1588224 GCA_020348445.1 Thermoplasmata archaeon
TACAGATTATGTTGTTGCTGAGTGGGGTTATGGTTACTATTGGCGTTATGTGGGCGGGAGTTATCCCCCTACCTGGGATGGTGACAGCAACTTTCAGACAATTCGCATGCAGTATGCGAACTCAGCTACAAAAGATACGTTCCCGAGTAACTATCTGTCATCACCTTACATCTATGGTGTACCCGATATTGGCTACACGATAGGAGGCGGTTCTGGCGGTGGGATCCACTGCAGTGACTCATCCCCCACCATCACCAATAACCTCATAATCGGGAATGGGGGCAGTGGGATCTGCAGCTCTCTCGGCTCGCCGACCATCACGTGTAACGATGTATGGGGTAATATGGATGGCAACTACTTTGGTTGCTCGCCAGGAACTGGAAGCATCTCGATGGATCCCATGTTTGCAAACCCAGCATCCGGGGACTATCGCTTAAAATCAAACTCCCCCTGCATAGATGTGGGAGACAACAGCGCCCCAGGATTACCCCCAACAGATTTTCATGGCAATCCCAGGATTTGTGACGGAGACGGAGATGGAACTGCCGTGGTTGACATGGGTGCTTTTGAATTCGGTTCCATTGGATCATACGAGGGCTCAGAGATTATATTAACTGCAGTGGCAACAGATAAAGGCAGCGACGATCTGACATTCTCCTGGGAGTTTGAACACGGTCCCACCATCCAAAACACTCATTACAACGATGGTGTTGGCCCTGAGCCAGTTTATAATCCAGACACCAACGAAATAAAAAGCCCATCTGGAACGTTTCCATTTAGCGCGCAGGACACGGTATCACATACATATGGAGATAACTACAAATATACTTTAATATTAAAAGTCACAGACGATGATGGCACTCAGACCATGTATACAACCACAATTGATGTGGACAATCTGGCACCGTCTTTGACAGAGATTATCATCCCCACTAATGTTGATGAAGGAACCACGGCAACGTATTCTGCATCCGCATCTGATTTCGGCAGCGACGATCTGATTTTCACCTGGAATTGGGGGGACGGCACCTCAGACACCGGGACTATCCATTTCAATGATGGTTCCGGATCCGATCCGTACCCCAGTCCCTGGGGGACCTATCCCTTCGCGGCAACAGATACAATTTCACACGTCTATGGTGATAACGGTGTGTACACCCTGACAGTAACCATTGAGGACGATGACAATGGGATCATCACTTACACGACAAGTATAACGGTAAACAATGTCGTACCCACGATAAATTCCATCACAGTACCAAATGGAGATGAAGGTACCCTTTTAACATTCAGCTCCACAGCAACTGACAAAGGTAGTGACGACCTAACGTTCACCTGGAAATGGGGAGACGGAACTTCAGATACAGTTACCATTTATTACAATGATGGTGCCAATCCCGATCCCTATCCGAGTCCATGGGGAACATATCCGTTTTCTGCAACAGATACAGTCCAGCATACCTATGGTGATAACGGTGTGTACACCATCACCTTGATAGTTGAGGATGATGACAATGGATCAATTACTTTGACAATCAACGTAACAATTGATAATGTCTCCCCAACCATAGATTCCACCACGGCGCCAGGCGGAGACGAAGGTGTTTTAATCACATACACCTCAACTGCCACTGATGCCGGTAGCGATGATCTAACTTTCACCTGGAAATGGGGAGACGGAACTTCGGATACAGTTACTATCTATTACAACGATGGAGCTAATCCTGACCCATATCCAAGCCCGTGGGGCACCTATCCATTTACAGCCACTGACACAGTTGATCATATCTATGGAGACAACGGAGTGTACACAATTATCCTGACAGTTAGGGATGATGATAATGGGGAAACCACCTATACAATCAATGTTACCATACACAATGTCGCCCCCACCATCACACCCTTTGGGCCTTTCATAGTGGATGAGGGCATGGCCTTGGACCTCAGTGCAGTCTCAACTGATCAAGGCAGCGACGATCTTACATTCACATGGGAGTTCGAGCTTGGACCTACGATTACCAACATCTACTACAACGATGGTGTTGCTCCTGATCCATATCCGAGCCCTTGGGGAACATTCCCGTTCTCGGCAACAGACCAAGTTTCGCACACCTATGGTGATGACGGTGTATACACAGTCACCTTGACTGTTGTGGATGACGATAATGGAATAACAACATATACAACCACGATAACTGTGAACAATGTTGCACCGACAATCACGAATGTAGAGGCTTACATACATTTGGACTTCACATTACGGGCAACAGGTGAGAAATGGCACAATGTGCAGATGTTCATAAAAGAGGATGGTAAAAACATTGCATTTGCAGAGGTTGTGCGTTATCCAGGGGACCCTGATGACCAGAGCAAGACCCTGTATGATGTAAAATGCGATGTTACAAGTGTAATCACAGTTACTGTATTGTACACTCCACTCGATGATCCAGTCAACGGCCAGCCCAATGGTGCGACTCCAGTTTGGGTGAACATAAGCTTTGAGGATGGAGGTTTTATTCTCCTAAAACATAATTTCAATGTCAATCAACCCAAGAACTGGCAGTGGAATATAGGAGTCAACAAGTACCTCGTGGGACATGCGATCATCTTTGAAGCCTCAGCATCGGACCAGGGCACCGATGACTTGACCTTCACCTGGAAATGGGGAGATGGAGGGTTGCCTGTTGATACATTGTGCTGCAACGACGGTATAAATCCCGAACCTTACTACGATCCAGTAACCAACTCAATAAGAAGTCCCTGGGGAACGTGTCCCTTTTCCGCAGATGATCTAAAAACGCACACTTTCACGAGGAAAGGAGATTTCACTGTTGAGCTGAGTGTGGTTGACGATGACAATGGGGTCGATGTGATCGTAGTGATTGTGATTATTAAATAATGAAAATAATCACCCCTCTTTCAATTGGTTCAAGCAAAATTCCAATCAAAACTATCTCAGATTTTCTTCTTTAAATGCAAATACCATTCCACAAACTATTTATACAATAAAAACCTAAAAAGTACAGCCCAGATTGATTGTGATGAGGAAATGGAACTGTGCAATCAAATTCTGTTTTCTTATTGTTTTCATAAAGGCCATTGCGAGAATATATGGGAGGGTGGTAAAGTATGAAATCCAAGACTCTAAACGTATTTTTGTGCATAGCAATGATAACGAGTGTTTTTGCTGCCATGATTCAGAATGACTGGCAACCGGATTCGGACAATGATTCGAAGAGAGTAATAATAGAAGAAGAACCAATTACACCATATTCTAAAGATGCATACGAATATGCTATTGAAGATTCCAAATTAAAGGTGTATTTTGATGAAAGCAGTGTAGGAGACGGGGTGAAAGTTAGCGTTGGAGAATACTGGGCAATCTGGAAATGGAAAGAGATAGGATTTGTGGACGATAAGGGTAATATCGAAACCATCAGCAATGTGGCAGATGTTGAAGGTTTAAAAAAAGATAACACAATGACCTATGAGAATACATATCCATTTACCACAGAATCATTTACAGTATCTGAGAATAGGTTAAAGCATGATATTATTCTTAGCCAGTTTCAATTTTTATCATACGACCTCCTAAATATAAAATATTTGGGTTATATTGGAACACTTGAGTTTTCAGATGAGTTGTCGATTTATGTTGATGGTTTAAAGCAAGAAGGCGATTTTATAACGTCATCAAGTATCGGATTTGTTGATGAAAACGGTGTTGAGCAGTTTCATATACCGGCCCCTTATGCATACGAAAAAAATAATGAAAAAGAAAGAATCGATTGCCAGTATGAAGTAAAGCATGTAAACGAAGAGATATTATTTTACATATCCACATCCTATGAGTGGTTAAGTGATTTCAATAGAAACTTTCCTGTGGTTATAGATCCTACATTTTGTGCACTCTACGAACCAGTTGCAGATGCAGGACTAGATCAAATCGGTTATGTAAGCGAAACTCTCTACTTCGATGGGAGCGAATCACACGATGTTGATGGCGACATCGTATCGTATGATTGGGACTTCGGTGATGGCTCGCCACATGGTAGTGGGGAAACCACAAGCCACGATTTCAATCCTAATGGGATTTATACAGTCACTCTAACTGTTACAGACAATGATGGATTAACTGGAACTGATACCGCGATAATGTATATCTCCAATTCAATCCAGGATTTAATAGATGCGGCAAGTCCTGGGGACACAGTATATGTCCCTTCTGATCACTACTGGGAGCGGATAATAATCGATAAGCCATTAACATTAATTGGTGAAGATAAAAACACCACGGTTATTGATGGGATG
>CP070751.1:1588324-1592327 GCA_020348445.1 Thermoplasmata archaeon
ATATGGCCAATGAAATGGATAGGTATGCTCTAGAATATATAGTGTTATATTGGTGTATATATGTTTAATTCGTTGAACATCGAACAGGCCAATAAGATTCCTGAAGAGATCATTAATCCCCCCCCGAGAAAACCAAAACTACTGGATAAAAATCTCATATATCCCTCTTTAAAAGAATGCTTCAGAGACTTCTCGATTGGATTGGTTTTACTTGGGGTGGTATTACTCTGCATGGTTATTTACTTGAGAATTAATCTGTCATCAGGCTTGGAAATCATCTTGCTTTTATTATCTTTATTTAGCGGATTATACGGTATTGTTCTCTCTTTTCTGGGCATAATGGGGTTCTTGCAAAGGTTTAGTGAAAAGAGAGCACAATATAGAATGGTAAAATCTTGGTTGCCAGCCATAGCCGAAATTAATAAAAAGCAGTATGTAGGCGACATTGGTTTCGGAAGTAGTCCTATGAAAATTGAATATACGTTTACGGACAGAAATAATGTAAAAGTAATCAGCTCATATCAACGTTTGGATCACTTGTTCTCATCCTTACAGGTTGGCCATAAGATTGTTATTCTCTACAATCCGGATAAACCCAAGTCGACTGCTCCTTATGACAATTTATATTTTAGAGCCAACTCAAAAGACATATATTGAAAATTATAACTATCGCATGCACACTAACACCCATAGCCTACGGCTCTGTATGCAGGTGATGCGCAGTGTTAAGCAGAATCTTATTTTTCAACTTGAGAAGGGGGACGTCGGTTCTGAAGCAACTTAAGGGTCAGGAAATCATCTTAATGTGGTCTGCCCCAAAATACTCTTATCACTTGATGCCTTTTCTCCTAACCTGATAGCATGCTGTTGTTTCGTCTAATCCTTGGGCACGGCTATGATGCAAATGCATATCACAGTATGTGTTTGTAAGTTGCTTCAGAACCTACGTCCCCTCCTGCTCTCATTCAGCCAAAATAGGCACAACGACCAACAATTTCAATCGGTGAGCAGACCTGACTCATCAGCCCTAGCATCATTCACAAGCCCGGGCGTCACAGAATAACCAAAAAACCATATATTCTGAGGCCTTTTTCCTTGACATACAAGCCTATTTCCTCCTAATCTACACCCCCAAAAAGGGATTTCTTATCGGTTGAGTGACGGCCGGTGAAGCGATCAAACTAATTTGTGGCGAATATAGGAAAAGGGTCTACCGAGGAGCGTAGGAATCATTATTAGAGTAAGGCATGACCGGCAAACGAGGAAGAGATCATCATAAAAGAATATGCCAGCCATTTCGGGTGATCACTGTTTGCCTGATGTTCTTGAGTTGCTGGCAAGCTCGATATCAATAGAGGAGGCATAAAAGTGAAAATCGAGGGAATTGATCACATTCATATCTTCGTGAATGACCTTGAAGGTGCTATGAAATTTTTCTCTGATATTATGGGCACGAAATTTATTGGGCCGATCGACCACCGGAAAAGTGGAGCTGGGCGCACCATAAGAGTTGCATTTGATAATGCGGGGATAGAACTCATATCCCCCACGATTCCGGATGACCCAGTAGCCAAATATATGGAAAAGCTGGATGGAGGGGAAGGCCTGGGTTCCATCGGGTTGAGGGTGCCAGACATTGACGAGGCAATTGCTGAACTTGAGGCCAAGGGTGTAAAACTAGAGAGGAGAGCGTCGGGGCCTGGTATTAGGGTAGCTATATTCTATCCAGAGAATGCTTATGGTGTTCGGCTTGAGCTGGTTGAGTATGATACGGTACGGCCAATAGCAGTCGCCAATGTAGGGATGTTAAATCAGTTGCCTTGGTTCGAGGGCCAGTCCTCATAAGGTAATTCCACTTACATGCCTCCTTCGACCTAAGCATTTAAGCTTAGTCCAGAAGCTGGGTCATACCCTTTTTCAAATGCTTTGCACACGGTTAGGGTCAAGTCTTGATTTTTGAATTATTTTCTTTTCTGCCTCCTTCAATCTTCTTTACGGCCTTGCTCACAGTGGAATATTGTATTCCGAGGAAGTCTCCGATTTCACTGAGGGTATAGCCGTGCTTTACGTAAGCATGTGAAGGGGGACGTTGGTTCCAAAGCGATTTAAGAATCTTCTTGAAGGGGGTCGCCCACTAAAGAGCGAGTCCCCAGAGAATTAGCTTAGCATTCCACAGGGCAGTTATTCCGTTAAATGTAAAGATTATTTTGTGGCTATGTTATGCGACAAAGTTTGTTTAACTGTTCTTTGAAAATTCGGTAAAACCTATACAAAATCCCCTATATCTGTTAGGCTAACACTTGGAGCGGAGGCTATGATCCCGCTTTTAGTGAGGTTATCACTATGGGACTGCTTCTGCTCCTTCCTCTTGCTATTTTGTCGTCTGGATATCGGTGCTTTGGAATCAAAATCCTGATATCGACGTGATCTATCCTTGTTGACTCTCGCTGTGGATTGGTAGCTTTTCTCCCTGTTTTTACGGTCGATCTCTGGATCAAAAGCCATGTTGTGCTTGAGCATGCCATAGATAATTCTCAGGGTTTTGTGCATACACAATCCTATTGCAGCCATCCTTTCTATTCCCTTTTCAATATGTTCCAGATAGATGCTCCGGATAAGGGGGTTGCATCGAATGGCAGTCAGCGTCACCATGAAGAGAATCTTCCGCACCTCTTTTCGTCCTTTTTTGCTCATACGAAAGCGACCCACACCATCACCGCTGATCTTGTAAACTGGATGAAGACCAAAGAATGAGGCGAGTTTTTTAGAAGAGAGAAATCTTTCTACTGTCTGTATTTGGAGAATCAGACCGATGGCAGAATAATCGTTTATTCCAATAAAGCTCTTGAGCAAATCTACCTCAGACACAGAACAGTTCTGAGCCATCAAATCTATTTGAGATGCAATGATTTTCCTCAGATGAAGGATCTGTTTGACGGTTTCCATAATCAGTTGTGCGGTGATCTTATCTGTGGCAGAGGCTACACTTCGCTTTGCGATAAGGATCAGATCTTGTGCACGAGCAGATGATATGTAGGGTATCCGTGATACAGATACTGCCCGAGCCTTAGATAAATCAGAGGCCGTAGGATAGCGGAGCAGGAGCTTTAAGACCCATCCTGGAACCCCGTCCTTGCAGTAGGCCAACAGCTCCGGGTTGGCGCTGTAGAGGAGCGGTTCCAGCTGATTGAAAAGCTGGGTGCTCTGCTTGGTCAGCATATTGATAAAACCCCATTGTTTTCTTAAAGATGCCAGGTGGTCTTGTTGCTGATAGGATATTTTCTCAGGATGTGCGATCATATATTCGGCAACACTTTGAGCACTGATCTTATCGGTGATATTACGCTTGAGGTCAGCCTTGCTATTGGCGTTGACCCCGAGGGGGTTCAAACGCGCAGTCCTGAGATTCAAGGTCCCTTGGAATTTGATCAGGGCATTAAACCAGTTATTCTCGTAGCCACCGGTACTTTCTACTGCTGCATAGATCGTGGAGGCAGGATGGTCCTCAAAAAAGCTGAGCAGCCGCTCATAAAGACAGCAATGCCCATCAAAGGTATCATCCAGCTGGAAGTTTTCTTCTACAGGCTTCTTTTTGTCATTGAGGATAACAAAATCTGCATATCCTTTGCTCACATCGACCCCTAAATAGTAGTTGTTCATAACGCCTCCTTTTCGGTAAAGTGTAACGAGTGAAGTGCCAGGAATCATCAGCCTTGTCGAAATCCGGTGTCTAAAGCACCATGTTATTCCCCGACTTAAACCTGGCGGAAGGAAGAAACTGCCCCACGGGCTCGAAGCCCAAGGCAGGGACCTCCTCTTCCGTCATTTTGATGGTTTTACCGAAAAAGCAAAGCTCTTTAACTTGATTTACAGGAAGTTTTTTCATTATATCTTCCAACATACAAGGCAGAGCTCGTGCTGTCTCAGGGCTTTTTCACTGCAGCTTTAACTGCAGATATCACTATTGTAGCAAGGCCCCGATCCTGCCTAGCTGGAATAGCCT
>CP070751.1:1592427-1596417 GCA_020348445.1 Thermoplasmata archaeon
AAAAGTGCTGAGCCCGCCGAGAAAGAAACCACTTTGGAAGATATGGAAAAAGATGAAGAGGAGATAATCGAGGAATCGAATTCTGAGATTCCACCTCCTCCACCCTCCGATTAATTTGTCTCCATGGGCCCGGATATCCCCAAATCCCATGACCTCAAGCACCCTTCTCTCACTTAGGTGTTCTTTGCATTCCCCTTTCCATCTTCGAGATCTAATAATATGGGTGGTATTAGATTTTCTTTAACACAACCCAAAATGGGGCTAGGAGTGTGGGGAATTTGGTGGGGGGTGAGAAAACCAGGGGAGTCGGGAGGATGTTTCGGGATTAGGAAAGGGGGGAGAGGAGGGGTGTGGGGATGCGGATCTTGTGGATTATTAACCGGATAAATTATCGATTATCCATTGTGCCGCAGCAATAAGATCATCTGCTTCTTCTTCAGTTAATTTTCCTGCCCTCTCCAGTCCTTTGATCAATCGAATAAAGGCTTTCAATTCCTGAATTGCTACCTCTTCATGATTATTTTCTAGAGCATCAAGTACTGCTTCTAGTATTGACTTGGCACTTTCATTACCTTCTGGTAAATCCATCTCCTCGATAATATCAAGCACATCGTCTACTGCCCCTTCAGGACTTTTTACTTCTATTTCAATAGAGACACTTCCCTCACCTAGATCATCATCGATTACAGTTAACGTTACAAGATATATGCCTGGCTCTGCATATGCATGTGATGGAGTTAGTGTCTCTTCAGTTGTATTTCCATCGCCAAAATCCCATTCAATTGTATGGGTGTCTTCAATTCCTGGGTCAATAAAACTGCCATGAAATTCAAGGACATCCATCGGCAGAATGAACTCTGGGAATGGTTGGATTACAGTATCAATATAAACTGTTGGAGCCACATTATTCACCGTTATTTCACATGTGTCAGTATCTATCTCACCAATCTCATCAGTAATTCTTAAAGTCACTATGTACGCGTTGTTATCCCCATAGACATAGGTAGTTTTACCGTCAAATTCTCCATCAGGAGCATTATCAGGAGTTTCTTGATAATCATATGCTTCGTCACCATCGAAATCCCACTCATATGAAAAAATCTTATATCGTTCCCATTTTGCATATTTGAGATCATCATTGATACCGTCAAAATAACTAATGTGAGGATTCCCAAAGGTATCTATTTGTAACGAGGTATACCCAGGGCCCGCTGTATCAAGGGTGCATATGATCCATATATTGCCAGTCCACTTTGCATATTTAATTGTGTGATAGGTAATATCCAAATAACTTATATGACCATAGCCCCCAGCATCGAGAGCGAGTGAAGTACATTTGCCGACATCACCCGCAGTATCTACATTTGTAATGGACCAATGATCACCATTATAATTTGCATACTTCAGAGCACTATTTGATACATCATAATAACTTATACTTGGCCTATCGTCGATATCAAGAGCCAACGATGTATATTGACCAACATTCCCAGCACTATCAATGGTATCAGTCATCCAAGAACTTCCAGCCCATTTTGAATACTTCAAATCTCCGTTGGAATTATCATAATAAGAGATATGTGGATTACTATTACTATCAAGTGCTAGTGAGGTCCAGAGTCCCTCCGATCCCACACTAGGGACTGTTTCAATAGCCCAATCCTCACTAGTCCATTTTGCGTATTTGAGATTATCGTTGTGACTATCATAATAGCTTATATGGGGGTTATCATTTCCATCGATGGCAATTGAAGAATAAAAACCCGCATTATTCCCTATATCCACGGTATCTATAGTCCAAGCCGAATCTGTCCATTTTGCATATTTTAAAGCGCCGATGTTGCTGTTATAATACGATATATGGGCATTCCCTCCGCTATCTAATGCAATGGATGTACCATAACCAGAAATTCCTACAGAATCGACAGTTTCTATACTCCAATAACTTCCTGTCCATTTTGCGTATTTGATGTAACAACCGGAAGTAACTTCACGGTAAGATATATGGGGATAATTATTGGAATCAAGAGCTAATGAAATATCGTGACCTGCTTTGCCAGCACTATCAACTGTAAATATATTCCAATAGCCATTCTCAGATTTGGAGTTGCTACCATCAAATTCTACAATAGCCCCCTCATTCATTGTTTGGTCTGGGCCAGCATCTGCTAAAGGAGGTATTTGCACTTCAAAAACATAAACATATCCCTCTTCATTTCCGATAATAATTTCCCAGTTCCAATCATCATCAATGTTTTCGATGTTTACAGTCCTTATATTATTACCAAGGTCAGGGCTTTGCCATTCTATACCTTTTGTTATTCCATCGATAGCAAAAAAATGTCCCTCTTTGTTCCCAGCTATAATTTCTATTGTTCCATCCCAATCGATATCTCTTGCCGAGAGCCCCATTATATCTTCACCAAAGTCCTCGCTCTTCCATTCCAAATCATGGGTTGTTCCATCAAATATAAAGATGTGTCCTTCTCCACTACCGGTAATAATTTCCTTATTTGAATCCCCGTCTATGTCCATAGACAAGATATTATTCGAGGGACCAATAGCGAATCCAAGATCGTTACTCTTCCACTCCTGTGCATGAGTAACTGCATCAAAAATGTAAATGTAACCGCTAATATCACTTGTAATAATCTCCTTTGTTCCGTCATCATCTACATCATCTACTACAATACCCATTATATAATCACCAAGATCACCGCTCATCCATTCTTCGCTGTGTGTAAGCCCGTCAAGTACGAGTACATGGGCATAATGCCTTCCGATGAGGATTTCGGTATTTACATCCTGGTCAACATCTTCAATGGCTAGCCCCCACATATGGGAACCATAATCCTTACTTCTCCATTCTTGAGTATATGTGGTGCCATCAAATACCAAAATAGATCCGTGAGATTCCGTGAGAATGATCTCTTTTTCATTATCTTGATCAACATCACCTGTTACAAGACCCTTGATACATGTATCTGCAGCGGGTGTGCCATAAATAGGTGGGCTCTTCCACTTTTGAACTTTAGTCCCTGCATCGAACACATAGACATATGCTGCATCTGTAGCAAAAACACAACTTCCCACCACTATCTCAGGGACATAATCCCCATCTATATCATCTATGGCCACTTCGTGAATGTGTTCACCAAGATCACTGCTTTGCCATTCCTGAATTAGCTCTATTTCCCATGGGCTGCTTCCGCCGACATTTGTGGATCCAATCACTGAGAAAACAGTGTTCACAATCAAGAGACACAAAAGTAGACTTAATATTCTTCTTTTCATTTTGTTACCCCCCTGTCCTAGCTCTCTGAGAACCCCTTCCAAGCGGTTCCCTTCCTAAGCCTGAAGGTGAATCGAAGTTGTATCTAATAATAATTTCGGATTTTCATTATTTTTATCGATTAAAAATCTGGATAGAAATAAGCGTCCCCAACCTTAAAAAGGAAAATTTATCGGGTTATATAGCTGCGATTATTCGAGGAAGGGTTGGTTGGGATCGGGGACATGGTGGATTGATTTTTAGGGCGGATCGATTACCGTAATCTCGTCACTTAATCCCTCAAATAGTGTTCCATCAAGAAGTTTTCCTTCGACCTTGAAAACATAGGTTCCCGGTGAAAGCAATCCTTGAACTTCCGGTCTGTCGAATTTGGCCATGCATCTTGTATCAAATTCACCGTATTCGCCTCCGGGCTCAAACTCGATGGCACCTCGGACTGGGCGAATGTCTTGCGGTTCGTCATTTATCGTAGTAATTTTTATTGTTGAAAAATCTATGAATTGTTCATTATAACCTTCGGGAAGATCAATGTAGCATGTGATCCATTTTCCCTGAGAGTCGAGGTTGATTGTGTCGGGATCGATGTCGATTTTAGCCATGAATCCTCGTTTGGTGATTTCAAATTCTGTAGGGCCGACCTTATTAACTCCATCATAATCAAACCATGCATAATATTTCCCTGGAGGGACTTGTTCTCC
>CP070751.1:1596517-1600400 GCA_020348445.1 Thermoplasmata archaeon
CCAGAAATGAGAACGCTGGAAGCAGTGACAGGAATATTTGGGTTGTGGAAAAAGAAGGCAAGGTATGGTCAGAGCCAAAACCATTGGATGATATTATTAACTCGGACCAGAGTGAATCTGTGCTGAGCATTTCCAAGCAAGGAACCTTATATTTTCGGCAGGGCATGGAAATGTTCAGCTCAAAACAGAAAGATGGTGTTTTTCAAACGCCTGTCAAGCTTGATATACCATTAAATACCGGTATGAGGATTTTAGCTCTCTTTATTGCTCCTGATGAGAGTTATATGATCATGGAATCATTTGGAGGCGGAGATTACGGTGGGGCCGATCTTTATATCTGCTATAAACTGAAGGATGGTTCCTGGTCTGAACCAGTAAATCTCGGTCCGAAAATAAACACCGGTGCCACCGAAAGATTCCCTTCCGTTACTCCTGACGGGAAATATTTATTTTTTCTGAGAGTTTCGGGCGGCAGCGATTTCTGCTGGGTGGAGGCAAAAATCATCGAGGACCTTAAACCAAAAGAATTGAAGTAAAAGAGGCAACTAATGAAATATAGAACAATATTTGTCGGAATTTTCTTGTCCCTTCTATTAATATTCAGTAGTCACGCTCAACAGGATGAATTTCCGGTTCTCAAAGGCCCGTATCTCGGTCAGAAACCGCCAGGGATGAACCCAGTGATTTTTGCTCCCGGTATTGTCTCAACAGATATGAGTGAATTCAGCTGCACATTCTCACCCGATGGAAAGTCATTTTATTTTGCCAGAGATACCGGGGGATACAAGTACACTATTTATATCACGAGAGAGGCAGAAAACGGATGGACCAATCCCCAGGTGGCGCCCTTTTCTGGAAAGTATCTAGACCATGAGCCATTTTATTCTCTAGACGGGAAACGACTCTATTGGGGGTCCATGAGACCCAAGGATAATGGCCAAGTTGTATACTCCACCTGGTTCATTGAAAAGACGGGTGAAGATTGGAGTGAGCCACAACCACTCAATTTCTTCGCAATGTACGTGACGTCATCACACAATGGAACCTTGTACTATACGGCTAGGGGAGAAGGCGGAGCATGCATTGCAAGATCCCGATTTGTGGATGGTTCATATCAGGAACAAGAAATCCTCGGACCACCTGTTCTCTCAAAATACTGGGACGCCCATCCCTTCATCGCACCCGATGAGAGCTACCTCCTCTTTGATTCAGAGAATAGACCCAAAACAGGCGAATGTCGATTGTGGATCTGTTTCAAAAAAAAGGATGGGACCTGGACTACACCAAAAAACATGGGAAATAAAATTCACAAAAAGGCAGCCTATGCCATGCTTTCTCCTGATGGAAAATATCTCTTTTTCAGTGCCGATGGCGATATTTACTGGGTATCTGCAAAAATCATCGAACAACTAAGAGAAAAATAGTTTAATCATCATAAACTCATATCTTGAAATCAAAGGAGGCCAGAACAATGGACTCAAGAAAGAAGATAATCACAATCCTGTGTCTACTCTTTACTTTTATAATACCTTCCCTGGCTGAAGATATACATGAAGCGGTCAAGACCGGCGATACTGAACGCCTGAAAAAAATACTCGGAGAAAATCCTTCTCTGGTCAACAGCCCGGATAAGGATAAGATGACGCCATTGCATCACGCCATTGATGCCGGAAACCTGGAAGTAGTCTCATTGCTCATCAGCCATGAAGCGGATGTTAATGCCGTGAACTATAAAAAAGAAACCTCTCTGCATATTGCAGTCTTCAAGGGTAATGCTGCAGCTGTAAGATTGCTGCTTAAGCACGGTGCTGATCATACCCTAAGGGATATGCGGGACAGGATACCACTGCTTTATGCTTGTGGAGTGGGAAAAAGCTTTGAAGCGGTGAAGCTGCTCATTGATGCCGGTTCTGACGTTAACGATAAAAACTCCAGGGGAGAAACAATAATTTTATCCGCTTTATACGCTGGCCAGAAAGAGATCATCGACCTCTTGATTGACCGAGGCGCAACTCTACCCAATGATAAAGAAAATCTACGGCGGGTTCTGTATGTCACGGCCTCGAGAAATCTGAAAAGACCTTTTGATATAGCAGTAGAAAAAAGTGAAAAACAGGACATGAAGTGGTGGACATTTATTCCGATACATGCCTGCGCTCAAGGCGGCTCAGTGGCCATTGCCAAGGCTCTCATAGATAAAGGCGCCGATTTCAGACAAAAGAACCGTTACGGTCTTGAACCTTTGCACGTTGCAGCCGAGAACGGGAGAACGGAATTTGTGGAATTTCTGCTGTCAATGGGAGCGGAAATAGACAGCCCCAGCCTTATGGGGAAAACTGCCCTTCACTTTGCCCAGGAAAACGAGCACAGCGAGCTGGCGGCTCTGCTTGTCCGCAAGGGCGCTTCGCAGGCTCCTCCTCAGTTTCCAGTTTTAAAGGGCGATTATCTGGGACAACCAGAGCCGGGGGATACACCTCAAATGTTTGCACCGGGCATCGTATCCGATTATAGCAGTGAACACAGTCCTGCTGTATTCTCTCCCGATCTTAAGGAAATCTACTGGACCAGGGGATTCCGAGGCGCGATCCTTTACATGAAACACGAGAAAGGTGTCTGGACTGCACCGAAATCCGCGCCTTTCTGTTCTGAATACGGGGACGGCGAACCCATTTTTTCTCCTGACGGCAAAAAACTGTTTTTCCTCTCATCGAGGCCGCTGAAGCCGGAGGGCCCCAGTGATAAGGAGAACATGTGGTATGTGGAACGCACTCCTGAAGGGTGGTCCGAACCCAATCCCGTTTCACCCTTGATCAATGCTTTCGATTTACACTGGCTCTTTTCAGTTGCCCACAATGGAATGATCTACTTTTCCTCTCCCAGTGGGAATAGTCTTGGAATGAGAGATATTTACAGCAGCCGGTTCGTCAATGGGGAGTACGAAGAGCCGAAAAACCTGGGCGGTATCATCAATACATCCGGCAACGACCACACACCGTTCATTGCTCCTGATGAGAATTATTTGATTTATGTTTCCCCGGGAAAATCATCCTCTCCAGGTGGCGAGAAGTTCCACATCAGTTATCGAAACAGGAATGGGACATGGATGGAACCAGTTAGTTTGGGTCAGAAAATAAATTCTTTAAGAGCAGGCCTCTGCCCGGCCGTGACACCGGATGGCAAATACATGTTCTTTATCAGTCAGGGAGATATTTACTGGGTATCTGCAAAATTTATTCAGGATCTTAGACCAAAAGAATTGAAGTAAAGACTAAAAACCGTGAAACCTAAAGCAATTTATATCGCAATTTTATTTTCCCTCGTCATTGTATTCAGTTATGCCGCTCAACAGGATGAATTTCCGGTTCTCAAAGGCCCCTACCTCGGACAAAAGCCGCCTGGCGACACACCTGAACTTTTTGCTCCCGGTATTATCTCAACCGGTGATCTCCACAGCAGTCTTTATTTTTCGCCGAATGGTCTTGAGGTCTATTTTTCACGTTTGTCAAAACCTGAGATCAGCGGCATTTATTTCATGAAAGAGTTGGGTGGAAAATGGAATAAGCCCAAATATGTCCTTAGTTCAGGCGATAAAGGATTAACACCCTATCTTTCACCGGATGGAAAAAAGCTCTTCTGTTCTATATCCGGAAGTCTTTACGTTCTTGATAAAACGTCAACTGGATGGTCAGAGCCAATAAAACTTGGACCAATGATTAATTTTCAAAAACGCCAGGATGGTGCCTCTGTGACCAAAAGCGGAACTCTGTATTTCACGACAATGTACGGAAGTAAAGATGGGATGTATCGATCAGAATATGGTAATGGAAAATATTCAGAACCCAAAAAACTTGATATTCAAGTCAATGGAAATCGGATTCTAGGT
>CP070751.1:1600500-1604369 GCA_020348445.1 Thermoplasmata archaeon
GAATGTCTTATTATATACGTTTGCGAAGGTTCAAGGATTATGTCTCCAAGACCAGAAAGCTGATATACTGTGTCGCATACAACATAGAAATCCTTCAGGCTTACATTATGATTCATTTTATTGTATATCGTGATATATCCTCCATCGTTCACGCTTGGATAGAACATGACCTCATTCAGCACCACCTCTGGATCCGGGTTTATATGTGGGACGATGTTTTTTTCTCCAAACGATGGGGTAGAAGCTCTGGTCCATTTTCCAATGTACTCTGCTTGGGAGTCACTCCAAATACGGGCAGTGGATTCTCCTAAAAGGGGATCTGGTGCTGGTCCGAATATGCCAAAGGAAACAGAATCGACATGTACGATATCTCCTGCTCCCAGGTCCTGATACAAACCAAGGCTGCCCCCCTCAGGACCGATATTTTCTCCTGGATCTAGGGTAAATACGGCGTATTCATAGGATTGAAGTGGATTTGTATCCCAATTCCCTACAAGTTTTGTTGTTCCGCCATCTACAGAAAGAAAGTAACCTTTTGCATTCAAATCAGTTGTCCTTCTTCCAAAATTGAATACCTCGACTCGCTGTTGTGCTGAGCTTGCATCAGAAAATTCGGTAATGCGAAAACCACTTGCTACGGTATGATAGTAATACTGCGCATCCTCAAACGCGGTTTTCATCTCGTCGAAGCTGCTGTTTATAGCGATCACCAGCGTGAATGTTCTGGAAGAGCCAGCTGGTATGTTTACTTGATTCCAGCCAACAGTGGTTGTTCGATTTCCAGGTGAGGCTCCCACCGTGTTATTTGCCGCGTGAAGGCGCTCGTACAACCAAGTCTCGTCTTCCCAATATGTCTTGTACTCATCATAATCGGCAGGGTGATAATCCTTTGAATAGTAATGGGTGATTGGATCCTGGGCAATTGCTGAGCCAAATCCTAAGGTCGTGCCCTTGTCATCCTGGGCCCAGTAGATATCATCCTGCGCATCGTAACCATCGATTTCATCTCCAGGGTCCCCACCCAAACCATATGAAGCTGTGGCATGCGATATGTCAACCTCAAGACCCAGGCAAAAACCTGTAATGTCAGCAGCAGGTGTCTTTATGTTGACCACCCTCCATTGTAGTATCGCCCAATCCTTGTCCTTGACAGTCCAGCATGTTTGATTTATGAGTATGTCGTTTGCATCCTGCGTGGTTCCTATATTCTGGAACGTTGCTTTGCTTTTCTGGCTGTTTCCATCATCGATGATCATGTCAATTGAAGAGAGGACCCCAAAGTCGTCTTGTTGCATGTAGTTTTGGGCAGCTGATTTGTAACAATCTGCTATATCTACAGATCCAGGGTTATGATCGTAGCCATCCTGATCCACTACCAATCCCATGTAGCCCCAACCACTGTTTCCAGCGGTCTGCAGGGTTCCGGTTTTGGGCCATTGCAAAGGCATCCAAATCCTACCATGGTCTGTTAGCATCCTGACCTGTAGCTCTCCAACATTGTGGGTCACAGTCCCTGCAGAGGCATTTGGTATCTGTGTGGATATGCTTAAAAGAAGAGTGCTCAATACGAGCAAAGTACTTACTGTAAAAGAAAAAAGCCTTCTTTGTTTAGGTGAACCTCCTCTCCTTGCCCTTTTATCATTTATTTTTGCATTTGTTTTATTATCAGAAATACCTTGCATCATGGTTCAACCCCATAATCTGGGTACTCCAAGAACGCTGGTATTATCCCTGATTTCATATGTGGTGTTTTGCGTGGATGATTTGTGTTAGGCTTTTATCAGATGTCCATTTTATTACTGCACAAAGTGTTTGACATGGCTTAAATATTTTTCGAAATGGTTATTTGCGGTTTTTTTGGGAATTTTACCGGGTAAATCCCCCCTTGACACTGTAATTCGCCTGTTTTTCGTTGAAATCCATTACTTATCTGTTTATATGGCGACAAAGAAGATTATCTCCTTTGGTATGGTTCGTTTGTGAAAGAGCGGGGGATCAGATGGTGATCATCATCTTTCCCCGTTGTTCTCTTATGACCTTAATATCCAATATACGTGAATCTCGTATCAGCTACGGTGGATATCTGATACCCCTCTGTCATGACCAGATATGTATCAAATGCTCCTTCTGGCATCACCTTGGAGTGCCAATACCATCTCTGTGTTACTTCATTGAAATAATTCATACCCACAGAATCGGAAATACTGTCACACCACCAGTCCATGGTACGGACTCCTGTATACTGGGTAATATTCAATGGGATGGCTATTGTGTCGTATCCTGCATCATAACTTGCGAAATATATGCCTATGCTGTATGTACTTGACCCTTCATCCATTGTCGTGTTGAGAGGTACGATCATGTAATAGAACTGCACCCCATCCGCCGCTGCAGAGGAATGAGTGGCTGTGATTGCGGGATAGGGTATGGGTAAAGGATTTAAAAGCGTGGCAGTACCGTCGTCGAATCCGTCTCTGGTTGTGGAATAATATACATTGTATGCACAACTGGAATCCATGCCTGCGGGTGTTTCCCATTGAAGGTCTATATCCCCAGTTCCCAGGTCCCAACCCGTAATTCTTAGGCTCTTGGCATTTGTGGCGTAATCAAAGCCTGTAAATGCACTTTCCTTCCACATTATCTGGGCTCCCGGTAGTCCCACGAATGTATAGGTGGTTTGGGCATCGAAGGCAATCTCGTAACCCTGCCCAACCTCCAATGTCGTATCGTCAGTACCACCATCACCGTATTTCATCCATTCATGTGTGGTTGGGTGCATCCATTTGATGTACCTAGCACCCATATCACCGAGGAAGAAGGAAGCGGTGGGTGTCGCCTCCAAGGGCTCAAGTGGTAGGGAGAACGTGGATACCCCCTGCGGGAACGTCCTTCTCCATCCTCCCACTGTCCTTGAGGTAACACTGGTTTCGCCCATGTCATTTACGGTTCTTATGCAGTAATAGTATTCAGTTGAATCCGAGGCTGAAGTGTCGTTCCATGAAAAACGAAGTCCAACTGGACTTGAAGGAAGTGGATCTCCAGGATCTATATGCACTTCGGTATTTCTCCATGGGACTGAGAAATCGAAACCTGTGGGAGTTGGTGAGCGGTAAATATAGAAATGATCTGAAGACGGGCTTAAGGGTTCGTCCCATGTAAGCCTGATATCGTTGCCAACAGCTTCGATATGAAGCTTGGGCGGGAACGGAGCCGGAGGAAGCACCTCAAACTCGGTGTAGGGGAACAATATGGTTTCTGTTGTATTATCCCATGTCATGTAGAACGCTCTGGACTCTAAATACTCGTTGGTTGGTAATAAACCTGGCTCATTTGACACGATCCAAAATGTTATCGATATGGTCTGCCCGAGCTTCATCTGATACAGATTCCAGTCCAATTTCTTTCCTGTTGGGTCAATATAAGTTGGTGGTATGTTAAAAGAACCAGGGATATAGTCAATATAATCAGGCAGCACATCCCTTATCATTGAATCCATATCTAGTGTATTGTTGTCCCAGACGGCAAGGTCAGTGAGATAACTTGAGATGTTCTCATAGATGTTTCTAAAGTAACTTGCCTCGGGAGCAGGGAAGTACATACCACCGGTTCTGTTGGCGATCTCCTTTAGAAGGATCTCTTGTGAAGAATTTTCCACCATGGCCAATCCAACCGTAAATATTACAACGCCCCTTGCTGCCGCAATATCTGCTTCTCTTAAACATGCAGGCTCATCTCCAATGGTGGTTTGTGCATCAGTAATAAGTATGATGTTACCGAGACGGTTTACAGGATCTCCATTAAGCCTAAGTTCCTCATTCGATACATTGAGCCCGGCGGAAACGAGGGTACCTCCAGCACTATCGATAAAA
>CP070751.1:1604469-1608261 GCA_020348445.1 Thermoplasmata archaeon
ATATATCGTTTTGCACAATCTCATTTGAATCTGAATTGCCTGTAATTAGAATGCCTGTATCATTATTGGAGGTGATGTTGTTGTACATGATTGTATTATTGGAGGAGGATGAGGTGAGGTTGATGCCTGTTTTGGTGTTGTTAAACAGTATGTTGTAGGTCAAGGAGTTTTCATTTGATTCTTCAAGATATACTGCATCCTGATCATTATATGAGATATTCGAGTTCTCAATGTAGTTGTTATCAGATGAATTTAGAAATATACCAGAACCATTATTCTGCATGATTAAAGAGTTTCTTATGGTGTTATTCTCAGAAAAAATTAGTGAGATGCCGTTTTTATCGTTTGAAACCAATGTTATATTAACCAATGTATTGAATGTAGTATTATTAAGATAAATTCCGTCGCCTGTATTGTTGAAGATGGTGCAGTTTTTGATGCTGTTGTTCGTATTCGAGCCATTTATGTACAATGGATAGTTACCATATGATATCTGACAGTAGTCCAATGTGTTGTTTGGGCCCTGCAGCCTTATACTTTCCCAATCCCCCTTTGAAGGGGTAGTTTGGTTGGATGTGAAGTTGATGGGTGCACTGGATGTGCCAGTTGCGTTAAGTGTGCCGTTAACGATGAGACTGAAAGATCCATTGAACTTCACCTCAACACCTGGTTCAATTGTTAAAGTCACGCCACTTTCTACTGTCACATTACCTATAACAATGTACGGACTGTTTGTTTGGGTCCAAGTGGTATCGCTTGAGATGCTTCCACTCACATATTCTTCAGCGTTCACGTCTTCAGGGATCAGAAAGAGAACTCCCATGAAACTCATTAAAGCCAACATTGCAATTAGTAAAATTGCCTTAAATCTTGTCATTTCTCCACCCCAGAATTTTTTAAGCCCAATGGGCCTGGGCTCCATGAAAGTGATACGATGCTTTAAAAGTTTCGAATATGATTTTAAGTGGGCCTAAACATTTGATTCCCACACCTACAAAGCATTTAAATAGCAAATTTCTCAATCCTCTGAAATGCCATGATGAAAAATACCCAATTGGTACATTCCTTAAACAAACTCGATACAGAGCAATTGGATGATGATGTCTACCTCATTATAGGTAAAAACAAGGGGACTTTCCCCTATTCCAACTCCCTTTTGATAATAGATGAAAAGGTTGTGCTAATAGACTCCGGTATTGGAGATGAGCAATTGGAGATTATAAAAGATGAGGTGGACATACTAATCAATTCCCATTACCACATAGACCATATCCTTGGAAATTATCTCTTTAAAGACCTCTGGATTGTTGAAGAAGAAGCAGATGTTACGAGCTCTTTTGAGAACTACAAACGATTTGCTGGTATCCTGGGTACATCTATAGAGGAAAGCTGGTTAGGATGGTTCCATCAGTATTTTAAATTCCATGCCTCTTTTCCAACAAGAACCTTCAAACCAAACGAGGTCTTCAAATTTGGTAATATGGAATGGAAGGCCGTACATACCCCAGGACATAGCCCAGGACATTGTGCATTTTACGAGCCAAAAAGAAAGATCATGTTCGCATCTGACATCGACCTAACACCCTTTGGACCATGGTATGGCAATCCCACAGCCAACTTACCTGACTTTATTGATTCCATTAAATTGCTATCAGAATTTAAAATAGATATAATCTGCTCCTCTCACTCCTATCCTCAGAAGGACAACATAAAAGAATCTCTTGGTGATTACCTTGATATCATTTTCCTTAGAAACGAGCAAATTTTAGACCTTCTTGTAAAGGAAAGAACAATAGATGATTTGGAATCCCATGATATTATATATAATAAATCGCAGAAGCTGTACAAAGCATTTGCCTGGTTCGAAAAGAACATGCTTAAAAAGCATATTGATCTTTTAATGGAACTTGGGAAAGTGGAAAGAGTAGGGGAAAAGTACAGGCCTATTTGAGATGGAGAAAGTGAAAGGTGTATCAAAAAAGGAGCATCCTCTTCTCATCCTTCACGATGTTCAAAACCAGTTGTGTGTAGGTCTTATCCACTCCTTTTATTGTCAGAACCTTTCTTATGAATTCATCGAGGTCCAATCTGCTTTTAAACCTAGCGATAATCACGGAATCCCACTGCCCAATAGTGTTGTATACTGCAAAAACATGAGGATCTTTGGCAATTTTCTCCTGTATTTCTATGGTCTTTGCTTTCGAGATGTCAAGACCGATTACGACGAGCATATCATATCCTAATATATCTGGATCTATTACAGGGATGTAACCTCTTATGATCCCCTCCCTCTCCAGTTTCTTCACCCTGCCTCTTACTTTTGTTAGAGAAATCTTCAATTCCCGGGATATATGCCTGAAACTCAGCCTTGCATCCTTATTTAAAAGACCTATTATCCTTCGATCTGTCTCGTCTAATTCAAACATTGAGTTTTCCTCCTGATTATCACAGGCCAATAGTAGCCATTGTTATGATAAATGTCCTTCTTTATTAATAAATGTTTTGTATTTTATAGGTTTTATAAAAACATTGTTTTATTTTTTATTGAAATTATCGTTCAAATGATACAATCGACCCCCAAAAGCATTATATATACGTACAATTAATAAGCTATAGAGCAAGGGGGGTGTGAACTTGCAGGAAGACGCATGGTTAAGACTTTGGAAATGGCAATGGAACGAGGATTTGAAAAAAAATCCTAAGAAGAAGGATTAGACGACAGTAGCCAGTTCCAATATATTTTTCTTATTTTATCTCAATATTGCCTTAAAATCCGTATTTTTTACACTTTTCATCCACTTCAGACTGGATTTTATCGATCTCCTGGGGCTTGTCCATTAGATGTTTGAACCTTCTCTGTGATTTGAGGTATTCTATAACAGGCTTTCTCTCCTTGGGCTTCTTGGTGACCTTTATATTGTTAAAATCACTACCTTCCAGCTCCCAGAGCACAAATACCCCGGTCTGCACAGCCATTTTTGCTATCTCCACAGTCTTTTCACTTGCATATCCCCATCCTGTAGGGCATGGAGCAAAGATATGTAAAAAGCACGGGCCTTCGGTGTCAAGGGCCTTTCGAACCTTCTTTCGAAGATCCTTTGGATAGGCCATGGTTGCAGTAGCTGTGTAGGGTATGTCATGGGCCGCACAAATTGCGGCAATGGGCTTTTTAGGTCTGGACTCTCCAATACTGCATGTACCAGAAGGAGACGTGGTTGTGGATGCTCCATAGGGTGTGGAAGAGCATCTTTGAATGCCAGTGTTCATGTAGGCCTCATTGTCAAAGCACACATACTTAACGTTATGTCCTCTTTCCAACATACCAGAAAGAGCCTGAAATCCGATATCAAATGTTCCGCCGTCCCCTCCAAAGGCCAGGATATTAATTCCCTTTCTCTTTTTCTTGGCAATAAGTGCTGCGTCAACTCCAGAAGCAACTGCTGCGGCATTTTCAAATGCCGTATGGATCCATGGAATCTCCCATGCTGATTCTGGATAACCTGTGGTCATGACCTCGATACATCCTGTAACCTCGGTTACAATTGTGTTGGGTCCTGCCTCGTTCAGAACCTGCCTTACAGCCACTGCCTCTCCGCAGCCTGCACAACCCCTGTGGCCACAAGCAAACATCTCTTTTGTATTTCCTTTTTCAGCCATTGTCATCACCTACAGATTCTCCTCATTTAAATTGATCCATTCAACCATCTTATCTGGCTTTCCTGTTTCTATTGCACGCTGGGCTTTTGCGGCCATGTCTTCAAAGTCATCTATTTTAATGTCCCTTCCACCAAG
>CP070751.1:1608361-1612108 GCA_020348445.1 Thermoplasmata archaeon
AAGTTGCATTAATAATTTAAGGCACACACAATGTGAATTTGTATAAGATTTTAACATTGTACTGAAAGAGGATTTGTGGGGAGGACTTGGAATTATTTTTGGTAACTTCCTATGATAGCTGTTACAATACCTATTAGAGTAACAATAGCTCCAACGACTTGATATGGATAGATTGCTCTATAGCCATAGTTTTTTCTTCCTAATTGTTGCATGAAAACTTCTTTAGTTGATTCTCTATAAATTATGAATTGCCACTGTTTCCCATCATAATGTATTACTTCCCCAAGCTCATCGTTATATATAATATCCCAGTATTCAGGAGATATTTCATCAATGGAAACCCATTTCCTCAAACTACCTTCTGAAATAGTATAGTCTCTTACTTGTTCACTGTAAACCATTAAACCGAAACCAACCAAAAGAATGATAATACCTAGTAACACAATTCCTTTATTCATTTAGATTTTTCACCTTAGTTATTCTTACGTTTGAATGATTTAACAAAAGGACTTTTGCCTTTAACAGAGTTTTTATGCAAGAAAGTCTCAACAAGATTAGAATATACCGATTTTTACAGCGAGACACTTCTTCTTCTCTGGACATTTGTCGCAATATTCCTTGTATATTATCTTCTTTTGCCGATATTCTGGAAGTTGAACAATCTCTTCATTATTTCGGAATTTGCAACTTCTCCACAGCATATGATATGGGGTTTGACCATGAATGACTATGTGGTGACACCAATGACATACTGGTTTTAGGTCAGGTTCATTGAGGTATTCATCAAAAGAATCATATTTTCTTCTTAGTTTGGGATGATGCATAGTATCCGCTTGTTTTCCACATTTTACACATTTCTTACCTTTGATAAGTTTGTTCTTGTGTCTAACCCAAATTTGAAGTTCTTTCCTTCTCTGTTTTTCTGCTCTCTCCATCTCAGCAATGGCTTTCTCTACATCAATAGTAGAAGAAGAGAATTTCATAAACTAACCTCATATGCATACTTTGAGAACCCCAGTTTCAATTATTTCTTTTTTTGTTTTTGCCTTTAACGTTTTCCGCAACTCTTGCATTCATTGTTTCAGTAGTATGCCTCAACAATTATGACCCATTCTACGTTATCAGCATAAACCTCTATCCAGTGCCTACCAGAACCTGTGAAGTAATTATCCCCCAGGTAACCAGCCCAGATATATTCCCATGGTAACTTACGTAATGCAAAATCATCCACAGTCAATTGAAAACTTCCATTATCGGATGGAAGGTCTCCGAACAAACCCAAACGTATTCTCCAGTGCATACTCGGCACGTCAAACGAGTTCTCATAATCATCAGTGTCATATCCCTCAAACCTTTCTATTTCATGCCAAGTTTTTGGGAAAATATTTGGTGTAAAGTAAACTACAGCCAAAGTCGTAACTAACGATAGTATCCAAGTTACCACAATTATTGGAATTGCCTTCTTCAAGGTTAAAGTTAATTCACTCATTCTATCACCTTCTACTCTCCCCCATCATTTGAAGTTGCATTAATAATTTAAGGAGAAATGTTCTATCTGTCTCTGTACTCATAGAAGATTGTTTCACAAGATTTAAATTCCAATCATTTTTTCTATTTAACTGTGTTGACTCTATTCTTCTGGACGATGAGTCATACATAATTGGAAAAGGAGAAGACAATAGTTGAGAATGAGAATAGTTTCTGGAATAACACTGACACTGTTTTTGATAAGCATGTTAACATTGGCATTCAATATTCAACCAATTGGAGCGAGTGAAACCATTTACATAGGTTCTGATTATACCTTTACTTCAAACATTTATGAAAAAATAGTTGTTACTGCGGATAACGTAGTAATAGATGGAAATGGCTATACCCTTCAACGAACAGGGGTTGGAATAGGAATAGACCTTACTGGAAGAATCAACGTAACAATCAAAAATATGGAAATCAGAACATGTGATTACGGCATCTTTCTTGACGTTTCTTCCAACAACGTTATTTCTGGGAACAACATAACAAACAACAGTTTTGGCATCTGGTTCGAGGATTCTTCAAGCAATAACAACATTTCTGGTAACGACATGAAAAATAACAGGTATGGCATTTACTCTTACGATTCTTTTGACAACACTATTTTCGAGAACAATATAACAAACAATGATTATGGCATCTACCTCTTGAACTCTCCAAACAACACATTCAGAGGCAATAATATAGCTAATAACAAATACAACTTCATCGTTAGGGGAAAATCCATTTCAGACTTTATCAATGATGTTAATACCTCGAATACAGTTGACGGCAAATCAGCCTACTACTGGATTAGCCAGCGAAACAGAACCGTTCCGTTAGACGCTGGATATGTAGCTCTCGTAAACTGCACCAGAATAGCCGTCCAAAACCTAACCCTCGCTAACAATGGGCAGGGCGTGTTACTGGTCAACACGACAAACTCAACAATAACCAAAAACAACATAACAGCAAACGCCTACTCTGGCATCAGGCTCTCGCATTCTTCAAACTTCAACACTATTTCAGGAAACAACATAAAAAAGAACTTTGAAGGCATCTACCTGTCGTATTCTTCAAGCTTCAACACTATATCAGGAAACAACATAGAAGACCACGTGCAGGTTGGCATCGAGGTCAACGATTCTAACTTCAACATCATTTCAAAAAACAACATAACCAACAATGATTCTGGCATTTGGGTCTTTGATACCTCTGGCAACACCATTTCAGGAAACAACATAAAAACTCACAACCAGGATGGCATCCAAGTTGCTGGTTCTTCTAACAACACTATTTCCGAGAACAGCATAACAGACAACAGACATGGCATCTACTTCTATCCCAGTTCAAACAACACCATCTACCATAATGATTTCGTGGACAACAGTGAACATGTATATAGTGACAGCTCAACAAATACTTGGGATAATGGCTATCCGTCTGGCGGCAACTATTGGAGTGACTATGCTGGAGAAGATGCTAACTGGGATGGGATAGGAGATACACCATACATCATTGACGAGAACAATCAGGACAACTATCCTCTTATGAATCCTTGGGCTCCTTCAGTAGAGCCTAGAACATGGACTGTTGATGACGATAAACCAGCAGACTTTTCTTCAATACAAGAAGCCGTAAATAATGCAAATTCAGGCGACATAATATTTGTTCATTCAGGGACATACTACGAAAATGTGGTTGCAAACAAGACGGTGTCGCTTATTGGAGAAAACAGAAACACCACAATTATTGATGGAAACAATTTTGGACACGCTATGATCGTAACGGCTATCAACGTCAACATTAGTGGCTTCACCATACGAAGAAGCCCTATGGGTAGTGGTATCCACGTTTATCGTTCAAGTGGAAACAGTATAGTCCACAATATCATATTGAACAATTATAATGGAATCTGGCTCTATTCTTCTAGCAATAATTCCCTCAACGACAACATTGTTTCCTCAAGCGGTCCAATAGGAATCCAGCTCGAAGATTCCGATAATAACATCCTGTTTGGCAACACCGTCTTACTCAGTAAGTATGGAATCATGCTTGAATCATCCGGTAATAATACTATTATAGGTAATGTCGTTTCATGCCGTAGCGTCGGGCTCCTCCTAAGACATTCCAACAACAATGTTATTATCGGTAACAATGCGACATACCATGATATTGGAATCTGGCTCTTCTATTCTAACAATAACACTGTTACTGATAACAACCCCTCAAGCA
>CP070751.1:1612208-1615941 GCA_020348445.1 Thermoplasmata archaeon
ATAAAATAGATAAAATCATCTCAGAAAGTAAGTAAATAGAGCCCTTAAACCGATTAATTTAAACAGTTGAAAACAAATATCGGGATGAACAACTTAAGGTTGGAGGTAGGACAGAAAGACTCTGTCAAAATTAATAATCTATTCAAATAAAAAAGGTGAGAGCATGTTTGAACCAATTCATAAGAAGGTAAAAAAATGGCTTGAGACAACCATCGAAAACAGTGAAAGCGCAATAGATCACGGATGGACAGTGGAAATAGCCGAGGGTGATGAGAGGTTGATGGTCATTGACACCCCGCAGATGCCCTTTAAGATACTTGTTCAGGTTGATGATGATCTGACCTACTGCGCCTTTTTAACAGGAATCAATACAAAAAATGTTAAAGCTGAGGAAATTGAGCCCATACTCAGAGGCCTTCTGGCCCAGAACAGGTTCATGGGCCTTTCCAAGTTCTGTCTCATTGGAGAGGATGACGCCATTTGCCTGAGAACGGATTTATATTCCAAATACATGAACAAGGATGAGTTCAATTTAGCCTTGGAGGCGGTCATAGTCGGTGGCAGGTGGCTTATCGCTGAACTTGGGCAGACAGAGGACGAGAACAGGATGGTAAAGGAGATGAGCTCATTGGGAGCAGCTGAGCTGCTAAAAGGTACCTCGAAGGAGGAGGTCGTGGCAAAGATGAGCAAAGCAGGATATCCGGAGGACAAAGCCAAGGCCATGGTAAACAAATTGGTAGTTGAACTGGGTTTGGAATCACCACCAGAAGCTGAGGAAGCAAAGGAGCCAGTCAAAGAGGAAATCCAAGAGCAAAAAGGCAAGAAGGAAAATCCAGTTGATAAGTACATTTGGTGATCATACTAAATGTTTATACTTTGAATAATGGTATCAAAGATGGCACAATATACCGTAAAGTATATTAAGTTATAACATTATAACATTGATTAATGACCGAAGTATTTGAAGCTAAATTAAGAAAAATCGGAAATTCGCTTGGAGTAATAATACCATCAGAAATAATCGATGAACTCGGCTACCATAAAGGGGATGTCGTTCAAATTGCAATCCCTCCTGCTAATGGCGATAAGAGGAACGAGCAGATATTGAAAATGGCAGGGATATACAAGAAGAAACCTCCTTTTAAGAGGGATAAGGGAGACAGATTTTGATGTTCCTCGATACCAGCATTATAGTCGATATATTTCGATATGATGAAGATAGTAAAAATTTTCAGAAAATATTTGAACTAATAAAAGATGAACCTCTATTTATATCGATATTCCAGATAGGAGAAATAACTGATTGGAGTTTGCTAAATAATATTGATCCTGCAGGACCTCTCGGTTTTCTGAAAAAAACAATGAACATAAATCCATTAAGTGAGGACATTTGTTTGGATGCTTCAAAAATAAAGTATGAAATGCGAAAAAAAGGCGAAAAGAAGTTTAGTCTTGCTGATGGCATAATTCTTGCCAGTGCAAGATCAATAAATCAAACCCTTCTCAGCAAAGATCGTGATTTTAAAAGGGTAAAGGATGTTATTTTTCTTGGATAAACATCTATTTGTGACAGTGTAAATATTTAGGTCGAAGTCATCACTTTTAAATATCAGAAGCCCAATTAAATCCCAGGTGTTGGTATGAATATAGTCATCGTATACTCCTCAAGATTTGGCAATGGCAAGAAGTGTGTTGACACTGTGGATGAGCAGCTCAGGATAAAAGGCCATGAGGTCAAGATAATAAATGCACAGAAGGCGGACCCTTCACAATTACCCCCGGCAGACATTTACATCTTCTCAGGAGCCACAGAGGCGTTCAACATAGCCGTAGGAATAAGGAGATACCTGAAGAAATTGCCCCAGATGGATGGGAAGAAGTATGCGCTGATATGCACCCATGCCATGAACAGGGCCATCGCCCTAAATAAGATGGAGAAACTGCTCAGTAAAAAGAAGAAAATGGTGAAGGTGGCGGCCATAGATTTCAAGGTAAATAATAAGGCTCAACAGGGCAATGGACTCCCTGAAGGTTATGAGGATAGTCTGCGGGAATGGGTCGAAGGAATTGTATAGCGAGCCAATCCTGAGAAAAAGGCGATGAGAGGTTTATGTTTGAAACCCATACCTGAAGATATTGCCTATCAAATTTGTGAGAAGATTAGAGAAGATAAGGGAGTAAAATTGTTTAGCCAGTGTTGGGGATGTGTTAAATTCTCAAAAGGTGATGTAAAGAAAATGTGTTTTTATGATCCTCCCAATAATAGGGGATGTAAACTTATTAACAGGCAATATGAAAGTCAATTCTGAACACCAAAACAAATAAAAATACCCCCTTAATCTTACAGCCAATACTTTTTTAAACTAATATAGTGGTTTCATGCCCATGTTCGAGCAAGAGGTATCTGTGAGCCCTTACAACTTCATGAAAGAGGTGGTTGAGAAGAGCTCAATGCCGGAGAAGATCACGGTCTATGATAGTACACTCCGCGATGGCGAACAAATGCCTGGTGTTTCCTTTAATAAAGAAGAGAAATTGACCATAGCAAGGGCCCTCGATGAGATAGGATTGACCCAGATCGAGGCAGGATTTCCTGCTGTCTCAGAGGAGGAAAAAGGAGCTGTTTCTGCCGTGAAGAAGGAGGGTCTTTCCGCAGAGATACTGGCCTTGTCCAGGCTCAGAAAAGAGGACATAGCTGTATGCCTGGACTGCGATATTGACATGATTCTATTGTTTATTGCATCTTCTCCACTCCATCTCAAGTACAAGCTCAGGATGACTGAGGAAGAGGTTCTTGAAAATACAGGTACTCTTGTCCAATATGCAAAGGACCACGGCCTTAAAACCAGTTTCAGCACCGAGGATAGCACGAGAACAGAATACAGTTTCCTTGAAAAGATAAATCGAATAGCCGAGGAGCATGGTGCAGATAGAATAGGCTTAACAGATACAGTTGGCTGCATCTCACCTGAAGGCATGAAGAATCTTGCTACAAAGGTTTCTCAGAGTATTAAGACTCCATTTTCAATTCATCTTCACAATGACTTTGGACTGGCTTTGGCAAATGCCTTGGTAGGGGTGCAGTGCGGGGCCTCAGCTGTGGCCACCACGGTTAACGGCATTGGAGAAAGGGGCGGAAATCTCGCACTAGAGGAGTTTGTGGTGGCTATGAAGGTCCTTTACGATAAGGACTTAGGGATAAATACAGAATGTTTTAAAGACATGTCAGATCTCGTGGAGAGGCTCTCAGGGATAAAGCTCTCCAAGAACAAACCACTTGTTGGAAAGCACGCATTCTCCCATGAATCGGGAATACATGTAGCAGCAACACTTGAATGTCCCATGACCTACGAGGCCATCCCTCCGGCCCTGGTAGGTAACAAAAGAAGGCTGGTCCTGGGCAAGCACAGCGGAAAAACAGTGGTAAAAGACAGACTCAAGGAAAAGGGAATAGAAGCCTCGGAGGAGGAGGTTTGCGACATACTGAGAGAGATTAAGGCAATCGGGGAGCAGAAGGGAAGGGTGAGCAATAGGGAGTTCTGGGAAGTGGTGAAAAAGCACGTCCAGGAATGATACTTGCATTGAAATCTTGTTTGGTGAGTAAGATTATGCCCATTGAAATCGAAGCCAAGGCTTATGCTAGGAATCTAAAAGATATAGAGGAAAAGATATTGGAGATCGGGGCTAAGCTCACTTGGGAGGGGGAGCAGGTTGATACATATTACAACCACCC
>CP070751.1:1616041-1619769 GCA_020348445.1 Thermoplasmata archaeon
ATACTTTCTGCCGTTTGATATTCCTCAGTGCGATCTTGATATGATTCATTATCATGATGGTCCTCCTTAGAACAGTATCAAAAACAAGTAATGGAAGCTCCTTTCCCTAATTTCAAGAGCAAACATATCCCAATATGACCTCTCAGGAATTTCGAATATTATTTAAGCATAAGACCTACTTTCCCCGTTTTCATCACATTAAATCATCCCTCTCACTCTACTTTGATTTCAGCATACAGAGCAGCAAATAACATGCCAATTTCATCCTCTTGGGGTACTCTTACACTATGAAACATGCATATATCATTTATTAACCTAATTCAACAACTTCAACTTTCACCCATATTTTTAGCTTTCATCCAGTAGCTATCTTTGTCTTTAAAACTGATATACAAATCGTCTGAACCGAAGCCTTCAGACGATTGGAGCCAAAAATAAGGAAGCAATCGCCAGGCGAGACATATGGAGACAGCTCCCGTAGAATTCCGAATACAGAAATAAAACTCTCTTCTGTCAGGTGAGAAGACGGAATTCAATTCATCAAGGCCGGCAGATACAATTTGCGGCTCAAAAACCTCATGTATTATCCCAGGGACTTTCTGGCCAAAATAAGATCCCGACAATAAGGAGAAATCTTTTTGTCGAGTACAATAGCTAACAAAGAAGAAGATGAAAATTATCAATCCAACAGAAATCAATTTTTGTATCATATCCTATCTTCTGTTATCTTATGTTATATATTCCATATCATAATACCCAGGCATACCCGATTTTGACAAAAAAGGTGTAATCTTTTTGGCTTAAACTGAATTCTTGCTCCCCGAAATAGTTGTCCGCATATCCCAGGAATAAAACCGTTCGGGGATTGATTTTGTATGAAAAAAGCAACTGGGATGATAATTGTTTGTATTCTTCATCCACAGCAAAAGTATAGTTGGCGGGGTTGTAATCATAATTGGTGTATTGAATTATTGAGCGAATAAATGCTTTTGGATTGAATTGATAAATTAGCGTTGCCTGGCTGATATTGGCTGTGTAGAGATGTGCCCCTTCCACTCTCATCTTCTCATAGTTATGCGCAAAGTTCATCTGGAAATGCCTGCCAAGATTCAGATTAGCCGCAGGACTTAGTAGTATTCTGCTGCCTTTTCTGGTATTGGCGTAATCGATTCGATCGCCTATCGTGGCGACAAATCCCAGCGAAAGAGCGCCACTGTGATCAACGTTGAACCTTAAGTCGTATTGTTTCAGATTAAAAGTCAAACCATTGTAATGCTGGCTTGAATGTATTGTCCCGACAAAAAAAGATGTCTGATAAATGCCATTATACATGAATGAACTGCCGAACTCTTTATTCAACAAATGACCTTCATTGTCTTCGGTATAAACGGCATATCCCAACAGACGAAGGTTTGACCACCAACTATTCTCACTATTGATCCAGGTGTAAATAGCCCGGGTGCCATAATTCCGGTAACCGACCTGCGGAATGAAGCCAAGATCGGCCCGGAAATTTTCTCCGAGGTTTGCATAATTCAGTTCGAAAACAAAGTTTCGGGTGCCGTGTGTATAAGCTGCGGTCACCGCTGCATCACCGAATTTATCCTGAGGCTGTCCGAATGATTCGGCAATATGGTCGGGATAGCTGGTTGAAGAACCCAGCCATTGAGCGTCAATACGGTCTTTCCTCGACAACCTGAAATTGCCGTCGAAACCGATCACCCGGTTGAAATAATCGCCGCCTTCCCTGTTAGTTACTATCACTCCGATTCTGGAATTGTTCCAGATGTCCCTTCGGTATCTGAATACCGACGACGTGTTTTCGCTGGACAGAGATGTCGAATTGGAACTCTGGCTGCCGGGGAAAATTAAGTTTGTTACATTGTCCCGGACTACAAAGGCGCCGATGGCATTTAATCCTTGCTTTCCGGTTAATTTCATGCCCCAGTTCGGATCCCGCATGGTTCTGGTGTAGACAACATTTAGTTGGGAATTAAAATAATCCACGCCTTCAGTGAAAAAAGGTCTTCTTTCCTGGAAGAAAAGCGCAAACGGCTGGTTGATGTCCAATTGAAGAGAATCAGCCTCTACCTGTGAAAAATCCGGATTGACGGT
The DNA here is from genome assembly GCA_020348445.1 of Thermoplasmata archaeon. Classification (GTDB taxonomy): domain Archaea; phylum Thermoplasmatota; class Thermoplasmata. The sequence continues at coordinate 1,618,157 of CP070751.1, forward strand.
TCCACTTAAGGTCATGTTCGGCATAATGCTCCATCTGGCGTTGATTCCCGCATCAATCTCTTTGTCGCGGGAAGCGAAATTACCTTCCGGGAAGTTGTCGCGAGCCTGCGTGGTGAGTGCGGTCAGGGTCGGATTAATCTCAATATTTCGGCCGGGAGACACTCCCTCGAAGCCTTCGATTTTCACATACTGGCAAAATCGGCAGTTGTTGTTTCTGTCATAGGGAATGTTCCATATTTGATGCCGCACATCACGAGGATACAGCCGAATGGCATTGAAGCCCCATATTTGAGTGCTTTTAATTCGCTGGAAACGAAGTGAAGAGAACGGTACGGCAAATTCTACCGAATATCCCCAATCGGTTATTACTCCGGCCGTATCCCAAATGATATCCCAGCCCATCTCAACTTCAGCGCCAAGCTGAATCCAATCCATTTGTATACCAAGAGGATTAGCCAATAATACGATTACATCTCTTTCGGTATTGAATGTATCAAGCTCCACTGCCACCCAATCATCCCCGGTTTCTCTATCACGGTCTTTAAGTCTGGCTCGAATCTGTGACGGGTCAGGATCGAAGGCTCGAAAGGCAATATAAAAATTTGACTTATCATAGGTTAACATTACTTCAGTTTTCACCGGAGGTGGGACATTATCTCTTGGGCTGATTTCATAGTTAAGTTGAAACTTAAGAGCGTTATCCCAGACAGTTTCGTCAAGAACGCCATCAATTTTTACAGGAGAGTTGATCTTCGGAATTTTATTGGGCGTCTTGTTATCCTCTTCATCAAGTGCTACAGAATATGCCGGATAACAAGTAAATACAAACATCAGGATTGTCAGCAGACAGCTTCTGGCTTTTAACATAGATTTCCTCCTTTGCCGGTCAAGATGTAATTCTGATTAATGGAATTAATTTATTCAATATTACCCATGTCATTTTTTGAAAAAAAATATTCGGAATTGTGTCTACTCGTATTTCATCCTTATTTTCATTCTCTGCATTCAAACTTCACCTCTTGTTATTTAGTTTCAACCTACATTTCATATCCTAATCAGCAATAAACATGCCAATTTCATCTTCTTGGGGTTTTCTTACACTATGAAACATACAATGTATCATCTATTAACAGTTAATGTCCGTGCTCGAACAGAAATAAAAATTCCCCATATCAACCTCATGAAAGAGAAAAGTCTGGATTTTGTCGATGTGCAATCCAATCTTAGACGGTTGTCTTGCGCAGTGTGGCACTTCCAAAGCATTTCAGGATTCAGCATGTCACTATTTCCTTTGGTATGCGTTTCTTTTCTCTAACAATCTAACGATCAGAGATACTTGTCCTTGGATCTTTAAAGAAAAACAGTGAATATCAAAGGAAATGGTGAGTATTGATTCCAAAATTGCTTTGGAACTGCATTATCATGCAAAACAGAAGCTTAAGACTGGATTATAAAATTGGATAATACCGCATACAGAAATGGATACATTTAGTCTGTTTTGATCAAATTCACTAAGTCCTAGAAATCTTCCATCACTTCCTATGAATTCAAGACATTGAAAGCAGAATAATCTATTATTCATACCGCAGGGAGTCAACTGGATTGGCTGTGGC
>CP070751.1:1619869-1623572 GCA_020348445.1 Thermoplasmata archaeon
CGCCCGTCAGCTCAGCCACACTACTGCCGGACTGCTCATCTCTTTTTTGCAGAAACGACCGGGCAGCAGCCTCCTCTTGACTCGGCACAACTACAGAAACTTTCATCCTGCCTTGAGGCATTCCAACTACGCCAGGGTTCTTGTTGTCCATGCCATAGTACGCCGTACCGGCATCATCGGCTAACTCTGGATGAAAACCTTCCTCTCGCAGCGCTTTCATCAGCCCTTCGGCCCAAAACGGCTCGTTCGACTCATAAACAACAACCATGTTACTCATCACATTTGCCATCCCCGAACCACCTGACTTATGCTCAATATGTAGCTCAGGTGGTACAGATTGACTTGAGTGGATTCCATAGACTCTATATTATCAAAATCCTGTTCATTTGTCACAAACTACTTGGGAAATCCGAGTTCCTGTCGCTTGCAGGTAAATTCGTCTCTAACAATCTCCTCTTGGAAGCAAAGTCGGTAGCCCAAGACTTCTACACTTCTTAGCGGATAATCTACACCAAAATAAGTTTTCATAATAGTACACCTCCAATTGAATATTTTTTATTTACCAGGTAATGATTATAGACATCACCATGGAGGTGCACTGCGTATTCGGACAAAGGAAAAAAGCTGTTAAGGCCTGATGAAATTGTCGATCTCAGAGAAAGTTGCAAAATGCCATAATTCTTCGAAAAGTCACCTCTTTCAAGAGCTGAAAAACCCCCTGATTTTTCAGGTGACATTATGTCTCTAAAATGTCTCCACAAATCCCAATTTTGCCTATATCGAGTCTGAATAAATGTTGATTTTTTGAGCAAATACAGATTTTTTTCAGAATTTTCTATGTGTAATCGGATTAAGTATACGGTGAGAAAAAATATTTTTAAAAATGTTGTAGTTTTGACACCAGTTCTGCAACTAATAATATGAATTGGGAGCTATAAGATATGGTCGATATAGCCAGAAAAAACAGGTTTCTTGAGCTCATAGAGCAGAATCAGGACATCGTCCATAAGATCTGCGGTATATACGCGAGAAACATGGATGATCGTAAGGACCTGAGTCAGGAGATCGTCTATCAGCTATGGAAATCCTATCAATCGTTTCGGGGCGATTCCAAATTTACCACCTGGATGTACAAGGTGGCCCTCAATACAGCCCTGCTCAACTCACGACGGAACCGGTGCAGGGTGCGAACCGAGAACCTGAAAGATCATCACGGAGATATCCTTGTTGAGGTTGCTGTCCAGGAGAAACATGGAAGGATAAGCAGACTATATGAGGCCATAAACCAACTACGAGCACTCGACCGTGCGATCATATTACTGTATCTGGAGCAGTTCAACTACGGGGAAATCTCCGGATTCATCGGAATCTCAGAATCCAACGTTAGTGTGAGACTGGTTCGGATAAAGAAAAAGCTTAAAGAACTACTTGCATGAGGGTTTGAACATGGAAAACGGTGATCTCATAAGGATCTGGAATGAAGGAAATCAGGAAATTCTGAAAAATCGAAGATTTGAACGGTCTGAATTAGAAGCCTTCCTGAAACCCAAGGTGGGTAAAGCCACCCTTCGTCTGAACTTAAACATTCTTGTCTACATGGCAGTCCAGCTGGCGGCAATGATTCTCATCGGATTTGACCTATATGGATACAGGTCTAATACAGTCATGTTGACAGTGCTGATCCCCATGTTCATCCTATGTTCATCCTGCTTCGGTTATGGCGTGTTTTTGCTGAGCTACATTTGGCAGATCAATCGCGTCCAGGTCGATCTTATGACAGCCATCAATAGGAAATTGAAAGTGTACCGGAGACATTATGAAGCTTGGATGTGGATAGGAGCTTTTTCGTGTTTGTTCTTGACCTTTGCCCTAAACACACTGATTGACAACGACCAGGGAACGTATCGCATCAATCACCCGGTCTTCTTCGCAGTGATTTGCCTGTTGGTCCTTTTCTTTATTTACGGGGCTCAAAAGATCGCTCAGTTCTTTGCGATCAGTCAGATCAGAATCTATCTGGAAGATCTACAGAACGAAGTCTTGGAAGGAAGTCATCAGCTGCAGGAGGTTAGAAGAAAATACCGTATTGTTTTTATGATCTTCGCCCTTATTCTCATCATACTGTTCATTTTGGGCGTCATCAAGGCGGTAAGTACCTAACCGACAATATTTAAAATACTGATACGAAACAATCTTCGGCAATCTTGGGATACGTGGCTTTTCTTGTGTTTAATGCTAGGTGCCAAGGTGAATCTGCCAGAAAGTTATTGAAATTACGATGATTTTTTTGGTATGATAGAGATTGAATTGAACAGGAGTGTCTCAGGAGAAATTTCCAAGCGTGCAGAAATGCTGTTTATGAAGCTAAACGGGAAATCCCGGAAGAAGGAATTGATAACATCCCTGGCTGTAATTGTCGTTTCAGTTTCCGCATATTCTGCGACATATGAAGAGGCAAGAGCTTTCATTGAACCTCTAGGTAAGAGCTGGTTATTGTCCCATCGTGATTACGAGTTTCCTGACTTTAATTCAGTAGTTAGTAATGATATGCATCACCTTGTTGAGGATTTAGTCCTTGCACAAGAGGATCCTTGTTTTCCTCAAGCTGATCCTGAAATCCACGGAATACCTGCGGATGCACTCGAGGGGCTCTCAGCCACTATCCATGGACATTTTGAAAGTGGTAATATTGTCGGTGCCGAATTTCTCGTAATTAAGAACGGATATATAATCATGCACGAGGCCTATGGATGGATGGATCGTGAAGAGCTAAAGCCGATGGAGCACAACACTATATTTAACATCAGATCGATGACGAAGATGCTGACTGGGGCAAGTGCCCAGATACTGATTGATGAAGGTAGATTAAGACTTGATGATAAGGTCTCACAGTATCTACCTGGCTTTAACAATAGGAAATCTGGTGGCATTACAATCGAACAGCTCCTCACGCATCGAAGCGGCCTGCCCTTGTCAACATTAACTAGCCTTGACGAATTTGATGATCTCTATTCAATTGGAAATTCAATCGGCGAGAAAGGACCTGAATTCACGCCTGGAAGCAAATTCTGGTACAGTGATGCTGGTTCAGAAGCATTGGGTGCAGTTATTGAGGTTGTCTCGGGTGTTACACTGGACATATTTGTAAGAGAAAGACTACTCAACCCTCTCGATATGAACGACACTTTTTATATCACTGAACTGGAGGCTCCTTTGGACAGGTTTACCAGCCTTTATATAGGAACTCCGGGCTCATGGGAAAAGTGGTGGATGCCGGGAGAGCCATTCTATCCATTTGCTTGGGGCTCGCAGAGCCTATACAGCACACCAATGGACTATACCAGATTCATATCCATGCTTATGAATGGCGGAACTCATAATGGAGATAAAATTTTATCAGAGGATGCAATCGATCGGATCCTTACACCGGTTTCCATTATGACAAGCCTTGATTCTGACATGCCGGCAGTGACCGGCTTTCCATTCACAGAGGTCTATTATGGTCAGATGTCAGTTCTCAATATATCTTCAGACGGGCAGTTACAGGTTTTCGGCCACAGCGGTTCAGACGGTACGTGGGCCTGGGCATTCCCAGAACACGACTTGATGATTTTCTATTTCACGCAATCAAGAGGTCAGGTTACAGGCGTAAGGCTTGAGACAGATCTTGACAGGCTTCTTGTTAATCCTGAATATGCCCCTC
>CP070751.1:1623672-1627282 GCA_020348445.1 Thermoplasmata archaeon
AGTAGTGCTTGCTCATCAGCACACTTGATGTACCTATACTTTGGAAACTTTTTATCAAAGGGGCGAGATCCCCAACAAATGATCTCCTTAGTGGAATAGTCTTGAACTGTAATTAGAAGAATTTCTTCTGCACAGTTTTTGGGATCTGGGAATCCATACTCAGATGCAACCTCAATATCAAGAGTCAGCAACTTGATCTCATTGATGTCAAACTTGATATCATCTTCAGGGTAAGTATCAGAAATATACTGATAGATGGAGTTGTCATTACCATGAATGGTAAACCCATCAATGTCTTTATATTGTTTGATGAAGTCCCTGGTTTCTTTGATCTTGCCTGGTTGAATTTCTTTTACGTATGATCCATCTAGAGTTTTATATTCTGTGGGAGCATCACTGTTCAGAAACAGTGTGGGGCGATATTCGATCTTATCTTTGTACCGTTCTCCATTCTCATATCCACGGACGTAGATGCTGTTTCCGATGAGTTTTACGTTCGTGTACCAGCGCATTATTTGATGAGGGTTTCGTATTTTTCAAGGATTGTAGGACGAGGATCTGTCAAAGTCAAGATCTTGTCCGATGACATCATGAAGGTATCAGCACTGGTCACATCTGATAACCATGGTTCCAGCATGTTACCTTCACAAATCAAAAATGGTTTCGTTAGTTTACAATCGGGTTCTCCCAACTCAGATCCAACTTCATCAATTGTTGAGATGAGATTTACACCACTAACCAACACTACTACTTTAATCATCACTCTTCTCCAAAACGTTAGTAACGTACATGTCCATCACTTTATCAACAGGTTCAACAATAGTGACAACCCAATCAGCAGGGATTGGAATTGTCTTATCTTTAGAGACAGGCATCCAGGGAGTGAACTGAATATCAGCGGTAGTTTTTCCATCCGCAACCACTGGGTTACTGAAGTTGACAATGTATGGGAGACGCAGATTATATCCCAAGACACGGGACTCAACTTGCATCTCTTTAATGTCAGCAATCACTTCCTCTCCAGATTTCAGCAATGCTACTTTTACAGTCATTTTAATTCCAATCTCCAAATCATTATACCAATAAAAAAGGGAGGCGTCAACTGGATTTTGCCAGTTACCTCCCCGTCAGCGACGACGATATTCAGTTTTTATTTAGTCAGGATGTGTCATGGTAAGACTGGCGACAGCGCGAACCAACTAAAAAGAGACATTACTGATCCAATTAGTAGTGTAGCGGTGGTGAAGTTCATATATCCTCCTCCAGAGTACGAAACTATTTAGATTATAGTGTATCACATTGATACATTTCTGTATCCGTTGCAGCACAATATGGTCAGCAATCAAAGATATGTCTTTCTTTGATGATGCTCTGGGACAACTTTTTTAAGGACGACGCTTAGTAACCCATCCTCAAAAGTAACTGATCCAACTTCCGTTTCGTCGCTGAGGGTCCATGCTCTCGTGAAACTTCGTTGAGCCATGCCTCTATGGAGGTAATTTGTGCTGGACTCAACATCCTCCTTTTGTCCTTCGACAAAAAGTTTTCCGTCTTGTGTGTAGACATTGATTTCTTCCTTTTTAAATCCTGCGAGTGCTAACTCAAGCAGAGACTCTACATTGCTAACTTGAATTAGGTTGTATGGCGGATAATTCGATGACGTTTCGTGCTGCTTAAACAGTCTATCGAATGTTTCATCCATTCCTATACTGTATTTATTTATACGTTCAATGAGCGCAGGAAGATCTGTCGCTGTGTAGCGTGTGAGGTTACCCATTTTACTTCTCCTTGAAAAGCGAGATTTGATTGTGTGGACCCCGAAGGCATCCAAACATATTTATAACATAACCATGAAAAAAGAGATACGGTGAAAACCGTACCTCTTTGGGTGTTCCGACTTTTGAAGCGACCGCACGAAAGATCGCATCAGTATTTATGACTCTTCTGGTTTCTTTTTCTTGGAACCAATATTATACTTTTGCTCCAATTGCCATTCACTCTTCTCTTTGTAAGCAATAACCTTGATCTGATTGAGTGGCGCAATGTCAAGGATCTGCTCATCAACTAAGACCGTAATGAGTCCCCAGTCAGATAGAAGTCGAATAATTCTATTTCTTCTCTGCATATCATTGACGGTAATGTTTGCACGTTTACCATCAAGTGCGAATAGTTCCTTAAAGTGAGTAATATAATACTTACCTTGCTTATGTAAAATATGTGCGCTCTGGTATAACTTCTTTTCTTTTCTAGAAGCAACACCGATTCGGGTTAGCGTCTCACGAACCTTCAAGAAATCGTCTGGTTCATTCAGAGAAACCTCCACCATCATGGAGGGATTCCAATTTACTTGCGGTTCCATAGTTTGGTTGTTCATGTGCCACCAGTCTCAAGTTTTGATTTAATAAATTTGATTTGCTCTTTTGATAAAATCTTCAATGCCTGCAATGCTTTCTGATCACTATATGAATAGTACTTCTTTACGCACTCAAGATCACTAACCTTATCTTTTCGGATCCAGGGAGAGAATCTCTTCTTTTTCCTCAGACTATTTAGATAAAATGAATATTGCATATCTTTGGGAAGTGCGTTGTGAATGTTCATTTCATTTGCATAAAAGATACAATCCAAATGCCCAGAGAAGCACCTGTTAACAATGTATGGTGGATAGTCTTTAATTACTGAAGGATCATCTTCAATAAGATTCTTCTTCGTCATGTTAATTGAGTTCAACCAGTCTTTGAGTTCCATTATTTAAATACCGCAGTTACACTAACAATTGTTGCTCCAGGATTTCTTGCTAAGGCAACTTCCCTAGCATCTTGATAGTCCCGTGCAATTACAGTCTCTTTAAAGACTTTTCCCGCCTTGAAGAGAGTCACTTCACAAGTCATCGAATAATCTCCAAATCCTTTCCGGGTTTCCAAAGTTCAAGTTCGGTTCTAACACGTCCTTGAGATTTTAATTTTTCATATCTCTTGGTTGCTTTCTTCTTCCACCAAGCGATGACTTCATCAGGTTCATACCCGAAGTTAGAAATGTAATACCTCTTCTTTTCAGTAAGAGATTTTGCGTGTTCAATACAATCGTTGAATTGTTTTAGTTTATCTTTATCCTTCAAAGAGTTCTTGATGATAGAAATCATCTTAGTCTGAATCTTTAGTTTCTTTGAGGACTTGTCTGCAGAGATGAGTCTTTCTCCACCGTTGGCATTATTGTTAAACCACCAGAACATCTCTCTGAAATAATCGTCATGAAAGAGTGGTAGAAATTTACTTTCGGTATCACCAATATGTCTCATATAAGGTTTGAGACCGTCATACATGGAAACACCTTTAGTTGTACCATACAATGAAGTTGTTTCAAAGCACGTAAGATCTGTACCATACTTATCATCAAACTGCCGCTTCAATTCATTTGATGATGCTAATAATGCTAGAAGTTTACCACCTAAGTAATTGAATCCAAATGGTTGAGTTGGTACAATATTGAAACCCATAACAAAATGCTTGTTAATGTGAGCAAGAGGAAGAATTTCACCAAAGTACTCATTTCTTGGTTTACTGTTGATAGTAGGAGATCCAAAACGAACAACACCAACAATCTTTCCACT
>CP070751.1:1627382-1630933 GCA_020348445.1 Thermoplasmata archaeon
TTTCGTGAAGAAACAGGAGTAAATTATTTTGTGTTTAGGATAAGAAGTGATCAATTCGATGAGTATGCTGAATCGATAGTCAAACCATTGACGACCTAATGCTCAAATATAACTCTGTAGATTCAACCGTACAACTCTTCAACTCTGTATGTTTGTACGGTTCAACCCGTATACCTTCATGCAGGTGATAGGCCAATGGAGCCAACCAAGCATGACTGAATCCATAATATTATTTGGACAACTAGAAATAGCCAGTGTAAAAGACTTTGCGAATCTTTTTTTTTCTAGACCCAGAGACAAGTAAAAAGGTTCGCATGTGGGGACAATATCTTGAGGGACTAGGCGTCCTAGTCAGAGAGAATCTCCTAGACATAAAATTCATCGCATTATTAATCGGTGGTGGAGTGAAACGCCACTGGGAAAAAATAGCACCGTACGTGTATGAATTGAGAGAGAAAGGCAAAGCTCCTCGTGTATTTACCGAATTTGAGTACCTATACGATGAGGTTATGAAATACGCAGAAGAACATCCTGAACTTGGCATCCAGAAGACTGAGTATCAGTTTGCAGGACATCTGGAAGACAAATAAAATGTGATGATCGAGCACACAGAACACCCTGAACTCAAGACCTAATCTCCTTATTTCATCAATGTTTTGATCATCACGATCTTTATATAGACCTATATCCATAAATAACCTGTGTAATCGGATGATTGCTGAAAAACACCTAGAAAATGTCTCTTCTGCAGGGGAAGATTCTAAATGATAACTTATCAAAAATATCAGTGCAATAGAATCAGCATCTGAGGTGTATCAAGAAAGAGAGTTAAGACGCGTTTTGGACAGTCCAATCCATAATTTTATCCTCACATCTGTATGCAGAGTCAATTCGTTTTTTTCTTGATTAGGGCTACTGAACCCTCTGATGGGGCATGGAATATCTTAACCTGATACTTATCTCTGGGGATATTTTCAACCATCCTACGTACGCCCGAAAAACCAACATTATGAACGAAAACTCCCGTCCCATCATGCATGAGGAACTTAGAGTTCTCCCAATCACTCTCAGCCACTGCAAAAGACTTGCCTCCATCGATGAAGATCAAATCCATATCGGGTAAGGTCTTGACAGCTTCAGGAAGCGTGTCTAAAGTATTGCCTTCGAAAAGTCTGAACTTGCATCCGGTCTTCCCCAACTTCCGCCCAACTAGGTCTGAACTATGATATGAAAAGAAGTCGAATCCGTAATACTCTACCTCCTGTGGTGGAACATTCTGGATAGCGGTTTCAACCATGCTTTTCGCATTCTCGCCATTATAAACCCCAATCTCTAAAATCTTCTTACATTTTTTCTCGCTGATGTACTCATTCAAATATGAATGCGAACCATACCAGGGCATATCTTTCGCTCCTTTCTGTAGAAATATGGATGTGCATAGGAACATAAATTGAATATCGATCACTTGGTTGGTCAGTCCATTCAGGTTAATGACGAATAGAAACTGAAAATAGGGATATTCTCGTTAGATACCATAATGCAGATCCACACTCAGAGGCTGAAACTTAGAGAGCTCACACAAGAAGACCTCCAAGCAGTCCATGATTATGCCAGCGATCCAGAAGTAGTCAGGTACATGCCCTTTGGGCCAAATACTATGGAAGACACGAAGAACTTCCTAGACAGAGCAATAAGCCGACAAAAAGAGGAGCCAAGGACGGACATCGAGCTTGGGATAGAACTGAGAGAGGATGGAAGGCTCATCGGTGCGTGTAGGATAAACAAGACCTCCAAGATCGAGGCACACGTCGGATACATCCTCACCAGAGAATATTGGGGGCACGGATATGCCACCGAAGCCGCTAAAGCTCTAGTGAGGTTTGGATTCACCGAGATGGATGTCCACCGGATCTATGCGGATTGTCACCCAGATAATGTTGCGTCTATTAGGGTGCTTGAGAAGATAGGCATGACCCTGGAGGGGAAAAGGAGGGAATACATGATGTTCCATGGTGAATTCTGTGATACTCTTCTATTCGCCATATTGCAGCATGAATGGCAGGGAACCCAGTGATCTGGTGCTCTTCTATCACGTATATAGATGAGAGTATAGATCCAGAGGTTGTTTCATTGAAAGGAGGAGAAATAGAGGTTCTTAGAGAGGCTATTGTAATTAATCTTTCACCTGAGGGATTCAAGGAATGAGAGTACTTCTTTATTGAAAGATTCTGGGTCTTCCATGTTGGATACATGCCCTACACCCTCCAGCGTTACTTTATGAGAATTGGGAATACCCTCCTCAAGGACATCGGCTATACCATGGAAATGGGGCATGTCACGTTCACCGACGATGATGAGGGTTGGGAAAACTATCTTGTCCAGCTGTCGTATAGCTGGAATAGGGAGAACACGTTGGGGGTCTTCGTTGACCAAATGCCATCCTGAGTAAGTGGACATGATCCGTTTGAATCGTGAGATAACCGTAGGCTTTTCGGAGGCTGCTTCAAGCAACGCACTGGATAGCAAGATCTCCAGCACAGCCTCTGGACCTTCTTCTCTCCCCTTTGAAAACATCTCAGTCATGAGGTCGTTATAATCCTTAGACCTCCTATGTCCGCCTAAACTGGAGTCAACTAGAACTAGCGAATGAGTCGACTCTGGATAGGCTATGGCGAAATCAATGGCGATGCCTCCACCCATAGATTGGCCAATAAGGGAAGCCTTGTTAATATCTAGATGTTCGAGCAGAGCCTTCAAATCCTCTTCGTGTCTGTATGACTCGCCTTCTACGGGTATCGCTGACTTTCCGAATCCTCGAACATCGTATCTAATCACCTTGTAATGCAAAGCAAACTGACTGAACTGGTCATCCCACATTTTCAGATTACCTCCGAATCCATGAATTAGAACCAGAGGATGACCTGTTCCAGCTACTTCAAAATTTAATGTTGTTCCATTGACATCAGCATAACCAGAATCAACTTTCATGATCTCTGCTGAGAAGGATCTCTATTTAACGATTTATTCAGAGGTGAAGATACCAATATTGTCATATGTGAAATATACCTAGATAATGTCGGAATCCCACCAATATTCCAGTTGAACTCTTTCTTTATCCCTAACTCTTATCCCAACTTTACCATAATTCTACCTGAGTAAGGGTATGCCATATGTAGAGAATAACGGGGTGAGAATCTACTACGAAATAGAGGGGAAAGGTCCTCCACTGGTTCTACAGCACGGATGGTCCAATTCACTAGAATACTGGAGGGATTTCGGCTACATTGAACCTTTGAAGGAAGACTACAGGCTCATACTAATTGACGCCAGGGGGCATGGTAAAAGCGACATTCCTGACGATCCAGAAGCCTATGAGATGGACTTGATGGCCGAAGATGTGATCACTGTGCTGGACCATCTGAACATCGGCAAAGCCCACTTCCTAGGTTATTCAAGCGGAGGATGGATCGCCTTCCACCTCGCCAAGATCGCTCCCGAACGCTTCACCTCCTTCATCATCGGTGGCGCACATCCATATGCAGAGAGCCTGG
>CP070751.1:1631033-1634553 GCA_020348445.1 Thermoplasmata archaeon
GGGAAACTATACCTATTATCCTTATGTGGAATTAGGTGGGGATGGTAGTCCTTTGAATGGATCATTAACTTCAACAACTACCGAAGTTGATGTAGATAGAGTGAAAATCACAGATATAGTAATTACAGATTATGAATATGATGATGGGACGCGATTTTGGGATAATAATAATGGGACATTTGATGAAATCACAATTACGATTACTGCCGTTTGGAATTACACTGGGAAAACATATGCAGGTGAAGTGATTGTAGGATATACTGGTAATCCAACAGCTTATGGTTCAACAACAAACTTAGCAGTAAGCAAACCAGAAGATCCCAGTCCTGGGACAAGTATCACAAGAAATGATATAAATGTCAGCAATGCGGTCGAGGGTACAGGGAACGCTTATGGAACGCAAGTTTACATTGAACCAAGTTTAAACTCTAATCTTCCAGATCTTGGATGGGATAACGCAGATCCGATCTTGGACGATGCAATGTCAGATTATGCCGAATCGGGTGATACGGATGAAGTGTATGGTGTAATAGGTAGTAATACCTTTTATTTCTCTGATTCCTTTAATTCACCTGCAACAATTACATTCACCGCAACAGGGACAGATAGTGATTCAGGTGTACGGGGAATTGATTTTGGTGTTTTTGGAGGAGATAATCCTGATGAGGACACCAGTGCTCCCTATACTGGGCAATATACCTTGAATACTGATGATAATCCGGGTTCTATCACGGTGACGATTTATGACAATGTGGGGAATTCGGCCTCTGGTACGATCACCTGTACGGAGGATGGAGATAATCCAACTATCAGCGTCACGGGTGAATCAGAAAGTAGCCAATATCTCTATTCAGGGTATGGGACTGGGGTTCAAGGAGTTTATGGGTCAGGGATGGGGTCGACTCATACTTACACAATAAGTGGCACCGCGTCAGATGCTGACTCCGACCTGCTCTCCATAACTGATGATACCTCCTTTGGAGATGATCCAAGCAATACAGGTACGGTTACTAATTGGGTATTTGATTATCAAATCGATGCAGCAGACAATAATGATGTCACAGTGACTTTTACTGCCACGGATAATGTCGGGAACACGAATACAGCGTCTTATACATTTTATGAAGACAATGCAAACCCCACTCTAAGTGATGCCATGTCGGCTTATGCTGAATCGGGTGATACGGATGAGGTGTATGGAGTAATAGATAGCAATGTATTTTACTTCTCTAATTCCTTTGATTCTGCTGCTACCATAACATTTACAGCTACGGGCTCTGACACAGGGTTTGCGGACATTAGAGGGATTGATTTCGGTATCTTTGGGGCTGATAATCCTGCCGAGGATCCCAGTACCCCATTCACTGGTGATTATACCATAGATAACGCTGATACCTCTGGTTCTATCACGGTGACGATTTATGACAATGTGGGGAATAATGTCTCTGGTACAATCACCTGTACGGAGGATGTAAGCAGTCCAACGATCAGTGTCACAGGTGAATCAGAGAGTAGCCAATATCTCTATTCTGGATATGGAGATGGGACTCAAGGTGTTTATGGTTCAGGGATGGGGTCGACTCAAACTTATACAATAAGTGGTACAGCGTCGGATGCTGGTTCGGATATGCTCTCCGTAACCGATGATACAACCTTTGGAGATGATCCAAGCAATACAGGTACGGTTACTAATTGGGTATTTGATTATCAAATTGATGCAGCAGACAATAACGATGTCACAGTGAGCTTTACTGCCACGGATAATGTCGGAAACACTAATACAGTGTCCTATACATTTTTTGAGGATAATTCCAATCCAACCCTGACCGATGCCATGTCGGATTATGCTGAGTCAGGCGATACGGATGAGGTATATGGTGTAATAATTAGCAATACTTTTTACTTCTCGACTATCTTTGATTCCGATGCTACCATAACATTTACAGCTACTGGTTCTGATACAGGACTCGCAGGTGTCCGTGGGATTGATTTTGGTACTTTTGGGATTGATAATCCTCCCGAGGACACCAGTGCTCCCTATACTGGCCAATATACCCTGAATACTGATGATAATCCTGGTTCTATCACGGTGACGATTTATGACAATGTGGGTAATTCGGCTTCTGACACGATCTCCTGTACAGAGGATGGAGCCAGTCCAAGTATCAGTATCACAGGTGAATCAGAAAGCAGCCCATATCTTTATTCAGACTATGGGACTGGGATTCAAGGAGTGTATGGGTCAGGGATGGGTTCGATTCAAGCTTATACGATAAGTGGTACTGCGTCAGACGGAGTTTCTGGAATGGCATCTGTAACTGACGATACCTCCTTTGGAGATGATCCAGACAATACAGGCACGGTTACTAACTGGGTATTTGATTATCAAATCGATGCAGCAGACAATAACGATGTCACAGTGACTTATACTGCCACGGACAATGTGGGAAATACGAATACAGCTTCCTATACATTTTTTGAGGATAACTCCAATCCAACCCTCACCGATGCCATGTCAGCTTATGCTGAATCAGGCGATACGGATGAGGTATTTGGCACAACAGGTAGTAATAGAATATATTTCTCGAATTCCTTTGATTCTGCTGCTACCATAACATTTACAGCTACGGGCTCTGACACAGGGCTTGCAGACATTAGAGGGATTGATTTCGGAATTTTTGGAGCCGACAATCCTATTGAGGATACCAGTACTCCATACACAGGCCAATATACTATCGATGACACTGATACCTCTGGTATTATCACAGTAACGATTCATGATAATGTGGGGAATAATGCTTCAGACACGATAATCTGCACAGAAGATAGTACAAGTCCGACTCTTTCTGATGCTATGTCGGCTTATGCCGAATCGGGTGATACAGATGAAGTGTATGGAGTAACGGGCAGTAATACCTTTTATTTTTCGAATTCCTTTGATTCATCTGCAACAATTACTTTCACCGCGACAGGGGCTGATAGTGATTCAGATGTACGAGGAATTGATTTTGGTACCTTTGGAGTAGATGATCCTCCAGAGGACACTGAATCACCATATACTGGGCAATATACCCTGAATACTGATGATACCTCTGGTTCTATCACAGTGACAATTTATGACAATGTGGGAAATTCAGTATCAGACACAATCACTTGTACTGAAGATGCTGTAGATCCAGCCATTTCGATAATAGGAGAGTCAGAAAGTAGTCAATATCTATATTCAGGGTACGGTACTGGGACTCAAGGGGTGTATGGGTCAGGGATGGGTTCGACACAACCTTATACGATAAGTGGTACAGCATCAGACGGGGATTCGGGAATGGCTTCAGTAACTGATGACACCTCCTTTGGAGATGATCCAGGCAATACAGGTACCGTTACAAGCTGGGTGTTTGATTATCAAATTGATGCAGCAGATAATAACGATGTCACAGTGACCTTTACTGCCACGGATAATGTCGGAAACACGAATACTGCTTCCTATACGTTTTATGAGGATAACTCCAATCCAACCTTG
>CP070751.1:1634653-1638110 GCA_020348445.1 Thermoplasmata archaeon
ATCAGATGTTCATCGGGGATGAAACAGGGAAGATGCTGATGGTTCAATAGAACCTAAAGCAAAGTATCGGTTTGATACCCCCAAACAGTCCCAACACAATAACTCAATGACCCACAAAAGTGTATTTTGTATCGGCTGCTGTGGATATCTGATAGCCCTCTGTCATCACCAAGTTTGTATCGTAGGCTCCCTCTGGCATTCTCTTGGAGTGCCAATTCCACCTCTGCTCGCCCATGTCATAATAGTTGATTCCCACGCAATCAGGAATATTGTCACAGAACCAGTCCGCATTATAATCCATGGAAATTCTCAGTGGTATTGCGAGGGTATCATATTCTGCCTGATAGAAGGCACAAAAGACGCCCACACTGTAGGTGCTTGCACCCTCGCCTGCACTTTCGTTGACAGGTACGACCATATAATAATGCTGAGATCCAGGCTGCGCGGCATTAAAGTGAGTCACTGTTTTTCTTGCAGAAGCTGGAACAAATGTTAAAAATGTGGCAGTGCCATCATCAAAACCATCTCTTGTTGTTGCGAAGTAGACATTGTATCCGCCGTTGGGATCCATATCATCAGGCTCGTCCCAGGAAAGCATGACATCCCCTGTTGCAGGGCTTGCCACGGCCCACAGGCTCCTTGCATCTGAATTGTAATCAAAGCCAGAAAATTCACCATCTTTGTGCCTTATCATGGCCCCAGGCATTCCTAAAAATGTATAATCAGTGGCAGTGGGAAATGCCACTTCGTACCCTGATCCAACTTCCAATAGAACATCGTTTACTTCACCTTCCCCGTGCTTCATCCAAAAATGCGTGGTGGGATTCACCCATTTTATGTAATCGGCGTTCATGTCCATGAGGAAGAAGTCTGCAGTGGGTGTCATAATCTCCAATGGCTCAAGGGGTAAGGAGAAGGTGGATACACCTTGGAGGAATGTCTTGGTCCATTTTCCAACGGTCCTTGAAGTAAAGCTTGTTTGATACAGAATATTTACAGCCCTTATGCAGTAGTAATACTGAGGAGTTGCGGGATCCTGAGCATTTGTATGGTTCCAGGACAGGCGATTGCCCACTGGTCCCGGTTTTGGACGTGTATCCAGGGGATCAATATCCACGGACGTATTTATCCATGGCGAGGAAAAATCAAAACCTGTGGGGCTTTCTGCTTGGTAAAGGAGATAGTGGTCAATACCTGGGGTTGGAGATTTGTCCCAGTATAGTAGGATATCATCCTCATTTGGAAGAAGGTCGATATACAGTTTGGGAGGCAGAGGTCTTGGTGGTAGAACAATGGCTGTGCATTCGGGAAAGAGTCTAACATACTCCATGTCAAAGTAATCCACATATGAGATTCTTGAGTTGTGAAGATCGTTGGTATGTACCTGCCCTAACTTAGTGGACTTTACCTGGAAAGTGACCTCCCAGATCTCCCCAATAAAAATAGAGCTTAGATTCCATTCCAGAATCCTGTAACCGGTTTCATCGACATAGTTGATATCTGGCTCAATAGAAAAGCTGTTATCCACCAGGATGATCCATGGGGGTAGAACATCCCTTATCATGGGATTTGCATCCAGCACATCTATATCTCTGCCTGCAATATCACCGATATATTTTGCAATGATCTTATAGATATCGGGAATCTGATTTGCGTCCTGTGCATAGAAGTACTGTCCACCTGTTATATCTGCGATTTCCCTTAGTGTTGGTTCATCCAAACGGTTTGGAGGGGCAGGCTCCAATCCAATTGTAAATATTATTATGTTGTGTGCGGCGGCTCTTTCGGCCTGAACAACGGGATCCATTAGTCCATTCCAACCCCCGTCAGTGAGAAGGATGATAACATGAATATGGCTTTCGTTTCCGTTGGCCAGCAACTCATCTATGGCGACCTTGAGGGCCTCTCCCATAAATGTGGAGCCCCCTGGACCAGGGATGCCGAATATATCATTCCTCAGTGCATTATGATCGTTGGTTAATGGATTTACGAGCCAAGCACCTGAGTTGAAAATCACAACCGCACCCCTATCCTGAGGTCTCATCTCATCCACATATCCAAATAAACCCTGTTTAATAAGCTCGATGGCCTGAGATGTCATACTTCCGGACGTATCAACACAAAAAATCACGTCCTGTGGTTGGACGAACTCAATAACAGAGCCGTAGCCTGTGAGATTCAAGGTTATTGTGGTAACCTCGTCATAACCTGTACCACTGTAATATATTTCGGAAGGTGAGATGGATTTTTCTGGCCATACAAAGGGTGTGACAATGGCCTGTATTATTATGGTGTCTCTGTACATTGTGATGTTGTCGGATTGAACTGTTATACTGATGTTGTCAGTATCCACCAGGGGAACTTCAGAGGGAAGAATGACCAATATAGAGATATTGACAGAAGATCCTGCTTGCAGGAAAACCTCGGAGATATAGTGGGTCCTTGTCTCATCAAAAATCACGGCGGGGTACCCATAAAGGGAAGAAGTGAATAAAAGGACTGTATCAGAAACCTGTTGTTTATTGGTAACTGTAACATCAAAATATATTACATCACCGAAGGGGCCGTATTTCTTAGGCTCTATGGTATATGCCTTGACATATTGTATCGAGGGTAGACAGTCAAAAACCCAACCCGCAGCCCTGGAGCTTGAATCATCGTACCCGTCCCTTGTACCGTTTCCTTCAGGAATTCGATTCATGCTCTTTCCTTTGGTATGCAATGAGCTCCAGCCTGCCATGTCCACGAGGGAGCCGTTTGCATCATAGAGGTACACATTGTCACCCTGTGGATTTAGGGCATCGAAGAAATCGGAGTCATCAGAGTAAACCAGATAGAATATATCATCCCCAGGAATCAATTCGGTCCCCTGAGGAATTATGTACTCAGAATCCCCAACGATCTTATAACCCGAGATATCGATTCTACCGAACAATAGAATGAGCTCTATGAAGGCGTCCGTCTTGGTTGTTGGATTGAACAATATCTCGTTCAATCTCAATTTGGACGAGATGTTTAAGGGTGGAACATCATTTTCAGAGCCAAAAGTAGTGCCTGTGGTATAATTCCTTTCCCAGACATCAGTATATACAGTACCGTCCCAATATCTTTGAACGCTCTCATTTGGCAAGGGATCAGGGACAATTCCTTTCTGACCATAGGAGATTTCATCGATAAAAAAACCGTATTGATAGAGGGTGAGGGTGTCTCCTTCAGGGTTCAAACCTAAAATTGTGGTCACGTCCAGGACAGCATATTCCCCACTGTCCACCTCCCAAATTGACCAAGTACCGTCCAGTGTACCTGAATCAGTTGTGAAACCAAAGCCAACATTCATATTTATAGGGGGATACCAGGGATTGTAGACCTCGATTTTCGATTGTGAGGATTCGGCATCAGATATTTCAGTTATAAGAACTTCCAATGGAGTGTTGAAAATCCAGCCTGCGGCCTCTGA
>CP070751.1:1638210-1641664 GCA_020348445.1 Thermoplasmata archaeon
CAATGGTACTCAGAACCAGGAACAAAATCAAGAGCAGAACCATGGAGAAGGTTGCGACTGCGGTTGTAATGGTACTCAGAATCAGGAACAGAACCAAGAACAAAATCATGGAGAAGGTTGCGATTGCGGCTGTAATGGCACACAGAACCAAGAACAAAATCAAGAGCAGAACCATGGAGAAGGATGCGACTGCGGTTGCAATGGTACACAGAACCAGGAACAGAACGGAGAGGGAACACGAAACGGTGAAGGTAATCAAAATCAGGAACAAAATGGCGGGGGAAACCAGAACCAAGAGCAGAATGGCGAAGGCAACCAGAATCAGGAGCAGAACGGGAACTGTAGTCAAAATCATGAACACAACGGCAACTGCACCTGCAACCAAGAGCAGAACCAGAATGGAACCTGCGAATGTGGATGTGAGGGTAATATGTACAAGTACAGATGGTACGGCAGTGAAGGCAGCTGTTTATCCAAACATTCGGGGAATGGCGATGGAAAACAATGGCGCAATAGATACCAGAATGAAATAAAGGCCGGAGCCGAGAACGGTACAGTTGTGATGCAGACCACATTTGCAAAGACAGAGAAGTACATGCTCCAGGAGAACAATCATTACCAGTACGGTATGGAAATTGAGCTTTTGGAGGTTACAGGAAACAGAGTCAGAGTCAGGGTCCGTGCAGAATTTACAGAGGGAAAGGTAGTGGTAATTAATATTGCACAAAATGTTCTGAGATTTGGTGAGTCGGGAAACCACAGAGTGTATTTTGACGGTGAGCAGGTTCAAAAGGGAAGTCCTGACGAAGTGATTGCTGGAGAAGGTGTCAAGGCAAAATACGCAGGAGAGATAGGTGAAGGTGGAGCCCAATTTCTGGTTTACATCCCGCACTTTTCCGAGCATATAATAGAAATTGAATCCATGGTGGATCAGGTAAAAGAGGAGCTCTTTACACAGACAAACTATGTTGTTATGGGATTTTCCATCCTTGCCCTAATAGGCCTTACTGGCCACATCTACAAGATAGGAAAGAGCAGAATTTAAGCTCCTTTCTTTTTTCTTTTTTTTTTCATTATTTGGAGGATTCTAGATGTTTTTTAAAAGGAGAGCCAAGGCTAGAAAATGTCAACATATATCCTTAATGCGGTTTTATTCTATGGTATTATTTGATTGTCCAGTTAAAATTGCCTCTCCTTCCTTGTATCGATCAAATGCTGGTTTTAGTTTTTCATATATTTCTTCGGCCTTTTCACCGATTGCAATCGTATGAGTTCCATATTGATTGGTGATAATAAGTCTTGGTTTCTTACGTGGGTTTGCACTTGATATGTATATAGAATCCATATCCTTAAAATAATGAAAATATCTTTGAGTTATTATGATATATTTTTGAAAGAAGTTCTTTTTTTTACCTAAAGGATTATGATGTTGAATCCCATTTTCATAGATTTTAGTTTTTGCTGTAAAAAGATTTATCATTATCCAGGGTGTTGATATAATCACATAGAAAACCACTGCAGAAAAAAGGATCCCCAAAATATTATTATTCCATATGATAAACGATGCAAGAGCTACTCTCACACCTTGAACAAATAAAAAAAAGTAAAGGATTAACATAAGTATACTGTTCATTACACTATTCCAATTTGTTGAGACGTATAATAGCCTGCCTTTTTCATCCATTTATACTCACCTAACACATAATCTCTATTAATCTTTATCCTCTATTTTTGAGAGTTGAGCATCAATCATAACCTGGATGAACAAATATGCCGAAATTCAGTTTTATTTTTTAAAAAATAAGCAGGAATTTTTTTACGGAGGTCCGAATAGGAATTTGTGTACTTAAGGTATTTGGAGGATTGTAGATGTTTTTTTAAAGGGGTGATAAGGGCTAGAAAATGTCATCATACATCCTCAAGGGGTTTTAATCCACAGTATTATTTGATTATTTGGTTAAAATTGCCTCTCTTTCCTTGTATTGATCAAAAGCTGGTTTCAGTTTTTCATATATCTCCTCTGCTCTTTCACCGATTGCAATTGAATGAATTCCATATTGATTAGTGATGATAAGGCTTGTTTTCTCATCTGTCTCTCCAGAGGTTAAATTAATAGAATCCATATCTTTGAAATGATGGAAATACTTTGGCATTATTATATATTTTATAAAAAAACCCTGCTTTTTCCCTAGAGAATTATGGTGTTGTATACCATACTCATATAACTTCATTGATGCAGTAAAAATATTTTTTACTACACCGGGAAGATATAGAATCGTAAGAAATACGAGTAAAGTTCCTATAAAACCTAAAATTAGATTATCCCATTGAAAAAATGAAACAAGAGCTAATCTCACACTTTGAACAAAGAAAAAAAATAGAAGGATTAACATGAACATTCCAAATGTAACAGAGTTCCAATCAGGAAAGGTATGTAACAACCTGCCTCTCTTATTCATTCAATTTCACCTAAAGCCCATCCTGATATTAATCTTTCTCCTTATTTTTTAAGAGTTGCGCATCGATCATAGTCTGGATGAACATATACGAAGATATTCCACCTATTACTAATCCCAGTAACATGATTAACATTTGTCCCGAACTGGCACCTTTTTTCAATACTTCTTCATAATCCAAAAATCCGGCTATAGCGTATATTATTCCTACAATCGAAATGAAAAGACCCATCCATGCTAATCCCATATCGGTATCTGGATCAAATGATTTGGAAATAGCATAGGTTAGTATTATACCTATGATGCTAAATAGTAAAGCCATTTTTGTGTTGTCAGTCTTAGCTTTTGTTGTTAGCCTTTGCAAATATGAATGCCCAGATAGTAATATCAAGATACCCGAGATCATAAGACTTGTAAAATCAGTCAGTGTATATCCATTAGTATCAAATAACCAATAAATCAAATCCACAACTGCTTTCCCAGCTATACCCCCAACAGGTGTGAAAGTCATAACAGTTGCCATTGCCGTTAAAAATATTGTTAAAACAAAGGACATGATCGTTCCAGCCCCAGCAATCAATGAACCGATTGTATAAGCTACAGACACAATTGATATGAGAATAATAATCGCTCTCACGATAGGTGGGAAAAGAGCGTTTAATAAATTCCTAGCATTATTCGAGCTTACAGACCCAGTGTCTATAAATTCATCCCACGCTTTCCCTGCAGCAGTGGCAACTCCATTCACATAGTCACTGATCGCCTCCACAATAGGGGCTATCACTATGTTTATCATCTCTTTAATCATATCCCAAATCCAATCAACCAATAACGCCAGCGCATTCAAAATAGCCCGCCCAACCGCCGCCATGGTATCTGCTAGCCATTCCAACATAGAAGCAAGGAACTTGGCCACCTTCTCGAAGGTCCCCTCATAATGGGCCTTTTTCTCGACAGAATTGTCGGCAAAATCAGCAGCCTTGACTTTCACATCGTAG
>CP070751.1:1641764-1645206 GCA_020348445.1 Thermoplasmata archaeon
TAAGCTATTTGGAGTGCTTCCTTTAGTTTGGATTTACTGAGGGAGGGTGGCAGATATTCAACAAATCTGTATGTTAATAAACAAAAAACAGTAAAACCAGAACAAAGCTGGGCGTAAATAAGACCGATAACACCGATACGCAGATATGCTACAAGGAAGAGCGAAATAATGAGATTTATAAAGGCAGTGACAATTGTGTATTTAACAAAATCTTTGGCGATCTCGGAGTTCTTGAAGAATGCCAAGTAATAGTAGCTCCCGCCCGTAAAAAACTGCGCACAAAAGGCCCAGAACAATATCTTTCCATGTTCCGCTGATCCAATAATAAATTCTGCCAGAGTTCCCCTCAATAAATACGTCAGAACAGCTAAGACAAGGAAATTCGCAACGACGAATAGGACAATTGAGTACAATAACTGTGCACTTTCTCGTAGGTCACCTCTGTACTGAAAATAATTACGGTCGTAAGCAGCAGTCATTCCAAAGTTAGCGAGCCCGTTAACAAAAATCGCATAGACCTGTGCGAGGGCTAACACACCATAATCTTCCTTCGTTAAAATTCGGGTAAAAATAGGTAGCGTGATGAAGGGCAGTATGCAGCCTATAACCATAGGCAGCAGGTAAATAAAGCTGTTCTTGATCTGTTGCTCTTTATTGGTCATTATCAAAATTCATCCGGAATACAGAGACTCCATGTGGGATGGACATTATTTTCACACTTTTATTCCATCACACCGATGAACATAAGATGTATATGGGATTACATTCTCTATGGGATTCTCTGCGGTTATGACAAAATATGGTTTCGGTTCCAGCCAAAAACCCTTTTCATCGATTTCCTCCTGTGCGATTGATTTTACATATGTCAGAATGTCATTCCATATATCCTGTGATGGTTCAGGATGCCACCCCCCTTTATCGTTTGTTTCGAAGTATTGGACCAATTCATCGGCGGTTTTGAATTTGAACGCATCATCCAGTCTTTGGAAATGAATTGTTTCATAGTATTTTGTCATTTCAGTTAGGGTGTCCTGCATATTAAAACCAATTTCCCTTGTAGTCATTTTTGTCTTGAATTTCTGCTCGATTTTATCAGGGATTAATCGATTTAGTCGCGGGAACCCACCAGAAGCAACATCCACGATAATCAGCCTGCTACATATCTGTGAATACCGTTTGATGATATCAAGGAATTTCGGAGTAAGACACAATATGCTAACCATAGTCCCAACATCCCATTTGTTTGTTTCTGTTTGGTTCTCAACATCCATTTGTTCCATCTCTATATCCATTCCCAATTCCTGAATGTTTCTTGCCCCAACATTTACAATATTATATTTGTCGATGCCTTTTAACTTACCTTTGTACCCGATCGTTCTCAGTTTGACTAGTAAATCACCAGATCCGCAGCCAATGTCCAACACAGAACTGGCATTGCCGATTCTGCGAATGACTTCATATTGCGTATCTACATCACTTATACTGTAGTGCTTATGACAAAATTTTCTGACCAATAATCTCTTATCGTCCTCATACTGTTCTAATAATCTTACATCTGTCATACTTAACCTCCTCCTTTTTTTGAATATGCGTTTAGATGAAGGGGTTTCTGTCAATACTATCTTCGTGCTATAGCATGATCCCTAACCGCTATGAATTTTCATAAGAAAGGTAACGAGACCTTTGCACGACTATTCATTCCTCAGTGAAAAAGCTTCGGTCTTTTCCCCAATTTCTTTCAATATTTTCCCTTAATTCCGTACTCAATGAGTGATTATTCTTTTTCAGCCAAGATCAATCGTCGAAATCGTGACAGTGCTAACCCATCAAGGTGAGATTCAACTTTACCTCGAATATATTTCTCAAGAAACTTATTGTACTCCTCGTCACCAAAGCTATATAAGAGTTCACTGACGCGTTCTTTCAATTCGTTGTATCCATGTACGACTAAACCTGGGACTTGATCGTAGACAAGACCACGGTGCTTATCGCCTGACTCATACCAGATGGCTTTTTTTCTCGCTCCAAGGGCTTCACCAGTGGGCGAGGACATGCAATGGGTAATTACTAAGTCACTCATCGCCATAATTACAGGATTATCCGCAGCATCTCCTGCCCAGTATACCCTCGGGTTGGCCTTTAATTTGTCCCATAGTCCCGTAATAATTCTTCCCTTCTCAGGAGAACCCCATGCGACTTCAGACGTGACAAGAAGTTCCTCATTTTTCGATGGCTTCACTACCATTAATAATTCCCTTGTTTCATTGAGTAGTTTGAGTATGTCTCGGTAGTAGGCTATTGCATCATCGTAAGAAGTGAAAGCGTTATCATCAGCAATAAAGGTAGTATCAAAGGAAGAAATCACTATGGTCTTTTTGCTTACATTTTTCCCAAAATATTGATAGATGAACTCATCTCTATCCATTTCCTCGATATTTTCACGGATCATTTCTGAGTAAATATTTCCGATAACATGATAATGTCGAACCTTCTGACGATGTACGCGATGATACTCAATCACATCCTGGTTAGGGCCTAGGAAATGGTCACTATTAAGAAATGCCCAGAGTAAATGTCTTACATCGCCGTAATTCGAATCCCTCGTATATAAGACTCCTCCCCCAATGAAGAAAGAATAGTTCCATGTCACTCCTCCGTTTTTTCTAATCAAGATATTCGCCGCTATCTGATTCCATCCCTCTTGATTTGAATAGATATAATTTTGTATATGAACCTGACTCAGTATTGTTGCCCATTGGAGGTAAACCACACAGCTCTTAACGAAACCACTGATAAATAGAGGGGTTAAGTCTAAACACTGCACCATTCCTAAGAATAGGCTTATTGGATTAAACAGGAACCCCACCCGTTTTTGGGCAATCAATAAATCCCTTATCTTCTTCAAGTCCGGTAATAGCAGAAACTTATATCCTTGTTGCTCCTGATTCTTTATCCACGTCCCTCGCTCTACAGAACCAATTCTGAAAGACTGTGGGAACAATATGAAAACCGTATTATCCTTGTTGATTTCCTTATGATCCAATAGAAAGTCAAAGGCCTTTTTCCCCTTGAATTTTATGTGCTGCCAGGTAGGAAGCAACACCCCGTATTCACACTCCACCCTCTCAGGACTTTCCTTTTCCCCAAAAAGTGAGGAAAATACCAAGATTTTAGGACACAATAAGGCAACCCCGATACTGAACCATGCCAATCCCTGAAATATTCTGATCAGGTTTAAGGCCGGGAGCATTATTTTGCACGTCTCGACGTTCTTTAAATGGTCAAACTCATACGACCCGTACCTTTCAATGAGCCTCTTGTAAAACAGATGATTCTCAGGGACAAAGACAATGTTCTCTAACGATTTGTTTTCCTTTGATTTGAAATATGAGTGGATGTAAATACATTTAAATATTTCGGCCAATACCATCTTTTTAAGGAT
>CP070751.1:1645306-1648629 GCA_020348445.1 Thermoplasmata archaeon
GCGCGGAACGTTTCAAAATATTTCTTACTTCATGGGATACGGGAAACAACTCAATAACATATTTTTAGTATAGATGTTCTTTGATTTAAACAAAATATGAAGAAGATACGGTATACAATAGTAGAATAAGGAGAATATAAGCATAAATCCTATAACAGAGGAAATGAATATGTATTGCTCCAATACATGAATTGAAATTTGATAGGAAGAGAGGGATAAAAAGCCCATATATAGGCATTTAAACATCGAGCCTATTTGTGGTATATATTTAATATTTTTGTTGAGGTTCAATAAAAAACGTAGCATGAAGATTAAGAAGTTTTGCCTCTTTTTTAAATAAGGCCAGAATAAAGCAGAGAACATCGAGATCGTCCAATCGCTAAATAACGAGAAAATAATAGGATAGCCAAAAGATGCGATTTCAAACGTCAGATAGAATGCGATGTTGACACCCAACAGTACTGAGTTGTAACTTTTACTGTTAGGGATGGAAGGACCACATGCATCTTCACTCATTCCACCCATAAAGCGGCACTTTCGAATCCGCGAGAACGATTTATTGGTGAAAATACTTCCTCAACAATAAGTAGAAATTTAAACATAAAGCAGGAAATTCTCAATCGAGATGAGGATGGCCACGTATGGAAGTCCTAGGTGACCTTTTGTTCGAGCTGTCAAACGATGAAAGACTGAGTATCCTCCTCAAGTTAAGTGAGGAGCCGATGAGGCCCACACGTCTATCCAACGATTTGGGCCTCAAGATCCAGGCGATCTCGCGTCATCTATCCCGACTCGACGAAGTGGGTCTAACACTGAAAGGCGTAGACGGCACGTTCCGCCTGACCCCTTTCGGTGAGCTGGCCCTCCGTCAACTCATTGAATGGGAGTTCATGTCTCAGCATAGAGCCTATTTTACTACCCATTCCTCGGCACATCTTCCACAAGAATCAGTCAAACAGATAGGCGACCTCATGAAAGGCCAATATCTGGACAGCGTTATGGATTTCCTTCGATGCATAGAGACCATCATCAATGAAGCGGATGAATATGTCTGGTTTCAGATCGACCAGTATCCTGTGAATGCATTGAAGAACGTCCAGGACGCGATTGATCATGGTGTACGATTTCGATGCATAGAGCCATATGAATTGGTCTCAGGTCCTATTTTAAGTATGTTTATGCCCGGGGAGGAAGAAGGTCTGAGACGTGCCTGGAGTACTCCTCTAGCTGAACAGAGAACCCTCGAATCGATTGACGTTTTCATCTTCCTCTCTGAGAAGAGGTGTGTCTTGGCATTCCCGTCACCTGATGGGGAGTTCGACTATCGTGGTTTCACCGCCGATGATGAAAGATCCCTTAATTGGTGTAAGTCCCTATTCGAGCATTATTGGGAGACCGCAGAACCGAGGATTTACATCTCTCCAACTGAGTATATCAGACCTACTAGAATACGTAAACCTGAAGTGGAAACATTTGAACGCGTCACTGTGGTGGGCCGTGATGATGCTAGTGTTGATGCCCAGGCTGTCCAGGACGCCGTCGACAACTATGATGAAGTGATCCTCAGAGGCACATTCAACTTCGGAACATCGAAGATCATCATCAGTAGGAGTGTTGTTATCAGGGGTGAGGGAAGGGAGAACGATGTTCCCTCGACAAAGATATACAAGAAGGGTTGGACTTTCCCATTAATTCGTCCATCAAATTTTCCATTGGAGGAACGAGATCATGTTTTTCTTGTGAATGGCGAAGGTGCCGATGTCTCTTTAGAGAACGTTTACTTCACGGACTTCAACTGTATGTGCATTTGTGGGATTCGAGGGAATAGCATGACGATTAGGAACAACCGGATCACTCTCGAAACTGGTCTAGGTAGAGGGGAAAACTACCCCTCTTGGGGCGATATCATTGTGGGAATACATCAAGAAAGATCATTCCCAGGGGGCGTCGTTATCGAGGGAAACTATTTAGACTTCGCACTCTCTCGCATGTTCGGTGGATACATTCTCTCAGGGCCAAAGGAAGATCCAAGTTACCGCCCTAACCTAGTCAATCACGAGTATTACATCGGTGTAGGGATTTGCACAATGCGGGCAAGGGGCAGAGTAGTCATTGAAAACAACGTTGTCCGAAACATGAATACGACTGGAATAGCCGCCACAGAGGGCACAACTTCAGCAGATGTGATAATAAGGAACAACAGAGTAACCTCAGAATTATATGGATCTTACTGGTATGATCCTCGCTGGGCTGGTTATGGAATCTTGGCTAATCCTGGATGGTATAGTCCAGGACCTGGGTTCCATGTAGAAATAACCGGCAACACGATAAAATACGTAAAGGATCATTATTGTGGGATTGCTCTTCTGGGACCGGAATTTTCACCCGTCAAGGGAACGGGAAAGCTAATTGGGGGGATTGTAAAGAACAATAAAATACATCAAGATAATGGATCCGTTGGGATATTCGTCGAAAGTTGTGATGGTTTTGAAATCGCTGGAAACGTTCTTTCGGGGAAAGCATATTTTGGTATAGGAATCTTCCCACGTAGCGATCCCCAGCAGACTATGTTAGGAGCTTATGAGAATATCATAGAAGATAATGATATGAGGGGCTTCGAGATAAAGGACTCCGACGAAAACAGTAAGAGCGTATTCGATGAGAGGACATACGCAGGTTCTAAGGCAGGCTCAGCCACAGCCCACATCTGGCTGAATGTTAATACAAAGAGAAACGTTGTTAAAGTCAGCAGTGGTGAAACGGTCATCGATGAGGGCGAAGACAACACCATAATCCACGAAGAGGATGAAGAGTAGATCTTAAGGCTAACACTTAAACTCAGCATAACCATACTCACGTGCGCAGCGGTAAGATATTTATAAACATTTACTATTCCAACTCTTATCCTCACTAGGATCAGCATATGAGTGGTTTCAAGAAAAGAAGAGGATATATGAGTTCTGTATGGGTCTGATCTCTCTTTCTGGTTAGGTTGGAGACACGTTTGAGTTGTAGCAGTCGTACACTATCTTCCAAGTGCCATCAGATTGCCTTTCATAGAGGGTCAAGGCTTTACCATCTGGTATAGCGTGAATTGTCTCTCCACCTGCCTTGGGAGTTAAAATTGATGTGCCGTTACAGCGGGTTAATCCCAGGTCGCCATATACCTTAGCCTCTAATATGTCAACCTCAGTCTCCAAGTTGAACTGATCGAAGACGGGCTTCATGTTCTCCCGTATCTGCTCCTTTCCGACCCTAGCTGGGGCGTCTGGAGGCATCTGTACTCCGTCATCAGCCCACAAAGACATCCAGAAATCGAAGTC
>CP070751.1:1648729-1652005 GCA_020348445.1 Thermoplasmata archaeon
CCCCCTGACGCAAGTTTTAAATATGATGTTGTACATATACGTATAAACACGTATTAAAACGTGTAATGGATGTGAAGAATATGGGTAAAGGAGCAACAGCTGGAATAATATTGCTCGTAGCCGGAATAATCATATGGATAGCATATGGATTATACCTCGGCTTTGAAGAAATAATGCAGGCACTGGATATCGTAACAGGATTGGTCGCTGGACTCATCTTAGTAGGACTTATAGTCCTAATAGTATCGATCGTCATTGAACAACGAAGAAATACCAAAGAAATGAAAGAAAAAATCAAAAAGGAGGATTTGGAACCATGATCATTACAAACACAGATTTTGTAACTGGAAAAGAAATTAAGGAAATAATAGGTCTTGTTCGAGGGAATACCATTCAAGCAAAAAGCATTGGAAAAGACATTAAAGCAGGGTTTCGACACATGGCAGGTGGAGAGATAAAAGAATATACCGACATGCTCGCAGAAGCACGGGAAATCGCTCTGAAGCGCATGGAAGAAAAAGCAACAAAAATGGGTGCTGACGCGGTTATCAATCTTCGGTTTATGACCTCAGCAATAATGGGCGGTGCAGCAGAAATCCTGGCCTATGGGACAGCAGTTAAACTAAAATAGATACCATGAGTATAACATACACAATACTCATAATAGCAGGAGTATTTGTCACATTAATCGGTCTCGCTGCATTTTTAAATCCTAACATTGCGAGATGGATTAATGCCCCTGGAGGTCCAAGACTAAAAGCAATTATTGCAATGATCATAGGAATAATAATTATCATTGCAGGTTTAGTACTTCAATTACAGGCGTAAGAGGAAAAAAATGCCTAAAGTAACAATAACAATTAGTGAAGAAATCTGGAAATGGTGGAAGAAAAACCCTTGGATTAATCTGTCACAGCTCGCAGAACGAGAACTCAATAGAATACGTGTGCTAGAAGAAAGAGTGCTTGGAACCTGCCCTGAATGTGGTAATCCAAAACTCAGGTTTGATGGTAAAACATACCGTTGTTCTAAATGCGGATATGAATATAGGTGAATATTATGAGATTCTGTCCAAGATGTGGTTCAAAAAACATTGATTGGGTACTCCCCCAAGATTGGTCAAAATGGGAATGTAAAGTCTGTGGGTATATTGGAGCGTTCATCATAGAAGACAGCAAAATCGCCGATGAAATCAAGAGAGAATACCTTAAAAAACAAGGAAAAGATAAAGGCCAAGGGTAATACTATGATGGTAGCGACAACAGATACACTTCCAGGAAGAGAAGTAAAGGAAGTATTAGGTGTAGTTTTTGGTAGTTGTGTACAAACAAAACATCTTGGGAAAGATATGCGTGCAGGTCTCCGAAGCGTTGTCGGTGGGGAAGCAAAATCCTATACCGAGCTTATGGAAGAAGCGCGACGAACAGCCATGCAGCGAATGATTGATGATGCAAAAAAACTTGAGGCAGACGCCATCATCGGCATGCGCTATGCAACCGCACAAACCATGCGCGGCGCTGCAGAACTTATCGCCTTTGGCACCGCAGTCAAAACCTACTAACAAACGGGGGGAAAAAATGGCGGTGGTAGAGGTAAAAAATCTGGTAAAAAACTATGGATCAATCGAGGCTTTAAAAGGCATCTCATTTACAATAGATAGAGGAGAAATTTTTGGACTAATTGGGCCTAATGGTGCGGGAAAAACTACGGCGTTACGCATTATTTCAACACTCTTGACCATTACCTCTGGTTCCATTACAATATTAGAGTATGATGTCGGCAAGCAACCAAATGAAATTCGGAAACTCATTAGCTACCTCCCAGAGGATGCCGGGGCATACAAAAACCTCACAGGGAAAAGCTATCTTCAGTTTATCGCAAACTTTTTTGACACAAGACAAACGCCTCAAATGGTAGCGCGAGGGATAGAAATCGCAGATCTTAAGGAACGCATCAACGACCGTGTTGATACCTACAGCAAAGGGATGATGCGTAGGCTTTTGGTCGGAAGAGCTCTAATGACCAACCCGAAACTTGCAATCCTTGATGAACCAACCTCTGGTTTAGATGTGATCAATGCCCAGGAGGTGAGGAACATTATCAAAAACACAGCGCGGCAGGGAACCACCGTGTTGCTCTCATCGCATAACATGTTGGAGGTAGAATACCTCTGCGACCGCATTGCATTGATCGATGAGGGAATTATTGTCGAAGAAGGAAGGCCAAAGCTCTTGAAGGATAAATATCAAGCGAGTAACATTGAAGAAGTCTTCACAAAGGTGGTGCAATGAGCGCAATTGGAAACATTATAAAAAAAGAGATTAAAGAATTGTTCACACCAGCTACTATTCTACCAATCGTCATAGTCGCATTGATCTTTGGAACCATGGGAAGCACCATACAGGGTATCCAGGAAGAAGCGGAGGAAAAACCCGTCATTGGATATATAAATGTGGATCAAAGCAACCTCTCCGTGATAGCAACATCAATTCTCAACGACTCTGCAGAGGTTGTCTTTAACTCAACAGATATAACCATGAAATTTGAAGGATTGCAGAAAGTCGAACAGGAGGATGGCGTCGCGCTTATCATTTTACCACACAATTTCACAGAAAATATACAAAATGAAACACAAGGTGAAATCGAAGTATACTGGATTATGAAAGGTGCAGGCATCCTAGATGCCATCTCATCAGAAGCTGTCGAACGATTAATATATACCATTAACCGCAACATTTCAATGGAGCTCATACAAGAAAATACCTCAACAAATGCGACACTTGCCCTTAATCCCACAATGAAGAATGAAATCACTTACTTCAAAGATCGAGAGATGATAGGTCTATCACCCGGCGCTATTATTGGTTTGTTATCGTCTCAGTCAATGCTCATTCCCATTGTGATTATGATGATTATTATCATGGCAGGCAGCCTAGTTATCTCCAGTATGGCTTTTGAAAAAGAAAATAAGACACTGGAAACACTGCTCACCTTACCGGTAAAACGAACCAGTATTGTCACTGGGAAAATTGTTGCCAGTGCGGTGATAGGTCTTCTCCTTGCGGTCATCTACATGATTGGTATGGGATACTATTTCCAGGGATTCCAAATGGGAGAGGCAGCGGTAAACCTCGCTACGTATGGTCTCGTCCTTACCTCACAGGATCTCATAATTGTAGGCATCTCGCTATTTATCACATTGATTGCAGCACTCTCCTTCTGTATGCTCCTCGGCACCTTTGCTAAGAGCTACAAAAGCGCACAAACACTCACCTT
>CP070751.1:1652105-1655347 GCA_020348445.1 Thermoplasmata archaeon
ACGCCCCTGTCAGAGCATGTTTGATCCCCAGGCAGGTAACTGCGCATGCCGGTGCAACACCTGATAAAAATCGCCTCCGTGTCAAACCTTCGGATGTTTGTTGTTCATTCATTCGTTTCTCCTTGAATTTATGGATGACCTTTTTTAACACTAACTTAGAACATGGAGCTAAAAGGGAGCAGGTCCACACCCTAAATATCTGACTCAAAGAGTGGCACTTTGATGTGGGGGGAGGTTAGTTACATGACTAACCTGTCCAGATATACCGGTGATTACAGCAATCATGTCCCTGCATAAGTGTTTTGTCACGGATTAATTTAATTTTAGGATTAAATCCTTCAGGCAATCCATAGTCGGCATAGCATATACATGCATAACCTAAGTCCGCTGCATTCTTTTCCTGAAATATAACTGCTTCAATACATTCTGTCATTTTGATTTCAAATGCTTTTTCTGTATCTTCAATAATTTCAAATAAATATGAATGTTTTATACGTTCACTCGGTTTTCTGAAAGGCCTGATGATATAATTGATGCTCTTTTCAGGTACCCTTTGTGCATATCTTTGTCCTCGTTTTTTAGCGTCCTCAAAACTGGCTTTTTTGAGTATTTCCAGAAACTTTTCTTTTCCTATTTCATCTGAAAGTGCCAGCAATATGGGAATTAATTTTTCGTTAAATCGCTGCTCAAACAGTTGTCTATATGTCAGTTTCCTTCTCATTTCCTTTTCAAACGGATGTTTTTCCTGTTGAAAGATAGAGTTACTATCTGAAGGAGCATTTACAAAAAGTTTTCCGGTGCCAAGACACAAAGCGGAACATGCCGGTGCAACACCTGATAAAAATCGCCTCCGTGTCAAGCCTTCGGATGTTTTTTGTTCATTCATTCGTCTCTCCCTGATTTTATAGATGACCTTCATTACTGCAATCCTTGTCAATCTAAGACTAATGCTGGGGACAAAATGAGACAATAGGACAACTGTCACGTTTCACAAAACATGATGGATGTCCTAGAGAAAACTTTTACTTTATTCTGGAATCCTGTCGGTCCTTCACAGTCGGATTGACCTTGCATTTTATCTCTGAATCCTTTACTTTGGATGAACTGCGGAAAATATGACAGTGGAGCAGGAATTGATAAAATGAAATTGTTGATGGCTGTTCTACTGCCTTTTTGTGTGGGGATTGGAATTGCCCAGATATTCATTGGCCTGAGTATGTACAGGTCATTCCGGTTACGGTTTCTTCTCGATTATCTCTACCTTTTGATTTGCTTGAATATATTCGGCTTCATCATCTTTATCGGCAATGCATTTGCCGAGTATGTCCTGATCGATCTGGCAAGATCGCCGCAAAGCTTCCGAGCCTTCAACCAAGTATTGAGTTTAATTGCTTCCCCTTTTATCATCGTGGCCTGGTACTTTTTTATCCTTATGACAAGGAACCTTGTGGAGAAAAAACTTCCTTGGATTTTTCTTGCCGTTTTCATCTGCTTGATGGGAATAACAATTCTGACAGAGGGTTTCTTGATCATAGAATATCAAGGTGGACAACCAGGTTCCCTCTCTCCTCTTTTCTTGATCTGGAGAAATATTCTGAGGTATATCGGAACACCGTGCATCGCATTCGCGATAGGGCAATTGTTTTTTTATGCCAGGAATCTACAGCCTGAAAAGAAAAAAGAAATGGTACGCCGATTGGGGTGGATATACATTATTCTATACATCCCTTTCTACACATTACCCTTTTTATTGCGAAAAAGCCATATGTGGGGGATTGTTTACCCTTTTCTGCATTTCACCATACATCTCTGGCCGATTCTCTACATAAGGAATTTTTTGAGACATTTTTTCGTGGAAGAATCAATCAGGCCAGAAGACGAAAAATCCCTTCTAGCAATATTCACCAAAAACAACATCTCACCTAGAGAGCAGGAGATCGTCCGGCTTATCCTGAAGGGAAAATCATACAAAGACATCGAGAGAGAGCTGTTCATCTCTGTCAGAACCATCCGGAATCACATGTCCAACATCTACAGGAAGCTCAAGGTCAAAAACAGGTTTCAGATGATCAACCTTTTCCGGAATATGAGCCTGGCGGAAGAAACGAACAACCTCAGCCGATAAAGTGCTGTGCTCTTGCGATTTCCTGACCTCGCTTCCCCAATTGATAGGAATTTCGTTTTTGGGCTTGCTCCAAATTCTTCACAATTTTCCCCATTTTCTACCCACTGGCATCTTGAAATAAAATTGTCACGCCGAAAATCAGCAAAGTTAACGACTCAAAAAGCGGCACAATTCAACCGAAATCTCCAAACCAATAAGTTGAAGCTAGACTCGGTCCTTGAATCAACAATAAGCAGCCACAGAGGCCCTTAAAAATACTCCCTACTCTCCTCGGCTGCCATGGCAGGCAGGATGACAAAAGAAATTGGCCAGTGAGCAGAAAAGAGCCTCAAAGACCTGATACGCCTGGGATGCTTCAATCATAAGCCAGACTATCTTAATAAGGAAGTAATCGGATGTTGACGATGTAAGGTATATTTTGACAACCAGCGGTATCGGAAAAATATAGTCGTGAGCTTCAAATCACTTCAAGCGGCGTCAGCCAACCCGGTCGATTTCCTGCGGTATGAGAGAAATATTTGCCGTCCTGTCACTTTTGTGTCATCTTTCGGTGCATTTCCGTACGAACAATACAGACAATTTTCATGTCTCTGCGAATGTCGCATAATGTGAGTATTCCGCGGCGCATTTCTCGATGGTATCTCATTGATCTGAATAGCTGACTTTAGCAGAATTTAAAAACTCTATTGAGTGCTTGAGATGCCTAATTGACTCTTTTCCTCCGCTTCATACACTCAATTCAGCCCGCTTTCACCAAAATTCTCGAGGGTTTTGTGATAGGCGAGGGGGATTGCTGATTACTTCTCCAACTTCATTTTCTTCAGCAGTTTTTTATACCTCGGATCGGCATAGACTTCTTTACTCAATTCGAAAACACTAATGACGTTGAGATAAGGCATGAGCGTGTCTTTCTCTTCATAGGCAATATCCAGATATTCGAATGCCTTATCCGTGTGGCCGAGGTAGGAGTAGAGACAGGCTATGGAGAAAGATTCGACATAGGTGTCCTTTTTTCTTTCAACCAGCTCTTCCAGGATCTGGTTGGCTTTTTCCTTTTCTCCCTGCAATACATGGATAATCCCAAGCTTTGCCTCAGCCCATCCTGAACCAGTGACCA
>CP070751.1:1655447-1658688 GCA_020348445.1 Thermoplasmata archaeon
GTGGTAGCCGCAAGTCTGACGGCTCAAAAAGTAAATCATTTTGAATTGTTCATCGCTTCTACATTCATTGGTGGAACCAATACCGATGAACCTTATGAGCTTTCTATGGTGCTGGATCAAAATGGCAACATCTACATCAGCGGTTTTACTTTATCTCGAGATTTCCCCACAACCCAAGTTGCCTTCGACAACGACTTTAACGGCGGAAGAAGTGACCGCTTTATTTCAAGAATGAGCAATGATCTATCAAAGCTTCTTGCCTCCACTTATATTGGGGGGAAAGGACTAGCATCCCCGTATATCAGTGGCAACGGGGATGAATTGGGGCATGCCATCGCCGTGGATGGAGAAGGCAATGTGTATATTGCAGGTTATACAGAGTCGATTGATTTCCCGGTCACGAAAGGTTCTTTTGATGAAGGCTATAATGGGGGAAGAGATGTTTACATTGCCAAGTTTGATGGAAATCTGGAAACACTGCTAGCCTCTACATACCTCGGTGGGACAGGGGACGAAGGATATGAATGGCCAAGAATTGACATGGCCTTGGACAAACACGGCAACGTCTGTGTTGCTGGTTTAACGCACTCTGTTGATTTCCCAACTGTATCATCGGCATTTGATAGTACATTCAATGGAGGATCGGAGTCGGGGGATGTTTTCGTGGCTAAATTGGATAAGGACCTCAAAAAGCTTCTGGCATCGACATACGTAGGAGGGCAGGATAATGAATGGAGGGTGTCCATCAGTATTGATGATGAGGGTGATATTTTTGTATGCGGCGAAACGTTATCTGCAGATTATCCGACCAAAGACGGTTATTCGCAAAAACTGAATGTCATGAAGGATGTCTTCATATCAAAATTCAATAATGACTTATCCAAGTTATCCGCATCCACTTTCTTTGGGGGGAGTAAAATGGACGAAGCGCTGTCTATGGAAATATCCGAAAAGGGAGAAATCGTTCTGACCGGCTACACAGAGTCGATGGATTTTCCCACAACGCCGAGCGCTTTTAATAGAGATTGGAGTGGGGGTAACAGGGATGCCTACGTGGCTATATTTGACAATTCTCTGGAGGAACTGATTGCATGCACGCTTTTTGGCGGTTCTGCCAGGGATGTAGGCAGAGATTTAACGTTAGATGAACATGGTAACATTTATGTAACGGGCATCACAATTTCACCGGATTTTCCTGTAACCTATGAGCATCAAGAGCAACCATTGAAAGGGCGAATGGATTCATTCATTGCACTATTTAGCCACAATTTGGAAAAACTTTTGTGGTCTGCTTCTTTTGGTGGCAGCGAGAATGATTTGGTCCATTGCATCGTTATGGATAAGAACAAAGATATATTTATGGCAGGCATCACTTCCTCGGAGGGCTTCCCCACGACAAATGGAGCATTCGATGAGAGTTATAATGGGGGTTCATGTGATTGTTTTATTATCAAGCTTGACGGAGCTTTGCCAAGGTCCGGTTCATATCGGCCCAATGGAGTAAAATAAAGAGGGAATAAATGACAATAATATTGTTCGTTAATGGGTCTAAATGCCGTCATGCTCGACGACGTGTTCCGCATCTTACCGGGAAGAAAGACAAAGGTTAAGACCACCTTCGGCCGCAGTGAAAAAACGAAAATAGTTGAAGGAGATGAACCATGAAGCATAGAGCAATTTTTATCGGAATTTTCTTGTCCATCATGATTGTATTTATTAGTTATGCTCAGCAGGATGATTTCCCGATTCTCAAGGGCCCCTATCTCGGACAGAAACCGCCGGGGATGACGCCGGAGGTTTTTGCTCCGGGGATCATATCATCTACAGATAAACGTGAATTATGTTGTACTTTTTCGCCTGATGGAAAAGAGTTTTATTTTACAAGAGAAATTGATAATGATTGGGTAATCATGGTCAGCCGCTTGGAGTCCGAAGGCTGGACATTCCCTGAACCTGTAAAATTCTCTGAAGGATTTACAGCACTTGAGCCGCATGTCACTTTGGATAACAGTAGAATTTTTTGGGTATGGCGTGGGCTGAAGGATAAAGGTATGTATATGGCGAAAAGAACCTTTGACGGATGGTCTGAAGCTGAATATGTTGGACCTGGAATGATGGTGAGTTCCAGCCGGGACGGACAGATGTATGTGACTGATACCCAATTAAAACCGTATCGAATAGTCAATGTCCAGATTGAAAATGGGCGTTTTACACAATATAAACGACTTAGAGGAAGAATAGAACAATTCCAGAACGAAAACAGGACCGGTCATCCATGCATCTCTCCTGACGGGAGTTATATCATCTTTGATAAAAATGGTACTTATTTGTATGTAAGTTTTAGAAACATGGATAATGAATGGGGAAAACCTATCGATCTGACTAAACATGGTTTTCATCCGGAGGCAGGAATTGCCTCAATATCTCCCGACGGCAAATATCTATTTTTTGGAAGAAATGGAGATATCTATTGGATAAGCAC
Organism: Thermoplasmata archaeon; assembly: GCA_020348445.1. Lineage (GTDB taxonomy): Archaea > Thermoplasmatota > Thermoplasmata. Next base: position 1,657,930 of record CP070751.1, read on the forward strand.
AAAGATCATTGAAGAACTCAAACCGGAATATTTAAGGTAATTAGAGGGGTTATCATGAAACAAAAAATACAATTCACCATTTTTTCGATAATGGTGCAAAAAAAATAAAACAGAAAAGAGCTCATAAATGAAAAAAACAATAACAGTCATGTGGATGTTGCTCTGTGTACTGTTTTATCTCAACACAGATATCTTCAGCCGGGAATATATTAAATCACTCAAAAGAATTACTTTTGACTCAACGGTTGACTATTATCCTACCTGGTCTCCAGACGGGAAATATATTGCCTTTGGAGCCAGGGGACCTAAAGAGTGCCATGTTATGAAAATTCCCTCTGATGGGGGAGAAGTGACTCAAATTACCAACGTGCACTCCGGTCATCCGAGCTGGTCTCCTGATGGGCATTATATCGCATTTGATAATTACAATGAGAGAATTGTCCAAATCGTGTCTGCGTCCGGTGGAACTCCTATACGGATAATTCCTCAAGCCATTCCGGCAATAAACAACAGACATTCATGCTGGTCGCCGGATGGATTAAAGATTGCTTTCAGTTCAGAAGGAGATATTTATGTTGTCGAGTTGCCCACCGGGCGATTTGATCGGATCTTTAAACAGGAAGGAATAAATGCTCGCCCTTTCTGCTGGACTCCGGACGGTTTAAAGATCGTTATCGACATGACTGATACAATCAATAAAAAGGACGACATATGGATCATATCCTCTGATGGCAATGAATTCCATCCGCTAACAGATTT
>CP070751.1:1658788-1661931 GCA_020348445.1 Thermoplasmata archaeon
GAACTAACATCAAAAACGTCATAATGAATATTAAGATCAAAACTGTAAAAACTGAATTTTTATACTTTCTTGACACCACTTTATATCTCCGGTCTATAATGAGAATAAGTGATATTTTAAAATATCGTAAGTTTCAATCTGGTTACATGAGGTTTAACATAGAGTGTTATTTTTCAAATCATTTTTATTACAATTGGAGTGCACCCCAAAAATTGGACACTTAAATAAGCTATGAAGTTAATGGAGGTGACCTATGACAAAAGCAAGAACACACTATACACGAGATTTCAAATTGGCTATTTTGGCCCAAGTAAACAGTGGTGTCTCAATTGCTCAGGTGGCCCGTGAAAATGGGCTACATCCCGCACTCGTAGCTCGTTGGAAAAAGGAGTATAATGAGAACCCCGAGAAGGCGTTCTCAGGTCCTGGTCATCCTTACAAGGACCAGGCAAAGGTTGCAGAACTGGAAAGAATGGTTGGTCGGTTGTATGCGGAGAACCAGTTCCTAAAAAAAACCTTGGAGACCATGAACGGACGAGTAGAGGAGGAGAAGCGGAGATCTCGGTACAGGAGAGATACAAAATGATATGGACGAATCAATGTCAACCAGGTCCGATTCCGGTCAAGGACGCAGCTGGTTTGCTGGGTGTCAGTAAAAGCGGTTACTATTACTGGCTTAAACGAAATGGACATGATAACAGGGTTGCAAGAGACAGACCGATTGTGGAGGAGATGTACAAGATCATCCACAAGTATCCGGGTTACGGATACCGACGGATGACGCATCAACTCAGGAAACATGGATACATTGTAAACCACAAACGGGTACTGCGGTTGATGAAGGAGAACGGGTTGACGTTCAAACACAATAAGTGGAGACCAATAACCACGGATTCAGAACACGATAACCCTGTCTATCCCAATCTGGTTAGGAGAATGGAGGTAACAGGTCCGAACCAGGTATGGGCAGCAGATTTTACATACATCCAGATACGAAAGGAGTTCGTGTATCTGGCTGTAGAGCTGGATCTCCATACTCGTCGATGTCTTGGGTGGTCACTTTCCAGGGACCTGGATACAAATACAGCTCTGGATGCACTGCAGATGGCACTCTACAATCGGAGGGACGATAGTATCAGTGGGCTGGTGCATCACAGTGATCGAGGTGTCCAATACACCTCGATGGCATTTACAGAATGCCTGAGAAATCACGGTATCCAGATTAGCAATTGTAGGAAAGGAAATCCATACGACAATGCCTATGTGGAGAGTTTCTTCAAGACATTGAAGTACGAGGAGGTTTATTTGAACGAATACGAAACATTCGGAGATGCTTTGGAAAATATTGGAGGATTTATCGAAGATGTGTACAATGCGAAGAGAATGCACTCAGCACTCGGATATCTTTCACTAATTGAATTCGAGCAGCAGGAGGAAAACGTATATATGATAGCTTAACTATGAGTCCACAATTAGGGGTTCAGTCCATTAATAACTCGGTTGGAATCCAAAATGAAGCTCATTCCAATGCTACTATTAATAATAATACGATATCACTTGGAATCGTAGGAATAGCCTGTTCATCCTCCTCACCAATTATTACTTTCAACAATATAACCTTTAACCAATGGGGCGGTGTTTGTAGCAATAAGTTTGAGTTACCTGATATTGACTGGGGTCCATCTGATCCCGAGTTACATTGGAATAATATCCATGATAATCGTGAATGGAATTTACAGAATCTTAATGATAGTACCACAATTGATGCGAGATGGAATTACTGGGATCCAACTCCTCCCGCAGGGATAGATGGATTAGTCGATTGGACTGGATATTTAACATCACCAATTGAAGAGGCAGGACCGCAATAATTGATCTAAACGGATCTTCAAAGCATTTAATAAACCGCTGGAAAGATAAAAATCTAGGATATCAAATTGAGCCTTTGACCCCCAATCTCTGCCCACCTTCCTCGATTGAATGTTGCTATCTTACCCATATGTTTTTCTTTAAGAGGAGATTGGGGGATTTTTATTCTTAATAAATCTTACCACTAATCTCTAATATGCCCTTGGGCGCCCTTCATGAAGGCAAAAACAAAAAACCCAAGCCAGTTCGTTCAGATTGTTTTATCAATAAAACGCGACAGAAATCTATCCAAAGTTTATAAAGTGGCAAAGATAAATACTGACAAATGACATATGGTTTCTGGCTCTCTATTGCATCCAATATTCTATGGAACATGGAACGAAAATCACCGATATTTTATCCGTCCTCCCAATCAGGTAGATTTATTATCATCTAAATCCATTCAGGTTACGCATGGCGATAGCAATAGACTGGAAAAGATCTCTTATTATGACCGTTATTCTAATCGGCGTTTTGTATGTGCTTAGAGAAGTTATCGAGGATAGAGATACCTATTGTATGGTTGCCATCGTTATTTTCGTGGTTGTTTTATTGGTTGGTAATCTGGCATTTCGCAGATAAAGGGGGATGAAGAGGGTTGAAATGAAGGAAATACGAATGAAGGTCATTGTTGCAGGAGAGCCAGGCTCAGGTAAATCCATACTCAGTGAGGTAAACGATGCGTGCATTTCCCTAAGACCATTTGGCGTTTCAATTGGATTGAAAACCATTGACGCAGAGGATGCCCAATGCTGTATGACTTTTACTACATGGACTCTGACTAAAGGGAGGCCCAAGGACACATCTTATTTTAAAGGCTCGAAGGCAGCTGTCATCGTATGCGATCTTACAAAGGGATATACTGTGAAGAAGATGAAGACCTGGGCAAAATCCATAAGAAAAGGAGTGGGCGGAATACCAATGGTCTTCGTGGGTAACAACGTGGATTCTGCCAAGGGAAATAATGTGGACACCCTCCTGAAAATCGCAAAATCATATAAATCCCCTGTTGTGCTTACACGCCTTGAGGACAGGGATTCCATAGAGGAAATATATGAACAGATTGTTAAGTCCATCGGACCTGATTTATTAAATGAAAAATTTACTTACAAACCAGAAGATCATCCCTCTATCAAAACATAAATACATAAAGGATAATTGGGTTATGAAAATGTCGTTGAGAATCCTTTTACTTCAACCTACAAACGACGTTCAAAGTGGAGATCGTCTCGTCC
>CP070751.1:1662031-1665134 GCA_020348445.1 Thermoplasmata archaeon
GGGGATTTTACGGGATTTGTAAGGTGGGATTGGGTTTTGTGTGGCGGCCTCGCCAGAGGTGTTCGGGGAAAAGGGAGGGGAAATGGTTGTGACCCTTTGTGGGTACAAGGGTCTATAACTACATCCCAAAAATCCTTGATTCTTATTTTTTATAGATAATTTCTCCTCGGAGGGTGGGAACCACTTGTGGTCATACAGGTTTAAGCCATGAATCACGATATTAATTTTGAATAGGAGGATTATTAAAAAAGATAAGAATGGGTAAGTAATAAAAGTATCTCAATCTAATTCGTCGACAATCTCGATAATAAAATCAGAAAAATCATTCACAAATCTACTAAATTCAATTTCATCAAATTCTTTCAATAAAAGCTCCTTTTCTAGACCCCACTTAAATAATTCTTTGGAATTAATCAAACCTGTCTTTCTTTTCAGATTCGACCGGTACTTCTCATACATATCCAATGTAAATATTGTTTTCTCTTTTATCTGAGGTTTGTATTTAGAAATATCCTCGTTGACCTTTTTTACAATGAGATATGCATCAACAAAGTCCCTTGCTTTTATTCCCATTCTTGTCAGAATCGCCCTCACCTTTTCACATAGTATTTCCCTGATGTCATAAGTTCTGAAACTGATTTTACTTGAATATTTATCATACTCTTGCGGGAAGAATTTATCTAGTTTTTCAGAGGATAAATTCGATATTAAACTATGTAATTCGTTCTGAACCATAGGATATTTTAGCAATTCCACAAAATTGAACTGCACTTTTATAAAAGTTGGATAATTTAAAATTTCAGAATCGTACCATAATTTGAAGGTGGCAGTTTTGTTACTGCCCCCTAGTTCAACATACCTTTCATTTCCCTTGTCCATGACAAACTCAAATCCCTGATCCTCCTTCATTTCCTCAAAAATCTTGCCTGTTATATCAATTTGCTTGGATAGATATTTTCTAACACTGTTTTGGGACATTCCATTAAATATTTCCTGATTTTGCCATGTGAAATCGATATCTTCTGAGAATCGAAAATACCCCAGATATGATTTAATCAAGCAAGTTCCACCCTTGAATAAGAAATTCCTATTAAAGAATTCATTCTTGGATAATGTAGATAGGATGTTATGGAGCCTCATATCCTTTTCAATTAGATCTAAACGAGGAAACTGTATTATTCTTCCGATTTCCTCGATAAAAGCTTTCAGATGACCTCCTCCAGTATTTTTTGTACGGTTTTTGGATATTTTTTCGAATACTTTTGAATTCTATTCTTTGAAACGCTGCCCATGTATTCTTCAATATCTATCACAATCTTTTCCTTGGGAACAGAGCTGTATCTCGAAATATATAATAAATCAAGTATGGTTTTCTCCAGATCAGAATATCTGTATTTCTTGTATTTGATACCGAAGGTAAGAAGGGATTCCTTAAGCTTCACGAACCTGAATTTGTATCCTCCTATATTTATTGGTTTGTTGCGAAAGAGTGTATCGCTCACCACGTAATCCACAGTGAAATGCTCATGTGTTGCATTGTTAAGCTTTAAGGCCGTGTTAAGGCCAAAGTACCAGTTAGCGATTCCCTTTAGACCCATCCCCTTTGATACAAGTTCAAGGTGTGAGTATTTCATTCCACCCATTTTCACCTCTTCAAAGCTTCTGACATAGAATATCCCCTTGAATATTCTCAAGAGATAACCGCGAGCCGTGAGATTCCTTATCGTGTTGTTGTAGTCAACCCCAAAATCCTTACAGTATCCTCTAATATCATCGGCGATTGCGAATTCCTTGTTTTCAAGGTGAAGTTTTCTGAGCACAGGACTCATTGTCATTTATATCACAATGCTTGCTTTTTGATACAAAGTGATATATATCATAATGTATAAAAAGGTTGTGTTCTATTAAATTGGAGTGGGTGTGATGGAACTTAGGAGATTTTTGCGGAATTCCTTGGATGGGGGCGGTTTTGCTTAGCGGTCTCGCCTGATAGCCTCGTGAAAAGAAGGTGAAATGTTTGTGTCCCTTTGTGGTCACAAGGATTTATAACTACACCCCAAAAATCCCAAATTCTTCTTTAGATAGATAATTTTTCCTCGGAGGATGGAGACCACTTGTGTTCACACAGGCTTAAGTTATGAATCCCGATATTAATTTTGAATAGGAGGATTTAAGATGAAAATGAGAAAAACCTTAAGCATGTTTGTGTGTCTATTGATGGTGGCTGCTGTATTTGCGGCAGTGACAGTGCTTGGAAATGTGGTTGGCCATGAGGAGACAGAAATTGGTGTGCCGGAAAAAGTGGTTGGGGAAAATGAAAGAGAAAAAGGCTCTTCCTCAACAACTATTCATCTAGTTAAAGATCCACATCAAATTGACGGCACAGCTTATACGTTTGTAACTACAGAACCGAAAGGAGATGGGAACCAAGAAACAAAAGAGAGTATGGTTACTGGAGAGAATATAGACATTGTGTTTTTATCTCTACTTGTAGTTGCTATTCTAACAACCTGTTTAATTCATTTTAAATTAAAAGAGAAAAGAACTAAATTCATTAAAAAACAAGGATTGCTCCTCATAATTCTGATGATATTCGCAGTTTTTGTAACAGTTCCAATGAACGTGAGCGCTAACTCCCCACCTGTGGCTGATGCGGGCCCAGACCAAAATGCCGTGGTTGGGGAGATAGTCCAGCTTTCGGGCTCAGCCTATGATCCAGATGGTGATGAAATTTTATTGTGGAATTGGTCTATTGACTTTAGGCCAAATGGTTCTACTGCGATTTTCTCTGACTCAACAGTGCCAAACCCTACATTCACTCCTGACAAGGACGGTCAATACGGCTTAACATTAATGGTATGGGATGGCATAGATTGGAGTGGGCCTTCAACTATGAGTTTGACTGTTGCCCCTAATCTACCACCTGTTGCAGATGCCGGTCCGGATCAAAGTGCTGTGGTTGGTGAGACGGTGACGCTTTCGGGCTCGGCCTATGATCCAGAGGGATTTGAAATCGTAAGTTGGACATGGACCATTGAGTCGGCCCCAGCAGGAAGCACGGCAACTATATCTGCTCCAATTGATCCCGAAGTTGCAGAATTTA
>CP070751.1:1665234-1668297 GCA_020348445.1 Thermoplasmata archaeon
ATGGATAACCGAAGACTATCAATCCAAAGGCAAATACTTTGCGACAAGAGACCTTCAAGGCAATATTACCCAGCCCAAATATAAAGAGTACGGCACGCTGAAGAGTGCGATTATATTCTTTTTACTAAGTCCAGCTTATTTTCTGGAGAAAACCAAAACGATAGGCATAAAAAAACTGAAAAGAATATTTAACCTAAACAAATAATATTTAATGAACTATCAACACAACAACTTAGAGCCATCATTAGTAAAAAACTTACTGTCCTCATTTTCTTTTAAGCCTTTCCATGATGTTCTTTTCGTATCAGAAGGGATAAACTGGAGCACAAGCTGGGATATCAGGGAGTTGGCACGCATTGCTGCAAGATTGGGTATACATTCGCGGTTTTCAGGACCTTTACTTGTCGGGCTGCCACGCCAATCTATTTTCTTTGTTAACAGATATGTTTTTCTCAAACATCCGCGAAGATTCTTACTTGGAAGAAACCGTATTGCTTTCCCTTATTACCACGGCCACACATCATCAGGAAACACCCTGTTTGCCAGATGTTATGAGAATTTAAAAAAATATCATCACCGAATCTCAAGAATTCAGGCTACTCATTCGTATATGAGAGATATAATCCTTGAGTCCGGAATCGACCCAGGAAAAGTTTTTCTTATTCCAATTGCGGTTAACGCCGATTTTTTCCAAGCTCAATCGAGTGAATCCAAAAAGGATGCCCGCAGTCGCTTCGGAATTCCGCAAGAGGCGGTGGTTATCGGCTCATTCCAAAAGGACGGGCAGGGATGGTCAGAAGGTCTGGATCCCAAGCTGGTAAAAGGCCCTGACATTTTCTTAAAAACGGTGCGGATACTTAAAGAGTCTGTGCCAGAATTATTTGTACTGCTTTCAGGACCCGCAAGAGGATATGTTAAAAAAGGTCTGGAAGAATTCAAGGTCCCATACAAACACATTTATTTGGAGCATTATCCCCAAATCGCACAGTTATACCAGTGCCTAGATTTGTATATTGTTGGTTCGAGACAAGAAGGTGGGCCAAAAGCTGTTTTGGAATCAATGGCATGCGGCATACCCCTGATAACCACAAGAGTAGGACAGGCAATGGATTTGGTAATAAATGGGCAAAACGGGATTATGGTAGAAGTAGAAGATTTTGAGGGGCTCGCTTTCTCGTGCCGGAAAGTTTTATCCGATTCACAACTAAGGAAAAGAATTATCGGCAATGGATTTGCTACAGCCCGTGAGAACACGTATTTGGCCCAAATCCCACTCTGGAAGGAGTTCTTCACAGATTTTGTGGGAGTTGCATAACTTAACACAAAACAAATTAACCAGTTAGTACATTTAAATAAAGCAAGGCAAGAGTTGAAATATGATAAGCGTTAATCTATACAAGAGACTTTTCAATAAATTCCCAGCGCTTTTTGCCAAAGTTATTTCAGCTTTAATTCCAAATTTCGGAAAGTTGAAAAAATACAAAAATATTCTGGCAGTACCATATTCAACCTATTTCCAGCAGCAAAAAATAAAAAGCAATCCGATTCGTATACTGATCGCCCCTACCAGTGTTTGCAACTACAGGTGTTTGTTTTGTGAGATTCACAAAGACAATTTATTATATCCCAACCGTTCCCAAAATGTGGTTGATCTGAATGTAATAAAAAACTATGAATCATTTCTGTCTTCCAGCTATAAGCTAAGTTTCTCCGGCGGAACAGAAGAACCTTTATTAAACAAAGATTTCGGTAAAATTGTCCAATACCTCAAGCAAAAATACGGCACCAAGATGATGGTAAATACTAATGCGTCAATGCTAAATCGCGATCTCGCCGATAATTTAATAAAATTCGGATTCGATTTGATTCTCGTTTCTTATCATGCCGGCTCGAAAGAAAAATATAAAGAATTGATGACAGGAAACATAGATATCGTTGATGAGAACTTAAGATACCTTAAAATTCAGAAGAAACAGAATGGCAAAAATAAACCTGTAGTCAATTTTAATTTTGCCTTACACAAACTTAATGCGGCTGAGTACGAATTCATCTTCGAGAAAGCAAAGTCCCTGGGCGCTTCCCAGGTAATTATAAATAAATACTATGGTGGACGCAATCGCCTGCAGGACAAGAAAGTCTCATTCGACTATGATATCAAAGAAGGTAATCAGGTACTGGATAAAATTTATGTCTGCGCAGAAAAAGGTGGAATCCAGCTGCGTCCACCAATGCCTCAATACTGGACGAAAGAGAAGGTTAAATGGAATCCAGAATATTTCGACGCTTCCATAAAATGTACGCTGCCATGGACAAACTTAAATTTTAAACCGGTAGTTGGCGAAAAGAATTGTCACTATGTCAGTGTTTGCAACCGTATTAATCTCTTTAAGATTGCGTATGATAAAATCCAATTAAAGACACAAAAACAATTGGATGTTTTATGGAACCATCCCGCTCTTCAGTATCTAAGAAAAACCGTAAACTCAAAAGAAATGATTAATCCTATTTGTAAGTACTGCAAAAACTATGACACGGCCACTATCAGAAATACAGATGCTCAACAATATGCTGAAATAAGAGATAAAGCCATGAGAGATTTCTTTGCAGAATTCAGAGAGCAGTGTAGTTTTGAAGAGATTGATGGCCTTGAGGTATTAACAGAAAACCCTGATCCGGATGAAAAATTCCAGAAGAAACTAAAAGAACTGGAAAATTAGTTTGATATGTATCGCAATCTTTAGAACAGCCAATTGGTTACGTAGTTCCTAACAACAACCATGGAACCATAATACGAATTCAGTGAGAAAGTGTATGAAAAGTAGTGTTTTGGATCAAGCAACATTTTTTCTGTAAATTCTATTTTACTCTGAAGAAGAATCAGCGTTCTCCACATCCATATTCAAATACCTTTTACCCGTTTCCCATTCTTCACTCAGTTCCATTAGAACTGCACTGACCAGCCGAAGCAGTGACGCCTCATTTGGAAATAATCCTGCTACCCTTGTCCTGCGATTAAGCTCCTCATGTACGCGTTCCAACATATTGGTCGTCCGCATCCTTTTG
>CP070751.1:1668397-1671421 GCA_020348445.1 Thermoplasmata archaeon
ATAGTGACATCTTGGGTGGTTTCGGTTTTGTTCAAAGACGGCAGGGGAAATTCAAGCAGGCACTGGCAGATCTCAAGAGGGCTTCCGAGCTTGATCCCCTCAACCACTTTCGAGTCTGGGAGGTCGGGACAACTTATATGTACATGCGCAATTACCCGGAGTCTGAGCGTTATTATGACCGGGCGATATCGCTGGCTCCTGATTTGTCCTTTGCCTATTATTGTAAGGCCTGGCTGTACCTGTGCTCGGAAGGCAACACTGAGAAGGCGCGGGCAGTCCTGGCCGAGGCGCTAGATAACATCAAGTCAGTAAAAAATCCCTCTATTGTTAAGCTGCAGATCATTATCGATATCTTCGAGAGGAACTATCAAGAGGCTTTGGATAGGCTCTCTTTAGAGGCACAAGATATTGACAATCAGGAATATATTGATGATAGGGAGTACTTTATCCCCAATGCCCTACTATACGCACGAATCTACGGCTATATGAAGAATAAGGAATTGGCTAAGAAATATTACGACGATGCTCGAAGCATTCTCGAGTCCAAAATCAACGAACGGCCGGAACATGGGCGATTCTACAGCACGCTGGGCATGGCCTACGCTGGTCTGGGCCGCAAGGAAGACGCGGTCCGGGAAGGGAATTTAGCAGTGGAAATACTTCCTGTAAGCAAGGAGGCAATGAGAGGTCCCTATCGAGTCGAGGACTTGGCCCGCATCTATGTAATGGTTGGCGAATATAATGATGCAATCAATACAATCGAATACCTTTTGTCCAAACCCGGATTATTGTCAATACCATTACTTCAACTCGACCCGTCCTGGGATCCCTTACGCGACCATCCGCGTTTCAAGAAGTTGTTAGAGTCAAACAAGTAATTTAGTTGCTCGAAAAATGTTGAGTAAAATTGCAGCAAACAGAAACATTGGATGAATGACATGACTGAACCAATGTCACCTCATTCAGAAGCCAAAAAACACCCTGATTTCCAGGTGACATTATGTATCCATTTTGTCACCACAAATGTCAACTTTGCCTATATCGAGTCCTAAAAAATGTTAATTTTTGGGGAAATATAGTAATTTTTCAAAATTCTTTTGTGTAACATCGGATTAAGTATACGGTGACGAACAAATGTATCAATCATGTGACTATTTTGGGGAAAAAATACGATCGGATATCTTCGGTGTGGATTTGTTGCTCTCATCGTGTTCGGGAACACCAAGTTCGGAAGGACTGGGTCGAATCCATTCACTCTGGATGCCATCTATTTCGATTGTTCCTTCGGATCGGATGGTTACGATGGCATACAAGGCATCCCTGTAAGGTGCCGTATAACTTACCCAAGGATGGGCCTCTTCTATTTCTTCGCTAAATCTCGCATGCTTGTAGTCAGCACCCAACCATTCGTATGACATGCTATTAATCTGAATGTAATAGATACCTTCGATTACGGCATAGTAATCAGCATGGTGGTGCCCACTGAAACAAGCAACCACTTTTCGAAAACCAGCCTCCCTGTTTGCCTCTTCTAGTATTCTCCTAATTGCCTGCCCATTCTCCACTCCGCCTGCGTTTTCGATACTCTGGTGCGAGAATATGAAAGTCGGAGAATTAGTCTTCAACAAATCATTCTTCAACCACTCAGCCTGCTGTTCTCCGATATATCTCGGGTAACCACTAACTGCTCCCTGCTTCTTCTTGTCGTTACCATCCAGAACCACGAAATGATATCCACTCAAGTCGAATGAGTAGTATTTATCTTTTGCCCCCCAGAACTCCAGTGTTTGTTCTCTTGTGAATCCTCCATCGGTATCATGGTTGCCCAACACGTGAAAGCGAGGCCCTTGAAACTGATTCCATATGTCGAGGAAAGCTTGGTTGTAATCACAGGGACGACAGAAATCACCAAGTTGCATGATAAAGTCGACTTTTTCTCGGTTCATCCTATCAACAAAAATCTTTAGTCTTACATCCGCATCATGTATGACATCTTTGTGCACGTCAGCACAGAGCCCAAAGCGAATTGTGTGGAAGTTACGCCTCCATTCCTGACTACCTGTGTTGCCATGACAGCCAAATAACCACAGAAGTGTAAGAGTCAGAATTACTACAAATCCAAGGACTTTAAGGAAAGTACTTCGGTTGGAAATACGGTTGCCCATTTTACGCTCCTGACACTGCTTCATCTAAGATACCATTGAAGAAGATCGCTTTTCTGATTTTTACAAATGCAAATCATAGTTGTGTTTATCGATAGAATATGCACACCCCAGAAAGAAGCGGTCCATGCCACGTGCTAAGGCAACAAAGAAAAGGCGGCCCGTTTTCTGGAAAAAGGTGATCTGCCCCAATAGAAGCTTCGCTAAGACTACCTTGTTGACCGTTTATCCAATTTTGTGAAGAAATCTCTGAATATCGGATCTCTGTGAACAAAATTTACAGATCTAATCAGATGCCTGGATCGATCAAAACTAAAAGTATAATTATCGGTTACTATCGGGCTGTGCACAAGGTCGGACGGTAGCCATCTGTCGTTAATTATCCAGGCAATTGCTGTCATATCCCACAGTACCTTGGACCATCCAAAATGGTCTTTTCTATATTCCTTAAAAATCTTAAGTAAGTAATCGCCAATTTCCCCCTTGCCCCCTACATGTCGCTCCATTTCAGGTACGGTGGTTGTAAAATGGGTAACAACAGGAGTACAAGGTAATTGCACAAAAGGCACTCCGCAATCAAAGATGATTCTGGAAGCATTCAAATCCTGCCTGAAGTTGAATTCTCTTTGATGTGGCCAATGGTGACCATTACCACCAAGCCATACAACTACAATGTTTTGAATTATAGTTGGATCAATTAGGATAGCATTGCTGATATTTGTAATTGCCCCTACAGCTGCAACAAAGAGAGGATCTTCAGGACTGCTTTTCTTTGCCCTTTCAACCAAGTCCATTGCAGCCGGACTCCTTTCCGGATTGCGTATATCCGTCAGGTAATTCGAACTGCCCTTGAACGCAAAGC
>CP070751.1:1671521-1674540 GCA_020348445.1 Thermoplasmata archaeon
GGATTGAAGATATCGCCCACATCGAATGCATCTTCCTTTACCTCTAAAGCCAATATAAATTCGAACTTTTCTGGTTCATCGTCCAAAGTGGAGTAAACGGCAACTCGAATTTCATATACTTTTTCATTGGTATCTGATGAAGTGTGAACCTTTAATTCGACATTATCTGCGCCTTGCTCCAAAATTGCTATTTTGTCGATTGCCTCGAATGTTATTCCGCTATGCTCAAGTTCATCCTTGTTTGCAATATCTACTTGATACACATCATCTGTATTGCCACTATTGTTGATGTTTAAATTGAAATTCACACTATCTCCTTTGGTTACCTCTTTTTCAGGCAATTCACAAAATATCTCAGGACGATAAAAGGGTAAAATTATTATTTGGAACGTATCAGGTTCGGCTTGACCGCTTCTTGCCCCATGGGTCCATGTCCCCTCAATGGTACATGAGTGCTCCTCAGAACAACTTGTTAATAGTGGGACTGTAACATCCACTACAAATTGCTGAACATTATCCTCGGCTCCTTGAAATATCATACCCGCTGGACTTAGACCAACAGAACCTATTGTTGAATTTGCAGAAAGCTCCACCATGCATGGCGCAGCTGTGTTATAAGTCTCACAAGTTACATTTCCTGGGAATGATACAATCCCTGTTGAACCAGGGGCTACATCAACATCCCTAGAGGTCGGCCCTATTTGGATAGTCACCGTGGTAATAGGATCCGCTTTAATTGAAGTGGGAACTATAGTTAGACAAGACAATAAAACAAAGAAAGATACAAGGAGGATTAGGCTAACCTTCCTCATGATATCATAAATTAAATTATTTTTGTATTAGATAAATCTTTCGCACTTTGACGGGAAATATTACTATTGAGATAATTGATTCCCTCAAAACTCACTATACTGAAGAAAAAAATAGTCAAATTTTCCCACCAATTTATTTATTAGCTATAATTTCTATATAATCGATTAGGAGGATATAATGTTAAAAAAGATTTGCCGTCTTGGGGTATCTATACTCCTTATATTGTCTCTTTTTATTAATATGAATCTCATTATATTTAAGACTACTATTGGGGATGAACCCCCTCCTCCTGACGATAATATAAATGGCACACAATATATAACCGGCGATTGGTTTGTCAATAATACTGAAACATATTCAGACGAAATTATTATTCTAACTGGTAACTTGACCATTAAAAACGGAGGTAATTTAACTTTTAATAATGTAACCTTAATAATGAATAGAACCTCACAGAATGATAGTTTTGGTATTAAGGTGGAAAACGGTGGTTCTTTTTACATAAAAAACAACTGTAATATTACGGCTTCAGGGGCATATTTTTGGATCCAAAAAGGTTCAAAATTCACAATGAGAGATAGCGAGTTATATAAGGCAGGATATTATGAAAGTGATCCCAGTAGAATTTTAATAGGATTGAATATAGATACTGATTACGCTATTATTAATAATAACACAATCGCAGATGCCCCCATCAATCTATATCATTCCTCGAACAATTATATAAAAGGAAATAAAATCACAGTTAATTTCGCTGAGGGAATCTCTTGCCATTATTCCTCAAACAATACTATTATTTCCAATGTCCTTATTGCTTCATATTACGGTATATTACTTTATCATTCATCAGGTAATAATATTCAAGAAAATCTAATTCAAGATAGTTATGGAGGAATTTCTCTTACTAGCTCTTTTGATAATAATATTCTCAATAACACGATAAATGATTGTAAATATGGTATTTATTCAGGTTTTTCTTCAGGAAATAATCTATTACAAAATAAAATAAATAATAATAATTACCAAGAGGGGAGGCCAAAGGTTTATGCTTTTCCCGGAATTAATCTTTATGACTCTCCGAATAATAACATCATTGAAAATGTGATTTATGGCAACTACTATGGAATAGAAATTATTGACTCCAATATGAATAATATTGTAGGAAATATAATTAATGAAAATTTGTTTGGTATTTATCAAAGTGAGTCTTCATTTAATGATATTATTGAAAATTATATCTCTGATAATAATATTGGAATAGAATTACTCTCTAAAGAGAATAACATTACGGGAAATATTATCCAAGATAATGAATATGGAATTCGTAGTTCAGATAAAAATATAATCACTAATAATTCGATTTATAATAATGCCTGGTCAGGTATCGAAATAAATTCACAAGTTACAGTTGAAAATAATATTATATATAATAATACCTGCGGAATATTAATTGAGGGCAATTTAAATTCCGTTGAAGATAATACGATCTCTAACAATTCATATGGCATTCATTTGGATGGATCAGAGAAAAACAACCTCGCTTCAAATATGATGTATAACAATAACGTCGGAGTATTATTAGAAAATTCTGTCAATAATAGTATAATTGAAAATAAAATAAGTTATTGTAACGAGACAGGAATAAAACTTACATCTTCAGATTTCAATACAATAGCGAATTGTGAGATAATGGATAATAATTATGGAATTTATCTTTTCTATTCCTCGTGGAATGAAATTGCGTATAATAAATTAAATAACAATGCTCAAGATATAAAATCTGAATCCTCAAAAAACAATAATATTCATGACAACTCTATGAAGGCAATTGAAGAGCCGATTAACTTCATCTCTCTAACGATGATATTGCTAATCATAATTATAATAATTATCGTAGTTATAATCATAATGCGGATTAAAACAAAGCGGGTGAATTCAAAATAAATAGGAATATCGTGATTTAATGAAATTAAAAAAAAATATCGGTTATAGGGATAACACTGATATTAATAGGTCTAGTTGTAATATTATATACAGGAGCGGTTTACAACCACTGGAAGAATAGAGAACACTATTGGGAAAATAAAGCAGATTATTGGCATTACTATTGGATTGAACATAAAAGTGAATATGATGAACATGAAGAAGCAAAATCAAATTATTTAACTGCCATTTCAAAATCTTCTGAGGCTGGTAGTAAATCTGC
>CP070751.1:1674640-1677639 GCA_020348445.1 Thermoplasmata archaeon
TTATTGTGTTGCCAACAAATCACTTACGATTTATAATAACTAAAGAAGTAAAGAGTACTTCCAAGAAATGCGAGAGTTGAAGCACAAGTCGTTAAAATCATATTACATTGTGATTAGGAGTAAATGAAAATGAAAGCTTTTCTTTGCCATTGTAGTGCAGATTCAGAATTCGTTTTAGAGGTAGCTAAATATCTACGTCTTTTTATTGATGAAGGTGTTTTCTGCTACGAGGAGTATCAAAGAGCTAACAAATCCTTTTTGCAAACAATCAATGATGAGTTAAAGGAATGCGGGGTTATGATTATATTTGCCGGTGAGAAGTTCACTGATTATCAACGTGTCGAGGCAGACACGGCGCTCCACATTCACCAATCAGGCAACACACGACACTTTTATACTTGTCTTCTGGGACGAAAAGAAATTCCAAGTGAGCTGAACTTACTGCGTACATTTCCGCGCAGGACGGTCATGAAACCCAATAAAAAAGAGGCATTATCTGTTGCTGCCGACATAGCCAAAAAACTTGACAGGCCTTTTTTTGTGGATGGACTGCCTTTAAATCCCCATTTATTTGACTACGAGAAGGATATCATAAACCATTTTAAGAAAGTGAATATACTGCGAAGCTGCTCATTCGATAATGAAAAGGCAAATGAGCTTGGCTTATCTAATGAAGACATCCAGAAAATCCACAAAAAGTGGTTGGACGGGTGTCCTACTAAATGGCCCGAAGTAGTTTGTTGGAAGGACAAAAGAAAACGGTTAAAAAAAGAAAAGTCTGAAAAATGGAAATCAGAAGTCGGGGAACCGAGAGACAAAGATGCAGTAGTAGTCGCGGCTGCTCTCAGCGGATACCATTACACTACATGTAATGATGACAATAAAAAGGAACTCGAATGTATGATAAAACTAGGACTCTATTTCCCAGAGGCAGGACCACGTAAATTTATTTACTTTCCACAGGAAGGTCATGTTCTGAGAGTCGCTATTTTGGTATCAGGAGGAATTGCACCGGGAATCAATGCGGTTATCGATGGGATTGTTCAACGACATCATTCGTACGCAGAGATGGGCCATTGTAAGCTTGAGGTTTGTGGTCTGAAGAACGGTTTTCAGGCATTTGACCACTTCATAGGAGCGCAGTTCCCACTCGATCCTATATATACATCCAGCCATGCCAACGAGGGTGGTTCTATTCTTGGGACTTCACGTGTGGACGAACTTATTGAGGCTTCAAAACGTCAGGAAACACTGGAATCAATCGTGGCCCCATTGTACTCCAACCATTTCGATATCCTTTATATAATTGGTGGCGATGGAAGCATGAAAGCAGCACATGCCATATGGACCTTTGCTCAGGAATATGCTGCCAAAAAAGGCAAAAATGAGAGAAAGCTGTCTGTTATTGCGATTCCGAAGACGATGGATAACGATGTTCTTTGGGTTTGGCAGGCTTTCGGATTTCGTTCCGCTGTCGAAAAGGCCAGAGAAGTCATCGAACATCTTATTACTGAGGTAGAGGCCAATCCACGTTTATGTGTTGCCCAACTCTTTGGTTCGGATTCCGGTTTTGTGGTTAGCCATGCTGTTCTTGCCACCAGGACCAAGCAATGTGACGTGGCATTAATCCCCGAAGTTAAATTCACCATGAAGAAGCTCGCAGCCCATATGATGGAAAAAATGAGCGGGAGACCAGAACTCATCCCGCGAGGCCTTGTTGTAATGGCGGAAGCAGCAATACCACTTGATGCGATGGATTTCATAAATGAGAAAAGTCCGAATTATGTCGATATTGATTTGAGCGAAAGTGAAAAAGAAGCCATAAGAGATTTCGATGCACTGCGAAACAAGGGACTACCGATTCAGGGACAAACCAATGACGCTTTACGAAGTGCCGGCCTGAAAATTGTCAGCAGAGGACTTCACGAACTCCTGCGTGATCCCAACCGTAGAAAAGAACTCAGAACAGAAATGACAGACCATAGACCTCAATCGTACTGGAATAAGTTACGGACTTTTACAAATGAGCCTCGGCATTTGCTGCGGGCTATTCCACCGAGCTGTACGGACATTATCACGGGAAATCGACTTGGCACACTTGCTGTGGACAATGCCATAGCCGGTTACACAGATTTCATGATAAGTCAGTGGTTGACAGAGTATGTGTTAGTGCCACTGGAATTGGTCATCCTTGGCAGAAAAAGGATACCTAAAACCGGTATATTCTGGAAATCCACGATATCCAAGACAGGCCAACCCGCGAAATTGTTTTGATGCTTTCGATGTTTCCAAGCATGAAGGAGACTTGTAAACATGGGTGAAAAAAAAACGAATGACAGCTTAGACGCCCCGGGTTTAATTCAATTCGATTCAAAGAAATACGGAGAGAAGTATCAAGATCACTTGATCGAGCAATATAGGATTTACGTTGAAATGGCTGATCGAATTGGTGCAAGACGCACACAGGCCAATTCTTTCTTCCTTGGCATCAATACAGCGTTAATTGCTGCCGGCGCAGCGCTTTACAAAAAGGGATATACGGCGCCTCCAAAGCTGGTTCTGATAGTTCTCGTAGCAGTTTTGGCACTCTGCTATACATGGTGGCGTTTGATTAAGTCTTACCGGCAGTTGAACTCGGCCAAATATAGAATCATCCTTTTGTTGGAGAAGCACCTGCCTTCGGCTCCTTACGGCATGGAATGGACCATGCTGGGTGAGGGAAGAAATCCAAAGTTGTATCGTCCTTTGACAACTCTTGAGGGTTTAGTACCACTACTTTTTGCAGTACTGTTCATTTTACTGGGTATTTGCATAGCCTTTTTTCCCCTGCAGGGTTAATCGGTCAGGACAGGCTCATAGCCTACTGCTGCCCACATCTAAATCCTATTCGATAATACTACCGACTTCGCTGCTTCTTTTGCAAAGTATGTAATTATAATGTCTGTTCCTGCGCGTTTGATTGCTGTAAGGACTTCCAGCATTGTTGCCTTTCCATCCAA
>CP070751.1:1677739-1680730 GCA_020348445.1 Thermoplasmata archaeon
AATTGAATGTTCAATACGCGCTCATTATCGGGGAAGAGGAATTGAAAACGGGAAGGGCGATGTTGAGGGATATGGGTAAGAAGGTTCAGGAGGAGATCAGCCTGGATCAAGTCATTGAAGAGATCAAGGGGAGGGGTTAGTCGGAGTTAGCAAACCCTGAACAAAAAAGCCGAGCTCTATGCTCGGCATTTTTTGTCCTCATGTCCTCTGGCAACCCCCCGAAGGTCTCAGCTTATGGACCTAAACCTTCCGATAAAGGGCCGTCATGAACCGGGCATCTTCAGGTGAGTATATAACCGGTTCAATTCGAATAGGGGTTAAATATTGTGATAACAGTCGATAATAATACCTTGTCTCCATATCTTCGGGAAGGTAATCTATCACCAGCAATATTCCCCCACCAATCAAAGCATCCGAAAGCTTCTTTGCAACCTTTTTCATCGAAACAAAGGGAATATAATAGAACACATCTTCGCATATAATCAGGCTATTATCTCCCATTAAGGGGTCTCGTTCAATATTGTGCATAGAAAATTTAAGATTTTCCCGTTCATGTTTCTTTGCAAGCTTAATTGCTTCCATGGAAATATCCAGGCCTACGACTTCCCTCGAATCCCGAGATAGCTGTGCGCTCAATGACCCATCGCCACATCCGATCTCCAAAATCCTTCCCTCTGGTGCCTGTTCAACAGCCTCCTCCCTCAGCTTTGTTAGCCATTTAAATAATCCATCGGAAATTTCACACCAAGGAGCTAAGCCTTTTTATATCTTCGGCTGAATAGGTAGGCATTGTACTGATGATAAAAAGGCAAGAAATTTGCAATATTTTTCCTTATTTCCAATAAAGCCCTCTTTATTCTTTTCATCCTCATACGAAATCTCGTAAGCCTAGGTATTGCAGGGATGATTTGAAACATTGACTTAAAAAGAAATTTCTGTTATATAAAGGTGAGCGTTTGGGGGGATCATCGAGCGGTAATGCATCAGGCTCTGGGTCTGCTTGCCGCAGTTCGAATCCTTGCTCCCCAGCCACACATTTGAGGGTCCCATCGTCTAGTGGCCTAGGACGTCGGCCTCTCACGCCGAAAACACGGGTTCGAGTCCCGTTGGGACCACCAATTCTGTTTCACTGGCTAAGCCAAGCACATCTCAAGAAATTGATAAAACGTTTGACCGCTTAATTAATGCTCAGTCACGGAAGAACTACCATTGAGAGCATAAAATAGGGAACTAAGGGTCGCGATTATCCAAAATCAATCTAACTTGATGTCGTTTACTGGTTCCTAACCACTTTTTAACCTATAGATATAAATATTGGGTCCTGGTCTTACTACATCTTTGAAATTACTATACGGAACATAAAAAGCATTCTGTTGATCATAGATGATATCTTTTCCGTCCCCCTTCACCGATTCAAAAGATTTAACTAATTCATAATTCTCGTGGAGAAGATTTTTTACTGAATTTGTTCTCCTAGCATAAAAATATAAAGGAGATCCCTCTACCACAATAAAATTCGGAAAAACCCTCCTCTTTGCGCTTAAGTCTCTGTATTCGATTATTTTATAACCTTTTTTATTTCCCTTCTCCATCCTTTCGATTAGTCTTTTGAAAACACGTCCCCTTCCTCCTTCTGTCACTGCTTTTTTGTATTCTTGCCTCCAATAATCAACTGATTTCGGAAGTTCAATCTTTCCCCATTTGGAGGCTACAATGCATATTGAGCTCTCGTCCCTTATATTACTCTTTACCCATTCAGCTGCCAATAAACGCGTATCTTTCCTTGATATCGTCCTATCAAAATTAATTATGTTTCTAATCGGCTGAATTACAATTAGGCAACAAAAAAGTGAAGTTAATATAAATGTCATATCACAAGCCTTTATTCTCATTCGTATCTTTTCTGTCACACCGTGTACCACCACAGCCGAAGCGATACATATAAAAGGAACAACTGGCAACATATACCTGGTGAACACTGTGTAGCCTTTCCCTGCCACAATATAGTAAGCAATAGGAAAGGAAAATAAAATCGAAGCCTTCTTTATATCCT
The DNA here is from genome assembly GCA_020348445.1 of Thermoplasmata archaeon. Lineage (GTDB taxonomy): Archaea > Thermoplasmatota > Thermoplasmata. Next base: position 1,679,793 of record CP070751.1, read on the forward strand.
TACTTAATATATATGCGGTTCCAACTATTGAGAATATCAACATTACTGGTCCAACACCATAAAGCAATGTGAATTTTAAATGGTACCACCACCCTCTTCCAAGTATAACGCCATGGCCCCGATTGAGATGATCTATATTGAAAAAAAAATCTTTGACGAAGGTTTTTGCATCCAGTATAGAATATGGAGTTCCCATCAAAAACCCCACGCCCATTCCTATGAAAAAGAGAACAATTCGATGGTCTACATATTGTAGAAGCTTATGTCTTCTTTCTACATTAAATAGATGCACTATCGTCATCGGCACGAAAAGCAATAGCGCATTATATTTCGTTGAGGTCGCTATGCCAGCCAAAATGCCGGCCAGAACATAGTTCTTTAACCTAGCCTCCTCATGAGATTCTAATATGATGTATAATGCCAGCATCAGGAAAAATGTCATCGGAATGTCTGTTACTCCGAAATGGGAATAAATAACATGTAGATAAGAAGAAGACATAAATAGCGCCGAAATCAAGGCAATAGTATCGTCAAATATTTTCTTAGCTAACTTGTAAGTGATTACTATGGTTAACGTCCCAAAGGTCACGGACAAGATTCTATCCATAAGGAAGAAAATGGATGGATTTGTTATGAAAGCAACCATAAAATCAATCTTAGAGTGAAAAGTACCCAAGATTTTCCCTAATACGTAATAGAGCCCGTACAAGAAAAAAAGCAGGTAAGAATACAAGTTGGGGTATTTGAAGTCATGTGGATTTAGATCTCCTTTGCCATAATTAATGGCTTTTGTTATCAAATGTTTTTCATCAGGATAACATTCTGTGTGCGGTAACCCATAATTTATTCCCCACAACCTTGTTATTACACCAAATACAACAATACCTATCAGGATTACTTTATAATGTGATGAATTTATTTTAATTTGATTCAATCTG
>CP070751.1:1680830-1683820 GCA_020348445.1 Thermoplasmata archaeon
CCACCGGCAACGCACCTGCATTCCCAGGTGGTGCACTCTGATAGTTGAAATAATATAGTATGATTTTTAATGAACTAAATGATGAAAATTTCTTTTTATTTGCTATAAAGAACTACGAAAATCCCCAAGCCGTAACCAAAGAAGATTTCGACAGAGATCTTAACCACTTTAAGTATATAAAAAGATTGTTGAAGCGGTATAGAAATACAGGTGAGTTAAAAACTCACCTGTTGATCAATCATTTTATTGTTCTATACAATATCTTTGGTGATGCTACAACTCCAATGTTGTTCTATAAGATTGAAAGGGATTTGTGGTCATTGACTAAGACATTCGTGGTCTTCATGAATCGTCTTCCGGATTATCCTAGATGTCACATCCATGATATTCCAATTGACGAAGATTGTAAGAGACAGTTAGAAGGGATGAATGATGGATAAAAGATTAGAAAACGTCATTAACATCATTCGATCTTTGAATGAGGAGATGGGTGTTGCTGCGATGGGTGGACCAACTAATAATGTTGGTGACGGTAAGATCGCAGGTGCAGTTCCGGGGGAAGATCCTCCAGTAAGAAGAAAGAAGAAGAGATACATTTACGGCGGCACAGGATCGAGGAAATTTTGGTTAAAGTAAGATGTTTAGCAATTCCAAGGTTGAGGTTCTAGAATCTAAACTTGATATGTATGAGGATCTCTCACGAGAGATGCTCTCAAAGTTGGAATCAGCAGTAGAAAAGATTTCGGAAGGAAACAACAGGATCGCTCAAATCCTGACCAAGCACGACGAAAGAATTGAGCAAAGCATGAAGACGGACACTCTTATCATCAAGATGATTGATGAGGTGAAGCAAGATAGTGAGAAAGATCATAAGATCATTCACGAAAGAATCGATAGAGTTCAGGTAGAAATAAAAGCACTCGCAAAATTCCGTTGGCAAGTTGGTGGCGTTTTAATCGTTGCAGCACTCCTTATTGGTGCTGGTAGTAGGATTTTACCCTTCGTTGTATCACCCCAAGCAACTCCAATTCAGAAATCTGTTATATAGTAGGAGTTAAGTGGCAAGTCGTCACGATGAAAAAAGAGTATTTACAGATCAAGCAGAAAAAGTCGGTCTCTGCTTATCAGATGTGTACCATATCAAATGCCATTCTCAAATGGACAGGAGTCGTTGCGAGTTCAATTTTTGTCCTTGACACAGAGAAAGGTATTTGATATACTGAGTTGACCCTAGGACTTCGTTATGGATTTCATTGATGTAAAGTACATCAATTTACTCTCCTTGAAACTGCAAAAGTTTAAAAAAGTAAAGCATAATCTTTTTAATTGTAGGTGTCCCATCTGTGGGGACTCAAAGAAGAATCTGAGTAAGGCAAGAGGATACTTTTACCAAGTAAAGAACAATACGAATTTCAAGTGCCATAACTGTGGTGTCAATATATCCCTGACCAACTTCTTGAAGAAGGTTGATCAACCTTTGTTTGATCAATACACTATGGAGAAGTTCAAGGAAGGATTTACTGGTATATCAACGGTACGAAAAGACCCTGAATTTAAATTTGAAAAACCTGTATTCAAGAAGTCTGTAAAGATTGATCTACCAAAGGCATCATCAAATCCTGACGCAAGGGGATATCTTGAAAGTAGAAAACTCAATCCAGATAAATTTTATTATACCGACAAATTTAAAACGTGGGTCAATAGCATCAAACCAACATTTGATGGGTTCAAATACGATGAACCAAGAATCATTATCCCATTGGTCTACAAGAAAAAACTGATCGGTATCCAGGGTAGGAGTCTAGATTTCTCCAATCCTAAATCGATTAAATATATCACCGTGATGTTCGACGAGGAGGCACCTAAAATCTATGGACTTGATGGAATCGATAAGAAACTACCAGTCTACGTGGTCGAAGGACCCTTTGACAGCACTTTCATCAACAATAGTGTGGCTTTGTGTGGCAGTGACGGTGACGTTTGTTGTCTTGAGGGAAGCAGTATCGTTTTTGTTTATGATAATGAACCCCGTAATCGAGAAATTGTCGATCGAATTGGAAAGTGTGTGGACAGAGGGGAGAGCGTCGTCATCTGGCCCAGAGGGATAGACAAGAAAGACATCAATGACATGATGCTCGCTGGACATGATCCCATGTCCGTGATAAAATCTAATACATATTCAGGTTTACAAGCAAAGATCAAATTTAACGAATGGAAACGGGTATGAGCAACGGAACTAAAGTACAGAAGCGTGACGGACGAATTGAACCTCTAGACCTAGACAAGATGCATCTGATGGTCGAAGAGGCGTGTGAAGGTCTTGCAGGGGTCTCTGCGAGTCAAGTTGAGATGAACTCTGGTATTCAATTTTATGATGGTATTACAACTGCAGAGATTCAAGAGATCTTGATTCGTGCTGCTTCTGACCTGATTGATCTTGACCATCCAAACTACCAGTATGTTGCTGCCCGACTTCTACTGTTCTCGGTTCGTAAACAGATCTACGGAAAGACTCGTGAACTTCCAGATCTGGAAAATCACATCTATACATGTGTGAATAACCGAGTGTATGATGGTGATATTTACACAAAGTATTCTAAAGAAGAGATTGCAAAGGTAAATAGTTACATCGATCATTCTCGTGACTTCCTATTCACATACGCAGGTCTTCGCCAGGTAGTTGATAAGTACCTTGTACAAGACAGAAGTAGTGGTGGAGTCTACGAGACACCCCAGTTTATGTACATCATGGTTGCTCTAACCATGTTTGCTGAGTATCCCAAGGAAACGAGACTTTCTTATGTCAAACGATACTACGACGCAATCTCAAAGCACAAACTCAACATTCCCACACCTATCATGGCAGGAGTGCGAACTCCACTTCGACAATATGCTAGCTGTGTTCTTGTTGATGTTGATGACACCCTCGATAGCATCTTTACTTCTGATATGGCTATCGGCAGATATGTTGCACAAAGGGCGGGCATCGG
>CP070751.1:1683920-1686882 GCA_020348445.1 Thermoplasmata archaeon
CCAGAGGGAGTGGCTAAAGAGGACGCATTAAATATGAATACTTATGGTGTCGATCATGGTTTTATTGAAATGCTGGGAATCGAGATCCGACAAGGGAGAAGCTTTTCTCAAGATTTCGCAGATGTCAACAGCTTTATAATCAACAAAACAGCGGCCGAGCAACTGCAGTGGGAGAATCCGATCGGAAAGCAATTAGTCATCGGAGAAAAAAAGGGCATGGTCATCGGTGTTACCGAAAACTATCATTTCAAATCGATCTTTTTAAGTACAATTACTCCGGCTGTGCTTTATTTGGATCCGGATGGCCTCAATTTTGTTTATGTAAAAGTTTCTTCTCCGGATAAAATTTCCAGTGCCGCTGAATACATGGAGAATCAATGGAACGTTTTAGTTCCGAACCAGCCCCTTGAGTATGAAACTCTGGAGAATGCATTCCAAGACATGAATAGCGGCGACAGAACGGCTCAATTGACAGGCGTTCTGGGCACAATGGCAATATTTTTGTCTTGTCTGGGATTATTCGGGCTTTCTTCCTATGCCATTGAACGAAGAATAAAGGAAATTGGCATCCGAAAAGTGCTCGGAGCTTCGGTCTCTGGGATCGTTCAAATGCTCATTAAGGATTTCATGAAACTGGTCGTCATCGCCAACATCATTGCCATCCCCATTTCCTACTTTTTTATGAATTGGCTAATCCATTTTATTTACTCCTATCCAACAAACATCGGAGTCGGCATTTTTATTCTATGTACTGTCCTTTCGTTGTTGGTTGCCTTCTTGACTGTATCATTTCTGACCATAAAATCGGCTCTATTGAATCCGGCAGAAAGTCTGAGATATGAGTAAAGATGAGTTTATGGGGACGTTCCCCAAGGGGACACCTTATACCATTGTTATCTGATGAAAAGAAAAAAACTCAGTAGTTTCTATTTTCTTGAGTTCAACAAAGTATCCGACAAACAATAAGGTGTCTCCTTGGGGAAAGTCCCCTAAAAGCTGTGTATCCATCGGCACAACGAACATTAAAGTTTATGATAAATGAGGAGTCCCATATATCTAAAACCGGATATTTCCGTATGAATAAACAGGATAAGGGAATCACGAGTATGCCCGGTGAATCTCGCATGACGATCAAGGAGAACACACCATGCAAGAGGCTAAAAACAAACACGCCCGGTTATTTGGAATTTTACTCATTTTGGCTTTTTGTTTCGGCCTGAAGGCCCAGACCGGAAAAACAGACTCTGAAGCCAAAGTCCAGTGGCTTAAGGATAATGCCCTTCCCATCCGAACCATAACTCCGGATGATGAAGACTTTTCTGACCTCATGCCGCTTGTGGACAAGATCGGATATGCCAGACTTGTTCTCCTTGGAGAACAGAGCCACGGCGATGGGAATGTCTTTCTGCTCAAGGCCCGGCTTATCCGGTTCCTGCACCAGGTCATGGGATTCGATGTGCTCGCCTGGGAATCCGGGCTGTATGACTGCCGCCGTATGGAAGCCGCTCTCCATGCGGATATTCCCCTTGAAGAAGCCATTTCCACAGGAATCTTTCCTATCTGGGGGCTGAGTGAACAGGTGCATCCTGTGTTTGCCTATGCCCGCTCGACCTATGGAAAGCCGAGACCACTGATCATGGCAGGATTTGACTGCCAGCTATCGACCGCTCAATCCGCAGAAAATTTTCTCTCTGATATCAAAACATTTTTCAGTAAAGCTCAGATGACAGGATTGGAAGAAGAAGGTTGGGACCTTTTCAAGGAAGCCCTGGATGCAAAGAAACTGCGAAGCATGGCTGAAGAGAAGCGGTCCATTCATAAAAAAAACATAGAAATTCTCCTGAGAACAATTCTGGACTCACAGCCCAAGCTCGCTCCGTATCACAGCAGAGGAGAGATCGACTTCATGAAAAAAATCCTCAGCGGCTACAGGACATACTTTGGAATGATCGAAAAAATGTTATCTGGAGAGAAACGGACAGTCCTGGACAACAATGTCCGGGATGCTGTCATGGCAGAAAACCTTCTCTGGCTGGTGGAAAAGGCCTTTCCCGAACAAAAAATAATCGTCTGGGCAGCCACACTGCACAACATGCGCAGGATAAATCAAGTCCAGACAAATAATCCCAATCTGAGTTACGAGGGCCTTATCACCATGGGGCATCCCGTGTACGAAAAACTGGAGGATGATGTCTACTCCATAGGATTTTCCGCCTTTGAGGGAAAAGCCGGAAATGTTTTTTTAAAACAACCGTATAACATTCCTGCGGCTCCAGAAAACAGCCTGGAAGAGCTCTGTCACCGGACAGGACAAGAGATGTTGTTTATTGATTTTAAAGGGATCAGGGCGGACTCAGAGCACTGGCTCAATCAAAAATTGAAATCCCGTCCCCTCGGGCATGCGCTGATGGACGCCGTCTGGCCCATTCATCTCGATGCCATGATTTTTACTGATAAAGTCACACCAAGCACCCGGCTTCGAAAAAAGGACGAACAGCAGAACCGCTTAAAATGAGGAAGTTTTGAAAACAAACTCCTCCCTGGTCACTTTTTCAAACGGAGAGACTCTTGGTTTAAATCAAAGCAAAAGATGTTTTATCTATCTTGTTTACTTTTGAACATGCTGTTTTGAATGTGATACGCTCATTCCAGGTTTTCAAAGGACAGAAATTGGAGAAAATCGGGGGAGATTTATCGCATTCACAAAAATAAAATTCTTATCTTTAAAAATATGGACATTTACTGCGTAAGCACAAAAGTTATTGAAAACCTTAAAAGGGAGTAGGTAAATGAAATTGAGAATTGCAGGATTTGTGTTAATCACTGTTTTGGCAGTATGTTTTATTTTTGCTCCACCATCTTATTCAAAAAGCGGAAATTCGTTCATAAATACGCAATCCAAAGTTGAATCAGGTTTTATTGATGTGGAAGGAGGAAAAATTTATTATGAAATGGCGGGAAA
>CP070751.1:1686982-1689941 GCA_020348445.1 Thermoplasmata archaeon
CAGTTTAAATAACAGGTTCAAAAACGACTCTATGAGCTTGGTCAGGGCATCGAACACAGAACCAACAACAGATTCTATGTATTCCCATATCTTGGTCAAGAAGTCGATTATGTCGGAAAGCAGTGTATTTGAAAGCTCGTAATCAATGCCCTCCAGATTCCAGCCTGAATACACAGTTACTGTAATCGATAAATCGATTTCTATACTCCTGTTTTCTCTTGTATAGTCGTGCGAGCCCTCCTTTAAGAAAATCCTGCTTTCGGTTCTTGTTGTTTGCTCTACTTGCCCTTTTATAGAGACCTTCCAGCTCGTTTCAAAGGGTCTTGTTGAGAAACTGTTTATTGCCGTGTAGTGAATACCTTTTGCCCCTGAAATCGAGATTTGAATATCCTCGCCATTGGACAGATAGTCGGGCTCCTGGTCCACTCTCAGTGTTTCGTGCCCTATGGTCCCTTGTCCTTTTGCTATCTCATATTCGTCCTCCCATAACTCAAAAGGAACTCCAACCTTTGTATACTGCAGGAACTTGGTGTTGACCATCTCTCCCCCATATATGATTTCCCAGGCAACGATTCTAACCATATCGCATCCCATTGGAATGAAACCGAAGCCGTGGACCACCGAGGTTATCAGCTCTATCACAATGTTGCTAGTTTCGTCTATTACGTTCTGCAATCCTCCAATAATGTAAAGGGGTTTTGTGTTCTCGCCATTGTTATCCACAGACAGTTCCTGGGATTTTACGTCCTCGTAGGCCAGGGTAACCACTGCATCTATGTCGTTTTCCACATCATCCTTTTTTTCCTCTTCAAACTCAGCTTTAACGTCTGATTCTGAGAAAGGCTCGTCTGGTGCGCAATTAGGATGCTCGCCTTCGTTTACCTGCGATATCTCGGTAACAACTGCCTGGTCAATCAGCTCAGTGGCCAATTTTCTTTTTGCAGAATCGATATTACCCTCCTTAACTGCGAATTTATCAAAATTCTGGGTTATGAAGCTCTGCAATTCCCCAATTGCCTTGGTCTGTTCATCCACAAGCTGCGCAATCAAATTCTTAACCCGACCTCTGCCTTCTGAACCTGTAAAATAGGTCTTTATTACATCAATTGCGCTGTTTACCTTTGAGCGTATCTCGCTAAGAAGTGATGTGCTGTCCTCTGGATCAAGATCGTCTGGGCGGGAAAATATCGTATATGGGGATAGGTCCAAATCAGCCAAGTTCGTGATTACATCAACTACCTCAGCTATTATGAGCTTGACAGCCTCCCTTAAGTTGACATATATTCCATTGGTGCTGACACCGTATTTTTGATCATAAAAGTCAGAGCTTGAATCTGGATCGTACCACGTGCTTGACAGCCCGCCTCGCAGAATGTCATATCTATAAAAATCTACAGTATAATCCCCTGGCTGGGTTTCAACCTCGTAAGTCACTTCAGTACTCCAAGTGTATACCACCCACTCATCAGGGGTAGAGGAATTGTCGTCAGTATCCTCCCAATGGCCGCAATACCCTGATTTCGTGAGTGTAATATAATATGCTGCACTATCCACATATGTCTCAATATCATGCATCACATAGGTGTTTCGAAGGCCGGCATCTTCTTTTACAGTCTCAGAAACCCAATCCTTGATTCTTCTGAGATTTCGCTCATCAGTGGATTCCCCAGTAATCCACCCAATGAAATCGTCCACGGCCTTGCCTGCGGCTTCAATGGCGTTCTTTATTGCCTGCACCCCATAAAACACGATATCCAGAATATCCATGAGATGAAAATAATCCAGATACTTGAGAATGAACTGATCAATCAAGGCATTTAACGCCTGTGCTATTATGGCCTTTATGTTTATTGTTTTCTCTTCTATTCCAAGATATAATGCGATGATGTCAGCAGCATCTATTGTGCCGTTCCAAACGTACGTTCTGACTAGCTCTTCCATGCTACCTGATTTGTCAAAGTCACTATCCTCTATATTTTGGAAATTATCATCAATTGCCAAGAGTACCTCAGGATCATATGTTCTGTACAACCTCGCAGTCTCCAAAAGAAGTGCCACGTTCAATGCAAGTTCTACCTCGTCTTTTGTGAGAATCTGGGAGGTCTCCTTATTTGGAAGATCCAAAGTCGCACTCGTTAATTCGCCCATGCCATATCCTTGAAGAACTTTGTACTGGGAAATTGTGGTGAGTATGTATTTCACTGTCCTTGGAATAGGGGACGACATGCCCTTTGTTCCCGCATCTAGTATATCGAGCTTGCTTTCTAGAAGAGGATAAGCTGACTCGATCTTTCTTTCCATATGAAAGCTCTTTTTAAGGTAACTCGATGATTTCGTATCTGATATTGTGTAGTTCATATCCCCATTTAGGACGTAATATACCAGGCTCGAGGTCTCGCTGAACTCTCCTGCCCTCTCATTGCTTACGGTCTTGGACTCCACCTTTTTTCCTTTGCCCTTTAGATCTATGTCCTCCTCTTCGTTGGTTGGTATTATATCGTACATGTTCATTGTGTCAAAGAAAATGCCTGTTGTGTGATTTGTAACCTCTATTACGAAGTTGTTTTCATTTCTTGGGAAGTTATTTTCAATGTATTTATTGAAGCTCTCGTTGAAAAGCGGCATTATTTGTTTTTGGTCGTGAAGAACCTGGGTCGCTGTATAAACTGCTGTTGTGGCAGAAAAATAGGCTTGGGTTTCGACCTCTTGGTGAATTAGGTTCGCGCAATTTTTCATCCTCTCAAGATTTGTGTCCTCGATTTTCTGGAGCACGAAATCACTGTTCATCGAAACTAAATAAAGGGTGCTGAAACTGCCCATGATAAGAATCAGAACTCCTGTTATGGCAAATGAGACTCTGCCCCTCTCGTCTTCTTGTATTTGTTTTAAAATGCCTCTGCCTCCCTCTTTTATATAGGTATTGTATTATGAAATTATGAAGGTTTTGGTTGGGCAGATA
>CP070751.1:1690041-1692972 GCA_020348445.1 Thermoplasmata archaeon
ACTTCCGTAATTACCTGCGAAGGAATCATGCCTGCCAAAGAACAGCCAATAATTTGTGCCATCGTGGACAATGGACTGTCCACGTTCATAGTAGCTGGCATATGATAACTGGATTGGCTGACTGACCTCCACATAACTTGGAGCTGGTGCCGCAACATTCATTGGTACAACCATAAAAAAAGCCGTAAAAATCGTAAATACCATAACTTGTGCCATTCCAATTGCTGCTATCTTTCTCAACCCTTTTCACCTCCTCCCTATGAGATTCAAGGCGTATTGGTATTTTCGGAAAAGAAGAAGTATATCTTCCTTCTCTCCTATCATCGCGCCCCACCTCGGCGCTCAGCGCTCGAGCGTCCTTACTTTGAAAAATGATCGGAATATCCTCCCTCTCATTTGCTTGGATAGGTGCTCTGTGCCCCCAGATTCTCCATTCTGGGGGGAAAAAACATATCGAATTAATAGTTTAAATAATTTTGGTTTAAGCCATATATAGTTTATTATAATGGATTACCAGTGCCTTTTATTACCAATCATTTTTATATTATGTATGGTATATGGGATTATATAGGGGGTATTGAGGGAGCACAGAACAACGAAATAGCAAGATGAAATATTCGAAGGCAGCCTATCTTTCGAATTCAAGGGGGTTGAGGTGGATCTTATATGTTAGATTCAAAAGTAATCAGGCAATTATTCCCATTCCTGCAGGAAAGTATAGATATCAAAGCTTGTTGTCCAAACAACAATAAAAGAATCGTGGTGGATAATACGGCATCCACCCAATTACCGTTACCCCTGCTTCACAATGTTATAAATTCTGTTTTTTCCTATGCTAATATCCACCGGGGCGAATATTCTGCCTCCCTGCACACTTCATACGAATTTGAAAGAGCCTACAATATAGCAGCCAACCTCATCAATGCAAGATCATGGCGGGAGATAATATTCGGGCGAAACACCACCGAGATGATCAATCTCGTAATGAGGGCTCTTCAGGATGATTTCAGGGATGGAGACAATATTGTGGTGACAAGACTGGAGCACAACTCCAATTATGTGCCCTGGTACGGGCTTCAACAGGGCCTAGCCAAAAGACAACATCCCATAAATATCGACATAAGAGTCGTGAACTTTGAGAGAGAATCTGCAGAGCTTGATATGAAAGAGCTTGAATCCAAAGTTGATGACAGGACGAAAATGGTTGCTGCAACTGGAGGCTCGAACTTCATGGGAGTAAGGCCTGATATCAAAAGAATCGGGGAGATTGCCCATGAAAGTGGATATCAGCAGCCAGGAGGCGAAATGGGCTCCTTTTTCCTTGTGGATGGTGCACAGCTTGTTCCTGCAAATCCTGTTGATGTACAGGAAATTAGATGTGACTTTTTGGCATGGTCCTTTCACAAGATGGCCATTCCTTTGGGAGTAGGCGGTCTTTTTACAAAATCTGAGATCATAGAAACACTACCTCCCTTTTTATACGGTGGCGACATGATCGAGGAGGTTGCTGAAGGGGATGTAACCTTCAAAGAGCGCCCATGGAGATACACGGCAGGGACTCCAAACATATTGGGAACCATCGCAACAGGATGCGGAATCTGTTTTCTTGTCAATTTAGGACTGGGAAATCTATTTTTGGAAGATAAAGTAGCAGAAGAGGAGAAAATCGAATTGACAGGTCGCAAGATCGAAACTGAAATACTTTTGAATACACCAAGAGGAGATTTTGAGATAGATTACAAGGTCCCAGAGGAATATATTAAGGAATGGGGGCAGTATTTAGAAAGACATCCAGAAGTAGAATCAGAACTGAAAGATCGTAAAATGAGGTTGATAAAGGTTAGGGAAGTGGTGAACACTGCCATGACAAATATTAAACTCCACGAAGAGGAACTAACACAGCGTGCAATCGATGGCCTGTCAAAGATTCCCAATGTGAGTATATACGGGCCCAAAGATGCCAAAAAAAGGGTTGGATTGGTGGCATTCAATATAGAAGGCTTGGAGCCAGATGCAGTTGCCTTGAAATTGGATAAGTACGGTGTTGAGGTAAGGAGTGGTACACATTGTGCTTGTCTTGCCCATAGACATATAGGTATCGAGGGAAGCGTGAGAATGAGCTTTTATGTTTATAATACTTTAGAAGAAGTAGACGAGGTGGTTCGTGCAGTATCTGAAGTGAGCAAATCAGCTGTAAAAATATCTATGGTGAGCAAACCTGCCCAAAAGGCTAGCAGGTCGGCAAAACCGCTGGAAGTTAAAGCATGATCATAACCAAGGATATTTATTTCCAATGAGAATACAAGATCTAAAAAAATATCCTCAACACTATTTAACTCCAGGATTTGGGGAGGAGATCACCTTAAAAAGCATTGACAGAATCCTATACATGGAGGGAGGAAAAAGTATGAAAAGAAAGGTATGTGCTATTGTCCTTGTAGGTCAAATCATCATCTTATCCTTACTCAGTCAGGGAAATGTCCTCATTTCTGGAGACGGAGATCCCTTGGCAGGTGGAGAAGATGAGGAACCGCTGGGTACAATCGATTGGAAAACATTAGACCGTTATGATGAGCCTGTTGTTGTTACAGGCAACCAGGTCTCAGATCTTATTGGTACACGGGTAAACGACCTAGATGTTTTTTCCATTGATAACGATATAGTTGTTTACGCGTGGGATGGTACAAATGGTTTGTGGAAACAAATACCCTATCAGGTGGATGAACGAAACCCGATTACAGGTAGCTGGGCTGTGAACAACGCCAACAGCGTGTTAGATGACAACGATGAGATTGTGTTCATGTCCCAGGATACTGGCGATCGGGCTTCTTCTAATGAGTGGGTGATTGGATGCGATGCGCCGAGATACGAAGTTGAGGTTACAGATCCTGATTCAGGCCAGAAAGGATGGGCATATATCTATAAAAGCTC
>CP070751.1:1693072-1696001 GCA_020348445.1 Thermoplasmata archaeon
GGAAATTGAACGACTCTTTGGTATGGTTCGTCAGCTAAAGAAGCAGGGGGTAGGAATCATCTATATCTCCCATCGTCTTGAGGAAGTAAAGATGATAGGAGACCGTGTCACAGTTCTGCGTGATGGAAGGTATGTCGATACCCTTTCGGTTAAACAGACAGACATGGATTACTTGATTAGCCTCATGGTGGGTGAGGAGATCACGGAAAGATTCCCCAGAGAAGCTGTTGAAAAAGGAGGAGAGATCCTTCGGGTCCAGAATTTAACAAAGATCCCTTTTTTTCAGGATGTCAGTTTCGCTTTGCATAAAGGCGAGATACTGGGCCTTGCAGGGCTATTAGGTTCTGGGAAAGAGAACGTTCTTCGTTCTATTTATGGAATTGAACGATATGCAACGGGGTCTATATATATTGCTGGCCGAAACATAACAATTACCTCTTGTCCAGATGCCATCAACTGTGGAATCGGCTATCTCCCGTCTGATAAAAAGGAAGAAGGAATTATTTTGAGGATGGTAGCAAGAGAAAATATTACACTCTCCTCATTGAGGAATCTATGTAGACTCGGGATACTTAGACTAAAGGAAGAGTCGAGAGCTGCAGATGAATTCAGAAAAAAGTTAGACATTAGAATGCCAAGTATTCAAACCTTAGCGGAATATCTGAGCGGGGGAAATCAGCAAAAAGTGATCATTGCCAGGTCTCTTTGTGGCCAATCGAATATCTTTTTCTTTGATGAACCCACCCAAGGGATCGATATTGGGGCAAAGGTTGAGATATATCATCTGCTCATTGATTTGGTTAGGCGGGGAGCAGCCGTCCTCCTTGCCTCTTCCGAGTTAGCCGAACTTATCGGAATGTGTGACCGAATTCTTGCCATGTATCGTGGGAGGGTCATCGGAGAATATAGCAGGGAGGACTTCAGCCAAGAGAAAATATTGAGGGCCATCTTTGGAAAAAAGGAGGAACATAGAGACAAGATGCCAACACTTCGTATTAGTGAGGTGAGAAGTGGAGAGGTATAAAATAAAAGATATTTCCGGGACATTTGGGCTATTGACAAAAAAAGTAGTAACGGGGATGGGGCTTATTCCAATCCTTATTTTGTTGCTTGTCGTAATTACGGCACTCAATCAGGAAAATTTTGCTACTTTTTCAAATCTTCAGAACATATCTCGGCAGTTTTCCCTTTTAGCGCTAATCGCTGTAGCACAGATGTTTCCTATTCTCGTGGCTGGGTTGGATCTCTCGCAGGGAGGAGTTATCGGAGCGGTCAGTGTCTTATCTACACTTGCCATATTAGAGATTGGTGTTATTCCAGGATGCATTTTGGGAATTATCATTGGGGGGCTGTTTGGATTGATTAATGGAGGCGTGGTTGCTGTGTTTAGGGTTTCTCCTTTTGTGGTGACGCTTGGAATGATGTCTTTTTCAAGAGGATTGGCACTGATGATTACAAACGGGCAGGCTATCTATGGACTGCCCGACAGTTTTTCATACTTGGGAACTGAATATATTGGGCCATTCCCCATACCCCTGATTATCGCGGGCTTTATCTTCTTGATATCATATTTTATTCTGCACCGGACACGTTTTGGCCGTTACATTTATGCAACTGGGGGAAATGAAAAAGCAGCAAAAATATCTGGGATCAATGTTACGCTCGTCAAGACCTGTGCTTACATGTATTGTAGCCTTTTAACGGGCTTGGCGTCAGTTGTTATCTCCTCGCGCGTAAACTCAGGTCAACCTAATTTGGGTTTGGGTGCTTCCCTTGAGGCTATTGCCGCAGTAGTAATCGGGGGCGTTAGTCTATTTGGGGGTGAAGGAAAACTGTGGGGAGTGTTTCTTGGGGTCATTGTATTGAGCCTGATTTCAAACAGTCTGAATATCCTTAATGTCAACAGCTATATTCAGATGATGATCATGGCAATGGTGATAATTCTCGCTGTTATTGTTGATCGCTTCCGATATGTTAAGGACTAGGGATTTTTCTGATTCTATAATATATTTTCCAAGAAAGGAGGTGATGAATGAAATGAGAGGCAGGGGGTGGCCGTAATTGGCCAAAATATCCGTTAACTTTGCTAGATCGAAAAAAAAGGGGGGAAAGATGTTAGCAAAAAAGATATCTTTAATGAATGGCTTTTTGATCGTTTTGCTCATTATTATGTTCTCAGGTTTTGTTTATGCCCAACCAAAGGGAATTAAGCCCATATACCCTGATCCAGAACAATGGGTATCACCTACACCCAAGAAAAAGTATGTTATTGGAGTATGTTTTCCAATGATGGGGGCGCCATACTGGAGAAATACGGCTTATGGGGTATTCAGCCAGTCAGACAAGTTAGGGACAAAGCTTTTGTTTAACGATGCTGGAGGCTACAGGTTTCTGGAGAAGCAGGTGAAACAGGTGGAAGATCTTATCGAAAGAAAGGTTGATGCCATTGTTATCTGTCCCACCAGCTCCAGAGGCACCGTAGAGGTTCTAGAAAGAGCAGTTTCAAAAGGTATTGTGGTTGTGAATACAGTATCATGGACATATAGCGACAAGATTGCTTCAGCCGTTTTGGATGACGATTATAATATAGGTCGACTTCAGGCAGAACATATCGCCAAAAAGTTGAATGGCAAGGCCAAGGGGGTCATGCTATGCGGTCCTGCGGGTTCTGATTGGTCCATGAATCGGGTCAAGGGTTTCAAGGAGACAATTGCAGAAAAATATCCAGGCATAAAAGTCTTGGCAGAAAGATGGGCTGGGCCGATGATTGACGTTTCCCAGAAGATTATGGATGACTTGTTACAGACTTTCCCAGACATGCAATTCTGTTACACAGCAGCTGATGGAATGTCAATGGGTGCAGCCAATGCTGCGAGGGCAGCGAGAAAACTCGGCCAGGTGGTAATCACAACTGCTTCCTTTTCACCTG
>CP070751.1:1696101-1699026 GCA_020348445.1 Thermoplasmata archaeon
CTGGATTATAATAAATATAAAATGGTATTTATCGGGAACTCACCTGTTGTGTTTAACAATATTCGACATATTTACCCATTAAAGAGCGAGGAACTCACAAAATATTTGAAAAAAAGCGATATTTTCATAACCGCATCCCAGAAAGATCCCTGCTCTAATTCACTAATCGAAGCTTTACATTGCGGGCTGCCCGCTGTTGGTTTTAGAGACGGAGGGCACCCACAGATAATCGGCAAAGGGGGAGAGACGTTTACAAGAGGCGAAGAAATCCTGACTTTACTCGAAAAAATAATAAAAAACTATCATCAATATCAAGCTAATATTGCTGTTCCTTCTATAGAAGAAGTCGGCGAACAATACTACGATTTTATGACTGAAGTTTACAACAAGGTTCAGTCCGGAAGGCAGAAAAACAAGTCTTTTGGGCTAATGGATTATATAACAGTTCAAACGCAACTTTGCTACCTGAAGCTTTGCGGCTTTATCGGTAGATTACTGATAAAGCAACCGTAATGAAAAGACTCCTCAAAGGCATTGTCTTAAACAAAACAATCGCAACTTTGTTGATTAAACCTGTGCTTTTTTTGCATAGCTACTGTTATAAATGGGCCGGCCGGTTTGCGATTGTCTTAAACGACGGCGTACATCCCAAGCATCGGATTTTAAAATATAAAGAGTGGTTTTTGGACAATGTCAGCGAAGACTGGACAATTTTGGATTTCGGTTGTAACACTGGAATGCTGCCGTTCATGCTGGCAGAGAAAGCAGCTTTTGTTTATGGCATTGAAATAAATGAGGAGTATGTCTCCATTGCCAGGACACGGTATGCCAGAGATAATATTGAATATATATGCGCTGATGCTACCAACTATGACTACTCCTCATGCAGACCAATAGACTGTGTTACACTATCAAATGTGCTTGAGCACATTGAGCACCGCGTTGATTTTCTAAAGCGCATTATTCACCAGGTTAACTGGGCAAGGGAAGAGCAAAAGCGATTTCTCTTCCGTGTTCCCCAAATTGACCGCGAATGGCTTGTTCTCTACAAGAAGGAGATAGGAGTTGAATATCGACTTGATCCGACTCATTATGTTGAATATACACTTGAAAGTTTTACCAAGGAAATGAATGAAGCAGGGATTAGAATAATCAATGCGGACACACACTTTGCTGAAATTTATGCGGTTTGTGAGGCTTCAAGCGAATTAAGGTTTTCTCATACCAAATAAAGTGCGTTTCTTTATCAATAATACCGGAGAGGTTGAAGGGCCCTCAATTTTTGGGAGCCGCCTTAAAAAAGCTCTAATAGAATACGGCTGGAAGTGGGATCGTTTGTTTCCTGTGGTATCTTATATATTTTCATCCGGTGTATTCCGACCCTTTTGCAAAAACGTTTTACGCTTGGATGGTCTCTACTTTGATTCTGAAAATACTCTGGGAGATTCGGACAAGAAGAATCGTCCTATCCTCAGGGCATATGGAAAAGCCGATGGCATAATATTCCAGTCTGTATTTGACAGGAAATTATTCAACAATTTCGTGGGCGAAGCGAATTGTCCCGTAACAGTTATTCCCAATGGAGCTCCTTCAGATTTTTCACCCGCAGGGCCTAAAATTGATTATGGCTTTAACAAAACGCTTTTGTGTTCCTCTCACTGGAGGGCACACAAACGGCTGGATTGTATTATTGCCGGCTTTCTCGAATACGGTGACCCGACGACAGGTCTTGTGATTCTTGGCAATTCTTCTGAAAAAGCATTTAAACATCCCAATATAAAATATGCCGGAAGAATACATCCGTCGAAGCTTCCAGAATATTTAAGAGGCGGTGATGCCTTTATACATTTGTCCTGGCTTGATCATTGTCCTAACTCGGTTGTAGAAGCACTTTGCTGTGGATTACCTGTTCTTTGCACTCATAATGGTGGGACAAGGGAAATTGTCAGAGATAATGGTGTTATAATCAAATGTGAAGAAGATTATCATTTCAAAAAAGTCGCTCTCTACAATCCTCCTAAGTGTGAAAAGAAAACTGTCGCAGCGGGTATTGAGAAAATCTTGGCTTGGAATAAGACAGTAGATACCGCATATCTTCGAATGAATCATATTGCCTCAAAATACGCCGAATTCGCCAAGAATCTCTCGGCAGAATAGCTTGATATCAAACTGACTATGGAAATCTTATACGATAAGTACCAAAAGAGATTGTTATGCTTCAAAAAGATGGAGGTATTTTTTGGGACCAAATGTGCCTGTTCGTGATGCAGAAAGTCATAACAAATTGAATCTAATAACACAACAACTTTCAGATAATCTCGGTAGTTACGAGCTTATAAAATCAAAGAACTTTATAGATATTCCAACAATATCCGTTGTAATGTCAGTTTACAACGGGGGAAGATATTTAGGTGACTCTATAGCTTCAATCCTAAAACAAACTTATAAAAATTTTGAAGTTATTATAATCAATGATGGTTCTACTGATGAAAGCCTCGATATACTTACTGAATATCTAAAAAAAGACAACAGAATAGTAATAATAAATCAGCAGAATTCAGGGCTTTCTAATTCCCTGAACCGCGGCATCGAACTCTCAAGAAGTAATTTAATCGCCAGGATGGACGCCGATGATATTGCTGAGCCAAGAAGGCTGGAAGAACAAGTTAATTTTATTGACCAAAATCCACAAGTTGCGGTTCTGGGAACAGCCTTCCTGTTATTTGGAAGAAATGTAGAAAGCAAAATTGTAACGATGCCTGCAACAAACAAAACAATTCGCAAGAATCTTCCCTTTAGATTCTGCCTGTGTCACCCTACAGTGATGTTTCGCAGAAAAACTATTGTCGATGCAGGAGGATATCAAGGTACAGGACCCTGCCAGGACCTTGAACTATGGTTGAGATTATCCCGCAACAAAACATT
>CP070751.1:1699126-1702036 GCA_020348445.1 Thermoplasmata archaeon
ATAGGATGTAGCCCTTTAATATCTGCGCCATCTTTTATCTTCATTATATCCCCAAAAGAAAGTTGGCGATAGCACCGATGATGGTAATACCGCCCACAATTTTAGCTATGTCCACACTTAGTTTATCCAAACGAGCATCTAAGCCTTCAATCTTCTTCCACATATCCTGAATGTCTAGTTCATTTCTGTGTATTCGTGCTTCGTGTGATTCGTGATGGATACAATCTAAGTGAGGAGAGTTCATTGTTATTCCTGTTCCGACAGCTTCGCTTTAAGTTCTGCTATCTCTTTGTCTTTCTGTACAATAGTTACTACAGATGCATCCATAAGACCCTCTACTGCGTTAGTGAGTGCCGTAAGAATTCTTTTCACCTGTACTTCTGCACCTTCCGGTGACAATACTTTCTGCTCTTCCATCGTTCCCTCCGATATGTTAAAGTTATCTATATAATATACTAATATTCTGTATGCTTGGCAATTACATATAAACTAGCTTACAAGATCGTCTGCTAAATCATTATTAACAGCCTTCTTGTCTCTAGCATCTTCATACCTTTTAGTCTGATTCTTTAGCCAATTCATAATACAAATTTTACCCCATTGCCCATCTGTATACTCAGGTATTGTCTGAGGCTCTTCTGGGGTTGTTTCTTCATCCACATAAGCTGGATTAAGTATCTCAGGTATAGGAAAGAAACTCTTCATTGCTGTTGAGAGTCTGCCTATATGCTCATTTTTAATGAATAGAGGGACAAGTGTATGTCCATCCGGTACTGTTACTGTTTGATCTGCCATTTTATTTCTCCTTTATACAAAAGCTATTTCGTGTTCTGTTCCCGCACCATCCTGAAAATACAATTTATTATCAGATTTGGTGTATATTCTACCTTCACTTCCTACCGCTGTGGGTGTAGTGGTTTCAACTAATGCAAGTACACCATTCTCTATAGTTACATCACCACCCGCTTCTATTGTCATTCTAGTAGCGTTATTAGTGCCGAATAGCATAGCCTTATTTTCATAGTTCCATATATTCGTCTGGTCGACACTATCCAGCCCAATGAAAGTACCATCTGTTGCTGTTCTTCCTGTACTGTCACTCTGAAAAGATAGTTGGGAGGCAGACTCGTGGTATATATTTAAAACTCTTGTTCCAACTGTAGAACTACCAATAGTGACATTATTGGTAAACCAAGAGTCTGTACCCGCATTTAGTAGCAATCCTGAAGCATCTGTGTTAGTGTAAAGTATTGCCTGTCCGTGACCATCTGTCCCTGTGGCATCTGAGCCTATCAAGGCAACTCGCTCTCCGTTATTTTTTTCAGCCCTAATAACTGTATCGCTATAATTAGCCTCACCTCTAATGTGCAATTTCCCTGAAGCCGCTGTATGTCCTATGACCATACTCCCATTAGAAAATACAAAGTCCCCTGTGCCTGTTTCCTGAGAATCGAAAACCATATTTGTGCCATTATACATTATAGAGGCATCACCGCCAGCGGCCGCACCAAATAACATTTTTTTAGAGTCAGATTGGATGTGCCCATCGCCTTGTAAAAAAGTTGTTGTCGTACTGCTTGTTCCAATTAGTACAGTATTAGAACCTTTTCCTATTGTATCTTTACCTATCACTATTTCATTTGTTGTAGTATTTGCAAGAGGTCTGGAAAGAGCACCTATAT
Organism: Thermoplasmata archaeon; assembly: GCA_020348445.1. GTDB lineage: Archaea > Thermoplasmatota > Thermoplasmata. The sequence goes on from CP070751.1 coordinate 1,700,809, forward strand.
ATATACTGTCGTTAGATGTTGTTAGAGCCGAATAACTACCAAAATAGCGCCCTGCATCATCACCAATAGCCACATTACTGTCTCCACTTGTAAGGCTTCTAAGAGAGTTTACACCTATAGCCATATTGTAACCCGATGTAGTGATCCCTTTGAGTGCCTCGTGCCCAATAACCATATTATTGAGTCCAGTTGTTAGGGAGTTCAACGCTAGTGAGCCTATACCGATGTTTTTTGCCGCAGTTGTCATTCCTGCAATATTGCCACCATCACCCAGAAAAATATTCCAAGTAGGGTCGTATTTTAAAGTAGAATACCCACCTATGGAAAATATTCCCCCTGCCGGAAGATTTAAGTCCGTTTCAGTTCCTGAAGGGCTAAGAGTTGTCCCATCACCTGACCATAACACTAAACCATCTGCATAAGTTTTCACAGCCTTCTCTGTAGGTACTGCATCGTCACTATCCCCGCCTAGTGTACCATCGATTGAAATTTCATTAATTCTAGTACCATTCTCAAGTAATAAACCATTAATATCAACATCTAAAACTGTGGTCAGATCTGTAATAGTCTGTCCATCTGTTCTAGGTGTAGCAGATACACTATAAGTCATACCCCCACTTCTTACAGCTATTTCAGATGATGTTAAGGACGAACCACTCAAAGCCTGTAAAGTTGTGTCATATTTAAGGTTTGATGCTATATATACTTCCATACTATCTGTAGGGTCTGTGTATATCATTGACCCTGTGCCAAGCTGTATTACTTTGTGGTTAGCATCCCAAGTCTCATCTGAGCCATTACCTATATGAACCAAGTCACCTGTCCAAGTCAGAAAATCACTTGATTTAGATATTTTAAAAGTAGTTGGTGATGCTAAAGTTTCATCAGCGATAGAAGGATCGTAGAGATTATATGTAAAACTCTCCCCTGTAGATACAAATGTAGAAGCGTATGTATTATCTATACTCTTATCGTTAGCACCATCGTTATATGCTTTCATATAGTCAATAACAGTATTAGCCCCATCAGTTACCTTTGAGTACATTGCACCCATATATAATCCGTTAGGGTAGGCGGTTAAGTCCCAAGAGGCATCTGGAGTACCATTAACAATATCACCATCAGGTATAGTTATACCATCACCATCTGCTGTGAATCTTGTGCTCCAAGTTATACCATCTCCACCTGTGCCGCTTGTAGCGTGATTTAGAGTAAGCGTACCATCAAC
>CP070751.1:1702136-1705024 GCA_020348445.1 Thermoplasmata archaeon
TTGAGCAGTTTTTGTAAGATACCGAGATTACATAACTTATTGATTTTATTGAACCTGGGTAGTATAAACAATAGAAAGGATATAAGCAAAAAAAACAATTACTGTCACATTTTGTCACATTTTTGGTGCCATTTCAATCCCCTTATGTAAGCTGACCGCGATTGAGTTCCGCTTGTTCAATCGTCTCCTGTTTGCTTGTACGGTTGGAGTTCCAATTACCCGGGATAAACTCCTGACCCCTGGCAATGGAAGCGTATCCTGAGTTATGTCAATAGGCATTATATTTTTTCCAAAACCACATATTCAAAAATATAGAATCTGAACTTCGGCTATCAACCAATAATACACACGCGAATTGCATAATATAGGCGGACACTACTGTGTACACCTGAAAAAAAGACAGGAAAAGGAGGTAAGCTATGGCAAGGGAAATCATTCGATCAGAGGATTTGTGGACACCCATATGGCCTTATTCATACGGCACGAAGGTGAAAGGTGGAACGCTCCTTTTTATGGCAGGCGCCATACCCGTGGATAAAAACGGAAACACGGTGGGCAGAGGAGATATGAAGGCCCAGATCAGGCAGATCGTAGAGAATATCAAGACGGGGCTAAAGGCAGGCGGGGCCACGTTGGCCGATGTCGTTCACATGAGGATGTACACGACGGACGTCAAAGAATTTGTGTCGACAGCGGAATGGCGCTGCCAAAATTTTCCGGACCTTTGGGGCAGTTCGGTATCAAGCGAAGAGGGTGCTCCAACGACCCTTCTCGGTGTCACGGCACTGGGTTTTGATGGGGGCATGGTGGAGATTGAAGTCGTTGCCCATGTGAAATAAATTAACCGGTTTAAGGTATAAGGTTTGCAGTATACGGTGCAAGGTGTGGAGTGTATGGCCAGTGGATTATTGACAAAAGGTTTTCCTCATTAAGGGGCTATCCACGGGGTTCTTGAGGTCCAGTTCATAATTCATGATGATAAAATTAAAGAATGCCTTCAGTTGGGAGTACCGGTGCCTTTTGGTAGACCTGCAATCATTCTCTGTGAGTAGATCCAAAAACTGAAAGATCTTCTCACCGCTAATGGAACCAAGGTTTCTCTCTCCAAAAAGCTCCTCGAAGTTATCTAACAAGTACCGGTACCCTATAAGGGTGCTCGGCTTAATGTTTGATTTCTGGTAATCCCGAAAAAGCCTCAATGCAGTTGTAATGTTCATCGCTGATTCTCCTTTTTGTGATTTAAGGTTTACAAAAGATCAGCTATAGATGAACAATAAACACATTTATTTGTGGAACAAATATGGCAGAAAATTGTCAGGGCAGATTATTGCAGGTTTCAACCCGCATTCGATAAAATCAACAAGGTGGAAGGATGCCAGGATTCAGTTAGAAATGTTGCACCCAGCCTGTAGATGTTACGTATAGTAATCGAAACCTTTTGACACCAGTCTGTCGCATAGATTTATAGCAGAAATCGAAAGTCAGAGGCCAAATATGGCCTATACAATATGTACGGATGGCAGGGGAAAGGTTAATTCTTAGGTCAGGCGGGGGTTGCTATAGATCATTTCTCTCTTCCTGAGGCTTTACGAAGAGCCTTGAGAAACCCTGGGTGAACTTGATGTCCTAAACTTTGTGCTTTATGGACATCATCCCATGCCTTCTCGTATTCTTTTTTGAAAAAATAGGAAATCCCCCGATTGTTGTAAGCCTTAGCATGCCTCGGATTTATCTCTATGGCCTTGTTATAATCAGAGATGGCCTGGTCAAACTGGCCTTTGTTATCATAGGCGAGCCCCCGATTGTTGTAAGCCTTAGCATGCCTCGGATTTATCTCTATGGCCTTGCTGTAATCAGCGATGGCCCGCTCATACTGGCCTTTTTTATCATAGGCAAGCCCTCGATTGAGGTAAGCCCTAACATACCTCGGATTTATCTCTATGGCCTTGCTGAAATCAGAGATGGCCTGGTCAAACTGGCCTCTTTTATAATAGGCAATCCCCCGATTGTTGTAGGCATCAGCATACCTCGGGTCTATCTCTATCGCCTTGCTGAAATCAGAGATGGCCTGGTCATGCTGGCCTTTCACGCCGTAGGTGATTCCGCGACTGATGTAAGCCCCAACATACCTCGGGTTTATCTCTAGGGCTTTATTGTGATCAGAAATGGCCTGATCATACTGGCCTTTCCAGCGGTAGGCAATCCCCCGATCGTTGTAAGCATTAGCAAACTTCGGGTTTATCTCTAGGGCTATGTTATACTCGGCGATCGCCTCATCCCATTCTGCTTTTTCTCTGTAGGATTTCCCTTTGAAAAGATGAATAGCTGTCTTGCTTTTTATCTTTTGGTCAACTACATCTTCAATTACTTCCAAGGCTTCTTTTGCAGGGTCATAGTATGGGTCAGCCTTCAAGGCATTTTCAAATTCCCCTTTGGCCTCTTTAAATTTCCCTTGGGCTGCATACTCCACACCTTTAATCCAGTTTTGCTCAGCAGTATTTTGACCGTAGCAGAGGTTGATGGTCAAAAATGATATTATTAGGGCCAATAGAGCTATTCTTCTTAATGCTTTCATAGCAAACCTTCTTTCACAGCTCGAAACAGCGAATAACATAGGCCAGCTAATATATTCTCCAAAGAGGCAGAAGGACTTATGGCGATTTGATATAAGAGTACTGCTATTAGAAGACAGGGCATTCTATTAGATAGAGTAGGATTTTCCAATCGCATTGCTTAGCTACGAACTGTATGGAGGTCAAGGATTTATCTAATAAGATTTTACGCTCCCAACAGAAAAAACACATTCTGCTAGGAGCAAGGCTGGATCATTCTGAAGTGTTGCTCCATCGGGAACCTCTTTGAAGAGGTTAACTGATTGAAGGGAAAAC
>CP070751.1:1705124-1707991 GCA_020348445.1 Thermoplasmata archaeon
TTGTATGCATGTAATCAAGCTCAGACTAACTCTAAAAACGTTCTGTCTGTGCTCAGCCATATTTTCCGCATACAGTCTGAGCATCTCATAGAATCGATCCGAATCCGAAATATCCATATCATGAAATTTCTTGAAACTACCTGTCGTAAACCATTCGGTGACCATCAGATGCCGCTCATCGGGCAGTGTTAGAGGATATACCCTCAGGCTTAAAGGTAAAGACATATCTGCTTCATTTGTTTTTATAGTCACGGCACCTTTATAATAACCAGCCGCGGCATCATTAGGGATTCTTATTGTCAAATAGACAGCCTTGTAATCTCCTTTCTCCAAAAACACTTCACTATCCTCGGCCAGATAATCGGGAAATTTGGCGGGTGCAGCACGAATTAAATCGGTCTTTCTATATTTCGGTGTGTTCTCTTCAATTGATATAGACCCTACGAAATTCCATTCAAGAGCATTGACAGGTATAGAAGCTGAAAGCTCAACATGATTCAGAGGACTCAATGAGACCGTAACATTACGTAAATCCTGATTAGCTTTGATAACACACTGGGCTGAAAGATATTCATTTCTTATGCCGAATATTTCGAGTCTATCCTGTGCTTGAGGGCAATTGTAACCATCTTCAAAATTTCTCACTAAATCACTTACCGCAAAACATTCTAAAGAAGCTGCTTGTACGGTATTATCAATGAAGCAAAATAAAATTACCAACATTGGAAAGACGAAACATAATATGATTGCAGTTTTACTTTTGTACATTCCCGCTCCTTTAACTACTTTTTCAAACTGGTATTTCTCTTGGCTTTTAGATCAACAAATACACTAAGCATTTATAAATAATCATACTTCTGTTTTAAACTTGATTCAATCTCTTTTGTAAGGCATTAAAAATTTGATATCCCTGGCGGTCACAAGTTTGTAAGGAAAATCCCAAGAAAATACATTCACCTTATATGTTTATCCATCGCATCACACCAAATTTAAAGCATGAATAAGGCAGTTTATAGAGTGGAACTTCCTTATTGAACATGTTAAATTGGTAATAGAATCGGCAACTTGAAGGCCCCACCTTTATGAACTAACAATCATTCAAAGAAAAAGACTAGCAAAAAATAATTCTGGAGTGAATTGAGATGAAACGAAAGATAAAACTCATAAAACTGGTCTTACTACCGCTTCTTTTTTTATCCGGATTAATAGCAGCCGGAAAAGATATTTCTGCAATCTCGGTTACATCAATATCAATGGCAACAAAGAATCCTGCAACCACTCGAGGCTTTTTGGTTAAGGATGGAAGGCTTTTATTTCCCATTGGTTGTTATGAACTTCCAAAGGATGATACCGAACTCGAAAAGATGGCCAAATCAGGTATAAATCTCGTGCGTTGTCACAATAAAACTGATCTGGATCGGGCCGCGTCAGTCGGAATATACGGGTGGATCTCATTACCTCTGCAATCAGGTAGTACTGACTCGTTACGCAAAAAGATCGAGTCGCTGGTAACACATCCAGCCCTTGCTATTTGGGAAGGACCTGACGAAATTGTGCATAACTTTACTGCCTGGAGCGGCTTATACCGTACAAAAGGTATCTACAAATCACCTGATGAATGGAGAAGACAAACTACAAGGGCCATCGAATATTCTGAAGAACAAGCCAGACAAATAATTCCTAAAATACGTGATTCAATCGAGCTGATCCGTACACTCGACCATAATAAACGCCAGATTTGGATTAATGAAGCCGCCCAGAGTGATCTTAAGTTTGTCCGGCAGTATATTGACCACATAGATATTACAGGATGCGATATCTATCCTGTTCGTGAAGGAAGACATGATGTGGCTATAGTCGGCGATGCAACTGAGCGATGGAAGCAGGTTGGCCGAAACCAAAAGCCCGTGTGGATGGTTTTGCAGGCATTCTCATGGAGCGAATTGGGAGATTATTATGGCCACAAGACTGTAGTTTATCCATCGTTCACAGAGTCACGCTTCATGGCTTATGATGTTATCGTTCATGGGGCAAAAGGGATTCTATATTGGGGTTCACATTACTTAAAATCATCCGAATTCAGACAATCTCTTTACGCCTTAACAAGTGAATTGGAAGCCTTGCAGCCCTTCCTCGTAGCCCCTGAATATCAAAATGCCCGTATTTCACTTATAGAGTTGAGCCGGGACCCATTAGAGCGGAGGGTCAAAATATCCGTCCGTAGAGCTGATGGAGAGTGGATCATCATCTTAGTCAATGAGGACAACCGCACATATATGGGAGTGGAAGTTACAGGTATAGGCGCTTTGAACGGCCGGGACTTGGAATTGCTCTACGGCACAGAAAAGACAACGGTGGAACAAGGTGAGTTAATCACAAGAATTAAGCCTTTCGAAGTCAAGATTTTTTCCACGAGCCGAAGATGGGAAACAGATTTGCTTGAGGGACGAGATTTTCAGAAATAGGAGCAAGATAGTAATCATTAACCTTTATTCCCGGTCGCCCTTGCATTGCTTCATCCAGTTCTCAAGGGCTTTGAGTGAGTTGGCCAAGCTACGAATTCCACCGGCTTCCAGGAAATTTGAGGGGGGAACCTCAAGGATAATACTGCCATTAAAGCCGCTATTGATCAGCAGCTTAATAAAGTCCTGCCATGGAACAGTGTTATACACCAATGGGTGGTGGTCATCACTGTGTACGTCATGGCAGTGAACATGCCCAATATGTGGCAGTAATCCCTCTGGTGGATAAAGCTGAACACCATACCTTTGTGTATTCAAGTATGCGTGTCCGAAATCCCAACATGCTTGGATATGGCTTCGGGTTACTATCTCCAGCAGTTCATCGTAAGTGTCGCCAATACGCTG
>CP070751.1:1708091-1710925 GCA_020348445.1 Thermoplasmata archaeon
ATGTCAAAAAACAACTATTCTCCCGGACTTTGTCACTCGATGAAAATAAGTTATACTTTATATATGGGGGATTGACTTCCAAAACTCTGAGAAGAACCGCAAGGTAATCTCCTGGCAAAACTTCAAAAAGAAAATTCTAAAAAAGAGCTAAAGGGGGAAAGATGCGAGGGTTGATAAAGATATTCTATGAAATCGCCTTATGCCTTGGGATACTTGCTGTAATGTATTTTTGGTTGGGTTTTGTTATAATTAACATTTGGTCGGATATAACTCAAGGGTAAGAATGAGAATGCTGACCTATCGATTGTCCTCAAATAAAAGAGCGGGCCGAGAGAGGAGGTGGGGTAGTCCAGCCCGGCCCGCATTGTCTCCCTCCATCCATAATATTGTACGATTGGTCACAAATCCAAGTTCACGAAGATAAAGAGCGGAAATAAAAAAGCCCCTGCTTTATGGAGGAGAATCTTATGTGTAAAGCAGAGGCTTAAGTATTAGTGTATCTTCGATACACCGTACCGCTTCCCTCCTTGGAAAACGAAATAGCAAAGACTACATATACGTGCCACCGGTAATACCGAATGTAACGCTTTTTCTGAATTTAACGCTTTTTCCGCCACTCTCAGCGAATTTAAGGCGCAATTCCTGCAAAAAAGGCTTCAAACGATACTCCTCAAGACAATTTCTTTATTTATAAATGGTCTTTGAAGGGTTTCAAATTGAAAGTTGAGGGGCGTTTTTACAGAAGCAATGTTACGCCAACTATGGCCAACAATGAAAATACCAGGATTCCAGCCAAAGTCAATACATCCACGGCTATTCCTGTTCTCTTTTGTTTTTTTTCCATCTCTCCTCCCCATCTAATCATCAAGACAGTCAACCAAATATAGTATGATTTTACAATATTAACGGCCAAAAATCAAGGAAAAAACTGGATAAATGTGTGAAAAAGCAGAGCAATTCATGAAAAAGCCCCTGCCGCCTTTTTGGAGGAAATAGGAGGGTAAGCAGCAAGGGCATAGATAAGCACTATCGTTGATAATTGGGACCAGAGAGGAAGTATGGATAATCCGTCTTGGCCCACAGATTCCGTTCCTTAGTACTATACGATTGGCGATAGATGAGGGTTCAGCCAGATAAAGAGCAGATATAAAAAAGGCCCTGCTTTTAGAACGAGCGAGATTTTAGGACAGAGCAGGGGCATTTGTTAAAACTCAGTATGATTATAGACCTTTTTGTCAGTAAGGTCAAGGGCAACTTCTGAAAAAAGGCTCTTTGAATACCCCTCAAGACGAGTTCGCCCCCATTTAACAACTAACCACTCACTATCGAAGGTCCACCGTCTTTTGGTGGACTCACCAATCACCACAGCGAGCGATCAGCCCGGATTACTGTTGATTTAAGTTTCATTTATATTGAATATCAACGACACCGTAGCCGAGATCACCATCCTCTTTATTCGTTCTATGTACTGGGTATGTTTTACCGAGTACCTTAACAACACCATTGCCCATGTCACCGTATAACGGACTCGTTCTATATACCGCATACACTCTCCCGAATACCTCAATGACACCGTAGCCAAGATCGCCGTCCTCTTTGTTCGTTCTTAAAACAGTATGGAGTGCCATTGTTATTTTCCCTATATCCCCTCTTCTGTAAGGGCCTTGCTCACATCATTTCATTTCTGCCCTCATTATTAAGTATCGCCGTTCCCAACGTATAAATCCATCGGGGAATCCCTGAATTTACAGGACGAAAAGCACGGAATTTGCAACAAACTGACGTAAGTAGATTTCGGGAGCAATGATAAAGGGCCGCAGGTAGATGCTCACAACCCTTATTAATTTGGCATTTTGATAATACTCTTATAACGCTCTGCGCCCTTTTAGCCAGCGAGGTAAGCGACTTGCATATAAGTTTTAATCCCCAACTTCCATATCCTTAACCTGTTAGAACCGCCAGGTTAATTTTACAAATATGGCATGTATCGGCTCAGTAGCCGTAACATTATCATTCCCTAATTCAGGCCGTATCCTGTCTAACAGATTCTGTCCAACAATCGAAATGTCTATGTTTTTGTTAACTTGCCAGAGAAGCCCTGTAACATTATTTGCTATCCACAGCGTTTCTTCTGGGCCTCGTATAGCTTCTATTTTCTCAATATCTTCAAACGTTACGTCCAGAGCATTCATGTAAGCATCTGAAGACAAAGGAACATAAAATGTCCGCTCGCCTAATGTTCCAGCATACAGACTTTGATAATGGGAACGCACATAAGTGCCATCTTTACCAGAAATGAAACCTGCCTTTATTGGAGGGGTTTCTTCCGTGAAGCCTGAGTCAATTGTTTCTATTCGAGTGGTTGTTTCTGGTGAGTCTGTCCCAACTTGCACAATGATTATGCTTATGAAAATTGCTACAAGTAAAGCAAGTACAAAGCGTTCAGCCTGCTTCTTATGTGGCTGCTTATCATTCATTTTGATCCTCCTCTAATTAAGATTGGCTCCTTAAGGCCATAAAGGATATGACTGCTTTCAATATATCGGCTATTTGGGAAGGGGATATAAGTCGCTTTACTATTACTCTTATTTATGGGCTCAGAATTTCCTGTAGGAACACTCTGAGAGGTGTTTTATCGTTCTAAAATGGCTAAACTCAAGCCGAAAGGTGTCTAAGGTAGGATTTGAAACAAGGCTGGCTATTCTACGGGCACAAAACCTCTTTTCAATAATCCTTAAACTTTCTCATCCACTCCGGCCAAATCGGCGGAATTGAATTCGTATTAAAGTTTTGATGCCACTTCAATCGCCACAGCTCCTTGAGCCCGACTTTTC
>CP070751.1:1711025-1713807 GCA_020348445.1 Thermoplasmata archaeon
CTCAAACTCCTTGCTTTTGGAATGTATGAATATGTTCAGGTCCTTTAGGTGCAATCCAGTACGAAGGCACCACCTGACGTATGATGAAACATCTATTCCGAGGTTCTCGGATTCATTTTTTACATCTTCGAGAAGCTCTGGATCGATTCTGATTTTTAGGGTCTTTGTGTATTTTTCTTCGAGTTTCATTTTCTACACATCCATTCCCTTTTCTATTCCAAATTATGGGATTATATAGAACTTATCAGAGATTCTAGAATCGAGGTGTAGGGTGTTTTCCGTGCCGTAAAGGATGTTGTGGAATTGAGGGTTGCTTTCATGGATTTTTCGTGTCAGGCTTTATGTATCTTGATACTCCCGTGCGTAACTTGTGTCTCTGGATCGGCATCATCAGGAGCCCCGAGACCGTTGTCATATTCTATGGCATCATCGTTGTCCTTGTCCCATATCTTGATCCGGAACAGATCAACATCAGTGCTTGGGGTAAGATCCGCGTCAATCGCGCTAAGCAAAAAGCCATAGTTTCCTTCTCCGTTGATGGTGCCAGTGCCTTTGAACATGGCCTTTGGACCTGCAACTACAAGCCAATCATAACTATCAGACTGGAATTTTATATCGCCTGCTTGGAAGCGGAACTGGGTGTTACCATCTGGTACGAGCGCACCTGTTTGGTATTTGGAAACAAATCCAAAACCCGCCTTTCCAGTAAGAGTCGGATCTTTCGGGAAAGCTCCTAGTGGTGAGTTAATCATCCCAGCACCAGTGACAAATGCACCAGTTGGGTCGTATATCACCACATATAGCTCGTATGTCGCAGTATCACTCTCACCTGCAGCATCTTCGACTGTAAGAGTGATTGTGTAAACACCAGGTGTGAGGTATGCATACGAACCGCTTACAGTTCCCTCCAATTCATTTACTGTTCCGTCAGAAGTGGAATCATCACCCCAATCCCATATAGCGGTATGTGTATCCTCGGAATCTGGATCTTCAAAGGTTCCTAACATACCAAATTCAGTATTGACTGCGATGGGATCAATTGGGCCAGTAAGTGAAGTGATTACTGGAGGTTGGTTTGATTCCCATGGTTCCATTAACGGGTAATAATCGTAATTAACGCCTGGATGGGGAACTTCAGTATCTCCTATGCCATCATCCGCGATCAGATGTTTTTCAGTTGTATCCCAGGGATATTCCATGCCACCGGTATCCTCACCTGTATAATCTGACCAGTAATTACCTTCAAGCCATTCTGGATGATGCCAATCATTATTTTCAGGATTATCATCATATGCCTGCTCCAAATTGTCAATAATATTATTGTGGTAGATAAGGTTACTACTGGAACTCGACATACGGATGCCATAGTCACCGCCCGAGACAATGTTCTCACATATGGTGTTGGTGTCAGAACGAGACAAGTCAATGCACCAATGGTGACTTTGTGAAACCGTGTTCCCGCTTATAGTGTTGCTGCTAGACGAATACAGGTGGATGCCATATTTGCTGCCCGAGATCGTATTCTCGCTTATGGTGTTGCTGTTGGAATAAAAAGATAGGTAGATGCCCATGTCGTTGCCCGAGACGGTGTTACCGCTTATGGTGTTGCTGCTGGAATAAGACAGGATGATGCCCCCAATGTTGTCCAAAACTAAGTTGTCGCTTATAGTGTTGGTTTCGGAAGAACATAGGAGGATGCCGATGTAGTTGCCCGAGACAACCACATTTTGTATCGCGCAAGCGTTTGAGTTTGCGATAAGTACTCCCTGATGGTTGTTTGTGAGCGTTAGGTCTTCCACCATTATGTTTTCAGAATCAACAATTCCCACATAACCTGCATCCAAGGGTATAGTTTCATCAGAATGACCTACCCAATAATAGATAGGCTTTCCATCAACAGTATTTGAAGTGTCAATATCTTGGATATAAGCTGAGAGAGGCAAATGATCAGTATAAGAACCATCAACACCAAAGTTATTGACATTATTGGTCATTATATTAGATCTTAGTGTATTACTACTTGATGTATGAAGGCGAATACCATAATAATTGTCCGAGACAGCATTCTCGGTTATTAAACAACTGTCGGAATACCATAGATCGATACCATGTAAATTGCTCGACACCGTATTCCCGTTTAGGATAGTGCTATCAGAACTACTCAGTTCGAGGCCATATTTATTACCCGTAACTGTGTTTCCGCTTACTGTGTTACTCATAGAGGATTGAAGCGTAATGCCGTAGAATTGATTGTCCGAAACAGTGTTCTCGCTAATTAAATTGCTTTTAGACTTATAAAGTTTGATACCATTTGCATTGTAAGATAATGTGTTCCCAGTTATTGTTCTATGACCGCCTTCATCTAGGTAAATACCATTTAAAATGTTGTACAATAAGGTGTTCCCACTTATTAGGTTAAAACACCTAAACGAATAGATACCATGTTTATTGCCAGAGGCTGTATTCCCGCTTATCGTATTGCTCCAAGAACGAATCAGGGAGATGCCTTTTGTGCTGCCTGAGATGGTATTCATCGTAATTGTATTGCTGTCTGAATCATAAAGTAATAAGCCACGGTTGATGTTGCCAGAGAGAATGTTCCCGCTAATTGTGTTACCATCAGAATACAAACACGAATAGATGCCATCCTCAAATCCTTGGATTTTTAGATTTTGAAGTGTAACACCTGATTGTCCCTCTAAATATATTCCCTTGCTAAGAGTACCAAGTCCAGTCCCATCCAATATCGTCGTCTCGTTATTCTCGCCTTCCAAGGTTAAAG
>CP070751.1:1713907-1716688 GCA_020348445.1 Thermoplasmata archaeon
TGAAATGCGATTATTGTAGGCTTCTCCGTGTCGCTCTTGAGCGTATTATCGAGCCATTCGATTTGTCCACCTTCGAAGAGCCCTACTCTAGAGCCAGGATGTAACGAATCTAATACGATGATACGCAGTTGTTCATAGTCTACGCTATAATGGATCGGCCCTCTTGGTGTGGGTGTCTGGAATACCTTTCGATAGTTCTCTCGGTCATCGCCATTACCCATCGCAAGCATTATCCGCATGCCCTTTTCCTTCAGTCGTTCTGTGTATCTCTTGACCAGTTTGTAGCCCTGGACTGTTCCGCCTTCTGACAGGTCTCCAGTAATGATTGTAAAAGACGGAGGGTACTCGAGCCTGTTTATCGAGTCGATGACGTCCTCCAGTCTCTGGTATGGGGATATGCCGTAACTCGTATCCGTTTCTGATGGTGGAATATGTAGATCTGAGAGGTGTAGAAAGCTGAACATGTTCCTAAAGGGAACTGTTGAGGAATTATTAATTTACTTAGGCTTTCGATCTATTAACTCCAAACCGTCATATCATCTTCAACTATTCTTGGATCATTAATTCTGATAAGCCCAGAATGAAAAGATAACGAATAATAGCCCCTCTAAGAACCTCTATTTCTCTTTCTTTCACTAAAATATCCCCTATTCTATACAATTATCTATATACATAACATGAAATCCAATACCACTCCAATGGAATTATGAAGATGATATCTGGGATCTTGTTATAAAATAATGGTGGGATATACGACATTATCATTGTTTCACGTGTGATATTGATTCGGACTGTCCAAATGAAGATTGTTAGATAAGCTATTCTAGGGCTTCTTTCTCCGAATGGGGACGACTGCCGTTATGTGTATATATGTAAATTATGATGGAATAAACTCTCTAATGGCTTTCTCAAACTGATCTAAATGAGTAAAAGGAACATTATGATCTGCACTATTTATCGAAACAACTCTGAGATAATCCATCATCTCCTTCATCTTGTTGACCTCATCTATAACAGCAAGTTGACTCTTGGAACCTCGAATAATCATAGCAGGTACTTTGATATTCCGGATATACTGCCAACCATCACCGTCCATGACCAGCTGTGATTTTCTACTTGGGTGAGAAGACATACCCCAAGTATCATTCTCTTCTTTGAAAAACATGTTTTCCAGTTTACTATAAAAGTAGTCTCTAGGAATGTCAGGGTAGCGACTTGAAATCCAATCAACGGCTGATTCAGTGTCCTTGAACTCGTTTGGAACGCCAGATTCTATAGTAACCTTTTGAGGTTTATCGTAGACTCTCGGTATTATGTCAACAATAACAAGTTTCTCAACGTTTTCTCTGTAGATGGCTGCTAGTCTCATAGAGATCCATCCACCAAAACTGTATCCTATTAGATTGTATCTTGTGTACCCGAGTTTTACAGCTGCTTGATGCATTAATCTTGTATGTTGTTCAAATCCTATTGGAGTTGTAGGGTTGCTGCTTTTTCCATGGGCTAGCAGATCAAAAGCGAGTATCTGGTAAGAGTCTGACATGTTCTCAAGGAAGCTTCTGAAATTAAGTGATTGCGCGAAGTGTCCGAATCCATGTAGGAGCACTATTTTTGGTCCTCTTTCTCCATAATGATAATAGAATACTCTATTCTCACCTATTTCAACAAAACCAGACTTCATAATGTCAATTACGTTGAAGCGAATAAAAGAGTAAGGGAAGAGAGCGAGAGAGGATTTAGTATATGGTAACCTTAGGTTTTCTTAATTCCAATGGTGTAACCATCGGCTTTACTCACCAAAACGTTATAGACTCAAAGGTTCCATTGACATTCAAGGTTCTACTAGTGTTCTAGTAGGATCCCAGCTTTGATGTGGGAGCTATAGAAATACCAAAGAGGAGTGAAAATCAGTAATGGATGAAGAGAGCGACATCGCGGCGATAAAAGAGACATTGAACCAATATGCCGTGGGTGTTAACACTGGAGATTTCGATCGCTGGATCTCCCTATGGGCCGATGACGGGGTGCAGATGCCTCCAGACACCCCCTCCAGAGTCGGGAAGGAACAGATACGGGAGGGAATGAAGCCCGCATTCGATCAGATGAATCTCAATATAACCATCCACAGTATAGAGGAAGCCAAGGTATACGGCGACCTTGGATTAACTCGATGCACCTACACATTGAAGATGACCCCCAAGGCGGGGGGCGAGACGATCAATGCTATGCCAGATGGCAAGGCCTTGACCCTCGTAAAACGGCAGCCTGATGGCTCTTGGAAGATCGCATACGATAGCTTCAACTCAAATGTGCCTCCAACCTGACAAGTAAAGGAGCAACAGGCTCAGTCGATGACTCTTATTTTCCCTTTTTTTATCCCATTCAGATGGTGATTCCAGTGAGGATAAGAGTTGGGGATAAAGAAAGGGTGAGATAAAAGGTTAATGGCTCGCAAGATCGTGAAAAGATAAGAGAGACGTCGAATTATTTCTGATTTAAGTTGGGATAAAGAAAATAAGGACGAATTGAGGAGTATGTTGTCTTGTTATATCCGTTGCGTGTGCGAAAAAAATATGGATATATCTATAGAAATGTTTCCGGTTCCTTCCTCTCACTGCAATTTGTATTCAGCCACTCTGTTGTCTCAAGCATGCGCGGCCTCCGAACCCGAGCACCATTTGGACAACTCCTGACACATGCACAACACCATATACAAGCGTCTTCATCGGTAGAGACTAAGAGCGTACTCAAAGCTGCCATGGGGGAGGGATTAGAAACTAC
>CP070751.1:1716788-1719562 GCA_020348445.1 Thermoplasmata archaeon
CCAGTTAGATCTTCTACTTCTCTTACAGCGTTTTGGACACCCATGCAGACATTTTCAAAGGGTGCTTCAACGGTTGTAGGCGCCTCCCCGCTTAAAAGGTATCTCCACTCTCCATTCAACTTTTTAAATAGCCTAGCCTTTGTAGTGGTGCTCCCTACATCGGTGACTAAGATATATTCCATCTCCTCTTCTGACTTGAGGAGTTTTAAAATCGCCTTTTCATCCCTTTTCCATATTTTCGTTTTAGACTCCAAATTGTATACCTCTTCACTCTGGTACGATTAGATCCCTTGTAGAAAGATATACAGTCTTTTAAAATTTATTTGAGCCGTGATGCTATCCGTATTAGTAATTTTTTTTAAAGGATCGAGAAGATATGTGGATTTTCTAGCGCCACGATTGTAAAATCACGATAACTCCGTCGTTATTTTTGTCTTAGTTTTGCGTGAAAATATCTTTCTCAATCTACTCCATTTGCTTGGTCCTTGGGTTTTCTCCTTTTCTCTTTCATGTGCTCTATGTAGATATTCAACCCTTTTAATGAGTCTCTCTATATTCTCTCTTTTTTCAAAGGTATCGAGAAACTCATAACCTCTCTCATCCAAGAGAGGTAGAAAAGGTGCGAGGTAAAAATAGGCTAACTCTCCCCCAATCCAGATCAAAGGTTTTATTGTCTGAAGTAGCATTATTGCCGGTGCTTCTAGTTCCGAATTAACAATCCTTTTTGCAACATTGTCAATTAATTCCCTTTCTCTATCTGATATTTCTAATTTTTTTGAAGACAAGCCCCAGTCACTCTCATAATAAGAATATACACTACATAAATAAAAAAAGAGGAATTATGTAAGTTGATTGCCTAGAGTCCGAGCCATTGTACTAGGAGTCTGTTTAATGCGCTTGTAGCCAACCCTGAGTGCTGCATTATAGCGTTGCCAACTGACAATCCCAAGTAGGCTAGGAAGACATATTTCCCGAATGTCCTTATGTACGAAACCGGTTTACTTAATGGTCCCCGGATGAACACTGTGAACAGTAGATAGATTACTCCGCCTAAAGTGAAGACCACTCTTATAAAGTATCCTAGTTGATTAGTAGGAGGACCGATAAAAATCATACCCGTCTCACTGACTACAGCTTTTATATTTCCGAGGACCTCCGTAGCCATTAGAGCCCTTACCGACAAACCGGCACCTACTCCGATCATTATCGCGATTGGGAAGGAAGCTAACCACGCGTATCTCCGCCATACAACGAAGATTGACATTATCCCTAGTATTAATGGCACGATCAAGATCGGCTTATCCCCTGTGAATAATGGTAAGAACCTACTTCTCAGAGTCTGTAAGCCCGTCACGACGGAGTGAGCAACGACAGTAGCTGTATAAGTATGCTCACCTATACGGAACAAAGGATTGTCACCGTATAGAAGTGTAAAAGAGCATATCGTCATGAAAGCTGATACCCAGACCCATGGATCTGTCGATATCATATCTCTTCCATCTCCTCCCCTTCTTCACCCATTTTGGATAACATTGTGATATTTCCCAAAACTACGAATATTATATATACCGCGCTCATGATTGCATAGGCATCTACGACAGCGTATCCCAATCCCGGTACTCCCTCTAGTTTTTCGTATTGTGCTCCACCTAGAAATCCGTTCGTCATCCAAACCATTCCTGGGTACATCATCATATACGGTGAGTAGCCAGCGTAGGCGGCGGCTTGTGCGAAGTATATGCCGGGTACGTTCCGCTCCGATACAGCGTATCGCACTACCTGATCGAAAGCCCAATGTGGGCATACCCAAACAGCGACATCCTCGTAGTTATGAAAATCATTCATCAACGGTAACTCGCTTAGAGGTGTTCCAGCTACATCTGTAGACACTGCAGAATGTACATCCTCAAGGAATGCGACGTATGCTGCGGACCCACCTGGCATATAAGGAAGCTGAACATAGTCTCTTCCATATTTCCAAGGCCCTCCTTGTTTTTCATCAACTCGCGCCGCGTCTATACAATATTTATGGAATTGCACAGCCTCTACAGCAAAGGGTGCGTTTACCACCCTTAAGCCATTTCTTGCCATTTGTTTTAAACACGCAATTAGGGCAGCAGATGATTCAAGGTCGAAGGCGAAGACATAAGCTCCACCTATTACAACAATGCTCCCCTCTGGTAGATCCTCGATGAAGTTCCAGATCTCAATAGTGATGTCACTCATCTCGAAAGGGGCTCCAATAGGAGTGAGCACAGGTACAACGTAAACGATTAGAACAACCAACCAGATATATTGCGACTTCAATTCAGGTATTTTTGCCATTTACTTCACCTCAAACTTCTTCAGTCGCTCTAAGGGCGCCCTTCTCCAAACCCAGTAGAAGTCGTATCCCTAAGACTATGCCACCGATTCCTCCGGTGAGCATCAAAGCACGGCTACCGGCCATCGATGGATTGTTTAAAAGCCAGAACGAAATTTTATCAACTACTGGGAAGGGTCCTAATAACCAAGGCGCGTTTAATGCTACAATCGACATTGCACAGATTGCGAAGAAAGCTGTTCGAAGAGTTCTCATCCTGAAGAGTCTGTATGCGGCGGATGTCATAAAGAAGATAAGTTGGCCAAGAATTGCTATGTGGAGAGTGATTTTAGTACTTAGGAATGCTGTTTGATATATATCTGAGTATATTCCTGTATAAGTTCCAAAAATGACCCAGAAGACGATTAGAACCATGGCGTAGACCATATATGGCCACTGTGGATTGCGCTCT
>CP070751.1:1719662-1722400 GCA_020348445.1 Thermoplasmata archaeon
CATCTTTGCTAAATGGTATAGCAAGGATATTAGGAAGAAAATCGCGATTGCGAGCGGTTAGTATACGTGCAGCGGAAAACCTTGTCGATGCTGCCATTGCACGCCCATTAAATGAACAAGATGTCAGTGCTGAAATTCTTGAGATTGGAGAAATCAATGATTTGATCCAGGGTGAGTTGGGTATGGCAATCAAAAAGAGCGGCCGCACCACGGGTTTAACAACGGGCGAAATCCAGCAGGTAGACGTAACTGTCAATGTCCAATACGGTTCAGGGCGTATTGCCCAATTCAACGACCAGCTCATGGCTGGTGCAATGAGCCAAGGCGGTGACAGTGGATCAGCAGTATTAGATAATAATAATAACCTCCTGGGACTTCTTTTTGCAGGCAGTGAAACAAGTACAATCATCAACCGGATCGAAAATGTTTTTTCTGCTCTTGGGCTCAGTTTATGAATAATCTTTGAGTTGTCATCTTGGAATTATTGACCTTATGAGGTACTATTTTCTTGGTGGAAATGACTATGTCACCTTCGATTCAGGAAGTTAAGGAAAAACATGCGGCCCGCCTCCTTGCCACAGAAGGAGTGGTTTCAGTTGGAATAGGCCAGGATCCGGATGGCAAATCTGTTATCATCATTGGGCTAGATGCTCCACGCCCACAAACTCAAAAAAAACTGCCAAAAGAGTTGGATAGTTATCCTGTTCGAGTTGAAATCATTGGTCCTGTGAAGGCACAATGAGTTAACCTAAGCCAATCATTTAAATTCTCAAAATTTTGAACGAACCTTTTTTATGCTTACCTTAGACATTCTGTTGGCTGATTACGGGATAGAGAAGGAATGACAACTCAAGCGGTACTTAAGGGACTAGCAATCCTGCAGTACGGACCTAATGACATGCTTAACCGGCTGGCAATGAAGTTCAACGTAATTGCCAATCCGCATTCATGTCCTTATTAGGTACAAATTCGGAATATATAGCTTATAGCTGCACCGAACTGAGGACCTATCAATCTCTCTGCCTGCCAGAAGGAACTTCCTTATTCCAGGATTCTGTTTCATGCTCAAGATCAAAAATCCATGATTTATATGGGGGATCTTCCACATTTTTCTTGTTTAGTTTCCTTTCCAGAACGCTCTCATGAATGGTGGGTTTACCGTGGGTTTTCATATTCCAGAATCTAACCTTTTTTCTGAATAAATTTTTAGGGAAATCTTTACGGGAATCATGCATGATTCCATTGATATCTTGATTAATCATAATATTGTGCTTCGGATAAATTTTTAAGCCGTGCCTCACTGCCATCTGAATAATCCATACTAGAGGTATGTCTGATAATTCCTGCTCTTTATAGCCTCCGCCCACATCAGTGTGTACTCCACAGAACCAAACCTGTTTCATGGTTTGGTACTCAGCCTTCTCGCGATCCCATAGGACAGGATGAAAAGTAAGACGTTCCTCATCCAAGGCCAAGGCATGGTATGCGTTCTCTACGCTGGGACTGAGGCGGAAATTGTGAAATCTGTGTCTAAAGAACGGTACTTTGTCAAGTATGACAGCAATACTTTTGAAAGGAATACCCAATGCTGCTACAGTATCCCAGACACCGAGAAATCTAATTCGGCACCACATGGTGTGATGTTTATCAATGAATTCTTCAGCTTTTTTTTCTCTTCTATCATCATCAGGAATCTTGTAGATTTTATACGCGCGTCTTATTAGCTCAGGTCTCGATTTTGGCAAAATTCCAAACAAGTGGATGAATCCAGATAGGCTTCTCACAGTAGCAGCGCCTCGGCTGAATCCAAACAGGTAGATGTGGTCACCTGCGGTGTAATTTTCAAATATGAATTCATAGCATTCCATGATATTTTTTGAGATACCCATGCCTCCGACTTTACCTGTGATTTTTCTCCAACCTGTCCCCAGACCGCGATCATAGAATGCTATCTGTTCTGAGGTGCGATCCTCAATCATATTGAATAATTTGTAGATGTTGGTGTTGTGACCCTTTCCGCCTTCCTGCCCTGTGCCGTCAGAAAACACGATGATGTTCTTTGACATAAATTTCTCCTTTTTCTTATTTCAATAGATGCTTTCCTTTAACGCTCTGAGCTGCGATGTGTCAAGAGCGCTGGCGCATTAGCTCAGGTGCGTTGTTAGACAGAACCGTTATTTATGAACCCACTCACCCATCCTTAAATGCAGTGATATCCTA
Source organism: Thermoplasmata archaeon (assembly GCA_020348445.1). GTDB lineage: Archaea > Thermoplasmatota > Thermoplasmata. Next base: position 1,721,883 of record CP070751.1, read on the forward strand.
TCAATATCCATGTTATATTGCAATCTAGATATCTATTTTTTTCTGAAACCCCTTGCGTTAATATTTTCTTGATTTCCTCCTTGTCTAGTTTTTTCAAAATGTCATTGCGCTCGACCAAGCCGTTTTCCTATCTTTTCCGTTACATTTATCCCAACGGCACTTTAATAAAAGCTCTTCGACAGAATATAGGACGATGGCTTTTGATAATCTCTCCCTAGCTTTTGACTTGGAATTTTGTCTGTGATATTAGTCGTTTATAGTGCCCCGGAAGAAGTTAATCAGGAAACTTAAACTCAAATCCAGAGAAATTGTTATTCTGATCCCATTTTATTGCTTGAAAGAATCTGCCACTGGGCTCAGTTGATAAAGAAAAGATAAGCAAAAGATGAACCATATAAAAGCAGAAGGATTGAAGAAAAAAGGGGGCTGGGCTCTCACCATTATTCTCTGGATCATTGCGGCGTGGCTGCTCTATCCCCTGATCAACCTGGACACTGTGCAGATGGAAAACGCAAAGG
>CP070751.1:1722500-1725228 GCA_020348445.1 Thermoplasmata archaeon
GATCAGTTGCACCTGCTTCGAATGTTAGTGACGAACCCTCATCCCCAGATGGTGTAATAGCCAATGTTATAGTTGGGGCAACATTGTTGACCACAACATTGGTTGTGATTATTGTAGTTCCTCTATCATCGTCTGTAACCGTCAGTGTGATAGTGTAAACTCCATTGTCACCATAGGTATGACTCAATGTATCTGTAACATCGAATGGGAAAGTCCCCTCAGGGCTTTTAATCTCATTTGTGGAGGGGTCATAAATAGGCTCAGGGCCTATGCCATTGTTGTAATAAGTTGAGGTTGTTGCAGTTGTCCCATCACCCCAATTCCATGTGAATGTTAGGTCGTCACTACCGGGATCAGTAGCCATGGAAGTGAATGTTATCGGTGAGCCTTCGCCACCCAAATAAGGGCCATTTAGATCAACAGTTGGAGCGACATTGAGGACCGTGATATTGCATGTGTCAGTGGCAGTAGCACCAGTCTTATCGGTGATTTTAAGAGTTACTATGTAAACTCCGTTATCGCCATGGATATGGGTTGGGGTTGGACCAGTCGCATCGGGATTATCCCAATCGATTCCATCACTATCATCGAAGTCCCATTTATAGGATATGATTTCTGCGGGAGTACTGGGTAGTTCTTGGGCAGTTAATGCCCTGTTGTAGATTACTGCTTCATCGATGATGCCATTGAATGGTGCCCATTGATTGTCGCCTGGCGCATATCTATTGTTACCTATTGCAGCGTCCCAATGACTTCCGCCAAACCCATAGTATGGTTCTGTTGCAGGAACGCTTGTGTCTTCATTTCCATTGATATAAATTTTCAAATCTCCATTGGTGTAGTCTAGAACACCTGATATATGGGTCCATCTCTTTATTGGAATCTTACATGTACTTCGAATAATTTGATAATCGCCAGTATTATATCCATATAGAAGTATGAATACTAACGTCCCACTAGGATCTAGATAGAGTATAAATCCTCCGCGCGTTCCTTCAAAATCCCTAGCATCAAATATGTATGAATTTTTGCTATATGTCCATGGGTGGGGCCCTTCCCAGTAAACCCAGGCCACCATGGTAATGTCGGTTGTAATAGAGTCATCAAAAGAGGCGGGAATCTCGTACACTATATCAGTGTCCTCGAATCTTAAAGCAGAACCAAACTTACCTGTTGTCCAACTTGCATCAGAGATTATACCATCGTTGTTATTAGAAGTTTCATCGTAAATTATTGAGCCAGAACCTTCATTCATATGCCATAATGCTACTACACTTGGATTTACAGAAGGTGGATCGCCATCTGTAGATCCAGTAGAATTACACCCCTTAAACTGCACTACATCCCCTTCGTTTACTGTTTGGTCGGGGCCTGCATCTGCATTGGGAGGTTGTATAACAGCTAAAACCGTGATTATACAGGTATCTGAATCTGTCGCATTATCATCATCCGTAACGGTTAGGGTAACCGTATAATTTCCTGGGGTGTTGTAAATATGTGTGGGATTTACTCCCGTACCTATAGGAGACCCGTCACCGAAGTCCCATTCATAAGAAACGATCGTGCCGTCTGGGTCGTAGGAGGCTGAGCCGTCGAATTGGACACTATCGCCTTCGCCTATTGATTGGTCAGAGCCTGCATCTGGAATCGGTGGTTTATTGAATATGCTTATTGGGTTCATGAAAGGGTATCTGTCTTGATTAGATCCATCAGGTATGGGATAGGGAGTGTCCCCAATCCCATCACTGCCGGGAATGTCCTGTTTTGAGCCATGATAAAAATCATTCCCTCCATAATCACTCCAATAATTACCACCAGAAGGATAACCGTCATCCCAAATGTTGGTTCCACCGTCACTGGCGATATTGTTTATGAAATTATTATGATAAATACGATTATTGTTCCCGTATGGATATGTATTTGCTACTTTTATGGCAGAATGAGGATGATCCCTGATTATATTATTTCGAATAGTATTATCGTCAGAACTTTGAGTAATATATATTCCGAAGCCGTAGCTACTTTGGATGATATTTTCAAAAATATTATTGTTATTACTATGCGAGGCTAAACGGATACCCTCATCTTTATTATTTATAAGATTATTTTTAAAAATATCGTTATAAATACAGTTGATATCTAAAAATATTCCTTTACCATTATTGTCCTGGATGGTATTTTCATATACATCACATTGACCAGTTTGAGTAAGATATATACCTCTATTATTACTTACGGAACTGGACATATAATTATCGCATATTGTAATACCTATAGAATTGGACACATAGATTCCTCTACCTCCATTTTTTATTGTAAATCCACTAATATCGACATAATCTGCATCTACATTAATGATATGACCACTTCCGCCTCCATCTATTCTAGTCGTATCTCTATTTTCTCCTTGTAAAATCAAATAAGATTTGGAAATAATTACATGCTCATAGTACATTCCATTGAACACATACACAGTATCCCCACTGCTTGCGGCATCGACACCCTCTTGTATGGTGTTGTAGGGATACTGTAGACTTCCATCCTCTATTCCACTGGTATTGTCGTCATCCACATAAATTGTACCTCCTAGAGTTGAACTTGATTCCCCAACATTTTGTGTAATCGGTATAGAAATAGAAGCTACCATAACCACACACAAAATTATACTTTCAATCTTGGAATTCATTCTAACCTCTCCCTATCGCAAGCTTTATAAGAAACGCCCTTC
>CP070751.1:1725328-1728045 GCA_020348445.1 Thermoplasmata archaeon
AGGGCTCGGGTTATCATAGAAAAGCCCAAAAGAACGGATCGCCATTCTCTCGTGATCACCGAGCTTCCGTACCAGGTAAATAAATCTCGCCTGATCGAGCGAATTGCCGATTTAGTCCGCGAAAAGCTAATCGAAGGCATCCACTCCTTGAGGGACGAATCCGACCGAGAAGGCATGCGTGTTGTCATCGAATTGAAGAAAAATGAGGTTCCCCAAGTCATCCTTAACCAGCTCTTCAATCATACCCAAATGGAGATCTCTTTCGGTATCATCATGCTCGCCGTGGTCAACAATCAGCCGAGATTACTGAATATTAAGGATATGCTTTCCTTCTTTATCGAGCACAGGAGGAACATTGTAACGAGGAGGTGCCGATTCGAACTCGATAAGGCTGAATCCAGAGCACACATCTTAGAGGGACTAAAGCTTGCTCTCGAACGACTCGATTCCGTCATTGCCATCATAAAACGCTCCAAGAATCCCCAAGATGCTCGGGATGGATTAATGAAGAAGCTATCCCTATCGGTAGAACAAGCCCAGGCAATTTTGGACATGAGGCTCCAGAGGCTTACCGCCCTGGAGAGGGGAAAGATTTTGCAGGAATACAAGGAGATAATAAAGACGATTGCCCGATTGAGGGAAATCTTAGCTCATGAAAATTTAATCCTCAATATTATTGTTGAAGAGCTCACCGCAATTAGGGACACATTTAGTGATGATCGCAGGACTGAAATTATTGGAGAAATTTCGCACATTGATCTGGAGGATATGATTGCAGAAGAGGATATGGTAGTGACAATTACCCACAGGGGCTATATAAAGAGAAACGCCCTTAGCCTTTACCAATCTCAGCATCGGGGGGGAAGGGGCAAAATTGGCATGATTACAAGAGAAGGAGATTTTGTGGAAAACCTGTTCATTGCTACCACGCATAGTTACATCCTCTTCTTCACCAACTATGGAAAGGTTCATTGGCTTAAGGTGCATGAAATTCCCCAGGGTGCTAGGGCTTCACGCGGCAAAGCAATAGTAAACGTACTCAATTTGGGCCCAGAGGAAAAGATCACTGCAATCCTTCCCCTAAAGGATTTCTCATCCGGTAAATATATCGCCTTCGCAACCAAGCGTGGAATCGTTAAAAAAACCAATCTATCAGCTTTCAGCAAACCACGAGCCGGTGGGATTTTAGCGATCCTCTTGGATGAGAACGATGAGCTTATCTCCACCAAGTTAACCGAGGGAAACCAGGAATTCCTCTTGGGAACGAAATCCGGAACAGCTATACGTATTGCCGAGAAGCGGATCCGGCCCATGGGAAGGACCGCAAGAGGGGTTAAGGGAATCGCCGTCAATGGAAGCGAGGTCGTTGGAATGGAAATTGTTGAAGAAGGCACAACCGTTTTAACGGTTACGGAAAATGGCTTCGGAAAGAGAACAAAGACCTCCGCATATAGAACGCAGAACCGAGGAGGGAAGGGAGTCATCACCATCAAGACAACGAAGCGCAACGGTCCCGTAATAGCAATCAAGCAGGTTGCCGACGACGATGAACTTGTCCTTATCACCACGCATGGAAAGATCATCAGGCTCCGGGCTTCAGATGTATCCGTAATGGGCAGAAACACACAGGGAGTTAAGTTGATCGGCATGGCCGCGGGTGAAACTGTTGTGGGTACCGCTATTTCTTCTTCAAGAGAGTTAATTTGAGAAAGGAGGAGCCGTCCCGGGGTGTAGGGAACCCATAAATAAATCCCTCGTTCCCTATCCAGGTGAAAATAAAAGATTTTTTCACTCCTAGTTTATAACCCTGAGGAAATTGAATCCCCAGTTTCAAAAAAACTTGATCTTAGGTCCACTTTGTGTTATTTTAATATAGTCTTCCTATCCTTAATCCCATGGCGGGGTTTCGTCAAGAAAAGGTGGATTTCCTTTCGTTACCCATCCCTTTCTCCATAAGGGGGCTTTTACTTATCCACAATTGTGGATAATTCTGTTGAAAACCTAAATTATTCCATTTTTACCTTTCGTTCACAAATCCATCATATGTAATCCATCGTTATGGAAGAAATCTGGAAAACAGTCGTTGACTATCTGAGCGCTAAAATCACCCGTGAGGATTACCGTGTGTGGATAAAGCCAATTATACCGCTCTCCGTCAGGGAGCACTTCATTGAACTAGAAGTCCCGAATAAATTCTTTGAAGATTGGTTGAGCCAAAATTACCTCTCCCTCATAAAGGAAGCTCTACTCCATGTTTTAGGTAAAGAGTGCGGGGTTATCTTTAAGTTAAAAAAGGATCCCTTACCTCAAAACACGACAAGGCGATTACCATCAACAGAGAAGTCCGAGATACTACGCCATGTTCAATTTAATAAAAAGTATACCTTTGATAATTTCGTTATCGGTTCCAGCAATCAATTCGCTAATGCCGCTTGTCAGGCGGTAGCCAGTCTTCCGGCAAAGAACTACAATCCGCTGTTTATTTACGGCGGTGTTGGTCTTGGCAAAACACACCTCTTAAATGCCATAGGGAACTACTTAATACAAAATGGTATTATTCTCGATTTAACCAAGATTTGCTATTTATCTGCGGAACAATTTACCAATGAGCTTATCAATTCAATTCGATATGAGAAGATGGACGAATTCCGAGAAAAATTTAGAAGTATGAACATTCTCCTTATCGACGACATCCAATTCATCGCGGGAAAGGAAAG
>CP070751.1:1728145-1730830 GCA_020348445.1 Thermoplasmata archaeon
GTGCCATCTTCGTCATCTCCGTGGCCTGAAAAACTGACTGTCTCTTTGTATGTTGCCTTGCTGGGATAAATCTCATCTATAAAAGCCATTGGTGCTACGTTCGACTCAAGCACCGTGATGGTAATCTCGGCAAAATTTGTGCTTTCAATTCCATTTTCATCCTTTATCTTAAGTGATGCTTCATAAGTTCCCCCAGCAGAGTAACTGTGCGTGGTTACGGACTCTGACGTCCATCCAGTGTTTATACCATCCCCAAAATCAAAGAAATATTCAAGGGTACCTATACCTTTCGAGAAGGATCCATCAAATGTTATCTCCTCCCCCACATTCACAGTTGGTTTGGATACAAAAAGGGATGCGAGAGGTCTTAGTTCTTTTCCGTAGATAAAGATATACGATCCGATACTTACCAATATCTCATTTTTCCCAGATTTGTCCAGATCACCAATTATGAGGCTTTGAACCTTGGATGTATAGGTTTCTGATTGATAAAGGAATTCATAGGTTGTATTGTATCCTATAACATATAATTTGAATGTACCAAATACGATCAGGTCCTTATTTGTTGATTCGATAAAATCAACATCCATTGCCTCATTGTTGGCATCTTCATAAAACGTTGCACTCCAATTTACCACATAGTATGTACCATTCCATTCGAAAACCCTAAGCTCAAAAAAACCTAGTTCTGCAACGAGTTCATTCTTACCATCATAATCTGTATCTCCAATCCCTAATGTAAAAATCATTCCACTCATAAGTTGTTCCCGAATCTCAACATAATCTGATCCATCGTAGATCAAAATATGCAGAATATTATCAAATCCACCGACGAGGATTTCCTTAACACCATCATTATCTGAATCCCCTGTCGTTATTGCTGTTATCCCGTTCTCAGCAATTAGGTCCGTCCATTCTATCTCGTAGGAGCCATCATACCCTACAACATGTACATATCCATTCAAAGTTGCCACTACAAGTTCGATTTTTCCATCATCATCTATATCATCTATATCTGCTGCTACAAAACTGTCGTCTACAATCTGAATCTGATCAACAATAATATAATCTACGCCATCAAACTCCAGAAAATATATTATGTCATTTGTATCTGTTACCACGATATCAACTGTGCTGTCATTATCAAAATTACCACAAAAAACATGAATTATTTCAAAACCAACTTCAATTTTCTTGGCATCCCTGACCTGTAACTGATTCATTGGATCCTCAAATATTATCAAATCTCCTGGTCTTGTCGCCAAAATCAGATCATTTTCTCCGTCAGAATTCACATCATCCACTGATATCGAGCTTATTGACGGCAAATAATCGCTTATCCATTCCTCTATGAATATCAGACTGCTGTATCCCAGGATGTATAAATCTGAATACCAATCCATGACACCCTTAGTAAACAGTATTTCATTGTGTAGATCTGAATCAGAATCGACAATTGCTACTGAATATATCTCCTGTTCGTAAGTTTCACTTTCCCAAAGCAGGGTATCCTCCTGCCACACCTTTAATTCCCAGTACCCAGTTACAATCTCGATTTGTCCGTCATTGTTCACATCCCCAACCTGTAATTTTGGATGCTCTTCAGGTATATTGTTTTCAATAAAGTACGCCCCAGATTCATATTGGTAGATATTCACGGATGCCCCTGATACAACTATCTCAGGATTTCCATCATCATCAACATCCCCGCAATCCAAATCACCGACCCAGTCACTTATATCGGGTCTTTTGTATTCTACTGCATAATCGTTTCCGTTATGGCCAAAAACATAGAATGTCCCTCTTGGAGTTTGGGTGCCCATTTTAAATTCCATGGTGCCCACAACAAATTCATCTGTACCATCGGAATCCACATCGTAAATCACAACTGAATGGGCATAATTTAGAAAATCTGTCATAAGATATCTGTATTCCTCCACATATGTGGAGCCATCGTAGCCAAAAACAAAGACATTTTCCTCTGCGGACACGAGTTGCAATGCACCTATTACGATCTCTTGGTACTCGTCGTCGTCAAGGTTCCCTACTACAATACCATAGGGCTCTTCCTTATTAAGTTGATATTCCCATTCTTTAACATAACCGATCCCAGGCCCCTGATAACCAAAGATATAGATGGTGCCATAATGGTTCCCCACAACTATCTCAACTGTCCCATCTGAATCTGTATCTCCAACTGCCAATCCATACGGCTCCCAATCAAGATTTGGACTTCTCCACTCGTCAATATAGTCCCCACCCAAATACTGAATTACATGGATATAGCCATCTTCGTTTGCAAATAATATCTCGGTTATACCATCATTGTCAACATCAGCGTAAGTAATCGAATTTTGATAACCGATATTCAAGCCGTGGCCTATTTCAGCAACCAGGCTCAGATAATCCTCTTCTCCATTTCTGGTTTCTCTTGGGATTATTCCAGTTTCTTGAGGTATGTTGTCCCCATAATCTTCATTCTCGTTATCCACAATTGGTTCTATAATTAATTCTCCTTGGGGAACCTGGAGGGCCATTTTCGGCACTACAAAACATATGAATCCTGATAATATAACAATAATGGAAAGAACCATGGTCAATTGTCCTTTCAATCCCTTTGAAGTTACTGTAATATGCGGCAATTCATCACCCGTAAACATCGAAAAAGATATTATCTGGGTTGAG
>CP070751.1:1730930-1733546 GCA_020348445.1 Thermoplasmata archaeon
AAGTTATCCACATTTACTGATATCTTTTCCATTATGAAGCCGTAATACCACCTCTTTTTTTGGCGGAGATGCTGGTGTCCGTGAGGAGCCAGGGGTTCTCAATAGCCCAGGTACCATCTCCGCCACCACTTAGGCCGCAATCAGCCCGCATCTCCGGAGAATTTCCAAAACTACGACCATCACAAAACCTACTTTGACTATCCGCCATAAAACGGCTTTCTGGAATTTCCTCTTTTGCTCAGGGGCCAATCGCAATGATTGAACCCTATCTAATCGGAAAGTACGGGTATCACTGGTAAAGTGACAATAGGCATCAAAGTAGAGATAATTATTTTTTTCGTATATTTGCTGGGGATAGATAGCGTTGTGTTTGAATGACCGTCCATCAGCCCGTACATACTTGAAGGATAACGGTTTCCTCTTTTTGATGGCCGCTTCGATAAAGGATAGATGTTTTTCATTCATTTTCGCAGCACTGAATTTGATTCAGCCAATGACTTTGACAGGAGGCCATAACTTTACTCCTGCAGGAGACTGCCCCCAATATGTGGTATTTACCTTGCCTCTAATCAAGCCAAAAACGCGGAAGCGATAATGGGTACCTTGCCTTCTGCACGATTATTAATTATCACGTTTCATGCACTCCTTTCTTAACCACTACCGCTGCTAACGTTACCTCAAGAGTTTTTTCAGGTATTTGAGGATTCATCGTTCCATCAGTAATTTTATTGAATGGATATACCTTTGAATATGCTTACTCATAAAGCAGTCTAAAACGGATCCTCAGCCTGGCAATGCCTTGATTATCAGGGCTAAGAACTTTATTTATTCATGACAGACCACTTGCGATGTGAAGATAACCCACTCTTTTGTTTTCAGCCAATATTGACAGGAACGCTAATCATTACTAACTTCCATGGGTTGCTATTCTTCCGTACGAAACAATCGATACATAGGCGTTGAAGGTGTTCTAGTTACACAGATAGATCAGCCCCTGAAATGATGGGGTCATAGTTTCTTTCACTTAACACCCAAACCATACTTCTAAACGGAATTTGACATCAGGTACAGGCATCTGTGCTTGTTCTAGGAGGAGGAAAATGAAAGTTGGAATTGGATACTGTAACGAAGAAGACGCCCTCTCATCAGGCAAAAAAGTAGCGGAACATGCAATAGAAAATGGTAATATCCGCAGGCCCGATATTGTGTTTGCCTTTTGCAATGGAGGGCTTGATCATGATGAATTTTTTAGGGGATTGTACTTAGTTGTGGGGAAAAATGTCCCAATAATTGGCGGTTCGACTATTGGTATAATCACTAATGATCACCTGTCCTATGAAGGGTATCCTGCTGGTGTTTTGGTATTAGAGTCAGATACACTCCATCTGACAGTTGCCTCGGTAGGTAATTTAGATAAGGGTGAAAAACTGGCAGGAAGAGCATTAGCAGAAAAATTATCAAAGGAGCCGGAAGGCAGGCTTTTGCTTATCTTCTATGATTCAATAAAAATTCCTGCAACAGACAGTATACCCCCAGTTCTAAACAGCTCATCGCCGTTAATCGAAGGGATAGAGCAAGAACTCCAATCAAATATACCTATCATAGGCGCAGGCCTATTAGGAGATTATGCGTTAAGCAGTCCTACAAAGCAGTTTTGCGGCCTTTATGTTGGCAAACAAAGTGTGGTTGGGACTCTATTAGGGGGTGATCTTAAACCCTATTTTCGGATTATGCATGGCTGCACCCCGATAGATGGTATCAACCATACTATCACAAAAATACAGGGTTCGATCATTTATGAATTAGACGGAAAACCAATTGTTGAGATGATTGATGAGTTATATGGTAATCACAACTGGCGGGACCACCATCCTGTAGATCTCTTAACAATAGGGACAAACTATGGGACAAGCTTTGGGGAAGCCAAAGAAGGCGATTATGTTAATCGATTGATTACAGGAGTTTTACCCAATGGGGAAGGTATTGGTATTTTTGAACCAGACTTTGAAGAGGGCACAGAAATACAATTTATGTTACGGGATACTGCAAAAATGATAGAATCAGCACAGAGAAATTCAGCACAGCTCATGGAACAAATCAAAGCAGATGGAAGAAAAGCCCTTTTTGGAATGTATATTGATTGTGCAGGAAGGACAGCAAAATACTTAAATACTAAAGTCGAAGAAGCCTCAGAAGTCCAGCAAGTGTTTAACCGCTATAACACCCCGCTATTTGGTTTTTATTCTGGGGTTGAGGTTGCTCCTCTCCTTCAAAAGAGTAGAGGGCTAGACTGGACAGGGGTCCTGATGGTTTTAGCTGAGTGATGAAAATATGGCTCAAGAGGATGATACCTTTGAGCCAGGAGCTGACTTAGGCACAAAAGCATTATAACAAATCTAATATAATCTCATGGGGCACCTTCTGTTTTATTGGATCTAGAGAGGTTTGATCTGAGGCTATAAGAATTCAGTAAAGTTATGACTACATTTCGTAGTTGAAAGGTCAATATCGGGTTGAGCCTCGGCAGCGAAAAATCACCTTAGGAAATACATATTTCAAGATGAATTAAGCAGTTGTTATCGATGTCCAACTCTGTCCATTTCAGTTAGAGCTATG
>CP070751.1:1733646-1736257 GCA_020348445.1 Thermoplasmata archaeon
GTTCGCCTCATAAATGGGGTATTATTAATACTAAATGGGGTAATAGCTACATAAAACTTACCCCATTTACCGAATCTATACCCTATTTCTACTAGGTTCAAGTCATACTCTCTTTGAATTTCTTGGTCCTCTCCCCCTTCCCCGGCTTTCTAAACACAAAAAGGTGTTCATTCATAATCATCAAAAAGTTGCTCTCCATGGACTTCTTCACCCACCGTTTTTTTCTTTACGCCTCGGTCCGCTGGCGCAAGCTCCAAAGAAACAGTGTGGAATCAATGATTCCACTTTACCTCGAAAAGCATTTGTTTTTCTTCGGAAAATGGGTTAAAAAGAAACTCGCTTGCACCTGCTCCCTCGGCGGATATTATGCCATATTTGCACTGCCATCGATGTTTTATTATGTCCTCCCTAAGTATAAATCCAACCTCCATGAAAGACTGGAGGGTCCTAAACGCAACCGGTACATAGTGCAGGTTCCTTCTGGTGTCCCCTATTAGAATTATAAATGAGATTCATCTAATATTTTCTATTATCTCTTTGGCCTTACCATTCAATTCCTTTATATTTTCCTCTTTTAAATCAAATCTGTCTAGAACTTCAGTATCTGAGATTGCTCGGCTTAATACATCTACAAAACACTCTATAAATTCATACTTTGTAACAATTTCATTGATGATATCCTGCTTCAACTGACATTCGAAAAGCAATGAGATGATATCGAACCTATCTTTTCTAAGTTTGTCTTTTAAGAATCCGTTTTTCCCCTCTTTTGTAATCTTAAAATATCTATCCCATGCAGCTTTAACCTTGAGCACGAGCAGAGGTTCGGGATCAGGTATGTATATTTCTGTCCCTTCCAATTCTTTACCTCTCTGCCAATCCCTTGCTATGGTCCAAGGAACCTCTATCTCCCTTCCTTTAACCATATTTTTGTCTTGAAGTGTGCATGCATCGAGATAGGTTTCAGAGTTAGGATCCTCAGGATCAAGAAGCTTTACCCATTCGGCTTCTCCGAAGGCAATCGGTCTCAGTTCATATCCATTATTCTTTAGATATGAATCGATGATCCTGTCCCTCATCTCCCAGGAAGGTATTACTACATCTATATCTCTCGAACCCATTCTCGGACTGTAAAAATATACGGCCCAGCCCCCTATTATTATCGGATGATAACCGAGAATATCATTCATCCATCTGGCAAAGTTCTTCAATTCCTTTAATGTCAGATCTGTCCATTTCTTTTTATATCTACTCAAGACTTCCGTCAAATCTCAACACCCCACAGGGATTTTAAAAGGGGTTTCGTATATGTGCTTTTTCCGTCACAGAACATGTCTACTACTGTTTGGACCTTGGTTGTAATTTTCATACCCTCCGATTCATGTGCAAAAAGAGAATCTAATAATTGGAAAAGATTCAATTTCTCGTTGCGAACACGTATATAGTCTATGCTATAACAGTTCACCTTTGTTTGGCCGCGCTTCGCTGTTCTAAAGAAGGAATAAATCCTATTAGGATTTCTGGAATAAAAAGAGACTTCATCCGATCGATAATAAGGCGTGTATTGTTCCTGCGCAGTTCCTAAACAAAAGACGGCATCTTGTCTCAACAATTTAGCAATCACTTTTTCTTCCGATGCATCCACATTCAGAGTAAATGAACGTAACTCATTCATCGACCTAAATAAAGAAATATATCGAAGGAGTCCCACAGGATCAGTAAGAATATAATTGGCTCTACCCATATCAAAATCCAGTGTATCCTCTCCGATAAAACCCAATTCTACCATAGCTTCACTTGCAGGAGTCCTCCATAATCTCTCTATGAAACCTTTTTGCTGCAGTTCTGTTACCACCTTATTTATCTGTCCTATTGAAATTCCATGTTTGCTCTTACATAACCTCCATAAACCTCTCTGAGAGAATTTCCTAGTAGAAAGTATGGCCACCATAATCTGGAAGGTCTTTGGCTGTATATGCTTCATAGTTCACCTTTTTGTGAATGGTTCACTATTTAGTGAACATTTAGAACTATATAAAATCTTCGGTTCTTTTGCTTTTTTGCTGAAAAAGTTATTGTATTACAGTATAATCAAGCCATGTCTTCTTTATATTTCTTCAATTCCGTTTTTTTCTTCATACCTCAGCCCGCTGTTGTGGAAAACATTGCTCATGATTCTAAATATGTTTTCCACTACATAGTGGAGGACAGGTATGATATTCGTTCAAATTCTGTCCACCACCATGGCTTGACCTCCAAAGAAACAGCGTGGAATCAATGATTCCACTTTACCTCGAAAAACATTCGTTTTTCTTCGGAAAATAGGTTAAAAAGAAACTCGGTCAAACCTGCTCCCTCGGTGAATTGTTCAGAACATGCTTTCTTTATATTTCTTTGTTTTCTCCCCTTCCCCCGGCTTCCTAAAAACAAACAAATGTTCATGCATAATCATCAAAAAGTTGCTCTCCATGGACTTTTTAACCCAATACGGCGTGCTCTTACACTGCCACTGATGTTTTATTATATCCTCCCTCAAGATAAACCCAACCTCCAAGAAAGACTGGAGTGTCCTAAACGCAACAGGCACATAGTGCAGGTTCCTCCTGGTGTC
>CP070751.1:1736357-1738954 GCA_020348445.1 Thermoplasmata archaeon
TTTCAGATAATTTTTAAACATGCTGCCTCCAAAAAAGATTTGTTTTTTAGTAAGGCTTAGAATTGATCCGATGACCTGTTTCCAGTACCAGAAACAGGCATTCATTCGCTTTTTGTCGATTGAAATTTCTGAGAAATAATCATCCAGATCGTGAACTAATGTGGACTTTTCTTCATCTTTGCAGTATTTGTTCCACAACCACCGCGCGAGACGGGGAGGAGTATGTTGTTTCATCATGTCACGCTCAGATTTTTTTCAACTGCCGCTCCACTCCCTTCCATAAGGATCTTTGAAACTCCCTGGCATTCCGAAGGGCTTTGGCGCCTGAGGGTGTAAGAGAGTAATAGACTTTTTTGCGACCACCTTTAGCAGGCGTTTCCTCGGCCATTCTTTTATCGATGTAACCCTTCTTATACAAGGAATCCAGAGAAACCCAGAGGCTGCCGATGGTCAACTTCTTACTTGCACTCTGCTTGATCTCTTTAAGGATAGTAAGAGCAAAAGCGTTGTCCTTAAGCCTGAGGATAGATAAAAGGAGTATTTCTTCGGCTCGGGTGAGTACTCTCATATTTTTCCTTTCATGTATTCAGACGAATCATTCCAGCAAATGGTTGCTTTCAATTACTATTAAATAGTAATTGATAAATAATTTCAAGAGAAAAGCCACAGATTCAGCGTATCAAGAGATCGAAGATACATTGTATGTATCATTTCATACTGTAAAAAATCATATCTATCGGCTATATCAAAAAATGTGTGAAAAAAGTAGAGGGCAATTAGTCCATCTTATCTTGAAATCCATAAATAGAAACAAACTGAAAAAGAATAACACGTAATAATAACTCCCCTGAATTATTCACCACGTCTACCTGCCGAAGGACTCAAGGTATTCTTAAGTGTCCGCACAAATATTTTAAATTGATAACTTTTTTCTTGCACATTGTTAACGAATTGATTAAAGTCAATTATTCATTTAGCCACTTCTGAAAATATTTTACACTAACACGCAAAGAAAGAACGTGGCTGTTCGACAAAAGGGAAAGATTGAGGCATCCATTTTCTTTATTTGTACCTGAAGAACTGTTCGGATTAATATGGAAAGGAGCATATCATGCATTCAAAAAGACACAAGAACACAGTTGTGTTTATTCTTGCTATCTTAGCAATCTCAATGTCCTATTGCGGTGGATCTAAGATCCAAGAGGGGATCCCACAGGCAAATTACATGGGACAAATTGTCTTCTCATCAAACCGTGATGGTAATTACAATATTTACATCATAAATGCTGACGGAAGTAATGTAAGAAGACTAACCAATTCAATAAGCACGGATTACTGCCCTACCTGGTCACCCGAGGCATCTAAAATCCTCTTTTTCTCCAATCGTGACGGTGATGATGATATATATATAGTTAACACAGACGGAAGCAATATTATTAACCTGACCTCCAATTCTCAGGCAACCGACTGGTTTCCGTGTTGGTCACCTGATGGTAAGCATATTGCCTTTTCCTCAAATCGTGATGGAGATTTTGATATTTTTGTTATGGATAATGATGGAACTAATATCCGAAAAGTAGTGGATCATCCTGCTGAATACGATTTTAATCCAGATTGGTCACCTGATGGAACTAGAATAGCCTTTACTTCGGATAGAAATGGTAACCGTGATATTTTTACAGTAAATATAGACGGGAGCAATCTTGTTCAGTTAACTGATGGTTTGCATAATGAGAATATTCCAAGGTGGTCGCCTGATGGAACACAATTAGTCTATGTTTCTTCTCCCCATGGAAATGAAGATATCTATTTGATGAATGCAGATGGAAGCAATCAAACACCACTAGTTACATTCCGTTCTAATGATTTTGTACCATGTTGGTCGCCTGATGGTAAGCGAATTGCATTTCAAGCTGCGATTAGAACGAACAATAACTCGTTGAATAATGAGATATGTATTATTGATATTGACGGGAAGAATTTATGTAGATTAACCAACAGTCCGGGATGGGATACGCACCCTCACTGGTTCTCTGAACCTATAGAAGGGAAACGAGACAAATAATGGTCAATATATATGTTCAAAGATAGGAATTTCCTTTTGGGCTTGCATAAAATTTCCCTCCGTTACCCAAAATTTCCGCCCAATAACATTCCTGAATAAAGTTATCACACCGAAATCGGCAAGGTCAACGACTCAAAATGCGACACAAATCCCTTGAAACCACCAAACTACCCAATTTAAGCTAGACTCCACCATTGAACCAGTAAAAAGCCGGAGCGCTCAGAAATACTCTCCCCTCTCCTCGGCTGCCATCATGAGTTCCTGATGGAGAACCTTAGGTGGAAGTGGCCGTTCCTCTTCAAAGGTCAGCTCGAGATGGCCGATGATTCTGTCTATGACCTTCGGCTCTTCGATAAAAGAAATGAGTGACATCTGGCCACCACAGAAAGGATAGAAAAGCGGATCCACCTCGTAGACCTTACTGATCATTTCGGCCCAGCCCTTTGATGGCACAAATGGCTACACTTGATCGACGATCGGAGGGTGAGAAGGAGAGGCCATGTTCTTTCGTATCTTCCCCCTGTGGGCATTG
>CP070751.1:1739054-1741632 GCA_020348445.1 Thermoplasmata archaeon
AGGCTATTCCAGCTAGGCAGGATCGGGGCCTTGCTACAATAGTGATATCTGCAGTTAAAGCTGCAGTGAAAAAGCCCTGAGACAGCACGAGCTCTGCCTGCCCCGTAAGGAGGAACGACTGTACTGAGGTGAGAGATATTCAAGAGCCTTTAAAAGCACATTGTTCTCTATTCAAAACATCCAGCTATGGTCTCGCTGCAAAAGGTACACTTGTTTCCTTGTAGGTTATACTGCAGTATCTGATAATTGTGCCGCCCAATGAGAAGTTCTTCGCACTGGGGGCAATAGGTATTCTCTGCAGGATGGCCCGGCACATTTCCCAGGTATACATATCTCAATCCCTCATCTATTCCTATCTGTCTTGCTTGTTCCAATTTAGGTATCGGTGTATAATCAAGATGAGATAATTTAAGGTGAGGTACGAACCTAGTAACATGCCAGGGCGTGTCAGGCCCCATTTGATCTACTATCCAATGTGCCATCTCGTGTAGCTCATGTTCATTATCATTATAGCCTGGCGTAAGGTTGGTGATGAGTTCAATATGCATACCCCATTTGTATTTTGATGTTTTAATGATATTCAAGATTCCCTTGAAATCGGAAATATTTGCGATTTTTTTGTAGGTGTGGGAAGAGAATCCCTTTAAATCTACCCTGTAGGCATGTAAATAGGGGCCGAGAAGATTCATGGCCTCTGGTGTGATGTAGCCATTGGTTACATAGTTGGTGAGAAGGCCTTGCTCCTTGGCAATCTTTGCCGTATCCAGGGTATATTCCAGCCATATGGTAGGCTCATTATACGTCCAGGAAATGCCCTTACAGTTTTTTTCCATTGCCAGCTGAACTAATTTTTCAGGAGGGATATATTCGGCGAGGGGGATTTCTTTGTCGATATCTGCGTGGGAGATTTCCCAGTTCTGGCATCCCGGACACTGGAAGTTGCACCCAAGAGAACCCAGAGAGAGCCATCTGCTTCCGGGATAATAGTGGAAGAGGGGTTTAATCTCTATTGGAGAGACCCGTATTGATGATACCCTTCCGTAGATCAGAGAATAGAGTTCCCCGTCTACATTCTTTCTGGTTTGGCAGAAACCCCTCTTTCCCGAAGCTATCTTACACCGCCTCTGACAGACCTGACACTGAATGTCCTCAGTTCTTAATAACTTAAAAAGTGATGATTTTTGCATAGATAAATTGATATCCTAAAAATATACTTTAAATTTTGTTCTATAGAAAGATCAATTTAATACTGCATAAGGTTACTTTATGGATGATCAACAATTTCGTCAACTCCTAGATCATTTTGGTTACTCTTGGAGGGGTTACCGTAAGGTAAGAAAGGGAGTCAAAAAAAGGATTATCAAGCATATGCAGGAGATAGGATGTAGAAGTATGGAGACCTATCTTCAGTCTTTAGATAGAGATGAGGCGTTGAGAGGTCAATGCGAGTCTCTAATGTGCGTTTCCATAAGCCGTTTTTTTCGTGACCGCCTGCTTTGGAAAGCAATTGAGGATCAAATAGTGCCAGGTCTTTTAAAAGAGAATATTAAGCGGTTGAAGCTCTGGTTTGCTGGTTGTGCCTGCGGCGAAGAGGTGTATAGTTTTAAGATATTGTGGGAAGGTCTGAAGGGTCGGTTTGACCCCATGCCAGAGCTTGGGATATGGGCAACAGATATCAATCGTGTCTTTCTCAGGAGAGCTCAAGATGGGATATACGCCTTTAGCAGTCTCAAAGAGGTACCGCCAGAGCTGAAAGAGATTTTTTTTATTTCTCATGGCGATCGAGGCCCTTACAGCATAATTCCGTCGTTAAAGCAGGGGATTAAGTGGAGGGTTCATAATCTGTCTTCTGAGTTCGATGAATTTAAGTTTCACATCATCTCTTTAAGAAACAGTATCCTGACCTATTATGACGATGAGCTCAAACAAGCTGCTTTTCAGAAAGTGATAGATAGTCTAAACAATGGTGGATTTTTGATCATAGGCACTCATGAAAAACTACCTTTTGAATTAAGGGATCTGGTGCCTTTTGGTAGCCAACGTTATGTTTTCAAAAAGATCAGGAGATAATTTTGAGTAATGTCGGTTGTCCGTTGTCAGTGGTCAACTGTATCTTTTTTTCCGGTGATAAGCA
The DNA here is from genome assembly GCA_020348445.1 of Thermoplasmata archaeon. GTDB lineage: Archaea > Thermoplasmatota > Thermoplasmata. The sequence continues at coordinate 1,741,189 of CP070751.1, forward strand.
AGATATGGAAGTGGTTGAACGTTATACGCTATCTTATGGATTTGACCGATGTTATCTTTTCCGCAAAGGCTTCTGAGTTCGGAAATTTGGAAACAACTAACAACTCTCAACGGACACAAAATAACTTTGATGACAAGAACGAATATTCTAATAACCGGTCCACCTAGATGCGGCAAATCAACCTTAATAGAAAGGGTCATAATCAGGATCGAAAAGCCGGCAACCGGTTTTTTTACCCGAGAGGTAAAGGAGAAGGGCAGAAGGGTGGGGTTTTCTATAAATACCTTAGATGGAAGGGAAGGTATTCTGGCCCATCAAAGCATCAAAAGTCAATTCAGGGTGGGTAAATATGGCGTTGATCTTAAGGGTATAGATTCTCTTGCAGTTCCTGCAATAATACCTACAGGAAGAGAGCAAATTGTGGTGATTGATGAGATTGGCAAG
>CP070751.1:1741732-1744292 GCA_020348445.1 Thermoplasmata archaeon
CAGAAACCGACTGACGGCAGGTGGGCCATGTTTGCCGATCGGCCCTCCCATTCTTCGTTATCTCATTGGTTCTGGGATGAATATGATATGACGGATCGTTCCATGACCAAGCTGATGCTAACTGGAATGACTGATAAAACCGCCGAGGAGCTGCTGCCCCTGGCCAGAAGCTGGTACAATCCCCCCGCGATTAAAAAATCTGTAAATTTGAAAGCCAGTTACGATCAAGCACAGCGAGCTTATATTTTATCCATGGAGGATGAATCAAAGAATATCGAGTTTACTATTGCTGCCTCCAAAGAATCCCCGGTTGTGAACATCGCTTTTGTTATTCGAGGCTGGGGAGAGAATGATTTAACGTTGAAAATAAACGGTCAAAATATATCCCGAGGAAAGAACTTTCGTTACGGACGTATCGACAATTTGGAAAGCAATGATTTGATTGTATGGATACGATACGAATCAATATTACCCATTAAAATAATGCTTTCATCTCGTGGCGTATAAGGTTCTCACTTTACGGGAAAATGAGCGAATTATAACTGTAAAATGACAGTATAAGATAACTCGTTTAGTTCATTATTAGAAGATTACAGATAGCCAATGATAAATCCCTGTAGGAAGCTTTATGTATAAGCGTTTTACTTTTTTAGTTCTGATTGATTTCATATTTATAGAATTGGTCGTATATGGTGGTGAAGCTCCTACAATGCAATGGCATAAAGGGCATGGTACAGACAACGGAGATCATGTACATTACGGGCTGCAAACCAGTGACGGCGGCTATATCATGGCAGGACAGACTTCAGAAGGAAGAAGAAATCTTTCTGATATGCTCGTTGTAAAAACAGATGCAAATGGTGATTTGCAGTGGCAAAAAATTATTGGTGTCCGGGGGCAAGCTGACTATGGCACTTTTGTTACCGAAGTTTCAGATGGTTTCCTTATTGCAGGGGGATTGTTTGATTCAGGCAGTCAACGAAGGGCTTTGGTGAAATTCGATGATAAGGGTAAGATCTTATGGAAAAAGAGCTACCCCTCAGAAGGAAATGGTTCAATCCGGGGCATCGATATCACCGGTGACGGAGAAATCGTCGCCACCGGATATGTTGGCAGCGGAGAAAGAGGTTATCAATTCATCTGCGATGACAGCCGATGTTTCATCCTTAAAACAGATGTAAATGGAAACCTGCAATGGGAAAAAATCCTATTTTCTGCACCTCATGGAATGAGGATTGAAGAAGTTGCCGGAGGGTATGCCATTGGTGCAAACGTATGGATCAATGAAAGCGGAAAACACCACCAGAATGTATGTCTGATATTGACAGATAACAAGGGTAATGAGATATTCAGCGAAAGTTATGGAGGAGACGGCGACGATCAGGTCTTTGATTTTGCCGCAACGACTGACGGCGGTTATATCTTTGGCGGACACTCACGGTCACCTTCTTACGGAACTGTCAACTGGGACTTCTTGCTGTTAAAGGTCGGCAGCGATAAAAGAGAACAGTGGCATAAGACTTTTGGTCAGCCCAGAGGTTATGATGCCAAATACATTCATGATGAAAGCTACGGTGTAAAGCAAACTTCCGATGGTGGTTATGTCATTGTTGGAGGCACAGGAGATGAACATGAGTATTCTGAATCCGGTCATTTTAAAGGCCGATCAGATATTTGGTTAGCCTATGTTGTGAAGACCGATGCTAATGGCAACTTAATGTGGGAAGGACTTTATGGATGTCTTGAAGGTAATAATGCTGGTGAATACATCAATCTTACAAAGGACGGTGGATATATCATTTTTACCGATTCGGACACAGTAGGTGTGATGGGTGAGAATAATTTCGGCCTTATGAAGATCGGACCGGATCATGTATGTGATTAACATTCAGAGTTCCGAACATTCAATGAATCCAGAGCAATGTTAAATTGCAATTAAAAAATTGAGCAAGGATTGATATAAACAGGATGGCCCTTGGTAGCAAAAAGATAATACATCAGCACAACAATATTATGGCCACTGCAGTTTCTGGCTGCTTTCATAGCAGGACTCTTATTAGCAAATTCTTAATAATAAGATCCTGATAATTGACAAAAAGAAACTGAGTATTTTTAGACGATCCTGACTAAATTGCTCTTGACATTAGGGTGGTTATTTTGTACAAATGAAAATGAGGCTTAGTAATGAATTTAACTTTCAAGCATATACGGTTTTTCCGGAAAAAAAAGAGGGCCAACGGACTGCTCACCGAACAATAGGTGAGTCGTACCTCAATTAACCGCATCGATGGCTTATTATACTAAGGAGGATAAAAACACAGGATTAGATTTACTGTGTGTATGAAACATTTTTCTTTAGGCTTTTAATAATTTTCAAAATAACTTCAATAAGTCTGATTATATAATATCCAGCTTAAAAAATCATGAATGTAGTTTATTTTTGGAAGGAGGAGTATTATGTACAAAAGGCTGAATATTCTAATTATCCTTTGTATTGTGCCGTGTTTAGCAGTCAATACGGCAAAAGCAGATCTTCTCGATGGTCTGGTAGTTCTACATG
>CP070751.1:1744392-1746951 GCA_020348445.1 Thermoplasmata archaeon
AAAGAATCTGGCAGAAGCCTCAAGAGCCTCGTCTATCCCCCGTAGTGCTTGTTCAGGAAGACGTTCTCTTAGCTCTGTAAGCACTTCAATGTGGTGACTTGTACGGCTGGCTATCCACGAGTCAAGGTCCATCGAGTCTACTTTATCTGCCAAAGCTTCGGTTCTGTTCAGCTGGAACTCGTATCTATTCCTCAGTCTCTCTAACGCATTAGAGTTCGTATCGTTGGCTATAGCTTCTATTTCTGCAAGCCTCTCTTCTGCTAGTCTCAGCCTTTTCTTGGCTAAACCCTCCTGCCCACCAAATAGACCAGCAATGGGTACTTCTATACGCTCTTCGATGAACATCTCAAAGCCATAGATAGGATGCCCCGGTGTAAAACTTGGGTTTGGTAGCTGGAATCCTTCTGGTTTAGCGAGAACAGGGATTATGCCTGCTGATACCAGCATCAATGCGGATAGGATTAATGCCCCTTTCTTCATTTTCGATGTTTTCACGTTTCTCACCTGTTGATATATAATGTTGAAGTTTAGCATAAGGAACATGGAGGAACATCATGGAACAAGTATTTCAAACAATAGGAACCGATGTTTCAATAGTCTCTTTCTTGAAACCACTTAGATGCTGATTCTAATGATTATAAGAATTGGGATAAAGAATGTATGATAGGGAGGGAGGTCTATAAAATTTTCAACCAATTACAATTGTTGTATTTCGGGTAGAAAATGTATCTTTATAGGGTATCCATAATAAAATTAAGTATCTTGATATAGAGAATATTTATTTTTAGGAAAAGTATATTTTTATATAGAGGCGATATGACGAGGAAGAAAGATATTAAAATTAACCTAGATACTTACGGGAATTACCTAGGGATGGAAAAGGTTGCATTGTTTTTAAGGGATAAAGATGGTAATGAATCGAAGTATCCTCTATGTGAGGATGTAATAGGCGAGATTGTTCTGAATAGCGGAAACATGGTGAGCACTGGTTTGCTGACATCAAGATTATAACTTTGTCAAACAGGGTGATTGATAAGCAAAGGCTCGGGAACATGCTATCCCAAGGCAAGGACGCCTTCCCTGACAGGAAATGGACCATCGAGAGAATCATGACGAAGGACAACGCAGCTATGGTTGAGTGGACGTGGACAGCGACTCACACGGGAGAATACCGGGGCTTCCCGGCCACCGGTAATAGGATTGAGTTTCCTGGGGTTGATATTCTTGAGTTCGAGTCGGGGAAAGTCAAGTACTACAAGTACGTTTTCAACATGAAACTCTTTGAGAGTGGATATAATCCGCAGAGATAGAGTTGAGCGGAGAGCTACAAAGAAGAGCGGACGAACTGGACAAACAACGTGAGAGAGAATAACTAATCAACTAGTATTCCCATGCACCTATACTCTTTTCTTCACCAGAATCAGCATCTGAGTGGTTTCAAGAAAAAAGAGGAATGAGAATATAAATTACGGGGTTCAGCCTGTTAACTTGGATCGAAGTGTATCTTACCAAACATGTCTACACCTGCAGGTCCTGGTCCCCAGCAATATCCTGACCCACGGAGGTTCGCCAGTCCATCTGTGCCGCTTATGATAATCCACTTAAACCACCAATAGCCCATGTCGTTTTTTGTGTTACCGACCCACATGATGACACAGGTACCCGAATGACCGTCCACAGAACCAGTAAAAACGGTTTTACCACTTCCGGTAAAAAAGCCATTGGGATGAAGTGTCATTTTAAAGGGGCCTTCACCAGTTCCTGTGAAGGTTCCACTAAACACATCATGTTCAGTTGCTGAATAGTGCACGTTGCCGCCTGCTGGCCTACTTGTCATATCACTTGCAGACCAAGCCCAAGTTCCAGACACGACTATATGCTTTTCTGCGAGTACTGTTGGTATCAATAGTGCGGACAGAATTACTACACTAGTCATAAAGAGTGTTGAAATCTTCATTCTCACCCTAACATCCTCCTTTTCTTCTTGGTATTTTTACAGCTCTCTACCTTGGAGCTGCAAATAAAAGTTGTAAATAGTGTATATAATATTGATCTTCTTCTGAAACTAAAATTAATCTCTTCCTGTTATTAATCCTTAAATTTAGGTAACAATGAAACCTTGAACTCATTAGATCAAATCATTATTTAACAATATGCCACTCGAAAGGGTCACTTAATGAATGGCATTTTTACATTAAATGTCAAAGTACTTGTGGATTTGTTGTTTAGGTACGTTTTATGTGTCTGGTTGTATAGCTCCCCAACCTCGGAGCTGGGTTCAATTAGAAGCACATTTTGTACCTCTGAATGAAACCTAAACCTACCTGGCTCAACTGTTTATTTAACGATTATCTCAATATACAACCATGGTACCAAATGTAACTTAAAATCCTCATGGTACCATCATTAACATCTATACCATAATGTAACAGCGCCAAAATAGCGGAATACAGTATCATCTGGCTGAAAAATTTTGTACAAATATCTTATTTCAGCCACTCACCGCATCCGGCTCAGCGCCATCAGACATCCGACAGTTTACCCAGCCCATGTGTGTGG
>CP070751.1:1747051-1749607 GCA_020348445.1 Thermoplasmata archaeon
CGAGCTCCATGCCAGGAAGCGGCCATTAGAGCATAATCGAGGCGGGTCTGGTTGGGGATCTTTCCCTTGCCCTCGACCAGGTTCTGGTGAGTCAAGTTTTCTTTCACTTCAGGACGGTTCCGGCGAGCCGGATCCCACATGTTGCGGCTGAATACTGTGGACTTTTCGCTCATTTGTTTGATTATTTTTGGATCAAGCTGGTAGGGGTATCTTTTATTGTTGATTTTTTCTACCGGGAAACCTCCGTAGTCATCCGGTGATTCGATCACAACTCCGTTTTTAGTCTTGGCTATCACTTCAGAATGAGCCATGCCAAAACCAACAGCAGCGGTTCCTATTCCTATCATTTTTAAAAAGTCACGCCGAAGAATCGAGTGATTTGACATTTTCTCCTCACTAACTCAATGTTTATTGTTTTTCAATGAATTTTTCGGGCAAAAACAAAGCGGCCCAGGAGCACACCCCATACAACTGCAGTTAGCCCCAAAATCGTTCCCATGACCAGAGCGGCTTTCACCGCTCCCTCAGACAGGAAGCTGACAATCATTTCGAGGATAAAAAGAACATAGAAGAAACCCAGAATCGTAATGGCCCACTTCCACCAGCTGATGTGCAGTTTATGCCTCCTGACATAGTCTATGAGAAGGAGAAATCCTGTCATCAGTGAAGCCCCGATTATAATATTAACCATTGTTCAGCCTCCTTAACGACTGTGTTGTTGGCTTGGTCGCATAGTTCTTTACCTCTGTTTGCTCAACTCAAACGTGACTTTGATAAAGGAATCAATTTTGAGTTTATAAACCTGGATTATTCACGAGTCGAGGTTGCTGTAGACTCTGTTGCGAAGAGCGTAGCGAATGTGGCAATTTTATTTTAATCAAAAGGTTGAGATTGCCACACTCCCTTCGGTCGCTCGCAATGACAACGCTTTACTTGAAGTTGCCGCGCACAAACAGGTTGCTCGTGATGACGTGGTCATCCACCGCGATTGCGCTGTAACGAAGTAGACGTCGTTGCGAGGAGAGAAGCGACAGCGGAAATTTTATTTTAAATAAAAGGATGAGATTGCCACACTCCCTTCGGTCGCTCGCAATGGGCATAATAGTCATAAATTGTTGTTGCTTAAATCTGTAATTTATTTTAAATAAACAAGATAGGATGTAATTTTAGCATGTTTATTGAAAGGGTTCAATAAATGATAAAAAAAACGCTGTCCATCTTGTTTATCAAAAGAGGTAATTTTCTTTGGAAAAACCACAAATAATAAGCAAAGATTTAAATGTAAAAGCTGTAACAAGGCGTATATATGGCATAGAAAATACAATAAAACATATAAAGAGAAACATTGGTTTGATCTTTGGATAAAGGAGGGATATTCCATTAGGCAGCTAAGCACTATGTCAGGCTATAGTGAAACTAAATTGCATCGAATTAAAAACATTTGGTTGAGCCAAAAGCCTTCTGCTCTTTCTTGTGGTATTTATCAAAAATCAAAATATATTCTATTTGATGGTACTTATTTCCATAAAAATGGCTGTTTAGCCATATTAATGGATCAGAGGACAAGAAACATCCTCTCTTATACTTATATTGATAAAGAAAGCTATCATAATGTTTATCCGATACTCAGAGATTTAAAAGAACAAGGACTGCATCCAAAGGCAATAACAACGGACGGACACAGATTCGTTATTCAGGCTATTTATGATGTTTGGCCTGAAGTGCTTATACAGAGATGTTTGTATCATATCCAACGCCAAGGTCTTCAGTGGCTAAGGGTATACCCTAGAACAGAAGCTGGTAAAGAGCTTAGATTTATCCTTAAGAGAATAACAAGTATAAGATCAGAAAAAGACAAGTTAGTCTTTTTAACAGTTTATAGTGACTGGTATTACAAGAACAGAGATTTCATAAAAAGATTACCTAGAAATAGTGTAGCTAATATAGATTTAAAGAAAGCAATGGGATTAATCAATAATGCCTTACCGGATATGTTTCACTATATTGATGATCCTTTTATAGCCTCGACTACTAACTTGTTAGAGAACTTCTATTCACAGTTGAAGCACCATTATAGAAGTCATCGGGGCTTATCGGAGAAACATAAAATATCGTACTTAAAATGGTTTTGTTACCTAAAAAATAATGTGAATTAACAACAATTTGTGACTATTATGCCCATTGCGAGCGACCGAATGGTAAAGTCAAAAAAATTACAACACGAGTTAGTAAACCTGTAAAGACATTTATCGAATGGCTAAAGTGGAATTCATTAGGACAGTTAGGAATAGCTGGAAGCAGAACATAATTTACCCCATATTCCCCATATTAAACGCAAAAATCACTTAACAAAATCACCCTAAGTTGTTATTATGCAAAACGATAGAGGGTAATAATGGCGCAAAAAATGAAGCAAACAATGGGTGAAAGATTAAACATTCGTTTCTACAGAAAAATCAAGCTTGAATTTCATGGCGCAAGATTGACATCTGATGGGGCCTTCTTGCTTACCGGGAGCTTGATGAGGCATTGGGATTATTTAATTCAGCTTCCGAT
>CP070751.1:1749707-1752241 GCA_020348445.1 Thermoplasmata archaeon
AAAAGATTGAAGTCAAGGAGGGTCTGGCAGAAAAATGGGGTGATCATCTCTCTGATCTGGTGATAGCCAATATCCACTATGATGTTATCATAGAGCTCATAAAGGGAGATGGATTTCTAAAGAAAAAGTGGTTTATTTTTTCAGGACTGATGAGGAGCCAGGCAGAGAATATCAGGTTAGCATTATCCGAGTATCCAACTGAAATTGTTCAAGAGTGGAATCATGAAATGGTATGGCACACGTTTTTGGGAAGGGTACAGGGTTCCTCCAATGAATGAAGTTAAGGAAACTATTCCAAAACTGGAAGGCTATAACTGTTTTGCCTGTGGGACGGCAAACCCAATAGGGCTCAACCTTCACTTCTATCTGCTCGGAGAGTATCTTTGTTCAGATATAACCTTAGGAAAAAACTATGGGGGTTGGGAAAATATGGCCCACGGTGGGATAGTTTCAACCCTATTAGATGAGGTCATGTCGTGGGCTGTGATATATTTTAAAAGGATCTTTTTTGTCACCAGAAGCATGAAGATAAAATACATCAAGCCAGTTCCATTATATACAGAATTGACGGCTAAGGCCCGGATAATGGAAGAAAAAAGGGGGCGTTTATTCCAGGTCGGGGGATTGATTCAAGATCAGGACAAAAACACGCTGGCCAGAGGAGATGCCATCTTTGCCAGGCTATCTGACAAAGAGCTTTATCTGGTGCCAGAGAAGTTAAAAAGAGACATGGAAAACCTCTTTAAGAGATTCTGACCATATCGTGAAAGAAGAGAATATCAGGTTTGAGTCCAACGGTCTGCAGATTGAGGGCCTCATGTGCATCCAGAAAGGAGAACGGGGGGTAGTGATTACCCATCCACATCCCCTGTATGGCGGCACCATGTACGATCAGGTAGTAGCAGCACTGGCTCAGGTTTACCAGAGCAAAGGTTTTACAACCCTGAGGTTTAACTTTAGAGGCACTGGAGGCAGCGAAGGGCGATATGATCAGGGAACAGGAGAAAGGGAGGATGTGAAATCTGCCCTCCTGTATTTATATGCTCTGGGAAAGAGGGATATTGATCTGGCAGGATATTCATTCGGGGCATGGGTAAATACTAAGATCACCACCAGCGACTTTGCGGTCAGCAATATGATTATGGTATCCCCGCCGGTTGCCTTTTTAGATTTTTCCTTTTTGTCCCTCAACCCGAGGATTACGGCAGTTGTTGCTGGTGGTAGCGATGATATTGCACCAGTTGATGAGATCAATAGGTTGATCTCTATGTGGAATCCTGCGGCGGAGTTGGAGGTCATCGAGGGGGCGGACCATTTTTATACCGGTAAGATTGGCACCTTAAAGTCCGTGTTATCTCGCTTAATAGGTCGATTCCAAAGCTGACAGCTTATGGATCCCATTGCATCCATAGAAATAGGAACCAATTCCATAAGGATGCTGATTGCCGAAAAAGGCACCTCAGGTACTCCCTTTGCGCCGGTTTTGCGAAAAAGGGTTATTACGAGGCTCGGAGAGGGTTTCAACAGTAACGAAGGGTGCATCCTTAAGCCGGGCGCCATAGCCAGGAGCATTACTGCACTCCGGGAGTTCTTTGGCATTGCTAGCCAGTTTGGTGTGTCTTCTCCCCTTGTAATAGCAACCGGGGTAGTCAGAAAGGCAGCCAACAGGGACACCTTTATCACCTCGATTGCCGAACACCTAGGCCATAAGATAAGAATTATCTCGGGACAAGAGGAGGCCGAACTGACCGAGAAGGGTGTTTTATCCTCACTGGACCTTGGGAGCGAGTCTTCTGTTATTTTTGATCTTGGTGGCGGGAGCACCGAATTTATCCGCACCAATAGCAAAGAAACTACATACCTATCAGTAGAGCTTGGGGTAGTGGTGTTAAAAGAAACGTTTCTGACAACGGATCCTCCAAGAGATGAGGAGATATGGTACCTGGACAAGCATATTGAGGATGTGTGCAAAACAAGGCTTTCTTCATTAAAAGAATCCGGAGACCGAAACGCTGCCTTTATAGGGACTGGGGGAACCGTAGTAACCCTCGCTGCAATGATCCACGATATAACAGAGGACAATTTCAATGAAAGAAACATAAATGGTCTTTCAGTCAAAAGGCACGATGTTGGGCTCCTGTTTGAAACACTGAAAGAGATGTCAGCAGCAGAAAGGCTGAGTTTTTCTGGCCTTGAATCTGGAAGAGAGGATATTATCCTACCGGGCACCTTATTGGTAATGAAATTTATGGATTATTTTGGGAAGGATGAGATAATAGTAAGTTATAGTGATTTATTGGAGGGCATTTTGATACAACGCGTGGAAGGAGAAAGAGATGGCTAATCAACCACTGGAGGAAGCACTTACCTTTAATGATCTCCTTTTGGTTCCAAGGGAATCCGCTGTGTTACCAAAAGACATAGACGTCAAAACAAGGCTTTCTCGGAACATTTCCCTTAACATACCCATTGTCAGTGCAGCAATGGATACGGTTACCGAATCTGAAGCGGCAATAGCATTGGCCAGACAGGGT
>CP070751.1:1752341-1754846 GCA_020348445.1 Thermoplasmata archaeon
TCAGCAAAATCCTGCTTCTCTGAAAGGGAGAGTGGTTTTCTCCAGGTTGACTCATGAATGACTAAGCTCGCATGAGGCTTTGCCACACGAACCATCTCATTGAGTACCGCCTGCGAATCATCAGGAATACCAACGGCACACTCGTTTATGACAGCATCAAAGGTATATGCTTCAAATGGGAGCTTTTGCGAATCCCCCTGCCTAAAACTTACCTGTGTGGTGATCCCGGCCTGTTTGGCTCTCTCTGTAGCCGTCCTGACCATCTCTTCTGATATATCAATACCGATAACCTCTACACCGAATTTTTTTGCATATTCGATGGCCAGTGTCCCCCTTCCGCTGGACACATCCAAAATCTTCATACCGGGACGGAGATTCGCAACTTCCGCTGTTCGCTTGGTAAGTAAGGGACCTCCCGGATGTAAGATTTCAATCCCACTCATTTCGATGGAATCTTCTACTGTTGGTCTGTGAATACCTAATCGTCTCATAATCTTTTCCTCTTTATTATTCTTCATCTAAAAATCCAGAATAAGTTGTCCTATGAGGCACAGCGGAATAGAATCAACTTGACTCTTTGGTTAGATGGCATTTCTTTCTTAGATTTGGCATACCTAACAAATAATACCCATACCAAATATATGAAACAGCAAACATGGCTCTTTGCAAAATTCCTCTATAATCAGTTAAGAATACCATTGATAAAGGGATTATCAACGAAGCTATAATTGCTAAGAGATCGAAAGTTATGGTCTTGCTATTATGATGCGTTCTGCTCATTGAAATCACTATTACATTTGCTATGAATGCGATACCTACTACTGATGATCCAATGGAATGCAAAACGTCTTCTGCATTATTATATGGGACTCCTTCAATCCATGGCTTGTTTGAGAATACTGCTACTGATAGCATTGAAATACCGAAAAATAAAAATGGAAATTTCTGAAACCACATTAACGATCCTTTTGTACCTATGCAAAAAATAGATAAGCCATACAGCATAAATCCAATTCTAGCACACCATGAACCTGTTGCTAATTGAGCTCCTGATTCACTTGTTGTATGTTTAATCCAATTATAGGAATCTTCAAGAAAGAAGGGTGCAACACATAGCATTAGTGCTGAGATAAGCAATAATATAAATATTTGAGTTTCGGCTTTTTGCTGCATTTGGAATTTATATCTCACTATCTATGTATATGTGGTTTCCGTATAAAACTCTTGACCTCACTAAGTGTCGGTATAATACTCTTTTGCCCAAAGTCCCCAAGATGTAAGTGAGCCTCTATATGTCCCTATGTAAGTTAGATTATCCTCATAGGGACAAATCACTCTATCAAAAACGTGGTGATGTTTCAAGTATTAGTGTGTGATAGATAGCTTCACATTGAATTGCAAAATGCCAGAATTCTTCACAAAGTCACCTCTTGCAAAAGCTGGAAAACACCCTGATTTTCAGGTGACATTATGTATCCAAAATGTCTCCACAAATGTCAATTTCGCCTATATCGAGTCCGAATAAATGTTAATTTCTTGCCGAAAAGCAAATATTTTCAAGAATTTTCTATGTGTAATCGGATTAAGTAGATGGAGAGAATGAAATGTATCAATCATATAACAATATTTGATATTTCAGCATCTCTATTGGAATCTCAACAGACTCCTTTTTTCTAAGATGCATATGATGCTGTGGAGATAAAGTATTACATAAATAGGTTAACTCTACAATTCCTATGAATCTGCAGGACGATCCAGTTCTATTTCGTCAGAGATATTGTAAATAGGCTGATAATCTGTTATTATTACTTGTTCCGGGCTTTTATAGAATGATAATTACTAACGCTGAGGAGCAATGAAATGATAGGCAGGAGAGATTTCCTAAGGGCAGGTTTAGTAGCAGGAGCAGCGTCTGTTATCAGTGGACGGCTGTCGATAGCCCAAGGCCTCAGAAATATCCGGATAAAGTCTCGCCCCAATATCATCTTCATTTTTGCTGATGATTGGGGTTATGGTGATCTTGGCGTACACGGCAGTACGTTCTGTAAGACACCACACCTCGATCGGATGGCGATGGAAGGGATCGATTTTCAACAGTTTACCGTCAACAATCCTGTTTGTTCGCCCAGCAGAACGGCCGTCATGACAGGACAGTTTCCTGCACGACATTGTATTCACCGGCATTTTGCATCGGTGGAACACCATCAAAAGGCAGGAATGCCTGACTGGCTTGATCCAAAGCTACCGCTGCTTCCCAAGCTTCTCAAGGAAGCGGGCTACATCACTGGACATTTTGGTAAGTGGCATCTTACAAATCGTCACGTTCCGGACGCTCCGCTTCCAACGGAATACGGGTATGATGAATATGGAGCTTTCAACGTTCCCGGCGTGCAGATCAGGACAGCCGAGACCTGCCCGCGAACGGTGGACTTCATTCGTCGCCACAAGGATAGGCCCTTCTTCATCAATGTGTGGCTGCATGAGACGCATACGCCGCACTATCCG
>CP070751.1:1754946-1757451 GCA_020348445.1 Thermoplasmata archaeon
ACATAGTTCAAAAAGCACACACTTCGGTGCTAGCATCTGGAGTTGAGAGAGTAATAACAGAATTAAAAATCGACGATAGAAGAGATAAAAATGCAACAATTGAAACCAAACTGAAATCTGTTCAATAAAAATTTTTAGAGATTCAAAACAGTTATATGTAACATTTTCATTCCGAGTTTCGGGAGTGTATTGTTGTGACTTCGGCGGATTTAGTTGAGATTGTATTCCATGGACGTGGCGGCCAGGGTGCGGTTACTGCGGCAAACCTACTTGTAGCGGCGGCTTTAAAAGATGGTAATAAAGGCGTTCAAGCGTTCCCGTTTTTTGGGGCTGAACGACGCGGTGCACCAGTACGTGCTTTTGCTCGCATTTCACACGATGAGATACATCTCCGTAGTGAGGTATATACTCCTGATATAGTTATTGTGCTTGATGAAAGCATTATGGATATCGTGGATGTTTTAAAGGGTTTGAAGAAAAATGGTAAAATTTTAATTAACACAAGGGCAAAACCTGGTGAATTTGATTTTTCAAAAAAATTTATTGTTGCAACTGTTGATGCGACAGGTGTAGCACTCAAACATGATATCCTTGTTGGTGGAATGCCTGTCGTCAATACTCCTATTCTTGGTGCTGTACCAAGAATACTTAATAGAGTTACCCTGAAATCAATACAAGGTATAGTGCGCAGTAAATGGAAAGGTGAACTTGCTGAACAGAACGTGAAAGCAACTCAAAATGCATATGATGCGGTGGTGGTGAAATCTTGAAAAAATACGATGTTGTAACAACGATTTCATATCCCAAGAAAGGTGCGATGGGTAAAACAGGTAACTGGCGTGTTTTCAGACCAATTCTTGACAAGAAAAAATGTGTGAAATGCTTGCGTTGTTGGATCTATTGTCCAGAGGCTACAATCATTCGTAACAAGGATGATAGTGTTGATATTGACTACGTGTATTGTAAAGGCTGTGGGATTTGTGCAAATGTTTGCAAAGTAAAGGCTATTACTCTTGAGCGGGAGGGAAAGAAAAAATGAGTGAGGTTATGATCGACACTGGAAATTATATTGCTGCAAAAGCAGCTGTTCTATGTAAACCTGATGTGGTTGCAGCATATCCTATTACTCCTCAGACTACTCTTGTTGAAGGTATCGCAAAATATCTTGCCACTGGTGAGTACAAGGGAGAATATATCTGTGTTGAAAGTGAGCATTCTGCTATGGCTGCATGTATTGGTGCTAGTGCAACAGGGGTAAGAACATTTACAGGTACCTCTTCTCATGGTCTTTTATTGATGCACGAGATGCTTCATTGGGCATCTCTTGCAAGGCTCCCGGTTATTATGTGTAATATCAACCGGGTCGTGGGCCCTGGTTGGAATATTTGGGCTGATGAAAATGATAGTATTTCTCAGCGCGACACTGGTTGGATCCAGTTTTATTGTAGTAGTAATCAGGAGATTTTTGATACCGTGATTCAGTCATTCAAACTTGGTGAACATGAGAAAATATCGCTTCCTGTAATGATTAGTTATAATGCTTTTATTCTGTCCCATACTAGTATGCCTGTTTATCTTACTGATCAAAAAGATGTTGATGCTTTCTTGCCGAAGAGGAAGCCAAAGTGGAAATTGGATCCTGATAATCCGATTACTTTTGGAAATATAATATTGCCTGCTGAGTATGAAAAAGTACGTTTTGATATGCAGAAATCTCATGAATATGCAAAGAAGTTGATACCTGAGATTTCAAAAGAATGGAAGCAGCGTTTCGGACGTTATCATGGTGATCTTTTGGAGTTTTACAAGTGTGATGGTGCTGATTACATTCTCCTTTCTATGGGTGCTATTGGTGCCGAAAGCAAGGTTGCAGTTGATAACCTTCGAAAAGAAGGTTTAAAAGTTGGTCTTGCAAGGGTTAGATGTTTCAGGCCTTTCCCACGAGAAGAAATCCAAAAACTCAGTAAAAAAGCGGGTCTTATTGTCATCGATCGTAATATTTCACCAGGAATGGAAGGTGCATTGTTTACTGAGGTGAAAGCCTCATTGTATGGTTACACTGATGCAAAAGTGTATGGTTTTATTGCAGGTCTTGGTGGAAAAGACGTGCCATTCGGCGACATTGAGAAAATGTGCAAAAAAGTAGTAAATAGTAAAGCAAAACACCTTGAATGGTTTGGTCTTAAGGGGGTGTAAAATTTGGCGATTAAAGATTTACCCGTTGAAGAGTGTTATATTCCAGGTAGTGCAGCATGTCCAGGGTGTCCTGCCACGATGGCGCTTCGAGTTGTCTATAAGGCTCTTGGTAGAAACACTGTGAAAATTATTCCTGCTTGTTGTACAGCTGTAATTGAGAGTCTTCATCCACATACATCGTTTGATATTCCAACTATGAACATTGCATTTGAAGCAGCAGCCGCGGGTGCAAGTGGTGTAGAGGCAGGTTTTAGAATGCAGGGTAAAACAGATATAACTGTTGTTGCCTGGGCAGGTGACGGTGGAACA
>CP070751.1:1757551-1760055 GCA_020348445.1 Thermoplasmata archaeon
TATCGATTTAATCGTCGATTTTGGGAATCTCAAATGTTTGACCGAATGCTAACGGCTTGTCTTGCTACCAATACCATTGGTTATTCGGAGTTAAGGGAATAAGCATTTTACTTTTTTAGGTTGACCGGGCTGGAGAATAATGGCTGGTCAATGATGAAGGTTTTCGATCAGAGATAGCGTTTATAGGTACGAATCGCAAACACTACAAAAATAAGAGGAAAAGCACAAAGAGACGCGAGGATAGCTAACGAGCATGGAAAATGAGCGGTTCATGAGCTAAAAAATGAAGATATCAGTACTGGTAAGTGACTTATCGGATAATCCCATTGTTAGGGCATACCCAATTCTCAAGGTCTTGCAGAGAAGATATCAAATTGATGTAATCGGTCCGTGCTTTGGGCGTCAGGTATTTCGGGCATATGAGGATGAATTCAATTTTATAATTGTCGAAGGGTGTAACTACCCTCAATTTGTCAAGAAATTGAGGGATATATATACTAGTGTTAACGGAGATGTTCTCTTTGCCTTTAAGCCGAGGGCAACTTCATATTTGATTGGATTGGTCTGTAGCCTTTTGAAACGCATTCCCATCGTTGTGGATATTGAGGACTGGGAACTTGCACCGTATTGGATCCAGAAGGAGGAATTGTCGAAATGGATATTTCTCAGAAGATATTTGCTTCACGGATGGAAAGTTCCTAATGATTTTAAATACTTGTATGTAACTGAAAAACTCGTGTCGTTTTCTCATGCTGTTTTTGTTTGCACAAATTTTTTGAAAGGAAAATACGGTGGTATAAAGCTGTACCATGGTGTGGATACTGAGGTGTTTAATCCAAAGGGCAAAAATAAAAGTCGATTAAGGGAGAAATGGGGAGTGCCTTTGGATAAAAAGATAGTTCTGTTCGCCGGAACTCCCAGGCCCCACAAAGGCCTCGACGATTTGATTCGGGCTTTGAATAGTATTGATCCGCATTGCAAGGTAAAATTGCTGCTTGTCGGAGGAAGTATAGAAGGCAGCATCGATGGCGAGCTGTACGAGTTGAGCAAGAAAAGGACAATTTATCTCGGGTATCAACCGCATAGATTAATGCCCGAAATTTTGTACCTGTCGGATTTGGTTGTTCTCCCCCAAAAAGACAACCTTATCTCCAGAGCGCAGGTGCCGGGGAAGGTGTTCGAGGCCATGGCAATGGCCAAACCGATTGTTGCGACTGCTGTATCGGATTTACCGGAAATTATAGAAGATTGTGGTGTTATTGTTAAGCCTGGTGACACAGAAGATTTGGCACATAATATTCGATATGTGCTGGCCAATCCCAATGTTGGTCGTAATATGGGGAAGAAGGCAAGGGGAAAATGCGTCAAATTATATAGCTTTGAAGCTATGGCGAGGGTTTTGTTTCCCGTATTTCAGCAATTCGAAAAGAGGTCCGAAGCATGAGGATCATGCTCCAAAATCATACCTTCTATCCAGCATTAGGGGGAATTGAGAATTATTTGTACCATGTGTCGAAAACCCTAAAAGCCATGGGGCATCAACCGGTAATTCTTTGTGAGAAACATGATCATACCTTGCCAGATTTTGAAAATTATCATGGTATCAAAGTTGTCAGGCATCCCTATTATAATACTCCAAAGAGAATGCTCTTTATGAAACCTAAGATCATTTCGAATCAATTAAGAAATTTTATCTCAAAGTATATCGGCAATGTAGATCTCGTCATATCCCGATATCCTCATTATTGTTTTTCTACATGTTCATTAAATGTAGACATTCCTGTTTTCTATATTCCTGCTACGGTTCATTCGAGGTACATAAACAAGTCTTCCGAAAATTCAGGCATGAAGCCAAAATTTTTCAATTTTGTATGGAAGCCCATATTAGACCATATTGAAAGCAAATGCATTATTATGTCAGATAAAGTGATAACTTTAAGTCGGCATATTTCAAGTTGCCTAGCTCAATATTATGCTTTTGATCCGAAAACATTTGTTGTAAACCCGCCGGGCGTAGATTTGGATAGATTCGGGAAATATGACGACTCAATAGAGATAAGGCGAGAATTTGATATTCCTCCAAATAGGGTCATTGTTCTATATGTGGGGAGACTGAGTGTTGAAAAAAACGTTGAAAAGTTGATCAAAGATTTTAGGAACTTCGGAAAAAAGGATGTGCAACTCTTAATTGTCGGATATGGACCAGAGAGATTGAGATTAGAGCAATTGACAAATGATTTGAACATGATCGAGAAGATAACATTTGTTGGTCAAAGAAAAGATGTAGAGCGATTTTATAACACAGCAGATATATTTGTTTTACCGTCAAAGTATGAAGGGTTCGGACAGGTTATTTTAGAAGCAATGGCGGCGAGTTTGCCCTGTATTGCCTTTAAAAGGACGTTTCCGGAATATCAGGTTGCTTCAGAAGAGATTATCCGGAACGGTGTAACGGGTTTTTGCGTGGACCCCTATAATAAACATGACCTTCTTGATAGATTGCT
>CP070751.1:1760155-1762605 GCA_020348445.1 Thermoplasmata archaeon
CCAAGGGACCAATACTCCTACGGAGCGAATGAAAATGAAAATCCTTCATCACTCCGATGATCTGGCCTTCCCGTCCGATAAAAGAAAACTTGGCTCCGACAGGAGACTCGGTCTCCATCATCCCAGCCAATTTCTCATTGATCAAAAATGCCTGAGTGGCATCAGTAGAATACTCTTTGGAAAAAGATCGTCCCTCTGCCATTTCGATATTCAGGGTATCCAGAAAGTCATAATCCACCAGGTTCAAGGTGACGTGAACAATCTCTTCCGCATCCTTTCCCTCCCAATTCACTCCATGCGAACTGCTTTCAAAATTAGTCGGCTCTGAATAAGCAGCCGTCACGCTCAAAATCCTGGGGTGTTTCAGGAGT
This sequence comes from Thermoplasmata archaeon, assembly GCA_020348445.1. Classification (GTDB taxonomy): domain Archaea; phylum Thermoplasmatota; class Thermoplasmata. The sequence goes on from CP070751.1 coordinate 1,760,527, forward strand.
TCAGCTTTCAGAACATCAAATGACTTTTTCGTCTCTCCACTCAGAGAAATACTTATGAGATTTTCTCTCTCCCAGCCAATTTTTCTATTCCGGATATAGTCGAGCTGAGCGTAAACAACGAGTGTTCCAATAATCAGAATGACCGACATCGAAAACTGGAGGATGACAAGAACCCGTCTGAACACCGATTTTTTCTTCCCTGTTTGCGCTACTTTCCTTAAAACGTGAACTGGACGAAAAGACGAAAGGTAGAGAGCCGGGTAGCTGCCAGCCACAAATCCTGTTAATAGGGTGATTCCAATCAGCCCGACAATAGCCTGCCAGTTAAAAATGGAATGCACGGTTAACTGCTTTCCTGTAAATTTGTTGAATTCGGGCAGAACCAGACCAATAAGCACCAGAGCAAGACCCAGTGCATAGAGTGTCATAAAACAAGACTCCCCAAAAAATTGAACTATTACGTGTCTGCGTAGCGCCCCAATGGTTTTCCGCATCCCGATTTCTTTAGCCCTGTTGAAAGACCTGGCAGTAGTCAGGTTCATAAAGTTCACACAGGCGATCAGAAGAACTAACAACGCAATCACAGAAAAAATATAAACATAGACGATTCCTCTCAATCCTGTCGACAGCCGATAGTGTGAACGAAGATGAATATCAGCAATCGGCTCCAGCATGATTTCACTCTTTGATCTGGAGGAATAGTGCTGAATGAGTTTTGTTATTTTTTGATTCACATCTTGGAATGATGCCTTTTCACTAAGTAAAACGTATGTCCGATAGCTTAACGACCCCCAGCTATCGGATTCATACCATTCCATATGATCCAGATGGGACCAGGGCAGGACGAGATCAAACTGGCGAATATGTGTGTTATAAGGAATGTCACGGAAAATCCCCCTGACAATATAATCGAACCGATTATCAACCTGGATGACTTTTCCGATTGGATCTTCTTTTCCGAAAAGACTCTCGGCCCGTCTTTCGCTGATAAGGGCGGAATTCGGCGTGCTCAGTGACGCGGCTCCCTCCCCCTTGATAAAGGGAAATGTGAGGAGGTTGAAAAAAGAAGGCTCCACGACAACCATATGACTCTCATTGATCGACTTATCTCCTGTGCGGAGAGGAACACTTCCCCAGTAACTCAGCCTGGTTGTCTCCACGATTTCAGGAAAATCTTTTTTCAGTGCCGGCCCTAAGGGCGGAGGTGTAGCCACTATTTTCCTCATTTCCCCTGATGAAGGTAAATTCACAACCACTCTGTACAAACGATCACATTTCTCATGAAAACGGTCATAGCTTCGTTCATCCAAGATCCAGAGCGTAATAAGTAGACAGCAGGCTAATCCTACAGCTAATCCGGCAATATTGATGAATGAATACGTTTTGTGCCTTTTCATGTTTCTCCAGGTGATAGTGGCATAATTCTTAAGCATCACCAGCCTGAAGCGAATGGCATCCGCAATAAAAGGAGGAATGGATTTAACAATATTAAGCGAAAACCAAAAATTCGCGAAAGTTCTTCCTCGGTCAAATGCAATATGCGAATATTCCTCTTCGAAATCACCGAGTGCCGTATCATCGACATACTTGGGCAAAATGCGAAGAAGCAGCCAAGCCAGGAATTTGGGAGGTCTGTTTTTATCGGCCATGATGAAATCTCCCTATTCTGAGGAAAACTCAGGTACGCCTGCCCACATCGAATCATGGAGTTCTCTGACTTCAGCCAAAGCTTTTAAGCCAGGAGGAGTAATTTTATATATTCGTCTACTTCTTCCACCTCTTACAGGAATGGGATTATCCAAAAAGGATTTAACCAACCCTTTTTTTTCCAGCCGATGGAGGGGGACATAGATTGCACCGAATGACCAATCCTTCCCAGTCAGTTTAGAAACATGTTTCCTGATCGGAACACAATAGGCATTTTCTTTAAGCTGCCAAACTGCATGCAGAACAAGCTCTTCAGGTCTCGATAAAAATTTCATTTTCACTCCTTTTTTCACTATTTCCCTTACAATCTAAAACATATCTGTTCTGATGTCAAGAAAAATTTGTTTTATTTTGTAAGGAATATAAATATTG
>CP070751.1:1762705-1765150 GCA_020348445.1 Thermoplasmata archaeon
ACCCTCCTGGCAATGAGCTGGTTGTACTGGGAGCCGAAATCAATGATGAGAATCATTCCCTGCCTCTCCCCTTTTGGAATACCGTTATGCAGAAAGGTTTCTCATACACAAAAAAATGCTTTTGCTCAAGAAAAGATACGTGCTTCTGACAAAATTCCAAAATTCGATTATTGCTTTAGCTCCGGAGATATGCTGAAACCTTTGTATAACCGTTGGGTTCACCTAGAGGGTGGGACTTTTCGTCAGTTCCGAGGCTCCCGGGCTGGTCTTTTCTGCGATTTATCAGCAGGGGATTTTTGCCCCCTCCGCATTGTCCCCCGCTCCATTGGAGCAGGGGACCTGCGGTTTCCCCCACTGATAAGTCGCGAAAAGACAGCACCCTCCCACCAGTCACTTCCGAAAAGCCCCGCCCTCTTTAGGATAGAGATTCCCAAAAGGAGCTAGAGCAATAACCAATTCCGAAATAATAATGGAATACATAAGAGCTCTGGGATTGATCTACACATCTTATGGGCAGCACCATCAAGAATAGGGCACGGATGAACACCACGATATAGGGGCAGCAGGCATGGTTGAAGGGGAACAGGAATCAGGCAGCGATTTCCCTACTGAATTTCCTGACAAACTGTTCTACTTTTTCTTCGAAAGGCACTTCAAATCCACCGTGGTATACGCTTTGGGTAGCAATCTCTGTGGAAACCATGGCGACTCTATACTTAAAGGGAAGGCCCTTTATTCTCAGTCTGAATTTTTTTCGCTTCTGAACAAACTCAGGAAAATGGAGAAGAAGAGCTTTTAGGTAAGCGGGTTTCCCGAGCTTTTCCGGATGTGCAACCAAATGCTCATAAATGGTATCTGTCAACTCATTGATTTCGTCGCTGATTTCATTACTGATGTCTGTATATAACTTTTCGTCTTGAGATCGGTTATGGCGTTGAAAGATCAGCTCCGATTCATCGATTGCTCGTTTTTCCAGGATCTTGAGCACATCCTTAACATACTCCTCCTTATTTTGCAGGAATTCCTTGTCTTTCATGAGCAACCCCCCAATGATCTCGTAAGAGGAACAGATAACACCACATTTGTTTGCTGAAGAATCCTTGAGTATGATAATGCCCTGCTCTTGTATCTTTTCCCTGGCACTGGGAGAGATGAATGAGTTAGCACCCTCTATTATCGCACTGGTGGTTGGGTTTTGATCTTTATCAAAGAGCTTTTGCCAGTTGCCGTCGTGGATCGTTTCGGGGCGACCACCACACGGTGCAAAGATATCTGTAAAGTGAGAAAATATGAGGTTTTCAAACTCTGCATGGAACTCATCCGACGACACCCACTCTTCTTTGATACCCTGCTTGGTTCGCATAACCTTTTTAAAGAGATCCACAAGATTTTCTTTTTTTTGTTCCCTGGAATACAGGATAAAACCACCCTCATTGAGATGATCTGGTGAAAACTCATCTACATTGGCCCTTAAAATCAGACGGCTGAGTTCTTCCTTATCGATACCCTCTGGATCATATAAAGCACCGGAGCCTGCCGTGATTGATGTGATCCGGACCTTTGGGCAATGCGTCAGCAGTAACTTAATCAGATTTCCAGCAACATCCCCATTTGTTCCACCAGTAATCTTAATACTGAAGGGATCGCGATGGGCATCAATCCCCAGTTCTTTCAGTGCCCGTTCTAAGAATTTCCAAACGCCTAGGGATGTCACCCCAAATTCTTTGTGGTTGATCCCAATCTTTTTGCTGGAAATGATGCCACCTCCTAAGATATATTCCCGTTCCTTGGCACGTTCCGCAATCTGTTCAATCATGGAATCATGCATGTTTTCATCAGGTCCCAATTCAATAGGCTCATCTTCTCCGTAGTAGTCAACCACCTTGGGGTCTACCGGTTTTCCATCGAGGGTAACAAATAGATCCAGAAATGCATCTATGATCCCCCGCTGAAGATCATACAGGCGATTGATAACCCTGTCCTGTTCTTTCAAATCAAAGGCCCGCATGACAACCGCTATTTTAGATCCCCCTTGGTATATATCTTTGTTTTTCAAGTGCTGGGTGTGGGCAAGCACCATTGCCTCTTTGAAAATCGTATTCATGGCAGACTCAAAATCATCCTTGTTCCTCGTAATGATGGTCCGAAACCCTCCCCGAGCAATGTCTGAGAATCCAAAATGATAACCGGATCCTTGGCGGTGGTAGAAGAACGTGATCCTAAAAGGCAGGTCAGGAGGCAGGTTTGCCCTGATATCCTGGGGTAACTGTTCCATATAATGGGGGTCCAGGCGGAATGAAAGGGCATCCTTGTGGGTGGCAAAAAAGTTTGTTTTGAGTGTATACCGGACAAAGAGCAGAGCGACCCTGAACATAATCTTTCTGGTTTCATCCAGTACCGCGTGGCCGGTGTTGTATTCGTCAATCAAAGACTGTATTCTCTGAT
>CP070751.1:1765250-1767693 GCA_020348445.1 Thermoplasmata archaeon
AAGTCTTTTTTCTGGTGGGCCAATGAAATCGATCATAATTATTTGATTTTCCAGTTATATTTATCAATCTTCGAAAGTTCTATCAAAGATATCTAAGTCGCATCAGAAAATCCAAAAATGAGTAAGTTATTGGTAACTTAGTTTTATATTTAAAACTGGATAGTATTAGCTTGATTATATTGCTCTTTTGGTAAGCTAAGGAAATTAGGAATCGAGGATTTGACCATAACCAAAACCATTGTCAGATCGGGTCGGGCCAAGTTAACAATATGAAATAATTGTGACTATTCGGAAAAAAGGGTCCGATTTGGGGCCTATATAGTCGTTTTTGGGGGCAAAAACAACAATATGGGGACGTATGGGGGACGTTCGTGCAGAAATTGCTTTATGGTCTATTCTCTTATCTGAGACCCTACGATTACATCTCGCTTAGCAAGACTGGATGCTGCTGATGTGCTTCATCGGAAGTGCTTCGATGCAAAGGATCGACTTGGGTGGTTTTTTAGGTATTTTTCAAAGGCAGTCAAAGAGAATCTTCAACCGCCTCATACTTTGTCAAGAGTGCAGACGCAATTTGTATTTTAATCGCTTGTGCTTTACGGGGTCACAGTAAATCCACCACTCAGAACTCCAGAGGACCTGTCGGGATTTGTCACGCGCACATCCCATACTCGATTCCGCGGAGGTCCTCCACTTTTTGCCGTGACAGTTGCTGTGATTGTATTTCCGTCAACGACAACAACATTGGAAACTGTGGGAGTAGGTCCGGAGCCGACAAAGGTCACATCCGCCCCGGCTTCAAACCCTGAGCCAGTGATGGTAACATCTACCCTTGTACCGCTTGCGAATTTGATCTTATATTAATGCGCCGCCCGTGTTATAGTATTGAAAGACATCAGAGCCATCGTCAAGATAAAAACGGTATTTCCTATTATACCGTTTATTGGTATAAAGGATTACACGGCACCGCCGAACAAATGGACTGATTATTTCAAGCTCGCCACAAACCGCCTCAGTTCCAATTCCAGTTCCATGGCCTTGGTAGCCTCTCTCTCCACAAGGTTGTTTTGCTCAAGCGGGTCCTCTTTCAGGTTGTAGAGCTCATTCTCTTTTCCCTTATCGAAGTTCAGGGTAAAGTTCCACTCATGATCATTCACTCTCCAGTTTCTCTTGAAATGCCCGCAGTAGGCATAATCCCGAATGGAGTCTATTTCATCGGCCATAAGCGGCAGCAGGCTTTTCCCATGGACCTTTGGAGGGATCTTGACATTCAGGAAATCAAGGATCGTGGGGAATATCTCCGTGGTCTGAGTCAATGCCCTGTTTCGCTTGCCGGCTCCCAAACCCTCAGGGTGGCGGACGATCAGGGGAATTCGCACCAGGTCATCGTGCAGGCCGGGTTGAGCCTTTTTGATATAGCCATGCTCCCCAAAGGGTGCCCCGTGATCCGTTGTGAATAGGATAAGGGAATTATCGTATAGACCCAGATCCTTGACCCTGTCCAAGAATTTGCCTATCCAGTGGTCGCAAAGGGTCACTTTGCCTGCATAGAGCATTTTAATATGGTTGAGTTCTTCAGGAGTTAGATATCCGTCAACCCATCCGGGAATAGGATGGATGATATCTTTCCCAGTGTAATTCGGGTCTGTATACATACGGTTATATGGAGGTGGTGGATCCCATGGTTCATGGGGATCAAAGCAATCTACCCACAATAGGAGGTTATCTTTATTTTTCTGACTCTGAAGCCAGTCTGCTCCTTCCATCATGGTCCTGGCAACAAAGGTGTCCTCTTCCCCAATCCAATCATGGACATTTCGAAGGTACTGTTCGAGCTGGGCTCTGACCGCCCTGTCTTTACCGTCTCCCTTGTAGTATTTTTCAACATCAACTTCTATGGATGTGTCTACTATATAAGGATCTCCTTCATGGCCGCGAATATGTTTGGTGTAATCAAATCCTCGCTCAAATGCCATAGATGGTTTGTGAAGATGATACACATCGGTTACCATGGCGGTATTAAATCCCTTATTCCAGAGCGTTTCAGCAAGAAGGATATCGGTGGGTTCAAGACGCTGCCACCCCCTGAATGGAAAGCTGTATCGGCCAGTGAAAAAGGTTGTGCGAGTGGGGACAGTCGGAAGATTCTCAGGATAGAAGTGTTTAAACAGTGTTCCTTCAGAGGCCAGTTTGTCCAGGTTAGGGGTCTTTATCCAGTCGTTACCATAGCAACCCAGGAAATCCCAGCGGAAGCTATCATTGACAATAACAATAACGTTCATTGGCCATGTTCGTTTTATCGATTTATCTTGGGCAGATCTTGGAGAGTGTTCGGTGCCATCTCGAGCATTTGATCCATAAGCTTTTGGCTGAGCGCCTTGTCAAAGCCTTCTCCGGGATGCTCTACCGCTGCCAAGATCTGATTCAATCTTCTCGCCATATC
>CP070751.1:1767793-1770227 GCA_020348445.1 Thermoplasmata archaeon
CCCGGCATTGTCGGGGGTTGCTTACCCCGCACCAATTAGGACTGTAAATTAGTGCGGGGTCCTCTGGCCGGGGGTACAAACGCAAGGAACACTTTCTGTTAGCCCCCTGCACTGCAGGGGGTTGCCTGCCCCGCACGAATTAGGACTGAAAATTGGTGCGGCGTCCTCTGGGCGGGGGTGCAAACGCAAGGAACACTTTCTCTTAGCCCCCGGCACTGCCGGGGGTTGCTTGCCCCGCACGAATTAGGACTCTAAATTAGTGCGTGGTCCTCTGGCCGGGGGTGCAAACGCAAGGAACACTTTCTGTTAGCCCCTGGCATTGTCGGGGGTTGCCTGCCCCGCACGAATTACGGACTGTAAATTGGTGCGGCGCCCTCTGGGCCCGGGTGCAAACTCAAAAACGGCACTTTTAAGATGAACGCAGTTCAACGGATAGTTAAATTTATGGAAAAGGTGGAAGCTCCTCATATAATAGGTTAAGTCTGCTTCGACTTCTTCAGCTTTTTAAGTTTTTTGACCAAAGTATCCATTTGATAAACACCTTTGAGAATCTCTTTAGTTATCTCGATAGCTGTACTAACTTCTTCTTCGCCAATTTCATCATATTCTTTAGATTCAATATGAGCCGCATCATTACCAAGAAGTCGTAGCTCATCCAATGCTTCAAGGAGACCTTGCGGAAGCACAACAACTGACTTTAAACCTTCAATTCGCTTCTTAAGATTATCCCCTTTAATACCTTTATCATCGCACAGCTCCTCTAAGGTTCTTCTGACCATTATTGCCGATGCAATATAGCAACCCTCTGCATGACAGGTAATAGCTTCCTCCAGACTTAAGCGAATTCTATCCGGGATGTTCTCCGTTTTGAAGTCAATGCGTAATGATGGGAACGTGATTAAACTTATAGCTGGATGTTTACAGAAAAAAAGATAAGCTTTACATCCATCATTTGGACAGACTCTGTGTCCAACCGTATATGGTGATCCCATTCCTTCTACATAAATATATAAATCATGTGACTGCAGAGGGTAGAATGTACCACCATTACCACATTTTGGGCATTTAGTGACTATGGATGTTAATCGTGACTCACACGCATCTGTTGTCCCCACTCTAATATCCATCGATTACCCCTTCAAAAAATTCGCCTATATTTCCCGCATCAGTTGTATAATCCTCAGTTTGTTAAATTATAAAACAGCCTACCGGAGATAGTCAAGAAGTGTTTTTTTAATATTGCACGTAAAACGGAAGGAATTTACAATAATAGTATTAAAGCGATTAAATTTAGGAGATGAAAATGTGTAGCGAGAATGAATTAGCAAAACGCACAAGGCATCTCGTAGAGTTCCTAATAACAGACCAGAGCAGCTATCATCATCACAAAGAAACAATGGCTCATGCCTGTGTCGTATTGGAAGTAGGACTCTTTGCTTGGATAATGACAAAAGATGGCTGGATGATGATTAGATACGCAGGATTCTTTACTTGGTTTATAATCATAACAATATGGTGTCTACTTCATCTATACTTGCGTTGGGAACTTCGAAACCGAAGATGGTCAGCAATCCAGATTGATGCTCTATATGAGATTCTTAGAAGATGGGCAGTTACCGACCCCACGCCAGAGGAATTGCAGTCCTATCAAAAACCAGATAAAAAACCAGATGATTGCCTAAATAGGTTATGGAAAAAAATTGACTTTTTAATACCTTACTCCCCAGGTGGCATCTCAGTTGAAGATGAATCGTCCGGTTATCCAAGAGCATTGGTACAAGCTTTTACGGAAGCTGCACATAATGCGGAACACAACACGAGGTTGAAGTTTGGTGAATGGCTTCCGAGCGTTTTCAGTTTGCTGATAATTGTTTTCGTGGTCGGACGTGGATGCATGGATTGTTAACTCAATAATATAAGATTGCCAATAAAATTTATCAACCCTGGATTAGGATAGACACTATTTAAGCATTCATTAAATATTGAATTCAGCCATCCAACGGATCCGTAATTCCCAGCAGGTCGTCTACCTGTGGCAGCCACTGAGCGAACCCAGTGAGCGAAGTGGATGGCTTTGAAACAAACCCACGAAATTAGCAGACAAATTACCTCACACAAAATCGCCAAATACTTAGTTATAAGAAAAAGGATATACGTAAAGCGCGTACGCGCTTTACGTATGCGACGGCTGACAGCCCCTCAGAGAACACTTTGAGCGAAGTGGATGGTGTTTCTTCAGAATCTATAATCCAGAATCCAGAACCAATCCTCCGCCTTTGTAGCATAAAAAAACTCGTAGTCATTTGACTATTCGCGTCCTACATCGATCATCAGTGATAAAGTGTGGAGTCTCGGAGATTTTTAGCCGTTTTTTGTTGACTTTTTTTGAAAATATGTTAAAATGCCCCCCTGTTAGCCAGATGGCTAACATAAG
>CP070751.1:1770327-1772755 GCA_020348445.1 Thermoplasmata archaeon
AAGCCACCGAATGGAGAGAACACTACAAACGAGGTGTAAGTTACTACGCAAACAATTTTTTCTTAGAAGATGGTACACCGAAATATTATGATGATAAGGTCTATCCGGTAGACATTCATTCCCCTGCTGAAGCTATATACTTCTTCTCTGGTGAGGGGGAAGAATATAATAGTATGATTAAAAAGGTTATGAATTGGATGATTATTAATATGTGGGATAAAAGCGGTTATTTCTACTTCCGCAAAACGCCGCATTTTGCAAATAAGATATCCTACATCAGATGGTCACAAGCCTGGGGCCTAAGAGCACTGGCAGAATATTACTTCAATAATTGTGATGCCCAACTCCAACGACGGATCAGTAGTGGAACCTTTACTCCGGAGAAAACTAAGAAATGTGGTTAAGTTTGCCAATATATGTCTAATATGACTCGTATTCGTATGCCTTTGGGGCAAGAATTTATCTCTCGTTTCTTGATTTTCGGGCGGAATTACAATATCGACAGAACTTATCACGGGAGTATTCAATTTAGCGAGTAATGTTTTTATTTATAGAAGTGCGATTTAACTCATTCGTTTTAATGTTAAATCTATACTGATTAAGTATACTGAAAATGCTGTTTTATCGGGGCTATGACAATCCCGTGCGTATACGTAAAGTAATATCTTGAACAAGACGATAAAGTAGAATTATAAATATAGAAGCTTTCTCCCTCGCATGTGAGGAGGGTTACAAGCCAAAAGTATAACGAAGTATTTGCTATTAAGCATTAGGGAGCGATCATGCTTACTCTTGGCGTTCATGACGGGCACACTGCCACAGCGTGTTTGTTTGAAGATGGTGAAGTTATTGCCTGTATTTCAGAAGAGAGGTTGAACCGAATTAAGGAGTGGACCGGATTTCCTGAAGCTGCCATTTTGAAATGTCTGGAAATTACAGGAAAAAGTCCGGAGGAGATAGATGCTGTGGGAGTATGTTCCCTTATGCCCCAGATTGGAGAAGAACATTACCATAGCCCTCAACTGTATAAAAGGCTGTTTTCGTGTGTGGCTAAGACTCTTCCTGAGAATTTATTGCAAAGTCCACGCAATATTAAGATTGTGAATGAAATAGGCAAGATACTCTTCAGGTCAAGAAAGAGCAATATCATTGATAGCTTATCAAAGATCGGTATTGGAAGCAAGAACATCTTCTTTTTTGAGCACCACTCGTTGCATTCCGCAACCGCCTATTATACCGGTTGGTACAGGGACAAGAGAAATCTTGTGATTACTCTTGATGGTTCCGGAGATGGTGTCTGTGCTACGATGAATATCGGAACAAACGGCAGGTTAGAACGAATTGCAGAGGTGTTTAATTATAACTCTATATGTGATTTCTATACAAGGGTCACGCAGTTTCTTGGGATGAAACCAATGTCTCATGAATATAAAGTCATGGGACTTGCGCCTTATGCCTCGCAGAATGGAAGGGCAGATATTCTCGAAAGCTTCAGACGATATTTCAGAGTTGATGAAAATAATCCGTTGCTAATTGCAAACACATCAGGATTATGGAAATGGCAGTTTGACAAAGCACTCAGAAAAGATTTGAACGGGAAAAGATTTGATTGTATAGCAAGTTCTGCACAAGCACTATTTGAAGAAGTGGTGCTTCAATGGGTCAAAAATGCGATTGAGAATACAAAAATAGGAAACCTGTCTTTATCTGGAGGCGGGTTTATGAATGTCAAGCTGAATTATTTGATATCAAAGCTTCCGGAAGTAAGCTCATTGTTTATTCTCCCAGGCTGTGGCGACGAGTCTAATCCGATAGGCGCTGCTATATTAGCCGCTCTGAAAATAGGTTTTTCTCATGAAGAGATAAAACCTCTTGGCATGCTGTACTGGGGCCCTTCTTACAGTAACGATGCGATAAAAAAGACTATAAGCAGAGAACTGGATGGTTTAGGACTGAAGATTAATCGCCATGAGAATGCGAACAGTGTTGTAGCTGAGAAAATTGCGGAGGGAAAGATTGCAGGCCGTTTCACTGGGCGAATGGAGTGGGGTGCGAGGGCACTCGGTAACAGGTCGATTGTTGCGGATCCAAGGAACGAGAGAACGGTTCATAAAATTAATAAAGCCATTAAGATGAGGGATTTCTGGATGCCATTTGCCCCGGCTATTTTGCAGGAATTCAGAGATAGATATGTTTGTTTGCGGGAAGATTTTAGATGTCCATTTATGACCGTTGCGCCAGAAACCAAACCGCAGGCCTGGGAAGACATACCGGCCGGGCTTCATCCTTTTGACAAGACTTCAAGGATTCAGGCGCTGGATCCTGAGAACCATCCGTCGTTTTATGAACTCGTGTCATTCTTTGAGCGTATCACAGGCGTTGGAGGTGTTCTGAACACATCCTTTAATCTGCACGGCGATCCAATTGT
>CP070751.1:1772855-1775280 GCA_020348445.1 Thermoplasmata archaeon
GGAAAATATTTCAAGTCGGGAGTGTTAGGCGAAAATCCTCAGGTTGCTGTTATCGAACTATACTCTAAAGGATGTAAGTATCAGATTTTACTGGAATAGTCCTTTTGATTTGCTTATCAATTTAGATAGAAGTAACGTGAGGGGTCGGCAACTGAACGATCTTAGAACTTTTATCAGCCACATCAGCCTTTCACCCCTGATTCAGAAATTATCCCAATTGGCTGTCTAATTACTGAAGTCAAGCGTCTGACTACGAATTAGAAGGTCGGGAGTTCAAATGCCTCCGGGCGTGCCATGCTTTTTTTATATCTGAATGAGAAGCTAAATTCTTCTGTAATTTTTTCAATACAATGAAGCTAAGACTTTAGGGTATTTAGCTCTTCAGCCCAGCCAGCCTCTTCTTCGCATCCTCCACCTCAGCAATACCAGGATCAGCGTATTTCCAGAGTACGAGGAACAGCAAGTAATGATTTATGGCTTCTCTGTTTATTATCCCTTAATCGTTTACAATCCTTACTGTATCTGTTCCTTTTATACAAACTCCATCATATGTCTCACCCTCTAATACCGCATCAGTATCACCTAATGATAATTCAAACGCAGTAGTATCAACATGAACTACAATATCCAAGAGTCCGTCTTCATTGATATCTTCAAATGATGTCATGGGAGTACCTTTTCCCTTTAGCTTCACTGAAGCTCCTGCCAGCGTTACAGTCAACGGATCAATGTTTGTTGCATCAAAATCAGGTGTACTGAAGATAGCGACTGGAACATTTCCCTGAGACCCTAGATTAATGCTGTTGGGATCGCTGCCAGGCTTAATGTCGATGCTGACGATGCGGACCGGGGAATACGCTAAAACTGTATTAGTGCATCCATATGGATTATAAGAATATCCGCCGATGGCGTAGATAGTCGAGTTCGGTCCAACTGCAGCCGCCAGGTCCCAACGCTGGCTTGGAAGATATGGTGCGCTACTCCACGTGTCAGTTTTTGGATCGTAAGCCTGTACTTTGTTAACTAAATGACCACCACCGTCAGACCCACCTATTGCGTAGAGCATCCCATCCGGTCCTGTAACTGCCGCTAACCGGTATCTCGGTCCTGGTATTGGGCTTTTTGTGCTCCAGGAGTTTGTCTGAGGATCATAAACCTCCACGGTTGTTGTAGCAGTGGCTGTCCATACTAAGCCGCCACCAATAGTGTAGATTTTACCATCTGCTACTGTTATCCCCATCGCGTAACGCGAAGTTGGCATTGGGCTTTTTGTGCTCCAGGAGTTTGTCTGAGGATCATACATTTGTACTAGATGTCCGTTAGAAACTGACCGGCCGCCGCCGATAGCATAGATCTTTCCTGCTACCGCTGCTGCCCCAAGAAAATCACGTGAAGTTGGCATTGAGCTTTTAATACTCCAGGTGTCTGTCTGAGGATCGTATACTTCCAATCGGTTACTCAGGTAGCCCTGAGCATAGCCGCCGATTACATAAATCTTACCGTCAGCTACAGCAACGCCCATTGCGCAACGCAAAGTTGGCATTGGGCTTTTTGTGCTCCAGGTATCTGTCTGAGGATCATAAGCCTCGACAACGTTGGTTACGTAATGATTAGGCAGCATCCCCCCCACGGCGTAGATTTTTCCGCCAGATTCCGCTGCTGCCAGAAACATTCGTGGGGTTGGCATTGGTGAAACATACGCCCACCCACCTACAGTGCTTTCAATAAGTTGATCCAGACCATCTGCAGCCTGAACCACATCAAAAACCTCTTGCCCTGAGCCTTCGGATGCGACAGCTTGTCTTTCAAGCTCACTTCCAATAAAAAGCACAGCTACTGCCACAAGAAGAATGATAAATCTTTTTCTCATTAAATACCTCCTTAGTTTTTGAAGTAAAATACGAAAATTAATGCCATCAAACTTATGCAATTCATCTATATGAAATGCTCTTGCGGGGGATAGAAAAGATTAGATATTTATTTATTGAAGTGAAGTCAATTCTTCCTCCTTTTCCCCTCCACTAAATTTCATAAGGCTGCAATATATAGATTTAAATAACGAATGTCAAGGATTTTTAAGATCAGGATTTTTAAGATCAGATAAATGAATTTTTATTAAACAGGAATGAGTGTTCTGTCAGTAATTCTGGATTGTTAATTAACCTGAATTATTCATAAAATATGCCGACATTATACATTATTTTCAATGATATAAGCTCTTCAGGTAGATTTTTCTCACGATCAAGATTCGAACTTCCTTTAATGTTCATTCATTCACTCTATGTCGACCTTGGAGGGGGAACCGCTTCGCGTTCCCCCTTCCAACGGGAGCATGATCTTCGATCGAGCTCCCTGCCTCCCCTTCTCGGGCGGAATAAAGGCAAACGCCCTGCGACCAAGGGGGCATACCCCCTTGGATTCCCCC
>CP070751.1:1775380-1777798 GCA_020348445.1 Thermoplasmata archaeon
CATACCTGCCATATCGCACCCAGAAAACATGGAATCGACAACTTCAACAAAGTACGAATTAAACGCTATTAGGCCCCATCCTTTTGAGACTGAATAGGAAGAATTTGGGTTATTTGAAATGAAGTGAACGGAGGTGTCCATGATTTCAACAAAACCTGCATTGAAAAGAAAAATGCCAGCACCTTGGCCAGGGCCGACTTCGCAGTTAATGATGTACACAGGTTTGGCATCGCCAACAACTAAGATGCCAGCCTGGGTGAATTGTTCAAGAGAGTAGGTGAATCCTTCAAAAGAGTTACCAATAATATGAATGCTTCCTGGTTGGGAAAATTCGAGATTATAAACAAGCAGTTCGATACCAATACAGTTAGAAATATAGCCGTCCATTATTTCTAGTATCTCTTGAATCTTGAATATCATTACCCCATACCCCTTTATGTCTGTCAGCACAAAATCTTTGACTGTAAGAGAGGAGAAACTACCCATAATGCCATAGGCAGCTTCACGGATTACAACGTCTTCAACCTCTAATGGACTAAGAATACCATTATTTTCAATGCTTACGACAGCGGCATCTCCCCCGGAAAAGGCTATGTTTTGAAGCGAACCACCACCGCCTATGTAGGTAACTATCCCTTGTACTTCAGCTGGTGGTTTTACTTCATTAGCTATAGAGGCAACTATCTCGGTACGCTTACCCCCTTTCGAACCACTTCCAACAATATTCACCTGCTTGTCAATTATAATGAGTTGTTCTTCGTATGTGCCTGGTCCGATAATTACAGTACCGCCATCAGCTACCATATTGATTGCCTCCATTATTGTGCCCCCAGGAGGTACTTCCACCAGTTCCGGAGGCTCAGACGGAGTATCATCAATTACGGTTACTGTTTGCTCGGCTACGGCAAGCACGCCACCGCTAGTATTCGATACGTAAACGACCTCCAGTTCAC
Organism: Thermoplasmata archaeon; assembly: GCA_020348445.1. GTDB lineage: Archaea > Thermoplasmatota > Thermoplasmata. The sequence continues at coordinate 1,776,334 of CP070751.1, forward strand.
CAAGCGCGTTATCGGAGATAGTATCCAACAGAACTATCCCGTAAAACTCGTAACCTCGTATCTGCTCACTCACTACACTACTGTCATCTAGCCGGCGCAGTTGAATCTTGTCGGAAAAATGTGTGTATACCTCAGGATCGACTTCAAATTCAACTATGACTGGGTCGCCTTGGATAACGACAATTTGCGTTGTCCCGGGGACCGTCTCGTTGAGTACATGCAGGACTATTGCCGATTGTGGTTGAACTTGCGCTATGCTGGTCGTTGCGACTAAGCATGTAAAAACTCCCGTCAAAACAATGATAGTTACCTGCAACCTAAACATGTTTCTCATTTTGATACCTCCATTTTTTTATCACTCCATATTTATTAATATCAAATAGTTTAATCACATAACGGATGTTCCACCAGTAATTTGGCATATTGCTACCGTAACATCTTGTGCTGCAAGAAGCTACATTGGGCAACCTGTTGTAACTTTACTCGGCACAATGCTTTATGTACATTTTGAACACACGTCAATGTACATAGAAACCATAAAATGTCAAGAGAAAAATATAAATATTACTGGCTACATTTTTTGCCGAAAAATCACCCTAACCACAGTCATAAAGAGAAATAGGGGATGTTTACCAATTTCGTGTATTTACTTCTTTTGCTTCTGTCTCTGTACGGCTTTGGTATCCCTTTGTCTCGTAACTCTCGCATGGTTGTCCCTGGGGCCATGTCTCGGCGTAGCCCAAAGGACGAAGCCGGATATTGTCTCTGGCTTCTTCGTCTATAACCATCCACAAGTGATATATTATCAAAATTCTGTCTGTTTGTCATGTTTTTTCCGGGGAATCGGGGCTAAGTCAAATCCCTGTATTAAGCGAAAAGAAACCACCTATTTGTTTGTCAAATCTTTCTTGACAAGTCAGAATTTTGTTGTATTTTAGGAGAGTACAACAGCGGCTGGGATTCCTCTGAATGACGAGAAGTTCGGGATGTTATACGGAAACCATATATACAGTAGTTCGAAGTGAAGAAATGAAGATCCGATTCAAGCAGATTCTAACGCTCTATTTTAATAGCTGGTGGTTCCCGGCCGTATTCTTCCTCGCAGAACTCGCAGTTTTCACAAGGGTTACACTCTCGCCGTGGAGACCAATGCATGCCCTCGCGAGAGTTCTATTTGACTGTCTTGTGATTGCCTTTCTGGGAATTCTGTCGGCGTCGATATGGAACATCATTAAGAAGCGCTGGGTAAAAGCAGTAGTCAACCTCGTCATGCTCCCAGTGTGCGTCGTAGCGACATTCTTTGTCTTTGATTTCCTGATGGCTGTGTCACCACAGTTCACGCATCCAGACTAATAAGGCTTCGTGGACAATCTAACGATTCCTGAAGATATAAATCTTTCGGAGCCTAAGCAAGAACTGGACGCGGAGCCAGAGCTGAATTACTGCGGAGCTTTGGGACGCAGAC
>CP070751.1:1777898-1780276 GCA_020348445.1 Thermoplasmata archaeon
ATCGTTGATTATGGCTCTATAAAGATAGCTTTTCATATTCTTAACACCTTTGGGTACAGGCTTATAAACGAGAGAAAGAAAGAAATCCTGGAATATATCATCTGCTTGAGCTTCATTCTTAACCTGGGAACGAATAACCGCACGAATAAAATCGCTGTGTTCGGCAAAAATTTTGGATGCCAAGTCTAGATTATTTCTGTACTTACTGTTTGTACTCGGCGATGCCACTGAGCTTCCGTTCGAAAGTGATATTCAAGAATCAAAATTATTAAACATTATGGCCAAACGGTAATCAATATTCCTTAAGTTTTGGTGCGCCATTATTATATGAAATTATTTTGTTTATTGCAAACAAAACTCGCCGAGGTCAGGTTCCTGTACTCGGAGGTTTGCATCACAGATATGTCCGCATAACTGCATAGGTTAGTGAAGAAGTTTTTTGATAGTTGTGTGAATATTGCCTGCCGATTCCCCAGTCTGCTGTGCGAGAAAGGTTTTTGGCAATCCACTCACCTCCACGAGTTCGATCAACGTTTCATAGATTTCATCGATTCTGAATCTCGTATTCCCCTTGGATGAGGTTTTTCGGGGGTCACCCTACTCTATAATTCCAACGTCATTTACACACTTCCATGTATCATCCCATATATCCCTTACTTTTATTTTAACACCTCGACTACAGTAATGCCTGGGTTACTCCTGAAGAGAACCTGACCTTCGGACCATTGCTCACCAGGTGGATATAAAAGATTCACCGATTGGCAATCCGAATATTTGGGAAGCTCTTTAACAAGTTTTTTAACTCCCTCAAACAATTGGCTGTCATGAAGAAGTATATAACGACAATATTGTTTAACTTGTTCAAATTCCTCTTTAACAATATCATAATGGTGGTTACCATCCAAAAAACATAAATCAAACTGAGTATATTTTTTAAAGATTTGCGACAACACCCTTAATGATTCTCCTTCATAGATCTCGATAAATTTATTCAATCCCTCTGCTTGTATTTGAGTCTTTGCTGTTTTCAGCACTTCTTTATCATAATCAACAGTGACAACTTTCCCTCCAATGTTACTGTCACGCATCGCTTTGGCAAATACGATACTTGAGACACCGGTGTTGGTACCTGTCTCAAGGACTAAATTGGGTCTTAGCAATCGTGTTATACCATACAAAAATATATAATCTTCAAACAGGCTGCCGCTGCCGCTATTTAAATATTTTATGAAATCCAGGTTCCCTGTTGATGATTCGTTCGGCTGATTAACAATCCTCGACAATAATGCTGAAGACTTGCTTTGAAAAAGTCTATCTAATGTCTTTTGCGCCTCCAAACATGTGGAATCGAGGGCTAATGCTCTTTTGAGATATAGTTTGGCCTGTTCGTTGTAACCAAGATCGATTAATGCATATCCAATATGAAGCAATATAAAAGCTTGGTTGGGTTTTAATAGATCCGCTGAAAGAAGATATGGCAGTGCATTGGAAGGCTGTTTTAATGTCAATAAGGTTTTGCCTTTATAAAAATGCGCCAGTTTATTTTGGGGATCTTTAAAAATTGCCGCATCCAGATATGTAAGTGCTGAGTTATATTTTTCTTGTTTAAACTCTCGAATCCCTTCAGCCAAGTTACTTTCAGATAGTCCGTCAAGAAACAATGCAGCTTCACTATTTTCGGGCGAAATCTTTCGAGCACAAATGAACGCATGCCGAGCTCTGTTGTAATACCCCAGCCGGGCAAATGTTGTACCTAATGCCGACCAAACCCAGGTGTTCGAAGGTATTTTTGCTCGGGCTGATTCTAACATATTGAAAGCATCCGTAAATTGATTGAGAGCTAAAAAGCAAAGTCCCTTATCAAAGAGAATCCAGTGATTGTCACTTTCAACGCGAGCAGCTCTTTCTAAACAATTCAGAGCCTCGCTATAAGCACCTTTTCTATAAAGCATGGCGCCCTGAACACTTAATGGAATATTTGCCTCTTTTTGAGTTAGCATTTTTGAAACTCTTTTTATTTTATCCTGCGAACGATTGATAACAGGATTTTCGCTTCGTCCCTTCTTTACTGACAAACTATAAAAACTCAAATCATCAGAAGACATGAAGTCAGGTGCGTCAACAGGTTGCCATTCTCCATTATTAAAGGTTTGCCAACTTGAAAATGCCCACGTATTATGTTTGTGCCGGATATAAATGAACTTATCTTCGGCAGGCATTTTTACAATTTTTAAATCATTCCGGTAGAGTGATCGTAAAAATTCCGCATCCTCCGCTATACTTACATCGGCGAAACGTATTTTATGATTGAACAATGATTTTCTGAACGCAATGGTCCCGGCAATTACTCCAAAGGCAAACATACGATCACGCAGTGG
>CP070751.1:1780376-1782662 GCA_020348445.1 Thermoplasmata archaeon
AAAGGAGAAAAAAATGAAAAAAATAACACCATTGCTAATTATGTTCTTCATGATGGGAACTTTCGCTGTCGCTCAAGAATTTGGATCGATTAAGGGAGCTGTAAAGGATGTAGACGGTGGCGCACTTCCTGGAGTCAGCGTGACTTTAACGAGTACAAAAATTGTCACTATGACGGCTGTTACATCAGACAGAGGAAATTTCCGGTTTTTAACCCTCCCTGTTGCTGATGATTATATGTTGAAGCTTGAACTCCCAGGATTCAAAACTCACGTCCAAGAAAACATTGTTGTGTCTTTTGGAAAGGACGTAATCTTTGACATAACCTTGGAGATGACTGCTCTCACTGAGGAAGTCACTGTTGTTGCCGAGAATCCAGTCATCGATACCAAAAGAGCCAGAGTAGGTGTCAATATCACCGAAGATATGATCATGGACCTTCCTACGGCCAGGAATCCTTGGGTTTTGATGTCTCTCATTCCTGGGGTACTAATCGATAGAGAGGACATCGGGGGAAACGAAGCCGGACAGCAATCTTCTTACTACGGTCACGGTTCCAGAGAAGATGATAACACATGGAATCTGGACGGAGCGAACATCACGGACAACTCCGCTATTGGAGGAGCTCCGGCTTATATAAACGTTTCCCTCTACGAAGAGCTGCAGATCAACTACGGTGCGAATGATATCATGTCTCAAACAGGAGGAGTTCAGATCAACCTGATCACTAAACGAGGTTCGAATAAATATTCGGGCACATTTTTCCTCGATGTGGAAAGAAACGCCTGGCAAGCTGATAATGTCCCTTCAGAGCTGGAAGCCTTAGGATATACTGCTGCAGGTGTCAACAAGCTCTATCTTTACGGAGCCACCTTTGGTGGACCTATCGTCAAAGATAAACTCTGGTTCTATGGTTCATGGGGAGTTCAGGATATCGATTCTCTGACCCTGGCCGCAACATCTGATACGACCTGGCTGGCTTCAGGGTACCTCAGATTTGATTACCACATCACACCTTCAACACGGTTCAACGGCTTTATTCAGTACGATAACAAGCAAAAATGGGGAAGATACTGGCATGATGCCACTCAGCAAGCGGCGGATACAGTCTGGAACCAGGATGGTCCTGGATACTTCTACAAAGGTGAACTGGAGCATATGTTCGGGGATATGTACCTCAATGTAAAAGCCATATACTCTGACGGAGGATTCTACCTTCACCCGTTAACAGAACACACAGAGGATGGATCTGGAAATTATATGATAAACCAAGAAGTACCGGAATTCTACATGTACGGGAACACCGATGATTATGGAGCGGATAGAAACCAGTTGAATATCAGTGCGAGCGGAAGTTATTTTGCCGAAGGAATTCTGGGCGGAGACCATGAATTCAAATTCGGAGTGGACTACGTGACCTCTACAGCCTCAACATACGATCTGTACGAAGGCAACTTGGTACTTAACGATTATGGACCAGATATAACTATGCCAAATGGGGAATACTGGGAAGTATGGCTTATGAGAGATTATATTGTGAATTACTCTTTTAGCCGGTATTCCGCGTTCATCCAGGATACAATGACTTTCGGAAGATTGGCCATCAATTTAGGTCTCCGGTACGATCAGGAGAAATCGATCGTCAAGGATGTAGACATCTCTGCCTCGCCCTGGTTACCTCAGTACATGCCAGCACTCAGTGTTGACACGTTTGATGAGGGAATTCCCTCCTGGAAAGTTTTATCTCCTCGCTTGAGCCTATCCTATGACCTGTTTGGTACAGGAAAGGATGTCATTAAAATCTCGGCTGCTCGGTATGGCTCTCAATCCGGAATCTTCCTTGCAGACTACATCAATCCGTTAGGCTGGACAGAGATCGATCTGATCTGGCAGGATGGCTACCAGAATTTCGTCATGGGAGCTGCAGATGGACGAGTTCAAGCGAGCGAGCTTTATGGGGATGATGGACTAGGAAATCTACAGGATCCAACTGATCCCAATTTTTGGCTCTGGAGTTCGAATGTCTCCACGACTCTGCCTGTCCCAACGACTCCTACAGCTGTCAATGCATTTGATCCCGACTACAATTCTCCGCTTCTGGATGAGCTCACCATCTCTTATGAGAAGGAACTCATGACTGACTTTGGAGCCAGAATAGAATTTTTCTACAAGAAATACCACAATCAGACCTGGACAAGGTACATGGATGATACTGGAGCCCTCGAGCCGGACAGCAACTACTATGTTGCTGGAACGGAGCCCACGACAGGGTATGACTATTACGGCCG
>CP070751.1:1782762-1785037 GCA_020348445.1 Thermoplasmata archaeon
TGCTTGCTTAAGAGAGGTCATACGAACCTTTTCTTCCCCCTCTTTGAGGCGAGAGACAAATCCTAAAAGCCCTTCGTCATCTTCAAGTGGAATAGAGCCGTGCTGAATAAAACGAGCCTCCGCCCTTTTCTGTGCACTGCCTATTATTTTTTTTCCATTGACTTCAACTTCATTCCTCGCAGGGTAGGAAAAACAAGGCAAATTTCCCCGCGCATAAGCAGAAGGAGGTTCGGGAGATAGAATAGGATTTAATCCCATTTTGGCTAAACCCAATAATAAAGCTTGTGATATCAATTTATAAGAATCTGAAAGTCTAGAAGTGAATGTCTCCACATCTGAAGAGCAGACAGAATAAGTGATTTCTGAATGGTGTAAAACTAATTTTCCCCCGGTTATTCTTCTGACAATATCTATGCCATGTTCACGGCAATAGTCCACATCAACAACCTTTTCGATATCTTGAGAATATCCAAGAGAAACGGTCGGCCTTTCCCACTGGTAAAACCGAAGGTATGTTTCGGGCCTCTCGCCAAGGGAACGGAACAGGTACTCATCCACAGCCATATTCCAAGAGCCCTTAAGAGGACTCTTATCTACGATGAGTTTCCACGCTTTATTTTTTAACATAGCTTTAATTAACGGGGACTGTCCCCAATTTTAACATAAAAAAAGAGAGAGCGGACAACGGGATTCGAACCCGCGACCCCGAGCTTGGGAAGCTCGTACTCTACCGCTGAGTTATGTCCGCTCTCTCTCCCCTACTGGGAATTTATATTAGCTTCTTTTATTGCTTTTTTCAACTGCATAACTTTCCGTTAATAGCACAGGAAAAAATTTGAAGTCAACATGAACGTAAAGGCTTAGTAATGAGAGATTTCCTTATCCAGTTCATCTCACTTTATGAGTCGCTAAAGTCGCTCAGCGGGCTTTTTTCTCCAAATCGGGAGGCCAGGGAAAATCCAGCCTCTACGCGCCTCAATTGAGAAATTTTTATTGTTTTAGGACTTTCGGACTTTTAAATTCGTATCTGTCAGTATGACGGTCATAAAGCGTTCTTCCATAAACTATTAAACCACCATTTCCTGCCACTGAAATTAGAATCGGTCGAATTGCCCAGACGGAGATATTACTGACTAGACCATAATTATCAAGAATACGTTTTGACGATTTACATACAGCATCGGTCCAAGTTTGTATTTGGTCATGGCTTCTTGGCTCAAACATGGGATATAGCGAAATCGTGATGTGATACATAGAGCTATCATCCTCGACATTTAAAATTGACAAGTATTTATCAAAACATTCATTGGTGGAAATAGCTTTTATTTTCTGCTTAATTTCAGTCAGCTTTTCCTTTTCTTGCTGTTTAGCTGCCTTTTGCTCTTCATTTCCAAGAGCGAAAATCGAGAAACTGATAACAATTAAGAGAATCCCGAAAATAGGACTCAAATTTAGGCAGGCACATTTTTTGCTATTTCCCATTTAACCTTCTTATTTGGACTATGATTCTTATTATCTTTATATTATGTTTGCAAAAGAAAAAAATCAATCCAATGTCTCGAAACCTCCTTTTTACCCTTTTATGCCGTTTTATGCCTTATTAAATTCTTCAATTCACAATGTAAAATATTCACAACAAAGTAAGATGTTTTTCTCTTTGGCCGGCTGGGGAGAGCACCCACCTATTTGGTTCCCATCATCAACCCCCCTTTGCTGACAACAGCCGGCAATCATATTAGGAATCGAATTCCACTAATGTTACTGAATCTTGGCAGTTGAATGATGGAAGGCAAGAGCTTTAAGTAAGAAGGCTCTACTTTTAAATCCTGATTAGGTTTTCAGTCATAAAGTTTCATTCATATCGCAGCGCTTCAACAGGATTAGAGCGAGCTGCTTTCCAGGTTTGAATCCAAGTTGTCAACAGAACCACCAACAGCATGAATAAAGCTGCCATCAGAAAAATAATCAGCGAAAGACTGATTTTATAAGCGAAATTCTGCAGCCACCTGTGCATAGCATATGCTGCCGCCGGCCAAGCGATCAGATTTGCGATCAACGCCCAACCCACCGACTCACGAGAAAGCAGTATCAAGACATTGAATTCAGAAGCTCCATGAACCTTACGAATCCCGATTTCTTTGGTTCTGCGGCTGATAGTAATTGATGTGAGCCCAAAAACTCCCAGACATGCAACGAGAACCGCCAAAACGGATGAATATCCCACGATTCGATTCCATCTCTTTTCTCTGAGATACTGTGCTTCAATAACCTCATC
>CP070751.1:1785137-1787385 GCA_020348445.1 Thermoplasmata archaeon
CTTCATGTTCATTCATGTGTGTTGGAGGAATAGAAACGTTAAGAATCTTTTCTGTTTTTGCATTTCTATTCATATTCACTTTTCAAATTCAGGCACAAAAAATTGACGATATTCCGATAAAAACGGAAAGGTTAAACGATAAAGCCTTATTCATTAAAACAGGCGAGACCGATGCGATGACTAACGTCCTTGCCGTTGCTTCAAAAGAAGGCTTAATCGTGATGGATACCGGTTCATTGCCGGTTATTACACAAAAAGTAAAGAAGGCTATTGAAAAGGAATTTGGGAGAAAAGATTATGCTTACCTTATTTATACTCATGCGGATTTTGCTCATAATATTGGGGGTTATCTTTTTACTGATGCAATTTGTATCGGACATGACAATTGCACTCCTTTATTGAAAAGAATGTACGATGGATATTATAATCCGCGGGATCCAGAACGTTTGAAAAATTTCATGAAAGATCGAGAAGCTCGATTAAAGACTATGGAAAAAGGCTCGTATAAAGAAAAACGTTCATGGGAACGTGTTTATAATATGGTTAATTCATTTAAAACTATCCAATCTTCTGATTTTAAATTAATCCTCCCGGATATAACCTTCAACGACCGTCTTACCTTGTATTTCGAAGATATGACGATCCATATGATTCATAATGTTGATGCTTATTCCGATAACGATATTATGATGTACATACCGGAATTGAGACTATTAAACATCGGAGACGTTTTCAACAAGGATAGGCTCCCATGGCTCAACAGCAGAACCGATATTCCCAAATGGCTTGAAATATTCAAAGAATTCACCGATAAGGAAGACGAAATTGATTACGTTATCGGTGGGCATAACGGGCTAATGACCATGGCTGACGTTCGGGAAAATCTTGCTTATATTAAGGATTTATATGAAGGCATCAAAACCGCTCAAGCCGAAGGATTATCTTTAGAAGAAACTAAAGAAAAATTTGCATTTGAAAAATTCAACCATTTAAGTCATGTTGAGCACAAATTTAAAATGATTCGTCGTCTACCAGGTGATAAAGAAAGTAAAGTCGTAGAAGTTAACAGACATGAACGGATCATTGAAGATATCTGGAAAAGACTTAAAAAGAAATAAATATTCCTCTATTCTTGGAGTAAATTGACATTTTTGTTTCGTTTCAGCCGAATATATTAACAAATAACTGTTTCTTTGGAATTCATAGTTAGGAAAGAGAGCCATGAAACGCCCCGTCTCTTCCTGTTCCGCTGTTCAATTGAGGACAGTCCCCAATTTTTTGAAATCTATTTTCAAAAGCCGTGGATTTTGAATTTGATTACCTTGTCGGGAGTCAGTTCGCCTTTCCACATGCTCCTGATGTATTCGATATATTTTCTGTCGATGTCGTGGATTCGAAAGCTGATCAATTTTGAAGGTGAGATATTTTTAAACCCGGCGGTGTGTATGTTTTTGATGAAGTCAAGGGTCACTTCGTGAATGGAAAAAGAGGTGAGTTGAGAAGGATCGATATCCTTATATCCGAGCTTATGAACTCCCTCTATAAAGCTGGGATCGACATCGTGGATACGAAAACTGATCAGTCGCGAGGGAGTGATATCCTTGTAACCTAGAGAATGGATGGCTTGAATATATTGGCCTGTGACATCGTGGATAGCAAAAGACAGGATTTTAGAAGTGTTGATATCCGCATAACCCAGTTCCCGAAGACTCTCGATGAGTTCTTTTTCGACATCATGAATACGGAAGCTGATAAGCTGAGAAGGCTCGAGATTCTTATAACCCAGGGAATTCATATCTCTGATGAATTGAGCTGTGACATCATGAATGGCAAAAGAGATGAGTTTCTCAGGCGATATATCAGGATAGCCAAGCTTATGAATGCTTTGAATGTAGTCGGGATCGACATCGTGGATACTGAAGCTGAGGAGTTTTGAGGGAGTGATGTCTTTATAGCCGAGAGCTTGAATGTCGTTGATGAAATCGATCGTGACATCATGAATGGCAAAAGAGATAAGTCGAGACAGGGAAATATCCGAATAACCGAGTGCGGACAAGTCATTCACATACCTCCGGGTGATGTCATTCAGGCAGAGAACCAACATCTTTTTCGTTGTTATCTCTTCAAAACCCTTGTCTTTGAGGAATCTCTCAAATCTTTGGTCCGCTTGGAAAGTGAAATCCCCAGAACCTTTATCGCCGGTAAATTTTCCGTTGAAAATGATTGTGCCGGCTTCCCGCATCATCTT
>CP070751.1:1787485-1789711 GCA_020348445.1 Thermoplasmata archaeon
GTAACGGGAAAAAGTCCAAACAGTCAATCAGGTACAGACTTTACCACAATAGCCTACGATACCAATGGAAATCAGCTATGGATTGCAAGATACAGCGGTCCCACAACCGGTTATAATTCGGCACGTGCCATGGCGCTAGATCCTTCTGGAAATATTTATGTTACAGGAATGAGTGATGGTGACGGAACAAATCTGGACTATGCCACCGTTGCTTATGATTTATCAGGCAATGAACTATGGGTTCAAAGATACAATGGTCTCGGAAATAATCAAGATCGGGTGAAAGCAATAGTTACTGATTCAATGGGAAATGTATATGTTACCGGGGGTAGTATGGGAAGTGGGACAGGTTATGATTATGCTACCATAAAATATTCTCCTGCAAGTTCTAATGATTACTATGAAAGTTATCCAATAATCTTCACAGCAAATGCTGTTGACCCTGGAAGCGACGATCTGACATTCTCCTGGGCTTTCGAGTATGGCCCTACAATCGAAAACACATATTACAATAATGGTGCGAGTCCCGAGCCTGTTTATGATCCCATAACAAATGAGATTAAAAGTCCGCAAGGCACATATCCCTTTAATGCCTCAGACATGGTGACCCATACATATGGGGATAATTATGATTATACACTGGTTCTAACAGTTACTGATGATGACGGTGCCATGACCACATATACGACCACAATTTCTGTGGACAATGTGCCTCCGTCCATCCTCGAGCTCGCAATCCCATATGTGGCCTATGAGGGAACCTCAGCAACCTACAGGGCGACAGTAAAGGACCTGGGAAGCGATGATCTGACTTTTGAATGGGACTTTGGAGATTCGACTCCAGTCATCAAAAATACATTCTATAATAATGGAACCACTCCAGATCCGTACCCGAGCCCCGATGGTATCTTTCCCTTTATTGCCCAAGATACATTAGACCATACTTATGGTGACAATTATAATTACACATTGACTTTCAAGGTAACTGACGATGATGGGGATGTATCTACATTAACGACCACAGTTTATGTGGATAATGTCGCTCCAACAATCCAGCCTTTTGGGCCATTCACTGTTGATGAAGGGATGCCCTTTGACCTTACTGCAATTTCAACTGATTTAGGCAGCGACGATTTGACTTTCATATGGGAGTTCGAATACGGTCCAACAATAACCAATGTCCATTACAATGACGGTGTGAATCCTGATCCTTACCCGAGCCCAGAAGGAAATTATCCCTTCAATGTTAGCGATACAGTGACCCATATCTATGGTGATAACGGTGTTTTCGCGGTAACACTTACTGTGAATGATGATGATGGTGATTTGGCGACTTACACCACAAATATCACAGTGAACAATGTTGCACCCACGGTCACCGCAATCTGGCCTACAACAATTATGGAAGAGGGCACACCCTTTACACTTTCTGCAAATTCCACAGACCAGGGAAGTGATGACCTCACTTTTAGCTGGAAATTTGAACTTGTACCAGCCACCACAAATATTCACTATAATGACGGCTTGGGGCCAGACCCCTACCCAAGCCCTTGGGGAACATACCCTTTCTCGGCAACTGACCAGGTAACCCATGCTTACGGCGATAATGGTGTATATACTGTTACACTGACTGTAGAGGATGATGATAATGGAGTTGTCTCGTTTATATCGAACTTTACAATTTATAATGTAGCGCCAGAGATTCAGCCATTTGGGCCATTTACAGTTGATGAAGCTTCACCTTTGGATATTACAGCCACCTCCACAGACCAAGGCAGTGATGATTTAACATTTACCTGGGAATTTGATTATGGGCCAACATATGTGAACTCATACTATAATGATGGCACAGGGCCTGATCCTTATCCAAGTCCGTGGGGGATATATCCTTTCGCTGCTGTAGATGATGTTGCACATACCTACGGTGACAATGGAGTATTTGTATTAACCTTGACAGTGGAAGATGATGATGGAGGAGAAACAAAATACACTACAAATATCACTGTAAATAATGTGGCGCCAGCCATCGAGAAAATAGAAGCCTACATGTATGTGAACATTTCCCTAAGAGTGGCGGGAGAAAAATATCATTCAGTAGATATTTACCTCTACGAGGAAGATACTAAGATTTGGACGGGAAAGGTGACCAGATACCCGGGAAGTCCTGATGATCAAAAAGATACAATTAATAATATTAGACTGGACATGACTAAAAGGTATTCAGCT
>CP070751.1:1789811-1792033 GCA_020348445.1 Thermoplasmata archaeon
ATGGGCATTTACATGTGTATGTAACAGAAATTAATTCGTCCGATTGGTATGATACTTATGATGATCCATATACCTTTGCATTTTTAGACTATGCTTGGAATGAGGATGTTCCTATAAGCCAGGGAAGCACATGGGATGATTCCACAGATTGGGATGGAGAAGATTATCATGATGGCTATGGAAATAGATTTGAAAATATAACTCAGAATAATACAATGGTAATTGCCACAGTTTTCGATGAAGATAATGACGATTACTCGGATGAAACCACGGGTTTTGTCGCTGGTGTTGGCACCGATCCTAAAACCTTTGATTTATATTTCGGTAACAGCACTCCTCCACCTAAGGAGACGAGTAATTCTACACTGATGGAGTGGATACCACCTAACTGGCTTGATTGGGACACCACATATTATTGGAAGGTCGACGTATGGGACAATAATGGTAATCCAACCTATGGAGATATCTGGAATTTCACTACTAGGAATAACACTGCACCAATTGAACCATGGGCTCCTAATCCACCAGATAATTCGACTGATGCACCTATCAACACCATTCTCAGCTGGAAATGTTCGGACCCTGAGAGAGACGATGTTTACTATGATGTCTATTTCGGCGAAACTAGTCCTGAAGATCCGCCTAAGGTCGCATCGAATATAACTATTAATAAATATAAACCGAATAGACTTGATTTCGATAAAGGGTATGAATGGAGAATTGTCGCGTGGGACGAATATGGATTTGGTATATCTGGAGCTGAATGGTCTTTCAGAACTCAAGAAAATGAGCCGCCATATGAGGCGAGTAATCCTTATCCACCTGATGGTGCAAATGATGTACCGCTCGGCGCAATTCTAAATTGGACTGGGGGGGATCCCAACCCTGGGGACCTCGTGAGGTTTGACGTGTATTTTGGTAGAATTAATCCACCTACCAAAAAAGTGAGTAATACAACTAAAACAAATTATACACCAGAACCACCACTAGAAGAATATCAGGAATATTATTGGAGGATTGTAACCTGGGATATCATGTCGTATAAAACTGTTGGCCCCATATGGACGTTCCAAACAGGAGAAAATCATAAACCCAATAGGCCCACAATCACTGGTCCTAGGGAGGTCAAGGTCGGAGAAGTTCATACATATAACTTTTCTACTACCGATCCAGATGGTCAAAATATATCCTACTATATTGAATGGGGCGATGGAACAACTACTGGATGGCTTGGCCCCTACTATAGTGGAACAACTATAAACTCGAGTCATAGTTGGGATGATAGAAAAGAATTTACCATAAGGTGTAAAGCAAAGGATCATCCTAATGAAGAAGAAAGCGATTGGGGAACATTAAAGGTGACAGTACCGAAAACCAAACAATCGGCCCCTGTGACGTTCTATCAATTCTTGCAGAAACTAATACAACAGTTCCCATTGCTAGAAAAGGTATTCTCATTATTTCTAGTATTCAATAAATATATTCAATAAATATTAAACCTCTAATGATAAACAAAAATCTCTTCTTATTTTTTCAATATAAGCCCTTGCCAGTGAAGGAATCTTTTCTGCTGTGAAAAGAATGTTTGATGAAAGTGTACAGGGTCATAAAGCAGGAAAGATGTATCATGAAACCAGGGTGAAATACTGGGCGTATCAACAGTAAGTATAAGACATTTTATGCACATATGTGGAGGAGGATATCTTGTTTCTTTTTTTGAATCACGTCACACATCAGGGTAGAGAAAATCTCTATGAGATGCAAGTTATTACAAAGTTGAGCGGCTTATTGATCAACTCTATATTGAATATGATTTTTTAAAAATGCCTTAGGCACACTGGAGAAAGGAGTCATGGAGGTGAGGAGGAAAAAGTGACGGTGAATAGAAGGTGGAATATATGATAGTACTGCAACAGCGTAACACAGGTGATTCCATTTCAGTTTCTGATACAACACATCTTTTGCGTGTTAGCAGAAGTGGATATTATAAATGGATGCGGTAACCGTGTCCAGACGCCTGATTTAGTTCGAACTGAAATGGAAATAAAGGATGAGCTTCAGAAGATTGCAATTGAGTTTCTGATATATGGTTATTGCAGGATGACTATCGAACTTAGGGATGGGAAAGTATCATGTTAATCATAAATGGGTACTTTAGTTGATGCAGGAAGATAATCTTCTCTGTTTCAAAAAGAAATTCAAACCAAGAGCAGAGGATATAT
>CP070751.1:1792133-1794347 GCA_020348445.1 Thermoplasmata archaeon
TGAATGTAATATCCTTTTCCTATTATAAAGTAATCTGATTCACCCATATCATTCCAATTTTGGGAGGAAGCATTGTTCGACCATATTGCATCCACATCTGTACCGAACCAGAGTTTATTCAATCCTTTTGTTCTATTGTAACTTGTTTGGGAGGGGTAGCCTACCATATTCCAACCTTTATGTAAGGTGATGGACAAGTTCTCTGTTGGTTTAGTGCCATTATAAAGAAAAATCGTATCCCCTGGGTTTGTGATGTGAATCCAGAATCCCATGGTTTCGTTTAGCTCGAATAAGTCGTTTCCGTAAGGTTTACCTACCTTGTGGTGTTTCCATTGGTCTCCTTGATCTAGAGGTTTATACCACTGAACTGCATCATAATATCCATCGATCATTTCAAGGACTTTTTGGAGGTTTTGGTTATGTTGGATTAAAGGAACGGAAATTAAGTTCCACCCCTGTTTCAGAATCGTGTAATTTTCAAGGGATTTATAAGAATAGGGTTCCATTAGAGGGTAGTTGTCTTTAGCTCCTGCCCCGCCCTCGATAATGGGATAAGGTGTATCACCTATACCATCCTTTCCTGGAATGTTCTGATTTGGGCTTTTATTGTTATCAACACCGCTGTAATCTGACCAGTAATTGCCCCCCGAGGGATAAGTGTCGTTCCAGACGTTATTATATGAATTATCAAAGGCCTGTTTTTCATTGTTCATGAAATTGTTGTGAAAAATTTTATTGTTTGTGCAGGAGTCGAGGATAATTCCCCAATAACCGTCAAAGATTGTGTTTATTATAATTGTATTATTTGATGAAAAATAAGCATAGATAGCTGTGCCATTTGAGAGACTATTATTTACAATATTGTTACAGTTAGAATACATAAGAGATATATCGTTTGACTCTGAGGGAATTTTGTTATTAAAAATATTATTATCTACGGATTGCCAAAGAAAAATGCCGTAGCCGTAGGTCAAGGAGAAGTTGTTGTTAGTTATTTTGTTATTTGAAGAAAGGTAAAGCTCAATGCCTACAAAACCTTTAGTGAACTCTTGATTCTCTGTTTTAATATTGGTACAATTTACGAGGATTACCTGGCCCGTATCTTGTGGGATAACACCCTCAGTTCGATTTTTCCAGTAATACACGGGCTTTTTGTTCAAAGTATTTGAGATCCCAATATTATGTGTATCCCAATACTCAAGACTATCGCCGTAAATAAAGACACCATCTCCCGTCATGATATTGTCCATGAGGGTTACTTTTTTTGAGTATCTAAGGTAAATTCCTATGAAATTGTTTGATACATTATTTTGGGTGATATTGTTATCACTGCCCCCTTCAATGTAGAATCCATATTTATTATTTGAAGCATTATTACCCGTAAGGTTGTTTTTATTTGCATTTTTCAGATAAATACCATAATCGTCATTTGTGAAGGCCTTATTGTCGGTGATGTTGTTTGAACTAGATTCGGAAATATAAATACCATTCTTGTTATTTGACACGTTATTACCATTGATTTCGTTGCCATTATCCCAGATGGAGATACCATGTTGACCACAGGAAGAGATGGTATTATTGGAAATGACATTCCCGCTGTAAGACATTAAAAAGATACCATTCCAGTTGCTTGAAATGTTATTGAAAGCGACAACATTGTTTCTTGCGAAATAGAAAAGGACACCATCGAGATTATTTCGTATGATATTATTTCTTATGTTACTCTCATTGGACAAATATATCTCTATCCCATGCATATTATTTGATATTATGTTATTCGATATATTGTTATAATATGATAGCTGGATATCGATTCCAGCCTCTCCAAAATTATTACCGCTATTTTTAACTGTAAAACCTGTGATATTTATCCAATCTGCTCTGGTCATTAAAACACTCCCACTACCTCCGCCATCGATAATAGTGGTATTCCTATCCTCCCCAGTTAAATTTATTGTTTTGCTCACAAACACATTCTCATAATAAGTTCCATTAAAAACATATACCGTGTCTCCATCCTTGCTTGCATCAATCGCATCCTGAATACTGGTGAAAGCTCCACCATCACCTGTTATGTTCACATAAATAATATCCCCCGACACATTCCCAACCATATCCACTGAAACATCAATCACAACAAAAAAAGAAAAAAAGAAAAAGAGGGAGGAAAATAGGGCTGTTATTTTCCTAGGAGGGGTTACCGATGCCATTTTC
>CP070751.1:1794447-1796622 GCA_020348445.1 Thermoplasmata archaeon
CCTTCGATGCCATAGTCACGTTTCAGATATTCAATTTCCTCTTCAATGAGCTTTGGATGGCGATATCTTATTCCCGGAGCAAATTTCTTTATTTCAGGCATAGCGCAAAAACTGCAGTTATATGGACAACCTCTGCTGAATATGACGGTGGTGCTTAAGAGTTTATCGTATCCTTCCTTGTGCCTGAGAGTCATTAATCCCTGTCTGGATACAGTAGATTCGGGCAGATACCTCCTGCTTGGATAAGGATAAAGATCGATATCTATAACGCCGTTTTGGAGGTAATGCTTTTTTAGCTTTAAATTCATGATATCCTTTATTGCCTGGATAATCGATTCCTCACCATCGCCGTGGACAAGAGAATCGAATGTTTTTATACATTCTTGCTGGGAAAAAAACGCATGGGGTCCGCCAGCTATATGTTTTGCCCTGGGAAAACGTTTTCGCAGATAGTCAACGATGGATAGCTGCTCCTGGTAATCAAGGGTATAAACGGAATGCAAATATACATCGCACTCGGGTATATGATATATTGCGAATCTCTCTTTTATACCTCTTAAATCAATCAACGAAAGATTGACTTGATTACCAAAATGAGATTCAAGTACAGTCAATATCTGAAAGTGTGTGTGCGGATCTCCTCTGAAGGGGTCATGTAAATAGTCGCTGCTTGGATAAATAAATCCGATGTTTAGCATGATGTTATCCTCATTGTTTTTGCATTACTGCGATATTGTCTTCGTACCATTGCGTGGTCATTTTTATTCCCTCATCTATAGAAACTTTCGGCGACCAGCCAAGCAACTTCTTTGCTTTGGTAGTATCAAGACAAAGTTTTGTTTTAATGCTTGGTTCTGTAAGGTCGTATTCGATATCGAGAATCTTACCTGAGTGCACAACAATTTTCCGGACTAAATCTTTTATAGAGACAGAACTGCCGTATCCTGCATTAAAGAGTTCAAATTTGGATTTTTGTTTGTGAATGGCCCGTTCCACAAAATCCACCAAGTCGGAAATGTAAAGCAGGTCCCTTTCCTCCTCGCCGGTGCCCCAGACAACAATCTGCCGTCTTTCGTCAGTGGTCATAACCTTGGTTACAGTTGCCCCAAAGACGTGTGATTTTTCCAGGTCGAACTTGTCGTAAGGCCCATATATATTTGAATGTCTTATAACTGTATATTTGGCAGAACCGATCTGCGAATAGAACTCACACATTTTTTCGTTGTAGACTTTTGTCCATGCCCCGCCGAAATAGCTTGGATAAATCTCTTTATTTGGATCAAAATCAGTTTCTTTGACGGGTGAGTCACTTGATTGATACATGGTTGTACAGCTAAGAAATAGAACATGGGACACCTGGTATTCATATGCTGCTCTGAAGATAAAGGCGTTCATTACGGCATTATCGGTAACATGGTAATAGGGTTTGTTGATAATATCTTTGGCGCCGGAGGTGGTAGCTGCTGCCTGAATTATAATATCCATTCCTTTTACAGCTCGGTTGACATCTTCTTTGTTGGTAAAATCCGCGTGTATCATGTTGATTGCGGGATTGCTCAGTGGTTCTGAATTAAAATAAGTTCCGTAGACTTCGAACTCATTCTTACTTACGAAATACTCAGCCATATTTCGCCCGATAAATCCAGTAGCACCACATATAAGAACTTTTCTTTTCATTTTTTCGCCTTTTTGAAGTTTCTCATTCAAACCCGGTCAACATCTCGTATCTGTCTGCTATCTCAATTCTACAGAGTTCCGCCAAAGCCTAGTCGATGCTTGTGACTAAAGTATCGCAGACGGCAGCCGTGTCAGGATTATTTTCGCTAAAGGCCTTGCCGCTCCGCAACACCTCTGTTGCTTTTCGCATTGCATCCATTCGTTCCTGAGTCAGTTTTTTTTGCCTGTGGTTCTTTATATATTTATATACATGGGCTGCGACATGCTTTACGTCATCGTACCGACGCTCCTGTAGTTTACGCCAGCTCTTAGCCATTTCTAGGGATGTGGTTGTCTGATCATTTGTTATTCGCTCATAGGTATAAGCACATAAGACATTTCTGGCTTCGCCGTACTCTGAGTATAGGAAGCGAAGGATTGCTGGGACCATGACGTCACGATTATAAGGGTACCTTTCTCTATCTTGAACTAAAGGGTAGGTGAACTCCAGCAGTTTTC
>CP070751.1:1796722-1798897 GCA_020348445.1 Thermoplasmata archaeon
GAGGCGATAATCCAGGGCCAGAATAAAATGCCCCTGATATTTCATTGACAAGTTCCCCCGTGTCTGGATTGGTTCCAATACGTCGATTGGTAGGGTCAGCAATGTATAGGTTTGGGGAAGGAAACGTGGTGGCTATGAATGATGGTCGTGGCGCAAAGGTCATAACCTCTCTGGTTTGCACGTCCAACGGACCACCATAGATAGGAGTGTTGAGATATGCCTGAGTGAGAACGTATGTTACAATTCCTCCGAATTCCAAGCTAGAATAGGGAACGCCTGTTGCATTTATGTGAAAGCTGTTCAAGCGACTAGCTGGTTCAACTACAGTATTTTCACTATATCCAGTCGTTATCCAGTATTGTCGTGTGTATATACCGAGGAGCAGGCCATCAGTACCGTTTCCCCAATAAATGCTTACGTTATACGTACCGGTTATCCAAGCAGAACCTGCTAGATCTGGTGTGCCGTCTCCTATCCATTCTTCTCCAGCTGGATGCCATGCTCCATCCTTCCAGAAAAACATCCCAGCGTCAGTGGTTTTAGACTTGATGTCGACATCGCCAGTGTAATTGTGCGTGAATAATTTTCCATGACTATCGGAAATGGGAATTACCTCGGTTGTAACGTTGCTGATCGGGTTGTACCAAGATGTACTCGACATACTTTCCTTTGGTGTGGTTATATTTACCACGCCGTTTGCATCCGGGGGACTGAATGTGCAGTTGCCAGTTGAGTTGAGAGAAAAACTGTGGAACAAGGGATCACCGTCATTATGTGAAGTTGTATAATTCAAGGCTACACTTCTACTGACGTAAGGAACAACAATGAATTTGTGGAAGGATCTGAGGTCGTGGTATTCTTGGGTTAAGTTGTTTTCGACCTTAACCCAATATTCTGCTTCAGGCGAATACCACGCTCTTGAGATAATGGTTGTGTTAGTTTCGTCGTAGGTAACTACCTTGAAGCAATCTTCGTATTGAACCCCTAGAACCGTCACGTTTTCGATGGTCTCTACCTTAACCCATGTTACATTGAACCATTCCATGTGGGTGTAACGTATTGGCGTGATTGGAGTACCATAATAAGAAGTCATCCAAACGTCCTCCGTCGTGGTCGTATTCAATTTAAGCGCTTTATTAACCATTATCGGCCAAAAGTTCGGGCCCTCAATTGTTTGGTAGGCAAACGACGTATTCCAGACCCAGCCATACCCTGAGGATGCATTATAACCGTGCGCTTCTCTCTTCACTGGCACCAGTGGATTTGACTTAGCTAACCAGCTTTTCATATCGTTAAATGTTCCTGTGTGGTTCCAAGGAGTGTCAGGTTCGTAGGTCAAATTCATGACATAACAATCAATTCCCAAGACTACATCTTCGCCAATTACGAGTCGAGTATAATTCCACGGAGAGCGGGGATCCGTCAGGTTTTGATACTGGAGATACCAGTATTCTCCGATTTTGTACACGGGCAATTCTGCTTCAGTGGGGACAGGGGTTGCGCGGGCTTTGTCTAATTTAAAGTTAAACGCCAATGTCAATATACCTATTAACAGCAGCGTCAGCACTATTCCCATAATCACTTTAGATTTCATAATTTCTCTTCTCTTTCAGCGCACTACCAATGTGTCATTATCGAATTTAAAATTTTAGGAAAAATCTTCTATTGAATCAAATTAGGGCATTTTGAATTACTTATCCATCAAATAATCGAGTAGACATTAGATTTATGCATAACTCATCTAATGTGATGTAAGCTGGAGCTGACAGAACGTATTAAAACAAACACATGCATACATGCATTCGAAAGTCTTATAGTGAACAATGCTATTGGAATGTCAGGTGAAATTCCTTGCATCATCTAGAGATTTACGAAATGTTGCGAGCTAAGCTCAACAAAATGCCTATAGGGGTCCCTAAAGGCCTTGACGGTGAGGAGAAAGAAATCCTTCGGATATTGTTTGGTGAAGAGGAAGCAGAATTTGCTCTGAAGCTTCCGTTAGTGCCCTCTAAACTCGAGAAAATTTCCAAGAAAATTGGCAAGGATGTAGACTCCGTAAGGGCTACGCTCGATAAGATGGCCAAAAAAGGAGTTGTCTTCAAAGATGAGAGGGGTGATGAAACGGTCTATAGGCTTTTACCCATCGTTGTAGGATGGTTTGAGACACCGTTCTGG
>CP070751.1:1798997-1801147 GCA_020348445.1 Thermoplasmata archaeon
TAAAGCTTATGAAGTAAAATTCGAGAAGTCGACCAAATACACTTTCTGCGGCATGCCCGGTGCCATGATCATTTTCAAAGATGACAAGAGTTTTTTAGGATTTGACCCGATGTTCGAGGTCCAGGACCTTGAAGTATCAATCAGTCCTGAAGGAGATGTGAACCTGACCTGGCATGAACCTCCATGTATGGCTCCAGGAGATTATTACGAGGTTTATTATTCAAATACAAGAGATGGATTTTTTGGAGACCTTAATTTCAATTATCATCGGGTTGAACCTCCTATTGATTTTGGAAACACCACCACCACCCATATTGGTGCAGGGGCAAACAATCCCGGATCGAGGTTGTATTACATGGTGGTTCCTTTCAATGCTCTCGGTACCCAGGGTGCGAGCACATACAGCATCGGGATTTGGACTGAGGAATATTCTGAGGGATACGATACAATGGGGATACCGCTGAAATTGGATGTTAACCATACGGCAGATTGGTATTGTGATAACATCAATGATACAGTTGGAATTAATTATTTCGATTACACTGGGCAGAGATGGTGCTGGCATTCAACGATAATGCCTGAGGGTGCTTTCGATATTGTTTTGGAGATGACGGAGGGTTATCAGATATCGACCTCGGACACCACGAAATTCATTTTTATTGGAGTGTAAAGTCAAAGTTTTTTCGAGAGGAAAATCTTATAATCCATTAAACCAATGTGAAATTGTACTGTGCAGAATATTGGAGGGGGCGTATTCATACGAATAACACCTGGCGAAGAGAGAAGAGGGTTAAAGCATTAAAACGCTTACCTATCATAGTTAGCTTACTTTTTATTGTATCGATTATAATGTCGATTGTCCCTGATGAAAATCTGATACCAACCTCCAGCGGTACAACAATTTATGTTCCCACCGATTATCCTACGATACAGGAGGCTGTAGATGCAGCCGATCCTGGGAGTACCGTCTATGTCTTTAGCGGGACATATTACGAAAATGTGGTGGTAAATAAGGCCATTAACTTGATAGGCCAGGATAAAAAAACCACAATAATTGATGGTGATTGGAATGGAGATGTTATCTATGTGAGTGCAAATTGGGTGAACATCACAGAATTTACTATCACTAGAAGCGGTGGGAATTCTGAGGATGCGGGAATAGAATTTAATAGTGTCCAGAACTGTAGACTTATAAACAATAATGTTTCATTGGGCAGACACGGCATCTATATCTATAATTCCAACTTTATAAACATAATAAGAAACAATATAACAATGACCTCCGGTCGTGGGATTTTTCTCGACTTTTCCAGCGAAAACAACATCATAGGTAATAATGCTTCAGACTCCAAATTTGATGATGGAATCCGTCTTGATTGGTCATCGGGCAACACTATAAAAAACAACAACGTCTTGAATAACGAACATTACGGCATCTGCCTCTGGCAATCCCATGTGAACAATATCATTAACAACACCTGCAACTCGAACTTCAATGATGGCATCGACGTGAGTTACTCATCAGGTAATATGATCGCCAACAACACCTGCTCAAACAATAGTCACAGTGGTATAAATAACGGGGATAACAGTCCGGACAATGACATCATAGGAAATATTGTTTCCTCAAACCTCAACCATGGCATCGCTAACCATGCGAATTCGGATGGGGCTAAAATCATCAGCAACATTGTTTCGAACAATGAGTTCATAGGCATCGTAGTCAGCTACTCTTTAAACAACATCATAACAGACAACACTGTTTATTTGAACAATTGGAGCGGCATTGCTACCTATTACGGCTCGGGCAACAACACAATCTCAAACAACAATATATTATCGAATAATGATAGTGGTATCTATATCGAATCGTCATCAAACAACAACATCGTTGACAATAATATATCGAACAATATGGACGGTATCTATATTGAAGGTTCATCAAACATAATCTTAAGCAACAATGTCTCATCAAATAGTCGGGATGGTATCATAATTTTGGGCACATCAAACACAATCTCAAGTAACGATGCCTCATCGAACGGTGAGAACGGCATCCGTCTTGGCGGTTCATCAAACTCGATCACAGGCAACAATGCATATTCGAATAATAATAGCGGTATCCGCCTTGGTTCATCACAAAACAACAA
>CP070751.1:1801247-1803393 GCA_020348445.1 Thermoplasmata archaeon
GGTCTGATACAGTATAAGGGTGGTTATCCTTCCAGAATGAATTATACCAATCAGCAGGATCGACTTCTTTTTTAACGTTTGTACATTCGACAATTCTTATATAATCCCATCCCACATCTACATTGTCATGTCCAATGGGTCGCTCCTCTGCCGCAAACCATATTCTAATTACATGGAGCCCTTCGGATAAACTTCCTAGATATACAGATTTTTCTTCCCATTGAGCGGATGTACATTTTATTGATCCTACCGTAACATCATCAACATCAACATCCGTATATGTTGCTTCGCCTTCCTCCCATAACGTATTCTTCACATTCAGATATAACCGATATGAACCCGTTATAAAATATTCTTTGAACTCGACCCAATCTTCATCCGTAGTCCCAGCGTACCAAGCATTACTGAAGCTTCCCCTTGAAGCCTCTGGGTCTGATACAGTATAAGGGTGGTTATCCTTCCAGAATGAGTCAAACCAATCAGATTCATGAACCTCTTTTTTAACGTTTGTACATTCGACAATTCTTATATAATCCCAGCCCACATCTACATTATCTTCACCAGCTGGACGTTCTTCAGCTACAAACCATATTTTAATATAATGGAATCCTTCGGATAAACCTCCAAGATATACAGATTTCTCTTCCCATTGACCGGATGTGCATTTTATTGATCCAACGTAAGCACCATCAACATCGACATTTGTATATGTTGCTTCGCCTGGGTCATGAAGTGTGTTCTTCACATTTAGAAATAGTTGGTAATTACCTGTTGGTAAATATTCTTTGAATTCAACCCAATCTTCATCTGTGGTTCCAGCGTACCATGCATTACTGAAACTTTCACCTGAAGCATCCTGGTCTGATACTGTATAAGGGTGGCTATCCTTCCAGAATGAGTCAATCCAATCAGCAGGATCAACTTCTTTTTTAACGTTTGTACATTCGACAATTCTAATATAATCCCAACCGACATCTACATTATCTCCACCACCAGGACGTTCTTCAGCTGCGAACCATATTCTAATTACATGTAATCCAGCGGATAAACCTCCAAGATAAACAGATTTCTCTTCCCATTCATCGGATTTACATTTTATTGATCCTACGGTATCACCATCAACATCGACATTTGTATATGTTGCTTCGCGTTCGTTATGTAATGTGTTCTTTACATTCAGGTAAAGTTGATAAGAACCCGTTATAAAATATTCTCTGAACTCAACCCAATCTTCATCCGTGGTCCCAGCGTACCATGCATTGCTGAAGCTTCCGCCTGAAGCAGTTGAGTCTGATACAGTGTGGGGATGGTCATCTTTCCAGAATTTAGCATACCAATCAGAAATATCAACTTCTTTTTTAAGGTAGGTACATTCCACAATTCTTATATAATCCCAGCCCACATTTACATCGTTACTTGAAGTACGCTCTTCAGCTGCGAACCATATTCTAATTACATGATATCCTTCGGATAAACCTCCAAGATATACAAATTTCTCTTCCCACTGAGGGGATGTACATTTTATTGAGCCAACGTTAGTACCATCAACATCAACATTCGTATATGTTGCATCGCCTGGCTCATGTAATGTGTTCTTCACATTCAGATAAAGTTGATAAGAACCCGTTTCAAAATATAAATTGAACTTAACCCAATCTCCATCCGTGGTTCCAGCGTACCATGCATTGCTAAACCATCCTTCTGAAGCAGTCGAGTCCTCTAAATAGTGGGTATGGCCATCTTTCCAGAATGCATCATCATACACGCCATCTTTTACTTCTTTTTTAACGTCTGTACATTCCATAATTCTTATATAATCCCAACCCACATTTACATCATCTTGACCTTCTGGACGTTCTTCAGCTGCGAACCATATTCTGATTACATGTAATCCTTGGGATAAACCTCCAAGATATACAGATTTCTCTTCCCATTGATTGGTTTTGCATTTTATTGAGCCAACAGTAACATCATCAACATCAACATTAGTATATGTTGCTTCGCCTGGGTCATATAGTGTGTTCTTCACATTCAGATATAATCGATAAGAACCCGTTTCAAAATTTAAATCGTATTGGACCCAATCTCCATCCGTAACCCCAGCATACCATGCATTGCTAAACCATCCTTCTGAAGCAGTCGAGTC
>CP070751.1:1803493-1805637 GCA_020348445.1 Thermoplasmata archaeon
GGTGAAACATCAGGCAGTGAAACCTTCCATATGGAGATCCAAAATGTTCTGTATTACAATGATACAGATGTAATTAATGGTATTAGGTATTACTACAAGGTGAGTACAAAAACCACTTTTGGGGAAGGATCTCAATCCAATGAAGCCGACGATATACCCTTGGGGCTTTCATCTGCCCCCCAGAACCTGCAGGCAACAGGTGGTGACTCAAATATAACCTTATCCTGGGAAGCTCCAGATTTGGACGGAGGTTCTCCCATCACAAAATACAGGATCTACAAAAGCACGATACAAGGTGAAGAGGTTCTATTTGATGAAATCGAGGATTTCCTGGAATACACTGATACCTATGTAAATGATGACGCCACATATTATTATACGGTGAGTGCAGTTAATCTTGTTGGAGTGGGACCGCAATCTAATGAAGCCAATGCAATGACTCTCATTGTACCACCCACTCCATCCACGCCATCCGTCCCTCATAACTTACAGGCCCAAAGTGGCGATTCTTATGTCTATCTAACATGGGATGTTCCCACATTGGACGGTGGTTCTACAATTACTAATTATAGAGTATACAGAGGAGTAGAAGAGGATGATTTAGAGGTAATTGCTTTAATTGGTAATGTCCCACATTACAATGACACTAATGTAACAAAGGACGTTGTCTATTATTACAAGGTCAGCGCTGTAAACTTAATTGGAGAAGGACCTTTGTCCGATGATGTAAATGCAAGTTACCAAGAGGAATCCATAACAGAGGTTCCCCCTGGAGATGAAGATGGAGAGTCAATGTGGTGGTTATGGATATTGATCATAATTATCATAGTGATTGTAGTGCTGGTCTTTTTGTTTTTATACTGGCGCGATAGGAAGAAGGAAGAACAAGCTCCCCCGAAACAAGGTCCACCTGGATCACAATAGGTATATCTTTATCTGCCCAACCAAAACCTTCATAATTTCATAATACAATACCTATATAAAAGAGGGAGGCAGAGGCATTTTAAAACAAATACAAGAAGATGAGAGGGGCAGAGTGTCATTTGCCATAACCGGAGTTCTGATTCTTATCATGGGCAGTTTCAGCACACTTTATATAGTCTCGATGAACAGTGATTACGTGCTCCAGAGAATTGAGGACACGAATCTTGAAAGGATGAAAAATTGCGCTAACCTTGTTCACCAAGAGGTTGAGACTCAAGCCTATTTTTCTGCCACAACAGCAGTTTATACAGCGACCCAGGTTCTTCACGACCAAGAACAAATAATGCCGCTTTTTAACGAGAGCTTCAATAAATACATTGAAAATAACTTTCCAAAAAATGAAAACAACTTCGTAATAGAGGTTACAGATTACACAACAGGTATTTTCTTTGACACAATGAACATGTACGATATAATTCCAACAAACGAAGAGGAGGACATAGATCTAAAGGGCAAGGGAAAAAAGGTGGAGTCCAAGACCATTAGCAATGAGAGAGCAGGGGAGTACGGAGAGACCTCAAGTATCGTTTATTACATCCTAAACGGGGATATGAACTACACGATATCAGATACAAAATCATCGGATTACCTTAAAAAGAGCTTTCACATGGAAAGAAAGATCGAGTCAGCTTTTCCTTTTCTAGAAAGCAAGCTCGATATACTAGATGCGGGAACAAAGGGCATGTCATCCCCTATTCCAAGGACAGTGAAATACATACTCACCACAATTTCCCAATACAAAGTTCTTCAAGGATACGGCATGGGCGAATTAACGAGTGCGACTTTGGATCTACCAAATAAGGAAACCTCCCAGATTCTCACAAAAGACGAGGTGGAACTCGCATTGAACGTGGCACTTCTTTTGGAGACTGCGAGGTTGTACAGATCGTATGATCATGAGGTGCTCTTGGCAATTGATGATAATTTCCAAAATTTAGATGATAGTGACTTTGACAAGTCAGGTAGCATGGAAGAGCTAATAAGAACGTATGTTTGGAACGGCACAATCGATGCAGCCGACATAATAGCGCTTTATCTCGGCATAGAAGAGAAAACAATTAACATAAAGGCCATAATAGCCCAGGCGTTAAATGCCTTGATTGATCAGTTCATTCTCAAGTATCTGGATTATTTTCATCTCATGGATATTCTGGATATCG
>CP070751.1:1805737-1807879 GCA_020348445.1 Thermoplasmata archaeon
GTTCGTGGTCTTTTGTATTGCATACTCAATTTATTTTCACCCATGTAACATTGCCGTAGTTATGATTGCCCATTGGTTTTGAATTGGAACCGTCACGTTCTGAAACTATTGTTCTGTCTCTTGAATGCATTCCTAACTCATGTCTTTGTTTTCTATATTCAATCAATGAATCATTTGCATCAAATACCTGATCACATAATGAGCATTTTATTTTTTCAATCATTTTATTATAAATATTATTTGTGAATACCATTTTTACACCTATATGAAATTAAATAAAATATTACTTAAATTTAACTATATGAAATTAAATTCAATAACTTATGAACATGGAGGTAATTCTCCATACTCTTCATCATTCCAATCTATCTTTGTTTTCATTATCGTTTTAACATTCATTATATCATATACATACACAAACATAGATTTAGCAACTCCAACATCTCCAAATCCACACTTTTGACATTTACCATATTTTACTACCATATCTGGTTTTTTGTCAACTTGTAATGGATTATGACTATCTCCATACCATTGTAATTGTGCATAATACAATTCTATATAACCGTCAGTATCTCCTCTTTCTTCATCACAATTACTATTAGATATTTCTAACACGTTATCACCAAAGAAATGTTCTATATCCAGTGTCATGTTTGAATCTCCATATTTGAATAAAATTCCTTCATTGAGCGTGGAGGCGAAGAGCTTGTCCTTTAACTTCTCTGGAATTGTAAAGTAGTCGGGTGGGACTATTTCATACCCACAAATCGATCCCCAAGATGAAATTTTCATCTTTTCATTTTGACCAATAACTCCTAGGTCTACCTATCAGTAGTGAGACCATCTCCACTCTCGTGGTAACAGCCCGAGGTATCCCTCTACCCGTTCGATCAAGTTATGCCGTCTTAGGAGGCAACACATTTCCTTGCACCGACTCATAACCAACTTGCATGGTTGATCATGTTTTTACTGTAATTCTTCACTTAACGATAATTCATCATCCTGTTGCCAATACCTTTGCAACATAAAAAAAGGACTATCATGCATGGAAAGAGATGACGTATCTACGTTCTTTCTCTTCCAGACACATAGTCTTGAACAGATGTTTTTTGTTACACTGTTATCAACGATTAGTGAAATTTTCATCACCAAGTTGGAATAAAAAAAAGAGTTACTGATAAAATCTAAAATCAGTTTTTCTTTTCAACTCGTATTCTACTAACTTGTTGTATGTGATTGGGTCAAAGTTCTTTTGGTAGTACTCTTCATTTTCTGATGACTCACCAGCATACATCTGACCAGATTTCATCTGTGTTTTGAGAATATCTATCTTCTCTAGGGATTCAATCTTGTCTAGGTTTCTATCTTCAGATTCTGCTTTCTTGTATTGTTTGACTTCCCAGAATGCTGCCTTCATTAGCTTCTCTACTTGGTAGTAAGATAACTCTGGATGTAGTTCAATTCTAAACCACTTTTTACAAGTATTGAATTGATGTCTTGTTGCTTTTCTAGTATGATAATCTTCTAACCATACTTTGTTATCTTTGATTGCTTTGTTATGAAGTGCACCTAGATTTTCACCTTGGATATCTCCATGTAATTGTTCCAAAGTCATACCTTTATCTTCTCTTGCTTCATATCCTACTTTTACAAAGTCACTCATTGGTAATGCATTATCAAAGGCTTCCATTGTTCCGTCTTCATCTGAATCATACATGACAACTTGATCAATCTCGTCTTCACTCATGTCTGAATTTTTGACCAGATATGATTGCTTGACACTTAAGATGTTGCTTCCGTCATCTCTCGTTACGTCTAATCGTTCACCGTTTTCTTTTGGAGTACCCAATTTCAGTGAATGGCATTCTGGACAGTTTGGTAATGGAGGTACTGCCAGTCCTCTGTCAGCATCCCAGATAAAATTCTGTGCTTTACCATTGACGTTTGGTTGTGCTGATACTTTGTCGCAATTATAACATTGCATTAGATTCACGGGTTTCTCTAACGGGTGTTCTAATATGTCACTCATTATTTTCCCTTCAGGATTTCTTGTAAATGGAATCCCTAAGAATCTTCCATTGCTATATCCTTTCTTTCGCTTAGTGATGGCTTTCTTCACTTTTGGTTTGCTTTCAGGAT
>CP070751.1:1807979-1810119 GCA_020348445.1 Thermoplasmata archaeon
AGGTCTTGAGTATTACAAGTATGATATCGATAGTCGGGAATCGCAGATACAAAACAAATGGGCTGGTACACAGGAAGAATACATGTCGGTATATGACACCGAATTGCAAAGGACAATCTATCCATATTATGAACCGATTATCCGGTCTGATTCATCTATCTATTCAGATATATACACTGCAGCGCCAGTCGAGTATGCCGGTTATATTCAGGACAAAATGGAGTTTGATCTGATGGTGATCAATTTGGGATTGCGTTATGATTATTCCAATCCTAATACCGTCTATCCATCGCAGTTGAGAAACCCGGCAAATCAATTATATTTTCCGCTGGTTGATGAAAATGGCAATGTGGTAACTGATAGCCTTGGGAACGTTGTGCTAAATGAAGAAAGGATGTCATCCTACCCGACAACAGAACCCCAGAAACAAATAAGTCCGAGGTTGGGCATTGCGTATCAATTGGGTGAGAAAGCATTATTGCGATTCTCTTATGGACATTTTTTTCAAATGCCAGCATACTATGCGATATACGAGAATCATTCATTTTTAGTAAGCCCAACAGATTACGAGACAACAATGGGTAATCCGAATATCAAAGCGCAAAAGATAGTACAGTATGAGGTTGGATTATGGCAGCAGCTAAATCGTAGAATGACCATGGAGGTAGCAATATTCTATCGGGATATATATGATTTGTTATCAGCAAAAGTAATAACGACATACAACCAGATACATTATGGCCTTTACAGCAATAAGGACTATGGTAACGCAAGAGGATTTGAGCTTAAATATGAATATTCGATGGATCCGATACAAATGGGACTCAATTACACATTGCAGTATACCAAAGGTAATGCCGATAGTCCGACATCAACCTTTAATCGGGAAGGTAGTCAACAGGACCCAATAAAAAGATTGATTCCTATGAGTTGGGATCAGCGGCATACGCTTAATATATCCGTGGGTTATAACATGCCCCAATACGGAATAACATTGTTGGGCTATTATGAATCAGGCACTCCCTATACATGGGAACCAATAGCGATCAGCGCCTTATCAACGGTGAATTTGTACCCGAACAATTCTGTCAAACCCAGTACATATAAGGTGGACATAAATGGTTATATAAATCTGTTAAATAAGAAGCAGTCAGATTTGCGTCTGACATTCAGGATATACAATCTATTGGACCGACTGAATGCAGAGAACGTGTACTCCAGTACAGGAAGTCCGAGTTCCACAATTGTGCAAGAGGCAGAAAGATATCTTCTGCAAAGTGACTTTATAGACTACGACACAGCAATTTTAGTCCCAACCTATTATCAGCATCCCAGGATGGTAAAAATGGGACTCGAGTTTACTTGGAAGTGATAACCATGATATCAGTTAAACTTCAGCGGTATAGATACTCAGCAGCAATCTTTTTGATCAGTTTCATGGGGTGGTATGAATTATCAGCCCAAGGGATTCCCTATGAAGGCCCCGAAGATCCTGCCGGCGATGTGGCGGCCACCAGGGGGGGCTATATGAGCGGGAACAATGTTCATTTATATTTTATCAATAATACCAGGCTTTCAAATTGGTTCGATGGTTGTTTCGATCAATATTCAAAATGGCCCAATAACGCTAATGGTCGGAAGATGGTCGATGCCATTTCAGTAATGATAGGCGCCCAAGTTTATTTAGAAGGTGATACTATCCCAATTGATAGTGAAATCGATTTGCTCAGCCATCCTAACCATGACACTCTCTATTATCTGCAATCATCCAGCTATTATAATCCTCGCCATGATACCAATATTGAAGGAACCGTGGACTATACTATACAGCCTGTTTTCGGATATTTCAATGAATTAAGCGAATATCCGGCAATGAGCAATCTCCCGAATTCCTGGCCGCTAGGTGGTTGGCCATCCCAGGGGTATGACAAAAAATGGCCAGGTGAATGGAATGGACGTTTTGGTCGTGGGGTAAAATATGCAGATCTTGAAACCTACTTTGTTGCCAATGATGCGCAAGATCAAGAATATCTTGATGGAAATAAAGGCCCAGTTAAATATTATCCTCGCCCCGGGAAATATCTTGGCGATATTCTTCCAACTGTGTCTACTCAATTCGGGAGACCGTGGGGAGGTCTGG
>CP070751.1:1810219-1812345 GCA_020348445.1 Thermoplasmata archaeon
GCCATCAACCGTCATGTGGCCCTAACCCTTCTGAGCTATTTCGCCCTGATTCTTCTGAAAATCCTCCAGTGGCTAAAGGATAAAACCGCCTGCCTCAATTTATCCATCCGGCTGCTGGCCTTCCATGTGCGACGACACATCCTGGTAGAGCGTATCACGGTGACAATGAAGACTATGAAGATTCAATTTAAACAAAATATTCTCGATACTTACCTGGAACAGTTATGCGTCTAAAAAGTGCAAGAGTTCAGTAAATGAAAAAGGACGTTGAAAGAACAATAGCAGGGTATATCACGCCCCCTCTTAAGAGAGCATGGCTAACCGAAAAAAGAGAGATTAGCAAATGAGGGTTTCTCTCCTCGTATCGGATTTTTCGGAAAATTGTCTAGGCAGGGTTTATATTCTGGCAAAGATGTTGGGTTCGAAATTTGAAGTTGAAGTCATTGGCCCCCTATTTGGAGAAAATGTATGGCTTCCTTGCGATACGAATGAATTTACCTACAAACCAGTCCCATGCGTTCCGTCCCCAGCACATTTCATCAAAAGCATGAAAAGAATAGAAAACCTCATATCGGGGGATATCATTTATGCATCAAAACCGCGGTTTTCAAGTTTTGGCGTTGGAATTCTGAGTAAACTGACAGGTCATAGGCCGTTGATATTAGATATTGATGACTGGGAATTAGGGTGGTTCCTGCCATATAGGTTCAGGAAAATGGCTTCATTGTCAGTGAAGTCCATCTTAGAGGTAAATGGGTTTCTAAATACCCTTTGTGTGGAAAAGGTAACATTCATCGCTGATGGAATAACAACTGCTTCCAGATTCTTACAAAATAGATTTGGGGGTGAATATGTTCCCCACGCGCGAGATACGGAATTTTTCGATCCATCAAGGTATGATGGAGAAAAAATTAAAAGAGAGTTGGGTTTAAAGGATGAAAAGATCATCATGTTTCTGGGTTCACCGAAACCCCACAAGGGAATAGAAGATCTTTTTGCCGCCGTAAGGGAGTTAAAGAGGAAAGATGTAAGGCTCTTAATTATCGGGGCTTCCAATGGATATCCGTCCAAGAGCCTCTTGCTTGGCGGTGTAAATCATCTCCCAATAGTTAGGGGAATGGTCCCATTTATGAGAATTCCGGAATACCTGGCCTGTTCTGACCTCGTGGTTCTTCCTCAAAATAACGTCCCTTCTAACCATGCCCAAGTGCCTGCGAAATTATTTGATGCAATGGCAATGGCAAAACCTATCGTTTCAACGAAGATATCTGATATGCCGGAAATACTAAAGGGTTGTGGCTTTATTGCGCCACCTGATAGCCCCATAGATCTGGCAGAGAAGATAGATTTTATACTTGAAAATCCAAATCAAGCAAAAGAAATGGGGCAGAGGGCACGAGAGAGATGTATTGAGAAATATAGCTTAAGGGTGGTTGGAGAATCCCTGAACAATTATATAAGCGAAATCATAAAATGAAGATTATGCTCCAAAACCATACGTTCTTCCCCGTTCTGGGAGGAATTGAGAATTATCTTTATCATGTATCAAAGATTCTAAAGGAGATGGGACATCATCCGATAATTCTCTGTGAAAAACATGATGATAGCTTATCGGACGCAGAGATATACAATGGTATAAGAATCGTAAGACATCCACACTATAAGATCCCGAAACGGATGCTCTTGGCGAAGCCGAAAATAGTTTCCGATCGATTAAAAGAATTTCTATCGAAGCACATTCGTGATATCGATCTTATTATATCCCGGTACCCTCATTATTGTTTCGCTACTTGCTCATTAAATGCGGATATTCCGGTTTTCTATGTGCCTCCTTCTGTGCACTGGAGGCAACTAAAGAAGGCATCCTCGAAGTCATCGTTGAAGGTCAAGTTTTTCAATTTCATGTGGAAAAAGACAATAGATCATATGGAAAAATCATCGATTCTAAAATCAACGAAAACCATAGTTTTCAGCAAGAATATGGCGGAATCCCTCAAGGTCTACTACGGCTTAAATGGATTTTCTTTTTATGTTTCACCCCCAGGAGTCGATTTGTCCAGGTTTGACAGGGCCAGGGATTATCGGCTCCTGCAGGAATTGGACATCAATCCGAGGAGCCGCATCAT
>CP070751.1:1812445-1814564 GCA_020348445.1 Thermoplasmata archaeon
GAGGCCCGGTAAACCGATGGATAATGCTATGATCGAGTCGTTCAATGGGTCGTTTCGGGATGAATGCCTGAATGTAAATTGGTTCTTGTCAATTGAGGATGCACGAGAGAAAATAGAGATGTGGCGTAAGGACTATAACGAGTTTCGGCCGCATAGCTCGCTCGGAGACTTGACGCCACGGCAGTTCGCCGAGCAGTTTGAACGCCAGAAAACTATATTTTTGAGTGGACCAGTTTTTGGGTAAGGCTCCGGATACGGAACTCTAACTTTGCGTGTGTATCAATAAATGGGGGCAGGTCATATATTCTATTGCAACTTCATATTTGCATTCAAAATTTCAAGAAAGTGATGATTTTAGAATTCTAGCTGACGCTGAATCACTTCTTGCAAAGTCATTATTTAACTATGAAAACATAGCTTTGATTCAGAGAATGAATCAACTTGCCAAGTTAGCTTATCAAATATTCGTTAATCCAGAAGAAAATAATGTTAATAAGTTTAGATCCGATTTTGAATCAATATCAAATTATGTAAATAGCGTGAGGCGACAATTTATATATGATATTCTGAATTTTGTAATTCTAAATCTGAATCCATCTGCAAAAGATTGGAATCCATTAAAGGATGATGATAAGAAAAGGAGAGATTTTCTTAATTACTTGAACTCAGGGAATGCCATCTCCGACCTAGCTAAAATGCAAGTCATAAAAGCTTGCGCAGTAGCAAAAATTGATCCTAGAAAAGTAGATATAAAAAAACGATCAGAATTTGTTAAAAAGTATTTCTCAGCCCCTTTATATCTTTATATTGAAATATTGAAGAAGATAGCAATGTCTGGATGTAATTTGCTAAATCCTAAGGAAAGAAGATGGAATTGGGTATGGGATATGCAAATATTGTTTAGTGCAACAATAAGCACTTTAAACAATAAAAAAGTCTTACTTATAACAACAGATAGTGAAATGCTAAAAGCTGCAGAAAATGCATGCCTGAGTAATAATGTCATAAGATTGAAAGAATATTTAGAATTAATTGGATTTATATGAAAAAAATTAAGTTTTTTTGCTTTAGGCAGCGAGAAAAGAAAATGAGCTAGAGCCTGGAAATGTATGTCGTCGAATGATTCGGACACCCCTTTAAGCGATGATTTTGCTTCCTCATGTTACTCCTAACTTAAGCCTCCCATCAAGTTATTTATCATAAATAAGCGATATATTTCCCTCCTCTGATGCATAGTCTCTGCTTTTGTCTTTCGCCTTTGTTCCAAAATTTCTTTGTCCCGGCCAAAGAAGCGGTCACTGGGGGTGACGTTGTCGATAGCTTCATGGTATCGCTCGTTGTTGTAATGGTCGACCCATTCCGAGATACGAGCTTCGAGCTCAGAAGGTGAATAATAATTATCCAGCAGGATGAGGTTTTTCATGGATCGGTGATAGCGTTCGATCTTCCCTTGAGTCATAGGGTGGTAAGTCCTTGTCCGGATGTGCTTCATATCATGCTGGTTCAAATAGTCCTTTAGCTCAGTCGAGATGAAGCAGGGGCCATTATCTGAAAGCAGGCTGGGGCGATGGTAGACATGGACATGTTTAACCCCGGTTGCAGCGATTGCTATCTCCAGAGCCTTTTTCACATCTTCGGCCTTCATGGATTTACACAGACGCCAGGCGATGATGTACCGGGAATAATCATCCAGAACTGTCAACAGATAATACCATCCCCAGTCGATGACCTTTAGATAGGTGAAGTCGGTCTGCCAGAGTTCATTGACACGGCTCGTGGGATGTTCGAAGCGATCTTTGGCTGAGATCACGGTGTAAATAGGCGATGTAACAAGATTATGCGTCTTGAGGATACGATAAACACTCGATTCAGAGATAAAGTAGCCCTCTTTATCCGTGATATGGAAGGCCACCTCACGGCAGGATTTTTCAGGGTATTCCCTGGCTACTTCCACCACCCTCTGTTTCTCCCATTCGGGTATGGCATTCCAGAACTGAAGGGGAGTCCGATGCTTTGCAGCCAGCCCTTCATAGCCATGCTTCTGATACCGCTTATACCATTCATAAAATGTGCTGCGGCTGATATCGATCTGCCGCAGAGTCTTTCTCACACTGAGGTT
>CP070751.1:1814664-1816759 GCA_020348445.1 Thermoplasmata archaeon
TTCGGATATTTATTCCTTAGGAGTGATTCTTTATGAGATGGCAACAGGAAGAGTTCCTTTTGAGGGAGAAACGCCTTTAGGAATAGCTATGAAACACAAAAGCGAGGTGCCTAAAGATCCTAGAGAACTCAATTCGCAAATTCCTGTAGGTCTGAGCCGTGTAATACTAAAGTGCATGGAAAAAAATAAGGAGAAGAGGTATCAGAGTGCAAGCGAACTGCGATCTGAACTAACCCATATAGAAAAGGGAATTCCTACAACAGAGAAAGTAGTGCCTAAGAGAAAGCCTATAACATCAAAGGAGATAACCGTTCAGTTCAATTTAAAGAAACTTTTACTCCCCGCATTAATAGTTATCGCTCTCTTAATCATGGCTGGCTACTTTATTTTCCGAAGCGACAGTGAGATTGTAGATATCAAGATTGGTCAAACGAAACAGCTTACCCGTGCACCTGGAATAGAGATTGATACAGCTATCTCCCCGGATGGCAAATTGATAGCCTACACGAAAGGACCAGTTGGCCAGTTTCACATTCATGTACGACAGATAGCAGGTGGACGGACCATTTCTCTTACAAAGGATATGCCTGGCCAACAACGATGGCCAATATGGTCATCTGACGGTACACGGATTGCTTTCCAATCTGAGAGAGCGATCTATGTAATCCCAGCGTTAGGTGGAATTCCAAAACAACTAGTCAAATCACCAGATCAAGAAAAGGTAACCAGTGTTGCTTGGTCGCCAGATGGCCGGCAAATTGTGTTTGCTCATGGAAACAGCATCTACACCCGGTCTGTGGATAAAGGTGAACCCAAGAAGATAACTGAAGCATTCGAACCTCACTCCTTGAATTGGTCTCCTGATGGAACAAAGATCGCTTATGTGTCAGGCAACCTGAATTATATATCTAGAATTCATAATATCGCCCCCAGTTCAATCTGGGTGGTATCACTAAAAGCAAGTGATGCAGTTCAGATAACTGATAACGAATACATGAACTTAAACCCAATCTGGATGCCTACCGGGAGGCATCTCCTTTTTATTTCAAATCAGGGTGGAAGTTTTGATATATATCAAGCACCCCTAAGTCGCTCAGGGAAGCCTTCAGGAAAACACATACGCCTGACGAGCGGATTGAATGCACAGAGTATAAGCCTCTCTAAGGACGGTATGAACTTGGCATATTCAGTTTTGACTTACAATGCAAATATATGGACGATTCGAATTCCTGAAAAGGAGCCCATTTCAATTTCTGAAGTAAGACCTTTGACAACCGGAAACCAGGTCATAGAAGCTATTGGAGGTGTATCTCCTGACGGCCAATGGCTTTTATTCGACTCGAACCTTAGCGGAAATCAAGACATTTATAAGATGCCGATTACTGGCGGAGAGCCCTTACAGCTCACCACTCATCCCAGTGACGATTTTCTTCCTCGTTGGTCCCCTGACGGAACGGAGATCGCATTCCACTCTTTCAGAACTGGAAACCGGGATATTTTTGTGATTTCGGCTGATGGAGGATCGATTCAACAGATTACGTCCGATCCAGCTCAAGATAGAAGACCAGACTGGTCACTGGATGGTAACAAATTGGCATTTCGGTCTGACAGGACAGGACGTTATGAACTCTATGTTATCTCTAGAGAGAAAAGAGATTCCGCGTGGGGAACTCCTCGCCAATTAACGTTTGATGGAGGAACGCAGCATAGATGGTCTCCGGATGGTCGTCTTATTGTATATACATCCGGTAATAGCCTCCGGGTCATCTCACCCGAAGGTGGCGACCCTCAAGAGCTTGTTCGTGGCCAAGATATTGTCAGAACGTCTCCTGGATGGTCTCGAGACGGTCAGACTATTTATTTTTATACTTTTGGTGAGAAGTGGAGTGCTGGCATTTGGTCGGTTTCTGCTTTGGGCGGTGCACCGAAACTTCTCGTTCGATTCGACAACCCTGCATTAATACCTGATAGAGAAATTGAAACGGACAGTAAAAGTTTTTTTCTTCGAATTGTTGAGTTCGTGAGCGATATTTGGATGATGGAGTTGCTGAAGTATGAATGATAAGTTTTTACATGAAGACGCCAATTCATTTAC
>CP070751.1:1816859-1818947 GCA_020348445.1 Thermoplasmata archaeon
TACATTATACCAGAAAGCGGTGCAATGTGGGACCCTATTATGATCGCCTTTGGTGGGACAGAAATTGGTGGTTTCATAAGTGGTTCTGCAACAATCAGCGTGTCAATAGACGGCTTTGAAATTCACGGCGGTAACAAAGCAGCTACAGGCAGGTATGTAGGGGTTTTATACCGAAATGTGAATCCTGGTACTGTCTCAAACATGAACATTCATCATATGTTTGATTCAGACGGAGAAGGAGACGGGCCTCGGACATTTGGTATTCTTGCATATGGAAACTCAGATGTGACCATCGAAAGCAACGAAATAAGGGACTTTTCCCAGGGAGGAATAGGAGCCCAGGGAGACGCAGGATCCATGGTTGATCCTTCTGCAATTATCCAGGGAAACACGATCTACGGTAATGGTCTTGAGACAGGTTCTGGATGGTGGGCTGAAAACGGCATCCAAATCGAAGATGGCGCAGGTGGCTCTATCATTGACAATGATGTCACCAATTGCAGGGTAAATCATCCAGGTTGGGTGTCATCGGGAATTATGGTCTACGATGCTGCAGATAACGTTAAAGTTCTGAATAATGATGTGACCTTATGTGATGTGGGTATAGATGTTACATCACACTCCCATGATCTCGTTGATTCAAATACAGTTAGCGGATGTACTTGGGACGGCATTCGCCTCGGACCGCCGGCGGATTATGTCACTGTGACCAACAATACCTGCTACGATAACAACTACGGTATAACAGTTTATGGTGCAAACGAAAATCTCATCCAATCAAATGACCTGTACGAGAACAATTACGGCATATTGCTTGAAGGAGATTCCCATAACAACAAGATCCTTAACAACAATATACACCATAACAATGTCAATGGTATTTCCCTGGCGACATTCAATACTAACTCACCTCTAGGAACACAAATACACTGCAACAGCATCTATGAAAATGGTGGATATGGAATCCATTACTATTACATTCTACCTCCACCATCTCCAATTGATGCCACCAACAATTGGTGGGGAGATCCCTCAGGACCGTACCATGGGACGTGGTGGATGCATGGATCAATCCAAATTGGGCCCCACACGGAGGGTCTTGGTGATGAGGTTTCTGATTATGTCCTATATGACGACTGGAAAATAGGACACCATGAGGTAACTGTGGATGTGACACCGAACTCCTTGAACCTTCAAAGCAAGGGCAATTTCATGAGCCTGAAAATCACATCTGTGCCAGATGGATACACAATGAGCGATATTAAAGGGGATACAGTGAAGATAATATCGTCCATCCCAGCAACGCTATATGATGTAACAGGACAGTCATTTTCAGCCAAGTTTGACAGATCTGACTTCGAGGATTGGGCAGACCCGGGTGAGGTAAATGTACTGATCATGGGCCAATTCTCAGATGGAACATGGTTCTATGGATATGACACGATAACAGCGCATTCGTAATAAGATAAAAAAACAGACAATTCTTAAAAACTCTCTTCCTTTTTTTTTATTTTTTTATTTTCCTATCTTTCCCAAAGATTATCTGATGGTCGTTTTAACTACTCGGTTTCAAACACAACTCCACATATGGGACATTTTGTTGCATTAGAGAGGACATAAGCTCCGCACTCTGGACACTCAAACGTCATCTCACCTTGGGTCTTTTTTTCAGGTGCTAGTTCTTCAGATTCCCCAACATCCTCCAAAGTCTCAAACGTAACCCCACACCCAGGACATTTTACTGCATCCTCTGAAATCATAGTCCCGCATTCAGGGCACTCTAATTGTATATCCTCCGTGATTACTTCTTGAAGTGATATGGTCCCTTGTACTTCTTTTATTATTTTATCAAGCTCGTCATCTATCTCAGGAAATCTAGGTTCCCCAATCTCTTCTCGTGCTAACTCCTCTTCAATTTCCTTTTCTGATATATCAGGTTCTACATGGGGGACTTTTACTTCTTCTGATATCCTAGGTTCTTCAAGGGGTACCTCTACTTCTTTTGGTTCTTTTATTGGTAAAACTATCTTTTCTGATATCTCAGGTTCTAC
This sequence comes from Thermoplasmata archaeon, assembly GCA_020348445.1. Lineage (GTDB taxonomy): Archaea > Thermoplasmatota > Thermoplasmata. The sequence continues at coordinate 1,818,911 of CP070751.1, forward strand.
AAGAGGAGCCTCTACTTCTTCCGGCTCTTTTATTGGT
>CP070751.1:1819047-1821094 GCA_020348445.1 Thermoplasmata archaeon
CCCATATATTTGGCATCAATCATTCGGCTCCAACAATAATCCGTGGGCACGGTAAAATTACTTTCGAAACATCGAAGGATAAAGTCGGGGCTCCGTTGTTTTATAGAGAAGTGAAACCGCCATTTGGAGAAGCCGCAAGGGATCTATCAAGAATCCGTTGGCGTTTTGACAGTATTTCTTCGAATTCTCCCCGCATAGTCCTTTCAAATCCACCTGTTTGCGGAAGTTGCCATTCCTTTTCCCGCGATGGCAAATACCTCGTCATGGATATGGATTATGCTGGAAATAAGGGCCCCTACGCAGTGGTCCAGGTGAAAGAGCAATCTGTCATCACAGCAGAGGAAATAAATACGTGGGATGATTATGAAAAGAAAAGCAATAAATACACAAACGGTTTTGTGGCGCAAGTATCACCGAATGGGTGATACGTGGTGGGAATGGTCAACGATTTATTCATTATAACTCAAAATAACTTTGTGGACTTCTTCTTTCCTGTCAGAGGAATTTTAGTTGTTTATGACAGAAAGAATGAGACTTATTATCCTCTGTCCGGTGCTGATGACCCTGAATATGTCCAAGGCAATCCCTGTTGGAGTCCAGATTGGAAAACGATTGTTTTCATCCGGGCAAAGGCTTCAGACTACCAATATGATACAGATGATTATTTCCTGACCCCTGAAGAAGGTCTGGAGTATTTAAAAACAATAGATAGCTTCCGTTATGACTTATATCGGGTTTCTTTCAACGATGGGGCTGGCGGGATAGCCGAGCCATTGACAGGTGCATCGAACAACGGGATGAGCAACTTCTTTCCCAAGTACTCACCAGATGGCAATTGGATTGTATATTGTCAGGCAAAATCATTCATGATGTTACAGCCAGATAGTAAATTGCATATCATTCCAGCAGGGGGCGGAGAATCTCGAAGGATGCTGTGCGACAACCGAATAATGAACTCCTGGCATAGCTGGTCTCCTAATATTAGATGGCTCGTATCCGCCTTTAAACGCCACTCGCCATTTACACAGCTGTTCCTAACCCACATCGACCATAAAGGCCGAAGCAGTCCTCCAGTTATATTATCGCATATGACTGCTCCGGATTGGGCAGCAAACGTTCCAGAATTTGTCAATATTGACCCTAATGCCATAAAGAATATCATTACGCACTTTTAAATCTACTGAACTAAGCTTTCCTTTTAGGAAGTCGACCGCATCTGCATCTTTCGGATTAATACAATAAAAGGCGTTTAATTATGCCATAGCTATTTCAAGCAATAAGGTTGGACCCATAGCAGACCAAGCTCATGATGACACTATTTCGACCACCAGTAGAATATACCTTGCTGATGATTTATGGTTCTATGTTGTCGGTGTTTATGATAACCAAAATATGACAATGTATGTTAATGGCAACGTAGTTGTTTGCGGTTCGTGGGTGTTCTGCCTACATTTCCAGCGATAATGGTTACGAGTTTACATCTTCTGAGGTAAAGACTTTTCTCGAAGAATCTTGCGTTGATACACTATTTAAAGAGCCAGGTAGTCTCTGGGAAAATGGATATGTTGAATCGTTTAATGCCCGTATGCGAGATGAGTTGCTTAACGATGAGATATTCTTGCACATTGATGGGATGAGATATGTTGTGAATCGTTGGACAATGGTTTATAATCACTATCGTCCATATAGCAGCGCGTGGTGTATGACACCAACTGAGTTCGCGTAGTTGTGTCATGATGTTGGTGGTGTTCGACCGAAGAGATTGCTGTACAAAAATAATGAAGTTCGTGGAATTACTCTCATGAAGGTTATGCCATAAAACAGGGGCAGATTATATAAATACGATGAGCTTTTTCATCATTACTTTAGAGACATTGAGTTGGACAAGAAATATTAAAATCATGCGAAAAAGGCTGCTTTGTATTTTTATTCTATTTTCAACGTTTGATTCTCTTTATGCCGGTAGCTGGATAAGGATTAATCAACTTGGATACTTGCCTAATGCAGTAAAAGTAGCTGTGTTAATTTCCGAAGAAGACATAAGAAT
>CP070751.1:1821194-1823235 GCA_020348445.1 Thermoplasmata archaeon
ACCCTTGATATCACGGGCTGGCTCGAGTATTTTACAGATGGAGTACTCTTATCGATTGCAAAGGTTAAAGAAAAAGTCCTGCAGCTTTCCATTGAAAAACAGAAAAGGCTGAAAAAGGGGCAAATTGCCCTATCGGAAAACCAGATGAGGATTATCGAGCTCATCCACAGAAACGGAAGAATAACAAGCGGAGAGATACAGGGAATGTTTAAAATCACTCGGCAGGCTGCACACAAGGAGCTGAAAAAATTAATTGAACTCGATATAATCCAACAAAAAGGTACTGGTAGGGCTACTTTCTATGTCCTAAAGTAGGTTGACGCAAAGGTTGACGCAAAGGTTGACGCAAATAGATGATCAATATACTGTGACATTTACTGTGACAGGTTATGTTTCTTAAGATAACATAATAATTTTCCTCACCTTTTTTTATTAAATAAAATCCATCAATTTTGTTCCTCCTCAAAAAACCTCCACCACAACCTTCTCGTTTTCAGTCAGTTCATATGACCGGATTCACCCCTCCACAACATCTAGTAATTGCTTGTAAATCCCCACCATCCCACTCGTTCTTCCAGTAATCCAAACCCACCCTCCCCATCCTCTCCTTCTCCTCCCCCCTTTCCTACCCTCGAAACATCCTCCCGACTCCCCTGGTTTTATAACCTCCCACCAAATTCCCCACACTCCCAGCCCTTATTTTGGGTCGATAAAATTATCGAATCCCTACCAACAGCTATTTTAGAAACCAATACTCAGCTGGGAGTGTAATGGAGAATCGTAACAAAGGGTGTGGGGACTGTTCATATCTCAAAGAAGCACGGTTTTGCACGGAGTAGCAGGCTTGAGCGATTAGGGGTTGAACTGTGGGGGATTTTTAATCTTAATTGTAAATTCCCAATTCCCCGTTTACCGAAAATTTATCTTGAAGGTTATTTAAACCCCAATGTGCTTGACAATATATGGGATTATTATTAATATTATTTACAGAACCTCGTGCCATCGCACAATTATTGTTTCCATATCCATTACCAGGATCTTGATCACAATACAATTCATCGAAGTTTTGAATGTTATTTCCATTAACATCTCCTGAGTTTGCATCTCGAGGACCATTTGGAAATGTAGGATCGTTTTCATAACGAATAATGCTTAAACAATGACCTAATTCGTGAAGCAAAACCGATCTTTCATAATCATTAGCATTCCAACCATTGGTATTCGCCTGATTTATGATTGTTTGCTGGAAAATGAAAGCCCCAGCAAAAGGATGTGACATCCCTGGAATATTTTGTGAATTCTCAGAATGACCAAAAAAAACATATACATGAGTATCTGGAAAATTATGAAAGTTATTCTCAATTAACAAACATTCGTTTGGACTTAGACTATCTGGATTCGCAATCCCAATATTTGTTAATTGATTGTTAGTTACTTGAGTTATTTCATTCCCTTGGGTAAGTGCATTACCATCATTGTCAAAATGCACAGTTACACCCAATGTATTAAAATATTGTACAATATAATTTAAAACTCCGGCTTGTGGTTGATGACCTGTCATATGATCTAATTCGATAAATAAATCAGGATTGTTTGTAGGGTCAGAATTTAAATTAAATTCTTCTAGATTGGTTAAACCATCATTATCGGGATCTTGATTTGCGTCGTTTATTAAACGATTCAGACCATTATCATTTTCCCAAACATCAGTCATACCATCGTTATCATCATCAGGATCATCATTATTTCCAATCCCATCATTGTCATTGTCTGACCATTCTGTGGGATCTTTAATTAATCTGATATAATCCCACCCGACATTGACGTCCTCCTCTCCGAATGGTCGCTCCTCGGCAGCAAACCATATTCTAATATAATGGAATCCTTCGGACAAATCTCCAAGATCTACAGATTTCTCTTCCCAATCACCGGATGTACAAATTATTGAACCAATGGTAACATCATCAACATCGACATTCGTATATGTTGCTTCGCCTTCTATCCATTCTGTGTTCTTTACATTTAGAAATAGTTGGTAATT
>CP070751.1:1823335-1825366 GCA_020348445.1 Thermoplasmata archaeon
GATTCATCCCCCAAACTCCAGTGATCCAGCGTCAGCGTTACATTGGTCTTGCCCGTCAGATCCACATGCAAAATGGCCTCATTCTGAGAGAACGTGCTGTTATCTGATGTGTCGTCCATACGCAGACGCCCCCCCACCACCTCGATCCGCCCCTCATTGTTCGAATAGTACTCCCAACCTTGGGAGCCAGTCGGCTTGCCCAGGCTAAAGTCCTGCATATACGGAACCGCCTGACTATATGGTATCGACTGAGGGTCCAGAACATATTCATAAGCCCCGATATCAGGAGCAAAGCCTTGGGGAACAGGACTGCCATCAAAATCAACTGAAATATCAATGCCATAAAGATTAGAGAATGTCTGATAAACATCACTTAATGTTCCGTTGTCAATTGCCGGACTTGCTGGCTGCAAATGGAAATCGTTATTAGCGGCATCAACAAACAATGGGTTTGCTTCTATACAATTTATGCCTTTACCTATTCCTTGAAATCCTAGAAGATCATAGCTTGATGAATCCCACCAAATATTAATCGCTCCGTCTTGCTGATAAAATAGATTATTATTCACTATTGATAAATCACTCGCAGCACCTTCCACTACATCAATATGTCTATTACTAACATTAGCAATAATGTTATTATATGCATTAAATGGCGCTGTCGCCCCTCCATCAATCTTAATCCCATCGAAAGCATTATAGATTGTATTACCAATAATGTCTATAGTAGGATTGCTATAAAATCTAATACCAGCCTCCAAAATATCATAAATGCGATTTCCAATAATATAATAATCCTCGCCACCTGCAGACCCTGTAGCAATCCCTTTGCTATTATCATAAACATGATTAAACAAAACCCAAACTCTTCTTGGATAATACTGCCACCCAATTCCTCCACCGTGGCCCCAGCCACCTGCAGAAGTAGAACGATGCCCCCACAAAATATTCTCAGAAAAAATAACGTCATTTGCCCCTTTTGTCCAAAGACCTGACTGACGATTATGATGTACTCTGTTGCGGCCGATATAAATATAATTTGGAGAATCAACAGGAGCATCGTTGCCTCCATTTATTTGAACTGCATTTCCAGAACAATAATAGATTTCATTGTCCAGAATCCAAACATGCTCTGCCTGCGGATCAACACCAATTCCTTGACCATCTGAATCTCCAAATTCAGGAGGGAGTTGCCAATCCCCTGCATTATAAATGCTATTATTATAAATCACTATGTTAAAAACAGAATTATCTCCACTAGTCCCAATACCAATTTGTGAACCTCCTGTACGAAGTCTTCTATTAAATTCAGAATGTCGGATAGCCGCATGATTAAGAGACTGGTGTACACCATCTTGCCTAGTTGCAAGCTTAACATCATGTCTCTCACTAATACTATCTAAGAAAATATTTTCAATTATTATATATTGTCCTTGAACCTGGATATCCATATCAAATATGGGTTTATTGTTTAGACTCGAACCCCTAAAGAAAATTGGCCTTTCTTCTGAACCATTTGCAATAATCTTAATCTGGTATAATCCATTCTGGCTTTGCCTATATGGTTGAGAAATCCCACCATGAATCTCAACCACACTTCCAGCAGGCAAATCCCTTGGGATTGTATTCCTCGGCACGCTCTCGGTCCCATAGGGATTGTCGGTGTTCGTAGCATCAGGGTCAGAGTTATCAACATAATGAGTATAATAACCTCCTTCAAAATTCTGAGTATAAGTCAAAGCAGGATTTCTATTTGAAGGATCATCATACATTCTGTAACTTTCTTCAATACCAAACTCAGGTCTTGGTATGCCTATTGGAGGCTTCCAAGTGCTAGAGTTTGCGGGTTCGTTGATTGTAACTGTTGCCGTATCCGTATCCATTGCTCCATCGTCATCAGTAACCGTAAGCATAATTGTATGCTGACCGGTAGAAAGTGTCACACTCGGGCTCACGCCCGTGGCAATCTGGGTCCCGCCTTCAGTCCACACATAACTTTGAATAGTTCCGTCCGAGTCAGTAGAAGCAGAT
>CP070751.1:1825466-1827485 GCA_020348445.1 Thermoplasmata archaeon
GCCCGCCAAGCAGTTTATTTTGACAGATCAAGCTTAAATTATGGATATTTAGCCGAATAAAGAGTGAAACAAACATATTGGTTTGGATTTTGGAGCGAAAATTTGTTGGTTTCTTGAGAATGCTTAGGTTCTGCTATTATTCTTATTCTCGATTTTTATTACAATTTTTCCAGCAGGATTACCATCATTGAAATATCGGACAGCTTCAGGGACCTTACTAAACGAATATTGTCTATCTATAATGCTAACAACCTTACCAGATTCAATAAGCCCCTTCATAAAGATCAAATCTTCAAAGTTTGGCTTATGAGAAAGTTGAATCAACCTCTTACTTCCTGTCATTGAAATCAATGGACCAACAAACATAACACTCGCTTTAAAGGCAACTGCAACATAACTGCCTTTAGGACTCAATGCACTGGTATAGTCAAAAATGGAACGATTTGCCACAATATCAAGAATCAAATCATATTTTTTCCTGGTTGTTGTGAAATCTTCTTTAGTATAATCAATAACATAGTCTGCCCCAATAGATCGTACCATATCTAAGTTTCTGCTACTACACACGCCAGTAACTTCTGCTCCGAAGGATTTGGCAATCTGCACAGCAAATGTACCTACACCACCTGATGCTCCATTAATCAGAACCTTTTGTTCTTGTTGTATCTGTCCTTTATCACGGAGACCCTGCAAAGCAACAACTGCATATTGTGGTACAGCCGCTGCTTCCTCATAAGACATGTTAACTGGTTTTAATGCTAACGCATCTTCTGGTGCACATACATATTCAGCGAAGGCTCCAAAACCAAAATCACCTATATCCCCGAAAATCTCATCGCCTGGTTTGAATCGGGTCACATTCTTGCCAACTGCTTCGACTTTTCCGGAAATATCTATTCCAGGTATCATGTGTTTTGGTTTTAGAAGACCACTCGTTAAACGTACAAGAAATGGCTTACCGGTTATTGTGGCATTGTCAGCCCAACATATGGATGAGGCATGAATTTTTACGAGGGCTTCATTGTCTTTTGGAGCAGGTTTTTCTACATCCTTTAATTTGAGAACATTCTCAGGCGATCCGTATCTTTCGTGGACTATTGCTTTCATTTTCATCTTTCTCTAAACTTCTTTTTTAGAGCCAATTCCATGCATACCAAACAGTCAATACATTAAATACGAGTCCAACAATTATCAGGAATTTGTCATAAGCTCCAGGGTATGTACGCACTCCAGCAAGGTTAAAAATAAACAAGCCTATGGCCACAATGAGATTTACCCAACGAATCAAAGGATACTGTAACGTTAGGGACAGGACAACCATAACGATTGGAAGCAACATTAGCGTTGCCATTAACATTAACATTGGCTGAGTGAATTTCGTGCCTTCTACCTGTCCCGCTGTGAAGTCACCGGCAAATATTCGCAAGACATCACCTAAAAGATAAGTTAACATCAGAGCTACCCACAATCCTGAAAGGATTATTTGAACATCCTCCATAATTCAATCACATCCGGTAGAAAATTGTCCTTACATGATATTTCAGGTTTGGGTTTGGGATTAAAATCTATTCAAAAAGAGGGGAGTTTGCTGGAGACATCTCCACTTGCTTGCGAAATAACTCTTAATGAAAAGTCCTGCCGTTTTTCCCCTTCAACTCACGCAGACGATTTAATTCGAATTTTCTAATTGATATAAATATTTAAATTAAGGTTTTGAGGTGTATGTTCAAACGCGTGATATGGTGGTTTGATGTAGATGATGGAACCGCTCATCTTTTTGGCGCTCGGTTTATTAGGGCTTTGGTTAGGCTCCCAACTAGCCGTAGGAGGTTTCGAGAACATGGCTCGCCACTTTGGGATCTCGCACTTGTTCATAGGGTTAACGGTTGTGGCAATAGGAACCTCTTTGCCGGAAATAGCGGTTAGCGTGATAGGAGCCGTAGACATACTTATGGGCGCCGAAATGTCCGCTGTTTCGGGCATCGTGGTCGGCAACAAAATCGGCTCCTACATCAATCA
>CP070751.1:1827585-1829588 GCA_020348445.1 Thermoplasmata archaeon
TTTTTTTATTCTCCAGAATAAGAAGAGTTATCTTGGGGAGGAAGTCAACCGGGGAATCAAAGGAAGGGCTTGGAATATCATTCTCGTTATAGCCATTCTAGTGGTGGCTGCGGGCGCAGTGATAAAGGTTCTCTCTGTTCTCGGATATTGGCCAGGTTAAAAAAGTAGCTTCTCTTCCATTCAGTGCTGGACTTGGTTACCTTGCGCGTATATTGACCCCACAATAAAAAAGGCACTGACACTCCTACTCCCCTAACACCTCCGCCCTCAAGAAATACTCATCAAATCCCATAATTAGATGATCTTTAATACATTGTGTTTCACCACGGCTAGATGAGAGGAAGGCTGTCCTTTCACATTTACACTTGTCCGTTGAATAGGACAGAAAAATATGTCAGAATTCATATAATAATCTGTTAGCAGTTGGCATAAAAATTGCTAATATAGAGGCAAGGCGATTCGCATTATGAAGGGGAACTAATGAAAAAAAATCTACTCTTATTAATGGCTCTAATATTCCTATTTGTCACCCCACAAAGAACATCTCTTATGTGTTCCCAAGCAGACGAAGCAAAATTAAGTGAAATTTTGAATAAAACAGCAAAGTATTGTGAGAGGGTTAAAAGTATTGCCCTTTTCTATGTGTGTCAGGAGGAGATTAGAGATAAAGCAAACTTCTATAGCGTAGCCATTGTTACAAGAACCACGATTTATGGACAGGAAGAAGTTCCTTTGGGTCTTAGGATACGAAGAACAAGAAGTAACTCTTATTTATATGACTATCAATTAAATAAAAAAGGAGAAGATTTAAGTGAGCAGCGAATACTCCTTAAAAAGAATGGAAAGGAAATGCATAAAGAGAATGCTGAATTGGAAGTAAAGTCTAAATCTAAATATATAATTTATGGTCCAGTAGGATTTTTAAGTCGATATTGGCAAGACTACTTCGATTACGAAATCATTGGGCAAAAACGTATAGAAAAAAAGAAGGCTACGATAATTAAAGCGACTCCCAAATCTAATAACGAAGAGAATAGGAATTTTGCTAAGATTTGGATTTATGAGGAGGACGGCAGTATTATACAAATAGAGTGGGAACCAGAATCTATTGATGATTATGTAGAGAAAAATATTGAAACGTTTGTGGGTAATCTAGAAACTGCTGTGGTATGGAGGGTCACATACGGCATAGAGAAGAACTGTGTTAGGTTTCCAAGCCGACAACATATACAGGAATTCCTAGTAACAGAATCAGATAAGAGATATATCCTAAATGAAACAAACACCGTATTCAACAACTACAAATTCTTCATTGTTGAATACGAGATAAAGCACTGTCCCTAAATGTTTAACTTTTTCAGGTATGGAATCCAAATCTCCTATAATCCTGGCTCCCCTGGGTTGAAAAAGAAAGAAGAGCGAATATCGCCCATCATTAATCCTAATAGATATCATCTTTTTTGTTCTATAAGGTTAATACTGAGCTGCGAGTAAGTAAGCGAGCGTTGGAAGGGGGAAAGCGCAGCTGTCCCCCCTCCAAGTTTCTCGTAGGGGTAAAAGTGGCGTGTTTTCGGAATCCACTGTCCTGAGCTTTCTCAAACAGTCCTCGGGCCCGACTCCGTCGGGTTCCCTCGAGGTTGAGTCGGGAAGGCTAAATCTTCCGATGTCGCTTCATCCATCCCTGTATGCTCTTCTAAGTTGAATCTTACCCATACAAGATGGAAGAGAATCAAAAAGTAAATTCCTTCTCAGCTGGTTTTAAAGATCCCCAAAGGAGCGGATTGAGTTATTCGCTTCTGGCTACTTGATGAGATGAAATTGTGTCTGCCTCCCATCCAAAAAGGCAACACCGTCCCGGGTGAAAACGATATCTTGTTCGAGGGAGAGACGCAGATCTTTCCCTCCCCATTCCGGAACGGACATGGTCACACTCAATTCGGCTGTAAAGCAGCTGTTGGGGACGAGCTTCACATCTCCTCTTCCCGGGTTGTTGATCTGCTCCC
>CP070751.1:1829688-1831690 GCA_020348445.1 Thermoplasmata archaeon
GCCCAACTTTCTATAATCTCGTGCGTCTACCTGACATTTGAATTCTCAAATGTTCAAAGATACAAATATAAAAACGAGACCCTTCAGCTGCGCTAAGAATGACATACTGACGATTCGAGGAAGTATTGCGCCCCTGGGTGTTTCCGTCTTTGGTTAGATAAAATAGCGTAAAAGAAAGAAAAAGTCAAAAAAAAATACTCCCAAAAAACCCGTATTTCCCGCCTGCCCTCAGGGTGAACTCCTGCGCAACCACAAGCCGGGGGTCAACACATAAAATTCTGCCCGAATGGCTTCCACAATTTTGCATTTTACATTTTAATCTTTGATTTTCCCCCTCCCCCCACATCCCGCGCATCTGCACTTCGACATTGGACGTTCGGATTCTCTACTCATCCATCATGATCTACAAGATTAGCTTGAGAGTATCACTGATTGTTCCGAAAAGCTAATTCGAAGTCTGGTATCGGATCATCCTTTTTCAGCTCGATTCCCAAAACACTAAAGTCTCCATCTGCTTTGACCAGCTCCTTCCATTCATCATTGTTAAAGGTTTTTACCTTTTCACGTTCTGCCCAAGCGTGGCGTTCTCCAAACAGCACTAATTGTGGGTAAATGGAAATAGAGTCGACCTCCCAAAGGCTGAAAACAGGCTCATCATGAGAGCCGGGTGAAATGATCTCTTCTGTCTCAGGGTCTATTTCAGCAAAGATTATGTCGGTTTCCATGACGACCAGATAACGCTTGTGCAGACCAGCAGACAAACGCCATCGTACTAGTGAGTTCGGATCATGTTCGACGATATAATCCCCTGTGCCATTTGCGTCGAGGACTATTTCATTATCGTTGAAATCAAATACGAAAAGGTACTTAGGGAACAACCGTTCGTACTCCTGAAGTTGGGGGATTGTAGTGCGTCTGTATCTGAACATATGCTCATTGAATTGGGGTGGACATCCTTCAGGGTAACAGACTCGATTATTACGAATAATCATGGGAATAAATGTCAGGCACAAGATGATCAAGGCTACTATGGCAGGAAACTTAAGAAACTCCAACCATCTCTTCCTTCTTACCCATTTGTACTGTGAATACACCATAGAAACTGCTTTTGGTCTATGCCCTGCTTCTCCCCAAATATGCTTGGAACGAAATGCGTATATGAACAACCCTATCCAATACGGTATGAGAATCATGGCATCAGCGACGTGAATGATAACACACCACATGAGTGGCAGGTCATATTTCGTGCCATAGATGAGACATAAAACACATAGCAAGGCGTGAATAAAGAAGAGGATCCGCCAGAAAAGACGACTAAGAATTCGCTTCTGTAATCCTAATCCCCAGAGAGCTAATAGGCTGAGAATATCAACTGAAAAGTGCAGTCTCTCTAGCAGGGTGTAGTAAGTATTGTAGATGATTCCCAATATGAAACAAATCACACAGAACAGAGTCAGAAAAATGGCAAAAGCACACCACCTCCAATTCTTGATTTGTGATACGAGTTTTCGATGTATAAGAAGTCCCATGTTGTCTCCCAAGGCCCAAGAGCGTATCGATTTCATTCTTTCTGCTTTGGTTGTTGTCGTCAAAGCTGGCCGTATCTCAACACCCATTCTACCGATTGCCTGTCTAAATTCAACAGAAAGTTTCGGAAATTCAATCAATTCCACAAGCCATTGAATTGATAATTCCTCCGCGTAATCCGTGAAAACCGTGGTTAAATATTATTGAATTCTCTGTGTTCTCTTTGGCTGTATTTCTTACTCATCAATAATCAATGTTGTAATGGAGGGCAAGTACTCAGCCGCTGCCCGGACTCTTCGACCCCGAAAGCCCAAACAGCCATTTGCCAAAAGCGATAATCTCCGGCAGTCTCCCCTCCGGTACAAACACCCAGCCTTCCTCCACATGCAGGAAAAAGCTCCCCGGATTATCGTACTCCCGTCCTGAAAATCCTTTCCCGTCGGCCCGACCAGCAGCCCACACATGTGCCTCAACG
>CP070751.1:1831790-1833780 GCA_020348445.1 Thermoplasmata archaeon
CAGAACGTAAAGACGTGAAACACTCCGCGGTCGATATGCAGAGAGGTCACACTGATTTGCCCCGGGCCACGAATCATCAATCCGTGATTCGGCAACCACTGTGTCATCAGGGATGAAATACAACACTTCTGAGCAATCCTTCATATCGCTGCCAGCAACGAGATTGCGAATCTCTTGTTCAGCAGCAGCAAAGGACGCGGGACTTCCATCTTTCATATCAACGCTGATTGTGTATTGATAAACCGGATACTTAACAACACGACCACGCTTAGTAGTTGGACTATCATATGTAACATCCAGTTTACGACCGGACAGATTCTCACCGCGTTGCATCTCACTGCCAACTACGACGAATTGGAAAGTCTTCTTGCCTGGTTTGAATCCTCTAAACGCAGCGTTCGTTTGGCGGGTAAGCACAGCATGACGGCTTCCATCGATGACGACTTTTGCCTTAACAGCCTGTCGGCCGCTACGATTTGCCATGATGATTCCAGCGACATTTCCTTCCTCATCAAACAGAATTTCCGTCGCATAGCATCCTGTCAAATATGGCACGCCCCTTCTCAGCAGAGCTTCGTCCATAGCTTTCTTTACGGCAAGGGGTGTTGCCCAGCGACCGTCACCGAAGACAGCTATAGCCAATTCCGAGCTGGGTTCTTCTCCTGGTTCCAGCCACAAACGTTGGTGAGCACATATATCCACACCCACATAGGGCCTGGGAGAGATAAGAAAGACACTGGCGCCGCTTCTTCGTGCCTCACATGCCGCTGCTACTCCCGCGCTGGACCCACCGACAACAACGACATCGACGTTATAGGCAATTGGGATATGCTTGCTCTGCTCAGTGATAGTATGATGGGCTGATTGTGCCAATAAGACCTCTACTATGACGAGCACGACAAATGACATGCAAGCCAAATTCCATGCGGTCATTTTTCCTTGCATGTTGCTTTTCCTCATATTAAGCCCATCACTTGTTCGGATTCCCAATCATGCTACACTGCAACAGATGAGACTCGGTGTCGGTACGCGTTTGTAGCGATCTCGTCATTCTGTATATCATTCTCTGGTAAGTGAGAACCGTACACAAACTCCTTGTCTCTACTCTACTTCTTAATGCTATATTATAACCGAAATCCCAAAAGAATTACATGATTGACACATTTCTTTCACCCGTATACTTAATCCGATTACACATAAAAAATTATCAAAAATATCTGTATTTGCTCAAAAAATTAACATTTATTCGGACTCGATATAGGCAAAATTGACATTTGTGGTGACAAAATGGAGACACAATGTCACCTGGAAATCAGGGTGTTTTCCAGCTCCTAAAAGAGGTGACTTTTCGAAGAATCCTGGCATTTTACCGCTCTCTCTGACATCGACAATTTCATCAGGCCTTACCATCCTGCGAACTACCATTAATCATTTTCCACTCGCCAGAATTTCCTTTCATGCTCCCAACTCTTAGATATCTCCCCAGTTGGTCTTACGACAACCGCTTTACATTCCGTGCTAATTGTCCCATCGGGTAACAGTAATTCTGATGCGACTTTCATACCTCTAGTCCCTTTGTGCTCCAGCCAGCCAACTGCTTTTAGGGGAGTATTAGTTGGCGTCGGCTTTCTGTACATGATGTTCAGCCTTAGGGTAACAAACAGATTGTCAAAATTGCCATCCAACATGACGGCTCTACCAGAGGTCTCATCTAAAATCGCAGCGACAATTCCACCGTGTGCAATTCCGGGGTATCCGTTGAATTGTTCGGGTATAGTCACGGTTGCTTCAACTTGGTTTGCTTCAAGATTGTTATACCATACCATTTTGAGCCCGTAGTTATTCTCACGACCACACAAAAAACATGTTCTGGAAGTTGGTTGTTTTATCATTGGAACCTCAATTTCCGTTATACGCATTTCTACAGGTTTCCTGTTCTTTGTAGCATCTTAACAAGTTTTCGACATTCCGTCATCTGTTCAAAACAACC
>CP070751.1:1833880-1835847 GCA_020348445.1 Thermoplasmata archaeon
CTTGGCCACCTTCTCGAAGGTCCCCTCATAATGGGCCTTTTTCTCGACAGAATTGTCGGCAAAATCAGCAGCCTTGACTTTCACATCGTAGCTGCACCATGTTCCTATGGGATTCCAGCCCAAGCCAAAGTCTGTCTTGTAATAATCGCCGCACTCGGTTGCAGTATGAGTTCTACCATCATATGTGACCTTTATGCTTTTTATTCCGGCATCATCAGAGACCTTAACCTTCACAACAAGTTTAGCCCAACCATGCCCGTCAACCTCTACATCTAACTCGACCTCCTCGATCTCAGGAGGTATCGATTCAATCATAGTCTGGATGAATAAATATGCTTAAATTTCACTCCATTTTTAAATAAAAAATAAGAAGGGGCTTGTTACGGGGTCTCAAATAGAAATTTTCAATTTTTTGGCTCAATAAATTCTATATGTTTATACTTTTGAAAAACTTCTTTTATTATTGCATAAATATGATCTGTCTTGAAATAAGAGGAATTATTATAATTATATTCTTTCCCAGATTTTAATTTTATCACAAGGGATCTATTTATGTCATCAACTGAAATCTGTATTATTTCATTTAAATGTAAGAATTTTTCTTTTTTTAGACGATTTAAAAATACTTGAGGAAAATTTATTCCATCTTCATAAATTGTTAAATAAATTACTTTGTTTGAAAGAAAAAGAATGATGATAAAAATGTAGAGATAGATTATAGGAATCAATATAAATATATTTAATGTCACGAAAAATATAATAATAGATGCAATAAAAAAAATTAATAAGATGGGAAGTATATTATTTATCAATGATCCATAATTAAATTTGTATTCTTTATATAGGATTTTTTTTTTATCATTTTTAATTATATTATTTGATTTCTTCATAGTATTTCAACCTTGGAATTATTTTGGAGCTATGTAAAACTTGCTATCATTAGAACTGTTTGAAGCAGAAAGATAAACACTCCTACACCAATTCCTAAATATGATACTAAATTTCTATCATTTAAGATAGCCATACCACCATATATTAGGCTAACAAAACCGCATAACCACCCTATAAATGATATCGCGAAATCTCCTCCACCATGCCATAGGGGAGCCACAGCCGCATAAATGAGAGCGAAAGCAAAAGATGCAATTGCCCAATTAAATGCATCCCATGTATAAGCCCAACTTACTCTTTTCTTTAGCGTTGCATCCCCCCCTCCTCCTTGTTCTTCAAAGTATTTTACTATTAAATTATCAGCAAATTTCTTTGCAAAATATGTTGAGAGAATATTCATAATCGAAAGTACTAAACCTCTTGCTGCTATATCCATTTCTTCGTATGTATCTGAATTCATGTATGCTGTTATTACTATACCATTCACATATGGAATAAAACCCCCACTAAAATCCTCTCCACATTCTTCTTCAGAATCACTTAGTGAATCTGAACTAAAACTACTTAATGCAGTAATAATTGGAGGGACAATTAATCCACTTATAACTGCAAATGCCCCTCCACTTACTATCGAAGCAATTACTTCAAAAATAGTAATAGCTGCTACAATTACTATATAAATCACATCAAGGATTATCATAAATGTACCTTCAGTAATCGAGTGGAAGAAATTGTCCTTAGTTGTTTCTGAAACATCTCCTTCTGAGTGAGAGTTTTCCCATACTTCATCTCCAAATTTAATAAAAGTGTCTTTAATTCCATCTAACCAGTCATTAAATGAATCAACAACTGGTTCTAAAACAGTATTAATCATCGCTGTTATCGCAGCCAGTATCAAATCCACTAAAAACGCCAGCGCATCCAAAATAGCCTGCACAACCGCCGCTATAGTATCTGCAAGCCATTGCAGCATCGAGGCAAGGAACTTGGCCACCTTCTCGAAGGTCCCCTCATAATGGGCCTTTTTCTCGACAGAATTGTCGGCAAAATCAGCAGCCTTGACTTTCACATCGTAG
>CP070751.1:1835947-1837906 GCA_020348445.1 Thermoplasmata archaeon
AGCCAAACGATTTTGTTTTTCAATATATTTCTCCTCTACCTTCGGCCTAAGCTCCATTCCGGGTTGCTCATTCATCACTATTCAAGCGGCTAGTCTATAGCGACAATACTTCTTGAGATGAGCCACGAGCCGTCATCTTTTTTTCGCATTATCTCTATGAACTTCCCAGTGCGTTGGATGGGCTTGGGTACGCCTTCCCTTCTCATTGTCGTAGAAGATGTTCCCCGGACAAAGGCAAGGTCATATCTCCCATCAATTTCCGCAATTGTTATGTTGGCTGCCGTGAAGGTCGTAGATGCTTTACTGAGAGCCTTTAAAGTCTCCTTATATGCTTCTCGCCCCTCGACAACTATCCCCTCCATAATCAAGATTGCATCCTCGGTATAGAATTCTAGGGTTGCTTCCAAATCGCTAGCCAACGTCGCTTGCAAAATAGCATCGTGCGCTGTTTTAATCGCCGCCACATCCTCATCTGATAATGCTCCCGCTTCGGTTTCTGCCTTTTCAGTTAGCGTTTGGCAACTAAAAGTCAGACAAAGTAACAGGGCTAAAGGAATGATTGTGATGAATTGAAAAAGTGATTTTTTCATTTAATCCCTCCTTTTGGCATTTTAATTTTTGGACGAAAACACTCTCTTTAGATTTCAGCAGAAATTCTCCCTTTGTTTTTGGGCTCATTTTATCCCTAAACAATTGCTCTGACTTATAGCATTGAGAGAATTTGATGTCAAATGTAATTATTGATCACTCACTGTGTGTTAGAATTTGACTAAAATCGCCTAACTTTGGCTAATGTTGACTAAAAGTGAGGGAGTCTTTTACCTCAGAAAAACCAGGATTTCCTCTGTCGCTCACAATCATAAAGCGAGTAATCCATAATCCTTAGGTCGCAGGTTCGAATCCTGCCAGGCGTGCCACAAATTACTGCTGTTCTTGCATCCAAATCAACAACTTACAATTTATTTGGGATTTTGGTCTGTTTAATTAGATTAAGTCAGATTAAGTCATTTTAAGCTGATTTTTAGTCTGATTTTACTAACCGAATCACTGACCGGAAATCTATACGCAGAAATCCACCCTTGTTCGGGAGTTTAAATAAAAATAGTAAAGGGAGGGATAAATGAATAAGTAAGAAAGGACATGGACTTTTGTATGGCTCACTCGATTGAAACACCTAGGGTTACTCTGACAGGAGTATTGATTGGAACACCAGTTTCCTATTTAGATATTGACCACATCTCATTTCTATGCTATACACAGAGAGAGCTAAAAGGGAATAAATCACATAAAAAAAGGACTTTTCAAAATTCTATCCAATAATAGAATTTAATCCATTCCTTTTGTTTTAGGATTTATCCCTGACCTCAAATGAGATAGAAATGGGCCATAAACTTAGAAATTCAGGAATCGATATCATCGGCCATATTTCCTGGGGTAAACATTTCTGTCAGTTTTACCATACAAAAAAAGACCTGATCGAAATTTTAGTTCCCTATTTTACAGCAGGATTAAAGAGCAATGAATCCTGCGTGTGGGTGACTTCAGGATCCTTGAATGGTGAAGCAGCAAAAAAAGCCTTAAAAGGGAAGTTAAAAAACTCGGATGAGTTTATCAAAAAGGGACAGCTAGAAATATATGACTTTCGTCAGTGGTACACTCAGTCAGGGAAGTTCGATTCCGAAAAGGTCTTGAGCAAATGGATCGAAAAAGAAAAACAGGCTCTCAAAAAAGGATTCGATGGCCTAAGGTTGAGTGGAAATACTTTCTGGCTTGAAAAGAAAGAATGGAAAGATTTCTCGGATTATGAAGCAACTATCAATCATATCATAGACGGTCATAGGATGTTGGCCGTTTGTACCTACAGCCTGGATAAATGTACGGCCTCAGAAATCATTGATGTGGTGAATAATCATCAATACGCACTTATTAAACAGGAGGGCCGATGGAAACTTATACAGA
>CP070751.1:1838006-1839965 GCA_020348445.1 Thermoplasmata archaeon
CTAGTCCCTTTGTGCTCCAGCCAGCCAACTGCTTTTAGGGGAGTATTAGTTGGCGTCGGCTTTCTGTACATGATGTTCAACCTTAGGGTAACAAACAGATTGTCAAAATTGCCATCCAACATGACGGCTCTACCGGAGGTTTCATCTAAGATCGCAGCGACAATTCCACCATGTGCTATTCCGGGATATCCGTTGAACTGTTCGGGTATAGTCACGGTTGCTTCAACCTGGTTTGCATCAAGATTATTATACCATACCATTTTAAGCCCATAGCTATTATCACGACCACACAAAAAACATGTTCTAGAAGTTGGTTGTTTTATCATTGAATCCTCGATTTCCATTATACGGATTTCTATAGGTTTCCTGTTCTTTGCAGCATCTTAATAAGTTTTCAACATTCTGTCATCTGTTTAAAAACAACCGCCAAAAGTGTAAATGAAAAGTGTATGTGGATATCCTGTCCTGATAATCACATCACCATTGAGCGACTGCTGGAATGTTAAGCCACTGTTTCCTCACGTTCGCTATCAGCGGTTGTTGGCGCGCATTTATAAGGAGCGATTCAGAAATAGCTGCAATTTTAGCACAGATGTGGTATTTTAGCCGTATTGAGAGATCTGGCAGTATCAGTGAAGTGTTATGATGGAAAATATTTAGTAGATATGGCAAAAAAAGTAATTAACGTCAGAAATGTCAGTAAAAGCTTCGGCAAGGTCCAGGCTGTACGCGAACTGAGTTTTTCGGTTGAAGCAGGCTGCTGTTTTGGCTTTTTAGGTCCAAATGGCGCAGGTAAAACCACGGCCATGAAGATGGTCTATGGCAAATGTTTGAGGGATAAAAATTACGACAGCCGGATGGATATCTTCGGATACGACCCCGCTGAAAATGAACTTGCTATAAAATATCTCTCAGGCGTAGTCCAGCAGGAAAACAATTTAGATGACGAATTGAACGTCATACAGAATCTGATGATTTATTCAAGGTTCTACAATATGCCGGTTAAAGTTTCCAAACAACGAATCGAATATTTGCTTGATTTTCTTGAACTTTCTGAAAAAGCCGATTCTAAAATCAAAGAGCTTTCTGGCGGCATGAAAAGAAGACTTGTAATAGCCAGAGCTCTTTTGAATTCACCAAGACTGTTGATTCTCGATGAGCCAACCACCGGCCTTGATCCGCAGGTGCGTCATTTGATCTGGAACAAAATCCGTCAATTACAGAAACAGGAAACAACAGTTCTGCTGACAACACATTATATGGAAGAGGCATTCCAGCTTTGCGATCGCCTGCTCATCATGCACAAAGGCCAAAAGATTGCGGAGGGTAAACCAGAAAATTTATTAGAAGAGAATATAGAAAGATATGTCATTGATATTCTTGACGCTGAATCCGGCCAGCAAATTCAGAACGATGTGCTCTTGAGTAATGTCAGGGCAGATGTTGGGCCTGATGTTATGCGATATTACTCTAATAATATAGATATGCTTAAAAACTTAGCTGCATCTTATCTCGAATCCGGTAATTATCTCATAAGACAGACAAATCTCGAGGACGTATTTTTGAGATTAACAGGGAGACAGCTTAATGACAGACAGTAATACACTCAGATATCCACCACTCCATTTAAGACTCTACGGCGTTTGGTATCGACACATGCGCGTATATACAAAGAACCTCCTGAGTAATGGATTTCCACCTTTTTTAGAACCGCTGATTTTCCTGGTTGGTGTCGGGCTCGGATTGGGAAAATATATTACCGAGCCGATGGGGGGAGTTAAATATATTGAGTTCCTTGGCGCGGGCCTGCTGGTTACCACCGCGATGTTTACCTCAGCATTCGAATGTAGCTTCGGCACGTTCATTCGCTTGGAGTTTGAAAAAGTGTATGATGGAATGCTCGCAGCGCCTATGACTGTCAACAACCTAATTATAGGTGAAATAATATGGGCCGGCTCA
>CP070751.1:1840065-1842015 GCA_020348445.1 Thermoplasmata archaeon
TGATGATTTTCTATTTCACGCAATCAAGAGGTCAGGTTACAGGCGTAAGGCTTGAGACAGATCTTGACAGGCTTCTTGTTAATCCTGAATATGCCCCTCCCCCAGAAATAGTTGAGAAATACCGTCCCTATCTTGGCACTTATATTTCAGAATCTGCGGCTTCGAGGGGTGAGGAGTTCACCATCCTTATCCACAATGAGCACCTCGGATTTGATATCCCCAGTCTATTCATCCTTGAACTCAAGGATCCTCTTACGGAGAGGGGAAGATGGTACTTCCGGCTTGATGATCAGCTATCTATTGAATTCATTCGTGATCGTTTTGGTAATATTGTAGGGCTAAGATTCTATGAACCTGGCTATACCCATAGGATGACAAAGGTCTCGTTGTGAGAACATTCACTGTTTTGGTTTGGGTATGTCGATGGCTTATGGTACTGCCGAGAAGGCTCTCAGGGGAAAAGTGAAGTGGAAGATTTTTTTAGTAAAATGATTAAATTTACTTATGGCAATTTAACTTAAATGAGGAGTCATCAATTTAGCGACTAGAGCTATGCGGTCTTCGTTATGGCCGCTCTTTTTTCGGCGGTTTGGATCTATGAATTCATTCGCAGTTTCTCCAGAACGCCGCACATCCAATCATAGCGGCTCACTGCTGGAGAGGAGTGCGTCGTAGACAGTTCAGTTAGGATATTGTGCTTGGAGCGCGGGTGGTTTACAAAGATATCCTTCAGACAAAGGAAAAAACAAAGAAGGACCGAATTTTCGGTAGGGGCAAGCTATATATTTCAGGGGAAAAACACCTCTCATAGTGTTATTAATATTGCCGTTGATTTCATCGTTCTTTCTATTTATTATTGTCACCAACTGTAAATCGAAGGGTGGCATCCAGTCAAATACTATAGCGGTTTTCTGATAAGCACCTGCTGCCCGGCTTAATCATTATAGGGAATTATTATTGAACAGATAAGAAGGAGTTAAGTTTTGAGTGAAGATGACCGGTTCAATTTATCCCACGTTGATTTGATAAAAACATCCAGAAAACAATGGATTTGTTTTATTATTGTTTTCTTAATGTTTTGGAGTATCTCTTTTTTTATGTGGTTTCAAGTTGAAGTAGACAAGTTCATTTTATTTGCCTTAAATAATTCTAATTTTGGTGACGGCATGGTCGCAATTAATCGGTTCTTTACACAATACGGGATGCCAGTCATTGTGTTTATATATATGTTGTTTCTGGCACTATCTTTGAAATTTACTAATTTGAAAAAGTCAAGACAGGTATTTCTATTGATAATCTTTTCTTTTGCCGTCGCCGGTATATCCGGAGACATACTAAAAGAAATATTTAATCGTACTCGTCCGATTCAGGAATATGCAAATGAGCTGAGCTTCTTTACTCGTTCGGGCTCTCCTTCGTTCCCTTCCGGCCATTCAACTAAAAGCGTGGCACTCGTCCTGCCCTTTCTTTTTTATGCAGAATACAAAGGGCATTTCCATACTTTGGTAAAATGTATTTTAGTCTTTGTGGCATTAATGATTTGTTTCTCACGGATATTTTTAGGGGCACATTATTTAAGCGACGTTTTATCCGGAATAGGTCTGGTATTTATATGTTTACCTGTTTCTGCTATGTTAAGTAATAAAATATTAAGGAAAATGACGTATCAGAAATTTGAGCTTGCTGCAAAAATATGGATTTTGGTTTACCTTGGCTTCATGATATATCTAATGTTTTTATAAGGAAAAAATCACCCACTTTGTAACAATCAATTGTATCTGACACCAAGGGCAAATCTTACGCGATTGATACCACAAGTCATCCTTCCTACGTACTGCAAAAATACCAGAATCCTTCAAAAATCCACCTCTTTCAGGAGCTTAAATACACCCTGATTTCCAGGTGACACGTTGTCTCCATTTTGTCACTACAAATCCCAATTTTGCCTAT
>CP070751.1:1842115-1844059 GCA_020348445.1 Thermoplasmata archaeon
TGGGATGATGGCATGGAGGGCAATTGGTGGAGCGATTATACTGGTTCTGATGGAGATGGTGACGGCATAGGCGATACTCCCCATGATGTACCAGGAGGAGGCAGCAAGGATTTTTATCCCCTTATGATGCCTATTAATCTCAGTGCGCCGATAATAGAGAGTACAATCCCTGCAAATGGAACACAAAATGTTTCAGTTACTCCCCAAATCTCAATAACATTCTCCAGTGAAATGAATAGATCCGCCGCAGAAAATGCAACTTCCATGTCAGGGGGATTGACACCCACGAACTTTTCATGGAGCAATGACAATAAAACCATGACTTTTGAGCCATCTGTCACATTAGATTCTGAAACAACATATGAAGTCAACGTATCCACAGATGCAAAAGATCTGCTGGAAAACAAATTACATATAGATTACCAGTTCTTGTTTAGTACCGAGGATGCAGATCCCCCAAATATAACTTCCACAACACCTATAAATGGCTCAACTGGTATTGCAATAAACGCGAATATAGTTGTGATATTCAGTGAAGCAATAGATGATACCACAGTCACTTACTCAAGCACACCTGATCCTGGAGGATGGTCGGTTGTGTGGAGTGCAGGTAATAAAACAGCAACATATTCACATAATGACTTTGATAGTGAGACCACATACACATTCGAGATTACAGGGGCAAAGGACATAGCAGGAAATGATCTAGTTGCAGGAGCAGTTCCAAATCCCTGGGAATTCACTACCGAGGATATAACTCCCCCTAATATAACCGTTACATCACCTGTTAATGGTTCCATCGATGTTCTGATTACCGCCGATATTGTTGTGACGTTCAGCGAGGAAATGAACACCTCCTCTGTAACCTATAACTGTACTCCTGATCCTAGTGGATGGAATGTAGTTTGGAGTGGAGGTAACACGACTGCTACATATTCCCATAATGATTTTGACAGCGAAACCAATTATACATTCAACATCACTGGTGGGAAAGACCTGGCAGGTAATGATTTGGCAGCCGGAGCAGTTCCAAATCCCTGGGAATTCACAACAGAAGATGTCGAAGAGCCACAGATCACCTCGACAATTCCCTTAAACGGGGCTGTGGATGTCCTCATAACCGCCAATGTGGTGGTCAACTTCAGTGAGGAGATGAACACATCTTCTGTGACCTTTACATGCAACCCTGATCCCAGTGGATGGACTCCCTCCTGGAGCAATGGTAACAAGACTGTTACATATTCCCATGATAACTTTGACAGTGAAACTTCATATATATTCACGATCACAGGAGCAAAGGACTTGGCAGGCAATGATCTGGTTGCAGGTGCTGTTCCAAATCCCTGGTCATTTACCACCGAGGATGTGATAGGACCAGAAATAAGTTCGACTTCTCCCTCGAACGACACAATCGATGTGCTAATAACTGATGATGTGATTGTGACTTTTAACGAGGATATGAACACCTCCTCTGTAACCTACACCTGCACACCCGATCCTGGAGGATGGAATGTTGTGTGGAGCGCAGGTAACACCACAGCCACTTATTCACACAATGACTTCAATAGCACGACATCTTACACATTCGAGATTACAGGTGGAAAGGATCCGGCAGGAAACGATCTGGTTGCTGGGGCGGTACCGAATCCGTGGACTTTCACAACTGAAGATGTCGTAGGACCAGAGATAAATTCAACTTCACCTATAAACAGTTCAATCGATATTCTTGTCACTGCCGATGTGGTCGTTACCTTCAATGAATCCATGAACACATCATCAGTGACTTTCACATGCATTCCTGATCCTAGTGGATGGAGTGTCGTATGGAGTGCTGGCAACACAACAGCTACATATTCACATAATGACTTCAATAGCACGACAACTTACACATTCGAGATTACCGGTGGAAAAGATGTGGCAGGAAATGATTTGGTTGCAGGCCCT
>CP070751.1:1844159-1846099 GCA_020348445.1 Thermoplasmata archaeon
GTCGAAAGTGTCCTTCATTCCTACCTATTAAATAACTACATAAGCGATAAGTCCAAGCTGTTTATGTCGCGTGCCGTGAGAGATAGTCACGAAGTCCATTTGCGAAGAAAGATGCCAGAGGCTAGGATATGGCCTTTGCCGATAGAAGAAAGGATGTTTCAAGACGTAGTGAGAAATCCAAGGAAATTCAAAATTGTATCAATTGGTCGGGCCATCGATTTCAAGACGTACAATATCTACATGATAGATGTAATTGACGAGCTAGTGCGGGAAGGGTATGACGTTTACTGGGACGTGTATGGCCGCGGTGACTTAGAACAAGAAATGAGAATGCGAATTGGAGAGCGTAAGTTGGAAGACCGTATCTCTCTCAAAGGGACACTGCCCTATCCTGAGATGAAAACAGCGTTATCAGATGCCTATCTATTTGTTGGAATGGGATCATCTGCTCTGGAAGCTGGGTTCTGTAAGGTACCGTGTATTCCTGCTGTGATACAGAGTAAAGAACCTATGGTTTACGGTTATCTTTACGACCTGCCCTATTACACCTGCGGAGAATTCTTGGAAGGGGTCAAGAAAGTAAAGGTGGTTGATCTAATCAGGAATTTGTTCAGTCTTTCCCCGGAGGACTATCAAAGAGAAATGGACAAGACTTATAGTTATGTTCAGGCATACAGAATGGATGCCGTTATGCGAGAGTTCCTCAGGATTGTCGATGGAACGCCTCGAGGGCAGACTGTAAGGCCGTTTAGAACTGGGATGCATTCGCTATACTTCTTGTACGAAATCATATACCAGATGTATATATGCATCAAATCCAAGTTCCGGACATGTCCCAGTGCACAACAAAATAGCTTTTGTTGTCAAGAATTTTGATTAAAGAGAAGATGAAATCCCAGGGTGACACAATCAAGATATTATGGTTTCCCCGACTTCAATTCGATACGGATAGGTTGCATATAACAACATGGCGCGAGATGTGCAGAGAACTAGAGCAACTGGGATGTAAAGTTAGAATCGCTATTGCCGGGAAAGATTCCGGTAGTGTGTTTGATCGAGAATACACACCTATTTTCCTGATAAGAAAGAGATATTTCAGGATCCTGACATTTTGGCTGTTTGGCTACATAAAGTTCTTTTACACCTATATTGTTTTTCGGCCCAACGTCGTGATATTGGATGTGTTTAGCTATTGGTTCAGCATGCCGTTCGTGTTACTTCCAAAGAGAAGTTGTCTGTTCCTCCTTGATAATAGAACTCCTATTTATAATTCTTTTAATAAGGTATCTACTTGGGAAGACAAGGTTAGTAAGTATTATACTAAGCTGTGCTTTTTGTACTGCAAATTCTTGTTGGATGGGATGACTGTGATTACGGAGCATTACAAACAACGTGTACACAGAGAGTGCGGATTCAAGACGTCTAGGTTAGGTGTATGGAGTTCTGGGGTAAACATCGAGCAATTCTCTAACATAAACAGAGAAAGGCCAGCTTTTCTCAAGGATAAGTTTGTCTTAATGCAACATGGTGGAATAACCTATAATCGGGGATTGCTTGAAACACTGGATGCGATGAGTATGGTAGAAGAAGACATAGTCTTAGTTTTGCTTGGAGAAGGGGATGCAGAAGGTGAAATTCTTCGGAGAATTGAGAACTATGGCCTAAAAAATAGAGTATATCTCTTCCCGCGCGTGCCCCATTCTGAATTACCACTCTGTATCACTTATTGCGATTGTGCTATTATGGCGTATCCCAATATCGAGTATTGGAATAACAACAATCCTATTAAGCTCCTTGAATATCTCTCCATGGGAAAGGTGGTTATTTGCACCGACATGTGGACTTTTAGAGATGTATGTGGTGACACGAAAGCTTCGGTCTACATAAGCGACAACAAGCCGGAATTTATAGCACATGCTATTGACTATTGCTACAAGAAT
>CP070751.1:1846199-1848120 GCA_020348445.1 Thermoplasmata archaeon
GCGCTGATCCGCTCGGCCAGCTCAAAGAAGCATGCCTCACGGCACAAGACATCGATGTTGTGGTTATCGTATCCATGGACGATCAAGGGATCATAGATGGGCTTGTCTTTTCGATGAGTAATGGCTGTTACATTGAATTGCCAGGTTCGATAAGCCTTTCCAAAATAGCCAGACCATTCGGGGTGAAATGGATAGACACCTTGCTGCTGATCCTTTTCAGCCAATGGGCTCTCCCATACCTTTTTGGTTGTATCCAGGTACCCCTCGAGCACATACTCAGCCTCAGCAATTGCATACGCATCAATGGTCTTGCACTTTACGACATCAATGGGGAACCCCTGAACCGCCCCGGCGATTCCTAGCTCATCACATCCCCTCGGGAGGATAACATACATAAAACCGGAACCAGCAGCCAAAGTTGCTGCAGGGGGAATCCCTATGTTAATAGTGAGCGGGATGGGTTCCTTTTTATAATATTTGGTAGCTATCTGATCCATATGCGACCCTGGCGATACTTGAAACGTAGAATGGTCCTTCCACCCAAGGTCTTCACGAAAGCTCATACGGTTATAAGCGATGTGCCAACCACCCCAGAACTGTTTCGGTGAAGCAACAGTCTTCCCGGCCCCGAGGGTCGGACCTGGATCCCTTGGTGTATGCTGAATCATGGGAATTAGCGGCCAAACATCGATATCCTTGTCCATGACGACCTCCTGGCACGGAGCTTCTTCCACGATTCTGGGATGGATAGGCTCAATAATACCACTGTGAATCCTGAACTTTATTTCCTTCCTATCCTCGCAATCGAACATCTTGGCAATTATTTTATCTGATCCAAAGACATTCGTCGCAAGGCGTGCGTTAGCATACCCACTAACTTTGTTGAATAGGATCGGAGGGCCGCCATCCAAACGTTTTTGAATCGCTGCCACCTCCAATTTCGGGTCTACTTCATGATCTGTTTCCAGGAGCAAACCCTCTTTTCTCAGCCAGTCAAGGGTTGACCTGAGATTTCTGGCTTTTTCGTTTGCCATTGTTTCATCCTCCTTATTTGATTTCTAGAGATTATTTAGATTTTGAATCGCATCCATAAATATATTTTTTACATACCTTATCAACTGAAAAAATCAAAGTTATTTTTTCTTATAGTGATTATAAGAAAACATTATGCCTCGCAATCAATGAACACTAAGTTCGCTGAACCGCTCAGAAGTGGGAAACAAAATGTGTCATTAGTATTCAGCTCATAAACCGTTCACCTCTTGAGGGGAGGACTAGGAAGAGGGTTTCTCTGCCCAACCATCAAAGATCCAGGTTTGTAGTGCTGTCAAACAGAAAAAACAGAGCAATTTTTCTTTTTTTATGCTATCTATAAGAAAAACTGATATCTCCCACAACGGGAAGAAGATGGTAAAGATTATTGAGAGGGCCTTTGAGGCAATTAGAAAGGAGGGTGAGGCAATTGCTCAATTTTAACCAGTTGCGGACATTTCATCAGGCAGCAAAATCGCTCAATTTTACCATTGCGGGTAAGGCTTTGTTCGTGAGCCAGCCTGCAGTTACAGCACAGATCAAACTATTTCAGAGGTTCTGTGGGTTGACCCTGTTTAAGAAAAAAGGGCGCTCGATATATCTGACTGATGAGGGCAAGACAATCTTTAAGTACACCTCTAAAATATTCAAGCTGGAACAGGATCTGATGAAAACCATTTATGATCTCCAAAAGATAAAACAAGGGTGTCTCCGCATTGGTACAACCAAAACGTATGCCCGGCATTTGATGCCCATCCTGCTTGCCCCTTTCCATAAATCTTTCCCGGGTGTGACGATCGAGTTAAATGAGGGAAGCTCTCTAGAAATGAGCGAAAACATGCTCGATTTCAGGAACTCAGTGGCTATCGTACCCAAAGTGGATGATAAT
>CP070751.1:1848220-1850089 GCA_020348445.1 Thermoplasmata archaeon
ACACACAAAATTATACTTTCAATCTTGGAATTCATTCTAACCTCTCCCTATCGCAAGCTTTATAAGAAACGCCCTTCCAAGCGTTCCCCTTCGAGGCTTCGTAGGTATTAATGGTCCTTTTTACTATTTATAAATTGGGCTATCTATTCAATTTTTACTTTACAATCCGATTTCCAAGGTTGTTATCGTGGTCGCACCATCATCATCCTCGACAACCAAAGTAATCGTGTAAGTCCCAGAAGTAGTATATGCATGCACACAGGTATCTATAGCATTCATTGGATTGATTTCTGGGCTCGGGTAAGGATCAGGACTCACCCCGTTGTTGTAGTAGGTGTTAGGCCCTGCAGTTGTCCCGTCCCCGAAAGCCCAGGTAAAGGTTAAATCGTCACTGCCAGGATCTGTGGCAATTCCTTCTAAGGTTATGTTGTGTCCCACAAGATGGGGATTCAAACCCACCTCCCAGGGATCGATATGGTTCCAGTGGTCGCTGTTCCAGTAGGACTGCCGGACGTTGAACGTGTGATGTATGCGTGCTGTTGATTCATTCTCAAATTCAATTTCTATCCACACAGGATTACCCCCCCAGACATTGCCATTTATCCTCGGATCATTTGGGAGGTAATCGACTTTGGCTGAATATCTTTTGGTCATGTCTAGTTTGACATTATATATTGTATCTTTTTGATCATCGGGACTTCCAGGGTACCTGGTCACCTTTCCCGTCCAAATCTTAGTATCTTCCTCGTAGAGATGGATATCGACAGAGTGATATTTTTCTCCAGCCACTCTAAGGGAGATGTTCACATACACGTAGGCTTCTATCTTCTCGATGACTGGCGCCACATTATTTACAGTGATATTTGTGATAAAAGTAGTTGAATCTCCATCATCATCTTCCACTGTCAAGGTTAAGTTAAATACTCCATTGTCGCCGTAGGTATGCTCAACATTGTCTGCAGCAGAGATGGGGTATGTGCCCCATGGACTCGGATATGGATCAGGTCCTGTGCCATCATTGTAGTATGAACTCACATATGTTGGCCCATAATCAAATTCCCAGGTAAAAGTTAAATCATCGCTGCCTGGGTCTGTGGAGGTGGTTGTAATATCCAAAGGTGAGGCTTCATCCACTGTAAATGGTCCAAAAGGTTCTACTGTTGGTGCCACATTGTAGACCGTGATATTTGCCGTAAAGGAGGCAATCCCTTTATCGTCATCCTCCACCCTAACTGTAACGGCATACACACCGTTATCACCGTAGGTATGTGATACCTGGTCTACAGCTGAAAATGGATATGTCCCCCATGGGCTTGGATATGGGTCAGGATTTGTACCATCATTGTAGTAAATGTTGGTGATTGTTGGCCCGAGTTCAAATTCCCATGTGAATGTGAGATCGTCGCTGCCTTGATCTGTGGAATTTGCAGAAAGGACAAAGGGTGTGCCTTCAAAAATTAATGTCATTGGCCAGATTGGATTGATAGTAGGTGCGACATTGTTTACCGTGATGTTTGTGGTGTATGATGTCTTTCCGTTGTCATCATCAATTACAGTCAAGGTTACCGTGAAAACACCATTATCGCCATATGTATGAGTGACCGTATCGGTAACATTGAAGGGATAATTTCCTTCTGGGCTCGGGTAGGGATCAGGACTCACACCGTCATTGTAATGAACATTTATTATTGTTGGACCATATCCGAATTCCCAGGTAAAAGTCAAATCGTCGTTGCCTAAATCAGTTGAAAAAGCAGTAAGGTCCAATGACATCCCTTCATCAACAGTGAATGGTCCGAACGGCTCGATTGTTGGAGCGACATTGTTTACATAGACTGTGGTCGTTAATGTGGTTATCCCTCCATCATC
>CP070751.1:1850189-1852055 GCA_020348445.1 Thermoplasmata archaeon
TATTCCGAAGCTCAGTGACTAATGCGAACTCTTCAAAGGGACTGTTGAATTCAATATTCAACTCTTTTACATCCAATGAGCCAGGGATATCCTGGCCCATGCGATTCCATTTTATAACGATGTCCTTGCTTTTATAGTTAACCTCCTTTGTTGTAATTTTATATAATGTGCTGGTACCCTTTAGTTTTTGAGAATGACTCTTAAACCAATCCTCGTCTATCCAAAAGTTCTTGGGCAACAGGTTTTCAATAAAAGGCAGGCCATGTTCAGTCACGTAAAGATCTTCCCCGCCAGGTAGGGCCAAATGGTGGTAATCGACACCGAGTATTTTGGCTCTCGTAATTTGGTCTAACCGACCTGAAATGTTCTGTGTATTCAAGATTCCCTTATCCTCAATTATACTGACAATGCCGAATCTGCCATTCTCTTGAGAGTACAAGCTTCGGAGTTTGTAATATGTATGCCACTTTTGAAGCCAATCCCCACCACATTCGACATTACTGTACCATTTTTTGACCCTTATACTTTATTGTGCTGTTTATTGCAGTGCAACAGAACATTTTTCTTTAAACCTATATTTTTAGCATTTCTCGTCAAATCTTCAGCTTAATTTAGAGGAACTTTATATATACCAACAGTTGTAAGACGGGATCATGATTCTTGTGCCCATCGCCACCACCTGTGGTGTTTCTTCTCCATTTCTTCACTGGACGGGAACGGATAGTATAAAAGAGTATGTTGGTCACCCACATAGAAACCGCTTTTTATGCATCGGTACAAAACACGTGGAGAGTAGACACGGTTCACAGTCTTTGTCGTTTTGTTCTTTTCGGTTAGTTCAAGCATACAATTCCATAGATGCTTGATATTCTTGTAGGGCAGGTCGCCTGGATCCGATTTGTTGGATTTTTCCGGTACCGTTCCCAGCCGTAAATCAAGGAAACATATCTTGGGCACAGAAACACGGACCTGAGGGTCTGTAATGAAATTGCAGAATTCGGATGGACCGAGAGTACTGGCTATCAGGGGATGAACGGGACATAGTTCTTGATACAAGTGATGGATTTGCTCAGTTTTTGCCGGTAATGGGTTCTGTTTCAACTCCAGAGCCAGGCCATTGCTTGTGACCAGCCATAAACTTCCTATCACCTTCAATGGAACATGCTCGAGAACACGGTAGGTTGACACGTACACCGAGTGTTTTGGCTGTCCATCTTCGTGTGGTGTGCAAAGCTTAATTGCTCCTGGCAAGTCAAAATACTCGCTTTCAAAATCATTACTCAACTCAAAGTAAATCGCCTGCTCTTTTGCCCGCTTTTTGGTTCCAACCGCAAGGTATCTACCGAATTCCTGTGCAGGAAGCATTGATACAACCAGGGATTCGGGAATTAATGATAAATATAGGTGGTATTCCATAGTACTTTCCTTTCGAACCCACATTCCTGTTAAGCTCTCTCTGATATTACTTATTCAATAATCCTCTGCATTTACAGATAGGGGCATGTTGAAATCAGTCTGATAGAAATCCGTTAAGGTACTTTTATAGTTCTGTTGCAGTCTCCTTGGATGGGTTTGATGAGCAAGTACGCATATGCAAACAATGAGGTAAAACATCAGAATCATAAATGACTCCTTTCTACGGTAAATAGTGGCATCACTGCAAAGACCCGAACACGTTAAAGACGCTTATGACCTGGGGTAAAAGTAGAACGTTCTTTTCGTATCCAGGGTAAATGTCTTTGCAGAGTTCCAAGAGACATTTATAAATTTTAAATAACTTAAAAGCAGATATCTTGTCAAGAGAAAAATCCCAGCAATTCGAGTTTTCCCATCAGCAAAGCTTCAGTTTTTTTGCTTTCAGCCATA
>CP070751.1:1852155-1854007 GCA_020348445.1 Thermoplasmata archaeon
AATCGGCATTCCAGGCAAAGAGGAATTGGAATCTATTGACGATAATCCATTACCAGTTATATTCCCTCCTTTTGATTTCTTATTTATTGTGACGATTATAATGAGTCTGCTGGCAATTTTATTCTCCCACGATACCATAACCGGGGAACGACAGAGTGGTACACTAAGATTGGTGATAGCCAATTCCATATCCAGAACAATGATTCTTTTTGGTAAGTTTATCGGAGGCATCGCCAGTTTGCTAATCCCATTTATGCTGTCGCTTCTGGTTGGCGCACTTTATATTTCGGTAAATCCGGCCTTCCAATGGGATGGCTCTGCGTGGGCGGAATTTGCCTTATTAACCGCAGCTTCAATCACTTTCATCACGTTGTTTTATCTTTTGGGGCTTACGGTATCTACGTTCTCCAGATATTCTTCTACTTCGGTCCTGAATTGTCTTTTCCTTTGGGTACTGTTGATTCTGGTGATTCCCAATGTATGTCCCTATATCTCGGCCCAGCTTTACCGGATTCCATCGATTCAAGAGACTAAAAGGAAGGAACGAGAAACAGAGGTTATTTCTATTGAAGTAGGAAAGAAACTTCTGAAAGAGGTTGTTAACAAATTCAAACTCAAGTATGGCACACTATTTGCTGAATTTGAATCAATGGAATTCGGTGGTATTGGTAGCTTTTTTCTTGGTAGAGGCGCCGTCCCTGAGCAGAAAAAAGCAGCCCAGCAGCGAGCAGAAGCAGATCCCGAATTTAAGGCCATGCTGGATGCATTCAGTAAGGAACATTATAAGGTGATTAGGGAAGTTGAGCGTATCCGAAATGAATTTGATAATACGGTGTGGAAAGAC
Organism: Thermoplasmata archaeon; assembly: GCA_020348445.1. Lineage (GTDB taxonomy): Archaea > Thermoplasmatota > Thermoplasmata. Next base: position 1,853,000 of record CP070751.1, read on the forward strand.
CTGTATAGAAAAGCCGCTGTGCAAACCAAACTCGCGAAAAACCTGGCTTGCATTTCACCTTTTGCTAATTTCGTTTATATCGCCAGAGATCTGACAGGTACGGGACTGCGAAGCTTAAAGTACTTTGAAAAGACTAAAGCCGAATATAAAAGACAGTTGCTCTCATATGTAATGTCCAAAAGGCGTGAGGAGACAAAAAAGAATCCAGAAGTTGGGAGACATTCTTGGGTAGATATTAGCGACCTGCCGCGTTTTGAATTCAAAGAGGAGGCGTTGAAAGACAAATTGAATGCAGTACTGCCTTACTGGGGGATACTTGTTTTGTTTAATGTCGTGTTTTTTGCGGCGGCGTTTGCGGGATTCATGAGATATGATGTGCGGTAGAACAGCGGCTTAAGCCCGACTATCGGGCAAACCTAAAGCCGCAAGAAAGCAATTACATAACGGAGGGCATGAACAGTCACAATCGCCAAGTGTATAGCGGGCAGCGCAGAGCGTTTAGACCATAATGGATGCTTGATACCGGATGCTCTGTGAAGGCTTTCTATTAGCGGGAAGGAAAGGTTGCTGAAAGATTTGGAACAGACGATAGTGGAGAAAGAAAACGGTTGAGTATTGCCGAGGTCTTCGGACTGCACTTTCAGGGAAAGGGTAAAGCCAAATTTTTTTAAACTCACAAGTCTCTGCAAAAAAGCCACTTGCAGCGATATTGCAGAAAAACCGATTATTTTTTTGCAGAATTCGGCAGCCTGCGCGCATTTAGTCAGATAGAAGTCAACATTTGTAATGCTTTGTGCTAATGAATTGCAGAGTAGCGCCGAGCTGTACATTGAGTTTTCCTCTCTAAGATAGAGAGCCCGGATCAGATTCAGCATCGCGATTCGAATAACACGCCTTCTGTCATATTCAGATTGCCCCAGAGGAGTCTAAGAACATAAGGTCGGCAGCTAACAGGCCAGGACAGGCCTTTAAGTGTGGAGATATACCGCAAGAGGGGCGACCTAAAAC
>CP070751.1:1854107-1855953 GCA_020348445.1 Thermoplasmata archaeon
GTACCTGTTAGGTTGATTGGGAGGGGGGTCTGTAACAGGTCGAAACAGGCTCTAACAGGTTATAACAGGTCGAAACAAGGTGTAATAATTTTTATAAGCTGTTACAAGTTTGAGGATATTGTAGATATGTGTTCCCCACACTTACCCAAACATACCTGTGGGGGAGTCATCATCATCCTTTGGATCAGGTTTTTTAGTCTTTGGTTGAGGATCAGGTGGGGTTTTTACAACTGTCTCTATTTGTTCATCCCCACCCGGAAGCGGCGAAGGATAGTCTGGCGATGGCAATGTTTGTGGTTCGCGAAGGTTTTTTATAATAACTCCACCTAAAACTGCCATCCCGCCCAACCCAATCATCACCGCTGATTGGATTAGAAGTGGACGGGCAAAGTAATGGATAAACGCAAAGATGACTACCCTCATAGAGGGAAAGAGTGGTCTGGGTATTTCAGCTGGTATTCGAACTCCAAGGGCTATAAAAATACTCTCAGTGAAGAAGAGGAGTGACAAGGCAATTATCAATCCCCATATTCCCGCCAACAACAAAGGCCAACCAGCCCACGTAAACAAACCATGGAAGGAACGGACACCCATGGGTATGGCGATAACAAAAAGAAAAATGATGATAATCCATCCAGAGCGCATCAGATCAATTAACCCCATAAGGTTCTGTCTCAATTCTTGCCAATCCCTACCAACTTCCCTCAATTGTGTGGAATTGTCGACATAATCTGGATAAGAATCCATATATTCAGGCATTTCAGTTGCGCCAGCGTCCAATATCTGACTGTATAAAGGTTCAGGTGGCCGACACGGTGGAACCTGCGTGAAATCCCCCGAATGACGAATGTTCTGATAATCATTTATTTGATCTGGATTACATGCAGGGAAATTTTTCATTACCAAATCAAAAATAGGGACCGCATTGGTTAATATATTGTTTTTCCATGGTATCAAATCAATGCGTATTAAAGGCACCGAACTTCTCCCATCCAACCATTGATAATAACCATCTACTAGTTGATCGAGGGCTCGGGATAGAATTTCTGGCGGTAAGATAAGGTTAATAATTTTCACCCAATCTTCATGGCTAAGATTATTAATTCCAATTTGGATAAGTTCAGCAAAAGGGTTTTCTTCACCGCCCTCTCCAAATGTTTCTGCTTCTGTACCCGCTTCTTCGGCAATCCTAGCCAGGGTATCTGCATCTAGCACATTCTCTTGAATTATATCTATCAAACCTGAAGGATCATAAAGACTCTGGCCAATATTTCTTGAAAACAGCATTATCGGCATTGAAACCACAAAGAAAATCATCAATAAAATCGCAATGAACTTAAAAAATGCGCTGATCACTTTCATGACAGCCTCCTTGAGTATTTCTTCTTTATCCTATCACAAACTACCATTTAACACACATCTAAAACATCAACGCATTTACCATCTCCAACGAATCAGGCGATGGGCGAAGTTCATTCTGTGTACAGCGATTCAAAGGTTTATCTTCAGGTAAGTTAAACATCTCGAATAAAGAAGGGCGATCCGTATCGATGTAGATTAAACCTGTCAACAAAATTCCCTCACGAGTCGCCTGTCCCACCTCTCGTAAAGCGGCAACTCGATCTGTGGGATCATAATGGCGATCAAGTTTCTTCAAAACAATGTTTGGAGAAAGTGTTGTATTGCGTGTTCTGGATAGAAGCCAGGCCATGTTTGATTTGGGGGCCCTTGGATTAAGACCGGATGCCCAAGAAACAATCCGTCAGCTTATACACAAGCCCAACGGTATTATAATTGTTACCGGCCCTACCGGATGCGGCAAAACTACCACCCTTTACTCAGCTTT
>CP070751.1:1856053-1857875 GCA_020348445.1 Thermoplasmata archaeon
ATTGAAAAACAGAAAAGGCTGAAAAAGGGGCAAATTGCCCTATCGGAAAACCAGATGAGGATTATAACTTCTCAATCACTTTCAGTGGTGTAACAGAGGAGGTTGAAGGTATAAGTGAGGGAGTAACTGAGGTGATAGATGTCCCTGTAAAGTCCATAGCCAGCAACCGGGATTTCGGAGAAAAGTTCGGTGTAAAGTTCGGAGATATACTCAATCATGAGGGTGTAAGTGAGGGAATAAGTGAGGGAGTAAAGGCTCGGTTGGAAAAGGAACTGTTATATCTAAAAGAACATAAACGTGTCAGAAGGATTAAAATGGAGAGAATCTTTGAGATATCCACAGCAACAGCAGAAAGGGATCTGGCATTGCTAAGACGACTAAAGCTCATAGTTTTCGAGGGTGCCCCAAAGACAGGTATGTATGTGCTTACCGAGAAGGGTAAGAATTTGTTATCAGACGCGTCTAAGTTATGAGATATGCCACCGAATAAAAAGGCCCTATTATACGCAAAATGCACACAATAGATGCAAAAGATGCAAAATCGCCGTGATTTTGCATCCCTTTATAAAAGGACTTTTCCCGGCTATTTTACGATAATTATGGGATTTTGGATCAAATCAATAATAGGGTTAAATCTATTGTGATAATCCCAGTAAAAAAGCATATTTTTCTCTATCCACCAAACACCTCTGTAACCATCACACCAGCATCAGTCAAGCCCAACCCGCCATCCTTATCCTCCTCAACCCATCCCCTTTTAATCCATTTATCAATATAATGCCTCCTGTAGAACATCTTGTCTGACTGCACCTTGTTCTTGGGTTTCTTTTTACCTTTCATATCCTCTTTTCTCTCCATCAAATCTAAAGGTTCCAGGGCATCGATCATGGCCTTGTAGGTGGTTGAATGTTTCTTCTCCTTTTTCTCCCTAAACACCAATAACGCTCTAACAAGGTTCTTTGGGGGTGGATTCACCGAAAAAATGGGCAACTCCATCGGAGGATAAACCTCCCGCGATATCCCCATTGGTCTCCCACCAACATAATACTCCTTCGGATCAGGAATAGTATACTCCTTCGTCCCTGCAAAAAACGGCACAGCATCCTCCATCATGCAGGCCACCATTGCAGCAGCAGAGTAGGCAGGCGTCCCAAAAATATTCACATAAACATGATTGCCACCTTCTTTCTCTGTATGGAGTATCTTGTAGAGCTCCTTCAAACAATCTGCGAACTTGTACACAGTTGTTTCGATTGCTATGTATTCCATGAGCTTGCCCTTCAATTGCCGCTCTATCTCCTTTCTAAAGGCATTATAGCCTTCTGCCTTGGTCATGCAGAGCATGTAGGCCCTATCTGCCTTGTAGTATTCCAGGGGCTTTAAAACCTTCACAGTCTCAAAACCTAAACAGAACACCACGACCCTGAGATTCTTGGAACCTGGCATGGGAACACCTCAAATAACAGCTATAACAACTATAACGTTATAGGGTTTATATATCTTTCTGTTCATAGTATTTTTTGGTGAAAGACATGAACCAAAAAAACTATGGGTTAGGCGATGCAGGCGCATATCACCTGCAGGTAGTGGCATGGAAGAACAAAGATAATTCAAACATCAAACCAACCGAATACATAGGAAGATCTCCAATAGAGGTAAGGCTTGCTGTAATTCTAAAACTCATCAACCCCAACTTCAAGATGAACAGGTACATTGGTAAGTACGAGGTGGATTTTCTCTTTGAAAAAGAAAAGCTTGTAATCGAAGCCAACGGTAAAGAATATCACAATCCTGAAAAAGACGCCATCAAGGAGAACTACCT
>CP070751.1:1857975-1859795 GCA_020348445.1 Thermoplasmata archaeon
CTTCTTTCCTTCTAATGGATCCTGCCTTCCCCCAAGTCCATTGGTGATACCGTTTCCGTTGGTGATACCATTTGTAATTCCAACTTTTAAGGCTCTAAGACCCTTTGTGAGTCCATTTGTTAGACCGTTTGTTAGTCCGTTCGTCAGTCCATTTGTGAGTCCATTTATCACTCCGAGTCTGGACCTTTTCATGCCGTTAGTCAGTCCATTGGTCAATCCTGTCCTTCCTCGTTTCAGTCCATTGGTAAGGCCGTTCGTTAATCCATTGGTGAGGCCGTTTGTCAATCCCCGCCTTGTCCTTTTCACACCATTAGTGAGACCATTAGTTAATCCATTGGTGAGGCCGTTTGTCAATCCTCGCTTTTTCCTCTTCATGCCATTCGTAAGGCCATTTGTGAGCCCGTTTGTTAATCCCCGCCTTTTCCTCTTCACGCCGTTGGTAAGACCGTTTGTGAGCCCGTTGGTTAATCCCCGCCTTCGCTCCTTAACACCATTTGTGAGGCCGTTTGTCAATCCCCGCCTTTTGCTCTTCACGCCGTTTGTAAGTCCGTTTGTCAATCCACGCCTTTGTCTCTTTAGGCCATTGGTAAGACCGTCTTTTGGACGTTCTTTTATTCCCACCCTCCTTTCCTTTATACCATTTGTGAGGCCCAGATCAGGCTTGATTTTTTCAGGTAAGCTAGGTCTTTCCCTCAGTCTTTTTACAGGTGGTTTTATTGGCTCCACTTCAGGCTTCTTTGGAAAATCAGATGCCATCATATCAAAGGCTTTTTTATAACAATAAGAGGCCTCCTCTATCTTGTCGAGCTTGGCCAATAAATTGGCCATTGCTACCCATACCTTTTTATGTTCAGGATTGAGTTTTATAACAGTCTCAAATGACTTGAGTCCTTTTTGAATGGATCCAAGTTCTGCTAAAAGCAGTCCTCTTTTAAACCATAACTCCTCATCTGTGAGCTTTAAAGATATCTCTTTGTCCAACCATAACAATTTTTTTCTTATCTCAATCTCATCCAATGAGGTCTTAAGCTCCTTCATAATATCCTGAATTCTTCTGGTAAATTCGACAACCTGATCCTTGTCAGCACCCGAATCAGTGATGGATATCATACCGCATTTGGAACAAAATTTTTCATGGGTCAAAACAGAAGCTGTGCATAAAGGACATTGGGATCCTGTTTTGATTTTCTCTTGTTCCTTTATTACTTGAGGTTCATCTTTTCTTGGGAAATCCAATTCCTCCACCAATGATTCTACTTTGAGGGCTTGATGTTCCAGGGTATCTTCTATTTGCGGCTCAGCTTTTAGTTGTGATAATCTATCTTCTCTTTGGATTGGACCTGAAATATGGGAATCCATATCTTCATCAATGTCCTCTATACCTAGCTCTGCAGTGGTTTCCTCGATAAACTGGTCCAATTCTGAAATAGTTGAGTCCAAAAGGGCATCGGGTAATTCTTCAAAATCCGTGAACTCAACACCGCAGCTTGGACATTTTATATCGTTCTCACCAACTGCATCACCGCAAGCTGGACATTCATATACCACAACCTCTTCCTCTGGAGGCAATTGGTCGTCCTTTTTCGACTTCGAAAGTTTTTCGTCTAATGTTTCCACTATTTCATCGAGCAAATCTTCAGGAGAATCACTACTATAATCCCGATCACCTATTTCAAGGTCCCTCTCTGTATCTTTATCAGAATGAATGATTTCTTCTTGGGCATCTCTTTTTCTGCTGGAACCTTCTATTTTCTCGTACCGCTCCTCAAAATCCCTAAAAATTCTGCTTCGTTTACTTTTTTCTTCCTTTTTATTTTGTA
>CP070751.1:1859895-1861698 GCA_020348445.1 Thermoplasmata archaeon
TGGCAGATGAGTGATGTAAATGCAATGAATTTCTAGAGAGATTCTAATATCCTAGCCATTGTATCCATGTTTTACCTTGGATATCAAAGCCGTTGATTTCCAGTGGAGACGAGCCAGAATATTTTCCTCTTTGGAACTTCCTAAAGTTCCATGAGAATTTAAATAGACTTAGATACGCATTTGCTAATCTGATATTCCCAAACGAGACGATTCTTCTTAGATTTCGTTTTATAAATCGAATAAACCATTCTACGATATTGTTAGTTATATTGGACTGAACCTCTATTTTTGAACTCACAGTTAAGTTATCATATACACATTTTTTTCCCGCATCCCGAATTCATTTGGTGAAAGATATCTGAGTGCTGAGCGGGTATTTGTGTTGTTATTTATGCCATACATCTTCTTTTGAAAAAGTTCCGGTGGAATGTAATTGATTTATTAGGAATTTTACAAGTGCGTGCAATTATATATAACCATGATCCAGATAAGGTTCCCTACATCATTATCATCATAGCTTATTTAAGCGTCCAATCTTTGGCATACACTCCATTATGCGGTCTTTTCAAGTCTTTTTTTCATGAAATCTTTTTGCTCTTCGAAGGTCATGTTCTTGAATTGTGCACTTAGTTCGTCTCTTATTTTCCTCATCATGTCCACCGAATCAAATCTTTTATTATTCATAGGGTACAACCTCCAAGGGGCTTCTTATATCTATCAATCGATAGCCCATTTTCAAGTTCACCGCATTGAAACCTCTATGGTAAACCATCTTTCCATGAGAAATAATCTCCTTTCTTATATAAAGCGGTAGATCCTGAAAGATATGGACATCGAAGTCATCGTTAATCCGACCCATTATTTTCATCCTGAATATAAAACGCTCGTCTTTGTTCCCATCATAATAAACAGCCATATCGATGTCTGACAGGGGCGTAATTGTTCCAACTGCTGTTGAGCCGTATAAAGCTATGAAACGCACCTTTTGCCCGCCAATCTTTTTAATCAATTTCGTAGCCTGTTCGATATCTCGTTTTCTTGAAGTTCTTATCATATGACTCAAATCTATATATCTGTTTTTAAAGTTTCCTATTTCATTTTCCAATATCTTCATCATATTTTTTATGTTTCTTTAAACGGGTATGGGCATCAGCGCCACAAAAATGATTATTGCAAGCAAACTTGGAATACTGATTACTGCATTGAGTACGGGGTCGTCGTTTGCTCTTTTCAATTTCACAAATCTCTTGTTTTGAAGTAGATGCCAGTATTCCCAGGCTTTTTTATCACCTTTAGACAACCTCACCACCCACTTTCTTGTCTTCAACCCCTTAGGATAAGTGTATATTCCCTCCTTTGTGAAAGAGTCTATTACAAGATGTGTTAGGTAAGCGGAGATTATGCATATAGTGAACTCGAGTGCAATTCCTTCTGATAAAGCTCCATTTGCCGCCATCCCCCAAACCAAGAGGGAGAATAAGGCAATCCAAATCAGACCAAAGAAAATCGAATGCCCAATTGGGGTGCGGGTATTTGGTGAGAGATCATCCAAATCAAGCTCTATGAGCATGGAGACAAATCCAGCTAAAAAGACTCCCCAGGATATTCCAGGTAAACCAAAGATAAATCCTATAACTGCGCAGGCGGCCATTGCAGCTAGACTATGTGAAAGTAATCCCGCCATTTCAAATCAACCCCAGGAACTTCAGAATCACGGTATCAAGACCCAGGAAGTACATAATGATGGGCAGCATCAGAACACCCATGAGATGAACCCTGGAAAGGCCCAGCAACGGGGGAATC
>CP070751.1:1861798-1863597 GCA_020348445.1 Thermoplasmata archaeon
TACAAAATAAAAAGGAAGAAAAAAGTAAACGAAGCAGAATTTTTAGGGATTTTGAGGAGCGGTACGAGAAAATAGAAGGTTCCAGCAGAAAAAGAGATGTCCAGGAAGAAATCATCCATTCTGAGAAAGAAACAGGGAGGGATCTTGAAATAGATAAACGGGATTTTGATAGTGATTCTCCTGAAGATCTGCTCGATGAGTTAGCTGAAACTTTGGATGAAAAGCTTGCGAAATCAAAAAGAGATGACCAATTGCCTCCAGAGGGAGAGGTTGTAGTATTTGAATGTCCAGCTTGCGGTGAAACAGTCGGTGAGAACGATATAAAATGTACTAGTTGTGGTGTTGAATTCACGGATTTAGAAGAATTACCTGAAGATCTATTGGAATCCTCTATTTCAGAATTGGATCAATTTATCGAGGAGACATCCTTAGAGCTCGGGATAGAGGACATTGAGGAGGATGTGGATTCCCATATTTCAGGTCCAATCCAAAGAGAAGATAAATTATCAGAACAAGAAGCTGAAGCGCGAATAGAAGAAACCCTGGAACATCAAGTCCTCAAAGTAGAATCATTGGTGGAGGAATTGGATTTCCCAAGAAAAGATGAACCTCAAGTAATAAAGGAGCAAGAGAAAATCAAAACAGAATCCCAATGTCCTTTATGCACAGCTTCTATTTTAACACATGAGAAGTTCTGTTCCAAATGCGGTATGATATCCACAAAAGAATCAGGGGCCGACAAAGATCAGATTGTCGAGTTTACCCATCGAATACAAGATATTATGAAGGAGCTTAAGACCTCACTGGATGAGATTGAGATAAGAAAAAAATTGTTATGGTTGGACAAAGAGATATCGTTAAAGCTCACTGATGAGGAATTATGGTTTAAAAGGGGACTGCTTTTAGCAGAACTTGGATCCATTCAAAAAGGGCTCAAGTCATTTGAAACTGTTATAAAACTCAATCCCGATCATAAAAAGGTATGGGTAGCAATGGCCAATTTATTGGCCAATCTCGACAAGATAGAGGAGGCCTCTTACTGTTATAAAAAGACCTTTGATATGATGGCATCTGATTTCCCAAAGAAGTCTGAAGAGGAGCCCATAAAACCACCTGTAAAAAGACCGAGGGAAAGACCCACACTACCTGAAAAAATCAGGCCTGATCTGGGCCTTACAAATGGTTTAAAGGATAGGAAGGCAGGATTAAAAGAAGGTCCTAAAGAAGGTCTAACCAATGGTCTAAAGAGGCAAAGACGCGGATTGACAAACGGGCTCACAAACGGCATGAAGAGGAAAAGACGAGGGTTGACAAACGGTCTTACCAATGGATTAACTAATGGCCTTACCAATGGGATGAAAAGGAAAAGGCGTGGATTGACCAACGGGCTCACAAACGGTCTTACCAACGGGATGAAGAGAAAAAGACGAGGATTGACCAACGGCCTCACCAATGGATTAACAAACGGCCTAACAAATGGTGTGAAGAGAAAAAGGCGGGGATTGACCAATGGCCTCACCAATGGATTAACCAACGGCCTTACCAATGGATTAACAAATGGACTGAAACGAGGTAGGAAAGGATTGACCAATGGGCTGACCAACGGCATGAAAAAATCCAGGCTTGGAGTAATAAACGGACTCACAAATGGACTGACAAACGGACTGACAAACGGTCTAACAAATGGTCTCACAAAGGGACTTAGAGCCTTAAAAGTTGGAATTACAAATGGTATCACCAACGGAAACGGTATCACCAATGGACTTGGGGGAAGGCAGGATCCATTAGAAGGAAAGAAG
>CP070751.1:1863697-1865480 GCA_020348445.1 Thermoplasmata archaeon
GATGGATCGTGCATCCGCCTGCGTCCTGAGAAGAAGGACCATGTATGGAGTTATGATTTTGCAATGATCAGGACTACAGATGGGAGACCAGTACGCATATTGGTTATTATCGATGAATACACTAGAGAGTGTTTATCCTTATTGGTTGCACGCAGGCTCAGGTCTCAGAATGTTTTGGATCAGTTGTATGAGCTGTTCATAAGACGAGGCATCCCGGAATATATTCGTTCTGATAATGGGCCCGAATTTACGGCAAAAGTAGTGAGAGAGTGGTTAGCAGATCTCGGAGTCAGCACCTTGTTCATCGAGCCAGGCAGTCCCTGGGAGAATGGTTATGTGGAATCATTCATCGGAAAATTTAGAGATGAGTTGCTCAACAGAGAAATCTTTGATACGTTATTGGAAGCAAAGGTGATCATAGAGAACTGGCGAAGAGAATATAACCAGCTCCGGCCGCACAGTTCCTTGGGATACAGACCGCCGGCTCCAGAGGCGTATGATCATGGAGCTCTCACTTTGCAGGTGTAACAATAAATGGGGGCAGGTCAATAACTGATTTCAGATTTCACGATCTCAGACATACAGCGGCAAGTTTGTTGGCAGCAGAGGGGTGTGATATAATCACCCTCAAGAATATTTTAGGTCACAAAACCCTAGCAATGACACAGCGATACGCTCATTTGATCAAAGACAAGCATGAGCGGACAAGGCAGATAATGCAGAGCATATGGAAAACAGGTGACACACTAGGTGACACAGTGTCCACAAGCATTGAAAGGCCTTCGCTAACTCATTGATTCTAAACGTGCCGGGGTGGCGGAATTGGTAGACGCAAGGGACTTAAAATCCCTCGTAGGTTAGCCTACGTGCCGGTTCGAGTCCGGCCCTCGGCACTCTTTATGTACCTAACTTCCACGGAGTGAAATAGTCTTCACAACTAAGCCAGACTTAACCAAAATAGGCTAGTGAGTCTATGAGGGAAATTCTGGAATGTTCTAACGCTTCTGGGAAGGAATATTGTTGATAAGTATCTTCCTCTCTCTTCTGCCTGCTTTTTTCAACAGAGAAATGGGACTCTTTCCCTGTTGTTTATAATTTAATTATAGAGAGAAAAAGATTAAATTATAGTTTTATCTGCTATTTCTTTTTTCCCTTAGCTTTGCCTTTAGGTTTTGTTGTTTTTTTAGTCGTTTTTTTAGGTGCTGCTTTTTTTGCCATTTCTCCTCTCCTTTATTTGGAATGTATTCTCTGTTGCCTTAATTTATTCTCCTTATTGCTATTATTGAGTTAAATAATGCATATTTTATTTGATAAAGTCAATCATTATTTTTCATCTTACATATATTATTTAAATTAAGGTTGACTATTTCAGAAAAATTTATATAATAGCTTTACACACTTTCGTCATTAAAATGTTGCGATCACTCAAACAATTCGTCATAAGGAAATTAAGAGAACCAACAGAAAAACAACTTGATAAGGATATTGAATGGGTATGCAATAGTTTTGGTTTTATAACACCTCGGGATCTGGATAAAACTGCTTTTAAAATATTAAAGGCATTGATTAAAGCGGCTAAAGAGGGTACAGGATTAACGAGTGAAGAATTAACAGAATTAGTAGAACCCACTATAGGTTCAGTCATTTACCATTTAAAAAAATTAATGAAGGCAGGCCTTGTGGTTAAGTTGAATTCGACATATGAACTGAGAATGAACAGTCTCTTAACGACAATAGAGGAAATAGAGAAAGAAATTAGCCTGACCTTAGAAGATATTAAAAA
>CP070751.1:1865580-1867357 GCA_020348445.1 Thermoplasmata archaeon
TTCATGAACGTTCATTTTATGAACACAATTACCAAATTAAATCCGGAAAGTCAAGAAAAAAAATTCTCAACGGTCGAAATTCCGCACAGACATCTGCCCCCATAGCTAAAAAGCAACAAGCAAAAGAAAACAGGAAAATAGAAGGACGTTGTTGACTATATTGAATTATTCTCTTACCTTCCTCTGTAGCACTTTTGAAATGGCAGATGTAGAGACGCCTAATTGGCGCGCTGTTTCTGCCAAAGGAAGCCCATACTCTTCCACCAGTCGGTCGACCAACTGCGATCTAACCTTTGAAATGTATCCTCGACGGCTACCCATCCGCAATTCTTTGATGTTAACCCCTTTCCTCCTACATACTTCCTGAACGAGTTCCTCTACCTTTTTCCCGCGTTCGATAGCCAGGAGTTGGTATTTCATCTTTTCATCGGCTTCTCTGTAAACCCGTTCCACAAAATCCCCACTACCCAAAATCCTCTCGTCAGTAAGTATCCTCTCCTTGTTTCTGCGCAAAGACAGCACCTGTGACCAGCCTCCGAGAGAACGGATTAAACCGCCTCCGACTAAATCCGGACGTTTGCCTTGCGCTATGCCTTCCCGGATGTATTGGCGATAAGCTTTCTTAGCCTCCCCCTCTCTCTTGCCGAACCACCGCAGAACATAATCACGATCCTGCCATTCATAGTTGATCCTGCCCAATATTGCCCCGTGACCACACCAAGGATACCTTTCAAGCTCAGCCAAATTCCTCACCAGCTTGCCCCTTAAAGGATTTAAATGAATGTACCGAACCAACTCCAGAAAATACGAATCCTCGTCACAGACTATGGATTTATACCGATTCTCAAAAAGATGGCCATGACGACCATGACGGCGGTTATGGGTGATGGCATAGCCGGTAAGAAAGCGTCGCATGTATTTGGACAAGCCATCAGGCCCGCTGTACAGAAGGATGTGGGCATGATCCGGCATTAAGGCCCAGGCGTGGATCGTCGTCCCGTTATCAGACGCATTCTTAGCCATGCGAGAGACGAAATTTTTCCGATCTCCTCCGTCAATAACAATCCTTCCTCTCGCTATCCCTCTGATAATCACATGGTGTAGGGTACCAGGGGCATCAAGCCTCGCCTGCCTCGGCATCGCCACTTCTCCGAATAATACGATTATTATAGGGGATTTATTCAACTTTGTCAACTACGTCCCCCATTCCCTTCTGCCTCTTTTCTTAGATGAGGACGATGGAGAAGCAAACCTCAATGTCGAAGCCCAGCGCCTGAACCAAAAACCCCAGTTCACCATAGAAACCAAAATCCACCGCCTAATTTAGGTATCAAAATTGAAATCAGCAGGTTATGGAGTATTACTGATCACCAGGAAGGTATTAGATGCAAGGCCCCGAGGAGCGACGACTGAGGCGTATGGAGCAATACGCCGTAAGAAGGAGCGATCGAAGGCAACGCCGCCCTTCGGCTTTGCTCAGGGCCGTGAGCATGTCGAACGGCAGATGATGCCTTAATGGTGGATCAGGGGAAACCCCTCTGCTTGACAGAAAAAGCACTTATCCGTAGAATGTGAAAAAAATGAAGAAGACTATCCATACCTATCTCTGTAAGGAAATACTCGCTCCTTTTTTCACCGGTTTGCTGATCTTTTCCGTCGTCTTCATAATGGGAAAGACGCTTTACCTCACCGAGCTTCTCGTCAACAAAGGGGTTAGCCTCTTTGACATCGGAAAGCTTCTCATCTACTTCTTTCCCTCATCCCTCTTTTTGATAAT
>CP070751.1:1867457-1869181 GCA_020348445.1 Thermoplasmata archaeon
AGGCCTTGACCTTCACGACGAGTTTGGCCCAACCATCCAAGGCAACCTCCACATTTAGTTGAACCTCCTGGATCTCTGGAGGTATCGATTCCTGTACATTGGGATCATATCCCTCCTCCTTTGTATACTACGCAAGACTTTTAATTCAATATGTAAAATCCCTCCACTTTATCTTAATATACTTATAAAATCATGGATATAAAAACTAGTTTCTGTGTTTCACCGTGGGCTCAATAATTTTTACATGATGGAATTTATAAAATGTTTTTTTAATAATTGGGTAAAGTTGATCTGTAAAAATATAAGAAGAGTATTTGTATTTTTTTCCTGATTTAATTTGGATATACATATCTTTCTTATCCCAAAAAATTGTTTCAATATCATTAATAAAAAAGATTTTTTCTTTTCTTAAGTAATTAAAAAACATATAGGGATAATTGATTCCATTTTCATAAATTGTTAAATAAACGATTTTCATCGATAAAAGAAGAGATGTACATAAAAAAATTAAAAATAAATACATTAATAATATGAAAAAATATCCAAGTGTAAATGAAGTATTACCAATGAATAAAAAAAGGATTAATATGAAGTCTACTATTAAAAGAGTCACAAAGAATATTAATCTACGTTTTTTATTTCCAAAAAACATTCTTCCTTTATGGAATGTTTTTTCTATATGAATGATTTTTCCTTTATGCTCAGGAGCTAATTCTTTATTTATATCTTTCATACTCAGTCACCTAATATTTATTTTAACCAATTATATCAGTTAAACCTAAACTCTCAGTAAGTAAAAATAGATTTCCTAGAAAACATACTACACCTAAAATTACTGCTATGTATGCTCCATAATTCGCATCTGCTCTCAAGGACAAGAATCCAAATAATAAACTAAAGAAACTAGGTATTAATCCAGCTACAGACCCGATTGTAAGTGTAAGTATTGGGAGCCATCCTAATCCTGCTGATAATGATAATGCAAATGCTAAACCAGTAGCGATTATTGCGGATATAAGACCCAAAAGTGCAAAGTTATAACTATCCACTTTGTCTAATACAGTATCATCAATGTCTCTCCCAGTTTTCACCATGTTTGCCAGAAAAGCATCATAAAATAAAAAGGTGGAAATAGTTGAGATTATTGAGACGATTAAACTTATAAATGAAACGACAAATGCTTTTGTAGCCAAATCGACTTGTTCTGTCATCTCTGAATCAGAATAGGCATTTATTAGTATCGTAGTTAAAAATGAACTAAAGGATGCACTTCCATCAACTTCATCTTTTACGTAATCTGCTTCTGATTCATCTTTATCTGAATCAAAACTGCTAAAGGCGGATATAATTAATGGAACAATTATTCCAGAAAGAACAACTGATGCACCAGCTGTAAGCAATGCAGCAATTACTTGGATTATTATCATTGTTGCCATAATTACTGTGAAAATTGTTTCGATTGATTTGACAAAATCATTTTCAATTGAGTTTCTACATTTTTCTTTTGTTGCTTCAGATACATCTCCTTCACTATGAGTATTATCCCATAATTCATTATATAAATTACTAAATGAATCTCTAATGCCATTTGTCCAACTATTAAAGGCATTGATAACAGGACTTAATACAGTTTCTATCATCGCTGTTATCGCAGCCAGAATCAAATCAACTATAAGCGCCAGCACATTTAAAATAGCCTCCAAAACCGCCGCCATGGTATCTGC
>CP070751.1:1869281-1870993 GCA_020348445.1 Thermoplasmata archaeon
ACGAGGGTCCGTTAAGTTGGGAATTTATGATTCCCAGCACCTTTCACTGGAATAAATTAACAACTGAGTGCTCCTAAAAGGAGCACGGAGCCGGAAGGTTGCTTCCGAACCAATAGTATTTATTAGGAAGTAATCCTTAGCGGTTGATGGTGATAGACAACAGAGCGAAGAACGGGGTCTTCACTCAGAAAATGGCCGAAGGACATTTTCCAGGACAAAGGCCGTCTAACAAAATAAGGGGAGAAGTTTGTATTAAAGGAATCATATAGGCAGTTGAGCTATGAAGGAATTAAGTAGAAGAATTTGGAAGGTATATCATAGATGATATGTACCGGTATTTATTTGAGGAGTTGCCATGAATATAGAAATAGTCGAGAAGCTAAATGATTCTCAGATTAAAAATTTATATGAGTTATTCAGTAATGAACGGTGGACAAAACATAGAAAACCAAATGATATAAGAAAAATGATAGAAAAGTCAGATATGATTATTGGAATTGTAGAGAAAGATACTGGAAAACTATTAGCTTTTTCTCGAATATTAACTGACTTTATATATAGGGCAATGATTTATGATGTAATGGTTAATCAATCCTATAGGAAAAAAGGATTGGGAAGAACATTAATGAAATCAATTGTAAATCATCCATTGCTTATGTCTATTGAATATATTGAGATTCAATGTGAACCTGAAATGATTTCTTTTTATGAACAATTTGGATTTGATAAAGACATTGTTGGGTCTATGCACACTCTTCGAATTGTTCATAATAAAGAGTAAAAATCGGATTAAACAAACTTCTCCCGTTCCCTCGTTTACGAGCAGGGCGGACTTAACATAGATGGGGAGGAATAAGGTAAGAGCTAAGGACGCAGGCCTCCGTGGAAGCTCCGCCCGAGAGAGCCCGTTTTATTGGGTGAACGAGGGTTGCGAGGCTGAAGGCCGAGCAATCATTAGCGACTGCCAGTGTAATAGGGCTTAGCGCACGACGGAGTAGCAAAACCTTTATCCCCATAGGGAGATAATGGTTTTAGGGATGGGGCTTAACGGAGGCAGCCATTTGAGTTTTCATTATGAGGAAGATTTCAATGATTTAAATAAATATCACAACGCTCTTAATTTTTTTAATCGTTGTTTACTTATAGGCATGCTTCTTCTTTTTTTCATTTTGATATTATATATTGTAAAAGGAACTTATTCAAGAGTATTACCTTATGCAATTCCTCTTACGATATTTATTATACTATATATAATATTGAGACCAATATATTATAAGAATAAAAAAATTGAATATTTAAATTCTAGAGATATAAAAAATTATAGAAGAAGTCTTCAATTAGATACTATTCGTACAATTTTAATAGGAGATTATTTACTTTCAACTCTTATATTAAATTACCCCTCAACAAAGGTAAATTCATTTTCATTAATATTGATTGTTCTCTTAAGTGCAATCCCCTTTATCTGGATAGTATCAACCGTATATCCCTGGTCCCATTTAGAATAAAATGGCTGCCTCCCGCCCCGAGCAGGTAGGGGCTCCCCAATCGTACCAGGTCCATTTTCGGATTTCGAAGAAATTTGAAAATTTAGATGGCGAGCGAAGCGAGACATCAAAAGCGCAGGGGCGAAAGGTTAGAGGGTGGAAAGTGAAGCCTCGCCTGGAGGTAGGACGAGGGTCCGTTAAGTTGGGAATTTATGATTCCCAGCA
>CP070751.1:1871093-1872789 GCA_020348445.1 Thermoplasmata archaeon
CCCTCAAATTTCAGCCCTATTCAATTCTTAAAACGATTGGGCGCTTGAATTCCATCCCCTATCACTCCCAATGGTTACTATACACAATATTTATAGTACCTTATTATATACGGTGATTCACCCACAAAGGGGGGAGAATGCGCACATGTATGAAGTAAGGTTCCATGGAAGAGGGGGCCAAGGCGCAGTAATGGCTGCACAGGCTCTTGCCAGTGCGGCCCATATCGAGGGCAACTACGGTGTTGCCTTCCCGTTTTTCGGTGCCGAAAGAAGAGGGGCACCTGTCTTGGCCTTCACGAGAGTAGATAAGGACAGAATTTACACCAAAACGCAGATTTACGAGCCTGATTACGTTGTCATATTGGATGACAGGTTGATCGAACTTGTTAACGTGGCTCAGGGATTGAAAGAAAATGCAGTTGCTGTGGTAAACAGCCAGAAAAAGCCAGAAGAGCTGGATTTGGGAATACCAATCAAAACCGGTGTTGTGGATGCAACCTCTGTTGCCCTGGAGGTTCTAGGAGCCCCCATTACCAACAGCTCCATTCTCGGTGCATTTGCCAAGACAACAGGCGAAGTGAGGATAGAATCCATCGAGGACGGAATAAAGGATATCTTCGGGCACAGAATCGGAGAGGAGCTGGGGGAGAAGAACGCCAAGGCAGCAAGGGCTGCATACGAGAAAACAGAGGTTGGAACGTGTCGCGGCGATAGGAAAATGGATGTCAAAAAACAGTGGCTTCCTACGTACAAGGAGCTTCCTTTAGGTGCTGCCACAAGGCCCATGAAAACAGATGCCGGTTTGGTGGGTCCGGGTAGTTTCATAGACAACAAGACAGGTTCATGGAGAACTTTCAAACCAGTATATGACAAGGAGAAATGCAATATGTGCAGGTTCTGCTGGTTCTACTGCCCAGATGGATGTATTTACGATAAAAAAGAGGAAATGGTATTTGACTTCGATTATTGCAAGGGCTGCGGGATCTGTGCAAATGAATGTCCGAAAGAGGCGATTGAGATGGTGAGGGATTGAAATGGCAGAAAAAAGAGTTGTTACAGGAAATTACGCTGCTGCTTACGGTGCACTGCTTGCCAGAGTTGACTTGATTGCTGCATACCCAATTACACCCCAGACCTTTGTAGTTGAGCATGCGTCTGAGTTCGTGAACAATGGTATGCTGGATGCCGAATTCATGAGGGTGGAAAGCGAGCATTCTGCAATGAGCGCCTGTGTTTCCGCAACAGCGGCAGGTGCAAGGACTTACACTGCTACAGCCTCACAGGGCCTGGCCCTGATGCATGAAGTATTATTTATTGCGGGCTCTGCCCACCTGCCCATTGTGATGCCTGTTATCAACAGGACAGTTGCAGGGCCGATTGGGATATGGGCCGAGCACAACGACACCATGCCCCAGAGAGATACAGGGTGGCTTCAGTGCTATATCGAGAGCAATCAAGAGGTTCTTGACATGATAATCCAGGCGTACAAAATCTGTGAGGACAAGAGAGTTCTCTTACCCATGATGGTGAATTTGGATGCATTTATTCTATCACATACAGTAGAGCCTGTTGAATTCCCGGACATTGAGGATGTAGACAAGTTCCTTCCCAAGTACAAACCTGAGCATGCAAGGCTCTGGCCCGAGGATCCCATGATAATAGGCTCCTTCTCCCCGCCTGAGTACATTCAGGAGAT
>CP070751.1:1872889-1874576 GCA_020348445.1 Thermoplasmata archaeon
CTTGATCACAGTAACATTGAAATCTCCTGCACTCAGCTCAATTGTATTTTCTTCTCTCAGGTCAATCCTGTTCTGAAAATCTCTATAACTGACAGCACCAAGAGCGGCCTTTCCTGAAGCTCTAAGGCTGTCCTTCGTCCCAGCAAAATAATAAACAGAATTCAACCTGGAGTCCAATTCAGCTGTCGCGACTCTGTATTTATCGAGATTCTCCTCGAGCACGGCATTCTTCTTCTGGAGCGCCTCCATCTCTTTTTTCGCCATCATCATTTTATCCTTGAATTCTGCACCTTGCCGCATTCCTTCTATTTCCGCCAGTGTCACATTATTCCTGAGGACAACTTTCTCAGCGACTTTCTTTGTATCCTCTACCCTCTTCATCTTACCTGGAGAAGCGGTTGCATTCCCCTGGGAAAGAAAACTGGAATACTCACCGCCATCACTGATATTCCCCACTTGGAATCCCGCAAGTAACGAATCGTAGAGATATGAGTTCTTCAATACTTTATTGGCTTCATCTTCTGATAGCCCCTTCGTTTCTGTCAGATAATTGTGTGCGATTTCATAGTGATTATCCCCTTCCTGGACTTCCGAAGAAACCGGAACTTTGCTCTGAAGGTCTGCATTCTCTCTCTGAAGCTGTTTGATTATATCATTCTTCGAATTCAATTCCCTCTGTAGCTCTTCTATCCTCGCTTGCTCAGTCGTCTCTTCACCTTCAGGGGCGGCTTCCCCCTCTTCTTTACCGCCGCACGAAGCCAAAAATAAAACTCCAAAGATTAGCATAAGGGAAAGACTAAGAACTAATGAATTTTTCATGGGAATTCTAGCTCCTTTCATAATGCCCTCCTTAGTTTAAATAAAGATATGGGATGTTGTATATGTAACTCATCAATTTTGTTCTGAGAGTGATATGAATATCAAAATCCATTATTTCAAGGACCCTGGAATTGAGGTCATTATATCACAATTTCTTTCGAATAGGCAATCACACTCTAATAAAAGAAATTGTTTTCCCTTTTTATAAAAAAAATCACCCTTTGTCAAATATCTTTTTGATAAAAATATTCAGAAAGGTGTCAACATGAAGCATTTTTCACAAATTTTCCTCTTTTCCGGCTACAGGGGCTGATACTGGTATGAGATGGATTTTATGTCAATTTGAAATGATTTCGGTCTTCTTGATTATGATAGCGTAATGGTGAAATTTTGCGTGCTGATGAAGAGAATGAATTCAAGGAACAAAAAAGATCACAGCTTTCGAAATTGCTTGATGCTCGAGAATCCCCCCAGGTGAATCAGGCCTTTTTTACTTATGGAATTTTTTTATGAACTTTTCGACCTCAGGCACGCCTCCTTGATAGATAAGATAGCCGTTATACGGTTCACGCTCAGTGATATCATCTTGAATTGAAGTCAGCATAATCTCCTTGACTTTTTCAAGGTCATCCGTCTGGCCCAGAGCCCAACCCAATTTTATGTACGCCACTTCTGGCAACATGTTCCCTACGGGTATGATCCCTTTTGCCAGAAGGTCTCTGCCAGTTTCATAGACGTGCATATGAACATAACCCCATAAAGTTTGGACAGTCATGTAAATGGCGACTTTACTTGCCACAGCTCTTTCGATAGCAGGATAAAGCGGTTTATTCACATGTCCGAGCCCAGTGCCCGCAATGACGATTCC
>CP070751.1:1874676-1876362 GCA_020348445.1 Thermoplasmata archaeon
TGTCTCCACAAATGTTGATTTTGCCTATATCGAGTCCGAATAAATGTCGATTTTTACGAAAATACAGATATTTTTCGACAATTTTTAGTGTGATATCGGATTAAGCATACGGTGAGAAAGAAATGTATTAATCAGATAATTCTTTTGACGATATTATAACCTGCCATCCTGTTCCAGTTAATTTCAAAAGACCTTCCATTTAGAGTTTGAGACAACTTGCTGCGGCGGCCAAAATTTGTTGCGAGCTCAATGAGATTTTTATATTATTTGCTTACCGTCAAGATGACATCCAAGAAGCTCCAAAAATAATTCCAAATGTGCCGATAAGCAATTGTGCGCCAGAAAGAAAAGCCCACCAATCACTGGCTTTCCTGATTGCTATTGGCAATACATATATCCCGAAACCTAGATATAATACTGCGATCAAGAACCACGACACAATTGCTAAAGATAGTTCCATAAGCATCGCTATAGACAGCAAGAAGGCGATAGTGATTCCTAGGGCAAACGCAATTAGCATAAGATAGAAAAAAACCAATATTCCTTTAATAAAACCAATCCGGCTGTTGGTTTCCGGGTCTTTAATCACTATTGCACAAATTGCAGATCCAGCAAAAAAGTCTGTAATACACAAGAGCAATATAGTGGATAAGAGCAGTAGACCTGCTGTAATCTTGGTTAGAGCGGAGAGGAGAAGGTCGAGTGCTATAGGATTGACATAACCAATCACTGAAAAGATAATCAACATTTTACAGGCGGTCCAACCATCAATCTCAAAATCAACTGTCCATCTTGTTGCCCTTCTAAGGAAGAATACAAAGATCATAATAAGTATCGGGATGCTAAGTGCTACTGTTACTAACTGGATATCGATCTTTTCTACATAACGCCGGATTTGCATATTAATCGTTTCTACAAAATGTCGTATTTGCCCAAGGTATGGTGCAGTCAGTTCTCTAAGTTGAGTTAATCCTCCCTGAATTGAGGCATCGGCAACAGACACTGTCCCCAACAAAACCACTAACATTACGAACAATATTTTCAGAATTTGTCTTTTCATTTTCTCGCTCCTACTAAGGCGTTGTCAAAATTTTCCCCAATAAAGAGCCTGACTTTCCTTAAGCAGGAATTCAGTTAGGCTTTTCGGATAAGTAATTCGACACCAAGCAGTTTTTCGAGTTGGTTGTCCACATCATAATTGCCTCCTCGCAAGCATGTCTCATGCAAAACATTATATCAAATTGCCAGAAAAAAAGCAACAAAATGTATGAATTTGCTGGCTGGTTTTCATCCCTTTCTTCTGACCGGATAGACTAACTATTTTCTATGCCCATCAAACCGAGTTCGTCATTTATAAGTCGTCATACTTTTTGCGGGAGCTTACATATTTGTGGGTGCGGAAAAATATATGAGCTACGCCAAAGATTGGAATGCACAGAATAAAACAACCAGTACCAATTAGTGCTTTATCCCAACAATACATAGCACCTATGACGGCAGCTACAATAATTATCAGAGCGCAAATTTGTCCAATTATGCTGTTAATTAAAGGCTTATTTGCTGTGAGAATGAAGGACACAGGCAAGACATACAGCAATACAATCCCCACAATCGCCGGAATACTCTCCGGCTCGCTCCAACCCCAAAAACAAACCATTATGAAGAAAGCAATCACCGTCGCCAGAG
>CP070751.1:1876462-1878135 GCA_020348445.1 Thermoplasmata archaeon
ATCTCTTTCTTTAATCCCTGCATCTATTAGAAAGTATCATCCTCAATATATTTCCTCACATCGCCCTTCCTCAGACACTTTTTTGTGCCGTGTGAAGGCTGGCAACTCCTCTGATGCCATTCCCCACCACAATCCGCATCCCCTCCTCCCCCCTTTCCTACCCTCGAAACATCCTCCCCGACTCCCCTGGTTTTCTCAACCTCCACCAAATTCCCCACACTCCTAGGCCCATTTCTGGGCCCCAAAAACCCACCCCATCTCACGAATCTCGTAATTGCCTCGCTATTTCCACCACACATACCCCCTCTAATCAGCTGATGATCCCCATTTTCGGGGTAAAAAAAGTCTCACAGCCAGCATCCCAAAGTCCCCCATGAAGGTTCACCCCACCATCTCTCACATTTGGTATACCAAATCCGTGAGATAAAACTCTAAAACCGTTTCCCAAATCCGTGAGATAGACCTTAATTTCATTTCCAAATGCGTGAGATGATCTGTATACCAAATCCGTGAGATATCGCACGAAAATGGGATCCCAAATTCGTGAGATGGCAGCCAAAAACCACCCCCACTATTCACCCCCGAACAATACAAGAGCAATGCACACATCCCGAAAGAGAGGGGTGGGCGAGGGGATGGGGTTTGGCTATTATGTTAGAGATCAAATCCCACAGAGAAATCTTTATTAAGTTGTTTATGATTATATTAATTGGTGGTATAAATCTCGGAAACCAAGGAAATCGACAAGGATTACGAGTTCTACCTAAGTTCCGACTTAAAGGAATATACCGGAAAATGGATCGCAACTGTGGAGGGAAAGATCATAGCAAGCGGGGATAAAGCAGACGAAGTCATGAAAGAAGCTGAGAAAAAATGCCCTAATAAAATAATCGCGCTTTCAAAGGTGCCAACAGACGATTTATTAATACTTTAAGACGAAATGGAGGGTCGGGATTGATTAAGTTTTATTATCGCAAGATGATTTCACCTGCTTTAGGTGAGATTAAAAGGCCAATTGCAGATATTTTAATTCAAACCGTATACGGTAAATGGATTAAGTTCAGGCCTTTTATCGATTCTGGTGCAGATATTACTATAATCCCACATAGTGTTGGTAAATATCTTGGATTTGTGATGGAGGATAAAATCGTAGAGTTTGGTGGCGTTTCAGGGAAGCATCTACCTGTAATTATAAAGAAGATGAAGATGAGGATAGGGGATATCGAACTCGAACCAAGAGTCGGATGGGCATTAATAGAGGAAGCACCACCTCTATTAGGCAGGTTGGATATTTTCAATAAATTTAATATTACTTTCAAAGAGAAGGATGAGATAGTAATTTTAGACCCAATTTAAGAAAATATACTCTAAAAAAGACTGCTACTAGGGACCTCCCAGCTCTTTATAATCTCCGTTAAATTGAGAAGGATGGTGAAAAGAAAGCGACATATTATACATTAAAGCTATTTTAGGGACAAGGATAAGGGACAGATAAGGGTCATATAAGGGACACCAGTATTATTT
This sequence comes from Thermoplasmata archaeon, assembly GCA_020348445.1. Taxonomy (GTDB): domain Archaea; phylum Thermoplasmatota; class Thermoplasmata. Next base: position 1,877,987 of record CP070751.1, read on the forward strand.
GCGATTCGTCATATAATCGTAAGATAACTTTGAATTCTGTAAATCAATGAACCCTTGATATCACGGGCTGGCTCGAGTATTTTACAGATGGAGTACTCTTATCGATTGCAAAGGTTAAAGAAAAAGTCCTGCAGCTTTCCATTGAAAAA
>CP070751.1:1878235-1879899 GCA_020348445.1 Thermoplasmata archaeon
AGGGCCTCGAGGATATACCTGGCATTGAATCCAATATTTAATTCGACTCCATCATAGGTTGCGGGAAAGGCCTCCTTCGCATTTCCAATATTCTGACTGGAAGAGTACAGTTCTATGGATCCTTTTTTCAGGGTAAATTTCACACCTTCAACCCTATCACTCGATATCGTTGATATTCTCCTTAGACAGGACGAAAACTCACTATTATTTAACTTTATTGTTTTATCATTCTCGCTAGGCACCACTTGTTTATAATCCGGAAATTCACCATCTATTAACCGAATAATAATGATGAATGAATTTACCTTAAGGACAAAACTATTTTCGGTGAGGGAAATTCCTATTTCTCCGGCATTTTCACTGACTATTTTCTTAACCTCGTTTAATCCTCTCTTGGGAATTATTGAACCCTTTTCAAAACCCGATATTTCCGGACTCTCTCTTTCAATGAGCGCAAGTCTGTGGCCATCTGTTGCTACCATTCTTGCGAGATTTTTTTCCCCCGAAGAAATACTTTCAAAGAATATTCCATTTAGGTTATATCGCGATTCTTCCGTTGATGCGGCAAAAATGACCTTCTCTATCATTTCCCGTAAATCAAATGATTTTATTGTGATAAGATCCTCCTCTGAGTACGGGGGCAGCGTTGGAAATTCCATGGGATCAAGGCCCGCCAGGTTAAAAAGAGCATTCTTACAGGTTATTTTTGCCCAATGGTTCTCCATGCTCTGTAGGGAAATTTCAGCGTCCGGGAGTTCCCTGATAATCTCGTACAGTTTTCTGGCGGAGACGGAGATCTTACCCTCTTGCTTAAGCGTACAAGGAAGGTAAGATATTATCGTAGTTTCTAGGTCAGTTGTGGTTAAGCGGATTTGATTCTTATCCGATTCGATAAGGATATTACTCAATGCGGGAATACTGCTGCGCCTTTCCGCAATTCCCTGAAGGATAGTTAGAGACCTCAAGAAGTTTTTCTTCTCAATTTGAAATTCCATCATAACTCTCCTTATATTACCCTATATAGTTTCAATAATATATTTAATAGAGTCTGTAGAATCGTTAAGAAATAACCTAACTATTTGATAAATAAGGATCTTTTATTGTAAGAAAACTGTTAAACCCTATGAAATTGAACCAAAGCATGTATATTTCTCAGGTGAAAGAAAGAATTTTATTAGGTAATCATATATCTATATCACGCGTGTGTCTTCAATCCTGACTCAATTCTTTGAATGATTTGAACAATTTTTTGGTCACGTTGCATTTGGCTTTTAATCTTACTAATAGCATGTAAAACCGTTGAATGATCTCTGCCTCCAAAACGTTCACCTATTTCAACAAGGGAAGACTTGGTCAGTCTCCTGGCCAGATACATTGCAATTTGGCGTGCTAGGACAATCTGTTTGGTTTTCCTTTTGGCCTTCAGGTCGGAGGTTTTGAGATTAAAATGAGATGCGAGAGCTTTTTGAATCGATTCGATGGAAATGGAATGATCTTCTGTTTTGATAATATTTCTCAACACATCTTTTGCCAAGTCTAGGGTTATATCCGTTTGCGTAAGCTTTGAAAATGCCACAATTCTTATGAGGGATCCTTCCAGGACCCTTATATTGGATGAGGTATTGGATGCCAAAAAGAACGCTACGTTGTTGGGAAGTGAGATG
>CP070751.1:1879999-1881661 GCA_020348445.1 Thermoplasmata archaeon
GAGGGAATATATCATCACCGATAAAAACGAAGAATATGATCCGGCAACCAATACTTGGAAAGAAAAGGCGCCTCTTCCAGCTCCAAGACAAGTCCCTGCAGTTGTGAGCTTTCAGAATAAAATTTATGCTATCTCTGGAACAGACAGCAAATGGGAGGACCAATCAACAGTATTTTTGTATCATCCCGAGAAAGACTTGTGGGAATCAAGGGCGCAGATGCCTGAGGCAAGGTATATAAACGGTGTTGCGGTGATTAAAAATAGAATAATCGTCCTCACAGGGAAAAGAAGTGATTACAAAATATCAAAAATTTTTATTTATGATCCTGAACTGGATCGTTGGCACTATTTGGGTAAATTGCCGCTGAATTTTATGCTCGCAGGTGTCACTTCAGCAAAAGATAAACTTTATATGCTTGGAGGAAGTACGCATGATCACATCTTATCAACCTGTTGGGAGGCAGATATCACTTTGCCTCCGATTAAATTGAAAGAGTAAGGTGTGATAAATCAGAAGAGATTAATTATAGAAGTTTAATATGAGTCGATTCATAATTTCTATGGGCGTCTTGTCTTCGGTTATAGTCATTTTGAGCTGCTGTGCTCAGCAGGATGATTTCCCGGTTCTCAAAGGCCCCTATCTGGGACAGAAACCCCCCGGGATGATACCTAAAATCTTTGCACCGGGGATTATTTCTACAGAAAATTTTGGGGAGGCTGGTGGTGCATTCGCCAAAAATGGAATTATTTTCCTGTTTAATCGAAGAACACCTCCTGAATCACATAAAACAATCTATTACACTGAACTGAAAAAAGATGTATGGACCAGGCCAGCTCCGGTTCACTTCAACAGTAAATTCGGGGATTGGTCATTTAATTTTGGACCGGATGGCAAAACACTGTTCTTTTCTTCCAAACGTCCTGTTAGGGGAGGATCAGATCACGCTCACAACATATGGATGACTCAATTAACTAACGATGGCTGGGATAATCCAGAACTATTAGAGTATCCTTTAAATACACCTAACAGTACTCAAAGTTCTCCTTCTCTATCAAGAAATAAAACATTGTACTTTCATAGTAATAGAGGAGGTGGATTCGGAGGAAATGATTTATATTGCTCAAGATTGATTAATGGAAAATATGAAATTGTAGAAAATCTCGGAAATGTCATAAATACCAAATATTGGGAATATGATCCACACATAGGACCGAACGAAGGTTACATCATATTCAGTTCAAACAGACCCGGCGGATTCGGGCAGTATAATGATATGTATATCTCGTTTAGAAATAAGGATGGAATCTGGTTAAAACCACAAAACCTTGGTCAAGAATTCAGGGATTCTGGGGTTTCCGGAATTACTCATGATGGGAAATTTCTATTTATTACAAATGAAAGAAGAAGGGCTGGTATCGATGATATTTATTGGGTAGATATAAGATTTATTGAACGATTTAGGCCTGATAAGAAACAATAAGAAGGTAAATTAAGGAAACGCATCGGAATGCAAATAGTATGGATATGGGTCATCATATATTGGGTGGATGCGAAAATCATCGAAGACCTGAAACCAAAGGAATTAGACTCCTATTTGCCATATTAAACACAAAAATCACTTAGCAGAATCATTCTAATTTCTCTCATAAAGTTGATCTGGA
>CP070751.1:1881761-1883413 GCA_020348445.1 Thermoplasmata archaeon
ATGAATTTCTTGATGGTGGGCCGAAGTATATGAATCCAGGCATAATTGTCAGAGGACCTTCATCTCGACAAGAAATCGACGCATCTGAAATGCCCATAATTTCAAACGGCCGTACACTCAGCCTCACCGAAGCCCGAAAGACAGCCGATTTCGATCTGTTATCACCGTCATGGCTTAATGCCGGCTATATACTCGACCAGATCAGAAGGATTGAAGGTCGGGATGCTCTGCATATGCTGTATACAGACGGTATAAATACGCTATCTCTGTTCGAACAGCCCTTAGACGGGCAACATGGGCTTTCACCTCAGGATTTCAGAGAATATGCAGTATTTCGCAACAAAGGGCAAAGCGGGGGAACAATTCTTGCATGGAGAGATGCAGTTCGTTCTTATGTTTTAATCGGTAATATCGAAATTTCACAATTAATGGATGTAGCGCAATCGATCAGCGCTGAAAAAGAGAGAAAATGAAAATGAATAACATGAGACGAAATTCATTAAAAGTATGCTTGTTCTTGGTAATCGTCCCTTGCATATTTACCTTATTAATGGCAGATAATGCATTAGACACCTATGAAGAACTCAAAGTCAAGCAATAATTTCATTTTCGCCTCAAAACATCTTTTTTGAGGGCATCCTGACTCACGCTGCCAGGTCGAACCGGGTCGAAACATCTTTTATTGAACAGCAATTAATGATTCTCAGAATATTTCTATGATATCAATTCTCTACTTCGGCCATAGGGCAAACTCAGATAAAGTTGCCAACCACCTATCGGGGACATCCTGATTCGACAGAAGTCCATGCAGATTATGGAGGCACAGCAATAAAACGGCGACGGTTCATTCACAGATCGGGGACAATCCAAAAAGGAACGTCCATCGTCTAAACAGGAACACGCCGCCGAGATCAACCTCGATATCATGATAATCAATGCATAAAAACTCATTGTTCGATCAGTACCGGTAAAGTTACCTCGCTCAGGTCAAACTGACAGCTTCTTTTCCACATGCCCCACATCACAGTAAGCATTTTCCTGGCCACCGTGTGGCGGGCATTGCTGGGTATTACGCCATTGAGCACCATCCTTTCGTAATCAGCTTTGAAGCAATTCTGTTTCTGGTTTATAGCCGTCAGAGCCGCACCTAATATAGCGTTTTTCAAGATACGATTGGCCGCCCAGGGCAACTGTAGCCTTGCCGGTTTCGGTTTACCTTTCTTGTCGGTGCCGCTGGCTGTTCTCTGTAAGCCGATCCCGCAGTATTTCCAGAGCTTGTTTTTCTTCTTGAACCGCCAGGGTGTATCCAGATAAGCAAAGATTGTCGCCGCTCGGATAACACCGATACCGGCCAGTTGTTTCCAGAGACGAATGATGGGATATCTCTTGCTCAGATTTATCAAATGCTGCTTTGCCATTCGTGCCTGTTTGGTGGTGGCATCGTAGCCTATCCAAAGCATAGATAATTGGTTAGACAAAGCAGTATTCTTCAACTTTCTCAGCCAGGCTGCTCTATGTTCAGGCTGACGCAGGACCCTGCGAGGTATAGTCACACCATGCATTCGACAGCGGGCTCGAATCTTATTTATGTTTCGCACGGCATCGCGAACGCGGTCGTGATATAAGCTTACCCAGTGCTTCAGTTCTACCCG
>CP070751.1:1883513-1885165 GCA_020348445.1 Thermoplasmata archaeon
GAAAGCACGAATCAGTCTGTCCTTATCCCTTACATCACCGAGAAAATACCGAATACAGGGATATTTCTTTATACTCCACCTTTGAGACATCTCAAACTGCTTTAGCTCATCCCTGCTAAGGATAATAAGCTTTGCAGGTTCATAACTTTCAAGAACAATTTGGGTGAATTTCTTACCAAAAGATCCCGTACCGCCCGTGATTAAGATATTTTTGCCGTTTAACATCGTTTCACTCCATAAAATCGGTTGGTAAAACTAACCGATTTTATAAAACGCGACTAAGTCGCTCTAAAGGATCTCTATATTCAGAACCTCTCTGATTTTCTCAGCAGAAACCATTCCAATCCCCTCAACCTCTGTCAATTCCTCAATTGATGCATTCATTATTTTCGAGACAGACTTGAAATGTTCTATCAATCTCTTGGCAAGCATAGGTCCAACCTGAGGGAGTCCCTGCAATAGATATAACTGTTTTGACTTTAATCTTTTGGGTCGATAACCACCCCGCAAAGGTACGACATCAGTATAGGATTCATCCTGCCTACTTATCATCATAAAAATATCCTTGGTGTCCTCTTTAGAGCGAGAAAAAATAACTGGAATGTACCATATGGCTTGGGTTGATATAAGGGCTCCTTTAATAGCCATATTTTCAAAATTGAGATCTGTTTTGTAAGGATTTCCCTCAATAAGAAGAAGCGGGTTCGTACAATATTTCCTCAGGTTTGAAAGTTGATTGAATAATCTCCCGTCAATTATCGATATGAGAAAATCCTTAGCAGTTTTTCGTTCGATAGTTATAGAATTATTTATAATGTAATCACCGTAAAGGACATTTTTGACCTCAATAATAATGTCCTCATTTTTGAGCAAATCGATGAAGCCTGATGCCTTCTCTCGATAGTCTACCGTGATCTTCAATTTCTTGTTTAAATTGGTTCTAAATCTGTCTCTTCTATTGCGACAGAAACAGATCTTTGGAGCATATCAACGGAGATAACCAATTTCCCCTCGCCTTTTTCAGAAACAAGAATGTTGTGATTCCTTCCCGGGATACATGGGCATCGACCTTTCGCTCGTGGCTGGGATTTGGATAAACTGCATATCAGCATATGGCTCCGCCACCCTCAGTTACATGGTCTTTGAACTGTAACCGACCCATAATGGTACAAGATTGACTTTTCCTCCAGAGGGAGCATGAACTCAAAGAGCCCTTTAATCGTCGAAGAAAGTACTTCCCACTGGAAAGCAGGAGCAATATAACGGCAACTATGTATGAAGCCTCAGGAAATGGTAAAAAGCTTTACCTTATTCTTTTTCTTTTTCAGGCTTTTTAAAATCCTATCCCTATCTTGGATCGAGGTAATCAGTATCGCGTCGGCTCCCATGCTATCTATTTCATCGGGATCTTCTGTCTTTCTCCCAAGGATTTTCCTCCCCTTCACCCCATCGTTATCGTCCACAATGGCAACAAGCTCCATGTTGGTTCCCTGAAGGGTCACATAGGCAACCTCCATCTCATCGCTCACCCCGTAAAAGACAACCCGTTTCACTCCCTGTGATGCCATCTCCAAAAACTTCTCTCCGACCATGGCCTTCAGCCTTGAATAGTGGTGAATGTTGTAAGAAAGAAACGTCATAGTGAGTTTGGC
>CP070751.1:1885265-1886914 GCA_020348445.1 Thermoplasmata archaeon
GTGATCATAGGTCGAGCCATTCCAGATATAAAGGATGGGCTTAAGCCTGTTCACCGCCGCACCCTTTATTCCATGCATGATACCGGAACCGCCTGGAACAAGTCATACAAAAAGTCTGCCCGTATTGTTGGAGATGTCATCGGAAAGTTCCATCCTCATGGTGAGGGGGCTGTCTATGATACCCTGGTCCGCATGGCTCAGGATTTCAGTCTTCGCTATCCCTTAGTAGATGGTCAGGGCAATTTTGGTTCCATAGATGGGGATCCTCCTGCAGCCATGAGGTATACAGAAGTCAGAATGAAAAAAATTACCCAGGAACTTCTGACAGATATTGAAAAGAATACAGTCAATTTTGTTCCCAATTATGATGGAAGTCTCCAGATGCCTGAAGTTCTCCCTGCAAAATTTCCCAACCTTCTGGTTAACGGAGGTTCAGGGATCGCTGTCGGCATGGCCACAAACATCCCTCCCCATAATCTGAATGAGGTTGTAGAGGGCATAATTCATTTTATCCAAAATCCCAAAGCCAGCTTGGAAGATATCATGAAGTTTGTTCCTGGCCCGGATTTTCCGACTGGAGGATATATCTTCGGTCTGCAAGGAATAAAGGATGCTTACAGAACAGGAAGGGGAATCATTTGTTTAAGGGCAAGAGCCATGATTGAAAGAGGCAGGAAGAATGAGCGAGACAGAATCGTCGTAACTGAAATTCCCTATCAAGTGAACAAGTCACGGCTTCTGGAAAACATTGCCGACCTTGTGAATAATAAGAAAATCGAGGGGATTGCAGATATAAGGGACGAATCGGATAGGGAGGGTATGCGAGTCGTTATCGAGATTAAAAAGGGAGAACTTCCTGAGATTATTCTGAACAACCTCTACAAGCACACAGCTCTTCAAACATCATACGGAATTATTATGCTGGCGATAGTAGAGAAACAGCCCAAGATGCTCAATCTTCTTGAGGCGATGCGCTACTTTGTTTCCCACCGACAGGATGTAGTTCGACGGCGCACACGCTATGAACTGAAGAGGGCAGAGTTAAGGGCTCATATTCTGGAAGGACTGACTATTGCCCTGGATAATCTGGATGAGATCATAAGCCTTATCCGTTCTTCTCGAACGGTCGACGCGGCAAGGAACGGTCTCATCACCGGTTTTCATCTGACCAAGACTCAAGCTCAGGCCATCCTGGATTTACAGCTGCAAAAACTGACTCGACTGGAAAGGGAGAAGATTCAAAGAGAATACAAGGAATTGAAAAAAACAATCTCAAAATTGAAGAAAATTTTAGGAAGTGAAGAGCTTATTCTAGATATCATAGTGGAAGAGCTGAAGCAGATAAAAGAGGATTATCAGGATGAGAGGAGAACAGAGATCAAGAAGAAGGAGATTACAGAGCTCAGGCCAGAAGATTTAATCAAAGAGGAAGATGTCGCCATCACTTACACCTCGTCCGGCTATGTTAAGCGCACGTCTCTTAGCTATTATCATTTCCAGAGTCGAGGAGGAAAGGGGAAAAGAGGTATCAGCATGAAGCCTGAAGATGTCGTCCAGGACCTCTTTATTTCCTCCACCCACAGCTATCTTTTATTTTTCACGAACAAAGGGCGCCTCTACTGGCTGAAAGCTTTGGAGATACCAGATGT
>CP070751.1:1887014-1888658 GCA_020348445.1 Thermoplasmata archaeon
TTTTGGTTAAATACAGCTTCATTATCTGATAGAGATATATTCAATTATGGCGATTATGATCAAAACAGGTTCAATATAAGGATAGATCAGACTACTACTATTGGAATCTGGTCAATTCGTCTTGAGATGAAAGATGCTACTACTATTAGAGAACAAAGATGGTCGACTCATATTGCAGATGGCAACTGGCATTATGTTGCTGTTGTTATACCTCAAAGTGTTGACATAAGTCAAACACTATGCTATATAGACGGACAGCAAGATACAATAAATATGACATCTGGGAGTGGTATCGCGGATAGTGGTTCAGGTGGGAGTTACGATGTAGGAATTGCTAGGTTCTTGGTTAAGCCTGTATTCTTTGGTAGTCTTGATGAAGTACGAATTAGTAATACTGATTCTCCTAGTGAATGGATTACCACCGAGTATAACAACCAATTTGATCCAACTAGTTTTCATAAGATTGGTCAAGAATTCTTCTTAGACGTTACTCCACCAGTGATTAATAATTTTGGAGCGGAAGATTTAGGGACGGGAATAGGAAAATTTTGGGCAGATGTAACAGATACAACTTCGGATATGGATACTGTCAAGTTGGAAATCAATGGTTCAGAGTATTCGATGAGTTTTAATGGAACTTACTGGATCTATCAGACATCCAGTATTAAATTTAAAGGGTATTATGAGTTCCAAATTACGAATGCCTCTGATATTCGAGGGAATTTCATCACAACCCCTTCAAATATAAAGCAAATCACGTTTACAAACGATGTTGTTTCACCCGATGTGATTCATTGGAAATACTTACAAGCCCCAAATACTTTTAAAGCTAATGTGACGGATTCGTGGGGAGAAATTCATACAGTCATTGTAAATGTGACATATATGGGAGGTCAATCCAGAAATAATGTCACTGCTATCATGAGAAATTACCAGAATTTCACAGGAAACCTACTAGGCTACCTGAATGATACTTTAATGATGTCAAACGGTGAAATTTTCTTTAAAATTTTTGTTAATGATACTGGGGGGAATTCATTCACCTCTACAGAACATCAAGGCAATGTCTTTGTGAATCATCCTCCCGTGGCGAGTAATTTAAACCTTAACACCCTTCCCTATTATAGTAATAGCTCCTTAATATTGACTTATACTTATTATGATGAGGATTCTCATGCAGAGGCGGGTACCGAAATCCGCTGGTATAAAAACTCTATTCTGCAAACCGATTATAATGATACTACCACGATACTCGCATCAGATCTTTTTAGGGGAGATGACTGGTACGCGACTGTTAGACCAAAAGATGGACAGCTTTTTGGTGATTTAGTCACTTCCTCAACAATTACCATTGTCAACACACCGCCTAAAGTGCAATCAGTTACTCTCACTCCTAGTAGTGCCTACACAACGTCCACCCTGCAAATCATTAATACCACATCTGATTACGAAAACGATCCAATTGTGACTTACTATGTGGAATGGTATCGCAATTCGATTCATAATTCCACCTATGATAATCAATACACTCTCACCCCAGATAAGACAACCAAAGGAGAAACCTGGTATTGTAAGCTGCGAGCGTTTGATGGGACAGATAATTCAAGTTGGGCAACCTCAAATTCCATTCTCATTCAGAATAGT
>CP070751.1:1888758-1890354 GCA_020348445.1 Thermoplasmata archaeon
CCGTCCACGCAAGTATAAGAACTTATGGGTCTCATTATTATTGCGCAGTTCCATCATTTTGTCAGCAATTGTATCCAGTGCTTCTTCCCATGTGATAGGAACAAACTGAGGATCAATACCTTTCCCTTTTACAGGATTTGTACGTTTCATCGGTACTTTAATCCTGTCAGGATCATATATCAGTTTGGGCATCATATGTCCTCTTGGACAGACATTACCCGGGTTGGTCATTGAATTCTGGTTACCCCTGACTTTGACAGCTCTGCCATCCTGAATAAATACTTCGACCGGACACCACGTTGTACAGCCCTGGCATGTAGTCGGATACCACCCTCCGGAGGCGGGATTCTCTTCTTGAGCTAATGTCTCTGAAAATGCTCCCAGAGCAGGATTGTAGGATAACACACCCACACCAAAAAGACCGACCGTTTTAAGGAAACTTCTTCTTTTAATTTTCATATCTTACTCCTAACTTCAAATAAACCACATGATAATAAGCAGAACTCTTCATCACAAAAAGCCAGCTATAAAATACAAAGCCTGTTTCTTTAGGACAATTTTCAACGAGTGGTAGATACAAGGTTCAAGATCTACTGGATAATAACCACACTCCTAACAATTGTTTAATACCCCAAACTTAATTCTAAAGGGAAACATCGCAAATAATATGCCAAGGGGGCAGAAATTTGCTAAGTCTCCATACAACACAACTTTTCATATACACTTATAATTAAGTTAGTTATGAATAGTAAAAAAGAATTCATTAAGATAAGAAGCAAGTTTTCTCTAAGACATTCTCGATTCTGAGAATATAAATAAGATGGTTACTTGTAACAACAAAGTCTACATTCTCATATTTGGGAATTGCCAATAACTGTGTATGTGCAAGAACGTCGTTGAAAAAACCTCACTCCAACTCTTAAATCCTTTTATCCATATAGTTATAGTAGTAATTTAACCGATTTTAAAGAATCTTGACTGAATAGTCAAGCTTTATTTAAAAAAAACAAAAATTATTTAAAAATACTGCAAAACAATTTATTGTCCCAAGCATCCCGCAAAGACATCAAATAGTAATACAGCAAATAAAGAAAGTGCAGTGAGTAAACTGAATTAATTGAGAACTCAAGTTAGATCAATGATACGCTCTGTTGAGGATGATGGTATTATGGACTATAAATGTCCGGCATCGAGCCTTGATTCCTCTTCCAGGAGAGGCAGGATAGTCTGATTGAAATACTATCATTTCGTGCATAAAGTGATACATGTAGGGATATTAGACTTCAAATCACAAAGTAAGGCTCACAGCCAATCACCAACAGGTATTTGATCCACCGCATGACGCAAGGCAGGATCGACATTAGTATACACTTTATTTGTTAGTTCTGGTGAAGAATGCTCCAATAATGTTTGTATGACAACTGTAGATACCCATTCTGCGCAAGTACAGAACCAAAGGTATTGCGTAAATCATGAAATTTTAAGTCATTCAATCCAAGTTTATGATGTATTTTGCCCCATCTGTACCGGCTGAAATTGTCATTAAATATATTTTCTTGTTCAGCATCCAATCCAGAAACATATTTCTTCAGCTCA
>CP070751.1:1890454-1892049 GCA_020348445.1 Thermoplasmata archaeon
GAGCGAGGATCTGGGAGAGATTGGCCAGGATGAAACTGGTAGAGATAAGCCGGCAGAGCGTCTCGGGGAGGTTGAGCAGGAAGCAGAGCTAGTCCAAGCCATTGAAGCGTTAGATGAAGATCAACTCAAAGAGGATGGGGACTAAAGCCGGGTTACGAACTGCAAGAAGCCGGGTCCCGAAGAAGAATCCATATGAATACGGATAATGGCCTCAGAGAGCATAGGGCATAATGTTATGGTTTACGTTTTCAGTATTCGAGTTTACAGCCGATCCTTATGGTGTTAAGAAATGCCATTTTTCGGTTAGGCTCCCTACCTGCCTTGACAGGACACCCTGTTTCCTTCCCAACTTGGGGTTCGCTTTTTACTTGACTAGAGAGACCCTCCTGTTATATTGAAAAGGTGTTTTCATCTTAGCCTCCTTTCGCGGAGGCAGGCGGGCTTCGGCCCGCCTTTTATTTTTGTTGCTTGCCATTTTTCCGGAATGGTGAAACCTACCACCTCACAAAAGATTACCCCCAAATCAGCGTGCTTCTTCAATAGAAACATACGGCTAGAGAGGAGAAACTATGGACCCTTCCCCCAGAAGCACTGGGGCATGAAAAAGTAGGATCTACAAGAGTTCCTCCAAAACTCGGTTACAAAGCAGTGACATGGGCGCTAAAAGCCACAATAGCGAAGGTCTTTGAAGGGGACAGGGGACTAGTCATCCTTTCGCCTTGCTCCACCTACGCCGCAGGGCATGGACTCAGAGGATGTGAAAAAACCAAATCAAGAGTCTGGACGGATAAGATGCAGTGACCAGTAATTGTAGATGGAAAGGTGACCGAGCGGAGATCAAGTTCCATACTCGATCTTTTGAAATGGAAATAGACAGAACAAGGCATCAGGAAAGACTGTCCAGCATCTTGCATTCATCAGATTAGCTCAGATGGAAGCAAATTAAAATGAACTGCCTCAACCTAAGGGAGAGCGACTGGGTGAGATGATGATTTGGAAAGCATATCACAGCATTTTAGGGACGTCGGAAATTGCACGTCAATAGCAGATAAACAAACTTCGGATCTTGTTTGTTAGAAACCGAAATAAGCAGAATTGTCATAGATGAGCAACCGCTTATTTCATCCTGAAATAGCGAGTTCTTATCAATTAATTCCCTATACTTCTTGCCACAAAAAGCCAGTTCTTGTCAAATCAACCCGCCAGACTTCAGGCGGATAAAGGGGAGGGTGACTAAACATTTTATCACCCCCCACCTAACCTCCCCCATGAAGGGGGAGGCACTATGTGGTGACCCTGCAGCAAACTGCAGGGAATTATCAAGTTCAATAATAATGCAATCCAATAGAACGTGAACTGCTGCCTATAATTACTATCTCAAATTCTTCGTTTTAATGCCAGGATTGAGCAGATTATGAGGGTCACAGAAAAAATAGTACCTAGAATTATTACAGGTATCAGTTGTGTGGCATGAAGTTCGACGAAAAATTTTTGCGGGCCGCTGGATAGCAAACACATTAGTCCGATAATGATAGAAGAAATATATCCGATTCTAAAATGAAAATATACCAGATATAGTGATACAACAGCCAGAG
>CP070751.1:1892149-1893732 GCA_020348445.1 Thermoplasmata archaeon
TTCGTCCTCATCGATTGCATTCAGGGCCTCGAGGATATACCTGGCATTGAATCCAATATTTAATTCGACTCCATCATAGGTTGCGGGAAAGGCCTCCTTTGCATCTCCGATATTCTGACTGGACGAGTACAGTTCTATGGATCCTTTTTTCAGGGTAAATTTTACCCCTTCAACCCTATCAGTAGATATCGTTGATATTCTCCTTAGGCAGGAAGAAAATTCCCTATTATTTAGCTTTACTGTTTTATCATTGCCGCTTGGCACCACTTGTTTATAATCCGGAAATTCACCATCTATTAACCTAATAATAATGATGAATGAATTTACCTTAAGCACAAAACTATTTTCGGTGAGAGAAATCCCTATTTCTCCTGGATTTTCGCTGACTATTTTCTTGACCTCGTTTAATCCTCTCTTGGGAATTATTGAACCCTTTTCAACACCTGAAATTTCCGGACTTTCTCTTTCAATGAGCGCAAGCCTGTGGCCATCTGTTGCTACCATTCTTGCGAGATTCTTTTCCCCCGAAGAAATGCTTTCAAAGAATATTCCATTGAGATTATATCTCGACTCTTCCGTTGATGCGGCAAAAATGACCTTCTCTATCATTTCCCGTAAATCAAATGATTTTATTATGATAAGATCCTGCTCTGAGTATGGCGGCAGCGTTGGAAATTCCATTGGATCAAGGCCGGCTAGGTTAAAAAGAGCATTCTTACAGGTTATTTTTGCCCAATGGTTTTCCATGCTTTCTAAGGAAATTTCAGAGTCGGGAAGTTCTCTTATAATCTCATAGAGTTTTCTCGCAGACACGGAGATCTTACCCTCTTGTTTAGGCGTACAAGGAAGGTAAGATATTATCGTAGTTTCCAGGTCAGTGGTAGTTAAACGGATTTGGTTGTTGTCCGATTCAATGAGGATATTACTCAATGCGGGAATACTACTACGTCTTTCCGCAATTCCCTGAAGGATCGTTAGAGACCTCAAGAAGTCTTTCTTCTCAATTTGAAATTCCATCATAAATCTCCTTATATTAACTTATATAATTTTAATAGTATATTTAATAGAGTCTGTAGAATTGTTAAGAAATAACCTAAGTATTTGATAAATAAGGACCTTTTATTGTAAGAAAACTGTCAAACGCGATCAAAGTGAACCAAAGAATGGATATTTCTCAGGCGAAAAAAAGAATTTTATTCGATAATCACATATCTATATCACACGTGAGTCTTCAATGTTGACTCCATTTTTTGAATGATTTGAACAATTTTTTGGTCGCGTTCCATTTGGCTCCTAATCTTACTAATCGCGTGTAAAACCGTTGAATGGTCTCTGCCTCCAAAACGTTCACCTATTTCAACAAGGGAAGACTTCGTTAGCCTCCTGGCGAGATACATTGCTATTTGGCGTGCAAGCACAACCTGTTTCGTTTTCCTCTTCGCCTTCAAGTCGGAAGTTTTGAGATTAAACTGAGATGCGAGAGCTTTTTGAATCGATTCGATGGAAACGGAGTGATCTTCTGTTTTGATAATATTTCTCAAGACATCTTTTGCCAGATCCAGGGTTATATCACTTTGGGTAAG
>CP070751.1:1893832-1895413 GCA_020348445.1 Thermoplasmata archaeon
TTGAGGGGTTCTCAGTGAAGGATATTCTTGAAAAGTTGAGGACACCATTTCTGGTGGTACAGGCTGGACGCTCGTGGGCGATAAATCATGAGGACGTCGAGTGGGCAAGGACTATAATGCCTGAGTTATCTCATGTCTACATTGGGGAGTTAGATCACTGGTTGGGAATCAGGGATAAACGAGAACACCTGCTCCTCAATGCCATAACTCCTTTCCTCGAATCCCTCAAGTGATTTGGACTGTCCAAACTGTTATAGTAGCAAAGGATTAGATGAAATTCAAGGCTCTAGTCAACTCATGTAGAGCCTAAACACTGAGATTGGTGATCTGAATGAAGCAAATCGAGATATCCTACGAGGAACTGGAACAGGATTTCATCAAAGAGCTAGGAAAACTGGGAAGTGAAGGATTATATCGGAGAGGTATTCTGGCTACGTCGGAGGGAGACCACGTTACTGCGCGGAGGATGCACTTTATCTCCAATGGTTTGACTCTTTACTGCTACACAATCCGAGGAACTAGAAAGTGCAAACAGATAATGGCAAACCCAAATGTAGCAGTTGTAGCAGGTTTCGTACAGTATGAAGGCGTAGCTTCTGTGAAAGGTCATCCTCTAGACGAGGAGAACGCCGACTTCATTAAAGCGTTCAAGGAAAATCAGCCAGAGAAATATGAGAGAGAGAAGAGGATTTTTCAGAATCCTGATCTGGATTGGGTTGTGATAAAAGTAGAGCCAAAAAGGATTGCTTTGCGGAAACTCGCTGATCCAGCATCTGGAATTGAGGAGGGTATCTATATACTCAACGTTGCGAAAAGGGAAGCGTATGGAGCTATTGACAGTGGCTCAGAGCACTCAGACCCTAATGGTGCACCAGCATACTGGGAATAAGGAGTTATTCGTGGGTCCTGTTTACAAAGATTGGGTGTAAAAATGAGCATTATGAGAGAAGAAGAACGAGACTCTCCCACTCTTTTTCTCTAAACCACTCAGATGCTGATTCTTACATTATTGACTAAATAGTTAAATATAGTTTGAATAAGTTAGTTCGAGGTTCTTCTAATCGTTGAACCTCAGCTCCGAAGTGGGGAGCTATAGAAGTACCAAGAAGGGGTGAGATTAGATAAATGGATAAGGAGAGCGACATCGCTGCGGTTAAAGACATGTTAAATCAATATGTTAAGGGCTGTAACACTGGAGACTTCGATTTCTGGATGTCTTTGTGGGCTGATGATGGAGTGCAGATGCCACCAGACGCCCCAGCTAGGGTCGGAAAGGAGCAGATACGGGAGAACATGAAGCCCGTCTTCGATCAGTTCTACATGGAGGCTGCGGTTGACATATTCGAGGGAAAGGTGTATGGCGACCTGGGATTAACCCGCTGTAACGGCACATTAAAGTTAACTCCCAAGGCAGGTGGAGAGACAATTCACGCCACGCCAGATGGTAAAGCCTTGACCCTCTATGAGAGGCAGTCTGATGGTTCTTGGAAGATAGTGTACGACTGCTTCAACTCAAACGTGCCTCCAACCTAACCAGAAAGAGAGATCAGACGCATACAGAACTCGTATTTTCTCCTTTTT
>CP070751.1:1895513-1897085 GCA_020348445.1 Thermoplasmata archaeon
ATGCGGGAACTTGGTGTAAGCCTGGAAGACTGTCTGACAACATTTAACTGGGGAATTGGGTTCTACATTTTTGTGCCTGAAGAAGAAGTGGCTCGGACAATCGAAACAGGGAAGAATGTGGGATACGAACTCCTGGACCTTGGCCAGGTGGAGGAGGGAGAGCGCTGCGTTATTTTTGAACCCGAGGGAATAACCCTTCCAGCGGTCGAGTGAGCTGGACCTTTCTCCATACATAACTGGAGAGAAACAATTCAAGAAACTCACAAAGAGCGCCAAGCTCGAACAGCGCAATTTTGAGGCCCAATATTTTAAACGAAATCCAGTTTTGAGAGAGAATACGGTAATTTCTGTCCGGTTATCCATGAGGAGGCCGGAGGCCATCAAGAACGATCAAAGAGAGTGTGGAGACATCATTATGAATGACATTGGAAGGATGAGATGGCCACGCTTTGCTGGCAGCAGGCCCCGACTGCGCCAATCCCATGTGCGGTTTCGGCTGCATCCATGTGACGTATGCGGTGTGGAGCCGGTCTTATTGCTGACTGTTTGTCAGTTTCTGTTGTTGTGTTTCTCTCTTCCGCTGCTGAGTTTTTCGTTTTGACTGCGAAAAGTTCAGTAGGGAGTATCAGCGGTTGAAAGTTGAGGAAAATTGTATGCGATTGAGTGTAATCTTCGAAAGAAAATTCTTATAAAATTTATATTAAATGTGTGTTATAAATGTGTTTATTGTGTTTAATTATCAGATTGAGGAAGATTTTGAAATGAGTCACATCCATGTTTAAATGTAATAATATTGGCAATCGATTGATCTAATTATTCAAAATCTCAACTTGAGAAAGTGAGACTTACTATGAAAACTATGAAGAGATCAAGGCTGTTTCTGGTCATTCTGATATTTATCTTCTTTTTAAACATTTCCTCTGCTTTTGCACAAAAGGTTGAAAAATTATTCAAGATGAGCATAGAGGAACTCATGAATGTAAAGGTTGTCGCAGCCAGTCGTTCAGAAAGAAGCGTCAAAGACTTGCCTTTGACCGTTCATATCATCACAAGAGAAGAAATTCTTAACAATGCCTACTCGACCTTGGTTGATGCTTTGAAAGATATTCCAGGGGTGAAAGTTTCACAGCCAGGAACCGGAACCCATGGAGAAAAATATTTCATGCGTGGATTTTGGGGAAATAATTATGCAAAAATTTTAGTTAATGGAATCCCGATTCGGCCATCGGCTGTCGATGGAATGCCGATTAGTGAACAAGTTAACATGAAAAACATAGAAAGAATTGAAGTTGTTTATGGGCCCGCATCTGCTCTTTACGGGGCTGATGCCTTGGCTGGCGTTATTAATATTGTTACTTATAATCCAGAAGAAAATACTACCCTGCTTGAAATATCAGCTGGAACTTCTGGTTATTTAAGCCCAAAGTTTTTTATGAATCATACCAATAAAAATTTGAAACTAAAAATTTACGGCGGATATTACAAAAGAGATGACCTGAATATTGACAAAGATGGAGGCGCATTCAGTCAAACCAATTTATTTGGCGAGGAGGTAAAGATTGGCACTCTGCC
>CP070751.1:1897185-1898752 GCA_020348445.1 Thermoplasmata archaeon
TTCTATTTACGTGGAACTTTTGTCCGGAAGAATTACTGGCGAGAACTCATTACACTTTCTCAGCACCTTCGTCGGAGAAAAGCCGGACGTGGAGGAGTTCTTAATGAGGAGCCTTGATATAGTCGGCAGCATCCTTATCTTGCTCATTTCTGCGCCTGCGACTATCTTGATCTTTCTGCTTATCAAAATATCATCTCCTGGGCCGGTTTTTTACAGGCAGCAAAGAGTGGGCAAAGATGGCAGGATCTTTACCTTATACAAATTCAGAACTATGGTGAAAGATGCGGAGAAGGAGCTTGGTCCCGTCTTGGCAAGCCGAAATGACTCACGCGTTACGAAAGTAGGAAAGATTTTACGAGAGACACGACTGGACGAGCTTCCTCAGTTACTCAATGTACTACGAGGAGATATGAGTCTGGTTGGACCCAGGCCGGAACGATTACACTTTGTCAAGCAGCATAAAGCTTTGCAGGAATTGAGATTGGCGGTAAAACCAGGGCTGACAGGACTTGCTCAGATTCGAAGCTTTTATGATTTGAAACCCCAGCACAAAATAAAATACGACTACCTCTACATCCAGAAAAGGTCATTGCTGCTAAACCTGTATATTTTGATACAAACCATTCCCGCCTTTTTTGCCAGAAAAGGCTGGTAAATCGCGGCTTAATTAATGCTGCCTTATGACCCGTTAAAAGTATTCGCAGGAACTTGCTATTCTGAGTTACAGCATTCTGTAAATCACCAGTCTCTTTTCACTCCTCTTCCGTTTATCCACACGCACTGAATATTCTTTTTGCGCAGTTTTATCAAAATCTGGCTCTTCGTTTCTACTCTTCACAATTCTCACAACGTATTTCGCCTGCTTGGGAATCTCCTTGCTATACATCAATCCCTTTCGTTCCGCATAAAAACTGATACGCATATCCGGCACAGCAACGGTATCTTCTTGCTTGCTGTTTTCCTGGAGCCATTTTGCTGCGGCTCTGTAGCCCTGCTTTTCCACACGTATCGGTCTGAACAATTTAGGTAAACAAATACCCACACCTGTTAGCAATAAAATAAAGAAGCATAGCTGTGGATGCCGGTCGGTTTCCAACTGGCTTTTAGAGGATCTGCTCCTAAGCCACCCTGCCAGTGTTTCCAAACCCACCGGCACATAAAAAATCAAGAACACAATCAGCGGCAAACAGTGTCTCCTGCTTATGTATTGCGAGAAACAGTATAACAAAATCATCATAAGAATATTAAGTAATACAAAAGCAAGTATAAAGAATCTCTCTACATCTATTGCTGTTGATTTTCTGCGAAAATGAGAATAGATGCCAATCACAAGGGCTGGGACGAAGTAGTAAAATAAATCATCGCTAATTTCTCCTATAAGTCTGCCCAATGCTTTTGCTATATTGCCGGGTACACCTGCACCTGCAGCCGTATATGCACCATTGTAACCAGCAATATACGGTTGCTGAATTTTGTCCGATTGTAATTCAGAAGAAGTAACAAGGCCTTTCAGTCGCGCCGGTAGGATCTGTCCTCTTGCTTTCATATAGGGCATTGCCGGGACAGC
>CP070751.1:1898852-1900408 GCA_020348445.1 Thermoplasmata archaeon
GTGAGGGGGCAAATATGAAGGTATTGGCTTTTATCTTCTCATATTGTTATTCCTTGAAATATTAAGGTCTTATGATAATCTCGTGTTATGAAATACAACGGGAAAGTATTAGTTTTAAGGTCAAGCATTAGTATTCGTGCCCTCTTGGCCCCTAATGCATTATTGAGAAAGTTTTAAAGGAGACCACCATGAGTATTGGGTATACACGACGAGATATGTTGCAGTTTTTAGGCGTCAGCGCAATGTCAATGTCAATACCAAAAAGGCTACAGGACGCACAGAAAGATGGCAAGGGTAAAAAGGCTGCAGGAAAACCGTTAACCTTTTTCGGCTGGTCGGATACTCATATACCGGTTCATGGCGATGGGAGCAAGTTGTGGCCGGCCATTGATGCGATGAATAAATTGCCTGACAAGCCATATCCAAAGAATATTGGTGGCATTGTTGATACACCCACATTCGTATTCAATTGCGGAGATATTACCGAATGGCCCACGCATCAAGCGAAAAAGACATATGAGGATTTGATTACGAAACGATTGAGATATCCCAGTTATGAAATACTAGGCAATCATGACGAGGCCGGGGCTGATGGTGTAGAAGGAGCACCACCGATTATGAAAGAGTGGTTCAAAAGACGTTATGGGGACCTGAGCTATACGTTCGATCAGGGTGGAATTCATTTTGTATGCCCCTTTTCGGCATATGATGAGAGTCTGGGAAGTCCGGCACAGAATATAACGACCGAAGCGATGGATTTTATTAGAAAAAATCTGCATCGGCATTATTCGCCCGATCTTGTGCCAGAAAAGTTGATATCTATACCCCAAGGGAGGCCGATCGTGGTGGCAATGCATTTATGTTTCGATGCGATGACCAATCGAGACGCATTTGTGGATGCGTTGGGCGATACGAATGTAATTATGGTGTTGGGTGGCCATTATCATAAGGCAAAGGTAGGGTCTTATCGGGATGTGAATTTTGTGCAGCTTCCGTCGGTGAATTCGGCTTGGTCGGAGGTGACAGTGATTCGAATCACATCGGATCGACTAGTAGCCATTCCGTATGATTATAGTAAGGGCCAATGGGTAGATGATCGCGAGAAGATTTTGAATGTGAAGATCTCAAAATGAGATAGGGCATTAAGGTGAAGCAAAATGCCTAAAACTGGCTTGGTATCCTGCAAACAGGTAAATTTTAGCTGTTATTCGCGAAAGTCTAATCTGTCACCTTTGAAGAGCTCAAAGTCAAATACTAAAATCCTTGTTGCCACAAATTTCTTGAGGCTTCTATGACAAGGTTTGAAAATAGGTCACTGAATCCACCCTGCCGCAACGCAGCCAATCTACCACTATGATTGACTTGCTCTAAGTGTCATGCTATTATCTCTGTTGTTATTGAAGGAGACGCGGAAATCGGAAAGCTATCGTTTTCCCTGATAGCTTTCTTTTTTTCTCCTGATTCACCATAGGTCAATCTGGCAAAAAACCCTTCGCTATGTTATGATGCGGCACGATGGCCGATAGCTGTTCCGGAAAAATCCCTTCGAGCAGGGG
>CP070751.1:1900508-1902058 GCA_020348445.1 Thermoplasmata archaeon
ATCCATTCATTATTTAACGATTTACTCAGGGGTAAAGATGCCGGCATCTGAGCGGTTTCAAGAAAAAGACCTCAGCAAGCTGACGGGCCTATTCGACTCCTCAATGACTAAAGATTTGAGATTATTTTATTATCCAAGATGATTTTATTAATTAAACCATATCGAAACCATATCTTTATCCTCAAAATAGGTTAATTCTGATCTGGTGACTTGTAATGGTAGATTATCAGACCATTGGAGTAACGATTGCTGCTGCCTCTGTGGTGATAGGAGTCATCAACTCCATTTTGACTAGCAGAAGAGAGGAGAAAAGAAGCCAGATCACTCTAGAAACTAGACAGGCTCAACTTTTCATGCAGTTATTCAGCATATATGATACAAAGGATTTCTTGGAGGACTACGGTAAGCTTTCTTACTTATATGAATATGAAGACTTATCCGACTGGCAGACGAAATATGGTGCTTTGAAGGACCTTTCAGCATATGCCTCTTGGGCCAGGGTGGGAAGGTTCTTTGACGGCGCAGGAATTCTGGTGAAGAAGAAGCTGATAGACGCAGACTTGGTCACGGAACTGCTACGTGAGATCATTATCTATTCATGGGAGAAGATGCAGACCTGGGTCGTCGAGGTTAGGCAGATGATAGAAAACCCAGAAGTATGGGAGAACTTCGAGTATCTATACGATGAAGTTAAGAAGAGAACTCAGCAACTTTCCCACGAAGAAATGATGCCATTGTTAAAACAAATTAGTGGAGTAGAACAATAAATCCAAGACAACCTACTCTATCCCTTTCTTTATCTCCAACTTTATCCTCAATAGAGTCAACATCTGAGTGGTTTCAAGAAAAAGATGGACGATGCCTATAAAATACCCATGTTGCGCAATGCATGAACAATTATTACTATATAGAAGGTCAAAGTTATAGCAATATGTAAAAATCTATTTTGATGAGGCAGAATTATACGGTATCGCCCTAATTTATCTAATATCCCAAATCTGTGAAGAAAACCTGTAGCTACTAATATGAACATTACAATGTACAATGATAATCCTGTTCCTAACTCCGGATAGAATTGTGCTGGTCTACCCATTTGTTGAGCATAGTGTATTGATATCGACATGACAGCAAGTAAGTTGCCAAATACATGAATTTTGATGAGTGTTTTGACTAGCCTCGGTTTTTTTCGCTTTAGTATATAGTATATTGGCGTGTAAAATGCTATGAATAGGGCTCCCATCCAACCTAGCCAATGAGTAAAATAGAATGGTCCAATTTGGAAACGTAATCGGATCCAGCGGAAAAAGGTGGCTATTGAAAGAATTGTTGTGACAAGGATTATTGTTAGTGCAACCCACAAGTTGAGATCCTTTAAAACTGCAGGTCTTTCCATTGTTTGATTCCCCATTTGTAAATTATGTGATGTCTAGAACCTGGACTAATTTAAATGATATTAAGCATACGTGAGCGCAAATCACGGAGTAGAGAGAAGATTTACTTCTACGCTTCCTTCTTTCCAAACTTATTAACTCCTAATTTTTACGGTATTA
>CP070751.1:1902158-1903705 GCA_020348445.1 Thermoplasmata archaeon
GACCGGATAGAAGAAGACCACATCATTCGAGTATTGAGATCAACGGAATGGAATAAGAGTGAGGCGGCCAAGATATTGGGAATCACTCGACAGACTCTGGATAACAAAATCGAAAAATTTAAAATCAAAAAATAGCCTTATTAAAGCCCTTCCAACTACCATTTTGTATGAAAATTAGACACGCCAGACTAGTTTTCTTTTAATTCTTTTATTTTCTGTAAGTTCCAGATGCACAGCCCTTTCATCAAGCTTTTATATGTCTAAAAATTAGACAAATCCATCGTTTGAGGGCCTGGGTTCGATTCTCGATGCAAGGCAAGAAATCAAAGCTTTTTTAAAAAGATTATCCCTTTGTGAGAAGCCAAAGAATGGTGTTCATGTTTTTCTTATCAATGAACTATTAAATGCAGCCCTCACGCTAAAATGGATAAGAAAAACTGAGATTGGATTATTACCAGGGAAAACTTGCCTATATCGGGGAAAATAATTTTTCTTAACAAAATCGATTTCACGATTATTTTTATCCCACATTCTAATCCATTCCCTTCATTTTCTTTTTAAATTTCAATAGAGATTTCAAGGCGCCTCCCCTGTGAATGAATTGGCATGGTTTTTGCTTAATGAAAATTAAGGACGATGGTTAAGACTATAAAGTGTGCTCTAAATCAGTTCGCTGACTCAAGAATTGCAGTCTGGGACTTCATGGAACAGCAGCAAAACCTTCTTAAGATTGTACAGGATAAAAAAGTCAATGAGCTGATCGTTTATTTAGGCATATTGAATGTATGGGAATGGATCGGGAAAAATCACACCCCGGACTCAAACTTTTCGGAGACGAAAAGTTCGTCGGGATTCAGTCAGTACTCGATGAAGCAGTTCTTGCGGCACGAATTGGAGAGTAAAGCCAAGAATATCGCAGAAGAACTCGATTCATTGAGTCAAAAATTCTATAAAGGAGGCAATTATCTGGAAGTAATAGAAAGAACAGTGAATAAGGGGATAGAACGAAGATTTAGCTCCAAAAAGAGGGTTTATTTTTTTCATTAATAGGAGGGAAAACTGAAAATAATGATCATCGTTATCATTGTTTTATTAATACTGTTCTTCCTGATCGTATGATGCCTTTAGTCAAGATACCGGATAGATGAAAGTGGTGGTTAAGGATGCAGATAGACTTTTTTTCGAGAAGCCGATGTGAGAGTGGCTGGATTAGATACCACACACTAAAAATCATTTTGTGTAATCAATAGTTGATGTTGGCAGGTCAAATTGAAGAGAGAGAATGTTTGAGACGCGAGATAAGAATAATACGAATGAAAAAAAATTTAAGTTGTGATTTATAGCTGATTAAATTTATAATTTTTATTTGATTTATTGGGTATATAAGCTTTATAATGGAAAATTCACAAAAAAAGGAGGTGATCAACGGAGATACACGAAACAAAAAAGTCAAAGATGATTGTGGAGTAAATGATTTTACTCCGGAGTAAAAAACCCATCTTAAGATGGGAAAGGAGGAATAAAAAGTGAAAAAAATCACACCATTG
>CP070751.1:1903805-1905340 GCA_020348445.1 Thermoplasmata archaeon
GGAGTGCAGATGCCACCAGACGCCCCAGCTAGGGTCGGAAAGGAGCAGATACGGGAGAACATGAAGCCCGTCTTCGATCAGTTCAACATGGAGGCTGCGGTTGACATATTCGAGGGAAAGGTGTATGGCGACTTGGGACTTACCCGCTGTAACGGCACATTAGATTTAACTCCCAAGGCAGGTGGAGAGACAATTCACGCCACGCCGGATGGTAAAGCCTTGACCCTCTATGAGAGGCAATCTGATGGCTCTTGGAAGATAGTGTACGACTGCTTCAACTCAAACATACCTCCAACCTAACCAGAAAGAGAGATCAGACGCATACAGAACTCGTATTTTCTCCTTTTTTCTCGAAACCACTCAGATGCTAATACCTGTGAACTCATAACATATCCTATAGTTTCTTCTTTTGAATGGAGATGTTTCATGTTATGTACAGGGTAGTATAATAGAGATCAATGAGTCTTTAGCCAGTCAATCAATAGTTTATCGAATAGCTCCTGTTCTTCCAGCTGCGGTGTATGTCCACTCCTCTTAAAGAGATGTAAGGTAAGGTCGGTGAAGACATCTGTATAATCGTCCCATAACGTGTAAGGAACAATGTAGTCATGGATGCTCTGGCTCATGAATACAGGAATCCTCACTGGAGCATTTTCTCTAATATCATAACTAGTAGCAAGATGCTTCATGATGTGAGCTTGTCCCTCCGAGTTCTCCCTGTAACCAGCCCATAAGTCACTTGAATCAAAAGATAAGTCGTACCAACGCAGCGGGTCCTGAACCACTAATCTCATAACCGCTATTTCATCATGTGATAATCCTCGTATTTTCTCTAGGTTTTCCTGCCTTTCCTTGTATAACTTCATTCTTTCCTCTGAGACATTGGCGTTCCAATAGTCCTTAATCGATGCCCAGTATTCCAGATGTGGCGGAGTGTTCAGCATGATGATGTGGGTTACGTGTTCAGTGTACTTCTTGGCGTACTCCAGTGCTAATAATCCGCACATCGAGTGCCCGAGGACTGCTATTTTATCGATTACGAGATGGTTTCTTATGGTTTCAATGTCTTCCACAAGGGTATCCATTGTGACGTTTTCGTAGCTGATTGGTTTCTCGTGGACGTGGAGTACTCGTTGCTCCATGAAGATGAATTTGAAGTGTTGTCTGAGTTGCTGTGAAAGGACTTTTCGCTGGTAGCTTGGGTCACAGGTCACTATGCATGGTATTCCATTCCCTTCTATCCAATAGGGAATCGTTACATCATCAACCTCAACAAAACCAGAACCCATGAGATACCATATGTTGAAGTGAAGAAAAGAGTATAGGGGTTTTGAGGACTTCGTATCTATGGGATTATTCCTTTTCTATTCTTTCAACCAGTAATTTAATGCCGATTGGATCAGGACAGCTAATCTTGATCCTGGAGGGATCCTCCTCCCATGAGAATCCCCCATCTAGATCCAAAGCCATCACATAGGGATACACCGCCCCCCAGGCTCCCAGACACATCCCCTGGGGAGTCACAGACTCGATGG
>CP070751.1:1905440-1906970 GCA_020348445.1 Thermoplasmata archaeon
TTATAATTTTACTGACTATTCGATCTATCCGGTCCCGTTTGCTACTCCACTCATGGGAACAATTGATTGCAACAAAATAACTGAAATAATGAATGTGGTGGTCTTGGCTTTCTTTGATAGATATCTGAAAGAGAAAAAAAACATTGATTTAGTACAAAGGGCAAAAGAATATTCAGAGATTGAGATAGTTACGAATATTGATGGCATCAAGAGCTAACAAAGCTTGACAAATTTGAAGGGAGCACAATCATGGAGAGATATAGTCAGCAGCTTTCCGTTTTATGATAAGATAGAGTTCATGATATTCAAATTGGAGTTTAACGAATGAATGACAAAAACAATTCTTCAGAAAATGAACCCAAAAATGATGTAAGAAATATTCCGAAGTATTTTATCTCAGAGGAATTGTGGCCGTTATACTTGCGAATCTTTGGAATATTAGGAATTTTAGTGTTAATCACAGTTACTCCACCCATTTTTGAGATTGGTCAAAAAAGTTTGGGAAAGATATTGTTTAACATAATTTCAAATTTATATCCAGCTTTTACAAGTCTATTTACTACTTTAACTTTAATTTTTGTTTTTCTTTCTAAAAGTAGTTACTGTCCCAAAGATAAACTTCTATTAAAATCAGATGAAGCAATTACAAATTTGAAAGAAATCAAGCCTGTCAAATTAAAAAGTCGGGACATCATTACTAATTCGATTCTAATTGTCTTAGGTTTTTATTTTTTAGTCCAATTTCCTATAGGAGTATATGCGAAAAGTGATCCACTATTTTTAATATGGTTACGTATATTAGGTCTTTTAATTTTAATTGAAGGGTCTTTTTCAATAATTCAAATGATCACAAATCAACAAAATAATTTATTAATGATTATATTTGGTAAATTATTAGATGTGTTAGCAATTCCATTATTTATATGGTTAAACGCTCATGTTGATATTATACCCATATTATCCTTTAGAAATGGTAAATTTTATTTGATGTCTAATGACGATGCGCTAAATAATTTGCTTCGTTCGGTTTTAGCTATAATAATTTTATTAATGATAATTAATATTATTCATTCCATTTATAAAATATTAAAAAAAATTAAGGTTTAAATAACAAGATTTATTAGACAGAAGCCATTGATGAATAACATAACAGATCTGAAGTCACATCTTCCAGAGGCTGGAAAACACCCTGATTTTCAAGTGACTTTATGTCTCCATTTTGTCACTACAAATCCCAATTTTGCCTATATCGAGTCCGAATAAATGTTGATTTTTTGCGAAAATATGGATTTTTTTCAAAATTTTCTATGTGTAATCGGATTAAGTATACGGTGACGAAGAAATGTATTGATCATATAATCCTTTTAGTGTATCATAACTACCACTGCCTCCCGCGGCTTTATACTCATCGAATTTCAGAATTTCACGCACCATTTCAACAAGTACCCCGAAATATAGGAGGAAGCAGGGCTGAGGTGCGGAGGGAGAGGAAAAAGCGAGATATCCTCAGCCCTGCGAATGTGCTCTAAT
>CP070751.1:1907070-1908567 GCA_020348445.1 Thermoplasmata archaeon
GGCAATTTACAGCATTTTGCGTCTTTTGAGCGTCCATCCGGAAAATGTCAATCCAAGCCTGTCGTGATCATTTAGTCACAATAAACATCATTTCTACTGAGAGGGCAAATAAACCAATACTGGTCCATTCATCTCTCACCGTCTACTTAATCCGATCGCACACCTAAAATTCCGAAAAAATCTTCGCTTTTCGGCTAATTTTTGAGGTTTGGTACTTCCAGCGATCCCCAAATTTGGCCTTTGTAGTGTCATTTTGGTGTCATAAGGTCACTCGAAAATCAGGGTGTTTTCAGCTAATGAAATAGGTGAATATTCCTTCAGACTATCGATGGGATTAGGGGCTGTGACGTTACCGATAGTAGGATGCTCCGGTTCATTAAGTTCATTCGCTAGCAAGCTTCTGGATGTTATGAAACAACACCAGACGAATCTTGTTGCCGGTCAACCTCAACGATAGAGGCTAATAGTCGACTTGATGTAAAATGCAACAGGAGTTTCTTAAGTGATTCCATAAAGTTAGTTACTTAATGCCGTTGAATAGAGATGCTTCTGATTGAATTCTTTCATGGCATTTACGCAATCCCAATAGGGTTCGTCAAGATAGTTTTTTATGCCTGACTTGCGTACACGATTCTCAAGGAAACCGCACCAGTGAACACCAACAATATAAGGTAGTTTGATTGCATGCTCTGCAAATCGTTGATAGGCTTCACCCCTTGCTCGTTGATTGACAACATAACTCGGCGCTTCGGGCCCCACTCTAAGCAACTTGGTAGAAGCAAGGAAACCTAGATCGGAAATCAATATCGGTCTTCTGGAAAGTTTATGCCAACGCGCGAGATCTTTTTCAACTATTTCTGATGAGAGGAAGCGGTTGCAAAGCAAAACGTCAAAGTATTCACCGGCTATCTTGATGATCCAATCTGGAGTTCTAGCAGGTTTATCAAAACGCGGTCCGAAAATTAGGTGGTTTCGGTCGTAACGTCTAATAGCTTCGGTAGTTACTTTGAAATATTGACGAATAATTTTTTCTAATTTCGCCCTATCCTCTAACTTTTCAAGATCCAAACCTTCAGCCCAGGAACCAGGCCGGTCTATGGTCATCGCAGGTACAGGCACATCAGCGTAACCAAGCAAAAGCAATTCATCACGCATGTCAACACAGACAGATCGTGCCAAATAATCCACCCATTCGGTGAATTCTTTGCTGAAAACGTCCGGATATTTGGGTTTGCGGTTAAAGCTCTCGATTTCTGAAAATTGAAAATTGTAAATATATGGCAATCCGGCTGTTTGGAATTGATGATATGACCATTCAGGCGAATGATGGAGAATGGATTTGGGATCCGCCCATCTTCCGCCAACCAGTTCCTGTGACCATCCGATCGTATTGAATCCCCATTCTTTAAGTGGCTCGGAGATTCCCTCTCGAATGAATCGGTCAGTATTACCACCATAACGATCCTTAAAAATGTGCAGGTTATCTGGATACTTCAG
>CP070751.1:1908667-1910160 GCA_020348445.1 Thermoplasmata archaeon
ATCCTGGTTCCCACTGTGCTCTGACATAAAAACAATCATTGATCCATCTGGAGAAAAATGAGGATTGGCTTCGCGACCTGGAAAATCTGTTAGCGGATGGAATTCATTGCCATCAGAGGATATGATCCATATGTCGTCCTTTTTATTGATTGTATCAGTCAGGTCGATAACGATCTTTGAATCGTCCGGAGTCCAGCAGAAAGGGCGCGCATTTATTCCTTCCTGTTGAAAGATTCGATTAAATCGCCCGGTCGACAGCTCGACAACATAAATGTCCCCTTCTGAACTGAAAGCAATCTTTAATCCATCCGGCGACCAGCACGAATGTCTGTTGTTTATGGCCGGAATGGCTTGAGGAATTATCCGTATAGGAGTTCCACCGGATGCAGACACGATTTGGACAACTCTCTCATTATAATTATCAAATGCGATATAATGGCCATCTGGAGACCAGCTCGGATGACCGGAATGCACTTTGGTAATTTGAGTAACTTCTCCCCCTTCAGAGGGAATTTTCATAACATGGCACTCTTTAGGTCCCCTAGCTCCAAAGGCAATATATTTTCCATCTGGAGACCAGGTAGGATAATAGTCAACTGTTGAATCAAAAGTAATTCTTTTGAGTGATTTAATATATTCCTGGCTGAAGATATCTGATTCGAGATAAAACAGCACACAGAGCAACATCCACATGACTGTTGTTATTTTTTTCATTTATGAGCTCTTTTCTCTTTTATTTTTTTTGCACCATGATCGAAAAAATAACGAATTGTATTTTTTGTTTCATGATAATCCCTCTAATTATCTTAAATATTCCGGTTTTAATTTTTCAATGATCTTTGTGCTTACCCAATAGATATCTCCATTTCTTCCAAAAAATAGATTTTTGCCGTCGGGAGATATTGAGGCAATTCCTGCCTCCGGATGAAAACCATGTTTAGTAAGATCGATAGGTTTTCCCCACTCATTATCCATGTTTCTAAAACTTACATACAAATAAGTACCATTTTTATCAAAGATGATATAACTCCCGTCAGGAGAGATGCATGGGTGAGCGGTCCTGTTTTCGTTCTGGAATTGTTCAATTCCTCCTCTAAGTCGTTTATATTGTGTAAAACGCCCATTTTCAATCTGGACATTGACTATTCGATACGGTTTTAATCGGGTATCACATACATACATTTGTCCGTCCCGGCTGGAACTCACCATCATTCCAGGTCCAACATATTCAGTTTCAGACCATCCGTCAGAGGTTCTTTTCGCCATATACATACCTTTATCCTTCAGCCCACGCCATACCCAAAAAATTCTACGGTTATCCAAAGTGACATGCGGCTCAAGTGCTGTAAATCTTTCAGAGAATTTTGCCGGTTCAGGGAATGTCCAGCCTTCGGATTCCAAGCGGCTGACCAGGATTACCCAATCATTATCAATATCTCTTGCAAAGTAAAACTCTTTTCCATCAGGCGAAAAAGTACAACTTAATTCACGAT
>CP070751.1:1910260-1911746 GCA_020348445.1 Thermoplasmata archaeon
CAACGATCCTTAACATACTCAAAAATCTCCTTATACTGTTTCATCCGATAAAACTTTTTAGCGAAATGTTTCTGCCAACGGCGCTTAGTAAGATTACCCCTCAGCCAAGTCTCCCATAAAACATCATACTTGGCATTAATCAAACGAATCTGCTCAAGTGTTTCACGTTTAGCATTCCAACCAGGATACACCGTGGCATAAGCAGATACAAGGCTTTCAACACGATGAGGATACCACTCGCTATTCTCAGCATCAACACACGCCTCAAGTTTACGATGAATAGTCTTACGCCAATCAGTCTTATCAAGGAAACTCGCTGTACTCTCATCCATAAAAACCTCTTAGAGATCTTCTTTAAGTTTCTTATAAACATCCTCTATAAGATTCTGATGCTCTTGCACTATTTTATCCTTACGCTCATAATATTTATCAATACTGGTACTAATTTTAGGATCATCAATAACAGCAAGTTCACTTAAAGCATATTCAACAATACCTTCCATTCCCATCTGACCTGAACGTTCATACAACAGCATATTTCTTTTAACTATTTTCTTTAAACTTTCATAGCTCATAACATATCACCAAAACCCAAAAACCTTAGTAGTACCAAAAATAGCTATAATACCCACAACAACAGCGACAACCCACATATAATTAAAATCAGGCAACCTTTTTTCAGGTTTAAAACTCTCCTTCAAATCCATATGAGTACGAATACCCTGATCCAACAACAAAGGAAAAACCGTGCAAACATGATTAAACCACCAATGAGCATCAACATTAAGATCAATACTATAAATACCAGGTTTAACAACGGTATTCATATAACCAGGTTTAGGAGGGTTCTTCTTGATCTCATGGGCGAAACGCATACGATTCTCCACAGGCTTATCAAGATCACTCTTCCTGAAATCACTAAGAACCCTATCTATCTCCTTGCGTTTCTCATCGAAACTAAAATCAGAATCCATACCATCATCAACAATATCGAAATCATCACCCTCAGCCATAACTATCATTTACCTCCTTTAAAATCAAAAAGCACCTCACCCTCTTTCTTAGCTTTCTCATAAGCCTCAACACCATTACGGACACCATGCTCCCTCTGTATCTGCTTACGAGCAACACTCTTACGGAGATCAACACTAGTATTCATAAGATCATACATGATGATACCAGGGTTCCCATTACGCCATTTAACAGGGAAACTACCATCATCAACAACATCAGCCTTCTCACGATAAGTAACACCCTTAGTCTGACCATACGGACCCTTATCCACAAACTGAGGCATAATAATATGATCCTTAGTGATACGCAGCCAAGTCGTCTCATTACGCTTACACTTATCAAGACCAGGACGCAGATTATAACGACTGATGAGATACGGTAGATAAGTAATAGCGAACAAACCAAAAATAATATTCACAAAAACAAGAATAAAAATAATAAAAGGAGGATTAAACATGAAAACAATAAGCAA
>CP070751.1:1911846-1913304 GCA_020348445.1 Thermoplasmata archaeon
AGAATTTAAACGAGAATAGGTTTCCTCAGAAAAACAAAATAATTACTGAGCTGGATAAACAATGGGCTGAATACCAAAGGAGAAGGATCAAAAAATCTCTTGACATAGCAAGCATATGTCAAAAGCTTGATAAATTGGCTGTTTTAGGTACTCCAAACAACAAGATGTCTTGGGCTAGTGTGGTATATCCGGAGTTTTATCGAAAATATAGTCGTGCTATCCATTCAGATTTGGGATTAATAAGAAAGTTTGTCATAAACAGGAAGGGCAAGATACTTTGGTACAAAGATGTCGAAGATGATCCCAAAAACATTATCGAATATACTCTTACAGTCTTTGCAGATATAAATAAATTATTTTTAAATTATTACCACTGAAAGGTAAATGATTTCTCTGTAAACTCTATGTTCTCTGTGAAGATATGAAGAAAGGGCATCCTTAAGTATAATTCGGTGAGATTTTATTAACCGTAATACGAAAGGAGGCCCTTATGGCAACGTATTATATCGGAGCTGACGTGCATAGCAATAGCATAGAAATGGCAATCTTCAATCGCAAAAAAATAGTACAACGATACGCAATACCGCCATGCATATCAGCCGCGGTCCAAGTTCTGGAATCATTGAAAGGCAAAAAGTACATGGCCATCGAAGAGGGACCAATGTCAGGCTGGCTCTATCGCAACCTGCGTCAGAAAGTTGACCGTTTCGTAGTAGCCGACCCTCGTCGCAACAAATTGATAAGCTCCGACGGCGACCATGACGACAGAATCGATTCAGCCAAGCTGGCAATCCTGCTGGCAGGTGGTTATCTCAGAGAGGTTTACCATAGTGATGATGACAAGCGGGTAGAGCTCAAGCACTGGGTAAGCTTATATCACGACCGCGTTCGTGATGCCGTACGAAACATAAATAAGATTCGTGCCCGCTGTCGCATGCATGGTGTGACTATACCTCGCAGGGTCCTGCGTCAGCCTGAACATAGAGCAGTCTGGCTGAGGAAGTTGAAGAATCCTGCTTTATCTGATCAATTAATTATGCTCTGGATAGGCTACGATGCCACTTCCAAACAGGCACGAATGGCAAAGCAGCATTTAATAAATCTGAGCAAGAGATATTCCATCATTATCCTCTGGCAACAACTGGCCGGCATCGGCATTATCCGTGCGGCGACAATCTTTGCTTATCTGGATACACCCTGGCGGTTCAAGAAGAAAAACAAGCTCTGGAAGTACTGCGGGATCGGTTTACAGCGAACAGCCAGCGGCACCAACAAAAAAGGTAAACCAAAACCGGCAAGGTTACAGTTGCCCTGGGCGGCCAATCGTGTCCTGAAAAACGCGATATTAGGCGCCGCTCTGACGGCTATAAACCAGAAACAGAATTGTTTCAAAGCTGATTACGAAAGGATGGTGTTTAATGGCATAATACCCGGCAATGCCCGCCACACGGTGGCCAG
>CP070751.1:1913404-1914859 GCA_020348445.1 Thermoplasmata archaeon
AATAACGATGTCACAGTGACCTTTACTGCCACGGATAATGTCGGAAACACGAATACTGCTTCCTATACGTTTTATGAGGATAACTCCAATCCAACCTTGAGTGATGCCATGTCGGCTTATGCCGAATCGGGCGATACGGATGAAGTATATGAGCTAACGGGCAGTAATACCTTTTATTTTTCAAATTCCTTTGATTCTGCTGCTACCATAACATTTACAGCCACGGGCTCTGATACAGGGCTTGCAGGTGTTCGTGGGATTGATTTTGGTATCTTTGGAGCGGATAATCCTGATGAGGACACCAGTACTCCTTACACTGGGCAATATACTTTGAATACAGATGATAACTCTGGTTCTATTACAGTGACGATTTATGACAATGTGGGGAATAATGCATCTGGTTCAATCACCTGTACGGAGGATGTAAGCAGTCCAACGATCAGTGTCACGGGTGAATCGGAAAGCAGCCAATATCTCTATTCGGGGTATGGGACTGGGATTCAAGGAGTTTATGGATCAGGGATGGGCTCAACTCAAACCTATACAATTAGTGGCACCGCATCGGATACTGATTCAGACCTACTCTCCATAACTGATGATACTTCCTTCGGAGATGATCCAAGCAATACAGGTACCGTTACAAATTGGGTATTCGATTATCAAATTGATGCAGCAGACAATAACGATGTTACAGTGACTTACACTGCCACGGATAACGTCGGAAACACGAATACTGTTTCTTATACATTTTATGAAGACAATGCAAACCCCACTCTAAGTGATGCCATGTCGGCTTATGTCGAATCAGGGGATACAGATGAAGTGGACGGTGTAATCGCAAGTAATGTCTTTTATTTCTCGAATTCCTTTGATTCTGCTGCTACCATAA
This sequence comes from Thermoplasmata archaeon, assembly GCA_020348445.1. Lineage (GTDB taxonomy): Archaea > Thermoplasmatota > Thermoplasmata. Next base: position 1,914,294 of record CP070751.1, read on the forward strand.
CATTTACAGCTACCGGCTCTGATACAGGGTTTGCAGGTGTCCGCGGGATTGATTTTGGTACTTTTGGAATTGATAACCCTCCCGAGGACACCAGTACTCCTTACACTGGGCAATATACCCTGAATACCGATGACACTTCAGGCTCAATCACGGTGACGATCTATGATAATGTGGGAAATTCAGCCTCAGATATCATCACCTGTACGGAGGATGTAAGCAATCCCACGATCAGTGTCACGGGTGAATCGGAAGGCAGCCAGTATCTCTATTCGGGGTATGGGACTGGGACTCAAGGGGTGTATGGGTCAGGGATGGGTTCGACACAACCTTATACGATAAGTGGTACAGCATCGGATACTGGTTCAGATCTGTTCTCTATAACTGATGATACCTCCTTTGGAGATGATCCAGGCAATACAGGGACAGTTACTAATTGGGTATTCGATTATCAAATTGATGCAGCAGACAATAACGATGTCACAGTGACCTTTACTGCCACGGATAATGTCGGAAACACGAATACTGCTTCCTATACGTTTTATGAGGATAACTCCAATCCAACCTTG
>CP070751.1:1914959-1916404 GCA_020348445.1 Thermoplasmata archaeon
CTCAAACCAGAAGAAATTCCGAATATGAAAAGGATGCTTTCCTCGAGACTCACCTCGGGTGTTATTACCAGCATAGAAAAGCCTGGGTTTCATACCAGGGTCAATATCCTAAAACAAAAAGCGATAGAGCGAAACGTTTCTCTACCAGAAGAGGTAGCTTACTTTCTTGCTGAAAACATTACCCAGGATATAAGGCACCTTGAAGGAAGCCTTGACTCCCTGAAGGCCATCTCATTTTTCCTCGAAAAGGAAATAACCATGGACTTGGCAAGAGAGATCGTTAAACAATTAATTCCTGCCAAACATCTTGCAACCGTTGAGGATATTCAGAGAATAGTGTGCAAATATTTTAAGATTGATACGGAGGCGCTTACATCCAAAAGTAGAAAAAAGGCTATCTCCTATCCGAGAAGTATAGCAATCTATCTCTGCAGAAAATACACAGAAAAACCCTTGGAGTCTATCGGTCGCTCCTTCAACCGAAACCACTCAACCATCTTATATGATGATGCAAAGATTAAAAGGAATATAGGAATTGACGATACCGTGAGGAGGGAGGTAGAATTCCTGTGCAGACAGATAGAAGATAGGGTTTCATGATAAAAAAAATCGCCCGTTTACTCCTCATATTTCTCCTTTCTTTTTTCACGTTATATCTCGTGTTTGTCTCGGTAATCTCAGTTTCAATCGGCTTCGCCAATTCAGAAAGGCCTGGATTTTGGATGCCAATGGTGTGGGGAGTACTCATATTCTGCCTCAGCCTCTTCATCATAAGGTTGATAGTGTATCTATTCAAACAGATGAAAGCGAAAGAAAAATATCCCTATTATTAAGATTGACAAACGGTAAATAGAGAATCCACGCCCATAGGACGTGGCCTTGATCTGCCCCCTAAAAGGGCGTATGCCCGGTTTGCGTTTAAGAGGGTGAATGTCAAATAACAAAGCTCAAATGCCAAATGAATGTCAAAGCCCAAAAACCAACCTTGGTATCCCGATATTATCGGGATTCGTTGCTTGTTGTCCGTCCTTCGTTACTCGTTCGTCATGTGCCTAACTTCTATCGCTTTAGCACACTTTGCTCACTTGACTGTGGGTTTGGGCATTTAAGCATTTGGAGTTGATTTGTCATTTGGATTTTGTCATTTGAAATTATTTGGCAAAGCAGGGACAATTCCACGCAAAGCCAATGGCCTCTGACCACGCCCAAAGGACGCGGTTTCCAAAGATAAAATATCATCTCTGAACAGTTCCATTAAACCTCTTACCCTGCCAGGACTCTCTCTCGGTAAGGATCTCTTTAATAAGTGAAAGTGTCTCATTCTTTCTCAATGACCATTCAGGGGCCACCAATTCATGAGGATGAGGATCTCCTGTAAGTCGCTGAATAACCATATCAGGGGGAAGGAGTTCCAGGAAATCACAAACAAGATTTACATATTCCTC
>CP070751.1:1916504-1917942 GCA_020348445.1 Thermoplasmata archaeon
GCCCGCTTTATTCTGGAGAGGGATTACCCAAAGGTGAGGTGGGCGCGGGGAGTCAATAAGGTCATAGGCAGGGGAAGGGAACCGATGCCCATCAGCGATGTGGTCGTAGATGAGATAAAGAACAGAATCGATGAGGACTGCGTTGTCAAGCGAGCATTTGATCTAAAGCCTCAGGACACGGTTAAGATCAAAGAGGGCCCCTTGAGGGATCTCATAGGGGTGTTCGACCGTTGGATGTCCAAGGAAGGCCGTATTCGGGTTCTGTTGAGCCTGATAGGATACCAGACCAGCGTTCAACTTCACTATTCCCAGGTTGAGAAGGTCTGGATGTAGGGGCTGTTAGTGGCCCATAGGGAGTTCACAGCATTAAGGAAATAGCAACTAGGTGAACTCAAAACATAGCAAGCAATTTTCTTTGTGGGGTACTCAGGTACCCTGGACGGCGGCAGCCTATCCATTTATAGGGTGATATGGTGAAGAAAAGAGCATTGATAACAGGTGTTACAGGTCAAGATGGTTCCTACTTGGCCGAATTCCTCCTCGAGAAGGGCTATAGAGTATTCGGCCTTGTCCGTAGAAGTAGTTCTCCAAACTACGAGAGGATAGAGCACATTAGGGATAAACTCGAATTGATTCAGGGGGATTTACTGGATCAAAATTCACTCATTGAAGCCATTCAATATGCCAAGCCAGACGAAGTTTATAATCTCGGCGCCCAAAGTTTCGTTCCCACCTCGTGGAATCAACCTGTGCTAACAGGTGAGTTTACCGCTTTAGGGGTAACGAGAATTCTGGAGGCTATTCGGGTAGTAAATCCAAAGATTAAGCTTTATCAGGCGTCAAGCAGCGAGATGTTTGGTGCAGTGCAAGAAGTGCCTCAAAATGAGAAAACTCCATTTTATCCAAAGAGTCCTTATGGCGTGGCGAAAGTCTACGGGCACTATATCACCGTAAATTATCGCGAAAGCTATGGCTTATTTGCTTGTTCCGGAATTCTCTTCAACCATGAGTCGCCCCGGCGTGGGTTGGAGTTCGTAACCCGCAAAGTCTCCCACGGCGCAGCAAAGATAAAGTTAGGACTGCAAAGAGAGTTAAGAATGGGCAACCTGGATTCACAGCGAGATTGGGGCTACGCGAAGGAATACGTGGAGGCCATGTGGCTAATGCTTCAGCAAGATCAGCCAGGAGATTATGTAATTGCAACGGGAAAGGCCCATACAGTGAGAAAACTATTACAAGTTGCCTTTGGCTGTGTAGGGTTGGATTGGGAAGACCACGTTGTAATTGATGAAAACTTGATTAGGCCAGCCGAGGTAAATCGTTTATTAGGTGATGCATCGAAGGCAAGAGAGAAATTATGCTGGAGCCCGAAGGTTACTTTTGATGAGCTGATTGCGATGATGGTTGAATCCGATTTGATGAAACTAAAGGATCTTAA
>CP070751.1:1918042-1919472 GCA_020348445.1 Thermoplasmata archaeon
CTTATTCAGGTCAAAATCAATAAAAAATCCCAACATGGAATCATGCCGGGGCTTCATAACTTCTACGCTCTCTTCTATCGATTCATAAATAGAACCAATAGTGTTCGGTATGATTTTTGAAAAATTACTTAAGTCCTTTTTAATTAGAAATATGTGGCATGATTTATTGTTTGTGTCATTCCCGCATGTTTTTAGCGGGAATCCAGCAGATAACGTAAATGGATGCCCGATAAAAGCATTCGGGCATGACATTCATTAAAAATTTGCTGATTATAATGAAAATTTAGACGATAAGCAAATGATATGCCGAACACTATTGAATTTTTATATTAACACTAGAATGGAGAAACCGAAATGAAAAAAATTGCATTGTTTTATGGACTTTTTCTTCTTTTTTTCAGTACAAGTAACGCACAAAATCCGGAATGGCTCAATTACACGTGCGGAAAAAATGTTATGACCTTAGCTGTAGAAGATAATATTATCTGGTGCGGAACCCACGGAGGTTTAGTCAAAATCGATAGGAATTCAGGGAATGTGACTTTTTATAACAAATCGAATTCGGGACTACCTGATAATTTTATCACTTGTATTGCCATCGATGGTAGTGGAAACAAGTGGATCGGAACAGATGACGGCAGCCTAGTAAGATTCGATGGTACGGACTGGACTGTATATAACACAAATAATTCGGTCCTGCCTGATGATAGTATCATTTGCATTGCTATCGACGACAGCGGGAACAAGTGGATCGGAACACACTACAGTGGTGTGGTGAAATTCGATGGTGCCAACTGGACAGTTTACAACGAATCCAATTCGGATCTACCGGATAATTTCGTGACTTGTATTGACATTGACAGTAGCAACAACAAGTGGATTATAACAGGAGTCTACTTGGTGAAATTCGATGACAGAAGTTGGTCACTATACAATTTAAGACGTTCTGCATGTTATATGACTTACCTTGCTATCGACGGTGCTGGAAATAAGTGGATCGGAACATCTAGAATATTCGGTGGTGTTCTTGGGGGACTGCCAGCTCTTCTTAAATTTGATGGTACGACTTTTACAGAGTACAACAAATCAAATTCAGGGTTGCCCTATGAAGATATCACTTGCATTGCCATCGATAGCAATGGCGACAAGTGGATAGGAACAAAAGATGGCAGCCTTGTTAATTTCGATGGTATAGAATGGACAGTGTACAACACCTCTAATTCGGATTTGCCACATAATAACATAACGTGCATTGCTATCGATAGTAACGGGAATAAGTGGATCGGTACATACGGTAGCTGTCTGGTGAGATTCAACGGTACGGACTGCACTGCCTACAATACATCAAATTCAGGTTTGCCTGATAATAATGTCCGTTCTATTGCAATCGATGGTGGCGGTAACAAGTGGATCGGTACAGAATACGGCGG
>CP070751.1:1919572-1921000 GCA_020348445.1 Thermoplasmata archaeon
CCTCACATCGCCCTTCCTCAGACACTTTTTTGTGCCGTGTGAAGGCTGGCAACTCCTCTGATGCCATTCCCCACCACAATCCGCATCCCCACATCCCCTCCTCCTCCCCCCTTTCCCACCCCCGAAACATCCTCCCGACTCCCCTGGTTTGCTCGATCCTCCACCAAATTCCCCACACTCCTAGCCCCCATTTTTGGGTCAAAAACCGCTTCCATCACACGAAGATCGTAATTTCTTCGCAATTCTCAACACACCTACCTCCTCTAACCAGCTTAAAACACCCATTTCCCAGCCTCTTTTAGAATCAAAGCCAGCACCCCAAAATCCCTAATGACGGTTCACCCAACCATCTCTCGCAAATTGTATACGAAATACGGGTGATGGATGCCCAATCCCATTTACGAAATGCGAGAGATAAACCTCCATTTCATTACGAAATGCGGGTGATGCTTCGTATACGAAATACGGGTGATATCACTCGAAGATTGTATACGAAATTCGAGAGGTGACAGCCGGAAATATGATCCCAAAATGAATTTCGAATTGTTTCTATTGATCAATATGGGAATTATTATAAACACATAAAGAATTTATGAACACATGAAGATGTTTGTGCCGAAGTTCAACTACACGAACAACATCGTCAACAACCTCGTTGAGATCGCCTCTGCAAGAGAACCTATCCTCAATTCATATCTTGTACCGAAATGGGAGATCTCACTCAGGAGGGAGGCGCTGATAAAAGCTGCCCACGCATCCACCGCGATAGAGGGAAATCCACTATCACTAGAAGAAGTAAGCGACCTTGCGCAGGGAAGAAAGATCACCGCCACAAGAAAAGCCAAACAGGAAGTAATGAACTATCTTCGCGTTCTGGAGCATATCGAAAAATATCAACAGAAAGGTAAAATAACTGAAAACATGGTTCTGAAATTACAAAAGGACATAACCAAGGGTACATTGGAAAAGCCTGATTATGGGGGCAGATACAGAGATATCCAGGTATATGTTGGCAACAGGATAACCGGTGAGGTTATTTTCATGCCTCCCAAAAGCAAAGAGATTCCGAAACTGATGAATAAATATATCGATTGGTTGAACTCAAATGGCAGCAAACAACTTTCCCCTGTGCTTGTCGCTGGAATATCCCACTATGAGTTTGTCAGGATCCATCCATTCGTTGACGGCAATGGCAGAACAGCCAGGGCACTTGCCACCCTGATTCTGTATCTCAGGGGATTCGACATAAAGAGATTCTTTGCTCTGGATGATTATTACGACACTGATAGAGCCGCATATTATACAGCTTTGAGCTCTGTTGATCAAAAGACCCTTGATATCACGGGCTGGCTCGAGTATTTTACAGATGGAGTACTCTTATCGATTGCAAAGGTTAAAGAAAAAGTCCTGCAGCTTTCCATTGAAAAA
>CP070751.1:1921100-1922526 GCA_020348445.1 Thermoplasmata archaeon
GTTTTAGGGTTCTGTGACGGCCATTCGGAATTGCGCAAATGGCGTGACCGCTTCACTATAGAGCGCGTGGACAAGCTGATTCGTGAAGGAGTTACATTGTACGGCATTGAATATCCCCCCGACGGTCAGACATTGGATATAGATTATATGGCCTCCGGCTGGGCATATCGCTATAAAGGTGCGGAATAAGTGGTTTTCGTGATTTGCTGGCAGGTGTCCCTCAGAAAAACTCGATATTAACTGAGTTGTCAGAGCAGAACGAGCATTCTATTACATGATGGGACAAGACCATGGCATCTCATAGTACTCGTTAAAGTGAAAGTGGAGCCACTATGTCTAAGAAATTGTCAACAATACTACTCGTTACCTTCATCTTTTATGGTCTTAGCTGTCAAACACTGAAACATAAGAGGGTTAAACAATATACCATCGAACAATTCATGGACACAATATCCATCCGTGACAGTTCCTTTTCCCATGATGAGAAAAATATTCTTTTTTCCAGCAATGAATCCGGAATATATAATGCTTATACCATTCCTGTAAAAGGGGGAAAGCCAACACAAATTACCGACTCTAAAGAGGAATCGATTTGGGCTATTTCTTTTTTACCGAAAGATAACAGGTTCCTTTTTAGGAGTGATAAAGGTGGGAATGAAATGGGCCATATATTTTTGCGTGATATAGATGGGACGATTAAAGACCTTACGCCTGATAATGACATACGCTCGGTGTTTTACGGTTGGAGTTATGATGAACAAAGCTTTTTCTTCAGTTCCAACAAACGAGATAGAAAGTTCATAGACGTCTATGAAATGAATATAGCTGATTTCACAAGCAAAATGATTTACAAAAATGACAGAGGCTTTGACTTCGGTGGAATTTCAAATGACAAAAAATATATGGCATTAGTTAAACCAATAACAACAAATAACGCTGATGTTTATCTCTATAACCTAAGCACAAAAGAGCTAAAACATATTACTCCTCATGAAGGCGAGATTTACTATTATCTAAGTGGTTTTAGTGTCGATTCTAAGTCTTTATATTATCTCACTGATGAGAACCACGAATTCACGCATTTGAAGCGTTATGATATTAACACCCAAGAACATGTTGAAGTAAAGAAGGTCGATTGGGACATAATGTATGCCTATTTCTCACGTAATGGAAAATACCGAGTTATAGGTATAAACGACGATGCCAGAACTAAGATTGAGGTTTATGACACGACCACAGAAAAATATGTAGAGCTTCCAAAATTTCCTGATGCTGATATCACTTCTATTAACATTTCTAAAAGTGAAGAACTATTGGCTTTTTATGTCAACGGTTCACGTTCTCCGGATAATCTGTTTGTTTACAATTTCAATACTAAAAAATATAGACAATTGACTGATACTATGAATCCTGAAATTAATGCTGA
>CP070751.1:1922626-1924045 GCA_020348445.1 Thermoplasmata archaeon
TTTCTAAAAGGCCATGACATAGTAAATGCAGAGAAGGCCTGTTTATCCGTACTCGAAAAAAATGAGAAATGCGCCATTGGTTACTTTCTTCTTGCCAAGATCAGAGTGAGACAAAGCCAGCTTGAACAGGCAAAGGAAATCCTTTGGAACGTTTTGACTTTGGACCCTGCCAATAACGATTAGATAAAAAAAGACACGATTTATTCGCTACCAGGATATATTGCTGGAAATGATAAAGTCATAAGGTTGACTGTAAAACGAAAATTATCTTTATCAATCCAACGCCTGATTTCGATATGTATTTTATATTAAAATAGTATCAAAAAGGGGCTGACAATGTCGAAGAGCAAAGGAAGCAATGATTTTACAATCATGTCTTTTGGGACAGTCTTTTATGTGAACGTAGCATACGACGAAGTGATCCGCTCTTTTGAATCAAAAGGCATCAAGGTCAGGCATATTGGAATATCTAATGACTTGTGGGGTTCTCCTGAGAACCATATTGCGGCCAGTAATTATGAATCCTTCGGTTATGATTACCGTTATCTGCCCAGGATTTCCGGCCTTAGAACATCAATATGGCATACACCTGATGTTGGCAGGGAATTAAAAGATTCATTGTCTTCAATCAGAGATTTTATGGACACGATGCTTTATGACTTCGAACCTGACGTTTTTCTTATCTCTGATGACGGCGGTGCAATAGAAGTTTTTATTTTGCAATATTTAGAACACAGGAAAATACCAATTGTATTTATGCAGCATGGTCTTGCATTAGGTAGCATGTCAAAGGGAAAAGCTCAAATCAAAAAAAGAAAAGCTCAGGACTGGGTTAATAGGGACTATCACGTGCCATGTGTTAATCCTGCTGGATGTAACGGTAAATATCTGTTATGTTCGTTTTCCGATTTGGCAAAACGATTGAAAATTAATTATGGTGTTGCCCCTTCTATTATCCGTGACACAGGATTTCCTTATTTTGATAAGGTCTTTGAGCAAAAGGATAAATACGTTAAAACGAAAACGAATGGTAGAAAAAAAATATTAATCATTAGTGACGGCACGGGAAAATTCCATAGCGATTATATAATCAGTGCGAAAATCGGCTATAGATTTATGATAGATACTATTAAGGTGCTGCAGAGTGATTACGACGTATTTTTGAGATTGAAGCCCGGCGAAGTACTCAAATCATTTCTTAATCACCAGATACTAAAGGAACTTAATGATTGTGAGTTTGAGTTTGATGATAATTCCGTAGAATCTTATAAGGCTATTCAAAAATATGATTTAGTCATGGGCAAAAATTCAACGGTATTGCTCGAATCTATTATTTTGGGGATTCCAACAATTCTTTTCCGCCTTGAAAATGACCCCCTTGGAACTGCACTTAAACATGGTGCCATGATGAAAGATATG
>CP070751.1:1924145-1925552 GCA_020348445.1 Thermoplasmata archaeon
CCCATTCCTTTTGGCTTCTTGTCTGGCATGTGGATTTACTTCAATCCCCATCTTTTCTTTGCACTGCAGATTTCGAAGCAAATATCCTCCGCCACAGCCAAAATCCACTACTGTATCAGTTGGATTAATGAATTCCTTAAATTTAAAAAGATTAGCTAAACCACCAAAACTTCCAATATTTTTTTGCCAGTCAAAATACTCTTTTCCATAACGACCTTTTTTGTCATTTTTCACTGTCATCAAAGGCAAAAATTCCTTTCTGTTTTGGGAATTCTTATAAAGTTGGGTTGGCACCGGTTTGACTGAATTCTGAGGTACCATTTCCCTCCCCTTTGTCAAATCTATTACCAAGGACATTGGACGATATGGATTTTGAACGCGTTCATCGAAATCCGGTGTGCGCATAATATGACCTTTAGAGTAATCTATCGGTTTCGCTACAAAAGTCCCGTCCTTATTGTAATAGTGCAAAAGTTCTACTTTCCCTGATCCGTGAAATTTTGTTTTTGTTAGCAGTTGCATGACAGTATCAATTCTCGGAAACCAGACATGTCCCGGATTTTCCGGTGTTCCACCTCCGCCGGGGTCGAAAACTATCCGGCTATTTTCATCTCTAATGGACCGGTTCTGCAATACGTCACACCCATAATCCGGAACAGAAAGGCGAAATAATCCTCCCGGCTTCAACATACGGTATATTTCATTTACAACGGATGCCAGTTTTTCATATGGGATGTGCTCAAACACATCTTCTGCCTGAAAACTATCGACCAAATTATCCGCCAGAGGGAATGGTTGAGTAATGTCATGCCGGAGATGATTATCGTCATTCCTAATCAGGGACAATCCGATTAATCCTTCATACTCTTTCCGCTCGGGGATATCACCAGCATAGAGCCTTTTAACCGGCATCAGTCTTACCTGCTCCCACGTAATACCTTCGAAACTGGCTTTTAATGTATCGTCATTGGAAGAGAGTAATTGTCTATTTGAACGGAGCATTTTTGTATTGTAAAGCTGTTCAAACTCGAAAGAATCTTCCCATAATAACATCGTGTTGATGACATTGGCTTTGAGATGCATAAGGGCAGAGAAGGCCTTCTCGCGTGAAGTTTGAGGGTCGGTAGTAATTCTTCTTAAAATATTGTGCTGCAATCCATCAATTTCTTCTTTTGAGTATTCCGTGAATACCAGTTTGCCATTGATATTTTCGACTGCCCAGCGGTGGCGACTAACACTGGCATTATTCAACCATAAATCTTTTGATGGTGTTGGCGTCTCAATATAGCCGCGTTTTGCGACTCGCATCAGTTCATTACATGCCTTTTCAGGATTGACGACATGTTCAAGCACATGAGAACAATAGACAAAATCAAACTCTTTATCCTTAAATGGCAGGTTCTCAAT
>CP070751.1:1925652-1927051 GCA_020348445.1 Thermoplasmata archaeon
GATGACGGAGGAAAACACCTTCCAATTTGCTCAAAATCATACGAAACTTTAACTGAGCCCTTGACAGCCCTGTAAAGATGGGTAAAATGGGGAAATTAGAATGATAAATTCAAGCCCTTATCCGTTTCACATGGAGGAGGGTTGAGAAGCAAAGGCCTGCATCGTTAGTTCGTAGTGCCACGGGGCAATGGAAAAGGAAGAGGGATGACCCTTAACAGTCATAATCCACTTTTGATCCTATTGTTCCTCTTGAGATATCCCTGCTTCTTCCCTCCTGCCGATAGGGGAATTTTTATCACATAATAAAGTAATAAGAAATGGAACTAAGATTATGTTTATCAATGAAATGCCTCTTTTAAAGACCATAATTACGTTGAATAAACACAAAGAGAATAATACGGGAAACAAGAAAAAGAGGCAAGTGTTTACCCGACGGCATATTCTACAGTTAGCAATGGTTGCTCTCATTCCGAGTAGGACTATAACACAGGCTAAAACAACACTCAAGACAACAGATAGATTAGAAAAGAAAGAGCATAGGGTCGAAGGCGCAAGGCCGTTAAAATCTTCGCTAACTATTCCTGTGGGATTTTTCGATCCGCAGTCCAAAGACCTGCCTGCCCATTTTAGAATAGCAGCACAGAAGGTATATCCCGCTGTAGCTCGGATTCTGGTTTATGAGAAGAAAGATGGTAAAGAAAGGCTAGCAGTTCTCGGTTCTGGCGTGGTTGTATCCCCAGATGGACATGTAATGACTAAACACCATGTTATAAGTGATAGGGATTATATAGTTATTGAAATACCTATAATACAGAATTCAGTAGTAAGATTTAGAAGATATTCAAAGATTAAAGTTATCGAAGATATGTGTGATGAAAAGCTGGGTGTAGGTGTTGTAAAAGTCGAAGTGAAAACTCCATTGCCTTATATAAAACCAGAATCTGTAGATCCTAAACCAGGAGATAAGATAATTATGGTCGGGCATCCAAATGGAGCCCAGCGCTGCTATGTATCGGTAGGCAAGGTCTTAGACCCGTCTGCCGACGATGAGCCTTTCCAGTTCAAACATAATGCTGATTGCAAAAGAGGCAGTTCCGGTAACGGAATTTTCCTGATGGATTCAGGTGGCAATGTCCACTTTATGGGTATTGTCACACACGCAAATATTCCATTTGCGGAGATTGATGAACCAGAATTTCTCAGGGACGTCGAGAGAGCCCTTTCACAATTAGCCAAACTAAAGTCGGCACGACCTAATGAAAAGATACCTTTGGAAGCTGTGTTACAAGATATAGTCAATACTTCCAATCCGAATATCGAATTGTCTTCGAGATATGTTACCGCAACAAAATTATCCGCCTATCTTTCCAAGTATAAGGCCTCTAAATTGCTTTCTTAT
>CP070751.1:1927151-1928543 GCA_020348445.1 Thermoplasmata archaeon
TCCTCTTCTCAAAGGTCCTTATCTGGGTCAGAAACCTCCTGGAATAAAACCAGAAATATTTGCTCCTGGAATAATTTCTACTAAAGGGGTTGAGTTTTGTATTACATTTTCGGGAGATGGGAGAGAATGCTATTTCCAGCGTGGGAGAGAAATATTTGTTACAAGAGAAAAGAACGGTAAATGGACTCGACCTGAAATAGTTCCATTCTCGGGAAAATATCCTGATGGAGATCCCTTTCTTTCACCGGATGGTAAAAAGCTATTTTTTACATCAGAGAGACCGGTTGATAAAAATGAATCAAAAAAAAATAATACTGACATTTGGTATGTAAAAAGAGATGGTCAAGAATGGAGTGAGCCATATCATCTGGGAAATAAGATAAATACTGATTTTTATGAAAGAACACCCACTGTAGCATCTGACGGGACTTTATATTTTCATGTTTCCGGTAGAGAGAATCCCTGTGATTTATTTTATTCCAATTTTGAAAATTATGAGTATTCTTTACCTAAACCAGTAGCGGGATTAAATACGGATAATATTAGTGAAGCTGATGCTTATATTTCCAATAATAAAGATTATATTCTGTTCCTTCAAAATGGAATTTGCCTCAGCTTTGCTGATAAGAACGGGAATTGGAAAACACCGGTTAATCTCAAAGACATGCTTGGGCCAAAGTATGAAAATGTCTGGCCAAGAGTTACATCCGATGGAAAATATTTGTTCTTTTCAAGTTTCAGGCCTGTCCCCAATAATCCTGATATTAGACCACCTGATATATATTGGGTGTCTTTTGAAGCTATCTTAAATGAAATAAATCGTTCTTATTTTGGACAGAAACCTCCAGGGCTTACTCCCGAAGTGTTTGCTCCGGGAATAATCTCGACTAAGGATAATATTGAATTTGCCGGCACATTCTCTCCTGATTTTAGAGAATTCTTTTTTACCAGGAGGAAGAACGGCACATTTGATAATCGTATATATCATGTGAAGTTTGAGAATAATAAGCTTACAAAACCTAAATTAGCTCCATTTTCATATGACTGCTTTGAATTTGAACCTCATATTTCTCCAAATGGCCGCCTTCTTTATTATGGAACTCAAAGACCAATAGATAATTCCGGTATTTTAGTAAAAGGGACAAATGTATGGGTAGTTAAGAAAACATCTGAAGGATGGAGTGAGCCGGAATATCCGGGACCTCCTTTCGATGAAGCCATGTTTGTTTGTGTTTCTGAAGATGGAACGATTTATAATTCCGGCTTATCAAAATCAGAATTATTGAATGGCAAGTATGGTCCCTGGGAACCGATTGCACCTCATTTGTCCGGGCCTTTTATGCATCCCTGTATTGGTCCTGAGGAGGACTATATTATTTTTGATACGGATCA
>CP070751.1:1928643-1930033 GCA_020348445.1 Thermoplasmata archaeon
AGGGGATGATAAAACGAGAACCCTCCTCTTTATAAAAATCAACATACATTTGGTAACCCACCCCAATCCCAAGAGCGATTCCGATTAATATGCCAAGAATTGTTATAAACGAGGTCTCTATTAGAAATGATTTTGCGATCATCCTTCTTTTAAAACCTATTGCGCGAAGCATCCCGATCTGCTGGCGGCGTTCGATGACGTTTCTATATGATATTATACCTATGCCTGCAATTCCAACGAGCAGGCCAATTCCCAGAAAACCTTCCATTAAATACAACATGTTATTGAAGAGCGAAATAAAGCTATTGATTATGCCGGCAAGATCAGATGTTTGCAGCCCAAGCTCGAGATAGTGCTTTTCGAATGCTTTTGCTACAGTATCGGTATCCTCACCTTCACCGAGTTCTATTAACACAAGGCTGTCCACACCACCATATTCGTTCCTGACAACATCCTTTTGTACTAAAATACCTTGAAAGAAAAACATCTGGTCCATAACACCGATAACAGTTAAAACCCGAGTTCGATTAGAACCTCCCATGTCAGTGATAGTTATTGTTCCTCCTACATATGCACCGACTATATCAATTGTTTCTGTAGGATCTACATCACCTTCCATGTACCCGAGTTTCGTGCCATCGATAATACAATACGAACTATTTTCGCCAAGGGCTTCCCATGCATCACCATCAGTTTCATATCTATCATCCCTTTCTATCAATGTAAAGTCATTGTTCGAAAGGAATGCATCGCTTGCACCAAGCAATTGGTATTGTTCCACCTCCATGGTACCAGGTACAATGAAATCATTTCCTTCTGATCTGGTCACATCATATTCTTCTACTGTAACAACTGCACTAGTTATGGTTTCCAACTGTTTAATATCAATATCCTGAAGTTCGCTTGGAAGTGTATCCTTAGATAAATTCACAAAGGGCGTTCTGGGATTGGTTGTGCCCATAATATCATACCCGCCACTCTGCTCTTCTAGCATCGCATCGCTTTGTGAAGCCAAAATTGATGAGAACATTGCGATAACAGTTACAGTAAAAATAATAAGTGCGAACATTCCCAAGGTCATGCCAGTTTTCATTTTACTAGCCATAGGATAAGAAATAGCAGTTTTAAAAACAGCACGTGAAGTTTTATCCCAGCTAAATAGCTTTTGTAGCATAATCAATAATATATCTGAATTGAACATCACCAAAAACACTCCGGCCAAAACGAGAAAGACACCGCCAAGAATAAATGATTCTGCCCCTGAATAATCTGCGTCTGAAATTCCCGGGATATAAAAGGGAGATATCAAGAAGAAAATGATGAGAATACTGGCCACTGTAATGGCGACACGAAAGCTAATCCATTTATATGCAACCAAAGCGGAACCTAT
>CP070751.1:1930133-1931510 GCA_020348445.1 Thermoplasmata archaeon
AGAAAAAGAAACTGAGAATAAAGAGGAAGAAGTAAACCCTGCAGCTGGTAAAAAAGTTGCTATTGTGGGAGCTGGTCCCGCGGGTCTGACTGTTGGATATGATCTTGCCTTAAAGGGGTATAAACCAACAGTTTTCGAAGCACTATCCAAACCTGGTGGTATGTTGCGTGTTGGTGTTCCCAAATATCGGTTGCCTGAGGACATCCTTGATTATGATATTGAACGAATTGAAAAAGCCGGTGTTGAAATCCGGACGAATACACCGATTGGCCCTGATCTAACCTTAAAGGATCTTCGAAAAGCAGGATATGAAGCAATTTTTATCGCAATTGGAACACATAAAAGTAAACGTTTAGGAGTTGAAGGTGAAGATTTAACAGGAGTTGTTCATGCATCAGGCTTTTTACATGATACTCGTCTCGGAAAAAAAGTGGATTTCAAAGATAAAATTGTTGCTGTAATTGGTGGTGGAAATGTTGCCCTTGACTCAGTTCGAACTGCAGTTCGTTTAGGTGCAAAATCTGCATTTGTTATTTATCGTAGAACACGGGCGGAAGTCCCTGCATTAAAATCGGAACTCGAGGAATGTGAAAAAGAAGGAATCTCATTTTATTACCTTTCAGCTCCAAAGAAAATAAAGGGAGACAAAGGAAAGGTTACTGGAATTGAATGTCAACGAATGAAGCTTGGTGAACCTGATGAATCGGGGAGACGACGACCGGTACCAATCAAGGGATCGACATTTACCTTGGATACGGATATTGTGATTTCAGCTATTGGTCAGATGTCGATGCTTTCATCACTTGCGGAGACACATGTAAATGTTGAAATTCGAGAAAACGGTGTCATACCGATTGCGACGGAACATCTTGATTTAAAAGGAGTGTTTGGTTTCACAGCATTTTTACGAGCGCTTAGTGTTGGTGAAAAAATTGAGCTGGGGAACAGAGTCGTTGTCATCGGTGGTGGGAATGTTGCTTTTGATGTTGCTCGTTCCGCGGTTCGTATTGGTGCTAAAGAAACTCATGTAGTTTGCGTTGAGAATCGAGAGGAAATGCCGGCGTTTGATTATGAAGTCCGGGAGGCTGAGGAAGAAGGTGTTATTATTCATACTCGTCTCATGCCGAAAAGAATTCTTGGTGTTGCAGGGAATGTTGTTGGATTAGAAAGCCTTGATTGCAGCTCAGTATTTGATAAAGATGGGATGTTTAATCCACAGATTGTTCCTGATACCGAGTCGATTATTGAGGCGGATTCTATTATTATAGCTATTGGGCAAGAAGTTGATTTTACATTGCTGAAGGCTGGTGATGGTGTTCTTGTGACTAAGGGTGGATTACTGCAAGTCGATGGAGTGACACAGGAAACAAATGTACC
>CP070751.1:1931610-1932985 GCA_020348445.1 Thermoplasmata archaeon
ATATCTCAAAGGAAAGGGACTGATTCACTGATACCAGTTCTAAAAACAGATCATCGATTTTTATGGGTAAACTTTGATTCAAATATTCTAGCGCTGAGAGTAATTCGGTCTGGTTCAATCCCATAAGATCCGATTGTAGATCATTCACACATGTCTGTATATCAAAGAGTGTGGTGTTAAGATAGGAAAGGGAGATTTGCATGTCACTTAACCTGTCATGAACACCGCTTCCCACAACCTCGAAAGTTTCCTGTTTGGTTGCATACCAAATCAATTCATCGCAATCATATCCATTTGCTGAAACCGATAGAGTGTATGTTCCAAGAAGAGCGTCTGAAAATAAAGGCAATCCCACCAAAAATTGACTTGCGCGTGGCAGGGTTTTATCCACGGCAAGAAATGTATTTCCGTTTGGGTCCGTATAGCTTATCATCAAATTCAGGGAATCGAATTCAGGAGGGGAGCTCATTCCCACCAGCACAGAAACCGTCTGGTCAGGTTCATAGGACGGCTTTAAGGTGTTGACAATGATAAAGTCTCCTTCATGCACAGCATTGTTTATTATGATATCAACGGCAGTTGATTGTGATGGCGTATTGCTCCTGATGCTCTCTGCCTTTACAGTATATATTACATCCTCTGTCAATTCGGCAGTATCCAGTATATATTGATATGGATTGCTGCTGTCCACATGTTCAAGTTCATCATTTAAATAGAATCTTATCTCCTCTACAGAAGAAGTGACAGCCACCTCCAAGCATATGGTTCCCTTGACATAATCACCATTTTCATGTGATATGAAGATAATTTCCCCTTCGTCATATTCATATAATCTTACCTCATTTATGGTGGACCACATGCCAATTACAACTTCGGATTCACCATCGAAATCGGCATCTCCCACTGCAATAGAAAATATATCCATTTGCGTATCTGCGATGATATCCTCCTTCCACAGAGAATCTTTCTTTTCGTAGGCTCTTACCTCATCTTGCGTGCTCACCATTCCTATGGCTACCTCATTGTTGCCGTCATTGTCGCAGTCTCCTATTGTTACAGAGTAGACATCGCTTGGGGTATCGGCAATAATATCCTCCACCCAAATCCCGCCTGATTTCTCGTAGGCTCTCACCTCATTGGTGGTGCTTTCAATACCTATTACCACCTCGCTTTTTGCATCGTTGTCTGAATCGCCTACTGCAACTGAATGAACGTTGGTCGGGGTATCAGCGATGATATCTTCCACCCAAATACCCCCTACATTTTCATAAGCTCTCACCTCGTTGGTTGTGCTGGCCATTCCGATTACAACCTCTTCTTTTGCATCGTTGTCACAATCGGCAATGGCAACACAACGGACATGTGTGAGTGTATC
>CP070751.1:1933085-1934457 GCA_020348445.1 Thermoplasmata archaeon
GGTCATAGGCAACCAACCCATAATAGTATGTACGTCCGTTTTGCACATCTTCATCAATAAAATAGTGTTGAATTCCGGTATCATGCCCAAGAAAATATAGCTCACCGTTAATTGCAGCAAAATCAGTAAAACCAGTAATGCCATTGGCCAGATCGCATTGGAAAATTGGTTTTTTGCCAATCGGATTGCCAAAACCATCAAATAGTTTCTCGGCATCCGAAAATCGGTTGTCAGTCGCTTTGTAAAGTTTATACCCCTCGAAATCATTTTCACCTTTTAATAGCGGTTCCCGAGTCATTTTATCGGCAACATCGTCCCATGTCAAAACTACCCTGGAATCTTCGGCAACTGCTTTTAATATTGGGGTTTTAGGTGGCTGGGCAAATCGATAGTCACTTTCATAAATAAATTGTGTTACACGTTTTTTCTCAAATAATGCTGGAGCTGTGTGATCTGAAGAACTTAATCCGGCTAACTCATCATATGAATAGATGTTGGCAATCGAAATCCTTTCAGTACGCCCTTTATAAAGTGGAAACGGTGAAGCTGCAAAAATCACGATCCAGTTCCCCATAGTTCCTGTAAATTCTTCTAATTCTCCGTCGTCCATCATTTCAAAAAAGAACTGATCACCACGGAAATTATACTCTTCCGTTGCCCGTGATGGGTTTGGAAACATATGGAAGGAAGTCAAACCCAGCATATCCGATTCCGATACGTCGGTTAAACCAAAGTTGGGTTCGGCTCCAATGCCTGTGGCAAGATCAGGTTTGTGATTACATTCGGTCCCATCTGCATCTGGTCCATAATAATTTAATTCCCCTGGCCCGACCCCATCCAAGCCAACATCATCACCGGGATCTTCTCCCTCTTCATAAACTCCATCTCCATCAATATCGTTCCCATCTTGCCAGTCCTGATCCTCATCGGCGTCCCAATGATCGTGTAATTGATCTTCTTTTAAACCATAATTATCTAAAAACTGTTGCAGATTCGTGATACCATCATACGGACCAATAATTTGGCTAGCCTCATTATCCCGTTGCTCGTCGATCAGACCATCATCGTCATTATCAATGCCGTCCCAAGGAATCCCAGGGCTTTCTAAAAAGGCAAGTCCGCTTACACCGGTTCTGACACCACCTCTGCCGGTTTCATCCATATCCCATAAATAGGCCATATCCAAATCGGTATTCCAGAATCCGATATCATCGCCAACACCATCGTCACCAATTCCTGAGTTTAAATAATAGCCAAAAGCTGTTTTAAGAATATTATAATCGGAAATATTAGAGATACTATACTCAAAAAATATCACATCGCGAGCCTGTGGATTATTCCATTGAAAGCCCCTTTGCTCGACTCGTATTCC
>CP070751.1:1934557-1935928 GCA_020348445.1 Thermoplasmata archaeon
AAATCTGGGAGAGCCTGAAAGGCATCCTCCCCGACGAATACGTGAATGACCAGATTGAGCGAGCATCGAGCACCAACTTCCAAGATGGCCTGCTAACGGAAACATCTGACCTTTCCAGTATCATCCTGGTGGCAGAAGAAGAGTCAGAAACCATCGGTTTGGCGTGGGGAAACATCAGGGATGACGGATCAAGCTGGCTCTCTTTTCTAGGCGTCTCTCCAGATCACAGAAGAAGAGGAGTAGGCGAGTCTCTGCTTGCCAGGTTTATCAAAGAGTTAAGGAAGAAGGGTTCAAACAAGATAAGCTTAGACACCGACCCCAGGCTGGTCCAAGCGGTAAGACTCTATGAAAAAATGGGCTTTAAACCTGAAGGAATCACCAAGAATCCCTATGGGTTAGACCTTATTATCTACAGTAAAGTCATAGAATAAACGTTGAATCCCAGACGAGAAATCACAATTCTTATCCTCAATAGAATCAGCATCTGAGTGGTTTCAAGAAAAAGACCTCTATAACCTGAAAACTTTATCAAATTCATACATGCATAAATTTAGATATATAGTCTTCCCCACTCTTTCTTTATCCCAATTCTTATCACTACTTACATTAATGGTGTTCTAGTGATCGTATGGCTGAGCCGTCGAAACCGACGATCGTCACATCTCTGTTAGAGGCTTTTGGTCTTACTTGGGACATGTACGAGGAAGCCATCAGGAGCATACCGTACGGACATTGGAGGACAGGGGACATAGACTATCTCATACCAGCCAGACTGGTGTACCATGTTTTAGAGACAGCTGATTTCTATTCGAGCGAGAAGCCGGAGGGGTTTTCGTGGGGAAAACGTTTCAATGCAGACCCTTGGGACGCCCTTCCGGAGCAGCTTCCAACGAAGGACGAAGCCTCGGAGTATCACAGAGAGGTTAAGGATAAGATTAGGACCTGGTTGGGTGGGTTGGACGATTCTGGCATGTTGTCTCAGGAGACCGCGTTTCCCTGGACAGGTAGTACGTTTCTGGGTCGGGTTCTGTATTTGTTAGTCCATTACCGTCAGCACTTGGGTGAAATCAATGCAGAGCTGAGGAGACGAGGATTACCAAGGATAGAATGGCGAACATTCGGATAACCCGTGCAAGCGCAGACGCTACATGAGCGAGAATAGCGATTTTTTAAACTCTCAGGTTAACATAACTCCCTCCAGGTGAACCTCGTGAAGGTCGATGATTTAACGAAGCGACAGTGGAATGAGGCTGTGAAAGTCTGGGTCGAGAACCTCCGTAGCGGCATAGACACCTACAGGGAGTTCATGAATGGCCCTGCATTCAAGCGGATGATGGGGGACGTGAGCGGGAAGCGCGTGCTGGATCTGGC
>CP070751.1:1936028-1937396 GCA_020348445.1 Thermoplasmata archaeon
AGCACGCCACTCAGGTCGGCATCAGCGGGCGTGAATGGATGGACTCCGTTAAGTAACATCATTCTCAGGAAGGCAGCGAAACCCCTGACATCTGATTCGAAGTCCGTCGCTCTATCTAACGGTTAGACTTCTCGCCGTGTCACAGATTTGTAACAACCTTCTCTACCTTTAAATATAAAGCAATTCAGGAAGATGGAACGGGACTCCTAAGCTTTATATAATCCTCTGAAAATTTTAGTTCATAGAAAAAATGAACACAGAGGTTGACAAATTGATTCGAAGCAGAGTAAGATTTTTTCACACTAAATTATGAGGGGAGGCTTTAATGAACAAAAAACTACTAGTCCTGATATCTTTCTGCTTATTCATTTTCTCCTTTACGCTACTCTCTCAGGAAGAATCTAAAGAAAAAAAGATATGGGAAGACGGACGAATTGGCATAACTTTGGACAAAACGGAATGGGGCTATCCTTCTGAGCCCATAGAAAGATTACGTGACCATAAGCTAAAGGAAGGCTATGATTTTTTTTCCATTTATCTAACCATTGTTCAAATTAAGGATAAAAACCTTGTAATAGATTTACCACACACAGAGCATAAGTTACCCCAAAGCATTCATCTAGTCGATGAACAAGGTAGTGCTTATAGAGTTTTATGCTATGAATTCACGAGAGAAACAACTTCACTTGCTGAAGCAATGTCTCCGAAACTCAAACAAGGAACGAAGGGGTCTATTTTTTTTCAATTGCCTGAAGGTATAAGTCCTACTCAGCTAAAGTTTATTTATCCGTATCATGGAGAGCCCCCGAAGCCGAAGAAAAAGAAACTCGGACAAATAGATATTGACTTAACACACATTCAATAACTTAATTCAAACTATATCATTTATAATATTTTATTTATTTCAAAACCATAAAATTTGATTTAAGTGAAAACCAAAATAAAAAATGAAGGAAAATACAATGGATAAACAAAAAATAAACCTAAGCCGTAGAAGTTTTATTAAGAAGGGAGCAGCAGGTCTCGCCGGTGTATCAATGATTCCTCTAATTTCTAAGGCAGATAAAGAAGCAAAAATAATTCAGGAAAAAAGTAAGTCGAAAATGATAATTCGTACTCTCGGAAAAACCGGAATAAAGCTTCCTATTGTTAGTATGGGATCATTTCAGGATGCCAATTTAGTTGAAATTGCTCTTGATTTAGGAATAGTACACATTGATACTGCCGCTGCTTATCAAAATGGAAATCATGAGAGAATGCTCGGAGAAGTTTTTAAGAATAGATCCCGGGATTCTTTTGTAATTGCCACAGCCAATAATACACAAAGCTATTTTGATAGAAAGACAGGATTACTTAGAAAAGGAGTAA
>CP070751.1:1937496-1938856 GCA_020348445.1 Thermoplasmata archaeon
TTAGGCTTGAACACGAAACCCAATTTCTTTTCCTTCTCCAAATAATAAGATATATTCTGATGTTTTTTCTGTATGTCCTGCTGGATCACTTTGTGGTTTAGGTGAATAACAGATACTTTGTCAAATAGGTTCAGATATGTGAACTCTTCAACCAGTAGCCTGAGCATCAAGTCCATGTCGTGGCGCCCCCAACCGGAGTAGTTGATATCAAAGCCGCCAATCTTTTCGAAATCAGCTTTATAAATCGCTCCAAAGCAAGCAATCCAAGTAAACTCATGCAAGTCGCGCATGCCTGAGCCTCTCTTTATCCCATGTGGAAGATGAGCAATCGATTTCAAATAAGCGAATTGATTAGCTCTCGATTCAGTCAACGCTTTTTGCCCATCCCAATATAAAACAGTCCAATACCGTTTTGCGCCACATGCGAATTGATAACACTGCAGGCTGTTCGAAATGAATCCCAATGCGTCATCTGTCATTAAAACAATATCATCATCCATAAAAACCAAAATTTCACCTTTCGCGGCCTCCGCCCCCATATTTCTGGCTAAACACTTGTTTCCCCTCATCTCACATTTGACCACATTAATCCCGACACCTTGTTCCGAGAACGAATCAAACAAAGGCAATAGATCTGTCAATGTATTGTCATTTGTGGCATTATCCACAATAATCACTTCGAAGGTCTTAAGTGTCTGATTTAATAACGCCCTCAATGCAATCTCTATACTATTTTTCTTTTCACTTTTGCAATTATAGGTTGGAATAATGATTGATATTTTCTCCATATTGCAAATCGCCTTGAACATGCTTTAGTGAGTCTGAACTTAATTGATTGAGCCTGAAAATTATATATCGTTCCTGTCTCTATTCAAACTAAAAACGTGTTATAATCAGCAATGCGCTGTAGTTTTTCAATAAGGCCATAATATCTGCTTGAAAACATACAAAAAAAATTGCTGTATTGTGAAAAATCTGGCAAAATGAACTTGTTAAAGTAGATAGGAGCTTGTACGCAGTGTTTGTGGAAAATTTCCAGATCGTTTTCCTGTACAAACAAGCTTCTCCCTAAAGGAGCCTGTTCCTCTTTCTGTAATCCGTTGAGCAACTTATTTAATATGAACAAAAAAGACACATACATCAGTGTTACAACTCATGAAGCAAGAGTGAGAAAAATTGGACCAATGCTGTCGTCTATTTTGGACCAATGGCCTGCAGATCGAGTCATTTTGACCGTTGCCCAAAACTTGGAATTACCTGCCTTCATAAAAGACAGTGGTATACGCATAGTCAGGTCACCAGATTATGGGGCTTTTAAGAAACATTCGCCACTTTACATTGATCTCGGGATTGAGCAATA
>CP070751.1:1938956-1940308 GCA_020348445.1 Thermoplasmata archaeon
GGTCCAACAGATAATCCTCCTACTCAAGAAACAGAATTCCTGAGATTGGTTCCATTCAATTTTACTATCGAGGATTCAACGTTTCAAATGAGCAGGGGTTCTGCACTTAGATTTCACGGTGACCTCTACATAGATAACAGTGTTGTTGATATAAGAGACTCAATCTTATCCAGTCCAGAATATCATAAGATGGACTCTGATAATGATTGGGGAGTTGTGCTCCAGATAGTGGATTGTGTAAACAAAAATGTCTTCATTGCAGACTCAAGGATTGAGAACAGTCCGTGGTATCAGGGTATAGTGTGGCATGATCCAGATGGGGAGAATGTAACAGTAGCTCCCATACAAATGTTCGCCAATCATACTATAAAGAACTGCAACCGAGTGTATATTGTCAACACATATTTTGACATAGATTATCGTAATAAAACAAAAGGAAGTTTGTATGAGCCGTCCAGAGATGATCATTTTCCGCCGGGAGTAAATCCTCATCACAATGCCCTGAACATATATACTTCAACTGTGAAATTCTTTGGATTGACGATAAATATGGGCGAGACTAGTAATCAAATACCACTTGATGGAAGTACGGCCATAGAGGTCAAAGATACCTCGTCGAAAGTAGCCCTTTACAGGTGGCTGTATGTATTTCCAGTGGACAACAGGAGCGTGGCTTTGGAAGGCGCCCAGGTGGATGTCACTTCTTGGTATACTGGGAATACAGATATAGATATTTACAATGATTTAACTTCACATCCACTTGTTGAGACTTATATTGAGAATAAACGTGGTTGTACCCTGTCTCAAGTCGGAACAACCGTAAGATGTGTTACGGGCGTGTCCGGAATAGCTGTATTTGGACTGTTAAGCGACCTCCTCACTGAGGCAGGGTGGCCAAACTCGGAGCAGAAGGATGGGTACAATATCCATGCCGAATATAATGAGCCGCCTTTGCATATATCAGAAGGAGAAGTGGAATTCGAGAACTTCCCAAGGCTATTTCCCTGGGACAATTACGTGAACTATCATATGCCCCCATTCGACTTCGCAGCAGAGCATCCAGATCTGTATCTTGAATTTCTTCCAAATGAACCCCCATCCTCTGAGCTCGAGGGAGTCGATGTAGACATAAGCGTAAGGGTTCATAATCAAGTAGTAGGTGTGGTGGGCAAGGATGCCGATGACGTTAGGGTTCAGTTCTATGATGGGGATCCCACAGATCCCGCTGGTGGTGCAATCTTCCTGGATGAGATTATTATACCTACCATTGTAAAAGATTCCTATGTGGATGTAGGTATTACCTGGAACGCGACACCATCTGGATTGCATACGATTTTTGCGGCAGTGGACAG
>CP070751.1:1940408-1941753 GCA_020348445.1 Thermoplasmata archaeon
ATCCTGGATTTTTACCGCCAACTTGCCACAAGCCTTGGTGTTGTTGAACCCCCTTACAGAAAAGCACAATTATTTTCCTGTATCCAAAGCGCCATACAAGATTATGTAGAGAATATGAAAAAGATTCCGGTCATCATCTTTGATGAGGCACATCTTTTTATGAACGATAATTTCTATGAACTGCAAATCATCACCAACTTCAATCTTGACTCTATCGATCCGGCTATCTTTATTCTCGCCGGCCAGCCCCATTTAAGAGATAGGCTCCTTGGGACAATCCATCAGTCTTTCAACCAGCGCATCTTTCTCAAATTCCACCTCACGCCCTTGTCAAAAGAGGAAACCATCAATTATGTAAATCATCACCTGCACCTCTCAGGTGCCCTAAACCCCATCTTTAGCCCCAATGCCCTCTCTGCCGTTTATCAAGTCTCAGCGGGAGTCTGTCGGATTATCAATAAACTTGCCAAAAAAACCCTGGCCTTAGGAGCATTAGAGAAAAAGGATACCTTAACTGAAGAGGAAGTCTACAGAGCCTCCAAGGAGCTGTAGGGAACAAGTGTAGAAGGGGTAATATTATGGAATTTGTATTTAACGACATACCAGAGGGTTTCTTCAAAGCCAAAGTCTCCAAGATAAAAGAAGAAAATGGAACCTATGGTCAATATCTTCGCATCACTTTCACCATTATCCACGAAGGCGAGCTCAATCACTATAAGTTTTCCGGAATCGTCAAGCCAACTCCTCTCAAACAGAGCAAATTCTATAGATGGATCAGCAATATTCTTGGCTATTTCCCGGATCATACCATCTCAACACAGGAGATTATCGGAAAAGAATGCCTTGTATACTTGGCCAAGCATAATAATTACTATTGCGTAATGGATGTGTCTATGAACCCTGATAATACGTCGCCACCATTTTAGGAAAGATCCAAAACAACGCTGAGGTTTAATCTTCTCTTTTAGTAAAAGAAGTCCCAGAGCCAATGGGAAAAAGTCCCATACTCCACATAGGCGACTCCTTACCCGAAGCTTTAAGCGCTGTCAAGGCGGCAAACGCGAGCGAGCCCCCGAAGGGCTCGGCCTTGACTGCGCTTAAAGCGAAGGGTACACTCCTGTTGTGGAGTATGATGAATTTCTTTGAAATGAGAAGCTATTATGGAAAAATCTATACCTCCCTCAAAAGAAGATTCCATTGCTTCAATTTATCTTCATAAGATGGGTAATATTAATTATGTGCTTTTGCCCTTAATAAATAATTTTATTTATTCGCTACCTTTATTTTCACCTTAATATTTGGTTATTTTAAAGTTTGTCTCAGGAGTAAAAATATTTTTTCAGAT
>CP070751.1:1941853-1943198 GCA_020348445.1 Thermoplasmata archaeon
CATCGACTCATGCCTGATTCCGCAAGAATAATATGGTTTCTGGCAAATTTCATTACTGGCATCTTAGCCATCCTGATAGCTTGGCATGGAGCTTAAGCCAAAGGAGGGGGAGAAATGATTGACAAACCAAAAGACAGAACAACAAAGAGGATGAATATCATGGCTATTATCTTGGTACTGATAAGTGCTTTAGGAAATCTGATATACGGGATAGTTATGAGTGAAGATGGCATCGGTGCCCGCATCCTCTACCTCTGTTTGGTATTCCTTGTAATTGCCTTAAGAAGGAAGGCTGTTGCAGCTTTCTCCTTTTTAATATTTGGCTTACTTGTTATTATTTGGGTGGGCTTAAATGTTTTGACAGGTGAATACGAGTCACTCCTCGATGAAATTTTAGGACTCGTTTGGTTTGGATTGATGCCACTCACCGCAGGATTACTATTCCTTGCAATCTGGAGGAGAAGTAGAAAAGCTAAAGTTCCTACAAGAAGTGATTAGATAGGAAAATTTTTCTGTCTTCTTACTGTTAGCCGAAGAAGAGGGAGAAATAAATACTATATTTGCTTTTCATAGAGCTTGAGCCAACTGGAAGCCAAATCCCGTAAAGCCCTGGCCCTAGATTGAAAAAGGACGCTGAGCGGATTAGAACCTCATTACAGAAACAGTTTACATAAAATGGAAATCCTGGCACACCACTGATACATAAGAAAAAAAACATGGTGCGCCTGGCTTGATTCGAACCTACAACTTTATAATCAAGACGATAACAATATACAAAAACAATACTGTTATTAATCCCAAAATAAAATTCAGAAAGACTCGCTCTTTGTAAAGTTCCTTAAAAGGCTTTTTTCGTCCTATAAACAGCCTTCGAATTAATGCACCAGGTGCAGAAAATAAGGCGACATCTAAAAACATTCCAATAATAAAACCTATGGCTATGAGTAGTGCTATGATTACTTCCATCTTGGTAATACTAAATTATAAACATACTTAAAAAATGTCAATCATAGATTTCTAAACAGACACACCACTGACACATGAAAGCAAAAATCAGAAAAATAAAGATGGTGCGCCTGGCAGGATTCGAACCTGCGACCTAGGGATTAGGAATCCCTCGCTCTATCCATACTGAGCTACAGGCGCACTCATGAATGGTTTTGAGTACATTCAAATATAGCGGAAAGATTGTTGTATTTCAATTTTTCTTACGAGATTGCTACGCTTCGCTCGCAATGACACTTAGGTGTGATTGCCACCTCACACTAACAATGACAAAAGCATTTTATTTTCCGAGATTGCCGCGCTTCGCTCGCTTTGATAAATAATTGGGGACTGTCCCCAA
>CP070751.1:1943298-1944632 GCA_020348445.1 Thermoplasmata archaeon
GGCCTGTTTAGGGTGGCGATAATGAATTTTTCATCGGTATCCCTGAGAACAAGCTGGTGATTCTCCCCGAGGGTGTGCAGGGTCATGCAAAGGTTAAGGAGGGCATCCTTTTCGGGGCCAAAGGTGATGAAGAAATAGGGATGGACGCTCTTTTGAAGCCACTTCAAATTGGCCTTGGCATGCCTCTTGTTCTCTCCCATTTTTCTGGGAAGTTGATTGATAATCTTCTCCGGTTTAACATACATTGAGCGTCTCCTCTTTAGATTATTGAGTTTTTGCTCATGCTTACTATATACCTGGGCACCAGGTATCTTACTTTTGAATCAAATATATTCGAATTGTTTTAAGATGTCCAGGAAGAATTGCTATTTTTGCACTTTTTTGTCAAATTTGTATGAATTGTTCATCATTTCCAGAACTTTTTCCCTTGATCTTTGCATCAGTTTGTTAAAAAAATCGTCTTTTTTGCACTTTTTTGTCAAATTTGTATGAATTCTATCACCTCTTAAACCACATTCCCTGGTAGGCATCTATCCAACCATTCATTGACATTACCTTGTTTTTCATCTACTTTTTCTATGATGCCTGCCTTACTGAGCGGTTATACAGAGGCTTATTATCAGAGGGAGCGCTTTGGTGATTCCCTTGTTTCTGCGACAAAAGCCCTGGCGATATGATTGATAAATCAGCTCGCAAGCACAAGGTAGATCAACGCTGGCAAAGATATGAAGAAAATTATTGATACCTATATCTTTAAGGAGATGATTCCGAATTTCGTGACCAGCCTCGTTGTGTTTACCTTTCTTGTGCTCGCCGGGAGGATATTAAGGCTGACCGAATGGATGGTCAACCATGGAATATCCCTGGTGCAGGTTCTGCTCATAACCTTGTATACGCTCCCCTATGTTCTCTTTTTCACCTTACCAATGGCAAGCCTTTTGGCTTCCCTTATCGCCTTCTCTAGGCTCAATGAAGACAACGAGATAATTGCCTTGAGATCATCCGGAATCAGCCTGTATCAGCTCTTTCCCCCGGTTATCACCTTTTCGATTATCTGCTATTTGTTGGCCTCCTTTATGGCCATCTATCTCCTTCCAAAAGGGAACCATTCCATGGCAAGACTCCTCTTCGAGGTGGCCCAGTCGAACACCAGTATTGGAATTAAACAAGGTGTATTCAACGACAGCATCCCCAACATAGTACTCTATGCCAATCAGATCTCGGCTCAGGACCAGACCATGGAAGGGGTGTTTATATTGGATGAGAGGGATCCAGAGCTTTCCAATACCATTATTGCACGAAAAGGAAGGATCAGTTCAGATCCACAGCAGATG
>CP070751.1:1944732-1946064 GCA_020348445.1 Thermoplasmata archaeon
GAGAATTTTCTCACGGATAAAGAACAGGCAGTTGTATTAAATGAAACAGCAGCGAGAAATCTGGGTTGGGAGAATCCTGTCGGAAGACGGTTTCAGACCTCGGGAAATGAATGGACTGTTATTGGGATGGTAAAGGATTTCCATTTTCACTCACTTCACAGGAAAATCGATCCCTTGGTTTTCCTGTTTCACGAAGGCAGGGGTATCGATTACTTTTCCATCAAGGTCAGTCCTTCTGATATTTCAAGAACTATAGGTTTCATCGAGGAAAAATGGAAAAAGTTTTCACCTGAATTTCCTTTTCAATATGCATTCCTGGATGAGAGGATAGACAGGATTTATAAGGCCGAGCAGAAATTGGGACAGAGTTTCAATATTTTCACATTCATTGCCCTCTCTATCGCTTGTTTAGGTTTGATCGGTCTGGCATCTTTCATATCAGAGCAGAAGAGAAAAGAGATCAGTATACGAAAGATCCTTGGCGCAGATTTCCAGAGCATCATTGCCCTTCTTGCAAGAGAGTATATGAAATGTATCGCTGCCGCAGCAGTGATTGCCTGGCCGATTGGCTATTTTATCATGAGCCGATGGCTGCAGAACTTTGCCTATAGGATTAATCTTGGATTATGGACATTTGTGCTTTCAGCCGCTCTTGCCATGGTCATCGCCCTGCTCACGGTCAGCTACCAATCATTAAAAGCCGCCTTTGCCAATCCTGCGGATTCATTGAGGTATGAATAAAGCGGGAGCCAAAAAACAAAATATATTCTCTGCAGGAAAGAAAAAGGGGTGGCTGGGTTGAGTCATCCATTTAATAATTTCTCATAAACGAATACCGCAAAATCATCAAATTCGAGCGTCAGGGAAAATCCTTGATTTTAATTCCGTATAATCAATATAATTTTGACACTCGCTTAGCTGTCAAAGAACATTGAGTCACTAAGGGAAATGGGCATAACACTCACTCATGCACGTGATGTGGATGATTGAGTCGGGAAGGAGGATGAACCATGCTCAAAAATAACTTTATTCTTCACGCCTGGACCGTTTTATTCGCTCTACTGTTGATCTCATGTAGTCAGGCCCCAAAAGACATCGATCCCAATGTTGTTATCCCCACTCCAAGACAGGTCGAATACCAGCAAATGGAATTTATCGGTTTCATCCATTTTACGGTCAACACCTTCACCGATAAAGAATGGGGTTATGGAGACGAATCCCCGGAAATCTTTAATCCGTCCGAGTTTGATGCGGACCAATGGGCACGCGCGGCAAAACACGCCGGCATGAAACAGCTTATATTAACCGCCAAACACCATGACGGATTCTGTT
>CP070751.1:1946164-1947481 GCA_020348445.1 Thermoplasmata archaeon
CCAGAACCACAGCCCGAGCCTGAACCAAGCCCAGAACCTGAGGAAAAACCTTGGGGCATACCAGGATCTCCATTGGAAGCGATAATTATAGGAATAATTCTAGGTTCTACCCTTATTTTGTTGCGCGCGCGCAACTCTTCGAGTTGAGTAACTCCTATTCGCGCGCGCGATGATGCAATACAGCTTGCGATGATCTATGTTATGGCGAATGCATCTTGATAAATAAGAGATAAAGTTCACCCCACACACCCTTTGGCTCGCATCGCTCGTTTAACCAATCTAAAATATGTCTCAAAATGGTAATAGTACACTGTGTATGACATACGATGCAATACACTCGCATATGTTAATGGAGATATTTACAAAAATGGTAAAGATGGTCTAACCATGAAAAACGATGAGTGCATAATCCACATTTATCACAAAGATAAATTGGTGAACACCTGGTACAAGGAAGGAGATAAGTGGGTGCTCATCAGCACGAGGGGAATCCTCCACTATGCCACAGCAGAACAGTTTCTATCTCACCTGCTACCATCTATTATGAGAGATGATTTTTCTGTGAAGGTTAAACTCAGGGATCAAGATGAGAATGCCAAGTTACAGAAATGATGGCGCAATCATGTTGTTTATACGCTCTTCGGTTCTACAACCCCTTAAGTCAAAGTAATTCGACATCCGTTTAGCAAACTTTCTAAATTCCTCACGAGTCCGAGCGTCTTTACTTACTTTCATACCCATTTTACTGAAATCGTAAAATCAATCGTAATAAATTATTATGTAACACAAATCTCAATTCAGCATAATAATGCCTTAACAGCGCGCGCGTTATAAGCTTCTGGGCCTTCACCATATGGAACTGGTGGCTCAAGAAGCCTTATGACCGAGACGAGATGTGTGATACTCTTGCTCTAGTATAGAAAAAATAATGTCACTACACCATTCTCCACCGATAAGACTACCTTCTCGTTCAATTCCTTCCTTTACAAAGCCACATTTCTCGTAACAAGCAATAGCGCGGTGATTAAAAGATAGAACTTTCAAGTCAATACGATGTAGGTTTAACTTTTCAAATGCATACTTGAGAACTAATTGGGTTACCTCTGTTCCTAAACCTTTTTCCCAATACTTTTTATCAAATATTCCTATAGCATAACCAGCTCTACGATTCAGCTCATCTACTGAATAGAGTTTTGCTGTTCCTATGCATTTGCCTTGATACTCGATAATCCAATATAAGGGGTGTTTTTTCACTTGGTCATACCATTTTTCTACCTCATTCCAAGTTAATTCAGGATTTGTTCGCGGATCTCCACC
>CP070751.1:1947581-1948896 GCA_020348445.1 Thermoplasmata archaeon
ACAACGGAGCCCCGACTTTATCCTTCGATGTTTCGAAAGTAATTTTACCGTGCCCACGGATTATTGTTGGAGCCGAATGATTGATGCCAAATATATGGGTGTAGCCGTCGTACCTGAGGATCGTTCCTTAATTGATTCCCAGTCTTTCGTAGTAAACGCCATTTCCGTACTTCTGGTCTGGAAAATCATCCGTCCCAACTTGTCTTTGAACTCAAAACTCAACAGCCATCTATCACTCCCGATATCTAAGTTTACCCAACGGAAAGTGGGTGGAGGAATCTCTGGAGGGAAAACTGTACCATTCAGAAGATAATCGACCATAATCTGAGCATATGGAGACTCTTGATGGTATTCTAATAGAATTGATGAAATAGCCTTGCTTGAGATCGCACGTTCTCGATAAAAAAATAGTCCTATGACCCAACGCCAATAAGGCAATAACGACTGCGTACAAATTGCGGTGCGAGATGGTACTTGAACTGAAGTACTTCATAGGGGATTTCCCTGTAACATTGTATGGCCTTGCTCAGCTACGCAGACACATATCGGGAATCAGTATTTTCTCTAACATACTACCAAGTCTGTTCGGATAATTCAAATCCACTTTTCCCTTACCACCTTTTCCAATGTCTCCTTACTGACCCTCTGCCTCACAGATCTCCCGGCCCTGTCAACAGATCACCTTTAATGACCAAATAGTATTTCAAAGTAGTGTCATACTTTGTATATAGCCCGAAATGGCCTAAAGTTGCCGATTATCCTCCTAAAAAGGCAAGGGCTTTTTTATGCCCGCTCTGTATCTCTCTGAGCTCTCACTTATTGCCTATCGTATAATAGTATAGAAAGGAAGATACGATGCGGGCCGATTTGTATCCCTCTCCTCCTCGGACTGCTTTTTTATATGCAAACAGTTGATAGACATCCCTGCTTTTATCAATTCCTAACAGCCCTCCCACAGAAAATTCAGAGCTGGTCTAATCTTTCTTCAGCATATGTGGAGGTCGTCCGCTATTGCCCTTAAACAACCGGGGCCTGTACCGAGTGAATCAGTACAGGCCCCGAAGTTACCTGCCGCTTCAATTAGGTTTCAACGAACCTATCGAATCAGCCTGATGTCATCAAAGTACATCGTTCCCGTGCCACCGTCGGCAACCGGGCTGCCCTTTGTGCCGATGCCAATAGTAATCGTATCGATATTGGTGAGGTCCACGCCCGCGAATTCCGTCAGGTCGATGACCCACTTGTTCCACCCGGACATTTGTGTCGCAGCAGGATCGCTGTGGGGGACTACCGAATTGCCATTTAGAGCAATAAA
>CP070751.1:1948996-1950304 GCA_020348445.1 Thermoplasmata archaeon
AGTCTTGGAAAATAGACCTTCGTTATTAAGTGGCTGTTCCCCACAAGACTATTGTTACAGGCGTTGAGAGATTGGGCAAAATAGGTCCATGGCAATAGAGCCGCATAAGCGAAAATAGGGTAGGGTATGCCTTCAGAAGGTATTCTGGCAAGTCTTCCAAAAAAAACGCTAAAAATAACCATGAGAAAAAAAGGCTGAATAATGGCCCAGAGGATGCCCAAAATCGTCTGCTTGTAACGAACTTTGAGGTCCCGCCAAACGAGGAAATACAAAAGCCCACGATAAGCCCAAACATCCCGGATCTGAGGTAGGACCCAACCGCGAGAGGGTTTAATGAATACGACTGATAAGTCCTTTGTACCTGATATCTGTCCCATGACCTCAGGATTCCTTTATTTGAAAAGGTTGTTCTTTCCCTTCAGCTTCAACACCCGCGGTTTTTGCCGCAATTAATGATTCCTCATAGATTCTTTCCACGATAATAACAATCCCTATAAAGATCCCAATCAGCCAATTATTTTTCGGAAAGAATAAGGTATCCTCGAACAACCCAGCACTCATGGTTGAAATGATGCTCGCTGCACAACCGAATAAAATAGCATAGAGGAATGGGTCTTGAATTCTCTTTAAGAGGGATAAAACTTTTTTTCCTAACATTATGATTAAATAAAGAAAAGCAAAAAATTCTATTAACCCTCCCTCTGCCAACAAGACAAGGTAATTGTTCTCCAAGGTCGAATGGGCACGATACGCCCAAAGTTCTGAAAACTGAGCTTCATAATGGAAACTCCCCAATCCGCTTCCCAAAAGTGGATTTTCCTTAAATTTATCAAGGGCAATTTTCGCCTTGATTATTCTGTATTGTGCACCCGGATCAGATAGATCCTTAAATACCCTTTTTTTAACCGGAGAAAACAAAAATACCCCACTGATAATGCCAAATATCAGGAGAAATAAGGGTGCTCTTGGTTTAAGAACACACAACAAAAGAATGCTTGCAATAACCCCAAACCAAGCACTTCTGGAAAAAGTGAAAACCAAACTGATGAACATCAGAATGAGGGAACATGCTATAAGTAATTTTTTATCTCTTTCGAATCTTCCGAAAACGAACAGGCTAACAGAAAATGGAATCACTATTGCCAAAAAGTTTCCGAAACTGTTCGGATTTCTCAATACTAGTGAGCCTAATCTTCCAGAACTATAATATTGAAGGCTGATGAGGCATACTACCGATGTCGCAATAAGCAACAGCGAAATAAAGACTTTTATGTGTTTTAAGCTATTTACACTTAACAGAACGAGATA
>CP070751.1:1950404-1951701 GCA_020348445.1 Thermoplasmata archaeon
ACTGCTTGGATAAGCCGACTGAGCGCGAACGAATAGGCAGTCAAGGGCGGGATTTGGTGATCTCCGGTTTCACGTATGAAAGGGCAGTGGCCAGAATCTTAGAAGATGTCGGCAGAATCAGCAAGAAAAACATAGAAAATATAACACCTTCCATCTTCCCACAGGCCGATAATCGGCTGTAAAAATGTCAACCGAGGATTACTGACCATAATGTCCAAGGCCGTGTGAAGAGGATGACGAGCCTCACCTTCTTAGTGTTCAACCTTAATGACCACTAACGTGACATCGTCTTCTTGTGCGAGGGAAGAGCGGAAATTCTCTATCGCATCGATCACTGCACCTATAATTTCCTTTGCTGGTTCATTTGCATGGGTCCGGATGATCTTTAGCAAAGCATCTTTTCCAAAGCTCTCGCCCTTCGGGTTATGGGCCTCCCAAATGCCGTCCGTGCCGATCACTATGATCTGCCCCCTTCTAATCTCTCGCTGCAGTTCTTTGTACTCTGAGTCTTTAAAAATCCCCAGAGGCAAGCCCCCGCCTGCAAGTTCATCAAAGGAGCCGGTGCACCGATCATAAAGAATAGCCGGATCATGACCTGCGTTGACCCATCGGATGCATCTGTTTTGCTTATCGATCTCAGTGCAAAATAGAGTCATGAAATGGCCCGATTCCTCGACGTCCCGGACAAGCTGCCGATTGACATCGGATAGGATAAGGGCGATGCTGCCTGATAGAGCCCAACGCTGGTGGAGGGCCGATCTTGCGGTTGCCATAAGCAGGGCAGACTGGATGCCATGATCTGAGACATCGCCTACAACAATACCTATGTTATCTGCTGGATGATCGCCTTTATACAGGTAATCGTAATAATCTCCCCCTGTAGCTTCACAATAGATACTTTCCCCCGCAATATCCAATTCTTCGATAATCGGATCATTTTTTGGCAAGAGGTTCTGCTGAACTTCCCTAGCTAGGTTCAGAGCGTGGCGCATCTGATCCCGTTGCTTTAGACCTTCCACCATTTGATTAAACGATTGTATTAGGTTACTGATCTCATCTTTACCTCGGGGAACAGGAAGGGTCTCCATGTCACCCGAGGCAACCTTGGCAGAAGCTTCAGCGACTGATACCACCGGACTGATAATTCGGCGCCGGAGAAAAAAGATCGTGCCCAAAACCAGGACAACAGCTGCCAGGGCAAATCCTAACACTACCCGCTTATTGAATCGCCAATATTCCTCTCGGATCATTTCGAAAGTGCGCCTTACGTCGAGGTCCATCTTCATAACGGCCACTA
>CP070751.1:1951801-1953094 GCA_020348445.1 Thermoplasmata archaeon
AGCAATGCGCACACAACCTGCAAATAAAGAAAAAAGAGGCACCATCGTTCTGCATGGAGGATTCGATTCCTTTATCGAGGAATTTTACTCTATGATGAGTTGCTTATCAGATCATGGTTATGATGTGGTTGCTTTTGAAGGTCCCGGGCAAGGTGCTGCTCGTAAAAAATACGGGCTCGCATTCGATTATGAATGGGAAAAACCAGTGAAAGCCATCTTAGATTATTTCAAGCTATCGGATGTGACTTTATTTGGAATTTCATTGGGTGGATGGCTCTGTCTCAGAGCGGCGGCATTTGAACCACGAATAAAAAGAGTTGTAGCGCAGAGTGTTTCCTTTGATGTTAATCAATATACTAATGTTATCGGACAACAATTAGCCAAATTGTTCTTCAGGAAATTTAGAAATTTCACCAACAAAGCGACTGTAAAAAAAATGAAGAAGAACCTGCAGTATTCGTGGTTTGTTCACAATTTGATGTATATCACTAAAAAAGAAGTGCCTATCGAAGGTTTCGATGTTCTTCTGCGGATTAATGAGGATAACCTTCATTCAGATTCAATACAACAGGATGTCCTAATTCTGACCGGAAGAAAGGATCATTTGATTCCATTTAAGATGCATAACATGCAGGTGAAAGCATTAATCCATGCCAAATCTGTAACTTCCAGGATTTTCACAAAGGAAGAACACGCAGAGAACCATTGCCAGATAGGGAATATAGGTCTTGTTCTTGATGTAGTGGCCAAATGGATAAATGAAAAATCATTAGAAAATTTATCATAACAGGTCGGAATCATGATACCAAACAGATTATGCTGCGATAAAAGTAATAATAATTACCGATGTTGCGCAGCTCATACAATAACCAGGTAGGAGGGGAACATGGAGAAAGGACATTATTATGCCCAGACTTCGAAAATGAATAAGGACCTGAATCATTATTTAGGCAAGCTTGAAAAATCATTGGAGGCCGGATGGGGACCGGATAAGACTTCATCCATAATTAAGAGGGCAAAAGAACACTACCCAGAAATAATAACGGAGATGCCGTTTTTCAATACTCCTATGTATGACTCGATAATTTTACTCGGCAGCAGGATATTAGCTGTAAAAAAAGCAATGAATGATGAGGGTATAGGAGTTGAGGAGTTCGTGGCTTTCTTTATCAAAGACTCCCGGGAGAAGAGCAATCGCATACCTGCAATACTACGGAAAATTGGCGGCTGGATATACTTGAGTAAACCAGTACGCTTTTACCTGAAACGTGTTGCCCGCAGCGCATCTGACAA
>CP070751.1:1953194-1954481 GCA_020348445.1 Thermoplasmata archaeon
ATAATGGAATGCTTTGCTCATGACTTTCTCCTCTGTTTTTTGATCGTCTTTCTTTCTTCGAGAATGAGATTTATCACTTCAGTCACATCATGCTCTGATAATCCTTCGGCAAGAGATATGGTAATCTGAGGTTCCAAATTCTCTCTCATTCGTTCTCTGGCCATTTTCTTTTTTTCTTTATCTGATATCTTTGACACGAAAAATCCTTTTCCTCGTCTGGAATAAATAAGCCCCTCGCGCTCGAGGCTCTCATAAGCTCGCTGGACAGTGATAACACTGATATGCTGTTCTCTGGCCAGCCTACGAATGGAGGGAAGGGCGTCTCCTGCGGATAATTCTCCAGCCAGAATTTTTGCTCGGATCTGTCGAATAATCTGGCTCTGTAGCGGTTCATCCGAAAGATCTGTGAGATTGAGAAGCATTGTCCTCTACACTGCGATCAATACGATTAAAATCAGCATAACTATAAGAATTAAAATTTTAAGGGTTGCTGAACCTTTTGGTTTTCTCATTTGCTCTATCTCCTATATTCTTGTTGGGTTTTTCAATTTCATTGTTGTTGCCGTCTTCACTGTCTATACTGTATATATCGCATATATACAATTTAAGCATATCGTTGTCATTTGTCAAGTAAAAAAATAAAAAAATTTGATTTTGGGTAACTTTTTTGGAAGATTCAGCGTATATATCAATATAAGTATCAATTTTTGATACTAATTAAAAAGAAATGGATTGAATTTTCGTTTGATGAGAAATCTTACAGATGAAAAACTAAGGCCCCCCAGAGCACTGGAATGGATCCTTAAGCGATTCTTGCAGAGAGACGAAGTCTACGAAAAACTGGGTGACTTTGAGGAATCCTACCGCGAATATCTTCTGGAAAGGGGATCGCTTGCGGCTGCCGCCTGGTATCTTATCCAGATCATTAAGGCGGTTCCTTCCTTTGTCTCCAATTCATGCTATGGGAGTATAACCATGTTTAGAAATTATCTCACTGCTTCTTACAGGAATTTGACAAGGAACAAGACCTATTCATTTCTGAATGTCATGGGACTGGCCGTCGGCATCGCGGCTTTTCTCATGATCAGCCTTTACGTCTTGTTTGAATTGAGCTATGACCGCTATCACCAAAACGCCGACAGAATCTTCAAGGTCATTGCGGGCGACCAGGCTGTGACGCCAGTGCCGCTTGCTCCTGCCCTAATGGATGAATTCCCTGAAGTCGAAACGGCGACACGGCTTGGAAGGTCATTTCAGGATCTAATCCGTTTCAAGAATAAAACTTTT
>CP070751.1:1954581-1955863 GCA_020348445.1 Thermoplasmata archaeon
CACGTGACCTAGCATCTCCTCCATAGTATTGGCGAATGGAATCATGTGTGGATGTACGCCCCAGTAAAGTGTCATTCGGCGGCAGGTTGTCTGATTCGGAGTAAATCCAATGATAGGGACGCCTGGTCTTGCCTTTGACATTAAACGAGCTGTTCGCCCTGTTTCAGTGAAAACAACGATTGCTGCCACATTTCTATCATGGGCTAATTCTCTCGCCGCTAATGTGATTGATGTTGCATCGTCCCCTAGGGTTTCGCGTGGGGTGCCTTGCCATCTCCCCCATTTTTTGAGGTTTTCTTCAGATTTTTGGATGATCGCGTCCATGGTCTCCATTGTCTTTATAGGATAATTACCTATGGCTGTTTCCCCTGAGAGCATCACGGCATCGGTGCCATCAAAAACCGCATTGGCAACGTCCGTGGCTTCTGCTCTTGTTGGATGAGGGGAATCTATCATTGATTCAAGCATTTGTGTTGCTGTAATTACGATTTTTCCATGGCGATTTGCAGCCTCAATAATATTTTTTTGTGCTATCGGTACGATTTCCGGAGACATTTCAACACCCAAGTCTCCTCTGGCAACCATGACTCCATCGGCCATCTTGATAATCTCTTCGAGATTGTCGAGTGCTTCAGGACGTTCCAATTTGGCAATAATCGGAATGTTCTTTTTTGTTGGATCCAAGTCCTCGATCGCTTGACGAACCTGGGTAATATCCTGTGCTTCTCGAACGAAGGATACTGCTAAATAATCGATCTCGTGTCTTAATCCAAATGCTAAATCCTCTTTATCCTTTTCTGTGAAGATTGGGATATCCAGACACGTTCCAGGCAAGTTTATACCTTTATTTGATTTTACTAATCCTCCAACAATAACTCTGCCATGAATTTTATTTTTCTGAACCTTTTTAACTTCGATTTCTATGTTGCCATTATCAATTAAAATTCTACTTTTGGGGTTGATTATTTTAGGTAGATCTGGAAAATCTATTGGAATTTCATTATTACTAGGCTCACTATCCGTTGTGAGTATTATTGATTGATCTTGTTGAAGGAGGATACCATCTTGATTGATATCCCCAGTGCGGATTCTTGGTCCCTGTAAATCCTGCATGAATCCAATGGGTTTGCCGGATTCAGTTTCGATTTGTCTTATCGTTTTAATAATTTGCGCATAGGAATCATGGGTTCCATGGGAAAAGTTCAACCTAACGACGTTCATCCCTGAATTTACAAGTTCAACTAGGATCTCTTCACATTGACTGGCCGGTCCTAATGTAGCC
>CP070751.1:1955963-1957244 GCA_020348445.1 Thermoplasmata archaeon
CTATGTCTTGCATAATAACTCCTCCTATATCAAAAATCTGAAAGATTTTTATCCGCTTAAGGTGTTAAAAGTCACAGATGCCCTACTGCGCGGGTACCAATATCATTAACGGTACTTTTACAGAGTTATCCCCCATCTTGTCAGGGAAAATCCTTCTGAAGGAATTTGCTAAAGGCCATGTGAAAATTCTCCATAGTTCCTGCCACAGTGACGGTTTGACCGAGGTTACCTACAAAATCCATAAATATCTATTGTGGTAAATACGTATTTTTGAGTTCATGCCCATTTTTGAGCTAAAATCAGAGAAAATATTTTAAAAAATTGCGAATTTTTTTAAAATTAGTCTTGACTTTGAAGGCCTTTTCTGAATTTTTGTTTTTGTTTCAGAACTTTTTCAGACATTGTCGGACCTTATAAAATTCCTGAATTCACCGGAACTGAGTGTTATCCCTGCGAAAAACTTATGGGGTGAACGTACAAAATCAGAACCTGATAAATTTGAAAAGGATGGAATTGCAGATAAGGATAACTCTTTAGATAGTCACCTTGGATTCTTGAGTTGCCCACAGATAGCTTCCCGGTACTGTTCGGATGGCCAGTTTGATTTCCCCAGCAGGTTTATTGATCCCAATCTTTTCGATACATTGCCTGTCCTGTGCAAAAATTAATATTCGGCTCAAAATCTCGGATTTTGGTCATCGTTATAGAAATCTTGCTCATTGAAAACTGAATATTGAATGCTTAGAGCCTGATAATCTTTTTCGAAATATTAACTTTGGCAAATCTTTCGAAATCGGCGTAGACCTTTTCCGCCTTGCTTTGCAATCCGCCCAATTATCTTGCTTTATATTTTCAGCTTAAGCGACTCGACTGTATACGTGGTGTAAGCCACCAAGAATTGGCTTGCTAACAATCTTACCATCTTTTTGGATTGGTCTATGTTCAGGCGAATCCTTCTCGAGTGACATATTGGTTCTGCTGATATTGTAATACTCAACGACGTATTCATACAACACATCGTGTAAATGTTTTTCATTGAGAATGATAATGTGATCAAGGCATTCTCTTCGTAAAGTTCCGATGACCCGTTCGGCGATTGGATTTTGCCATGGACTTCGTGGTGCAGTAGGCGTATCTTCTAAGCCAAAGTTCCTTATGTGCAGTTTGAAATCTTCACTGAAGATTTTGTCGTTGTCACGGATAACATACTTGGTTGTTTCGTCGAAAGCAAAAGTTTCACGAAGTTGCTGAATAGCCCATTGCGAGTGAGGATTTGCAGTA
>CP070751.1:1957344-1958625 GCA_020348445.1 Thermoplasmata archaeon
CTTTTTCCAGAATCCTGAAGGATCCTCGTACAAACATCATCATGGATATCATCGAGGATTCTGAAACGGTTTTTGAATTCAGAGTGAGGGAATGTCTTGAAGCTGAAACATATCTCCAGCAGAAAGCCGGTGATATCGGTCATGCTCATGTTTGTTTAGCTGATTTCTCTGTAATTCAAGCCTTTAATCCCAAGATCAAATTGATCCGGGATAAAACACTGATGCAGGGGCATGACTGCTGCAACCACCGTTATGTTTTGACACGCTAAGTAATTTCTTGCATATCTCTGTTACTCGGGATTACTCGAGTTTTTCCCCAATGAGTACGTCAATAGCTATTGGGGAGGAGAAATTTAGATTAAAGGGAGGATCACATGAAAAATTTAGACAAATTTCGTTCAAGCAGGAGGGATTTTTTATTGAAGACAGTGCCTGTGTGTGCCGCCACATGTCTTGGCGCAAGCCAGGTTTTTGCCAAATCTTCTTTGATATCGAATCCCATTCTGCAGGACCAGGAGGTTCACAAATTCGATAAAGAACTTCCGGGGCCAGCAATCACTTACCGACGCATCGCTGCTGTCAGCCAGCGGAGTTTTATCCGCTTCGCACGCTTTCTGCAGAAGGAGATGGGGGAGAAAAAAGTGATCGATCTCATCAAAAAAGCAACTGAGGAAAGGATGAGAGAACAGGCCAAGTCAGATCTTAAAAGGCTTGGGGGCTCTGATTTTTCGAGCTATATTAAAATTTTCAGGGATCCCCGGATGCTGGCCAGCCTGACTATGGAGATTATCGAGGATACGGATACGGTTTTCGAAATAAGAGTGACTGATTGCCTGTCAGTTGAATCCTTCCTCCCTTACAAAGCCGGAGATATCGGGTATGCGGCTGTCTGCTGGGGCGATTACAATTGGGCTTCGGATTTTAATCCCAAGATCAAGTTGATCCGTGATAAAACACTGATGCAGGGGCATGACTGCTGCAACCACCGTTACGTATGGACTGGATGATGGGGCCAACCTGCAAAGCTGACTTATAAACAGGTTCCCATTCTATTTGTACTCAATACACTAATAAGAGGCAAAAATGGTTGAACTATAAACAGATGATATTAATCCATCTTCCCCAGCTTAAACACAAAAATCACTTAGCAGAATCATTCTAATTTCTCTCATAAAGTTGATCTGGAGAGTGTATGTTTCTGTTCAAGTACGGACATATGTTGTTCATTAATGATACATGAATGTGCAGTGAGTTTTAGAAAATCCCAAGAAGATGAAATTG
>CP070751.1:1958725-1960005 GCA_020348445.1 Thermoplasmata archaeon
ACACACAAAATTATACTTTCAATCTTGGAATTCATTCTAACCTCTCCCTATCGCAAGCTTTATAAGAAACGCCCTTCCAAGCGTTCCCCTTCGAGGCTTTGATGGTAATAATAGTGCTTTATTGTATTTATAAGTTGGGCTATCCAGTTATTTTTTGCTTTACAATCCAATTTCCAAGGTTGTTACCGTGATTGCACCATCATCATCCTCGACTACCAATGTAATCGTGTAAGTTCCAGAAGTAGTATATGAATGCACACAAGTATCTGTAACATTCATTGGATTTATTTCTGGGCTCGGATATGGATCAGGACTTAGTCCGTTGTTGTAATAAGTGGTCGGCCCTGCAGTTGCACCATCCCCAAAGTCCCAGGTAAAGGTTAGATCGTCACTACCAGGATCTGTGGCAATGCCTTCCAGGGTGATGTTGTGTCCCAATAGATGGGGATTCAACTCCACCTCCCAGGGATCGATATGATTCCAGTGGTCGCTGTTCCAGTATGACTGCCTGACATTGAATGTATGGTGTATGCGTGCTGTTGATTCATTCTCAAATTCAATTTCTATCCATACAGGATTACCACCCCAGACGTTTCCGTTCACCCTGGGATCGTTTGGCAGGTAATCGACTTTTGCCGAATATCTCTTGGTCATATCCAGTTTAACATTAGCAATTGTGGCTTTTTGTTCATCAGGACTTCCCGGGTATCTGGTCACCTTCCCCATCCAAATCTGAGAACCTTCCTCGTAGAGGTAAATATCTACAGAGTGATATTTTTCCCCCGCTACTCTAAGGGAGATGTTCGCATACATGTAGGCTTCTATTTTCTCGATGACTGGCGCCACATTTTTTACTGTGATATTCGTGATGAACGTAGTTGAGCCTCCATCATCATCCTCAACCGTCAGTATGACAAGGAACACACCATTATCTCCATAGGTATGTGTAACATCATCTGAGATCGAGAAAGGATATGTGCCCCACGGACTTGGATAAGGATCAGGTCCTGTGCCATCATTGTAGTATGAACTCACATATGTTGGCCCGTAATCAAATTCCCAGGTAAAAGTTAAATCATCACTACCTGGGTCTGTGGAGATGGCTGTGATATCAACAGGCTTACCCTCATCCACTGTGAATGGCCCAAAAGGTTCTATCGTTGGAGCCACATTGTAAACAGTGATATTTGCAGTAAAGTAGGCAATCCCTTTATCGTCATCCTCAACGGTCACTGTAACAGCATATACACCGTTGTCGCCGTATGTAAGTGATACCTGGT
>CP070751.1:1960105-1961361 GCA_020348445.1 Thermoplasmata archaeon
TGATACAGAGGGTTTCGCCCAAAAGAGGGTTCTCATTAATTTTTATCTGTCTGGAGACAATATAAAGTTTGAAATCAACGAAAAGGCTGTTCATGAGTCAGGATTAATCATGAGTTATAAGCTGTTGAACCTGGCGAGAATCGTAAATCCAGTGAGGGACAGAAAATGAGCGTGTTTTATAACCTGTCAATCAGAAATAAGCTAATTGGAATTATTCTTTTAGTTACGATACTTGCTCTGGGACTTGGATTTACATTAGTTATCGTCAGTGACATTAAGTCATTTAAAGAGGATATGAAGAGCCAGACTGTTGTCACGGCCCAGGTCGTCGGTGAATACTGTGTGAGTCCACTCGTTTTCGAAGATAATGCGGGCGCTGAACAGATACTGGCTAAGCTGGCGGATGTCCCCGCAATAATCCGGGCCAAAGTCTATGATACGAATGGAGTACTGTTTGCTGAATTTGCAAGTTCTGAGGAGCCTGAAATAAGGTCACCGATAGTGCAGGAACGTTTAAGTGAATTTGTGGATAATTATTTGCATGTTTATCAGCCGATTCTCTATAAAGACGAATATTATGGAAATATATATCTTCAAGCATCTACTCAGTTGCTCAATGCAAAGATCAGAGGTTATCTGCGATACATGATATTGTTAATGGCTGGTTTGACAATGATCTCGATTTTTCTTGCTTTAAGGCTTCAGCACATTATTTCGAAACCGATTTTGAATCTTGCCGGAGTCGCGCGACAAGTCGCTAAACAGGAAAACTATTCTGTCAGGGTAGAGAAAAAAGGAAACGATGAGATAGGGCTTCTCTATGATGGATTCAACAATATGCTGGAACAAATTCAAAATCGGGAAATAGAAAGGGATAAAGCAGAAGATGCACTGCGGGAGAGCGAAGAAAAGTTCAGATCCCTTACATCAAACATCCCTGGAGCAGTCTATCGATGTGCCAATGATCCTGACTGGACGATGGACTTCATCAGTGATGTAATTGAAGAGATTTCTGGTTATAATGCGTCGGATTTCTTTCAGAAGAGAGTGCGTACATTTCCCAGCATTATTCATCATGATGACAGAAAAATGGTGAGAGAGACCGTCTATGAAGCAATTTCAAAGCGTGTGCCATACATAATTGAATATCGGATTATCCGATCCGATGGAAATATTAGGTGGGTCTATGAAAAAGGTCAGGGTATTTTTTCCGACGATGGGATACTTCTCTGGCTTGACGGAGCCATTTTCGACAT
>CP070751.1:1961461-1962707 GCA_020348445.1 Thermoplasmata archaeon
CGTGTAAACAGGCCATTGTAAAAGAGAGCTTGTTACCTCCTGCAACTAACTCGATTCCCTGCAGAAACAATAGTTACTGGGCACTTGACAACCGGCAGACTTTCATGAATAGGATTAGGCCTAACTTTCTACCGCTGTACTGTCTGGGTGACAGGAATGAGTGATATATCTGATGTGAGTTTCATTCGAACGTAATACGTAACCACAAATGTAGTAATACGGATGTGCTTATACGAGAGGTGGGTCACTATCTCGTGAAACTGTATTCGGCTGCTGCAGTAAAACGCAGACGAAATCCACTTTACCGTAGCACATTTATTATGAAAAGTTATCTGTAAACCTAAAATATCAAAAAATGCCAATAGACAGCAGTAAATCATTTTCATGTTTTATATGTCACCCACCTGTTAAGTCATTTCTGGAGGAGTCAGGGCAGAGCCGTGATCCGACACGGATAATTGAATAACATCTCGTCTAAAGGCCAGCGAGTCCACGTAACTTAATTTTTCATATGAGTAGTTGTACTCATTTTTTAGCTTTTGACTGATAAATACCTCGTTTTTTGACTTGAAATGGCAAACAAAGAGATTACATTATTTTGCCTCCATATTTTTTATTGACATTGACCGTGCATATTGATAATTGAATATTTTGGATCTCTTTGGGGGCTGTAGCTCATCGTTATAGGATGGGGCGGGAGCACCGAAAGA
This sequence comes from Thermoplasmata archaeon, assembly GCA_020348445.1. Classification (GTDB taxonomy): domain Archaea; phylum Thermoplasmatota; class Thermoplasmata. The sequence goes on from CP070751.1 coordinate 1,962,172, forward strand.
GTTTGACGTGTAAGGACAAAAGGGCCATTTTTGTGTCTGGCCCGTGTGGGAGCAAGGATGGGTATGGAAAACTGATAATAAGTCTTTTTAATAAACAGAACTCCTCCACACAACATTTCTGTTGTGATCTCACACACGACGAAGAATTCGCTAATTATGTCATTGTATGGTTGGATGGCATGATCATCCGCCAGGGATGCCATGAGTATGGTGGATTTACAACCAAACATTTTTTGTGCAAATATTGGTAGTGCCATGTAAAGGATTTAGGATACGGTGTCGAAAGTATCGGGCAACACGAATTAGTAGACAAAGAAGAGCTTAAGGAGAATGGAGTCGTCTACGATGAAAAGGATTGTATCAGCTCACCAGCCGAATTTTATACCATACCTTGGTTTCTTTGACAAGATGATCCGTTCGGATGTATTCGTCATCAGGGACGAAGTGCAATTTGTCGAACGTGACTATCACCATAGAAACCGCATAAGAATTGATAGTCCCCGCGGTGAAGCCCCCCAGTGCAAATGGATACGAGT
>CP070751.1:1962807-1964028 GCA_020348445.1 Thermoplasmata archaeon
ATTTTCCCATCATTAAACAATGAATCAAGTGTGTAACCGAGTTCAACCTGTGTTTTCTCTTTACCACCGAGGAAATGTAATTCTTCTAAAAGGAGCACATCGCATAACCGGCGGTATTTGTTTTTAAATTGGTCGATGAGGTTATTCCTCAAGGCGTATATCATCTCATTGGTAAAATCTTCCGTGGTTATATACAGAACCTTTGCTGTCGGTTTTCTCTGGAGAATTGAGTTGCCAATGGCCTGAATGAGATGACTTTTCCCTAAACCAGTTTTGGCCAGCAAAAATAGAGACGTGTACAGGAAATGAGACTCGTTCGCTAATGCTTTGGAAACCGAATAGGCAAACTCATTGCATTCGCCGACTACAAATCTATCAAACGTGAACCGTGAATTCAGGTATTTGTCACCGGCCTTTATTTTTTTTGGCATTGTGGGGAGGGTTAACTGTTTTCCATTACCATTGCCACCACTGGGTTGGAACTCATGTAAGTCCCTATTTGACAAGACCTTAAAGATTAGCTTATGGCCGTTGAGTCCAGCCTCAGAAAGCTGCCGGTGAAAGAGGGAGGCATAGTTTTCTTGGAGCCAGTTTCGAGAGAACTTGTTGGGGCATCCAAGGTAGATGGCACCTTCATCTGAATCCAGGAATCTGAGTGGTTGTACCCAGAGCGAGTAGCTTTTTTGGTCCATTACCTCTTTGAGGCATTCTTTCGCTCGGTTCCAAACAGTTTCCATTCCTAATCCTCAGTTTTGTCGGGAAATCATCTTGAAAAAGGGTTCATCCCTGGGGCACAATCAATGAAACATGCAACGATATCTTGGAGTTAAGAAAAAGAAAGATCTATCAACACAGCATTGTGGTACAAGGGGAGCCTTTGCTGAAACGATATTCTAACAAACTGTTCAGTAAAGCATGCGATCAACTGGTACATTATTTTGTTAGTTTTGTACCAAACTTTTTCTCATTGCCATGCTAAGAATTTCTAAAATTTCTAATAAAACAAACCATGGCTGTCAAAGGCGATTACGTGGAAAATAATCTTAAACCTGTCTTGAGTTTTCAACAGAGCTAACATATCGATTTGATGAAGCTAATGGTGTGCCGCCTTTCAAATCCTTGCTGGACATAGAAAGGAAGATCATGAAAAATTACTATTGAATTCAGCTACTTTTATTTCTATTCAACACACAACAGAAATGTTATCGATATTGTCAAACT
>CP070751.1:1964128-1965343 GCA_020348445.1 Thermoplasmata archaeon
CGGAAGATGTACCTTGCGAAATTTACACCCCAGGGTTTCGAGCTGCCTGCGGGAAAACGAATGGATTTAAAAGGAATTTTGATCTCAGCAGACCACCCATATTCATTGACCATAGCTCCTGATTTCCAGACATAATCTCCGGGAGAATCCCACTGAACTCCTTTTGAGTTAACGATGAACACATATTCATTTCTTTTATCGTAGTAAGTATCAAGTATGATGCGAACATCATCATTGGAATTAAGAGCGAATTTTTCCCTTGGTGTCAAATCCCCCTTAATTTTCTCGGGCTCGGAATCCAGACAGTTAAAGGCAAAATAAAGATTGTCCTCGTCATAGGCGAGGTAGACTATCGTTTCTTCTGAACACACGTTGCCGTTATACGGATCAAACTGAACAAAATCCTTAAGAGGTGTTAAGTCTCCCCAGAATGACTCTTCAATATAGCCATCTATTTTGGGGGAAGAGCTCACTTTCTGGATGTCTATCCGGACCTCTTCTCCGAGCAAAGGAGTGCTGAAAGAAGAGAGGGCAACCAGGAGTAAAAACAAAGAAAGGTATCCAAAAAACTTTAATAAATTAACGTGCTTGATCGGTGCATACTCCACTTATTTAGCTTTGTACATCTCTTGTTGTTTGGTCTTATTCTATGCAATCCTTATATTAAGAAATAGGGTGAGTCGTATAAGTTTTGCGGATGTAAAGCGAACTTTACCCAATAAAGATACAATATTTTTTACTTTTATTCCAGTTCTTCTGTGATCTTCTAATCTATTTTCTTGGTCACGGCGAAGTACGCGTAAGCTAATGCTAAAAGAGCAAAAAGACCTACGGTTGTCCAGCCCCAAACGTTTACTTCACCCAGAATTTGCCATCTTAATGCGACGATAAAACCGATGAAAAAGTGAACAAGTGAACCAATGACTATGGCCTGCCGCCCCTTGGCTTCTTTTGCCTTGGTTGCGATAAGGAGAAGTGTGGAAATACCGAGGTATGCTGCAGCTACGAGCTGTCCGTTATATTTGCCTGCGTTAGTAAGCGTTCCGCCGTAAAAATCAAAGAACTGGCCGGGAATTATCAACATTAGAATCCCGAAGAAAAGGCCAAGAATAGCAGTGATAATGAATAAGGCATTAAGTTTCATGATTCTTCCTCCTTCTTAGGTTGAGAGAAGAATAACAAGGAATAAGAAAGGAGTCAAATATAATCAGTTAC
>CP070751.1:1965443-1966655 GCA_020348445.1 Thermoplasmata archaeon
AAGGGCCTTTTGAATTTGAGTTAAAATGAAAAAAATGAAGGAACAATACCAGGCCGGCTTCTTAATGGCTAAGATACGTCAGGTAGGTGGGCGAATATCTGAACGTATCCTTAAACAACATAACATTGAGATCACCTCTGCTCAGGGCAGGATAATGTTTGCGCTCTGGCAAAATGATGGTATTTCAATCAATGAATTGGCAAAAAAAACGCAACTGAAAAAATCGACTTTGACAAGTATGCTCGACAGGCTCGAAAGGATGGGATACGTCAGGCGCCAACGTTCTAAAAAAGACAGACGGAAAATCCTGATAAAACGCACGGAAAAAGACAGGACAATGGAGAAAAAATACGTTGAAGTATCGGAAGAAATGACAAGGCTGTTCTATAAAGGATTCTCGAAAAGCCAAATTGACAGCTTCGAAAAGGACTTAGAGCGAATCCTTAATAACCTTACAGAATTTGAGGCGAATGCTAATTTAAGGAAGGACGGCCAATAGCATGACCGAAAAAGAAGGAAGAAAATTTAAGGGATTTTCGCCCAGGACATTAAAATTCCTTCGAGGCCTTAAAGCGAATAACAGCAATGCCTGGTTCCAGGCACACAGGGCCGACTATGAAGAATACGTACTGGAACCATTACGAAAACTCGTTACAGATTTGGGGGATTTTATGCTGGATATTGACCCTTATTTTGAAATAACTCCTGCGGTGAACAAGACGATTTCAAGGATTTATCGCGATACGAGATTCTCCAAAGACAAATCACCTTTCAGAAGCACTGTGTGGTTTACATTTAAGAATCAAAAGAAGGATTGGACAACGCATGTTTGTGGCTATTTCTTCGAGCTATCTGTGAATTCGTACCGATATGGGATGGGGTTTTATAATGCAGCACCGGCTATAACGAGCAGATTTCGAGCGATGATTGACGAGAATCCTAAAGAATTTTTGAAGGCGATTTCCTTTTTTGAAAAACAAAAGACTTTTGTTTTGGAAGGCGAGAAATACAAGAGAATAATCGACAAAACCAAGTCCGAAAAAATCCAAAATTGGTATCAGAGGAAGAATATGTATTTGGTTTGCAACAGGAAAATAGATGATACCCTTTTCAGCAGCAAACTGGTTGATGTTCTGATTTATGGTTTCGGCTTGATTGCGCCTTTTTATCACTACCTCCAGAAAATACGAATTAAAGCTCAGGAGTTCTGAA
>CP070751.1:1966755-1967952 GCA_020348445.1 Thermoplasmata archaeon
CAAGTGTGGCTTTACTGATGTTGACCTTTTGTGATAATTGCTCACTGTTTATCTTTTTGGGATAATCGAAATATCCATATTTCTTGGCAGCAATAAGGATTTCTCTTTGTTTATCTGTTAGAACGGAAAGAATATCATGTTTCGGGTGTGCAGCTTTTTGAAAGCTCATATTTACGACCTTACCCATCTTGGTCTTCATAACCTCAACAAACTTTGAAATGTTCTCTTGATCGCCTATACAACTGTAGGTGTGTTTCTCTTCTGAAAGTATCATTGGGGTGGTATAGATCAGATCCAGGTCGAATTCTTTGAATAATTCCTTGAAACCTTCCGGTTCTGTAATTTTTATCAAACAGGTATGTTTATTGTCCTCGGATTTCAAAACATTCAGCATCTCGTAATGACCTATGTATTTCACATCATGAATTGAAAATCCCTCTTTTAGAACACATTCAGCTAAATGTATCCTTACTCCTTCCTCAAATGCGCATTTCATTATCTCTAAGACCTCGTAAGATTGGATTTTTTCAAATATAGGGCTCAGTAATTTTGCCCAATTCTCATTCGGTTCAATTTCAAGGATCAGCTTTCTCATGGTTATCTATTTCCCGAATAAACATCTGGGTATTTAAACTACCTGATATAACTGGCTCAAATTTTTCATACTTTTTAGTGCATATCATGTTTGAGGTGATAAATATGCCAATTGTAAACATTGAAACATGGCCTATGGAAAAACAAGAAAAACCTGTTATCATAAAAAAAATAACAGAAGTCTTTATAGAAATGGGGTTACCTGCTCAAGCAGTTACAGTTGTAATCCATGAAACAGAATTAGATAACTGGGGCAGTGCGGGTGAACAACACTCTGTAAAATTTAAAGATTTGAAAAAGTAACTTGCCTTCAATTAAATTGAATATAACGCCTGTGCTTGAGTGATCGAATTCGACAATTGGATGAAATGTTAAATTATAACCTAATATGAGCAGGAGGAGATACTAATGGAAGTTAAACAGGTAAAACTCATCTATTTTTCACCCACTGGAACCACACAAAAAGTATTGGAAAGTATTGCTAAAGGTATCACTGTTGAAGAGGTCGAGCATATTAATTTGACACTTCCGGAAGGAGCTCAGCAAACAATTCCACCCTTTTCAGATGAACTCGTAATTATAGGTGCACCTGTTTACGGTGGT
>CP070751.1:1968052-1969242 GCA_020348445.1 Thermoplasmata archaeon
TGGGTGGTCTGCTGAGATCAAAATTCCTTTTAAATCCATTCGTTTTCCCGCAGGCAGCTCGAAACCCTGGGGTGTAAATTTCGCAAGGTACATCTTCCGCCTTAAAGAGAAAAGTTACCTGACACACGTGGGAAGAGATGATGTAAAGTTAGAAAAATCAGCTGTTCTCTACGGATTAAAAGGGATCAAAGGGGGGAAGAATATCGAGTTTTTCCCCTATTCCGGATACAGGGATTCTGTATCAGGAGATGAGAAGGATTCCAAGTTTGCTGTGGGCCTTGATGCCAAATACTCCTTAACATCAAACATAAACCTGGATGTAACAGTAAGTCCTGATTTTTCTGAAGTCGAATCTGATCCCTTCTTCTACCAGCTCGATCCTTATGAATACTACATCAGAGAGAAAAGGCCTTTCTTCCAGGAAGCATATAAGTATTTAGGATCCGAGCTCTTTTATACAAGAAGAATCTCGAATCCCAAATTCGCCTTTAAATTGACCGGAAAAGAGAGAGGATACACCATCGGGATCTTGGGAGCATTGAATAGACCCGAAGATGATGATCAATATCTTGGGGTTGTCCGTGTTAAGAAAGACATCTTCAAATTATCCAGCTTAACCGTAACGTACTCCGGATACAAAACTCCGGATTTCAGTAATAATAACGGAGCAGTGGCGTTGAATTTGCGGTTTTCTAAGAAGACTTCCCTCAACCTGTCATCCAAATTAGCCTACAATTCTGATATCGAGAAAAGGCAGAACGGTCACCACTGGCTTCGGTTTATCTATTATCCTGATGAGGGATTCAATTTCTTCACTGTTTTGAGGAGGGTGGAGAAGAATTACCGTCCCCGGGCTGGATATCATCCGCGCAGAGATTGGCAGTTTTGGCGTCTGGTGCCTGGATACTCAAAAAGAATAAATAAATACGGTATTAAAAAGATCGATTACAACTGGCATCTTTTATTCAACCAGGATTCCTCAGGACATAATTTAGGTTACTACTTTTCTCCGTTTCAAGTGGGCGTAACCTCGATAAAGAACCATTGGCTTCACATGTCTGCTGAATTCGGAAAAACAAGAACGCAGGTATATGTAGATGATAATCTGGAATGGACACAGAATTTCTTCAAGACAGTCGATCTGCTTATGGTAGTAGGTTATGGAGGAAGCCGTTTTTACTCATTAGAAT
>CP070751.1:1969342-1970495 GCA_020348445.1 Thermoplasmata archaeon
CCGGAAAATATCCCCCAAACCATTGCCTTTCTGAGAAAGACCTATGAACAGTATAATCCTCTTCATCCCTTTGATTTTACCTTTCTGGACGATTCATTCAATCGGATCTATCAGGGGGAGCAAAAATTCGGCTCTATGTTTCGGGTATTTTCTTTTCTGGCCATATTTATTGCCTGTCTGGGACTATACGGTTTAGCATCCTTTACTGTGGAAAGACGCACCAAAGAAATCGGCATCCGCAAGGTTCTGGGCGCTTCGATTTCAGGGATTTTTATGTTTCTTTCACGGGGATTGTCAAAGTGGGTGCTCTTGGCCAATATCATAGCCTGGCCGGTCGCGTATTATCTCATGGACAAGTGGCTGCAGAACTTTGCTTACAGGATTGGGCTGAGTGTCTGGATTTTCATACTCTCCGGTTTGGCGGCGTTCTGGATTGCCCTCTTAACCGTCAGCTACCAGTCCTTCAAAGCGGCAACCGCCAATCCGGTGGATTCGCTGCGGTATGAATAGAACGGCCACAAAAAGGATTTGTTCACAAAAAAGAAAAAATATTATGTTTTATGTTATCCTATGCTGGATGTGTGGTCCCAAGGATTAACTGCAAAATATCAGCTCCCCTGAGTGAATCTTCATTAAGCATTAGTCTTTGAAATATTTTTTTCCCGCATTAAAGTCAACTTTTTTATCATACTTTTCGTTTACAAATATATGAGAGATTGTTTAAAATATAAACAATCTATTTGAATGAGGAAAAAAGATGAAGCACGAAGAGGAAAATAAATGATAAAGTCCTTAACACGGCAGGAAGTGCTTATTTTACTATCGATCTTTCAGCTCAAGGATGAGGCTTATCTGGTTTCTATCCGCAGAAAGCTGAAAGAGATCACAGGAAAGGATTGGTCGATGGGGGCGGTCTACGTTCCTCTAGATAGGCTTAGAAGATTGGGCTACCTGGACACGCGGATTGGAAAGCCGCAGGCCAAACTAGGAAGAAAAAACATCAAGTACTATCACCTGACTAGACAGACCATTAAAGCTTTGGCAGAGATTAAAGAGGTGAATGAACAGGCTTGGCTTGGATTCTCTGAGAGGGCGTATAAGACTTCAAAATAACAATGCGAAATAAAAAGAAAGATCCTCCTCTACTTGCTGT
>CP070751.1:1970595-1971736 GCA_020348445.1 Thermoplasmata archaeon
GTAAAAAGTTATTTTTTACATCAGAAAGACCGGTTACTGAGAATGAATCAAGAAAAAGTGATACTGACATCTGGTATGTCCAAAGAAACGGCCAAAAATGGAGTGAGCCATATCATCTGGGAAATCAGATAAATACTGATTTTTATGAAAGAACACCTACTGTAGCATCTGACGGGACTTTATATTTTCATGTTTTCGATGGAGAAAATCCCTGTGATTTATTTTATTCCAATTTTGAAAATGATGAGTATTCCTCACCTAAACCAGTAACAGCATTAAATACGGATAATATCAGTGAAGCTGATGCTTATATTTCCAATAATAAAGATTACATACTTTTTCTTCAAAATGGGATTAGCCTCAGCTTTTCTGATAAGAACGGGAATTGGAAAACACCGGTTAATCTCAAATACATGCTTGGGCCAAAGTATGAAAATACATGGCCGAGAGTTACATCTGATGGAAAATATTTGTTTTTTTCAAGTTTCAGGCCTATCCCGAATCATCCCGACCTTAAACCACCTGATATATACTGGGTATCTTTTAAAGCTATCTTAAATGAAATAAATCGTTCTTATTTTGGACAGAAACCTCCTGGGCTTACTCCTGAAGTGTTTGCTCCGGGATTAATCTCAACTCAGGATAATATTGAATTTGCCGGGACATTTTCTCCTGATTTTAGAGAATTCTTTTTTACCAGGAGAAAAAACGACACATTCGATAATCGCATATATCATGTGAAGTTTGAGAATAATAAACTTACAAAACCTAAATTAGCTCCATTTTCGTATGATTGTTTTGAATTTGAGCCTCATATTTCTCCAAATGGCCGCCTTCTTTATTATGGAACGAGAAGACCATTAGATAATTCCGGTGTTTTAGTCAAAGGGACAAACGTATGGGTAGTTAAAAAAACATCTGAAGGATGGAGTGAACCGGAATATCCGGGGCCTCCTTTCGATGACGCCATGTTTGTTTGTGTTTCGGAGGATGGAACGATTTATAACTCCGGCTTATCAAAATCAGAATTATTTAATGGCAGGTATGGTCCCTGGGAACCGATTGCACCTCATTTGTCCGGGCCTTTTATGCATCCCTGTATTGGTCCTGAGGAGGACTATATTATTTTTGATACGGATCA
>CP070751.1:1971836-1972974 GCA_020348445.1 Thermoplasmata archaeon
CCTTAAAGAAATCAGGGGATGAAGAATCCGAGTATGAGGAATTAGAAACTATAAAGGAGGTAACAAAACACCCTGGAGAATCAGTCAAGGTAAAAGGTAAGGTCACTCGCATCGCAAGCAGCTATCAGATGTTCATCGGGGATGAGACAGGAGAAATCTTGGTATCTGGAGGTAATTTTTCGAGAATAGAAATCGATGAGGAATTTGAAGGGATAGGCACTATTGAGGGCAGGGTGACTTGGAGTGCGCATTTAAAACAAAAACTATTTGCCATATTATTATTTCTTCTTGCTGGTTTTTTCGGGCTCATCGTCCTGGGCGCACCTGGACTTTCCACATACAACTGGTACCCCATCCCTGCATTGAACATATCTCCGAGCACCGCTCTCTTGTTCCCTCTTTTTACCGGCCTTTTTGGTTTATCCACTCTCCTTCTGAGTCTGATTGATACCCCCACAATTCCCGAGCAGAAGATAAAGGACGTTCATGTCAACCTAAAAGGATGGCGAAAGATCCGCGGTGTGCTCTCCGGGACATTTGCAGGAGGGTTGGTTGGCTGGTACCCAGGAGTCACCAGCGCCCAGGCCACTGTCCTTGCCAAATCCCTGGCAGGGGGGGACACAACCGATGATTCCGAGGAGCCAGAGGACTTGAGCTCGCAGAAGGAGTTCATAGTGGCCTACAGCGGTGTGAACACGGCGAACGGAATTTTTAACGTAATTGCACTTTATGTCATCCTGAGAGCACGAAGTGGGGCCATGCATGCAGTCCAGGACATCATGGAAGATTCCATCTATCCCTGGGAGCCTGCCGAGATGGTTCCAGTTGGATTGGCTTTAATGCTGGTTGCTGTTTTAATTGCAGCCATTTTCGCCCTGTTTCTCACCCTGTACTTTGGCAAGGTGTTCGCAAAAATCGCAAATAAGTTTCCCTACAAGAAGATGGTGTCCACAGTCATAATATTCTTGGTTATCATGATATTGTTTCTTTCAGGTCCCTTGGGCCTGGTAATTGCTGGTGTGGGGATTTGCCTGGGTTTGATTCCCCCGTTGCTGGGCCTTTCCAGGGTTCATCTCATGGGTGTTCTGATGCTGCCCATCATTATGTACTTCCTGGGTCTTGATACCGTGATTCTGAA
>CP070751.1:1973074-1974207 GCA_020348445.1 Thermoplasmata archaeon
GCCTCTCATCGTACCAGAACGGTCCCAAAGCCGTGTCAAACCTCTCTTTAGCCATTATTTCCCTTATCTTCTTCTGGTCCAGGGTCCCGGCCTTCTCGATAGCCTGCTGAAAGTGCTGCATCGCAGAGTACCAGTATAGGCCGCCCCAGTAATTATTGACAGCTTTTCCCGTGACTTCTTTGAAATGCTCAGCGAATTCTTTGGCTCCAGGAGAAGTCTTCTCGTTCCAGGCGCCACCACCGATCACTCCCTCTGCAGCAGGGCCAAACGCACCTGGATAAAATGTAAAAGCTGGGCCCACAGTGAATCCGAAGACTTTGAAATTCATGCCAAGCGCAATCGCCTGGCCGGTAACAAGCATAACCTCACCAGGATAGCTGAAACCTATGTAGGCATCGGCGCCGTGTGACTTCGCTTTCTTCAGCAGGGGTGATAAATCCTTAATGCCCATCGGGTAGCTCTCTGACATAACAACATCAATATCCCGATCGGCCAATGCTGGAACCGCTGCCTCACTATTCTCAGCGCCATGGAGGTCATCATGGTACATTACCGCTACCTTCTTCACGCCGAGTTCCTTAAGTATGTCAACCAGAGTCGGCACCTGGGTTTCGGCAAAATTCAAAGTCTGAAAGTAGTAGGGTAGGGCAGCACCAAAATCCTTGAGCTTCTGGGCGCCAGCGCCACCGCTGATGAGGATATACCCGTGCTTATTGGCGACAGGGGCGGCAGCAAAGTGAAATGCAGTGCTCCATGGGGGTAAGACAAAGTCAACCTTCTCCTCTGTAATTAATTTTTCCAGCAGTCTGTTCATTGTACCGATATCAGATTTATCATCATATACTTTTAGCTCTACGGGTAATTTTTTGCCATACTCTTTTACGTATATACCACCTGCGGCATTGACATCCTTAATCCATAAATCATAGTATGGAGCACATGCGAATGTGTAATCGCCACCAAGTACACCTGAGAGAGAGACCGCCTGACCAATGACGATTTTGTCTTTCGAGTGAGCAGCCAATGGAAAGGCCATAAGCAAGGCGAATATCGTTACACAAACTGCAAATTTTGGATATTTTCCCGTACTATTCATTTTTCCCCTCCCTTTTAGAGATTTAAAAAAATCAACC
>CP070751.1:1974307-1975440 GCA_020348445.1 Thermoplasmata archaeon
TGGTGATTATTTTGCTGGGACTCCCAGCCTATTTCTACTGGATAAAGAAGACTAAAAAGACTCAGAAATAAAAACAATTTTCATCTATTACAAAAGCTTTATTCCGCTTAAACTCATTCTTATCTATTGACGCATCATATAAGACAGATCGAAAAATGGCGCATAATTTATATATCACAAAATTGGGGACTGTTCCCAATTTATCAAATCATATTTTAATTGGTTCAGTTTCCAATTTCCCCAGAAGTTTAGCCCAGTTTTTTAAAATATAACATCAATCATATGTAACATTTCAGTGGTTGCAGCGTATAAAAGAATAAACAAAACAATCCAGATAAAAAAAGGAGAAAAATGATGAAAAAAGCAGTCTTTCTAGTGATAATCCCGTTGACGCTCTTCCTCGCAGGCGAATCAGGAGCCTCCACCCTTCAAAAATCGATAATCCCTGAGGATGTTGATTGGGTGATCCACTTTGATTTGGAAATATTCAGCTATACTCAAATCGGAGATCAGCTTTTGAACAACGAAAACATTTTTGGACTGAGTCAAAAGAACGCTCAATTTCGTGATTACTATCAAATCGACATCTTGAAAGACATAAAAGGATTCACTGTTTACGGATCCGGAACAGACGAGGATAAAACTGTCGTCTGTCTGAGTGGAAATTTCGACCAAGCGTATCTCCTCGGACTTCTGGCAGAGGAACACACTCATAAGGAGATCCAGCACGGCAATTTTACTATCCACACCTGGGATTATGATGAAGCCGGCGTTTTTGTAGACGATAACCTTGCACTTATCGCTCATGATGTAACCGCCATCAGAAAGGCTCTGGACGTCATAGCCGGAAAAAAAGCCAATATCACATCCTCTTCCCTGGTGTCCAGCTTGAACGAGGTTCCCCCGAATGCCTTCTTTACGGCTTTAGCCAGAGATCTCTCTGAACTGGCAGAACATGAATCAGATGTTTTTATCTTCAGAAAGACAGAATCAGCCTTGTTCACAATCACAGAAGAGAATGGATTCGTCAATCTGAGGCTTAATTTTACGGTCAAAACACTCGAAGATGCCCAAAGCATGGAGAGTGTCATACGAGGCCTCATTTCTCTGGCAAAGATGCAGATGGAAGTAGA
>CP070751.1:1975540-1976669 GCA_020348445.1 Thermoplasmata archaeon
TTTCGCGAATTTTTGGTTTTCGCTTCATGTTGCCAAATCTATCCCTCCTTTTATTGCGGATGCCATTCGCCTCAGGCTGGTGATGCTTAAGAATTATGCCACTATCACCTGGAGAAACATGAAAAGGCACAAAACTTATTCTTTCATCAATATTGCCGGATTAGCGGTTGGATTAGCCTGCTGTCTTCTTATAACGCTCTGGATTTTGGATGAACGAAGCTATGATCGTTTTCATGAGAATGGTGATCGTTTGTACAGAGTGGTTCTAAATTTGCCATCATCAGGGGGAATGAGGAAAATAGTGGCTACGCCTCCGCCGTTAGGGCCGGCGCTGAAAAATGATTTTCCTGAAATCGCGGACACAACCAGGCTGAGTTACTGGGGGAGTGTTCCTCTCCGCGCCGGAGATAAGTCGTTCAATGAGAAGAATATGGTTGTTGTGGAGCCTACTTTTTTCAGTCTCTTCACATTTCCCTTTATCAAAGGGGAGGGAGCAGCGTCACTGAGGACACCGGATTCTGCTCTCATCAGCGAAAGAAGGGCCGAGAGTTTTTTCGGAAACGAAGATCCAATTGGAAAAGTTATCCAGGTTGATAATCGGTTCGATTACATTGTCAGGGGAGTTTTTCGTGACATTCCTAATAACACCCATATTCGCCAGTTTGATCTCGTCCTGCCGTGGTCTCATCTGGATCATATGGAATGGTATGAATCCGATAGCTGGGGAATGTATAGCTATCGGACATACGTTTTACTCGGCGAACAGGCATCATCCCAGGATGTCAATCAGAAAATAACGAAACTCATCCAGGACTATTCCTCCGGATCGAGAGCTGAAGTCTTGCTGGAGCCGATTTCCGATATCCATCTTCGCTCGCACTATCGGCTGTCGACAGGATTGAGAGGAATCGTCTATGTCTATATATTTTCGGTTATTGCGTTGCTCGTCCTTTTGATCGCCTGTGTGAACTTTATGAACCTGACTACTGCCAGGTCTTTCAACAGGGCCAAGGAAATCGGGATGCGGAAAACCATTGGGGCGCTGCGCAGACATGTGATTGTTCAATTTTTTGGGGAGTCTTGTTTTATGACACTCTATGCACTGGGTCTGGCCTTGGCGCTCATTGGT
>CP070751.1:1976769-1977897 GCA_020348445.1 Thermoplasmata archaeon
GTTGTTTATCGGGCAGATGAATATCAACCAGGTTAGGCATTTGTCCCAGCAATAGCGATGCGATTACGAATGTCGACGTAGCATGGACAGCGAAAATGGCTACAGTGTTATTTTTTGTCTTCATATAATATTGAGGAAGGATTTTGTGTAGATCCAAAAGACCCTTTAGCAGAAATGCTTGCCAGTCTGAGTGTTTTGGATTGTTGGATATCCGGTATTTTCTACGACACCAGTGATTAGGATAGCCTAAACAGAGTAGATATCTAATTCCTTCTGACAATGTCATTTCACCCAGACAGATAAATATGAATGTTATTGTCGCATGTCCAATTAATGCCGCGACCACGAGAGTTGCGACCCCCAAAGCTATTGTGAATAGAGCTAGAGCATCACTGGCTGACGCTGGCTCAGAAACTCTGCCTCTTAAAAATGTTACACCAACTGTGATTATAAACGGGATGAATGTACTCATTATGAACATACTAATGTGATCATCAAAGCATACATATTTAATCTGTAGTTTTGAAATATCAGCTCCACCTTTCATTTGAAAAAAATCTCCTTCTTAAATTCCATTCCCGGAATAATAATGTGTAAAAATGGATTTTTGTAACTTTGGTTTACTACCATATTAAATTTAATTAGTCTCGCTATAGTTATATCGACATTTAATGGGCTATATATAACTACTATACTATATCCTTTAGCATATGTAGTATGCAGGCCAGATACTCGTAAAGTAATCAGGTCGCCTACTGGCATAACATGATTCCGGGAGCTCGTGGCAGGAGCTGTGGTATCAACATTCCCTAGTTCCCGGATGGCGGTGGTGATGGAATTGATCTACTGACACACGAAGAAGCAAGAAATTTTCTATGAAAACCATATAAACGTAGTTATAAAATTAGAAAAGTGTTTATAGGCCCTACACAACTCATTGGAGCTTTGCTTTTTGCGTTCGGTGTCTATTGGTGCTGTATAGTGGTCAAGCGTTTCCCGGCCGACCTGCAAGAGCTCCGCGAAATTCCGGACAAAGTCCGAAAAGGTACGATTATCTTTATCTGGTTCATCACAGTTATAATCGCAATTGCCATAGTTTTGTTAGGTCTTCCCCTTATAATGAGAATC
>CP070751.1:1977997-1979121 GCA_020348445.1 Thermoplasmata archaeon
TGAGGCGAGCGCTGAGTAATCTTCTCCATCCCAAGCCCGTACCTTGAAATGCCATTCTTCTCCTTTGGTAGTGTTGCCTGCTCCAACAAGGGTTGTATTAGCTAAAGCTATCTGTTCTAATCCACCCTGGTACCAAGTGATGATAAAGGTCAGAATATCGCCATCCACATCAGTATCATTCCAACTGGCGACTAAGTCATCAACATTGGTCGGAGTAGCTGTGATTTCAAGGTTATTCACTTCAGGGGCGGTGTTAAGAATAGTTGTTTCAGGCGATTTTTCTTCAGTTGAGTAATTATTCCCATCAAACGCAGTAATGTTGAAGTACCATGTCTCCCCCTTGGTAGTCGCACTAGAGGGAACCGTATCTAAATTATTATACGCAGATTGAAGGCCTTGACCCACAATATACCATCTTATGGTAAAACTCAGACTATCTCCGTCGGCATCCGATTCATCCCAATTTGCCACTAAAGCATCTGTAGTGACGGGATTTGTCGTGATAGTTAAGTTTTCGATGATCGGTACACTATTTAGAATTTGAACGTGGGGTGATTCTTTGGTCGATGAATTTGTTTCTCCATCGTACGCTGTAACGGTATACCACCAAAATTCGGTTTTGCTGGTATTCCCCGATTTAACGGTTGTTTGATTCTCCAACGTACTGATCTTTTGCCCATTTTTGAACCACTCTATGATGAAGAGAAGCAACCCACTATCTGCTGGATCCTCATCGAAAGAGTCAAAACTAGCTACAAGGTCACTTATTGTTGTTGGATTGGCGGTCAGTGTCAGGTTCCCGACAATGGGTGCTGTATTGAGAATGGTAACATTGTACCCTAAAGAAGTCATTGGAGAGGAGGCTGTCCCATCGTGGATTTGGACCGAGAAAGACCATAGTTGTCCTTTGGTAGTATTCCCTGCGCCGATTATCGTTTCATTCTCAAGTAGTGGTTGTTCAATACCATTCAAAAACCAGATCACCGTGTTGGTGAGCGTATCACCCGTGTCATTGTCTGAGGAAGCCCAGGAGGCGGTTAAATCAGTTGTTGTTGTTGGATTAGGGGTTAACGTAAGATTATCGACTTCTGGAGGGCTATTTTGGATTGTGACTTGAGAGGAGT
>CP070751.1:1979221-1980337 GCA_020348445.1 Thermoplasmata archaeon
TTCGCTCGCAATGACATTTTATCTATTTCCACCGAGTCATGGAGTAACTGATTATATTTGACTCCTTTCTTATTCCTTGTTATTCTTCTCTCAACCTAAGAAGGAGGAAGAATTATGAAACTTAATGCCTTATTCATTATCACCGCCATTCTCGGTCTTTTCTTCGGGATTCTAATGTTGATAATTCCCGGCCAGTTCTCTGATTTTTACGGCGGAACGCTTACTAACGCAGGCAAATACAACGGACAGCTCGTAGCTGCAGCATACCTCGGTTTTGCCGCACTTCTCTTTATGGCTACCAAGGCAAAAGAAGCCAAGGGGCGGCAGGCCATCGTCATTGGTTCACTGGTTCACTTTGTCGTCGGCCTTATCATCTCTTTGAGATGGCAAATAATGGGTGAAGTAAATGTTTGGGGCTGGACAACCGTAGGTCTCTTTGCTCTTCTAACGTTAGCTTACGCGTACTTCGCCGCGACCAAGAAAACAGATTAGAAAATAGCAGAAGAACTGGAATCAGAGTAAAAAATATTGTATCTTTATTAGGTGAAGTACACTTTACATCCGCAAAACTTAGACGACTCAGGATATTTCCTAATATAAGGCTTGCGTAAAATAAGACTAAACAACGAGAGATGTACACAGCTAATTAAGTGGAGTATGCACCGATAAAGCACGTTAATCTATTAAAGGTTTTCGCATACCTTTCTTTGTTTTTACTCCTGGTTGCCCTCTTTTCTTTCAGCACTCCTTTGCTCGGAGAAGAGGTCCGGATAGACATCCAAAAAGTGAGCTCTTCCCCCAAAATAGATGGTTATATTGAAGAGTCATTCTGGGGAAACCTAAAGGCGCATAAGGATTTTGTTCAGTTTGACCCGTATAACGGCAAGACGTGTTCAGAAGAAACGATAGTCTACCTTGCATATGATGAGGATAATCTCTATTTTGCCTTTAACTGTCTGGATTCCAAGCCGGGGAAAATTAAGGGGGATTTGACACCAAGGGGGAAATTCGCTCTTAATTCCAATGACGATGTTCGTATCATACTTGATACTTACTACGATAAAAGAAATGAATATGTGTTCATCGTTAACTCAAAAGGAGTTCAGTGGGATTCTC
>CP070751.1:1980437-1981552 GCA_020348445.1 Thermoplasmata archaeon
CCTTAACCAATCTCTCAATATCACTGGTTTCCACTCTCAAACTGTCATTCACTAATACTTCCTCACTCTTATAGACTCACTAATCCCACTAACGTTAGTAAATTTTCATACAAATTTTCTACCTGCGGTTCTTTTTTTCATTTTAGAATAATTTTATCCGGAATATTGCAATCCTTGAAGTGCTTATTTAACCGGCCCTTTCTGTTAAAATGTCCTGTTAGTGTTTGACAATTTCTCTTTTCTTTGGTATTATCCCCCGCTTTAAAAATTTATGACGTTCTAAACTAATGTATTCGGGCCAAGGTCTGATATGAGAAACGAATATGCGGATTAAGCCGTTTAAAGCATATAGGTTTGATAAAGAAGTAGTTGGCGATGTGGGCAACTGTATTGCTCCTCCGTATGATGTTATCAGCCTCAACCAGCAGGAACAGCTCTATAAAAAGAGCGAACATAACATCGTGCGCATAATAAAAGGAAAGACAACTGCCTCTGACAACGGCGACAATAATCAATACACAAGGGCCGCTGACTATCTCAACAAATGGATAGAGCAAGGCGTGTTAAAGCAGGACGCCACTGAGACTATCTATGCTTATATCCAGGACTTTGAACTGGCCGGCACACAGTATCAGCGTCTGAGCTTCGTTGCTTTAGGCAAGCTTGAAGAATTTGGAAAAACCGTCAAGCCTCATGAACAGATTTTTGACAAACCATTGCTCGACAGACTCAATCTCAAAAAAGCAACCGCAGCCAGGTTTGGCTTGGTCCTTATGCTCTACGAAGATGAGCAGCAAATCGCAGACAAAATCATAAAGCAGGCCGTTACTACCAAATCACTTATCGACTTTATCGATGAACAGAATGTCCGGCACCGTCTTTTTACGATAACCGCCAAAGAAGATATTGACGCAATTGTTAGAATGATGAACGACAAAAGCTGCATCATAGCTGACGGACATCACCGCTACACGACGGCTTTGACTTACTCAAAGGAAAGCGGCAACAAGACAGCTAAGTATCAAATGCTCGCCTTTACGAACACATTTCAGAAAGGCCTAATAGTTTTAGCTACCCACCGACTTGTAGGCAACCTCGAGAACTTCTGTTCTGAA
>CP070751.1:1981652-1982761 GCA_020348445.1 Thermoplasmata archaeon
CAAGGATTGGAAGGTGAGTATTGGCAGGAAGGTGAAGGTGTATTTATTGACCTCAAATTACTATTTATAGAGGGTGAATACGATGGAGAGGTCTTTGACATAATGGAAGTCGGAAAGATCGAGGAAGAAAGTGAAGAAGGTGATGATGAGGAGGAAGAAGATGCTGAGGAAGGAGGCCCTGGATTTGAAGGGGGTGGTATTTACGGTATTGATGCCCAAAGCGGTAAGATTCTATGGAACTACAAAGGATTTAATTGTAGATGGCCTATTCCACCAGTCACACTCATTGGTGACGGCAGGATACTGATCACCGGTGGGTACGAAGCTGCAACAATTCTGATTCAAGTCAAATACGAAGCAGATAAATGGCAGGTAGATGCAATATTTAGAAACAAAGAACTCCAGTCCCAGATTCATCCAGCGATTTTTTATGATAATCATCTCTTTATGATTGGAAATTGTAATCAAAACAAGAATGGCTTGACGTGTATATCACTCGATGGAAACGTGCTCTGGAAGACAGGTCGAAAGCCCAATTTCGATCGAGGGAGTTTCCTCATTGCCGACGGCAAGATATTCATTGTAGATGGAAGACGAGGTGATTTGTATTGTGTGAAGGCTTCATCCCAAGGATATCAGCAACTCGGAAAGATGAAGCTATTAAAAAGTGGCAAGGTTTGGTCTCCTATAGCATTGTCTAATGGTATGCTGGTTGCACGCGATCAGAAGCAAATCCTGTGTGTTAAGCTGAATCTGAAATAGATCCAGGTGGATTTAACTGATGCATCTTGTCCCACTGACATTTATAGTGACTATGTCGGTGCTGGCCATGCTGAGGATATGGTTGCTACAGCAGGTAGCACGGATGATGTTCTTGCTACAAAAAACACAGTGAATGACTTGGTTTTAGATCATGATTTACGCAGTGGGACTTGGAACAATACTTGGACTTCTGATGGTTATGCGGGAAATCCTCCGGCACTAACTCCTAATCTTGGTCATGGATTTAGTCAAGTCATCCTATTCACTAGTTGGAAAACACTACAATATTCAGGTGACATTATGTATCCATTTTGTCACCACAAATGTCAATTTTGCCTATATCGAGT
>CP070751.1:1982861-1983956 GCA_020348445.1 Thermoplasmata archaeon
TCCGATTCTAAAATGAAAATATACCAGATATAGTGATACAACAGCCAGAGCAATTGTAGACCCGATATATGGACCGAATTGCCCCGGCGGATTCGGCGGGACCTGGGCGAAAAGCGCTTGGATCATGACCCAATTTAGAACGATAAGACCAATCAATGAACTCATTGAAGCTTGAATAATTGAATTTTGTTTTTCCATTTTATAACCTCCATTTTTCTATTCATAAAAAGAAATTCATAACCACTTATGATCAATTTGAAAAGCCAGGCTTTTTTTGATTAATATTTTGAAAATGTGCCAAACTAAAGATTTTTTACTTCGCCTCACCAAAATTCCTCGTGGATGCCATTCGGCAGCACCCTCACGATAGTGAATTTCATCGGTGCTTTTATATCGTCAGTTTTCTTATAATTACTCCTGTATTCAATGGAGCCTACTTCTTGAAATGTACCATCGATTCTATTATAGCGGTCACTTGATTCATATTTAACAATTTCACCCACGTCATAGAAACTGAAACGAATCTTACCAGAGTTATCGCCATCAGGAATGCCGAGTATCACGGATGAGTCCTCCTATTTCCTTTGTAACCATTTTCTCCCTCTGGCAATTCATGATAATAATGTATCCTATCGCCATATATAAAATAACTATGATAATAATCATGCTATTTTTTATGATCTTTTTTGGCTTCATTTTTTCTCCCTTTCTTACATGAAGTAAATTTAGACTATTTGTATTGATATAGTCAAAATTAACTATATATCCAAAAAAAATTTCCTATAGCCAGCTTTACTTACCAAACCTGTTGATGGCCTGTTCGATCCATTTTCTTTCCGCCTCAAACAACATTCTTTCATGTTCAATAAAAAACCGGTCAAATTCTTTAACCGGTTTCGGTAAAGCCGATGAATTTAAATACATATCCATAAGGTCCAATTGTTCATCAATGGCTCTAATCGCCTTTTCGCCAAATTGTTTTATCTCTTTTGTAGAACGTCTTGTATTGAATTTTAATGCCAGTTTGAATCCATAGAATTTAGGATACAAACCTAAAAATGCTTCTGCCTGAAAATTATCAAAAATAGCTTTACC
>CP070751.1:1984056-1985149 GCA_020348445.1 Thermoplasmata archaeon
GGATTACTCTGCTTCGCCCTGCGCAGCTTCGCAGAGCAGGGTAACGGTTGAGTACAACGTTGCCTAAGTAAGAAAGAAACCACCTATTTATTCGCAATTTTTCACTTGAAAGAACAATAATTTGATTGTATTTTGTGTGATTACAACAGCGGCTGGGATTTCTCTGATCCAATTGCGGCCCTTTAGCAAAAAACTTTCAATGGCACTGTTATCCATTAGATACTTGTCTTGGAATGTCTTGACAGCAAACGGAATTAACTCGGGATGCTGCACCATATAGACGACTCCCATACCACCTCGCTTTACATCGAAGATCTTGTAACCGCCAGGAAGATTATCTCCTACGTAGTATTTCTTCCTTCTTTTGCGATCTTCAGTTTCAATGTCCCTTTAAATCCTATTTTTACCATTAATTTTTCAATGTTCCAATATCTTCGCTGTGACGGGTTAGTGCGTCTGCCACCACGTCTTTGCTCTGCGGCGCGCTTCAATCATCTCTGTGGCCGAAAGATCAAGACGATTTGCGCAAGTTTCGCAAACAAGCGATGGCGAAGCACTCATCATTTCTTCTGTAGAGTCCATTCCTGCCTTGGCCTCATCAGCGGTCAATCCCAATATACCGGTTAAGATGCTTTCTGTTTCACCCCTCGTTTCTTTCGACGTCATTTCACCGTGGACTAACAAGCCTTCTCCCCGGGCTATCGTATTGTTACACATGTCACATAAAGCCATTTTTTCGACCTCCTTTCATTTATTAATGACAGTCACCGTTTTTGCGTACTGTCCCAAGCTATTAATAGGTGGCTGTCCCTAGTTTAGTCTAATTGACTTCCTCATATTTATCAACAAGAAAAATTGAAAAAGCAGCAATTCTAATTATGATACTTCAGGTTGAAAAAAATGACAAAAAATAAAATTCAATAATTCTAATAATGGAATAAGGTAATCCTATCCTGCCGGGACATCAGTAAATAAGGGTGAGATTAAGGCTATGTTTGGCTATGCGAATAAATATATCCTCCTTGAATCAGGAGATAGCATACAGCCGGAAGAAGGCTATTGGATAAACCTTACTGAGGAGGCAGCTCTTACT
>CP070751.1:1985249-1986333 GCA_020348445.1 Thermoplasmata archaeon
CTCAAGTTATTGTATCCCTTCCATCCATCGGTACGAATCACGGGACCAAACTCCACCGCTTCCGCGATCACCGGTTTTTCGGATGTATGAAGTTTCACAAGAAAGAGTGAGGGCTGCGGTTTTGCCCTTATGCGGAACATATGAGATGTTATGGCTGTTGAAAATTCCCAAAATTCCTTTTTGATCCATCGCGGCGACTCTGTTATCATTTATATTAATAGCGGCTGACCTTGATCAAGCTAAGTCCTTCGGAGTGTTCTTATAAGCATCAAGGGTACTTACGGCAATCGCTACCACTTGAAGGATTGGAGAGATGGTGATGCACGAGGAGTGGAAGATGAAAGGAAAACTACGACAACAGTTGGACGCTTTGCGGAGTCGTATTGCACAACTGGAGCAATCCAAACGCAAGAAAACGAAGGAAAAATCAAGGGTGCCTGAAGAAGCATTTCGGTCATTTTTTAATAGTGTAGCCGAAGGGGTGCTCTTCATGGACCCGGAAAACGGACAATTCATCACTGGCAATAAAGTGATTTGCGAAATGTTTGGCTTTGACTTAGAAGAAATCACGAAACTGGAAGTTACGGACATCTATCCCCAAGAAGAGTTGAACCATGTCAAGGAACAGCTTGAAAAGCGAAGGAATGGAGAGTCAGGAGTCATCAAAAATGTTCTGATTAAAAGAAGAGATGGCAGTGTTTTTTGGGCAGATATTGCCTCGGTTCCGTTCACACTTGATGACAAGACGCACCTGATGTGTGTTATCAGAGAAACTCCCCCCCGGAAAGTCAAATCAAAACTGCGATTGAGCACTTCCACCGATTCTTTTGCAAGTCGGCATTTGACAGCGACTGAAATCAGAGTATTGCGACTGATCGTCAACGGTATGAGCAGCAAGGAAATAGCGCAATTGCTCCACCGTTCTACAAGGACCATTCAAAACCATCGTGCTCATCTTATGAAAAAACTCGGAGTCCATAACACAGTTGAACTTGTCAAAAAAGCAATTGAAATGAAGGTAGTTGAGTTACCGGGAGGAAACTGTTGAACGGTGACACGTCACCCCCAAAATGCCCCCATTTTC
>CP070751.1:1986433-1987505 GCA_020348445.1 Thermoplasmata archaeon
TGCTGGCAATAAATACAGGCATGTTATTGATGAATCCTACTCCGGCCTCAAGGGCGCATTCGGCATAGAATCTAGCGGCATTCTCTGATCCTACGGGAACATAGTTTAGGAGGATCTCGGCGCCAGATTCCTTTAATATGTTGATACAATCTTCTTTGGATGGTTCCTTTTTATCAGACAAGAGAAATGTATACTTATCCTCGTAGTCTCGCATGTGTTCAGAAAAACCATCCAATATGGCACCCATTTCTACCTTAACACCTGTCTTGGGTATATCTTTGCAGAAAATAGTGGTGCAGTTTGGCAATTTAAATATAGCCTCGGAGACATCCTTGCCCACCTTTCTTTTATCTATGTCAAAGGCAGCTGCTATTTCGACATTATACGGTCTATAGCCGCCAATCTCCCAGTGCATTAGCCCTATAGCATCTTTGCTGTCCTTGTTTTTGTAATATTCTATACCTTGCACCAATGAGCTTGCACAGTTACCAATACCGGCGATAGCGATTCTGATTTTCTCCATAAGCAATTACCTCCTGTTCATTGATTTTTGTAGATGCCAAAATCTCATATAACTTGTTTGTTTTCGAAACAAGTTCGCATATGATGTACTCTCACAAAACTTCTTGATTCCGATCAAATATTCAATTTATAGAGTGGATTTATAATCCTCGCGTTTCTCTGGTACTAACCTTTGGCAAGAGCTCACTTTTGGATTAGGGCATAGTAGGGTAAAGTCGCCCTCGTGTCCTTGGTAGGTATGGCAAGATGTGGCAGTTGCGCTTGATGCGGTCGTCGGAAAGCTTATGGCGGACGCTAATGGATGGATCTTGGTGGTTTGGCTGTTTTGAGAATCAGGTGTCATAAACATCAATGCTAAGACAGATTGGTGGGAAAGATTGCAGGGGCTGGCTAAATGGACCACCTCACTATTGAGGCCCCCCACGTCAAGCCGGCCCCAAAGCTGACGAGAAGCACATAGTCGCCTTTGCTCAGCAGGCCTTCCCGGTTGGCTTCATCCAGGGCGATTGGTATGGATGCTGAAGAGGTGTTGCCGTATCTATGGATATTC
>CP070751.1:1987605-1988653 GCA_020348445.1 Thermoplasmata archaeon
AAGATTTAAGTAAGACATGGAAAAAGATCTTTCCTTATAATCCGTTCGCCTTCGATTTCATGGAAGAGGACTATGAAAGACGGTACAGGTCTGAAGTGCGCATGGGAAAACTCATGAATGTTTTCGCTGGATTGGCTGTTTTTATAGCCTGTTTAGGGCTCTTAGGATTGACTTCTTTTGCTGTTGAGCAGAGGAGAAAGGAAATCGGTATCCGGAAAGTTCTCGGGGCATCAGCGGGAAATGTATTATGGATTTTGGGGAGAGAGTTTGTGTTGTGGGTTCTTGTGGCCAATGTTATTGGCTGGCCCATTGCTTATTTTGCGATGTCTAATTGGCTGAGGAATTTTGCCTATAGGATTGGAGTCGGACTGGAGATTTTTGTTTTTTCATCATTGTTGACTCTTGCTGTCGCCATTGCTGCGGTCGCTTTTCAATCCTTTAGGGCAGCCACATCCAACCCCGCTGATTCCCTGCGGTACGAGTAAAGGAAAGCAACTTTCAATTCAAAGAACTCAATACATGGAGGTCGTTGATTCACATCCAAGCCGCCCGCTGCCAAATCTTATACTCTGTTATTCCCTGAAAGAATCCAAAATATCTATTTCTTTCCATTTAGGCATGCACAGGAAAAATTAAGCAATAGTCATTTCTGCGCTGTGACGTTTCATTGAATGGATAACGGTTTAAATAAAGAGCGATGGGACCGCTTAAAATATTAAAACACGACTTTAATCATCTTCAGGTAGAAATCGTACACATTTTTTTCCGGTTGGACAAGTGCGACAAGGCCGTTTTTAGTGAAACACATGTTTTTCTGCCGTCTATCGACGATGAGGTGATAGTTCCCGGTCTTTATTTCCGTTTCACAGACAAATTCTCCTTCGGGAGAATACACCTCGATCAATATCGGACAATCGACAAAGCAGTCCTCCGAACGGAATACAAGGAAATTGCCCTCTTCATCTGTTAATATTTGCTGATACAGGGGAAGGTAATCACTGAAGAGATGAGCGAAAGAGGCCTTTTCCAGCTCCTTCAACTGTTCCTT
>CP070751.1:1988753-1989799 GCA_020348445.1 Thermoplasmata archaeon
AAGATGGCGCAGCTTGCGTCCATTCTTTCTTTTATATTTGGAGAGTAGGCTGTTCTTCTTAGAACTGTACCCATCTCCTGGCATACGAAAATGAAGGCGTTCTTCATGATCTCCAGTTTCACAGGGTCCAGCTACCTCACCTCCATGTGAATAACACCGAAATCGTCGATTATGAATCCCACATCGGGGGGAATCGCAGTAGTTGCTGTTTTCTCCTCAATGATGGCAGGACCCACTTCTTTAAAGCCTGGGGTAAGATCGTCTCTGGAAAAGATATTGGTGATTCTTGAGCTGTCTCCAAATAAAACCATTCTTTCCCCTTTTGGTATATTCGATCCTGCAGATCCTACCTTCAAAAGAGCTTTATCTCTTGGATAAACCAAAAAGAGTCTCACGTTCACAAGTTCAAGGGGCTCCGAGTCCATGGAATACCCGTACAACCTTTGGTGTTTATTGTGAAAAGTATCCTTAACATCCCCTGCAAGGTCCACGTTAATCTCATAGCTCTGGCCTTTGTACCTGAGATCAAGAGAGGGAAAGAAAACTGCATCTGACTCAGAAATTCCCTGTCTTTTTAGATCATCTGATGCATGCTCCCTTAAATCAGCCAGGCCCTCTTCTATTAAATTCTCGGAACTAAGAAGCGGCCTAAGAATACTCTTAGAATATCCTGCCCTGATATCAGAGACTAGAATCCCGTATGCAGAAAAGGCCCCTGGAAGAAAGGGAATAAGTACCTTTGTAATCCCTAACTCCTTTGCCATGGTGCATGCGTGCATTGGTCCTGCGCCGCCAAAGGCAACCAGTGCAAAGTCCCTGGGGTCAAGTCCTCTTTTTACTAATGTCAACCGAACTGCCCTTATCATATTTGAGCTCACGACCTTCTGCACGCCCAATACAGTCTCATCTTTGCTCAACTGGAGCTTCTTTGCAAGTTCCTTGACTTTTTTCTCTGTCAGTTCTCCTTTAAGGGGCATTTCTCCTCCTAAAAGCCCCTCCTCCCCCAGATAGCCTGCAAGGAGATTGCAGTCAGTTACTGTGATATC
>CP070751.1:1989899-1990943 GCA_020348445.1 Thermoplasmata archaeon
AAACTATGTTTTAATGATGCTTTCTGTATTGTCTCCCCATATATTAAATCCGGATTATCCCAAATATAATATCTGGAATCCTGCTCTAAAGAACTCGGATCACTCCTGTACATATGATCAAAGCTAAAATGAAAATCTTTAAATAATATCTCCATTCCAATATTTCGGCTCTCACTCGGCAGAGTGCCAATTTTCACCTCCCCGCCAAATAAATCGGTTTGACTGAATGCGCCTCCATCTTTGTCAATGTTCAGGTCATCTCTTTTGTAGTACCCTCCGTAAATTTTGAGTTTCAAGTCTTTATCGACATGATTCATAAAAAACTTTGGGCTTAAATAACCAGAAGTTCCAGCTGATATTTCAATCAGAGTAGTATCTTCTTCCGGATTAAAAGTAACGATATTAATGACACCAGCCAAGGCATCAGCACCGTAAAGAGCAGATGCGGGTCCATAAACAACTTCAATTCTTTCTATGTTTTTCATGTTAACTTGTTCACTAATCGGCATTCCATCAACAGCCGACGGTCGAATCGGGATTCCATTAACTAAAATTTTTGTATAATTATTTCCCCAAAATCCACGCATGAAATATTTTTCTCCATGAGTTCCGGTTCCTGGCTGAGAAACTTTCACCCCTGGAATATCTTTCAAAGCATCAACCAAGGTAGTGTAGGCATTGTTAAGAATTTCTTCTCTGGTAATGATATGAACGGTAGAAGGCAAGTCTTTGACGCTTCTTTCTGAACGACTGGCTGCGACAACCTTTACATTCATGAGTTCCTCTATACTCATCTTAAATAATTTTTCAACTTTTTGTGCAAGAGCAGAGGAAATGTTTAAAAAGAAGATAAATATCAGAATAAACAGAAACACTCTTGATCTATTCATAGTTTTCATAGTAAGTCTCACTTTCTCAAACGGAGATTTTGAATAACCGGATCAATTGACTGCCAATACTATTTTATTTAAACATGGATGTGACTCATTTCAAAATCTTCCTCAATCTGATAATTAAACACAATAAACACATTTATAACACACA
>CP070751.1:1991043-1992087 GCA_020348445.1 Thermoplasmata archaeon
CACATAAATGGTGCCATCGGACCCGATTGCTGGTGACGACATCACGTTGTATCCGGTAGTGAAATTCCATTTTTGAGTGCCATCTGGATTGATTGCATACACTTTATAATCAGATGAGCCGATATAGATCGTCCCATCTGAACCTATTGCAGGTGATGATGATATATAAGCACCTGTCATAAAATTCCATTTTTCAGAGCCATCTGGATTTATTGCATAGAGTTTTTTGTCATGGGAACCGATATAGATCGTTCCATCTGAACCTATTGCAGGTGATGAAAAACTTATTCTATTATCAGTTGTAAAATTCCATTTTTCAGAGCCATCTGGGTTTATTGCATAGAGTTTATAGTCCATGGAACCGACATATATTGTACCATCGGAACCTATCGCGGGTGATGAATACACATAATTACCGGTCTCAAAATTCCATTTTTCAGTACCATTTGGATTTATTGCATATAATCTATTGTCCCAAGAACCTATATAGATTGTACCGTCGGAATCTATGGCTGGTGATGAATACAAGTAATAGTCGGTTGTGAAATTCCATTTTTGGGTTCCATCTGGATTTATGGCATACAGTTTATAATCATGAGAACCGACATAGATCGTACCATCAAAAGCAATTGCTGCCGTCGATAATATAAAATATCCGGTAGTAAAATTCCATTTTTGGGTTCCGTCCGAGTTTATTGCATACAATTTATTATCATGTGAACCGACATAAATCGTACCATCGGCCCCAATTGTAGCTGAGGAGGTTATGATGTTACCGGTCATGAAATTCCATTTCTCAGTACCAAGATTCTCACTAGTATCATAAGGACTAAGCCCAGTATGCCTGACATTCTGCCGGAACATCGGCCATGGAGAATCAGCAAGACCTCCTCCACCCCCACTCGAACATGAATCCGGTTCCCCCACATCTATAGTAATTGGTGCAGAAATAGAAGCTACCATAACCACACACAAAATTATACTTTCAATCTTGGAATTCATTCTAACCTCTCCCTATCGCAAGCTTTATAAGAAACGCCCTTC
>CP070751.1:1992187-1993223 GCA_020348445.1 Thermoplasmata archaeon
CGCCTCCTGGGTTTCCTCAGACAATGATACGGGGGATACACTCACCAACACGGTGATCTGGTTTTTAAATGGTATTGAACAACCACTGCTTGAGAATGAAACCACTATTGGAGCAGGGAATACTACCAAAGGCCAACTATGGTCTTTCTCGGTCCAAATTCACGATGGGACAGCCTCTTCTCTAATGACCTCGTTAGGGTACAATGTTACCATTCTCAATACAGCACCCATTGTTGAGAACCTGACCCTGATTGCCAATCCGACAACAATAACTGACCTTGTGGCTACTTTCGACTCTTTCGATGAGGATCCAGCAGATAGTGGATCTCTTCTCTTCATTATAGAGTGGTTCAAAAATGGGCAAAAGATCAGTACGTTGGAGAATCAAACAACCATTAAATCGGGAAATACCAGTAAAACCGAATTTTGGTGGTATACCGTTACAGCGTACGATGGAGAAACAAATTCATCGACCAAAGAATCACCCCACGTCCAAATCCTAAATAGTGTCCCAATCATCGAAAACTTAACCATCACGACCAATCCTGTAACTACAGATGCTTTAGTAGCAAATTGGGATGAGTGGGATGCAGACGGAGATAGTCTGAGTTATACCATAAGATGGTATATTGTGGGTCAAGGCCTTCAATCTACCTACAATGATTTGGATACGGTTCCCTCTAGCGGGACCACAAAGGGGGAGACATGGTACTTCAACATTACTGCGTTTGATGGGAATAATTACTCAACTGAAGAAAAATCGCCTGAAACAACGATTCTTAACTCCGCCCCTGAAGTGAATAACCTTGAAATCACAGCTACTCCAACGACTGTTGATGACTTAGTCGCCAGTTGGAATGATACTGATGTGGATGGCGATGGTCTGACCTTTATCATCACTTGGTACCAGGGTGGATTAGAACAGATAGCTTTAGCAAATACAACCCTTGTTGGAGCAGGCAACACTACCAAAGGAGAAGAATGGCATTTCAAGGTACGGGCTTGGGATGGAGAAGATTACTCAGCGCTCGCCTCA
>CP070751.1:1993323-1994350 GCA_020348445.1 Thermoplasmata archaeon
AAGCATGCTCGACAGGCTCGAAAGGATGGGATACGTCAGGCGACAACGCTCTAAAAAAGACAGACGGAAAATCCTGATAAAACGCACGGAAAAAGACAGAAAAATGGAGAAAAAATACGTCGAAGTTTCAGAAGAAATGACAAGGCTGTTCTATAAAGGATTTTCAAAAAGTCAAATTGTCCGCTTCGAAAAGGATTTAGAGCTAATCCTTAATAACCTGATAGAATTTGAGGCCAATGCTAATTTAATGAAGGACGGCTAAAAGCATGACCGAGCGGGAAGAGAGAAAATTTAAGGGATTTTCGCCCAGGACATTAAAATTCCTTCGAGGCCTTAAGGCGAACAATAACAAGGCCTGGTTCCAGGCACACAGGGCCAACTTTGAAGAATATGTTCTGCAACCATTGCGGGACTTGGTTACGGATTTGGGGGATTTTATGCTGGATATTGACCCTTATTTTGAAATCACCCCTTCAGTGAACAAGACTATTTCAAGGATTTATCGTGATACGAGATTTTCCAAAGACAAATCACCTTTCAGAAGCACTGCGTGGTTTACGTTTAAGAATCAAAAGAAGGATTGGACAACGCTCGTTAGCGGCTATTTCTTTGAGCTGTCTGTAGATTCATATCGATATGGGATGGGATTTTATAATGCTGCACCGGCTATAATGAGCAGATTTCGAGAGATGATTGATGAGAATCCTAAAGAATTTTTGAAGGCGATTTCCTTTTTTGCAAAACAAAAGACTTTTATTCTGGAAGGCGAGAAATACAAGAGAATAATCGACAAGAACAAGCCTGAAAAAATCCAGAACTGGTACCAGAGAAAGAATATGTATTTGGTTTGCAATAGAAAGATAGATGATACCCTTTTCAGTAGCAAGCTGGTTGATGTTCTGATTTATGGCTTCGGCTTGATTGCCCCATTTTATCACTACCTACAGAAAATACGAATTAAAGCTCAGGAGTTCTGAACATAAAGAAGAAAAGTTTATTTTATAAGGCTGGCGATTTGCTTGAATTG
>CP070751.1:1994450-1995468 GCA_020348445.1 Thermoplasmata archaeon
CAGGGCGGCGCTGGCGAACCTGGTGGATTCCCTGCAGTATGAGTGAAAGAGAGTGAGTTTTATAGTCTCATCAGAGAGGATGATTACTCGCCTTCAAGGCTCTCTCTGGTAATGAGCTTATCATCTGGAGAATGGACGTCATCCTGACCTTCAGGCAGAAGATCAACTTTCACGGTTTTTTCTTCTCAGGAAATAAATCTTCTTACCTTATTTTTCCCCTTGACATGCTATACAAAATATACTAATATAAATATACTATAAAACGTATATTATTAAAGAGGAAATCCGATGCAATTTTTATCGAGGATCGAAGAGATATTGCTTTTGGCCATCTGGAAATTGGATGAAAATGCCTATGGGATATCAATTAGAGAACAGGTCGAGAATGATACAGGTATCAAATGGCTTTCGGGAGCAATCTATGGCTCCTTAAGCCGTCTGAGGAAAAACGGTTATGTCAAGACAGTAATCGCTGATAATGTCGGCGGTCAGAGAGGAAGACCCCGCATATATTACCAACTCACACCCGTGGGAAAAGAAAGACTACAGGCCATCCAATCATTGACCAGGGTCATGTGGGCGAACGTCCCTGAGGTCAAGTAAATACTCTTCCTAGAATACAGTGTCTAAAAATATGTTTTCCCGATTCGCCAAAGGAATTCTTTCTCTAATCACTGATGAGATAATGTGTTCTTCTATCATCGAAGACATGGAGTACCGCTTTTCCCAGGACATCAAGGAAAAAGGGCGAATCAGAGCCGCTCTCAGCCAGGCGTTCCAATTTGTCATTATCGTCGTGCCTCTTTTCATTGAGGCCGTTTTTGGAGGTGTGTCTATGTTCAAAAATTATTTAAAAATAGCCTTTCGCAGCATCAAAAGGCACAAAGGATACTCTTTTATCAATATCTTTGGATTAGCCATCGGGATGACGGTTTGTCTTCTGATGCTGATGTATGTGGTCAATGAGATAAGCTATGATGATTTCCACGAAAAGGGCGACCGGATTTATCGCCTGGCC
>CP070751.1:1995568-1996585 GCA_020348445.1 Thermoplasmata archaeon
CAGGGCGGCGCTGGCGAACCTGGTGGATTCCCTGCAGTATGAGTGAAAGAGAGTGAGTTTTATAGTCTCATCAGAGAGGATGATTACTCGCCTTCAAGGTTCTCTCTGGTAATGAGTTTATCATCCGGGGAACGGACGTCATCCTGACCTTCAGGCAGAAGATCAACTTTCACGGTTTTTTCTTCTCAGGAAATAAATCTTCTACCAGTATTTGTCCCTTGACATGCTATGTAAAATATACTAATATAAATATACTATAAAACGTATATTATTAGGAGAAAAATCTGATGCAATTTTTATCGAGGATCGAAGAGATTTTGCTTTTGGCCATCTGGAAATTGGGTGAAAATGCCTATGGTATATCTATAAGAGAACAGGTCGAGAATGATACAGGTGTCAAATGGCTTTCTGGAGCTATCTATGGCTATTTGAGCCGGCTGAGGAAAAACGGTTATGTCAAGACAACAATCGCTGATAATGTCAGTGATCAGAGAGGAAGACCCCGCATATATTACACACTCACACCTGTGGGAAAAGAAAGACTACAGGCCATCCAATTGTTGAACAGGGTTATGTGGGCGAACGTCCCTGAGTTAAAGTAAATACTCTTCCAGGAATACAGTGCGTACAAATATGTTTTTCCGACTCGCCAAAGGAGTTCTTTCTCTAATCACAGACGAGATAATGTGTTCTTCTGTCATCGAAGACATGGAGTACCGATTTGACCAGGACATGAAGGAAAAAGGTCGAATCAGAGCAGAACTCAACCAGGCCTTCCAATTTGTCATTATCGTCGTGCCTCTTTTTATGGAAGCCGTTTTTGGAGGTGTGTCCATGTTTAAAAATTATATAACAATAGCCCTTCGAAACATCAAAAGGCACAAAGGATATTCTTTTATCAACATTTTTGGATTAGCTATCGGGATGACGGTTTGTCTTCTGATGCTGATGTATGTGGTCAATGAGATAAGCTATGATGATTTCCACGAAAAGGGCGACCGGATTTATCGCCTGGCC
>CP070751.1:1996685-2007852 GCA_020348445.1 Thermoplasmata archaeon
GACTTTCCTAGCTGGGAGTCATTGAAAACTCTTATGATAGCATGGGCTAAGGCTTTTGAATCTTTTGGCGTAACCAAAATACCCGTAACACCGTCCTGGACGACCTCTGGAATTCCCCCGACATTCGTTGAAATAACGGGCTTCCCCATTGCCATAGCTTCAAGGTTTACCCTACCAAAGCCCTCGATGCGCGATGGAAGCACAAAGATATCAAAAGAAGCCAGGAACTCTGGAATATTCTCACTAAATCCCGTGAAAATGATTCTATCTTTCAAACCCATTGAATGTACCAGCGACAAAAGATCTTGTTTGTAGCTCTGGGAATTCGGATAAATGGCTTCTCCCACTATTGCCAATTTAACATCAAACCCTTCATTAATCACCGTACCTATTGCCTCTATAAGTTCTTCAAATCCCTTTAGAGGAGCGAGATGACCTATTGTCCCAATCAGCTTTGTTTCTTTACCTATATTCAACCTGGAGCGTGCCTTCTCTCCACCTAAGGCTGGGGCAAAAAGGGAGAGGTCAATCCCGTTATAGACGGTCTCCTTTCTCCCATTTTCGGGGAAGATACCTCCGACTGCACGCGAATTGGTAATAATCTTATCCGGGAATAGATGTCCCATTGACCGTAACATCCATTTCAACCAGAACGTTTCTATTAAATCCCTCACATGCCAAATCAATGGTGTCTTGGTAATGAGAGAAATAACCGAACCGATGAAATGGCATTTAATCCCATTGGTAACGATAAGATGCACGCCTTTATCTTTGATGAGGTTCTTCAAAGTCAGAATAGTAGGGGTAAACCACCAAGAGAAAAATGGGAGGGCGAATAGCTGAAGACCATTCCCTTTTCTGCTCAGCTCTAATATCCTTCGATGATAGGGTACGATCTCTATCTCAACCCCTATCTTCCGCAATTCCTCGACAAATTTACCCTGGGCGGGACAACTGATAATGGGATGGTGCTTTTCCTTATTTAAAAGCCTTAACAAATCTAACAGACTCTTCTCCGCGCCTCCAAGTTGAGAGGAAGGGTTTAAGTAAAGTATCTTGTGTTTCAAGCTGAATTCGACCTCAGTTCTTTCTTTTTGGATCTCATCAGATCAAAATATAGCTTTTCCGTTTCATCTATCATTTTATCCAGCCTAAAGTGCTTACTCACCCTTCGTCTCCCAGCCTTCCCCATGCTTTGAGAGAGGTTTTTATTCTCCAATAACCTCTTGATCGATTCAGCAAGCCGTTCACTATTCCGTAGAGGAACTAACATGCCGGTTTTGCCATCAACGACGGCTTCCGCGGTTCCGGGGACTCGGGTCGCAACTATGGGCTTGGACGCTGCCATGGCCTCCAAAACCACCAAAGGCAAACCTTCCCATAAAGAGGAAAGAACAAAGATATCAAAGAAATCCAAGATCTCCCTGGCATCTTCTCGGTATCCCAAAAAGGTAACATCTCCGTTTAACCCCAATCGGCGACTTAGATCTTCCAGGTCTCCTCTCTGCTCCCCACCTCCTATGATCAAGCATTTGACGCCTGGATAATCCGCTACAACGTTGGACATTGCGTATAAGAGGGTGTGTACATCTTTTTGTTTAGAGAGCCTTGTAATCGTTCCCACAACGGGACCATCGCCCAGATTCAATTCTCTTTTCTTTCTTGTTCGACTATTTTTCCCATCCAAAGGATTTTGATATCCATCAAATTCTATCCCGTTTTTGATGACCACAATTTTTCCCGGACTCACTCCCTGACTGATCAGGTCCCATTTTACTGACTCTGAGACAGCAACGATTCGATCATTGAATTGAGCGGTGAAATTATCCAATGACTGATAGTACTTCCCCTTCAGCCGTTGTCGAATATTTTTGGCCCTCCCGCCACTAGCCAATTCTCTCGTTAAATGGACCGTGGAGATGGAGATGGGAACATGTGCGACCTTAGAGGCAATCCTCCCCACCACATTGACAAGCATTCCATGGGTGTGCAGGATTTGAACCTCTTCCCGAAGGATAAGATTGCTTAGCCGAAATGCTCCCATTAAATCATAGGTCTTCTTGATAGGAATAATCTCAACCTCTATGCCCTCTCGTCGTAGGACCTTAACCAACGGCCCATGAGACGGACAGGCAACTAAGAGATGATGCCCTCTCTTTCTTAAATGCTTGGCGAGGTTCAATAGAACCTTTTCACCTCCAGATATCTCGGATTTGTATGCGACTTGGAGTATTTTCAATGGAGAGAGACCCCTGATAAGAGAAGATGCAATGTTGAAAAGAGTCAGTTTTTATCTATACAAATCTGAAAAAGGATTTGGCAGGATAATAGAAAGGGGAGATCTTAAAGCGAAACCTTCTGGAACCATCATTGGTATGCAAGGGAATCCTTGGAATGGAATAGATATCCGGTTTTCTATTCCAAATGGTAAATCCTGCCTGATATCCAGCTTCCTTTACGATGTTCTTTACGCCATCGTCACAAGCCCCGAAGGGATAGGAGATGAAAGGAACATCTTCACTCAACAGATCTTCTAAATATAACTTCGATCCCCGTATTTCAATGCTCTGTTCTTCTTCATTAGCGGCTAGGAGATTGTTATGAGAGTAACCATGGGACCCAAATTGAATAAGTCCTGCATTTTGCATCTTTAGTATTTGATCTCTGGAAAGTCCCTTGATCTTACCCCCTAAGGCCTTTTCGCTCTCCCAATAACCATTAATCCGATTAACAGTCAAGAAGATTGTTGCGGGAAAGCTATACTTTTCGAGAACGGGATAGGCATAGAGAAAATGATCCTCATAGCCGTCGTCAAAGGTAATGGCGAGTGTTTTACTATTTACTTTTTGGCTGTGGATAACACCATTAACTATCTCTTCTAGGGGAGCAACCCTGTAATGATGTTCAGATAAATAATCCATATGGGAGCGGAAAACCTCAATTGGAGTATTTATCCCCGCGGGTAAAATATCCTTATGATCTCCGATAGTGTGATACGTCAGGATTGTGTACAATTTTGAATGGCTGATATTGCTATGGGAATCCTAATGCTATTAATTTTCGATATTCCTAGATTCCTTAATTAAGTCATCTATTGTAGCAAGGACTTCATCTACTTCTATCCGCTTGAGGCAATTCATTTCCTTGCAGTCGATGGATTTATCCGGGTGCCAACATGGGCTACATGATAGCTGTGAACGAACCACCCGATTCCTTTTCAAGTCCCTTGGGCCAAACCTATCTGGGAAGGTCGGACCGAAAATAGCCACAGTTGGTATCCCGACTGCCAAACCTATATGCATGGGACCTGAATCATTGCACACTAATAGGTCACATCTCTTGAATGCCGCAGCCATCTGGCAAATTGTCATGCCCGGCATAGTAAAGATACCTTTCCCCGGTTTCTCTCCTAATTGAGAAGCTTTTTCGTAAGGTCCGCCGAACATAAGGACATTGGTTGAATTGTTCTCGGTTAGCCTTCGGGCAAGGATAATGAATTTTTTCGTATCCCAACGCTTATATCGTGAGGCGCCGCCATAATGGAGGGCAATAGCTTTTCGGTTTAAATCGATTCCCTCTTGAGCAAAGATTTGCTCAACCATGGTCTTGTCTTCACCATTAATGAATAACTCCATATGGCTATCTTCAAAATGAATTCCAAGGGGAGTCAACAATTTCAGGTTCTTATCGATTTCATGGATCTCCGATTCGTAGGGGACACGATCGGTGAGGAGAAATCCTCCTCCTCGGACGGCGTAACTAATCGTTCGCTTCGCCCCTGAGAGATAGGCAATCAAGATGTTCCGAAAATCCCCCTTGAAATCGATGGCCAGGTCGAAACATTCCCGCCTTAGTCGACGAATCAACTGATAAATACCGGTAACCCCTACTGTTTTCGAATCCTCTTGATCCGGAACCGTCCAAAAGGGGTTAATAACAATAACCCTATCAATATAGGGGTTGCTCTTTACGACTTCGAAAGACCATTCTCTGACTACCATGGTAATTCGGGGATGGTGAAATTGCTGTTTAAGGGATCGGACGGCAGGGGTTGTCAGAAGCACATCTCCCAAATGATCCAACCGAATAAGGAGAACTGATCCTGGGACGCCGAAGGATTTCTCGTTCTGCCTCCTGAGAAGGAGTCCCCCGACAGTATCCAGAAGAGAAACAATTCTTCGCTTGTAGGGATTTAGGATCTGGTAGCTCATGGTTTCAGCTCATCAACTCCCTGTAGACCTGGTATTGGGCCTCCGCAATCTTTTTCCAGGTGAAATGTTCCGTCACCCTCTTTTTTCCCTTTTTCGCAAGGAGACTCCTGAGGTTTCGGTTACTCATCAGGCACTCAATTTTTTCCTTCAGACCCTTCACATCTCCCTCCTTGAAAATGAGCCCTGCTTCGTCGATAGTAGAAGGGATCTCCCCGGAATCAGAGCCTATGACCGGTACCCCGCACGCCATGGCCTCGATAATTACCCTGCCAAACTGTTCCTTCACGTGAGGGAGAGTGATGGAAGGGAAAACCAAGATATCGATGCAATTCAGATAATCTGGGATTTCGGAATGCAGAACGCCTTCGAGGAAAATCGTTTGTTGCCGAAGCCCTACTCCATCTATCAGTTGTTCTGCCTCATCTCTTAATTCACCATCACCAACAATGAGGAGTTGAACCTTCTTGCTGATTCGAGAAACCGCCTCGATGAGATGCAATATTCCCTTCTGCCTCGTGATCTTTCCAACGAATCCAACCACAAAATCTCTAATCCCCAGTCCCTTCTTAAGGGAGGACACGTCTTTCTTACGAAAAATATCCGTATCAACGCCGAGAGGTAAAACAGCGAATTCCCTCTCATAGCCCTTCCTCCTTACCACTCCAATTACTTCCTTATTCATGAGGAAAGCAAAATGAGCGTTTTCATACGTGTATTTTTCAAATGCCCAAAAGGGCGGTGGATACCTTTTGAAAACGTTCTGCGCGGAGAAGAATATGACCCTTGCTTTGGGAACAGTTCTCTTTATCCAAAAGATCGTGTGTGCAGTTACAGCGGAAAAAGGCTCCTCCCAAAGTTCAACAATATCCGGTTCTACCCTTTTCAATAGTTGCCTAATGCCAGGATAGATGTGTGTCACATTCCGAAAGGCATTCTGTTTAAAGCCCCAAGTTATGGGTTCATTAGATATTACTAGGTAGTTTTCATCGCTATCCTTTTCCAAACTTACGATCTTATTAAACTGTAACCAATGCTGAGGAACTAGCAAAGTCAATTCTACGTTGGGGTACTTGGCAACTTCGACCATTCTCCTTTGATATTCCTCAATAACGCACGAATGAGATATGCTTAATATTTTCATGATCTTAGTTCTGTCCTAAAACCCCGTAGCGTTTGTTGATATATACATATATTCCTTCCTCTTTCCAGTACGCCCTATATCCCATATAATCTCTCCCAGCAGGAGCTAGTTCTCTAAGTTCTTTTATAAACCTAGGAGTGACATCTACCTTTAAATATTCAATAAAATACCTGCTGATGTGACTATCAAAAATAATGAAATCAATATCCTCACTCAATTCCTCCTTAAATCCAACTTCACTATATAATATTCTCCTATCTGCAAGGTAAGAAAGCATATATTCTGGGGCGCAAACTGAAGCATCTTCTGGAATCAATTGAATTGCTCTTCGCTGGGCATCAATATATGCCTTAGGCTTAAGCTCCTCCCACCTAAACCAATATGGTAAGCTTGAAACGTTTATGAAAAAGACCATCGTTGCCACAATAAGCACAATCTTTTCACTCTTAAACCTTTCTTTCAACTTAACAAGAGAAGACGAGTATGCAAGGAAAGCAAAACCCACTAATATAAGAAAATGCCAAGTGCGAATCTGAGGGTTCCTTCCCTCAAATATCACCAGTAAGAACCAAGGAATAACAAATATGATCTTTCGGGAAAAAAAAAGGAAAATAAATAAGAATGGCTGCAAAAAAGTGTATATTAACGCCAAAATTTTAGGTTTAAGGAATGTCTTAATGATATTGAACGGTTGCTTCACGTGAGCCAGTATATTTTGGAAACCCTCTGGATGAATATATAATTTAGAGCCGAAATAAGGTAATAGAATCTTGATTGTAACAAATAACCATACGCTTCCAGCAATTAACGGCGGAAGAAGCCACTTCTTACTCCTCCTCTGCATCAATCCATAGACGAAGAACATGATAATAACTAAGGAAATATTCTCCTTTATTGAGAGACTCAAAAACATAAATAGTATAAATAAATTGAATTTTTCTTTCTGATAAAAATAAAAAGTAAATAATAGAAAAAAAGGAGCTAAAATAACTTCATGAAAATCTAACACACTCGTACCGGCTATCTGATGAAACAACAGATATGACAAAACAACTAGCATAAGTGATATCGGGTTATGGTCATCCTTGATTATTAAGTATAATGGAATGGCCGAAAGACCTATCATTAGCGTTTTTATTAATAAAAATGTATTGATATTTGGCCAAATTGAGAATAACGCAGCGAACGGATAGATCATAAAGTCTATATGCCATGAAAACAGGTAACCTCCATCATAAATTTCATGAAACCATAATCCTTTTGAAACATTCAGAAAAAACCTGTAAAACCCGGCATCATCATATCCATAACCTCCAAAAACCAAGTATTTCCTTAAGCCTAACCCAAACAAGCAAATTATATAAATGCCTATGCATCCTGCGAGTATCCATTTCATTCTTTTTCGTAGCTCAAGACCTATCTTTTCTAATTTAGAAATTGGGCTAAACAGAATTATCTTAACAGATATTGTGCAAATTAACCAAGTAAACAAGACAAAAATGAGAATATTCCTGTGAAATGCAGTATGACTTGCTCCATAAAGAAAAACGGGAATGTACAAAAGTAGTATAACTCCCGAAATATAACTAAGTCCATCCTGATAATGAGCGTCAAGAAATGAAACCCTTTTCATCTTCGCAAAGAATAATGAACTGATGGTAGAGAAGGTTAAGATAGCAAGAAAAGATACACATAAAAAAATGAAAGTGGTTTGGTTCTTATCAAGTTTAAATAGGTTGTCCTCGACTAATTTTAAAAACAAAAATAAGGAAATAATATTAAAAAGAATAGCAGAAAACGCAAGTAAACCTTTTCTCGGTTGTCGCTGGAGCAAAAAATCTAATATTGTCATTAGACGGGATGAGGAGCTCATCTTTAGGATTAATTAGGCTTGGTCATAAATAATTATCACTATCACATCGATTACAAATCGGGATTTTTTCAAACTCTCTGTTTCTATGGATCTCTCTCAATCTGTTAATTATTGATCCAAACCACAGCTCATTTAACGTTTCATTCTGAATATTGCCAATTTTCAGTATTCCGTCGTAATCTACACAACAGACAGTGACATCTCCATTCCAAAGGGTCTGTAATTTTAGCCACAGTTCCCGGCAGGGCACTCTTCTCTCTAAAGGTCTCTTTTCAACCCTTCTGTCCTTGAGCGTCCCATATCCGGTATTCACATCGTGTATGGTGATAGCATCTACAAGGGGTTGCCATCGTCTTGTGAACTGCTTCAGTGCGGATGCCGTCTCCTCCATTCTCACCATACAAACCCTAATCTGAGGTTTTTCGTTCCCCTTTTTCATGTCGATCAAATTCATTAAATTGGCCAATACCCTCTCATACTTCGAACCTATTGCGATTTCCTCGTGGCTTTCTTTTGTACAGCCCTCGAGCGAAAATGTTATTTCATCAATTCCTGCGTTAACCAGTGCCTTTGCATACTCCCCGGTCATCAGCATCCCATTGGTATTGACCTTGACTAGGGTGTACTTTGACAGGGATTTCACATATTCGACCATGTCGACCAATTTTGGATGGAGTAGTGATTCCCCGTAATTGAACGGAACGATCATTTTCACGCCCATCTCAATTCCCTGCCGAGCACATTCCTTGAACAAATCGAAATCCATAAACCCTACTTCCCTGGTCATTACCTCCCGATGACACATGAGACACCTGAGGTTGCATGAATTGGTTACCTCAATGCCAAGGCTCACCGGAGCTCCATTGAGGGAAAAAAGCCATGGCCACCTCAGTCTGGCCTTTCCCCCCCATTTGCCAGGGCTGACCAAACGCAAAACCTTGTCGATTATGCTCGTGCCGTAGTTAAAGTACTTCATATTTCATTTCAACCGCCTTTTTGGGCCACTACAATAATGCCCCTTCTCAGGCTTCCCGGCATCAAGGCTTTTACCATAGTCCTAAGGTGATTTTCATCGAAATGTTGATTTATCATGTATTTCGATTCCACAACCTGAAACTTATTCCCCACAAGTAGTCCTCTGATCTCATCGAGAGTATATTCTCGAAAGTGGAGCCATTCGTGGCTTGAAAAAGGATCGTATTCCCCCGCTGGACAGATATTTGGAGATACACCGTGAAAA
The DNA here is from genome assembly GCA_020348445.1 of Thermoplasmata archaeon. Lineage (GTDB taxonomy): Archaea > Thermoplasmatota > Thermoplasmata. Next base: position 2,005,151 of record CP070751.1, read on the forward strand.
AAAAACCGTATGCGATTTCTTATCCTGGCTATATTGGGGGTGGTGAGGATTAGGATACCATTATCTACCAGAATTCTATGCACTTCTCCTATTAAACGTGAGGGACTGTCCAGGTGCTCGATGACTTCCGAGCAGAGGACAACATGAAATGTCTCGTCATTGAACGAAAGGTCTTGCCTGTCAAGATCTGATTTAATGATATCTATTTGACTCCTTCTCATCTTGCTTTCAAAAACTTCCGACGTAGTTAAGGCAACACCATACACACGCACGTTAATCTTTTTTAAGAGTACTAGTGCAATATGTCCCGGGTAGACACCAAGGTCGAGTAATCTATCATTCGCCTTCAAATACCGATTCAAGACCCTTACCGTCTCAAGAATCCTCCCATAATTGTCCACGATATACTTTTTCTCATTGATATCTTCTCCACCATCCCCAAAAAAAGGGATTTCGGAGCCCAGAAACTGAAAGAACTTCTCCCTACTTTTCAATAATTCCGTGGTATCCAAGTTTCCCTCTGCCAACTACGGATCTTATCCCTGACTCAGTCCCTGGTCGCATTAGGCCAGCTTTCGGAGCTGCCTGTTTATCTTTTTCAACCTATCTGTCCAGGTGTTTTTGAGTGCAGTTTGAATCCTCTTCCCCTCTCTATCTCTATCATGATTATCTAGGGCCAATTGTATCTTCTCTATGAATTCATATCGGTTATCGGCTACGTATACGATTTCGGAAAACTGCGTTATCTCATTTATATTCGTGGACACCACTGGCTTGCCTAAAATTAAATACTCATGTAGTTTAACGGGGTAAACAGCTTGTGCCCTTTCCGGTATGTACGGTATCAACGCAACATCGAATTGTTTGATGAAATATGGGATTTCCCTGAAGCTTTTTTTTCCTAACAAAAAGACCCGGTCATGAAAATCCAGTTCGCAAGAATCTTCGATTACAGGTCCTACGAAAACCAAGGAAACATCTTCCCTTGTGCGCAGAATCTCCTTTATGAGCTCCAGATCGATCCTGGAATCAAGACTCCCTACAAAACCGAGGATGGGCCTCCTAATGTCTGTCATTTCCTCCGGGACCGGATAGTGCCTTTTCCTGAAATTTCCGATATCAACTCCATTTGGTACATAGTGGCAGTTATCAGAATATCTCCGTCCCTCCTCAAAATATAGTCGAGACGTGAAAAAGGAGATACTGCTATCCCTCATCGTTCTATGCCTCAGCTGGTCATGATACGCCTGTCTCCTGGAATCCCGAAAGAAGAACGCATCGGTACAGTCATACACGGATATTTTTGGTTTGAGCCGCTGTATCAGCGGGTAATGAATGGCATCGCTAATCCAGAGGCAAAGCTTCCGTCTCTCATCAAAACCCCTGGTGGAAATCCTCACTATCCATGAGATGATGAATTGATTTATGCAATTGACGATATGGCTCGCGGTTCCGAGAGGGAGAATAGGAGGTGGTTGGAGAACGAAAAGGTTCTCATTTACCCTCTTCTTTAGGCCAAAACGTGTTACTTTCTTCCGCAATGTGGCGATTCTTCTTACGAGGTATCCGATTGAATGGGGGGGCTCACAGTAAATGACCCTATTGTGCCTCGAAAAAACCTTGGCCAAATGCTGATATCTCTGCCATGGTGCATCCCAGTCTACTAAGGGGAAAAAGACGATTAAATGATCTTTTATCATCGATTTCGTTGCGAATGTAGCATCGTTATCGTCTACATTCCTTCTTTCACGTAATGCACCAAAAAACCATACCCCCTCTTATTTTCCAAATACACATCGGCTAACATTAATGATTAGAGAAGCGGTATCCATGTTTTCCTTAGAAATATCAACACCTATTATCCTGCCTGCCGGGAATGATTTCCCCAAGTAGAAGGCATAATTTCCATTACCTGATCCAACGTCCAGGATCTCCATTGGTGAATCTATCCTTTGTTTTACCAACTTACTAACATGCAAAAATCTGATCCTCTCCTCCACATGGATAACTCCGTAGATTTTGTAGAAAAAGCCGTTCTGTTTCGGTTGAGACCTTGTTGTTGAATAATAGAGTTGGTAACCGAACATCTGCTTTACCTACAACCCATTTGGCCCCTCGTGCGACTCAAAGAACGTTGCCTAACTTCCCTTTTCCGCCGAGCGAATCTCCATCAGATCGAGTAACGTGCTCACATGATTCTCCCAGGTGAACTTCCCTCTGCAGCGTTTTCTGCCCGCTTCCCCCATTTCCCTCCGGATATCCGGGTGGTCTATGAGAAATAATAATCTTTCCCTGAATTCATTTTTATCGCACGGATCTGCACAGTAGCCAGTTACGCCATTCTCTATCATTTCCTCAGCGGCAACTTCATACTCGGGCACAACCTTTCTGAAAGCAATACACGGCAGTCCAGCTGCCATAGCTTCTAATATCACCTGTCCAAAGGGCTCATGCTTCGAAGGAGAAACAAATACGTCCGCTATGGAATAGAATCTCTCGACATCATTTCTTGGACCAGCGAATATAATGTCCTTTTCTAAACCCAACCCGTTTGCCATTCTCTCTAACCTACCCCTATCTGATCCATATCCAACGATGATAAGTTTCACATCCCTTCTATTGATAGCCCTGAATTCCTTTATAACCCGTTCTACGTTCTTATCAGGGGATAAACGCCCCACATATAAGAGAACAACATCCTT
>CP070751.1:2007952-2021829 GCA_020348445.1 Thermoplasmata archaeon
TAGACCAGTATTTCGAGGAGTTTTGGATTTCAGGTCCCCAGAAGTTTAACTTCTTTTACTGTGATGTATGTGGGTCCCTCTCTTGAGAGCACGCTCTTCTTCAGCTTAATTCCCTCCACCTTTTGTGTACCAAAGACCACATCCTGGTATTCTTTTAGAATGTCACCTAGGATTTGCTTGTTCCTTGGACCTTTGACCCTGGCCAAAGTAACATGGGGTCGAAAGCCTTTTTTCTCTCTTTTGAATCCATGTTTTGAAAGCTCCGAATTCAATGCTTTGGCGATCTTTACCAGTGAATCAGCACCCTCCAAACCCACCCAGATTACCTTCATATAATTGGGATTTGGAAATGCCCCTGTGCCTATCATCTCCATAGTAAAAGGTTCCACACCCTCGATGCTCAAAGACATAGCACTTTCGATATCCCCGATCTTAGCCTCGTCTGTGTCCCCAAGGAATTTTAAAGTCAGATGAATGTTCTCAGGTTCTACAAGTTTGAGCTGGGCATTGCTTTCTTTTAGTTTGTTCCAGAATTCCTCGAGTTTGGTTCCCACTTCAACTTCAACTGCTATAAAAGCCCTGAATGTCATATTCGCAGTATGGAATTGACTCAATAAATCTTTTTCCAAATGGGGGGAGAGTTTATTAATTTTGAGGGCATATCTACTTTCGCATATTGAGGCTCATCTAGCAGGGAGATACTCATATATGATGAACCTCTATATTTAAACATCTTAATAATGAAAGACAGTTGTGGATGGTTTACATGAGAATACTTATCTTCGGTGCTGGGGCAATGGGCACCTTTCTCGCAGGTGTGTTTTCCCAAAAATATAATGTCACACTTTATGGAAGGGAAAAGAAGATAAAAGCTATAAAAGAAGATGGGATCAGAATAACAGGGATTACCGAACTTACCACGAAGGTAAAGGCGGTGGACAATTCCAAGGCATTAGAAGGTGAGGAATACGATCTTATCATTTTGGCTGTGAAATCCTATGACACTGATTCGGCAATGGACATCATTAAAAAAATCGTTGGCCAGACTTTTGCTGTTCTATCCCTTCAAAATGGGTTGGAAAACGAAATTAGAATTGCTAAGATAATAGGGGAAGAAAGGACCCTAGGTGGTGTGACAAGTCACGGTATTACCTTTGTGGGGCCTGGCCATGTGCATCACGCAGGGATCGGGGAAACCATAATAGGAGAGATGAATGGCAAAGAGACCGAAAGAATCAAGGAAATTGCGAAGGCTCTAACCTCTGTGGGTATGGAAACCAAAGTAAGCGGAAACATACCAAGTGAAATCTGGGTGAAGGGCATAGTAAATGCTGGTATCAACCCACTAACCGCTATTACCAAGTTAAAGAACGGTTATCTTCTCGAAATTCCGTATCTCACCAGGCTACTAGAAAGGACATGCCTGGAATGCATCGATGTGGCGAATGCCGAGGGTGTGGATCTTCTTGGATGCGATGTCATAGAAAAAACCAAGAATGTTGCAAGACTCACCGCGGGTAATAAATCCAGTATGTTACAGGATATAGAATTGGGAAGGAGGACAGAGATAGATTCCATTAACGGGAGAATTGTCGAGATCGGGAAGAAAAACGGGATTGAGGTCCCAATTAACTCCACTTTGGTTTCACTGGTGAAGGGAATCGAGGAGGGAGAAGACAGGTAGCGAAAAATCCGAAAACATTTTAGCAGGCAAAACCAATACCCCCATTGGATGCACTCGGATGGGAATAGATGGACTTTTACCAGGAAGTTTGCTAAAAAGAAAGGCCAGTCTAGATTTTTAAAGAGACTGTATGAGGCAAGAAACTACTTTCCTGAGCTTGCTTGTGAAACTGTAAAGGTGGGAATCACGGTCAATGCCGATGGGAAGGCTGACTTGAAAGGAAAGGCCGTATTTTTCAGGAGCAGGAACGTTAGCTATTATGTTATAGGCCATGAGCTTACACATCTTCTGCAGGAGGCTGGAGATGTACCCAAAGGGGAAAGAAGCTGCGACATCTATACCATGGCCAGGGAATTAAAGTTCTGTGATGAGGCTCCAAATTATGTTAAGGTCCCAAAAAGACTTTTAGATGACAGAGGATTCATTAGAAAGGAATACCGTGGTCTTGTCCACGAGACAGCCAAGACAGCATTGATCATGAAGAATATGGGGAAGAAAAGATACATTTCATGGTTCGAGAGGAATCTGGTTGAAATTTGTGGAGGAGATGATCGTAATAAAATCGATTTTTTTAGACAAAAAGAATGTGTGTCAGGGAAAATATTATTACAAACCAGAATTAATGACTTTATCAAGTAATACTGGCCTCTTTTCACCTCATAAGTTCGTCCATTATGTCTTTTATTCCCCTCAGTTGTTCCATATCACCGTCCCAATCCTCAAGAATCTCACCATATTTGGATTCGATTCGAGAGACCATATTTTCCAGGGTCTCTTCCAGATCCTGCGGCTCATCCCCCACCAAGACAACAGCTATGTAGATATGCTCCCCCTTCTTTATGTGTATCACAGAATCTCCGAAATCCAGCCTCCTCAGGCCGTATTTGCTTTTCTCCCTAAATGAATCCCTGATAAATTCCTGGACCGCGGTGAGCATTGAGCTTAATATATCGTCATCCACATCAGGTCTGAGTTCTTTAGAACGATGCGCCAGGGGAAGGCCAGAGTTGGAGATGATAAATATATCCTCGATTGTTGCCTTCTTTCTTTTTAGAATCATGAATAAAACCAATGAACAAATAACTGCTATGACAACCGCCAATATCAAAAATATATTCAAGGATTCCTCTTCCTCCTCCTTTTTAGGGGGCTTGACCTCGACCTCCCAGCTTTGCATCATGAATGAATCGTTCTCATCAGTTACCTTCACCGTCAGGTTATATGTCCCATGTCCATAGGAAGAGCGGTCAAAGGTAAATGAAGATCCTCTGACTCCGGTATCATTTCCGTCGATGAACCATTCGTAGGTGAGGGCATCGTTATCGGGATCTGATGCTGTGATTGTAAACATCATGGATTCTTCATTTGAATTTAGTCTGGGTTTAAGGTTCATTGGCTCGTACTCGTCAATTATCGGAGCGCGATTTGCCTGGGTAACAATGACTATCCATCTGTGTTCAACACTGGCACCATTTCCATCAGATACATTCACAATTACCTCATGGTCTCCTGCGGTTCCGAACGCAGGCTGATAACTCCAGAACGGGATATCCTCTCTTTTTATTTGTCCATCCAAAATCCAATCAACAGAAAGGGAATCCCCATCCTCATCAAAATGCGATATATTGAAATCAAGGGCTATTCCTTCCTCTACAGTGGGATACATCATTAAGGGTAGGTAAAATGTTATAACAGGTTTGTCATTGACATTCTCAACGATTATTGTGAAGGTATGGCTGTCTGTTCCATTGTTTCCATCAACACATGATACAGTGACCTGCCAGCTTCCGGCTTCATGATATGTCGGGGTACCGTAAAGCTCACCAGTTATTGGATCAATTGATAGCCAGTTTGCTGTTGTATCAAGGGACCAAATTAGAGAATCTCCGTCGTCATCATCGGCTTGATAGATAATAGAATATAGTTGATCTTCGAAAGCACTTAAAACATCTGTGGTTGTTATCATTGGGTCATCATTTGTATTGAAAACATTAAGGGTGAAGTTGCGCCATCCCAAGCCCCCGAATTCGTCTTCTGCAGTAACATTTATCCAATAATAACCTATATGCTCGTTTCGAGGTATGCCAAAAAGACCTCCTGTTGTGGAATTTATTGAAAGCCATTCTGCATTTGAAGCAAGGCTCCAGATGATGTTTCCATCTCCATCGTCGGAACTAGCAAAGTCCACATAATATGAAGTGTCTTCGTTTATCAACGTAATTTCATTTTGAGAAATGACTGGATCACTGTTTTTAACTGTTAGTGTGAAGTTGCTGAAATCCCATCCACTATGACCGTCATAAACAAATATATTGACAATCCAATCCTCTATTTCCAGGTAATTAGGCGTTCCAGAGAGCACACCGGTTTGGGAATCTATTGAAAGCCATGTGGCATTGGTAACAAGACCCCAGGTGATATCACCCTGGCCGTCATCAGAACAGTTGTAATCCACTTGATAATATACATCCTCGGAAGCTGTGAAAACATCGGTTGTATTTATGATCGGCTTGGTGTTGATCACCCATAAGTTGAACTCGGAATAGGATATACCGCCGTGATTGTCTCTTACCGAGATATTGACTGGATCCACTCCAACATGGGAGTTGTTTGGTGTTCCGAAAAGCTCTCCTGTGACACTGTCAATGTTAAGCCAGGAGGGGCCATTTTCAAGGGTCCAGATCGTATTTGGATCATCATCTGAATCGTAATCTCTATAATATTGTGAGTCCTCCAACGCGAGACCCACATTCGATGTTAAAATCTCAGGTGCTCGATTCAGAACCTCTAATAAAAACGAGAACTCGTCATGGCCGCCATTCACATCCGTTACTTTGATTAGGAATGAGTAAACACCCACATTATCATTCGAGGGAGTTACGGTAAGATTTCCTGTTGAAGGATTTAGGGTTATCCACGTTTGCGAAGTGTTGATAGACCAAGTAAGAGGATTCCCCTCTTTGTCTGTAGCATGGAAGGTGTTATAATAAAATGAATCTTCATCAATCTGTATGTTTGAGATGGGGTCTGTGATGACGGGATCATCATTTTCAAGAGTTATAACAACTGTCTGACTTCCGTATGTTAGATCCACTTGGATTTCTTCCCAACAAGTTGTGTTGAATACTCTTACATTATGCGGGTTGGTTGAATTGTAAAACAAAGTTTCATTTTGTGAATAACCCAAACACACTTCCCATCTTAACCAACCATTTGCGTCGGTGGTTCCATTAATAACTTCATTGGCATCTGGCCATAATACGCTTATATTTACACCTGGATAAGGTTGATCCAGCCCATCTCTAACTTGTACATTCAAGTACCACATTACCACAAGAACTGTAGAAGGATCAATGATATTGACATCTGTGAATGAAGTATTAATTAAATATAGTAAGGAATTCTGGCTTATATCTATATCGGAAGTTGTTTGTGCATTTAATGTGGAGTTTACAATCCAAACATTTGAACAACTGATTCCCATTACTGCAGGGATGATTCCGTTCGTGCTGATAGAAAGGGATTCGAACAAACAGTCCACTGTTCTATTTAGTACCACTCCAGCACCCCAGGCACCGATTACGTTCATTGTGAAATTTGTAATTGAAATATTGTCAGAGGATAATGTAGAAAATCCAAAACTTCCAAGGCCATTTAGATCAATGGAGATATTGGATAGCCTAACATAATGTGCATCGCCGAGAAATATCCCGTCTATGAAGTCGGCATTTCCTGTAATAGTTAGATTTTCTATGATTGTGTAATCAAAAAATCCCACCAATTGAAGACCCGTACCTGCACTATTCAAATCCACGTTATTTCCATTAACCAATGAATTAGTAAGGTTGTATAGATCAATTGCAGTGCAATAATCAACATATGAAAAGATAGTGTTACCCCATACTTGACATCTATCCATTTCCAAGAAATCCAAGCCTGCACCTGGAGCATTTAATGAAACGGAGTTATTATTCACGGTATAATCGCTGCTTTCTGCAAGAAATATCCCGATATTCCATCCTTGCGTGCCATACATATTTACTTGATTTCCCTCTATAATAGATCCTGGGGAATACCCAGCGTATATTCCTATATCATCATTATGGGTCGTTGATATATCCACATTATTGTATAATACTTGAAGATTGGGACAGTTCCAGGCCCTGATTGCGCATGAAAAATCAGAGTACCCATTTATATTAAAAGTGCTGTTTTTGACAATGGAATCAACAGAATCAGCAAAAATAATTCCTATAAAGCTTCCCTGAATATATGCATGGTTGAATACGGCTGAGTCCGTCTCAACATATATTCCCTTGTCATGGAATGCAGGCGCATCCCACCCGCAGTCAATTATATATGAGTTTCTTATTTCTATAACCGATCCGTCCCAAGCATAGAAGGAGAATACATAATCATTAGGACTCCCATCATCGGTATCATAAGGACTATCGGTAATTACACTGGCATCATCAACTGTATAGTTGTCCCAATCATTATCATATAAATGAAGCTCACCCCCCCATGTGACATTTAGATGGTACTGGCTGTTCATCTGGGTTGCATTAAGCATTATGGTGCAGTTATGCAAAATAAGGTTGCCTGTTGCATTGATTGTGATATTTCCATCCATTAAGAAGGTGGTATCCCAGTATTCTTCTGTGGTATCTATCCACCAATCACCTTTTCTTTGTGCTTTTGAGACACCCATGGGTTGGAGAGTGGCTTTTATGTTCCGATTCTGATTCATTGTAACTTCGGTATTCCACGGATCATATCCGCTATAGGTCACTGTTATGTTATGCGGAGTTTCTGCTTGTGAGCTGCTCTCGTAATGGACCACTTCTGTAAGAGGTAGATACCGAATCTGGCCGTTTGCATCGGCTGGGCCGTTGAATATCGTATCTCCTGTGCTGTTTTTAATCTGGATAAATGCTCCAGGTAATAGAGCACCCTGCCAGTCTTCAACTGTGAGTTCCAGGAAATGCTGAACTGTAAAATCTGACAGGGCATCGTCCACATCATATGTGATAAATTGAGTGTTTAGAGCAGTAACATGTGAATCTGAATCAACATCTATACCTGTCTGAGGTCCAAAAATAGTGGTGTTGACTATCATCACATCATAAGTATTATCACAATTTATTCCATAGTTATTTATGCCAGATGTGACTGTGATGGTGGTGTTCTCTATCAAAATATCATGGGCTGAGAAACCAATAGCTATTGCACGGCAGTTATCTTGACTCACAGTAAAGTTGTTATTCTTTACTGTAACATTATCTACCCCAAAAATACCTAATGCGCAAATATTTATTCCTGAGGCAATTACTTCGTTATCGATTACATTAATATAACTTCCCCCTGAAAGCTGAATACCCTCACTAGCCTGATCCCAACCGCAAATCGTATTTGAGGTTATGTTAACATATCCGCTGTAGAGACGGATGCCTTCGGAACCTAAACCTGTGACATTTATGGTATTTTGATGAAGTTCGTTCCATTCCCCTCCCCCTGCGATTCTTATTCCTTCGGAGTTCCCTGAAATGACATTAATGGTATTTCCTGCTACCTTATTTCTCCAACATCCACTTGTGAAGGATATTCCATAATCTCCGCTGCTGTTAAGATCTATTATATTGTTGTAGAATAACGAATCCGAAGTCGATTGAATAAAGATGCCGTCATCATCAAGATCGGTCAAGGTACAGTTCTCGATAATCGTTCCCAAACTTGCATCCACATTGATTCCTCGATAGCCCCTTGAAATCGAGCAGTTTCTAATCACTGCATTATCTGTATGAATATACAATCCCCTCTCTTCGATAGAACCTTGACTATAGCCAACTTCAGATACTGCGCTGTTGATCATGGTAAAGCTCGAGCTTTGATGGACATAAAATCCAAACCTATGATCTCCATCTGTATTGTTGCTCGTGATATTGCATCCATCGTAGGTTGTGATAGGGTTATTGTCGTAATCCGAAATCAATAGTATTGCACCATTATTCACATGAATATATGTTGTTAGATTCCCTGTATTGTTCATTCTGATTGTGACGTTAACGAGGGTTAGTGAAAAACCCCCCAATACAGTGATGTTCCCGTTCACAATTATCGTCTGATTTCTGTATATGGCGTTGGAATCAACATCCCAGTCCCCGTCCCAAAATATGGTTGCATCCTCGATTGCAGGAGGCTGTGCAGCAGATGCCATTTCAATGGGCAAGTTGTCTTCAAGGGGAATTATGATGACTAGAACTGGTAATATAAGAATCCATACTAATACGTGCACTGCATGTCGTTTCCTCATGCTAAGGCACCTTTTACTATCAAATATTCGAAGGAACGACTGGTCCTTCTTTTTATAGACCTGAGATAAACGGCTATCGATATTTTTCCTATATAATAGAATTATTGATATTATTCTCAAATAAAAGAATAACAGAAATCATGGTAAAAGCACCATTTTCTAAAGAAAATAGATGTTCAATAGGCGAAAGATAAAATAGAGCTAACAACAATAACGCATTATCAACTAGGTGAGGATATGAGGAAAATAATATTATCGCTTGTAACTGGATGGATACTGGTATCTGCGGCCCTTTTCAGTCTATGCGTATTCAGCTCGGAGAAGGAAATAAATGCCTCTGCCGATGAATGGGGGGATGCCCCGGATTTCACATTACGTGATATCGAGGATAATTTGTTTACCTTATCAGACAATCTGGGTAAGGTCATTCTAATCGATTTCATGGCCACATGGTGCGGTCCTTGCCATACCGAAATGGAAGAGTTAGACAAAATTCATGACGAAGTCGGCAACGGAATCGTCATGATCTCAATAGATGTGGACACCTCTGAGACTGAGGAGGATGTTGTGAACTCTTTCGAAGATTATGTATTTAAATGGATATTTGCCATAGATACAAATTCTGAGGGTGTATCAAATCAATATGAAATTCAATATATACCAACAATATACATCATCGATACAAACGGAGACATTTCTTATTCATCTACTGGTATTACAGAAGAAGACACATTAATGGATGAATTAGAGGAGGCCGGGTATAAAAAATCAAGTGAGGGCGCTGGTGGAAGTGGAGGTGATCTGATGCCTTTCATATTGATAGGCATCATAGCTATCATTGCAGTATTAGGATTAATTTTTGCATTAGTCCTTCTACCAAAGAGTGGTGGGGCTCCACAATATCCCCCGCAATATCAACAACAATATCAATCCACTCAACCCCAGTACACTCAGCAATACCAACAGACTCCCTCACAATACCCTCAACAACAAATAGCAACTTATTGTCCTTATTGTGGTAATTTAATACAGCCTGGATGGCAGGTATGCACATACTGCAAAAATCCTTTATAGCCCTGTGTAGGGAGAACTAGCGATAATTGATATTCACCCCTTGTTTTTTCTAAATTCGCGAATCAACACAACAATCAGGGGTATCATGATAAAGATCGAAATTATCGTGATAATGTAAAGAACAGCCATATCCCATTTCATTCCCATTATCATCAAGGTCAGAGGCTGCTTGTGGTCCTGGTAGTTGATAAGAACCTCTGAGACGTCTCTTACATCATCCACATGAATGGTCACAACCCAAGTAAGCCCGTTCCACCATCTTGAGAATCCCATGAACATATCACTTTCTCGTCCATCAGATAAAATATTACCAATTATCGTTATAGATTTATTCTTGGGTTTTATGGAAACATAAAGGACTTTAGTTTCTGGATCATATTTATAGCCCTCTTCCATTCTCTGGTCATTGCTGATATTCTCTACATGCTGGTAGTGGCTGTTGTTTGATCGGTACTTAACCGACAGATTATCAAAATTAAATTGTTCCAGATCAAATTCAAGTGTTATCGGCACATCCCAAATTTTAGGATCTGAGCCGGTATAATCCAGTTCGAAAACCATTTTTGTATCGTTACTATTTTGCGAATTAAAGTAAACAGTGGTATGATCTACGATATAATAATACGATCTTACCTCCCCCCATGTGGCATACCAGACATTATTATTTGAGTCGATGTATTTAAGAGATTCCGAGTCCAATTTATCGTTTTGGTGGAACATGCAATCTGCCCAAGATCCATTTTGCTCTGCCTTATGAAGATCACTTATGTGGGCTTCACCCTCGGTCACCTTTCCGCCTAGACGAGCTATGTTCATCCAATCCATCTCATCCTCAGGTGCGCTCGTTTCATTTATGATTAAACCACATATAGAATCAAAAAAACAATTGCCAGCTATTCTGAATCCGGTATCGTAAGCTGCCTTCATGACATTTTTGTTGGGACTGGAATAGGGATATGCAATGCTCAGGCATGTGGTTCCCCATCTTGAGGTGGACTTCGTGTTATCCTCGATTAAGGCCAGTGATTCCTTGGTCCATGTAAGAGCTTCGTCGTAACTGAAATCCTTTGTTTTGACATGGCGTGCTCCGTGGGAACCGAGCTCATGACCCTGTTCTATAGCCTGGTTCTCATGATAATTTATGTCGCTATCTATGTAATATTCATTTATTATGTATATACCTAGATTCACACTGACTATGATTAATATGATGCACAGAATTATAGCGACTACTTTCTTTGAGCCCATCAAGGGTAATATCAGGGTGTCGATATTTATTGGTTTCTGGATGCGATAAGATAACAATTGGTAATAGAATTTTGATTTGTTTTTAATATATCTCGTGAGGTTTCACACCACGAATAATATAAAAACGATTCTTTACATGTTTGCAAAGTTAATAAATCTGTATAAACTATAACGATTTAAATTGATAAGTACATATTCGATGTGAAAATATGCCTGTTGATTACTCAGATATTGCAGGATATTATGACAAAGTGCGTATCACTTCCCCAGATTATTTGAGGTTCTGGTCCTCTAGGATTGCCCAATATGGGTCAATCAATAAGAATTCAAGGGTATTGGATATTGGAAGTGGCACTGGACGATTCACACTAATGCTCTCTAAAGTTACCAATTCCGAGGTTCATGCAATAGAGCCATCCGTGGATATGTTAGATAAAGCAATGAAAAAGGACAAGAAGAAAAAGGTTAATTGGAGCAAAGGAAAAGCTGAAGAACTTGCCTTTCCTGACGAATTTTTTGATTGTGTCTACATGACCTTTGTATTTCATCATATAAAAAACCGAAAAAAGGCACTTGCAGAGATATATCGGATCCTGAAACCAAAGGGCAAGTGCATTTTCATGACCACCTCATACGGTCATATCAGACGATCACCTTTATATCTATTTCCAGGGCTTGCTGCCATAGATTTAGGTAGATTTCCCTCATTGCCGGAATTTAAGAGAATTCTAAAAAAGGCCAGTTTTAAGGATGTGCATTATCATCTCGATAAATATGAAAATCAAAAGTACAGTTTAGATGATTACTTAAAGCGTGTCAAAAGCAAACATGTCTCCACTTTATCTGTTCTTGCCGAGGACGAATTTAAACGTGGCTACATAATTTTTGAAAAAAAGCTAAGGGCAAAATATCGAGATTTTCTTGAGATTAGGCATGGAGTTTACCTCGTATCAGGGAGAAAGTAAGCGAGGGTACTTTTTATTGATTTTCGAATGAAAGAACATTTTAATGGTCTTGACAGATTCATTCAAGCTCAAAAAAAACGCTACTGTCCGAGTCTACATCCAAGGTCTCGGTTTTATACAGTTCATATGCTCCCGAGACCTCATGAAAGAGCTCGAAGGTGTGCTTGCCTGGTGACACTTCAAATTCCCTTTCCGCACTCTGCGCAGGATCCAGGGAAGCGGAAAACTTCTTGGACCCGTCAATATGCAATTCAATGTTTTGAGTTGTATCCCTGTTGTTCTTTACAGTAATCATCACCCTATGGTTTTCAGTTGTGCAGCCTGTTAAGATGGAAACAGAGAGTATACATGTAAAAATAATAAATGCGACTGATTTTCTTATTGTATCATCTCCGGTAATCATTTATTAGTTATTTCTGTATTATTAATATATTGCTTCATAATTAATGTTTGCCTCATAAATCATGATACTTTAAGATAGTTTTCGATATGGCAAAGGAAATTATTTATATATGTTTTAATGTAAAGTTATGCCAAAAGTCATATATATTTATATATACTATATGGTTATATAGATAATTATGAATCAAAACATATTAGATACCCTCCGATCAAAACTTCTCGAAAGAATAAGCTTCGATACATTGCCTGAATCGGCCTTAAAACGAAGTGCTGCTTTGAATACCTGGGGAACGAATGCAATAGAGGGAAGTACGATAACCAGGGCTGAGGCTGAAAGGATATTGTTGGAGGAACGTAGCGTTGCAGGAAAACCAATTCGGGATGTCATGGAAACAATACAACATGAACGAGCATTCCGAAGCCTTTTAAACAGGCGAAAAAGAGAAATTACACTCGAAACGGTACTTGAACTTCATGAAGAAGTATTCCGTGGAATCCTGTACGATGCTGGACAGTGGCGGAGGGTAAATGTCCGTATTAAAGGAGCAAAGTTTGCACCTCCAAGAATGGAAAAGGTTGTAAAGGAAATGAACGATTGGATGAATGAATACCGAAAACGGGATATCGAGGGGGAAGACACTTTCGAATTAGCTTCATGGATGCATTATAAATTCGAATGGATTCATCCATTTGGGGATGGTAACGGACGGGTAGGAAGACTCCTTTTGAACCTGCATTTTCTTAGAAGGAATTGGCCTTTCGTTCATGTCCTGCCACCAAATCAGAAGGAATATTTGAAGGCATTAAATGCTGCATCCGGTGGAGATTTTTCTCTTTTTGTGAATCTAACGAAAACACTTATGGGTGCAAGCCTTGTGGATTTGTTGGATCAGGTAGGAACGAAAAAGGATAAGCTAATTACCTTAAAGAAGGCGGTGAAGATTTCCCCTTATAGTGAGAAATACCTTGCTCTTAGGTGTAAGCAAGGTGAGCTACCAGCTTTAAAATCAGGGAGGGAATGGAGAACAAGTGAGCGGGCACTTGGTCTCTATAGTGATTTGGTTGGTAGGAAGGGGTAGAATTTCAAGGAGAAACACATCCCAACACTTATATACCCCAAATAAGAGTCGTTTTTTTTCCCTTTTTTTGGAGAGATTTGGAAGGGAAGGGGAGGAAATTATATAAGGAATTAAAGAAGTGTATGGAATGACCGGAAGTGTAGATAATGAAAACGCTAGAAGAGATCAAAAAAATGCTTAAAGAACATGAGAAAATCCTCAAAATGAAATATAAGACCAAAAAGATAGGGATCTTTGGTTCTTATGTGAGGGATGAGGAGAAGGAAAGAAAGAGCGATCTCGACATATTGGTTGAGTTTGATGACGGTATCACCCTTTTGAAATTTATAGAGATGGAGAATTATTTAAGCGATCTTTTGGGTATAAAAGTGGATCTCGTTATGAAGAAAGCACTGAAGCCCAGAATCGGAGAAAATATATTAAAAGAGGTTTTGTACATATGAAAAACGAGTACAAGGATTATATTGAGGATATTTTAAATTCCATATTGAAAATCGAGGATTTCATAGACGAGCTGACCTTTGAGGATTTTAAAAGTGATGATAAAACTGTTTTTGCGGTAATAAGAGCTCTTGAGATTATAGGGGAAGCAGCCAAAAAGATACCGCAACCATTGAAAGGTAAATATTCTCAAATTCCCTGGCGTGAAATATCTGGTATGAGAGATAAATTGATACACGGATATTTCGGGGTAGATCTAAAAGTTGTATGGGATACGATAAAAATCGATATACCGGACCTCAAACCGCAAATTAATAGGATGCTTTCAGATTTGGATGAATAAATTTCGAAAAAGGAAAGAAAGTCAGCCAATTTCTTAGGGAATCCTTATATACCGCAAATTATATAAGGGCGATTCACCCTTAAATAACGGTGGCAACAGAGCGGCGCGGGTTGTGAGCAAGGGAATAACATCCCCTCGATGAACAACCCTATTCTATTGTTGTCTACAAAATGGAGATTCGAGAAACCCGGCTATTTTAAGTCGTGACCTCTTGAATCCGACACTCGACGAATCGGTGAGACCAGATAACCTGCCAATATTTACAATATGCGGATAATAATTCCGGTTGATCCTGCCGGAGGCTACCGCTATTGGAATCCGATTAAGC
>CP070751.1:2021929-2111947 GCA_020348445.1 Thermoplasmata archaeon
TGATTCACTCCAATTCACTTCTACCAAACCAATGTATCCGGCTGAGTGATTGTAACCAGAGGCGTAGGCTGTAACTGATCCATATACCTCTAGGATTACCGTTGTAAGTGGAATGCCGTTGGGTGCATCAGTGATATTTATGAAATCCAATGTGGGGGGATTAATGCTCACATCGAAAGTATCACTAATTCCCAAGGAATAATTAATACCAGTAATTGTAGTAACACCAGATGAAGCACCAGCAGTGAATGTTGTTGAGGTGCCAAAGAGAATGTCAAGGGTCCCCAATCCTGCAGATTCGCTCCAATTTACGTCTATCAACATAAAATAACCGCATGTCGCATTGTAACCTGAGGCATATGCAGTAACGTTTTCACCCGAATATAAGACAACAGTCGTTAGTTCGGAACCATTAGGTATGTCTGTTAAAATTATAGAGTCAAGTGTTGGAGGCAGGATTTCCACAGTAAATATATCGCTCACTCCTAATTGGGTATTCTGGCCTGTTATTGTTGTAGTGCCTCCATTAGAGCCTGCTGTATATGTGGCTGATGACCCAGTTGGATGATCAAAATAGCCAAGATCAGGAGAATCGCTCCAATTTACCTCTACCAGACCCACATAACCAAGTGTCATGTTATAGCCTGATGCATATGCCGTAATTTCTCCCCCCACAGGAATTGTTACGGTGTTTAGAGCCGAACCATTTGGTGTGTCTGTTAGAATAATAAAATCTATATTTGCATGTGTGGAAAGGTTCAGAATAAAGAAATCGCCTAGACCAAGTGTTATATTATTACCTTCTATATATGTCACTCCCACTGATGATCCTGTAAATATTGTGGCTGTCCCAGTAAGATTATCAAAATCCCCAAGATCAGGGGTGTCTGTCCAATTTACTTCGACTGGTTCTACATATAAAGGGCCAATTTTACCAGAACTGTTGTATCCTGATGCATAAATAAAAAGTGGTTCACCCACTTCCCAAGACATATGGGGTATTTCTGTTCCATTTTGATTAGGCATATCAGTTAATAGGATAAAATCAACGGTTGGTGGAATGACATTATACACCACGCTATCGGTATGACCGTCATAACTTGCATTGAACCATACCTTGCCTGGTGTTATATCCACATCTATCCCACTATTATTTGCATGAGAGGAACCAATTAGATAGGATGTCCCGCCATCAGCACTCCAGTTAGCAATTCTCGTGCCAATATATCCCTTTGAATTGTTATATGCAGAGCAATTGCCCCATATCCTGAAACATATGGGGACTGTTTGATCTGGCAATCGTACCCCATCGGGAATATCTGTGATTTGAATAAAATCCACTCCCATAGGTTCAAGCACAGTCACTTCTGTGGTGGTTGAAGGCCCCGCTACAACATCCAGGGTAATTGTAACTGTCCCCCAATTGGTATCATTACAGGTGATTGTGGATGATGAACCTGGGCTTGTGACATGAACAATTGATGAATTCGTGCTGGTCCAAGTGGTACTCGCATTAACATCATGTATATAGCCAACAGTGTAATTGTATGCCGCACCATAGAAAGTGTCAACACTGCCCAGGGGATAACTTGGGTAGTTTGCAGGATCACTTAGATTAATGCCTCCTCCACCAGATGCATCTCTGATATAGACATAGTCAATAGTTGGAGGAATTACCCCGTATAGGACACTATCTGAAAGTACAGAATAAGAAGCGTCAAAATACACCCAAGCCCCACCTACTGTCCCTACATCTATACCGTTTGTGGAATTTGGCGTTGAACCTAAAAGAATCGCATTTCCACCTGTTACGGTCCAATCTGCGTCAACCACATCTATGTAACCTGAAGAATAATTATATGCCGAGCAGTAGCCCCATTCCTGATAGCCTACTTCCACATCACCCCCTGCAAGGGGAGTTCCATCTGGAGTATCGGTAATATCAATATAATCAATTGTCGGCGATAAAACCAAATATTCGACACTATCTGAGGAACCGCCATAAGAAGCATTAAACCAAACTGGGACCCCTTGAATTGTTCCGACATCGATTCCGTTTGTGGAATTTGGTGATGAGCCTAAAAGAAACGCATTCCCACCTGCTGCAGTCCAATCCGCATCAACAACATCTATGTAACCAGAAGTATCATTATATGCAGAGCAGTTGCCCCACTCCCGGTGTCCCGGAGGAACTATTTTATCGGTTAGGGGATTTCCATCAGGAGTATCGGTAATGTCTATATAATCAACTGTCGGCGATATAATCGTATATTCGACACTATATGAGAAACCACTATAAGAAGCATTAAACCAAACTGAGACTCCACCAATTGTTCCCACATCGATTCCGTTTGTGGTATCTGGTGATGAATTTAAAAGAACAGCATTGCCGCCTCCTGCAGTCCAATCTGCATCAGCCACATCTATATAACCATAAGTGTAATTATATGCAGAGCAGTGGCCCCATTCCTGATGGCCTACAGGCACTGGGCCTCCTGCAAGGGTTGTTCCATTTGGTATATCCGTTATATTTAAATAATCAATTGCCGGCAACGAAACCATATATTCGACACTATCCGAGAAAATACCATAAGTAGCATTGAACCAAACCGAGACTCCACCAATTGTTCCGACATCGATTCCGTTTGTGACATTTGGTGATGAACCTAAAAGAACAGCATTGCCGCCTGCTGCAGTCCAATCTGCATCAACCACATCTATGTAACCAGAAGTATCATTATATGCAGAACAGTTGCCCCATTCCTGATGGCCCATAAAAACTGGGCCGCCCGCAAGGGGTGTACCACCTGGAGTATCGGTAATGTCTATATAGTCGATAGTAGGGTCTAGAATACTAACATTGAAGGTGTCGTTAATATAGGATGTATAACTGCCCATAATCGAGGTATTACCTCCTGAGTTGCCTGCAGTGAAGGTGGAGGATGTACCTGTAGAATTGTCCAAAGAACCCAACCTTGGCCATGCTTCTTCCCGCCAATCCACCACCACCAAGTCCACATAACCACTTGTGGAATTATAGCCAGAAGCATAGGCCGTGACCTTACCGCCCACAGAGAGGTTAACTGTCGTAAGTACTGTTCCATTGGGTGCGTCTGTTAGAAGGATAAAATCAATTTCTTCAGCCTCAGCCTCCTCCTGAAAAAATAGGAAGGTGCTCAACATCAATAACACAAATAGAATTATGCCCACAATTTTTTTCCCAGTCATGTTTATCCCTTATTACTTATATATTTAAAAGGATATAAATGTAGTTTGGAAACTTTTTTGCATATTATAGATTATTTTTGGTCTTTTTTGGTAGCTTGGACTGTAGGTTGGGCATATACTTACACACTATATCTTCCCAGAGCATAGTACCTTGTTTCCCTGCCCACGACCTCCTTCTTTACAAAACCAACCTCCTCCAACTTCGATAGATGATAACCTGCAACCTGGCGGCTGACACCTGTGGAGGAGGCTATTTTTTTCTGACCTATACCCGAGTTGTTCCTTATAATTCCAAATATTTTCTGTTCTATGGCACTTAAATGGTGCAGGCCGCCCTTTAACTTTGGAACGTGTGCAGGATAAAAGCGTTTTTTTGCCCCGTCAACTCTTGAGTAAATAAACTGTGCTTCCTCCAATTGCTTAAGGTGATAAACAAGCTGGCCACTACCCAGTTCCAGCACTTCTTTCATAAGAAAGAAATAAGCACCGGGATTTCCAAGTACGTAACCGTATATTTTATACCTTGTAGGTTGATCAAGCAGTTCCTCTTTCTTAAGTCTCGTATACAGGGGTAAAAACAACGTGAGCAATGCCACCTTTCCCACCTCTGTGAGAAGGCCCCCCACTCCAAGGGCAAGAACAGAACAAGCAATTATAAACAACAGAATTGGGAAAGGCTCAGAAACTGGCTCCTTTAAAATTAATGTATCGACCTCATCACCGGAAAGCCCTGAGTTTAGATCGATTCTCTTGTCTATTTTACCATCGTTGTCCTCATCGATATACAAAGTAACAGGTTTACCTGAACTTAGAACTTCCCAGTTTTTTATTCTATAGATGTGAGTTGCATCCTCTTTTAATTTCATATCTGTCAAAATAAAATTATCCTGTTGATCATCTATGGACGTTGAAATCTCCAGAGAATAGAGTTTATCGTTCTCATTGGTGGATATTGATATTTCCTCTTCATTAAAATCGAAGACATATATATCTACAGTATTTTCAGAACATGTCACATCCAGTACACCATATTTTCTAACAATATCATCACTTACTCGAATCACGCTTAAATCATAAAAACCGCTTCCAGTTCCTCTCACTTCAAATGTATAGCGCTCATCCAATGGAATAAAGTACACCTCGATATCGCTGTACATCATTGAAATAAATGCCCCTTCGATATCTTGTATTGGGTGGCCTTCGAAAAATCCAATTTGCCTGCCTACAGGGTTCGTTATCAACAGATCGGCAGGGCACTGTAAAATAACAACGCATTCACCACTTTCATTCAAAAATCCCTTGGCACCTTTCTGACTGGGTATCGCGTTAGACTGGTCATTATTATCCATGTTTTCAACTAAAACCGCTATTGTACTAGGATCACTCCCCCCTTCATCATCTGTTACAGTCAAGGTTACAGTGTATTCTCCATTTTCATCATAGCTATGCGCCAGTGTTTCTCCTGATCCTGTGGTCCCGTCACCAAAATTCCATTGATAGGAAACCAAGTATCCCTCAAAATCTGAGGAGAAGGATGCATCAAAAAAGACAACTCCCACCAATGGGATGATATCGTTGAATTGGATAATAGCTTCCTGATTTTCTCCATCCTGCGAGTTGAAGAGCAAATGCACAGAATATATTTTCCCTAAGAATTCAAATGTTACGATTATTGGATTTGATCCGCCATTATGTCCATTATACGTTAGAACGACCCTGTAAATCTTCTGAACATTCATTTCATAGGAAATCTCTCCAATATCTGGTTGACTTGAATGCCTTGTTACTTCAACGTCTTCTACGATAACTCCATCTTCCTCCAATCCCATTGTAATTATGTTTTTCTTTCTCCCTGTGACCCTTAAAGTGATATCAATTGAGAATGTGAAGTTACCTCCAGAAAAGCCTGTTCCATTATGGTATTTAGCCTCTGATGTGGGAAGCGTATTGACGTTTATCACAAACAGATTACCAGTCTGGTTAGTTAAGGTACCAAAAGTTGCCGTTACCCTGCAGTAACCTCCTTTCCATCCTGCTGTGAAATTTGTGTACTCATTGGGTCCAGAAGTAACTTTTCCAACTATTGTATTGTTGCTTTCCCATGTAGCCTTTACATCTTTTACGTAATCTGCAGTATTGTTGTGCCCTGCCGCCCAAAAGACATCTTTATTTCCCTCATTGTATGTGATATCTCCCACCCACGCTCTGCCTCCACTTGGTGAATCCACGACTGTTATGTAGTCTATTCTCGGAGCTAAGACCGTAAGATCACCTGTAATATCACCTATCCCAAAGTAATCGGCAGAAACTCTACATGTACTATCTGAAACAACTTTTTGGGCCGTGAAATTGGTCCAAAGTCCAGGTGATGTGACTTTCCCGACATTTTGGTCATCACTCTCCCATACAACCTCCACCTCCCCAAGATAATCTGCAGTATCGTTGTATGCAGCTGCATAAAAATGATCCACTTCCCAGACAACATAGGTTTTTGTAGTTACGATATTGCCAAGTCCACCTGTCCCATCTCTAATAAGGATATAATCCACTGTGGGTTCTATTACCGTAACTTTGGTTGTACCCTGTTTTCCTGAGGCTGTTAGTGTTATTGTTACAGTTCCCCAATTTTGATCATCGCAATCTATGTCGGTTGATGAACCAGGTGATGTAACCTTTACAATTAATTCATTTGAGCTTGCCCAAGTTGCATTGTCTGGAACATCATCAAAATAATCGGTAGTATAGTTGTACATTGCGCCATAGTATTTATCTGTTCCTCCCACTGGGTAGCTTTTGTAATTGGCAGGATCACATAGATTGAATCCTCCTCCCCCAGGTTGGGTCCTAATGAGTATGTAATCTGCCCTTGGAGGATTGATATAAATATCAAATGAATCACTCACCCCTTCACTTGAATTTATGCCTGTTATTGTGGTTGAGCCTCCTTCGTGACCTGCTGTGAAAGTTGTAGAAATCCCTGATGAATTGTCCAAATTACCCAATCCCGCAGGCTCGTCCCAATTCACCGGAATTAGCCCAATGTAGCCGCACGTGTTGTTGTAAGCAGAAGCATAGACAGTGATACTTTCACCAACATCTAATGTAACCAGAGATAGTGTTGTGCCATTTGGAGCATCTGTAAGAATTATGTAATCCACCTCCGGTGGTAATATGTTCACATCAAAAGAATCGCTGACTCCAAGGGGATTATTTTCACCGGTGATGGTTGTTAAACCGTCTGTCTTGCCTGCTGTAAAGGTCGTGGATGTTCCATAGACATTGTCCAATGAACCCAATCCTTGTGATTCACTCCAATTCACCTCTATCAAACCAATGTATCCAGCTGAGTAATTATAACCAGAAGCATAGGCTGTAACTGATCCATATACCTCTAGGGTTACCATTGTAAGTGAAAAACCATCAGGCGCATCAGTAATATTTATGAAATCCAATGCGGGGGGATTGATGCTCACTTCGAACGTGTCACTCATTCCCAAGGTATAATTAATACCAGTAATTGTAGTCACACCAGATGAAGCACCGGCAGTGAATGTTGTTGAG
This sequence comes from Thermoplasmata archaeon, assembly GCA_020348445.1. GTDB lineage: Archaea > Thermoplasmatota > Thermoplasmata. Next base: position 2,028,719 of record CP070751.1, read on the forward strand.
GTGCCAAAGAGATTGTCCAAGGTACCCAATCCTTCAGATTCACTCCAATTTACGTCTATCAACCTTAAATAACCGCTTGTCGCATTGTAACCTGATGCATATGCAGTAACGTTTTCGCCTGAATACAAAACAACAGTGGTTAGTTCGGTACCATTAGGCATGTCTGTTAAAGTTATAGAATCAAGTGTTGGAGGTAGGATCTCAACAGTGAATATATCGCTCACTCCTAATTTGCTATTCTGACCTGTTATGGTTGTAGAACCTCCATTAGAGCCTGCTGTATATGTGGCTGATTTCCCTGTTGGATTATCAAAATAGCCCAAATCAGGAGAATCGCTCCAATTGACTTCCACTAAACCTACATAACCAAGTGTTGTGTTATAGCCCGAAGCATAAGCTTTTATTTTTCCCCCTACAGGAATTGTTACAGTGTTGAGAGCAGAACCATTTGGTTTGTCTGTTAAACGTATAAAATCCACATTCCCATGTGTGGAAAGGTTCAGCATAAAGAAATCGCCTAGACCAAGTGTTATATTATTACCTTCTATATATGTCACTCCCACTGATGTTCCAGTAAATATCGTGGCTGTCCCCGTAAGATTATCAAAATCCCCAAGATCGGGGGTGTCTGTCCAATTTACTACGACCGGCCCTACATATATTGGGCCAATTTTACCAGAACTGTTGTATCCTGATGCATAAATAAAAAGTGGTTCACCCACTTCCCAAGACATATGAGGTATTTCTGTTCCATTTTGATTAGGCATATTAGTTAGTAGGATGAAATCGACAGTCGGTGGGATGACATTATACACCACGCTATCGGTATGACCGTCATAACTTGCATTGAACCATACCTTACCTGGTGTTATGTCCACATCTATTCCATTCATTGTTGCGTGAGAACCGCCAAGAAGATATGATGTCCCACCCTCAGCACTCCAGGTGGCATTTCTCATGCCGATATATCGTGCTGTATTATTGTATGCTGAGCAGTAACCCCATTCTTGGAAGCTTATAGGCACTGAGCGATCGGGCAAAGGTGTACCATCCGGAGTATCGGTAATCTCTATGTAATCCACAGTAGGTGAAAGAATCTCTACGTCAAATGTGTCGTTCATTCCTTTAAAGTCCTCGCCTAAAATCGTTGTATTACCCCCTGACATACCTGCTGTGAAAGTGGAGGATGTACCTGTAGAATTATCCAAAGTGCCCAATCCTGCGAATTCGTACCAATTCACCAGCACTAAATCCACATAACCGCTTGAGAAATTATAGCCAGATGCATAGGCCGTAACTTTACCTTTTACAGGGAGAGTGATATTATCAAGCTCTATCCCATCAGGTGCGTCTGTAAGAACAATGAAATCAATGCTTGCAGCCTCAGCCTCCTCCTGAAAAAATAGGAAGATGTTCAGCATCAATAACACAAATAAAATTATGCCCACAATTTTTTTTCCAGCCATGTTTATCCCTAGTTCCTCCTATGCCAAAAAGGATATAAATGTAGTTTGGTAACTTTTTTGCATAAAATAAAATATTTTTGGTCTTTTTTTGGTAGGAAGGGCCGTAGGCTGGGCATATGTTTACACACTGTATCTTGCAAGGGCATAGTACCTTGTTTCCCTGCCCACAACTTCCCTGCTTATCAAACCCTTCTTCTCAATCTTTGTTAGATGATAACCAGCAACTTGGCGACTGATGCCCATCATAGATGCTATCCTCTTCTGTACTATACCTGAGTTTTCCTCTATTATCCTGAGTATCTTCTCCTGAATATCGCTTAGCGTGGGAATTCCACCCTTTGGTTTTGGAATATCAGCTGGGTAAAAGCGTTTTTTAATACCGTCCTCTCTTGAATATATCATATGGGCCTCCTCTAAGTGTTTGATGTGATATACGAGTTGACCGCTGCCTAAACCCAGATCATCTCTTATCAATCCAAAATGAGCTCCCGGGTTTCCTATGATATATCCATAGATCCTTTCTCTCGTGGGTTGATCGAGGAGGTTCTCCTTCTTTATCCTGGAATAGAGTGGAATGAACAAGGATATCAATCCATATTTCATAACTTCAAGGGAGATTGCGGCCAAGCCGAAGGCACCAATGAATCCTATCAGAAAGATAAGTGCCCATGGGAACTCAGGACCTGTAGGTTTTACCACAGGCTCTTTCGCTAGTAAGGCTACTACTAGGTCTGTATCCGACTCAATTGTTATTTCCTGTGTACTGGAGAGAGTATCTTTTACAATCAAAACACGATATGGATTATGATCAAAAACTGATGTGCCGGTCTGCGAGGTCTGAATTACAGGTATCCCTTCAGTCCATCCATCTTTCCCTGTGATATCTGTATGAATAAGATCATCATTTACATCGTATACGAAAATTGCTGCACCTGCAACTGGGTTTCCTTCTTCATCCACAACCCTGACCCGCAACAACCACTGAACCTCCAGACTGGATGTCGAATCCAAATGTGAATCCTCAACTGTGGTGTTTACCTTGGTTATACTAGAATCCTTAAGCCAGAGTTCCTTAATCGTGGAATCGATGAAGATCATCTCAGAATCCACCATGGTGTTGTTGATGATTCTCAGTGAATCCCCTGATTTGGCATAGATACCATATTGCAATGAATTGCTTATGACATTGTTTGAAATAGTGGGAGAGGAATATTCACCATATATTCCATATTCTGAATCAGAAATCGTGTTATCTGCGATATTGGGAGAGGCATTTTTCAGATATATACCATAATCGTTTTTAGATGCGGTGTTGTTTGTGATAGATATCGAGGATGAGTTTTCCACCATTATAGCTATTTGATTTTCCTCTAGGATATTACCATCAAATTCCAAGATTGGAAATCCTGGAACTGGATCGTACCAATACGCTATCTTGTTCTTGTAGAAATAGTTCCAGTTAAAGCAATTGCTCAGCGTGGAATTGTAATCCTTTGCACCAAATTCGGTGTTGTATGAAATCGTGTTGTATCTGATGGCATCGTTATGGGCATGGAAAGTAACGATACCGTACTTTCCGTCAGTTATTATGTTATTTGCGATATAAGCGTTGGTTGTTCTATAGCAGTATATCCCATAATCGTAGTCTTGGATTATATTGTGGGTACTATTATCGTGGGTAATCTGTGTTGAATCCGTTTCTTGCAGATAAATCCCATATTCTCCATCCTGAATTGTGAATCCCGATATACTGACATTATCACCAGTTACAAAAATTACCTTTCCATAACCATCTCCATCGATTATGGTTTCATCAGGGTCCTCACCCAAGAGGGTTATTGACTTGGTTATGGTGAGATGTTCATGATAAATTCCCTTATAAACGTATATAGTATCTCCGTCTTCAGCGTTCATAATGGCCTCCTGTATGGAGGTGAAAAGGGCACCCCCGCTGTCATCCACAGTTATGTTGTTGGGCAAGGTGACTGTTAAGATACCTGTGGTGTCCGAAATCACTCCTCCACCATATTTTGCTGTTACGACACAGGTTCCCAATCCTACGGCCGTGAAAGTCGTTTGCGAACCTGGTGTTGTCACTGTACCAACATCTGTATCGTCACTTTCCCATGCAACTGAGACATCGCGAAGATACTGTGCGGTGGTATTGTAGGCCGCCGCATAAAATTTGTCTGTATCACCTATGTCATATTCCACATTTTCCACAGCATTTCCCAAACCATTGGCAGCATCTCTGATAACTATATAATCGATGGTTGGTGGAAGTACAATAATCTGGGTCGAGGCGATGTTGGACATCGTATCCTCTAAAGTTATCTTTACAATTCCATATTCTGTATTGCTGCATGTTACTGTTGAATAATAACCAGGACTGGTTACCACAACGACATCTGTATTGTTACTAACCCAAGTGGATATGCTTGCAACATCTCCGATGTAATCTGCAGTGTAATTGTAAATTGCCCCGTAAAATGTTGTCTGATGACCCACGGGGTACCTTGGGTAATTTACAGGTTTTGTGAGGTCCTTTCCCCCACCATCTGGTGCATCCCTGATCAATATGTAATCCACTGTCCAGTTAAGCACCGTAACTGTGGTAATATATGAATGGATTCCATCAGTCAAAGTTACTGTTACAGTCCCTCCATTGGTTTCATTGCATACAATTATCGAGTAATTACCGGGACTTGTAACGTCCACTATCGAATAATTTGAACTAATCCAAATCGAGGTCAGTGAAACACTGCCCTTGTAATCCACAGTGCTGTTGTAACTTGCCCCATAGAAGATGTCGTTGTCCCCTTTATGGTAGCTGATTGTGGAAATCTCGCCTCCTGCTCCGCCATCGGCTGAACGGATCTGGATATAGTCTGTCCTTGGTGCAAGAACTGTAAGAAAACCTGTTGTGTTGATGTAAATGTCATACGTGGCCCTCACAAAGCACATCCCATCAGAGCTCACCCATTTTGCAGTAAATACTGTAGATGAACCTGGTGAAGTTACAGTTCCCAATGTAATATTGCTGCATTCCCAAACAGCAATTACATCCTTTACATAGCCAGTTGTATAGTTGAAGGCAACTACATAATAAACGTCTGTTTCCCATACGCAGTAAGTCTTATCTCCAATTACATTACCTGAATCGCCTGGGGCGTCTCGAATCGAGATATAATCTATTGTCCAGTTCAATACAGTAACTAATGTTGTATTTGAGCATCCCATTGCCCATAAGGTGATAGTAGAGGTTCCAGAGTTCGTGTCGTTACAGGTAACAGTAGTAGAATCGCCAGGACTTGTCACTGTTACTACATATGGATTGGAGGAGCTCCAATTCGTTCTTGTGGGTACATCCCCTAAATATCCTACAATATTACTGTAAAGGGCACCATAATAGATATCTACACTTCCTTTCTTATATTCGGGATCTATTACCACATTACCCAATCCACCTGGGGCATCACGGATCTGGATGTAATCCACTGTATAGCTTGAAACAGTTAGTATGCCAGTATTATCTGATATTGTGGCATTATAAATGGCAGTGACAATGCAAGTTCCATCGCCTACTGGGTCAAAATAGGTGGAAGAACCTGGGGTTGTTACTGTTCCTACATTTGTGTCGTTGCTTGCCCATGTTACGTTGGTATCACCAAGACATCCATGTGTATAGTTGTACGCTGCCGCATAGAAACTGACATTGCCATACCATGTATAGAAGAACATGTTCTCTACCTCCTCGCCACCTCCATTGCGTGCGTCACGGATGATTATGTAATCAACTGGTGCCACTCTTAGTGTACCTGTGGTGTTGATGATACCACCTCCGTAATCTGCTTCCACTATGCAGGTTCCTATTCCAACTGCATAAAATGTTGTAGAGAGACCTGGTGTTGTCACTGTTCCTACACTTTCATCATCACTGGACCAATTTACCATGACATCTCCAATATATCCATGGGTATTGTTGTAACCAGCGGCATAAAAGACATCGCTGTCTCCCATCTTATAGACAATATCTTCCACAAGCGAGCCTGATCCATTGGGAGCGTCCATAATCCAGATGTGGTCCACATCATATGTCATTACTGTTATCGTTCCTGTTGTATTAGATATCCCTCCACCGTAATTGGCTCCAATAACACAGGTACCAACTCCTACTGCCTGGAAGGATGTGGATGATCCATAGGATGTTACTGTGCCCACACTCCAATTTGTGCTATTCCATGACACAGCGTAGTCCCCCAGATAGCCAAAGGAGTTGTTATAACAAGCTGCCCAGAAGGTATCGCCTTGACCTATGTAGTACGTTTTATTACCGACAATTAACCCGCCATCATTTGGCCCGTCTCTTATTCGGATGAAATCCACGGTATAATTCATAATCACAACGTATTGTACAGAGTATGTGAGACCCAAATAACTTGCATTGAACCAAACAGTGTATGGAGAGCCGCCCACATCGATCCCATTCGTTGTTGCAGGCGTTGGTCCAAGAAGAGTGGCCGAACTCCCCCCAGCAGTCCAATCCGCACTCACTGTCCCGAGATAGCCAACAGTGGAATTGTAGGCCGAGCAGTAACCCCATTCCTGGTATCCCGTGGGTACAGTACCACCTGAAAGTGGTGTCCCATCGGGAGTGTCAGTGATTATTATGTAATCAACTGTCCCATTACCTTCTACTTGGTATTGTACGCTGTCGAAATGGCCATAATAACTGGCATTGAACCAAACAAAACAACTAGTTGTGGTTCCAACATCGATTCCGCTTCCATAACCCTCAGAAGGACCAATTAGGGTGGAAGTCCCGCCCTCAGCACTCCAGTTCGCTTTCACTGTAAAGATGAAACCTGCTGAATTGTTGTACGCCGAGCAGTATCCCCATTCCTGATATCCTGGTTGCACGGTCCTGTCAATAAGTGGTATTCCACCGGGGATATCAGTGATATTTATGGAATCGATTGTATAGATGCTGACATTGTACTGAACACTGTCAAAATATCCAAGATAACTTGCATTAAACCAAACTAAACCTGGGGTGTTGTTCACATTTATAATGTTCATTACCCCGGGCGTGGGGCTCATAAGATATGCGGATCCACCCTCAGCAGTCCAATTCGCACTTACTGTTTCGATGTAACCAAAAGTATCATTGTATGCCGAGCTATAGCCCCATTCAATGTGACCTTGGGGTACTAATCTGTCGACAAGGGGTGTTCCATCTGGATCATCTGTAATATCTATATAGTCAATTGTTGGTGAAACCACGGTGTACATAACACCGGCTATGTGCCCCATATAGCTTGCATTGAACCAAACATAACATGCTATGGTGCCCACATCGATACCATTTGTGATGGCTGGGGTGGGACCAAGAAGTGATGAGTCTCCGCCAATCGCGAGCCAATCCGCGTTTACAGTACCAATATAACCCAAGGTGTCATTATATGCCGAGCAATAACCCCACTCCTGGTATCCTACAGGCACGGTACCACCTGCAAGTGGTGTGCCATCAGGAACATCCGTGATATTTATGTAATTTACTGTATAATTGATAACATTATATTCAACACTGTAGAATCTGCCGCCAAAACTTGCGTTGAGCCAGACTGTAACTAGGAAGTTGCCAACATCGATTCCATTTGTTGTTTCAGGTGTGGGTCCAAGAAGTGTGGCTGAACCCCCTTCTGCTGTCCAACCTGCACTCACGGTTCCTAGATAGCCAATCGTAGTATTGTATGCCGAGCAGTGACCCCATTCCTGGTATCCTGTGGGTACATTCCCACCAGTAAGTGGAACACCATCAGGAATATCAGTGATCATAATATAATCAATTGTATAATTCCCACTTATAAAGTACTCAACACTGGCGTTATGGCCAAAATAGCTTGCATTGAACCAAACAAAAAGACCCAACATGTTTCCAACATCGATTCCGCTTCCATGACCCTCCGAAGGCCCAATGAGAGTGGATGATCCGCCATGCGCACTCCAGTTCCCGTTCACTGTATAGAGGAAGCCTGCCGTATTGTTGTACGCAGAGCAGTTACCCCATTCCTGATAATCTGAGGGCACGGTCTTATCTATAAGGGGATTGCCGCCAGGTATATCTGTGATATCAATGAAATCTATTGTGGGTGGGATCACATTGTATGTGACACTATCTGAATTTCCATCATAACTTGCATTGAACCAAACGATCCCTAAAATTGTACCAACATTGATTCCATTTGTGTGTTCGGGAGTAGGACCGAGCAGCGCCGAATTTCCACCCAATGCTATCCAATTTGCAGAAACTGTTCGCAGGTAGCCCACTGAATCATTATAAGAGGAGCAATAACCCCATTCAAAAAAACCTACAGGCACAGTTCCTCCTGCAAGGGGTGTACCATTAGGAGTATCTGTGATATTTATGTAATCCACTGTCCAATTGTCAACCATGTACTTGACGCTGTCTGTATGTCCACTGTAACTTGCGTTGAGCCACACTGATGCAACTGTACTTCCGACATCTATTCCATTTGAATCTGCAGGTGTGATTCCTAAAAGTGTGGCAGAACCGCCTCCTGCTGTCCAATCTGCACTCACCAAACCGATGTAGCCATAAGTGCTGTTGTACGCCGAGCAGTTGCCCCACTCCTTATGGCCCATGAACACTGCACCTCCTGCCAGAGATGTACCATTTGGAGTATCTGTGATATCAATGTAATCAATTGTTGGTGATATCACTGTATATGCTACACTATCTGTAAAGCTGCTATTAGTGGCATTAAGCCAAACTGTAACTGGAGTCGTCCCAACATCGATTCCGTTGCTCGTGGCTGGTGTTCCTCCTAGAAGCGTTGACGTCCCGCCCTCTGCAGTCCAGTCAGCTTTTACAATGCCAAGATAACCTGCAGAGATATTATAAGCTGAACAGTAACCCCATTCTATAAAGCCTGTAAGTACCACACCTCCTGAGAGGGGTGTACCATCTGGTGTGTCTGTGATTTCTATATAATCGATTCCAAAGGACGTTATATTCAAATCAAAATCGTCGCTTACCATCATTGATGAATTCTCCCCTGTTATCGTGGTCAAACCAGTGGATTCGGCTGTGAATGTAGAGGATGTTCCTGTGGCATTGTCAAATGATCCCAATCCAGCAGATTCGTTCCATTCCACCTCCACCAGATCAATGTAACCGGCTGTAATGTTGTAGCCTGAGGCATAAGCCTTGACTTCTCCCCCGACTATCAGGTTGTGTCCGGTGATCTTTGTTCCGTCTGGGGCATCTGTTAAAAGTATGTAATCCACGGTCCCGGCCTCAGCCTCTTCCTGAAAAAAAAGCAGGAGGCTCAACATCATCATCACGAACAAAAATATGCCTAGGATCTTGCTTCCCTTCATTACTATCCCTCTTGTACTCATAATGAAAAACGAGTATAAATGAAGTTTGGAATGATTTTTGCCAAATATATATGATTTGTGGAATGATTTTTGCCTATTATTTATTGTTTATGGAAATTTGTTTCTAAACATAACCTCCTATCTAAAAAAATTATGGCATCCAAGATATATAAATCCTTCTTGAATTTCCATGAAAATAGTCTTTAAAGCGGTACCTGCCAAACATCATCTACCCGGGAATGAACATAGTAACCCCTACCAACTTCGAAATAGTCAGACGACCCCATCTTCTCCCATCTCTGCACCCGAGAATTATAGGTCCAGATCGCATCCACATCAGATGGGAAGTCGATGTTGTTCAACGCTGAGGTCCTGTCCCTATTGTTCTGTGAGGGGTAGCCTACCATGTTCCATCCTGGGTGTAAAGCAATGTTCTGGTTCTCGGTTGGCCGAGTGCCGTTATAGAAGAAAACCGTGTCTCCAGGTTGAGTGATATGAATCCAAATGCCCATTTTTTCGTTTAGTTCACTTAAATCATTTCCATAGGGCTTGCCTACTTTGTAATGCTTCCATTGGTCTTTTTTGTCTGTGATATTATACCATTGGACAGCATCATACAAGCCATTAATTGACCCAAGCACTTTTGTAAGGTTTTGCTCTTCCTGGATTAGAGGGAGAGAAATGAGGTTCCAGCCCTGCTTTAAAATCATATAATTTTTATTAGGCTCGATAAGGGGGTAGTTGTCCTGGGAGTCCGAATCAATAATATAGGGATTCTTACCACCCCCTCCAATTGTCCCGTTATCAACTATGCCATCGCTCCCCAAAATGTTTTGACCTTCTCCATTGTACTCGTCATACGCCCCTTCACTTGATTCATCGAAATCTGACCAGTAATTCCCTCCTGACGGATAGCCTTCGTCCCATCGGTTTGCATTATTGGTGCCATCGTAAGCTTGAATTGCATTGTTTATGATGTTGTTGTGGTAAATACTATTATTTGACGAGTCGTTTAAATATATGCCGTAGTTGCCGTTCGAGAAGACGGTATTCCCTAAGATACCATTCCAGTTGGAAGAAGAGAGAAGGTGGATGCCATCCAAACTGTTCAAAGTAATATTGTTACCTATTATAGCATTGTTCAATGCTGAAGAAAGCCAGATGCCGTGAGTGTTGTTCGAAATATTGTTGCCTGATATAACATTTTTGCTTGAGGAAAAGGAAAAAGCGGAAAGATTTATGCCTCTTAAATTGCCGGAAATATCATTGCCTGTTATTTTGTTGTTGGATGACAAATCGAGAAGGATACCATCATAATTGTTCGATGATATTATGTTGTCTGTTATTATGTTGTTGTCTGAAAATCTGAAAAGATACAATCCATGCTTATTATTCGTAATGTTGTTGTTATGTATGGCATTCCTTTTGCATATACCTTCGAAAAAGATTCCGCTTTCCTCGTTCGAGGTGATTTTGTTACCAAAAAAGTAGCTCTCGTGGACATCAGCCAATTCAATGCCATTATCGGCGATCGAGAATATGATATTACCTATGATGTTGTTTCTGTAGGATGATCCGACATAAATACCCTCGGCTCCACTATGCGAAATGTTGTTGCCTACGATATTGGTCTCATTGGATACAATGATACTGATGCCTTTTATACCATCCCCGTAAAGGTGGTTATTTTTAACGGTGTTCCCATGGGAATCCGTAAGTTCAATACCCCAAGTGCACCCGTCACAGGTGTTGTTTTCGATGGTGTTGTTCGAGGAATATATCAACCGAATGCCTATGGGATTGGAAGAAGCATTGTTGCTTCCTATGTAGTTCCCATCGGAATATTCAAGATGGATGCCATCACCCCAGAAGAGTGAAGTCATGATATTACCTGCGATGTAATTTCCATGGGAATTAATAAGACGGACGCCATCACCGTACTGGTTGTTCGATATGGTGTTGCCAGATATATTGTTACTGCTGGAATAGGAGAGATAAATAAAATGATATTCGTTGTTATCCAAAATATTGCCCATGATATAATTTCCGTCGGAATTAATAAGATGGATGCCATAAACGCTGTTATTTATAAATGTATTGCCTGATATGTTGTTTCCGTTAGAATGATGGAGGTAAAGACCTATACCGGCATTGTTTTGGACAAAATTGCCTACGATGTTATTCCCACTGGAATGATAAAGGTAGATACTGTATGCATTCCTGCATAACGAAACACCATTATTTATGATATTATTATTAAAAGAAAAACCAAGAGAAATACCAACATAAACATTGGTAATTGCCTGAGCCTCCACATTGACGTTCGTGCAATTGGCAAGGATAACCTGTCCTGCATCAAATGGAACCATGCCCTCTGTTCGGTCCTTCCAATAATGAATCGGTCTGTCGTTGACTGTATTTGAAATGTCGATATTGTGCGTGTTCCAGTGCTCAAGGGAATCACCCTCAATATAAATTCCATTATCAAACATATTATTGTCCATGACATTAATCCCATTAGATCTCGAAATATATATTCCTATCTCGGTGGTTGAAAATTTATTGCCTGCAATGGTATCATAATCGGATTCTATTATAATCCCTGTAGTAGTAGTCGCACCAGTGATTGTGAACCCAGAGACATTTACATAATCAGAAGTAATTCGTACCACGCCATCACTCACATCAATTATCGTATTATCTCTATTTTCCCCAGTCAAATTTATTGTTTTATTTACTAAAACATTTTCATAATACGTCCCGCTAAAGACATAGACTGTATCCCCATCTTTTGCCGCGTTTATAGCATCCTGTATCGTGGGATAATTAGTGGGGACATAGATTGTTATGCTTCCAGAAGTAGATGCAAATTCAAAAACCAAATCAATTGTAGTAAAGATTGTAAAAATAAGAATTAAACAGAGTATGATTGATTGAATTTTCTTCCTCAAAGGGGGACCTCCCAATCGCACTTACTTTTAGCATGGATATAGTACCCTCTTCCAACCTCGAAATAATCAGACGGGCCCATCTTCTCCCATCTCTGCACCCGAGAATTATAGGTCCAGATCGCATCCACATCTTCCGTGAAATTGAGGTTGTTTAGGGCTGTAGTCCTGTTCTTAATAGAGAGGGAGGGATAGCCAACCATGTTCCAGCCTTGATAAAGGGTGATACTCTGGTTTTCCGTTGGTTGTGTTCCGAGGTATCTGAACAACACACCCCCGGGCTCGGTAATATAAATCCAGAATCCCATGGTGTGATTAAGGTTATCTAAATCGTTCAAATGAGGAGATTTTGAGGTGCAGTTGTGCTTCCATTGGTCTTTTTTGTCTGATGAATTATACCATTGGATAGCAGAGTATGATCCTGATATGGTTGATAGAACGCTGCTGAGGTCTGTGTTCTGCTGAATCAAAGGTAAGGAAATCAAGTTCCAACCCTCGTACATTAAGGAACAATTGCCATAAGGATACATCAACGGATACCTATCCTCGACTTCTGTTTCACCCCAGAAGTATATATATGAACTATCACCGATACCGTCGCTACCCGAGATGTTTTGTCCGGGGCCGTGATTTTCATCGACACCGCTGTAATCTGACCAGTAGTTTCCCCCCGAGGGGTAACCGTTATCCCATTGAACGCCATTATATGTATAGTCAAAGGCTGGATAATAATTGTTTATGATGTTGTTGTGGTAAATCTTGTTATCGGGGAAATCATAAATATAAAAACCCCAATAGTTTGATACAACTGTATTGAGAGTTATATTGTTTGATGAAAAATAAATGAGCATACCCCAGTGGTTATTTGATATTTTATTACTTGTGATGAAATTGTTATGAGAATATGCTACCAATATACCAACGCTTGTATTGTTTATCTGAAGGTTTTTTACATTAAAATCAGAGCAATTGACAAGAATGAGCTGTCCAACTTCTATTCCATCGATATTGATACCACTGACGTCTTTATAATAATACAACGGTTTACCATTCACTAAGTTGTTATCAGGAATCGTGTGAGTATTAAAATGAGATAGTTGACCACCATTTATATGAATCCCACTGTTGATAAAATTGTTATTAGAGATATTATTGTTAGATGAGCTAGTAAGGGAGATGCCATATAAGTTGTTCGATATGTTATTGCCGATTATGTTGAAGTTCGATGACTTGTAAAGCTGAAAGTTGCATCCTTTGGGACATGAAACATTGTTATTTATAAAATTGTTGTAGTGAGTTTCCCGAAACCAGATTTGATTCACTTCATTGATATAGTTGCTTATGATAGTGTTTCCACTGCCACCTACAAAAAAAAATGCAAAATTACTATAAAAAAAATTGTTGTCACTTATGTTGTTGTTGGACGCCCCCTCAAAATAGATGTCATGTCCACCGTTCGAAGAAAATAGGTTGTTGGATATATTATTAAAGGTTGCTCCATTAAATCGGATACCATTATTGTTATTCCATATTACATTGTCACTTATGATGTTGTTTGAACCTGAAAGAAAGATACCGTTATAATTACCGATTATCTCGTTGTTACTAATTGAACAGTTCTGGGTATTCCATACAGCTATACCTCCATCTATAAAATTACTTCCACTCTTAGAGATAGTGAATCCTGTGATATTCACCCAATTAGCGGTTATACATACCGTATTATCATAATAATTACCATCGATTATAGTAATCTCCCTGTTTTCGCCCGTTAAATTTATTGTCTTATTAACGACAACATTCTCATAATAAGTCCCGTTGAACACGAAAACTGTATCCCCATCCTTACTTGCATTTATCGCATCCTGTATTGTGGGATAATCAGTGGGAACATAAATTGTTGTGCCACTGGAGGTCTGTATCAGATTTTGATCAGGAACAATCAACATTGTAATCGATATGATAAAAAGCAGGATGACTATGACAGATGAGCGTTTTAGCGCTTTAACCCTTTTCTCTTTTCGCCAGGTATTATTATCCGTGTGTATACGCCCCCTCCATTATCCTGTCCAGTATAATTTCACATTGTTTTTATGGATTATAAGATTTTCCGCTAGAAGAAACGTGGGTTTTACACCCCAATAAATGTGAATTTGGTGGTGCCTGAAGTTGAAATTTGATAACCTTCCGTCATCTCCAAGAAAGTATCGAAAGCACCTTCGGGCATCACAGTTGAATGCCAGCGCCACCGCTGCTTGCTGTTATTAAAATAGTTGATTCCAACGCAATCTGGTATATTGTCGCAATACCAATCTGCCGTATGGTTCACATCCAATTTCAGGGGTATCCCCATTGTATCATATCCCTCAGAATATTCCTCAGTCCAGATTCCCACGCTGTATGTGCTCGCTCCCTGGATACCAAAGATATTGAAAGGAACCACCATGTAATACAACCTCGATCCGGGATTGTTTGCCCCTGCACCGACATGGGTGGTGGTGTTGTTTCCAAAATCAACAGGAGGTTCAACCCGAGAATAATTGAAATTGATGTCTCCAAAAAAGCCATCCCTTGTATTAGAATAATAAATCTCGTAATAATCTCCGGAGGCCATAGTTGGAGGTTCCTGCCAGGTCAGGTTCACATCCCCATCAGGACTGATTGTAACTTCAAGGTTCTGAGCCTCGAACATCGGGTCAAATCCAAAAAAACTCTTGTCATCTTTGAAAATGATCATGGCAACAGGCAGCCCGCAAAAGGTGTAGTTTGCCATGTTGCTGAACTTGATTTCATAACCTTCTCCCAATCTCATCTTTGTATTGTTATTATTGCCATCCCCAAGATCATGCTGCCGCCACATGTGGGTCACTGGATCCATGTATTTGATATAATCAGCCTTTATGTCCGTCGTGAAATTGTCGGTCCATATTGATTGTAGGGGCTCAAGTGGGAGGGCCAATGTCGAAACCCCGGGTAAAAAGGTCGCTGTCCATTTTCCAACTGTCCTTGAAGTGGGTCCAATATCTCCGTTTTCATGAACAGGTCTTATTGTATAGTAGTATTCTTGTGATGTATTCCCCAATGCAGCATATGTATCGTTCCAGGTGGTTCTGAGAGGAATGGTACCTCTGTCATCATGAAGGAAGGTATTTACCCAGAAAGAAGAGAAATCAAATCCTGTTTGTGAAGTTGCGCGGTAAATTAGGTAGTATGCCAGTCCTTGTGTTCCAGATTGTGTCCAATTGAGAATGATGTCATCTCCCACTGCTTTGATGTAAAGTGTCAGGGGTATATTATCGGGTTCTATCACTTCGAGAGCTTTAAAGGCGACATTATTACATTCTTTCATTTCTATGATCGTATTATCGGGATCGACAACGACATAGATATTATGGATCCCATCGGGACTGGCAGTCCACTGAACATCAACATTCGCATTACTTCCGCCATCGATTGAAGGTATATATTTATCACTCCCTATCTGATAACTTCCGGGCATGTTTGGATCGCCATTATAGAACCTAACAATAATATCCTTGACTTCGTCAAGACCCATGTTGTGAATCGTCGCGCTGATTGTAACTATTGTACCATTTCCCACTGGACTTGATGGATCAAAGACTATATCACTGTTTTTTACTTCCAGATCAGGTATTTCTACATCAGGTGGTGGGGTAGTCAGAGGATAGTAATCCTTTGCACCTGAGCCTCCGTCAAGAAGATAAGGGAAATCAACTATACCATCAGGACCAGGCTGGTCTTGATTTGGACCGCTTGCCATATCCGGAGTTGTCCAATCGCTCCAGTAATTTCCTCCGCTGGGATAACTATCGTTCAAACTGTTGTTACCTACATCATCTACCCCTTGAACACCGCTGCCGTTGTTATCGGTGAAGACGTTATGATAAATTGTGTTGTAACCGTCGTGTTCGATATTAATGCCGTAATATATACTCGAGGAGATGGTGTTACCAATGAAGGTGTTGTTGCTGGACCAACTGATGTTGATGCCGCAATTGTTCGAGGAGATGCTGTTACCGATGAAGGTGTTGTAGTTAGAATTATAACGAACGAAGATGCCGTAGAAGTTCGAGGAAATGGTGTTACCAATGATGGTGTCGTAGCTGGAATTAAAAAAGTAGATGCCCTGCCTGTTCGAGGAGATGGTGTTACCGATGATGGTGTTGTTGCCATAGCCGCACCAATTCATTAAGATGCCAACCCCCACGTTCATGAAGATGGCGTTATTGACGATAATGTTGTTGTTGTTGTAGTTGTTGTTGGAGGCGGAGCCGCCGATCACGATACCGATCCGATTATAAGAACAATTGTTGCATTTTATGTTATTTTCGTGGGACAATCCAAGACCGATGCCTACATCCCAGTAAGAGAAAGTGTTGTTGATAACGATATTGTTGCTGGAAAATAAGATAAGTAAGCCATTTCCATTTAAAGGCACTCTATTCTGGGTGCCGATGTTATCGGTGAGGATATTATAGTCAGAGTAAAGGAGGATGATACCATTGCTACTGTCCGATGCGTTGTTCTCAAAGACCCTGCAGTTCCGGACCATATCAAGCTTTATTCCTCCATCATCCCACTCATCATCGCTTCCAATGGCAGTAAAACCTGTAATGTTCACCCAATCTGCAGTTACGTAAACAGCATCTCCAATTCCCGAGGCATTGATAATGGTAGTATCCCTATCTTCCCCGATCAAGTTTATTATTTTATCAACAATCACATTCTCATAATATGTTCCGCTATATACGAAAACCGTATCCCCATCCTTTGCCGCGTTTATCGCATCTTGAATGACAGAAAAATTCCCAAATCCTCCGCCTCCAACATAGAGGGTATCACCACTGGAGGTTAGTATCAGAT
This sequence comes from Thermoplasmata archaeon, assembly GCA_020348445.1. Taxonomy (GTDB): domain Archaea; phylum Thermoplasmatota; class Thermoplasmata. The sequence goes on from CP070751.1 coordinate 2,045,421, forward strand.
TTTCATCAGGGACAATCAACATTGTAATTGATATGATAAAAAGCACGCTAACTATTGTAGATGAGCGTTTTAGCGATTTAACCCTCTTCTCTCTTCGCCAGATATTATCCGTATATATACGCCCCCTCCATATTCTGTACACTATTATTTGTATACATATTTGACATGGTTTTTAAAGTTTATAAGGGTTGTGAACTTAAAAAAGGGGGACGCTCAATAGCAAATCTTCTCTTAGTAATAACTAGTGAAATTCTTTAGAATATTTGGCCTGTCTCTATGGTATATCCCCACCGACTAAAACATAAAAACTGTACATACTATGCACCAGTATCCCTGGAAGCATAATATTTTCTTTCCCTGCCCACAACCTCCTTCTTTACAAAACCCACCTCCTCCAACTTCGATAGATGATAGCCCGCAACCTGGCGGCTGACACCTGTTGAGGAGGCTATTTTTTTCTGGCTGATACCAGGCTTTTTCTGTATTACTCCAAATATCTTTTCCTGGACAACACTCAGATAGTAATCCTTGGCCTTGGTTTTTGGAAAGTCAACTGGGTAAAAACGCTTCTTTATACCATCCTCTTTTGAGTATATTAACGTGGCCTCCATCAATCTCTTCAGATGGTATATCAGCTGTCCGTTCCCAAGATCCAGATCCTGCTTTATCAACCCAAAGTGGGCACCGGGACTAGCGATTATGTAACCGTGAATCTTATGCCTTACGGGGTGGTTTAGCATCTCTTCCTTTTTGATCTTGGAATAAAGAGGGAGGAATAAGGCTAAAAGCACCCATTTGCCTATCTCTGTCAGTAAAGTTCCCGCCCCAATGGCAAAGATGAAGCCCACCATGATGACCAGCGCCCATGGAAAAACTGACTCCCCAACTGGACTTTTAACAATAAGGGCGTCGACTTCATCACCAGTAAGTCCAGATTGCAAATCCACGGTCTTATCTATGCTGCCATCGCCATCCTCGTCGATCATGAGTGTTACTGGCTTTCCTGAGCTGAGGTTCTCCCAGGTATTTATCCTGTAGATATGAGTTGCATTTTTATCCAGTCCCATATTGGTTAAGTAAAAACGATCTTCAATTTCATTAACATAGGTACTAAATTCCAATGAATACAGCTTGCCATCCTCTTCAGTTGTCAATGATATCTCTTGTTCATTGGGATCCAATATGTATCTGTCCTGGGTATTTGTAGAGCAAGCAACCTCAAAGATCCCGTATTTTTTGGCAATATTATCATCCACACCAATTATGCTGAGATCGTATACACCAGATCCAAATCCTTGGACATCAAAATAATAGAGCTCATCTGAGGGGATAAAATAAACCTCTACATCCGAAAACAGCATGGCGATAAATGCTCCTTCCATATTATTGATGGTGGATGCGTCGAGGAGGCCGATTTTATAATTTTCTTGATTTGTTATCAAAAGATCGGCTGGGCATTGCAAAATAACAGCAAATTGCCTGCCATCGTTTAGGAAACTTAATGCTGCATTTTGACTTTGTATCGCCTTTGCCTGATCATTTTCGTCTATACTGTGGACATTGACTGTAAACGTTGTTTCATTTGTTCCTCCCTCATCATCAGTAACTCTCAGTGTTACAGTATAGATTCTATTTTCTTTATAATTATGAGCCAGTGTTCTGCCAAAACCCGTAGTTCCATCACCAAAGTCCCATTGATAGTCTACCAAATATCCTTCAAAGTCGAATGAAGATGAGGCATCGAAAAATGCAATACCAACCTTCTGTAGGATGTCGTTTAAATTGATTGAGGTCTGTTGCACAGAGCCATCTTGGGAATTGAATAATAAATATACTGAGTAAAATTTCCCAAGAAATTCAAATGTAACAACAAACGGATTTGAGCCCCCATTTGCTCCATCATAGTAAAAACTCAATTCATATACAGAATTCATATACAACTCGGAGGAGATCGTGCCCATATCCGGTTCATTAGAATCTCTTATAACCATGACACTGCCAACTGTATTTCCATCCTCATTTAATTCCATTGTTATTGTATTTCCCTTTGTACCTGCAACCCTTAAAGTTAGGTTCAAAGAAAACGATGATTCTCCTGGTAATAAACCTGTTCCATTGTGATATTGCGCCCGGGCCGTTGGAAGCTGATTGACGTTGATTACAGATAGATCACCTGTTTCATTGGTAAGGATTCCATATGTTGCAGTAATACGGCAGCTGCCACCTACCCATCCTGCCGAAAAATCTGTATTTTCATTTGGACCCAAAGCCACTGTACCCACGGCTTCATTGTCGCTTTCCCACATTGCTTTTACATCCTTTATGTAGTCTGCTGTATAATTATAACCTGCTGCCCAAAATGTGTCAGTTTCACCCTCAGAATAGCTCTTTTCTGAAACCCACACACCTTCACCATATGATGTATCCAAAATCACTATATAATCTATCTTAGGGGCAAGAATTCTAAGATCTCCTGTGGTGTTGATTATTCCAAAATAATTGGCGGTTACATGGCAGTAAGCATCACTTTTGATCTTCTGGGCAGTGAAGTTTGCCCAAGACACCAGTTCTTGGATTGCCCCAATGGTCGTGTCATTACTTGACCATTCTGCCTCAACATCCCCCAAGTAGCCTGCAGTGTCGTTGTAGGATGCTGCATAAAACTGATCCTTCTGCCATACAAAATAAAATTCATTTGAAACAATGTTGCCTAATCCATTTGATTGATCTCTAATTTGAATATAATCGACAGTTGGTGAGCTTACCAAGTATTTTATAGAATCAGTATTTCCCTGGTAGCTAATGTTGAACCATACAAATCCAGATATTGTGCCAAAATAGATATCGTTTTTTACTGCTGGTGTGGGTCCAAGAAGAATCGAGTCTCCCCCTTCAGCTGTCCAGTCTGAACTAACAGTGCCTATAAAACCCTCAGAAATATTATATGCTGAACAGTAACCTGACACCAAATCACCAACAGAAACGGTCTCGCCAACCAAGGGAGAACCGTCTGGAAAGTCAGTTATTTTTATGAAGTCCACAGTATGCGTAGTAATTAAAAAGTGGACACTATCTCTAAACGGACCATAACTCACATTTAAATAAATATGACCCGGAACGTCTCCCACATCGATACCATTGGACTTCGAGGGTGAAGGAGCCAAAAGCGATGACGTTCCCCCTTCGGCAGTCCAGTTTACAACCTCAACTCCAATAAAGCCGTGTGTAATATTGTAAACAGAGCAATTGTACCACTCAGAAAATCCCGCAGGTACAATTCCTCCGTCAACACGTATCCCGTCAGGAACATCGGTAATTTCTATAAAGTCCACAGTGGGAGGTGACATAATGGTTATAAAAGGTCCTGCGCCTTCACCCAAATGCATGTTTTCATAATTATCGATAGCGCCTCCGTCATCGAAACGGTATCCCTTTAAACATATTTTGATGGAATAATAATATTCAACTCTACCCAGTACTTGCGTGTCATTGAAATAGGTATCTGTTAATGGATTTGCCATATCCCCACCAACTAAAGACCAATCGGCATCTCCATTAGAGCTTCCGTTTGTGGTGCTCCTATATACAGTGTAGCCTGCAACAAGGCCATTGGGATCGCTAATTGGGCTCCAGGTTATGTTTATGAAATTAAAACCAAAATCTGCAACTCTTGGAATGGGGATTCTCTGCAGCTCGATGGGGGGTGTGTTCTGAAGTCCGTCGGAATTCAATATTGTACTCGTGAAGGCAATATATCCTGTCCTATCGTCAGTTTCATAACTTCCGCTTTCTCTCTCAACAATAATTATACAAGGATCGCCAACCTTCCAATCATTTAGATCATTTTCCAAGAATGGGTCATAATAATCTATATCGCCTGTGGTTTTGATATCATCGACACCATTGCCTTCGTTCGTTCTGTTCTGAACATAATAAAAAACCAGCCCGTTCTTGGCCAAATTAAAATCAAAGGCTCTTACCCTGGTTATGGTGTTTGGAATTACTTCACCCTTAACCTGCTTTGTACTGGTATCAGCCTTTACAGTTGCCATGGAGACAGTAAAACACATAATCAATATCATGCCAATGAGCATTTGTGCCAGTACTTTGTTTTTCTTAATGACTATCCCTCGGCTTTTCTTTGTCAAAACCAATTATAATGGGTGTCGAATATACTTTTTTCCCTATTTTTTTATATTTTTGACGTTAACTGATTCCATTTATAATAACCCAGGTTTTTTGTTCATATTTGTTGTTCAATACCTCCTAGATTTGTTATTTGACATTGGATATGATCATTTTTTATGAATTCCAAGGTCCTCAAATCACAGCGATTCCCAATCCCACCTCCCCTTCCAATACCATAATATGGCATTTACGGGTACTAATATGCTAGAGACATTATAAAAGGAGTTTGGTACGATTTTTTGCCTTTAATATTATGACTGGATGGTGGACCATGTGTAATATATAATAGAAAAAAGGTGGATGGAGGGGGTAATGGAGGCATATTTTAATTGGCATCCTCCCCCCATCCCGATAAGCACAAACATATATTAAACGCTCATAGCTTTAGAAGGGTAATACCTGCTTTCCCTCCCTACCATCTCTTTCTCGATCATACCTTCCCTTTCAAGTTTTGCCAGGTGATATCCTGCCACCTGACGGCTGATACCAATTTTTGAGGCCACCTTCTTTTGACTGATACCTGAATTCCTCTTTATGATCCCCACTATTTTCTCCTGAATATCACTAAGAGGAGTTTTACCAATTTCTGCCTTTGGGTACCCTGTTGGGTAAAAGCGTTTCTTTAAACCGTCCTGCTTGGAATAAATAAGGTGTGCTCTGGCTAGCTGTCTGATGTGATCTGCAAGTTGGCCATTACCAAGCTCTAGATCATGTTTTATCAATCCGAAATGTGCACCTGGATTACCGATTATATATCCAAGGATCTTGTATCGTGTAGGCTGGTCCAGTACCTTATCTTTCTTAATCCTGGAATACAGCGGGAGGAACAACATCAATAATCCATATTTTACAACTTCAATGGATAATCCGGCCAAACTGAAGGCTCCTATAAATCCAACCAAAAGAACCAAAGCCCAAGGAAACGCCTGTTCTGAGGATTTGATAATCACCTCTTTACTCTCAAGAGATATCACCGTCTCGGTATTTTCTTCAATTGAAATCACAGATTCAGCAGAGAGTGAATCCTTTGTTACCAAAATACGATATGGATTATAGGATACTGTGGATGTTGAATCCTGAAATTGCACAGTTAATGGTGTCTGTTCTATCCATCCATCCGAGTCTGTTATGTGCGAGGACACAACTGTATTAAAGACATCATATATTAAAACTGCAGCATCTTTGACTGGATTTCCCTCTTCATCAACAACTCTTACTCTCAGGAACCACTGATCCTCCAATCCTGAGATGTCGTCCAATTGATAACTCTCGATTACAGAATTGACCTTTGTAGCAGTTGTATCCTTTAGCCACAATTCTTTGATAGTGGAATCAACAAATAACATCTTGGAGTCAGTCAATATGTTGTCTTTAACTACCAATGAATCTGCAAATTCAGCATATATTCCATAATTGGTAATTTCGCTGATTTTGTTGTTTGAAAGTGTGGGTGAAGAATATTCACAGTAAATTCCATAGTCTGCATCAGATATCGTGTTATGTGCAATATAGGGAGAGGCTCTGATTAAATAGATACCATATTTGTTTCTGGATGCTATATTGTTGGTTATGGATATGGTTGAGGCATTTTCCACCATAATTGCTATGTAGTTGTCCTCCAAAGTGTTACCATCAAATTCCAATGTATCAAGAGGAATGTCCGGGTCGTAATAATACGCTATATGATTATGATGGAAACGGTTCCAATTGAAGCAGTTTCTCAGCTGGGAATCGTAATCCTTTGCCCCATACACGGTGTTATACGATATCTCGTTATATCTGATAGCGTCATTGTAGGCCTCAAATGTAACGATGCCATTTTGTCCGCCAGTGATCTTGTTATAGGTAATCCAACCGCCAGTTGTACGATAATTATAGAGGCCATAATCATAATCCCTGATTATATTATAAGTAATTTTTGTGGAATCTGATTCATCGCAATATATTCCATATTCGCCGTTCTGAATGGTGAAGCCACTTATTCTTACATTATCGCCAGTTAAATAAATCACCTTTCCGTAACCTTGTCCATCAATTATGACTGTGTCCCTGTCCTCACCCATGAGGATAATTGATTTGCTTATGGTAAGATGCTCGAAATAAGTTCCGCTGTAGACATACACTGTATTACCATCTTTTGCATTATCAATTGCCTCTTGGATGGATGTGAAATGCGCTCCACCACTGTCGTCCACTGTGATATTGTCAGGTAAGGTCACTGTCAAGGTACCTGTCGTATCAGTTATTCCTCCACCATAATCTGCAGTCACAACGCAGGTTCCCATACCAACGGCAGTGAATTTCGTAGAAGAGCCCGAAGAAGGATCCACGGTCCCTACACTCTCGTCATCGCTTGACCAAGATACGCTAACATCTTCAAAATATCCTGCAGTATTGTTAAATGCTGCAGCATAGAACATGTCGGGATCTCCGATGATATAGAGCATTTCTCCAACCTCATCACCCAAACCATCAGGAGCATTCATGATCTTCATATAATCAATAGTTGGTTTTTGTACTGTTACCTGAGTTGTGGCACTATGGCCCATCCATTCATAGAGAGAGATCCTCACAGTACCATAATTGGTGTTGCTACATGTAATGGATGAGGATACACCGTAAGTTGTGACCTCTACGATGTCGGTATTGCTGCTGGTCCAAATCGATGTACTGGCTACATCGATGAGATAGCCTTCACTGTAGTTGTACATTGCTCCATAAAATGTGGTTGAATGTCCTACAGGGTAGCTGGGATAGTTAGCCGGATCGCTTAAGTCTATCCCTCCTCCATTGGGTGCATCCCTAATCAGTATATAATCCACGTTCCAGAATAATACAGTTACTGCCGTGGAGTAAATGTGGCTTGCACCGTCATTCAACTTCACTGTTACGGTACCCCAATTTGTATCATTGCATGTGACGGCAGAGAAATTCCCGGGGCTTGTAACCTCGACAATTGATGTGTCTGTGCTTGTCCAACTGGACGTTTGTGGAACAGTGCCGATGAAATTAACTGTGTTGTTGTATGAAGCCCCATAATATACATCTATAGCCCCTCTTTGATAGCTGATACTGCTAATCGGGGCTCCTCCCCCATTATCAGCAGAACGGATCTGAACATAATCGACTCTCGGGGCAAGAACAGTAAGTGTGCCTGTTGTATTGCTGAAGCTTTTATAAGTCGCCATAACCTTGCATGTACTATCAGTTGTCACCCATTGTGCAGTGAAGGTAGTAAAAACACCTGGTGAAGTTACTTTGCCCACATCTGTATCATCGCTGTCCCACGACGCGATTACATCTGTTACATAACCGTATGTGTAGTTGAATGCAATTGCATAGAAAGTATCAGTGTCCCATACACTATAGGTTTTATCGCCTATATGATTACCGGAACCACCAGGAGCGTCCATAATAGATATGTAATCAATTGTATAGCTGAAAACAGTTAAAGTTGTACTGTTCCAAACCCCGAAGGCCCATATTCCTATGACAGATGTACCTGTGTTAGTATCGCTGCATGTGATGATAGCTTGGCTTCCTTGAACTGTAATGGTAGCTACACTCAAATTTGAACTGTTCCAAAATGCATCTTGGCCTGGGTACGCAGACAATATATCACATAGATAACCGTTTGTTCTGTTATATAAAGCTCCATAATATATGTCCACACTTCCCAATACGTAATAAGGATCTGTAACGACATTTCCTCCTCCATTTGGAGCATCGCGAATTTGAACATAATCAACGGTGGCAGAAGAGACTGTAATTATACCTGTATCATCAGTTATCCCACCATAATTAGCAGTGACAATGCATGTTCCATCTGCTATAGGATCAAAATATGTTGAATAACCTGGTGATGATACGTTGCCAACACTGTCATTGCTGCTCATCCAAGTTACATACACACCTCCTAGATAGCCATGCGTGTCGTTGTATGCCACTGCAAAAAAGACCTCTCCGTAATTCCAGGTGAAGTAGAACCTGTCTCCAACCTCGTTATCATAACTGTCTACAATCGTGATAGAATCCACTTTAGCTACAGTGATGACGCCAGTGTCATCTGTTATGCTTCCTCCATAATCTGCGGAAACGATACAAGTGCCCGGTCCTCGTGCTCTAAATGTGGTAGAAGAATCATTGCCATTCACTTCTCCAACACTGGGATTACTGCTAGTCCAGTTCACTGAGACATCGCCTACATATCCCACCGTATTATTATAGCCTGCGGCAAAGTATTCATCTGTATCTCCAATCTTATACAACATATCCTCGACAGGGGAGCCCATGTTTCCATAAGAGTCGCGGATGATAATATAGTCTACATCATATGTTTTTACAGTGATAATGCCTGTGTTATTAAATAATCCGCCATTTATATATACATTCACAATACAAGTTCCTGGCCCTATTGCCCTGAAAAATGCAGATTCGTTTTCTTGGCTATCTACAAATGCGACCATTGTATTGTTGCTCCACCATTCCCCTATCATATCCCGTAGGAAACCAAATGTATCATTATAGGCTGCTGCCCAAAACAAATCTGTCTGTCCAACATAATATGTTCTATCAAAAACAACCTCCCCACCACCATCAGGACCATCACGGATAATTAGTTCATCTATTGTATATACCGTAAGTATACCTGTATCGTTGGTAATCCCTCCGCCATAATTTGCCGTGACAACACAAGTTCCCCCTCCTAAAGCATAAAATGATGTCTGAGAGTGATTTGTGGTCACTGTTCCAACATTCTCATCGCTGCTTGTCCAATTCACTTTTACATCACCGACGTAGCCGAATGATATATTATATCCTGCAGCGTAGAATGTGTCGACATCCCATTGAACATAAGTGCGTGGTCCTACCCAATTACCACCGTTTCTTGGCTGGTCTCTGATAATTATGTAATCAACTGATGGGGGAGAGATTTCTATATCAAATGAATCTGACAGTCCCAAAGAACTGTTATAAACAGTCTGCTTAAACAAACCAGGAGTTCCACCAGCTGTGAATGTGGAATTTGTACCCAAATTTGGAGACCAAATACCTCCTCCCCCGGTCCAATTCACCTCTACCAAGTCCACATAACCGGTTGTGGTATTATAACCAGAAGCATAGGCTGTAACCTGTCCCCCTATATCTACGACAACTGTTGTTAGTTCTGTCCCATCAGGTGCATCAGTAAGAACAATGTAATCTATCCCTTGAGCCCTTGAATCTTCCTGATAAAAAAGAAAGATGCTCAACATGATCAAACCGAACAACACTAGACTTAATAGCTTTCCTTTCCTCATATTCATCACTTGCCGGTATATATGAAAGTGCCAATATAAATGAAGTTCGGGATGCTTTTTTGCGTATTATATATGATTTTTGGAGCGCTTTTTTGCATTTTCTTAGCTTGGAAGGAAAATAAGTTAAAAAACAGGATAATACACAGGAATTGGGGATTTATTTGTTCAAACTACCCATCCTGTATCCCTCCAAATCGAGGGTTACAAATTTGAAGCCAAGATCTTTAATTTTGGGCACCAATTTCCTAATTTCACTTAAATCGAGTTCTTCATCCTTCCCTATTTCGATTCTGGCTAAATCACCGTGGTATCTCACGCGGACATCATGAAAACCCAGCATTTTAAGCTCATTCTCAGCTATCTCTATCTTTTTTAGACCTTCCTCATCAATTGGCATATCTTTTGGAAATCTGGAGGAAAGACAGGCCATTTGAGGTTTGTCCCATGTTGGCAGGGCCAAGGCTTTTGAAATTGCCCTTATGTCCTTCTTTCTCAGCTCAGCCTCCAAAAGTGGGCTCTTCACATGGTTCTTTGCGGCAGCATCCCTTCCAGGCCTAATGTCATCCAAGTCATCGAAGTTGGAGCCGTCAAATACATGGATATAACCTTCATTTGCCTTTATCTCATTTAAAATGCAGAACAAACCATCTTTGCAGTAAAAGCACCGCATCTCATCGTTTCTTTTGAAGTTCTCGTCTTCCAGCTCGTTATGTGGTAGAATGCGGTGATTTAGGTTATATTTTCTAGCAAACTCCTTTGCTTCGGACAGTTCATTTCTTGGAAGTGTGGGCGAGTCGGCTGTGACACAAAGAGATTTACCCAGCAATTGACTGCAGAGATATGCCAAAAGAGAACTGTCAACCCCTCCTGAGAATGCCACCACACCGCTTTCACATTTTTTAATAATATCGCATAATTTGAGGAATTTCATTGCAAGCTTGGGATCTTCTTTCATTAGAAGCTCCAATGTTTTCTTGATATCAACTGCAAAGGTACTTCTGCTTTCCATCATATCCAAACCATAAGAGTAATAGGTTTATTGGAATTTCCTATACCCAAATATGCAACAATAGATTATAAATGCTTGGATTTGTATTACCCTTTTAATGTGATAACATGTATTCAATAGAGGATGGTAAGTTCGCAGTAAAAACGGCCAGGAATTTTGTTAGTGCCGCTGTTTCGGGTAAAACGGCTGAAATGGCCGATATTCCCCAGAAATTCCAAGAAAAATCCGGTGTATTTGTTACTTTAAATACTTTTCCAAAGCATAATCTCAGAGGTTGCATAGGGTACATTGAGCCCATTTTCCCTTTAATAGAGGCCCTAAAGAAAGCAAGCGAAAGCGCCGCTCTCCACGATCCCAGGTTTCCACCAGTTCGAGAGGAGGAGCTCGAATCCCTTGTAATTGAGGTAAGCCTTCTTACTCCGCCAGAGCTGATTAAGGTCAAGAAACCCAAACATTATGCAAAAGAGGTAAAAATTGGGAAGGATGGCTTGATAGTTGAAAAAGGAATCAGAAAAGGATTACTTCTACCACAGGTTCCTATTGAATGGAATTGGAGTGTGGATGAGTTTTTATCCCATACTTGTATGAAGGCTGGGCTACTTCCCGATAGCTGGCTTGAGGAAGGTATCAAAATATATAAGTTCACGGCCGAGATATTTAGTGAACGTGAACCTCATGGCGAGATAGTTGAAAAACAACTTAAGGAATAGATATGGAATTGGTTATAGAAGGCAATGCCTTAATCGATAAAGAGATTGTTAAGTGCTGTATTGGGGTTGAGGAGGGCAAGATAAAAGCCATAAAGAAGATTTTAAAAGGGGAAAAACACCACGATTTTGGAGATAAACTTATTCTGCCAGGGGCAATTGATGCACATGTGCATTTTCGCGATCCTGGACTCACACATAAGGAGGATTTTGGAACTGGTACAACTTCTTGTGCATTCGGAGGAGTGACCTGCGCCCTGGATATGCCCAATACCCTTCCCCCTGTAACAAATATTTTGGCCCTTGAAGAAAAAGCCAGAAATGCAGATATGAAGGCTTTTGTGGATTTTGGATTGTTCGCGGGAGTCAGCCTGAATTGTGATATCGAAGCCCTTGCGAAATCTGCAGTTGGCTATAAAATATATTTAGCCACTACTACAGGTGATATGCTTATTGATGATTATAAGGCATTAGAGGGGATTTTCAAAGATATAAATGAAACAGAAAAACCAGTTTCTGTGCACTGCGAGGATGAGGCCCTGATGGACAGGACATTAAATCCTGACTCATTGAGAAAGTATCTGAAATCAAGGCCTAATATATGTGAAGAATCAGGAATCAAGAAAGTGCTAAATAACCGTGGTAATGCAAAGGCACATATCTGTCATGTTTCCACTTCTGAGGGGGCGAGGCTAATCGAAAATGAAAGCATAACCTCGGAAGTCACACCACATCATCTTTTTTTGAATTCCAACTCAGATATCGGAGCCCTTGGCAAGGTCAATCCACCTCTTCGAGAATCAAAGGATCAAGAGGCACTGTGGAATGCACTAAGTCAAGGTACTATTGACATCATGGCATCTGATCATGCCCCCCATACCCTTGATGAAAAGGAGCAATTTGAGACTGCAGCCCCTGGTATCCCTGGTGTTGAGACCATGGTACCTCTGATGCTCTATATGGTAAAGCAGAATAAATTCCAGTTGGAAAGGCTGGTTGATGCAGCATGCAAAAGACCTGGGGAGATTTTTCACCTGAAAAAAGGAAGGCTTGCCCCTGGTTACGATGCTGATATTATAATGGTGGACATGAGATCTGAGGCAGAAATTAAAGGCAAGAACCTCCATTCAAAGTGCGGGTGGACACCATTTGAGGGCTTTTCAGCCATATTTCCAAGATTTACCTTTGTAAGAGGAGAAGTGGTAATTGAGGATTGGGAGCTAACTGGCGAGAGAGGATATGGTAAAATGGTTATAGGAAATCATATGGGGATGGAAAACAAGGAATGAATTATGGCTCTTTATCCTCTTTCTCATCTTCAATATCTTCAGGGCTTTTTTCTTCTTCTGTGTTTTTATTTTCGGTTTGTCTTTTCTTCCTCATGAATAAAAAGATAATTACTAGAAATAAAAGAATAATTCCCAAAATCACAATCCAAATCCATATGGGAATAGGAGGTTGAGACTCATCCTTCTTCCAGACCTTTGGATCCAAAGGATCAATATCCTCATCATCATTGTGACCGTCATTATCATCATCGGGATCTGCATTGTTGCCTATCCCGTCACCGTCTGTATCTACCCATTCAGATGAATTCAATGGAAAATCGTCATCTTCATCCAAATAACCATCATTGTCATCGTCCCAATCCTTATAATCAGGAATTGTATCATTGTCAGTATCCAACCTTGGAGTTTCATTTATTTCATTTGAACCAGGACCCTCGCCAACTGCATTTACAGCCCTTACTTTATAGTAATATGTAACATCATTTGTAACGTTTGAATCCCTGTAAAATAGAGAATCGTCTATCTCAACCAGTAAACCCTCCTCGCCTTTTTCTGTGCTGCGATAAATTCTGTAATTTGAAATCGAAGAACCACCATATGAATCGGGGATGTTCCAATATATTGTCACCAAAGAATCCCCTGATCTTGAAGTTAGTTCTATGGGCGCAGTGGGTACTTTTGGTGTCGTGGCACTTGCCTTATTTGATTTTTGTCCTTCCCCAAGAGCATTTACCGCGCTTACTTCATAATAATATGAAACTCCATCACTCACATTCAAATCATTGTAGTACAATAGCTTGCTTCCTACCTCTGCAATCAAGGACTTTGCACTCGGGGTACTCCCTCTATAGATTCGATAATTTGTAATTGGAGATCCGCCATCCGAAAATGGAGCTTCCCATGTTATGTTGATACGTGATACATGGGAAAAGGCGGGCCATAAAAGAGGTGCACCAGGAACTGATAATGGGGTGGCCCTTGCCCCCTCTGAAAGGGGACCTTCTCCTACTTCATTTACAGCAGAAACTTTGTAATAATAAGTGACACCATTGGATACATCTGTATCGTTGAAAAGCAAGAAATTATCGATTTCCTGATAAAAGGTCTCATCACCAGAAGTGGTTCCTTTGTAAATTCTGTAGTTTATTATTGATGAGCCACCATCTGATTCAGGGACTTCCCAGGTAAGGTTTACATAAGAATCACCTGATGATGCCTGAAGATTCTGTGGTACCGTGGGTATTGTAATAGCATCGACTACGAAGCTCCAAGACACAGTTGCCTCATTACCCCAAATATCCTCAACTGAAAGAAAAACAGTGTGTGATTCATCATCCAAAGGAGAATCAGGGATATATGAAATATTATAGGCTGTAATATCAGCAAAAGAGGTTACATTTATCCCATCAACCTCTAGTAGAACAGTGGATGTGTTGATCCCTGAGATATCGGTATAATTTGCTCTAATTTCAGGTACACTTAAGTTAATAATGGAAGCATCAGAAGGTTGGAGATTCGTAATCAAAGGAGGGATTTCTTCCCTATATTTAGTAAGTGGATAATTGTCCTGGCTGTCAGAATCGATAATATATGGGTTCCTTCCACCACCTAAGCCAGATCCGTTGTCCACTATATCGTCACTTCCTAAAATGTCCTGATTTGGTCCTTGATAATCGTCATATGCCCCTTCATCTGGTTTGTTAAAATCTGACCAGAAGTTGCCGCCTGAAGGATAGGTATCATTCCAGTAATTGAAATTCGTGTCATCCCGTGCTTGATTTGTATTATCTATTATATGGTTGTGATAAATCCAATTACCTGACGATGAGGCCAGATTTATGCCACAATCACTGTTGGATTGAATATAGTTACCTGTTACGTTGTTATCCATGGAAGAAATAAGAAAGATACCATTTTGACCGTTTGAGAAAACGGTGTTATTTATTATATTATTTACATTTGTATTGATAGAGAGACTGATACCATTATCGGCGTTTGAGAATACCGTATTGTTTGAAATGTCATTACCATCGGTGTACTTTAAAAGGATACCGTTTTGGTTGTTTGAGACAATGTTGTCTGTTACATTGTTTTCGTCTTCCCCCCACACACGAATACCAATTTCAATGTTTGAGGATGCATTATTGTCCGTTACAATGTTCTTGCTTGAATACCAAATAGTGATTCCATCCTGATCATTGAAGGTTGCTATGTTTTCTGTTACAATATTAAAGGTTGAACTATAGAGATATATTCCATATTCGCCATTATAGGATACATTATTGCCTTTGATTGCATTTTCATTAGAATAATAGAGAGATATGCCAAACAAGTTATTTGTGACATTGTTAATCTCAATGGTAGTATTGGATGATGAAAGAAGGTAGACGCCACAGCCTAAATTATTAAATATTGTATTATCGGTTATTGAGTTGTTAGATGAAGATGAGACGTTGACTCCATCAAAATTATTGGATATTATGTTCTTGTCAATTGTGTTATTAGTTGATGTCAGTGTGAGATAGATACCATGTCTTCCATTAGAGGATATATTGTTGTCCATTATTGTATTGTTCTTGGATGATGAGTGGAGTCTGATGCCCTCCCAGTCATTCAATTGGATCGTATTATCTGTTATTGTATTGTTGAAGGCCAAACCCAGGTGAATCCCGTATTCATTGTTTATGACAATGTTGCGTTCTATTGTGTTATTTTTTGATGATGCAGTAAGATAGATGCCATGATTATTATTAGATATGCTATTGTCTCTTAGAGTAACATTTATTCCTGTGTAAAGATAGACACCATTTCCTCCGTTATCTGATATATAATTGTGAGTTACATTGTTAAAAGACAACTTAGAAAGATATATTCCATTAACCGAATTATTCCATATTATATTATCTATTATTGTATTATTATCTGATGATTCCCTGATATGGATACCATATTCGTTTTGAGAGAAATTATTGTTTGATATGAAATTGTTGTAAGATGATTTAATATATAATCCTTCATCGATGTTGGAGTGTACAATATTACTCATTATCGTATTATTCGATACCGAGTCTATATAGATGCCATAATCTCCGTTTGTGATGGTAAAACCAGTAATATTTACCCAATCAGATGTCACGGTGATTACATCACCACTTGCTCCTCCATCTATTATAGTGGTCTTGTTATCCTGACCTGTAAGATTAATGGTAATGTCCACAACCACATTCTCGATGTAGATACCAGAATGTACAAAAACAGTATAACCGACACCGGCCATACCTATACCGCCGTTTATGGTGGTTGAATCATTTCCAACACCGGAACCAACATAAATGATATTCTCCCCCCTCACAACATGTGATTTGAGTATGAAGAACCCAAACAATGTTCCTGCAACTAATAAAAACGGGATTAGAAATGACATCAGCTTTTTTTTCATGCTAACACTCATTTTATATTAAACTGCACAATCATTTTCCTCTGTTCATATATTCTTCCGTATTTTTACTTTGTGTTTTAAATATCAAAGGTCCCAAGAGATATTAGAATTCTATCGTGGGATATAAATCCCCAAGGCAAAATCACCACAATCTTAATATAACATAGACTTTATTTTAGAGCATTTAAAATAACATTGGAGTGGGAAAAAATGCAAGAAAAGGAGGACCTATTGTTCTATGCAGGTTACGGACTTTCCATAGTAATGCTCGGCCTAATGAGCCTCCTCTATTCGATAGGATTCATTGATGGGTGGGCCGCATTTGGTATGTGGCTTTTGGCCACGAGCTTAATTTTAGTGGGATTGGGAATGGTTAGAACAGAATCTGCCCCCCATGGCTCAAGAGCCCTCATGGGCTTTGGATTCCTGCTTACCATAATCTCTATTGCGATTTTGGGTATTATCTTGAAGATGGTGACCCCGACAACAGCCTTTGCCTTGCTGATATTACTGGCAGGCTTGGGCATTCTGGCTTTGGGTTTAAGCAGAGCAAGGAGTGCATCATGAGCAAATAAATTAAAAGAAGGGTTTGATATGGTTGATTTAAGGGAGAGGGTAAAAGAGGACAGAGGTCTTTTGAAGAAGCTGGAGCTGGCTATCCCGGGTTTTAGAGGCTACAGAAAAAGAGAGGATCTGAGAATAGCAGACAGCCTTCTTAGAACGCAGCTGGCAAACAACCTGGGTAAAGTCAGGGAGAAAATAGAGCTCGCAAGACAAGATTTAACAAAAAAAATGGAGATGGACCTTATTGACAACATGGCGCAATTAATGAACAACATCACATCCACGGAAAACAGGGTAAGACATGCAGAGCAGGGATACTCTGGAGTTTCCGCAGATTTCAATGTAAGAGAGGATGAACTCGATAAGATATATGAATGGGATTTGAATCTTCTATCTGATATTGAGAATTTATCAAATAGTGCAAGCTCGTTACAGGCTACAATTAGCACAGGCAGCACATCTGAGATAGACCAAAAAATAATCGAAGTTGAAAACGAGATACGAGAATTCAATTCTCTTTTTGACAAACGAATTCAGACCATAGCAAACTTAGGAGTCTGAGGTTAAAAAACCTTGAATATTTAAAAACGGAGGAATATGTATGTCATTGGTTGGTGCTGATACATTCAATTGGGAGGACAGATACAAGGGCGAGAACGTGATGTATCGTGTCCCAAAGAACATAAGATGGAACGATAATGTCGTGGTTAGGGAGGACGAGTACGGAGTCTTCTTTCGAGATGGGAAGGTCATGCACGTCTTCGACAGACCCGGTAGATTCGCAATGACCACGTTGAATGTCCCAGTTTTGGCGCGGCTTGCCAAGGCTGTAACAGGAATTGAACAGCTGGGTGAGATCTACTACCTTCAAAGAAGGGAGTTGAGAGGCAAGTTCGGAACTGCAGAACCCCTGGTATTCAGGGATAAGGATTTTGGAATGGTGAGGTTGAGAATGTTCGGCCAGTTCTCCTATAAAATTGTCGAACCCACGCTTTTTATGACACAGTTTGTTGGAACAAAGGGATGGTCCCGCAGTGAGGAGGTTATAAACTGGATGCGGGATCAGATCGTGATGTCTTTAAATGACGCTCTTGGAGAGCTGAAACGTGATAAAGGTATGGGAGCAGCCGACATGCCTGCATATCTTGAGGAAATCGAGCAGGTGCTCCTTGTCAAGGTTGATGACGATGTCTCAAGATACGGGGTTAAGATCATGAAGCTCACAGGCCTGAATATCAATCTGCCCGAAGAGGTTCAAAAGGCCGTTGATATGAGAGGTGCAATGGGTGTTTTAGGCACCGATTACATGAGATACCAGGCTGGTAAGGCAATGGTTGAAGCCGCAGAAGGTGGCGGTGGTGGGGGTGGAGCAGGTGACACAGCTGCAGCCGGAATGGGTCTTGGGGTGGGTGCAGGTTTAGGGATGATGATGCCACAGATGATGCAGCAGGGAGACCAGGGTGCACCTGCAACCACAATCCCATGTCCCAAGTGCAACACCGCAATTCCTCCAAATACAAAATTCTGCCCCAACTGCGGTGAAAAAATAGGTGGCGGGGTTTCCTGCCCCAAGTGCAAGGCTGTAATACCACCAAATACAAAATTCTGCCCCGAATGTGGTACCAGCATGCAGGCTTCATGCCCGAAATGCAACGCTGATATTCCCCCGAATACAAAGTTCTGTCCTGAATGCGGGGAGAAGATCGGGGAATAAAAACAATTTTTCTAATTAACTTCCAATGAAGATGAATTTGGTTGCTTGCGTAGTGGAGACCTGAAATCCAAATCCCATCTCGATTACTGGATCATAGGCACCCCGGGGCATTCTTGTGGAATGCCATAACCAATCTCCAAGTGTAGGATCTAAATAGTTGATGCCAACCACATTTTCTATATTATCACAGAACCAGTCAGCAGTCTCATAGGCATCGGGTTTTAGAGGCAATGCCATTGTATCGTACTGAGACAGATATTGGGCATACCATATTCCTATGCTGTATGTACCTATACCTCGTTCACCAGTAGTCTGATTATATGGGATGATCATGTAGTAAATCTCTGCTCCGGGTATAGCAATACCACTATCTACCTGAGTTATCCATTCACCTGGGCCATAGTTGTTTATTATTATTTTAAGGTCGATATAATCATCATCCTCATCTCCCCAGAATCCATCTCTTTTATGTGAACGATAAACCCGAAATTCAAATTCTAATCTCGTATTTTTCGGTGTCATCCATGTAAGATATACATCACCATTATCATCTATAAAAATTGTCAGGTTCTGGGCATCACCGATTCTGGGTGTGGTGTCAAATCCAAAGGATACGTTGTCGTACATTATCATGGAACCCGGCATTCCACAGAACGTGTATTTTGTCTGAGAGGCAAAACCAACCTCAAATCCCCTTCCAACAGAAAGAATTGTATCGTTTATCTCACCTTCCCCGTGTTTCATCCAGGTACGGGTTGACGGGTCAATCCATTTGATGTACCTGGCGTTCATGTCATTCAAGTAGAAGTCCGCAGTTGGTATTTGGTTCTCCAAAGGTTCCAAAGGCAATGAAAATGATGAGATTCCAGCAGGAAAAGTCCTTGTGTATTTACCCACGGTTCTTGAGGTATAGCTTGTCTCACCGTTTTTAAACACTCCCCGAATCACATAATAATATTCTTTGGAGGCTAGAGTTGATGCAGCATTAGTGTCATTCCATGTGGTTCTCAATAAAATGACCTGGCCATCCACAGGATCTGTTCCGTTGGCAAGGTTTCCAGATGTATCGACCCAGGGAGTTGTGAAATCGAACTCTGTTTGCGAAGTGGCGCAATAAATAAGAAAATGAGAAAGATAAGAGAGCTTTGGATGTGTCCAGCTGAGAAGAATATCATCCCCAGTGCATTCTATGAATAGCTTGGGAGGATCATAACCCAGAACTTCCAGCACTTTAGATGCAATGTTATTTGTTTCATCAATTTCGATAAAGAAACCTGGGGAAGGATAATCCACTGCAACAAATATCCTAAACACTCCAATCTTTTGCGGAATCCAGGTTATGGAAACTGTATAATTATCCCCAATTAAAAGCAATGGAATTGTCAAATTTGGACAGATCAATCTCCCTCCAAGAAGAGGATCATCGTCATAAAATGATACCTTGACATTGGTTACATCCAAATCTCCTACATTGTGGATGGTGGCATTTATTTTGACAATGGAATCCCTAAAAACCTCGGAACCAGGATTAAAAGAGATATCATCTGTTGAAATTGCTAAATCCGGGTAACGCAGATTTTCTGGGGGATTGATCACCGATAAAAAGGAGCCGAAGGATGGTCCATCGAAATCACCATTGAAGACTGTAACTGGTAAATTGGATTGCAGATGCAGTATATTTCCCCCCCAACCTCCCCATTCCCACCACCATGGACCGTTGCCCAAAAGGTCGTCGGCGTCTAGCGTGAAATCATAGAAATTATTACGGCCTGTACCAGGCCCCCAACTGTAGGTAAGGGAGGTGATCTTGACAACAGTGTGATTCTTATCATAAACAAATATCTGGAAGTCATTTGCCCCGCCATTCTGGGCATATGTGAAGACCTCCTGGCTGAATATACCCGTGGATACGGAGGGTGAAAGATCCGCAAACTCTTGCCTGTGGTCCGAGACAGGTCCTATATAGATTAAAACATCCTTGTCAGCCCTTATTTCCATATAGTCATCGTCGATTAAATTGTTGGAATTATGAAATAATGTGACTCCAGGCCTTGCTATTATGGGATTCCCGTACTCGGAGTTGCTTCTTTGAGTGTATATGTCGAATCGATTCATGAGAAGAGTCATGGTGTCATCCCCATCACTGAGGTCGATTACATCCACAGTGGTGTTATCCTCCAGGGGAAGCACAGTCAAAGAATCAGAGGCAAAGACAAAGAATCGATTTCCCTTCTCAGTCCCGTTGACCGAGGGCGGAGTTGCCGTCCAGTCTAAACCACCAGATACCTTCCCAGCCAATACCGAGATTAGAATGTTGCTTTCTATTTTAACAATATCATCATCAAAACCTGTAAGTTTGTATATTTCAACATCCGCATTTAAGAAATCGGTATTCACATCTGTGAGGATCTGTGTGTCATCTCCATCTGACATATCTGTAATGGATATTGAAGTGGGGGGCTGAGATATAAGTGAAGGAACAAAGATGTACATTTCCTGTGCCACAAAACCATAGAAGATATTCCCGTACTTATTGCCCCCTGAAGTGGGGATATAGGACATCCAGGAATTTCCTCCCGAGGCATATAAGGAATCCCCTGAAAGAACGGTAACGTTGTGGGTGGCGTTGATATCCACATGGGCATTTGTAAGACTGGTTGTCCAGCTTCCCCCTTCATTTATACTGAACTGGGCGATCTGAATGCCATTGGAAAGGTCAGTAACCTTAATTTGTGTGTTATCCACATGACCTATCACCATGAGTGTGCCACGGACAAATGTGACATACCTGTTGGGACTCCTGTATTCCAATCCCATGAGGGTGGTTGAGTTAAGCTGTGCGCAATCAGAAGCCATTGGATTGATATTTGATCTGGCAAATATTGTGGTGAACTCGGTGACACCCCCCGGCACCCCGAATGGGATCGTCACATTCACCGCAATTTGTGCAGTTGAATTTGGATTAATGATTCCTGTGTCGGGAATTCCATCGGAAGCTGGGCCGGATTCAGTGTCCGCAAGTGGTGTCACACCATCGGCCTGAAGTAATTCCACGTTCCAACCGAGGATAGAAGAATAGGTGATGTCCATGACATCATCGAAATTGTTAAGGTTTGTAATGTTTAGAAAAAATGTGAGTGTCATGCCTGAAACACCTATCTCGAATTGATCCTGTTCTACTTTAACCAAGGGCAATGTAGGAATCGCGTCGAACACCCACCCTTCTTGTTGTGAGCTGATATCGTCAAAGCCAAGATTACCACCTGCTCCCTCGGGAATACGTGCCGCACTGCAATTTACATTATGTGGGGAGCTCCAACCCACCATATCCAATAGGCTCCCGCTTCCATCATAAAGATAGATATTGTCACCTGATATGTCCATCTGACTGAAGAGTCCAGGGGCATCAAGCGGGGTCAGTATGAAGTATTTATTAGATGGTGTGAGGACAGTGCCTGATGGAACCTCAAATTCATTGTCGCATATTATCTTGTATCCCTGTATATCAATGGAACCTGAACCAGTATACATCAATTCAATGAATCGGAGATTGAGATCTTGGGAATTGAACACAACCTCATTTAATACAACCTCTGAGCTGAAATTGGCCTGGGGATTGTCGTTTACGAAACCGAAAGTTTGACCTGAAGTTGCGTTCCTACTCCATATGTTTGAGTAATTTCCTGATTCAAATATACGCTCCACACTCTCACTTGGGAGGGGATCAGGGATAGCTCCCTTTTGACCATAGTATACTTCCTCAATCAGGACACCATTTTGGTATAGACCTATGGTATCACCTTCTGGATTGAAGCCATTTGGGGTGGTCACATTAAAAAGGGCATATCCATCCGCGCTGGCAATTGGGTTAACCCATACTCCACTAATGGGCCCGGATTCAGATTCGAGTGTAAAGCTAGACCTGAAGTCGATTGCAGGATACCTCGGGTTGTATACTTCGACTTGGGCTGCTTCAGATTCATTGTCAGATAACTCTGTAATGATTACTTCCAAAGGGCAGTTGAAAACCCAACCTGCCGCCTCTGATGTTATGTCATTGTAGCCTTGATAAGTGCCGGTTCCATCTGGTACCCTGCGCACGCTCATGTCCTGAAGATGAGGAGAGTCCCAACCCACCATATCAAGCAGTTGCCCACTGTTATCATATAAATAAACATTGTCACCTGAGGCATCCATTTGGCTGAAAAAAATGGGATCATCTAATTGAACCATGGTAAAATATTGATTTGAAGGGCTTAATACATGTCCTTGCGGAATACGGTACTCGGTATCGCAAATGATGCTGTATCCTTGGATATCAAGGGTTCCGCTACCCTGGTACATCAATTTTACAAAACCCAATTCCGGCGTTCCAAAATTGAACATGACCTCGTTTATTATCACTGGTGGGGAAGATTCAACAGAAGGAACGTCATTTTGTGCACCCCATGTCGGACCAGAAGAATCGTTACGAAGCCAATAGTTTGTATAAAGTGATGTTGTAGCATCATATCGCCTTGCAACAGACTCACCGTTTAAAGGATCAGGTGCTGCGCCCTTCATCCCAAATCCAACCTGATCTATAGTTACGATATTTCCTCCTCCCAAATCCTGATACAAGCCAATTGTATCACCTTCAGGATCAATAACTCCAGAAGTCAGAGTAAAGACACTGTATTCATAGCTTGGAAGGGGATCTTTATCCCAATTACCGGACAATGGATTTATCCCATCTTTAGAAAGGAAATATCCCTCAGCCACTAAATCTGTGGTCCCTGATCCAAAATTGTATATCTCTATTTGCGTAGAAGAAGAGCTTGAGTCTGATAACTCAGTGATACGAAAACCACTTATTTGCGTATCATAGTAATCTCTTGAATCATTTAATGCAGACATCATATTGGCATGATCACTGCCCATTGCGATGATTAGGGTGAAGGTTCTTGAGGATCCTGCTGGTATCGTTATTCCATTCCATCCTACAGTGGATGTTCGATTTCCTAAAATTGTGTTTCCAACAACACTGTTTGGTGCATGTAAGCGCTCGTACAACCATGTCTCGTTTTGCCAGAATACCTTATAATCATCATGTGTGGCGGGGTGAGAATCCTCTGAAAAATAATGCGTGATAGGATCAGAAATAGAAGCAGAACCGATTCCGATGGTTGTGCCACCATTATCAGAAGCCCAGTAGACATCTTCTGTTGAGTCAAAACCGTCGATGTCGTCCCCACTATCCCCACCTAAACCATATCCTGCACCCTCCTGGGAGATATCGACCTCCAGGCCCAGACAAAAATTCAAAATATCATCCAAAGGACTTTTTATGTTAATCACTCTCCATTGTAGTATCGCCCAATCCTTGTCCTTTACAGTCCAACATGTTTGATTGATGAGAATATCGTTAGCATCCTGCGTGGTTCCTATGTTCTGGAAAGAGGCGATGCTTTTCTGAATGGAGCCATCATCGATTATCATGGTAATGGGAGAAATCACCCCAAAATCATCTTGGGTTCTGTAATCACTGGATGCCAAGGTGTAACAATCTGCGATATCCACCATGCCAGGATTGTGATTGTAATTTGCCTGATCCACAACCAATCCTATGTAACCCCAACCGCTGTTACTTACGGTTTGAAGTGTACCACCTTTAGGCCATTGTAGAGGCATCCAAATCCTGCCAAAATCTGTGAGCATTTTTACCTGAAGTTCTCCAACATCATGATTTTCAGTGCCGGCACGGGCATTAGGTATCGAAAAAGATATTCCAATCAATAGAATGCTCGAAAGTAAAAGCACACTTATAGTCAATGAAAAGAATTTCCTTTTCTTTAAGTTCCCTCTTCTCCCTATCATCAAGTTACCTCTTCTGCCTCCTAGCTCTAAGAGGTTAATGGTATAGCTTGTTCCACCTTTTCTCTATATTCATGCCAGACCTCTTATAATTTTCCGTATGGTCTGGAAGGGAAATTTACAAAAATTCTGGATTTACATTGGCAATTCTTAAGATTATTTATCAGAAAGAGATGCCCCGGTGAGCCCAGTTGGAATTAATGTGAATATCTAATTTAAAATCAATTATCATTGAAGTAGTCTTATAGCAACTTCTATTTTTTCTACCAGTTAATAGTCCAGGTGCAGTCTGCTGTTACGTGAATGTATAGCCCAAACCCAGCTTCAATTTGAACGAGGTCATCAGGAGAATACGAACCTGGATCATATGCCTTCCATGGATCCGATGTATCACTTGCATTATAGTACATAACCATATCCACCTCAGAGGCAATGGTAAAGAATGCATCAGACGGACTGATTCCCGCATTTCGGGTAGTCAAGGTTGGATATCCCACCATATTCCAGCCCGGTTTTAATTCTATATTGGTCACTGGGTCTGGATCAAAACCTGCCACAGTTAAAGTGTCGTCTGTTTTCATATAAATCCAAACGCCCATTATCCTTTCGATGTTTAGGAGGTCGTTTAATCCTGCTTTTTTAACATGATAATGTTTCCAATGATCTTTTATATCGCTGATATTGAACCATTGCACTGCCAAATAGTTACCTTCGATATTTGAAAGTACATTCTCCAATCCTGTATCAGTCATATTGATGGGGATGGAAATCAAGTTCCAACCTTTTTTGAGGGGTGTGTTGAACTTGGTTCCTCCCAAGACTATTACTACATTCTTGCTTGAATCCATATCTGTGATCTCCAATCCAGACCTGGCTCCCTCAGCGGCAGAGATATTATGCGGTGTGTAGTAGTACTTACCACCTGTCTGCGTCTCCACATATTCGGTTACCACCAACCATCTGATCCAACCATCAGCAGGTGTTTGGCCAGTGAACAGGTTGGTGCCGTATGTGTCATTTACCCATACATCTGCAAACTCCACAGGGACATTGGGAGGCTCCACAACCCTGACATTTAGATACCAGTTGACTGTAAGGTTGGAAGCAGCGTCTGTTATGACTGTTTTAGTCTTATCCAAGGTCGTGTTCAATAGCCAGGGATGAGAATCACCAGTTATGAAGAATTCACTCCCCGCCACGGATGCAACCATTGTGCTATTGTAAATCTTTGGTGAAGAAAGCCCCTCACAATAGATATTACGCTCACCCGAATTTTCTATTGTGCACCTTTCAACAATGCCGTTGGAGCCTAAGGTATATCGTAATCCTATTGTGTTCGAGTTAATTATTTGATTGCCTGTGATGGTTGGATTCGAGTTTCTTAAGTATATTCCATGATCGTTGCTGCTTATGATATTTCCAGATCCAATGGATGCATCTGAGTTATCAAGATATATACCAACGGAATTGTTGTAAATATCGTTATTATCACCAATAGTGACGGCATTTGAATTTAAAATGTAAACACCGATATTATTTTCATAGATATCATTTCCTGATATCTGCGCAACCGAGGGATCAAGCCAAATTCCATAAGTATTTCCGCTTGTATCATAGGTTGTTATGTCATTTCCTATAATTGCATTCATAATCCCCAAATTTGTGCCGTAAATTCCATATGTACCGTTCTTTCCATATGTGTCTGATGTAGCATTGTACCCGGCTATTCCTGGTCGAATATTGTTTCCAAATATTATCACCTGGCTCGAACTCGTGGCATAGATGGAGAATCTTGATGCGTTGCCGGGTCCGTAATATCCAGTATCTGCATTTCCTCCATCACCACCAATTATACTCAAAACGCTGTCAACAGTTATGAAATCGGAATTACCACCGATGTATATTGCTGAACTTCCATTACCTCCACCTCCAGAGGGGTTGAAATTATCACCTCCTCTTCCACCTATTATACTCCCTCCATTAATAATCCAGCCAGTGGATCCGGATAAACCTACCCCCGTTCCACCTTCTCCCGCAAATGGATTTACCCCATAATTGTGTCCCCCCATACCGCCATATAGGTAGGAGGATGTGCATGCACCCGAGCCATATTGAGAGAATAATGCATTGCCTCCTTCTCCACATCCATCCAAAAATGTTCCACCGGCCCAATCATCCCCGCCATTTCCACCAGTAGAATTTGAATTGTTAATATCGGCCTGTGTGATAAAGGTAGGTGTATCAGAGTAAAGAAGGATACCATTTCCAGCATCTCCTGCGATGACCATAATTCCTGTAAGGGCATTATTTCCACCATCTCCCCCAAACATCGAGGATTTTGATATTAACACATTTGTGGATTTCCAGAGCAATATCCCGTTACCGCCTTCACCAGCGCTTGGAATGGATCCTGGACCTCCACTTCCAGTGTTGTCACCACCATTACCTCCTGCAATTACAGGATTCTCCTCTATAGTCAATGAACATGGTGTCCTTATGTCCTGGGTTAAGATTCCATGACCCCCATTTCCGGCTGTCCAGCCCATGATATTCCAATCGGCATTATTTTGTCCTCCATTCCCCCCCATAATCAAGTCATTGTAACTTATTATGGCAGTGCCATCGCTTCCGGCGGGATTGTCTATGATCATTATCGAATGGTTACCTTCTCCTGCATTGCCGTCACTTAATGCAAGGTTGTCTCCTCCATTTCCTCCGAGAATAGCGTTATTGCCACTGATATCCACAGTAGCGATATCAGGTACAGGGATGACTTGGATTCCCATGCCCCCGTCTCCTGCAGACATCATCGGCGTGGTGTTGTTACCACCTCTGCCACCCATTATAATTTCGTTACCTATAATCGATAGGTCACCATTGTAGGAATTATCATAGATCCCGTGACCACCAAAGCCGCCTCCACTACCCAGCATATCATCTCCACCATTGCCACCGTATATACGGTTGTTGGAAATAGTAATCGAGAGGGAACTTCCCGCCAGGTATATCCCACCGCCACCATCAATTCCACCCAGGCTCCCTGCACTCCCATTGTATCCCCAAATATCGTTGTTGTCGACAACTGCATTGGAGGAATCGAATCCTATTGCATAGGAAGTCGCGTTTATTATGGTACTGTCCATTACATTTGCAGAAGAAGAAGCTGCATAGATACCTACTTGACCCACATTCATGATCGTACTGTTGAAAACAGATATGGATGAAGAAGACATAGCATAGATACCCACTTGATCTACATCCATGATCGTACTGTTAGCAACAAAAATGGATGATGAGAGGGCATAAATACCAAATTGACCCATATTAATAATGGAACTGTTGGTCATGTTCATTGTGGCAGCACCCACATAAATCACATTTGCTCCAGATACATCAGTATAATTGAAAGAAACGTAGCTTCTTGTAAGAATATAGATTCCCTCCCACGCAGAGCCTGTAACATTTTGGGTAAGAAGCACAGGTGAAACAGGGGTTCCATTTACGAACATAGTTGCCCCTGTAGTATCTTGTCCAACCTGAATTACAAATCCTGGATCGATTCGAACTTCTGCACCTGCTTCTATTTCAAGAATGTAACCATCTTGTACAATAAAATTGTTGCTTACAGTATGGTTATTATCCTTATTATGCCAAGTTACCTTCATATCACCTGCAGGATCCCCATTGTAATCCAGACCTCCTCCAAAATTCTGATCCTCCCATTGTGCAGAGTTCGTGTGGTCTTTATCAGCAAAAGCCGTGGGTTGACTTATCGGGAACACCAAAAGGAATCCGCTTGCAACCAAAAGCCATACAATTAAAAAGGATGTGGCTCTTTTTGCTTTTAAATATTCATATTCTCCACCTTTTTTCTTCATGCTCATCAGTCCTCACATTTCTCTATCCCATCAAAATCGAATTATAGAAGATTATAAAATATAATCGGGCTTCTACTACTTAAGTATTTTAGAACGTTTTTTGAAGTGTATTTGTAAATATTTAAACCACTACTTTTAAGGAGGTATGTCTGAAGATCATGTTTTCAAGAGAGAATTAAATTGTTGATCTCTAAAGCAATCAAATTTATAAAACAATATATGTGGACCAGATTCAAGTTGATTCAACATTTTAATCTCAGCCCATAAAACATAGGCCCAATCCAAATAAAAAGGTTTACATGCTATTAAAATTAACCATAGTATATAAATAAATCCATAATAATTCGCATATAATTTAAATACTTTTTAACTACTGTTCCATAAAATATTTAAGGATAAAGAATTATATATATAAATATATACAAATCGACTGTATATAATATTTCAAAAGGATATATGTACATTTATAATAATCGATATAATCAGCACCTTGGGGGATGACCTTACCATCCGATAAAAAACCTAGGGGGGATGTCCAGGGTAAGAGAACCATTAATAAGGCCTCATATTATCTACTTCGTGTTCTGCTCAATTACACTCTTTGTATTGAGTTCACAGAACAAAGCGCCGAGGAGGGGCGCTATGACATAAATACCCAAGGCCTTAGGAGGGAGGCAAAAAATGGCAAAATTTAGAAAATTAACGACATCTCTTACGGCATTAATGATGACAATAAGTACTATGGTAATGATGTTTTCACCTGTAGCAGCGATACCAATTGTCTCAATTTCAGGCCCTATCGATGTAGATGAGGGTGTATCAGACGTCTTTACGGGAACAATCTCAGGTTACGGTACAGGTACACCCGCAGGTTATGACATCGACGATACACTTATCGAGCCATTTATCGACGCAACAGGGGGCACGACATTAATAACCTCGGCTGGTTCTAGCGGAGCAGTGGCAACCCTTGCCCTACCATTCGACTTCAATTTCTGGGGAGTATATTACCCTGCTGGAAGCACGATCTGGGTAACTTCAAATGCTGTGATGGACTTTGGGTGTGGAGACCATTTTAATTACTACAACTATAACATTCCAAGCACATCAAGTTCCAGTCCTAACAATGCTGCGTATGTGTACCAGGATAGCATGCGGATAAGGAGTAGTTCTTCAAGCTTCGTATGCTATGAGGTAGGTATAGCCACCGGGGGAGAAACAAATGATCCAAACAAGATAGGCCATACATACCTTGCTATCGAGTGGCACAATATGTATTATAGCTCGACCTCTTCCAACCCAGGCACGTTGGAGATCGTTCTATGGGACGACGACGACATAGACATGCGCTATTACGACGTTCGCTTCTACTATACGTCCCACAGCTATGGCAGAAGTACAACAGTTGGCTTAGAAAATGCGGACGGCACAGAGGCTGCAAAATACTGCTATAATCCCTCTAGTCCAGGTCCGATAAGTAATGGTATGAACATAAGATACACATGGCATGAGGCTGGAGGTACAGGCTACGAGTGGAAAGTCGATGGTACGTTGGTAGACGCAGGTTTTGTCGGTTCTGACCCATTCTCTGCAACGCTCAGCTATGCATTTCCAGACGGTCCTGCGACAGGAACCATCGAGTTGATTGTGACCTACGATGGTGCACCCATAGACTTCACCACCCATACCGTGACAGTTCACAACGTGGCACCACTTGTTTACGGCGATAACACCTACGCTGACAACTATGCAGGCGCTGATAACGCGGTCTATCTTGGCGATTGGATTTATTTCCACGGCCATATATCGGATGTAGCTGCCGATACTCCACCCGACTGGGAACCACACCAGTGGGTCGAAGTCACTCCTGGCTCTGAAGGAGTTGAATGGGAAATCACTCCCTACACTGGACCTTATGAGCCATACTGGGAATACAACTGGGAGATCAAGTTCCTGAGACCAGGTACATATACGGTAACTGTGTATGTCCAAGACAAGGATGGCGGCATAGGATGGGGCTCTGACGAGGATGCACCTAGAACTGTAGTTGTAATTGAACACATCCGTTATCAATGGACAGGAGCAGGTCATGGCCTCAAAGTGCTCGATGCAGCTGTCAAACCGGCCGATGTTCAGGCAGGCGGAATGACTTTAGCGTACCTAAAGGTAATGCATGATCATCCGGATCCAGATGTCCAAGTACCTCTAATCAAGGAGGACCTCCAAACGCTTATCCCAGAAGATTGGGAGCTGCTTAGGGTATACGGCCCAGAATGGATCAACGGCGGTTCTACTGAAATCTTAACTGCAGCAATATCCATACCACCTGGAACACCTGTGGGAGACTACAGTTTCTTTGTTGAACCCATCCCCTATTCCATACCCAATCACTGGCACGAAATCGGAGGCGGTGTATGGTGGTGCGGAGACGACATTACAGACGAATACGGTCAATATTATGCAGATCCGCTGACGTACAAGGACGTTTATGTCGATGCCCAGTATCTAAGGTTGACCCATTCCATAGTGTCAGATTCCGCTTCCGGCGGTTGTGTCCTCATAGACGATGGATCAGGATGGGCACTGCTCACGCCATTGGACGGATATATCGACACTGTATTTGCCTTGGGTCGAGCTCTTGATCTACCGTACACGGTGGACGGCCCGGGTTTCACCTACACATACAGTGGTGTTGACTACTTCGATATATCAGACTATGCAGGACAGCAGGTCGACATAATACTGATGTTCGCAAGCTGGAGTTCATCTGGCTACCGCGGCTGGGACATATTTGATATCAGTCTTGTTGATCATGACGGCACAAACGTGTTCTTCGACGATTTTACTAACGCGGATAACTGGGATACAGATGACAGGTACGGGGTTCTGGACTACGATATGGACGATAGTGGTGATTGCGTCGATTACTGGATCGATATCGTTGACCCAGCAAACGATTTGGGTATGGATGAAGACTATCCATATTACAGATACGTACTACCGTATGACTTCACATTCTACGGCCAGACGTTTAGCCAGTTGACCATAGCCGCATTCGGGTACCTGGTAATGGACTACCCACCCTATGGCACTGTTACCAAAAGTCCCCAAGAGTTTCCAACTTCCACATCGTACCTCAAATACGTGATAGCACCGCTTCATGCAGATCTGAGCCCTGGAACTGGTTCTTACGAGCGTGGTTTGATTTATGGTAAGCAGATAGGCAGTCAATTGGTGGTGACTTGGGATGATGTGATGATAGGTTATTCATCGTCCACAAGTGTGACGTTCCAGGTGATACTGGATAACAGCGATAACTCAATACGATTCAACTACCTCGATATGAATGTGGGTACCAGCTTATCCAGATGTATGGTTGGACTCAATGCAGATGACGGTGTGAGACATGAAAGCTACTATTACAGGTACTATTCCACTGAGACAGGAACCCTCCCTGATACCTGCACAACGATTCTATACACACCAGGCCCAATGGAAAAGGTCGGAGGCTGGGAGATAACAACTGAAGGCCTGATAACAGACAGCCCTGGTGAGGACTATGCAGATTCTTTTGATACATACCTCACACTCCTTGACGGTGTGTATCTTCCTGACGACTACGCAGCCTTGGAGTTCGACCACATGTACTATGTTTATGGTGGAGATATACTCTGGGTGGAAGTCAGTGCAGACAACGGTGGCACTTGGGACCAAGTGGAGTACTACGGATACTACGATGTAACTGAGACTCCAGGATATCCAGACTCAACAGTGCATGCATACGTTGATCTAGCCAATTATGTAGGTGAGACCGTCCTTATCAGATTCCATCTCGATGCTGACAGCTACGGACACCGTGATGGTTGGTACATCGACAACGTCGAGATAAATACATATACAGAAGACCTCATAGGGACCGAAAGCGCAACCGATCCAAGACCACTAATGACAATCTCAGTGGTGGGAAAGATGAAGGGAAACGAGCTTGCATACTACCGCCATACGCAGAACGCCATAAGAGAGATCATGGTACTGTATCTAAATCTCGAAGCCGGCATGGCAGATGACGGTTCCCTTGATGCAGCCCTTGATGCATACACAAGCTGTGACACAGAGACCGCACAAAACATTGCTTCAGCTGCCAACGAAAATGGAAATAGCTATGGCTACTGGGTTCACGAAGGAGGCTATGCCTACTTCTTCAACCCAGGTAAAAACGGCAATGGTATGGCTGGTCTGACAGGTAAGGAAGCCGTGGACTGATGCTCTCTTTTAAAGACAAGACCCAAAAACAAACCCTCTTCCTTTTTTTTTATTTCTTTTAATTCCTTTAAAAAGATTTATGTAGGCCTATTTTTATATTTAGCTTTACCAAACCAGTTGATGAAAATGGGAGGAGCATGACGCAAGAAAAGTATATCAATAGAAGAAGGATTTACAGTACGGCAATATCCTTTACTTTGTTTGCTTCGGTAATAACCACCCTTTTTGTAGGTGCAACCATTTTTCTTGGCAAAGAAGCAACTGCTACACCTCACAGTGGCTCCACAACTGGCGACGAAGAATGGCTTGCTGTGGATAATCCTCATGTCGTAACAGCCAATTTCACCGTCGAAATTAACCATAATCTAACCCTTGAGCCTGGGGTAAGGGTCGAATTCGTGGAAAATACCCATCTTCGGATAAAGGGCAGGTTGATTGCAAGTGGTGACCAAAACATCATAACCTTTACATCCATTTACGGAGCACCCAAGCCTGAGCAGTACTGGGAGGCTATCTTAATAGATCACACCAGTCGTCAAAACATTATTGATCACACAGAGATAGAATATGCGAATTATGGCGTATATTCAAGCTGTACTAGTCTAAAAGTATCCAACAACACGATTTCATCAACATGGTATGCAGGCATATACACATATAACTCGAATCCCGTGATATACAACAACACAGTAACTTTGAATGACGGTTGGGGAATTAAAATCGAAGAAAGTTCAATGCCTGTGATAAGCTATAATGAGGTCACTTTCAACGATTACGACGGAATTTATTCAGGTAGAAACTCAAGACCTACAATAACCAACAATGCGGTAAACTCAAATTATAACAACGGAATCAAATGTATGGAGGGCTCAACTCCGATAATAAAAAACAACGAAATCTCATCGAACATGCACGATGGAATTTATGTTTACTCAGCATCACCACAAATTTTATATAACATCGTAACAGCAAACAATCACACCGGCATCAGAGTTTCCTCATCCTCTTCAGCCCCCCTCATTGAGAATAATACAATATCAAGCAACTTAAAAAATGGTATTGTTTGTTTGTATGGTGCAAATCCAAATATTAAAAGTAACATAATAAGTAACAACGACCAAGATACCAAAGATCTGTACCCGGCCATCTATATCGATGACTCAAATCCAGTCATATCCCAAAATAATATTTCTTCCAACAATGCCCACGGCATATACATTACAAACGCTGCCTCTCCTAATATAGAAAAAAACACCATTAAAAACAACTATTTAGGGATATACATAGAGGGCTCAGCGCCGCAGATTGTGGGGGATACAATATCCCTCAACACACATGATGGAATATTTATGGATTCATCGAGCCCCACCTTAACTGGTGTGGCAATATCCTCCAATGGGGACGACGGTGTCCAAGTCGTTTCCTCGTCTCCTGTGATTGAGGATTGCCTTGTATCCTCAAACACCGACAATAATGTTCAGTCCTCGTCCTCGATTTTCACAATAGCAAACTCAAGTATCTCTCTTTCAAATGGGAATGATTTTGATTTGAGCGAAAACAGCCATATGCATGTTCTCAACACAACATTCGACAACACCAGTGTTTCCTTTAGTGATGCTGCATCCATTCTTGAGGTACAGTGGTATCTTTCTGTTTTTGTGCTGGATTCAAAAGGCGATAAAATTTCAGGTGCGAACGTTGTTGTAAAAGATGCGTCAAGAACAGAAATTTATAATGGAACCTGCATAGGGGGCAAGGTAAAATGGATCCAAACCACCCAGTACACACAGGATCAGGTGAGCAAAATAATACACACCCCCCACAACATCAGTGCATCAAGAGATGCAAGCACCGCCTATAGTGACCAAGACCCAACAATGGATGCGAATAAAGAGGTTACGATATTCTTCCCGTTCGATCTAGGGATTTCCGTGCCCACAGGTCTGAACGTTAATTCCCTTGCTGAGGGCGGTGGGCTCAATATAACGTGGGATCCAAATCCTGAAGAGGATTTGACTGGATATATATTGTATATCAGTTTGGATAAAGTCAGCTACGATGTTGAAGCGGTTTTAACAGCCAAAAATAACTATTACATCGATTTCGATCTCATTGATGGGCAGGAATATTACTACAGGATTTCCGCTGCAAACAGCACTAATGAAAGCGGTCTTTCTGAACCTGTAAAAGGTATACCAGGTGATATATTACCTCCGATGCCACCCACTAATCTAACAGCAGTCAGAGGGTACAGCGAGGACTCACTGGTTCTCATATGGCATGCTGTTGGAGATGAGGATGTGATGGGATACAATGTATACAGGGCAGAAACACCTGATGGCGAATTTGAACTAATTGCAAAATTAGGCCTCCAAAACGAATACACTGATTATGGCCTTGAGACCTACACCACATATTACTACAAGGTCACAGCATTTGACGAGGTACCTAATGAATCTGAATACTCAAAAATGGCAAGCAACACGACCTGGGATACAGAGCCTCCAATCACGCCTGAGGATTTGAAAATCGAGGTCATACCCACGGGAAACACTCTGAACCTGTCATGGATTTCAAATGCCGAAGATGACTTCAATCATTATACAGTATATATCGGTACAAACAATTTAACCTTCAATGTAGAGGCAACAGTGCCGCCTTCACCTCATCCATATTATCTTGACACCAACCTTACCAATGGAAAAATGTACTATTATAAACTATCAGCATCAGATTATAGACCAAACGAGTCTCCGCTCTCTGAATCTATTGCTGGGATGCCAATGGATACAATAATACCAAGTCCGCCAACAGGTTTGATCGTGTCGTATAATCCAAATCCAGATGCCCTGAATCTAAGCTGGAATCCAAATAGCGAGGAGGATGTTGTGGGGTATAATATTTATCGCTCCGAATCAAGTGGTGGACCCTATACCCTTGTAACGACAGTGGGTTTGGTTGCCAAGTTTCAGGATATAGGTTTGGCAAGCGATATTGTCTATTACTATGTTATTACGGCTTTTGATGAGGTTCCTAATTACTCAACATTCAGCAACGAGGCAAATGGAACAACCACAGATACGGTACCTCCGGCTGCACCTAAAAACGTGATTGTTACACCAATGCCTGAAGGCAATGCCCTGAACATTTCTTGGGATCAAAACACGGAATTGGATTTGGATCATTATAATTTATTCAGGAGCACGAACAACGTTTCATTCCAATTAAGAGCCATGATACCAGCAGGAAAAGATTACTTCCTCGACACAGAACTTGCAGATGGTGTTACCTATTACTATGCTCTTTCTGCCTTTGACGAAGTACCAAATGAATCGCTATTATCGAAGATCGCAAATGGTACGCCAGCAGACATTATGGCACCAGCAGAGCCAACAGGGCTTGTCGTCACTTTGGGACCAACACAAGATTCATTGAACTTGACCTGGGATCTGAACAGCGAGTCCGATATGGCGGGTTACTTTATTTATCGAAGTGAGATGCCAGGTGGACCATACTCATATATAGATTCCGTAGGATTGATTACACACTATCAAGATACTGGGTTGAGTAGTGAGACTACATTTTACTATGTTATTCAAGCGTTCGATGAGGTGCCGAACTTCTCCTCTTTTAGCCCAGAGGCCTTTAGAACCACGGCAGATTATACGGCGCCTTCAACCCCAGCGAACTTAACAGTTACTCCTGTTCTCGCAGGCAATGCTTTGAATATATCATGGGATGCGAGTCCAGAGCCTGACGTGATGAACTACGTTCTTTACTCTAGCACTGACAATTTGACGTTCTTCGTGGAATCCACGGTCCTTGCGGGAACAGAATATTACATTGATTCCAACCTCATAGATGGAAAAACCTATTACTACATGATATATGCGAAAGACGAGGTACCCAATTACTCTAATTTATCTGATGTGGCAAGCGGTATACCACAAGACACTTTGTCACCTGCAACGCCAACGGGTTTGAAGGTTGTTGATATTCAAAATGCCGAGGGGGCATTGAACATAAGCTGGGATCCTGTGACAACAAACCTTGACGGCTCTGCATGCAGCGATCTTGTGAGTTATTCGCTTTATAGAAATGAGACAGGTACCTGGGTGTTCCTTTATAGTATCCCAGCAGGAAATGAATATTTCATAGACACCAACCTTGTTGATGGTATGCTTTATAACTATTCTATAAAGGCACTGGACGAGATGCCAAACGAATCTCCTTTGTCTTCAGCTGGCAGTAACTTCTCTATAGATGACCTTTCTCCGGCCACACCAACGAAATTGGATGCCAGGGCCACATCAAATTCGGGAGAGTTGAATATCACATGGAACCCCGTTACAACAAATTTAGATGGTTCGTCATGCATCGATTTGGTCAATTATACTCTTTATAGGAACGGCACCACACCTGGGATTTGGATTTTCGTTGCCAACATCTCTGCGGGAACAGAATTTTATGTGGATACTGGGCTTATTGATTATGTCCAATACAACTACACGATTTGGGCTTCTGATGAAATACCAAATTATTCTCCGCTGTCTCTTTCCGATTCGGGTATACCATTTGATAATGTATCACCTGCACAACCAAAAAATCTAACTGCAAAGGATGAGATCAATTCCGAGGGGGCATTGAACCTTTCATGGGATGAAAACAGCGATATGGACCTGAGCCATTATTTAATCTATAGTAACAGGTCCGGTAATTGGGAGATTTTGGCATTGGTACCAAAGGGTACACAATATTACATTGATCGTGGTCTTATTGATGGTGTCATCTATTACTATAATATCTCAGCTGTGGATTACTCAGGAAATGAGGGGAATCAATCTTTTTCCGCAAGCAACTATTCTGTAGATGATTTATCACCATCTACGCCTGCTGGCTTGGTTGTGGAAGATTTTATCAATTCAGAACGTATGTTGAATATATCATGGAACGCTGTTAATACAAATGCCGATGGCTCGCCTTGTATTGATCTTGTAAATTACACTTTGTATACAAACAAATCGGGTGTTTGGCAACTTTTGGCTATAATTCCTGTCGGCAAAGAATATTATATAGACAGTTTAGGCCTGTTCGATGGCCCTACCTACTATTATAGAATCTCAGCATCCGACGAAGTGCCCAATACATCCCCAAATTCCACAGATGCATACGGCCAATCCATTGATGACTTACCTCCCTCAGCGCCCACAGGTTTGACGGTCATTACATCTCCACAAGGCAATACGTTGAATATAAACTGGACTCCGAATCCAGAGTTTGACGTCATATCTTATACCCTATTGGTCAGCACAAATAACGTAACCTTCGATGTCGAGGCTGTAATTCCTGCGGGGGCAAATAACTACACAGATACCTCCCTTATCGACGGTAAAGTTTACTATTATATGATCAAGGCGACAGACGAGGTCCCTAATTATTCGTTGCCCTCAGGTGTAGTAAGTGGTGTACCATCAGATTCCACAGCACCATCGGCACCCACAGGGTTGACAGCAACTTACGGACCGACGTCTGATTCATTGAGTTTAATGTGGAATCAAAACAGTGAAACTGATCTGGCAGGTTATATCATTTATCGTTCTGCAACAGAAGGTGGACCATACACTTTGTTGTATATCCTTGGCCAGGTTATGGAATATGTGGATATGGGGTTGGACAGCGGAGTTACTTATTACTACGTGATAACCGCTTTTGATGAAGTGCCTAACAATTCCCCATACTCAAGTGAGGCAAATTTCACAACTAAATACACCATCCCACCCTCCGCTCCAACTGGATTGACAGTATCAGTTATTCAATCTGGGAACGCCCTTAATATCTCATGGCAGGCCAATTTAGAACCTAATCTAGCCTTCTACTCTATCTATCACAGTCTTGACAATTTGAGCTTCACTTGGCTCGCTGATATTGCCGCTGGAACTGAATATTTTGTCGACACTGGTTTAAAAAACAATGTGACCTACTTTTATTTGCTAACCGCGACAGATGCGGTGCCCAACGAATCGCCTGTATCAATTGTTGTGAACGGTACACCCGCCGACCTTGAAGTTCCATTTCCACCGACATATCTTATTGTTAGTCCTGGTTCTACTCCTTATGAATTGGTACTATACTGGAACGCCTCTATGAGTTTGGATGTTAGGGGATATAATGTTTACAGATCCACGACAGAAGGAGGGCCATATGAATTTATCAACAGTACATTTTTGGTAACCTATTATGTTGATAGGGGCTTGCTAGATAAAACAACCTACTATTATGTTATCACGGCCTTTGACGAGACCCCCAATGAATCATCATTTTCAATCGAGGCAAGTGGCTTTACACCAGATACAACTGCCCCATCCATACCCATGGGATTGAATGTCTTTATCGTGCCCAAGGGTAATGCACTGAACATCTCCTGGGATGCGGTCTCAGATGATGATGTTTTATCTTACAACGTGTACAGAAGTGTGGATAACATCACGTTTGTTTTTTTCGCATCCACCCCAGAAGGCATTGAATATTATTTGGATACGAATTTAAGCGATGGCAAGACGTATTACTACATAGTGAAGGCTATAGATGAAGTACCCAATGAATCAGGAGTATCAGAAGTGGTCTTGGGTACACCCAAGGATACAGTTCCTCCATCGGCACCCTTAAATTTAACAGCCACAACAGGCCTAGTTTATGACTCAGTGAAACTGAGTTGGGATGCGAACATAGAGAATGATCTGATGGGTTACACAGTGTACCATTCAACTGCACCCCAAGGTCCATACTTTTGGTTTGCCACACTCGGTCTTGAGACCGTATATTATATTCATGACTTAGAAGATGTCATTACCTATTATTATGTGATCGATGCCTTTGATGAAGTGCCTAACAATTCCACAAAGTCGAATGAATGCTACTGGATAGCCCCTGATAGAACCCCACCCCTTGCTCCCACGGGGTTAACAGCTTTTGCGCAAGATGTTGGAAGTAACGTGTTACTTTCGTGGAATCCAAATACCGAGGATGATTTGGATCACTACTCGGTATATAGGGGCCTGGACAACTTGACTTTTGTTTGGATAGCAAACGTGCCGGCTGGCAATATGACTTATACAGATGAGCAACTTGTCAATGGCATAAAATATTTTTATACAATTGCCGCAGTTGATGAGGTTCCCAACCGATCGCCACTATCCAACATCGTGAGCGTTATCCCAAAAGAGACCCTACCACCCTCGATACCTATGGGCCTAAAGGTGACTGCATTGGAGAGTAAAAACGCTCTGCTCATCAGTTGGAACCCAAATATCGAGCCTGATTTACTCTATTATGTCCTTTACAGAAGCGAAGACAATGTGACATTCATATGGATAGCGAACATATCTGCGGGCACGATTAATTATACTGATACTGATATACAACCAGGGAAAATATATTACTATAAAATCAAAGCCGTGGATACGAGCTTTCAGGAATCAGGACTATCAGAGGCTGTGGAGGGAATAGTGAGCAAAGACGTGGTAGAAGATAAGGGCGAGAAGGATAAGACCTTATTACTGACTTTACTGGCTTTGATTGTAATCATTATAGTATTGATTCTTTTGTTACTTCTTTGGCTAAAAAGGAGTTGGGAAAAGGAATTTGGTGAAGATATGGAAGAAGAAAAGGAGCAAGAAGAACCAGAAAAGGGAGAAGAAAAGGCTGAAGAAGAACACAGAAAGGAAGATGAAGTGGACAAAGAGTCTAAAATGGAAGAACCCGTAGAAGAGGGAAAACGACCCAAAGAAAAAGAGGAAATCTCGGGGGAAGAATCAACCAAGACATCAAATGATATAGAAAAAGAACCATCAGAGTTGGGTTTAGAAGAAACCGATGAGGATTTACTACCTCCACCTGAGGATTTGTAGACATAGATATTTAATAAAATAAATATCAACAATTCTAGTGCCCTATAAATGTATATCTGGTGAGGGCAGAAGTGGAGATCTGATACCCCTTGATCATTTCTATCAATGTATCATAGGCACCTGAGGGCATATCTGTTCTGTGCCAGTTCCATCTCTGTTCCGAGTAAATGAAGTAATTTATGCCAACTGTATCTGGGATGCTGTCACAGAACCAGTCTGCGGTTTTATCTCCACCATACAGTTTCAATGGCAGACCTAAGGTATCGTAGCCTGCAAGAAAGTTCTCAGTCCACACCCCGATAGTATAGGAACTTCCTCCAAACTCAGTACCGTTGGAAGTGACAACCATATAATACAACATATCATAACCCAATAGGGCATTTGTATGAGTTAAGGTGCCTGTTGTTCCCAAGATCACAACCGGGCTTCCAGGTACCTCCCAAAAAGTCGAATTTAATGCACCAAAGAATCCGTCCCTCGCAGTGGAGAAGTAGACAACATAATAATCACCATCCATAACACCACTTGGTCTCACCCAGTCCAGTCTTATATCGTTGCCTATAATAGTTGCCGTGAGGTTCTGGGCAGTGCTTTGCGGATCAAAACCAGGATACCCTGACTCGTGGTATTTGATCATTGTTCCCGGCATACCAACAAATGTCACATATTCCTTGGAGCTGAATAATACCACATAGCCGTCACCTAAATATAGATTGGTGTTGTTTACACCCGAAGGTCCATCCCCATTGTTATGTTTACGCCAAGTTTGAGTGTTTTGATCCATCCATTTTACATAAACGGCGTTTGGCCCCATATCTTGGATCAGATCATCGGCAGTAAAAGTGTCAATAGGTTTCAAAGGCAGGGCAAATGTCGAAATTCCTGCATCAAATGTTTTTGAGTATTTACCAACTGTTCTGGAATTGAACGAGATGTTACCATTCACATCAACAGCCCTGATTGTGAAGTAAAGCTCATCGTAGCTGCTGGCGTTTGTTATGTTCCAGCTTATGCGCAGCGGTTCGGTTTTAAGATCCACAGGATCAGTTCCATTTGCTATAAGACCCGATGTATCCACCCAAGGAGAAGAGAAGTTGAATCCCATCCTGGTGGGGGAACCATAGATATAGTATTTAGCAATGCCTGGGGATGTGGGGGGGTCCCATCGCAATATGAGATCATCTGCATTATTCCCAGTGGTTTCTATATACAGATTGGGAGTGACTATGCCTCCGATTACGTTCACATAGCACGGTGGGAACAGGACCTCTACTGTTTCATTGTCCCATCTCGTGTAATTGGCTCTGGATCCTTCGATGACATTGGTGAGAACCATGTTTCCAAAACGAGAAGATGTGCAATTGAAGGTAATTACAAAGCTCTCGCCCACGTAAATGAGGCTTTTGTTCCATTCGAGGATAGTATTGCCATCCACATCGGTTGTGATATGATCTGGAGGTATGTTAAAGCTGTTCTGTATCAAGTTAATCCAAGGCGGCAGGACATCTACAACCATCGGTGTTGAGTCGCTGGTGTTTATGTCTCTTGCTGCAACCTCTTTGACATATCCGCTGATTAAGGAATAAATATCTTCCAGATCTGAAGCAGTTTCAGCGTAGAAATACATTCCACCTGTTATATTTGCTATGTTTTTTAATAAATCCTCATCTGCACCAGGTCCCAATCCTACTGTATAGATGACGATATCATTTTCCGCTGCAAAATCTGCCTCATCTATTGGATCTACACCACCATTCCACCCGCCGTCTGTTAGCAAAATCTCCACATGAATGTGCCCATCTTGACCATTTCTTATGAGTTCATAGCTGGCAACATGCATTGCTTCTCCCATATATGTGGAGCCCCCAGGACCTGGGATGTTGCTGATGTCGGTTCTTAGGTCATCGTATTTTGCGGTCAGGTTATTCATGAGCACAACATTGGAATCAAAATACACGACTGCACCGGTGTCTGGAATGCTCATGTCATATGTGTAATCCAAAAGAGCCTCTTTTGCGAGATTCACATCTTGCGAGCTCATACTGCCAGATCTGTCAACTATGAAAACAACATCTTGAGGGGCCTTAATATTAACGCCGTAACCGCTTCCGGTGACATTCAGGGTTATCGTGAAAATTTCGTTGTATCCCGTGCCCTTCAGATTGACCACATTCGGACTTGCTGACTTCATGAGTTGGAGGTGAGGATACAACTTAGATTCGAGAATCGCGATATCCCCGAAGGAAGGATTGTAATAGCCTTGGATTATGATCGTGGTTATCTCACGGTTCGCCATGGGGAATATGTTCGGGATCGATATTGTCACGGTTATGTTAGTTGATTCACCTGGGTCGAGTGAGATATCAGGTTTGCCATTTCCATTTGAGTCACCAAGTGGGTTCCCAATTTCGTCAAGAAAGATGACTATCCAGCCATTAGGAAGCGATTGATATGAAATATCTATTTTCTCTGTTTCGTTATATTTGTTTTTCAGGGTCAGATTGTACGTTATATTCTCACCTGGGAAACCATATCCTGTGGTATCGGGCCCAACGAGAATGAACGGAACTGTAGGAGTCTGGTTGAACTGCCAACCAGCGGCATTGGAAGAGGGGTCGTTGTATCCTGCCCTATGCTGCCCTGCTCCCTCTGGTACCCTTGCCACGGTTTTATTCTTCTGGTGAGCCGAGGTCCAGCCAACCATATCTACTAGATTATCATTGGCAGTATAGAGATATATGTTATCATTAGAGGGAGTGACATTCTGGAAGAAATGGGGTGCGTCATCGTAAAGAAGGATGAAGTACGGATCCAAATCGTCTAATATGCTTGCCGGAGGTATGATATAGACATCGTCACAAACGATCTTATAACCTGAGACATCTAAGGAACTTGAACCTTTCAATTTTAACTCTACAAAGGAGTGCTGGATCAAATCAGGATTGAACATAACCTCGTTCAGCATAACAGTGGGGGTCTCATTGTAGGCGGGAACGTCATTTTGTTCGTTTCCACTGTTAAATGTGGGTGTCGAATCCCGTGTCCAATTGTCTGAATAGGCATTCTTAAAGTATCTTGCCGTAGATTCTCCAAACAAAGGATCCGGTGCCAAGCCTTGTGTACCGTACCTTATCCTTGACCATAATATGTCCTCATCGTCATAGAGTCTGATTTCGTCACCCTCATCACTGAGATTTCCGTCTCCAAAGGTGACATTAAAATATCCGCCTGAAAGAATTGTACCCATGCTGGATAAATTCACAGGGATGCCCAATGATTCGGTCTCCAAATACCATCCCTTACCAGCTGATAGATCCAAACCGCTTATACTTGGATTGTAAATCTCGACCTGCTCAGGCCCTGAATCCCTAATCTCAGTGAAAAATGGGGGCTTGTAATGCATTGTGGGTTCAGAATCAAATACCCATCCTGCAAGTATCGAGGTATTATCATTGTATCCGTTTGAAGTGCCAAACCCTTCTGGATATCTATTCACAGATTTATCCTGGGAATGGGTTGTGCTCCATCCCACCATATCCAGTAATCTTCCCTCGTTATCATAAAGATAGACATTATCGGCATTTACAT
Organism: Thermoplasmata archaeon; assembly: GCA_020348445.1. Taxonomy (GTDB): domain Archaea; phylum Thermoplasmatota; class Thermoplasmata. The sequence continues at coordinate 2,089,120 of CP070751.1, forward strand.
CCATATCAAAATTAACAGGGTAAAAGGATTCTACAAGTGTTGCGTAGGGATCAAGGGGTGTGATTCCAATCTCACCTCCTTTGCCGATGATATACTCATCATCGCAGACTATCTTATACCCTGTTATATCCATCTCATTTATGGGTTTAAACTCGATGTCAAGTCCATCATCGGTATCACTTATCGTTGCATGCTGAGACGATCTTGCCCCATCTCCTTTGTTTAGGCCGATTGTATGAGCGCTGGGATCGTCTATATTGGCGAGGTTTATGGACCCCGGTCTGAGGTCTTCATATTGAAATACTATCTTGCCATCGTTTTCATAGAGGTTCACTTCAAAGGTCATGTACTTACCGTCGTAGTCGTAATTTGGACCGCTTTTATGCTCTATTCTATAATACGTGACGGTGAATATTCTGTTTGGGGAATTTCCAATTGTTTTGTAGAAGATTCCCCCGCCTGCACTTGCTGAAAGATTCAGGTCATCCCACATGGGGGCAATGACAAGTTGCATATCATCGTTAGATAAGGGGAAGTCTAAATTATCGGGCCTAATTGGGTATGAAGAAAAACTGATGTACCCATTTACACCGATTTGGATCAGATTGTAATACACACCATAAAAGTTGAAGGAGAAATCCATCCAAACGCCCTTAAAACCATTATCCCCGTCGGTAAAACTCAGAGAAACACCACCATTGCTTGCGTTGATAAATGGGTAGGTTTTACTGTCATTCATTTCATAGGTCACGAAATTCCCATCGTAGATAAGCTCAATGAATCCAACTTTCGAATTGGTGTTGTACAGTACCTCGTTTAGCTTTAGATGCGGTCCCAGTGATATTGGGGGTACCGTATTTTTTGCACCTATTGTGGGGCTAGAATCCCTGTTCCAGCTTTGTTCGTAAAGATATAGGCCATCGATGTACGTGTTTGCATATATTGCAGTTGATTCACCAGTTAATGGATCAGGTGCGGTGCCGTTGGTTCCATACCCTACCCATCTGTAAAGATTACCGGCCTCATCAAATAAGCTGACGTTTCCGCCCTCATCGTTTAGTGATAAGCCCAAAGGCAAACTGGCATTGGGATGATCTCCAAATACAAGATAGCCTCCCCCGGGCACATATGTTCCCATGGGTATCGTTACATTCACCCCATTGTAGGTCAGCCTCCATGAGCTGATGTTGTACTTCGCGTTTTTCTCTGCGCGATAATATAGCTCAATTGCCTCACTTCCAGTGGGGGAGTCCTGGATTTCGGTTATGAAAAGTTCATAATACGGGTTTGGTGTTTGGTTAAAACTCCATCCCGCGTTCATTGTTGTTTGATCGTTCCAGCCATTGTATTGACCCACCCCGGGATTCTTTCTTCGAACTGATTTGTCCTGATCGTGCGAGGAATTCCAGCCCACCATGTCTAAAAGCTTTCCATTCTTGTCAAAAAGGTAGATATTGTCTTTTTGGGGCGTGATATCAAAGTCCGCAGGAAAGGAATTCTCATAGAGTGTATAATAGTTATTTCCATCTGTGATGAGGTAATCCTCCAATTCGTAAACAGAGTCACACATTATTTTGGTGCCGTTTAGGTTTCCAGGGTTCAAAAAAGAGATGATCTCTACGAACATCTCCTCTGAGTTGGGATTAAACAATACCTCATTCAATCTTGTGAGTGGAAATGTTTCGATGCCAACTACGTTATTCTGCTCGTCGCTCCAATCGGGACCTATGCCATCACCAAATGTCGAGGATGAATCCCAATTCCAGTTGTCGGAATACATTGACCCAGAATATATCCTTGCCACAGACTGGTTCGGAGGCGGGTCAGGTGGATATCCTTCAGTACCAAAACCAATCTCGTCCTCGAGGGTGTTGTAGGGGGTATAAAATATGGAGACTGTATCACCTTCGTCATTGATCAAGTCACCTCCCGTTCTCCATACCCCATATCCACCTGGTGGTATTGATGATGAATTCCAAGAACCGACTGTTATGTTTGTTGTTCCACGATCCAGGGATATGTTGATATCAGTAACATCTGCAGGGATCTCACCATTGTTGTAGACCTCTACATACTCATCAATTCCGCTGTCCATAATCTCAGTGATAATCAAATCCGGCTTCGGCATGGTAACAAAGGCATAAAATGCCTGGGCTTTGCTTATATTCTCCCGAAGATTCGCCAAATTCGAGCCAAAGGCCGCAACCAGTGCAATTGTCGATTTTTTACCATTGGGTATTGTACCAATGTTCCAGTCGATAACAGAGCCCACTTTTTTATCTGGAGCCGTAAGGGCAGCTGTTTGGTTGGGACTGTTGATGGCAGTGTATATGGCAGTATCTGCACCCTGAAATGGTAGATTAGGCCAATCAGATGCATTTGTCCCATCTATTCCATAATAATGATCTATGGGATCTGAAACGTTGGCAGATGAAAAACCGAAGAATTGATTGATGGCATTCGTGTCAGTGTAGTAATAGATTGAGTCACTTAAATCCCAAGAGTCCCAGTCATCCTCGTTATTATCGTTTTCAAAATTCGAACATAGGCGCATACCAGCCTTAACCCCTGTCAGATCGGAGCCATAGATGTTCTCTATTTTCCATTCTAATACCACCCAAAATGCCCCACTTTGGGTCCATGCTGTCTGGTGGATACGAAAATCGTCAGGGTTCGTAATCCGTGTTTCAGTGAAGGTTCCAAATATTTTTTGTGTAGTGCCTGTTTCTTCCCAACCGAGGGGGGCGTCCACTCCGTTGATAACCTCAAAATCCCCATCCTCCATTGGGAGACCGGGGAATAAGGCAGCCACATTATTTGGCCCGTAGTTATCCTGATAAAGAAAAAAATATTGCCAATAATCATTAAGTGGTATAATATCTCCTATACCAGTATGTACCCGGGTTTGATGAAACCTTCCTATATCGCTAAGCTGTAGGGTGATATTACCGGCATTTAGTTCCAGTTGAGGCTCTGCCTCTACAACAAAGGGAAGCGTATTAAAAAAGACAATAAAAATGTTACCTAAAACCAGATAGATTATGATAAACAAAGAAGTCGTTTTTCTTGAGGATTTGGTTTGCATAAATCAGCCCCTTAACAGTACGGTCAAACGCCCACTCCTTCAAATGCAAGATTTAGATATGATTTAGACACATTATATTCATCAGATTTGTATATATTTATATATATATTTCTTTATTCTTAAATATTTTATGGAACAGTAGTATACAAGCATTTAAGTTCTATACAAATTATTATGGATTGGACAAGTTGATAGCTGGTATAATAATTGGACTTGATGAAAGCATGGATAAAAAGACAGAAAGGACCAAATGTCACTCATATAAGAACGATTTCGATGTTGAGCTCACAGGATCTCATGCCATATCCATTTCGTTTCCTGGCTGTAAAACTTCTGGTTGGATGGAATACTAACTGTTCCACAAATATTTTAAGGTTTTAATTACAAGTACATATATGTCTATGAAATGATGTATACATCGATCTTTAATAAATTAAATCAAGGTGAGTTGATGAGGAGAGAGCGTAATATTGTAAAGATTTTTCTGATATCAGTGGTCTTATTTTTAAATACGCTATCTATTGCAGGTATGGTGAACACACCCTTTATTTCGGACGTAATTGATGGGGGAATCCTAAAAAATATCGAAGATGCGGATACTGATTTGCAGCAAAGGGGAACAAGGGGAATAGAAACCCATGATTGGTACATGTTCCATGGAAACACGGCCCATACTGGGGCAGCGGATCCTTCAGTTTCGGCTCCGGACACAAATGATACAGCTTGGACTTTTACCACTGCCTCTGATATCGAGGCCTCTGCTGCAGTGGTGGGGGACATGGTTTATTTTGCCAACATATATGGTAATTGTGATGATGACTGTATGATATATGGCATCAACGAAACAACAGGCAATTACTGGAACTTTACAGACATCGATTACGGAGGTGATAATTCGTTCAGATCCTCCCCTGCCATCGCCGATATCCAAGGTTACGGCAATATGCTCTTTATCGGCTCCATAGGAATGGGAGCAACACCTGACTTTGCTTATGGCCTTGACGCAAATCCTGATGACAACAATGACGGCGTTTATGACGAACTTGATACCGACGAGGGACTCGACGACCTCCCAGATGCGAATTACGACTTAATCTGGAGATCCAAATTAGCCGACTACTCATCGATTTCTTCACCTTTGGTGGCATACATCCCCAGTTTGGATTCTCATGTTGTATATGTTGTGGGGGGTCAAACACTTCATGCCTTGAGTGCAGTGAATGGAGACTATATCTGGAATTTTACAACAGGTGGGTACATCTCTACCTCTCCTGCTCTGGGTTACAACTTGCTGGGAAATCCGGTGGTTTATATTGCTTCAGATGATGGCTTTCTCTACGCTTTGGATGCAAGAGGTGTCGGAGGTTCAACCACAGTGAAATGGCAATACGATATGGGAGGATGGGTAGATTCTTCACCGACAATTGCTGATGATAGGGTTTTTATCGGTGGCTGGGGAGACGGCATATTGCACTGTTTGGATGCAACACCCGAGGACGGTAATGATGAAGGTGTAAATGACATTCCTGGAGTTGATTACGATGTCATATGGACATTTGACATCGGCGATGACTACATATATTCCACACCCGCGGTTCATAACGGTGTTGTCTTCATCACAGGATATAACAGCGGTTATATTTATGCACTTGAAGAGAACGTTAACCAGCCTTCCACATCAATTATTTGGAGCTATAATATCGGCGGAGGTTTTGGATATTCCTCGCCAGCAATTGCCGACGGAAAGGTTTTCGTGGGTTCGAAGGACAGCCACAAGGTGATTGCACTTGATGAGGTGGGTGGGGGCGGGACAACTACATTGATATGGGAATATGAAACCAAAGGAATAGTGACTGCCTCACCAGCCATTGCCAATGGCAAGGTTTATGTAGGCTCTGAGGACAACACTTTTTATGTTTTTGGTACCAGCGGATATGTAAATAAAAAGCCATATCCCCCAAAACTTTACAGCCCACTGAACACCCAAGTAATAACCTCCCCATCACCCAGGTTTGACTGGTCAGATGCAGTGGATAAGGATGGTTACATTGAATCGTACATAATAGAGATAGATGATGATCCATATTTCAATTCGCCTGAGTACACTCAGATCGATATCACCGAAACCCACTATTTTCCATCATTTATTTCTGATGGTACCTATTTTTGGCATGTAAGGGCCAAGGATAATGAAGGGGCATACAGCATATGGTCAGAAACATGGGAATTCACAATAGATACTATAAACGATCCTCCTGTTGTTACCGTAGTTTCTCCCAAAGGCGGGGAGGTTTGGGCAGGGACACACGATATATACTGGTATGCTTATGATTATGAAAACGATCGCATGAGCTTTGATTTGTGGTTAAGCGACAACAGTGGTGCCAGTTACGACATCCTGCTGGCCTCTGGCTTGACTTCCCATGTGAGGGAATGGCGTTTTGAAACGACAGTTTATCCAGATGGGGTAAACTACCGAATCAAAATCAACGTTACCGATATGTACGGTTTAAAATCTGAGGATAATTCCGATGCTGATTTTGAAATCGACAATGGCCAAGGGGTAATCTATGATGATTGGCCGCAATTTCACCGCAACACAAACAATACAGGCTATTCTCCCTCCCAGGCTCCTGAGACCAACAACACGAACTGGATTTTTGATACAGAAAGGGAAATCGATGCCTCACCTGCAATATTCGGGGGCATGGTATTTATTGGTAATCACAACGGAACGTTCTATGCACTGAATGAGACAACAGGCAATGTAATCTGGCAGTACGACCACACAGATATTTGGTCCTGGTGCGATACTTCTCCTGCAGTGGGATATGTTCCCCAGTTGAATACCTATGCAGCCTTTTTTGGATTGACCATTTCCACAGGTTATAACTTCTTTGCAATGGACATTGATGGTCTTTCTGACGGCGATGATGGAATAAGCGAGGGGACACTTCCAGCCAATTATAACCTAAACGGAGATGTTCTCTGGGCCTACAAGGCCGAGAGCAGTGGGGCCTTGAGCTCCTCGCCCACAGTTTTTGAAGAGAGCGTTTACATCTGTTTCTATGAAACAGAATCAGGAGCGCAAAATTCAAGCCTGTGGGCATTCGATGTCAATGGTTACTTCGATGGTGACGATTGGTTACCAGATGATACTTTATCACCAGATTTCAGGTATGCAGATGTTCTCTGGACATTCAACACAAATTCATTTGCAGCAACATCTTCACCTGCAGTTGAGAATGTCCCGGGATTGGGGGCTCTAGTGTTCGTTGGAACAACTGAGGGATATTGGCCCTCGGAACTGGACCCGAACCTTTATGCACTGGATGCCAATCCCTTCGACGACTTGGTGGATCAGGGTCTGGCTGACCCTCCAGGCTCCTTTTACGATCTTATCTGGGAGACAAAATTGGATGACTACCTATTTTCCTCTCCTGCCGTGGCCTATGGGAATGTATATGTTGGGACATATTCCAGCCCTCAATATAATCCCGATAACTCAGGCTCGCTGTATTGTTTAGATGCGGCCACTGGAACTATAGAATGGAACTACGAGGTTGGCGCAGATGACGATATCTATGCCTCACCTGCGGTTTGGAACGATATGGTTTTCATTCCTGTGAGGACTTACGACAGGACTCTCTATGCCTTTGATGCAACCCCGGAGGATGGAATAGATGAGGGGTATGATGATCCCATTGGCGCAGACTATGACATAATATGGGCTCACAATCTCTATGCAAGCAAGATATCATCCTCACCTGCCGTGGCAAACGGCAGGGTTTTCATAGGTGCAGGATGGGAATATAGTTGGGGTGACATATACTGCCTAGATGCGGTGGGAGATGGAAATGGAGGAACAAGGGAGATATGGAAATATACAACCCCGGATTTTGTCTACGGCTCACCCTCTGTGGCAAATGGTTGTTTATTTGTAACAGATACAGAGGGATATGTTTACAAATTTGGTGCAATGAATGGAACAGATCTGACGATAAACCACTGGGATATTACATTAACACCCCCCACCCCTCAGGAGAACGGCACCGAGATCATCATCCAGGCCATAGTAACGAATTTGGGCAATATCGATGCCGTGGATGTGATGGTAAGGGTCTTTGACGATCTTAACGATAACGGCATCATGGATTTAGGGGAGCAGATAGGGACCGATGAGATCATTGGCTTGATACCAGCGTACGGGGAGGGAACAGTATCTGTTACCTGGACCGCTCAACCAATCGACTACCATAATATCTATGTGATTGTAGATCCATTAAACTCCATTTTGGAGGTAAAAGAGCACAATAACAAGGCTTGGACTTTCTTTGCGGTAGAGCCTATCACTTATGGTGTGGATTATATAATCATAAGAACAGAACCGAGGGGAGGAGGTGAGTTGGTGGGGGATAAAAACTACATCATCGGTGAAAAAGACACATTCTATTGCGCAGGATATAACTTAAGCATAGGTTATGTGAAAGACTTAGAAGCAGTCTGGGAGAGCAACGACACAGACATAGCCCAAGTCACGTCCCCTGGGATCGCAACAACGTTCACAGCAAGTCTGATCAATTCAGGCTTTGTTTATGTTTCTGCCACAAATGGTACAATTACAAATGTAACTGGAATGTTGACTGTTCTTCCACCTGACGTGGACAGCATAATAATAAGAGACGAAGCAAATGGCCAGGGTTTATGGGTGACGAACAAATTCTACGGCGTTGGTGCCGAGGACTATTTCTACTGTGCCGGGTACAATTTAACTTCTGGTAATTATGTTAAGGATGTTGAGTCCGAATGGTGGAGCAACAACACGCTTTTAGGCACAGTGACATCACCTGCAATTGTTACCACCTTTAAAGCAAGTGACTTTAACTCAGGTGTATTATTCGTTCGTGCAACTTATCAAGGGGCTTATACAAACGCTTCTGGGCCAATCACCGTGTTACAAGCCGGCTTGGATTATATAGTCATAAGAAATGAACCCAACGGATTGGGCGAGGAGGTAGGGGACAGAGTCTATGGAATAGGAGAATCTGACACATTCTATTGCGCAGGTTACAATTTAACGGCTGGCTATATTCAGGATGTTTCAGCCGATTGGGAATCCAATAATACCAATATCGCGACGGTGACTTCGCCTGGAATCGACACTACATTCACTGCAAGCACCTCAAACTGGGGTGTGTTTAAGATAACTGCGACATGCACCTTCCTTTCAAATGAAACAGGCACGATCACCATTTTACCGCCTTCTCCAGACAGCATAGTGATCCGCACCAAGTCAGAAAATGGAGGCTCCTGGGTTGGGGATATGATTTACGGAGTTGGTGACTCCGATACATTCTATTGTGCTGCTTACAATATCACCTATGGTTATATCGAAGATGTGAGTGCATACTGGACAAGCAGTGCTCCTTCTATTGCATGGGTTACCTCCCCTGGGATTTTCACCAACTTTTCCGTAGGAAACACATCCTATGGTGATGTCTTTGTCTCAGCATTCTATAACAGCCTCTCGAACCGAACCGGTACATTAACAATCCTTCCTCCCACCGTGGGTTATATCGTAATTCGTGATGAACCGGATAATGGGGGTGATGAGGTCGGGGATAGAGTCTATGGGTTAGGAGATTCGGACACATTCTATTGCGCAGGTTACAATGTCACGGCTGGCTATATTCAGGATGTTTCAGCCGATTGGGAATCCAATAATACCAATATTGCCACGGTGACTTCACCTGGAATTAGCACCACATTCAATGCAAGCACCTCAAACTGGGGTGTGTTCAAGATAACTGCGACATACGCCTTCCTTACAGATGCAACAGGCAAGATCACCATTTTACCGCCTTCTCCGGACAGCATAGTGATCCGCAGCAAGTCAGGAAATAAAGGCTCCTGGGTTGGGGATATGATTTACGGAGTTGATGACTCCGACAAATTCTATTGTGCTGCTTACAATGTCACCTATGGTTATATCGAAGATGTGAACGCAAACTGGGTAAGCAGTGTTCCTTCTATTGCATGGGTTACCTCCCCTGGAATTTTCACGACATTTTCTGCCGGTAGCACCTCTTTTGGTGATGTTTACGTAACAGCATATTACAACAGTCTGTCAAACCGTACCGGCACTTTAACAATCCTTCCTCCGACCGTGGATTATATCTTGATTCGGGATGAGCCTGATAATGGGGGCGAGGAGGTCGGGGACAGAATTTATGGAGTAGGCGATTCCGACACTTTCTACTGTGCAGGTTATAACGATACCATCGGTTATACTGAGGATTTGGATGCTGATTGGGCCCTTACAAATTTCAATGTGGGAGATGTCACAACCCCTGGCATCTCCACAGATTTTACTGCAAGCTCCACATCATGGGGAGATACTTATCTCACTGCAACATACGATGACCTATCCGATCAAACAGGGGAATTGACTGTCCTTAAGCCCACTGTCGATTATATCATTATTCGTGATGAGCCTAATGGGGCAGGAAATGAGGTAGGTACCAAATCCTATGCCGTTGGGGGAACAGATACCTTCTATTGTGCTGGGTACAATAATACAAGTGATTACATAGATGATTTTCTGGCTGAATGGACCAGCAGCGCGCCCTCAATTGGGCATGTCACTACCTACGGTCACTTTACCACTTTCACGGCCAGCGATGAAAATTCAGGAACACTTACCGTTACTGCAAAATACAATCAGTTAGAGGACACAACCGGTGTCCTCACCGTGCTTGCCCCTAAAGTGGATTATGCAATAATCGAGGATGAAAATGGCAACGATGTTGAGGGAACGGAACTTGATCCCTTTGATTCCATCACGATCTACTGTGCCGGTTATAACTCAACAGCTGGCTTCATCGGAAACCTTGAAGTCATATGGGAAAGCGGGAACTCCTCTGTTGCCGATGTTACCTCCCCGGGAAGCGAATCCACACTCACTGCAAGTGAAAACGAGCCGGGGCAGACATTGATTACGGCCACATTCCAGGGAAGTCCAATTGCTTTTGCTAATATATTTGTGGTGGATGATATCGCCCCAATCGCAGATGCAGGTGAGGATCAGATTGTAAATCCGGGGGAAACTGTCCTTTTAGACGCAAGCGGCTCAAGTGACAATATAAAAATAGTCTCATACACATGGTCCTTTGAGGAGAATGGAGAGCCAGTTACCCTCTCTGGAAAAAATACACAGTACGAGTTCACAAAGGCTGGAACCTACACAATCACTTTGACTGTCACCGACTCAGGAGGAAATATAGATACCGATGAAATTATAATCACAGTAAAGGAAAAGATTCAAACAGAAGAGACCATGTGGTGGTTATGGATTTTGATTGTCATCATTGTGATCATTGTTGTTCTTCTTCTGCTGTTTATTATGACGAAGAAGAAGAAAAAAGAAGAAGTTCTTCTACCAGCCCAGGTACCTGGTCCCGCAACAATGACGCCTCCCACATCTGCACAAACAACCTCGATTGCCCAAAAGCAGCTTGCATCTGTTACAGTAGGTTGTCCATCATGCAAAAACAATTTCAAGGTGCAGCCTGCAGGCACTGGGTTGATGACCGTGACATGCCCGCAATGCGGAGCATCGGGCCAGATACGATTCTAAATATGCTTGTAGATGTTTTTGCCCATCCCACCACTTGCTTTAATTTCCTCCTCGATCTGTTTCAACTGAAGGATTCTTTTGAACGTTGCAGGATGTGTTGAGGAGAGCTCGTTCCAGCTGTCCCACTTCGTCCTTGCCTCAGCCTCCATAGCTTTTTCCAGTTCGTATTCATCCAAAACTCCATCTCCGTCCAAATCGTATTGATGACGCTTTTGCATGATACTGGAAATCTCCAATTTTGCTGAAACAGGATCTCCTATGTAAAACGCTCTTGCCTTTCCAGTGTCCTTTTGAGAAAGGGAAAGTCCATATGTGATCTTCGTTAATGCAGAGCTCAATCCATGTGGATTCATTGTGATGTATGCGGAATAGGAATCTGCATAGTATTCCCTGAGTCTTGAGAGTCTTTTTACGAGAAGGAAAGTTATATAGTAGATGGCGAAGGCAAGACCAGCCAAAAGCAGAAGAATTCCAGCGGCTTTATCTCTTGAACCCCTCCCTCCGAAGAAGAACATATAGGCTATCATGTACATCAAAAGGGGAATGGCACCCGCAATGGTCATTATAATAACGTCTTTGTGTTTTAGATGGCCGATTTCATGACCAAGGACTGCTTTAATCTCCTCGTTGTTGAGCCTGGTTAAAAGGCCTGTATGAACTGCCAATGTTGCCGAGTTTAAGGTTCTGCCAAATACGAAGGCGTTAGGACTGGAGTCCTCCACTATTGCCAACCTCGGCATTGGAATTTCAGATTTTTGACATAGTTCAGTGACCATGTTCTCGAGAAAGGGATTCTCCCCTTTTCTTATATACTTCAATTTCGTAGACCAGGCCACTATGCTGGGACCAATTGCCCACTGTAATAGTATGAACAATAGTGTAAGGAATATCACTATGGCCCATCCATAAATTCCGGCTCCTTGAAGCAGAATCAGGGCAATGGCTCCTATAAGAATAAAAAGAAACAGCCATACAAGAAATAATGTTGTGGCCATGCCCCTCTTCAACGCGCCCAAGGATGCCATTGTGCAGGTTATTAGGTTTTGTTAATAAATATTTTTTTGTTTAGCAAAGAAGGTTAAGTAAAATGACCTCATATTATGAATAATAGGGTCGATGAGAGCCAAACTGCTGGTTTTTTGGCGTTTTCGTGGTAATTACCGTGGATATTATAAATATTAATGCATTTTATATGATAAAAACAGTAGGATCTAAGATTCCATGAAAAAATCTAAAAAAGCGTGAATAATCCCAAATACACCCCAATTTACCAAACCAAATATATAAATATACTGATGGATTTATACTTAAAAACTATAACGCATTGATGGGATGTGTAAAAATGAGGAAGCTTGTGAGTGTTTCAATAGTGGGCGCAATGATGCTAACTTTGATTTTCGGCTTGTTTGGAGGAGTGGTGGAGGAGGGTAAATGTGAAATTGTTTACGACATTTCAACAAACACCATTTATGTTAATAGCTCCGATAGTTTTTTAGCATCTATTGATGGCAGTGTTCCTGATAGTATTTTTTGGCACAACCCCGCCGAAAACTCCTATCATACAACAGCAAATATCCAAGTCAATGACAGCGCAACATTAACTATTAATCCAACTCAAAAGCTGAAATTATACAATGCCTCAGAATTGCTTTTTTTAACGGTTAGAGGTATTTTGATAGCAAATGGAAATAATGAATTAAATACGATTTCTATTGATTCTAACAGCACTTCCCCATCAGCAGGTGACTGGGGAGGAATAAGATTTATAACTGAAATCTCTGCAAGTTCAATTTTGAATTTTGTTTACATTGCTAATGCAACTCAAGCAATATATTGTGAAAAAAGTAACATAACGATTTCAAATGCCATAATTACCCAGAATACTGATTATGGAATGTATATAAAAGATTCATCACCAACCCTCAAGAAAATTCAAATGCTTAACAATGGGAATGGTGATCCTTTAGATTGTGGTGTTTATTTTGAGAATTCAAAATCGATTTTTGAAAACTGTTCTGTGATCAACTCAGATTTCTATGATATTATCCTTTTTGGCTCCTCAAATATAACAACAATGAACTCAACTTTTGACGATGATAAAGTATTAGGGATTGGGTCGACCTATAAATTCATTGTAAGATGGTACCTTCATGTTTTGGTAACGGAGGAGGGGGGGATAAATCCAATCGCTGATGCAAATGTATACATAAAAAATTCAACAGGTGTTCCTATTCAAGGATCTCCTTTTAAAACAGCTAGTGATGGAAATGTTAGGTGGATCAAGGTAATCGAGTATATTAGAGATGGCTCGCTTACAAGAATTTCTCATACACCGCATAATATTACAGTAATGCATGATGAATATTATACTGGATACGCCAAACCCAGCCCCCAAATGACAACCTCTAAAAAGGTCCAGATAAATCTTACCATGTTAAGACGAGATTTGACCACCACAACTTCCGACATATCCTTCTCCCCGCCCGATATTCCTATTGCCGGTGAGGAGCTTTGGATCAGAGCCAAAATTTATAATGTTGAGGTCGATGATGCCTATGATGTTCGTGTTTTAATTGTAGATAACGCTCCAGAGGGAAGTCAGACCATCCATAACTCCTCAATCGGTGAAATCAAAGGTAACAGCTCGAAGAATGCGGCAGATGTCTGGAACCCCACTCCTGGTATCCATATAATTGAAGTTTTCATTGATCCATATGATACAATACCCGAAATAAATGATACTGCACCCCCCGGATGGGCCGAAAATAACAATTACGCATCGATAGAAATTTCTGTGAATGCACTACCTTTTGTAAATATTACGAACCCAGAAAATGATACTGAGGTAAATCGTTCCCTATTTATACGGGGAACAGCCAACGACGATCCAAGGGATGATGAGATGGGTAGTAATATCACTCGAGTTGATATAAAATTGGATGAATATGATTGGGTTGAATTACAAGCGACTTCACTTAACTTAACATATAATACCTTAGTTGGGAGATGGGAATGGTTTTATGGTTGGGACACAACCCAATGGAATGGGACCCCAATTGCAGACGGTAATTACACTATATACGCAAGATCCTGGGACAACTATCATTTCTCTGATATTTACAGTGTAGACATAGCAATAAACAACACTGGGGCCAATACTCCGCCAAATGCTGTAATCAGCTCACCAACTGAACCAAACGAATTCAACGTTAGTCAAGAAATTACCTTTGATGGTACTGAATCAACTGATGATGAAAACCCGCAAAATCTTAACTTTTCATGGGATTTGGATGACACCGTAGATACAAATGGCGATGGCAATTTCACAAACGACAAAGAAGCATTTGGAAACATCACAATCCACGCCTACCACACGATAGGAGTTTTTACTGTAACACTTAACGTTACAGATCCGCAGGGATTATCTGACTTTGATAATGTAACCATATGGGTCACAAACCACCTTCCTGTAGTGAATATAACAGTAAGTAACGTTCAACCTTACGAAGAAGACGTGGTATACTTTAACGGCTCGGAATCATTTGATCCAGACGGTAATATTGTAAGCTACACCTGGGATTTCAATGACAGCACACCAACTGCAACGGGCCCGGAGGTCAACCATACATACACCGAGCCTGGACCTTATAACGTGACCCTCACAGTCATGGATAATACCAACGCTCATAACACGACTTGGATTATAATCGAGGTTCTTGACAATGCACAACCAAATGCACAAATAGATGACCCAGATCCTTTTGATACCTTCAATGTGTACGAGAAAATCTTTTTCAATGGCTCAGATTCCTCTGACTTTAATGATAACGAGTTGGAATACTTCTGGGAGTTTGGAGATGGTAACACCTACCTTGAAAATGCCAGCAATTATCCAGATGGTGAGTACGATGGTAAGACAACTTACAACTATTCCTATATTCCACCACTTAACACATTCACTGTAACATTAACGGTAAGAGATGACGACGGAGGGGAGGATTCAACCCTGATCACTATCTTTGTTAACAACTACCCACCAGTGGCCAATGCTACTTCCAACGTCACCACTGCACCCACGTATCAAAATGTCCAGTTCGATGCCTCCAATTCAGAAGACGAGGACGGTGACACCCTCATTTATCGCTGGGACTTCGATGATGGCGGAATTAGCTCATCCGAAACCCCGGTGCATCAATATACGCAGGATGGTGTTTACAACGTAACATTGAATGTTACAGATGGCGCTGCATATGATATAGACTGGATAATCATCACGATAACGAACCGGGCTCCGATTATCGAGGAAATAACGATATCCCCAGAGTTCCCCAAGGTTTATGAAACAATAGAAATCGATATCACAGCTACAGATGACGATGGCGACATAGTGAACTATTCCTGGGACTTCGGAGATGGAGAATCCTACTATGAAACAGAAGACTACCATCCAGATGACATTTTCGACGGCGTGACAACCCACTCCTACCCAATAAAGATGGATTATATCCTCATTGTAACAGTTGTGGACGATGACGGCAATATAACCACAACACAATTCTATATAAATATCACAAACACCCCACCTGAGGTCAGCATAACATCCCCCCAGGATGGAGCAACTAAAGATGGGACAATATTGATCGAGGGGACATCCTTTGACATAGATGATGGGGAAGTATCAAGAGTTGAGATTAAAATCGGTAACTTTGACTGGATCCAAACTCAAGATGAGTCTGGAAATGACACATTTTATAAATGGGAATATAACTGGGACACAGAAGATGGTGATTATAAGGTCCCAAATGGCACATATACGATTTTGGCGAGAGCTTACGATGAGGAAGGTGGAGTTTCTGAACAAGATAGTATTTCTGTTTATGTGGATAATCAACCAACAAGCATCGGTGTCACTATGAACGTAAATAGAACAACAGTTGAGGCCGGAGACGCAATTGATGTTTGGGGCAAGGTCACATACAACACAGGTGGACCAGTAACAGGTATTGAAGTGAATATAACCCTCGTAGATGACTATTGGCTTGCTCCAGTTTCGTCAACTGGAGATTATCAAATTAGCATCACAGCCCCTGATGTGGAAGGAAATTTCTTGGCTCGGGTTACAGCTAAAAAGGAATCCTATGATGATGCAACAGAGAGCACTCTGATTTACATCACGGCTCCGCCCAAAAAACCGGATTTGACTGTGTCATCATCGGACATCGACTTCAATCCTTCAGCACCTGTTTCCGGTGTTACAGTGGAAATCTCTATCATGATTTGGAACGATGGTGAAGCAAATGCAGTCGACGTTCTCGTTAATATTTATGATGGGGATCCAGATATCCAAGAGAAGTTAATTAGTTCCGAGAAGATAGACATACCAAAACCTGATGATGAGGAGGAAGGAAGTTACGAAGAGATAACCATCTATTGGCCTACAACAGGGGAATTGGGAGACCATGACATTTATGTGGTGATCGACCCTGATGATGACATAGATGAGCTGGACGAAACAAATAATGAGGCTTCAAAACCCATCAATATTCAGGGCCAGTCCGATTTTACAATAAAATCAAGCACCGATATCGCATTTTCCACAGAATCACCGAAAATAGGGGACACTGTTACGATACAGGTTACCATCTACAATGAGGGACCTGAAAGCGGCTCTGTTAAATACAAAATAGTGGATGTCAATCCAGAAACTGATGAGAGATCGACAATCTCTGAAGACACCACCGACGAAATCCCCGGAAGTGAAGAAAATACAAATTATGTGACCATCTCCGTGGATTGGGAACCCCAGGAGGGTGGGGAGCATATCATTTATGTGGAGGTGGACCCTGCAAATCAGATAACTGAAACCAACGAGAAGAACAATAACGCCAGCAGGACCATTAAAGTTGAAGCACCCCCCGGTGAAGAAGGACTACCCCCATGGCTCATACCCTTGACCGTGATTCTCATCGTGATTGTGATTCTACTTATAGTTTACCTAAACTATAAAGGAAAGGGTTCAAAACCTGAAAGTGAACTTCCTGTTGCAGAGGTGGTAAAAACAGAGTCCAAGAAATCTGCAAAAGAGGTCAAGGATGAAGAGGAGGAAGAACCAGAATCCTTATTAGATACCGGTGGTGGGATAAGGATCGGGTAATAGAGTTATTTTCGAAGCTTGTTTTGTTCATCCGTTGAAAACCGTTTCTATTGTTTCTTTGAGTTTCGGCACACACTCCAGTTCAGCGATTTCCTTCGGGAGAATCCATTTGTACTCCTCGTGCTCCCAATCCAAAGTGATATTTTGCTTCTTTGTCTCAAATAAAAAAGGATGTATGGCCCACAACATCGTCTTATCTCTTGCGTGGAGAACCTTTCCCTTTCTTCTGAACTCGTAATCATCCCTTTTTAAACCAATCTCCTCTGATATCTCCCTGAGAGCTGTTTTATCCGCGGTTTCGCCCACTTCCACATACCCAGAGACACACGCCCATCTACCCTGATAGGTGCCAACTTCGTCGCTTCTTCTTAAAACAAGGATCTTCCCTTGATATACAATAACAGAGGTTGCTATGTGCTTGAGGGTCACATTCTTTAAGCCTACGGTCCCTTGGGTGCCGTTGACAGTAACATCATCACCTGTTTCCAAAAAGGATATATCAATCTCGTCAACAGCAGGAACCTCAGCATTTACTGCATCCCTGATAACGGATGAGTCCAAGGATTCGGCCACAAGTGCCGCTGGTTGAATATTATCCTTCATGAGCCTTGTTAAAGTATCAGTATATCCCTCCGAATGCTCCCAAGAAGGGAATACAAGTACTCTGTCTTTTATTGGTTCACCGTGAATTTCAATGTCAGAATCAAGTATTTC
The DNA here is from genome assembly GCA_020348445.1 of Thermoplasmata archaeon. Taxonomy (GTDB): domain Archaea; phylum Thermoplasmatota; class Thermoplasmata. The sequence goes on from CP070751.1 coordinate 2,106,709, forward strand.
GGATGTGGCAAAACCCACATCCCTTGCCAGGGATAGGGGCTTTAGACTTTTAATTACATTACCTTCTTTCTTACCTTTGGACAATCCCCGGCCCTTAATCCTTACCTCCCCTGCGGCTTCCTCTATCATTTCTAAACCAACTCCATTTATGAGCGCCTGTAATCGGATTCGGGTCTGAATTCTTTACTTTATCCTAATATTTGAATAAAACGGTGTTTAATTGGGATACTAGTGGAAAGAAAACGCCTGTTCAGTCTTTCCTTTCTGAGGATGCTCTATAGTTGATCTCGTGCTCTATTTCAATGAACTTATCTGCCATCTGGTGCATGGTAGGTGCATTTAAGGAGAGCACCGCTTCTGTAATAATTCCTCTAAGAAGGCGTTTTACCATTTCTTTGTCGAGATCTATTGCCGCTTCAACAATCCCCTCAACTATCTCTTTTTCATCGATTTCTATGGTTATTTTCATGTTTATCACCTTTTTGATCCATAACTTAACTCAATTGGAAAACCGTATAATCCCTTCTTCCTTAAAAAATTATTGTATACATTTCTTATACCGTAGCCAGAATATATAGCAAAATATTTATATGTATTTATATACATATGTATGCAAAAACATATATAGTGGTTAAAATGGATGAATCGAAATTTCTAAGATGTATAACAGAAGACAGTCGAAGAAAAATCCTGAAATTCCTGGGTAAAGAAGAAAAATGTGTCTGTGAAATCGTGGAATTTTTAAAAAAAGAGCAATCTGTTGTTTCCCATCATCTGGCATCTTTGCGCAAATGTAATCTCGTGCAAAGCCGTCAAGATGGAAAGAAAGTGATGTATAAGGTCACAAATTTTGAAATTATAGAATTTTTAAGAAAGGGAGAGGAATTGTCAGAAACGATAGAGAATATGGAAGGGGAGTGTGAATAACTGCCTAAGGAAAAAACCCTTGGTATTTTTGAAAAGTATCTCACCATATGGGTTGCATTGTGTATAGCAGTGGGCATAGGCCTTGGCAGGGCTTTTCCAGGTATATCAGATGTATTAAACAGCTTTCAGTTCGCAAATGTTTCCATACCAATTGCCATTTGTTTATTCTTCATGATATATCCTATTATGGTTCAGATAGATTTTAAAAGGGTAATCGAGGCTGGAAAGACGCCAAAGCCTGTGGCTGTTACTCTATTTATAAACTGGGCCATAAAACCCTTTACAATGGCTTTCTTTGCCTGGCTATTTATGAGCATCATCTGGTCGCCTTTCTTATCCCAGGAAAATGCATCGCAATATGCTGCAGGCATGATCCTTTTGGGTGTGGCACCTTGCACAGCCATGGTCCTTGTTTGGAGCTATCTCTCAAAAGGGAATATGGGACATACACTGGTCATGGTTGCCATAAATTCCATTGCCATGCTATTCTTGTATGCACCTTTGGGAGGATTTCTTTTGGGTGTTGCCAGCATACCAGTGCCCTGGGTGACCATAGCCTTCTCTGTAGGAATTTATGTTGGCCTTCCCCTTGTCTTTGGATATATCTCGAGAAAGGAGATATTGAAAAGGAAGGGCTCGAAATGGTTCGAGGAGCAGTTTGCTCCCAATCTAAAATATATATCCATTGTTGCCCTCTTAATAACATTGATCATCCTCTTCAGCCTCCAGGGGGATGTCATTGTGGAACAACCATTGGTAATAGGAATGATAGCCCTGCCTTTGTTCATACAGACCATGTTCATATTCTGGCTTACTTATGGTATGTCGATAAAGGTAGGATTAAAATACGAGGACGCGGCCCCCACCTCCCAGATAGGTGCAAGCAACCATTTCGAGGTGGCCATTGCTGTGGCGATCGTGCTCTTTGGCCTTGATTCTGGGGCAGCTTTGGCAACGGTTGTAGGAGTATTAATAGAAGTGCCAGTCATGCTCGCTCTCGTATATATCTGCCTTGGAACAAGACACTGGTTCAAATAGTCCAAAAAAATCATATGTTCTTGCAAATTCCTGGGCATGTAGCACATTTTCCGTTACACGGTTCGATATGTGTGTTCACTGTACAACCCGAAAATGCATCCTCAAGCACCGCTTTTAGGCTGTGAGTAAGATCATGGGATTTCGCAACTGACATCTCACTGTCCACTACTATATGCATATCTATTCTGCTTTCCTCCCCGCTTGATGTGATCTTAACCTTATGATAGAAGAGCACATCCTCATTCAATTCCAGAACCTGTCTTACAGTTTTCTCGACTTCATAGGCATTTATTTTGGGTTCCTTGCTTGGGTCCACGTGAACTATGGTTGATGATCTTGTTATATCGGTGACCTTATCCTCCACCTTTTGCGCTATCTCGTGAGCGCGCTCGGCTGTGATATCACACTCAACCTCCACATGTAGGGAAACGATTTTGACTGTCCCGTAATCATGCATTGTGATTCTGTGGGTTCCACATACCCCATCAACAGTATGGGCGGCATTGACGATTGTGGCTAAGGTTTCTTCGTCAGGGGACTTTCCCACCAATGTGTCCGATGAATATCTGAACAATGTCACAGCAGTATAGATAATCAACAAGGCAACCACAATACCAAATACTGGATCGAGGATATGCAGGTTGTAATTCGCTCCAATGATCGCAATCCCTACCGGAATCGAGGTTAGAGCATCACTTCTGTGATGCCAAGCATCCGCAATAAGAGCAGAGCTATCTATCTTCTTTCCGAGCCGAATGGAAAATCTTGCCATTGCTTCTTTTACTAACGAGGAAAGAATCACCGCGATACCTATGATCCAAAGATATTTGCTTTCAAAAATCTCCACACCACCAATGAGCCTCTCTATTGACTGCCAAATGAACTGTGCACCTGTGACAAAGAGAAGAACCGCTATTACAAGCGTGGTTATATGTTCGAATCTTCCGTGACCAAATGGATGTTCCTTGTCAGGATCTCTTTTTGCGGCCTTAAAGCCAAGGATAACAACACCCGAGGACGCGGTATCTGATAGCGTGTGAAAAGCATCCGTAATCAATGCAATGCTGTTGATAAAAAGACCGAGAATAAGCTTGAAAACAAACAGAAAGAAGTTACCAACTATACTTACGCATGCCTCGAGATATGCGTATTTTGCCCGCACTTTGGGATCCGATATTTTTTCATCTTTGTTCTTGGGATTCAAGGTTATCTGCTCCATCGCCAACACAAATTGCCAATGGGCTAAATGAAGCAAAAGATTAAAACTTTTGCACATTATTACCCAGTGATGCATTCCTGCTTTGATGCCGCAAAGAAAATTGTGGAAGAACAGAAAGTAACATTCTTGTTCGTGATCACGAATAATGCCAAGCTGATCGATAAAATAATGATGGGTATGCCCGATGTTCCCACCACAATAGCCACAAGCGACTTGGAACTTCAAAAGCTGCTTCGAGATAAGGAAATCAAGGTAAAGAAGCTTTCCCAACCACCATTATTGGGTATTGATATAATGAGCCAGGCAAAGGAGCTTCTTATTTCAGCCTGGGGGGAGGGAATTCTGAGCTTTGAAGATAAGGTACTATGTCTTATAGCAACTGATGTGGAAGCCCTGGTTTTATTCAATGTCGAGGACATGGGGATAACAAGTATAAAGGACCAGGTAAAAGATAGAGTAAATTTAAAGGTCCTTGAAGCCACTTTCAGTATTGCATCCCAAATAGCAAGAGAAGGAAGGGAAGGCAAAGCCACAGGCGCCCTGATCGTCTTGGGAGACGCGGAAAATGTTATGAAACATTCCAGACCTCTTATCATAAATCCTTTTAAGGGTCATGAAAAGGACGGGCGTTGCCTGTTGGATCCGGAAAATGTTGCCACCATCAAGGAATTCGCACTATTGGACGGGGCTCTTATTGTTGATGATGAAGGATATGCGGTGGCTGCTGGGAGGTACATTGTTGGGGTGAGTTGGGATCTTTATCTCCAGGGTGGATTGGGTGGAAGGCATCTTGCAGGTGCGTCCATTACAAAAACCACCAAGGCAATCAGTATTGTAGTTTCTTCTACTGGAACGATACGAGCTTTCAAGGACGGGGAAGAGATATACAGGATGGGCACGAGCTAAGGAAGTTCTGGGATTGGTATTATTATTGATTTGGGATATAGGGAGAGTTATCAAGGTAATTGAAGGTTAGTCATTCTTTTAATCCTATCTTCTTGATTCCGCTTAACCAACAGTAGGTTTAAATTGATAATAATTTAAATCATCGAAATATGCACAGATAAAGTTATCTAGGGGGATATTTGTTCGTTTGCTCAATGCTAAAGCGTACAGAAAAACCTGTTCTGCTGCTCTTCTATCCCCCTTTTTGGCACCAGGCTTGAAATCTAATACATGAATGTTGTTAAATCTCACTTGCAATATATCTATATGGCCAGTCAAGGTATCTGAAAGCTTTATGCCCATTACTTTTTCTTGTTTTTGTTTAATTTCATTTGGGTAAAGGAAAACAGGTATTTCGTTAGCTACAGTTGCAGAATCATTGATGAGCATGAAATCCTGGACTTTTTTGTGTCGCTCTTTATTTGTTCTCGCCAAGGTTAAGCCGAATTGTGCGAGTTTGGGGGCATTATTGTATTTTGAAACCTTCTTTGGTTTAATATCTATTTTAAGATTGGAACATCTAGGGCCTTCTTTTTTGAACAGATTATTTGGACAGCGATGGAAAATGAATTCGATATAATCACTGAGTTTTGGAAATTTTTTTGCAGCGAAATTTAATTTAAGCTCATGATATTTAAGGTTGTATATCTGATTGTGATGGAGCTTTTTTGATTTGATTACGGTTTGTGGATCGATTTTGTAATTCTTGCGGATATTTGCGAAGGTGCATACATCCTGATAGCGCTTCAGCCAAGAATGGATGGTTGATATTGGAATTTTGACTCTGTGTGATTTTGATAGAATTTTGGAGGTCTGCTGTTTTGTGTAACCCAGGTTATATGTTGAAATCGCGGTGAATATGATTTTTGGCGGGTAAGTGACATATTGTATGTGTTGTTCGCTGAACGTTTTATTGCACCTGTTGCACTTAAAGCGCTGTATTTTTCCTTTCTTTGTCGTTCTGTACCCTATTTTTGCGATGTTAGAATTAGTGTTGCAGATCGGGCAACTTGGTTTTTGCGGACAGTTCTTTTGATTTTTAGGCTGGGGCATGGAGAGGTCGTATACACCTGATTTCGTATATCAATTTCGGTGGATAGAGTCGGGTAG
>CP070751.1:2112047-2117774 GCA_020348445.1 Thermoplasmata archaeon
TAGCACGATGGTTCCAAGGGCAGAACTTATACGGATTTCACTCCGCTTTGAAACTAAGAGTGGACGCGCCAATTCACCCATCCTAACTGGAAGTAATACTACCGCCATCAAACCCACGGCAGTAATGGGGAAAAGGACTTTCTGGCTAATTCTTTCCAGAGGATTTAAAATAATCCCCCATCGAAGGGATCGTAGATACAGAATGAATATCGAAAGCAAGAAAATGGGAACGAGGTAGCAATAGTCAGCCTGCTTAAGCCCCACTCTTAACTCAGATGTATTGATACCCTTAAAGGCAAGGTATAAAAAGAAACCGCTGAATACGAAACCGATAATTAACTTGCACTTCATTAATGAACCATCATCGAAAAATCAAAATAACTTGTGAAGTTATCCTCAGCGAAAGGCCATCCTGCTACTATACACTATTTTCTCAGTCCCAGACCCAAAAATAACAAAGGCTTAAGGATACTCCACCATCCAAGAATTGGCCTCATCTTCGTGTACCCTAAATCCTTTGGAGGGTAAATCTTACTCACAGGGACTTCCTTTACTCTATATCCCAATTTGATTGCCTTATAGAATAGGTAAGGCTCAAGCTCATATCTATCCAGCCAATCTTGATCAACATTTATTCTCTTGTCCTTTAGAATGCAGGTACTGAAGGCCCTAAATCCATTTGTGCTATCTGTTATTTCTATCCCAGAAACCAGAGAAAATAACGCTGGATGGATGTATTTGGTAGCGATCAATCTGTAGAGGGGCATTCTTCCGTAAGAGCCACCATCCAAATATCTGGAACCCTGAACGAAACCGAAATTTTCATAGAGAATCGGATCTATTAAACGTGAAATCTCAGATGGATTATCCTTGTCATTTCCAGCCAGTATAACGATAATATCGAAGCCGTTTTCCAACGCATATCTAAATCCGGTCTTTAAACCTGCACCAGCTCCTTCCCTCTGCGTATGGGAAATTACTGTTGCGCCATTCTTCTCAGCCTTATATCTTGTATTATCAAATGAACCATCATCTACCACTAACAGCTCATCGATACAATCCTCTTTTTTAACCTTTTCAACAACACGTTCAATCTTTCCCGCTTCATTATATGCGCACGCTATCGCTATTACCCTCAGCACAGACCTCCTCATCCCATAACTTTCTGATCTAATCTTCTCGTTCCTTTATTTTCGAATTTATGTTTGTTCTTTAACAGAGAACCTAAGTCACATGAACAATAAATCATCGAATTTCGTGGTCAAACAAATTCCTTACAAACTTTGCCGGGATTCCCATAACAACAGTTCTGGGACCAACATTCTTGGTGACAACTGAGTTTGCACCTACTATACTGTCCTCACCAATATCAACACTCGGAAGTATACAGGCGCCTTGTCCAATGGTAGCAAATCTCCTAATCGTGGGGCCTTTCCCTAACCAGTCTTTGGCTCTTTTCGGAACATTCCTTCCCATTCCATTGTCATTTGCTGTTGTTACGAGCATGCCAATAAAAACGTCATCTTCAACAATCATATTCCCAGTCAAATGGGTATTATCCATGACTTTAACTCTATCTCCAATCTTTGTATTGTAATTAATAGTAACCCCCATAGCTATCACCACACTATCGCCAATCCTACATCCTTCGCGGATACAAGCAGTGTCGCAAATCATTGAATTCTTACCTATTTTTACATCCATATAAATAACCGCATTTGATCCAATAACACAATTATCTCCTATTGATACTGGTAACACTTTATCTACATCAAGTCTCCTAATCGTTGCCCCGCTACTCACGGGAGCTCTTCCTATAACCCCCCCTGGAAATACAGTAACATTGTTTCCTAATGACACATTAGGGAATATGAAGGAACCTTCATAAATTTTACAATTTTTTCCTTTTCTATATTCTTCCATTAAACGCTCCTCCTTTAAGGAAAATCATATGAGCCGCTCAGTCCGGCAACCCGAAATTCATTCCCCTTCTACTCAGCAGTCCTAGCGATTGTGGGCAGAAGGAAAAACTAAACTCCATGTGGATGTGCGTTGTTAAAGAAGGTTCGTACTTCATCCACTACGTAGTGAATCTGCTCAATGCTCAACTCGGGAAACATCGGTAACGATAGGATACGGCCCGCCAGCCTTTCTGCGCAGGGAAAATCTCCAATTCGATATCCCGTGTCGGCATACGCCTCCTGCAGATGAATTGGCTTCGGATAGTGAATGCCAGTCTGAATTCCTGCCATTTCCAGATACTTTCGCAGGGCATCACGTTGATCCGTCTCTATGATGAATAGATGATATATATGGCTAGAGTACGGTGCCCGTTGCTGGAAAACTACGTCCCCAACGCCGCTGAGCAACTCCCTGTATTTCTCGGCATGGGCAGCCCTGGCCTCATTCCACCTTTTGAGATGACGGAGCTTGGTACGGAGAATGGCTGCTTGTAGGGTGTCCATACGCGCGTTCAATCCCTTCCCAACGTGCTCATATTTGAAGGACTGACCATAGTTACGAAGTCGGCGGAGTCGCTCGGCCATGTCCGAATCGTTCGTTGTGACCATTCCGGCATCGCCACAAGCCCCAAGGTTCTTTCCCGGGTAAAAACTGAAACATCCCATGACTCCCATGGATCCACAAGGCCGACCCTTGTAGAGCGTTCCGTGTGCCTGAGCGGCATCCTCGACAACGTACAAACCATGACGTTCCGCAATCTCCAACATGGGATCCATGTCCGCGGATTGCCCTGTGAGATGGACCGGGATGATCGCGTGAACATGTCCATTGATGGCAGCCTCAATGAGTCCCACGTCTATGTTGTAGGTAGAGGCGTCGCAATCCACGAAAACCGGCCGCGCACCCACGGAGCTAACGGCCAAAGCTGTGGCAATGTAGGTGTTAGCAGGAACAATCACCTCATCACCCGGCCCAACATCCACTGCCATCAAGGAGAGACGCAATGCATCCAGTCCATTACTCACAGCGATTGCGTGTTCGACACCGGCAAAGCGTGCGAAGGATTGCTCGAACTCCTGTACCTGGCTGCCGAGTATGAAGTTGCAGCGGCCCAACACTTCCTGAACAGCACGATCAATTTCATCTTTTATGGTTGCGTATTGGGCTGTCAGATCCACCAATGGGATAGCATTCACCCTTCTCATTTCCCCTCCGAGCCGATGTGAATGGATTGTCCGTTCTTTTCCATCGATCGCTGGATGGCACTGAGTACTTTCACCACATTCAAACCCTCCGTTCCGTCTGTAATTGGCCTCTTTCTCGTTCTGACACAATCCAGAAAATGATTTGACTGATTCTTCAAGGGCTCAACGAGATTTATTTTGGGAATCAGTATGTCACCATCCCTGAGCATCAATTGGAATTCCCCGAAATTTTCGTAGTAAACCTCCCTAATAACTCCCTTATCGTATACACGGATGGGCGCGATATTGCTCAAATCATTCCAGACAACCATTTTCTTGTCGCCTACAATCGTTATTTCCCTGACCTTTTGGGGATCCAGCCAACTGACGTGAATATTTACCAAGATCTTTTCCGGGTAGGTTAAGGAGATGAAAGCAACATCCTCTTTTCCGTCCTGTAAAAAGCTCTCGCCCTTTGCGGTTACCCTTTCTGGTCCTGAATTCAAGAGAAACGAGACTATGGAAATATCATGAGAAGCGAGATCCCATATGACGTTTACGTCGTTTCTTATTGGCCCTAAGTTAGTCCTCTGGGAATGAAGGTAGTAAATGCCTCCCATATCTCCATTATTAATGTATTCCTTCGCCCACTGAATTCCCGGGTTAAACACGAATACGTGCCCAACCATGAGAACCCTTCCCTCGGCTTCTGCCATCTTAATCAACTCCTCGCTTTCACAGCTGGAAATGGAAAGGGGTTTTTCACAGAGGACGTCCTTGCCGTTTGTCAGACAATCCTTCACTATCTGATAATGGGTTGATGTCGGTGTTGCAACCACTACCCCATCTATCTCTTTATTCTCCACGATATCCACGTAATTCTTCGTTACGCGGATTGACCGGTAGACCTCTTGCATTGCCTTCAGCCGGTCTTTGTTGAGGTCACAACACATGATGACTTCAGAGCCCGGTAGGCTCGAAAAATTCCGAATGTGATTTGGACCCCAGTGACCGCAGCCTATTACTCCTATTCTTATACCATTATCTCTCAATTTGCCTGCTCCTTCAGTTTCTATGCTTTCCAAAAATACGATGACTTCTCTTCAGAAAAATGACCATTTTAAACTTTGATACTCTTACTCCGATATTGCTCGAACAACTCCCCCCATTGGGTGCTCAGCATTGCCTCAACCCGCTTTTTGCCTACAAATGGGTACCAGTACCAATCGTGGTAAGCTATGGATGCAAGATAAGACCAGGGGGTGACAATGGTCCGGAGAAGCAGTTTCTCAAGGGGTTTTATGGGACCCCAGTAGATGAGTTTTTGACCGCGGGACGCCAACGTGTTTTCATTTGCGCTAAATCCAAAATTGACTTTGGAAACGTCTTCTCCAACGATCTCGATTTCTCTTAGATCACCACATCCTAAGCCTGCCTCGTGAGCAAGTCTAATGAATTTGATGGACATCGGATCAAAACCCATCATCTTGGCTGCAACCGCATCAATGGCCACCTGGTCGCCACCTGCCAAAATATAATTCTTTACATGGGGAACCATACACCTGGGGCCCGGACCATTGCCGGCAATAGTACCGTCCATAACTGCGAAGATGCCCGAATGGATTTCCTTCTGGATTGTCAAGAGATCCACCAATGTCTCATGGATGACAGAATGAGTCCAATGTCTCTTCTCGTGGAGTAGCCCACCGAAGGCATTTTTAATCGCACCCGTCATCGTCGTAAAGACGTGGGTCTTCATTGTAGGAAGATGGATTATGTTCTCCTCCATCATGCGTTTGGGAATCTTAACTCCATCGGGAAAAATCTCCGGAAGAACGAGCATCTTCCCCTTGGGTTCATAGGTAACCCATTCTTCATTTTCATAAAGATGAACGTTTCTGAGGCCATATTTTTCTATAACTAGCTTGTGCTTGTTAGCTATCTCACCTTTTTTCGCGCTCACCACAACGGTTCGATTGTTGCAGGCATGAAGCAATTCCTTCTTGTAGTCATCGGCCAATAGTGTTTTGATAACTCCTTCCAACTGCCAGGGTGTGGTGGAACAGGCAGGATAGAAGTGGTGCCAGGAGACATTGATTTTTAATGCCGTGTCTTTATCTTTGGGCAAGAATTTCTCATAGTCTGCCAAGTGCATGAGCTCGCGAAAATCTTCCAAAGCGTTTTCGGGATTAGTCTTCAGCACGGCAACTCTTGGCCGTAAATGATCACGACTATCATATTCATTCATTTCTAATTTTGGTTCTTGACAGAGTGTCAACAATAACCAATCAATGTGGGAAATTTTACCTTCATCAGAAAGAAAAAAATGGAATTTACCAGTACAGGATCACAGTTACCATCAAAACAAAAATACATATATCCAATATCATCGGTTTATCTTTCAGGATGACACTTTCTGGGCTTCCCCCTTCGTTCTTCTGGTGGATGAGGTAGAGATAGCGAAAAATCCCAAATAAAACCAAGGGAATGGTGTATTTTAGATCGGTCGTCCCGAATTTTTGCGTCGTTTCCGTGGCCATAGTATAGAGCGCGTATGAAATGAGGGTTGAAGCCGTGACTA
>CP070751.1:2117874-2149085 GCA_020348445.1 Thermoplasmata archaeon
GTAACGTAAATATTTCCATTGTTGTCCAATGAAATTCTTCTAGGCTCATCCCAATCATGTCCTGGGCCATCATATCGTGCCGTCCAGAGTTGATTTCCTGAAGAATCATATGCTACTGTAGCAAAATCGCGACTGGTTCCGCTTCCTTGACTTTCGCCTACTACGTAAATATTCCCTGTGGAATCAATAACCATCAAATGAGCTGCATCATAACCATTTGCTGGACCATTGTATCTTGCTTCCCATAGTAGATTTCCTGACGAATCATATTTTAAGGTCGCAAAGTCACTGTATGTGCCAGAACCTCTACTTCCCCCTGTTACATAGACATTTCCCAATGAATCGACTACAATGGAAGTACCAAAATCCCAATCATTTGCAGGACCATCATATCTTGCCCTCCATAGTTCGTTACCAAGGATGTCATATGCTATTGTGAGATAATCCCTAACTGTTGCACTGTTATCGCTATACCCTGTAACATACACATTCCCTGTCGAATCTACAGCAAGTCCCATACCCCAATCATAACCATTTCCTGGGGGATTGTATCTTGCTACCCATTCTTCTGTAACATCTTGAGACATCAATGTCGTATTTTGTACTATGATCGTATCTATTGTTGGAACAACATTATTGACATTCACTGTAGTTTCATAGGAAGTAGAACCACCATCATCATCTTCTACTGTTAGAGTAATTGTATAAACTCCGTTATCTCCATAGGTATGCTGGACTGTGTCTGTAACTGTAAATGGATATGTGCCCAATGGGCTTTGATGAGGGTCTGGACTAGCGCCATTATTGTAGTAGGTGGTGGTTGTCGTGGAAGTCCCGTCTCCCCATTCCCATGTGAAAGTGAGATCATCACTGCCTTGATCCGTGACAGTGGAGCTGAAGGCTATAGGTGATCCTTCAAAACCCGAAGGTGCAGTTATTGAGTTAATAGAAGGAGCAGTGTTGCTTACTGTAATAGTGGTTGTGTAGGTTGACATTCCGTTATCATCATCGGAAACTGTCAGTGTGATTGAATAAACACCATTGTCTCCGTAAATGTGGCTCACGGTATCTGTCGTTGTAAATGGGTATGTTCCCCATGGACTCTTGATTTTATTTGTAGCAGGATTGTAATCAGGTTCTGAGCTTAATCCATTGTTGTAATATTTGGTCACAGTATCGGATGTTCCATCGCCCCAGTTCCATGTGAACGTGAGATCGTCGCTGCCTGGATCAGAAGCTGTTCCTGTGAATTTTATTGAAGAACCTTCATTGCATTCATAATAACTTGAAGTTGAATATTTAATGACACAAAAATCACTGTGCGTACCATTACCCTTACTATTTCCACTTGCATAGACATTCCCTGATGAATCCACAGCTATATGTAGACCTGCATCACCACCACTTGGACCATTATACCTTGTAATCCATAGCTCATTACCATTTCGGTCATAAGCTACAGTAGCAAAGTCACCACAACTCCTGCCAGTCACGTAAATATTTCCTGATGAATTGTCAATAGCAATACCATTAGCTACACCTTCAATAGATCTCGCCACCCAGATTTGGTTGCCATTTGAGTCGTACTTTATGGTAGTATAATCCTGATAGCCACTTCCCTTACTTCCACCGGTCACATAAACATTTCCTAATGAATCCACAGCTAAATCAGCAGCATTATCTGAACCATTATCAGGACCATTGTACCTAGCTACCCAAAGTTCATTGCCTAAAGAATCATATTTTATTGTGGTGTAGTCATCACTTGTTCCAATACCACGGCTCCATCCTGTAATATAGATATCACCCGCTGAGTCCAAGGCTAAATTGTAAGAATAATCATACCCTTTACCAGGTCCATCATACTTTGTTACCCAGAGCTCGTTTCCTAACGAGTCGTAAGCTATAGTAGCATAATCTACACCTATCCCAATTTTGGCACTCCACCCAGTCACATAGACATTTCCTGATAAGTCATCAATTTCTATATCCCATGCCTCTCCATTGGTTCCATCATTTCTCGCTACCCAGATCAGATTACCATAACTGTCGTACTTTATAGTAACAAAGTCATACTCACTACCACCGGTAACATAGACATATCCCTTGCAGTCTAGGGTAATAGCGTGCGCTAAATCGTCACCTCCTCCATCGTATCTCGCCACCCAGAGCTCGTTACCATCCGGGTCATACTTAATAGTAGCATAGTCCCATAATGTTCCACTTCCCCAACTCATCCCAGTAACATAAACATTTCCCGACGAATCGACAGCTATATCCCAGGCACCATCCCAAAGATTTCCAGGGCCGTTATAACTTGCCATCCAGAGCTCGTTACCATTGATATCATATTTTATTGTGGTATAATTTGTATAACTATCTCCTGTCTCCCCTTTGCAATGACTATCTCCAGTTACATATACATTTCCAGATGGATCTACAGCCATTGAATAAATAAAGTCATTATAATTATGTGGTCCATTATATCTTGCAACCCATTCCTCCATCACACCTTTTTGTAAAGCTGTTGCGCCTTGGGCTGTAATTGGTTCCATAGTCGGATTAACATTCCTCACAGTAACCTCCATAGTATCTGTATCAAACAGCCTGCCTGCAGAATAATTTCCCACGATCTTCGATATATTATCATAAATCATTTCTAAATATCCAGCATCCGGTGCAGGGAAGTACTTCCCATCCGTGATGTCGGCTATCTCTTTAAGAAGCAGCTCTTCTGTGGAGTTAGGCAGCATGGCTAATCCGATGGTAAAAATCTTTATGTCTCTGCTTGCAGCAATATTTGCTTCTATTAAACAGTAGTTGTTGTCAATTGGATCGTTGTTCGCCGCATCTGTGAGAAGAATCATGATTGGAACATGACTTGGGTCTGCATTATTTCTCAGTTCCTCATTTGAAAGATTGAGTCCTCTGGAAATTCCTGTGCCTCCCATGCTATCGATGTAATCGAGATTGCCCTTGATTTTAGCATAATCCATACTTAGGTGATCATCATAAGGCCCAGGTGGCATGAGATCAGCATCTGTATCAAAATCAACTACACAGCCCCTGTCGTCAGGCGTCATCTTGTCAACATATTGCTTTGCAGCATCTATTCTGAGGTTGAGGGGATCGTTCCACGACATACTTCCTGAGCTGTCCATTACCAAAACACAATCCTGGGCAACCTTAATGACATCACCAGTCTCATATGGAGTTGAAACGGTGAGTGTTACGGTATAGATGCCATCATCACCATAAATATGGGTTGGAGTAGGCCCGGTTGCCTCGACATCGTTGGTATAGTTACCATCTCCATCCGAATCCACGTCCGAGTCGAAGTCCCATTCGTAGGTAAGTTCGCCTGGTTGAGAATAATTTAGGCTTCCGGTTTGGTAAATTCTTAGGATGTCCTGATCTGATAGAGCGCAGTCATATATTGCCACTTCATCAATTATACCTTTGAAAAAGACAGGACCATAGCGGCCAATTCCAACATTTGCGGCACTTGTCTTTATTTTGCCTGTGAAGTTCACAGAATCCTCGACCTGGCCGTTGTAAAACACCTTCAGTACATTGCCGTCCCAGGTCATGGCAATATGTTGCCATACATCGTAAACGATATCTGTGGTGCCTGTGGCCTGATGCCAATAGTATACTGGGCTATCTTCATGAAGTATTGATCTTACCTGTCCCGGGTAAATGTCCAGGCTATACAAGCCACCTCGCCCTTCATGTCCAGGATTAAGCTCCTTGCAGACAACATACCCATAGTCGGTTCTTTTGGGTTTGATCCATGCATGCATTGTCATCATATCAGTGATATTCAATGATGGAGAAGTAGGCACATCCACAAAGTCATGGAGTCCGTCAAAACTCAGGGCGCTGCCGTATTTTCCAGTGGTCCATGTGGCTTTGTATATTTCACCGTCGTTGTGATAGTCGGTCTCATCGTAAATCGTGTCACCAGATCCCTCATCCATATGCCATACTGCCACGGCATCGGGAACTACGCCCCCACCTGCTGTTGAGCCGCTTCCATTGAATTGAACTACATCTCCTTCGTTTACGGTTTGATCGGGGCCTGCGTCGGCGATTGGGCGTTGGGGTTGAGTGGGTGTGCCGATGGCGTAGAGGTTACCATCTGCAGAGCCGACATAAATCGTACCATCGGAGCCGATTGCGGGTGAGGAATGGATGAGATTTCCCGTGATAAAGTTCCATTTCTCAGTTCCATCCGGATTGATCGCATATAACTTATGGTCTCTAGAGCCGACATAAATTGTTCCATCAGAGCCAATTGCAGGTGATGATTGAACTTGACCACCAGTCGTGAAATTCCATTTTTGAGTGCCGTCTGGATTGATTGCATATAGTAAATCATCATCAGAACCAACATAAATTGTACCATCGAAACCTATGGCAGGTGATGAGTCTACATCACTACCAGTTACGAAACTCCATTTATGAGTGCCATCAGGATTAATTGCATACAGTTTATTGTCAGAAGAGCCTACGTAGATTGTACCATCAGAGCCAATTGAAGGTGAAGACCATACATAGTGACCAATTAAAAAACTCCATTTTAAAGTACCATCTGGTTTTATTGAATACAGATTTTTGTCCCAGGAACCCACATAAATCGTGCCATCGGAACTAATTGCTGGTGATGAATGAATCGCTTTATTAGTCGTGAAGTTCCATCTCTCACTTCCATCAGGATTAATTGCATACAGTTTATGGTCCTCTGAACCTATATATATAGTCCCATCATAGCCAATCGCAGCTGATGACCAGCTAATATACCAACCGGTAGTAAAATTCCATTTTTCAGTGCCATCTGGGTTGATTGCATACAATTTATTATCATAGGAGCCTACATAAATCGTACCATCAAATCCAATTGCCGGTGAAGATCTTACACGGTAATTGGTCGTATAATTCCATTTCTCAGTGCCATCTGGGTTGATTGCATACAATTTATTATCATAGGATCCCACATATATTGCACCATCAAAGCCGATTGCCGGCGCTGATTGTACATCACCACCAGTATCGAAACTCCATTTCAACTTACCAGGATTTGCACTTGTATCGTAAGGGCTAAGACCCGTGTGGTTGAGATTACATCGAAACATCGGCCATGGAGAATCTGCAAGACCGCTTGTTTCGTTTGAAATTGAACTTGATTGTACTACAATTTGAAAATAAGAATTTAAATTGCTCGCAATCATTATTAAACTTAAAAGAAAACTTACCATCTTGATCTTCATTTTCAAATCTCCCACATCGGAAGTTTTATCAGAAACACCCTTTCTTGCGTCCCCTCCAAATCTTCATGTTAATAATGTCTTTTTATCTATTTATAATTTCGGCTCTCATGTTAGATGGTACAATAAAAAATGATAAGCAATCCTATGAATGGCCACTCTTTTTTATACAATTCGCAACCTTTGTTTATATACTCTTTCATCTACGTTATCATCGGATTGGAAGGTTTTTTAAGAAATTCCCAGGATTTATTCCTGAGTTGAAAATTGTATATTACACGATTTCTAAAAATGCATAGCCATAAATTTATTTATTTAATAATATTTAAGTATAAGTTAAAGAATAAACAATATATATAACATCTTAATAAGCATTTTAAGTAATATTTAAATACTTTAATCGTAATAAACTTTCGCATAGAAATATCGATAGTGAGGGATAGAAAAAGGGGAGAGTAAAGGAGAAGTAAACTTCTGAAAAAATATTGTTTAAAATAGTGGAACTCATCACTTTTTCGATTGCTTTCCAATAGGTAAAACAGATAGAGAAATTGGAGGAATAAAAATGAGGGAACATAATGAAAAGGAAAAAAGAATTAGAAAAATAAGTACCGTAGTAGTTGTGGGATTGTTTGTGTCAATTTTAATAATAACAGTCCCCGTTGTTGCAGAAGATTATGACTGGGAAAGATCGGGAGTAAATGTCTACACCGGGCATGGAGGTGACTATCCATCTGGCAATGTTGGCATCGGAACAGATACCCCTGGTAAAAAATTAGACGTAGATGGTGAAACTAGAATATCAAGTCATCTAACTGTAGACACAAATACATTTTATGTAGATGCTTCGAACAATAGAGTCGGCATCGGAATTGCGAGTCCTGTAGTTAAATTAGATATTGATACAGGCTCGAATATTGAGGGACTTAGATTAAGAGGAACAGCCGAAACGGCAGAAATAGGAGACATTTATATTGGTGACACTGGCCAGATGGTTCTTAGCACGGAAAATACTGGTGATGAAGCGGCTTGGATAGAGGCTGACGCTGATGATGGTCAATTTGGGTTCATAATTAGAGAATCGGGCGATGGTAGTAGCAGTACCGCATACGCCAATCTTTATGTAACGGAGGCTGGAACTACGGATTATTTAAATGTTATCGTGGGCTCAGGGACATCAACCACAGGCCTCGTTATTGAAACTGGTGGCAATGTTGGTATCGGGACGGCGGACCCCGATGCGAAATTAGAAGTTGCAGGAGCGATAAAGAGTTCTGTTCCCCTTCCAGGAACGGTTCTTTTTTATCGTACTAGTGAATCGGGAAATCCAAGTGGCTCTAATGATGGATTTAGAATTAGGTATGACGGTAATTTTTTTGGGACAAATTCAGATGCTTTATTAATAGAAAAAACCGACGCAAATCAAGCAAATCCTGATGGCGGTATGGCATTTGTAAACACAGGAAACGACGGAACAGTAGAAACAGCTATGGTTATTAGAGGTGATGGGAAAGTCGGCATAGGGAGGACGAATCCTCTGACAACCTTGCATGTGGAGACTTCAGGTGTGGATAATCATATTAGGGTTCAAAGAGAGGGGTACGATCCCCATATGGACCTTCTCGCTGGAGGAGGTTGGGTTGGTATAGATTGCAGGGATACATTTGGTGGATTGTTTACAATATATGATGATGGCACACAAAGGTTTCACATTGACTATTTTGGCAACATTGGTATCGGGCAGGCCACGCCTCTTACAACATTACATTTAAAAGACGACGACGCGGGCATAATTTTTGAACCCGAAGACAATTCCGGCGACACGGATTTCTGGATAGCGGTTAATGATGATGGAGATGGTTTGGATGACGATGACTTTTGTATAGGAGGCGGGACTACAGTAGGTAATAATCGCTTTATTACAATTGATACATATGGTAATGTCGGCATCGGGACGATAGGCCCGAGCGCTGGTTTGGATGTGCAAAAAGATATAACTGCATCTGGAGGAGAAGCTAACGGAGTCAATCTCGAACAGACTTTATCCGCTTCTAATGCCGGAGATATTTTAACTGGATTGAATATTGAACCAACATTCTCTGGTCCGGTTGGCCCATTTCGTTATGGATTATATGTAGAAGTCCATAATGCAAATGGAATTTATAGTAAAAGTAGTTGGAGTGGGCAATATGGTGTTGGTGTCATGGGTGAGGGGGATTATTCGGGTGTACATGGATTCTCACGCCCTACTGGAGATCGTACTTATTATGGAGTTAAGGGTGAGTGTTATAGCCTCCCTCCTTATTATAACAGTGGAACAAACATCGGTGTTTATGGATATGCCGATGGCGGAAATACAAACTGGGCAGGGTATTTCGATTCTGGCAATGTTTATATCGAGAACGACCTCGATATTGATGGCGATTGTGATATCGCTGGAACCTTATCTAAAGGTGGTGGTTGCTTTAAGATTGATCATCCCCTAGATCCAGAGAACAAATACCTCTATCACTCGTTCGTAGAGAGTCCGGATATGATGAATGTATATAACGGAAACATTACTCTTAATGATAGTGGAGAAGCATGGATAGTATTACCCTATTGGTTCGAAACCCTTAACCGGGATTTCCGATATCAGTTGACACCGATTGGCGAACCTGGCCCAAATCTATACATTGCTGAGGAGATAATTAATAATCAATTCAAGATTGCAGGTGGTAAATCAGGAATGCAAGTATCCTGGCAGGTGACTGGCATCCGGCAAGATCCATGGGCTGAAAAATATAGAATTCCAATGGAGGAGAATAAATCTGAAGAAGAAAAAGGGAAATATTTACACCCTGAACTCTACGATATGCCAGAAACAATGGGTATCAGCTATTTGGAGTTACCAGAGATCTCACAAGAACCGTAAGCAAGTTAAAAATGATCTTAGGGTAACATTAGATATTATTGATAGATTCCCCTAATGGATGGCTTTCTTAAATAAAATATAATATCCTCTTGGGTTTTGATTCCTTTCAGAAGTGATAACTATCATATAATAAAGAGAAGCATGCTAATCTATGGAAAATTTTCATGGAATATGGCTATCCATATCGAACGACATAAAGGTCTAAAATCCAAATAAATTGAAGGAATTTAGATTTCCAGCTTTGCTAAAGGTTTAAGTGCCTTATAGAGGAAGTCCCAGTATCCTTGAAATCCCTTACAAATCATTATTCTTCAAAGTAGAAAACTGACTATATGAAAGAGAAATCAAAAATATTTACACTTTCCGCCCACAATGTAAACAAAAAGGAGTAGTAACAGATTTCCCGCAAAATCCACAAAAACTTGGAGTAACTTCTTTTGTAACTTTTGGTTCCTCATGCCTTTTCCTAGGAGTCCCGGGTTCTTCAGGTTCGGATTCTTTCGGCTCCTGAGTTTCTAACTTCTTGAGTGATGTCTTCTCCAATGCTGTTGGTTTGGCTTTTTTTTACCTTACGTTTCCTGACCTTTTTAGACAGCGCTTTAGTGGTTGATTGCTTGTATTTTCGTACTTTAAATGCGAGAACAACAAGAAAAATGGCGAGAATTATCACCAAAACAAGTAGAATATATAGATAAATGGAAGTATCCTCGGATGGAGTTTCAGCAGATTCTACAGTATAGGTTCTTATTTCATAAACAACATTTACCTCAACACTTCGATTATTATAATTTACCATAACCAGTTTATATAGATCATGTTCATTCAAAGTCACGATTTTTTTAGTATATATGACTTCTCGCTCAGAACCATCAATATAATATAAAAACTGCTCGGCACCGCTTGAAAACAGCAAATGATTATCCTCATTCATAAACCAGACATTGATAGGAATGCCCTGTTTCACGAGCAATATAAATACGATCTCGATTTCTTCACCCTCTTGAAAATCGAAATCGATAGATTGATAACTATATTCCGATATGGTTATATTTTCATCAAATTTGTCTACATCATATTCTTGATGGTCGGCCTTAACTTCCATAGGAAAAGGGATTGATCCCAATGGAAGATGACTAGTTAAAAAAGCAATAAGGATAACCAAATATATCAAAAGACTCCCGCGGCATCTTTTTTTCTTTATATAGGTCCCCCACATGTAATCTGCTTATAATACATAAAATTTTCGTCAGAAGGCTTGTTTTTTTTAATAAAAAGAATATGGCAAGTTACCTTATAGACTGTTTTCATCGATTCCTACGCTAGTAAATCTTACAATCCAATTTCCAAGGTCGTTATCGTTATCGCACCATCATCATCCTCGATTACCAAAGTAATCGTGTAAGTCCCAGTCGTAGTGTATGAATGTACACATGTATCTGTTGCCCACATAGGATTAATGTCTGGGCTCGGATATGGATCAGGACTCACTCCGTTGTTGAAATAGGTGGTCGGTCCTGCAGTTGCTCCGTCTCCAAAGTCCCAGGTAAAAGTTAGATCATCACTGCCAGGATCAGTGGCAATGCCTTCTAAGGTAATATTATGTCCCAATAGGTGAGGATTCAATTCCACCTCCCAGGGATCGATATGGTTCCAGTGGTCGCTGTTCCAATAGGATTGCCGGACGTTGAACGTATGGTGTATACGAGCTGTTGATTCATTCTCAAATTCAATTTCTATCCACACAGGATTGCCGCCCCAGACATTACCATTAACTCTTGGATCATTGGGGAGGTAATCAACTATAGCTGAATACCTTTTAGTCATGTCCAGTCTAATATTATTAATTGTATCTTTTTGATCATCAGGACTTCCCGGGTATCTGGTCACCTTTCCAGTCCAAATCTGAAAATCTTCCTCGTAGAGGTAAATATCTACTGAATGATATTTTTCTCCCGCCACTCTTAGGGAAATGTTCACATACACGTAGGCCTCTATTTTCTCAATGACCGGAGCTACATTTTCTACCGTGATATTCGTGATAAAAGTAGTTGAATCTCCATCATCATCTTCCACTGTCAACGTTAAGCCAAACACTCCATTGTCACCGTAAGTGTGCCCAACATCATCTGCAGCAGAAAATGGGTAAGTCCCCCACGGACTCGGGTATGGATCAGGTCCTGTGCCATCATTGTAGTATGAATTCACGTATGTTGGTCCGTATTCAAATTCCCAGGTAAATGTTAAATCATCGCTCCCTGGGTCTGTGGAGGTGGCTGTAATATCTAAAGGTGAGGCTTCATCAACTGTAAATGGTCCAAATGGCTGAATCTGCGGTGCTACATTATAAATTGTAAAATTCGATATAAAGGAGGCAACCCCTTTGTCATCATCTTCTACAGTTAGTGTAACAGTATATACACCATTATCGCCATAAGCATGGGTTACCTGGTCAGTTGCTGAGAATGGATATGTTCCCCATGGGCTTGGGTAGGGGTCTGGCCCCGAGCCATCATTATAGAGAATATTTGTAGTGGCTGGTACAAGTTCAAATTTCCAACTAAAAGTGAGGTCGTCACTTCCCTGGTCTGTGGAATTTGCAGAAAGGGTAAAGGGTGTACCCTCTTCCATAATAGTCGTAGGCCAGATTGCGGTGATCGTGGGTGCGACATTGTTTACTGTGATATTTGTAGTGTATGATGTCTTTCCGTTGTCATCATCAATTACAGTCAAGGTTACCGTGAAAACACCGTTATCACCATAGGTATGAGTGACTATGTCGGTAACATTGAAGGGATAATTTCCTTCTGGGCTCGGGTAGGGATCAGGATTCACACCGTCATTGTAATGAACATTCGTTATTGTTGGACCGTATTCGAATTCCCAGGTGAAAGTCAAATCGTCGCTACCTAGATCAGTTGAAATTGCTGAAAGGTCAAACGGCATCCCTTCATCAACAGTGAATGGCCCAAAGGGCTCGATTGTTGGAGCAACGTTATCCACATACACAGTGGTCGTTAATGTGGATACCCCTTTATCATCGTCAGTTACCTTGAAAGTCAATGTGTAATTATAATTGTCACCATAAGTATGGCCTATTGTATCTTGGGCAATAAAGGGAAAGATTCCGTCGGGACTTGGGTATGGATCTGGAGTGGTTCCATTATTATAGAAAGTATTTTCGATGACTGGAGTTGAATCGCCAAAGTCCCATTCAAAAGTCAAATCATCGCTTCCAAGGTCTTTTACTGTCGCCCTGTAAGCTGCTGAGGTTCCTTCGTAGGCTACATATGGGATTGCGAGCTCGATAATAGACGGAGCTAAATTGTCTACAGATACTGTGGTCGTATACGTGGTCATGGCACCGTCATCATCAGTAACTGTTAAAACCAGTGTATAATCATAATTGTCCCCATATGTGTGGGTCACCATGTCTGAGGCATTAAATGGATATGTACCAAGTGGACTTTTAACCTCGTTTGTTATGGGATCGTAAACAGGCTCGGGACTCACACCGTTATTGTAGTATGTGTTTTCGATTGTAGGGCCATATTCGAACTCCCAGGAAAATGTTAGATCGTCGCTTCCAGGGTCAACCGCATTTGCTGTAAAGGTTATTTGATAACTTTCATAGAAATCATTAGAACTTGCAGGAGAATATTTTATGGTAGCATAATCATAACCTGTCCCACTTCCCATACTACCGCCGGTAACATATACATATCCCATTGAATCAGTAACTATGGCTTTCACCCGATCTTGATCATTTCCAGGACCATTGTATCTTTCAACCCATAATTCATTACCTGATAAATCATAAGCAACGGTGGCATAGTCAAAATCTGTCCCGACACCATCACTCATTCCTGTAATATAGATATATCCAGAAGGATCTAGCGCCATTGCACGTGCCGAATTATAACTGGTTGCAGAATAGTTATATCTAGCAATCCACAGCTGATTTCCATTGGTATCGTAGGCTATTGTGGTAAAGTCTGTACCTGATAGACCGTTTGGACTGCTTCCCGTTACAAAGACATTTCCCGATGTATCCACACATAAATCATAGGCAAAATCATCATTACCTGGACCATCATATCTTTTTACCCAGATTTGGTTGCCAGATTGATCATATTTGATGGTCGCATAATCACATTCTGTTGTTACTCCATTATGAAACCAACTAATTCCAGTTACATATACGCTTCCTGATGAATCGACATCCAATCCCATACCATAATCTTGACGATTTCCCGGGCCGTTATATCTTGCCACCCAAATTTCATTTCCTAAGTTGTCATATTTTATTGTGGCATAATCATCGTCTGTCCCCCTACCTGGACTCACACCTGTAACGTAAATATTTCCATTGTTGTCCAACGAGATTCTTTTAGGCTCATCCCAATCATGTCCTGGGCCATCATATCGTGCCACCCAGAGCTGATTTCCCGAAGAATCATATGCCACTGTAGCAAAATCACGACTGGTTCCGCTTCCTTGACTTTCACCTACTATGTAAATATTCCCTATGGAATCGATAGCCATAGAATGGGCTGCATCATAACTACTTGCAGGACCATTGTATCTTGCCACCCATAGTAGATTTCCTGACGAATCATATTTTAAGGTCGCAAAATCACTGTATGTGCCGGAACCTCTGCTTCCCCCTGTTACATAGATATTTCCCAATGAATCGACAGCAATTGAATTAGCAACATCAGATCCGCTTGCAGGACCATCATATCTTGCCATCCACAGTTCGTTACCAAGGGAATCATATGCAATTGTGACATAGTCCCAACCTGTTGTACTGCTGTCGCTATACCCTGTAACATAAACATTCCCTGCCAAATCTACGGCAATTGCCCTACCCCAATCAGAACCATATCCTGGGGGATTGTATCTTACCACCCATTCTTCTGTAACATCTTGGGACATCAATGTCGTATTTTGAGCTATGATCGCTTCTATTGTTGGTACAACATTATTGACATTCACTGTAGTTTCATAGAAAGTAGAACCATCATCATCATCTTCTACTGTCAGAGTAATTGTATAAACACCATTATCTCCATAGGTATGCTGCACAATGTCTGTAACTGTAAATGGATATGTGCCCAATGGACTCTGAGGAGGATCCGGACTTGCGCCATTATTGTAGTAGGTGGGAGTTGTTGTGGAAGTCCCGTCTCCCCAATTCCAGGTAAATGTCAGATCATCACTGCCTAAATCCGTGACAGTGGAGCTGAAGGCTATAGGTGATCCTTCAAAACCCGAAGGTGCTGTTATTGAATCTACAGAAGGAGCAACATTGTTTACTGTTATAATGGTTGTATATGTGAATATTCCTTCATCATCATCGGAAACTGTCAGAGTGATTGTATAAACACCATTGTCTCCATAAGTGTGGCTCACGGTATCTGTCGTTGTAAATGGGTATGTTCCCCATGGACTCTTGATTTCGTTTGTGGCTGGATTGTAATCAAGTTCGGGGCTTAAGCCATTGTTATAATATTTGGTAACAGTATCAGATGTTCCATCGCCCCAGTTCCAATTGAATGTCAGGTCGTCGGTTCCTGGGTCGGAAGCAGTTCCTGTGAATTTAATTGAAGAACCCTCATTGCATTCATAATGAGTTGAAGGAGAGTATTTTATCGTTACCATGTCCCGGGATGTTCCGTCGCCATCACTCCAACCAGTGACATAAATATTTCCAGATGAGTCCGCAGCTAAACCACTGCCTCGATCATGATTATTTCCCGGTCCATTGTATCTTTCTACCCAGAGATGGTTACCGTTTGAACTATAGGCTATCGTAGCAAAGTCAGCGTTTGTCCCGTTACCCTGGCTTCTTCCGCTCACGATTACGTTACCATGTGGATCTACCCCTATTACATAGGCAGTATCATACCCGTTTCCGGGTCCAGCATACGCAGCACTCCATAACTGTGTGCCATTAAGATCATATGCTACTGTTAAATAATTTGTTTCTAAATAGCTATTTGGAGATCTACCAGTTACATAGATTCTCCCTGGATCATCAAAGGCGATATCATACCCACAACCGTTATCGATCCTAGCATCCCATATTTGAATTCCCAAGGAATTATATGCAACGGTAACAAAGTCACCACCACTTCCCCCTGTTACATAGATATTGCCATAAGGATCTAGAACAAGGGCCCAAGGCTCACCAACAATATCAATATCATATCTTGCGACCCATAGTTCATTGCCATCAGAATCATAAGCAACTGTAGCATAGTCATACTTTCCATTCAAACCTATACTCCGCCCTGTGACGATAATGTTTCCTGATGAATTGTCTACAGCTATATCCCTTGGATCATCTACACCATTTCCTGGCCCGTTGTACCTTGCCACCCAAAGTTGATCGCCGTTTGAATCATAAGCTATTGTAGCGTAGTCGGTGTCTGTGCTTGTCCCACGGCTTTCTCCAGTCACATATATGTTCCTGTTTGAACCAATGGCAATTGCACAAGCATCATCACGCCCATCTCCTGGTCCATTGTATCTCGCCACCCACAATTGGTTACCGTAAGGGCTATAGGATACAGTCGCAAAATCGCTATCATCCGCATCGAAAGGTTCTCGTTTCACAAAGCTTTTACCAGTAACGTAGACATTTCCAGACGCATCCACTTCTACATCATAGGGATAATCACTGGAGCTTGCAGGACCGTTATACCTGGATGTCCATAACACATTACCTGAATGGTCGTATGCTACAGTGGCATAGTCAGAATAATCACCGATATAACTATGACCTGTCACATAAATGTTTCCTGAAGGACCTATTGCCAAGGCATTCCCATAGTCTCCGTAATTTGCAGCATTATATCTCGCCACCCATTCTTCCATAACACCTTGTTGAATAGCTGTTGCACCTTGGGCTGTAATTGGTTCCAATGTTGGAGCAACATTCCTCACAGTAACCTGCATAGTATCAGTATCAAACAGCCTGCCTGCAGAATAATTTTCCACGATCTCTGATATTTCTTTATAAATTGTTTCTAAATATCCAGCGTCTGGTGCCGGGAAGTACTTCCCATCCGTGATGTCGGCTATCTCTTTAAGAAGCAGCTCTTCTGTGGAGTTAGGTAACATGGCCAATCCAATGGTAAATATTTTTATGTCCCTGCTTGCCGCAATATTTGCCTCTATTAAACAGTAGTTGTTGTCAATCGGATCGTTGTTCGCCGCATCTGTGAGAAGGATCATGATTGGAACATGGCTTGGGTCTGCATGATTTCTCAGTTCCTCATTTGAAAGATTGAGTCCTCTGGAAATTCCTGTGCCCCCCATGCTATCGATGTAATCGAGATTGCCCTTGATTGTAGCATAATCCATACCTAGGTGATCATCATAAGGCCCAGGTGGCATGAGATCTGCATCTGTATCAAAATCAACTACACAGCCCCTGTCATCAGGCGTCATCTTGTCAACATACTGCTTTGCAGCATCTATTCTGAAGTTGAGGGGATCGTTCCACCCCATGCTTCCAGAGCTGTCCATTACCAAAACGCAATCCTGGGCAATCTTTTTGACATCACCAGTTTCATATGGAGTTGAGACTGTGAGAGTTACGGTATAGATGCCATCATCACCATAGATATGGGTTGGAGTAGATCCAGTTGCATCAACATCGTTCGTATAGTTACCGTCTCCATCCGAATCAACATCTGAGTTAAAGTCCCACTCGTAGGTAAGTTCACCTGGTTGAGAGTAATTTAGGCTTCCGGTTTGGTAAATTCTTTGGATGTCCTGATCTGATAGAGCGCAGTCATATATTGCCACTTCATCAATTATACCTTTGAAAAAGACAGGACCATAGCGGCCAATTCCAACATTTGCGGCGCTTGTCTTTATTTTGCCTGTGAAGTTCACAGAATCCTCGACCTGGCCGTTGTAAAACACCTTCAGAACATTGCCGTCCCAGGTCATGGCAATATGTTGCCATACATCATAAACAATATTTGTGGTGCCCGTGGCTTGATGCCAATTGTTTACTGGGCTATCTTCATGAAGTATTGATCTCACCTGCCCCGGGTAGATGTCCAGGGAGTACAGACCACCTCGCCCTTCATGTCCAGGGTTGAGCTCCTTGCAGACAACATATCCATAGTCAGTTCTTTTGGGTTTGATCCAGGCGTGTATTGTCATCATATCAGTGATATTCAATGAAGGCGAGGTAGGAACATCCACGAAGCTGCGGAATCCGTCAAAACTCAGGGCGCTGCCGTATTTCCCAGTGGTCCATGTGGCCTTGTATATTTCCCCGTCATTGTGATAGTCGGTCTCATCGTAGATCGTATCTCCAGAACCCTCATCCATGTGCCATACTGCCACGGCATCGGGAACTACGCCCCCACCTGCTGTAGAACCGCTTCCATTGAATTGAACGACATCTCCCTCGTTTACGGTTTGGTCGGGGCCTGCGTCGGCGGTTGGGGGTTGGGTTTGAGGAGGGGTGGGTGTGCCGATGGCGTAGAATTTATAGTCTCCGGATCCCACGTAAATCGTACCATCAGACCCGATTGCGGGTGATGACCTCACCCTACCATTGGTTGTGAAATTCCATCTCTCGGTACCATCTGGATTGACGGCATATAGTTTATTATCATCGGATCCGATATAAATCGTACCATCGGCCCCGATTGCTGGTGATGAATCTATTAAGTCACCGGATTTGAAATTCCATTTCTCAGTGCCATACGAGTTTATAGCATATAATTTACCATCCCAAGAACCGATATATATTGTACCATCAGTTCCAATAGCTGGTGATGAGTCTATATTCCAACCGGTTAAAAAACTCCATTTCTCTGTCCCATCTGGATTTATTGCGTAAAGTATATCATCACGAGACCCAACATAAATTGTACCATCGTTACCAATTGCAGGTGATGACACTACCCATCCCCCAGTTAAGAAATTCCATTTCTCAGTACCATCTGGATTGAGCGCATACAATTTATTGTCTTGACAACCAATATAAATCGTATTATCAGACCCAATTGCTGGTGAGGATGATATGCGAGAACCTGTTGAAAAACTCCATTTCTTAGTGCCATCAGAGTTTATTGCGTAAATTATATGATCGTCTGAGCCAAAATAGATTGTGCCATCGGAGTCAATTGCAGGCGATGATAATAAAGCCCAACCGGTTATGAAATTCCATTTCTCTGTCCCATCAGGGTTAATTGCATATAATTTAAAGTCGTCAGAGCCAACATAGATTGTACCATCGAGACCTATTGCAGGCGATGAGTACACATTGTTATCCGCTGTAAAATTCCATTTTTCAGTGCCATCAGTATTGATCGCATAGAGTTTATCATCCATAGAGCCGACATATATAGTACCATCTTCCCCGATTGCAGGCGATGATTCTACAGATCCTTCAGTTGTAAAACTCCATTTTAACTTACCATTATTTCCACTTGTATCGCAGGGGCTAAGGCTCGTATGCCTGACATTCCCCCTGAACATCGGCCATGGAGAATCTGCAAGACCTCCCCCTCCCCCACTCGAACTTGAATTCGGTTCCCCCACATCTAGGGTAATCGGTGTAGAAATAGAAGTTAACATAACCACACATAAAAACATACTTTCAATCTTGGAATTCATTCTAACCTCTCCCTACCGCCAGCTTGATTGGAAACGCCCTTCCAAGCGTTCCCCTTCGAGGCTTCGATGGTAATAATGGTCTTTTTGGATATTTATAATTTTGGCCCCCCCATCAATAACCTGATGGAAACCAAAAATATCTCTCAATCAATAAAATCCACCCCTCCAGTTCCAAAAAATCCTATACGAAATTCGGTTGATATTTCTCGATACTATACGAAATCCGGTGTACGCAATGCATACGAAATGCGGTGTATTTTCATATGAAACCCGGTGCATGAAACCACCCTCTACCCGACTCTATCCACCGAAATTGATATACGAAATCAGGTGTATACGACCTCTCCATGCCCCAGCCTAAAAATCAAAAGAACTGTCCGCAAAAACCCAGTTGCCCGATATGCAACACGAATTCTAACATCGCAAAAATAGGGTACAGAACAACAAAAAAGGGAAAAATACAGCGCTTTAAGTGCAACAGGTGCAATAAAGCCTTCAGCGAAAATCCCATAAAATATGTCACTTATCCGCCAAAAATCATATTCACCGCGATTTCAACATATAACCTGGGTTATACAAAACATCAGACCTCCTAAATCCTATCGAAATTACATAGAATCGAAGTTCCCATATTAACGAAACATTCATGGCTTATATGATATCAAGATATATGCGCTTTCACAAAACTTAGCTGAAATTATAAAATCGATCCACATAAAATAATCAACTTAAAAAAGGCCCGTCATAATCAGGTATATAAACTCAATCGCTAGGAAGCATACCTTCACAGTTAAGGAGGATATAATAAGATATATTTCGACGTATTTTTCATTGCGCTATTATATTACTCACCAAGGATAATATTCAAATTGTTATGAAAAGAGAAGGTAAGGGTAAAACAGATTGTAAGGGCGAGATCTAATGACGTTGATTTCTATTCCTAGGAGAATATTCCCTCAATCAATAAATCGATTTCCTAAATCTCCTTCAATCCCTTACAGACTTTCTCCAAATCCGGCATGAATTCATCCACAACCTTTCTCGTCACATGTGGCATAACAACGATCCTCAGACATTTTGGTTCCCTTGTTAAAGAAACTTTCCAGTTTAATTTGCCCAATTCAAATTGCACTTTCTCGGGCGCCTTCATATTGATACACACGATGTTCATTATGGGTTCCATGGCGATATCCAGGCCGATTTCTCTGACCCTACGAGCCATATACTCGGTTGTATCCATACAGTCCTTTACTATGTTTCTGTATCCCTCTCTTCCTAGAAACTTCATGGCCGCCCATGCTGACACAGCGCCGGCACTGCATCTGGTTCCTGCCAATGATGCCTGTCTGGGATCGGTAAGGTAAGGCGAGCTTACGGCGATCTTTTTAAGGTGCTTTGCATCCCGTATTAGAAGAACACCCGCTGGTATAGTGGCCATCCCCATCTTGTGGGGGTCTGTTGATATGAAGTCAACGTTCGCTATCTCGAAATCGAAAGATGGCAGGGTATGGCCCAAGTCCTTTAAAAATGGGATAACAAATCCCCCAAATGCCGCATCCACATGAAGGATCGTGTCACTGCAAAGTTCTCCCAGCTCCTCTATGGGATCGATTACGCCAAATTCTGTAGTCCCTGCCATGGCCACCACAGCAGCTGTATTTTTGGAAAGCTTGCTCTCAACCTCCGAGAGTTCCAACTGCAGGTTATCTGTCAAACCCACCTCGATGGCTTTAAGGCCCAAAATGTCGGCGGCCTTCTGCAACGAATGGTGTGCACTTTTAGGAAAAATAACCTCTGTCCCACCTGAAACCTTCTTGGCTATCCATAATGCAGTTATATTGGCTTCCGTTCCTCCGCCCACAGTAAAACCCGATGCTCCATCCCCATGAAGAAGCTTTGAAATCCAGAAGATCAGTTCGTTCTCGATTTCAACTGTACCTGGGTATAATCCAGGATTACCCAAGTTGGCCTCTAAAAACATGGCATGTGCCTTTATTGCGATATCAATGGGCTTGGTACACATGGAACCAAGAATCCTACCGTCCGCAAAATGATAATCTTTTGAACTGGCCTTTTTTAACTCTGCAAGAACGCTTTCAAAGTCAGCACCGAATTCGTTCATTTCCATTCCAAGGGCATAATGAAAACTTTGAAATTAATAGTTTTTCATAAACCATGAAATAATACCCGAGGAAGGGTGACTAACTCCCAAGCCTCTTAATCAAGAACCTTGTCGTAATGCTGTCTCTTAAAAAATGCTGGGGCACCTTAACCTCATATTCTAACTTTAATTGGTCCAATAGAGCTCCAAACCTTTCCAAACGCTTGTGAATGGGTGTTGGAAAGTATCTCCTGATAGCTTCAGTATCATTTTCTAGGGTGCTTAAGTATCCGTTGATTGACGTTAAAAGCTGGGTTATATCTCTTTGGACGCTGGGTTCAAATTCGTCCCCAGAAAACTCCCAGCGCATCTTCGTGGTTTCCACATCGATTATGGATACTCCTTCGATTTCAAGATTAAGATCCTCTCGAAAACCCATCATCAATTCTTCGATGGTCTCAGGGTCCAAATTGATACGAATATGGGAGTGTTTTAGATCTCTATGTGCACAGTAATTGTGCATCACATAGAGTGTGTTTATCACACTCTCAACAACGGAATCGATATCGATCCTTTCGTCTACTATGGCCTGCCCCAGGCTAATTGAATCTATGAACTCCTCTACCAATAGGGCTGCGATTTTACACCCAGGTTTCATCTCATGTAATTCAGAAAGGTCTTTTATTCTGTTTCTAAAGAATCCGAGCACCTCGGGAACGAAAATAAATTTCTTCATTTTAAGTAGATTTTTCATCTCGACAAGGATGTTTTCCTCTGTGCTCACCTTGGCAAAAACTGAGCTTTCACCCATAAGATTGTTTTGGCCTGACACATATTTAAAGCTGGGATGAGTGGCCCAGATTCCCCCGATACTGGGGGTCTTTGAGAATATATTGACTTTACCAGGGGAATTGAAGTTCAACTTCACATCTTGCTCAGAAACCACATTAAATGGAGTGATATAGTTTGAGGCGGTAATCAGATGCCTGTATTGGGAATATTTGTTCAATGCATCATTCACCGGTAGCCAGATTTTCATTCCCCCGGATTTTTCGCCATTATCAATGATTCTGTCACTTAATCCTAATTTACAATGGTATTATAAGAACATTGAAATTAAAACTTTTTGCTTATCAATTAGAATTCTGATTCCGAGAGCCTTGAGAATGGCTTATCCGCCTCTGCTCTCCCTTGCCTTGACCCTGAGGTGCTTGTACCCGCACTTCCTGCATCTTGTTGCCCTGATGGCATTTCTGGCGTAGCATTTCATGCAGATTTTCTTTATGAGGAGCCTGCGTTCAGCTTCTGGGAATCGTGCCATGTTCTTGCCTCGGTAGAAAAGCGGAATGAAATTTGGCTATTTAAAAGTTGGCTTTGAGGTAGGATTGCACCATTTTCAACAATTCTCGAATTCGATTCGAATTTTTAGGGTGGGCGGAGGGGGGAAAGGTGGTGGGGATCCCCCCTTAAAATAGGCATTCATTCCTCTAGAAACATATTTTTTGGGTGGGCGGAGGGGGTCCGGATGGAGGGATTAATATACATAAAAATACCCCAATTTAAAAAGAGCCTATAAAACACAATCAGAGACCAGATTTTTTTGATTAATGCTCCATATCCTCTCCAGCCAAGATGAACTGTGAAAGCAGAGCCTCCAGCTGAATGCGCTCGTTGCCTCCTTCCACTATTCTGAACTCTACCTCACCCACCTTGTCTACAAGCTGGACCTTTTTATGGTCTGGGATGGGCAGATCGACTATGGCCCTGTGTATCTGTCTAACCACATCTTCCCCGGAAAGGCCGTACATAATCAAAAGATCGTCCAGTTGGGCTCTTGCCTCCAAGAAGTTACCCCCAAGTGCTGTTGTTAATAAATTCTTTACGTCCTCGGGCCTTGCCAAGGCTGCTGTTTTGTAAATCATATTGGAGTCTATTTTATCACCCATTGTGGCTGCAACTTGAAGGGAATTTGTCGCGCGTCGCAAGTCACCCTCGGCAACGTATACCAAAGCCTCTAATCCATCATCCGTGATCTCCTTCCCCTCCGCTTTTAAAATCCGATTTAGGTAACTTTTGATATCCTCGGCCTTAAGTGGTCTGAACCTGAAAACCGCGCATCGCGATTGAATGGGCTCGATGATCTTGGACGAATAGTTACAGGACAGTATGAAACGGCATGTATGTGTATACTTCTCCATGGTACGCCTAAGTGCAGCCTGGGCTTCTGGAGTCAGGGCATCTGCCTCGTCCAGAAATATTATCTTGAATCTCGCTTCACCCATTGGAGCAATCCTGGCATAGTCCTTGATCTTTGTTCTTACAACCTGTATGCCCCTTTCATCAGAGGCGTTCATCTCCTGGAAGTTGTCTTTCCAGTTCTCGCCGAAAAGACCCCTTGCCAAGGCTATGGCGCACGTGGTCTTCCCAGTGCCTGCTGGACCTGCAAATAAAAGATGGGGCGTGGTCTTGGTCTCAGCGTAGGCTTTGAGTCTGTCCGTGATTTCGTTTTGCCCCACCACTTCTTCCAAAATCTTGGGCCGGTACTTCTCCACCCAGACGTCTTTCATACTGCCTCCCCTTTTCTGCGGATTATTATGTTGGGTGGTAATTAAGGTTTGGGTATTTTAAATAGATACTTTTTAATTCGATGGTGTTATGTAAAAATTATCTCATATCAATTAATTATGATCCATTCACAATCTTGTGTTACAAGGATCCAATATCCCTCTCCGGTTCTCATATATTCAAGATCATTTCCAAAGGGCTTGCCAGATTTTTTGTGCTTCCATGGATCATTTATGTCTAAGCAATTAAAATGTTGTACGGCATCGATTTTACTTTCCGTCCAGAGAAGGCCGAGTGCACTCTCGATAGTTTTATTGGTAATGGAGGGGTAACCCACAAAATTCCAGCCGCTTCCTGATGCGTTTAATTTTATATTTATGGATGAGGGCACTCTTCCAGCAACTTTCAAATTGGAGTTGGTTTTCATATGGATCCAAACACTCATCGTGGGATCAATGTTATTAAGGCCATTCTCACTCGATATCCAGTTATCCTTTGTGGCATCATACCAAATTATGATATCATAGTTACCATTAACCGATGAAAACACCGTCTCTAAAGACGAATTCTTTTGAATGAACGGAATTGATATCATGTTCCAACCTTCTCCCAATGGAAGGAGATACTTCCCTGCTATGTTTGAAGTTACTGATTCACCTATGGTCTTATTTACTGCTGTGACCATGTAAAAGTAATTGTTTGAATCTATAGCTGCATTTGTATCGTTCCACATTGTAGCTAATGGATCCGGTTCATTGGTTGTATTACTCCATAAGATATATGGGCCATTGCCTTGGTTACTCCTGTAAATATTATAATAGTCAACATTTGATAAATTTGACATATTCCACCCTAGAGTTATGTCATCACCATTTATCCAAGCCATAAGATCTGCGGGTGTCTCAGGAATAGATTGATTACCTGAAGCCTCGTACCATACCACATCCCATACGTTGAATCCTACAGCTACAATATCAGATCTGTTGATCCCATCGATATCTGCAATAGATATGCCTCTAGCACCCTGCAGGTCATCGTCAATGGTATGTTTTGTCCAGGTATCGATGGGGTCAGCTGGGGATTCGTACCATACAACATCATGTGATCCTGCACTTGTTGCTGCCACATCGGTAACATTTTCCCCATCAATATCCCCAACATACACATACGAAGCCCTGTTAAGATTGATATCAATGTTGTGTTTCGTCCAAATTCCAGTGGGATCGGAGGGCGCCTCATACCATACCACATCATCTGCATTGAATCCTGTGGCCACCACATCTACACCATTAATTCCATCGATATCGGCAACATGTACATCATGTGCCTCCTCTAAGTTGGCATCTATGGTGTGCTTTATCCATGTCCCGGTAGGGTCGAAGGGGGATTCGTACCAGACCACCTCCCAGGCATTATATCCCGCCACCACAACATCGCTCTTATTGACCCCATCGATATCTGCAACGTACACCCCAATTGCTCCATCCAGATTCGTGTCTATATTGTGTTTAATCCATATGCCGGTGGGATCATCAGGTGCTTCATACCATACTACATCACCAGCAGCATATCCTGTTGCTACCACATCTGGATTCATGTCTTCATCGATATCGGCGACATGTACACCCCAAGCTCCATCAAAGTTGGTATCGATGTCATGCTTAGTCCATGTTCCAGTGGGATCATCTGGGGCCTCATACCACACAATATCATCATCAGTGGACCCCGAGGCTACAACGTCTGGATTTGTATCATCATCAATATCAGCAACATAAACAATAATTGCTCCAACCAAACTGTTATCTATTGTGTATCTTGTCCATGCATCTTTTGGATCAACTGGTGCTTCATACCACACCACGACATCACCTGTGATTCCTGTTGCTACCACATCATTCCCATTTAGACCATCGATATCTGCGACAAATACATAGCTTCCCCCATCCAGGGAAGTGTCAATTTCATTTTTTGTCCAGCCCTCATAGACACCTCTCGTAGAATGCTTAACGCAAGGTGTTTTTTCTAATTCAACAGGGCACTTATCTGTATCTTCAGATACGTTATTTGATGAGTTAGAATAAGTATCATCGGGAATGATAGATATTGCGGTTATTAGTAAAAAAACCATAAATAATGATGTTATAATAGCAATATTATTCCTTCTATCACATGTTTTGTCTCGTCTATGGTACCTTGAGTAGATTATAATGCCTTTATCTTCTATTACTAACTCACTACTTTCACTCTGTGATCTCATTTCCATCCCTTTGTCTTATGCGATTCAATCTCCTTTTAAAGTATTGACCCTCGAAATTCATTGCATTTGGACTACTTATATTTTGCGCCATTGTTGGCAAGGTTTATTTATAGAGATTTCAAACGGTTTTCTCCCTAATGATTATATAATTTAGATTTATTTTTGTTTTGTGAATTTCCGGTAAGAATAAATCAGAAACATTATTATGATTACAAGTACCAAGATAATTATTATAAAGACCCAGTAATCTGTCGTTGGCTCTTTAGGGGGTGTTTCTAATATGAAATCCTCTATTATCGGTTCATTTTCGTTTACCTGTACATTCACTCTATTTTCGGTTTCATATCCTGTCTTTGATACCATTATGTTGTAATATCCTTCGGGTAAATCATCTATCCTGTAACTTCCATCTGCTGACGTTGTTGCCATTCCTACTGTATTAGTTGTTGTATTATAAGCGATAACTATCGCCCCTTCTATCGGGTGATTGTTTGAGTCATTAACGGTACCTGATATTGAGTTGGTTTCACCTTCTGTAACACTCACTTTCACAAAATCGGTAAATAGATCACTGTTTGAGTCGCCATCACCATATTGGGCGTACACCAGTATATAGAGATTGTTATCTGGATCAATATAATTATCAGGCTGGGTTGTATAACTAATTGTAATATTAACATCTTCATCAATAGAACTGCTGTAGTTTCCCAACACTTCCCAGTTTGAATTTGTCGCGTTCCAGATAAATGTCTCTACTCCAAATTCACTAGATATAAAACTCCAGCTTGAGCCCTCCCACAGAATTGATATTTTTGTTATTTGCTCTTCCATTATTTTAAAGTTAAATAGATGGTAAGGGTAACCAAAGTCAATGGTATCATTAAAAGAGAATGAGCTTTTGTGTTGGTCATCACTGATTGATACCTTATTATAATCCAGTGCAATAAAGGGATTAATCATGAGAACCGAAGGACTTGAAGGGGGGGTAGGTTCAGTACCTATTCCCTCCCAGGCTTTGTTGTTTGAATAGTCCTGGTAGGTATAATGTGTTGTCTCTGCTAAAAGTTGGGGTAGTGAGACTGCCACCAACAAAAATATAGTTGTTAGTGCTAGAGTTTTTCTTAATGCAAATGCTGTTATGCACTCACCTCATAAATATGTTGTACTTCCTAAATTACCAACAGTGGCATGGGAATCCCAATATTGTGGTCTGTCATCAAGTGTGGCGTGATTTGCAGCTGTATAATCGTCATTTGCCTCTGCATATATATATGCCTCACGCAAAGAAACGAAACCGTTACCATCTGAATCAGGCGATACACCGCTAAAAGCACCATTAGTATAAGTTGCAGTTCCTAACATTACATCGCCAGTTGCTGGGTTAAGTGCCACCTGATGATGGTAGACAAAGCCCCGTGTACTTTGAGAGTGAGATACTCTATAATCTTGAGACATAGATATCAAGACATCACCGGCAAGGTCATTAATATTTCTATTGGCATCCACATCTCCTGCTGCCTGAGTTGAACCAGCTGATAATAGACCAGGATCTATGAATCCACCGCAATAGCATGTGCCCATTGTAACTGCGATTCTTGCACAAGTGTAGTCTGCTAACCAGTCCTCAACCTCATGATCGTCTAATAAACCGTTTCCCCAGCACATCACTGATGCATCTGGTACATTGGCATCATCACCATGATCATAGAACCATACATATAGAAAATCATTGGGATCTGTCAGGGTATTCTCCAGAGTCGTATCAAGGAAGGTTGTTATCGTAGCATCTGTTGCATCATCATCTATCATTGTTGTATGTGTGTTTATAGCATTACAAGCGCCAGGATTGTTGCAATTATTATTGTCTGGTGTGTTACCGTCTGCGTAAAATACAAAGACATTTTGTGCTGTATAACGATAATCATCGAGTAGAACATCATAAATATCTACCAGTTGATTCCAATATCTTGGATGATTACCACCTGACCTGACACCACCAACGTATAATACAGCATAACGGTCGTTATGTACGGTAGGATTCTGCCAACCACCATTACTGACTCCACATTCTTCCTCGTAGCCATCTAGCATAGCATCTCCATCCGTATCTGGATTCTCTGGATTTGTACCCACATCACCCTCCTCGTAGTCAGTTAAAAGATCGTCATCCATATCATGCTGGTTGGGATCCTTCCATCCATGCGTGCATATATGGAATTGCATCTCTGCTAGATTATGAGTTACCACCCAATCAAAGGTGATTGTATGTTGTCCAACGGAGACTTTGCTTTCTTCGTCATTTAGATCGACATCTGTATCTGGATCTAGGAAAAACACGAATTCACTGTCTTCATAGAGGTGGTTTCCGCTTGTGGTGCTCGTACTGATTGTGCTTGTACTGTCTAATTTTAGATTGTTTATATAACCCCCATCATGCACATGCCCTCTGAAATACAGATATTTTGTTTCTACTGTATTTTGGAATATGATTTCAGTTGGGAAAGTTCCTAACACAGGGTCTGGGCAGACAAAAACAA
The DNA here is from genome assembly GCA_020348445.1 of Thermoplasmata archaeon. Classification (GTDB taxonomy): domain Archaea; phylum Thermoplasmatota; class Thermoplasmata. The sequence goes on from CP070751.1 coordinate 2,145,164, forward strand.
TGGGCAAATTTGAAGTGATATATAGTGTACTTGTTACTCCGCTTGCATCATCATCAAAATCTGTTTCCCAAAACAATTCGTAATCACCTTTTGCCAGTGCATTTGTGGAAGTTACTGTGATTTCTCCTTTATAATCTGTTGAGGAATCGACATTTGTATCGATGGTATTACCATTGATGTCTTTCAATTCGATATTGTTGAATATATCCTCATTATCTATAGAAGTTGGATTACCATCGTTGTAGCTCTTTAATGTTATAGATACCTGTGTATTTGCAGTGTTTTCTTGGTATACATGTGCAGTGAATATCTCATACCAACCAGGATCTGTTGGGCTAAAAGGATCATTGGCACCAGCAGGAGCAGTTATTTTCACCTCTTCAATATATACATTTTCCACAGCTCCCCCAGCATAGGGGCAAGGTGGGTCTCTAAACTCGCCTCCTGCATCGCTTTGTACGTCATCCAAAAATGATGCAACTGTAGTATCTGACCTAGTATAAGTTACACTCTTGGATGGGTCTGTGTTATATTTACCGACCTCATCGTTATCACCAAGACCATCACTATCAGTATCGCTCTTTTGTGGATCTGCACTGTGTTGTTCCTCATGAAAATCACTCAAACCATCTCCATCCGTGTCCTTTACCAGAGGATCTGAGGTCACATGATACGTTGTTGTCGAGCTAGTTACGACTGTAACATACCAACCGTCAACCTCATCTTTATCGCATAACCTATCGCTATCTGTATCCCATTTTCTTGGGTTGGTAGAATGTTGTTTCTCTCCTTTTACTTCTGTGGTGTCCAATGCTCCATTATTATTATCGTCATGCCATCCATCCCACAAGCCATCCCCATCTGTATCAGAGTTTTTTGGATGTAAAACTTTCTGAAATTCTTCGAGATTAGTTAATCCGTCTTTATCTGGATCATTGGCAGCATCAGTTTGATCTAGTGGTTTAAATCCATACCTAATTTCCCAGCCATCCTGCATATAGTCAGTATCAGTATCCCAGTTGAATGGATGTGTTCCAAGGAGGTATTCCTCTTTATTAACAAGATCATCATAATCTGGATCTTCATAGGCATCTGCATAGTTAAGGGGATCGAGATCATAATAAATCTCCCAACCATCGGGTATTTCGTCATTGTCGCTGTCTGGATCAATTATATTGTGATATATGGTTGTACCATCAATCAAAGTTTCGAATACATAATTTTTGTCTCCATCAGTATCCTCATACCTGAAATCTCTGCACCTTCCTGAGTAATAAATTACTTCAGGGTAATCATCTATGCCATCATTATCAGCATCTTGATCCATGTCTACGGCATTTGGGTCGCTGAAAGAATATTTCTCTATTCTACTTGAGAAGCTAACCAATAATGAGTTCGGGAATTCTATAACAGTTCCACTACCATCTGTAGTTACAAATAAGGTGGCAATAACAACACCATCCATCTTCACCTGTATTGGCAGATTGAAAATATAGAATGCGACTGCTATGTCTTCATTTATGTTATTTTTTATAGATGCTGGGCTTATGATATGCGGTGATGTTTCATACCCTGGGACAGAACCGCCATCGTTAATTAGAAGGGTGAATGTATGAGAGGATAACGGATCAACGTTCGCAATGCTCTCCAATGTCAATATGATGAGATCGTTGTTATCTCCATCTTTAATACCATCGCCATCTGTATCAGGATTATTTGGATCAGGCTCGTTGGAATTTACATATCCATTCTGATTTGCATCCTCTTCGCCATCATCCAGTCCATCATCATCTGTGTCTGCGTCCAACGGATCTGTCGTACTTGCTGTGTGTGTGTCTGCTCTATATACACTCGTATCGGTATGAAGACCTTGAGGTATTGCCAGTCCTATCTCAAGGCCGTCTAAGAGGTAATCTCCATCTGTATTGGCGTTATTTGGATCAGTCTCACCTCCAGACGTATAATCGCTTACAGTATCTGTACCTGCAATTACACCACCATCCCTCACTCCATTGCGATTGGAATCCTCATTACCGTCAATTATTCCGTCATCGTCACTGTCATCATCTGTTGGATCGGTTGTTGTAGCTCCACTATCTCCATCAGCTACGAATTGCGATGAAACCGTGCCTGAGAGGGAGATAAATGGGTCCTTGTCAGGATCGTTATAAGGACTCTGGGGTGCCGATAATCCTCTCTCTAAACCGTCCTTCAAATAATCATTATCTGAATCAGGCTCCCACGAATTAATTGTTCCATCCCCATCACTGTCAGCATCTCTTTCATCTGCATCACCGTCCAATAGGCCGTCATCATCGCTGTCCCAATCAAGAGGATTTGAACCACATGTTACCTCATCACCATCAAAAAAGTAATCATCGTCGGTATCTTCGTCTGTTGGGTCTGTGCCTGCATAGTACTCATTGATATTCAACAATGAATCGCCATCAGGATCTCCGCTTGCCCCGTACTGGCCGGTACCATCGTCAGGATCTAACTCAGGAAGGTAGTGATATTCCCACCCATCAGGCATACCGTCAGTATCACAGTCCCAGGTGTTTGCTTTTGCACCAGCTTCAGCTAGACTGTATCCCTCATCAATCCAATAAAATACCTCCACACCGTCCCAGAAATTGTCATGGAAGCTGTCGTTATCTGTATCTTCATCAATTGGTATGGTATCTGCCCAGAATTCATAGATATTGTACAGATCATCTCCGTCTGGATCACCCTCCGCACCATTTTCACCAGTAGGATCATATGGGTCCAAACCATATTGGATTTCCCAGCTATCAGGCATCCCGTCTCCATCTGAATCTATAAGGACCTCGATCGTTGCATAATCGACACCATAATCAAGATCGTCATCGGTAACAGTCAATGTAACGGTATATGTTCCATCCCTAGTGTAATAATGTATAGGATTTCTTAAATCAGATGTTGAGCCTTCACCGAAATCCCAGTGGTAGGTGAGATAAGGCTCATCAGAAGGTGTATCAAATCCGACGCCTGCAAATTGCAATGGAAAAACACCTGCAAATATAAATAGGTCAGGACCTGCATATGCAGTGGGAGCCACATTATTTACTGTCACCTCAACAACATCTGAAGCTGTGGCTAGATCGTCATCTTCCACTGTTAGTGTGACATAATATTTGCCTAAGCTTTCAAATCGATGCCATGCCGATTTTCCATTGCATGATGTTGGCTCGGCTATGTCGTCGAATTCCCAATTGTATTTAAGGATTGCAGAATCAGTTGAAGTATCGTCGCCAATGCCAGAAAAAGCAACCATATCGTCTTCATTTACTGTCATATCTAGTCCTGAATCGGCGGTGGGTGCATCATTATTAACTGTTACCGTCAATGTGTCTTGGGAAGTGATCCCATCATCATCTGTCACGATAAGGGTAACAATATAGAGCCCAGATTTTGAATAAACATGATTTGGACTTGGCCCACTTACGCTCGACCCGTCACCAAAGTCCCAAGAATATGTTAAACTTGAGATATCTGAAGCGGTGTCATACCCAGCTCCACTAAAAGAAATTGTTGTATCCTCTATAACTGAAATATCGCTTCCAGCATCTGCAGTTGGAGGAATATTTTCAACCTTTATCGTGACATGATCCTTGGAATAATCACCATCGTCATCTGTTACAGTTAGGCAAACGGTGTATGCTCCAGACGTTGTGTAAACATGTGTGGGATTTTCTCCAGAACCGGTATTGCCGTCCCCAAAATCCCATTCATAAACCAATGATGATTGATCAGATACTGTATCAAAACCTGTACCAATGAAATAAACTGTCTCATCCTCAAAAACACTTTGGATCCACCCTGCATTTGCTAATGGAGCAATATTTAAGACAGTTACATAGACTGTATAAGTTCCACTATCTCCATTGTCGTCTGTGACGGT
>CP070751.1:2149185-2261612 GCA_020348445.1 Thermoplasmata archaeon
ACTTTGATATCTACTACTCAGGAGGTAAATGGAAAATCGAATTTACACCCCCCAAATTGAAAACATTTACTGTGGGTGATTATTCGTTTAGGATAAAGTTCGAAGATGACGAAGAGGATGAAAGTGAATGGGTAACAGTGAACAATTTAGTAACAGTCAAAAATGTAAAACCAGAGGTAACGGACCTTGAAATTTCTGAGGAAGAGGGGTATCGCGGAGAGGAGATAACAATCACGGCCAATGGCCAGGATGTGGATTTTGCCCCCAGTTCTGAATCCCATTTTACAGTGGAATTTCAATATAGAGGGCCTAAAGGAGACTGGAAAACCGATAGCACTCTTAAAGGTCTAAAATATATAAATGAGGAGTGGGAAATCACATTTGCTCCCACCTTTGACATGGATGTTGGCGATTACGATTTCCAGGTGCGGTTTTACGATGGTGATGATTGGAGCGATTGGAAGATAAAGAATAATGTTTTTGAATTGAAGAACAAGGATCCTGTGGTAACTATTCTAACCCAGGGTGGAACGCAAGATTCCTATAGAGTTGATTTCGTAGCGGATGGCTCCGACGACGAGACTCCACCCAATGAATTAGTGTGGTTATGGGATTTCGGCGACGGTGACACCTCTTCCGAGCCATCTCCATCATATGAATATAAAGAATCGGGCACCTATACTGTTACTGTAACTCTGAAAGATACCGACGAAGGTGAGGGCACAGCCACAATAACCATAACAATTCCAAAAGACGGAGACGACGGGGACGGAGATGGCGATGGAGACGGAGATGGCGATGGCGATGGAGACGGAGACGGTGATGGAGATGGAGACGGTGATGGTGATGGAGATCCAGGCACAGGAGCGGGTGAGGAAGGAGAGGATGACATGATGATGTGGCTCCTTCTCATAATCATCATTATCGTCGTTGTTGTTCTTCTTTTGGTGTTCCTGCTCACAAGGAAAAAGAAGGCTGAGGAAGGGGTACCTCCAGCAGCACCAATGGCACCTGCTGCCACGGGACCACCTGCTGCAGCCCCTGTCGCAGCCCCTGCTCAAGAAGTACCACAGGCCGTAGCCCCAGCTGCAGCTATTCCAGCAGCCGCCCCTGTCGCGGCTCCACCCAAAGCGGCAGCCAAGGCAGGACAGAAGATAAAATGCCCCAAGTGCGGCACGGCATTTACGGTTGAGAGCACAGAAAGACCCATTACAATAGAGTGCCCCAGCTGCCACGCAAAGGGTAAGCTAACTTAAATGAGGGGCTGCGTAAGAACCCCTCTTAAAGATTTTTATTCTCGGAACGCATTACGCCAAGTGCTGGGGGAATTTATTGCCGGCAATTCGCGCAGACAGGCTCAAAGAGGACAGAATGGAGAGGTCCAAGAGGATAAAGTGGCTGGACTTAGCATCCATTGGAAAATCCAAGGTTCTGGTTGTGGGTGCAGGTGCCATAGGCAACGAGGTCTGTAAGAACCTGTTGCTTTCTGGGTATCAAAACATCACGATCGTGGACATGGACCAAATCGAGCGCTCGAACCTGAACAGATGTCTATTCTTCTCGGATCTGGATGCAGAAAACAAACGATCGAAGGCCGAGGTCGTAGCCCAGAAACTCAAGACGCTAAATGACAGCGTGAAGGTCGCATACCACACAGAAAAAATCCAAAATCTGCCTGAGGACTTCATCCCTTCTTTTGATTTGGTCTTCGGATGCCTCGACAATGTTGCGGCCCGACTTCATGTGAATGCGTTTTGTTATCATCACAAGGTTCCCTATATCGATGGGGCCACGGATGGTTTCATAGGAAAGGTTCAGGTTGTCATGGCTCCAAATACTCCATGCCTTGAGTGCACTATGAACAAAACACATATGAAGGTGATGGAGATGCGTTTTTCCTGCACAGGAAAAGATGTGACGTTCTTCCAACAAAAACTTCCTGCAGAGATAACCACAACGAGCATAATCGCTGCAGTGGCGGTGAGAGAAGGATTGAAGATCTCATCTAATATCGAATCTCACTTTTCGAAGAAGATATTCTACTACAACGGCGCAAAGAACATACAAGAGGTTTTAGAAATAGAAATCAATCCCAACTGTCCGCATCATGTTTAACAGGGATTACAATCCAGAGAGGGCTCCTGCCAAGGCGATGGAGTTCGAATAGTCCTTTTTAGAACGGGATGTATCGATAAAGACCTTGTTGATGTTGACGATGGGGGCTCCAATTGCTTTTCCTCCGCCCATGAAGTGCAATGCCCTGAACATCAGATTTCCAGTGATTCCATCAGGAGCCACTATGATATTGGAGGATTCAAGGGCCTCCTCGAGCTGGATTCCGAAATGTTTCGAAGAGATGCCCTTCTTGTTTGCCATTTTAGTGAGTTTCTCCCCCTGTTGGAGGGTCTTATCCACTGTTTCGTCCCTGCCCATGTCCTCGAATCTTCCCCCAGAGAGCACACCTGCCTTAGTCTCGACATTGAACTTCGAAAGAAGTTCAGATCCCAAGGATATGATTTTCAGTTTCTCTTCCAGGCTTACTCCTTCATCAACACCCACTGGCGCAAGTAGTATCAATTTCTCGTCACCCATGACCAAAAAGGCGATTCTGAGGATATTCTTAACCTCCAATCTGGATTTTACGTTGGTAAGCACGGTTTTCGCCTCTAAAGAGCCCCTGACTGCGGCATTTATTTCACCCTTTTTTAAGGCTTCCACAAGGCTAAGGGCATCGTTGTAAACTGTAACATCCGCAAAACCCTCGCGCTCTGCTGTCTTTACGCTACTTTCGACAGCAAAGCCTCCACCATCGCCTATTCCGATCTTTGCCTTATTATTCTTAGCCATTTCCTGTAATTGAGATATAGCGAACATGACCTCACCTTTATGATTGATATCGGTTGACGAAACTCCCCCAATACCATGTCAACTGCTGGGTTTGTACCGTTGCGTTAATATTTATTTATTTCGGGTTCATTGGGCAAAATCAGCACTGTTTTGGTACTCCTCAGATGGATAATAGGCACCAGACAAGCCACAGAAGGGGCAAATGACGTCTGTAAAATAAGATTCACTCACAAAAAAGATACAGTTACATCTTGGACATATTATATCCTCTCCAAGATAATATGAACGTGTATAATCCAATATTTGATCATTTTGCTCAATTATATACATACTCGGCTTCACAGTCTTTTTCCAGTCGAAAAAGGAGAAGGCTGTTGTAAACAAAAAGAGTGGAAGGAGAATGAATAAAAGAAGTATCATCTCGATTTGTGCCTCACCGTATTTATTGATATTGATTATGGCAGAATAGTGGTTGTTTGAATACGCACAAACAAAGAGCCAAACCATGAGCAGAAAAATCCCCAGCATCAGAGAATCCCCAAACAATCTTATCATCTTGATGGTGCAGACAGTTTTTGGCAAGGCTTCACTCCCAATTATTCTGACTCAGAAATATATATGGCCATGGAATATTTTAGAATTGTTGGTTTACAAGTAAACCTTTTTAAAAATAAATAAATACATTGTGATTTTAAAAAAGGCCTCCCCCCCACCAATACCCCCTCCTCCCACCCTATATTAAAATATGGATTTAGAAATGAAGTATATTCATTAGTTGGTATTCAACACGTCATATCTACTGGATCTTTACATCCTTTCTTATTTCTTTACCGCATACAAAACAGGAGTCATTTCTTTCAAGGGGCAGAACCGAGTAATTATTATTCAGAAAATCCATCAAAAGTACGCCTTTTAAAGTGGGCAGCCCACATACGATCTTCATTGCCTCGTTGGCCTGCACGCCACCCACTATTGAGGCTACACTTGAAAACGATGCTACAGCCCCAACATCGTACCCATCACAGGGATTTGAAAGCTCCATGATCTCGGCGTACCGATCCAAGGGTATGGTGCATGCAAGACAAGCTCCATCTGGCAAATATGTCTGGACTCTGCCCTGAAACTCAGAAATCCCACCATCCACCAGTGGAGTGGAATTTTTTACACAGAAAGATGCAAGCCAGACCCTTGCCGGCATGTTGTCCAGGCCACTTAAAATCACATCAGCATTCAGTTTTTGCTCATCACATTCCTCGATCCTTTTTGGAATCGATTCAATTTTTGTATAAGGACTGTTTTCTTTTATCTTCTTTGCCAGAACCTCAGCCTTGTTCCTTCCAACATCCTCCTTCTTAAACAGGCTCCTGCTCACATTTGAGAGCTCCACAGTGTCGTAATCCACGATTTTTATGGTTCCGAATCCAAGATAGGCAAGGTTCTTTACTATCTCGTTTCCAAGAGCTCCGGCCCCCACAACCAAAGCATTGGCTTTCCTCAGCTTTTTCTGCCTATCTCCAAGTGAGATCATCTGCCTTGCCCAAATATAATCTACGATGACCTCGTATGAAGGTTTGATATCTTCCTCAAAAGACGCTTCCTCCTCATCCTTCTTTACAAATATCAGGTTCGTTAGTTCGGGCTCGATTTCTAATTTACTGCAGATCTTATTCTTTAGTTCCTCCTCATCCTCATATTCAACTTCAAAAGATGAAACTGAAGGCAAAACAACTTTTACCCTCTTCTTACTTCTATCACCGTGGGACATGAAAGCCCTCTATATACATAAATCGATTGTTGAATATAATTATTCGTCTTTTCCGCCAACGATGTCCAAGGGCATGATGGCAAGCTGAGAGTTCTCCACGATACCAAGTTCCTCTACAGTCCTGTTTTCATCCAAAACCTCGCCGCCGTACATAAGGGCCACCGCTGCGCTGTTTATGCCAAATGCCCTACATACCTCCCTTTTCACCATATTGATGGTGTGTCTTGGATCCACATCGATTTCAGCAAGGCCGGCCTCTTCGCCAATGGGTGCTTGTACCATTACCTTCATATCTTTTATCCCCCTATTTTCTTGTATTTCTTTAACATCTATCCACCATGGGATACATTTACCGTGATTGCAACCTCGGCAATATATAGATTCCTATCTTCAGCCCTTATTTTTATTTGATAGGTGCCGTTTGTAAGTAATTCTGTATCAAAGTAAGTGAGGTAAACGAGCTGATCATAATGGGTTTCGTTTACATGGGTCCAATCAACACTCCCGTTCCGAAAGAAAAACTGCACTTCATGAACATTATTCTCCACATCTGCAACCACTGCATAAACAGGGATGACACCGTCGATTTCATCACCATCGCGGGGTTCTAAAAATCTCGGCTCTGGTATATCTGGAGTATTATCTATAACGAACAGTTCCGACATCCCTTCAAAAGTCCTTCCCTTGGTATCTGTGAAGTTCACTTTGATATGATAGGTACCCTCATTGTGTAACCTTGTGTCAAATGCGAGGTGGTAACTGTTTTCAGAATAAGTGCCAACATTTCCAAGGTAATTCCATCCCAGACTAGTCTGACCCAAATAGAACCTCAATCCTTCGGCGGTAATCCTCCCGTCTAAGACAGTAATATTCGCAAAAACATTCATTTGATCCCTGAAAATCGGTGTTCCCAGTTGGTTTTTATACAACTCTCCGAAAAGCAGGACGTCATCCACACTTGAATGCTTCGAATTCTCATTTTGGTTTTTCGGGACAAACGGGCCTCCTATGAGCATGCTCAAAAGTACAGCAATGGTTACAAAGGCTATGATTTTTCTATATGAATTCTTTGGCTCTTCTCGCAAGGGTTTGACCTCCCCCTCATTATCTTCCGTTTGAAAAGTGGGCTTTGGTGGTTTGGGAGGAGACGAGAAAGAATCAGGAATCTTCTCCTTTTCATCGGAAAAAACATGCACCTGGTCATCTTCGAGTTGGATCACATTTTCGTTTTTGTCAAGTGTAAAAAATGCCAATTCCTCCTTCTTGGGATCCACTATCAAGGCCGTTACATAGTCTGAGAACTGCTGAAAGTTCCTTTGGGTGATGATATCGATTGGAGACATGAACAAACCAAAACCTGGATGGGAATGGTACCAACCCATTATCCTTCCCTGAATCTCCCCGGATAGTATCCTGTCTGTTATTTCTGCTATGCTTTTGGGATGCAACGAGGCCATTGTGGATTGCGAATCCTGCTCCCCGGTAATGGCCTCCTCAATTAAAATTGTATGATTCTCAGCATATCCTACGAGGAGTCCTATTATCTCGAAATCAGTGGCCTTGGCCTTCTCCATAATACTGTCAAGAACCTTTTTCGGGATGCTGACATAAAACATATGAACACATCTTTGCGACTACAATCTCTTCTAAAGCTTTACCTCAATAAATAGTTTTTTCCTGGCTTTCTGAGAATAATGAACTATCCCCTCCTCTGCACCCCTCCTCCCACCCTACGGCTATGTCATTAACAGTCAGTATCTTAAGCCTAGGGGCTCCCAATAACCCCACCAACCTTATATCCCCTCCACCCCCCCCAAGAACAATATTTGTAGGTACGAATGCCTATCTATAGGGAAGATTCCCTCCACCGCTCCCCTCCGCCCACCCAAGAACAATATTTGTAGGTACGAATACTCCTTTATAGGGAAGATTCCTTCCACCACTCCCCTCCGCCCACCCTATTCTGGTAATATGTTAGAAAAAAAGTTCTTTAAAATTGATAACCTCGATCCTCTCATCTATTCTCAATCACCCATGGGTCTATCCGCGTTTTATGGGAAATCCGAACATCCTGCAGATCTTGGCAACCTCCTGGCATTTTTTTGTCTTGTAGGCGCTGTAAGGATTTGGGTCAGAGAGAAGGAAATAGAGGGCATTTATCACGGCTGCCAGTTTGGTGTTGGGTAGCCACTTCTTGCCTAGAATACTAACGCAGACCTTCCCTTTTTTGTGGGCAATGATATTGGGATGGGAAATATCTGTCAGCCATGTCACAGATGGAGGCTTGTAGGGATGTAGGTAAGACAGGGTCATTTTGAACTCATGCCATTTCACATACTCGACAAAGGGCCAGACACCCCTGTCGGCAAGATCCTTGACATAACCTCTTTCACATCTCAGCTTTCCGGTGTAAGTCATGAGATCCACCATTTTCACAAGGGGGAACTGGGTTCTCAGATAGTTGTACTCCTCGATCAACTCAGCCTCGTCTATTGCGGCAAAAATTCCAAGGGGCATAAGCCCCAGAACATCCGAATCTCCCATCTTCAGGTCACCTAGGGTAACCTCTTCAGAAATGACATTACCATGCTGTACAAAACAAAGGTTTTTACTCTTAAGATTCATTGAGTTGCAAATATAATGCTTGAGCTTCCATAATGGGCAAGATGGTTTTATGTCCAAAGCTATGGAAAACCCGTCACCTATTGGTGCGTAAACTACAAGCTGCATTACAACTCACTTTCGGGCATTTTGTACGAAAGCCTGCATATTTATATATTTCGCAGTCTGTTAATCAATCTGGTAGCTTACAAATATTAGTAAAAAGATCGAGCAAGCAGGCCCGGTTATCATCGCCTGATGTTCCTTATGATCCTTACACTTGGTCTTGCCTCATCTTGGGAATGGGTCCCTGTCAAACCGCAATTCGGACAGGTTATAAGCCCGTTTGAACACGTTAAATTCGAATCAAATATGAATTGACATCTGGGACATACTGCAACTTTCTCTTGGAGGAATTGATAGGTGGTTGGGGTGTCAATCAGCAAATACTTATGGGACATAATCTTTCCCTTGGCCTTCCATGTCTGCCTCCAATCCATAAAGGATAATGCAACCGTGAGCATGAACAAAGGTAATAGAAAGAAAACCAGGACTATCATCTCGACATGGGCCTCGCCGTAGTTGTTGATATTTACAGTTGTGCGGTAATCATTGGAGAGATAAGCCGATAAAAACAGCCAAATCAACATAAGAAAAGAACCGAGCATTAAAAAATCCCCGACCAGTCTTAGACGTTTCATCTTATCGATTTTGCCTGCCATGATTTACACCTAGATGAGATTCTCCCAAGGAGGTATTTGTCTTGAAGATTCTTTATTTTTACGGTTGACTTGTAAACCTACCCTACGATGGGCAATAGGTCGTAACACCTATTAAAACGTTATTTGGTTATTACCCTAAATATACCATTTTACCTCATTCATAGCTATATGTAAATTAACGAAAATTTTCTAATACCCAAAAACCATAAGGGGCTCTGTGGGAAGATGGGAGTTAATATATCTGATATAGTTCCAAAAAAGAAAAGAAGTCTATCTGATTTTGCGGGCAAGTGGGTGGCAATCGACGCCTACAATACCCTTTATCAGTTCCTTTCGATAATAAGGCAGCCTGACGGCACACCCCTTTCGGACTCCAAGGGAAGATGCACATCCCATCTTGCGGGTTTACTGTACAGAACCACCAATCTCATGGAAATGGGTGTGAAGCCGGTTTATGTTTTCGACGGGAAGCCCCATGAGCTTAAAAGTGACACCCTAGAAGAAAGAAGATCTGCAAAGGAACAGGCCAAGAAGGAGTGGGAGCAGGCATTGGCAGAAGGCGACCTGGAGAGGGCAAAATCCAAGGCCCAAAGAACCTCAGTGCTAACCCAGGAAATGGTGGATGCTTCAAAGGAGCTATTGGGATACCTGGGAATCCCATGCGTCCAATCACCTAGTGATGGTGAGGCTCAAGCAAGCTACATGGCGAGCAAAGGACACGTTTGGGCAGCTGCATCACAAGATTTTGATTCACTGCTTTTCGGTGCCCCCACACTTATTAGAAATCTCACAATAACAGGTAAGCGAAAACTTCCCAAGCGAAGGGAGTATGTAAATGTGGAGATTGAAGAGGTAAGATTGGACGAAGCCTTGGATACCTTAGAGATAACAAGAGAGCAGCTTGTGGACATCGCGATTTTAATCGGAACTGACTTCAACGAGGGAATAAAGGGAATTGGTCCCAAAAAGGCATTAAAACTGATAAAGAAACATAAGGATCTTGAATCCGTGATGACTGAAAAGGAACTTGAGATCGAGGACTTCCAGGAGATAAGAAACATTTTTTTATCTCCAGATGTTACAGATGATTATAAAATATCCCTGGGAAAAATCCAAAATGAGAAGGTTGCGCAAATACTTGTTAATGAATATGAATTCTCTGAGAGCAGGGTGAAAAGCGCCCTAGATAAGGTTATATCTGCAAGAAGCGATGAGGTGCAAAAAAGTTTGGATGAATGGTCATAGAGGGTGATAATACGGACGAAACTAATAGAATATTGACTTTCTTTCAAAGCAAGAAAGACGAGATTTTCACGCCAAAGGACATTGCGAAGGCCTGCGCAGTAGATATCCATCGTGTGAGGAGCATCCTTTCCAAGTTATCGAAGCAAAATAAGATAGAACGTGTAGAGAGAGGTAAATACCGCTTTGCAGAGCATGTTAAATCCAAAATGGATGATAAGGTAAAACGCTACCTTTCCACCCTCGAAAAGACCTGTGCCATCGCCATTCACGAGCTGATGTTGACTGAGCCACTGGTGGGGAAGAAGGATAAAGCAGAAATCGAGCATCAAATCGCATATTTTGCCAGAATCCTGGTAAGATCACGATGGGAGCTTGAGCACGGAACAAGCGAGGATTTTGATGTGGATGAGAAGGTTTTCAAGAGGGCGAGAAAGATCCATGAGTGGTCCAAGATGGTGTTCGAGAAGAGCTTGGCCGAAAAGAAGAAATGAAGTTATGAATTTCTTATGTGGATTAAAGGGGGACATCCCAGATACATTCTGTTTTTACATGGACGTAATATCCTCTCCCTACCTCGAAATAGTCCGATTCTCCAATCTTTATCCACCTTTGCGTTTTGGCGTCGTAGGTCCATATGGCATCAATGTGGTCACCGTAAGTGAGGTTGTTTAGGGCATTGGTTCTGTTTTTATTGGTGAGGGAAGGATAGCCAACCATGTTCCAGCCAGCGTGGAGCATGATCGTTTGGTTTTGAAACAGTCTCATCCCGCTATAGGTGAAAAGTGTCCCTCCAGGAGTTGTGATATGAATCCAGAACCCGAATTTATGGGTCAACTCATTTAAATCGTTCAAATGAGTAGGCTTTGAAATATGATGGTGTTTCCATAAATCGTTCTTATCTGAAGCGTTATAGTACTGGAGCGCATCATATTCTCCTTCAATAGATTTAAGAACCGCAGGAAGGGATGTGTTCGATTGCAGAAACGGAATTGAGATCAGATTCCAACCTTGTTGAAGGTATGTGGAATTTTCTAAATTGGGATACATTAAAGGGTAGTTATCCCGGGAATCCGAATCAATGACATATGGATTCTTACCGCCACCTCCAATCGTACCTTTATCGACTATACCATCACTTCCCAAAACATCTTGTCCTGGCCCAATATAATCGTCGTATGCTCCCTCTCCTGGCTCATCGAAATCTGACCAGTAATTCCCGCCACTAGGATAACTGTCGTTCCAGAGATTGTCGTTTTCATCATCTATTGCCTGGTTTGTATTGTCCATAATATTGTTGTGATATATTTGGTTGTGATGGGATGCGAATATATAAAGGCCGTATTCGTTGTTCGAAATATTGTTGTTGGTGATGATGTTATATGATGAGTCAACGGCAAAGATACCGATTTGGGGATTTGAAAATATCCTGTTACCCATAACAATATTATATGAGGATGAGTCCAAATCGATTCCGATTGCACTCTCTGAAATATCGTTATTAATAAAGAGATTATGGTTTGAAGACGTAAAAAGATAAATATTTTCGTTGGGGTTTGAGGATAGATTGTTATTGATTATTGAATTATTTGACGAATATTCTAAATAGATGCCATAATGGCCATTAGAATGGATATTATTACCTGCAATGCTATTATTTGATGAATGAGAGAGTCCGATACCGCTTTCAACCCCTGCCCAATAAATATTATTATCTACAATTTCATTATATGACGATGAGCCGAGATAGATGTTCCAAAACGAGTTTGAAAATATATTATTGGCTATGATGCGATTATTAAATGAATTATCCCCGTATATACCGTAAACCCTGTTCAAGGAAATGTTGCTATTTGTTATCTTGTTGTTCGAGGAATAGTTTAAGTAAATGCTATAATTGCCATATGTGATATTGCAATAATTAATATCTGCGTGACCTGTTAAATTAACCTGAATCCTGTTCCAATCCCCTACAGATGGGGAACTCATATTGGAGGTGAAATTGATCATTCTTTCTGATAAACCCCCTGCACTTAAACTTCCATCAATAAATAGTCCATAGTCTCCATTGAACCTCACATCCACACCAGGTTCGATTGTGAGTGTAATATTCTCATCAACATATATATCTCCCTCGATATAGTAGGGACTTTGGGAATGATACCATGTTGTGTTCTCTGCGATGTGTCCACCTGGAATACTAACGCCCCCACCACCGGCATTTTCCGACTCAAATGTATAAAATCCCAGTAAACTGATAAAGATTATTGAAGATATCAATGCTGACTGAATTTTTCTCATTTATTGGCTTCCCTAAATAAGTTTAGATTTTCTTAGGATATAACCTTTTTTAATTTTTCGGTAAAATGATGATGTAATTTCGTTGTTCATTCTTTTAATACCTTACCGATTACAAATAGTGATACATATTTTGATGATCATGCCAAAAATTCTTTATTTTAGCGGTACATCTATGAACGATCTAAATCGATGCATTTATGATTTAAGGTTATTGAAAAAAGCCATTCTATTTAATAATAATCCCCCTTCTTTGACTATCCCAGCAAAAATTTATTATGCAACCAAGGCTATAAACCTAAATCCAGAGGGATAGTCATGGAACAGGATGATGACAAATTGACAAGGGACAAGGTACTGGCCAACTACTACGGGGACGATAGGGTCACAGCCATGATAACATTGAAGGTTGATACGCAGAATGTGGAAAAGCTGGCAAGCGAACTCTCGAAAAATGAGGATGTAGAAGATGTGTTCTTGGTCACCGGGGATATCGATATAATTTTGAAGGCACATTTCAAGAATTATGAAAGCTGCAACGAATTCGTTTTAAACTCGGTTAGGGCCTTGGAGGGAGTAAAAGACTCAAAAACCCTGATGGTTGTTACCACCTACAAGGAAAGAGGTTCCCTCAAGCAAAGGTAAAATGGTAGAAAAAAGCTAAAATCCTTTTCAATCTCTTAATTTTCCCACTCTTATTTTCCATCTATCAATTACCAAATTGATTTTACCATCCCACATAAAAAGGTCTATCATTTTGTCGGCAATTCCCCTTGTTTTTACGAAAAAACAATCATTTGGACATATACGATTCAAAAGATTTAAGTGGTGATTTGCGTTATGGGTGTCGATGCGGTTAAAATCCGAGGTGAGCTTATGTCCGATACAAGCACGAGACTCAATCAAGTTATTGAAGTTCTGGACCAGCTCGCCGAAGACACGTCTGTTCCCAGGAACATAAGACGCGGGGCAACCCAAGCAAAAGAGATACTTTTGAACGCCAACGAGGCCTTGGATTTTAGGACTGCCAGCGCGGTTTTTATTTTGGATGAATTGGCAAATGATCCAAACATACCTCTACACGGTAGAACGCTAATATGGAACATAATCTCGCAGCTTGAAACAATTAAATAGCACCCAAAGACCGTTATTTATATTATTTAAGAGTGTATTTTCGGAACCGATGATGTTGATTCGGGATTTTCGTGAAAAAGACCTCGTGCATGTTTCGAACTTGGTTGTCGAGACATTCAATAGGAACTATAATCCTGAATTTTATATTTCCCTCTTCGAGAGGTGGAAACGAGGTTTTTTGGTGGTTGAAGATGAAAGGGGTGTTGTGGGAGTTCTTGTGGCTGCTATTTCCGCACCAAAAGAAGCGAGGATATTGCTTATGGCGATTCGTCCGGAACACAGGGGGAAGGGAATAGGGACCATGTTACTTTCGGAATTCATTTCAAGATGTTTTATCGCGGATATAAAATCTGTGAGCCTGGAGGTAAGGGTTTCAAACGAAAGCGCCTTGCGATTCTACAACAACCAAGGCTTCGATGTAATATCACTTCTACCGTCCTACTATGAGGATGGCGAGGCAGGGTACCTAATGAGAAAAGCCTTGTAAACTTCGATAAGTGGCCCTTATTCATAACCTCTTTTATCATCATACGGATATTGGTTCCAATAATGATATGGGCTCGTTTCCTTCTGTGACCTGGAAATATCCGTGGAGAGACCAGCATAGTACGAGCCGTGTCTCTCTTTTATCTGTTCTTCAATGGTCTTGCTGTGTTTCATTGCCTTTTTAATATGTTTTGCAGAAATGAACTTTGATTCCTCTATCACCGCGATATCGCCTGCAGCCCTGATGAGCCCTCCCAACTCCCTAAGACGCAGGCTTAATGCATGGTTTCTGTTATCGATTTCCTTAGCCCTTCTTAATGATTCATCAATTATCGTCAAAACAGCGTCCTTTGTCGCGTGGGGGATCTTGCCGTCCATGGTTATCTCCTGGGCAACGAATTGAGCCATCTTGCTGCGGTTTATTTCTGAATCCTCCATTGTTGTCTCAACCAGTATCTCATATCCTGAACCTATGATTCGCGATCTTAATGGGGATAGAATACTGGGAAGATCCTGAATATTGCAGGCTCCCACAAATATGAAATCGCAGGGCACACCGTTGACCTTAACACTGGCTCCTGCGCTCTGAGGATTTCTCGCCGTTATAGGGAAACGCTTTTCCTGCATGGCTGTGAGTATGTACCGCTGCAAATGCCCCAGATGGGGAAGTTCATCAACAAATAAAACACCCTCATGTGCCTCATGAATAGAACCTGGCACGACCCTCTCAAAGGGTGGGACACCTAGCTGAGGATGTCCTCCGTAGGGATCGTGTTTCACATCCCCCAAAAGCTCTGTTTCACTGGCCCCTGTTGCAAGGACTACGGGCTTTCTTTCCAGGGGAACCAGAACCTTCCTTGGGTCCACCTTCTCAAACTCCCTGCGTTTTTCAAGGGCTTTTTGGTCCAGTACCTTGATCCTCTTTCCTGCTCTTTCGAACACCACGACCTCTTCTTTGCCGAAACGCTTTCTTGTTGTGGTCACCCTTTCGTTCTTCTTACCCAGGGTTCCAACTGTTACTTCGATTAAGCCTCCGAAAATATCACTGAACGGATTGTCAGAGTGTTTCTGTTGTGTGATTTTAATCTCACCGCATTTTGGACAGAAACGTTCGGAGGCAGAGGAGTAAGCGCCGCAGCTCATGCACTTGTAGCCCAATTTCTCGGCAACATTGATGGGGGCCTCCTTGGGATCGATGAGCTCTCCCTCTGCAAATTCCCAAGTCTCCCGCTCCTTGTAGACATCATCTTTGCCCTTCACCTCAATAAAGGGCCTTTCAGGATTTTCGGGATTATGAACCACCCTCACCTCCTCTGTGGGGGGTTGCAATCGCAACGACAAAGCCTGAGCGATCATGGATTTTCCTGTACCGGGAGGGCCAACTAGTAGAAAATGCCTCTTTTGCGACGCCGCCACATAAGCCAGGTTCACGGCTTCATCCTGACCTATTACCCTCTGAAGCGGATCCTGGGGTATCTGAATATCAGCAGTTGTACTGATACTATCAAGGTACAGGACTTTTGATTCGTCCGTACTTTTCTTTGCAGTCTTCGACTTCTGTGCCATTGATTCGACCCCATTTCCCACTCATTATATTACTATCTGATCTATGAGGTTCATTCGATCTTATCAAGATATTGCCAATGTGCATAAGGTGTTTTAGTTCAAATCATTTTTGGTAATAATTTCAATAGATGTCACCTGTTTCGCCACGTTCCCCAATTTACTACCCACAATTGTGGATATACCCTTTTCTGTGGCAATGTCGATCAATCTTTGAGTGATGATTCCGTCGAATATCAGTGTTTTGACATCACTTGAGGATTTTTTCAGGGTTTCAGCCAGATTTCTTACAGGGGTCTCATCCACCACTGAACCTGATGGATTTAACATCTTGGCCTTGGATGTGCCTGACAATTCGCCTAAAATTCCCTTGTATTTTTTCTGTTCCTCGGACAGTATCTTGGTTTTCTGATCGTTTTTTGCTGGCCTTTTACTGGTGGTATCCCCTCTTTTGGCTGGTGGTTTTACCCCTCTGTTCTTCTGATTTTTTGTTGTTTGGGGGCCTTGTGGAACCCTTTCTTCGGATTTTGTTGTGGCTGCTGGCAATTCGATACCCTCCAGACCGTACATCTCCACATACTGCTCGGCAGGTATCTTGTTTCTCAATCCCTTCATAATCTGTTTCTGGGTTAAATCCTCTACCTCCCTGGTCTGCGGTGCCCTTGCCACAAAGTCCACTTCAGCCACCTGAAGCAGTTCTCTTAAGATGAGTTCTCCACCTCGATCACCGTCCACAAAGGCTGTGACCACCCTCTCCTTTGAGAGGTCTTGTATGGATCTGGGGATATTGGTGCCCTCCACGGCTATGGCGTTCTTTATGCCATGTTTGAGGAGGTTCAGCACATCAGCCCTTCCTTCCACCACTATAATGGCGTCAGAAGTGGGAACGTTCGGTCCCGCAGGGCATTTATCCTTTCCATAGTGGATGATCTCCTCCACCTGCACCGATTGTCTCACAGATGCCGTGAGGCTTTCCCCTGTATGATTCGATTCAGCCATGAGTGTGGACAGGAGACTCTTTGCCCTCTCCACTATCTTCTTCTTTTTTGCCAACCTCACATCCTCGACCTTGGTGATCTCGATGTTGGCTCTGCAGGGTCCCACCCTGTCTATTGTTTCTAAAGCTGAAGCGAGAATGACAGTTTCCACCTGATCCAGGCTTGAGGGGATGGTAATCTCACCCTCAGATTTGCCCTTGTTTTGACCTATTTCAACCTCAATCCTTCCAATTCTTCCACTTTTCTGCATATCTCTTAAATCAAGTTCGTTTCCCAAAAGCCCTTCCGTTTGTCCGAAAATAGCACCTACAACATCTGGTTTTTCAACTATACCTTCTGCGACTATGCTAGCCCTGATTAGGTACTTTGTAGTGCTTGGGTCTATATTCATGTATTTCACCTCTTTTTATTGGATTTTTTCAGAAAAATGACCTCACCCAAATACAGTGGAGACACAGATTCCACCTCCTCTTGAGAGGGAACCTTATTTTCAGTTTTTCCCAAATGAATGCGATTTATTGTCTCAAAGGGTGTAACATTAACTCATGAATGAATGAAATTGATGATAGTATCATACACTCTTAGTCATTTTCCTGCGCAACCTAATTAACCCTCTCTTTATTTAAAAGTTTCGAAATGCCGGAATTTACCTTAGAACCGCTTAAATAATGGCATTTGCCTTGGTTCTTACCATTTAGGATGAAGATATTTTTCATGCAAATTTAATTTGATATAACAAAGAGCTAAGTTACAAAATCTCAGAAAAGGACCCATTATCCTAGGGTTTTCCCGCACCTTGAGTTTTTCTTAACCGAAGACGCTTACCTGCAGGAAAGAACAACCCAAGTAAAAAAAGGATCAACATACAAGGCATTATGACAAAGAGGGTGAGGATGGTAATGGCAGATGGTAAATTACCACCGATGCTCCTAAGTGCAGCCTGAATCGCGATAATAAATATGAACATCGTGATTAGGGTCATTAACACATAGAGGGTTTCCTGAAAGGAGTACCGCCAATCCTCTTTTCCCCTGGGGTATCTCAATCCAAGGTAAATGAGCCCAAAAAATATTATTATGCACAGGGCCCACCATAAAGGAACGCCCAGCCAAAGCAACATAACGAAGCCCCCGAGTAAGAGAAACAGAAGCATCCAATCCAGATCATTCACCTCTATGCTCTTTGATGAAATTACTTAACCGTTTTTGTAAAACTACCTTTTTACCGTATGGTTTTAAGCCATGGCTCTTGCACTCGTTCTCCAGCTGGGATATTGTCATAATAGCTATGTCCTCGTCCGTGAGCATCACCGAGGGTGGAGGGGGGGGAGGAGGTGCGGGAGTTTGCGGGGGCCTCTCAAGGGGTTTTTGTACATTGGGGGCCTGTGGGGGAGGAGCTTGTAAGGGTGTTTGTGGCAAAGGAGGTAGGGGGACGGATTTCAATTCGGCTTTCTTGATATTTTCCTCCCATTCAATAACCGAGGGCTTGACCTTCTTTAATGCACTCTGTAGATGGGACATTTTAATGCCCAGAGGCTTTTTCTTGGATTTTTCGGGTCCAGAAAATATATCCTCTCCGCTTAAAGCCAAAAGCTTTGCTTCCTCCACAACTGCAAAAACATCCTCGCCACTGAAGCCCTCTGTTGCCTTTGCAAGGGTCTCAAAATCTATCTTGCCTATTTTCGGAACATCTTTCAGATTCATCTCAAAAATCTTCTTTCTAACAGAGATATCAGGGGGTGGTACAAATATCTTTTTATCGAATCTTCCTCTCTTAAAAAGCGATGGATCCAGGGCATCGGGATTCTCGGACGCCCCAACAACCACAATAATATCGTTGGGCTGGATGTTATCCAACATTGACATGAATATGGACAATGCTTTTTTACCTTCATCAGTCTCAAGGTTTTGTTGCGATGCAATGGCCTCTAAATCAGAGATGAGCAAGATCGCAGGAGCCATGTCTCGAAGCGAGGACCAAAGACCTTTGATTGCCAATGTGCCTTCGGCATTTATGGCGTTTAGAAGCTCACTTCCCGTTATTTCTGAAAGGGGAATGCTATATTGATTTGAAATTGCCTTCATTAGATAGCTCTTACCGCAGCCAGGGGGGCTGTGAAGAAGAATCGCCCTGCCTGTTTTCAACTTGAA
The DNA here is from genome assembly GCA_020348445.1 of Thermoplasmata archaeon. Lineage (GTDB taxonomy): Archaea > Thermoplasmatota > Thermoplasmata. The sequence goes on from CP070751.1 coordinate 2,166,992, forward strand.
CTTCTCCACGAGCTTCCTTTTTGTTAAGGGCATAACCACCGATTCCCTAAGCTGTTTCTTGATATCTGTAAGACCAGCAACCTTATCAAGTGTTACAATGGCCTTTTTTTCTCCCCTTACTACATCATGAACCTTTCTTTCGTAGCGCATTTTTATCCTTTCGTACTCCTCTTTCATGGTTAGTGATATGCTGGGCTTGATTCTGGGCAAAATATCAAGAAAATCCTTATGGGTTATGGTTGTAAGCTGCTTGGTTTTCATGGAGCGGCGCATGGCATTTGTTGCTCCTTCCTTTACTAAATTGGCCATGTCAGCTCCTGAAAATCCCTCTGTCCTCTTTGACAAGGTATTTAGGTTTATGTTCTCGGCAAGAGGTTTTCCAGCTAGATGCACCTTCAATATATCTATTCTTTCTTTATAATCTGGAGGAGGGACATAGATTATCTTATCGAACCTACCGGGACGAAGCAACGCGGGATCTATTAATTCTGGTTTGTTTGTGGAGCCCACGATTATTATACCTGTTGCCTTATCCATACCGTCCAGCTCGGAGAGCATAATGGACAGCAGCCTGGGCGTAACATCATCTGCAGAGTAAAGGTCCCTGCGTTTTGCTACTGCATCGATTTCATCAAAGAATATGATGGCCGGTTTTCTTTCCTTTGCAGTCTTAAACAGGGTCATCATCCTTGTTTCGCTCTCGCCGTACCACTTGGACATCAGATCCCCGCATTTAACAGTGAACATTTCCACGTTAAGTTCCGTGGCAAGGGCCTTCATAGTAAGTGTCTTTCCACACCCTGGGGCTCCAAAAAGAAGTATACCCTTTGCAGGCTCCACTCCGAATTGTTCGGCAATATCGGGTCTTAGTAGGGGAACTAGCACGCTTTCTTTTATGTCCATTTTCACATCTTCCAATCCCCCCACCTGATCGAATGTGGTCTTTCCCAAATCAGCCATTTCACTGACCCTGGCACCCACTGTACTTGCCCCCACCTTGCTTGTGAAGTACTCCCTGAACATCTCCCTAACTACAAAGCTCGTAACAACTGTTGTGTAAATTGCACAACCTGCACCGATAAATATTAGTGTGGTTCCCATCATAACCAGCATTTCAGTTGAATTGAGGTAGCCAAACCAGTAAATTGCGGCAAAGGAAGAAAGTACTATGGTGCAGATGGAAAACATTGTAACCTCCCTGAATTTCCAGCTTGTAAAAGGATAGGCCAGCCATTCGGTCAATTTTGTGAAGCTCAGACGCTTTTTCGAATCAATGAGGTAGGATAGCAAAAATATACCGAAACACCAGGCTGCGAGAACGAAGAACGGAAGCATGGATGTTGCAAAACCCTCTGCAAGAACCGAGCCTATTATATCACTTTCTGCAAGTCCTACATCCCACATGACACTTGCTAAGGTGCCTGGGGTAAAGTTGGAGACCACGGGTTTTGAGAAAATCATGAAAGCTGTTGGGTGATCAGCTCCAGCCATAAGACCCATCACATGATAATTGCTGGCACTAACCAGTAGAATTAGAAATACACCTGCGCACATGGAAACCGCTATTGCCAGGAATGTGGAAAAGACCATGATCGTGAATACAGGGACGATGAAGGGTACGCCGAATTTGGATAGGAAAATCATGAGAAAAACCAGATACCCGAACTTCCAATCGTAGAACGAGCAGAGCATTACAACGAGGCTGAATACCAGAAACACCAGGCCGAACTCAGGGCTTTGATAGGCAGCGGATCCTGTAATAAACAGGCTTAACAAAAGCAGTGCTGAATATGGGAATTTATACGCAACCACGGCAACGAACAAGGAAATGATCAGAATCACCCACCAGGGATAAAATGGAATAAAAACCGCACCAAAAACGCCGAGCATGAAAAAGGCTATGGGAGTTATGATCCTGGGATGCTTTGTTTCCTTGGTAAATATGTCCCAAAACTTGGTTCTTAGGCCTTGGTTTTCCTCTTCGTTACCCTTACCAAAGGTTTTTTTCTTCTCTGTAAGCTCAAGCAGCCTCTTTCGCTGTTTCTTATAGAACACCCAACAAAATGCAAGAGGAATGAACAGGGCACCTATAATTCCCGCATAATCGTACCAATTGGGAAATCCCACAAACTCCCGCACCGGCTCAGCTTTTGCCTTGAAGGAGAATGTTATCTGGTTGTTGTTTTCATACGGAATTGTAATCTCCCTTGTCTGCGTTCTCGAGTCATATTCCACCTCTATCACATAATCCCCAACATGGAACATTTCGGGAGCCATAAGGAGGCCCTTGGCGTTGGTCAGACCCGTATATACTATGCCTGTATCGTTCATTATTGTGACTGAGGCCCCAGATGCAGGTTGTTGGTATTGATCCAACACCTCGATTACCATGTCATAGATGTAGATTGTATTGGACGGACCCACGGAATATCGATATATAGGGGAGGTAATTGAAGAATAATACTGATCGAACGCCGTTATATTAAATGATACATTGGAGTCCCCCTCATACCCAAGGATTGTAGCGTTCATCAACGTTTGGCTTATGGAATTGAATGATGCATGACCATTCCGAGTTGCTCTTCCTGGAGTTTCGATTTCCCATGAAATCGTGGCGCTTGTTATGGGGACATCAGAGGATATGGATTGGATTCTGATTCCCACACTCTGATAGGGATTGGGATTCTCAGGCTCCATGTTCACAATGATATTTTCTTCAAAGGTGCCCCCGCTCCAGGAACCGTTTCTAGCCACTTCATATGAAAACTCTTGGGAGTATATTGGGACGTTTATCTCGTCATAAGCTACAGTATAGAAGTTTACAGATGTGTCGCCTGTATTTTGATAACCTGGTATTAAACAGTACATCTTAGTTTGGGCAGAATTCGCGTATTCAAAAGTGTATCCTCCCTGGGTTACGACACCATCTCTTGTGAAGTTGCAGAATAAATATGCGGAGTTGATCTGTTGGGAGGTGCTAGTAGAGGTTATGGTTACATTCACAGGTTCGAGATTATGGGGACTTGTAGGTGTAAAACTCAAAGCTAGGTTGTCGTTAAACTCCGTGCCCTGCCACATTCCCAGAACACTAAATGAACATACAAGAATCACAGTCAATTGTGCAAGTACTGAGGTTATCACGATATTTTTCAATTTCATATTGATCTGAACCACCTTTTACTGGCTTTGCGCGCCTCCATTTCCGCCTTGACACTGGCCAGTCTATTAGCAATACCAACCCTCACCCCAAGACTTTTTACCTTGCTCACCTCCCTCAAACTCATGGCTGCAAAAGGTGCGAACAATGCCTGCCAACCTGCTGGCTGCCCAACCTGACTCAGGCTTACCTGGGTCATCATGCCTGCCGATACAGGAGGAGCTGGCATTGGGAAAAATTCTAAGGGAGGAGGAGGAACGGCTGGAGGAGGTGGCGGTGGGGGCGGAGGGGGAGGGGGAACAGGAGGAGGCAGAACCACATAAATTCTCACATCAGGAAACGGAATAAAATCCTCCTGATAGTCCCAAGTTGTATAATGGATTCCTGCTGTGGGGTACACCCCGATTTGCACTTCCCCGCGCTGTGTCGTAGCAATTTCATATGAAACCTGCCAGGATTCAGAAAGAAGCATTCTACTTATGTTCCAAACGAAGGTTGTTATTCCATTTGGATTGTATTTTATTTGCATGCTGGTATTTGAGAATGAACCTGGAACATATTCAATATGTGAGGGTAGAATATCAATTACTTCAATATCTCTTCCTGCAATCCTTGTCAAAAAGCGTCCTGAGATGGTCTCGTAGATTTGAAAGAGATCTTGGGCCTCTGATGCAGAAAAATACTCACCCTGGGTTTCATTTGCGATCCATCGAAGCAGATCAGAGTCCTGATCCGAGCCCAGACCAACGGTATATATCATTATATTTGAATCTTTTACAAATTGCATTGTTTCAAATGTAACATTACCGTTTTCGGGGTGTCCAGGAGCATCCGGCTTTCCATCTGTAAGCAAGATCATAAGTAGAGTTTTATGTGGATCGCCATATTCTATCAGTTCTAAGGCAGATAGATTTATAGCCTCGTCGATATTTGTTCCGGCACCTGATGTGATTATGGCCAGGTTCTTCTTTATCCCTGTATAATCTCCAGATAGATGCCCCGCATAATCGGTAACTAAAGTGGCATTGGATGCAAAATTCACAACTGCTGCCCTGTCAGGAGCCATCATCTTGTCCACAAAATTCTGGGTGGCCTCTACCCTCAGATAGGTGGGGTCGCTTTCGCCCATGGAGCCAGAGGAGTCCATTACAAAAACAACATCAATTGCAGCGGCAGGATCACCTTTGGCATTGACCTTTATGGTAACGATTGCCTCATTGGGCTCGTTTTCGCTTTGTGCGGGCCATATAGAATCAGGCTCTGCCGATTTCTCAACTTCGAGGAATGGATGCGCTTTGGCAGGTGTGGCAAGAAGAAAACACATTAATAAAAAAAAACAAACAACACACAGCACTGTAGCAATTAGAAAATGTCGTGAAGTTCCTGCAAATCCACTGTTCGTGCTGTATACTGAGTTCTGCATGTTAATACATCATCCGTTTTTTCTTAATCCCTTCAAAATCAATTAACCATTGATTATGCCTCCTAATTTCCCTTCCTTTTTTTCCATAACTTCTTCTTTTTTCCATAGGACTTTGTTGTCCCGCTATCTTTATGCACATTTGAATCCTCGATATTTGCGGCCTCTACTTCCTCTGCTATGGTGGGTTTGGCCTCAGGAGAGGGAATGGATGGTCCTTTTTTGGGAACCCCTTCATCATCCCCAATCTCGATATCATTGATGGATTCCATAAGTGATTTTCCATCCTCTTCGGGAGGTGGAGGAGGAGGGTAATGCAATTTAGAGTCCTCCTCTCCTCCAAAATCCTCTGTTTCTGCAACCTTTGCCTCTGACTCTCCCCCTTTCACTTTATTTTTTCGGCTTAATCTACTTCTGAACCTTCCACCGCCTTTTCCTTCCTTTGGAGGCTTTGGGGGCTTCTTCTCCTCTCTGTACCATGCCTGTAATTTTCCCACTTTAAGCAATACGAACAAAAGTACTATGAAGAAGAGCAAAAAGAGAAAGCCGATGCCTGCCAGGTTCTCCTGAAATGCGCGCCACAGACTTTGGGGATTGTCCACATTCACTTTGGTTCTAAACATTTGCTCATTACCCAAGGTATCCACAGTTTTAATCTCGTAGTAATAGGCTCGATTATCGTCCTCTGTTGTGAACCAGCTGAATGTATAGTTACCGGTATAATTGTCATATATCATTGCCCTCCAGGTGGTGCTGTCTATGTTGATATAGACCCCAGCAATTCCCGTATCATCGCTTACATTCACAATGAATTTGATATGACTGGCCTTGGTGGCAAAAGGAGCGGGATTTACCAACATTATCGAGGGGCCTGTATTGTCAACGAACACTGTGGTTTCACGATTTGATTCCTGGCCTGTGAAGTCAATTGAATTGACATATATCGTATGAAGGCCATCCTCAAGCTCTAAGGTATCGATGGTGGTCTCATATGGAGCATTGATTCCAACTGTAACCATTTCAACCTCTGCATTGTCATCAATGCTCATTGTCACTCTCCGCACACCGCCGCCTGCATAGACACTAACTAAAAGTTCATCACTTACATGGGTTCCGTTGTTTGGCTCCAAGATCACAAGTTCAGGGGCGATATTATCCACTATAACTGTCACACCCCTCTCTGTTATATGACCTGCCTCATCCACGGCTTGTACAGTGATCAAATGCTCGTTGTCGCTTACCAAAGTGGTGTTAAAGGGATCTTCAATGGGCACCCAACCGCTGTCATCCACAGTGTATTTCACTGTATAATCAAATGTATCGCTCACCAAAACATCGATTATTATCTCATCTGAGACGTATTCACCATTTGAAGGGGAGTTTATGGTCAAATCTGGGGGTGTATTATCCACGCAAAAGGAAATGGCTTCTGCGTCTGTCCATTTTCCTGAGTCATCGAAGGCCGTGGCGTTGATGACGTAGACTCCATCATCTACTGTCCGTGTATCGATGCTGTACTCGTAATATCCGGTCTCGCTGTTGTACGGTAGCTCCATGGTTAGGCCGAACACTTCGATGTTAACGTAATCCACACCCACATAATCTGTTGCCGAGATTTCGAAAGTGTAGATCTTCTCTATGAATTGATCCTCCACAGGGGAAATTATGGAGCATTTTGGAGGTGTGTTGTCAACGTACACATTGATTGTCTGCTGTGTCAAATGTCCTATCATATCGAAAACCCGGATAGAAAGAGTGTGCCACCCGTCAATTGTGGCAGAAGTGTTCCATGGCACGACTATGGGCTCCCAACCCTTGTCATCGATGCTGTACTCCTGAGGCCCGATAAATGCATCCTGCGCAGATATGTTCACAAATATCTCGCCTGAAATGTAGTCTCCATTTTCTGGGTAGATTATCTTCAGAACTGGTGCGTGATTGTCAACCTTGAAGCTAACAGGGCCGTCTGAAACCATCTTGCCAGAGAGATCATATGCCCAGGCCGAAACATTCCTCACATTGTCCTCTGCTTCCAGCCTAGTATCAAGGGGGAATTCGAAGTAACCTGTCTGCATGTTGTAAGAGGCGTTTACGAGCATACCATAAACACTGATTTCAACGTAATCTATTCCCACACCGTCAATTGCTGCGATTTGGAAGATGAATGTGCCTTCAACGTACTGATCGGGGGCAGGTGAAACTATGGTGCATGTTGGATCATTGTTGTCCACAAAGATATCGACATACTGCTCTGTTGTCCTGCCAGCATGGTCGATTGCCATGATACTGATTCTATGACCCCCATCAACTTCCAAATTGGTGTTCCATTCCGCTTCCCAATAGCCATCAACATTGGGATTCATTGCTATCCAGTTCGTCATGTCGATTCTATATTCCACTGATAAGATGAATGTATCCGTAGCAGTAACATTTATGGTGTAATTCCCCTCTATGAACTCGCCATTTTGAGGATGATTTACCACCAAATTTGGCGCATTGTTGTCAACATTGAAATTCACAGGTTGTGCAACTGCAGATTTGCCTGATAGATCATAGGCTGTTGCACTCACATCGTAGGGGCCGTCAGTAATAGTGTATGTGCTAGCTGTGTACTCGTAATACCCTGTTTGTGCATTGTAAGTGGCCAATTGTGTTGATCCGAAAACAGTGATTTCCACATAATCAATGCCTATATGTTCCACTTGCGGTGAGTCATCAGCAGCAATCTGGAAGGTGAATACCCCTTCCACGTATTGACCCCCAATGGGAGTATTAATGGTGATAGCAGGATCATTGTTGTCTATTATTACATCCACTGACTGCTCTGTGGTATGACCCGCAGCATCATGCGCCCTGATTGTCAGGGTATGCTCTCCATCTGTGTACAGGATCGTGTTCCAAACCTCTGTCCAGGTGGGCTCAGGTCCTGTCATGGCCACCCATTGCGTTGTATCCACCTTGTACTCCACAGCACTGATAAAGGTATCTGTAGATGTAACACTCACATCATAATTACCTTCGATGTACTCTCCATCCACGGGATTGTTTATTACCAATTGCGGTGCATTGTTGTCCACATAGAAGTTCCTGGGTCCAACACTTGTTGACTTACCCGAGAGATCGTAAACTGTCATGCTGACATCGTAGGATCCATCTGTCTCAGTAAATGTGTTTGCAGTATATTCATAATATCCGGTCAAGGGATTATAGGACATGGTGGTGGTCATTCCAAATACCGTTATCTCGATATAATCAACACCAACTGCATCCATTGTTGCCACCTGGAATGTATACGTTTCACCGATGTACTCATCGGGTATCGGTGCACGAATGGTCAGAGTCGGATCATTGTTGTCCACTATCAGAATAATCGATTGCTCCACTTTGTGCGAGGCATTATCTGTAACCCTGACTGTCAATGTGTGTTCTCCATCTGCATAGTTTGTTGTGTCCCAATATCCAACCCATGATGATATGGGAAGCATCAGCACCCAGTTGGTGTTGTCTATCTTATACTCCACCTTTTCCAAAAATGTGTCGTTGGCATCCACAATAACCGGGCAAATATCAGAAACATACTCACCGTACAGAGGCTGGTTTATTGTCAACTGAGGTTCGTTGTTGTCGATCTTGAAAGTTACGGGGCCGTCGGTTATAGTCCTGCCTGAAAAATCATATGCTGTGGCGCTCAGATCATAAATACCGTCGACATGGGCTGACGTGCTTTCGACATATTCATAATATCCTGTGCCAGAATTGTAGGTGGCAGTTACTGTGGATCCAAAGATGGTGATATCAACATGATCGATACCAACTGTGTCCGACGCGTGGACCTTGACTGTGAGTGTACCTTCGATAAATTGACCCCAAACAGGTGAGAGTATGCTGCATATGGGATTGTTATTGTCCACAATAACGTTCACTGTTTGTTGTGATATGTGATTCAAAGTGTCCCTGGCCCTGACTGTAATTGTATGTTCCCCTGCCCTGTATCCTGTTGTATCCCATATACTACTCCAGAGGGCAGGGCCTCCTCCCATGAGGTTCCAAGAACCTGTGTCCACCTTGTATTCTACAATGGGAGTATATGCTCCATCTGTAGCAGTTGCGTTGATGTAGCTTGTGGTATCTGATACATACTCATCGTCACTCGGGCTTGTGATGGTCAATATAGGCTCGCTGTTATCTATATAATAATCGAGAATTATTGGAGAGGCAGGATCGTTCACATTTCCAGCCCTGTCGTATATATCTATATCAACCCTTGCTACTCCATCTGTGTATTGCGTTGTTACCACTGTGAGCTCATAGTATCCTGTGAAGCTGTTGTAAGTTGCCCTTTTGGTTCCCAGGTTCCAGATGTCCGATCCACCCACATTATCGAAGGTGATTTCCACATAATCCACATCCAGGTTGTCGTTTGCCATAATGCTGAACGTATATGTGTCCTCTATATACTGGTCTGAACTGGGGAGAACAACAAAACCTGTTGGACGGCTGTTATCCACTATAACGTCAACGCTTACTATGGTGGTGATTCCATATGGACCATTATCCATCACCTCAAAATCTATGGTGTGGGTCCCTTCAGTTAACATGGTGGTATCAAACTGTCCAGAATCTGAAACATAATTTGAAGTCCCGCTAATCAAATCCAGGTCATACCAGGTTGTTCCACCGTCTACCCTGTACCTTGGTCTTGGGCTCTCATCATCCAATATGCCATCGGTGTCAACTGCACTTACGTTCATCTCATAGATGCCTCTTATGACCTCACCTGCCTTTGGCTGGACAATGTACAGGGAAGGTTCGTTTTGGATTAGTATGGAGGTCGTGTTCACTATGGAATTGTCATAAAGGTCGTAAACCATTACCTTGAGATTATGAGCTCCATCAGAATAGCCAGTGGTTAAAAGAGAGAATTCGAAATTACCTGATCCATCCAAAACTCCGTCGAAGGCCGCAAAGGTATCATCCACATAGAGCTCTGCATAATGTGCTTCGCTTTCTGGATATGGATCAACACTCACAGTGTACATATTCTTGATATTTTCACCTGGTGCAGGATCTAGAATCACTATGGAATCCAACAGGATGTTGTCGACAATTACGTTAACTGAACCAGTGGCAACTGCACCAGTTGCATCTGTTGCCTGGAATTCTACAACGTGTGGACCGTCACTGAGCGTGCTTGTGTCAAACGTGGCGGTATAAAAAACAGGTGCTGCAACACCTGGAGTCACCGTTGAAACATCGGAAAGCCAGTCAGATTCCAAATCGCTGTCGATATAAGGATTGCGCTGAATGGTTCTTGTGGGGGAGGCGTAAATAGACCATCCTGGGATTACATCCTCCCAGTAAACCGAGTCCGTCGCTGCTGCAAATTCAACGAAATCCCCTGTATCATCAAGCCTCTCTGCACCCAATCCAGCATCATAGTCTGGGGGATATCCGTACACAGATTCATATGAAACTGCATTTATTGCGACCACCACTATACCATAGGCTGGTATCGTAGCACCACCAGGGAATACAAAGAAGGCACCTGCGTCATCGGAAAGTGTCAGTCCAGCTAGATTGACAACGGATGCGGTGGGATTATAAAGCTCTATCCATTCAGCTGTGGCCACGGGATGCTCGTACATTACCTCTGATATGATCACATAACCTATGGAAAGCGTGTTTGCCATATCGTACCACATGCCGTAATCAACTCGGAACTGTGGATTGTTGATGTCATCAACGATGGGATCACCGTTGGGATCAGTTACCTTGACTGTCAAAGGATAGGTTGTACCCGAAATAACCTCCCCTGAAGCAGGCTGCATTATCTGCAGCGTGGGTTCATTTACGAAGTTCACAAGGACTGTATCGGCCAGGGAGTTACCTTCGGGATCATATATCAGGGTCTTTATTGTATGGGAGCCGTCCTGGAACCATACAGTATCCAGTGTTATCTCGTAACCCCAATTGTCAACAGGCCACTCCACTTCTGTGTATTCCACCACAGCCAAAACTCCGTCCACATAAAGCTCTGCGTATCCTGGTCCAGGATAAGCCGAGTTGTCCTGGTCGTCATCTTCAAAGTCAACATAAACAGTATAAACACCGCTTAGAGCCTCGCCAGCACTGGGTTGCATGATTGCCACTGATAGAAGGTCATCCCAGTTATCGAATGTGTACGTCTCGTAACCCGAACTTTCGCCTGCTCCGTTTATTGCCCTGGCCCTTAGCTGATGGTACCCGTCATCATAATTCTTGGTATTAAGATTGTAGGAGTACTCGTCGGGATTCCCAGTGGGTGCCATATCGTTGACATACTCCCCGTCCACGTAAAGCTCCACCCTGTCCGCGTTTAAAGCCGTGACAATGACATTTTGCGTACCTGAGATTATTCCTGCTGGTGGGGCGTTGATCACAACTCCTGTGGGAGGTGCAGTGGATGTGGGATTGACTATGGCAATCGTGATTGTACGCCACATGGTAACACCATCATTGTCCTGAGCCACTATTCTGAGGTTGTATATCCCGTTATCATATTTTGTGGTGTCCCAAGTTGTCTCAAATATGTAGCTTCCTGCTTGTCTCTGGGATAGGGAGGTCCATGTTGTCTCTCCCTCGATCTGGAAGCCCACGAAATTTATATCATCACCTATTGCGGGATCCTCATCATCTGCGTCTATTCTGAAGTTGTACTCGTTCCCGCTTACCGTGCTTCCATCCACAGGTGATACAAGGCGAACCCAGGCACACCCTGTCTGAAGGTAAGCCCATCCTGGAGCTATGTACAGGTCGCTTGCTGTTTCCTGGGTCTGTATCTTATCGACATTAACTGTTCTATCCCAATAGAAGTTTTGCTCACCTGCTGGCATGTTAAAATCATAGAATCTTATGAGCATTCCAATTAAGTCATGGTTAGTAAGCCAAAGGTCGTAAACACCGTTCACAAGCTCTGCTGAGCCAGGTAGGTAAGGCACCAAAAACTCGAACTCATATCTGTCATCCTCTATTCCTGTTGGGTTGTAGTAAAGAGCATCGGCATTGCCGTCATCGGTGGCATCTGCTATCGGTGTAGTGCTGTCATCTTCCCAATCCTCGTCTGTTTGAGCATCGAACCAGCCTTCAGTGTATATACCTTGGCTTGTCACCTGCTCGTAATGCTCCCATTCGGGACCAAGGGGTCCTACATCTGCACCGCAAAGAACCCCGTTTCTTGATCCAAAGGGTCCAGCACCACTTCCCTCCTCAAAATACAATCTCGTATAGTCATTGGGGTGGTTGTCATCATCGTAAATTATCATTCCGATATAGATGTAGCCCACAGGGCCAATCAAGTCAGGATCTTGACAGATAAATATTGTTGAATTAAGTGTGGTCCCTCTGAAATTGGACAATGTGATATCTCTTTGATAACAGTCAGACCAACCAAAATCGTTTGTAATATCACCATCAATGGTGGGTGCGGTCTCTGTATAGGTTGCATAGAAAGAGCGCTCCTTTGTCATCACACCCAGTTTCAGGTCTGCATAGTTGTTAACATCAGTTGGATCTGAACCTGTCAAATCCCAGTAATACCATTCGCCTGTACCTGGTTCATACAATTCTATGAAAAATCCGATCTCGTCATCTCGGACCACGTTCAAATCGGAACCGGAGCCCCCTGTATCCTCCTTTCCATCCAAAGGAATTCGCCATTCCCATCTTAGATAACTTGCACCCCAACCTATGCCGATATTTGCGTCTATTACCGCATCCGGATCATCAACCCATGAACCCCCATTCCAATAACGATCCCACATATTGCTACTCCTATCAGATCTGAGCATGTTCTCATTTCCATTTGATAGGGTATCATCATGAGGACCATCGTACCTGCCTGCCTGATTACCCTCCTCAAAATAAAGACGGACCTCGTTGGATGCACCTGTATTTGAAGCCTGATAAACGACACCTATATAGAGAAAATTATCATCGTTTTGGATAAACAAATTACATCTAAGATAATCAGGGTCTGCTACCTCAAAATCGTACATAGTAATCTGTCTTACATATGCGTCGTCCCATTCGGTGGCATCTGCAGGTCCTGATATCCAGGTATCCAAAGTAATGTCCGTAAATGCTGTAGGATTGTAGTAGCTGTACAACTGCAGGGGATCTCCTGTATCATCCACTATGTGCCCTTTTGCTTGGGGCATGGTCCATTCTACAACAGCTAATCCCGCAAAAACCATCCATATTACCAGCGCACTTGCTATTATCCTATTTAAATATTTTTTCATATTCGGGCCTCCTTCCCCCTAACAGGGGTTTTATAAATCTGCGAAAAAGAATTCGATGTTTACATATATACGTTATTTCATAAATATGTACATTTGATAATTTTGGCAAATAAGGCAAAACATGTTTAAAATGTTAAATTAAGCACTAATTTATGATAAATACTTGATACCGTATTTAAATTCCAATAATTATATTAAAAATGAACCAGATTTTAATGGATATAAAATTCCCCAAATGCTTAAATACGCAAATACTAATCCAAAGGTCGGTTCTGGCAATGAATGGCTCCGCATGGATGATTTACATCATCCTTTTTGCAGTTGCATTTCTTCCTTCCATAGCCTATATAATTTGGATAAGGAACACTGAAAGATATGAACGTGAACCCTGGAGTGTAATAGCTAAAACTTTTGTTTGGGGTGCTGTTTTTGGGGTGATTCTAGGCATTCTCTTCTCTGTAATTTTGATTGTACTATTCAATATAGCCCTGCCCGACAGGTTGTACGATGCCATCTCAGAGAACGAGAGCTATTCCACACTGTTTTTGGTCTGTATAATCGCTCCTTTGGCCGAGGAGGCTGCAAAAGGCATCGGCGTAAGATCAGCGGGAAATGAACTGGACGAGGTTGAGGACGGTCTAATATACGGCGCTTCTGTGGGGCTGGGATTTGCTGCCACTGAGAATGTGCTCTATGGATATTTGGCACTGCAACAAGGCTACGATGTTTTTATAGCCACTATGATCGTAAGAAGTATTTCAAGCGCACTCTTGCACGCAAGTGCAACATCTGCAACAGGCTACGGTATTGGCAAGAAGAAGATACTGGGAAAAGGACATTACATCCTGCCATACTACTTTTTAGCTGTGCTGATGCACAGTACTTTCAACCTCTTTGCATCCATGCAATCACTATTGGGCCTAATGCTTGCCATCATGTTTGCAATCGCCGCAATCGAATTCACTAGGCATAAGATTCAACAGTTGGATGAATACCATTTGGTCCGGGGGGGTTGGGGAGGATAATTCGAATTCCGCGATCGTGATGATTATTATGCCAAAGATAGAATTTCAAAGGAGACACCTTTCATGGGAAAAATGGCTGTGATTGCAGTTGGAGGAAATGCCATCTTGGAGGCCGATGAAACCGGCTCTGCAGAGGCCCAGCTTGAGAATATTCGAATAACGTGCAGTCATATCGCAAACATGATAAAAAAAGATTTTACTGTGGTTATAACCCACGGGAATGGCCCCCAGGTTGGCAACATTCTTCTCAGAAACGACATAGCAGAGGGCATAGCACCTGTAATGCCAATGGATGTGTGTGTTGCAGAATCACAGGGCCAGATAGGATACATGATACAACAGACTCTGCTGAATGAGCTCAAAAAAATTGGGATCAAGGCAAGGGTTACATCCCTTATCACCCAGGTCGTGGTGGACCCAAACGATGATGCTTTTGAGAATCCAACAAAACCAATAGGCCCCTACTATCCAGAAAGCGAGGCTGAGCGATTGGCTAGAAAAAAAGGATGGACCATGATGGAGGATGTGGCTAGACAGGGATTTAGGAGGGTGGTCCCTTCCCCAGAGCCCAAAGAAATTGTCGAGTGCGAGACAATAAAGAGACTGGTTCAGGGAGAAGATGATAGAAACATAATAATTGCCGCAGGTGGAGGCGGTGTTCCCGTTATTAAAACAGAACAGGGATTAATAGGTGCCGAGGCAGTTGTTGATAAGGATTTTGCATCTTCAGTGTTGGCAACCAGTATCAACGCCGATATGCTTATCATGCTAACAGATGTTCCGTGCGTGGCAATTAATTTTGGAAAGTCCCAGCAGGAATATCTGAGCCATATGACAGTTGCAGAAGCTACAAAGTACCTGAAAGAAGGGCATTTTCCTCCTGGTAGTATGGGCCCAAAGATAGTGTCTGCCATCAATTTTCTGGAAAACGGTGGTAATGAGGTAATTATAACAACACCAGAGAACCTGGAAGAGGCGATGGATCAAAAGAAGGGAACGAGAATGGTTCTTGGCTGATAGTATGGTTACAATTGAGGATCAGATCAAGGAAATCGAGGAGGAGATCAGAGACACTCCCTACAACAAGTCAACCCAGCATCATATAGGAAAACTGAAGGCAAAGCTCGCCAAACTCCAGGATGAGCTGGACAAACGTAAGGCCAAGAAAGGCGAGGCAAAGGGTTACGCAGTCAAAAAATCCGGTCATGCCACCGTGGCCCTTGTTGGATTGCCCAGCGTGGGTAAAAGTACACTTTTAAATCTCTTAACCAACGCTGAGAGTGAGGTGGCATCTTATTTTTTCACCACCCTGGAGGTGATTCCAGGTGTGATGAGTTACAAGGGAGCAAAGATCCAAATTCTGGATTTACCTGGCCTTGTGGAAGGTGCATCTAAGGGCAAGGGAAGAGGAAGGGAAGTTCTTTCGGTTGTAAGATCCGCGGATCTTATTCTTTTAATGGTTGATGTTTTCGCCTGCGATGTTAATCTTCTTGTGGAGGAGCTTAGAAAGGGAGGTATTAGACTGAACAAACATCCTCCTGATATAACAATAAAAAGAAAGGACAAAGGTGGTGTTTCCATCAGCTCCACAGTTAAGCTCACCAAATTGGACAAAGAAACCATAGCCGCAATTTTCAGAGAATACGGTTACATAAATGCGGATATCCTATTAAGAGAGGATATAAGCGAGGACAGGTTAATCGACTCCATGGCAGGAAACAGGGTCTACACTTCGGCCTTAGTTGTATTGAACAAGATAGATCTGGTATCAAAAAAGGAACTGGAAGGAATAAAGAAGACTATGGGAGATATGCCCATATCCATCATATCTGCCAAGGATGGCGTAGGTCTGGACGCACTAAGAAAGAACATATACGAGATGTTGGATTTTATAAGAATCTACATGAAGCCACAGAGAAAGAAGGTGGATTTGAATGAGCCTTTGGTGATCAAGAGGAAGTCCTCGGTGGGGGATGTATGTGATATTATACATAGAACATTTCGCAAGCGCTTTAGGTATGCGAACATCTGGGGCAAAAGTGCAAAATTCCCTGGACAAACCGTGGGTATGAGGCATATTCTTAAAGATGGTGATGTTATCACTATTGTGGTTACAAAGTAATGAACCATAAGATGGAAAGGAGAAAACGGATGTTGAGCATAAGGGGGAATAAAACGGGTATTATCCTGCAAAATCGCAATCTCAGATTCTCGACATTTATAAATAGCATTACTCATATACATTTATAAACTATGCTAAGGGGGAAATTAATTGTTCGTAAGAAGAATCATATCCCTTGTATTATTAATAACAATGCTTTTTAGCCCGACCACTGCTTTTATGGGGGAACTTCTTCTGGATGAATCAAAGAACCTTACTATTACCGATAATAATCCCCCAGATCAGGGAGAAATTGTTGATTTAAGAGGAACTCGTGCCGAGAGCAACAACATCAATATGGTAAGCAAGATGCTGTTTGGACCTTCAACTGATGTACATGTCGTGGGAAATTATGCTTACGTGACTGCGGGATGCAGCCTTCTGATTTTCGATGTTACAGATCCAGGTGATCCAACCCTTGAGGGATTCTATGATGCCGATTCTGCGATAAACGGGATTTTTGTGGAGGGTAATTACGCCTATCTTGCTAACAGCTATTCAGGATTGAACATTGTGGATCTGAATGATCCTTCTTCACCTACCAGTGTTAAAACTGTTTTCATCTATGGATCAGCTATTGATGTGTATCTCTCAGGAACTTATGCTTATGTGGCCCAAAGTTATATAATCAGCGGCTTTCGTGGGATTTCGGTTGTGAATGTACAAATTCCCCAAACAGCGGAAGTGGTGGGTACTTACGAATCAGATGGCACCCCTTACTGTTTAATGGTTTCGGGGGACTATGCATACGTGGCAAGTGAAGGTGAGGGTTTTCTGATATTGGATGTTTCCAATCCCACCGTGGATCCCACCTTTGTAGGATTGAACGATACCTATTCTGATCCCATGACACCCTATACAAGAGATGTTTTTGTCCGGGAACCATATGCTTTTGTTGTTGATTACTTCAATGATTTTCATGTATTTAATATCACAGATCCATCTGATCCTCTAGGAGTGGCATTTGTTGAAACTGACGGCGATCCCATGGAACTAACACTGAACGGAGATTATGCATACATCGCAGATGGAGATGCGGGCCTTACTATAATCGATATTTCGGTTCCAACCACCCCCGGCCCACCGATAAATCACGGTACACTTGACAGTGCATTTTCCATCTTTGTCGAGGGAACCTTCGCATATCTCGCAATCTGGGGCTATGGATTGCAAATTGTGGATGTCTCAGGTTCCCCACCAGTACCAACCGACGAGGGAGGATGGATCACAGGTTATTATAGTGAGGATATTCATGTGGTAGGGAATTACGCGTATATCGCTGATGAAGAAGGGGGATTGAAGATCCTAGATGTGAGTGATCCCAGTTATCCCGTTCTTCTGGGATTCCATGAAACAGGGGGTTGGTCATCTGCGGTTTTCGTTGAGGGTGACTACGCTTATCTGGCCGAAGGCTGGGACGGAATCACCGTGGTGGATGTTAACAATCCTACTTCCCCAACCTTTGCCTGGAGCTTCAACATACCCTTTGGAAATGCGGAAGGGATATTTGTTTTGGGTTCCTATGCCTATGCTGCCTATTATGATGATGGACTAAGGATAATAAATATAAACACACAGGAGGAGGTGGGAGATGTTCCCGCCCACCATTACTCTTACAGTGTCCATGTGATCGATTATGGTGATTTTGTGTTCGCTTACGTGGGGGACAGCAGGGGACTTATAATAGCAAATGTTACAGACCCTGATAATCCTAGTGAAGAAGGATTTTTAGAGCTAACAACAAGTGGCTATGTGGATATCTACGTTACAGGTTCATATGCCTATCTTGCGGATTCAGATGGAGGTTTGACCATAGTTGATATCACCAATTCCTCTAATCCTACCCTTGTAGATACGTACGATCTATCTCTATCAAGAGGTGTTTATGCAAAAGGCACAACAGTTTATGTGACAAATTCGGATAGATTGGTTGCAGTGGACTCCTTAACACTTACGGAACTTGGATACTTCGAGCCAGGCTGCAATCCTGTCAAGGTGCAGGTTGTGGGGCAGTATGCCTATGTTGCAGCCATGCAGGGTGGATCATACATATTGGATATCAGCCAGGTAATGGATACAACTCCGCCTCAAGTGGAATCTACACTACCTGAATCAGGTACAATCGATGTGTCAAGAGAAACTGATATCGAGATAACATTTAACGAGAACTTGGATCATGGTTCTTCAGAGGACGCCTTTTTTATCTCGCCCACTGTAAACGGAGAATTTAACTGGAATGGAAACACATTGATTTTTACACCTGAAATGGAGCTTGACCCAGAGACGGATTATACTGTAACAATCGAAGCAACCGCCATGGACACTGCAGACAACACATTGGATGGTAACAAAAATGGTAATGAGGAGGGCTCACCAACGGATGATGCATCTTTTGGATTCACAACAAGTGCTATACCTCCGACAGTTGAGACTGTATTTCCTGATGATGGCTCAACCTCGGTCATAATAAACACGCACATGAACATTACCTTCAGTAAGCCCATGGATCAGACATCAACACGAAATGCCTTCAGTTACTCAGACGGTGTATCTACATGGACCGCCACAAGCGGTGATATCACCTGGAGCGATGGGGATAGAACCATGATCTTTACGCCCGACAACTTATTAGAAAACGATAAGATGTTCAACGTCACAGTTGCATCCACTGCCCAGGACACAGGGGGTACGCCCTTGGACGGAGATGGCGATGGAATCGGAGGAGAAGAAGGTGAAGACGATTATACCTGGTCCTTTACAACAGCTAAACCTCCACCGCAGATTCTATCAACTCAACCGAAGGATGGAGCCCTCAATCAACCTGTGGACATTACAATCATCATTAACTTCTCAAAGACCATGAACAGGATGTCAGTTGAAGATGCTTTCAATTATACGAATGGTCTCACCGTCTGGGACGCTGGGGATGGGATCGTCAGCTGGAGCGACAACGATAAAAAGTTTTCTTTTATTGCTTCATCTGCGTTCGGATGGGGTATGAAATATGAGGTAGGGATTGCACACACTGCCATGGATATAACCGGTATCTTTTTGGATGGAGATGAGGATCTGATCCCAGGAGAGGTTGGCCAAGATGATTATTCATTCTCGTTTACGACCATTCCCTTACCTCCTAGGATTTTTTCCACATCACCAGGACACGGCTCCTCAAATATCATGCCAAATACAGAGATCATAATAGACTTCAGCACGAGCATGGACAGAACTTCAACTCGTAATGCGTTCAGCTACACTGATGGCTTTACAACGTTCAAATCTTCAAGTGGCCAGATTTCGTGGAGCAACGGTGATAGAACCATGACCTTTGAATCTGCAACCGAATTCGCCTATGAGCAAACTTATATTTTCACGATAGCACACACGGCAACAGATTCTGAGGGTGCACCTTTAGATGGAGATTATGATGGCGTCGGAGGTGAAGGAGTGCAGGATGATTATTCCTGGAGCTTCACCACAATACCCACTCCACCTAAGGTGTTATCAGTCACCCCAGGATTCGGTGCCAATAAGGTCGAGGCTGATACTGACATAGTGATCAGGTTTTCTAAATCCATGGATCATTCATCAGTTGAGGGGGCTTTCAGCTATGAATACCCTGGCCTTCTTTGGCCTTATGATATAGATGATGGTAATGTATCGTGGAGTTCAGACTCAAGGACCATGACCTTTGAGCCAGATGAACAATTAGATTATGAAACAGTATATACAGTGATTATAGATTCCTCGGCAAAGGATGAGGACGGAATAACCCTAGATGGCAATCGCAATGGATTGCCAGAGGCAGACGATGACTATTCGTGGACCTTTACCACGATCAAGGAACCGCCAAAGCTTGTATCTGTTGAACCTGATGAGGACGCAGAAGATGTGGCTGTTGATGCAGATATCGTGATAACTTTTAACAGATCCATGGACAAGGATGCAACCGAGAGTGCCTTTAGCTATACATACGAGGGCTCTGATGAAGTTTATGAAATCAGGACAGGAACCCCTGAGTGGACTGATAGCGATAAAACATTAACATTCACCCCTGATGCGGATTTTGCAGAAGGGGTGACCTATACCATAACCATCGATGACTCCGCAAAGGACGCCGAGGGCGTTATTTTCGAGGGCTTTGAATGGGAATTCACCACAAAGGTCAACTCACCCCCGGTTTTGAAGACGGGAGGTGTTAATCCCGATAGCGGAGATGCCAGTGAGCCTTACACGTTCAGCGTGGTTTATAGCGACGCAGATGACGACGAACCCAGATTTGTAAAAGTGGTGATAGACGGAGCTGCTTGGAAGATGCAGGAGAGCGATACCTCCACAGGTGACTTTATAGAGGGCAAAGTGTACGAATTGGAAATTGAACTGGATGCAGGTGATCACACCTACTATTTCGAGGCCGAAAATGAGCAGCATGTTGTTCGCCTTCCCTCAGGAGAGAGTGTAAGGTCATTGAATGTAACTGGTAAAGAAAAAGAGCTCATTATGGGTATTTTCGAGGAGGAATACTCTGGTATACCAACCATGGTCTGCGGTGCCTTGGGCATTATAATCCTTATTGCGATAATCATCAGCGTTATTTTAATTACAAAAAGACGCAGGGCAGGCAGAGCCGGAGAAGCTGGCGAGGAGATGATGACCTTCGAGACCTTCGATGCGGAAGGCGGAGAGACCATGACATTCTTGCCAGAAGACGAGGAAGACCTCATGTCCTTTACAGCCTTTGAGGAGGAAGAACCTGTCATAATACAGTGCCCCGAATGTAATCAGCATTTGAAAGTGACCCCTTCTGTGCGCCCCTTCATGTTCCCATGCAAGTGCGGGGCCAAGTTGATGTTGAAGTGATTGTGAGATCTTTCATTTCATACATTTTAACCAAAAAATTCTTAAATCCTATAACATCATTATGGCCTTCCGATAGACCCAAAAGAAAGCAATGGTATTTCCAACTGTTGTATGGGAGAATCCATGGCAAATGATAAATTCGTAACCTAAGAATCAAAAGGTCGAGACAATGGAGAAAAAAGAGAATTTCTCAGAATGGTATGCCGAAGTCGTGGAGCTGGCCGGTTTAACTGATAAAAGGTATCCAGTCAAAGGACTGAATGTATGGACACCTTACGGCTGGAAGCTCATGCGATTAATTGATGAAATAATCAGATGCGAAATGGAAAAAACGCAACATCAGGAGGTATGCTTTCCATTGCTCATCGCAGAGGATCAATTTGCCAAGGAGGCCGATCATATCAGGGGTTTCGGCGATGAGGTGTATTGGGTTACGAAGGCGGGTGGCGAGGATCTGGATAAGAAACTTCTACTTCGCCCCACCTCGGAGACGGCAATGTATCCGATATTTAACCTCTGGGTGCGTTCCCATGCCGATTTACCTCTTAAGACATTCCAGCTCGTAAACACCTTCAGATACGATACAAAACAAACAAGGGCTTTTATCAGGGTCAGGGAAATCCATTTCTTCGAGGCTCATACCTGCCATATCGATTTTGAGGATGCTGAAGGACAGATAGAAGAGGATCTTAAAATCATGGAAAGCCTGGCGAAAAAGCTTTGTATACCGTATCTTGTCTTAAAACGACCTGAGTGGGACAAGTTCCCAGGAGCTTTCTATTCCCTGGCTGCAGATTCCCTGCTGCCCAGCGGAAAAACCATGCAAATAGGTACAATACATCAGTACAAGGAAAATTTTGCCAAACCCTACGAAATCACATACGAGGATGAAAAGGGGGAACATCGGTATGTGCATCAGACTACATACGGTATGAGCGAGAGGCTAGTAGGTGCCATCGTCGGGGTGCACGGCGATGATCTGGGACTGATAATACCCCCGGATGTTGCACCATATCAAATCGTAATCGTCCCTATCCTGGCAAAGGGACTACAGGATAAAGTAACATTGGAGTGCGAAAAGTTAAAGGAAGAGCTTTTAAAGGCAGGATTCAGGGTTCACCTTGATTTACGTGATGTAAGGCCTGGTAGTAAATATTTTGACTGGGAGATAAGGGGCGTGCCCCTGCGCATAGAGCTGGGCCAAAGGGACATGGAAAAAGGTGTAGTGACCTTTGTAAGAAGGGATACAGGTCAGAAAAAGGAGATCGACAGGGCCAAATTAGTAGAACATGTATCAGAAACTCTCAGAGAAATTGCCGAAAATCTTTTGGATATGGCTTCCAAATTTCTTTTAGAAAACACCAAATCCGCGGCCTCACTGGAAGATATAAAAGGTAAAGCCGGTATCTTCAAGGTAGGATGGTGCGAGGGTGAGGGATGTGGCCTGGAAATGGAGGAAACCACAGACATGAAAGTTCTGGGAACACCGATGGAGAAGGAAGAATACAAAGGGGAATGTCTGGTGTGTAAAAAATCCACTGAGATCGTGGTTTACCTGGCAAAAACCTATTGATCTTCCTCTTCAATCTCTTTTCTTGTGTATAGGAATATGCCCACAAGTCCAAATCCTATAATGGGAGCTGAGATCGCATATAGGCCTATATCGGTCCAAGCATCATATGAAGCTGCCCAGTATAAATAGAGGCCGAGGCCTGCTAATAATACCAAAAAGGAGAATATAAGCTTGAATTTCTGGGGTAGCTCTACTTCTTGCTCCATATAATCGAGTCGCAAATATTGTACCACTATTAAAGGGTTTCTAAGAAAATTCCAATTTAAAAAGGTATTTTCAATCCATTTTTTTCTCCCTAAATTGTGGCATCCTCATGTAACTTCCGCAGTTCTCACAAAAAATCACGATTTTCTTGTACTTGATCCTTACCCTGCTGTTTACTGAGGGAACAAGGTAGGAATGGCAGAATTTGCAGTATCTTCTTTTGAAATGGCTGGGTACCCTGACATTATATCTCATTCCAATCTTTCTTGCTAGCTCAACGTACCTGTTCGCCCTTTGGAGGTTGTAGGCTCTGGCTTCCTTCTCCGCAAGATCAAACAAGATATCGATTCTCTCCTTTGCGATGTTCAACATACCCTTGGTTCTTCTGCCTCTTCTTCCCTGTGACATCGGTTGCCTAATGGAATTTACATGTTAATACTTTGCTATGGTTTTATTTCCAAAAACATATGATGTTGCATGCATATTTTTTTATCATGGAACAACTATACCCATGGCTTGATGCTAACGTCAAGAATAGGCAAAATATTCCAGGGTTGCGATGAAATAGATGCTGCAGTGTTCATCAACGGCGCAGAACCGCTTTTAGACATGGGCTTTTTCTACGTCACAGGACTTATGGAGGGACTGTTTGAGGGCGGCATGGCAATCATTTACCCCGACAGTTCAATAGAAGTGGTGACGTCTTTGTTGGAAGCAGAGAGCGCCAAAAAAGGGGATTTCGAGATAACCATATTCAAATCCAAGGCCGAGAGGAAAGAGATATTCAAGGACAAGCTCTCGAAATTCAAGAAGATAGGAATTAACTCCCAGGGATTGATTCACAAGAATTACCTGGAATTAAAGGAGCTTCTGCCTGAAATCGAATTTGTGGATGTCACAGAAGCTGTAAATTCGGCAAGGATGATCAAGGATGAAAAGGAAATGGAAATCCTGAAAAAAGCCTGCCAGATGGTATCAGAGGTTGCAGATGGCATAGTGGATTTCTTCAAGGAAGGAGTCAAAGAGTATGAAGTGGCTGCAGAACTCTCCTATATGATGCAGAAGTTAGGGGCCACAGGGCCCAGTTTCGATACCATATCCTCCTTTGGAAAGAACACGGCAGAGCCCCATTATACTGCAGGGGATGTTGCATTAAAGCAGGGGGATTTCATTCTCCTGGATTTCGGCGCAAAATACAGGAGGTACTGCTCAGACATTACAAGGACATATTTTTTAGGAGAGGCATCAGAGAAACAGAAGGGTATGTATACCACTGTATTGCAGGCTCAAAAGGTGGCATTGGACATGATCAAACCGGGTGTAAATGGAAAGGATGTTCACCAGGCTGTTGCTGATTTTATCGAAGGGACAAAATACAAGGGCCTTTTTACACATTCCACTGGTCACTCCATTGGACTTTCTGTACATGATGGTGTGGCACTTACAAAAGAAATTGATAACACCCTTGAAGAGAATATGGTTTTTACAGTGGAGCCTGGTATATACGAACCTGGCTATGGGGGAGTGCGGATAGAGGATAACGTGCGGGTAACATCAGACGGCTGCGAGATTTTAACCACAGCTAAAAAGGAATTAATTGAGGTTTGATAGATTTTTCACATTTAGATTTTTTTTACCCTAATTACCTCCCCATCCTTGACCTTTTTCAGAATCTTGGCATCCCCTATGATCTTGGCGAATAGGTTCACAGGACTATAGGCCTTTGGCTTTTCAGTATCTGAAACAGGTGTGGGGCCAAAGAATATGCACATGGCATTTCCCATGGGCCAGAATGCGATGTCTCCCACCTCCATCTCCTGCTGGGAATCTTCCTCTGATGCTGAGGCAGGGATGTTGAAGTATATCTCCTCTCCCCAGACATTAGCTGTGCCTTCGAAGGGAAGGGCCTTTAGGATGGTGTCCACAGTGTCGAGATTCTTATCTATAAATTCTGCCTGGATTTCTCCGATGCTTTCACTGCTGATTAGAAATTTTTCTGCCTCGCTCATGATATCCTAAATCCATTCTGGGGTATTAATCGTTTCTACCTTTTTTTTATCATCCAAAATATTTGAGAATGATATCTCTTCCTTCCCCTACGCTTACCCCCACCATCGTGGCCTATTATGTATTCTAAATAGTAAATTCATAGACCACTTTGCCCTTCGGTTATGCTATAAAATAAATATATCTTAAGCCTCAGGACTCCCACCCTTTAATTTAACTTGCGACATAGGATTCCTAAAAACATTATATATCATGGATAGAATACAGGAGACAACCCGTGGTGGGCCGATGGTCTAGGGGTTAGCGGGTGATCCCTGCCCTCAGATGACGTCGCGCTTACAACCGCAGAAATATCATTTACCTGCGGAAGGAAACGCGGAGGTCGCCGGTTCAATTCCGGCTCGGCCCATTCTAATTTTTTAACACCATTATACATGAGCCTCACCTGGACATGATCGAAATTAATTTATGTGAAAGGTGTTGTGAAATGCTTATTATCTCCTTTCATCCTCTTGCGAATTTACACTCATAAATACTTGGATCTTAAGCTTCGCAATCCGGCTCGGCCCACTCTGTTTTAATATTCATTTATTCGTGGGTCGAGCCTCGAATATGAATTCATGATAAGAATATCGAAAACTAAATAAGGCACAATACCCGTTTATTATATGCAATATCAAGACAATATTCCTTGAAAATATAAAATGGGGAAGGAAAAGTATATGTCTCCAGCACGAAAAATCAAAACTCTAAAAACAAAAATAATCATCGCAGGTGCCCCTGGTGCCGGTAAATCCTTCATTGCCCGGGCAGCCGATACCTGCATCCCCTCCCAAGAAATCGGGGTTTCTATTGGAAAGATATCCGAGACAATCGAGGATACATCAAGGGAAATAACACTGATGACCTGGGCCATCACCGAAGGGAGGCCAAGGGAGAGCACCCATTTAAAACATGCTCAGGCAGCCATAGTAGTGTGTGACTTGAATAAACCGGAAACCGTAGTTCAAACTCCAGAGTGGGCAAATAGGATACTCAATTATGCCGGAGATATTCCTATTTTCTTTGCAGCAAACAATGTCAATCAAGGTTCACGAGATACTTACCGCCTTCTAAGAAGGGTGGCTAATAAATACAACTCCGCTTGTTTTCCCATTCTCGCAAAAGATCGGGAATCTGCAAGAGACCTTCTTGGGATAATCGCCTGGGAATTATCTGATTATCTAGAGAGTGAAGGACAAGAGGAACTTGTGTCTTGGTAAATACATCTATGGTGTATGGAGGACCTTATTGTCCCTTTCATTTTTCAACCAGATATATTATTACCAAAACGAAATCATTTTATTCTGAAATCCCATTCCCAGCCCGAGGTGCGGATCGTGAAAGAATATCAAAAAATACTCATTCCAACGGACGGCTCAGAAGATGCCAATTACGCTGCCTTAAGGGGTTTGAGCCTGGCCAAGCTCATCGGGGCCAAGGTAACGGCCTTGCATGTTCTCGAGCATCCTCACTACCTGGGGGAGGTGCTAGCAGTAGGAGACATGATTCCTGTGGAGCCCCCTGAAATGAAGGAGTCTGATATGTACAAAGGCCTGGAAAGGATAGGTCAAGAGGCTGTGGATTTTATAAAAGAGGAAGGGGAGAAGCTAGGAGTCGAAGTGGAGACAAAAATCATCGAAGGGCATGCCGCAGATCAGATCTCCAAACTCTCTGAGAAGTACGATCTTATCGTGCTCTCAGCTCTGGGAAGAAGCTGCATGACAGACCTTCTTTTAGGCGGCGTGGCTGACAAGGTGGCAAGGCATGCCAAATGCCCTGTTCTTTTGGTAAGGAAAAAGAAGGATTGAAGATATTTTTTAATTGCAGATGTGATGGATATGACGTCATGTATTGGAATTCGCAGAGAGGATAAGAATAAATGGGAGCGGAGGGTTCCCTTAACTCCAGATCATGTGAAGAAACTCAAAAATGAGCATCTTGTGGATGTAGTTGTACAGCCCTCTGAGATACGCGCCTTTTCAAATGAAGATTATGAAAATGCAGGGAGCAAGGTTAATGAGAACCTTTCAGAATGCCCCACGATATTTGCAATAAAAGAGGTACCAATTCCTCTTCTAGAACCTAAAAAGACGTACGTATTTTTCGCACATGTCATCAAAGGTCAAGAGCACAACATGCCCATGCTGCGCAAGATGATGGAGCTTGGATGCAATCTCATAGACTATGAAAAAATCGTAAACGAAAAAGGTTTCCGCCTGATATTCTTTGGAAAGTGGGCAGGCCTTGCAGGAATGACAGACACCTTAACTGCCTTTGGATTGAGACTCCAAAACCAGGGTATATCCAATCCCTTTACTGATATTCAGTACGCCCATAATTACAAGGATCATCAAAAGATGCTAGCGGCAATAACCCAGGTCGGAGAAAATATCAAGAATAACGGTCTTCCCAAAGAGCTAGTTCCCATGGTGGTGGGTCTTGCCGGTTACGGAAATGTATCCAAGGGCTGCCAGGAGGTTTTATCCTATCTCCCGGTACAGGAAATTCCCCCAGAAGAGCTGGCCTCCTTCTTCGGAAATGGAGATTTCTCAAAGAACTTGATATACAAAGTGGTCTTCAAGGAGGAGCATATGGTGGAACCCATCTCACCTGATAACAAATTCGAACTGTACGATTACTACGACCATCCACAAAAGTACAAGGGGACATTTCGTAATCATGTTCCATACCTCACAATACTCATGAATTGTATCTATTGGGACAAACAGTATCCCAGGCTGGTTACCATTGAACTGGCAAAAGAGCTATTTAAGGAGGGTAAGCAGCCAAAGCTGAGGGCAATAGGAGATATCAGCTGCGATATGGACGGTGCAATCCAGTTTACGAAAAAGTCAACCTCCATTGACCAACCAACCTTTGTCTATGACCCAATGGAGGACAAGATAATAGATGGAATTGAGGGTAAGGGCATACTGGTTATGGCAGTGGACAACCTTCCCTGTGAATTACCAAGAGAGTCTTCTACGCAGTTCGGAGATTCCCTTTTTGATTTCGTATCTTCCATAGCAGAAGCGGACTTTTCCTTGCCTTTTGGGGAGCTGGAACTTCCACCCCCAATCAAAAAAGCAGTGATTTTACAGAATGGCAAATTGACCCCTGATTATGAATATCTGAATAAGTTTTTATAAACATGCTTTCATCAAGAGATTCAAAATATGTGATAAAAAATACTATTTATGAAAAACCCATACGGGCGCTTAAAATTGGTTGGAGGTAAAAAAATGAGTGGAATTCTGGTATTGGGAGCAGGAATGGTGGCAGGGCCTCTAGTAAGATATCTTTTGGATCAGGACTTTGAAGTCAAGGTGGCAAGCAGAACCATAAGTAAAGCAGAAAAATTGGTGGAGGGTTATCCCAAGGGCAGTGCTGAATCATTGGACGTTGAAAAACCAGATGCCGAAAAGAAACTGGAGGAGCTTATATCTTCTTCTGATTTGGCTGTGAGCCTTCTACCCTATATTCATCATGTAATGGTCGCCAAACTTTGTATCAAACACAAGAAGAACATGGTAACGACATCTTATGTTAGTGATGCAATGAGGGCCTTGGATGAGGATGCCAAGAAAGCAGGGATTATCATAATAAACGAGTCTGGTGTGGATCCCGGAATCGATCACATGTCTGCAATGAGGATCATCCATAAAGTGGAGGAAGAAGGAGGTAAAGTGATCAGCTTCAAATCTACAACTGGAGCACTACCTGCGCAAGAGTCAAATAACAATCCCTTTGGATACAAGTTTTCCTGGGCCCCAAAAGGTGTCCTTCTTGCCTCCCGCAATGCTGCGAAGTGGCTGGAGGATGGTAAAGAAGTATCCATCCCGGGTGAGCAGTTATTTGAGAATTATTATATTCAGGATGTACCTAGTGTTGGGGCTTTTGAAAATTACCCTAATAGAAATTCCATACCTTACAAGGAAGTATACGGTCTTTCAGATGCCAAAACCGTTTACCGCGGGACCTTCAGAAATGTCGGGTGGTGTGAGACCCTAAGATGTATCGTGGCCCTGGGCTGGCTTGCTGATGAGCCAGTTGAGAATTTTACAGGTGGAACCTATGGAGAGCTAACAGGGAAATTAATAGGTGCAGGTTCATCTGATAATATTGTCAATGATGTTGCAGCCTTTCTCGGTTTAAAGCCCTACTCAGCAGCGATCAAGAGGTTGAATTGGCTTGGTCTTTTTAGTGATGAGCCATTACCAGCAGACAAAAATAATCCATTGGATTATCTAAATGTCTTAACCCTTAAAAAGATGTCCATGGATAAAAAGGACAAAGATATGATTGTAATGCTTCATGAATTCGTAGCCGAGTTTCCCGATAAAAAGGAGTACATAACCTCCACATTGTTGGACTATGGAATTCCCGGTGGTGATACCTCAGTTGCAAGAACTGTGGGCCTTCCTGCAGCAATTGCAGTCAAGATGGTACTACAGGGGAAAATCGACCTAATTGGGGTTCATATTCCAACAAAACCAGAAATTTATAATCCAATTCTAGATGAACTAGAAGAAATAGGGATAAGATTTTTAGAAAACCGCATCCCTATTTGACGGATTTAAGGGCCTTTTCGAAGATATCCAGTCCCTGATCTAGTTGCGATTCTTCAATAACTAGCGGAGGAATAAACCTTATTCCAGAGGTACCACATGGAAGGAGGACAAGGCCGTTTTTGTAGCTCTTTACCAGTATCTTATCAACCTCTTTTTCTGCAGGTTGCTTGGTCTTTATGTTTTTGACAAGCTCAACAGCCTGCATCAAGCCGATTCCCCGAACATCTCCTATCAATGGGTATTTATCTTTCATTTCGTAAAGACGCTTTGAAACATGCTTTCCCAATTTCTCTGCCCTCTGACTCAATTTCCCCTTCTTTATCACTTCTATGGTGGCCAGGGCAGAAGCACAGGCAACGAGGTTACCTCCGTAGGTATTGGAATGGGCACCCGATACACCAAAATCGTATTGCGCGTTGAAAACGGTGGCACCGATTGGCATTCCAGAACCCATACCCTTGGCAAGGCAAAGGATTTCGGGTTCAATTCCATGATGTTCCACTGCGAACATCTTACCAGTCCTTCCAAAACCTGCCTGGACTTCATCGTCAACCATGATTATTTCATGCTTTTTTGTAATCTTTCTTATCTCCTCTATGAACTTTTTGGGAGGAACTATATACCCTCCTTCCCCCTGGACAGGCTCGAAGAACAGGGCTGCCACTTCGCCTGGGGGAACAAGAGAATTGAAATAAACCTCATCCAATATCTTGGCACACCATACGTCGCAATCAGGATATTCCATCTTGTATGCGCAGCGATAACAATAGGCATATGGAATATGGGTCACCCCAGGCATCATGGGAAAGTATCTTTCCCTATGAACTGTTTTACTGGCAGTTAGTGTAAGGGAGCCCATGGTCCTTCCATGAAATGCCTTTATAAAGGAAATAAAACGGCTGCGTTTTGTCGACCACTTTGCCAGCTTGATCGCGCATTCATTTGCTTCGGTTCCGCTGTTTGTGAAGAACACCTTCTTTGCGAACTTACCAGGAGTGATATTCACCAGTGTCTCGGCAAGATCGTTTTGGACATCATAGTAAAAATCGGTACCAGCAAAATGCATGAGTTCGCCTGCCTGCTTCTGCACTGATTCCACGATTTTTGGGTGGCAGTG
Source organism: Thermoplasmata archaeon (assembly GCA_020348445.1). Classification (GTDB taxonomy): domain Archaea; phylum Thermoplasmatota; class Thermoplasmata. Next base: position 2,197,405 of record CP070751.1, read on the forward strand.
GCCGCAATTGACCACGCCCACACCGCTTGTAAAATCTATGTATGTATTTCCGTCCACATCCTCGATTATTGCTCCTTTTGCCTGCTTTGCCGCAATGGGTGAGGTCTTTGTGGCCGTTGCTATTAATTTATGGTCCTTGGATACGATTTTCCGGGCCTTTGGCCCTGGAGGAGTAATCTTTATTTTTGCCTTCTTTTGCATTTCACCACCCCTTGGGTGTGGCACTCCGTATATAATTGCAAGATAAAAGATTTATGTTGGATTATACTCTTATTATAGACTTTCACAAGTATTCATCTTTTATCGGATAACTTCATCTTCCTGCTATCCCCCTATTACCGGTATTAATTGATAGGACACGATTTAAACACTGGATTATCGTCCGATTTATCATTAAAAACGCTATTTAACGCAATATTGCTAATTTTCAAGGAAAATTTATAAAATAATAACAAAATTTATAAAGATAAAATCTTATAATGTCATCGATGTATACGAAGAGACTCACTAAAAAAGAGCAGCTCACGCTGTGGGGTTTGATAAACCACCCGAGTTTAAATGACAAGGAATTGGCTAAAAAAACTCGCTTGAAGCTCTCAACAGTCACAGCGATAAGGAGAAGGCTGAGGGACAAGGGATATTACCAGACAGTGAATATACCTAATTTCTATCGCCTTGGATATGAATTGTTCAGTGTAATGTATGGGACTTTCAATGAGGCGGTTCCCATCGAGGCAAGAATCGAGAATTTTAGAAATTTCTCGAATAAATACCCCAATACCATCTTTTCCATGATGAGTAGAAGCAACGGCATTGTTTTCAATGTTGCGAAAAATTACGCCGAGGCCAACTCACAATACGAGGAACTGGAAATGTTCTTCACAAGCCATCATCTTACAGATGAAACAGGTTGGAGTAGGTTGATTTTCCCCTTCCAAACATCCATTTTCTGGAATTTTTTTAACTTTTCCCCTGTATTCCGCAACTCCTATGACATAAAAAGGAAAATCAACTTACAGGAGTTTTCATCACAAAAGAAATTGGACGTTATTAGATTGAGTAAAAAGGAGAAAAAGGTCCTATTTGGGCTAGTTAAATATCCTGAGGAATCGGACAACAGCATAGCAGATAGATTCAACTTATCGCGGCAAGCTGTTTCGAACATTAAAAAGAGATTCATAAGTGATGATCTGATATTAACGAGAAGAATTTTAAATTTTGAACATACTGGGTGCGATCTGATAACGTTCGCGTACACCTTCTTTGGAACGAGAGCACCCATCGAATCAAGGGGAGATGGTCTTAACTATACGAAAAAGTATGTACCAGCCTTTATTGGAATCTCAAGTAACTTTGAGAATATTTTACTTGCGGCCATAAGAAATTATTCTGAATATGAAAAACTGAAGGAAAAGATTCTTTCGTTCTATAAAACTCATCTTTCAATTGCAAGGCAACCTGAGATATTATTGTTCCCGGTGGATGATATTCGTTATAGCGAAATCCCTACATTCCATGATCTTTTGGGCGGGATGCTGGGAATGGAAGAATAATAGAATAACTGAGTCCAATTTTGGCGGTTTGATTCTGCAAGACCACTATAAGATCACATCTACCTCTCTTTCTAAAAGTTTCAGTTGACTGCCTTCTAATATGGAGGGGTTGACAGGGATAATCAAAATCGAGTTTGCCACAGCCACTTGATCTCTCATGGACTGTATCAATCTAAGCACGGTAATGAAATTGTTGTTCGTAATAAGATATTCGATGCCAGAAAGCAGTATAACACCATTTTCGTCCCTCGAAAGGAACTGCTCCATGGAAAGGCTCAGTTTTTCCAGATTTTTAGGACGGATGGTATCCTTCTTTCCTATGTTGGAGAGCCAGTATACCTTAGTCTCGCCGAAGTTGAATTCGTCTTTCAATTTCTTGGGAAAGTCCCTTGTGAAACAGATCGCGCTATGGCCTTTTTCCACTGCCTGTTCGATAAGTTTGTAATGCTCATCAGTGGTTTCGCTTTTTATAAGATGTGTCCCTCCCCATTTCAGCTTCTCAATGTCCATGGCTTCCTCTTCTTCCTCTTCGGCTTCAACTGGTTCCTCTGCAACAGCTTCCTCGGATATAGGCTCCTCATAAACTGGCTCTTCAGGTAATACCTCTTCTGGCAATTCTTCCAGAAGAGGTGCTCCACATCTACTACACACTATTGCATTCTCTGGAAGCTGGGCCCCGCACAGAGGACAGAACTGCGGTTGCCCTTCCATCACCTTCTCTTCAACAGGGACCTCCTCCCTCTCCTCTGAGGCATATTTCTTGCAGCTGTAGCAGTACCACCGCTTATACTCCTCGATATAATTCAATACATTACCGCAAAATTCACATAAGTTCACTGGCAGTTCTTTGGCCTTCTTCCTCGCCTCCATTTCTGCTATTGCCCTCTCAGTGACAATACTGATAGTGAAGCTCTCACCTTCAGCATTCCATTCGACGATGTAACCTTCTGAAAGCTCATCGGTAACAAAATCGAGATTCTGGGATCTGGTTTCCCTGGTAATGTAATCCTTCTTCCCCTCTAAAATATCATAGAGTTCGTCGCTGATTTTAATCTTCGTATGTATTTCCTCTTCCACATGCAAATTCATTTCCTTTCGCATCTCCTGAATCCGCCTGATCATCTCTTTTGCGAAGCCTTCAGATCTAATCTCGTCTGTAATCTCCGTATCAAGGAATATAAAACCATCTGAGAACTCCTCCTGAAGAACACCCTTGGGCAAGGTCTCCATGAAGGAGACCATGTTGGGCATGATTCTCACCTGCTGTCCCTCTATGCCAAGGCTGTACTCACCTTTTTCAATACCTTCTTTGATTCTCCTTGCGGATTGGTACTGAAGGAGGGCAGCAATTTTACTGGCCCATTGTCTGAAAACAGGACCAATGACCTCCATGTTGGGTTTTACCTCAAGCTCCATACCGCCCCATTGTTCCCCCATCCTGACGATCTCCAAAGCCTTGGCATTGGTTTGACGCAAGATTACGCTCTCCAAGGCCTCCACCGCATCTTCCACCTCGGGAGAGCCGGCCTTGACCACCACCAGCTTCACAGGCCATCTCAACTTTATTTTGGCCTTCTGTCTGGCACTTGCTACCCGTTCCACGATCTCCCGAGCTATATCCATCTGTCTGTTCAATTCTGAATCAACAAGAGCTTTGTCGTACTTTACAACAGGTGACATAAAAATCGTGGGCAGCTTCCCATCCAGATTCTGATAAGCCTCTTCTGCAAAATGGGGGGTGAGGGGCGCCATCAGGTTGAAGACGGTCATTAGCACCTCGTGCAGGACCTTGTATACGGCCAGTTTATCTGGCTCTTCGCTTTCCACCCATGTTCTATCCCGAACTAGTCTGACATACCATCTCGATAGATCTTCTAAAATGAATTCTTCCAGTTTACGACACGCGACGTGCACATCATAATTATTCATGGCTGCAATCACATCTTTTTTAAGGCTTTCAGCCTTTGAAAGCAACCACTTATCTTCAATCCTCATGTACTTTCTAATGGACCGAAACGATGCTTTATCTGGCTCAAATTTATCTATGGACATGTAAGTTGTGCTGAATACATATACATTCCATAGTATGTTCAATGTCCTTTTAGCGTTTTTCACACCCTCCTCCGAAAACGAAAGATCGTCCCAAGGGGCAGATGTTTTGAGTAGATAGAACCGCAGCGAATCCACACCGTAATCCTTGATAATATCGAAAGGCTCGACTATGTTCCCAGAGCTTTTTGACATCCTTTTTCCCGCATCGTCCAATGCCCACCCATGCATAAGTACCGACTTATAGGGAATTTCGTCAAAGGCTATCACTCCAGCACCAAGTTGCGAATAGAACCAACCCCGGGTTTGATCATGGGCTTCGGTTATCCATTTACACGGCCACCACTTCTGAAATTCTTTTTTATCACCGGGGAATCCAAGCTGTGCCCATGCACATACGGCGGAATCGAACCAAACGTCCATTACATCTGGCACCCTTTTCATGGTGTTGTTACAATCGGGGCATGGAAATGTAATGGCATCTATCCATGGTCTATGAAGGTCCAGATCGCCTTTATAATTATCTCCTTCCGAAAGATCGTCAATAGAACCTATCACACGGATATTACCGCATTCGCATTTCCATATTGGCAAAGGAGTGCCCCAGTATCTCTGCCTTGATATGCACCAATCCCTTGCATTGGATACCCAATCGTGCATTCTCGAAGAACCTGCCCAATCAGGATACCAGGGGATATCCGCGATTTCCTCCAGCATATCATCCTTTATTTCTGTCACCTTTAAGAACCATTGATCTGTGGCGCGATAAATGATGGGGATTTTGCAGCGCCAGCAGTGCCCGTACCTGTGGGTTACTTCATCATCGAAGAGCATCAAGCCCTTTCTCTTAAGTTCTGCAATAATGTAATCATTACCCTTTTTAATATCGATACCTGCGTATCTACCCGTCTCCTCGGAAAACCTCCCGTCCTCGGTCACGGGGCAGAAGGGTGGGATATCGAACTCCTTTCCAATTTCGAAATCCTCGGGGCCATGCCCGGGTGCGATATGAACGACACCAGTGTATTCTTCTGTAACAGTATCAGAAAGCAGCACTTTATGTATCCACTCACCTTCTAAGTTCTGATGATATTTCATCTCACGAAGGAAGGGGTGCATGTATTCGAGTTCCGCTAGTTGGCTTCCACCTAAAAGATCCAGAACTTCGAAGTCTCTACAGCCGATTAAGGCCATAACGTCCTCCACCCTTTCCTCAAATAAGTACATGATTTCCTCCTTTCCTTTCATATTGAGCTTTACCTTCGCATAGATGAACTCTGGATTAACAGCTATAGCCAAATTTGCCAGTAAGGTCCATGGTGTGGTAGTCCAAATGAGGATGGACTCATTATCCTTACCTTTTAGAGGGAATCTAACATAAATGGACGGGTCCGTTTCATCCCAGTACTCAACCTCAGCCTCGGCAAGGGCGGTCTGACATCTCGGGCACCAGGTTAAAACTCTCTCGGATTGTATCAAGAGCCCTTTATCATGTGCCTTGCTTAGGGTCCACCATTCCGATTCGATGTAATTGTTCTTTATTGTGAGATAGGGATTTTCCCAGTCCAACCAAATCCCGAGTTTTTTAAATTGATCCACCATCTTCACTTTAAAATCTTGTGCAAATTCCCGGCATTTGTCAACGAAAGTATCAATGCCCATCTCCTCAATTTGGCGTTTATCCTTTATTCCCATGGATTTTTCAACAAGAACCTCGATGGGAAGACCGTGCATATCGAAGCCTGCCTGGTCCCTGACATTGTATTTCTGCATCCTGCGGTATCTGAGTACGACATCCTTCAATATCTTGTTCCAGGCGGTTCCGAGATGGATATAGCCAGTGGTATACGGTGGGCCGTCGATGAAGTAATATTCCTTCCCGGTTTTGCATTGCTCCTTTGTCTTCTCGTACGCCTTGCTCTTAATCCACAGTTCCTGGATGTACTTCTCCATTTCATTTGGTTGATACTTTTTCTCAGCCTGATGAATCATCACTTTCCCCCAATGTTTTTGTTGTATTTATTACTTATTAAGATATTCTCATGCAGTTTTTTTTCACTCCCAATAAAACCTCAGATAACTTTAAAATATTTAAAACCATTTGAAGATATAACCTAAGGCTAAGCATTTATTATGGTTCACTCATATATAGGGGGGATATATATGGGCACGACAGCTATTGTGGGAACGCAGTGGGGTGACGAAGGTAAAGGCAAGATCACGGATGTATATGCAGAGGATGCGGACATAATTGCTCGGTTCCAGGGGGGAAACAACGCGGGGCATACGATAGTTGTTAAAGATGAGGTCTATAAATTCCATCTTTTGCCTTCCGGAATAATAAGACCTGAGAAAACAGTTGTAATAGGCAATGGCGTTGTAATCGATCCAGAGGTATTGTTAAAGGAATTGGGTGATATCGAGGCAAGGGGCTTTAAGGTGAACAACCTTCTAATAAGCGATAGGGCACATGTTATCATGTCTTACCATAAATTACTTGATGGATTGCAGGAGCAATCATTGGGTGAAGCAAAGAAAATTGGAACCACGAAAAGGGGTATCGGACCTACATACGGTGATAAGATTGGACGATACGGTATTCGAATCCACGATTTGATAGATGAAAAGGACCTTTCAGAGAGACTGGACGCCCTTGTACCCCTGAGACAGAGGATGATATTTGCCTACGACGGCGAATCTAAGATATCGAAAGAAGAACTATTGGATAAATATACTGAATATGGCAGAAAACTGTCAAAATATGTGACAGATACATCCGTTTTTTTGAACAAGGCAATAGACGAAGGGAAAAACGTGCTTTTTGAAGGTGCCCAGGGTGCAATGCTGGATGTGGATTTCGGCACTTACCCATATACGACTTCCTCCCATACTGTTTCCGGTGGTGTGTGTATAGGTCTAGGTATTGGCCCAAAAAAAGTCCATCGGGTGATAGGGGTTGTCAAAGCCTACACAACAAGGGTCGGGGGCGGTCCCTTGCCTACAGAGCTTACAGATGAGATTGGGGAGCACTTGTTAAATAAAGGTGGGGAGTATGGCACCACCACAGGAAGGCCTAGAAGGTGCGGGTGGTTGGATCTGGTTGTTGTTAGACATGCGGTTCGATTGAACTCATTGGATGCAGTGGTGATAACGAAAATAGATGTTTTGAATGGATTAAAGAATATCAAGGTGTGCAGGGCCTACGAATTGGACGGTAAGGAAACAGTGAATTTTCCATCCAACCTGAAGGTCTTGGCACGTTGTAAGCCTGTTTACGATGAGCTTGCCTCTTGGGACGATTTCTCAAAGGAGGAAGGCCTTAAAATGGCAGAGGAAGGTTATGATGCTCTTCCAAATGAGATGAAGGTCTACTTAAAATATATCGAGAAGAACCTTGGGGTGCCCATTGAAATGGTTTCCCTTGGGCCGGGAAGGGGGGAGACTGTGGATCTACGATAATTATCTAAGTTTTTGCTATGGCCTTTATTTCTTTGATCATACTGCATGATTTGCATATTTTACTGAGTGTTGGCTCTCCACAATCTTTGCATTTTAAAAGTTTTGCAGGCGGGAATGATTTAAGAAGAGCATCGGAAATGGAATCATAACTTTGAAGTAGGGCGTGTCGTGTTCCTGGGGTATCCTTTTCCAGGTTGTTTATGATATCCCGAAACCTTCCCCGTTGTGCTCTTTCGGAATAAGGGCATTCGCCATGGTAGAATTCGATTCTGTTGAGCATGGCATAAAGGTAGCTCTCCTTTTCTGGAATAAGCCTCAGGGGTTGGATTCTGGGAACGAGACCCTCCTGCACCCTTTCATGTGGCCCCAGTCTTGCGAGCTTGGCTATATCTCCTCTCATGATGTTCATGAGTATGGATTGGGCTGTATCGTCCAGATTAAGGCCAGTGGCAAGCCTTGTAGCATTAAGTTCCTTTGCCTTCATATTCAGGCATTTTCTTCTGAATACACCGCAGTAAGAGCAAGGGGTTGTTTTAATTGGAAGTTTCGAGATATCGTCCATTGTGATGTCCACTGCATCCTTGAAGCTGACGATATGCAGAGGGATATCCATAAGTTCACAGTTTTTCTTGGCAAATTCCATGCTCTCGGGCCTGTAATCTGATATTCCCTCATTTACGCAAATTGCGTGTATCTCGGTGTCCTTTCTTTCTTCCAGAATATTATTCAGGATATGCATGGCCACGACGCTGTCCTTTCCACCTGATAGAGCAACTGCGAAGACTTCATCCCTCTCTAATTTGAACTGCTTCCTCAACTCCTTCTTCACCCTTTTTTCCACGAATTCGGTGAGGTGGAGCTTACAAAGGTGCGCGCCGCTGTATCTGATGAAAGTCACGGCATTCTTGCCGCATTTGTCGCATGCCTTCATTAGAAGATGTGAAAGGTTTGGCGTTATTTAGAGGTTGGGATTGATAAATTATTTCATCACGCTATTTGAATACTTTTTTAAGTTCCCCTTTTTGGGCATTATCGCTTTTATTTACAGTTAATAGTACTCCATCACCAAAAGCTATATAACCCCCAAGAATAATCTATGAGTATATGGAAAATGAATCCAGCCAGGAACAGGAAGAAACAGACCAAGAAACTCCTGTAAAAACCGTTGATTCTGCAAAAGAGCCCAAGAAAGCAAGCACCGCCATACCTTTGATGATCACGCTCATCGGGATATTCTGCTACTTGGGAGTGATTATACCCTCGGTCTTTGGATCCTCCAACAGATTATTTGATTATTCCATTTTTGATATACTTCTTATGGTGGGAGGAGCTGCTTTAGTGGGTTTGGGTGCATACTTCTGGTTCAGTGTTAAAGCTGAGATGCTCGAAGTTATGGAAGAAGAGGACAAGAAGTCCCTAGAGGCGGCCTGAGTGGGATACCTTTTTTAAAAGACCTTTAATTTCCATCAGCTGACAAATTATACAGTGATTAATAGTGGGGGAGTCAATATCTCCAAATTTCCCACTCTTTATCATATGACATTTATGTCCAGTCTCCCAGGGACAGTTCAATTCCCCAGGTTCTAATACAGGCTTTGCCACTATTTCTTCTGCCTCCTCCAATAATGATTCCCCAAAATGTATGGCATCTTCTATTTGCCGATAAAAATCAGGGGAAATCTCATCTTCAGCTACAACAACGGAAGTGAGGGGTTCAGAATCAGGCTCAGAAGCTGATTCTAGAATGGATGCAGAATCTATCTCAGATACCACCTTTTCCTTTGGCAATTTCGACTTCTGTTTTTTGGCTTCGACCATCATTGGCTCTGAGACCGGCGTTCCCGATTCCATTTCGCCAGATATCCTCTTCTCCTTCACCCTTTTTTCCAATTTAGTGGCCTTGTCCACCTCTATTCTGCCTTCTCTATCATCTTTAAGTATAGCTTCATCGGATTTGATTTGGATTACCTCTCCCTCTTCTGTGAGGGTGCTTTCCAACTCCCCAGATACAGTTTTTATTTTGATGCCTTTTTCCTGCTCAGCATCATCATCTTCTATTACTTCCTCCAGTGCTGGGACACCGATACTTCCCGTGTTATTAACTTCAGATGATGATATCCGTTCTGCTTTTATATGTTCATCAATGCCCTCGATGATCTCATTTGAAAGGTTACCAACCTCAGCCACATGAATTTTTTCCTCCAGTAACTTGGAATAATCCACCTTCTGGGTGAAGATGCTCTTTTTTGCGTGCTTTGCCTTGTTGAGGACTTCCAATGCCTTGATGTCCTTATGCCATACATCCTCATCAAAGGTTTTTACGAGTTCCACCCCTTTGGGGGTGATGGTCACCGTAAAATTACTGGGTCCCACCCATTCGATGGAGATGTAACCTTCCCTTTCAAGTGCCAATACTTCCTTTTCCAAATCACTATATCTAATACCCCTTATATTGTGGAAAAAGACCTCTCTGTCTGCTCCGGTATAGCCCCTTTTGGCTACGATTATGAGAATCTTGTTTCCCATTTCGGAAGTCATCGGCACCTCCCCTCATATCAATAATGTACTTTCGTATATTAGGATTTTTGCATTATAAAATCAATAAGCATAAGGAAAAAAATCGTAAGAAATTATAACTTTTTCACTTCTTTTACAATATTTGGTAGTATATCCTCAACCTTACCTTTTATAATCCAATCCGAAATAAGACCTGTTAAAAAGGTCTCTTCTAAATTGATCTCAAGCACTTTCGCACCATTCTCACCTGCCATAACAGGCATATGGGACATGGGTGAAACAACAGAAGAGGTCCCAACAACTAGCATCAATTCACATTCCCTGGCAAGGGCATAGGAGCCAAAAAGAACTTCCTGGGACAGCTGCTCTCCGAAAAGCACAACATCGGGTCTTAGGGCAAATCCGCATTCACATCTTGGAGGTATCTCTATTTGGTATCGCTCTATGGGATAGGTCTTGTTGCATTTCATACAAATTAAGGTGCGATTGCTACCGTGCAGCTCCCAAACGTTCTTGCTGCCTGCGGCCTGATGCAGGGAGTCAACGTTTCCTGTGATGATGCCAGAAAGAAGTCCCATTTCCTCCAGCTCAAAAAGGGCAATATGCGCGGGATTTGGCTTCGCAGGTAATATGGTATCTATCATCTCTTTCAGCATTATCCATACCTTTTTGGGATCTTCCAAAAATGCAGCGACATGAGCATACTCGTCAGGGTTGTACTTCTCCCAAAGTCCCCCCTTTCCTCTGAAAGGTGGAATCCCGCTTGCTACAGAGATTCCCGCTCCTGTGAGGGCAATGGTGTTTTCTGACACGATGATCGCTTTTGCAGTCCTCTTTATTAATTCATCTTGGTTATTCAAGTGAGTTTCTGTGTTCATTATAAATCCTCTTTTGTCGTCTTAATATAGTGATGGGGCCCCCTAGATCATAAACCCTACAAGTATTGTCTGTGCATCCTACTCAAGGTCATCTATTAAGAGTGCGAATTCCTCAGCTCGTCTTAGAAAAATCACTGATAAGATCGATTACGATCTCTCCTATGCGGCCCATGTTCTCGTATGTTTGGGCACCGAGATGTGGTATCAGAAGCACATTTTCAGCGCCCAGAAGTGGGGAGCCCTCTGGCGGCTCGGCATGATAGACATCAATTCCCGCGTATCTTACCTTCCCTGATTTCAGAGCCTCTGCCAGATCCCCATCAACAATGAGTTTTCCCCGTGCTGTGTTTATTAACACGACACCATCCTTCATCTTTGCTATTGTATCCTTGTTGATAATTCCCTTTGTCTCATCTGTAATGGGAGTGTGAAGTGAGATAATATCTGATTGTGAAAGAAGCTCATTTAAGCTTACGATTTTTGCGTAATCAGATGGTTTGTCTGATTTTCTGTATGCGATCACGTTCATACCAAATGCCTGAGCCCTTTTTGCCACCTCGGTCCCAATCAACCCTATTCCTATAAGACCCAATGTCTTTTTGTAAAGCTCCTGCCCTTTTAACTGCTTTTTTATCCACTCGCCATTTTTGGTGGTATTGTGGGCCCTTACAATGTTTCTCTGAATTGCAAGCATCATTGCAAAGGCAAGCTCTGCAACTGCAATGGAAGATGCCTCGGGTGTGTTGTGAACCCTGATGCCCTTTGATTTGGCATATTCCACATCGATGTTGTCTATTCCCACACCACCTCTTATTATCATCTTAAGGTTCTTTGCCTCATCAATATATTCCTTTCTGGCCTTGGTTGCGCTTCTCACCAGAATGATATCTGCGTCCGTATACTCTTCTTTATTATCAGTGACTTCACCAAACTTCTTCAACTTATCTGGAAGATCCTTTGAAAATGGATCCGATATTAATATCTTCATATTTTTCACCCCTCTACCTTATTGTTTTCCTGAAATTCCTTTAAAAATTCAGCAAGTTTCTTTGCCCCCTCAACTGGCATTGCATTGTACATCGAGGCCCTCATGCCTCCAACTGACCTGTGGCCTTTAAGCCCGGTCAATCCCTGGGCTTTTGCCTCCTCTATGCACTTTGCACCCAGCTCATCTGAAGGCAGCCTGAATGTCACGTTCATCAAGGAGCGCGAATCCAATTCGGCATGGCCTTTATAGTAACCATCTGATTCATCAATTACCTTGTAGATCGCCTCAGCCTTCTGTTTGTTCCGATTCTCAGCACCTTCAATTCCACCGTTTTCCTTGAGCCATTCCATAACCAGCTTGCATATGTATATTGGGAAACACGGAGGTGTGTTAAAGAGCGAATCTTTTTCGGCATGGGTCTTGTACTTGAGCATAGTGGGGAGCTCATCAGGGCCACTTTCAATAAGATCCTCTCTTATGATCACGGCTGTAACTCCAGAAGGGCCCATGTTCTTTTGAGCTCCAGCATATATCAGGCCAAATTTCCCCACATCTATTTTTCTGGCCATGATATCAGAGGACATATCTGTAATCAGTGGGACATCGCCTGTATCAGGATAAGTTAGCCATTGGGTTCCGAAGATCGTATTGTTGGAAGTTATATGCACATAAGATGCGCCCTGGCTGAATTTTATGTCCCTTGGAATATACGAGAAATTCTTGTCTTCTGAGGACGCAACGACGTTCACATTGCCAAGAAGCTTAGCCTCCTTTATTGCTTTCTTTGACCACGTTCCTGTATTTACATAGTCGGCACCTTGTTCAGATTTCATCAGGTTCTTGGGAATCATAAAAAACTGTGTTGATGCGCCTCCCGTAAGCCATAGGACCTTGTAGTTGTCTGGTATTCCGTAGACCTCTTTCATTAGTGAAGAAGCCTCTTTTATCACGTCATCAAATTCCTTTGCCCTGTGGCTTGTTTCCATAATTGATATGCCTGTGCCCTTGTAATCCAAAAGCTCGCTTTGTGCTTTCTCTAAAACCGGCAATGGTAATGTGGCCGGCCCAGCATTGAAATTATACACTCTCTTCACCAAATTTTCAACCTCCTATTTCGTTTTCTTACTCTCCCTTTTTTATTTCTCTTTCACCGAGTATTTATCTCTCGGTTTTCTACCTCCACCCGACCAAGAGGGAAAGCCCCTTGATCATTTACAGTTTGTTTATCACGAACCCCGTATATACCTTGGGATAGAAAAAGGTTGACTTCTGTGGCATTGTCTCGTGATTGGTTGCCACGTCCTCAACCTCCTTAACCTTGGTGGGGTTCATGAAGAATACGGCCTGGTAGCCTTTTTCGTTGACCTTGTACACTGACTCCGCAACGGCATCACCAATGGCCTTGATGTACTCCACGTACGAACCGCCCTCTATTGTTCCGCTGGCCACCTTTTCCTTGGTGATACCTAGGATGTCCTCTAGTATAAACTTGTGAAGTATGGTCACATCCAGGTTTTTCCAGGCCTCTGAATGATCCTGAATTTCATCCATTTTATTTACGTTTTCAAGAACCATTGAATAATATTTGCCATCATTGCAGTACAGTCCTAGGGCATGTTTTCCCTCGGTAAAATGCTCGTTTAATCTTTTGAACATGGCTTGCTGTGCTTCCTTATCAGATCCTGGTTCATATGGAAATTCCTCTATTGCAAAATCCTCAGAAAGATCAGAAATCAATTTCCCGCATTCAAAATTCTCAACACCCTGAATTAGCCTGTGTGTGGGCAGAATCACAAGTCCCTTGTTCATTGTATTTACAAAGGCCAACATCCTGTATTGGGCTGAGGTAAAATCAGGATTTTCCTGGCTGTATCTGAGCGCGGTTTTGTAACGGTGATGACCGTCTGCTATAATTATGTATTTTTTCTCCATGACATCCTGGATATTCTTGATTTCATTTTCATCATCTATGGCCCAAAGCCTGTGGGTGATATTATCATCATCTGCAACCTCCATGAGAGGAGGTTCATTCATTTTGTTCTCCATTATGGAATCGATTGTCATTGCTTCGTCTGAATAAATCGAGAATATCAGGCCGAAATTGGCCTTTGTGGCTGAAAGACAATTGAGCCTATCCTCGATGTCCTTGGGAAGTGTCTCCTCGTGCTGATGGACCCCATTACACACTCCGCCTTCCCCTGTGGTCGCACACATATTCTCAAGCTCAATGAGGGCGATAAAGCCAGATCGTGTCATCTTCTTTTTCGCAACCTCGAAGTCCTGGGCAAGAACATATATCGATGGTTTTTCCTCCTTCTTAAGTGCCCCCGATCCGATCCAGGTACCAAGTAATTTTGAGGCACGAATGTACTCATTGTTTTCCCTCGTGTCGCTTTCGAATTTCTCACCTTTTATCAAATGTGCCACATTGTATTGAGAACCTTCATGAAGTTTCTTTTGCAGTTCTTTGTTTATGACATCGTAAGGGGGAGAGACAACGAGCTTGAAATCACCTACCGTATTTTTATCGTATCTGTACCCTTGAAACGGAGCAACTTTTACCATGGAGGGCCGATAATGAAATCTGTGGATAAATAATTTATGATATTTTCTGTGTTATTAAGAAGAAATATCACCGTTTCCTAAAAGGCACAGCCAACAGGGTCAGCACAGGGAATATCTCCAGTCTTCCCACCCACATTTCAATTATCAAAACCACCTTCAGATGACCGGGCATCGCAGCGTTGGTGATGCCCGTACTTAACCCAACATTCCCCTCAGCAGAGGCAACCTCAAAGAGGGAATCTGCTGCAGTGTAGGTCTCTGGCCCGTTTGCACCATAAAAACCTTCTGGTGCCTGGGTTGCCATGAAAACCAGGGCTCCAAGACAGAGCACCAAGATGTAAAGAATTGAGTAAAGAGTCGCAATACGGATTTCTTCCACAGGATAGGTGTTTCTTCCGATTTTAAATGGGATTACAGCTTTTCTGGAGTACAGGAACTTCTTAACAACCCATGCCACTGCGTAAATTATGATGACCACCCGGATCATCTTCAATGCAGATGATGTGGAGCCGTAACCTCCTCCTAGAACCATTAAAATGCTGAGGATGAATTTGGAGAAATCATCCCATTCTCTTATGGTGGCCGTGGAAAATCCAGTTCCTGTGAGGGCAGAGGCTGTCTGGAAAAAGGAATCCAGGCCACCCAGTCTTGTCATCAGTAAAATGCTAGCAAGGAATATAATCAGAAGGATGGCCTTGACCTCGATTGTGAAGAATTCCTTGAAATTTCTTTTCAAAAGGTGCCTGTGGGAAGCAAAGGATATCCCACCTAAAATCATGAACGGAATGATGAAGGTCGCGATGTAACCAGGGTACGCCGCAATGCTGTCGTTGGTCACAGCAAAACCACCTGTAGCAAGGCATGTCATACTGACGTTAACTGCGTCAAAGGTTTTGCCCACACCCATGAGAGCAATGAGGCCGATTATACACAAAACTGTGTACAATATATAAATTCCCCATATTCTTCTTGCCGTGCTTACGATGTTGGTGGCGATTCTATCGGTCCTTCCCTCTGCTTTATAAAGCTTTGCAGCAATTCCCGAGCTTCGAATCAAAATGGATAGAAACAGCACGATGACCCCAACTCCTCCGATCCACTGTGTAAAAGATCGCCAGAATAATATGGCCCGCGGGAGGGATTCCACATCAGAGAACATGGTGAGTCCAGTTGCTGTAAATCCTGACATGGACTCAAAAAAGCCGTCCAGACCGGAGAGATATCCAGATAATGAGAAGGGCAGAGAGCCTACAAAGGTCAAAAGTAGCCAACCAAATGCGGCTATACTCAGAGCCTCATCATAACCCAGTCTGGAAGGTTTCCCAAGGAGGATCATCGATAGAAAACCCAAAATCAATGAGAGACCACCCACAGAAAAGAAGATTACACTCAGGTCATAATCAGAGTCCACATATGCCAAGAGGCCTGGGAGAAACAGGGCCATGCCCTCTATAACTAGTAGTACAGAGGAATAATACCAAATCTTTCCGAATTTAGTCTCACCAAGACCCAACGCCTTCACTTCCCATCCATATTCTCAAACTCGCCTCACAAAGCCAAAATAGGCTAGTTATATAATAATTTTATGGGTTTTATATATGTAGAATTTACTTTAGAACAACTTCACCAGCTTAGGTATTGTATCAGTTCTTGCAAACACTATAAGGCTATCTCCCACGTTAACAACATCTTCGCCACCTGGAATGATAACGTTGCCGTTGCGCACTATCGCTCCCACCAGTGTGTTCTTGGGGAAATTGGTCCTTTTCAGCTTTTTACCAGCGATTTTTGACTGGGGATTCACCTTGAGCTCCACGATTCTAGCCTCGCCCTTATGAAGGACACTCAAGGAAAGCATTTCAGCCCTATGGACATGCTGCAGAATTCCACTCACGGTGGCCAGTCTCGGAGCAATGGCTATATCGATACCAATGCCTTCGAGCATGTTCTTCAACTCAGGGCGGTCAACAAGTGCTATTGTCTTTTTAGCACCATACTGTTTAGCCAGTATACATGAGAGGATGTTGATCTCCTCTGAATTAGTGGTGGCGATGAATGCGTCCACATTGCCGATTCCTTCTTCCAACAGGACCTCATCATCTGTCCCGCTTCCATGAATTACCAATGAGGAGAGCAGTCTCTCAGAGGCCATTTTGCATCTTGCTTCATCTTCGTCGATCAAAACGATGTTGACCTCCTTCTCCAAAAGTCGTGCGAGATGCATTCCTATCCTGGTTGCGCCGACAACCATTATCTTTTCGATCATATCCAGGCTCGTTGCCGATTCACCGGTTCCAAAAAGGCGTTTTATTTCGGGCATTCCCCGGGGATCACCCAAAGCCACAACGACCCTGTCCCCTGCTATTAACTTGTCGGTGCCCCTGGGTATGATCACCTCCTCCCTTCGAAATATGGCAACAAGATTGCATCGCGGCGGAAGAGGAATGTTTTTCAGAGCCCGATTATTTATTGCCGATTTTCTATTGACAGTGGACTCGATTATTTGGATTTTTCCCCGGGCAAAAACATCTGTATCCAGAAGTGAGGGCATGGTGAGCATCCTGGCCATTTTGATGGCCGCCAAAAGTTCGGGGCATACAGCAACATCTATTCCAAAAAAGGCGTACTTCTTGGTGGCGATGGGCTCGTCAATATAATCCAAGCTGTTTATCCTTGCAATGGTCTTGCACCCCTTGGTATGTGCAATGCCGCAGGACAATAAATTGATCTCGTCAGAGCCTGTAACTCCTATGAAAATCTCGGCATTGGCAATTCCGGCTTCCTCCAGCTTTGCAAGGCTTGCTGCATTTCCACGGACAACGAGAGCGTCCAATGCTTCGGCTCTCTCACATGCTTTTGTATCAGTATCGATGATAGCAAGGTTGTAACCCTCATCGTACAGGGAATGGGCAATATGCAAGCCAACCTCACCTGCACCGCCTATAACAGCGTACATGACATCGCTATAACATACCTTCTCAATTTAAATCTTTCGATTTCGAAAAAACCCGATTAAAGCCTGTTTTTCCCGGTTAAATCAGGAGAAATCCATGATACTCACTTCACCTGTATGCAGGTTGAAAATGGGTATCTTCCCAGGATCAGGAACGAAATTGTGCATCTTCTGGTAGTTAGTTTGGGACTGCCAGCATGAGGCATTGATCAGAGTGATGCCGCGGTATTTCTTCAAACCTGTGGAATGTCCGTGTCCAGTAACGAAGATATCGGGAATCCTATCAATTACCAGATAATCCTTATGCTCAGGGGCAATGGGTGTTCTGCCCCCGTATATTGGCACAAGGTGCCTTTTTTTGAGCATGTTTATCATGATCTTTATAGCCTGGCCATAGTCCAGGGATGGTAGCGCCTTGATAAAATCGTCCATGCTTCTCCCATGATATGCCAGGATCTCAACCCCGTGCAGGCTGAAATAGCAGGGATTTCCCGTAAAAATCACGTTCTGGGGAAAGAGATCTCTTATCTCCTGGGGAAATGTGGGCTGGGGTTCAGCTGGTCTCACTGCATCATGGTTGCCTGGCTGCATTATCACCTTGATATGCTCGGGAACCTGGGAAAGCAATCTTGCCAATTCCTCGTACTGTCCATAGATATCGTCGATAGCCAGTTCTTCCTCCTGATCAGGATATATGCCTATACCATCCACGGTATCTCCAGGGACCACCAGATATCCCACTTTTTTGGCGACATCCCGCATTGTACCAGAATTTCCCTTTAACCATTCAAGGAAGTTTTCGAACTCCTCTTTTAAAAATGTTTTACTTCCCGCATGAATATCTGCGACAAAAGCCACGTATATATCCTCCTCTGAGCGGTTGGGATTTCTGTTCACTGTAACATCCGGTCTTACCAGCTCCTGGGCCAAGAGGAGTTGCCCGTCCCTTGTTTTGGAGCCTATTATCCCAATTACCTCATCAACAACTGTTGAATCACTGGCAAGCCCGCTGTCCTTGGTGAGAAGAACGTTTTGCGAATCGTTTTCATCCTCCAATATAATCATCTTATGTCCGTTTTTTGTTGTTCTTATATCACTGACCATTCCAATTATCTTAATGGTACCATCTGCTTTTTTCACCTTGGAAAGTTCCCGAACACCCACCATCTGCCGTTTCTCCTTTAATATTTTCCTCAAGGTCTTCAGTCTGTCATTGAAATAGAGCTTAAAATCACCGATTGTGCCTTCGCATGTGGAGTTGCCTGTGATATCCCTTAAGATTTTAATGTCGCCTGGTAGCTCGTGAACAGGGATTAGGGCCTTTTGTTTTTTTGTCACAACAGGGAGTTCTGCAAATCCCTCCAATTTCTTCTCCACTGATTCAAAATGAGTGATGGGTTTTATGGACTCATCAACTGCAATGGGCTTGAGTTTTGGTTTGGCTTCGGTTTTCTTTTGTTTTTCTCCCTCAGATGCGGCTTTCTTTGCGAGCTTTTCCACACTCTGGAGGTGCTCAACTGTTAGTATTAAAGGGGTGCAATCGATATTGTTCAAAACGCCCTGGACAAACTGAATAGGCTCCCCTTTTGATAGCAAATATTCCATGGCCTCGGGGGCAATGAGTGTACCACTTTCTGCAAGGAAATTTAAAATTCGCTCCCTCATAATTATACTTATCGGCCATCCCTATTAAAAAGTTTTGGAGGATAAAAAAATAAAATGACTACTCGCCCTATTCCTCCTCTGTTGTCTCTTTTGGTATTTTATAGAAGATGTCAATTGTTAATGTATAGCCTATATTGAAACTTGAATAGTTCTCGACTCTGGCTGTCCAAGTTCCAGTGACATTGAGCTCATGCTCTTCGATTTTGGCAACCTCATTTGCAGCTTCAGTTCTCTGTTCTGAGACTACGTGTCCGTCTGCATCGTACACTATAAGTTCTAAATCGGGTCTAGCACTGGGGGATCCTCCAGATACAGTTGCATTTACGTAGGCTTCATAGCCATTTTCTTTTACCTCAAAATCATGATTGTTATACTGTAATCCTTCAATTGAGGCCAGTCCCAAGGGTGAGGGTGCTATAAGCGAATCTGAGAATTCCTCACTCTCAAGTTCTAAAGTAAAATTACTGGCCGCTCCTTCCCCTTCCTCCCCTCCTTCTGATCCTGAAGTCATCCCCGTGACCTCTATGGCTCCGGCCCAATATGCGAAATCCAGTGCAAGAACAATTACTATCACTATCATTCCCGCAATACCCTTTTGCGTCTTTGGGGTTTTGAACCATTTGATAATATTATCCATCCAAGTCATTTCAATCACTATAATTGACCGGGTCTATATTATATTTTTCTACTTTTTACCGAATTACCGCTTTAAAGGTATTATAAAGCCGCATTTATGACATTTTGCATCCTTTGCATAATGACTGCGAGTAGAGAATCCAATTCTCTCTATCAGCATCTCGCCGCATTCAGGGCAGTATGTATTTTCGTAATCGCCGTGGGGTACGTTTCCGAGATAGATGAATCTAAGTCCTTCCTCCCCTGCGATCTCATAGGCCCTATTTAGGGTGGACATGGGCGTTGCTATTTGGTCGTGCATCTTGTAGTCAGGGTGAAATCTCGAAAAATGAACCGGGGTATTCTCGCCTAGATTATCCACCACCCACCTGCAGTAATCCCTTATCTCCTTTTCACTGTCATTTTTTGTTGGTATGATAAGATAGGTCAATTCCACAAGGATGTCCAGTTTCTTTGCCAAAATGCATGTATCCAAGACAGGTTGGAGTTTGGACTTGCAGACCTTTTTGTAGAAGTCGTTGTTAAAGGACTTGACATCTATGTTCATGGCATCCAGGTAGGGACTTATCTTTTTTAGAGGCTCTGCTTCTATGAAACCGTTTGTCACATAGCATGTGTAGAGCCCTTCTTTTTTTGCCAATACAGAGGCATCGTATGTGAACTCGAACCATATCGTGGGCTCATTGTAGGTCCAAGCAATACCCTCGCATTTGTACCTTTTGGCTATGCTGATCACATCCTCTTTTTTCAGTCTCTGAAATCTCGTGCCCTCGATTTTGGCCTGGGAGATGCCGTAGTTCTGGCAGTGCTGACATTTGAAGTTGCACCCCACTGTGCCGAAAGACAGGACATAGGACCCTGGAAAGAAGTGGAAAAGGGGCTTCTTTTCTATTGGATCGGGGGTAACTGATGTGGCAAGGCCGTATATCAAGGTGTTCAGCGTGCCTTTTTGGTTCTCCCTCACCCCGCATATTCCGCGTTTACCCTGGGATATGGTGCACCTATGGGGACATAAGGTGCACTCAATTTTGTTGTTTTCAAGCTTCTCCCAGAACATGGCCTCCTTCATGCTTTCCACCTGAAATGCTCATATCCCCTATATTCTAAGGTAGTAGATATTCCATCCTTTATAAGTATATTCTTATTATCCTTTTTGACCTCGCCTATGGGTGTTAGTGTGGTTCCAATATCAGATAACACCTTCTGAGCATCTGCCACTTTGTCTTTCATCAAGGTAACTAAAAGTTCGTAATCGCCGCCCATATAAAGCACTGGTTCCTCCAAGGGAATATCCAACTTCTTGGAAATATCCTTTGCATTTGAGGATATGGGTATCTTATTAAAATCTATATTAAATGTCACTTCATTTAAGCTGCTCAGCTGGTGAATTGAAGAGGCAAGGCCGTCGGAGATGTCCATGCAGGAAGTCACAACCTTTGTTTTCGAAAGAGCCATGCCCTCCTGGATTCTGGGATTTATTTCTAATAGATTCTTTATAACGTTTTCCTCATCGATATTATCTTTTAGGGCATGGAATGCAGCGCCAGCTTTACCCAGCTCCCCTGTCACAGCCACGATATCCCTGGGTTTGGCACCCTTTCTTTGCATGATTTCTGACTTTGGCACACTGCCAATTGCGCAGCCCGAAAGTGTAAGGCTCTTTGCCTCTTTTGTATCTCCTCCCAGGATACAGGTATCGTATTTAGAGGAGCAAGAGTCCATCCCTGATATGATGTTCCTCAGGGATTCCTCTTCGAAATCTTTAGGCAATCCCAGAGCCACCACCATCCCCATTGGTCTTCCGCCCATGGAAGCAATATCTGAGAGATTTATTGCAACTAGGTGCCATCCAATCTGCCAGAAGGTGGCTTTTTCAGGGATGTGGGTATGCTGTGATATCATGTCAGTGGTTATCAAAAGATATCCATCACCGAACTCCACAACAGCGCAGTCATCCTTCATTTCTGCGGAGTCTATTGTCTTGAGAGCCAGAACATCACGTATTAATTCCTGAGCCTTTCTCTCCCCCAAATCCTTCAATTTCACCTTGCTTCCCCCTTACTCACCACAATTTTACAGGACCCTGACGAAATGAAGGTACTTTTACAGAATCAATTTATACAGGTGGTTCTAGGCCTTGGCCTCTGGTATGCTCATTGCCCCAACTGGGCAGACCTTTACACACGCGCTGCAGTTGGTACACTTATTATTGTCTAGATCAAGCCAGGCCTCGTACACTGTAATGCAGTCGGCGGGACAGACTGCCACGCATCCGCCACATAGCATGCACTTGTCGTATTCAAGATCCACCATTTCTCTCCCGACCATAAATCGCTAATCTTATTAAAAAGGTTTGGTTTGGAGGAGGTTGAGGACACTATATATTTACAATGGGACTTCCCACAAACAGTTGGTTTTTGCATGAACCCAGTATCCTCGTCCTCTTTCGAAATAATCAAACTCGCCTATTTGCTCCCATTTCTGGATTGATGCGTTATAGGTCCAGATCGCATCAACCTCCAAATCAATAGTGAGATTATTCAAGGCCAAGGTTCTTGTTCTATTGTTCAATGAAGGGTATCCAACAAGGTTCCAACCGGTTTTTAAGGTTATACTCTGATTTTTGGTGGGAATTATTCCTGAGCATTGGAATAGCACCCCTCCAGGCTTAGTGACATGTATCCAAAATCCCATTGTGTGATCAATACTCTCTAAATCGTTCAAATGTGAGGGTTTTGAGATTTGGTGATGTTTCCAATGGTCTGAGTTATCCCTAACGTTATAACATTGAACGGCATCATACGAGCCATCTATTGAGCTCAGAACACTGCAAATATCCGTATCTGTTTGAATAAACGGTATCGATATCAGGTTCCAGCCCTCATAAAGCTGGACGCTATAACCTTGGCTCGTATCGATTGTGAAATTCCAGACCCAATTCGGGGGAGTTATGTTAAACCCATCATTTGTGTACGTGTGCCAATACCATTTGCCATCTGATAATAGAGGGGGTTTCCAGGATGTTGATGTTATCCAACCGCTATAATATATAGTGCCGCTTTCCGCGTCGGGTTGGTCTGAGATTGTGAAGTTGAAATAGATTGTGTCGTTGTCTGGATCGAAAACAGTATCTACTTGTATATTAGGCTCATTCAAAGCTAATTTGGACCCGATTGGAGGAGAAATCGGGGTTGCCATTGGAGGTTCCCAATTTGACCTAGTGAAGTAGATATCCCAATCTCCTTTTCTGTCGTCCTGCCATACTATATAAGCATGGTTTCCTTTTGCGGCGATAGCGTTGGATGGCGTATATACAGCTGAAAAGCTTGGGCCAATGTTTATTTTCTGTTTAGGGTTAAATATAATACCACTATCTGTAGAATTTGTAAAATATATATCGCTAACATTTTCTTGGTTGGGAAAATCTTTATCCTCAAGCCATGTCACAAATATTTTTCCCTCATCGCTAACTGCGATTGAAGGATGAAATTGAGCTTCATCTAGAAAATCCTCACTAACTTGTACACTAGAAGAAAAGTAATCTCCTCCATCACTAGAATTTGTAAAATATATATCCCAATCCCCATCTTTTTTATCTCGCCATACAACATAAATATTATCATTTGAATCTAACGCAATATCTGGCATTCTTTGACCTTCACTTAAGGCATCATCATCTACCTTTTTGCTTGGAGCCCAAGTATTGCCACCATCAAGAGATTTTGAGAAGTGTATTCGCGTTTCTCCACTAGGATTATCTTCCCATACCACATATATGATTCCTTTACTATCTATTGCTATTTTAGAATAATAAATAATACTCCCAAGAACATCATTTACTCTTTTGTTTTCTCCAAATGTGTTACCTCCATCCGTGGAATTGGCAAAATAAATACCACCTCTTTGATCTTCCCATGTTATCCCAATAAAACCATTACGGGCTGCAATGGAAGGAACATTCTGCCAATTATTACCAGTTTCATCGATTACTCTTTTATTAATACCGAAGGAATTCCCGCCATCAGTTGAATTTGCACAATAAATATCTATGCTATAGGGATCTGGGGAATTACGATAGTCTTGCCATACAATAAATATGTTACCGTTACTTTCATCTAAAGCCATGGAAGGATTTGTAGCTGCACCTATTGGAGCATTGTCTACCCGAACGTTAGTCTGAAAAGACTTTCCATTATCTGTCGATTTTGCAAAAAATATATTAGTATTATGGATTCCACTTAATCTATTGTCTTCCCACACTACATATATTTCGTTACCATGTATCGCAATATCGGGTCTAGTTTGATTAGTAATACCAAATTTTGTATCATCTACACGAATATTATTACCAAAGTTTTCAGCTTGAATAACTAAGGGTATAGAAATGAATGGAAGTTGTGAAATAAAAATTAATGCAGATATACTAATGATAATTATGATTCTTTGATAACAGTTTTGTCTTAGTTGCTTTAAATTGGGCATATATATCGCCAATAGATAGTAATATGGGATGAACTTTTCTTAAAGTTTTTGATGAATCTAAACTCGTTTAACCCATTATCATATTCTTCATTTTATCTACAAATTAATTATTACTCGAATAGTTAGAATTTGCTTGTTGAAAAAGGAATGTAATCGACATAGTCTGAAACTCTATCACCGTCGTCACTTGGACCTTCTCCTGATGGTCCTTCGTCATCGTTCCACCAATTATTCTCCGCATTAATTGTATTAGTATCATCATTATAAACCCCATACCCTGGCCCACTAGCCCCACCTCCATTATTGCATATATTGTTGTAGTTAATTACAGGGTCACTCCCGCCTCTACTAAATACACCATAATCGGTATTATTCTCAATATCATTGTAGGTTATAGACGGATCACTATTACCTGCACAATGAATGCCTTCATCGTCATTCCATACTATCATATTATCTTTAATACTTAGGTCATTATAACTTGTACATTTAATCCCTGCTTGACCATTCCATCCTATAACGTTTTTGTAAATTATATCATCATAGGCCATATCATCCAGATGGAGTCCATCGTGGATATTCGATGATATATTGCACTTAGAGATATTATTATTCGATGATGAATACAGGTAGAATCCGAAGTCATTTTTTGTGATAACACACTTTGCTATTTTGTTATTTGAGGACCAAAGCCAGATACCATAATAATTACTCGATGATATAAAGCAGCTAAATATATCATTCCAACTAGATTGATATAGAAAGACACCATAATAATCGTTATTCGACAGATTGCTGTTTGTAATATTATTATTAGATGAAAAATAGAAACTAATACCATAATAGTTATTTGATACGTTACAATTTTTAATAATGTTATTCGAGCAAAATGTTAGATAGATGCCATACTCTTGGTTTATGGAGACATGATTATCTATAAGGTTATTCCAATCAGAATAACTGAATACAATGCCCTTTTTGTTATTGGAAATGTTATTGCTTGATATTTTATTCCCATCACCTATTAGATCGATACCTGTATCACTATTTAAGGATATTGTATTGTTTGTGATGTTATTATTTGAACCTGACCCGAGTATACCATATGTATTGTTTGAGATGGAGTTATTTATGATCTTATTCCCATTACAATAACCATCCAAAACGATACCCACACCATTATTTGAAGAAATTATATTGTTTGATATATTGTTATATAATGAATTGTAAAGATAGATTCCAGATGCCCCTGGATAGTATCCATTATAATCATTATTTGATATATTACTGTTCACAATTGTATGATTTGGATATATATACAAAATTATTCCTAATTCGTTATCATTTGCTGTTACATTATCTATATGCGTATAATTTGAATAAGCAACCAATACACCTTGGCCGTTTTGAGTTAAAGTCAAGTTTTCAGCTGTTATATTTGTTGAGTTAACAATGCCCACATAACCTGCATAAAAGGGAATAGACTCGTCATCGTGCTCGTGATTCCTCCAGTAAAAGATAGGTTTATCGTTCACTGTATTCGTTGTGTCAATGTCATGGTTGAATTCAGATAAGTGATCTCCCCAAACTCCGAAGTTATAAGTGCTGTTGTCAATATTGTTATATCTCAATCGAGCATCGGAGACATCGTAGAACACGATGCCGCGTTTTGTATTGTTGTAGACGGTATTGTTCTGGATGTTCGCATATCCACCCCCAGGGTCGTTCCCATTAAAGTGCATACCTTCTTCAGTGCAGTTCTCTATGATGTTGTTCTCGATTGTTGGAGAGCCATGATTCGAATAGATCCCGTAAGTGCAGTTTCTGATCGTGCAATTTCGGATCAAAGGGGACGCTCTCTCCAACCGCACACCATAGGTAGCATATTCGATCACTGAATATCGGATTGAAGAGTAATCATAGCTCGAATCCTCGAACTCAATACCATACCAGCAACCCGGGCATGGTGCCCCTAAATCGGAATTCCAAGAAAATAGAGCATAATTTCTTTGAGATATGCCCTGTACGATCCAAATTATTGCTCCCTCTTCTACATATATACCAAAAGAACCATTGAATAAAACATCCACACCGATTTCAATTGTTAGGTTCGCACCATTGACTACAAATACATCATCCACAACCCAATATGGACTACCTTCTATGTCCCAAGTTGTATCACTATCGATAGGGCCGCCCACAACAGTACCAGCGCTGGCCCTTGGAGATGTTGCCACCAAAAAGGTCAAAGCAGTTATCATCACAATATTCGCGCACACGAATAATTTGGTCAATTTCCTCATATCCTTTCCTCCTATCTTTTTGATTTAATTAAACCGAAGGCATGCGAAAATAGGGAAGATCCACTACAATGAACCGTTTCATTCCTAAAGTGACTCTCTTCACTCTCTATAATCGCTTACCCTAAGTTGTATCTCCAAAAGCTTATTGTCTTCAAAATATTTAAGTTTATTGTTAAATTTTTATTATAAGATAATTATTATATTTTTTTTTTAACTTTTTCTTAATATTTTTATTGAAATTATATAATTGCTGTTAGATATTAACAATGACTTAAAATATTTTATATTTATTATTTATAGCGGTACTTCCCAGACAACTTCAGCCTTTGCATGTATATAATAACCTCTTCCGATCTCAAAATAATCTGATTCACTTATTTTCTCATATTTTTGTGTGGTTGAATTATAGGTCCAGATCGCATCGACATCAGATGGGAAATCGATATTGTTCAAGGCCTCGGTTCTGATTTTGTTACTAAGGGAGGGATAGCCAACCATGTTCCAACCTGGGTGTAAAGCAAAGTTCTGGTTCTCAGTCAGTCTGGTTCCATTATAGAAGAAGATCGTATCCCCAGGCTGGGTAATGTGTACCCAGAAGCCCATGGATTCATTTAACTCTAAAAGATCATTTCCATAGGATTTGCCTACCTTGTAATGCTTCCATGGATCAAATGAATCTCTTGGATCATACCATTGCACTGCATCATAATCCCCATCTATGAACTCAAGAACTTTTATTAGACTTTGGTCCTGTTGAATCAATGGTATGGAAATCAGATTCCATCCTTGCTTTAACATCATGAAGTTCTCAGATGTTGGTAACCCGAAAGGTTTAATCAGGGGATACTGGTCTTGGGAATTGCCAATTAAGTATGGATTCTTTCCACCAGATGGAAGTCCCTGATCCACAATACCATCGTATCCTAGAATATTCTGATTCCCTCCTTTAAATTCGTCAAAAGCCCCTTCACCGGGGTCGTCGAAATCAGACCAGTAATTTCCCCCGCTTGGATAACCATTATGCCATTGATTGCCATTGTCAGTTGCGTCCGAACCCTGCCAAACGTTCTCTATTATATTATTGTGATATACTCTGTTGCCGATGCAATTCGAATCCATGAAATCGATGCCGTAATCATTATCTGATATGGTATTACCAATGACATCGTTGTTGTTGCAATATTCGAAAAAAAGTACACCATGCTCGCCTCCAGATGCGATGTTACCGAAGATATAGTTGCCATCAGAATTATCCCAGATAAAGATGCCGTACCACCCATAACCAGTGACGTTGTTTCCATAGATGTCGTTATTGCTGGATGAAACTAGACATATACCATCCCGGGTGTTCCCCAAAACTGCATTACATGTGATGTTATTCCAATTGGAAATATCTAATACTATACCCTCATCGCTATTTGAGTTTACTTTATTATCATAGATATAATTGTTATTTGAGGAACGGACACACATGCCATAATAGTTATTTGAAGCACTATTACCTATAATGTCGTTCCAGTTTGAAGATATGAGATAAATGCCATAAAGACCATTTGAGGACACGATATTACCAGAAACCTTGCAATTCCCGACATTATTGAGCTCTATCCCAGAGTCTCCTGTAATGGGTCCTCCTCCAGTCATTTTAAACCCACTCACATTTACCCAATCCGCATTTATAATAACTGCATCACCGCTCCCTCCACCATTGATAATAGTTGAATTTTTATCTTCTCCTATAAGTTTGATCATCTTATTTACATCAACATTTTCAGTATATGTGCCATTATAAACAAAAACCGTATCACCGGGATCAGCTGCAATGATACCCTCTTGTATCGTAGATTTGTTATCAGGTCCACTACCACCCACATAAATTGTTGCCCCTCCTGCAGGTTGTATGAGTCTAAAATTTATATTCACCATACTGAAAAAGGTTATGATAATTAATAAACAGATTATGATAGATGAGAATCTCTTTTTCCTCATTTTGTCGCCCTTCATATAAATTATTTATAAATCTTATATAAGAGCTTTGTGTAGCAAAAATACAAATATATTTATGAAAAATACTATCGAATTAGAGGCCATTTAACGGCTCAGTTCTATCTGGATAATTGGATAAGCTTATTTACCCCTGCTTCCTATTGCATTTTAGATGAAGATAATAGGCATCCTAACCTCTGACTTCCGCATTTATTACGACCTCATCAAATGTCTCAAAAAAAGAGACTTACCCTTTGCCAGCCTCTCCTTGGACGAGCCCATTCCCGTGAACATTGGTGTCATTATCACAACAAAGGACGAGGAGGACAAAATCGATTTTCCGCACCTTGTCTTGGCTGAACCCGACATTGAACTCACAATCGACATTGCCCTAAGAACCATGAAAGGCAAGGAAAAATTCAGGAAATTGATGATTGGAATCGACCCTGGAAAAAGGCCTGGCTTGGCTGTAATAGGTGATGGAGAGATACTCACTACAGCCCAAGTTTCCTCGCCAGAGAAGGTAAGTTCAGTGGTTAAGAGGGCCATAAAGTCCTACCCAGCAGAGGACATGGTCGTGAGAATCGGCCACGGGGATACGACCCACAGAAACAGGATCATAAACTCCCTCTCAAAGTTCGGCCTTAAGGTGGAAATCTCGGATGAATCAAGGACCACCAGAATATCTGACACTCCTGATATAGACGCTGCAATTGATATCGCATTAAAAAGCGGTGTCACTGCCAAAAAATCGTACAAGGTGGAACCCACAGAAGGTGAACTTCGGGACATACAGAGAAGGAGCAGAATCGAAAGCAAGGGAAGGGTGACAATTTCCATGGCAGAGGCAAAAAAGGTGGCAAAAGGAGAGCTGACACTAAAGGAGGCTATAAAGAGATCTGAAAAAAACACTAAATTGGAATAACAGGCAAAAATTTATGAATTATTTGAGGTATAATACCAGTTGAGGAGGCAAAATCTAAGATGAACAGGTACCACATCTTGGCCGTCATTTTCCTTATTTGCGGCATAGCTGCAATAGGATACAGCGTGGTATCTGGTGAAGGCAGTGCGGGCGTTATAGTATTTATTCCAGTTTTTTATGGTTCAGGTTTGTTTTCTTTTCTAGGAGTACTTTGTATAATGGCCGCAATTTTCTTTGGATTCTTTGGATTTGCCCAATCTGCTGTGGGTTCAGAGGATTTAAATGGTGAACATGAACCTCGAACATCACAACCGTATTCCCAAAATCAGCGAGCCCAACCCAGGGTCCAGAAAACCGTAAAAGGTGGGGGAGTGGTGCTCATAGGGCCCATACCAGTGGTATTTGGGTCAGATGCAAAAACCGCCATGATATTGATAATTCTGGCTATAATTCTCATCGTTGCAGTTGCCATTCTTTTTTATTCAAGCTGGTTTTAAAAAGAAACCTACTTAAAGGAATGAATCCATTCCCAAACTCCTTACGTTGAGGGTGAATAACATGTTAAACAAGGTTTTAGTAGCAAACAGGGGCGAGATTGCGGTGAGAATCATGAGGGCCTGCAGGGAACTTGGAATCAGCACAGTGGCAGTGTATTCTGAAGCTGACCGCGAAGCCATGTTCGCAAAATATGCCGATGAGAGCCACTTCATAGGACCCCCTCCACCCCTTCAAAGCTATCTTAACATGGACGCGATAATAGAAGTGGCACTTAAAACAAAAGCAGAGGCCATACATCCTGGATACGGTTTTCTTGCCGAAAACGACAAGTTCTCTGATATGGTGGAGAAAAATGGCCTCGTTTTCATAGGACCCACGGGCCAGAATATCAGGGAGATGGGGGACAAGATTTTCTCAAAGAGGACCATGAAGTCCTCGGGTGTACCTGTGGTTCCGGGAACAGAGGAGGGCATACAGGACGTTGAAAAGGCAAAGGATGTTGCCCATGAAATTGGGTATCCAGTGATTCTAAAAGCATCGGGTGGGGGAGGTGGAATCGGTATGAAGATAGTGGACAATGAAAATGATTTAATTGAAGCTATAGAATCCACAAAGAGGGTGGCTAAATCCGCCTTTGGTGATGAATCAGTTCTTCTTGAAAAATACTTGGATGAACCGCGTCATGTTGAGTATCAGATAATTGCCGACAATAAGGGCAATGTAATTCATGTGAGAGAAAGGGAATGCTCTGTTCAGAGAAGACACCAGAAGTTGATTGAGGAGACTCCATCATGCGTTATGACAGAAGAACTTAGAGAAAAAATGGGTGAGGCTGCAACCCAAGCTGCAAAGGCTGTTTCTTACAGGAATGCAGGCACTGTGGAGTTCATGTACTCGAAGGGTAATTTCTACTTCTTGGAGATGAACACCAGGCTTCAGGTTGAGCATCCCATCACAGAGATGATAACTGGTGTTGATTTGGCAAAGGAGCAGCTCAGAGTTGCTTCAGGTTTGGACCTCCAGTACGCCCAAGAGGATATCACTGGCCAGGGATGGGCATTCGAATGCAGGATATGTGCCGAGGATCCAGAGAACAATTTCTTCCCCTCGCCTGGTAAGATCGTGGAATACAAAGAGCCCGCCGGGCCTGGCATCAGGGTGGACAGCGGTGTTTATGCAGGTTTTGATGTGCCACCTTTTTATGATTCACTGCTTTCGAAGCTGATAGTATGGGGCAGGGACAGAAACGAGGCAATCAAAAGAATGAAGCGTGCTTTATGGGAGTACGAGATCACAGGAATAAAGACGAACATACCATTTCATGAGGTGGTTCTTGATAACGAGTTTTTTGTGAAGGGGGACTACACGACACATTTTATCAAGGAGCGCAACATTTTAGACGAGGTAAAACGGTATTTGGAATCAGGAAAATGAAATGACTTAAATCGACACCTGATAACCTATAATAATCCCTAATTCATTCCAGAAAAAGATATAATGGGTGATTTGAAATTCTATGAGGATTACTGGCGGGATAAAAAAGCCGATGTCGTAGATAGAGACGCCATCTGGAAGGCAAAGATGCTGCTTTTGGTCATTTCAAAGAAAAAATACAAAGTAGTTGCAGAGATGGGATGCGGAATCGGGGTGGTCCTTGATATCGTGGCAAATGAACTTGGTGCCACCCATAAAATCGGTTTGGAGATATCTAAAGAGGCCCTTCTTAAAGCAAGGCAACTCGATCCTCAAATGTCATGCATTCAGGCAGATGTAATGAAATCGCCCATTAAAGACCATTCCCTGGATCTTGTGATCCTGAGCGACATTTTGGAGCATCTGCAAAATCCTGCCGAGTTTCTTACAAATACAAGCAACCTTACAAAATATATGGCAATGAACATCCCCATTGAAAAATCACTGTTTCCAAAGCTGTTCGAGAAATTAGCTGGATTGGAGAATCAAATAGAATCAGGGAAACACAAGGCAGGGCATCTTTTCGAGTGGACTAAAAAGGAGGTGGAGAAATTGCTTGATGATGCAAATCTCAAGATAATTAGATCAATGCTCATTCGGCCTCCAGATGAATTTTTCAAATCATCACAAGAGAAAAAGAAATCCCATATTCTCGGGAGTGCATCTGAATTTTCCCTGGTGAATTTGGAGATAATCTCATATGGATTATCTGAGAACCTTCACTCCCGTATGTTCCACACCAAATACTTTGCTTTTGTCGAAACCAGGCGGTAGGGAAAGCTATATCAAGGAAAAAGTATTGCCCTTCTCAGTGCTAAGATGAGGCTTGGAATTGTTATCCCTTCCTACAACGAGGAAGAGAACGTAGAGGAATTGGTTAAAGAAATCCTCGTTGCTTTAAAATCCTATGATTTTGAGCTCGCCTTTGTAAATGATGGGAGCAAGGATAAAACTGGAGAATTGGTGGACAGGCTGGCCCGAACACATGAAAAAATCGAGGCCATACATCACGAGACCAACAAGGGGTACGCCGAGGCTCTCAAGACAGGTTTTAACAACGGCATTTCCAAGGGGATGGATGCTATTTTAATAATGGACAGCGATTTGACCCATGATCCAAAGGACATACCAAAATTCATTAAATCCTTTAATGAAGGTGCAGATATCGTGGTGGGCTCAAGGTACGTTCCTGGGGGAGGTATGACCAATGTTCCCCCAAGGCGGGTTTTTATCAGCAAAACCGCCAACTTCATGTTCAGGGTGATTCTGGGTTTGAAAGTGAAGGACGTCTCAAGCGGTTTTCGGGGATACAAAAGAGAGGTTCTGGAGAATATTCGCATTCAATCGGATTCATTTCAGATTCATGTGGAATTGACGACCAAGGCGGCGAGATCAGGGTATATAATAAAAGAGGTTCCAATAATGCTTGAGAACAGGAGGATGGGTACATCCAGCTTCAACCTCTCCAAGGTGGCAATGAAGTACGTTAAACTGGTTATCAGATTGAGACTAAAGCGCAATACATAGACACGAGTGGAATTTTTATGGCAGAAGAGAAAGAGGAAGAAAAAGCACAAGAAAATTCTGATAACCAAAAAAGTAAGTACATAAAGATCATCAAACGAGTTGTACAAATAGTTATTGCGGTTCTGCTTCTTTATTTGGTATTTGACCTGTTTTGGACAGAGACCACCTTAGATACTCTAAGAAATGTCAATGTATCGTTCTTCATCCTTGCGATAGTTTTTCATCTGATTGCTTTGGGTGTTGTTGCGTATCGGTTCAAGATGTTGATCGAATTCAAGGTCAAAACAACATACAAGAATGTATATTGGGCTAACTTGTACGGGATGCTCATGGGGGAGGTCACACCAGGCAAATCAGGATATTTTTTATGCGTTCTCCCTCTGGAAAGAAAGGGTATTAAAAAAAGAATCAGCCTCTCATGCCTCATCATCATACAGGTTATGGATTTCATTCTAAGGGGGGCAATTGGTATCTTCGCCGTTATATATTTTACACTGTATCTGCAAGCCATTCCCCTATCAGAAAGCACATGGTATATCGTGATCTCAGTGGGCCTTATCGTTCTCTTCCTTTTGGGATTCTACATTCTGATGTACACATCACTTCCTGTGAGATTCTTGAAGAGATTCAACATTCCTTATAAGGAAAAGATGCTAAACGGATTGGAGATACTGCACGATACTAGGACAGCGACAAGAGGAAGGATATGGGAGATTTTGATCCTCACTGTACTTGCCTGGGTTCTCACAGGATTCAGGTGGGTGTTCATTGGCTACGCATTTGGTCTTGATCTTCCCATAATCGCCTATCTTCTTCTGCAGCCCTTGATCACCCTGGTTTCTTTTATTCCCATAACAATCGGAGGATTGGGCCTTCTGGAAGGCGGGGTTGTGAAGGCCTTGAACCTTCTCGGTGTTTCCGAGGGAAAGGCCCTGGCCTTCGTTTTGGGTGACAGGGTTGCAGTCGTGGCGGCTGAGGCAGCAGGAATAAAGGAGCATAAATTCAAATAGTAACTTTTAAACGAGAAAAATCCATTTTTCTACCCTTTTCTCCCAAGAACTCCAATTGCGTACGCGTAAAGATGTTTATTGGGAAAGATTCTATCGATTGCCATCAATTTTCTCCTGATGTTCTCGGGTACGAACTCCCAGTTGTTCGTTGCAAGTGGAGGAAGGATCATAAGACCCACTCTGTCTTTGGGTTCTAGCCCAGCCTGGTAAAATAGATTCACGAGCTGATCATGTGAATAATCCCTTTCGTACCCAAATTCCCATTTTTTGACTTTCCTTGCTGTGGATTTTAATATTCTATACCAAACACAATTTTTATTGGGCACGATCACCAGAACCGACCCACCTTTTTTTGTGACCCGTTTCATCTCCACAAGCAACGCAAGATCTTTTGGATACTCAAAATGCTCGATGACACCGGAGTTGTATGCGAGGTCAAAGGTCTCATCCTTGAAGGGGAGAAAAAAACCATCTGCTCTTGTCAGATTTGCATTGGAGGTTTGCATTGCTAGTTTCAGTGCCTCGAAGGAAATATCGATTCCCATGGCTTTTTTGTTTTCTTTTTCAAATTGCGAAAGTCCTAGGCCGCTGCCACAGCCCACCTCTATTACAGAGGCACGGGCAGGGAGTTTCTTTGCCACAAAAGCGAGGTACGAATAGAGTCTGAGACTGTAGTCAGATTTGGCCTTTTTATGGGCCCATACCTCATCCCATATTTCCTTCATATGAAATCCCGTTCTTACGATCCATTATGTAGGGTCTGGTATAAGATGTGTGCTGCGACTTCTAATTACCTCATTTTGCTACAAGAAAGAAGAGGTATCCTTTTCTACAGATGATGTAAAGAATTATTATTGCGGGAAAGAACAACAGTGTTATTATAGCACCGAAAACGAAATCCGATGGCTCGAACGAGAAGGTGATGATGACATTTTCCATATCTGATTGGGCATTGAAACTGATTAAGCGCTGATATGCTTTAGTATCCATTTTTTCTCCGTCATTTAAGCTGTACTTCCATCCGGGATACCACGAATTTTTAAAGACTATGATATCTTTGGATGTGATGTTGTCTGCCTTGGCCACGATCTTATGAGGGGTGATTTCGGATACAGAAAGAGGAATAACGCCATCGTCTCTGACCATAAAAACGTCAGGTAGGGAGTAATTCAACCTGTATAGATACAGGGTTATCTCTTCTGGTGGTGTCTCGTTTTTAGAGCCCAAACCAGAGAATATCTCTGATAGATCCCCAGGCTCTGCATCTTCAAACTCGGATTCTGTTAAATAGGTGGGCTCGTCGAGCACAGTGTATTCTTTGATTAAGGTGGCATTTTCCCTGTTGGCTTTAGGAGTGACTTCATAGTTGTATGGCGTGTAGGTAACATTCCCTATTGTTATGTTGCCTGGATAGTAAAATTCGTGAAATCTGAGCCAACCTGCAACCCCTGCACTGTACAATGGGATCTCGTAGGACATCACATGGCTGTCGATGAGGGGGTAGTAACCGTCGTTTATCCATGGCCTGCTTTCTGGATTATCTGCCCAGACATCATCTGCGACTTTCTGCTCGAGTTTTTCCTCGTGAAACCAAACTGACCTTGTTTCGATACGGGGGGAATTTGCGACGAGCAGGTTGATTGCGATGAAAATCACCAGGAACGTGGAAATGAAAGTGGTGCTGTTAAAAGCCTTTCTCAGCGCATCAGTTAAGGTTTTTGGATTGATAAATTTCAAAAGATATCTTATGATATCGTATTTGTAAAACACTCGGGATATTATGAAGAGCAGAATCAATATCGTAAAAATTGATGCAGCAAGTGTTTGTGCTGTAAATTCGTTTCTTGTGAAATACCGATACGCTTCATAATTTTCCGGTATTATCAAATAGACAATAAAAGGTGTGATCATCTCAAAGAAAATAATCGCGGTGATGCTTCCAAAGAACAGCCAGACATATTTCTTCTGATGTGAAGACAGATCCTTGTATCTATCCATGAACCAGTCAAATCCCAGGACGATAAGCGATATGAGACAAAAGGACGCCACTATCAAGGACCGCGGGGGCACTGACAGGTTTTGAAACATGCCCAGAAGATGCACCACACCAAACACTGTGAAGTAACCCATGGCCCACAATACAAACACCACTGAGGCGGCAATTAGATATTTCTTATGGGGTGATGAATGGAATATCGAGAAAGGCAGGAATATCAAGGGAACCAATCCTATGTAGTAATAACTCACACCTTCAGACATGCCCACAGGAAATTCTGATACAGGGGTGTTATCAATGAAAAAGGCGGATATATCTCCTAAACCTACAGAGCTGTACAAAGCGGGATGTGGTCTTTGGCTCCCACCGCTGTAGTTCAAAATGGGTATCAGTTTTATGGCAAAGATCATGCAAGAAAAAATCACGATGATACATAGAATGAGAAGCTTCTCCTTGTTGATCGTGATTTTGAGTTTTCTCTTTTTGTCATAACCGAAAACCTGAAATATAGCAAAAACAGCGAACAGAAAGGCGAAAAACATAAAAAGCGCCACGCTTGCCAAGATAAAGAAACTCATGGCGATCATGGAATATAACGCATATTTGAACTGTTTTGTATCCAATGCTTTGTGAAGAAAGTACATTGTTATGGGAATCCAGGGAAAGGGCAGTATATGGTTTAGATGGCCCACGTACATCCTCCCAACCAGAGCACCGCATAACATGAACATCAGGGAACCAAGGTAACGGGGAAGCTTTCGGTTTGTTAGTAATTTCGAGAAGTACCAGAATCCGATACCTGAAAGAAATACATGCACAAGCAGAATGACCTTAAGGCCCAGAACTGGACCAAGGGTGAAGAAGAATGGTGTTGTGAAGGGGTAAAAGAGACTGGATGACCAGTCTGTATAGAGAGGATACCCCATCTGGAACATGTTTGACCATAGAGGAAACTGGGAATAATCGGCCATAGAATTTTGTTGATAGTGGGCGTACATTGGATATATTGTATAATCAAAGGAATACGGTACGGTCTCGCCGTCCGAAAACAGGTATTTATAGGTATAGATGATCGCTATAAGAAAAAGCGAAAAAGCTACCAAAAGATCCTCCTTTTTTTCAGATGAAATCCCGTTCTTAAGGTTTAAAATCCTCATTACAACCCTCGATTGTTATTGAGAATGGATATATAATCTTTGTGTAAGAGGATATAAATTGGAGTATACGATAAAATTGAGGTTTATTTAATATATCAACCTACTTTGTGATCATCTACGAAAATCTTTATAGTACCACTAAGCTTTTTGGACAAACAAATTTACGCAGTATAAATAGGAAAAAAATCGAGAGGAATTAAGGTGCTTGATATCAAGTTATTCAGAGAAAGCCCTGATATGATTAAGAAGAACCTGGAAAAACGAGGGTGGACTGCCGATGAGATAGGCCTTGTGGACGAGGTAATCCAATACGATAAGAAATGGAGGGAATCGAGAATCAAAGGGGATGCCCTAAAACACGAGAGAAACGTGATAACACAGGAAATCTCAGAGCTGAAAAAAGAAGGTAAGGACATCACTTCCAAGGTCGCGGCCATGAAGGATATTAATAAGAATATCGAAGACCTGGATATAAAGATCGATACTTCATTAATAAACAGGGATGAACTTCTGCTTCGCATCCCTAATCTCATGCATGAGTCCGTTCCTGTGGGAAAGGACGACTCAGAGAACATGTTCCTCAGATCCTGGGGAGAGCCCAAGAAATACGACTTCGAATTAAAAAGTCATCAGGATATAATCGAAGGACTTGGGCAGGGAAGTTTTGAGCATTCTCAAAAACCCTCTGGTGCCGGTTTTTACTACCTGTACGAGGATCTTGTAATGCTGGATTTGGCTTTAATGAGGTTTTCAATTGACTACCTACGGAGTGTGGGATTCAAATTGGTGGAGCCTCCCTTTATGCTGAGAAGAAGGGCAATGCAGGGAATGGTTGATCTATCTGATTTTGAAGATGTACTTTACAAACTGGAAAATGAAGACCTTTATTTGATATCCACATCAGAGCATCCCATGGGGGCCATGCTAATGGACAAGGTGTTATCAGAAAAGGACCTCCCCCTTCGGTTCTGTGGAGTTTCTCCATGTTTCAGAAAGGAAATCGGGGCCCATGGTGTGGATACCAGGGGAATATTTAGAACACATCAGTTCAACAAGGTGGAGCAGTTCATTTTCTCCACTCCGGAGCAATCCTGGGAGGAGCATGATCTTCTAATTAAAAATGCCGAAGTACTTTATCAAAAATTGGAGATTCCTTATCGTATAATGAACATCTGCACCGGTGATTTGGGGGGTACCGCGGCCAAGAAGTACGATCTGGAAGCTTGGATGGCAAAACAGGGCGTATACAGGGAGGTCGTGTCCTGCAGCAATTGCACAAGTTACCAGGCAAGAAAACTCAATGTCAGGTACGAGAAGGCCCAGGGAGAAAGGGAATATCCACATACCATAAACAGCACCGCCATCGCGACCTCGAGGACCATCGTTGCCATTCTCGAAAATAATCAGCAGAAGGATGGAACAGTCCTAGTCCCGAAAGTATTGAGGCCCTATATGAACGACCTTGAGGTTATAGGAAAGAGATGAGTTCACATCACCTTTCTCATCACATCCCTTTTACTCTCCTTAGCAGGCTCGTAATTGGGGTCAATATGGAGAGCTTTGTCAAAGCATTCCCTTGCAGCCTTGTATTTTTTAAGCTCCAAGAGAGCAACTCCCTTGTTGTGCCAGGCCCATGGATAGTCTGAATGAATTTTTATTGCCTGGTCGTAGCATTTTATCGATTCCCTGTACTTTTTCAGGTGCCTTAGAGTGACACCTAGATTGTTCCATGCGCTCTTGTTCTCTGGTGAGTATTTGGTGGCATTTTGAAAGCAGGAAAGTGCGTCTTTCTTTTTACCCAAGGTAAACAGTACTTTGCCCTTGTTGAACCATGCGCTGCCGTACATTGAATCCAAAGCCAGGGCTTTGTCGTAATATAGGAGGGCCTCCTTGGCCTTCCCCTGCCTCACCAGGGTGACGCCAATATTGTTCCAGGCTCTCTTCTCCCTTGAATCTAACTTGATGACCCTGCTGAATTGACTTTTGGCCTTCCCGTACCTTCCCAGGTTGAATAGCACATCACCAAAATCAAGAGAATACTGAGTCTGCTTGGCCTTGTCCATCTTCGGTTTATGCTCATTTATTGCAGCTAGAATTTCAGATGCTT
Source organism: Thermoplasmata archaeon (assembly GCA_020348445.1). Lineage (GTDB taxonomy): Archaea > Thermoplasmatota > Thermoplasmata. The sequence continues at coordinate 2,236,132 of CP070751.1, forward strand.
TTCTTTTGACGGTGATGTTGAGTTTTTGATCCTCATCCTCATATGTGGTGATTCTCTTTAATTTGTAAAGTTCAAGAAGAATGATTTCCCCCTCTTTTGGCGATTTTATCGCTGCTTTCAATTCCTCTTCTATCCCAGCAAGACACACCATCATCGTTGCATTTGCACCCTTTTCCCTTGTCTGGCTCTTTTTTACTTTACAACCTAAACAGGTCTTTGCCTTAGGATCCGAAAAAATAAGTGGGCAAAGGTCAAGGGTCATGAGATAATAGAATGAGGGTGATTGGTAATGAAGTTTTTGGGGTTGTTATTTACCCGTACAATTCCTCGAAAATCTTCTTTTCAGCCTTCCTGATATGGGTGAGAAAGGCCGAGTGCGATATGCCCCTTTTTCCGGCCAATTTCCTTGCATCGGCCTTTTTGGGAATATCGAAGAATCCCTGCTCCACCGCCATCTCCAGGCATTTGTACTGCGGGGGAGTGAGAGAGGAGAGCATGTCCTTTCCTTTAACATAATAGTTTGATAATGATACGACCTCGTAATCCACGTTAAGTTCATCAAGATGTGCAAGAAGCTCTTTTAGGTTCTCCTTTGCCCCCACCAAAGGGATGGTCATCTTTCCCTTGATGTTCACGATGGGAAACTCGAAGAAGCATTTGTACTCCTTGATCACATGGGATATGAGCTCTGAGACGATTGGGGGAAGGTGCCCAATTACGATGTACAATGATGTTTTTTCCTCGCTTGAAATCTCGATGATGTCGTCTATTATTATGGACTGCCTTATGATCTCCATATCGGGCTCTTCGATCCACTCCACCTTGGATACCATGATGAACTGCTCTGATGTGAAAAGAAGGGAAGATACAGTGGTTATCTTCTCGGTATAATCAAATATCTTGTCAAAACCCAGGGCGTACTGGCCGTAAACAGAGAAATCCAGCTTCATGACCTTTAATCCTTTCATTGGGGTTTACATGGTAACTTTATAATTTAAAGCTTTTGGCTACAGGTTATTTACAACGGGACTTCCCAGACTATCGTAACCTTGGAGTGAATGTAGTATCCTCCCTCGATCTTGTAACTATCGGATATTTTGTGCTAACTTCATATCCCAATAAATATGAATTTCGTATTGTTTGAAGTCGAAATTTGGTAACCCTTGGTCATCTCCAAGACAATGTCAAAAGCTCCCTTGGGCATTATCGTTGAATGCCAGCACCATCTCTGTTTGTTGTTATCGAAATAATTAATTCCAACTGTATCGGGGATGTTGTCGCAGTACCAATCTGCCGTATGGTTAAAGTCCAGTATCAGCGGTATCCCCATTGTATCGTATCCAAAAAAATATTCCTCAGTCCAGATTCCAATGCTGTATGTGCTCGCACCCTGGGTACCAAGGACATTAAAAGGAACCACCATGTAATACAGCCTGGCCCCAGGAATATTGGCCTGAATGCCGTTATGTGTAGTTGTGTTGGTTCCATAATCGACCCTACGCGCAAAGAAATAATCATCGCCAAAATCCCTAAAAAAGCCGTCCCTTGTATTCGAATAATACACTTCGTACCAATCTCCGCTACCCATGCCCGCTGGCTCCTGCCAAGTCAGGTATACATCTCCAAAGGGTAAGATATCTACTTGAAGGTTCTTTGCAGAAAAAGCTGGATTAAATCCTAAAAATCCGCTATTATCATGATAACTTATCATTGCACCTGGCATACCATAAAAAGTATAGATAGTCTGGCTGCTGAATTTCACCTCATAGCCTTCGCCCAATTTCATTTGTGTATTGTTTGTGTCACCATCTCCAAAATTATGCTGCATCCAAGTACGCGTGGTGGCATTCATGTATCTGATATACTCAGCGTTCATGTTGGTTGTTAAATTGTCCGTATATAATACTTCAATTGGTTCCAGAGGCAAGGAGAATGTGGATACACCTTGTGGAAATATCCTTGTCCATTTCCCAACTGTTCTGCTGGTTCCGGTCACTTCATAATCATCATTCACAGCTCTTATGACATAATAGAACTGTTCCTGATAATAGTCATCTCCGGGAAGTGCAGCTTTGGCATCCCTCCATTGGGTTCTGAGGGGAATGGGAGACATCTCGGTTGTTATATCAAAATCACTTGAGGTATTCACCCACACTGAATCAAAATCGAAATCTACCTGGGTTGGTGAACGATATAACAAATAATAAGCAAGGTCCGGGTTTGAGGGTGGATCCCAGTTTAGAATCACATCTTCCCCATCCTGGCTAACGTTTATGTAAAGAGTGGGCGGCAGAAAAGGCACCCCCAATCCTTCAATAAGGTCCATCAATGGATAATTATCCTGGGAATCCAAATCGATTACATAGGGGGTATCCCCAATTCCATCACTGCCCAGGATATTTTGCATGGGGCCTTTGTAGTCATCAACACCACCGTAATCTGACCAGTAATTCCCACCTGAAGGATAACCGTCATCCCAGAAATTATCGCTTCGATCATCATATGCTTGAGTTGGATTGTTGTCTACGATGTTGTTGTGGTAGATTCGATTATTTGGTGAGCCCTGAAGATAAATACCCCAGCCGTTGTTCGAGACAAGGTTGTCAATGATGTTATTTTGACTGCTAATGCCATCGAGACGGATGCCATAAACGTTATTCGAGATGTTGTTGCCAATGATGTTGTTCCAGTTGGAGGAACTGAGAAAGATAGCATAAAAGTGGAACGTGAAGGTGTTGTCCTTGATGGTATTACCAATGGACAAACTTATCGAAATGCCATTCCTGGCATTTGAAGAAATATCATTATGGGTAATTGTATTATAGTTACTGTCATATGTGATGTAGATACCGACACCGTACACCTCTTCGTTATTGTTAGTAACATTGTTGCAGGTAAGGGTGTTGTAACTAGAATTATAGAAGTGGAAGCCATTAGCCCTATTCTTGGAGACCGTATTGTAGACGATAGTATTGTATTCCGAGAATCTGAGGGTCATACCGTACATGATATTCGAGGAGACAGTGTTGTTAACGATAATGTTATTGTTTGAGAAGCCGAGTTGAATACCAATGCAAACATCTCTAAGTTCATAGTTTTCTAATTTTACGTATTCGCAGTTGGCAAGGATCACCTGTCCAGCACCTAATGGGACTGTCCCACCCCAACGATTCTCCCAGTAATATATTGGCTTTCCATTGACTGTATTTGAGGTATCTATAGTGTGGGTGTTCCAATGCTCAACCAACTCGCCCCAAATACGGATTCCATCTTTTAGCATCATATTGTTGACGAGAGTGTTACCACAAGAGGTCTCGATATTAATGCCATAACGATTGTACGAAATATTATTGTTGACAATGATATTATAACTGGAGTAAAAGAGCATGATTCCGTCACTGTTATTAGAGACGGCATTATTGGTAATAATGTTATAGTTACTATATTGATCGAGGCGGATGCCAGGGCCCTTGTTCGAGATTGCTATGTTATCAGTGATAGTGTTATAGTTACAAGATTGAGTGAGGTAGATGCCATTGCCATTGTTAAAAGCGGTATTATTGGTAATGAAGTTCCTATTAGAACCCTCGAAATATATGCCACTGTGGCCCCAATCTCGACCATTTGAGGAGAAGTTGTTGTTTGAGATATTGTTTCCGCTTGAACTTAAAAGATAGATGCCATTACTATTGTTAATTATATTGTTCCCAAAAATTGTATTATTATCTGAAATTATTTTTAGTCCTGTCTGATCCTGAAAAGGTCCGTTCTTGGTGATCGTAAATCCTGATATATTCACCCAATCTACAATAATTCTAACAACATCTCCACTCCCACCACCATCAATAATAGTATTTTCCCTATCCTCTCCTATTAAATTTATAGTCTTGTTCACTACCAAATGTTCATAATAAATCCCATTGTAGACATAGACAGTATCACCATCATTACTTGCATTTATCGCATCCTGGATTGTGGAATAATCAGTGGGAACATAGATTGTTGCACTTCCACAAGAGGTTTGTATCAGATTTTTGTCGGGAACAATGAAAACCATAGTTGACATTATAAAAAGCACACTGACTATAACATACGATCTTTTTAGTGTTTTAACCTTCTTCTCTCTTCGCCAGGTATTATTCGTATGTACACGCCCCCTCCTTATTCCGCATACTATTTATTATATACATATTTGACATGGTTTTTAAGGTTTATAAAGATTCTGAGCTTAAAAAGAAAATAAAAAAGATGCTCAGGAGCTTGTTTTGCCCCTGAGGACTAAGAACCTAGTGCGTGAAATGTTTGGTCTGTCCTTATTATTAATACCCAACAGCATCGATTTCTGGTCCGTAGATTGGATCTTCAAAAGATGTCTGACCCGTTGCACCAGTGATAAGGACCCATTGCCAGTATATTCCTGGAGTCGACGGTGTGGTAAAGTGGTAATCAGCTCCATCCCACCCAATCCCCAAAACTGCATCAGTTGTATTACCAATGGACTTTATCTCTACCCCATACGATTCATTTTCAGTAGAACCACCGTAGACCGTGAAAGTTGTGCTAGGGGGCATCGCATTGGTAACGCCAAAATCGAGCACTAGTGTTCCGAGTGTTGATGGATTTGTCCCTGCAGTAGCAAAGGAATTATCAGGTGCACCTACTGCATCATTTACATTCTCACAGTCAATAGATAATGATGCATCAATTATCCAAGGAGCAACTGCTGAGCCGCTCATAAGGATGGTTACGGCTAGTAATATTCCAAATGTTATGACAATCTTCTTCATTTTTTTCACCTCCCTTTAAACCTGGTATTTATTCCGCGCCCCGCCTCGGCGTGACCCATTCTACATACATTATCATAACCTGCTGTGATAGTCAATATACTCCGACTCTTGGTCATTACCATCTTTTCACATTTGGACCTTTTAAGATGGCGCCCTCGCATACGAAGAGTTGAACTTCCCGCCACTCCCTTACTCATTTGAAATACGACATATATAAACTTTTCGACTTTAAAATATAGAAGAGCATAGATGATATTGTGTAGATTGGCATATTCTATAATGGAACTTCCCAAACTACTTCATTCTTTGAGTGAACATAATATCCTCTTCCAATCTCGAAACCATCAGATGGTCCCATCTTCTCCCATCTCTGTCTTGCTGAATCATAAGTCCAGATCGCATTCACATCAGATGGGAAATCGATGTTGTTCAAGGCCGCGGTTCTGTCCCTATTGTTCAAAGAGGGATAGCCAACCATGTTCCAGCCTGGATGTAAAGCTATGTTCTGGTTATCGATCAGTCTGGTTCCATTATAGAAAAAAATCGTATCCCCTGGCTGAGTGATATGAACCCAAAAGCCCATCTTCTCGTTGAGCTCGAATAAATCGTTTCCATAAGGCTTGTTTATCTTGTAATGCTTCCATTGGTCTTTATTGTCGGTGATATTATACCATTGGACCGCATCATACAATCCATCGATGGATTTAAGCACTTTTGTAAGGTTTTGTTCTTCCTGGATCAGAGGTAAGGAAATAAGGTTCCAGCCCTGTTTTAAAATCATAAAGTTCATGTTAGGCTCTATTAGCGGGTAATTATCCCGGGAATCCGAATCAATCATATAAGGATTCTTACCACCCCCTCCAATCGTCCCGTTATCAACTATACCATCGCTACCTAATATGTCCTGACCTTCTCCATTATACTCATCATACGCCCCCTCGCTTGATTCATCGAAATCTGACCAGTAATTCCCTCCTGATGGATAACCATTGTCCCATCGATTTGCATTATTGGTGCCATCATAAGCTTGATTTGTATTGTTTATGATGTTGTTGTGGTAAATACTGTTATTTGTCGAGTCATTTAAATAGAAACCATAGTTGCCACTCAAGATGACAGTATTACCTATAATGCCATTCCAGTCGGAGGAAGAGAGTAAGCGGATGCCATCCAAATTGTTCAAAGTAATATTGTTACCCATTATAGCATTGTTAATTGCCGAAGAAAGCCTGATGCCGTGAGTGCTATTCGAAATGTTGTTGCCTGATATTATATTGCCATCTGATGATGAGACGTTTATACCTCTTAAATTGTCGGAGATATCATTACCCGTTATTTTATTGCTTGATGACCACACAAGAAGGATGCCATCATAAATGTTCGATGATAGTATGTTGTCTGTTATTATGTTGCTGTCTGAAAATTGGAAAAGATACAATCCATATTTATTATTCGTAATATTGTTGTTACATATGGTGTTTCTCATAGATAGATACTCGATACAGATACCGGATTCCTCGTTTGAGGAGATATTGTTGTTAAAAACATAGGTTTCGTTGCACCAAATGATATAGATCCCGTAATCGGAGTTTGAGAAGATGGTATTACCTGCGATGATACATCTATTGGATCCATCAATACGTATACCATCAACTCCGCTTTGCGAGATGTTGTTGCCTTCGATGATGGTCTCATTGGATACCATGATAATGATACCTATTATACCAATCCGATGAAGGTGGTTGTTTTTAATGGCGGTTAAGGGGCTAGAATCAAGGTAAATGCCATGACCGCACCAGTCGAAGGTATTGTTTTCGATAGTATGATTTGGTGAAAACCACAAGTAAATACCCTTAGGATTACTCGAAATATTATTATGTATTATGCAATTCCCATTGCAATATAATAGACGAACACCAATTGCACCCCAGTTTGGAGAGATGGTATTGCCAATTATGTGGTTCCCATGAGAAGTATCAATGAACATGCCATCGGCGCCATTATTCGAAAATGTATTGCCTGAAATGTTATTTCTATGTGAACGATAAAGATAGAAGCCATTATAAAAGGTATTATCAACAATATTACCTATAATGTTGTTTTCGCTGGAATAATAAAGACCAATACCATACCAGTAGTTACATGAGAAAACACCATTGCCTACGAGGTTATTATTAGAAGAAAAACCAAGTATAATTCCGGCACAGACAGAAGAGATTACTTGACTCTCAACATTAACGTTCGTGCAGTTGGCAAGTATAACTTGGCCTGCGTCAGGGGGGACTGTGCCTTCTATTTGGTTCTTCCAATATTGAATCGGTCTACCACTGATTGTGTTTGAAATGTCGATATTGTGACTGTTCCAGTTTTCAAGTTTCCCACCCTTGATATAAATTCCACTATCTAACATAATATTGGCCGTAATATTATTTTCACAGGAATAATTGAGAGAGATTCCAATCCTGGTGTTAGTGAACTTATTGCCTGATATTGTATTATGATCAGAATTTACTTTCAGTCCATCCACAACAGGATTTCCTGAGGTGATTGTGAATCCTGAGATATTTACCCAATCAACAAAAATCCTCACCGCTGGTTGACCCCCTCCACCATTGATTATTGTGCCATCCCTGTCCTCACCAGTCAGATTTATTATCTTATTAACTCCCACATCTTCATTATACGTCCCATTGTAGACATATACTGTATCCCCATCTTTTGCAGCATTTATCGCATCTTGTATTGTGGGATAATTAGTGGGGACATAGATTGTTGTTCCGCTGGAAATTTGAAAAAGATTATTATCAGGAGTGAATAACATTACAATCGATATAATAATAAGCATGCATATTATACCAGATGAACTTTTCAGTCTTTTAATCCGCTTTTCTCTCTTATATGTGTTAACATTCATTCTTAAATACCTCTTCCATTATTTAACACAACATTTATTTACACACGTATTAGACATGATTTTGAAGATATAAATAATTATTAGCTTAAAAGATAAATGAGAAAATGCTGAGAAGTGAGTTATACCCCCAGCATCTATGAGCTTGGTTCGATAGGATAAATGCAATGTCTCTATGGATATTCATAGCCAACTGCATCGATTTCAGGTCCATAGATTGTATCTGTTGCGTCAGTCTGACCATCTTCACCATCTATCTTTACATATCGCCATACATGCCCTGAGCCAGATGTTCCCGTTGTAAAGTTGTTGTCAACTGTATCCCAATTATTATTCCAAGGCCCACATGATGCGAGAAAATCATCTCGATATACCTCTACAGTATATTCTTCTTTTAGTCCCCAACCATTTGTTCCAAACACTGTAAATAATTGGTTGTCGGGTATCCCCGTAAATCCCATATCGAGCCACAAGTCTCCAGTTGCAGGAGTAGGTTCATTTGTCCCAACTGTAGCATAAGAACTGTCTGGGGCACCAAGGGCCTCTTCTGGATTCTCACAGTCTACTGCGGAGTAAACAGAACCTGCATAATACCAAGCAGCAACTGCTGAACCGCTAAAAAGAATTGTTGCGATTAGTAGTGTTCCTAACATTATTCCGAATGTTTTCACTTTTCTCATCCTTTATCACCTCCTCCCATTCGGGATTTTATTAGTATTTATTCCGCGCCCCACCTCGGCGCCTGCCATATCATAGCTCAAAAATGTCAAAGGGCTGTATCTAAAAAGGTTTAACGGGAATATCGTATTATCATCTCTCCTCTCCTGCCTTTCATTACCTCCGCCCTCTCCATGTTTTTTGATGGAGTTGTCACATCTCAAGTGGTAATGTTTCCCAACATACCTTCCAATGCATAACAGTTGCTAGATGGTGTATAAATACGTTTTGTGGAACGTTGCGCAAAAGATTTTTATACTAGAAAATGTCCAGATAAAAAGAATATACCCATAACGGAATGGTGAGGAAACAATAAGTTTTACATCAAATCCCAATAAAGATGAATTTCGTGGAGCTTGAAGTGGATATTTGGTATCCTTTCGTCATTTCTAAAACGGTATCAAAAGCTCCCTCGGGCATCCTTATGGAATGCCACCACCAACGCTGGTTGCTGTCATTAAAATAGTTGATCCCCACACAATCAGGTATGTTATCACAATACCAATCAGCAGTATAGTTAACATCCAATTTCAGCGGTATCCCCATTGTATCATATCCCTCAGAATATTCCTCAGTCCAGATACCCACGCTGTATGTGCTCGCACCCTGGGTACCGAGAGCATTGAAAGGAACCACCATGTAATACAGATTTGATCTGGGATTGTTTGCACCTGCACCGACATGGGTGGTGGTATTGTTTCCGAAATAAACAGGAGGTTCTAACCGAGAATAATTGAAATTGATGTCTCCAAAGAAGCCATCCCTTGTATTAGAATAGTATATCTCGTAATAATCTCCTGGGGCCATACATCCAGGTTCCTGCCAGGTCAGGTTCACATCTCCATCAGGACTGATTGTAATTTCAAGGTTCTGGGCCTCGAACATCGGGTCAAAACCTAAAAAACTCTTGTCATCTTTGAAAATGATCATGGCACCGGGCATGCCGCAGAAAGTGTATTTGGTCGACTTCTCGAATTTTACTTCATAAGCTTTACCCAGTTCTATGAGGGTATTATTATCAGGTAGTCCCCTGTTATGCTGCATCCAAGTGTGCGTTGTCGGACTCATCCATTTGATAAAGCTGGCATTCATATCCTGACAATAGAACTCGGTATCCTTCTTTACAAAAGGCTCCAAAGGCAGTGAAAATGTCGATATCCCGGGTTGAAAAGTTTTTGTCCATTTTCCAACAGTCCTTGATGTGGAGCTGACTTCACCCGAATAAGTAACGGTTCTTATGATATAATAATACTCCTGGGGCGCAATATCAGAGGCATTCCCTGTATCATTCCAGGTAGTTCTCAAAGGTATGGTACCATTATCGTCATGCTGCGAAGTATTTACCCATACATTTGAGAAATCGAAGCCGGTCTGCGAAGTGGAGCGGTAAAGGAAATAATGCGAAATCCCTACCATACTCGGGGGAGTCCAATTGAGAATGATGTCATCTCCGACTGCTTTGATGTAAAGTGTCAGGGGTATACTATCGCGTTCTATCACTTCGAGAGCTTTAAAGGCGACATTATTACATTCTTTCAATTCTATTATCGTATTATCGGGATCGACAACGACATAGATATTATGGGTCCCATTGGGATTCGCAGTCCACTGAACATCAACAATCGCATTACTTCCACCATCGATTGAAGGTATATATTTATCACTCCCTATCTGATAACTTCCGGGCTGGCTTGGATCGCCATTATAGAACCTGACAATAACATCCCTGGCTTCGCCAACACCTGTGTTGTGAATCGTCGCACTGATTGTTACTATTGTATTATTTCCTACTGGACTTGATGGATCGAAGACAATATCACTGCTTTTTACCACCAAATCAGGTAGTTCCGCAGCAGGTGGAGGTGTCGTCAGAGGATAGTAATCCTTTGCACCTGAACCTCCGTCAAGAAGATAGGGGAAATCAACTATACCATCAGGTCCCATCTGGTCTTGATTCGGGCCGCTAGACCCATCCGGAGTTGTCCAATCGCTCCAATAATTTCCTCCGCTGGGATAACTATCGTTCCAAAAGTTGGTACCTACGTAATCTACCCCTTGAACACCGCTGCCGTTGTTATCGGTGAAGACGTTATGATAAATTGTGTTGTAACCGTTGTATTCGATATGAATGCCGTGATACAGGCTCAAGAAGATGGTGTTACCTATGAAGTTGTTGTAGCTGGATTTAGTGACGTAGATGCCGTACCTGTTCGAGGAGATGGTGTTGCCGACAAAGGTGTTGTAGCTGGAATCTCTGACGTATATGCCCCACTTGTTCGAGGAGAGGATGTTTCCGACAAAGGTGTTGCAGCTGGAATCTCTGACGTATATGCCCCAACTGTCTGAGGGAGAGATGGTGTTATCGATGATGGTGTTACCGAGGATGGTGTTGTTGCCGTAGCTGCAATAACTGATACCGATGCCGACAGTGTTCATAAAGAATGTGTTATTGACGATGGTGTTGTTGCTGGAGTAGCTGATCGCGATGCCCCCATTATTGTAGGAAAAATTGTTTTTAAAGATGGTGTTGTAGTCGCTCCACCAAAAACCGATGCCGATGCGGTTGTTAGTGACCGTGTTGTTGATAAGGATATTGTAGCTGGAGGTCCAGAAATAGAAACCATTTCCCCCCATAGGGACTCTATTATGACTGGCGATATTATTGGCGAGGAAATTATTGTCAGAGATATTTAGAAATATGCCGTATTTGTCATATGACACATTATTGTTAATGACTCTACAGTTTTGGACCTTATCAAGCTCTATTCCTGCATGACCCCAGCCCAGGAAATCGCTCCCTATGGCAGTAAAACCTGTGATGTTCACCCAATCTGCATTGATATGAACCCCGTCCTCAATTCCCGTAGCATTGATTATAGTAGTATCCCTGTCTTCTCCGGTTAAATTTATTGTTTTATCAACAATCACATTCTCATAATAGGTTCCGCTATGTACGAAAACCGTATCCCCATCAATTGCAAGACCTATACCACCATTTATCGTAGCCGAGTCGTTACCAAAGCCTGAGCCCACATAGATGGTGCTGCTTGCACTCGCTACATCAGATTCGAACGTGATGAATCCTAAGAACCCTGCGGTGATTACCAGACATGCGATTTCAATCGAGGCCAGTTTTTTATTCGTAACAACCCTCCTTTACCTAAACCCCTGTATCTATTCATTGTTTTTCTATCTTATACACTTTTCGCCTTTTAACCCAAAAGAATAGAAAAATAAGGAAATACCTGAGAGTGGGTTTTACTCCCAGGTTAGTTTGTATGTTATTTGTTCTATCTCCACGGTTAATGCTACCAGCCCACCGCATCTATTTCTGGGCCGTAGATTGTGTCATATTCGTTCTCAAAATAGACGTCCCCTGATGTAGCAGTGATCTCATAATAGCGCCATTCAGGGTCTTCTGGGAACGAAGGTGTGGTAAAGCCTTGAGGCGAATCATCATCTCTGGACCCTAGACTTGCATTTACAGTCATGCCATCGTTATAAATTTTTATGCTATAAGTTTCGACAATGTTAACGCCTGAACTACTATCCCAGCCATAAACCGTGAATGGCACATCTTCAGCCATCCAATTAGCGGAGTTCGGGCCTAGATCGAGAAGGATTTTTCCCAGTGTGTCCGGATTTTGTCCTATGGTAGCATAATTATAATCTGGGCTGCTCTCTGCGTAATCGGGATTTGTACATGCACAAGTACCTCCAGGTACATACTCATATACCCATGGTGCGACTGCTGACCCGCTTATGATAAATACCGCGGCTATTAATAGTGCTCCTAACATTACTACAATTTTTCTCATTCTTAATCACCTCCTCCCCTTGAGATAAGGAGTTTATTGATATTTGTATTGTCGCCCCACCTCGGCGTCCTACCATATCACAGCCCAAAAATATCAAAGGGCTGGTTTTAGAAAGTTTCAACTGGAATATCGTATTATTGTCCTTCCTCTCCCGCCTTGTTATCACCTCCCCTTACCACAGCAACCTTATCTACTCAAAGAGTTTGCAACGAGTATATAGTGCTCACTCCCTCTATAAATACCTTTTTGGTTAGCTAACCAAAAGGTTTTATATATTAGAACAACAGCCAGTTGATAGAAAGGTTTATATATGCAAAAGATTCGAAAAAATAAAGATGCTATCCAGACTCGATTTTTATTAAACTTTTTAGTTATTGAGCATATTTCACAGAATCCAAAACAGTTTTAAATCTCGTGACTTCCTTTAACTTCTCTGGACGAATCATTCAAGTAAATTCAAAACTTCTCAAATTATTCGATAATGCTTTTACCATATATCTATCCCACCATAATATGAATTTATGTAACAGTCTATCATTTTTCAATAATATTTCTATCAGGTAAACAACTATTATAAAAACCTTTTGTACAAATTTTCACAAAAAACCTAAATACAACTTTATATAATAATAAATCAGAGGGGGAGGTATAAAATATTGCAACCGATTATGATGAGATAACTGCGAAGACAATATATAAAGACCAGTTTCGATCTGACCATGAAATTTCGTAATATTTTTATCTCAAGCTATACTTATAGAAATAATCAGATTGTTGCGAAACTTGCGAGGATTGGCAGAAATGCAAAGGCACAACAGCCTTATATCGGCAGATATGAGGATTCTCCTCCATCTGTTGAACTATCATGGTTTTATAAGTCAATTTGATGTACCTATCGGATTAACAAAGATTGGTATTGCACAGAAGTGTTGTATAAGTTATGGTTACGCACCCCGGATTCTTAACAAACTGATGGAAGATGGTTATGTTCAGGAGTGTTATGGACGTACGAAATGTAGTAGAAAAAAACAAAAATATTACGTTCTCACAGATGACGGGATAAAATATGCACGAGAATTAAAAAAAGGATTATCAAACTTATCGATCATATTGAAACTATCAAATAATACATTGAAAACAATGAAATTAAAGAATATAAATCCTTATTTAGAGAAAAAGAAAATTTGCTTTGGAATTACTGAGATGGAAATCTATTCAACTCTTACAAAGGATTGTACACTCTATATTGAATCTCTAAAAAATATAAGAGAAACACTTCGTTGATCTTCCTAGGGAGTGCCAAAGATTATGGATTTTCATAAAGGTATAATCCAAGTTTTCTTAACCTTTGAATGAATGTAATAACCTCTTCCAATTTCGAAGTAATCTGACTCGCCGAGCCTTTCCCATTTTTGAATTGAAGAGTTGTAAGTCCAAATCGCATCAACATCTGAACCATAGGTGATGTTATTCAATCCATCTGTTCTGTTGTAGCTAACCAGAGAGGGATAACCTACCAGATTCCAACCTACATTAAGAGATACACTTTGATTTTCATTTGGTAGGGTGCCGTTCCATACGAAAATTGTTACTCCGGACTGAATGATATGTATCCAAACACTCATTGTGTGATTAATAGTACTTAAATCATTCAGATGAGATGGCTTTGAGATATGGTAATGTTTCCAAGAATCAGAACCATCGAATGCATTATACCATTGAACCGCGTCGTATAGCCCATCTATAGAATTTAGGATATTGCTAAGGTTGAAATTAGATTGGATATATGGGATTGATACCAAATTCCAACCCTTAAAAAGAGGGGTGCCGACACCAATTGTTCTATTTGCTATATTATTGGTTTCATTACTTTCTGGAATTAAATTATCAGGATCAATGACCACATAGATATTATGCCAACCAATAGGTGTGGCAATCCAATCCATCTCCACCCATCCGATTCCACCAAGAGCTGGAATTGATGAGATTAGTTCTTCACCTATTAGGTTAGTTAATGAAGGATCATCATAGACTCTAACCACGATATTTGATGCATTTTCAGGACCGATATTGCGAATGGTTGCATTGATTACAACCATAGTATTGTTTTTCACGATACTTGTAGGCTTGAACGCGATATCATTTAAAGTTGAAGTGAGATCCGATAGAATCGTTCCCCCACTCTCTATAAATATTTCAGTATGAGATATGGACATGTTCACATTCCTTGGGTTATTATCAAATGTCATGGATGGATATGATATCTCAACAGTTGTGATGTTTTCCGTTGCTGTAATGCTACCGATGTATATTCTATCTGTTATCAATAGCATATGTATATATCCATCGTCACCAGTTTGAAAATCGTTGCCACCAAAACCGAATGTTTGATAGATTGGTTTTCCGTTATCAGTTATGTTAATGTCTACACCCGATATTGGTGTAGAAGTTAAATTAAGGACCAATAAACTCAAGAAATTCTTTATTGTAAGAGTGGAAGATGAATCCAACCATATTTTCGAGTCGTCAAAAATCGTATTTATTGCTACGGGAAACGATCCTAAGCACCAAAATGCATAATTGTTATTTTCTAAAGTGCAATTAATAATGGTTGGATTTGTTTCACTTGTGAGCCAGATCCCACGGTTGGTATTATCCTTTATAATATTATTGATAATTATACTAGTTGTTGGGTCTCTGAAATAGATACCCTCATAATTGTTTTCTATAATATTATTTTCTATATGTGGATTAGAACTTGATCCTGCAAATATCCCTACATTATTGTTTGAAATTTTGTTATTATTAACTAATGCATTAGATCCAGTAAGTGATATTCCATCATATAAGTTAGAGATTATATTGTTGTAAGAAATTATTGGAGAAGAGAAAGTGGACATTATACCATATTCATTTGATGTTATATTATTGTATGCGATTAGTCCATTAGAAGCAAGAAATCCAATTCCAACACCATTATTAAATAGGTTATTATTACTAATTATTGGAGAAGCTTGATTGCAGTATATACCACTCCAATTCTCGATATTAAAAATATTATTTCTATATAAGATTACTTCATCAGAATAGATTTCTAATCCGCCAATGGTATTTGGCTCCTCACCCCCAATATAACTCACAAAGCTATCCTCTATTGTGGTATTACCATAAATTCTAAATCTATATCTCAATCCATATGTTGTATATTCCCATGGCATACCAGGAAAATATACAACAGGAGTATTTGTATCATATGCTGTGATATTTGAATTGTAAACACAGAACTTGCCATTTTGGGTTATGTTTATCTCGAATTCTCCATCAATTGTGGAATTCATTATAAGTGTAACGTTTTGGAATGTAAGAATACCACCTAAAATTTTTAGATTTCCGTTCAGAACAATTGTTTGATTTCCCCGATATATATTATCCCCCATTTCTATAATCCAATCACCATTGTGATAATGTATTTGTCCTTCCCCATGTGGTGGAGGATTGATTTCCGCAATTACATTTATTTTCATAAAATTTGATATGGTGGGCATAATAATAATTACAAGGACAACGAGCAGTAATCCAGATGACATATTGCATGTTATAGACTTGGACAAATTTCTTTTCATTGTTTTACTTCCCTCTGATTTAAGGAAAATAGATTTGCACTGATCCAAGATTGGTATATATTTCAATCGACCCTTATCTACTTTTCTAGATAGTAACACTGATATTAATAGTGCTCGAAAGAATTTGTAGTCCTATTCTTGTAGTAATTATTCGGTTCATTGCTAGGGGTATGCATATGTAAAGAAATACACATAATCATCAGCACTGCCTGCTACAAAATAGTCAAAATATTGGGTGGGTTGACAATAGGAATAGCTGATCGCAACTGTGTTTACTGTCCCATTTGTTGTATAATAGTCAATTATCGTATCCGAATCCTGTGCAACTAGAGTAACATTATTCTCAGGACTAAAAGTTCCAAACAATCTAAAATTATAAGCCGAGTTATTATCATAAGTAGCCGCGGCAGACCATATTATTCCAGTTGACCAATTGCGTATTTTATTAGGACTATAATAATAAGATTCTTCGCTTTCATTGTCAAAAGATGTCTGACCTGAAATTACACTGAAAGGTGACCCTGCTGGCCCTACAGTATCACAATCGGATACTGCAACTGCATAAATATCATCAGGTTCCGCTCTTTTCCAGATATTGTCATCAGTAACATTATCATCATCCGTTCCCCATATACAATCTTCACCCGCATCAAATTTGTAAACATAACTCGTATTTTGAATAAATGGGTAATCCTCACCTGCTACTATCACCTGACCAGTTCTACCTATGTCTATTGTAACATAAGGACCAGTTGTGTTATAAGACCATATCATAGAATGGTGACCTGGCTCAGTGTTGTTATGAAATTCAATTTCTTTATTAGTGTTACATACTCCAATCCAGTTTCCATTCTCTGATATCTTAACAACTTTTACATAACCTGGTTCTCTTAGTAAAGCTTGACTCCAACACAAAGTACCATTTGAAGCATAATACACATAGAACGAATTCGAGTTGCTCACGACTACATATGATATATTGATATCATTTTTTAACGGATTTGACACATCTACTGAATACACTTGAGTACTTGATATACCTCTTGGTCTATCTTTCCATAATAAATTACCTAAAATATCAAACACATAAACATATCCATCAGAACTACCAGCTACTATATATTGTGCATTCCCTGATATTGCAACATTATGATCTGTACCACGTGTTGAAAAATCTGATAATGTTATGCTATTATTGTACCATCGTAAATTCCCACTCCCATCAAAAACAGACAAATTGTATTTACTCCCAGCAACCACATACACATTACTTGCGTTAGAATCACCGTCGGAAATATCGACACAAAGGACATCTGACCCTGTATTACTGCTCCATTGAAGAACAAGATAACCACTTTGAGCATTTACGCTCTTTGGAATTATTGGGATTCCAACAAATGCTATAACTATCGTAGCAATTAACACTATGTTCAAAAATGCTTTCAGAAATTTTATCTCATCCTTCTCCATTTTTCTTCCCCCTTATCTTTATGTTGTTACTATTGTGGTACCTATAGTATAAAAACCTTTTTGGTTAGCTAACCAAAAAACTATTTATATTAGAAAAGTAGCCAGTTGATAGGAAGTTTTATATATGCAAAAGAATCGAAAAATGAAGTTATTATTCAGAACTCAATTATCAACGAAGACATAGTAAATCTAGAACACACACCATCGAATCCAATACTACATCCCTATAAAAGTGAATTTCGTGGTGTCCGAAGTCGATATCTGATAACCCTCCGTCATCTCCAAGACGGTATCGAAAGCACCTTCGGGCATTACAGTTGAATGCCAATACCACCGCTGTTTACTAATATTAAAATAATTGATGCCCTCACACTCAGGAATGTTAATGCAATACCAGTCTGCCATGTGGTTATTATCCATTTTCAGCGGTATCCCCATTGTATCATATCCATCAGAATATTCCTCAGCCCAAATCCCGATGCTGTATGTGCTCGCACCCTTGATACCGAGGGCGTTGAAAGGAACCACCATGTAATACAACCTTTTTCCTGGATTGTTTGCCCCTGCACCGACATGGGTGGCGGTGTTGTTTCCAAAACCAACAGGGGGGTCAACCCGATAATAATTAAAATTAAAATCTCCAAAAAAGCCATCCCTAGTATTTGAATGATAAATCTCGTAATAATCTCCGGGGGCCATACATAATGGCTCCTGCCAGGTCAGGTTCACATCTCCATTTGCTTCAACTGTAGCTTCAAGGCTCTTCCCATCGAACATCGGGTCAAATCCTGCAAATCCGCTGTTGTCATCGAAACTTATCATAGCCCCAGGCAAACCAGTGAATGTATAGTTAGTTATGCTGTCGAATTTCACCTCATAGCCTTCGCCGACGGTAATCTGTGTACTGTTATTTCCACCATCCCCGTATTTCATCCAAATGTGTTTTACAGGATCCATATATTTGATGTATCTAGCGTTCATGTCTCTTAGATAATAATCTGTGGTCGTGTTCATGGTCTCTAATGGTTCCAGAGGCAGAGAGAAGGTTGATAC
The DNA here is from genome assembly GCA_020348445.1 of Thermoplasmata archaeon. GTDB lineage: Archaea > Thermoplasmatota > Thermoplasmata. The sequence goes on from CP070751.1 coordinate 2,254,511, forward strand.
CCCTTTTGGGAAACTCTTCGTCCATTTCCCTACAGTTCTGCTGGTTCTACTCACTCTACCGACAACGTTCACAGCCCTTATAATGTAGTAATATTGCTGTTCGTAGTTGGAATTATTATCATCAGGAAATGCAGCTTTTGTATCATTCCATATAGTTCTTAATGGTATGGGAGACATCTCGCCTGATTCATTATCACTTGAGGTGTTAACCCATACAGTATTGAAATCGAATCCTGTCTGAGATGATGAGCGGTATATCAAATAATGATCGAGGCCTAAAGTTGAGGGTGGATCCCAATATAGTATCACATCATTCCCATCAAAGCTCACATTTATATAGAGGATGGGGGGCGGTGGCGGAGGAACCAGCACTGTTAATTCGCAAGTATCTGTATCTATTGATCCGTTATTGTCTATTACTCTTAAGGTCGCAATGAAAGAGTCATTTACATCATAGGTATATGTTGGGACAGGACCGAATGCGTCTGGTTGAGACCCGATCTCCCACCAAAGTCCATCGCTTGCATCAAAGTCCCATTCGTAGGTTATTATTGTGCCGTCAGGATCATAAGAGGCTGAGCCATTGAACTGCACAACATCCCCTATGTTCACAGTTTGGTCAGGACCTGCATCTGCAACTGGAGGTTGATTAGAGGGATCAGGTACACTTAATTTTATTAACCATATATCCCGATCGCCGGGACCATATGACATTGTATTTACCGCGATAATGTAATTATTATCCGAAGTCTGCTGAGCTGAAAAACTCCCGTCTGGTTCATCTCCACCAAAGGTTTTATTCCACTCCTCATTACCAGAACTATTGGTTTTTATAAGCCATGAGTCTTTGCTACCCGAGCCATAGGATTCTGTGTTTCCACTCAGGATATAACCACCATCGGAAGTGATACGGACTGAATGGCCCTGATCGTCAGAACTCCCACCAAAGGTCTTATTCCATTGTTCATCACCTAAACTGTCGGTTTTTATCAGCCATACATCCTCGCCGCCAGAACCATACGATCTTACAATACCGGTAATTATAAAGCCTCCATCAGAGGTCTGCTGGACTGAATTTCCGATTTCGCCCTCACTTCCACCAAAGGTCTTATTCCATTGCTCATTGCCTAAGCTATCAGTTTTTATCAGCCACACATCATGACTACCAGCACCATAAGACTCTGTTTCACCTGCGATTATATAACCACTATCAGAAGTTTGCAGAACTGATCTACCTTCATCTCTAATATATCCTCCTTTACCGAAGATTCTATCCCACTGCTCATTACCGGAAGAATCGGTTTTTATAAGCAATATATCAGTCTTGGAGCCAGTACCATCCTTGACTTTTCCAACAATTATATAGCCATCATCAGAAGTTTGCTGGACAGAGTATCCTTCATCACCTTCTCCTCTCTTGTCGAAAGTTTTATTCCACTGCTCATTACCCGAAGAATCGGTTTTTATAAGCCATATATCCTCAGTGCCACCACTATAAGTCCCTGTTTGGCCAGTTATTATATAACCCCCATCAGAAGTCTGCTTGGTAGAATAACCTGCATCATAAATATCTCTATTAAAGGTTTTATTCCATTGTTCATTACCCAATGAATCCGTTTTAATTAACCATACATCTCCGCCCCAGACACCATAGGAGGTTGTAGACCCTCCGAGAATATAGCCCCCATCAGAAGTCTGTTGGACAGAATGTGCTCCATCATTACCGGTTCCACCAAAGATTTTACCCCATTGGATCTCTGGTTGAGCGGTTACATCCTCTGGCACTTCTACCGTAAAAACAGCAGTAATCATCATAGCAAACAACACTAAGCTCACAAGTTTAGATTTCATTTTCCATCTTCCCCTATACTCCGCAGTTCCCTCTCGTATTCCTAATGAAAAACGAGTATAAATGAAGTGTGGAATGATTTTTGCCTATTATTTATTGTTAATGGAAATTTGTCTGTATCCATTACCTCCTATCTAAAAAAATTATGGCATCCAATATATATAAATCCTTCTTGATTTTCCTCGAAAATAGTCTTTAAAGTGGTACCTGCCAAACATCATCTACCCGGGAATGAATATAGTATCCCTTTCCAATCTCGTCACAAATTGATCTATCTGTGCTTCTGTTCTAATATTATTTCCCGATAAAAGTGAATTTCGTGGCGCTTGAAGTCGATATCTGATAACCTACCGACATCTTTAAAACTGTATCAAAAGCTCCCTCGGGCATCACAGTTGAATGCCAACACCACCGCTGCTTGCTGTTATTAAAATAGTTGATCCCAACGGTATCAGGGATGTTGTCGCAGTACCAATCTGCAGTATAGTTTTCTTTGAGTTTCAGCGGAATGCCAAACGAATCATATCCTCTTGAATATTCTTCAGTCCAAATCCCGATGCTGTAAGTACTCGTTCCTCTATCACCGGTAACGTTGAAAGGAACAACCAAATAATACAACCGCGCACCTGGATTTGCGGCCTGTGCATCAATATGGGTTGCTGTGTTGTTTCCATAGTTTACAATAGGACAAGCAAGGAAATAATCCTCATCAAATGTTCCAAAAAAACCATCCCTTCTGTTCGAATAATATACCTCGTACCAACCACCTACACCCATGCCTATTGGTTCTTTCCAAATTATAGATACATTTCCATCAGGCTCAACAGAAACTGTTAGGTTTTTTGATTCAGAGCTTGTATTGAACCCAAGAAATCCAGTATCATTATTGAAACTAATCATTGCCCCAGGCAAGCCAGTGAAAGTGTAATTGGTCTGGCTGCTAAATTTCACCTCATAACCTTCGCCCACAATAATCTGCCTATCGTTATTCCCACCATCTCCATGTTTCATCCAGGTGTGAGTTGTGGAGTTCATCCATTTTATGTACGTAGCGTTCATGTCATTAAGTAAATAGTCAACTGTAATCGGCTGCAAGGGTTCCAATGGCAAAGAGAAGGTTGATACATCCTTCAAGAAAGTCTTTGTCCATTTACCAACTGTTCTGCTGGTTGCGCTCACCTGATTACGGTCGTTAAAGGCTCGTATAACATAGTAATACTCTTCATTATAATTTGTAGCATTTCCTGGGAATGCGGCATTGGTATCGTTCCACATCGTTCTCTCGGGATTTAGTGTTGTTTCATCTGGTTCCATATCTGTTAAGGTATTAATCCATGGAGAACTAAAATCGAAATTAGTTGGATCTTTTGAACGATAAATCAAATACGGGTCGAAGTCTTGATCTGATGGTGGATCCCAATTAAGGGTCACATTTTTCTTGTCCGGGCTTACATTAATGTAAAGGATTGGGGGTGGTAAAGGCGGTATCGATGCTTCAAAAAGCTCCAACAATGGGTAATTATCTTGGCTGTCAGCATCTATAACATATGGATTCTTACCACCACCTGCAACTGATCCATTATCAACTATGCCATCCCTTCCCACCAAATTTTGCTCTCGTCCCAGATAATCGTCATACGCCCCTTCACTTGGTTCATCGAAATCTGACCAGTAATTACCGCCTGAAGGATAAGAATCGTCCCAGAAATTATCGTTCATATCATCGAATGCTTGATCGGTATTATTAATAATATTGTTATGATATATTCTATTATTTGATGATGATTCGAGCGTGATGCCACGCAAATAGTTCAATATTATAGTATTGTTTTTAATAATGTTATTGTTCGAGTCTCTAATGAAGATGCCCCAACCGTTCCAATATGCTTTGTTGCTGGTTATAGTGTTATTATTTGAAGACCACGAAAGAGAGATGCTATAAAAATTATAAGATAAATTGTTTCCTCGCACATTGTTATTGTTACATGAACCGCGAAGCTCAACTCCCTTATTGCTATACGAAACATTATTGTCTTTTATATTATTGTTTGATGATGAGTGAAGACTTATACCCTCCGTGCCTCCAAGGGGTACATCATTGTTTGTGATATTGCTGTTTGATATCGAGATGAGTTTGATACCAGAAACGCTATCTGAAACCTTATTCCCAGTGATGTTGTTCCCACTGGAATACCAGAACATTATAGTATCATAGTTATCTGAGACGTTGTTGTTTGTAATATTAATATTCGTGGAGAATGCAACATTTATTCCTATCGTAGTGTCATTTATATGCAAGTTTTTCGCGTTGATATCTGAACAATTGACAAGAATCAATTGTCCAACGGGTATCCCATCGATATTAAAGCCGCTGCAATCCTTATAGTAATACAAAGGCTTTCCGTTTATAATATTATTAGTTGGTATATCGTGAGAATTGAAGTGTGACAGTTGATCTCCTCCTAAGCGAATACCACCGGGAGCTATGTTGTTGCTTATAATAGTGTTGTTGAATGAATAATAAACGTAAATACCCCATCGACTATCCCATGTTGTAACTTTATTATCTGTAATGTTGTTGTTATCGGAATAATCAAGATAGATGCCACATAGGGTCGATACATTATTGCTTACGATAATGTTGTTTGATGAATCATCAAGATGGATTCCCCACCTGTTTAATGATATGTTGTTGTTCATAATACTACAATTCTGGACATTGTTTAATTTTATACCTTCTTTAGGAATTGGGTCACTCCCTATAAGAGTAAATCCTGTGATATTCACCCAATCCTCAGTAATTGTAATAACATCATCAAATAATCCATCGATTATCGTCGTATCCTGATTTTCCCCTGTCAAATTTATTGTCTTGTTCACTATTATATTTTCATAATAGGTCCCGCTATAGACATAGACTGTATCCCCATCCTTACTTGCATTTATCGCATCCTGTATTGTGGGATAATCAGTGGGAACATAGATTGTTGCAGCACTGGAGGTTGGTATTAAATTGTTATCAGGAATAATCAACATAGTAATCGATATGATAAAAAGCATGCTAACTATAATAGATGAGCGTTTTAACAATTTAACTCTCTCCTAAGGATGGTATTATTCACTTAATTGCACCTTTTCCTTACATTATACAATATTTATATATATACATGTTTCACATGATTTTGAAGGTTCATAAAGATTCCGAGCCTAAAAATGAATAAGAAGATGCTAGGATTTGTTATATTCCTAGCATCTACGAGTTATGTTTTCAATAGGATAGTTGGTCTACTTCTATTAATCATAGCCGACTGCATCAATCTCTGGTCCATAGATTGTATCCCCTGGGCCAGTTGAGCCAGTCTCACCATTTATGTTGACAAAGCGCCAAAAGCTAGTAGGGGTAGTTCCTGTAGTAAAGTTATTGACCACTAAATCACTATGTCCACCTGTTCCTACGCAACTATCTCCCCAATCAGCTCTCCAAACTTCGATATAATAGTTCTCATCTTGTCCAGAACCTTGGGTTCCGTACACCCTAAGTATTGTAGAATCTGGTATTCCGACAAATCCAAAATCGAGCCATAGGTCTCCGGTTGCAGGATCGGGGATATTTGTCCCAACAGTTGCATAAGTAGTATCTGGTTCATCGAGTGCTTCTTCGGGATTCTCACAATCTGTATATGCATATACCGTTCCTGCATAGGTCCCAATTGCAACAGCTGAACCGCTCAATAGAATAGTTGCAATCAATAATGTTCCAAATATCGCAATGTATTTTCTCATATTCTTTATCACCTCCTCCCTTATCTAGGATTTTTATTTATACCTCACCTCACCATCTATTATCTTACAGCCCAAAAATATCAAAGGGCTGGTTCTAATAAGTATCAACTGGAATATCATGGTAATATCCTTCCTCTTCCGCTTTTTTATCACCTCCGTCCTCTTCATGTTTTTTGATGGCGTAATCACATTTCAAGAGGTAATGTTTCCCAACATGCCTTCCAATGCATAACAGTTGCTAGGCGATGTATAAAAACGTTTTGTGGAACGTTCCGCAAAAGATTTTTATACTAGAAAATGTCCAGATAATAAAGTTATGCCAATTAGGGGAGAGGTAAGGAAATAATAGGTTGCCTAGCGGTCTGGAGTATACTTTTTCACATGGTTAGTATTGAAATCTTAGAAGATGAGTTAAATCGTTTATCAATTTCCACTTTAGATTAAACCTGATCAAAGAGGAACATCCCAAACCTTTGTGACTTTGGAGTGAATATAGTATCCTCTTCCGATCTCGAAATAATCCGACGGTCCCATCTTTTCCCATCTTTGAGTACTCGAATCATAGGTCCAGATCGCATCGACATCAGATGGGAAGTCGATGTTGTTCAAAGCTGCGGTTCTATCCCTATTGCTCAGTGAGGGGTAGCCAACAAGATTCCAGCCCGAATGTAAAGCGATGTTCTGGTTTGCGGTTGGCCTTGTGCCATTATAGAAGAAGATAGTGTCTCCCGGCTGAGTTATATGAACCCAGATGCCCATTTTTTCGTTCAACTCAAATAAATCGTTTCCATAAGGCTTGCCTTCTTTGTAATGTTTCCAGGGATCTTTTGTGTCGGTAATATTATACCATTGGACCGCATCATACAAGCCATCGATGGACCTAAGCACTTTTGTCAGGTTTTGCTCTTTTTGGATCAGAGGTAGAGAAATAAGGTTCCAGCCCTGCTTTAAAATCATATAGTTTTTGTTAGGCTCGATAAGGGGATAGTTGTCTTGGGAATCTGAATCGATCACATAGGGATTCTTACCACCACCTCCAATCGTCCCGTTATCGACTATTCCATCATTGCCCAATATATCCTGACCTTCTCCATTATACTCATCATATGCCCCTTCACTTGATTCATCGAAATCTGACCAATAATTGCCGCCGGAAGGATAGCCATTGTCCCATTGGTTTGCATTATTCGTACCATCGTAAGCTTGAATTATATTGTTTATGATGTTGTTGTGGTAAATACTGTTATTTGTCGAGTCATTTAAATAGAAACCATAGTTGCCGTTTGAAAAGACGGTATTACCGATAATGCCATTCCAGTTGGAAGAAGCGAGAAGGCGAATGCCATCATTATTGTTTAAAGAAACGTTGTTACCTGATATTTTATTGTCGTCTGATGATGAGGATACATTTATACCTTCTAAATTGTCTGAAATAACGTTACCCAAGATGTTGATATTTGATGACTGGAC
>CP070751.1:2261712-2269006 GCA_020348445.1 Thermoplasmata archaeon
AATACTGCTGATGATTTCGATTTCAATCCAAATGAATGGATAGATACAGATGGGGATGGAATAGGTGACAATGCCGATATGGACGACGATGATGATAACCATGATGATATGGTCGATGATTTTCCATTGGATGACTCAGAATGGAATGATTTGGATGGTGACGGTGTTGGGGATAACACTGATAATGACATCGATGGAGATGGGATTCCAAATGATAAGGATGCTTTCCCAACTAATCTGATGGAGTGGAAAGACACAGACAAAGATGGCATCGGCGATAACTGTGATGATGATGTCGACGGTGATAAGGTCGACAACTATAATGATGCCTTCCCATTTGATGTCAAGGAATGGAGGGATTTGGATGGAGACGGTATAGGAGATAATTCGGACAAAGATAAGGACGGAGACGGTATATCAAATGAAAATGACACTTATCCAGAAAATGTTTTAGAATGGGTGGACACAGATAACGATGGGATCGGCAACAATGCTGATTTCGATGACGACAATGATGGACACTACGATACCAATGATGTATTTCCATTAAACCAAATTGAATGGGCGGATTTGGATGGAGACGGAATAGGCGATAATACCGACGATGACAAAGATGGTGATGGTATTGCAAATGACTTGGATGTTTTTCCGACCCTCAATTACGAATGGGAAGATTTTGATTCAGACGGTATTGGAGATAACTCAGATTTGGATGATGATAATGATGGTCACCCAGATACAAATGATGATTATCCCTATGATTCTTCAAAATGGCAAAGGCCAAATGAACTGATTCCACTGATTTATATCATTCTAATACTATTGATCATCCTAATTGTGTTAGCAGTTATTTTGATGATTATGATAGGGAGGTCCCAAAAGAATAAAACACTTGAAGATGCAGATCACGGGGTATCTAAGCACCCAGAGGAAGGTTTAGGTATGGATGAACCAGGCACAGAGAAGGATATCCCAACTCAGCCGAAAGAACCTAAAACCGCAGAAACAGATGAAATAGATCAATCTCCAATTAATAAACAAGAAAGTAAAAAAGTCCCTCCACCACCGCCTGAACCACCTTTAGAGTAAATGTCTAATTGGATGAAACTTTTAAGCAATATTTAAGTAATATTAGAAAAATATATATTGTAAATGAAGCGGGGCAAGGACCAATAACCTTTGTCAGTCTAGTCTTCATAAAAGGAAAAAAGGAGTGGGCATGTTACTATGAGATTACGAGGTAATCTTGAATTTATTCAAATAAACCAAAAATATGCAAAATTTTGTAACAAACTTCATTTATATAACCTATTAAATAGTAGTAAACAAAAAAATATGATAATAGGAGGGAGAGAAGAACGAATCCAAGGTTGAAAATCAAAATCACTTTGGCTGTATTTGCTTTATTGTTTATTGCGATCAATCCTTCACCCTTGCCAATTGCCAAAGCAGACAGTTTCGACGGCTTAAGCTGGGAAAAATACGCTGACGAAAATGGAGCAATACCAGTTCTCGAAGAGGGGGAAATCGATGATATGGATCATCCTTGGGTTTGCGGTCCAGGAGTACTTAGAGATGATGATGTTCTGTTGGATGATGATCCAACCAATGATGATGAACTGTATAAGATGTGGTACAGCGGAAATACGATAAAACAATACTATAATTTTAGGTTATTCTATGCAACATCTCACAATGGTGTGATATGGCATAAGTATGTTGATGCCAGTGGTTCTGCAATTCCTGTAATAGACCTAGGTGGTGCACCTGACGGTGGTGATGACGCAAGCGCGTACTCGCCATGTGTTTTAAAAGAGGAAGGAGTGTACAAAATGTGGTACAGCGGTCAACATCTTACTACAAGCCCTTATAAGACACTGTATGCCACATCACTCGATGGAATTCAATGGACAAAGTACGGTATTGTATTAAATACTGGTGCACCAGGCGAGAGGGATGAGAGAGATGCATACGCCCCGGATGTGATTATTGATAAAAGCGCCCTTCCTTCTGAAAGATACAAGATGTGGTATACTGGGCAGACCCCTTCCGGCCCCTTTAAAATCTTTTATGCCACATCAGATAACGGAATTGACTGGACAAAATATTCGGATTCTGGCGGTGCCATTCCGGTATTTGAGCCGGGTGGCGCACCAGGAGGTTTGGATGACAGCTCTGTTTCACATCAAAGTGTTTTAAAAGATAATGACGGTTTGTATAGAATGTGGTACAATGGCGCAAGCAGCATCGGAATTCGAATTCTATACGCAAATTCCACAGATGGAATCAACTGGGATAAGTACGGATTGGCAATAGTTGTAGGCGATACAGGTGAAAAAGACCATGCTGTGGTTGGAGGACCATACATTTTAAAAGATGACGACGAAAGATATAAAATGTGGTATAATGGCGGAGATGGAGAATATGTAAAAATCTTTTTGGCATTTGGTGCCTCTCCTGAGAACCTTCCTCCTGTTGCAGAGGCAGGAATCGATAAATTTGTTTTCGAAGGTGATTACATCCAGGTCAATGGTTCCTATTCATATGATTTGGACGGAACAATCGTCTCTTACCAATGGGATTTCGATGCGAGCGATGGACTTTGCTGGGAATTAGGATATCCACCAGATGCAATGGGTAAAACTCCGATTCATACCTATTCAGATATTGGTGTTTATATCGCCACTTTGAATGTAACTGACAATAACGGAAGTTCGGACACGGACAGCTGCTTGATAACCATATTAAAGGTCCCTGAGCTGAACATAAATGTAAGCCTGGATAGAAAGGATGTAATCCTTTATTGGGATCCACCTTCAAATTCTGGCATCAAATATTATTTAATATACCGGTCAATATCCCAAACCTCATTTGATTTTAATGACATATGGGTAAATACCTCGACACATTATGAGACAGATGAGCTGGGTCCTATACCCCTTAGAACCATGTGGAACGATACAAATGCTGCAGACCCAGAGGATATTAGCAACTACAACGAGCAGTATTACTACACCATGAGAGCTATGAACATCGTTGGTAAAACGAGCAGGAACTGCAGGACCGTTGGTAAGTGGACAAAAATATTTCCACAGGGAGTATCCACATTCTCCTTACCCTTAGAGCCCTTACAATTGATAACTGTTGACTATTGTCTTTCTGAAATGGATGCCAGTTATATAAAATGGATGGATCCTGTAACACATATCTGGAACATTCACGAGAGCTCTTTAGAAAATGATGCCCTTATGACTGTTGGCGATGGATACGAAGTTGAATTTGATTCTGAGACCGTATATACCTTCACGGGCATGCCAGGGGCCATGATATATCACATCAATGATACGGAATTTAAGGGATTTGATCCGAGTGCTAGCGCAAAAAGCCTAAAAGTCACAGTAAATCAAGATAGGAGCGTCGATATTTCATGGCTGGCGCCTGCAAACATGAACTTTGGAGACTGGTATGAAGTTTATTGTTCTTATACAAGGGAAGGCTTCTTTGGGAGTTTGGGCGCTAATTACTTCCCTGTCGGCCCTGTTGTTAATTATGGAGACAATGAAACAACTCATGTAGATGCCAACGCCAATGACCCTGGGGCTCGGTTGTATTATATTGTGGTGCCATATAGTGCCAGTGGTATCAGAGGCTCGAGTACATACAGTATCGGGATTTGGACAGAGGACTATCGATGTGGTTACGACACGCTGGGTATACCTCTGAAAATGAAAAACGACTATACAGCAGATTGGATGTGCGATAATATACCTGACACAGAGGGAATTAACTATTTCGATAATGCCAGACAAAAATGGTACTGGCACTCCGCAATAATGCCAGTCGGGGCATTTGATACCACCTTGAAGATGACAGAGGGTTATCAAATCTCAACCACAGATTTTACGGTGTACACTTATATTGGAGTATAAAACCAGCATCCAAGATAATTCTTTATTATGGTAATCCGTTAAACAGTTATAAGAGAATTAAAAATGCCCTATCTAAGTTAATGACCAGAACTTTAAATTGAAAAGAGGAATTTTATATAACAATTTTGTATAACTATAATAGATCTATAGCAAATTGTTAAGTAATTTTAGAGGCATATATATTTTGAGATAATAATTGAGCGAGAGGGGTTGTTATAATCTTTTCCTGCTCGATTTAATACAAGCAAGAATAATAAATTTGGAGGGGGTACTATGAAACATTGGCTGAAATTGAACATCTTTATCTTACTGGGTGTCCTATTATTTATGGCAATAAATCCATCAGTGATTCCACCCGCAACGGCTGACAGCTTTGATGGTGTTAGCTGGGAAAAATATTCTGACGAAAATGGTGCAATACCTGTGGTGAATATCGGAGTGTCTGGGGATTTGGATTATCCTTGGGTGTCCGGTAATGCGGTTATTAGGGATAATGATGTTCTATTAGATAACAATACAGCAAATGACGATGAATTGTATAAGATGTGGTATAGTGGGAATAATATAAAACAGTACTATAATTTTAGATTATTCTATGCAACTTCTTCAGACGGTATCATTTGGCATAAATACGTTGATAGTACAGGATCTGCAATACCTGTAATCGATTTAGGTGGTGCACCAGATGGAAGTGATGACGCAAGCGCCTACTCACCATGTGTTTTAAAAGAAGGTGGAATATACAAAATGTGGTATAGTGGTCAATATTCAAGAACAAGTTCTTATAAAACCTTATACGCTACATCAACTGACGGAATACATTGGACAAAGCACGGTGTAGTTTTAGATGTAGGTTCCCCAGGCGAGCGAGATGAGAGGGATGCATACGCACCAGAAATTATCATCGATAATGATGCCCCCCCATCTGAAAGATACAAAATGTGGTACACTGGGCAAATCCGAACGGGACCCTTCAAAATCTTTTATGCCACTTCACCAGATGGGTTAACCTGGACCAAATATTCGGATGCAAACGGTGCAATTCCTGTATTAGAACCTGGATGGGCACCAGGAGATGTGGATGATATCGCTGTTTCACATCCATGTGTGGTAAAGGACAATGATGGATTATACCGAATATGGTATAGTGGGGTTAGCAGCATCGGTGGACAGATTCCTTATGCAGATTCTAACGATGGTATTACTTGGAATAAACATGGCTTGGCTCTAGACAAAGGAAATTCTAGTGAGTTAGACGAGTTTAGTATTGGAGCGCCAACTATCATTATAGATGTTGATGGGACCTATAAAATGTGGTTTACTGGGAGTAATGGTGATTATGTAAGAATTTTCTATGCATATTCTCAACCTCCCCCTAATCTTCATCCAGTGACGGATGCTGGTGAAGACCAGATCGTTGACGAGGGGCAGTATGTTCAATTTGATGGTAATGGTTCGTATGATTCAGATGGCGTCATAGTATCCTATGAATGGGACATCGATAAAAATGATGGCCTTTGGTGGGAAACAGGTGCTGCACCCGATGCAACAGGTCCAATACCAACCCATATTTATGGCGATAATGGCATTTTCGTTGTGACTTTAAAAGTAACTGATAATGGTAAACTATCATCAACAGATACATGCAATATAACTGTATTGAATGTTGATCCAAATGTGACTATAGAGACTGCACATATGAATGTGGAGATCGGATTGAGAGTAGCTGGCAGGAAATATAACGATGTTGGGATGGCCTTATTCGAAGGGGATGATCCAATGGGTTATGTGTCTATCGAACGAATGCCAGGCTCACCTGATGATCAGATGAAGTGGATTCCTGCCACCCTCGACATGACAAAGACCTATTCTGCAACCATAACCTACATCCCTGAAGATCCCCCCAATGTTGGTGCAAACCCTGTCTGGATTTATATAAAACTCGAGAACGGGACCGTCAAGAAGGTCCATCATACATTCAATGTCCAGCAATCCAAGAAAAGGGACAGCGACCATTGGAATCACGTGGAGCCCTGGGAGGTGGAATTGAACGCCAATTTGGTAGGTTGTCCATTTGAGATGACTTGTCATGTTACAGACCCAGGGAGTGATGATGAGATACTCACCTGCACTTATGGTTCTCAAATTGTAACTACAACATATTTGAATAATCCCCCAAATCCTGATCCCTATCCATCACCCGAAGTCAGCCCAAAAGACATTTATGAAACCATAACTTTATCTTATGAGGGTCCAGGAAGCATAACCCTCCGGGTCGAAGACGATGATAGTGGGGAAGCTTACGAAACACTAGATCTTTGTTAGAATGGAATTAGATTAGAAATTATGCCATGAGTTTTCCCCTTATATATTATTGTCACTTTAGTGAGATGGACTTCAAGGGTTTAGTGAATAAAGATTTTCTACAGCATATACTAATTGCCCCATACAAGAGAATCCAACAATACGTTTAAGTAATCATAGATAGATGATTCTTTTGATGAATAAGTACGGGGTCGGGAACTTGAGAATTAGGTTGAGAGGTATAGTCATGATTTTGACATTCATGTTTATTATGCAATCTATATTACTGGGATCAGCCCAGGCAGATGTCTGGATCCAGACATCCCAATCTGATTTCGATGCAGGAACAAAAACGAATGTGGATACAATTAGTGATCCAGGAAATGTGATCCTAACACAAGGATGGATTAAGAATGAATCAAATCCTGTCCTTGATTTAGGCCCTCCAGGCTCTTGGGAAAGTAATTTGGTTTGGGCTCCAAGGGTTATCTACGAAGGCGGAAAATATCATATGTGGTACTCAGGTGACAACGGTAGAGGAAGAATAGGATATGCCAACTCAACAGATGGTGTTACATGGACAAGACATCCCTCAAATCCAGTTTTTGGCCCCGGACCAGATACTTGGGAGAAACAAAGTGTATATGTGCCCACCGTATATTACGACGGAACAACCTATCATATGTGGTATACTGGTTACTCCTTTTCAAATGTATATAGAATAGGATATGCCAATTCAACAGATGGCATCAATTGGAATAGGTACCCAGGAAATCCTATAATTGATCTCGGTCCCCCAAACTCATGGGAAGAAGTGAGTATTCATGCGACCACAGTGATTCACGATGGCTCGACCTATCATATGTGGTACTCGGCAGAAAACAGTACAACTCACAGGATAGGATACGCAAATTCCATTAATGGATTGGATTGGACAAGGCATCCAGAGAATCCAGTGCTCGATACGGGACCTCCTGGCTCCTGGGACGACACCCATGTTTTCTACCCAACAGTTCACTACAATGATATCACTTCAACCTATCATATGTGGTATATCGGCC
>CP070751.1:2269106-2273052 GCA_020348445.1 Thermoplasmata archaeon
GGGTCGGTATCATTTTCGTATTCTTGATATATTGTTAAACTATCGTTATCCAAATCAAGATTTCCATCTGTAAACTGAGTTGGTGACAATCCATATTTAACCTCCCAGCCATCAGGGAAACCGTCAGAATCAGAGTCTGGGTTACTAACATTCGTGCCGTATTGATATTCCTCAAAATTAGAGAGTTGATCGTTATCTTTGTCTAAATTTGGATGCAAATTATAATTCCCAGGATCATTTTGAACCTCCCAGGCATCAGGCAATCCATCATCATCAGAATCCACTTTCGATGGATTTAATCCATGTTCAACCTCCCAACCGTCTTTAAAACCATCATTATCAGAATCCATGACATTGATATCTGAAGCCCAGCAAAATTCCTCAAAATTGTTAAGACCGTCATTGTCAAAATCGTATTCTGCATCCTTGGAATCTTTAGGATCCAGGAAGTTAAACCACTCCCATCCATCAGTCATTCCATCGTCATCCATATCATTATTTTTAGGATCAAAATCATTGTTTAATTCCCATAGATCCTCAAGACCATCATAATCTGTATCGGCTTTTAATGGATTTGTAGCATTTTGATATTCCTTAAGGTTATTCATTCCGTCTCCATCCAAATCTAGTAATAAATCAGAGGAATCCAACGGATTTAAACCGTTTTTTGCCTCCCATCCATCAGGAAGTCCATCTCCATCCATATCTGAAATTAGAGGATTTGTTTCTCCGTATCCCAATCCTCCATTCCAATCATCTCTTGTGATAATCCCATCAAGATTAACATCTTCACCAAATTCCCTTCCTTTATCAAAAACGCCATTTCTATTTCGATCGTTAAAACCATCCCATAACCCGTCATAATCTGTGTCATAGTTCAATGGGTCAGTGCCTTGAGTCCCTGAGATTTGAGGATTATAATCATAATTTATTTCTTGATAATCAGTTAAACCATCATGGTCTGTGTCAGCTTTAAGAGGATTCGTCCCTATCATTATTTCATAATCATCTTCCAAACCATCAGCATCCGAGTCAGCTATAAGAGGATCGGTTCCTATGGCTACCTCATATCCATCCAAAAAGCCATCTCCATCTGTATCTGGATTAAATGGATTGGTGAAGTATTTCACCTCATCACCATCTAATAAAGTATCATTGTCAATATCCGGATTGTCTAAGTATAAAGTAATATTTTCAATAGACACATTCTGTAATTCCCAAAACACCTTCTCAGCTCCATCCCAAAATTTGTCATTATCAGAATCGAGGTCTAATTTGTCTGTATTGTAAGAGGCTTCTTCTATGTCCGTAAGATCATCAATATCAGCATCTAATGCTGCTAATTCGCTTACAGGTGGATGAACGTGAAAGATAGTATCCCCAGAATCTAGAGGACCTAGCGTAAGCGAATTTTCACTTAAATATGCATCCCAACCCGATGGTATACCGTATAAAGTAAAATTAATGGTATTATTTGAGTTTTTATAATTTATCACAGTTATTGTGTAATCCAGTATAAGTCCTGGTTTAACGGATTTTATCGGTTCTACACAGGTAATATTAAAAAGGGCCGACGAGTTCAAAGTGTCAGGAGGATTTCCACCCTCTCCGGGAGGTGAAGGACCTGATGGAGATTCGTCAATCTCAGAAACCCACGATAATCCACTCAATATATCAAAAACATCGGGATTTCCTTGTTTTGCGGCTTTAATATCAAATTTGGCCCACTCGTTTTCAGGAACATCATTGGGAACCGACCCAAGTAAGCGCATTTCTTGGCTCTCTCCACCTCCTAAGGTAATGTTGCCATCAAATGGAGTCGAGGTATTGTCATCATCATCTAATGTAAAAGTCCAGTTTGTATTTTCAGCACCTGCCTCCCAGACATAAGATTTTATAAATGAACCCGGCGAGAAACTTAGAAAATCATATAATCCCTCTGATGTGGTGTTATACTCAACATCAATTGTAACCGTAATGTTTTCTGTTTGGTCACCGTCATTTTTCACTACAAATGTCATATTTAACTCTTCCCCATTTTTAACTACTGTTGGCATCGCTTCTATTGGTAATCCAGGTATTATGACTATCTCATCGCTCATGGTACCACCTTCAATGGGTTCGGTTATAATAATAGCTGTTGAGTTATCTGTCGCATTGGGATCGTCTTCTGATGAAACATTAATCACAGTATAGGTTGTCGTATTAGGGGTCGGTGCAGAGAAGGTATGAAGATGTACTGTAGTAATTTCAAATGGTAATAAAGTAACATTTGTAATTGGATTACCATAAATATCCGTGATGTCCCCTTCGCCTTCCTCAATTGAGATATTAAATTCTTCTTCTGCATTCCCCGGATTGCTAATATTAATTGGAAATAATATAGGACTGCCTTTTGGGGCATCAATCTTTAACTGTGAACCTGGGGATAATTCGACATCGTAAATTGGTTGTATTGAAGTATTCTGTTCTGTAGAATTTGTCACACTTGAATTCCCAGCCGAAATCCCTATTATAGTTATTGGGTATTCTCCTGCACTTGAATTGGGAGGTGGGATTATGGTAATATTTACTTCCTTGGATTCATTTGTGTCAATAATAACTATCTCATTGCTCAACGATACATTCCAATCACCTGGTACATCTGATAGATTTAAAGATATTTCATCTTCGACAGTTCCAAAATTATATATACTGATCTGATAAATACATTTTTCAGTTGGGTATATTAGACGACTTAAATCCGGTTCAATTCGAAAACCCCAGCCTGGTTTTTTAGAGAGGGTTGTGGTTATTATCGATGAATTAATAGATTCATTACCTTGAGAAGTGCCATTTACTTTTATTATTGCTGTCTGGCCATCTGAATTTGGAGGAGAGGTAACCGTTAGAGTCACGTCAGTGCTTTCATTTGCATCTAAATCTACAACATTGCTACTTAGGATGGCATCCCATCCTTCACCGGTTATTATTTCAATAGTTAGGTTCACTGTATCAGGACCATTACCTAAGTTCGCGACAGTAATTAAGTAATTTGTGGATGATCCCTCAGCTATCGTATGAGTATTGTCTAAACAAATTAATTTTATATTGTATATTTGTTGAACTGAGGTAATTGTTCGTACATACTTTGAATCCCCCTCTTCCGAGGTTCCTATTACATCGATAATACCAATACCATCAAATTGGTAGGGCGTTATAACCACATCAAAATCGGTTATTTCGTTCGAAAGTAATCTTAAAACTTTAGTTCCTCTTGGGAGAGAAATAGGTGTTTCATTGTTATTTACAAAACCATATCTTGATATACCCTCCTCAAATGCTGGGTACTCAGTAAAAGCCATGTATGTAAGAGTTCCACTAGAATTTAAATCAGCTTTATGTGATTTCAAAGAGGGGATTGAAATGTCTACAATATGTTTACCATTTAATGTGAAGTATGTTTTACCACAAATATGAATGTTATCGTCTGCTGGTATATCAGAATTCTTAACCCTATCTATCTCGAGTCTTAGACCTGGGGTTATTGTAAATGTAATAGATAAATCTGTCATATTATATGTACGGTAGAGAAATAAATTCACTATACCTGCTTGAATAGTGCCAATGTTTTCACCTGCTATCGTTAAATCTGATTCTTGGTCAACATTGATAAATTTTAACGATATTATCATGTCATGTTTGATATTAATTAAATTTATCCATCTATATATTTCATCTGAGGTGAAATCATGATACCACGGCAATGTGCTTGCATCTACATTAATCGGATCTGCTCTCACTGTATAAAGGCTCGTTAGTATTAATATCCCAGCTGAAAATAATGCAAATGTTTTTATTGAAAATTTGGGTATCCTTCTTAAAAAATGTTTATTTTTTTTGGAGACACTATTAATAGTTTCCTCATTAAAATTCTCATTCATCTCAAACACCTTCCCCCCAGTTA
>CP070751.1:2273152-2361405 GCA_020348445.1 Thermoplasmata archaeon
GCATCCTCGGAATCCAAATCATTCAATTCATTACAAACTTTGACAGTCTCATCGAGTTTACCCTGTAACATCAGGGTTTTTGCCTTTTTAAGGTGAGCATCCCTTTCCTTGGGTTTGATTTGTAAAATCCTGTCATAGCAGACAATGGCTTCGTCATAGCGATCAAGTTCACACAGAAGTTCGGCTTTTTTATAGAATTTTTCCAAGTCATCTGGATGTGTTATCAGAGCGTTGTCATAGCATCTCAGTGCCTCTTCAAAGCAGGCCTCTGCATCTTCATATCTGCCCAGGTTGTTGAAGATCTCCCCTCTGAATATCCAGCCCTCATCATAATCTGGGTTGAGTATAAGGGCATTTCCAAGGGATGCCAAGGCCTCTTCGGATCTGTTCATGCTGTTTAACGCGTCAGCTTTGGCATACCATGCGTGATCGTAGTTGGGATTTATATCAAGTGAGAGCTCTATAAGTTCCAATCCCTTTTCTGCTTGGCCTAATTTGTAAAGAGCATATCCCTTGGCGTAAAGTGCATAATCAAAATCTGGCACGAGTTCAAGGGATTTATCATGATATTCTATCGATTCCGAGTGTCTGCCCATTTTATCCAGAGCATTGCCTATGTTGTTCCAGGCTATCTCGTAATCGGGATTGACTTCAATGGCTTTTTCGAAGTATGGAATGGACTCATCATATCTTCCCAAATTGTAAAGTGCATTACCGATATTGTTCCAAAGCACCTCGTCCTGGGAATCGTATTTCAAGGCCTGTCTGTAGCAGAACAGTGCATCCTCGAGCCTGTCCATACCATGAAACGTGTAACCCTTGTTGTACCAGGCATGTTTGTAGTTTGGTGACAGTTCTAGGGCATGATCAAAGCAGCGCAACGCCTCCTCCTGGGCACCCAAGATGAACAATGAAAAACCCTTGTTGTTCCAAGCCTCTTCATCTTTTGGATTCAAACTGAGGGCCGTATCATAACATTCGATGGCCTTTTCATATTCTCCAAGAGAATACAATGCCCGTCCTCTACCTGTCCATGCTCTCTCGAATTCCTTGTCTATTTTCAAAGCCTTATCGTAGCACTCGATGGCCTTAAGCGGTATTTCCAAGTCCTCATAAAGTGTCCCCTTCCGAAACCATGCATTTTTATTCTGTGGATTGATCTTCAAGATGGTGTCATAGCATGCCAAGGCGCGTTTGGTCTTCCCAAGTTGCGCCAAAGCATTTGCCTTATCGTATAGGGCGCTTTTGTATTCGGGATTGATCTCCAGAGCCTTATCGTAAATTTCCACTGCCTCTTCATATTTATTCATATGACTCAGAGCACTGGCCTTGTTATACCATGCTACTTCATACTTTGGATTGGCCTCTATTGCCTTGTTGTAGCATTCAATGGCATCTTCTCTCTTTCCTATGGCGTCCAATGCCACGCCCTTGTTGTTATAGGCTATCTCATTTTGAGGATCTATTTTTATGGCGCGATCAAAATGCTCTAGGGCTTCCTCGTATCTATTGAGGTCGCATAATTTGTTGCCTTTGGATAGATGCACATTCAAATCTGGTTTTTCCAAGGGGCATTCCTCTGCGGTAGGTAATTGATAGGCATGAAATAAATAGTTTTCTTCCTTAGTTCATAAGAAGAAGATTATCAGGGCCATATTCCAAACGTTTTAATATCACATGATTCAATAGGGCAGCCGATGACTCTGATTTCAGAAGCAAAAAAAGGCCTATCGGATTTGATTTGCGAGGTGGCCAAGCTCGAGGGTGTGGATCCTGAGAAGCTCAGAAAGCAGATTGCTGATGGCAGGGTAACGATACCGTATAATCCTATCCATTCCCCGAAACCACTGGCCCTTGGAGAGGGATTGAGCGTTAAGGTCAATGCCAATATCGGCACCTCACCTGATCATGCCGATTTGGATGAGGAGATACAAAAGGCCAAGGTGGCCTTGGAATATGGCTCAGATGCCGTAATGGATCTCAGTATCGGCGGTGATTTGGACCAGATAAGAAGAAAATTGATCGAGGTTGTGGATAAACCTTTTGGCACTGTTCCTATCTATCAAGCCGGTATCGAGGCTGCAAAAAAGAGTGCGGTCGTGGACATGACAGAGGATGACATGTTCAACAGTATTGAAAGGCATGCCAAGGACGGTGTTGATTTTATTGTGGCCCACTGCGGAATCACATTGGAGAGTGTAAACAGGCTGAAGAATCAGAAGAGGATAGTGGATTTGGTTTCCCGCGGAGGTTCTTTTCACACAGCGTGGATTCTCCACAATCAAAAGGAGAACCCGATCTACGAGAATTACGATTATCTTTTAGAGATGGCCCAGAAATACGATCTTACACTCAGTCTTGGGGACGGGATGAGATCAGGCTGCATCTACGATGCAAATGACAGGGCAAAAATGCAGGAACTTTTGATAATAGGGGAGCTTGTGGAAAGAGCCAGGGAAAAGTGTGTATCCACCATAGTGGAAGGCCCAGGCCATGTTCCCTTGAACATCATCGAGAGCAATATTAAGATCATGAAATCAGCAACAAAGAACGCACCGTACTATGTCTTGGGCCCTCTTGTCACTGACATAGCGCCAGGCTACGATCATATAGTGGGTGCAATTGGCGGGGCCATAGCAGGATACGCAGGTGCAGATTTCTTGTGCTATGTCACTCCCTCTGAGCATTTATCTTTGCCAACTGTGGAGGATGTGAAGGAAGGGGTGATCGCAGCCAGAATAGCGGCCCACAGCGCTGATCTGGCAAGAGGCTTGGGCTGGGATATAGACATTGAAATGGCCAAGGCAAGAAGGGACTTGGACTGGGAAAAGATGTTCAAGTTGGTCATCGATCCCGAGAAGGCACGAGGTTACAGGGACCAAAGAAAACCAACTTCTGAGGAGTTCTGCTCCATGTGCGGGGATCTGTGCGCAATAAAATTACCAAAAAAATATTTGAGAGGGGAGGATTGAGGAAGAAAACTGTGTTCTTTCCCCTCTGATATTGGAAGATTTTTTATTCGTATCTCAGGGCATCCCCAGGTTTAAGATGAGTAGCACGCCAAAGGGAAGGCTGTATCACCAACAGGGTCATAACAATGGTAAGAATCAGTGATATGAAAATGTACTCAACAGGGAATATAAAGGCGATATCAATGTGCATCAATTCATATATCATCTGATTAAGATACATACCAACGAAGAAGCCCATGGGAACCCCGGCTGCCCAGCCAAATAACGCTATTACCAATCCCTCGGTTCCGAAGACAGAGCGGATGCTCCTTGAACTTGAGCCAAGGCAACGAAGCATGCCTATCTCCTTTGTCCTCTCCACCACGTTCATTGTTAGCATGCTGGCAAGCCCTATCATCGTTATGAGCACGATTATGCCTCCCACAGCCATCATGAGGTTCATAACCTGCTGGTTGGCCTGTTGGTTCTGCTCCTCCGCAACATAAAGGATGAGATTGTTCACCACAAATCCTCTTTCTAGCATAGTATCCTCGATTTCTGTAGCCACCCTGTCTATGGCATCGTGGGACGAGGATTCTGTAACAAAAGCAAATCCTGTGACCTCATCCCCCATCATGAGCTTGTTCTGGAGGGTCGAAATGGGAATAAAGCATGACATACCATTGTTCATAAGGACCGAGGAAAGACCAATGACCTCAAAGGAAAAGGTCCCGGTGGCCATCTGAACCTCTATATTATCACCTACCCTGATATCATGAATATCGGCCAAGGTCTTACTAAGTACTATCACGGATACATTGCTCTGCTCATCAAACTCATTATACCATCGCCCCTTATCCAGGGTTCTTTTATAGTCGTAAGCCACCGTATTATAGGTATAGCCAAAGACGGTAAGGGTATCATCTTTGAACATTACCTCTGTTACCACAAGAGGTTCTGCGGTCTTTATTCCATCAATATCCAAGAGGACATATTGAAGGTCCTCATAAAGGGGCCTTCCCCCCTCTGGGGATCCTGTTGATATGATATCGCTTGTCAAGTATTCGAATTCCTGGCTTACTGCTGCCTGTATGGAGAGCCCAGTGGATATAATGGCCAAAAACATGCCGACTGCAAGCGTTATCTGTAGTATAGTGGATAATGAACGCCCCTTCTTTCTTGCCATGTTTCGAAGACCCATCTGGGCACTGCGGGGAAGACCCTTCATCTTCATGAGCGCTAGATCGAATCTTGATTTGCCATAGTTGGCTTGTATGCCGTGGTTCTCCATACCTTCCCTTGCTGTCATGCGAAGAGTCTTTATCAAAGCTGGGAATGTGGAGAGCAATGTAAGACCCAAGCCCACTGCCATGCTTGCGAATACTACAGGAAGGTAAACGCCAAAACCTGGGGTGATTCCGAAGAAGGTATCTGCCAAAAACGATACCATGAGATGTGACATATATATCCCCAAAATCCCACCTAGAAGGGAGCCAGTTCCTCCCATGATAAGTACTGTTTGAGTGTATGATCTCAGCACCTGAAATTTTGTCGCACCCACTGCCTTTAGCTGCCCTATCTCCTTTTTCTGCTCTGTGATCATTGTGTGCATGGTGTTGGAGATTAGGAATACAGAGCAAAAGAGGATCATGAGGGTGAGTATGACAAAGAAGCTCGACATGTTAGAGAATTGTTGTTCCCCGGGCCAGTCGCCATTAAGCCTGACATCGGGAATCTCTGTAAACGATACAAACTCGGTGTGCGCAAGAAGATACGCTTGAATATCCTCCACTGCTTTATCTGCATCCTCCTGTGTATTCTTCTCTAAATCAAAGCTGATGATGTTAAAACCTGACGAGTTGGATAGCATATGAACAGTTTCCATATCAGCATAGAAAACCGCGAGGCCGAACATGGGGTAATCAGAGTAGAGAAGCGAATGGCCTGTCCCTGAAATTACCAGTCCCTGGACATTTCCTTCGAAATCGTAGACTTTTACTGTATTCCCTACTCCTCCTTGATAGAGGTTTACTCTCTTCATGTTCCTGTCCGCAAGAAGCTCCATATAGCCAGGTGCCTCTCCAGAATCCTTTGCAACTATGTCAACATTCTGCTGTGAAAAATTCTGGATTCCAATTATTATGACATCATTTCGCCGCTCTCCAATGTACATCCTTGTGTAAAAAACTGATCTACCTTCCACGGCATTGACATTGTCCAGGTCATTGAGATCCTTTTGCTGTGAATCATTTAAAACCAAATCCGAAATCCAGATCCGAACATCGTACATGTTGCTGTCCTCAACCTCCTTTTCCATGGCTTCGTCCATGAGAGGCACAACCGAAAACAGGCCCAAAGCAGCAACTGCCAGCGTGATGGTGAGCACTGTGAATACTGTCCTGGCCTTTCTTTTTCCAAGATCTCTAAAAGACTTTTTCCCAAGGGCAGATACCATAGTAATCACCTTTAAGTGTTGACAACCTGCCCATCCAGGATGGTGATTCTCTTGCTAGCCCTTCTTGCCAGTTCCTTGGAGTGGGTTACGAAGATTACGGTCTTGCCCTGCTTGTTAAGTTTCTCAAGAAGCTCGAACATCATCTTTTCGGTCTTTGAATCGAGGTTCCCAGTGGGTTCGTCCCCGATTATTATCTTGGGATCGTTTGCAAGGGCCCTTGCTATTGCCACCCTCTGCTGCTCCCCACCCGAAAGCTCGCTGGGCAGGTTGTTCAGCTTGTCACCCAAACCCACAAGCTCGAGGTTCCTTTTGGCTATCTCTCGTCTCCCTTTTACGCTGCCCTTCTTTGCTAGGTCCATGGGTAGCATGGCATTCTCAAGGGCAGTTAATGTTGGGAACAACTGGAAGAACTGGAAGATGATACCAATGTTCTCCCCGCGCCATTTGGCCAGTTTATCTTCCTTCATGCTGTCTATTCTCTTTCCGTCCACAATTACAGCACCCTTTGTTGGTCTGTCTATGCCCGTTATCATGTTCAGCAGGGTGGATTTCCCGCTGCCTGATGGCCCCACAATGGCGATAAGGCCCCCGTTGTCCATGACCAGATTGATGTTCTTCAGTGCCTGAAATTCTGTTTTCCCAGAGTTGTATACCTTATCAAGATCTCTCAATTCGATATTTACCATGTTTTTACCTCCTATATTATCCGATACATTTTACGGCGTTTACACTAATTCTTGCCTATTTTTCACAACTTTTTTCTATACTGGCTTAGTTTTTAAAAAGCTCAGATTCCTTATCCCCTCCTTGGCTCATGTGGGGGATTGTACTGGGAACTTCCATTGAACTCGTTCTTTGAGAGCACCAGTATGAAGATAGCGATCAGTGCGAACAGTGTCCCCAATATGGTAAACAATCCTAGGATCGCACCTGTCATTGCAATTCCCCAACCAGTTCTTCTGAATGCCTGCAGTGCACCGATTAATGCTATTATGGAAAATAATACAATTAGAACTCCGCAGACGATAGTCACGCTCCTGATAAGATCCCAGGGAGGATAGCTGCCTTTTTCCACCACTCCAGAACCAGTATCCATTGTAAAAGAGTATTCATTTGAAAAGTCCTCTTCTTTATCCCGGGAATGACGTGATGGATCGATAAATGTCTTGTAAATAATTGTTATGTACCCTTCCTTCTCAACCATGATCTTCCGATTTCCCGAGGGTACGTTACAGAGTATATAGTTACCATCGGAATCTGTCTTTGTGCTTAGGGGTTCTCCTACAATGGATATATTTACCCCGGCAATGGGAGTTCCATTTTTTGCCACAACAGTTCCTGTGATATCACCGTTTTGTTCCTGGCCAAAGAAGGTAAATCCCTCTTCCATATCTCCGAATACAAATCCAAAACTCAAAAGGGCCATACCCCCTACTATACCAAGAATAGCGGTAATAAGTAGCAATGCACCTGCAATAGATGGTTTTGAGGATTTCCCTTTTACAGGCGGTGGCGGGGGTTCATAGTAATAATGATGATGTATTTCCATTGGTCGTTCATAGGCCGGGGGCTTTTGTGCAGAATCAGGTTTCTCTTCCATTTTTTCCATCTCCTTTTCATTATTTGTCATATTTCTCACCTCGGTGGTTTAAAATGGTGGTGATAATGTATTGCCCCTGGGCTGTATGTAGTAGAAACTTGTTGCTGTGGATAATAATAGCTTGGGTACTTATCCACGAATATCCACAATACCAGGTACACGATCACACCTATTCCTACGCTCAGTATGGTCACAACAATCCAAAGAAGTCTTACTAATGTGGGATCCATATTAAAATGACCTGCAAGACCCCCGCATACTCCGGCAATCCACTTGTCACTTGTAGATCTGTATAGTTTCCTTGGTGGATGATAGTGGTGCTGTATTTGATGTGGGGGTTGGTGGGAATCCCCATAATCACCAGTGTTCGCCTCATTTATGGGTTTTGTTTTGGGTTCTGTCATGCCGCATCACCTTTTTTTCTTGTGATACGATTATCTAAATCAGAATATATATAAGGCAAAGAAAAACAGTTCCTAAATAAACTTTAGTAAGAATCTTCCGATAACTTTTATATATGAGAAGTTTTACCTTTTCAGGTGCTTAGATGAAATCAGAGGACTCTGGCCGATCATTTTTATTATCTCGTGCTGTTGAGGAGCCGTTGGAAGCCACATTTGAATTGGGAGAGAATATAAAGGATATCTCATATAAACAAAAAAGGCCCGTTGTCCTGGGGATTTTAGGTCATATAATCTTTTTGATATTTTTGGTACCTAGCATATACTATATCGTTTCTCTCATTGTTGATGGATTTCGCGGACGAGCCGAACTCACAACAGGATTGATCTTGGGTTCCTTGGTTTTTGGGCTGATACTCATATTTTTGATATCGATTACAGCAACGTCTATTATCTATCTCGTTCAAATTTATAAGTTCAATACCTTCCTTCGGAAGCGTTATTCTTTGATTGCGGGTCTTTCCACAGCAGAAACAAAGAAAGAGATCCCAGAAAAAGAGGAACCAAAGAAAAAGACCAAAGGCGAGGGTAAATATCTAAAAAATCCTATATTTGCAATGCTGGACTTGGTCGAGGAATCCATGCATGAACTGCCTCAGATAGTCAACCTCATAAGATATTGTACATACTTCATAATGGTCACAACATTATTTTTAATAATTACCATTTTTTTCAAAATGACCATGGATATTGAGATGTTTTTCTTAACAAGTTACTGGGAGCTAATTCTCGGAGCAATCGCTGTTGTATTGTTCCTTCCGGCTCTCAAATTACTGCTTGATTCTGAGATGCAATTTCGGTTCCTTGAGATTCGGCATAACATAATCGATGGTGTTAGGTTTGAAGAGGATATCACCGTGCCCGAGGGTGAAGATTCACTGAAAAGGCTCATTGCCTACTTGACTGAATCCGATCCTTACATAAAGAGTTCAGTTTTAGTAAATAAGGCGAAATTTCGTGAAGATGTGGTTCTTGAGGGTGAATCTGGCAAAGAATATCGATTTGATGCGTACTTTTCAGATTTCAACATTTTAAAGGAACAATCCATCAGTCTGGGTATGCCAATGGGAGGTTACGCGGTTTTCATCAAGGTGTTTTCTGAAGATATTGCCCTAAATAAGCTTAAAAAGCTCCGCAAATCTGTAACAGATGTTTGCGAAAAGGAGGATACTTTCCCGTTGAGAATAATCGCCCTTCAAAAGAAGATAAAGGAACTTCCAGATGATGTGTACGAATATGTGCTTGAGAATCCGGTGATATTAAAACGTACACCGACACACATCCAAATCGCTGCCGAGGATGAAAAGGTATATTCGTTCATACCGATGATATCTTACGGAAAGGGGGTGGGTAAGCAATAGTAGCTTTCTTCTTACATCTTTTGAACTGAAATTAAAAGTGTGGTTCGTCATGGCCAAGAAGTACAAGAGCTGGGAGCTTTACATGTGTCTTGCACTGAACAGGCTCGTCATGGAACTGGATCTGGACCTCTACCAGGATGGGCTAGAGGAAAAGCTCGATGAGATCTTGGCCCAAAGGGATGTCAAATTGCCAAAATCAGAGATATCGTACGAGATAAAGTCCAACTACCAGATGACGAACAAGATATTGAACAAATTGAAGGAAATGGGCCTAATCGATATAGAATTCGAGGATCCAATTTATAGTATCACCATTACGAAAAAGGGTGTGTTGTATATCCGTAAACACAACGAATTTTATATTTCGATGTACGAGGATATTATCCGTGACCACTACAAATACCGGCAGATTCCCGCGTGGTTCAGGACAAAGGGATAAAGAACTGAAGGATTATTGTTCATCATGTTTTTAAATAAAATGAACTTACTTAATAGCGTAGAAGTTTTCAAAGAAACATTGGGATATATCCGAATCCTCAACCTCTGAGATCGCTTCATCCAATTTCATTTTCAATTGGGGGAACATCTTCTTGAGATCCATTAAATATTTTTTTCCAGATTCTATATCGATTTCAGGATGGAATTGCACTCCCCATACTGGTGCGTTCTTGATTTGAAATGCCTGAACATTGCATTGTTCCGAGGAAGCCAGAATATTAAAATCATCAGAAAGGTTACAAGCTTCATCAAAGTGTGAATTGAAAACAAGAAAATCTCCTTCTAATCGTTTAAAAAGGGGATTACCCTTTGTGAGGCACACTAGCTTCCAACCGATCTCGGGAGTTTTTGACTTTCGGACACCTTTGAGCCCCAGCAATGCCCGTGCAATCAGCTGATGTCCAAAACAGATTCCCAATGTCGGGATATTTTTATCGATAATTTCTCGTACCAATTCCATTTCTTTTTCGATCCACTTTCTATCGTTTAAAATGGATTCTTCGGAGCCCGAAAGAATGATATGATCATATTTATCGAGATCTTTAGGGAATTTTCGTTTAGAGGCCTCGAATATTTCCAAATCTTCCTGATAATATTTTGAGAAATATTCTGAATATTTTTTATTTATGAAGTTATCTAAAACCAATGTTGTCATGCCCCCTACACAAGAATATGATTATTAAAATATTTCTTTATCACAGCTGAAAGTTAAAAATGGTTTATACGTTTCCTCACTTCATCACACCTTGTGTCCCACATTTTGGACATTGTACCTTTTGTGGGCCAGGTTTCGTTACCATGAAAAATATATTATGGCAACTGGGGCAAGTAACCTGAAGTGTTTGGGTTTGTGGTTGGATCGGCGTTGTTTGACCAGGTAAAGAAGAAGAAGTTTGTTGGGGATATTGTTGGATTGGATATGTGGGGGTGGGCCCTTTTGCTGCTTTACTACGCTTATACAGGACCAATGTTGATGCTATGGCTAAAGCTACAATTATACCAATGATCCCAGACAATAAAAGTAGCGGCAACCCCTCTTCGTCTGCCCCATCCCCTCCATCCCCTTCATCCGGTTCTTCCTGTGCACTTATCACGACTGTAAATTCATCGGACCATTCTGATGAATCACCGTGGATATCAATGGCACATACTGTAATGTTGTAAGTACCTTGTGAAGACCAATTATGAGATAATGAGTCCGTGGTTCCAGAATTGACATAGTCTGTCTCGGAAGTATTACCATCGTCCCAATCAATTCTATACTTGACCTGGTCATCATTTGGATCCAATGCAGATACAGAATATGAGTAAGTTTTATCCACATCCCCGCTTTCAGGGCCCTGGGGTTTATCTGGTTTATTTGGCGGCTTTTGTGGGATTGCACATTTAAGTGTCCTTTCGTTTTCATCGTAATAACTGATATGGAGATAATCCTTGCTGTCCATTGCTATAGACGAGTAGAGGCCAATATTCTTCGAGGAATCCACAGTTTCTTCGATCCAACGGGATCCATTATATTTCTGATACCTAAGCTCGTTGGTTTCGAAATTATCATTATTTATATCACCCCAGGAATAGCATATGGTTGGATTATCATCACTGTCCAGGGCTATTGATCCTGAAAACCCACTAAATTTAGTAGTGGCTATGGTTTCGCTGCTCCATACGCCTGCCTCCCTTACAGCGTACATTACGTTAAAATAGTAAACTCCATTCATACTATCTACGAAAAAATCGAAGTAACTCATATGTGGATCTCCATTGCTGTCAAGTGTCAATGATCCGGCATGGCTAACATATTGTGGTGAATGGACGATTTCTGTATCCCAATTACTTTGGGTCCGTTTGGCATATCTCACATCCCAACTCTCATTCGCAGTGTATCCGATATGCGGATTGTCATTTTCATCCACTGCTATAGAAATATAGAAACCCACATCTCCTTGTGAATCTACTGTTTCGATGTCCCATTTACTTCCCGTCCATTCTGTATATTTGAGGTCCAAGGAGGTATTATCATAATAGCTGATATGAGGATGATCGCTGCTATCCAGTGCAAGTGATGAGAATTGGCCCACATCTTTCTCCGAATCCACAGTTTCGATATTCCATTTGCTCCCACTCCATTTTGCATATTTCAAATCACCGTTGGTTTGGTCATAATAAGAGATATGCGGAATATCATTACTATCCACAGCCAATGATGAAAAATAGCCTATATCTCCTGCACTTTCGACGGTCTCAACCTTCCAATTGCTTCCAGTCCACTTTACATATTTGAGATCTTCACTAGCATTATCAAAATAACTGATGTGCGGAAAACCACTGCTGTCCATTGCTATGGAATTGTACATTCCCACATCATCGGCAGGATCTGGAATCTCGATGTTCCACGTCTCGGCCTTCACATTTTCGCTTTTAAGATTCACAAACCCAAAAAATCCCCCGATTATCATGAACCAGATAATGCTAATTGAGACAAATCTATAGTTCATACTAACGCCTTCTCTTATATCTGGATACATTTTGCTTTTTATTAACTTTTTGTGCGTTATTTGTTGTTTAAATGCAAAAAAGGAAGGCAATCCTACATTTCCAGTCAGCGAAGTCGTTAAGAGAGGATCGCAAAAAACCAAAAAAATTCACTTGACCCACTTTTTCGGAACGGATTCAGGATCGTGGGGATCAGAGCCCCATTCCTTCTCGATTGCATCGCACCATCCATCACCATCTGAGTCCTTTTGGATGTTGCTCAGTATTTCACTTGCCTTCTCGAAGCAGTTACTATGTGAAGAAATGTGTTTCAGAATCTCTTCAGCGTCCTCCTTTGAGAACTGTCTTAAAAATGCCCTGGCCAACATCAATCGCACTGAATCGATGCGATCCCAGGCTTTATTTTGACGGATGAACACCTGAGTCTGAAGGATAAAATCGCTAATTTTTTCGAAATCTTTCCCCATCTTATCAAACAGATACTTGATATCCTCGAAGTATTCCTCGGTTGTGAGCTTCGCTTTTGTGCTTTTCTTAAGGTTTCTTGCCACAATATTGATAGCATCCTTAAAGTTCCTGTTCACAAAGGGGTCTTCATCCAAGTTGATCACTTGATCTTTTCTTATTCTGAGATATTTTCTTTTACTCTGTTCCCTCCTGAAGGAAACGCCGCTTAAGAATGCGGACTCAGTCAAATAATATGGATCGACCTTGTATTTTTTAGCTGAGGTCTTGATGTCTTTATCGTGCCCCAATATATACGATAACTTAACCTGGGACTCGACTGGAGTGAGATCACCGGAAGGAACTGCACCCAAATCTATGGGTATTAAGCCCGTGTCAAATTCAAAATCTGATACCCCTCCCAGTACCTGCGAGGAAATCACCACAAAATATTCCTCTTTAAGTGCCTTTTTTATCATAGGCATGATGGAATTCTTCTCCAGCTCCTTTGTATGCACATTTCCAGGTCCATAACCTGCAATCACAAGGCCCTTTTCGCACCTTTCCAGAAATTTCAAGTAATCCAATTTTGTAAAGAAAGGATTTGTATAAATGAGCTTTACCCCTTCCTCGAACTTACCATCATAATATGTGTTATATCCGTTTTCCTGGCTTATATCAGCGATTGTCGATGCTATCTTCCTCCAATCTTCAAAGGCCATATCTGAAGAACCTTTTTCAACAACCGGGTGTGTGTATATCTCATGATAGTATTTTCTCTGATTCTCCTGCTTTAAGAATCCCTCGACAAGGTCCGCCCCTGGCACAAGCCCTCCCTCTTCGTACCTTATGGATTCGATGGCGCCCCCGCAACGAATCAAATAAAGTTTGTCCAGAGGCCTAACGAACCTCTTGTATTTCAAGTCCTTCCCATATGTTTTTAATTCATCCCAACTTATCTTTGCGATTTCCTCCCCCGCAAATGCATCTGGTTCCCAATTATGTTTCTTCTGTAATCTCGAACTGTAAACCGTCCTACCGAAATTAAAAATAACGGCAACACAGGGTGGATCAACCCTGGTAAGAAAGATCAAGGAATTCCTTATGTTCTCCCCTGCATCAGTGGAGGAGAAACCGGTTTTGAGGGGTCGTTGAGATCCGGTTATGGCTATGTTGCATTTCATATTCTTCATCATATATCTCAAAGCAGAAAATGCCCATGCCATTGTATCTGTCCCGTGTGTAACCAGTATCCCAAAATCAGCCATACTTTTATAATCCGATTCCTTTGATCGTTTTTTTGTTCTGGTCAAAGTATTCCCTCCAGCTAAACCAAATCACCGAAAGAGTTGTTTGAATTAAAAGTTTATGCCTAAAAGGGCGAGAAACATTCAAAAATTTAAATAACCCAAATTCATTCTCTCTAAGCCATGTTCCCCTTAGGTCATATAGGTATAACCATTGGCATTGTATATCTGATGCTATCGTTATTATCCTCTAGAAATAAACTCAGCGACCCTCGTAAATCGCCATTCGAAGAACTGGATTTCCGGTTCGTTATATTTGCAGCACTTTTACCTGATATCGTTGACAAGATCGTGGGGATGCTGATATTTAAAGATGAATTCTCAAATGGCAGGATATTTATGCATTCTGCCGTCGTAATCGGCATATTGTCCATATGTTACTTCATTGCAGCCAGAATTAAATTAAAAAGTGCTCTTATTACCATATGCTATATCTTTTCCGTATGGATGCATCTATTATTGGATATGATGTGGGTGGAACCAAAGACTCTGTTTTGGCCACTTATGGGTTTAGATTTTCCAAGATCTGATGTTGAATTTTCTGATTACTTTGGGATGCTAATAACGAATTCCTTCACATATTTTACGGAGATTTTGGGTGGTTTGATAATAATCATATTAATTATTAGGCACAGGTTGTTTATAAAAATGCATCTTATTGAATTTATTAAGGATGGAAAACTTAAAATATTGTCTGAATCCTAGACGAGAAATAAGTGAAGTTCCTTGCTTTTTCTTAACATAGGCATTTCTTTCTTTCCCCCATCTTGGCCCTGGTCATACAACCTATATCCAAAGACCATGGAAAAAATTGCTATTGAAATGATTGGGATCATCTCCGCGATGGCATTTGAGCCTGAAGGTTGGGGCATAAAAAAAAGTGGAACAGCAATAAGTCCGAAGGCTAAAAGAGCAAATGCAAGCCATCCAAGGGTCCTTTCAGATTTTTTTTTGAGGGCCATCCCAATGAACACGAGGGACACTCCAACCAATATAAAGAAAGTGATGGAGAAGAAGGTATGGGGGGCGCCTGTGGATTCCGGGAAAATACCAATTCCGATCAATGCGCAAGCATCCATAAGGTAGAACGAGGATCCAATTTTACCCAGTCGAGAATTCAATGCAGGTATCTTTCTCATGCCAACCACAAAACAAACACCCAGGACACCTGCTATCACAAGACCGCAGTTGAACAGAACCGAAGCCATGCCGTGTGCAGCCCAAATGGGTCTATCCCCTG
This sequence comes from Thermoplasmata archaeon, assembly GCA_020348445.1. Lineage (GTDB taxonomy): Archaea > Thermoplasmatota > Thermoplasmata. The sequence continues at coordinate 2,287,963 of CP070751.1, forward strand.
GAGATCCTCCCAAATCCGAGAGGTAGTTCTCTGTCCAACTGAACCAGGGACAAAGGAGAATAGCAAGAGCGATGCATGTCAATCCAATTATCGGTGCCAGTATCCCGCAGAGCCCGGATATTCTTGTTGAGACAAAGGAGTTTCCGGTCATCTTTTCATTAGCAAATAAGAGTAGGGGTTTTTTAACTTTTATGGGTCCGGTTGCCCCTTCCTCTTTTTGATAAAAAATATATAATTAACACACTTCTTCCACCACTTGAGTGTCATTTTGATAAAGATTTAAGTTACGATTCTTATTATCTGCAAATTAAGTTTTACTTAATGTTGATGAAGTTTTAATATCTCAATTGCCTGTTCGAGTTTTCTATCTCTTTTTCCGGTTTTAATCTTTTTCTTTTTTGAAATATCCTCAGCCTTTTTCACGATCTCCTTAATGTTCGTTTTTTTAACGATGGCCTTCCAGATTTCCTCCCATTCCCCTTGGATTGCGTTTACATCCTCCCCCCATTCAATTGGATTGACATAATCGATTCTTTCGGATAACCTATGAGTTTTTAATTTTAAAATATCGAGTTCCTCATCCAATCCCACATAATAAAGCTGGATATCTTCTTTTTTCAATATCCTTTTAATTTCCTTCAGCTGGTTACAATCATTGATGATTTCGTGTAGGCTTTGTCTTAACTTAAGCCTGTATATCAAATTTAGTGTATCCTCGTCCAAGTATCTTCCCCAGATAGTTCTGTGTGATGTATGACCTATCGAATATTAAAATTTATGCCCAATTAAGAATACAACCTAATATTCTTTCCCTGGTTACCTAGATGTTGATTTAAATATCAATAATATATGTAATGAAAAATAGGTACTATTTTTGTCAAATGAAGTAAAAGAAGAAAAAAGGCTCAACTTTCACTTTTTGGTACCATTTCCAACTTTTCCTTTAGAGCCATAACGACCTCAAACAGTTTCTCCTTGCAATTCTCGTCATCTATATGCCGTTCCATTGGCCCCTGGGTAAGAAGGTATATATCAGGGCGATCATGTAGTGACATATAAGGAACCATGAGTATCTTGAGGTAAACATTCTTCTCTTTTTGGATTACCTCAGCTTCTGCAGCGTACCGATTCCCTTTTTTGGTCAGCGCACCGCCTGGAATAATTGAGCGCTTGAAGGCCTTCTTTCCTTCACCCCATATTGCAATATGACGCATAATCTCTTTATCCCATTTTTTTTCCTTAAACTTGAACTCTTTATCCTCCAATACCTTCTCGTATATTTCCATAAATGAGTCCACTGTTTGATCCTTTACAACGAATTCATCCCATATTCCTTGTCTCATTTTAATCACCAAACCCCGTATCCACAACTCGCCTTGTCTGTAAGGTCGAGCCTCTTATATTATCAAATGACTTCATTGAGTGGGATGTGATTAAAGATATTTATTTCTTTTGTGAGGTTTGGAAATGAAGGTCATATGATGTTTTTAGACTTATATAATGCAAATAATTATAATCCTCCATATATCCCCTGATAATTTATCGAAATGTTTATTACAAAATATAAACATCTCAATTGTAATCAGAACTTCAAAATTAAGATGATAAGGGGGATATTAATCATGAACATGAGAGTAATGGGGATTGTCAAGGAAAAGGAGAGTGGAAAACCACTTTCAGGCTTACTTGTTTGTGCATACGACAAAGATCTAATCTATTCTGACTTACTTGGAAAAGCTAAAACCGGCTCAGATGGAAAATTTATTATTGAGTACGATTCTAAAGACTTCCAAGAGCTGCTTGATAAGAATCCTGATATCTATCTTGATATCTATCGGGAAGCTGATGCAAACATTGCCCATCAAAAAAAGGTCAAACCCATATTCACAACCAAGAAATCCATTAGGTATAGCGCAAGTTCCTCGGAAAAATTTTACATAGAAATTCCACGGAAACGATTGGGTTAGCTGCTCTTTAAACGGAACCTGATGTTTTTTACTCGGTTTGATCAGGAGGTTGTATAAATAACTTAAGGTTTCAAGGGAGGTGTTTGGTTTTCTGGGAGGTATTTATCCTCACAAATACATAAAACAAGAAACTCAAGTCGGTTTTTTATTGAAACTTTCCTTGTGTTTTTTTGCTTTTAATTCCCATATATAAGCTCGTAATCTACCTCGACAGACTATGGCTTTCTCGTGCGGCAATTTCCCGCGGCGAATCAAAGAGTGCTCTTCTGACAAATCTATCACCTTGACCTATGTTTATTTGCCCCTTCATTTGATATAAAAGGAAGTATACAAATTTCGATGCTGATTATCATAACAAAAATTCACTCTAATATGATGTAAATACATATTTTGGAATCGAAGCGCCCAGCAGATTTCAGAAAAGTCATACTCCAAGGGCACTGACCAAATTATCGGGAAATAAGGTCTTTTGTCTGACAGAGTTTAAGTGCTCTGCTTAGCTTTAAAATAAGAATTTAGCTATGGTATATCCCAAGAAAATGACATAATAGAAAAACTTATATAGTCTGACAGATATATATGTATTGTCTGACGAATGTCAGTCAAATGATGGAGAAGTATGATATAGACCTTTGTTTACGGGCCTATTAAAACGCTAGAAACCAGACATCTGGAAATTCTAAAAAAGCAGCATACTTACCATCACTCCTGTAAAATGCAAAAAAAACGAAAGGAGGTGAAAAACGTGAAGGTATATCCAAGGAAAACTGCCCTTACTGCGGCAGTGCTTTTCCTAGTGATGGTCTTTGCAGCACCTGTTGTATCTGCATCTGAGGACTTCGGCTCTTACTATGACGGCCCATGTCAGGCAGATAATATACCTGAGATGGATCCATACGCAGAGCCCCAAGACCCCCCCATGGAGGAGCCTCAGCCAGAAGAGCCTAAAACTGATCCACTCCTTGAGGTAAAGGATCAGCCAGAAGATCCACATACACCACCACCGGAAAACCAACAAAGCACAGAGCCCGAGGAAATCACACCACCTGATATACCTCAAGAAGTTGAGGAGGAACCCATACCACCAGACCCCATTTCCCCAGAGGAGCCCTCACCCGGAAATGGTAAGTCGAATGCCCACGGCAAAGGATTCCTACGCAACCTCTTAAGAAAAACTAAATGAGATCCATGGGTAAGGACCTAAAAGCCCCTTACCCTAATCTTTACTTATTTTATTTATTGAACAAAGAAATTCAGTCTTTTTTCCGAAGATCGGCATAAGACTTGTAAGCTATATCCATAAGCGGATCAAGTATGTCATTACAGATAAATAGAGGCTGTCAACTTTGCCCCTCCTCCGTGTTCCTCTTAATCCCTATTTAAAAGATATTTAAGGAACACTTTGCCCCTCGGTTATGCTATTAAATAATAGATCTTAAACCTCAGGGCTCCCTGCCCTCTCCTCCCACCCTAAACATCCCAAACCAACAGCATATAAATCCTGTAAGTTGACACCCACGATAAATGAACCGATAATCTTAAATCGCCTCCACACCATTGGATTTCTCAGATAATATCAGGGGATATCCATATGAAGATAGTTGCAAAACGATTACCACTTTACACAGGAGGACCTGACATTGTGGTCATGGGAAAAGAGCATGCAGCAGAACTTGATCTTCACCCAATGGATCGAGTGCATGTAACAAATCCTAATAATCAGTCCAAGTCCTTGACCGCATATTTACATTTCTGGCATGAAGCAAATCCTGTTCTGGGTGTATTCGCTAACACATTCGATAAGCTGGAGATAGAAGACGGGGAAACTGTATCAATATTTCCCGCACCCAAACCCAGTTCCATCGCACACATTATAAACAAAATGAACAGAATGCAGCTTTCGGAGAAGCAGATATTTGAGATTATAAGGGACATTGTTGACAACAAACTCACAGACCTGGAAATAGCCTCTTTCATAACTTCCATATATATGGGTGGAACCACTTTAGACGAAGCTACGTACCTTTCCAAGGCAATTGCCAAGACGGGAGATACTCTTTCCTTTGATGCCGATATAATCGCAGATAAACACTGCTCGGGCTCGGTTCCAGGGAACAGGACCACACCCATCGTGGTGCCGGTCATTGCCGCTTTAGGGATTACAATTCCAAAATCCTCATCTCGCTCCATAACCTCCCCCGCAGGAACTGCAGATGTAATGGAAGTGTTCTGCCAGGTGTCTTTTGATAAAGATGAAATCAAGAAGATAGTTTCAAAGACCAATGGATGTATTATCTGGGGAGGAGGACTCAGAATAGCCCCCGCCGACTCAAAGCTGATTTCAGTGCGTAAACCATTAAAAGCCGATCCAGAGGGACTACTTATGTCCTCCATATTGTCAAAGAAATACGCAATGGGCGCGACACATGTAATACTTGATATTCCCCTTGGCCTTGAAACGCGATACAAGAACATTGGGGAGGCAAGGCTGCTTGAGAGGGAAACCATCATGATTGCCAATAGACTAGGGATGAAGGCGAAGGTGGTGATCACAGACGGGGACGAGCCCATAGGAAGCGGCATCGGTCCTGTATTGGAGGCCATTGATGTGCTGAAAGTCCTGCGAAACGATGACGACGCACCTTCGGATCTTCGAAAAAAGGCTCTCCTTGTTGGAGGAAAGCTGCTTGAGCTCATAGGCCTTGAGAAATTCGATTTTGAGGGCAATGGTGCCGATCTCATGAGCTCCGTTTTATCAAGTGGCAAGGCTTATGAGAAATTTAAACAGATAATAGAGGCGCAAAAAGGAGACCCCGAGGTCACTGTTGAGCAACTTAGAAAACGATTATCGGAACACACATTCGATATCGAAGCTGACAGCTTTGGAATGATATACGATATACAGAATCCGGTTGTAGCCAAGGTTGCAAGAATGGCTGGAGCTCCTCAGAATTCAGGATGCGGAATTTATTTTCATTATAAATTTCAGGATGCCGTTTCCGCTGGGGATGTATTGGCCACGGTCTACTGCGGAAATCCTGATAAATTGAGGCGAACAAAGAGAACCTTGGAATCTAATAAGATGATATTCATCAAGTGACGTAAAAGCTCTGGATTTTGACAAGGAGTTTTTCAATCAAAGGATTATAGGTTGTTTTAATAGAACCTAAAAATGGATTTGAAAAATTTAAAAAAAAAGAAGGTTTGGGAGAGAGGAGCATCTCTAATACGTTGGAATGAAAATTTGTAATTACCGATACTAACAAACAATAGATAGTATCATTTTATTAACGTTATTTCTTATGAGCCACGCAGTACTTTGACCTGCCCGATGCATAACTCTTGCACCTTTTACCAGCTTTGGTCTTAGCTGCGCATTTCGCTTTCTTCTTTGTACCTTTTTTAGCGGTCTTCTTCTTTGTTGTCTTCTTCTTTTTACCTTTCTTTTTCTTTGGCAAGTTACATCACCTATCAGGGGGAAATGATTTATGGTTTAATATTCTTTTGCAGAGAATTTAAAATTTTTATTATTTTCAGGAATCAACATCCGCAAATAAAAGCATCATCAAACACTTCTTCATCCAATAGATCTCCAATACGGTAATAATTGATATATTTCACCCATTCAGAATGAGGGATAGCAAATTGCGATTTTTCAATTTCCCATATCATAGAATCTATTACGCCATCAATTGTTCTGATTTTTTCGTCAACGAATTTACCTGCCTGTTTTATATTGGGCGCAAGTAATGTGAAAATAATATCATCTTGGTATGAAAAGAAAGTATAAGCAAGAAAAGTAATTGCAGCTTCGTCTGTTGCCGCAAAATCTCTAAGATACTTAAATACAGATTCTGTTTTTTCGGGTTTTATATCCAGGGTTACAGAAAAGCGTCCCCAGGATTCGAGATCAACGTAATCTGGTATTTTAAAGAAATTGGGTGTGAAAAGCTGAATGATCTGCAGGTCCCAAACACCATCCATTTTCAGTAAAAACTCGGTAAACAATCTTGGAAGTGATTCAAAATCCTTGACATCGAACATCATATTGATATCTGAGTGAGTATAACATCTATCTGTATATAACAATTTAACCTGTTTAAATAGTTGCCAATCCCTCAATTCCTTGTATTTCTCATTTATCCGCTCAAAAATATCTTCTTTGCCTGCCTCAACATCTATCATCACAATTGTCATCATCTTAATTGCCTCCCCTGGCCTTTTTTACTTGGGGCCGTATGCCGTACTTTTAAATATAATTTTCGCATTATTAACTCACGAGTTCCTCAACTGGATTTTTATGAGAATATGAAGATTCCAAATTATTCTATATTCTCATCAACCCAGACCTTGAGCACCTCTTGAAGCTTCTCTTTCTTTTCAGAATCGAAGTCTTTAGAGTGCCTGAGATCAAGTGGTCAACTTGGAAAAGGAGGTTTTTGTTCAACTTAACCCACGATTCGTTGACTATTATTTCTCCCTGCCATACAAAAGATTTATGAACTTAATTCGTTATTATCCAGATGAACCAACCCGATAGGAGGGGTAATATGAAAAATATGCAAAAGAACATATTAGCAATATCCTTGGTATGTGCGCTCTTTATTGCCATTTCATTGACTGGATGTCTTGATGACAATGGTGGCGGCAAAAGGGAGGAAGAAAGTGATAAAATAACACCTCCTGATTATAAAATCGGTGACACTTGGACAGCAAAAAATACTCCGGAAGAGGGAGAGCCATTTACCATGACCCTCACTGTAACGAGTGAATCCTACTTGTATGAAGGCGAAACTGTTATGATTCTTTCAGTTGAATATTTTATGGAAGAATATGTCGAGGAGAACAGTGGGCTCACTTTTAACGATACCACAGGTTCTGGAACGGCATATGCAGAGAAGACTTATAGTGAAATAATTTATATGGAAATAGATATGACCACCCAGATAAAATACCAAGGCTCCGATGAATGGCACGATGTCGAAATGGAGCAGAAAAGCACTTTCCAACATGAAGGGAACGAACCTTCTAAGCCCTCCATCGGGGATACTTGGACTATAACAGAAACTGAAGACTATGAATATACAGTATGGATGGATGGTCAGAAGATTTCTAATGAATCAGATTCAAAGACAAAAACAAAAAACTATGAAGTATTGGGGAAGAAAAATGTCACTGTCGAAGCAGGTAAATTCGATTGCTTTGAAATAAGATTCGATATAGTCGAGGAGGATTCCTACACCATTGAATATTACTCTCCTGATGCAAAAATAGACGTAAAGACAGTAGAGTACGAAGATTCCAATATCATCAACATTATTGAGTTAATCTCATACGATGTTTCATAGTAAAAAAATCGATTAGACAAAAAAAAATGTAACCTTAGTATTTCATTCGCAATTTTGATCTTTATTCAAAATAATCATATGGTATTACACTTAAAAACCCAATGTGACCTTCAATTCCCTTTGGATCATCATTTTTCTTCCTCGTCGACCTTTATCTCCACCACATCATTGAGATCGTCCTCAATAGATGATGCTTTTCCATCCCTCTCCAAGGCTTTCAGTTCGAATAAATAATCGTCAATCTTCTTATCCAAAATTAGAAAGTGATTTTCCTCAAGTTTACCATCCTTGACATGACCTTTGATCTCTTCCCTGAGGGAGATCAGTTCTTTCTCGCAGGTCATGTAATCGTCCTTATATTCTTTGAATATCTCATCTATCTTTTCCAAATATCCGCGAAGCTTGCCACGCTTCTTTCTTAGTGATAAAAATCCAAACATGAATAAAAGGATCGATGCAATAATTGTCAATCCAGTGACTATCGGTTCCATGGTCTCCCAGGTAATTCCCTCCGCTTTTACTTTTGTTTCACCAGTTATGAATGACCAATTATAATTGTCATCCAAGCTGATACTATTTAAATTCTTTGCATTTGTGGAAATGCTCACATTGTATTGGGTCTTGGCGGTTAAAGGAGCATTAGGCGTAAATATAAGGGTGGTTCCCTCCCACGTGAAAACACCGCTTACAGCCGGAGTTATGGAAAATGCATCTTCAGTATCATCTTTATTCATTGGCTCACTAAACGAAATCGAGATGGTGGTATCCATGGGTACATTTGTTCCTGTAGGTTTCCAGGAATTATCCAAGGCATATGGATGGATCACACCAGCAGCTGATTCCGTGGTAAATTTCCAGCTGTACTCTGAGATTAAGCCATTTCCTGTTAGATCACTGGCATTTGTGCTTATATTAATTATGTATTGAGTGTCATATTGCAGATTATTGCTTAGGGTAAATATCATGGTATTTCCACTCCAGGAAAAAGTACCTGGGATTTCCGGAGAAATCGAAAATGCACCCTGAGAGTTTGTGTGATTCATTTCCTCACTGAAAACAATTGTTATGGTTGTGACTATGGGGATATTGTCACCAGTGGGGGATTTATCAATTATCGTTGGTGGAATATCTGTTGTTGACCTAAATACGATGCTTTTTTCCTCGGATAACACCCCCTCCCCTTCTAAGTTTTTTGCAGAGACTTTATAGTAATATGTGATGCCGTTGGTTACATCTATGTCATTATAAAACAATACATTAGATATCTCCTCCAAAAATGTCTCTGTACCGGGATTATATCCCCTATATATTCTGTAATTTGTAATGGGAGATTTACCGCTTGAAGTGGGAGCATTCCAGGTCAATCGTATGTAAGAATCCGTGGACTCTGCCTGGATATTCTGGGGGACCGAGGGTGTGGCCACCAAGGTGGTCTCGTTGGGGCTGTTGGATGTTGAGCCTAAGTTATCCAGTTCATCATAAGATTTAATTGCAAACCAGAACCTGGTGCCATGGCTGAAACCCGAGACAATATGGTACTCTGTGCTACCTGCACTTTGGGGAGTCCAACTCTGCACATATGTTGCTGAAACATCCCAATTTGCATCGGTGATTGATCCTGTTGTCGAATATTTTACAATATATCCAGAAGCAGAACCTATACTACCGTTATCACTTGGCGCGGTCCATGTCAGGTTGATGGAATCGAATGAGGGATTTAGTGCAGTCAAATCATTTATGGGAGTAGGGGGGCTGCTGTCAACAGTAAATTGCCAGGATATCATAATGAGGTTATCGAAAATATCCATAACCCAAAGGGATACTGTGTGCAATCCATCATCGAGTTCGATTGCGGGTGTATATGATACACCACTTTGTGTAACTGTTGTAGAGGATGTTACATTTATTCCATCAATTTCAAGCAATACACTATTTTCGTTTATCCCAGCAGGATCGCTATAACTGCAATTGATTGTTATTAAATTGTTATTAGTTACATAGTCTTGGGAAGGCTGGAAATCCGAGATGGTTGGTGGATCCGACTCGACATGGGAGACGAGGGGGAAATTATCCTGCCCGCCACCGTTTAAGATATAAGGATTGTCTACTATGCCAAAAGGTGCAATAGAATCAGGTACTGTCCAGTCCATCCACCAGTTGCCCTGCGAGTTGAAATCCCAGAGGTTACTGCCGTCATCGTAGCCCTGTATATTGACTGGATCATGGACGCTAGTGCTGCCATTGTTGTTGGCAATGTTGTTGTGATGAATGAGGTTGCTGGAAGAAGAATTGATGTAAACCGCGTAATATGAGTTATTGTTGATGTCGTTATAGGAAATGATATTCTCATTGGATGATGATGAGATATTGATTCCGAATTCGCTGTTGTTTACTATGGTATTTTGACTTATAGTGTTGCTGCTTGAGGATTTGATCATAATACCGTCGATTGTGTTTGATAGGATATCGTTGTTTGTGATCTCATTGTAATTGCTCATGGAATAAAGGAAGATTCCTGACCTGTTATTTGATGTGATCTCATTTCCAGATATGATGTTGTCGTTCGAGGAACTAAGACAGATACCGCTTTTTTTGTTTGATGTGATAGTGTTTGCCGAAATCGTGTTGTCATTGCTGAAAAGCATGAGATTGACACCATGATCTCTATTCATGGTGATGTTGTTGCCTGAGATCGTGTTATTGTTGCAACCATTAGTAAAATAGATGCCTTCATATATATTCCATGATATATTATTGCCTGAGATAATGTTGTTGCTGGATTTATGGAAGTAAATGCCACGATAATTTGAGAACACATTGTTGTTTGAGATAATATTATCATTTGAATCATGCAATTCGATGGCATTCCACGATTGATTGGTGATATTATTGCCTGAGATTGTATTGTTTGTGCTTGAAAGCCAAAAAGCAATGCCATAACCATTATATGAAATAGAGTTGCGAAAGATCGTGCTGCCGTTGGAGGACGAGAGATATATTCCATATAAAGTATCTGAAATGTGGTTGTAAGAGATCGTGTCGTTGTTGGAACTTTCGAGATGTATACCTCGGCTGTTTGATTTGATAATGTTTTGATATATTGCGCAATTATTTGCATGGTCTAGATATATGCCGGCATCCGATCCCCCGCTGTTTGTAATATTGAACTCTGTGATGGTCGTTAAGTTTGCCTCGATTATAACCACATGTCCATTCCCACCCCCATCTATTACTGTTAGATTTCTATACTCACCCACGAGGTTCAGCGTCTTGTTCACTATAACATTCTCATAGTACCTTCCAATTGCTACCCATATCGTATGACCGTCCAGGGTATCAGGGTCGTCTATGGCTTCTTGTATCGAAAGGAATACCTCCAGTGTATCCAGATTGGTCACCGGATAGGCTGAAGGTAGTGTCCATCCACTGGAATTTGCCCATGGATAATGGTCTAAGTTAATTCCACCAGTTATGGGCCTGGGAATGTCCACGAACCTGTCGCCGTCGTCATTTGGTGTCGTCCAGTCGTCCCAGTGATTGCCACCTTGTGGATAGGGGAGGTTCCAGGAGTTGGTGCCATCATCATATCCATGTTGGGTGTTGGATATGAAATTGTTGTGATATATCAGGTTGCTGTTTGATCCTTCAAGGGAAATCCCTTCGTTGTTTGAAAAAACGTTATTATTCAAAATCGTAATGCCATCTGAAGATTCGAGGCGGATTCCATATTGGGTGCTTAAACTGACATTGTTGCTAGAAATCGTGCCCCCGGTACAACTGTTAAAGTTGATGCCGATCCTGTGATCCGATATGTTATTTTCCGTGATATTGTTGTTATTGGAATTACCGATGTAGACTGCAATATCGTTATTTTTGATTTTGTTATTCGAGATAGTGTTGTCATTGCCTTTATTTATAATATGGATTGCGCTCTGTATATTCCAGGTGATGTTGTTGCCGGAAATAGTGTTATTATTACACCAGAGAATAAGAAAGATACCCCAATCGTTGTCCGATACATTGTTATCCAAAATATCGTTGCCTGCTGAATTACTGAGGTAGATGCCTTCATCGGTGTTGGAAACCACATCATTTCCCGAAACAGTATTATTATTGCTTGAAAGAGAGAGTAGAATTCCATTATCATTGTGCGAGATGTTGTTGTCCAGAATCTTATTGTCGGTACTGGATGTAAATAGCACTATACCATAAATTAGGTTCCAGCTGATATTGTTTGATAGGATCGTGTTGTTGCCGGAGGAGTTGAGGTATATGCCATTATAATTATTCAAGGCTGTGTTGTTAACGATTGTGTTGCCCTTGCTGGAGTGATCCAGGCAGATGCCATCGAGATTATTCCTGATGAAGTTGTTGCCAGAAATTACGTTGTTGCTGGAAGCATCGAGGTAGATGCCATAACGATCATTCATGGTGATATCGCTGGAAGAGATCGTATTTCCATTGGAAGAATCCAGGTAAATGCCCTCCCGATTGTTCGAAGTTATATTGTTGCCAGAAATGATGTTATTACCGGAAGCATCAAGGCGGATACCAATCCCACTGTTTTCAGAGATGTTGTTGCTCGTAATAGAGCTTTCGTGGGAAGAAGAAAGGCGGATTGCGGTATTCTCGTTAAAGATCACGGTATTGTTAATAACGGTGCTGTTTATGGAATCGTGTATTCTTATTCCGTAATCAGAAGTAAGATACCTCTGGGCGATCTCGATTTCTGAAAGCGAGCGGTTGTATATGGAGACCTCGTCTATGAGGCTGTCGATATACCTTCCACCGTAATCAGGGTTGTAACTGAAATTTACAGGATTTTCATTTAAGGCGATAAGGCTGGGATATGGATTGTCCTGATTGCCTCCGTTCTCCTCGACTCCGTTTACGAATATTCTCACAAGCCCGGTAATACAGTTGAAGGTTCCAACAATATGGGTCCATTGATTCAAGGGGATGACCGTAGAAGACCATCTTGCTCTCCAGTCTCCATTTACATAAACATCCATTTGCGCGTAATTGCCGCTGTTAATCATCAGGTTGTATGCATAACCCTTGTAAACTATGGTCTGATGTGTTCCGGTATAGGATTCAAGTTTGACCCACGCCTCGATGGTGATGTTCTTCGTTATATTCAGGCTGTCAGATGTGGGGATGGTGACATAATTGTTACTTGACGCTTCGAAATCACCTGCTCTTTGGAATTTCCCAGATGCTGTGCTAACACCGTTTTCTGCTCTCCCGTCATTTCCCATTCCCGAGTAGTCAATCACTTCGCCTGCTGCCCCGCTCCAGGATGCCTCGTCCATCTTCCAGTATCCCACGAGGCCATTTTTATCGATATATGCCCTGCCAGAGATATTGTTTCCCTGGATTGTATTATCGTGGGAGTTTTCCAGATGAATATTATCGATTTTGTTCCCGTTCAGGATATTTTGGGTAACATTGTTTTCACTGGAACTCATTAAATATATTCCACTTTGCCTGTTGGAACACACTGTATTGTTCGAAACAGTATTGTTTTTAGAAGAATCGAGGAGGATGCCCACATTGTTGAATCTCACATCATTGTGGATAATTTCGTTGTTTTCGGAATCAATAATTCTTATTCCGCTTGTGGGGAATTGATAAAGTCTGGCAACCTCGCTTTCTAAAAGCATGTAATTATAGATTCTGACCTCATCGATTTTACCGTGGAAAAACCAACCTTGAAAGTACATACCAATCTGCATTGGACCTGTGCCAATATAAGCTCCAGTTGATGTATCACTTACTTCTAATATTCCGTCTCTGTACAATCTTCTTTCTCTGGTAACACCGTCATAGGTTCCAACCCAATGATGCCATTCATTGACATCGGGATATGGAATTGCAGTAACGAGGTCATCACCCCAGAACGCAAACGTGAATGTATCTTCCACTCGATATCCAAAATGCAATCCCTCATTTTGTGCTTCTACTCCATGTGAAATAATAATATCCCCGGTACCTTTGCTTTCTCTATACGTCCAAGCCTCCAATGTAAAGGACTTCCCGACTCCCCCTATCTGCAAACTGGAACCGGCACCGACATCAACGTAATCCTCATTATCGTCGAATGTTCCCGCTCTTCCGAAATTAACTGCGGTGGTGTTTGCATTCCCATAAGCGGTCCCATGATTTGCCTTACCCGAGTGGTCCTCTACCTCACCTGGAATCCCACTCCATCTTCCTTCATCCATTTTCCAGTACGCGACAAGCCCGGAATCAATGATATCTTCCGGACCCACAACCACGTTCTCCTCAATCACATTGTCATTGGAATTTTCAAGAAGGATACCCTCCAGTTCATTATCAAGAAGGGAGTTGGAAATCATCGTGTTATTGTTAGAATTCACAAGGTGGATGCCGTTATCGTTGCTAAAGGCCAGGGTATTGTTGACAAGATTGTTTCCATCTGAATGGGAAAGACATATACCGTACACGGAAATTGTAGCATGATACAAAGCATCAATCTCCCCTTGTGAAAGCGACCGGTTGTAAATCGCAAGCTCGTCCAATGCACCTTTCCAACCGCTAACCCATGACCACCCGATCCGCAATGGGTCATTCCCTGCATGAATTCCTCCAATATGCGGTTGTGTTCCTCTCAGGATGCCGTTTACGTAGATGCAAATATCCGAGCCGTCGTACGTGGCTACAATATGATACCAATTGTATGGTTCCACTGCCTCCGAGCTTACAACTTCCGTATAACCGCTGGCAAATCCATTTGAGCTGACCCAGAAGCGGGGATATATCCCACTGGGATATAGCAAATCCAGCGCGTAGGCCATCTCACCAAGGTCCCAATTCTGATGTTTGTAAACGATTCCTCGATTCACAGTCACATCTTCAGGGTAAACCCATGCACTGATGGTAATCTCATCTGTAATATCCAGACTTGCAGAATCGCTCGCTTCGATATACTCGCCATTATCTGTAAAATAACCTGCCCTTCCGAATCTACCGAATCGGGTCTTTGGTTCGTTTACTGCAGTTCCGTGATTCCCCTGACCCGAATCATCTGTAACCTCATTCTGGGTTGTGTCCCAGAACCTCTCATCCATCCTCCAGTATCCAACAAGATTGGTTTTATCAATATCCACCAAGCTGTAAACGTTGTTATCCAGGATATCATTGTCATGGGAGTTTTCCAGATGCACATTATCGTCACCATTTCCCTTTAACGTATTTTGGCTGACATTATTTTCACTGGAATTCACAAGATATATTCCGTTAAGTCTATTGGAACCAATTGTATTGTTAATGATATCATTGTATTCGGAGGAATGGAGAATGCAACCCCATTTGTTCAGGCTCACCTCATTTTTGGTAAGGCTGTTGTATGTGGAATCTTCAATTCTAATACCGCAGCCGGAAAAACGATAAAGACCTGCAATCTCACTTTCGGTTAATGCGGAATCGTAGATTGCAACCTCGTCGATTACACCCTTGAAATATTGAGTATTGTAATCACTGAATCCTATGAAAAGATCGATTGGAGTTCCCGCTATACTGGCTGACCCGGTGGCCGAATTAACCAAGACACCGTTCACATACATCCTCAGGGTGGTGCCCTCTTTTTGTGCAACAATATGGTACCATTGATCAGGAGATAATATCGGTCCATAAATATTCGAAATAACAGGGGTACCATCACCATACTCAAATTGAGGTTGGAAACCAGGTTGCGTCCTGATTCTATAGCCCATGTAGTTACCTGCAAATCCACTGAATTTATGGACTATAGCGTCATGGTTGTCCTGTGCACCTTCAGGTTTGACCCAAACCGAGATTGTAATATCCGATGTTATATTCAAACTGCTGGATTCGGGAACGCCTACAAAATCGTTTACTCCGTCGAAGTACCCTGCCCTGCCCATCTTTGCATCGTTTGTGGTATCTGCACTGCCATTTGTAAAGCCATGATTCTCGAAAATTCCAGAATCCCTCACATCGGAGTTTATTCCTTCCCACCTGCCCTCGTCCATCCTCCAGTTCCCCACAAGTCCTGTTCTGTTAATTCCATCAATTCCCTCAACGATGTTCTCATCAATCACATTGCCGTGGGAGTTATCCAGATAGATATTGTCTCCTTTATTTCCCGCAAGGATATTGGAGGCTACCGTGTTATCGCTTGAGTTTACCAGGCGGATGCCGTATCGACCATTTGAGCGGATGATGTTGTTGGTGATGTTACAATTCTGGACATTATCCAGTTCTATCCCGGAATCAAAGGTGCCGTTTCCGCCGTTTGTGATGGTAAACCCGGTGATATTCACCCAGTGGGAGATGATATTCACAACATCGCCAGTACCCTGGCCGTTTATGGTGGTATTTGAGGTTCCGTTTCCGATTATGGTGAGAGTCTTGTTCACTGTAATGCTCTCATTGTACGTACCTGCCCAGACATATATGGTGCCACCCTCAATGGAGTTGTTGATGGCGTCCTGAATGGTAGGGTAATCACCAGGCACGGTAATGGCTTCTGCATCCTCAACAAAATTATTTATAACAATTAATCCCGTGAACATGGTCCCCAAAAGAAAAATAATAAGGATTGTAGACCTGATCTTTTTACTCGTTATGATAGAAAATTCAACTTTCTTATGATTCCCACTCATATTTCATTCCTCCGGCGTTACTGTTTTATATCTTTCAATGTTGTAATAGGTTCATTCGCTGTAGGGCCATTCTTTGGACCAGATTCCACCTATACCAGACTTAGATATTAATGCTTTGGTAGTATATGATGTTATGCTGAATTCGAAGTCTTCGTTCAAATTCTATTGCAGGTTCACGGCTTGTTAAGGGGTGCTAATCAACGAATAACTGGATTATTTATGAATTATTTAATATTTTAGATATTGTAAAATAAATGTCTAAAAAGTGTTCCATAAATCATTAATATGCAGGATTTAATATATTTATAGTCAATAATTTGACTCTCGGGGGTATTTTATGGGGAAAAACAGTAGGCGACCAGTACTGGTAGGTATAGTATTAATGATATTATTAACGGTGCAAATAGCGCCTTTCTGGGAACCGATACACGATAATGTTTCTTTTAAATCGGCCCTAACTGAACCTACAGAGGCAGACTTTGCTTCCCATGCTATTGAAAAATTGGTACCGTCAGAGCCTGAAAAAAGCCCTGTTGTCCAAGATGAGCATCCGTATTCTGCATCGGATCTTCCAGAAGTGGAACAAAGCTACTTCACAGAGAACCTTGGTCAATGGGAAGACCACATAAAGTTCCTTGCACAGACCTCTTTTGGTTATGCAGCATTTGCAGAAGATGGCATTTACTATTATATGGTCCTTGGGGGGGAGGGCCATACCATAAAGATCACATTTGAGAATGCCGGGATATCCTTTCCTACTGGACTTGGCGATTGTGGATTCGAAAGTAACTTTTTTTACGGAAATGACCAAACCAAATGGATTTCTGAAGCAAGAAGTTACAAAGAAGTACTATATGAAAATGTATGGCCAGGCATCGCCATCCTGTATTATTTCAAAGACAAAAATCTCAAGTATGACATAATTGTAGGTGAACATTCTAATCCCCAAGACATCTCATTTGTCGTAGAAGGACATAAGGAGCTGAATATCGGGGAAAATGGTCTTGAAATATCCATTTCAAAAAAGGTCCTAATAAGCGATACTGGCCTTGTTGCTTTCTACGAGGACGGGGAATCCGCATCTATACAATTTAAAAAGATCAACGACAACACCTACGGTTTCGATGTTGACAAAAAGGACGGGAAAAAACTAACAATCGATCCAATTGTATTCTCAAGTTCAACATTCTTGGGCGGTTCGGGATATGACGTGGCAAGGGATATGGAGTTGGACTCAAATGGCAACATAATAATTCTTGCAGATACATGGTCAGTTGATTTCCCCAACACAACAGGGGCATATCAGACCTATAATGCTGGAGGTATGGATGTAGTTATCACGAAGATGGATCACAATACCAGCTACATAATATTCTCCACCTATATCGGTGGCGTGACCTGCGATTTCCCCCATGCCTTGGATCTCGATGACGAGGGCTATATATATGCCACAGGTGAAACATGGTCCAGGGATTTCCCAACAACTAACGGTACCTTCCAGGAAGAGGCCCCAGCAGGAAGTACAAATGTCTTTGTCCTAAAGCTCACATCCTCGGGTAGTGATCTGATATACTCCACATATGTAGGAAGCAGCTATCCCGACTGGGCTACAGACATCGAGATTTTAAATGGGTATGCCTATGTGGTGGGTTATACCTATTCTTATGATTTCCCTTATGTAGATTATCCAATTAATAATGCCCACGGGACTGTTTTTTTCTTTATCCTGAACCAGAATGCGTCAAACCTAACGCACACTGCATTTTGGGGTGGATTCCAAAACGAGATGGCATATTCATTGGAAATCGATTTTAATGGAGATATAGTGGTGGGTGGAACTACAAATTCCATGGATTTTCCCACCACAAAAGGAGTATATCAGGAAAATGCCACAGATTGGAACAACGGATTCCTGCTGAGGTACAGGCCGTCAACCAGCGAAATGCTATTCTCCACTTACATTGGCGGGAGTGCCCTAGATGAAATTCGTTCAATATATTTGGATGCGAACAGTGATATATACTTCTCAGGCATCACAAATAACCCTGAGTCTTCTGGACAAATACCATTTCCCACAACTGAAGGGGCATATGATAGAACGTACAACGGAAGCAAGGACGCCTTTATTGGAAAGATGTTAAGTGATGGTACAAAGCTGATTTTTTCCACGTTATATGGCAGTCAAGGAGAAGAGACGGTGGGAAGCATCGATGTGGACAGCCAGGGCAATATTTACTTCATATGTAACCTGAATTCGGACGTGAACTTCACAGTCACACCAGATGCTTTTGATTGCACATTCAATCAGGAGGACGATGTGGTGTTTGCGGTTCTGAATGCCGATTGCTCAGATGTTCTTTATAGCACCTACCTGGGTGGAAATTTATCAGACTTGGGGGAAACCTGTCTTCTTTCCGGGACAGACGAAATTCTCCTTTTGGGAACCACAGCCTCCAAGGACTTTCCCTCTACAAATGGATCGTATCAGACAGAAAACGATGGCTCCGGGGTTCTGTTTATCTCCAAATTTGTCGTTGGTGACTTTTTATTTTTGCACGAGGGATGGAACCTGATTTCCATACCTCTTGTTCAACAGGATGACAGTCTCACAAAAGTCCTTGGATCAATTTCCGGATGCTATGATGCAGTTCAATGGTATGATCCAACTGATACAAGAGATTCCTGGAAGCACCACAAAGTGGGAAAACCTTATGGTAACGACCTGTTTAATTTAAATGAAAAAATGGGTTTCTGGATCCATATAACACAATCTGGAGGCACACTATTCAATTATACTGGCATTCGCCCCTCGATGAATCAAATAATTTCCCTTCGTCAAGGCTGGAACCTTGTAGGTTACCCCTCTGAAACTGTGTACAATCGAATCCAAGGATTGAACATAATCGATTTTGGCATCGAAGTGGATATGATAATCTGGTTCAACGCAAATTCCCAAACCTGGCATAAGATGGGTTCTGAAGATTATTTTGTGTTCGGCAGGGGTTATTATATCCATGCAAAAAGCGAATGTGATTGGGAAGTTCCTTTGTGATTCGCATTTGATGGTTATTTTGAAAATGAAGTGTCTAAAAAGTGTTCCATAATCCTTTAATACCTAGAGTTGAATATATTTATAGTCATAAATGACGCTCGGGGGTTTTTTATGGGGAAAAACAGTAGGCGAACAGTACTGACAAGTATAGTATTAATGATATTATTAACAGTGCAAATTGCGCCTTTCTGGGAACCGATATACGATGATGTTACTTTTAATTCGGCCCTAACTAAAACTACAGAAACAGAAGTCAATGACTTTGCTTTTGACAAATCGGATTTGTCAGAGCTTGAAAAAATCCCTGTTGTCCAAAATGAGTATCTGCATTCTGCATTTGATATTCCTGAGATGGACGGCGGCTACTTCACAGAGAACCTTGGTCAATGGGAAGACCACATACACTTTCTTGCCCAGAGTTCCTTTGGTTATGTTGGACTAGGCAATGATAAAGTATTCTATTATTTAGTCCAAGAAAAAAACTGTCATGTCATCACTGTCAGCTTCCATAATGCTGATGGTACTAATCCTGTTGGCGGAAGAGATGCTGGATTCGACAGTAACTATTTTTACGGAAATGACCAAACCAAATGGATTACAGAAGCAAGAAGTTTCAAAGAGGTCCTATATGAAAATGTATGGCCAGGCATCGACATCCTGTATTATTTCAAGAACAAAGATCTCAAGTATGACATCATTGTGGGTGAAAACTCTGAGCCCAAGGACATCTCAATAACCATCGAGGGTCATACCGGCCTTAACATACAAGAGGACGAACTTGAGATATTTGTTTCGGATGGAGTATTATTAAGTGACAAGGACCTTGTAGCTTTCTACGAAGATGGTGAGACCACACCCATACAGTTCAAAAAATTCAACGACAACACATATGGTTTCACTGTAGAAAAAATTGATGGAAGGGTACTGACAATCGATCCATTTGTACTTTCCACCTCGACATTTTTCGGAGGATCAAGTTCTGATTCGGCAAGGGATGTGGCAGTTGATGGGAGCAATAACATAATAATCTTGGGGGATTCTTATTCAGAGGATTTCCCCAACACAACTGGAGCCTATCAGAATTACAATGCTGGAGCAGGCGATATCGTAATCACAAAGATGAATCATAATGCCAGCGAACTGATATTCTCCACATACATCGGTGACTGGGGAGGGGACATCCCCAAGGGTATAGAAGTTGATGACAATGGTGATATTTATGTGGCAGGTACCACATGGGCATGGAATTTCCCAACGACCTTAGGTGCCTTTCAGGAATCTGACCCTTCAGGTACATATCCCGATGTTATAGTCTTCAAACTTTCTGCTCAAGGTAGTGACCTGTTGTACTCAACATATGTTGGCGGTACTCAGAGCGATGGGGCATATGACATAAAAGTCAAGGATTATAATGCCTATATCGTGGGAAATACACTTTCCTATGATTTCCCCACAGTGGGGCCTCCTGTTGGGGATCCCCACGGTACAGTTCTATTCTTCATATTGAATAATGAAGGCTCAAGACTTCTGAATTCGGCATTCTGGGGAGGACTCAACAACGAGTTTGGATATTCCATTGCCATTGATTCAAATGGCGATGTTGTCGTGGGTGGAGGCTCCAGTTCCATGGATTTCCCAACCACATCTGGAGCATATCAAGAAACAGTAAATGACTTGAGCAATGGCTTTGTTTTAAAATATCGTCCATCAACTAATGAGACAGTATTCTCCACGTTCATTGGCGGGGATGCTGGCGAAAATGTTATTTCTGTAAATGTCGACGAAGAGAATTATATCTATTTCACAGGGACAACAGGTAATCCAGGTGAAGAGATGATACCGTATCCCACAACACCAGGTGCCTTCGACAGGACAATTAACGGAAACAGGGACGCATTCATCACAAAGATGGACCCAAATGGCACCATGTTGATTTATTCCACTTTCATAGGAAGTGATGGTCTTGAGGAGGTCGGTAGAATTGATGTTGATTGCGAGGGGAAGGTTATACTGACGGGTTCAATTGATTCGGATGTGAACTTTACTGTAACTCCAAATTGTTTTGATGATTCCTATAATGGAGAGGAGGATGCAATCGTAGTAATTCTGAATTCTGATGGCTCAGATCTCATATATTCCTCTTTTTTGGGAGGGAACGAGTCAGATAAGGGATTTGTGTGCTTCCTAAGAGATTCAAATGAACTCCTCGTTTTGGGCATGGCAGTCTCTTTGGACTTTCCTGTGACCTATGGAGCCTACCAGACTGAAAACAAAGGTTATGGTGACATTTTCCTAACAATCTTCAGTATCGGAAATTACACGTTCTTGCATAATGGCTGGAACCTGATCTCGATCCCCATGATTCAGCAGAACACAAATCTTGGCGTCGTATTGTCATCAATAAGTGGATATTACGATGCCATCCAGTGGTACGATGCAAGCGCCACATTGGATCCATGGAAACACCACCAGATTTCAAAACCCTTTAATCTGAACGACCTAAATGACATCGAACACAAGATGGGATTCTGGATACATATAACAAAACCCGGTGGCGTCCTTTTTGAATACCTCGGCACACACCCAACTGAGAATCAAATGATTACTCTTTATCCAGGTTGGAACATGGTGGGCTATCCATCCCTTACAAACTACAACATAACAGAGGGATTGAATAAACTCACCTTCTCAACAGATGTTGATGCAATCATTACCTATAACGCTGCTGCGCAAAGATGGGAACGGCTTGGAGAGTCTGATTACTTCCAAATCGGAAAGGGGTATTACATCCATGCAAAATCTGAATATGTTTGGGAAGTTCCCTTTGAATAATAATTATTGTAGAAAAATATATTAGTAAAGGGAGCATGTAACCCAAAGGTGAGGGGCAAATTGTGAATTGGCAAAGACAAGTAATCAGAATTTCTTCCATACTCCTGTGTATTATACTGCTTGGAATAACCTTGGGGAGCTCATGGAACGTTCATGCACAAGAAGATTCTGTTCCCGTAGAAATAGTATCGACAGATGATTATGATAAAACCATCGAGCCTAAAAGTACTGCCACCTATAATTGGACTCTAGTAAATAATGACATCAACAACACCTTTGGAGTAGAGATCTCCAAATCGTTGTCAGAATTGGGCTGGACCGCAAATCTAAACCAGGATTATTTAACTTTGGAGCCAGAATCGACATGGATAGTTGTTCTGAGCGTAACTCCCCCAAAGGACATGAAGCGAGGTGAATTAAAGATCAACTTGAATTTCAATATCACAAATAAAACTGGTCGCTGGTATGTTGAACTTCCTCCTGTTTTAACTGAAGTTTACGAGGATCCCAAGGTAATGGGCCTCTTTGATAACCCTTTACCATCGCCTCTAGACAATAAGTATGGCGTATTTTTGCTCGATATAATCATTTGGACACTCATCGTTATAATTGCCTATCTGATCTTCGAACAATTAATTCATCGTTGGACCAAGAAGACGAAGACCGAACTTGACGACATCATATTTAAAATTATAAGATCACCTGTTCTAATCCTCATGATATTATATGGAATTATAACGTCTTTGGAGGTTTTGGATCTTCCAAAAAATATTGTCGGCTACGTTGAACAGGTATACTTTATCGTCCTCATAATCGTAGTGACTTGGGTTATTTTTAAACTGTTTAAAGACATCCTAATTTACTACGGAAAGATCTACGCTGAGAAGACTGAGAGCCAGATCGATGATATTCTAATACCAGTTATAGAAAAGGTTGGTGCCATCATCATTGTTATGGTTGCCGTGACCATCCTTTTGGCGTACACAGGTATCGATTTGACCATGCTTGCAGTGGGGAGCATAGTAATTAGCATGGTGATTGCCTTTGCACTCCAGGACACGATCTCTAATTTCTTCAGTGGAATATACATTTTGACAGATAGACCTTTTAAGGTGGACGATCTGATACTTTTAGAATCGGGTGAAGTCTGTAAAATCGAACATATAGGAATGAGAAGCACCCGTTTGTACAACACTTTAGAACATACAATGATAATAATGCCCAACAATAAGCTGGCCAACGACAAAATAGTAAATTACACCGAGCCAGATACAAAATTCAGGATAAGTGTGCAGGTGGGAGTGGCGTATGGAACAGATCCCGATAAGATAATCAAGATTCTATTGGATATCGTAGAGAAGAATCCAAACCTTATACATGAACCAGAGCAGTACAAGCCCTCTGTGCGTTTTTCCCGGTTTGCAGATTCCAGCTTGAATTTCGAACTTGTTGTATGGATAAACGATGTAGAGGATAGATTTGACCTTACCACAAAGATTAACAAAGAGATTGATAGGAAGTTCAAAGAAGAGAACATCGAAATTCCATTCCCTCAGAGGGTTGTATGGATGAAGGATGTGAAAAAAAGCAAACAAAAATGATTGATATCTGATTATCATATTTTTACTTTCATTTAACTCCCCCACTCAGGTTTTTAAAGACTTTTTTCTATAAGATTTCAGGTACATCGATATTACCTTATCTGTAAGGGGGAGTAGAAATGACTTATGATGATCTAAAGGAATTCAAAGGTCGCAAGTATATGGGAATGCCCATAGGAGGAAGGCATGTATGGAATTACCCAAACGGGGTTTGGAAAGAGGAAAAGGTTGATCCAGAAGCCTGGATTTTTGAGTTTCAATCGATAAAACAAAGGAGTAAATCTGCTCCAGAAAATTCCGGTGTCCCAATAAACACTCAGTATCACTGGTATATCTTAGCTGATCAACGGGTCAGAAAAATCGATAAGGACACGTATGAAACTGTAATGGAGGGTGTAAAGCACAAGCTCTCCCACAAAAGACCGCATTGGCGCAAATGGAGCAGCGAATATCTGAATAACATATCGGACAGGGACAGAATAATGGCGATTTTGAAAGATATGCTCTTGCGACTTACAGTTGACCGCCGATTTGAATATGAAAATGCAGCAGAGATGTACTTGAAACCGGAAGAAGGTGATGTCAAAGACTGGGTGGGAAATAGACGTGGGGGACTAAAAAGAGATAAGTTCTGATGGGTAAAGTTGAAACTCATATATCGAGGAGAAAAATAAAAAATAGAAAGAAAAAAAGATCTGTTTTTAAACCAACGCAGGTTATAGTTTCTTTACATTGGTTGCTTGTGGGCCCTTTGGGCTCTGTTCGATGTCGAATTCTACAGAATCACCCTCATTCAGGATTGTTCCTTCCGAAAGGGCGTTTTTATGCACGAACACATCCTTGCCGTCTTCGATTTCAATGAAACCATAGGACTTCCGGTCGTTGTACCATTTCACAGTTCCTTGCATTTGATTTCACCTCCTCAGATACTATGTATCTGATTCTTAAATAAAGAATTTTCAATCAAAAAGTCGTGAAACCAAATTTGGTAGATCCAAAAGGTGTTAGGCTTTTTAATCTTCATCTTTATTACACTCTTGGTAGACGATAACTACTATAACTACTTTTCCATGCCATTTTACATTCTCGAATAATGGGTATTTATCTTGTATTATGCACAGATAATGTAGTACTACTGATAAATTTCCCAAGATCGAATCTGTCAATACAAATGTTTAAGGTCTAATATGTCATATCCATACTCATGGGGCAACAAGAGGTTTATGACTTTCTAAAAGCACATCCAAATGAATGGTTCACTTCAAAAGAGATCAGCGAAGGAATAAATATCTCCATCGGCTCCACCACAGTATGTCTTAAGAAGCTACGAGAAAACAATGAGGTACAATATAAAGCGATAGGGAAAAAGGGTGGAAAGAGAACTCAATATTCTTATAGTTTTTAGAATTCGATTTTTTAAAGTCACAAATTTCGGACATCTTCCATATACGGAATTTTGTACGAGCTAGTTTTAGACCACGCGGTTTTTTAATAGGACCATATGATTTGCGGGAGATCACTTTGTTTTTGAGGTTGCGCAAATCGGTGTGTCGGTCAACAGGTTGATAGACAAAAAAACTGTGGGGAGGAGGTTTAAAATCTCTTAATAAAAAGAGTGATTATCAATAGAAAATTTTTTATCTGTTTATTGCAATAAGTTGCTGTCATGGAAGGGAAGAGATGTATGAACGAAGATAATAGGAGATCAGGAACGAATTTACTCATAATCGGGATAACATTGTTTTTAATTGGCCTCTTTGATAACCACATATCAGATTTGATTCAGGAATTCAATGATGATGTTCGTATTTACGGTTGGGGTTGGATCCCCCAGCTTATAGGAGGCCTTCTGGCGATATATGGATTCATGATACTTCTTGAGGAATATCTAGCAACCAGTAAACAGCCATACCCTGGGGTACCTCAACCTACTCCTTTACCTCTTTTGTTGTTCATGGATAAAGAAATAAAAAAGGTGATATGGCTGCTTATGATCGTAGCCTTGGTTATATACATTCTATCACCGGGTCTACAATGTCAAACCGTGGTCATTATTCTATTGGTCCTGGCGATTATATTCCTGATTTTTAGGGGAGAACAGCGCCCTTATTATCCCTATCCGCCTCCATATTATCCACCACGGCACCAAATGCCTTACAAAGTACGCTCTGCGAAACCTCCCCCATCTCCTAAAGGTGGGAGGGTTAAAATTTGTAAAAGATGCAACACATTGCTCGAGCTTGATTGGGTTGCATGCCCTATTTGCGGTGAACCCACGTTAGATAAAAGATGATTTTGCGTACAATTTTCGGAAGATAGTTTCTGGGGCGCGCAAAAGGGGGCGCGTCGGTGGAGGAATGGGAGGTTAGGGGAAACGGTAGGGGGGGTTACGAGGGTGGTTGATGTACAGTTGAGATTACGTATGCAGTTCCCACCCATGAGAGGTGGTCTCAGTTTTGCGGGAGGCCTATCCGCGAAGGTGTACACCGTCTTGGAGTGAACTGCTTCTTCTAATTTTCGAGGAGGGTTTGGGAGGGTGTGAATGGTATATTATACTGAAACCAAAAATATAAATATTCACAATATAATTGCGATCTGGCTTTATAAGGGAATCGCCAAAAAGGACGTTCTCAGAGGGGCCAATATAAGGAGGGAGAGAAAAATGAGAAAGGAAAAGGTAATAAGACTGTTTTTATCTCTAATGACAGCTTTTATTTTGGTGGTAAGTGTGTTTGCAAGCGAAAATACTACATATTATAACGAGATGGATAAGTCCGATGCAGAAAGACTTGAGATAATTCAGCCATCTCAACCACAAGTAACACCCCAGCCAGATGAAAGGTTCTTCGAGATGGAAAAGGAAACGATTTTAACACCAACGGAGCATGGTAATGACCATGAGGATTTAAAGACTCTAGAAAACAACAAAGTAAATGAAGAATTGATCATTGAAGAAGAAACGAGGATAGAAGAGTCCTACGAATTACTTTCTGCAGCGCCACCCGGGGGCTCAAGCACTTACGATTACGTTATCATCACCACAAATGATATTGTTGATAATAGTGAAGAACTTGAGCATTTTGTCAATATGAAAGAAATTGAAGGACATTCTGTAAAAATCGTAACTGAAACAGATTTTGAAGGTCTTACAGGTCAATATCCAAATGATCGAGCCGATAAAATACGAAAGTGGTTGATCGATAATTATCAAACCATGGGTATTGAGTATGTTTTGTTTGTTGGAGATCCTGATCCTGAAGATTCCAGGGATCCAGGTGATCATGTTGGAGATGTTCCAATGAAGATGTGTTTTACACAATCCTTTACTCCTTTTAATCCGGGTATTCCAACTGATTTGTACTTTGGAGATCTGGATAGCAATTGGGATTTAGATGGTGATGGAATTTACTGCGAATTTGATTCAATTCTAAATCCGAGAAGTCCAAATGGGTCAATTCATGAGGATACCTTTTCAATTTTTTGGATTGGGGAAGTCATGTGTAATTTCAGTACCAATTATACTTTTTGGACGTATAGTGATGATGCGGTAAAGGTCATGCTTGATGGGGAGTACATCATTGATAATTGGACTCCACACACACAAACTGTTGATGAAGCAACTCGTTTTATGAATGCTGGAAGACATGATCTGCAAATATTCTATCGTGATGATTATGGTGATGGGATTATTCGATTGTATTGGAGAACCGAGGTTGATAAAAATGATCCTTGTTTTTTTAAAAATCAAATTATTCCTTCTTATAACCTTTATGATGAAGGTGGCATTATAGGTGGACTTACTGGGTACTACTATGACAACCCTGATTTTACTGATCATAAAATCACTAGGAAGGACCCAGAGGTTGCATTTTTCTGGGGAAGTGGAGATAAGGGATTAAATGATCCAGACCATCACACCGAGGTCATTGTTGGAAGAATTCCTGTTTACGATGATGATTACGGGCATCTTGAAAAAATTTTTAGAAAAATCATTGATTACGAAACCGATCCAGGTGATATAAGCTGGCGGAAATCTCTTCTTCTTCCAATGGTGCCCATGGATTCCAAAACTCCAAGTTGGGGTCTTGGTGAAGCATTAAAGGACAATGTTGCTATTCCAAGCGGTTTTTCCTATTACCGCATTTATGATGAGGATTACGCATCCTCCGGCGGTCCAACTCCCGAAATCTGGCCTTGTTACTATGATAACACCTACAACGAGTGGAAAAAGGGTTATGGTATGGTTACCTGGCATACCCATGGAAATGAAATAAAAGGTACAAGAGTAATGCATCTTGATAATATATCACATCTTGATGATTCAAAACCATCATTTACATTTCAAGCATCCTGTCTTAATTCATGTCCAGAGCGAAAAGACAATCTAGCATATTCATTGCTCAAACATGGAGGGATTGCAACAGTTTCATCCACAAGAGTATCCACATATACGGGAGGTCATTATACATCATTTTATCCACAGCACGTTATAAACCATGATATGGCATATTTCTACACAGGGTATGTCATTTATTATGGAATAAACGCGGGGTCTGCACTAAAAGTTGTTAAGAGTGCACATGATCCAATTGGAGCGAATACCCTAAGATATGTTCTCTATGGAGACCCAGATTGCTATCTTCTGATTACTAATCCCAATGAACCTCCTGTTGTGGACATAAATGGCCCATATACTGGATACGAGGGAAGTTCAATAACATTCGATGCCAGTGGGTCTTATGATCCCGAGGGCGATATCTTAGATTATAGATGGGATTTTGATGACGATGGAATTTGGGATACAGAATGGTCAGCAAGTCCCACTGTTAATTATACTTGGGGTGATGATTACACAGGAGATGTAAAAGTCGAAGTTCGTGATCAACTTGGGAAAACAGGTAATGATACCACTACAGTTAATGTTTATAATTTGGCTCCAGCAATCGAGGATGTTAAAGCCTATATTCTTGTGGACTTCACCCTACGAGCAGCCGGCGAGAAATATCACAATGTAGAGATGCTCATTTTAGAGGATGGCTCCCAAATCGGATACGCGGAAGTTGTCAGGTATCCTGGAAGCCCGGATGATCAGAGCAAAACTTTGGTGGATGTGAAATGTAATGTTACCAAGGTCATCTCGGTTAAGGTCTTGTATACTCCCTTAAACGACAAAGTAAACGGTCAGCCCAACGGCGCCACCCCATGCTGGGTGAACGTCTCTTTTGAAGATGGAGGTTATAATCGCTCTCATCATACCTTCAACGTCAAGCATCCCAATACATGGGAGTGGATAATTGGTGTGAATAAATTCTTTTTAAATCATGAGATGACCTTTGAGGCCGATGCCTCTGATGTGGGAAGCGATGATTTGACATTCACCTGGGACTGGGACGATGGAACATCTGATACAGTAACCACTTATTACAACGACGTAGCAAATCCAGATCCCTTTCCAAGCCCCGAAGGAACCTATCCCTTCTTGGCAATGGATGTGGCAAAACATACTTTCACTGTAAGCGGAAGCTACAATGTCGTGCTAACGGTATCGGATGATGATGGTGGTGCATCAGGTGTTGTTTTAACCATTTCCCTGATTTAGTAATAATAATCGCCTTTTGATGGGTGGGCACACAAGAAGGTGCAGAAGGGAGATATAATATCTCCAAAAAAAGGGAAAAACACATGCACCACTTCTTTCGAACACAAAGCATCGGATACATAAAATATAGCTTTTGCCTTTCCTTTAGCAAGAATACAGGTGGAGAACCTTGACCAAAAACCACTACCAGATACTGGGTGTTTCTCGCAGTGCAACACACAAAGAGATCAAATCTGCTTACCGCGCCCTTGCCATAAGATATCATCCAGACGTGACACGCTTGGACAAGGAAAAGGCCGAGGAATGGTTCAAGCAGATCTCTGAAGCCTACTGGATTCTCAAGGATCCGTATAGGCGCAAGAAATACAACCTTACCCTACCTGCTCCCGCGAAAAAAACAAAAGTGATTTACGAGAAGCCGCCACCTTGGGAGCTTCAAAAAGAAGAAGATTGGATATGGGACGAGCGCCAGCTACGATACCGCAAGAAACAGACCAGTGATAATGGCATGTATGTGGCTCGTTCACCCTTCAGTTTTCTAAAAAATGGAAGGATTTATCGCCCCAAGACCCGTTTTGACAGGCTCAAGGAGGACTTTCAGAAAGATATGCAATCTTTCAGATTTTGGCTGATTAGGAGGGCACGAATTACGCGCTTGAGGTATCGACTGCTTCTTGACTGGCTCAATAAAAGACGCCTTTACAGCCGGCATTTCAAACACCAAAAAAACAAATCTTAGACAAAATTTACGTAAGAAAACTTTAGACTGGCTATACTTTCTCTTAAAGTCCCGAATTCATCAATTAAACATTATATTAGCGCAAATTTTAGACCTTGATAATAGACCCGAAAAATACTTATCCAGTCATTCCATATAGGTCATGATAGGGTGGGATTATGTTAACGCATTTTTCAACAAATCTCAATACCAAAGTGTCCGCTATCTTTTGTAGAAAATTTTACATGAAAAGTTTTAAAAAAAAGGAGTATAAGCCCCTAGAAAGTTACAGTTCAAAAGCAACACTTATTCTTACTTTTTTAATTTTAACATCGGCTTTTTCAGTGAGAATAGGAACTTCTGCATCTACACCATCGGGTATACGACTTTCATGGACCCAGAATGCCACCAACTCCACAATTGCAATCCTTTGGGAGACAGACAGTGCAGGCAACCCCAACGAGGTTCAGTACGGTCTCACTTCATCCTGTGAGATCGGCACGACATCTGGCTTCAGCTTTGCAGATTCATGGGGAGTCTATTATACACATCAGGTTGAACTTACAAGCCTCTCTCCAGACACGAAATATTTCTACAAGGTTTCGGGTGACAGTGGAGAATGGAGCTCAGTATATAACTTCACAACAGCCCCTGATTCATCAATCAACTGGACCTTCTTGGTTGCAGGTGATTCCAGGAGCAATTATGGTGATTGGGACAGTGTGGTTCAGGCCATGGCTGTGAACACAGAGGCACGTTTGCTCTTCTTCGGAGGCGACATAATAAGCGACTTCGATACCCAAAGTCAGTGGTATGAATGGATGATCCCGGCCGAACCCCTTGTCTCTCATGTGCCTTTTATTTCATGTAAGGGCAATCACGAGGACGACTCAACCGGAGATCCTTGGGACAATTATCTCAACACTTTCGCATTTCCCGGAAATGAAGATTACTTCTCTTTTGATTATGGAAATGCACATTTCATAGTGCTGAACTCGGAGGACACCACCAATTCCTCACAATTGTCATGGCTGGAAAGCGATCTTCAGGCCGCTTCATCGGACCCGTCGGACCCCTGGATATTTGTCACTTTCCATAAACCTCCTTATAGTTCGGGAGGACACGGTTCGGATCAGGACACCAGGGACAATTTCGTTCCCCTTTTCAGGGATTACGATGTTGATATTGTATTTTCGGGGCACAATCATTTCTATCAGAGAACCTATCCACTTAACTGCTCGAATATTGACTTTCCAGTCATTTCCGATTATGTGAAGAATTTCTACTATTATCCCGACCCATTATTTGTAATAGCAGGAAGGGCAGGGGCTGGATCAAGGGAACCGAATAACGACCCAGGCTGGTTCGTTGAAGAAACCATGACCTCTGAACTTCACTACATGAAGATCGATGTTTATACCAATGGAAGCGTTCATGCCACTGCAAGATACACCGACAATACCATATTCGATGACTTCTGGATAATAAAACACGGCACAGCTCCTCCTCGCACTCCACCCCCTCAACCTCCTGAACAGATTCATATCGCCACAACAGGTGATACTACTGAAATGGTTGTAACGTGGGTGACCCGGGGCTCAACCCCAAATTCCACAGTTGAATACGGGACGTCTTCGGGATTATACGATTATTCAACCCATGGAAGCAACCATACATACACTGATGGTGGTTGGGTCGGGCAGATCCATGATGTGGTTCTCACAGGACTTTTACCTGACACAGAGTATTTCTACAGGGTTGGTGATGAATCACTTGGATGGAGTTCGGAATTTAACTTCACAACTCCTCCTGATTATCATAAAAATGTATCATTTGCAGCCTATGCTGACCATGGTCAGAGTTCCAATGCTCAAGCCACAACTGCCAATATCATAGCAGATTCATCAATTGATCTCATTGTTCATGCTGGTGATCTTTCCTATGCAAACGGCAACCAGCCTGAATGGGACATCTGGTTCAATCAGATAGAGGAGAACGTTGCAAGAAAACCCTACATGATAGTAGCAGGCAATCATGAATTAGTTTATGATATAAATGCAACTCTTGCGCGATTTAATATGCCCTATTTACAATCAGGATCAGATTCAGAATTTTATTACAGCTTCAATTACTCCATGATTCATTTTGTAGCAATATGTTCTGATGTTGATTACTCTATAGGCAGTGAGCAATATAACTGGTTGGTTGATGATTTAGCAGCAGCAGATTCAGATAGAGTTGTTCATCCTTGGATTATAGCATTTTCACATCGACCAATGTACAGCTCCAATACCCAACATGGGAGTGATTTATCTTTTAGAAGTGACATAGAACCGTTGCTTGATTTATACAGTGTGGATCTCGCAATTTGGGGACATGATCATGCATATGAGAGAACGTATCCAACATATCAGGAGATACCATCAGATACTGATCCGAGACTCTATATCAGCCCCATAGATACGATCCATATGGTGGCAGGTATGGGGGGTGCCCAGCTTTACACCGGCTGGAATAACCCCCAACCAGATTGGTCGACTTATCGGGAGGCTGATTGGGGTTATGTTAGAGTTACAGTGGATACGGATGGAAATCTTCATTCTGAATTCATCCGCAACGTTGATGGTAAGGTCCGTGATGAATTCTGGATAGTAAAGGAAGGAGTTATCCCTCCCTTGCCTCCAATCACCGAGGATATCACATTGATACCAAGAGGTGCTAATTGGCGCTACAATGAAACAGATCCTCAACCTGTAACAAGTCCGAACTGGAACCAGTCAGGTTACGATGATAGTGGATGGCTAACAGGGGATGCTCCCTTTGGATTTGGTGAATCCGTAACGTATGGAACCGAACTCAATGATAATGATGGAAGCTACTACTTCAGAAAGACTTTTGAAATCGAATCGGTGGATGATTTCGTATCCTTGACCCTGTATGTAGCCTCGGATAACGATGCCATGGTCTATCTTAACGGAATTTTAGTGGATGATGATTCAGGGGCCAATCATGAATTCGAATACTGGAACCGAGCAGTGGAAATCCCTCTTAGTGCTCTTCAGGAAGGTACCAACATCATCGCCGCCTTTGTTTATAACACCGCCGGATCATCAGATGCATACTTTGATCTGAAACTGGAAGGCGAGGTTATTACAGATGATGGAACCACTTTAACTCTACAGCCAGGCTGGAACTTGATTTCCCTTCCCTATATTCAGTACATTGCCGATGTAGACACTGTCTTCTCCTCCATATCAGGATCATATGACTCAGTTCAATGTTATGATGCATTCGACAAAAGCGATCCCTGGAAACATGACAATATCCATAAACCATCCAATTTAAATGATCTCAAGATAGCCAATCATACCAAGGGGATCTGGATACATATCACTGATTCAGTGGAAGTGCCTTTCGATGTCCCGGGTCATCGGGCCACTGAGGACCAGACAGTTGCACTATATCCCGGGTGGAACCTGGTCGGTTATCCTTCCTTAATCAGCTGTAATAGAACCGAGGGCCTAAACAATACACTATTTGGAACCCATGTAAACAAGATTATATGGTACAATTCATCCACTGGAAAATGGCATAGCATGGGTGAGAACGATTATTTCGAGGTTGGAAGAGGTTACTATATCCACGCTTTAACATACCATGTATGGAAAATGAAATATGCACATATTCCACGTATACGCATTTCCGTTCCTGCATACTTCTCCCCTGGACCATTATGGGATCAGGCAATCTCTGACGCTCCAGCAACAGCTATCATGATCATGAATCCATCAAACGGTCCCGGCTCTTCATTTGATCAAACCATTGCCGATACAGTGGCCCAGGCACAGGATAAGGGAATAAAGGTCCTTGGCTATGTTTATACTCAATACGGTGGCCGGAATTCAGCTGTCGTCAAGGCAGATATCGACAACTACACCGCTTGGTATAGTGTGGACGGTATATTCGAGGATGAGGTATCCAATGATGCAGTTGATTTAGCCTATTATCAAGACTTGGCAAATTACATCAGATCTGGTTCAGGCTCCTTCATCATGCTCAATCCCGGAACAGTTCCCGATGAACAGTACATGGATGTGGGGGATGTCGTGGTGGTCTTCGAAGGAACTTACGCCAGTTACGCAGGTGCGAGTTTTCCGTCATGGCTCGATAACTATCCCCGCACACGATTTTCGCACCTCGTCTATGATACCGCCCTCGCAGATTTTCAAGATGCTTGGTCATTGGCTTTGAACCATACAGTGGGCTATGCCTATATAACAGACGACGTTGCACCCAATCCATGGGATACTCTCCCGAGTTATTGGGACCTGGAGGTTGATGCTAGCAATAATTCCTGAGGTGTGGTGTTATGTTTACCTCAACAAAACCACGTGATAGGATGGATTTTCTTATATCTCGTAATGATAATAGGAACATAAGATATATAAACAGATTTTGTAATATTTTTATATCTATGGGGATTATGGTAAGGCGATCTTTGAAATTTCAAATAGTATGCATAATCGTGTTGTTAATGATTACTTCGGAAGTTCCACTGAGAGTGGAAACAGTCGCAGCCGAACCACCGCTGCAGCTGGAGCATGGGGAGGGAAATTTCACCTATGAAGACGATGGCGGGAATATCGACAAGCCAGTAAGGGTATTCTATATATATCCGGAGACCTTCGATACCACCGATGATCCCAGGATCGTGTTCGTTCTCCATGGCTATTATCGGGATGCGGAGAAGAGGGTGCGAGGGTACCGCCCCTACCCCCACCTGTACGATGCTCTATTCCTTTTTCCAGAGTTCACAACCGACGACTGGCCCGATTCGCAGCACTACCACGAGGGGAATGTCCTGGCGGACAACGGTACCATGAATCCCAGGGCCGATTGGAGCTACAGCACCATTTTGGAGATATTTTACCAGGTGGTAGCCTCCGTTCCAAATCCTCCCGATACATTCGACATACAGGGGCACTCCGCAGGGGCTTATGTCGCACACAGGATGGCATTCCTTATGGATGAGGCTCCCTTCGGTCACATCGTTGTGGCAAATGCTGGCTGTTATCTCCTTCCGACCTATGATGAACCTTACCCTGACGGCATTGCGGACATGGATATCTCAACCGCTGACCTTGCCCTCGCCTTTTCCAGAGACCTGACCCTCACCCTGGGAACCTTGGACAATGACCCAGATGCACCTCTTCTGAGCCATACAGAGTGGGCTGAAGCCCAGGGGCCCCATCGCTTTGCCCGGGGGCACTATTTCTATAATTATTGCAAAAATCTGGCCGCGAACCTCAGTCTGCCATTCAGGTGGAAGCTGGTAGAGGTCGAGGGTGTCGGTCATAGCCCTAACGCTATGGCTCCGTCTGCGATTGAGGCCATCTTCGGAAGCCATTCAAGGAACTTCACCCCACTGGATGACGCTCACATAAAGTATAATAATAACAACTATGGCGATGAACCGGTGATACAGGTGGATGCGGACTTCGGGATGAGGGCTTTTCTGAAATTCGATCTCACATCTCTTGCGGACGTCCAGATCAAGTTCGCAGCCCTGCGGCTCAATGTCACCGACTCCAGCGAGGGAATACAGTTTGTGCACTTTGTACCGGACAACAACTGGAGCGAGGACACACTCACAAATGATACCAAACCTGATTTTGCCGAGCAGGTATCCACCGGATATGGTGGCATCGAATATATCACCACGGTCATGCGCCTCACGGAGTTCGTCCGGACCCATCAAGGAGATGTGGTGTCGTTGTACATGGAGACAAACTCCTCTGATGGATTCTATTTCTCATCCAAGGAGGCGGGTCATGCACCCGAGATTCTGATATGGGAGGTGGAGGAACCGCCACAAACCGAAACATTCACACTTATTCAAGCAGGTGATGGCTGGTCCTACAGTGAGGTTGATCCCCAACCTGATCCAGACTGGAACGTGCCTCTATTCAATGATAGTGCATGGTCAAGTGGACCAGCGCCTTTTGGATTCGGGGATCCCATAACCTACGGAACCGTTCTCAATGATAATGATGGAAGTTACTACTTCCGAAAGACCTTTTATATAGATCCTGGTGTTGAATACGAAAACCTAACAGTCTATGTGGCCTCGAACAACTATGCCATGGTCTATCTGAACGGCATCCTGGTGGACGATGACTCAGGTGCCAATCACGAATTCGAATACTGGAACAGGGTGGTGACCATTCCCGGAGATTACCTTCTTAAAGGGACCAATACCATTGCCGCTTATGTATACAACAACGTAAGCTCACTGAATGTGTTTTTCGATCTTAGGTTAGACGGCGAGATCATTGTAAATCATCGGCCTACCATTACCCTTCATCCCGGATGGAACCTGATATCACTTCCCTGTGTTCAAATTAACGCAGATATTGATACAGTTTTCTCCTCAATTTCGGGATCGTACAATGCGATCCAATGTTATGATGTTCTGGACGCGGAAGATCCCTGGAAACATTACCACATTGATAAACCATCTCATTTGAATGACCTTCATGAGGTCCATAATGATATGGGAATCTGGATACACATCACTGATTCTGAGGATGTTCTTTTTGAGGTCCCTGGGATTCTACCAACCGAGGGACAAACAGTCACCCTAAAACCTGGCTGGAATCTTGTTGGTTATCCAAGGTTGACAAATTCAACTAGAACTGAAGGTCTCAATAACACAGTGTTCGGAACCCATATCAACATGATAATGCGTTTCGATACGACTTCCGGTAATTGGGGGAACGTAGCTGTGGACGATATTTTCGAGGTGGGAAGGGGATACTGGGTCCATTCTCTGACCTCTCATGTATGGAAATTGAAACTTGATTAATCCCATCTCAGTCACCTTTTCGTGGGACAAACTAAATATAATATATTCATTTATAAATTCTTAGAAATTAATTAGCTTGAAAGGGAACTAAAATATAGATGATTTGATTTATACAAAAAAAGAATAAGGGAAATAGTAAGGGCCAGTGAATAAAATGGAAATGGAACATTTTGTACCACTAACAAAAGCGGAGCTGGTAAATGAACTTGAATCAGAATTACCCACGGAGATTCAACCTCGGTTCCGTCAATTCGCCAACTTACTTTCCTCCACAATTCATAATGATTTTCATAAAAACCTGGAAGATCTAAAGGAATCGTACAGGCCCTTTGATCCCGATCCCGATGTTCCCATAAGAAATCCTGTGAAGGATCCCGATGACACTCAATTTATGAAACGCCTTGATTATCTTCTTAAGAAGGCCAACTTTAAGAAGTTGGGTGAAAAAGAACTCAACCACGCACTTACCACTCACTCGCTATATTCAAGAAGTGTGGATGTGAACCTATCAGAACTTGATGAATGGGCACTTTATCACCGTGGCCTTTCAAGAAGGATTCATAAAATAAAAAGCTGGAAAACCCTCTTTCGACAGCGGAGGCTCGAGGTGGAAAGCTATGATCGTCTGGTTCTTGCCATCAGGTTCACACCCGGTTTTATTGCCAGCTCTGAAGAGCGGCGCAATGCCCTGGATTCGGATCATATCTATATCAAGTACTTTAGGAATGTTCCCCTAAATGACCTCGAGATGGTGTTTCCAAACACCAGCTACCACATGTCCATTTGGGACAAAATAAAGGTTGCAGTGCCCACACTGGGTGCAGCAGTTCTGGCTGCGGGAAGGGTGCTGCCTGTGATTTTAGCAGTGGCAGGAGGCGTTGCGGGGGCATCCATGGGCGGCCTTGAAATGGCAGCAGTTGGAGGTGCACTTGGTGCCCTTATCGGAATCGCCTTTCGGGCGTACATCAACTACAAGAACGCACGCATCACTTATATGCAGGCCCTGACCGAGGGATTGTACTTCAAAATACTGGATAGCAATGCAGGTGTTTTCCACCGCCTTTTGGATGCTGCAGAAGAGGAGGAGGTAAAGGAGGCACTTTTGGCGCAGCATTTTCTAAGGGCAGCTCCTTTAAGTGAATCAGAACTTGATGGTGCTGTTGAGGGATGGTTCAAAAAGAAAAAAATTCCCTTTGATTTCGAGGTTGATGACGGACTTGCCAAGCTCTATCGTCTGGGGCTGGCCAGAGAGGACAAGGGAAAATGGAGTGTTATTGATTTGAAGGATGCAATAATTCATTTGGACGAAAAGTGGGATGCTTTATTCAATCCTACAACTGATTTAAAGTGATTTGAAGTTCATGTAAAAATAACTCCGTTGGCATAAGCCTAATACCGTTAAGTATAGATACCAAAGATGAATTGCATACTAAGATAGAAGGAGGTGGAAATATTTCGAAAGATAACAAGATTAAGATCACCAAAGACGGTCCCTATATTGTTAAAAACGCAATCCCCCTCATGAAAATGAAAATTGTAGTAAATTCAGAGGGAGATGGAATTGACTGGAAGATTGGGAAAAAATACCCCTTACAAAAAAACATTGCCCTCTGCAGATGTGGAGAGTCCCGCAACAAGCCATATTGTGATGGGACCCATGAGAAAATCGATTTTGATGGAACTGAAACCGCAGACAAAAGCCCCTATCTCGACCTGGCCTTGGTGTATGATGGTCCAACCTTGAAGTTGACTGATGTGGAGGAGATATGTGCAGCCTCACGGTTTTGCGCACCTGAGGGAGGAACATGGGAGCTCACAGAACGCTCAGATGATCCCAAGGCTAGGAAACTTGCGATCCAACAAACTGCAAACTGTCCGTCCGGCCGCCTTGCGATTTGGGAAAATGAGACCGGCGAGGAAATCGAGCCTGAATTGAAGCCCTCCCTAGGATTGGTTGAAGATCCTCATAAAAATGCCAGTGGACCGATCTGTGTGCGGGGGAAAGTTCCCATCGAATCTGCTGACGGTTTCACATACGAGATTCGCAACCGCGTTACCCTGTGCAGATGCGGCAAGTCATCCAATAAACCGTTTTGCGATGCTAGCCATCTCGATTGATAGCTAATGATGGGAGTCTTTTTTGACTTGTGATGAGTGAGGTGGTTGAGGAAACTAAAGATGGGAGGGGATCGAGGTATGAGGATGGATATCTAAAGATGGGTCCAAATGGGGCTTGGTTCTTAAATATATTCCATATACCATTGGTCACGGGACATCCCTGGGCAATCCCGCAGAAGGCATATTTTTACATTCTCCCATCTTTAAATCAAGGATTATAGAATATAATTAAAAGTTAAAAATATTATCAATTTATTACAAAAAAATATTAACAATTCGAAAGAAATAAATATCCAGAATTCATTTACGATTTTTATTGGAGGGAGACTAAGGAGTAGGTGGAATAAGATAACCGAGGACTTGAATTTATCGAAGTCATGAACTAATTTCAATCGTCTTTTTATCTTTTTTCACTTTCCTTTTGTTGAACCTTTAAATAAATCAGGAGGGAGTAAGATATGAGATCAAAGAAGACAAGTATAATGTTAGTAATAGTTATGATCGCCACTGTGTTTGCAGTGGCCGTGTCTGGGAGTGCGGAAGGAACAATTCCAGATGGAATGGTTTCCTATTGGAGATTGGATGAAGGGGGTGGAGGGATTGCAGGAGATTCTGCAGATGCGAATGATGGGAACCTAAAACCTATTACTGGTCCATCTTGGACAACAGGTAAAGTTGGAGGTGCGCTGAGCCTTGATGGTCTGGATAATTATGTAAATTGCGGGAATGATGCAAGTTTGGCAATTACTGGGAGTCTCAGTATTGAAGCCTGGATTAAACCAAATGTGGCAACAGATAAGTATCAAATTGTAAGTAAGTGGGATAATGTTGCTGGTGGAAGATCTTATTGGTTGGATATTGGTCAAAATAATCTAAGATTTTACATATCCAGTGATGGATCAAGTGGTGATGGAATCGCATATACAATTAATGCGGGACAATGGCAACATGTTGTTGGAACGTTCAGGGATTCTGACAATCTACTCAGTTTGTATATAAATTCTGCAAACGTTATTTCAAAAACATCCACCCAGAATTCCATTTACAGCAGTTCAGTAGATGTTTTAATTGGTGCATTACATGTAACTGGTTCTCCTGGTAGATTTTTCGATGGTCTAATCGACGAAACTCGAATATATAGCAGAGCATTAACTGCAGCTGAAATACAGGAGCATTATAATGGAATCTTTAACAATAATGCTGATCTGGCAGGCCTGTGGCATTTTGATGACGCTTCTGACAATATTGCGACAGATTCTTCAAGTAATAATAACCATGGAATTTTATTACCATCTGGTCCAACATGGACAACTGGTATAGTTGATGATGCGTTAAGCTTCGATGGTGTGGATGATTATGTAAAAACTCCAAATCTTGGTCTAACTGGTTCGTTTAGTGCTGAGTTCTGGTTTAAGCCGGATTCTTTCCCGCCTTATGGCCAATATTCTGAAATGATACTCAGCGATATTTGGGATGATGAAACTTCCACATGGTCATCAGATGGTTTTTACATCGGATTTAGAAAATGGGAACCTACTCAACTTACATTCCAAATAAGAACTAATTTGAATCATATTACCTCCTCAACAACCTTATCCTCTGGACAATGGTACCACGCAGCTTTTACACATGATGCAGATACCACCATATCAAAGATATACATAAATGGAGTAGAGGATGCAAGTGGTTCTGGTGGTAATTTTGTGGATTCCACTTTACCTCTAAAGATTGGAGCTGACCAGCTCTTTCTACCACATTATTTTGATGGTGATCTTGACGAAGTCGCAATCTGGGATAAAGCCTTAACATCTGATGAGGTTTTACTACATTACACCAACGGACTCATTGGAAAAGACTATTGCTATGTACCACCGGACCTAGCCATCCAAAACCTGTTCCAGGAAATCGGGGAAGAAAATCTACCACAAGGCACTGAGAACAGCCTTTTAGTAAAACTGGATTCAGCACTCGAATCTCTGGAGAACGGTGAGGATAAAGAGGCAATGAACGTATTAAATGCCTTCATAAATGCCGTGGAGGCACAGAGAGGAAAGAAGCTCACAGACGCGCAGGCTGATGAGCTGATTGCAGCTGCAGAGGACATAATAACGACTATAAATGAGAGCTGAGCCTAGGTAAAACAGATTGCTTAGTAGGGGCTCGCAAAAAGTGGTATGTTGGCAACGAATTGAGAGACCAGTGGAAACTTCAGAGGTGAGGGTTGGGGTGGGATGCAAAATAGTAATATTATTCCTGAGCCAAACATATAAATAAACATAACTACATTACTGGCTTGGTAATAAAAAGAACTGCCAGATGAGACAATCTCAAAAGTACCAATTCAAGGAGGGAGAGAGATATGAGAAAAATAAAGGCAATAAGATTGATATTGACAGTAATATCCACTTTTGTTTTGGTGATAAGTGTGGTTGCGGCTGTATATGGTACAAATGGTACCATGATGAAAGAGTCCGAGCCCATGCAGCTCGAGATCAATCAGCAATCTCAACCACAAGCAGAAACCCACCTAGGGGAAACAGTTATCGAGAACGAAGAAAACCCTGTTTATGAATCTGAGAAAGGCGATCCTGGGGAATCGAAGATAATCGAGGGCAACATAGAAAATAAAGTAATCACCGTTGGGGAAGAAGAGAGCAATATGCTATCCAACGGACCGCCTTCTACTTCAGAATCAAATCCTATACCCTTTAGCACTTACGATTATGTGATCATTACTACAAACGATATTGTGGCAAACAGTGAGAGACTTGGCAATTTTGTCTATTTTAAGGAACTGATAGGACAT
Organism: Thermoplasmata archaeon; assembly: GCA_020348445.1. Lineage (GTDB taxonomy): Archaea > Thermoplasmatota > Thermoplasmata. The sequence goes on from CP070751.1 coordinate 2,329,517, forward strand.
AGCGTCCTGGTCGTTACAGAGGATGATTACGACGTGCTCACTGGCCCACCGCCAAATGGCAGGGCAGAGAAGATCAGACAATGGTTGATTGACAACGAGCCCACAATGGGGATAGATTACGTCCTGTTGATTGGAAATCCAGATCCCGATGAGCCCCTGGATCCAGCAGATTCTGTAGGTGATTTGCCAATGAAGGCCACAATGTACGGCTACTTCGATCAGAGCCAGAGCAATATTCCAACGGACATGTACTATGCCGAGCTGGAAGGCGATTGGGACCTTGATGGTGACGGGTACTATGCCGAAAATGTAGATTTCAACAATCCCGAAACACCCGATCCCATCAATATCAATACCGACTATTTCTCTGCACGATGGGAAGGGTACGTTTATTGCGATTTCACAGAGGAGTACGAATGGCAGACTTTCACGGACGGTGGTGTGAAGCTCTGGATAGATGGTGTTAAGATCATCGACAACTGGGACCCATTCAGCGAGCATGGCCCCGAAAATGACAAGGTTATGAGGGACATGACTGCAGGCTACCATACTATCAAGGTCGAATACAAGGAGCATACTGGTGACGCCATCATGAGGCTCTATTACAGGACAAATGTGAGTTCAAGCGATCCAAATCACGTGGGCCGTCAGATCATACCCCTGGACCATCTAAGGAACGAGACAGATACTGCCGACGGCCTCACCGGCAGATACTTCAACAACATAGATCTAACAGGTCCGCCTGATCTTTACAGACCCGATAACGAGGAGGTCAATTTCATCTGGGGGACCGGAGACAGGCATCCTAATGGACCCCAGAACGATGCCGATGTCTGGGTTGGCAGGATACCTGTCTACGATAGCGACTATGAAGAACTGGATAGCATCCTGGGCAAGATCATTCAGTACGAAACCGACCCTGGGGATATCAGCTGGAGGGAGTCCATTCTCATACCTGTATGGCCCCTAACCGACACCACCCCCGCCTATCAGTACGGCGAGGAGGTGCTCAACGATTATGCAATCCCTGCCGGATTCTCATACTACCGGATATACAAGGAGGACTACTCCCCAGTGGGAGGACCCACACCTGAGGATTGGCCCACCTCTTGGACCAAAGTTTTAGGTGAATGGCAAAATTGTTACGGGGCCGTGACGTGGTGGACCCACGGCAGCGAAACAACTGCATCTAATATATTCTCCTCGTCAAAGGCTCAATACCTAAACGATTCAAAACCATCCTTTACTTTCCAGAACTCTTGCGGCAACGCAGATCCCGAGACCACAAACAACCTGGCGTATGCAATCCTGAAAAACGGTGGAATAGCTACTGTAGGATCAACCAGGGGTTCAACTGGCTCCCGTGGTAACTGGACCTATGACTCTTCAAAGTATGCCAATCCCAATTTTGGTTACGCGTACTTTAAACATGTCATCCAGGACGGCTGGCCAGCAGGCAAAGCCCTGGTTGAGGCCAAGAAACCCACGGGCAGTATACACAATAACGAACTGAACTACAACCTCTTTGGAGATCCCGAGACTTACCTTCTGCTTACGTTCCCTAATCATCCACCAGTTGCGGATGCAAACGGACCTTATTCTGCAGATGAAGGCACCACTGTTGTATTTGACGGATCAGGTTCATACGATCCCGAAGGCGATCCGCTTGAGTTCAGGTGGGACCTAGACGGTGACGGGAATTGGGACACAAACTGGTCGTCAAGTGCCACAGTTACCTTTACATGGGGCGACGACTACACGGGTAATATCAATCTTCAGGTGAGGGACCTGCTTGGACTCAAAGGCGAAGATACCACGACTGTGACAGTGAACAATGTTGCGCCCACAATTGAAGAAATAAAAGCATACATAACGGTCAACTTCACGCTGCGCATAGCAGGTGAGAAGTGGCACAACGTCGAGCTGTTCGTCTTAGAGGACGGTACCCAGATTGGCTACGCTGAGGTGGTGCGCTATCCAGGAAGCCCAGACGACCAAGCTGTAACAATCACAGCAATATGCGATGTCACCAAGGTCATTTCAGTTAAGGTCCTGTACACACCTTTGAATGATACTGTCAACGGCCAAATAAATGGTGCAACTCCCTGTTGGGTGAACATCTCCTTTGAGGATGGTGGTTATAACCGTTCTCATCATACCTTCAACGTCAAGCATCCAGATACCTGGGAATGGATAATTGGTGTGAACAAGTACTTTGTTGGTCATGAGATAACATTTGAATCCACTGCATCCGACCCCGGAAGCGATGATCTAACTTTTACCTGGTTCTGGGATGATTTGACTCCTGATACAGTGACCACCTACTTCAATAATGGAGTTAGTCCAGATCCATACCCAAGTCCAGGTGGAATTTATCCTGTTTCGCAGTTTGATCAACATGGGCACACTTTTTATGCCAACGGGAATTACAATGTCCAGCTGACAGTGACCGACGATGATGGTGACAGTACGAGTGTTGTCATAGTTGTTATCTTGATTTAGTAGTAATTACAGTCCTTTAGAATTTGGGCGCGCAAAAAAGGACGTGTCAGTGGATTGGGAGGCCATATGACAACAAATGTAGGGGTGAGGTGAAATAATATGCATATGCTTTTAGCAGATCCTCTGAGATGAGATCGAAGAAATAACATTCCCTTTCGAATCATAGATGGTGTTAACACTCAGTTCAATATCTATCTTTTTACCATCCTTGGTCATTATTTTCATTTCTTTATTTCTCAATTTTCCTGTTTTGGCCCATTCATCGAAGCATTCCCTAGCATAAGCCTTGGATTCTTCCGCATATATACTTAAAAGAGGCATACCTATGAGTTCATCTCTTGAATAGCCCAGTGTTTTTATTGCCATATCATTGCATTCTAAAATTTTCCCCTCTGGGCTGACCCTATAGAATAGATCGGGTGAGGTATTGAAAGTTGTGCGATATATTTCTTCGCTCATTAGTAACGCTTCCTCCGTCTTTATTTTTGCCCATGCAAAGGAGAGCTCTTCAGCCAGCTCTTCAAGAAGGTGAATCTCCTCTTCATCAATTTCATACTCTGATTTAGAGCACATGGTCAATACCCCCACAATAGAATCCTGATATTTCATGGGAATAAGTATTGTTTGATGTTCTTCCTCTTGCTCATAGTACCCACATGTGGCACAATATCCTTCATTGCTTCTCATCCTCTGGTTAGATTGGGATTTCAATACGGCCTTGATACACTCGGGTGCTTCACCTTCACCATCAGGCCCTATTTCCCAGGTACTCTGTTGATGCTTTCCACTGTGTGCTAGGGGTACTATTTTGCCACTGTTATCATCCAGAACAGCAATGGCTATATCCATGTAATCCCTCGTTTCGATCAATTTATCACATGACTTTTGCATAAGTGAAGATAATTCTGATTCGCGGCCGATTATTTGTCCTATTTCCTTTATTGAAAATAGCAAACTATTCAGATACCTGATCCGTTCTTCAGTCAGTTTGTTCAAGGTGATATCCCGGACAATGCCAAGCATACGAATTGCCTTCCCATTCTCATCCCTAATGACGTCTCCTGTTTCAGAAACCCAGCGCACGGTGCCATCTGGCCAGACGATTCGATGTTCGATTGCGTATTCTTTACCATCTTTAACACAGGCATCTACAGAATCCTGAACAAATTGTCTATCATCCGAATGAACGCTACCTAAAAATGCATCATAGGTAGCGCCGAATTTACCCTTATTGAATCCAAACATGGGTTCGATTGTTTCGGACCAGTGCAGATCTCCGGTGAGAATGTCCCAATCCCAACTGCCGATATTGGCTGCTCTTTGTGCCAATTTATATCTCTCTTCACTTCTTTTCAGCGCCTCCTCCACCTTCTTTTGCGCAGTGATGTCTTTAGGTTTCTCGACCTTTGTTTTAGAATCCTTATTCTTCTCCATTTACTTCCCCCTTCTTTTTTCCTTCCCGGAATCCCCACTTTCCGAAAAGGCAATTCTCTAATCTGCTCGGTTGTATATAATATTTCTGTTAGTTATTGTACAGATTCTGAATCTTTATTCAGATGTTTATTAACTATATTGTCTTCAGTTCCCTAAGTCTATCCTTATACTTTTCTTCGAGAAGTGTTAATTGAATGTAGGTCAATCGTTCCTTTTCAGTATCAACTTTAATTTCGGTATCTATATCGATTAATTCCGAAACAGATGTACTTTCATCAAGGCGGCGTTTGTACTTGCGGTACAGCCGCTTTTTTCGAGTAATGACCATGGAACCCAAGATCACTGCACCGATACCCATTAATATACCCATGACCAGTTCACCTATCTCGAATTCCACACCCCAGAACCTTATCAGGTTCGGGTCTTTTTGAACTTTCGGATCCAATGGTGCGTAGTCATCGTAATCGGGCACACCGTCGTTATCATCATCAAAATCCGCATTATTGGCTATCCCATCCATATCTGTATCCAAGGGCACACTAGTGTTATCCTTGGGATCGGATCCCGCAGCCTCTTCGATATAATTTGACCAGCCGTCATTATCGTCATCATCGTCCATGTCATCAGGGATATTATCTCCATCAAAATCGGGAGGGTGGTCATTGGCATCGTGGATGTCTGTTCCGTAACTGCGCTCCAGATCATCGGAAAAACCGTCATTATCATCATCATCATCGGCATTGTCCCCGATGCTATCGTTATCAGAATCCTGCCATTCGGTCCTGTCTTTAGGGAATTGGTCACTGTTATCTCCCCAGCCGTCATTATCGAGGTCCCTCCATTCTGTTGGATCATCTGGGAAAGCATCATCGAACTGATCCCCGTGTCTGTCGCCATCTGAGTCAACGTATTCGAAGGGATCCCAAGGTAAGTCCTCACTATTATCTCCCCACCCATCACCGTCGCTATCGACCCATTCAAATCCATTATCTGGAAAAGCATCTATAAAGTCTGGGTATCCATCGTTGTCATTGTCCGGTTTAAAATCTATACAGTTTCTATTCAATCTTATAGTAAAGGAATTACTATCTTCATTTACAAAGGCAAGATCAAGATCAATATCATTATCCACATCACCCAGGATAGTGGATCTGACACGGGATATAGTTGGATAATCCTCCCTAAAGTAAAAACCGCCCTTTCCGTTATTTTTATAGACCGTAATTGAGTGGCCATAATAGTTACCAATGATTAAGTCTTGATCACTATCTGAATCTATATCTCCCAAACACATAGATCGCGGGTATTCTCCCACAGGATAGTCCGTCTTCGTACCAAAATTACCTAAACCATCGTTTTTTAGGATCGAGACACTTTCACTCCAAGCATTTCCTACAATAATATCTAAATCTCCATCACTCTCCACATCACCGAATATAACTGCTTGTGGATTATCACCTACTGGATAATCGCGACTCCACGAGAATTCACCAGCACCATTATTTCTAAATACTACTACCTCATCATCTTCGGTATCTGCCACTACAATATCCATATCATTATCTTCATTGATATCTCCCATATAGATTGCGCTTGGATTATCGAGTCCATCGAGACCACCATAATTTTTTTCATTCCCGAAACCCCCTATTCCATTGTTAATACGAACAGAAAGATCATTGTCATTTTTGTTCAAAGTAACCATATCTATAAAATTATCCCCATTGACCTCTGCTAGATATAATATTGGGCCCGAACCCATTAAATATTTATATTGAGATCCAAAGATCCCAGTCCCATCATTTTTTCTAAGCGAAACATATCCAGAGGAGGCAGTCCCTCCACCTGAGTAGAATAGATCTAGATCTCCATCATTATTTATATCGCCCAATGCAACTGTATTTGGACGGTTCCAGTCATCTACTGTATAATCGGTTCTTTCACCGAAATTTCCATGGCCATCATTAAAATATACTGATATTGTACTGCTTCCATAATTAGCGATGACAATATCAGATATATCATCTCCATCGATATCGCCCATAAATAAAGAACGTGGTCCAGATTCCATAGGATAATGTGTTTCTATATTGAACCAACCATGACCTTCATTTATCAGTATTGAGATTCTATCCGGTTTTGGCCTACCATTAGGAACTGCAATATCCAGATCACCATCCTTATCAATATCACCTAAGTCAAATAACCTAGGATATCCGCGCCCCACTTTAAACTCTAACTTGGCCTTGAACGAACCGTCTCCAGAGTTAATAAATATTCCGACAATATTCTCTAGATTTAATTTTTTTGTTATTAATACATCCAAGTCACTATCACCATCTATATCATCTAAATGTATGAAAGATGGATAATCGCCAGCAGGATAATCAGTTCTATCTGGGAATTTTCCGGTGCCATCGTTCTTTAAAACAGATATTGAATCCTCACCTGGGTCCAATATAGGTCCCTTGTTCGTCACCACTATATCCTGATCAGAATCTCCATCTATATCACCTAAAGAAATCGAGTATGGGTTATTAAAGTCCGTGTAATTGGTTAAATCTACAAATGCCCCCGCTTTATCATTAAATAAAACAACAATTGTATCATTATAGGGTAGTGTGGCCACAATATCAAGATAATTATCTCCATTTATATCGCCCATGTGAATATCCTCGGGGTGATATCCTACCCAATAATCTTTTAAATTACCATATTGTCCACTTCCATCATTTTTCAAAACCGAGACATTATAGTTCCTACTATTAGCGGTTACAATATCTAGATCGGAATCTCCATCCACATCGCCGACATAGAGATGAAATGGCCACTTACCCACCACATAATCTTGTTCTGATCCGAAATTACCAAAGCCATTGGTGTTGAATCTCACAGTGACACGGTCATCGTAGGGAATGGCGTGAACAATGTCCGGATCGCCATCACCATCGATATCACCCATCATTAATGAGGACTGCCCCGCTACATCTGAATAGGTTGTTTTGTTTTCAAAGTTACCTTTTCCATCATTTGTCATCGTATAGAAATTGTCATCATCCATACTCGCAGTCACAACATCAAGATATCCATCGCGATTGATATCTACTAATGCGACATCCATGCAACATATTCCCATTTTATACCATTGTACACTTGTTTCTATTTCTACAGCATCCGCAGGTTCTGATATGAAAGCCAGACCAGAAAAAAGGCTCAAAAACATTCCTATTACTAGCGCACAAACTATACTCCTATCCGATTTGATTTTCCACATGTATTACCCCCCCTAAGGGTTTCAATTGTACAATCAGGAAGTTTTTACAAATATAAATATTTTGACATACCTTATTGAATCATAGAATTATATTAATAAAACCCAGTGCTAAAACGCTATGCAAATACAATGGAACGTATATGTGTGGTGGCATCAAAGGAGGGAGGCACAGACTGCGGGAGGTGAAGCGGGTGATGACAATCCGATAAACTCGTTACCGTAATCTCCTCCAAAACACATACAACAAAACAGTCATTATTATGACAACAATTCCGATTACAATGCCTATTTGTCCAATATTCTCTATTGCACCCTTTGTGGTCTCACCACCATTTTGAGATGAAGACACATTATGCGACTCCAGTATTTGAGTCGCCAGGGAGAACGAAATTAATAAACCAGTATCGATTCCTTTAAGTAGTTCTTCTTTGCCTCCTGCATATTCTTCCATGGTTTCCAATCTATCTATCGGCGTATGTTTAAATGCTATCTCATTAAGATCGCGTTCCTCTCGGGGTTTTTCGTTCATACCCCTGAACCAAACCCCAGGGATGCCTCTCTCTATGAAAAATCGATGATCACTGGCCCCCACAGTATCGTCCATTACCAGCACCCACTCTGGAGGGTAATCGTATTTGTCATAAGTGATATTTTCTAAAAGTGTACGGAACATCGTGAAATTTCCCAATGTTGAATCATTGTATTCTATATCATCGTACCTCGAGAAATCATCAATCGGGGACGTGTATATATTCATCTTATAATATTCCTCAGTTGATAAGGGCATATTGTTCTTTACAGGGTAATTCAAACTGAACATATCCAAGTTGATATATGCTATGATGTCAGTCTGCCAAGGTTTATTTTCTAAGAAATACCTGCTACCAGCTCCTCCACCCTCCTCAGCATCCCATGCCGCAAAAATCATTGAGGTTGGTGGAGTTTGATTCACTACCACTGAGAAAAGCCGTGCTAATTCTATGACAGTGCCCACTCCTACAGCGTTGTCATAGGCACCGTGTGTGCTGTATTCATGGACATCATAATGACCTCCGATTATCAGACATTTATCTGTATCCCTCCCTTCTAAATATCCCAGTACGTTTGCTGCACGAACATCTCCATCCTCTCTTTGAGCAGTATATTCCTGGGTAGTCACATTCAAGCCGTATTCTTCAAAGACAGAGACTATATATGCTTCAGCTTCGCGGTGCCCATCAGTGTCCAAATAACGGTACCACTGAGAAATTACATCGGTTTCATCATAGACATGCTCCGATGAAGGGGAAGAACCGTAATCTGACGCCGAGGTGGTAGATGCCTGAACCTTTAAAGCGTAGAGTTTAAAGGAACCAAAGATGACCAAAAAAGAGATTAAAATGACCAATGTAGCTTCGTAATCCTGTAGATTCCGAGGCCATCGTTTCATTCCGCTCCTCCAAATATGATATAACAAAGCGCACATATGTAAGTTTCGCAAGTTGTAGCATCTGAGGAAGGAAAGGGGGGGTGGTTCTGGAACGTGTAGGATCCCATGGTCACAGTGGAGGTATTTAAAACATTCCTAAAAAAGGATTTTTGAGGAAGGACTAGAGGAGTCTACTTTTGCGATAATAATATATGCCAAGATAGCGATAAACAATAAAGGCAAGGCTTGAGCTCTGATGCAAGAACATTGCATATGGTTGAAGTAATTATTTGAAACCGGAGATGTAGATTAATGAATAAAGGAGAGATAATAGAGGTGGACCCTCTAGATAAGGATGATACAATAGTCATGGGTTTTGATAAGGTCTTTTATTCAAATAAATCATCATACATAGATGTATATTTTTCCAAATCCGCAATCATGATGGTACCAAGTATGTCATCTGGTTTTTCTGCCTTTGATTCAACAGAAGGTCATAAAACCAATAATGAAATGCAGTATCCTACTGTTATGTCAGAAATCTTTGACAGAATACAAAACCCAACATATTATCAAAAGAAGGAGATTGCCAAGATAAAGCTGAAGAAATCGAAAATGATGACAATGGTAACTATAGAATTACACCCAGGAACTGAACTTTATGGCAAGCAAAAAAGACGAGGAGCCACATTAAGCTTCCTTGGAAAAGATTATGATATTGTTCACTTTGTATTGAATAGTTATTTCAAAGATAAATTGGTTTTATTATCAAAGAAAATGAGGTAGAACCTGCTGTTTATATTTTAATTCAGATTTAGAGGTTAGGGGATAACAGAGGTTGGGGTGAGGTAATAAAATATGCATGCAGGTTTTTGTAAGTCTCCAGTTTTAAATCAAGGTCAAAAGGATATAATTAAATGTTAAAAATATCTTCAATTTACTACAAAAAAATATTACCATTTTGAAAGAAATAAATATTCATAATTCGTTCGCGATTTCGAACGGGGGGAGACTAAGGAGTAGGTGGAAAAAGATAAGCGAGGACTTGAATTTATGGAAGTCGTGGACTAACTCTTATGGTCTTTTTATCTTTTTTCACTTTCCTTTTGTTTAACCTTAAAGATAAATCAGGAGGGAGATGATATGAGATCTAAAAAGACAAGTATATTGTTGGTAGCAGTGATGTTCGTCACTGTGTTTGCTGTGGGAATACCCGAAGAGAGAAACGTAACTGCTGAAGGAACAGAAACCATGATCTTCGAGGATGATTTTGAAAGTTATGCTGTCGGCACGTTTCCATCTTCAGGTGGATGGGAACTTATATACAACGGAAAAGGTACTCAGTACCAGAAAGTAGTGGACACTGAAAGTGTTTCTGGCTCTCAATCTCTACAGCTCTGGGGCCGTCCAAGGTGGGCTGCAACTGCCCAAAAGGAGTTAACGTTTGAAAGTGAGGTAATAGGCTTCGAGGTATATATCAAGACTGGAAGTCATTCAGGGACAATCGAAAACACTGGTGTAGCGGCCTTCTATAACGAGGAGGCAGCTCCTTGGGGCTTGGGATTTGGCCTTGTACTTTTCCGCGATAATGGCGAAATCCATGCGGTACAAGGCTTTGGACCCAACACGACTTTTCTACAAACTTATGAACCTGACGTTTGGTATAAAGTCAAGGTGATCCTTGATAAAACTGTTGAGACATACGATGTTTGGATAGATGATGTGCAAGTGGCTCAAGATGTAATCATTTGGGACACTCATCTGATAGAGGGCATAAGAATTGGAAGTGGTCATAGTGGAATGTACAGTTTCTTCGATGATGTAAAGGTGTTTGAAGTAATCACTGAAAGCCCCCAGGAGGCAATTGAGGATGTCATGGATGACATCGAAGAGATGAATTTACCAAAAGGACTCGAATGCAGCCTATTATCTAAATTGGAAAATGCAATCAAATCCTTGGACAAGGGTAATGATAATGCTGCCATGAACAAAATTGAAGCCTTTATCAATGAGGTAGAAGCTCAGAGGGGAAAGAAGCTCACTGATGCCCAGGCTGATGAGTTGATTGCAGCTGCAGAGGAAATCTTGGCAATGATAAATTAGAGCTAACCCTAGGTAATAACAAGTCACTCAAATGTGGGCGCACAAATTCGGGCGTGTCGGTGGATGGAGATGCCAGGGGGAACTGCGGGATGAGTTACTAGAGTGGATGATGTGTAGTTGAAGGGAAATAGCTTTGGTTCCTACATTGGAACATAATCCACCAGAACCACAGCCTCTCCCTCTACAACCGTCTCCCCATTTTGATTGATGCAGTTGGTTTTAAGGGTTACTATGGGTTTATTCTCCTTTATCTTCAGGACCTCTGCAATGGCCGTAATTGTGTCTCCGATATATACGGGCTTTTTAAATGTAAGTGACTGGCTCAAATATATTGTCCCAGGACCTGGAAGTATAGTACCCAGCACACAGGAGATATAACCCGTGACGAGCATCCCGTGTGCAATACGCTTTTTAAACCGGCCTTTGGACGCATATACTTCATCAAAGTGGTAGGGGTTTGTATCGCCAGTGGCACCTGCAAAAAGCGCTATATCCGCATCTGTGACAGTACGTCTATAAGTGCAGGTGTCCCCGATTTCCAGGACATTCCAAGTTTGGGGATTGTCAAGATCTGATCTGTGTTTATCTGGGATTCGGATGGCCGGTTTACCGTCTATTATCTCCACCTCTGTCATACTCATCACCTATTATTACTCCCCTAATCCCGTATAGGGATTTAAGGTTTTATTTTTGATTCGTCGATTTATTTGCTTGAGGTATTGATTTTGAGGGAGGGATATTGATTTTATCGTGGATCGGGGGCGCGCAAATTCGGGCGTGTCAGTGGATTGGGATGTTAGGGGAAACGGTGGAGGTTGGGATTGGAGTGAGGTGTGGAGGAGAATGGGGTTTGGCTTTTAATAAGCTCTAAAAAGAGTTTTGAGGAATATAAAATGATGGAAACAAATATATATGTGAAACCACATACTTATTTGTAGGTGATAAAATGGGAAACATTACATTATCACTCCCAGAGGACGTTCATGAAATAGTGAGGGCCCATAAAGAGATAAGATGGTCCGAGATTGCAAGAAGGGCTATTTCGGAGTATGCAAAGAAATTGGAATTGTTGGATACAATTGCATCGAAGAGTAAACTGACTGAAAAAGATGTTAAAGAGATCGATAAAGTTCTTAAACGTGCTATAGCAAAGCGGCATGGGATCTAATCATGCTTCTTGTCGTTGACACTAATATTATTATTTCGGGTCTGATTAAGGGTTCTGTTACAAGAGAAATCCTTCTTAGTGCAGATATTTCATTTGTTGTTCCCGAATGGGTTCATACAGAGATTAAGAAACATAAAAAGTTGATTACAAAGAAAGCAGGAATAGATCAAGATGAATTGAATAATTTCATTGAAGAGTTATTTCAAATTGTTCAAACGATTCCATTCGATAAATACAAATCCTATATTAAAAAAGGATTAAATGTAATGAATGATATCGACAAGGATGATGCACCGTTTGCAGCAATTGCATTGGCACTTGATGCAGATGGTATATGGACCAATGACAAGGATTTTGAAAAGCAGGATGTTATCAAGGTTTGGAAAACCCAAAGATCTAATTGAGAAATTCACAAAATAGAGTTCCATTTTTTAGTTTCAGGGCTGGTTTTCAGGGCGTGCAAATTCGGGCGTGTCGGTGGAGGAATGGACAGCCAGGGGAAACGGTGGAGGTTGGTTACGAGAGTGGTTGGATTTTTAGATAATTGACCATCCTCATTTCAAACCCGGAAAAAGAGGGGTTCAGAATGGTGGATGGGGAGATAAATTTGGTAAGTTATAGATAAAACTATACCTTGAGAATATCGGTAAAAAGTTTATTAACTATGATATTCATCTAGATATCTAGATTGATATGGTAAAAGATATTCCAGAAGAAATAGACTTTGGAGTAAAATGGAATGGTAAATATCTGTGACCATCAAAACACGCCATCTATGAGATGATAAACCTGGGTTATGATTTATATGATGTGCTATCGATATTAGAAAATGGGTATGATTGTCGCAAAGGAAAACGAGCAAAAGGAACATTTGAAAAATGTATTAAAAAAGGGCGGAAGATCATAAAAGTCGTTGTGGTAAGAGTTCATGCTTACGATATCAATGATGAGATTTGGTTGATAAAACATGTCGGAGGTGTATAAAATGCCCAAGAAGAAAGGCATGGAATGTGTCTGTGGTGAAATAGCAAAGGAGTCACACACAAATATCGAAGGATATAAGGTGAGATCCTGGAAATGTAAGAAATGCGGGGAAGAATACATCGATAGCAGTGATGCTGAGTTCGTTCTACTGGCAAGCAAGACCCGAAAAAACCCCATAAAGGCTAGAGTGGGTGTATTAGGAGAAAGTTATATAATCCGTATACCCAAGGAAATAGCCGAAATAATGCATATCGCCAAGGGCAAAGTGGCAAAGATCACCTTAGCGGGTCCCAATGATATTCTGATAACTGTCGAAAGTTAAATGGATTTCTTGGTGAAGAGCCTTATAACCAAATTCCCATCTCTTAGTCCACTGGGCGCGCAAAAAAGGGGCGTGTCTGTGGATTGTGAGATTAGGGGAAACTGGGGAGGTTGGTTACGGGTGAGGTTGACTTGTGGGTGAGCATATTAAGTGGTAAAAAAGGAATAAGAAGTTAGATTTTTAATTCATTTAATGATTTTTTCTCTCAGGCACTAGCCTTCTCCACAATTACTCGTTGTCCATCCACCCAAATCTCTACTTCGTCTTTATTTGATAAATTCAATGCATTCGCAATATCCTTAGGAATCCTGAGGATCAAACTTTTTCCATCAGAACTTAAAGTCCTGTGCAATGACAGGGATTTCGAAGAGCCGTGTAACCTTTCCAATATGTTATAGAAATGTTCAGCCTGCTCTGTACTCATTGTAATATGTCCACAATTTGAGCATTTTAAAGCTGGAACATCGTGAACGGTGATCTTCTCTTCATCAATATTGTAATCGATCTTAGTTTTCTTCATATTCTTTCCACATTTTGGGCATTTTGTCATTGATTCACCTCATTTTTCTTCTATATTTTCTTTTCTCGGAAGTGTTGCTGAATCTTGCAGAGGCGACCTCCCCGATTCCAGCTCTGCGATCAAAGAATACTGTGATGTATCCTCTCAGGGATTTGCCTATAGCCATATATCTATCTTTTTTTACCTTTTCAAAGTATGTTTTGTTATGTTTCTGTTTTAGTACGCTTTCAACCTCCGAGGGACGTATTCCATGTTTGAAAAGTATTTTTTCAACCACATCAGGAGTGACAAGTACGGTGTTTATCTTCATTTTTTGCCTCTGCAAATAGTAGTATATTCGTACGATTATTTGAACTTTACGGTAAAAACCTCAGAAAAGCGTACGAATAATTACTAAGGATATCTATATCAAATCTGTAAAATCAATAGCTTACACCCCGTCTAATTTATGATATATAATTTAGATCGTTGGGGTACGCAAAAAAGGGGCGTGTCGGTGGATTAGGAGGCCAGGGGAAACTGGGGAGGTTGGTTACGAGGGGGGTTGGATTTTTGGATGGTTGATTTGGCAATAACGCTCGTATTTGGTATACCATTTGTGCGCGTTAACGCTCCCGATTGGTATACAATGTAACGCTCACAGTTGGTAAAGGATTTTGGGGTCAACGCTCATATTTGGTATACCATCTGCGGGAGTTAGCGCTCATATTTCGTATAGAGCCAGTGGGTTGAGCTGATGATATTTTTTAAGGCTTTATACGATGCGTGAGCGGTGGGGGCGGTTTTTGCGGGGCAGAAGGGGTGGGACCTTTGTGAATGTGAAAGGGATTTAACGAATAATTTATTATACATTCAATCGATATGAAAATGGAGGTGACCGGATTGTTATTGCATTCTACTCAAGTCGAGGAGAAATTAAATAGGTTGCATGTTTGGATGGAAGAAGAGATAAGATCTGTTCATAATCGGATTGAGACCTTAGAAAATCGGGTCAGAACATTGGAGGGAGAAGTAAGAACCTTAAAGATGAAAAAGTAATTGTTACCGGGATTAGAGGGGCAGAGCCATTTGTGAAATAAGATGTGAAGAAACACTAAATTCATAAATTTTACGGGATTAAAAGGATGGAATCTTTTGTAAGGTGGGAAATGAAAAACTCTAAGTTCTGATAGGAGAATATGGAGGTATGTTCTTTAAGTTAATTCCTAATAGATAAAATTTATTTTTATATAGAGACTTGAATGTCGGCCTATCTAAGTCCCAAAAACCTTAAAATGGTTTAAATATGTACTTCTTAATGGAGGTTAACGGAGGTCTGACATGCCAATTGAAATAGATGAATTTAATAAAGGAAAACATGACCAGGAGGTACAAAAAGAAATACTGGACTTTCTAAGGGCGAATAGAACAAACGCCTTTACAGTAGAAGAAATTTTGGAAGGAATTGGACACCTAAAGAGTACTGATGATCTACCTTTGATGCTTATGCAGTCTATAAGCTACTCCATAATTTTAGGACAATTAGTTAAAGATAGAAGAATAAAATCTAAAATAATCGATTATAAGAATTATTATATGATTCAATAAACATTGCCGAGATAATACAAATCAAATTTTCGAACATCGTGAAACGTATGTTTTTTTACATATCAATTTCTGGTTAGGACCAACTCATAACTTGCCCTTTTTCTTCTTTCCCATGTCCCTTACAACTGGATTTTTCTTGTTAACGTTGAACACGGTAAAGTCTGCTCCATGGCGGTCAGATTCGGTCTTGAGCCTTATCAGGTCTCTATCCACCAGCTGGCTGAATATGTCCTTTCTCTCAAGGTGACTCTTCTCTGGTAGGGCCTTGGCTAGCTTGTCAACCAGAAAGCCACTGAGTCTCACGCTGCCGAATTTTGGTCCATACTCCTTTTCAGCCTTAATAGCCGCTCTCAAAGCCTTCTTGGAGTTCTCATCAAGCTCGGGTCCAGTAGTTTTGTTCCTGGGCTTCTTTGGCCTTGCCTTCTTTTTTTTCTCCTCGTCACTTACGATCTCGTTGGTGTCTGGGTTAATGAACCAGTAGTTGTTCTTACCTACCAGCATCTTGATGTCGCCCGACAGGCATCGCTTGAAGGAGCAGAACACGATCCTCTTGCCCTTCTCATGCACCCGTTGTGCCACGGGCAGGTAGTCCCTATCCCCTGCTAGAACGATGAGTACATCGATATCGGGCCTGGTGAGCATGATCTCCTGGAGGCGTAGAGAGAGCTCGATATCCGCGCTGTTTTTACCCACAGTAGATTTTATATGCGCCACCCTAACTCCCATAGTATACAGCTCATTGGGCACGTCCGGATACATGGACCAGTCCGCAATGGCCTCCCTGATTATAGGCGTCAGCCCGAGCTCGTTCTCCACATGTAATAGTGCTTTGCCTATGATAAGGATGGTCTTTCCCTGAGCTTTGGATCTTAGGTAACCATAATCGTTGACCAGTGAGACGTAGATGTTATCGAAATCTATAAGCAATGCTGCTAATCCGTGTTCCATCATTCTATCACTCTTCAAACTGGAGAATAAGTGATGGGTTACTTAAGGTTTAAGTCCGGGGTATTGCAGGGAAAAGATGGTTTAATATATTGAAGTAATAAAAAAAAATAGAGAAAAAAAACGAGGTTTAAAACCAACTCAGATTATTGTTTCATTACGTTGGTTGCTTGTGGGCCCTTTGGGCTTTGCTCGATATCGAATTTTACTAAATCACCCTCGTTCAGGATTGTTCCTTCAGAAAGGGAATTTCGATGGACGAACACATCCCTGCCTTCTTCGATTTCTATAAAACCAAAAGACTTACGTTCGTTATACCATTTTACAGTTCCTTCCATTTGATTTCACCTCCTCAGATATCATGTTTCTGATTCTTAAATAAAGAGTAGTAAATTAAAAAGTCATGCAACAAAATTTGGAGGTCTCCAAAAAGTGTTAATCTTTCTAATCTTTATCTTTATTACACTACTGCTATACGATACTACTATAACTACTTTGCTGTGTTACTTTACCTTCTCAAGTGGTATTGTGGAATATTCCAAGGTTTCGCGTCCAAACTTCTGCATATCGATCGATTATAGGGGCGCGCAAAAAGGGGCGTGTCGGTGGAGGAATGGGCAGTCAGGGGAAACGGTGGAGGTGGAAGTTGGGACGAAGGGATAGAGAAAAATATACGGTCTTTCCATCAAAAGGTTTTTATTTAAGTATTTAAGTGATGGTTACATGGAAAAAACCAGTAAGAATTGTGAAATATTTAAAAACTTCTATTATCATCTCTTTGAAAGAATTAATTTTGAATTTACAGAAGAAACTGGAGAGAAAATCAAACCTTACAAGGATTATGAACCTAATTTGTTACTAATCTTCTGTGATCAATATCAAGATGAAGAAGTTATTCTTGATCAATTGACAAAATTATTAAGCGGATTGATAATTTTACAAGCACTGCCTAATGCAAATCATAGGACTGCTTTTCGTTTTGTAGATCTTTATTTTGGATTTGTCTGTGAAGGAAAAATGAAAACTTATAAAGAAGCAAAGAATCTTTATGATGAATTTTATGATAAATCCAAGCCCAATATAGATTTTGAAATAAATCATGGTGCCTTATTTGATAAAAAATACATGGATGCACATCATAAAATGGGGATTAATAATCACCAAAAATATTCCAAAGAATTATTAGAAAAAATCATTGAGACTCAATCTGGCATGATAGAAGCAGTCCCTTTCCATCGTTTCATTACATCTTTATACCAGGAAGGTTCTTCCTCGAACCAAACAGGCTCTCCTTGAGTCATCACATATTGTTATTTAGGAGGTGCTATTTAAATATTACTTGATATTTTAAGAAATTGGTATTTATAGAGCGCGCAAAAAGGGGCGTGTCGGTGGATTGGGAGGCCAGGGGAAACGGTGGAGGTTAGTTATGAGAAAGGTTGGATTTTTGGATTTGGAGGGTATATCTGCTTGATTTCAAATGGAAAGGAAGAACTTCTGAGATAAAAAGTGGAATATATTTTTGTATAATAGATCATCATTTTAAATATTCAATAAACTCTTTTACAGACAAACCGGCATCCTTGATTATCTTACGCAACAATCCTGGCTTTATAGATTTATGCAGCGGAACAGTCACCGGTTTGTGAGAGGGATTATCAGGATCTTTAAGGCGTAAATGGCTGCCTTTTTGTCTAACTACTTTATACCCTAATTTTGTAAGAACCTTTACAACAGCTTCACCAGATATTCTTGGTAACCTGTGGCTCATACGGCCACCGTAACCGTAGCTACCAGGGATTTTGACGGATCAGGGATTTTCTCTCCTTCGGCCTCCGCTTCTTCTATACAAAGGAGTATAGCCTCCTTTATATTTTCTAAGGCCTCTTCGATTGTTTCTCCCTGGCTATAGCAACCTTGAAACGAAGGGCATACCACAACATAACCCCCGTCCTCGTCAGGTTCCAAAATAACCTTGTAGCCGTAAGTCTTCATTTATCCACCATTTAAGCTTATTTTCTTCTTTCTTTATAAAACTACCGTTGTTATTGGACCAAGATCATAATTTATCATTTAAAAGTTGAAGGGTGAGAAGCGTGACCGCCACGTCCCCTTCGTGTGTTGGTTATACCAACGCATTGGTAATATACATTAACTAAAATATATAACTTCGGATAAATTTTATGTTTTCGATACATTAGAAATGAGGGCTAAAATACGTGCTAGAATTCAAATTCCGGTAAATTGCTTGATCGGGGCGCGCAAAAAGGGGCGTGTCGGTGGATTGAGAGATTAGGGAAAACGGTGGAGGGGGGGTTGCGGGAGTGGTTGGACTTTTGGGTACGAGAAAGGGGGGGGTGAGGTGGTATTCTTTGTAAAGTAAAGATATATTGTTAAAAAAATCGAAAATCTTAAATCTGGCTACTGGAATTGCTACCTATATGAAAAGGAAGGTAGTTGTGGTTTGGATTAGTCTGGTGATGATATTTGGATTTGTTGTGATCGTGGTTGAGATTGCTCCAAATGTGAGGGCTGCCACCACTCGTTATGTCGGGGGCAGCGGTGCTGGAAATCATTCTAAAATTCAATCCGGAATAAACGTAGCCAATCCCGGAGATACAGTTTATGTCTATAACGGTACTTATTATGAACATCCCGTGATCGAAAAATCGATTTATTTAATTGGCGAAGACAGAAATACCACAATAATCGAAGGGAGCGGAGTTGGCGATGTAGTATATGTTTATGCTGATGGGGTTACAGTGAGTGGATTTTTAATAAATAATAGTGGAAATTCAGGGCATCCAGTTTACGATTCAGGAATTAAATATAGAAATTCCCAAAACGGTTTTATCACAGGTAACATTGTTTCAAACTGTGCTTATGGCATTTTTCTCGAAGATTCAAACGGGATTCATATCTCCAAAAACGAAGCCATATACAATGATTATGGAATATATTTTTATTGGGCCAACGATAACAGCATTATAAACAATGATGCTTTATTTAGCGTATCCCGCGGTATTGATATTGTAACATCCCATTACAACGAAATCATAAACAACAATGCATCCTCAAATGGGGATATTGGTATCTCATTGTACAATTCAAATCACGTTAAAATTATGAATAACACCGCCTATATGAACGATGACCATGGCATCCGGATACTCTATTCCGGCTGGGACAATATAATCAATAATACCATGGTAAATTGCGGGATATTTATCGCTGGGACTATTCTTGATGATTGGAATACCCATAATATTGATACTTCAAACACTGTAAATGGAAAACCAGTTTACTATTGGAAGAACCTGACAAGCGGGAAGATCCCGGCTTCTGCAGGTGAAGTAATTCTAGCCAACTGCAGCAATGTCATAATCGAGAACCAAGAACTCACTAATAGTTCAATTGGTATTAACTTGGGATTTTCCTCTAACAACACTATCACCGAAAACAATGTCTCTTCACATAGCAGATATGGCATATACTTAAAAAATTCCAATGATAATGACATTAAAGGAAATAATGTCTTTAACTATAACATGGATTCTATATATTTATACGATTCAAATAGGAACGATATCCTATGCAACGAAGTTTCTTATAACATCGAGGGTATCAGATGTTCCCTTTCTAATGAAAATAACATAATTAATAACATAATTTCGAACAATGAAGAGGGCATTGTTTTAAGCTCATCAATTGATAACAATATCTATTACAACAGCTTCTTAATCAATACGATTCAAGCTATTGATAATAATGGAAACGAGAACAAATGGGACAATGGCTATCCATTTGGTGGAAATTATTGGTCAAACTACAGTGGTGTAGATAACTTCAATGGCCCAGATCAGGACATCCCTGGAAGTGATGGTATCGGGGATACCAATTATTCAATAGATTCGGATTCGGTTGATTTCTATCCCCTCATGGCTCCATACAAATCCCTTGGGAATTACACAACTCTAAAACAAGGCTGGAATCTGATTTCCATCCCAATAATCCAAGAGGAGCAGAACCTGATAAGGGTTCTCGGTTCTATTGATGGTTGGTATGATGCAGTTCAATTGTATGACATCACAGACACAAAAGATCTTTGGAAACATCGCAAAGTGGGCAAACCTTACGGAAACGATCTATTGGAGTTAAACGAAACCATGGGTTTTTGGATTCATATTACATCCCCTGGAGACACGATTTTCTTCTATAACGGCACTAGGCCAACCAAGAACCAAACTATTACTCTCCACTCAGGGTGGAACATGGTAGGTTATCCCTCCCTTTCATACCACAATCGAACAGTTGGATTGAACAACCTCACATTCGGAGATCATGTGGATGCAATCTGGTCATATGATTCTGCAACGCAAAGGTGGGAAAAGATGGGTGAATCAGATTATTTCAAAACAGGCAGGGGATATTATATTCACGCCAAGACCAAATGTGAGTGGGAAGTTCCATTGTGATCCTATCGTTGTAAGCAAACACTCATAGATGGCATTCCGCGGGTAATGTAGTGGTTTCTGTGCACAGCAAAAGGAGTGGAGAGGAGGCGAGATAGTTAGGATTTGTATTTAAAGGAGGAAGCAAGGATTGGCCTTCGGCACAATTAGTGCATAGAACCATTTGACTTAAAAGGTTTCAGTTATCTTCTGTATATCAAATCCCTTTCTCCAAGGAAATCATCTAGCTCGGATTGAATTTCTCTAGCATGATTATAATGTTCAGAAGTATACCCTATTGATACAAAAGCATATGTACCAATCCCCTCATCGTAAGGGTAGCGAGTTGAAATGTAATTTCCGTTTTTGAATATGTAATTGTTCACTGGTATTGTAAACCACCCTTTTTTATCCCAGTTGTCCACCTTTTTCTGATATTCCTCTCCATGCTGTTTTAGAAACTCCTCAATGGTATCTATTGTGGTCTGATGGCCAACAGATTTCCATAAAACCCTTGATTCTGTGATTTTATCTTTTTTAAGACCACCTTTTAGATAATATGCCCCACCTAATAAAAGAAATCCTACCAATAACAAGCCAAATACTATTGCTATAATGACAATGTTAAAAAATAACCATATTGAAAACACGAAAAAAAGTACAAAGATTACAATCGCACTATATCCCCCGTAAATCATTTGCCTCACGGTATTGTTTACCGCCATTTCCTTTTCTTCTCTTGATAATATAGGTGGATTCCAATCACCAACTAATCCTATGTAGTATGTCTCAGGAAATGTACTTGGCCAAAAGGATTTTTCGACACTGGTTAAAGTCGTTGAAGTCAGACCATATCCTGGCCTGTCCTCGGCCGGAATTATGCCTGAAGGCAGTTTTGATAGATATTCCACATGTTTTTCTCGCCTTTTTTCTCTGGCAAAATACGTAAAAGAGGCCACGATAAAACTTAATATCATCGTACCGAACATTGTTAAAATTGTAAATCCATAATCTCCCAATAAAGGAATAATGATAACAAATGGGATAAACAGGATTCCCATTAATAATGAAGTATAAATCAATGCGTCATAGGTGTTTTTTATGGTTGTGTCACAAACAGGGCATGTGCCCATTCTTGTAATGCACTCTAAGCATATATATTTCTCACAATTTGGACAATAGCGATTGACCCTCAACCATTCACTTTTATTGAAAGACTTGCCACATTCACCACATCTTCTATAATCAACTTTTTTCTCCATAGTTCATTCCCAATCCTCGTTAGTTAATCGAAATTGTCATCCATTTATATTGATGCTATACCTGGTCTCAAATCTCATTATTATAAATAAGACCATTGGAGTTTATTCAAATACAGAATTAAATATCTTTTGGAGGATTGTTCAGGGAGTTCAGTTCCAATCCAATTTTCGAGTCTAGGGGGCGCGCAAATTCGGGCGTGTCGGTGGAGGAATAGACAGCCAGGGGAAACCATGGAGGTTGGTTACGAGGAGGAGTAGGCTGAGCCAATATGGGATTTGGATTTGAAGGAAGAGGCTAGGATCGGAGTGAAATAAAAAAAAATCGAAAATGTTATATCTGGCCATAATAATAACTTACTTTATGAATAGGAAGATAGCCGTGGTTTGGCTCTGTACAATTATAACGTTTAGCGCTGTTGTAATCTTAGTTGAGATAGCACCAATTGTTGAGGCTCCCACAATAATCTACGTCGACGATGAGCCTGGAGAAGGACCTGGCAATCCAAAAGAGAACTACACGAGCATTCAGGATGCAATAAATGCCAGTAGTGATGGAGATACCGTGTTTGTTTATAACGGAACATATTATGAGAATGTGGTCGTGAATAAAACAATAAATCTGACTGGTGAGGATAGAAATAAAACGATTATCGATGGTGGAGCAAAAGATAGTACCGTTGTAATAACGGTTACTTGGGTAAACTTGACAGGTTTTATGATTACTGGAAGTGGTATTTCTTGGGGAATTGCTGGAATCGGGTTAAGCAATGTTCAGAATGTCAGAATCTTTGAAAACAATATCTCCTATAATAATTATCATGGCATATTCATTTACCAATCTCAACATAGCAATATTACAAATAATATTATCCTCTCGAATGAAGGCTATGGGATTTCTATGGAGTCATCCTCAAACATCAAAATCACAAATAACTATTTTATCCAGGATGGGATTGAAATATTTGGATATGAATTATCACATTATAATTCTCATGATATACCCATAGACAATATGGTAAATGGAATTCCTTTGCATTATTATAAGAATTGTAAGGATATTGATATCGATGGAATTATAACCGGGCAACTAATTCTTGCTAATTGTTCAAATGTCCAATTAAGGAATTCAAAAATTAACAACACAGATATAGGAATAGGGATATTATATTCTACGAATGTTACATTAATAAATAACAATCTTGATTCGAACCATGAATTTGGTATCTTTCTTAGCAGGTCATCAAATAGTTTGGTTATGTGCAACAATGTATCGAACAATGGGGAAAGTGGTATCGGACTGGGGCATTCTTCATATAATAACATAACGGGCAATTATGTGTTTGACAATAATGATGGTATCACATTGGGGGGAGGATCAAACAATTACATAATAGACAATAATATTACGAGAAGTGGAAATGGTATACGACTAGGTTCATCATCAAATAACAATATAATAAAAGGTAATAACTTATCGGAAACGGGAATATATTTCATAGGAGTATCAAACAATTACGTGATAAAGAATCGCATCAGGTCTGGAGGTTACGGCCTCAGTCTATATGTCTCTCCAGACAATAAAATAATTGGAAACGATGTTTCATTTTGTGGATCTGATGGTCTTCGACTTGGCTTGGATTCGATGGGTAACATAATATTAAACAACAATATTTGTTCCAATGGCAACGATGGCATCTATGTAATTGAACCCAACAACCACATTGAAAACAACAATATTAGTTCGAACATAAGGTACGGAATTTTTATTGAGTCTACGTCAAATAACTACATTACAGGTAATACAATTACAAACAATAATTATGGTTTACGGATCCAAAAATCGTCAAATAATCATATTTATCATAATAACATCATCGACAACACAAACCAGGCATACGATATGGGTACGAACTTTTGGAACGACACTTATCCCTCAGGCGGCAATTACTGGTCCGATTACACGGGCATAGATCTCAATTCCACAGCTGCTCAAAATGTTCCTCCACCTGATGGTATTGGAGACACTCCCTATACAGATATTCTTGGTGGATCAGGAGCTCAAGACTACTATCCATTGATGCATCCCTATATCAATGGTACAATTCTTTTTTATGGGTGGAATCTCATCTCTATCCCCTTGATTCAATCTAATACGAATTTGGGTATGGTTTTAAATTCTATCGAAGGTTCATATGATGCCGTGCAGTGGTATAACGTGAGCGATAATTTTGATCCATGGAAACATAATAGTACTAAAAAGCCATTTCATTTGAACGATTTGGAAAATATCTACCACACCAATGGGTTTTGGATTCATATAACGGAGCCTGATGGAATTTTCTTTGAATTTGATGGATCTCGCCCTATCAGAAACCAGACAATCGCTCTACATCCTGGTTGGAACATAGCGGGCTACCCTTCCCTCTCGAGTTACAACAGAACATATGGTTTGAACAACCTCACATTCGGGGATCATGTGGATGCAATCTGGACCTATGATTCTGGAACGCAAAAATGGGAAAAGATGGGTGAATCAGATTATTTTAAGATAGGCAGGGGATATTACATTCATGCCAAGACCAAATGTGAGTGGGAAGTTCCATTGTGAGATCTTTTTATATAAAATAGTGTCCAATTTCCAGCACACTACTCTGGCCGGGCCGCGCAAAAAGGGGCGTGTCGGTGGTTGGATATAAACTAGGGGAAACGGTGGAAGTGGGTTACGGGAGTGGTTGGATTTTTGGATAGTTGATCAGGCGTAGCGCTCGTATTTCGTATAGAGCCAGTGGGTAGAACTGACGATATTTTTTAGGAGTTTATACGATCCGTGAGAGGTAGAGGTGGTTTTCGGGGCCCAGGAAAAGGGGATGAGGGAACTTATGGAGCCCGGGATTGAGTAGAAAATGAAGAGGATGGGGATTGAAAAAATATATTATTATTATATTCAATATGGAAAATTGTGAGCCCAAAGGAAAAATCATATAAAAGCTACGAACTTTACTGTAGTTTTGCACTGAATCGACTAGTTGTCGAGCTCAACATCAATGTGTATCAAAATTGGGAGGAAGATAAGATCAATGACATATTGGCCCAACAAAAGGGAGTGAGCAAAGGTGATATAAAATATGAAATTAAATCCAACAATTACATGACTAATAAGGTTCTTTCGAAGTTGGAAAAGGAGGGCTTAATCGAGAGCGTGCGCCTGGAAGACAGATATAATATCAAAATAACAAAAAAAGGCGTGTTGCATGTCAAGAAGTTCAATGAATTCTACTGGGAGATGTTCAGTGAACATATAATCCAGCATTATAAGTACAGGCAGTTACCCATATGGTTCGAGAAATTAAAATGAGACTGTTGGTATGAAATCGTATTTTCCATCCATTCCCTCTATTACCAATTGAATCGCACAAATCTCCTTCTTCAGTTTTATGGGGGTATCCACCAAAAAATTATAGGCATCGTCTGGAAGTGGAACTTCATGGTCCTCCTTGAAGATGATAACGGCGCGATCTAGGGATCTTTTACCAGCTTTATTTATTACCTGCTCTCTGAATGTTTGGATATCCTCTTTTTGTGGGACTTTCTCTAGGTATTTTACAAATACTTTCCCTTTTATTCCATCAAATTCAGCGTCGAAGTGGTCGCCTTTTACCCAAAATTCGTTCTTTGCAAATCGCTCGTATCCCTTTTTAGCTGTAAGGAAGTTCTTATACCTATCAACAGGGGTTTGGCCCTTTGGTATTTCTTCAACTGGCTGGGCCATTGCATGTTCAATGAACTCGTACCTAATTCTAACAAAATCGAATTTCTTGTGGACCAAAAATATCAAAATAACAGCCAGAACCGACATTGATAGGTCTATTCCTCCCGGCAAAAGCCAGTCGAGCTTCCAGGATTGAATATCTGGACCGAATCGATAGAACTGAATGGAAAGATAGATTATCCCGGCAAATAACCATACAAAAACGAACCCGATGATGAGTTTAAATGTACGGGCAATTTTCTTTGAGAACAAAGAAGTGTTTATAATGAGTTTCATGAGCCCTTCCATGGGGCTGACCATGATTTTGGATTCTACCTTCACGTTTTGGTAATTTGGTCCACTTACTACTTTTTCTTTGATCTTCAACATCAGGTCCTGATGAGAGCTCAGGTCCTTTAAGAACCTGTGGGATTTCATAAACTCTCTTATCGCGGTAATGGTAATGACAAGCATGAAAATAGAAAAGGCAACAGAAAACATATTCAACCCGAAATTGGTCCCGTACGCCAAATTGAATACGATGGAGCCAATAATAACCATGGAATAGTATGCGAAAAGGACCACAAGGACCTTGAGGCTCAATTTCATTGAGCGTGAAAAACTGCCAAAGTATTCCGCCAATTCGAATGATGCCTCATAAGGGTTCTCCACTGCTCTGATATCCCGGTTCTTAAAATATCTGTTCTCTTTCATCTGTTTTGGCATTTAGGACTTCTAGTATTTAAACTAGGGGGGAACATTTTGGAGGCCAAATCCTTCGCGGGTATATATACCAGGTGTTTGACATTTCTTTTTTTAGAGGTGATTAAAATGATAGGTAAAGAAGTAGAAGAATACAGAAATTTGGAGAAAATCTTGGAGGCCAAGATTGTTCACAACCACCTGAACGGGTGGAAACCGCTCATTTGCGACATAAACGATCTATCGAGGTGTTTCAAATGAAAACTAGGAAAAAGGAAGATGAAAACAAAACCAGAAAAGAGAATGAAGTGGAATTCGAAACCAAGATGTCAAGGGGCATATCCTGGTTTTACATCACAACCATGATACTCCTTGGTGTGTTGGGGGTAATTATTACTATTTTTACCCCTTTGAATACCATTGAAAAGATCCTATTGATTGGTCTTTTCGCCTGCATAGACCTTGTTCTCTACTACATGCTTGCAAGGGCAAAAAGGACATTGTATACTCTAAATCAACACGAAATTAAGATCTACGGGGCCATGGGAACAAAAACGATATCCTATGATCAGATAGAATCCATTAAGGAAAGTGCGATACCGTGTGGACTTAGATTGTATGGGTCCTCCTTTTTGGGTGGTTGGTACTATCTTCCAGGCATTGGCAGAACCTGGGTGTCTATGACCAACTTTAAAGATGGAGTATTGATAACAGCGCAAGACAACAGGAAATATCTGATCACACCTAAAGAGCCACGAAGGTTCATCGAGATCATTGAAAACAAGATATCAGGAATGTCTTCTATGGAGGTGTAAAGCATGGAAAAAACAAAGTCTATGAGATTACCCAGTGTAAGTGAAAAGGAGCCCAATTACAACAACAGCTCCCTTGTCATCCTCGATAAAATATCCAAAAGCTACAGGGGATACAAGGTTTTGAACAGTGTATCCTTTCATATCGATAAAGGGGATGTTATGGGCTACATCGGCCCAAACGGAGCTGGAAAGACCACCACCATAAGGATACTTGTGGGCCTTCTAAGAAAATTTGAGGGGAGGCTTCAAATCAAGGGTATCCCGGTGCCAGCCAGGATTGAAGAGTTAAACGGTATGATAGGTTATCTCCCACAGCATGTCTCATTCCAGAGGTGGCGCACAGTGGATCACGCCCTAAAAACCTTTGGGCGACTCTCGGGTCTTGACGAAGACATTCTGGAAGAGCGTATCAGAAAGGTGTTAAATCAGGTGCATCTATCTGATGTCAGGCATAAAAAGATCGTGCATCTATCTGGGGGTATGATACAGATACTTGGGCTGGCCCAGGCCATCCTCCACAATCCCAAGTTTCTTGTTCTTGATGAACCAATGGCCGGTCTTGACCCTGAGAACAGATACAAGGTCAAACAAATAATCAGAGAACTGAACAGAAACGGAACCACGGTTCTATTTTCCTCTCATATCCTAAGTGATGTTCAAGACATTACAACAAAAATCGCTGTACTAAACAGGGGTCAGATAATGCATATAGGATCCATGGATACACTTAGAACCAAGTTACATTCAACAAATGATATTGATATCGTATTGTCAGGTAAATTCAAACAAACACAGGACCTAACGAAGATCGCGGGTGTAAAAGGTGTAGAATATCCTCAACCTAACAAACTGCTGATCCACTTAGAAGATCAAGTCAACTTGGATGAGGTGAGCCGAGATATTCAACGCCTTCTCATGGCTGATGGTTATTCAATACGCAGTTTTACACCTTATGTCCCAAATCTCGAAGAACTTTATATTAGATTCATCAATGGGGGTGGAAATCAATGAGCCTGAAGCTCCTTTTCAAGGACGAGTTAAAGGGATTCTACAAGTCCAACGTGATGATGTTTCTCTGGATCGGATTACCTCTAGTGGTCATGTTATTTCATATTTTGACTCCCAACACCGGAGACATCCCCTTCTCCATCATGACGGCTTTGGTCGTATCCACCCTTGGCGGCACCCTGGCCGCAATCATGCTTGCGGTCTCAATAATCAATGAAAAGGAGGAACACGTCTACACCCTTTTCGTAGTAAGACCGATTAAAAGAAAGCATCTTTTACTTTCCAAGTTCCTTGCGGTCTACACATGCCTTGCCATTGCAACGGTTCTTGCCTTGATGCTAGGTCTGGCCCTGGATTACTTCCTCGGAAGCCTGCCACCTGAAGGCCTGCTCAGCGACACACTTTTTGAATTTGCTCTGGCCTTGTCCATGATAGCGGTCTCAAGCGCAGTGGGTGTCTTTATAGGTGTAGTCTCCCCATCCGTGCTCGTGGGAGTTATACTGGTCATATATGTCGGCAACCAGCTTTCGGCCCTTCCTATGCTGTCTATTTCCATGGAGCTCTCGATCTCTCCGTTATTACCCCAGGTACTTGGTTTCTTTGGGCTCTCGACTCCCTCGATGTTCTTGTGGGTCACCGAGATACCGGGTAGTATACGATTCACTTTCTTTGTTGGAATGGTGCTTGTGGTGATTCTGCTTGCAGCCTCAATTGCCATCTTTCATAGAAAGGAACTGTGAGATCCCTCTTGTGGGTTCATGGAGGCTATTCCGGAAACCTATCCATCCCCCTCCCTCAGGGTAGCCTCCTTTTTTTTATTTTCGAGATGTAACACTCATATCTCGTATACAATCTGCGGGTGTTAACGCTCGTATTTCGTATACGAAGTAACGCTCACAGTTCGTAAAGGATTTGGGGGTCAACGCTCATATTTCGTATACAATCTGCGGGAGTTAGCGCTCATATTTCGTATACGATCTATGAGAGTTGGGGAATCAGGACTCACTGAGCGATTTTCGAGCACTGACCATCTTCATTTCAAATCCCAGATAAGGGGGATTTTTGGTAGAGCAAAGGGGGTATATGTGGTGGAAAGTAGGGAGCTTTTTACGATCCGCGTGAGATGAGGGTGGTTTTGGGGTCCAAAAAGGGGAGGAGACGGGTTTTCTTTTACCTATCTGGGGGGTTGGTAGCTTATGTTCAATTTATCCAAGGTCCGGGTCTTTATGACTTCGTAAGATACAAAGCCTTAAATAGTTGTCAAAGGGAAGTTCCAATATTCTTAATATTGTTCGAATCCTATTTTAATCCATACCAAAGAAGCTTTAACAAGCTATCTATGGGAAATGATAGTGAGGAAATAATATGAACAAAAAAAACATATTTTTCGTGTGTGCTTTCACATTGATTGTTTTGGCTATTTTTATATTGCTGGAAAGTGATGATGTGAGAGCGGATACTGACTGGCCCGAAGGACCGATTTCAAAAGATACTGTCTGGACCCAAAAGGACAGTCCGTATAATGTGGATGGATTGGTGACTGTTGAAAAGAATGTAAAGCTTACAGTGGAACCTGGAGTAGCGGTGCGTTTCAATTCCCAAAACGATATCAATTATGCAGACTACGGTATTGTCGTGCAAGGTGAGATGGACGCAAGCGGTGCTGCATTCACAAGACACCCTGACAATTCGTACGACGTAGCATGGGCCGGCATTACCTTCGAAGAATCAAAGAAAACCTCGGATGTGAACTTATGCATAATTGAATATGCAGATTCCGGAGTGCACACATTAAAAGGCTCTTCGCTGGATTTTACTGACAGCGTAATCACTTGGGGAAAAAAGGGGATCTATGTGGAGGAATCATTCGGATTGGACCTCATTGGCCATGAGATCAGCCATGTCCAGCAAGGAATATATATTGTAGATTCCAATGATATTACAGTAAAGGACTCCACTGTAAATGACTGCTTTGACGTTGGAATCCTGGTGGACTTGAGAACCAGCCAGTCTTACGACATCAACATACTCAACTGCGAAGTGAAGGCCAACGCGGTAACAGGTATAGAGCTTCGGTCCGTATACGATTCCGAGATATCGAACTGCGATATCAGCGAAAATATTGTCACAAACGTACTTTTGAACTCAAAAGGCAAGTTTACCTACACCCATGACGTGCTACTGTCCAATAACTTCATCAAATCATATGAAAGCACGTGGTACTTTACAAGCAACGGAATCGAGATATACGGAGGCTCGGATATTGAGGTTCTCCAATGCACAATCCTGGATAACAACATGTTCGGAATGTACGTATCCGATTGCGAGGTTACTGTATCGGAGTGCGAAATCGCATACAGCACCCACCACTACGGTCTTTTCTCCTGGAACACACAGCTGACCCTGAGAAACAACCACTTCCATGATAATTCCTACTCGGTATGGGCCGCAGGAGGAAGTGCAGTTTTCTCCTCGCATAATACTTTTAAATCGGATTTCACGGGAGTTACTGTCTACCACTCACGTTTATACATGGAGTTCGATACCTTAATCAAGATACAACATGGTGTTTATGCTATGGAAGACTGCACTGCCAGGCTATTTGATTGTGATCTCAAAGGTTCAGAGATTTCGGGTATCGGCATCAGGTTATTCAACGCAGAGAGCTTGCACATGACAGAATGCACAATATCCAGTTTCTTTTACGGTGTCCAGGCGGGAAATACCCCTGAGACCTTTATCAAGGACAATGTCTTTTTGCACAACCGCAACGTTGCAATCGCAGTGGGGACCAACTTCATGGATATAAGTGTTCACATCGAAAGCAATCTCGTGAACCAGGGTGGCGGCGGGATCTTCATAGGCGGTGGTTTGCGCGAAATCCATTGCAGAGGCGAGATCATAAAGGACAATATCTTCAACAACGTGGAATACGGAATATGGGTCAACCTTTGTGAAATCCCAATTGAGAATAACCAGGTGAACCACGCGTCAACGTACGGCATACATCTCAAGGTCTTCTCATCCCCCTTGATCAAGGAAAACACGGTGCGAAACAGCAATATCGGGATCTTTGTTGAATGGTGGAGCGACCCGGAAATAAGGGAGAACACGGTGAAAAATTGCCTATGGGGAATCTATGTTACCTTTTATTCAGAGCCAACAATCATAGATAATGAAATCACAATAGGTGAGGTGGGGATTGCCTGCGATGTGCTCAGCTACATCGTGGTAAGAGAGAACTTCATAAGAGGATTTCGGCAGTATGGGATAATAGTGTACTACGCTCATGCAGATATCTCAGATAATGTGGTGCGGGACTGCAGAGAAGGCATATACTTCTATTATTCAACCGGATCCGTTACAGGAAATCTCATTACCCACACAGATTTTGGTGTAACTGTACATTCCTCCAAGGTGTCTGTCAAGGGTAATACTTTCCGCAAGAACAAGACCGACATAAGATATCTACCATGAAGTACAAGAACGTGTGATTAAGATAACCCCCTGATGCCTCAGGATACATACTACAAACCCCCGCCTCGTGGGCCATGAATGTGTAAAGTAAACAGACATCGGTAACATTCTTTTTCATTTTAACCCGTTAGGGTCTGAGGAATCGGGATGGGATGCTTAGACCCCGAAACGAGGCGATT
>CP070751.1:2361505-2380320 GCA_020348445.1 Thermoplasmata archaeon
GAGCGCAGCATAACTTAACAAACCGCCCAAGTCAACCCCCCCCAGTCCCGTCTCTCTCCCATTTTGAAAGGTACAGGCTGAAAGCCTTACGTGGCGCGGGTTTCACGCTCGAGCTTTACCTTGTTTTGTCCCATTTATTTTAAAAAAATAATTTGCGAAAAAACTTGACAGGGTTTTGTACCTTTGGCCGCTTTTTGCGTGTCAAATGTATTTATACTTATATTGTGCGGTCATTACTCTTGACTAGCGGCTTTCTTTTTGCTAGCGCGTTTCTTCTTCGCCGCTGTCGCTTTAGCTTCGGCGCAAGGCTCGCAGACCTGGGTCGTAAAGGGAGCCATATTCGGTCGCTCTTTCTTTAGTTGCTCGATCTTAACCTCGGCTGCGTCCTCGGACTTAGCGTATGCTCGCCGGTTTCCGTTTTTATCTAATATCTCTAACGTCATAGTATTTTTTTAAAAAACCTCTTTAGCTTTTGGATTAGCCGACTTACCGCTCGTCTCACTCGGTCGATAAATCGGTCGGCTCTTTTGGGACTCGGACCAGGATCGCAGTAATAGTTATCGCGTTACTCTGGTCGCTCTCGAGCTCGGGCTTAGTCTCGAGGTCCGTTCCCTCGGGGAAAGCGGTAAGCGTTAGCGCGTACTCTCCTGGGACGCTGAGCGCTGCTACGTCGGCAAGCGGATACTGGTATCGACCGTCCGGATTAAGCGAGCCAGGAAACGTCGAGACCGGCGCAGCGTCGACGTAAAGCCGATAAGTTAGCGCGTAATCTATATCGCTCCCGTCTACGTTTTGCGTCGGAGCTAGCCAGGTTAACAGCGTTATAAGCTCGCCGAGAGCGTTTCTGAATTCAAGCATAAGACCATAACCTCGGTCGTGGATGATCGGGCGCAGTTAGGTCGTCGAGGTGAATAAAGCGCTTATCGTGCGGTCCTTTTTGGTTAATGCCGATCCCGGTAAACCATCCTCCGAGGCTCGACTGCGTAACCAGGCGAAAAGCATCCTCTCCCGAAATGAGTACATCGGCCGCTCGGCCGGTCGTATGCGGTCCGTTAAAGCCGGTCGTCGAGACCTGGTCGTTATGCCAGGGACACCGATAGCCGCTCGAGATATGCAGCGGAAAGCCTAACCTGGTCCGCAGGTCGTCGAGCGTTAGGATAAAGCTAAGCGACATACGCTCCTCGCCGCAGCATCGACACCGAAACTCGTCCGGCCGAAAGTACGTAATCTGCTCCCAGGTCGGCTCGCTCATCCTGGCCGGACCTCGAGGCTCGTCCCTGAGAGCTTACCGTCGACGATCCAGCCGACCTCGGTAAGCGCCAGGTAGTCGCCATGATTAACGCGGACGAGCTCGGGAGCCTTTCCTTTCCATGCGGTTATTTCGCGCTGCATTTTCTCGATCTTGTCTCGAGCTCGCAGCGCTCGCCGTTTTGTCCTGGCGCTCGAGTCCCGCATTAAACCGTCTGACCTTGCACGAGCGCCCAGTGATTCGTAACGTTTGTTAGGTCGTCGTTAATAATCATCCGGAGCGACTGACCAGGCTCGAGCCGGATCGGAGAGCCTCCTCGAGTAAAGGTCCAGCGGACACAAAAATAATCATCGCCGCCTCCCCAGGAGATAAGCTGCGCGTCGTAGCATAAGCGAGCCCAGTCGCCGTTAGTCTTAACTGGGAGTCCGTCCGTTAGGTCCTGTAGTACCGTCGATCCGTCGCGTCGGATAACCTTAACCTCGATCCCGGTCGTTAGCGCGGCGTTAAGATTCGCATACTCGGAGACGTTTCCTCCGGTCCCGTCCTGATATGTAACGATCATCCGGTAAATATCGAGACTCTGCGTAGTATCGACGATGTAATACTCGTCCGCAGTCGTCGACATATCCTTTGTCCCGCTCGTCGTTCCGTCGGTCGAGAGGTATCGAGAGAAGTATCGGTTAGCCATGTTAAGTCCCTGGTCGAAGTAACGTATCGAGGAGCGGCTTTCCGGTCGCAGTCTCGCCAGGAGCCGGACTCGCTTCGATACCTGGGAGCGTCGGCGTAGGAGCCGCTAGAGCTTTGTCTAACGCCGGTCCCAGGAGGTCGGCGCTACCAGTCGAGGGAAAGCTAAGCGCTCCGCCTGGGCTTCCCTGCGGTCCCTGCGGGAGAGAATCCGCGACCTCGAGTATCCGGTTAACGACGCTCTCGGCGATATGTACGGTCGGAAACTTAATCATCGGTTAACTCTCCTATTCCTGCCGCGTCGTCCCTGGGTCGGCCGCGCCGGTCCTGCTTGACTACCAGGATTAACCGGCACCCATTCGATACGATTGTCGCCGTGATCCACTCGGTAAAACTCGTTACCGTATTGGTCAGTCATTACTCGCTCGGGAGCGACCTCCTCGAGCGTTCCGTCCGCTCGTCGGATCGCGTTCCGTCCGTCCGGTGTCTGTAGCAGCGTCTCGCCGCGCAGTTGCCGCGCTACCGATCCCGCGAGCTCCTCTGCGCCTTGTACCGTATCCGCGATAAAACCGGCGCTCCTGGGCTCCTCCTGCGCCTCGAAGGGAGAGCCAGCCGGGACCGGGATTCCGGCGTTAACCGGATTAAACTGCCTAAACTGGTTAATCGCTTGCGCGTCCGTCGGGTCGATCCTTACTTGCAAGTGTTTCTGATATGCGGTCCCGTCGAGACCGGCCTCGATGCCGAGCTCCTGGTATTCCGCGTTACGCTGCATCTGGTCGCGGCGCATCGGGAGATAATTCTCGGCGATAACGCTCATAAGACCGTCCCTAACGTCGTCGTCGAAACCTGCGGTCCCGTCGATAAGCGAGTTAAGATATCCCGCCATCTGCTGAGTAAGGCTCCCGGTCGCTTGGATCATCTTAGAATCCCCGTCGGTAACGATAGCGCCAGGGTCGATCATCTGAGCGGTCAGATAAATAAGAGCCATATCCGATTGTGGATTCGGCCGCTCGTAAGCTAGCTGCGCCTTATTCCAGGTCTCCTGAGCTCCGAGGAAACGCTGCGACTTAGCCGTTAGCTTCGCGTCGAGGGACTGGTAATTACTAAAGTGCGTCTGACGCTGCTCCCGAGCTCGAGCGTCCGCCTCGAGGCGCTGCGTCTCCCAGGTATCCATATCCGTTTTAAGCGTCCCTGCGGTCGTCTGTAAACCGAGGAGCGCGTTTCGCCGGACTGCGGGATCGGGATCGTGGACCGCTGCTCCCCATGCCTGGACCTGCTCGCGGCGCATATTCAGGTCGGCGAGCTCCTCGGGATTCGTCGCTTGCGCTGCCATGTTATCGAGCGCGTCGTTAGCCTCCTTTAGATGATCCCGCTCCGAAGCTAGCGCAGCGTCCGCGTAAGCCTCCGCCTCCCTGCGCTGCTTCCCCGCAAAATGCTTTGCGACCGCGAAACCGATTAGTCCGCCGAGCGGTCCGAAAACCCATCCGGCTCCGGCTCCGGCGAGCGCGGCCGGGACAATATCGTTAGGGAGCCCCGCAGTCTCTCGCTCGATTCGCTGCTGCGCCTTATAGCGACTCTCGTCGACGAGCTCGACCGGCTTAGCGCCAGGAGGAGGAGGGAGCGCCGCGCTAGCGAGCCCCGCATTAAAGACTGTGCTTACTCTCGCCATGTTATTTACCGAAACCGAAGTTAAAGGATTTTCCGGAGGAGCTCGAGGAGCTCTGCGACGAGCTCCGCGATCCTGCGCGGCCGGTCGTCGTATCGAATCCGAAATCGAAAGACTCCGAGCCGCCAAAAGAGGTCGCGCTCGACTCGGTAAGCGCTGTTACTGGTCCGACAATCTGCGAGAGGACACTAAACGGCTCGAGGCTCGCCAGGTTTCCGGTCCGGAGGAGCTCGAGGACCGGAGAGAGTCCCGCGATCCCTTGCGTCGCTCGAGCGGTCTCGTCGGCCGAGAGCGCCTGGGCAATCTGGTCCGTCGCCGCTCGTTCCCTGGCGCGGATATCGACCGAGCCTCTCGCAAACTCCTCGACCGCGCCTCTCGAGGCTATGCCGCGCTGTACCTCGCCGCGACCTCCGCCGAGCGTTCCCGCCTGGACGCCGCGCTCGGTTATTGCCGGATTAACCGTCTCCGAAAGAAACCGTCCGATATCCTGCTCGAGTAATCCGACCTGCGCATTAACCAGGTCGTCGGACATAGCGAGCCGGTCCTCGAGGAAACCCGCTCCGGCGCCGCCGGTCGATAAGGTATCGAGGAAACGATTACCGCTCCCAAAAAGTAAGTTAGCCGCGTCGGTCGTCGAGCCGGTATTGATACCGGCCGCTGCGCCGGTCGCGCCGCCGAACATCTGCGCAAAAATATCCTGAAACGCGACCGACTGCGTCGACGCCGACTGCGAGCCTTGCGCCGAGGTCGAGCTCCCGATATTAACGCCGAACTGGTCGAGGTTATCGAAAGAGCTCGACGACGAGCTCGACGAGCTACTGCTTTTCTGCTTACTTCCACCGAAACCGAAGGGCATTTTATTTATCCTCCTGCGGGAACCGTAGCGACCTGAAACGTCGCCTCCCAGTTCCCGAGTCCGTCGTTAACCAGGTCGACACTGTCCGGAGTAAAGTCGATAAAGCCGAGCTCCCTCGCTTTCGTTCCGACTACCGTAGCGAGCTCCGCGTTAGTTAGCGAAACCTTAACGACGCGGTCGTCGCTTTGCGTTACTGCCATTACCGTTACCCTCCGAAATAATAAACGATAAACCGCCGAGTCCCTCCGGTCCGGTTTTTAATTGAAAGCGTATAATTGCCGCTCATGTAGCAGTTAACATCCCCGTCGACATTTGGGTTAGTACCGGCGTCGCCTAATTGGAAGTTAGCGCCGCCTCCCCATTGTGTTACCGACTGCGCGGTCTGCGCGAACATACCATCTCCGGAATCGTCCCAGGAATTTTTTACGATCCATATCCCATGCGCGGTGTTAGTCGGAGAGTTAAACGTCGCAGTCCCGTCGTCAGCTATCGTAATATCCTCGAAAATGTAAAAGATGCCAGGGTTGCCCGATCCCGCCTGTAAGTAAACGTCGCCAACGTCGTTCCACATATACAGCGTCTCGTTTCCCGAGGACCCATAGCCGATAAAACCCATGCGAGACGCAGCGGAGTCGTCCCATTGTATCCACGAGTTAGCCGCATTACCCGTCGATCCCGCCTTAAGCGTTAGCGCTTCTCCGTTCCCTGGTTGGATATGGGTCTGCCCGTAGAAGTAACACTGTTTACTCGTCTCTGTAAATCTCGCTATCGCTCCGGTGCCACCGTTCCAGATATCTATTTGTCCGTTACCTGGGACCTGCAAATAGCCTATCGTCGACGTATATTGTCCGACCCGCATCCCGGTCGGATTAGTCTGGTAAGACGAGCCGCGGACTTCGAGCGCATGGGTCGAGTCCAGGTCGAGCAATACATCGTCCGGCGTATTGATGATGTACTTGCCGGGACTTATGCCGGTCGTTCCGGTCTGGAAGTCCGTCCCGTCGTGATACATATACATCGCGTCGCCGCCGGTGCTATCGTACACGCGAAGCTGCGTCGTCGTTCCTGGGTCGTAGACCTGCACATAATGACCGGAGCCAGCGCTTAAACGGATATGCTGCGTCGAGTCAATCGTAAAAGCGTCGGCTGCCATTGTTTGCGACGCCAGGTCGGTCCCGTCGTATTGCAAAACTAGCTGCCGATTTTCCAGGTCGATATTAAAAACGTTAACGGAGCTCGGCGTCCGGTCTTGGAATCGAAATACATTCGCCGAGGAGTCCCATCTCCACAATGCGGTAAGCGTACTATCTAAAATCCACTGAAAGTCGACATCGTTATCGGTGTCGACATCAAAAACCAGCGGAGTATTCTCGTCTAAAAATGTAATCGTTCCCGCTTTGTCGGGATCGAGTCCGCCCGAGAGATAGGTCCAGGCTCCTCCGATCCGTCCGTAATATCCCTCTCCGTTCCCTGGGTCGTAGTCGCTTCCGTTCGCGTAGATTAGCTGCCCGTCCTCGATCTTATCGGGAGCGGCCGCGAGCTCCGTTAGCGTTACCGAGCTCGCCAGGTCGGACGAGCTCCCGATCCGCACGAGCTCCTCTCGGAGATACCCGCGCATATCCCCGCTCGCCGGAATAGGTTTCGGAGCGTATTTAATCTTTACCTCCCTGCCAGGTCCGCACGATATGAGCGGCAAAATAAAAGCCCATAATCATAAGAAAGGGAGCGTTAACAATCTGGTCGAGCGTCGAGAATACGAAAGCGCTATAACCTGGGTCGAGCTTCCATAGCGCGATCCCCAGGAGGACCAGGAGCGCCCATAGCAGGACGACGACGAGCGCGATAAGTCGCCGCGCCAGGTTTTGCGGCTGCGTCGCCGCCAGGTACTTAAGCCACCACTCCGCGAGCGCGGCGCTCGCTTCGGCTTTCTCCTCTTTCGTAAATATCATCTTATCTATCCCGAGGACCGCTCCCTTAACGAGCTCCTGGGTCGTCTGCGCCGAGCCGAATATCGCGCCGAGTAACTTTCTCATTCTGGCTTATACTCCCCGCACCAAAAATCGGCCGGAGCCGGGATTATCGGCCAATAATTCGGACTATGGACCGGCTCGAGCGGAGGATACCTCCTGCACTCTCCGGTTTCCTCGTTATGCCATTTACAGGTCTGACAAGTCTTTTCCGCCATTAGTGATAGCCTCTTATCTCCGCCTCAATATCGACGCCGGTAATCTTAAACGGTAGCGTCGTCGTCGCTGCTATCTCGACGGAGATATATTTTCCGATTGCCTCGACGTTAATAAACCCATCGTCCGAGTTAACGGTCCTCGAGACCGTGTACGCGACCGACTCTCCGGTCGAGTTTCGCGTCCCGATCCTAACGTTAAAGTCTATCGAGCTCGCCGCTTCGACTCGTATATATACTCGTCGGACAAACTTAAAGCGCTCCGGCTCGTTAAAGTCGATATCGTTTTTCGCCCAGGTCGACGTTAAGCTCTCGGCCGTATCGTTAGCCGAGAGAAAGTCCGGCGTCGACTGGTCGGCTAGCACGAGCTCCTGCTCGGCGAGCGAGTACGTCTGCGTATTCCATACGCGAGCGGTCGAGTCCCAGGTCGTCGACGCGGAGTCCCAGGTATCGTCGGGCGTCGAATCCGAAACAATACCGGGCGCAGCGTAAGCGATATTAGCGAGCTCCCGGTCTCCCCATGCGTCGTTAGCTACGTCGTAAATCATAGCGCGGCTCGCGTAAGTCTGACCTGCCTCGGGGAAGCATATCCAGACCTCGTTCCTCCTGCGCCAATACGTGACAAAAAGATTGTCGAAGTTATCTTGATCTAACTGGTTAAAGAGAAAGCGCTTCCGGCGATTCTGCGCTATCGAGCGCGGAGTCTGCCCGTCGTGCAAAACGATATCCCCGTCCGTTACGATAAAATGCGAGCCGTTAACGTCAGTAACAGCGTGACGAGTAAGCGCTCCCAGTTGCGAGAATAGCGTCCGAAACGAAAAGACCTCCTCGCCGCCGATATAATCGACCAGGGTCGTCGAGCCCTGTTTATAGATTGCGAGGGAGCTCCGTAAATTGAGACCGCTAATAATCGGACCGGGAGTATCGGCGAGAATCGCGCTCCCCGCCTCGTTAGTCGCGGCCGGAGTCCACGAGCTCGGGACCGTACCAGGAGCCGCAGCGTCGCTAAATTTGACCTGCTCCGGAAACGTTCCGCTAGGTCCGTCTATATTCATAGCGAACAAGTGAAAGCGGTGCGCGACCATAACCTCGCAGGACTCCGTACTCGTCCAGCCTGGGAGGTCGACAAAATTGTTAGTTATTACTCCGTCCCAGTACATCGGCTCGTCGAGCGAATTATTAAAAATCGGTACTTGGTTTAAAAGCTCGAGCGAGAGCTTACCGATAGTCGTCTGCGAGTTTTGTCCTCCCGCATGGGTTACGTCGGTATGCGTCGAGCCGGTTACTACATAGCTCGCAGTCGCGCCGCAATATACCCAGTAATTAGTATCGCCAATTTGCACGTTTCGGATGATATACGGAGCGACGCTCGGCGGATCGTAAACCTGGCCGAATCCCTCCGGCCGCTCCGCGACTCCCTGGCGAAAGACCAGGTTATCCGCCTGGTCGAGCGTATCGACTGGGTTAGCCCAGGCGGGGAGGTCGGCCGCTGCGCCGCGCCTGGGTCGGAGTCGGAGTAATTTTTTCGGATAGCTCACGATAAATTAGCCCACGTTAACGACACTGTGCAGGAAATAGTGGCTGTTTTATTAAAAACCGTATCGGTGACAGTACACTTCCAGCCTTCGGTGTTATCGCTATCGGCGTCGCAGCGAGTCGCGGACCAGGCAGTCGACGCGCTAGTTGATGCAGTAGCATTAAACGGGTTTCCGTCCGCGCTGCTAGTTCGTTCCCATAAATAGGTATAGGTGCCGCTGCCGCCTCCGGTTACGCTGACCGTGTTTACGTTACTCGTTACTGCGCCGCATGGCGCGAAGTCGGAATCGTTGCCCGACGGTGTCGAGTCCGTTTGCGATAACGTCAACGCCGGTCGGACGCTATTTAGCGCTAGCAGTATCCCGCCCATTTATTGATCCGTTGAGCCATATTTCCAGGCAGTCGAGGAGACCTTTTCGATAACGGCTTTATTGTTATCGCTTAAGGTCCTCGTCCCGGTGCTCCCCGTCGCCCATTGTTCGAGAGTATCCGACGTTATTGCGATACTTAAGTCGCCGCCTCCGTCGTTCTGAATCTCGATAATCGTTCCGGTCGGAAACGCGACGCTCGCGTTAGCCGGTATCGTTATCGTCTCTCCCGCGCCTCCGCTCGCTTTACGGATAATCTTTCCTGCGTCCGCCAGGACGAGAGTGTAGTTTCCGTTTTGCGTATTGATCGGCGCTCCCTTAAACCCAGGCTGCGCGGCGTCCGTATTAGTCGCCGAGAGCGCGACGCTCTCCTCCGCGAAGTCGTCCGGGTCTTTACTGTTAAGCGTTCCGCTAAAGGTCCAATTACCGGAGACCGTCTCGGTCGCGGACTTATCGAGCAAGTTAGCGGACGCGATCCCGCCAAAGGTTACAGCGGTTAAAGCCTGAAAGTCCCAGGTCGCTCCGCTGATCGTTTCGCTCGCGGTTTTGTCGACGAGATTCGCCTCGGTAATCCCTCCGTAACTCGTCGCCGTTATCGCGTCAAAGTCCGCGTCGACCGTTCCGGCCGCGATAGCAGTAATGCCAGTAATGTTAATATCGGTCGTCGTCGTGCCGACGATATTAAGGTCGGTCCCGTCGTGCGAAACCGTAACGTCGTCGACGTTAGTCGAGTCCTTAATAACCAGGCTATTGCCACCGAGAATCGAAACCGACCCGTCGAAGGTATTAGCAGCGGTGAAAGCGTTAGCCGCTGCTAACTGCGCTGCGTCGTTAATCTGCGTATGCGTAAGCGTAACGGCTCCGGAAATCGACGGAAAACTAGCGAGCAATACGGTCTTAAGTCCGCGTATATGATCGTCTCCCTCCGCGACCGTATCACTCGCTCCGACTGGGTTACTCGAATTAAGCGAGGTTATATAGGTAAAAGATTCGAGTCCCATTTTTTAGCGCCTCCCGTAAGAGCTCATATCGTAATAACCTCGAGTCCTTTGTCCGCCGACCATTCGACCGGCTTGCTCGTTAAGCGACTCGATAGCGTTAATGCCGCTCTCGCTATGTACGCTTGCGAGCTCGAGGTCTTGCGTAAATTTGTAAAGCGCCTCGAGCGCCAGGTCGAGATAGATTCCCTCGTGATTCGTAAGGATCGAATTAGTCGCAGTCGTGGCGAGCGGATCGGGTCGAGCGAAATAGATTAGCTCGATAGTATCGCTCGTCCCTGGGACTCCGCGAAACTCGACCTCACTCGGCGAGATAACATTAAACCAGCGCGTCGGCGCGGAGCCGGATAATTGCCGGAGCTCGGCGAGCGAAACCTTTTCGAGCCAATAGTCCGGACTCCCGACCAGGTAAAAAGAGCGCTCCTCGAGAAAGTCGCTCGGGAGCGTAAAGAATCCCTCGTCTACGGTAACGCGATCCGAGTCCGTAATGTCGACCCGCGTTAGCATCTCCGCGCAGCGTAAGCGCCGAGCGATTACTCCCTCCGCGTAACGGATAAAATCCGGAGCCTCGGCCGTGAGCTCGGTGCGGTGCGCGGTCGAGAGGATAAGCGTCTGTAAGGTCGTGTAATTGAGGCTCATTTAATAACCCTCTTAATCGTCCGTCCGACTCGATACGGCTCGGAGAGCGGAGACTTAGCGAAGCGCTGCCACTCCCTATGACGCTCCTCGTTATTGCGGCTTTTTAAGCCAGGGAACATCGCGCATATAAACGGATAATCAAACTCCGGTATTCTCATGGCGACGCGACCGAAACCGTCCGAGCTTCCGATATTGCGCGGAGCCGGATCGACTCCGTCTCGCGCTCGCTTGTTTTCCTCGAGTACCTGGCGGCGCTTCGGGTCTCCGCCGGTATGCGTAAAGGCGGGAATCCCGATAACTTCCGCCTGGTTAATTCCCTCAAACTCTCGGCTATCTATCTCGGACAATTTCCTCGAGCTCCTTAATCTCTTTTTCCAGGCGAGCGTGTTCCCGCTCCGCCTCCTGGCGATAATAGCGGTCGACCGTTTTTCTCGAGAGCTCCTCCCTTATCTGCGTTATCGAAGCGCGGACCTCGAGGAGCTCTTGTCCATGCTGCCG
Organism: Thermoplasmata archaeon; assembly: GCA_020348445.1. Taxonomy (GTDB): domain Archaea; phylum Thermoplasmatota; class Thermoplasmata. The sequence continues at coordinate 2,372,182 of CP070751.1, forward strand.
CGCTACGTCGAGCGCTATCTCGGCGTCCTTTTGGACCGAGACAAACATATTGAGCACGAGCGTCATTAGCGCGAGCAAGCCTCCGCCTCCGAGTCCGGCGAGATACTTTAGACCTCTTACTTGATGCTCTACGTCCACTCATAAAAAGGGAGCGGACCGAAGTCCGCTCCCGTACTCCTTATGCTGTCCAGGCTGCGTCCTCGTCGATATCCCGATAGACCATGTGCGCCTTTTCCTCGTAAACCTTAACGCACCAGTCCGCGCTAATCTGCCAGCGCTCCGAGAGACCGAGCTTAGAAAGCCGCTCGGCAATCGGTCGGTGCATATACGAGAGCGCGACCATCTGCGGGTCGATCCCGAAAAGGCTCGCAGCGGTATTAGAATTGTAATCCTGCTGCAAACGATTCGGATGCAGTTCGAGCGTAAAGCCGAAGTCTGTAACCATCGTGGTTATATAGCCCTGGCTCGTCTGACCGACTCCGCCTCCGTCTCCTCGGATATTCGCGGTCGGAGTCGCTACCCTCGAGGACGAGAATAGCCGGACCGCGAGCCGCTTAATGCAAGCGGGAGTACTCATTAACACGGTGGGATTCGCGTTATTTTCGTATGCGGTCTCGATAAGCGCGGAGAGTCGCGCCTCCGTTCCTGCGACTGCGGTCGTCGCGTTCGTATGCGCGTCGACAATTTTGGTCGAGGTATTAAAGCCTCCCGTCGCGGCTCCCGCTTCCGAATTGTCGATATTGGTCTCGATCCAATTATCGAAACCGCCCGACTCTCCTGCGGTCGTATTGTTATCGTCCTCGACGCTCGCGTTATTCTCGAGAGCCATAGCCTCGATATCTCGCTTAAGCTCTTTCTGCCGCTGCATCAAGCCGTAAGCGAGCTCGCCGGAAACGCCGCGACCGATTACGTTCGAGTTTTGCGCTCGAGTCGTAACGTAGACGTACTTAACCGAAGTCTGTGAATGATTGCCGACGCGCTTTCCGTTGCTATCGGTTTTCGATCCTGCGTCTGCGCCACTGACGACCGCATTGGTTACGTCTACAGCGTTTAACGAGTCCTGCGTCCATTCGCAGTAAGCGTTATCGTGCGAGTCGCTACCGACGAGGTCGGTAAACGGGAGCGGATAATCGGAGATATCAAAAATCCGAGACATAACGTCCTCGGAAACTAAACCTCCGGCCGCGACCGCTTTTAGGTCCTGGGAGTCCCAGTAGTCACTAGCTGCCATTGTTTAAAGCCTCTATTTTCCAGAAAGTAAACTCTGGACCGCTGCGACCTGGGAGTCGGCTGCGCGGCTCGAGCCTCGCGTCGATACCTTTCCGCCTGGTCCCTTGCGATTAACCTTGCCAGGTCTCGAGCTCCGCTTAAGTCCGGTCTCGTGTACCTGGCGGACTTTCGAGAGAGCCTGGTCGACGCGATCCTTTCGCAGCGCTGCATCTCGCAGCATAGCCAGGGAGCGGTGATCGACCAGGGTCTCGAGGTAGTCGCTCGGGTGCCCAAAGTCAGAAAGGTAAGAGCGCATAAGCTCACGGTCTCGAGCTTCGACTGCCTCGTCGGACCATTCTCGTATTACCGCTTTGGTTAGAGCTCGCTCCCTTGCGGCCGACTTCGCTCGCTGCGCTTGTATTTTCTGCGTTAGCGCCGGAGTAATGACCGACTCGGGGAGACTCGCAATAACGTCGGCGAGGTCCTGCCTATGCTGCCGAAGCTCTCGCTCCGCTGCCGCTTTATCCTCCTCGAAGGTTAAGCGATCCACCGATAAGGACTCGGACTCGTTAACGCGATCCTTAAGCTCGCCGAGCGTTATCGGCTTACTCGTTCCGTCTCCGGTATCCAGGTTAAGCGTTACCTCGTACAAGTCCGCGACCTCGAGCCCTAACGTCTCCGCTAGCGCCTCGAGGCTTCTCGGAGCTTTCTGGTCTCGAGTCTCCTCGTTAAGCTCCTGCTCCGACTCCTCCGCCTGGTCCGCCTCGAGCTCGTCCTGAGTCTCCTCGTCGAGCTCCTGGCGCTCCGGCTCCTTGCCTCCCAGTATCTCGAGGACCTGGTCGACCTGGTCGAGAGTCGTCTCCGTCTCCGGAGTTTCAATCGTTTCCAAATTCTGCATATAAGTTATCCCTTAGTCCCTCGAGCGCTCGAGCTTCCGCCCATAAGCGCTCCCGCTTATCCTGGTCCTCCTCTACGGTCCAGGCTTGTTTAATCTCCTCGAGTCGCTCGTCGAGTAACACTGGGAGGAGCTTGTTACTCTTTAGCGCTTTCGCGTATCGAGCTCGCTCCTCCTGGCTAAGCGCTGCCACCTGGCTTAACCGTATCGTCGTCGAGGTCGAGCTCCGACTGGTCCGCCTCCTTAATGGCGCGGAAAAGTATCCCGTTGAGCTCGACCCAGACCGGAGCCTCTCGGCCGGTCATCTGCGCTCGATTGCCAAAAGCGATTAAGTCTCTAATCTGCTCCTCCGTTAGCCGAAGCGTTATCACTCTCGGTCGGTTTTGTACTTCCATTCGATTTACCTCCGTTAAAGCGCGTCTGCGCGATTAAGTCTGCGGTCGCTTTCCCTGCTATCTTCGCCTCCTCTATCTCGGCGCGAAGCGTCTCGGACCAGACCTTAAAGCTCGTCTCCTGGTCCGCCTTGTATTTATCGAGCGCCGCTCGCATCTGCTCGAGTCCGACTGCCTGGGACATAAGCGCTCGGCTCGCCGCGCTCTCCTGCGCCGCTGCCGCTTGCTTATCCTTAAGCGCTTTCTGACTCGCTTCGCTCGCAGGATCGAGAAAATACTGCTCCGGATTCGGGAGCTCGGCCGCTCGGCCGAGGTCGGTAAGCGCCTTATAAAATCCGTCGATATTAACGAGGACCTCGTCCATACCCTCTCGAGCTAGCGCTATCTGCGAATCGACTACGCCGCGCAGATTAGCGACCTTACGCGCTCGCTCTCCTGGGCTCATACCGATTTTAACCGTGACCGAGGTCCTCGGCTCCCAGGTCGCAGGGACCGGCGATAACCAGCGTCCCTCGACGCGCAAGTTAACAGGCTGGTCGAAAAATTGTCGGAGCGTAGCGTGACCGATTAAGTAAGCGCCTCGTATTAACGTCGAAGCGATATTTTTTGTCATGTGCGAGGCTAGTTGCTCCATAACCGAAAAGGCGCGGTCGACTCCCTCCGAGCCGATCCGTCCTCCGCTCATCTGCATATTGCCGGTCGCAAGCTCGAGCGACGCTCCGCCGAGCTCCGTCCGGTTTTGCTTTTGATATTCCAGGTTAGCCAGGATACCGCCGGATATGTCCGGCTGCGTAAAGGTCGTTATCGCGTTTTGCACGTTACCGACGGAGGCGCGGACTCGGATATTTCCATTCGGCCGACCGTCCGCCAGGTCCTCGGTATTAACTTTCCCGTCGAGGTATGCGGTCCGCGACTTGATAACGCTGTTAACGTTATCGAGGAGCGCTCGCTCGAGGCTCGTGTTTTTGTCCTGCTGCTGCTTGAGTTTATCGAAAAGAGATATCCCGGTGAGCCGGTGCGGAGCGATAAACGGAGTCCCGGTCGAGTACGGGACCAGGCTATGCGGTACGTCCTCGAGAATCGAATCCTGGTTAACTCCCGCGACCGAGATCCTGCGGCGCTCGCTGGTCCCGTCGCCGGAGTCCATAAGGACATAGCACTCGAACCACTCGACGAGCTCCTGCGAGGAGTCGACCGCGACTGGGACTTGCGGTATCTGCTTAACGTCCCTGGCGAGCGAGTCGAGCTTAGTATCCCAGTCGAAGCGCTTAAGCCGGTTTACTTTCGACTTCGGGAAACCGCGCTCGATTAGCTTCGACCTGGTCTCGATATGCCGCTCCGCAATAAACGGAGTCTCCTGGGTCTCGCTTCGATTCCACTGGGGGAGATAAAGCATATTAGCCGGGTCGATAGACTCGCAGCGAAACCGGAGCGCGGTTTTCGTTACGCGGAGCTTCGCGTAATGCGAGCCGCTCTCGTACTCGAGGAGCTTAACGCGCATCCCTGGCATATTGCGGAGCTCGGAAATAGCCTCGGGAGTCGCGTTCTCGAGCTCGAGCGTCTGCGTTCCCTCCTCCTCCTCGACCCATATCTTAAGCCAGCCGTTGCGGAGTAAGAGCGCGTCCTTAATCGCGGTCCCGAGCTCGTTATAACCGTTATTATCCGCCCATAAGAATTTAGAAACCGTAAAGCTCTCGAGCTCCGCCTGGTCGTCGTCGGCCGGTCCTCGAGCATCGAAGTCGGCGAGATGCCAGGAGCTAAAGCTCTCGAGCATCTGCGCGAGATTAGCCTCGACCATCGAGCTAACGTCGTTCGAGATAACGTTACTCCGACCCGCTGCCTCGTCGCCGCGCTCTCTCTGGAAATAGTAACCAATAGCCTCGATACGATCCTGGCTAATCTGGTCGGCGTCCCATCCGGCGCACTCGTGTAATAGTTGCCGGATTTTTGTCCCTAACTCTCGTAAGTCGCTCATATAACCCTCGAGTCGTGCGCTTCGGTGCTCGGCGCGTTATGCCAGCCGCCGACCTCGAGCGGCTCGCTAGCGCGGTGCGTAGCGAAAACCTCGACCGACCGAGCGTAATGCTTCTCCCAGGAATTTACCGGCTCGTTAGTAAAGCTCTGACCGGCTCGAGCCGGAGAGAAACGATAACCGAGGAGCGAGTCGACGACGTTCTCGTTATTCGGCTCATTATCGGTCCACGAGCGCGGCTCGTTATCAATATAAAACGTCGCTAATTGCTCCCTGGTCGTCGAGTACGGAGTTTCGAGCTCGGGAGCCGCGTCGGTTATCTCGCCGCGATTCTCGAAAGCCTCGACGACCTCGGCCGGAGTCGCTGGCGGGATGATATGCCGCGCAATATAACGCCAGGGGAGCTCGTGCTTTGCCTGGTCGATACAGTCGCCGAGCGACTCGAAAGGATACGACGCGCAGCCGACCAGGGTCGACGCGGAGCCGCGAGACTGCCAAAAGGTCGCGGTGTATTGGTCGTGATTCTCGAGGGACCAGGCTGCGATAACCGGCCGCGACGAGTCGTAAGGGAAATTTCCGAGCCGCTGCATCTCGACCAGGGAATCGAAGCTCTTTCCGTAGATTGCGCCAGGGAGCGAGGCTATCGGATCGCAGTAATACTCCTGGCGGATCATAGCCTCGGACATACCCTCCGAGCGCTCCGCCTCGATATCCGCCGGCGAGAGGATCGGCTTTCCGTTAATGTCCGTCGTATCGTCGACCGTCCTTACGTCGACGTACCAGTCCGGATGATCGCGGAGCTTTTGCATCATCCTATAAGCGTGGTTTTTGCCTCTGAGAGTCGTGATAAAGATTATCCAGCCACCGTTCTCCCTCAAAATCGGCCGAATGTAATCCCAGGCTCTCGGATCGCAGAGAGCCCACTCTGAGACGACCACTCCGGCCGGATTCGCGCCGACCAGGGAATCGTATCGGTCGCTCCCGCATAGCTGCCATATCGAGCCGTTTTTATACTCGATAGTCATATCCTGCTTAAGCGTCGACTTGCGGAGCTCCTGCGGAAAGGCGCGGTCGAGAAACTTAACGCGAGCTCGCGGGTCGATTCCGTTCCAGATACTTCTACGCGCCTGGGTATGGGTCGGATATAAATGCCAGTAATTACCGGGATTCCGCTGCATCTCTCGACCGGCGAGGTCGAGCGCCTCGATATCCTTACCGGCTCGCCTATGCCATACCCTTAGTTGCCGACGGAGACCTCGGTCGAAAGCTCGCCGCGCTTCCGCCTGGTACGGTCGGAGGGTGAGGGAGGGACTCTCCGTCGAGACGAGCTCTCGGGAGAGTACCCTCTCCTGGGGGAAATCGGGCTCCGGAGGATAACGGTAATAATCCGACAAGAGATATCGCTCGTTAGTATCGCTCTTTAAGAAAAGAGCGAGGGAGCCTCGGAGAGAAAAACCGACCGGAAAAACGCTCCGCAGGTCGAGGGACCGGACAAGCTCCCCGCTCCCGCCGGACCGTATCAGTAAAGCCGGTTATTGTAAAGCCGATTTTTTCGGCGATAAGGAACCCATACCGGGGAGCCTACGACCACGCGGCCGAGCCTTTGTAATCCCGATATCGTCGGTTATGCCTCACTCGATCCTCGAGCGGCTCCCCACCAGGTCGTAGGGTCGACGGAGCCTGGGTTTTATCGCTCATACCTCGCTTTTACGGATGGGAGCACAAGGCGGACTCCGCTGCCGATCCTGGCCGCGAGCGAGCACTCGAGGCAGGACGCCGAGAGAGATACGTCCGGTCAGGATAGACCGGCCGGATCGGTGCTCTCGAGCGGTCTCCGATTCTGTGAAATACCGCCCAAAATTACAAGCCGATTTTTCTAGATTTTTTTTTTAAAAAAATCCATAATAGAGGTCCCCCAGGGGAAAACCGACCAAAGGAAACCGACCCATGAACGAGAAAGAAAAGCAAAACCTCGCAGTCCGACGGGAGCTCGAAAAGCTCGCCGAGGTCGTCGAGGGATTCCGCGACCTGGCAGACCAGGCTAAAGCCGAAGCGAAAGAGCTCGAGCTTTGGTGTCGCCGCATGGATAAGCTACGCGGAGACCTCTGGCTCGATAACGCTATCTCCGAGCTCGAGGACCTGGCAGAAACCTATAAGAGCCGAAAGCGGGACCGGCTCTCCGCTGTACTCTCTTTCCCGCATAACGAAAAGGAAACCGACTAATGAACGCATATCTAAAAATCGACTATTCTCGCGCCGGACTTTGGGACCTCGAAAAAATGTCCGACGAGGCTCTCGGAGCTATCACTCGCGCCGCGCTGCAATCCGCTATCGCGCAGCGTCTCGACTCCGATTACGGGACTTACGCCGCGATAGCCTGGGAGGTCCAGGTACGCGACGAGGAGCCGCAGAAAGAGGAGGACGAGGAGTCCGAGTCGTGAGCCAGGTCACGATGATAAAACGCGAGCTCGAGGCAGGAGGTAAGGTCTCGCAGCTATCCGCGCTCCGCGATTACGGGTGTATGCGCCTCTCGCACGTTATCTGGAAACTCCGGCAAAATGGGCTTAATATCGAGACCGACTGGAGAAACCAGCGCGGGAAGCGATACGCTGTCTACCGGCTTGTAAGCCCCGAGGACGAGACCTAGCAGGAGGGAATAGTAAGGCTAGGGCCTACCCTTGCGCCGCGCCACGAGGCTCCTATTAGCTCTGGCGCGGTTTTTTTTGGTTTTTTTTTGGAAAAAATGAGCGATAACGACCAGGAAACAAGTACCTACAGTCGACCTCCGGACCTGGAAAAGTACGCAGAGTCCGCGCCGACCAGGAGGGAGTTAGCCTGGGCTCTTTTGAAGCAGACGAGAAACGCGACTTACGTCGCCATGAGGTATGGATATGATATCGACACTATGGAGAAAGCTCTCGAGCGCATACCGGAGGAGGAACCCTTACATCGGAAACTCGCACGACGAGGCTACCGTCCAAATTCCTTACTGGGTCGAAGCGAATCCGAGCAAGCAGCAGAAACGCTACCGGAAAGTTTTAGCCGAGAGCCAGGATCGGACGACGACCTCGGAGAGTAAGGCGCTCCGTCCCGGTCTGCTCGATTTACTCGACGAGCTATAAGCCGAGCTCGCGGAGGCAGTCTCCCAGGTCTCGCACAATAGCGACCGGCCGACCCGTCCACGTTTCGATAAAGTCCGCCTGGTCAGGCTCGAGCCGGTTTTTACCTGCGGGATTTTTTACCTCCCATAAGTGCGTAATACCGTTATAGCCGACGACCAGGTCGACCGGCTTACCGATAACGACGACCTCGATCCCTGGTATCTGCTCGAGCGCTGCGACTAGCTCCTTTTGGTTATCATCCTGGCGCGGATTATGGCCGCGATAGCCGCGAGACTGGTAGCGGTGTCTAGGCATATTTTTTCCCTCTTGTCAAGCCCCACCATAAAAAAATTTCGGTGTCAAGGGAAAATATCAGCGCAAAATAATTTACCAATAATCCCCGCCAAAAATCGTGCCAAGTTTTCGCTCGAGTCTTAACCCATACCGAAAAAAACGCCAATAAAAACAGGCATTTACGGCCGATTTTCCCTCCCATTTTCCGCGACTTGACAAAACTTGAGATAAACGTTACGCTCGCCGCGACGTTGCTCTTGACAAGCGGCCGACTTG
>CP070751.1:2380420-2385439 GCA_020348445.1 Thermoplasmata archaeon
ATCTACTATCAAGTTGATCAAGCAGATCTTTTTCTATTCTAAATATAACTTGAGATTCAGCCATAGATATCAATATGATATTATCCTGATATCATATAAAGCTTTCTATTTATGTAAAAATTGGTCGCTCCTCAAATATCGTCGCCTTCGCCTCGCCTTCAAGTGACGACCTCGTTCTTCGCTCTGTTGTTCATCACCCATAACCGCTAAGGATTACTTCCTAATAAATGCTATTGGTCCAGAAGTAACCCTCCGGCTCCGTGCTCCATTCTGGAGCACTCAGTTGTTAATTTATTCCACTGATAAATGCCTAAAGTCATAAATTCCCAACTTAACGGACCCTCGTCCTACCTCCAGGCGAGGCTTCACTTTCCTCCCTCTAGCCTTTCGCCTCTGCGCTGGACCTGGTACAGTTGGTTAGCCCCTACCTGCTCGAGGCAGGAGGCGGTGCCCTTAAAAATATATTATATTGTGATCTATTAGGATTTATCTAAACTTTTCATTACTTTCTGATATGGTCTGCCTCCAATTACAATAACAATAATACCAATAATGCATGTTGCCATTAGTATCAGAGATGCTTTTTGAATATCGTTTTTAAGTGCAAAGCCAATAGATACTCCTAATAAGATTGCTGGTAGTAAAAGCGATATCGCATAAAATCTAATCACATTGCTCTCTTTCAATTTTTCACCCTCCTGATTTACTTCGGGCACCGCCTCCTTTAAGTGATGACCCCGCCCTGCGCTTTGCTAGTCATCTCTAGCATACACTAAGGATTACTTCCTTATAAATGCTATTATCGTGGAAGTAACTTTTTTGCTTAACGGCCCCTCGGCCTACAAAAAAGCGGGGCATCTTCTCCTCCCCTCTAGCCTTCCGCTCCTGCGCTGGACCCTGTGCAATTGGTACACCCCTACCTGCTCGGAGCGGGAGGCGGTGGTTATAATTATTTCTGGGACACAAAATCATAGAACTAGAGATAAAATTATGTGGGCTCAATTATAATCTTACCTTTAGATATTTTAAATGAAACTTCATCGCCTTCGTGAATTGGTATGGCATCACTAATTTCTTTAGGGATACGCACTGCAATACTTCCCCCTACCTTGAATGCTTTTCGCTTAAATAAGTTATACAATCTTGTATATTCTTTTTCATCAATCCAATCATCATTACACTTTGGGCATATTTCGACTGTAGCAAATATACCAGGTTCGATTTCTTTTTTATCTTTCTTCATGCTTGAATCACAAGAGGGGCATTTGGTCATTCTTTTTCACCTCCTTCTACAGTAATTATCCATAATGTTTTTTTTCTAATTGTAAATACAATCTGTATTTGATCATCTCCGATTTTTCTCTGGATAATTCCAATATTCCCATCTTTTTTCGGTTTTTTGACCATTTTCCCTGTTTTGAGAAAATGTCGGAATTCTTCTATATTCATGTCAAATCGTTTAATTAATCTCAATGCCGCATGGGTTTTAAACTTAATGGGAAGTTTGTGTATATCCATTCCTATCAATATATAATGTATATACAAAGTATATATATCTTTCTGTATCATTCCCAAATGCCATAAAAAATCGTGTCCCTCTATTTATACTCACCACCGCCTCCTTAAGCCCCAACCTTGGCTCAGTCGTCCTCAATATGTATTTCCAATGCTTAATATCTTTCGTCCTCCTTCACAAACCACCTCGCCGTGAACATTCGCTCCCGTCGAACCCTTTTTCCAAAAGCGTTCACGGAAAAATGCTCCTTCGTCGCATGCTCACTTCGTTCGCCCCTTCGGGTTTTCCTCGACCTTCGGTCTCGGATCCTTGATGTACCCGCTCACATGCGATTGGAGGTTTTGCCGTCACTAACAGGTGCCACCTCCAACCCGTCGTGCAAACGGCCATCCCTGCAACTCCGGGCGAGGCATCCTACCTCCCCTAACCTTTCGCTCCTGCGCTGGACCCTGCCCCCCTGCTCGGGGCGGGAGGCGGCGAGTTTAAATCTTTTCTGAAATTAGCGATTAAGCACCTTTTATCTCAATAAAATCTGTAGCTAATGTTGCAGTTGAATTTCCAGCTCCAAATGGACCAATAATTAGAATATACAATGTATTTTTATCAGAAATATAATTTGTAACATTTTGTATATCTTTCTTCAATATTTTATCCATTTCATCATTCCCTTCCCATTTCTGGGAAATTATTTTATCCCATTTTAATTCATCAACATTCCAAATATATATATCCAATTTCTGTTCCGCATTACCCATAAAAGGTTGACTAGCATAACCTTCCCATTGAATTCTTATTGAGTTAATCGTTTTATTTATTGAGCATATATAGAAATTATAAGGATACCCATCTACCTGCTCAGTCTCCTGAGATTGAGTAATCTTATGATCGTCATCACTAGAAGATATCAATAGTAGATCATGTTTTGAAAACATATGATGCGTAAAATCGCCAAATGATGTCGGATATTCTTCTGTCGTTACACCCTCCCATACAGAGATATAGCCAATATCTATATCATAAGTTGTTTCTTGACCATTATCAATACAACCAGTTAACGGAAATAATATTAATATTACCATTGCAGCTATCCAATGCAATTTCATGCACATCAACATCCCGTTCAATGTAAAATTATAATGAGAAGATTTAAAGGTTATGTTTACATGTTAATTACATGTTACAATTAGAGGGAGTATAATTATTTTTATTAACTCGCCGCCTCCTTTAAGTGACGACCTCGTTCTTCGCTCTGTTGTTCATTACTAACAACCGCTAAGGATTACTTCCTAATAAATGCTATTGGTCCGGAAGCAACCTTCCGGCTTAACGGACCCTCGTCCTACCTCCAGGCGAGGCTTCACTTTCCACCCTCTAGCCTTTCGCCTCTGCGCTTCTGATGTCTCGCTTTGCTCGCCATCTGAATTTTCAAATTTCTTCGAAATCCGAAAATGGACCTGGTACTATTGGTGCTCCCCTACCTGCTCGGAGCGGGAGGCGGCTAGCTTATATTGAACGGTGGTGGTGTGGGAGATTTTATATCTTGAAGTGGTTTAGCAACTTCTAATTTCACTAACTTGGTAGACATCGCCCAACATTCAAAAAATACTAGCAGAAAAAAAAGTATTAAAAACCAAAAATAGATTAATTCTCCTGTGTCAAACCAATTTCGAATTATAAAAAAGCTGATTACTCCATTTATAGCAACTAATATAAAAGCTACTATTATACTATATCTTTTATCTTTTGCTTTTAGATTAGTCGAGCATGACATACATTTAATAGATCTGGAATAAATTAATTTCATAGATGAAATTTCACTTTTACATTTTGGACATACAACCATTAGACACACCACCTCCTCTTTTATTCGCTAGCCGCCTCCTTAAGCCCCGTTCGCTCACTGCGCTGGCTTATTTTGCTATTACCTTCTCCACCTGCTCGTTCGCCCCTAAAACCATTATTGTCCTACGGACATAAAGGTTTTGCCACTGCCCTTCCTCGCTTTGTTATTAATTGCTAATAACCGCTCACGATTGCTCAGCCTTCGGCTTCGCAACATCTCCGCTCGGTCGTAACCTTCGCTCCGATGGGGAGCTTCCACAGATGCTTGCATCGCTGATAGGTTGCTCTCGCATCGAAGGCGGTCGGTAACAACCTTAATCTTTTATTCGCCATTATATAACAAAGATAATAATATTAACTATAAGAATATAAATTATCGAAACAGTTATCAAAATAATTACATATGTTTTAAGCCATTTTGATTTGTCTTTAATAGATAAATTATGATCAATTCGATACTTAAAAAAGAATATAGATATAAAATGTAATGATAATAAAAAAAATGCCAAAAATAGGTACACATATCGTAATTTATTTTCAATAATAATTGTAAAATATATACAAGCGATATATATTGGTATCATTACTATTAGTAATATATTATATTTTTTCATAATTTTATTGAATGAATAATCATTTTCAATCAAAATATATCCTCCATAATTTATCGCATTTAATGGCTCAGTTGTATAGGTTGTTACCTCCTCGCCTTTAAGCCCCAACCCTACAAACCTTTAATGTGTTTCCATACTTAAACGGTTTGTGCCACTCCTTCAGTGTACCGATTGCTCCTAGTCCCATGATTATACATCAAAGAGTATATCAATGTTCACTCTCGTCGCAACTTCTCCGCTCGCCCCGTCGGCTCGCTCCGAAGAGGAGCTTCCACAGATGCTTGCGTCGATTTGAAATCGCTCTCGCATCGAAGGCGATGCTCTAGTGGGAATCGGGTTTTTTATTTCGGTCCATGCTAAATATCTTAAGCGTGGATGAGCCAAAGAATATTATAAGAAATATATCAAATAATGCAAAAATATATTTCTCAATAATTATAAGAAAAATTAATGCAAATATAAGAAATATTAAAGAACCTAAAAAGAAAATCTTATCATATTTGCTTTTACGATTTTCTGGTTGTTTAATTTTTCCAGAAAGGATCAAATATGAAGTGTAAAGAAGGACAATACCTATCAATAAGAATGTTATTGTTAATAATATCTCTTTCCAAGTCATAAAAAACCCTTCATTTATTATCGCCTCGCCTTTAAGCCCCATCCCTAAAACCATTATTGTCCTGCGGACATAAAGGTTTTGCCACTACCGTCGTACGCTTTGCCAAGTGTATACTGGCAGTCGCTAACGATTGCTCCCGCCGGTCACAACTTCTCCGCTCGGTCGTAACCTCGCTACGAAGCAGAGCTTCCACAGTTGCTTGCGTCGTTCATAAATTCTCTCGCAACTAAGGCTCGGAGCTACGCTTATATTCGGCTGTTGTGCCCTTTCTTACCTTCATCCTCCCCTAACCTTTGCGTTCCTGCGCTGGCCATCCCCTACTTGCTCGGAACGCTTCATATGAAATTTCATTTCATCCTGAAAACTCTATTTGGCAGACATTTTGCGATTCCCGTTAGTAGAACCCAGCGTAGTGGAAACTTAATCTT
>CP070751.1:2385539-2391144 GCA_020348445.1 Thermoplasmata archaeon
TTGACAACAAAAATAAAAAATGCGACTAGGTTACAAATATGAAACTAAAGAGGTATTAGGTATGTCATCTGATCGATACCTGATCAACAGTGTGTTGAGGGCGAATCAAATTCTTGAGTCGTTCACGCCTCAGAAAGCTGCCTACACGAACGCAGAACTATCGAAGAAGTTGGGGCTTAATAAAGGTGCCTTAACCAGGCTTCTTTATACTCTTGAGAAAACAGGTTTCCTTGAGAGGGACAGTAAATCTAAGGAGTACAGACTTACTTACCGGATTTTTCGAATCGGAAATGTCTATATCGGTCAGGTCGATCTTCATCGGGAAGCGATGCCCCAGCTTTCAAAGTTGGTCACCCTATGCCAGGAAACGGTTCACCTGGCCATCCTCAATGAATTCCGGGTGTTTTATCTGGACAAGGTGGAGAGTCCGCAGTCCATAAGGATGATTTCAAGAATCGGGAGCACTTCACCGGCCTATTGTACGGGGGTGGGAAAGATATTACTCGCTCATATTGAAGAGGATGAACTTGAGCGTTTCTTCCGTGCCGTTGAATTGAAACGCTACACACCCAACACGATATGTGATCCCATTGAATTGAAACTCAATTTGAAAAGGATCAGAGAACAGGGATATGCAATTGATGATTCTGAACACGAGCATGATGTAAGATGTGTAGCTGCTCCAATTCGTGATCGAAATGATTCGGTGATCGCCGCAATCAGTATTTCCGGCCCGCTTTTTCGAATGACCCGAGAAAAGATGGAAAACGAGTATGTTCACGCCGTTAAATCAACGGCAAAAACTATATCTGACAGACTCGGATTCTTGGGCATGCGCTGATCATTGATCGGAGTAGTCATGAAAAAACTTATGCTCAAAGAGGTCACCAAGAAGTACGGCAATGTGGTTGCAGTCAACAGGGTGAACCAGGAGATCGATGATAAGGATACATCTCTTCAATACAGAAAATGGAGACACAATTTTTTGATCGTTTTATTCCCTGGCTCTAATGCAGCTTCGCCTCAAACCGACCAGTAAAAAAAGGCACAGGATAACTCAAAAATTACCAGACATGGGCTGGAACGAAACGATGTGTTGAGAGTGTTACCCTAATGGAGCGAAAAATTAGGCTGCTTTCTTAAATTCTTACCGTTTTAAAGAATCAGCAATCTGATTAAAGAGTTGTTTTGTTGCTTTATTGTAGGTCAGATATAATACTTTTTTACCGTCATCCCAGGCTATTCTCCCTGCTCGATTTAAAATTAGGAATTTGAATGTTTTCCATTTCATGGTCCTAAAGAGACGAGTTGTTTTTGGATTGGCACGATGTCTTCGAGCCAGTCCCATCTCATGCTGCATAGAAATAGACTGGTTGAAGGCCATCTGACTTATTTGCTGGTAGGCGGAGTTAGCTTGGTGAGCCATTGTTGGAATGTGATCTGCATTGTATTTTTCAACCAAATGCCCGGCGAATCAAGAGTGGAGGAAATCTTTGAACGGACCCAATACAAGGGGATAGCATGAACAGAGGACCGATTTTCGGCTATATGGGGAAAATTCTTCGAGTGGACCTTTCAGAAAAGAGGATTTGGAAGGATGAATTAGATGAAGGCACTTACAAGAAATATATAGGAGGCGTTTCCCTTGGAGCCAAAAGCCTTTATGAGGAGGTCCCACCAGGAGTGGAATGGTCTTCACCAGAGAACCGCTTAATCCTAATGACTGGTCCTTTTGCAGGGACTAGGATTTCAGGCTCCGGTACCTTCTGTGCCCTCAGTAAAGGTCCCATGACCAATATGGGTGCATCCACGCAGGCCAATGGCTTCTTCGGTGCCTTCCTTCGATTCTCAGGATTTGACGGCCTTATCATCCATGGCCGCGCATCAAGTCCCACTTACCTCTTCATCCATGATGGCGAGGTAGAATTCAAAGATGCCACCCATTTGATGGGAAATGATACGTTAGAGACCGAAGAGGCGATCAAGAAAGAATTGAACATGGGTAGGAAACTGAGCGTGTATGCCATTGGACCTGCTGGAGAGAATCTAGTCCGGTTTGCCGCACTCGTTGGTGATGGTGGACATGTGGCTGCCCACAACGGTCTGGGAGCGGTCATGGGTTCCAAGAACCTTAAAGCGATCGCTGTCCATTGTGGAAGCCTGCGCCCACCAATAAAAGACAAGGAAAGGATTTTAATTCTTTCCAAGAAACTTTTGGAGGATGCGAAAAGATTCAATAATGGAAGGCTTTATAAGTGGGGGACAAACAATCTTTTTCGTATAGCTGCAAAAGCTGGCTGGCTACCAATAAAGAATTACACTACGAATATTATCGAAGATTACGAAAAACTGACGGGCGAATATATGCGGACTCACTTTGAAACCAACGCAAAACCCTGTTGGGCCTGCGGTCTTCGTCATGTCCATCATGTCCGAGTCACAGAGGGACCCTACGAAGGCCTAGAGGCGGAAGAGCCCGAATATGAATGTGCCGCTGCGTGGGGGGCACTAACAGCCCATAAAGAACCAGGGACTGTCGTGATGCTTTCGAATATGACAGATCGCATGGGATTGGATGTAAATGAATCCGGATGGACGATTGCATGGGTAATGGAGTGCTTTGAAAAGGGGCTTTTGACGAAGAAGGATACCGACGGTCTTGAGATGATCTGGGGGAATGCTGAAGCGACTCGAAAAATGCTACAAAAGATTGCGAACCGTGAAGGATTTGGGGATATCCTAGCCGAAGGCGTGAAACGTGCTTCAGAACATATTGGTGGCGAGGCTGCCCAATTGGCCGTCTATACCCATAAGGGCAATACGCCACGCGGTCACGACCATCGAGCCAGATGGTCTGAACTTATCGACACTTGCCTGAGCGACACGGGAACCATAGAGTCCACGGCAGGCCCCCTACGGCCTGATCTCTTAGGGGAACCTCCGGTGGAAAATCACTTTTCTCCTAAAGAGGTACCCAGAAATATGGCCCTGGTAAGTGGCTGGGTCCAGTTCACGGACTGTTTAGGCGTCTGCCAAATGTGTATTAAAAACCCGTTCATGACCATTGAATGCGTGGAAGCTGCGACAGGATGGGAAATGGATCTCAAACGCGCCATAGCGGTTGGGAAAAGGGCAATCAATCAGCTTCGTGTTTTCAATATAAAACATGGTTTAAAGAGGGATTCGGAGAGGCCTTCATCCCGCTACGGCTCGACACCGGTGGATGGTCCCGTAAAGGGAAAAGAAATTATGCCGGTGTGGGATGACTTAGTGAGGAACTATTACACCCATATGGGATGGGACGTGGTCTCTGGGAAGCCACTCCCCGAGACTTTGCGGGCATTGGGGCTGGAGCATCTGATCGCTGAGTTGTGAAAGCCCTTATGTGATCCTCTTGCTGCGGTGCTTTGTATGAGGTCTTCGATCAGAGATCTGACAGGGCTTACCGAGAATTCACCCAGGATTTGTTACGATTGAGTAGAGGTCGTTTCTTCAACAAGAACTATTTGGAAATCGAGATGATCCCAGGATCAATCTTCGGTTTTGAGGAGCAAAGTGCTGAGAATCCGTATCATTGTCTTCGGCTATGTATCCCTGAAGAATCGGGAAGCTATACACTTCGTGATGTTCTTTCGGAGCTTGTGGCGGGCGATGAGCAGCTTGAAAACCTGATCCTGGATCGCAAGAGCGGAAGGCTTAAAGGGAATGCGTTGATCATACTGAATGAAGTCCATTCAGACCTCCTTGACGGCCTCGACACAAAGGTGAAGGTCGGTGATCGCCTGGTGTTGCTCTATACCCTTGCCGGAGGTTAGAAAAGGAGAAAAGCTATGGGACTGGGCAACCAGGATCCCGTACCACGAGAAATAGGGTTGTCTGTTTTGCGACGGGATTTTGGCCCTGCGCATCTAGCAACCGGAAGCTGCATTCGGAGGTTAGAATCATGGGTTGGTCACCTTTTCGGCTCACGGGACTCACTTATAAAGATTCGCGGTCCTCTGGTGGATACACACTGATAGCTTCCATTGGTGGCGATGCCGTATATTTACTTGATGAAACGGGTCGTGTCGTTCACATATGGAAGGTTCCCGGCTTTCAACCGGGATATGGATACATCCTTCCGGGCGGCAACCTCCTGGTCAGGGGGCAACCCCTGATAGAGACCGGTGTCGGCGTGGGAGAGCCCGCCGGAAGTGCGGACATCCTTTTGGAACTGGATTGGGAATCAAAGGAAATATGGCGATGGGAAAGTAAGGTTTTTCACCATGATATGTGCCGTCTGCCCAATGGCAACACTTTGGTCCTGGTCTGGGAACTGGTGCCCGAAAACCTAATCCCGAGAATAAAGGGCGGTTTAACCCCCGAGATGGTAGAGTGGTTCAACAGCGAGCCTGATTTCAGATCTATGGTACTCCAGGGTATG
Organism: Thermoplasmata archaeon; assembly: GCA_020348445.1. Taxonomy (GTDB): domain Archaea; phylum Thermoplasmatota; class Thermoplasmata. The sequence continues at coordinate 2,389,963 of CP070751.1, forward strand.
GGCGTCGGCGGTAGACCCCGGCTTCAGGGTATGCTGACTGATGCCGTGTGGGAGATCGACCCTGCCGGTAAACAGGTACATATTTGGCATGCCTACGACCATCTGGACCCTGAGACCGATAGAATTTGCCCTTTATGTTTTCCCGGGGAATGGAGCCACGCAAATGCTGTTCAGGCCTCCCCAGATGGCAGGAAGGTATTGCTGAGCTTTCGAGAACTGAGCTTGGTCATGATCATCAGTTGGCCTGACGGTGATATCAAGTGGAAGTGGGGCCGCCCGTTCATCAGCCACCAGCATGATCCAACCTTCACATCTGATGAAAATGTATTGATCTTTGATAACGGCACCCATCACCCTGTTCAGGGGAAAACCAGAATCGTCGAAGTGAGCACGAAAACGAACGAAGTCATCTGGCAATATTTGCCTTCACCGGTATTCAGCCTTCTTTCCGGTCACATCGGAGGATGCGAGCGCCTAGCCAACGGAAATACGCTTATTTGCGAAGGCGAAAGCGGTCGGATTCTTGAGGTGACCTCAGAAGGAGAAATCTGTTGGGAATGGAACAGTCCGTTTGTTTTTGATTTCAAAGGAGTCAAGAACGTTCAGATTTTCCGCGCACACCGATATGAAGCGGACTGGCCGGAGTTAAAAGGGAGAGGAACTCTCGATCCTGGGGAGTTCAAAGAATTCAACAAGAAATGGGGGCTCGACTAGGAGCTTCATGTTTCTGGGAGATAAGCTAAAACTTGCGTGTGCTATGCTTGATGCATTCGAAAAAATCGAGAAGAACATCATTGCGAACTCTTAGGCTGCGCTCAGGATAAACTACGCGAAACAATATCGTTGAGTTCAAGTATATGAATTCAGAGGAATTTGCTTCATCCCTTCGCTTTTCACCATGACCGGTAAAATGATTTTTTGCCGAGTCATCATATTCATGTTGGAGTGAAGAAACATGTCAGGAATCTTGAGTTACGACATAACGAAAGACGATTTAAAGGAGTTCGAAGGCAAGGGATCTGCCTTTGTTACGTTTGGGGAGGTCATGCTGCGAGAGACGCCAGCTGACATGGAGCGTCCTGAACGAACGCGCCTCGTGCACCTGTCCATGGCCGGGAGTGAGTATACCCTGGCCATTTGCTTGAAACGATTAGGGATTCCTTCATCTTATATCACCCGCGT
>CP070751.1:2391244-2403525 GCA_020348445.1 Thermoplasmata archaeon
AAGGAAACTGCACTTGACTATCTCGGAGATGGAGTAATTTCCATGTTCCATACCAGCGACAGGAACGGAAGAAGGATCAGGATGATGGACATACAGAAGCTCAGGGGCTGTGAGATTCCGCATTCCAAATATCTTTATACCCTATTGGGTGGAAGGTTGATGGTTTTTGGACCGCAGCAGCTCAATGGTTCCACCTACACGGGTAAATGGCAACCGCTACCAGATCCAAATGAACTCATGGTTTCAACCGGGTGCAAGGAGCTTGATGAATTGCTGGGTGGGGGACTTAGAAGAGGCAGCTTAAATATGATCGAGATAGGAGACAACATACAAACCGAACATGCAGATATTATCGAGCATTCCTTGGTTTACAATTTCGCATCTAAGAATCGGGGAGTTGTGTGGATACCTGCAAAAAAGGCTACAAGTAAAACAGTCAAAGAAGCGCTCAATCCCTATCTCAAGGATCACGCATTGGAGGATAATGTTCGGATTTACGAGAAGTACGGGGAGGGCGGCGCAGAAGGATTGTTCCATCATATCGAAGGAAAGGATGTGAGCCAGGACCTGGAATGGAGGACAGCTAAATACGAACTATCTAAATCTGATTCCCCTTTGCTGCTTTTAGCTGGTTTCGATACCATGGAGTCAATATATCCCACAGGTAATCTTGTTGAAGATCTATCAGATGTCATGATGTTCATAAGACGGATGGGAGACATCTTCGTAGGCATAACCACACCTTCAACAATGTCAACACAGAGGCTCGCGGATCTAACTCGCACTCACATAAAGTTCGAGAACATTGGCGGCACAACCGTTGTTTACTGTGAGAAACCACATACAGAGCTGTACGCCCTAGAGATTGCCTGCGAAAATGGATATCCAAAGGCTAAATTGGCCCCGATATTGTAATCGATCCAAAGCTAATACCAAAATTCGGTATCATCCAACATTTTTCACCGAAATAGTCATATCGTCCTAGATTCATGAAGCCCAAGATCTTTGTATGGAGAAAAAAATTGACATGAATAAAATCGAGCTGGACAAAAGGAAGGGGCAGTATATTCTTTCTAATGAGGATGTTATAAAAAGGCAAGTGGACTATGCAGAACTTACAGGAAAAGAAACTGTTCTTGAAATAGGGCCCGGCCTTGGGGCATTAACCTTGAAACTAGCTGAGAGAGCAGATAGGGTTGTGGCCATAGAAAAGGATTATCGGCTGTATTCGCATCTCAAAAACAAAATCCCTCCCAATGTTGAACTCATAAATGCGGATGTCATGGACATTGACATTCCAAAATTCCAAGTTGTTGTGTCAAATCTTCCATATCAGATTTCTTCCCCTGTGACATTCAAGCTCTTAAACCTTGAGTTTAGCAGGGCCATATTGATGTACCAAAAGGAATTTGCACTGAGAATGATTGCTAATGCCGGGGATAAAAACTACTCCCGTCTTTCTGTAAATGTGTATTACAATGCAGAGTGTAAACTAATGGAATTTGTATCAAGGGAAGCTTTTCGTCCAAAACCCAATGTAGACAGTGCAATAGTCAAATTGACCTTGCGCAGTCCGCCGTTTTCCGTGGTAAGCGAGAATTGGTTTTTTAAAGTGGTAGAAGCGCTTTTTAGTCAGAGGAGAAAGAAGATCAAGAACTCCTTGGCAAGTCTGATTGCAAGCCAACTCGGAAATAAAGGGATCGATGGTAAATCAGCTTTAAAATACATAATAAATGAACTGCCATTTAAAGATGAAAGGGTGGAGAGACTGAGTCCAAAGGAGATCGGAGAACTGGCAGATTGCACTCTCTTGTCAATACAAAATATCGAAGAAAAAATCAAACCGACATGATAAAAGAGAGGGGACATACTAGGGATCAGTTATTTGTCCCCTGGTTTGTAGAGTCATGATGTACTTTCGTCCAGAAGCGACCAACTGCCTCCAAAATCATCGACTATCCCTGAAGACAACTGCACTCTAGCCCTGAACTTTCCCTTCTCCAGGAAGAAATGGGCGTTCACGATCTGGGATTGGTAGAGTTTAACCCGCTTTCCATTGCCGTTGAGTTTGTCACCTATACATCTTAGGAATCCCAGGTCTTCCAGTTGGCGCACTTTTCTATAACAAACTGCAATTGGGATTCCATAGGTCGCACTGATTGTTTGGACCGATTTGGGTTTTTTATAGGTGCTCATTAGTATCTTTGAAACGTATTTATCGCTGATGAGATTTGATATCTTGACTGGATTATAGTCGATCTCTTTTTTTGACATAGAAGATGTCCCACTTTCGATGATAGTTGTTGTTCTCAAAAATTCCACCCCCTTTTCCCAGTAGTTGATAATCCGTCCGATTTTACATCTAGCACCCTCGAGATATCCCCATTTCTCAGGGCGATGGACATGGGTGTTCGACATTTTTCATTAAATTCATGTTGCTCCTTGTTCAGCCACCAAAGTCCATCCTCTCTTTCTAGAACACGTTCGTTAACACACCATATTCTCTTCATCTCATGCTCCTCCCTTTTCTTCTTACCAGGTAGGTGTATTTATGGCAACTCCTTCGCGCTCTTTTGGAAATCATTGTGCCAATGTTCTCTTGATACTTACATAGAACCAAGATATATAAAGCTTTCCAAATTTTATTGTAATCAGTGCAATAATAAACTGTAAAAGCTACAACATGATATTGGAGGAATAGCATAGAGAAGCTAAAATTTTTCTTTTTGAAAAAACTGATTCATTTTACTAACGACTAAATGTTCTTTATACAGTTAAAATTTTCTCCATAAATCTGATATTTTTTCGAACTCATTTACCAGGTGCTCAGTGTTGATTATATAATATTTAGATTTTTTATCCTCATGCGAAACCTCTACGACCCCAAGGTCAACAAGGTTCTCGATCCTCCTTTGGGCGGTTCTAAAGTTGAGTTCTGTTCCACCTATTATTTTAGCGAGGGTATGGCCCGTATGAGGATGAAGAAGTAGATAGTCAAGAATTCTCGATTCAGGAATGTCACCAATTACATCTTTAAACATATTATTCTCCCTCTATGCCGTATAAATTGTAGGTTCATAGGCCTTTCGGTATGTTTTCGCCTATTTTAGGGTATTTTACGCAGCGATATCTTTATAGGTGAATAAATACTTTACTTATTACTGTAAATTGAACAGTAAAGATTATAAATGATGTAATTATTACACCAAAAAACCTTAGAAAGGGTTCAGTAGCAGAAGAAAACGAGGATATCAATGACCACGAAAAGTCGCACAAAACACGAAAAGAAAAAGAAGATAGCAGGCAATCTCGCCTACAATATGGGACATATTCTTTATGTGGCCCAGCTTACTGGGGATCTGGAGAAGAAGAAATTGATCAGTTCCATGCCGAAGCATGATCAAGAACGCTATGAGATAGCATTTGAAACCCTCCTCAGAGATGGCCTTTTAGTGCATGAAAAAAAGCGCGATATAAGCAATTATTCCCTTAATCCAGAAAAATTTGAATATACAAAGGAACTTATTCATCGCTTTGTCAGAGGAACAAGAGGTGAGATAAAAGTAAAACAGATAAAAAAGAATCCGTTTTTTCATAGGGGACCTATTAAAGATACTGAGCACTTTATCGGTCGTGAGAGCTTGATTTCCCACATCTTCGACAGATTGAGGCACACTGAAGATTGTTCAATAATTGGCCCAAGGGCAATAGGAAAAACCTCCCTCTTGCATTATATCTCCCATAATGAGGTGGTAAGAAAAAATCACTTGGATCCAAAAAAATACATTTTCGTATACTACGACCTTCAAAGATTCGGTGAAAACACCAAAATCGAAGATTTCTATTATGAGATGTTTTCTCAAACATCGCAACAGGTACTTCACGGGGGATTGATTTCCGAGGGGGAGATAAAACAAATCAATGACGAGAATCCGAATGTCATCAAGGAGATCAACAAATCCCTTTTTGAGATGAGGGATCTGGAAGGGCTTATTGGTGCGCTTTCTGAAAGGGATTATAAAATTGTATACATGTTCGATGAATTCGAATCCATAGCCAATAATCCCACATTTGATTTCAGTTTCTACGGACAACTTCGGGCTCTTTCGGGTAATCCTGGGTTTCAGGTTGCATTCATAACCGCCTCCAAAAAAAGCATTTATGAGCTCACTTTCCAAGAGGATATAAAAACCTCACCGTTTTTCAGATACTTTGAGGATTTCAGGTTGGGGCCCATGAATCGTGAAGAAATCAGGGGATTCTTCCGACTGGCTGCAAAAAATGGGGTGATTTTCTCAAGTGATATGAGAAATTTGATAGAGAAATGGAGTGGCGGCCATCCCTTTATAGTTCAACTTTCCTGTGATTATTTCTTCAATTTGGTAATGAATGGGAATAAATTAAAACCTGAAGATGGAGAAAAACATCTTGATATATTCTTAAAACGGCATAAAAAACATTTCGCATATTTTTGGAAACAGGTGGATAAAAGAGAACAGACATGTCTGTGGAGGTTGGCCTCCGGTAAATCCCCAGGTAGGGATTGCAAGGGTGTTTTAGAGAACTTGGAGGACAGTTATCTGGTTAACAAGGAAAAGAAGAAATATAGGATTTTCTCGGCGGCATTTGAAAAGTTCGTAAAAAATATGCCATCTTCAAAATCCGAATTAATATAGAGGTTATGTGCATGTTCAGAAAAAAAAGACACTGGGGTGAAAAGATTATAATAACATGGGATACATATTTATACACTGGAATAAAAAAGCCCCTTTCCATTAAAGATACTGAATTGGCTTCCCAAATAGGTATATGGGGGTTTTTATATCGCTGATGACATAGGAGAAGAAGAGAAGAATCCTGAGTCCTTGGGACCCGTGGATGACTTGATTTTGGACTACTGGTCCTCCATAATTGAAATTGATAATGATAATAACGGTCATGTTCATCAGACTCTGAAGGCAAGGGTCAAGGTTGGTAGGCTTCGAGAAAAAATGATATCAATACTATCAGATAAACCCATAGGGCTCGAAAACATGGGCCTAGTTATTAACGATTTAAATACAGGTGAGGAGCTCATTCCCGAGGTTCTAATCGATGATCCTAAATATAAGTGGATCAAGATCCCGTTTAAATACCCCATAGAAAAGGACGAGGAATTCGGATTTGAAGCGAGGTATTTGCAGCCCTTGACTTATAAAGCCATTGGTGAGGATTATTACAGTTATACCAGCAGGCATCATTGCAAAGATATCCTGATAAAGATCAAATTTCCAAGAAATGTTCATATCAAAGATACAGAGGGGTCCAATATCAGAACGAGTGGAGGCATTATCCTAGATATTTCTGAGGGCAATAAACCGACAATATCCATAGAAGAAGGTAGAGCTTGCATAATATGGGCTATTAAATACGGGAAAATAGGATACACCTATACTGTCCGATGGAGAACTGAAAAAGAATCATAGCCTAATTTACATTAGTGAATCTAACGAACCCCAGTATCGGATTTTATATGACTTCTATAGGCACGATTCAGCTGAATGGTTATTTGCTAAGGTCTACCGTTCTAACCGCTGCCAGCGCCGCCACCGTCTACTCCACTTCCAGCGCCACCACCATCGCCTCCGCTACCAGCGCCACCGCCATTGTACGTACCAGGATCAATGCCGCTACCTGCACCGCCACCGTCTACTCCACTACCTGCACCGCCACCATCAACACCGCTACCAGCACCTCCCCCTGCAAACACTTGGCCTGAAGCAAAAAATAGTACCAATAAACCGACTGCCATCAAAATAGCGGTTTTTCGGGCACCTTCACACCCACCACCAGCTTCGCTCCCCAGGGATTGCCCCCTATCTTTCATGCTTTCTTGCCTCCAACACCTGTTTTGGATATAGTCTGTAAGACATAAACTTTATCCAAACTGAATATATATGTAACTAAAGTTATTTAAACATTAGGAAACGACATATAGGATGAGGCCAAAAACTTTCGGAAAGAACCTAAAACCATAATTACGATATTAATCGAAGGTTTATAACACGTATACCTATTTCATTGCCTTATTACCCAGATATGAATTATCGAATGCTACTTAAAATCATTGAAAAATATTTAAGGTTGAAATCAATAATCCAGGGCAGAACGGGAATTCGCCTGATAAGTCTTGGTAAACAGTGGTACCATGATTCGCAATAACAAAACAGGGATTCATAATGGAAGGTTAGAGGAAGACCCTCATCATTCTCAAAAGAAGATTAACGATCTAAGCACACTCACCAAAATGGTTCATAGTATTGATCCCAATGTAAGAAAAGAAGCGGCAAATTCTCTTGCTGAGGACGAGCAATTTCATAAAGAATATTTTGACCTATCAAAACGTTTAATTAGAGATGAAAAGGAGGAGGTATGGAAGGCTTCATGCAAAGCCATGGGTAGATTCGCAGTAAGAGACACTGATGCATATGACTATATAAAGAACCTCGTGGCCGATGACTACTTTTGGGTGCAGAAGCGGGGAATAAATGCCTTGGAAGAATTTTCAAAACACGATCAAAGGGGTGTTAGACTACTTGCGCAGCTCGTTTCAACCGGACGAAAGGAAGCGGCTGAAGAGGCGGTGTTGGTATTAGGAAGTGTCGCGACAATAAATGAAGACGCTTTTAAAATATTAACTGGGATATTAAGAAGTAGAGAGGAACTTACGATTCAACCTGCCATTTATTCCATGGGATTCATAGCAAAGAAGAACGATGGAGCCTTAAATGAGCTTTCACCCTTCCTTTCTGAGGAGAAGGATTTTATTCGGTTATGGACTGCCTCAGCCATTGGAGAGGCAGCCCGTGAAAACGATGGAGCCTTTGTACTTTTTAAAAGTCTCGCAGAGGAAAAGGATGTTTATCTCCGCCGCGGCTTCTCCAAGGGTTTGGCGAACCTCTCAAAAAGCCGGCCCAATGAAGCCCTAAAATTGATAAAAAGGGCAGTTGAAGATAGCGATAGATATGTTAGGACGAACGCTGCCCAGGCGTTGGGCTCGCTTTCCTCCAACAGCAAAGGGGTCTTTGGTGAGATCCAAAGGTTACTCAACCATGATAAAGGAGATGTTAGGAGAGGAGCTGCCGAGGCTCTGTTGGCTGTAGCAGGCGATATGCCCAAGGATATACTGCCTCTTTTAAGGGAACTGGTTAGAGACGAGGATTATTATCTTAGAAGCATCGTAGCATTTGCTTCTGCAAAAATTACTGATACATCTCCAAAAGAAGCTTTAGATCTTTTTAAAATACTGGTGGCAGATAAAGACGAATATGTCCGAAGGGATGTTGCATTAGCGTTACAAAGAATACCATTTCATGTTGTTGAAGATGTATATCCATTTTTGACACAGCTTTTAGAGGATCGGGAAACAATAGTAAGAAGGGAGACAATAAGATCACTTAAGGTAGTGGCAAGAGTAAAAACCGATGAGGTACTTCTTTTAATGACTTCATACATTGATGATTTCGATGAAGGGGTACGAATAAATGCTGCGGAGGTTTTGGGTGAGATAGCAGGAATCAGCGCAGAAAAAGCGTTCAATCATCTTAGAAAGCTCGCCCACGATGAATCACCGAAGGTTTTAGAAAAGGTAGCAATGTCTCTTGAAAAGGTCTTTGATTCAAAACCAGATATGCTATTTGATTGGATCCGTGTCCTACAAAAGGATGCAATAAATCCCGAAGTTTTTAAATTGGTCTCCAAATGGGCAAAAAACGAGGAAATAGCCTTGGTAATAGATACCTATTCAATGCTGATGGATAATTTGGATGAGTCCAACGTTGAGGTAAGATTGAGTAAAACTTTGGACGTTCTTGAGAATATAAATAGATTGAATAACGCAGATGAGATCAGAAATATTTTTAAAACATTCCTCTTTGGGATCAGGTGTAGGAATATAAATGACATCGCTTTGATAAAATTCGATTCAGAACCCATCAAGTCCATATATGTATCTTCATCAGGAATGGATTCATGGATCTATAGGGTGATGGAAGTAATCCCGGAGATGGCGTTGAGGTACAAGCAAATCGAAAGTTTAGGTGACAAGCACATATATCTCGGAAAAATGCTGGGTATAATCGATTCAATTGTTGAAGATCTTCAAAAGGAAAATTATCCTGAGACCAAAATTCTAACACCCGTTCTCCACAGCTGGCGGGGTGTGATATCCCTTACCATGGATGGTCTGAAAGGAAGATCGAATATCAGGGTAACGCTTAGGACCAGAAAGGTACTTCCTCTTGATACACTAACGTTATTACTTGGAGTGGAGAATACGGGAGAAAGCCTGGCAGAGAACTTGATTGCTGAAATCATGCCCTCTGATTCCTATAAGCTTATAGATAAAACCAAGAAAATAGATGTGTTGGCCCATGACGCAAAAGATGCCGTTGAATTTCGAATAAGACCAACTGCAAACCGGGATTTTAGGGTGAAATTCAACATTTCTTTCGATGATTTCGAGATGAAAGGCAAATCCATTTATTTTGCTGATATGGTGAGTTTTATCGATGTCCCCGAGGAATTTAGGTACATACCCAATCCTTATATCACAGGGGGCCCAATAAAACCCAGTTCAATGGACATGTTCTTTGGTAGGGATGATGTTTTCGATTTTATTAAAAACAACCTCAGTAGCATATCTCAAAAAAATGTCCTTATACTTCAGGGCGAACGAAGAACAGGTAAAACTTCAATACTCTATCAGGTTCCCAAGGTGCTGGGTCCGGATCATATCTGTGTATTTTTAGATGGCCAAGAGTTTGGGAAGGCGACCTTGGAATATCTTTTCTACAGGATATCTAAACTTATCACAAGTGCCTGTGCCCAGAAGGGAATCATCATTGATTCACCTCCACGAGAGGCGTTTGCAGATGACCCATGGTATGTCTTCAAGGATCAATTTATCGAGAATCTGAGCCGTGTTTTGGGAAATAGATACATAGTCATTCTTTTTGATGAGTTTGAGGCATTGGAGTATGCCGTAAAAAACGGCACTTTGGATGATGCTATCTTTGAGTATATAAGAAATCTGATGCAGCACGAGGAGAGAATGGTCTTCATATTCGCAGGTTTGCACAGACTGGAAGAGATGATGCAGGATTATTGGGGTGTGATGTTCAATATCGCACTGTATTGGAAGATCAGTTTTTTGGTGGAAAAGGAGGCCAGGAAATTGATTATCAAGCCTGTTGAAGGTTACAATATGTTGTATGACGATCTGGCCATTGAAAAGATCATAAGGGCAACTGCATGTCATCCCTATTTTCTACAGCTTCTTTGTCGTTTTTTGGTGAACAGACATAATGAGATGAAGAGAAACTACATAACAGTTCAGGACGTGAACGAAGAACTCAGCAATGTAATAGAGAAGGCAAAACCCCATTTCAACTACGTTTGGGCACTGGCCTCACCACACGAGAAGTTGTTTTTAGCTATTTTACCCGAGATATTGAGGAAGAAGACCATTGCTACGATGACCGATATACTCAAGGAATGCCAGGAGAATAAGCTCGATATTCCAAGGGGAAAGGCGACATTTGCTCTAAGAAAACTCATCGTAAAGGATATATTTGAAAGTGTCCAGGATGGTGAACTCCACTATCGATTCAAGGTGGATTTCATTAGGATGTGGGTTGAGAAGCATCAGCCCTTGGAAAAGGTGATCGAGGAGTTCGGGGAGGAGCTGAGGGAGAGCTAAAAGTTTTCAGTGGTTTTTAAACAACATAAATGCGTATATTATGCTAGTTGATATGTTAATAAGTACAAATAACCTTCTATAAAATATTTATGTGGAACGTTCCACAAAACGTTTTTATACATCACCTAGCAACTGTTATGCATTGGAAGGTATGTTGGGAAACATTACCACTTGAGATGTGATGACGCCATCAAAAAATATAGAAAGGGCGAAGGTGATAAAAATGCAGGAGAGGAGGGATATTACCATGATATTCCATTTGAAACTTTCTAGAACTAGCCCTTTGATATTTTTGGGCTGTGATATGATAGGCGGTGAGGCGGGGTGGGGTATAAATACCAATAAAATCCCATGAATGGGAGGAGGTGATAAAGGATATGAGAAAATACATTGCGATACTTGGAACACTGTTAATCGCAACGATTCTATTGAGCGGCTCAGCAGTCGCTCAAAGGTGGCATTATGTCGACATTGTTGATAGCCATACGAATTGTGAGAACGAAGATGATGCATGCGGTGTGCCAGATAATAAATACGCTACTGTTGGAACAAATTTCCCCTCACCAACACTTGGAAATCTAGTTCTCGATCTGAGTGAAGCTAATTTAATGGGCCCCAACCAAGATTTCACTGTATACCACCAGTCTAATACTAATGAGACATATTATATATCAGTAATAACCGATGATAAGACGGTAGAATCAACAGCTTGGCTTGGGTGGGATACTGAAAACCTCGTATTTACCACACCATCGAATGAAGGACTCTTGTGGCGCTATTTTAATATTGAGGGTGAGACAGGTGAAATTGAGTTTGGTGAACTCGAAGACATAATTTACGGACCAGAGATAAATGCAATCGGCTGGTATGGTTAGAGATATCCAAATGTTTAAGGAAACCAAGAACACAGTTATCGGGAGTATTGCAATCACTTTATCAATCTTCTCATTTATTTTTTACACTCGGTAAATTAATAAACCTTCCAAATCAATATCATATATGTAATCAAAGAGATATTGTGCAAAATTATGGAAAAGGTGTTAACAAATGGATAACTCCTTTAGGGGTGAACATAGTGTTAAATCGTTAAAACGTAAGTCTGTTATAGTTAGTATGCTTTTTATAATAGGAATTACTATGTTAATCGTTCCCGATAAAAATCTGATATCAACCTCTCATGGTGCAACAATTTATGTACCTACTGATTATCCAACGATACAGGATGCGATAAACGCGGCCAAGGATGGCGATACGGTCTTTGTCTTTAGCGGGACATATTATGAAAATGTGGTGGTAAATAAGGTCATTGACCTGATAGGCCAGGATAAGGAAACCACAATAATTGATGGTGATTGGATTGGAGATGTTATCTATGTGGGTGCAAATTGGGTGAACATCACAGGATTTTCCGTCACTAAAAGCGGTGGGAATTCTGCGGATGCGGGAATAGAATTTAACAGTGTCCAGAACTGTAGACTCATAAACAACAATGTTTCATTGGGCAGACACGGCATCTATATCTATAATTCCAACTTTATAAACATAATAGGCAACAACATAACAATGACCTCCGGTCGTGGGATTTTTCTCGATTTTTCCAGCGAAAACAACATTATAGGTAATAATGCTTCAGACACCAAAGTTAGTGACGGCATCGCCATCCGGAGTTCGTCGAGCAACACGATAGAGGACAACATCGTCTCGAATAACGAGAAGTATGGCATCACCCTCTATCACTCCAATGGAAACAACATCATAAACAACACCTGCAACTCGAACTTTTATGATGGAATCGACGTGAGTTATTCATCAGGCAATATGATCGCCAACAACACCTGCTCAAACAATAGTCACAGTGGTATAAATATCGAGGATCACAGTCCGGACAATGACATCATAGGAAATACTGTTTCCTCAAACCTCGAGCATGGCATCGTTAACCATGCGAATTCGGATGGAGTTAAAATCATCAGCAACAATGTTTCGAACAATGAGTTCATAGGCATCGTAGTTAGCTACTCATTAAATAACATCATAACAGACAACACTGTTTATTTGAACAATTGGAGCGGCATTGCTACCTATTTCGACTCGGGCAACAACACAATCTCAAACAACAATATATTATCAAATAATGATAGTGGCATTTATGTTGAGTCATCATCAAACAACACCATCACTGGTAATAATATTTCTAACAATATGGACGGCATCTATATTCTCGGTTCATCAAACACAATTTCAAGCAACAATGTCTCATCAAATAATCGGGATGGTATCATAATTTTGGGCACATCAAATATAATCTCAAGCAACGATGCCTCATCGAACGGTGAGAACGGCATCCGTCTTGGCGGTTCATCAAACACGATCACAGGCAACAATGCATATTCGAATAATAATAGCGGTATCCGCCTTGGTTCATCACAAAACAACAACATAATCGGCAATAATATATTAAACAATTGGGACGGCATTGATTTATATTACGATTTAAACAACAATGTAACATACAATCATATATCATCGAATAATAGGGATG
>CP070751.1:2403625-2412826 GCA_020348445.1 Thermoplasmata archaeon
TCTGGATTGTCGATAACAATAATTCCAGTTGTCATACTTCCCGTACCGGTCGGGGAACTGTGTACTGCATCAATAATCCGATCAATGATTTCACGTGGCAATGCTTTATCTTTATATCTGCGAACAGAACGACGCTGCTGTAAGAGCAAAAGAAATTCATTTTCGCTGATATCAAGTGGTTTAACAGATACGAACTCCTCTTCGTTTAAACCCTCTACTTGCATTGCATTATTGGGGCAGACAGCAACACAATGGCCACATTGCAGGCAAAGGTCAATGCGTTCCATGGAAATCGTGGTCATCTTTTTATTTTCATCCTCAGTTGTCACGGGAATATGGCGCGGGCAAACATAGCCGCATATACCACAGGCCTTACATAAATCTTGATTAATCCTGACTATCATTATCGCCCTCCTCTGGAAATTGAATTTGACTTTATATTTGATGTGCTGGAGATGATCCAACAAAGGTCAATTCGTATCTCAGACATCATGGCTCAATAATATTAGTCAATATGTTTTGTAACTTTTTGATGAATGAGTCTATATTCTTTTTTGAAACTGTTAATGGCGGATCAATTCTGATCACGTTGAATCCAGGCCGGTTAGCTACTACAAATCCATCGTGGAGAAGCCGCCGTTGGATTGTCGGAGCGAGCAAATCATTACCTATATCCTCAAATTCAATAGCTATCATCAATCCCCTTCCGCGTATATCCTTGATAATATTGTTCTTTTTTTGGATCTGCTGTAATTGACTCAGAAAATGGGAACCCATAATGGTGCATTTTTCGATTAAATTTTCATCTTTGATGACTTGAATTACCTCTTTGGCAATGGCAGCGCCGAGAGGATCATTTTGATGCGACTGAGAATATTTAAAAGGTTTCGCCTCTAATAATTTCCATATCGGTTGAGTTAGCACGGTTACACTCACCGGGTACCCATTGCCCAATCCTTTGCCCAGGGCAATAATATCCGGATTCAAGTTATAATGCTGATGCCCAAACCATCTACCGGTCCGCCCCAAACCCGTGGTCACTTCGTTCACTAAGACCACGCCATTATTCTCTTTGATCTTATGGGTGATGTTTTCGATCAATTTGACAGGAGGAAAACGAACTAATCCAGCTGAACTCCCGGGTTCAAAAACAAATCCATTGATCTGGTGAAAGGGGATTTCAGATAACCTGGGACAATCGGGATCACAATCCTCATATTCACTGCACTCGGAACATTTCATCCAATCAAATTGAATCCATTCATTTTCCTGTTTTTTATGGGCAGCACCATAAGACCCTAAATAGGAGTCGGCCATGGTTAGGAGAAAAGGCTTTTCTGAGATCGTCTGGGAAACTTGAACTCCAAACTCAACCGCCTCACTACCAGAACAAAGAAACACACATTTTCCGCTAGTAATCTCTAGCACGTCTAATATTTGCTGTGCGGACTCTTCTATGACGGGATGCAGGTAGCAAAAACCAGTATGTATGATCTTTTCAATCTGATTTTTTATAACCTGATTTATCCTGGGATGGCTATGTCCCAAGGAAGTGCACCATACACCAGATTCAAAATCAACGTATTTTTTATTATCTGAGTCGTAAAGGCAACAATCCAGAGCCTTAACAACATTGTTCATCACTATTTGATGGCCCGTACAAAATAATACATTATGCCCGCTTTTTTCTTTGAATTTATTATTCTTATGCGCCATTTTCATCCACCATTTTTCTATGTTTCCGATTTCTGTTCATTATCAGAAAGTTTGTTATAAACAAAATTGGATAATCTTCCTGTAAGTTATACCTATTTCTCCACCTTAATTCCCTCAATTATGCAGACATTTTCCTTAGTAGGAATAATTCGAGAGAGCTTGAAACCCGACGATTCAAGCATGTCTTTGAATTCGGATTCTGTCCGCTCACGGCCACCTGTAATGACAAGCATCTCCAGATCCAGAAGCTTTGCAATTGAGGGTTCATTGCCAGGTGGAATCACCATTTCAAGAATTACAAGCCTTGATTCTGCTTTCATAGCCCTGTGGCAGGTCGTAAGAATTAAATGGCACTGCTCATCCGTCCAGTCATGCAGGATATTTGACATGAGATAAGCGTCGCCTCCGGACGGGATACTCTTGAAAAAATCACATTCTACTGCTCGACAGCGATCTTCAATACCCCGGGCCTTGATCATTTTTCTGGTATTTTGAATTACAGATGGGATATCTGCGACAAGCCCTTCCATCAATGGATTTGCTATCAGTATTTCTGCCATCAGGACGCCAAGCCCTCCCCCCACATCTATCAGTGTGTTGATGCCAGAAAAATCATAGGCATCAACAATTGCACGATGTGTGCTAGCAGCTTTTTTTGCATTCGCTTCGTTAAATACTTCAGCTGCTCGAGGATTTTTTTCAAGCCACTTAGAAACTGACATCCCATGCGCCTTTTCAAAAGCAGTCTCTCCGGTTTTCACACTCTCCAAAAAGTATTTCCACGCTTCATCGCTCCAGTCAGAATTAAACATTAGAGCTATAGACCGCATAGCACCTGTTTTTAAATGCTCAGCCATGGGCGTAATTTTAAACCGCTTATCTTCTATCTCTGAAAAAATACCGACACTTGCAAGGGCCCTCATTACTCTGAAAAGATAGGGTGCATGGGACTTGCTTGACTGAGCGAGATCATCAATATGTTTGGGACCTTCCGCCAGCATATCTGCAATGCCAAGCTCAGCCGCCACATAAATTGGTTTGCTTATCCACCTTCCTACGATAAATTTCATAAGCTGTTCTGGAAGTGGTAACTCGCTTGGTTTCATTGTTCCTCCTCTGTTACGAAAAATTTATCAACAATTTTCCATCTATTCATTGATCATTAATATCCAGCCATGTTCACCATTCGCGAATTCATTCTTAAATGGTCTGACCAGGGCTTGAACAGACACTGAGTGTCAAGTCAAGTTTGTCTCAATGATACAGAACCTACTTCTCCCCCTCCTTCAGCTTAAGCTCCAGGCCGATCTGTTGAATAGCACCTAATAAATCAACTTCTTCTCTTATCTCTACAATTTTTCCATCTTTAACCTGGAAGATTACAATTACACTAAACTCAATCTTTTTCCCAGTAGCAGGGATTCCTAGATATTCTCCTTCATGAGTCAAGTAGTCAATAGTTCTGGCTATTACTTTATCACCTGCTGTCATAATTTCTTCTATTTTGTGAATCATCTTTGGGAAAGCTTTAGAACCTTCAATCATATATTCTTGTGATTTCTCTTTAGACATAGGAGTGGGACTATTTGAGGGAGCGTACCAAAGGAAGTCTGGAGAAAACATCTCTATACAAGCATCAATATTCGCTTTATCTAACTCTTCATACCATTGAAGTATAAGAGCCTTATTCTGCTCCTCAAGTGCTACCTGTGCTCTGAACTCTTCAAGCTCTGCTCTTGCTTCCTTGTCCTGACAAGCAAAAGTAAAACAAAGCAGAAAGACCAATAGACTGACCAATAATAGTTTTCTCATTTACCCCTCCCTAAAATGATCGCATTTTCGGTTGTGATTTCGACATTGTTCCTCAGCATATCCCATACCGGACACATAGAATCCTTTGCAAATTGAATCGTTTTCTCCAGTTCCTCTGCATCAAGGTCAGATGCCGCGATTTCCAGTTTCAAGGTAATGGATTCGAACGATGTCGGATGCTCTTCTTTGCGAGTTCCGCTAGCAAGCACTTTGACTCCGGCTACCTGCTTTTTCAGATGATTATTGATCATCAATTTGACCGTTGACCCAAAACAGCTCGCCAGACTCATGAGTAGTAATTCCAGCGATGTGTAGCCTTCACCATCCCCGAATGGCGGGATATAATCAACGACAACTGGCTCTTTCCCGTTAACCTGACATTTGAATTTTGTTTTCTGATTGATAAGTTTTACTGATGCTTCGAGATAATTTCCATTCATATAACCTCTCCTTTGCTTGTTTTATTTATATGAAATTCTTTACTGCTGGTTTTCTTGTGTCGCATGCGTGATTCCTCCTTATGGATCACGTTCCTTTGGTTTGTTACCCATAAGCCAGTGAATTCCACCATCGATGATATAGTCCTTGCGTTTCCATGTAGCGGCTACGCCACCTGGCCTCGTGTGGTGCTCGAAGATGTGGCTCTGGTAGCCATTCATGCGGGCGTAACAACCGGCGGAAAGACCGGCGATTCCAGCCCCAATGATAATTATTGACTTTTCCATCTCTTTCTCCTGTAAATTGGGATTTCCCATTTCATAGTCCTACTTTTTATACAACTTGTGAGCTGTTCGTCCTCCTGGACAAGTGTCACTGTAACTACATTTGAGACAGAAAAACGAACTGAATAAAAACCAATAGGCCGTTAAAAAGACCAGATATCCAACTGCATAATACCAGCCGCTCAGCGCTAACCAGTAAATGGGGAACAGGAGGACCACTATGCTTGTAATCGACGCCAAATTTGCGTTCATATTAAAGAAACGCCGTTCAAAGGTGCGGTTTCTGTAAATAATTGATGAAATAACGTTTGAGAAATATACTCCAAATATTGCCGGACAGAACTTGCCGCGATACGGACATCCGACACACGCTCCAGCTTGAAATATGTTGACCAAAACATATACCCCGATGAAAGTTAGCAGTAGGTAAATGGAAACATTTGCCAGTACATATACCGCACCCACGAAAGGGATGAGGAACAGAATTAAAGATAGAAGATAGGACTGCTTATCAATACCGGTCCATCGATATGTGCATTCTTGATGAGTCATCGCGGACTCTTCCTTTCCAGGTATTTTGTGGTGACTCAATGGAGACTGCTTAATTGTAGTCTTCATGATTTAAACCTCCTTAGGCCAGAAGCAAGTAAATGGTTATTGATGCTTGGATTAATGAGACGATCAGTATTGATATTAGCAAGAACATCGAAACTGGAACTTTGAATTCGTTTCTGCCTTTCTTGATGTAAATGGTGTGGATGGTAAAAGCAAACAGGCCACCGATACTTAATACCAAAGAAAATATCAAGCCAGAAAAGGTTTGTTGGAATACCAAAATTAGTCCGTATAGGACTAAAAATACAAGTGGTAAATGTATTATCAGAAATCCGGTAATCCCACCGGGTAATTTAAACAAATCCCATTCTTTCCAATAAGCCGAGTCAATTTCATGGTCTATTAATAACACGGAATTGATTATGTATATCCAAAATAAACTTTCAAACATACACGTTCACCTGCCCTTTCTCAAATTTGATCAAGCCGGAAAGATTTGGCTCCTGATTTGATATTCATCCTGGCTGGCAAAGTTAATAGTCATTTGCATCGTTCTTTTCTTGGCCTGTTTTGGCTTTTCCGGCAGAAAATCAAATACGATGAACTTTCCCAGATGTTTCGCTTGAACATTCCCGAATACTATTCCGGGAAAGTCTCTTCCAGCTGAAAGACAGAACCTGCCCACATAGGGTTCTTTGAAATGATATCTTAAATCCGGAATACTGGGATTAAATTTTATAGACAGTACATCTTGACCAGCCATCTTATTTCTTATTTCATAAATTTCCTCTGCTTCGCCAACTAATCTAGCCCTTATCCTGGATTCATTCAATGGGCCGGTGTTCACATACGCTACTTCATCTTTATTTTTCTCTATGAGGTACTTTATTTCGGAATTGTTGGCTGGATTGGCAATAGAAAAGGAATTATCCAAAAGTTTTGCCTCGCGGTCGTAACTCATCACGCCTCCGAAAACCACATTCATCTCCCCTATGACAACAAAATAGGGGGAAAGCGGCAGCGGCAACAACTTAACAAAATCATATTTCACTCCATCTATTCTCACCCAACTATTCTTAGGGTCACAAAGTCTGCCCTTTCCTTTTATCCCCCCGGCAATCATTCCTTTATCATCCGAATGATTATCATAGGGCACCATTGCTCTGTTCATACCCGCCGGTTTGCCTTTATGCTCAAGATATACTTCAATATCCTCGCCAGAAGGTAACTCGGTTCTTAAAGTAAATGACAATTTTCCATCGGCTGATTCTTGTTCCTTAAAAGATAAGGGCTTGCGTTGAGTCTCTATACCCCCCATATGGACTCTGAAATATTGATACAGTTCTTCATCAGGTGTCATAAAAACCTGTCTCCCAGACAGGGAGGATGGCCAGCAATATTTTATCTCCTTGCCTTTGAATTCAAATGTCCCAAACTCAAAAAATTGCCAATAGGGATGCCCTGTCATTAGAACAGTGGCGCTTTTCTCTTCCCTAAATGAAGATAAATGTAAGGGTACGACAGGACAGCTCTGTTCTCTCTTCAAGGCAGAATAATCAATGCCTGAGTTTACCTGACGACCCAGTACTTTTTCCTCTTCATGGGTCGTACTCATTATGCGGGCTAAAACTATAGCCCAAGTATCACCCCAAAATTTTTGTTCCTTAAATGGTTGATATTTCATTTTTTCACCTCTTTTAATTATAATCTTCTTGTTTTTCCGGTTCTTGATACTTACCTCCTTTACTTTTCATTCATTAAGAACCGTTATGCCTCTCAACCCATACACTATGATTAACAAGACCAAACTTTTTAAAAGCCGAAGCCAGACGCGAACCTAAAGGACTTCCGCTGATATCCGCCTCTTTTGAATCGTGATACAGGTGAATGCTGAAATCGGTTTCCACCGTTATATGGCTGTACACTTTGATTTTCTGCTGTCTCGCTTCCTGATTCACTTCATTAATCAGACTTTGTAGTTGCGACTCCAGTAACGTACGATTGCTTTCTACTGATCGAAGTTCGATGATTTCTAACCATTTCATGATGTTTCCTCTATCTTTTTGCTCTTATTATTGACATTCTATTGTTTACATAAGCAAAAGCTGTGCCAAATCACTATACGCAATAAAATCAATAAGTTACAAAAACTCATTTTCACAAAATTGCCAAATATAACAATTCTGCTTGCCAAAAACGACAATTTTTCTTATATTTGCCATATACGGCAGTATCATTAGGAATTAAAAACAGAAAGGATTATAAAAATGGATGAAAACGAATTTTTCCGACAGGCAGCATTACGTATATGCAGTAACTTAGAGATTGAAGAAGCCATGTTCTCGTGCCTCCAGTTTCTCAGGCAGGCAATGCCGGCAGACAGAATATTTTTGCAGTGTTTTGACCACGGCTTTGGTGCAATGCGAACAATCGCCACTGCTACTCCAACGGAATGCCGTAAATTAGACCTGTTGACTCCCTTATCTGAGGAAGCCAGAGCATCTGCCGGACTGAAAAACCTGCCAACTTTGTCTGATATATTTATTTTCGAAGATCCCGAGAAATATGCGATAAGCAGGGAAATGATTAAGTTTCACAGCATATCGTGTACATCTCTCATGGTTATGCTTCTGAAGTCTAGAGAGCAGACACTAGGTAGTCTGGTGCTCAGTTCAGAAGGGGGAAAAAAATACATCGAGGAACAAGCCAGATTGTTATCCTTGCTGAAGGAACCTTTTGTAATTGCATTGTCTAACACACTAAAACACCGGGAAATCCTCAAACTGAAGGATTTGCAAGCCGACGATAACCGATATCTTCATGGAGAGCTTCGACGCTTATCTGGAGATGAGATAGTCGGAGCCAACTTCGGTCTGAAAGACGTCATGGAAAAGGCTAATCATGTAGCATCTTTGGATAGCCCTGTTCTACTTTTAGGTGAAACTGGAGTCGGCAAAGACGTGATTGCGAATGCAATACATTGTTCATCTACACGTAGAAATGGCCCATTTATCAATGTGAATTGCGGCGCAATTCCGGAAACCCTGATTGATAGCGAACTCTTTGGCCATGAAAAAGGCGCTTTCACCGGCGCTCTGTCGCAGAAACGAGGACGTTTTGAACGTGCGGATAAAGGGACAATTTTGCTCGATGAAATTGGTGAACTACCACCACAAGCACAGGTGCGGTTATTGGGAGTGCTTCAAGACAAAGAAATTGAACGCGTCGGCGGAACGAAAACAATACCGCTGGATATAAGAATCATCGCGGCTACCAACCGAAACCTGGAAGAAATGGTGAGAACCAATCAATTCCGCGAGGATTTGTGGTTTCGAATTAACGTATATCCCATCTGGATACCACCACTTCGTGAAAGAAAATCCGATATTCCAGCACTGCTGCAGCATTTTATCAACCTGAAAACAAAGGAATTAAAATTGCCCGCCATTCCTACACTATCTCCCGGTGCTATCGATACACTCATGCAATATGATTGGCCAGGTAATGTACGGGAGTTACAGAATGTTGTGGAGCATACTATGATACTCAATCCAAGCGGCCCTCTAGCTTTTGAACATATAAATTTATTGCAACAGCAAAAATCCTCGAATTTGCCTGAAGAGACCATCGAGTCAGATAACCTTGATGATGCAATCACTAAGCATATACGGAGAGTGTTGGGTAAAACAAAAGGAAAAATTCATGGATCAGACGGAGCCGCTATACTATTAGGAATAAATCCTAGCACACTTCGTAATCGGATGAATAAACTAGGGATAAAATACGGCAGAAAGGCCTCGGTATGAGAATCCCCAGTCGAAGAGATGGTAGCAATTATTCAAATTGTGACATATTGTGGCAAATTTAAGTATAGTTTCCCATACTTAGGTATATCTACAGATATCTAGACTCAATCCTGTTAGTTGCTGATAAGATTGGCTATTGTTCTATTTTCAAGAGTTTAGCGAAAATGCTGAAATCTGATTTGGAGTCCACTGCTATCTTTTTTGATATATGATCAACCCCCCTGACTAAATCACCTTATTATAACTCATTTAAAAAGTCTTTCGCCTGGGCTGAATTTACTATGCTGGGATTGTATATCCTTGAAAGTAATGTTCACATAATTCCTAACCATATCAAGGGTTCTGTGTCCAAGGATTTTTTGGAGGCTGAAAATATCGCCGCCGTTCATAAGCCAGTTTTTTGCAAATGTGTGACAAAAAGTGGTCATAAATGCCTCCTATATGGGGGGCTAATGAACGGGTTATGGGCCCTTTAGGAGTGGATTTTTGTGTAAGTGGTTGAAAATAAAGTGGTAGCGGGGGCCGGATTTGAACCGGCGACCTCCGGGTTATGAGCCCGACGAGCTACCAGACTGCTCTACCCCGCGCTA
>CP070751.1:2412926-2508891 GCA_020348445.1 Thermoplasmata archaeon
AAGTCCCACAGCGTTGCCTTGTAGTTTGCACCCGCTGCTCCCTCATCAGAGTATGTTGGTGATACTCTGGCGTCGTATACATCTGGGTTCGAGTTCCATACAAGGACATCTGCCCAATCTCTCAGTACGTTGGGGGTCTGATATGTGGATGTGTAATGGAAGTCGATCATTGGAAATACTGTATCTGAAGTTTCTACAGTTGGTCTATTGTTTAAATTTGAATATACACCACGATCAGATGGCAGTATGATTCCATTGGGATCTGTTATGGGTCCGTTCACCATTGGCATCTCGCCATAGTACGAGTTTATGTACGCGCTGATAGTATAGGTGTTCCCGGGAATCAGGTCAACTGGTGTTGATAGGCTGCGCCATCTCCATGAGCCGTAGCCCGGAGTTGGTGGACTTAGAATCTGTCCCTTTAAAGTTGAGCCTTCCCAGATGCGTAGATTGTAGTAGGAGTATGGATATCCATAGTTGCTTCTGAAATACCCGAATTGGTCAAGCTGGGCAGGTTTGGTAACCTCGAACTGCCAGCCCCAGGTCATTTGGTAGTATGGTGGCCACCACCAGTGGGTATCCCAGTCTGGTTCGTTCATGCAGTCGCCATCGACGGTTGTCCATACCCAGGACTCGTCCCACGCCTCGACAAGGGCCAGGCCCTTGTAGTCATCATTGTACGTGTGTGGGTATTCGCTTTCCCCGTATTCACCGAAGCTATAATCGGGTGCTCCAGGGTCCCCTGGTCCATCATATTCACCGTCGCCGTCTGCATCCCATCTGAATCTGTAGTTGCCATGTTCATCTTCGGGTTCGATTTCGGCATTTAAGGTGACAGGCAATCCTTCCCATTCAGGATCGAATACGGGAATTCCCTGTCCATAGGGTCCCAATGCATCCACTGAGTCAGGTGATCTTGTTGATTGAGCCTCTATATTCTCTGTTATAGTTACTTCTTCTTCTTTCGTGTCTTCTCCCAGGTGCGTCTCTTCAATATCCATTGGTGCTATACTTGGGCCTAATTGAGTATTGTCGCTTAGTGTGTCTGTAAATGTTATATCTATGCTCTCTTGTGCGCTAATAGGTGCATCTCCTATTCCGCCCGCTTCCAATTCTGGCTCACTATCTGCCTCTTCTGTTATCATTGGCACACCTGATTCATCCGTCAGGTTTGAGCTGAACGTCTCAACAGCCGCGCCAAATACCCCTGCCACCATCACAAATGCAGTGAGCAGGGAAAGAAGCAGTCTTGTTGCGTTTTCTTTTCGCATTTTCGTTTTCCCTCCGTTTGGGTTGAGCCAGGAAAAAGAGAGCCCATGTAGAGGCCAGATAGGTAAACATGTACAAAGAGTGCCTTAGCTTATTACTGCCTTCGTAGTTCCCTTCGAACTTGTTTCCTATCTTAGGCCTCGTTTCCTCCCTCCCTGGCCTTTTAAGGTATTTCGAGGGTCCGCGTATACAAAAAAAGCTGTACCGACAGACCTATCATTGCGCCCCTCCTAGGCGCTCACCCCTTCTTGTGTTCCTCCGGGGAGGTTGACATAGGGATTTTCACCCATATATACTTTTCCATTATTAAAAAAATAATTAATATAGCGTTAATCATTTGGTTTCTTTTTTAACTATTAATTATATATTTCTGTAGTGAAAAAAATAGCCAGGCATAATAAAATGACCTAAAAAAAATTGGTCAACTTTCAAAAGAAGTTTATTAGGATTATGTTAACTTTTTAATATATTAATATTCCCATAAATTCCCATAAAAAGTCAGCCAGATATTAAAAATTGTGCCTGAAAAATTGGCGAGTTGCCAACCCGTACCGGTTTAATTATCGTAAAACCCTCAAAACAGCCCGTAAACAGCCTCTATTCGGCCTAAAACCCTTGATGTAACAATCCAAGCATCGAGAGAATTGGAATAAATCGATAACTTTTTTGCTAAAATGTTAATAATGTCCTCGGAAAAGTGACCTCTTGGAAAGGCACCAATTATCAAGGCGACATCCTCTTTTAAAAGTTCCGGAAAAATTATCTCGGAAAGCCTTTTCTTTTCACCTTCAACACTGAATCCGATTATGGTTTTACAGTTAATCTTGGTAAAAAATTCCTTCAAATCTATATCGTCTTCCATGACTATCAGTTCATTCTTGCTCATCCCATCCCTCAGAACTTCCTCCATTAAGCCCTTGAACCGATCATAGTTTCTTGGCAGCCGAGTTACAGACTTGAACTTCAATAATTGGTTGTGTAGTGTATGCACATAAACTTTCAATTTACCTTCCTGGCATAATGGAGAGCCCAAAGCCGAAAGAAGACAGAAATGCACTATATCAGGCCTCCCCCTTCGCTCGCGGTCTTCCATATTTCTCATAGCCGAATGAAAATAGCTGTCATCCAATAGAATATCTTTCCCCTTGTTGTAGCGCTTAGCATATTTTTTTACTGCAGGATGACCAAGCAAATTTTCCGGCACCAATTCCAATGAAGAATCTGCAAACAAAAGATGAATCATGGTATCACTTTAACGGGCCCATTTCCTTTTCAGCTCCGATTGCGCCTCATCACAGGACAGCGGCACGTCCAAATCATACCCTGATTCCCTCATGGATAGAAATAACTTCGTGATATCAGGGGCATCCAAATTGTTGGAGACAAGCAACTTATCATCTGAAAACAGTTTCCTCATTGTGCCCCTTGCCACTATCTTCCTGTTTAAAATAATTCCTCTGCCTGCAATTTGCGCTACCGAGTTAACATCATGGGTTGCAACAACCAATGTCTCGCATGATCTTTTTATGATATCCATCAGTTCGATTCTTCCCTTTGGATCCAAATTGGCAGTTGGCTCGTCAAGAAGGAGAATCCTGGGTCTCATTGCGAGAATGCCTGCAATTGCCACCCTCTTCTTCTCGCCATAACTCAGGTGATGGGGCACGCGCTCTTCAAAACCTTTTAGCCCTGAATCTTTCAGGGCATCAGAAACAAGCCTCTTCACTTTCTCTTCATCATAACCCAAATTTATGGGACCAAAGGCCACATCGTCTGCTACCTTGGGCATGAATATTTGATCCTCTGGATCCTGAAAAAGTATCCCAACATTCTTTCGCAGCTCATATGCATTGTTTTTGACCAAGGTCTTTCCAAATAGTTTTACTTCACCCCGCATCGGATATAAAAGCCCTGCTGCAAGCTTCAATAATGTTGACTTCCCTGCTCCATTGGGACCCAAAATGGCGACCTTCTCGCCCCTCTCAATTTCGAGGTTAATACCCTCCAAAGCCGAGGTATTATCTTCGTATTTAAATCCCACATCCTCCAATTCCAGGACCTTTATCCTATCACCATCCAATCTATCCATAGTATGAAGGAGGAGAACAAGATAAGATTTGCACAAAATGCATAATCCATTGCCCTAAAACGCATCTTGGTTAACGTCCTGATCTCACCGCTGTACCCTCTGCTTCGCAGTGCATCGTAGATCCTAACACCCCGATGATACGCCCTGACAAGAACCATACCTGCGGTTGAGGATATCGTACGCATCCCCTTTTTATCAAAAAGATGCCTTCCACCCCTAAAAGCCCTTGCCGACCTTGCCATTTTCATTCTCTGGTATTCTTCAGTCATGACGAAGATATATCTGTAAAGGAACATCATCAATGTGATCATCAATTTGGGAACTTTCAAATGCTGGGCTGCTTTCAGAAGATCGAAAAACGATGTTGTGGAGGAAAGCAAAATCAACAGTAAAACGCAGGTAGAAATCCGAAGGAACATGGCATATGCTGTCAGCTCACCTTTATAGAAATACAAACTCAAAGATGCAAATAACACGAAAGGCAGGGCAATGGCATACCTTTTTACAAGATGCTTTTTCGGGATATTGGAAACCAAAAGCAGAATAAGGGCGAAGAGAAACGCAATTATCAAAGGAAGTAAATCAGTAAGAAGTGCTACGATTATAATGAAGAAGATGATGGCAACTATCTTGGCCCTTGGATCAAGGCTGTAGAAACTAGAGCGGCTTGCATATTGATCAATTGTCCCGTGTCTCATCTTTCTTCCTCATGAATCTTGCATACAAGAGAACGCATAAAAGCACGATCACAAAACCCACAATACCCATGATAAGTGCTGCAAAATAGTTATCTCCATAATCAAGGGGAGCACTGTAACTTTGCTCTTCTTCTTCATAATCAGCGTTCTCCATTGTCTTTTCCAGTCCGTCGCCATACGGCTCTGCAAACATAAAGAAGAACACAAGGCCAATTGCGAAGGCCGCTATGATTCCTAATATTGCTATAATATATTTCTTATCTAGAATCATTTCACCATCACCTCCTTAGGTGATCTGAAGGTGATCTTGGGCATCTTCAGAATCTCAGGGGATGTTCGGGTAAGATAACTGATAATTCCAGTTGTGATGAAACCCTCACCAATACCGATTATTACATGGTAGCCGAGCATCATCGGGACTGCGATCTCAAAAGGTATTCCGTATGTTCCACCGCTTAATGAGTAACTTAAAGACAGTTGAACTGCACAGGCAAAGGATCCGATAAACACGGCAGCCCAAGAGCCAAGGAAAGTTCCGATATTACCATATTTTTCAGGAAATATTTTAAATACCCACCAACCCACAAAGCAGCCTATGATTCCCATGTTCAGTGTGTTGAGACCCAAGGCTGTTATACCTCCGTCTCCAAAAATCAAGCACTGTATCACAAGTATCGTGGTAATTACAACAAGTCCAGCAAAAGGACCAAGCAGAATGGCAGCCAAAGCTGCTCCAACCAAATGGCCTGATGTTCCCCCTCCTATGGGAAAGTTAATCATCTGGGCAACGAAGATGCCTGCAGCCAAAACAGCCATAAGCGGTATCTGTTTATCTTCCATTCTTTTATTTAATATCTTAAAAGATAAGCCTACAACTATCAGAGCAATGATCCAACCGCAAGCCAATACAAGTGGCTCCATGAGTCCGTCAGGAATATGCATGCCTCTCCCCTTGGTAGCACGAATTCTTTATTCTTGCTACGCATACAGTTATTGGAATATATAATTTTCGGGGTTCTTTGGATGTAATCCAGAGACCGTTAGATTTTTATAGACAGAGGAAGATAGTCGATATGTTCGTAAAAAATCAGGTTTCGAAGTCTTTTACCGTAAAATCGCGTTGGGGCATGATATGGCCGTAGAAGAAGAACGAGTTCCCTTAAAAAAGAAAAAAGTGAGGAAACGGAAATATCGAGAGCAAGAGGAGGTCGTCATCAAAATAGGGGAGACACCCAAGATAGAAGAGGAGGAAAAACCAAAAGAGAAACCTGTAAAGAAGAGAAAGAAAATCATAACAAAAAAGGAACCTGAAAGGAGGGTTGTGGAAGAGGAAGAGGAAGTAATTGAGCTGGAGGAAGAGCCTGAAGAAGTATTTGTAGAGGAGGAAGTGGAAGTAATTGAGTATGAGGAAGAACCTGAAGGTGAGGAAGAGGAAATAATCGAGTTAGAAGAGGAGCCTGAGGAGGAA
Source organism: Thermoplasmata archaeon (assembly GCA_020348445.1). Lineage (GTDB taxonomy): Archaea > Thermoplasmatota > Thermoplasmata. The sequence goes on from CP070751.1 coordinate 2,418,451, forward strand.
ATAGAATTAGAGGAGGAGCCCGAAGAGATCTATGAAGAGGAAGTTGAGGAGGAAGAAGCTGGTGAAGAAGTTGTTGTAATTTCCCTTGGTGAGGCACCTGAAGGGGAAGAAGCCGTAGAGATTGAAATCGAAGAAGAGATTGAAATAGGGGAAGAAGAAGGGGAAGAAGAACCTGAAGAGGCCGAGGGTGAAAAGGAAGAAAAAAAGCCTCCTAAAAAGAGAAGAGAAATCTCGAAAAAAAAGAAGTTGGTAGCTTTGATAATCGTGATCATTGTTCTTATCAGTTCAATTGGTATTTACATCATGTTTTTTCTAAACAAAGCACCAGAGGCCAAACTTCAGATATATCCTACAACAGCAACAATAGGTCATTTAATATACATGGACGGCTCCAATTCCACAGATGACAAGGAGATTGTAGAATACCATTGGGACTTTGATGACAAAACATCGTATAAGGAAACCAAGGACTCGGCTTCAGACGGGGAATTTGATGGCAGGACCACCCATACCTACACTGAGCCTGGAAATTATACTGTTAAACTCACTGTAAAAGATAAGGAAGGACTTTCAGGGGAGGCAAAATCAGAAATTGGCATCACTGAGCTGATCGTTACCATCTCACCCGAAAAAATAGGTGATAGCAGCACATACGATGTCAACGGATTCATAGAGGTGAAGGATAACCAAGGGCTGGGGACCTATAAAGTGGAGGGTACAGGATCCTTTACAGTTGAAAAAATCTATGTCCATTACTTTGGTGAGATGATCTCATCCATAGAAAATACAGAAGATCAAGAGGACGGCTTTAAAGAGAGCCACAAGACATTAAAGAAATACAATTACCAGGATCTTGAGCTTGAGGGGAATGTCACAGGCGATATTAAGACAGAGACGGGATTAACAATACCTGATAATACAATATCTTTCAAGGATGGTTATCTTGTGGTTACCGATAATTCATACATGGATTTGAACACCTACAAAACAATTTACTCGAAAACAGAAAGTTCTTTGAGCATACCTGTGGGAACAGATGAATTAAGCTCTGAGGATAAGATTCGCTCATATTCAAATCTAAGGGAGGACAGCGCTGACTTGCGTGTTGAGGATTTATCTGATGACAGGTCTTTTAGAATCGATCAAGGGGATACTAAAGTAATAAGAGAAATAGCCTACACCTGGGACGTTAAGGAGGCAACTAATATCAAGGGATACCCTTCATTGAAAATTGAAATCGATATCGATAGTAACACAAAGGATAGAAACAACATAAAGGAGTTCGAGATGGCCTTGTGGATAACACACCAAATCCCGCAGCCCATCAAGACCTACGTATACACGAGAATCGATGATGATGGAACCCAAATCACGGCTCAGTACACAAATGAAATACAGGCAGGGGAATTTGAAAGAGGCACAGAAGATATCCCTTATGGAACATGCCCCGCGAATTCTCCTGATGATCATTATTACTATCGAAATCCAGGATATGAATTTGTAAAATGGGAACCTGATGATGACATCCCGGGTATTGGTGGGAACGCATCGAGCTTTCTCTATTCACCACAGAATGCCATAACCGATGCAGAACCTTCAGGGCTTTCCACTTATCTTGCATCCCACCCCAATGCCTATGTGATAGACGGCTACTACAATGAATCAACAGGCAGTCCCCTTTGGAATCTGACTTTCGGTGAGCAGGGAGAAAACACAGCTTATTATGTAGTAGTCGAAACAGGTACGGTAATAGACGAGGCCGAGATATCGGTTTCAGAAGTTAAGGGCGAGATAACTGATTTTAATCCCGTGCTGTCCTTTTCTGCCTGCGAACAGGTTTTCAGAGAGGATGAGGAAATCGATGGTGCCTTCTTTGATGCTGTTAAGGTGAGGTTCTCTGGAGGGATTAACTTCGGTGCCAAGGCAGAATTGGTGTACCCAAGCATCTCTCTTTCAGTCTCGTTGAGTGTTGAGCGGGCACCCTATGGATATTATCTAACAAAGGAAGATGGCAGTAATTCTGCTGCAGTGGACGCCATAAACGGCCAGCTCGTTTACTATTGGTGGCATGATGGAGAAGATATATCCATGCTCATGCCGTAAACAATTTGTATTTCATGGAATTATGCTGAAATATTGATATTGACAGTATAGGGCCATTTTGATTGTATTTTCGATAATCAAAGATGTAATTTTGATAGACAAGGCTTATATATTGTAATTATAAATACGTTAATACGGAATATTAGTTGGGATTGGGGTAAATGAGGCCAAGAGCAAGAAAAGAAAGAGTGGGCAGTAAATTGACTGCGTTAATGATCGTCATAGCAATATTTTCATCAATTAATTTTGTATTAGAATGTTCCATTAATGTGAAATCAGATACAGCATGGACCGATTCGGTAAAATTGAGCAACCTAGGTATAGACTGTAAGGAGCCGAAAGTGGCTGTCGAAGGAAATAATGTTCATGTGGTATGGACAGATGATGATGGTGGTAACATCTATTACAGAAGAAGCACAGATAATGGATGGACCTGGGATTCTGAAACAATCCTCGGAAATGGTTCAAATCCAAAAATAGCGGTTTATGGAAATAATGTACATGTTTTATGGAGCGAAAGCTACAGAAAGAGCGACGATAATGGTACCACTTGGAATACCCCGATTGATATGTTTTCTGGATTGTATAAAACTGTTTGTTATGATCTGGCAGCTTATGGAAATAACGTTTATGTGGTTGCAGTTGAACATATAGATTATTCCCCGTACGACCCCCCCTATGATGATTATGATTTGGTTCAATTCAATAAAAGTTCCACAAACGGAGATTCATGGGGATCATGGGTCACAATTGATGGACCCAATAGGGATGAGCTTATGGAAATTGCTATGGCAGCTAAAAACAGCAACATACACATTGTCTATGGTTTTAGTCCATATGATCACGGTGCTTTAATACGATGGTTCAATCATACATACAGCACCTCAGGAGGATCATCCTGGTCGCACCCTGATTTTATCAACACGGGTGGGATGGAAAAAGTAGGGCTCTCTTTAACCTATAATTCAAATGCGGTTTCAATGGCCTGGTGTGAAGCGGCAGCTATGGAATATATATATAAAATCTGGGGCGGGGGTTGGAGCTCCAATACTTTTGTTGCATCAGGATACGGGTTCACAGCATCATCACAAAATTATATCCTATATTGCTCTGTTTCATATAATGATCCCTCAACGATTTACAGTAACGTTGATGGAATTTTAACTGTTTCACAAGGGCATGATGGATGGCGAGAATATTATGATGTATATGTGGAAAATCAGGATGTCCATTTCGTTTATATCCATAATTATGATGTTTACTATATGCACAAGGCCAACTGGCCAGAATTGCAAATCACCTCTTCAAATATCGAATTCGATCCTCCATCACCCATTGAGAACGGCACTTCTGTTACCATAAACACCACCGTAAGCAATACAGGTTCATCGACTCAAAATGTGGATGTAAAATTCTATAATGGTAATCCAGATTTAAATGGAGATTATATTCCGGATGTTACTGCAAACATGATAGGCAACGATACAGTGGATGTTGATGAAGGGCTCTCATCCGTTGCCTCAATTAACTGGATTCCGCCATTAGAAGGTATCTATGAGATTTATGTTTGGGTAGATCCTGATAACCTTGTATACGAAGTCGATGATGCAAATAATCTGGCTTCAAATACCATTGTCGTAGAAATCCCTTCCCCTTCTCCGCCTTTGGATCTAACAGCGCGATTATCCCCAGGCTCAAAAGAAAATGTAGAGCTTATCTGGAATGCCTCTGTAGATGACGGAAGCGGAGAGGATGATGTGGAAGGGTACACTGTATATAAATCAAGCACAGGTGCAGATGGAAGCTATGAGTTTGCAGCTTGGGTTTTAGCTTCTGGCTCTCCCTTTTATTCATGGTTAGATATTGGTGCAGGAGATGGAGATTTAAGTGATTATTTCTATGTCGTCAGAGCCAACGATACCGGAGACAATGAGGAGCAAAACACGAACAAGGTAGGTAAAATGGTGAGTCACCTTGTCAAGGGATGGAACCTGATTTCGGTACCCCTTATCCAGTCCAATACCTCAGCTGATTATGTCCTTCAAACCTTGGAACTCAACTATTCAACAATGCAGGGATATCACGCAGGCAAATCAAGACCCTGGCTTCACTGGCACAGGGGTAAACCCAACTACTTCAATGATGAAATTGAAATTTACCATGAGAATGGATATTACATCGATATGGTGAATTCTGATTACCTGGTGGTCACAGGTAGAGTACCTATAAACTCGCAGATACAGCTTAAAGCTGGATGGAACCTGGTAGGCTATCCATCTCCAACAACTAGAACAAGGGATGATGCATTATCTTCGATTTCTGGATCGTACAACAAGGTAGAATTCTTCAGCACTATTAAGGGTAAAGAGGAAGCCGTATGGCCTCTTGATGACATGAATCCGAAATTAGGATATTGGGTTCACGTGACAGCAGATTGTATGTGGGCGGTACAATGACAATAAATAAAGTAATTTCACTGGGATTGTGCATGATGATGGTATTGGGTCTGTTTGCAACCAGTTTTCTATTGACTCAAAATCCAGTTGATATCAGATCAAGTACGGGACAAAAAGTGAACAGCGAATATCCAGAAAAAGAACCTCTTGACAGGGGTACAAGGGCTCCACCTGGATGGATGAATGAGATCAGATTGACCAATTCTATTGACAACAGCACGACACCTGAAGTTGCTGTTTGGGGAAGCAATGTTCACGTCGTTTGGAGCGATGACCGAGACGGAAACTACGAGATTTTTTACAAAAGGAGCACTGATAACGGACTGAGTTGGGGTACGGAAACCCAAATCACCTTTACAACCATTTCCCAAGAATTGCCGAAAATAGGAGTTTACGGAAATACAATCCATATTGTATGGCATGACTATATGAATGGTACCGTCTCTTATATCAACAGCACAGACAACGGGGATTCTTGGGGAACAATAACCATGTGGGACTGGACATCATATCCTCCATGCGCTATGTTCGATCCATTATTATGCCCTGATGTGGCGGTAGACGAAAACAATGTTTACATTATAGCATATGTACTTGGACCTGAGGATTTGATATTTAAACGCAGCAACAATTCTGGAGGTTCATGGTCCAATTGGATATTGGTCTCTGATTTTGGCTGGTATTGGTCCAGCCCAACCATTGAAACCGATGGAAGCCTGATACATGTAGTGTACGATATCACCATAGGAAGCCCAGATTCGTTGTATCATTTTTTCAGCGATGATGGTGGTGATACATGGTGGGACGATATTTTCAATCCTTTTGTTGATCATAATGAGGTTTATGAAAATCTTGTATCATTTGAGACATCCATGGATGGAGATTATTTTAGGGTTGCCTATTCAATGTGGAACGCAACCTTGGCAACTATCAAAGTGCGAACAATGTACTGGAGTTATTCACCAATCGAGTTTTGGTACGGCCCTTACGAGGTAGGTAATAATAGTGAGGGAGATATAGACGTAGAAAAAGACCATATTGTGTGGAACGGAGAAGATACAAACAACTACACCCAGGTATTTTCAAGTAAATACGGCCAGGCAACTGATTACCCCAGCGACTCTTCAATGCCCACCATCGCCATCTCAGGTGATTTAGTCCATATCGTATGGGTTGATCCAAGAGATGGGAACAATGAACTCTATTACTCACAAAGAGGATTATTGGCGGATTTAATCCTATCCAATTCTGACATCCAGTTCGACCCTCCAAGTCCAGTTGAAGAAGGCATGGAGGTTTTTATCAACGCAACTGTGTTTTGTAGCGGTAAATCTGCATCGAGCGTTGAGGTGAAATTCTACAATGGAAACCCTGATTTGAATGGAGACCTAATTCCTGATGTCACAGCTGATGTCATCGGCAGCGACACCATAAATATAAATGCTGATGCTTCTGCCATTGCATCCTTAAAATGGACTCCGCCTTCTGATGGAACTTATGATATCTTTGTCTGGGTTGATCCTGATAACCTGACAGAGGAATTGGATGAATCCAACAACATTGGATTTAATACATTGGAGGTTTTTTCCCTTCCCCCAACTCCACCTCTTAATCTTGGTGCTGAGATATCGCCTGGTGCTCTGGATGATGTGGAGCTTTCTTGGGATGCATCATCTGATGATGGTTCTGGGGAAGACGATGTAGTGGGCTATTCTGTATACAAATCAAGCACAGGAGTGAGCGGAACCTACGAGTTTGAAGCCTGGATTTTAGCCACAGACTCTACTTCATATAGTTGGATTGATAGTGGTGCAGGAGATGGGGACCTAAATGATTATTTCTACATCGTCAGGGCAAATGACACTTTAAACAACGAGGAGCAGAACACAGATAAAGTAGGCAAGATGGTGAATTCCCTTGTTTTGGGATGGAACATGATTTCCGTTCCCCTTATCCAGTCCAATACCTCAGCCGAGGGTGTCCTTCAAACCCTTGAGCTCAACTATGCTACAATACAAGGATACCATTCAGGTAAATCAAGACCTTGGCTTCACTGGCACAGGGACAAGCCAAACTATTTCAATGATGAAATCGATATCATCCACGAAAGGGGATACTACATCGATATGGTGAATCCAGATTATCTTGTTGTGGCAGGGAAGGTGCCCACAAATACACAAATATCTCTTAAAGCAGGGTGGAACCTGGTTGGCTATCCGTCTCCAACAACAAGAACAAGTGATGATGCATTATCTTCGATTTCCGGATCTTATAATAAGGTAGAATTCTATGACACATATAAGGGTAAAGAGGGAGCCCTGGGACCTCTTGATGACATGTACCCGAATTTGGGGTACTGGGTTCATGCAATGGAGGATTGTGTATGGGAACTGCTGATTTAAGGAGAAAGATAAAGTCTATACTAATATGCTTACTCCTTATAGGAGCCCTATTTATCGCCTTAGATGAAAGCTTCGAGGTTGCTTTGAGGGTAGAGGGAGAGGATTGGTCTGATGGCATGAGGTTGAGTGAGTGGGGAAATGGATCAGTTGAACCCAGTATCGTTTCTTATGAAAATAACGTGCATGTTGTTTGGGCAGACAACAAAACTGGAAATTTCGAGATATATTACAGAAGGAGCCTCGACAATGGGGCGACCTGGGAGAGCGAAATGAGATTGACCTATACATCCGAAAATCAAACAAATCCGAGAATCGCGGTTTGGGAAAATAATGTGCATGTTGTATGGAATAAGGGATACGTTAACAGCACAGATAATGGTGTTTCTTGGGGAATCCCATTCAATCCGTTCCCAGCCGAGAATATTACAGCTGTTCCTGATGTATGTATCTACCAAGACAACGTATATTTTGTTGTTGCCAACTACACATATCATTGGATTGTCCAACCCTCCTCAGGAACTTACTGGACCTATGTTTTATTCAAAGAACTTACCTGGCCTGACTGGGTAATTATTGAATACGACAACGGTAGCTTCATGGATATGTTTGTTCCCGAGGTGGCCATGGCTTTGAAAAACCAAGAGATACATATTATCTATGGATTAACTTGGAAATCATTTATACGACAGATATATCATTCATACAGTTTATCTGCTGGTGTTCCTGGGAGTTGGAGCAGCCCTGAGCTTGTTGTCGATGGACTGGAAAAGCTTGGAATATCCATGGCATTTGATCAAGATCTTTTAAGAATTGCTTGGAGTGAATGGGTAGGTGATAGTGCAAATAATATCTCAATGGGGACAAATACGAAGTCATGGAATGGTACATGGTCTGATCATGAGTACGTTGGAGGGGCGTACGGGATGACGGCTGTATCGGGATATTACATCACCTGGGGTGAAGCAGATTATGGGGACCTGGGGAGCAATATTGATGGCATAATCCTTGTTTCATCAGGACACCCGTACTTCAATTGGCATGATGTTTATCTTGAAAATGATACAGTTCATTTGGTATATATCGATGCCTGGGAGATTTATTACATGCAAAAAAATGCCACAGAGCCTCCTTCTCCACCTACGAATTTAAATGCTTTTGTTGAAGGAAACAATATAAAACTTTCCTGGAACGCCTCCTCAGATGATGGCTTCGGGAATGATGATGTTTTGGGTTATACTGTATATAAATCAAGTACAGGTGTAAGTGGTAATTATGAGTTTACAGATTGGATTTTAGCCACTGACTCAGCCTCGTATAGTTGGATTGATAGTGGTGCAGGAGATGGGGACATAAACGATTATTTCTACATCGTCAGGGCAAATGATACCACAAACAACGAAGAGCAAAATACGAATAAGGTGGGCAAGATGGTGAATTCCCTTGGGCGGGGATGGAACATGATTTCGGTTCCCCTTATTCAGTCCAATTCCTCAGCCGAGCATGTCCTTCAAACCCTGCAGCTCAACTATGCTACAATACAAGGATATCACGCAGGTAAATCAAGACCCTGGCTTCACTGGCACAGGGACAAACCAAACTATTTCAATGATGAAATCGAGATCACCCACGAGTGGGGATACTATATCGACATGGTGAATCCAGATTATCTTGTTGTGGCAGGGAAGGTACCCGCAAGTACCCAAATATCTCTTAAAGTAGGGTGGAACCTGGTTGGCTATCCATCTCCAATAATTAGGACAAGAGATGATGCATTATCTTCGATTTCCGGATCGTATAATAAGGTAGAATTCTTTGACACAAGTAAGGGTAAAGAAGTGGCTGTTGAATCTCTTGATGATATGAATCCAAATTTGGGATACTGGATTCATGTGACTGATGATTGTGTGTGGGATGTCCCCTAAATAATTCTCATGTCAATCCATTGATCAAGTAAAAAATTCCCACCATGATCAGGACCATACCGCAGATATCTCTCAGCTTTTGAATTCCTATTTTCTTTCTCCATCTTCCCCCCACTTCTCCTGAGACTGTTCCCGCGGCTATGATTGCAAAGGAGCTTCCTATCCAAAATGTGAAAACAGACAGAAACATTGTTAGCATGTCCCTGGTCAATGTGGCCCTTACCAATGCTATCCACAACAAGGGACAAAAGAACGAACCAATTAAAAGTCCCAATATCACGGAGAACATTGGTCTGAAGTTCTCAGCCAATTTGGCTGGACACCATCTAGGTTTTGGAAGGCTGAACACGATCCACGCGCCGTATATTATCACCAAGCAACCCAAAATCACAACTGCAAATTGTAAAAACGTTGAAGGACTCCTTTCAGTTAAAGCAGAGCCTATCATAAAGACAACAAGACCTATAGCTAGATATATCATAAGTCTACCCATGGAGAAGAATATTGATGTAAAAAAACCTTCTCTTCGGGTTTTGTCCTTCTCCATTATGTAGGGAACCAGTATGGGGATACACAGCCCAAGACAGCTTATGCTGGCAACCAATCCAAAAACAAATGAGGTTCCTATGATGCTCCAATCCATGTAATCGGATTAGCCAATAGGATTATTAAAACTTTGGGCCAACGTAAAAGCCAAACAAGTGCAGTGTACCGGTTTTTAAAAGAATTGATAAATAAAGTTAAATACCATATTCGTACATTCAGCGAAATGGAGCCAGGTAATCATAAAGACAGAAGATGGGGCTCTAAAAAACCATGGGGGAGATCCCATTATAGTGGCTGGTTTGGATGTAGGGGCCATCACAATAAAGAGCGTGATCATGAAGGACGACAAAATAGTTGGCTACAATCTTGCAAACACGGGTATGAGACCGGGAGAGGAGTCCAAGGGTCTTTTGGAAAAGAATCTTAATAAGCGCGGCCTTAATCTGGAAGACGTAAATTCGATAATTGCAACAGGTCACGGCAGACATTCTCTAGACTTTACAGAAATCAAAAAATCCGAAATCACATGCATTGCAAAGGGTGCTAAGAGACTGAATGACAAAAGCAGGATGGTGGTGGACATCGGGGGACAGGGTATCAGGGTCATCGAGCTAGACGAAAAAGGCGATGTGTCCAACTTCCTAACAAATGACAAATGCTCGGCAGGAACAGGATGTTTCCTTGATATGATGTCCTATGCCCTTCAGGTTGATTTGGATAAAATGGGCGAGCTCTCTCTAAATGCCTGTGAACCTAAGAAGCTTTCAACAACATGCAGCATATTTGCTGAGTCTGAGGTGGTCTCCCTTGTGGCCAGAGGCATGAAGAAGGAGGACATATTGGCAGGACTCCACGATTCAGTTGCCAGGAAGGTTACAGGACTTGTCAAAACATTGGGTGTAAAAGGAGAGATCTTCTTGGCAGGTGGTGTTGCCAGAAATATCGGTGTGAGAAAGGCGCTGGAATCCAGATTAAATGGCAATATTTATGTTGCAAGATATCCTCAGATCGTGTGCGCATTGGGAGCTGCATTAATTGCCCAGGAGGAGGTGGGAAATTGACTATAACAGGGGGAGTGGATATAGGCTCCACTTATACCAAAGTCGTTGTTCTTAAGGACGACATTGTAGCAGGGTATGGAATACAACCCACAGGAGCAAGCTCAGAAGGAGCGGCCCAGGCAGCAATGAAGGATGCCCTTGCCATGTCAGGCCTTTCCCTCGATGATATCCAATACATAGTATCAACTGGTTACGGCAGAAGGGTAACTTCCCTCTCCAATGAAACCATTAGCGAGATTTCGGCTAATGGAAGGGGCTCCAAGTGGATAGGCGAGAAGCAGGACATAAGGACCATCATCGACATAGGAGGGCAGGATACAAAGGTCATTGCACTGGACGATAATCTTGATATTCTCGATTTTAGAATGAACGACAAATGCGCAGCAGGAACAGGAAGGTTTTTAGAGGTTCTTGCCAACGAGCTCAAAGTCCCTTTGGATGATATGGGAGGGCTTTCTCTAAATGCTGAAAATCCCGTAGAGATAACAACAACTTGTTTGGTTTTTGCTAAATCCGAGGTTGCCTCCCTCATCGCTAAAGGCGCAAAAAAAGAGGATATAATTGCAGGGATACACATAGCAATTGCGAGAAGGCTTATAGTGATGGCAAAGAAGGTGGGGATTAGGGAAGTTGTGTTTTTCGATGGGGGGCCCGCAAGAAATATAGGTATGAGAAAGGCCTTCGAGGACGAGCTTGGAATGAAGATATATGTAACAGAGCATCCCCAGATCGTTACAGCCACTGGGGCTGCGCTCATTGCCAAGGAAACTTTTGAGAGCAAAGGCGCGGGTTCTGCGTAGAGAAAGAGGACTTCCAAAATATCAGTTAACACCGTGCATTTTCTACAAATTTTTTTCAAGGAGGAAAATTACTACAACGTTTCTTCAAATTCCTCTTCAATATCAGCCAGTTCGTCCTTTTCCTCTTCTGCCGTTGGTTCTTCGAATTCCTCTTCCAATTCTGCCAGTTCATCAGAAGGCGGTGGTTTCTCAGCTTCATAAGCTAAAGGACGGCCTTCCTGGGTTTGAGGTTCAGGGAAAGGACCGTAATCTCTTTTATCGGCAGGTAACTCCCGAAATCCCTCGCCCACTCCCGCTGCTCCAATACGGGATCCCCGTCGGGTTGCAAAAAAGAAAACCAGTATGAAAACGATGATGATCAAAAGCGGAACTACAAGATAAATCAAGGGAATTCCCGGATCTGAAGTCACCTCCGAGTCAAGTGGATCATAATCATCCTTGTCGCTCACCCCATCTCCGTCTGTATCAACCTTCAATGGATTCGTATGTTTTTTCTCTTCCTCTAAATCTGAAAGACCATCCCCATCATCGTCTTTGTCAACATCGTTTTTAAGACCATCGTTATCAGTGTCCAGGAGATTTTTATCCTCCCAGTCTAAAATCCCATCAGCATCGTCATCCCAGTCTAAGAAATTAGCAAGACCGTCGTCATCTGTGTCTAGAGGATATGGATCCACATCATCGGGTGTTCCATCAGCATCATCATCGGTATCTGCGTTGTCACCGATTCCATCAAAATCTGTGTCCCTCCACTCAGAGCAATTCAATGGGAAAGCATCTTCCTCATTTGGTATTGTATCGTTATCCATATCAGGATCCATGGAATCAGGAATCAAGTCCAAATCATAATCATCTGGAACAGAGGTGTTGTCTAAAGGGTCGGTTCCAATAGTCAATTCGATTTCATTACTGTAGCCGTCATTGTCGTTATCAAGATCCATTGAATCGGGCAGAAAATCACCGTCATTGTCCACAGGTTTGGATTGAGGATTCAAGGGATCTGTACCTTCTGAAATCTCGATTGTATCAGAATAACCGTCGTTGTCATCATCTGGATCTGATAAATTTCCTACGCTGTCCCCATCATGATCCCCGTCCACGAAAATGGTGATGGAGGCATTATTGTTTCTTTCCGATATCTCAGAAATGATCTCGGTTGTATCTACAAAAACAAAAATGGTATGCTCACCAATGTCTGTGGAAAAAGTTGCGCTTGTGATACCCTCTTGAAGCTCATAAATTGTTACAGATTTTGATTCAAAGACATTATCCTTTAGGTCCAAAGAGAAATTCACAAGGAACTCCTCTGCATCTGCATCACCAAGGTTTTTAATATTTGCTTTAACAGTTATCTGGTCTCCTGCCAGAGGAGGGATTTTATTTGACTTCAACTGGATATTTACAGGAGAAATATATAGATCAGCAGTGGGACGGTGAAGAACCTCTAATGTCGTCTCATTGTAACCAAAAAGTGCGCCACTGCTGTTTTGGCCAGTTACACTAACATTTATAAAATAATTTCCTGGCTCCAGTGGCTCCTCATAATACGTGATAAATCCGATATCTTGATCAGGATCTTTCACCATTGGGTCTCCTTCCCAATACACTGTCCCGTTTTCATAGAACGATCCCGAGCCCCAAGGTGCACCATAATTGTTGTAGCTTCCACTAGTCGTATTTGAGGATACCAAAATAAAGTACTCCTCGCCAGGAACAAGTTCTATGGGCTCTGAAAAAGTGAAGAGGTTCCACCCGTCTTCAACTTCATCGTATGTTAAGGTCGCATTTCCCATGTCCCTTGAGGTTTCTGTAGAACCTCTGAGATGAACTGTAAGAGAAGAGGATGGGGATGGAAAGAATTTAACGATATAGATATCAAGGCTGTAGATTTTTGAGGCGTTGGGAACAAAGGTCTGCCCTACTCTGTTTCCAGATTTTATTGCATCTGTATACCCAAAGGGTACTATGACTTCTGGTTGGATCTGATCTATGAACCTTCCCGTGGCTGCAATCTGCATCTTGTAATCGCCATTTGAGTCCGTCAGTGTCGTCCAGTTCATACGATTTCCCTTGATTTGTATGAAAACTTCTGAATTGGCACAGGGTGTGGAATTGTCGTATGTGGCTGTTCCGTTCACCCACAGAGCATCACCTTGAAGGCACTGGGTTATTGACAGTTCTTCGCTTATATTTATTGCAGTTGCCTCTTGTGCGCACACTGTTTGAGCAAGAAAAAAAAGCATAATCGAGAGTAACAATGTAAAACTGCAAGTTATGGTTCCGAGTCTTTTTGACAATCCATTCACGCCCGACTCTTATATGTGATATTATAATAAATAGTTTTTCGAAACTCATTTACTGGTACTATTTATACTTACCCCCTCGAAATAATTAATTTACCAAAACTTTTTAAATACCAAGAATATTACCGTTCCATCGTGCTGGGTTTAAAAATGACATATCCAAATCCAGATAGGAGGTGAAATACATGATAAAAAAGTCAGGCTTTATTTTATGGATGTGTGTCTTTGGTCTATTTCTGAGCGCTTTTTCCATGAATGCAACAGCTCCAATCACTGGCACACCCCCTCCTTTGACTGGGGATTGGGTGATAAACGATGATACTGTGGTAACCGATGAAAATGTCGTCTGTGAAGGCTCGATAATCATTAATTCCGGGGGGAACCTAACATTGGACGGCTCGACTGTCAAACTGAACTGTGCTACCGACGGCCAATACGGCATCGATGTAAAAAGCGGTGGTGAAATGCATATCAAGGGGGGTTCAACCATCGACAAGCACAGTGTCGGCAACTATTATTTCATAGTTAATGATGGTGCAAGTCTTGAGATGAAAGATAGCACCTTAAAATACTGCGGATATGAAAATGAAAATAATATCAGGCACACAGGTCTTTATATAGATGGCGATGGGCTAATTGAACATTGTACAATAGATGTCTGCTGTCAGGGTGTGATTGCAGAAAACTGCACAATTACCATCAAAGACAGCACCATAACAAGAAGCCTCTGGCATAATATTGTTGGACGAAACGTTGACATGACTCTTGATAACAATACAATTTCATGGGCAGAAAAAATGGGAGTCTGGGTTGGGATCAATTCTGACCTGACTATAAAAGATTGCCATGTTCACAATAGTACCAGATCCGGTATATGGGTTGATCAGGATTCTGAAGTTGAATGTTATAAAACCAAGATAGCATGGAACGGCAACGAGTCCCGTACCCACTGGGACACCTCAGGACACGGTTTTGCGGGATTTGATAGCGATGTCTATTTCCACAATAATACAGTAAGCAACAATTGGGGGCACAATTTCGAGACCACGAGATGCTCTGCCATGTTTAACGATAATCACTTTGATCAATCAATTAAGAAATGTAATGTGGAGTTCTTCGACCATTCAGTCGTTACAGCAAAGAGAAATTATATAGATGGTGCGGGGCACAATTGCTTCTGGGTCAGAGACGGTGTCACTGCAACAATAGAAGAATGTACAATGAAAAACAGTCCGCATAACGGGATATGGGCAGGCAACCAATCAACAATGATTATTAAGAATAATATCATAGAAAACTGCGCTGAAAGCGGTATTTACAGCTACAATTCAACTCTCGAAATAACAAACAACGAGATTAAGAATTGTAAATGGTGGGGTATTCATACTGAGGGCTGCACAGTAACCCAAAGTGGAAATACATACACATCAGTTACCAAAGGACAGGTTCACGAGGCTTACTTTATTACCCTAAAGGCCGTGGATGAGGATGGAAAACCCATACAAGGGGCAACTATTACTGTAAAGGATTCTGCAGGTACCCAAATCTGGACAGGGACCACGGATACCAACGGTGAAACTCAGCACATGATATTAAGCGCTCAAAAGACAGATACGGGTGGAGCTTCCACTACATATACATACACTGTAGAGGCAAAAAAAGGTGATATGTCCAGCACAACCGAGATCACACCAACCAAAACCGATTCAGTCAGTTTAACCCTTAAAAGTGAGGAAGAAGAAGATAATTTGATGATGATAGTGGCGATCATCATAGTGGTCATTCTGGTTGTGATTGTTTTAGTCGCAATTATGGCAAAGAAAAAAGGTAAGAAAGAAGTCCCACCAAAACAAGATACTCCCCCTGACGAAAATATTTAAGTAACCAGTGACATATAAATATTAAAATTGCTATAGGGGAGTACTAAAGAGGACCAACAATGAGATTGAGGAATCTATGGATCTGCACTGTGATACTACTTATGACTATTGCCTTCTTTCCTTCTTCCCAAGCAGCACCAAAGGCAGTGGTCTACGAGATGGAGGTCTCAGCATTACCTGCTATTCAGGGAAAGGATCTTCCCATCGAATTAAAATGTGAGGTCGGTTTTGGTGGTGCATGTTGCTATAGTGTGTATGCCCACGATGTAGAGGCGGAAATCATTCTTCCTGATAATATCACCTTGATCGCGGGAAAGCAAATCCAGACCGTGACCTCGTCGGGGCAATCTTCTGGGACCGTAGCTGTTGATCCTGGTGGCGGATTGACCCGGCTTTCTCAAACTTGGATTATAAAAGGCGAAGAATACGGTGAATATACTGTATCTGTTCATATCACAGGGGAAAATGAACTTGGCGAAATAATTGATGAGACCCAGACCGCGAACATCACAATCGCTTCGGGTGCCTCTATTTCCAGTCCAGTTCTACCAAGAAGCCCTTCTGTAAATAAGGATATCATAATAATTGCAGAGGTCTTTAGCACCGATAGTGCTGTTGCGAGTGTCACACTCTTTTACTCGAAGAATCAGAAGAATTGGGTCTCAGTTCCCATGGAGAATATAGAAGGTGAAACATGGATGGGTGAAATTCCGGGCCAAAAAAAGGAAGGCGAGGTTTATTACTACATGGAATCCCTGGATGGTGAGGGTGAAACTTTCACCACTGAGATATATTCTGTAGAGGTAAAGGACTTCGATAATATAGGAACAATAAAGGTTCTCGTCACCTACGGAACACTGACTGCTTTCATTCTTGGGATCGTATTGATTTTATATGCAGAAAAAAGGAGAAAGAAATCTACCAGCAGCACTGGATTGACGATTTTGGGTGCATCTCTCAGATTATCTGCCCTTCGAGGCCTGGATGAAATCGAAGATGATCAGAATAGGTTGAGAAAAATCAGGAAATGGGCTGCACTGATTATTATAATTATAGTCATAATATTGCTTGTTTTAGCAGTAGCTACCGGCCAACTTCAGGAGGTTGTAGACCACACAACCAATCCAACAGAGGCATGAAATTCTGGAGAGCATAGAAATGGAAAACAGCGCTAAAAAGGAAGCTGAGCCGAAAGAGATCCAAGAAGATGAAAGCGAGAAAGCAAAGGCGCCAGCTGCCATAACCTCATTGGGGCTATTGCTCTTGGTCACGGGGATAGTATGGTTGGTAGGATCATTAATAGCTATTTACGGTCTTGTAACTGGTTCTGATGAGGTAATTGCCATCTTCAAAGATGATGTGTATATGGTTGCGTTGTACGGATTTACCGGTTTTTTCGCCCTCGCATTGATGAGCGTTTTTGCAGGGATATTTCTTTTTAAACTGAGAAATGATGCCTTGTCCATGGCAATTGGCGCATCTCTCATGGGTATAGGAATAGGCCTTGTAGCCCTCACATTGAGTGATCTTCTGCTCGTGGGCATAATAAGTGTGGTGGCATATACGATTTTGATTTTTTTTCTATTTTTGGCTCCAGTTATGAGGAGGAGTTTCTCAACTATTCACTTAAGGCATTTTCGAACAGCTGCCCAGTTCAGTTTGCTATTTATTATCAACGCAACCATAATCGGATCCTTGATAGTGGCTCCTTTTCTACCCATACTGCGTTTTCGGCATATGGCGGGGGGTAGATTCGGTGTTCCCCTATGCTCTATAGGTTCTTTGGCAAGATGTTTGAGCGGCAATTGGTGGGGTCTTTTCATTCCGATTGCGGTGGTGGGTGTTTTAATACTCATAGGAATTCTAATAGGTAGAGCTATGTGCGGATGGGTCTGTCCCATCGGCTTTCTTCAGGATATGGTTACCAAAGCCAGAGTAAAACTGCATTTGAGTCCAAAGGAGCCATCGCAGAAAAACCATGAAAGACTGACTGTAGCCAAATATGCGATTCTATTTCTATTATTACTGGTGGCGCTGAGCATCGGAATCTCAGCAATAGGCCATACCGAGGCAGGGGATCTCTACAGATCACAGTACTCTGAGCTACCTTTGATAGAGTCAGGAGCGACACCCTGCGAAGCATGCCCAGCACCCATAATAGGATACTTTTTCCCTGATGACTTCTTAGTTCACAGCCTTGATGGTTCCTTCGTGATGACCACAGAAGCGGGATTGAGATTGTTCGTTTTGGGTGTCTTTATCGCAGGTGCTATCTTTATGGGGAGGTTCTTTTGCAGGTACCTTTGCCCATCAGGAGCCATGATATCCTTTTTCAACAAAGGGAGCATGCTTTCCCTTTACAAGGACCAGGGCAAGTGCACAAAATGCAACTACTGCGTCACAGCCTGCCCAATGAGGATACAGGATCTTAAGGACGAGGATGTCGATTATGAGATCAGGGACAGGGAATGCATATACTGCCTCGATTGTATAGATGCGTGTCCTGAGAAGGCATTGATATTGAAATTCCAAAACAAGGAGATTTACAAGGGAGGAAAGGAATGGTGGGAAAAAGTTTCATAGGCACGATTCTCGCGATATTTATTGTTCTTTCTTTTCTGCCCGTTAATATTGGTGTAACTGCTACCAGGGGGTGGGTGTACACATTGGAAACAAATAACCTGCCTCAAAGGGATCCGAACGGGAATTTCACGGTACGCAACTATGATGAGTGGCATATAATCGGCGAAAAAGCGTATTTAGTCGGAAACATAACTTTGGAGGACAATACAAAACTCATAATAAAGGATTCGAACATTACGATTAGCGGAACCTTGTGGGCTAAGGATTATTCAAGTGTTCTCATTGAATCATCGATTGTGTGGTTTGAGATTCCGCCCTCCGACCCTGTTTTAGTGGATAAGCAGTACGACGGTCCTTATGGATTCGTGATGACAGATGAAGAAACATCGATTACCATTGAGCGTTCATCAGTCTATCTTCATAGGGCCGATTTCTTCTGGGAATCTGTTCCGAATTATACAAAACCAGGGGAGGTAATGGTGGTCTTTGGTAAATGTTCTTTTATTGATTCCTATTTAAATACAAATGGAACCGAAGATGGGCTTCCCTACCCCCCAAGAGGCTTCGTCGTGCACATGGACTGTGAATTCAAGATAATCAATTCGATCCTCACCTCTGGTGTCAAGGCTTATGTAAATGCCCATGGCATAATCGAGAGTACGAATTTCAAAAGCCTCTCTTTGGAGAAGAACACCGCATACAGTGAAATAATTGTTTCAAACTCTACAATAACCACTACAGCTACAATCGATATGGCGTCGACCGTACTTCTAAAGAATTGCGAGATAGAAAAAGGTATGATAGTTAAAAATAGAGGTGTAGCAAAACTTCAGAATACTACAATATATACCCTGAAGATGTTTGGAAACGGAACCCTTATTATGGATCAATCGGACTTCCCAGTCGAGTTACCTGAGTCATATGAGTTGAATCATATATTTGAGAATTCTAATTTGACGCTTTTAAATGATTCCTATATGCAGAAAGTATATGCTTTTGGAAATAGCACGATATCATCCATCAATTCATCCATAAATTCCACACAACTTTATGACGGAACCTTTGTCAGGCTAAAAGACTCATCAATTGATAATCTGTCTGCTGAGGATAACTCCACAATTTGGCTTCAGAACTCTGACATTGGAACATATTATATTTACGATAATGCGAGCATTTACAATGTTACAAACCTCGTTGTTAGCATTAAATTAAATCAACAACCACATCAAGGGCCTATCAAGTTAAAAGATTCCACGGGAAATATCCTGTTTTCATCAGAGACAGACGAGAAGGGCACAGCTGATATCACACTTAAAAGAAATATGATTTCAATCAACCAAACCTCCATGGAGATTATGTATTTATCACTTGTTACATACTGCATCGTAGAGGCAGACTTTGAAAATCTTCATGATGAGGTGGGGATGGATATTGATGAGGCTTTCATGGAAGTGGAACTGAGTTTCGATGATTATACCGCCCCTATAATTGACAAGGTCCATTTTGAAACAGATCCATTCATCAGAACACAGGAAAAGGTCCTTGTATCGGCCCATGTAGAGGATGAAGATACCAATATTGCTAATGTAGTATTAAAATACAGTACAGATGATGGTAAAACTTGGAAAAACCTAACACTGTACAATATCGGCCAAGATATATATGAAAACTCTATCCCGAGCCAGGGGGAGGGTACAAAGGTGATATTCTATATTGTGGCCGAAGATAATTGCGGAAATATCGAAGAAAGCCCTCATTATTCATATATTGTTGGCGAGGGCGTGGTTCATATCAATAACTTAATCATAATCTCGGCTTTCATTGTCCTACTAGGAATAATCATTGTGTTTACAGCAAAGGTAGTATTAAATAAAATAAGGATAAAAAAATATCTTCGTAGTGCTGAGAAATAATCCAAAACAACATTAATACAGGAGTGTGCGAAATGGCAACAGCAGATACCAAGAAAAAAGTGGACCCAAGCTTGGTCAGTCAAATGGCTCAAAAGGTGAATGAGATAGCAGATTCCAACGAGACTGTGAAGGGCATGGAGTATTTTTATGATTTCACAAAGATGATATACACATCCCGCGCCGATGAGATCACCAAGGAAAAGGAGGAAGGGAAGAAGGTAATAGGAAGCTTCTGCAACTTCGTCCCTGATGAACTCGTATTTGCAGCAGGTGCCATTCCAATTCGCCACTGCGCTGGTTTTCAGGACACGATTTTGCCTGCAGAAGAGATATTGCCAAGAAACTTCTGTCCTCTCATAAAATCAGCTTTAGGTTTTTTCATTATGGGAGACCCGCTATACGAGCAGGCCGATGTTGTCGTGGTGCCCACAACCTGCGACGGCAAGAAGAAGTTTTGCGAGATCATAGGCGAGGAAAAATCCACCTGGGTTATGGAGGTCCCCCACACCACGGAGACCTCCCAGGCAAGGGAACTTTGGCTCAAGGAGATCAAACTTCTTAAAAAGAATCTTGAGAAGTTGACAGGCAACAGGATCACAAGCAAATCCCTGAGAAAGGCAATAGAACTTACAAACAAAAAACGCAGCCTTATAAGAAGGCTATATGAGGTCAGAAAAAAGGATTCACCCCCGATATGGGGAAGGGATGCGCTCCTTGTAACGAGCATCTCGCATTTTGACAACCTGAACAGATGGATAGAAAAGACAGAGGAGCTTTGCAGTGAATTGGAAGCAAAAGAAACTGGCGTATGCCCCGAAACTGCCCCAAGAATCATGCTCACAGGAAGTCCTGTCTTCATGCCAACTTGGAAGGTACCCATGTTAATCGAGGACTCAGGGGGAATCATAGTGACCGACGACATATGTACAGGCTCAAAGGGTTTTTGGGACCCAATCGAAGTGCCTCATTGGACAATGGAGGATATGCTTCTCTCCATTGCAGACAGGTACCTCATGAACACGTGCGCGTGCTTCACACCCAATACAGCGAGGCTCATCAGATTGCAGGGATTTGTCGAGGATTTCAATGTTCAGGGTGTGTTCTATCACATCCTTCAGGCATGCCACATTTACGGCGTGGAGGCAAGGAGAATCGAAAGCGCTCTGAAAGCTGATGGTATACCAATGCTCACAATCGAGACAGATTACAGTCAAGAGGATGTTGAGCAGATAAGAACAAGGGTTGAGGCATTTTTAGAGATGATCTCTGCGAGGAGGAAGGGACAGACAGTCTAATCCATTTAAACAATGGGCTCAAAGAGTGAAAAGTCCAGGTTTCTAGGCTATTTCTATGGTTTAAATAGAATATACCAAAACGTTTATGACTATTTACGACAATGTATAGTTAATCCCACTTAATAAAATGGGCAAGGAAGTGGTAAATTGAAATTCTATGGGCAACGAAGTACAATAATAGCCTGTGTATTACTATTGTCGATGATCGCTGCAAGCGGCCTTGTGAGTGCGTGTTTTTCTCAGACCACATCATGCGAGGGAACATCGGTTTCCCAAGGAGACGGCGGTGCAACTGATTACTGGTATGATGACCTCTATCCTCCTCCCCACACAGTGCACTTAAACGAAGGAACAGAATGGATCATCAATGTCAGGGGAGGTGGAGGATGCAGTGATTACGAGCATTTGACTGTCACAGATGATAATGAACCTTCAAATTGGGTAACAACCATTACAATGGGTGAAATCTACAATGGTGACTTTCATTATTATCCTTCCCATATCCCAGTGCTGACAGGAGATGACATCGAAGGTAGGGAAATATATATCGGAAGAACCTGGGATTTTGATATCATATATAATGTGACAAATGATGGCTCACCTATGGATTGCATAGATCAGGTTTGCACTGTCTATGTCGTAGGTTATGACCCTGAAAACCAACACGATTATGTCTTTGTGCATACAAACACCATAATTGAGGATAGTTATCCTTTAATTGAGTTATTCTCCCCCAACGGCAACGAGTCTTGGAGCGGAACTCATAAAGTTACTTGGGATGCAGTTGATGACCAGATTTGGCCTCCGAATCCCATAGATATCTATTATTCAACGTCTGGAACCAGCGGGCCCTGGATCGAAATCAACTCTGGCAGTTACTCCCAAGAAGATGACGGTGAAGAGGACTGGACCTTGCCTTTGGGTGTGGAATCTCAGGATTCCTATGTGAAAGTGGTTGCCACCGATACCAAAGGGCAAAGCAGCCACGATATAAGTGACGAGGCCTTTGAAATCGATACCATAGCTCCCACAGTGGAGTCGACGGATCCCGAAGACAATGAAGAGGGAGTTCCTCTAAGCAAGGAAGTCGTTGTTATGTTTTCAGAGCCTATGGATACGGAAAGTGTGACCATTACTCAGACCGGAGGAACAGATCCCGGGGGTTGGGATTGGACATGGAGTCCTTGTCGAAGGCAGTGCACAGGCACGCATAATAACTGGGATTATGGCGAAAATATCGAGATGACTGTAATTGCTGGATTTGCAGATGATACCGAGGATTCACCTAACTCGAATCCCACTGCGTACGTGTGGGATTTCAAAGTAACTCCATTGGAAGTTGATAAAGTTGTAATCGAAGATGAACCTGGAGGAAATGGTGATGCTATCACTGATCAGACAATCCCCATAGAATTAGAGATCCAAGGTTGGGCTGCAGGGTACAACACCACAACAGGGGATTACATCGGTGATGTAGAAGTAAATTGGTTTGTAACCAATGCAAATGGTTCGTCGGCATCAACTTCTCCTTCCCCAGATGTGAGCTCGACCTTTGATGCCGGCCCAAATCCGGGGGATGCCATATGGAAGATATGCGATACTGAAGGGCATCAATATGAGGTTCACTTTAAAATAGTGGAACCCGCAATCGATTATATAATTATAAGGGATGCTCCCAACGGTGAGGGAAATCCCATCGATGATCAAAACATCAATGTCAACGAAGATGTCCTGGGTTATTCTGCGGGTTATAACGATACCCATGGTTATATAGAAGATATCATTGCAGAATGGACTGTTCAAAATTCCAATGGCGCAGAAGCAGATACATCTCCTTCTTCCGGCTCAAGTTCCACCTTTGATTCAGGCCCCAAAACTGGCACTGCAGTTTGGAAGGCATGTGACACTCATGGACATTATGATACTGTAACGTTCACGATAATTGCTATGGTGGATTATATCCGCATAGAATATCAGGACGGAACAGAGATCTGCGATGTTACCATGACCACAGATGAAACCCTAAGATGTTATGCAAGAGCCTACAACCATGGGACAGGTCTTCTTGGCGATATAGCCGTCACTTGGAGCGTTTACGGAGACATCGGTTACGTTTCGCCCACATATGGCAAAACAACCACCTTTTATGCGGAAAAAGTGGGAACAGGACACATCCATGCCTGTGACGGCAACTATCATACAGACAACACCGGAACCATAACTGTGACCCATGGAGAATGCTGTTCCATTTTAATAACACCGGAGGATACGTCACTAACTTCTGATCTCACCAAGCAGTATACAGCAACCTGCAGCGATGCCGATGGCAACACTTGGGAAGGAACCGATGGCACCTGGTCAGAAACAGACCCAATAGGTACGATTTCAAGTTCAGGCCTATTCGATGCCGGTAAAGTCGGGAAATGGACCATTGAATACACGGAAAATGATGTCTCTAGCTCCACTGAGGTCACAGTTACAATTGGCTCGATAACTAGCATAGAGATAACACCCGAGGGCTGGAGCGGCACAGCCGATGAGTCTGTTGCATATACGGCAATAGGCACCGATTCCGACGGTAATGAAAGGGACATAACCGAGTTCACAACGTTCACCACAACTGATCCATTGGGATATTGTGATATGGATACATATTATGCAGCCAAGGTCGGTAATTGGAGGGTTGAAGGGGAGTTTCATGGCCTCAAAGACTCAGGATCCGTTAGTGTTGATGAAGGTGTTCTGTACGAAATTATAATGGAAGATGAGGAAGGAGAACCTATTGACCTTTCTTCAGCAGTAATAGGCCAATCCATTGAAATCTTCGCAAAAGGCTATGATGAGGATGGAAATCCCATAGATTATGTACATGTATTTTGGGACATTGACGATAAAAAGGTCTGCGAACTCGATTCCGAAGAAGGCACCTCAACTATAATCACGATAAAGGATTCTGGATCAAGCATGATCACAGCCGGGATTTCTGGAATCACGGATTATGTAACATTCTCGGTACCTCTTGATTCTGATGAGGACGGAATGTCAGATAGATGGGAAATCGAACATTTCGGTGACCTTGAGCAGGACGAAGATGACGATCCCGATAACGACGGAATATCGAATTTGGATGAGTACATTGATGACACAGATCCAATGAAGGCCGATTCCGACGGTTCAGACGGTTCAAGTGGCTCCAGTGGTCTCGGTGGTGATAAAGACAGTTATGACATGTATCTGCTACTGTTGATAATCGCCATCATCGCCATTCTATTAGTAGTTCTGATAATGCTACTTACACGAAAAAAGAAATATTAGACGAGTAAAGAAGGAAAAGAAGGGCCCTTATTTTTAGAAAGGACCCTGAGGCCTGATAAATATTTTAGTTATATACTAAGCTATCGGGAAAAATCCAGATAATAACGATATTCGAGTATTACCCATCTATATTAGGCAAAGTTTATATATCCACAAACCTATAAAAGAATTGTCCAATTTGATGACTGGGTTGATAATAACCTCAAATCATTTGGAGGGGCGAAGATGAAACACAAATCGATGTGGGCTATTCTCATAGTCACAGGTTTATTAGTGTCTATAGCGATTGTGAGCTTCCCTGCAGCGGCCTGCTTTACACAGTACACAAAATGCGATGGGCGGGAGGTTCGACAGGGTGATGGTGGAGGAACAGATTATTGGTACAACCATCTATATCCTGACAAGCGTGATGTGGATCCCGGATTGAGTGTGGAATGGATCATCAATATCCGCGGAGGTGGTGGTTGTAGTGGCTACGAGCACGCCACTATATCGGACAACGATCCCCCTAGTGGATGGGTGACAGAAATTGAAATGGGTGATATAAATACCGGTTCTTTCACCTATATTGATAATGGCATGCCTGTAACCAAAGGTGATGATATAGAAGATAGGGAATTTAAAATTGGAAGGAGCTGGAATTTTGATGTGATATACAGAATCACCGCACCTGGTGGGGCTTCGGGTGGGGAATTTGCGAATATGACATGCACAGTGTACGTTGTTGGGTACTCACCTGAAAATCAACACGACTACGTTTATGTTCACTGCGAGGCTGTTGTGGTAGCTACAAACCAACCTATTATTCTTGTAATGGATCCAAATGGAGATAGGACATGTTCGAGTATGACAATCATAATGTGGGACGTACTCTTCGCAATAGTGCCATTCGATCAGTTGTATTTTGATATCTATTTAAGCTCAGATGGTGGAGTGACATACCCAGATACATTAGCAACAGGCCTTAATTTTCCCATGCCACCATTTGAACTCCCCTGGGATACCACCGCACATCCTGACGACATCAATTACAGAATAATGATTGAAGCATTCGATGGCACAAATTATGGCCATGATATATCTGATAGCAATTTTGCCATAGATAATTATGGACCTGACCCACCTACGGAATTGAAAATTCATTTTGGTCTTGTATCAGATGCGGAGCCAACAGCAAAAGCGTCGGGAGATAATACCGGTTCTCCGTTGGAAAGGCTCGCGAAGGATGACTCCAGGGGTTATATTGTCCCAAAGCAGATGACCCTCGAGATGGAGACATTTAATGTCACAACTCAAAACGAACCTGTTGAGAGTGCAGAACTCTATGTTGAGTACTGGGTGGAGAATACTGGATACAGTGGAATATCAAGCGTGATGTGGAAATTGGAATCGGAGGGAACATTCCATAATACCGATATTACACCCCAGAGTTCTGAAATGTCGCCAGTTCTTAAAACCTATGATCTGTACGCCCAAGGTGTGGATACAATAGATAAGATAATGAATCTGGATATCATGTTCTGGAACACTGACGGAGGCGAGGCTCAGAATGTTAGCTTTGATTATATTTGGGTCAAATTCAAAGCCAGTTCCAATGACCTTGGATTAACCTGGGAACCCGCGACTGCACCTGATTTCAGCCATTATCGGATCTACAGAAGCCCTGATAACTCCGCCTTTACCCAAGTAGGTGAAACACATGCCACTGCTTGGAATGATGACGGTGACAGAGGAGTTGATTTGAGCAACTACTTCTACAAGGTTCATGCAGTGGACCTGGGAGACCATGAGGGACCACCAACATACACAGTGGGAAAAATGGTTTCTCCAATATCAGGTGGATGGAACATGGTGTCTTTGCCCCTTGAACAGTTGGGAGGCGGATCCATTGATGCATCACTGAAGAGCATAGAGGGGAATTATATCTCTCTCCAGACCTATCATGCAGGTTATTCAAGGCCATGGCTGCATTGGCATGAATCCAAACCAGGCATGCTCAACACCTTAACCAGTATGGACCACAAGTCCGGTTACTATGTTGATGTGGGCTCATCTGGACATCTAAAAACCATTGGCAAAGTAATTGCTGGTGAGAGCATCCCCCTCAAAACAGGCTGGAACCTGATCGGGTTCCCGAGTCTGATATCTGTGGATAGAGACACTGCTTTAACTTCGATAGCGGGACTATATGACGCTGTTTACGGATTCGACGCCACAGCTGGGAAAGAGAAACCCATATTAGGCACTGACATGATGGACCCGGGAAGCAGTTACTGGATCCATGTTACAGAAGATTGCGTTCTGGGGTTCTAAGTCACTTTAGAGAATCCGATATAAGAAGGCCGGTTTCTATAATAACCATACGTTAGTGGGAACCATCTTAACCTGATTACATTACCTTCAGTAAAACAATATACCCCGCGATACTATTGGGATAAATTTATAATATGACTTATGAATATCTTCCGACATAATCCTTTGGGATGAGTCAAAGATGAACAAAAAATTGTATGTGTTATCCATATCATTCATACTGATTCTGGGCACTTTTTCTTGTATTGAAGTGGAAAATACAGACGGGTTCATGTTCCGAGGTGACTTGTACAGAAGTGGCGTATACGAATCAAAAGTGCCCAATAACAATACCCTTTTATGGAGCTTTGATACAGGAATTTACCGGGTGCAGTCCTCTCCTGTTGTCGTAGATGGCAGGATTTTTTTTGGGAGTGACGATAACAACGTTTATTGCCTGGATGCTCTAACAGGAGATGAGATTTGGAACTTTTCAACAGAAGGAGCCGTGGGTTCCACACCAGCGGTTGTGGATGGAGTGGTTTATGTGGGATCCGCAGACAGGAACCTCTATGCAATAGATGCAGTTTCCAAGGAAAAGCTTTGGAATTATACCTATGCAAGCTCTCCTGCCCAAATTACGTCCTCCCCGGCAGTGGTAAACAACATGATATTCTTTGCTTCCGATGACAACAATTTTTATGCTCTTAATATATCGAAAGCATCGACTCCCGAGTTGGAGTGGGTATTTCCAACTGGAAATGGTTTCCCCCCCAGTGAATATCAGTCAAGTCCAGCCGTCTTGTGGCCCTATGTATACTTTGGCTCAATAGATGGTAATCTATATTGTGTCTGGGCTAACAATGGGACCCAGAAATGGGCCTTTGAAATGGAAGACGGCCTTGAAATCTACACGACCCCGACTATATACAATGGCTCTATATACATAGGAGGTGCTGATTATAAAATCAATGGTGCTTTATATTGTCTTGATGCCCAAACTGGGGAAGAAAAATGGAGGTTTCTCCCCCCTGGTGAGGGGCGCTTCTCAGAGGTTTACTCCTCTGCAGCAGTACATGACGACATCGTATTTATTCATGCTTGGCATAAGACACCTGGTCCAGAGGAAGAAAGAGGGACCGTGTTTGCGATTCGAGGGGATCTAAACGGTGATGGGAATATCACAAACAATGAGATCAAATGGAGTTTTATCACATGGGATGACGAGGGTGGATCGTCCCCAACCGTGGCAGATGGAAAGGTGCTCGTTGGATCTACAAATAAAAAATTGTATTGTATTGACGAATATACAGGGGAGGAGCTCTGGAATCTCACAACAGGTGGTCAAATCGTGGCCTCACCCACTGTCGCCTATGGAATTGTCTATATCACATCCGAGGACGGCACACTGTACGCCATAGGAGGAGATGAACCAGCCTATTTGGAGGTCGAAATCATCCCTGAGTTTCCATCCATAAAATCCAACAGGGTGATGGGCATCTCATTTAATGTTACTTACAGAGGTTTTCCAATCGAAGGTGCGTTCATCAACTTCGAGGTCGATTTGGGCAATCTATCCCAGAGCGGAGCAAGCACATTCGAGGATGGCAGCCAGAGAATAAAATACAATGCCCCAGAGGTTTCTGAAAATACCACTGTTACAGTGCATGCCAAAGTCACTAAACCCGGATATCCCGAGGGAAACTCAACTGCTTCATTCGTAGTTGAGCCACCAACATCTTACAAACAGATTAAATCGAGCAGCATGTTCTCTCTATCCAAGTACTGGTTGTATCTTGTTGCTATATTTGTTCTCGTCGTGATAAATGTCGTTATCATGTATTATGCCAAAAGAAAAAAAAGTGATGAAGCAGGAAAATCTAAGGTCCAAGAAAATGTAGGGGAATAAAATGAGTTTTATTGCAACAAAAACACAAGCCTTGCTTTTGGTAATTATAATATGCATAACCTTATTTCCGTCGGGGAATTCCAATGAAGCAATGGATGTTACCACCTTGAACCTTCTTTGGGAGAACAAAGAGGGGCACAACGCCACGCTGTGGTCTGTCAGGTGGTCACCCGATGACAGCATGATCTCAGCCACCTATTTTGACAACACAACCACGATATTCAACGCCCAAAACGGCTCCATTATAACGAAAATGGGGGCTCATCCGAAACCCCATGGAACCCGATGTGATGGTGAGCAAGATTGCGAAATTGAAGAGCATCTACCAACAAGATCCAGCGCCTGGTCCCCAGATGGCAAATATCTGGCAACTGGAGGGGACAACAGGCTCATAATCATATATGCAAGCATAAACTGGTCTGTGGTAAAGATATTAGAGGGACATGAGCAAAGCGTCCTCACCTTGGAGTGGTCTCCTGGGGGAACAATGATCGCATCCGGCTCTGGAACAGATAAGGTGGCCATTCACAATGAAGACAAAAAAGAGAATATAGTTAAGATCTGGGATTTCTCCACCGGCTTGGTTATTGCTGAGCTCGAAGGACATCAGGATGGTGTTATGAACGTGAAATGGTCTCCCAACGGCTCCCAGATCGCCTCTGCATCAGATGATAAAAAAATTATGCTGTGGAGCACCTCCGACTGGACGAGAACCATGACCCTGGATGACCACGTCTTGGGTGTGCTTGATGTGGATTGGTCTCCAAATGGTACCTTTCTTGTGTCAGGAAGCAGAGATTACAAAGTCAGGTTGTGGGATGCCCAAACTGGTGAATCCATTGATAGATGGACAGAACCCAACTGCATTCGTTCTGTTCATTGGCATCCAGATAAAGGGCTCATCGCAAATTCAGGCGTTGGGGAGACCATGCTTAAAATCCGCAATGCTACAACAGGCACAGTGATCAAGACATTTACAGAATCTGCCGATTCAAAAAGCGTGGTCATGTCCTCACGATGGTCACACGACGGATTGAAACTGGCTGCTGGGGCAGGTTTGGAGCACGCGTTGAGGGTATACTCCTTTGGTATATCAAGTGAAAAGGAGTCCAAAGAGATTCCATCGTGGGTTCCAGGCACCGTATTGTTCATGGCCATCACCGCTATTGTTGTAGTTTTGATTATGATTCCAGTATTGGGAAAATTACAGGAGAGTGGAAGGTGAAATGGTATTGAGCAACCTTATAAGAAGGGCGAGCGTAATTTTTCTTTCGTTGATTCTTCTTATGATGTTCTTTCCTTACACGTTAACCTCAAAAGCTGATATCGATTCCAATTATCTAGGAAACGGCCCTGGTAGGTTCAACTCATTGAAGGCCCAGGATATCGATTCAGACGGTAACGTGGAGGTCGTTTTCGGTAACTATGAAGGTTATCTCAACATAATCGAAAGTAGGGACGGCAGTTATTTTGAAAAATGGCGTTCTGACTCCTTGGGAACGAGGTTATGGGGTCTTTGTATTGCTGATTGTGATTCAGACGGCACAAATGAGATAATAGCAGGAAATGGCGAGGGGGAGTTCTATGTTTTTGATGCAGTATCAAACGAGTTAGAGTGGAAAAAGGAGGATCTAGGACGTGATGCCCATGGCATTGCTGTGGGCAACATAGACTCTGATGAAAATTTGGAGATAGTTGTGGGAACAGGCTATAAAACAGACATACCCTTGGGAAATGTGTATGTATTCGACGGTAAAACCCATGAACTTGAGGCAGAATTGGGTCCCATTTCTTCAAGGCATCGCGGAGTTGCAATCGATGATGTGGATTTGGACGGTGTAAATGAAATAATCTTTGGAAGCGGAGTATCCTTGGGAGAGACCCCAGGTGAAGGTTACATTTACATATACGGTTTTGATGGCGAAGATTACATCCAGGAATGGAAAAGCGAGGATCTTGATGGTGATGTCATAGGTCTTGTGATCTACGATCTTGAGGGCGATGGTACTTTAGAAATTATCGCAGGAAACGGCTACAGGTACAACCAGGGTTATTGCTTTATATTCAGATATGTAGGAGAAGGAAGCGATTCAGGTTCCGGAACTCCTGCCATTTATCAACAGGTATGGGAAAGCGAGGATATAGGACCCAAGGCTTATGGACTGGATGTTGGGGATATCGACGATGATGGTATAACAGAGATCGTTGTGGGCAACCAACCTGGCTATATTTGGATCTTCGATGCAAATACCCACGAGGTTGAGTGGAAAAGTCCGCTTTTAGGCACCGATATTCTAGGCATAGAAATCGCGGATGTTGATTTGGATGGTGAGGTCGAGATCATCGCCTCCCAGGGGGGCTACATTGGAAAAGCTGACTGGACATCAGCCTATACTGCCCCGCATATATACATAATAAATGGTAGAACCCATGAGATCGAGACCAAATTGGGCGAGTACGATTATTTGGAAATCCTATTTACGGTGGTGGTGATAGTACTTATTGTAATTACCTTGGTTCACCTCAATCGGGTGCTAAGGATCAAAAAAACAATCCGGAAAACCAAAGTTGATACAAAAAGAGGAATCAAATGAGGTATAAAAGATGCTACTGGAACTTGTGGTTGCGGCATTAATCGGGATATCCTTTGGAAATGCATGGGCCTGCATTCTCATGTCCTTTGGAACCTCGGCAGAGGAACGGAGTGTGGGTAAGTGGTTCATTGCAGGCAGGTTCTTAGGATTGATTCTTCTTGGATCTGTGATTTCCCTATTGAGGTTTGCAGCCCAGGACGTGATGCCCATTGTTATTTTGATATTCGGAGTATCAACTCTCCTTTTCGGTTTGTTGATTTTAATTCGGCATTTGATACAAAGCCGATATTATTTAGAGGATAAAAAAGGCATTTCTGATAATGTTCTGTTGTCTTTAATTTCGTTTTTCATGGTTATACCCAAAGACAGAAAATGCAAAGGCAATCCAAATGGACCCCATGGGCACAAAAACAAAGGCAGTCATCATAGAAAACAGGGACAATGTAAAAGACACAAGAACTTCACAGAAAAATCTGGATTTGCACTTGGTGTGCTCAGGGGAGCGACCCCCTGTGCCAAGGTTATAGTATTGACTCCTCTTCTGGTGGCCTTTGGCTTCCCAGGTTCTCTGCCAATTATACTTGTCTATGCCTCTGCCTCCACGATCTATCCTGTAATTGGATATCTTTCAGCTGATGTACTTTCAAAATTCGATAAATATCAGTTACATTTCAAAATACTAGGTGCATTCATACTCATTGCCATGGGTTTGTATTTCATAGTCAAGGTTGTTATGTGGAACTCCACACACATTGGAATGTAATTTGGTGATAAAAGAAAGTGTGAATCATGTGAGAAGACCCAAGATAAGTGAGTGGCGTTTAATCGTGAACATAGCCTGGCTTTTCGTGATAAACAGCGTGCTCTTCGGAGTTTTTTATTTCAGCACACACCCTTTGACTAAGAACATATTCTGGCCTAATTTGTCAACAAGGTTCATCGTGAACAATCCCACAACTTCATTTTTATACCAGATCCAGTCACGGTTTGCTAGTGGACAGGAGACCTATTATGTGGATCTGCTTGTTCCTTTCATGATATTTATTTTATTGGTTGTGATTTTAGGAAGGGTCTGGTGCGGGTGGCTTTGCCCCATAGGTTTTATACAGAACATTCTGCTTAGGATTAGAAAAGCACTGGGTATTCCATACAAGGATGTGTCCCCCAAGGCCACAATGGTGCTCAACCAGATGGGGTATGTACTGATATTTTTGATAGCCTTTTTGTCATTTGCTGTGGGAGTAACTTTCCTGGGAATGCACA
This sequence comes from Thermoplasmata archaeon, assembly GCA_020348445.1. Taxonomy (GTDB): domain Archaea; phylum Thermoplasmatota; class Thermoplasmata. Next base: position 2,451,088 of record CP070751.1, read on the forward strand.
ATTTTTGGACAAAATCCGAGCTCCCCTTCGAGAGTGTGGCACCGCCGCGACCAATTTGGATCTTCCTTCAGCAGCTCGTGGGTCTGGAATCCTGGGATTCTGTCATACCTCTCTCTTCTATAATCGTGGCGATCTTGGTGATCGTTCTATCCTTTAAAATCAGGCATTTCTGGTGCAGAATATGCCCTGCAGGGGCCCTCATGTCTCTTTTAAACCGCAGGGCCCTTGTGAGCATCCAAAAGGATGGCTCAAAATGCACAAAGTGCAGAATCTGTCTTAGAGCCTGCCCAATGGACATCGAGGAAATATACGAGGAGAAGGAAAAGGACAACGTGACCCACGAGACCTGTATCCACTGTTACAGATGCGTGGAGCTGTGTCCCGAAGATGGCTGCTTGAGTGTGACATTCATGAACAAGACTATTGCTACTTCGAAGTATCCAAGGGCGCCAAAGCAAAAAGAGGTGGTTGGATGAATTTAATTTCAAAAAAGAAAGGGGAAAAGAACGTACAGGACGAGAAACTTAATCCATTATCGAGCCTAAAAGCCTCTGAGAAAAGGTATGTAAGTGACAAGATTCTGAACAATTTGGGAATCAAAAAGGAGCAGACCCTCTCAGCTATGAAGAAATTTATAGAGGACGAAATCAAGAAACTACAATCCATGTCCCAAAGAGCACAGTCCATGGCCTATTTTGACGATATTGCCAGGTATTTCGGAACAAGGGCCGAGGAAGTTGCGAAGTTCAAGGATGCAGGAGGACATGTGGTTGGTTCTCTTTGCATGTTCGTGCCAAACGAAATTATTGCAGCTTCAGGAGCGCTCCCCTTAAGACTGGGCAGCGGCTTTCATGAAACAGCAGGTCCTGCAAATGTGATTTTGGGTGATGCAGGATTATGTCCTTTGGTTAAATCCACATTGGGCATGAGAATGGCTGCATGCTCTCCTTATTTTGAGATGTGTGATTTGCTTGTAGCCCCGACTCCCTGCGATGCCAAATTGAAGCTGGGGGAAATACTCCAGGATTTCGTACCTGTATTGATGCTTAATCTCCCTCGGATAAAGAGCGGAGCTGTGAACCGCAGGCAGTGGGCAGAGGAGATCGGGATTCTCATGGACAAACTGGAGCTCCTCACAGGTAAAAAGATTAAAAGAAAGGACATGAAAGTAAGTATAGAAAAGTACCAGAGGGCCTATTCTGCTTACAGGGAACTTATGAATATAAGACGCGAGGCTGATGTGCTCTGGGGGAGAGACGCTCTTTTGGTAGCCCAATTATCATATTATGACGATATCGAAAGGTGGACACAGAACGTGCATAAGCTGGTTGCTGAGTTAAAACAGATGAAAGAGGAGGGAAAAACAATAATTTCGGATGAAGCTCCAAGAATCATGCTTGCTGGCTCCCCAATCATCTGGCCAAACTGGAAAATCCCAGATATAATCGAGGAAAGTGATGCACTGATTGTGGCAGATGAGCTATGCTCTGCAACAAGGGCACTTTCAAATCCAGTTGTTGTTGATGAGAACACAAAAAGAGGCATGATAGATGCAGTTATCGAGCGCTATCTATTTCCATGTACATGTCCTTGCTTTTCCCCAAATCTTGAAAGGGATGACAACCTCTTAAACAGGATCAGGGACTATAAAGTGCAAGGTGTTATATTCCATGTTTTGAAGGGGTGCCATCTAAATGCACTTGATGCAACAAGAATCAAAGGGATTTTAGAGGAAGAGGGAATTCCAATGTTCACTATAGAAAGCGAGTATGTTATGGGCGACTATCAGCAGATAAAGCTTAGGCTTGAAGCGTTCTTGGAGATGGTGAGGGCGCAGATTGACATAATTTAAAATATTGTATATCGTGTTATGCATAATGAGAAGTAAGTAATACTCCCTTAAAATAAGGGGATAATAAATATTGAGGTACGGGATTGTATTAAAGATGAAAAAACATATTGCGTGTTTAATAGTGATTATACTAATATCAACCGTTTTCGGGAATTACCCTCAGGTCAATGCAGATCCAGGCACGATATCAGTAATTGGAACCCTCCCCTTACCCATCTACAGAGCCTCTTCAATTTGGGATGGGGAAAATGTATACCTCTTTGGAGGAAAGGACGGAACCAAGAGTCTGAATACCATAGTACGCTACTCTCCAACCACCAACGATGCTAATATTCTTGATGTTGTGCTACCCACAGTAAAGGATGGATCGTCGGCTATTTGGGACGGCCAGCACGCATACATATTTGGCGGAAACTCAGAAGGGATAAGCACAAAAGAGATTCTTAGATTCGATACCTTATCCGAGGATTTAACGATGATGCAGGCCGAGCTTCCCTGGGGACTGCAAGGTGCAGGAGCATTTTGGACAGGTCAATATGCATATATTTTTGGCGGTCATGATGAGAATCGGAATTTCCATAAAGAGATAATCAGGTATGACCCAAAAGAGGATAACATAACGATTACCGATATTCTTCTTCCCTCGGAAAGGGCCGGAGCCTCTTTGATTTGGAATGGAGAGTTCGCATATATCTTTGGTGGGAGATTCATGAGCGTCATACGGGATGAGATATTACGGTTTAATCCTAATGACGGTACTTTAATTAGTATGAATGCGGTTCTACCTGAGCCGAGATATCATACATCTGCTGCATGGGACAGTTGCTGTGCCTACATCTTTGGAGGCCGAAATGGTTCCTCTGTTTTGGATGATATCCTAATTTATAATCCAATTACTGATTCTCTTTTCGTGGAGAAAACCAAGTTCACCAGTGGTAGAGAGCGCACATCTGCAATGTGGATTGGGGATCATGCTTATATTTTTGGGGGGGAGTCTGGTGCCAATTATTTGGATGAGATAGTGATTTATAATCCTGAGACTCGTGATGAGGATCAAATCACAGAACCGTTTTTGGTTTTCCAATTGATAGCCATAGTGGCTGCGATGATCATTTTAATCTGGTTTGTAGGGAGAAGAAAAAAGGAATAATACACAAAGAATCGGTTTAACAATTCTTAAATACAATGAGGGTTATATCCTTTTTGTGCATTAATATAATGAACATATATTTATTTGAACCTTTACAATATAAAGCCCAGAATCAGATATAATAAAACACATATCAAATGAATCGAGGGTAAATCTAATATTCGAGGAGGAAATGATATGCTTGGAGGAACTAAAGTGTCTAAAAGAAGATTTTTTTCTTTCTCAGCAAGTACAATTCTTTTGATGAGTGCTATGCTGATTGGAATTTCATTTGAAATGCCAAACACCAGTGCGGGAACTGCAAACCACGATGTGGGAGAACTTCAAATTATTTTTCTCTCAGATTTTGGAAGGATCCTACGGCCGCTTCAATGGCCAAATCCCGGTACCTCCCATACCGTAAGTAACCAAGGAACTGGGTTTTTAGGATTGGTGGTGGATCAGGCCAATTATGATCATACTCCTGGGTCAGTGGATATTGCTGATTGTTACAAATTCGGTTCCAATAACTACTGGAACCAAGATGACTTCACACCAATCTCGTTAATAAACATGACAATTGATGATGGAACAACCCAAAAAAGTATTGCTTCATTTCAGAATACAGGAACCACCCAGGATCCAAACGACATCCTGATCAATCAAACATGTTGGACAGTAAAGGACAAGGATTGGGCAATATTACAATGGGATGTGATCAACATTAAAAGCCCAGCTGCTGATATCACCGATTTTTGCCTAGGTCTGGAGATTGATATTTCGCAATCTGATTGGGGAGTGGATCCATCATATGGTCTAGGTGGGGATAGCGGTGACGACATCGACGGTTTTGATGTGACTGAAAATGTCTACTGGGCTTCGGATGATGGTGGAACAACCTTGGGATTTGGCTCGGTATTTGCTTGGGATCCCATCACACATTACTTTTCAAAGGACTATCACCCCGGAGATTATAATGAATACAAAACATATTGGGAAAATGAGACTTGGTTGTACAACAGAATTCGTGCTCCAAATAGTGTTGAGGGAGCTTCACCAGGAAACAGAACATCCACTGTAGGATGGAATGGGAATACGATACCAGCTGGGACATCAAGAACCTTCACATTGGTGATTGCATTAAACAGCACCAAAAGTAGTATGATAACAGCAATAAAGGATGCTCGATACTACTACCACAACAACATAACAGGTTTTCTTATCACAGAGTTCTCAGATTCTGCAGGATCGCATCAAATCGAGGTTTACAATAACGGTCGCGAAGCCACTCCTGCTTCAAATTTAGAATTCTCGGTAGATGGGGGTAGTACATTCTTAACTGGAGTCTGGGACAAGGACCCGATCCCAACCTATGAACACGCGGTCATCACTGTCACTGGCGGTGGAACGATCCATGCAGAGGGCGATACCATCAGCCTTTACGAAAATTCTGAGTTGGTTGATTTGGTGGCTTTTGGGCAGGAAGGTGTGGCACCTGATCCTTTGCCCGGTGAATCAACTGAAAGGCATTATAATTCATCTTCATCAAGCTATACAGATGACTGGCTACACCAGGCCCCAACTGGAGATACATTTGGCGCTTACAACAATGTTGGAATTGTGATCAGGTCGCCTGAGGTTGTGCTCAACAGGGTGATGTTCAATCCATCTGTACCATCTGAGGGATATGTGGAGTTGATGTTCCTAGGTTTGGGGAGCCTTAATATTTCAGACTATGAGATCATCTGCAATGACAGGTTCACAATTCCCACAGGAATCGTCCTCAGTAACACAAATAGGTTTTATGTATTCACGTACTCTGACATGCCTACATTTTTCACAAATATGAATTCTGCAGGGGATAACGCCTATCTCTATGACAGAAATGACAATCTCCTTGATATGGTAGGATGGAACTCCTCGCATACACAAGGTTATTTCATGTCCCGAAGCCCTGATGGTACCGGAACCTATCAGGGTTTCAATGATAAAACCTCGGAGGCTGCGGGTTGGGTTTTTGACCAGCAACCTGTTGTTCTGCTGACTGAGTTCTATATGGATAGCAGTTCAGCTCAGATTGAAATTTACAATCCAAGGGGTGGCGAAAAATTGCTTGATGCCAGATGGAGCCTGGAAAGCAGTGTAAACGGCCCCGGGGCACTTCCAGGAACCTGGGCGTTGGGTACAATACCTGCCAATGGAGGATACGATTACTTCACCATGAGTCCGGGTCCCACACCTGGAGATGAAGGTGACACCATCACTTTATATTACGATCCTGGCTCAGGTCAAATTATAATGGATCAAGTTGCCTTTGGAACACATGGGAAGGCACCAGACCCCCTTGCTGCAGAATCAACGTCCCGATACTGGAACAGCACCTCATTGAGTTGCCATGACGAGTGGACAAGGGAAGACACCCCGACTTTTGGTGCTCAAAACGATGTCCCGCCAATTGATTACAACTCGAAATTAATATTGAACGAAATACTGTTTAATCCTATTAATCCTGATGACTTTTTTGTTGAACTCTACCTCATATCTGGCACTCTCGACATATCGGTATATAGAATTGTGTGTGATTCTGAATTCGTTATCCCTAGTGGAACAATATTGAGTTCATCCAATCCTTTTTTCTATCTGATTTATTCTATGGACTCTCCCTTCTTCGATAACATGGATTCGTCCGGAGATAATGTTTATCTTTACGATCCCAATGGTCGTCTTCTTGATATGGCAGGTTGGAGCTCACAGCACGAGCAAGGTAAATCAATGCGCAGGATTCCAGATGGAAATGGAACAAGGGATGGATTTGATGATCCAAGTTCAATTGCCGCAGGCTGGGTCTTTGATTGTATACCAACATCCCTTACGCTGCCGCCAGGACCGCCAAGGGATCTTCAGGCAAATCTTGTGACAGATGCAAAGGACGTATTTATTTCTTGGAACGCATCTTTAGATGACGGTCAGGGAGAAAACGATGTTGAAGGATATACAGTTTATAAGTCTAACACGGGAGTTAACGGAACCTACGAATTTGCGGCCTGGATTTCTGCAACAGGGTCTGCATCCTATAATTGGACTGACAAGGATGCAGGAGATGGGGATTGGAACGATTATTTCTATATCGTCAGAGCCAACGACACATCTGATTCTGAGGAGCAAAACACAGATAAGGTCGGCAAATTTGTCAATTATTTAGTGAAGAACTGGAATCTGATATCTGTGCCGTTGATTCAAGTGAACACATCGATGGAGTATGTGCTGCAAACAATAGAAGGGAATTACATCACAATCCAAGGGTACCATGCAGGCAAATCAAGACCCTGGCTTCACTGGCACAAGAACAAACCAAAATATTTCAATGATGACATAGAAATAAATCATAAAGAGGGATACTACATCAGAATGACCAATCCAGACTATCTAATCGTGGCAGGGAGGGTACCATCTGAAACTCAGATACCCTTAAAAACAGGATGGAATTTAATCGGTTATCCGTGTCTTATAAACCAAACTCGGGATGATGCATTATCTTCGATTGATGGAAAATACAACATGGTGGAATACTATGATCCTATAAAGGGTAAGGAAGTGAGGCTCGATCCTGGGGATTATATGAAACCCGGACTTGGATATTGGATTCATGCAACCGAGGACTGCGTTCTTATCATATAACCATGCATCTAATGGCCATTTTTAGTTAGATAGCCCTCCAACAAATTATTTATACCACCCAGTTCATACTAATTGTATCAAAACAAGGAAATATGGAGTGGGAGTTTGTTATGAAAGTCCGATGTCTTCAGTTACTTGTCCATTTAGTTGTCTGGCTATTGATTTTGAATGGCTTGATCTTTTTAGATGCACCCCAAAGCAAGATTTATGATTATCCTGAGGATAACATGGAAAAAGAACCTTCTTCTATCCATAACTCCGGTTTGGGAAGATCTACAAGAGCAGGCAATGACTGGCCTATGTACCGAGGGGACCTTTTTCATTCTGGTTTTGGCACATCCTCTATTCCATCAAATGACACCCCATTATGGTCAAATACCACAGGTAGCGGAGACGGATACGGTTCACCTGCAGTGGCCGACGGCAGGGTTTTTGCCGGTTCTGCAGATGGATATCTTTACTGTTTTGATTTGTATACTGGGGAGAGATTATGGAGAACGTTTTTATCTTCAGGTGATTTTGGTGTATGCGGCTCTCCTGCTGTCGCAAACGATCATGTAGTTGTTTTCTGTTCAGGTGATGATACTGTTTACAGATTAAGAGTATCGGACGGTAGCGAAGATTGGAGTTACTCTCCGGGTAGCGGTGCCTATGGAGGCTCTTCACCAGCAATCAGTAACGGTAGAATTTACGTTGGTTCAGGTAATAGATATCTCTATTGTTTGGATGAAATTAGTGGTAATATGATTTGGTCATACAGAACCGATGTGGGACCTTGGAGAAATTACGGAATACAATCCTCTCCAGCAGTGGCAAATGGAAGGGTGTTTGTGGGTGCCTGTGATACGTATCTCTACTGCTTTAATGAATCCCAGCCCTCTGCCCCAAATGCAGAATATTTTTGGAGGACCGATCTTTATGATGCCGTATTTGCATCGCCAGCAGTAGCAAACGGGAGGGTCTTTTGTGGCTCTGGATACTATGCTTACGGTGAAGGCGATAACTCACATACGATGTTCTGTCTGGATGAACTCACAGGCGAAGTTATATGGAGTTATGTAACAGGAAGTGATATCCTGTCCTCACCTGCCATTGCCTATGGAAATTGTTATTTCACGTCCACGGATGGCGAGTTGTATTGTGTGGATGCAGAAGATTCAGGACCTACACCTTCATTTGTTTGGAGCGAGACTGTAGGAGACTCGTGGTCCTCTCCGGCAGTTGCCGATGGTAAAGTGGTGGTTGGTTCCCGTGGCACCAATTCCATATATTGTTTCGATGCTCTTTCTGGTGCTTTAATATGGAGCCGTAATCTTGGCAATGACATATACAGTTCTCCTGCAATTTCCGATGGCAAGGTTGTAGTTGGTGTTAGAGGCTCCCCTGAATCAGTTTACTGCTTTGGAAACTTAACAAGTCCTCCTTCACCCCCTGCACCACCCACCAATTTACAGGCCCAGCTTGTGGGAAATGGAAACGATGTAATGGTCTTTTGGGATGCTTCAATAGATGACGGAAGCGGTGATGATAATGTTTTGGGTTATACAGTATACAAATCAAGTGCAGGGGTAAACGGCCCATATGATTTCGAGGCATGGGTTTTGGCAACAGATTCTCCAACATATGATTGGACTGATGTTGGTGCAGGGGATGGTGATCTAAACGATTACTTCTACATAGTGAGGGCTAATAACACAGATAACAACGAGGAGAATAACGTAAGAAAAGTGGGTAAAGTGGTAAACCAACAAGCAAAAGGATGGAATCTCATATCTGTTCCCTTAATTCAAGCCAGCACCTCAAGAAATTATTCACTTCAAACCATAGAAGGTAATTCTTCGGCTGTACAATCGTATCATGCAGGAAAATCAAAACCATGGCTTCACTGGAATGATAAAAAACCCGCTCATTTAAATGATGTCAACGATATTACTAATGAAAATGGATATTATATCTACATGGTGAATACCGATTATCTTGTGACCGCAGGAAAAGTGCCAACCACAACCTCGATATCCCTTTATCATGGATGGAACATGGTGGGTTACCCTTCTTTGGAAATCAGGACAAGAAATGATGCACTTTCCTCAATTTCGGCCTCGTACAATAGGGTGATTTTCTTGGATACCCAAAGTGGAAGGGAAGTATTTCTTGGCCCAAGTGATTTAATGAGTCCTGGGTATGGATATTGGATCCATGTAACTGAGAACTGCGAACTTGTCTTGTAAATAACCTTTACACTAAAGCCTTTAAATAAAAATCAACAAATTATTTATATCATTCAAATAATACCATCTTAAAGTAGACAAGGAAGTAATTTAGTGGGTGAGTGAGATGAAAGTTCATGTTTCTAGGACATCTGCTGTAGTTGTCATTATGATGTTAATTATTACAAGTTCTTGGACAATGGTTCTTCAACCCTCAGAAAATATTATTAATGAATTATCTGAAGAGGAATCCCATTTGGATCCTGATCCAAGTGTTAACAGACCAACAAGAGCAGGGACACCCTGGCCGATGCACCGTAATAACCCTATTCACACAGCCTACACACCAGACTCTGGACCTATAACAGATGAGGTGCTGTGGGTTAATTATCCGCTTGGTAAGACTTTGGGCTCCCCTGCGGTGGTAGACGATAAAGTATTTATTGGAAGCGGAAACGGAATGAACGCATTTTATATAGAAAACGGCTCACTAGCATGGCGTACTCCAACCTATAATGTGGTTCCTGGGGGCTATGGGCTCACTTCTGCACCTGCGTATTCCAATGGTTTTATTTACTTTGGTGGAGATGGTTTTTACTGTCTTTATGAAAACAATGGTACAGTCAAATGGTTTGTTGATACTCCCCATCAAAACTGGGGAGATGGCACTCCCACTGTTGCCAATGGCAAGGTCTTTATTCCAGGAAGTGATAGAAAATTGTACTGTCTCGATGAGGATGACGGAACTATAATTTGGACCTTTCAAACTGGTTCCGGTGGAAGCGCTAATTATGGATTGTACGCTGCTCCTGCCGTGGTAAACGGTTTTGTTTACCTGGCGGCCTGCGATTGGATCCTATATCAGATCAACGAGACCCAACCCACGATTACCGCTTCTGCATACAACACCTTCACAATGAACTATGCCTCCTATTCCACACCCGTTGTAGTAAATAATCGAGTATTTGTAGGATGTGGATATACTGGGACAAGTACTAATAATCGCTTCTACTGCCTTGATGCAAACGATCTTTCTTTTATCTGGGAGTTTTATCCGGGCTCCTCAACCAGTTTCTTTTCCTCAGCAGGTTATTATAACAACAGGGTGTACATCGGTTCTCTGGATGGCAATCTCTATTGCCTCGATGCAACCAGCCCCTCAGCCAATGTTCTCTGGCAATACTACATAGGTCCCACTTGGTGCTCCCCTGCCATAACAAATGACAGGCTGTATATTGGTTCAAGATCTAATGTCTTCTACTGCTTCAATCTTTCTCAAACCTCTGGATCTGAGGAGTATTACTGGATATTCAATGCCTTGGATCAAGTAAATTCCTCACCTGCTGTGATGGATGGCAGAGTCTATGTGGGTTTTGGCTGGGAAGATAGTTCCAATGGAGGAGTTTACTGCTTCGGACCTCCACCAGTACCTCCCTCTGTGGACAGCATTCAAATCGAGGATCAGCCCGGCGGAATAGGCAACCCAATTCTCGATCAAACCATTGACGTGGGGGTACAAATTACGGGGTACGCAGCAGCATACAATGGAACTGATTACCTGTATGACATTGAGGTGGAATGGATGGTCGCCAATGGAAGCGGAGCAAATGCATCAACCTCACCCACGAATTCGGTGGATAGTTCTGATTTCTACTCTGGTTTTTTCGGGGGAACAGCAACATGGACTGCAGATGATGGACTTGGCCATATTTACCAGGTGGAGTTCACGATAAGAGATCCCGCTGTTGAGTACATCAGTATTGTGGATACTGAGAACATTGGTTCATCCGAGATTATGGATCAAATAGTGGATGTTGGGTTCACAAAAAAAGGCTATGCCGCATCATTTAATATAACAACCGGATATATGGGAGATGTAATAGTTAATTGGAGTGTTCAAAATACCACTTCCTCGGCCTTCACAAGTCCATCCCAGGCCACGAACTCAACATTCAATGCAAGCCTTTTAGGCGGGATAGCCACATGGATTGCCGATGACGGGAAAGGGCATACAGACGAGGTCGAGTTCACGATAAGAGACCCTACTGTGGACGACATCTTGATTGTTGACACCGAAGGAATTGGCTCCTCTGAGATCACAGGAAAAACCGTGGATGTTGGATATACTATTGTAGGTTATGCTGCAGGCTTTAACGATACAGCAGGATATATCGGAGATGTTCCAGTTAACTGGTATGTGGTAAACACGAGCGGAGCCGAAGGTTTTACCTCCCCGACTTCGGGGCCAAATTCAATTCTTAACGTTAGCTTTAAAAATGGCACTGTAGAATGGATTGCAGATTATGGGGGCGGTCATACCGATTCTGTTGTATTTTCGGTGCGAAAGCCAACTGTTGATTATATCATAATCAGAACAGGCTCGAAAGGAACAGGAAGCTGGGTGGGGGATTCCACATATATCTTCGGGACCACTGATACATTCTATGCAGGGGGTTACAATAATACAGCAGGCTGGATAGAAGATGTGGATGCCGAATGGGAAAGTGACAATCAGCCTGTGGGAAATGTTAGTATGGGTCCCTCCAACTCCACAACCTTCTCTGCAATAAACAACGGAACCTGCAATATCACTGCAACTTACGATAAATTTTCGAATACGACAGGTGTTATATCTGTCATCAACTACACAATCGATTACATTATAATCAGGGATTCACCAGGTGGAGAAGGTTCAGTTGTGGAAGATATGAATTTCGCAGTTGGAGGAACTGCGACTTTCTATGCCGCTGCCTACAATGAATCATCTGGCTATCTTGGAGATGTAGGAGTGGAATGGGAATCCAGTAATGAAACCATCGCAATCGTAACGAGCCCTGGGATCTCAACACTTTTTACTGCTCAATTTATTGGCGGGGAATGCAATGTCACTGCAACATACGATTCATTAATTTCCAATGTAACTGGAACGCTAACCGTTTTAGATGCAGAGATAAATTATATTCTGATTACTAATGCACCAAATGGGGATGAAATTTCCACTGTTTATTTGAATGTGAACGAGACCATAACAGTTTATGCATCAAGTTACAATGAATCCACATCACTATATCTGGGTTTGGTGGAGGTTAACTGGGATCAATTTCCTGCTATCGGGTCATTCAACCTACCCACGGGGAGTTCCACAACATTCAGGGCAGGGATGTCGGGAGGGACTACCTCGATCAATGCAACATATACATCCCTGGGGCTTTGGGATAATTTCACGCTGGTTATTAACGATCCCACAGTTGATTATATCCAAATAAGGGATGAAAGTGGTGGTTTAGGTGATGTTATTTCGCAGGCCAGCTTCACACTTGGAGATATTGTTTCTGATACATACTATTGCGCAGGTTACAACTACACGGCAGATTACATAGACGACATGTCTGCAAATTGGGTGGTAATCGGTAATATAGGCACTGTTATCCCAAGCTCAGGTACATCAACACAATTTACCGCCACAACTGCGGGATCAGGGGAAATCACCGCAAGTTACAATGGAAAATCCACATCAGCAGATATTACAATATATCCAGAACCTGATCTAACTCCTCCTGCAGCGCCAACTGGACTTCGGGTTCGTCAGGTGGCCACTGGAGGTGCATTGAGTTTAACATGGAATCCCAATACAGATGCTGATTTGGCAGGGTACAACATCTATCGGTCAACTACAAATGGAACAGGATATGAAAAGGTAAATACCGAGCTGGTCACAGAAACTCAATTTCCCAATACAGGTCTCATAAATGGAGTAACTTATTACTTTTATATCACAGCTGTAGACGATGCTCCCACACCAAACGAATCTCCACCTTCAGATACAGTTGACAATGTATGCGATGTTGATACAGACGGAGATGGGGTATACGATAATAATGATGATGATGATGACAATGATGGCCTTTCAGATTCCGAAGAAGCTGACATTCAAACAGATCCCAAAAATCCAGATACTGATGGGGATGGATACAACGATGCCGAGGATGAAGCTCCACTTGATCCGCACAAACATCAAAAAGAAGATCCCCCGCCCGATGCACCTACGGGCTTGGTTGTGACTCCACTTTCTTCAGGGGATGCCCTCAACATTTCTTGGGATGCAAATACCGAGGAAGACCTAGCAGGATATAATCTCTTTCGCTCTCTGCTTCCTGATAGGGAGTTTGAGAGGTTAAATAATGATGTTATAACGTCTGAGTATTACGTTGATAGCTCATTAACTTCCGGAGTCAAGTACTATTATTATGTGGTGGCAGTGGACACCACTAGTCAAATCTCTGATCCGTCCGAAAAAATAAGTGGTGTTCCCGATATCGATACCGATTCTGATGGAAAACTTAACTATGAAGATGATGATGATGACAATGATGGTCTTACAGATTCTGAAGAAGAGGATATGGGAACAGATCCTTTGCGGGAGGACTCGGATGGAGATGGGTATATCGATTCTGAGGATTTTTATCCGTTAAATGCAGGGAAGTGGGAGAAATCAAAAGAAGAAGATTTTAATGTTTTATTATTGTTGATTCCAATTATTCTGATCGTCATATTACTGTTATTTTTTATTTTAACAAAAAAACGCAAACCTGAGGAAGTTCCTCCACCAATATCTGCCCCAGAGAGAGTATTGCCTCCCCCGCCAGCAGGATACGTACAAAAGAAAGAGACTCCAGTAATCGAGCAAAAGGAAATGCCATTACCCCAAGAAGAGGAAGAATCTCCACTTCCTGATGACGAAGAATTTCCTACTCCTGAGGACAAGAAAGAACTTCTATCTCCTGAAGATGAAGAGGAGCCTTTTGACGAGGATGCACTGCCACCTCCTGACGATTGAGTATTTAGCTTTCCCGTTCCTGTAACAGGGTGTATAAATATGATACCAACATCGAATAATTTATATTATACCCTCTTATTTTTAAATTGTCAAGGTGAATGAGCATGAAAATCCACATTGGTAAGTATACGATTTTCATAGTATTTTTAATAATCTTGTCAACATCATCACAGGTAAGCTCCGAATCCTGGCCCATGTTCTTTTCCGATCCACAGCATTCAGGTAACAGTATAACGATCGCACCCAACACATCCGCCACATTATGGTCGGTTCCGTCAATTGGAGGAAACGGTTATTCATCTCCAGTTGTTGCCAACGGCAAGATGTTTGTAAATAAAGGCGGGGGAGGAATACTGTACTGTCTTTACGAGCTGAATGGAACCGAAATTTGGAACGTGTCAATTGGATTTGCCGGTGAGTCATGCTCAACTCCTGCATATGCAGATGGTCTGGTTTATATTATAGGTGACAAACTGTACTGTTTCTATGAGAACAACGGCACAGAACTTTGGAGCAACTCACTTTCAGGCGGCGGGATTGGCACTTCATCACCAACTGTATCGGACGGCAGAGTGTTAGTAAACACACAGATTCTCTACTGTTTCTATGCCTCAAACGGTACTGAAATCTGGAATAATTTTGTGGGAGGAGATTGGGAGCCTTCAACTCCCGCGGTGGCAAATGATAAGGTGTTTGTGAATGGGGACCAGCTGTACTGCTTTTATGCTGAAAACGGCACTGAGATTTGGAATACTACAGGTGATGAATCCACTTCCCCAGTTATTGCCAATGGTAGAGTGTTTTTGCATCCTTACCAAATCTATTGCCTTTATGAAAACAATGGAACCGAGATTTGGAGTAAACCCATTGGAAGCGACTCTTATTCCACTCCAGCCGTGTTTCAAGGCAATATTTTTCTGAATAATAATGGTGATATATACTGTTTGTACCAGAATAACGGAACCCAGATCTGGCAGGCGACAATCGAGGGTGCAGGATGCTCCACACCTGCAGTTGATGCCCAAGGAAAAATATACTTGACCGGCGGAAGTTACACATATTGTTTAAATGGGACCAATGGTGAAGAGATTTGGAAAAAATCCACAGGTGGTGAGGGATATTCTTCGCCTGCCATTTCAAATGAAAGGGTATTTGTGAACCAAGGTACAGTTTACTGCCTCGGCGGTCCGCCGCCAACAATCGACTACATTGGACTGCTGGATGATAACGATAACATATTGACATCCATTACTCTGGATATCGGTGAATGGATTCTCTGCTATGCTGTGGCATACAACAAGACAGAAGGTCTTCTTTATGATGTCGATGTATCGTGGTCTTTGGATGACGATATCGCCACCGCAAATCCCGCACAGGGAAATTTCACGAACATAACTGCTGTCATCAACGGCACATGTAACCTTTTTATGATTTATAATATTTCTATTTCGAACTCTACCCCAGTTACTGTTAGACCACCCATGTCCACTCCCAAGGGCCTTGTTGTTACAGCTTTGCCCTCAGGAAATGCACTCAATATCACCTGGAGCGCAAATCCTGAGGAATACCTTGCAGGCTACGACATATACCGCTCGCAAACCCTGGACGGTGTGTATTCAAAGATAAACACTGAACTTATACTCACCGAGTATTATGTTGATGATTCATTGACAACTGGAGTAAGATATTATTATTGTGTTATTGCAGTAAACGACCATCAAAAGGAATCCAGGTCATCTGATAAGGTAAGCGGAATTCCTGATTTTGATTCTGATTCAGACGGATTACTAAACTATGAAGATGATGACGATGACAATGATAATTACCCTGATACAGAGGACGCCTTTCCTTTAAATCCTCTTGAATGGCTGGACACTGACAGCGATACCATTGGCAACAATGCAGACGATGATGATGACGGTGATGGACTGCTCGATACTGAGGAGGATAAAAACGGAAATGGAGTGGTTGATCCTGGTGAAACAGACCCTCTTGATGCTGATTCCGACGACGATGGACATGATGATTCTGAAGATTATTACCCACTAGACAAGAGTAAATGGAAAAAACAAGAGGAAGAGGAATTCCCAATGTTTCTACTTTTGATTGTAATAGTTATAATAATTCTATTGGTTATTTTGATGGCTTTCTTAAAAAAGAGGAAGTCTCCCAAAGCTCCCTTTGAACAAAAGGGGGAGGAAGATCTAATACAATCTGATCTTGACAAGGAACAACCATCTTCTCATGAGGAGGATCTACAACCTCCAAAGGACGAGGAAGACCATCCACATTTCGAGGGTGAAGAAAAGCCAGAATCTTCAAAATGATAGCCATATAAATATCTTTATTCAAGAATTGTTCTAAAATATTTAAGTAATCCATACTTTATCTTACCATACCAAGAAAGATAACAGTGAGGGGTCAACATGAGGCTAGAATTGAACAGAAAAAAGATTGCTCGTGGGCAATTGTCGATTTTAGTGGCATTTCTATTCGTATTCTCAATCATGGATGCGTTTTCCATGACTGTTTACAATGAATCAGAAAGAAATGTCGCTTTCTTTGATTACGAGCCGCAAGACGACGGTAAACAACCTGATCCGCATGGTGTAAGATCCGAGGAGCCCATATGGTCGCCATATTCTGGCTCTCTACCCGATGCTCTTAGTTATTACAGCATAGATTTCGGTGATGTGAACAACGATGGCAAACTGGATATCGTTGTGGGCGGAGGCCAGAATCCAAGCAGTGATGGTATTCATTGTTGGGTGGGCGATGGATTTGGGGGATGGTCAGAAGAATCTTCTGGCTTACCAACATCGCAATGGCGTTCTGATGTTGAGCTGGGTGATTTAAACAACGACGGTAAGCTCGATATCGCCTGCGGTGGACTGATATATACGGGCAACGGCGGAGCTGGTGGCCCTATGGTATGGACATCGGAAAATAATCCTTCATACCCCTGGCTTGGCGTGGCCTTGGGTGATGTAAACAACGATGGAATATTGGATATTGCTGCTGGAACAGACAACTGGGGTATAAAGATCTGGGTGAGCAACGGCAAGGCAGGAGGCTCCTTTATATGGACCAATTCTTCTGGCGGTCTTCCTACATCTGGGCAGTATTATGGAACATATCTTGGTGATGTGAACAACGACGGAAATCTCGATCTCGCCGCCGCAACTAACGAACAAGAAGGAATTAGGGTATGGACAGGCAATGGAGAATCCGGCTCCTCAGCACTTTGGACCGATGTATCAACATCAACTGGCCTGCCCACTACAGGGGATTATTCTCAGGTTTGCTTTGGAGATGCGAACAACGATGGAAAACTGGATGTCGCCGGCTCAAAACGATCTGGGGGTGTTAAGTTCTACAAGGGCAACGGTGGCGAAGGTGGATTTTCATGGGTTGAAGAATCAAATGGTCTTGCAACAACTAATTGGTATTATGGTCTTGCCTTTGGCGATGTAAACAACGATGGGAACCTAGACCTCGTGGGAGCCAACTATACTGGAAGAGGTTTAGAAGTCTGGCTGGGAGATGGAGGTTCAGGAGGTTCTGTGGATTGGAGCCCTGCAAGGGAAGGATTACTTGACATCTCAAATGCCCTGGATTTATGCCTAGGAGATGTGAACAACGACGGACGGCTCGATATCGGGGTCACATCAGAGATGATGGGAATCCAGGTTTGGGCGGGCAATTTACCGGATTTGGCGATTACTGGTTGGACCTCAGTCTCTTCTGGGCTTCCAACAAGTTCCGGCTATTATGACGTGATTTTCGGCGATATAAATCATGACGGTAAATTGGACCTCGCCGGAGCAGGTAAAGACAATCAAGGTATAGGAGTATGGCTGGGAGATGGAACAGGTAATTGGGCTGAAGTATCTGATTTTGATCTTCCCTCAAATGGAGACTATTGTGGGGTGAGATTGAAGGATGTGAATCATGATGGTAATTTGGATTTAATTGCCTCAAGCGATGATCAACTCGGTGTTCTGATATGGCCTGGTGATGGGACAGGTGGTTTTGGTGCAGGCTCAGGGCCAACTGATCCGGCAAGCCCCCCTAATATGGCGGGAGTGGAGGTTGCCGATATCAATTGCGACGGCAATGTGGATATCGCTACCTGTTATTATGAGCCTCCTCAATCTGGAGATAAGGTATATGCCTGGCTTGGTGATGGAAGTGGTGGATGGGGATCTGATATTGGTCCTCCAGTAGAGCTAGGTTTTGATGATGTGGCTCTCGGGGATGTGGATCATGATGGGAAAATAGATCTATTAGCAACAGCCCATATGCAGGGATACAGGTTCTGGTTGGGAGATGGTACTGGGGGATGGAGTTTGCAACCTCAAAATGGTCTACCCTCATCCAGTGGGATTGGAGGCCTGGGAGTCTGCTTTGGTGATGTGAACCATGATGGAGATTTAGACATTGCTGTGGGTTCATGGGCGGGCTCTTACGGTGTGCGGGTTTATACCAGTGATGGTGGAGATGGTGGAGCTGTGGATTGGGTAAATGACTCTGTGGGCCTGCCAACGGTGGGAACCTACGGAGGGGTGGAGTTTGGAGATATAAACAATGACGGTAACCTTGACATTCTTTCCGCAAATGCGGGAGGAGGACAAAGTAATGGCATCAGCCTGGCTTTAGGAAATGGAGGTGAAGGCGGATCAATGGTATGGACTGACTCCAGCCTTCCAGATCTTCCTTTGTCTGGTAATTATTGGGGCGTTGCTTTGGGAGATATCAACAACGATGGTATTCTTGACATAGCCATATCCTCAGCAAATACTGGTATTAGGGTGTATATCACTCAAACCCAGCCAACCTATCAAATCAACCTTCTAGAGGGTTGGAACCTCATATCCCTGCCTTTAATCCAGTCAGATCCTACCGTGTATAACGTCCTTGGATCCATTTCTGGAGAATACAAGGCAGTGCAATGCTACGATACAGATGATGCAAACGATCCCTGGAAACACTATAATCCCGATAAACCCTCACAACTCAACGATTTGACAGATTTGGACCATACCATGGGGATCTGGATATATATCACTGAACCTGGCGGAACCACGCTAACAGTATATGGAGGTCAATTTAGTGGTGGACAATCAATTACAATACGCCCGGGTTGGAATCTTGCTGGATTTCCCTCACAAACAGACAAACTTCGAGATGTCGCTCTAAATAATACTGTATCCGATATCGATTATGTCGGGTATTTTGATGCGTCAACAGATAGATTTGTGATATTAACTGACAGCGATTACATGGAAGTAGGTAGAGGCTACTATATTCATTCGACAAATCCCTCTGATATCGTATGGAATGTTCCCCTTTAGTTCTACGAATCCAAGCATAAATGCTCCTTTTCATATTATTGAAATATTAGAACAAGATAATGGGAAGATAGGAGGGTTACCCCTTTCTTTTCTTAAAACCTGCCATCCTGGGACAGCTGTCTTTCAAATTGCAATCCTCGCATCCATATTTTTTTGTAATGACAGGTAGCATAATGAATCCCATTATTATGAAGATGGAAAATAGGACAAGAAGTGTGATAGAGAATTCATAGTAGAGAAGGTATATCCCAGCTAAAACGGGGAGGATCCATGATGGAAAGACAATACCAATATGCCTTCTGAACGTATCATTGAATTTCTTTGAATCTCTCTCTTTAAAAAGCTTGGCTGCTACCCTAGCATATCCACTTGGACATTTTGGATTATCAAAATGAGGGCAATGGGCGCAAATGAATCTCATGAACCAAAGGGTGCTGAAAATGCAATACAGGACATAGACCAAAAAAAACAACCAACCCAAAAATAACATGATAACGGCCCCGAGCGCATATGTGGAAAATGTGGGTAAGTTATGCAATACCTTATTTGCTCCCATGAATTTCTTTCCTCCATTTTACTATCTTGGGCAATTTGTTGTTACATTTCTCCAATATACGCATATTTCAATTAAACGAAATACAATATGAAATTATATCTTATCTTTAGAATCTAACCCAGGAATCCCACATGCATCTGCCCTACACTGTTTACATGCTCTGAATATGGGAATTATGCTCTCGCATGCCTCTCGGGAAGCGATAAGCTCATCACAGGTTGGAGCCCTAAGATGTTTGAATTCTCCTAAAGGAATCAAGGGCATAATATTCATTATAAAGACACCCCGTTTTTGAATTTCATAGGCGATATCCTTTACATGTTCCAGATTTATTTCAGGAATAAGCACGGTGTTGACCTTGGTCAAGAATCCCAATTCAGAGGCAATTTCCAGGCCTTCAAGCTGCTTTGATACAAGAACCTCAGCCCCTTCAATGCCACTTAGTATGTTACCCTCCACTATAGAATATGAAGAGATTTTCGAGGCGACTTCTGGATCAACTGCATTTATTGTTAGTGTAAGGGATTTCACATTAAGTTCTTTTAAGATCCTGGCTTTCTCGGGTAAAAGAAGACCGTTTGTACAAACGCATAATTTTAAGTCCGGGAAATTCTCCCCAACTAGCCTCAGGGTCTCTAATGTCTCTTGATTGTAAAGAGGTTCACCAGGACCTGAGATACCCACAACTGCCATAGAAGGATTCTTTTCCATTGCCTTCTCTACAGCCAAAATTGCTTCTTCTGGCTTTATCAATTCATAAGCCAATCCAGGGCGCGAACTATGATAATAAGGTGAGACCTTCCTGTCACAATATTTACAGGCTATGTTGCATTTTGGTGCTACGGGAAGGTGGATTCTCCCAATCTTGTGATGCGCCTGTGTACTGTAACACGGATGTGATTGAGAAAGCTCTATTATATCACCATTTAACAAGCATATTTCTCCTTAAGTCTGCCCGTTCAATACATGATTTTATTTATAAAATTTGGCTTTTAAATATCTTCTTTATCTTCTTTTTCAGCCCTCTTTTCTTTTTTTCATAGCCCTATTTTTTAATTCTATTGAGATCATTATCAATACCAATGATAAGACTGCAATCCAAATAACAGTAATTATGATCCTGTCCCTTACAACCCAGCATTTACTTGATCGATTACCATCCCCTGAGGTTGTATCATTCCCGTTGTCTGGTGGGGGTTCACTTTCACCATCTTCGCCATCTTCGCCATCTTCACCATCCTCTCCATCTCCACCATCTCCATCATTTCCTCCATTTCCTCCGTTTCCGTTGTCAGGTTCGGGAGGTTTTGAGGAATTAAAGGCATAAATTGTTTTTAATGAATTGCCAACAAAAATATATCCCTCTGATATGGCCGCAGACGACAGTATTTCACCCCCAGTGATATAAGACCATATCAAATCGCCGTTTGTCGCATTCAGTGCATAAAAAATTCCTTGGGATTCACCTATAAAGATTATTTCATCAGCAATTGAGGGCGAAGCATCTACAACATCATTTGTTTCAAACTCCCATTTCAGTTGCCCTGTTTCTGCATCAAGAGCCCTAACCTTGTTATCCCTTGCTCCAAAGAACACCTTACCATACGCAATTGTGGCTGTGGAGACTGTTTCTGCCCCAAGTGTGAAATTCCAAATCTCCCTACCTGTATATAGGTCGAGACAGTACATCTTTTGAGCATAATTGCCAAAGTAAACCTTATTCTCAAAAATGGACGGGGAAGCCACTATGAAGCCCTTTGTTTCAAACTCCCAAATGACTTCAGCTGTGTGTATGTTGTAACTCCGAAGAATATTATCACATCCCCCTACTAGGACCATGTCATCAGATACAGCTGCAGAACCTAAAATGTAAGATCCTGCAGTTGAATTCCATTCCTTTTCGCCGGATGATGCATTTAATGCATATAACATACCGTCATGGGAACCTATGAAAACCTTGGCATTCCCAAAGGTGGGAGAGCCTTCGATATCTCCATTAGTTGAAAAGTTCCAGAGTTCAGATCCTGTGTTCGCGTCCAATGCATATAATCTTCCATTAGTGGATCCAATATATAGGATTTCATCAACTACCAAAGGGGAGGATTTTACAGTTCCTGTGATTTGGTGTTTCCATGATAAATTACCAGTTTTCATCTCTAATGCATATACCCATCCATCATCAGAGCCAACATAGACTGTCCCGTTTACTACCACAGGTGAGGATTTCACAGCCCCAGTTGTGTTGTATGTCCAAAATAACTCGGTTTCATTTCTCAATAAACTGGATGTATAACCTGTATTCTGTGAATCATAACAGAATTGTGGCCAATCATCCTGTCCAACTGTGTTATAAACTGTAAAACTCATGGTTGAAAAGGACATGAGAATGATAATCGTGGATAATACATTAAATGTCCGCACTCCGCTTTTCATCGATACTATAGATAGAAATAACAATTATAAAACCCTTTCTGGTTTTTTCAATGATATTCTCATTCAGATGTCCTTATCGCATTGGAAACTTCCATTTTTGAGGCCTTTAATATGGGTATCAGGGCAGAAATCATTGCCACGATGTACGATATCAATAATATCCCTGCGACATACAGCCAAGGCCAACTACCAAAATCAATATTCATCCTTAAAAGATAAACACTGGAGGCAATAATCCCACTGAGTGTACCTATGATGATTCCTGATAAAATCACATATGAATTCTCCAAGAAAAGAGATTTCATGAGGGTCCCTTTTGAAAATCCTATGGCCCTGAGAATACCCATTTCCCTTCTTCTCTCAAGGGTGTTTCTTGCGGCGACAATGCCAAAGCCTAGGGTGCCTATTATAAGGCCAAACAATAGAATGACCTGGAATATGGAAATGTAGGTGTTTTCAATGAGAATATTCTCCACAACCACTGACTCAACTGAATATGCGTCAAAACCATATGCGGAAAGTGCACTCTCAAGTTCAGTCATCTGCGGTTTTAAATTGCTGGCCTCTGATTTGAAAAGGAACAAATCGTACCCGTTATCAGTGGGATACAGAACATCGAAATTCTCGTCCCAGATTATCAGACTCCCTTGAAATATCGAGTTTCCTATAATACCCACGATTTTCAAGGATACGGTATTTCCCATCTCGTCCACAATCGTAATTGTGGAGCCCAAATCAAGTCCAAGGATCCATACTATTGTATTATAATCCCCAATTGCGGGAATTTCATCGTCTTCCTTTGATTCCTGAAGAAGTAACCAGGGATTATCCTCACCATCCCCCAGATCCTCATGATTGATGAAAACGAATGAATTGTCCCAAAAAAAGGATTTGTTGGCTCCTATTAATCTCGGACTTGCTGCCCGATTTAAATTAGAGCATGTGCCCCCCAAATCGCCTTTGGTTTTGAACTGCGTGATTTCAAGCTCATTAAACACATTCGATGAAATCCCGCTTTTTTGTCTTGAGCCTGAGTCTGCAAGGTCAGCGAATATGGGATTCACGCCCTCACCCATTATCTGATAACCTCCCCCGCTTTCTGAAACAGCCTTTTCAACATCGTAAATTGCTCCTTGGAGGTTTATGGTCAGGCTCACCAAAACGAACAATGTCAAGGAGAAAAGAAATACAGAGAACATAGTTCTTTTTGGTCTTCTGGCAGCGTTCTTAATGGAGAATTGCAAAAGCCATCTCTTTCCATGTTGTATTGGTATCTCTTTTTCTTCCTTACCATATTCCCACGTTACTTTCACAAGAAAGTGGTGAAAGACAAGTATAAATCCACAAAGCAGCATAAATCCGGAAATAAAGAACAGCTCGATTACAGGCACTATATCTGCAAAATAAGAGGTAAGAATTAGTGTATAAATCACCAAGGCCAAACCTGCCCAAAATTCGATATTTTTTTTATGTCTTATCCCTATAAATCCCCGTGCAGAAAAAATTAGAATCACAGGCCCCAAACCAAGGGTCACAAATCCTAGTTCGCTTTGAAATCCATTCCCAATAAGAACGGGCAAAACCAGTATTATCAAACCTATAATCCCAAAAAAGGATGGTAAGAAGATGCTCTTTTTCTCCTCCCTTGCAGACAATCCATACCTAAGAGCTCCCGCCACGGTCCTCCTTCCCTCATACCAAAGTGCAAGGAACATAGTAAAAATAGAGATAAGAATCCCCAGAGAGAAACCTACCACCAGACTATCCAATGTATAATAGAATCTCACCTGTGAACCCTCCATTATGGACGACCAAAAAGTATTCATTCCAGTAATAAGAAAAACTCCAAATAAAAGACCTAAAATCACACCAAAGACTCCACCTACAATTGAGAGAATTGTACCCTCCACAAGAAATATATGATTTATTGATCGTTTTCTGAAACCCAGGGCCCTTAAAGTCGCATTCTCTGTCATCCTGGATTCTATTCTCAAGGTAATTAAAAGTACGATAAGTACGGCTGCCGCGATAATACAGGCTGCGCTGAAGGCGAGGAACATCTGCGTGAAGATATCGATTCCTTGGGCTGATTCAAGGGCATCCAGCTTCACTGCTTTTATCGAGATAGAGGCCTCGTCTGCACCAATGAAATTGTTTAATATATCCTCCACTTGTTGTGTCAATTCTGATAAACTCGAGTCCTGCTTAGGTATCATTCTGACCTGGGTAATATTGCCTATATCTGTGTTCCACAGATTTGTTCCCTGTGCAAAACCAATAAATGCCTTTGGTGTCCCCTCGTAATCCTGCCAATATCTCTCATCGTCATTTGTAATTAAATCCAGGTTCATGGGAAAAGGCGGGTCCCAGTCGAAGGCGCTCATCTTACCTTCTATTCCTGGAAAGGATGGCATAAGCATTCTGTCATCGGCCTTTCCTTGCATATCTACGATATATTTTACAGTGAAGTTCTTTGTAAGATACCTAATGTTGTAGAACTCGTCCATAACAGAGTAGTTCATGGCCACTGTGTCCTCAACATCTGCCTGTAATCTTTCTGCCACCCAATTATTTATAATAATCTCATCTTCCGCCAATGAACCCTCGATTTCCTGGGTGCTTCCATTTAAGGTGAACAAACCGAATTCATTATCGAGATTTGGATCAAAGGCTGTTATAGTGGAGTAGGGCACATACCTATCACCCAGGGATAGTGTATTCCAAAAGTAGGTTAAGATTTGTGATGTTGCCTTCAATGTGGTAATAGAGGGATGGTTGCTTATAAGTTCAAGGTAATCATATGAAAAAAAGATGTCAGCAGACTCCAGTGCCAAGTAATTCTTACCAGTATTTTGAAGTAACCTGAATCCTGCCTCTTCATAACCAATTGCATCATCGAGGGCGCTTCTTAGAGTTTTAGAAACATCATTGCACAGTTTTTCACCTTCTCTTTCATCTCCTGTATTAGAGACGAGAATCATGTTCATGGAATCCTCTGAATTGAAAAGCAATTGAAGGCTCTCGATATTCACATATATGTTTTGTGGTGTATTTCTGTTGGCATTTAACTGGAACCTTCCCATACCCTCAGAGGAAACGACATCTTTTACCTCCAACTGAACCTTGAGGTTGGTGTTCTTTTGTTCACCCAGGAAAATTGCCTCAAATACCTGATCCAATCTGGCAAAGGAAATGTTGATCTTTTCCCCTTTTCCCACACCTATTTCGGATGCTACATCCTCGTTAATGAAAACTTCATTTATACCCAGGGAGAAATCAAGTTGTATCCCCTCTACTGATAACATGGAGCCAAATTCAAAAAAGGCTTCGTTGATACCGATTAAGTTGGCTTTTGTTGTTCTCGCCCCTGTACTTGGGCTTTCAGCAATTCCCTTCATGTAAATTATGGGTGCAAGGTGATCCACATCATCCATGAGGTCATTGTTGTCCATCAAGGAATCAAGGATAGAGCCAGAAAACAGTCTGTCTGATGTGATTATCTCATCCACTTCACCCAGATTATCGTAAGCTGCGTCAGTTATACTAGCTCTGAGAGAATCCCCTGAGATGAGGGAACCGGTAATTACCAAGGTACTTATGCAGGTTGCAGCTATCAAAGCCAAATTTGTTTTGGCATGGCCCCTAAGAGACCTTATGGCTATTGTGACTACCTGCGGTTGTAAAATTCCAAGGCCAAGGACTCCAGCCACCGTAATCAGAAATAATACAAATAATATCAGGGCACCAATACCAAGGCCGCTCATGGTTCTTAAATCACCTAGGTTCTATTTATTTGCTTCGAGAACTGGATTATTATTTGAATAATTATGATTAATTATGCCAGGTTTTTGTATTTCCAATGGGCTAATAAAACAATAGAAAACCAATAATTATATAAGATATAAATAGAATATATATCAAAAACGTAGTGAGTAGTGATAAAATACAAGAGGAAGGTATTGAAACTGTCAAATCATTGGTCATATTAGTGATATTTCTAAGCGCTACTTTCACAGTTACAGCGATGATACCATATGAAGATTCTAAAGACAATACAGAAAAGCCCATGGACAAACCTCTAGAAGAGGAGAGAATAAATTCCCCAGACCCTGAGATTCCTGAGATAGATACTTCAACAGCATGTGAATCACAGGTTATAATTACAAAAGACCTGGAGCGATTAATTGAGAAAGTTTCTAGGAAAATTGAATGTAAAAAAGATCCCTGCTACGTTAATGACCGCGACTCATATGAACCGTA
Source organism: Thermoplasmata archaeon (assembly GCA_020348445.1). Classification (GTDB taxonomy): domain Archaea; phylum Thermoplasmatota; class Thermoplasmata. The sequence continues at coordinate 2,477,394 of CP070751.1, forward strand.
CAGTGATGGCTTGGTGGCACCCTTGGCAAATGCAGGGATAGACGAGATTGTTTGGGAGGGAGAACCTGCTTATCTTGATGGCTCAAAATCCAACGATTCGGATGGTACCATTGTTAAATATTCTTGGTATTTAGATATGGAACTGATAGGCAATTCAGAAACCTTTTTCACCAACCTTACATTGGGAATTCATGACATAATGCTAATTGTTGAGGACAATGATGGATTGACAGATGATGATTGGGTGAGAGTTACGGTATATGAAGAGGGTACGAAAGCAAATGGTGCTTCACTCAGTGGCGCTGTAATAGATGCCAGGACAAGAGAGGGTTTTGATCCCTATATAGTGCTCACCAATGGAGATTTTCAAATATCCACATGGACAGATTTCGGAGGTAATTATAGTTTCATTGGTCTTCCGGCGGGACATTACGAGATATTTTGCGAGGCAGAAGGCTACGAGGACTATTATAGTGAAATGGATATAAAATATGACGATGAGTTAATTCATGATATTATAATGAATAGAGCCGTTACCAGAATCGAACTATTCTATCCAATGTTCAGACCAGAGCCCAGACGTGTATCGATCATTACCGTTAACTACACATTTGTAACGAGGAGGAACCTATATCTTGAACCCGACGTAATAGAATTACCAATTTTACGATCAAATTCATCTAATCCTCCACTCCCTAAGGTAATACGACCTACTCCCCCAAATTTGTATCTGCCCCCTGAACCTCCAAGTATTGATCTTTATTGGGTGAATCGGGATCCTTAAAATCCTTACACCAATGCCTACTTTTTAACAATTTCAAGAAGTTTCTCGTGCAAATCACTGTTACCAGCTATAATCAGATTACTCCAATTGGTAACATTGATTTCTTTCTCATCAAGGCTCATCCCAAAATCGTCTGTTATGATACCCCCTGCTTCCTTTACTATAAGCTGTGCGGAGCTGATGTCCAATAACCTGCAGGTGTCTCTCAGATCCACATAACCAGAAAGAGCTCCCTGGGCAACAAAGCATATGTCCAGGGCAACTGAGCCAAAGCACCTGGTTCTATTAGCGACGTTCATTACCTTCATTGCACTCATCAGGCTCTCGGGAGTATGCGGGTGAAGCTCAAGACCCACAGCACTCAAAATATTTGATTTAGAGGTGGATATCCTTTTTCCATTTAGATAACTGCCTTTACCTCGTATTGCATGATATTCGTCCCCTGTTACCAGGTTTCGGACATAGCCTACATCGATTCTTCCAATTTTAGCCTCAGAACTTGCCAAGGCAAGTGAAATAGCAAAAAGTGGTATACCGTCCTTTGCATTTCCAGAGCCATCCAAGGGATCGGCAATGACAATTTCCTGGGCATTTCCCAGCTCAATTACCCCACATTCCTCAGAAATCAGTTTAACATTCCCAATATCTTTTAGTTTCTTTAAAATCACATCCTCAACTGCCTTATCAATACCCCGGGTAATATCGCCTCCTGCACCCCGCCCAAGTGTTCTTTTAGCCTCTTTTTTCCCTGAGATGCTCAATGCCACCTCTTGAGCTTCTTTTCCTATTTCACTGAATATCTCCAGCCAATTATCCATTTTTTAATCACCATCTTATCATTTTATTTTAAATTCCCATTCACACCAAAGGTTTTCTTGATGCTTGCCAGGAGGACAAACATTACAATTGACTATAATATCCTCGTTAAATTCTTTTACAAAGTTTTTCAGGTATCCCCAGCGGACGTTATTGCATGGAAACTCTGAAAGTCCTTTGGAAAGTCGGGTTTTCTGAACACGACAGTCAGTATTCCTGAATAGAGCCCTGTTCTCTTCCTCAATGATTTCCTTGTTCTCCAAATCCAAGGACCAGGATGTGAGCTTTAAGGCTTCAATAACTGCATGGATGTCATTTTTCTGAATCCCGAATGTCTCTTTTATCCTCCTTGCCTCGATCTTCCCCATTACCTCCCATACGTTCTTGTCAATCTCAGTTGCGCTTGCTGTGTCGAACTTATTTTCGATTCCAAGAAAATAAAGACCGTCCACTGTCCAAAGGTTGCGCATCTGCAGAAAGAACAGGTCAATTAGTTTTTCAGAGGGCATATTTAACATCATATCTCTGTCCAGTTTTCTTGCAGGGTCCATAAATGTCAGTCCTCCACTTTTTCTTTTTGTTGTTCAAAACTCTCCAAGGCTCTTATGAAGGGATCAGTTAAAAGGCTGAGGGGTGGAGTAAAACAACGCTCTGTAAACAAGAGTTCAGAAATTGTCATTTTATTTTTGATTGCAAGTGCAATTGCATTTATTCTTTCCTTAACGTCCTCTTCTGATATTATCTGGGCACCCACTAAAAGGTTATCGTGGGCAAGTAATTTGATGTTTATCAGTTTGTTGTCTGGATAGTAACTTGAGCGTGTTTGTCCTGTTGCCCTGCCAATATTTACCTCGAGCCGGGATTGATTTGCCATATGGGATGTCAGACCAACTGATCCCACCTGCAAATCTCCGATAACTGTTATAGATGGACTGAGATATCCCTTGATTTTTAAATCACCGCCAGATATGTTCTCTGCAATCATTCTCGCATGTAGAGCTGCGGTGGATGCCAAGGCACTGATTTTTGGAGTAGAGGTTATTTGATCTCTAACTTCCACACAATCCCCTAAAGCAAAAACATTTTTGAATGGTTGTCCCTCCCTTTCAACATTCAGAGTTGGATTTACCACTACACCTCCTGATTTACCCACTGCCAAACCAGCTTCTTGTACCAGATCCGAATTTGGCTTAACACCAGTTGCAATGAGCACCAAATCAGCTGGAAATTCCCCTTCATCTGTGGCCACTGCACTTACTGTTTTCTCTCCTTTAATGGATGATACCCTTGTGGAGCAATAAATCTTTATTCCCTTCGTTTTAAGATGCCTTTGTATTATTTCAGCCATATCAAAATCAAGAATCTGGGGAACAATAGACGGAAGCATCTCGATTACTGTTGTCTTTATTCTATTATGAACAAAGGCAACTGCAGTTTCCAAACCAATAATCCCCGCACCGATAATTACAGCATTACTCGCACTCATCATAGCCTCATTTAGGATGTTTCCTTCCTCGTAGTTGCTAAGGGTATACACTCCGTCCAATTCAACTCCCTCAATTGGTGGAATAAAGGGCTTCCTACCAGTTGCTATAACCAAAATATCGTAATCTAGAACCTCACCAGAATTTAAGGTCACCTGTTGATTGTCCAAATCCAAATCAGTTGCTTCACTTTCTGTTTTTAACTCGATTCCCCTACCTCTGTAAAAATCAGTGGTTTTTAGTATAATATCCTCCATGTACTCAACCTTTCCCTCCATAACAAAGGGCATGCCGCATGGGGAGTAGCTGCCAATGGCTTCCTTTTTAATCACAGTGATTTGAAAGTTCCCTTTCTTTTTAGTCAATGCCATGGCTAAAGTCATTCCCGCCACACCGCCACCGACAATAACTATTTTCTTTTTTTGGACATTTGTATCTTGGCTCATGCCTTTACCTCCTTTAGATTATCTTAACCTGATTATGCCTTCTCGCATATCAATCTTTCACCAGTTTTGCAGTAGTGCTTGAAATGACCAAGCCAGATTGGATCCACTGGAGCCTCCCGCACAAATTCTACGAACCTGTTCAATTGCTTTACAGTCTGAGCAGATACATGGTGCTCGATTTGGCATGCGTCCTTCTCGGCATTCTTCTTATTGACTCCAATTATCTCAAGAAATTCTGCAAGGGTCTTGTGGGTCTTTATAAGTTCTTTAGCAATTTTTTCTCCATCCTTGGTCAAGGTGACTCCGCGGTAGGGCACGTAATTTACCAATTTCTTTTTGGATAACTTTTGTACCATCTCCGTGGCGCTCGGGGGAGACACACCGAGATTTGCGGCAAGATCATTTGTATGCACATGACCATGCTTTTTTTCTAGGTTATGTATTACCTCGATGTATTCCTCAATGGTCTTGTTCTTCATTTCCTTCCCTCCTTTTTCGAAATTTTGGTATAATTCAATTTATTTTCTTTATCCATTCTATCACCCTCACTCTGTACGGACATATATGTTAGAGGCGATTTCTTTGTCCACAACAACTTGGGTCCTTCCCACAGAGAACACATAGGATGGGGATCTTTGTATCAGGGTTAATATGCGGCCTGGAAGAACTCCCATTGCCATAAGTTTTTTTAACATGTTGTGATCCCGGGTCTGAATATAAATCACAGTGCCCTTTTGTCCCCTTTTTAATTCACTCAATTGATGTATGACCTTGCCTGCCATACTTCGACGCTCCCTACAGCAGCGTCCTTTTGGTATCCTGCGGCCATGGGGGCATTCCCTTGGATGGCCAAGCAATGTGCAGACTCCTTCCTCAACTTCCCCTGAAATCAGAATATGCTCGAATTGACAGGCAGGGGATTCCATTTCTCTCTTGCTCATGCGGATAAGATCGTGGAACAGCCTCTCTGCAAGCCTATGTCTTCTAATTACTCCTTCGGCCACTTCCTTACCCTTCTTTGTGAACTTTATTCCGTCTTTTTCCTTTTTTATGAGGCCGTTTTCCTTAAGCTCAGACACTGCCTTTAATTTACCAATATCTTTTTCCTTAAAGTGGCTCTTCTCCTTTTCTATCAAAGAGATCCATAGACTCTCAAGATCTTCTTCTGCATCCTCTGACAGATTCATTTTTTCACCTTCTTTTCTTTTTTTCTTCTTTTACGTATCAACTTGATCAGTTTGGGCTCAGGTAAATATTCGTATCCGCAGTTTGGGCAGCGAAGTTTGTCACATGAAGAAATCGGACAGGTCGCACATGCACTTCTTCCCTCGTCCAATGAGAACTCAAAACCGCAGAAGGTGCATTTTATTTCAGAATCAATGCTCACACTAGAACCCCCAGTGCACTTAATACTATATTGAGTAAAAAGCCCACGAAAAATGCAAATGGAAAGATAAAGGCAATTATACCGAGAGTGACCTTTTTTCCCCGCTCCTTGTACATCATCATAACCTGAGCAATGCAAGGTATAAAAAGTGTCAAAGTAACAGCCGCCACTGTAAGCTGTGCCATTGTAAGTGTGCCGCTGATATCGTAAAGACCAGCTGCTCCGTAATCCCTTCTAAAGAAACCGTATATGAAAACAGGTGCCGCACTTCCTGGAAGCCCGAGTCCACCCATGAGAGGGGCAAGCCAATTTACTAGATGAACAAATACTCCAGTAATATCCCCAAGCCACAGAAGGACACTGGCTATCACGAAAAGCGGAAGTACTTCCTTGAAGTACCATATCATCCTAGTGTATGTTTTTACAAGGACATTGGAGAGTTTGGGAACTCTCAGAGGAGGAAGTTCCATAAAGAACTGGGGTTTTCCCCCTGGAATCAGCGTGGAACCCAACCAGCCAATGAAGAGCATGACAACAAATATTACCATGGCCCAGGTGAATAGTGCCAAAACACTCCTGGAAAGTATTCCAAATATGACTCCAAGTTGTGCCGAACAGGGGATCGCAAGTGCAAGAAGAAGGGTTGCCAAAATCCGCTCTTTCTTTGTCTCAAGCGTACGGGTGACAAGTGTACCCATTGTATCGCATCCCAGACCCAGTGTCATGGGAATCACTGCTCTTCCTGAGAGGCCGATTTTCTTAAAGACCCGGTCAATAAGCAGGGACAGTCTTGGAAGGTAGCCTGTATCCTCAAGTATGGAGAACGCCAAAAAGAATATCCCCACTATGGGAAATATTATGGCCACTGCGTATCTTAGACCCAGGGTCACGATCCCGAATTCCCCACCAATTATGCCCCTAACGGGATCCCAGGGAACATTTTCCTCTAAAAAACCATCTACCCTTGGATTGATGTGCCCCTCGAATAGGGTCCCTTCTATAAAATCAACAAGCTCTCCTGCACCGAAAACTCCCACAAGCAAGTAAAGCCCTATAATCACGGATATTAAAATTGGAATTCCTGTGGAAGGCCGTATCATTGCCCTGCTTATCTTTTCCTTTAGATCCAATGGTCTTTCACCCTCGGCTCTGACCGCCCTTTCAGCCAGTTTATCTATCTGATTCTGCCTGGAATTGGCAACAACATAATCAAGGGGTCTTGCATAGGAATCCCGCACTTCTTCTGCTATTTCTTTTGCTTTTGTAAACACCTTTTTATTCTTTTCAGAAACCATTGCTTCGATTGTTGATTCACCCTGTAGAAGAAAAAGTGCAATGGACCGTTTACTTATAGGATAATCCCCTTCAAGAAGATCTTCTATTTTTATAGCCGCTTCCTCGATCTCTTTTGAGTATCTCACCTTGCGTCCCGGGGCAAGCCCTCTGTTTAGGGTGGTTGTAATGGCTTTATCAAGTTCTTTTAGGCCCTCCCCTTTTGTTGCTGCTGTGGGAATCACAGGAATTCCCAAGGCTTCTTCCAGTGCCATGAAATCGAACTGCATCCCTTCCTCTTCTGCCTCGTCGATCATGTTCAGGACGGCGATTGTCGGAAGGCCGGTTTCAATAAGTTGAAGTGTTAAATGCAGCATGCGGTCGATGTTCTTGGCATCCAGAACGTTAATAATCAAACTTGGGTTCTCATTTAAAAGAATGTCCCTTGCAACCCTTTCCTCCTCTGTTATTGGTAAAAGGGAATACATACCCGGGGTGTCAATGATCTCCACTTTCTTTCCCGATATCTCAGTCTTTCCCCTATCCACGGCAACTGTTGTTCCTGGATAATTTGAGACAACGACATAGGCACCTGTTAGGGCGTTGAAAATCACGCTCTTCCCCACATTGGGATAGCCCATAAGAAGTATGGTGTCCATTTCCTTGTCTTTTTTAATTGCTTTGACTTGTTCATTTTCGGATGTCCCATGACACCCTTTTTTCTTGTTCTTCAGGCTACATCCTCCCCGATCATATGTTTAGGTTCGCCTAATTATAGTTAGGTATGCCTAAATATATATATATAGTTTTTGGTGGGAGATACTGTTGAGTTATGAATGATTTTTTTAACTGGCTAAAAATGGGTGATAATATGAGTTTTTGGAAGGATTTATGGAAAAAGATTAAGACTATGAAAATCATATAGAAAAGGATTAATTATGAGCCTCAATTTTTTTTATAATATTTATTTTATCTGTATACTAATATCATTACTTATGGTATTAGACTATTGGCTGACATTAATCAGTCAAAAATATTTCGATAAATATGGAAGTAAATATTTACAAGTAGAATCACTCGAATTAAATCCTACATTCCAAAAAAGCATAAAAGAAGGTAAATACAATCCAAAACATTTGTTAGGTATTATCTTCGTAATATTTTGTTTAATAATAACATTCTATTTAAAGAGTCTCAATCTCAATATTTTCGGTTTCGATTTAGGATTTTTTTATGAATTTTTAGTAGGATTTTTTATTTTAATTTTTGTTAGCATTAATTCTGGACATATTCAAAGTATATTTTATCTTAATTTTATTGGAAAACATCCAAATGTAATAGAAGGGAGAATAAGACGTGAAATGTCTCTCCAATATTATATAAGGATGTTATCTTTCTTTTCAATATCGTTTATCTTATTGTTTATTCTAATTTTTAATCCTACAATATTTATATTTGGTGGACTCATTGGTACATTAATAGTTAGCATTTGGCTTAATGAATTATATCAGAAAACGGTGAAAAAATAATTATTTAAAATTTCAGATTTTGGATGTTGTTTAATTTTCTCCATTGTCTTTCAGAACAGAATTTATGTTCCCAACTTTCTCTTGGCTTTGATTTAACAATATTTCCATTCTGAGATATTGTGTCATTAAGGCACTTATTCAAAATCTTATCGTTTCCAAAAAAGTTTTAAATACGATTACATCAATGTATAATTTGAGGAAGTGATATCCTCCCAAAAAACTGGGGGAATAAAAATGTATAAAATCGCAATTGTGCGAATTTCGGTAATAATGTTGCTAATCTGTGTGATAAATCCTGTTACAGTCTCACAGGCTCCTGATGGACAAAGTTCAGAGCAAATAGATTTATTGAATCAAAGCACAATGAAATCCATCAATAATACTATTATACGAGAATCAGTAAATTTGGTTATACAATATGATTTTGACACAGATATGGATGGGATCCCTGATGCCAATGAACTTGGATTTGAATTTGATTTTGACAATGATATTGGTTTGGCAGATGACCCCAATAACCCAGTGACGCCAGATACAGGTCCAGATAACATCGATCGCGACAGTGACAACGATGGAATATTGGATTGGCCTTGGGGCAACGATACGATTTTAATACAGCCTATAACAGGTAAAACTAAATCCTTAATGGAGTTGACCGATGTGTTTTCAGTGTATGTCGATGAAGTAGGTGAATCGACAAAATTACAGTTTTCTCCTGAAGACAATAATTACCAACTTGATATATCCAAGTTAAGAAACGGAGAACATGTTATTTACGTTCAACATATCGTCAATGATGGATATAACTTAAACACCTCTACATTCGAGTTTTATATCGAAGTTCAGAAAGATTCTAATGATCAAGATTCTTTTCCTATTATTTGGTTAGGTTTAATTGCAATAATACTAATCTGTGTTGTGTTATTAGCTTTAATGATGTTGTATAGGAGATAACCAGCTCACTCTTTTAAATCAGACCAAAATTGCAGGACCGAGAATCAGTGAATTCCAATTGACTATAGGTATTAATATCGGTGAGAAAGTTAAAGACGATTTTACAAAAAGAAATATAACAAATGAAAGCATTTATGTTACTTGCCCCCAACTCCCTCTGACCCTTCCTCGCACAAACTAGGCTTCTTAAGCCTTAATTTTTCCCTCCTTAGGGGAGTTGGGGGTGGTTTTCTAATTTCTGTGATTACCTTATGCAAAATCCTTTTGATCTAAATTTTTGAGTAAATCAAAATGTATACTATCTTCTTTCCATTCCGATAATATACCAGTCCTGTGGTTCATCCAACTCAGTATCCACTGTAAGATGTATGATTGCTAGGTTAGGATAAAGATTTTTCAATTCATCCAAATCGACTTCTTCGAATCTCTTCAGATTATTGAGGTAGGCCTGCTCTGTGAGGGCATTGGATTCGTAGTTCTCCTTGGTCCTTCTAAGTATTCTTTGGATACTGGCATCCTTGCTGCAATGGGTCTGCAATATCACAAAAGTCTTGCTCTGGGTCGCGGCAATAGAAGCTGCCCTCTTGCGCAGCTCGGATGTTACAAACGTCGCATCCATTATGGCTCCGTTCTCCTTTTCTAGCATCTCTTCGGCACGCCTGAACATCTCGTCGTATACCTTTTTTCGAATCTCGTAGTTGGAGGCCACCTTTTCATCGAAGACATCCATACCCTTTAGCACCTCGAGGCGAATGAGATCAGTCCTCAGAATAGGATAACCTTTGATTTTGGATACCTCTTGTGTGGTTTCTGTCTTCCAGGTCCCGGGAAGACCGCATGCGATAAGAAGTGTTCCGGGTTTAAGATTGGCTTCTATAAACTCTGCGAAGGGTTCTCTCATGTCATCACTTTCCTTTTAGGCAATTATCATGATTGTATATATTATTAATCTTCACCGATATATGAATATGCCAAATTAAAATACTTCTTTGCGGTGTCCATGGCTTGCTTCCCTTTCTCACCTGTAATGCTGGGGTCGTTTAACATAAAGCTTGTGACCTTTCCTCTAACATATGCCCTGTAGACCTTGTAGAATTTGATGAGATGGTCGATATCCTTTTCATTGGTTTTTTCACAATACGCTTTCTTCAGCTCTGCTGCCAGGTCTTTCCCATCATTGTATTCCAGGTCCATGAGTAAAAACGCAATGTCAGAGGCAGTATCAGAATACCTGAACCTCTCATTGAACTCTATGCAGTCGAAGATGATGATGGGATCAGTTAAACAGATATGCTCCATGTGAAGGTCGCCGTGGCAGTCCCTGATCTTTTTATCAGAAATCCTCTGCTCAAAGAGCTTCTTAAATTTTTTATAGAAATCATTTGTCCACTTTTTCAAATCCGCATGCTGCTTCTTGGTAATTACCTTACCAATAAATTCCTGGGTCTGGGAAAAGTTCTCATCGGTATTGAACTTGATCACCTCGATCTTTCCGAAAGCGTCGATCTCCTTTGCCTGTCTTGAGGATTTGTGAAAGGCGGCCACTGCTTCTGCCACCCTCTTAATATCCTTGGACGTGATCTTACCCTCTTTAAGTTTCGATTTCAGCAGGTTCTCTATAGGCAGACGCTTCATCTTGACTGCGTATTCCACAATTTCCCCTTCCCCGTTAATAACGTGGTTTTCATCGTCCAGGGTAACGGGATATACTCCAAGATAAATCCCTTCAGAAAACCTGTTGTTCAGTTCCACCTCCTGCTCGCAGTAGAATTTTCTTTTTTCCAATGTGGAGAAATCCAAGAATCCGAAATCCACTGATTTCTTCAATTTATACACGAAATTGTCGCATATGAATACGTTTGATATGTGGGTCTGCGCAAGACTAACCTCTTTTGTTTCCTCGGGATATGCCTCAGGTTTTAATAGATCATCAATTATCTTGGACATGGTTATCACTTTTTCCTTTTCAGGGTTTCAAATTGATCAATAACAAAATCAGGTACATCTACTGTGCCCATTATAATAGGATTCTGGTGACAGTCAGAGCCACCTGTCATAAGTAGGTTGTGGCTTTTGGCAAAGTTTATATAATGATCAGCGGTTTTTTCATCATGGCGGGAATGCCAACATTCAACTCCATCTATATAAGCGAGCATTGCATTTTCAATGATTTCTGTCTGCACTTCAAGGGATTGTGTGACCTTCACCAGGGAGGTTCCATTGGGATCATTTGGATGCGCAAATATCAATATCCCACCTGCATCATGAACCAAGGAGGAAGCCTCTTTTAATCCAAAAGGAAACTTTGGCACATTGCAGCGCACAAGGTATTTATCGAAAGCCTCCTGCTTGTCTGAGACAATTCCTTTTTTCACAAGGTAAGATGCAATGTGCGGCCTTCCAAAAACACCATCCACACTTTCTTGGATGGCCTTTATATCTTTTTGGGTGAGGGGATCGATTCCCTCAGACTCGAACTCGTAATTGATCTTTTCTAATATCTTTAAAGCCCTATCATCTCGAAAATGTGTGATCTCTTTTAATTTCTCTCTCAATGCCGAATTCTCGAAATCGTAATGGTAAGCCAAGAAATCAAGGGCTATGGCTTTTCCTTTGGTGTACTCAGTGTGGGAAAACGTTATGTTAAACTCCAAACCTGTGATGTACTCCAAACCTGCTTCCTGGGCCAGTGCTTTGGCACGAGCCTGACATTCCATTGAATCATGATCAGTTATGGAGAGCACATCAATATTTCTATGGACGGCCTCTCTGAATATTTCTTCAAGGCTCATTCTGCCGTCCGAACAGTTCTTGGAGTGAATGTGAAGATCTATTTTCATTATTCATCACTTCTTTGATCCGGCCCCAACATAATTTCCGCATTTTTATGATAGTTATGTGCCTGCCGAATAATCTGTTAAATACTTCTTCTGCTCCTCTGTGAGCCTATCGATTGTGATGCCCTGGGTCGCAAGCTTCAGTTGGGCAACTTCCTGGTCCTGCTCCTTTGTCACATCGTATATCCTGTTCTCAAGGGAATTGCCATTTTTAGCAAGCCACATCATGGAGAGGAACTGGTTTGCAAAGGACATGTCCATGACTTCAGAAGGATGACCCTCGGCTGATGCCAGGTTAACAAGCCTTCCCTGGGCCAAAAGGAATATCTTATTTCCGTTTTTAAGGGTGTACTCCTCATTTGAAGGTCGGATCTCACGAACCGATGTGGACATTTCCTTCAAATCTTTGATATTTACCTCGCAGTCGTAGTGTCCAGTATTGCACACAATGGCTCCGTCTTTCATGAGTTCAAAATGTCTTTTTACAATGATATCCTTCATCCCTGCCGCTGTGATAAATATATCCCCGATTTTTGCTGCCTCGTCCATTTTCATCACTCTAAATCCTTCCAAAGTTGCTTTCAAAGCCATAATAGGATTGACCTCTGTTACTATGACATTTGCTCCGAGACCTTTTGCCCGCATGGCAACACCGCGGCCGCAGTGACCGTATCCAGCCACTACAAAATTCTTTCCTGCAATAAGAACGCTCGTTGCTCTCAGAATACCGTCAAGGGAACTCTGACCTGTGCCGTATACATTATCGAAATCCCATTTTGTCTCTGCATCATTCACTGCCATTATGGGATACAGTAGTTTTCCGTCCTCGGCCATGGCCCTTAAGCGGTGAACACCTGTTGTGGTCTCCTCTGTACCGCCAATAACTTCTTTGGCAAGCTCTGGGTGCTTGTTGTGTATCGTAAATATCAGGTCCGCACCGTCGTCAAGTGTCAGTGTCGGTTTCATTTCCAAGGTCTTTTCAATTGCCCAGTAGAACTCATCCACATTCATGCCGTGCCATGCATAAACTGAAATCCCTTGCTTTGCCAAGGCTGCGGCGATATCGTCCTGGGTGCTTAAGGGATTGCATCCACTCCATGAGACTTCTGCACCTGCCAAAACCAGTGTTTTGATAAGAACGGCAGTTTCCTTGGTTACGTGAAGACAGCCCGCAATTCTCATGCCTTTTAGTGGCTTTGACTCGCTGTACTTCTTTTGAAAGGCCATCATAACCGGCATTCTTGATTCGGCCCACTCGATCTTCTTCTGTCCAGATTCGGCAAGGCTTATGTCCTTTACTTTATAATTCTTGTTACTATCTGCATCGTTTTCCATAATCGTTCACCAAAATGTCCTATGTTTCGGATGTTTATATAGTTTTTCTAAGGTATTTTGTACATATTTTATCATTTTATATAAAATAATGTACATTGTCCGAAAGATTAATAAATATTGTGTACAATTAACCCATCAGATACTGTGACATTGGACAAAAGAGATGAAAAGATAATAAAAGCCCTTAAAAAAAATGCCCGGGCCAGTATAAGGGATATCTCAAAGGCAACGCAAATTCGGCCAAGTACTGTACATCAGCGAATAAAAAGGCTGCAAGAAGACGGTGTGATCGAGGGATTCACAGTAAAGTTGAACGATGATAAAATCGGCAAGGGATTTGCAGTCTTTATGCTGATTTCGGGATCAACAGAGAGGTACCTTGACCAAAGATTCCTAAAAAACGAGCATGTGAAGGGGATATATGGAATTACAGGGGAGTACGATCTTTTAATAAAATTGAAATTTCGGGACATGATCGCCTTCAACGAATTTTTACTAACATTCAGAGAGAAATACAGCGAGCACATCCAAAAAACATTGACCATGGTTCAGACAGTGAAATTGAAGGAGGAGTAACGTTCAGACATTGCGAAAGGGAATGCAAGTCTCAGAGTATAAAAGAGGCATGTAAAGATCAAAACCCTCTGCTCTTGCCTTCCTGATAACCAATGTGGATTTTGTCTGGGATCCGAGTTTGTACGTTCTTAGATACATGTTCTTCACTTGGAGTCTCGGCAATCCATACAAGACAATATAAAGGTCACCCTAAAAATATCATCGGCGATAATCTATGTAATACTCTGATTTACCTCTGTGCCCCGGTTTTCAAATGACTATGAAGGATCCTAATCATGTATTGAACTTCTTTTGCCAGCGCTTTCTACCTTTTCTGTACTCCTTGGGGGTCAGAAGAACACTTGAATACTTCTTTGTTGAGACAACTTCAATGAACTTATCATCCTTGTTTCGTGCTTTCATTTCAAATACCGTATTAAATATTGGTAAATAAGGAGTATTAAACGTCTTGCCACAAATATCAATTGTGATAATACCGTCGTAGAAAGTGATCTATTACCATTACATTTCAATTAAAAATTTGGTAATAATTAGCGTTAATAACACTTTTTCTCACATGTACAGATCTTATTCCCGTGCTTACTGAGTGTATTTGCCCCCCAATATTTGAAGGCATAGACAAGAGTATCGTACGATTCCTCATTGGAGAGAGAGATGTTTAACTTGGGAAGAAGTTTGTTCTTATAAAGCATCCTGGCAACTGATGTCACAGCATCCTTTGTTTCGTTTGACTTAGAATCACTTATACTCAGTAATTTGAATGGACAGTTTGATTCGTCAGAATGTTTTATCATGTCAATGATATGCGGTTCTACTTCATTTTGAGCCGTCTCTATTTTCGATACTGTATCTGCTTTCAACGCGACCATATTTCTCCCGTAGGTTAATAGGCATATGGCCTTATAAGACTTATGGAATAAAATATCAATAATGATTCTATTTTTTTTACATCCCGTCACTTAAACATTGTTCTAATCTTTGAAAGATCTCAGGAAGAATCTCCCCTGCTTTCCCGAAAATAGAAACATTCGCAATTGAAGATACGGGTGTAGCTGCAAGATTAATTTCGATAATCGATGCCCCGTTTGTCTTTGCAGAAAACGGCAGGCTTGCTGCAGGTTGAACCAAAACCGAGGTTCCCACAACGAGCATGCTATCACATTCCTCGGACAGTAAAAAAGCCTGGCTAATTTCCTTTTGGGGCATGGCCTCCCCGAACCAGACAACATCAGGTCTAATTAATGAGCCACACTTGCATTTTGGTGGGATCTCACTGAGGGGGACTTCTAGGAACTCGAATATTTTCTGTTCCTCAAGGCACCTTACTCTCCAAATATTCCCATGAAGCTCGATTATGTTTTTACTTCCCGCTTTTCTGTGTAAGCCGTCAACATTCTGTGTAATGACTGAAAAATTCGGGAAATTCTTTTCCATCTTTGCTATGGTCAAGTGAGCGGGATTTGGACCGCCTTCTTGGATCTTCTGCCTCCTCCAGTCGTACCATTCCCACACTTTCTTTGGGTCATTTTCGAAGGCATAGGGAGTGGCCAGATCCTCGGCCCTGTATTTTTCCCACATACCGTCCTTTCCTCTGAATGTTGGAATTCCGCTTTCTGCCGAGATGCCCGCGCCTGTAAAGACAACCACATTTTTTGCCTCTTCAAGGAGCCTGCAGGCCTCGGTGATCTTTTCATCTTCAGCCATCAATTTGACATATCTCGACCTTTGGTTTTAATTTTTTGGAGAAATACCCGAATATCTCAAAAGCAAATGTATTTTACGACTATAAGAATGTAATTTTTCTACACAGAGCATATATATCTAAGGTTATATAGACGTCGATTAGGGATAAGGTATGTTGAGGGGGCATTTGCAATGAAAAGGAAGTTGCCATCGGTTAGTGTCTGTTTTCTCCTTGTTTTGGTGATGTTCATCTCGGTGGACATGGGGCTTGAGGTAGTGGAGAATGCAGAAGGGACCACGATTTATGTGGGAGGCTTGGGTCCTGGTAATTATTCTACTATCCAGGCGGCAATAAATGATGCAAACAACGGTGATACAGTATATGTATACCACGGAGATTATTCTGGATGTTTATTAATAAACAAAACAATAAATCTAATCGGAGAACATAAGAACAATACAACCATCGATGGCGGAGGAGATGGATACGTAATTTGTATTACCTCTGATTTCGTAAATATAACTGGGTTTGAAATAATGGGCAGCGGAAAAAATCACCCATGGGCTGGAGTAAAAATAGACTCCCATAACAATACAATCTTTGCAAATAGCATTTCAGCAAACGACGGATATGGCATTTATCTTAATTATTCAAATGATAACATTATACGTGATAACATATTTTATTGGAATCATGGATCAATTTGGCTTGATCATTCCACAAGAAACAAAATAACAGGCAATACCTTGATGGTTAGTATGGCCTCCATAACCCTTCTTTACTCCAAAGAGAATAAAATAACATATAATTATATATCATCAAATAATCAAAGTACCGGTATCCATCTTATTTATTCAGATAATAACGATATCATGGCTAATGCACTTATAAATTGCTGGCATGGAATTTATATTGAGCGTTCCAGTAAAAATGAAGTAATGGGGAACGATGCATCAAGTGGAAAATATGGAATACGTTTAAATGTCGCCACTGAAACACAAATTACGTTAAATAGTGTCTCCTCAAACGGTCATACAGGTATTTATCTCAGCGGCTCTTCAAACAACACCATATACCATAATAATATCCTTTCAAATACAAATCTGGGATACGATAATTCCAATGACGCCAATCAATGGGATGCCGGCTATCCAGATGGGGGCAATTATTGGTCAGATTTTTCAGGATTCGATAACTTCAGCGGTCCAGATCAGGATATACCAGGGGGCGATGATATAGGAGATTCCCCCTATTCTATTGATTCTGATTCCATTGATAATTATCCAATGATGAATCCATGCAATATTCCGTATAACCCTCCTAATTCCCCTGAGGAAAGAAACCGTCCACCCACAGCTTATGCATCACCAGAAGCACAGACTATATATGTTGACCAAAGTGCACAATTTTCAGGATGGGGTATGGACCTCGACGGTTATATAAAGGTCTATGAATGGGATTTTGGGGATGGATCTCCTCTAAGTTACAGTAAGAATCCTACACATCAATATGATGAAATAGGTGATTACATAGTTACCCTAACAGTTATAGACAATGATGGGGGAATGGATTCAGATACATGCGAAGTAACTATAATTCCAAGAAATCCTCCCATCGCTGATGCAGGTTCTGATCAATCAGTTTTTATTGGCCAGGATGTTCAGTTCGACGGAAGCGGAAGTTACGATCCTGATGATCATTATTACTGGAATATTACGAAAGTAGCTGATACAAGTCATTATGGACCAAAATATACGTGGATTGAAATTAAAAGTGATGATACACCATTGATAAGTTATGGTAATGGTTACTATTCACAGGTATTGGATAGCAAAGATCGATTACATAAAATCTACGGGTCTGGAAGCCTTGTATATACCGGTTATCTTAATAATCAACCTACCTCACAAATTGTAGATAGTGGTGGTGTAGGCTTCTATTCCTCAATTGCACTTGGCAGTAATGATTACCCACAAATTAGCTATTATGATGGCGGAAATGGTGATTTGAAATATGCAAGATGGACAGGGAGTAACTGGAGCATTCAACCTGTGGATACAGAGGGAGATATTGGAACCTTCACCTCAATTGTAGTTGACATTTTTGATTTTCCCCATATAAGCTATTTAGATGCAGCCAACCAGAACCTGAAATACGCAAGATGGACTGGAAGTGAATGGAGCATCAAAACCGTTCCTACAAACGGAGACGAAATCCGCCAGGTATCAATTGGAACCACGGGTAGAGAGGCGATTTTAAGCTTTGTTGAAATTAGTAATGTTCCTATGAATGAAAATATGGAATTAAAGTGCGCAACTTGGTCTGGTAACTATTGGAATATCAATGAAGTAGACGATTATGGATATGCACGTCATTTCTTTTGTTCACCTTCCATGAGGATCGATGAAAATGGTTTTATACATCTTAGTTATGGGCACTGGAATATAAGTAACAATGAGAATCATCATTGGGATCCTGAGCTCAGGTACAATTGTGGTGATATCGAAACCGTGGATAGTCATCCAGATTTCCCCGGTGTTGCCTTTGCCAGTTCATCCATAGCTTTTGACAGCAAGATTCTCCCGCATATTGTTTATTGGGATGAACTAGATCAAAGTGTTGAGTACGCTAAAAAGACTAAATTCAACGATATTATCTCCTACGAATGGAATTTTGGTGATGGGACACCAAATGTCACAGGCAAGAATCCCATTCATGTTTATAACACTCCAGGAATGTATGACGTAACTCTTACAGTCATGGACCGAAGTGGTGGTAAAGATACCGATAATTGCACTATAACTGTAATAAACGGGACCCCTGTGAATCTAAATTATGGTTGGAATCTCATTTCCCTTCCGACAATTCAAGATGATACAAAAATCCAAACAGTTTTACAATCAATTGAAGGGGACTACGATGCTGTACAATGGTACGACGCATCAGATAGCCGTGACCCATGGAAACATCATCATATTTCCAAGCCACCCTACCTAAACGATCTGAATGCAATTGACCATAAAATGGGCCTCTATATTCGTGTCACTAACAAGAAAGGAGCGATTCTCTTTTTAGAGGGGGTTAGGCCTGCCACAACCCAGGAAATTAGCCTCCATCAGGGTTGGAACCTGGTAGGCTATCCCTCTTCCATAATTCTTTCGAGGGATGAAGCCCTTAATAATCTCGTTTTTGAGGTGCAAATTAACGCTATAAAATATTATGATACAACATCCAGCAAGCTCAAAAATCTAGGTGAAGATGGATTAATGGAACCGGGTATGGGCTTCTACATTCACGCTCAAACCAACTGCGTGTGGGAGGTGACACTTTGAGGAGGAAAGTTACATCTTTAGGTCTATGTTTAATACTTTTTATGGCGATATTTACTACTTTCGATTTGAATTGTAAAATTATCCAAACAGGTAAAAGTGAAACCTTCTATGTGGATGATGACGGTGGAAAGGACTATACAAGAATACAGGATGCAATAGACAATGCCACTGCTGGAAGTATTATTTATGTCTGGAATGGAACCTACAATGAAAATGTTGTTGTGGATAAATCATTAACAATTATCGGCAATAGTTCGATGAACACAATTATCGATGCTAATAAAACCGGTGATGCAATGACCATCCAAGCAAATTGGGTAAATATTACTGGATTTACATTTGCTAGGCCAAATAAATATAAAGCTGGAATAAAGCTTGATAATGCTGAGAATTGTATGGTAACGTATAATGCTTATTCTCCCTATTATGGTTCCTCATATGGTATCCATATCTATAATTCCAGAGAGAACACTATAATTTCCAATAACTTCTCAAAAGCAAGATGCGGGATTTTAGTAAATATATCGGACAATAATAATATTGCAGAAAACGATCTATTCGGCAACAGATATGGCATATTTCTGGGTCCATCAAGTAACAATAATTACATTGATAACAACAATATTTCAAATAGTAAAATCTTGAATGTCGACCAGTATGGGATATATATCCATTATTCTGTCGGAAATAATATCACACAAAATATAATGGTTGAAAATGGAATTTTTATCTCTGGAAACCTTATTCAACATTGGAATACACATAAAATTGATACTTCAAATATTATTTCCTCAAAACCTGTATATTATTGGAAGAATCGAACTGGTGGTATTATCCCAATGGGTGCGGGGCAGATCATCCTAGCCCACTGCCAAAATGTTACAGTAAAAAATCAGGAAATTTCTAATAGTTCTGTGGGAATTGAGCTGGGTTTCTCACTAAACAATGATATTATAAATAATAATGCATCGGATAACTATTATGGATTTTACTTATATAAATCAAATGATAATTTGTTTATGAATAATAATATCTCAAATAATAATTATGGGATTTTCTTAAAAAATTCCGGCAATAACAAGATCATCTCGTGCAGTTCTTATTCAAACAAAAAATATTCAATTTATTGCCATGTTTCAAATGATAATTTAATGGAAAGTAATGAATTTCATTCAAGCATTTATTTATTCTCTTCAAGTTTTAATAAGATAAATGATAATGATTTAAATAAATGCAGTATTGGCTTAAGATACTCATCGAATAACAGTATCGAAAGAAATACCTTTTCTAGTGGCGGAATTGGTCTTCAACATTCCTCAAATTACAATACAGTAACAAAAAATATCATTCTAAATTCAGGAGTCTCGTTAACGTTAACATCTTCGATGTACAACAGTATTACATATAATGAAATTTTTCATCCAACAATAGGCTTTGATTTATATTTATCCTCAAAAAATATTATTGCAAATAACAATATATCGTTAAGTAACATAGATGGGATTTATTTATCCGATTCAGATCACAACATCATTCTTGATAATAATATATCGTTCAGTCAAGTTGATGGTATCTATAGCTATTATTCTTCAAATAATACGATCAGGGGAAATAACATATCATCAAACAATGAAATGGGAATTCATTTTTCACATTCACACAACAGCTCGATAATTGAAAATACTATTTATAAAAATGGATACGGCCCTATATTCGATAGTTGGGGCATTCGTCTAGAGTTTTCATTAAATAATGTAATCTATCACAATAATATAATAGATAACAAAATACAAGAATCTGATAACTCACCTTTTTCAAATTTGTGGAATGATTCATATCCCTCTGGTGGTAATTACTGGAGCAATTACAAAGGGAAGGATGAAAAAAGTGGCCCGAAGCAGGATCAACCTGGAAGCGATGGTATCGGTGATACCTCGATCGGGAGTGATAATTACCCTCTAATGAAACCCTACCAAAAAACGAGGATACCCTTGACTAAAGGTTTTAATTTAATATCAATTCCAAAAATCCAATCAGATACCTCTATTCAAAGTGTTTTGTATTCCCTTTCAAATCAATATTATGCCGTTCAATCGTATAACAATTCGGATGGAAATGATCCTTGGAAACATTACCACACCTCAAAACCCTCTCAAATGAACGACTTGAAATGTCTCGACCACAATATGGGATTTTTTATATATATAAAAGATCCAGATGGAACAATTTTTATAGTGAATGGAACAATGCCTCATTTTTCACAAAATATTTCACTTTATAAAGGTTGGAATCTTGTTGGCTATCCCTCTTTTACTAATTATAACCGAACTGATGCCCTAAACAACCTTACTTTCGGAACACATGTGGATGCAATATGGACCTTTAATTCTGCAAATCAAAAATTTCAATCGATTGGTGAGTCAGATTACTTCAAGCAAGGTAAAGGTTACTACATTCATGCTCAAACCAACTGCGTGTGGGAGGTGCCCCTCTGATTTTTTTGCTACCTTAGATGGCCTCGACATTCCTTATTAATCCTCCCACACTTTTATCTTTTTTTATAAATCATTTGCACAAAAGACAATCGAACATGTCAAAAATAAATGTATTTTTCGAATATAAAAATGTAATTTGTCTACACAGAGCTTATAAAGGGGAAATACCATATAGATAACATATTGAAACATGTTATATCTGGAGGGATATGCGTGTCAAGATGTAGATCGTCACCGTCAGCAATATGCCTGCTTTCGTCTATATTAATGGTTGTTAAAAAAAGAGTTAAAAGAAAGAAAATAGTAAAAATATCTAAAAAGAAACAAGGAAAGCTGACTTCAAAGGATAAGAAATATGAGAAGCAAGAGGAACTTTCTTCCCTCTTAAGAGAGATAAAAGAGGAGCTTGCCCCGCTGCCTCACGTTTTAACTGTTTTAGGTACTATATTACAAAGCGAGGGTTCAGATGTGGATGAATTATGAAATTGATGATCACATAGCCGCAACCTTGCAGCCTGGAAGTGAACAAAAGATATTTGATAATGGTGCCCTTCCATTTTTAAATTGGACTTTCTCCCTCCTTCCAGGCTCGGATCTTTTTACTGTTTACCTTATAACTTTTCTTTTTGAAGGAGTGGAAATCAACGATCTAGTTTATGGTAATAAATCACAAAGTAATAAATCATTTTGGAGGGAACAACATGAGGGGGAATGCATATACGAAACTCAAGAAACATGAGGGATCATTGGAGAGATTGGTGAACAGCGATTTCATGGTTGAAGTTCAACCAGATAATCCAACCAACGATGCATTGCACATAGATGGTACATCTTATGGAATTTTTGTCCTAAATAATGAGTTGCGTGAGCTTATTGGTCTTATCGGGAAGGTAGCCGCGATTCGTCCTATTTCCAAAAAGGGTCTTGGGGATGGTGTAAATGTTAAAAAATAGGATAGAATCTAAACACGTTCTGCTTCTAGCAATTATTTCGGGAATATATGGGAGGTGCTTATTCAAATAAGGTGATAAAGTAGACTTTGGACTTGTTATATAGGGCGCTGGGTTAGAAAAAGTTGTTGATAAATTAGTTTGAGGTAGGTTAAGCCATGTACAGAAGTGCATCTTTGGTGTGGGAAGATCATGTCTTATCATTCGATGAGGCTGTCAAAGAAAATGGTCATTCATTTGATATTTTTATGGATGGTGGTTGTGGAAGGGAAAAATTTCTCGAAAGGTATTCCAATCAATTCAGATTTTGCATAGGCATTGACACCGATTTAAGAGAATGCAACAAATCTCATAATAACATACAATATATTAAGGGAGATCTGGAAGGAATTCCTCTAAAGGATGCTAGTGTGGATGTCATTCTTACCAACTTCGTTTTGGAGCATATCAGAAGACCAAAAAGATTCTTCATGGAAGCGTCCAGAGTCATGAAAAAAGAAGGTATATTAATTATCTGGACACCGAATGCAAAATCCCCTGCTGGCCTTATGATACACTTGTTACCTATTTCATTTATAAAAAATTTCAAGAAGAATTTCATTGGCCACGAATCTTACCCAACCTATTATCTTTCCAATAGCCCCTTAAAACTTGATGCCATGCTTAAAGAATCTGGACTTCAAAAGGCAAAATTGGAGATGAAAGATGGAGTATTTTATTTCTCGGAATTTAAAGTGGTGAGATTGTTGCATTCAGTTCTCATCAAGCTAACAGATTGTGATGGATTTGGGCAGTTCAAGGATTTAATATTTGCAGTATATTTGAAGGCAAGATAGAAGACATAAAATTATGATATCTGATTGAGCAACTTAAAATCCAAATGTAGCATATCATGTGTTATAGTGCTTTTGATTTCATTTGGTAAGGGACCTCGACAATCCTTATTAATCCTCTCACACATTCACTTTTTTGATGTATATCGTACTCCTCGATGGTTATGTTGACGAGCCAAGCTGCCTGGGCGTCCCCCCTTTTATCTCGCCCTATGTTCGATACACAGCAGGGGCAATCAAAGAGGCAGGCCATGAATTTACGTATCTTACCATCGATGAATATCGAAATAACTCCCCAAAAAACAAGGCACTAAAAAACGCGAAATTGCTTGCCATAATCGGTGGGGCCATAGTGCCAGGAAAGTATCTCAGGGGAACACCTGCCTCGATTCCTGAGATCAAGAATATAGCCGAGAATTTCAAAGGCACAAAAATACTTGGGGGGCCAATTGCAAAGTTTGGATTCAGTGGAGACAGGAAAATAAAGGATCTTGTGAACATTTTTGATTTTTTGCCTAAATCGGATCCCGATGCTTTTATCTTTGATCTGTTATCAGAGAAATCCCAAAATGACAGGTTGCGGACAGAAAAAGAGTGGCGAAATTGGGCAATAAAAGGAAGCTCTGTCATAACCCAGCATCCTGATTTCCCAAATCCTCTAATAATAGAACTCGAGACCTACAGGGGCTGCGTAAGGTTCTTTACAGGTGGTTGTTCTTTTTGCATCGAGCCCCTTTTCGGAGAGCCGAAGTTCAGGGAGCCCAAAGACATCATTGACGAGGTTGGTGCTTTAAATAAATTCGGTGCTGTGAATTTCAGACTTGGGGCCCAATCCTGCATCTTTTCCTATAAAATAGAGGATATCGGATCCTCTGAAACTCCAAAGCCTAGGCCCGAGATCATCGAAAAACTGCTTTCGGGAGTGAGAAATGCGGTTTTGAACCTAGAGGTTCTCCACACCGACAATGCCAATCCGGCTGTTATAGCTGAACATCCCAACGAAGCCAAGAGAATATTGAAGGCTCTCGTCAAATACTGCACAAGCGGCAATGTCCTTGCCCTGGGAATGGAGAGCGCTGATCCAAAGGTGATTGCAGCCAACAATTTAAATGCAACTCCCGATCAGGTCTTAAAAGCAATTGAACTCATAAACGAATACGGCGCAAAAAGAGGAGAAAACGGAATGCCGAAACTGCTGCCAGGCATCAATTTTCTGTCAGGACTTTCTGGAGAGTCGAAAAGAACCTTCGAACATAATTTTAAATTTTTAAAAGATATTCTCGAAAGGGATCTTCTATTGCGGAGAATCAACATAAGACAGGTTGCATTCGTAAGAAACAAGTTCGATGTGAAGATCCACCATACCGATTTCTTACGGTTCAAAAGAATGGTTCGAGAAGAAATCGACATCAATATGCTGAAGCTTATACTCCCCACGAAAACTGTCCTAAAAAGGGTCTTTTTGGAAAAAGTTCAGGGTAATGTCACATTTGGCAGGCAAATTGGGACCTATCCACTTTTGGTGGGAATACCATATCAAACCCCGCTCAACACCTTCAAAGATGTCATCATCACTGACCACGGGTTTCGGAGCGTAACAGGCATAGAATATCCCTTGAACGTGAATTCTGCCTCGCTTAAGGCTCTATCTTCGTTACCGGGCATTGGAAAAAAGAGGGCCGCGAGAATCGTTTTAGCAAGGCCTTTTAGTTCACAGCAGGATTTCTTAAGCTCCCTTGATGATGAAAAAGTAGCAAATAGTGTTTTGGATTACATCTCTTTTAATCGATAATCCCTTTTGTTCCGCAGCTTGGGCACTTAACTTCAAGAGGCCTTTGATCCGTGGGAACGCCGAAAACTGTATAACATTTCGGGCACGAGATATCCTCGTACTGGGGCATTGATATCGGTGTGAAGGCAGGCTCTGTAGTGGGTGCCGAAACAGTTTGGGCTAATGGAAGAGGTGTAACTGCGGTAGCAGAAGGCTCCTCAGCCCTACTTCTGCGTCCTGCAAACATACCCGCAAGAATGGCACAGATAATTATGACCACGATCAAAAGCAGTATCATATACTGTGCATCAGGTGATTCGTACCATGGCTTTTCATCTTCTTCTCCAACATCCTGTGTTGAGCCGTGCTTCGTAGGATCCAGTGGAAATTCATCTTCGGTGTCTGGATAACTATCATTATCGTCATCTGGGTCTGCATTGTTACCAATTCCGTCACCGTCTGTATCTTCCCATTCCTCTGGATCATCAGGGAAGGGATCGTCATCATCATTTACACCGTCTCCATCGCTGTCAAGGATGCCACCATCTCCGCCGTCTCCGCCATCCACCTGCTCTTCAGATATTGTAATTGACTTCTTACCTGACTTGTATGTTTCCCCGTCCTCATCTATGACCCTAACCTCATATTGGTAGTTTCCAGCAGTCAAGGGCCCAAAGGAGGCAGTGTATTGATCATTTCCATTGAATTGCATGGAAACGGGTTGGAAACACGTTTCACCTTGACAATAGTCCAGATTCACGGAATTAATGCCGTCTCCCGAAACGGTGGCGTATACAGTGATCTCATCCTTTTCGGTTGGGTCAGTGGGAGAATGGGAAATTTCAGAGATCGTGATTGGTACTTTGATGTCAGAGACTGAAAATGGAATCTTGCCTGAATAATATTTTTCGCCGTCATCATCCTCTACGCATACCTCATATTCGTAATCCCCAGAATCCAACGGACCTATGGTTACAGAATACTCGTCGCTTCCCATATAAAGCATGTTTTCGGGACCGAAATGGAAATAGCCTTGATAATAATCCAGATAGACCTCTTCTATATTATCTCCAGTCACCAAGGCTGAGATGCTGATTTCATCTTCCTCGTCAGGACTCGAAGGAGAATGCCAAACATCCTCTATGAGTATTGTACCGATTTCGATTACTGTAACATAAACAGTGGCTGAATCAGTAACATAAGTATCCTCTATGCACATTCCATCCACTGTAAAGGTGATTTCCCCACCCTCGGCATCAGAAGGAACTTCCACTGTCAAGATCACATCCTGCTCAGCACCCTCCTGTAGAATTAAAGTATCTTCATCCAAAGATCCCCAGTTCCTATACCAATTCTGACCTTGCAACGTTAGCTCGATCTCCTCCTGCACGTTTCCAAGGTTTGTTACTGTGAGTGTAAATTGTGTACTCTCGCCTGCGTTCACATCCCCTTCCTGCAGCGCAGGTTCTATCTCAAAATCATAGATAAAGGGATTGACATGCGTCGTCAAGGTTATCTCATGATATACAGAGGAGTCTCCTTGCGAGGTTCCTTTCAAATCGAATAGATAATCGCCCTCGGAGGTACCTGAGGGTACATTCACAGTCAGGGTAATGTCCTGATTGCTGCTCGCAGAAAGAGAGACCGAGTTTGTACTCAGCTCTCCCCAATAGCTGTATGATCCAGATAATAATAAGTCAATGGTATCTTCAGTATTGCCTGTATTATCCACGGTCACTGTAAAGACAACAGACTCCTCGGGGAAACAGGATTTGCTAGTCTCATCTGGTAGGAGATTTACACCGTATGTGATGTCGGTGGTGACTTCGGTTATGGTAGCAGCAGTTGCGGATTTTGTGGGATCTCCATTTGATGTGGCTGTTACATCGATCTGATACTCTCCATCGGCTGTCCCAGAGGGAACATCCACCTGCAGTGTGATATCCTCAGATAAACCAGGTGCGATTGTGACCGAGGTCTGGCTGAGAGTTCCCCAACTGCTCTGATCTCCGGATAATGTCAGGGAAATGGTGTCCTCTGTATCGCCGATATTGCCAACTGTAAGGGTGTAAGTTGTTGATTCTCCTGCAAAGGCAAAGTGTTCTTGGGAGGGAGGGCCTATTTCAACGCCGTAATTTGGAGGTGGTATCGGAATCATAGCTGCAGTTTGGTCCACATAATGTGCTTCAAACTTGAATTGAGGTCCATTGTAAGGGGGGTCATAACCGCCTACATTTATCTCATCATTGAATACAGCAGCAATTACCATAGTGTTACTGGGCACGATATCCCCAAAATATTGTGTCTCATCTGGATCTTCGGGATCGTCGTGATGTTCTGAACCAATCCAAATGACCTCATCTTCCCAAGAGGATTCAGCAGGAACATTAATATCTACATTAAATGCATAATCTAGAAAGCCAAAGTGATAGGGTTGATTGTTTGTCATGTTATATCTGGATATGATCTCAGTGATGTATGCACGCAGATTGCCGCCATATCCTTCACTCCCAAGATTGGTAACTTTTACAGAGATTTGTAAGGCAGAGTCGCCAAGATCATAAGCTTTTACTTCTACTTCAAGACTAGGAACTTGCCTCTCTCCACAGGATTCAATTAAAGGTCGAATATCATCTTCGGTTTGTTGCGTATCGTCATTGGAGGATCCAACCTTGGTTTCATAACCCCCATCAAATATTGTGGTGGGATAGCCAGGTATGTTGTAATCGTTTGCTCTCTCGCCTGCCTTATCATTATAATCTGTAATCATCGCCACAAAATAGAAGGGGTAATCATTGGACTCATAGATATTATATAGTGCATCTGCTACATAGGGACAATGTCCACACCAAGTTGCAGTAAACTCTTCTGAAAATGTAGTGTGGGTGAAGTCCGCAAATGGCTGAGGGTCCTCTTCTTCATCAGCTTGCGCAAAGCCCACAAACACCGAAAAAAACATGGCAAAAGCTAAAAGATAACATATCTGTTTTGGTGTTATTCTTCTCATTTTATCACCTGCTTATCAAGAGTCAATTAAAACGCTGCTAAGGCAGTCGCTCCCACTCCGTTTGACGAGTTATAATAGGGCCAAGACATATTTAAATTTTCGGTTAAAATACAGACACAGGATGCCCGAAACCGAGATTTAGTTACCTTTTTAAACCCCTGCCTCCTTTTCGTGATAGGTGAACGGGCGTTGATTGCAAGGAAATCATTTTTGGTTTTCCTAAATATGATGGCAGGTAGCGTTCTGGGCTATGTTGCATTGTTCTTCATACTAAGGTACATGGGCCCTGAGGAATACGGGATAATCGGCTTTGGCATGGCCTTTGTGGGGCTATTTGCCTTTATAGCTGATTTGGGCTTCAACCACGCCCATATTAAACGAGTATCTGAGGGCAGGGACCTGGGAAGCTGCATTGGAACCTTCTTCGTGGTTAAGGTGGTGCTCACGGCTGTGATGATAGGCTGTGTCCTCTTCTCAATATTCTTTTGGAAGGTCGTAATTGGAAGGGGTTTCGAGACTCCTGAACATGAGCCGGTAATCTACTTGTTCATACTATTCTATGTAATTACCAGCTTAAGCAGCATTCCCCTCACCACCTTTGCAGCCAGAAGAGAGACAGCAAAACAGCAATTGCCTGGACTGATCGAGCCCATGACGAGGGCTCCATTGATCATCATAATAGCACTGGGTACTTTTGGTGTTTTTGCTTTGGCTGGCGCCTATGTAGCCGGGGTTATCGCGATTCTCATCACCGCGATCATCCTTTTCCGGGGGTATCCCATAGGCAAGTTCGATCCTAAGCTCTTTAAACACTATTTTAGATTCGCTATCCCCATTGTTGTTGCTGCAAGTATAGCTATGATCTCTGTGAATATAGATAAGGTCATGTTACAGCTGTTCTGGGGATCTAGGTTCGTGGGCTATTACTTTGGTGCCCAGAGACTGACTGCATTTCTCGTCATGATATCAACAGCAGTCACTTTGCTGCTTTTTCCCACCCTCTCGGAGCATCACGGCAAGGGGGAGGAGAAGGAGATACGGAGATTGACCATCGTTGCTGAAAGATATGTATCGTTGATTATAATGCCTGCCACGATTCTTTTTATTGTGTTTGCCAAGCCCATTCTTTTCCTGTTCAATGCCGAAATTGCTGAGAACGCAACCACAACCCTCCAGATAATGTCCATATATTCGCTGGTATTCAGCTTTGATTTGCTATTTTTTAATCAGATCATGGCCGTGGATAGACCAGGGCTTAGCACAAAAATCGCAGTTGTAATGGCAGTGACCAATATAGTCCTTAACGCTTTCTTCATCCCAAAAGATATCAGATTCCTGGGCATCAACCTCCTTGGGATGGGTGCAGAAGGAGCAGCACTGGCAACCGCGATTTCTGCGATAGTTGGTCTGATATTGTTAAAGATAGTAACACGCAGACTAACAGGTACAAAATGGAATCCGAAAATCCTGATGCACTTGGTAGCTGCGCTTGTTATGGGCATTGTACTATTTTTTATTAGTGATACATTTAACATCTGGGATCTGTTCGATCCGTTTTGGGCGGGAATAATTGATTTATTGCTATATATGGGAGTGCTTCTGTGTATGGGCTTATTAGGAATAGGCATTTATTTGGGAATACTTATTATTTTTAAGGAATTTAAAAAGGCTGATTTAAAATTGTTTTTGAACATTCTGGACCCAAGAGGGATAAAGGATTATGTTATTGTCGAGCTGAAAGATAACAAGATAGAATAGTTACCTTCCCAAATTGATCTTTATTTTTCGAACCGCATTAGACCCTCGAAACAAAAATCAAATAAGGAAAAATTTATATTACAGGGGATTGATATGTTCGCTGGCCATGATGAATCCATCCGAAAGTTCATTGTAGCGAACCTTTAAAAAAAACACATCGAGGAATTTCTCATGAATGTACTTTTACTCAACCTTCCGAGATACGAGGGGATGCCCATCGAGAGGGAAGAATGTTGCTATGGGATTCCAAGCGCGAACCTGCCCTCCCATATGGCTCAGATCTCGGGATTTCTGAAACAAGCGGGAATTTCCATCGATTTTTACGATGCAAACAACAGGGGAACATCCTTTGAGGAAATAAAGAGGATAATTAAGAAAATTAAACCTGATTTGGTAATTTCCACTGTAACTGTATCTTACATGCCCTATGAGGCGCAGATCGCAACAATTTGTAAAAAGGAAAATATCAAATGCATTGCAATATCTTGCCCGTTCGGGTATGCAGAGGACCTTGTAAAAAAATATCCCTTTTACTTTGCCATTCATTCTGAACCTGAGCAGGTTATCCTCGATTATCTAAACACAGGAAAACTGGAAAATTTAAAGGGAATCGCATATAAGGATGAAAACGGAGTTCATAAGACACCATCCTTGGAGGGTAATTATTCGAAAATGCCACAAATCGACGTTGACTTATTTGATCCCAAACACTACGGAAGTTTCTTCAAATATCAGTATTCCAGGGGTTGTCCATACAGTTGCTCCTTTTGTGTTTGGTCCCCCCTAAAATGGCAAATAAAAAATATCGAGGTCGTGCTTGATGATTTAGAATCACTGTATAAAAAAGGGCTACGAACCTTGCATCTTCTAGGAGCTCAGATCTCAACAAATCTCAATTGGACTTACAAGATGCTCGACGGTCTAGAGCAAAGAAGAATCAAAGTCAGGTGGGGCGGAGATATTAGATCCAACGAAGTGAATGGTGATAAACATTTCTTGAGCAGGGTCAAAGAAGGTGGTTGCAACTGGTTGTTGATAGGCGGGGAATCCCTGAGTCAAAATCTTTTGGACGGAATAAACAAGAAGCAGACTGTGGATCAAATTAAAAACACGATAAATGCTTGTTACGAAGAAAAGATCTACTTAAAATCCGGGATCATATTCAATCTAGAGGAAACAATGGATGATGTCAAGGAGTATGTAGATATCATAAAAGATCTGAAGCCCTTTGATTTTTACCCGCTAATGGCCCGTGCCGAGAAGGGAACACCATTGTACGAGAAATGGTATCCTGATCTTGATTATGTGCAGGTAAAAAATTGGCTCGTGAAAATTCCGACTCCGCCGGATCTCAAAAATGCACAAAAGAGAATGGATTATTTTGAAAAGCAAACAAAATCCGTCAAACTGCAAAACCGCAGAAGGTACAGGATATTGAAACTCAGGGAGGTCGTTGGCAATCTTGGTTTCTATTCGAAATTGTATTCTGAGGGAGCCCTAAGACGACTAAGAATCCAAAAGAGTGTATAACTGATATGATTCATCTTCTTTTTACGTAATCTCGCTCGTATTATAATTAATTGGACACATAATCGTGGATTTCTTGAGGGGTATTTCAAATCCCAATAAAAGTGTACCTCGTAAAATCTGTTGTTGAAATCTGATAACCCTCCGCCATTACAAGAGTTGGATCAAATGCCCCAAAGGGCATAACTGTGGAGTGCCAGTACCATCGCTGCTTGATATTATCGAAATAATTGATTCCCTCGGTATCGGAAATGCTGTCGCAGTATTGGTCTGCAGTATAGTTATTTTTCATTTTTAGTGGAATGCCAAAAGTGTCATATCCGGTTGAATAACCCTCTGTCCATATTCCAATGCTATAAGTGCTCGCTCCTTTTACGCCACTTGCATTGAATGGAACAACCATGTAATACAATCTAGTCCCAGGAGTGTTTGCAGAGGCTCCGCTATGAACTGTGTTATTGATTCCAAAATTAATGGGTCCGCAGACAGAAAAATAATCCTTATTGAAAGTCCCAAAGAAACCATCCGGGTTATTTGACCAGTATACCTCGTACCAATCTCCTGTACCCATGCTCGACGGCTCCTGCCAGCTAACATTCACATCTCCATTAAGCAGAACCTCAACTTGAAGGTTTTTTGCCTCTGAGGAAAATGCAAATCCCGAAAAAAGGGGATCATCATTGTAACTGATCATGGCGGCAGGCATACCGCAGAAGGTGTA
>CP070751.1:2508991-2511585 GCA_020348445.1 Thermoplasmata archaeon
TTGGGGTCAACACCAAAAAGCCCAATCCAGGCACTTTTTTCCAGACCAAATCCACCGTAGAGAATATAGGTGATCAGAAATCCCACCACCTTATTATCAAGTTCAGCCACAAAGCTAACTCTATTCTTATTTTTTACCTCTTCTTCAACGGCCCTCCGATAATCTATGATGCCGCGTTTCTCGGTAATTGCTTTCAGGATTTTGGAAATATCAGTGAGGTCCCGTTCTCCTAACCTTCTTATAAGCAGCCTTTCCAATGTGATAAACCTCCTACCATCTATATATAGTTCGTTGGTTAATCTGTCCTGATTATCTTTACGTGCTTTCCGACCCACTCTGGTGGAAGATAGATCCGACCGCTGTTACCGCTCAGTTTCACCTCTTTTTCGAGCATCTCCTCTCCAAAGACCTCAAATTTGACCTTTCTTGCCTTCTCATCTGAGGCGGTCTCGTTTTTTCTTTTGCTGTTCATCAGTTATCCATCTACTGTAACATCAAGATTAATTAGAGAAAAAGGCATTTACTAGGGTGCAGTTTTCAGAGATGCCTCTCATCGAGGCCATATTATTATATAGAATATCATAAAATATGATTATTTTCTAGCCATAATGTGACTATTTTTTATCATCAAGAAAAGCGATATGGGATTGGAGTAAAGGATAGAGATGCTTGTGGCTCGATTCAAAAAGAATCACAGAGAAGAAAGGTGAAACCTGATCATGGTGGAGATTGAATTTGGGGCTCTCAACCTCAAATGAAGGCTTTTTGCCAAAACCTCTGCTCTTCAAGCCGTTTTGATTCTTCAAATGAGGCTCTGGAAGTTGATGGCATTTGTTGTTTTTTTGTCCACGGCCTCGGTTTCCATCATTGGTGCATAGTGACCAAGGGTCGCTACTATTTCATCTTTTATTATGAAAGATAGGTAGGGTTATGAAAGGAACGACTCATATTCCCCAGTGTCCGCTTTCCTCACGGCGGCCAAGAGCTCCCATTGGATTCTTCAAATAATAAATTCTCCATAAGCTGGCTTACTGCTTCTGCTTCTTTTAGATCTAAAACCATGGCATGAGCAAAAATCTCGATGGGAGTGGACAGTGCCCTTTCTATCATTATTTCACGAAGTGGTTCGATCCTGGCCTGAGCCTCAGCAAAGCTCTTTTGAGATGCAAATTGCTGAAAGATCTTTTGCTCGGTGTCTATGTAGTGTTCTCTCTGTGCGGTCTTGAAAGCCCGCCAGAGGTTTCTATCCCTCTGAACCTTTGCCAATGATGCCCTCACGAGATTGGCAATTCCATTTTTAAAGATAGGGAACCTCTGCTGTGCAATTGTTTTTTCATCTTCCCCTAATGTCGCCAGTAGATCCATGAACAGCTCTCTCGTAACGGAGTCGTGTATTCTGTCTTTTACGCTTCCTGAGTCCAGATCGAATAACAATTCACTGTAGTCAGGACGCACAATGCACAAAAGGGAGTTTGCAAAAAAGCTCTGACACCCATAACATTTCTGTCCGGCATCATCGATAGCCTCAACATCAAATGTCAACGAGATACGGTCCCAATAGTCCTGTTCGGTAAACCCGTCAAACATGAGGCAGTTTTCAAGGGGAAGGTCATTTACGATACTCTGCTCTAGCACCTCTGTTCCCTGACATTTGGTTATGGTGGTGGACAAGTTGACCGGATCAACCAGAGCATTAGCACGCATGTTACAAAAGACGGGTTCAGCAACGTAGCCCAATTTATAATTGATGACAAATCCAACGATGAGTGAGTTGGGATCATTAGGATCTCCAATGGGTCTACCATGAACAAACACGCGTCGGTCCCAGAGGGCGTCAATTTCGTCCTGAGCGGGATTTTCATCGACTACCTGCACATCTTTGTGGGCTTCTGTAACACCTTGAATGAATTGTTCTGGGTTTTGAGTGCCCATAGCCGTATATGCGTATCCTTGGTGTAAAAAGGGAAACACTTCGATCGCTGGTCTGCCGAGTTGAATACCAATGGTACTGGAGCAGTCCGGCCTTTCTAATTCAACCGTAACAGTGCGAGCATAGGAATTCTCGGAAACAAGGAAGTGAACAGGCACGGAGATTGACCCCGTATTCTGAGGACATAATCTGTGCGCAAAGCTGGAATTGTCTCGTGGATCGTGATAGGGATGTCCATCAACTAATACCGTAAAGCGCGGTATGTAGTTGCATGCCCAGGAAAATTTCAGGTCATAGCGATCACATCTCACTTTAGGTTGGGAACCGAGGGCAAATCTGCTCTGGAAATTACAGTGATCAATGGTTAAGTCACGAACATCGGGCCCCGGCGTTAGGAGCTCAACATAGCAGACAGAATAATCCGACAATCCAGTGCTGTCATTGTTAAATACTCCTAAGTCTTCATAACGCACTGCCTCCATTCTACCCCGTGCTCCTGGAAAGCTGGTTTCTTTCCCAATCCACACCTGTTCAATCCCGTCGTAGCCATAATTATGGCCTACTTCATCAAAATCCTTACTCATGATGTCATAACATCTGGTACCCCTTTTGAAGTTGAAGGTGCCCACCACGATAGGAGTCAGATCACCTGGGTGCCACCAGT
>CP070751.1:2511685-2520396 GCA_020348445.1 Thermoplasmata archaeon
AGAGAATGAATTCGCAGCTACAGAAGTATATATACTGGAATTCCCAGGAAGCGGTGGAGAGGACGGTGGCCTTTTTGGAATGGGAGGATGGTTGATGCCTGTTATCATTATCGTGGTCATTGTGGTAGTTATTGCTGTTGTGGTCAAATTCGTACTGGGGAGAAGAGGTGAGGAACCTACTGAGAGGAAGAGTATCAAATCCAAAATTCCCAAACCTTCGTTAGCCAAAACCTCCAAAGCTGCAAAACCCGCAGCCAAATGAGAATTTCTGTGAAGAACAAAAAAGACCCTTTCATCGTGGTTTATTTGGGCATTTTTTATTGGGCCCATAAACATCAATGTCCTTGCCCATCACCGTTTATCCTTGACTATCATCACCTGCAAAAAATCAAAATTATCATAGAATTCACAACAATTAAAACCTACTATAACCTGTTTTTCTCCTGAAAATCTGATAAAGCGTAAG
This sequence comes from Thermoplasmata archaeon, assembly GCA_020348445.1. Lineage (GTDB taxonomy): Archaea > Thermoplasmatota > Thermoplasmata. Next base: position 2,512,152 of record CP070751.1, read on the forward strand.
TTTTATAACCCCTTTTACCAATCACTATATTAAGGATATTATGAAAAAAGTAAAGTACGCTATAGCATTCGTTCTGGCATTGACAATTTTGATGGCAGGATGTCTTGGGGGCGATGAAGATAAGAAGGATAAAGCTGTGGAATATACCACGGCAAAAGGCACTACAGGAGCCGAGGGGGATGTGGAAGCAGATGTCACAGGACCCCCACAGGAGTTTACGGAAACTGTTGATATACCTATCGGATTGGAAAACTTAACCGCGATCACTTTTCAGATATCGGTTGAGGACGGGCAAGGAGAAAACTCCGACGCTTCAACCAATCCTGATGAGGTAAGTGGTTCCCTGGATAGTTCGGGATTCAACGAAACACTTCCAGAAGGTAAAACACCCTATCAAGCCACCATAAATGTGAAAGCCCCCGAAGGCGAGAACCTACCCTCGGGTTGGACTCTCACCCTTACTGTGGTATGCCATCCAGGTAACGACCGATGGCCAGGACCCGGAATATGGTATGGAGTCCCTGACAATGGTTTCTCATACAATGTTACCGTGGAATATACATACCTTACACCAATGACATGAGATAATAAGTTGTTGGCATCACTTTTTTTCCTGTCTTTTTTAATTTAAATACTTACATGTTTTATTCTATCTAATATATTAAAAAAGGTCTTTTTATACTAAAATAATATAAGCTGAGCTGAAACATAAAAATAAAAAACGAAAAAAATAGATAAAAAAGAGAAGTTTACCTTCTCCTTTTCATTATTTTCATCCATCCGCCGCTCTCGTAGACCGCCAGTCTCCTCCTCTTCAATGTCTTCTCAAACTCATCCCACTCGATGGTCTCCAAGCGTGGATTTCGACCTTTTGTGAATTGTACTCCATTTGTACCCTTCACTCTGCCTGGTTTCAGGCCTTTTCTTTTGGCGATGGTCTTCGCCCTATCCAATGTTATTTCTTCCATTACCATGCTGCTTCCTCCGTTTATTTTTAGGTCAATTCGGGTCTACATATGCCCTTACGTGGAGTAAATTTCCCTTTTCTTTTTTGCGTTTACCTCCAACATCAAGGACCAGCAGTTTGCCACATGACCCAGACACCCAAATAGACTTAGGCCATATATAATACTTTTCCATATGGCCAATCATTGGCTCATGGAGTATGTAATCAATTTAAATCGATTTTTAGAGAGAAAAATATTTTCAATGTTCATCCACATTCACCAAATCTATTTATAGCGACGATTCATTACCCTAAACAAACCTGGGTGAGATCATGAAGAAAGGGCTCGTAATAATAGGAGTGATACTGCTGGTGATAGGACTATTGTTGTTCCTGTTCGTATGGCCGATAGTCCACGATGCTGAAACACCAGAGGATATGGTTAAAAAAGGAGAAGCAGGAGAGTATAAATCAGGAGACACGGCAAAGGTAATTGGAGAGGTAACAGAGGTCAATGAGAACGATGCAGCTTCCCCAACAGGAAAATCTGTAAAACTGGATGGGGCACCTGCAAACTCTATTTTCCCTGTGCCAGACGATTTAGACGTTAGTAAAGGAGATACAGTTGTTCTCGAGTATAAATTTGGAGCCGAAGGTTCTCCATCCGAAATAACAGCATATAAAGTCCCGACACCAGGAGGCATAATAGGCCTCATTTTGCTCATCGTGGGTATAATCCTGCTCATCGTCGGCGCAGTAACAGGCAAGGCAGCACCAATGGCACCTGAACAGCCACCGATGGACCAACCATATATGGGTGAGCCGCCCATGGAACAACCACCCATGCCACCGCAGTAAAAAAACCCAACCCTTCTTTTTTTTTATTTTTATTATATCGCTGAAAAAGAGGGGAGTGAGCCCAGCTTACCCCTCTCCTTCTGGATTTCCTTATTGTTGAGTGAGTAAAAACCACATAGAAACGAACATCCTTTTTTAAAAAAAATCAATGAAAATATCGTAAGTAGTAGTGAATTACTACAGGTAATCCTTACAAATACCCTCTCTGTGCAGGAATTTATCGAGATTCTCGGTGAGGTTCTTCTCCACTTCCTCCTGCTTTGAAGAAATTATCCCCTTTAATTGGTTGGCAGCGCTTTTTGAATACCTTCCAACACCTAGGGTGTATATGGGATGACTTTTTTGCTGATGGTACAATTCTCCAAAGGGAAGCGCCTCCCCCATCTCCATCAGTATCTCAATCTCCTTATCTGGTTTGTCCATGATTTTTGTTCCCACGCCTTTTGGTTGATATGGATTTTTGAACTCAGTCTTCATTTGCCATAAACTTCTTCGATTCATGATGTAGGTGTCGTAATGCCCGGCACGATCCCTTCCGCGAAGCATTCTCCATCCATATGGATCGTGATCATAGCAACTCTTGATCTCGGCGATTATCTCCTCAACCGGTTTTATATGCATTGGCAAACCCCATATACTTTCTAATTTGAAAGTTAGGTTGTTTCTCCAAATATATCTTCTGCCATCAAATAGGAGTCTTTTAGGCTCTTGTTAGACCCCATCTCTTTATAATATACATGAGATTGAGGATATTAATAATTTACCAGAATAATACCTTTATCCCTCTATTCTTGAGAAAACGGAAACCGTCGTTATTTGGGGAATAAACCCCAAAAACAACAGAAACTTTTAATATCCCATGGCTCATTTAGGTACATTACTATATGAAATAATCCTAAGATATGAGTAGGAAACCGCTTGCGTAGTTTTGAGGCAGGGAGGGTTTCTTACGATTATCCGTAACGGGGGGAGTATAAAATGGATGAAGAAACAGAGAATAAAGAAATCGAGCACGAGGATGAGTTATCGAAACTCGTAGGTGATACTGAGACAATAAACTCAATATTCAACGAGCCTACGAACTTGCTGAGGGACCTGACAGAATCTTTTGAAAAGGAGAGCTATGCAACCATACTGGAAAGCAGCAAAGATATTCTGTCATTGATAGAGGAGCCAACAAAACAGTTCGTGAAAATAGGTATGGCCTTCTCGATTTCCTCTGCAGCCAAGTGGGTTTCACCCATAGGTGAGGTGGGAGTGGATACAAGCCAAGCCGAGGAACTGATTTCCAAGGCAAAAGAGCAATTTACCGAAGGAGATTATCATTCAGCCGATGAGACCATGGCCCAGGTCAGGGAGATGATGCCCAGGCTGGAAGAGGAGCAAAAAAATATGGCTGGTGATTATGTATCGACAACTGAGCATTTCATCGAAGAGGTGGAAGAATCTGGAACCGATGTAGAAAAAGCCAAAAGACTACTTGCCCAGGCAAAAAGCGCCCTTGAGACAGGGAACTATCAGGATGTCTTGAAGTGTACTAGGGATGCTAAAGAGTCTGCTATGAGCGCAAAGGATACACGGATACAAACAGTATCAGACGCATTACTTTTTACACGGTCCATAATAGAGGAATCAAAGGGAGTTGGGGTGGATATCTCGCAACCTGACAAGATATTCAAAGAGGCGAAGAAAGCCTTCGGCAGGGGGGATTATGAAAAATGCTCAGAACTGACCAAGGAGGCCGAAGAATTGGCCTTGAAAATGCAGGATGACCATATACAAAGGGTTTTGGATCTGAAGAAGAAGAGAGAAACATTGGATGAAAGAAGACCAAAACCCCAGATCCCTGAGACACAAGAAACCGAGGCTGAGGAAAACAACTGTCCCACCTGTGATTCACCCTTGAGATATGTCAAGAAGTACGATAGGTACTGGTGCAAGAGTTGCAAGAAATATGCACCAAGAAAAAAGTAATTTACATCCTTTTTCAGGGATGTTTCCTTTTTATTTTTTTCTAAGATATGATATATTTTTACAGCATATCCATGAGTTTCTCCTCTAAAACCTTGGCTGGGATATCGGGGAGAGAAATTAGAGTGGTTGTGCCCACCAGACCCTTGCTGGACTTCTTGGCTTGGATTATACCAATATCATCAAGTCCCCGTATGTATTTCCAGAATTGAGTGTGACCCAGTTTTTTCTCCTCATGCTCCTCGCAGATTACAGCGTACATCTTCTCCACATCACCTGTGGTTGTGTATGCATTTTTTTTCAAACACCTCGATATTGCTATCAAGATGAGCTTTCTGTTCTTGTCCAAATCCGCCAGTTTACTTTCGGTTACAGTGGAATATATCTCAGCCTTTGCGGCCCTTACATGCTCGAATGAAACCTGTCCCTCCTTATTCTCGTCTGCTAGCATCCCCGCCTTTTCCAAAATCTCGATGGCATATCTGGCATCCCCCAATTCAGAGGCTATGTCTGCAATCAGCTCATCCACCCTTAATTCCACGGCATCAGGGTGAAATGCCAGTTCGATTCTCTGCGAAAGAATTGCCAAAAGTTCGTTTCGCAGATACTTATCCAATTTGATGATATTGCCCCTTTTGAACGTTGAAAGGGAGGGTGAATCCATCATCTCGTAGATGTTCTTCTGTGAGATGAGAATAAGGGACAGCAGTTTCTTGGGTTCTATCCCCTCCTCATTAAAACGCGAGAAATGATAGATGATATCAGAACTTCCGGTTTTTTTCAAAAGGACATCAACCTCGTCTAAAACCACGATGAGGTGGGCCTTCTCCTTTTCAAGCACCTTTCTTAGGCTCTCCATCATTTCGTTAATGGAAAAACCCCGATCTGGAAAATGGGGTTGAAAATGTGAAAGCACCCTCAACATCACCGCATTTTCGGTGTTCCTCTGCCTGCAATTTACCAGGACGAATTGAACGTTTTTACCGCCCTTTCTTGCAAGCTCTTGGAAATCCATGCAGAATTTCTTTGAAAGGACAGTTTTACCAGAGCCTGTGGGTCCTGTGATAAATGCATTCTGAGATACATTGGAATCCACAATGGGGCCAAATATGGTAAAAAGTCTTTTTTGTTGAGAATCACGATGAGGCAGCTTTTCTGGTACAAAGTCAAAGTCAAGGGCTTTGTATTTCTTAAACACGCTTTTTCCTCTCGGATACGCGGGCAGTTTGCTCATTGCCCACTGTATCACGTTCATATGGAAAAAGGTTTTTGCTGATACACGATTTTTTTAATTTGCGAGGATATTGATGTCCATAGAAATAAAAATGGGGATGAGATCAGATGAACTCATCCTTTGATATGGCAATAAGGATCAATGCGATGATACTGAGGAGGGTCCCTGACATATAATACCCCAATGTGAAAATCCCTATTACTGCTCCCACAAGGGCCAGGCCCCAGCTCTTTGTTGTAATCGAGGATATTGCGCCTATAATGACGATTATGGCCAGTATTATGAATATTATCCCACATAATTTTAATATATCAGCAAGAGTCCCCATACCTGGATAGTCAGAGTAAGCCTCCACAAATTCTCCACCAATAAATAGAAAGCCACCGGTAATAAATCCTTGTATAGCAACTATGAACAGCAGTATTCCGGCCACAATGGGAATTGGCGATGTTTTAGGGGCTGTAGGCTCTGGGGCAGAAGGGGGCATACCTGGCGGGGGCTGGGGGCCATAATCTGGTGGTGGATAGGATTCCTGGTACGGTGGTTGTTGATATTGCTCCTCCATGGGGGGTGGTTGATAGGGTGGTTGTTCTTGAGATTCATAATATCCTACATTGGGTTTTGTTAAGTTCTGCAATAGATCACCACTGAGAATTTTACCAAAATGGTTATATATTTTTTCCAGATAGAATCATATAAAATAATATGAATTACAATTTCCAAAATATATACCATCGACTGAGAGCCGAGAACCTAAGTTCTCAGCCCTCAGCGTCATGAGGCGTTGGAGGTGCAGAAAAAAACACGAAGTTAACTTAAAAGCTTTCCCTTGTCGTTATCTTATTTGATAATGAGCATTTTTGATTATATGGATATGTGAGGTTATATTGGATTTTCAAATCAAATGTATCTTACGTTAGCAGGTAAGCCACGGTGAGAGCCAATACAAGGGATAATATGGCCATAATAATTAAAATGAGGAGGGCGAATCTTGGACCCCTGGGTCTTTTTCGTAACTGATCTGAATAGTAACGTCTATCAAGCTGTGAGGATGTGCTATGCATATTTACCTGTTTATCCTCAATATTCTAAACGTTAATAAATCTACTGGGATTTGTTCTGAGCAAAGATGAAAATACCATTTATTAAAAGGGAGAGGATGTGTCCCTTTTTTCTGTTACAGAAAAACCTTTTTATTTAAATATACCTATCCCTACGAAGGGATTTATTTGGCTGAAGAATTAACACTTAAGGTTGCAGAGGCCTTGCAGTCAGATGTTGGGCACGGTAGGGCAAGAATCGATACCTCGACAAGGGTAGCTTTGAATCTGGAGCCGGGTGATATAATCGAAATAATAGGGAAGAAACCAACGGCTGCCAAGGTGTTTAGAGTCAACCAGGATGATGAGGGCATAGGAATAATCAGAGTAGATGGTCTGGTCAGAAAAAATGCTGGTGTATCCATTGGAGATAAGGTTCTAATAAAGAAGGTGGATATGCAGCCCGCAACAACTGTTACGATCTCTCCTTTGATTTCGGAAACTCATAGGATAAGATTCGGGCCAGGCATAGAGAACTTTGTTAAAAGGGGACTTCTCAAAAGACCTCTTACAAAAGGAGATACTATAATCGTACCCGGCATAGCTTTGATGGGGGGCTCCTTACCCTTCGTGGTGGCAAACACAAAACCGAAAGGAATAATCGAGATAACCGAAGACACAGATATGATAGTAAAGGAAGAGGCTGTGGAGGAGGGTGAACTCGAGGTTTCGGCAGTCCTGTATGAGGATATCGGAGGCCTAAAAGAGGAGCTTCAAAGGGTAAGAGAAACAATAGAGCTGCCATTGAAACATCCGGAGCTCTTTGACAGACTTGGTATAGACCCTCCAAAGGGGGTTCTTTTATATGGACCTCCCGGAACAGGTAAAACACTTATCGCAAAGGCCGTGGCAAACGAGGCTGGTGCAAACTTCTACTCAATCCAGGGTCCCGAGATCATGTCCAAATATTACGGAGAGAGCGAGGAGCGCTTGAGGCAGAAGTTCGAAGAGGCCGAAAAAAATCCTCCATCGGTGGTATTCATTGACGAGCTGGACTCCATCGCACCTAAAAGGGAGGAGGTAACAGGAGAGGTGGAGAGGCGGGTTGTTGCACAACTACTTACGCTCATGGATGGTTTGAAGGCACGGGGGCATCTGATCGTCATCGCTGCAACCAATAGAGAGGATGCAGTGGATCCCGCGTTAAGAAGACCTGGACGATTCGACAGGGAAATAGAGATAGGGGTTCCCGACAGGAACGGTAGAAAGGAGGTACTTCAAATTCACACACGAGGTATGCCAGTGGGTGAGGATTTTAATTTAGATCATCTCTCAGATATCACTCATGGTTTTGTGGGGGCCGATTTGGCTGCTCTGGCCAGGGAGGCGGCCATGAAGAGCTTAAGACGCTATCTTCCTGAGATCGATTTGGAAAAGCCCATTCCAACTGAAGTTTTGGAAAAGATGGAGGTGACAGGAGACGATTTCAAAGAGGCATTCAAGGAAATCGAACCTTCCAGTCTAAGAGAGGTGCTCATCGAAATACCACGTGTTACATGGAATGACGTCGGTGGATTAGAAGATGTGAAGCGTAGCCTCAAAGAGATTGTGGAACTCCCCCTCAAAAGTCCAGAATCCTTCAAACGCATGGGCATAAAGGTTCCCAGGGGCATTCTGCTATTTGGTCCTCCTGGGACTGGGAAGACCCTGCTTGCCAAAGCCGTAGCAAACGAATCAGAGGCCAACTACATATCCATAAAGGGCCCTGAGATACTCTCTAAATGGGTGGGAGAATCAGAAAAAGCAGTAAGAGAGATCTTTAAAAAGGCAAAGCAGGCCTCGCCCTCCATCGTATTTCTAGACGAGATCGATGCAATCGCGCCAAGGAGAGGGATGGGGGGCGACTCGCACGTCACAGAGCGTATCGTTAACCAGCTTCTCACCTCAATAGACGGCCTTGAGAGCATGGAGGGAGTGGTTGTTATGGCCGCAACAAACAGACCGGATATAGTGGACAACGCCCTTATGAGAGCAGGGAGGTTCGACAGATTGCTTCTGATACCTGCCCCTGACAGGGATGCAAGGGTGCAGATAATGAAGATTCATACAAAAGACATGCCCTTGGATGAATCAGTGAATCTGGAGGATATCGCAGATAAAACAGAGGGATTCGTGGGTGCAGATCTCGAGAGTCTT
>CP070751.1:2520496-2533461 GCA_020348445.1 Thermoplasmata archaeon
CTTTTACTTTTTTAGCTTCCTCGATTTCGCTCTTAAGCTTTTCAAGCTCCTCATCTCTTGATTTTAAGGTTTCCTCTCCAGCTTTCAGGCTTTCCTCAAGCTCAGCGATCTTCTCACTCTTCTCTTTCACCTTCGAATCCAGCTCGCTGACCTTTTCAGATTCTGCTGCCACTTTTACTTTTTTAGCTTCCTCGATTTCGCTCTTAAGCTTTTCAAGCTCCTCATCTCTTGATTTTAAGGTTTCCTCTCCAGCTTTAAGGCTTTCTTCAAGCTCTGAGATTTTATCGCTCTGCTCTTTGATCCTTGAATCCAGCTCACTGACCTTTTCAGATTCTACAACCTCTTCTACCTTCTTTTTTTCCTCGATCTCAAGCTTAAGCTCTTCAAACTCCTTTTCTTTTACTACAAGCTCGCTTTCTCTCTTTGTAAGTTCTTCAGCTCGCCCTGACAATTCTTTCTCCTTGGATTCAAGATCAGCTTTTCCTTTTTCAAGTTCTTCAGCCCGTCCAGTCACTTCCTTTTCCTTGGATTCAAGATCAGCTTTGCCTTTTTCAAGTTCTTCTGTCCGCTCTGATAACTCCCTTTCCCTTGCTGAAATTTCCTCCTCCCTTCTATCCAGATCTTTAGTTTTTTCTGTTATCTTTACTTCTTTTACCTTTGTTTCTTCCTCAGAAACCTGCGGCTCCTCCTTTATCAACTGATCCAATTCTTGCTCTTGCGTAATTGTCTCGTTTTCAGTGGGAGTTTCCTTTTCAGGTTCTGGCTTTGCTTCTGCTTCCCCCTCTGAACCTGCCTCCTCCCTCTTTGCTCTTGCCTTGTCTCTTAATCCCATTAACCGACCTCGTTTACAATTTGTACTTCTCAAGAACCTTCTCGTAGAGGAGATAATCATTGGATTTTGCGAACTTGTCAACGACCTCCTCCGGCAACAATTCAAGGAGGTCGTCTAGAATCTTCAATATCTTTCTCGTTTCCTCGTCGACGTTGAATCCAGGCCCAACTTCCTTTAACTTTTCTATCTCTTTATCCTTTTCGATAATCATCGCTTTCAATTCCTCTAGCTTACTTGCGACGGTATTCAGTTCTTTTTCCTTTTCCTCGAGGTTATTCTCCAGATTCTTGATATCATTATCGAGGCTATCGATTTTCTGCATGTCTTTCTCGGCCTCGATCACCTCATCCTTCATCTTGAAAAGATCAGCCTGAAACTGTTTCTGTGCGGCAAGCCATTCCTCCTTAAGAGTCTCATTTGACTTGGTAGAGTCCACATTTGCTTGGGCTTGTGAATTCCTATTTGACTCAATCTCACTCTCCCATGTTTTTAGCTCCTCTTGCCTTGTCTCAAGATCTTTTTGGCTTCGTAGGATTTTTTCCTCTATTGCTCTTATTTCGTTTTCTCTGCTTTTGAGATCCAAGAATCTATGGCTTAGTTCCTCTTCTCTTCTATCCAGAGCTTCTTCCCTACCCCTTAATTTGTCTTTTTGCTTCTTTCTCCTCTCTACTTCCTTTTGGAAAGCATCGACCCTTTTTTTCAGGTCTGCCTCTATCCTGAGAAGTTCGTTTTGATGAGCCCCTAAGATACTTCTGTAAGCCCCCCCTATCATTAGAATGTTGGATTCATAAGATATCATGGCCTGCTTCTTCTTTTGTAGTATTTTTATCCTCCTCTCCAGGTGATTGCGCGCATCTTCATTTTCTTTCCCTTCCCCCCCCTCCAATTTTTTTAGTTCTTCCATTTTATCGTTTATCTCTTTATCTATGATGTTCATGTTGGCTACATTTCGTTCCAACAGGGTCTCGAAGGGTTTTCCAAGCTTCATAAGCTGTTTTCTGCGTACCTCAAAGTCCTCTTTTTCCATTGAGGTCTCATCTATATCCTTGATATGGTCCTCAATGGTTTCGTCTGGCTCTATTGTTGCTATGGATTCTAGAACCTTCATTGCCCTTTCTCTTTCTTGAACATCTTCCTCAGTATCGGGCGAGGCAACATCCCAGGACTTGGCCCAGCTCATCACTTTCACAAGAAATTCCTCATCCTCCTTTGCTAACTGCGTTGTTACGGGTTGCCCAGCCTCATTTGGATTTTCAGCCACCTTCTCATTACATATGGGACATACATTGGCCTCCATACTGATCAAAGTCTCGCACGAGGGACAAGACTTGGCCTCCATCTCACCATCAAGCATGGTATCGCAGCTTTCACAAAACGTAGCATTTGGCTCAATTGTCTGATAACAATTGGAACATGCACACTTACCAGTGCTTAAACGTAGTTTAACTCCCATGTAGGTTCCGTACCTTTAATTTTCGACTTATGACACCTCTACGTTTACGTCGATCCTGACTCTTAAATCCCCCTCAAATTTGAACCATCAACTGAACTTGTCGTAACATATAATCTCCGAAAGATTCTTTCTACCTGCTGACTCAGGCTCCTCGTTGGAATAACCCAATGGTATTAAGGCCAATACCTTTACATCAGAAGGAATTTTTAATAGGTCCTTTACCTTCTCCTCCTTGAATCGGCCTATCCAACAGGTTCCAAGGCCTTCATTAGTGGCACTTAATATCATATGGTCCAGGGCAATGGCCACATCAACTGAAAAGCTATTCATGTAACCCCCCATATAACTATCAGCCTCATCAGGAAAACCACAGGCCACCACGATAACAGGGGCCTCTGCCATCCATTTCTTGTTGTTGCATGCTCCAGTGAGTTTCAATTTCATGTCCTCATCCCTAACCACTATGAACTTCCATGGCTGGGCATTGTTCGCAGAAGGAGCCAATCTGGCTGCACCTAGAATCTTTCGTAAAACATCTTCAGCAATAGGTGTAGGTTTATACCTTCGGATACTCCTTCGGGCTTTAATGACCTCCGGTAAATCCACCGTTTCACCCGCTGACAAATCATTGAGGACGCATATATATTTTTCTCCAAGGGGATTTGTTTTTGATAGTATAGAGGATTGATCGACGGGTATGAACACAACGACATTTTTATATGATGTTGAGAATATCTTTTTTTGCCTTGTTCGAAAATATCTGGGTTATAGGAAAGAAGTGATGAGGATGTTCAGAATCTTGCTGTCCAGGCCTGAAATGATAAAATGTACCATCTGTCAAAAGAGTTCAGAGTACATTTCAAAGGCCTTGGGAGTTTGTATAGGCTGTGTAAGAAGCGAGGCCAAATTAGCGCTGGCTGCCGCAGATAGGGCGCATGACCAGAGCAGGAAAAGATTTGCCCTCCCTTCCTTTCCACCGAAAAGCAAACTTGGTGCAAAGTGTAAAATCTGTGCCAATGGCTGTGAAATTCCCGAAGATGGCAGGGGTTTCTGCGGTCTGAGAGCCAACAAAGAAGGTAAAATAAGGCATCTTGCAGGAATCCCTTCTTCTGGGATTTTGGAGAGCTACCATGATCCTCTGCCCACCAATTGCGTGGCTGACTGGGTTTGTCCAGGGGGGACAGGATGCGGCTTTCCTGAATTTTCGTATTCTGACAGGAAACCAGAGTACGGCTACAATAACCTGGCTGTCTTTTATGGAGCTTGCACTTTCGACTGCCTATTCTGCCAGAACTGGCACTACAGGCTGCTTTCAAAGGAGCTTTCACCTCTTGTAAGTGCCCATGAATTGGCATCCAGGGTGGATGAGAAAACCAGCTGCATTTGTTACTTTGGAGGCGATCCAACAGCACAGCTGCCTCATGCCATCAAAACCTCGAAGATCGCTTTGAAGAAGGCCAAAGGCAGGATATTGAGGGTCTGCTGGGAATCAAATGGCACCATGACGCCCTCATATTTGAAAACCATAGCTGAAATTTCCATGAAAACAGGGGGCTGCATCAAGATAGACCTGAAGACCTGGGATGAGAATTTGAATCGGATTTTATGCGGTGTGCCAAATACCCAGACAAAAAAGAGCATCAAATTCCTGGCTGAATATGGGAGGCAGAGGAGGGAGCCTCCATTTCTAGTGGTAAGCACCCTTCTTGTCCCTGGTTATGTGGATGTCCAGGAGGTGGGAAATATCGCCAAGTTCCTTGCATCTCTTGATCCTCAGATCCCCTATTCACTTCTTGGATTTCACCCAGATTTCGAGATGAATGACATGCCCACAACATCAAAATCCGAGGCAAATGAGTGTAAAAAGGCTGCTTTGGAAGCTGGACTTGAGAATGTGAGAATCGGAAATATTCATCTTTTAGCTTAGAAAGAGGTTTTCGGGATGGAATTGAAAATTGGATGCTGCGGGTTTGCCAGGGGAAGGAAGAATTACCACAAGAAATTCGATTTGGTCGAGGTTCAGAACACTTTTTACATGCCTCCCAAATCTGAGACTGCAAGGCAATGGAAAATGGCGGCACCCCCCAATTTCGAGTTTTTGGTCAAGGCCTGGCAGCTTATTACCCATTCTCCCAAAAGTCCCACTTACAGAAGAGCCAAGATCATGATTGAAAAGGATAAACAGGACCGATATGGCCTTTTTAGACCCACGAAGGAGGTTCTCGATGCCTGGATTAAAACCCTTGAAATATGCGAAGTATTGAAGGCCAAGATCGTGGTATTTCAATGTCCAGCAAGCTTTAGACCTACAAAAGAGAACATCAAGAACATGAAGGTTTTTTTCTCTTCAATTGAAAGGGGTGCAATGGATATCGCCTGGGAGCCTAGGGGAGACTGGCCTTCGGATGTGATTTTGGACATATGCCTCGATTTCAAGTTAATACACTGTGTTGATCCCTTCAAAGACATGCCTCTCACCCAACAAAAGGCCTACTTCAGGCTTCACGGCTCACCTCCTGGCAAGACAATGTACAATTACAGATACACAAAATCGGATCTCCAATTATTGAAAAAGAAATGCTCAGGCTTTGACGAGGTCTATTGTATGTTCAACAATGTTTTTATGTATGATAATGCACTTGAGTTCATGGATATAATGGGGACTCAGCCCCGATAGGCACCCACAATGGGAATCTCGGAGCCACATTTTTTACATTTCTTATCCTCTGTGAGCTGATATTTGGTAACGCTGTGTCCATACCTTTTAATAACTGTCTCTTTGCATTTTGGACAGTAGGTGTTCTCGTATTCATGTCCCAGGACGTTCCCAAGATACGGATATAAAACACCCTCTTTCTTGGCCTTCTCATAGGCCATTTCAAGTTTCTCGATTTTTGTGGCGGGATTGTGAAATTCATATGATGGATGATATCTTGTGAAGTGCAGAGGAGCTTCTTTATCTAAATATTTCAATTGATTATTAATAATATAATCTATACAATCCTCATCATCGTTCACATCTGTAATCAGCAGGTTCACTATTTCAACATGAAGGCCCATTTTCCTTGCAAATTGTGCGTTTTTCCATATCTTATCCACATCCACATCCCTGCAGTATTTATCGTAGACCTCCTTGTCTCCCTTCATATCTATTTTTAGGCCATCCAAGCCCGCTAAAGCTAGCATCTTAAGGGCTTCTTGGGTCTGATACCCGTTTGAGACGAAGCAGTTGAAAAGGCCTTTTTCCTTGGCCAGGGGGAAAACCTCAAGGCAGTACTCGAAAAGCAGTGTGGGCTCCTGGAAGCTCACGCAGAGGCCCGAATCCCCGTATTTAAGGGCCATATCCACCATTTTTTGGGGAGGAACATAATTACCTTCTTTTGGCTTAGGCTCGGCTCTGGAGAGGTGAAAATTCTGGCACCAGGGGCAGCGGAAGTTGCAGGAGAATGTGGAGAAGGTCAGGGCTGTGGAGCCTGGGTAATAGTGAAAGAAGGGCTTGATTTCGATTGGTCTGCTTTCCAGGGCGCTGATATCTCCAAATGTGAGGGTGTATAGTTTTCCCTGGATGTTTGCTTTTGTCTTGCAGAAGCCTTTTCGACCTGGGGAGATTTCGCATTTTCTTTCGCAGACCCCGCATCTTACTTTGTCGTTTGCTAGTTTTTCGAAAAGGGGAGAGGGTTTTACAGTATCATATTGCAGGTATTCTTCTGTAATGGGAGGGATAAGAGGGCCTCCTTGTGATTTAAGTCATCAAGGTATTATTTCCTATTCTTTTTTTTCCTTGATTTTTTGGAATAAACAAAAAAGATTGCAATTATGCTGATGGTTGGGATGAGAATGTCCTGGAATTCGGGGAGGGTAAGATCACCCCAAGTTGAGGGATCGGTATCACTTGGGGTACTGGAATCAGGCCACCAATCTCCGGTATCAGCATCCTCATCATAAACATATACTGCGAAACCAACTGTTTTATCATACAGTGGAGACGAACCAAAAGCTTCCTCTAAATAGATTTTAAATTCATAGGTAATATCAGAATCACCACTATCAAGACTTGATGCCGAATCTTGGCCTGCATTTCCAGTAAATACTCCATCATTCCACGCTCCACTTGAAACCCCATAGTCAGTGAGGGTGTCAGGGCCTGTGGTGTCCAAGCTTTGCCATTTAAAATCCTGCCCATCATCAAGGACTGTATCATGGAGGTGGTCGGTCTCAAACATGACCTCACAATAATCTCCAGAAGCTTCGGTTCCATCGTCGTTTCTTTTCACCATAATATATAACCAAGTACCGTCTTGCATAACCCAGACATCGATATTTCCAGAAGTGTATGAATCGGCATCATCCCATTCACTTCCAGTAGTTAAGGCGCCATCTATTGTTGGTGGACTGCTTGTTGGTAGGGAGGTAAGTGCAGTAGTGGTACCTCTTGTTCCTCTTTTTGCAGGAAGGGTGATTCTCATCTTACCATCCTTTAAATCCAAAAACCTTGTTCTCGTATTCCTATCATTCGAATAATCCTTATTCTTATTGCTCCAATCCGTCGTCCTAATCAAATAACTGAAATTGCTATGTAATCCCATGGCATCTGAATCCACGCCTATCTCCATTTGGGAGAAATCGATTTCAGCCTCGACACCCAAAATCAAGTCTGTCCAGGCCCCTGAATCCTCAGTTAAAGCAGTGTACTTCTTAAACTCCCTTTCTACAATGCTGCCCTCCTTACCCTTTACTACTATAAGATATTCAGCCCCTAATGAGATTTTACCCTCTGAATATCCAGTTGCTGAGTTATTGTCAGAATCTACGAAAACATGGACTGTATCCAATCCACTGGCCTTTGATATCTGTTGAGAAGGACCTATATACACACGTACCTCCTTTCCCCTGAATCCCTCAGGAAAATTTGAAGGAAGGGTTGTGGTCAACCACATATCATCCCCATCAGGGTAATCCCGTATACCATCGGAATCCACGTCCTGGTCCTCGTATTTATCATCAACAAAATCGTTATCAAAATCATTGGGATGCGGATCAATAGAATCCACTACTGTATCCCTATCACTGTCCACCCCACCCCTCGCTTGTGGTCCCACGTATTTCTGATTGTTAATAGATGGCACTGATTTTCCTGCCAGCATCTCGCCATTTACATTAAAATAGAAAAACAGTTTGTCTGGCTCAGTGTATGAGGCATTATAGTTCCATATATCGACATTTACGTTGTCCACATCGTTGATGGAATCCTGCAAAACAGATGTTTTATCCCAATCTCCAAATGCACCATCAATAATAATTTCATTGGGTGAATTGACATAAACATATTTGATTTTACCAGTGGATAGAAAAGCAACACCAGATTCCACTACCACATCATCCTTATTAGCTATTCTGAAGCCCACGGATTTTCCCCGTAGGCTCTGGGTGTTTGCATATATTACGACCGAGGCATAGTCAGCTACTTCCTTGTCGATTTGAAAAGTTGCAGAATTACCTACAAAATGTGCAGATGCAGAAAAATGTCCTTGCATTTGCAGCTGGACAGCGGCAGCGTTACTAGGTTTGGTGACTGTTATGGTTTTTAGCCTCACCTTTTGATTTAGGCTGTGTAGATTCAACTCCAGAATATGTTGATTTGGATTTGGGAATACGATATCATCCAATTTTGTGGAACTCTGGCTTATTGATAGAACCCCGCCGATATTTGTGGCAATCGTATCTGAGAAATCCTCGTAACCCTGAAAATCCTGGGTATGGAAGTAGACCTCCACAGGCTGTGATTTCATCATACCAATGGTAGAACGAGGGATTCCTGCTTCCAGTTCATCACCAGAGACAACACTTGCTACTTCCTCCCTCTTTTGAAAGTCAAACCAATTATGCTGATCTGGGGAGTCGAACTCGTACAGAAGGGAGGTAAGCACATTACCCTCCCTTCCATATATCTGAACCATATAATCTGCACCAGTTCCTCTTACAAAATAACCTGTGCTTGAATCACCATCCAAATCAATGAATATATGGATGGTTTCCACATGACCTTCCAAGTCGCCTTCCAGAATCTTCCCTTTTACCTTGAGATTGAAAAATATGTTACCCTCGGCTTCTTTTACTCCATATTCTGTGATATCGATATTCTCAATTGGAGTATCCCAGACTTCATCCTCATAGCCAACAATATCCTTCCAATCAGAAAAATCACCGTCCACCTCCATGGAGGGCTCAGATTCAGATAATTTTATCTGCAAATAGGGAACTAAAATAAGAAGTAATATAATCACAGGTATTATGATGAACTTCCAATTGCTGCTTTTTTTATCCAGATATCCTCTTTTTCTGTCAATGCCATTTGTAAATCCATTGCCATTTGTGATTCCGTTTGTGATTCCAATTCTTATATCTTTTAATCCGTTTGTTAATCCATTTGTTCGGCCATTTGTAAGCCCCCTTCTCGCCATAGCCAGGCCGTTTGTTAGACCATTTGTTAATCCATTTGTGAGACCATTGACTGCTCCTCTTCCAACCCTTTTAAATTCACGGGGTGTGATTCCCTCCTTTTTCTTTGAAATCCTGGAAAAAACCGTAATCTGTTCGGTCTCTTTTGGTTTTTTGGTGTCTGGGACATGATCCAATAAACCTTCTTCTTCTTCATCAGAAATTTCAGCCCCAGTAAAATATCTGATTAGATCTTGCTCCTCCTCTGGTTTTTTAGGGCCCCTCTCTTTGGGGGATTTCATTTTACAGATTACTTCATGAATTTTCTTTTCTTGGTTGGTATGAAACGAGCGGTTACAATACTGGCAAGCATATTTATCAGTTTTTTCTGGTTTCTCCCCCGTGCTTTTTTTTGGCAATTGCAATCCCCTGCCTTCACAATGTCAGTTTGCAATACGTGTATGAATTTTACGGCCTAAATATTTTTGAAAATAATATACTAGTCGAATTATAAATAATTATGCACAATCCGCCGAAATTCGCCTCTCAGGGCCCAAATCTATCGGTAAATGCTCAAAAACAAAATTTTAATAATTGCTCAGTCATATAGGACTACTATTGGAGAACTAAAGCATGGAACTATCGAAAAATATTGTATTGATATTGACCATTCTGTTGATAACATGTGCATTGACCGATTCCACAGGTTCACCTTCAGAGGATACAAACAACGAAAAGGAGGATGAGGCGCCAAAGTGGTGGGAAAACTGGTATCGGGATTCAAATCACAATAAAATCGACGATCTGATCGAGGATCTGGAGCCGTGGGAGAAAATCGGGATTTTCATAAATTACGAATGCCATCCTGAAGAGGAGGACATAGAAAGACTCTCTTCGTTTGATTTAGATGTAAAATATGTTTATAACTATATTGATGTTATATGCGCTCGAAATGTTGTTGTTTTTGATGTACCTAAGATATCTGAATTACCTCGTGTAGTTATGGTTAAAATCGAGCCTAAGATCTATCCCGCCCTAGATGTAAGTGCAAGGGCTATTAAGGCCAGGGAATCTGATCTATATTCTCCATATACAGCTTTTGACTTGGGCTTTACTGGAGATGACATCTCCATTGCTATTCTTGATACAGGCGTAGATGATGGTGGTGCGCTACCAAACCAACATCATGAATCTCTGGATGACCTAGATGATAATCCTAGCACAACGGACCCAAAGTTTAAAGCTGGCGTAGATTTGACACAGGAAGAGAGTGTTTTAGCGCCCCGAGACGGCAGTTTCAATCCTGATGACACCCATAGTCACGGAACACATTGTGCCGGTGTTGCCATGGGTACCGGAGGTGAAACTGGGGGTGGTCAGCACATAGGTGTGGCACCACAGGCTAGATTGATAGATGTAAGGGTCGGAGAGGTCTGGGGCGGCAATGCCGGTGATTCCATAGCAGGTATTGAATGGTGTATCCAGCATAAAAATGAGTTTAATATTCGCGTTTTGAGTTGTAGTTTTGGCAGTAGATTCGGTGAAAGCGATGGTACGGATGAGGAATCTCAAACTGTTAATAATGCTGCGGATGCAGGATTGATAGTGGTGGCAGCCATGGGAAACGATGGAGAGAACCGCGTTACGGCTCCTGCTGCTTCAGACAAAGCTATTGCAGTTGGCTCTGTAGATGACATGGGCACAGTAGACAGAAGTGATGACACATTATCTGATTTCTCAAATACCGGTCCTAGGCAAGATGATGGCGATGATGACCACATAGATGAATTGAAACCCGACGTAGTTGCTTATGGTGATGATATTACAGCAGCCCAAGCAAATACTAATTCAGGTACTGTTACATACTCGGGAACCTCAATGTCAACACCGCACGTAGCAGGTGTTGTAGCACTGATTCTGCATGCCAACTCCGAATTGACTCCTGAGCAGGTAAAGAAGGTTCTCCGTGTAACTGCTGAACCTAGAGGTGAACCTTCATATCCAGATTTAGATCCCAAATACAACACGCATTATGGATGGGGTATAGTAGATGCTGGTAAGGCAGTTGATATGGCTGCTGGTTTTAGGGATCTAACAATCAGTATAGATCATCCATCAGAAGATACAATTGTCAGTGGAACAATTGAGATAATGGGCTCGGCCTCTGTTATTATGGGTGGTGGTAGTGTAGGTTCGGTGGAGGTCTCTATCGATGATATTAACTTTCAGAGTGAAGTTCTAACAGCAGAGGGCACCACAGAGTGGAGTGTATCCTGGAATACGGCAGGATATGATGGGCCCCGGACGATATATGCGAAGGCGACTAGCGGCGAATATTCGGCCATAGCCTCTATTGATTTGATAGTTGACAACTCAGTTGAATATAATGGAGATGGAGGTCAGGAAGGAGACGAGGGCCCTCCTACAATTAATCTTGGATTTATGAGGGTCAGTATATATGCAGCAGCAGCGTTTATAGGGATCATCGCATTTATTATCGTGGCAATTGTTGCAGCCGTGGTCCTCAGAAGGAGAAGAATGTACAGGGAGCTTCTTGCTGCAAGGCAGGCTCAGCAGGGCCAAGAGGTGGTTGTAGTAGAACAATATAAAAAGGGCTTGAGGTGATGCAATGCGCCCTCTCAGCTATTCTTCTATCTCAACATATATCGAGTGCCCACTAAAATATAAACTCAAGTACATCGATGATTTAAAAGAGAAGCCAAAACCGTATCTTTCATTTGGCAGCTCTTTACATGATGCGCTGCAGTTCATGTATTCGTTCCGTCCCCCTCCTCCAAGCCTGGATGCTGTTTTAAAGTACTACGAGGAAAACTGGATTTCCGAGGGTTATGCAAATTACGAGGAGGAAGAGGGATATTTCTCTTATGGTAAAGATATTTTGCGAGCCTTCTACATTACGAACATCAAGAAATTTAAACCACCTGTTGCTGTTGAATACAAATTCGATATCGAAATCGAGGGTGTGCCTGTCACGGGTTTTATAGACAGAATCGACAAGGTGGATGAAAACAAGGCCGAGATTATCGATTATAAATCAGGTAAGAACATCTTTGATAAATCCCATGTTGAGGAGAACGAGCAATTGACGATGTACCAGCTGGCAGTGGAGGATTCAGTGGGTCTTTCTGTTGGAAAACTCACACTCTATCATCTGCCTTCCCAGACTCCTGTGAGTGTAGGGGCTCGCGATCCAAAAAAAATCGAGAAGCTGAAAAAGAAAGTCAAAGAAGTATCAGAGAATATCGCAAATGGTGAATTCCCAGCTAAAAAAGGCAGGTTCTGCCCCTGTGATTTTCCAGAGCACTGTCCTTATTACAGACATCTTTATTTAAAGGAAGAGGAAGTAAAAAAGGAAGTTACCAAGGTAAATATTCAAAAGACAATAGAGGAATACAGCGAACTAAAAGAAAAGGAGAGGGAGTTAAAGGATAAAATGAAGGTCTTGGCAGAGAAGATACATGTATATTGCGAGGAAAAGGGCCTTGCTCGGGTATTTGGGGACGAGCATGTTGTGACCAGGACAACATCTGAAAGAAAGGGATTTGACGAGGATAAATTAAAGGAATTACTTGAACCCAAGGGCCTCTGGGAGAGGCTGCTTTGCTATGACGATGCATTAACAAAAGAGCTTCTTGATAGTGATGAGATAGATGATACCCTGAAGAATGAGATAAGAAAATTAGAAGAAGTTAAAAAAACGATTCACCAGTTGCGTGTTAGGGAGCGAAAGGAAGAGAATGTGAATTCTTATTGAGGTTATTTTTATTTTTTTTTATGAAGTTTGGACGATCTAGGCAAGTTCCAAAACGGTTTGAATCCCCAGACCCCTGATACGGACGGAGATGGGATTCTAGATTCGGTTGAGGTTTCTTTGCGGGACTCAGGCAAGGAGGGATACGATCCAAATATACAAGAAAAGATACCTCCAGAGATCAAAGAGGTTCAACTAAATGTGGAGGTTGCCTTGGATGGTTGGGCCAAACTCGTCGTGAAGGTCAAGGCCTTTGACTATGCCAGGATAAAGAGCATAGAGGTCACATATGATGGCAGGACCCATACTGCAACCGAGTCCGGCGATTATTACAAGACAGAGTTTGGCCTTGGCAGGAATTTCATAGGAACCTGGTGCAGCTACGATGTGAAAGTCAAGGCTGCTGATTTTGCCGACAATTCTGTCGAGAAAAAGGCCCATTATGAGGGGACCTTCGAGAAGGTGGCCAA
>CP070751.1:2533561-2535437 GCA_020348445.1 Thermoplasmata archaeon
ACTGCATCATAGGCGTTAAGGCTCCATCGAAAGCACGCTTGAGCATCTTACGGAACTCCCCTCGTTTGGCATCAACTTCACTTATGCAGGAGCGGAAAAGCTGAAGGTTTCGGATTTTCTCGATTTGAAGAAATCCTTTCTCGGTCATCCTGTCCATCGTGGTTTTTACCGTACTGTAGGCCCGGTTCCTGCTTTTTGCCAGCGACTCCTGGACAGTGCCCGCTGCACAAGGCTCTTTTTTCCAGACCACCTTCATTATTTCCCATTCGGCCTGGGTTAGTTCCACAGCCGGCTTTTCCTGGCTGGGCCTCTTAACTCTTCTCGACTTCGGCATTTCTTATACCTCCATATTCTATATCTTTAGAGTATATTCGACATCTGTCGAATCTGTCAAGTAAAAAATAAAAATTTTTTAGATTTTTTTTCGCCGCTGCTCTTAAACGGCGAAATTGGGCGAAAAATCAGTATAATAATACAAAAAGACAAGTAAAACATTCGAAGCCAACCACAAAAAGCACATCCAGCCCAAAAGATAAGAAGAAATTAACTTAGCTAACTTCCGTTAAATTATGTATTTAGACTCACCTAAGCATTTTTTTACAAAAAAAGAAATTTTACTTGAAGATAGTTCTATATAGTACTATCTTATATAAAACTAATTATCAATAAAGGAGATATCAAAAATGGAACCAATAATATCAAAATGCGGATACAGATGTGATTTATGCCCGGCATATGAAGCTAATCTTAAGTCAGATGCTGATAAGCAAAGAATGTGTGAAGCCTGGGCCAAATACTTTGGCTCTCAAGTTCCGCCGGAAGCAATTACAAGTTGTGCAGGATGTTTAGCAGGTGGCGGCGATGAAACTTGTTCCGTCAGACCGTGTGCAATCGAAAAAAATCTTGATAATTGTGCCCATTGCGAGCAATTTGCCTGCGATAAACTTAAACCAAAGATGAATTTCGTTGAGGAAAACGTCAAGGACCTGTCAAATGTTCCTGAAGAAGACTACAATTTGTTTATCAAGCCATTTATCAGCAAGGAATGCCTGCTTAAAATCCGAGAATCACTGGAAACTTAAACTGAATATTTCTTCATCAAGAAAGGAACTTTAAAAAATGGAAGAAAAAGACCTAAAACAAGAATGTTTGAATTTAATGGAAACGGTTGGTGTATTATATCTGAGCACTATTGGAAGCGACGGCATTCCTTACACAAGAATAATGTCCAACCTGAGGAATAAGAAAGAACATCCAGGCTTAGTCAAAATATTTGAGCAGCACAAAGAAGATTTTCTGATTTATATGGTAACCAGCAGCTCATCTGCCAAAATGCAGCAAATCCGAGCCAATCCAAAGGTATCTGTTTATTTATCCATTTATACAGATATTCCAAGTGAGTTTCAGTGTCTGATGCTTGGCGGAGAAATAGAAGAAGTCACAAATAAGCAATTCAAGAAACAACTCTGGCAGGATGGCTGGGAAATGTTCTGGCCAGGCAAAGCAGATGATCCTGAATTTACTGTACTTAGGCTGATGCCTGCTTTTGCAAAAGGAGGGTATAAAGAAGCGCCTTTCGAATTCAAGTTAAAATGAAAAAAATGAAGGACCAAAATCAGGCCGGCTTTTTAATGGCCAAGATACGGCAGGTAGGCGGAAGAATATCTGAACGTATCCTTAAACAACATAACATTGAGATAAACTCTGCTCAGGGCAGGATAATGTTTGCACTCTGGCAAAAAGACGGCATTTCAATAAATGAACTGGCGAAAAAAACGCAACTGAAAAAATCGACTTTGACAAGCATGCTCGACAGGCTCGAAAGGATGGGATACGTCAGGCGACAACGCTCTAAAAAAGACAGACGGAAAATCCT
>CP070751.1:2535537-2540227 GCA_020348445.1 Thermoplasmata archaeon
AAAACCTCCTAATTAGATAAATTTTATATGAATAGTATTGTAATATATAAATATTTTAATGTCAATATGATTTTGAATGATTTAAAAAAAATTATTTTGAATTGAAAATCAGGGAAATGAATAGAGATGAACCGGTTTTCGGTTCAATGTTTATGATTTATGCGAAGAGGAGTACCGGGAATAAGTTGAAAAAATATCTGATTGATTCATTCATATAGGGTTTGATTCCAAGGTCTTGAAATAGAAAAATTTATTCTTTCCGATTTTTTCATGACTTTTCTGACATCATCTCAAGATGCCGTATTGGCCTGTTTGGGGATCGCAGAAGAGAGGAAAATGCGGAGGGAAAAAGGTTAAAAGCGAAAACACGGTGACCATCAAGATCAAGAGAATCATCGCTAGGATTTTGATCCCAGCTACAAAAGACTGGCGAAGCAAAAGTCCGCAGCTTATCATTTGTCCGGTAAACACGGCAAATACGAACAAAAATATGTCCACCCAAAGAATGTTGTAGCCGAGAAAAGCCTTATATCCGTAAAAAAACGAGGTAATGATAATCGGCATGGTGAGAATTCCGAAAGTCTTGGCAGTCCAGAAATTTTTGGTTTCCCTGCGAAAAAATAGCCACTCGATTAATGCATAAATAATGGAAGGCCAGAAGGCAAGCTTGAGATGTTCCCAAACGCTTTCGTTAACAGCAGCGATTAGGGCTATGGGTGGCCATTCTCCTAGGAGGGCGAACACAAAGTGGAGAAGGCTCCCAAAGAGAGATATGATGACAGCGCCAGTTATCTCCCAAGTGAGGATTTTTGCTTTATTCAGACTTCGATTTCCTTTTTAACATACACTAGATAATCATGTAATAAACATAAACGATACATCTAATATAGACAATCGAGGCTCAAGATTCAATTATCCGATGCGAAGGAAAGGCTGGCTGGGTTGAAGCATCAATAATAAGCATGTAATCCCATTTGACAACTTATGTATGTGATATTATATTACTCGTGTTATAATCCTCTAAGCTGAGAAGAATCCCTAAAATAGAGCAAAGGGGAGGGATAGCGACCATAAACATCAGGTTTCCAAAATAATTGTATTTGCAATTTACATAAATTAGGTGTCTTTTTGTCTTAAAGCCTAAAAAAGGAGGGTTAAAAAATGAAAATGAAATTTATCCATCTGTTCCTACTAATAATCATTACAGCTACTTTGATTATAGCAACACCCTACTCTGCCAAGGACATCAGCACCCAAGGATTCGGGAATGAATGCACTCCAGCCGGCACATGGTGGGGGGGTAGCGACAATCTTCCAGTCCATAAGGGTCATAAGTATCTGATGACTATTATTCCGAGCCGAGCCGGTCGTTTCTCCATCTTATTTAACGGGGCTTACTCTATGAATGACATCGGATTTCCAGTCGATACGCAGTGGAGTGGTGAGCTAGTGAAAAAGAGAGGCAGTTACAAGCTCTTTTTGATCAGACTCGTCAACACGGACGCTAGTTTTCCTGCGCAGGAATTTCCGCTTATCCAGGCTGTGACGGCAGATATGGAGCTCATTGACTGTGACACGATATCGGTTGTTTTTGACTTCTTTGGGATTTACTTTTGGGACAGTGGCAGTGTTCCTTTTATCGATCCTCCAGATGCACCTGGTCCCCCTACACCCATCTATGAAATCTACAAACGAATGCCCACAGAGTAATTTAGCGACCATTTAGCCACGATTTCCACCAGGGAATTTTGCTCGCCAAGCGGGATTCATCACCTTGGTGAGAGCCAGAGCAGGCTCAAAGTAATTCCTTCATAGTGAACCGTTTCAGGTTTGAGTCCTGCCTAAGGAATTAGTCTAGTCTTATAAGAAACCTAGCCTCCTTTGATACGAGAAATTCCTCGACCTCATTTTGAAAAATTTCATCACAGCAAAGATGCAGACATGTAGTTGCTTTCGGACCGGAATCTTAGTAATAATATATTAAAAATAAAATTTAGAATCGAATTTTTCGTTATTACATATATACAGAAAGAGGTGTTACCATGAAAAGTAAGTCGTTGTTATTGACAATTATTTTGGGTATGGGATTATTAGCAAACAGTGGCTGTGTATTACTTGTAGGAGGTGCTGCAGGGGCTGGTGCAGTTGCCTATTTAGGGGGGGAATTAAAATCAGATGAAGAGATTTCCCTTGATAGGTTATGGGATGCAACCCAAGCAGCGATAAAAGATATGGGGCTTACTGTTAAGACTAAGGAAAAAGATTACCTTTCTGCTAAGCTTGTCGCAGTTACTGCTGATGACAAGAATATTAATATAAACCTTAAAAGAAAAAGCGACAATCTTACTGAAATAGCGATTAGAATTGGTAAGTTCGGTAATGAATCAATGTCGCAACAAATACTTAATGAGATCAAAAATCATTACTGATACCTTTAAATTATTTGATGTCAGCAAATTTGGACAACACATAATATTTCCTAAGCTATAGTTAAGAGTTTAGTGGAACCCAAATCCCTTAAAGCCCTGGCTTCCCTAGGTTGAAAAAATGGCTGAGCGGATTAGCGGCTCAGTAGAGAAAATAAAAGCTAGTTTTTCATAGAAGTTTCAATATGATTATTTGAATGTATTAAGAAAATTGTTTGATAAAGGATCAGAAAAAAGATATAAGATGTAATCAGATTATAATAAAATAAATTTTACTTTTGGGGGGAGGGGGAATGAAGTGTATCTATTGTTTAGAAGATAAAAGCAAGAGTCTTTTCCGAAGCACTGACCATGTAATACCACAAGCATTTGGGAGATTCCAAAATAATTTGACATTAAATAAACTTGTCTGTGACGATTGCAATCAATATTTTGGCGAAAACATTGAGCTTTATCTTGGAAGAGACTCATTAGAAGGGATTGCGAGATACAATTATGGAATTAGGTCTAAAAAGGAGCCATTGTATAGAAGGGTAAAAATGAAGATAGGCAGGGTAGGAGAATTGGGGGGAGTGCATGTTGTTTTAAAAGATTCAAATAACGCTGATGAGCCTGGATTAGAAGCCATTACTCAAGTTGGGTTCTTTCATCCTGAGAGAAAGAAATATGATTATTTTACTGAAAAAGAAATTCCAGAAAGACAAGAACTTGAGAATCAGGGTTATCAATTAAACAATAAAAAGATTGTATTTTATGGGGATATAGAACTTCTTGTGAAATTATTAAAAGATAAAGGGATAAACATAAAAATCGAGAAAATATATGAAGAAATTCAGAATATGCCAAGAGGTAAAATTCCAGTTTATGTAAAGGCACGAATTGATAGAATAGTGTATAGAGGATTATCTAAAATTGTATTTAATTATTTAACATATCATATGGGAAGAAAGTTTGTTTTGAGAGAAGATTTTAATGGATTG
Organism: Thermoplasmata archaeon; assembly: GCA_020348445.1. Taxonomy (GTDB): domain Archaea; phylum Thermoplasmatota; class Thermoplasmata. The sequence goes on from CP070751.1 coordinate 2,538,944, forward strand.
AGAAACTTCATCAGGGATGACCAAGGTAACGGAGATAGGTTTTTTGGAATAACTACAAACGCAATTCTTTATAGAGAAAGAGTTTTCAGAAGAAGGAGATTGAAGGGACACATTATTGTGATGAAATGGGAAAATAATAACAGTGATTTGATTGGCAGACTTACATTGTATGATGCTCAGATTGGCTTAACATACTTAATTATACTATGTAAAAATTATAGAGGGGTTTGGATACCAATACAGAAGGGACATTATTTTGACCCAGATACAAAAAAAATTAGGGAATTACTACATACAAATCTAATCTTGCCATAAATATTATCCAATGTTTAATATCAATTAAAATCTTGTGAATATTTTGCAACTGGAAGCTAAATCTCCTAAAGCCCTGGCTTCCCTAGTTGAAAAAGAGCACTGAAGGATTGGGTGCTTAAGGAGAGAGAAGTAAAGTTCTTTCTAGCCATTTGCCCTAATAGACTTGACAATTGTCATGACTTCGACTATACTTACCTCATAGAGGTAAATATGGATGAATTAATCGAAGAATTAAGGCGAGTCATGGAAGAAAAGAAATTATCGGCCATTACGGCCTCCAGATTTATTGAAGTTACCCCGAGGCAAGTCTATAGATGGCTGAAATATGAACATAGACCGACTATGATATTCAGAAAAGCGATTAAACGAGGCATTGATAGAATGAAAAGGCTCCCATAATGAGAAGATGTCATATATAAAAAAACTATTCACAGTATTGAGATCATCGCTCTCTGGCGATGTGAGAGGCTTATTTTTCAGGGGGCAGTCATAAAGTTTGATAATAGAGAAGAAAAGGCATGTTTTTTAAGTTGCTCCCCATATTTTTAAATAAAATAAACAACAAAAGATGAAGATTGAACAAATAGATAAAGAGTATGAAAGAGTTAAAAACCTAATGGATAAAATAGAAACTTGGAGTTCGGATGATGTTAACGTTGGGACAGAGTTGAATGTCTTGAAGGGTTGGGCAGGAAATATATTAAAATTTTTAAGCACGATTCAGACTTTTCATGCTTCAGAAAAAGAAGAAAAAGTATGGATAAAAGAGGAAGAATTTGAAGAGTTTCAGCAAAATGTTAATAGGCTTTATATGGCTGCTAAGGATATTAAAAAACGAATAAAGGTGAAAAAAAATTAACAGAGGAGGTTGTTGGTTAACCTAAAAAGGAGAGGGCTGGAGTGGGAGTTTAGTTATTAAGAACTATTGAAGGAGGCTAGTTGTGCAGGAAATAAGGACTTTGAGTATTA
>CP070751.1:2540327-2549151 GCA_020348445.1 Thermoplasmata archaeon
AGAGAATTTAACCAGAAAAAACTAATGAAAAAAACGAATATTATCTGCTTCTTTTTCATATACTCACCAAATATCAAAATCTATTGCGGGGACGGAGAACAGGCCGACACCTATGATGGTCAGGTCCGTCATGGTGAGGAAGACGGAGAACAGAATGAAGTCGAGGGCGCATTGGATATAAACTCCACCGCGCGCGCTTGTTATCCAGCGACATCTCAAGACGCCGACAGTAGAACCATTTATTGTGTTATAAATAAAATCCTCAAGACGAATGTTGGAATCCATGGATCGATTATGGGAGTTTCTCCGCCTTGTGTTTAGAGTTCGTTAACTGAGAGCGCGATGGTTTTAAGATCCCTCGTGGCAAGAGGAACAAGCTGTACCCCGTATCCCATATGCGCTTCCTATGCATCAGGGTGGACAGGATGATGGAGACATCGAGTTAATCGGGAGATCTCCACATGTATCTAATGCGACGTACTACCCGAATATTTCACCTTTACCTTTCACGATCACTGGCTCCTTTTGGGAAGGTTCGTCCTCAAGTATCTTTTTTAGGATGAGGTAGAAACGCCACTCGTCCGCGTAGTCGAATAGATAGCACAGTCTGTCCCCAACCTTGAGGTTGAGCTCGTCGATGGAGACACCAGCAGCGTTCGTCTCAGCCTCGCTTCTCCCCGAGAGGCGATCCCAGTATTCCATCCATTTGGGCAAGTTTTCAAAATCCTTTGGAGACTTGTACATCTTACGGCTCCTCCAGAAATCTCTGTTGGTTCCGAAGAACCATAGGTGATCGAAGCCTATTTCGAATGAGGTGTTGATGGCTCTGTGGAGGTCTTCGAGGGAGCGTGCTCCGCCTATGACGATGTCCCGCCATAGATTCCTGGGATCCCAATCGGCCTTGACCCTGAAAAGGTAGGATGCCATCTCCTCTTTTCAACCTTCATGATATGAACCTGAAACAGGATAAAGATGTTCTGTAAAGATCTTAAATTTCCAGCGGCTAGCTACTCGCACTTTGCGCGCGTCGGTGGCAGGTCATATTGATTTTCCGGGGACGAGATAATTTTCAGGTCAACATCTTTTCGCCTTTATATGATTCTTATGTTGTCTTCGTTCTGGTTTTTCATCTGTTTTTTGAACGTTTTTTGGTTGTTCCTGTGAATTTTGGGGTCGGCTCGGGGTCGATCGCGGCGTTGGAATTTTGAAAAGAGAACATTATCTGCGCGCTTGAAGGTGAGGTTTTGATCAATCCTGAAATTCATCAGAAACACCAAGTAAAGCATGTTATTCAATTTTGTGAAAAAATGATAAGATGAATATCAGATCATTTTGCATGCTATTATACGTGCACAGATATAAGGTAATGAATTAATTAAACATAAAAAATATATTAATTATATATTAAATTTACAGTTATGAAAGGAATTCTTGTTCGAATAGGGATAGATTCAACACGTGGAAATTGGAATGCTCCTGTTGATCCTGAAACAAGAAAATTTATTTATGTGCCTATTCCAGCTTACGACCAGACTCCAGATGATTATGAGGAAATCATATTTTATTTGAATGAATTTTGTAAAAATTATGGTAAAGATTTATACAATGATTTAAGATTTCCAACAGCACTGGAAAATCAATATGCACATCTCGATCCTGATTTTGAGTATTTAACGTATGGTGATGTCGGGACTCGTCGAGGTTCAGGAATTACCACCATGGATGAAGGAGATCTAATCGCTTTCTATGGTGGTTTAAGACCGATAAAACCTAGTCAGCACAAATTAGTCTATGCGTTAATGGGATTGTACATTATTGATGAAATTAACTGGGCAATGGATGTCCCGAAAGAACGATGGCATGAAAACGCACATACTCGTAAACAGAATATAAGTATGACTGACATAATCGTTCGAGCAAAACCCAATTTATCAGGTAGACTAGAGCGATGTATTCCCATAGGAGAATATAGAAATAGAGCTTATAGAGTTAGGAATGATCTTCTTACAGCCTGGGGAGGATTATTTGTTAAAAATGGATATATTCAGAGAAGCATAGTTCCCCCATCATTCCTTAAACCAGAACAATTCTATTCATGGTTCAAAGATCAAAATATTTCATTATTACAAGTGAATAATTATGAATAAAATAAAAATGTTTATTGTAACTCTACGTACTCCTGAAAGTATGAACGATAGGCGTTCAGATCCTTTTTGGGAATTTGGTAGTTTTGGATGCACTGGATGTCACAAAACAGACTTGATGCGAATAATAAATGCGAAACAACTTCTTAATTCTAAACTTGCTTTTGCTCAAGCAGGAAATGAGGGAAGAAAATTAGTCTATATAACGCCAATTATTACAAATGTATATGAATTATATGATCCTATAAAAATAGAAGAATTTTGCGAAGTCAAGTGGAAGCCAATAAGTATGCCCATTAAATATAAGTACGCGCCATTGTTAATCAATAAAAAAGGAGATACTAACTTTAATTTACTCAAAGAATACATCAGAGACATAAATAGTAATAAATGGTTAAGAAAATTTTATTATAAAATTAGAAATGATGCGCGTGCAAAACCTGCTTTATCATTACATAAAGAGATAGCTGGTGAATTAGAAGAATTATACACAAATATTAGAGAAGATGATTGCCTAGAAGTAATTGCCAATAATTATCTTGAAGCTTTGCCTCGTCCAATAAATAAGGATTTTCTGAACACACGCATAGATACATACAAAAAAACAATAAATAAATTAAAAGTAAAAAAAGTTATCAATAAATGAGTGCAAAAATAAATAACAGTTTTAAAACGGACACAAATTAAAAGTACCAGTTCACAAGTTTATACAAAAGCTCATTATAACCAGCCCACATAAGAAGAAAGCCAATGATCCGCAAATATGGGCGCTCATGGTATGGACTGAGCGCCTTATGGATAAACTTCTTCTCATATCATCGCGCGTACTAATCACGCGTACAGTTAAGCTACTGGCTCACCTAGTGCAATAAAATTACCATCCGTTGGTTTATATTTTAAATCCACAACCTCGAAGTTGGTTTCTATCTCAGGTAGTTCTCCCATGTGAATGTAAAGTAGCACATTCCTAAGTTCTTTACCTCTAACATATTTCAAGATAGTTTGAAGATTATGGCTTAGCAAACTTCCAATTGGAGCAATTTTACATTGAAACTTCTTCTCAAACTCAGCTCTATATTTCATAATACATTCTCCCCAATCTTCTTCCATCCAGTTCCTATGATACCAAGCCAATATTTCATGACGACGAATTTGGCTATCTCTTAGTTTAAGTGAACTTTTCGGAGGCCGTAGAAGCCATCTCCACTTACTCTCGACTAGATATACCATATTTGAAGTCACTATGATCGCATCGAACTCACCGTATTGGCTTCTACCGAAACTGGGGCGATAAAAAACAGTACAATCTTCTGGATCTGTTTTATCTCATAGTTTCTCAAGGATTAATTCAAGTCTCTCTTGGACAGCCCAAAAAGTGAGGAAGTCCTCGCCATAACCGATTATTCGTACCATTTAATTTTCTCCTAATTATAAATTATCATTAAAATAAATATAAATTTACTTTGTTTTTGCGAGTACTCGCGTACGTACCATTTTTATTTTAAAATTAAGATAGTGTTTTGGAGCATCTGAAGGGTTGGTAGCTGCGTCCGAGACGTGAATTATTTAATCTGCCTGCGTACGCCGTAGAATAAGAACCATTTGAAAATATGCATAAACTTTCAAAATTGCGCGCGAGACAAGCAATGTATAAATTTCTGGCTAGTAGGTAGTTTGATGGAAGGTAGATATGAAAACAATTGTCTGTCGTTGTCACGATGTAACGGAAGAAGATCTAGAGGCTGCTATAGATGCCGGATACGATGATCTTGAGACTCTGAAACGGATAAGTGGTGTGACCACAGGACATTGCCAGGGTAAATTTTGTATGTTACATTCTTTGGACATACTTGCGAGGAAGAAGGGTAAGAAGATATCAGAGCTTACTAGAATAAGGCCTCCTTTGGATCCCATACCTCTTGGGTGTTTGATAAGCCTGAGTAAGAAAAGTATCTGAAGTCGTGGGAGTTTTGGAAGACTGGAGAGTATACAAACATCCCATCCTCGAGTTTGAGAGAGGAAAAGAGGTCACTCTCTACCTCGACGGGAAACCAATGAAGGCTTTTGAAAACGAAACCATACTCGCTGCCATGTACGCTAATGGTGTGCGAGTTTTCAGCAGAAGCATAAAGTATCACAGGCCGAGGGGATTCTTCTGCGCTATTGGTCGTTGCTCTTCTTGCATGATGGAAGTAGACGGAGTGCCAAATGTGAGAACGTGCATCACAAAGGTAAAAGACGGAATGCATTTGAGGCGTCAGAAGACTTTTGCAGATAAATTCGCACCTTTTCTCAACCTATTGAACCTCTCCCCCCTAGCGTACAATAGGATGTTCACGAAGCCAGGAATCATCTACAAGCCAGCCATGAAGATTATTCGTCAGTTCACTGGCCAAGGGTCCTTCTCTAAAAAAATCGAGGAATCCGGAGAAGAGATTATGGGGATTGATGACGAATTTTCTACCGAACTTCTAATCGTGGGGGGCGGTCCAGCTGGCCTCTCTGCAGCGTTAGAAGCTGGACAGAGATGTGATGATGTTATTGTCATAGATGACAAAGAACAATTAGGGGGACAGCTGAACAGGCAGACACATATGTTCTTCAGCGATGTGAAGTACGCCGCGGGAAAACGAGGGTTCAAGTTAGGCAAAGAGATGGTGGAGAAAATAAGTAAATTAAAGACGGTCAGAGTTCTCCCAAAAACCAATGCCATCGCCTATTACCCGATGGAGAATAAAATGCTGATGCTAAGATCGACTGATAGGGGTTTGATGGTCAAGGCGAAAAAATATATTGTTGCTGTAGGAGCCTATGAAAAGACCCTCCTCTTCGAAAACAACGATCTCCCCGGTATTTATGGCGCTGGTGGGGTACAGACCCTTCTCAATATATATGGTGTCAAACCTGGAAAAAAGGGCTTAATGTTGGGCACTGGTAATGTCAGTCTCATAGTGGCATACCAACTTCTCCAGGCTGGGATCGGTGTCGAGGCCATTGTCGCGCCCAGCTTCAGGAGGGTGAGTGGTTACCTAGTGCACGCCGCGAAGATCAGGAGGCACGGGGTTCCTATCATCACTCGGCATACCATACTAAGAGCTTTAGGCAAGCAAAGGGTTACTGGGGCATTGATCACGGAGCTCGACGAGAAATATAGGCCCATTGAGGGTACGGAGAAGAGATTAGACTGTGATTTTATATGCATGGGTGTTGGGCTTACCCCTTCATACGACCTCATTCAGCTCTTCAACCCCAAGATGGTCTATTCATCAGAACTCGGCGGATTTGTGCCTGTAAGGGATATGCAATTCAGATTTGCCGAGAACGCGTATATAGCGGGCGACTGTGGAGGCGTGGAAGAGGCTACAACGGCCGTCTTGGAAGGCGGACTAGCTGGCCTCTATGCAGCACGATCCTTAGGCTACGCCGATGAAGAGGTTTCAGCGAAGATCGACGAGTACGAGCATGCGTTGGAGGAGGATCGAGGGTCCCCATTCAGCTCGGATATCAAGGCCGCCCTGCAGAAAATTACGGTTGAAAACATTGAGGAGGTGATAAAGTAGCTTTGCAGGATGAGCAGAACGCGGCTCAAAGGGGATACAGTACTAGAGAGGAACTACAGAAGTCAAGAGCTCTTCCCCCCATAGAGAAGGTGAAGGAAAAGCGGGTCTGCATAATAGAGTGTACCGAGGAGATACCCTGCAACCCTTGCGTGCAAGCTTGTAAATTTGGCGCGATATCGAAGGAAGGGCTCTGTAAGCCCGGAGTCGTGGATTGGGACGTATGCACAGGTTGTACACAGTGTGTGGCTATATGCCCTGGTATGTCTATCTTCATGCAGCGAATCGAGGACGGGAAAGGATATGTTACGATGCCCTACGAATTCTTGCCTGAGCCGAAAATAGGGGACAAGGCACAACTTCTAGACAGGTCAGGTAAGGTGGTGGGAGAGGGGAGGATAGTCAACCCCACCTATCAGGCCAAGGGGGATGCATATCCACGCTGGGTCGTCACGGTGGAGATGGACGACCCTGAGCTATCTTACGAGGTCAGGGCTATTCGGATCCTTGAGTGAGGGGTATGTCTCCCAGATACGATGCTGTGATCATCGGCGGCGGGGCTATGGGTCTCAGCGTGGGCTATAATCTGATCAAGAGAGGTATGAAGTCAATAGTCCTGGAAGGGGACTACCTTAATGCCGGTTCCACAGGCAGAAGTATGGGGATACTAAAGGAGCGTATTCATCATGCTATCGGAAAAGGCAACGAGGATCTGATCAGGATAGCCCATGAAGGCTTGAAACTTCATGGCAGCCTCTCTAGCGAGACTGGAATCAACACCTTCTTTAGAAAGAGTGGTTGCCTCATGATAGCGAAAAATGAGGATGAACTCAGAACGCTTGAAAAGTACCAATCATATTTTCGAAGCCACAACCTGAGGGATGAGTTCCTAAGCCCTGATACGATAAACAAACGGTGGTCGTTTATCGATTCAAATGGCCTGTTAGGCGGCTTTTTCTCCCCAAGTGAAGGCATCGTCCATCCCTATGGATTAGTATGGGCTTTCTTAGAGTCGATTAAGCGAATGAAGGGGAAGGTCGAGAAACAGAACTGGGTTAAGAAAATCAGCAGATCCTCCGAAGGCTACAAGATCGAGGCAGAAAAGGATTCGTATGAGGCAGAGAATGTTGTGATAGCGTGCGGAGCCAATTCTTCCGAGCTCTTGGGTCAGATGGGCTTTGAGATTCACCTGACCCCTCTAAGGAAGGAAGTGCTCATAAGCGAACCTATTAGACCCTTCTTCGGGCCCACAATTGAGAGGCTGTCGAAAGACTATCAGATAGCCCAGACGATGCGGGGCGAGGTGCTAGGCACTTTGGGATATATGTCACCAGGCTATGATCTCTCCGAGACCACTTCCAAGTTCCTCAACGAGTTTGCTGAAGAGACCATATCCATATTACCAAACTTTAGGCATCTCAGGATCATAAGGCAGTGGACAGGGATATGTGACAAGACACCCGATGAGTTGCCTTTTGTGGGTCACCTAGATGATGGTCTTTACACAACATGCGGTCACTATGACTATGGCATAACGCTATCGCCAATAGTTGGCAGGCTATTAGCTGACTTGATAATAAATGGAACCCAGATCCCGCTTCTCAAACACTTTGATCCTACGCGCACCCCTCTCAAATAGAGAGGTTGGCGCGCGAAATCGCTTTTGTGCAAAATTCATCAATGTGTCAAAAAGAGGGTAAATATAACCATCAGCACTAGGTGATACATTGACACATCTTGAATGGTAAGCAACTAGAGCACAACTAGAATGAAATAACCTTACTCACGCTCTAAAATTGTGAACGGATGAAAATTAGGGTTTCCCGCTGTCCCAGAGGAAGCACGTGTGCGTAACGATGTGTGATTACCGTATGTGAGTTTAGCTTTTATCTCGGTTGAACGCAGTTGAGTGACGTGAGATCGATGGGGCGAGATATCAGGTTTGGGATTGTGACTCTTCAGCATCTTCCGTGGCAAGAAGAGGTTAAGCGTTGGCGACTGATTGAAAACCTTGGTTTTGACAGCGTTTGGCTGGCAGACCATTTTGTAAACTATGCGAATCCTTCAGAGCCGTGGTTCGAGTCATGGACGCTTCTATCGGCTCTCGCAACCGCAACTTCACATATACGAATAGGAACTTTAGTTACCTCAATCCCTTTACGGAACCCAGCGGTTCTTGCACGCCAGGCGCTCACAGTTGACCATATCTCTAACGGGCGACTTGAACTTGGCCTAGGTGCAGGTGCATCCGGTGTCTCTGACCCAGTGTACAAGATGACAGGGATCGATGATTGGCCAGCCCCTGAACGTGTAGCACGCTTTCGAGAACAGGTAGAGATTATCGATATGCTTCTTCGGAACAAGGTGTCAAGCTACAGTGGACAGTACTATCGGCTTGAAGGTACAATTATGGCTCCAGATACTGTCCAGAAACCACGTCCGCCAATTACAATTGCAGCCATGGGGAAGTCTATGCTCAAGATTGCAGCGAGGTATGCGGATTCATGGAACTCCGTTGGTGATGTATTCGGGGCTCCTCCAGAGGTTGTGCTTGAGAAGACCCGGACAAGGTGTGAGTTGCTTGACAGGTACTGTGCTGAGATAGGCCGAGACCCGAGGTCGATCCGTCGTTCGTTGCTAGTTTTTGGCTCAGAGGCGGGGACAGCATTTGCCTCAGAGGATAACTTTGTTGAGATAGTGGATCGATACACAACCATCGGAATAAACGAGTTGATCTTCTATTATCCGTTCTTTGCACCAGATCAGATTCCTACCTTCGAGAGAATAGCAAGGGAAACAATCCCAGAGAAATGTAAGTATTGATTGAACAACGATATTGTATCAGTGGTTTTCCAGCGGGCGCGCGTCAAAAGTTTTTTCCGCCTACCTTAGACCGTAACGCCTTAGGGCCACTTCGACGACCCTATTCACCATCTCGCTGTAGTCCATCCCCGCAGCGTAGAACATCATGGGGTAGAAGCTGAGCTCGTCCTTCTCCTCGTCGTAGTCTATGCCGGGGAGGGGGTTCGCCTCGAGGAAGTAGATCTCCCCGTCGGCGTCCATCCTCCAGTCGAACCGGACCCAGTCCTTGATGTCCAGCACAGCGAAGGCCCTCAAGGAGAG
>CP070751.1:2549251-2625766 GCA_020348445.1 Thermoplasmata archaeon
CATGGTATAATGATTCTCGTTACCATATGGGCATATCTGATTTTCCAAATGAACTATATAACAACCATTTCGATGTTACCTATGTCCCTTGACATTACATATCCCAAAAATATATAAATTAAAAAAACAATTTCCCCATTGTCTTCGTTTGTTCGAAAAACGATAAAACGAAGACGGAAAGGCACAAGGTTTAGGAGGGAAAGAAAGTGAGAATCACAAAATTGAATTTATTGGTATTTTTACTGGTATTAATCGGTGTTGTGATAATTGTGCAGACTGCAATGGCTTGGAACGAAAAACCTGTTGCTGAGGATCATACTGTCTTCATGCCTGGAACACAACCTGGTAATGCAGGGACATTTCAGACTGTTGATAAATGCGATAATTGCCATGGGGGATACAATCCAGGTGTGGAACCAGCTCATACCTGGAGAGGTTCCATGATGGCCCAATCCGCAAGGGATCCATTATGGCTAGCATGCCTGACCGTCTCAGGTCAAGATGCTATATGGGCAGTGGGCAATCCAAATGCACAGGATATCTGCATTAGGTGCCACTCGCCTGTTGGGTGGCTTGAGGGAAGAAGTGAGCCCACGAACACAGCAGGTCTTCAAGGCAAGGATTATGACGGAGTTCAATGCGATTTCTGTCACAGGATGGTGGATCCATTGGCCGGATTGAGGCAGCCTGATGTGCCAGCCGAGATTCCGGGGACCACGGCCTATACAATGGCAGAGGAAACCTACCAAAGAGACATAGAGGTTCTTAGTAACCATAGACTATATGATGCAACTTCTTATCTTAATCCATCAACAAATCTTCCCACTTATTATGGTGATGGAAGCCTACCAAATTATATAGAGGCTACATCAGGACAGTATTTTGTCGATCCATCAGCAAATAACAAACGGGGACCTTTCTCAGATCCCAAAGCTAGGCACGGGGTTTATTACTCGCGTTTTCATCAAAGCAAGAGTTTTTGCGCAACGTGTCATGATGTTTCAAATCCGGTGTTAGCAAGTGCACTTATTGGACCTGATGTACCTGAAAAACAGGCTGCTGCATCCTATTTCCATGTTGAGAGAACCAATAGCGAGTTTCTATTAAGTGATTATGGAAGTGGAGGGTCTGCAACTAATATACCTGGAGTACCATGGGCAGATACATGTCAGGACTGTCACATGAGGGATGTGACTGGAATGGGCTGCAACAAGAAAGGAGCACCCACAAGGGACGATCTACCCCTACATGATCTCACAGGTGGTAATGCATGGATTTCAAATATTCTGGCAACAACCGACCAAAGCGGGCCTGTGTATGACCCATATAACTACGCTATTCTCTCAGGTCAGAAGTACCAGGGAGCACAGATAGATGTTACGGGACTTCAAGGACACGGTCAGGCTCTTGTCGATGGCTCGAATAGGGCAATCCAGCAGCTTGAAATGGCAGCTAATCTTAGTATAGTTTCCGAGACCGACACCAAAGCTACGATTAGAGTTCAAAACAACGGAGGCCACAAGCTCATTTCAGGTTTCCCAGAAGGTCGAAGGATGTTCCTAAATGTTAAGTTCTATGACGTAAATGGAAATCTTATTAGTGAAATCAATCCCTACGAATCTCTGGTAACCACCCAAGATGGCAGCGGAAACGAGGTTTATGTTTCAGGGGGAGTCCTTACAAAAACACATGAAGAACTCGTATGGGAATGTGAAATGTCAAGTAACCTTACAGGTGAGACAAAGTCATTCCATTTTGCACTGGCTACAGACCGCTATAAAGATAATAGAATTCCTCCAAAGGGATTCGACACATCCGGTATGTATGATAGGCATGCACAGCCCAGATGGGAGGGGCAGGATGCTCCCGATTACTTCACAGCAGCTGAATACGCTGGGGGTTATGATGAAGTAACAGTGATCAAACCTACAGGCACGGTCACCTGGTACGCGACACTCTATTATCAGACAACATCAAAAGAATATATCGAATTTTTGCGTGATGAGATTAACGGTGTGGGTGGTACACTCGTGGGTAATGGGGCAGGTGGAGATCCGCCATACATCATACAAACCGATCCCTTCTTTGCAAATCTAAAGGGATGGGGTGATGCGATATGGGACCTTTGGCTTCATAATGGAGGAGCTGAGCCTGTTTTGATGGAACAGGTTGGGCAGGTTCCAGCACCCCCATGCACCATTGATCCACCTACAGAATTATCGGCAAAATATGTGAAGAAGGGCGGGGGGTCCATCGAGCTCACCTGGATACCTGTGGATGATGCAGAAGGATACAATGTATATTACTTTCAGAATGAAAAATATACATTCATAGCCAGTTCAACTTCGATAAAATACCTTGATAAGAATGTAATAAAGGGACAGACCTACACGTATGTAGTGACATCGTACAAGACATGCCCAGACGGCTCAACTGTAGAATCGGACTACAGCAACACAGCATTTGCAACTGCCGGATAACTATTCCTTTTCCTAATATTTCTTAAAATGAATACTTTAACCCAGGTGTTTAATAAGTAAAAGAAAATCAATATTTTGAAGGGCAGCCAACCTGAATTTTTGTTGATATAATGGTAAGCCCAAATTCACCTTCCTCGAGCTTCCCCTCCACCACGACCACCTTACCTTCCGCAAATCCTTCGGGCATTGCCTTTTCATGGACAACAAATATTGCGAATGACGCATTTTTATCATCCACAAGTGTGAAGTTCTTACCTCCAGTCCAATTGCCCACCTTTCCCTTCACTGTGACCTCATCACCTAGGTATTTACCTCTATTTTTTACGATATCCCTTACCTCGTCATAATCAGGTGGTGCGGCACCCCATAGAACCACTATCAAGGCAATTGCCACTATGGCCACCACGATAAGAACCTTGTTTCTTCTGGAAAAGAACCGTTTTCGCTTGGGTTTTGTCTCTTTCTTTGGTTCTTCTTGGGTATCCTCCCCTACTTCCTCATGTGATTCATCCTCAGGCTCTTCCCCAGATTCTTTTTGGGAGTCATGCGCGGTTTCATCCTCGGTAATTTCCCCTTCTTGCTTCGTACTTACATTCATTCTTTTTTCACCATCTCTTCAAGTAACTTCAGTTCATTTGCTAGTTTTACCTGTTTCATATGAAGATATACAAGATATCCAAAAAGTCCCAACCATATGATCGAATAGCCAATATACAAAGCCTCAAGTTCACCCATCATATCCCTCCAATCTTTTCCTTTAAATCCTCAATTTTTGAGGCCATTTCTTGAATTGCTATGCGTTTTCTCAACATGAACATATACAGAAATGAGAAAGCTACAACACCAACTAAAAGACCGATTCCTGTTTCAGAAGACATGGACCCCTCACTTGTTGCCACAACATTTGGATGCATGCTCTGCCATATCCTTGAAGATATGAACGACAAGGGAACACATGCAAAACCAATGATTCCGAAAACAGCTGCAAGCCTGGCTTTATTCTCGCTTTCCACACCCCCTCTCAGTAATAGATATGCCAAGAAAATCAGCCATAAAACGAACGTTATAGTGAGCTTGGTGTCCTCCCACCTCCAGTAAACACCCCACTCTGCTTTTCCCCATATTGGACCTGTTACAATGGCAAGGGTGCAGAAAACAACACCGATTTCGGCAGAGGCAAATGCTATGGTATCCCATTTTCTTAAGCTGTTTTTAAGATATAGTACTGACATTATGAAGACCACTCCGAAAGCCAAAAACGATACCCAAGCTGCTGGAACATGAAAGTAGAAGATTTTCTGTGCTTTTGGCGCACTCCAGCCATCTTCTTCCCTGACCTCAGGGGTATAGATCAGAGCTGTATATATTGAAAGCAAGACAAAGAATACTGTGAGAATCAGAATAACTGTCTCCAACCTTTTATCGAACTTCATCATCATTCCTCTAAGACAAAATCGAACAGGAGATATGCGATTGCGATGTATATTACAGCAAACACTCCCAATATCCTCAACTCGGGTATTGCATCTATAATATCGCCCTCTAAAGCCTTCGATGTGGCGTTTACAGAAGGCATTAACACTGTTAATAGGATAATAGGTATTAATAATATTGGTATCAACACACCCCTAATATCCTGGGCATTTACCGCAATTCCCGAAATGAGGGTTCCTGAAACGACAAAACAAAAAGTACCCAGAAACACCACCACTAGGACTGGGAGTAAATTCCCGTTAAAGTCATATGAAAAGAATAAAACAAAGAAAATCAACGCAAAGATGTCAACAAGAAGTATTAGAAAGTAATTGGACAAAACTTTACCGAAGTATATTGCCGACCTGTCCATGGGACACAACATAAGACCCTCCAATGAACCCCGGTCTTTTTCTTTTGAAAACGAGGTGAGAAGGCCGAACATTCCCGCGAAGAAAAATGTAACCCATAATATGGGTGAAACAAGAGGTTCCAGGGCCTCTGACGAAAGAGAATAGAAGTAAAATGCAAAATAAAAGGCTACCATGACGAATAACGAAAACACAAGCATGGAGAATACCATCTCCTTTGTCCTGAATTCGGTTTTTATGTCCTTAATGGCTATTGCCAGGCCCTGAGACATCATTTTTGAGCCCCCATAAGGCCATGGTACTTCCCCTTGAAAGCCTCTATATCCATATTCTTCTTCTCGCATTCAAAGGCAACCTTTCCATTGACAAGTATCGCCAGTCTTTCTCCGATTCTATGGCCAAGTTCAACATTGTGAGTTATCAAGAATATGGTTTTACCCTCCTCATGGAACTTCCTAAGAATGTCTGTCAACATCTCCCAAGCCTTATAATCAAGGCCGGTGTAGGGCTCGTCTAATAGGAGAACCGGGGGATTATGAAGAATTACTCTTGCAACAGCAGCCCTTTGTTTCATACCTCTAGAGAATTGACCCACCCTATCATTCATTCTATGTAATAATCCCACCTCATCAGCCAAGGTTTTTAATGTTTTCTCATCCTTTTTTAATTTGTACATCCTTGAATAGAAAATCAGATTCTCCTTTAAGGTGAGATCATCATAAAGAAATGGATTGTGGGACAAAACACCTATTGTGCTTCTCACTTCCATTGACTCCTCTTTGATGTCAAATCCATTTATGATCACATTTCCGGATGAGGGTCTTGAAAGAGTGGATAGAATCTTGATAAGAGTTGTTTTTCCAGCACCATTTGGTCCAAACATAACAAGGAACTCACCAGATTCGGCTTCCAAGTTCAAGTCGCATAAAACCTTCTTTCTTCCAAATCTCTTTTGGAGGTTTTTGATTTCTATTGCGGGCATTACCGCGTAATCTACGGATTGCCTTAAAATGTTTTGGATTTTTAAAATGGCTTATATTTTCCGGCTCTTCTTGTTTATAATAATTTTTGGGCGGGAGGTGGGGATTTTGGCGGTGGGGGTTTTGTGGTGGTCAATATAATTACATAAATGAAGAGATAAAGATTATAAACCATAATTGTATCATTACTCCCGAGGATTGAATTTCCATGTCCGAGAACCTAGATGCCATATTCAAACCACGCTCAATAGCGGTTGTAGGCACATCAAGAAAAGAAGGTACCATTGGAAGGGAGGTACTCCATAACCTAGTGGCCTACGGCTTCAACGGGCCCGTATACCCAGTGAACCCTAAAGCTGAGTATGTCAACAGCATAAAGTGTTACCCCAATGTATCCACGATCCCCGACGGAGTGGATTTGACCATCATAGTTATTCCAAAGGAAAATGTCCTCTCCGTTGTTTCCGAATGTGGAGAAAAGGGAGTAAAAGGCATCGTGGTAATTTCAGCGGGATTCAAGGAGATAGGGGAAAAAGGAATTCAGCTTGAAAAAGAACTTGTAGGTTTGATTAAAAAATATGATATGAGGCTAGTTGGCCCGAACTGTATGGGCGTAATTAACACAGCCAAGGATATCAGGATGGATGCCACATTTGGATCCACATTACCTCTCGACGGGCATGTGGGTTTCATGTCCCAAAGCGGTGCCCTGGGCAACATTATCCTGGAATACGCAGACGAGCTTAAAATCGGATTCTCGAAATTCATCAGCATGGGAAACAAGGCTGATGTCTCAGGCAATGACATGTTGATGGACCTGGAGAATGATGAAAACACGAACATAATTCTCATGTATTTGGAGAGTTTCGGCAACCCAAGGAAATTCGTTAAGATTGCAAGGAGGCTGACCAAGAAAAAGCCCGTTATCGCGGTCAAGGCAGGCAGAACCAGGGCAGGGGCAAAAGCCGCCTCTTCCCATACCGGGGCCCTTGCTGGCTTGGATGTGGCTGTTGATGCACTTTTTGAGCAATGCGGGGTTCTGAGAGCCACCTCAATTGAAGAGCTGTTTGATTATGCGCTGGCCTTTTCCAATCAGCCATTACCTGAGGGAAAAAGGGTGGCAATAGTTTCAAATGCAGGTGGGCCAGGTATAATCGCCACTGATGCATGCGTCAGTCTTGGCCTTGATATGAGCACATTCGAGGATGAGACATACCAAAAATTGAAAAATGCGCTGCCCGAGGAAGCCAGCACCCAAAATCCTGTTGATATC
The DNA here is from genome assembly GCA_020348445.1 of Thermoplasmata archaeon. Lineage (GTDB taxonomy): Archaea > Thermoplasmatota > Thermoplasmata. The sequence continues at coordinate 2,555,829 of CP070751.1, forward strand.
CTTGGAGATGGAGGGCCAGAGCGTTACGAGAAGGCCTTGGATGCCGTATTAAAGGATAAGAACGTTGATGCAGTAATTACCATATTTGTACCGCCTTTAATGAGCAGAGCATTGGATGTCGCATTAGCCATATCAAATGTGAGTGCAAAATATCATAAACCAGTCCTTGGCTGCTTCATGGGTCGAGAGGAGGTGCTCACAAGCATCCAGGAACTTGAAAAGAACAACATCCCTGCCTACCTTTTCCCCGAATCTGCGGCAAAATCAATAGCAGGCATGTATAAATTCAACGAATACAGACGCAGAAGGGAGGGGGATATTAGGCAGTTTGATGTAGATAAGGAAATGGTCCAAAATATCATCTCGAAGGCAAAAGACGCGGGGAGAACATATCTTTCTCAAAACGAGGTGAAGGAGATTTTAATTGCCTATGGATTCAGCTTCCCGCAATCGCAATTGGCGAAAGGTGAGGATGAAGCGGCAAACATCGCAAAGCGTATTGGATTCCCAGTGGCTTTAAAGATCGCCTCCGATGAAATCATACATAAATCAGATGCCAAAGGCGTGGCTTTAGATCTTAAAGACGAGAAAGAGGTAAGAGAGGGTTATAAGCAAATCCTCAAGGAGGTGGGACAAACTACTTCTGCAACAAAGATAGATGGCATCGTGGTTCAAGCCATGGTAAAAGGCGGTAAAGAAACGATATTGGGTATGAGTCTCGATCCCAATTTTGGACCATTGATCATGTTCGGTTTAGGCGGCATATATGTGGAAGTTCTCAAGGATGTGACCTTCAGGATAGCTCCGATTACGGATTTGGATGCCCAGGAGATGATCAAGAGCATAAAGAGCTATCCTTTGCTCTCAGGAATCAGGGGCGAGGAGCCAGCAGATATCGATTCCATAGAGGAGTATATTCAAAGACTTTCCAGATTGGTGGAGGATTTCCCAGAGATAGAAGAACTGGATGTCAATCCCCTTGTCGTATTCGAGAAAGGAAGATGCTGTAATGTCGTTGACGCCAGGATAAAGATTGGTCCTTCATATGAGCTAAAAAGGTACAAGTTGTGAAGAACTGACCTGGGAACTGGAGATTTGTAGATAATATAGTTTTTTTTACTAAACTCGAGAATTATTTAATTATTTCGCAATTAACACCGTATATGTTATATACCAATTCAATTAATAACCTCCGAGATCATGTGCCTGGTGATAGTTTGAGAAAGCCAACGATTTTATTTTATGTCATTGTGGTGAGTATCTTTCTGATGCCCTATTCCACCCAAACTGCATTTTCTGATGCAGAATTACCCCAGTGGAAGGTGGGATACAGGTGGGATTATAAAGGTCAGGAGCAGAACACCACAGTCAATCTCACTGTCAAGGTTATTGAAATAACTACTATAGAAATGAATGGAATGGCTTATGATGTATATGTTGTAAACATAACATCCATTGCGATGATAAATCAAGTTCAAGATCAATTTCAAGTCATTGATCAAAAAAATAAATACATTCAAACGAGCAATTTAGCCACTGTAAAAGAGGAGATTTCCCATATTGCTCCTAATAGAAATATTAATGGGAATAACACTTACACACCTTTAAAGAAGGAATACGATTTCCCTATTCTGGTTGGCAAGAAATGGACCTCTTCCTACACCAAGAATGTAAGTTTAGAAGGGCTGGGAACCTACCTCATCTCAGAAAGTATTAATTATTCTGTTATAGCTGAAGAATCAGTTACAGTTGCCGCAGGTACATTTGATTGCTATAAAATCGAAATAGACGTTGGCACAGGTGTAATAGACCAATTCTGGTATTCTGAGAAAGTAAAAAACATAATCAAGACAACTCGCTTCTCAGAAGATATATTTTATGAAATGAACCTTACCGCCTATTCATTTAAGGAAGAAGAGGATGGTGATTCCGATGATATCACCACAGAGGACCTTTTGCCTTATATATTAATTCTGATCATCGTGATTTTGATAATTGTAGTTATCGTGGCAAGAAAAAGGAAAAAGAGCAAGAAGAAAAAGAAAAAAAAGAAGAAGAAAAAGACCATACCTGATGAGGACAAGAAGGTAGAGGAGAAAGAGGAAGAAAAATCTGAATGAACCTGAATCTTGCCTACGCCCACTGATTATCTTAGTTTATTGATCTATTCCCCTCTCAATTCCTTCATATGCTCGATTCTTTTCTCTATTAACTCCTTCTTGCCAATGTCGTGCCTCATGAAGACGTTGCCTTTTACATGGGAAAGCGCATTTTCGGCGATTTTCTCTGCATCGAATATACTGTCATCGATGCCCACTACAGCCAATGACCGTGAAGAGGTCGTATAGATCTGGTCATCCCTCTGATTCACAGATGCAAAGAAAAGCTCTGCACCGCTATTTTCGATTTCGGCCTCGTCTACTACCACTTTCTCTCCCACAAGTGATTCTACACCGTAACCCTTTGGAACGATGTACTTGCAGACACTGGCCTTGTTTGCGAACATAGCCTTTTTAGACGCCAAATTACCATCGATAATTCCGCTGCAGATTTCTGCAAAGTCCGAGGTCAAAAGCGGAAGGACATTCATGGCCTCTGGGTCCCCGAACCGTGCATTGCACTCCAGCACCTTTAGTCCTTTGGTTGTGAGGATGAACTGGCCATAGAGGATGCCCTTGTATGGCGTTCCTTCTTCCTTCATGGCATCTATTATGCTCTGCATTATATCCACGCAATTATCGTATTCCTCTTTTGTCAGAAAGGGTAACAGACCATCTTCCTGAGAATAGGAACCCATACCACCAGTATTGGGCCCGATGTCGCCTTCATATGCCCGCTTATGATCTTGCACTGCTGGCATTGGTAACAGGTGGCTTCCATCGCAAAATGCCTGGAGCGTGAGTTCCTCTCCAACCATCTTCTCCTCGATTACAAAGCTCGATGAGCCCCCAATTTTATTTTCATTGATTTCCCTGCAGTAATCCAAAACACCCTCCATGTTCAACAAATGCTCGCCCATGATCTTCACGCCTTTGCCACCAGTAAGACCTATGGGTTTTACCACAACCTCTTTGTTGTAGTCCTTTAAAAATGTCTCTGCCTCTGATACATTATCGAAAACCCGATAGTCAACCATCCCAGGGAGGTTGTGCTTTGCCATCAAATCCCGCATGTACTGCTTTGATATCTCTATCTGAGATGCGCTCTTGCTCGGACCTACACTTGGAATGCCCGATTTCTCAAGTTCATCCACGATTCCCACACCCAAAGGTGCCTCGGGTCCGATAAACGCAAAATCAACCCCCTTGGACTTTGCCCATTCTGTAACTTTCTCAACTTCTGTCTCTTTTTCGTACAACGTGTCCTTACTCAGCTTGGCAATACCAGGATTACGGTTCTTCATAACCGAATATATCTCGGTATTGGATTTTACTAAGGCTTTTACTATCGCATGTTCTCTTGCTCCGCCTCCAACACTTAGAACTTTCATACCTTGCCCTCCTTATATGGGGGTAATAGACTTAGATATGGTTATACCTTTTGGTGGTCCTTGGATTTATGTAATCCAGTGTGATAAAGAAGGGAACAATTTTATATCTTGACAATAATGTAGGAAATAGTGAAGATGATATTGAGGGAGAATCATGGAAAATAAAACACAGATGGGATTGTTATTGATTATAATAGGCATGTTGCTCGCCATCTTTTCAACTCTGGGAAGCATCGCAGCATCCAGTTTGGGAGGTTCAGGCCTTTCACCGGGGGCGCTAATACCAGGAATCCTGGGTTTCTTTGCTTTCATTCTCATGCTGGCAGGATGGATCCTCATGATCACTGGTAGGAGGGAGTTCGGTGATAAACACTCCCAATTTGTTGTTTACTCAATAATTGCCCTTATAATTGGTTTTTTTATAGTGATAGTTGGATCGATGATATCTGCATTTGCTGGAATCTCAAGCGGTGTGGAGAACGGAGAGGCAGAAGTCACATTTGATTACATTGCCATGGCCAAAGCCATGAAGACAGGGATGATCATTTCATTTGTAGGTAGTTTATTGATTACCATTGGGTCAATTTTACTTGTATACAATCTCGAGAATGACATTGGTAAGAAAGTCCTCTATATCGCTTTCATCGTTTCAATTGTAGTCTCGATAGCGGTGATTATTTATACCCTACCATTATTAGATGACCTAGCCGAAAAACTGGAAGGTACGCCAGAAGATGATCGAGAGGACGAATTCTACGAAGGTATTGGTGACATCAGTTTGATAGAGGGCCTAGGTGTTATAGGCTCAGTAATTCTTTTAATTGGATATTTCATCCCTTATAATCGTATAAAGAAAGGGGAGTTAGAACCTGTCCCACCGCCCACCGACACCCAAGGAATGCCTCCATATCCATCGTACCCATACCAACCATATCCGCCTTATCAACCATCCCCAGGACAGCCCCCTGGTGCCCCCGTGGAAGGTGAGCCAAAACCCGATGGAGAGGTTACACAGCCTGAGCCCACCCCTGATGGTGCAGTACAACCAAAAGCCGTTACGCCGGAGCCGATAGAGACAAAGTATTGCAGATTTTGTGGAACTCAGATTCCAATGGAAAGCACTGTATGTCCTGTTTGTAATAAAACTCTGACATAAAGCATTACCGAATGCAAACATAAAATAACATAGGGCGGGGGAAGGGTGTGTCCGAGATTAAGATTAAAGTTGAATAATAACATAACTCGGACACACAGCCATTTTGTGGTGTCTGAGCTTAAGACAAAATTGATGTATTAGTATAACTTGAACACAAGTCCCCCGCATCGCATTCAATTTAAAAATAATTTAAGGTGCGGGGGAAGGGATTCGAACCCTTGAACCACTTCTGGACAGGATGTCCAAACAAGGCGCGTAAATTGAACCCTTACACCTAGGATCTTAAGTCCTGCGCCGTTGGCCATGCTTGGCTACCCCCGCATTTAAGCGGATTCCACCTGAGGGGGTAGCCAAGTTCACTTCCCAAGGAAACCAAAGCATTTATCATCGAATTGTGGTTTCCTGGGCACAGAGGGGTCTGAAGGACAACTCTAGTGGGCTACCCCTGCATTATGGCAGCACAACCAAAAGGTATAAGCATAGAGGTTTTTTGTTTTTTCTATTCGAGAGGGATTTTCAGGGATGTTTAAATGCCAGATTTGACCATGTGAACCTGGAAAAAACCCAAAAAAACCAAAAATTAATGTATATGTTCGGGTATAATAAGATGTTTAAGATATCAATCTGGAGGTATTTACGTAAGCGATATAACCCAAGCTCTCTCAAATGTGGCGTATCAAACCTATGAAAAGAGGCTACTTAAGGAGGTCCAAGAGGGACCTATCCCAAAACACATAGCCATTATAATGGACGGCAACAGGAGGTTTGCCAGGGAATTGGGTATTGAACCAACAGATGGGCATCTTAAGGGTAAGGATAAACTGGAGGAGGTAACTGATTGGTGCCTGGAAGTAGGGGTTAAGATCCTCACTGTATTTGCATTCTCCACAGAGAATCTGAAGAGAAAGACCCAGGAAATAGACAAGCTAATGGCGCTATTTACAGAAAATTTTCGAAGGGCCGGTGATGATGAAAGGGCTCATAAACATGGAATAAGAGTGAGAGCCTTGGGACAGAGGAACCTATTACCAAAAGAGGTCCAGGATGCCATAGCCTATGCCGAGGAAAAAACAAAGGATTACGATAATTACTTCTTCAATATCGCCGTGGCCTACGGTAGCAGGGAGGAGATATTAAGGGCCATCAAAAACATTGCAGATGATGTAAAGAACGGAAACCTGAATTCCGATGATATTGATGAGAAGGTATTTTCTTCTTATCTTTATACAGCTGATCTACCAGACCCTGATCTTGTGCTTCGGACATCTGGTGAGGAGAGGGTATCAAACTTCCTTTTATGGCAGTTGGCATACTCAGAACTGTATTTTGCTGACATATACTGGCCTGGATTTAGAAAAGTAGAGTTTCTTAGGGCGATTAGATCTTACCAGAAGAGACAGAGAAGATTTGGTACGTAAATTGTCCATCAATTTTCATCCCATGACAGTTTTTTTTTATCTTTGTCAATCGCAATATCCCAAAATATGGAGTTTCTAACTCACGATCTGGAAAAGATTCCTTTTCAAAAAATTTCCAAGATCTTTTTGACAATACCCGCATTCTGTAATTCCCTCCTCTATTGAATTGTGTAAACAATGTACGTGATAAGGCTTTTTGCATTGAATGCAGGGCATCTCGCAAAGGTCCTTGGTTTCCACAACAGGTTGCGTTAAAAGAGGAAGGCCACATACTGGACATTCTTTTTGACCGCATATTAAACATTTGAACAAGGATGTATTCCATAAAGATAAAGAAAGCCTATTTATTGCATCAACTAAAAACATACTGGGGGCCCAAGATTTCAATATATCAGTAAAAAAGGCTTTTACAGATTCCTTAAGTTCTAGATCACCAATATCGACTAAAATCTCGGGGGGAACAAGTGGGTAGGCCTGTGGGACCTTGATATTTAACTGGATCCGTTTAATTTTGGGTGCTGCTTCCCCTAAAATATCTCCCGTAGACGAGGGAACTGGTATTGTAACCTTATATCCACCATCCACTACCTCAAAATCTTCAGTAACCAATCTCAGTAGTAATTCTTCGAACTCTCTTCTATATATATTATTTATGACCTGGGAGAGGTTCCGAAGAACATCCATTATCCTCTTTTGCGGTTTCTTGGGCCATTTTTTGATTCCCTCCAGTTCCTCTATATCCAAGCCTTTCAGTTCTTTAGGTAAAGTTACCACAGGGGGAGAGGGGTATCCTCTTAAATCCATATCGATATCGATAAATTTCGGTCCATATGTTGATATCCTTATAAGGAACCTGTTCTTGCTCAATCTTTCGGCTCGATACTCCCTTTTGATGACCTCGAATTCACTTTCTATCATGGAATCCTCCACCAGCCTAACCTCTATACCCTGTAGAATATCCACGAGATTAGGTGTAAACACATCCTCCCAGTGCTTCAATTTCTTGAAGATTTCTTCAATACCGCGGATCCTGATCAACAGATCATCAGTGAAGGTTATGGATGGTTTTTTCGGGAACTCCTTATAATTTATGGTAACGGGATAGATGTTGTAAATCCCAGCATCCAGACATGAAAGGTAGACTACTACATGATACATTTTATCTCCGACCAACTCCAAAGAGAAATTGTTGGAAAGGTCCAGATACTGCGAAATCGCCTCCTCGTTCTCGAAGGAATCTTCAGTGGCTTCTGCATCTGGTATCTCAAAATCGTAAGATGGCTCAATTTCAAAAAATGTTTCAGGAAGAACCTCCTTTACCTCAAACACCTCTTCTGAATCGATATCTGAGGATTGTGGAGTTACCTCGATAAATTCCCCCTCAGGTAGAACCTCGACAACCTCTTCATTTTTCTCTTCACTTGACTTTTTACCATTTTCAATTTCCTTTACCTCGGATTGCTTATCCTCCCTCTCAGGATCTTCTTCCTTTATTTCTTCAGATGGTTTTATCCTGGATTGTATATTATAAAGCACATCCACAAGTCTTGGAGGGGACTTGGGATCCCAGTTGTTCAGATTTTCAAGCAATTCATCTAAACCGTCGATATTCACAAGGAGCTCATCAGTAAAGGAGAAGGTTGGCTTTTTTGGGTAATATTCAAAATCTATATTGACAAAGTACTGCTCACCGTCTGGCGAGTTTAAAAACACCGAGATGTCCCTGATGCTGCCGTCGATTAAAGCCAAAGAGAATTCATCACTTAATTCAAGATACTGGTTGTAGATCTCTTCAGGTATCAGGCTGACCTCTACAGCGGTCTCTTTACCAGGCTCGAGATCTAAAGGAACGGGAATGTAGCAATGGGGGCATATTCTCTCTGCACCGTCGACACCAGATATGGCATTAAAATACTGCTCGATGCAACCCTTATGGAAGGCCACACCGCATATATGTTCGTAATCGGCACCACCCCGCCTGCAGATAGCACATTCTTTTGTTTTTTGCACAACAGTTCTTAGTTTGTGCTGGAATCCGGATTCCACGTCCTTTTCTGATGATCGAGAAAATTTATTTTTTGGTACCCATATGGGAATCATAGGTATAAGAAATGACAAAGCGCAAATTTTTTTAGATAACAAGGATGGGAAACCTATCATGAAAGTGCCTCTTCTTTAATCAAAATAACCGCATAAGCGCAATAAAAAGTTTTCCATTGGATTTTACTGCTGTGTTTTAAATATCAGATATAAATTCTTATCTCAAATAAAAAATCAAAGTTCTATCCCGCAGTTTGCGCAGCTTGAATCACCTGGCATTATGGAATCATATCCACAGAATTCGCATTTAGCGGCTTTCTTGCGCTTTTCCTTCTTATGATCCTTTTTTAGCTTATCAATTGCCTTGTCCGTGGATTTTTGGTGCGACTCCAGTTTAATGCCCACAGATTGCATATCTTTTTGTATCTTCTGGACGAACTTACCCATTTCATCGATGGTCTTCTCCAGATTCTCCACCTTTTCAGTTAAAACGTGTTTCGGCCTCGCGTATTCCTCCTTGTACTCAAGAACCAATGGATAGCCCTCAGCAAGAAGCATTGTAGCTTCCACCATACAATCCAATACATCCTGTATGATATGCTCTACCTCAACATTCTCTATCTCGACAAACTCCGATTTCTCCCCCAACTCAGGTGATTTTAACCTGAAAATCTTCAGATATTCATTGAGTTGAATTCCTTCTTTGAATTTAGATGGATCAAAGACTATTGCCACGGCTTTGGGATTCAAGGATTGGTAGCCAGAGTGATTGACCCTGTCCACAGGGGATAAAAACAGCCCATGGCCTGGGTGCGTGTGATACCATCCAACAATCCAGTTTTCATCTGTCAGGTCTTGGTTTATCTCGTCGGCTTTGGCATAGTGCTCATTTTGGAATTCTACCTCAACCAAACTACCGTGAACAATGGGAATTGCATCCATTATCTGTACTTTGGAATCGTCCACATTCCCAACGAGAAATCCCATGCATTCCACCCAATCCTTTCGTGGTGCCTTGGGATTGGAAAACCTCATTCCATGCCTAAGCACTTTGTTCAAGGCCCTATAACTGATTAAAACCTTTTCCTTTTCTTTTGGGGGGATCTCCTCCTTTTCCTCTAATGCCCCTTTCATAGCAACTTCTTGTATATCAGTTTCAGCCAGTTCATCAAGCTCTGATAGATAATCGTCTATTTCTTTCTCTTTCTTTTCCTCCATTTCCTTGGGCCTTTGCTCGATTTTCTCTTCTTTCTTTTCCTCGATTTCTTTGGGCTCTTTTTCTATCTCTTCCTCAATTTCCCTGGGTTCTTTTTCTATTTCTTCCCTCAATTGGGAGGACTCCTTTTTGAGCTTCCTTTTAGATTTCTTTCTTTTGACCTTAATCCTCTTTTTCTTAGGCATAATTCTGTGTCCACTCCTTGGCCTTATTATCGAATTCATCTTTATTGTATTTATACTGGGCTCCAGCCTCTCTGTTTAGGGGATCGTCCGGATTGAAGAAAGGAGGATAGCAATGTATCATGAGTTTCAGACATTCAATGAGCATGGACAAATCTTTTGTGGGTGTCCATCCCATGGTTTTACTCTCGGGATCCACCTTCCCTATCCTGTCCGGGTTAATGATATCAAAACATACATTGTCCTTCCAAAAGCTCTGTGTCGGAGGGGCTCTGTTGATGTCTATATTGGGATGCCATATTCTGGTATGGCAGAACACGCCTGGTGGATAGAACGGGTAATTGTTGAAGGTCTTGATCTCGAAAACGAACCTTCCGTCTTCATAGGGTGTTTCCTCTGCGCCATAAATCGTAACCTTCAAATGACCAACGAAAGACGCCCCAGGCCAAAGCTCTATTATAACGTATCTATCATTCTGAAAGCGTTGCAAGGCTTCAAAATAATCCCTCTCTATGCGCTCGAAATCCGCCAATACTAGCCCTCCATCTCAATAATGAACTCAGCTTGTTCTCGCTTCAGTTTGCCGTTTTCATCGACAGATGTGTATGTGGCTCTGAGTATATCACGATTTTGGATTGGTAGATCAGACAATCTACTTCCCATGATGTCTTGGCCGGGAGCTGCGATCACTGATCCATCTATGATCTTGGTGATCAAGACCGTCTCTTTCAAATCCACTCCTTCTTTTTTAAGCGATGATAACATATCAGCAAAAGTAGAATCACTCTTCATTTTAAGGCTCAATTTCACCCTTTCCTTTCCGCATACAGCACAATTCTCATCCTTGGAGATTTCCACAGGGGTGAATATCCCGTAAGAAGAGCTATATTCAAGATATGAGGGTGACATTATCTCACCAATATTAAGGCCCGAAAGGCGGTGAAGGATTTTCAGCACCTCATGGGAGACTATAGCCGATATGACCGCATTGACAGTCAATATGGAAGGGATTTTGTTCTCTATTATATTCTCCACCTCATGGGGCATGAATTCTTCGGCCTTCGTATGCGGGGATTCCTTTGAAAGCCTGGATGCGATTTTCGCAATCATATCAAGTTCCTTGTCTGAATATTCTTTATGAATACCATGCTCTTTTACGAACTCGTCCTCAGCCTTGAGTATACACTGCTCCCGGCTTCGGGGTTCGCCTGGGATAGAACAAGCAACGTACACCTTTTCATCTGCTGGAGGTATGGGAAAGAAGCATCGAAGACAGGGAGTTGCATCTTTTAAGAGAGGATCACCTTCCGGGATTATCACCTGGACATTTCCCTTGAAACCAGTTGCAGCTCCATCAACATATGGCTTGCACAATTCATGTGCCAACCTGTTTAAAGCGAACCTTGCGGAAAAAGAGTCCAGGCCTCCTGCAATGAGATCCACACCCTCGAATACACTCATTGGTAAATCTTGAAATTTTTGGGTATAGGTTTCGATACTAACATCCGGATTTAGAATCTTCAGTTTTTCTTTGGCTACCTCAGCTTTGAGTCTGCCTCTATCATTGTCAGTAAAAAGCATCTGCCTCGAAAGGTTCGAGGTCTCGATAGTATCCATGTCTATCAAAATTAGATTCCCAACACCCACTAAAGCAAGGTTCTTTGCAATCTCACAACCCAATGCCCCTATACCAACGATTAGCACATGGGAAGAAGAAATGACGTCTTGGTCCCAACCCTCAAGGGAAAGATGTCTGGCATACCTTGCCATATCTTTTTTATCACTGGAAAATCCAACCACCCGCTTGTTGAGTAATGATGGTAATGGTATCCTTTTCAGGTTTGTGGCCCAGATCATTCAACTTCTTTGAAAACACATCATTATCGGAAATGGGCTGGCCCTTATAGATTAGCTGAATCACCAAAGCCTGGTGAATCTTATAGGCATTTCTTAGGAGGTTCTTTGTGTCCTTGCATGATGCTTCCTTCGGCACGTTTACAGATTTCGTGCCCTGGTTTGGCGGCAAACCCATCATCCTAAACTTGTATCTTGGCATGGTCTCACCTTGATGTTGAATGGGGATAATGATAGATTAAGGTGTCGGTTGGGTGTTTTTCCCACCTATCTATTATTCTTTGGATGAGGATAAAACCGATATCTGATCGTATAAAATAAGCGGTTCTTTTGCCTTTAGAACTCAGTTTTCTCAGTAATAACCCTTGTTACCTGAAACTCTCCATCACCATAAAGCAGGGTGTAATAATCTGGACTGTGGTTGGTACTCCTCATCTTAACGCATCTAATTCTTCTTTGTATTGTAACGCCGTCCACGTTCTCCATTGTCAGGTGGATTATACCATCAGCCAGAAAATCCTCGCCGTATTTCCCGAAGTCCCTTGCACTCTGACTCATTTCTGAGATTAGGATTGTGGTTGAGTCCAGTTCCTTTAGCCATTCAAAGAGGTGGAAAAGGTCGTTTCTCGGCTCCGCAAAGTTCGCCAAAAGCTCCAAAACGGGTAAGGTGTCTAGGACCAATATATCGTAATCCATGTTCTTTTTGAGATTCTGGGCGTACATCTTGAATATTTGAGCCCAGGTCTGCTGTCCCAGTTTATCCAGATTCTTCCTAATCAGCGATAGATCCACCAAACTGATATTATCCTTCACCTCGTTGAAATTTAGTCCCATGGTTGCTATGTGATCCAGAAGACCCTCTCTGCTTTGCTCTAAAGTTATGTATGCACCTTTTAAGTTGTTCATTTGAGCGTTTTTGAATATTATGTAAAACGCTACCGAGGATTTCATGGTGCCAGGTTCACCCAAAATGAGAATATTGTGGCCCCGTGGAATCCCGCCATTCATCTTTTCATCAAATCCCTCAATATAGGTCTTGATACGCTCTTGCACCATAGAGAATCACCCGCGAGGTCGGTAAATTAGATAATAGCTTATAAAATTTATGCAAAAAGAATCAAATAGTAAAAGGAGGGGGGGATTCGAGCCGTCGTAGGTGACCTTTGCTCAATGATACTGTTATGTGGCCTCCTACTGGTTCGAATCTCCATCAATTTAACGTTGCTTTTAATCCTCAGCTCTACTTGAATAAAAATGAAAAACGCTGAGGAGGAGATTCGAACTCCCGCGGTGCAGAGCACCACCGGCTATCAGGGTCTTTTTCGTTTCGTTTGAACTCTCAAGGCCGGCGCCGTAAGCCTGGCTTAGCTACCTCAGCATTAAGCGAATCTCAGTCTGGGGGAGATAAGCCCAGGGCAAGTGGGGGCCAAAGGCCACCACGGGGACCTGGCTTAGCTACCTCAGCATTCCTGTGCACTTTCAGCCATATATGGTGGATTGTTATCAAGTTTTCGTTTTTGAAGGAGAGAACCAAAAAACATATTTTCTTAAGGAAGGATTAAAATATCATTCTCTATTTCTATGAACCATTAATTTCTCAACATCCAACTCGAATGCAGAAATGGGACTCGACAGATCAAAATTAGTAATGACCTGTGGGTGCAATTCACCGAAAAATCCCAAGGTCTCATCCCCAATTTCAACAGATGCACATCTTCCTTCTATGTAACTACCCCTATAAAGCGGATTAATGGTGTAAGGAATCCCCAAAGGCCTTAATATCCCCTCAACAAGGGATTTCACCTCAGTAAAACTGGCCTTTGGGTGTATTGAGACACCGGCCAGCTTGTACACATTATGTTCTTCTGGGACAGTTATTCCAACTTCAAAAATTTTTTGAGGAAGATCCCTGTGTCTATTGGCCTGTAGAGTTCGTAGGAGGCTAGGAAGCAAGGAAACCCTAAGGCAGCTGTGTTCCTCTGTTAGAGGGTCGTTGGCCAGGGCAACATCAATTGGCTCTACTCCCATTTTTTCGAACTGCTCCTTTATACTAGAGAGGGTGAGGGTCAGCACCTCGAAGAATCCATAGCCCACCATTATCATCCTCAATTTCCTACAAAATTCGATTATCTCCATGGGCCTTCCAAATGTCATAGCCGAGGGCAGCTCAGGCTCAAATTTCATGTAGCCATAACTAATGGCGATATCCTCCACCAAGTCGATAGGATGTAGAATATCACCCCTGTATGCTGGTACAAGGGTAGTTATTATATCACCTTTTTTCTCTGCACCAAAGCGCATCTTTTCAAGATGTGAGGCCGCTTCATCCACAGAAATATTAATGCCCAGCATAGAATTGACATATCCCAAATCAAGGTCCATTTTCTCTGGTTCTAAGTTTGGGGTATTGATGCTCTCATCCTGATAAACAACCTCAACCTTCTCAATTTTTCCTCCCCGTTCAGCCAGTGCAGTTGCTATTATGTTCAATGCCTGGTTTACTGCATTCATGTCGGTGCCTGTTAGGTCTAAGAAGATATCCTTTGTGTCTTCGGTCACTGTAGTCAGAGTGCCATTGATTATGGGTGGAAATGAAAGGACCTCGTTGTTAGAATCTAGGATTATGGGATAGCGAGCAAAACCCTCCAATGTCCAGGCATAGTCCCGGCCTTTTTCGTGTTTTCTCAGAATCTCCTCCAAATCCATGGTCTCATTCTTTCCGAGGGGTACGAACTGGATGCTCTCAGGATCAACAGCCTTATAGGTGAATGGCGGGGTGATATCCCGATAGTCGTGGACCCCTATTGCCATCTTGGCTCTCTTTCTTCCCAAAGTGAGGTGCAGTTTCTCCTGCATATCCATTAAGGATGTAATAAAAAAGTCTGTCATGGTTACGTCGCGAACAAGGCCGCTTACAATATAGGGTCTCACCTCATTTACAGTTGGATCAACTATGAGCTTGACATCAGACTCACCAATTGGATACTTCTTGAGTCCGGTCTCTAGTTCCAGATATCCTCTTAATGCTCTGGCCACTCCTTCCACAGAATATAAATCTGGCCTGTCAGGAAAGAATTCGATATCCATCTGCGTGTAATCTATCCTCCCAATATCGGCACCCATCATCGGGATGATTTCCTGGAGCTTCTCCATCTCGATTTTGGTGCCGAGAAGGTCTATTAGATCGTCGTATTCGATGGATATCACTGGCATTAATATCGGATAAGGAAAAGGCTTGATGGTATATTTTTGTTTTGATTAAGGGCTTTAATCTTCAGAAACAAGGGAATAACTCCTCATTCCCCCAATTTTTAAATATTTTAAATGTGTTAATCATATAGGTCTTATAAAACCCAAACTCTACGGGGAGGTAATTCTATGGGACGGATAGGTAAGAAATTATATGGTACACAAGATATCAAGCAAGCAAATAATAATTTTCAAATATGGATTGTAATATTTTTGGTTGTATTAAGTTCAATATCCACTCATTGTTTAATAACAAAATCAAAAGCTGCCCCTATCATAATCGATGAGGACAGCAATGGATATTGGGAGGATTATTTTGAGGATAACAAAGGGATCGAAACATGGGATAACATAGAACTGAATATGGGTGAGATTCGACTGATGGATATGTTATATGAGAATTTTACAGGACCTACCGGAACATACCCTGATGATAAAAAATGGGATATCATCCATCAAGGTGGAACTTTTGAAATAAACAATAACCGCATGAGATCCTCTGATTCCCCTCCCTATGGAACCTGGCACAATATGAAGGTCCAGACAAAATCGGATTTTAAACTGCCACACACCCTCACATGGAGGCAGCAGCTTCAGACCGTTGGAGGTGGTATGTATTATCATTTCCGCGTTCAAAATGCATCAAGTGGTAATTCATTGTTGGGTATCTATCAGAATTATTTGGGAAATTACGGAGTTTATAATTACTATACCTCAAGTGGAACTTCGATGGGTTCTTCAGTCTCTGGCTGGCACGATTACAAGGTTACCTTCAATGGTGGTTATTTAGAAATTTATATGGATGATGTATTAAAATTTTCTTATGACTATTTTGATGTGCAATCGGTTAGGTATCAAATCGGTATGGATATACTAGATCCAGCCTCTGCAACAATTTATACTGATGATATTCAAATCACTTCAGGTATCACATCTGGCAATCTAACCTCCACAGAAATCGTAATCCCAAAGGATCAGACATGGGAATCCTTGGAGGTCGATAAACTGGAACCGGTAAATGGAAATACTATTAATGTGTCGGTTCTTGATGGCATTACCTTCCTTGCAATTCCGGGATTTGATAATCTCAATGCATCTACTATTAATTTATCCTCAATTGACCCGACAACCTATCCCACCATACGGTTAAAAGCCCATTTTACAGGATACGACAATCGCACACCAGTTCTTTATGGGTGGAAGGTTACATGGGCCGATACCATAGCGCCCTCGCCTCCTTCAGGTTTGACTGTAAATGATCCTTATTCTGGTGATTCACTTAATATCAGTTGGGACCCCAACCCGGAGCCTGATGTTGTATATTATTATTTGGATTACAGCACCGACAATGTTACATTTTATAGACTTGCCAATATCGATAAGAACACATTCTCATTCATTCATTCAAACCTCTTAACCGGAATTGAATACTATTACAAAATTGCAGCTGTAGATGAGATACCGAATCAGTCACCGTTTTCAGAGGTGAAGAGCACCATCTTAGACATCGATTCAGATGGGGATGGTATTGGCAATAGAATCGATGACGATATCGATGGCGATACAGTACCAAATTCCATTGATGAATACCCTTATAACGAAAATGAGTGGATTGACTCGGATGGTGACGGTATCGCTGACAATGCAGATTTGGACGATGACAATGACAGTTATGATGATACCATCGATGATTTTCCATTCAATTCAAGTGAATGGAAGGATACTGATTGCGATGGTATAGGAAATAACGCTGATCTCGATGATGATAACGATGGAATCCCTGATATCTCTGATATGTATCCCTTCAATGATGCAAATGATATTGAGGAGAGAATCGATGATCTTTCAGCAGAACTTACCAGCGTAAATGACTCCCTTTTTAATAGGATATCTGAGACCGAAATCAACATATTGAATAGGTTGGATAACCTCAACTGGAGCCCTATACTGAACTATATCGAAGGGATGAATGATTCTTTATCTTCAGAGATCCAGGATATACTGAACAGTATAACAGATGACGTAATCGAATTGAACTCTTCTCTTTCAGATGAATTAACTATGCTCCTTGACAGTCTGAAAAACGATAACGATGCTTTAAGAGCATGGCTTGAATTGGTAACCAACGAATTGAACTCCCAGTTGACTGCTGCAAGCGATATCCTTTATAACCAATCGAATGAACTGGATGACTCTGATAATAATATTGAAATAATCAACAACACCCTGGCGAATCTAACAAAGCTTGATAACATATTATCACAGCTTCTTGATCTTGACAGTGCATTGAAGGATGTTAACGATGATTTAAAGACAAAGGCAGAGGATAAATCAAAAGAAGAGGAAATAGAGGATAGGATTCGATTATTGGAATTTTTCATTTTCATTGTGCTTTTATTATTGATCGTTAATTTAGTAGTGACATCTATCAGTTTATTAAGAAAGAAAATCCAAAAAGATACCAAGATTTCTGAGAGTTATAACAAAGTCGAACCTGAGCCTTTAGAGTCCTTTACCCTGGCATCAGAACCTGAGGAACCTAAAGAGATTATCAAGGAGAATAAAATCAAAGAAGAGGAACCTACACCACAAACACAATCTACACCCCCTTTTCCACCTCCCCCACCTCCTCCTCCACCACCTCCAAATGAAGAGGTGATAGAATGATAGGCAATATAAATAACAAGAAATCAATGGCAATTGGTGTTCTTTTATTACTCGGTTTTTTAAGTTTGTCATGCATAACCAATTTAGCAAAGGGAGTACCAGTTATCCATGAGGAGGACAGCTATGGAAGTTGGGAGGATACCTTCAATGATACAACAGGAATAGCCCTGTGGGATAATATCGAAACCTGCGGGTATGGTCTTAAATTGATGGACATGTTCTACGATAACTTCACAGGTTTGGAAGGAGATCCACCAGACGCCTTGAAATGGGATATTTTCGATGAAGGATATGTACTATGGAAAAGTGGTAATATACTGAGGGTTGAGGCTAATCCCCCGGGATCATCCTGGAGAGCTGAGATGATTCAAACCAATGATTCCTTTACAGAAAATCATACCCTCACATGGTCCCAGGTTCTTCAAACTGTAACCAGCGGGATGTACTACCATTTCTATATTTCTAATGCCACTGATGGCAGTTGGCTTCTTTGCCTCTATCAGAACTCAGCAGGACAATACATGGTCTGGAACAACATCACATCATCAGGTGTGCAAATAGGAACCAGTGTTACCGGATGGCATGATTACAAAGTGGTTTTCACTGATGGTTTCATTGAATTCTATTATGATGGTGTAAAAGAGCACGAATATGATTTCCAGGTGGATTCTGTCAGATACCGTTTCGGGATTCTTGTGCAGAGTGCCTGGACCAGATCTCCTCTAGACGAGATCCATATAAGCTCGGGCATCACAACAGGGAATCTGACATCATCTGAAATCACCCTGCCTTCGGGCTATACCTGGGACTCTCTCTATTTAAATAAAACTGTCATTGGAGATGACAATTTCCTGAATGCGACAATTTTGGATGGAGTAACATATCAGCCAATTTTAGGATATGAACATCTCACTGGAGCAAATATCGACATCTCTGGGATTGATGAGGGGGTGCACCCTACCATACGATTAAGAGCGCATTTTGTTGGCAACGGTACCCACTCGCCCTATCTTTCTGGATGGAAGGTATTATGGACAGATACCATAGCCCCGGAAAAACCAACTGGTTTTACTGTATCTGATCCAAGGACCGGAAATTCCCTTATTCTTGATTGGAATCCAAATATCGATCCCGATATTGTAAATTATGTTTTGTATTACAGTTTAGATAATTCAACATTTATCTGGCTTGCTAATGTTATCTTGGGATCGGAATCATTCACACACTACGGACTTTCCACCCATACCACCTACTATTACAAGATCGCAGCAGCTGATGAGATGCCCAATCAATCACCGTTTTCTGATGTGTCATCAGGAATCCCCGATATCGATACCGATTGTGATGGCATAGGTAACCTCATGGATGGCGATGATGACGGTGATACAGTTTTAGATTCTAATGATGACTTTCCATTAAATCCCAATGAAAATATCGATACTGACGGTGATGGAATAGGAAATCATGCAGATTATGATGATGACGATGATAGTTATTTGGATGTGAACGATGAATTTCCATTAAATGATACAGAATGGCTGGATACAGATCATGACGGTGTGGGTAACAATATGGATCCAGATGACGACAATGACGGCGTACCCGATATATCAGATCCCAACCCGCTCAGCAATATCAATGACCTAGATGCAAAAATCGATGCCCTTCTTTTACAAATTTCCACCATCAATGCATCCCTTCAAAGCGAAATCTTGGGTGCTGAGTCAGATATCCTGGGTAAAATAGATGAAATCGATAATGCGGACATACTTACCCATTTGAAAGAAACGAATGTTACATTGTATTATGAGTTGCAAAATCTACTGGATAGCATTACAGATGAAGTCATAGAAATAAATAATTCACTTTCCCACCAACTTACAGCACTTTTGTTAAACATGACTGATGATAATGATGCACTGAGAATATGGCTTGAAATCATCCTGAACGAGTTAAATACCAATTTAACTGCAACAAATGATTTCTTGGACAATCAGCTGAAAGATATCCAGGATTCGAATCAAAGATTAAGTATTATCAGGAATACTCTGGATGATCTTCTAAAATTGGATAATATTCTTTCGAACATAACATTACTAACTCAAACATTACAGGATGTAAACGATGATCTGTCCGAATCCATTGAAGATAAATCCAAGGAGGAGGATATCGAGGATAGGGTACAGTTTTTGGAGTTGTTAATAATCCTGGTTCTGATCTTAGGTAGCGTTAATCTGATACTTTCTGTCCTGGTTGTGATGCTTAAAAAATCCGAACCCAAAGATTTGGCATTAAATAAGGGACCGAAAGAAGGAGAACAAACTCAGAAAAAGGATTTAGAAACATCGAGAGAAACAAGCAAATCATCAGAAAAGATAATTGAAGAGGACAGTCCACCACCTCCACCACCTCCACCACCTCCTCCACTGATAGAATGGGAATGATAACTACACTCGGTCTATTAAAAGTTTAGGGATGGTTCATCCCCATCTCTCGAATAACTCGTTCTCTATACCCATCACATCCAATACCTTCCCAAGAACATGACTCACCATGTCATCAATGGATTTTGGCTGTGAATAAAAGGAGAGCACAGGTGGTAAAATAACACCTCCAGCCTTTGTCACACGAGACATGTTCTTTATATGTATCAGGCTCAAAGGGGTCTCCCTTGCCACCAAAACCAGCTTCCTTCTCTCCTTCAAGCATACATCCGCTGATCTTAACAAGAGATTGTCAGAATATCCTGATGCGATTCCAGCCAGGGTTTTCATGCTGCAAGGGATTATCACCATTCCATCTGTTTTAAATGAGCCTGATGCACAGGGTGCAAACAAATCCTTATTGTCATAAGCATATGTGGCCAGTTTTTTTACATCCTCAACCTTGTACTCGGTCTCGTGAGTAATGAGACTTTCAGCTGGGAGGGTGATGATCAAGTGCGTCTCATAGTCATTATCCTTTAAAAATTCTAGGAGTCTGATTCCCAGGATAGCTCCCGAACTTCCTGAGATACCAACAATAAGGGTCTTACCCATGCTCAACTGTCCCCTCGTCAGCATTTACTTTCAGCTTGTCTCCAGATTTTATTTGCTCGATATCGATACCATCCACGCATGGAATACCAGCAAGGATAACTCCCGTGGCCACTATTGTCTCTGTTTCCTTGTTTACGATGGCCTTTGGAGCAACACCGTTTTTCTTTAGACCGTATATCACATAAGAACCCACGGTTGAGCCCTTGCCCATAGGGAATACAAGTATCTTGTCCTTGACATTCTGCCCTTCGAGCTCGTGCCCTTTTTCTATGACATCCCCTGTTTTGGCATCAATTCCACCGTAGAATCCAATGGGCTCTTTAGATACAATGGCCTCCCCTTCTACTGTACCTGGATAAATTGTCCTTCCCTTCATTTTAACGCCCCCTGAATCAGAATATCGATGTCGCGAAATATCACTTCTTGCTTGCAAAAGCCAGGAAGGTAATTTGCAGCCTTGCCCGAATTAACTCCAGTGGTTTTATATCCCATTTCCTCGATAGGAGAGACAACACAGCAGGTATCGGCCACTATTTTTCCCCCTGCCTTTTCAATTGTATCGTTGAATCCCATTCTCTGGGCAGCCTCCTTGACCATCCTGGATGTGCATATCCAAACTGGTTTTGTCAGGTTCTTTCCTTCCACCTTATCTGCCAATGTGGATATCTCTCTAAGGGAGGCATGGGGACAACCCATGATCACTATATCTGGTTCCTTGCCGGTGTTGAGCTTTTCATACGTTTCATCAAGGTTTTTCTCACCGACATCAATGGTCTCTAGGCCATTGATATCCTGCTGATTGGCCTCAGGAGTTTGATCTTCCACATAATAAAGTGCCACTGCACCAGAGGCGGCCATGGCAGCCCCAAGAGCTTTCAGCTGATCTGTGTTTGCATTAGAGAGACCCTTAAACAACGGTATCGCCTTCTTAACCTGTTTCCCAACATGGTAACCCAGGGCACCGTAATTGGAATTGTACTTTAGATCGGCATCCACGTTTATCACAACACTGGGCTTTCTGTTTTCATCAAGATGCAATCCATAGTTGGGGGTCACACCGCATAGTGCAGCTGCAAGTGCAGATGGACCTCCTTCGCGGTTTGTCCTTGCCCCAATTACAGAATTTGCAAATGACACAGCCGAGGATTCTGACCATGCAATATGCTCCCTGAACCTAGGAAGGTTTCCAGCCAGATAAGGTGTGCACGTGGAAGTAACCACAATTCCCATTTTCTTGAATGCGTTCATAATCCTGGTCTGCTTTTCTGCAAATTCCTTTGGAAATCCTAGCTTGTCCCAGTCCTCTAAATCCATTCCAGCGGGATTCAGATATGTCAGAACCTGGACCTTGGCACCTTTTCCTGCAAAGTCCTCCAGAAACTCCAGTCCTGGATCACCTATTGACTTAAATGATACACCTGCCACCTGAACCGAGCCTACAGGTATCATCTTGTCAGCACCATAGATATCTCCCAATCGTGTCAAGAGCCTGAACATACGTTCAAGCACCTCTCCCTTCTCACCCTCAAGAATCTTTTCCTCATCCTTTGTTAGATACATTCTGCCAACTCCTTACAATTTTTTACCAATATATCAATTTCATCTTTGGAGGCCTCATCCACATGAACACCTCCAACAACCACGACTTTTGTATTGTATTTTTCACATGCCTTCTTAGCAATTGGTTCCAGGACAATGTGATCGTAGTGACCCTCCAATTTGATGGTCTCGGGCTCCTTCCCTGGCTCCATCACCACCACCCCGCCAATATGTGGTCTTTCCCCTCCTCCAAGAATAAACAGTAATTCACCCGAAAGGATCTCCTTTTTCAACCAAACTTTATATTTACCGCTACCTGCAGTAATCATTTAAATCTACTTCCTTGTATTGAACCTTCACATATTTACTGGGATCCACATGTGATGGTATTGTTGCATCCAATCCCACCTTCGTGGTCTTCGTTTTCTTACCAGAATGATCCCCACTTGGATCCAATGAAGAGCCTGGTTGGTCGGTTAGCATCACAACATCTGTGTGGGCCTGGAATCTGGTTGCGAGGGCCCATTCCAGGGCAATGGGATCGTATATATCCACATCTACATCCACGATGGTGACATGCTTCATGCTCTTATGACCCTTCATCGCCGCCTCGATGGCCTTCTTTCCGTCATCTGCATGCTCCTTTTCAATTTGGACCACACCATGCAACCACGAGCCGCCGCCCATTGTGACGAGCACGTTCTTGCACTTGCAAACCTTGCTAACCTCATCATAAATTGTAGGCTCCTTTGGCATACCCATAAGCAATTTGTGCTCCATCCTTCCAGGAATCAGTGCCTGGTACATAGCGCCATTCCTGTGTGTTATGCAGTCCACCGCGAACACGGGCTCCTGTCTTTCAAAATCTCTTGTTTCAGTCAAATCCACAAAAGGACCTTCCCTGTCAACCTCCCTTGTTATCCTGCCCTCTAAGACTATCTCTGATTCAGCTGGAACCTCCAAATCTTTTGTTACACACTTAGTCAACTTCGTCTCCATCATTGCATTTGCAATGGATAGCTCATCCACACCTGAAGGAGGTCCCAAAGACGCTGCAACCATCACTGGAACCGAATTTCCGATGCAAACTGCCATCTCCAAATCCCCTTCTGTCTTATCGTAGGTTGTCCTGGTCTGCCGCTTTGGTATCAAACGGGCACTGCATCTATTCTTTCCGAGCTGCATTAGTCGGTGGTAGCAGGCATTTCTGCCTGTCTCTGGATCCTTTATTATGGCAACTGTTGCTGTCGCATATTTTCCACCATCACCAGGTAGATGCATGAGAATTGGGAGCTTATCCAAATCCGGTTCCTTGTTCACCACTTCCTGACAAGGTGGATTCTCTACGATCTCAGGCTCCTTTGGATTGCGCAATGATTCAACCAACGCAAAGAGCAATTTCTCCCTTGTGGTGCCAAGACCCGTTGCTATTACATCCCTAGTTGATGTTATTCCACTGAATACTGGAAATTCATACCCCTTCACGTTCTCGAAAATAACTGGTTGCTCGCAAAGTGTGTTTATCACGTTGGCAATCTCATATTCTGTGCTCACTTCTCTTTTTATTCTAAATAACTTTCCTACTTCCTCCAGCTTATTTAAAAATTCACGCAAATTCATGTTACCACTTCCTATACACCTATTTCTGTCCTCAGGGCTTCAAATCCCTCCTTCTCGATGGCCCTCGCAACCCTCTCCTGTATTTCCTCGCCTGGTGTCAAAGCCACCATGTATCCACCCAAACCCCCCCCTGTCATCTTTGCACCGTATGCACCCTGCTCCCTTGCAACCTCCACCAAAAAGTCCAGCTCTGTTGAGGACACCTCTATACTCTGTAAAAGTTCATGATTCTTATCCATTAACTTTCCCACGGTCTCAAGATCGTAGGATACCAATGCAGATCTTGCATATTTTGCCAGTTCATTGGCTGCACCAAAGAGTCTATCGTATTTTACTGGATCTTTTTGTTTTCTGTCTCTAACACCAGCAACAGCTTCTTTGGTGTTTGCTACGATGCCGGTATTACCCATAACTATCTCCACAGGTTGCTTTAAAGTCAATCCCTCCATAATATTGGGTACACCTTTCTTGAACCATATAAGACCACCGAAAGTTGCTACGGTGTTGTCTATCCCTGATGGAGTACCATGATACCCCTTCTCGCCTTCAAATGCGATCTCGTTGATCTTCTCATCCAAAAATCCCAGTTTGAATTCTGCAGATAGTGCCCTTGCAATGGCGGCGCAAGAAGCAGCACTTGCTCCAACCCCACTTGCTGCCTTCAGGTCCCCCACAAGATAGATATTGATAGGGGTTTGATTCACATCGATTGCAGCGGCCTTAAGAATCCTTTCAATTGAATCTCTCTGATGCTCCATCTTCTCCTTTTTATATCCTGGTGTTGCAGGTCTATCATCATCTAAGGACCATCCCTGGCCTTCGATTTGCTCTACCTTTGCAATGGTTTTTGAACCTATTGCAGATGCTATGGCTGGTATACCATACACCACAAAGTGCTCGTTAAATAAAATCACCTTACCATATCCTGAACCTTCACCCATGGGATTACCCCCCAGAACTTTTATTTAATCAAATTTCAACTACACTAAAGAACCTGTTTTCTTATCCAGGTTTCGTAATATATTATGAATATATTAAGATTGTGTCCGTCATTTGTCGATAAAACTGGACTATATTCTGGATTCATTAAATCAAAACTTATAAAACCATTAAAACACAATCCACACTTCAATGCAAATCAAGAAATTGGAGAAGGGCTCCAAATACACTGGTGAACTTCCTGAGGGCTGCAAGTTCTGCAGACAGGGAAGAAAGATGGTTATGTTGGTAACAGGCCTTTGCAAACTATCATGTTTCTACTGTCCTCTTTCTGCCAAGAAAAAGGGCAATGATGTAATCTACGCAAACGAGAAAAATGTGGAATCGGACGAGGATGTGATTTATGAGGCAAAAACCATAGATGCCCTTGGAACTGGAATAACTGGTGGGGATCCTCTTGAGGTTCTCGATCGGACATTACATTACATAAAAATCCTGAAAAACGAATTTGGGGATGATCACCATATTCACCTTTACACTGGCTACACATCCGACTCAAAAACCTTAGTCAAACTCCAAAATACAGGTCTTAACGAGATCAGGTTTCATATCCCATTCAATTTCTGGACCAAATTCCAAGACTCCAAATATGAAAATACAATTAATGAAGCCCTGAAAACCAACATGACTGTTGGGGTGGAGCTTCCTGCACTTCCAGATCTAAAGGAGGAATTGATAGCCCTCACACTCCAACTGGATAACCTGGGTGTGCATTTTCTCAATCTTAACGAGCTGGAATACTCTGAGACAAACTGGGAAGAGCTGATAGGGAGGCATTATGAAATCAGGCATGAGACATCAAATGCCATAAAAGGCAGCCAGTGGGTGGCAGATGATATCTTAAAAAGGCTTGATACAACAATGGCACTGCACTATTGTTCGTCCAGATTCAAAGACGGCGTTCAGTTGAAGCGAAGGATAAAAAGAAGGGCCAAGAACACGAAACGTGAAAGCGATATTGTAACTGAAGAAGGGCTTTTTATCAAAGGTATTGTAGAATGTGACGATCTCGGGGGAGTTTACGAACAACTTAAGGAGAGGTTCAAGATTCCAGGTGAACTCATTTATATCGACAAAGAAAAAGAAAGATTGGAAATCGCACCTTGGATCCTCGAAGATATCCACGAAAAGATCGATTACCCCTGTTTTATAGTGGAGGAATACCCCACAGCGGACAGGCTGGAGGTGGAGAGAAGGCCCCTAAAATGGCCACCATAAAATACGTACTATATTGGGATAAGGTGTCAACCAGTCAAAAATTAATAATCTTTTTAGAAATTGGAGGAAGGGCGGGTGGAGGGGGATAGGAGGTGGGAAGAGGGAAAGGGAAAAGAGTAAGAAAATGGAGAGAAGAGGGTGGGTGGAGGAAGACAGGGGGTAGGAAGAGGGAAAGGGAAAAGAGTGAGAAAATGGAGAGAAGGGGGCAGGTGGAAGGGGAAGGATGACAGAAATTTGGTAATAGGGAAGAGAGAAGGAGCATACTACATCTCTTTCTTGGGAACAGAAAAACTATTTTACTGCTATTGGGTATATATGTCCCTTTGGATGGTTGTATTTATGAAAGGCAGCATAAAAAAATGGGCGTTGATTTTGTTTACATCCTTTGCTCTTGTCACCTTTGATACTATAAGTTTAATAATCGAATTATCAATGACAAGCCAGGGGGATATTATTGGGGATTTTCCCCCCTCTGATGATAGTGAATGGATTATCACCCAAGACACTTATGTTTCAAATGAAAATATCACACTACATGGGAATATAATCATCAATGATGGAGGCATCCTTACATTGGATAATACAGTCTTAAATATCAACGCTAGTAACTATGGAAACGCCATGATTGATGTGAAAAATGGCGGTGAGCTGAACATAATCAATGATTCCAGGATCAATCAGGGCCAAACCAAGATTAACTACGATTTCTGGTTTGAAAATGGAAGTGTTGGATTAATTCAAAACAGTACCATTAGGGACTGCGGCTGGGATGACGGACAAACAGGCCAGAGCTCCAATGGGATTTTGATTGAATCAAATGACGTGATAATAGAGAATTCCACGCTCACCAAAAACTACATAGGGATAGTGGCTCTCAGATCATCTCCTATAATAAACAACAACTTGATCCAGGATAACAGGCTCTACGGTGTGATTCTGATAAATAGCTCAGCACAGCTTACTGGCAATTACATCTCAATCAATCCTGTTGGTGTAATCTCCTATTTCTCTGAGCCCACTCTTTTAGACAATGAGATTGTTGATTGCGGGGATGGGGCAAGGTTCTATTTCTCACATATTCATATTAGCGGTGGTAAGGTATCATCCAACAGCCCAAACGACTGCAGTACGGGAGCATGCAGTGCCGAAGAGAGCGGAAAAGGTATATATGTAAGTGCCTCGAACCTGTCAGTTAAGAATGTGAACATATCAGAGAACAGCGGTGGTATAATTGCCATTTACTCGAGTCTCGATGTTCGCAGTTCATTATTCTTGAATAATTATGATGATGGTATCATGGGAGAATACTCTGAAATCGTTCTCCTAAACAATATTTTCACAAGCAATGAGGACTACGCCATAAGATGGAGATACACTACTTTTTCAGTTGATGAAACAAATGAATTCATTCAGAATGACGGCCTTGGCAGGGCAATTGTGGAATGGGGAGTACAAATCAATGTAACAGACAGCTATGGTGATAAGGTTGCCGGCGCAAATGTGCAATTGGATAATGATGGTGATTCTGACATATCACAGACCACAGATCCCTCGGGAATTGTATTTGTAGAAGTCCCTGAATATGAAATTTCCAACGACGGCACCCCTAAAAATTACAATCCTTTTACTGTAACTGCATCCAAAACCGCGCCCTGGGACGGCGTGACTTACAGTAATTCTACACAAATCGAAGTAAAAGATAATTATGCCACAGACCTGAGAATCCCCCTTGTAAAACCCGATCTAAAGGTTGAGGAAATTGGTTTTTCTGAGGACCCAAGAGTTGAGGACGAGGTGAAGATAAAGGTTATAATATCGAACATAGGAGAAGCAAGAGCCAATAATTTCATGGTAATAATCTCACAAAAGAATCCCCTTAACAAAACCTTCGTTATCCACAACACTACCATATCTCTTGATCCCAACAACTCCACCGAGATTTCAGTCTCCTGGACACCGGAAACTGAAGGCGATTCCATTATAAAGGTAAAAATTCAGACCAGTTATGACGAGAAAGATAAGGCCAACAACTTACTTGAGAAAAACGTAAATGTTAAGGAGAAAGCCCTTTTATTTTACGAAGAGCCATATTTTATGGCGACTCTCGTATCTATATTGATTATTTTATTAGGAATAGCAATCTATACCCGTACTTTGAAGAAAAAAGAGGTGGGGGAAGGAGAGGAACCTTATGATGGTGACAAAGGAGAATTCGAAAGCGGGGAAACCGAGGATCATTATGAGGATGAAGAAGGCGGAATGAAAAGTGGGGAATCTGAGGTTCATCATGAGGGTGAAAAAGGAGGACTCGAAAGTGGGGATTCTGAGGAACATTTTGGTGGTGAAGAAGGCTTAATTAAGGATGAAAAAGCAAAAGTTCAAAATGAAGGTGAGGATGTTAAACACGTTGAGAGGGAAGGTTAAAATTAACTATTTTATCTAATTCTACTGGTCTTCAGCACCGTTGTGCCATGGATCGTAACTATTTGCGCCCGGACTGTTTTGGGAGGGCATAAAGGCTGGATCTCCGTAACAAACGAACATTGAAACCTCTTTCCAATCCACTGATGTACCCTGATCAAATGGAGAGGTCTGGGAGGCTTTATTTGGATTGTTGATGTACCTGTTCTCTGCCCATTGATGGGCCTTTCCAATTGTACCATATTCCTCTTCATGGTTGATTAAGCCGTCCAATGGGAAAGCGTACCAGCAGTTGTTGTTGTCCCACTGGTGATTGTCTTCCTCAAAAATAAATCCCATTGCATACTCACCTATAAGCGAATCTTTATCCTGAGCTAATTTGCTGTAACTTACCTCGGTGGCGGCAATTAGGCCCACACCACCCGAATAAAAATAATTGGTGACCCAGAGCATCTCCATATCCAGAACGCCGCCCCACCAGTGGGTTCCCTGGATTTTGGCATTTTCGCAGCATACACTCACAAATACCTGGGGAGGTAGATAATAATCATATACGCTGTCGGGATGGGTATCATCATGGCCCTCCAACCTTGATTTCCCCTGTGGATCTTCTGCTTCTTCCGGTTCCCATACATAGAAGGTGGCATGCCAGCTACCATGGCCTCTGTATGCCATTATGCTGCTTGATTCAACAATTGGTTTCATCTCAGTCTCTTTCAAAGTCTCTGTGGCTGAACTGGGATTTTGGACACTTCCCCAAATACCTTCGTTGCCTGTGGTCCTCATGTATTCTGCAACAAAACCCTCATCTTTGAAATCCTCAACTGCGAACTTGCCAGGTGTCATCTGCCCTCTTTGATCCGCGACCTCGAAGCCGTTCCATGCAGAGGCGTGGTTTCTCCAGTTTACTATCTGGGTTCCCGAATATGAATATGATACCTCTACCTCGTCTACTATCAAGTCATAGGCAAAGGTCCTAGCAATTTGATTGGATGCTCCTTGGACGTTCTTGTTTATTATCCTGCCAACTGCGGAGTCCATGAAGTACTTGTCGTCACCCAGAAAACCATAAATAGCGTCGCATTCAACTATATGGTCCCCTTCTACAGAGGCTGGATCTGAACTTGATTCGTCAGGCAGCTTGAACTGGGGAACAGCCTCAGCACTTCCAACTAGACAGATGTACTCTGTAGGACCATATTCCTGGTACACTTCCTTCAACTTGAGATAGAGACCTATTGCCCTGGAATTTACCTCGGTATCCATGTATCCAATTTCTTCGAAACTGGGCTCGTAATGGGTAAGAACATAGGCCTGATGAAAGGCAGCCATCTCTGCAGCCACAGCAGACAAACTGGGGATATGGAATGTTGCATTAAAAGGTGTCCCCTCTGAGGGCTCACCATCATCTTTATAACTTGTGCCCTCTGAATAGAATATGTCTGTAAGATAATCCTCGGGATTTGTAACGATAACATAATTTGCATCCACGCCTTTGCTTGCCAGCTCGCCCCATACATCCTCCTGATATTTGTAGGTGGATTTACCCATGGTGATCATCTTATTCTCAACATTCGCCAAAGGAGCTACCCAAAGTGCTTCCTCGTAGGAGCCAACACTGATTGTACCGTCAAATCCCTTGAAGTCCATTAGAACATAATTAGTTCTTTCGTAAACCTCCACGTTGTCCAGTTGGTTGGAGACGGCAGACGAAACACCCTCTGAATTTGTAAAAAGTAGCTTTGGCACATCCTTGATTGTCATGTGCTCTATTGTCCACAGCTGACGGTCATCTAGACCCTCCTCTCCTATTATGAACATGGGATTGTAGTTATCGCGTACAACCAGTGAGGACAAAGCTGCAATGAACATCAAATCCTCCTCGTTTTGGGGCTCATCCACAAGTACCATGTATTGGGAAGGAAGATCCACTGTGGGAATATGCCTCTTTTTTTCCTCCTCGCCCATTAACAGGTAGGCTAATATTGCAATGAGCAATAACGAGGTGACCACACCTGCGAAAACCTTCTTTCTGTCCATTTTATCACCGGGCTTGATTCTGGCTGATGCTGGATATATTCGTCAAACCTATTAATGCTCTTGTAAATATATAAATATAACTATTTACAGGCAAATTTGGGCTATGCCTTCATCTTGCCACAAAAATATGATATTTCTGATGGGCATCTGAAAGTTCCAGCTCTATTCTCTTGGCCAGATGCTTTTCAGGATGATGCATTGTACTTACTCTCTCCTCCAAGTCATCGAAACTCTTAAACGGGCCCTTTTTTCTCTCTTCGATGATGGCCCACATGGTTTTTTTGCCAAGACCTGGTATCAGCTCAAGCATGTGCAGTCGTGTCGTGACAGCCTGGGCCTCGTTGTACACCTTTAAAAACCTCTCTGGATCGGCTTTGATGATCTCCAGGAGAATAAAGGGTAATTCGCTATGGGCTGCATTTGTCAAATCGTTGTATCCGATTCTCCTTTTTACATGGAGTATCTTGTGCCTTTTTTTGGCGTCCTTACCAATGTATACCTTTTCACCCACCTGAAGCGTGACATCGGGTTTTGGGCTCAGTTCAAGGAGTTTGAATTGGTAGTTACCGATACCGTATGCCACAGGTCCTCTTTTATATCTCTTCTCATCAGGCAGTCCTTGTGGTAAGTAATCCAAAATATATGCATAATCCTCCAATGCACTTCCCCCTCACCGATATTTTTCCACAATATCCAGGATCTTCTTAATCTCTTTATCCTCTAAAGTGAATCTTTCCTTTGCAAATATTGCCCGTACTTCCTCTGGGTGCATTGGGAGAATATCCACGATCTTATAGGCGAAAGGTTCGGTTATTCTCTCGATTTCTAGTAGCTCTTTGGCCATCTGTTTCGTTTTCGTTACTCCGATTTGTGCAAAATGCTTGGCATGTTCCAAGGCCAGTTTTTGCTCATAGGTGAGCTCCCTTTTCTTCTGCTCCTTTTCTAGAAGATTTTTGACCTCGGATAATGATACGTACCTGACCTCTTCTTCCACAAAATCACCTTATGCCAACTGTTTTCTTAGATGTTCAGGCCTTACAATCAGGGTCTTTTTTTTATTGCCGCATTTCACATCCAACAGGTAAGCTTCTCCCTGTTTTCCAACGATGGTGCCTGTTAATCCATAGAACCTTCTGTGTGGCTGACCCTTATGTATGCTGGGATCGATTATTATACTGGCCTTCTCCCCCTCTTCGAAGGTCTGTAGTATTCTAGTGGTTGGGGGTTGCCCCCTTTCTCTGGGCCTCTTTCTGAGTACCTGTCTTGTTTTCGAGCGTGTGCCCTTGGATCTTCTCACCATTTCTATTTGCCTCCATCCTCATCATGGATATGCATAACATCCAAAGTTTTTATATTACATTTTACATCCAGGTATTCCGCGATACTGGGTTTTGTTCGTCCCTCATCCCCGTGTACCAACTCCTTCACATAGATGCCGCTTTCACCTGTAATTGTGAATTTTGCCTTTTTATCATCAACAGTTTCAATATCAATATCTTTTACCATTCTCTTTCTTGTTTTGTCAGCTCTTCTGTGCAGAACTCTTTTTGGGGTTTTTTGCTCGATAGTCCTATCCTTGAATGCACGAACTACCTCTTTAAGTTTTGCATGTTTTATGGGCTCTGCAAATTCAACCTCCACATCGTACGTTTTTAACACTTTTGCGTCTTTGATGGCTACAACTTCTTCCTTCGAGGACTTGCGTATATCTGATACCTCCACCATTCCTTCCGAATGTAAATTGATACGTTTTTCAAGCTTTTTAAGTTCAAGATGACGTTTTATTGGGATTTTTATTTCAAGTATGAAAGGTCTTCCATTTCCCAGCATCCTTGCATCTATATCCTCCCTACCCATCCCGTGAAAACTGTGGTCAGCTCCCTTTGTATCGTCCATTACCACCTTGGCTATGATCTCCTCAATACTGGTATCGTACATCTTGCCCGTGTAGTTGCATTTTTCGCATCCTTTTCCCCAGCAGTCCTTGCAGTCCCACCGCGTCTGCGGTATTCCTCTTATCAATTTTTTGTACCTACCATAAAGGAATAAGGGTGTGATTTGCAGTTCCACAGAATCGAATCTCGTGTCAATTACAGCCGTGATATCAGGATTTTCGAAATTGACTGTTTTTTTGACCTTGGCCTCAACGAGTTTACCCACCTCTCTATTGATTTCCGCCTTGATGGGTTCATAGTGTTGGTTTCCCAGTTCCCCCCAGAGCCTCTCTTCCCTATCCATTATCTCGGCGTCTATCTTGGAGCCTATGAGGAATGTATCGTATTGATATGGATCAAGTTTTTTTATAACAATCTCCGAAAATTTCGGAAGCTCGTTAAAAAGGCCACTGCAGAGCCAGCACTCAGAGGGTTCCCGAACCACCTTCTGCTTGGCTGATTCATCCGCAAGATGAGAAATCAGTGCATTTCGTAGATAAAAGCCTCTCTCCTTGTTGCTCATGCCATGGCCATGTTTTGCGAACTGGCGACCCAAACAATGGTAGCATAATCCCTTGGAGGCTGCCTTTTCAGCCAGATCTAGGTCCACCAAATCCGATATTTCCATAGATTCACCTATATTTGTAAGTTGAAGGGAAAATGTTGCCAGTATAAGAGGTTTGCGGGAGTGTAATGGCTTTTCGGTTGGTAGATGACCATTAATAATCGGTTTTTGAGCAATTATTAAACTTAGTGATTGTTGACAATTATAAGAAATCAAAACCAAGTTGTAAATTGAAATGCCCAACATACAAATCTTAGGGAAATCGTTTTCGATTTCGTAAAATCTCACCTATGTATGCGATAGCACATTTCTCATCAAGATACCAGGCACAATCAAGGGGATTGCATTTTTCAGGCTTACCAGAGGAAAAGGTCATGGGGCACATCCTATTCTCCAATTTATCACCTGCAACTAATACACCGAATATCGGTATATAAGAATTTATTTCAGAAATTATTCATTATTGATAATTTTGATGATGAAAAGATACCAGGTAAATTTGATGGAAAATATTAGATTAGCCTTAAATATTGATATAAGAGGTACGGTAATCAGCATAATCATCCAAAAGGTGTGTGTTATCATGAACACTTTAATACAAAAATTGATAGATAAACTTGAGGAAGCTCCATCACGTGAATTCAAAATCGTTGTTATGCCCCACTTTTGCATAGATAACTTCATAGAATATGGAGGAAGTTATGAATCATTTATAGAGATGTTTGGGAAAATCGCGAAACAAGGGGGAGGGAACCTCACAATCTCCCAAACATTCCACATGGGAGGTAAGGCAGCAAACTGTGCTAGCGCCCTGGCGTCTTTGGGAATCCAAACGTATCTTGTCGCAAGGACAAACGAACTGGGCCTTAAATTAATGGAATATTTTACCAAAGAGAAGAATATGGATCTTACTCATGTAGGCGCTTTAGGGAAATTAGCTTACACTACAACAATTGAGCTTGAGGGTGCTAATGTCATGATAAGTGACCCAGGTTCCCTTTCCAAATTTGGCCCTGATTATCTCTCAGAAGAAGATATAAAATTGATTAGAGAAGCAGATATTGTCTATATCTCGGATTGGGGATTGAATGAAAAGGGTACAGAACTGGCACAGTATGTCTTCGGCTTTGCCAAGGAAAATAAGGGATGTAAAACCTTCTTTGATCCAGGAGACCCATCCCCTAAGAGGGAGAGGGAAAAGGAAGATATTGCCAGATTAAAACAAGATGTATTTGATAAAGGTCTCGTGGATATAATCAGTTTGAATCTGGATGAACTCAGAAGATACGGTGATTTAGAATATCTTCGCAAGGTGGCAAGGGTGGATTTACATACATATAGATATGCAAGATGTTATTTTAAGGTTGAAGAAACTGAAAAAATACCCACTTTTAATGTAACACCAAAAAGACTCACCGGAGCTGGTGATGCGTGGAATGCCGGCGATATATATGGTAAGGTATTGGAGTCTACCCCTGAGGAGAGCCTCCTACTTGCGAATGCAAATGCTGCATATTATATATCAAATTCTGAATCAAGACATCCCCAAAGACAGGATTTGATAGAATTCTTAAAGGATAAATTGACCATATGAATTCTCTTCAATGGATCATCATGTTCAGGAGGAAGAAGGGGAATTTATGGACCATTATCTCGGTTTTCCGAAAGACATGTGATCTTCTAATTTAATCTTAGAAAATTTCATATAACAAATATGCGATAACATATCAAAAGCATATTGTGGGAGGTAAGTAAATGAAAAAGCATTCAGTATGTCATATAGAATGGTCTTGCACAGATTTAGAGCGAACCAAAACGTTTTTATCGAGCCTATTTGGATGGAAATTTACTCCCTGGGGAGATGACTACCTGCTTTTCAACACCCCGGAGGGACCCAATGGAGGCATCATGAAGGTGGATTCAGTTATTCCTGGGAAATCTCCGTATATCTATATCGAGGTGGATGAAATCGAGCCGTACCTTGAAAAGGCCAAAGAAATGGGCGGAGGTATAGATACACCAAAAAAGGAAATCCCCAAGGTAGGCTGGTTTGCCCATATCACTGATCCAGACGACAATATCATCGGTCTTTTTGAAAGCCCGAAAAAAGAATAAGACCTGGGATCACTCTGATATTTGAGTAGAATTCGCAAAAGCCAAGTTCAATGCGAACAATAAAGAAAGATTTAATAAACAAAAAGGGTTTCTTAAAAATATGAGAATCAAGATTTTAGGGTCTGGACAGGATGCAGGCATACCGCATACTGGTTGTAATTGTGAGGTCTGCGATAAAGCAAGGGATCATAACGAGAATCGAAGATTGGGACCCTCGATAGCAATCCTAGATGACAATGGGGATTTTTGCTACCTAATCGATGCATCACCTGATTTTAAATATCAATTGGATATGATCAGAGGGGAGATAAACGAGAAAAAGAGAAATGGAAGATTGCCCATAAGCGGAATATTATTAACCCATGCCCATCTCGGTCATTTCTCTGGACTATGGCAGCTTGGCAGAGAGGCTGTAAATGAAAATGAACTTCCCGTGTTTTGCACTCTTAAAATGAAACATGTTCTTTTGGATAATTATCCGTTCAATCTCCTAATCCAAAATAAGAATATAGAAGTTGTGGAAATTCACCTCCAAAAAGAGTTCAAATTAAATGGATTGACGGGCATACCAATTAAGGTTCCTCATAGAGACGAGGTTGGCGATACAGTTGGATATATTTTCCAATCAAAGAAGAGAATTATCTATATACCAGACATTGACAGTTGGACAGATGAGGTATTAAATGAAATTAGAAATTCCGATATTGCTATAATCGATGGAACTTTTTATTCAAAGGGTGAAATACCTGAACATGATGAGGTTCCACATCCTTCTATTCTCGAAACAATTACGTTATTGGGGGATATCAGAAATGAAATTTATTTCACCCATATCAACCATACAAACCCAATAAACATAAAGGGGCAGGAAAGAAAGGAACTCGAAAGAAAAGGTTATAAGATCGCATACGACGGTATGACAATAGAAATATAAAATTCCAAGTTTGGAATCTCAGTGAAGGTAATTGAGATGCAGGACATAAAATCGAAAATAGAAAAGATCATACAGCGCAACACTAAAAATGAATACATTATAGATTTTTCATTTTTGGAAGGCTTAGTACCTAAGAAATTTAAAAAATTGAAATATGGTATCACAATCGGTATCAAATTGGATGATAGAATCGTAGATGATATCGCATCCGGCCCCACCTTGGAATATGCTGAACATTATCACCAGCTAAATACTACGCTGAACAAGATCGCAGGTAATACAAAAAATATGTTAAAAAGACAAGGATATGAAGCCGAAGTTATCAAATCCACTCTTAGAACAAAGGAGGAGAAAAAATATCCTAACTACTTTAAGACATTAGCGGTCGAGTTCCCCCACAAAACAGCGGCAACAAGAAGCGGTCTTGGTTGGATAGGAAAGAGTGCACTTTTTATTTCGTACGAATTCGGCCCTCGAGTGAGACTTGTAACTGTGCTAACAAATAAATCCTTGGATTGTGGTCAACCAATTAAAACCGGTTTGTGCGGAACCTGCGACATCTGTATAAAAAAATGCCCTGCAAAAGCCTCAAATGGAAGAACCTGGACTGCGGGTATGAAAAGGGAGGATTTTTATGATGCGCATAAATGCAGAGAAACAGCCAAAGAATTGTCAATGGTGCGTATGGGAATAGACGAGATCATGTGTGGAATCTGCATTGCCGCATGTCCTATTGGAAAGAGGGAGGGTGGGTAGAAGTGGAAATTTCAAAGGGGGATCAAAAGGATATTGATTCCTGTCTTTCTATTGCCAAGGAACTTAAACAATACTTTACTGAAGAAGCGATTTTGAAAATGGGTGAAGACCTGAAATCCCATGTATTATATGTCGCTCTGGATTCAGTTGCGGTTGTGGGTTTCGTCACTATTTATAATAAAAACAAACATGTAGCAGAGATATCATGGATTGGTGTTAAACTAGATTTTCAGCATCAGGGAATTGGTTCTGCATTGATTGATCATATTACCTTTGATCTAAAATCTCAAGGAATCAAACTTCTGGAGGTAAAGACACTTGCAGAGGATGGAAAATATAAACCCTATGAGATAACACGAAGGTTCTATGAGAAGATGGGATTTGTACATCTGGATACCATAGACCATTATCCTGGATGGGGGCCTGAAAATCCCTGCGCAATTTATATCAAGGTTTTGTAGTGCAATCTTTCCTGAGAGAAGCATTTTTTGGGTCATTAATTCATTAAACCCATATCCACTAAATTCATATACCAGCACACCAATACCAGTAATTAGTGACGAAAGGGGAGAGGACCCCCATGAAACATGATGCAGTCATCTTCGATCTATTTGGTACACTTGTGGACAACTTCTCTTTCCAAGAGCACCTGGATGTCCTTGAAGAAATGGCAAAGACTCTTTCTGTTCCATCGGAAGATTTTATGAGCCTATGGCTTTATACCTTCGATGAACGGGTTAAAGGTGTGTACAAGAATCCTGAGTCAAATATTGTATATATTTGCAAAGAACTCGGGATTAAGTTAGATAAACAAAGAATTTTAAAAGCCGGTAAGATAAGACGCAACTTCACACGCCGCACCTTAAAACCACGGCAAGATGCTGTGAAAACCATGGAGCAACTGAAGGTAAAAGGATACAAAATCGGATTGATAACAGATTGCTCCTCAGAGGTACCATCCTATTGGAAAGACCTGCCCTTTGCCAAACTGGTGGATGTTCCAGTATTCTCATGCTTAACAGGATTAAAGAAGCCAGATCCACGAATATACAAGCTCGCCTGCAATCGTCTGGGTGTGAGCCCTGAAAAATGTTTTTATGTGGGCGATGGTAGCAGCTATGAACTGTCTGGAGCTTCCAAAGTTGGCATGAAACCAGTTCTGATTCATACGCCTTCCGAGGATGAAAACGATTCCTATCAGGTAAATCCAGAAAGATGGTATGGGGATAAGGTTACAGGATTAAAAGAAATCCTGAGTCTTATCGAATGACACTATTTTTCAGAGGCGTATCTTCCATATCTTTAGGTCATTTCCCTTCCAAAAACTTCGTATAGTAAAAAATACAATATATATTATCAGATAGGAGGATACGTCCATGAAAGGCAGATTATACTTGATTCATTGGCACCCCTTTGAAGCGCAGGAATACGCTATAAATCTACGTGCTGAAGGATGGCAGGTTGATGTTGAATCCAAGGACGGAGCCCAGGCAGGTAGAAAGATATTATCGGAAATACCAGATGCAGTTGTTATTTACCTGTCACGTTTACCTTCCCACGGATGTGTTACTGCTCGCAGCCTAAGGGCATATAAGGAAGGCCGAGACCTACCCATTGTTTTCGTGGATGGAAAGGAGGAAGCCATAGAAATGACCAAGATTAAGGTTCCTGATTGTGTATTCACCACCTCAGATGAATTGGAAAATGTTTTATCGAGGGTCTCAAAGATCGGGAAAATAGAATGAGCACTCATTCATGACTTCATGAAAATATGTATCACAAATTTTCTATAGCACTATGTCTTTTCTCATATACGCATTGTTATGCATTAGAAAATATATCATATAGGTGGTATTATTTGATAAGGAGAGTGAAAATACAAGATCATTCTGAGATTATAACATTGCTAAAACAATTATGGCCAAATGCTCCACCGAATCCCGAAGAACTTGGTGGCTTGGTTGACCAGTACATCCAAAACGAGAATTATGATATTTACTGTTATGAGGAAGATAAAATATTGGGAATCATTACCTTTAGCAAAAGACATGCTTTCTTCTATCAGGGGAAAGTGGCCATCATCGAGGATCTTGTAATAGATGAACCACACAGGGGAAAGGGAATAGGAAAGGAGCTTGTGGAATACGTTGAGGAAGAACTTAAGAGGCAGGGGATACTGAACATTGAGTTATCATCTGATTTACAAAGAACCGGTGCCCATGAATTCTGGGAAAAGATGGGATATACAAAATCAGGTTATCATTTCAGAAAAATCTTCAACAACAGGTAAACAGGGATTATGATGATACACACAAAACATTCAAAGGCAAGTAAAGTAAGCAATTGGAAATCATTTTTAAAAAACGATCCTGTACAATGGTTGCTGGAACCCGATAATCCATCAGTCAGATATTTTACCCTACGGGATATTCAAGGAATATCAGATAAGAATAAAGATGTAATTACTGCTAAAAAAGAAATAATGACAGAAGGACTGGTTCCCAAAATCCTGGCCAAGCAAAAGGCTGGAGGTTATTGGGGAAAACCTGAAGATTTCTACGAGAGATCGAAGTACAGGGGTACAGTATGGAATTTCATAATACTAGCGGAGTTAGGTGCGGATGGGAATGACAAGCGTATAAAATTGACGAGTGAGTTCATTTTAAAATGGTCCCAGGACAAAAGAAGTGGGGGATTTGCCCATCAGGGGTCAAAGTATAATGGTGGACAACATAGCGGGGTTATTCCATGTCTTACCGGTAATTTGTTATGGAGCCTCATCCGGTTCGGCTACCTAAACGATCCCAGGATCAAAAAAGGTATCAGGTGGATCACCACCTATCAGAGGTTCGATGATAAGATAAAGGTGGCACCAACCGGGTGGCCCTATGACAGGTGGAAGAACTGCTGGGGAAGGCACTCATGCCATATGGGAGTTGTCAAGATAATGAAAGCACTTGCCGAGATTCCGAAAAGTAAAAGGACCAAAGCGGTAAATAGAACAATCGAGGAGGGGGCAGAGTATCTTTTAAAACACCATATCTACAAGCGTAGCCGCAACCTTAAAAAGGTCTCTAAGCCTCAATGGGTAAAATTCGGTTTTCCCTTGATGTACCAGTCTGATGCCATGGAAGTCATGGGAATATTGACAAGATTGGGTTTTCGGGATGATAGAATGCAGGAGGCCTTGGATCTTATACTTTCCAAACAGAATGAAGAGGGCAAATGGAATCTTGAGAATACCTTCAATGGACGCTATTTAGTGAATATCGAACACAAGGATAAACCAAGCAAATGGGTCACCATGAATGCAATAAAGGTTTTGAAGCAGTATTACGGATAGAACTATACATTTGGCCGAGGATTGGATAATTTGATAGAAATCAATGAGGGGAAAATAAACAGTTTCTGTTTAAAAAAGCAACATCTTACTGACGACTCGAAAATCAATGACATAGTAAAAATCACAAAGGACATTGGCGGTTTACATGCCACTTCATCTGCCACAACCTACCTATCACTTTTTGTTAGGACAAATAAATTTCAAAGAGATTACCTAAATAAAGAATTATATGTAAAGAGAAACCTGGGGAAGGTAAGATATGTGAGGGGAACTATTTACGTTCTTCCGAAAGATAAGATACCTTTTGCATATTCGGCCATACGAAGCTATATTTATCCTCTTTCCTGCAAATATGCAGAATATCATGGGATATCTGATGGGGATTACAGAAGAATATCTAAACAGATTTTAAAAGCCCTTGACAGAAAAGCCATGACCGCCAAGGAAATAAAAAAGGCCGCGGGAATAAAATCCAAGATCTCACAAATTCTAAATCTCATGTGTGATGATGGACAATTGATCCGCGCAAAACCAAAAGGAGAATGGAAAAGCAATCTGCATACCTACTGCAGAATGGACCAATATTTTCCTGGCCTTGAACTTTTTACTCTGGATGAATCAGAAGCAAAGAAACAGGTGATACTACAGTACATCAATTCCTTTGGACCTGTGACCTTAAATGATATAACGTGGTGGACAAAATTTCATAAGACGAAGATAAGGGCGATATTGCCAGATATTGAAGATGAGATAATCCAGGTAAAAGTTACGGAAAATAATGAACCTCATTATATCTTGACCACCCAAAAAAAAGCTCTCCAATCAACGAGAGTCAAAAAGAAACCCATGGTAAATCTGCTCCCTACTCTCGATACATATATAATGGGCTATAAAGACAGGGAAAGATACATTGATTTGGAATATTATGATTATGTGTTCGACCGGTCTGGAAATGGAGTATCTTCTATTTTCATCGATGGAAAGATACATGGAGTGTGGGATTTTGCAGAAAAACCTGAACCCATTGTTAAACTATTCTACTTTAAGGATGTAAAAAAGGTACACGAAAAACAGATTCAATCAAAAGCAAAAAATATTGGAAAATTCATAGCGGGATGCGAAGTAGGAATTAGAAAATGTAAACACATGGCCCCATTATCAAAAAGGACTGCTGGGGGCTTTATGTCACCCCTTAAGGATTGTTGAGTTAACACATAGGAAAGGGATTTATATGGAAAAAGCCATGTTTGGAGCAGGATGTTTCTGGGGAGTGGAAGCAGCATTTCGCAAGGTAAAAGGCGTGGTATCCGCAGCAGTGGGCTACATGGGGGGAACTTTGGAAAATCCAACATACAAGGATGTGTGCACAGACAAAACCGGTCATGCCGAGGTTGTCCAAGTTGAGTTCGATCCTAAAGTGATTTCATATGAGGAGCTTTTGAAAGTGTTTTGGGATATACATGATCCTACCCAGTTAAACAGGCAGGGACCTGATTTCGGCACCCAATACAGGTCCGTTATCTTTTACCACAATGAGGAGCAGAATAAATTGGCAATTGCTTCAAAGGAGCAACTTCAACAATCTGGAAAATATGAGGGGGAAATTGTAACAGAAATAACTCCTGCTACTGTATTTTACAGGGCCGAAGAGTACCATCAAAGATACCATGAAAAACATGGGATTGATAGTTGCGGTATTAGGTGAGGTATGTGAATTCCGATTATATCTACGAAGAAAAGATATTTGCCAAGGTAATCGGAGGTTTACTTGGTGGGATTTCGGTTATAATGCTGATCATATTACTCTATCAGATTACGGTGAGCCCACTTGGTGATGATCCAACACCTACAATCTTCTTCTTGATTATGTTCATTATCTTCATTATACTTACGCTCATGTTCTCCAGACTTATTATAAGAATATCATTTCAATCCATTACAGTTGGATTTGGCATTATAAAAAAAAGAATTCCCTTGGAAAATATCGAGAACTGCGAAATTGATAAAACATCTGCCATAAGATATGGAGGAGCGGGCATACGCACAGCCAGGGTAAAGGGAGAATGGGTATTGGTCTACAATGTTGTTGGAGGGGCAAGATGTGTGCTAAAGTTAAAAGAGGGGAGATTTAAAAAGTTCGTGTTCTCCACAAAAAATCCCGAGGAAATTGTAAATATTGTCAAAGGACAACTTGCTTTGGGATGAATCCTAAATAGGAGATGAAAAATAGTTAAACCGTCAGTTTTCGACACATAATTGATGGGTAATATCGGCTTTTCGAAATATCTTTATTTATTCATCAAAAGTCCCTTTCCAATTCGATGACTAAAATTACAAGGGCATTTTTAAAAATTTAATATATTTACTTTATAAATGAACTAATAAATTTTAATTAGTTTTATTGTTCTCTTATCCATAATTGGAATAGCCTTTAGTGCTCGATTGAAATACCCAATCGCTATCTGAATCTGTATCAGCACCATCAGGAATTCGTTGCCATGTATTATCATCATCGTAACTATCTGTTTTAACAAGAGTTGAATCAACTTCAAAAGAAGAAGGATTCATGAGAATTACTTTTTCCTTTGAGTTATTTAGCCATTCACCACTTAATAAAATAATCTCATATCCTCCAGGATCTATTGATCCGGCTAGTGAAAGACCATTATCATCTTTATTCAATAAATACCAACTAGTAAAATTTATGGAGTTATTAGTCGGATTAAAAAGCTCTACCCATTCGTTATCACTATCCGAACCAGTAGGGTTGAGTTCAATTTCATTGATTATTAATCGACCTTGTGATTCGTTATTCGAACGTCCTCTTGTACCATGGACGAATGCCCAATCACTATCTGAATCAGTATCCATTGCATTTGGTATTCTTGACCAAGTGTAGTGATTATCTGAAATGTCTGTTAAGATTGGAGTGGAATCTATTATCACACGATTCTCATTTAAAAGGATCAGCCTTTCGGCACTATTATCAAGCCATGGACCTGAAATAAACCACACCACATAACGATAAGGAGATATTGTAGATGAGAGTGAATGACGATCCCCCTTATTATTTTGTATAGCCCAATCCATTACCCATAAAGTTTGGTTCGTTGGATTATAAAGTTCGACATATTCATTTACACTATCTGGACCCTTAGGATTAGGTTCAAATTCATTGATTATTAATTGGTTTTCTGGGTATTTTGCTGGGGGTTTCTCAGTGGATTCATCTGAACTAGATTCATCTTTATTATATCTCTCATCAATAACAAAATACAAACCTAATACACCAATCAAAATGAAACAAACAATTAATAATACTAATATAATTTTCTTTATTTCCCTCGACATATTTTTGGGGCCTCCCTGTTAATGCATTTTTTTAGAGTTTGAACCGCCCTTCACATCCGAAGCTTAATTTTCTACAATTTTAGATTGAATTATTGACATATAAACCTTTTCTTAATGGATGTTACCCTATATTTCCCATTTAAGTTAACTATGATAAATAAAATTCAAATATTTTCATTTCAAAAAATTATTTAATCTTCAACCCCTTACAATGTATTACTAACTATCCAATAATGGAGGTATATCATGCTAACC
Source organism: Thermoplasmata archaeon (assembly GCA_020348445.1). Taxonomy (GTDB): domain Archaea; phylum Thermoplasmatota; class Thermoplasmata. Next base: position 2,599,229 of record CP070751.1, read on the forward strand.
CAAATTCACTTTCTTCTGACCTATCTATGCAATATGGAATGCGACCATTGTTTTGTATATAGTAATCCAAATGCAAAAGGTACCTTTTCTCTAAATCAGATTAAAAATGTCCTCGATGAGCTGGATAAAATCGGAACAATTGAATGGGTGTATTTTGAAGGTGGAGAACCATTTATGTTCTATCCCCTTATGGTGGAGGGGATTAAACTAGCAAAAAACAGAGGATATAAGATTGGAGTGGTGACAAACGCATACTGGGTGACATCAGAGGAAGATGCTTTACTTTGGTTAAAACCACTTCATGAACTGGGAATATCTGATTTGAGTATCAGCGACGATGAATTCCATTATGAGAATGAGAAGGACAATTTCACCAAACTCGCGTATGCTGCCGCAAAAAACTTGGGAATGCCTGTTGGGTCAATATGCATAGATAAACCGGAAGTTCATACAGAAATAACAAGATCCAAGGGGGAGTCTGTAGTAGATGGAGGAGCACTACTTAAAGGAAGAGCAGTAGAAAAACTGACAGAAAATCTTCCCAGAAGAAAAAGCGAGGAGTTCACAGAATGTCCTGAGGAGGATTTAAAAAATCCAAAGAGAGTTCATGTGGATCCATACGGATATGTTCACATATGCCAGGGATTGGTAATGGGCAACATGTGGGAGACACCCCTTTCTGAAATGGTGAAGAACTATGATGCAGAGACCCATGCAATTTGCGGCTCTTTGCTCTCAGGCGGGCCAGCACTATTGGCTAAAAAGTATGATGTTGAACATGAAAAAGAATATGCCAGCGCATGTCATTTTTGCTATGAAGTGCGAAAAACTCTCTTGGATAGATTCCCAAAATATCTTGCACCGAGGCAGATTTACGGATTAGAATAATAAAGGATTGTCACATTAAATCATTAAACAAAAGCAGGGATATCATAAGATTTAGGGGGACAGGAAGTGCAATACAAAGAAGTTATGAAAAAATTAGAATCTCTTTCAAATCCAGATTCAGTTAGGGGGATGGCAAAGTACGGGATCAACTCAAATAACAATTTGGGAATAAATGTCACAACTTTGAGAAAGCTGGCAAAAGAAATTGGATGCGATCATGAACTTGCCCTTAAACTTTGGGCTTCAGGAATCAGGGATGCACGTTTTCTTGCAGCCACAATCGATGATCCCGAGAAAGTTACAGAAGAGCAACTGGAGAGCATGGTTCTGGATCTGAATTCCTGGGATATCTGCGACCATTGTGCAAGTGATATCTTCCTTAACAGCAAATTCGCGTATAAGAAGGCGGTGGAATGGAGTGCAAGGGATGAAGAATTCGTTAAAAGGGCTGGTTTTTCTTTGATGGCAAGATTGGCTGTCCGTGACAAAAAAGCAGAAGATAGAAAATTCGAGAGATTCCTCCCAATAATCAAAAGGGAGGCTTGCGATGAGAGAAACTATGTTAAGAAGGCTGTGAATTGGGCATTGAGACAGATAGGAAAACGAAACCTTCACCTTAACAAGATGGCCATCAAGACTGCAAAGGATATTCAGAAGATGGATTCGAAGAGCGCAAATTGGATAGCCTCAGATGCCTTACGGGAATTGACAGGTGATAAGATACAAAAGAGGTTTAAAAAATGAAGAGCCAGAATAAAGAAATCATAGATAGAATGCTCGATTCAGGGGAGCCCTCGATTCGTTTCAAGATTCTGACCAAAGTTCTTGGAAGGAGCTTAGAATCATCTGAAGTTAAAGAAATTCAGGAGGATATAAAGTCATCCAAGAGAGTAAAATTACTTCTTTCAGAAAGAAAAAAAGACGGAAAAATACACCATAGACCATATGCAAAATGGTATGGAGCTCATTGGGTGTTAACATATCTTGCTGACAATGGCTATCCACCAGGGGATGATTCACTTGTCCCACTCAGGGAACAGGTTTACGAATGGCTGTTTTCAGAGGAGCATGAAAAGAAGATCATATCCATATCCGGGCGAACGAGAAGATGCGCGTCCCAGGAAGGGAATGCCCTTTATTATCTTCTTGCCCTCGGTCTTGCTGATGATGGAACTGAAAAGTTGGCAAAACGGCTCTCTTCTTGGCAGTGGCCAGACGGGGGATGGAATTGTGATAAGAAATCCGATGCCGTAAATTCCTCTTTCTTCGAGAGTCTTATTCCCCTTCGGGGATTGACGCTACATGCTAAATTGACTGGTGATAAGAATTCCAAAGAAGCGGCAAAACATGCTGCTGAGATTTTCTTAAAACGGAGATGTTATAAAAGCCAAAAGGATGGAAGTACAATAATGGATGATTTTGTGAAGCTGCATTATCCATGCTATTGGCATTACGATATACTATTTGGATTGAAGGTCTTGGCTGAAGCTGGATTTATTAAGGATAAACGTTGTCATGATGCCATGGATATACTGGAATCAAAGCGTTTGCCTGATGGGGGGTTCCCAGCAGAAAAGAAGTATTATCGACTGGCAAATGAGAAAATATCTGGGCGCTCTCTTGTTGACTGGGGAGGGGCCAGCAAAAGGAAAATGAATGAGTTCGTAACTGCAGATGCTCTGTTTGTACTTAAAAAATCAGGACGACTTAATTGATATGGGGAAATTGCAGAAGCCTGTCGAAAATTTCTTTTATATGAAAGACGTTATGCTATCAGTTCTTAAAATAAGGGGGAGAGGTATGGACATGATAAATGTAGAACATCACGAAAAAGTGGCAATATTGAGATTAAACAATGGTGTAACAAACCCATTGAACCTTGAATTTCTAGAAGAAATTTCCAAAAATCTGAAAAAATTGAAACAGGATCCTTCTGTACGCAGTGTGGTTGTGACCAGTGCAAACGATAAATTCTTTTCAATAGGCTTTGATATCCCAAAACTCTACGATCTTTCCCGGGAGGAGGTTAGCATCTTTTACCAGGCATACAACCGTGTTTGCATGGATCTGTATACTTTTCCTAAACCCACTATCGCAGCGATAACTGGTCATGCGATTGCAGGGGGTTGCATTTTAACGCTTTGCTGCGATCTGCGATTCATTGCCGAGGGGAAAAAACTAATGGGACTTAACGAGATCAAACTTGGAGTGCCAGTTCCATATCCTGGGGATCGCATTTTAACACAACTTGTGGGAACCAGATACGCCAGTGATATTATGAACTCAGGTGAGTTTTATTCTACAAGCGAGCAACTTCGAATGGGTATGGTGGATTTCGTTTTACCCCTCAAACAGGTGGTGCCCGAATCTATTGATAGGATTAGAATAATGGGTGCAATGCCCAATGAGGGTTTCAGAATGATAAAACGTAATAGAGTGGAGCCAGTGGAAGAGCAGGTTTTTGCAAACTTGGCAGAAAAAGAGCAGTACTTCTTAGGATGTTGGTTTTCGGATGAAGCCCGAAAAAGATTAAAAGAGGCTATATCGAAGTTCTAGTTTTGATGGGAGGATATCCCTTGAGCCAGATATTACAAAAACTCAAAGGAGGAGATCTCCGATCCATTGGTAGGGCAGATGAGGTTGTAGAGGATATTCTAAAGAATCCGTCCCTTTTTGGAGAGGTATTCAAAGGTATGAGCCACGATGATCCAAAAGTGCGGATGCGAAGCGCCGATGCACTGGAGAAGGTATCATCCAAGCATCCTGAGTACCTCCAGCCCTATAAAAAAAGGCTCATTTCTGAGGTATCGGTAAGTGATCAGCAGGAAGTGCAATGGCATGTGGCCCAGATGTTTTCTTATTTAAAACTTACAAGAAAAGAAAGGGAGAAGGTCGTTTCGATTCTTTTTTCCTATATTGATGGTACCAAGAGCAACATCGTCAAGGTATTTTCCATGGAAACGCTGACCGAGCTTGCAGAAAGTGACGATAACTTAAAACCTAGGGTCATAGGAAAGATAAAAAAGGAAATTAAAAGCGGAAGTTCTGCTGTAGTAAACAGAGGTCGGAAACTGATCAAATTATTGGAATAAAAATAAACAACCCAAGGAGGTATTTACCTGAGAGAAATATATGCAGTTTTAGGTGCTGGACGACAGGGAGTAGCAGCAGCATATGATCTGGCAAAATTCGGAGATGCCAAGGAGATCAGATTGGTAGATTTGAATGATGAGCTGGCAAAAGAGTCTTCAAAATACGTTAATAACCTTATTGACAGGGATGTTGTCATTCCGGTTCAGGCAGATGTTGAAAATGAGAAAGAGTTGGACTCATTTATTGAGGATATCACCACTATAATAAGCGCGGTCCCTTACAATTTCAACCTAGCTCTGACAAAAACGGCTGTGAAAAATGGAGTGAATATGTGTGATTTGGGGGGCAATACAGCCATTATCAAACAACAAATTGAATTCGACTCAGAGGCAAAATTAAAAGGAATAACCATTGTTCCTGACTGCGGTATGGGACCGGGCATGAACATCTCACTTGCCGTTTATGCAATGTCACTTCTTGAAAAACCACAGGAGATTTATATATGGGATGGCGGTCTTCCTCAAAATCCCAAACAACCTTGGAATTATGTTTTAACCTTCAACATCGGTGGCTTGACCAATGAATACTATGGCAAGGCTCACTTCCTTCGAAATGGAAAGATCTCCGAGGTTCCGTGCTTTGATGGATACGAAGAACTTGACTTTCCTCCACCACTCAACAAACTGGAGGCCTTTGTTACCTCAGGGGGACTTTCCACCATGCCCTGGTCCTTTGAGGGAAAACTAAAATGCCTTGAAAATAAGACTTTGCGGTATCCTGGCCACTGGGCGCAATTTAGGGCCTTCTCAGAACTTGGTTTATTGGGACTTGAACCCATAGAAGTTGGTAATGTCAAGGTTACACCAAGGGATTTCTTTCATGTCCTTCTTGAACCAGAACTTACACAGGATGATGTACGCGATGTTGGGTTGATTAGGGTAAAGTGCATAGGAGAGAAAGAGGGAAAACATACTGAGGTAATTGTTGATCTAATGGATTATTACGATGAGAAAATAGGTTTTACAGCAATGCAAAGAATGACAGGCTGGCATGCCTCCATCGTAGCTATCATGGCATCACAGGATAGAATTCGAAAAGGAGTTGTTCCTGTGGAGTTTATCCCAGGCGCTGCAGTGGTTAAAGAGGCGCGAAGAAGAGGATTTGTAATTGAGGAAAAGGTTGAGGTGAAGGAATAATAGAGAACATTTTGTATCATGATGGATTAATTTTCTTAAAAGCTAATATCTTTATAAACCACAGCGAATATACACCATATAGAGGATGATGATGCAAAAGAAACAAGTAAGCAGATATTCCAGACATATCATACTTGAGGAGATCGGGGAGATTGGGCAGAAACTGCTTCGAGAATCCACTGTCGCTGTCGTAGGCTGTGGAGCCCTAGGCAATGTTATTGCCAATCACCTTGTAAGGGCAGGCATTGGAAGACTGAGGATAATAGACAGGGATTTAGTTGAGCTCGATAATCTTCAGAGACAGATATTGTTTGACGAGCAGGATGTGGGATCTCCCAAATCCTTAGCTGCACAGAAGAAACTGGAGAATGTCAACTCGGAAGTTGAAATTGAAGGTGTGGTAAAGGATTTGAATCCCAACAATGCAGAGAAAATTCTAGGTGATGTGAACCTCATCCTCGATGGAACCGACAACATGGAGACCCGATATCTCGTAAATGATGTTTGTGTTAAGAAAAACATTCCATGGGTGTACGGCGGAGCTGTATCAACATATGGAATGAGCATGAATATCGTCCCACAAGATACGGCCTGCCTAGTTTGTGCCTTTCCATACCTGCCAAGAGCGGGTTCCCTTCCAACATGCGATACAGTTGGCGTCCTTAACACTGTGCCGAGCATAATAGCCTCCATTCAAACCACCGAGGCATTGAAGATACTTATGAAAAAAGAGTACAACAAGGAATTGATCGTATATGACGTCTGGAACCATGATTTTAAAAATATCAAGCTAAAAAGAAATTCTCAATGCAAATGTTGTACAGATAGAAACTTCGAATATCTAAGTGCGAAAAAATCAGAGCGCACCACGGTATTGTGCGGCCGAAATTCAGTTCAGATAATCCCAGCTTTAGAAAGTGATATCGATCTGCAACACTTGGCGGCCCGCCTTAAAAAAGTGGGCAACGTGAAGCTAAGTCCTGTTCATCTGGTCTTCGAGACAAAAGAAGCGGCAATCAATATATTCAAGGATGGAAGAGCCATTGTTAAAGGAACAGACAACGAAACCCAGGCTCGAACAATATATGCAAAATATATAGGCAACTAATAGAAGTTTAAGTTGATTAAACATTTAAGATAATACATGTTAACTACTTTAAAACGTTTGAATTTTACCCAAATATTAATGAATAGCTTCTTATATGGTTCTATATATATAGGAAAATAACAACCCACAGTGAGCACTCTTGTACTTGACCTTGAGGTTAGTACGGACGATTGGGGGGAGTGTATGAAAGCAATTCAGAAATTCAGTTATGGAATTATACAGAATATTAGTGTAATGAGCCTGGCCCTGATTATGGTAATGGCCAGCTTTGGTGGAACCATCGAGAACACCATGAACGTCACACAGCACGAAGGTGCGCAGGTATTATCCACAGGGACGGATTATTCTGCATTTCCTGATGAGGATCCGGACAGCGGAAAATTTTTAGGTGTTGCTGGTTCAGGAACCCTTGTCAATGTTCCAATAATATGTCATATCGGTGTTCCTGCAGATGAGGATAGCTTCGAGGTTGACATATTCGACGGCGACCTTGGCGGACATTGGGATCAATACTATGATAACAGCGATTACATGGATTTTAAACTCTATGAGGATCCGAAAAAAGATGGCACTGGAACCTCCCTTGTTGCCTCTTGGACACATAGTGTCATGAGCGATGATAATTGGTATCACCGTGTCTTTAATACAACATCTGGAGCAAAGGCGCTCAGCGGCAACTACTTCTACAGAATGACTGTCCAGTGGCGAAGTCCTGGGACATCTTCAAGCAATAACTATTTCAAGATCCGAACAACAGGTCAAATAAGTGTTGCCAAGGGAAACCAATTTGCTTTAATGGCAGGTCCACTGAGGATCCCTTACCCAAGCAACTACGGCCCCAAACCCTGGGAAAGTAAGAATCTCGATCCTCCAGAATGGGCAGGGGATAGTGACCCAGATACCAATAATGTTGATGCAAATTCCTATGATGGTGACTGGAATTTCTATTTCTATGTTCCCAAAACCCGCAACATGGTTTCCTTCAAGGACGGTGATGCAGATATCGTAGTAGACGATGATGATGCAAACACTCCTTTTCCCGAGGGGATAAGTCACGGTGCTCCAAAAGATGGTCCCAGCCCCTACAATGGTTGCGATGTGGCGCCCAACGTCAAGTACACCATCACAGATCCTGATGGTAACTCCTATGTAAATTCGAATCCCTCAGGAAATCTGGAATGGGAAAATTTCATCATCTCCAAGGATTCTGCTGATAATCCCGATCATCTGGTGAGTTACGACCTTTCCGCAGGTTTATGGAACATGCATATCCAAGGACTTGACTCCCACAATATGTATTTTATCGAGGCATCATTTGAGATCTTCACAACAACCAAACCACCACTTCCTGTGAGTCCACCACCAACACTGGTTCCACCTTTGGCTGCATCTGTATCTCCCGGAACGAATGTGAACTATGCCCACAAGCTCACCAACAAGGGCTTAAGTGATGTTTTTGATTTGAGTGCAATTTCCAGTCGCGGATGGACGACGAGGATCTATCACGATGCCGACGGCGATGGTGCACTGGATTCCTCGGAAGTAACAGCTGGTGAAATTTCTGATACAGGTACCCTTGCCAAGGATGAGGCTTTTGATATGATAGTGCAGGTTGAGGTTCCTTCTAGTTCGAAAGATGCAATAGATTATACGAAGGTGACAGGGGCTTCACAGACAGAATGGAACATTCAAGCCTCCCTGACTGACACGACAACTGTGAAGTCAAATCAACCTCCTGTTGCCGATGCCAATGGACCATATTTTGGAGATGAGGGCAGTACCATACAACTCGACGGATCCGGTACACAAGATCCCGATGGGGACTACTTGTGGTACTTCTGGGATTTGGATAATGATGGATACTACGATGATTCCACAGATATCAAACCAAAATATTTCTGGGGTGAGGACGGAATTTACCCTGTTAAACTTGCTGTTTATGACGGAGAAGTGTACGATTTTAATAGTACGACCGTGTATGTTGGAAATCTAGCACCCGAGATTTACTCCACCAGCTACGTATACACACTCACACAAGGAAGCAATAGCTGGACCATTCCCGCAGTAGAGAGCACCCTCTCACCAAAAGACTTCTACAATTACTACAGCGCAAGTGCACATACAGGTTTTGAGATACCATATCAGAGCTTCTTGTATTTGTATAGGGACATAGATGATCCCTCAAACGAAGTGGGCCTTTTCATTATCCATGATATCGACGGTGATATTGGTCCGCCGTACGGTTCTCCAGATGCACAATGCTGGATGGACCTTTCAGGTATTCCCTCTGGAACATACCTTGCCCAAAGTGATGATCCCGGTGAGTTCAAAATCAATTATCCAAGTGCAGGTAAGGCCCGGGGCAGATGGCACTGGTGGTACAACACAGATGGTGGTGCCATCGGAGGATTGTCAACCACAAGTTCCTGGGCAATCACAATCGAGCCTCTTTTTTGGGACGATGTAAGCACATGGGCCTACTACTACGCTGGTGGGAGTAATATCAACTTGAACATGAACCAACCCATCACAATCTCGTACTCTGCACAAACAGAGCCTACCACCGTCTCAACGAACGAGGGGACATCTATAACATTGGGTGCGTTTGCAAGGGATTGGGGTCTTGATGATGAACCTTTGGGTTATAAATTCTATTGGAATGATCCATATGATCCTGGAGCCTCAAGCACAGGTTCCACCCCCTGGGATACTCTATTTACGGCATCACATACATACTACGAGAATGGGGCATATTCCCCACAATTGACTGTTACAGACAGCGACGGTGCAACAGACACCCTTACCTTTACTGTGAACGTCGCTAATGTGGCACCTAATGTTGATGCAGGATCAAACCAAGTGGTCAATGAAGGAACACCTGTCAGCGTTTCAGGTACATTCTCTGATCCCGGTGCTTACGATTCTCATTCTGCAACCTGGAGTTGGGGTGATAGTAACACAAGTCCTGGCTCAGTTTCCGAGGAAAATATACCTCCCTATTCCACAGGAACGGTATCAGGCTCTCATATCTACATGGACCAGGGAACATACATTGTGATTTTGACTGTAACAGATGATGATGGTGATTCAGGTAAGGATAGGTTGACTGTTACAGTTTTAGACTTGGCCCCAACTGCAGAGTTCAGCTGGTCCCCACCTCTCCCTGATGAAGGAAAACCCGTACAATTTACTGACCTTTCCTTCTCATATCCCGATCTCCTTTCGTCATGGGCCTGGGACTTCGGGGGGCTAGGAACCAGCATCTCACAGAATCCAAAGTTCATCTTTATGGATGATGGTACTTACACTGTTTATTTGACTGTAACCGACGATGATGGCTCAACAGATTCGATTTCCCACGATATAGAAATCCTAGATCTTGCTCCAATAGCCAATTTCTCTTGGTCGCCTGATCCTCGATATGAAGGCTCACCTGTGCAGTTTACAGACTTATCTTATTCGTACCCTGATGCAATCGTGAGTTGGGATTGGAAATTCGGAGATGGTGGTACAAGTACATTTCAGAATCCAAGCCATACCTACGGTGATAACGGGGATTACAATGTGACCTTGACTGTAAAAGATGATGACGGCTCCGTCAGTGTTATCACATATACCGTTACAATTCTCAACGCAGATCCCATAGTGAATGCAGGAAATGACCAGTCAACATATGAGGGTACCAGTGTATCGTTCTCGGGAGCCTTTACAGATCCTGGTTGGCTGGATACCCACACCATCGAATGGGACTTCGGTGATGGAGGCAAAGCCTACGGTACCTTGACACCCACGCACACATACGGCGATAACGGGGATTTTGTTGTAACCCTCAAAATAACAGATGATGACGGTGGTGTTGGATACGATTATCTTACTGTCCATGTCGAAAATGTCCCACCAATGGTAAGTCCTGCTGATGATCAGGTAATAGACGAGGGAACCACTATCTCCCTTGTGGTTGCTACCTTCGTTGATGTAGGTTGGCTGGACACCCATACAGCAACCATTGACTGGGGAGATGGAACAAACGATGCCGGTTCAGTTACTGAAACAAATGGCAGCGGTTCTGTCTCAGGAAGCCATACATACGGTGACAACGGTGTTTATACAGTCACAGTAACTGTCACAGATGACGATGGTGGCGAAGGCTCAGCACAATTCAATATCACTGTGAACAACCTGGCACCTGAAGTTGAACCATTGGAGCCTGTGATAATAGATGAAGGAGCACCATTTACCTTGACAGGAATTGCAGAGGATCCAGGCAGTGACGATCTGACATTTACCTGGAAATTCGAATTTGGACCAACACTGGTTACCATATATTACAACAATGGCCTGACACCAGATCCATATCCAAGCTCTTGGGGGGCATTTCCCTTTGCTGCAACTGATGTTGTTACCCACACATACGGTGATAACGGAAATTATACTGTCACTTTGACTGTAGAGGATGATGACGGTGCAAAGATCGTGGTTACCACATATGTCATCGTGAACAATGTTGCGCCTTCAGTTGATCTAGGTGGACCTTATATTGTTAATGAAAATTCGCCTTTGGTTTTAAATGGACACGCAACAGACCCGGGAAGTGATGATCTGACATTTTCTTGGGTAATAGAATATGGACCCATTGTGACAACCATCTATTATAATGATGGTGAAAATCCTGATCCATTTCCAAGTCCAGAGGTAAATCCAAGGGATATAATCGATAATGTTGCTCATACCTATGGTGACAACGGAGTGTTTACTGTTACCCTCACAGTGACTGATGATGACGGGGCGACAACAACAGTGACCGTAAATGTTACAGTGAACAATGTGGCCCCAACAGTGGTGAACCTTGAGGCCTATATGTATGTGAACTTTTCATTGAGGGTTGCGGGAGAGAAATGGCATTCTGTTGGAATCCTCCTTCTTGAAGATGATAAGCAGATATGGGCTGATACAATCACAAGATATCCCGGAAGTCCGGATGAACAGATGGCCACAAAGGCAAATGTCAAGGTTGACATGACAAAAAGCTATACTGCGTTGGTTGATTATTTGCCCAATGATCCAAGGGTAAACGGCAATGTTTGGGGTGGAAATCCCGTTTGGATAATAATGACGTTTGAGGACGGTTCAGAGACACGATTGCATCACACTTTTAATGTAAGACAATCTGATTGGAACAGCGACCACTGGAATCACATCGATCCATGGGAAGTTGAATTTGCACCATATCTTGGAGGGCACAACATAACCTTTGAGGCACATGCCGAAGATCCCGGCAGCGATGATCTCACCTTTTTCTGGAATTTTGACGACGGCAACTTCTCTGGACCAAATATTTATTACAATAACGGATTAAGCCCGGATCCATTCCCAAGTACAGAGATCAATCCAATGACTGCAACTGAAACAACAGTTCACAGATATGCTACATCTGGCACTTATACGATAACACTAACAGTAACGGATGATGATGGTGGAACAGTAACTGTCACATTATCACTTGCGGTGGTTGTGGGCTAAATAAAACTCTTTATACCCAAAATCCATTAGCTCGTAGTATGAAATTGATTTCTCTTATCTCAGGTGGTATAGATTCACCTGTTGCGACACAGATGATGTTGGACAGGGGAGCTGATGTTGTTGTCCTTCATTTTGACAACAGGCCATTTACAGGCGAGGGTCAAATAAATAAAATGAAGGCTCTTATCGCTCATCTGGAGAAATTAAACAAAAGGGACATAGAAGCATACGTTGTTCCCCATAAGGACAGCCATATCGCATTTACCCAGAACTGCATTCGTAATCTCCATTGTGTTCTATGTAGAAGGATGATGCTGAGGGTTGCTGAAAAGCTCGCTCAAAAAGAGGGGGCAGAGGCCTTACTTACAGGAGAATCATTGGGTCAAGTGGCATCCCAAACCCTAAGGAACATAAAAACAGAATCTGAGGCAGTAAATATCCAGATATTGAGACCTTTGATCGGAATGGACAAGTTAGAGATCGAGGGCATAGCAAAAAAAATAGGCACCTACGAGATTTCGATTCTCCCTGGAATGTGCTGTGAGATAGTTCCTAAAAGACCCTCGACATATTCTAAGTTGGAGATTATTTTAGAGGAAGAGAAGAAGGTTGACATACAGGAACTTGTTGATAAAGCCATAAAAGGTCTAAAGAGATTTTAATTACGTTCCAGATTTTAGTTTCCAAATAAATATAACGCCGTTAAGTTTATAAGGTAAGACCCTAATTATCTTTATTGAAAGAGGTGATTATAACTTGAAACCGCCTTGCGAAATCGTGGTAAGCAAGATGCTCCCCCACCTAAGAGCAGGAATAGTAAAGAGCCTAATTCAGGACCACAATATGAAGCAAATAGAAGTGGCAAAGAGATTGGGTATTACCCAGGCCTCGGTAAGCCAATATCTCTCCTCGACAAGAGGGGAAGATGAGGAATTCCAAAAACTCTTTCCTGAGATAGGTGAATATGCAAAATCCATTGCCGAGAAAATCGCATCAGGGGAGGATAAGGAGCATCAAGTGGCCCTATTATGCGAGATGTGCTCCACGATTAGGGAAGAGGGTAAATTCTGTGAATACCACAGGAATTTTCTGCAGATTGACGAATGCGGCATATGCCTCAAAACCTCAACCGACAAGGCGGATCCTTAAGAAATATTACAAAATTATGGAGGGGTAATTTGGCTGGTGTGGACGCCTTTGATTTACATTTACTTCTACCAAAATTCGATTGCGGCCTTTGCGGCAATCCGATATGTATGACCCTGGCAAGAAATATATTGAGTAACATACAAAAGCCCGTGGATTGTCCATTCATAACTTTAGAAAATATGAAAAAAATAAATGAACTTATACCCACAAAGGATGTGGTGAGAAAACATCCACATCCAAATGTAGAAGATGACATAATCGAGATACATCCCTGCACAGAAGATGGTAAGGTAACGTTGGAGACTCAGCTTAAATCAAAAACCATGAATAGAGATTTTTACAGCGATATTTTCGATTCTCTCCAACTGTGTAAATCATTATCTGAAGTTGAGATATTTGATAACAGGAACTGCTCCAAAAGAATGGGCTACGGTCTTGTTGAGATAAAAGGGAAAAGGGTGCACATCTTTAAAACAGGCAGAATAATTATGAGGCGGGCCGATGACAGGGAAGATGCTCTGGGGACATTCTCAAGGCTATCGAATTTATTATTACCTGCAAGAATATGCTCGTGCGGTAACATCCTGGCAGATTGCTTTGGCGGTTCATGCGAAACCTGCTCAAAGGATGTTTGCGCAGCCCATCTTGACCATCTTGAGATGACCGAAGCAAAGGACGGAATAATCACAGCAGAGAAAATCTTGGATAAATATGATAATAAGAAAAACGAAAAACTTGCTAATAATTTCGAGGATCTGCGAAATATCGTTGACATCATCAGAAATATCCATGAAGAACTAAATGCTGGCCATGAAATTGACAAGGAATCGTACAAAGAAGAAATCGACAAAATCGCAGACAACATAAATAAAATATGCATGGAAAATATCCTGAATAACAAAGAAAAAGATGAAACTGAAATTGCCCTCATACAGTACGGTCTTGCTAGGGATCTGATCAGAGCTAGGGATGGTTTTCTAAGTCTAGAATCCATAGAAGATAATAAAACTTACAAAACCGCAGCAGAGCTGTTCTTCGATTCCTATGAGGCCTTTGAGAAAAAAGATGTGAAAGCCTCTAAGGACGTTATTAAAAGGTATGAAGAATTCAAATCGACATTAGAGACCAATTCTGAAGATGTGGGAATTGCTAAAATTGCTACAAATGGTTTTTATATCTCTAGGATATTTGGTAAACCCTTGCCTAGAATAAAGTTGCATGATGTGAATAAGAAGATATCGTAGATATCGGATGGTGGTTGAATGTACAGCGAAAAGGTTATGGAGATGTTTCGGAATCCGAAAAACATGGGAGAGATAGAAAACCCGGACGGAGTCGGTACCGTGGGCAATCCAAAATGCGGTGATCTTATGGAATTGTACATAAAAGTGGAGGACAATATCATAACAGATATAAAATTCAAGACCTTTGGATGTGCCGCGGCAATTGCAACAAGCAGCATGATAACTGAAATGGCAAAGGGCAAGACCCTGGAAGAAGCCGAGAAGATAACAAGGCAGGATGTAGCAGACGAGCTGGAGGGGCTGCCGCCAATTAAAATGCACTGCTCAAACCTGGCTGCTGATGCGCTTCGGGCCGCAATTGAGGATTATCGAAAAAAGAAGGGTGAATCCACATAATCGGTGAGCGGTTTTGGGGGCAGACCTTTGGATTTAGCGAAGATAAGATCCGATTTTCCTGTTTTTTCCTACGAGATCTACGGTAAGCCCTTTATCTATCTTGACAGCGCGTGCATGGCATTAAAACCGAAACAGGTTATCGAGGTCATGAACGAATATTACTATGAGCACCCAGCCTGCGGTGGAAGAAGCGTCCACAAGCTGGGTACGAAGGTCACGATTCGATGCGACTCTGCAAGAGACAGGATAAGGGACTTTCTTTCGGCAGAAAACTCAAATGAGATAATTTTTACGAGAAACACAACAGAGGGTATAAATCTCGTGGCCAGATGTTTCGATTTTCAAAAAAATGATGTGGTGCTCACAACAGACAGGGAGCATAACTCCAATCTTGCGCCTTGGCATTTACTAAAGGATTTAAAAGGTATCAAACACGAGGTTCTGCCCTCCAACGAGGACAACACATTCAATTTGGAGGCATTTGAGGAGCGCATGGGAAAGGATGTGAAGATGGTAAGTATGGTTCATACCTCCAATCTGGAGGGTTATACAATACCCGCCAAGGAGATTATTAAAATAGCACATGATCATGGTGCGTTGGTTATGCTGGATGCTTCTCAAAGCACGGCTCATAAAAAGGTAAACGTGACAGACCTAGATGTGGATTTCTTTTGCTTTTCCATTCATAAGATGTGCGGCCCTACGGGAATGGGGATTTTGTACGGAAAATACGAGCAGCTAAAGAAACTCTCGCCATTTATTGTGGGAGGGGACACGGTGGCCGAAACATCTTATGAAACCACGAAGTATCTTGATCCGCCCCATCGATTCGAAGCAGGTTTGCAGAATTATTCAGGTATAATGGGAAGTGGTGCCGCAATCCAGTATGTGGGAAATATAGGAATGGACAATATTGCAAAGCACGAGACAAAGCTCAACAGAATCATGACTTCAAAACTGGATGGAATACCTCAGGTTCATATTTTAGGGCCCAAGGAGCCCGAGAAAAGGGCTGGGATCGTTTCTTTTACAGTTGATGAAATGGACTCCCACGATATTGCCATGATTCTTGATGAGATGGCAAATATAATGATCAGATCAGGGATGCACTGCGTGCACAGCTGGTTCCAGTCAAGGGGTTTAAACGGATCTGCCAGAGCTTCTGCCTATTTCTACAACACCGAAGAGGAGGCCAAGATATTTGGAGACACCTTGCAGGAGATCGTAGAAAAAGTTGGATAGGATATTTTCAGAATCCATTCTTTTTTATAAGGTGTGCTTTTACTGATAAAACAAAAACAATATATCCTATCATAATCATTTATTTCTTGGTGAAATAAATATGTTAGAAAGAAGATCATTGGTAAATAAGGTGAAAGTGCCCCTGCTTTTGATGCTGATCACGTTACTTCTGAGCTTTTTAGTGCCCGGAATTTTAGCACAGCCAGACAACTCCGAAAAGAGGGATGAACCCCCTGTGAATTCTGATTTGGCATTAGGTTTTGATGCGTATTTTGCGATCGTGAATTACAATGAACCTCACAATCCCTGGGTCCAGGTTAATTACTACTATGAAAACGGCTCGTACATAACCATGATCTATGGGATTGAAAGAAGTGTTTTACCATCTTTAAGTCTTAATTATCAAAGCGGTGCTGTCCAGGTTTTTGACAGGAAAGGAAAATTGACTGGCCTTGGTTTTAAAACAAGGACCAAATCAAATCTTTTTGTTTTTGTTCCTGCTTAGCAAAAACATATTTGCATAGCTATCTCTTCAAAACCAGCTCACCCATCATCCTGTACTCCTGATTCCAATAGCTTAATGCCCTCTCCCTATCGTAGTCTTCTTCTTCATGGGCAGCCACCACTTCCCCAATGAACCAGTCATGGGATCCTCCGAAGCTCAATTCTTTGACTATCTTGCATTCAATGTTTACTGGAAATTCCTGGATGAGCACGGATTTTATAATCTTAGGTTTCATTGGAGTCAGGCCAAACTTCTCGAACTTGTTCACATCTCTTCCCGATATATCGCCGCACCCATCAACCTTATCCACAAGCTCTTTTGTGGGTATGTTCACTCCAAAGTCCCCCACTTCCTTGAGAAGTCCGTAGGAATATCTTTTTGGGTGGACACCTATTCCGAGCATTGGAGGGGTGAAGGAAAATGCGTGGATCAGTCCTATTGCAATTATGTTCTCTCCCACTGTCACGGCTGTAACTGGAAATGCGGGAAACCTGCGCCGAGCTTCCTTAGGTTCAATTTCCTTTTTCATGGTATCAGGCCTCATTAAGGTTTATCTTGCCTCTTGGTAATGGAATTAGGTGGTTATTAGTTATTGGGGGAGTTTTATTTGAGGAGAGGGAATTGTGTCCTTCACACGATACATTGTAATCGTCTTTTAAATAAGGGCAGCTCTCCTTATCTATTTTAGGGCGTTATCTACAGAACAATTATAAAGTTATATATGCTAACAAGTGTGTTTAAATTCAAAGAAGCAATCGATAGAAGCGATCTTTGTATGGAAAAACTTGAAGGGTAAAATATGTTAAAGAAATTCTATGATTCTAATAAAAAATTAGTCGTTATTATAGTCATATTATTAATTTCATTATATCTCTTACCATTTCTTTCCCAGAGACCCTGTAAAATGAATATAAGTGTACCTATTCGTAATAAAATTGGTAAAGCGGGAGAAACAGTGGAATTTAAAATGATTTTTGAACAGAAAAATGGATTTGAAAGACATTATGTAATAAGAGATGTAGTTATATATGAAGGAGATTGGGAATTCAGTATTGAAGGAACATCGATTTATGTTCCACCTGATTCAACAGTTAAAATATATATAACGATTAAAATACCAGAGGATGCCCAAAATGGGGATGAGTATTATTTGTATTTTGATTGTTATGAAAAAAAAGATGAAGCGAAAAAAGTTAATCCTCATGGGGGTAGTTTTACAGTAACAGTGGACAATCGTGAACCACCAGTAATTGAAGTAAGACCTGGCCATGGATATTCAAACTCGACCAGTAGTTGTTTTTATTTGTCTCCTTTTTTATTCATACCTCTTGGCGTTATTATATTTTGTGTCTTTTTATTAATAATGGCCTTATTCTACTATAGTAAAAAGGGAATAGGAATAAACCAATTAAAAGCCAAAGGATATAAGCGTAATAATTTATTATTGTCTTTATTAATAGTAAATATTTTATTAACAATATTTTCCATTTCATTTGCCCCTTTAATATGGTATTTTATGATCCAAGAATTTAATTTTTGGCACTCGATATTTCTTTTTATTTGGGTTACTAACATCTTAAATCTCATCATACGATTATTAAGCGTCATTTTTGTATATATTGATGCAAAAAATATTAACGCTGGGAGGGTATCGTCATTTAAAAAAAGGGACTTTAGAATAGTATCATGGCCCCCTCTTCTCTGGGCAATCCTTGTATTAATTTTTGGATTTATTGCACTTGCACTTTATATCTACAAACGAAAAGAAATTTTTGATGTTAATTATCATAAACATAAATATAAATTAATAAGAAAAAAAAAGAAAGATAAAAGTTTTTCAACTTAAATTCTTATACTTTCGGGAGAAAAAGGTAGCAAATATTCTTCTTATCTCCCCTTCAATCTAAACCACATCTGTTGAATCTTATCCCCGAATATCTCTTCTGGATAAGTGCAAGATTCAAGTTCCTCAAAATCCAACTTGGAAAATATATCTCCCATCTCCTCTTCTGAATAATAAGCAAAATACCTGGGTGATCCCGAGTAGGACCTGGGATTTGCCTCCATTCCCTCTCCCTCCCCCAATTTGAAATTCACAGCGATTATGCCCTGTTCCTTTAGAATCCTTTTGAATTCTAATATCACATCCTCTACTTCTGATTTAGGAACATGATAAATGCATCCGCTGGCCCATATTCCATCAAAGTGTCCATCTTCAAAGTCCAACTTCCGCATGTCCATCTTTCGAAAGCTTCCTTTGGGATACAGCTTCTTAGCTTCATTTAACATACCATCTGACAAGTCAACTCCTTCTGCCCTTCCCCCGTTCTTTTCGATTATTAAACAATGCCGCCCGTCCCCGCATCCCACATCAAGAATAAGGGGATTTGATGCTGAAATGTAGGACAGCATCTTCATTATATAATTCTCCTCCCAATCCAAGAATTTCTGCTGTCTTGTCTTAATACAATATTCCGATGCAATTTGGTCGTATGTTTTAATGGTTTGCTGCACAAATTCCATTTTCTTGTCCTCTGTGACAGAAAAGAATGTATGTATGATATATAACTTTACCCTCCTTTTCTCTCAAAACATTTATCCATTTCCTTTTCATACACCCCATCATCATGGCCCAACTTTTGAGCAAGGCAAAGGAGATAGCAGATTACATCGATAAAAAGGACGATGTTCTAATAATAACCCATATCGACGCGGACGGAATTGCAGCGGGAAGCATAGCGTCCTTGGCACTCAAACGAAAGGGCATTGAGCATGAGATCAGGTTCGTTAAAAAGCTGGATGAGAGCGAGGTTGAAAGGGTAAAAAACGACAATCCAGATTTGGTATGGTTCACAGATTTGGGAAGCGGATCTCTGCCAATTCTGGATGGACTGGATGCCGTGATCACTGATCATCACGTTCCCGCTAAAACAGAACTTACCAGGGAGGATCGAATCGACATTCTTAAGTTCGCATCTGCAATTCAGAATGGCTCCAACCTCAACAATAACCTGCACCTAAATCCACATCTTATTGGTTTGGATGGGGCAAATGATCTCTCAGGAGCTGGCTCAACCTATTTAGTTGCTAAGATGATGGACAAGAAGAATACTGATTTATCTGCACTTGCAATAGTTGGAGCAGTTGGTGATCTCCAAGATGCAAAGCATTTGAAGCTTGTTGGAACCAACAGAGATGTACTTCAGGACGGGAAGGATGCGGGTGTCCTTCTCTGGAAAAAGGATATCAGGTACTTTGGAAGGGAAACAAGACCTGTATTTAAATTACTCCAGTACGCAAACGACCCCATAATTCCATACTTAACCGGTAAAGAAGATGCATGCATCAATTTCCTATTGGAGCTTGGGATAAGTCTGAAAATCGAAGAGGAGTGGCGAAGGTGGATCGACCTAACATTGGAGGAGAAGCGGGAAATCTCCTCCGAGATAGTAAAATTGTTGCTATCCAAAGGATTTGGTCATGAAATTGCTAAGCGGTTGATAGGAGAGGTTTATATCCTCAATCAAGAAGAAGAAGGCACAGAGCTTCGGGATGCCAAGGAATATGCCACACTCCTTAATTCCTGTGGAAGATATGAAAAGGCCGAAGTTGGTTACAACGTCTGCCTCGGAGACAGGGAAGAATGGCTGGATCGGGCGTTGGTTTTATTACGGGGTCACAGAAGGACCCTTGTTGATATGCTGCTTTTGATAAAAGAAAGCGGGATAACAGAAATGGGCCACATCCAGTATTTTCATGGACACGATAAGATACCCGAGAACATCGTGGGAACACTGGCAGGTATGCTTCTTGGGGGTCAAGAGGTAAGAGGTGATCTGCCAATTTTCGGCTTTGCCCTCACATCTGAAGGAGACATCAAGGTGTCCGCCAGGGGAACCAGGATCCTTGTTAACAAAGGCCTTGACCTATCTGTTGTTATGAAAGAATCCTCGGAGAAGTTGGGAGGGGTGGGAGGGGGGCACAATATCGCTTCCGGTGCCACAATACCAAAGGGTAGCGAGGAAGAGTTTTTAAAAATGGCTAATAAGCTTGTGAAGAAGCAGATATCGGGCTAGGTGGCCGAGATAGTACTTATTGTAACGGGGTCTCTCCAATTACCTCAGTGGGACTTCCTTCCATTGTCAATTTGAACTTGTCACCGTCATTGATTCCCATGGAGCCCGTTAGATCATCTTTTACTAGGAAATTATCGTTCTCACTTAGGTTGCCATCCCCATTAGCGTCATTATAATCCACATATATTGGAGGAGTAGGAGTCTCATAGGCTGCAACATTACCTTCAATAATTACCGTATCGGTATCACCGTCGATCACATAGAAATGGACCAACTCAGCATCTATCGATGTGGTGATACTGGTAATGGTAACAGTATATGAAGGTGGAGTGGGTGACAATTTCTGAACATTAAATTCGGTTGCGGGAATATCCCTCACATTGATGGTAACTGTATCATGATCAGGTTCATCATGCTCATCTTTCACAGTCAAATTGACAGTATACTCCCCTGTAGCCGTATAAATATGTGTTGTGTTTGCCTCAGTTGATGACTCACCGTCTCCGAAATCCCATTCATGGGTGAGGGTGTCCCCGTCAGGATCTTTGCTTGTTGAATTGAAATAAACGATCTGGTTCACAAAAAAATCATTTTGCGAGAGTGATATTTCCGCGATGGGAGGACGATTGTCTCCGTCACCGTCTCCATTTCCATTATCCTCACCTTCTTGGGCTATAAAATAATAAGCAGCGATAGCTATTATTACCACGACTACAACCACGATTGCGATGATTTTCATTTTGCCCGATGAATCGCCTTCAACCGATGGTTTTGGTTTTTCATCCTCAACTTTCTCTTCCTTATCCTTGGCCATGGTATCACACAGGCTATCATATCAATCACAGTTTATTAATCTTTCGAAAATGTGAATTTGGGTTTTATTTGCGAAAAGGACAAAAAAGAAGGTGATAATCCCGAAATCTGGGAATTAACTTTTTTCGCTCATCAGCTTGATTATGGCCTCGGCAGGCTCACCCCCGCACTCCTCCAGGGCTCGCTTTGCCTCTTCCTCAGAGACTCCGGCCTGCTGGGCAACAAGCTCTATGTCCTCCTGGGGTATTCCCGTATCAGATGTGATTTCCTCTGGATTGCCTACTACTTGATAGGTCTTCTGACCCTGAACATCCATCAATGTAACTGCGGCATCCCTGAAAACCAGGGTTTTGCTCGAGGTCTTGATTATGACCTCCTCTACATCCTCCATCTCCTCGATGTTGATACCGTGCTTCTTCATCATGGATTTCATGTGCTTGGGATTAAGACCCCGACCGCCGGGTATCATGATTTCACCAAGGGTATATCTTTTTTGTTCTGTTTAAATATTGTGGCTGAATGTCCCCCCTCTGAAAGTTGTTGATCCTGAATAATCAGTGATAATGGGGAGTTAAGGGTGGGAGCCCTTAGGCTTAAGATATCAGTTAATAACTACATAACCTAAGGGCAAAGTGGACTATGAATTAGTCTCATAGGAAATGGAATAGGCCACGATGGAGGGGGCATGGTGGTGGGAATGGAGGATGAATACGGAGAAGTAGGTAAGGAGAAAGGGAATTCACGGGAAAAAATATCTATCACATTCCCTATTACCCTTGAGGAAATCAGGGAATGAGAGTATGGGCGAGTTGATATTCATTGGCCTTGGATTGTTCGACGAGAAGGATATATCTGTAAATGGATTGGAAGCGGCAAGAGAGTGCGATGTACTTTTTGCAGAGTTCTACACAGCCAAACTCACAGGCACAACCGTAGGAAAAATTGAAAATCTGATTGGTAAGAACATCACGGTTTTGGACAGGGAAAAAATGGAAAAGCAGGATATCATCATCGAGACTGCTAGTAATAAAAAGGTGGGTGTGCTTGTTGCCGGGGATCCAATGGCCGCCACGACCCATTTAGCCCTTAGATTGAGGGCAAAGGAGAATAGAATCAAGACAAGGATCATTCACGGAACCTCCATTATCGCCTCTGCACCTGCATTGTCCGGGCTTCATATCTATAAATTCGGAAAGACGGCGAGCATTCCCTATCCCAGGGAGAATTACTTTCCCACCAGTCCGTATGAAATTTTAAAAGAGAATCTAAAAAATGAATTGCATACACTGATATTGCTTGATATCGACGAAAAAGAAGAGAAATACATGCGTGCCAACGAAGCTCTTAAATTGCTTTTGGAAATGGAAAAAGAGAGAAAGGAAAAAGTGGTATCCAATAAAACACTGGTGTGTGTATTGGGCAGTGTGGGTTCAAAGATACCAAAACTAAGAGCAGGTTATCTGAAGGACTTAAGCAAGGAGGATTTTGGAGAGGGATTGCACTGCCTAATCATCCCAGGAAAACTGCACTTCATGGAGGCCGAGGCATTGGTGGAGCTCGCCGGGGCGCCAAGAGGGATTATTGAGGAGATTTAGTCGAGTGATATTTCCTAAATATTAACATAATAACATTGTTAATAGAAATCATTTTATAACTATACCACAATCCAGTAAACTGGGAGGAGGCGCTGGGAGTGAGTGGAATAAGAGCGGCGAGAACTGTTCTTAAAATGTTGCGTGTGGCAATATAGCACGGCATCCACTTCTTTTGAGCACTTCCTTTTGGCCGGAATCCCGGAGAGAGAAATATAGGAGGGAGACGAATATGAGTTCAAAGACTAAAAGCTGTATTTTGTGTGTAGTGATGTTGATGAGTGTCCTTCTCGTGGGATTTCCTGTGATGGAATCTTCCGAGGAAAGCAGAATTCCCGAGGCTGAAAAGGAAGAAGGCCCAATGTCGGGGCCCGGCACGCTGTCATCCACGTATTCAGCGAGCATAGTGATCGGGGCTGATAATGATCAATATGATGGTCAGGGCATGGGCAGGCTTTATAAATCCAGCTCAAGGTATTATTCATATGACTATCCATATTGGTATATTTATAAAAGTGGTACAAATTATGAATCCAGGCCTTTCGCAGTATATGATCTAAGCGATCTTGCGCAATACGAGAATGTGAACATTGTCAGCGGTACAATACATTATTGGAGATATTATCGATACTACATAAAAACCTTTGATGTTTATACCATGAATTCGATTCCTTACGATACCACTACCTCAAGTTCAACTGTTGAGGGCTGGTTCAACGAAATCGGCGGTAGTGGGTCTGTAAGATTGGGCACCGAAACATATACAGGCAGTTCTGACCCCTCGTCTGCACGAACTGACAGATGGATCACCATAACCTCAAATGGTATCGACGAGCTTAATCAGAAGTTGAATACCAATAGTTATGATTTTTCCATGGGAGCGTTAATCACATCATTTTATTCTGGAACATATGGATATGCTTACTGTGGAGACGTCCGGCTGGAATTGGATTTCACCTACACAGCCGAGCCCGATGAGGCCAAAGGCGAGATTGCCGTGGGTGATGAGCTGGCCGGGTACGGATATTCAACAACAAAATATGATTATTATAACTATGTGTATTTATATTCTAGTTCATCATATGTTGGTTATGCTACCTGGGATGCGGATCTGTTCAATGATCTAATACCCACTTCCGGTCCAGAAGGCGAAACAGTAACCCTAACCGGTGTTTACCTAAGAGCAAACTCAGACTATATTGGTGGCTCACCGACCGTGACCATAAATGATTTGTTTAAGAATCCAAAAACTGACAGCTGGTCATCTGTATACGATGACGCGGGCGACGGAAAATACTGTTCTCATCTATTAAAGAGCCCATATCCTGCAGAGTACGAATGGGACCTCGGTCCTGATGCATTGGACGATTTCAGCGACGCACTTGACGGCACTCCGAACTTCTTTGGAGTTGGCTTCACAAGCACTGGATACGGACGGCTGGTATCGCCAAAATTGGTTATCAAGTGGACTATCGACTATGGACCGCGCAAGACCTTACAGCTCGGCCCTGATAATCCTGAGTATGGCGGACATGCACAGGGGTACACATATCAATATGGAACAAATACACCCTCTTGTTATTCGCGATATTATTCATATATGTACAAATCTTCCTCCTCTGAGCAGCATGGCTGGGCCGTGTTCGATCTAAAGGATTTGACCCAGTGGCCAGGTGTGAGCGTCAAGAAGGCCAAATTGGTTGTTCATAATTACTATAATTATTATGCAAATGTGATAAATATCAATGCTCTTCAGACAACACCCTTCGATAGTCCAGGATCCGCGATTTCTAATGCCGTGCATACAGAATCTGGTTCCACTGGTATTCAGATCGGTTCGTACACCACTTTAACTTCCACTGATACCACATACAAACGCATTGAAATACCTCTAAATTCAGCTGCTGTAACCGCACTTAATGACAAATTGAGTAGCTCGCCAACATACTATACATTTGGGGTAGGTATGTATATAGATAAATTATATGGTACTCGCACCTATGGCTATGCCCGCTGGACTGACGTCCGGCTTGCTGTAACTTTCGATTGTGACAGCGAGCTTGAGTCAACACCACAAGATGATGGTGTTGCCTTTGGTGACGATTGGTCAGGGTATGTGTACAAGCGTACCTCAGCCGAAGATCGGCCGTATGGATACCAATACCTTAGAAAGTATACCGCCTACGAATACCGCAGTTATGCTCAATGGGATGTCTGGCGGATACGAGATGTGTTCCCCGAGGACATCTCAGATATCAAGATAACAAAGGTAGGCCTGCGGTTCAATCATTACATGTCCCGTTTATCGAACATCTATATCTATCAGATGATTCATGATGTAACAACAGCCTCAGACTCTGATATATTCACGGACTGCGGTGACGGGACACAGTATTTCGGCCCAGGCAGCTACTCCAGTACCTATCGTGAGGAATACGAATTTGACATGGGGGAAGATGCTGTGAACGATTTTCAGGATGCGTTCGAGGATAACGATCCAACTTTCTTTGGGCTTGGTATGGTCACGACATCCACAAGCGGTTCTGCATATGATTACGGCCCGAAATTGGTATTGGAATGGACGACGGCTGTCCCTCCGGTGGCTGACGCAGGCCCAGATCAAACTGTGAATGAAGGTGATGTCGTAACGTTGGATGGCACGGCCTCATACCATCCCATGGGTACAATAGAAACCTATGAATGGGATTACGAAAGCGACGGGACCTACGATTACCAGGAGACCTCAAGCAGTGCCCCCGACGGGGCTTTCGATGGAAAAACCACGCACATCTACGGGGACGATGGTGTGTACACCGCGACCTTGAGAGTTATAGATGGAATCGATGTCGAGGATACAGATACATGCACAGTAACTGCGAACAATGTCGCACCTATTATTAACTCAGTGGTTGCAGAAACCATCCCAACACCGCCTTTGAATTTGCCGGGTCAGAAAGTATGGTATGTGGATGATGTGCCTGGAAGCGGGCCTGGAAATCCTTCTGAGGACTTCACTAGTATTCAATCTGCTATAAATGCTGCAAGCCAAAACGATATTGTTTATGTATACAGCGGGACGTATTCCCCATCCACAAATGGTGAGGCCTTCCCAATTGTGATGAAAAACGGTATCTCACTAATTGGAGAAAGGGCATCCAGCACAATTTTGAATGCAGAGAGTACAGACAGGGTGATACACTGCGAGGGGATAACAGATTCTTCAACAAGAATCGAGGGATTCAAAATCACAGGCGGATTGGAGCAGGGCGGTGGTATCTATTGTGAAGAGTCCTCTTTGACCATCATCAACAACATCATAACCAATAACCGCGCCTTTGGCGGCGAGGTATTATACCCATTCGAGAAGACCGAGGCAGCCAAAGGTTGGAGTATCACTAGCGGAAATAATTATGTGCGCGGTCACAGGATCACTTGTATGAGTGACAATATCTATGTCACCGAGCTTGGCGTGTTCCTCCCACCATCAGTGGTTGACAAGAGCGATAGATATGTCACGCTGTTTGAATTCACCTCAAAGAAGAAGTTAGCGCAGGTGCAGATTCCAAGACCATTTCCTGGCGATACATGGAACTTTGTAAAGTTGGATTCTCCTGTTCCGTTGACAAAAGGTACAGATTATGTTGTTGCTGAGTGGGGTTATGGTTACTATTGGCGTTATGTGGGCGGGAGTTATCCCCCTACCTGGGATGGTGACA
>CP070751.1:2625866-2632666 GCA_020348445.1 Thermoplasmata archaeon
AGCATTAACACCTGCTTCCATTTATAGTCCCTCCTGCAATACTGGAATTTCAGTTAATAATCAGATTGATAAATGTGGGGCCTAGATGCGTCTAATTCCTAACCTTCATATAGAATATCTCATATGCAATACAGGGAAGCCGGGTTCTGGGAAAATGGGACTCCATTATCCCTGGATATTAATTGGCAAAATATCCGGCTCGATGAATGACGTTGAAGCCAGTGTCTTTCACTCTGACTTTTATGTTTTTAAACTGCCCATCTCTCCTGTAATTCACCGGTGTGTAATAAAGAAGGTAGTAATTTTCAAAAGAGCCTGCGGCTTTTTGGAACAGCACATAAGGACTTGAAGAGCTTTCAGTCATCCCCCCCGTCGCTGTGGCCATCTGAGTGAAGGCCGAGAAGATATCTTCAGAGTGTTCTTGAAAGACGATTCCCGGGATATTATCGGCTGGTTTTGAGAAAAACATGAAATGGATAGAAGCCGAAGAATCAGAATACGCCTGCTTCACTCGAGTCACATCAAACCCGATCTCTCTTCTGTACGAATAGAAGAGATTATCGAGGTCCTGCGAGATACTCTGGCTTCCTTGATACTCACCCATGGTTTGAGCCAAAATCTTCGGCTCAATCTGGGGAACAAATTCTCTCTGGTAAAAGAGAAAAACGCACTTTTGCCCCTCTTTGTTTTTCAAAGTCTTCGCAAAATCCAACAGTCTGGCCTCGTCGATATATCTCAATTGCTGCAGTCTTGCCAATACATTTCTATACATATTTAACAACATTTCTAGCTTCACGTTAGGATCCATATCTGCGTATTCGGAGAAGTCAAAGGTCTCATCTTGCCCCTCCGCACCTATGGCCATGGCTCCGGCTAAAGACCGGGTGATTCTCGTCAAATCGGTGAAGGCGCTCCTGTATTCCATGCTGCCAATCATGGCGTCTTTTCTCAATAGCGCAATCAAATCATCCACGATCGCTTCCTTCGACTTGAATTTCAAGGCTTTTGAGCTCATCTCATACGTCTTCATCGGGGAAACAACAATAAGGTTATCTTCGGGTCCCAAGACATTCTGCATGAAATAGTCCATGGCATCTCTTATCCTTGGAGAGTATTCGGTGATTTCGAAAAAGAGATAAAAAGTCCTGTTCGTATCCGGAGCGAATTCCTTCTTCTCATCCTTTCGCTCTATGTCCTTTTTCTTGATCAGGTAGACAGCCTCTAATTTCTGGAGCTTGCCATTCTCGTACACTTCAAAATCATCAATGGCCAGATTATCGATAAACTGATTCCCCTTGAATACCCGGACAGGAACTTCTATGTTGACAACCAATGTCTCATGGGTGACTTGCTGAGCGAAGAGAGTTAAACCCAAAACAAGGATTCCAAACATGAGAATTTGTTTTTTCATTGGTATTCCCCCTATTTTCTCATTCTCTCCAGGAGATTTATGTTCTCCATGGGCTATTTTCCATTATTATACCATAATATCATAATGGCATGATATTTCTGAGCAGAAGAGCTATCTGATTTTTCTTTCCTTAAACCCATTTGAACCGAAACTGGTTTTGATACTTTTAGTTTTTATTCACATTTTGAGCCTTTTTTCGGCTCGTTTTTCTCCGAAAACGCCAAAAAAATAAAACCGGAAAGGCAAAAAGAAAGAAAAGCATGATCCCGGTCACTACCGGGCCAAAATTCACTAGCGAAAAACAAACCGCCACCACAGGCAGAAGGTAGACACGAACAACGACTTTCAATCCTTTGTTTGTCTCGACTAAATTCGCCATGAATGGGGAATATCTGTAATAAACGTTAACCAGCTCAAGGCCGAACGTATTGGTCATGAGGTATTTGTCTCTGAAATCCTGAAGAATTCTGACATGAGGATGGAAGGGAGACTCATAGGCCACAGTGGCTATGA
Source organism: Thermoplasmata archaeon (assembly GCA_020348445.1). Lineage (GTDB taxonomy): Archaea > Thermoplasmatota > Thermoplasmata. The sequence goes on from CP070751.1 coordinate 2,627,791, forward strand.
AGCAGGGAGTTTTCTTGACTTTTTCCCATTCAACCGGGTAAGGGGTGAAACTGGCCTGTATAGATTTATCTGAATCCATGGTTACGGTTATCGGATTGTATCTCCCTGATGCATCACCGCTCCATACATCCAAATTGAACCCGTCGTCAGGATAGGCTCTCAGTGCAATTCTCGTGGCTTGTTCATAAGCATAAGTGCCTGGCGGAGGGTCAGTCGTCCCTCCGGAAGTCGCAGATATGTTCAGAGTGCGCAGCCCAAAGCATAGACTGTAGACAAGTGCCTCGCTATCTTCAGGTATGGCATCCGTCTCTTGAAAAGTGAAATCTGTATCCTCCGGGATCACATCTGTATCCATAGGGCTAATACCTGTGTCTATAACCACGGCATTTGATTCATTTGCTAAATAACAGCCAGGCTCAATATCTCCGTTTGGAGAAAGCTTGAGGATGAAGAAATCGTACTTGCCCGCACCATATGTCTCTGTGGAGCCAGCCACGATATACCCTCCATCCGCTGTCTGCCGAATGGAATACGCTTTTTCATCTTGACTTCCCCCATATGTCTTCTGCCACTCTACACCACCATCCGAGGCAAGCTTGAATACCCAGATGTCTGTATCCTCTACCCCAAAAGACTCTGTTTGGCCCGCAACGATATAGCCTCCATCGCTGGTCGGCACTATGGAATACGCTTCTTCTTCTTGACTTCCCCCGTATGTTTTTTGCCACTCCACACTGCCATCTGATGCCAGTTTTAACACCCAGATATCATCATCTCCAGCTCCAAAAGATGAAGATGTACACGCTACGACATATCCTCCGTCAGTTGTCTGCTTAACGGATAATCCCTCCTCCTCCCAACTTCCCCCGTATATCTTCTGCCACTCGATGGTTCCATCCGAGGCGAGTTTTATCACCCAGACATCACCATTTCCTTCTCCATAAGATTCAGTTCTTCCCGCAAGCACGTAGCCTCCGTCACTGGTCGGCTGTATGGAACGAGATCTTTCAGAATAAAGATCTCCGTAACTCTTCTGCCACTCAATGGTTCCATCTGATGCCAGTTTGAAAACATTAATATCATAATCAACGCCTACATAGTAATAACTAACCTCTCCACAGGCAACTATATATCCTCCATCCGTTGTCTGCCGAATGGACTGAATCTCTCTACCTCTACTCTCGTAGGCTTTTTGCCATTCAATATCTCCACCAGAGGAGAGCTTGAAAATCCAAATGTCATTCAAGCTTGAATAATAGCCGCCAACAATAAATCCTCCATCCGTTGTCTGCTGAATGGAAAAAACCACATCATCGCTATAACGATAATATTTTCCATATTCTTTTTGCCACTCAACAGTTCCATCCGAAGCAAGCTTTAAAATCCAAATATCTCCCTCATCAGATTCATCATTAAAAGATTTCGTCTTTCCGGCAACGATATACCCTCCATCCGTTGTCTGCTGGATGGAATAGGCAAAGTCAGCCTCGCTTCCTCCATACGTCTTCGCCCATTGGGCGTTGAGGGAGAGAAAGGAAGCGAAATAGAGAAGAACTATAATGGCACCAATTTTTCTTTTCATTCTACTCCGCCTGCATGAAGAATATAATTTTGGGCAGGGAAAGAAATAAAAATCTTATGAGAATTAATTCTATCTTCTTCTCCTCTGTACGATGCAACAATCTAATATAATCCTTGTATTTCGAGGCGCCGGAGCTGCCCGGCTACGCCCATCTCAAATTAAAGTAAAATCTTCTGGGCCTATGCCTTTCATTCCAATTAACAGTCAAAATAACCGCTTTTAAATTAAAATTTATGGCTAAATTTAAAAAACAGGGCATGACCTTGAGTTCCTACCTCTCCAAACCTTGCTGCTCCCTTTTGGTAGACCAGTTGAATGGTACCAACAGGCTCGATGTTGTAAAGGCACTCCAGATGAATATTGACTTTGCTGATATCTGACCTTGACTGAAAAAATAATTTCAAGAAAAGCTTTTTTGACACGTAACTCGTCAACCTGATTACATGAATAGTTGCGTTCCTAAAAAAAATTTCAGTTTCATGTTCTAAGATCTGCAGGTAATATTCTGAGAAAAAATTTTTTGATAATCTGAACTTTTTAGAGACTTCAAGCATCATAAAACTCGATCCATAATTGCTGCCGACGGTGAGTGATAATCCGAATAGTCTCCATTCCCCCGCGTAATACTGGCTTTGAATCCTAATCCGATTATTCCGGAAATCTCTTATGTATTTTTCTGTCCAAATCCCTGCTTCACCAACCCAAACCCTGGAAGTTCCTGTACTTCTATACACGTATTCACCGGAATCACCTGAACTTCTCCACTCCCCTTCACCGGACTCAAAAGAATATTCCGGCTCCAGAAAAAACTCATTATATTTGTACTCCTGGGTATAAGTGCCGGATAAAATAAAATTCATTTTTGTGTTCACAATGAATCCCTGGTCAATCTGCCAGCTCCGCAAGATTCCATCTATCCCCCAGTAAACATTGTAATTGGATATGTATCTAATCCGATCAAGTATCTCTCCTTTAAATGAAAAAGTTTTATTTATGGACGAATCCAGCTCCCTGCGGTTGTCATCCGGGATAAATCCCACATGATTGACTCTATCACTGAAATTGTCGTCTATCTGTCTATAATGAAGATGAACATGGAAGGTCCTTGTGTCATAGCTTGGACCGAAGGAAAATGCTATTTTGCCCTTTCTCTCCTCTTCATACCCCAGAGCGAATTGACCTTCCAGTTTAAATTTATTAGAGAGTTCCAGATTAGCGTATATCCCGGCTGTCCCGATATTTCTCTTATTGACGAGTTTATTGGCTGCTAAAAAGCCGATCTCCGAGGAATTCGCCATGCTTCGTCTCTTTAGAGAAAGAAGCGAAAAATTCGCTGTGTCTTCATCGAGATAGTCATCTCTTCTCGACTGGGCGCTCATCCCGGAAAACTCATACACTCCAAATTTTCCACTCATTTCTACTCCGCCATACAGATCCCCGATTCTTTTCGAGTAAAACAGATCGGCCTGCTGCTGAAAAGTCTCCGGACCTTCAAGGAAAAAATTCCTTTTCTCCGGAATATAGAGCTCATAAGGAGTCAAATTGAGCTGTTCTTGATCTGGTTCGACAGTGGCAAAATCCGGATAAATCGTCAACCGCCCTAACATCCGTTGGGAGAACCTATAGTGGCCATTTATTCCTGCCAATGGCTCAGTTTTGTCTCCTGATTCCAACTTAGTCATGGCATAAGGAGTGATATTCACTCCCAACTTCGGTTCAACCAGATTGAGCACCTTCAATTGTTCAAGCTGTTCGGACCTGAAAGCCGGGTCAAGACCGCCCGAACGAAAAATGCTGTCCAGCCGGGGAACAAGCCTGGACAATGCCAATTCAAAGGTCTTAGATTCCAATGGATCATCCAGTATACTATCCAGTTCAATGGCGACCTCCGAGCTCCACCCGAAATCTGTCTTCTGGCTGAATGTCTTCCAGCTTCCATCCCATCTGTAGTTGGCTGTCTCTCCATCTCTGGATAGCAAACCATCGGATTTAACTCCAAGGTAGTTCGTCGCAAAATAAAGGAAGCTGTTAACCTCTTTTGGTGTGTCGATCACAATATATATCGAGTCAGTATCCCTTAAGTCCATATCAATATTGAGGGCTTCAGCCTCAATTTTCTCAGGCTCATCGTCGTAACACAGAAATCCAAAATAAACAAACTCATTATCGAAAAGGATCTTAACCGTTGTTCTGACTTTGTGGGAATCTGTTCTGTCGGATTGGATAAGAAGAAAAGTACTCGCATCCGGAGCACTATTCCATATCGACTCGTTCAGCAGCCCGTCTATTTTTATTGACCTATCTATTTTTATAGCCAGGTTTTCAGACGTTACTTCTTGAGCGAACACAGGAAAAGATAGAAATATGAAATAAAGGAGAGGGATGATGATTTTTTTCAATACATAAGCCCCGTCACTTTGCATGTTAGCAATTTTCATACCAAAAACTAACAGATGAACGCACTCATTCTAATAGACTTTTCTGTCCAATTCAACGGACATATGTCAATACAAAAGGACATTCGTCACGCCAAGGACTAGATGCCTTTTTATCCAAAAATCAGTAAAAAGTGAAGTATTATTATTTTAAATTTTAACCTTTACAGTCAAAATATAACGATTCTCAGCTTTTATCTTATTCTAAGATTTCTTTTGGGCTTCAGGTTGCGTACGTGCTCAAGATACACAGGTTCGAGCTCTGAAATCCTCCCGATACACTTTTCAAACGCCTCCACTCCTCCGCTTCCTCCCGCGCATATCTCGGCAAGGTATTGGTGTAATCCGGCCTTATACTTGCCGTTATCCGCTTCCTGCAAGAAGTGAAAAAGACTGAATGCCTGGATGTGCACAGTTGGATCCTTCAATGCAGAACCACCCATGCTAATTAAATTCTTTAAGGGCATGTTCTCTTTCAATCTCAGCATAGCCTTAACGATGTTCACTGTCTGTGAGTTCTTTGTCTGATGAATTTCCCCGAGGACTATTCTCTTCTTCTTCCAGTCCATAGACATCTGCATATAGTACGCAATCCCTTCAATTGCCCAGACGCCTCCTCCATACAAGGATTTAAAAAGGCTAATGGAAAGGCTGTGAGTGACTTCATGGGCAACGCTCTGGTAGAGGAATTCCTTGCTCTGGCCTAGCCGGAAGAAACAGGCTGCACCAGAATATGAACTGTAATGTGGAAGAGTCGCAGAGCCATCCCTAGTGACCATTCCTTTGGATATCATGTAGTCCTTATATTCCTTTCTCTCCTCGAATAGATATATTTTTATTCCCTCAGGAATCTCCATTC
>CP070751.1:2632766-2635298 GCA_020348445.1 Thermoplasmata archaeon
AATAAAGGCAAAATTATAATTACACATAAGATTGCTCCCCACAAGAAACTTTCAATACCTCTTCTGAAAACAAATATCAATAATAGAGCAATGCCTAAGGTGCCTATACTTTTCCACACAGCAAATCTACTATACCAATTTACCTTCCTTTCAGATCTCAGGAAATATTGGAGAACGTCAAATAGACCGATGACAGCAAAAAGTCCTATGCCGATATACATGAGCAAACAGAATGTTGGAGACACACGGGTTTTAATGGAAACCAGTAAGAACAGAGAAATGAGACTTATAGTTATGATAGAAATAATAGTCAAACTGCATATATTGCCGTAAAAGCTATCTAATTTGTTATCCCGTTCGTACGCTGGATAAAATCTTATTATTGACACAGGCAACCAACCCAATAATGTGGTTAAGACCACCACTGTGACCATTACCAGGCTGTAAGCACCATAATCTTCAGGTGGAAATAGTCTGGTAATCACAGATATACTGATAAGCCCTACAATTGCGGGTATAATTTGAGCCGGCAAATATTTAATTGCATCTTTAACGAAACCTTTAATCATACCTGTAAACTACTTTCGTTACTTTCAAACTCAACTGGCAGCTCCTGAATCAAAACTCTATATTTTCCTCTTTTTGTTCGAGGAATGTCATCTACAATTTCAATGAACAAGTCACAAATCCTGGATAATCTAATGTTGAATAACTTTAAGACGTATTCTTTGATTTCCTGATCCGAATAATTGTCATTTTTAACTATCTTAATAATTAGTTTTCCTTTTTGCTCTTGCACGAACTGTATTTGTCTAACTCTTGTCCATTCGAGATCATGAATTCCAAATATAGCAGGCCCTAAACTCACTAAGCTAGCTTGCTTAGTTACTATAAATTCTTGCGATCTACCTTCAATCCTTTTTAGTAAAGGATAATTCCGACCACAAGCACACTTGTGCTTGGTATAGACTGCAAGATCTCCAGTCTTATATCTAACAAAAGGCATAGCATAGTTGTTGAAACCTGTAGCAACAATTTCTCCTATATCGTCTTCTTTACTTGTAGAATTCCCGTCGCTCCCAATTGACTCTAAAATCCCGTATTCTTGTATAATATGATAGATACCCTCTTCACACTCCACAACCAACGCATTTCTCTCTGAGTTCCCATAATGATCATAAATTCTTGATGTCAAAGATTCTTCAATTATTTCTCTTTGGTGAGCATATAAAATCTCAGAAGACGTTAAAATGCACTTGATCTGATCTATTCTTAAGTTATTGTTTTTTAAGAAATGAGCAAGGATGTATAAGTTAGAGGGATAACCCTGTATCGCTACTGGCCTAAATTTATTTATTACCCCGACATATTTGAATAGATTTTCTTCTGTCATATCATATGGAGACAAAAACAGTACATTATTTAAGCGATCGTATTCCCACAGCTTCCTTTGACCTCTTTTAAATTTACTTATCACATCTCCTCGCAACGTAACTCTTCTTTTTCCAAATCTGTAGCCAGCCCAATTCCACTGCCTCCATACAAACGCCCACTCTTTAGAGTCGGTAAACCCCTTTTCCCAATAAAATCCCAACGGCATACCTGTTGTGCCGCCAGTAGTTGCATACCGCAACTTTGACTTAGAATAGTTCTGGGCTAATAAATCGGATAAATTTTCTCTGACAATATCCTTAGTCAAATATGGCAATTTCCTTAAATCATCGAAATCCTGGATATTCTCTGGCCTCAACCCTCTTTCCTCAAACACCCTTCGATAATAGGGAACATTCTCGTAGGCATGATGTAAAAGCTTATTCAACTGTCGTATTTGATATTCTTCAAGCTTCTCCCTACTCCACCACTGTGATTCCTGAAGAAACGCGTATGTATCCCGAAATACCTTGCCATAGCGGATGGGCAGGGGTATCATGCCGTAAGCATATTTGAGACCTAGTTTTATCGGATAAGGAAGGTTTTTGACTACACTCCGCATATACACTCAGATCCCTTTTAATATTGAAGAAGAAACATTCCCAAAGTTAGATTTCTGTACATATATTTTCTTTATCTTTGGTTTTTTATTTTCAGACGATCCGACTATATAGAACTTAAAACCCATTATTTTAAAATATTTAATATACTGATATAAGGAATCTCAATGTTTAGATTGTCGTTGAAATCTAAATTGGAAGCTATCAGTTGTTTACTATACATGGTGGCTTTTCTATATATAAAAGGTTCTAGCGCATTCCAAATTCTTTTTATAGTACATGTAAAACCATTATTTTTAAAATACTTGCGCGTTATTTGAATATATTCAAATCGCATATCTTAGCATCTCGTTCATCAAAAACTCGTTAGGGGAAATAGTCTGGTAATCACAGGTATACTAATAAATCCTACAATTGCCGGCGCCATTTTGGGCTGGCAAATACCTAACCATATCCTTTAAGAAATCCCTGCTCATATTTCCTTCTTTCTTAACCATCTCCTCAACAGGCCTATATAACATTTAGCTATAAATGGTGACAT
>CP070751.1:2635398-2636901 GCA_020348445.1 Thermoplasmata archaeon
AACAGCCATGAGACCAGAGTCATTAAGAAACTCTCACGTTCTCTCGGAACAGAACTATTGTCTTACCACTTACACCGGGATTCCATGAAGACCATGGAGCGGCTGGCAGAGGAGAGACTGAGGGCATGCAATATACTTGCAGATTCACTCCGAAATGCTACCACCAAGTCGGGACTGATCTTTTATCTCGTGAAACAGGAGATAGGATACCTTCGGGATCAGTGGGAGCAGGTGCTGCGTGAACACCGAAAAGAAGGGAATGGCAAGGTTGAGGCTATCAGGGAATTAAATGGGATGTTAGAGGCCATGAACGGGGGGTATGAGGATCTGAGAGGAGAGTTGGTTGATGTCCAGAATAAATTCCTGGGACTTTCCCTACCACCTGAAAAGGGTGAGAATTGGGTGAATATGCAGATCGTAAGGAGGTGGAAAGATCTTTTTGGTAGGTGCCCCCAGGATGATCACAAGAGGGAGGTGGTTTGGAAGACCATTGATGAGCTGAAAAACTCCCTCCATTTTGGTCATAATTCTGAAAGCATTGCTCATTATGATAAGATCCCGGAGGACGTCAAGACAGAGTGGATTGACCTTTTATACAGCACTGACGATCATTTTGACGCCTCGGCTCTTGACAGACTCATCACGATACTGAATAATCCGGCTCTTGAAATCCGATCTCGTGAAAAATCGCGGAAAACCTTGATACAACTCAAGGCTCTTGCCGAAACCATGAACCAGCTTGAACAGAATACGAATTTTATCTTGCGGGATGTACTTAATGGAGGTGAGGATAGGAGGGTTTCAGATACCTTGAATAATAGCACTTAATAAAAAAAAGACCAAACAGGTCTGAGAGCGACCCTCAAGTTCACCTATTGGAAATATACCCCCCGGCAATTTCCCTTTTTTATCTCATCTATCATCTCATCTATGGTCTTAATTGGATTAGGAAATTCTGTAACTGCCCGGCCGATGTGTTCAATGGTATGGCAGTCGCTACCTCCAATAGATGGCAGGTTCAAGGTGGATGCTGCATGGATAGCCTTTTCATTTTTCTCAAAGCTGTTGGAACCATTATGTGTTTCCAGGGCATCAAAGCCATCAATAGTAAAGATCGTATCACCAAGCGAGTTCCATCCTCTAAAGGGGTGGGCAGGGACACATATCCCTCCCTGTGAATGGATTCTTTTTGTGACCTCGTGGACATCCAAATAGGTATTCCCTGACCAAATATTCCAGGAATCGTCTTTCACACCATAAACAAGAAGCTCACCCATGTTGGTTGATATTTCGAGGCCTCTTAAAATAAGGAAACCATCACCCTGCTCTAGATCTGCAACGGGCCTGGAAAGGGCATAAGAATAATGTTCTGTGATACATATGCCATCTAGTTTGAGTGCTTTTGCCCTTCGAATGAGATCCAGTGGCTCCAGCCAACAGTCATAGGAATATTTGGTGTGGCAATGAAGGTCTATAATCATCCCTAGAAAAGTGCCTAAACCG
>CP070751.1:2637001-2639230 GCA_020348445.1 Thermoplasmata archaeon
CATCGATTTTCTTCTCAATAGCCTTGTTGCAGGCATCGGCACGACCTTGGCGTGGCAATCCGATTTTTTCCATCCCCACGAATAAAACCTGTCGGTTATAATCAGCTCATGAGTTTCCAGCGGCGAACAAGCTGCTATGCCGTAGTTAGCACCGTGCTGTATGCCACATAAGTTCGTTCCGTTTTCGGCGCAAGTTGCAGCCCAAAGTTTGAAAGTCTCATTAAAACTCCATGTCATGGCGCTGAATATTGCTTTGGGCTTGCACCGATGCAATTTTGCTGCCTGGTCACAAATGAAATCGAAGCCTTCCACGTAACTTTTGGGTATATCCAGTTGAATCATCTCTATGATCAATTTCTCAAACTCGTTGTCCTCCAATTGCAGGTTACTGAACTTAGACCTGACTTGTTCATCGAACGGCAATGACGGAAAACGGGTCATAGTGTTACGGTTCGCCCAAATCCTGCCGCCGGTCTTTAAGAATAATTGCAGCTCTTGACCAAGAGACAGATAAGTATCTTTCATAATAATAGGAACAAATCGCGGTTCGAATCTATCAATAGTATTAAAAACATATTTTAAAATATATTTAACAACATCTTTCGCAAGGCCCCTTTTAGCAGAGGTTTCTACGGGTTTGGTTACAATGTTCAGGTCATCTGTTTCAAAGTCTCTGCCGAAAAAAGTTAGAATTCTTGTATAAAGCTGTAGATTGTAAGGGTCGTCGTATGATAAAGACATGAAATCGAATAAATCCTTCGGTGTAACAAAATTCTGTTCCGACAATCCAATCGTTTTAAAATCAGGGTACTGATTTACTGCTGTTTTCAGGGAAATGTATCTTTCGTACAGAATTCCGACATAATGGTACAGCCATGGGCCAACGACAATCCGCCAAAAATGCTTGCTATATTCTGTTTTGTGGATTGAGTTTAATATCTCCGCCAAAAGCGGCAATGTGCGTTCATAAAGGCCACTTACGTAGCTATAGGCTTCATCGAACTTTTGCCTATCCTGTAAGGGGCAGGAAAGGACTTTGTAGTTCAGTTGCTTCCAAAACGGTTTTCGGCTATAGCGTAAACACGCATCACTGAGAAAGAGAATTGGTTTCGACGGATCCCAAAATCTTTCAAGCGCCGTGGTCGCTAAAAAGTATGGCTCATGTTGATTGTTCACCACTCTTTCACTTGAAATCTATGAGAACTTTTTATGTAGGGCTGCCCGGAAACATTAACTGTAAAAGGTCACTCATTTTTTTGTTCTGAAGTACTGAGTTTTAATCAACCGGCCCTCCGGTAACCCTACGTTTAACGCTTCGTTGCACTGTTTCTAAAACTATATCTTTGCTTTACGATATTTGGTTGTCTTGATTAGACTATTAGCAGAAAGACCAACATTCAACACTTCATTGCAGCGATGTAACTCAGCCTGAACCAGATTTTCGAATTCATCATCAGGAATCTCTGTCATATTTATACGCAGGTCCTGCCGATCACCCAATATTAATAAATAGTCTTCAATATCCTGGATATGTCCCTTCTTGACCGCATAATCGAATGCCCATGAACCTGGTTGCGGAAGCAAATATCCGACACTTGGATAGATTTTAGCTTTGATACAACAATCTATGGTCTTTTTAATTGTTTCTTTTGTCTCTGCTGGATAGCCAAAAACGAGACTGGTCAGGCAGACAATGCCCGCCTTTTGTAAAATTTCTGCCTGTTTAAGAAACTGCTCGGGTGTATGGTGCTTTCTCATAGCCTTAAGAATTTCCATATCTGCAGATTCCAAGGAAAAACACAGTGAGGTGCAGCCTGCCTCAAACATCTTCTTAGCTAATTCAATATCGCCGTCATCCTGGAACAAATTGGAACAGCATGTTCCGCGCCAGTAGAATTTCATTCGCCTTTCTATAATTAAATCCGCAAATTCAGTAAGATTCTTCTTGGAAAAAAATGTCAGGTCATCATTAAACTGAACTGTGTTTATCCCGTATTTATCAATAAGTAATTGAACTTCATCAAGAATACTTTTATTACTCCTTCTACGATAAGGATATCCATTAAATGCGTGATAGCAGAAACTGCACCTGTGAATACATCCTCGGGCAGAATTGGTTGAAAACATCCGTATGTCTTTTTCTGCCAAAGGAATACTTTCATCTGCTGCATAACGATACCCCTCTATATATTTTTCCACATTGAACAGATCCCAGTTGATAAAGGGGAG
>CP070751.1:2639330-2640606 GCA_020348445.1 Thermoplasmata archaeon
CAGAGACCTCATCATATTCCTTCAGGAGCACAATGTGACCACCAACCTGGCCACCAAGATTTACCGTCAATACGGAGAGAAGTCTTTTCAAGTGTTGAAGACCAATCCCTATCAAGTCTGCCTGGACATCTGGGGAGTGGGCTTCAGGACAGCGGACCAGATGGCTCTGAAACTGGGAATGAGCCCCTCTTCTCCTGAGCGGATAAGAGCTTTTGTCCTCTATCTGATGGAGAAAGACAACGAGCAGGGGCATGTCTTTTCTCTCCAGAGCGAGCTCGAGAAGAACTGTATGAAAGAACTGGAAATCAGTGCGGAGAAAGTCAGAGAGGCTCTAGAGGAGATCAAAAAACAGAAGGCAGCCATCGCTGAAGAGCTGGATTCGGGGACAGCACTTTATCTTCCGTTCTTCCACACCGCTGAGGAAGAAGTGGCTCATTCCATCAACAAGTTGGCTTTACTCCCTTTCGTTACTCCCGATTTTGATGTGGACAAGGCCGTCTCTGAAGTCGAGGAGGAGCTGGCGCTGGAATTTTCCGCGATGCAGAAACTCGCCATAAAAGAGTGTTTCCAGAAAAAATTCCTGATCATCACCGGAGGACCTGGAACCGGCAAAACAACCATAATCAAAGCGGTGGTGGATATCTTTCATAAATGGGAAAAGACGGTTCTGTTGGCCGCTCCAACAGGAAGAGCCGCCAAGAGATTATCTGAAGCCACAGAAAAGGAAGCGAAAACGATCCACCGCGCTTTAGAATACAACCCGAAAATGGGAGTCTTCAGGCGCAGCGAGAAATATCCTTTGGCCGGGGATGCCTTGATCATCGATGAGTTCTCGATGGTGGATTTACCTCTCATGTATCATTTGATAAAGGCTGTTCCGAACTGGATGCGTCTTATCCTGGTCGGAGATAAGGACCAACTGCCGTCGGTCGGTCCGGGCAATCTCCTTCGGGATATCATCGACTCCAAGAGGGTGGAAGTTGTTATACTGGATGAAATATTCCGGCAGGCCAAGGATAGCCTCATCGTTCAAAACGCCCATCGTGTCAATCACGGGCAATCATTGATTAAACCTGAAAAGGGTGATAAGGATGCAGATTTTTATTTTATCTCGCAGAATGATGAGCAAAAGGTGTTCGACACCATCATGAGTCTCTGCACTTCCCGAATCCCAAGAAAGTTTAATCTGAACCCGCTCTCGCCTCAAATTCAGGTCATCAGCCCGATGTACAGAGGACTTGTGGGAGTCGATAACTTGAATAAAGAGCTTCAGCAG
>CP070751.1:2640706-2650756 GCA_020348445.1 Thermoplasmata archaeon
ATCCATTCAATGTCTCGGCTTTAAATCATTCTGTTAAGGGATATGCTGACCCAGAACCAACCATGAATCTATCAAAAGCAGTCTATGTCGAGGTTCCTTTCAACATTATTCCCAATTCACCGCCTTCAGTTTGGGTTTACACTCCTTCTGGGATTCAAAGCGGCAACATAACCATCGATTTTGTGCTTGAGGATTTTGACCAAGGCGATGACGGAAATATGAGCATCTCTGTGGAGTACAGCACAGATGGCACTTCTTGGGAAGGGGCTATAGCTGGACAGGGAAGTGATCTAGATCATCTATTCAACAATACACTTTATCATTTTGTGTGGGACTCTAAAGCAGATATTGGATCGATATATGACACCACTGTTTACATTAGGATCACCCCTGCTGACAGGGCTGGAAACGGGACAAAGAATCAAACTGGGAGCTTTACTGTGGACAACAAACCCCCTGAGTTGATATCAGGGCCTACTGTGGATGCCACCAACTCAACTGCCACCATCCAATGGACTGTGGATGAGTCTTCAGATGCAAGTGTTTGGTTCGGGCTTGATGGCTCGTTAACAAATTATGCAACTGGTAATTCAGGCTCGACCTTCCAATCAGTGACACTTACTGATCTAGAACAAGGTCGAAGATATACATATACAGTCAATTCCATTGACCAATATGGCAACCAATATACATCCCCCATGTATATGTTCGAGACAAAGGTACATATTCAACTTTATAAAGGCTGGAACATGATTTCAATTCCTCCCTATATTACTGATCCAAATCTCGAAATAGTATTGAACTCGATTTCGGGACAATACGATGCTGTGCAATGGTATGATCCTGCGGATGGCAAAGATCCTTGGAAGCACAATCGCCCCGGAAAACCCTTTGGCAATGATTTAAATATCATTGAGACCAGAATGGGCTTATGGATTCACATGACAGAAGATGCGATTCTGATTCCAGATCAGATCGTCCCAGACCCTGATTACTTTGAATTTATCTCTTTGATTGCGGGCTGGAATTTGGTGGGTTATCCTTCTGTGACCACCCGCGATGTGACAACTATTTTAGATCCTGTTCCATACGATAAGGTGATGACCTACGATGCAGCCACGGGAGAGTGGCTCAGTTATGATAAAGGAACGGGCTTAGGTGATCTCACAGAAATGGAGCTTGGACAGGGGTATTATATCCATGTCACTGTTGATTTCCCGTGGCAGATTACTTATGTGTGATTATTGAATTTCAATTTGGGGTTATTCAACTTTCGTTCTAAAACATATATAAAGGAGAAAACGGATAGGGAATCAGAAGATTCATGGCCAGAAAGGGGAGTTATGGCGATGGCGATGAGGTGAGCAAGATGAAGAACAAAAGGCAGTTAGAATCGATTTTATTGGTTTTTATTTTTGTATCAAGTAGCATTGTAATCGTGGTTCCTTTGACAGCTCCAAAGGCCAGGGGACAGATTGTTCACGATTCAGGCTCCGCCCAAGCAGAGGATGGGATTTGGCCATTTGATATAGATGGTGACGCTGATGGCATCGTACATTGGAATCCAAATGAGGATCACTGGATAGAGGAAAATTACACTGTTGAAAGCGGCTATACCCTCGATATACCTGCTATGAATTTCATGGGCAATCCTTCTACTGCCAATGAAATAACTTTTAGGGGCCGGGGGCATAAGATCGAGGTGTGGGGCACGCTGCTTACCCACACAAATAGCCTCATGCCCCGATTATGGACTGCTTTTTTGGATGGTGATGGCACAGGTTGGGAAGGTATAATATTCCGTCCCGGTGGTGCGGGAAACATACAAGATTGCCTTTTTTCCGGGGCAAAAAGAGCTGTTAGATATTTCCCGGCACCCCTGCCTGGCCCCGGTGGCTCAATAATGCTGGAACCTGGTATATATCGTTCCCATTTTATGGACATAGAGGAGTACGGCGTGGAGGTGTCCGGCGCAGAAGGTTACACGAATGTGGAGCTCTGTTATTTTGATCAGAGCACGAATCCCAGGGGAAGGGGTTTGCAAGTCATAAGAGGAAATTTGGATATTAAAAACTCGATGTTCATTTCTCACGGCGATGACGAGCCTCAACTTTATATATGGGATTCCATTGTCCATGCCGAGGAAGTGACTTTCACTGGCGCAGGTCGATCTGGAAGCCTGGTACGAATCAGAGAGAAAAGCAATGGGACAGTGCTTACACAATGCAAGTTCCAAACTGGAGCACCAGGCGATCATTATATATGGACCCAAGGATGCACCCCTTTAATAGATAACTGCACCTTTGAGACGAAAGATGGTCAGCTTTCAGTAATCGCAGAGGAAAAATATATAGGTCCTTCCCACCCGATACTTCGGAATGCCTCAAGCATGCTCCCGGGAAATGACGATGCTCCCTTTGATAATTCCACGATCAACGCCACAGGCGCATCCAGCGTAACTCTTCAATGGTACATGCATGTGAATGTGAAAAACCCACTTGGTCACCCCATAGAGAACGCACCAGTTTGGGTAAAGAATCGCACCGGTGACCCTGCCGAGCCCCCCTCAAAAATAACAGATTCTAAAGGATGGGCATTATGGTTTTTGATCACCGAGTTGATCCAATACAATGATAGCAGGGCTATCTTCAATCCATTCAATGTCTCGGCTTTAAATCATTCTGTTAAGGGATATGCTGACCCAGAACCGACTATGAATCTATCAAAAGCAGTCTATGTCATGGTTCCCTTCAACGTGATTCCCAATTCACCGCCTTCTGTCTGGGTTTACACACCTTCTGGGATTCAAAGCGGCAATATCACCCTCGATTTTGTGCTTGAAGATTTTGATAAAGGTGATGACGGAAATATGAGTATCTCTGTGGAATACAGCACAGATGGTACTTCTTGGGATGAGGCAATAGCCGGACCGGGAAGCGATCTAGAACATCTATTCAACGATACACTTTATCATTTTGTTTGGGACTCTAAAGCAGATCTTGGATCGATACTTAACACCACAGTTTATATCAGGATCACACCTGCCGACAGGGCCGGAAACGGGACAAAGAATCAGACAGGGAACTTCACTGTGGACAACAAACCCCCTGAATTGATATCAGGACCTACTGTGGATGTCACCAACGTAACTGCTACCATCCAATGGACTGTGAACGAATCAGCTGATGCAAGTGTTTGGTACGGGCTTGATGGCTCGTTAACAAATTATGCAACTGGTAATTCAGGCTCGACCCTACAATCAGTGGCACTAACAGATCTGCAACCAGGTCGAAGATATACGTATACAGTCAATTCCATGGACCAATATGGCAACGAATACACTTCTTCCATTTACATATTCGAGACAAAGGTGCACATTCAGCTTTATAAAGGCTGGAACATGATCTCGGTTCCTCCTTTTATTACTGACCCAAGTCTCGAAAGTGTATTGATATCGATTTCGGGGCAATACGATGCCGTGCAATGGTATGATCCTGCAGATGGCAAAGATCCTTGGAAGCACAATCGTCCCGGAAAGCCCTTTGGCAATGATCTGGATATCATCGAGACCAGAATGGGCTTATGGATTCACATGACAGAAGATGCAACCTTGATTCCAGATCAAATAGTTCCAGACCCTGATTACTCTGAATTTATCTCGTTGGTAAATGGCTGGAATTTGGTAGGTTATCCTTCTGTTACCTCCCTAGATGTCGCAGATGCGCTGGATACTGTTCCGTACGATATGGTTCTGACCTATGATGCACCTACGGGGCAGTGGCTCAGATATGATCCCGGTACAGGATCTGGTGATCTTTCGCAGATGGAGCTTGGACATGGATATTATATCCACGCTACATTTGATTTCCCCTGGGAAGTAACCTATGTTTGATAGTTGAGTTTCAATAGGCCATTGTTCAAGTATTGCTCTAAAACCTTTATATAGTACATTACTGATTATGAGGGTGAAATTTATTAAAGGAGATGGAGGCATAAAAATATGATGACTAGATTGAAGACTTTAAAGGATAAAAGGCAGTTGGAATCGATTTTGATCGTGTGTGTGCTTTTGGCAACGAGCATAGTGGTGATTTTTCCACTGACCGCGCCCAAGGTTAGTGGTCAAATTATTCATGATATGGGCCAAGCCATGCTAGAAGACGGCCAACCCACTGATGCCGATGGTCAAATTAACCAAATCGTTGTATGGGACAATTCTGACACACATATAGTTCAAACACAAAATTATCTTGTTAATCCCGGGTATACACTGGTTATACACGGATTAACTCCTCCAAATGGTATATCTTTTGATTTGGGAGCAACCAGGATAGATGTGGCAGTTGACGCCAAATTGATCACCCATGATAATGGTGCTGACTTCACAAGAACTGTATTTTCTTCCTCAGGAATTGGAGGCTGGGACGGCATATATTTCCTGCCAGGCAGTGAAGGTAGAATATTGGATTGCGAGTTCGATGGTCCCAACAATGGTGTGATTTTCCAAGGAGCATCCCTTATGGAACCTGGTATATCCAAATCCAGTTTTATAAATATGGCCGCATTTGGTATACAAATGGATAGAGCAGTGAATTATACGAACATGGATTTCGTCGTATTCGATGACAGCGCCGCACCAAGCGCGGTTTGTCTGGATGTTCGCAATGGCACTTTGAATTTGACCGACGGTGTAAGCTTCATAGGCCACGGCATTGGTATGCCCAGTATGTATGTTTCCAATGCGAACGTAACCCTCGATAGCGTTAACTTCAATGGTTTTGATATTCCAGGTCAGGGTCTTTTGGTGGAGGAAAAGTCCAATGGGACAGTGCTTGATTTCTGCGAGTTTCAAGGTGGTTGGCCTGGTGAATATTATGCAAAAACCAACGGGGCATCCATTTTTATGGATAACTGCTCATTTTACCAGGGAGGAGCCTCCGCCGGCGCTCTAACATTGCAGGCAAATGATTATTCCCCAGGTTTTCCATCCCATGATCTTCTAAGGAATCCCATGGGTATAGGCAGCGACTGGGACAATGCAACACTAGGTGTCACTGGAGCCTCTAGCATCACTGTGGAGTGGTGGCTGGATGTGGAGGTGGTGGATCCTGATGGTCACCATATAATAAGCTCAACTGTCAATGTCTCAGACCCCTCTTCCCCTGACAAACGGCTTTCTGATGCATTGGGCTTTGCAAGATGGTTTTTGGTCACTGAGTTTATTCAATACAGCGGTTTGCGGTCATACTTCGATCCATTCAATATCTCTGCCACCAACGTTTCGTCTATCGGGTATCTGGAACCACCGGCCAGTGTAGAAAAGTCAAAGATCGTAACAGTTGTCGTTCCATTCAGTATTATACCAAACACGTTAC
Source organism: Thermoplasmata archaeon (assembly GCA_020348445.1). GTDB lineage: Archaea > Thermoplasmatota > Thermoplasmata. Next base: position 2,646,082 of record CP070751.1, read on the forward strand.
CTAAGGTCACATGGTTGCCCACACCCCCAGGTGTACAATCTGGCAATATCACCATCGAATATATACTCGAAGATCTAGACCCATGGGACGACGGAACCCTAAATGTAACAGTATCCTACAGCTTTGATTCCTTGATCTGGCATTATGCAACTGCTATGCCCAGTAGCCCCCCGACTGTTAATCTGAACAATAACACGCTCTATTACTTCTATTGGGACTCCTCATGGGATTTGTTTGAAATGCAAGTTCCAGTAATATATATTCAGGTCCGTCCTTATGATGCCGCGGGCCGAGCCGGAGGCCAATCTGGGCTTACATTGGAAACCGGGGCTTTCGAGGTGGACAACCAGGCACCAAGCCTCGTTGGTCAAGATCCTACTGCCACGCCTACAAACACCACCGCACTTGTCACATGGTTCGTGAGTGAAGATGCCGATGCAGCGGTATGGTACGGGCTCGATGGTGTTCCTACAATGGAGCAGACAGGCGCTGTACAAACCCCAGATCAAAGTGTGGATCTAACAGGCTTGATTCCAGGCAGGAATTACACATTTTATGCCAATTCCACAGACGCAATGGGTAACAAAGCTTCCTTTGGACCGTTTTGGTTCCACACAGAGGTTCATATCCAATTATATAAAGGCTGGAACATGATATCGATTCCGCCTGACATTCCCGACCCAGATATTGCAGACGTTCTGCTCCCGATAGCAGGCGACTATGATGCCGTTCAGAGGTACGATCCATCGGACGCCACAGATCCTTGGAAGCACTACAATCCAAATAAACCCTCACAATACAACGATTTGAACCAGTTGGCCTTGAATATGGGCCTTTGGATACACATGACAACCGAGAGAGTTTTCATAGTAAACCATGAAGTTCCAACTCCTTCAGGTGCATATCCCATTGGAATGTTTGTGGGCTGGAACCTCGTTCCATATCCATCATCCATTGCAAGGGATGTTCCCACAGCATTATCAGGCGGCTTCTCATGGGATATGGTCATGTATTTCGACGGAGCTTCTGGTCAATGGTTAAGATATGACGGGGTAACATATTTCGACATCACCCAAATGGAGATCGGTCATGCCTATTATGTCCATGTCACATCAGGTGGATTTTGGAACGTAAATTATACGTGATATTGACCATAATTATTTATAGTCATATTCCCATGCCAATTGGCAGGTCTGGCTGTTTCCTCATAGGCTGAGGTAAGCCAAGGCAAAACTCTAAATACCTTAAAGAGTATACGGTTTATGTGCACTAATATAATGAACATACGAATTAAAACCTAAAAACCGAAAAAAATGTCCGATGCATGGGATGGCAATAAGGGGAGAAAAAGAATTATATCCTTGTTTCGGGCAGAGAATTTGATGAAATGGAGGACTGAAGATGTCTAAGAGAGGAGAGTTTAAGAAAAGAAGATTTTTTTCTTTTACCTCGTGTGTGTTGCTTACCCTAAGCACCCTGCTTATCGGGATATCGTTTGAAGTGCCCAATGTGAGTGCAAATGAGAACCATGATGTGGGAGAGATTAATTTTGATATGCTCACAGGTTATGGCAGACTTTTAATGCCTCTTAAATGGCCTAATCCTGGTTCCTTCCAAACCGTAAGTCACCAAGGAACTGGTTTTATTGGATTGGTTGTGGATCAGGACGGCTACAATCATACCCCTGGGTCTGTGGATATCGCGGATTGCTTTAAAGAGGCAGATACCAAGTACTGGACCCAAGATGATTTTGGAGCATCGTCAATTACTATGGCCATCGATTCCGGTGGTGTCCAAAAAAGCATCGCAACTATGAAGAATCTTTATACCACACAGGATGCCAACGATATACAAATCGATCAAACAGTCTGGACAGTTGAAAACAAGGACTGGGCAATATTTCAATGGAATGTTCAGAATATTAAGAGCCCTGCAGCTGATATTACAGGCTTCAAGCTCGCTTTGGAGGTGGATATCTCGCAAACTGATTGGGGGGCGTCGACAACAGATGCTGGTCTAGGCGGGGACTCAGGAGACGACGTCGACGGTTTCGATGCCGGTGAGAACGTGTACTGGGCTCAGGATGACGCAGGTTCTGGAGTCGCCATGGGATTTGGCTCAGTCATTGCCTCGGACCCCATCACACATTACTTTTCAAAGGATTATAAACCCGCAACCTATATTGAATACAAGGAATATTGGGAAGACGAGCAATGGTTGTACGACAGAATCAGCGCAGCAAACAGTGTTGAGGGAGACATCACAGCAGGAAATCGAACATCCCAGGTTGGATGGACTGGAGAAACCATAGCTGCAGGATCCTCAAGGACCTTCACCCTCGTGATCGCCATAAATAATACGAAAAACAGCATGATCAATGCAATAAAGGATGCTCAATACTACTATAGAAACGTGATAACAGGCTTTGTGTTTACAGAATTTTCGGATTCAGGGGGAACCCACCAAATCGAGATATTTAACAACGGCCGTGAATCAACTCCCGCATCAAATTTTGAATTTTCATTGGACGGTGGAGTATCGTTTTTGACGGTGTCCCCGGACAAGGACCCGATACCCACATACGAGTATGCGGTTTTCGATGTCACTGGTGGCGGATCCATCGGCGATCAGGGTGATACAATTAGTGTGTACGAAAATGGAATGTTAATTGACCAGGTTGCTTTTGGACAGGAAGGGCTTGCACCCGATCCTTTACCCGGAGAATCGGTGGCAAGGTATTATAATCCTAATACGGCCTCATATTCTAACCAATGGGTTCACCAGGCCTCAGGGGGGCATACATTTGGTGCTCAAAACGATGTGGGTGTTGTCATGCCCAGAACCAGGATTGTTATCAACAGGGTCATGTTCGATCCCAGCGTGCCAGACGAGGGATACATCGAGCTGATGTACACCGGACCCATAGGACTGTCTACGAACATTACAGGATACAGGATCCTTTGCAATGACGAGTATGTCATACCCGCGGGACCTGACACCACTTTGGACTACTACAATAACAAATTTTATGTGTTCACATATTCTGATATGAATCCATTTTTCACAAGCATGGACCCATCTGCAGACAATGTATATCTTTGCCTGGGTAACAGGAGCATTTTGGACAGGGTTGGATGGAGCGGTTCCCACACCACAGGATTTTTCATGTCCAGGATCCCTGATGGAAATGGAACTAATTTGGGTTACAACGATGCCACTTCCATTGCTGCTAGCTGGTTTTTCGATCAGCAGCCAGTCGTAATGCTCACAGAGTTGTATGTGGACAGCACAAGCGCCCGAATCGAGGTCTTCAACCCAAGAGGCGGCGAAAAGTTGCTTGATTCCAGATGGAGCCTGGAAAGCAGTATAAATGGCCCCGGGGCACTTCCAGGATTATGGAATTTGGGTAAGATACCCCGTGATGGAGGATATGATGACTTCACCATGAACCCGGGTCCCGTACTTGGAGGAGAAGGTGATACGATCACTTTATATTGGGATCCAAGCTCCGGCCCAATTTTAATGGATCAAGTTGGCTTCGGAACACACGGACCTGCACCAGATCCCCTCTCGGGGGAATCCACTGCCCGCTACTACAATGACACCCAAATGATCTACTACGATAATTGGACCAGGGAAGATACTCCCTCTTTCGGAGCTCAAAATGATGTCATAGCTATAAACCAAAGCTCTTGGATCATCTTAAATGAGGTCATGTTCTATCCGGGTACTATCCCAACTGGAAGGTTCTTTGTTCTAATCAATATAATGCCAGGGTGGAATGTGAATGTCGCAGGTTACACGATAGTATGCGATGCACCATATCTATTTCCATCGTTTCCCATAACCCCTGGAGGATTTGATGGATGGATTTACGCACCTGACGATCCAGATGGCCGGCCGAATATGGTGATCATCAAGTACACGGATGATCCCACAAACTCCACTAATTTCTTCGATAGTATTGATGAAACAGGAGACAATATTTACCTTTACGATTTCAACGGGGAGCTTGCCGACATGGTTGGATGGAATAATCCGCATACCCAGGGAATGACCGTGCGCAGGGTTCCAACTGGAAACGGCACTTATCAGGGCCATAACGACATCACTTCTGAGGCCGCAAGCTGGGTTTTCGATACTCCATTGGCAGTTCAAGTAACAGAAATATCTGACGACCAATCAACATCTGAAATCGAGATATATAACCCCAGGTATTCGCTGATCAACTTCAGTTCTGGAAACTATGATTTTGAGAATTCCACAGGCGCTGCGCTCACAGGCACGTGGACAAAACCAGAGGCGGGAGCAGGTGAGTACGCTGTTTTCGATGTAACTTCCCCAGGTTTAGACCCAGATAGTGATATCATACGCTTCTATCAGAGCGGAGTCTTAATCGAGGAAATAGGCTATGGAACAAAAGGACCAGTTCCTGATCCTTTGGCGGGCGAGAGCGTTCAAAGATATTGGAATGGCGTGTATTATACCAATTTATGGGGAAGGAACTGGACAACAGGAATCAATTTCGGGCTTCAAAATGACATACCCCCCGCAAATCTCTCTTCATTCTTTATGCTGAACGAGGTGCTCTTTAATCCCAGCAATCAAGATGATACTTATGTGGAGGTTTTCAATGCCTATGGAATCGCATGGGATATCTCTGGATATAAGATCG
>CP070751.1:2650856-2653254 GCA_020348445.1 Thermoplasmata archaeon
GAGTTCATTTATTTTCTTACTCTCAATGATCGGAATCACCTTGAACTTTAACACCGTCAAATAATCGACTTCCCATTTAACAATCCTCTCAAGATCGTCAGTCTCGACTATCATGAACCGCTTATTTTCTTCAGAGAGAAATTGATGTTCAGGAAAAACGGTCACATCGCCAAGGGATATCCCTTTTGATCTTCTCTCCTTCTCAATCTCGAAAACTTTCCTCATGTTCTCCTCATAGGGTTTCTCAAGTTCCATCATAATCAAATACTTCAAACATTTCACCCCCTCAAGATCAGATTCTACTAGGAACACCAATAGAACCTTGAACCTCATCTGATCCTTTGAGTCTATAACGTTTTAGGCTGCCACAAGCAGACAATATTAGTTGTGCTGATAGGTACCTTGTATCAATAGCTTACATAATAGCTAAAAATTAAATTGGGAATATGAACTTTAAGGAAGAAATCATGTCACTTATCCCAGCTTTTAAGTTAGGTTTGTGGAACGCTTGGATTCTCACTCTTCCTATTATAGTTCTTTCTATTTTTGCTGCCAAGGCATTCGGAGAGAGGGAGTCTGGAGAGGGGCCTTTTATTACAAAGAAGGAGGATGCAGTGTCAAAGAGAGAGAAACAAGTGTTTGCTTCACATCATTTAATTTTCCTTGCTTCAATTGCCTATAGCATATTCGTGCCGCTGAAACTAGGCACACTATGGTTCTATGGGGGTTTACTCATCTATGTGACGGGTATGCTTATAGAGACCTTGGCACTGCTGAGTTTCTATACTACTTCTGTCGACAAGCCAGTCACTGAAGGAGTCTACAGTATCTCAAGACATCCCATGTACGTTGGCGATTTCTTATTCAACATAGGCATAAGCATGTGTTGTCTTTCTTGGATTTTTCTACTTGTGGCGATTATAGCAGCAATTCTTGAGCGTGAGATAGCAGTTGTTGAAGAGCGTTGGTGCCTTGAGAAGTATGGAGATGCATATCGAGAATACAGAAGTAGAACTCCAAAATGGATAGGAATACCGAAATCAAGAAAAAACGATTAGTATGCTCCTTCTACGAGGAATCGTCAACTTATACCATGTACACCTTTGCAATCGTGGTACTAAATGTAAACTAAAATCTTCATGGTACCATCGAGCTCAATTGACTTAATACATTTACACCTGTATCCTAAAAACCATAATGTAAAAGTGTTATAATAACGGAGAATACAGTAATCATTCTTGGGTTAAATTTTTAGACATCCCTCCCTATCACCAATTCTTTATCCCCATCTCTCATCCTCAATAGAATCAGCATCTGAGTGGGTTCAAGAAAAATATATAATGATTTCATAATGATTCATGCTTCTTTTTTGGGCCACTTCCATGCATACCGAACGATAAGGGCTGCAACCACAGTCCTTGATACTTCCAAAAGGGCAAGAGTTAGCTGCCCCTGAATCAAAAGGCGTCCGCAAGCAAGGATGCCAAGCCCCGCCCAGGCTATACCCACAATGATGTTTGCCCATCGATTTGCGGAGTCCTTCAGGGTTAGAGACAGGAAAGCCATGGTAAAGGGAATCAGCCAGAAGAGAGCCAAAACCAGTAAATACCCCTCACTAATCAGCATCCCCTCTAGCTCCCCAGCCATTATTTCCTCTATTACACCTGGCATCATAAACATCAACACCATCCCGACCGACACGCTCACTGCCAAAAAGACCCACAGCACTACAAGCTTTATCTTCAAATTTTCCATGATTTATCGCATGTTCCTTTCTTTGTTTGTACTTGTATAGCTTCCCACTTCGGAGCTGGGGTTCCATTAGTGATATGATATTTTTTAGGACGGTTTATGGAACCCTTGGGAGCAGGGAGCTGGGTAAGGCAAATTGATGCCGACTCCCTGCTCCCAAAATCTCAATTATCAGGAGATATTAAAAGACTATCTCTCGGGTTCATCTATGACAATCAAATCCATAAAATCCTCTAAATCCTCGTCTTCCTCGTACTCGCAATTTACACATCGTTCGTGTTCACAGTACTCACAAATATCACTTAGCTCATTGGTATAACCACATTGACAACAAACCCAACTCTCCATATCCGCCAGCCCAGGTACGATATTCCCTTTTAAATCCAACTCTCGATACCGTATTTGTCCCTATGAGCTTGTAGCCAGTTGGGCTCGGTTTATAGTTGCATCGTAAGGACCTTCCTATTGTTTCTTGTATGGGCTGGATTCCTGTCCCTTCCTTCTTCATCCCGTTATATACCTCTGATATACCGAGACTGGAAATACTAGAAGACGACAACAGATTATGATGATTCTAGCACGAATAAGCTAGATTCCCAGCTGGATTACCGAGGCCTTGTATATCATTAGGTTTCAACATTATAGA
>CP070751.1:2653354-2706575 GCA_020348445.1 Thermoplasmata archaeon
CCTGTCTGGTATTTCAAGGAAAAAAGGTGTCGCACCTCCCTCCTTCTTGTCATTGCGCCCCACCATGGCGCTCAGCCATTGTTTTGCCACTAAGATGAAAGGATAATGTAATATGCCTTTAAATATTTTTTGATTAAATTAAGAAAAAAGTATTATTAAAATGTTAAGTTTGAGAATATCGAGATACCATGTTGTTTTTGATTATTTTAAAAAATATCTACCAGGGTGTTAATATATGTTAATAGATGTTAACTAGACAGAAGGTGTCTTTTTAATTGTTATTTGTTATGTCTAATATTATATATCAAATTTTTTATAAATTATACATTGTACCTATATATAGTTAATAAGAATTCGGAAAAATTGGGAAGAGGGAAAGGTGAAAAGCTTCCCTTTTGGGTGGGGAATTTCAGCTCATGTGCGGAACATGACGTTAACGTACACTTTATAGACCTGAATGACCGTAATGCAGATTTACCCCTTGATGAACCATATGCTAGCTAGTAAAAAAAAAGTGCACCACCTCCTTCCTTCCTGTCATAGCGCCCCGCCTTGGCGCTCAGAACAAGCGCCCTGGCCATGAAAAATGATAGTATTCTTTATTCTCTCATCTTTCTGACTAGGTGCCCTGCCCCCTATTTAGCTATCCTCTGAGGGGAGAGGATAATTGACTTTCTGTGATAAATAATTTTGCTTTAATTATTGTGAAGTAACATGAAATTATTGAGTCATTAACCAGATTAAAACCAGTATATCTGGGAACGTGTCAGGACTCTTAACCAGATGTTAAAAAAATTATAGTACCGCCGCGATCTTCGTCGCAGTCCTGTTTATCTCCTCGAACATGATTGCGGGATTGTATCGAATGTTGGTCACACAGACCAAGAGTGCCTTGGTGCCCGCCTCCGAGATTATTATGTCCCCCTCCTTGGCCTGGATCACAACCCGCTTTGGAAATCCCATCCTGCATTTTGCTGTGATGTTCTTTGCCGCGCCGACGATGGTGGCCCCCATGATGGCGCAGGCCCTCTTTCCGTCGATGTTCGCAGGTGTTACCATGTCCGAGGCCATTAAAATTCCATCCCTTCTTATGACTGCGGAGGATTTTATCCATTCCAATTCATTGAATTCCCTTAAAATGTCGTTTAGCAGTTTAGCTGTCGAGTATCCTCTCTTCTGAAGGCCATATACATCCTGCTGGCTTCCTTCGTTGTTGCTCAATATTCAAATCCTCTCCTTAATGAAGCTGTAATTCCAATGGCCTTACTGTGCTCTCCAAATGAGGTAGAGGTTGTTTGTAAAGTGAGGGCGGGGCGGCTATCCTGCCCCGGCGCCCCAATTTGCCCACACTTTCCTCTGGATTTGCTGTCCTATGAAGTTATTGATATCGAGGTATTTAAGGTTTTTTATGAGAGTTTGCACAGGAATTATTAAAAAGTTATTTTATTCAAATTTTATTAACGATACATCATCTCTAATATCTGTTTTGAGATTCTAGCACATAAACGCCATTTAAAATGAAGCGTATGTATTCATGTGAAACAGCTCATCTTCAAATCCTTTAATAATCTTTCACAGTAAGAGATATACGGTTGTAACGCAATCCATATTCAAGAGCACATGGGGGTTGCAGACATAGAGGACAAAATACCAAAAAATCTGAGTATCCGGCCTTTTAGACCGATGGACCTAAAAGGGGTCCTTGGAATCGAGAGAGTGTCCTTTCCAAATCCATGGTCCCCGAACATGTTTGAAGCACTTCATCAGGTAAATCCAGAGGGCTTTTATGTTGCACAAATACATGAAGATATCGTGGCTTATGGGATTGTTTTGGTTGAGAGCACCTCAAATCGTTTTTTTAAAAAAAGAAGGGCCCATTTGATGAACCTAGCCGTACATCCGCTGTTAAGAAATCAAGGGATCGGAAATTATCTTTTACAGACGATCATTTCCAATCTGAAAAATTCAAAAATTGGCGAGATTTATTTGGAGGTTCGAGTTTCAAATAAGTATGCAATCCACTTTTACAAGAAGTCGGGATTTATCGAAAATGGAATCATTAAAGGATTCTATGGGGATGAAGATGCGAAAATGATGGCTAAGAAGATATAATAGTCAAACACCCCTTTTATCAAACCAAATAATAACAACTCATATAAAGGATAAGTTACATAAATATCATGATGAAGTGCGAGAAATGCCCTTTTCACGGTTTAGAAGGGGTGCAAAATGAAATGAACTGGTGCAAGCTTTACAATGCCCAGTCCCCCGTGGAGGGTTGCGAAGAAGAAAGGGATACTCTGATTATGCAGAAGGAGTTGATGCAAGGTTTTCAGGATAACAAACATCATGATGAGCAACAATAACAAGATCGGTTCCAGAGTTATACAAGAATATACCCGTTCTGTAGTGCAGCTTATCCCAGTTTTAGCAACGATTTTAAAGGATTCTCGATACCTTTAACACTGGCCAGGCTTCCATCCCAATTAGTTAGAATGTGTCCATATTTCCTGTGTACCTGTTTTAACACTCTTTTCATCTCTGGGCGTAGCTCCATTGATTCCTGACCTCTGACTACGGCAGCAAGATAAACCAGCTTTCCGTACTCTAAGATTATCCTCAGCTTGCCGTACTGTAGTTCATCCAGTTCCCCCTCTTCCCTGCTGGCACTAAAGGAATCCTTTACGAACTCGTTGACTGCTGTGAGCATGCTTGAGAGGATATCATCGTCCACATCGGGTTTTATTTCCCTCCCAATGTGTCTCAACAAGAGACCGCTGTTTGTTATGAGAAAAACCTCATCCACAACAAAGGGCTCTGATATGCTCTCGATTTCAGGACCGAGAACCTTCACATGGTACCATTTTAAGTAGACCAGCCAAACGATACTTGTTACCAAAAAGGCAATGAAAATCAGAGTCAAATTTAAGGTGAAGCTGGACGTAAACGGGATAACCTCATAATCATAGCTTATCAATTTGATCAAGATCTTTATTATACCAAGGGTTGGGGGGATGATGAATGCTGCAACAACAAAAGCCCAAAGCAGAATTGAGGGCACTTCCATTGAACTGAAGTGCTCAACTCCGATTACCTTTCTTTGTAGAGTGCCGCTGTATTTCATGTTTAAATACTTGAAATAGAGCTTCTCAATCTTGAATACGAGGAAAAATCCAAGTATAAGATATATTGAGTTCTCCAAGGGCAGATAAAGGGGATACGTGGAAATACCTTCAGAATAGAGCATGGCCATAACCAATATCACCATCAAGGCAAACTCGCCGTAGAATAGGTAATCCTTAGTGCGCTCCAGTGCTTTTCTTTTCCTTCTCTCTTTAGCAAAGGATTTAACCTTGGGTTGCGGCTCTATCTCTTCTTCCTCTTCCTCCTCTTCCTCACTCTCTTCAACTATCGTATCTTTTTTCTCATTTTCGGATATTTCCATTAAAAACAGCGCCCTTTCCTCTTCCAAACGCCTCCTTTCCTCTTGGATTTCAGATAGTATCTTCTCAGGATGTTCTTCCTCCTCCTGTAATTCCGAGACCCCGATTTCTTTTTTTAGCTCATCCACATCAAAACCTTCGATATCCTCAAATTCGGGAGACTCTAATGGGGGAGGAGGAGGCGGGGGTTGGACGATTTTAAGTTTCTTGGGATCCTTTTCAATGTCCCCATCTAACCCAGGTCGTTCTTCTGGAGGTGGAGGAGGGGGCTCTTTGATCTTCATTTTTTTATTATTCTTTTCTGTATCTTCATTTTCTTTGGGAGGTTCCTTTGGAGGAGGTGGAGGTTCATTGGATTTCGATTCCTCGATATGTTTGCCAATTTCCTCTTTTGCCTCATGAGGTTCGTCGATTTCAGATTCCTTCTTCTGGGTTTTTGAGTTTTTATCCCAATCCGTTTCCTCGTCCATGTACCTTCACGTAAAGATATATGACGGTGAATATAAACCTTACCACCAGATTCTCGAAAATGTCAATAACAAATTATGATAAGAGGATAATAATTTTCAGTTTGATGGACCAATTTGGAAGGCTATATCAAATAAGAAGAACCTTGATTTTTCTGTTCCTCGTGCCATTACTTTTATTTTTCTATCTTCCTCTTTTTTCGATTCGACACCTTACGCGATACAAAAAAGAGCGCAAAGAAACCTAGCATGGGAATAGCGATCATCTTAAACTCAGGAATGATCTCAGTTGGCCCCCCAGACAAGGGGAAAGTGGTTCCAGTAATGTTATCAGTGGTAGAGGTTAGATTGAAATCTTTTGATGCTGTGATATTGATATAATGATCCTCACCCACGTCTGCGATAGTTGTTGTAAAAACAACAGTTATCAATATATAAGCTTTGTAACTTGGGCCAACATTCATGTTTGAAATGTCTATCTCGGTGTCGACACTTGACAGTACAGTCCCACCCGCATTTAAGAGGGTCTCATCTCCATCAAGGGCCCCCTTGGTCAGGCTGTCAGACTCGTTATAGATGTAAACCCTGCAGTCGGCAATATCCCCATCCCCTCCATGTGTAATATTGATTTTGTTAATTGTGATAACATCACCAGAGCCTTCGATTGAAAAGTTCAGCATTTCAGTTTCTGTTGCATCTCCCCAACCGATTGTGGCAGGGGCTTTGTTCTCCTCACCAACCACTGTGCCTATTCCTCTCGTGGCCCTATCATTGACGATTTTGATCATCGAGGATATGGGATAATCTCCCTCTGCACCCCTGCTCCCTCTTTCATCAGAGTAATCCTGTTTACTTTGGTTCCAATCAGAGGTTTGGAAGTACATCGAAAAGGGCCCTGTGATATCCAAACTTTTGGTGGGAATCTGGGTTTCCAGGCGTATGGTGTCGGTTTTGGCGATAACATTGTGCTCCTCTTTCCACGCCCAATTAGAGGGGGATGATCCTTGAAAACTCAGATGTTTATTGGAGATTATCTCACCATACCTACCCTTGATTTCGATGAGATGATCGGCACCGATTTCACCTATTGAATATCCTGTCGTGGATGAGTTATCGCTGTCTATGTATACATAAGCAATATCCTCTCCTTTTAATACAGGTAACTCCGAAGGTGGTCGTGGTCCAGGTTCTCCCGGTTCCCCTGGTTCTGAAGGCTCGCTTGGCCCGGATGTTGAAGGTGCATTCTTGACATTCCAATAGGGGACTGGAGTTCCAAATCCCATCTCACCATCAACCCTCAAATAGAACGATACAGTCTCGGTATTGTTTGAAGAACCGTATTCTAAAATATCCAGATTTTTATTTTCCACATCACCGTAGTTGTCTTGCATCATATCCTTATCTTTCCAGTCTGCAAACGCACCGTCCACTTTGATCTCCGTAGGGACAGAGATGATGTAGCTCACATCGTAGTAATTATGATCAGGAACGCCAGATATCATGTTAATAGTTCCTTTATTCGTGAAGATATCATGCGGTCTTATCACCCTGAGTCCTACACTGTTTCCTTCCAAAGCACCAGCACTGATATCAACCTCTACATACAGTGTTTTTCTCGTCCCTTTATCGAGTTGTATGGCCGCCTCAAGCTCTGTAATACCATTGCTCAAGGTTCCTGTGGCAATAATATCTGCCCCTTCTGAAAGTCTAACGGCACTCACATCGTGATCATTGCCTTTGCCAATTCTTGTGAGCCTTATTTTCTCTATGGCAACATCAGTGTGCTCCGCAGAAATATCCAGTCTCAACAATTTTCTTGCATTACCGCTTATATGACCCTCGGCCACCCCTTGTTGTACAACATGTAATATACCCTTTTCGTTGGATATCACACTGTCTGAGAAATCATCATGTCCATCCCAGCTCTGCATATAGAAAAGAACATCCACATTACCTTTATTATTCAAACCCAATGCTTCATAATCCACCTTCACCTCGAGTTTGGAGCCGGATGCGGCAGCAGAAACCTTACCTACATACGTCCAGAGATTCCAGTCGGGGGTGGTGGCGGTATAGGCCATGAGTGTTTTTGAGTATACATCACCTTTCCATCCTTCAACTTTGATCATGAAATCCGAACCTATCCCGTTTATCAGATATCCTGATAGTTGGGATTGATCCACATCGATGAATATGTGGACGCAATCCATATGTCTGCCGCTATACTCAGGCTCACCTGCAAGCATGTTCTCGTAAACCTTAACATAGAATGAAAGTTCGGAATACCTACTATCTACCCCATAATCCACGATATCGATGTTTGGATTAAAGGGCAGGGCTTCGGCAACATCTGAGATGGTGGTAATACCCTCCCAATCACTGAAATCACCATCGATCTCGATCAATTCAGGAGGTGAATAAATAGAGATAACAAAGAATGGAGCCAATATTAGGAGGAATATGACAATCGGCACGGAAATCAGCCTCATTTTTCTTGGCTTCCCCTCGAATAATCCCCTTCTCGCACCAAGACCGTTGGTAATTCCATTGCCATTGGTGATACCATTTGTGATTCCCGCCCTAAGTGATCTCAGCCCAATAGTCAATCCATTTGTAAGACCGTTTGTCAGTCCTTTCCTTGTGATTTCGATATCCTTTATAATTTCATCCACCAAACCGAGCTCCTTTTCTATTTCCTCTAAAGTCATACCAGCTTGAAGTTCGACCTCGGCTTCCTTTCCCGGTTCGGCAGTAAAACCAGGATATGGGACTTCCTCGACCTCTGCAACACCTTCAATTTCCTCGATCTCAATTTTCACGGGCGATAGCAAAGTTTCAACTATGCCATGAACCCCTTTGAAATCCTCTGGGTCACCATCCCACCCTTCAAGGACATTTGCATAATTCTCCTCAATTTCCCAAATCACACCGTCGATTTTGGTAAGTAGGTCCTTATTTTCCACTCCTGTAAAAACTATGGCGATAAAGAAATGGTTACCCTTTTCCAGCAGGATATTTCTTTCACCGAACTCGAGCTTGTGCAGGCCCTCCTCCTCCTTGCTATCCTCCTCTCTGACAAAGGCATCAGAAATGAGGTTTTTCACGCCAGTTAGCATGCCACTTAGAATATCCTTATCAATCTCGTCATCTTTTCTTATGGATGCATGGGTAATGAGAATACTGTACTCGTGAATTAGAAACACGCTCTCTACAAATGGTGCAGGACCTCTTCTCAAATAGGAAGTTACAATGAAACCGACAATCAAAGCGAAAATCGGGATGAGAATCCATGGCCATATGTATTTATCCCAGATTGAAGGTGGTGGTATCTCCTTTTCTACAGAGAGATCAAGTGTATTGGAGCTGACATTGGTTCTGCCGTCGTATACTGTAAATATCACATCCCTGAGGAAGTCCTTTTTATTCTTGGGTTTCCAAGTTGCTACGTGGGTTACTGGGTCAATATGGACCTCCTCATAGTTGCATGTAAAAACAAGCCCCTCCTTAATTGTTCCCGGCTCAAAGTACTCATCCAGATCCCTTGTCCAGGTATCTTTATACTTCACAGCTGCGCTCTTTAAACCACCGAGGTACTTGGGCGGTTCGTATCCTATGTCCACGACAAAGACATAATGATGCGTGGAAAAGCCGCTTTCCTGACCATTGGAGTCAAGGGCTGAAACCCGCCAGAAATAGCTTGACAGATCAATAAGTGGTGTTGCAGGAGTGTAGAAAGTATCCGTGATTCCCGTTACAGTTGTCAGATTCTCAGAAAAATCAGGGGATGTTGAGTATTGGAGGGTATACGAAACTACGTAATCTCCGCGATCGGGATCGGTAGATGCACCCCAGGAGAAGGTTGGAAAGGTAGTATTCTGAAAGGTGTCATCCTCAGGGAGAAGTAATTGTGGAATAGTAGGCACGTCGTTTGTGTTGGTAACATTTAGTGTGAAATTCGTATGATGGTAACCTAAATTGCCATCGTATGCGGTGATGTTCACCCAGTACCATCCCACATCTGGATTTCTTGGCATACCCGAAAGAACTCCCAATTGTGGATGGATACCAAGCCAACTAGTGGCATTGGTAATCAAGCTCCATTCCACGTCGTCACCATCAACATCGATGTATTCATAAATTACACTGTATTCAGAATCTTCAATTGCGAGCTTCACATTCTCCGTAGTAATTACAGGATCATCGTTTGTATTGTACACTGTCAAGGTATAGTTGCGTGAATGTCTTCCACCGTTGCCATCTTCTACTGTAACATTAATCCAGTAACTTCCTACATCGTCATTTCTTGGAATGCCAGTTACATTGCCTGTGATATTATCTATTGAAAGCCAAGGGGCGTTGGTTTTGAAGGAATATCTTATTTGGCCTTGCCCATCGTCATTACAATCGAAATCCAAATAATAGTCTAAGTCTTCGGTAGCTATTGTTAAAGGGGTGGTGATTATCGAAGGAAGAGTGTTGTTCACAGTTAAAGTGTAATTTTCAAAATCACTACCACCGTTTCCATCCAGTACCGTAACATTTACCCAGAACCAACCCACATGGGTGTTGTCTGGAGTTCCATTTACAACGCCTGTGGATGAATTGATATCAAGCCATGAGGCATTTGAAACAAGCAGGTAAGTGATGTTGCCCCAGCCATCATCGGAGCAGTTAAAATCATCTACATAAAGTACATCTTCTTTTGCATATTCTATTGGTTTGTTCGTTATATTAGGCGGTGTATTGGCCACTGTTATAGTGAAGTTGGTGGAGTTTGTAGCTCCCCTATCGTCGATTGCTGTTACCTTAACCCACCACAATCCCACATCGTCATTTCGTGGGATACCAGAGAGGTTGCCTGTATTCAGGTCTATGGTAATCCAGGAAGCATTTGTTTGCCTCTGCCATGTTACATTTAAATCGTCTATATCAGTGAAATTGTAATCCACCAGATAAGGGGAATCTTCGGTTGCATTTACGAGATTTGTTGTGTTTATGTGTGGTGGATCATTGACATCAACAACTGTCAGGTCAAATAGATGATAATCTAAACCTCCGTTGCCATCATCTACACTCACATTCACCCAGTAGAGCCCTACTTCGTCATTTCCCGGTGTCCCATTAAGCATACCTGTTGAATTATCGATATTTAGCCAGGTTGCATCTGTATCAAGGCTCCAGTTTAATATGTCATTTGTGGGATCGACATCACTTGCATTGTAATCTACAAAGTATAAAGAATCCTCAAAGGCTGTTAGAACATCCGATGTATTTATCATGGGATCATCGTTAATATTGATCACAGTCAAGGTGTAGTTTTCAAAATCCATACCGCCGTTTCCATCGGTGACAGAGACGTTGACCCAATACCATCCCACATGATCATTATTTGGAGTTCCGCTTAATATACCATTGAATTTTACGATACCCAGCCATGTGGCGTTGGTATGAAGGGAATAAGTTGTATTACCTTTACTCTCATCATCGCTGTTGAAATCATCGGTATGTCCTAAATCCTCAAAGGCAGTTATAATGGGTTCATTGGTTATCCAAGGGGGGGTATTGTTTACTGTCAGAGTGTAGTTAAGAGAAAATATCCCCCCGTTTCCATCGTTTACAGAAACATTCACCCAAAATGAACCTACATTATCGTTTTCAGGAAATCCGCTGAGAAAACCATCTGAAGTAAGTGGATCAAACCAGGTGGCATTTGTTGTGAGGGAATATGTAATAGTTCCCTGTCCATCGTCGATGGAGTCGAAATCTATGAAGTACACGCTATCCTCATCATGAAATTCAATGGTTGGGGTTATAATTTCTGGAAGAGTGTTGGTAACGTTCAATGTGAAATTGTGGATGTCCAAGGCTCCCTCTGCATCGACTAAGGTGATGTTCACATAGTAACTTCCTACCTCCAGATTCGTGGGAGCGCCTTCCAAAAGACCTGATATAAATGTAAGCCAAGTTGCGTTGGTTTCGAAGCGCCAAAATGTGGAATCACCATCTCTGTCGGTTCTATTGTATAACACACTGTATAGACTATCTTCAGGGGTATTTACCATGTCCGTAGTAAGAATCGTAGGGGGGTTGTTCTTGGCAGTCAGTGGAAGTGGAATGGTTTGATTTATTTGCTCACCGTCATAAACCGAGAAATTATAGGTATAGTTCCCTTTTGGTAGGGATATATTAAAGAAGTACAGTTTTCCGTCCACAGTATTTGTGTCCGATGAATTTCCTTCTTTCATCACAAAGGGACTGCCGGGCCAGGGACTGCCAAACTCATCCTCGATGTACAACCACAAGGACAGAACATCGTTGTCGCGATCCATCATATTTACCGTGAAGTTAAAATCATCCTCTCCAAAGCCAGAGGCAGGTATAACCTGTTGTAAAAGGAAGATCGGGATGTTGTTGATTAAATAGATATTGTCGGGTGTTGTATAGTTCCATCCTGCATTAAATCCAGTATCATTTGCCTCGAAACGATAGGAGGATAAACCCTTAGGGACCGAAATATTACAATAAAATTCCTTTCCGTCTGTCCAATTGATATCAGTTGAGTTGAGCTCAAACATCGTAAAATTCCCGACGCCGAATATATTTAGGTTCACGCTATCTGCAGAATCATTATCTATATCAATATAAATAACAGTAAAATTGAACCAGCTGCCACCGTAATTGCTCTCGTTTATGTAACTTCCTGAGAGCTGTGGGAGGGTGTTTCGAACCAAGGGTGCAGTAACGTTAGCACTGGGTATTACAGGCGTACTAACGAAATCTTCTCCCTCGACATTGAAGGTGTAGAGACCCTTTTTCAAACCTGTTAAATTGATATAAAAGAACTTACCATCTTTTGTATTTGTATCACTTTGGTTCACCTCATACATTGTAAACTTTCCACCCGATGGTCCTGTGAGGTTTAAAATAACATACAATGCTGGAAGGCCACCAGGGTGTGTATATTTAACTGTGAAATTGTACCAAGTGGTGTTGATACCTACAGTTGGACTTACTTTTGGCAATGTAAGTAAAGCAGTTTCACCACCAACATTGGGCCCATTATCTCCTATATCATCAGCCCACAATCCAAGGGAATCATTAGCATAGAATGTATAAGAATAGGTCCCATTGAAAGAAAGGTTGGTTATAAAGTAATAATCTTTTCCGTCAGTGTAATCCAAGTCCAATAGATCTAGTTCCCACATCGTGAAATTCCCAAAGTCAGGGGCAGTAAGTCCGGTGATATTGATGGAGATATTACCTGGTTTATGATTATCATAATCTGTATAGGTTACAGTGTAGTTGAAGAACGTAACATTACCAAAACCGATGGGTGGCTCAAGATTATAATCAGAAAGAATTGGTTGTGAATTAAGTACAATGGGCTCAGGAATCTCGGGGCTCTCTCCCCACACATCCTTTGAGTCATTTGCAGCACAATGAAAGGAATAGGAACCTATGCTTAAACCTGAAATAGTGAAATAATAGTCTTTTCCATCGATGTAATAATCATCTGCAGGATCCACCTCGATCATATCATAACTACCTGAATTAGAGGGCCCTGAGATGTTGACTGTAACATTATTTGGAGCATCATTGTCAAGGTCGATATACGTGACTGTATAGTTGAAGATCGTTGTTATAAAACCACCTGGATCCAAAACCTGGGCATTTGCTAGAATCGGGAGTGAGTTCACAACCAGAGGTTCGAGGAATTCATTTGTCACATTCCATACACCCTGTGTATCATTTGCCGCAAAATGATAAGAATAGGAGCCGTTAATAAAACCTGTGTAATTGTAATAATATAGCTTCCCGTCAGCATAATTTAAATCGTCTCTATCAACAGGGATCATAGTCCAATTGTCTGCATGGGAAGGTCCTGTTATGTTCACGGTGATCACGACAGGGGGCTGATTGTCTAAATCAGTGTAGTTGACTGTGAAATTAAAAGGTGTGGAGGCATCCCCTGTAGTTGGAGTCAAACCGTAATCAGTAAGGGTTGGAGGGGTGTTGATAATGGTTGGCCCTGGAAACTCTGATGTTTCGTTCCAGAAATCAGCCGAATCATTGGCTGCAAAATGATAGGTGTAGATGGTGTCGTTTACAAATCCTGTGAGGTTAATATAATAGAACTTACCATCCCTGTAATTATCATCACCTGGATCGAGAGCAACCATATCAAATATACCAAGACCTGTGATATTCACCAGGATGGCAGCGGGAGGATCGTTATCCAAATCTGTATAATTGATTGTGAAATTGAAATATGATGAAGCATAACCCACTAATGGGAACATAGAGGAGTTTGTAAGCTGGGGAGGATTACCACCTACTACTTTGAAGATCTTCGAGAGTGTATGAGTCACACCATTTGATTCGATCCCAGTGACTAGTACAGTATAGTTGCCCGCCAAACTTGGATTGAAGGTGTAATTGAACAGTTTCCACGTTGATGGATATCCCAAATCGGTTTTTTCCAAGGTCATGGGTTGGTCGAGAACGATAACTGACTCGAATGGAGAAATTATGGTGATGCTCGCGCCAGTTATATCGTAAGAGCCCAGGGGATCCGAGATATTGGCCTTGATTATAACATCTTCACCGGCCATGAAATCAGATCGTTCTCCATCGGAAACATTATATGTCCTGACCCAATCAACGCTAACAAATGATCTTGTAGGTATTATCCTGATGCATGAGGGCTCGGTAATTGAGTCATAAGCCAACCAAATATCAGTTGATGTGTCACGGTTTGCGGTCAGGTTAAGTATAAGGTAATTTCCCTTTCCTAAAGTGTAATCAACATCAGGGATGATAATCCTCAGCAATTCCCATCCTACAGTCGAATCTGTGGTAAATATTAAGATTTCGTGTGCGATTTGGGTTTTTGTTAAGCCGGCGATTTCATATAGGGTGACATTAAAAGACTGGGATGTACCTGCACCATTGTCATCGAGCCATAAATCGATTACAACATCATCTGCGATTATGAAATCTGATGCAAGAATTGGTGTTAAATTGAATTCATGATAGCTATTTATCCTATAATCTGGGACGGGTTTCTTTAACGTTGTACCCAGAGGGCCATCATCGTCGAAATCCGTGACCGCACCTGCAGTTGGTGGGGTTGTATTCATATAATCATATATATCATCCTTATTCAATATCCCATCATCATGAAAGTATAATGTCTTATCCTCCACCATACCAATTGCCATGATTCTCCAATCGTTATAAAAATCGTTTTCTTGCCCAAAGTCCTCCAAATAAAGTACCTGAAGCTTCTTTGGATTTCTGGGTATATCCTCACTGGTCTCAGGACCCCAGCTCGATCCCTTTGGAGGGGGATCCCCAAATAGAATACCATCTGTGTAGTTCATGAAATCCACAAACACATCTAAATTAGAGGTTAGTAAAACATCATCGCCGTAATCGTTTAAAACCTCGGTTGTTCTATTCCAGAATATGTCTGTTGAGGTATTTATGCCCATTCCAAAATGAAGGTTAACGCTGTTCTTATTGCTGAGAAGGAAATATTCAAATACGTACATGTTAGCATCCTGGTCAGTTACGGTCCAGTTTGTCATATCCAAATCAGGGGCGCTGATGGTGCCATTATAATAGAGATTTATCCATTCTGCATCTGCCGAGCCATTGACATGAACCTGGTTTATAACAAGGGGTGCAAAATAAATTGGTTGATATGCAGAAACTGTTGTTAGTTCCCTGCAATATGCCGCAAATAGCATGTCATCATCCTGTTGAATCCAATCGACGCCATTGTATCTTGCGCTCGTACCGCCTGGCCACGGGTCATCATTCCTCTTTCCCCATTGATTACCATCTCCGGGAGGCTCAGAGGAAGTTGCCACTATCCAGTATATTTCCCCCTCCCTAATCAGTGCAGGATTTGAAAATTGCACACTTTGCCAACTATGACTCACACCAAAATCCATTACTTCAATAGAGGTAATATCAATGCCGCTAGGCACATCATCTGTAGGATCCAAATTACCCTTATCATCATTTGTCTGGATCACTACGCTCAATAATGAATCCACGCCCTCATCGTTTGCATATATATCGATCTGGGAGAGGAGACAGGTAGAAGATGCGGAAAAGGACTGCGCCCAGCTTTGTATATTGTTGATAAAATTCACCGAAACATCCTCCATTTTTTTATGTGAAGTAAATTCCACATCCGTATTTCCGTAACTGTCGAGTTGTGGGATTTGCGGCGATGCAAAAGCCATGTCATAGACATTTGAATCTGCACCATTTAAATCCTCCCCTCCCCCTCCGCTGTTTGCAGAAGCTGCAGTATCAACCTTCATGAATCCAGAGCGTGAGCCTTCTATTGGAAATGGGAGACTGTTGTTATCCTGAGCACCGATGAGAACCACGTAATTCCAAATCTCGAAATCGGGAATGGTTATACCAGTTGCCGGTATGGAAATCTCCACTGCATTGGATGCAGGTGATGCTTTTGCCGAGTTTTTATCTATATCAGCTAAAATATTACCATCTTCGTCTACTACATATCCATTTTCCCAGCCATCGGCCCAAAGTGCAAATTCCCATCCAATTCTCTTATCCAGTTTCAGCCTTGCGTTCCTTAGGGTATCATCCCTGCCTGTTCCGTTTCTATCTGTGTCCACGAGAATTTGGATTATCTGCTCACTGAAGCTCAGATTGCCGTCGGTACCGTCACCTGGGATAACATAATCATCGATGCTGTCGAAGACGAGAAGGAAATTTATTGAGTTGTAATCCACGCATACACGAAACTCCAGGAGATCCAAACAGCGTCCTGGATTTTGTTCGAACCTGGGATCCGATGGGTATTCGTAATCCCCGTCTCCCTCATCATCCTCATGTACATCGGTCCAGATGAACTCCCATTTGTCTATAAGTCCGCTATCTGGTTGCAATGGTGCAACTCCAATCCAATCACCAATCGCCCCGTCAATCTTGATTTCATCGTGAAGCTTTAAAACACCCGGTGAAAGTACTTTTAATGGTCTTGTCAATTCGTTGTTTGAGCTAAAACCATCGCCTGTCAATAATGTGGTAACAGTAATGTTGTAGTCATCACCGTAGGTTGGTGTGAAGAACCAGGATAAGTTGGCAAGGGCGCCGGAATCCAGGGAAGTTACAGCTTGGGTATCATTATATACCTCATCTCCATCCGAATCTGTAATTACGCACCTTACATCAAATGAAGTATTCTGATCTGCTGAGCCATAGTTTTTGATTGCAGCAGTTATGTTTATTTCCTCACCCACTTCTTTGTAACCTGAAGTAATAATATCTTCTGGCCCTACATCGTTTACAGTTTCCCCGTAAATCCTGAACATAAGGTCATCATTTATATACAAATCCCAATTAAGGGGTGTACCCTGAGCCAGATAACCATATGGATATACATTTCCAGAATTTTGCCATTGATAACCTTTGTTCTTACGAAGTTGATTGCATGAGGCCATTATCCAATATCGCTGTCCACTGGTAATGGGAATCGAGAATGGGAACTCCAACCATTCCCATGCATCTCCCGCGTTTCTGCTTACCATACCACTTATAGGTGTTCCAGGTTCATCGTCGTCCGAGATTCCATTACTTTTATCATCATTATCATAGATTGCCACATGCAGTTCTTCATCGTCTAAGAGATCGATTACATAAATGCTCACCCTTGTTAATGTATAACTACGACTTGCGATGAAGCATTGGGTGGCATTGTTTAAATAATACACAGGGATTTGCTTATTTCCAAAAATAACCTCGTTTGCCTCCATCAATTGCTCTACTGCAGGAGCTTCTGATTCCAATGAAAAAAATGAAAAATTACCTATTAGCAAAATAAATAATATATATATTGTCAATGTTTTTTTTTGAACTTCAGTTTCCCTTTTACTCATCGTAAATCGCCTAGTCTATCTGTGTCCGTTAATATTTTAATTATAATGTACTATTTTTTCAATACCCCCTTATGCCCTCACGTTTCCCCTCCTTCAACTCTCTCGGTCAAAAAGAAAGTACAGTGTGAATCTCCCTTAGAAAGACATTTCTTCTCTCTGCAGTGATATCCTTTTTCTGATATAGAGGAAACCATCCCTGCCAGATAACCGCGGGTAAAATCGCAGGAAGCTTGCCCAACATCACCATTTACATTCGCCTCAATGGATTCATTCAATTCTAGGGTATAACCTCCTTCTTTGGATTTTTTTATGTTTAGTCGACTAAGACCGATCTCTTCCCAAAGACTGGGTAAGAAATCGGGGATTTTCTTTTGTCCCTTAACTTCAATTCCCATGCTTTGGACGCATGCCTCTCCACTTCTAAATCCATATCTGTACAATATGGCCTTAATTGCCATCTCATTCGCAAGCGGTTCAAGCTCATGCCTAAGTGTTTTTAACGCTTCTGCCGGCATGATAAAAAAGGCTGTGCTTACCCTCTCATTCTGAGACTCTTGTTCTTTCTCTATCTTCTTCATTTTTCTCCCCCATTACAACTTCCCTTTTACTAACGATCTTCTTGGCCAAGCTTAAAAACGCATCCTCCACATTCTCACCGGTTTTTGCACTTGTATACATGGATTCGGTTTTGAAGCTACGGGCGAAAATCGACATCTGTTGTTTAAGAGCAGTGCTTGCCTTCTCAAGGTCAATTTTATTTGCCAGGAAAACGACAGGCACCTCGCCAGTTATCTCGAACATTCCAGTTATCCAGTTGGATACACTGTCAACAGTTTTCTCCCTGGTTACATCGCATACTATCAATGCACCTTCAACACCTTTGTAGTAAATAGAATCGAATCTGCGGGTTTTACTGCCCAATATATCCCATATCATCAGCGTTAATGCCAAGGATCCCTCATCTAGATAGATGAGCTTCTTCGTAACCTTCATCCCAACACTTGGGATGTATTTATCGTCGAAAATATCGATTACGTATCTTCTAATCAAGCTGGTCTTCCCCACTGCGGGGTCACCGAGCACGCATATCTTTCGAAACAGTTCCTTCATGTGAATCGCCGTTTTTCCTCCCCGAATTTTATCATACATTCTCCTTCGAGCTATCATTTCTTAGGGCTCTTTTCAAACACCTCTTTTGTTGTATGACTCCATATCTGGCTAATCGATTTAAAGCAGATAAATATTCCTATTTTCTGTATAATATAGCTTCCTCGTAAGCTTCAGCCATTTGTTTCATGAAGTCGGTTTTACTGATGTTCCTTTCCCTGAGCCATTTCTGGAGTTCCTGCTGTCTGGAAACCCATTCAGCCATGGCAGAGCGTATGATTTCAGACGGATTGAAGTGCTCTTGTTTACAGATCTTGAAGAACTCGGTGGCAGTCTCTGCAAAGTCCTTGGTCACGAGAATGTGAATATGGTCTCCAGGCTTGTAGTTCTTGTAGTTATTCCCCTTTTTAGGCACTATTTCACCATATATGATAATATATATGCCAGTATATAAAACTATGTAAAAACTTTAACACCTATAAACATATATTAACATATGTCATAGCAGATAGCCAGATATGTCAATATGATAGCATAAATTATCATCTTTGATAAAAATAATCACACATGTCAATACGATATCATAAAATATCATCTTTGATAAAAACAGACATATATGTCAATACGACATCATAAATCACCATCTTTGATAAAAACAGTCATACATGTCAATACGACATCATAAATCACCATCTTTGATAAAAACAGTCATACATGTCAATACGACATCATAAATCACCATCTTTGATAAAAATAGACACATATGTCAATACGATATCATAAATTATCATCTTTGATAATAATAAATTATATTGTAATATAGATTACCATGCTAGAACATGAATTAACAGTTATTTCTATTATTTTGAAGCTTTTTTCATATTTAAAACACAAAATAGAATAAATGATCAATGTAGAATATATCTTTCTTACATATGAATAGAACAGATTCTTATAAAGAATCAAAATAACTATTTTGAAAAGGGGGTGGTGATGGGAAGAAAAAACCGATGCATGAATTTACACGCTGAGAGGTCACCACCCCAAAGAGGAGGTAAGAGCCCATTTCACTATCAAATTAGCTTTCCCAGTTTATTTAAACATATCGTGGTTATTACCTCAGATACACCAATAACCACGAAAAAAGTTTCTGATGCAAATTAATCTCAAACCTAAGACCAAATATATTTTATCCTGTAACTTCATTTCTGGCGCGATGAGAGGCTTTGAAGCTGCACTTTTCGACTTGGATGGGACCCTGATTTATTCGAAGGGTGTGATTGGAAGATGTATAAACGATACCTTGGAACATTTCGGTTATCCACGCTTTGAGGGCCCGGAACTTCACGATTTAATCGGCGTTCCCCTGAGAAAGGCATTATCTTTGAGAACTTCAGACATAGAACCACTTGTGGACCATTTTCGAAGTTTGTACATTTCCACATATCTTCAAGGAACTAACGTTTACGATGGTATGGAATCTATTCTTGTCGTTTTAAAGGAGGAAGGTAAAAAAATTGGGGTGGTGACACTCAAGCATACACCAGTTGCCAAGGAGGTTCTAAGAGGTCTTAACCTCCTTGCTTATATTGATGCTGTGGAAGGGGATGATGATGTTTCGGAATTGAAACCCTCACCAAATCAGATATTGAGGATTTGCAGGATTTTAAAGGTCAAATCAGAGACCACCGTTGTTATTGGAGATACATCAATGGACATAGCAGCTGGAAAGAAAGCCAATTGCATAACCATAGGGGTTCTATGGGGGGCAATGAGCATGGATTCCCTTGTATCGGCTGGAGCAGATTTCCTTGCAAGAAATCCAAAGGAATTGGAGGGTATCTTAAAAGAGCTTTGAATATAATAAATTAAAAAAGCGAGGTGAAAAAGATCGATCCTTTCTCGATTGTGGTAGTAATTTTTATTATTGCTGGTTTATACTATACTTACCGGGCAAAGGCTTATTTAACGCACACTCTCGTTTTAGTTAATATAATCATATTCATGATGACCTACTTTGTATCAGATATAATCCTCGATTTGGGATTCAGACCAGAATATCTATTTACAGGTGAAAAAATCTACACCGTTATTACGTCAATGTATCTACATTCGGGTGTTCTGCATCTTTTTTTTAACATGATATTCTTGATATTTATTGGCCTATTATTCGAGGAAAAGATAGGCACGCTCAGGTTCGGAATTATTTATTATGTAACTGGTTTTGCGGCTGTGGTAACATTTTCATTTACATCTGGATTTCTTCGACCTGAGGTGATCGTCGTGGGTGCCTCGGGGGGACTTTACGGAATATTAGGCGCTTATGCAAGGCTATATCCAGATGATAGATTTGCATTTATCCCATTTCCATATCCGCTTCCAATCTACACTTGGGCTTTCATATTCCTTTTGATTGCCATCGTCGCGACATTCGTTCCTGGGATTTGTTTTGGCCCCATCGCACATCTTGCCCATGTTGGGGGCCTTTTTGCTGGTTTAGCTGTATCACCCCTTGTAATGAAAATCAAGGGCAAGGAAAAGGAGAGGGTAACAAAGATCGATTACAATGTCTTTGATGTGCTCGCACAAACCGATTCTGACAAAGAACTCCTTGAAAAAATAAAAAACGAGGACGAGCCTGAAGTACGCATTGCTTGGCTTGAGCATTTTCTTTCCAAAGCCAAATGTCCGCAATGCGGTGGGATTTTACAGGTGGAAAAGAGAAAATTGAAATGCACCTGCGGATTTGAATTGAAATTCTAGTCTTTTGAAACCAGGTAATGTTTATGTCTCATCAGAGCCATTTCCCATTCCATGACAAAACTGAATGCAAAGGGCTGGATTGAAAAGAACGGAAAATTTATTGTGGGCGAAGGACGGGCGCAGATTTTAAGGCTCATTGATCAAACACATTCTCTAAGCAAGGCCGCAGAAAAGATGAAGATGTCGTATCGGCATCTGTGGGGAACCATAAGGGAAATGGAGGAGGATGTGGGAAAGCAACTTGTTGTATCTTCCCGCGGTGGAAGAGGTGGAGGAAAAACAGAGCTTACTAAAACTGGGAAAAAGCTTCTTTTAGATTATACAAAAGGTATTACCAGCTTGCAAGAGTTTCTTGACAATCAGGGTTTTTTAAAACCTTCTCTTTCCGTGGATGGCATCATCATCCATAAAAAAAAGTTAGTATTGATTAAAAGGGCCAATTCCCCGTTTAAGGGCAAGTATGCGCTGCCAGGTGGTTTTGTGGAGTACAATGAAAGAGTGGAGGATGCGGTGGTGAGGGAGATTCAGGAGGAGACCGGACTTAAGACTGAGATAGAATCTTTAATTGGTGTTTATTCTGATCCAAAAAGGGATCCCAGGGGACACACAGTCTCCGTTGTCTATGAGATGAGGGTGAAAGGAGGAAAATTGAAGTCAGGGTCAGATGCGAAAGAGGCGAAGCTGTTTTCCATGGATGAGATTCCGAAGTTGGCCTTTGATCATGATGTGATCGTGGGGGATTATTTGAGAAAGGAAAAAAATGGATAAACATACATAATGTACCGATTAAAACCACCAAAATCCAACAAAACGATAATTTATTATATAAATATAATATACCATTACTCATCCAGGAAGGTGTAATTTATCAAAAAACGAGAGGCATACAGGCTTATTGGAATAGTCGTTCTCTTAATAGGAGTGGGATTCATTGTAGGAGGTATAGCTACATTAGGACAGAGCGTGAGCGAGTACGATGACTGGGTTAAGGATCCGTCAAGAAGTCCTGGAGATACCATAAAGGTGACAGGGGTCATAGAGGACGAAACAAGTATGTTTGGCGATTATAGGTACAAATTCGAAGGCTCGGATGTCCCTTTTTACTCGGGCGAAGACCTAGGCGCTGAAGGCGATACAGTCACAGTGGAATTGGTAATTACAGATTCGAGAGTACCAATGGTCAGAAGTGTCTTCACTCAATTAATGTGCTGGATTCCCGGCATAATATGCCTTGTGATAGGTGCAATACTTATTATCGTCAGTTTCATTGTTAAACCCGAGCAACCGACACCATACCCCCCAGGATATCCCCAGCAATATCCACAACAACAATACCCCTATCAACAATATCCTCCTCAACAGTATCCGCCCCAGCAGTACCCACCCCAACAATATCCACCACAGCAACCAGGTTATTGACAACAAACATCCTCAATAAATCAATATCATATCTATAAGAGTTCCTATAGGAAGAAGAAAGAAGATAGGAGGTAAAAAAAATGGCAGGTAATGAAAAGTTAGTGGTAGGTGTCATTGCATTGATAATAGGTATAGTCCTGCTACTCTTTGGGGCAATGGCAGCCATAACATATTTTGATGGAGTCCCAAAGGTCGATGACAAAAAAGAAATAAGAGACCAATATAAGGACGAAGGAAGAGATACAACTTCGTTGGATAAGCAAATCGAGGACGATGAGGAGTTGCTTGAAACCAAGACACAAGCTATGGGAATATGTCTCCCGATAGGGATAATTTTACTAATTGTCGGGATTGTCCTGATTTTCCTATGGAATAAGGACAAAAAAGCGGCCCCACAGGTATCTCCCCCACAGCAATACCAGGTTCCACAACAGCAATATCCCCCCCAGCAGTATCCTCCTCAGCAGTATCCACCACAACAATATCCGCCTCAACAATATCCACCACAGCAACCCCCAGGGTATTAATATCTTTAGGACTGAAAAAAACCGAAGTCTGATCACCAATTTAGCCTATTTCATCTCTTTTCTTTCGAAAATAAAATAGGTGAGCAAGAAGGCGATGATAAGATAGAAGAACATGACAAGCAGGCTCAGCGCAACTTCTGGATAGAACTGATGTATCTCGATGGTGTCACCGCCCATGGTGAATTCCTCTACAATATCCTTTGGATACGGTACAACCAGAATAAAATATATGATTCCCGAGGCAAATGTGATGCTCAAAGATGGCTTCACCCCTGCAAATGTGAATACAGATTCTATTATCGGCAGAATTAAAAAGAAGAGAAAAAAAGTAAGGACATTGGCACCTGTGGTTCCCTTCATCAGGGAACTGAGCAGATAGGCTATAGACAGCCCAGAAAGCAGATACATAACACAGAACAATAATGACAGCCCAACTTCCCCGGGAACCGAGTGATTAACGGCACCTATAGAGATTACAACAACCCCATAGTATATTATGATCACCAACATAGAGGCTAAGAAACTGGCAGTGAACTTTCCAAATAATATAACGATTCTCTTTAAAGGGTTGGGGAAGAGAAGATAACCTGTCTTTTGCTGAAATTCAGATACTATGGCATCTGCTCCGAAAAATGTGAAGCAAAGGATCACAAGAATTCCTGCAAAGCTAATGAATAGCCCTGCAAACTCCAGTGCGTCATCTGGATAATCATGACCCAAGGCAGGAGGGATGCTCAATATCAATCCTATTATCAGGGCGAGAATAATAAGAATGGCAAGCAGTCTCTTACTGCGCAGATATTTCAAGGTCTCATACCGGACAACAGATAGGTACTGCTGAAAATCGCTAGGAACTGTAGTTTGACCTTGAAAAAGAGCCAATTCCTGACTTTCTCCTTGGACCATGTTTTCACCTATATTGAATC
Organism: Thermoplasmata archaeon; assembly: GCA_020348445.1. Taxonomy (GTDB): domain Archaea; phylum Thermoplasmatota; class Thermoplasmata. Next base: position 2,675,931 of record CP070751.1, read on the forward strand.
CGAGATCATGCTCATATACAGGTTCTCCAGCGCCGTACCCACTGCCCTGAAAGAGGTAACACTTATACCTTCTACGTTCTGGATATTTGCCAGTAGCTCTGCTTTCTCAGGCTCCCTGCCTTCCAGCTCCACAACAAACAGATGCGGCTGATACACCACCAGATTTTTCACAGAATTAAAGTCTTGGATGGCCTTGACCTGCTCGGGAGTAATAGGTGATAGGATTTGAACCTCGACTTTTACAACTTCTGCCAAATTTGCCAACTTCTCGATTTCATCATATGTTAAAAGCTGGCCTTTGTTTATCATGGCAACCTTGTCGCAAACCTCCTGAACCTCGAAAAGAAGATGTGAGCTCATGAATATAGTTCTGCCCTCTGTTTTGAGCAATTTGATTATCTCCCGAACCTCCACCATTCCTCTTGGGTCAAGACCTGTTGTGGGCTCGTCCAGAATCAGTATCGGTGGTTCATGAAGTAGGGCCTGGGCTATTGCCAGCCGCTGCTTCATTCCCTTGGAGAACTTACCTATTCGCTTGTCCTTCCAATCCTGTAACTTCACCTCTCCTATAACATGCTCTATGCGTTCAAGTAATTGATTTGATGCAATCCCTCTTATTTTACCAAGGTAAGTCAGGGTCTCGACAGGGGTAAGATAGGGGTAGAACTCAGGTGTTTCCACAACCGATCCAACCCGGCCCAGGGCCTCCTTTGGATTGATTCCCACATCCACCCCTTCGATGTACGCGTTTCCGTTTGTTGCCCTGAGCATGGAAGTCAGTATCTTGATTGTGGTGGTCTTTCCTGCACCGTTTGGCCCCAAGAAGCCCACGCAAACTCCGTGTTCTATTCTCAGGTTAAGTTCGTTTACAGCCGTGAAGTTGCCAAAAACCTTTGTCAGATTCTCTGTTACAATCGCCTCATTCATTTTGAGATTCCCCAAAGCCTCATGCCCCAAACATGATATTTACTGATACTCAATCTGATCTTCTTTCCAAAAAACGATTGGCAAGATACATTGCAGTGCCTATACAGATAAGGATTACACCCGCACCGGCAAAGTAAAACCCAGGCCCTATCATTGCCCACTCCTGCCGTACGAACAAGTAGACCATCAACAGGTTCACCATTATAGTGATGAGTCCCAGGAGTATAAAACCCATGGCTATATTTTTCAACGTGAAATCAGGAAGATCGCCTTTTTCGTATTCGTGGGCTATTGGATAATACCTTTTCATTTTGGGCTCAACTTCATTTTCAGTATCCAAGCAAGACCTCCATGTTGGACAGTTATTATCTACTATGGAGTATATTAAGGTAATATTATATGAAGGTTTTTGGATTGATTTAAAATTTCTGGGCTTATATTGTGGGATACAGTTCTTACTTTTTTCTCAATGCGCTCGCATCAATCCCTGTATGAAGGCTCATTCTCGGCCTCACCCTCTCAGTCTTCAGAAACAAATAAGTTTCTTCTTCTTGAATGAATTTCCCATAAAGCTGTAGCGAAATTCCTGCAATTCGTTAATCTTTATATAACTTAATCAAAACGATTATTGAAGAAAGTGACTGTTTCTTATAAGTAAAAACTTGATTTTTTCGTCTTTTGCAGAAGGTTTTATATGCTTTTAACTCCATTTATTTTTCATGGGGGAGGGGGGCAAGTATGAGAAGAAAGATAACTGGCTGTATCATATGTGCTTTGATTATTGGTGCTATACTGATGATAGAAGTACCAGAGGGTGTAAGTGCGCAATTAACTGAGGAATGGATTGCCAGATACAATAGCCCTGGAAATTATTCTGATCGGGCAAATGACATCGCAGTTGACTCGTCAGGAAATGTTTATGTTACCGGTGGTAGTTTTCTCCCCCGGGGCAAATCAGATTATATTACAATAAAATACGATTCCTCAGGAAATGAGCTGTGGGTGCGAAGATACAATGGACTGGGGAATGAGGATGATTATGCCTTTGACTTGGTTCTGGACTCATACGAAAATGTGATTGTAACTGGAAGAAGTCATAATGGTACCACAGATTATGACTATACAACAATTAAGTATGACCCTTTAGGTAATCAGCTCTGGGTTGCGAAATATAACAGTCCAGATAATTACGATGATCAGGCCTTTGCAATTGCTATTGACTCATATGATAATGTCTATGTGACTGGAGCAAGTAATAGATATTTTTATTTTCCTGGTGGTATTCATTCTCATTATGATTATACAACTGTTGCCTATGACTCTTTGGGCAATGAGCTCTGGGTAACTAGATACAATGGCCCTATTGATGATGGTGATGACTGGGCAACTGCCATTGCAGTTGACGATTCATCTGGAGATGTTTATGTGACTGGTCAAAGCGAAGGTAATGGAACAGATTGGGATTATGCTACAATTAAATATGATACATCTGGCAACCCGCTCTGGGTGGCAAGATACAACAGCCCTGAGAACCATAGTGATTCAGGTGAGTCAATAATAATCGATGCATCTGGTAATATATTTGTGACCGGAAGAAGTGATGGTGGCTCAACAAATAATGACTATGCAACCATAAAATACGACCCACTGGGCAATGAAATGTGGATTCAAAGATATAATGGTCCTGGAAATGGAAACGATAGGGCTGATACAATCATTTTAGATTCCTCGGGGAATGCATATGTAACTGGCTATAGTGATGGTGGTATAACAAATGGGGATTTTGCTACATTAAAGTATGATTCAGATGGTAATAAACTATGGGAAGTACGATATAACGGACCAGGAAATTCTGAGGAATGGGCCTGGGATATGACAATAGACTCTTTGGGCAATATCTATGTAACTGGTCAGAGTGGAATATTCCCTTACTATGATTATGCAACAGTTAAATATGACTCATCAGGTAATCAGCTCTGGATTGCGACATATAACGGTTCAGGAAATGACAGAGATGTGGGAAGGGCAATTGATGTTGACGCATCTGGAAATGTATATGTGACAGGTCACAGCACTGGATTAGGGACAGAACACGATATGACCACGATAAAATATTCCTATCAAGAACCAAAACCTGAGCCGAATATTGATATTGATCCCAACACCTTAAATCTTAAATCCAAAGGTAAATGGATTACATGCTACATCACCCTAAATAGCCCATATGATATCAACGACATTGATGTCACAACTGTGATTCTTGAGGACACAATCCCCGCTGAGTGGGGGGATATCCAAAACGATACTCTAATGGTCAAATTTGACAGAAGCGAGGTGGAGGATATGCTGTCACCTGGGATCTACAAGTTGAAGGTTACAGGGGAGTTAACAGACGGGACATCATTTGAGGGATATAGCGACGAGATAAGGGTGATTGAACCACAGTAACTTTATATATAGTTACTTTCGATAATCCCATTCTTTTATTATTTTAATTCATATAGGAGAGAAATGATACCGAAATATTAATAAGGATACAATCCATAAATAAGGATAACTCTTCCTAAAAAGAAGAGCACCGGGATCAAGATAGGGGAATAACTCTCATAGATAAGGGGAGAGAATAAGTCCCGAGGTGGGGGACCTTAAATATACCAATGACAGAAAGGGAGGTGAAAAAAGTGAGGAAAACTTCAATTGTTATATTCTCAGTGCTAACAGTAATTATATTTTTCCTTTCCACAGGGACTAGTGTCACAGCAACAGAAGAGATTCGTCCTGTAGATTTAAAGGGGACAATATCAACGAAATATCCATATGCATACGCAGAATGTCTCATACTTTTCGAAGGAGATGATTGGGAAGTACAAATTGATGAAAATCCTGAGCATGTCTTGATAAAATGTACATTATACCTAGTCTGGGACGATGATCACACTGTGCTTTATCCATATTGGCATCTCTCAGGGACAGTAGAATATTGGTTCAATATGTCATACAATGAGCAGATTGACCAGCGACATAATATTGAACCCCTTAGTTCTTCAAATCCTTCCAGAAGCATACCTATTGACATCCTTGTAGAAGACTGTACACCAGATACTACTATATATGTCGAATGGGCTATTATAACTACGCACGATCAATCTGGAAAAAGTGCAGGTGATGAGAAACAGGAAGAGATAGCTGTCGTAATGTAAACTCTATATCTACCCTTTTTTATTTTTTTTTAATAAATCGGTGATCATTATAAAGTTAAATCCCTAAGGAACATTTGTGATTCTATCCGCTTTTATTTCTGATTCATTTTCACCTGTTATTTGCTATATTTAGTGCAGTTTGGGGGTGCTTATTCCCAGATTTCGAACAGAAATTAGATTTGATTAGCTTTTAGATTTCCAGGATTCAGAAGAAAGGTTGACTTTGGATGACCTGCAGGAGGGCTGGATTCAGTACTTCTGAAAAATGTATGTAAAAAGGGGCAGAAAGAACTTCATTATAATTTTATTCGGAAGTCATAATCTCGTATGGGTTCCAAATTTACCATAACAATATTTATACCTCAATTCCCAAGGCAAATAATAGAAATGTTGTCTTTTCATCAATAATATCCAATGTCTCAAATCAAGAAAGTGATACTAGATATGCTGCAATCGAAAAAGGGATAAAACCCATGGCTATGTTTTTCAACGTGAAATCGGGAAGATCGCCTTTTTCGTATTCGTGGGCTATTGGATAATACCTTTTCATTTTGGGCTCAACTTCATTCTCAGTATCCAAGCAAGACCTCCATGATGGATGGTTAATATCTACTATGGAGTATATTAAGGTAATATTATATGAAGGTTTTTGGGTTGATTTAGAAATTTAGAAAACCTCAATTACTTCCAAATCCCTCTTATTTTATGATTATTATATTTTACTCTATAATGTTAAATGAATAATATTATAATATCTATAATTAAGATCGAAGGTAAATCCCTCCCTTGCCAGACCATAAGGCTCGCCTAAAATATGAATTGTATCGTTAGAACTTAATTTCCCATTCTCATCCGAATCCTCAAATATGACCTGATCTGTATACTTGTCGAATCTAGCATTAGAAATATTTATTCCATCACCATTAAGAAACCACATGAAATTTCGAAGAGGTTCTTCTCGACTTGTGCTTAAAATTGTTACCGTCCAATTATATCCGCCAGTTGAATTATCCCTCTCAAACCTAATTTCTACAGAGGGAGGCTTTGGATAATCATAATCTGGGTCGGGTCGAAAATATGTTTCCAATATATAACTTGATGTAAAAAATGTTATGATTCCCACCACTGCTAGCAAAGCGACCATTTTAATTGCTTTGGACAATCTTTGATTCATGTTTATTATCTACTATAGAATATATTAAGATAATATTATATGAAGGTTTTTGGATTGATTAAAAATTCTGGGCTTATATTGTGGGATATAGTTCTTATTCTTATCTCAATGCGCTCGCATCTATATAATTTAATCGAAACGCTTCTTAAAGAAAAGGATTGTTTCTTATATGTAAAAACTTGATTATTTCGTATTTTGCAGAAGGTTTTATATGCTTTTAACTCCATTTATTTTTCATGGGGGAGGGGGGCAAGTATGAGAAGAGAGATAACTGGCTGTATCATATGTGCTATGATTATTGGTGCCATACTGATGATAGAAGTGCCAGAGGGTGTAAGTGCACAGATAACTGAAGAATGGGTGGCAAGGTATAATAGTCCTGGCAATTATTCTGATCGGGCAACTGACATCGCTGTTGACTCCTCAGGAAATGTTTATGTTATCGGTGGTTGTGTTCATCCAACCTGGGACGAATCAGATTATATTACAATAAAATACGATTCCTCAGGAAATGAGCTGTGGGTGCGAAGATATAATGGACCGGGGAATGAGCATGATATTGCCTTTGACTTGGTTCTGGACTCATACGAAAATGTGATTGTAACTGGAAGAAGTCATAATGGTACCACAGATTTGGACTATACAACAATTAAGTATGACCCTTTAGGTAACGAGCTTTGGATTGCGAAATATAACAGTCCAGATAATTACGATGATCAGGCCTTTGCAATTGCCATCGACTCCTCTGATAATGTTTATGTGACTGGAAAAAGTAATAGATATTTTTATTTTCCTGGTGGTTTTCATTCTCATTATGATTATACAACTGTTGCCTATGACTCTTTGGGCAACGAGCTCTGGGTGGCTAGATACAATGGCCCTATTGATGATGGTTGGGACGAAGCAACTGCCATTGCAGTTGACGATTTATCTGGAGATATTTATGTGACTGGTCAAAGCGAAGGCAATGGAACAAAATACGATTATGCTACAATTAAATATGATGCATCTGGCAACGAGCTCTGGGCGGCAAGATACAATGGTCCTGGTAACTATGTTGACCTCGCTAAATCACTAATAATCGATGCATCGGGTAATGTATTCGTGACCGGAAGAAGTGATGGGGGCTCAACAAATTATGACTATGCAACCATAAAGTATGATCCACTAGGCAATGAAATGTGGGTTCAAAGGTATAATGGCCCTGGAGATGGGAGCGATAGAGCCTATTCAATAGCTTTAGATTCATTGGGAAATATATTTGTTACTGGCGGAAGTGATGGTGGTGTAACAAATCAGGATTTTGCTACATTGAAGTATGATTCAGATGGTAATGAACTTTGGGTAGCACGATATGAGGGACCTGGAAATTCTAGTGAATGGACCCAGGATATAGCAATAGACTCTTTGAACAATATTTATGTAACCGGTTATAGTGGAATAAACCCCAACTATGATATTACAACACTTAAATATGACTCATCAGGTAATCAACTCTGGATTGCGACATATAACGGCCCGGGAAATGACTGGGATATGGGAAGGGCATTGTATGTTGACGTATCTGGAAATGTATATGTGACAGGCTACAGTACCGGAATAGGAACAGAACATGACATGACTACAATAAAATATTCCTATCAAGAACCAAAACCCGAGCCAACAATTGACATTGATCCCGATACTTTAAACCTCAAATCCAAGGGCAGGTGGATTACCGCTTATATTACCCTCAATAGTCCATATGAAGTCGACGACATCGATATCAGTACGGTGATATTGGAGGACACAGTCCAAGCAGAATGGGGAGACATACAAAACGATACTCTAATGGTTAAATTTGATAGAAGCGAAGCGGAGGATATGCTGTCACCAGGGACTTACAATCTGAAGGTTACTGGAAAGTTGACTGATGGAACTGAGTTTGAAGGATACAGTGACGAGATGAGGGTGATTGAACCTCCATAATAAAGGATTACATCTTTAATAATCCAGGCTTTTTCAGAAGGTCTTATATGCTTTTAACTCCATTTATATTTCATGAGAGAGGGGGGCAAGTATGATAAGAAAGATAATTTGCAGTATCATATGTGCTTTGATTATTGGTGCTATACTGATGATAGAAGTGCCAGAGGGTGTAAGCGCTCAGGTAACTGAGGAATGGGTTGCCACATACAATAGTCCTGGAAATTATTATGATTGGGCAAATGACATCGCTGTCGACTCGTCAGGAAATGTTTATGTTACTGGTGGATGTGTTCATCCAACCTGGGACGAATCAGATTGTATTACAATAAAATACGATTCTTCTGGAAATGAACTTTGGGTGCGAAGATACAATGGACCAGCAAATAAAAGTGACTATGGTTCAGCCTTAGCTCTGGACCAATACGAAAATGTGATTATAACTGGGAGAAGTGAGGGCTATTATAGTACAATAGATGATTATGTCACAATTAAATATGATCCATATGGTAATGAACTATGGGTTGCGAAATATAACGGACCAGGGAATTGTACAGATCAAGCCTTAGCAATTGCGGTTGACTCCTCGACAAACGTATATGTTACTGGAGAAAGCGTGGGTATTGGAACAGAGGAGGACTTTGCTACAGTAGCCTATGACTCATTAGGCAACGAACTTTGGGTTGCTAGATACAATGGACCTGGAAATGATAGTGATTGGGCGCGGGCAATTGCGGTAGATTCAAATAAAAATGTATATGTGACTGGCTGGAGCGAAGGTAATGGAACAAATCAGGATTTTGCTACTATTAAATACGATGCATTTGGCAATCAACTCTGGGCGGTGAGATATAATGGTCCTGTAAATGATATTGATTATGCTAAGTCGTTAGTAATCGACTCTTTTGGTAATGTATTCGTGACTGGGCATAGTGATGGCGGCTCAACAAAATACGACTTAGCAACTATAAAATACGACCGATTAGGCAATGAAATGTGGGTTCAAAGATATAATAGTCCTGGAAATGGGAATGATGCGTCTGATACGATAATTTTAGATTCATTGGGAAATGTATATGTTACTGGCACTAGTTATGATGGTTTAACAAATGGGGATTATGCAACATTGAAGTATGATTCAGATGGTAATGAAATCTGGGTTGCTAGATATAATGGACCTGGAAATTCTAGGGAATTGGCCCGGGATATGACAATAGACTCTCTGGGCAATATCTATGTAACTGGTCGTAGTGGAATATTCCCCAACCATGACATTGCCACAGTTAAATATGATGCATCTGGAAATCAGTTATGGGTTGCAACTTATAGCAGTTCTGGAAATGACTGGGATATGGCTAAGGCGATAACATTGGATTCTTTAAATAATGTATATGTAACAGGATACAGCACCAGCAATCTAAAAGATAATGACTTTGTCACAATAAAATATTCTCAACAAGAAATACCTCCTCAGGTAACAATCGATATTGATCCAGACACTCTAAACCTTAAATCCAAGGGAAGATGGATCACCGCGTATATTACCCTCAATAGTCCATATGAAGTCGACGAAATAGACATAAACACTATGACATTGGAGGACACAATCCCAGCAGAATGGGGAGACATCCAAAACGATACTCTAATGGTCAAGTTCGATAGAAGCGAAGTGGAGGATATGCTGTCACCAGGGACTTACAATCTGAAGGTTACTGGAAAGTTGACTGATGGAACTGAGTTTGAAGGATATAGCGATGAGATAAGGGTGATTGAACCACAGTAACCTTATATGTAGTTATTTTCGACAAACCAATTCTTTTATTATTTTCTTAACGCGCTCGCATCAATCCCAGTATGAAGGCTCATTCTCGGCCTCACCCTCACCATCTCGATTTTTCTTGTCTTGTCGTCAAATAAAACCGCCAGACCGCGTTTGAATTCCATTGTTGAAACGATTTTCTGGATGTCCTTGCTACCTGACATAAAAGACTGTTTTGCCTTTCCAAGTGCTGCGATATCATCGTTTGCTGTAACGTTATGGGCGAGAATAATATCTGATTGTCGAAACGCAGTCTCGTGCAATGCCGAGGGCTCTTGAGTTGCCATTATCAATGATAGTCCTGGATGCCTGCCCAGTTTAATCCAGTCAATGAGAACATCTGATGCCAGCGTTTTCTGAGAGGCAGGTAAAAATAGATGAGCCTCATCAATGACCATGTAAACAAGCGGGTGATCCTTTCCAATGTTTGACCTATCATCAAGTTGAATGAGATGTGCCTGGGCTTGCATCTCCAATGTGGTGTAAAGCGTTCTCTCACTAAGGAGCCTCCTTCCGAGAACACCTAAAATCAGATTTCTCACATCAAATCCCCCGATCCTGCCAAGGTAGCTTATATCTAAAACACTGATTGTACCGCCCTTTACGATCTCTTCAAAAGGCGTTCCATGCCTGTCAAAAACCTTTAATTCCTCTATCATCCTAAACAGATTTAAAAGAGAATTTTTAACATTCTCATCAGCTTTCTCTTGTTCCATGGTTTTATAGATTTCTTCGTATCCAAAGGCCTCTTTCTTTCCAAGAAGGCTATCTATTACCCTAACAAGTAGTACACCCACAGGTTCAGTGGGTTTAAGGTCTAAAAGAGAGAGCCAATCGTGAACATTGATTTCCGAAAGAGGAAGTACAAGAACCTCGTCAAAATCCAGCTCTTTCCCCTCTTCTTTGACTTTTTCAATGGCAAGCTTTGGAAGAAAGACCTTGACAAATTCTCGAAAATCTCTTGGGGAAAGTTCTTTGAAATCTCCGAGTCTTTTATTTTCATCTAAATTTGTGTTGGGGCTTTTTAAGCTGTGAAATACGCTCATGGTGTCAAATATTAATACGGCAATTCTTTCCCTAATATCAGTATCGAGCATGCCGAATCCTTCGGCCAACACGCTCAAGGTATAGGATTTACCAGTTCCCCTTTTACCAACCACGAGCATACAATGGGGTGAGGAGATATCCAGATATACTGAGCCACTCTCTTCGTATCTTCCCGCAGGATAGGTAACGATTTTTCCAAGATAGCAGCAGCCCTGATTTCCAACCTTTTTAACTAGGGATTCTTCCCTACCAAATATCTCTTCTCTTGTCATGTGTCTCACCATTTCTTCTAACCTATTAAAAATTGCCCTCCGATAAGGGCGATTGTATAAACAACCACAGCCATAGGAACCCCCACTCCAATAGAATGCTTAAATTCGATTTTATCTTCCCCATGTTCTATGCCAACAGAGAAGTAGACAGTTACAATTACCATTAAAATTAAATAGATGCCTATCACCATGAAGAAAAGGTCATTTGAAAGCAGTTGGGTTGACCCTGGAAGCATTGAAAATTCTTTTGAGAGCATTACGTACAAAGATGCCGTAATTCCCATCACCAAGGGTGTAAAGAGTACACCTGTGGATTTCATCATCTGGACAGTTTGATTTAAGCTGGTTTTGATGTCGTGCTCCACCTTCTTTAAGTCCCTTAGATAGTTTGAGACATTGATGATTATATTACCAGCACCAGAAGCATCTTTCTTGGTACTTTCTACCACTGTTTTCATTGCAGCGCATATTGTGCGGGAAGGAAAATCTCTTAAAATGCCAAAATCTTCCCCGAATATTGCTTCTTCTGGTGTTGAGCGCGTTACAGAAATTGTGTAGGATATCCTTTCAAAAAGCTCTGCTATGGCTGCTCCTTTCATGGAATCTGCCACCTTTCTCAAGGCGGTTTCTAGAGGCTCCCCCTCGGCTATTCTGCTCCCAAGCTTAAAAAGCGCATCTGGGAATTCCTCCTCCATTTTCTTGATCTCATCCTTTCGCTTTTTTTGTGATCTTGAGGTTGCTAGGGAAAAATAGCCTATGGCAAAACCGATGCCCAACAATATCGGGACAGATCCCAAAATAGTTCCAAAATCCCCCAGGTACTCTCTCAGGTATGGTATGCCCAATATCCCAAATCCCACTCCTAAGAATATGGAGACCAGGACAATGGCTCTCACATTTTTAGTGGTAAGTTCGGATTTCACATCTGGAGGAGTTGCAGTGCCTGGGCGTTTTCCTAAAATATGATAGGCATAGGCGAATGCAACGAAGGGGAATACAAAATCCATAAGCAGTATGATTATAAGGGCTCCTCCAAAGTCCGGGGACTTTTCGGACGAGGAAACGGTCGTTGTCTCTAAAGCAGGTCCAGTGGGCACCTGCAATGCCATAAGTGGCAGCATGGCACCAATTATCATAGGCAGCAGTATGCCCAGTGCAAAGAGCACAGTTGTGGGAGCCTGCAACGTGGATGCAAAGTTCTCTATATTTCTCTTTGTTCCTTCCAGCACCATCTCTGTAGCCTTATCAAGTATTCTCGCCCTGCCTTCTTCTGTTCTCTCCAAAGTCGAGCTTCTAATTGCATAAAGCGAGCGTTTGAAGTCCTCGTTTATCTCGCCCCATTCATATGCAAAAGCCAAAAACGATTCTTCTACACTGTCGTACTCGCGCAAATAGATGTTCCAAAGAACCTTTTTAAGGCCCGAGGCAATGGGCTCATCCGAGCTTTCAGAAGCAAATGCAATGGCCTTGGTCAGTGAGGGGGACAGGCGCATTGACATAACCAAATAATTTACGGCTTCGGGAGACCTGCCAAGCGACTTCGTTTTTACTCTATTGGCCAGGATTTCAGGATATGATGCAACAAAAGCGAAAACCACAAACGGTGTTAAAAGCAGGCCTGGCACGAGATATAAACCAACTTCGATGGCGCTCATGTTAAGTATAAGCAGCGTAAGAATTATCATCACAATGCCGAAAACCATGAATATGATGGCACAAAAACCGGCAAAGATCATGGTTTCATGTATTGTGATATCCATGCCCAGGAGTCCCACCGCTTTTGCGAATTTTTCCTGCTTATATATTCTCTCAGCTCTAGCAAGATCTTTCTCAGCATGCTTTAATTTTGCAGCACTCTTTTTATAATGTTTGTCAGTCTCTTTTTTCTTTTGTTCCACCTTTATAAACTCTTCTTGAGCTTTGTAATATAGTTCTTCTTTTCTTTTGAATCTTTCCTTTTTTATGGTCTCTATCCTTTCAATTTTTTCAGGTGAGGTGGGGAACAATCTGTTTACGGATTTGCACCATTTGTAAAAGCGATTCCCATAACCAATTTCCTGTGATTCAGGCTCCCAGCCTTTAAATTCCGAATCAGGCATATTGCGCACTCCTCTCAAACCACTTAGTCCAGTCTTCCATCAATTTTTTGTTTTCAATCTTTGCTTTGATTCTGTGTCTTTCGATAAGATTCCAAAATGTACTGTTGGACTTGGAGACCCATTCTGCTGAGAGGAGCTGGGGTTTGTTATGATCCCTTGAATAATCAACCATCATCTGCCTGTATTTGGCTCTGATTTGAATGTTCTCTATGCATTCTTCCAATGACATATTCCAGGAAGCTGCTATGGTTCCAATTCTCTCTGAGCGATAGTTAAAAGAATCAGTTTCTTTAAGTCTATCCTCGTTTACATCGTAGGACATGAGATCAGAGAACATGTTGTCTTCATTCTCATTCTTTCTTACCTCGGCTATCTGGAGTAAAGACCTCTTTTGTCTTTGACTACCACCTGGTCGAACCAGTCCGCAAACGATTATGATATCTGTGGCAAGGAAGGATTTTGGAGGGATATGCATGTCGTGCACCACCCTTTGATACACTGATTTGGCTGAATCGGCATGAAAAGTGCCTAACACTGAGCTGCCCGCTGTGCCTGCCCGCATTGCCTCATAGAGGGTTCTGGCCTCCTGCCCTCTTACCTCCCCCATCACAATGGCGGATTCTCCTAATCTCAATGAAATGCGGAGCGCCTCATCAGCGCTCATCTCGGCCTTTCCGCCGAGGCTGGATTGCACATACATGCTCTGAACCTTGTATCCTATTTCCTGCATGCTTAAAACCGGTAATTCCAAAGTATCTTCGATTGTTAGAATGCGCTGGTTATGTGGAAATTCAAACATCAAAGCACCCAAAAGCGAGGTCTTCCCAGCACCTCGACTACCCACAACGAGCATCGTAGAATTCCCATCAATTAAAAACGATAATAAACCCGCACCCAGGGAGGTGATGGTCCCATTATGGATTAGCTTTAACAAAGTCCATGGGTCAGTGGAGTGCCTTCTCAGGGCAATTGCGATTCCATCAGGGCTTAAGGGTTTTCCTATTGCGGTGGCTCTGGCCTTGTATGCAGATAGGTCGGTTTCCAGAACAGGCATCGCCTCTGAAAAGGGTCTTCCGCTTTCGTACCTGAACCTTGAAAGCAGACTTTCCGCATCATCCTCACCTACGCTAACATTAGTTACACATTTTTCAGATAATAGCGGTTCGTTAATACCACCAAGTTTGATATATACCTTATTGTCCCATGGAGAAGCATCGATATAGATATCCTGGACATACGAATCCTTTAAAAAAAATTCCACTACTCCGAGTCCTGCTGTGTATTTGGCAAGCACTTCTGAGAGTTTTTTTACATTTTGCATCTCCTCTAACCGATTCTTTCCAAGTTCAACTTTATATTTTTTTGCGAGCTGATAAAGTAGTCTATTACCTGACTTTGAAATATATTCTTTTGCCTGTTGTGGATTGTCTATCTGAATGTTTTTAGGATATTGATCTGAAAGATGTCTTCTTGCCTCATGGATGAGCTTCACCTGGTCCAAAGGAAGTTCGTACTCTATGGGATTAACATGGTATGAAGATTCCACTTCGTCTGGAAGTTGGAACAAGGTCACAGAACTTCCATCTATCTCATAGCTGGTTATGGCCTTTGCACCCACTTTTGGATGTGGTGATACCCATGATGACGAAAATCCCGGCCTGATTTTCTTGTTTCTGTCAAACACTCTCTCTATACCCTTTCTGAAAACAGCGATATCGATGTCCTCTATAGCGTCAAACAGTTCTTCATAAGTTGAGATTCTCTTCCTTTTTTTGAATTCTGTTTCACTAGCCTTTATAGGGCCTTTTTTACTTTTATCGTTCATGAGTAAGGAGGGTTTCAAGGGTTTATTTGTTGCTTTTCTTTTTCTATTCTTTTTTGGCTTGATGATCTTCTTTTCCTCCTCTTTCTGATTCCTTCGCGGATTAAGAACCACCCTTTGCTCATCCATTTATTATTCTCCTCTTTTGGTTATTATTAGATAATTATCTGAAATCCCTTGTAGATCACATAAGCCCTGAGATTTTCTAGTTTGTTGAACAGGTAGACTAGGTCGCTTTTTGTTGCAGAAATGCACCTTAAACATTCTTCATCTTCATTTTCCTCGATTTTTCCAAGTAAATTGTTATATTCTTCATAAAAACCATGTATATCCTTTACATATTGTTCCTTTAACAAAATGAAAACTTTACCTGGACCAAGATCACATTTCTCGCAAGTGTCTTTTTGCTTATTTTTCAGTGTAGAAGAAAGCGCGGGATTTTGTTTAAAGTATTCATCATAGGGTCTCCTTATGCTCATCTGGTCCAGATCATTTATTATCTCAACCATCATCCTTAGCATTTGTATGGATTCATCAGTATATTTTGTCTCAATGTAATGAGAGAGTATCACGTTATCAACGTTGAATTCCTGACAAAATCCTTTTAAAATGCCTCTTAGACATGTCCCGTCATTTAACTCCCCACCACCATTACACTCCTTGCAATCCGCCACCATCGTGACCTTATTGGAATCGTATTCAAGGCGGTACTTACAAATAATATCTTCATCATCAAATTTGGATTTATCTTTTTTAGACAACACTTCCTCCCCTTAACTAACAGCGTATACACTTATCAGAATAAATAGTTTGGGAGGGTTATCAGATATCAGCCCACCAACTTCAGGATTAAATTCTCCACCCCATACCCACCATGATAACAACACGATAAATTATATATATTCTAATGGATTCCCCCTTTAGTAGGGGATGTTACCTTGAAAGGGATAACCAGGCTATTTGCGATTATAGTGTCTTTTGTCTTTCTAATCGAGGTATTGGCCTTCACAGCCGCAGGTGATGCAGAAATGCCCGAGTGGAAAGAGGGTGATCAATGGAAGTACCAAATGACAGCATTTGGTATGAGCGTTCCCGTAACATACGAGGTTTCAGAAATAACCTTTATTGATGTGAACGACAAGAACTATGAGGTGTACGATCTGAAGTTTTCGATAATGGGAAGTGAACAGCATCATTATTATCATACAAGTAGCATGGGCTTGGTGAAGACAAAGATCCCTACATATATAGGTAGTGAAGAAAAATTGCTTGAATATGTTTATGATCCACCCAAAAAAGAATATGATTTTCCATTAACCGAAGGTAAAAAATGGACTTCCTCTCATACCTCTTCTACATATGACGATGATTATGGCTGGATGAATTCGACAGAGGATATAGATTATGAAGTAGTGGAAATTGAAACCATTACTGTAGAGGCAGGGACTTTTGAATGCTACAGGATCGATTCAGAGGACGATTATGGCTACACCAATACCAGTGTGTGGTATTCACCAAAGGTAAAAAATATGGTTAAAAGCTCTGTTGAGGCATTTGGGATTGAAACTGAGATGGAGCTTACATCCTACTCAATTGCTGGTGGCAATGGCGATGGCAATGGTGATGGGTCTGACCTTCTTTCAAATCCTTTAATGCTGCTGCTTATAATTATCCCAATTATCATTGTGGTGTTGGTTGTGGTCCTTGTTATGAAAGGAAAGAGTAAGAGAGCAGGAGAAAGAGCAGCGTATCCACCAGGGGCGCCGCCCTCTGTTCCCCCCACTCAACCTGCACCATCGCAACCCCCCGCAACTGCAGCTGCACCACCTCCTCAGCAGTATGGTGCCCCTCAGCCCATGGGACAAGCACAGGCTCCCCCTCAACAACACTTTTGCCCAACGTGTAACAGGCCGTTATCTTTTGTAGCTCAGTACAATAGATGGTTCTGTGGTAATTGTAATAGATATTTGTGATGTACTTATATGAAGACACTGTTATGCTGTACCTATGGTTTATTGAAAGAAACTGCTATAAAAAGTACCCATGATCTCCTCAACATAGTATATATTTCTGATAATTTTATCACAAACTATTAAGAATAAGGACAACCATCAACGTCCAGTTAAGTCGTCTATGCAATCGATTTCGGAAGGGACCACATATGGGTAATAAACAAATTTCAGTGGTGATCATTGCCCTGATGGTGATTGCAGGATTTATAGGATTTATAGAATTTGGGAGCAAAAACACCCAGGGCACAGATGTCAGCGGGATACAATATGATGGCTCAGGAGGGCCTTGGACAGAAGCAGGGAGCCCTTATATCGTGGTGGGTGATGTGACAGTTCCGCCATTTGAAACCTTAACAATCGAGCCTGGGGTAGTTGTTAAATTCGATGGTTATTACAAAATAAACGTAGATGGTACTCTTCACGCTGTGGGCACCGATTTAAAAAGAATTAAAATAACATCAAATAAGGCAACACCAGCACGTGGTGATTGGCATAGCCTAGAAATACATCCGGTTGGACATGTTGAAATCAAATATTGTCATATTAGCTATGGTTTCTATGGCATATATCTTTACTCATCATACAACAACATAACAGATAACAATGTTTCGAACAATCATTATGGTATCTATTTTTGGGAATCCTCAAACAACAATATATCAAACAACATTGTTACGACCAATGGGAATGGAATTTGGCTCGTTACATCAAATCATAATCTCATAGCAGGCAACAATGTGTCATTAAATAATGCCGGTGAAGGGATAGTTCTGTCTGATTCCTCAAATAACACCATAATTGACAATGATATTACAAATAATCGTGAGGGAATTATCTTTGATCCTTCGGCAAACGACAACATAATAAGAGGTAACAATGTTACGAATAATGTCCTAGATGGTATCTGGCTTAAATCATCAACAAATAATTCCATCATAAACAATGATTTTTTATCAAATACTCGAGATGGTATTCATCTGGAATTGTCATCAAAAAACACCATAACTGGCAACAACATATCGGATAATGAGGATGGTATCTATTTTGATTCATCATCAAACAATACAATTTTCATGAACAATATCTCTTCTAACGATAATGATGGCATTAAAATAGAATCATCTTCATCAAATAATAAGATGTCAGGTAACAATATAATTGATAATGTGGAGGGTATATCCATTTCCACAAAAACGGCCTTTATTCCGGGAAACAATACCATAAAGGGGAACAATATTTCAGGGAGTAAAGCATTTGGTCTATTTCTTGGTCCTGCTGATAATAATATAATTTCAAACAACAATATTACGAATAATTCTGATGGCATCTGGATTCAGTTATCATGGAACAATACCATAACTGGAAACTATATCAAGTCGAACACTGAAAAAGGTATTCATATTTCTTCATCTCAGAATAATACCATTATCAGTAACAATGTTACATTGAATAAAAATAGAGGGATCAATATTGCCTCTTCATCGAATAACACCATCAACAACAACAGTGTTATATCAAATATTGAGACCGGTATCTATCTCTCCTCTTCATCTTTTAACAATTTAACCAACAACACCGTATTTGATAATGGTGGGGGTATTAGGCTTTCCTCATCATCAACCAACAATATAAGTAATAATCTTATTGTATCAAATAACTGGGATGGATTTCAACTCGAGTTAGCATCAAATAATAATAGCATAATAAAGAACAATATCTCATCGAACGACGGGGCTGGCATCCATATTAGAGAAGGGTCGAGATACAATAAGATTACAGGTAATACCATCTTATCAAATTCATGGAACGGCATTTACTTATGGAGAACTTCCAATCTCACCATCAATGGGAACGACATTTTGAATAATAGTGATGGTATCTATTTATACTCATCACCTTACAACATAATAACAGGTAACAATGTTTCATCAAGTAAATACAACGGTATCCTCCTTGATCAATCGTCAAATAATAACATTACGAACAACAATGTATCGAACAACGATAATGGCATCAGTCTTGTTGACTCATCATCAAACAACAATCTAACTGGCAACAATATATCTTTAAACAAGGGCATCGGCATATATTTATCCTCATCTATGAACAATTCTATTATAAATAATACCTTTAGATATGATGGTGTTTTTATTTCAGGTTCTGAGCTTTCCCACTTTAATACACATACAATACCTAATAATAATATGGTGAATGGAAAACCACTTCGTTACTACAAGGATCTCAACGGTTTGGATATTGATGGGAACGTAATTGAAGTTGGAGAACTCATTCTTGCCAACTGCACTAAAATCAATGTTACTAACCTGCATATAAACAAAACAGATGTGGGGATAGAAGTCGCGTTCACAAGAAATTCCATCATAAATAATACCGATATATCATCTAACGATGTTGCGGGCATCTGTATTTGGTATTCATATAATAATACCATAACTAACAACAATATATCAAATATATTGTATCAAGGCAACTCGGTTTCGATGATAGTGATCAACGGTATACTACTCTATTCATCAACGAACAACACCATTTCCAGCAACAATGTATCAAACATTAGTGCTATAGGTATACATCTTTTTACATCGTCAAATAACACCATATTAAATAATACATTATCAAACAATTCTTTCTATGGGATTTTTCTTTATACTTCATCATTAAATAACACTATCATGGATAATAATTTATCAAATAATAGTTATGCGGGCATTTTAATTTTCACGTACTCTTCAAACAATACAGTAATAGATAACAATGTTTCACATACTTATTACGGCATAGCTATTATTTTATCTTCAGACAATACCATAGTTAGTAACAATATTTATGACAACGTTTTCGCCTTGAATATTTCTTCATCCTATAATAATATCCTTACAAACAATAATATATCATTAAGCAGTCAGAACGGTTTAATTCTCTATTATTCATGGAACAATACTTTAGTGTACAACAATATATCATTTAACAATGAATATGGCATATTGCTTGTTAATTCATCAAATAACACTTTGACTAGCAATGACCTTTCAAGCCATGATTATGGTATTATTCTCACCTCATCATCGATCAATACTATAAGATGTAACAATGTCTCGAACAATGGTATGGGCATTGTTCTCGATTTGTCTCAAAACAATACAATAGTATGCAACAATGTATCGGGTAATTTATATGGAATCAATCTTACATCTTCATCAGGAAATTGGATTTACCACAACAACTTCGTAAGTAATACCGAACAAGCCTATGATGAAAGAAACGATAATCACTGGGATTTTGGCTACCCTAGTGGTGGTAACTACTGGTCAAATTATATGGACGCTGACGATTTCAAAGGGCCTTTTCAGGATATCCCAGGAAGTGATGGGATATGGGACCATAACTATTCGATAGATATGGATTCAATTGATAGATACCCATTAACTGAGCTCTATGTTTGTGAACCTCCTGAAAATTATATTATATTGAAGCAAGGCTGGAATCTGATCTCTATCCCATTGATCCAAATTGAGCAGAATCTTACTAAGGTTTTAGGCTCTATCGACGGGTGGTACGATATAGTCCAGTGGTATAATTCAACGGATATAAAAGATCCTTGGAAACATTACAAAGTAGGCAAGCCCTTCGGAAATGACCTATTCAAACTAAATGAATCCATGGGTTTCTGGATCTATATTACCCAACCGGGGGACACGATTTTCTTATACAATGGCACCAAACCATCCCAAAACCTTACTATTCCCCTCCACCCAGGCTGGAACATGGTAGGTTACCCCTCCCTCAAAAGCCACAACAGGACAGTAGGATTGAACAACCTTAATTTCACTGAGCATGTTGATGCAATTTGGACATACAACTCCATAGCACAAAAGTGGGAGGGATTAGGTGAGTCTGACCATTTCCAGTTCGGTAGAGGATATTACATTCATGCCCTCACTCATATAAATTGGGAAGTTCCACTTAAATGATTGAGAACAAAACTCGGTTCTGTTCTTAATTTATTATCAATGTAGATATCTTACACTGTGTCTTTATTTCGCTACATATATACTCATCCCAAAAATATATATGGTATATCCCAATCCACGGAGCTAACACAACTTTGAACTTAAAATATTATTTCAACCAATTCACATGACCATTAGAATTTTAGTTTTTCATTGGTCACCATTGAACCACCATACCCATCACCTTTTAAATGAATAGAACTTATTACCGAAAGATTTAACTATTATTATATCACTACACTTTTACGACGAAGGAAGGCCTGAATAAGGTTCAGAATAAAATACAATAAATCATGCGATGAGGAAGAATTGGAGTTCCAACTTTTTATCGAACTCCTTTCAGTGCTATGAACTGGAATTATACTACTTTCAGGAGGATTTCTTTCGTTATAAAAGGTGATGATAGTATGAAAATTAAAGAGGAAGGTAAAGATAAAATATTTGTGTCCACGCTTGTGATCGTTGGTATGTTAATAATATGTACAATATCTTTTAGCGTATCAGGAGCTGGGGATTTACCCTACTATGATATCGAACAGGATTCTTTGGGTAACTACCATAAGGCTTTCATAGATAATTCCGTAGGCAACTATGAACTCTATTACACCAATGACATTGGAGGCAGTTTTCCGCAGGACTGGAATCCACCTACGAGAATCACATACTCTACTAATGAATCATATTTGGTCGATCTTGGGATTTACACTCCTACGGATACGATGTTCATGATATGGTTAGAATCGCCTGAGATAATAAATACATCAAATCCACTTCCCACAAGTCCAATTTATTATTCTTTAAGTAGAGATTATGGGACAACATGGACTGCACCTAATCGTAGTTGGGAAAATATAATGTTGAAATTCGCTGAATTTGATCCTCTTTTTGAAGAGCCAGAAGTCCCTGATTTACCTGACAATTGGGCGTCACCGTATGCATATTATATTGTCCAATTAAAAACTCCTACTATCCAAGAATGGGTAGATGGAATAGAGAACGCTGGTGGAGTTTTTTGCGGTTATATTGGACAAAATGCATACATAACATGGATGACCCCTCAAGTGAAGGAACAAATAGAACAATTGCCTTATATTAGATGGATAGACTACTACCATCCCTTATATAGGATACAACCTGGTTTATTAGATAAAACGGGTGTGGTCGAGTTGAATGTGATGGTTATCGAGGAGACAGGTGGCTTAGGGAATATTGATAAGGTAATTTTGGAAATCGAGACTTTGGGCGGAATTATTATTTATAATGGTTATGATAATTTTATAATTCACGTACAAATTGATGCTTCCAAAATATATGATATCGCAATGATCCCTGATGTAGAATGGATAGATGAATGGAAGCCACCTGTAATATACATGAATAACGTGAGAGATTATACAGGTGTAGACACACTATATAATAACATACCTCAATTCAGAGGAGAAGATATAGTTGGCGAGGTAAAGGATGATGGTGTTGACCAAACCCACCCTGATTATACAGTTGAAGGAACTGAAGGTACCGTTACAGATGAAGCTCATGGCACATGTTCATTTGGAACTATATTTTCAACAGGTTTAGGGGATGAAGATGCTAGGGGAATGTTGCCACAGGCTAAAGGTTATTTCTGTAATTACCTCGAACCTCGTCAAACATCGATTGAAAATTTAGTTACTAATTGGGGTGGTATGTTTCAAAGTAATAGTTGGGGTAGTGGTTTTTTAGATGGAGACTATTCAGTCATTTCTTATCAGAATGATCAAGCCGTATATGATAACAGAATTACTATGGTTTATGCCGTTGGAAATAGCAAAAACGGAGTGGGAGCTAGTACAATAGATCAGGATTCTGCAGCAAAAAATGTAATTAGCGTCGGTGGAATTGATCATAATGATGATGCAATATGGGATAGCAATGATCGATGGGTAGATCGAGGTGCAGAATTCACACCGAGTCAAGGCCCAGCTGCTGATGGAAGATTTAAACCAGATCTCTGTGGTCCGGCTGACCATGGTTATGTTACTGATAGTGTTGATGATGATGGACAGAATGGATATAGAACAGGAAATTATGTAACTAAAGATATAACAGACCGACGATTTGGCAGGACAAGTTTAGCAACCGCAGTTGTTGGAGGTGCTTCAGGTTTAGTTTATGAGATGTACAGAGCAAATCATTTTGGCAACAACCCTGGGGGTGGTAATCCTCAGGCCTCAACAGTTAAAGCTTTACTTATCGCGAATGCACATCAAATTGACGTCGGCGATCCAGGTTTGAATGCGGCTGATGGGGATGGTAGATACCAACAAGGCTGGGGTTCGGTTGATATTGGTAGGGTATATGAAGTAGGTCGTAATCATTTTATTGTTAATGAGGATCACCCAAATGATATGATGCAGGTTGCAATTTATGATATTTATGTTCAAAGCGATGAACCATTAAAAATCTCACTGGTTTGGACGGACGCTCCTGGTGCACCAAGCAGTGATACTGCCCTTGTTAACGATCTCTTGCTAGTTGTACGTCCACCTAGTTTCATAAGTGGTCAAGATGAAATGTATTATTACGGTAATAACGGTCTCGAGAATTCCCTTTGGTCAATTAGCTGTAGTGACAGTTACCCTTTTGAATTTTATGATAAACAAGATGCAATAAATAATGTAGAAAACGTTTTTATCGAAATACCTGAAGAAGGTCATTGGAAGATTGAGGTCCTAACAAGAGCAATACAAGGAGATGGTCATCCGGCCACTCCTAGGTGGGATCAATCTTTTGCACTTGTTGCGTCATATAAACCCGCTATTCCAGTCCAACTTTACCAAGGTACTAATCTTATTTCATTACCCTTGGAACAAGAAAACCCAAATATAGAAACGGTATTAAGTGATGTCTTGCCTTATGTTTCTAGAGTCGACTATTATGACGCCTCGGATCCCAGTGATCCTTGGAAAATGTGGCCAGGAGAATTGCAACAACTTCACCACTATATGGGATTTTATATAGAAATTGATGGTATCTCAGAGATAACCTTGATTGTTCGAGGTAACCCCTTTACAGAAAATGAGATTTTTAGAAGTTTGGGTCATGTTCCTGTTCCGCTGTCTAGGAATACAGGTACTGGATGGAATATGGTAGGGTATCCTTCCAATAGAGAGGGTGTGATGCGTTGGGAGGCTTTGACCAACTTAGTTTGGGATACACATATCGATCAAGTAATGCTTTATGATACGAGTCTAGGTAAGGATCGCAAAATGAGGGCCAATGAAGAATTTGAGTTAGGACGTGGATACTTCTTTCACATACCTGAACTTCCTCCATCTCATGAATGGGAGGTGGAAATAGACATCTGAGCATTTTCCAGTATATATACTGGCTTAAAACTAAGCCGAAAAATAGCGATAGCCTCAAAATAATTATTATGAATGTAAAATTATTCGAACAATGTCGTTTCCTTTAAATGATTCGTTTGTTACCATTTCTCCTGTGATTGTTAGGGTTTTTGAATTCATTGGTATACCAATGTGGTCCTCTACATCAGCTCGATCAAATTTAACCATTAATTCTATTATACCATCACTATCATAATCCCCTATTTCAGTTGGGTGATTTTCTACAGGGATAGTATTTTCTAGTAAGATTGTGGAAATATCGATGTCAAATACAGTATAGTTATAAGGCAATTCAATATACGCGGTAATCCATCTACCTTTACTTTTTAAGTTTAATGTATCTGGTTTTATATCCACTATAGCTGATATCAATGATGATGGTAGTAACATGCTTTTGTAGTATATTTCCCTATTACCATCCCTGCGATCTGACCAGACAATATGAACAGTGTTTTCATTAATTACGATATCCGGAGAATCGGAAGTTTCAGGTGCAATGGTTAGTCTCGTGTCATCACCCCATGTATTACCCCTATCATAGCTGCTTTTAAAGAATAGTTCCCAACTACCCCCCGGAGCCCGATCATCCTCCCATACTGCACATACATTGTTATTTTCTGCTGCAATTGCCGGAACTACGACGGCTTGTGTTGAGTTCGATAGTTTGATACCCTTCTCCCAAGTAACTCCATTATCGGCGCTGTGACTGTAGTATATTTGTCTTCTTCCCGGACCGTAATCGCGATATACTATAAAAATATCATTCTTAGCAACTGCAATATCTGGAAAGGAACAGGAGGTATTAACTCCTGGTATAAAACTGATCTCTACCTCGCCGTCCCAATTTATCCCGCTTTCTATACTTCTTATATAAAGGATATCACCCACACGCTTACCCATTCTTTCTCTAGTAGCTCTAAATGCAATGTGTATATTATTTCCACTTACTTCAATTGCTGATTCAATTACCCTATCAATAGAGGGAACAAGCACTTTGGGTATACTCCAAGTTACGCCATTATCATTGCTTTGGATATATGAGAGTTTATAATTCTCATTAACAAAAACGATGTGCAGATTATTTTCATATACACCAATATCCCAGTTGATTTGATCGGGGTATACATCCGAGGTCAGCGCAACCTCTGTGCTCCAGACTTTACCATTGTCTAAGCTACGAATATAATATATTGTTTTACTATTATATTCAAGCCAAATTACATGAATATTACTACCATTCACTGCTATTTTTGGAGATAAAATACTTATTGAAGGACTATTCACCAGACATATTGGTAAGTTCCAAGTATTACCACTGTCGCTACTGTTGATATACCATAAAAACATGTCTAAATATTTGCCGCCTTCATTGTCGGCATATACTACATGGATTTCGTTTCCTTCTACTGCGATAGCCGGAGTTTGGGAACGAGCAGCATTTAATGTCAATCTAATATCCTCGCTCCAACCTTGAGGTTGGGCATTAACCACCGATGTCATCTGTATAGTGTTAACTAACAAAATTATAATTATTATCGCGAAACTGTAAATTCTCTTTATGTCTCACCCTCCTGGATTACAAATATTGTTCTATAAAATATATATATTTATGGGTTGGTGTAATAAAAACTCGAAAATGCGGACTGTATATTAGCGATATTGATATGATACAAGATTTTTGATTGACCAATAAAGTTATAATATTCAAATTCTATTAAAAATATGATGAGTAGAAAGGTAGTTAATATATTCATATCTATAATTATTCTAACGGCTATACTCATTTGGGGTGATATTGTTTCAATAACAATCCCGAAAGTAAATGCTGATGATCCTCCCCCTGATGATGCTATTAACGGCATCCAATTCATCTTTGGGGATTGGAATGTAAGCGACACCCAAACCTATACTGATGAAATAATAGTATTAACTGGCAATTTGAACATCTCAAGCGGGGGTAATTTAACTTTAAATAATGTCACGCTGATGATGAATAATACCAATATCGACGCTGAATATAATATAGAGGTGTTTAGAGGGGGGACATTGAATATTTTAGCAGATAGTGTAATCACGGATTCTCCTTACGATATCGATGATGAATCGTCTTCAGATTACGAATTCATGTTTTGGGTGAGAGAGGGTTCGAATTTCACTATGAAGGATAGCGAGTTATATGAATGTGGCTATTATTGGTACAATGGCGGATTGATCATCTATACCGACGGAATAATACTTGATAATAACTTTATCTCCCATTGTTATATTGGTATCTCGCTAAGATTGTCATCTCACTCCAAAATAACCAATAATCACATTCAATATAGTTCATATGCGGGAATACATCTTGACGGTTCCCGAAATAACATTATTTTCAACAATGAAATAAGTAATGGATCTACAGGGATAGTACTTAATTTGGGATCAAGCGAAAATAATGTAAGCAATAATGTAATTAATAAATACAGTTTTTCAGGCATTTCTTTAAGTCAGGGATCGGAATCAAATACAATATTTGAAAATACTATCCACGATGGAGAATATGGAATTTCGATTGGAGGGGCGTGGGGTCATGATTTTATTACTATAAATAACAACATAATTTATAATAACTCCAAAGCAGGGCTTTTTCTAATTGATTTAAATATCGGACCCGGTAAATCTAGCAATCACGAAGGGAACATACTTTATAATAATACTTGTGGAATTTACCTATCTGGATCTTGTAAAAACAATTTTAATAGAACAATTATCCATAACTCAGACACTGGGATTGAGATATCTGGAGGCCGCGAAAACCGTCTTATCAATTCTTCCATTTCAAATTCAAGAAAATATGACATTTATTTTAGCACTCTTGTTTCTGATAGTGGTGAACTGACTCTTTTAAACACAACTTATCACAAATCTAAAGTCTTCTTTGAAGGAAACCACTCCTACCTAACTATCCAATGGTACCTTCATGTCTATGCGAGGGATTTAAATAGAACACCAATTCCCAATGCAAATGTTACTATTCGAAATTCCAAAGGTGAGTTGGTAAAAAGCGGATTTACCGACGATAATGGGTTCTTGAGATGGACAGTGGTTACAGAATGTATTCAAAACCAAACCACAAATCTGACCTTTAATCCCCACAACATATCTGTGATTAAAGGTGACCTCATCTTATATGCAGATCCTGAGCCTGTGATAAATCAAACAATGCAAGTTAATATTCCACCTGATATTTTAAAAAGTGAAGAGATAGAAAACAATTTTCCTTGGATATGGGCTTTATTGACAATTGTCCTGATGTTTGTTATTATAATGATAATAGTGATATATCGAAAGAGGAAAAATATTGATGAGGATAATGATTCTTAAATCTTATATTCTGTCCAATCTGTCTTTTTCCATCGAAAACTTAAAAAGCTATTAAATCCTTTAAAATTTTAATAGCGGGGAGAATCTAATGAAAAAAATTCACGCGACATTGATAGCCGTTATTTCTCTAATCAGTATGTTTGGATTCTACAACTTTGAATCAGAAATTGTTGGTGGTGGATTTAGCATTTCCGGCGGACACATCACAGAGAACACAACATGGTATCATTCTCAAAGTCCTTACTATATAGAGGGTGATGTATATGTTGATGAAAACATCACCCTAACGATAGAACCCGGTGTGGATGTGAGGTTTAACGGAGGTAATGGGTTATATATTGATGGATTTCTTAATGCTGTAGGAACGTCGAATAGAATTATTAATTTCTCATCCAATAAGACTTCTCCTACCACATCGGATTGGGAAGGAATTCAAATAAATTCAACTGGCCATGCTGAAATATCCTATTGCAATATTACCTATGCAAATTATAGTATTTGTTTATCGCACACCTCCAATAATAATATAACAAACAACAATATATCCTCGGGCAGTATATACGGTATTTACCTAGACCACTCGCAAAATAACCACATTAAGGCAAATAATATATTCTCAATCTGGTTTTCATGTATACGTCTATCATCATCTTCGAATAACGACATTATTGACAATGATATATTCCAGAGCGAGCTTTGGGACGGCATTAACCTTCTATCTTCTTCGAATAATAATAGTATAGTGGATAATAGAATATTCTCCCATACCAAATATGGTATTTACCTCGATTCATCATCAAACAATTCCATAATTAAAAACCATGTATATTCTAATGGTGAGGAAAATATCTATATTGTTTTATCATCAGATAATAACCTCATTATGGAGAACAATGTATCCGACAGTAATATAGGCATTGAATTATCGTCGTCCGAAAATAATACAGTTATATGTAACAAGGTATTCTCCCATAGTACGGTTGGTATATTTCTTCTTTCTTCATCAAATAACGATATCATGAAGAATAATATATTAGAGAATAACCTAGGGATTCATATGTTTTCCAATTCGCATTACAATCAAATATGTCACAATAATATTATGGATAACACAAACCAGGCATTAGACGATCAAAACGACAATATTTGGAACCACAGTTATCCAAAAGGAGGAAATTACTGGTCGGATTTCGATGAATCAGGAGAGGGAGCATATGATGAGTACATAGGAGAGGATCAAGATATGCTTGGCAGTGACGGCATCGTTGATAACGGGACCATTGGAGGCGGTGGTAAGAATCCTTATATAATTGATTCAGATTCTCAGGATAACTATCCGTTAATACACCCATACTTGGAAAATTCCACATATCTTCAGCAAGGTTGGAACCTTATCTCCATACCATTTTTGCAATCGAATACATCTTTGGAAGCGGTCCTTCAATCTATTGGTGGAGAGTACAATACCCTCCAGTACTATAACGCGTCAGATAGAAATAAATCATGGAAACATCATCATATTTCAAAACCATATCATTTAAATGATTTTACTGAGATAAATCACAAAATCGGATTTTGGATTCATATCATAACCTCGGGGGGAATCCTTTTCAATTATAGTGGAAAAAGGCCATTTCAAAACCAAACCATCCCTCTCCATCCAGGCTGGAACATGGTGGGGTACCCCTCATTAAATAGATATAACAGGACAGATGGATTGAACAACCTCACCTTTGGTGACCATGTTGATGTGATATGGTCTTATAATGCTGCGATCCAAAAATGGGAGAAGATGGGTGAGTCCGATAACTTCATTATGGGTAGAGGCTACTACATCCACGCAAAATCCGAGTGCACCTGGGAAGTGCCGCTGTAAGTTCTACTCACCTTCAATGGATAGAATATATAACGTATGTAATTTGAAGATATAAGATCGTATTTTTGATAGACAATCCTTATATATGAATAAATTTAATGGGTTATTTCGATGGATAGAAGGGGCAAGGCGATTGCTGTCTTTATTTTGATACTACTGAGTTCAATCGTGGCAATCAGTTATGTTACACCGAATGCTAAGGCTCCTCCAACTAATCCGACAAATGAAGAAGGCGATTCCTCAAGAGACCAAGAATCCAACACCCCCCCAATAATAGTCACCCAAGACGTCATAATAGCCGATGTAGGTGTTCTATACGAGGTAGATTACGATGCAAGGGATCCTGATAGGGGCACCCCAGTAATATCTTCCAATCCCGACCTTCCCACTCCAAGGGCTTGGATGGGATGCACCTGGAACGGGAATGCACCCTATCTTCTTGGAGGTATGGAAGTAGGTGTTATATACAGTGACATCCTGGAATGGGAAAACTGGATTGGCTCAACAGATGTTGGAGGTGGCAAGCCCCCGGGTCGGTATGGCGCCTCGGCGATATGGAATGGCGCCTATCTCTATGGTATCGGCGGGACAGATGATGGAGGGGCTCCGACCGGCTTCAATATCAAATTCGACCCCGAAACAGGGACAACGACGGAATTCCCTACAGTACCCGGGATGACATCCCAACACAGCGCTATCTTCACAGGTCAATACGGGTACATCTTTGGAGGACACTTTGACATCCTTCCCCAAGACCGGATCTGGCGCTTCGATCCCAGTGATGAATCCTTAACAGAACTGGAAGTTACCCTTCCCGCACCAAGTTCCGAGACCTCAGCTGTTTTCGACGGGCGATACGCCTATATCTTTGGGGGATATTTAACTGATGAAATAGTGAGATTCGACACTGTAAGTGAATCCGTGAGCGTACTAAGTTCTAAGCTTCCAACTATACGTGTTGGGACCTCTGCGACCTGGGATGGGGATTATGCCTACATCTTTGGGGGTCATAACAATACCACCTCCTATGATGAGATTGTTCGGTTCGAACCGATTTCAGGGGATGTCACGGTTCTTTCGGTGACCCTTCCTTCTGGTCGCTGGGGCACTGCTGCTGCAAGTGACGGGTGGTCCAAGCACTATATCTACGGCGGGACCTCTGAAACAGCTGACCTTTCCGATAATGTCACAATAACGTTTCCACGCAACACCCTAAACTGGTCTTTGTCTACAGATGCACAGTTTTTGATAATCGACAATCAGACCGGCATTCTTTCAGGAACGCCTTATCTTGATGACATTGGGATTTTCTGGGTTAACGTCACTGTGGAAGATGGCAATGGCGGTATGGACTTTCATAACTTCACCCTCTATGTAGGATCCGTGAATGTATTGAAAAAGGGCTGGAATCTAATCTCAATCCCCCTAATCCAGGAAGAGCAAAACCTCAAAAAAGTGCTCGAGATGATCGATGGTTATTATGATATAGTCCAATGGTACGATATTACTGATACTAATGATCCTTGGAAGCATCACAAAGTAGGCAAACCCTATGGAAACGATTTATCCGATATAAACGAAAAAATGGGCTTCTGGATTTACATCACAAATCCTGGGGACACGATATTCCTCTACAATGGCACCAAACC
>CP070751.1:2706675-2710130 GCA_020348445.1 Thermoplasmata archaeon
TATGGGGGTTCAACACCAAGGCTTGCAGCAAGTTGGCGATAAAAATCCAGGATATTGACAGTTGCGAGGGGGATATAGAAGTATTTATAGAGGTTCTTATTGAGGCCGTCTACAAAGGCCCTCAAATGAAGAGTTTTCCCGGAGCCGGGAACACCTGTAAGCAGCATGATCCCTCTGTGCTGTTTGAGGTACTCAAAGCGCTGTTTGATCTCCCTTGTGCAGTCAGAGGCAAAAATATCTTTAGGGTCAATGTCTTTTTGAAAGGGTGATTTTTTCAAATTGAAGTAAGCCTCAATCATTTGTTGTCTCCTTTTGTGTTTGGTCAAATTTTATTTCCCAGGCAGGAAGATTCGCATTCTCATGAGGATCTACCTTTTTCACCTTATAAAGGGGTTTATCATTTTCATAGATAGTCAGATCAAAGGGTTTATCGGATGGGTATCTAAGCTCGATAACCTTTCCAATAAAGGCAGGAGGTGTCTCATAGAGGATGGAGTTAACCGAAATGGTGGAATCATTTTTGACCTTTCTTTTTATGCTGATATAAAAGGCCAGGTCAAGCTCCTGGGCTGATACTCGTTTGATAGGGGTTTTTGAAAGATCATCCATCCATCTGTCAAGAGGTTTGGTTTGTATGCCATGGTGAAAACTTTTTTGATACTCCTTCTCAAGCCACCGCTCAAATGAAGTATTGAGCTGGGAAAGATCTGTATTCTCACAGTCTACCAAGGCCAAAAATTTCTCTCTCACCGTTCTGTTGAACCGTTCTATCTTTCCCCTTGATGGGCTGTCATAGGGTTTGCTGTGGACAAGGGCGATGCCAAGCCTTGCACAGGCAAGTTGCAGGTGTGAGGAGATGAACATACTGCCGTTGTCACAATAGAAAACACGCGGCAAGCCAAAGCGAATAATGGCCTCTTTGAGCACTAACTCAAGGCTGGTGCTGTTTTCATGAAAAAAGAACTTGCCCCCTACAATGCAGCGGGAGTAATCATCTATGATACAGATTAAAAATACCTGTCTCTTTCTTCCCTCATGCACAATAGAGGGTCCGTGCAGGCAGTCAGAGATCCAAAGCTCATTGATGTGCTCTTTTTCAAACTTCTTTCTGGGAGATACTGACTTGGCTACTATGAGCTTATGGTCTTTAATATACTTTCTCACTGTTTCCTCGCAGAACCAGTCAGGTTTAATATCCCCCTCGCTGATAAGGAGCCTGTAAATGGCTGCCGGCGTAAGATGGGTAAAAGTATCTACCCGCTCTTTGATGATCTTACCCAGTTGCTCGTCTATTTTCCTTGAACTTCCTTTATCAACTCGCACCTTTGGCTTGAGGGCATCAAAACCGCCATCCCGATAGTCTCTCAACCAGCTTTTGAAGGTGCCCACCTTATAACTTTTTTTACCAAGATGGGGCACCTCAAACTCTCTTTTAGTCATCTTTCTAAAGTATTCCATCTGACAGACTGACGTTTCATTTAACACTGGTGCAATAAGTCCATACCTGAATAAGGCAATATCCTGCTGCTTTTTGTCTTCCATACACCTAATACCTCCTTCTTTTATGAGATGAAAAATGAAAATAGCTTCTATGGAAGAGGAGTATATTTCTTTCTCACTGCTCGTCATATCCAAGGGAGTGTAAAAAATGCATTTGGGCTCCCTTAGCTTGACCGGATGGATAAAAAGATGAAAGAATTTTTACCAAATAGGAGAGGATTTATCTAAAAAGGAGAGTAAAGTTCATCAAGGAAGGCAAAAAGGAAGGTTTTTGGGGTAGACCTCGAGCCTTAAAGTGCTCAAGAATGTAAAAAAGGATTGATATTGGTTATATTCACCTAAACTGTGAGGGCGTACCAAATAAAAAGTGGGCATGGTGAACAAAGCCGCCCTCATTGAGGTAAAAATCATAGCCCAATCCACACGGACCCCTTATGCTGGGCTCAATCTTACAGCACTCAAAGCAGGAAGCAAAGGCTATGAAGGCCGCCAATATCTCTTGATTTGTGCTCTTGGAAGAGACTTCCTCTTCCCATTCCTGATAATGCCCAGAAGCTGTGATCTTATTTACTGCCTCAAGGACTATCTTTTTGAAATCAAAAAGCTGATCAGCACTTATCGGTAGAATATCATCTTTACCAAAATCGGCCAAATAGTCCTGAAGCCTTACTATTGACAGCCCTTCTTCGTATCTGGCCTTCAGACTCTTGATAATAAATGGGATACTATATCTGGTGTAGGGGACCAACTGATAGGGCAAAAGAGAAAAGGTCTTATGTTTTACTCCCTTTCTCTTACCCTTGCCCTTACATAAATAACGTGCTATCGGAAATTCCTTA
This sequence comes from Thermoplasmata archaeon, assembly GCA_020348445.1. Taxonomy (GTDB): domain Archaea; phylum Thermoplasmatota; class Thermoplasmata. Next base: position 2,709,015 of record CP070751.1, read on the forward strand.
AAGTATGTGCCATGCTCATCTATTACTATTCTGGTATAATAGCCGATGAATATTGCACAATCTACTCCTCCACACAGAGGACAACATGCTCTAAAATCAAGACCTAGATCAAGGATCTCAACAAGATCATATCTTTTCTCCTTGACCTTTTGATAATATTCAGCTAAGCTTTCCCCTATAAATGTTAGTATTTGTATATTTGGCAGATTATCACATCTTTAGATAATCTGCCAAACTTTCCATTCTCATTCGGGTCATTTTATTTATTCATTTTTTCTCTGTTAGTATTTCATCTATCCTATTTTCCGCACAAAAAGTTTTCTTTTTTTCGTTATTTATCGCAGCTATAATTTTTTGAATTTAAAGCCATTAAACCATTTTGAATTTTTTTTGTTTTTTATTTTTTCGATAACCACTCCAGCAAATTGCTCCGAAAAATGAAAATTTACTCCCATCATAGTGATCATGGTTTTTCCCGTGTATGTTTGTGGTACATTCTGCATAGATATCAATAGAACTACAGTATACTAAAGTAGTATACCATGCATGTCAACAGGAAAAAAATAAATTACGATTTTTGCCAGATCGATAATACTTCGCCTTTTTTTATAGCATCTTTTTAATACTCAGTTAATTTTACAAATTTTTCTGTAAAAAAATGCTTGACATCCTCATCTGCTTTTTGGATAATGTTTGTATGATCTATCCTGGAGGAAAAGGAGGTGTCTTTCATAAATTGATTAATCTTATGCCACCTCATGAGGTTTACATTGAGACTCATTTAGGGGGCGGAGCAGTTATGCGTAACAAACGTCGTGCGAGGCGTGATATTGGAATAGAAATTGACCAACAGGTAATAGAGTTATGGTATCAAAACGGGCAAATAGATTTTGAATTGATCCATGATGATGCAATGAATTACTTAAAAAGCCATCAGTTCACCGGCGCAGAACTGATATATTGCGATCCCCCGTATCTTCGCGAGACAAGAAAAAAAAGAGTACGGCTCTATAAATATGACTATACCAAGGACCAACACATCGAGTTATTAGAGCTGATAAAATCTCTTCCATGTATGGTGATGATATCCGGTTACGAGTCAGCATTATATAAAGA
>CP070751.1:2710230-2712649 GCA_020348445.1 Thermoplasmata archaeon
GGTCGTCTACTGGGCGATGGCGATCTTTCTGATTGTCACGACTAAAGGCAGACTTGGCTATGATCCAGTAGATGCGAAATCGGCAAGGCAAGCGGAATGACGGATCAGGAATCCTTCGTCCATTTTCAAATCAAACTTATTCTTGTGTTCCAATGGTGTTCTAATTATGTTCCAAGTTTGACTGAAAATAGCTGTGACTATGGAAAAAAGGATGAAAAGCTAAGGAAGCCAATAGTCAAGTGAAATCCTTGACTTAACAGGGGTACATCTGGTTTCATAATAGTGTTTGACCTGTCCGAGCCTGTATTCTAACCACTTCATGAAGCACACCTCTATACCTTAGATAGGAATATCCCTGCTACTTTGTCAAATGGAGTTACCTGCTGCCCTGTGATCCGTTTTGTCCGCCTGATAGCGTTACTTAAAATCAAACTGAAATCGTTTAGCCAGGATTCTCACTTCCCTCCAGAACTGTTTAATGAGCTTGTCCCTGTGCTCTTCATCCCTAATCTTGTCAACCCCCAGGTAGATCTTTAAATATTTTTCTTCCTCATCTGTGAGCTTCTCGCCTTTCTGGATTTTTGTGTCAATGTCATGCATCCTGATGATAGAGTTTACTACGCTAACCAAGTCATCTTTATCGTAGAATTTTATCAATAACTCAACCTCCCTGTGCTCACTATACCTGATCCTTCCTTGAATATCCAGGGGATTTTTTCTGGTAAAAATTGGTGACAAATTGGTGACAAGGGATTAGTCTATATTCAGTTTGACACTCCTCTCGTTAATTATTATCCTATTGCCAAGTAAGCTGAGGGAAGAATGGCCATTAAATGCCCTGAATGTCAGGCTGAAATCCTCGATGACTCCCGCTTTTGCAGCAAATGCGGGACACTGATTCATTCTTCAGAGGAAATCTTTATCTCGCAGACAAAGACTATTCTGAAGCCTATGGAGGAAATGCGATCTGGAACTACGCTTGCTAACAAATACAAGATAAATGAGGTTCTGGGAAGGGGGGGAATGGGAATCGTTTACAAAGCTGAGGACGTTAAGCTTAAACGCAACGTTGCCCTCAAGTTTCTACCTCCAGAGTTAATGCATGACGATGAGGCAAAAGAGCGGTTTGTCCTCGAGGCACAAGCCGCAGCAGCTCTTTCACATCCGAATATCTGCACCATCCATGAAATCGATGAAGAGGAAGGCAAATCTTTCATTGCTATGGAATACATAGAAGGTCAGAGTTTGAGGGAAAATATAAAGAGAGGTCCTTTAAGAATCAACGAAGCTCTGGATATTGCCATCCAGGTGGCAGAAGGCTTAGAAGAAGCGCATAAGAAAGAGATAATCCACAGGGACATCAAGAGTGCCAACATAATGGTGACAGATAAAGGACAGGCTAAAATCATGGATTTTGGGCTGGCAAAGGTCAAGGGAGGTTCACTCCTCACAAGAGAAGGGACTACTCTAGGCACTGTAGCTTATATGTCACCAGAACAGGCTCGAGGCGAAGAAGTTGATCATCGCTCCGACATCTGGTCGTTGGGAGTGGTTCTGTATGAGATGTTTAGCGGAAAACTTCCTTTTATGGGAGATCGTGAAGCATCTATTCTCTATTCTGTCGTGCATGAGGAGCCAAAGGCACTCAAAGCTATAAAGCCTGACATCCCAGTTGAACTGCAACAAATCATCAATCGTGCCTTGAAGAAAAAACCAGATTCCCGCTATTCATCAATAGGAGAGATGTTGAAGGAATTACAGCAATATCAAGAAAGCTTGAGATCTCCTGAGTTTGGAATATTTAACCTGAAATCTCTCTTACAACGCATTCGTAAGCCTCGCGTTGCTATGTCCGCTATTCTCATCCTTCTTGCAATTGTCGCCATCGCTGTCTGGTTTTTAAAAAGCAGGGCCAATATACGGTGGGCTAGAGAAGAGGCTATCCCGAAAATTAGTCACCTTGTTGACATGGAAGGCAACTGGAACGCAGCGTATTTTCTTGCGAAGAAGGCTGAACGATATATTCCAAAGGACCCCATTCTTAAAAATCTCTGGTCGAAATTTTCTCAGGAAGTGACAATAAAATCTGAACCTTCAGGTGCAAAAGTATTCAGGAAAGATTATTCAATTATTGATGATGATTGGGAGTATCTGGGACAAACACCTATCGAGAGCATTCGATTTCCTTATGAATTTTCAAGATTAAGATTTGAGAAGGAAGGATACATTCCCTTAAATGCAGCCGATGTATATTACGATATCAGCAACAGGATTTTTAAATTGGACGAGGAAGGGACAATTCCGGGAAATATGGCACGAGTTCCGGGCGGCGAGTTTTCAATCGCTGTATATGGATTAGAACATCTGACAGTCAAAATGAACGATTACCTGATAGACAAGTATGAAGTTACGAATAAAG
>CP070751.1:2712749-2817412 GCA_020348445.1 Thermoplasmata archaeon
GTGATCTTACGATTCTTGCCCCGAGAATAGACTACATAACAATCATGGATTCTCAAAATGGAAGTGGAGCGTGGGTCGGAGATATCACATACAATGAAGAGGACAAAGATGTCTTTTGGGCAGCAGGTTACAACGACACAGCAGATTACGTCAAAGATGTAGAGGCAACATGGGAGAGCGACAATACAACAGTTGGAAAGGTCACTTTGGGACCTGATGAATACACAGATTTCACGGCAGGGATAAAAGGAGGATACTGCAAGGTAACGGCAACCTTTGGCACCTTGTCAAATCTGACCGGTAATTTATTTGTGATAAATGTCAATACCCTACCTTCTGCAGAGGCCAAATATCACAACGGAACCGGTTTTTCAGGGGGTAATTTCACATTTTCAACTGATATTACATTGAGGGTCACAGGAAGAAAACAGAACATAATAACAATGAAATTGGAGGAAGATGGCACTATCGTAAAAGAAGTTGAAGTTACAAGGCATTCTGGTAACCCTGATACAGGAGAGATTTCCCATGAAATGAGCGTTCAAAAGGTGTACAGGATCGTTCTTGTTTATAATGGACATAATGGGGGCTCAAATCCCATAATTGTAACATTTGAATTCTTGGAGAGAATATATTCTGTGCATTTGCTCTTCAACTCCCAGGATGGAGAAAATCAGGAAGCAATTTTGCCATTCAATGATGTCATACCATTGGTAGGAGTTGTCTTTTTCGATGCTTCTTTATCATCAGATTTTGAGGGATATTTAGACGACTATCAATGGAACTTTGGTGATGAATCTACAGGATCAGGAGAAACACTGGCCCATGCCTATGATGAAAATGACGAGTATACAGTGACCTTGACAGTTACAGACGATGAAGGTGGAACTGATTCAAGCACAATAACTGTACCAGTGGAAAACATTGACGACAACAATCAGGCAAATGCCATACCCAGTCAAAAAGGTGCCAAGGGATTTTTAAATGAAAGCGGTGAATGCGTTGTTATTCTACAGTGTCCTGCCGATCTCCTGATAAAGAATCCTGAAGGCAGGCAAATTGGATTTTTAGAGGGTCACCCAATAATGGAAATCGAAGGGGCATTTATTTCAATGAGGTACAGCGATATCGAGGTGTACTATATTCCATTGGATGAAAGATATACATTTGAAGTGAGAGGAACTGGAGTTGGCATTTATGATTTAAGCGTGATTCGAGTAAGTGATGATATCGTTAGAAAATACGGTGTACTGGATGTGACATGTTCTGAAAATACTGTAGATATATATGTCTTCGATTTTAATGAAGAGCAAATATCAATCTCCACAAATGAGGACGATAAACTCTATTCTCTGGGGATCTCAACATCCATAGATGATCAACTGGATAATTTTATTTTGACAGATATGAAATTAAAAGAGGATGCAACTCACATATATAGAATAAAAAACTGGGAAGTTCTAAGTTCAGGTAAACCTGTTACCCTATATATCGATGAGGACGGCGATGGTACAATAGACGAGAGAATCGATCTAAAAACAGGACTTTCCGGTGATGAGGTCGATACATTAATTTTGAAGGAACCAGTTTCTGAGCCTTTCCCGCTTCTGTTGTTAATAATAGCTTGTTCCATTTTTGCCCTTGGAGCGGGAGGTCTTCTTACAGAGGTGGGAAAGGTGGCATTGCTCACATTGTTTTTACCCCTGTATACTAGACTTAAGAAAGAGGAGCTGCTTGATCAACCCACAAGGTACAAGATCTACGGTTACGTACTTGGTAATCCCGGTGCCTATTTCCTGCTCATGAAAGAAGTGCTGGAACTGGGTAGCGGCCAGCTTGTCTATCACCTTAAGCAATTGGAGGAAGCAAAGTTGATATATTCAAGGGTTGACGGGGCAAAAAAACGCTTTTATCCTGCACATGTTCCAAAGTTAAAGGGTGGACTGCACCATTTAAGTGCAATAGAACAAAAAATATTTGGAATAATAAGGAACAACTCCGGTATTGGTCAGAAAAAAATAGCTTCTACAATGGGTATAAGCCGGCAGGTTGCAGGCTATCATCTTACACAGATGGCGAGAAAAGGTATGATAAACAAGGAGGTCGTCGGTAGAAGGAACAGGTACTATCCTTCAGAAGAATATGGCATTTAGATCATTTCCTAATTGAAGCATTATAGGTACGAATTGTCCCTTCAAATACCCTTTTGATTCTATTGACTATTTCATCTAAGGTGTAAGTAAAAATAAATAGTCAAATTGCTATGGGGCCGTAAGAAATGATAAAAAGGCCATTAAAATGACGAGAAAAAGCACTAAGAACCACCATTCAGATATACTTAGGCAGTGCAGAACCAATATTCCCGAGGTTGTATTTGCCAGATTCAAGGATGATAAAGGCCTTGTTGATTCTACAAAATCCCTTTTGGATGCCAATGGGAGGGTGCTCGTTACAAAATGCACAAAAGACCAGGTTAGGTTGCTGAAAAAGAAGTTCGGAACTAAAGTCGTAAAAGCTGATGAGATATCGGGCACAATAGCCATCTATAAGAAGAAATCCAGGCAAAAAAAAATTGGAACTGTGGTTGTGGTCTCTGCTGGAACCTCCGATTACTTTGTAGCTGAAGAGGCCAGTCTATCGGCTGAATTCTTTGGTTTACAGGTATATCGTCACTACGATTGTGGTGTTGCAGGAATACACAGAGTTGAGGAAGCATTAAAGACCATCGATGAAAAAGAGGTGGATGTTATTATCGTAGTGGCTGGAATGGAAGGAGCCCTGCCATCAATTGTATCTGGGTTGGTAAAACAACCAATTATCGCTGTTCCAACTTCTGTAGGCTACGGTGCAAGCCTAGACGGTATCACAGCATTGCTTGCCATGCTCAACAGCTGCTCCCCTGGAGTTGTTGTCGTGAACATTGACAACGGTTTTGGAGCTGCGGCAAGTGCTTATAAAACTATTAAATGGATGAAGGGAAAGAGTTGATTTTTTTCTGTTTTCCTACCAATCAACATCCCAGATGCAGTTGTCTGTAACGTGAATATACAATCCATATCCAGGCTCTATCTGGACGAGGTCATCAGGTGAATATGAACCTGGGTCCCACATCTTCCATGGATCTGATGCATCGCTTGCATTATAATACATAACCATGTCAATTGACCCAGGACCTGAAATGAACTCGAAAGCCTCGTTTGCACCTGTACCTGAGAACCTTGTGGTAAGAGAAGGATACCCCACAAGATTCCAGCCTGATCTAAGCTGAATTCCTGTAGTAGTGGGTGAAGGCACACTCCCAACCAAACTCAAAACATCATCCTGATACATGTAGATCCAGATACCCATTTTGCGATCGATGTTTTGCAGATCATTTCCAAATGGTTTACCTACTCTGTAATGCTTCCATTGATCGGTGCCGTCGCTGGCATCGTACCATTGGACAGCACGATACTTACCATCAATATACTCCAGCACTTTTGTTATTGTAGTATCGCTCTGATTCATAGGAACTGATATCATATTCCAGCCTTTCTTCAATGGAATCTGAAATTGTATGCCATCCAAAACAACGATCACATTTCTACTAATATACATATCTGCAATTGTATATCCAAATCTCAAACCTTCTGTCGCAGATGCGTTGTGAGGTGTATAGTAGAATTTGCCACTGGTTTGATTCTCAATGTATTCTGTGACAACAACCCACCTTACCCATCCATCAAAAGGAGTTACAAAAGGTGCTCCTATATGAGGTGTCCCAAAGGTGTCATTGACCCATAATAACGCGCTTGGAACACCTATGTTGTCCACATCCACGACCCTGACATTCATGTACCAATTTACTGTGAGGCTGGACTGGGTATCGCCGAAATCGGTCTTGGCCTTGTCAAATGTTGTGTTCAAAGTCCAGGGGTGGGAATTTCCGGTTACATAAAAATCATCCACCAGAGGATTCGCAGAGGATATGGTACAGTTGTAGAAGCTGGGATTAGAGCCCGAATCGCAATGGACACTGGCCACATTGGAATCTATAATTTGGGTGCGGAATATGTTTGCATTGGAGTTCTGTGTAAAATTCATTCCTATCTCCGAATCTGTTATCACATTATTAGTAATAGTTGGATTGGAGGATCTGCAGGTGATACCATGATCATTATTAGTAAGAGTGTTTGCATCTCCAACTGTGGCATCAGAATTCCAAAGGTAAATACCATGGGTGTTGTCGTAAATTCGATTGTAATCTCCAATTTGAGCAAGATCTTTGTTTATGAGATAGACACCGTAATCATTCTCGTATATATCATTGTCCAAGACATAGACAGAACTTATATCGTCCTGTGTTATATATATTCCATAATTACATTTATAGACCCTATTTAAATCGACATACAGGCCGTTTGCACTGCCCAAATAAATGCCGTAAGTGTCCCAATTATCGGGTTTTGCAGTTATTTCATTTTGAGCAATAATTACGCCGGATGTCCACCATCCATATACACAATAGGAGCCATTGGCTCCCTGCTGGCCACTGGAGATGTTGATGCCTCCAACTCCGGTGGTAATATTGTTATTGTCGAGGATAATATCAGAAGAGGATTGGATGTTCATCGTAGCTCCAGCAGCGTAACCAGGTTCTGCTCCCATAATTACATCTCCTCCATCTCCACCAACGATCAGATCGCTTTTTTCTATCCTTATGTTGTTACAATCCAAGATATTTGCTGCCTCGCCTCCCCAGCCAGCCATAATACCTTGAGAGTGGTAATTGTTGCCACCCTTTCCACCTTTGATATCTGTTATGTCACAAACCATATCGTAAGCGTTTGTGCCATAAAATCCAGAACCGCCGGGTCCGGCCATAGCACCGGGACCGTAATTATCCCCTCCCCTTCCTCCAGTCAAATCGCAACCTTCAACAGAACCAGTGCTTTGGATGGAGTAAAGGGCATTACCACCCCTACCATTTAGACCCTCTCCGAGCATCATCACCCAATTGTCTCCGCCCTCACCACCAATTAGATCAGATCCAGTTATCGTGGCATTTGAATCCAATAAAGCCAAAGAATTTAGAACCACACCATGTCCTCCATTTCCAGAAGATGTCTCTGTGGCAAAAGGTGTATTATTTCCCCCGTCTCCACCAGTTGATGTGGATCTGGTAATAGTGACACTGTCTGATGCTGAAAGACTAATACCGTTGCCCCCATTGCCACCTGATGGGAAAGGAAATATCATCATAGTGCCTGTACCCGTGGTGTTTCCTCCCTTGCCACCTCTGATATTCGGATTCAGGGAAATATCGCAAACGCAAGGATATCTGCAGTTATAAAGGGAAACGGCGCCGCCACCATCACCACTTGTCCAAACATTGTTTGGCATTCCTCCCCAATTTGCATGGTTGTCTCCACCGTCCCCGCCAAGTATGTTATCATTGTTATAGATGAGAACCTGACCGTTGTTATCATTGTCTGTTATGTTAATTGCGTCGCCGCCATCACTGGCATTTCCGTCGAATAGGGCGTAGTTTTCTCCACCTCGCCCTCCTTTTATGATGTTATTATCACTGATTTCTATGGCATTTGCCATGTTCGGCACAGGAAACAAATAGATTCCCCCTCCGCCTTTGCCTGCAGTGCGATCGCTTCCTGTGTTGTTACCTCCGCGGCCCCCTAAAATCAGTTCATTGTTGATGATTCTGATGAATCCATCGTAATTGTCATCGTAGATTGCATAGCCGCCAGCTCCACCACCGAGGCCTGCATCATCACCACCAGAACCTCCAATAATTGTATTTTTTGAGATGGTCACGCCATTTGCAGGACCAAAGGGATTTTCAAGATATATCCCACCTCCTCCGTCTCCACCACCTGCTGAAGCATTCAGTCCATAAATGGTGTTATCGTCGATAAATGCATCAGAACTGTCAACTGAGATTGCGTATCCTTCATTTTCGTAAAAATCGTTTTTCACGATATTTGGTGATGGCATAATCGATATGCCAGGTTCACCGAGACATCTGATTCCATTGGCAATATTGTATCTAAATGTGGAATTGGAGATCGTGACATCTCCATTGGTGCTGATGCGAAGCGAGTACCCTGCAATACCAGCATATTCCACTGTGCAATAATCCATGGTGGCGTTACCTGGCTCATCTATGAAAATCCATTCCCAATCCCCTGGTACAGGAAGGGTTTCATTTGATGTGAACGTTATTGTGCTGGCAGGAGAACCCTTTGCTGTAAGATCACCAAAATTTATTAAGAAACCTGAATTGGCAAATCTCACTGTGCATCCCTGCTCTATTATAAGTTCATAGCTTCCATCGATGAAATATCCAGAATCGATTACATGTACCGGATCCGGTGTATTTTTCCAAACTACAACGCCATTTACTGTCCCGTCACCATCCTTGGGCCCGCCATCTTCCAACGATGTAGAGGAAAATGGATCATGCATTACATAGCCCTCTGCAGTGTCTATAATAATTGGAAACACTATAATAAATCCACCGAAGACCATACTCAATGTCAGAACCAAGGAGCACACCTTTCTAATAACGTCTTTTCTACTATAATCCACACTTTTCATTGCTATTCCTCCTTTAAAAACGCTGCTTTATCTTCTATTTGATTATGTTTAAGTCCTATTTAATTGTTTTAGAACATTTTTTGAATTTTAGTGATATGATATTGACACCCTTGTACAATGTTGATATATAATATACTTTTAACAAGGGAAATAATGTGGGTTTTGTTCCAATTCCTAAATCTTTATTTATCATGCCCAACCTTAAGGTGTAAAGAGATATTCCTTATTAAATGGTGAGCCAATGAACATCTACATTACCATGACAGGTTTTTCAGACTGGGCAATTTTCAACAGTCTATGGGCCGTGGTGAGGTTGAGGCAATATATTCCCGATAGAATATATATTTTCACGACAAAGAAGAGAAGAAGGCAGGCTGAGCTTGCGAAAAGGAGATTCATTATATTACTCAAGGAGTACGGTAAAAAGCCAAACATTGTGATCAGTGAGGTGCCTAAAGCAGATTTTGTGACATCGGGATGGCGCATCAACGATGTAGTAAAAAAAGAAAAATCACTGGGGAATAAAATAGCAATCGAAGTAACGCCTGGAAGGAAGGCCATGGTTGCGGGAGCCCTGGTTCCCAGCATCCAGGGTAAGGTTGATCATGTGTTCTACCTCTATCTAGAGGATGTCGATTATGCGGACAACCTATTTTTACGAATTCCTCTGACTGTACAGCATTCCCATGATTTCATGGAGGAGATCAAGTTTGCGGGTAAGTAAAGTAATTTCAAAAAAAGACCTCATGATCCTCTTCAATGAGATATACCTCTCAAAAAAGAGATGGTTTGATGTAAAATTTCCATTTTATGATGTAAATCTTTTTAGCTGTGATATTGGAGCATATGAAATCAGAAATATAATTACCAGAAATGAGTTCGAGAAAGTAAAGCGTGAGCACAACCCTGAAAATGATTTTCTTCAAAACGATCTGCCGCGATTTTCTGATCTCAGGGACTGTTTTTTATCCTCCACCTTTCTGCCTTTTTCGAACTTCACAGCAGTGAAGGAGAGATTAATGGAACTTGCTAAGACGATAAAAAGCCCTGGGGGAAGGTCAAAACCTCTTTATTTGGCCTTGGATACCAATCTCGTTTACTTTAAGTTCTTTTCCAGATATTTTCCTTTGGATAGTACAGACGGTGATTTACGGGTGACAGCCGTAGATTTCAGGATCGCTTTAAGCGACATAGTGAGGGAGGAAATCGACACAAATATCAAATACAAGTACAGATCCTCAAATCTCAAGAAGATGAGAGAGGCATTTGGCCATGCCCAGATTGTGGATGAGTTCATTAACGCAAGTGCCAGAAAAACAAGAATGGCAAAGAGCGCTCAGAACGAAATTAAGCTCCTTTTTGCCCAGTTGGAGGCTGAAAGGGCCGAATCCGGAAATTTCCCAAAGGACAAGGAGGAAAGGGATAGACTCATTGCAAAGTCATACTCAAACTTCGAGAAGGACAGAAACGGTGAAGTGTTGCTTCTCACCGCTGATGAGGATATGGCATATCATGCCAAGAATGCTGGTCTGCTTCAAGAGACCCTGATAATCCCGCATAACATAGGTTCTAAAGGGAAAATCGAGCCCATAAGTCTGGTGAACCTGATTTTCGACTGTGCCCTGACGTTTGGTGTTGTCAGATTAGGTGGTGTTGGGGTAACAATTTTCGGAGAGTGGAAAGGGAAAAGCTTCGATGATTACACAAGGGAACATTTGAAAATATGGCTCGAAAATGACAGTAGGATCAAGAAAGAATTTGAAAGGGATATAGGTATAGCAAATGCCATTGATGAAATCGGTTGAGAAATCACCGTTTTCAGACATTTTTTCCGATAAATAGGTATAATCAGCAACTTAACGTCCTAAGTAATGCGATAAGGTAAAATTAAGCGAAAATTTTATGACGGTCCACTGTCTTACTCTATTTGGAATAGCATGACACCAGAAGAGGGAGTAATGATACTGACAATAGGCATTATTCTTGTTATCGGTTTGTGGCTGACCACGCTCACGTACCTGGTTCTTGCCAAAAAGGAGCTGAGAAAGGAGAAAGCGAAGACCAAGGAACCTGAAGAAAGCCAGAAAGAAGAACCATAATCCGATGAAGAGGAAGAAACCAAAACCGAAGAATAGGAAACCTGAAAAAGCCAATCAGACGAGCAATGCAGGGCAATGGATGCAGGAGAATGCCTAAATAAGAAAAAATGTATTGACTACCTTATTTTTCCCTGTTTAGGGTAAGTTATCTTAATTTTTTACAAATAACTCATTTACTCCATCTAAATTCCCGTCTGCACTGGGGGCACATGCCGGTGCCATCCATGAAGAACTGCAGGTTCTTACAGTCACAGTTTGAGCATATGAACTGCTTATGCTTCTGTTTTGATCTGATCGTTGTGGGTCTGCGGCTATATCTGAATCTGTGTCCACATCCTGGGCAGCGTCCCAATCCATCTGCAAAAAATTGGAGACTTGGATTTCCGCAGTTCTCGCATTTAAATTGCTCTTTCCCCCCTTCCCTTCCTGGGCCAGAAGGCCTTGGTCCAGGTCTTATTAAGGATTCTCTTCCCCTTCTCCTTTCAGGTCTTCTTACGCCCATTTTATCATCGATACGTCTTTCCCATCCCTCAGGAGGATACCTTCTTTGGGAATCCCGTTGATAATCCTGTCTTTGTCTTGGAGGATAACCCCTCCTGGAATCTTCATAACGGGGTGCTCTTCTTTCCTGTTGGGCCCTGCTCCACCCGCAAAGTACGCAGTTATCAGGATCAGTATACATCTCGCTTTGGCAGTTGGGGCAGTAGTTTCTTCCAGGCTCCTTATATCTGGGATCCCTTATTTGGTCCGGGGGCCTTCTTCTGTCTTCGTACCCATAACCCGAATCTGGTCTCTCCCTGGCTCTCCCTCTCTGATAGGGGGGCTCTCTTCTTTGGGGATAGGCCACTCTTTGTTGGTAACCCCTTTGCATACGAGGATCTTCTCTTTGCATTCTTTGAGGATATCGTCTTTCTTGGGGAGGATACTGCCTTCTAGGCCTGTCCTGGTAACCTGTGCGTTGGGGTGGTGGATAATCATATTCTCTTCTCGGCCCCTCTCGATATCTGTCTTCGTATCTATCCCTTGGATATCGTGGTGGTGGTCTTTGGGGTGGTGGCCGCGCCTGTGGGGGCCTTTGTGGAGGATATTCTCTATCATAACGAGGACCCGGCTGCCTACCTCTTTCTCTAGGGGAAGATGCCCCTCTCTTCCAGCCACACATGACACATGAATCAGGGTCCGAGAATATTTCCCTCCCGCAATTGGGGCAAATTACCACCATAATTTCTCTCCATTATCATAAACGATTAGGGATTATTTCAATTTTGGGGTGTTATTTTCGAGGCGAAGAGTAAATCCAGTTTTACGGTTCGGGTTTTTAGAATCCTTAAAATCACTCCGAAAGGGTTAAATCCAACAAAATATATGCTTTTTGAGCACGGAGTAACCATAGATGGAATTGGAGTATCTATACTGGCTCATACTTCTCCTTCTCTTTGGACGGGCCCTAGGCGAGTTATTTCGTCGTTTTGATTTTCAGCCTTTAATAGGGGAGGTCATAGCAGGCCTTATATTGGGGCCTGCGGTCCTTGGTTTGATAGTTTTTTCAGCTGGAGAAGAAACACCCTTAGAATATTTCAGCCAGTTTGGAATTATAATGCTCATGCTACTTGCAGGGCTTATCACAGATTTCGAATCCTTTGCAGAAAATAAGATATCCAGCATAGTAATTGGAGCAGTTGGTGTGGTGGTCTCTTTTATCATAGTGTTCCTCCCACTTAGGTTCCTTTTTGGCCTTGATCTTCTTGCTTCGCTCTTTTTAGCCGCCGTTCTCAGCAATACCGCAATCGAGGTCTGTGCCGGGATATTCATACATAGTCCAAATCATAAAATAAAGAATATAGTCCTGGGAGCAAGCTTCGTGGACGATATCATAGCTGTATTTCTTATCGGTATCGTGTCTTCCATGGTTCTATTGCCTGATAAAACCCTTGATATCATGGAGATAGTATGGCTTGCCGCAAGGGTCATCATATTTTTATTTTTGGCCCTGGTTGTGGTTAGCTGGCCCTTGGAGAAGCTCTTTGATAAACTCCATAAAGGAACAGAGGAGTTCAAATGGATGCTTACAACCACGTTCATTCTCACTTTTTTATTCGCACTCGTTGCCACATGGGTTGATTTGCACTATGTGATCGGCGCATATATAGCGGGCTTGATAGTTGGGAAATGGGGATCCAAAGTCGGACCACTTTTGAGGCGTCGCATTACATGGCGCAGGATCGTAGATGACGTAGATCCCCCTCTTAGGGCCATCTTTGGCCCCATATTCTTCGGTTATATCGGGCTTTCTGCCAGTATATTGATTGCCGAAGGTGACACTTCAGTAGGAGTGGTGGTACCTCTAATTACCGTTTTAGTGATATTGGTATTTGCAGGGAAAATACTGGGATGCGGTCTAGGAGCGAAAATTTGCAGATTCACAAACAACGAGTCCTTCACAATAGGAGTGGCAATGTGCGGACGTGGTGCCCTTGAGTTGGTTCTTCTGAGTTTCGGACTGGAGATCGAGGCTATTTCTGAATCGCAGTTCATATCTGTCATCATAGTGACCCTATTTACGATAGTGCTCACACCGATTTTCTATACTCTCTCTGTTAAAAGAAGTGAAAAAAAGAAAACGAAATCCTCTGAAAAACCCGCCTAAACTCCCTTCTTCTCTCCCCAAATGAGCTTATGAAGCTGAGGTAAAACTCTCACATAAAGCCCATCGGCAAGAACCCATTCGGCGAGTTCCTTCAATTTCCTACCTCCCACAGGTGTCATAATAAGGCTGCACGTGGGTTTATATTTTGCGATTATTTCCTTTGCATATTCATAATCCTTATTATCGGCTATTATGAACTTCAACTGGTCATTTAAGCTCAAAAGCTCGAGATTAGAGAAGTTCATTTTTTCCTGCATACCTGATGAGGGGCATTTGATATCAAGGCTGATTACCATGGATCCTAAACAAGGAATATTCTCGATTGATTTTGAGCCGTTGGTCTC
Source organism: Thermoplasmata archaeon (assembly GCA_020348445.1). Lineage (GTDB taxonomy): Archaea > Thermoplasmatota > Thermoplasmata. The sequence continues at coordinate 2,724,434 of CP070751.1, forward strand.
CAGGCAGACCTCATAGCCTTTGTCCATAAGTTTTTGGATAAGTGAAATAACCTCATTTTGTAAAAGCGGTTCCCCGCCTGTTATACAGACATGATTTTGTGAAAAATCCTTTACCTTGGCCATCACTTCCTCGCAGGACATCTCCTTTCCTTCCTCGTAAGCGTACTTGGTATCACACCATGAGCACCTGAGATTGCAGCCAGTCATTCTCACAAATGTTGTGGGGATGCCTATCAGGATACCTTCGCCCTGAATGGATGCGAAAATCTCGTTGACCTTCATTTTCTTTCCTCTTAGTCTTCATATTCCATGGGATCCTCTATTCCCGCTTCTTTGAAACCCTTTAGCCTGAGAATGCAGGAATCACATTTTCCGCAGGCTAAATCGCCACCTTTATAGCAAGACCATGTAAGGTGAAATGGTACATTCAGCCTCTCACCTTCTTTTACTATTTCGGCCTTTGTCAGATTGATTAAGGGGTATTTGATCACAACGGGTTTTCCTTCTATTCCGGTTTTGGTTCCCAGTTCTGCCACCTCCTGGAAGGCCTCAAAGTATTCAGGTCTACAATCCGGGTATCCGCTGTAATCCAGGGCATTGGCCCCTATAAAAATAGCTTGGGCCTCAATAACCTCGGCATATCCCAGGGCAAGGGAAAGAAGTATGGTATTTCTGGCTGGGACATAGGTTATGGGAACATCGGATCCTATTTTATTTTCATCTCGCTTTTCGGGAATTTTAATTTTCATGTCAGTTAAGGCTGAGCCACCTACCTGTGATATATCGATTTTTAGTATTTTATGTTCTTTTACTTCATACCAGTTCGCGATTTTTTGTGCACTTTCCAGCTCCTTATCATGCCTTTGGCCATAATCAATAGACAGTGGATATAATTCATAATCTTCCTCGTGGGTACGGGCCAGGGTTACTGTGGAATCCAGACCACCTGAAAGTAGTACCACTGCCTTTTTTCTCAAATCCTTCACCTTGGCATCCATTACAGTTTAGCAGTATAAAAAATATTGGGGTATAATATTGTATGTTTTGGGATTAGCATTATATACCCTCGATTCAGTTCAGGCCAAGTAATGTACAATCAATAAAAGAGGAGATTAAATGGAAATTATGGTGGTTTTAGCAATGCACGGCTCACCTCCAAGGGATTTTCCTCCCGATGAGCTTTCGGAATTTTTCAGGCTGCACGCCCAACTGGGGCATGTTCCCAATAAAAGACAGCAGAATCTTACAGAGCGCTTTTTAGAACTAGATAGCAAGATGAAAAGTTGGCCGAGAACAAAAGAAAATGATCCCTTCTTTGCAGGGGCACAGGAGATGGCCCAACAATTAAGGAAGGTAACAGGATATGAAGTCATAGTGGGATTCAACGAGTTTTGCTCCCCAAGTTTAGATAAGGCAATTGATCAAGCAGTATCCCAGAAGGTAGACAAGATAATTGTAATAACTCCCATGATGACCAAGGGAGGCGAGCATTCAGAAATTGAAATCCCCAAAGTAATAAACAGCTCACAAAATCGGTATCCAGACATTGAAATTATCTATGCATGGCCCTTTAAGGTTTCTGAGGTTGCAGAATTTCTTGGAGCGCATATAAAAAGGTTCATATAGACGTAATTTTAATTTCTTTTGGCAGAGGGGGAATGATCACTGGGTTCAAACAAGAATAAAAAAGAGAAAAATCGCATTAAAAGTGCTCTTTGGACTCTTGCGGGAACGATCTTCTTGTGCCTCGGGATAATTGGGATTGTCCTCCCACTTCTTCCCACAACTCCATTTCTTCTTCTGGCAGCGGCATGCTATCTTCGGGGTTCTGAGCGGATGTACAAATGGCTTATAGGTCATAAATGGTTTGGAAAATACATAAAGAATTATCAGGAAGGGAGGGGAATTCCCCTTAAAGTAAAAGTTATGGCTATCTCTTTTTTATGGATCATGATAGGATTTTCGGCTATGTTCATTATTGACAATTTCTGGATAAGGATTATTTTATTAATAATCGCCCTTGGGGTCAGTATACATATTATTACCCTGAAAACATATACAGGTAAAGAGGAAACTAATGAATGATTATCATCTACATATACGGTGTACTGTTATTTAATATCTCACGAACTGGATTATTGTAGGCCGTCTTCTTATCATATCATTGGCAAGGGTCTTGCTCATCCAATACCTTCCATTATCAAGCTCAGCATCCTTGGGAACCTCGCCTAGCCGTTTTAAAACCGATAGTGCAAGTTTATCAGCGACATACACCATATCCTTTACATCCAGGGAAAAGTACATGGAAATCGGCAGCATAATCGAATGCTTGTCTTTTGACAACTCGTTTTTGAGACAATAAAGTGCCTTTTTGTCGTAGTAAAAAATACTTCCGTCCTTTGCCTCAGTAATTGGTGTTTTTTCCTCAGTAAGCTCACCTAAAGGTCTTTTTTTGGTGACTATACCGCTGTTGATTTTAGCAATTTCGAATTTAAACCATTTTTCCATGGCCGATTCTTTGAGCACCTATTTCCCCTTTCCCGAGATTTTCTTGATGTTATCCAGGATGATTTCATAGCGTGCTTTTGGAGGTTTTCCCTTGGCCTCAACTAGGCCCCTTTTTGCCAGGGCGGATATGTTATCCCTTGCCATCTTCTCGGTGATCCCAAGACCTATCTGGATGTCAGCGGCATCTCCATCTTCCAGCTCAAAGAATATACAAAGTACCTTTTTTGCCAAATCAGGTATTTCCTGCTTCGAGAGAAAATAATCGAGGTGATAATAGTCCCATGGGTCCCTTAGTACCCTGTTCTTGATTGGGATCTTCTTGTTCCTGAAATCCATAATCAAAGAATTGTTCAGAATATCCAATTGATACAGATACCTTCTTTCTTTTGAGTATGCGCAAAGGTTCATTTGAAATGGTACAATACCTTTGAATCTAATATCCTCCCAGAATTCAAAAGGAGTGCACAATGGTCTCGGTGGAACCAAAGGGCGCTCATCCATCTTTTTTGATTGCGTCTTGATGGACTCGGGTGAGTAGAAATGGGCTGCATAGCTTCGGAACATCGCAGTCTCAACTATTGGCTCCTGTTTTGGATCCCATTGATTCAAAGCAAAGTGATTGATCTGATAGAGCATCAAAGCCCCCCTTCCAGGTCCTGTCAATTTAACGAGCTTTGTGGGGATATCATATTCCCATATCTCCTCGGTGTTTGGATGAAAGAAGTGGATTTCTATCTCGTTCCAATCCTCTATTAGGTATATGGCATCCAAAAGTGAGGAATATTGTTTGCCGTCAATTATATAGTATACATCTGCCAATTTCTTCTCAATTGATTGCTCGTATTTATTGAGGTTTTTGGACAGCTGTTTTTTAGCGTAGCTGTCGACCTCCTTTTTAGGTGCAAAGCTCATGATTCTATTACACTTGTCAAGGACTTCAGACATCACTACACGCAACGTTTTTTTGGTTTATAAAAGATATCATTAAAATATCGAATACAATAGCGGTACGTACATTGACCCTTCTAGTATATTTGGATGGCCCCTTTCTTGTAGGACCTGGTGTTTTTAATAAATATCATGATTTCATCAGAAGAACCAGCATTAATCCCACCATCAATGCAGCTCCCACTATTCCTCCAATGATGACCACGATCATGATCACAAGAAATTCGGGATTCCATAGGAATAGGTAAAGGCCAAATAGGGCTATCCACCCAACTGACATCTGTAGAAAGCCCATGGCTCTGCTTTTCTCGCGACCGAGAACGGCCATTATCAAGCCCAGTAGGAGGGAGCAAATACCAAACACCAGAACCAGTGCGAACACAAAGGCGCTTGCGGGATTTATATCTATTATCTCGTGCATTTTATTACCTCCTAAATCTCCTCCTCTGTTTTAGGAATATCCAGTTTACTTGCATCATCATCACTCATTTCTTCAGGTGTTGATAAATCTGTAAGGGGAGGAGCAACAATCTCCTCTTCTTTCTCTTCTTCATGGCCTTCAAGTTCCACACCGCATTGGGGGCAACTCGAGTCCCCGGGGCCGACATTGGCTCCGCATTCAGGGCATGCAAATCCCTCAATTACCTCAGTTTCTTCCTCCACTGGTGACACCGAGGGCTCTTCAATTTTCGCGGGTTTTTCCTTTTTAGGTCCTTTGGACCAGCTTATCACCATTAGCACCACAAGTATAACTAGAATCACAATGAATACCAGGAATGCAAGCATTGGGAAGTTGTCTACTTTGATTTCAGATGATCCAACGGCCTCGTTGCCCAAGGTGTCCACGGCTTTTACATCTACATCGTATTTGCCGTTGTAGGCTTTTCTCGAGTTCCAGTTGTATACATACTTCCCATCCTCTTCTTTCATGTCTATCCATTCTCCCTTGTCTATTCTGATCTGGACGACATCGATTCCCGTGGCATCTGTTAATTCCACAATGAATTTGACATCCCCTTCGACTGTCTTTCCCTTTGCTGGTTCAGAAATTGTTATTGTAGGACCTGTATTATCAACTGTTATTGTGGTTGAGATTTGTGTGCTTAAATCCACAGAGTCTGTGGCCATGATTTTAAGTTCATGGTCTCCATCGGGAAGTCCAAGTCCAGAAGAGTCCACAACGATCTCAGCCTCATAGAATCCTATGGCCTTGTTTTCGAACATACGAACAGATGTTAGATTGTTTATCTGATATGTGACCTCCACAAGCTCCACTGCATCCATTGCATACATCTGTATATGGAAACTCGAGGCCACATTCTCAGTTGGCCAGTAAACTGGATAAAGGTCAGGTGCCGTGTTATCTGTTTTGACAGAGACTGTTTGAGTTGCCATATGGCCTGCTTTGTCTGTCAGTTTTATATCTATGGTATGTGCTCCATCATTGACCAATGACGTATCCCAGGCAGTTGACAAATCCACCCATGCTCCCCCATCTATCCTGTAGACCATGTCAACAAGGAATACATCAGAGTAATCAACATCTATTGCCACACTACCTGTCAGCAGCTCTCCATTGAGGGGAGCCGTTAGCATTAATTTAGGAGCGTTGTTATCAACCATGAAGTTCACTGTGGAAGCCCCTGAATCCTTTCCTGAGATATCGTATGATGTGGCTGTTATGGAGTAGTTACCGTCTGCAAGGGTCATTGTATCTAATGTATATTCGTAATGGCCTGATACCTCGTTGAGGATTATTGATATGTCATCAACAACTGTTTCAGCTGAATCAGTGTTTGTGATGGTGATTCGTACATCAGACAGGCCCACCATGTCCTCTGCCCTGATTCTAAAGGTAAAGTCGTCGGAAAGGAACTGATTATTCACAGGATTTAGAATTGCTATTTCAGGTGCATTGTTGTCTACAACAAGATCAAGTGTTATCATAGTGTAGTGACCCGATTCATCCGCTGCCTTTATACTCACCATGTGTTCCCCGTCATTGAAAGTTCTTGTGTCCCAGTCTGTGTCAATGTCCACCCAGCTATTACCGTCTATCTTGTACATCACAGATGAAAGGTATGTATCTGTGGCAGTGTAATTGAACTCCACAATCCCGCTTACTATGGCATTGTCCAAAGGAGACGATACTGCAAGTGTGGGGGCTGTGTTGTCTATTTTGAAATTAACAGTTCCTGAAGAGGCCGAACTGCCTGCAGTGTCCCATGAGACAGCTGAAACAGAATAGTCGCCATCTGTAAGTGCTGTTGTATCCAGGGTATATTCGTAATATCCGCTTGCACTGTTATACCCTATGGGCATATCGGTAATTACCGTGGGTATTGTGAGTTCCACGCTTGCCAAATCAGAGGTGTCGCACTGAACCTTGAATACAAAGGTACCGTCAATGTACTGTCCATCTATCAAGGATGCAATTGTTGGGGTTCCCGGCTCGATATTGTCCACATAAATTGTCACCATGTCCATGAGCTTGTTTCCTTCTGGATCGTACACGAACATCTTAACTTGGTGCGCGCCTTCGGAAAGAAGTTCGGTGTCCAATTCAAATGTTACAGCTCCAGTTGCTGTGTCATCTGAGAAGGACCAGAACATGTCATCAACATAAAGCTCTGCATATTCACCTGAGTTGTCTGCTACAAAATCGCCAACCACGTTTATGGAACCGTTTTGTGACGTACCAGTGATTGGGTCGGTTATGGACAGGGTATTTAGGTCCCAGTTGTCGAATTCATATACCATTGCATCCCAGGTCTCACCGGCGATATTAACAGCTCGAATAGAAACGATATGTCCGCCATCTGCATATAAAGTTGTATCCAAGGATGCCTGATATGGACTCGTTATATCCACTGAAAAGAGCTCACCATCCACGTAGAATTCCACATAACTTGCTCCAAGGGCAGTGGCTTCGATGAGCTCGGGACCAGTAAGGGGCCCAACTGCAGGATCGGTTATCTCAACCCCAGAAGGTGGATTGCCTCCAGCCCCTGCATTTGATATCATCACATTGATGTATATGTATACGGTGATGCCTTCATCGTCCTGTGCAACAATTGTAACCCTGGTGGGGCCGTTATCCTCGGCAGTTGTATCCCAGTAGGTGGACCAGAATCCGGTTCCAGGTTCTCGGAAGAGGTTCTTGAACGTGTCCATTTTCTCTGTTTTAAAAGCGGTAAAGGTAATGAAGTCTATACCATTTGGTGGCTCGTCCTCAGCGTAAATCCTGAATCGGAAATCTATTCCAGAAACCATTCCACCATCATCAGGCTGAACAGGGGAGACTGCAGGGCCTCCCATCTGTAAGTCCACCCATCCAACTGAAACGTGAACATCGTCAGGCTCATTGAGTCGTATCAGCTCATCGTTTGCAGTCATTTCCCAGAAGAATTCCTGCTCTCCTGCGGGCATATCAGAATCAATGAACTTCATGAAGAATCCAAAGAGACCGTTGTCTAACATGTTCAAGTCCTCATTTCCTCCATTGTAGGGGATTTCGAATTCGAATTCGTAGCGTGGTGTAGGAGATGGAAAGTACTGAACTGCACCGAGGGCGGTTTGGTCATCATCGTCAATGTTCCATGTTCCTCCATCATATTCCCAGTCCTCCCAAGTTCCTCCAACAACGACATAAACAAGATTCTCAAAATTTGTATCTAATAGAAAATTCCGGTTATTTCCTGGATCAGGCGCGGTCTCTCTTTCTTGATAGATGTAGAATTCGTCATTTCCATTGAAGTCGTCATCCTCCACCCTAAAGCCGCACCAAATGTTCTTTGAGGTTTGATCCTGCACTGAATAGAATTTAACCTCCATTGTTGTTCCATGAAAGTTCGTAAATTTCATCTCACGTTTGTATGAATTGATCCATGCAATATCATTGGAGATATCACCATCTACCGCAGGTGCTCCATTGATGTTCACAGTTGAATAGAGTTTGGTTTCATCCCTCATGAGGCCTAGTTTCAAATCGCCCCACTGGTTTGTGGTTGCGTCAGCAGCCAATGGCTCGTAATCTCCACCTAGGTTCTTGTTGCCTGGCTGTACAGTTGTTACATCCCAATAATAATGCCCAGGTTCAACTGTAACTCCTCCTCCCACTACATGTACAATAATATAAATACCAATCTCATCTGTACCAATTATATCGAGATTTGAGTCGTCTATATCGTCGTTTTCTCTACTCAAGGGTATCCTGAACTCAGCATTGAAATAAGGACCGTTACCGAAATTATCTACATCCATAACTTTGTCAGTGGTATCGACATCGTCTGCCCAGACGCTCCCAGCATTATTCCAGTTCAGATCCCGACCACTACCATCGTTCTTATTTCTGTACACGCCATCTTCATTCCTCTCCCCTGAGGGATTGGTGAGCCCATCTAGGTGGCTGCCATCAGAGATGGAACCTGCGTTGTCCCCTTCATCGAGAAATAGCCAAACACCATTATTGGCACCATTATTGCCGGCGTCCCATGCCAGTGCAATGTACAAATAGCTGTTGCTGTTTACGAAGAACATACTAACAGGAATGGTCTCAGCAGGTAACTCATTGCTCCTGAAGGTCACATTCCTTGCATATGCCCTGGCCCAGAACCCAGCATCATTGGCAATATCTCCATCAATGTTTACTGTATCGTTGTTAAAGAAGTAGCTATAGAGCTGAAGAGGATGTCCTTCACCTTCTGCCACATGCGCCTTTGCGTTGTCTACAAAGCTTATCGTCGAAAACATGCCCACAATCATGGCAAATGCCATGACAGATGCTAAACTATATCGTGTATACCTAGACATAACATTTTTCATATGTTATCCCCCCTTGTTGACGGTTAGAGTAAAGAGTGTAAATACGACAAAATATAAGTAATTATTGGTGTGGTTATTTGGTACTGGCCTATATCTATTGCACTATTAATTAAAATGAGGTTAAAATCCCAAAAAATCCCAAAATATTGGGATATTGAATATTATTTAGTATGGCCTTTTTATAGAAAGATTCATAAAATCCTAAAGCCTTTCTCCCCTTCCGCCCAAAGAGGGGGATATATGAAATTCCAGCTGACAAAAGAACAGGAAATGATAAGGAAGATGGTCAGGGAGTTTGCAGAAAACGAAATCAAACCAATTGCAGCGGAGTATGACGAAACCCAGGAGTTCCCATGGGACACTGTCAAGAGAATGGGGGAGCTGAACCTCCTTGGTCTGATATTCCCAAAAGAGTACGGTGGAGCCGATGTTGGTTACATAGGCTATGCTATTGCAGTGGAGGAGGTATCCAGGGTATGCGGTGCCCATGGCATCACAGTTGCAGCCCATAATTCTCTCTGTTCAAATCATATTTATATTGCAGGTTCTGAGGAGCAGAAGCAGAAGTATCTTGTTCCCCTAGCAAAGGGTGAAAAGATCGGGGCCTGGGGTCTTACTGAGGCCAATGCAGGAAGCGATGCAGGAGCCACTCAAACAACTGCGGTTTTGGATAAAGATGAATGGGTAATTAACGGCTCAAAGACGTTCATCACACATGGAAGTGTCGGAGACATAGCAGTTGTCCTGGCCTCCACAGACAAAACAAAGAAGCAAAGAGGAATTACCGCCTTCATCATAGAGAAGGGGACACCTGGTTTTTCCCCAGGGACAAAGGAGAACAAGCTCGGTCTTAGAGCCAGCGATACTGCCGAGATGTTCTTTGAAGACTGCAGAATTCCCAAGGAAAATCAACTGGGTCAGTTGAACAAGGCCTTCTACGATACAATGCAGGTTCTGGATGGAGGGAGAATCAGCATAGGTGCAATGGCCTTGGGCCTTGCCCAGGGTGCCTTAGATGAAAGCATAAAGTATGCAAAGGAAAGGGAGCAGTTCGGTAAGAAGATAGCCAAGTTCCAAGCCATACAATGGATGATCGCGGATATGGCATCTGAGGTGGAAGCAGCAAGGATGCTTGTCTACTATGCCGGCTGGTTAAAGGACCACGATATGAAGGTTACCAAGCTATCTGCAATGGCAAAGATGTACGCCTCTGAGGTTGGAATGAGGGCAGCCACAAAGGCAATCCAGATCCACGGTGGTTATGGTTACACAAAGGATTACCCTGTTGAAAGGATCTTTCGGGATGTGAAGCTTACTGAGATAGGGGAAGGAACCTCAGAAATTCAGAGGATGGTCATTGCCAGGCAGATGGGGCTTTAGACCATTTCAATCCGATTTTTTCTTACAAAAATGATGTATGATATGTATGATATGTATGATATAAATGATAAGTTTTATATACGTGTTTTTACTTTTCGGCATCTTGGTGAGTGTTTTGTTTCCCAAACCAGAGTTTCAAGGAAGTACAACAGTTGGCGAAAGAGGACAGATCGTTCTCCCTGCAGAGTTGAGAAAGAAGCATGGAATAAAACCAGGGGACAAACTCCTGGTTATTTCGAACCCACTTCCCAGTGGAGCATCAATTATCATGCTAATGGAAAGTAGTGTATTAAATCAGATGCTTTCAGATATGACCGAGCAAATCGGGCAGATCCTGGAAGCCCATGGCAAAGAACAAAATAACGACAATACAGAGTAATTCAGTGAATATGTTGAGGTGATTCATTTGGTGATGAAATCTTTAGGCCAAGCAGTATCAGCATTTCCAAAGGTGACAATCGCAATTATAATTGTAATAACAATCATTGCAATGGCTTTCATTGGAATTCTTGGCATCGATCAAGAGTTCTCGGAATCCTCTTTCATGCCTGAGAATGAGGTTGTCATCGCACAGGAAGAGGTTGCAGATCTATTCAGAACCTCTAATGAGTACAGAGTTTCTATCCTCGTCAAGGATAAGGACAAGGATGTCTTAACAAAGGGTGCTATGGAAGAGATGCTCATGGTAGAGCGAGATATTGTCAACGATCCTACAATAGCACCCACCCTAATGTATCCGAGTAATCCTTCCTCTAATGCAAACTCGGTAGCAGACATTGTAACACGTTCTTTTTTGGCTGGACAGGGTAACAGTGAGCCGACCTTGGATGAGAAGATCGCTGCTATACAAATCATGAATGACACACTTATTAAGCAAACTATTACTGGGATTCTATCCTCGGACTTCACTCCTCCAGAGGTTAAGGGCTTTTTCTTCATGCTACTGACCAGCGACTTCTCTTTTGAAACAGGCAATATTCAGGCCAAAGGAACCATGATAATCATCACCTTAAACGGGACCCTTGGAGAGGATGAGACAGGGGAACACATGACCACTGAAGAAAGTCCCTTGTCCCTATCCGAACAACGCATGGACGCCATTGTTAAAGACATGGACCTCCAATCCACAGAAATGCGGGTTATGGGAATGAGCATTATCATGGATGAGATCATGGGTGCCATGAACAATGATATGGGTATATTGTTACCAGCTGCGTTTATTTTGGTCTTGATAATATTAGGTGTGGTGTTCAGGAACGGATGGGATATGGCAATCAGTCTCACTGCACTTGTAATGGGAATCGTGTGGATGTATGGATTTGGTACAGCTTTAGGTTTTTCATTCAATCCAATGACGATCGTGGTACCTGTCCTCATAGTCGGCTTGGGAATAGATTATGGTATACATCTGACCATGCGTCATCGTGAAGAGCTCGGAAAGGGAAAGGAGGTGGATCATGCCGTGGAAAAGACCATCAGCCACGTTGGCATGGCCCTGCTACTTGTGACAATCACAACAATGGCAGCCTTCCTCTCGAATATTGCTTCCCCCATGGATCCGCTAAAAGATTTCGGCATCATCGCTACCATTGGGATCGTAAGCTGTTTCTTCACTATGGTCACCTTTGTTCCGGCCTGTTTGCATATCAAGGACACAAGAAAGGCTAAAAAACTTACAGAAAAAGAAAAGAATAACAAGGAGCTCAAACCAAAGAAAGAATCAAGACTGAAGAAAGCCGCAAAACCAAAATTGGACAAGGGCATTAGTGCTGGTGCCAAAGTAGCAGAACGGTTACCAATTTTGGTTATTGTTGTGGTGCTAGTAATTTCAGCTGGAGCGATTATGGCTGCTATGAACCTCAAAACAACTTTCGAATTCGAGGATTTTTTACCGGAAAACCTTGAACTAACCGAGGATTTGGAATACATGTTAAACGAATTTACAACAGTAGGAGGCGAGGGCACAGAGGTGCAATTGCTAATCAAGGGTGATATCGCAAATCCAGAACTGTTTCGGAGCATGGACATGACAATCACCAACATGGCAGATGATAAATATGTTGTTAAATCTGGAGAAACACCTTCTGTCAAATCCATCAATTCATTGATACGAGATTGGGCTACGAATAGTACAATATACGGTTTTTCAGATAAAAAATACGATCCTACTTTCCACGCAATGTACAACAACACATTTGAGGTGGACGGCTCCCTATCTACAGATGCTACCAGGGATGAGTTACTTGCACTCTACAACTGGCTGTACACGAATTCGTCCTCTGCATTGGACGCAATGTCCCTGCTTCACAGGACCGAGGATGGAAATTATGATGCTACTGTTCTTCGGATTTCCATAACCCTCATTGGAACCGAAAGTAAAGAGATGAAGGAACTTATGAGTGATATTGATGATGATAAAGCTCCCCTCGAATCAACCTCAGACAATTCCATTTTGACAGGTGGTAGTGTAGTGGGAGTGTTGATGCTGGACCTTCTAAACGAAAGCCAGACAAGAACTCTGATTCTTACTCTCATTGTTTGTCTTGTTTTCATGGTCGTCGTTTTCTATATCAAGGACCGCTCCGTTATGCTCGGCATTATGACGATGTTGCCTGTGGTATTTTGTGTGATATGGATATTAGGAACAATGTATATCATGGATATCTCATTGAACATTATGACACTCATGGTCACCTCACTTACAATCGGTATTGGAGTGGATTATGGAATACACATCTCCCACAGATTCGGAGAGGATATTGGGGAGTTCGATAACATATCTGATGCCATCCACAATACTGTAACGCATACAGGTCTTGCTCTGTTCGGAGGTGCAACCACCACAATCGCCGGATTTGGTTTGATAGGTTTTGCCTCCATGCCACCCATTGCCCAGTTTGGCCTCATCACTGCATTGACCATCTTTTACAGTTCCATTGCTTCTGTCTTTGTACTGCCGACATTCCTTGTTATGTGGGCAAAATGGAAGAAGCGGAAAGAAGAAGATATTCCGAGATATATGAAGGAAAAGGACGAGAAAATCTCCGAAGAAAACGGTGGGGAGGACAAGATAGTGGAGAAGAAGGAGGAAAAATCAGAGGGGGAAATCCCAAAGGAGGTTCCTTTGGAAACATCTTCCAAATCTTCCTGAGGTTTTCAATTTTAGGTCCCCATTCCCATATGCAAGCTTAAATTTTAAATTATTGGTCCCGACCCCGGATGTTCAAGCTTAAGACCAAAGCATTAACAAACATAACATGAACATGAGGGAGGAGGGGCCACGGATATGAACAATAAAAAAGAGAAGTGGTCCCGACTCCCGGATTTTCAGATGAAGGCCTCCCCTATTGTTCCTCTTCATCTTCTTGACAAATTAGGTTATCAAATGCCTGTATCAAATTTGTCAATGAACCCAAGGGTTCAAATCCTTGAAATTGATTGAAATAAAAATAAATAGAAAATGGTCCCGACTCCCGGATTTGAACCGGGGATCTATGGATATCGGCCAAAGCTTTGGCAATCGGTTATAGCCGAAAGCAAACTACAGTCCATCGCTCTAGCCAGTCTAAGCTAAGTCGGGATTTAATTGTATTATAGTTGACAACGAATTTAAATGTTGTCTACATGCAAAAAATCCTTTTTGATGTTTTTGCATGCCAGGGGAAACTTGCTTTCCCCGACGAGCTAAGTCGGGATTTAGGTATATTATAGCTAACGATGGATATAAACGTTACCAGGGGAAACTCGCTTCCCCCGTCGGGCTAAGTGGGGATTTACTGAATGGAACTGCACATATTCAAGGGTTTATAAAGATTTTTCGTAAATAGTGACTGATATTGGTAACAGCGTAAATAATAAGAATTAAAAAGGCATAGATGCTAAGGAATTAAGTAAAAAGGAGGTTGAGAAATGAGTGGCGAAAAAATATTGTATGTTCAGACTAGCGGAACTGACAGGCCTGAGCGGCTTTACTCTCCCTTCGTCTTGGCACAGACTGCAAAAGCAATGGATATTGATGCGGCTGTATATTTTCTTGGAATGGGGCTGACGGTCCTCAAGAAGGGTGAGGCAGAGAAAATACAGATGGGGACTTTTCCAAATCTAAAGGAAGTAATGGATCAAACCCTTAAAGCAGGAGTGAAATTCTATGTCTGCGAGCAGAGCAAGCAGATGCTAGGCTGGGATGAAGCAAATCTAATTGAAGAGGCAAAGATAGTTGGAGCAGCAACATTGAATGACTTGGTGTTGGAGTACGATAGTGTAATGTGGTTTTAGACGTTCTTGAAAACCGTGTAAGCGAGGGAGATGATAATATGGAAAGGGTCTATCTAGATCATGGGGCTTCAATGCCTGTTGATAAAAGAATAGAAGAGGCCATTTTAAAGCATATGACTGAAAATTTCGGCAATCCATTTTCCCTTCATAAGGAAGGAAGGGCCAGTAAAAGATCAGTTGAAGAGGCTAGAGAAAATGTAGCAAAACTTATTAGTGCTGAAGATAAAGCATCGGTGATATTTACCGCAAGTGCCACAGAATCAAATAATTTAGCAATAAGGGGTGTAGCCCATAGAAACAAAAACAAGGGGAATCATATTATAACATCTGCAATAGAGCATATGTCAGTGATCAATCCCTTAAAGGACCTTCAAAAGGAAGGATTTGAAGTCACATTCTTACCTGTGGACAAGGATGGTTTGTTAGATCCAGAGAAAGTGAAGGAGGCCATAACAGATAAGACCATTCTCATCTCGATAATGTACGCAAACGGCGAAATAGGTACCATGGAGCCTGTTAGGGAGATAGGAGAAATTGCCAAGGACAAGGATATTTACTTTCATTCAGATTGCGTGGCTGCCGAAGGTCAAATTCCTATTGATGTTGAAAGGGACAATATCGACCTGCTAAGTCTCTCTTCTAATGACTTATATGGTCCAAAGGGTGTCGGGGGTCTTTATATAAAAAAGGGTGTAAAGATTCAGCCCATCATGTATGGAGGAGGACAAGAAAGAGGCCTTAGATCAGGAACCGAAAATGTGTACAGTATATTTGGGATGGGATTGGCTGCAAAAATCACCAAGGATGATATGGAGAAAGACTCCCAGAGACTGAAAAGACTAAGGGATAAATTGATCCAAGGTGTGCTGGATAATATTGATGAGGCATATCTTACTGGTCATCGGACAAAGAGATTACCTCATCACGCAAGCTTCAGATTCGATTATATCGAGGGTGAGAGTATAATCCTAAATCTCGATATGGAAGGGATTTCAGCCTCCACAGGTTCGGCATGTTCATCCAAGACCCTTGAACCCTCACATGTGCTTATTGCCCTTGGCTTAAAACATGAGCAGGCACATGGATCATTGGTTCTAACATTGGGTAGGCAAAACACAGATGATCATGTTAATCGAGCATTGGAGGTAATTCCAACAACAGTTCAGAGGTTAAGGGAGATGTCGCCGTTATATAAGAAAAAATAAAAGAGTAAATTATAGTAGATTCGAATACGTCAATAGGAAGTATAAATATGCTGAAGGTTTTGGGAATTTTAGGCAGCCCAAGATATGGTGGAAATTCTGATATGCTCCTGGATAGCGCCTTAGAAGGAGCCAAGGAAGGAGGGGCTGAAGTCGAGAAAATCAGATTATGTGATTTAAAAATATCACCGTGTATAGAATGTCATGGCTGCGATGAGACCGGGGAATGTATTGTAGAGGATGATATGCAGATACTGTACCCGAAAATTGTTGCATCTGATAGATTGTTTCTTGCCTCACCTATATTCTTTATGAATGTTTCTGCACAGACAAAAGCCATGATAGACAGATGCCAGTGTATCTGGGTAAGAAGGTACGTCCTTAAACAGACTATAGGAAAGGGAAGGGAACATAGGAAAGGATTTTTCTTAGCAGTGGGTGGCTCCAAAAACCCTGAGAAATTCATGGGAGCCGAAAAAACTATCAGAGCTTTTTTTGCTACCTTGGACTTCACTTATGAGAAGGATCTGCTGATTGCGGGTGTTGATGAGATGGGGGGAATAATAAAGCATCCTTCTGCTTTGGATGATGCAAGGAACCTCGGGAGGGAGATTGCCTCAGTATAAATTTTTTAGATGAGCACAGATCCATTTAAAAAAAACCTTTAAAGAAAAATTGGGTGAGGTCGAATTTGACGGATTGGAGCTAGGATAAAACTCTCCGAATGATTTGCTATTTCTGTTATGCAAATCGGAAGTATGAGCCTGAAGTCAGTATCATACCTCAAACGAGCGCCGAGGAGTTGGGGAATATCTTTCTCCAATCTATCGTCTTCTTCTGACCTCACCTCCTATTGCCTGAGATAGGATATTGATAGTGTTTCCCTAGAAAATCTATGCTTTAGTTTCCATATCGTGTAGGAGTTGAATCCTCACTTTATGGGGTTGTTATTTCCTCATGAATAGCTAACGGCTCGCTGTCCCTTGTCAACCAAAGTCGGTATCTGCTTTTTTCTTCAATTACTAAATGTCCTCATGAACATATAAAGTTTACGCATTTTAAATGACAGAACCTGGAGATTACCTGGCTGAAAACCCAGATATTCGGTGTTTTGAGGAATTTATTAAATCCACACCCTACCAGAAAGAATATATCTCTGTAGTGTTTGATGAGGAAGTGATGTTGATATCCTTAAGCGGAACCCCTGGAGTAGGAAAAACCACGGCATCTCTGATATTAAAGAAAAGAGGACATAAAATAGTTGACCTTAATCAGCTTGCAGAGGAAAACGAATTTGTGGTTGGATTTGATGATAAACGTGGCTCTAAGATAATAGACGTCGAGCGGCTTGACGATTTTATTTGCGAACATTTCACGAAGGAAAAAACCATTATCGAGGGTCATCTGTCCCACCTACTTTCTGTGGATATTGCGATTATCCTAAGATGTGATCCCATTGTATTGGAGGAGAGATTAAAGAGGAAAGGATGGCCCGAGGCAAAAATAAAAGAAAATGTGGGAGCTGAAATACTGGATGTGATCAAAGTCGAGGCTTTCGAGGTTGTGGACAAGGTCTATGAGATTGACACAACAAGTAAAACTCCATTGGAGGTAGCTAAGGTTTGTGAAAATATCCTCGAGGGTATTTACGAGGAGCCCAAGATCAACTGGCTGGATAAATACGAGCACCTACTGTTTTGATTAATTCACCTTAGCCATGCAAAATCCGAGCCCTCTAAAAGGGCGTGAATGACAACTATGGCAACAGCAGCAATTGTTAATATTAAATGAAGTCTACTCCACGTATCCATACCCAACCGTTTTTTAAGTGGCTTTTGCTGCCACCCTAAATATCCCAATGCAGTTAGAGCTAGGAATGCGGTGGTACCAAGTGCCAATCCCTTGAGGCTTCTGGCATGAGGGCTGAATGGTAACATTATCCCATGCAGCAAAGATAAGAAGATTAAAACCAGGGATACCCTGCAGTGCCATTTTATTCTGCTAGCTCTGCCACCTGTTACCTTTTCAATCCAAGAAGATATAGGCTTTAAATAACCACATAATCCAATGGATAATATAAGAAGAACACCAGATAAAAGTCCTGTTACCCTTTCCAATAAGAGGATACTTATTGAACCTTGAAATTCCTCTTTTGGAGGCTCGTATACATATTTGTCACCCACCTTTAAATTGGACGATTTCTCAATGGTGTAGTCCTTGCTGTCGGTTGTCAGTGGATCCTCATTTTCGCTATGCTCATGATGTGCTGTTCCTGAAACTGCAATGAGAACGGTGTTGTCTCCTTTTTCACTGGAGCTAAGAGGCCAGGTGAAGGTGTGTGATTCTCCAGAACCCAGATCCGGTCCTTTAAGAAGTTGTTGTTCCACACTGTATTCAACATCCATTGTGAGTGTGAACGATATGCTCGGGCCACCTATAAAATATGAAATCGTGACATCATAATCTCCCGCTCCTCCCCTCTCTAGTTCACCTGCATCGAGACTTATTTGTTCATCTGCTCCTGATTCCTCTGAAATCCATTCCTGGCCACTTGGGCTCGTCACTGCCAGATCGATATTGTTCCTTCCATGAAGGCCTTCATCTCCGTCCAAAATTATCTCAGCCCTGACAGCCCCGAAAGTAACAGGGAATGAATAGCTCTGTGTCCCACCAATGCCAACTGAGCCACTCATCTCTTCATGATATGGTTCTCCACCCTCCATTGTAGCCTTTAAATTAGGAGCTTCAGATAGAATCATCACAGTCTGTAGTTTCTGGACTTTATGCTCTCCAGTATTTCTGACGATCACTTTATATTCGAAATCATAGTTATCTGGAACCTCTTTGGGTGCATCTATGGTGACAGTGAACGCCTTAAATTCGCTGTGGCAGTCTTCACAACCGTCATCCCCATATGAGATAGGGTTGGAAATACCTGCTGGAGATATGATGAATGCACAGAGAATAAGGATAGCCCCAAAGACCAATGCATGGCGTCTTTTCATGCCACTCGCAAACGAAATTACTTTATTTAAAGATTCGGAGGTAACTATAAAAGAATTCATAAAACAAATGCAATTTTTGTTTAATTTGGTTTTGTTATTTGCTCCAATAAAAATATTAATGATAATCTCAATGCACATGGGAAATTCGTAGAAATATTACACACTCAAATCCGTTTAAAATAGTATAAAGAGGATAACTAAATGACTGTATCGTTAGGTTGTAGCAAGTTGGATAGAAGGTGGGCCCATGAAGATTGGCGCTGTTCTGAGACAGAGTTTACCTTTACTTTTACTCTGCGGAATCGGCGAGGTCTTCGCAGGGATGCTCTTTGGGCACAGCGGCAAGTCCCTGGAAATCCTGCCTGGTTTGATCATCCTGGTTCCCGCCTTGATTGGACTAAGAGGTAATATTAATACAACATTGGGCTCAAGATTGGGCAGTGCCGCCCACATGGGTTTAATATCGCATAAGAACTTTTGGAATGACGAGATGAAGGAGAATGTTAAAGCTTCCCTTTTTTTAAGCGTTGTCATGGCTTTTATTGCAGGCCTTTTGGCAGCCATTACCACCTTCATTATGAGGAGTTCATCATTTAATGTTGTAATGAAGATAGTCACAATTGCCGTAGTTGCAGGTTCCATTGCAGGTATAATTTTGGCGTTTATTACCATCGGGATAATAATGTACGCATTCAAAAGGGGCCTTGATCCTGATAATGTAACTGGTCCGTCCCTGTCCACATTCGGGGATTTAATCACCCTTGGCTGTATATTCGGCATTGCTTTTATTGTGGGGGGAATTTAGATGACAGTATACAACACCAAGAAGATAATGAAGGAGAGCATGCCCCTTCTTTCAATGCTTATCGCCCTGGAGATAGTTGGTGGTCAGATATTGAGCCAGAACGAGGATTTCCTGCTTAAGGCACCGATATTTCTTGTCATGATTCCAGTAATAAACGGTGTGGGTGGTAATATAGGGAGTATCCTTGGAGCCAGGTTGTCATCTGGCCTTCATGTGGGGTCAATTGATCCTTCGCATTATGGTAAAGAACTACAGCAAAACGTGATAAGCATCATACTTCTTGGGATAATTTCTTATACCTCCCTTGCCATTTTTGTTTTGATAGTCACCCCACAGATGGGGATAAATATTGGGTCAAATGGACTTGAAACCCTCTTAAAAGCAGGTTACATCATGATAGGTACCGGGTTGTTGCTTACTGCCATTGTAATAGTGATATCGGTGTTTGTGGCGAGATTTTCTTTTGAAAACGGTTTTGATCCTGATAACACCGTTATACCCATTGTCACAACGTTGTGTGATGTACTGGGAATAATTTGTCTTATAATGATGATAGGGGTGGTAGGAGTATGAAATTACCATGGAAAAAGGAAGAATTCGAGCAAATAGAATACGAGCCAACAAGTGTGAAGGAGCTTCTCACCGAGATGAAGGATGTCTCCGAGCTCATCGTGGATTTAGCCTATTCTGCAGTGGTCTTTGACAGCAAGGAGATAGGAGATGAGGTCAGTTATCTTGAATCAAAAATGGATAAGCTCAAGTACCAGATAAGGTTGGCCTCCATGCTGGCAGCCAGAACTGTGGATGAGGCAGAGCAGTTGACTGGCATCCTTCAGGTGGCCTCAGCAGCAGAAACCATAGCAAATGCTGCGGGCGATATGGTGAAGCTTCTAGATATTGATATAGAATCAAGGCCTTTTATTCCTTCGATTCTCAAGGATGCTGACGAGAAGATCAACACGACAGTAATTGAGAAATCATCCACAATATCCAATAAGACACTGGGTGAACTATCCTTGGAGTCTGAACTCGGAGTAAGAATAATCGCGCTCAGGCGTGTGAAAAAATGGATATACGACCCTGAGGGCGACATGAGATTGAAGGTCGGGGACAGGCTCATTGCAAGGGGTGTAATGGATGGATTCAATCTTCTGAAAAAGCTTGCAGAAGGGGAGATCACGTGGGATGCCCGGGAGGCTGAGATTGGAAAGAGCTCAGGTGGTGCGGGGGTGAAAAAATGACAGAAAACTTAGAGGGGATGGAGGAGCAATTCCTAGAACTAAAGGACACCTCTGAGCTTATGGTAGATCTTGCCTATTCAGCCCTATTATACGACAATGAGGAGATAGCAAAGGAGGTTCAGTTATTAGAGGAGCTCGTAGACAAGTTGAACTACAAGATCCAAAGAACTGCCTTTATGATCTCTTTGGATGACAAGAACGTGGATAAAGCATTGGCCATAATAAGACTTGCAACCAGTATCGAAGCCATTGCAGATGCTGCAATGGAGATTGCCGATGTGGTCCTACGGGATATCGAGCCCCATCCTATTTTCAAGATGAGTGTAATGGACTCTGATGTCATAATAACAAAAACCCCGGTTTCAAAATCTTCATTTTTAGCGAATAAAACCCTGGGTCAATCGAGACTAATGACTGATACAGGAATGTGGGTCATCGCAATAAAGCGTGGAAAAACATGGATATACGGACCTGATGAGAATACCAAAATAAAGAATGGGGATGTTCTTTTTGCAAGGGGCCCTAGGGAAGGGGAAAAAGAGTTTCTAAAGCTGACAAAAGGAAGAAAAAAATAAAAAGAGGGAGCGGTTTTATTAAGAAGTAACATTCATTTATCCCTTTTCATCAGAGAATCCAGAAAGAACTGCTTCAATAAAATAAAGATAGATTCTAGTAGACATGATGTCCACATCCGATAAAATGGCTATTTAATTCCACCTCCCAAGAATCTATGTGATTCTGGTAGTTTCTGTTTCGCTTCCTCTATACCATTGCGATCGGTGAAATCCATATATGGGAACTCACTTGCTCGAAGCGGATAGTTGGAAATTTATCACTTTCTAATATTTCCAACCTTGCTCTCTAAAGAATTCTATTAATGAAATACATTTCATATTATAATCTTTACAAACATCCGGTATTTTTGGCCGAGCAGTGGGATCAGTCCTTGGGTGTTCAGATGTTATGACTGTCCATTTTCTTGTTTTTGCTAAAGCAATTAGAAATGGATCTGCTTCTGGAATAGTCTTATCAGGATCTATAAGTCTCTGGTATTTTGATGAAATAATACTGACTTCTTTAAGTTGTTCCTCATCTAAATCAATGAACATAGTTTTATGTTTCTTAGCCCATTCCAACATCTCATCATCAACTTTTTTAAGCTCATTATAAACTTCTTTTGGAGCGATTAATAATCTTTGTTTAATGAGAGCTTCAATATCTTTCCATAATTTATTAAAAATATCTGGAGGATAAAATCTTCTCCATAAATCTATCAAGGCACATGTATCAATACAATAACCCTTGGTTAGCCTTGCTTGAATCATGCATTAACCTCAAGTAACTTCTCCACCTTAGGAAGATATTTGAGATGAATATCGAGGTAATCAGCCACATCACTGCAGGTGATCCTATCATTCTTATATGATTCTAAGACTAATGTAACGAATGGAGTTCCATTTTTTTGAATGCATTCTTTAGGCGGATCTCGCCGCCCTCCCGTTTTTTTCTCTTGCTCTCTTTTTGCTTTTGTTTCCCATTCACCATGTTTTCTTTGATAATATCTTCTCGATGTTCGCTTGAATAGGAGTAACCGCCTAAGAATCACTTCTGGACTTACATTAAAATCTTTAGCAATTTTCCCAAGGGTTCTACTAGACCATTCTTGGGGGGTGTTTATTCCCCTAACAAAGTCATGATTTAATAGATCCTCTTCGGGAACCAAAAATGAACCTGAAAAATGATTACAAAATATTTCAATTGCTCTTATTTCCCCAGATGAGGTGATGCGGTTTTTGGATTCCCAATTCTCTACTCTAATTGGATCACATATCCCTCCCTTTTTTAAAAGAAGATGTCCGAATTCGTGCCAAAGAGAAAAGGTTCGACCTGTAATACTATCTTTTGTATTTAGAATAATAACTGGAATGTCACCATCAGTTAAAGAAAAAGCTCTTAATTCTTCGATAGGCATGGACATCTGAAATACCAACACACCGAGATTTTCAATTGACATTTTCCATTGATTAAATGCATCAGTATGGTTCTCCCAGCTGAATTGTTGATGGACTGGGATGTTAATAATTTTCCTCACCTTCTTTGCTAAACTTTCCGGATTCGCTGAGAGTGTAACATGACCGATTTTCTTCATAATGTCGCTATGAAAATCGCTTTCTAGTTCCTTAGTCAAAGAATGAAGCCGTCTCGCTCTTCTAATTGCTAGTCTAGTTTTAGGAGAAACAGGTATTTTATCTTCTCCCGGTAATGTTCGAAAATCCTTAGGAAGCGGGGGTTCTTTTGGAGGCTCTGTTAAAAAAAACACTGCAAGCGGTCTCTTGTAATAAGTAGAAAGGGTTTTTACTTGGTTCAATGTGGGTTTTTTATCTCCCGATTCCCACATTTCTACCAGATTAGTGCTGATATTAAGCCTAGAGGCGACATCATTTATAGTCCTTCCAATACTCTCCCTTGCCCATATAAGGACCTTTGGTTTAACATCAACCTCTAAAGATTTTTTTGACATAGCTATATTCCCTCCAAATGCTGTTTCAGCTCCTATACACTCGGAATGGGCACACAGCTTTATCTTTTTATCGCTCCTCTCCTCAATTTGATATGTTTTTTCGCTATAATCTGAATGCTCAAAAAAGCTATAAAATCGATTTTGGATTACCAAACCTCAACCTCATTTTAAGGCTTTGATGGGAGATACCTTATGTTATATCAATAGAATCAGAACCTTGACCCACTCCCAACCTGATATTATCATCATCTCTCACAACCAAAATCACTGTCCCAGGCCCTTCATATGTCAATGCAGTCGTGTCTATGATGTCCATGGGACTTACTTTTGGTGAGGGATAGGGATCAGTATTTGGAGGATTGTTCAGGTATAAAACAGTCACGGTCTGAGTGCCATAGGAGTAAGTCAGAGTTAAATCATCACTTCCAGGTTCTGTGATATGAGAGGTAACCTCAAATGTGCATCCGATAAAATGGCTATTTAAATCCACCTCCCAGGGTTCTATGTGATTCCAGTGGTCGCTGTTTTTCTTCTTTGACTGCTGGACATTGAAGGTGTGGTGGATCTTTTTTATACTCCCGTTCTGGGATTTTAAATATATCCAGACCGGATTACCCCCTACATTTGGCGGGTCTTCGGGTATGTAGGTAACTGTTGCGGAATATGATTTTGAAAAGTTGATGCGGACTGGAATCCAGGCCATCTGCTCGTCTGGTGAGCCTGGCAAGCGCTCAATAGAGACGTAGCCTTGGCTATTACCTTCTTCATAGAGTGTCATACTCACATTGTTGTACTTTCTACCTGCGACTCTTAATCCTATTTCTAAATTCATGACCGCTGATTCGATGGTTGCTGTTGGGTTTACATTTACTACAGTGATGTTGCAGGTATCCATGGCTGTTAAATTATCGTAATCTGTCACTCTCAAGGTCGCAACAAAAACACCATCATCGCCATAGATGTGGATTGGAGTTGGACCTGTTGCGTCGGGTGGTGCACCTGTTTGCCACCATAGGCCATCGCTTGAATCGAAGTCCCATTCGTAGGATTCGATTGTGCCATCGGTATCGTAGGAGGATGAGGCGTTTAGTTGGACGGGGGAGACTTCGATTATGGATTGATCTGGGCCCGCGTTGGCGATGGGTGGTATATTTGTTGATCCGATAGCATAAACATTATAATCGGTGGAACCGAAATAAATAGTTCCATCATAATTTATTGCAGGAGAAGAGTGCAATGAAGAACCAGTTGCGAAATTCCATTTCTCGGTACCATTTGGATTGATTGCGTAAAGTATATCATCTTGAGAACCGATGTAAATAGTACCGTCGGAGCCAATTGTTGGTGATGAAGATATATAGTCATTTGTCTTGAAATCCCATTTCTTGGTACCATTTGGATTAATCGCATAAAGCTTTCCATCTAAAGAGCCCACATAAATTGTACCATCGTAACCGATTGCGGGTGACGAACGGACTGAGCCATCTGTTACGAAATTCCATTTTTCGGTCCCATCTGGATAAATTGCGTAAAGTTTATTATCGCGAGAGCCAACATAAATCGTCCCATCAGAGCCTATAGCAGGTGATGAATCTACCCATAATCCAGTTATAAAACTCCATTTTACAGTGCCATCTGGGTTAAACGCATATAATTTATGATCTTGAGAACCTACATAAATAGTTTTATCGAAATCAATAGCTGGTGATGACGATATACGGTAACCAGTAATGAAGTTCCATTTTTCGGTTCCATCTGGATTAATTGCATAGAACTTGTGATCACTTGAACCGACGTAAATTGTACCATCAGAGTCAATTGCAGGGGATGAACTTACACCCCAACCAGTAATAAAACGCCATTTCTCTGTGCCGTCTGGGTTTATTGCCCAGAAATAATAGTTATTAGAGCCCACATAAATTGTACCTTCAGCGCTTATTGCAGGTGAAGAGAGTATAGAACCTCCGGTTGTAAAATTCCATTTTTCGGTTCCATCTGGATTGATTGCATAAAGCTTTTTATCACCAATAGAACCGATATATATTGTCCCATCTGACCCTATAGCAGGAGATGATTCCACATTACTACCGGTTGTGAAACTCCATTTCAATTGCCCATTATTTCCACTTGTATCATATGGACTTTGACCTGTATGATTGAGATTCTGACGAAACATTGGCCATGGAGAGTTTGCGAGACCGCCTATTCCGTTGGAACTTAAACTTGTCTTTCTTTTATTTTGAGATGAGGAGCTTATAAGATCACTACTACCACTACAATTAGAAATAGGATCATTATCCTCCTGAGAAAACGAGTCTGCAAGATTCTTCGTTTCACTTGAGCTCGGATCTGAGTTACTAATATTTGGAGAAATAGGTTCGCCAAATTCTTCAGTCCCACTTAAAACAGAACTCGAATTACTTTCATTTTGAGGGATTATCTCAAAATAATTTGTTATCATTATTGCACAAATAAATATGCTTGCAAACTTGGATTTCATTTCCTACTCTCCACTATCGCCAGCTCTATTAGAAACACCCTTCCTGGTGTCTCCCTCCAGGCTTTGATAGTTATAATGGGAGTTTTGTGTATTTATAATTTTACCTACTAACAATATTTCGGTGTTCTTCTTAAATAGAAGAAATGTTAAAATTGGATAATGAGACATTCATAAAAGATGTTATCCTAATCGATATCCATGAGTAGAGAACAACAAAATAAACAGACAAAAAAAAAATCACATCATAGGCGGCATTCCACCCATCCCGCCTCCACCAGGTGGCCCACCTGCAGGCATCTCTGTGTGCTTTGCTGCAATCACATCATCTATCCTTAAGATCATGGTGGCAACCTCGGTTGCAGACTCAAGAGCCTGGGTTTTTACCCTGAGTGGTTCCAGAACCTTCATCTTTGCCATGTCAGTGACCTTTCCTGTGATGACATTTATACCTGAGTTTTTGTTCTTCGATTTTCCACCATGCGCCTTTTTCAGGTCAATTATTGTATCAATACCATCCAGGCCAGCATTTTCTGCCAGGGCTCTTGGAATGACCTCCATAGCCTCGGCAAAGGCCTCGATTGCTAGCTGCTCCCTACCTCCAACAGTGGCTGCGAACCGCCTCAGATGAATTGCAAGCTCGATTTCTGTTGCACCTCCACCTGCCACTACCTTTTGATCCTCGATTGTTACTGCCACCACCTTCAGTGCATCATGCAGGGAGCGCTCCACTTCATCTACTACATGCTCTGTTCCTCCTCTTACAAGGATGGATACTGCCTTTGGATTCTTGCAGCCCGAAACAAAAGTCATCTCGTCATTTGCCACCTTCTTTTCCTCCACATGTTTTGCTTCTCCCAGTTCCTTTTTAGTGAGTTCGTTTAGGCTGCTTACGATTTTTGCGGAAGTTGCCTTTGCCAGTTTCTTCATATCTGATTCCTTTACTCTTCTTACCGCGTATATACCCTCCTTTGCCAGGTAATGCTGGGCCAGATCATCTATTCCTTTTTGACAGAATAAAACATTGGCTTTGGAATCTTTGACTTTCTCAACCATCTCCTTTAACATTCTTTCCTCTTCATCCAGGAATTTCGAAAGTTGTGAGACATCCTCTATCTTTATCTCTGCAGAAACCTCGGTCTTTTTCACTTCCATTGCCGCATTTAACAGGGCGATTTTAGCATTTTTCACGTGCTGGGGCATCCTCGGATGTACCCTCTCCTTATCAACGATTATCCCATTTAACATCATGGTGTCGTGGGCTGAGCCGCCGTATTTCTTTTCCACCTTAATATTATCGATATCTGCTATAGATTTACCATCGATCTTCTCCTTTATGGCCATGACTGCCGCAACCGCGATTTGGGAAAGATGCTCGCTTGCACCTATGCTCTTTCCAGTCATGGCTGTCTTTGCTATGTCACCAAGCAGTTTCTTATCCTCAGGTGATGTTTTTATACTCATTTTTACAAGCACCTTCTTTGCTTCGTCAGCTGCCAGACGATAGCCATTGGCAACGATTGTAGCATGAATATTTGACTCAGTGAGCTCCTCAGCTTTCTTTAAAAGCTCACCCGCTATGACAACCGCCGTGGTCGTACCATCACCGCATTCATTGTCTTGGGTCTTGGAGACCTCTACCACCATCTTGGCTGCAGGGTGCTCGATATCGATTTCTTTTAAAATGGTTGCACCATCGTTTGTAATCACCACATCGCCAAGACTGTCCACAAGCATTTTATCCATGCCCCTTGGTCCCAAGGTGGTTCGAACCGCGTCTGCGATTGCTTTGGCAGCCGCGATGTTGTTGGACTGAGCTCCTTTTCCTTTATCCCTTTTTGTTCCTTCCTTTAAAATTACAATGGGTGTTCCTGTCATCATAACATTCCCTCCGACTCAAATCATTAACATCTTTGAATTTCCGATTCTCTTGGATTTCAAGAGGGTATGATAGTTCTTCTATATATAATTTCCTTGATGGTGGGTGGATGGTTTTTATAAACGGTTTTGATTAGTTTTCAGTCGTTGAATTGGTAATTATTTCCGCATTTAGCCCCATAAAATCGACTATTTACCAATAGAAAAATATATGAGGCAATCCAACTATTCTATATAAATTAGTTTGTACAGGAAAAGGCTGTAAATAAACGCATAAATAGTGGGCGAAATTTATTGGCATTTTCCATTCGAATGGTGGAAAAACAATGATGTCGATTCGGGGGAGAAATGGAAAATGAACCAGGGCGGTGAGAGAAAGACTCTTAAAGAGTTCCTAGAGGACCTTCCCAAGGAACCATGCTTTACTCCGCTTCCTAATCAATATTGTGTTATATGTTCAGTATCCAATAAAGATGTGGCCGAAGCATGCATAAAAAGCGGGAATATCCCTTCGAAACTTAAGGCATTGAAAAAGGATCAACTCATGGAAATCGCCGAGTGCTTTGGGCAATCCACAGAGGGATCCAAATCAGAATTGATAGAAAGGGTAATAAATGTAATTGAGGGAGCCGAGGAGGAGGTTGAAGAGGTTGCCCCTTCAGAGGAGGAGGTTGTAGAGTTCGAGGTAATGGAGGAAGGAGAGGAAGAAATCGAAAGGCCCCCTCCAACAATGGAGAAAGAGGAAAAAGAAGAAAGGATTGCTGAAAATCCTCTTATGGAGTTTCGGGAAAACCTACCTATTGATCCGTGTTTCACACCCCTTCCAAATCAACATTGTACAATATGTTCAATTATGAATAAAGATGTGGCCTCAAGATGTATAAAGGGTGGGCAGATACCTTCTAAACTCGCGGCTATGGAAAAGAACCAGCTAGTGGATATCGCCTCCTGTCTTGGCTTATCTTGGGAGGGAACAAATGATGATTTGATTCAAAGAATTATCACTGCATCTGAGGAAGGTGAAGTTGAATTGGAAAAGGTGGCTGAAGAAGAAGTGGAAGAGCAAGTACAAGAGGAGGAGGAAGAAGAGGTTCCAATCGAAGAGGAAGTAATTGAGGAAGAGGTTGTCGAGCCTGAAGAAGGTGGGGTAGAATTTGAATTGATGGCTGAAGAAGAAGTCGAAGAGCAGGCAGAAGAGGAAGAACCCTCGGAAGAAGAACCTGAAGAAGAGGTAGTTGAGGAACCAGAAGAGGAGGTTCCAATTGAAGAGGAAGAGGTTGCTGAAGAGGTCGAAGAGGAAGGTCCAACAGAAAAAGAAGAAGAAATTGAGAAATCCCCTCTCAGAAAATTTCTTGACGAGCCTCCCAAAGAGCCTTGTTTTTCTCCACTTCCTAACGAATACTGCATCATATGTTCAATATCAAATAAAGATGTTGCCTCAACATGCATAAAAGGTGGCCAAATATCATCGAAACTAAAAGCACAAAAAAAGGCTCAACTCATGGAGATTGCAGAATGTCTAAATCAATCTACCGAAGGGACGAAGCCTGAATTGATAAAAAGAATCCTTCGTGTGTCTGGGGAAGCTGAAGAGAAGGATGAGTTGGTTGAGCCTGAAGAGGAAGAAATAGAAATCGAGGAGGAGGCAGAGGAAGGCGAGGAAGAAGTCAAAGCAGGTGAAATAGAAGAAGGAGTAAAAGAATCCCCTCTCAGAGAGTTTTTGAAAAATCTTCCCAAAGAACCGTGCTTTACTCCACTTCCCAACGATTTTTGCACCATATGTACAATTTCAAATGAAGATGTGGCCTCGGCATGTATAAAGGGGGGAGATGTGTCCTCGAAGCTCAAGCCCATGAAAAAGGCCAAGCTTATCGAAATCGCAGAGTGCCTCAGCCTCTCAATTAAGGGTACAAAATCAGATTTGTTGAAAAGGATACTTGCTCAAACGATAGAAGGTGAAGCAGAGGTTCCGGAGGAGGAATCACTTCCCTCTTTGCTTGAAGAGTTCACAGATAGGATGGAAAAGGCAGCCATCGGGCCAAAAGAAGAAAAAGAACTGACCCTCAGGGGATTTATACTCGATCTTCCAACACAACCTTGTTTCACACCGCTTCCTGACAGCTATTGTATCTTATGCTCAAGGCTCAACAAAGAGGTTGCTGATTCATGCATAAAGGGTGGGCAGCCACTGTCGAAGCTCAAGCGTATGAAGAAGATTCATCTCATTGAAATCGCGAGTTGCCTGGGCCTTTCCACAGATAGAACGAAGATGGAATTGGTAGAAGACATCTTGGCTGCAACCGAGCAACCCGAATTAGCTATAAGAGAGGTAAAAAAGGTAGAGGAGAAAAAAAGGATCGAAGCACCACCCGTTCCAGTGGTTGAAAAGGAAGCACCGAAGGTCATGGAAGGTGAACTGGAACTTGAATGTCCAGATTGTGGAACTTCGGTTGAGATCGATGCATCAGTGTGCCCTTCTTGTGGATTTGATTTTGCACTTGCAGAAAAGGAGGAATTGCCCGAGGAGGGGTACGAGTGTCCAGAATGCGGCAGAATTTTTACTGAACCTGTTCCCTCTTGTCCGGATTGTGGGACCGAATTTGAAGGAGTAGAAGCATTTGAAGAGGAAGCAGAGGAGGAGCTTGAAGAGTACGAGTGCCCTGATTGCGGTTCCTTAGTCACTGTAAAGGATTCAGTGTGTCCGTGGTGCGGTCTGGAATTTGACGTGGAAGCCCGGGAAGAGGAAGTTATTGAACATGAATTTGAAGAGTTCGAGGAAGTGGGGGAAGAGGAAAGAGGTCTTGAAAGTCGTGTATCTGAGATTGGGGAACCTGAAAAAGCGGTTTTTACGGCAGGTATTACCAACGGTCTTCGCGAGGGCGAGGGTGGATTGACAAATGGCATTACCAATGGATTGAAGGTGGCCAGGCCGGGTCTCACAAATGGACTTACCAATGGCTATAGAAAGGGTAAGCCTGGTCTGACCAACGGTTTGACCAATGGCCTAACAAACGGTCTTCGAGCCTTGAAAGTGGGCATTACAAATGGATTGACCAACGGTAACGGTATTACAAACGGTCTGGGTCCTAAACGCCCTGTTATCAAGGAGAAAAGCAATAAATTGAAACTCATTGCTGTACCGATAATACTGATTATGCTGATTTTAACTCCCTATATTATAGTGGACATGGCCGAGCCAGAAGAGCGGATTGAAATCGATGGTAGTTTCGGTGATTGGAGTGGCGTGGATAAATTCTCAGAGGAAGCCGATGTACCTCCAGAAAACATAAATGTCGATATCACCTCCTTTGGAGTTGACAGCAGGCAGCAGGAGCTCTCCTTCTATTTGGAGGTTAAGGGGCAAATGCTTCAAGGTGAGCCTGAAGATATTGGCAGACATATGGATACTGCCTACATTTTCATCGATGTAGACCAATCTCAAGAATCAGGCTATCTCATAGATAATATAGGTGCAGATTACATGGTTGAGGTCGCTGGGTGGAGGGGTGAAATTTACTCACAAATTTTAAATTCATATACAGAGGAAGTTAATGATTGGAATCTTTGGGAGTTTATTGGCCGGATTTCTGCAGATGCTTCAGACTCAAGACTTGAGGTGCAGGTTGATTACAGCGAATTGGGCATGAAGAACAATGAAAAGGTTGATGTCCTGTTCTACATGCAGGGATACGATGGATCTGAGGATTTTGCAGATACCGTGATTTCCAATGAAAAGGGAGTTTTAATTGTTAACCAACAACCATTGGGTGATTCCTTTGTAACAGGTGAGAAACAGGTTATGTTGATGCTTCAGTTGACAGCAAGAAACGAGGATATTACAGTAACTGGCATTAAGATCTCCAGAAAAGGAGTTGGCTCTGATGCTGATGTGAGTGAGGTAAGGCTCATTAGTGGTTCAACTGACAAAGGTACATTGAACAACGGCGTGTGCGAATTCCAAACCGACATAAAACTGTCAAAGGATGTTCATGAAGCCGTGTTCGTTGAGGTTGATATAGCTCCTGCTGCTCTTGATATGGGAAGCATCGGATTTAAGGTTGATTCACCCCATGATATAACAACCAATAAAGGTACCATAACACTGAAGTCAGTGGAACCGGAATCCTATCAATATGATATCAGCTATATCAAATCAATTCCCAAGGAAATAGTGGTTGATGGTGCATTTGCTGATTGGGAGATGATAAACAAGATTAGCGATGATGCAAATGATGTGAATAAAGAAAACTTGAATATAAAAGAGTACGGAGTATCAAATTCATCGCAGATGGCCTCATTCTATCTAAAAGTTGATGGAAAAATGTGTTATGGGGCGGCTGTGCCGTATTGGAATTACGTGGCGGCAGCTATACCGCAAGAGCCTTCAGAGCCCGGGGAACCTGGATCTCCCGGGGAAACTCCAACTCTAAAGCCAAGAACTGGCGAGGATTTCGTGTATATTTTTATAGACAGCGACAATTTATCCACAACTGGTTACAGAATCGGTGACATGGGTGCAGATCACCTCATCGAAATCATAGGAAGGTACGGTGATATAACCTCCAGAACGCATCTGAGTTTCTTAGGCCCATCACAACATAATTGGATTTGGTTAAATGAAGGAGATGTCAAGGCAGAAACAAACAGTGCATGTTTGGAGACTCAAATCTCAGTTAGTGGGTTGAATATAACAGGGAATTTTCAGGTCTACTTTCAAACCACAGATTGGAGCAAGAGCGTATCTGATTATTCGGATGGCACGGTGTCAAGGGGAACAAGGGGAATCGTCACAATTCAGGAATTTAACGCTGCATCCATTGGAGCAACTGCAACTTCGAATCAAAGATCCCTTATCAGAACAATAGGCCAGTCCACCAATTATTTCTTTAGTTTCTATTACAATGAAGATGTTCAGAATATTACGTGGAAATGGAGTTTGACAGGTGACGACAATCCATGGCCTAATCCCCCGCAATTTGTATTTACAGAGGCTCATCAAAACATGACAAATATATCGGTTTGGTACGATGATACCAATCAGAAGATATATGTTGTTGCTGATAATGATAGTGCTGACTATAATGTCACTGTTCGCAAAGGAACAATTTCTGGAAACACCATCACTTGGGGATTTGAAGTCGATGTCAACGTATCAGCCATAGGTGTGGGAAATAAAAATGCCTTCATTTCAAGGGATGCAGATGGGCACCTCTGGGTGATATCAAGCATGATGGAAGCAGTTGGGAATTATGGAGTTGTGGCAAATAGATCGGTGAGTCAAGATGATATTACTCAATGGCAGGTCGGTGAACCCTTGACCACATCAGCTGATGATGATCCCTCACCAATAGACGTTTATCCCATAATCCTTTCAATAGGAACTTTAGGCGATCCAGACATGTACGCAATTTGGTATGACTCATCAGGTATCATTCAAGGAAGACGTTATGATGGATCATCTTGGAGTGGAACTACCGATTATATTGATAATACGGGTACCGATGACGTTGATGGGCAAAAGTGGGGCCCATCTGCGGTTGTAGATTCTTCAAGTAGGGATGTCCATATTATATATGTGAACGCAACAGGGAATGTAAATTACACAAAATATAATACCGGCGGGACTTATGTTGAATCCCCAAAGACTCTCCGTTACACAGAAGCTGCTTTTCCCACTATATCATTGGTTGGATCAACTGGACTGAATGTTTATTGGATTAATGAATCAGTGGGAGGTAACAACCGGATTGAAGGTAACTCTTCAAATGATCTTGGCTCTACTTGGTCCTCAATTGTCGATTTTACCCCTGATACGTTTGCCAAACGATTTCTAACCTCCGTTTATTATGCACCAAACGAATTTTTTAGTGGATGGCATTGGACACAAAATGTGAGCAATGACAATGACGTTCTTTTTGAGCGTATTCCCGAATACCAAGATGTTCTTATCCCGTTATTCGTAACGATTTTAATGGCAGCGGTCTGGCAAAGAAAGAGGAGAAAGTGTTAATCCTTTTTTTCATCCAGAACCTCTTTATAAACCTTCTCCAGCTTGTCCACCACTTTTGGCCAGGTAAAATTCTCCTTCACCCTTTTTCTTCCTGCCCTGCCCATGATTTTTCTCTTGTTCTCGTCCTTGAGTAACTCGATAATGGCATCTGCCAAGGCACCAGGGTTTCCGTATTCCACGAGCATGCCGGTTTTATGTTCGTCCAAAACCTCGGGAACTCCCCCCACTCTTGTTGCAACACAGGGTTTTTCACATGCCATGGCCTCCAGTAAAACCAGGCCAAAGGCCTCATATTCTGAGGGAAGAACAAAGACATCGCATGCAGAAAAGGCGCTTTTAAAAAGTTCATCATCTTTTATGTATCCTGTAAACAGCACTTCGTCACTTATTTTAAGCTTTACTGCCCTTTTCTCTAATCTCTTTCTTTCTCCCTCATCTTCACCCACCAGGACAAAGGTTGTGTCCTTTACCTGGGAAATGATTTGAGGCGCTGCGTCCATGAGATGATGAAGTCCCTTGTTCGAGGCTAATCTACCCGTGTAAAGTACGATTCTTCCATTGATGTTGTAGTAGTCCCTAAAGATATCGGGTGAAGGTATATTCTCGAACCTGTTAAAATCCACGCCAGCGGGAATGATTCTAATCTTTTCATGGGGAATAGAAAATTCAGACAGCAGTCTTTGTTCATTTTTTGAATGACAGACAACGATATCAGGTGCATTGAGTATGGATTTGCCAAACATTTTATCATAAACTTTTCTCAGCTTTTTTCTTTTTTTACCGCCCCACATGCTCCATGAGGGATGAAAATGCGGTGTGATGACCATGGGGATTTTCTTGAGTTTCTTGGTAAAGGCTCCTGCAGTGGTTTGGTAGTAACCATAGGAATGTGTATGGATGAGATCAGTTTCCTCTTTTAAAAGGGATTTTAACATGGATGAAATGAAGATATAATGCGCATCTCCCCCGAGAGAGTAGGATTTGAACCTTGTTACAGGAACACCATCATAGTTGGAGCTGGATTTTTCAATTCGTACAAATGGTACCTCAGTATAAAGATCAGTTGTGAACACCTGTAAATCGTGTCCTCGGCTCATGAGCTCCTTTGATATGTGGTACACATGATTTTCGGCTCCTCCTGGCCCTGGAGGAAAACGAATGCAGAGCTGTAAAATATTCATTTCATCACTTTTGAACTTCAACAGACAAACTGAAAATATCTATGTCGATTTTAATGTTTTTCCCCCAAGTTCTAAAAACAGGCTAAAAAAGGATCCCTTTTATGGTAAAGAATGAATTAGGAGACCAGTTCTGAACCTTTTTCTATAACGATTCTGCACGGGGTGGGCAGCTTCATACTGGCCCTTCTAAGGGCTTCTTTTGCCACTTTAAAATACGCTTTTGTGGTGGCTACGGAGATCAAGCTCTGGCCAACCTCCACCCGAGCTGCGGTCCCTACAGCCTTTCCAAAGGCACTTCTCATACCATCCGAGACCCTATCTGCCCCAGCACCTGTTGCCTGCTTATTCTCACGAAGAACAACGTTTGGATATATCCTG
This sequence comes from Thermoplasmata archaeon, assembly GCA_020348445.1. GTDB lineage: Archaea > Thermoplasmatota > Thermoplasmata. The sequence continues at coordinate 2,759,087 of CP070751.1, forward strand.
ATCTTCAAATGGTAATTAATTGAGCCCGCTTTCTTGTTCAGATGCCTGACTGCTGCAATACGTGCAGCTTCCAAGGCATTATGCCTTATTTGGCATGCTTCCTCACCTTTTAAAGTGATCTTAAGTGGGAAATCCCCTCTGGGATTGCCCAAGTCGAACTGGGTTATCCTTGAGGCAGGAATGCCGCCCATATACTCCCGTCTCGTATATGCTTGACCTCTGATTTGCCTGTACATCCGCGCAGGTTTTCTTGACACGCCATCACCAATTCTAGATTTCGCAGGTGGCCACTAATGCGAAACCCCTTTATAACGATTTTGCTTTTACACTTAAAAATGGCCTTTATTCCTTATACAATCCCTCTAAGTGTAAATTATCATTAATGATTGTGATTACTCAATTTTTAAATACAAAGAGAGCGTTTGAAAATCGATGACCAAAGAAGATGACAGTATGTGGAAGGACTGTAACTGTATGAACTGCAGACTCGCCCGCATAGAAGATAATGTCAATAGAATAATTACCTATATAAATACGAAATTCGAAGATGCTCCCAAGGGTACAACCGGACATCCACGTTGAACAGATAAGGAAACATCTGCCGGTCAATTTCAAAAATGATGTATAATTATTTAATAAGATATTATCTATATGTATTATTATATAAGGGATGTTGTTTACTTTGATTCATTTTTTCTAAATTTATAGATGGAGAATTTAATAAACTTGGAGAGCGGGCTACCTATTTATTAAACATACAAAAAAAAAGCCAATTAAAGAGTCCCGAATTTCAGCAAATATTAAGTACACGGATATCTATGTTACACCCATGGACCCGTTTTGGATTATGGTCTGTATACCTTTATTAGTGCTTGTGGCGATACTGGTTATTATTGGCATCGTCAAACTTATAAAAATGTTGATCATAGTGGGGATATTGCTTTTAATTTGCGCTGCGGCAGTTTTGTGGTACTTGGGCTATATACCGTAATTGGTATCTTTTCAATGATCATTTTTTTCTAATGTCACTCCTTTTTGGCCCATATAGTTGCCTGATCTCTCTTCATATAATTTCTCTGGTAGGCTTTCCATCCTCTCGAAGATCATCTGTGCAAAGGTGTCCATGACTTTTATCTCCACAGGGTGATCGGAAGCATTAAAGGCTGATAAAGTCAAATTCCCCTCAAAACCTGCATCCACCTTTCCAAAGGAGCTTAAAATTCCGGATCTTGCATATGAAGTCCGAATCCAAAGTTGTGCTGTAATCTCCCCTCCCAGCTTTATATACTCCTTTGTACTTACCAAAAACCACCGCATTGCTGAAACACATGCAACCCCTTCGCAAACCTTCTCATTCAATTCTGGTATAAAGATCTCCTCTATTGTCAGATCATAGCCATTTGGAGTGAGATTTTTCTCCAAAAATGGTTCTATGTAGAGCTTCCCCTCCTTGATATGGTCTTTTATGTCCGAATCTGACAGTATTCCCATGAAAATCACTTACTTCAATCGTCTTAAAGTTTATATCCAATTTTTCTAAGAAATTCCTTCCTTGTCTTGCGCTGCTCCTCTTTTTCGATTCCTTTGGGTTTTTCCCCATCTATTACACCCAAAATTCCCCTGCCTCTTTCATTTTCTGCAACCACGACGTCCACCTTGTTTGCTGTTGCGCAGAATATAGAGCAAACCTCGGGTACATTCTTTAGGGCCCCCAAGACGTTGATCGGGTACGCCTCCTTCATTACTATTATGAATGTGTGCCCTGCCCCTATGTTCAATGCATTCTTTGCAGCTATTGATTTAAGCTCATCATCATTTCCCTCTACCCTCACCAGACATTCCATGGAGGCCTCGCAGAAAGCCACTCCGAACTTAATACATGGTGCGGAGTTCACCAGGGCCTCATAAATGTCCTCTGCTGTTTTGATAAAATGCGTCTGGCCAATGATCACATTGGAATCTGGGGGCATTTCAACAGAAACCAGTTTTGTCTCCATACAAACCACCTGCTCCTATCATTGGGTGTAAAACATTGGAGCTTTAAATAGGATGCGGTGAGATCAATTTTCTATTTGAAGATTTCCCCAGTCTCCTTGTACCACAATAGAAGGTCCAAGTGGGCCATGGGAATTTTGATTCTTTCTGCATAATTTTTCATCTTTCCCTCTATCTCAAGGTATCTTTTTTTGGATAATGAAGATGGTACCTCCTTTATCACCCCTTGCAGCTTCATATTCTTTAAAATGTGCCTATCGAGAATTGCCAATTCCTCCCCAAATCCTATGTTTCTTAAAAAGTGGCTTGCCTCCTTGTATCCCATTCCCTTTATGTTGGCTACCAGCCATTCTCTTGTATCTATCGGATTGTCAAATTCTGCTATTCTTTTTTTGATTTGGAGCTTTCCTTTTTGAGTGAATAACTTTCTTGCATCCACGATGTTTTCTGCCTTTGTGTTGTGGAATCTAACACTGCCCCTCAACTCCTTGGCAATCTGTGTTTTACTTCCTTTAAGAAGCAGTTCCTTTTCTAGGATGGTCCTTACTGCTAAGTCGCAGGATTTTGCCTTGGACTGGGGTGTTAAAAGACAGAATATGAGTTCTGCGAAGATGTCTTTCTCAGATCCTTTATCCCTTACTCTCTTAAATTCCCTTAGCCGTGATACAATATCTTTTTCGATTGGTTGGTAAAGCTTTTCTATTTCTTTGATTGGATTTTTTTTTATTGGGGAACCTTTACCTTGCATCTTTTCGTCCGTCCTGTCTTTTTGGGTAATGAGCCTTAATGTCTTTTGCATATCTGTATTTTGCGTTGGTTGGTCTTAAATTAGAAGGAAAAACAAAAACCTTTATTATAATCTTATATTATTCACAATCCAAATTTACAGTCATTTTATGTGGGACTGATATGGGGGAGATACGTATGAATAAGATGAAGATAACAGTTATTGGAGCAGGAACAATGGGTGCTGGGATTGCCCAGCGCGCATCCCAATCCGGATTTGCAGTTTCTTTGGTGGATGTAAAGGACGAGTTTTTGAAAAAGGGATTTGAAGGCATAGAAAAAACCCTGAAAAAAGGAATTGAGCTGGGAAAGGTCACTGAAGAGCAGTCAAAAAGCATCATCGAAAACATAAAGGGCACCACTGAATTAAAGGAGGGTGCAGCTGATACCAATTTGGTAATCGAGGCCATCTTCGAAGATATGGAGGTAAAGAAAAAATTGTTTACCGAGCTAGATGAACTTTGTGACGACAGCGTGATATTTGCATCCAACACATCCTCTCTGAGCATAACAGAACTTGCCAAGGCTACAAAGCGGGAAGACAAATTTGGAGGCCTACACTTCTTCTATCCTGCCGCCATAAACAGGCTTGTTGAGGTAATAGCAGGTGAAAAAACGTCATCTGATACAGTTGACAAATTAATGGACATATCCCAGGCCCTGGGAAAAACACCGATTTTGGCAAAGGACGCACCTGGCTTTGCAGTAAACAGATTCTTTGTGCCCTGGCTAAACGAAGCCTGCAGGATGCTTGAAGACAATACAGCAAACATACCAACAATTGACAAGGGTGCCAAGGATGCCTTTGGAATTGGTATGGGTCCATTTGAGCTGATGAATGCAACAGGCATTCCAATTGCATATCATTCCCAGGAGTCCCTGCACAAGGGATTAGGCGAATTCTACAAACCAAGTGAACGCCTTAAGGTTCAATTTGAATTAAATGAAACATGGGATATGACAGGTGAGATAAATGATAGTGCTCTGGGTACTGTTAAAAGACGTTTTTATGGTGTGGTGTTCGGAGTGGCATGCCAGCTTGCACAAGAAAAAGTGGCAAGCAAGGAGGATACAGATCGGGGGGCCACAATTGGCCTGAGATGGGCGCAGGGTCCTTTTGCATTGATGAACGAGGTGGGAATTCAGGAAGCCTATGACATGGTTAACAACATTGCAGAGATATCAAATGGTACATTCAAGGTACCTGACCTTTTAAAGGAACAGGCTGAATCTAAAAAGCCCTGGGATCTTAAGACAGTTCGTGTGACAAAGGAGAACAAAACCGCGATTATCACAATGGACAGACCAGAGGCCCTAAATGCGTTGAACTCCAAGGTACTCTCCGATTTAAGGGATATAATAAAACAGATCCAAAAGGATGAAGAAATCACAACTGTAATAATTACAGGCTCGGGTAAAGCCTTTGTTGCAGGTGCAGACATCAAGGAGATGATGGAGAAAAGTCCAATTGAAGCCAGGGAGTTCACATATCTGGGTCAGGCCGTACTCAAGGAACTGGAAGATCTGAATAAGCCTGTGATTGCAGCAGTAAATGGAGTTGCCCTTGGTGGAGGCTGTGAACTAGCACTTGCATGCGACATAATCCTAGCCTCTGAAAAAGCGAGGCTGGGATTTCCCGAGGTGGGTTTGGGAATACATCCAGGTTTTGGAGGAACACAGCGACTGCCAAGACTTGTGGGAAGGGCCAAGGCAAAGGAACTGATCTTCACCGCCGATATCTTGGACGCAAAGGAGGCGGAGCGAATAGGACTTGTTAACAGGGTGGTTGCACCTGATAAGCTTCTTGAGGAGGCAAGGGGGATTGCAAACAAGATATCAAGACAGGCACCTATTGCGATTCGTCTGGCAAAATCCGCAATAAACAAAGGATGTGAAATGGATTTGGATACAGGATTGGCGTATGAGGTTGAATCTGTATCCATGGCCTTCTCCACAAAGGACAGCAAGGAGGGTATGTCTGCCTTTACAAAAAGAAGAAAACCAGAATTTGAAGGGAAATAAGAGGAGGTATGATATTTGGTAAAAATACTTGTTTGTTATTATTCGAGAAGTGGGAACACAAAGAGTATGGCCGAGTTCATTGCACAAGGGGCGCAAAGGGAAGGTGCAGAAGTTGACTTAAAGGAAGTCGAGAAAGTAGGGGCCGATGAACTTTTGGGATACGATGGTATCATATTTGGCTCACCAACGTACTACGGTACGTGTGCAGCTCCGATTAAGGAGTTGATCGATGAGAGCGTCAAGCTTCATGGAGAACTAAATGGTAAAGTGGGAGGAGCCTTCTCATCCAGTGCAAACGTGGCAGGTGGAAACGAGACAACAATAATCAACATCCTTCAGATGCTCATGATTCACGGGATGATAGTCAAGGGCGATCCCAGGGGTAGTCACTATGGACCCGTGTCCGTGGGCATACCTGATGAAAATGTCATAGAGGAGTGCAAAGCCTACGGCAGGAACATAGCGAGCTTGACCAAGAAATTATTTGGGTGAAAGTATGTTTGAAAAAAGGGACTACCGTGTTTATCAGGGTGTGGATAGAGAGCAAATCTACCAGCAGGTTTGTGATTTCTGGACAAGGCAGGGCTTCTATGTTGCTCAGATTTCACCTTTTCATATTCAGGGGCACAGCTATCATCAAAAAATTGGATTGCGAAGGGAGTTTTTTCTGAGGATGAACGAACATGATGGTAACACCTACATAGACCTCCAACTGCAGGCAAGGATATCTGATGAGGGTCTCATCGGTGGAGCTGCAGCAGCCATTATATTTTGGCCTGTTGCTGTTGTGGGTGGAGCATTGTCATATTCAGAATATGAAAACGATGCCAACAATCTCATGATAAACTTTTGGGGCTTTGTAGATCAAATTACGAATATTAGAGGCACAATGTCCCAGGCACCCCAAGTTCCTTCCCCCCAACCTCAGCCTCAGGATACTATTCCATGTCAGGGATGTGGGGCAATACTGCTTAAAAATTGGAAGGCATGCCCATACTGCGGTGATGCTTTGGAATAAAATAGAGTATTAAAAGTATGGTCTATATATGATGTCTTGTTGAATATCATGAATGTTTTTTAGCCTCTGTAATTCCAAGCTCGAAGGCTTTTATGTTCTCATCTACATACTTAATAGGCACATTCTGTTTGATCGTTTCTTTAATAGTCTCATAAGATACAGGAAAATCTGGACATGCACCCAAGATTGCCCCGAGCATGATCATGTTACTTACAATATTAGGCAATCCAGAATCTAACGTAATTTTCTCAGCATCGAGTTTAATAAGTTTTTTAGGGTAGGCTGATAGAATGGACAATAAATCTTCTAAATTGGGGTATTCCTCATCACCAGAAGTCACAGTAAATGGATACACAGGATTTGTGCTGGTAACTACAGTGGTATTCTTTGAGGCCATATTTAGATGACGATATGTTTCCACAGGTTCCATACCTAAAATGATATCAGCCTCCCCTTCTCCGATCATGGGACTGTGGACATCACCTATGCGAATTGTGGACATAACCTGCCCTCCCCTTTGGGCCATGCCATGAATCTCGCTTTCCATGACATTCAAATTCGAGTCCAGTGCAGTTTCACCGAGGATCCTCGTGAGTAAAATTATGCCTTGACCGCCCACACCCACGATCACCAAGTTCGTGCATTCCCCGGTCATTGCCCCTCCTCCTTTTCAGAAATCAGTTTTATGGAATTCGTGGGACAAACTTCTGCACACACCCCACAGCCAACACAGAGATTGGGAGAGATTCTGGGAAAATCATCCTCCCCTTTCCAGGATGCTGGGCATCCGAACTCGGAGGTGCAGGTATAGCACTTGATGCAAGTTTCATGGTTGACATAATAGGGTACTATTTTTTCCCCTCTTCTTCTCTTTTGTCTTGTTTCTACCAATGCACATGGATGCCTTGATACTACCACAGAGAGTCCATTGTATGCGATGGCCTCTGAAAAGATGACGAGAGATTTCTTTAGATCGTACGGATCAATTAGAGATACAAAATCGACTCCGCAGCCCTTTACAACCTTAAATATATCGACTGCCTTGGCCTTGTCATCATTATCTTTGCGTTCTACACCAGGATGGGGCTGAAAACCTGTCATTGCAGTTGTGCTGTTATCAAGTATTGTCAAAACAAAATTGTGACCCTGGTGCACTGCATTAATCAAGCCTGGAATCCCAGCATGAAAGAAAGTAGAGTCCCCGATAAATGCAATCACATCCTGATCTGTGGCCTTGGAAAATCCACAGGCTGTCCCCACACTTGAGCCCATGCATAAAACTATATCAGCAGTTTTTAGGGGGTGCTCAAACACCAATGTATAACAGCCTATATCCATGGGATAAATGGTATCCTTTTTTGCCACCTTTTTTATTGCATATGCAGTGGCCCTATGAGGGCATCCAGGGCATAAGACAGGAGGACGCGAGGGCAGTTGCATTGGATTGATGGGAGCAAGCTCTACTTTAGAATCCTTTAATTGCATCATTGGTAGGTTCTTTTTAATCACCTTTACAATTCCCAATTCGACAATATCGGGAGTGTATTCATTTGTCCAAGGAAAATGTCCTGAGTCCTTTCCATATATATGTACCTGGATTTTATTCTCACCAGCAATTGATTTTATCTCATTTTCCAAATAGGGATCCAACTCCTCAAGAACGATTACATTATCAACACTCTTTAGAAAATCACAACACATCTTCTTTGGCATTGGATTTGTCATTCCCAATTTCAGAACCTTGGCTTGTACATCCAATTTCTTTAGAACATCCATTGCATAAGCATAGGAAACACCTGATGCTATAATTCCGAGCCTTGATTGCTTTTCTTTATTTGAAATGAAGTTGAAGTTAGAGCTTTCACTTACCTCTTGTGCTGATTCCATTTTACATACAAGCAAGATATGGTTTTTTCGAGCAATTTCGGGAACCAGCATAAACCTTGTGTGCTCCTTTTCAAATCGAGATTTCCCTTTCCCCCTTTTTATTTCTCCCAATGTAATTGGCGCCCTTGTATGGGCAACCCGCGTTGTGGTTCTCAAAAGAATGGGAAGCTTCAGTTCGTGGGATAACTCAAATCCACAAACTATCATGTCCTTTGCCTCTTGGGGTGAAGAAGGCTCAAGCATGGGTATATTGGCCAGCTTTGCATACCACCTGTTGTCCTGCTCATTTTGGCTTGAATGGGACCCGGGATCGTCTGCTGAGATTATCACATGAGCACCCCTGACGCCCACGTAAGCAAGGCTCACAAAGGCATCGGAGGCCACGTTGAGACCCACATGCTTCATGAAGGTCAGGGCATTCAAGCCTGAGATGGATGCCGCGATCCCTGATTCAAGTGCCACCTTCTCGTTTGCGGAGTATTCAAAATAAAGACCGGCTTTATCTGCGATCTGATAGAGGATATCGCCTATTTCAGATGAAGGTGTACCTGGATAAGTAGAGGCAAAGTCCACACCTGCTTCCAGGGCTCCTCTTACTATGGCCTCGTTTCCCAAGGCAAGGACTTTTTTTCCTTCCCCATCCATAATCCCCTTCATTTTATGCATCCACCGAGGCTAGGTAATGCTTTTGGGTAAATAATATTTAGCTTCTCATTCTCATGTAAATCATCGCCTCCTGGCCATATTATACTGCGATGATTTACATAAGAGGATTATCGTATTCAATCAATCACCTAGATATATAAACTCACGATTATCAGTTAATCCCATTGAAGAGGGTTTATATGTTGAGGATATTCGAGAATGAACGTTTTCCAAGATAGATGAGCCATCACAGATAAGCCTTGTCAAATCAATTCAGCCACATGTTTTTATAGAGGATAGTTCATTTGCGACTTTGTGTCTAGAATGTCCAACGATAGCAACTTTGGATACAACCGCACAACACCCTTTCAAAACATCACAGAAAACTTGGTGATACCCACACATCTTAAGGTCTTCCTACCGAGAAAGTGGGAACTGATAGGTGATGTTCTACTCATGAAGATACCAGTGGAGTTGGAGCCTTTAAGGGAGGATATCGCCTGTGCATATGCCAAGGAGCTGGGTGCCAAGACCGTACTTCAGGATATGGGAATTACGGGCAATCTAAGGGAGCCGAAGGTGGAGCTTCTTTGGGGCAGTGAAACTGAGACCATACACAAGGAAAACGGTGTTTCGTTCAAACTCGACTGCGCAAGGCTCATGTTCTCTTCAGGTAACATAGACGAGAGAATCAGGATGGCTACAATTGCTGAAAAGGATGAGATTGTGGTGGACATGTTCGCGGGAATAGGATTTTTCTCAATTCCAATTGCAGTCCATTCTAAACCAAGGAAGATTTATGCCTGCGAGCTGAATCCAGCTGCCTATGATTATCTTTGTGAAAGTGTTCAAATAAATGATGTGGGGGACATTGTAAATCCTGTCCTTGGTGATAATCGGAATTTTCAAAGGGAGGGCATTGCAGATAGGATCGTCATGGGATATCTTGAGGATACACACCTTTTCCTTCCCAAAGCCCTTTCAATTCTGAAAAAAGAGGGGGGGGTGATACATTACCACGAGAAGTGTCCCAATGAACTACTAAATTCCCGGCCCCTTGAGAATGTGAAAAAAGAGGTAGTGAAGATAGGGCGGAAGATGGAGCTATTAGAAATGAGAACTGTAAAATCCTATGCTCCTGGAGTTTCACATGTTGTTTTGGATATTAAGATTGAAAGTAGGATCACTAAATAGGTAATTTATGGATGGAGAACCTAGAACTAATTACTTAAAGTTTGAGATAACGAAATGATTACATGCTTTTATTTCGCGACCTAGGTGGCTCAGTATTTTGTAATGATTCTTTCCGCTTCTTCTCCTTTTGTTTTTTATAAATAGCGATTTCAATGGACGCCCGAATCTCCTGATCCTGTACAGGTTTGACTATGTATCCCGCTGGCTCGCAGATTTTCGCTTTTTCAACGATTTTATCATCTGCAAAGGCAGTCATAAAAATGACAGGTAAATCCAGTTCGTTTTTTATCTCTGCAGCTGCATCCATACCTGTTTTTTCTCCTGGCATTATTATGTCCATGATAATCAAATCTGGATATAATTCCCTAGCCTTCGTAAGAGCCTCTTCTGCATTTGATGCAGTTCCCACCACATTATATCCCATGTTCGAGAGGAGTTTCTCCATGTGCATTGTTATTATTTTTTCATCATCAACAAGCAAAATTCTGATTTTTTCTCCTTTTTGTGGCATTATTTAACATCCTCCCTTGGTACCTCTATTACGAATTCTGTTCCATCCTTTCTGATTATCTCTATATCTCCTGAAAGTTGTTCTGTTAAGTTCTTCACAATTTTCAATCCAAGTGTTTCCGATTTATTGATATCGATATCAGGTGATAATCCTATACCATCATCTTTTACCACCATTGATATGTTTGGGCCAAGATCCTTGAGAATGATGCATATACTGCCCTGATCTTTGTTTACGAAGGCGTGTTTTAATGCGTTGAAAATAAGCTCATTGGCGATGAGGGCCATAGGTATGGCTTGGTCTGTGTTTAATTGGATGTCGTCTCCCTCAACACTGTAATTGACTTTCATATCTTTATGCGTTTTAAACTTCAAAAGGTCGGTTAACAATTCTTCAATGAAGTTCTTCAGATTCAAGCCACTGATTGTTTGTCCTTCATATGCTCTTGAATAAATGAGGGCAATAGTCTCTATCACGCTTTGAATCTCTTGAAACTTCTTTACCATAGCATCATCTTTTGCCTGCATGCTTTGCATGCTCACCATGCTGGATAACAGTTGGAGGTTGTTCTTGACCCGATGTTTCAATTCCTTGAACAGGAGTTCTCTCTCCTTTAGGGAGCGTTTAAGTTCTTTTTCCTGTTTCTTGCGTTCCGTGATATCAGTTACTATACCAAGAATCGCGTTCTCCCCCTCGAATTTAATTAATTTAGTCGTACAAATTCCCTCGATTCGTTTACCTTCTTTTGTGATGATGGCATATTCAAGTGTGCCTACTTCCTCACCCCTCATATGAGCAGCGAAGTTGGACCTTAATTTTTCTTTATACTCAGGTGCAATTAATTTGAGATAGTCAAAATCTGTTGAGTATAATTCCTCTCTTTTATATCCCATAATTTCCTCGCATTTCTCATTTGCATATACTATGGGACCCAATTTGTTTATAAAGATCATATTAGGTGATTTTTCTGCAAGATTCCTGAATTTTTCTTCACTTTCCCGTATCACTTCCTCGACGTTTTTACGATCAGTTATATCATTGAATGTCGTGTACACTTGATATGGCTTGTCCTCCCCAGGCTTAAATTGCGGTATGGCATTGATATTTATCCAATTATAATCCATCTTTTCTGGATTAAAAATACCCATTATCACATTCCGTACCTCGTTTCCAGTCCCAAGAGCAACCATTGATGGATGATCCTCTCCTAAAAAATCAGAGCCATCTTCACGTACTGCCTTCCATCGGGGGTCCTTAGATGTCCTACCTAGCATTTCATCCAATGTCAAACCTAAGATTCTTTCAGCGGCAGGATTAGCTGAAATAATTTTTCCATCTGCCGCTTGATATACAACACCTTGTGCCATAGTCTCGAATAAAGTTCGATGTTTCTTTTCACTTTCACGAAGTGCTAATACAGCTTGTTTACTGTCCGTAATATCCTCTAATATGGTAGCAAAATAACCTTTTTCAGGACTATAAGCGGTGATAGAGAACCATTTCCCAGTTTGTTCCAGATACTCCTCAAAACGAATCTCCCCTTCCTGTAAAGCCACGGCAGCAGCCTTCTCTATCCAACCTGCCGCATCATTTTCGATATCGGGAAATATTTCAGTGACCCGTTTTCCTATGATTTCCTCTCTGCGTAAACCCGTCATTCTCTCAAAAGCTGGATTCACCTCTAGGAACGAAAAATCTACAGGATTTTTATTTTCATCCAATTCGATTTTATGGTATGTAAAACCGTCGATCATATTGTTGAATAAAGCATGGTACCGCTTTTTGCTATTACGGAGAGCTTCTTCAGCCTGCTTGCGATCAGTGACATCATGAAGAATGGTCTGTATTGCTGGCTTGTCTTTGTATGAAAAGGAAGTGGTAAACCCTTCCACATATCGCGATGTTCCATCCATTCGAACTATTCTTGCATCAACAATTGGAGGTTCTTTTTCCCCATTTGCTATTTGACGCATTCGTCCCTTTACATTATCTTTACTTTCGGAGTGTACGAAATCGAGAAGAGGTTTACCAATAAGATCCTCTGGATTTTTTACACCAACAAGTTTCGCTGCTGCGGGATTGACAAAGATAATAATGCCCTCACTGTGTACAACTATGGCATTGGGAATCTGCTCTATGAGCACCCGATACTTTTTCTCGCTCTCCCGCAATGCCTTTTCGGTCTTTTTTCGCTCAGTTATATCGGAAAGAATCCCCTGCATTCCGATAGTCCCATCTTCCGAATATACTGGTCGACTTGAAGTGAGTACCCATCGAATCTCACCAGATTTGGTTAAAATTCTGTACTCATTTGATGAAAGATTGCCTGATAGAATACTCTGGATATTCTTGGTTAAATAAGGTAAATCTTCTTCATAAACATATTCTTTAAAAGATCGGCCGATTATATTTGAGGGATTATATCCCAATAAAGCTTCTATTGCAGGACTGACATAGGTTATTTCCCCATCTAAATTTACTCTGTAAATGACTTCGTTTATATTTTCTACTAAATCACGAAACTTATCCTCACTTTCCCTCAAAGCCTCCTCAGATATTTTTTGCTCGGTGATGTCGGTTATGATAAGTCCAAGACCATCGCCCACTTTAAAGCTCTTAACTGCTAAATGAACATCTCCAAATTTTGGATGGGGAACAAGATCCTCAACAAATGAGGGATTTCCTGATTTAATAACCTCCATATACTCATTGAGTCTATCAGTGGCCTTTATATATGGCATAATGTCCACGATATTCTTTCCCAGTATCTCCTTTCTGGGAATCCCAAAGGTCATCAATGTAGCACTATTTACATCTAAAAGATTCAGTTGTGAATCGAAAAGAGCAAAGCCATCGGTTGCAGATTCCATAAATGTCCTTATCTGTTCTTCGCGTATTTGGAGCTGTTTTTCTGCCAACTTTCGCTCGGTTATATCCTGTTGGAAACCAATCATAGAGATAAAATTCCCTTTCTTATCCAACATTTTATAAATCAACGCTTGTATGTAAAATAATTCACCATTTTTCTTTTTATTAAGAATTTCTCCTTCCCAATACCCCTTTTCCTCAAGAGCTTCATAGATCTCCTTTTGCGTCCCTTCTGCGTTTGAATCTGCGTTGAGTATGCCGGGATCCTTTCCTAAAAGTTCTCCTTTCTCATAACCAAACATTTTTTCAGTAGAGGGATTTACATAGTTTATCATATAGTTTTTATCAGTTGTAATAACTGAAAATGGAACACTTCGCATCACTTCTTTGTAGAAAATGTTTTGAGCCTCTGCGCGCTTTCGCTCAATAACCTCTTTCCTCAAATCCTCATTAGCCTTTTGTAGATCAGCTGTGCGTTCTTTTACACGTTCCTCCAATTCATCCCGGGCTTTTCTTAATTCCTCCTCTATTTCTTTTCTTTGGGTGATGTTTCTCGCGATTCCGAAAGCGGCAGAAACCTTTTTCTCGGAATCAAAAATTGGAGCTGCATTGTTTAGGATATGGATATAAGAACCATCTTTGGTTCTATATCTGTATTCGAGATCATTTACCGTTTTCCCTTCTATTAATAGGGCGAATCTCTCTTTAACAACCTCGAGATCATCTGGGTGGACCAATTCAAATCCATTTATCTTTTTCATTTCCTCCTCAGAATAGCCTAGGTGTTTCTGAACCGCATTATTGGTAAACAGAAAATTTCCCATAAGATCTACAGTAAAAATTATATCGTCAGATGTTTCTACTAAAGTGCGGTATATTTCATCGGACTTTTGAAGAACCTTTTCTACAGAATCATGTTGGTATTCATTTTTTTTCCTTTCCATCATTTCATCATCCCCTTTCTTTTGGCTATGGATTGTTCCAGAGTGGTTATAAGTTGGATCTTAGTTACAGGTTTTATAAGATATTCGTCCACACCCATTGACGTTAATTTTGTCTTTATCTTGCTGTCTAGCGATGATGTAAAAACCACAATGCATGCTGAGGGATCATAGTCCATAATCCTCTTCGTTGCCTCGATCCCGTTTCCTCCTTTTACAAATATATCCATTAGGACAACATCGGGTTTAACATCGTTCTCGCACAGCTCCTTATAACGGTCGAAAGCGCCTTGGCCATTGTCAACCGCACCAACAACATCGAAATCTGCCTCGGAAAAAATATCCTTTAATAAATCAACCATGACCTTCGAATCTTCTACAATAAGTACTTTATTCTTTTTTCCAGAATCTCCAAATCTATATTGAATATCGGTTAAGGCTCGCAGATAATTTAATTTCTCGATCAGCACAGCCTGCAAAGAGGTTCTATCATTTTTATTAAGTGGTAATATATATTTGGGTTCAGTTAGCAATTCCAATATCATGCTCAAGACCGTTTTTGAAGGGACTTTTTTAGAAGGTTCAAGATCCAAATCTTTTTTAACCTCTGTAATGATGGATGTTGCTTCCTCTAAAGCAAAATACTTCTTTAATATATTCATAAGTTGTTGTTCTGTATCTTCTGAAATCATGTCTTTTTTCTCTCCGGATGGTGAGGCAAACATTTTAGTGGTTGGCTCAGGATTTAAATTCACATTAAAACTGGAATTATCTAAAGAAAAATAATTAAAATTGATGTTTTCGTAAGATATAATGGTATTGGACATGAAATCATTGATCTTTTGCTGGCCGTTTAACAGTTCCCTAATATTTAAAAAGACAGATAGTATAAATATATTATCTTTATCATTTACACATAATATTATAGTGGGATCAGAACACAAGTTGGAAAGTATTTTTTTTTCCACTACCTTACCCTCTAGTCTGATATTGAACCATGCCAATATCGAGAAACCAAAGTCGCTGAGATTTGGTTTGATGGTGCTTTTTACGATACCCCGTTTAATAAGTGACTTTCTTAATTTGGTTATGGTTGGATGCGATACATTTATAGTTTGTGATCGTTGGAAATCAGAAGGCTGCGAATCTCTTAAAAGGCTCTGTATAATGATCTTCTCATTCTTTTTTAATTCATCAAAAGACCATGTTGATAAATTATGATTAATCTTTGCTGGTATATTTATATTGAGTGTTTTGCACAACAGATGACCGTAGTCAAAATATCTCCAAACTTTCACATTATCTGTATCGAACCAGATTTTATTTATGTCAAAGGTCATTTCATTTATATATTGCTCATTGACTGTGGAGGTTTGTTCTTTTAAAAGATCGCTTTCCTTTGGAGGAACCAGACCCATAACCAACCATGATATATTATCTGAAGCCATGAAAAAGGGAGTAGCGGGGTGTGTAACAAAACCTGTTATAGTATTTCGGACATCATTGGGGAACTGAAACCGATATTTCCCACTTGCAATTATAACTAAACCCGAATCAATATTGAAGAACTCAGGAACATACTTTTTCTTTATCATCCCTTTCTCATTTAATCTTTGTTTAGCAGTAGAAATTGTGGAGGTATTAACAGAGAGTATTTTTGCTAACATTTTATTGCTTTCTTCTGGATAATGGGAGATTCCGCACAGAACCTTTCTCATGTTTCCCGACAATTTCTGCATAAATATCGTCTATTGTAACTCAGAGCAAATATATTAATATATCTATTAAAATGAGATATATTGAAAAAAAGCAATAAAGAATCATCTGTATGCTCTTACTTTTTTCGAACTATCCCATATCTTTGGTAAAGGAAAAAGAGACCTTGGCCTTCCATCAACAAGGCTGGTGTTCTACGGATGGGATATGGGGAGTTGCGTGAAAAAGGTTAATTAAATAACTCATCTAAGGAGAAATCGAGATGGGCAATAAGGTTGATTTGGAGTCTCATAATCAAGAAAGGAAAGAGAAATATTTCAGAGTTGTAAGGAATTACAAGGCAGAGAGATCTAAAAGTGAGACCTAATAAAAATTCTGTTCTTTCTAATAAAGAGGAGGCTGTGACGGCGGCCTCCTGTATGGTTCTTGTGGATTTATCCTTCTGTTTGATTCCCATCCTGTGTTTTGCCCCTCATATGTCACAACTTTCGGAATAACTTCTTGTACCTGAGCTGGTTTATCTCCCTTTTTTCCTCCTAAAAGATACCCCACAAGTAATGCAACTACACCGATTATGATACACAATAGTATCCATATGAAATCGAACTGCGATCCCTCACCTTCCTTATCTCCAGGTTCAGATCCACCATCTCCACCATCTCCATCTCCACCATCTCCATCTCCACCATCCCCATCTCCACCATCACCACCAACCCCATCATCACCATCTCCATCACCGTCTCCATCTCCTTCGGCAACATCGATGGATTTGCTAGATTTTTCTTTTCTAGCTGCATCAGAATGGTCTATCTCCACTTCTAATATTAATGACTCACCTTCCTTATCAGGAACCTCCCAGTCAACGGACACCTCTTTAGTTTCTCCGAAGTCCAAATCAATGCTCTTTGAGCCGATGGCCTTTCCCCCGTACAGGAAAGTCACAGAGATATCGTCCGCATTCCCACCATTATTTTGCACATAGGCAGTGATCGTGATCCTATCTTTGGGATTGGGATTGGAATTGTTGAATTTGATCTCTTCTCCATAAAATGAGAAATCAGGTCTGAGATCCAAGTATATGGTAGCCTCATTGTTGCCCTCGTTTATCTCCTGTATCGGTACTGCCTTCACTTTTAGCTCTACCTGTTCAGCCACCACGGTCCATCTGAAGTCTACATCCCTCTGGCCCATTGGATCCAAGGAGGAAATGGATTTGGTATCCACCACAGTGCTGCCCTCGTAGAATTTGACCTGAATACTTTCGGCCCTACTTGTGCCCTCATTATGAACAGTAGCTGTTATCGTAATAGCAGTTCCCACACGACCTTTTAGATATTCTGTGTCTTCGAGTCCTGAAATGTCCCCCGAGGAAATAACCAGATCTGGCATTACCACAGATATCGTGATAACCACATGCTGGGATTCCACTGATGGATCAGCTGATGATACAACATAAACATCCATTTCATAATCGTCCACATCCCCATCAGGGGGTATTGTAAATTCTATTTGAAAGGTTATTGTTTCACCAGGTTCCAAAATATCAGGGATAATCTTGGGAGTAAAGTCCCAATCCTCTGGGAGATCCCCCACTATAACCTCTATGCTGTCCTCGTCTATGTTGCCGTAGTTGGTTACCCTGAATGAGAACTCTGGAGATTTTTCATTTGGATTATAATCCTTTTGGGGTAATCCACTGCCTGCATAAGCAAGATCCAGCTCCACCCATTGCTCTACATTGGTTGAAACCATTGCTGAATCGTGAACACCCTCTAAAATTGTTGAAGTCGCTTTTAAGGTGATAGGATATATCTGATATGCTATGGTTTCACCAGCACCTGGTATCGTTACCCTCACGATAACATCAACAAAGTAACCTGGAACGCCCAAAGCCTGCAGTGTAACTTCAGATATGGGATTCTCGGAGGTGTCCAAAATCTCTGCCCAATCCTTGTTGGGGCCTTCTAGCGTCAACAAAAAGGTATCTTGAGTGTTGCCGGAATTTTGGATTTCGACTAAGTAATCTATAATATCCTCCGGATAGCCATCATCCCCCTGATTATCGGGTGTTAATGTTACATCTGGAAGGGGTGTAATCTCGACTGTGAGTACAATGAGATGACTTACACCGGGATCACCAATGGAATTAGCTCTGATTTCTATTTGGTATTCTCCAACTAGAGCCTTTGAACGATCAGGAGTAATTGATATGGAGACTGTGGTTGACTCTGTATAGTCAACATCAAGATTTGTTATATCTGCTATTGTCGAAACAGTAAATATATCAGCGTCATAGCTGGTTGCAAAAAACTCGTACGAATCAGTTACCGTGCCTGTGTTTTTCACCTGTAATGTAAAAACAACGTCATCACCCGGCTCCCCTTCTTTTTTGTTGGAAGGTGCAGTCGAGGTGAGTTCAAAGGAATACGTTGGATTAACTGTTATTGTGATATCGAGAGTGTCATATGTTGGACCACTTGTATTACCTGTGGATGTGGCGTTCAACGTTATTGGGATAATATCAGGGCTGTGCTTTGCGTCTATTGAAAAATTGTAAAAGACGATCATGGTCTCGTCGGGTTCCAAATCAATATCAGGCACGCTCCACTGACCAAGTTCGGCCCCTGTATGGGAAAAAGAAAATGTATCGTTGCCGTTGCCATCATTTGTTACCCAGATCCCAAAAGATATGATCTCTCCTGGATCACCATCCTTGTTGGTTCCTCCTGGCGTTTCAATCCTGACTCCAAATTCCTGTACAACATTTGCACGGAGTTGAAGCGAATCCAGACATCCAACCTCCCCCTTATGCCCGATAACGTCCACAGTAATGTTGATGATTGCGGAATCTTGGTGCATTGCATCTCCAGGAGCCCTCACTATTAAAGTCTCAGTAGTCCTATTCACAGAACCCATCTGAAGATTCGGTACTATCGTTGTGCCACTGGGTGTTACCGTCCACCCTACAGCTTGACTTTGGGCATCCAGCGTGACTGTGAAATTTATGTCTTCCCCTGTATTATTGTCTCCAGTGTTTATGATATCCACAGAATATTCAAAGTCAATTTGGGGAGTGACATTACCGATGCCATTTGCAGGAGTATTGTATTGTACTTCGACTCCATAGTCGCCAGCTTGGGCATGGTTTGATATTAAAAGGAGTATTATCACCACACCTATTATTACTAACATTACCACAAGTATTCTTGGAAAAATCCTTTTCGCGAGAAATCTCTCGCTGGCTAGATTCCCGTCAATAAAGGATTCAAACTCCCTTCCCATCATGGAATTACCTCAGCCAGGCAATATGGATGCGATATCTTAAATGTTTCGGGAAATTGTGGATTTTAGTAAAAATTCTGTGTCTTATAATAAGTCCATACTTCTTAGGGGGAATTTCTCTTTTTAAAGTGGTGGAGGAGGTGGGGGGGGTGGAGGCGGAGGCGGAGGTGCTGTTATTGAAGGTTCTTTTAAATTTTCTTCTTCTGGTTTTATATGGTGAAATTCCTCTTTATAATAGGTTGTAGATGGGAGCTCTTTTTGAGCCTGAAAAGGTTCCACCCTTCCTTTTCTTCCTAATAATAAACCTACCAATAATGCAACGATTCCAATTATGATATATGATAGTATCCAAAGGAAAGTAGAAGGTAGAAGGTCCCTGTCCCCATCTTCTTTCTCAGCAACCTTGACGTTTCCGCTCGATTTTTCTAGTTCAACTCCGTTTAGATGGTAGATCTCCACTTCAACAGACAAGGACTCGCCTGGTCTATTAGGAACCTCCCATTTAATGGAAACCTCTCCAGTTTCTCCGTAGATCAAATCTACCATCTTTGAACCGATGGCTTTTCCAGCATATAAGAAAGTCACCGAGATGTCCTCTGCATCTCCACCATCGTTTCGTATGTAGGCAGTTATGGTGATCTTCTCTTTAGGTTCTGGATTGGAATTACTGAAGTTGACCTCCTCACCAACAAATGAGAAATCGGGTCTGAGATCTAGGAATATGGTGTCACCATTGTTGTCCATATTGCTCTCCTTGATTGGGCTGGCCTCCACTTTTAGCTCCACCTGCTCGGCGACAACTGTCCATCTGAATGTAACGTTCTCATATTTTCCAGGTCCTAATGAAGATATGGTTGCAGTCCCTCTGACGTTGATTCCATCATAGAGTTTGACCTGTATGCTCTCTGCCGTACTTGTTCCCTCGTTGCAGACTTTGGCTGTAATTTGAATTTGAACTCCAATTTCTGCCTTCAACTCATCAGGATCCTCAAGGCCTTTGATGTCCCTAGAGGAAATGACGAGATCTGGTTTTATGACTGTTATCTTAATGGGCACTTCATTGGAATTTTTCGAGGGATCTACATTAGATTCCAGTACCACTTTCATCTCGTAAGTGTCTTCATCGGCATCAGAGGGGACTGTGAACTCTATTGTAAAGGTCGTAGTTCCGCCGGGATCCAATGTGGTTGGAATGGTGTAGGGTGTGTAATCCCAATTTGATTCCTTAACTATTATCTTAACTGTACTTTCATCTTGGTTGCCGTTGTTAGTCACCCGAAACGAGAATTTCGGAGATTTTTTGTTTGGATCATAGTCCTTTTCGGGTTCTCCGCCGCCCGAGTATTCGAGATCCAAATCCACAAAATCTTCGACAGTGATGGTAACCTGGCCCTCTGCGAAAACATCCTCTGTGTTCAGGGATTCAACCCTTATGGTTATAGTATATGGCTTATTTGCTTGGGTTTCACCTGTGGTCGGTATCGTTACTCTGATGAGGATTTTCTGCCAGGCACCGGCGTCCAGTGTTATCTGCTTCCCAGGGATCGGATTCTCTTCGATATCCAGAATCTCGCCCCATTCCTTATATTCACCTTCTAATTCAATGGTAAAGTTGTCCCGGGCGTTGCCCTTGTTATATATTTTTATATCAAAAATGATGTTATCTCCTGGTTCGCCTCTGTCAGTTTGAGTGTCGGGATCTATCTCAACCTCTGCCAAGGGTGTTATTTCAACTGTAAGTGTTATTACTTTACTGACACTGCGGTCCTTATTAGAGGTGACTGTTATCTCTATGTCATAGGAGCCCACCAATGCCTTGGTTTTATCTGTTGTTACCAAGAAATCGGCATTTGTTGGATAAACATCATCCACTTGAACATTCGGAGTTGTCCGGGCGGAAGGATATTGTGGAAACACACTTTCATCGATACTCGAAATCCTGATCTCGAAGTTGTCTTCATTTGTTCCATTGTTTTTTACCGCCAAGGTGAAGTAGAGAGAATCTCCTGGTTTTGCCTCCTTTGTATTGAAAGGCGCCGTGCAGGAGAGTTCGATGTCATAAATGGCATTAACTGTGGTGGTTGTGGTAAAGGATTGAGGAGTAACTGTTCCCTTTTCTGATGAAACCTTCGCTTGCATTTCCAGTGGTGCTGTTAATACCGCAAAATCAGGATCGCTCTTGGATGGGACATTGATTGTGAATAATATTGTCTCGATCTCATCAGCATATAAGGTAATCGATGAAATCGGTGTTGTAGGCTCTGATCCTAATGCAAAAGAACCCCATCCAGACTGATCTCCTCCGCCATTAGGCGACTTATCTTGGTCATTCTTATCAAGAATATATGTATTTTCTGAATTACCAGTATTCTTAACTCTGAATTGATAGGTAACAGAGCTGCCTACATTTACTGCAGCACTTAGGGATGAGGGTTCAGTCAGCTCAAAGTCGTAAACCATTACAACATTAGCTCGTAATTGCAGGGAATCTAAGCATCCCACATCCCCTTTATGGCCAATAACATCCACGGTGATGTTGATTATCGCAGTATCGTCGTATATTGCATCCGAAGGTGCTCTAACCGTTACGATCTCCGTTGTTTTATTGTCGATACCCATTTCAAGGCCAGGGATAATTGTGGTTCCTGAAGGTGTCACAGTCCATCCTGCAGCAACGCTAGCTGCATCCAGTTCCACTGTGAAGTTGATGTCTTCACCTACGTTATCGATCCCTGTGTTTATGATGTCTAACGTATATTGAAAGTCGATACCGGGGGTCACATTACCGATTCCATTTCTGGGAGTATTGTGATGGATCACTACTCCATAATCCCCTGCTTGTGCATGGTTGGATATTAAAAGAAGTGTTATAACTACACCGATTATTACCAATGTGGCCACAAGTATTTTGGGAAAAATCGCTCTCGCGAGAAATCTCTCGCTTTCCTTTGTATCAAGACCATAAGGTTCAATCTCCCTTCCTGTCATATGAAGACCTCGATTAATCTATGTCAATTGGGTATCTTAAATGTTTCGGGAAATTGTGGATTTTGGATTGGAACTTAGATTTAGGTACAAAAAAAGCGTCAAAAACAAGAGCCTAGGCCGCTATTCTTTTTTCTCTTTTTTTAAGTCCTGCCACCTTCAGTTTTTTAAGTGCAGTAATCAGGTTATCCCTTCCTGCAAGCTCTGCTGCAAATCCATCTGCCTTTGCCTCGTCCCTGTAGCTTCGAAGCCAAAGTGAGGCAACTGCAAGGAAGTTAGCCATGTACCTGTTTGGAGTGTGTTTGACATGATAGAGCTCATGCGCAGCCACAGCTATGATCTCCTCTGGTTCGAGAAGCTCCACAAGACCCACGGATACGTAGATTTTCCGCTTGTGTGTGAAGGCCTTGATCTTCTGCGTGTCCAAAAGGTATATCCTGCATCCTAGCTCTGCAGAGAGCCCTCTTAGAAATTGCGCATCCATGATTTCGAGATTCCGAATGTGCCTGTCAAAGGCAACATTCACCATTCCTAGAAACACCATGGCTCCTGAAATAATACCGAGATAAATCCAAACATAAGCAGCCATGGAACATGTCATTTGCCTAAAACCTTCCATCACTGCAAATGCAGTGACCATCTGGGAGAGGAACATATGATGGGATTTTTTTGTTAATAGAAAGATCGTACCAAGAGATAGAGCAATTATAATCATACCGAACATGATGTATCCAGTTTCGGATCTTGCAAGACAGCTGAAGTAACATTCAAAAGCTTCAAACAACGTGTTCACTCCTTCTTGTACTTACCAAGGGTCTCGGTTACAGTGTCGCCAAATGTATCAATTAGGCTCTCTATAATTCTTTCGGAAATCTGATTTCCAATCTCCTCTTTTGTGTACGCAGGACGGTAGATATATTTGACCTTGGACTCTGACTCCAAAAGCTCCCTTTTTACAACTCCTGACTTTACCAATCTATCCAGGGTGCCTGCAATACATGCAAGGGAAAGGTCGTTGATACATCCATTTATATCACTTGAGGTCATGCTTTCCTTTTCCCAGAGCAATTGCAGTATCCTGACCTCGTTTGGAGAAAAGAATTTTTCAAGCCCATCAGATTCAATGTTGATCCTGGAAAATTTCACCATGTTTACATCAACCGTAAAATTCAATCCAGTGGTTATTTACATCAATTGTAAACAAGCACTCATCTTATATAAATTTTTTGGAACATCCTAATATATGACTTTGACATATTACTTGCTTTACAACAGGTGTAAACATGCTTCTTCGAGTCCTTGGAAAATCTCTAATTCGCAGGAAGTCAAGGATTGCAATCGCCATAGTGGCAGTGATTATGGGTGCATCCATCACAGGTGCACTTGTTACCACATCCCTTAATATCAAAGAGAAAGTTGGCTTAGAATTCAGGCAATACGGTGCCAACATTCTGCTTGTGCCGAGATCAGAGAGCATACCAGTTTCCATAGGCGATGTGGATTACGGGTCAGTGACTGAGCAGAGGTATCTTGAGGAATCAGACCTGCCCAAGATCAAGGAGATATCCTGGGCAAAGAATGTCCTAGGATATGCGCCATACCTCTATTCAGTTGTCACAGTGGAGAATCAAAAGACAGTTTTATCTGGTGTTTGGTTCGACGAAATCAAAAGGATAAGTCCCTGGTGGGATGTGAGGGGTAGTTGGATAGATGATAGAAACGATACCAATAGTGCCATTATTGGTATAGGTGTATCGGAAATACTTGGAGTGGGTATAGGAGATGCCTTTTCAGTTTCCTATAATGATACACAGAATGTATCTACACATGATGTGAATGTGGTGGGAATAGTCAGCACTGGAAGTTCAGAAGATAATCAGGTGTTTGTAACTCTGCATTTGGCCCAGAGCCTAACAAACCTCCTTGGAAAGGTGAGCACAGTCCAGGTGAGCGCCCTCTGCATAGGGTGTCCTGTTGAGGTAATAGCCCAAGAAATCGAGGAAAAGATTCCCTATGCACAGGCTAAATCAGTAAAGCAGATGGTGAGGGCCGAGATGGAAATTCTTGGAAAAATCGAGGAGCTGATGCTCCTTGTTGCTGCTGTAGCGCTTTTGGCTTCTGCCCTGGGTGTGATGACCACCATGACAACCTCAGTTGTGGAGAGAACAAAAGAAATAGGGATGATGAAGGCAATTGGCGCCGAGAATAAAAAGATCGCCAGCCTTTTTCTCTTAGAGGCTCTGGTAATTGGTTTAATAGGGGGGTTGTTCGGTTACGTTGTTGGGCTCGGTGTAGCCCAGTTCATTGGAATGAGTGTCTTTGGCTCTTCTGTTTCACCAAGAATATCTGTTCTGCCCTTGGTTTTGGGAATCTCCATAGCAGTGGTTGTACTTGCAAGTGCATTTCCGGTGAGAAGGGCGATTTCAATAGAGCCTGCCAAGGTTCTGAGGGGGGAGTAGAGTGTCGAGTATAATCAACGTCCAGGATATTTTCATGGATTACAGCCCAAATACAAGGGCTTTGGACGGAGTAACACTTGATGTAAAAAAGGGGGAGTGGGCCACAATAATGGGCCCCTCTGGAGGTGGGAAGACAACCCTTTTGAACATAATCGGCTGTCTTGAAAAGCCCACCAAAGGAAGAGTGGTTGTTGAAGACACCGAGGTTACCCGCCTTCGGGAAAAGGAGCTAACAAGATTCAGAAGAGAGAACTTTGGTTTCATATTCCAGCAGTTTCACCTGGTTTCGTATCTCACCGCCCTTGAAAATGTTATGCTATCCCAGTATTTCCTTTATGGCAGAAAGTTCGATTACGATGATGCGCAAGCTGCCTTGGAGCGGGTGGGGCTTTCGCACAGGATGGATCATATCCCATCTCACATGTCTGGGGGAGAGCAGCAGAGGGTTTCAATTGCAAGGGCCCTTGTTTGCGAGCCCCAGATTCTTCTTGCAGACGAGCCAACAGGAAACCTTGATCAAAAGACAGGCTCTGTGATATTAGAGCTTTTGAAATCCCTTCATTCCGAGGGGCATACAATAATGCTCGTCACCCACGACTTGAGTATAGGTAAAATGGGTGAAAGGATAATTCAGTTGGTAGATGGAAAGATAACTGAGGATTCATCAAATTAATTAATATGATTTATGAGGTGAATAAATGGCAAAAAAAAGTGGATCTAGTAAAAATAAAAAAGGTTCGAACAATAGAAAGGATCGGATGAGCAGAAAAAAGAGTGAAGAGGAGTTTAAAAAGGCAGAGACGGAAAAGAAGGTAATAAAAGGTGCCATAGCATTTTTTATCATAGTGGTTATCATAGCCTTGGCAGTTCGAATAGCAAGCCCTCCGCCGGGTGGTGAAACCGACTATTCCTCCCCGTACGAGATAATCGGCAATGAGCTCGTTATACCGATTTCAGATGTTTCAACATCTGCTTCGTTCTACAGCTACGATTCAAATGGAAAGGATGTTAAGTTCTTTGTTGTCAGGGGATCGGACGGTGACATACATACAGCCTTTGATGCATGCGATGTTTGTTTTAAGGAAAAGAAGGGCTACTATCAGGACGGTAATAAAATGGTATGTAGAAACTGTGGCCAAAGATTCACCACTAATGAAATCGGCACTGCAAACACAGGAACAGGGTGTTGGCCAGGTAATATCATACGTACCGTTGACAACTCTTACGTGAGGATCAAACTAAGTGAACTTGACAGGGGTAGAGCTATATACTTTCCTTAGAAGTTGATGCAGATAGGTATTTTTTGAAAAATGCCAGATTAAATTCCATTCTTAATCACGTCAGGTTTTAGTTGTCTATGCTGACCACAGTGATTTCGAAAATAAGTGTCTCTCCATATAAAGGATAACCTGGATAATTGTATCCCTTCTCGGGAGGGATTCTGACCACTGTTGTTTCATTTACTTTTAGACCCAAAACCGCTTCCCAGAATCCTTCTATTACTGTCATATATTCATCTGAGGGCTCAGGATCCATGGCACCCACTTGAACTTTGAGAGGAGAATAACTTGGCCAAAGTGTAAAGAATTCGCTTTTTGGGTAATCATCATTATTTGCCACTTCAGAATAGGAGGTGTTTAGAATCGAACCATCTACCAGTGTCCCTATATAATTTACCTGAATCTTATCACCATCCATTACGACCCTGAATTCAAAATCCTTAATAGTTGATGTGTTCAGCCATATGCAGGCAGTGGGTCCCCCGCTTGATGTGGCAGTTATCTTTACATCGAATCTTCCCTTTGAGGTGCCAGGGTGAGTGGTGATGTTTATGATTACAACCTCAGAACTATAACCATCAACAATGATGGGATTATATTCAAATGATATGATCCAGTTGCTTGGAAGGAACTCGTGCGAAAAGGAAATAGTATCCTCTCCGTTGCCTGTATTATTGACCACTATGGCATAATAGGTTGACCTCCCGGAATCAGCATCATGAGAATTATTGTAGCATAAAAGCGCAACACCATAGCTCAATCTAAAAACTGTTAATTTAAATCCTATTATATAAGTGTCTTGAGTATTTGCTGATGCGATATTCAACATGAATATATAGGTTTTGTTCACTGCTGTCTCAAGTGAAGGTGTAATCGAGAACCCAGTTTTATTTGATTTATCACCATCAACTGATATGGTTGTTGGCATGGATATTATCCAATCAGAAGGCAGACCTGATATTTGGGGTGAAAAAACATCGTCCTCATTTTCGGGATTGTTTATTGTAAAATTATAAAATAATTCTTCATCTGGGTAACCTTGCCTATGTGGTGTGTCTGTAATCAGTATCGAATGTAAAGTGGTGTTTAACCAGATCAAATCACTTTTGCCCCCTTCAGAAGTGGCAATTACTGTAATATCGTACCTTCTTAATGGAGAATTTGAGTGAGTATTTATAGTGCATGTCACAGCCTCAGAAGACAAAGCTGGGACATTCATGGAATCAGATTCAAATGATATGCTCCAATCACTTGGCAGTTGGCTTTGATTGTAAGTTAAGGTTATTGTATCCTCGGCATTTCCATTGTTGTTAATAACTAAACTGTAATCGAGGGATTTCCCTTGAAATGCATCCTTGGAATTATTGGGGCAAAATAGCTCAACACCATAGGTTCTTAATACTGTCAATTTATATTCTAGGGTATATATTTGATTAATGTTTTTTGAGGTGACTTTAAACGTAAATGAATATGTCTTATTCAAAGCAGTTGCAGAAGATGGTATAACAGAAATAAATTCTTGCTTGGATTCTTTCCCCTCAACTGTTATAGAGTCTGGCAAGATCACCACCCAATCAGAAGGCAGGCCTGACACAGAAGGTGAAAAAACATCTTGCTTTGCATTTAGGTTGTAGACCGTGAAATCAAATTCTATTGTTTCACCAGGATAGTCTGCCTTGTGGAGGTTATCTGAGGTTAACTCAGCTTCTTCTTCCTTTTCCTCAGACTCTGGACTTAAGAACATGAAATAGATCACTGATGCCAAAATCGCAGCCAAAAGTACAACGATTACAATAATAATAAAAAATAATTTTTTACGGTTTTTTGTTGGTATATCAGAAGGTTCTTCAAAATCGCCATTTTCCTGTAGGCCCTCTTCATCTATTGTATCTCCTTCTTCTTCCATTTCAATTACCTATTCGAGGTTGATATATGAACTTTTTTTTATTGTAGGAATACATTTCAGTTTAATTTATTTTTGCCCTTAGGTTTTAGTATCGAAGAGATTAATAAAGAAGCGTCTATTAGGATAATACTCTCCTTTGGGGAGAAACATTCCAAGAATAATAAGACACACGGCTACTGCCTCACAAATTCCATGTTGATTCAATGGTTATTTAGAGATCATTTTTAAAAAAACCATACTGACCCAGACATTTCTCTCCGATTATTGATAACATAGTTGTTATTGATTGATGGATTACTCCCTTAGCCACCTCAGACTCCATAAATGACATCATTGATGATCTTCCTCCTTTTTAAATTGAACCTCTTTTTTTAAAAGAGAAAGATGAGCTATCCTTCTTGTTTTCCTACTTTCAGTTGATATTTGGTACTCCTTAATTATAAAATGGTTTTCCCCCTCCCATTTCATATAGTTGATGCCTTTATATGAGTCCTTTTGGCATCATATGTTACATTTGAATATTTTGGTTAGGGAGGGAAGTAGGGAGGGGGATATATTCTTCTTATTAATTAGAGAAACGTTTCTCCTGGTATCTGGTCATCTGATATCGGATTTTGCGGTATACCTGGAGGTATGGTGTCTGCTTCCCATTGATGTGCTTCTTCGATGGAGACGAAGTCATCATCGACGAGATAATCAGTGGGCGCCGATACTAACCCATCGTATATGTCATAATAGGGTGGAACGCCCCATGAACTCTCTGCTTCTTGACAGCTTAACACGACCAGCCTCATTGGGCCAGCACAATCGGGCAAGAAACCGCCAGCATGGCAAGCCATCATCTCGAAGATAAGTCTCCAGTATATAATTTGATCATACTCTATGTCCAATTCGTCGTCATACCAGAAGTACGCGGGATCCCAAATATTGCTTGGGTTACCGTAAGTACAGAATGCTTCGTCCCAATCGTCTGTAGCCTCATCGTATGGTCGTGGATCGCCTGGCGAACCATCTAACCGACTCTGACCACCATGGTCCTTCATAGATATGAAAATCATTGTATCGGCGTCTGAGGCATCAAAGGTTTGCGTGTTTGTGGTTCCATCTGAATGTTCAAAGGTATAAGTACCACCTGATTCCAAAGCATCAAGTGCATCTTTTACATTCTGCCATGTGGCATCTCCATCTATGTACCATTCATTTGGTTCCACAGGGAAATTTTTCGTGGTGAGGTAAATAATCCGATCTTCTAAATAACCCCTATCCAGTAGATAATTTCTCATGTCCCTGATGTCTACTTTCAAACAATCTTCCCATTGAGCCCTTACCGGAGCTATTAGCAGGGCGTATCGCTTGAAACCAAGGGTTAACACAAGATCTATGTTATGATCCAGTGTCACGGTATCTACAGCCGCATAAGTATGTTTCCATGCATAAGCAGTATGTGGGGTGTAATAGTACTTCGTAATTTGCCCATTGAATATCTTGTACTGTGTCAATGTTATTCTAGGTGTATATCCGTTCATCGCTGTGTAATCTTCCCATACAATCGTGTCCCAACAATCCCTTATTCTCACCTTTGCTTCAGCAACATGACCTCCATCTGCGGCCATGGTCCTTACTCTCATCCACCATTGTTGCCACACTCTTCCCCTAACATTTTCTGGTGTATATGTATTATCTGTTCCAATAGTGGCTGCGTTAACTGGGGCTTCATACTGCATCCATATCCCCCATCCATCATTAGAAATGACTTCGTTGTCCTCGATTGCTGGCGAAGAATAATAACCATAGATACCGCCGTAGTCATCCTCCCATGTGTAGCCGTTTAAGGCTATAACATTATATTCGATAGTCGGTGAGGAGTAGAGCATGTAAATGCCTACGTATCCGTTAGAGCTGATTTCGTTATTTTCGATTGATGGTGAGGAGCTATACATATAGATACCATAATAGGTATTTGATATTATGAAATTATTATCCTCTATACTTGGGGATGGAGTCCAGTATATAAGTATCCCATAGTAGCTACTGGATATGGTATTGCCGCTAATAGAAGCTCCCGATCGGGAGCATATTATCCCATAGCTATTTGAAGATATTATATTAAATGAAATCGTTGCTGAGGAATAATAGCAATATATTCCGTAAGTATTGTCGTATATTCTATTAGAATTGATTGTAACTGCTGACGATGAATAGTAACAAAATACACCCATATAAGTATTATCATATATATTGTTAGTAAGAATTGTTGCTGAGGCACCATCCTTTATCTTCATACCGTGACCATAGTTAAATATTCCACGGTTATGTCTAACCCAGCTCCACTGAATCGTTGGATTAGCTGATGATCCTTCTGCATATAAGCCTTTGCCAAAACCCCAAGGGGAAGGCCCTAAAATATAGCCGCAATATTCTAACACACAATAGGGGAAAATGATAGGCGAGCTACCGTAACATCCAATGCCAATAGTATCGCACTCTTTAACAGTTGTCCATCTGAACGAAGATTGCTCTGAAGGATCTGTATTCCTTAACTCGATTCCGCCTGTCTCTATTCCACCAAAGTCTTGACCCCAAACATTTCTAATGGAACTTCGTCGGAGTCCGATTAAAGGAGGCCACCAATCGTACCAAATCCACCATTCCCTACATTCCAATATACCGTCAACCCAAAAGTAGTAGGTTTTATCTGGCGGATTGTTAAAGACAGTCGAGCCCCAAAGGCGGAATATACCGGTCTGAAATGGAGTTTTATGAACCCATATATAATATTGGCCACGATTAGAGCAACCAACATCAAAATCAACATTAATGAACCACACTAATCCCCATATGTCAAGGCTACCTGCTCTTAGATAACTGTCTCGCAAAGTGAGGCTTGCACCCTCGTTAACCACTATGTCACCCTCAAGGATAATCGTCACATTATCCATCTCGGTATCAGTATCTATTATCCAATCACTTGAAATTTCTATAATCGGTAGGTCGTCTCTGAAAACATTGAATGTTAGCACTTCTTCATATCCTATATCGACAGAATCCTCGAGATAATTTATCACCAGCTTTATACTATGTTCTCCGATGTCAGTAGGTGTCCAAGAAAACGTCACCTCTTTTCCATCTGAAGGGAGGATTTCGCCACAATCTATTATGGTTAAATGATTTTCTGTAGTTGTGTAGGGTCCGTCCGACAGATCGCCTCCATCGGGGACTAAATAGTGGTACTTAATCTCGTATATTTCGACTATCATGGCACTGATCTGATTTTGTCCCCTATTATTAAATGAGAGAGATACATCTGCCAATGCATTTACAAAGAGAATCTCTGGAAACATACTTTCTGATCTGGTTTCTACTTCAGATAAATAGACACTATATTCGATCTCTGGGGGTCCGCTAGGTTCGTCCTCCATGGGTGTCGGGTATGTGGGGGGATCTTCGGGTTCCTCTGCCCTCACATTCACATTTGCCAGGCTCACAAAGGCACTAATAAATAGCACCATACAGAGCATTAAGCTCAAAAATCTCCTTACTATTTTTCTTCTCATTTTTTTACCTCCTATTGAATTTTCATATCTTTTTCTAAATCGTATTATAAAAGCATTTCATGATAATTTAATAAAAATCTATTTATATCAGAACAGAAGCCAATGTATAGAAAACTTAATATATTATTATATTTGAGTTTTAGAAAACTTTTATAAATATCGATTATTATCAAAATATGTATTCTTTATCGAAACATAGTAAATACTACATAATTCCATTAATTATCGATAAATTATCTATCCTGTCACTCCTTTTGGAAATATAAATAATTTCTTGATAAAATACATAACCTTTTCTCAGTAATTTTATTTCTAGAAAATTAAATTTGAATAGCAAATAGTTTTTATCTCAATTTGTTTTTTTATACCCTTGAGACAATATCTGCCCTTTGTTTGAAATAAGATCGTGCTCTCTTCCGTTTACTGTAAATAGAGCATGTTTTTTCTTTTAATTGAAATATCTCAGACTAAATGTAATTTTCTAAATTGGATTCATTTATTTTTTCAAGGATATCAAGATATTCATTTGTATATCTGCAATTTAAAATAGAGTCCGAATGTTTGATGACAAGTTTAGAAGACATTTCATGATCTCCTGCTTTCAAATAATGATAAATAGATTCGATAAAATCTATCGCTTCATTTCTGTTTTCATACCATTTAGCTGCAATTAGATGATATTCCCTTTGTTTTGAAGAGCACAGTCTATCATAGAAGAATCGTTTTACAATATTATGTTCAAAGTATCGATTGTGAGTATCCTTTTTCAAAAGCAATTTCTCTGTAAGGGTATAAAGCTTCTCAAAATCGATATTATCATGCATATTTATACAATCCCAAGAAATGGGCAAACGATATATAGAAATTATTTGTAGGATTTTTTTTTCATCATCGTCAAGATCTAAGCATAATTCGCCATAAATATAATCCTCAATATTTTCGTTTAATGCAATTATCCTAAGAAATTGAGGATTACCGCCAGTGAGCTTATATATATCATTAAAATTTTTATTATCATAATTCATATCTTTAAGTAACTTCTTACTACTTTCAAAATCAAGACCTTCAAGTTCCAGATTAGCCATTAATTTCTTTATAATTTCATCCTTTTTTTCCTGAATCTGAACATTCTCCCTCGATAAGATTACAATCTTTGTTTCTGAAGAAAAGGCAAGTATCCTTAGAATATAAAATAAGAATCCTTTTATTTCATTAGAAGACTTATGGAAATTATCAAAAAATAATATTGCATTTATTTCACTTAGATCTGTTTTTAAAATTGTTGATATTTCTGAGTAATCTAGATGTATTCGTGTTCTTAAATATTTCTCAAGGTTGTCGTGTCCCAATTTCGAAAGAAATCTAGCTAACTTTGATAACATACCTCTTGTCGAATCTAGAGGATGAAAATTATACCAAAATAGATGCTTTATTCCACGATAACTATCCAATAATTTTACTGCTAAGGTGGTCTTTCCTATCCCAGCTATTCCATGTATATAGAGAATATTATACCGTTTTTTATCCTCTATCCAATTTTTAAGTTGAATTAACTCTTTCTCCCTACCATAAATATCCCCAACATTTGGGGCCTCAGCGGAAAAATCTATAAATTTCTTATTTTTGAAATTCTCAACATTTTTAATATCGATAACCCCATTTTTAGATATTAATTTACATAGATTTATAATAGTGATATCAGCGCATATTTTTTCTTTCCTTAAAAAGGGGATAATATCTTTGAACTTCAACATTTTTATTTTATTATTGGATAAAATTATTGTAATGGGAAGATTTGATAATCTTTTTTTCAATTTCTTAGTGTAATTTTTTCCTTTATATGTTAAGAGGAAGTAATTTTGATTCTTTTTCCCATTTTTTACACGACCCATATACACTTGAACAAAACCTTGACTTGCCATTTTTTTAATCAATGTTGAAATATAGCACCTATTTGTTCCCACCGATCGTGCAATACCTTTGGAAGTTAATTCAACTGGAACTTCATACATTCGCTTATAACCCTCAGAATCTAAAAGATGAATTAGAATTCTATCTTCTATTTGAACAAGGTTATCATGATTTGACATCCTTGTTACACCTCCCCTCTTTATAAGATAGTTGATATAATTAAAATAGCTGTTAATAAAGTATTATCATCCATTAAAGTATTATTACCGATATGAGAACTATTCCTGAAAAAAGAACATCTACTGTAAGTTCTTTGATGTATCAAAAGAAATTTTTCATACATCAGATGCTGAATACAAAATTTATTTATATTACCAATTTTATCATATATATGAGATCTCCAAATTGCATTAAAATAAAAAATAAAGAAAATCAGGGGTCAGAAACACCAATATAATGAATACCTTATGCCGGGTTTAGGACTCCTATTGTTGCGAAGAAATAGGAAGAACCGTTAAGCCGAAAAATCCCAAAAATGAAAACAACAAAATAAAAACTAAAAGGAAGGTGAGATATTGAAAAAAATGGTAGCCGTTGGCTTGATATTTATATTAGCAATATTAGTAAATACCGAAAGTGTGGTGGCATGGAATTACTGGACCCCAATTACAATACATGAGGTTCAGTTTGACGGATCGAATTATTATGCTCCTGTAGCTGAACATGATCTATACAATAATAGTCCACTTCTAGTGTCAGAATATTTAATATGGGAGAATGAAACAAAATATTTACCAATTATTAAAGATGATAATGGTAAAGATTATGTTTCCGTGTCTGAAGATACCTCGGGTAGAATTTACATTGAGCTTCAAAATACCCCTGAAAAGAACAAGAATAACAAGGCTATTGCAGGTCTACCAATTTTGGCTTACTCTGATGCTCATCTGGGGGAAGACATTCTTAATCTACCAGTCTTGGGAAGCACAAAAACAGGAGGGGTTGATGGCCTAGAAGAGCCTCCCCTTGACTTCTACATAATGATTCCTTTGAAAAATTATCCCGAGGGAAAGAAAAGTTATGTAGCCTTTTTAATCGAAAATCCAAATCCGCCGAATGGAAAAAATGGCAATCATGATTGGATTATACCTCTTATTCGAATCCCCACCTCTTCCCAGAAAAATACCAATGATATAGGGGGTGGCAGCGTAAATGAAGACGCCTTATTAAGTATTGATAATGATTGGGATATTCAAATGGATCTTGGTTTGATTTTGGACTATGAACCATTGGGTCCTAGTCCCAGTAAAGGGGGGTAACCCTCGATTGTCCCCAGAAAATGAAGATTTAAGACAGGTTATCTCTGAGCAAAATGCAGAATTGGAAAGATTAGACAATTCAAGAGAGAATAGAGTTAAAAAAGCCCAATTGTATTTGGATTTAGGGGATAATTACGAGATTATTGGTGAACGAGATAAGGCACTAAACTGTTATAAAGAATCATTGATATTAAGTAGAGAATTAAACGAGATTATAATAATAGCAAAAGCTTATCAACGAATGGGGAACATAAAAGCTGATATGTTCTTATTTCCTACAGCGATCGCCTATTATGAAAAGGCTATTACTATTTCAGAGAGAATTTTTAATGATGAGCTACTAGGAGAGTTATTCTGCGGCCTGGGTGGAATTTACCATCGTATTGGTGCGAATGATAGGGCGATTGAATATTTTAATAAAAGCGCAGAAAAGGCTAATCTTATAAAGGATACGAAAACCATAATAAAAGATTACAATCAGCTTGGTGTAATGCATGCAGAAAAGGGGGATTTTAAAAATGCCTTATATTTTTGGGAATTGGCTCTTGACCGTTTGAGAATAATCGATGATCAAAGGACCAAAGCAAAGGTTCTCAATAACATTGGCATGCTATATTATGATAAGGGGGAGTATGAGAAGGCGATCGAAAGATTCGAGGAACTGAAACGATTAGGTGAAAAAGCACAAATCAAGGATGCAGAAGGGCGTGCTCTGGTGAATGGTGCGCATGCTTATATAAAACTTGGACAAATAGGTAAAGCCCAAGAATATAATCAAAAGGGAGAAGAACTTTTTAAAAAATTAAATGATATAAACATGCTCATAGGGGTAAAACTAAATGTTGCCCTTGTCTACTCAACTAAGAAGAATTGGGATAAATCTATAGCGGTATTTAATGAAATTTTTGACGATCTAAAAGACATTTACGCACCCTATATACACGGAATTATGCACTATGAATTTGGTATGGTTCTTAAAAATATGGGAAAACGAGAAGAGGCGAGGATCCAGCTTAATGAATCCTTAGAATCTTTCGAAGAGGCATGGGCCGTATACTATGTGAATAAAGTCGAGGAAGAATTGGCAAAGATTTGAATTATTATTCGAATACAGTCAAAAATAACGATTTAATCGCTAATTGTATTAGGCCTTTATTAAAGAATTAGAGCGATTAAAAAGACAAATTCATATTAAAATACAGTTTATGAATGATATAAATATATATAATATCAAACAATAATCGAATTGTTAGGAAGAATGATGATGTTATAATCAAGAACGACAAATATCTATATCTTTTCTGTTTTTTCTTTAAATGAGGCTATTCCATATATCACATTATCAATAAAGTCATCATTTAATTTTACATAACGACGAAATTGAGAATAGGGTGTTATTTTCACCTCTTTATAATCTAATACTCCGAGTTCGATTAGATTTGGTATGGATTTTCTATAAAAACTCTCTTTTCCCCGGATTCCTGTTTCTTTAAGCAATTTATAAATAGTGACCCACCTTTCTTCGACCTTTACATCAAAATATCTTTTCATCATGTATCCTAATATTTCGCTTAGATATGGGGTCTCTTTGAGCTGTTTTATCCATTTTTGAACTGATTTCCTAAACTCATATCCCTCTAATTTATTTAAAATCTCATTTGTTGAGATATCCATATTAAGTAAACACCTTCCTTTTACACAATTCATATAAATTATGAACGATATTTAATTCCTAATAATTTATGTATCACACCTATATATAATAAAGATTATTATGTTTTATTAGAAAGGCAATGCTAAATTTTTTATTAAAAATACAGAAAATAATTAATTATCACACTATGTCATTCGATAAACATCGTACCGTGGATGTATGGAATTATGCATCCTATAAATATGAGATTAAAAGCATTACTCAAGATTCTTTTTAAAGGATCTGAATTTAATTATTACCTTGACAGGAATCTATTACGCACTTCCACTCAAACCGCAATTTGGGCATTGAATCTGTGGGCTTCTAGTGTCTGCTTGAAAAGCAAAACCACATTGTGGGCAACTCAAACTTTGAAGTGCACCTTGAGATTGTTTAATTTCGCTATCAGAACCGACGCCTGCCGCCTTTGATGATGATATCCCACCTATCAAAGCAGCTATGATGGCCACTATTAGTATCAAAATTACAACCAGCAACAAAAGCATCCACAAGGGTAATTCACTTAAATCTTCTGCATTGTCAACTTCAATTGTCAATGTTTCCTCAACGGACTCACCCTCATCATCTGTAGCCCTTATCGTGATTGTGTGCTCGCCATCTGAAAGTTCTGTGGTATCCAATTGAAAGCTCCAGCCAGTTTTACCCTCTGCTTCTTCCCAACTTCCAGAATCGATCTGAATCTCTACCTGTGTGATATCACCATCCTCATCAGAAGCGGTGCCTTCTATTGTAATGGTCCCTGAGACTTTTTCTGGTATATAAGAGGTGATGGAAAGGGTGGGAGCATGGGGATTGTCCACATGAACAATCACAAATTCTACAATGGAGTAATCTGTTCCATCGAAGGCCCTGGCCGATATATTGTATTCCCCGTCATCCAACTCTGTTGTATCCCAGTTATATGTCCAATCTGTTGTACCTTCTGCTTCTTCCCATGTACCTTCGATTTTAACCTCCACAGATGTTATAGTGCCGTCACCATCTGGATCCGATGCTGTACCCGCAATCTCCACAATTCCAGATACGGTTCCTTCGGCTGGAGATATGATTTCCAAGGTAGGCGGATAGTTTATACTATTATCGACAGTAACAGCCACTGATATAATAGATGAGTGCTCATTTCTATCATCCTCTGCCCTGGCATATAAGGCATGTTCACCATCGACTTCAGAGGTTGTGTCCCAGGAAAAACTCCAGGATGATGTTCCAGTGGCTGTGAACCATCCCTTATTATCGATTTTAATTTGCACTTTCTGAACATTTCCATCCAAATCTGATGCTGTACCTTTGACAATGACTGTACCCGAAACCGTATCCTCATCATGCGGTGAGGTGATAGCCACTGTGGGGGGATTATTGGGTTGTGGGGAAACATTATTTACAGTAATATTTACCCTCTGTTCTGTTGAGTAGTTCAATCCGTCATAACTTCTTACGTATATTGTGTATTGTCCATTATCCATCGTTGTAGTATCCAAGGGGTAGGTCCAGGAAGTTGTTCCTTCCACCTCGATCCAATTACCATTATCAATTCTCAATTCTACATGTTCCACGGTTCCATCTGTATCATATGCCGTGCCTTGGATATCAATGGTATCTGAGACAGTCTCACCTTCATAAGGTGATGTGATGCTAACAGTTGGTGGATTATTGGTGGCTATGTTACTCACAATTATATTCACCTGCTGCTCTATCGAGTAATTAAATCCATCATAACTTCTTGCATAAATCGCGTATGGTCCATTATCCATCGTCGTAGTATTCAAGGAATAGTTCCAGGATGATGTTCCTTGCACTTCGATCCAATTTCCATTATCGATTTTCAATTCCACAAATTGTATGGTTCCATCCACATCTGCGGCTGTACCTAGGACATAAACGATACCTTCAACCACTTGTCCTTCAAAAGGTGATGTGATTTGTACTGTGGGGGGAATGTTTATTTGAGTCTCGAAATATCTTTTGTAATATATCTCCATCCTGTCCCCATCTAAATAATCCCTGCCGTCAGCCCAAACCACGTTGGCTTTATCGTTATGGTCCAATTCGACTACCGGAAAAAGAGATTTTGAGGCATTTATAGTGAGCCTCAACTCGTCTTTTAAAATATTTCCTTCATTATTGACTTTCATATAATATATCTCGGAGTTTTGGTTGCGCTCATCCTCCCATACTATATGAACATTTTCCTGGGAATCAAGATGAAGAGATGGATGCGTTGCATTTTCCTCGTCATTTGTCAATCTTTTTTCATCTACTATGGGAGCACCATCATTATCCAATTTCATGTAGTAGACCTGTTTGTAAACATTTCCCTTCCAGTTCGGCATGCTGCCGCAGGTCAGATGGATCAAATCGTTTGAGTCTATGACTATATTGGGTCTGAAGTGATCGGCACGGACAAAGGTTTTGGTATCATCTATTATCGTGTTTCCGTTGTTGTTCAATTTTGTATAATAGACATCCTGACACTTTGTGGTTCCTGTCTCATTTCTGTCATCCAGCCAGACCACATGGATATTACCCTCAGAATCTGCTTCGCAGTCGGGAAACAGTGATTCCTCACCGTCCTGCCCTGTCAGAGGCAGGTCGTCCACCAGAGTCTGCCCATTGTTGTCAAGTTTGGTGTAGTAGATCTCCTCCTGCAGAACACTCATTATGTTCACTTCTTCGGACCACACGATGTGGAGGTTGTCAGATGGATCCACAGTAATTGATGGGTACAGTGAATAATGGGGGGCATGGGTGATTCGCAACTCATCCACAATTGTATTGCCCATGTTATCCAGTTTCTCGTAGTACAATTCGATATTGGAAACAGGTCCCGTATCTCTGATATCGCTCCAGATGATATGGAT
Source organism: Thermoplasmata archaeon (assembly GCA_020348445.1). GTDB lineage: Archaea > Thermoplasmatota > Thermoplasmata. The sequence continues at coordinate 2,797,938 of CP070751.1, forward strand.
ATTGTCATTTGAATCGCAGGCCACATCCACATGGTACGATGTTGCAGCGTCCTGAACTGTAATTAAGGTCTCGTCAATTATTATGTTTCCTTCCTCATCCAATTTCATATAATAGATTTCAGGTGGTCCATGTCTGTAATCGACATACGCAACATGCAGGTTGTTTTGGGAGTCTGAGGCAATTCTTGGTCTTAAGGAAGAATTACCCTCCACTTCTGTTATTCTGATATCCTCTGTCCATCCTGATGGAGTTTCCTCAGCGGCTGTTGGGAGAGTCATTTGCAGAATTGAGATCAGTAACATGAAAATGAATGCTTGTGCCCATATCTTCTTTTTCATACTAAAATATCAATTGGATTGTTGGCTTTTAAATGTTTTGTTGATCATTAATGCAAAAAAGCGGGCCTGGCGGGATTTGTTCCTCGGGTTTTTGGCTAAGATGAAATTTCAGACGCTAAGAAAGCTCAAGGCTTCTACTTCCATTTATACCTGCAAAAAACAGGTATAGCAAGGATTTTGCGCCGAAAGTAATAAAAAGCATGAACTCCTTATACTACCTGTTAAAAACAGGTATTACATTCATATTATGCCGAGTGTGTCCCACATGAAGAAGATTGATATGGTATACGCGGAGATCATGAAAAGACAGGTTGTGAATACTGATGACTTAGATGAAATCATGTTCTCTGTATTCGGGAAACCTCTTCAATACAAGTATTTTTATAATCAATATCTATCAAAACTTGTTAAAGAAAATAAATTGGTAAGGATTCGCAGGGGATTATATCACGGTATCGATATCTATTCCACAAGAAAATCAAAACCTGATAAATACCTGATCAGCGCGAAGCTCAGGAAACATTATTATTTGGGTTATCATACTGCCCTTGAATTGCATGGATGTGCTTATTCAGATTTCAATCGATGCTATATTGTTACAACCCCTAATTCGAAATTTGAACCTTTTTACTACGATAACCTGAATTTTCAAAAAGTTTTCACTCGGGATATTGAAAGTTTTATTGAAACAATAAAATATTCGGGACAAAGCATCTGTGTCTCCAATCCATCAAGAACATTTGTTGAATGCATAAATAGACCTGAGTTTTGCGGAGGATGGGAGGAGGTTTTAAAGAGCCTAGATTCTCTCGGTAACGTAAAAATCCATGAAGTGCAAAAGATCCTTAAAATATATGATAAGCAGATCCTTTATCGAAAATGCGGATATGTACTTGACATCATGATAAAAAATTCTCCATATTATAAACATATTGAGAAACAAAAAGGGCTACATCCAATTGGGAAAAGCGCTCCAGATTTGTTTATTAAGAAGAACAATAGAGGTAAATATATTCCAAAATGGAAACTGTTTGCCCCATTCGATTTTGCTGAGCTGATAAGAGAGGTGTGAACTTGGATCTCTCATTGTATCAGGATACCATTTCAGAAAAAATCGAGAGAATATGTGATATTTTGATTCAAACGAATAAAATAAGTACTCTTAGGGATCATTTGAGTTTTTATGGCGGGACGGCATTGAATTTTCTCTATCTGAACGTTCCCAGATTGTCTGAAGATTTGGATTTTAATTATAGACAGGTCAATTCACAGGACTGGGGGGAGGTCAGGAATGACATCGACATAGAAACCAAAAGGATCTTATATGATCTTGGATACCATCGAGAAAGTATTAAAATTCAGCCTATGTATAACCTGTGCAGATTTTATATAGAATATATAAATTCTAAGAACCTAAAAGATCTCATTAAGATTGAGACAGGATATATGCGAAGAATTCCCATTCTAAAAAACGACACGTTTAAAGAATTCATCCATCCTGTAACCGGACAGCATATTGATATAAAAACACCACAGAAAGAAGAGTTATTCGCAAATAAGTTCTGCACGATGTTCTCAAGAGAAAGCATGAGTGTAAGGGATATTTTTGATGTCTACAACATATCTAAAGCTGAGTTCGAATTTTCCTTGTTTTGTGATGTTGTAATGATCGAATCAATATTCATGAATATAGATATCATGAATTTTTCGTTGACCTCATTGGATGAGAAAATGCAAATGGATCGAATCCAGGATTTTGTGGCAGGGGAAATCGATTGGACAGCCATCAACGAGGGAGTCAAATCATTTGTCATGAGGATCCAAGCTGAATTAAAGGTCCGTGACCATCCAAAATTGATCAGGGAATTTCATAAGTCCAAAACAATTAATATTGATCAGATCATTAACAAGAGTAAATTAAATGATGGGATACAAGAGCATCCGATATTGTTGTGGATAATTGAGGAAATCTCAAAATAAGAATTTATACCAGATAGGTGAAATACGGGCCTGGCGGGATTTGTATCTCAAGGACCCAGAACAAATGAGAATTCGAGCATTAAAATCCGGATGTATCCTTTTTTCTTATTTTTATTTGCAGAATACTTTCTCTTCAAATTTATATTTTGCAAGAAACCGCCAAACAATCAACCAAAAGGGAATAATAAGAAAGATACCTCCCAAAAGCAAGATTGGCCATGCAACCGACAATGTATGTATAGGCCAGATAAATCTATCTAATAATCCAAAGTGAATAAAGAGGAATAAAAGTAAAGCAATAAACCCAGTGAATATTACAAGCAGGATAAACATCAACAGTATCAAACGTGCAATCTCTCTTCCATGAATTGTTTCCATATTTGAAATGAGACCCATAATATCCCTCTATATCTAATCAATACATCTCAACTATAAAGTTTTTTTCATGAAATAGGGAAAAAAGACGATATATTACCTTGTCGAGATAGATAAAAAGCGGGCCTGGCGGGATTCGAACCCGTGACCGATCGGTGTCCCTGTGGCCAATGCCCCAACAACGAAGTTAGGCTGGAATTCACGCCAGGTTTCTTTGTCAGAACAAAGAAACGCACATAAGAGCCGATCGCTCTACCTAGCTGAGCTACAGGCCCAAGCGGATGTAAACCCTGTAGCGAAGCTATAAAGTGGCGGAAGCAAAGCGAACGCCACGGGTATAGCTGAGCTACAGGCCCAAATTGATGTATTGCGAATGGAGCTCAGCTATTTAGTGGTGTAAGCGAAGCGAGCACCACGAACATGCTGAGCTACAGGCCCCTTGCTCCGTCGTAATGGAATGAGATTTAATAAACGTTACCATAAAATCGAGTCTTTTTAAGCTATAAAAATACAGCTGAACATTTTTCTTAGATAATTAACTATTTAATATAGTACAAATTAGGTACAAACTAAAATAACCTTATATATGATATATATTATTATGTAGCCTGGAAAGGGGGGTACGTACAGCCTAAAACTTGGATTTCGAGTTTGAGGTAAGAAGGCTGTATTGTTCGGCTCACTTTGACCGTACCCACTGCACAAATAATTGAAATTAAGTATAAAAGGGAAGGTGAAGATCGTGAAAAGAATTGCATATCTGCTCATACTGATTGATAATTATCCAGAAGAAGGGGAGAAATATTTTACAGACCAGGTACTGGATAATTTGTATGCGGACGGAGATCCTTATCGGGATTTTGTGGATGAGAAAACCGTAATCGCTCTCAAGGAGGTGGGAGGTCAAAGTTATGACGAGGATTTGGTAGCGGCATCAACTATAAGATATTTTCTTTTAATATGGAACCACAAACCAAATCTCGAGGCTTTAACATATCAACAATTCGGTGGTGAAGGAGGTAAAGGAGTTACGATCTTGGAGTGGGGATACAAGCCAGAACCAGAAAAGCTTAATACATGCCTGCATTGCGGATCTGAAATCGAGCCGGGCGCTGCTTTTTGCGAAAACTGCAATAAACCCACCCAAGTTGAAACATTGGAGGTTTGGGCGTGTCCTTCCTGTGATGGTGTGAACCAGCCAGGGGATGAAATTTGTCAAATTTGTGGTATGGAAGGTCCCAAGCCCTCAAAAGAAATTGTAGAAGCTGATGAAGGAAGAAGTATCATAGATAAGTATATTCCTGCTTTATGGGGGGGAAACAGAGCTGATAGAATAAGAGCTGCACAGAGAATAGGTGAATCCAAGGATCCAAAGGGTGTGGAACTTCTTATTCAGGCGCTAAGGGATGAGGATAAGTATGTTCGAACTGCGGCAATGGGCTCACTTGGAATTATTGGAGATGCAGCCATAGGACCCCTGATCCAAGCTGCAAGGGATTCAGATTGGCATGTCCGATTTGGCGCGGCAATGGCCTTGGGTATTTCAAGGGATCAAAGGGCTATTGATCCTTTAATTTCAGCTTTAAGGGATGAAGACTCTCGAGTACGAAGTGCAGCAGAATCTGCCCTGGAGCAGATGGGAAAGCCGGCCATAGAACCTTTGACACAAGTTTTGAACGATGAGAATAAACAGGTCAGTAAAACCGCCAAAAAAGTTCTAAAGAGGATAAAAAAACGGTAGGTAAATGAAGAACGGAATAAAAATTGGTGGTAAATCGAAATTCTATTCTTATTTATCAGAGGCTGATATCCTAAAAAATAAAAAACCCAAAAAACCCACCAAAAACTTTATTATAAGGCAGACTCTATACAATAATTGAAAGTTTCATTCTCAATTCCACCTCAACGGGGTGTGAGGCTGATGAACAAAAGTGGCGTCTCATTGTTGATTATTATAATGGTAATATTTCCGTTGCTGGGAAGCTCAGGCGACATCTTTGCAGATACTCCCAGATCTGAGGTTTTGGATTCGGGCCTTTTAGCAAGGCTGAATCGCGCCGGTCCAGATGATACTCTAGAGGTTATAATCCAATTCAGAAACGAGGTTTCCACCGATGACCTCAATCTCCTTTCTGCCCTGAATTTCGATGTTGGAAGGACTTTCTCCGTAATACCTGCTGTCTATGCCATTGGTACCAAAAATTCCATTGTAAGATTGAGCCATTACAAAAGAACGTCTCATATCGAATTCAACGAGCCACTTGAGTTGCTCATGGACGAGTCCACGAGTACAATAAACGCGACAAAAGTATGGGCCTCGCAGATCATCGATTCAAGGAACAGGACAAAGATGGATTATGACGACCTGCCCTTGCATATAGACGGCACCGGAATAACAATCGTTGTTTTGGATTCAGGGGTGGATGCAGGGCATCCAGACTTGGATTATGGAGAGAAGACCCTAAGGAACCTCAAATCTGATATGGACGGCAGTTACACAGAAGCCGAGAATACCGACACTTCTAGCGGTCACGGCACCCACTGCGCAGGTACAATCGCTGGAAACGGTGACGCCTCTGGAGGAGCCAGAAAAGGAGTTGCACCTGCTGCCAATCTGATAGGTATAAGCACAGGCGAGGCCGTGGCCATCCTAAATGCCCTGGGTGCACTGGAATGGGTGTACGAAAATTCCCGACCCAACGCCAACCCTTTCAACATCAGGGGAGTTTCCAACAGCTGGGGTTCATCTGGGGAATACAACGCCGATAACTCCATAAACCAGGTGACAAGAAGAATCGTAAATGACAACAACGTGGGAGTTATCTTCGCTGCAGGAAATGCAGGTGCAGAGAACCATGACGGCAGCACAGTTACAACCAATCCTTACTCCCTGGAGCCCTCTGTAATCAGCGTAGCGGCAATGGAGAGAGACGGAAGTGGAGTCGCCAGTTTCAGTTCAAGGGGGGCAGCAAACGACAATTTCACTTGGCCTGACATCGGAGCCCCTGGTGTGCATATCTGGGCAACTGAGGCGAGAAAGACCTTGATTTCGGCCATGAGAAAGCAGGATCCCAGTGATGCGCAGGATGGTTACTATATGAGTATAAGCGGGACCTCCATGGCCACACCACACGTCTCGGGTCTTGTGGCTCTTTTATTTCAGGCTGCCCCAAGCCTTGCAGTATCAGAGATACCAGATGATTACCAGGGTGAAGAAAGCGAGTACTGGGGTAATCCTGACTATACCATGCATGAGGTAGAGCTGATTATGAAATTGACGGCAAATTATGTACCTCCTAGTGGGGAGGACAACGGAGTGCCTTCAAACTTCAGTATAGGTTTGAACAACCAGCCTTACGATTTTGCCCAGGGTTATGGTATAATCGATGCTGAATCCGCAGTTGCCTTGGCATTGACTTTGGAGGAATTGAGAAGGGGAGATCCAGATACCACGGTCATGGATGCTTATCTTTGGTACCACAATATAACCACTAACGGTACAACCTCTGCAGAGACCAATGTACTTGCCACAAGCTGGTCAGGGGACTGGAGCCAGTTCACGGACCCTGAAAACCTTATGAGTTCATTTACTACAACACATCCAAGAGGTGTATATGTTCACGATAAAACCAGCAGAATAATTGTTACACTGGCATATGATCCCATTAGCACTTCGGATATGTACTCATGCACACTCACACTTGTTATCGACTATGATGGTGACGGGAGCATTGATTGGAGGGGTGATTCAAGCTTCTCCACAGAGGGATTGAAGATAGAAGAGATAGATGTGGGTGGAGGTGGCGGGACGACAGGACAGTACTGGGAGTTCAACGTGGAGGGTAGGGCCCTATGGTCACCCACGCCCAAGGGCTTTGGGGCTGGGGAGAATGAGTTCAACGAGGCCCTTGTAGAATATACAGTGAGTGTACAGATGATATTTGATATGTCTGGGAATGAGACCATATTGTACGATTCTGGTGACCTTCATGCAAAAATCGCTCAGCCAGAGTTCGGTGAACCTACACCAGAGTACAGCGGTAACGGCTCAATCGAGATGAGAACATACTTTTATGACCTAACCAAGGTTTATCCAAAGGAGGCCCCGCCGCCAAAAGAGTCCGAGGAATTCGAGTTTCCATGGTGGATTTTAGCATTGGCTGTCATTTTAGCTGGTTTGCTTGGATACTATTTATGGCAGAAGAAAAAGGCACCCAAGGAAGATACTGTATCATCCACTCCTATGGAGCCCGAAACTGGACAACCTGAACCTCAACTAACAGGAGAGATCGTGGAGGCCGAGGTCGTATCCGAGCCCCTTTCGGAACCCACAACTTCTGAATCGTAAATTATTATCGAATCGCAATCACCCTTTTTTTTGCTCGAATTCGAGGATTTGGGTTATTTTCCGAAATATCCTGCCCTAAATCTGCAGAAATGCTCATATAGAGCTTTTGAGCGCAAATCCTATTTTATCTCATTTATTAAAAGAAAATTTTATCAACCTAAATCCCCTTACTCTTATCATCAGTGCTTCGAGGGCAAGGCGCTGGGCAAAGAATTGGTGACAACCATGGAGGACATAAAGGCATTGAAGATGCTTTTAAGGCGAATAAAGGGTCTAGACTCTGTATCAGACGCCTTGCTCATGACAAAAACCGGGATGTTCGTTTTAGGCAGCATGAGAAGAAGCAGAAAACTGGAGAGATTCATGGGTATGGTGGCTATACTTGCTGGCTCAGCTGAGGCGACTTCCTTAGAATTCGACGATCCATTAAAAGGTGTAATTGTAAGCACCAAGAATTCCAAGATCGCGGTTTTGGTTCTAACAGAAAATATTCTTCTTGTTGTGACGTTTCTCGGTAAAAAGGACGACAGGAAAATCTTTGATGAGCTGTCGAAGGTTTTTTCCCCAGAGTAGGGGGGCTCACACATAATTTAAAGGTATGTGATTAATATTCTTTAATGTAGATGGTAGGTCATATCAGGGGCATAGGATCATGAATCTGGGGCAACTTGACGATCTCACATACATGTTCGGGAACCTTTGGGATGAACATTTTAAAAAAAGAAAAGAATCCACCAGAATTAAGGCGGAGTTCTACCCATATACATCGCTGAAGAGCACCATCCGAAGGCGGGAAAATTTGGTGTTCATTAGAATCAGCGATATGCTGAAGGATGCTCCTTTGGAGGTGATCTGTGCTCTTGGGGTAATCCTGTTTTGTAAATTGGAGAGAAGGCCTCCGCCTAAAAAAGAGGCCAAAATGTACAAGGACTATGCAAACTCCAAGAAAATGCAAAACCGTATAAGTAAGTTCAGGAAAATCAGGGGAAAAAAGGTATATTTGGGCCCTAAAGGGGAAGTATATGACCTCAAAGAAAGCTTTGATCGTGTGAACCGTAAATACTTCAAAGAAAAACTAAAGGCGCCGAGTCTAACATGGAGTCTCAGAAAGACGAAAACCAGATTTGGTCATCACGATGATGTGTTCAACACGATAGTTATCAGCCGAACCTTGGACAACAAAAGATTGCCATCGTACCTGTTGGATTATGTAATGTACCATGAGATGCTCCATATGAAGCACGAAAGGAGCTACAAAAACGGAAGACGTAGCATGCACACAAAAGTATTCAAAGAAGACGAGAAAAAATTCCATAATTATAAAAAGGCAAAGGCGCTTCTTAAAGAAATATCTGGCAGATCGCATTATTTGGATTGATCATGATAAGGTTGTCCCCAAAGGACAGATTAATCCTTTATTTTCTCGAACCATTTCTTTTTAGCCCCGCATTCAGGACATCTGAAGCTCTCACTTATGTTTTCAAATGGTGTCCCTGGATCGATACCTTGATCTGGGAGTCCAGCCTCTGGGTCATATATCCATCCGCAAATTGTACATTTGTATTTAGTCATCTAAATCCTCAAGAATATCTCTTAAGAGGCTTTGAAAGATGTCTTCTTGCACAGACAGGCACCTCATAGAATCCTTTTTTCATATCTCTTTTTACTTTCTCTAATTTTACATCTTCCTCTTTTACTTTAGCTCCGCATTTTATGCATCTGTAACCTGCGCCCCTTCCTATGGACTTCATCCTTTTTTTACATTTTTTGCAAACCGGATTTCCCACTTTTTCATATACATCAATCAGTTTTTTAATTTGTATCTTTTCTATATTTATGGTCAATGGATATTCCCGCACTCCTCCATATACTGTGATCAAATCCCCAGGCTCCAGGGAGCGAATTAAAGTGCGGAACTCCTTTGTTGGTTCGTAGGCAGCACAGTCCATGGTTCCCCTATTTTTGATTTTGAATATGACATGTCCGCCTTCAATTGTCCTGGGTTTAGAACCTACCATACCAGAGGTTACAACTGAGCTGTACTTGGAGATTTTACCAAGTGTCTTCTTATGCAAATGCTCGTCTGTTCCCTGGTTTGTCTCAAATAAGATCCATCTGTCCTTTTTTTCTGATTTTATACTGTCCTTAGCCTTTAAAAGATCTCTTGGTTTATCTCCTCTTATACCGAATAAAACCGGGCATGGACTATTGGGTGTAATTGCCACAACCTTGTTGTGCATATCGTAGTTGTTGAAGGTCGAAGGGAACTTGCGGTCCATCTCAATTACTGAATGAGTATCAACCCTCCTTTTTGTTCCCCATCTATTTTTTTCCCTGTAAACTATGACTTCATAGGTTCTGTCCCTGGGATGCCATGAGATTGCAGATGTGGCACCAATAAGGCCCCTTTGGTTCTTGTACCCTTTGTAGCTTGCGTTGCCCATTTTCAATATATTTTTCACATCCTTTAGATTCACAACCTCCCGAACTGCCTTCCAGTATAGACCTGGGGTTGGCTTTTTTTCCATGACCACAAATGCGGGATTCGTGTTTTTATCTGAAAACTGTGCATGTTCTTCCATAATCCTTTCGATTCTTTTTTTTACATTTGGAATTGCAACACTTCTTCCCCTGAGATAACCAAAATAATCCTTTTCCTCTATGTTTCCAATCAAGAACCTTTTTCCATTACCCTTTCCAAGCCTTACTGCAATGGCCCCGTTTCCCCTAGTCTTCCAAGGAATATTTGGATTCAGCCTCACCAGTCTAGGATAGCCTATGACATCATATTCTGCAAATTCTGTTATAAGTTCTGATGCCAAATACGTGGTGCACATTGCAGAAACTGAATCAGTGTCGTCTATTCCGATATATATGGAAAAACCTCCTCCTCTACATTTTAATTAGGTGGAACTTTTCCCCAAATCGCCTTCTTTGCCCAGTTGAAATTGATACTCTACTTCCATGACTCAAGGAAATTCTCAAGCGATCTGTCGTACGTTCTCTCTCCCTCAGGAGGAAACAGACATCCTGGAAGACCGCCTCTATTTTTATGATATTTTATGCACTCGCAGCACTTTCCTTTTCTTTCACAGGGCTCGTATGTGCAGCCGCAGTCAGCCTTGTTTGCCTCTATATTGCATTCCAAATTCCACACCTCCCAGCCTGTTGATTTCTTTTAAGGGTAATGGACTTTAGGATATAATTGTTATGCCGATTTTCTTCTAAAAAGAGTGCCTCCTGTATACGGTATAAGCATCTCCTTCCCAAAAGAAGGTCCTGAAAAACATCCTCACAACCAAATAGAAAATCATCATGGTCGTGATGCTAATTGGTGCAAGCACGTAATAAAAAGACATACCTCTCTCCTCAATTATTTGACCCACCATATATCTGTATACCACGCAATAAACGTATCCTGCCGCCAAAATACCCAAGGCTAGAATCCAAAAGAATCCAAAAAGGTAGATTATAATCCCTAAAATCAGCGCCACCTGAAATTGAAGGTTCTTTGCCACCATGGCAGGTACCTGGCTCCTTAATTTGTTATGTCCAAAAGAAGATATTGTTATAACCCAACGAACCATTTTATCTTTAGTCTGTGAAAAACTTGAAAAAGCCTCATTGGGATGGTTCAAATTGGCAAGTTGGCTATAGATATAATACCCAGAGTCAACCACGGCATCTGCTAAAATCAGATCATCATTGAACGCAGTGCCCCAGATTTTCGCAATTTCCAGTTCATCGAACAGATTCCTTGAAATGGCAATTGAAGCCCCGGAGGCAAAGGGAGGAAACATCTGCTCTTTTAAGGTAAAGTTTGCAGTGAATGTAACAAGAGACACGGACTGGGCAATGAACTTCCCTGAAAAACCCTCTGGCTCTATGAAAAACGGTGAAGTTACGGCATCTATTTGCTTTCCATTTACAATCTCACCCAAAGGGGAGGTCATTTTGAAGATCCAATCTTCTGAGTAATTCACATCCGAATCCCCGAAAAGAAGCACCGCTCCTTTTGCATAAGCTGCCCCATAAATCAGGTTGTGGCACTTGGCTATGTTCTTTTTGGGATCGTGCTCCCCTGATAAAACAACTTTTACATTTGGATATCTTCTAGTAAGTTCCCTGGCAATGCGAAATGCGGAATGTGTTTTCTTCTCGGCAACGAAAATAACCTCGAAGTCGGGGTATTTCTGTCTGCATACTGATTTGAGATTCTTGTAAGTAGTCTTATCCCTCTCCCTTATCGGGATGATCACAGAGATAGAGATATCTTTTTTTAGGAATTTCCGCAAGTTAGCTTTCCTTTTTACACGAAAAGCAACAAGAATCTGCCTAGAACCTACGAAAAAATATATTGAAAGTGCAATCAAGATAAGAGCTTCGAAGAGCATTTTCGCAATCACCAATGCTTTTTACCATAATCAAAGCAAAGCATAAAACGGTTTACATTACACACCTTAAAATGGATTCTCGAATTTGGCTATTGCATTTTACACTCCGTCAGATCTAAGGTATCCTTTAATGGTCGGGTCAATACCTTCAAATACTATAATCAATATTCTCGGTTCCAGATACGTTATAAGGAGTATGAGAATGTCAGCAAATACCATCGAAGTAACTGATTCTACATTCAGCGATATAGTTCAGGGTGGCTCCCTTGTGGTTGTGGACTGCTGGGCTCCTTGGTGCGGGCCCTGCAGGATGATAGCCCCGGTGATAGACGAGTTATCCCAGGAGTATACAGATGTGAAGTTTGGAAAGCTCAATACAGATGAAAACATGGAGATTTCCAGGAAATTCCAGATAATGGCAATTCCAACCTTACTCTTCTTCAAAAATGGCGAGCTTGTGGAACGTGTAACAGGTGTCGTGCCAAAGGGACACATCGCGGACTTGGTAAAAAAACACAAATAGGATGGGAATCCCATCACTGGATAATTCCGTAAAGCCTTAGGTTATACGGAAACGCTATCTGCTAATAAGCCCTTGTAGTTACGCGAGGATATGGATATGTACACAATTTTAGGCTCTGGGAGGTTCGCTTACGAGCTGGTTCGAGGCCTGGATGTTGATACCAAGGATATTCTTGTTATAGATGAAGATGAAAACAATCTAAAAGAGCTCAAAAAGGAGGGATTTTCTGTTCTTTTGGTGGATGGGCTCTCCTCTGATGTGATAAAGGACAACATCAAATCCCAGGACAAGGTTTTCATTCTTGGTGAGGATCCAATAAAGAACCTGAAACTCGTAAATATTACAAAGGAGCATTTCCCAGATATAACAATCATAGCAAATGCACCCGGAAGAGAAATCGAGGATGAGATGGGTAGGATAAAGGGTGTTGTTCCCATTCGGATTTCCGATTCTGTTACAAATGCCTTAAAAAGCGCCCTTGAAACACGGATCAAGGAAAAAACAGCGACTCTCCTTCGAAAAATCCTGCAGAAAGCAGGTTCTGGAACCGTGGCTATTTTTACACATAACGATCCCGATCCTGACTCAATGGCCTCTGCCTTGGCATTTTCTGCCATCTGTGAAAACGAGGGTCTTTCTTCTAAAATATATCATGGCGGCGAGATATCTCATCAGGAGAACCTGGAACTTGTGCATCTTCTTGATATCGAACTTCACAGAATAGAAGATCAAGACGAGCTGAAAATCGCCCTTAACAATTCATCCAAGGTGGTTATGATAGAAACCGCGATACCAGGGGAGAACAACGTACTTCCTTCTGATTTCGTGCCAAATATCATATTGGATCACCACCCAACGCCCAGGGAGGTTGCCGCATCAGACCTCGTGGATATAAGAAGCGATGTAGGGGCACTGTCCTCTATTCTCACCACTTATCTTCAACAATTGGATGTGAAGATGGATGCAAAGCTCGCAACCGCTCTTTTGTACGCCCTAAAAGTCGACACCAAATCCTTCACAAGGAAGGTGTCCCCAACAGATTTGAGGGCAGCTGCATTTCTTTCACCTTTTGCAGATGAAAACCTTTTGAAGAGGATCGAATCCCCGCCCATGACACCATCCACAATGGACGTGATAGGAAATGCAATAGTGAACAGGGAGGTTAAAGACGGCGTGATGTTCAGTGCAGTGGGCTATGTTGAGGAAAGGGATGCCCTTCCCCAGGCTGCTGAGTTCTTATTAAGGGAAAGCGATGTCAAGGTAGTGGGCCTTTGCGGGATAAGAGGATATAACATCCATATCTCGGCAAGGAGCAACGATCCTTCTATTCACTTGGGCGATGTGGTCAGGAGGACCTTTGGAAACCTTGGTTCTGCAGGTGGTCATCCAGGCTCGGCAGGTGTGCAGATATCTTTGGACAAGGTGAATATTGAGGATAAAAGCGATAAAGAGCTCATTGCCAACGAAGTGGCCAACATGTGCAGGAAGATGTTCTTCACAGGTTTTGGAATAGATATCTCGGCCAAGACGATTTAGGATAAGAGGAGAAAGTATGAGGGGAGATGATAATAGAGGAGTGACTTATCGAGTGAGTTATCAACCCTATGAGATATATTATGAGCCACCTGGCGGAGGTGGCCTGAAATTCAGTGATGAGGAAAAGAAACATCTTATAATGGCCATAGGTGCTTTGACTTTGGCTTTTACTGTTTTTTGGACGCAGATGAGCATTTTTTCAATGGACCCCGTAGTTCTTTTATTTGTTGTTGGTATTGCATTTGTGGCGGTGTTAACTGGGTTTTTATTGCATGAGCTCGGACATAAAATAATTGCACAGAAGTATGGTTGCTGGGCAGAGTTTCGGGCATGGCCCATGGGGCTTATGTTGGCCGTGATTTCGGCATTCATAGGTTTTCTGTTTGCTGCACCTGGTGCTGTTTACATAAGGGGCAATATTTCGAAGGAGGAGAACGGTAAGATCAGCGCGGCGGGGCCTGGAATGAACATAGTTGTGGCCTCGTTTCTTTTGCCTGTTTTGATTTTCATTTACGGACCTGATACATTAATCGGTAGCTTGATTTGGATGATATGCTATCTAAATGTCTTTTTAGGTGGCTTTAACATGATTCCGTTTCCACCTCTTGATGGTTCAAAAATTATCAGATGGAATCCTGTTATTTGGATCGGGATAATAGTGGTTTTGGGTTCGTACTTTATCTTACTTTTGACCATGTTTTAAAGTGGGACCTCCCATTCACATTCGGTTTTTGCGTGGATGTAGTAACCTTTTCCCACTTCAAAATAATCTGATTCACCCATCTCATCCCATTTTTGGGAGGAAGCGTTGTATGACCATATTGCATCCACTTCTATCCCGAACTTGAGTTTGTTCAATCCCTCTGTTCGGTCGTAATTTGTTAGGGAAGGATAGCCTACGAGATTCCACCCGGGATTAAGTACAATTGTCTGGTTCTCGGTTGGTAAGGTGCCATTGTATGCAAAGATGATCTCCTTCCAATAAGTAATACGGACCCAAAAGCCCATGGTTTCGTTCAATTCAAATAGATCGTTTCCGAAGGGCTTATCTATCTTGTTGTGTTTCCATTGGTCGCTTTGATCAGACGAATCGTACCACTGGACAATATCGTACCATCCATCAATTGAGCCGAGCACCCTGATCAGATTCTGCTCCTCTTGGATGAGGGGAATGGATATCAGGTTCCAACCTCTTTGCAAAACAGTGTAGTTTTCAAGAGGTTTGTACTGATATGGTTCCATTAACGGGTAATCATCATACGTATAATCAACCTCGTGTGGGGTATCGCCTATTCCATCAACACCAGGGATGTTTTGATTCGGGCCTTTAAAGCCGTCAGAACCGTTATAATCTGACCAATAGTTCCCACCCATTGGATACCCATTGTCCATATAATTGAATGGGGAAAAAAGTCCCTGAGTTGTGTTATTTATAATATTATTATGGTATACGTAATTGCTTTCAGAGGTCCAAATTTCCAATCCAAAGTAGTTATATGAAATATTGTTTCCTATGATTTGATTCCTATCAGCGTACCATTGGTAAATTCCACGATAACTGTTATTAGAAATGTTGTTGTTGGCTATGGTATTGCGGTCAGAATCCCTCATATGAATGCCGTATTCTGAATTAGAGCATATGGAATTATCAATAAATGAATTCCAGTGGGAATCACCCATGTAAATACCATTTTTATTATTTGAGGCATTGTTAGATCTAAGAAGATTGTCATGAGAATTACTAAGGAATATCCCTGTGCCATTGATCGGGCTTATGTTATTGTCGACTATCGTATTTCCTTCTGAATATGAAAGAGCTATCCCATAACCATTTCCGGTTCCATTATTGGAACTAACATTGTTTCCATCAGAATGTGTTAGGGAAATTCCTTCAAATGAGTTGCCTATGATCGTATTTTTAGATATATTGTTCCCCACAGAGATTAGAATATAAATTCCTCTAAAATTTTCACCGACCTGGTTACCTGTGATATTATTATAATCTGAATAATAGAGCTCCATGCCCTGTTTGGTATTTGAATAGAGTGTGTTTTGTGTGATGTTATTAAAATCAGAATAATGGAGATTGAAACCATGATGTATCTTTGTGAGCGATCCGTTATTTCCAAGAAGGAGGTTACTATTGGAATAATATAGAGAAATTCCATACATCCTGTTGGAAGAAACATTATTGTTGATGATGGAGTTGTTACTTGAGAAACCAAGAATGATTCCAATGGAGCCATTTGTTAGGTTCTGATTATCTACCTTAATTCCGGTACAATTCCCCAGAATCACCTGCCCCGAACCTGCGGGGATGGTACCCCCTACTTGATTTTTCAAGTATTGAACAGGTTTTCCATTCACAGTGTTGGAGGTATCGATATCATGTGAGTTCCAGTACTCGATTTGATCCCCTAGTAAATCGAATCCATTTTCCATCATAATATTATCTGTGAAATTATTTTCAACTGAAGAACCAATATAAATTGCCGCTCTTATATTAGAGATTATATTGTTACTTGTTATGTTATTTCTATTTGAAGAGGATAATTGGATACCATTACCGTGGTTTGAATAAACAGTATTGTTAGTAATAATGTTTCTGTCTGAATATGACAGAAAAATACCCCTTGAATTATCGGATGCAATGTTAAACGCGATGGTATTTTCAAAGGAATTTTTAAGGTTAATTCCGTAATTGTTATCCGTAACAT
Organism: Thermoplasmata archaeon; assembly: GCA_020348445.1. GTDB lineage: Archaea > Thermoplasmatota > Thermoplasmata. Next base: position 2,814,150 of record CP070751.1, read on the forward strand.
TGTTGTTAGTAATGATGTTGTTACTAGAATTGTAAAGATATATTCCATCGTCGTAATTTTGTATTATGTTATTACCAGTTATGTTGCACATACTAACATTGTTTAATTCTATTCCTGCATCTTCAAAGGCAGATCCGCTCAGGGTACAGGTGAAACCTGTTAGATTCACATAATCCCTGGTGATTAGGACTACATCGTCTACATACCAGCCATTGATTATCGTGCTATTACTGTCCTCCCCAACTAGACTTATACTTTTATTCACAACCACATTCTCGTAATAGGTCCCATTATAAACAAAAACAGTGTCCCCGTCCTTACTTGCATTTATTGCATCCTGAATACTTGTATACGCCCCGTTCGAACCAGTGGTGTTCACATAAAAGGTCTCCCCCTCAACCACTTCAACAAAACCAAATTTGAAATCAAGAATAATAAATGTGGATAAGATAAGAATTGAACATAATACAATTGAAGTGATCTTTCTCTTCACAATGGGACCTCCCAAACACATTCAGTCTTTGCGTGTATATAATATCCTTTCCCTATTATAAAGTAATCTGAATCTCCCATTTCTATCCATTCTTGGGAGGAAGCATTGTAAGACCATATCGCATCCACATGAGACCCAAAGGTGAGTTTATTCAATCCTTCTATTCTGTTGTAACTTGTTTGGGAGGGGTAGCCCACGAGATTCCAACCTTTGCTAAGGGAAATGGTTTGGTTTTGGGTTGGTTGCGTGCCATTGTAAAGGAAAATCGTGTCTCCTGGATTGGTGATATGGATCCAGAATCCCATGGTCTCGTTTAACTCGAATAGGTCGTTTCCGAAGGTCTTACCAACTTTGTGGTGTTTCCAAGAATCTCTCGGAGCAGTTGGATCAAACCACTGAGCTGCATCGTACCAACCATCGATTGAGCCAAGCACTCTTGTAAGATTCTGCTCTTTTTGGATTAGGGGAATAGAGATTAGATTCCATCCTTGTTTTAAAATTGTGTAGTTATCGAGGGATCTGCATGATTCCATAAGAGGGTAGTTGTCCTTGGTATTTGAATCTATAACATAAGGGGTGTCTCCAATACCATCAGAGCCTGGGATGTTTTGATTTGACCCTTTGTAGTCGTCATCACCTATGTAGTCGGACCAATAATTGCCGCCATAAGGATAGTTATGCCACCAAATGTTAGTGTCTTCATCATCCCCTGTATCATATGCTTGAAATGTGTTATCGATGATATTATTGTGGTATATTCTATCATCGCCTGAGTCAATGAGATAAATACCGTACATGTTGTTTGAAACAGTATTGTTAACTATAGTCGTATAATAGGAATAATCGAGATGGATGCCGTATTGAGAGTTCGAATAGGCTGTATTACCCGTAAGATCGTTATTGAATGAAGAACGTAGGTGAATGCCATTATCATTGTTCTGGTAGGCTGTGTTATTAATAATTAGGTTGAGAAACGAATCGAAAAGATAGAGACCATTAAAATCGTTTGAATGAGCGGTGTTATTTATAAGGGTATTGTACGCCGAGTAATAGAGATGGATGCCATACATCGTATTTGAGAAGGCTGTATTGTTGTTAATGGTATTATATTTGGAGCTACTAAGAGATATGCCATCATAGTTATCAAAAGCAGTATTATATGAAATAACGTTGTTATTTGAGGTAAGTCCTATACCAGAACGATAATTTGAGAAGGCCATATTATATGCAATATAGTTGTTTTCGGATGTTAGATAGATGCCATAGCCATTATCAGAGACAATATTATTAGTGAGGATATTACCATTGCTGAATTCAAGTAGGTAAATGCCAGCAAGATAATTAGAAGAGGCTGTAATGTTGGCGATTGTATTTCCTCTGGAAACATAGATAAGGATACCACTCCCTCCATTATCGGAGATGTTATTTTCTGTGAAATTGTTATAGTGGGAATATTCAAGATATATGCCAACCTCATTATTTGAGGAGAACGTACTATTATCAATTAAATTAAGGTTTGATCGAAAAATATACATGCCATATTCATTATTCGAACTATTAACCTCTGTAATCGTATTATTTGATGAAAATCCCAATTCTATACCCACGCTACCATCGGATACATTTTGATTATCAACGACAATATTGGTACAGTTTGCAAGGATGATCTCCCCAGCGCCTTTGGGAACAGTCCCTCCTACTTTGTTCTTCCAATAGTAAATGGGCTTATCGTTTATGGTATTAGTTGTATTTATTATATGGGTATTCCAATCTTCAGGTATGTAACCCGCTATGAATATCCCATTATAAATCATAGTGTTGTTTTCGATTAAATTTCTCTGAGAACGATAGAGATATAAACCCTCGACGATGCTCGAAATATTATTGTTTATAACATTATTATTGTTCGAAGTGGAGAGAACGATTGCGTAGCTATTCGAATAAAGGGTGTTAAGATATATATCATTTAAGTCAGAAATTATAGCAAAGATACCATGTTCGTTCAAATAAACCTTGTTACCAGAGATATTATGCCCCTTTGAATAATAAGGAAATATTCCATAATAGTTGTTAGAGATATTATTATCAGAGATTGTACTCATATTTGACTTCTCAAGATAAATGCCGACTTCATTATTCGAGGAGACATCATTGCATGTAATAATATTCCAGTTAGACTCATAGAGATGCATCCCATAATAATTGTTCGATACATTGTTATTAAAAAATTTACAGTTTTGGACATTGTTGAGCTCTATCCCAGCATCAATTGAATTCAATCCACTTCCGGTAATGGTAAACCCCGTTATATTCACCCAGTCCTTTGTCACAAGAACTACATCGTTGTTACCACTACCATTTATTATAGTTTTATCCCGATCCTCACCAGTCAAATTTATTGTCTTATTAATAACAACATTTTCATAATAAGTTCCATTAAAAACGAAAACAGTGTCCCCGTCCTTTGAGAAATTTATCGCATCCTGAATACTTGTATACGCCCCGTTTGAACCGGTGGTGTTCACGTACAAGGTCTCCCCCTCAACCACTTCGACAAAGCCAAATTTGAAATCAAGAATAATAAATGAGGATAAAATGAGAATTGAACATAATACAATTGAAATAATTTTCCTCTTCACAATGGGACCTCCCAAACACATTCAGTCTTTGCGTGAATGTAATATCCTTTTCCTATTATAAAGTAATCTGATTCACCCATATCATTCCAATTTTGGGAGGAAGCATTGTTCGACCATATTGCATCCACATC
>CP070751.1:2817512-2820108 GCA_020348445.1 Thermoplasmata archaeon
GACTTTGCGCGCGCGCGTCCACCCGGAGGACATCTTCGCCCCGCCTCTGGTTCCTGGGATATGGGATGACGGCCTCCACGCCGCACCCAGCCGTCTTCTCCCTGAACCTTCTGCTGGAGTACTGGGGATTGGCCACCAGGGTCCTCACCCGTCCGCGCGCGCGCCGGCGTGATTGGAAACGAATGTAAAAAGTGATAGAGGCTAGAAACTTTCATAGACCTTATCTGGCTTCACAATTCGAGCCGATTCAGGGTATACATTGATAATAGCACGGTTAGTAAAGGGCGCGTCTGACATAAGGCGGAAATGAAATTCTTCATCTGGAAGCCAGAAAAGATACCACCATTCCCATTTTCTATTAACAACTTTGTCATCCTCCAATTCAGCTTTCCCTTCAATTACATAGAATTCTCTTCTTTTGGAACTTGGAAAGGTTATAAACACTTTTGGATTTTTTTGGATGTCTTTAACTTTTCGGGAATCTTTGAACGTTGGGAACCACATCATATCATATGGATCTTCGTTATAATTGGTCATCGCCCTATTCCGTTTCCGATCATCTTCGGAGAATGTTGTAAGGTACACTAATTTTGCCTTTTTAAATTCATCCTTCATACCTTGTATTTTATTCATTCTCACATGCCACCATCATACATTCATTTGAAAGCGTTATAGCTTGAGAAAATTATTGAAAGCGTGAAATAAATACTTGTCAATGCGCGCGCACAGTCAAATCGGCTGTGATGGGGGACCTTCATGAACCATAAGGAGCGGTCTTGATCGTGCGCGCGCAAGTCTGCGCGCGCGGTTTATGTTCCATTGCACATCCCTATTTCTGCGGATAGGAGCGAAGGATATGCCCTGGTATGGCTCACATTCGTATCTGAATGAGTACATCAGAGAGAGACACTGCAGGAAGATCATGGAAATCGGGGTCTACAATGGCGAGAACGCGGTATCCATGGTTGAGACCGCTATCCAGATTTTTCCGCCACAGGAGGTGGAGTATTACGGATTCGACTTTTTCTCATATTACGGTTCCAGTGAAATAGGGAGGAAATTGGAGAAGATGGGGTGCAAGTTTAGACTTTTCGTAGGCAATACTTTAGACACGCTTCCTGAGGCTGTCAAGACCTTACCCGAGATGGATTTGATCTTCATCGATGGAGGCAAGTCTTTTAAGGTGGCTGAGAGTGATTGGAGGAACTCCAGGCTCCTAATGCATGATAGAACAGGAGTTTTCGTTCATAATGCCGGTTTTTGGGGCGTACGTAGGATGGTTGAGAACATCTCCAGGGATAAGTATAGGGTTAAGATATTCCGTGCCCTGTCGGAGGGTTCAGTAGCTCTAATTAAGAAAAATCGAATTGACTCTGCGTGTACAGTCTGAAGCCAGCCATACATATCTGGTCACTTCGCGCGCGCACTGCCAGGGTGACTTGTGCGCGCAGAATCCATTAAAACTATACAAAATTCATTTTAAGTAAGAGTATACACTATTAAATCATCTTCTTACAAAGATCCCTTCAAGGCAATATACGGTAAGATCCTCAGGAACAGGACATTTTTTATCAAGATCGCATATCTCGCATAGAGTTGACAGATTTTTTCTGCCGATGTCCAGAAGCTTGCGGCGTTCTAATTCATCGTAGAGCAGCTTCAGATATTTACCCTCAGCTATTCTGGGAATCACGTTTCTGTTCTCCAACGAATGGAACTCGTATAGTCTCTTGTTGCCCTTCAATGAATTACAATGGCTGCAGACCATAACGGCGTTATCTGGATGATCGGGACCTCCTCGTGAAAGGGGTATCATGTGATCAACGGTAAGTTTTTCCTCAGCCCCGCAGTAGATACATTGGTTCGGGTTCTCCTTCTCTTGTATCCATTCCCTGATTGAGGAGGACCATTCTATCTCGTCTGATTGAAGTTTTTTGAACCTGTTCATGATGAACCTGTAGTTGCTTTTTCCGAATCCCGCTGACTCTGATATGATCTTGGCATACTGCCAAAATATCAGGTCCCTCAACGTCTTGACGGCGGATGGGGGCATTATCCCTCAATTGTGAGTCCAATCTAAATTATTTGAATTTTTACTTTTATTAACAAATATACTAGTGCTTGGACTTTTAATCGAAAGCAGCCCTATTTAATCATTTCATTCCATTCTAAGTTGTGTTAAAAACTCCCTCTGCATCCCTTCAATGAGAAAATGACCACCTCTCGGATTATCTTTGTGAATGCTTTCTCATAATCCGCACAGGGCGTGCTGCGCGCGCCGTAAAATATTCGTTTTCTAAGGATTGTCTTAAAAATGGCTATAGATTTTCGTATCCCCAGACGTTTAATATTCCTCTCTACATAATTAAACTGGTTTGAAACCCATCAAGAATATTGTCTCGCGCGCGGAGTTTGGAAAAAATAGAGTATATAGCGCGTGTGCAGACTTTTAATTAGGCTTTTTCGAGGTATGCTACGTTGTTGACTACGGATACCTTTACGTCTCGGAGGCTTCTCGCTTCAATCCTCTTGTTCAACTGAGTTCTGAGGTAATTCGCATCTTTATCAGCCACGGATACTTCAACAAGTGTATCTG
>CP070751.1:2820208-2860208 GCA_020348445.1 Thermoplasmata archaeon
ATGGAGTTGGCACTCAACAAGGATGCCTGAAGGAGCTTATGACCCCATATTAGTGATGACAGAGGGTTATCAAATATCCACTTCAAGTACCACGAAATTCACTTTTATAGGGGTGTAGGAACGGATTCTCTGCATAAAACTCCTATTGACAAAATAACTTCAATAGAGATTGATGATATGTGGACAGTCGCTTCTCTGATTGTCTATACCGAAAGTCGGGTTTTATTTTTATATATAAATATAATTATACTGACTTTTAAAGGCTGAGAGACAGTTTCCAAATAAAGGGGGGAGTGTTGGGAGGGAATGAGTGATTAGAACCTGATATCAAATTAATATAGCTAAAAGTATATAAAAACTTGTAAAAAGGTGGAAAAATTGAGGGTTTTAGGCCAAGTGTTTGAATATTTGCTGAATATAAAAAAGAAAAAAAGATTAAGAAATATCTTGTCGAATCGCCCACATTTTTTCCCAGTAAGATTCCTTATCTCATTCATCGGCACCCCTCTAATCCCCTTTCGGATTCACGGTCTGGGTCTCTACCATCAGAACGATCGTTTTTTCCTCGGCTCTTGTTCGATGCTCAACTCCTTTGGGCACTGTGTACGCCTGATTTTGATCTATCTCAATTGTACCCTCTTGTAGATCTAGAAGCAGTTTTCCTGATATCACATAAAAGAATTCATCTTCATCATCATGATGATGCCAATGAAATTTACCCTCGAAGATTCCAAGTCTAACAAGAGAGTCATTCACTGAACATAATGTTGTATTGTACCATTTTTCCGAACATGCTTCTACTATACCTGGAATGTCAATGATCATTGACTGCCCATTTTTTTCACTCAAGACAAATCACCCCTATCAGTTGAAATACTGATTTGAAGAGGAGTAACAGCTCGCCATTTATATGCTCTTCGGAGGTTCTTTTTGTACTAAGCATTTTGTACACCGTTTGCCAGAGAAAAGCATGTCTACCACCGAAAAAGATAAATCTTCATATGATTATCAATACTACATATTTGGGGAGATATCGCGAGGATAGGAGCTTGACATCAGTATCAAATTAAATAAAAATCAATGGGAGGTAAAATAAATGAGGGTTCGGATATGCACATATAACCTAGAAAATTTGGACGACAAGCCCGATCAATCCCCAACCCTGGCTGAACGCATCGCGATTATGCGTCCCCAGCTTTTAAGGTTGCGGGCAGATATCTTGTGCTTTCAGGAAGTGCATGGGCAAGAACACATGGGCCGAAAACGCGATATATCGGCATTAATAGACCTGCTAAGAGAAACTCCGTATGCTAACTTCGATTTTATCGCTCATACAAAGACAACTAAAAGGGAAGCCTATGACGAACGGAATCTTGTTGTTTTGAGCAGGTTTCCAATCACTTACACAGAACAGATAAAACATGAATACGCCCAAAAGCCCAAATATCGCAAGGTTACAGCCAGTCCTCGGGAAGAAGACTCAAAGGATATCTCATGGGAGAGGCCCATATTCTATGTAAAAATAGACCTGGGTGGGTATCGTACTCTCCACCTGATGACTTTGCACTTAAAATCGAAAATACCCACCAACATATCAGGTCAGAAAGAAAGCACCTACGTCTGGAGATCGGTTCAAGGATGGGCTGAAGGGTACTTTATCTCGTCGATGAAACGTGTGGGCCAGGCCTTGGAAGTCCGTATATTGACAGATAGAATCTTCGACGAAGCTGAGGCTGATGGTGAAGATGCTCTTGTTGCCATATGCGGGGACTTCAACGCAGACAGCGACTCAGTCCCTGTAAATGCGATTCGCGGCCCTGTCGAGGAAACAGGAAATCCTGAGCTATCACCCAGGATTATGGTTCCCTGCGAGAACAACATTCCCGATTCTTCCCGCTACAGTCTCTTGCACCTGGGAAGGGGAGAGATGCTGGATCATATCCTGGTTTCCCGTCCGTTATTGGGATACTTCCAGGGTGCTGAGATTCACAATGAGGTATTACCTGACGAATCAGGTGCATTTAGGACAGATGTCAAATTTCCAGAGTCCGACCACGCACCAGTGGTGGCACAATTTGAAATTCCTTGATGTAAGGGACCAATGAACATAATTTAGAGAGCTTGTGTCTTAGATGCAATCATGTAGACGAAACCATCAAAATAGGGATTATGTGCTTCACCCATAACTCACATTATCCTTAGAAACTTGTTTGGCATAAAAATCATATCTTGCATTATTGATGCGGCTTATCAAATTTTTTTTTCAAATCCCGTACTTCTTAAAAAAGTCCTCGATATCCACATTTCCACCGCTAAGAATCACACCAATCCTTTTACCCTTTACATCCACTGCCCCTTTCAAAAGACCAGCCAAAGAAATAGCACCTGAAGGCTCCAAAACGAGCTTCAATACGTTTTTATGGGGTTCTCACTGGCCTTTATCCGGCACTTTAATCTATAGTTTACTTCTAAAGAGCGTATGGTTATCAGTTAATACTCCACCATCTTGGGGAGTGTCTTGGCCTCGATAACCCATTTACGGACATCGTCTATGGTTGGTTTTACTGTAATAATGGATTTTCCTGTGATGTTGTAAGGTGTGATACTGTTGTTGAAGAGATTATCAGGATTGCGGATTGCAAGTTCTGGAACAGAATCGACACCTACGGACTCGAGAAGCACGGCAAAGCCCTCGGAAACTGTGGTTATTCTCATCAGATCCATATAGTTAGCCAAGTCATTTATCCGTTGGCTTTTTAAGCCTGTTTCTTTTCTCAGCTGTTCTCTTAGTTCGGGTGTCAAAACCCGCTTCAAAAGATCAGCAGTTGTCTGTATATCTGCACTTGTCAAGCTCATTTTCTCTTTTGTAGAAAAGAGTTCCATATCTAAGATTGTTGTTATTTTAGTGGGGGGTTCGGTTGATGGAGGTCCAATTACAGGTTGCGTTTCAATGCCAGTTCCAAATGCTGCCCATAATACCCTATGATCTGAGATGTGATTTTTTACAAAATCTTTAAACTCACCTTCTGGAACATTATTCCAAAGATCAGGGAAAAGGGCGTCATCAAAGTCAAACACACCTGATAGTTCCTGGAATTCTTCATCTGTATTGTCAGGGAAGAAAGCAATTTGGTCGTAATCCTTCAATCCATCCAGGGATGTTCCCATCTCAGTTGGATACTTTGGGAGTCTCAATCCAAACTCCTCGAGCTGTTGATAGATTGGATCAGATTCCTTCATTTTCGGTAGGTTGAAATCCCCGAGCAGGATGATATCGGAGTCGTAAACATTGCGGCTTTTAACCCGGGTTCCAGCCCATTTGGCAAGAGCAAAGGTCTCTAGAAGGCGTCGGTTGTATCCCTCGCTTCCCACGGTGGCACTCCCGTAATAGGTGTGAACATTCACAAGCACGAATCCAAATTCCCCGGCCTGGAAGGAGACCTGAAAAGGATTCCTGTTAAATCCAACAAATTCCTGCTGGATATTCGGTAGTGCGATCTTCTCCCTCTCATAATCAAGCAGAACCAGTTCACCTGCAAGTTCAGTGGGTTTGACTATATTTGTGTCATAGATATATGCCAGTCGCTCGGTATTTCCTGCCCTGTCAGTGAAGATTACCTTGTAATTAGCAGGCAAATACTGCATAACAGAGCGCAATCCGCCCAAGTTGTCCTTGACCTCCTGGATAGCCACTATATCAAAAGGCTTGATGATTTCGGCGATAAGCCGATAATCCTTTTGATCCCTTATGCTACTTCCCCCTGTTAGCTGTCTGATATTCCAAGTGGCTACAAGCACCTTATCCGGTGATTTCTGTGGGATTTTCCTGTGCACCTGGTGTATGCGTATGTGGTCTAACTCATCATTCAAATCATATGTGTATTCATCTACCATTTTATCCCTCCTCAGTTTTATCTTTGAATAGCTTCCCTTCATATATTTGTTATTTTACTCGTCAATTACGGGAGAATTAGGTTGCCAGTCCATTAAATGGAGCTTACCCCTAATTACGCAGCTATTCGATTGATAATTGTATTAATACAAGAAATAATTTTCGGTGGAACTCCTACATATCTAATTTTCAAATAGAAGAAGATTTATAGATTTTCAATCGAAATGAACTAAGTTCGGGGAGGAATTGGAGCCGATATCCTTCACCCGATACATTTATCTGAAATATACTTTTTAAAGAAACCTTCAAGGTCCACATTTCCACCGCTAAGAATCACACCAACCCTTTTACCCTTTACATCCACTGCCCCTTTCAAAAGACCAGCCAAAGAAACAGCACCTGAAGGCTCCAAAACGAACTTCAATTCCTCCCATATGAACCGCATGGCTCCTACGATCTCCTCCTCTGATACAAGTACGATATCATCAACGTTCTCTCTTATAATATCGAAGGTCTTTTGGCTCAAAGAGGTTCTCAGGCCATCGGCAATTGTATCGGTATTAACATTGGGGACCAGTTTTCCGGTTGTAAACGAGAGATATGCATCGTTTGCCAGTTTGGGCTCCACTCCTATTACCTTGATATTTGGAAGCATACCTTTTGCCGCGATGGACGTTCCGGAAATTAATCCACCCCCTCCGATAGGACAGAAGATATAATCGAGTTCTTTTACCTCATCTATCAGCTCGTAAACACCGGTACCCGCCCCTGCGATGACATCATCGTTGTCATATGGATGAATGATTTTGTATCCTGAATTTGCAATAATTTCTTCAGTGGTTCTAATCCTGTCTTCGAGGGTTGGTTTACACATTACAACCTCTGCACCATACTCTCTTGCCGCATGGATTTTCACCTCAGATGAATTTGAAGGCATAACCACAACACATGAAATGGAAAACAACCTGGCTGCAAGTGCAAGGGCCTGAGCATGATTGCCGCTGGAATGGGCTATCACTCCCCTTGCCCTTTCCTTGGGTGAAAGCAGAAAAACAGCGTTGTAGGCACCACGAAATTTGAATGAGCCAGTCCTCTGGAAGTTCTCGCATTTCAGATATATAGATGCACTTTTAAGCTCATTTAATGCCTTTGATGTGGAAACAGGTGTGACATTGGCAATTTCCTTTAATCTCTTGTAAGCCTCTTCTATATGCGTTATATCCATCAATTTTCTCATGCTCCATATTTATCCCATTATATAATAGGCACGGGGATTATTGATTCTCTCATCTATAACCTTTGCTTACTCCCAAATAGGCTCATAAGTCCACTGAAAGCCACTTATTATCTGCACTCCGATTTTCGAATTATTATGAGAAACAGAGTGCGAAAGCAAATTATTAAAACAGAAAAGACATATCCATTTTAGGGTCAAGATATGGTAAAGTACATTTTTGTGGAATGCCCAGGTTGTAAAGCACACTTAAAACTACATGAAGATTTAGAGAGGGCATTTTGTAAACACTGCGGTAAGAATTTCATAATCCCAAGGGAAAGCACCCCAATCCAAGAGGTAAAAGATTCAAGAATATGTCCCTTATGCAGAGGTCACAAAACAATAAGATGTATGGGAATAGAAAACCTAGAAATAAAAAGTGGATTTAAAACATATGAGATCTTTGTGGAGGGCTGTTATGGGGATGGAAAATGTCAAGTCTTTTGCTTCCCAGAGACCTCAGAGGGTTATAACAATTATTGTTCACATGGAAAATGTGCATGGTGTAAGGGAACTGGGAAAAAATTGTTTAAATTATGTCCTTTTTGCGAGGGGACAGGAGATTGTCGATTTTGTCTTGGATCTGGAAGATGTAAAATTTGCTATGGAAGAGGGGAAATAAGATGTAAAACTTGCGATGGCAGGGGTATGATTAAGAACCACGGAAGACGACTAAGACGATAGCTTGTTTAACGCTGAATGGATTCTACCTCAATACAGATTATGGGAAGGTCAGGCTCGTCGCCATCTGGAATCGTTAAATCCAACTGACCAACTTCGTTTAAGTCTTCTAAATCGTTCATTTTTAACAGTACATTGGACAGCGTGTACAGTGTATCTTGGATGTAAAAGGATCTTTTGATGGTTCGATCGTAGCAATAATTATAATTTGTTTGATCCTCAGAATCATCATAGTGATCGATTATATCCTTCAATACGAAGCCATTTTCCAAAGAAATATCGAACACATACGCACCGTGCCAGGAATAGTTAAGCCTGACAGGTACAACCAAAAGGTTCTTTTCCTTGCAGAATAAGAACGCATGTGGATCATATTCTGCAGACGAACTCGAGTATCTGCTTCCAATTACGTACTTCGATATCTCCTTTGGATTCGCAACATCGGTGACATCAAACAGGGATAGCTTTACACCCAGAATCCCCCTCCCATCCTCTGGTGTTTCCTTTCCAAGCCCTATTACATGATTTTCGTCATATGGATGTAGATAGTTAGAGAAACCTGGTATTTTCAATTCACCCAATATTTTGGGGGCTTTGGGATCTGATAGATCAATGACGAAAAAGGGATCCACCCTTCTGAATGTGACAAGGTAGGCCCGAGCACCCATGTATCTTACTGAATAAATCTGCTCCCCAGGTGCTATATTTGTGACATTGCCCACAACATCCAGGTCCAAATCCAACACGTAAACACCATTTGAACCACCCCATGTGCCAGTTGCTATTCTAAAATTGCCTTCGTATTCGTCCATTGAGAATCGATTCAAAATATAACCAGGGACGTCCCCAGTTGCCTCGTACATTATTTCACCGTCGTGGATTGAAATCCTATGAATGACGGTTTTTTGACTATAATTGACGTACTCAGTATAAGTGAGGTAGATATTGCCCATGGATACATACACCTCAGAGGACGACCTCATGAGTACGACCTTTGAATTGGGCTCTTTTTCAGGCTCTAAAATATCTATGGACATTATTGTTGTGAGCCAATGCGAATATTGGCTGTAAGGATTGCCTAGGCTGTCGAAGTAGTATATATCTTCTGCAGAAACAGGCAGATCCCAACATTGCATGTTACTGTTTATGTATTGCCTGATGATAAGATACAAATGCTCTCCAATCATCCTTGACTGTCCAAGATCGCCCTTCCAGCTGTGAGTTTTCAATAATTCAGGAGCTTGTTTGTCCTCTACATCATATATTTCGATGAATGTTGATAAGTAGGATAGATAATTGAAATAGTAATAACCTCCAATATCCAGGATTATTGACTCACCAATGCCTACTTCTGTGTCATCCCAATATATTGGCAACGGATCGATGTTATATATCTGCCTCGTACCCAATACAACGAGTCTATCCTCTTGGATATATATCTCTCTTATTGATCCTGCTGTCTTTATAATCGACACGATCCTTGCATCCTCGGGAGGATAAACCTCGGCAATAAGAATGCTATCCCTGTCCTTTGAAAGGATATATGCGTGCTTGCCATCATTTTTTACGATATCACCCTCGTCGACTCCGTATACCTGAACGTTTGTTGTGGAATGCTCTATTTGTGATGATGTAGATACTGAGAGGTCTTGGTCATATGTATCCAATGAAATACTGGTCGTGGTCCCCTCCAAGGTAACGGTGCCAACACCTCGAAATAATACTGGGCCATCAACCCAGGGATCGTTCCAATAGTAGCGCCCCTGCATGGTGTGTTTTTCCATATAACTCTTAAATTCTTCAAATGATGCAAATCTCTTGACATGTTCTGAACTCTCTTGATTGGCAAACAGAGAGTAAGGAGATGTATCACCATTTTCCTCTCCTTCATCGATCTCTTCGTTTTTATCGTCAGGAGATTCGTTGTCGCCTTCTGGTTTTTCAGACCAGATGAAAGGAAAGTCAAAATATCCATGATCTTCTTGGTCTTCATTATGAATTTCCATATCATCCATTATTAAATCTCTAATATCACTTGGGACCCTGAGATAGATTATTTTATCGTTGCTCCTTACGGCAATATAATCTGAATCTGCGAATTGGCCATCCTCGTCATACGGGATGCCGGTATCTGACATATTTTCTTCAGAAACTGAACTTGTGATGTTCATATTTCCCAATGTCATATTTGCAAAAAGTAGCGTGCTTATGAGGAGAATCCCCAATATGATCATTTTTTTGCTCAACATGTATTTCACCATGATTAAAATCTCATTTAATATAAAAAGTATTTTTGGCACGTTCGTCAAAATGTTTACACGTTCCTCAAAATGTGATTTTCTACCTCGAATGGGATTCAATTTAAAATCTGGTTGTTAGATATGGAGGAGGGCTCGCTTTTTGTTTGATCTCTTGGATCGTTTTAAGCCCGTAGGTTCGAATTTCTCTGTTGCCCTGAAAATCAATTATCTGAGATATTGCGGGAATCGATTTAGGCCCGTAGGCTGCTAGATTATAGATTATGCTGTTTACGATTTTAAGGTCTTTTGTTTCGAACCCGATTTCCTTTAGTTTTTCTATTTCCTCTTCCTGTGTCACTTTACTGCTCCCCCCTAAGGACTCTTATAGGAAGATATTGATTTACAAACCTAATAAAGCTTTGTATTAATATCATAGGATCAATCCTAATAAATCCAGAATTTGTTAAATTTTAGTAATTTCATGTGATATTTTGACAAAATGATTCCTTTCCTTCCCACTAGGAGAATAACTCATATTTTAATCTTATTTAATGCAATCCGAGAGAAGAAATCCCTGTTATAGAGGTGGAGTTTATCTATCTAGATTATATGATTCTCAGGGTTTCCTCTTTTTCGGATGGGTGACAACTCTATAGGGAATCACGAGTTTCGGGCTTTTTTCCCTGTAATATATGGCCCATTTTGGACCACCCTTTCTGTGTAAAATCACCCACTTATCCATTAGTTCAGCCTTACCCCAATTCTGGAGTTCATTTCCCGGAGTTTTTATTGTCAATTTTTTCATCACAGATACCATCTATACCACACACCTTGCAACCTTACCGCGGTCTGTTAATATAAAGCCTCTCTTACGCTTTTCAGAAGTAATTATCACGAACAAAATTTCCTATTAAAAAAAATAAATTTTTTATATAATAATACGCCCAAGAAATTTCTATCCAGAACAATAAATCCGATAAATTCCTTATTTTTATGAAATCATCCCTTATTATGGCAGTTTTAAGGGTTATTTATAAAATCAAGCCTTAAATATATATAAATGTTCTATATGATAATTTAAATTGATAATACACAATTTCCCGTGAAAATCCCCCTTTTGGGCCCGAAAATCCAAAAAAAGCATAGAATCCTTTCCTTATGCAAATAAATCAAGGCAATACGTCAAGTGCTAAATTGGAGAAATAATTATAAAAAAAAAGTAAAAAAGGATAATTACTGCTGATGCAATTTCCATTCGAAAGGATTATCGGGATTTAATATCCAGTCTTTTTACCTCATCTTTGCTGTGGTAGGTAGGGTAATAGAGCTTGGACGAAGGCAGGTAAATGCCTGGTCTGCATCAGTATCTTGCCCGGGCCCACGAGGTCACTTACCAGACCCTCTCCAGAAAGGATCGTGGACTTCCAGCCGCCAACCCTGCGAACCGAGAACTGCATATTGTCGGGAAACGCCACCAAATGACCCGTATCCACCGAGAGAACCTCTCCCTGTCTGAGGTTCATCTCTATGATGCCTCCAAAGGAGGATGTCCACACGTTTCCTTGGCCTGATGCATGTAGCATGACGAAGTCCTTCTCTGAAAGAAAGCCCTTGAGGCCCTGCCATTTGGTATCCAGGTTGGTTTGGGGTGATGAGGCCAAATAGGCCCCGCTCTGAATTATCATTCCCTGCCTTGATACATCGATTACCCTGATGTCTCCCATGGTGGGTCCAACCAAGGCCAGCTCCCCTGGGCCCGTGGATGCTGTGAATGTATTTACAAAGAAGGACTCACCCCCAAGTGCAGAGGTCATGATACCCTTTAAAAGGCCTCCTTTTCTCCCGGCGGTCTTGATTTCCACGGTCCTGTGCATGTACATCATGGCACCTTTTTCTGCCACCACGCTCTGTCCCTGCTTCAGGTAGAATATCAGGGCTGTGAAGGATGGGGAATGAACAGTTTCGTACTCCAAATCTCCCCCCATAATACGCTGCCCGGGATTTCCAGTCGAGGGCTGGGGTTGATTGGGCGCCTGCGGTTGTTGTGCTCCCTGCAGTTTTTGGTATTGTCCGCAACTATTACAATACCACTGACCATATTGCTCAACAAATCTCATTTGACTTCCACATTTTGGACATGCGCTCATCTTATCACCTCTTTCATATACGACGGTAATTGGTTCGTATGAAGTCTCAGAAACTGAGACTGTATTACCTCACGTTTTAAGGATAATTTCCCTTCACCTTTATATGCCTATCCCTCTCTTTATCTGATATAGTAATATAATAAAATCACAAGCCCAAAATCTTTTTCTTATCCCAAAGTATAACCAACTGAACTAAGGGATACTCATGTTTGTTCAGACACGCACATCTGAGGTAGAAAAATGAAGAACAAGAAGATAGTGATAACAGGTGGTTTAGGGTTCATAGGCTCGAATCTTGCCCATTCTGTGTGTGAAGAAAATGAAGTCGTGATTCTAGACGATATATCATCAGGGAAATTGGATAATATCCATGATCTGATAAAAGGAGAGCAGATTACCTTCGTAGAAGGAAACATAAGGGATCAAAAACTGCTTTCTTCCGCTTTCGAAGGAGCAGAGTATGTTTTCCATCTCGCGGCAATCCCCAGCGTAGCCACAAGTATAGAGAACCCAATTCTCACGACTGAGGTGAATCTGAGAGGGACCATGAATGTGCTTTTGGCCTCCCGCGATTCAAATGTTAAAAAGGTGGTTTTTGCCTCCTCTGCAGCCGTATATGGGAACTTAACCACTGTCCCTTTAACCGAGAATATGCCGCCTTATCCTGCATCACCTTACGGTGCCCAAAAATTGGGGGGGGAACATTACTTTCGGGTCTTTTACGAAGTTTACGGAATTGCCACCACATCGCTTCGATGTTTCAATGTTTTTGGCCCAAAACAGGATCCCGAGTCCGAGTATTCCCCTGTGATTCCCAAATTCATCTTCAGAGTCTCGAAAAATTCCCCGCCTATTATATATGGCGATGGAATGCAAACAAGAGATTTTATTTATGTGGAGGATGTGGTCCGTGCCAATATTTTGGCTGCTGAGAACACCGCTTCCAATGGCAAAACCATCAACATCGCATCAGGCAAGGAGACCTCAATCAATGATCTCGCCTCAATAATTGTCACACAAATGGGAAAAGAATTGGAGCCAGTGCATGCAGAGGCCAGGGATGGTGAAATTATCCGATCCTTTGCAGACATAACAGTCGCAAAACAACTTTTGGATTTTGAACCGGTTTTTTCCTTAAAAGAGGGATTGGAAAAAACAATCGAATTTTTTAACAAAAGAACCTAGCATTTGGACTCAAGGGAATCTCAATCCTCTGCTTTTTCTTTGAGCTCTTCTTCACCCTCGGATGGTGCATCAATTAATTCCCCGTTATCCTGCTCTTGTCCCTCCTTTGGACCCTCCTTTTTTTGGGCTGAATCCCCCTCCTCTTCATCATGGACCTCCTCTTTTTTTTCTGGGGTAAGTACCTTGAACATAACGGCCCAGAATATGCCCACCCATAGCATGAAGATGAATATACCTAAATTCGCATGTGTCCATCTAAGGGCTTCACGGCCGTAATGACTTCCCACTGCCACGATGAGGGTCATCCTGAGTATATTGGCAAACCAGGCCGTGAAAATGCCCAATGTAAGAAGGCTCGCCACCCTGATATCAAATCGCCTGTACTCTATCAGAATAAAGGAAATAAAACCAGAGATAAATATGCTAACAGAATAAAGGCCAGTACACGATAAACCAATTCCTACCGGGCTCCAGGAGTACCCGTCTACCTCCACCAGATTTTTATATACGATCCAAACGCCAGTTGTATTAAGATCGATTCCATTTACGATCTGCTGCGGTGGAACCGAATGTACAGAAGCCGGAATTCCCACGAAATTCAGCATGTCCGAGGTGGGCTTGGCAAGAAGCCAGTATACAAAGGGTGAATTGGTGTTCTCAGGTACTGGATTTAGTGTCAGGGGTAAAACAAGGATTACAAACAGGAATATGAAGAAGAGAAATACGAAATCCCGCTCCCTGTGAAACTTATCGGGTATGTAATTGTACAACATCATTGTGGCCCCAAGAAGTATCGTGATCGTATCGTTCACACCGATTTCAAAGGCCTCTCTGTAATAAAAGTTGAAGGCATAAACGAAAAGGATGAGGAGGGCACCCAGAACAGGAAGCAGTATATTCAACCTACCGTTGATGGTAAAAGCGGAAATAAGAATATCTGCCAGGGTTTTTCTTTCATGAATTATCTTTTTTTCTTCCTCCTTTTCACCAATTCCCACCTCTTCTTCCTCTTTTACCTTCTCTTTTTCCTCCTTTTCCTCTGTTTTTTTTCTTGCCGTGAAAATGAGTATGACAAGGCCGAGAATCATCAAAACAAGGCCGAACCACCTGGCCAGATATGTCAGTGTAATCGTTATTTCAAGGCCTGCAAGAAGCAGTATCAAACCAACAAGAAATCTAAATCTTTGAGAATCAAACCTCATATGAATTGGACAATACTTATTAAGCGATATAAATATTGTTGCATCCAATTACCGCTTATGGCCATAAAAAAAATAAAAAGAGATGGGGGGTTGCCCATCATATTTTATTTTTTCAGCATCAAGGTTGTGCCGCACTCACATGGTATCTGAAGGGGTCTTTGTGTAGAGGTCACTTCCGTTACTTTGCCGCACTTGGGGCATCTGACACGGGCGATCTCCTTGGGCTTTGCTTCCTTTTCCTCTTCTGAGGGTGGAGGCTGCTCTTCCTCGGTTTTCTCAAATGGCACTGGACCGGCTGCGGGTGGTGCTGGGCCTTTTGGTGCCTTCTTCCCCACACCTTCCTCCTTTTCGAAGGCTGCGAAGCTGGGTGCTCCTGCCGCTGCACCTCGCGGTTCTCTTCCTCCACCCCTTCTGCCAAGCGCAAGTCCCAGGATGAGGAATATTATGGCACCCAAGATCAATCCAATGCCCAGGCCCATTAATCCGGCTCCAGAGAACACCGCGCCCACTCCCTCAAGCTCTTTTCCGGCTACCCTCACTGATTTGGTGGATTTTTCCTTATCTCTTGCGTCAGAATGGTCCACCTCAACTTCTATTGATAGGGACTGGCCCTCCTTATCAGGTACCTCCCATTCGATGAATGCCTCTCCTGTTTCTCCATAGTCCAAATCTATACTCTTTGAGCCGATGGCCTTTCCAGCGTAAAGGAAAGTAACCGAGATATCCTCCGCATCTCCACCGTTGTTTACGATGTAGGCTGTTATTGTGATCTTATCTTTGGGCTCTGGGTTGGCTTTACTGAGGTTGACCTCCTCACCTACAAACGAGAAATCGGGTCTGAGATCCAAGAATATGGTGTCGTCATTGTTGCCCCTGTTGCTCTCCTCGATTGGGGTGGCCTCCACTTTGAGCTCCACTTGCTCGGCAACAACTGTCCATCTGAATGTGACGTTCTCATATTTACCAGATGATAATGAGGATATTGTTTTAGTCCCTCTGACGGTGATGCCCTCATAGAGTTTGACCTGGACGCTCTCAGCTGTACTTGTTCCCACGTTGCTGACTTTGGCGGTAATTTGAATCTGAACTCCAACCTCTGCCTTCAATTCGTCATCATCCCCAAGGCCTATGATCTCGTCAATAACCAGATCGGGTTTTATAACTGTTATCTTAATCGGTACCTCATTGGAATTCTTCGAGGGGTCCACATTGGATTCCAGTACCACTGTCATCGAGTAGGTGTCCTCATCGGCATCAGAGGGGACTGTAAACTCGATTGTAAATGTGGTGGTTCCGCCGGGGTCCAAAGTGGTGGGAATGGTTGTGGGTGTGTACTCCCAATCAGATTCCTTTACTATGATCTTAACTGCACTTTCATCCTGGTTGCCGTTGTTTGTAACCCTGAACGAGAATTTTGGGGATTTTTTGTTTGGATCATAGTCCTTTTCGGGCTCGCCGCTGCCCGAGTATTCGAGCTCTAGTTCCACATAATCTTCCACAGTGGTTGTAACCTGGGCCTCTGCGAAAGCATCCTCTGTGTTCAGGGACTCGACCCTTACGATTATGGCATATGGTTTATTTGCTTCGGTTTCACCAGTGGTGGGTATCGTTACTCTGACGAGGATTTTCTGCCAGGAACCAGCGTCCAGTGTTATCTGCTTCCCTGGGATCGGGTACTCATCGATATCAGTAATATTGCCCCATTCTTTATTTTCGCCATCCAATTCAATGGTAAAGGTGTCCTGGGCGTTGCCCTTGTTACGTATGTTCATATCATAAACGATGACATCTCCTGGTTCACCTCTGTCAGATTGAGTATCGGGATCTATCTCAACCTCTGCCAAGGGTGTCACGTCGACTGTGAGTATTATGATCTCGCTGACACTGCGATCCTTATAGGAAGTGACTGTTACCTCTATGTCATATAAGCCTGCTACTGCCTTGGTCTTATCTGTCGTTACCTGGAAATCGGCATTTGTGGTATAAACACTGTCCACTTCAACATCAGGTGTCGTCAGGATAGAGGGAAATTGTGGGAACACGCTCTCATCGAAGTTCGAGACCCTGACTTCGAAGTAATCTACCTTTGTTCCATTGTTTCTTATCTCCAAGGTGAAATAGATTGCATCTCCTGGCTCTGCCTCTTTGGTATTGAAAGGCGCTGTGCAGGAGAGTAAGATGTCATAGATGGCATTTACTGTGGTGGTTGTGGTAAAGGATTGAGCTGTAACAGTACCCTTTTCAGATGATACCTTCACCTCCATTCCCAGTGGATTTTTTAATTCAACGAAATCATCGTCTTCTTGAGCCGGGATCGTGATTGTGAGTAATATGGTCTCGATATCTTCTGCACCCAGGGTAACCGATGATATCGGTGTAGCGGGATCTGAGGTCAAGGCAAAGGAAGCCCAGCTTTTCTGGTCTCCATCACCATCATCTGTCGTATCTGTGTCTATCTTGTCAAGAATGAATTTATTTTCAGCATTGCCTGTGTTCTTAATCCTGAATTGAAAGCTTACAGAGCCTCCCACATTTACTGCACTATCAAGGGACGTGGGTTCTGATAGTTCAAATTCATAAACTTCATCCACTTCCACTGTAAACGGCACTGTTATATCATCGGTTCTATCCGATTCTATGGTGACATTGTTCATGTATTTTCCTGCCAGGGCAACATCATTTTCTTCATGTATGACGAAGTAAAGTATTATTGTTGTACTTTCTCCAGCTCCTAGGGTGACAGATGTAGTGCTGAATTGAGATGATCCTTGTGCTTCCGGCCAACTTACATCACCCCAAATCAGTTTTGGCCTGAACGTATCAGAACCGGTTCCGGTATTTGTAATGGTAATACCATAGTCAATTTGGTCCCCAGGAATACCTACTTGTGTCGTAATCGGATCCACCTCGAACTCATATATCGGGTTGATTTGTGTGGTTATTTGCTGCCTATCCTCTTCTGCATTGGGATCTTTGGGATCGGACGGTTGAACCGTGATATTGAAGTTTACAGAGCTAGGATCAATGTTCGGATATCCGATTTCGTCTCTGCCTGGAACTCTGATGGTGAATTTGATTATTGCCTGTCCGCCGGAGGGTAACTCAATATGAGTTATATTTACGTTGTTGTAGGTTAAGGTAGTCCAGAATCTTTGATCACCCTCTATTACGGTGTCATCCTCCACTGAGATGGAGATATTGTCATAATCGTTGCCTGCATTCTTTACTTTGATCTCATAGTAGGTCCATGCCCCGACATCCACTTTGGCTGAATCGGGGGTAATATCCACAATTTCGGCTGCAAAAAGTTTAGTCACAGTCATTGTGAGGTTCACGGTCGTTAGTACTTCGGTATTGCCCTGGGATTTGACCTCGATCTCTATTTCGTAATCCCCAGGCGGGACAAGGGTTATATTCGAAGGTGTGGGAATTGCTATTTCCACCTCTACAAGTTGTTGTCCATCCTCGAGTATTTCTACCGGATTCACACTAAAGGGATTGGTGTTGGCGGATTCCCAATAGCTCTCTATACCACCCGGTGGAGCCGTAAATCCTTTTACTAGCAGGTTGAATGTGTCTCCGTCCGGATCTGTTCCCTTGTTATATATCGTGATAGAGAATTTTTTACTCTCACCGGGAACACCTGACTGTGTGCCTGATGCTGAGACCGTGAATTCATACACATGTTCAACATCGGTTGTAACATTGAGTGAATCAGCTGCCTTTTTTTCAGGATCATCCAGAGATTTGGCCTTTATTTCGATTCGGATGATACTATCAGATTCAGTTTCCCAATAATCTGATGGTGGGGTTACATTGAAGAAAAATGATTCTGTTCCACCGGCTGAAGGGGAAATCTCGATTTTCTGGCCATTTTCTGTGGGGCTGTAATAAAGGAATCCGTACTGTGCATCGTCACCCTCTAGTGTTAATTCAATTGTATCGGGGCCGTTTCCGTCATTCTTGATATTTATCGCATAGCTGACTGTTTCTCCCACATCTGCTTGTTTCTCGCTGGGGGAAGAGGTGAATTCCACCTTGTAAACCTGCCTAAGCTCTATTGTCAGCTCGGTAGTGGAGGATTTTGAGGGATCATTGAGGGATGTGGCTGTAATGTCGAAAGTATATACACCTGCCGGTGAGCCTTTGGATGTGTCAACATCGATATCGATTATGCCAGTTCCCCCTGCAGGAACATTGATACTACTAGGATTGATTGCATAATCCCAACCTGGTGGCAATCCAATTACTGTAAACTGATAAATGTCAGCGTCATTTCCATCATTATCAACAAAGCAGGTGAATGAAGCCGTGTCACCAGCATCAACGGTATCTTGAGGGTTGTCTGGATAGATGAACACATCATATGTTGCTTCAACATTTGCATAGAATGTGTACTCAACGCTTACATCCCTGTCATTTTGGGATGTTACATTGATTATTATATCATAAAGAAGAACGTCAGTACCGTTGGGTGGACTAACCATTATATCTATGTATGCTGATTGTTGCACACCTACTATGACAGTGGTGTTAGTTGGATTCGATGGATTGATGGTAACCCAGAAGGCTTGGGAGCCAACTGCGATTAGGTCATAAGTATCCACATCTGTTCCTCTGTTGTCGATGCGAAGGCTGAACGTTACACTCTCACCGCCGCGCACATTCCTTTGATTCGGTCCATTAGTGCCAAGATTTATTTCATATCGTGGATTGACATGCACAGTGATGGGTTGTATTTCGTATGTTTCGCCGGATTCATCTCCATCAGATGATGCATTGAGGGTTATCAGGATGTCAGAAGTATCATGGTCGTCTTTGATTTTTACTGTGTAATTTACAAAAGTACTGTCTTCTGGATCAAGGGGGACTATGGAGAGTTCCCATTCACCAAGTTCTGTGCCTGAATGGCTTAAAATGATTTCATCCCTGTCATTGCCCTTGTTCTTTATTTCGATAACAAAGACAACTTCCTCACCGGGATCGCCTGTTTTCTCATTTTGTGTGGTGAAAATCTTTACTCCGTATGTTTGCTCAATGTTAATGGTCAGTGTTATGTTCTCAATAACTTCATCGTTTGCACCCTGGGATTTAGCCAATAAGAAGAAATCCACAGGACTTTCATCTCTTGTGGCGAACTCATCAATTTCGACCTGATATACGATATATGTCGATTCGCCTGAGGCTAATGTCAAAGTGGGTGTTAGAATGGATCCCCAGCCCTTCTTGAGACCTTCATCTTCGAAATTGAAGATATCTTCTTCTGAACCTGTATTGGTGATATTGACGGTGAAATTAACTATCTCTCCCGGTTCTGCATCATAGATGTCCTGCTGCGGATTCATTATTATTTTTCTTGTGGCTGTAAGGGTTGTGTTGAGCCAAACATAATCAGTTGTGGGCGGAACTGTCGGATCTTCCATTGATTCAACTTCAACCAATAGGCTGTGCACACCGTCGTTCATAGCAGGATCGTTTTTGTCCTTTATTTGAACTGTTACAGTTAACAAATAAGAATCACCGCCTGGGACGCTGCTTATCAGATCCACGCTGGGATCTGCCCATCCTGTGCGGTCTCCACTCAATATCACCTGGAATGAATCAGGAGCCGTACCGAAGTTATGGACTTCGACAGTGTAGGTAACGTTAACATCTTCAGGGGCTTCCAAGGTCTGCTCCTTTGCTCCTGCTATTAGAACCTCATATCTGTCGGTAACTTGAGTATATGTTAATAATATAGCTTTTACGGTTTTTTCGGTTGTACTGTTGTCTGAGGTCACGTTCACCTGTATAGTATATTCACCTGGTGATACCCCTTCTGGTACTTGGACAGTGATGGTCACATTCTTGGTTTCCCCCGCAGCCAGTCCGAATTTAGCAGGCGATCTGCTGGCCCATGTCTTGGCCTCACCTACAGCCCATGTTCTTACTGTGTACTCGTCGTGCCCTGAACCCGTATTTTTCACATCGATATAATATCTGGTTGTTCCTCCTGCTGGTATTGAATTGGAGTCCGAACCTGTGGAAATAGAAACGTTATATGTTTGCTCTACCCTGACCTTCAGGGGCAGTTCGACCACGACACTTGCATTATTCTTTGATTTTGCTGTTACATTAATAAACCAGGTATTAATGAGCTCACCGCTTGGTATGGAAACATTCACATAGACGATGGCAGAGTCCTGTGCTGGCACATTTACGACTTCCTGGGAGAGAACGCCCCAATCCTT
The DNA here is from genome assembly GCA_020348445.1 of Thermoplasmata archaeon. GTDB lineage: Archaea > Thermoplasmatota > Thermoplasmata. Next base: position 2,839,062 of record CP070751.1, read on the forward strand.
TTGGCCTCCCAGGGATAGACGTATATCGTCCTCGCCTGTGCCTTCGTTTGAGACCTCCAATTTAAATACAATATCTTCACCTCCCGAGTCCCCGCTCTTGGAATCACCGGTTAAGGTCTGTATACCAATATCATAATATGGTTGAACGTCAGTTGTCGCTGTGGCAGTATCAGAGGTACCACCACCAGCCGAACCAGTTACGATAGTATAATGGGGACCCTCCAATGCATCGGTAGGTACGGAGATACTCAAGTTTACATCGATTTTAATATCAGGTGCTAAATTTGAAATATAATTGGGTTTTAAAACAGCAGTATATTCTCCTGAGTAGGTCAAAGTTACAGTATCATTCGTATTGCCAGTGTTCGTAACCTCCACAAGATATGATACATCTTCCCCTGGATCAGGATCATCATAATCTCCTGGTATAAAAACTCGAACTCCATAAACCTTGCCGACTGTCGTTATCGTTGTCGACACATCTTCTGTTGAAGGATTCTTTGACGAATTCACCCTGAAGTTGACCTTCCCCCTTTTCCAGCTTTTAGCATCTTCTGGAACCACAACAGTCATTATCCAAGTTTTTGTGCCCTGATATGGTATGTTTTGATTACCCTTGTCAATAAAGACATCCCAACTCAGACCCTCCAAAAGTATGGCCTCTCGGTTTACCTTGTCATCTGTATTGCCCTGATTTGTTACTGTGAAATTATATTTAACTGTCTCTCCTGGTAATCCTTCTTGGTAATTATCGTCCACTGAGAGAAGGAGGTCATAATAGGGATTTACCGTGGTGTATGTGGATGTGCTGTCAGTTTCGCCTTCGGGGTCTTCAGATGTAGCCACTATGCTGACTGGGTAAACGGAGCTTTTAAACGGGTCTGGAGGATAGAATGTCACAGTTGAAGTAAATGAGCCCCCCCTTGATAGTTCATCACTATCTGGTGAAAAAGCCGGATTCCATCCTGCAGGTGCTCCAGGGGCAGATAAAGTAACTGTATCCTGCCCGTTCCCTGTGTTATTTACGATCAAGTTATATGTTACTGTCCCTCCTTGATCTACACTCTTTGAATTGGAACCCACGATCTGTACCGTCACCCTATATTCCTGTGTGATGCGGGCTGTGAAACTGTCTGAATCTTGTAAGGTTGGTTGTTCCACAACATAACCCTCTACTTTCAACTGGGCTGATTCGCCAGCCGAAGCATTTTGAATATTATATGGTGCCTCGACTGTAACGGTAATGTATCTTTTTTCGTTTGCTCCTAAACCCGATACTCCTCGCTCCTTAGGAGTCACAACCCAGCCCTTGGTTTCCTTGCTTGAATCGTAGAAAGAGAACGTTAGGTTTATCGATTCTTCTGAAGTGCCTGGATTGTGGACCTCGATACTGAAGACAACTGACTGTGGAGTGGTGCTGGTGTCCATATATTTTATTGATTCACCGTCTACCTGTATCGAGATACCGTAGGATGCCTGGGCGTTAATTGAAAATAGTACAACAATGGCCAATAGGTTCGCCAGAAATAGCATTGTTACAAGAATATGTACGAACAATCTTCTCGCGGAAGTTTTCCCGCTAGTCTTTCTTTCATGCCCAAAAGATACGTTATTTTGCGTGTGGATCATAATAAGACCTCGGAAAAGGCCATGAAAGTTATGGTTTATTAACATTTCGGAAAATCGGTAATACGAGGATTTAATTTATATTTAGCATTTTTTAGAAAAGTATTTAACTGATGATTGATATATTGTTTTACCATCGTTAAACCTGAAATCCGAAAAATGGGGGTGGAAACCGACTGGCGTTGAGAGTAATTCACCAAAAAACGAAATAATACCCTAGGGGGGTTGTAGTTTGGAAAAGAAGATGTTCGCGATAAAGGTCCCTTCGCAGGATAAAGATGCAATGGACCTTGTTGCAAGGGAAACGAAACGCACCCTTGCAAATATCTATTTTGTGCCATTGGAAAGATTCATACATGAATCCCTTGGTGCCCTTATTCTTGGAAGATTGGACGAGATAAGGGGCAACATGAGGAAAGATGAAGTCATAAGGTTCTTACTGAATAACTCCGACGGGACCTCCAAAGTCCCGCCTACCATTATCAAGGATTTTATCGAGATGATGACCGTTGAAGGAGGGGGAAGGAAGTTCAAAATGCTGTTCTCCGACCTCAACTTCAGCGACAAGAGCTTTCTCTTACACGAAGTGAACCTCCACGACCTTGCACGTCACCTTGGTGCCGAATATCTCGAAAGGGGTGGAAGTCTTACCACTATAGACATTGAGCTCGCTTATGAGCTTTTTTTCGAGCGAATGCTCATGATATATTACAGCCTAACTGCCGAGGGCTCGCTTGAGGTACTTCATGCCGCATGGAACGATAATTATCCGAGAATATCCATGTTCAAGGACTCTCTTTTGAGGGAGTACAGGGCCAAGTACGGCAAGAGCTTTGTGGAGATATTCGAGGTCGAGCCTGAATATGAAGCAAAGAGAAAGTTAAAAAGACAAAAAATGGAAGGAATCTGATTACCTGTAAATTGAAGGCGTGTAGGCCGGTTTCCTTGGTTTTGTGGGTTTTGCCTGGGCGTGAATCGATTTTAGCTGGCCCTCGATCTTTTCTGCCTCGATGTAAAGCGGCTTGGCATCCAGATGAATATGCAGAAGCATTTTATCTATGGTCTCAATCACCTTGGCAGCGGCCCTTGCATCAGGGTAATCAGGATGGGCTTCGGCCATAACGCTGATAACATCAAAATCCCTGCTCTTTCCCTCGTTTAAAAGGACTCCCGCCACACCTGTGATCACTCCCTCGGTAAATAGGGGAACATCCTGGGCTTGAAGCATTTTTCTTGCCCGGATAGTACTGCCGATACCGTAAACGTCCACGATACCTGAATTGTTTTCATCGGCAGTTTCCTCTTCCTTTGTGTCTTCTTCGCCCTCAGAGTCTGTTGATTCTGGTTCATCTGCCTCGTCTTCGGCGCTCTTGTCGATGACCAGGCCTTCGGGTGATATCAGCAACTTGCACTTCTGCTCCTCAGCCCAATCCAGCATGGTGTGCGCAATTGGTTTGACGAGATTTGGCGGAGGCTGAAATTCCGAGATAAAAGCGACGATCTGATCCGATTCTCCATCAGGAGACGTGATTTTCTCACCAGCATATATGCGCACAGGATTGAGAGGCTCGGCTTCCCGAACAAGTGACACCGTTGGAAAGTATACCGAGTCCATAATACCGATTTGGGTTAATTTCAAAAAATTTATAAGGTAATTTGCTACGATGGAGCTCACCAAACCCACACTGGGAAATCCATCTATGACTGTTGCGCCCTTTAAATCCACTTTTTTGAGTTCGTATACCTTTATCTCTTCCATGTGGTTACCTTCATCCTATTTATGCCATCCCATATATGGTAGAGCATCGACCCTAACATCATACAGGTACTTAAATGCTACTGAGATAGTATCACAATCGAAAAGAATGTCTTTGAGTAATGCTATTTGGGTTTTATGCCCCCATATATCATCATCAACTGCGCCATGTCCGCCGATGGAAAGATAGCACTGCCTTCGAGGAAACAAATCCGCATTTCCAATGAGGAGGATCTAAAAAGAGTCCATGAACTAAGAAACGAATGCGATGCCGTTTTAGTTGGTATTGGAACAGTGCTTTCCGATGATCCAAAGCTCACTGTCAAAGAGAAGTACGTACCCAATCCCAAACAACCCATTAGAATCGTGCTTGATTCAAAGGGCAGAATTCCGGAAGATTCACTGGTTTTAAGCCCAGAATCTCCCACAATAATAGCAGTTTCCGAAGAATGCACAAATCAAATTCAGGGCGCTGAGACCATTATTTGCGGAAAGAAGAAAATAAACCTTAGCCAGTTATGCGAAATTCTGGATGAAAAAGGGGTAAAAACCCTTCTTGTGGAGGGTGGTGAAAAAGTTATCTGGTCATTTTTAAAAAATAGACTGGCTGACGAATTAAACATCTTTGTAGGTAGCATGGTGATTGGTGGTATAAGTTCTCCCACACCAGTGGGTGGTAAAGGCGCGTTAAAAGAGGAGGATATCCTTCCTTTAACCTTGAAAAAAGTCGAAAAACTGGGGGACGGTGTTTTACTACAGTACGGTGTTAAAAGATGAGATTCTGTGCAGATCAAATGCTAGGCTCCTTGGCTAGATGGTTAAGATTTTTTGGATTTGATTGTGCATATCCCAAGGTGCTTGCAGATAGGGAACTTGTGGCATTTGTAAGAAAAGAAGAGAGAATTCTTCTAACCCGTGACAAGGAATTGGCTCAAAACAAGGATATTGATTCCCTTTACATAGAAAATACGGATTTGGACATGCAGATCGCCCAGGTATTTGAACGATTCCAATTGAAGGTTACGAATCCGTTTTCAAGATGCTCAATTTGCAATTCCCAATTGATAGAGGTGAAAAAGGCCGAAGTCGAGGGAAAAGTTCCCGAGAAAGTGTTTTCTTTTCAAAATGAGTTCTGGCGATGCGAGAAATGTAAAAAATACTACTGGCACGGAACGCATTTTAAGGGAATAGAGAAGAAAATTAGGGAATTATAAGGAGTAACTACTGCTACTTGAGCGGGGATATATATCGTCACTCTCTCTGTAAATGTCCTCTTTTATGATCTTGCCTGTGGTTGCGTTTATTATCATAACACCGTTGGAGCCCTCCACACACCATACAGGCAGATAAATCAGCCCTCTTTGTAAGATATCGATTGCATCTTCCTTGGGTCGCACTTTCTTTTTTTCGTATATGGTAACTGCACCCCTGTCGTCCACAGTCTGAATCTCTTTTGTATTCAGCGAAATGGCACTCTCCCTTGCAGTTTCGAAGGCCTTCTTTTCATCGAATTTAGGCTCCAATTTCGTGTGGGTGGTTTCCAAATCTTCCAATGTTTCGAAGGCAAAATCCCAACTTTCTGCATTATTTGTTAACCCATTCACGGCCAAGGTACCAGAGCTGAGAGAAGGGGTCTGTTCGCCCTCTACAACCAACTCACAGGAATAATCAAAGACATAGTAGGGAATAAGCTCCAAGTCGAATCTGAATCCCTGAATTATCTTCTTTGATATCTCTGAAACCTCGCTCATGGAAATCTGTGGTTTCATAATAACCTCTTTTGCCATCTCGGCCTGTTTTGGTACTATTTTTACCTCCATGGGCTCCACATCAGATGAAACGACTTCTATCTCGGGAGGACCTTCGTCTAATACGGGCTCTTCTTTCTCCGGCTCCACGGGGCTTAAAGATATTTCGGGGGAAAATTCACCTTCCATATCTGCCAAAACAGCCCTTCCTATCTCCTCCTCGAGCTTCTTCTTGTCCCAGAGAAGAACTTGCTCTGATGTGGCGAGCTCCTCTAATTCGGGATCAATATCCACTGTAGTGGCAATAATGATCTTATCCATATCCTGGGGCAATTCCTCCTTTAAGGCCATTATATCTGAAGATGTGATCTTTTCCCGGGCAGGCAGTACAGCGCATGCAATGTTCGAGCCCTCTTTACTCCCCAAAATGTAATTTGGATGTTCTTCAGTGATGTTAAATTCATATGATTGAATTATCTTTTTTAATATTTCGATGAGGTTTGCCAATTCTTTTCACCTCACAGAAAGTTCATTTTCGGATTCACATCCAAATTTCTCAACCTAAATGCAACTTAAAGCTTAAAAGGGTTGTGATTTTCAGTCATAGCAATGGGTAAAAAATGGAAATAAAAAGGTATTCTTTATGAATGTTTTTCATCGAGTAATGGGTTGTAGGGACTTAGAAAAAGAGATTTATTCACCTTTCTCTTCACAAATCCATCCGGATGGTAACATAGAGGATTTAAGATCTATTTGTTCAGATTATTTAGGGTGGGAGGATGGGGGAAGGAGGAGGACTTAATTGGATATCCTCAAATATACCAAGATAAACACTAAATACCAAAAGAGATATATATTCCATGTGTAATAATATAGTAAACATATAAAAGTAAGATTACACGCAACCTTCATGTCGGTAAATGGAAGAATAAAGGAAGCGCAGTGGGCTAAAATCGCATTCATTCTTCTTCGATACATGGATTTAGATTCCAAGACAGAAACGTTAAAGTGTCTGTAAATAGATGTATTAACTGGCAATATCGGGTTCATAAAAATTTCGTTTTATCGATTTCACCGATAAGATTTAATCTGAAAATACAGAAAATAAATAAAAAAATAATGGACCTGGGATGAAAAATGATCGCCAAAACTACGAAAAGTGGAGCAAAAAGAGCAATTACGATATTCTTAGTGGCTGTGCTCATGCTCGGTGGTTTTGTTATAAACCCTTTTGGTTTTCTCAAATTTCAGGATAATGCACAGGGGACGTCAATGACCGTCTTTTTTGAGGACTTCGACAGTGGAACTGGTTCATTGCCATGGATAGGATCAAGTGGCATATGGACCGATCCCGTGAACTATCCCTCGGGCTTTGGATTTAGCAACTGGGAGGTTGTTATGGATGCATCGGCTCCAAGTCCCACAAACTGCCTTTACAGCGGACCCGAACAGGAAGGATTTTATGATCCTGCAGGATGGTACTACGGCACTTGTACAAACGCGGAAACCCCCACAATAGACCTTCAAAATGCCTCGAGTGCCACCTTGACTTTCATGCATAGATACAATTTTCCTGGGACCTCCTACCTAGGATCAGATGACGGAACCGGATTTGCATTTGGTGATGGAGGGATGGTGTTCATTTCTACAGATTTTGGTGGCACCTGGGATTATATCGAGCCCGAGGAGAAATATACAGGTTATGTGGGGGGACAACCCACCTGGTATATTCATCCTGTATTCGGTATCTTGGGTGGTATGAATCCGTACGAACCATTTGGGGATCATGATGAACTTTACGATCTTTCTGGAGGGGGGGGACCCTATCAATTGCTTCTTGCATCAGAAGGCGGCGGAGCATATGTTGATTTTGCTGGTGGATGGATGCCTGCCACCTTCGATCTAAGCGATTATGTGGGATATGAGGTGATAATCAGTTTCAGATACACACAAAATTGGGAGGATCAGTTTGGGACTGATACCTGGTGGTACATTGATGATGTTAGGGTGGAAAAGGAGATAATCGACGGTCCTCGGATACAGGTGGTTGGAAGCGATTCGCAGATAGTTAACCAGGGTGAAACGTTTTCCTATATACTTGAAATAACGAACTGGAAGAATGTTGCTGATTGGATAGATGTAAATTATTTTTCGACCATGGGATGGACAATAGAGCTTCTGAATTACACTACAAATGCGCCCCTTACTGACGACGGCGGCATCGTGGGTCTTGTGGACATAGGCTGGCTTGGACCTGAGGATTGGATTTGGATAAGGGTCAATGTAACAGTTCCTGCAGGTGAAGATTGGGATGTAGAGGATATAACATCCGTTATCGCCACCTCTGCGCAAACTCCGAACAAATCCTCAACAGAGGAGTTATTTACCTCAACACCTGCTCCTGATGTTGGTGTGATTAGAGTAACGATTCCCCCTGACAGACCGCCGGGAATCAGCATAGATATATCAGCTGTAATTCATAATTGGGGCACTGAACCTGCAACCTTCTATGTCCAATGTACAGTGGAAGGCTCGCTTTTAATTCAGCCCCCCGTGTACAACCAGACAGGATATGAGAGCCTGTATAATGTTGTTGTGGACCTTGCTCCAGATGGAGAAGTGACCCTATTTTGGAACTTTACACCCGAAATTGAAAGCCCGTATACTATAACAATAACCACATTACTTGACATCGATCAGAATCCTGCAAATAACCGGTCCTCTGGCATATGTTACGTTCAATCCAAGTTCTGGACCTGGAACGACATCCCGGACGGCGACGATGACAGCGAATTCGATCTCTGGGATAGCGGTGCCGGCACGGTCTGGGAATGGGGAAATCCCACTATTCCAGGCCCGTCATCTGCTTACGAAGGTGTAAATTGTTGGGGAACAGATTTAAATGCAGCCTATATGGACAACACGGGCTGCATGCTCTACACACGCTCCTTCGATTTTTCATCTGCTACATCTGTCACCATTTCATTTTGGCATTGGTACGATATTCATGGAACCGGTGGCCCACCCAATAGGGACTGGGGGTATTTCTCTTATGATCTCGACTCCGATATAGGTGACTATATCATCCCTGAAATCGATGCATATCAATCAACCTCAGGTGGTTGGGTGCAGGACACCTACGATGTCAGCTCAATCGCAGTGGGTCAATCTTTCTTCAGATTTGTTTGGTATCTCGAAGAGATAGGGAACTTTGACCCTGATCATGCAGGATGGTATGTCGATAACATTACCGTGTACGCCTCTATTCCTGCTGCTGAATTGAAAATCACCGAAATCCAGGATAATGATAGCGCAGGAAATGAGTTTATTGAGGTTTACAATGAAGGTAACTCAGATGCGCAATTGGCAGATTATGGGGTAAGCTTCGACGGTGGTGCAACTTGGATTGCGGGTAATTGGTATGATGATTTAGGCCCTATCACAGTTTTAGCACCAGATGATTATGGATGGTTTGCACCCACTAATCCTGATTCATTAAATGATGAGGGTGGGGAGATATTGATCGCCAATACCAGCGCTCTACCTCAGGGTTTGATTCATGATGAGATTAGATATGGCCAAAAGGGACTGGTGCCTGATCCAATAACTGGTAAATCTGTGGTAAGATGGTGGAACGGTGCCACTTACACCGACGATTGGGCAAGGGAACCGACATCCTCAATAGGATTTGCACATTGGGGTAACAAAACAGTTTACAATCCCCTTGTTGTGATCAACGAGGTACACTTTAATCCAAGCACCCAAGAACGATTTATAGAGATTGTGTATGCCGGAAAGGCAGGGGATCCTGATGTAGATATCACTGGTTGGGTTGTGGCTGTTGACGGCATACCATATACAATACCAGCAGGACCTTGGGAAACGAATCTTAATTTAACAAATAGATTGTATGTGATCAACGAAACCATGGCGAACTCGGTTGGTTCGGAGATTTTTACATTTATGGATATGGCAGGTGACAATGTCTACCTTTACAACAGCACTGGCTCCCTTGTTGATATGGTAGGATGGAGCAATCCTCATACCCCAGGAACCTCAATTGTCAGGGTACCGGATGGCTTTGGCGTTACAATCGGTTTTGAGACCTTTGCTTTGGATGGTTATGATGATCCCACCTCTATCGAGGCAGGATGGCAGTTTGTAAATAATCCCACAATGGGAATAATTGTCCTAGAAAAAGACCAGACCAAGGTGGGGGATCTGGGTGATACTATAATCTATATTCTCAGCCTGGCTAACGATGCCTATGGTGATATCATTGATATTCTCAATCAAACCTCTGGTGAGGGATGGTTGATTGAATTGTACGGTCCTGATGGAATCACTATACTGGAAGATACGAACGGAAACGGTGTACCTGACACTGGCGTCTTGGGTCCTCTTTCACCCAACCAAATCATTAACATAACAATAAAAATTATCATACCCCCACAGAGAGCGGGGAATCATATGGACACCATAATCACAGCGGTTCCAGAATACAATCAGAATGGCTCAGATATCGCTACATTGAGAACAGAAACCTACCCCCATATCGAAGTAGATAAATATGCTAGCCCCACCGAGATTTGGGTGAACGGAAGTGCACCGTCATATATCCCCCAGGAAACCACAATTACCCTGAAAGCCTGGGGTGCTGGGCTTGAGCAATTCCTGCAGTTTCCCCAGGATGTGGTTTTTGTAATTGACAAATCATTGAGTATGGACACCAATGATCCGGATCCGGATGGCGGTGGACCCCGTCGGCCTGCACGGGTCGAGGCTGCCTGGGATTATGTAGACAATATGTCCCTACCAGATAGGGCTGCTGTGGTTAAATTCAGTGATAACTCAATTTTGGTGGATGGCCCTGATGATGTCCCTCCGTTTGGTGATAACGAGCAGACAGTATGGGATCTCAGCTCTCAATATTCTGATATCAAGGACAACATAGATGAGTGCGGAGATGCATCAGGTGGAACCTCCATGGGATTTGGATTGGAAATCGCAGTGGATCAGCTCATAGCCAACGGAAATAGCAGCCACATACAGGTAATAATCGCTCTAACAGACGGTGAGACCTGGGATGCTACAAGGGCCTATGAGCAGGCAAAAAGGGCCCTTGATTATGGAATTAGAATCTATACAATCGGATTAGGTGATGGATTATTTGGTACAGGACTTCCAATTTGGTTTTTGGAGCATTTCATAGCCAACACCACAGGTGGAAAATATTATCCCGCTGCAACCCCCGAGGCATTGTTTGGAATATATGCACAGATAGGTCAGGAGATCAACGAGATAGCTGGTAAGCAAATAGGCTTCGGCACCGAGAAGTACCTTATCCGGGATGTACTTCCACCCTGGATTCATCATGTTCCAGGAACATTCACGATTCCCCCTGATAACATCACTTTGAATACAACAGGCTACACCTGGTTGCAATGGGAAAAACAGTACATAACCATAAACGAGACATGGACCTGTTCGTTTAGAATAAGATCTGATATGGCAGGTACTGTTGAAACCAACGATTTTATGAATTCCAGGGTAAAATACACCAACTGGAATAATCTCACTATAGAGGAGAGGTTCCCATATGAAATAACCGTCAATGTCAGGTCAACTATACCTGATCCTCCGCAGTTGAACATCGATTTTAACGGAACCAATATCATTCTGAGATGGATTCCCCCAGGCTCATTCAACAAGGATCATTACTATATCTACAGGTCACCCACAAGGGATGATTTCGGGGATTTTGATTCACCTTGGATAAACACATCTTTTACTGCCGATCCTTTTGATCCACCTATACCTGTTGGTGATCGCACTTCATGGAACGATACCACGGCTTCGACTTCAACTGAATATTATTACATAGTTAGAACAGTGGACCCCACAGGAAAAATAAGCTCTACATCGAACACGGTGGGAAAAATCAATTTCACGTTCCCAGAGGGAACAAGCACCTTTTCATTGCCATTGGAGCCAAGTTACGAGAGGAACGTAAGCTGGTATTTGGATCAGATAGGCTCAACCCCAACAGATTATATCAAATGGTGTGATCCTGCTACCCAGACTTGGGTGACTCATTACCTCAGTGACTCCGAAGGAACTAATGATACTGTGATGAGGGTAGGCCAAGGTTATGAAATCCATCTTGCAGTTGAAACCAATTATTCTTTCGTGGGAAAACCCGCGTGCTCTATAAGATTCCTTGAGAATCAGATGCCTAGGCCACAAAATTTCTTAGTAACTGTAAATGCCCAGAATGTATCTCTCTCTTGGAATCAAGTGCCAGGAGCCGATCATTACATAATTTACAGGGCGACAACAAGAGAAGGACTAAATGATAAGGCACTTTCTTATGCAGTCGAAACAACTTCCTTATCGTGGAATGATTCTGATCCAAAAACAAATATCGGAGGCAACGAGTTCTACTATGCAGTGGGTGCTGTTGATTCACCTTTGGCGCATACATGCTACAATACCACCTATTCAATTGGTGTTTGGATAGGGGATTATCCTGCAGGTTACAGCGCATTTGGCCTGCCCGTAAATACCTTTGATTCTGATACAAAGACCATTGACTCCTATTGCGATGATATCCCAAATACTGTTGGGATCAACTACTACCTTTTAGATGAAGACAGATGGGCATGGCACAGGTTCAATATGCCCAGCGGTGCCTACGATGAGGTCATGGGATATGCCAAGGGATACCAGTTGAGCACCTCTTCTTCTACCACCTATTATTATGTTGGAAAGTAAATGAAAGTTTTCCTGATGAACAAAACGTGAATAATACAAACATTTTTATTTATCCTACCGCTTTTTGGTGCAAAATGCGGTGAGCCAAAATGAGGTTGCTGTTCATCCACTCTGACTTCATGGAATTCGAATCTAAAAAGAAGACGAAGTTCGCAGAGGAACTGAAAGATGATACAAAAAAACATAGGGTAGAGGAAGCACTTGTGATTTTCACGTCCGTGGAAAAGCAGGATGAGGGTTCCAAGGAAGAGGTTGTAAGGCAGTATATCGAGAATCTTAAGGATATCTCAGATCAGGTTCAGACAAATAGGATTCTCATTTATCCGTATGTTCATCTCACAAGCTCTCCTTCCAGGCCTGAATTTGCCAGGGATTTGGTTATAGAATTGGAAAATAGGGTAAAGGAGGAGGGCTTCGAGGTAACGAGAGCTCCCTTTGGATGGTACAAGAGCTTTATTATTTCTGCAAAGGGCCATCCCCTCTCTGAACTGTCCAGGGAGATTAGGATCGAAGAGGAAATTGAAGGTGAAGAGGAAGAGAAATTTCCTGAGGCCCTGACCAAGGAAAAGGAACTGCACTCAACTTGGTACGTCTTGACTCCCGAAGGTGATTTGACAAATGCAAAGGAATTCGATTTTTCTGATAACCAGGAGCTTGCGACCTTCTACAAATACGAAATAGGCAAGGACAGGGCCTCAAAAGGGGATCCTCCACACGTTAAGCTTATGCAGGAGCTGGAGCTCGTAGATTATGAGCCAGGCTCCGATTCAGGTAATTTCAGATGGTATCCCAAAGGATATCTCATAAAGAAACTGCTTGAGAGGCATTCTGCTGAGATGCTGAGAGAATACGGGGCCATGCAGGTTGAAACTCCTGTTATGTACGACTTTGCCCATCCGCAGCTCAGCAAGTATCTGAACAGGTTCCCAGCAAGGCAGTACCTGGTAAAATCGGACGAGAAAAATTACTTTTTAAGATTCGCGGCATGCTTTGGCCAGTACCTCATGGGTCAGGACATGACCATATCATATAAACACTTACCCTTGAAGCTTTACGAGCTCACGCATTACAGTTTCAGAAGGGAGCAGAGCGGGGAGCTTTCAGGACTTAGGAGGCTTCGGGCCTTCACTATGCCGGATATGCACACCCTCTGCAAGGACCTTCCACAGGCTAAATTGGAGTTCATGCGGCAGTATGAGCTGAGCATGAGATGGATGAAGGATATCAGCGTGGACTACGAGGTGGCATTGCGCTTTGTCAAGGATTTCTATTTCGAAAACGAAGATTTTGCATTGGAACTTGCAAAGAAGATAGGAAAACCCATACTCGTGGAATTGTGGGAGGAGAGGTTCTTTTATTTTATCATGAAGTTCGAGTTCTCAGTAAACGATTTCCTTGGTAATTCAGCAACCTTATCAACTGTCCAAATCGATGTTGAGAACGCTGAGCTCTTTGGTATAAGCTATGTGGATTCCGATGGAACTAAAAAGCATCCCCTACTCCTACATACGAGCATCCCAGGTGCAATTGACAGGGACCTTTATGCGATTTTGGAGAGAGAGGCAATAAAAATGAAAAAGGGAGAAAAGGCGGAACTGCCCTTCTGGCTCTCTCCAACACAGGTGAGACTTATACCTGTCACTGAGGAGTTCATCGAGGATTGCGATTATCTAGCAAATGAGCTTCCTGCCAGGGTGGATATCGACGACAGAGACGAGAAAGTTGGAAGGAAGATCAGAGATGCTGAGAAGGAATGGATCAACATAATCGTGGTCTTTGGTCAGAAAGAGAAGGAGAGCGGAAAACTGCCTGTGAGGTTAAGAAGCGGGGAGATTACAGATTTTACTGTTGACGAGCTTAAAAAAGAGATAAAACAGAAGCTATCCGGTTATCCTTTCGAGGGGCTTACCCTTCCTAGGTTATTGAGTAAAAGGCCGATTTTTAGGGGTTAAAAAAAATAAATTGCATTCTATTTCTTTGTCTTCTTCTTGGTATCCTTGGCCTTGGTCGTCTTTTTCTTTGCCTCAGTTTTTTTTGCCTTGGACGGCTTTGCCTTTGCAGCCCCTTTCTTTTTGGGCTTTTCCGCCTTTTTCTTCTTGGGTGCTGCCTTCTTCGTTTTTACACTCTTCACAGCCTTGTCGAACTCCTTTTTCAGCTGCTTGACCTCCACCTCAAGGCTCTCTGCTGCCTTTTTTACGGCTGTCTCTGGGCTCACCCTCTTGGTTTTCACGGTCAACCTGGGTTTATCGAGCTGCGGGTGGCCGGTCTTGTATGCCGCCAAAAGCACATCCTCATCAGTGAGCAGTACGTCAACCAATGGATGCACGATGGTCTCTTTTACATCTGTAAATTCGATGACAACGAGCTTCTTGTCCTTTGATATCAAGTTCAGTTCCAAATGAAATTCCCCCTTTTTTGGAAATTCGCATCGTTATAGCACGGGTTGTTTTTATATTTTCCTGTCTTTTTATTAAAAGATCTGATACTTACCACCTAGGACAATGCCTCCAGGACCATTTTCAGGGCTTCGGATGCGGCCTGCGCCTTGATTTCTTGTCTTTTACCTTCGAAACGAAACTCTCTAACCATGGTGGGCTTGTTCGAGGCAAGGCCGATATAGACCAATCCGACAGGCTTTGTGGGGGTTTCACCACCTGGACCCGCAATTCCTGTGGATGCGAGGCAAAAATCGGAATTTGATATATTTTTAACGCCTTCTGCCATTGCCTTTGCCGTTTCCCTGCTCACTGCCCCAAAGCTCTCCAGAATGAGCTTTGGCACGCCGAGAAGCTGGATTTTTGAGGTATTACTGTAAACCACCACCCCCCTGTCAAAATAGTCGGAGCTTCCAGGTATGTTGGTTATGCGGTGGGAAATCAAGCCTCCAGTGCATGATTCTGCCACAGATATCCTGTATTTTTTGCTCCTCAGAGCATCCCCTATCTGTTTCTCCAGACTCTCCTCTTCTTCGCCCAAAATAATACCTCCCTATTTAGATGCAAGATCCAATAATCTCTTTTCACCATTTATTTCATCTATTACAATGGCCACTTCCCCTGGTACGAGATTTCTCCATTCCTCCCCTTCCATTATCCTTCTCCTTATCTCTGTTCCCGAATATCTTTCGGGCTCAAAAAGATCCAATTCCACGACCTGAAAGCCACCTTCCTTAAACAGGCGTATACTCAGGGGATTGTGTGCATATACGCAATCGAATTTCGGGGATTGTGACACCACATGGGCCACCCATGCGGCATACCTGTGCAAATCCTCAATGGTGACGATGTGGTAGTTCTCGATGCCCTCATTAGAAAGGCTTCTGGAAATCATTGTATACCTTTCCCCAGCCGTGAATGGATTCTCCAGAGTATGGCTGTACTGGGCACTGCCCATGGCAATTACCAGGTATTCAGCATCCTTTGCAATATCCCTTATCATCTTTAAATGACCGCAGTGAAAAGGCTGAAACCTCCCAAGAAACAACGCCCTCATCATAATCACTCATAATCGCTTAAATCATCTATCTCCAACATGAAATCTTCAAGGTGCTCGCAGGAAAGGGTGAGATATTTTCTGCAGTGCTCGCAGCATTTATCATCGAACTGTGCTTTCAGCTTGTCGTTGAATTCGTAGCATTCCCTGTCGCAGAACTCGTTTTCCTCGCCCATCCACTCGTATCCTTTGTTCCATTCTTCCATTATCGGACACCTTCTTATTGACCCTCACAGCATATTAGCAAAAAAAGTTTTCGACCTGATTATTTTATTGCGGGGTGGCCCTGTCCACGGGCCTATCCACAGGCAGATGGACATCTGGCTTGGGTTTGGGTACCAGGCTGCTCAGCTTATTGAGCAAACCGTCCTTTTCTGTTCCAACCAGGGCATGGGAAAGAACATCTTTCAGGGTCTCCACTGGCACGACCTCTACATCCTCCTTGTACTTATCCTCTATAAGCACATCGCGCATGTTCGCCTTTGGTATCAGGACCTTTTTGATACCTGCCTTGGCTGCGGCCTCGATTTTTGCGGTAACGCCGCCCACAGGAAGCACCCTGCCTCTCACGCTTAGAGACCCTGTCATTCCCACACTCTGATCTACCTCTACATTCTCAAGGGCAGATATCACAGCCGCGGCAACTGAAATGGATGCAGAATCCCCTTCCACACCCTCATGGGTGCCTATGAACTGAATATGGACATCGTACTTGCTGATGTCTTCACCGGTGTACTTTTTTACCAGCGCCGAGACGTTCTGAACAGCCTCCTTTGCGATATCACCAAGCTTTCCAGTGGCGATAATGGAACCACCAGAGCGGGAATGTGCAGGTGTAACCTCAGCCACTATGGGAAGAACGATTCCAGAGTACTCCGAGATTCCAGCCTCACCGCCTCCCATTACAGCCAGGCCATTTACTACCCCCACTTCTGAACCCTCCACAACAAAGGATCTGTAATCTTGTCTTCTCTCAATATATCTGTCAGCAACCTGCTGCTCGAGGGTTCTCGCTATCTGTTTGGCCTTGATAACGTGCTTTTGGGTCACGATCTCAGCATGCTCCTCATGGGCGATGTCTCCAGCAACACGTATCAAACCCCCCAATTCCCTCAGTCTCAGGGAGAGCTGGCCTCTTCTACCTGCCCTTCGCTGGGCCTCGTGAATGATCTCTGCAACTGCATCCATGTTGTAATGAGGTATCTTCTTGTCTTTTGATATCTCCTGGGCTACGAATCGTACCAATTTTTGCCTGTTCTCAAGTGTATCGTCCATGGTGTTTTTCATGTATATCTCGTAGCCATATCCTCGGATGCGCGATCTTAAGGCGGGGTGCATTCCCTGCACTGCATCCAAGTTTCCTGCAGCTACCAAAATGAAATCGCAGGGCACAGGTTGACTCTTGACCATGGCACCGCTTGAGCGCTCGCTCTGACCAATTATGGGGAACTCCTTCTCCTGAAGGGCTGTAAGCAGGCTCTGCTGTGATTCCAGGCGAAGAATGTTGATCTCGTCAATAAAGAGAACACCCTTGTTGGCCTTATGTATGGCGCCAACCTCTACCCTCTCGTGCGCAGGTGTTTCCAGGCCGCCGCTTTGGAATGGATCATGCTTAACATCCCCTAAAAGCGCACCTGCATGGGCGCCTGTGGCGTCAATAAACGGGGCGCTGTCGTCCCTTGTATGTGAAAGCAGGAGCTTTGGTACAAGCAGTGTGTCCCTTCTTCTGCCTGGATAGTTGAGTACCATAAATAGAAGAACAGCGGCAAATATCCCCAATATGAGTACCATTGGATTTATGGTGATACCACCTGTATCCGGATCGCGGTTTATGGAAAGTAACAATGCTACACCCACTATCATGAAGGCCAAGAACATGGTCATTGAGGCCTTCTGCTCCTTTCTTCGCATGGCCTCGGCCTTCTGGGCACCCACGATT
Organism: Thermoplasmata archaeon; assembly: GCA_020348445.1. Classification (GTDB taxonomy): domain Archaea; phylum Thermoplasmatota; class Thermoplasmata. The sequence goes on from CP070751.1 coordinate 2,856,397, forward strand.
TCCTTGCCTTTACCCGCGGGAACCACCCTTACCTTGGGCTCATTAGGATCCTCGGGATTATGGTAGGCAATTACATCCTGCATCTCGTCTTTTGGTAAAAATTCGGTCATGGATTTTGCCAGCATGGACTTTCCTGTACCAGGATCACCTATGAGCATCACGTGTCTTTTCTGCTCTGCCGCCTTTTTAATCACCACAACGGCATCATCTTGACCTATGACCTGATCCACGAGTCTCTCGGGAATTTGGATGTCCTTTGTGCTTTTTATGTCCTGTGTCTTTATCCATTCGCCGACGCTCGGCAGTTCATCCTTTTTCGAGAAATCGTCCTCATTAGTTTTCAGTTTTAAGCCTATCCCCATTTTATGTCACCAGACTTGACTATTGATAATATGGCAGGCGAAATACATAAACTTTTTCATATATAAGTTTATGTGACTTAAAATATTAAATAATAAATCGGGAATAATCCTAAAATCGAAGCAGTAATCTTAAAAATAGAACATACCATACCTCATTTGGTGGGAAAATGGAATACGATTTACCTTCCCTTGCTAAATGGTTTCATGGGCATTACCAACCCTATATAGCCCTTGGTATTCGAATGGGAGAATTGGCCATGGAACTCTTAGAAGCAAATAGACATGAGCTTCAAATCGTCTCTGAAACGGGATTCAGACCCACTTACTCCTGCATGACTGACGGATTGCAATTGGTGACAGGATCCACCGTGGGAAACGGCAAGTTAAAGATGTTGGAAAAGGGTGCGCTAGCAGCAACATTCTCAAAGGACGATAAAAAACTTAGAATCGAGAGCAAAGATTTCAAGTTCAATATGGATTTCATAACAGAAGTGAAACCCGAAGAGCTCTTTATGTGGGAGTGGAAGTAAAATAAAAACATTTGGCCTTTATACGTCCCAAATAAAATTATTTCTTTTTGAAAACATCATAGACGAGAAAATCCCTTGCATATCTTTTTAGGATTTTCCATTTGATATCAGAGGCTCTGCGATCGCCATTGTATAGGCTCACTGCAAGTTCCTGAAGTTTCATATCCTTGCTCGCATATTTAATAACCCGCTCGGTTCGCGCAAAGATCTTATCTGCAAAATAGCACAAAACCTGCAAATCCTTTCCCCATTCCCGATACCAATTTTCCTGATATCTACTTAATGTCTTTTTCCCGAAATCGTCGCGCTCCACCGCCTCTTTTACAACCTCTGCCGCCATCTTACCAGAGCACATAGCGTAATAGATACCGTCACCACCTACGGGTGATACAAAACCTGCAGCGTCCCCCAAAAGCAACATACCATCCGAATATGTGGTCTTTATAGCTCCCCTTAGAGGAATTAATGCTCCTTTGGGATTTTTTAGGTGTAAATATTCAGGAACAAGTCCCTCTTTTCTAAGCAATGCAATGTATTTTGAGAATTGATCCTTGATATTCACCTTCTTCATTTCATTCCAGAATGCCCCGTAGCCAATGTTGAGAGCGTTTTGCTTTGCAAATGTCCATGCATATCCAAAGAGGTTGTTGGGTTTTAGGTGAAAGTACGATGTTCGCTCCTTTCCGTATCTATCCTCGATAAAATCCATGGTGACTTCGTACTCCTCCATCACCACCAGTCCTATATCGGATTTGGGCCATTTCTCGGGCTGCCCCTCCTTCTTTCTGAGATACTTTGCTACTGGGTCATGCATCCCGCCTGCACCGATAATAACCTTTCCCTGCACCTCTTTCTTGTTTTTAATTTGGAGAGCATATCCTCCGTTATTCTTAACCACTTTTTTTACCTCTGCATTTTCCCTTATTTCTGCACCTGCATCCTTTGCGAGATTCACTAGTAACTCATCAAAATGCTTCCGTTGAATGTTGTACATCACTACTTTTTTTGGGTTGTAATCAACATGGTTTTCTGGTGACGGGGAATACATCTTGGCTCTAAAACATACATTATGGGGAATTTTTTTGATACCATTTTTTACATAGTCAAATTTCTCGATTATGCTGGGCCGAAGAGCACCTCCGCAAGGTTTATCCCTGGGAAATGAATTCTTTTCAAGAACCACCACTTTCAATCCGGCTTCTGCCATGTACTTTGCGCATGTTGCACCTGAAGGCCCTGCTCCGCAAATCACAGCATCGTATTTGACCATCCTATCATCACAATGAAATGTGGTTGCAATATTTATCGGTTTTGTAAAATATTTCACCTTAAATTTCTGTTTAAAAAAAATCCTGCAAAACAGATACTTTTATTAAAGGGTATGTCTATCTCGGGCGCCGAGGATATCTGATGCCCTCTGGCTATCCTTTAAGTCGAAGTAAACTCGATGACTGCTCAAATAGAGCGTTGGTGTATTCAGCTGTTTTTTTTAATGTAGAATCCAGGGATTACAACATGAGAGTGATAGACTGCGAATCTCAATGGTCGCGAGTATCACGGAGATGATATAACGGCACATAAGAGATGGGATATTGAGCGCAGCCGAGACAAATTTGCACCGCATTACCTGGAGCATGAGAAGTGGAAATTGGGAGACTACGGAGCGCATCCAATAGACAAATATCTCAGACCTGGAAGAATACCCCATATATGGTGCAGCGGCTGCGGGCTTGGCATATCTATGACCTGTTTTATCAGTGCTCTGGAAGAGAGTGGTATCCCCCTAAAAAACAACTGTGTCGTATCTGGTATCGGGTGCACTGGAAGAGTTGCGGGATATCTTGAACTGGATACTTACCACACGACACATGGGAGGCCTATTCCATTTGCTACAGGCCTTAAACTGGGTAATCCTGAGCTGGAGGTCACTGTATTCTCAGGCGATGGAGATCTATTTGCGATAGGAGGAAACCATTTTATCCATGCAGCAAGACGTAATGTGGATATCAATGTCATATGTGTCAATAACTTCAACTATGGAATGACAGGAGGACAGGTAGGGCCTACAACGCATCTTCGGGCAAGAACCACAACATCCCCTTACGGTAATTTTGAGGCAGCATTTAACCTGCCCCATGTTGCAATTGCAAGTGGTGCCGTGTATGTTGCTAGGTGGACCACGCTTCATGCAAGAAGGCTAAAGGAATCCATTAAAGAGGCACTTATCAAAAAAGGATTCTGTTTCATTGAAATCATAGCCCCATGTCCCACTGCATATGGAAGAAGAAACAGGCTGGGAACTGGACTTGACGAGATGAAATATTATAAGGAGCACAGTGTAATCAAACATAATGCCGATCCTTCAGAAGCGGAGCTGGTATTAGGAGGAGACATCCTAGTTGGCAAGTTCAGGGATGTGGATAAACCCACTTTTGCGGATATGGTTAAGGAGGGTATAGAAAATGTCCTTTCTCCAAAAAGCGCAGGAGGTGGTGGTGGAAAATGAGCCGCATGGATATCAAGTTGGGAGGCTTTGGAGGACAGGGCATAATTCTGTCTGGCTACATTCTTGGCAAGGCTGCGTCCATCTTCGATAACATGGAGGCAGTGCTTACGCAGAGCTACGGTCCAGAGGCAAGAGGCGGTGCCTGCAGCGCAGATGTCGTGATATCCAAATCCAAAATAGACTATCCTTATCTCAAGGACATAAAAATCCTTGTGGTCATGAGCCAGGAAGCTTACGGTACTTATACTAAACACCTGGGAAAGGGCGGTATGCTGCTCATAGACGAGGATCTTGTTGAGCTGGATAAGAAAAAAGTCGAAAAAAACAAGTGGAAGGTGTTTAAGATTCCTGCCACAAGATTGGCAGAGGAGCTGGGCAGGAAAATCGTGGCAAATATTGTGATGCTGGGATTCT
>CP070751.1:2860308-2914051 GCA_020348445.1 Thermoplasmata archaeon
AAATAAACTACCGCACCCCTGAGGGGGTGCAGTATTCATTTGTTGGTTTAAACAGCAAACCTACCCAGGCCAGTTTGTATCGGTTTAGCAAAGATACCGCCAGATTGTGATTCTGTGATATAGAATTCAATTTTATCGGATGTGACTTCACCGACACTGCGGAAGAACTTCCCCCTGCTCCAGAGATGTCCACCCCACAGCTGTTTTTTCAGGCTAGGGAATCTCCAGAACAGTTTCCGTGCAGAGATTCCCTTGAACAACTGGAATGTTCGAGAAAGGGAATGTGTGGGGTGCATCTCTAAAAACAGATGCACGTGGTCTTCCATGATTTCCAGTGCAAGGATCGTATACCCGTACTGGTCTGCAATCTCATGGAATATCAATCTGCATCCCCTTGCTACATGGATATCTTTAAATATTTTCCTTCTATACTTAGGCACCAGAACTATATGATAGTTCGACTCTCCATACGCATGGCTAAAGCTTCTTAAACTCATGTATATACCGACCTGTAGCGATTCTCAATGGCATCCGCCCTGTGGGCGGATGCGTCGCTACAGGTCACTTATGGTTTCTCCTCTTATCAAATTTCAGCCAGACCCTTAAGGCTCTGGTATTCATTTGATGGAGTAACCTATCGGTCACTCAAAATATTAATAAAGCTCCGAACTTTATTCAATAGTAAATTTAATTTGAAAAAAACCCCAAAATTGCTTTTTTCATATCAATCGCGAAGTATGAGACAACTAGATAAGGATAGGAAACATTCTGGATTTGACAACGAATACACAATATGAGATTGAGACTGTAAACGATCGTTATTACCACAAAAGAAGGATAGATCAATACAGAAGAACTAGTGTAGACGTAGTCGTTATTCCTACAAATAAGTTACCAAGTGATCTTAAGAACAAATGCAAAGAATTAAAACAGTATATAAAACCAGATTAAATCTGTTTTTCTTCTTTCTCAGTCAATAATTATGCAATTTCTAGTTGTCTTATCCAATATTCAATCCTTTCAATAAAATTTTTATCATTTTCCTTATCTAATGATTCTACTTTTAATATTAATTTATTAATAAAGTCCCATTTTTCCTCACTAATTTCTGAGAGGTTCATCTTTGAAAATAACAAATCAAAGAGCTTTTCATCCTTTTCATCCAATGCTTTTATAATTGCATCGGTTCTATTACTAAAATATCCACATGCATCTAAAATATGCACAAGATCTTTATTACTTTCTCCTTTTTCGTAAATTTTTTTGAAATCATTTAAACATTTTTCTTTTAATAGTTGCAATGTCTCAGGGGTCTTTGTTAAGAGACTCAATATGTCAAACATTTGTATAAGGGCTTCTCTATCTTTCTTTTTAATAATATCTTTTGCAAATAAAATCAATTTTTTTATCGTGGGTAGATCTTTCTTTTTTATCTTATTACTTCTATAAACCTTGAGAACTTCGTACCTAATTGATTGAAATCGACGATTTGCATTTTCTGGTGAAAGAGACTTTGTTTTTAATATTTTGATGTAATTATCAATCAATTCTGAATTAAACGGTTCTTCGGATTCTATTTTTATAATAGGTTTTTCTTCTGGGAGTGAGCAATTTCTTTTAATCCACCCACGAAGAAAATTATCAACAAATTTATATTTTCCCCGTTCGGCTCTTTCAATGATTCCGTGTCTATTCTCAATTTTATTTAAAAATGCTCCGATAGATCGGGTATTTATATTTAATTCCTGTGCAATGTCTCGGGGTCTATCTAGTTCTTTGGTTGCCATTATAACTACTATTTCTCTCATTTTTCCTGTTAGTTTTTCATATTCAGATATTAAATGGTGAGGTAGAAGATCAAAAATATTTTCATATGCTTCCAATACATCATTTTTATTGATAATATCAATTTCCTTAAATTTTGCGATTTCAAAGCATTTTAATCCAAGTAATTGAACATAGTAAGGATGGCAATCTGATCTATCTATAATAAGATCCAAAGCATCCTTCTCTAATTTTATTTGAAATGAATTAAACCTATGTATCACAAAACTCCTCACTTCATCTTCAGGCAGCTCCTTTATTTTTTTAGGGAAGAAAAAATTGAAGAATGGTTGTTTCTTGTTTCTGATAATTTCATCTTCGAAAGATGTCATACTTGACGAAACAACAAAAGAAGTGGATTTTAAATCCTGGATAAATCCTCTCAATGTCCATAGAAAATCCGGGCCGAACTCAAAAACTTTCTGGAATTCATCTAACATTATTACGATCTTTCCGCATTGTTGCCCTACTTTATCAATAGTTACAAAAGTCTTATCAATCAATTCATGCAAGTCTTTCTCTTTATCCTGAGAATCAAATTCTGCCCATAGGGTTACTATTTGGGATATATCAACACCTATCTTTTTGGGTTTAACACTTTTCATAAATGATTTTCCTGTGTCTTTCATACGCTCTTTGTAACTTTTTTGATACGTTTTCTCAATTTCTCTCAATAAATATGAAAATAAATTACTTAGGGTGAAAGGATATGTTTTTTCAACCCTGATATACACAGAAGCGATTCCGATTTTTTCTAATTCCATTTTACATCTTAACATTAAACTGCTTTTTCCAATTCTCCGTTTTCCGATAATTGCTATATGGTGTTTCGTCTTTGAACTTAAATAGTGAACCATTTCTTTGGTTTCTTGTTCTCTATCGCAGAAATAATCAGAAATTTCTCCCTCTTTTATATCTTCTCCAGCATAAAATGGGAATTTATATAATCTTACCATGATTACCAAATGGTAATAATGCTATTTAAGTATTTCTGACCAAACGGTAATGACGGTTATAAGTGACGGCTCTCCGTCCTGGATGGACGGGGGCCTCTTACTAATCCTGATTAAGTTCAATTAGTTTTTTAAGATTAATTTGTAATTTATTGAAAACTTCTTCTTCTTTGATGCCAGGATTAATCTCTAATAATTCATTTACAAACAAGTTGGTTGATCGTATAACTTCATTTATAAAAATGTTATGTGATATAGGTTCATCTTTTATATCATGTATAATATATGGTGAAATCCAATGAAGGGATTTTCCGTTCCTGAATTTATCAAATGATAGATACAAGTATTTTTCATCTTTATTTATTGTAATATCAATTGAGTGCTCAATAATTTCAATAGCCACTTCTTTTTTTCCACGGATTAATTCAATGGTTAACTTCACTAAATTAGAATACCAATCTAATAAACACACCCCATTTAATCCCAATCGGTTATATGGATCAGATATTGAATTTATAATAAGGTTGTCCTTTTCAAGTTCTTCTAAAGCATTTTTCGGAATTTCAAAAATATATTTATCATTTAATTCAATAACTAAATCACCTTGAATTGCTTCTACACCAATCCAGAGATGTAAATCCTTGCTCCGAAAATTGTCTATAGTATAAGATTTTAATTTGGTTACAGTATTTTTTTCTATTCCATAATTAATTTTTATAGAGTTCATTTATATCACCCAATGCATTTTACCGTTTTAATATTTAACTTTTTTTACCCCAATAATACCAATGTCACCTTTTGCTACCGTGATTTCAACACCATCAATCGTCTTCCTATATAATTTTGAACCTTTTGTTCCGGATCCAACATATTTTCCGGTATCTGCAACATCTTCAACCGAATCAAGTATTTTTGGGTCTGACCAACCTTTAGGAAATGTACTACCTTTTTTACCTGGGACATTTAGACTATGTCTATCTAAAACATGCTTTTGCCTACTTGGATGGAATGCATCTAATCCAGCTTCAATTCTTTTAGCTGCTCGCTCAGCAATGTTTTCAATAATTTCTTTACCGTATTTAGCAATATCATCTACAATCCTGCCCCCACCACCTACTACCAGGACAGCAAACGATCCAGGGGCACTTTTACTTAATTTCATACCTAAGTCATCAATGTATTTACAGACTTTATCTGCAACTTTGTTTAAAAAGCCCTTCGCCACCAATTTAGCTTTACTGGCTCCTCTCTTAATCATTTTCCCAACAGCAGATATTCCATCCTTCAACTTACTCGTAATACTACCCAGCTTCCCAGCAATCCCCGCCGCATCCGCCGCAGCACCCAGCAAAAGGAACCCGCCCACCATCATCTGCTGAATAATATACCCCACAAGATGCGCCGCCGTGAAAGCCAGATTGAACTTGTTCTCGTCCGTACTTATGAAATCGATATTCGATTGGTCATTCAATGCCCAGTTGTCAAAGAAATCCTCCATCAGATCCGTTATATTATCGAACCATTGTTGAACTGTATGATCCCCGCCATCATTGAACGGATTGAAGTTGAAGGCTTTGTTGATTATACCGTAAAGGGAATTCTTAAACATCTCGAAAAATAATCCTGTATCGAAAAGGAGCGTCGGGATCAATTTTCCTATCTCCTTTAAACCATTAAAAATCTCCCCAATTTGGAAGAAGATACTTAGATCATCAAATATACCTGTTGCAAATCCCGTAAAGAAGCCCATTACAGTTCCTGAAATCCACGGACCTGTGAAATAATCCTTTTATGTAAATCAGCTATGATTGCAAAAGCCAGGAGACGATGATTTACATGTATATTCGCGCAACTAGCTTATAGACCAAATCAGCTTTATATCCCAATATAACTATAGAATGTTGGATAGGTTGTGGATATCTGATAGCCTTCTGCCATGACCACATCAACATCATAAGCCCCTTTGGGCATGATGGTTTTATGCCACATCCATCGTTGCTCAGGGACATTATAGTAGTTCATTCCCCATACATTGGGAATGGCATCACAAAACCAATCTGTAGAATGGGTAGAATTTAGTTTTAATGGTAATCCCAATGTATCATAATCCATACTGTACTTTCCTGTCCATACACCTATACTGTAACTGCTTGCACCTCTTTCTCCTGTCCCGTTTACAGGGATAATGATATAGTAGAAATGTGGTCCTGCTGTGGCATTGCCGTAATCTGTATATGAGAGTGTATCATAAGCCAAGCTCGCGAGCAGATCGTAATTCCCTTTCCAGAAGCCATCTCTTGAAATGGAGCGGAGGACATGATATCGATGGTCCATATCCAAGCTAGAAGGCCGTGCCCAGCTCAATGTAACATCGCCTGAAGTTCCGTCCACAGAGGCTGTCAGGCTATCCGCATCTCCGGTTCTGGGTGTGGCATTAAAACCAAATGACACGTTGTCATAAATTATCATGGCACCAGGCATGCCGCAAAAGGTATATTTAGCAGGGCCATCGAATTCAACCTCAAAGCCTTTACCCACCTCCATGAGAATGTTATTTTTATGCCTGTCTCCAATATTGTGCTGCACCCAAGTATGTGAGATAGGGTCAATGAATTTGATGTAGTTCGCATTCATGTCCACGGTGTACCGACATGTATCCATTATTCTCAAAGGCTCTAAAGGTATGGAAAATGTGTTCACCCCTTCATAAAATTGTTTAGTCCATTTCCCAACTGTTCTACTTGTGTAACTGACCATACTCATATTATCCACGGCCCGTATTGTGTAATACAGCTCTTGGTGATAGTTCTTCTCGCCAGGCTCGGCAGAATCTGTATCGTTCCATGTTGTACGCGTCGGTATATAACCATTATCATAATCCAGGTCAGTGCGCTTCCAAGGAGTCGAGAAATCAAAGTCAGTTTGATTTTCAGAGCGGTAAATAAGATAATATTTTACTCGAGGGGATCGCGGTATCCAAAAGAGGAGAGTGTTGTGACCTTTGCCATCTGGATTGCCGTAATCATCCACAACTTCTATGAAAAGCTCTGGGGGAAGGAGGTCACCGATCACAACATTTATCATGGTCTTTGGAAAGAGCAGCTCAACAGATGAATTGGCTATGTCGGTGTAGTTGATCCTAGATTGCGTGAAGTTGTTCGCCTCCAGATAACCGCACATTTTCGAAGTTATATTAAAAGTAACAGTCCAAGTTTCGTAAACAAAGATACTACTGACATTCCATTCGAGAAAGGTATACCCTGATTCATTTTCAGATATATGATCTGGTTCAATTAAGAAGCTTCCTGGGACGTAATCAATCCAAGGTGGAAGCACATCTGTGATCATTGGGTTTGCATCTGTTGTATCCAAATCGACACCCGCAATATAGTCATAGGTCTCAATTTCACCTGCGACCTCCTCGTATATTGCGTATAAACATGTAGCATTGGATGCTGGGTAATATTTTCCATCAGTGATTTGTGCAATGTCCTGTAAAAGCTCTTCATTGTGATCGTCCCCCAATCCGATGGTGTATATCCTTATTCCGTTATTTTTTGCCCTATGTGCCTCACTGTATGCAAGCTCATCATCATTACCTTGACCATCTGTGAGAAGGATGATGACCCAGATATGGGTTGGATCACCGCATTCGATAAGCTCGTTATTTGAGCACTGCAACGCGGCTCCGATGGCGGTGCTACCACTTGAATCAACGGTATCTATATCGTCCTTGATCTGATCGTAATTTGTGCTGAGATGATGGTCATTTACCAAAATCGCATCATTATCAAAATCAACTACGCAAGCCCTGTCATCTGGTTCCAATTTGTCCACATAATTCTTTGCAGCTTCTATTCTAAGATCATCTGGGTCGTTTACAAGCATGCTCCCAGAGCTATCTATGGCCAAAACCGTATCTTGATATTCATAAAATAGTTTCAACGTGGGAAAACCTGCACCTGTTACATTTAGGGTTATTGTTGCCTGCTCGTCATACCCTGAACCGAGAACGTTGATTTGAGTGGGCGAAATAAACTTATCTGGTATCAGATATGGATAAACCCTCGTTTGAACCACAACTGAATATGTAATAGCAGAATTGCAGTTTGCTCTGACGGTTATAGTGGAATTGACATGATCGGCCACTATCCAGATTGATGGAATTGTAACCTTTATCGAGATATTTACATGTGAATCAAAATCAATGTATATATCAGGCACACCATCTGCGTCAGAATCTGTTATCTTTGTTGTCCTGTCACCAGTATATATTTCCACGAACCAATCTTCGGGCAGGGATTGATTGAATATATCAAAGAGCTCTCCTGTGTTCATCTTGTTTGTGATGGTGAGGTTGTACCAGATCTCATCACCCTGCTTGCCGTATTCAAATTGACCTTTTGGGCCAATGTGAATAAGGGGTATTGTTGGTGTTTGATCAAACATCCATCCTGCAGCCTCTGATGTGACATCATCGTAACCCTGGTAGGTGCCGTTTCCTTCAGGAATCCTCTTTACTGTCTTATTTTCCTGATGCTCTGTATTCCAACCAACCATATCCAACAAAGTACCTTCATCATCATAAAGATAGACATTATCTGCAGTATTTGAGAGGTTGTTATTAGCAAAAAGCCATGGAGCATCTTCGTATAATATCACAAAATAGGAATCATTGAAATCCAGAATATGATTACCTTGTATATACATGATGTCATCTGTGACTACCGAAAAATTGTACAGGTTTATCGATGATTCTCCAATGTACATCAGTTCGATAAAACCGTATTGGGGCGCAGTGGGATTGAACATTACCTCGTTTAATACGACTTCAGGGGAATTACTTACAGCATTGTTTTCATTGTTCTGAGCACCAAAGGTCATCCCATGTAAGCTGTGAATCCAGAATGGACAATAAATTCCCTCAGAGTAAATCCTAGATACCGAGCCAATAGAGGGGTCGTTAATTGGATCAGGAGCTACGCCTTCCTGTCCAAATGAAACCCCATCAATCAGAGTGAAATATCCACCCAGATCTAAGTACAGATCGATTGTATCACCCTCTGAATCGATGGTCTCCATGGAATCCAGGGTAAAAACGCTGTATTCATTGGTTGGGAGGGGATTTTTATCCCACGTTCCTGACAATTGTGTCATCCCGTCATCTACTGACAGGAAAAATTCGTTTAAATCTGTGGACGCAAATTTCGAATTGAACACCTCAATTTGTTGGATTTGGGAGCTTGAATCTGAAAACTCAGTTATATGAAATGCATTTGCAACTGCCACAGGGTAATAGTAGTTACGTGCCTCATTCAATGCCGTTATCATGCCCTCATAAGTGTCGTTTATAGCTACCACCAAAGTGACCATTTTTGATGAATCCGCAGGTATGGTGATTCCATTCCATCCAACAGTGGAGGTTATATTTCCAGGTACGACTCCATCTGTGGCAGTGGAGTTAGGTGCGTGAAGGCGCTCGTACAACCATGTTTCATTTTCCCAGAACATTTTATAATCGTCATAGGTGGTTGGGTGATAATCCTGTGAGTGGTAATGGGTGATGGGATCTGAAACCATGGCAGAGGCAAATCCAATTGTTGTCCCATTCCAATAACCACCTCCAATATCAGAAGCCCAATAGACATCGTATGTGTCGTTAAAACCGTCGATATCATCCCCGCCATCGTAGCCCACACCACCGTGTGCACCTACCTGAGAGAGCGGTAACTCAAGACCGATACAAACACCTGAAATATCTGCACCCTTTATATTTGTCAATGTCCATTCCAATATGGCCCAATCCTTATCCTTAACAGTCCACACTGCTTGATCTATAAGTAGGTCGTTAGGATCCCCCGTCCCTTCACCAGTATTTTGGAAGGAAGCAATGCTTTTTTGTGTTGTTTCATCATCAAGGACCATGGTAAGTTCGCTCACTGTTGTAAAGTCATCTGGATTGAAGTACGGATATACAGAGAAACACTCCGCTATATCTTCTGATCCAGGGATATGATTATAGTTATCCTGATCTATTACCAAACCAATGGGTCCTGAACCCTTGATGGCATCATAACTTGTTTGAGGAACAGCAGCAGAAGGAACCCATCGACTTATGGCTTGAATTATCCTCCCATAATCACTAAGCCACTCGATCCAAACATTACCATTATCATGGTTTAACCATGAAGCACTTGCGTTAGGTGTGTATATGGTTATGCATATCAATTGAGTACTCAATACGACAGTTACCGTCACGAAGAGGGAGAATCTTCTTCTTTGTCCAGACACTTTCCTCCTAATTTGCATTTTGTTCCCCTCATTTTCTCAAATCCCCACAAAACTGTAAATTGTTGATGCTATTGTGGAAACCTGATAACCGCAAGCCATGACCACATCAACATCAAAAGCCCCTTGGGGCATGATGGTTTTATGCCACATCCAACGCTGCTCTTGGGTATTATAGTAATTTATTCCCCAGACATCAGGTATGGCATCACAGTACCAATCTGTAGAGTGAATAGAATCAGGTTTTAAAGGCAACCCCATTGTATCATATTGTGCGTAAACCTTTTCGGTCCATACACCCAGGCTGTACGTTCCATTAAATCCCGTATGGAGGCCTGGCTCACTCACCGCAACCACCATGTAGTAACACTGCGACATCGTGTCAAACATATCAACTGAGGCGGCATCTCTATCGATATAGCTCGTGTCATTTGGATCATAGTAGTTGGTTTCCCACCAATAAAGGAGGCTTAGATTGTTAAATCCCTCCCTTGTTTTGGACTTGTAAATGATATAATGGTCTGCTCCAGGAACAGGATCCCAAGTTAGTATGACATCAAAACCATTTATAACACTGATTGCGAAGTTGGCGGGAGGAGGTATCTCTCCCTCCATATATCTTATATGAGCTCCAGGTCTTCCAACAAATGTGAAATTGTTGTTTGAAGGTGCGGTGTCATTTATGCATATCTCATAACCTTCTCCTAAAACCATGTCCATATCTCGGGAGCTCCCGTCATCATAATCGTGCTGCACCCACTTGTGGGAATGGCGATGCATCCACCTTATATAATTACAATTCGGGATGTTGGTTGTATACCAATTTGTGGTTTTTGTTTCAAAGGGCTCCAAGGGTAAGGAGAATGTGCTTACCCCTGGTAAAAAGAGCTTAGTCCATTTGCCTACAGTGTTGCTTGTCACGCTTTTTACACCAATTTGGTTTACTGCTCTTATTATGTAATACTCCTGTTCCTCAGAATAGGTATCCAGTGCCGCACCTGTTATGTTCCATGTGGTCCTAAGAGGTATTATTCCCTCATCACCATGTCGTGAGGTGTTTATCCATACATCTGAGAAATCAAAGGCTGTCTGCGATGGAGCCTTGTAAATGAGGTAGTGATGAAGGCCCTTCTCCTTTGGAGGCTCCCAATAAAGTTGAACATCATTTCCAATTACCTTGTTAAAGAGTTTAGGCGGTGAAGGCGCGCCTGGTTTGACGTATACCCACACTTCTGGAAAGGGTTCTGTAACGTTTATTCCACTCCATTTGGTGTATCCCACCCAGGAGCCATCCACATAATTGGTTAATTGATAACCCGGTTCATTTGAAACCACATTGAAACTATAGGTGTAAGTATCTCCAACAAGCACCCTATCTAGATTCCATTTAAAAGTCGTGAATCCCGATGCATTAGATGTGATATTATCTGGGTAAACATTGAAGGATGAGGGAACATAATCAATATAATCAGGCAACACGTCCTTTACCAGGGATACATCAATTGCATAGTGGGTGGTCTCGTATCTGATCTCATGATATACCCCCTTTAAGTAGCCAATGTTTCTTGGGGCGGTTCCAGGAGGTCCAGCTCGATAATACTTACCACCTGATATCTCGGCGATCTCCTGAAGAAGAGTTTCATTGGGCTCTTGGCCAAAGGCGATGGGATATACCTTTATTCCATTATCCTTGGCGCGGTATGCTTCATCGTAAGCAACACCAACATCAATTTCCGGCACCTCACCATCTGACAAAAGGATTATTACCCAGGTGTGATCTGGATCACCATTGCCAATCAGCTCATCTATTGCCATCTGCAAAGCTTTTCCAATATATGTTTGACCATCACTACCTGGTGATTCACTATTGTCTATGGAATCCAGGTCTTTTTTAATTTGAATATAATCTGAGCTAAGGGAGTTCACCAATTTTGCAGTCCAATCAAAATCAACAACAGCACCACGGTCAGGTATCTCCATTTCATCGACATAGCCCTTTGCTGCATCTATTCGGTATCTGTTAACATCATTCCAGTCCATGCTGCCTGAGCTATCCATACAGAATACTACGTCCTGATAAAAAATCTTAGTAGGAGGAATACCCGCACCTTTAATCTCAAGAGTTAGAGTTGTCTCTTGAGGAAGCAAGCTTGTCCCATTCAACCAAACCTCCTCTGGATTTGCCCATTTATCAACCTCGATATGCGGGTGGGTATCGGTTCTGATCAGGGCCGTGTCCCAACCATTTGGATTCTTAGATGATACTGCAGTGATTATGATCTCATCAAAATCACCAGAGTTTTTAGAAGGGATCGTCACCTTTACGATGATCTTAATCACCTGATTTGTGGAAAGTTCACCTGTGTCTATGAATCCGTCACCATCGTTATCGGCAAGCAAGGTCGCATTATCGTCTTCATATAGCTCTACAACCCATCCATCCCCAGGGAGTGAGAGCAACAAATCAATATAATCTGCAATGTTCTGATGATTT
Organism: Thermoplasmata archaeon; assembly: GCA_020348445.1. Classification (GTDB taxonomy): domain Archaea; phylum Thermoplasmatota; class Thermoplasmata. Next base: position 2,871,868 of record CP070751.1, read on the forward strand.
GTTATATACAGCTCATATACAACGGTCTCACCTAAATCCCCCTTTCCAACCTGATCTGATTCTATAGAAACAACTGACATGCTCGGGATCTGGTTAAATTGCCATCCCGCAGCAATTGAGCTGGAATCGTCATAACCCATCACCCCGTGCCTCTTCCCGTTCTTTTCCACACCAAATCCATCTGGAACCCTTGCCATGGAGGTATCTGGTATGTGAGAATTGCTCCAACCAACCTCGTCCACCAATAGGCCGCTGTCGGTATACAAATAGATGTTATCACCGTTTATATTTACTGAGCCAAATAAACCTGAAAACATGCTCACATTTATCACATATATCGGGCTCTGAAGGTCAAGCTGTGTGCTTATGGTATTATAAGGGGCTGAAGGAGGGAGGGTGAAAACAGAATCACCAACAACCAATTTCCAACCATTGATATCCATACCAGGATCATTACCAGGATAACCAACATACCTCAGCTCAATAAAAGGCTCTTGTAATCCCGGATTGAAAAGAACCTCGTTTAGGACAACATATTGGAAATCAACTTCGCCTGGGCCGTCGTTCTCTGAGCCTACGGTTGGAGTGATATCCCTAGCCCATTCATCTTTGTAATTGTTGTTATCCCAATATCTTGCCACGCTCTCCCCTGGGATTGGGTCAGGTACTGTACCTTTCTGGCCATATGATACCTCGTTATTTATCAGCATTTCTGGGATGGAAGTATTGACGATACAGATTGTTTCTCCTTGATCATCAAGATCTCCTCCAACTGTAATCTCATAATAGGCGTATCCTCCGCGTGAAATCGAGGGGGTGCTCCAGGTCCCAGAGGAAAGCCATGAACCACCCCTGTCCAATGTGATACCATAATCATTAATATCTGCAGTAACTCGACCTTCATTATATACCTCCATGTACTCGATACCTCCACTGTCCACTATTTCAGTGATGATCAATTCGGGCATGGCAGATGAGGCCCACACAGAAACATCATCCAAATACCAACCACGCCATGTGTCAGGCTCAAATTTCCCGCCTTTGATATCCTCAAGAAGTTGCCAGCCAAACCTAACATAAGGCTCATCTGCGACAAAGGACGTCATATCAAGCTCTTCGTAAACCCAGTTGCCTGTCTCCCCTTTGAATTTTATTCCAGTTGGATAGATAGTTGTAATCGGATCTGAATCAAATGTGTACACAACCTCCCCCCAATCACCGTCTGGTGTGGGTTGGATTTGCCACCAATGGTGAAATGACAATGTAATACCGTCACATCCTGTAAAATCAAAAGCAGATGCTTCGGGAGTGAACAAGTAGCAATTTGTACCCTCCTCATAATAATGACCTTTCCCTGGCGTGTCTGTAGCCCAGCAATAATCTGGCGAGGGCATAGAGAAATAGGGAGGTACGGACCCGTATCTCGATATTTTATGGCGTACCCATCGAGTTGTTGATCCACTGAATAGTGAGCTGTTCCAAAGTCCGTTTGCCGTATCTCCCCCATCCTCCATATCATCACTCCAGTGCATCTTCCAATCCCGGGGATGTATGCTTACTGTCGATACATTATTATAAATAAATTGATCGATGTCTAATAAAGTTGTGACCGTAAATAAATACTCACATGCTACAGTTGGAGTAAAACTCCATTGTAACTCGATTTTTCCATCATGCCACTTATTGCCAATCCAACCCTCGGGTTCCAAATCCGATATAAATTGTAAGGAACTTCCATTGATGAATGGTGGTATAATCAAATTGGTGGTAAGTACACCTTCAACCCAAAAGCTTACCTTCCAGTCACCGTAGTTCTTAATGGTTACATTGATAAATACGGTTTCGTTGATATTGATTACCTCAGGTACATCAATTATCTCCACGCCCACATCAGGAAAGGGTGTTTTTGTGATCAATTCAGCAGTATTATTCTTTGTTGGGTCAACAAATGATACAACATGGACTATAGTTAGATCTGATACATCCCAGTCAGTGACATAACTTGGTATGGTCACATTCACGATTATCTTCCTTTGCTGCCCTGCCCAAAGAAAAACGTCGGGTAAGCCCGGTATGCCTCCATTATCCTGCAGGGGTAAGTAGGTAGATGCATCCAAAATTCGCACCTGCCAGTTGTTTGTATCTGTATAGTAAATATCTATTGTATCGCTGACGTTGTTCCAATTTCTGATTGTGAGGGCATGAGATACTGTTTCACCACCAAGCCCCACGCCGGTTTGGTCGGGGCCAATTGTAGGGCCATCGTAGCGTAAGATATCCACTGAGACGTCATCGATGTACCATCCCCTGGAATCGCTTACATACCTATCATGGTAATCAGGTGAACCAAAAGGTATACCAAAACCGGCAGTACCGATAAAATAGAATTCTATGGAAAACCACATTCCTATATAATCTGCTAAATCAAAAGTTACCTTTTGCCAGTTAGATAATGTCCCATTGTAAGCCGGTCTTAGGCCATATCTATGGGCATAGACACCATCGTCATATGTCCCTGCAGATCCTGGGTAACCCCCCTCTGGCTCCACCCTATGCCATAGATCATTGACTTTTATCGAAAACCAACCGCCATCTATTTCACCAGGGAAACTGTAAGCAGAGAAGTTATACCAATGCCAAAACGTCAATGTTGCACTTACTATGGGTATGGAATCTGATAAAAGGATTCGTGGTGACTTTACCCATGTTTCTATGCGATAGGTGTAGTTCCCCGACAGATTTGTACCCAAACAGTTGCTTCCTGAGTATGGTATGGGGGGCGCTTGGGGGGTTCCTACCTCCCATCCAATGGTCTCTTCAGACCATGGATCACCAAAAGTAGTGGTCTGCCATAATCCCGGGTTCTCAAAATCCTCAAAAAATACGTTCTCAGCAATAAGGCCACTTGCATTTGGGAGGATATCAGGAACTAGCAACGGAAGAAGGGATAAAGTTCCATTTAGGATCAGTACAACCATGATAACAATAGAAAAAATTCGTTTGGGTAGTTTTCTTGTTGGCCTAGGTTTTTTATTTCTCGTTACTTTCCCTCCTATTCATTCCCGTAGATGAATGCCAGGCGAGTGTATGCGAAACAGCAAATCCTTTTTTTAGGTTCTCGGATGTCTTGTGTGGAATTTCTCCAAAGGACCTGCGTAGTCAGCGTCTGTTCTCAAAGAGTTGTGGACATGATATGGGTAGTTGATAAAGTCAATATTAAGTCCACCTTTCTCAAATTATTGCTGTTCATTTTATTATAATAATTATTTTAATACGTATAAAAGAAGATTGGAGCAGTTTTTTGCCCATTTCAATGATTAAACCATGATTCTCGCCAAGTATGCAAATGAGTGGCGCGCAGAAATCGTGCAAAGCCTACCTATTTTATCGAATTTTTGCCATCAATTATAATTATCCTGAATCAGATGCAGGGGTGTGATGTCATGAATTTCCAAACAGTGGATTACATTGACTGGTTCAGGATCAATTGGCATGATATAGATTATGACCTGGCAACAAGTGGATTGCACCCTGTAAGTTTAAGTGATGTGAACATTCATCTTGATGATTTGAACCTGGGGAAAACCCTTTTCTTCGGCCATCCAAAACTTGTGGAGATGATATCTGAAATTTATGGTGTTGAAGAAAACGAGATTCTAATAACCTCAGGCTCCACACATGCCAACTATCTTATGTGTGCCCTTCTAATTGAACAAGGTGATGAGGTAATAATCGAGCGCCCTGTTTACACTCCACTTTTAGATGTTGTGAAATTCTTTGGGGCCAAAGTAAAATATTTAGAAAGAAAATACGAGGAAGGATATAATTTGAATTTGGAGCAATTAAAGGAGATGACAGGCAAGGACACGAGGATGATGGTTTTCACGAATCTCCACAATCCTTCTGGTGCCATGACTAATGAAAAGACTCTCAAAGCCATTAGCGAAATTGCAGACGACAATAATATCTATGTTCTCTCGGATGAGGTTTACAGGGATTTCATTTTCGAGAATGCACCTCCAATCTTTTCATCACTCACCCAACTTGGAATTTCCACGTGCAGCGTCTCAAAATTCTATGGTGCTGGAGCCCTGCGTGTGGGATGGGCAATGTGCAGGGAAGAGCTTGTGGACAAAGCAAGGAAGCTCAACGACTATATCCTAGCTGCAAATTCCTGCGGAGGTGAGGAAATAGCGGCTTTGATTATGGAAAATAGGAGCTGGTTCGTTGAAAAGATCATGAATATAACGAAGAGAAACCGCCCCCTGGTAAAAAGCTGGATTGAAAAAAGAGAGGATCTTGAGGGGATTGTTCCAAGACACGGTTTTATATGTTTTCCGAGGTTGCTTTTGGATATCGATTCCATGGAGCTTACAGAGCTATTACTTAAAAAATATAGAACCATGATTTCACCGGCTCGTTTCTTTGATTGTGAAAAACACATCAGAATTGGATATGGAGGGGATGAAATGATCCTTGAAAAAGGACTTGAATACTTGGGCTTTGCCTTGGATGAATTGGGAGGATCAGAAAAATAATGATAGATTAAATCAAGGGGAAATAAAATGGACCTCGAATACAGACCCTTATACCCCAAACATGTACTGGACTCTACAAAAAATTCACTTTTTAAATGTAGTTATATTGTTTCCCCCTACATAGGCTGTGAATACAATTGTGTCTATTGCACTGGATGTATCTTCAGGGAAGAGCCAAAGGAATTTAAGAAGACGATACAAATCAAAGTAAATGCCCCTGCGCTTATTAGAAAGGAGTTGAAAAGCGCAAAAAAGAATTTGGTTTGTTTAAAAGGATATCAACCAGTGGAGAAGGAATATAGACTTACAAGAAAGATATTAGAAGCACTCTTTTATCGAAAATTTCCTGTCCACATAGTGACTAAATCGGATATGATAACAAAAGATATTGATATATTGGAAAAAATGTCAGAAGAGGGATTTTGTACAGTCACATTTATCCTTAATACCCTCGATAAAGACATCCTGAAAATCTTTGAACCTCATGCTCCTTCTCCTAAGAAGCGCATGAAGGCTCTGGAAAGCATAACCAGCGCTGGGATCACCGCTGGAATCGCACTTTCACCCATTGTACCTTATATTACAGACTCGAAAGAGCAATTGGAGGAAATTATCAAAAGAGCAGCAGAATCCAAGGCAAGTTATGTGATGCCATTGGTATTAACACTGGATGATTCCATCAGGCCGCAGGTAATTGATGTCATTAAAAGGAATTTTCCAACGCAATTGGTTAAATATAGAAAGCTCTACGAATTTGGATCGTCTGCAGATGTAAAATATTCCAGGCAACTGAAGAGCAGATTGAGGTTTTTACTGGATAAATATTCCTTAAATGAGGAAATGCCCGTTTACGATGCCCAAAGGAGGACGAAGCAGATTAATATAGAAGAATTTTAAAAACAGGTTTTTTATCCACATTTTAATGGACTCTTAGCCAGATTTTCATTTATTTATAACTTAAGAGAAAAACCTATATATATAAGGACGCATGTAAACTACTGAGGGAATTTCTATGGCAGAGGCAACGGACGTTGATTTAGGTCTTTACAGGGAAACCCTTGAAAAGATCACTGCCCTTTGCAAGGGCTTCTTGCTTGTTGCTGATCAATCCATAGAAAAGGCATGCAGTTTTTGCAGGGGGATTTTAATTCTGCTTCAACAGTTGCTAAGGACTATGCCCCAGGTGATACCAGCCCAAAATCCCTCCTGAACCGTTATTTTCTGCTAAAATACAACTTTATCACAAATCGTTAACTACATATCTCATTTATTTTTTTCTTTAAGGCGAGATTCACCTTCTTGCCATCAACACGGCCCTTAAGCTCCTTCATCAATATACCCATTAAGGGACCAATAGAAGCCATTCCCTTTTCTTTTATATAATCTGCCCTTTCGTTTACAAGGGACTCAATTATCTTGTTCATCTCATCCTCGTCAATGCCTCCAAGACCTAGATCTGATTGCGCCTGAGCTATGGACACTTTCTTTTCAACAACATATTTTAATACATCGTAAATTCCTTCCTTAGCAAATTTTCCTTGGGCAACGCAAGTGATTACCTCATCTATGATTTCCTTTTTTATCTGGGTTGTATCAACACCCTCGGATTCAAGTTCTGGTATTATGTTAAGTAGGATCTTTGCTATGATGTTCTGCATTTTTTTGGATTCTTGCTTTTTCAACAGTTCCTCGAAAATTAAATCGCATTCTGCAGAAATAAGCTGTCTTGCCTGCTGTGGATTTACTCTATAGGATTTGATAAACCTCTGTTCTCTTTCCTCTGGTAATTCGGGCAGATTGGCCTGAATTTTTGTTATCTTATCCTCATCTAACCTGATGGGTGGAACATCTGTCTCTGGATACATTCTTGCCTCTCCAGCCAATGGTCTGCTGTACTTTGATGTGCCGTCCAAAAGAGGATCCCTTGTCTCTTCTGGTACACCTAAGAAGGCCTGCTTGGTTCTCGAGATAACGATGGCCGCTGCCTCTGATACCAAGTCCTCCTTTTCGGCAATTAGAATAAATGCATCTGTTTTTTCAACTCCCAGGCTCTCATTTACTTTCTCCATTTCCTCATTGGTGATTCCATATCCAGGTAATTCCTCAGAGTGAAATAGACCTCCTATTCCCAAAGGGCCGAGATATGCGGCGAGCTCAGGTCCCAAAACCCCTCTTCTATTTGTTTCCAATCTTTGTGAGAGCCCATCTCCCATAAGACCTGAAAATCCCTTCATTTTGATCCCAATTACGATTCCACCTTCCTTGATCATATCGAGCAAGACCTTGCACTCAGTTGTTTTAAAAATATCTGTAAGGTCCTTTATTTCAGTAAAATCAGTATCGCTTACTTTCCTTTTTCTTAACTCATTTTTTACCTCTACCAATCTCATCTGTCTCTCTAATTCCTCCTGGACATAGATGGAAATCATATTAAGTTCCTGAACGCCTTTTATCTCAACCCTGGCTCCTTCTGAGATGGAGATGTTAAGATCCTCTCTCACAGTGCCGATACCTCTTTTTACCTTCTTTGTAGCCCGAAGCAGGCTGCCGATTCTTTCTGCAACTGCTTTGGCCTGCTTGGGAGTTCTAATATCAGGTTCGGTAGCAATCTCGATGAGGGGGATTCCGAGCCTGTCAAGGCGGTATGTGATCTCAGCGCCCTCTTTTGCAATCCGTCTTGCAGCATCCTCTTCAAGACATATGGTTGTGATACCGATCTTGTTCAGGCCATCAATTTCCATGGGGCCCATATTCATATTCCCGTTCATTGCAACCAAGGCTGTCCTTTGAAAACCAGAGGTGTTTGAGCCGTCGATTACTATCTTTCTCATAAATTGTACCTCGTCAACAAAATTCGCCTTCACCATGGCTGCAAATTCCAATACTGTGTCGAGAGCCTCAGAATTGACCTCATGTGGCGGCTCCTCATCTGCCTCGACTAGGCAGACTGTAGGTGGAGCCTGATATTTAAATCTCAATTTTCTTTTTTCCTCTGATTTCGCGGCCCTGTCAACCTCTCCCATCTCGCTTTGTGTGGGTTTAAGCAACCTCGTAAATTCCCGTGCATCTGAATCAGTGAGTTCTGAGGGACAGTTGCAGAAGAGTTTATGGGTATCCAGCTGCTGATGTATTTCAAGGCCAACCTTAAGACCAAGGGATTTGTAATTCATTAGAATCACTCTGCTGCTGATTGTGTTTTTAGGTTATTATTCTTACGAATTATGGCTCAAATCCGGTATTTCCCCTCCATTTCCCCTCCTTAAAACATAAAAAAGATTAATACACTAAAATGTATAACATATCCAAATCCATGAGTTATGCGGCTGTGATCTAGTCTGGTTAGGATCGAAGCTTCCCAAGCTTCTTGCTCGGGTTCGAATGCCCGTGGCGGGGAAACCCACCACTTCATTTCCTCGCAGGGCTCGGAAATCCCGGCAGCCGCATTTCTTTAATTTTTACTTGTTATAATCGAAAAGCGCCTACCTCGTGTTCGAGTTATAATTGTAAATCAATTGTGTCTTAAGCTCGCACACCCGCAGCCGCATTCCTTTAAATAATAGTCCAAAAAGTGCACAAATCTGTATATATAAGAGTTGATACATATTCGTTATTGATGATTTATATAAAAAGGAGTGCAAAAGAATCCATAATCATACCACTTTTTATAGTTTTTACCTCGATAATACTCATTTTAATCACCCTCTCAAATCTCCCGGACAGGGTGAACGCAGAAGAAACAGAGCCTGAAGTGAATTTTTACATGGAAAGGGAGCTTCTCGGGCATTTTGACGACATATCAGCTTTGGCATGGAGTTCAAATGGACAAAGCATTGCCTCAGGTTCTTCTGACAACACCACCAGGATCTGGAGCACGGGGACTTGGAGTTCAGTAAAAACCCTTTATCATACAGCACCTGTTTCCGGGATTTCTTGGAGTAAAACCACCTTAAAAATGGCGATAGGCCTTGAGAATGGCACAATTGAAGTTTACAATGCCGTTTCCTGGATTCTGCAAAAGACCCTCTCTGAACACCTCGATATGGTACAAGGACTCAGTTTCAGCCCTGATGGAACCAAGCTTTCTTCAGGCGATGACTCTGGAAATATCAAAATCTGGGATGTGACAACATGGAATTCAATCCAAAACCTGGATTTGGGAAGCGGAGTCAAAGAGATTCAATGGAGCAACAACGCAGATAAATTGGCTGCTTGCTCAAACAATGGAACAATAAGCATTTGGGAGACATCGACATGGACCAACATAAAGTCCTTTGACACCACATTGGGGGATGAACGTGTAGAATCCATTTTCTGGAGCCCAGATGACACAAGACTTGCATCAAGCTCAGAGGAATTGAAGGTTATTGTATGGGACACACAATCATGGGAAGCACTACAAACCCTCAGTACTGGGAGTACACCGAAAAAGGTGATGTGGAGTCCTGATAACACTTATATTGCCGCGGGTGTTATGGGTGGAATAAAAATCTGGAATACAACTGATTGGAATCTTATGAAAACCACAGAACTTGCTGAGAGTTCCCAGGTATCAGCTTTGACAATCAGCCCAGATGGGGATAGGATTGCTTCTGGAGCTCCTCAAAAGACGAGTAATGCGGTTATGATATGGAAAAAGAATTTTTCTCCAGTTCTTGATCCTATTGGAAACCAAGAAGCATACGAAGATCAATTGTTCACCTTGACTGTTAGCGCCTCAGATGATGACCAGCTTACCTTCTCAGATGATTCTTTGTTATTTGATATAGACCCGGATAACGGCCAAATCTCTTTTATTCCGACAAATGATGATGTGGGAGAGCACACAATCACGATCACTGTGAGCGACGGAAAAGGTGGAACAGATAATGAAACTTTTATTCTCACTGTAACAAATGTAGACGATCCTCCCATCCCAGCAATAAATTGGCGATACGGGGCAGACTATGTAAATATCACTCTCAGGGTTGGTGGACAAATTGGGAATTCTGTAACACTTGAAATCGAGGAGGATGAAATACCTTTTGATGAGATAACTGTCGAAAGGGAGAGTGAATTTTTAGATGAAAAGAATCTTCATTTAAGCATGAATCCCACCAAATCCTACGAAATAATAATAAAATACTCAGGAAGCACAGGAGTAAATCCTGTTGCCGTTACGTTCGAGTGCATTGGATTTGCTTATACAAAACATCTTAGTTTCGATTCTGGACAGGGAGTGGAGCAGTTCGGGATTCTGCAATTAAACGATATTTTTTCGGCCATGGGCCTTTTTGTTTTTGATGCCTCATCATCGCAAGATGTGGACAGCATGATCGTTGATTATATATGGGATTTTGGAGATGGAACTTCGGGTGAAGGAATATATGTGGTGCATTCTTTTGGTAAAAACGGTAACTATAAAGTCAATCTCACTGTGGAATCAGATAATGGCATCAGTGACTCTTTGGGGACTGAGATTTTCCTAAATGGAATTCCAGATAAAGAAGCCATAGAATCTGAACTTATGAAGGATTTAACTCTAGATTATCTTGAATCAACCAATTATCAAGCAGCTTTTATGGATAAAAGAGGACTTCTAAGCATTATCGATAGTAAAGGAAATGTCGCAGGCTTTATAGATGACTCTTATAAGTTCGATATAGAGGGTGTGTATTTGGCATACTCGCTTTACTCAGGGGAGATATATTACCTTCCCAAGGACCTGAAATTAAAATACAATATCGCCCACACCGAAGAAAACTACGGCCTTTTCTTGCTCATCCCAGATTCCGGCCTTTGTAAATCAATTGGTGTTTATGGAGAAGATGGAGGGGACGCCATAGAGCTGGATGAAGATTATGACACCTTAACAATCTCCACATCAGATATCGAAAAAAAATACTCGCTAATATTTGAGGCTGAGGATGATTTTGGAAAGGACATATTTTCACTGACTGATGTGAAGATTAAAAGCGGGGAAACTCATCATTATCTAATAAACAACTGGGAAGGCATAACAAGTGATAAAAAAGCTGTGACACTGGCAATCGATAGGGACGGTGACGGTAATATCGACGTTACAATAGATTTAGAAAACGGTATGACTGGGGAGGAAATAGAGATCATCATTCTATCAAAAGGGGAATCTGAATCTTCTTTTATCACAACTACAAGTCTCATATTGATAGTAGGCTTTGTTAGCGTAGCAGGAATCGGATGCATTCTAGGAAGTACCGAAGTTGGAAAATTGGTATTGCTTTCGTTAATCCTACCTTTATACACGCGAATAAAGAAGGAGGAGGTTCTTGACAACGAGATCAGAGGAATGATCCGGGGTTACATTATCGCCAATCCTGGGGATAACTATAATTCCATAAAAAGAGCGTTGAGTCTAAACAACGGCGCACTTGCGTACCATCTAAAGGTTTTGGAAAGGGCGAATATCATACAGTCTAAAAAGGACGGAATGTTCAAGCGATTCTACCCTGCCGGCATGAAGATCCCCCAGGGAAATGGCGGTGAGATAAGTGAAATACAAAGAATCCTGCTCCAAAAAATCTCTGAGAGCCCAGGTATTAATCAAAAGGAGGTTGCTGCCTTACTGGGATTGAGCAAAGGTGTGATAAATTATCATATAAAGGTTCTTTTGGCAAAAGAACTGCTTCATATAGAAAAAAAAGGCAGGAAAACGCATTGCTATATTGAACCTTCGGCAGAGCATAGGATTAAGAACAGTTATTTGGAAAAAAAATATGAGGTATGACCATGAGAATAATCTATGAAATAGTTGGAAATAGGAACGGTGATGGTAAGCGAGCATTAAAACGTCCTCATGCGGGTTTAAATGCCGGATTGGCACCATTAATCGAAACCTATATAACATATAAAATACAGTTACCGTGGCGAGGTAAGATTATGAAAGCAGTATGCGGGCTAATCGCAGTTTTATTTATATTGGGCCCCGTTGGGATGGGAATGCTGTTTAATGTCGACGCCCCTCTAATAGAGGATGGGACAATCGTTGCAGATTCAGAAAAACCACATTTAGAGGACCACGGCACAAGGGCTACACCTGAGGGGGCACCCACATTTATAAACCTGTATTTTCACAGCAGAGACAATAGCATGAACACAAGTGCATACAACTATATAAATCCTGATACCACAGGCGGTATAACATTTACTTTGCAGGACCCCTTGGCAAACGATTTTTTCGTGGAAGAGCCATCAGGTGAATTTCCATTGATGTTGGAATTGTATCTTTCTGGTTCAGGTACAATTACTACCGAAATCCGTGACAACAGTGAAGATGGTCCTCTTGTGGGTTCTGACTCTCATACCTTTATAAATGCCCAGTCCAATGTGGCGATCAACCGTTACATCCCTTTTGAATCTGGTGTGGGTGATAATTATACATTTGAAGATGGGCATTATATTGTCATTGTTATCAGTATCGCTGGAACTGGTTTATTACATTATGATTATGTTGGCCATCTTTCTTACCTCCGGTTCTACGGGAGAACAATAACCGATATACCATTTGAGACTCACAACTTCTTCGGCGAGACCACGGAGTTGTTCTATCCCAATGATATCGACTTTCCGATGGAAAGGAAAATCGTTATTATGAAGGGGGCAATCTCAGATGTATTTGGCAAATTTGACGGTAAATATATCGATTATGTTCAGGTTCAGATTGAGAACACGCAAGGGCTAAATCTGTTAAGGAACACAACTTTCGATCGGGAAACATCCGAATTTGAATATAAATGGTACTACTCTGCAGATCAAGTCAGTGGTGAATATACTGTCACCACCCATGCTTTTGATGAACAGAATAATGAATACACAGTTGTAGGCATATTCAATATGTCCGATTATGGTGTGGTATTGACCTCACCTGACATGCCAGAAAATGTCCCAGAAGGTACTTATAAAGCGGACGCTGTACGAAGTGTACCTCTCAAAAATGTAACAAAATACACCATTAACGTGTACAATATCGGTAACAACCCGACAACCATGGATATCTCCACCACAGGCGAGTCAGGTTGGAACTGGTGGCTTGAAGGTAACGATATAACAACATATAACGGAAATCAGAAAGGCAATATAACAGACCTTGATGAAGGAGCAACTAAATCCATAACATTGGCCGTGGATTCCAAAGACAACTCAATAGGTGAGCAAGTCACCATCGTGATAAAGGCAACATGCGCAGCAGACCCTCAAAAAGAATATGATACCTTGAACACGATAACCACTGTGGTTATGAATTACGATTTTGAAATAAAATTCCTAGATGGGAGTGATTCTACAGAAGAAACTGTTGAGCTGGGGGACGATATTGAATTTGATTTCAAGGTGACCAATATAGGAGCCACCGATGACACAATATGGCTCGATGTTAAAAATTTACCCTCAGGCTGGGAAGAGTATTTGGAATTTTCTGATGGTGGTACACCCCAGAGCCAAGGAGATCGATACAAAGTCGTGCTCCCTAAAAACCAACATGAGGAGTTCACTCTAACACTCACAGCACCCGATTTGGACGATGATGATATCTTCGATGTTGAGGTTGTGGGTGAATCTGAAGGCAGCTCCACCCAACCCAATATGGACATCGTCACCCGCAAAATAACCATGTCAATAACCCTCACATCTGGATTGATGCTCGAGCTTAAAAGCGCCGGCACCAAGGTAACAGATCCTGAAAAACAGGTGGACTATCTGTTCGAAATCACAAACACAGGCACTTCCTCAGCTGACTTCACTGTCTCGTTTACAACTCCCACTCCAAGTGAGGGGTGGGGCGATGGCATATCCCTTTCCCAGACAGAATTCAATAATGTCGGCTCGCAGCAGGATGAGGCTTTCACACTGTATGTGGAGCCCTCATCAGATGTTATCGCAAGAAATTATTCCATAACAGTGAAGGCCATCCGAAACCAAGATGCCAATGTTTTCAAAGATATTACCGTTTATTGTCATGTCAACGAGGTCCCAGGTTTGGAGCTAGTTGAACCGAGTCCCGGAACACCGGACCTTTATGGCGAGGCCGGAGCAGGCGAGGATGTCAAATATAAAATAACTATCAAAAACACTGGCAATGTGAAGTTGAGCGTCCAGATCCTATTTCCAGACAAGCCAAAGGACTGGACTGTGAAATTCGGCAATGCCTCAACTTGGTCAAAGGACATTGATCCCGGGGCTGAAGAAGAAGTTGAATTTTCCTTCAGCGTTCCTGACGATGCCGAGGGTGATGAGACCGTGGATATAACCATCTCCGTGACTCCCAGTCAGGGAGATCCCATTCTGATTGAAACCCATACAAAAGTAAAAGGATCCATCAGCCAGACACTTCTGACACTGCTTGTGCCTATTCTGCTTTTCGTGGTTATCATCGTTATGGTCATAGTCATCTATAAAAGACGATAAGGACTTTTTTAATACCACATCACGTGATAACATCGCAACCAAAATCAGTGATTATTACAGTATGTTCTGATTGTGACACAATGCCATCGCCCACATCCTTTAACACAGGATATGAATGTATTATTCCAGCTTTAAGGAGTTTGCGGAGGCGGTGTTTTGCTTTTCTATCGTATTTGTGACACCATCTCTCCGAAAATGGTAATGTGGAGTAATTCTCGTTTATGTGCGCAATCAAAGCGGTAAGTTCCTTTCCCCCTATCTGGCGGGGTCGAATCAACCGATATATATTCCCGCTCTTTTTTCCATCCACACGGCCAGCACCATTGGTTGCAAAGGGTTCTATTGCAATTACATCCCCCAACTTGACAGAACCTGATCCATCCCCCATGACATTGGGTACACTCAGCCCTGCATGTAGCTTGTACCGCTCCATGCTGTGGCCAGTAAGATTCTCCACAGGTACAAAACCAAAGGATTCAATTACCCTCTGAATCGCGGCCCCAACATCATCCAACCTGGTGGCTGGTTTCATAAGGTCTATTGCGGCATCGAGAGCTTCCTTTGTGGCGCGAAGAAGATCCCCCCAGTGATGTGTGCCCACTTCAACTGTTGTGGCAGTATCACCCACATATCCATCCACCTGCACCCCAACATCGATTTTAACAACATCCCCTCTTTGGAATTTGGATTTATCATCATGTGAGGGTGTGAAATGGGCCGCGGCATTGTTCAGTGCCAGATTGATGGGGAAAGCAGGCGCGCCCCCCTGCCTGCGTATGAACTCCTCCACATCCTCTGCAACATCTAAAAGTAAAGTGCCCTCCCTTATCCTGGTGGCACTGTAATCTCTGGCAGCTTTGGCTATTTTTCCAGCCTTTCTGTATTTATTATAGACTTCTTCATCCATCTGTTGATTCTCCCCTTACATAAGGTGTCAGGCACTTTTGCCATTCATATCAAATAAGGCTAAAAGCTCCCCTTCTGGAATAACTCCTTTTCGTATAATCTTTGCGGATGGCAAGGAGACATCCACCACAGTTGATGGGCCCTTAAACTCACATTCGCCACAATCTATGTACAGCGAAACACCCTCACCAAGTTGATCTTGTGCAATATCCATGTTTTTTGGTTCTGGATGCTCATGTAAATTGGCACTGGTTGCTGTGATGGGCCCCACCATATCGATGAGACTTAATGCTACAGGGTGTTTTGGTACCCTTATACCGATTTTTTCACTTCCTGATGTTAAACTAAAGGAAAATTGTGCTCTTTTTTTTAAAAGCATGGTAATGGGACCGGGAAGTAAATGTTTGTATATTTTCTTGGCAAGCTCTGTAACCTCGGCAATGTTTTCCATCATCTTTAAGTCCGAGACAGCCACAGAAATAGGCATATTTCTCGGTCTTCTTTTTACTTCGATTAATCTATCTATAGCCCCTTCATCAAATGGATTTGCACCCAGGGCGTACAATGTTTCGGTGGGATAGACCAACAGTTCTCCATTCATAAAAATGTCCTTTGCGTCATTGAAAAATCCATGTTTCGTTTGGCACTTGGATGTGCAATTGATCCCAACTTTGTCACATCTAATAATCTTGGGCTTATTCACAAATTCATCCCCATAACCTAGCAGACTTAAGGCCCAGGGCAATGTGCCTGTTTCCGTCACCCTTTGCAGAAGGCCCATGACCAGGGTAAAGAGTATCAACGTCCATTTCAGTGAGCCTTTTCAGACTTGCCACGAGCTCCTTGTAGTTTCCTGTTGGAAGGTCCCATCTTCCTATTCCCCCATCTGTGTAGACCGTGTCGCCAGAAAAAAGTGTTTTTGTTTCTGAGTCGTACAAAACAATACTGCAAATACTGTGACCTGGAGTGTGCAAAACTTTAAGATGCATATCACCGCAGTCTATTATATCGCCTTCTTTTATCGCCGAAACGTCCAGCTTTGGGAAGCTCTTTCCAAATGCCAAAGCTGCAGTTGTCACCTCATCGCCAGATCTGAGAGCCTCAGAAGCTGACTCGTGGATAATAATCTCTGCATCCAATGCCCTTTTCATGGATTCTGCACCACCTGTATGATCAAAATGCCTATGTGTCAGAATGATGGTATCGATATCCTTAGGATTGATATAAGCCTCTAAGTTCTTAATGACTCTCTCGTGTCTTGATCCTGTACCTGTATCTATTATAATGGATCTCTTTGACTTTATTAGATAAATGTTAGAGTCGTAAAACTGCCCCCCGATCTGATATATCTCCATGTTATCTTTCCAGGTATTAGGAAAGTTGTATAAGTGTTTTATGAGGATTTAAAAAAATAGAGAATGATATAATAATCATTTAATAGTAGAATCCCAATCATAAATTCATTCTGAGGATTGGACATGAAGGAGATATTGAATGTAAAATACGAAGCCAAGATACCCTGTGAGGGGAGATCTTATATAGAGCATGCATGGCTTGAAGGTGAGCTTTCAGAAACAGGGGTCTGGGTAGTCCATATCTGCGAATTTCAGAACGGGGAATATACTGATACTGCTACATATCTCAGACCCAGTGAGCTTGAAAAGCTGCAAAAGAAAATAGAGGAATTGAAGCAAAAGTAGAAAAGATATTATTGATGTACCTTCGATCTTAAACTTCCTCACCTAAAAGTCTGTCTATCAGGTCCCTTTTCGTTCCAGAGGTTTTAAGGCCTCTATCCCTGGCCATTTTCATCAAGTCGTCTTTTCTCAGGTTCACCAGCTCATCCCTTGTGTACTTTTTGGGAGCCTCATCTGAAACAGGGTATACTTCTTCCTGCTGAGGTTTGGTTGGAGCAGGTCCAACAGAATGGGGGGAAGGAGTCTGTGTAGGTGGATAAGCACCAGTTGACGGGGCATAGGATGTTTGTTGGGGAGCAGAAGCCTGGGGTGTGGGTCTGGGGGGTTGTATAGGTGAGGGCATGGGGCCGGAGGGGGGTTGATAAGCCCCTGGTATTATTTCCTGGGTATCGGTTCGAACCACTGTTGTGTTCGCGAATCTATCGAACAATCGCTGCCTTGGATCTCCCTCCATTACTAAACCTATCAGCCAATCTATTAGTAGTATTAATATGTGTATCTTGGTGATATTCCTTATTATCGATTTGAAAATACCCATTTCACCAGTTGTTGAGACGACCCTGAAGTTCATAAATCGTTTTCCTAGAGTTGCACCGCTAATTCCTTCCAGAATGAAGATGTAGGCAAACCAAATAATACCAGGAATAAATGCTAGAACAAATATTCCTCCTGGGACCACGAAGGCGATCATCCCCAAAAATATCATTATAATTATTGTTAAAATAACTAATATAATTATATCGATAATCAAAGCCAAAATTCTCCTAACCCAGTGGTCCTGAAGCTGACTATTACTTCCAATAATATTAATTGCCGAGACCATCCTAATCCCTCACGTGTACATCCCATCCCTAATATACTTTCATGATAAAAAAAGTTTCCCTTGATATTGCACTAAATCGGCCTAGAACCACAGTGAAAAGGTGATTTTCGCTTCTCCACTCTTTCCAACCATGGGTAGCGTCATTTGGATCGTCGCCAAATTGTCTCTGGGTATCATTTGGATATAGTCCGTTTTGTCGTTTTGGGCTTTGTCTTTGGTGTCGTAATTCGGAACTATGTCTGATATGAATATGCTGTAGCCTTCATTTTTGGTCTCGTTCAGATAATATCCCTGAAGTGCGAAGTGGTAAGAAGAGAGAATAAGATTCCCGATTAGTTTCTTAATATCTTTTTCATAACCCATAACAAAATTCCATTTCGGCACGCCATCATCCATGAGATACAATTCCTCGATGATCAAGTTCAATACTGTTGTATCCCCTGGGGGCTTTGTGATTATCTCACCATTGATATCTTCATACCATGTGGAGTGCAAGGTCGCAGCTAAAACCACTTCCGCAGTTTGTCGATTGTATATTATCATGTCCTGTCTTTCAATCAAATCCACATCCTTGGAAAAATGGCTCGAATATATATGAATCAAACTTGAGGCTATTATCATTATTACAAGGAATATGATAGCATCGAAAAAAGCAGATTGACCCTTCTCATCCTCAATTATTCTTGGTTTCAAGTCCTCAACCCCAAATCATTACAATCAGCTGCCCAGCATGATAGTCTTCATCCACTTTTATCGAGATAGAGGTGGTTACAGAGTACCTATTTTTAGTAGGAGGCTCTTCTATGGAACTGAAACTCATTGTGTAATTCACACAGTTTGGATAGTCGCTGGTATCGATTATAGATATTTGGTAGTCAAAACCCAGTACATTTGGATCATAATCCTCCCTTAGAGCCTCGCTGGTGAGAGTGATTAATTTATCGCCTAGGAAAACACCCTCCCGAAATTCATGGGTAAGGCCTTCGTAGCTTCTTACCGAGCTTAAGAGATCGTTGGCATTTTCATACATTCTCTGAGATTCCAATTGCTCCAAATAAACTACATAGGCATGAACTAAGCTGAAGAGAAAGATGCCTGTTGCTATCGTCACAACTATCAGGACAGGTATGTCCTCGAATGCACCTGCAATGCCTTCCTCCCCCGGTTTCGACATTGAGGATATAAATGGTTTTTGGGATGTAAATATTTTGCGTTATTGATACTTTAACTAGAGATGGTATGAAAAAATCTAAATCAAAGAAAGGTTATCATATATACAAATCCAATTCATGATGCCTATTGTAGTGATGTATGGTGATAGCTTGGAAGGTGAAGAAGAACAACAAAAATCCACCCTAAAACAAAGGCCAAAATGGAAGAGCCCTCAAAGACTTATTCTGCTGGCTGTTGTAATTGTGGTGATAATTGCATTGATTCTCTTTGCGATTTTTATTCTTCCAATGCTGGGGCATGATGGATCAATGCTCGTGGAAAGCGATAGTATGCAGCACAGTGACAGTGGCGGACAGGATGGTATTATCGACCATGGTGATACCATATTCTATGATAAAATAGACGACAAGAATGACGTTAAAACCTATTTTGAAGGAAAGAGACAGGGCTACAAAAAGTACGGAGAATATGGAGATGTAATTATTTATTATAAGAACGGCCACAAGGGTACAACTCCTGTAATCCACAGAGCCATAATTTGGTTGGAGTTCAACGAGACTGCAAATAGCTTTGATGTACCTGAGCTGCAGTACAACTGGTATGGTAAAAACAGTGAATGGTATGTTGAAGATGATGAAGAAAGATGGTTCAACCTTACAGGCACCATTGTCTTAAATAATGTTGGATATGATCATGAAGATGTGAGAATCGATTTGAGTCGCATTCTTTATTTATTTGATTTTCAGAAAGTAAAGCCGCATAGTGGATTCATAACGTTGGGGGATCATAACGGAGGCAATTACGATCAAGGAATATTAAGAGATCCCTTTGGTGCATATGTGGAGCCTGTAAAAATCGAATGGATAGCTGGTAAGGTCACCTATCTAGCTGATAAGTGATAAATCCAAATTAGTGCTTTTTGTGAAATTTGCCGCACAACTATGATTTCACAGGGAAAATATAAGTATTCTTAAAGTCATTATGTAATTTGACCAATATCTCTGGGGAGGGAGTATAATGAAAACAAGAATCAATAAAATATTAGGCGCCATAGTTATAGTGAGTATGTTTTCGGCCATCTCCTTTTCCACAATGGTTAGTGGAACAGGTGGAGACAATCCCCTTGCCATATACCTCACTTGGGAGGGAAATGGTGGAGTAGTTGTGGATGTTTATCCAACAATTGCTCAAGTAAATCCAGGGGGTAATTTTACAATCTCTGGGATTCCCAATGGATCCTCTATAGTCTGTGCATATCTTTACGTTGGCTCATGGGAATATTTTCCGCATACTGCTTCCGCTACATTTGCTGGGAACAGTTTGGGTAATGTTACTCAATTTGCTAATGATCCTGGTACGGGTGGTCCAATAGGCTCATCCTGGGATTTGTGTGCATGGAGATGGGATGTTACTTCCTTTGTTTGGGGCAATGGCGTATATCCATTTAGCACATTTAACGTTAGCAGGCATTATGGTTCTGCTCTGGTTGTAATATATAGCAATCCCCTAGAGCCCCATCGACAGATTTTTATCAACGATGGTGCAGAATCCCTTCATTCATCAACTAGCACCACTGAGTTCTTTGGAGTCATACAAGGGACAGGTACTTTGATAGTATTTACACAGGCTGATGATTACTCAGGATTAAATGAATCTATTTTATTTAACAACGTAACAATTCTTGGACCAGGCAACATATTCAACAGTACCTCCGGGCCATTTGCGAGCCTCATTTATTCTCCTGTCAACACAACTCAGGGAACAAATACTGCCAGCATTACCACGGACTTAGACTGGTTTGGTTGGCATCTGGCAATCCTATGTGTACAATCCGATGTACTCGACGCTTCAATAGACATAGATCCAGATACCATAAATCTTAAGTCCAAAGGCAAGTGGATCACCGCTTACATTACACTTGATAGTCCTTACGATGTCAAAGATATCGATATTGGTACGGTCTTGCTTGAAAACACCATTCCAGCAGAATGGGGTGATGTCCAGGGTACGACATTAATGGTCAAGTTCGACAGAAAGGAGGTTCAGGATTTCATAGGTGGGCCTAATGAGGATGTTGACCTGACTGTTAAAGGAGAGCTAAATGATGGTACAGAATTCGAGGGGTCAGATACAATAAGAGTGATAAATCCGCCTTAAATGGAGAAAAAAATAATATGCTGACCAATAAAAAAATAAAATTCTGCCCTGAATGCGGCTCTCCAAATATCCAGTGGGAGCTGCCCCAGACATGGTCCAAATGGAAATGCCTGGAATGCAATTATATTGGGGCCTTCATAATCGAGGATGGGGAAATCGCGGTTCAAATCAGGAAGGATTACATTAAAAGATATTTGATAGAGCAAAAAGAGTCAGACGCAGAACAACCTATATAAACAACTTTTCCCATTGCGTTGATAATGTTCGAAGAGGAATACAAACTTGAATTCTTCAAGGAAAAAGGTTATATCCGAAAAGTGTGCCCTAGCTGCCAAACAGGCTATTGGACATTGGAGGATTCTGCTACAGTTTGTGGAGACACACCCTGTGTTGAGTACAGCTTCATCGGGGCCAGCCCCATGAATAGGCCTTATAGCCTAGATGAGGTTCGGGAATTCTATTTGAAATTCTTTGAAGAAATGGGGCATAAAAGATTCGAGCGCTATCCAGTTATCGCAAGATGGCGGGACGATGTGTTTTTAACAAATGCCTCCATTTACGCCTTTCAACCATTTGTCACAGGTGGATTGATTCCGCCTCCCGCAAATCCCCTGACCATGTCCCAGCCCTGCATCAGGATGAGTGACCTTGACTCGGTGGGGAAAACAGGGAAACACCTCTCCAGTTTCGAGATGATGGCACATCATGCATTTAATTCAGACAAAGAGGAAGTTTACTGGAAGGACAAGACCACAAGACTCTGTCACGAACTTTTGACAAAGACCTTTGGTGTAGCAGAAAACGGCATTATTTACAAGGAGAAACCATGGTTTGGAGGGGGAAACGCAGGCCCCTCCCTTGAAGTTCAGGTAAGTGGTCTCGAACTTGCCACCCTTGTATTCATGAATCTGAAAAGGGACGATAGAGGTAAGACAGAAATTGAAGGGGAGCTTTACTCCCCCAATGAGCTCAGGATCGTTGATACAGGGTACGGTCTTGAGAGATTTGCCTGGGCTTCCATGGCCACACCCACAATTTACGACGCAATTTACCCTGATTTGACAAAGGAGCTTTTTGAAGCCTCCGGCATCTCCCACGAGCTTGAGAACGAGCGTTATGCCAGCATTATGGCAGAGCATGCCAAGCTGGCAGGAATAATGGATGTGAGAACAGATACTAAACTGCAGGACCTCCGCATGGAATGCGTAAAGCGGTTGGGTAAAAAAGGATTTGAAATCACGATCAAGGAATTAAACGAGATGATGGCTCCAATTGAAAAGGTCTACGCAATAGTGGACCACACCCACACCCTTGCTTTCATGCACACCGATGGTATAGTTCCATCCAATACAAAAGCAGGATACCTAGCAAGACTTGTCATTCGAAGAACATTACGTTTTATGGAGGCCCTGAACCTCGAATATTCACTGAGCGAGCTGGTATTAAGGCAGATTAAGACCTTTGATAACATTCTAAACCAAGAATTAAACGATGTAATAGTTGAAATGCTGGATTTGGAGACCAAAAGATATCATGAAACCATGGGCAAGGGAACCCGACTTGTAAAAACCTTCCTGGAAAAAACCGTGAGGAAGGAAGAGATCCCCCTTGATACCCTTATCGACTTTTACGATACCCATGGAATCCATCCGCGGGTTGTTCAGACCATAGCAAGGGACATGGATCTGAATGTTGAAATTCCTGATGCCTTCAATTCCATTATCGCCACACGTCATCAATCACCAGAGGCTGAGAAGGATAAGAAAAAGAAGATATACGACCTACCTCCCACTAAGCTCCTTTATTACGAACCCACGGACTTGAAGGAATGCGATGCTGTGGTCCTTCACTCAGATGAGGGCAAGGTCATTTTAGACGGAACCGTGTTCTATCCTGAAGGTGGAGGGCAGCCCTGCGATTTCGGAGTGATTTCTACTCCCAGTAAAATCGTTAATGTAACAGATGTTCAAAGATACGGGGATGTGATCGTCCACACTGTGGATAGCAACATACCCAAAGGTGAAATGGTCCACTGCAGTGTTGATTGGGACAGGCGAATGGCACTAACAAGGCATCAATCAGGAACCCATGTCATACTGGGCTCTGCAAGAAATGTTCTTGGAGGCCATGTTTGGCAGTCCGGTGCCCAAAAGGGTCTGGATCAATCTAGAGTGGATATCTCTCATTTCAGAAAGATCGAAGAGGAGGAGATCGAGAAAATTGAGCTTGTGGCCAATGAAACCTTGCTTAAAAACATACCTGTAGAGAAGATTTGGATGGATCGTGGAGAGGCAGAGAAACAGTACGGGTTCAGATTGTACCAGGGAGGAGTCCCTATTGGCAAGAAGATACGGGTGGTTCGAATCGGGGATTTTGATGTGGAAGCCTGCGCAGGGACACATGTTAGACAGACCAATGAACTGGGATTGATTAAAATTCTGAAAACCGAGCGCATTCAGGACGGTGTGGAAAGGATCATCTTCTCTGCTGGGATGGCCTCTGTAAAACACGTTCAAAAACATCATTCCTTGCTTCGGGAATCAGCAGGCGTTCTTAGGGTCTTTCCAGAGCAACTTCCAAAGACAGTCAACAGGTTCTTTGAGGAGTGGAAATCCCAGAAGAAACAGATTGAAAAGCTGCGAAAACATGGTGCCCAATCCCCAGTTCAGGCTTTAAAAGAAGGTGCTGAACTTGCAGGTGATGTAAAACTTCTGTCCCATATTCAAGAAGATGCAGATAAAAATACGTTTGAGGAACTTATCGCCATTGGTAGGAAAGTGTACGACATGGAAAAAACAGTGGCGATTTTAGGATGCGACTTCGAGGGAGGTAAAATCATAATTGCAAGGAGCAAGGATCTTGATTTGGATTGCGCAGCCTTGGCATCTGAGGCAGGAAAATTAATAGGAGGTGGAGGAGGAGGAAAGCCTGAGTTCGCCCAGGCTGGCGGGAAATCAAAAAAGGATATACAAAAGGCTGTAAATGAATTAAAAAAGAAGATAAAGGACCTTTTATAATGGATTTACAGAAACATCGCAATAAATATTCTATTCAAAACCCTTATTAACCATTCCCTATATTTATCTAAACACGATGAAAGATCCTGACAGTCCAACTCCATTTCCGCCTTATCAAGATACTCCAGCTCCATCACCTTCTAGGCAAACTTACGATGAGCCTCCGGTTTATCCTGCCGAGCATGAGAAGAGGATGCAGAAGGAGATTGAGGATCTGCGGAGGAAGATAGGCAGATTCTTTACTGTCTACGAGATTCGCGTGGGCCTGGATGCAGTGGCTTTTCATTGCAGGGTGAATGAAGAGACACTTGAGGAGAACTTCGAACTACTTAGAAATCTGCTCAAGCCAGATTACATACCAGTTTTGACATACGAGGGTGGAGAGCATATTCTTTTTGTCACCAAGAAGCCCCAGGTCAAGTACAAGGGAACAAGGGTCAATCTGATTCTGCTCATATTAACTATTATAACCACAACAATCGCAGGTTCAAGTCTATGGCTTTCCTATGATACAGTTCGCGCCGGCCAATCCGTCTCCGATATAGACGTTTTGGCGGGTATATTCAGTCCCTCTAATTTGGTATTTGGAATGCTGTTCTTCGCTTTTCCTCTTTTGTTGATTTTGGGTGCACATGAAACTTCTCATTATATAATGGCAAAAAGACACGGTGTCGCTGCATCGCTTCCTTTCTTTATCCCAATGATCCCACCACTTGGAACCCTGGGTGCCGTAATCAGCATGCGGGAGCCCATTCCCAACAAGAAGGCGTTAATAGACATAGGTGCAGCTGGTCCCATAGGGGGCCTTATCGTGGCAATTCCCGTGGCAATAGTAGGATTGATTCTCACCGATGTTTACAATGTATCTGCACAGACACCTGAGCCAGGTGGCTTGATACTTTACAATCCACTGCTTCTTATCGGGATAAACAGTCTCGTGCCAACTAAGGCGGATCTTTTGGCGCATCCAACTTTTTTTGCTGGATGGGTGGGTATACTGGTTACTGCCCTTAATCTTCTTCCTGCAGGACAACTGGATGGAGGCCATATTGTCCGTGCTCTGTTTGGAAAGAGAGCCAGGGCAATAGGCCTTGCAACCATCATAATAATGCTGTTTTTGGGATTTATATTCCAATATTTTGGTTATGTGTTCCTCATTGTAATCATCATGGTTCTTGGGGGTGGATTGAGTCATCCACCTCCATTAAATGATATAACAGGTTTGGACAGAAGGAGGGTAATGGTAGGTGTGGTGGCACTTATCATATTTGTGGTGAGCTTCCATCCCGCACCTTTTCAAACTGCTGAGCTTCCAAAATATGGTTTTGAGCTGGACTCTGAGTTAAATGAAACAGCGGTGGCTCCAGGTGGTTATATAGAATTCAATACAACAGTAAGTAATATAGGTACAGTTAAAAACGATGTATTTATGAATATTACTATGAATCAGTCAAAGGTGGATGAAGGGTGGAATGCTTCATTGATCTGGACCAATGAAGAGACATATATTTACAATATAACAGATTCAGATCCTCTTGGTTTTACTGTTGATGATAAAGAAGAAACCAATGTCACGGTTAGGATTTCTGCTCCATCTTCGGCCGCTATAAATGAGAATGTAACGTTGAAGTTGAATCTGAGGTGGACATCCTGGGTTAGAAATGATTTAGGAGATATAATAAAGAGGGAGCAAAGCACCTACAAGGAGATCAAGGTCAGTGTTGAGTAGATAAAAACAATAATCTTTCTCATATTATGCCTTGAATTCAGTTTCCCTACATAGTATTAGTCACATGATAGATATTTTTTAATACTTTTAGTTCAATATATTGTCCCAATTGATGTCGAGGAAGATGGTTTAGAATCTGGTGATGGAAAGTGAGTGAGCATAAAACAGTTCAAATTAAACATGCATTAGCACTTTTCTTAGTTCTTCTTATAATTGGTCTTTCATTATTACTTGGATTCAATCATGACCCAGATACAGGAGCAGTCACTATCAATCCCACGTTTATTATATATGGGATTCTTGGTGCAATTTTAATATATATAGCTTTGACTTTTAAGGGATTCAGGGTAAATTTTCCAGTAAGAATGAGGTTCTGTGTTAGTTGTGGGAGGAACATCCCTTTTGATGCTGTTATCTGTCCATATTGCAGGCATGATTATGAAAAATAATGTCTTCGAAAATCCCTTTTGATATGATATTGAAGAGGAGTGCATTTAAGAATATCGAAACCAAGATGAGGTAAATAAATCTCCTACTTATTTTCAATACCCAATCAAAAAGTCAATTATAACCCCGTTTCTACCATTTAAATACATGGTTCTGTTCCAGACTCGGTTGGTGAGGGGGGCTGTTCCATAGCGGTTGGTGAAAGGGCTTTTAAGGATTTTTATAATTTTGTAAATTGAGAAGAGTAATATTGAATTGTTGAAAAAGATAAAAATAGTATGTACCCTGCATCCTCTCTTGTAATATCATATCCTTCATGTGCCCCAGTATGTAGTAAATTATAGATTTTATGTTGCAATTCATCAATTCTTTCACTCTTTTTTGGTTTTTCTTTTTGACCAGGAGAATTGTAATCTATTTTTTCTATTATTTCAGGTTTCAATGCAATAGCTTCACGTAAACTTTCAAAAGCCTCTCTACATTTTACTACGGTAGGTTTATTATTACCTTCATTAAATAGTTGTTGAGCCTCCCTTAATCTTGATATTGCTGATGAAAGAGATGGTATTTCATGGACTTTAGGTCTTAATATCTCAAATATAGCATAATCGAAATAACCCAATTCGGATGCTATATTCAACCATTCTCTTTCTGATAATTTAAAAGCTTGGTGAACATAGGCGGTACTATTGCTAATATTCCCTATATTAAACTCATTTGTATGAACAAAATGTAATGTTTGAATCTCTACATTGACAGGGACATCTCCCCCCATTCTCACCTTCTCAATTTCTCTAAATAAATATGGATTTATAAAAAACTCTTCATGATATTCAATTGATGCTCCCTGTTCTAATTCACGTGTATCCAATCGAATTCTGTCACCTATCATAATATTACATAGTCTGACTTTTGTTGTATAACCCATCATTTTTAGGTTATTTCTTTTATCTTGTGTAATTTGTAAATGTACTCCAATAACAGGACCAGGGGATGGGCTTCTTTTTTCTACTAAAACATTTTTAATTAAACCTTGCATCTAAATTCCTCCATATAGTAAACCTCTAAAGAATATTTAATCCTTTTCTTCTTGAACTTAAAACAGTAAAAGAGATTATTGATGAGATATGAATTATTTTTTCTTCTTTCTCTTTTTCCTAATCTTATCACATTTGGTGCAAAAATGTCTCTCTATTTGAGGAACCCATATTAAAATATTTTTGCATTGAGGGCATTTACTTATATGTTCCCCCAATGGTGTTATTTCTATATCTTGAAGTTTCAATCCGAAATATCCTGGAATAATACCATATCCTTGTATC
The DNA here is from genome assembly GCA_020348445.1 of Thermoplasmata archaeon. Lineage (GTDB taxonomy): Archaea > Thermoplasmatota > Thermoplasmata. The sequence continues at coordinate 2,899,094 of CP070751.1, forward strand.
ATTTCTCCTTTTCCTTCTTCTAGCATGTTTATATCAAAAAAACTAAGAATGGTTTCAGACCTATGTTCTAACGATACTAAATTTTTATGAGCTAAGTAAGCACCATTGATTATATCCCCAACGATAATGCTATTTAAGAATGATGAAAAAATGAGTGATCTAACGGCCTCCATGTCCTCCTCTTTAATACCTCTTTTCCTTTCTAAAAATGAATCGACAACAGAAATATTTCCAAATAATACCCAACGGAGAGTGCTAGGAAACCCATTAAAAATTAATGGTAATCCATTTTTTTCAGTTTCGGATAACTTAATTTTAATATGATTTTTAATAATCCAGTCTATGATTTTCTCATAATTTAACATTCTGAAGGTAAAACCAGACTTTATAAATTTCAATCTGATTTTTTTGTCATCATTGTTTAAATGCGGTCTTGCAATTTCAATAAACCATTCTGGTTTCATATCATAATTCAAGGTATAACAATCACGTGGTTTAGAACCGCCTTTTTCTCTTTTTTTTATTAATTCTGCGGGGCAATCATGTCTAATTAAAATCTTTTTATTTTCTAATTCGTCTACATATTTTTGAATCCCACTAATATCTTTACCTATTTTTCCATTCTTTCGTCTAATATTCTTACTAATGTTTGAAATCCAATCCATTTTATTATTATTTTCTATAAAATAATCTATTATATCCCTTTCTCCACTTCCTATTTTAAACTCTGTAGACATTATTTGCTGTATAAAACAGCTTATTTAAAACTGTATCGGTTACTTGAATTTTGCATACTTGAAATTCAATTAATTGAAAATCCATTAACTGAAATTCCACTAATAGAATATCAACTTATTGAAACTCAGATATTTGAATGTCCAGCATGTCATTTTTATTGATGATATAAACGCAATCACAACCATATACCTTAGTGAGGTCGTAACAAAGCGGTCAACCGTGGTGGATTGAAAATCCATTTCCGCAGGGATTCATGGGTTCGAATCCCGTCGACCTCACCAAGGGTCGATTTAATGTCTACAGATAATACTAGATATGTTCAAACAACTATTTTACGTTTATCCCATATCCAATTTAAAAATACACCCATTATAAATAAATTTGATAGATTGAAAGCTGATTATTATGATCGCCATATTGAACAATTAACCCTCGATTATTTCTTAGCTTTAGAAGGCTCTACAACCAGCTTTAAAGACCCCCCAACAGCCTCCAATTTCCAATATAAAGAATCTCCCGCTTTTAGTCCAAATTGCTCTACAATCCATCGTGGAATGGTGCTACGCAATGATGGGCTTTTGGATGAAGCTAAAGCCAATACAGTTTTCGTTCCTTCAGGCATTAAATCACCGAATAGAGATATAGATAGAGGGGTATATAAATCTACCTATCCATATACCATAAAGTATATATACCCATATGCCTATATAGGTATTAGAAGTGGTGTATATATAGGTAGAAAGGTGATGAATGTGACAATACAAAATCCAAGACAATTACGGGGGTTGGCCATCCTTTCCAGTGGATTGGAGGCTATAAAGCGTGTCTCAGATTATGAATATCAGGTAAAATCACAGCATGGTGACCATTATTATACTGTGAAAAATACTAAATTTGGTATAACATGCACATGTCCAAATTGGCAAGAATACCAAACAGATTGTAAACATATTTTTGCAGTTACTTTCTCAATGCAACTTCGATTAGAAGTTGAGAAAGAAATAGATACAAATAATATTTTAAAAGCCTCAGAAATAGTTGTATGCCCAGAATGTGAATCTGATAAGGTCATTAAATTTGGCAGAAGGAAATGTAAGAAGGGCTACAATCAAAGATATGAATGTAAATCTTGTAACCATACTTTTGTAGTGAATAGAGAACTATCAAGACTCAAAGCCACCCCTGAAGTTATCTGTGTCTCTATGGATTTGTATTTCAAAGGAGTCTCATTAGCCAAAATAAAACATCACCTAAAATTGTTCTATAACCTAAATGTGGGGAGAAATACCATCATGCGTTGGATACATAAATTCTCTAAGATTCTAAGTGATTATTCTGAGAAGTATCAGCCCGAAGTAGGTGACCTTTGGCATTCTGACGAAATGACAGCAAAGAATAGAGCCAATGGAAAGGGAGTAAGAAACCATGATTGGATTTGGAATTTGATGGATAGTGACACCCGATATCTTTTAGCTTCTAAAATCACCAAAACCAGAACTCCAGCCAACGCCAGAAAGCCATTAAGAGAGGGTAAGAAAAGGGCAGGAAAAACACCCAAGGCTCTTATTACTGACGGACAACAATCTTATAATGAAGCTGTGAAAAAGGAATTTAGGGGTAAAGACTCAACAATCCACTTTCGCACAAGATCAAATAGAAAGCAATTCCTGAATCAGAATCTTGAAAGGATGAACGGAACAGTAAGAGAGAGACTTAAGGTTATGAGAGGCTATGACCATAGGGAAACAGGACAGATAATCTTGGATGGTGAAAGATTCTACTACAACAACATAAGACCACATGAGAGCCTTAAGGGAATGACACCAGGACAGGTTGCAGGACTTCCTCATGTATCTGATGATGATAACCCTTGGCTTACTTATATCAAGAAAGCTTTGGAAGAAAAAAATCATTAATCATCTTTTTTGTTATTTAGAAGGAATTTCTCTATTCCATTGAGAAACAAAACCATGTAGGAAATAATTAATATTAATCTAACAATAACCTTAAAGGAGATTAATATGGTTGAAATTCACTATCCATTAAAAGATTCTCCCTTACCTTTTCTCTTTCTTATTTGTGGTGCAATTTTTGTATTTATTTCACTTTTTAGTGTAAATTATATTGATTTTTTAGGGTCTTTGGGACTATGTTTTTTATCATTAATGTTATTATTAATAGGTGTAATTTTATCACTTAAAAAAGAAGGAAGGATTTAATTTATTTTGATTTTGTTTACCAACCGAAATGGAACAGAAACAGCAAAATAAGGCAAAACAACCTAACCTGGAACAGAACCAAATACATAAAATTATATATATAATGAAACCGATACCCTATAAAAGATTTACGGGATGCAAAATCAGTGGGATGCACAGATTCCGATACATGTTGACGATACAGGAGCGGATATACTGGATTTGTATAATTCCGCTTTTCGGAATGTGCCGTCCTTTCATGATTTCCCTTTGATAAAAATAGGAGGTCACGAATATGAAATCGATAGTCCAGCAGGCTTTGTCGAGAAATGTGAATATTGAAAGTATGCAGGATGTGAAACAAGGATATCCAAACCGCAACCTTGAGGTGGATGCTGAGCTTGAGCAAATGCTCAAAAAACTGAAGACCAACATAAGGATCGTTGGTTGCGGTGGTGGTGGCTCAAACACCATCGCAAGAATAGCAGAAGAGGGTATTGTAGGAGCAGAACTCATCGCAGCCAACACCGACGCACAACATCTTCTGTCCATTCAGGCCCCGCGAAAGATTCTTTTGGGTAGAAGGGCCACAAGAGGATTGGGTGCAGGAGCACTGCCACAGGTGGGTGAGGAGGCTGCAAGGGAGGCCGAAGAGGAAATCAGAACCGCAATCACAGGCTCCCACATCGTGTTTTTGGCATGCGGACTTGGAGGCGGCACTGGAACAGGGAGTGCTGCTGTTGTGGCGGGAATAGCCAAGGACGTCGGTGCATTGACCATAGCATTTACGACTTTCCCATTCAAGGGAGAGGGGAAACTCAGGGCAGAGAATGCCCAGTACGGTCTGGATAAGTTAAGGGATGTGGTGGACACAGTGGTTGTGATCCCCAACGACAAGCTCCTGGAACTGGTACCCAGACTTTCGCTTAATGCAGCATTTAAGGTTGCGGACGAGATTCTCATGCGCTCCATAAAGGGCTTAACTGAGATCATAACAAAGCCAGGACTTGTAAATCTGGACTTCAACGATTTAAAGACCATCATGAAGAGCGCGGGTGTGGCCATGATAGGCCTTGGGGAATCAAGCAGTGAAGGCGAGGACAGGGCAATGGAGGCCGTAAACGAGGCTTTGAATTCACCCCTTTTGGAGCTCGACATAAGCAATGCAAACGGAGTTCTGGTCAATGTCACAGGCGGAAGGGATATGACCGTTTCCGAGGCTGAGAGGGTTGCCGAGGAGATCCATGCAAGGGTCAATCCAAATGCGAGAATCATCTGGGGAGCTGCAATCGATCCAACCCTTGAGAACACAGTAAGAGTCATGCTCGTTGTGACTGGAGTCAAATCAAAGCAGGTCATGGGCAAGAAACAGTTCTATGAAGGAATCGAAAACGTAGGAATCGATTTTGTAAGGTAATTGCAGGATAAGTAAGGACAAAATCGTCTTACGAATCGTTGCCAAAAACTGTCTTTTCTTTATCTTTTTTCACTTCTTATCCATGGGTCTATCCCTTGAATTTCTCCATAAAACAGGCGGGTTTTGGCCTCGACCGAAACTATTTATATTCTAAAAGGCATTCACGGGTGAAATTTCTTGGAGGTTTAATATGAAATCTATTGTCCAGGAAGTGTTGTCACGTTCAAGTGCAGAGACTATGACACCAGAGGTACCCACAATGCAAAGACGCATCACAGCAGATGATGAGGAACTGGAGCGGGTACTTGCTGGTCTTAAGACAAATATCAAAATCGTGGGATGCGGAGGTGGAGGATGCAACACCATAAACAGGCTCGTGGAAACCGGTGTTATGGGTGCAGAGCTTTATGCCCTGAACACCGATGCCCAGCACCTTCTTACCATTGCTTCTCCAAACAAGATCCTTTTGGGAAGAAGAACCACCCGGGGTCTCGGGGCTGGAGCCCTGCCGCAGGTTGGAGAGGAGGCCACAAGGGAGGCAGATGAGGAAATCAGATCCGCCCTCGTGGGAGGCGATATCGTATTCGTCACATGCGGGCTCGGCGGAGGAACAGGCACGGGATCCGCGTCGGTCGTGGCTGGCATCGCCAAGGAAAGTGGTGCTCTCACCATCGCAATCTGCACAACTCCCTTCAGAGCAGAGGGAATGGTGCGGATGGAGAACGCTGAATATGGTATGGAACGCCTTCGAGAGATAGCCGATACTGTAATTGTCATACCCAACGATAAACTGCTTGAACTTGTGCCGAGATTATCCCTAAATGCTGCATTTAAGGTTGCTGACGAGATACTCATGCGCTCTATAAAGGGTATCACAGAGATCATCACGAAGCCTGGACTTGTGAACCTCGATTTCAATGATCTCAAAACCATTATGAAGGGCGGCGGCGTGGCCATGATTGGCCTGGGTGAAGCAGAATCTGACAACAGAGCAATAGAGGCAGTTAATGAGGCCTTAAGCTCCCCGCTATTGGAGGTGGACATAAGTGAGGCCACAGGTGCCCTGGTGAATGTTACAGGAGGAAATGACATGACCGTTTCCGAGGCAGAAGCTGTGGCAGAAGAGGTTCACAGCCGAATCAGTGCAAATGCCAGGATTATCTGGGGGGCCACAATTGATCCCACAATAGAGAACAGAATAAGGGTCATGATCGTCGTAACGGGAGTGAAATCCAAGCAGATTTTAGGACCAGGTGGAATAGCAAGGGAGAGCGAAATCGGAATTGAATTTGTCAAGTGAAACTTTTTATATTAGAAAAGGACATTAGTGGGTAAGAAAAGCTGAGGGCGAAAGATGAAACTCAGAATCAGGGAAAAATCCTGGGAACTACAGGAGAAAATCGAAGAGAAGACTCGATATATCGGTAAAGGCAAGTACGGTAGAGTATTGAAAATGGCCAGAAAACCCACGCCAGAGGAGTACACAAAAACCCTGCAGATAACAGGCATTGGTATCATTTTGTTGGGCGGTATTGGTTTTTTGATCTTCTTTATATGGACCCAAGCACCAGGTTTTTTCGCTGACCTCTTTGGATATTAACATCCCCACTGAAGGTCAAATTTGGAGGTATAGGTTTGGTATCACAGGACGATAAGGAGGAGGCACCTGAGAAGGAGTCCGCCTCGGAGGAAAAAAAAGAGACTGAGCATGAACCTAAGGGTGAGGAGGAGGAAAAGCCCAAAGAGGAGCTCGTGGAGGGTTTTGGCCTCGAGATGAAATGCGAGGAGGTCAAGCATCAAATCATAGCTGGAAAAGCCACAAACTTTGACCTGATGATCAAGAATAAGGGTAAGAAAAAGGACACCTTCCACATCAATATTAACACCATCAATCCCCTTAGATCCGAGGAATCACCTGAGTGGTTCATAAAGCTGTATCTCGACAGAGAGGAGTTGTTGGAAAAGGAGATGCAGGATATTCTTGAGACAGATTTGGATGTAGAAGGCGGTAGAACCGTAGTATTGAGAATCGAGATTACTGCTCCTCACAGTGTGGACTACGGTGAAAGAGTGGACATGGTGGTTACCACAAACTCAAAAGGCGATCCTGCCCAGTCAGATTCAATAACTTTCGCGATCTTGGTAAAACAGAGCGTACTTGCAATCAAGACCTCAATAGGACACGAAAGAGCAGTTGCAGATACTCTTTATATGAGAGCCCAAAAGAAGGACACCGGAATCTATTCCATTCTCGCCCCTGAGAAGCTCAGAGGCTATGTTCTGGTTGAGACAATAAATCCCGACGGTCTTGGTAAGGTGGTAAAGGGGATAAAACGGGCAAGAGGTGTTGTCGAAGGAGATATCCCTTTTGACGAGATCAACCATTTTCTCACGCCCAAACCTCTTGTTGCAGGCATAGTTGTGGGTGATATAGTAGAGCTCATCGCAGGCCCATTCAAAGGAGAGAAGGCAAGGGTTCAGCAAATCGACGAGTCAAAAGAGGAGATCACAGTGGAGCTTTTCGAGGCGGTTGTTCCAATTCCAATAACAATACGCGGCGATAATGTCAGGGTTTTAGAGACAGAAGGACGGTGAACAAAAAATGCCAGAGGTACTTGAAGTGCTTGTGGAGGGAGGAAAAGCCACAAGCGGCCCCCCCGTAGGTCCCGCCTTGGGCCCCATGGGCCTCAACATCATGCAGGTAGTAAACGAGATCAACGAGAAGACCAAGGCCTTTGAAGGGATGAAGGTCCCGGTAAAGTTGGTAATCGATACAAAAGCGAAAACATATGAGATTTCTGTGGGAACACCTCCAACATCTGCTCTCATTTTAAAGGAGCTAGGAATTGAGAAGGGTGGAAAGGACCAAAGGGAGGACAAGGTGGGTAACCTGAGTGTGGATCAGGCCAAGAAGATAGCTCTGATCAAGAAGGACTCGGTATTAGGGACCAACCTGAAGGAAAAGGTGAAGGAGGTCGTGGGATCCTGCATCTCCATGGGAGTCACAGTGGAGGGTAAGGACCCAAGAGAGGTTCAGCAGGAGATAAACGACGGGAAGTACGACCATATTCTCACTGCTTCTGGGTGAAGATAGTTCTTTTTATAATGGAATCTCCCAAACCACTTCAGCTTTCGAATGGACATAATAGCCCCTCCCTCTCTCGAAGTAATCAAACTCGCCTATTTGCTCCCATTTTTGGCTAGAGGCGTTATAGGTCCAGATTGCATCAATTTCGGTGTTAAAAGTAAGATTATTTAGGGCTATTGTTCTGCTTTTATTGCTCAATGAGGGGTATCCTACAAGGTTCCATCCTGGTTTGAGGGAAATACTCTGATTTTCCATCGGTATTATTCCTAAGCATTGTAATAAAATCCCACCTGGTTGAGTTACATGTATCCAAAATCCCATTTTGTGGTCAATATTCTCTAAATTGTTCAAATGTGAGGGTTTTGAGATTTGGTAATGTTTCCAAGGGTCAGAGTAGTCATTAGCGTCATACATCTGCACTGCATCATATGAGCCATTTATTGAGTTCAGAACACTCTCAAGGTCTGTATCCATCTGAATAAATGGAATCGAGATCAGGTTCCAACTCTCATACAACCACATTACGTAATTTTGGGTCGTATCAATTGTGAAATTCCAGATCCAATTGGGAGAAGTCATATTGAATCCATCATATGTATAAGTATGCCAATACCATTTGCCATCCGGTAATGGAGGGGTTTTCCAGGATGTGGATGTGATCCAGCCGCTGTAATAGACTGTTCCGGTTTCAGCGTCGGGTTGGTCTGAAATCGTAAAATTGTAGTAAACTGTATCATTGTCTAGGTCGGTGATTGAGGTGACTCTTAAAAGGGGAGTATTATTGGTAAGAGTGGAATTGATTGGTGGAGAAATTGGGGTGGTCATTGGTGGTTCCCAGTTTGAGCGGGTGAAGTAAATGTCCCAATCCCCTTTTCGGTCATCTTGCCACACTATGAAAGCGTGACTTCCATTTACGGCGATTGCGTTTGATGGTGTGTAAACTGCAGAAATATTAGGACCATTGTTTATTTTTTGATTCGAACTAAATGTATTACCGCCATCTGTTGAGTTAGCAAAATAAATATTGTATCCACCTTCACGTTCGTCTAACCATGTTATAAAAATCTTCTCCTCCTCATTTACAGCAATAGATGGTTGATATTGTTTTGCAATTCCTGGGTCATCATTTACCTGTTTCCTTATAGTAAAATTATCTCCACCATTTGTAGATTTGGCATAAGAGATATTAGTGTCTGTTCCCTGGTAATCTACCCAAACCACGTAAATATTATTGTCATAATCTACACCAAGCGAAGGCATTCTTTGACCATCGATTAGAGGATTATCGCTGACCTTCTTTTGTTGAGTAAATGTATTTCCACCATCAGTTGACTTAGAAAAATAAATATAAAATTTACCATCTGGGTTATCCTCCCATACAATATAAATGACCTTATTATTATCTATAGCAATTTTAGGATAAAAAACTCCTGAACCAACCATATCATTTACTCTTTTATTTTCTCCAAATGTATTTCCATCATCTGTAGAATTAGCAAAATAAATACCCCCTCTTTGATCCTCCCACACTACACCTATAAGACCATTGTTCGCTGCAATAGAGGGGACATTTTGCCAAATATTTCCAGTCTCATCAAGTATTCTTTTATTATCACCGAAGGTAATCCCGCCATCTGTTGAGTTAGCAAAATAAATGTCAATACTATATGGGTCTGGAGAGTTTCGGTAGTCCTGCCATACAACATAGATATTGCCGTTACTTTTATCGACTGCCATTGAAGGACAACATGTAGAATTATTAATAGATGCATCGTCTACACGAATACTCGTCCCAAAGGATACCATATTATCTAGCGACTTAGCGAAATATATATGACTTCGATGATCTCCAGTGAGTCTATTATCCTCCCATACAATATATATATTATTGCTAAATAACGCTATATCCGGCCATGTTTGATTCGTAAAATTGATATCTGTATCATCAACTCGAATATTGCCACTGAAATTTTCAGCATTAACAATTTGAAATGAAGGAATGAAAGATAACTTTAAACCTAAGATCATTAACGAAGTGATGATGAGATAAATTCTATCACTAATTAATATTTTTTTCTTCTTAATGAACAGATTTTTCACCTCTAAATTCTTACTATAGCATGGAGTTGCCTTAAATCTTTCGCCTAATGAGAACTAATTTATAGATTTATTTCAACTTTTAATAGTCTGTTTAAAATTCCGTTAATGAAAAGTTAATTTCGACTAGTAGAATATGGATCATAATCCACATAGTTTGAGACTCTATCTCCATTTCCCGGTCCAAATCCCGAAGGGCCACCAGCGTCGTTCCACCAATTATTTTGTGCATCAATTTCGAGAGAATCGTCAGTATTAATTACCCCCCATCCTTCTCCACCAGCTCCTCCACCGTTATTAGCGATATTATTATAATTGATCACCGGGTCGCTCCCTCCTTCACTCCATACTCCATACCATGTGTTGTTTTCGATATCGTTGGATTTGGACACCTGGACACCCTCCTCTATGTCTTTAAGGCACAACCTGAATTGTTATATTAAAGAATAATATTGTTTCCCGGGTATTAGGATTTTTTGGAGGGGCACAACCTCTGTACCCCACCCTTCACCCCCTTTCCGCTTCTCCGCCTTCGAGGTCTCACTTCGTTCGCCCTCTTAATTCTCAAATTCCTTCGGAATCCGAGAATGGCTCGTTCCCCCTCTACCCTTGCAATCGGTGAACTCCCTATAGGGGGAACTCACCTGCTCGAAGCGGGTTGATGTTATCAGTTTTTTAGTTTGTGATATATTTCTGTTGAATATATCTCATACATCCCTCATAAATTGGAACACAGACTATATCGATTGGAATAGGAAACTTATTTGGAATTCTTACTTGGATCTTAAAATGGGATATCAGTTCATTCACCAATTTTTTATGATCAGGTTTTTTCGAATTGAACCTTCCTGATGTATGAGCAAAAATATTTCTTAATCTGCGAAGCAAATCTAATTCCTTCCAACCATTAATTGAATGATCTATTGAAATTTTATCAGAAATAATATTATAAGAATTCAGTAAAGCATACAGACGGATAAGAAAGTTTTGATTTATCCAACCAGAAATTTCATTATTATTTTTGATATGTTTTTTTGTTATAGGTTGATTCAAGATAAATTTGATATTAAGCCCCTCATTGATATAGTATGGTGCAGTAGTAATATTATGTTTACCTAACATATTCTCTTCCATATAAGGAAAATATGCTTTAGTGTTAATGAAGTTATTTTTAAGAATTTCCATATCGCGTAAAAGAGTTTTAATTGACCTTTGCTTCATATTACCATCCTCCATCCTCATAATTAGTTGAAACTGCATCAATGTATTATCTTTTATTCATTTCTATCCGAGTACTCAGAAAAGCCATAAAAATCGGTTTCGGAAAACCAACCCCAACCTCATTTTAAGACTTTTGGGCATCCCCCAACCTCGTAATCTCAGTTTCTATCAGCTCCGCTATTTCTTTCTCCTTCAACTTTTTGTCCTTTTTTTATTGATGACAAAAAGTCATCAGGAGGTGATAGAAGTTGAGAAGAAAGATAATTGATTATAACCTACTGAGTACCAAGGGTGTTACATTCAATCGTTTGGATATAAACAAGTTGGTCAAGTATCCAAAAGAAAGCTGGGAACATTTTGCAGTGAAGTCACAAATATTCTATATACTTCGTACAATGGACCATGATGTTCTAACAGAATTCGAGATTACTGGTTTTGGTATCGGAGATGTAATTGACATATCCACTAGAATCACATGCCAGTATGAAATCGAAACTGCAATAAAATCAGCTAAACATCATAAGACAATTCAGAAGTATGCGAGACGGGGTTTGGATATCATTATTGTATATATACCAAAGTTACCCAATGATGAATATGACCGCTATAAATATCTTAAAGATGTGATCATCGTACCAGATTGACCATTATAATCTCTTTTTTTGTGATTCTTAAAGCTAAATTTATTATTAACTAAGTTGAAGCCTTGAAAAATATATCTAAAATTTATAAGGTGGTCGCAATATCACTTGTGAGTTATCACCAAAATTAAAAAAATATTCGATTGGCACTATTGAATAATCAACTTTTGGTACTCGGGATATTTTTTTAAATTCTATTGGTAGGTCATATAGACCATCTTTATTTTCAACTATAAAATAGGATAAAATTGGGGAAAAAGGAGGACATCTTAATCCAGCTAGGATAGCAACTAGGTTCTGATAATCCGTTCCAAATTCTCTTAGAATGGATAGAATTACCACAAATAACTCATGTGGATTAAATGGTTCATTTATAAAATTTAAATTAATAATTCTTTTATTATATTCATAACATTGTCCATATTTCCTTCCTATTGTTTCTTTTATCTTCTCTCTGTGGCTTCGCTCATCATATTTATTTCGAATAATAACCGTATTTTCTTGAGCTTTTCTTGTAAATAGAATCTTGGGTTCAATTTTATTATCAATATTCCTTGATATAGTGTAAAATTCGGTTCCAAGTTCATTTAACCATTTTTGAGTTTTTCCTATCAATGAATCAGGAAAATAGCCATGGTGATTCGTACATTCTACCACATATCCATTTCCAATATCAAAATCAGGTGTTTGATTTTTATTTCTTGTAATCTTTTTAGGTTTGAAACCTAAACGGATCAACTCAATTTCGAGAGATTTCTCAGAAAATGGATCAAACAAATTAATGGGAATCCGTGTGTTTTTCCAAGTATTCCCGACTTTAATTTGTCCAAATATAGATTGGTTTCTTATTTTCATCATTCCATACCATTTGTTATATATGTGAAATTCGCCTTTAAAAAGGATTCGTGATAATGATTAACAATATTATGTCTATTGTAACTTCTCAGGTATTCTTTGCTATCCCCAAAAACCTGCTTTCCTCTTCCTTATGATTTTGCTTTACAGAACGCCATACCCTGTTCTTACAAAATCTACATCCATCAGAATTCCCGCCCTTCGGGCCTAAACTTCCGCCCCTCGCTCCAATCAAGTCCTCCGCTTCCGCCCTCCTGCACTCAGTTCGAAATCACTTGGAGAACCGCGATTTTTTGGTAGTTTATACTAAGGTTTTAAAAATTGTTAGAGAGGCACTTCCCAGACACAATCGGTTTTGGCATGTATCCAATATCCTCGTCCTTTTTCGAAATAATCAAACTCGCCTATTTGCTCCCATTTTTGGCTAGAGGCGTTATAGGTCCAGATCGCATCAACTTCCAAATCGAATGTTAGATTATTCAGGGCAAAAGTTCTACTTTTATTGCTCAATGAGGGGTATCCTACAAGGTTCCACCCTGTTTTTAAGGTTATACTCTGATTTTCTGTGAGAATGATACCCGAGCATTGCAATAGAACACCTCCAGGCTTAGTAATATGTATCCAAAAGCCCGTTTTATGGTCAATGGTATCCAAATCGTTCAAATTCTGTGGTTTTGAGATATGGTGATGTTTCCAAGGGTCAGAGGCATCATTAACATCATACCACTGTACAGCATCGTATGAACCATTTATTGAATCAAGAACACTTTCTAGACTTGTGTCCATCTGAATGAACGGGATAGAGACTAAATTCCAACCTTCATAGAGTTGGATAGAATAACTTTGTGATGTGTCAATCGTGAAATTCCAAACCCAATTCGGAGCAGTTGTGTTCCACATATCGGATGTATAAGTATGCCAATACCACTTGCCATCTGTTAATGGAGGGGGTTTCCAGGATGTGGATGTAATCCAGCCACTATAGTAAATGGTGCCGCTTTCAGCATCTGGTTGGTCTGAGATTGTAAAGTTGTAGAAGACTGTGTCGTTATCTAGGTCGATGACCTTGGTGATTACCAACGTTGATGTATTATCAATTAGAGTGAAACCGTTAGGTGGGAAAATTGAGGTTGCAATAAAAGGGGGATAGTTTGAGCGGGAAAAGTAGATATCATAATTACCATTTCGGTCGTCTTGCCATGATATATAGACCGTTCTGTTTCTAATGGCAAGAGAAGCTAAGCGTTGAAAATTAGAACCCACATCATCATTCACTCTTTGGCTTGGACTGAATGTTGAACCTCCGTCGGTGGAATTAGCAAAATAGATATCAATACCAGAACCTTCCCAAACCACACAAATATATCCGTCGTTATTTATAGCAATGGCTGCATCCCAGTTAGATGCTCCTGTAACATCGTTCACCCTCTTATTTGGACTGAAAGTAATACCACCATCGGTAGAATTAGCAAAATAGACGCTAGTTTCCCTTTCATCTTCCCACACAATACCTATTATGTCACCATTTGCTGCAATATCAGGCCAAAATTGATAAGCGTTTCCAGTATCATCACTTACCCTTTTGTTTGAGTTAAAATTTATACCACCATCAGTTGAGTTGGCGTAATAGATATCGGGACCGGTAATTCCTGTATTTCTATAGTCACACCAAGCAATATGAATGTTATTCCGATTATCTACAGCAATAGCAGGATCTCTCGAAGAATTATCTGCATCATTTATTTTTTTATTTATACTAAAAGTTAATCCTCCATTTGTGGAATTTGCATAATAGATGTGATAATTTCCCTCACTCCTTTTGTCTTCCCATACTATATGGATTATGTCATTGCTATCAACTGCTATATCAGGTCTTCCTTGTTCTGTTGTTCCTCCATCATCATTAATCATCTTGCTTGTACTCCATGACATACCACCGTCAGAGGAATTCGCATAGTAAATATCACCGTTGCTCAAACCATCTATTCCCCCATCACTTCCTACCCATCTTCCATCAGCATCATTTCGCCAATCTTCCCATACAACATGAAGTTTGCTTTTAGAATCAATAGCAATGGAAGGTATATTTTGTAAGGTATCTCCCGAGTCATCGCTCACTTTTATAGACTCATTAAAAGATAAAAGTTCATTGGTTGATTTTGCAAAATATATATCACCTCGGCCATTTGAAGGAAGACTTGGATCATTCCTATAGTCACGCCATACTACAAAGATGTTTCCAAAATCATCTACTGTTATCGAAGGTTGACATTGACTAGTAAGGTTACCTTCGATTAATAAATTAGAAGTAAAAGTTTCTGCATTTATAAATAAATTTAAGTTGCTAAACCCAAAAATAATAACTGAAAGTGTGATGCCTAAGGTAACAAGGAATGCCCTTTTCATGGCTATTGTCTCCATCGAATATCTATTATCCATATATGAAATAATCTTATATTTAAATTAGTCGAATGGGGTTTTAATCAAAATGGACTATCCGAGAAAGGTTCGAATTCCACATAATTTGAAACTTTATCGCCTTGACCGTCAGGATTGCTGGTAGAATGGTAAGGACCTGTCTCATGCCCCCACCAATTATTTTGCGCATCAATTATTATTGAGGAATAAGTATTTATTACTCCATATCCAGGCCCAGATGATCCTCCTCCATTATTGCAGATATTATTGTAGTTAATGGTCGGG
>CP070751.1:2914151-2918397 GCA_020348445.1 Thermoplasmata archaeon
CCCTCAAATTTCAGCCCTATTCAATTCTTAAAACGATTGGGCGCTTGAATTCCATCCCCTATCACTCCCAATGGTTACTATACACAATATTTATAGTACATTATTATATACGGTGATTCACCCACAATGGGGGGAGAATGCGCATATGTATGAAGTACGGTTCCATGGAAGAGGGGGCCAAGGCGCTGTAATGGCTGCACAGGCTCTTGCCAGTGCGGCCCATATTGAAGGCAACTACGGTGTTGCCTTCCCGTTTTTCGGTGCCGAAAGAAGAGGGGCACCTGTCTTGGCCTTCACGAGAGTAGATAAGGACAGGATCTACACCAAAACGCAGATTTACGAGCCTGATTATGTGGTCATATTGGATGATAGATTGATCGAACTTGTGAATGTGGCTCAGGGATTGAAAGAAATTGCAGTTGCTGTGGTAAACAGCCAGAAAAAGCCAGAAGAGTTGGATTTGGGAATTCCAATCAAAACCGGGGTTGTGGACGCAACCTCTGTTGCCCTGGAGGTTCTGGGAGCTCCAATTACCAATAGCTCCATTCTCGGAGCCTTTGCCAAGACCACAGGCGAGGTGAAGATAGAATCCATCGAGGGCGGAATAAGGGATATCTTCGGCCATAGAATCGGAGAGGAACTGGGGGAGAAGAACGCCAAGGCGGCAAGGGCTGCGTACGAGAAAACAGAGGTAGGAACGTGTCGCGGAGAACGGAAAATGGAGGTCAAGAAGCAATGGCTTCCAACCTACAAAGAGCTTCCTCTTGGTGCAGCTACAAGACCCATGCAAACGGATGCTGGTTTGGTTGGCCCAGGGAGTTTCATAGACAACAAGACAGGTTCATGGAGAACTTTCAAACCTGTATACGATAAGGATAAATGCAACATGTGCAGGTTCTGCTGGTTCTACTGCCCAGAGGGATGCATTTACGACAAAAAAGAGGAAATGGTATTTGATTTCGATTACTGTAAAGGGTGCGGGATTTGTGCAAACGAATGTCCTAAAGAGGCGATTGAGATGGTGAGGGATTAAAATGGTAGAAAAACGAGTTGTTACGGGAAATTACGCTGCTGCTTACGGAGCCTTGCTTTCCAGAGTTGATTTGATCGCAGCTTATCCCATTACACCCCAGACTTTTGTGGTTGAGCATGCGTCTGAATTTGTGAACAACGGTATGCTCGATGCCGAATTCATGAGGGTGGAAAGCGAGCATTCTGCAATGAGTGCCTGTGTTTCTGCAACAGCTGCAGGTGCAAGGACTTTCACAGCCACAGCCTCCCAGGGCCTGGCTTTAATGCATGAGGTGTTATTTATTGCGGGGTCTGCCCACCTGCCCATTGTGATGCCTGTGATTAACAGGACTGTTGCGGGTCCAATTGGGATTTGGGCCGAGCACAATGACACAATGCCCCAGAGAGACACAGGATGGCTTCAGTGCTATATCGAGAGCAACCAAGAGGTTCTTGATATGATAATCCAGGCGTACAAAATCTGCGAGGATAAGAGAGTTCTTCTACCCATGATGGTGAATTTGGATGCTTTCATTCTATCACATACAGTGGAGCCTGTTGAGTTCCCAGATATTGAGGATGTGGACAAGTTCCTACCCAAGTATAAACCCGAGCATGCAAGACTCTGGCCCGAGGATCCCATGATAATAGGCTCCTTCTCCCCGCCTGAGTACATTCAGGAGATTAGATATCAGACAGACGAGAGCATGAACAACTCAAGGAAGGTGATAGAGGAGGTCAATTCCGATTTTGCCAAAGCCTTTAGAAGGGATTATTACGGGATGATTGAGGAGTACCAAACCGATGATGCTGATGCCATTCTCATAACACTCGGGACAGTAACCTCCACAGCAAGACCCATTGTGGATGAATATCGTGATGCTGGTAAAAAAGTCGGCCTTGTGAAATTGAGGTTCTTCAGGCCCTATCCAACTGAACTTATCAGAAAGATAGCTGAGAAGACCAAGGCAATTGGGGTATACGACAGGGCAGTTTCCTTTGGCTCAGGCGGTCCTTCCTGGATCGACGCACGCTCTGCCCTTTATGGATACAATATACCCGTAATAAACTTCCTTGCAGGTCTTGGAGGAAGGGATGTCATGGCAAGCGATGTTAGGCTCATGTTCGACAGGACCTTAGAAGCTGCCAAGGAGGGCAAGGCTAAAAAAGACGTTGTCTGGATTGGAACAAGGGGGGTGGAACCATAGCCATAAAAATGAAGGACCTGCCTGATGAGGAGCTCTTCACAGCTGGACATACTGCATGCCCAGGGTGCGGATGCCCCATAATGGTTCGAGCTGCTATGAAGATATTCGGACCCAATACTGTATGTTACTTTCCTGCAAATTGCCTTTTGGTTTTCGGAGCAACTTATCCGCAAGATGCGTTCAAAGTACCATACCTCCACGTTCTTTTCGAGAATTCGGCTGTGTGCGCATCAGGGATAAAAAGAGGACTCAAGAAACTCGGTAAAGGAGATGTTAATGTCGTGGCCTTTGCAGGGGATGGTGGAACTGCAGATATAGGCATACAGGCCCTATCTGGTGCTGCAGAAAGAAACGAGGATATCATCTATATATGCTACGATAATGAAGCTTATATGAATACAGGAATTCAGAGAAGCGGATCCACTCCGCACGGTGCCTGGACGACTACAACACCGGTTGGTAAGAAGATCGCGGGAAAAGAGCTTTACAAAAAGGATGTACCAAGGATCATGATAGCCCATGATGTACCCTATGTGGCAACAGCCTCAATAGGCCACCCTGCAGATATGCTGAGAAAACTTGAGAAGGCCAGGGATTTGAAAGGCTTTAGATATCTTCAGATATTTGCTCCGTGTCCTACAGGGTGGAGGTTCGACACAGCTAAGACGGTCCAGCTTGCTAAGATGGCTGTGGACTGCGGACTTTGGACACTCTACGAAGCTGAGGATGGTAAGGTCACAATAAACAAGAAACCAAAAATGACCCCTGTAAAAGACTATGTAAAATTGCAGGGAAGGTTCAGGCACATGACAGACGAGCAAATTGATTCACTGCAGGAATGGGCCAACAAGAAATGGGAACGAGATTCTGCCATGGTTATTGAATAATCTACTTTTTAGGAGAGATAACGTGACCGAAATAGAAAGCAAAGAAATCCAGGGTACCCCCGAAGAATCCCCGATAGAGGTTCTCAGAATCAGATGCGCCAAATGCTTAACATGTGTTAGGTCATGCCCCTTTTCAGCAGTCAAATACGATTACGAAAAGAAGATTTCAATTGACCTTTCTCTGTGCCAGCTTTGCGGAATATGTGCAGGCGTATGTCCCGAGTACAACATTGAGATCAAGTATTACAATACAGAGGCCCTGGTTAACCATATCAAAACAGAAAAGACAAATTTGGCAACAGATAACCTTGTAATAATGTGCAGGGGTTCTTCTCCCCAGTCCTGCGAAATAATCGATGATTTAAAGGAGCATAATATTGACAAGTTCGTTCCCCTTCGGCTCCCCTGCGTGGGTCGAATACCTGTTGAATTCTATTTAAAGGCGTTTTACGAGGGAATCAAAAATATCGTGATTATACAGTGCGATGAGAACTTCTGCAGGATGGAAAGGGGCTCTGAAGTTGCCCAAAAGAATGTCATGCGCACCCAGGAGATTCTAAAGACACTGGGATTTGAAGAGGGCGTAATCCAGGTCATCAGAAACCCCCAAAAGGCGGTGTACTTTACAGAGGAATGCGTGGGCTGCGACAAATGCGGATTTATATGTCCATACGAAGCCATCGAGCTTGAAGAGCTCGCCACTCCAAAGATAATAATGGAGAAGTGCAAAGGGTGCGGTGCATGTGCATTGGTATGCCCCCACATGGCAATCCAGCTTCGGGGCTTTGAATACAAGGCTTCCTCAAAGAAGTTGGAGGACTACAGGGCCCAGAGGGAGGGTAAAACTCCCGCGGTTTTGGCTTTCTGCTGCCAATGGTCAGAATTCTCGGCCCTTGACAAATCACAATGTGAGGTTGCCGATTCCGCACATATTGTAGAGGTGCCTTGTGCAAATGGGCTTGATCCCACATTGGTTCTCGGTGCCCTATCAGGCGGCTACGATGGTGTTATTGCATTCATATGCTCTGAGGAAGACTGCAAATCAAAGGAGGGCAGGGATACATACAATTCCAATTCATCTGCACTTTTCAATGTTCTTAAAAATCTCGATCTTTTGGATAGGTTCGAGGTGCATCTCAC
>CP070751.1:2918497-2924751 GCA_020348445.1 Thermoplasmata archaeon
CCAAAGAAATTCGGAATCAAACGTGTTAATACGGACTGGACAAAGACCATGCACATGTATGGCCGATACGAACACGAAATCCCTACACTCACATTCGAATACGATGAGCATACGCGGTGGGGAAAAGGTTTCAGTAACGAAAGAATAGTGAATAACTATATGGAATTGCAGGAAAGAATAAAACAATACGGATTAGGGCCGCTTTAGATACTCGCCCGTCAATTTAAATAAGAAAAGAGTACTCTTTATGAAGATACTTTTGGTTAATCCTCCTATACCGGCCACATGGTATAATGATGAGTATTACCTTCCCTCCAGTCTATTATACCTCTCTGCCGTTCTGCGGGAAAATGGTGACCAAGTAAAAATACTCGATATGAAAGCCTTGAAGCCCGATGTCTCGGTTAATCACCAAAAGTTTTATGAAAATGCACTAATTGATAAAATTTCACATTTTCAGCCGGAAATAATCGGATTTGGCTGCCTGTTCTCTGGTAACTTCCCGGACGTATTAAGATTCTCAATCCTCTGCAAGCAAAGTTTCGAGAACATCCCAATCGTAGCAGGAGGAATTCATTTTACCATTTACGCACGCGAAATCCTTGCCAACTGTCTTTCCATAGACTGGATTACTCTTGGCGAAGCTGAACACTCAATAACCCAACTTGTAAACACAATAAAAAGCAACCGTTACGAACTGGATAAGGTGGATGGCTTTGTTTATCGAACAAATGGGAAAATTGTTGTCAACCCAAAGAAATCTTACATTGAGAATATAGATGATATCCCCTTCCCTGAATACGACCTGGTAAACTTAGAAGACTATTACCTTGATACTTCCCGGTGGCACAACCCAAAGCAGTTGCCTATAAACACATCAATTCCAATTATCACCAGCAGAAGCTGCCCCAACCGATGCTCTTTTTGTTCTATGTATATGGTTATGGGGCCGAGATGGAGAGCAAGATCCCCCCAGAATGTATTAGATGAAATAGAGTATGTATATGATACGTACAACCACAGACATTTCTCGTTTATGGATGATAATCTTACGCTAAAAAAGTCACGCATACTTGAAATCTGTAACCTGATTAAAAAACGAAAACTGAACATTCAGTTCGAAACACCCAACGGCCTTAACCTCAACGCCCTTGATGAGGAAGTGTTGGATGCACTGGTTTCAGCAGGACTGGTAAGAACCTACCTGGCAATAGAAAGCGGCTCTGATTTTATCCGCAACAAGGTAATGAGAAAGAGTCTTAGCAGAGAAAAGATATTTGAAATCGTTCACCTTACAAAAAAATATAAGCAATTATTCGTAAATGCATTCTTCATCATAGGAATGCCGGAAGAAACAAAAGAAACGCTGGCGGAAACCTACAAAATGATACAGCAAATAGATGTCGACAAAATACAACTTCAACACATTGTACCATTTCCCGGCACGGATGTATATGATCAAGCACTAAGGGACAATCTGTTGGTGGGTATTGAGCCTGAGAACTTATATAAATCAGACGACCTGTACTTCAAAAATCGCAACCGCTTCTTTATCAAGCCTTACAAACTTGATCTGGAAGAATTGCATGAATTCAGGGCGAAATGTGAGACTTTAATCGCTGGACAAAGAGCAGACAGAATCAGGCCGCAAGAGGCATGCAGTGCCTGAATGATGACTTTGCGTGAAAATTCTTATGAAAGAAATCTTACTTTGAATATGACCTGAAAACCTGAGAGGAAAACATAATGAATGGCTTGCTCGTAGATATGAATTTGGTGAAAAAATACAGTACTGAAGTGTTTATGTATGTGGAATATCCTCATAAAAGTTTCTGGTCTCTGGAATTCAAGGAGGAAGATTTCAAAACTGCTCTTGAGGATTTGTTCTTACGCAGAAAAGACATTCCGCTGCTGCTATATGTCCACATCCCTTTCTGTTTACAACAATGCCTTTACTGCACATGTCGCACGGTAATCACAAGAAACTATGAAAAAATAAAGAGCTACTTAAATTTGCTCTTACGTGAAATAGATTTATTCAGGAACCTCTTCGATAAAAACTCGGTTACTCCCAACTTCAGAGAAGTCCACATCGGCGGGGGTTCCCCTACTATCTTGCACGAAGAAGAATTTGACCTGCTTATAGATAAACTTCAGTCGATTGCCGAAATCAAAAATCTAAGCGAATTCGCACTCGAAATAGATCCTCGAGGAATGACAAAGGAAAAACTTAGGTACTACCGTTCAAGGGGAATTAACAGAATATCTTTCGGCGTGCAGGAATTCGACTTAAATGTTCAAAAAGCGGTTAACAGGGTACAGCCTCCTGAATTGTTGGAAGAGTTGCTCACCCCGGAGATTAAAAACCTTTTTACCGGCGTCAATTTCGATATTCTTTGTGGACTGCCACGCCAAAACAGGGAATCTTTCAGAAAAACCATTGATATCGTAACAAAATTCTCACCGGAGCGAATCGCTCTTCTTACCATGTGTTACTCGCCCGAATTTTCCAAACACCAAAAATTAATGAACAAATCCGAAATCCCGGATCTATGCGAAAGAACAACGTTTTTCCTTGAAAGTACCCAAACACTTCTAAATAACGGTTACGTCCGGGTAGGATTAGAGCATTTTGCAAAACCAACCGATGATTTGTCAAAGGCTGCGGAAAACAAGATGCTATTTTGGTGTGGCTTGGGTTATACGCCGGGAAGATACCACAATGTAATTGGGCTCGGCACAAGTAGCACAAGCGTAATTGGTGATTGTTATGCGCATAATGTTTATGAGCTGTCGAACTATGAAGCGGCTGTTACAAATAACGTGTTCCCGATATATCGCGGCCATAAAATGAGCAATGACGACGTGATAAGGGGTGATATTATAAAAGCACTGCGCAGTTATTTCTCACTCGATTATCGTCAAATAGAAGAAAAATATGACATCGAGTTTGAAATATATTTTAAGGAAGAAATAGCTGCTTTAGATGAATTCGTCAAAGACGGCTTAGTAGAACTTTCAGACAATACAATTACAATTACAGAACTGGGAAAAGTCTTTACTGGCTTTGTATGTAGGAATTTTGACCGTTATGTAGCTGTTGCGCAAACCGCATAAACCTACTATAAGCCTCCGTCTGATACAGACGTTCCTGGTATGTAATGGAGATAGAGTCGCAAAATGTTTTTTCTTTCTTCAACATGTTCTTCACATGAGAGGGTTCTTGAGGCAATCAAGGAATTACCTGGCATGTGCCTGTTGTTTTTGAATGGAATAATAAAGGAAATATCGAAGAATTTTGTGAGCGTCTTCATCAAATAGATGCCATTTTTGCAGCGGAGGTTTCTTGGAAATGACAATAGACCTTGAAGAAACTTTAAAGGCGGGAGTGAAAAGGGTGAAATACTCCTTCGGAACAATTACAATTACCGAGAATGCCAAAACATTGGTCGCCAAAGCTTTGGAATCGGGCAGGCTTTCTTCGGGCAGATATGTGCGGGAACTTGAGGAAAGGTTCGCCGATCTGCTTGGGGCAAAAGAAGCCATAGCTGTCAGTAGCGGTACTGACGCAGATGCTTTGGCCTTGGCCGTGTTATATGATTTTGGGGCACAGCGACAGGACGAAGTAATTGTTCCGGCTTTGTCCTTTGTGGCAACAGGAAATGCTGTTCTGCAGGCCGGCTTTAAACCGGTCTTTGTAGATATTGACAGAACAACACTGAATATCAATCCCGATAAGATCGAGAATGTTATCACAAACAAAACACGGGCAATTATGCCGGTTCATTTGATGGGCAAGCCTGTTGAAATGGACAAAATTGATGAAATAGCAAAACGGCATAACCTGTATGTTGTTGCAGATGCCGCGGAGGCACATGGTGCTGTATACAAAGGCAAGAACATTGGTAACTGGAGCGATATAACGGCGTATAGCCTTTATGTGGCACATATTATCTCTACGATAGAAGGCGGTATCATTGTTACAGACCGTTCTGATTTCGCCGATGTTTTGCGCTCGTTAAGGTGCCACGGCAGATTCTGTAAGTGTAAACAGTGCGTGTTAAGCACAACAGGCCAACGCTGTTCAAAACGGTTCAAAGACGGGCAGGACAGACGTTTTTTCTTTGAGCGCATAGGGTATTCAACAAAAATGAACGAACTTGAAGCAGCGGTTGGACTTGGGAATTTGCAGCTTTATATCGAAATTCTTAACAAACGTCGAAAGAATCTTAAATATTTGATGGAACGCTTCACCAGGTTTGCTCCGTTTTTGGTTACGATAACTGAAGAAGATTACGAACAGATTGGGCCCCATGCGCTGCCTGTCATTGTGGGAGAAAATGCCCCATTTACCAGAGATCAGCTTGCTGATTATCTGGCAATGAACAAAATAGATTCCCGAACCCTGTTTCTGTCAATGCCAACGCAGTGTCCGGGTTTTGAGTTTCTGGGGTACAAACTTGGTGAATTCCCCAACGCCGAATATATCGGAAATCACGGCTTTCACGTAGGTGTTCATCAGGAATTAACACAGGAACACCTTGATTACTTCTTAGCTGTAATCGAGAAATTCTTAAGTGAAGTTGTATAAGACAGATTACAATCATTTCGAGGACTAAAAAATGATTGAAGTTGCAAAAACCGAGCTGGATGGAGTTGTGACGATTGAACCTTATATTTTTGAAGATTTCAGAGGACAATTTGTTGAGACATATAACGAACAATTATACAAGGACAATGGTATTGATGTGAAGTTTGTCCAGGATGATATATCTGTGTCTACTAAGAATATACTTAGAGGTATTCACGGCGATAATGAAACTTGGAAGCTACTTTCTTGTTTGTATGGGAAATTGTATTTTGTTGTCGTAAATTGCGATTCTGACTCAAAAGATTTCGGCAAATGGCGGTCTTTCATTTTATCTGATAATAGTAAATTGCAAGTATTAGTGCCTCCTAAATATGGGAATGCTTATTTGGTTTTGAGTGAAAAGGCCGTTTTTCATTACAAGCAGTCCACATACTATGACCGTTCGAAACAATTTACATATAAATGGAATGATTCACGGTTCGGTATCTTCTGGCCAATCAAGAACCCGATTTTGTCGCAAAGAGACAAGATGAGGGAATGTGATGAGTAGAGATGCGGTTATAAGTCTTTTGGGCTCAGCAGCTTGTCAATCAGCAGTGTAGTGTATAGCGGGCTTTTCAATAAAAAACTTATAAGCCGGTTGACATATTTTTAATGGCTTTTGTCGCGCTGGGGGGCTTTAATCCCTCATCTCGAGGTGGTTTTGTTCAATAATTTTACGGACTTAATTGTCTTGGCGGCAAAATGGTGAACAATCGCGGTTTTTCGCAGCAGGCACGAAATTTGCAGTAAACACTGTTTAAGAAAGTAGCGAAGAAGGTCTGTCAAAGGCAGAATAACAAGGATAATCGATGATTATTAGCAGAACGCCATTTCGTATCTCGTTCTTCGGCGGTGGTACGGATTATCCCGTCTGGTACACGGAAAACGGCGGGGCGGTACTGAATGCGACTATCGATAAATATTGCTATATCAGCTGCCGGTATTTGCCGCCATTTTTCAAACATAAGTACTTGATACGATATAGGTTACGTGAGGAGGTGAGCAGTGTTTCTCAGATAGAGCATCCTTCCGTGCGAGAGTGCCTCAAGTTTATGAGGATAGACCGGGGCATTGAGATAGTGCATACCGGTGACCTGCCCGCGCGCTCCGGAATTGGTTCGAGTTCGACGTTTACCGTCGGTTGCTTGAACGCTTTATACGCCTTGAAAGGCAGAATGGTTGGTAAGAGGTGGCTTGCCTCAAATGCGATCTATATTGAACAGGACATCATAGGAGAGAATGTGGGTTCGCAGGATCAGGTCGCCGCTGCCTTCGGTGGACTCAACAGGATAGAATTTAACGGAAAAGAGAGTTTTCTTGTCCAGCCGGTAACCGTAGACCAGTCAAGGATAAAGGAACTCCAGGACCATCTGATGTTCTTCTTTACCGGATTTCCCAGGACCGCATCGGAGATTGCAGCCGAACAAATTCAGAATACCTCTTCGAAAACGGCTGCACTATGTACGATGAAGGACATGGTTGAGGAGGCTGTTGATGTTCTTAACAGTCGCCGGGAGAAAATAGAGCGTTTCGGTGAACTTCTCAATGAGTCCTGGAAGCTGAAGAAAAGTCTATCGAGTAAGGTAACCACGGATGTCATAGATAGAATGTATGATACTGC
>CP070751.1:2924851-2958888 GCA_020348445.1 Thermoplasmata archaeon
AAGCATACACTGAGTTGTTTATCGTACGATCGGATAAGGCTAAAGAAGAATACTTGAAGAAAATGATTGATTTCTTTAAAATCGATGGCATGATCTATCATGATGCTAAGACCTGTCCCAACAATTCCAATAATCGTTATGGTATGCCGCAACGGCTTGAAGAAGAGACAGGTGTACCTAGTTTGATTATAAACGGAGATTTGAATGATCTACGATGTCTCTCTGATGAGCAGACCAAAACAAATATTGAGGCGTTTATAGAGCAGCTTGGGGAGAAGTGTTAACGTGTTAGACGCATTATATAAACCTAAATCGGTGGCAATCATTGGTGCATCAACAAAAGAATTTTCTATAGGTAATAGGATCATCAAGAACCTTTTGGATTTTGGATTTAAGGGTTTGATCTATCCGATAAATCCAAAGGCAGATGAGGTTCGGGGCATTAGGGCATATAATTCGATTTTGGATGTCCCAAACGAGGTTGATCTTGCCCACGTTGTTATTCCTAATAAATTTGTACCTCAGGCAGTCGAAGATTGTGGGAAAAAAGGAGTGAAGGTAGCTATTATCAATTCTGCAGGTTTCAAGGAGATTGGTGGTGAGGGAATTCTATTGGAAGAGCAAGTCGTAGAGAAAGCCAGGGAGCATAGTGTTCGTGTATTTGGCCCTAACTGCCAGGGAATAATTAACACCAGTCCAGATATACGTGCTTATTGCAACTTCACCTTTACAAAGCCAGAGGAGGGGTGTATATCAATTGTTGCTCAAAGTGGTGGCGTTGGTGAGGTAGTCAACCAACGTTTTTCCGAGCTAGGTGTCGGAATACGAATGTATGCATCTAATGGAAATGCTTGTGATATTTCAATTCCAGAGATCATTAGATATTGGGGTGATGATGAGGAGACGCGGGTAATTGTAGTTCATGTCGAGAATCTTTCCGATCCAAAAGAGTTTATGGAGGCTGCAAAAGAGGTTGCAGTAAAGAAGCCGATCCTTGGCATGAAGACAGGACGGACAAAAGAAGGTGCAAAAGCCGTATCTTCACATACCGGTGGCTTGGCTAAGGTAGATATTGCTACAGAACTTATTTTTCAGAAAAGTGGAATTGTTACATTCAGAGATCAGGAGGAGTTATGTCAAGCTGCGGTTGCTTTTGCAAACCAACCTGTTCCCAAGGGCAAAAGGGTAGGTGTAATAACAAACACGGGTGGACCAGCAATCATTGCTGCTGATGAACTGGTAGAGGCAGGACTGGAGATACCACCGCTTTCTAGCCATGCTAAAAAAATTCTCAAGGAAAAGTTATATTCTGCAGCCTCAATTAATAACCCTATTGACGTGCTTGCAACAGGAGGAGCAGAACATTTCAGAGCAGCATTGGATGTACTCATGGATGAGCCACAGATTGATAGTATTTTTATCAATTTTGTAACACCATTCTTTGTAGATACTGATGCTATATCACATGAGATTGTTGAAGTAAATAAAGCCCAGAAAAAACCGATTATCTGTAACCTTATGACCGATAAAAGACAGTGGACCAAAACTATCGGCATGTTGAAAAACGGTGGTATACCTTGTTACAGTCTACCAGAAACCGCTGCACGTGCGCTTATTGCAATGACAAGATATAACGATTTGAAAGCCCGTAAAATAGGCAAGGCCGCCATATTTAACGATGTTGATAGAGAGAAAGCAAGAAATATTATTCAACAGGCAAAGAAAGAAGCCCGTGAGTTCCTCTCTGTGGAAAAAGTGAATAACTTGCTTGCTTCATATAAAATTCCTGTAGCTAAATGGCGATTGGTAAATAATGGCGTGGAATCACTCAAGGCAGCACGTATGATAGGGTTCCCAGTTGTTGTAAAGGTTGATGCTGAAAGCATTGTGCATAAAAGCGACGCCGGCGGTATCGCACTAAATCTCAAGGAGAAAGAAGTAGAATCAACTGTTAAGGATATGGAAAAGAAATTCGCCCCTGAAAAACCACGTTTTTTTGTTCAGGAGTTCTTATCGGGTGGGAAAGAACTCTTTATGGGGGCAAAGGCTGAGGAAGGCCTTGGACATCTAATATTATTTGGAATTGGAGGCATCTATGTCGAGATTCTTAAAGACGTAGCATTTGGGATCACGCCAATCACAGCATCCGAGGCAAAGGAGATGCTTTCTTCTATCAAATCCTATCCTCTTCTGGCTGGTTTTCGAGGTGAGAAGGGTGTCGATCAGAATATACTTGTAGAGATTCTTCAACGTGTTTCCCAATTGGTTACAGATTTGCCTACGATCCAAGAAATAGATCTAAACCCTATTATCGCATATGAAGATCGAATCGTTGTCGTAGATGCCCGGATTAGAATCTAAGAGGAGTAGATATGGCCTGTTGGCTGAATCTAGGTCAAATACTTAAAGTAAATGCAAAAAAGTTTCCAAGCACCATAGCCGTTAAAGATAGAAAGAGAAACTTCACCTATCCCGAGTTGAATAGAAGAGTTAATAGGCTGTCTCACAGTCTTCTTTCTATTGGACTAAAAAAGGGTGACAAGGTCGCAGTCTTTCTTGAGAACTGTATTGAGATTGTAGAGGTCTATCTAGCCACAGCAAAGACTGGACTTGTCATTGTGCCCATAAACTTTCGGTTGGTCGACAAAGATGCAGAGTACATAGCGAACAACTCAGATGCTAAGGCGTTCATAGTACACGACGAGTTTACTCCAACAGTGGACTCGATAAAACCGAACCTGAAAAATATAGAGACGGATAGATATATTGTTGTAGGGGAAGAGATAGAAGGTTACAAGAATTATGAAGAATTTATAGATGGAGCTCCAGAGAATGAACCCGATATTATTGTAGAGCCAAAGGACACATGGGTTTTACTGTATACATCTGGCACTACAGGAACGCCAAAAGGAGTAGTGCGTTCCCATGAATCATATATAGCATTTTATCTAATTAATGCTGTTGACTTTGGGTTTAACGAACATGATATATGCCTAAACATTATGCCACTGTGCCATGTCAACTCCACATTTTTTACCTTTACCTTTACATATGTAGGCGGCTCTGTCTACATCCATCCAGCACGACATTTCAGAGCTGAAGAAATATTGGAAATTATTGAGAGAGAAAAAATTACATTTATATCTCTTATTCCTACGCATTACAATCTAATACTAAACGTGTCGGAAGAGGCAAAAAAACACAATTTAAGCTCGATAAGGAAGCTACTATGCTCCTCAGCTCCAGTGAGGAAGAGTATGAAAAAGGCGATTATGGATTTTTTTCCTGGTGTCGAGCTCTATGAGGGATATGGTTCTACCGAAGCTGGTATAGTAACAGTGCTCAAACCAGAGCATCAGCTTAGTAAACTCGGCTCCATCGGATTTGAATCTTTGGGTACAGATTTTGTCAAGATATTGGATGAGAATGGGAAAGAGGTTGGCGTAGCTGAGGTCGGTGAGCTTTATTCGCGTGGGCCGATGATGTTTGATAAGTACCACAAGATGCCTGACAAGACCGCTAGCTCGTTTAGAGGGGAATGGTTTAGTGCAGGCGATATGGCTAAGCGCGGTGAAGATGGATTCTATTATATTGTAGATAGAAAAGACAACATGATCATCACTGGTGGTGAGCATTTCTATCCCAGTGAGGGTGAAGAGATTATAGGCAACCATCCCAATGTTTTTGATGTCGCTATTATCGGCTTGCCGGATGAGAAATGGGGAGAGAAGGTGACCGCTGTGGTTGTACCAAGGGGCAAGGTCGATGAGAAAACTATTAAAGAATACTGTGCAGGTAAACTAGCCAGGTTTAAGGTCCCAAAGCAGGTGATATTTATCAAAGATGAGGAGATGCCACGTACAAGCACTGGTAAAATCCTGCATCGTGTACTTCGGGAACGCTTCACTACTGAGGAGGTTTAAACATGGGTGAATATAGATTTGGTATTATTGGTGTGGGGCC
Organism: Thermoplasmata archaeon; assembly: GCA_020348445.1. Classification (GTDB taxonomy): domain Archaea; phylum Thermoplasmatota; class Thermoplasmata. Next base: position 2,928,815 of record CP070751.1, read on the forward strand.
TATTGGAAGTGTCATGGCAGCACATCTTGCAAAAGCAGGACATAGTGTAACCTTGGTAGATATCCTCAAAGATCATTTGGATGAAATAAACAGAAGTGGACTTACCCTTACTGGTTTCAAAGAGATGAACGTTCCTTTCCCCGGTGAGAACCTCTGCTACTCTATAGATAAGATGCGTGGAAGAAAGTTAGATGTTGTCTTTATCTCTGTAAAAGCATCTATTCTTCCTAGAGTTTTGCCTGTGTTGAAAAAAGTTACGAAGCCAAAAACGACCTTTATTAGTTTACAGAACGGATTGGATGCAGAGGATTTAATTGCAGATGTCTTTGGAAAGGAAGATACCCTGCGGATTGTGGTAAACTATGCTGGTAACCTTATTGACAATGGAAAGGTGAGAATGTCGTTCTTTAACGCCCCGAACTATATAGGTGTGATGGATCCCGCAGCTGAAAAAAATGCTAAAGCACTGGCAGAGGTCATCACTGCAGCAGATCTGGAGACTGCCTTCACTCCCGAAATCAAGAAATATGAATGGGAGAAGACTATACTCAACGCAGCCCTTAGTCCAGTATGTGCATTGACGAGAAGGACAATGAAACAGATGATGGAATTTGAGGAAACTAGGATGCTTGTGGAGATGATATTGCGTGAGGGGATAGAGGTTGCAGAGGCAAATGGTATCCATTTCGAGTCAGGTTTCTTAGAGCACTGTATGGCTTATCTAGATAATGCTGGGCATCATAAAACCTCGATGCATGTGGATATAGAAAGAGGGAGCCCAACAGAGATAGGTTTTATAAATGGTAAGATAGTGGATTATGGTAAGCTCAAAGGCATGCCTACACCATACAACTCTACAATCGTCTCTCTTATCAGGGGATCGGAACTTCCTGAATACAAGGCATGAATGGATGGGATTTTATTGCATTATGTAATAATCGGTAATGGCGGGGCGGGAGTTAGCGCACTACAAGCTATACGTGAGGTTGACAAAAATTCTGATATCACCATAATCTCGCGTGAACAATACCCTGCTTATTCACCATGTTCACTTCCTAATTTAATCGCAGGTGAAGTAGACAAACCCAAAATTTTTCGGTTTGATAAAAATTTTTATCATCGTCTCAATACCAAGTTCATGAAGAACACAGAGGCACTTCAAATATTTCCGCAAGATAAGGAAGTTAAACTCGTTGATGGAAATCGTATCACGTATGACAAGTTGCTAATTGCTGCAGGTGCAAAACCTATCACTCCAAGGGGAATAACTGGGTTGGAGCTCGAGGGTGTACATGTCATGGGTACACTAGATTCTACTCTTAGGATACTAGCTCATATAAATCAAGGTGTCAAACATGCAGTGGTTGTAGGCGGTGGTTTTATGGGAGTTGAAACTGCTACCATGTTGAAGAAAAGGGGGATAGAAGTCAGTATCGTCGAAATGCTTCCCAACATCCTTTCAAGAATGCTAGACCAAGACATGTCAGATAAGGTTGGAAAAATTCTAAAAGAGCACGGTATAAAACTTGTGTTGAATGATACGGTGAAGGGTGTACATGGCAGGAAAACAGCTACCAGCGTATCCCTTCAAAAGGAGTTATTACAGTGCGATATGGTATTGATAGCAATAGGTGTTACACCAAATATAGACATCGTTCAAAGCTCTGGTATAGCTGTCAATCAGGGAATTATTGTCGATTCAGCGATGCAGACTAATGTGAGAGATATCTATGCTGCTGGAGACATTGCAGAAGTACATGAGCAAATAGAAGGGAAACAGGGATCTTTTGCCATATGGCCAAATGCAATAGAGCAGGGACGAATCGCGGGCTTAAACATGGCTGGTATACATACTCCTTATTCTGGTGCAGAAGTTGTCAATGTTCTTGACATCTTTGATACGCCTGTAGTGGCTATGGGCTACACATCTAAGGATATTGGTCGGTGTAAGGTTATCTCACGTTTTACTCCTGATTCTTTTAAAAAAATTCTATTGAAGAAAAGCAGGATAGTAGGGCTTCAGTTCGTGGGTACAATCAGGAATGCTGGTACTTTGTATAGCCTTATGAAAAAAGGTGAAGATGTCAGCGGTATTGAGGATAGGCTGTTAGATGATAATTTTGTGGTTGCCCATGATATCGTTCCTCTTTAGAAAGGGTATAAAAGTCCATGATGCGATTAATTGGACACAGTAAAATGATTATGATGTTAGCTTTCTATTGCTGTTATAAGAAAGGTTAACCCAAAGTAGATGAGAATCGCTCCGAATAAGGTCATCAATGGTTTGTACCATCTTAATCCTAGTACATTTGTCCCTTTCTTTGCAAAATAGGCAACACCTGTAAGCCAGACATAGTCCATCCAAACATGACAGATATACATGAATACTACACCAACCAACGCTGCGAATTCAAGAGAAATGATTATAAGTTGCGCTCCAACTGTAAGCCACCAAAGTATAAAATAAGGATTCAAACCAGTGAAGGCCAGACCGATGAGGAAGAGATGACGATGCGATGATGAGGGTTTTTTTAATTCATTGGATTTAGTAATAATTGAGTTTCGAATTTGTATTGCTCCAAATGCTATTAGGATGCTCCCTCCAGCGATTCCAATGACCTGCTTGACTATTGGTTCACTCGCAATAGTAAGGAGGCCAAGGGCGAAAAGCATAATGAGAGAAAATTCAACAACGGTGTGAGCTATTGAGAAAACAAGGCCACTTTTAGCACCAGACTTGGTACCATAGGAAATAGTTGCGAAAAACAAAGGACCTGGTGCTAGAGCACCTGAGGCAGTTACCAGAACAATAATGACAACGAAACTTAGTATTTCCATGATACATCAGAAACGAAATTTTTTATAATAATCTTGTCTAACACGATCTCTATTATTCTCATTTCTTGGCAATCTCTAGAAATCTTTCAGCCATTGCTTTACGTCGTTTTTCTAGTTCATCTGTCTCATCAAGATATTGAATAGCATTTGTAGAGCAGTATTTAACACACATAGGATCCCCACCACACAAATCACATTTGATGATTTCATCGTCTATCGTTGTTACGGCATTGTATGGACAAAGTACTGCGCAGAGTCGGCAGCCAATGCATTTGTCCTCAGCTCTGATAACAACCCCATCTTCGATTTTGTATGCGTTTTGATGACAGAACTTCAGACATACTGGTTCTTCGCATTGGAAACATACAATGGGAAACTCGTATCTGTTGAACTCGTCTCTCACTATAGTAATGGCCGTTTTCTTTGGATTGCATTCCCCAAATTTTGTAAGCGAGCAAGCAATGGAGCATTCTCTACATCCAGTACATTTCTCTGGGTAGACATAGAGATATTTCACATTAACGCCTCCAATTCTCTGATACACTCTTTTTTGACCTGTCCATTGTTGGTCCATCCACGTATTTTATAGTATCTAGTGAGGAGGCTGTCGAATTCTTTCCTGTCTATGTGATGTCCTTTTGCTACTTTTAAAGGCATGGGATCGTCAAAATATCGTTTTGGTAGGGTATCATGTTTTCGTGAGATTCCCTCACGGTTGTTGAACATTCTTTCGATGTCTATAACCCTTTTTCCAATTTCCTGTATATCTTTTTCTTTAAAAGCCCAGTCTGATGCACAATGAATAAGTTTTTTCATCCAGTTGTAATCCACAAAATGTGGGCTGTTGAAACCATGGCATATGAACTTGCATATTCCCAAGCTGTCAATTGCAGCAAATATGTTGTCAGAGAAGTATACAGTTTTTTCTTTAGCAATGTAGGATGTCGGGTCGTTTGGTATACCCTTACCATAAATCTTTTCTTTAACTTCTCGTGGTAACCTTAGGAAGATTTCTAGTGTTGGTCTACTTCTGAGATGGTCTGCACCCCTGGATGAAGTAGCAATCCCTAGTGCGAATGCTTTGATGTACCGGCAGTCATGTGGATCGCTCTGTGGTAATCCTTTGACAGCAATAAGATAGTTTTCAGATTTTTTGCCAAATCTTTTAACATTCCTTGTGCTCTCTGCAAGTATGTTTCCAAATCCTTCTCTCCGTGATATTTTGTATAATAATCTTTTTGCAAGGTCGAAATCACCAAAACGAAGCTCCTCCTCTGCCATCTTCTTATCAATAAATCCTTTTTCGTAGAGCTCGAATGCCCAACCAAGAATTGTTCCAGTAGATGATATATCTAAACCTAGTTCGTTGCATATGTTGTTGAGTTCGATAACATGGGCTGTATTTTCTATGCCAAGGTTTGCACCTAGGAGGCCCACTGCTGTGTACTCTGGTCCTTCTCCACCTAGTTTGTTTCTATGCCGACAGTGGACTATACAGGATGAACAACTAATCATCTTTTCCACATAAGTCTCGATAACATCAGCGTTTAATGTGTCTGACCATGCATTGAGCTGGCTGTTTTTTGTTCGAATTGCACCTATTGCGTTGCTAACTTCATAAAGTAGCGGTGTCCCTACGCTACCAAGAATAGATGTTATCTTTGAGTTCATGATGTATTCTTTGAGTTGCTCAACTGTTTCAAGCATTTCCTCGGGATGTGCGATTTTTATACCTTGTGTTCCTCTTGCCGCAATTGCTTTTAAATGTTTTGAACCCATAACTGTTCCAAGACCACATCGTCCAGCAGCATTCTTCACCCCAGTTCTAACACAGGCAAATCTGACCAGGTTTTCACCAGCAACACCACAGACCGCAACCTCTACGTGTCCAAGGTCTTTTCTAAGGGTTTGCTGTACCTCTGTGGTATCTATTCCCCAGTAGTCTTTTGCATCTTTTATCTCAATGTCGTCATCTATTACATATATATAGCATGGTTTCTTTGATTTTCCGAAGATTATTAATCTATCAAAACCTGCATACCTTAGTTCAGCTGCAAAGTATCCGCCGCAGTTTGAATCCCCAAGAATACCTGTTTCTGGTGATTTAGCTGAGACATTGAAACGACTAGAGTTTGGGACAAGAGTTCCTGTTAAAAAACCTGTACCAAAGATGAGAACATTGTCTGGCGAAAGCGGATCTATTCCAGGTTTAATCATCTTGTAGAGGTAGTAGCTGTTAAGCCCCCTACCTCCTAGAAATAGCTTTTTTAACGAGTTAGGGGTTTGTTTAATTGTAACCTTTTTTTTGGATAAATCAATGATGCCAAGTTTTCTGGTGAGCATTACATCGCCTTATAGCAATGACAACAATTTGATAGCAAAGCGCCAACAACCAACGGTTCCATCTGAAGTTTAAAAGAGGTCATCAAGCTCATCACCTCCACTAGGCATCTCACCATGTTGCTGTGTATATTGCTGAAGCAGTTCACTCTCACGTTTCGAATACATGGGGTCCTCTTCAAATTTAAAAAACTTGATTTTATCACTAGATTCAAGTTTCTCCTTGAGAATCTGCCTTAGATTAGCAGTGCCTTTGATCTCTATAACATTCTTATCTTCATCATAAAGAGTGTACACCCCTGCTCCCTCTGGAACAGCATTAATTTTCTCTGCTTTAAATGGAAGCATATCGACTGGAGGCTGAGGAACCTTAGAAAGATAGAGACATAGATCACATTGAAGACATCTAACTGCCTCGCCGATGCCCTCGCCGTTATTAAGTGGTAGTTCTACTTCTGTAAAACCTAATAGGCGTTCATTTACGACTATCTTTTGAATGTCGATTCTTTTTTTAAGGAAATCTTCCTGACTAGATATTCGAGGTGATGGTTTCTGTATTGGTGACACAGTATCCTCTTCTAGACCACCAAGATACAAATGTATCTGAACAGCAGCTCTACTCCCCATACCAACCGCCTCCACAACAGAAGCAGGACCTTGGACAACATCACCACCTGCAAACACCCCAGGAATATTTGTTTCCAAAGTAGTTTCATCTGTCTTTATAGTTCCCCAGGGGGTTAACTCTAAATCCTCGAAGCCTGTGAAATCTGATTGTTGACCAACAGCTATTATAATAGTATCACCTTGGATGCTTGGTCCCTTTTTGTCTGAAAACTTTGGAACAAACCCACCATCCTTATCATAAACAGAGGTACACACAATGGTTTCTATACCGGTAAGTCTCCCTTTTTCACCTAAAATCCTTTTTGCCCCTAGTGAACCATGGATTGATACTCCATCTTCTTCTGCTTCTTCAATTTCCCAATCATGGGCAGGCATCCTATCCTTAGAAGAAAGATTCCTTGTTTCTAAACAAACAAGATGAACTTCTTTGGCCCCTAGTCTTAAAGAAGATTTAGCACAGTCTATGGCAACATTTCCGCCGCCAATGATTATTATCCTCTTTCCGAAATCCTTAGGCTTTTTCCCGGCCTTTACCTCTCTCAAAAATGGTAAACCATAGAGGACGCCATTCATCTCTGAACCTTCAATATTTAGCTTGGCTGGATCCTGTGACCCGATAGCTATGTAAACTGCTTTATATTCATTCCTAAGTTTTTCCAGTGTTGTATCCCTACCAATTCTCGTGTTTTTCCTTCCTTCAATACCATGAGCCAATATCCAATCAATGTCATACATTGCTACTTTCTCAGAAATACGATAATCTGGCATACAACTTGTCATCATACCCCCTAGTTTATCAGATGCTTCAAAGATAGTGACGGGGTAACCCATTTTTAAAAGTTCAAGTGCACAAGTAAGACCAGATGGACCAGCACCAACAATCGCAACCCTTTCTTTCCTTGTTGGCTTAATAACCTCAGGTGATTTCTCTTCATTCATCATTACATAATCAGAAGCAAGCCGTTTCAATGGTCGAATAGCAACAGGATTGTCAATCTCGCTTCTCAGGCATTCCTCCTCACAAGGATGATGACAGACACGGCCACAAATCGTCGGGAAAGGATTTCTTTCTCTGATCGAGTCTATGGCCTCTTTGAACTTCCCCTCTGCAATCTGCCGTAGATATCTTGGAATATCAACATGTGCAGGGCAATTCTCCTGACAAGGAGTTAAATCCTTTATCTTCTCAATGCGATCCAAAAAGGAACCAGTTGGACAGACCTCTATACATAACCTGCAAAACTGACACCCACGATCTATCAACTTTTCGGGAAACATAGAATGATCAATTAACTCGGGAGGATCTGGTAAATCACCAAGTGCCTTAATACCACGAATACTTGTACATGCCCCTACACACCTGCCGCAGCCAATACAAAGATTGTAATCTCGAACAATAAATGGATTATCTTCAAATACTGGTAAACCACGTGGTTTATAGCGTGGTGTATCCTCCGGTATCCCAATATATGCTGCTACCCTTTGAACTTCACAATCGCCAAACTTCTCACAGCATCTCTCTGCCATAGGAACATTCAACGAACATGGCTCCCGTGCACATCCTTCTCGCTCAGCACAGACAAGACATGCATGTGGATGATTAGTAATAATTTGGGCAAGCTTCTCCTGCCGCATATGTTTAAGATCTGAAGAAGAGGTATTAACAACCATGCCCTGTTTAGCAGGAGTAATACATGCCAGCGAAGGCTCATCATCGCCCTCGATTTCAACAGCACATAAGCCACAAGCACCAAAATTAGGCATATCAGGATGATAACACAATGTTGGAATATAGATACCAGCATTCAACGCAGCATCAAGCACAGTCTGATCCACTTGACACTCTACCTCTTTACTATCAATACAAATCTTGATTGATTGTTGAGCGTTCATCTTCTCAAAAAACTCCTACCAAGAATGAGTAATTGCATCCATTTCACAGGCTTTAATACAGGGAGGAATGATCTTCTTACTAGTTGGTTTACAAGGTGCACATGTGTATTTAATCTTTTTTCTTTCCGCCTCTGCAACAAAGGCAACTTCTTGATCAGACAGAGGATCGTTGACATCTTCACCAACAGCCATCACACCATAGGGACAAGCATCAACACATTTGCCACAGCCATTACATTTATCTGTATCAATTGTTATAAAATATTCACCAGAGCCATCCTTATAACCATAATTTGCTATCATGAATCATCACATCTATTTCTTTTTACCTTTTTCATGTAATGCCTTTGCAAACAAAGCTGCGCCTAGAGCACCAGCTATCTGCGGATCATAATTCGATGTATCCAAAATCTTGATACCAACTTCTTTCTCTAATCTTGTGACAACACCTTTATTCTTAGCTATACCGCCTGTAATAGCAAAATCCTCCTCGACGCCTATTCGCTCAAGAAGAGTCATAATCCTATGGGCCATTGCAGAACAATATGCAGCAAGCACCTTGTTCTTAGGCCAACCCTCCCTGAGTAAACCAGTAGCCTCAGTTTTAGCATAGACCACACAGGTACTGCTCACTGGTGTAGGTTCCTTATCTATATCCAAAGAAAGATTCCCTACGTCATTGATTGACACGCCAAGGAGATCAGCAAATACCTCCATTCCACGGCCTGTGCCAGCTGCACATTTATCATTCATAAGGAAATTCGTAACCTTTCCTCGTTCATCACAATGTATTGCCTTGCAATCCTGGCCACCCATATCTAAAATGGTCCGTACCGAAGACCCATACATGAAGTTGCCACCACGAGCATGACATGCAATCTCCGTGATAGCACGTTGACTAAACGGAACATTGACTCGTCCATAACCTGTACCAACAGTGTAAATAATATCGTCTAGCTTAAGACCTGTATCCTCCATAGCCCAGTTTATAGCTTTCATAGCAGAATCAGGGCTATCTGAACCAGTTCTCATATTAGAATAAGCAAATAGCTCGCCATCCGCAAGAATAACAGCCTGAGAACTCACTGAACCAACATCCACACCAGAAGTAATTAACTTACCTTTCCAATCTATATCTGGGCTAGTCCACTGGGATTCTGTCCATCTCCAAAACTCTGTTTTTTCTACCATTTCTCATGCACCTCTCTTCCAACCAGCGGCTGCTAATGCTGCACCTAAAGCCCCCACATACTCCGGGTCCTTAGGCACTACTACCTCTAATCCAAGATCTTTATTAAGAGATTCGACAAAACCAATGTTCTTTGCAACTCCACCTACAAGTACTACATCTTTATTAAAACCAATTTTTCTAATCATAGATGTTATCCTACTTGCCATCGCATCATGAACTGCCTTAGCCATATTTGCCTTTGAAACTTTATTATGTACCATGGTCACAACCTCCGACTCCGCAAATACCGTGCACTGTGCATTCATTGGGATATCCTCAGTTGCCTTCAATGAAAGAGTGCCCAACTCTTTAAGAGGTACTTCAAGAGCACGAGACATAGCTTCAGTAAATGCACCTGCACCAGCAGCACATTTTTCATTAACCTCGAAATCTAATATCTTCCCGGTTTCATCGCATCTCATCCCCCTGCCTTCTTCAGCACCGACATCAATAACACTTCTAGCAGCAGGATGAAGATAAACTGCCCCTAGTGAATCACAGCCTACTACAGATTTAGTTTCATCATAGAATGGAGCAAGCTTCTCACCAGTACCTGTAGAGACAACCTTGTCGAGGTCATCCTTGTTAAGACCAGCCTCTTTAAGGGCCATATCTATTGCTTTCTGAGCACTTTTTGTCACTTCAAACCCTGCTAGCTCATTAGATTTTGCAACAATCTTGTTATCCTTCAAAATCACGACTTTGATATTCTTTGCACCTAGGTCAATTCCCATAGTGATCATAATCATATCCTCCTATATTTTTATTTGACACCCAATGTCTCCATAAATGCATTGATTTTAGCCTTTGTTCTTGCCTCATCAAACTCTCTTTCATCAGCGTTGTTTCCCTCGAATGCCATAACTGGAAAACCGGCGTCAAGAAGAGCCAACCTATTTTCAGCAATACCTACAGTAAGCCCTTCGCAGCCCCTGTTGTAATGAAGCATAACACCATCGAGTTTCCACTCACGGGCAATTCGTATCATCATATCACTCTTGAGATGACATGAGTAGAAATGTTGCCATTCGGGTTTATGCAATTCATATTTTACATATTCATAAAGTGCTTGATCTCTACTTGAGAAATCCGTATCAGGTATGGTTTTTGGACCCCAAGTACCATCCTTTTTTACCTCCCATTGACCAATAAGACCAAAAGTGTAGAGCGAACCTATACTGATACATCCAAACTTCTCAAGATACCTAAAAATACTTAAAAAACTCCACGGTGGTTGCGTGTCTGACATCACTCTGACACGTTCATTGGGTACAGCAGCGATACCTCTCTTTACCCTGTCCTTTACCTCGGGGAGAAGATCTTTTTCATAAAAATCTGCGACCTGTCTACCTGCTTTTTGTAGAGTACCAAGGACATACAATGAATAAATGGATTTTTCATCCAATGGGGCCGGTATAGCCTTATTCAGTTCACAAATCTCTGCCCATTTTGATGTTGACACAAAATGATTCCGAATAGCCTTAAACAACAGTTCATCATCATAATCCCTACCAGTAATCTTCTCCAAAAATTTGATACCATCCTTTAGTTGTTCCACAACATACTTGATCTTGCTATCGGTGAGTTCATTGGCGGGGCCTACAGCATTATCCACCGTAAACATGGGAATGCCGCCTTCAAGGTCTGATACCACCTGATACCACTTGGCATGAGAGCAGCAGATATGATCCTGCCAGATAAAATCAGGTTTCGGGAAGCCTAGCGGCTTTGCCCCTTGAAACCTTGGGACAAACTCTCCTGCGTCGTTATATCCAAAAGCATATTTATCAATAATAACAGAACCCCAATAGTTCCGCATATAAGCACAGAGATCTCGAGGATAACCTTTTACCTCAGTAGCCTCCATGCATTCTAACGAAAGCTCTTTGTCAAACGCAATAGTGGCAGAATAGGGTTCACTAGTAATTGGGTAAACATCATTGCCCAAGCCTGCAGGAATGGCATCAAACGTCCATGCACCACCAGCCCATCGTATTCCACCTTTGTCATGCGCCTTAGCATAATCCTGATAATACTTTGTCCGGATATTTTTCGCCTTGTTCCAACATTTCAATTTCTCAGTTGGATATTTAGCCTCAAGTTCCATATTTCATTACCTCCTAGAACAAATCCTCCTCACCTATCATTTCAAGAAACGCTTCTACTCGAATCTTAAACTGACCCACAGGCACTGTCACATCAAACTCCAGGAATAAAGTTGGTATCCCAGCATCCCCAAGTGCTTTTTTTATGGCCACGAAATCCAGCTCATGCGGGTCACAGAACTTCTGTTGCATAATGATAACGCCATCAACATTCCATTCCTTACATAAATTCAAAATGTGAGGGATTCTTTTACGCTCCTCCCAGTCCTTTGACGGACAAGGGACTCGATCTATATACCGTGCTGCTATTGACGCTAACCGATCCTCTCCAGGCATCACCTCATTCCAAAAATATCTCGAACCTGTACAATGATCGTCCGTCACAAACGTGGCGCCAAGGTTCTCCACCATGTTCATAAAGACGGTATCATCATCCTCTGATCCAAGGATCATCAATCTACTACCAGCTTCTCTATCAGGTGTATAGTTATCTAGTTTCTTTAGAAGATCTTTTAACATCTTGTTATGTTCAGCTTTATCAGTCATTTGCATAGCCATGACAATTTCCATGACCTCCTCACCAGTAATAGGCGGGTTGTCACGTTTCCTCAGATCATAAAGCTTCCTCATCAGACGTCTGTTCTCGTTGTAAACCTTTATAGCATTGTCCAAATCCTTATCAGTGATCTTTTTACCAGTCCAGTCTTCCACTTCTTTCTTAAAAATACGGTATTCCTCGGTTAGAAACTCATGTGCATGCGGACTCTGAACCTTATTAGGCATGCATAGGAATTTCTCAAAATCTACAGGTCTATGCTTAATCCAACTAGTATACGCCTGCCGAATATGAAGACACGACTGAGCGATCATAAGACCGTCAAGGTATTTATATCTGTTCTTGAGTCCTTGAGCAAGACAATCCCGACAGAAAGGACAAAACATGGCAAAGATATGCGGCTCTGTGACATCCTGCGGTTCGTGACTACCAAGAATACGCACAGGCAATATCCCTGCAGCATACAATATCTCTTCGGGTACATAGGTACAAAAATACCCCATCACCTTTCCATTAGTCTTCTTCTTCCACTGTTTAGCATAATCATGCCGGTTTTTTTCCAATTGCCTGAATTGTTCAATCGTTTCTATTTTAACACCCCCTTTTTTACATTGTCTTTTAGATCAATCTGATTTATATGCCAGATTTATGAAACCGCTTTTGTCAAACCCTATTGATTTGAAAAATGATATTAAATCTCCGCTATCCCATTTAACAGTTGTATATACCTCTTTTATACCATTGTCTCCGAAATAACGAATCAAAGCTTCTCCCAGTGTCCTCCCTATGCCTTTTCCCATGAGTTTAGGATCAACCTCTATCATCTCAATCCATCCCGACCGCTCTACACCGAATCCCCATTCCTTGATACAACCGACTATAAAACCTACGACTCTGTTTTCATTTTCTGCAATGATACATGTTTGAGGGCTCTTTTGGATGAAGGACACAAATAGGTCTTCGATTGCATAATTCATACTTTGGCCTAGGCCATGTCTAATAATCTTTCGATGTATTTCAACAGCCTGGTCGATATCTTTTTCCTTCATGGGTCTTATAGTGATATCTTTCATATTACTATCCCTATCTCAATCTACCCTGATAATTTTGACTTTTTTTTCAATCCAATCTGGGGGAAGATAAATGCGGCCGCTATTGCCACACTTCTTTACAATCTTCTCGAGCATCTCTTGACCATAAACCTCAAATTTTGTTGGATTGTCCATAATAATCCCTAGCTACATTGTAGCTATATTAAAGTTATAATGTAATTATTTATATAGTTTTTGTTTGTATCGGCCATAACCGGAAATAGAAAATAAGGTGATGAAGCCTTATTTTAGGTAAAATTTTTATACCACATTTATAATATAATATTTTCATCGACTAACATCACATACTTGTTATGTTTACTATTTAAATAAAATATATGGAGGAAAAAAATGAAGACAACGATGGTTTTTGGAATAATATTGAGCCTTTTGTTAAGTATGAATTCTTTGATTTCAGGTGTCAATCCTGTTTCTCACGAAGCACCATGTAGTTCTTGGTATTATGATAGCTCAATTCTCGATGAAACTTGTAACTTCGAGGACGATATGTTTTACTCAAATTTGGATAAACCACTATTTGTTCCAAATGAATTGATCATCAAATTTAATGAGGAGGAAAAAATTGTACTTTCGAAATCACCACAAAAGAGCATAACCACAGGGCTTGATTCAACGGATAGGTTAAACATGAGATATCGTGTTATTTCTGCTGAACCACTCTTCGATACAGATCCAATCGAACCGCTCTCTAACATCTTTGTGTTCACGTTTCCAGAGAAGACGAACCTTCGTAAAGCTGCTTCCGAATACGCTAACGATCTAAATGTAGAATTTGCAGAACCAAATTTTCTCTACCACCCGCTTGGTGTCCCTAACGACCCCTATTTTGATATGCAATGGGCGTTGAATAACACCGGGCAAACCGGGGGAACACCTGATGCCGATATAGATGCCCCTGAAGCTTGGGATCTTGAGCAGGGCGATCCAAGCATAACTATTGCAATTATTGATACAGGAGTTGATTATACCAATCCAGATATGGGAAATTGTACTGAAGGAATAACGGAACAAGATTATATTTTAGAATCGTCTCACCCTATCAATTGGTCGAATTCGTCAGAAACTATGAAACAGATATCCTTTCCGGAATATGATTCTGTTTCACTACATTTATCGCATTTTGATTTAGGTGGTAACTCACGATTTGTCATCTCCAATAATGTACCTGGAAAAATATTTTCAAAAAAGTTATTTTCTGGAGGTAGTTACAATGGGACGGGGGCAAATATATGGACAAAATTCTCTGAATTTAGAAGCGGAAATAATATAGATATCCTGGTTGACCAACGCACGTTTCCTTACCCTGAGGTTTGGGGGTATGCAATAGATAAAATCAAAACACAAATTTGGAATCCACTAAGTAAAATCTCTGAGAAATATGCAGATGGATATGACTTCTACTATCACAATCCAGATCCAATGGATGATATGGGACATGGAACACATTGCGCTGGAATCGCTGCTGCAGTGACAAATAATTACCATGGCATTGCAGGAGTGGCTGGAAACTGTAAAATCTTGCCAATAAAAGTCGGTGGTTCAGGTACTGGTGCTTCGAAACTCTCGTTTATCTCCCGAGCAATCTTTTTTGCAGTACGCAAAGGGGCTGATATTATTAGTTTAAGTCTTGGAGGAATCAACAGCATTGTTGGACAACTTCTCATGGCTTATGCTAACGCACGAGGTGTTATCATTGTTGCAGCAGCTGGAAATGAAAATATGAATCTGAAAAGTCTCTCATGGCCAGCAAGCCACAAAGATGTCATTGCTGTTGCCGCTACAGATGCAAATGATTCAAAAGCATGGTTTTCCAATTATGGACCGTGGGTTGATGTTGCAGCACCTGGGATGGATATTCTTTCCCTCCGTGCACATGGAACAGATATGTATCTTCTAGAAGGATCATATAATCCTGGGGCGGCGTTCGTTCCTGCTTTTGACAATAATGCGACACTTTATAGAGCAAGTGGAACAAGTATGGCATGTCCTTTTGTGGCCGGTGTTGCAGCTCTCATTCTCTCAAAGAATCCTAATCTTACCCCTATTCAAGTAAGAACAATTTTACGATCAAGTACTGATGAGGTTTTATCAGATTTATATATTGGAACAGGGCGAATTAATGCACATACAGCATTATTAAAGACTTTTCCAGTTAGTTCTGAACTTGATGATTCATTAAATGGAGCTGAAGTGAAGGGAACTAAAAAAATCAAAGGTATTGCAGAAGGAGAGCAATTCAAAGGATATGAGGTTGAGTATGCACTTGGAGTATATCCTGATGAAGAAAGTTGGGTACTACTGGCTAATTCATCTTCACCAGAAAATGGAATATTAGCTTCTTTAGACACAACTATTCTTAATGAAGGCATTTACACAATTAGATTACAAGTAACTGCAGGAAATTATTCATATGAAGATAGAAAGCTTATTATTGTCAATAACAAACCAAATACATTTTATGTTGATGATGACAATGTTGTTGGACCATGGTATGGAACCCAGGAATATCCTTTCAAAACTATTCAGAATGCTCTGGACAGTTGTGGAAGTTTTCGTGATGAAGTTTATGTCTATAGCGGCATTTATTCAGAGAAAAGCGTACTTGGAAAAGGTATTAATATCTGGTCAGAACTAGCCGCTCGAGAAAGAGGAAAATCAGTAAAAATTCGAGGTGAAAATAAAAACACAACAATTCTTGATGGAAGCGGTATTCAAGCTGGAAATTTGTTGCCACCTGCTGCTTTTATTTTAATACATGCAAAATTCGTTACAATAACAGGATTTACTTTTAGAAACTTTACATTTAGTGGTATCTTTGGATTGCTAGATCATTTTAATAGGATTTTTGACAATTGTTTCGTTAATAATGGAGTTGGATTATTCCTATTTGATTCTTTCTTTAATATGATTTATAATAATAATTTTATCTCCAATAGGTTTCATGTTATCTCTGCAGGTGTTAACATGTGGTATAATCCCATACTATTGCGTGGTAATTATTGGGATGATTACGAAAAGAAGTATCCAAAGGCAAATCCTAGACTTATTTTACCGTGGGTTTGGAATATTCCATATAAATCTGCAGGAGCTATTAGTTTACTACCCCCATATATCTCCCGTCCTGAAATCTTTCGCTTTATGTGGAATAATGATAGATTTCCCCTTATATATCCATCTTAAAGTTTAAGTGATAATAACATAATTTGGAGGATTCATAGCTGATATAGATAAGTTCCAATTCCAGCGTTTTTATCATTATAAGATAAAAATCAATCTAATCAATTCGGCGGCTTCATATTATTACATTTATGTTGACTAATTAAATCATGAAAAACTGTAAATTATTAGAAGATAGAAAATCAGTGTATTCTGAATTTATTTATTGTTCTTAGAAAAACATTTATCTCACCTATTTATAACCTCCCTTGAACCTGTTACATATAAAGGGAGACATAGAAACATGTTGACACTTGGGGAGACATTGGATAGAGCTGCAATAGCATTTCCAGACAAAGAAGTAATTTGTTACCCCGGCAAGAAAGAGGAGAGGATTACTTATGCAGGGCTTAACGAAAGAGTAAATCGCCTAGCAGGCGGCCTAGTGAAGATAGGCATTAAAGCAGGTGATAAAGTTGCACTATGGATGCCAAATCGCCCAGAATGGATTGTGACATTATTTGCTGTGGCCAGGATTGGTGCTATTCTAGTTCCTATGGATACGTGGTATAAAGCCTCAGAGGCAGAGTATATTTTAAACCATTCTGATTCTGTGGCAGTAATTACCCCAAAGAGTTTTGGTAAAAATGATTTTATTAGCATGCTACAAGAGGCAAAACCACATCTCCCAAAGCTCAAGCACATTATCGTTATTGATGAGGTTGTTGCGGGCACCGTTTCTTATCAATCTGTACTAGAGATGGGTGACGACTGGAGAGAGAATCAGGAATATACAGACCGACGCTTTCAAAACGATCTCGAAAATGTAGTATTCATCATCTACACCAGTGGCACAACTGGGAAACCAAAAGGAGCCATGCTCAGTCACATGAATATTGTAGCAAACGCAAAGGATGCAGCGTCAATAATGCAGGTCAACCATAAGGATCGATTCCTTGTCCCAGTCCCTTTCTCACATCTATTCGGTTGCGTATTAGGTATAGCTTTAACCATTGTTCATGGGGCAAGTATAGTTGTCATGGAGTCCTTTGAGCCTGAAGATGTTCTGAAAACAATAGAGAAGGAGAGGTGTACTGTATGCCATGGAGTTCCTACGATGTTTATCCGTGAGTTGGAGGTGTTGAAGGTAAGAAAGTATGATATGGGTTCCCTTAGAACAGGAATTATCGCTGGTGCCCCGTGTCCAGTGGATACAATGCAAGGGATCATGAGCATTATGAATTGTAATATCTGTATAGGTTACGGATTAACTGAATGTAGCTTGGTCACATTAACTAGATTTGATGATATACCCCATCAAAGAGTTATGACCGTCGGTCGCGCATTGCCAAATGTAGAGGTAAAAATAGTAGATGAAAAGCGAAACTCAGTATCTATGGGAGAGACAGGCGAGTTGGCATGTAGAGGTTACAACGTGATGAAAGGCTATTACAAGATGCCTGAACAGACAGCAGAAACTATAGATAAAGATGGTTGGCTTTATACTGGAGATCTAGCCACGGTCGATGAAAACGGTTATTACAAAATTGTGGGACGTAAGAAGGATATGGTTATCGTAGGTGGATTTAATGTCTACCCGAGGGAGTTGGAGGAGTACTTGATATCTGATCCAAAGATTCAACAAATTGCTGTGGTAGGAGTTCCAGATCATGACATGGGCGAACTAATAGCTGTAGTTATTGTTCCTGAGCCACGTGTAAAGATCACAGGGCAAGAAATCGTTGATCTCTGCTATGGTAAAATGGCAAGCGCCAAAGTCCCCCGATACGTATTTATAGAGAAAGAAATGCCAGTTAGTAGCAGAGGCAAGGTACAAAAATACATACTTCGGAGTAAACTGGCTGAGAGGATTAAGAAAGAAGGGATAAAGAAGATTGCGCCTACTGAAGTAAAGATGAAAAAGAAGAAGGATACATTAGAGACGGTTATAGATAAGCTCATGGCAACGGGTAAATTGGTGCCAGATCAAAAGGCTGATTTGGAGAAACTTTTACTATCTCTTAACGAGGAGCAAGATATGCTGTTTAAGAAGCTTGTATTAGGTAAATAGGGTTTTTAGAAAACATAAATTATAATATTATTTAGTATTATTTGATTTTTTCAAGTGAATAATAGAGCTTTATATCAGGTATCTCCTCGAATATCTTAGGTACTGCTTTTAACCGCATTTCTATCTCAATTTGTTCCTCCGGGACATCCACCCAGCCTAGGAGTCGTCCACCATCATCTAGATCCAAAACGCCAATTATGTATGGCGCGATATCGTCAAAACCTGTAGGTGCTGCATAGATGATAGTATATGTGTGTAATCTCCCTTTACCAGTTGTTTCAACCCATTCAAACTCATCTGAAAAGCATTTAATGCAGTCGGCTCGTGGTGGAAAGTAAAACTCGCCGCATTTCTTGCATCTTGTACCCATCAGCTTCCCATCTTTTAAGTAATCAGCGAACTTAGTGACCTTTGTGTATGGTACAAAGTTTATCTTTCCAAAGTAGTGGAATGGCATTTTCTCACCTCCCATGTATATGGACAAAGCAGTACTGACCTATGCCACCAACGTTGTGTGTCAATCCTATTTCTGCATCTACTTGTCTTTTCCCTGCTTCTCCCCTAAGTTGTTTTACAATCTCTGTTGTCATTGATACTCCTGTAGCTCCTACGGGGTGACCTTTAGCCTTAAGGCCACCATCAATGTTCACAGGAGTTTTACCACCGATATAACTCTGTTTCTCTTCTATAAATTTTCCTCCCTTGCCTTTCTCACAGAAACCTAGGTCTTCATAAGCCATGATTTCTGCTATGGTGAAGCAGTCGTGTACATCTGCCACATCGACATCTTTGGGTTTAATGCCTGCTTGTTTATATGCTTGTTTCGATGCCTCCACTGTACTTGGTATTCCTACAAGGTGTGGTCGACGTAGTACTGACATTTCAGCTGATGCACATCCTAAACCCTCAAGCCATATAGGGGTATCATTTAGTTTCTTTGCATTCTTTTCATTTGTCATGATTATGCAGGCGGCTCCATCAGCATTTGCGCAGCAGTCAAAGACGTTAAGAGGATAGGCTACTTTATCTGAGGCGAGGCATTTCTCAATGGTGACTTCTTTTTGAAACATCGCCTTTGGATTCATGGTGCCATAGTGATGGTTTTTAACAGCCACCATCGCCATCTGCTCCTTTGTAGTCCTAAATTCATACATATGCCGTGTGGCATACAATGCATAGTATCCTGGAAATGTAGTACCAAAAATGGACTCCCATTGTACATCTCCTACTCTACCCATAAGAGCTAGTATCTCGGGCGTTGTAAGCTCTGTCATCTTCTGTAGGCCTATCACAGCTACGACCTCTTGCATTCCAGATTTTATAGCCACATATGCCGTGCGTATAGCCGCGCTACCAGAGGCACAGGCAGCTTCGGTAAGCCAAGTAGGCTGTGGATTCACCCCTAGATACTCTGCTACAACTCCTGGCAAAGAACGCTGTTTATGATATTCTGGAGACGAGCCTATTATCGTGGCATCGATATCATGCTGGGTTATGTCACCAGCATCTATCAATGCTTCCCTAAAGGGCTCAAATGCAAGCTCCTGAACTGTCGCATCACTCCTTCGCCCAAACTTGCCGTGACCTATGCCAACGATTCCCACCTTCATTTCAACACCTGTTTAAATGTATTGACCACCATCCACCTTGATAACTTCTCCAGTGATATGCCTGGCTCTCTCGCTGCAGAGGAAGGATACAACATTTGCTATATCCTCAGGAGTAGCGAGCCTGCCTAAAACAGTCTCATCAACGGCTGTTTTTATGAATTCTGGCGGTATAGATTTTGCCATCTCTGTCATAACCATACCTGGTGCAACAGCATTAACGTTTACATTGAACTTTCCTAGCTCCTTTGCTAAGGCTTTAGTAAGCGCGATCTCGCCACCCTTAGAAGCAGAGTAATTTGTTTGACCAAATTTGCCACGCAACCCGTTTATGGACGTAATATTCACGATTTTACCATACCTCTGATCCTTGAAAAAACCAGCCGCTAGCTTGTTGTATATGAAGTATCCTTTCAAATTTACCGCGATAACTTGGTCCCATTCGTCTTCACTCATCTTCCAAATTACTCTATCACGAGTGATACCGGCATTGCATACAAGAATGTCTAATCGACCAAGATTATCAATAACCTTAGAGAACATTTTCTGTGCATCCAAATGGTTAGTTACATCTGCCTTAATTGCCAAGGCTTTCCTACCCAGCTTTTCGATTTGTTTAACTATCTCCTTAGCCTCTTTGTCATGCCTACGATAGTTAATAGCTACATTTGCACCATCCTCAGCTAGTTTTACTGCGATAACTGCGCCTATGCCTAAGCTGCCGCCCGTCACAATGGCATTCTTACCATCTAGTTCCAAAATATCATTCTCCAGCAAATTTAAAACCAGATAAACATGAAGTAATATTTTAAAATTGGGTTCCTCAATCATTTTTTACAATGATTACATGCAGAAATTCAGCAAAAATGGGGAGTTTTCCACTTAAATAATCCCTTATCTTTTAGGTCTTTAATCCTAGCAATTTCTCAGCATTTCTATATAGTATCTTCTCAATGGTTGTTTCTTTAAGACTTAGAGCACATACTGCATCGACATTTTCCTTAATACTCCCTACCCCTGGCCAATCTGATCCAAATATAACTTTATCAGCATTTTTCTCCAGCTCTGGAAAATATTGCAACAGTTTTTGAGGAGGCAAACCACTGATCTCCATATACACATTTTTATGAACTCTTGAAAGAAAAAAAGCTCTATCATACCAGAAGCCACGTCCACTATGAGCCATAATAATCCTCAGGTCAGGGAAATCCGCTGCTACTTCATCAAGATGTAATGGATCTCCATATTTTAACTTAGAATTCTTGTATATTGATGAACCTGTATGGAACATAACCTGTATGCCAAGCTCAACAGCCTTCGAATAAAGTGAGTAGATCTTCCTCTGATTCGGGAAGAAATGTTGATAGGATGGATACAGCTTCAAGCCCTTAAATCCCATCCCCTCAACACAATTTTCCAATACCTTTTCAGGGTTAGAAGTTGTATTTGGATTTATAGAGGCAAAGGGTATGAACCTTTTCCGTCCTTTACAAAAATTTTGGACGTAGCAGTTTGGTACTACACCTGTTGTTAGAGGAGAGTCTTCTGCTAGGACAACAGCATATGCTACACCCTCTTTTACTAGATATTTTTCCAATCCATCAGGATTCATGACATCTTCGAAATTCTCAAAAAGGTAGGGGTTCCTCTCTTTAAGATATTCTATTATCCATGGATGCCAATCCTTTTTTCTGCCAATGTGAAGATGAAAATCGATGACATTGCCTGTATACACAGAGATAGCTCCATTACTTAGTCTTTTTTGGCCTTGGTAGAACTGCCTCGATTAGCTCATCATCGAATGGATGTCCCTCTGCTAGCAATCTTCGATATTTCACAAAATCTATGACATCCTTGCCAGTTAGCTTTCTATTGTTAAAGGCATGAAAACCAAGGAATGCCTCAGTTGCCATGTTGGCTGCGAGCCAATGTCGATTTGCGAGCTTTGTTTGGTCCCAAAAGAACTTCTTTTTCATTCTTATGCCATCAATGGATTTTATTAGGCAGCCAGGCATGAGATTGGTATAAGTCCAAACCATATCGTTCACTGCTTTATCTAAGAGTTCAAAATCTGTTGGAGTAGATTTCATAAACTCCTTCGCTTTGTTCAATTCCTCTCCTTTGAGAAATTCACCGTAAACAATCTCACCATCCTCTACATATCTATCAGTTACAACCATTGGATTTCTCACGAATTTCTTACCCTGCTTCAAAACAGGTTCTACCCTGCTAATGAGACCAACTCGCTTCATCTTGTATGCAGACCATAACTCACAAGAGATGCAGTTCCACATTGCATCCTCTATTCCTAAATACCATGGGAGAAAATCTGTTGAACCACCATCAGGTGCAGAGCCATGTCGAGGCCCAGCTTGACCAAATAATGCTAGATCTGATGAAACGGCGAGATCACAGGCCATACCAATTTCCTGTCCACCAGCGACGCGCATTCCATTCACACGGCAGATGGTTGGTTTTTTACAGCCAAGGATTGCATCTACCATAGCATTGAACAGATCCATGTAGTTACCATATTCGTTTGGTTTACCACTGTAATATTCTGCATATTCTTTTGTGTTTCCTCCAGTGCAAAATGCTTTGTCTCCCACGGCTGTAAATATAGCTGCCACCACGCTACGATCCATCGATGCTCTGTGAAAACCTGCAATTACGCCTTTTACCATTTCTGTAGTATATGAATTGTATTGACTTGGATTGTTTAATATAATCCATGCGGAGTTCAAACCATCAACAGTGTTTCCTTCAGGATCAATAACTGGTTTCAATTCATAGATTATGCTAGGGGGTTCACGACTGAAATATTGGTCGCCCCATAAATCATGATTCTTCAATTCACTATCTCTAGGTAACCATTCTAAGGTCATTTTAGTCCTCCCTTTATATTAAAGGTTTATCTTAGGGCAGAATGATATAACATTATTTATATCTTTTTTAAAAAACAACCATTTACATAAGGGATACAATACATTAAACAAATAAAATTAAATACCACTCTTACCATATCGCTGAGCCAAAGGGAGAGGCATGAAAGCCGCAGTTTTATATGGGAAAGAAGAGCTGAATATAGTCTCAGATTTTGAAGATCCTGTCATGAAAAAAACCGATGTTCTTATCCAGTCAAAATTCGGAGGTTTGTGTAGCACTGATCGTAGTCTTTACCGTGGTTTTGTTCCGTTCAAACCACCGTTGATCATTGGACATGAAATCGCTGGTGTAGTTAAAGATGTTGGATCTTCAGTTTCTGGTGTTGATATCGGTGACCATGTAATTATTCCACCTGTTTATCCCGGATGTGAGGATGAAACCTGCAACTCTTGTAGAGAGGGGCTAACAAATAGATGTAAAAAATCAGTGTTCATAGGACATGGTGTACATGGTGGCGATGCAGAGTTTATTGCTGTACCATCCAGGTATACATTTAAAATCAACGAAGATGTACCATTAGATGAGGCATGCATTATTCCAGATGCCGTCTCGACACCATTTCATGCATTGAAGAGCAGGTCTGTCCCTGCACACATATTCCAGCACAGCTCAGATACTCATAAGTTGTTTGAGCATGACAGCCATTGGCTCCGAGGTAAAAATGTTGTAGTCTTTGGTGTCGGCGGTGTCGGAGGGCCTGCTGTAAATTTAGCTGCTCGTTATTTCCAGGCAAAAAATGTAGTTGCGGTAGATGTTTTTGACAAAAAACTTGAGCTTGCTAAAAAACTTGGCGCTACACACACTGTAAACTCTAAAGCATTTTTTGAGGAAAAAGGCATTACAACAAGAGAGTTAACTGGTAGGGAGAAAGCTGAGGCGATCTCTGATTTATCTAAACATATCACGTCTCACCTATCAGAAGACAAATATCAGGTTGATGTTGTTGTTGACTGCTCCGGTGTCTCTGATACCTTTCCTGTTGCAGTTGAGGCAGCGAGCAAAAACCGAACCATTATACAAGTTGGATGGCCTCCAAAGCCTGTTAGTCAGTTCTTAAATCGAAAAATCATGGATAAATATCTTACAATTACTGGAACATGGGCATGCCCTATGAATGAGATGAAAGAAATTGTGATCGCTGTAGAAAACAAAGAAGTTGATTTGAACCTACTTGTAACGAACAAGGACTATACACTAGATAAGTTAGAAAACGCGATACATGACCTTGAAGCTGGTAAAATCCTTGGCAGGGCGACTATTGCCATTGTTTGATAACTGGGGGTGAAATTTTGGAATATAAGACCATAGTTGTAGAAGAAAAGGATTTGATTGGTAGAATTACGTTTAATAGACAACCCTTAAACATACTTAACATTGAGATGATGAAGGAAATAAATAAAGCATTAAAGGATTTTCAAAAGCAAAAGTTGAAGGTTCTTGTAATCAATGCAAATGGTAAGGCATTCTCAGCAGGTGTAGATGTATCAGATCATACAAAAGAAAAAGTAAAAGAGATGATACATGTTTTTCACGAGATTTTTACCAACCTCAGCAAGATTAAAGCTCCAACAATTGCTTTGGTCAATGGAGCAGCTTTGGGAGGAGGATGTGAAGTTGCCATTTTCTGCGATATGGTTATTGCTTCTGAAAAATCTAAATTTGGACAACCAGAGATCAAAGTAGGTGTATTTCCTCCAGTTGCAGCTGCCCTTTTTCCAAAACTTATGTGGTGTAAAAAGGCTTTAGAACTTATTATGACTGGTGAAACTATACGTGCAAATGAGGCAAAGGAACTCGGGCTCGTAAATCATATCTTCCCTGTAGAGAATTTTGAGGAAGAAGCAGAAAAATTCATAGCTGAGAAACTAGCAAGCAACAGCGTAGTTATTTTACAGCTGACGAAGCGGGCTTTCCTAGAAGGCGCTACGCAAAACTATACAGAGTCAATAAAAAAGATTGAAGACATCTATCTAAATGAGCTTATGAAAACAAGTGATGCAAGTGAGGGGCTATCTGCGTTTTTAGAAAGGCGGCAGCCGATTTGGAAGAATAAATAAAAAATTTTTACTTACCTTTAAAGGTCGGTCTTCGTTTCATTACCACCGAATTCAACCCTTCTAAAGCATCTTCGGTTGAAAATATCTCGAGGAGATGACTAAGCTCCAGTTCTAATCCCTCGTTTAAATTAAGATGACTACCTTCATCTATTATCTGGTTAGCGAGTTTTATTGCAATTGGAGCTTTGTAGGAGATAGTTTTTGAGATCTTTTTTCCAAGTTCGTTTAGTTCTCCCTCACCAGATAACATCCATTGAATGTTTGCATCAGAAAAATAGTTCTTGATTTTCTCAAAATAATCAGGTAGCTCTACTTTACGTTCCATTGATTTTCTTAGCGTTTTTCCACTGCGTATAAGCTCCGATATTTTACTGTCTATCTCATCACTCGGCACAACATATTCAACTAACCCTATTGATGCAGCTTTTTTTGCGTCAAGTATCTTGCCTGTGAATATCATATATTTTGCTAGTTCTTTTCCTATATATTGTGTGGTTCTCTGAGTGCCACCTAATCCTGGATAAATGCCTATACCTGTTTCAGGGAAGCCTATGCTACCTTTTTCAGATGCAATTATAGTATCTGCGGTGAGTGCTATTTCAGCGCCACCCCCCAACGCTAGCCCGTCAATTTTTGCTATAACTAGTTTATCGGCCGTATCTATCTTGTTTAGAACTGTATGGCCATATCCCGTGAATTTGCATATATCTTCAATCTTGTCTTCTTCTATCTTTTTGATGAAGTATTGTACATCTGCACCTGCTATAAATGATCTCCCAGCACCTTCTAGAACAATTGCTTTGACATCTGGGTTGTTATTTGCAATTGTGAACTGTTTATCTAGTTGCTGGATGACTTCCTCGTTTATTGCATTCATAGCCTCCGGTCTGTTAATAAGAATTCTTGCGATATTGTCTTTAATATCAAGATCAACATAGTTGAAGCTCCATTCTTCATTGTGCTTGTACTTTTGTTTTAATATGTTAGGTATCTTCAACATGGGATATTTTTTCACAAACATTGTGACGATTTCATATGATTGCTCGATTCCATATTTATTCATCATTTCAAATGGGCCTAAACTCCATCTAAGACCTACCTTTGCTCCCCTATTTGTATCCTCAATGCTTGCTACATCTTCTTCTATTAGCATGCATGCGACTGTGAAAATTGCACCAAGAAGACGTTCTTCTATAGTATCGCGCTTTGAAGCATCGACCGCTCCGCTTAAATCCCAAGGTTCTTGCTTCTCAAACTGTTGCTTTAAACAATTGCTAGGCAGGTAGAAATCACCTAGTTTATCTGCTAATCCAATCGTGGAATGATAAGCTATTGGGATTCCTGTAACATTCATCAATTTAAACGGACCCATGCCTATGTTGAAAACCTTTTTTGCCACATCATCTATAGTTGGAACGTTAGCAACTCCCTCCTCAAGAAGCCTCGTAGCCTCGTTCAACCATGGTACAAAAAACCGGTTAACTGCAAACCCTGGGGAATCCTTGACATGTATAGATACCTTGCCAATTTTTTTAGAAAAAATATCGGCAAGGGAAACGGTTTTCTGATTAGTATTATTGCCAGGTATGATCTCCAACAATCGATTCATTGCTGGATGATAAAAGAAATGGAGACCAAGGAATCTATCACTAGAGTCGATTGATAAAGCTAGTTCTGTTATAGAAAAAGAAGATGTATTAGACGCGAAAACGGTTTTATCTTCACAAATTTTATTTAAACGCTTGAAAAGATCTTTTTTAATATCTATATCCTCGAAAACAGCCTCTACCACAAGATCAGCATTTCTTACCTCATTCAAATCAGTAGTTCCACTTATGCGACTTAATATCTCCTTAGTTTGTTCTTGATTAAATATTCCACGTTCAACTGCCTTGGCTAATGTCTGCGTGATATTTGCTATTCCCTTTTGAACAAACCTATCTTCAACGTCAATCAAAACAACATCTATTCCTTCCTGCGCCACCTTCTGGGCAATACCGCTTCCCATATTACCAGCACCAATAACTCCAATTTTTTGAATCTTCATGGCTTAACACCTTTCCTTAAAACATTATTATTACATTTAGTTGACTCTAACTTCTAAAACAATAGCTGCACCAGTATCACCAGCCGCACAGCCGTCAAATAATCCATAGCCTCCACCTTTTTCTACTAACTCCTCAATAAGCTCCATAATTAGTCTTGCTCCTGTAGGGGCTTGTGGATGACCGTATATTAGAGATGAACCATAGTTATTCATATCCTTCCATTCAATATCCATTTCTCTGCAGAAATAGATATCGTTTACAGCAAAGGGATTATGTGTTTTAATCGCATTTATATCTTTAATAGATAAATCTGTATTCTCAAGGGCCATTTTTGCAGCTGGGATTATTGCCATTGCCATATAGCCCTTTTTAGCTCTACCTTCACCATAAGATAAAACTTGGATTTCAATGTTCTTATTTTTACTCAGTTGTTTTGCCTTCTGTTTTGTAGTTACAATGATCCCACAGTTACCATCTGCTGGGTGAGTTTGAGTTCCGAAAGTAACTGTACCATCAGGATATACTGGTTTGAGTTTTTGAAGTCCTTCTAAGGTAGTTGGGTATATACCCTCATCTCCATCAACAGTAGCTATAACTTTGCGACCTTTTCTATCTTTAACTTCGATAGGAGTAATCATATATTTTTTCTGAAAAGCTCTATTTTTTTTTGTTGAATCTTGATATTGTTGATATCTTAAAAGTGTAAGTTTATCTTGCTCATCTTTACTTACCCCTATTTCTTTAGCAACATTCTCAGCGGTTTCTATCATGGCATTCTTAGCATATGGATCATTACCAAAGTTATCCCAAACCCAACTCTCTTTATCCTGGGTTGCACCAGGGTTTTGGGGGTTTGGATAAACCAGAAGTGGGCCATTAGAACATCGATCTGCATATACTACAAGTACATTTTTCCGTAATCCAAATTCAATGCCTAAAGCAGCCAATTCAACTCCTCTTGCACCAGTTGCACATGCTTGTCCAATCATTGGGCCTGTGATATGGTCAGCACCAATCATACCAGCTAACCATGGTGTACCATAAAATGCCGAAAGCTGTGGTATTGTTATTCCAAAAATTAACTCATCAAATTCTTTAGGATTGATTTTTTTATCATTAAGAAATCTCTGCCCAATTTCAGCAGCAAATTGAATCGCGTGAAGGTTTTGGAAACTACCTTGCCATGTGCAAAATGGTGTACTCCAATAACCTCCGTAAGGAATATACACATCTTTGAAAGCTTTTTCTAATCCTTGCTGCTTCATAGACTTATAATAACTCATAAAAACACCTCCCCTTTTTCAATTCTTTGAAAGATTTTTCTTAAGCTCCTCATTCAATGCAGGTATAACTTCAAACAAATCCCCGACGATTCCACAATCTGCAATATCAAAAATCGGTGCTTCAGGATCGTTATTAATAGCTATAATTGTGTCAGAACCTTTCATACCAACTTGATGCTGGATTTTACCGGAGATACCACACGCAATATATAACTTGGGTGATACAGTCTTCCCACTTTGACCTACCTGATCTGATCTGGGTCTCCACCCCGCATCAACCGCTGCCCTTGACACACCAACAACTCCATTAATCGTATCAGCTAATTCTTCCAAAATCTTAAAATTTTCAGAAGATCCCATACCTCTACCACCTGAGATTATAATATCTGCTTCATCCAGGCTCTTTACCCCTTCTTTAGTAGTTTTAACAACTTCTTTTATTATAATTCTTTTAGCTTTAGAATCAATTTCTACAGGGGTAGATATAATCTCAGCATTCCTAGAAGTATCTGGATTACTAACCTTCATCACATTCGGTCTAACAGTAGCCATTTGAGGACGAGTGTTCGGTGTTATAATATCTGCCATTATATTGCCACCAAAAGCTGGTCTAGTCTGAAGAAGTAAACCATCTTTAATCGATAATCCTGTGCAATCTGCAGTAAGACCAATCTTCAAAGAAGCTGCAACACGTGGGGCTAGATCCCTGCCCAAATGAGTTGCAGGGAAAATTACGATATTGGGTTTATATTTCATTATCAGACCTGTTAATATCCCTGTATAATTATTAGTGTTATATTCAACAAGGTTCTCGTTTTCAGTTATATAGGCAATATCCACACCGTAACCAGCTATATCATCACAGAAATGTTTGACTTTTCCTCCAAGGATCACTGCCCCTACTCTCTCTCCCAGAGTGTCAGCAATCTCCCGAGCTTTACTGGCTAGTTCTAGGCTTACCTTCTTGATCTCCTTTTCACGGAGTTCAACAAAAATCCAAACATCTTTATAATCTGATAGATCTTTATCACTCAACTTTGGTCTCTCAAGAATTATCGCATCAAATTTACAGATTTCTACACAAGATCCACAAAGTGTACAATTCGCTTCAATTATGGCTTTCTTATCCTTGACTTTTATCGCAGCAAATGGACATGCTTTAACACATAAGGCACATCCAGTGCATTTATCAAGAACAATCTCTATACCCACAGCATTCACCTCTTAGTAAGGGCCTCATGTTTCAAAAGAATTTCACTTAATTTTTTTGCAGCCTCCTTGCTATCTTGTTCTATAAGTTCACACTCCCCACGTGGTGGCGGAGTATATGTTTTTATTACTTGTGTGAATGATCCGTCTAAGCCGAATTTAGATTCCTCGCCTCCAAGGGTTTTTGCATCCCAAATATTAAAAGGTTTCTTCTTTGCTTTTAATATACTACTCATAGGTGGATGCTCTGGTTGAAATGAGGTTGGTGGGAGAAGAGCTAAAAGTACTGGTGCTTTAGCTTCAAGAATATAATATCCGTCCTCCGTTTGTTTATGAATCATGAGTTTGTGTTTATTATCTATCTCAACCTTTTCTACATAGGTTACCTGAGGTATACCAAGTTGTTGCGCAAGTTCTGGTCCTACCTGTGCTGTATCTCCATCTATGGCCTGTTGTCCACAGAAAACCATGTCAAATGATCCAAGTTTTTTAATAGCTAAAGAGAGAGTATAAGCTGTAGCCCAGGTATCAGAACCTGCAAATGCCTTATCAGAAATTAGTATTGCCTCATCTGCACCAAGAGCTAAGCATCTCATTAATGCACTTCGTGCCTGTGGTGGACCCATGGTAATAACTGTAACACTCCCCTCACCAGTCTCCTCTTTTATTCTTACGCTTTCTTCAACTGCGTAGTGATCATAGGGATTCAAAATACTTGGCACACCCTCTCTAATCAATGTATGGGTTTTAGGATCAACCTTTACCTCGGTCGTGTCAGGTACTTGCTTTACACAAGCAATTATCTTCATTTCTATACCTACATTTAATTAACGATAGGCGAGAAACTCTTTTCCAAGTAATTCTCTAGCAATAATTAGCCTCATTATCTCTGAAGAACCTTCAGCAAGTGTGAATGAACGTACAGCACGCCAAGCCTTCTGATCTTCACATTCTTTTGTATATCCAAAAGCTCCCTGCCACTGCATAACATCATT
>CP070751.1:2958988-2963233 GCA_020348445.1 Thermoplasmata archaeon
ATTGTATTGTAAAAAAAGCGGGAACCTACCGAGGTTATCAAATGCAGGGAACTCAATTGGTCAATATGTCAGGGTAGGGTATAAGGCAGCACCCTCGGAATGAAGGATTACATAGAATAGCGTTTTATCAATCGTTGCACCTAAACAGAAATCAGTATTATTTTTAGTTACATTAACGCACATTATCGCAAGCTCTTTTGGTTTAGCGATACTCTTGGGTTCCTTAGAAGCTGAATATATTGATATCATTAAATGTGTAAGATTCTTCTTGGTTGATTTTTTTCTAAATAGCCAAAAAAACTCATTACTGAAAGAGAAATCGATAAGAAAGGCTATCATTCTGACATATCCTCCCGTAATTCCTAGATCCATTACCCCATGTGCGACGCAAAAGCTCAAGCCTCATTAAATGGCAGTATTTTCAATAAGTTGTAGAAATTCCGATACATTTATTTATTCCTTTCTTTCCACTTAAGGAACAGCGGTCTAAGTAATGAAAGGAGGGTAATGATAAGGAGAATGAGGACGAGCGGCCTTTCATAAATGAAAGTGAAACTCCCTCCAAACATAATTAAGGTTTGTCGAAAAGTCTTCTCTGTCAGCGAGCCCAATACGAAGCCAAGGGCGATAGGGCCTAATGGGAACCCGAATTTTTGAAATAGATAACCGAACATCACAAAAAAGAAGAATAGCCATATCTGGAATATACTGGAATAAATGGTATAAATGCTGACTGTGCAAAAAATAATGATTAATGGAATCAGGATAGCTTTAGGAATGAGAATTACTTTTGCAAAGAATCTAATGCACATGATTCCAAGCCCAACCATAAAGATATTCGCTACAATTAAACCCACAAAAAGTGAATAGGCGACATGTTGATGTTCAACAAATAGCCTTGGGCCGGGATATAAACCCTGCATAATAAGGGCACCCAAAAGAATGGCGGCTACTGGACAGCCAGGGATCCCCAGAGTGAGCAATGGAACTAAAGCCCCTCCAGTTACAGCGTTATTTGCCGTTTCAGAGGCAACTATACCATCAGGGATGCCTGTGCCAAACTTTTCAGGATATTTCGATCTCCGCTTCGCCTCACCATAGCTAATAAAACCGGCTATCGCAGCACCGATACCAGGGATAATACCGATCATCGTCCCGATTATGGCCGACCAAGTAAAATTACGGGCCTGGTTCTTAAACTCTTTGAACGAAGGCAGTTCAATTGAAACCTTTTTTGTAAGTCCGATCTCTTCTTCCTTCTTAATTAATTCTGTAAGACGTAGCACTTCTGAACCTGCATAAATGCCAACTAAAATAGTGACCAGACCGATACCCATCAATAAATCCACATTTCCAAATGTAAATCGTTCAATACCTGTGAGGGGCTCCTGTCCTATAGTGGCAAAGAACAAGCCAAAAGTTGAAGCGATCAGGCCCTTAAGGAGAGATGTCCCCGCAATGGAGGCGACCATGGTTAATCCGAACAGGCATAATGTAAACAGCTCGGGTGGTCCAAATTTTAAGGCCCATTTAGCTACCAGGGGCCCTAAAAAGAGTAATACAAAGGCGCTGAACAATCCTCCTATACCCGATGAGATGACTCCATAGGCCAGGGCATTTCCAGCTCTTCCCTTCTGAGCCATTGGATAAGCATCGAAAAGGGTTGCAGCAGCGGAAGGAGTCCCAGGGGTATGGATCAATGTCGCCGATATTGACCCTCCATAAGTTGCACCACAGAAAACCCCCAATAAGAGCATTATCCCGGTCACCGGATCCAATTTAAAGGTGATGGGCAGTATGGCGGCGATGGCTGTGACCGCGCCCAAACCAGGAATGGCCCCAATGATGATCCCTATGGTCACACCCGCGATAATCGATATCAAGTTTTGCAATTTGAAGATCGTGAGAATCGCATCCAGATAGATTTCCATTAAATAACCTCAATAGAAGAAATATTAAGGCAGCATGATTTTTAAAAGTACCACGAAGAACAAATAGATAGACCCGATCACGGCGAAGGAAGAAAAAAAGATCCAGGAGTATTTTCTCGACCCCAGAGCAACCATGAGAAGGACAGAAAAGACTCCGGAAGTGACCATAAAGCCCATTCCAGGTTTTATGAAGAACTCACTGATGCGAGGCAAGAGGTAAATATAGAGGAGAAAACATAAGTAGGTTAAAAGGACTCGCAGCATACTTTTTGCTGTCCATTGAATTCTCCCGGAAGGAGCCACGAAGTGACTCCTAATAATGAGAAAAATAGCTAATATTGCTAATGTTGATAGTAAGACTCGAGGATAAAAGGATGGTGTGACAAAGAGGGAATCACCATAGGTATAGGTATCGTGTATTTGAAAGGAATAGGTTCGATAGAAACCAGCAATGGCAGTCAACAGAAAGGTAAAACCGATCACCCTATCAGTAATTCGAATCCTTATCATAAAGAACACCCTTTTCCTTAACCAACGTTTAAGTGTGTGAGCCCTTAGAGAAAAATGCAATGCACCACCCTAAGGGCTCATCCCTCAAATAAAGGCTCATGGAAGGCTATTTCTTTTTCTGTAGCTCTTTGAATTCCTTCTCTGCCTTCCTCAATTCCACAACGATTTTTGAGAATCTTCTATAGGTATCCTGCCATTCCTCCCAGATCTCTTCATGACTCGAAAAGGCCGGTGCCATTCCAAGTTTTTTAAAAAGTGTCTTGCCAAAGCCCGGATCAGTAATCACCTTCTTCAGGGCACTTTCCAGTATTCTAATTCGATCGACCGGTGTCCCCTTGGGAGCTACAAATCCCGTACGGGCACCCATGATGAGGTCTCGCCCCTTTTCTCTTGCAGTTGGAAGATCAGGGAGTTGGGGCGATCTTTTCTTCTCGAACAGTTCCAATAGCTTCAATCTATCCGGATCTCGAAGCACCCACCCAATGTGCAACGCACAGGCATCTACGTCCCCACTTAATACAGCATTCCTCGATTTTGTACCGCCTGCAAACGGAACGATAGTCACCTTAATTCCCGAAGAAAGAATGAATTTCTTTATGGCCATTCCAACCGGACCCCTGGCAACATGCAGGCCTATTTTGTATTTCATGGGATTTCTTTTGGCATCCGCGATAAAGTCGTCCAGGGTCTCCCAGGGAGCGTCTCTTCTTACCCCCACACCACCTGGATTCTCATAAAAACCACAGATTGGCTCAAAGTCCGTCATTTTATAGGGCGGTTTGGGCGTATAGAGGTGGACGGTGACCATGGGCCCAAGGGCAGCTAAACCGATGGTGTATCCATCGGGTTTTGCCTTTGCCATTGCATTTTGCCCTATAATGCCCTGTCCGCCTGGTTTGACCACAACGACAAGAGGCTGTCCAAGGATTTCTTTGATAGGCTCCGCCAACATCCGTAGGGCCAAATCCACATTTGACCCTGCACGCCATTGACAGATCGCTTGTATTGGTCTCACAGGATATTTATCTTGTGAAAAGCCTGCGGTGGTGAGCCCAGAAAGAACTAGGGCTATCACCATAACGAAACCTACAATAATGTGTTTTCTTGTACTCATAACCTTCTCCTCCTTTCATTTCTTTATAGATTTTGATATTCTCCTTCCCCTATCACCTCCTTTGGAAAAAGTCAAGTCTTAGCCGTTCCCCCGTTCCCCCAATCCCGCTATTAATGCTGATTTTCATATCATAAAAGTTGAAAAAACCTCTTTGATTGGAACAACTCAACGCTGCGTGGGATTGTGAAGGACTGCTAACCGAAAGGGGCAGGCACGGATATGCTCAACCTAAACTACTAGGCCAGCCCTCTACTCTGCCCTTGATTTTTCTGAAAAAACACCTTTGATGCTGCTCTTGGGAATCCCTTTGGGCCTACACTCATTTCATCGGGGGCCTCCGATTACTTGACGTCGATAGTAATTCTGTCATAGAAAGTATAAACAGTCTTTGGGCAGTAGCCGAATGTTGGATGTACCCAAGCATTCTATGAGGCGGGACAGATACTTCATTATGAGCCCAAAAGAGGCAAATCAATGAATCGGGCGAGAGCCAAGAGAATCGCGAGGGAGTTCCAAGGCAAAGAAGGAGGGGCATGGACCTTAGAGTCATCCGGCTATTGAAGCTTTCTGAGCTAACTCATCAGGATGATGAAAAGCATAACGTATAATTACGTTTTTAGAAAAGGAGGCTTTCATGAAGATAGATATCTATACACATGTTCTCCCCATGAAGTACAAAAACGCTCTTTA
>CP070751.1:2963333-3010119 GCA_020348445.1 Thermoplasmata archaeon
ATCGACATCAATTGGTTTTATACGGTGTGTCTCGCTTGGATCACCTGGGGCAGTGATATCACTTCTAATCCATTCATCTGACATATCAGCTTTTGATTCGTAGAAGAATTTCCCGCTCTTGAATTTATTTACAAGAACCTCGGGTTTGCCCCCAGTTACCATATCATGCCCAACTGCGCAGCGCGCAGCTCTTTCGTCTGAGTCAACGAAGTGCCGCGTAAAGCGCACGTTCTTCCATCCTGTGTATATATGCAGAGCATTAGGTTGTGTTTGACCAAATTCGATATCTGATTCACCGCTGTCAAAATGCACGACTATATAGCTTTGTGGTGGCATGTCAGGCAAGTTGGGAAGTTGATAAGTCAATCCATCTTCATCAGATATCAGCCATTCATCCAAAGAGACAAATTCGTTGCCTGTGTTGTGGATTTCTATCCACACACCTCCCTCCCCTGGCAATAACATAATTTCGTTGATTACAACATCCTCTTCTGGCCCTTGGGCCTTAACGCACGAGGTTAGATTCAAAGGATGAATTGCAAGGATTAGAAAGAAAAGCAACAACATGTACAAGGAGTAGTGAAATCTGGTACCATCAAATGCCCGGCCCCTTCTCATTTCCCATCACTCCTTTTTATAAATGAATTCTCGTCCTCTGGAGATGGTGGTTCTATTTCCTCGGGAGGTAGTAGATCTTCGTCATCAGACACAGGTGGCTCCTCATCATCGGGAGGTGGTAACTTTTCATCTTCCGAAGGTAAAGGTTCTTCATCATCAGGTGGTGGTGGCTCATCTACGTCGTCAGAAGGTGTTACTTCCCCTTCAGTTTCCATCCAAGGTGGTGGTGGAGGTAAATCCTTCTTTCGAGCTTTTTGGGGTTGCGAAAACTCTTCATCGGGTTCGCTTTCTCTGTGTTGTTCCTGCCACTTGCGGCTATTTGCCATCCATATATTGATCAGAATCAAAGCAATGATAATTGCGATAATCAGCCCTATCATGAACATTAATTCATCGTCATCCCAGATTTTATCATCACCGCTATCATCTGGAATGCCATCATCGCCATCACCATCTCCATCCTCACCTCCATCACCGTCTTCATCTATACCTCCGTCTCCATCACCATTGGCACCTCCATCATCGCCTCCATCCCCGCCTCCACCATTTCCTCCATTTTCGTCAGATGGGATGTCAGGAGGTTCATCTGGTGGAATATCTGGAGGCTCATCAGGAGTAGAAGTATCATTTCCTTGTAATACTGTAACTCTAAAATACAAATCAAGAGACAAATCCCAGTCAGATATCGCTAAAGTAACATTTTCGGATGACAATGGTTCAGGGTATAACATGTAAAGTGTAAGACCAATGGGAGTAATATTTATGGAGTTTTGAGTCACCTGAAGCAGCTCCAATGGTGTGTCGGGATCTGTTATATATTCACCGAGATCAAAAACAAATACAGTGTCCTCATAAAATATAACGGAAGGCAATTCCGTGATATCAGTTTTCAAAGCTGGTGGATCATTTACAGGATTTATGATGAAAGAAACATCCTGCCATACTGTGCTAATCCTGTCAGAGACTGTTATGTTGACAACCTCACTTAATAATCCTTCTGTTGTGAAATGACATGATAGGTTATAGCCATCTATAATTTCGCAGTAATCTGAATCTTCACTAAACGTTAATTCTGTTGCATCATTATCGACATCATAAACGTACAAGCTTAGATTCAGTAGGTGTTCTTCATCCTCATTAACATATTGGATTGGTATAGAAAGCTCTGGAGGTGAATTCAGAACTGTGGGCAGGGGATATGAGGGGGTTCTATTTGTGTTGGAGCCATCCGAGCATTCGATATAGAACTCATGTTCCCCCACAGCATCCAATTTTGTCCTGATATAAAACAGCTCGCCATTTGTGTAATCCAGATCCAATAGATGCGAATACGGAGTATTGTTGTCATTTGCCCATATCATTTGCTCTCCATCAATTGAGTCGTCGATAAAGATCTTAATATAACCTAATGGATCAAGTGGTGCATCATCATCTTCATCCGTGTAGATGACAAAGTATTCAAATTCTGTGGTAACATAGCCCTCCTGTGGTGTCACACTGGCATTATCCACTTTAGGTTTATGACCAACAAGTTCGCTTGTGTTGAAGTACCAGATATAATCATCGAAGGGGGCAGAATCGAGAACACCATTTCTATTACCGTCCAAAGGATTTCCTGCATAGTCCTGGAAATATTTGGACTTCAATATGACAGTGTATCTCTCATTTGGAAGAAAATCCTCATCTGGATTGAATATCAATGTAGACGTCGTGCTGTTGTAAATAATTCGGCCTGTTGAGTATTTTCCAGAGGAAGATTGCACAGTTATCGAGGAATCGGTGATCAGGGTATCGCAGAGGGTTTCATTGAAACTTAAGTCGATATTTGAGTTGAGAGGGATATCAATGGAGTTGTTTGCAGGTAAGGCATCCACAATATGTGGTGGGGCTTTATCTTCATCTCCGAAACAGTACAATGTCAAATCATAATTTCCTATGTATATTTTCCCATCCACTATTGTAGGCTGTGCATACAAGTACTCTGACCCAAAAGGATCGTTTTGCAGGGGCATTATGTAGTTCCAAATAAGCTCTCCTGTCTCCTCGCAAAAAGCCCAGAGCGTGTAATCTTCTGATGCAATGAACACCTTTCCTCCTCCTATGGAGGGTGAGCTCCATATCTTGTCTGTGGTTTGGTATTTCCAGAGAATTTCAGTAAAGGAGATTGTCCCGTCCCCATTCGGGTCTTCCTTTGGAAGGGCGTACACGCAATAATCATGGGATCCAATAAAAATCCGTCCATTGGCAATACCTGGGGAGCTCCAGATTTCGTTACCTGAACTGAACTCCCAAATCACCTCATCGGTATCTATTATACCATCACCATTTGGATCGATTAGAGGTAATGCAAACAGCTTTCCATTAATACAACCAATATAAACCACCTCATCTTCCACAGCAGCTGAACTCACCACCCGATCACCTGCATTGAAAACCCAGATCGCTTCTGATATATCGATTGTCCCGTCCCCAGGTGTTGGATCCTCTGCTGGTAGAACATAAATATTTTCATCGTAGCTTCCGAAGATCACCATGTCATTTGCAATTGTGGGGGATGATACAATTTGTCCGTTCGCTTGGAATGTCCATATAACAGCGCCTGTAATTTCATCAAGACAGTAAAGTAATGATGCCTTGGAGGGTATGTAATCGCCCTGGCCACAGCCACAATATACCCTACCATTATAAACCACAGGTGAACTGTCCACATAGTCATTTGTAGGTGCTTTCCAAACAACAGTCTTATCCAGCGCCACGCAATAGATATTTCTGTCGTATGAGCCAAAGAAAACGTGATCATTTGCCACAGTTGGCGATGACGTTATCCGACCAGTTCCCAAAGGTGGATTCCAGACATTTAAACCTGTTTCTGCATCAATTGCGAGCACGCAATTGTCCCCGCTGCCCTGATATACCACACCACCTGCTACCGCTGGCGAGCTGCAGTACCCCCATGTATAAAATGGGGGAGCACGCTGATGTGTCCAAAGAACGTTGTTTGTGTTGGGCGCCCTGGAGGTGGTATTGCCGGAGCGGTTCAAATCATGTCTGAACATGGGCCACTCATCCAACATTCCTGGGCCGTCCGCCTTAGCTGTTTCTGAAATAAATAAAAAAGATGCAAGCTGTATAACAGAAAATATTAAAATCACGGCCAGGCTTACCCGAAAAGCCCTTTTCGCTCTTTTGTGTGTCGTCTTCAACCCCCTCCAGTTATCACATCCTGTGCAATCAATGTATATTATTTTAATGCACATATCTTTTTGGCTACTTAAAGATTTTAGAACAGAATTTGAATGATAAGTAAATATGTACAATGAGTTCTGTCTTAGAACTTAGATCTTTGATCATAACATAGTCATAAGTAGCAGTATATTGGTGTCTAATTCACCAAAGGTCATGGAATATATGGCGTATGCTGCAATAGGTAAGAGGCTCACCAGACACAAAGCTATCATGATCTTGTAAACGTACTCTTTGTCCAATTCGAGGACATTATTAAGAAACAGAAAGACAAGTATTATTACAGCTATCATACCTCTCAATATTATTAATGGAGTTACGTATACATATGTCTTTTCCTGTTATTCATTTAAAATAAGATTTTTGCATGGTGTATATTTAGCTATCCTTATCGTCCCTGATTTGATCCCAGGTAATCCTCCACCTTCTTAAACTGCTCATCGTTTCCTAGGAGTATCACCATATCCCCAGCTTTTACTTTCATATTATCATCTGGATTGGGGAAAACGTCCCATTTCAAGCCTGTTATGCCTCCAACTGCCTTCTTTTTAGCAATGCCGATCAGGGTTGTTTTGGTCTTTTCTTTGATTTTTCTTGAAACTTCCAAAACAGTTCCTGTATGTTTTTCAGATATAAGATGCTGTCTTATATCGAATCCTCCTACATCAGTTGCCGAGGTGACATCTTCAATAAAGTTGGCAACTTCGGGCTCGAAGGCAGCAGAGGCAATCAACCTACCTGCCATGACATCCGGGGTTACAACATATGTCACTCCTGCAATCTTCATTGTCTTTTTAAGTTCGGCCCTGTTAGTTCTTACGATAATCCGGGCTTGAGGAGCCAATTCCCTTATGTGAAGGGCTGTAATCAGGTTCTTGCTATCATCAGCCGTGCTGAGAATTACAACTGAAGCCTCATTAATATTGGCCTGCTCCAAAATATCCTGTTTTGACGGATCACCATAAATAGGAAAGACGGTTTTTGGATCTCCCATTCGTTTTATTAAAACTATATCGTCCTGTTCCTCTGTTATAACCGCAATCTGTCTGTCTTTTTCAGTTAAAAGTTCCGATAGAACCACATCAGATAGTGAATTCCATCCGCATATTACGAAATGGTTTTTATACTTTGCCTTGTTCATTCCAAACACCCCTGAAAGTGAGCTTTCCATGATAATGGAAACTATCATTGCACCCAAATAACCATAAAGAAGTATGCCAAAGCACGCTAATATAACAGATATTATCTGACCACCGATTGTTGCTGGAGTGATATCCCCATACCCTACAGTAGTCATAGTGATAACGGCCCAATATAATGACTCCCTAAGACTATGCTCTCCTTCCAATATGTAGAATAAAGCACCTGAGAAAAGGGCGAGACCTATTAGTAATATCAAGCCCTTGTACGTGGCCCTTACCATCTTTGGAATCCTTATAAATATCATCCCTTGACCTCTCTTTAAACCTCTCTCTTTATATATTGAATACTAAAGTATAATTATTTAGGCAATATATAAACTTGAGCCTGGATTACACTATTTTTCTGAAATCAACTGGTTCTAGGTTATAATGTAAATATTTAAATTCAACCAGAGTTACCCGGATTCTTCCAGTGAATTCAAACTTCTTTCCATCTCACCCATCATGGATTGACAGAAAGACAACATTCTCCTCTTTTCCTCCTCAGACATGGAAGAAAAACAGTGGTGCATCATATCGTGCATTGTATCCATCATGTTCTCTGTGCCCATCACACCCATGCATCCCTTCATCATTTCGGGCATCATCTGTGACATTGCCTCCCCCATGTTCTCGGAATCTGAGCCCATCATGGATTTTATCATTTGAGGCATCATATTCATCATCATATTTGGCATGGCTTCAGGTCCCATGTTCTTGAACATGTTTTCCATCATCTGTGGCATCATGTTCATCATCATCTCCTGAGATTCTTCCTGGGACATATTGCCAAACATATTCTTCATCATCTGGGGCATCATAGACATCATCATATTCTGGGTTTCTTCTGGCCCTAAATTCTTGAACATATTCTCCATCATCTGTGGCATCATAGCAGCCATTATTTCCTGTATATCTTTTGGATCCATATCCTTGAACATGCTCTCCATCATCCTGGGTATCATGGTTGTCATCATATCTCTCTTCTCTTCGGATGTCATACCTTCAAAGAACTTGTCCATCATGGAGTCCATCATCTCCTTCTTTTCCTCATAACTCATTTTTTTCATCATCCTATCCATCATTTTATCCTTTATTCCCATTTACTCGCCCCGCTTTCTTTTTTTGTTTCTTTCCCGTTCACCTTCTGACATTCCCATCATCATCCTCTTCATCATCGGCATCATGGAAGGACCCATCATCCTGCGCATTGGCATAAATTCACGCACTGCCTCCATGTCACGCCACTCGAGCCTGAACCTTTTTACAGCGTCCCGCACTATCTCAGTTATGTTGGTGTACTCCCCTTCCTCTAACAATTTCTGCATGAACTCGTAATCCTTTCTAGGAAATCGAATCGTGGCCCTGTACTCGATCCCGGCTTCAGTTTGGGGAGATTTTTCGCTCTTATTTTTGTCATCATCTGTCATCATGTGTCACCTAATAGTATATATCAGGCATATTATTTAAATTTATCGCTTGGTATTTTAATTTGTATTTCTTGCCCTCCTCCTTCCCCCTCCATCGTGGCCTATTCCATTTCTATCATTATGTATTCATATGACAAGGCTAACCTATCTTCCAATATGTTCTTTTACGGTCATCCTTTTATGTAAACCCTCTTTTCTATGATATGCTAGGAAACGAGAGTTTACAGACCACTTTGCCCTTCGATTACGCTATAAATTATTGATCTCTTAAGCCTCAGGGCTCCAACCCAATAATTTCTAATATACCAAAAGTTGCAATTCTTATAACAATCTCAAATTCTCATTCCCACGACAAAATCTTTATAATTACTTGTCTCCTCTACCTTTTTTGGAGTCCATATGGTTTCCTACAGGCCAATCGGTGTCACGATTCTTGCGGTTTTTATTATTATAACATATTCCATACTCTTCATAGCGGGCCTGGCTTTACTTATCTGGGGCATTGCCTCAATTCCCACAATAGGAGTATTGGGTGGTGCAATAAGTTTTCTTGGCCTCGTTTTTTTGATATGGGCGTTTTTGCGTCTTTCAATGGGCTTTGGGCTCTTGAGCCTGAGAAGCAAGGCCTGGAGATCGGCCTTTATAATCTTCTCTATTGGGCTTATAATCGACTTGATGATTGCCAGGGAGCAGGTTATATTGGACGTTATTATCCTCATTTACCTACTAATCGTCAAAAAACATTTTAGGTATGGAGATTAAGAAGCCGAACCATAATAAAAAATCAGAGAGTTTTTTTCAGCATCCTTTCACATAATGTATCGAAGGTATGCTCAACATTATATCCCGTTTTTACGCTGGAGAGGTATCCAACAGCATCTTTGTAGCCCGATGCAAAATTTTCGATATCTTCTATATTCAATTGCTTTTGCCCCTCCAAATCGGACTTGTTACCTAGAATCACTATTGGTACATCTCCTGTTACAGTGATAGCCTGAGACAACCAGCCTGGAAGCTCATCTAGAGTTTTTTTCCTTGTGACATCGCATACGGCAATCAATCCTGCACATCCAAAGAAATAAGATTCTCTCAGCATATGTAAAAAGCACTGCTGGCCCATCAGGTCCCAGATCAAAAGATATACATCCAATTCGCTTTTATCTTCGGGATGTTTTATCTTTACTTCCTTCTTTGTTACATGGGTTCCTATGGTGTTGCTGTAGCTGTCGTCGAACATATCGTAAACAAATCTTTGAATAAGACTAGTTTTTCCCACTGCGCTTTCACCAATGAGACAGACCTTCCATTTATAGGGTTTTGAAACCTGCAATTTCAACCCCTCGTACACTAGTTCACTTTTTCAGCAATAACCCGTACACGTAGAAAAAACTTTCTATTATCCAATTTCTGGGGTTAAAAGGTATGATAGAGTTGCGATTTCGTATTCACTGAAAATGGATTTAATAGGCCATCCCATTAGCTTTGATATCCTCAAGGAATTGCTTATTTACGTATTATTCTTCCTTGGTTTCTCTGGCTGAAACTTGCATGGGTAAGGATGCAAGAAGCTCCGAAAGAGAAGACTTGGGATACGTCAGAATCAGATATAATCCCAGGATAAAGAGAATTCCCGCAACAACCAAAAGTATGATAACATCGATCCCAAACACATTTTCTGTCTCTGTTACCAGGACATCGTAGACCACGACAAGCCAAAGCAAGACAAAAAGTATTATGGCAATGCCCAGTGAAAGTGCTCCATATAGGTACCGGCTTCTGCGCCTTTTACTGTAATCCTCAATGGCCCTTGAGACTTTCTCAGGAGGCAACCCTCTTTCATCGCTAATTGCGGTAGATGGTGCCTCTTTTTTAGGAACGGGCTCTTTTGATTTGGGTGCCCACTCTGGCATTTCCTCAATTTCTGATGGTATCAATTCATCTTCTTTGTCCATTGAAGAAGGCATTTGCTCTTCACCAGTTTCGAGAGGTGTTTCCTGCTCCTCCCCTTGGAAGACGGCACCGCAGCTTGGGCAACCTGTGGCATCAGCCTGCACTTCGTATCTGCATAGAGGGCATTCGGACACTTCTTCCAATCTCTCAGGCTCATTTCCTAGATTGGGATCATCAATTTCCTCGGGATTATAACCTTCTGGAT
The DNA here is from genome assembly GCA_020348445.1 of Thermoplasmata archaeon. Lineage (GTDB taxonomy): Archaea > Thermoplasmatota > Thermoplasmata. The sequence continues at coordinate 2,971,961 of CP070751.1, forward strand.
TTTCTTCTTCCATCTTATCACCTTTTTTATTTATTCAAATTCTTGTGTATCATTAGGAAACTCCAATATCATGATCTGTAAGATCGGCCTCTACTTCCCCGAAAAAGGGCGTCTCGCCGCTTTCGAGCAAAGCAATAATGAACTCTTCCTGTGGAATACCTGTTCCCTTGGAAAGAGATTTAATACTCTCTAGGTTTTTGAAATCCAGGATTTGGTATTCTGGATGGGCTATGGAATATTCGGCGAGTGTGGCGATTACTGGTGCCATATCTCTTTTGAACCTGTTACCGGATCCATATCTTCGCACAAGGAGTATGGTAAATATTATCAAAAAGAGAGGCCAGAACATGAAAATCAGGACCATATGTAAAAGCTCGTATTCTTTTTCGGGGGGCTCCTCCGGCGGTTCGGGGGGCACAATCTTGAAGGTTTCTGGTCCTCTTTTATTCCAGTTCCCACTTTCGTCAACAGCCCAGATCGTATACGTGTAGTCCCCTTCATCATCGAAAGTTCTATTGAGGTACCATTCATCATCGCTTCCCTGGGTCATGGTAACATTGATCCAGGTCCCGTCTGGGAAGGTGATATTTATCCAGACCTCATCTATACCGACATCATCAGTTACATCCACAGTGATGTTGGTATCCCCTCCTTCTTCCTGAGGATCTGGTGTGGTAACCGGATCTTCAATTACAGGGTTGTCTGTGTCGATAATAGCGAAATCGTATGATCCTGTAGAGTTCCAATTGGAACTGACATCTTTCGCCCATATTGTGTATTCATAATCTCCTAAATCTGGATATTGTGTAACAAAATACCATTCATCATCAGATCCTTGGTCCATACTTTCGTTAATCCATGTACCATCTGGATATGTGATATTGATCCATACCTCCTCAACATCAACATCATCTGTAACTTCCACTGTAATGTTGACCTGGCCGTCATTTTCCTGGGGATCGGGTGTTTCCACTGGATCTGCTATTTCGGGAAGGTCTTTATCATGGATTTTGAATGTTTCAGTGATGGATGAGTTCCAGTTGTTGCCTGCATCTTTTGCCCAGATCTTATATGAGTAGTCACCCAAATTATCGTAAGTTGTGTTGTAAAACCATTGATACCCAGTCCCTTTTGTCATTGTATCGTTGATCCAACTTCCGTCGGGGAATGTGATGTTCACCCATGCCTCGTTGATTTCGATATTATCCACGATATCTGCCGTTATGTTCACGAAACCCCCGTTTTCCTGGGGATCAGGCGTTTCAGTAACAACCCAAAATTCTGGGAACTCGATATCAAGGATAGTAAAGGTTCCCGGGCCTGTTGAATTCCAGTTTGAAAAAGAATCGTTTGCCCAGATGGTGTAAGAGTAAGAGAGGGGCACATCGTATGTAATGTTATAATACCAATTATCACCTATTCCTTTGGTCATCGTTTCATTTATATAGCTGCTATCTGGGAATGTAATATTTACCCAAACCAGACCCATGGCGATGTCGTCCCATACATCCACCGATATGTTAACCGAACCTCCAACCTCCTGTTGATCAGGTGTATCCAAAACGTTGGCAAAAAAGGGTCCGTCCATATCTTGGATCGCGAAGGTTTCGGGACCTGTATAGTTCCAGTTGTCCAATGTGTCATTTGCCCAGATTGTATACGAATAAGTGCCCAAATCATCATATCTTTTATTATAATACCATTGGTTACCAGGACCTTTTAGCATGCTTTGATTTGTTGAAAATCCATTGTAAGTCACGTTGATCCTAACACTGTCTACATCAACAATATCATCGGTTATATCCACTGTGATGTTCACAAAATCCCCGTTCTCCTGTGGATCTGGTGTGTCCATTAGGTTGTCGAAAAACGGACCGTCTGTGTCCTGTATAGTGAAATTACCAGGACCAGTGGAGTTCCAATACCTCGTGTCATTTGCCCAGATCGTGTAGTAGTAAAGACCGAGATCGTCGAATATTTCTTCAAAATACCACCCATTTCCTGTCGTATTTTTCATGGTTTCATTTGTCCAACTGCCATTGGGATATGTGATATTTATCCACACTGATTTAACTCCGATATCATCCCAAACATCCACGGTGATGTTCACTGGGCCACCGTTTTCCTGAGGATCTGGGTTGTCATTTAGATTGCTGAGCTCAGGTGGGGTGTAATCTATTATTAAAATAATATAGTCCTCATCATCGTCAGGGACCGTATCTTTTGTATTCGATCTTACAGAACCAGAAGCATGTGATCTGAATTGACCGAAGATCACCCCAGTCGTTATTCCGAGAATGGACAGGGGAAAACGGGCCTCAACAGAGTGATTACCAGGGGGTATTCCTGGAGCTGGATCAAGATAGAGGGTACCGTCTTCGTCCATGTTTCCATCATCAGTTCCGTTCCAGAGATATACATCCTTGTTTTGCTCTATTATCCGAATCGATATGTTTGTTAATGTAGGAACGCCTATTGTTTCGATATGCGCCGACACAAATATATCCCAGGTAGTACCAGTCCCAGTGAGGTTGATACCCATATCATACAGGACCTCTGGATTTGTGCTGTCATTGAATATATCCCAGCGAACGTAAAGCCAGGTATCGTCATAATCAAATGCAACAAACGTCAAATCAGTCATTGAGAGGGACGGCTCATCTCTGTTATCATACAATTGTAGAAAGGCATATTCCCAATCAGTTAAAGTCCCATCGTCTACATCTATGGCAGAAGAAACTCCTATCAAGTTTATAGATTGGAAGAGTCCTCCAATTATGAATAATACCGGTAATACCAATGCTAATACGCGGATTTTACGCACGAATCAGACCCCTCAAATCATATCATCTTCCAACGAAATATACACATTGCATCCAATTGAATGTCCATCCATATAATAGGTTATTATTAAATTTTATGTATATGTTATCAAAATAGACACCCATACTATAAAAGATGACATTTAAGGGTGAAAAATCGATGTTTCTGAGGAAAGCTCTTCTATGAGGGTGCAAATCCTTATTATAATCCCTCAATAGACCCATTTTTCTGCTAAATAGAAAGAGAACGTTCTTACATATTCCTGATAAACTCGATTATCTCGTTTATATCGGGCAGTGTCTTGATCTCGTAAACTTTGACAAAGGCGATCTTCTGGTTTTCGTCAATTATGATGTTAGCTCTTTTTGAAATCCCGCGCTCTTCATTGAATATATCATAGCTTTTAGCGACTTCACCATGGGGCCAGAAATCAGATAGCAATTGAGTGTTTCTTATGACTAGAACATCAGCCCATGCCTTTTTACTGGGAATTGTATCAACGCTCATTCCCAGAGCCACAGTATTCATGGAGTCGAAGGTCTCCTTGTTCGCCTCAAGTGACTGCATCTGCTTTGCGCAGATCTCTGTCCAGGCCAAAGGGTGGAATGAGAGCAGCACCTTCTTGCCTGCAAGCGAGGATAATTTGACTTCCTCCCCATTCTGGTCCTTAAGCGTAAAATCCTTTGCTGAATCCCCAACTTTAACTTCTTCCATTTTCCTTCACCTCCCATATTTTTAAATTATTTCAACTAAAAGCAATCCTGATATGATATTTAATAGCATTAAAACTATCGCTATGCGTCCCACCCATCGATGGGTAAAACGTATTTTTGATTTGTTCTTCTTCACCTTAAACTGTGCAAAACCCAAACTCGGGGCAAGAATAGCAAAAATCATGGCTAATATCCCCAAATAGGCATGCGGGACATGGAAATGTTCCCCTGATCCCATAGAGACCATGATGAACGCCATCAAAAGCCCTGCAATTGAAAAAATTGCGCCCAAAACTCCCAATATTTTGTGGGTCTTAAGCCACCATTTTTTCTTTTTAAAAACCTTCGCTATAATAATTCCCAAAAGCATGAGAATAAAACCTACGATCATGAGGGTGGCATGAAATATCCAGAAGGCCGGGATCTCTATTTCCTCGTATTCCCCTGTGCCGATATCCACCTTACCATATCCTCGGTTATCACTACTACCGCCATGTTGGGATTCGAAGTCATCATCAGGACCCGTAGCCCAGATTATAGTGATTTCACCCTCTGATGGTATGTCCTTGTCTTTTGAATCACCAGTTGACAATAGACGCTTGAACTCGATTATGGTCTTCCCGCCTGACTCTGTTCCACCATAACATAATATATCTGAGGTTCCACCCAGCTCGGTATCTGGTGGATGCGGGCCAAAGGTTCCTGTTGAGAAGCAGTCAAGTACGCTTGCAACACCGGAATCTGAAACCCATCCAAATATCATATCGGCATCCTTCATCTTGTCAGAAGGCTCTATTCCAATTGCCACCCATCCAGTTGTTTTCCCTTCCATGGCCATTATTATGGTGTCGTTTTCCACGCGCCAGTGAATGACAAATTCGCCACCTGAAAATGATGCTGAAAACTCGTATTCACCTGATTCGATGATTCCGTCCAGGGTCGGACATGTTTCAGTTGGCTCCGCTGAATCGGTTATTGTGAACTTCAATTTTGAATCTGCATCATCATAGCCGTCCTTGCTTGCCTCGATATCAATGGTCTCTGTTAGTTTCTTTGTTACATCAGGGGCATAATAGGTGAAGTTGAACTCTCCTTGTCCAGTTCTTTGAGGGCCTGAAAAAGAGCCATAGACCACATCAATTCCGAATGTAACATCATCAAGGGGCTCACCCCCCGCAAAAACCGAGATATCAAAAATCTGTATTCCGTTCTCTGAGATGGTGGATATTGTGGGGGTCACTTCAAGGATTATCTGATCTGGTGAGGGCTCATCAACTTGTATTTCCTCAGTAATGCTTCCAAATTGATTGCATGTGGCAGTAACCTCAAAGTTGTCACCATCTGAAGCTGAAATATCGTAAGTATATGAGATAGTTGATGTTGAGGGCTGGCTCGTGTAATCAGTTGTAATGGATTCTACATCATTTTTCAGGATTTCCACACTTTCAACGTAATGACTATTTGGATCTCCAACTGAATGGGAAATCGTAACATTCAAGGTCTGTGTGGAGTAATCATATTCAAGTGCCATGCTAGAGGGGGGGTGAGCTTGTGCTCTTTGAGACAACAAAATGAGCAAAAAAAGAAGTGTTATGAGAAACAGTATCCTTTTCTTTACGTATTTCTTCAATATATTACCTCCTCATCTTCTTGATATGGTGGCGGATTATTATATTTATAGACTTTAGGTAAATATGACCTGGAGTATTTCATCAATATTCCTCAATTTTTGATATATATGCTTGCAGTCGCCATCACCGAGTCCCCCCTCTAATTTGATGTTTAAATGGGAAGAAAGATTCTCAAATATGGAATCAAATGCTCCCTTGACATTCAAATCATCGTTCATATGTTCTTCAAAGTCTTGGGTCAGTTGGGTAATTAAATCCTTCACCTCAGACCTCGATTTTCTGATTCCTTTAGGCTCAATAAGCTCCTTGATCATCTCTCTCAGGCTTTTCAATCTTTTAGCAGCTTCTTGAAATCTTTCATTTGTTAAATTCATCTTCTTTCTATAATGCCCATATATCAAATAGAAACGGATATGCTCTGAACTATAGCCTATGGTTAAAAAGTCCTCCATGTACACCACATTGCCCTTGCTCTTTGACATTTTCTTTCCGTTTAGAAGCAGATGCTCGCCGTGGAGCCAGTAATTGGCAAATGTCTCCCCAGAAACGCCCTCCACCACAGCCAGGTTGTAGTCGTGATGCCTATAAAGGTTGTCGATACCTCCGCAGTGAATGTCGATTTTGTATCCCAGGTATTTGGTAGCCATTGCAGGGTCCTGGACGTTCCAGGAGGGTCTTCCTCTTCCCAACTCCTCATCCCAGCATACCTTTTCTCCTTCTTCGCATCCATGCCACAAGATGAAATCACCCAGGTTCCAGCGCATACCAGAATAGGTGTCCTTTTTAAAATGCCTCTTTTTAGTGGGCCAGAGGGACATGTCCAATCTGTATAATCTACCAAAACCCTTGAACTTGAGGGGATCGTAAAACACATCCCCCTCATGCCAATATGCAATTTCCTTTTTCAAGAGTGCTTTTATCAGGTAAACCGCTTGATCCACGGTTGTGGAGGATCTCGGATTGTAGGTAGGGGATTTTATGTGTAAAAGCTCTGTTTCTTTGTAGAATGTATTCGCTATCTTCTCGGTTAGTTCCTTTACCTCAACACCCTCTTTTTCTGCCTCCTCTACAGCTTTATCCTCAATATCTGTGAAGTTCAAAACCCTCTGTACATCGTAGCCTAAATATTCAAGGTACCTTACTAAAATGTCTTCATATAGGAAGGTTCTCCAATTCCCCAAATGCGGTCTTTGATATATGGATGGACCGCAGGTGAATATCTTGACCTCCTTCTTCTGTCTTGGTATGAAGGTTTTTTTATTTCTGGTCATGGTGTTGTAGAGTTTAAGCATAATACCCCATTTTTTTCCATTACACTATTGTTTCACTTTCCTAAATATCGTCCCACTGATTTTAAAGATTTTGTAGGAGAAAAGAAAAAAAGGAGATTATTTGACTTTTACTGAGTGGGTTTTTTCCTTAGATATAGGCTTTTTCTTAGGTAATGTTATGTATAGGATTCCATCCTCCAATGTGGCATCTGCCATGTTGGGAATGACTTCGGTTGGTAAGGGCATATTTCTGTAACAGGTTGTGAATCTCCTTTCTTGATGAAAGTAACCCTCTTCTTCCTCCTCCACAGATTTCATTTCCCCACAGATCTCTATGGAATTTTCTGTTAACTGGATATCGATATTCTCTTTGGGAATACCAGGCATTTCGGCCTCTATCACCAGTTCTTTTCCTGTATCCTTGATGTCTATTAAAGGTTGTCTTGTCTCGGCCCAGTCCAGCTTTGGCAAATAAAAATCAGGCCAATTTAGAAGTGTAGAGCCAATTCTTGTGCGAGGCCACCAAAGCGCTCGATCGATATTTCGTCTGAACTCTTCTAATTCTTGGTCAAAACTTCGCAGTTTATCTGGTGAGTGTGATCTTGATGGTTCCCGAGGAATCAACTTTTTAGACTTCTCTTCTTTTTTGGAACCTTTACCTTTCTTTTCACTATTCTTTGCCATTTTTTAACCTCCACATTTTCATGATGATATGATTGCTGAATCATAATTAATAGATATTTCAAAATCTGTTAAAGAATATACATATATGATTCATAATTTAGATGCAAATTATGTGCAAATTAATCCCGTTTTGTTTTCCAATTGATAATTGGATTTACTTGGTTTCTGGAATGATTCTCTGAGCCGAGATTGATGATACAACATTACCGTCATGATCATAGATTGTGTTAACGTTGAGCTCGATATCGATTTTCTGTCCCTCTTTTGTAATTATTTTAAGTTTTTTATTGCGTAATTTGCCTGTCTTTTGCCATTCCATAAAGAATTTTTTTGCATCTGTTTTGAATTCATCTGCATATATATTGAAAAGGGGCATACCAATCAGCTCAGATTTTTTATAACCAAGGGTTTTTATTGCTGTGTCATTACAATCCAGAATTTCTCCCTGGGGGCTGATTCGATAGAAGAGATCAGGTGAGGTATTAAAGGCTACCCTGTATCTTTCTTCGCTCTCTTTCAATGCCTCCTCTGTTATTATTTTAGCTCTCGCAAATGATAGGTCAATTGCCAGCTCCTCAAGTATATTTATTTCTTCGGCATCAATTTCATGTTCCGCATCAGAGCAGACGATGGTTATGCCCACAACCTTATCCTGATGCTTCATTGGAATCAAAATGGTCTGATGATCCTCTTCATGTTTGCAATATTTACAACTTGTGCAGTATCCTTCGTTTCTATCCAATATTTGATTCGATCCAGATTTTAAAACCGCCTTGATGCATTCAGGTGCAGTTCCCTCTCCATCTTGAGAGATTTCCCATGTATCCCTTTCATGCTTGCCTGAATGCCCTGTGGGAACGATCCTTCCCTTGGATTCATCGAGAACAACGATAGATATATCGAGATAATCCCTTGTTTCAACCAGCTTTTCACAGGACCCCTGCATAAGTCCCCTTAAATCGGATTCGTAACTTATTATCTGTCCAATATCCTTCATGGCCGTGAGCAAATCATTCAGATATCTTATTCTATCCTCTGCCACCTTGTTTATTGTGATATCCTGAACAATACCGAGCATTCGAATTGGCTTCCCTTCTGCGTTTCTAATGACATCACCAGTTTCTGAAACCCATCTGACTGTTCCGTCAGGCCAGACAATGCGATGGTGGATTGAATATTCCTTGTCCTCTTCTACACTGAGGTTTACTGAATCCTTTACAAATTCTCTATCGTCGGGATGGACGCTTTCTAAGAAGTCTTCGTAGGTGGCACCGAATTCCCCCTTAGAGAAACCGAATAAAGGTTCGATGGTATCTGACCAGAATAAGTCACCTGTAATGATATTCCAATCCCAACTTCCGATATTGGCTGCTTTCTGAGCTAGTGCATATCTCTCCTCACTACGAATCAGGGCTTCCTCGGCTTGCTTACGTTTTGTGATGTTCCTTGATAAAATCGAAAACCCAATAAGATTATCGTTTTCATCCTTTATGCCATCCATTGTAAGGGCAACTTCTATGGATTCTCCTGATTTGTGGTTAAGCTTGGTTTCATAATCCACAACAGATTCACCATTGGAGACCTTATTAATCAATTCGTCCAGAGTTTTGGAATCAGGAAATATTTGAAGAGAGTCACCCATGATCTCCTCTTCCTTATAGCCGGACAATTCCTCTGCACTCTGGTTTAAAAAAAACACCTGGCTTTCTTTGTTAATAATAATTACTGCATCATTGGTCTGTTCCATCACATTCTGGAAGAATTTTGGTGAAGATGTAAAGTCTTTTAGCTTCTTGGATTTCTCGAATTTCTTAATGATATCCCTGAAGATCTCCATGTTTCCTTCCATATCTGGGGTTAAGAAATATACCTCGCCGTATCCTCCAGTCTTGGATGTGCTTACCAGTTCATTTTTTAGAAGAACATCCACATGATGTTTTACTGTGCGATAATTGAGATTTAAGATTTCGGCCAGTTGATTGAGATTATAAGGTCTTTCGTTGAGCAGCTCGAGAATTTGAATCCTGTTATGACCGCCTTTTTGACCTAGAATCAGATATGAGAGTGTTTTCGTTAATTGTCTCAAATTGATCCGCCTCCTCCATATTAATTCTATTTTATCAATAAGGGTTTATGCCTTTAAGGATTTTTCTTTGTATTAATTCACACGATATTTAAGGTTTTGTCACTCAAAATTGTAACTAATTTGTATCTAATCTATTAAAGAATTATAATTGTTTTTCACCAGATTTTGAAAATCTGATATATATAGATGATTTCCTACACGGAGATTGAGGTGAAAAAATATGACAGTGACTTTGGCTTGTAAGGATACGGGGACACAGTGTCCCTATGTGGCCCGTGGTGAAACCGACAATGAAGTTCTAATGGATGCTGGGCAGCACGCAAAGGCGGTCCACGGGTATACAGATGAGCAATTGAATGACGCTAAGATGATCGCGGATTTGAAAAAGCTCATTAAGAAGGAATAGATTCTATGAGATATTTTGCGCCGAATTTTCATTCGGTGCTCAATTTCTTTTTTGATTTAGATTGGGATTCAAGGCAATCATGGTAATTACAAAGGTGGGATTTGACCTGAAACAGGAAAGAAAAATGAAGAAATCAGATGATACAGGTGTGTCCAAAAAGAAAAGGGTGTTAAATGGAGATTTCACGGAATCAGTTGAGATTTTTGATCTCAATGAATCACAAGGATTCAAAGTTGTCAAAAAGGTGCCGATACTAACTGACCAGCTCATGGCCACTGTTTTGATGATCCCACCCAATACAAAGATCCCGGCTCATATGCATTCTGAAAGTGATGAAATTCATTACATCGTCTCGGGCTCTGGGAAAATATCTATTGGCAAAGAAAACAGAGCCATAAAAGAGGGTATGTTGATTTTGGTTCCTAAAGCTAAATCGCATTATTTTACCACTGAGAAAAAGCCAATGGTAGTGTTGTCTAACAGCCCTGTATGCGAGCCTGTAAATGTTCTAAATAAAAAGGATGATGAGAAGATAAAATAGAATATGGAGGTTTAAAAAATGACAGATGAGAAATTTATATTGTATGTGCAGACAAGCGATGTCCCGGAGAGACAGTACTCTCCTTTGGTCTTGGCGCAGACTGCTAAGCATATGGAGCTCAAGCCCGTGGTTTACTATCTTGGCCAGGGATTGAAGATCCTAAGACCAGGTGAAGCGGAAAAGATAAAGCTTGGATCATTTCCAAGCGTAGGAGAAATGCTGGACAAGACCCTAGAAATGGGTGTAGAGATCCTTGTATGCGAAGCGTCAAAGCAGATGCTGGGTTGGGAGAAGGTAGACCTAAGGCCAGGTGTGAAGATCGTTGGCGCTGCAACTCTAAACGACCTGACACTGGATGCTGACGCAACACAGTGGTTCTAGTAGAATGAATTGAGGAATAGAATTGAATAATCCCACAGGAGGGACTTCCGCATTAGCTAGACTTCTACTAATATAGCATAATTGAACAATTGATAGCGCCGAAGAAGGGCGCAATATAAATACTCAAATTCCCAGAAATGGGAGGAGGTGAAAGAAAATATGTCAAAAGAAGAAAACAAGGCCATTGTTACTCGGATGTACGAGGAGATCCATAATAATGGAAATCTGAACAAAGCTGAGGAGCTGGTAACTTCAGATTTTGTGGATCGTACCCCGGCTATGCCTGACATGCCAAAAGGACCTGAAGGTGTAAAACTGCTCTTTGGTACGCTGCGTTCCGCTTTCCCGGATTTACATACCACAGTTGAGGATATGGTGTCCGAGGATGATAGGGTTGTAGCCAGGCTAACCATGCGTGGAACACACAAAGGTGAATTCATGGGGATTCCAGCTACTGGAAAGGAGATCAGCATAAGCGGAATAGATATCGTCAGATTATCAAAAGGTAAGGTGGCTGAGCGCTGGGGAGTTGCCGATATTGCAGGAATGATGCAGCAGCTCGGTGTCGGTCCCACACCAGGGCAGTAAAGGTAGTAAAGAACGAACCTTTTTTAGTTAATAGGGAATGAGATTGATATAAATAAATTCTCATCCCTATATTTTATTTATTTAATGTATTAAAATTGAAATAGTCACCACTATTATTTTAATTATGAAATTGTTAATAATTTATAAGAAATTTATATAAAAATAATATGATAATTCTTCTACAAAACAGAAATCTTAATTTATACAGGTTACGGTATCCCCCCGTCCGTATAACCGGATAATGCATGCAAGGATGAAAAATGGAGGTAAAGAATTATGGATGGAATACGAAAAATAATGAGTATTTTAGTGATCACAGTGATGGCCGCCACTGTTATAGTTGTTGCATTAACAGGGGCAGAGAACAGCAATGCAAGCCTTTCCCCAGTAAGTGGTGCTATTTTCACTACATTGGAGGATGGCTCGAGGGTGAATGCGAACATCTACGAGGACAAAAGGGACGTATATTTAGATGGCGGACCCGGACCAAATGCCCCGCCTGACGCAGCGGGACTTCCTGATGGTAATTACTATTTCCAGGTGACTAATCCATCGGGAAAAAAGCTGTTGTCCATAGATTGTGTAGGCTGCAGGGAGTTTCGGGTGGAAGGTGGAGTAATCGTGGAGTACGTCTCAATGGAGAGAGGATGTACATACACAGTTGGTAATGGAAAAAACGCAAAGGAAATACCATGCCATATCGATGGAAAGGAGAATGGACAACATGACGTTGGTGAGGATCTTGACCACAATGCCCTTACCATACAGCTAATGCCCTACAAAGACACTCCAAATAAAGGAGGCGTATACAAGGTTTGGGCAACGCCAATTGAGCATTTCGTAGGAGATCCAAGCAAGGTCGACAATGGATACAAACCAGGGTACTACCACGGCTTTATTCCAAGGTACTCTAAAACAGACAACTTCAAGGTGAGATTGCCAAAAGAGCCTCCAGAGACACCAGAGATCAAGATCTGTAAGTGGCGTGACTGCAATAGCAATGGTGTCTGGGACACACATGAAATAGCGATTTCGGGATGGAAGATAACTGTATTAGATCCACTTGGAGTTGAAAACATATATTATACCTGTTGTGAGGGCTGCGTTATAATATATGCTCCCAAGGATGGAACATACATTATCAAAGAAGAAATCCAAAGCGGTTGGACTGTTACTGCCACGATTGTCAATGGAGTTTCAATCAGTCCAACAGACGAGGTGACACTGACTGTAAAAGCTCGGGCATCCTTGAGCTACAGCGTGGTATTTGGAAACCACCCACCCTGACCATGAACATAATAAAATACATCAACACAAGATAACTGAGCCTAAAAGAACTAGGATGGGGTATTCCTATCCATCATCTTTTTTTTTATAAATTAATTACTATTTTTAGAATTGTACCAAATTTGTATGCAACTTGTAAGAGAAATATAATTTTTTTATATGAGATTTTGAAATTTTGATATATATAGATGATGTGATTGTGGATTTCATGATAAAACAGAACAGGAGGTGAAACAGAATGAGTGTAGAAGAAAACTTGAAGGTGATAAAAGCCGTTGACGAGGCTTCCAACAGCAGGGATTGGGAGGCCTTTGCTTCACATCACATTGAAGATGTTATCTCGTACAGTCCCATGAGGCCTGAACCCACAAAAGGCATTACTGCCCATGTTGAAGTAGTTCAAGGCTTACTAAGTGCTTTTCCAGATTTTAAAATGACTAGGGACCAGATGTTCGGTCAAGGAGATTGGGCCTATGTTGGTTATACACTAACAGGAACACATAAGGGATCACTACCAGGCCCAGGGGGTAAACCGATTCCTCCAACCAACAAACCCATCAAACTTCCTTTAGGTTCTACATTGAGGTTTGAGAACGGCAAGATAGCAGAGGAACACATATATTTTGACCGTCTCGGGATGCTGGGACAGTTAGGTGTGACCCTATAGAGGGAAACCTTAGCCCAATCTTGGTTATCTCCCCCCTCAATTTTTTTATTTTTATTGATATTTCTAATATATAATTTTTGTTCATATCACGTTTTAATGAGGATTCATCATATTGAAATTGTATATAATTTGTATATGATTTGCATTTCAGATATATGTGTTTTGTAACAGATTTTGAAAATTCAATTAATATAAGCAATGATATGGGGGTATTGTAGAATATGGGTGAAAAAATGGGAGAAATAAAGGATCTATTTCAAACTGCGGATTGGAAAGTCGAAAAACATGTACCAGTGATATCACTCCCAGATAAAATAAAAAAAGACGAGCTGGTAAAAATAACCGTGAGCGTAGGAAAAGAGATACCCCATCCGAACACCACTGAACATCATATAGGGTGGATTGAGTTGTTCTTTTTACCTTCCCAAGGTAGGTTCCCTTACTCTATCGGAAGATTTGAATTCTCTGCCCACGGTGCTTCCTCCGAGGGCCCCAATACCAGCTCGATTTATACCCAACCTGAGGTGGTCTGCACAATGAAATCTGGAATGACAGGAACCGTGCTGGCCACCTCTTTCTGCAATATTCACGGCCTATGGACCAGTTCCGCAGAATTAAAAGTTGAGGATTAACCCCTATCCCTTCGTTTATTGCGATAACCCCTCCCTCTTTTATTTTTTTTATTTTACTCCCTAGACACCCTTATATGTCACCGACGGTTTCAGATAAACTATTTATAAACTATTAACTATATCGAAATCGAGGTGGTATCAAGGCACAATCTGGCCAGTTCCAAAAAGTCTCGGGGATGACGTAGATTTATTTTTATAGACATGATCATTCCCAAAACCAGCATGGTATTCGGGGGGCAGTATTGTTGACTTACATGGCAAAAATAACTACTTTCTGGGAATCTTGAGCTTTTTTGTATCCTTTGGGGAGATAAACTGATGGGAAAAGGAGTAGCTGTAATCGGAGGTGGAATCGCAGGAGTCCAGGCGGCGCTGGATCTGGCAGAGCAGGGCATACACGTCTATATCATAGAGAAGTCACCAAGCCTCGGGGGAAGAATGGCACAGCTTGACAAGACGTTCCCAACCAATGACTGCTCAATGTGCATTCTATCCCCGAAACTTGTTGAGGCAGGACGTCATCCCAACATCGAATTATTGACTCTATCTGAAATCGAGGAACTCCAAGGAGAGGAGGGTGAATTCAAGGTCAAGGTGTTGAAGTCGGCCAGATATGTAGATGAGGAGAGCTGCACTGGATGTGGCATATGTGCGGCAACTTGTCCAGTTAAATACGAATACCAGATTCCAGAGAAAGAAAGTGTGCGCGAAAAGATTGAAGAAAATGAGCTTACTAAAATCGATACAATACTAAAAAAATATGAGGACGAGGTGGGCGTGCTTATCTCAATTCTCCAGGATATAAACGAGGAATTCAACTACTTACCTGAAAATGCCTTGAGGTACGTATCGGAAAAATTGGGCATTCCCCTAAGCCAGATATACCATGTTGCCACCTTTTACACAGCTTTTTCCTTAACGCCCAGGGGCGAGCATATAGTCAAGGTGTGCCAGGGTACGGCCTGTCATGTAAGGGGAACAAGGGCTGTTTTGGACGAGATCACGCGGATTCTTGATGTAAAGCCAGGAGAAACAACAGAAGATTTGCAATACACACTGGAGACGGTGAACTGTCTTGGGGCCTGCGCCTTGGGCCCTGTTATGGTCTTGGACAAAGAATATCACGGGAATATGAGTCCAAGCAAGGTCAAGAAAATCCTCAAATCAGAGCTGGAAGAAGGGGGGCTATGATCCATGAAGAAAATAAGTAGCCTCGAGGAATTAGAAAAGTTGAGGGAGAGGATTTCGTCCTCAAAAGGCGGCAAGAAAACGAAGGTCTTGATTTCCACAAAGGCGACATGCTGTCAGCTTCAAAAAAGCGAGCAAGTTACATCTGCTTTGTTTGATGAGATTGAAAAAAATGGCCAAAAGGATAAAGTGGAAATCCTGACAACTGGATGTTTGGGCTTTTGTGAACTTGAGCCAATCATCGTGATCAAACCCAAGGGGATTCTATACAAAAACATTAAAGTGGATGATGTTTCGGATATTGTAGCAAAGACAATTCTCAAGGGTGAAATAATTGAAAAACTGCTTTATGTAAATCCATTGGACGAGCAGAGAATCGAACTTGAAGATGACATACCATTTTATTCAAAGCAAAACAGGATCCTTTTAGGCAACAATTCAAATATCGATCCTGACAAAATCGAGGATTATATAGCATCTGGAGGATATTCTGCACTTTCTAAGGTACTTTCGGGCATGAAACCTGATGAGATCATAGAAGAAATCAAAAAGTCCGGCCTTCGGGGTCGTGGAGGTGCTGGTTTTCCAACAGGTAGAAAATGGGAATCATGCAGAAATACCGAAGCAGAAGATGATATCAAATATGTTATCTGCAATGCAGACGAAGGTGACCCAGGAGCGTACATGGACAGGAACCTTTTAGAAAGCAACCCCCACAGCGTCTTGGAGGGTATGATAATCGGGGCATATTCCATAGGCTCCCACAATGGATATATTTATGTCAGAAATGAGTACGAACTTGCTGTTTCCACCCTAAAAAATGCCATTAAACAGGCAAGGGAATATGGATTTTTGGGAAAGGATATTCTTGGCTCTGGATTTGACTTTACAATAAAATTGAGCCGCGGTGGTGGTGCATTTGTGTGCGGTGAATCCACGGCACTCATGGCTTCCATCGAAGGCAAACCAGGAGAGCCAAGGGCAAAACACATCCATACAACAACAAAGGGCCTCTGGGATCGACCCACCAACCTTAACAATGTGGAGACCTGGGCAAATGTTCCTCTTATCATCAATTCTGGGGCAGATTGGTATTCAAAGATCGGAATGGACAAGAGCAAGGGCACGAAAATCTTCTCTTTGGTAGGAAAGATTCACAACACGGGCCTTGTCGAGGTCCCCATGGGAACGACATTGAGGGATATTATCTTCAAAATCGGTGGGGGTATTCCCGGGGAAAGGAAGTTCAAGGCCGTCCAGACCGGCGGTCCCTCGGGCGGTTGCATACCAGAACATCTGCTTGATCTCCCAGTGGATTATGAAAAGCTCACTGAAGCTGGGTCCATGATGGGCTCTGGCGGTATGATAGTGATGGACGACCGAACGTGCATGGTGGATGTTGCAAGGTACTTCACGAACTTCCTCAAGGATGAATCCTGCGGAAAATGCGTGCCTTGTAGAAACGGCCTGATACAGCTTCATCATATGTTAACTGATATCTGCGAGGGAAGGGGAAGTGAAAAAGATCTAGATTTCTTTGAGGAGCTCGGTTTTTGGATAACAAATGGATCCTTATGCCAACTTGGTACCACTGCGGTAAATCCGGTGCAAACAACGCTTCGATATTTCAAAGACGAGTATCTGACCCACATAGTGGATAAAAAATGCCCTGCCGGAGTATGCAAGGCTCTAATCACGTTCACAATCGATTCTGAAAAATGTACGGGCTGCGAGGTTTGTAAGAAGAACTGTCCCCAAGACGCTATTTCAGGTGAAAAGAAGGAAGTCCATGACATAGATCAGGATAAATGCATCAAGTGCGGCATTTGCGAGGATTCCTGCAAGTTCGATGCCGTGGAGGTGAACTGATGACAGAAGAAGAATTCATCAAGTTCACCATAAACGGTGTGGAAGTTCAGGGAAAGCCAGGTGAAATGCTCATTGATGTTGCACAGAGAAACGGTTTTTATATTCCCAAACTGTGCAATCATGTGGCATTAAAACCCTACAGTGCATGTAGATTATGCATTGTGGAGATGGCAAAGGGTGGCCGCAGTAAATTCACAGCATCATGCAGCTTTCCAATATCTGAAGGAATTGAAGTAAATACAGAATCAGAGGGAGTTTTGAAACTTAGAAAAATGACACTTGAAGCCCTCATGGCCCAGGCACCTGATTCAAAGGAAATCAGGGATATGGCCAAATATTACGGTATTACCGATACGAGATTCAAGGAAAACGAGGACAAAGAAAATAGATGCATTCTATGCGGGCTCTGCATCCGCGTATGCAATGAAAGAATGGGAGTTTATGCACTGGGATTTTCAGGTCGGGGTGCAAGCCGAAGACTGGATACACCCTTTGGTAGGCTCTCCGATGTTTGCATAACATGTGGAGCCTGTGAATCTGTTTGTCCCACTGACGCCATTAAGCTTGGCAAGATATCGAAGAATGAACCGAAACCCATTACCTCGGAGTTCGACTTGGGTCTAAAGGAAAGAAGCGTGATTTACACTCCATTTCCCCAGGCCATGCCTTTAATCTACCTTATTGACAAAGAGCGCTGCATCCATTTCGCCAAGGGAACATGCAAGATATGCCAGAAATCATGTGAGAAAGGTTCCATTGATTTTGAGCAAGAGGACAAAAAGCTGAAACTGGATGCAGGTGCCATCATCGTGGCTCCGGGTTATGAATTTGTATCACCAGATACAAGGCCTGAACTTAGTTATGATAGGCTTTCGAATGTCATAACTGCAATGGAATTCGAAAGGATACTGAATGCATCAGGACCTTTTGGCGGACATATAAAAAGGCTCTCTAATTTTAAGGAGCCAAAGAGCATGGCATTTATTCAATGCGTGGGCTCAAGGGACAGAAACAAAGGTGTTAGGTACTGTTCTTCTGCATGCTGTATGTACTCAATAAAGGAGGCGATAATAGCAAAGGAGCATTCTCCTGATCTGAATATCAGCATATTCCACATGGATATCCGCGCCTTTGGCAAGGAGTTCGACTCCTACTACAAGAGTGCCAAGGACATGGGCATTAAGTTCGTCAGATGCAGGGTGGCAGAGATACAAGGTGATGAATACCAAAATCCCATTGTTCATTTCACTGATGAAAATGACGAGCCAAAAAAAGAGGCCTTCGATATGGTTGTTCTGTCAAATGGTTTTGCCAGGCCCAAGGATGCCGATAAACTGGCTGGGGTTCTTGACATCAAGCTCAACAAGTACGGCTTCTGTGAGACATCGGCTTTCTCACCCCTTCAAAGCACAAGGCTAGGAATTTTCGCTGGGGGAGTTTTTACAGAGCCAAAGGACATACCAGATTCTGTTGCAGGGGCCTCGGGTGCTGCGGCAAAGGCCTCGGTTCTCATACCTCCCGATATGAGAATGATAGGTCGGGAAAAAGAGGAGATAATTGAAACGGACGTATCTGAAGAGGAACCTAGGATAGGTGTTTTCATTTGTCACTGTGGAATCAACATCGGGGCAACAGTCAATGTACCCAGCGTTGCGGAGTACGCAAGGACCCTGCCCAATGTCGTATATGCAGAGGACAACCTTTACACATGCTCCTATGACACTCAAAGAATAATTAAGGAGAAGATCAAGGAGCACGATCTAAACAGGGTGGTTGTTGCAGCCTGCTCTCCGAGAACACATGAGCCGCTTTTTCAGAGCACTATTTCCGAGGCTGCCTTGAATCCATATCTTTTTGAAATGGCCAATATCAGAGATCAATGCTCTTGGGTGCATCAGAGGGAGCCTGAGAGGGCAACAGAAAAGGCCAAGGACCTTGTGAGGATGATAGTTGCCAAATCCAATCTACTTACACCCCTTACAAGGGAAAGTCTAGCAGTAACTCCAACATGCCTTGTAATTGGAGGGGGTATATCGGGTCTGACCGCTTCCAAGGATGTTGCAGACAGTGGCTTTAAGGTGTTTCTTGTTGAAAGGAAGAAGGAACTCGGCGGGAATCTCAATTTAGTGAGTTGTCTTCTTGAAGGTGAGAATCCACAAAATTTTCTTAAAAGACTGGTAAAGGAAGTTAGAGAGCATGATAAAATCGAGGTTTTAACAGAAGCCATTTTAGAAAATATACAAGGTTATGTTGGTAACTTCACCACAACTTTTACGCACGCGGGCGAATCCAAGAATTTGGAACATGGTACAATAATAGTTGCCACGGGCTCAAATCCATACGATCCCTCTGAGTATCTTTATGGAAAACATAAGGGCGTAATTACCCAACTCGAATTGGAGAAAATGCTTGAGAATAAAAAATTCAAAACAGATTCAGTTGTCATGATCCAATGCGTTGGCTCCAGGGATGAGAATCACGAGTACTGCAGTAGGATTTGCTGCACCCAGGCAGTGAAAAATGCACTTAGGATAAAAGAAAAAAATCCAGATGCTGAAATTTATGTTCTCTTCAAAGATATGAGAACTTACGGATTCAGAGAAGATTACTATGCAAAGGCATCTGATGAAGGAGTGAAGTTCATTTTGTACAATGATGAGCATAAACCCAAGGTAAAAGACGAGGAAGGTTTGGTGGTTGAGGTAGTTGATCCCATTCTCAAAAATATCTTGAAAATAAAACCCGATAAAGTTGTTCTTTCAATTGGAATGGAGCCAAGAAAAGAAAACACAGACCTCGCAAAGATGTTGAAGGTACCAATAAGCAAGGACGGTTTCTTTTTAGAGGCTCATATGAAACTCAGACCACTGGACTTTGCCACAGATGGAATATTCCTTTGCGGTGCGGCTCATTCTCCAAAGTTCGTAAACGAGTGTATCTCGCAGGCAAGTGGTGCAGCAGCCAGGGCGTGCACCATACTTAGTAAAAGCGAAATATCGGCAGAGGGAATAGTGTCCCAAGTTGATGAGGAGTTGTGTTTCGGATGCGGAATTTGTGTTTTAAACTGTCCCTATAATGCAGTTGAGCTAGAGGAGGAAACCCAGAAGGCCAAGGTTGTCTCAGCACTCTGCAAAGGGTGTGGGGTTTGTGGTGCCACATGTCCAAAACATGCGATTGTAATGTGCCATTTCACTGACCAGCAAGTGAAGGCTCAGATCGATGCATTTGTTGAGGAGGTGCAATAGGTGCCTGACTTCGAACCGAGGATACTTGCCTTTGCTTGTAATTGGTGCAGTTATGCAGGTGCTGATTTGGCCGGGATTTCCAGAATGCAGTATCCGCCGAACTTGAGAATCATCAGGGTCATGTGCTCTGGAAGAGTGGACCCAGTATTTATCTTGGATGCATTATCAAAGGGCGTGGATGGTGTGCTGGTCCTTGGGTGTCATCCCGGGGATTGCCACTACATCTCAGGTAATCTCATGACCGAAAGAAAGATGAGATGGACAAAGGAGCTGATTGAGAAGACTGGTGTGGATCCAAGAAGGCTTAGATTGGAATGGATCTCAGCCTCAGAAGGTGAAAGGTTTGCAAATACAGCCAAGGAATTCACGGACCTGATTAAAAAATTGGGGTCGATCCAAAAAGAAGAAAAAGAAAAAATATTTTCAGAATTAAAAGCAGCAGAAAAAGTTGCAGATGAATCCAGAGTAAGAATACTCATGGGCAAGGAAAGGGAGCTCGTGGAGGAGGGTAATGTCTACGGTGACAAGTCAACTCAGGAGGATTTTGACAGGCTCATGAAAGATATTCTTGATGACGAGCATGTTCGGGAGAAGATCCTGCAGATTGCAAAAGAAAAACCCTTGTCAGTCAAGGAGATTTCAAAAAGAATGAATATGCCGAGCCAGGAAATTGGAAAACATGTGATGTGGCTTCGACACAAAGGGAAAATCGCCTTGCACGGAATAAAGAAAAGATCGCCCTTGTACAAAACTGTGGAGGTGCCCTATTGAGCGAGGAGAAAAAGGTTGGAGCAGTGCTCGTCGTGGGGGGTGGGATAGCGGGTATGCAGTCCTCCCTTGATCTTGCGGAGTCAGGTTTCAAGGTTTATTTACTTGAACGGAGCCCCTGCATAGGAGGTGTCATGGCTCAGCTGGACAAGACATTTCCCACAAATGACTGTGCAATGTGCATCATGGCTCCCAAGCTCGTGGCAACAGGAAGACATCCAAATATCGAGCTTATCACGAACACGGAAATAGAAAATCTAGAAGGCGAGCCAGGCAACTTCAAAGTCACCTTGGCAAAGCATCCAAGAAGGGTATCTGCAGAAAAATGTACGGGGTGCGGTGTCTGTGCCCAGGAATGTCCCGTCGAGGCAGTAAACGAGTTCAATGAAGATCTTTTGCCCCGCTCTGCAGTTCATATAAATTATCCCCAGGCTGTCCCCCTCACATTTATCATAGACAAAACAGCGTGTATTGGCTGCGGAATCTGCGAGAAGATGTGCAAGGCAAATGCAATTGAATATGATCAAGCTGAAGAGGAGCAGGATATCTATGTAGGCTCAATTATTTTGGCCTTGGGCTTCGACGAATTCAATCCCGAGATAAAGAAGGAATACGGTTACGGTATCTACCCAAATGTTGTTTCCAGCATAGAATTTGAGAGGCTGCTTTCTGCAACAGGCCCAACCGGTGGAATGGTTCTCCGCCCATCTGATTATGACATTCCAAAAAAAGTAGCTTTCATCCAGTGTGTGGGCTCAAGGGACCAGCAGTGTGATAAGAGCTACTGCTCTGCAGTGTGCTGCATGTATTCGATTAAAGAGGCCATAATTGCAAAGGAGCATACAGAAGGTCTAGACTGTCACATCTTTTACATGGACATAAGAACGTATGGCAAGGAATTTGAAGATTATTATAACAGGGCACAGGATGAATACAAAATTGGATTCACAAGAAGCAGGCCAGCAAGTATAAGAGAGGATCCAAAGACAAGGAATCTGATAATATCTTATATTGAAAACAGCGAGCCAAAAGAAGAAGAATTCGACATGGTGATCCTTTCAGTTGGAATAGACGCACCAAAGGACGCAGTTAGATTGAGCGAGAAGCTGGGAATAGAATTGAATGAGCATAACTTCGCAGCCACAAAGAAGTTCTTTCCGCTCTCAACTTCAAAGGAAGGAATTTTCGTATGCGGTGCCTTCTCCTCTCCAAAGGATATTCCAGACACAGTGGCCCAGGCTTCTGCAGCAGCCTCAAAGGCCTCGGCTATGGTTTCCACAGAAAGAGGAACCATGATCACCAAAAGAGAAATTATTCCTGAAAAGGATGTGAGACTTGAGGGGCCAAGAATCGGTGTTTTTATATGTCACTGCGGAATAAACATCGGTGGTGTTGTAAGGGTTCCAGAGGTTGTGGAATATGCAAGGACCTTGCCTAATGTTGCCTATGCAGAGCATAATCTATACACCTGTTCACAGGACACCCAGGAGAAGATAAAGGAGAAGGTGAAGGAGCAAAATCTCAACAGGGTAATAGTTGCATCATGCACTCCAAGAACCCATGAGCCGCTTTTCCAGGCCACTGTTTCGGAGGCGGGATTGAATCCATATCTTTTCGAGATGGCGAATATAAGAGATCAGTGTTCCTGGGTGCACATGCACGAGCCCGATTCTGCAACAGAGAAAGCCAAAGACCTTGTTCGAATGGCTGTTGCAAAGGCAAGGCTTCTTGAGCCCCTGAAAATGGCAACACTGGGTATCAACAGAAGCGCACTTGTAATAGGTGGTGGGATATCTGGTATGACCGCTGCTTTAGGATTTGCAAAGCAGGGATACAAGGCGTATCTTGTGGAGAAAACTTTGGAACTTGGAGGTAATTTAAGACACCTGCGCTATTCTGGGACTCAGGAGGATCCGCAAAAAGAGTTGGCAAGCTTAATCAAATTGGTGGAGGAAAATGAAAACATCGAGATCTTCAAAAGCGCAGAGATTCTTTCAATTGAGGGTTACGTGGGTAATTTCAAATCAAGGATTCTTTCTGAAAATATGGAGCATGAAATCGAACATGGAGTTGTTGTGGTGGCAACAGGTGCCCTGGAGTACGAGCCTACAGAGTACATGTACGGTAAAGACGGGAGGATAATAACCCAATTGGAGCTTGAGCAACTTCTTGCCGAGGATAAAATCAATCCAAAAAATGTTATCATGATACAGTGCGTGGGCTCAAGAGGAGAGAAGGTTCCGTACTGCTCCAGAATATGCTGTACAACAGCAATAAAAAATGCGCTTCAAATTAAAGAACATGAGCCAGATGCAAAAGTATACGTTCTCTATAGGGATATTAGAACCTATGGTTTTAGGGAAGATTTCTACGACAAGGCCCTGGAAGAAGGTATAACGTTTTTAAGATTTGATGTAGACTCAAAACCTAAAGTCGAGGTTGCATCGGGAAGACTGAAGGTCACAGTAAAGGAACCATTGATTGACGAAAATATCGATTTCAATCCGGATTTTGTTGTATTGAGCGTTGCCCAGGTTCCTGATCCTAACAACGAGGACCTATCAAAATCCCTTAAGGTTCCCCTTTCCAAGGACGGTTTCTTTTTGGAAGCCCACATGAAGCTGCGGCCAGTTGACTTTGCCACTGAAGGTGTCTTTCTTTGTGGCTCTGCCCACTCACCTAAGTTCATAGACGAGAGCATATCGCAGGCCGAGGCCGTGGTCTCAAGGGCATGCACAATACTCTCTAAGGATTATTTAGAAGCTGAGGGTGTAATTTCCATCGTGAACTCAGACATATGCAGTGGGTGTGAGACATGTATCCTTGTATGTCCTTTTGACGCCATTGACAAGGATGATAAGGGAAAGGCCAAGGTCAACGAGCTACTTTGTAAAGGCTGTGGAGCATGTGTTGCAGCATGCAGAGCAGGTGCAATTCAACAAAGATGCTTTACTGACGAGCAGATTTTATCTGTTATCAGGTCAGCATTTCAGGAGGTGAGCACCTGAGTGAAAAGCCTGAATACGAGCCAAAGATACTTGCATTTCTCTGCAACCGTTTTTTTCTTTGGGCTTTTTTCTCCGCTGGCTGGCCCTTGCAAAGAAAAAAATGGGTCAAAAAGAAACTCGGGCCAACCTGCTCGAAAAAAGGAGGTGTAATTAGTGCCTGAATACGAGCCAAAGATACTTGCATTTCTATGCAACTGGTGCTCATATGCAGGTGCAGACCTGGCCGGAGTGTCCAGATTCCAGTATCCTCCAAATGTTCGCATAGTCAGGGTCATGTGCTCGGGTAGAATCTCTCCAAGATTTGTTTTAAAAAGCTTCCAGGAAGGTGCTGACGGTGTTCTGATTGCAGGCTGTCATCCTGGTGACTGCCATTATTCAAAAGGCAACTACTACACAAGGCGAAGATTGACTGTCCTTGGTAAATTACTGGAACATGTGGGTGTGGACCCAAGAAGATTCAAGGTGAAGTGGATTTCTGCCTCAGAGGGCGGCAAATTCGCGGATGTGATAAAAGAAATGACTGAGAACGTGAAGGGTCTGGGACCCCAGCGTTCTTTTAAAAGGGTAGATGATGATGAGTAAAATCGAGGATGAAATAAGAGGAATTGCAAAAAAGCTACTTGAAGAAGGCAAGGTAAAGTACTTCACAGGTTATGCAAAGGGGCCGGATTCCTTTAGGGCAAGACCCATTATCATTGATGATCCAAAAGATGTGGACAAGCTGATTTGGTCTCCTTGCTGTGTGAACAACCTGGGTGTGTACCTTGTTGACGAGATGAAGAAAAAGCCAAAAAGAGGGGAAGAGCCAGACACTCGGCCTGTTGGAATAGTTACCAAAGCATGCGACGCAAGGGGCATCACCGTACTTCACCAGGAGAACATATTACCCAAAGAAAGGGTGTACGTCATTGGCATCCCCTGTAGGGGAATGGCAGATCCCGAGAAACTTGAAAAACATGCAAGAAAAAAGGGCCTTGGTCATGATGCAATCTACAACATGGATATAAAAGAGGAGAAGATGATGTTTACAGGAGAGGCAGAAGGGGTAAAGGTGGCCTTCCCAAGAGAGGAGGTACTACTTGACAAATGCAAGGAATGTGTTCATCACAATCCAAGGGAGTACGATATCGTAATTGGAAAGAGAATTGAAAATCCCCATGTGGATAAGTACGCCACAATCAGAGAACTGGAAGACATGTCCCTTGAAGAAAGAGAAAAATTCTGGGAGATGATATTTGAAAGATGTATCAGATGCAATGCATGCAAAGAGGTCTGTCCCATGTGTTATTGCGAGGAATGTACAGTTGAGAAGGCAAAACCAATGAGGTGGTGCTCCAAGTCAGCTGACAAATCAAATAATGAGTTCTTTCATCTTATTCGCGCAATGCATCTTGTGGGAAGATGCATCGATTGCGGTGAATGTGAGAGGGTGTGTCCCATGGCAATACCCCTTCGAAAGCTGTATAGGAAAATGGCCAAAGAAGCAGAGAAGCTTTACAGCTACGAGGCCGGTTTGAATCCCGAAGAGGATCCTGTCTTTGCCACATTCAGAGTTGACGATGATGATGAATTTGAGTAGTAAAGAGATGAGATAATGGATGATATGATAATAAAAAAGGATAAATTACCAAAATGGTCATCTGAGCTTTCAGATTACAAAATATTTGCTCCTCACAGGGAGGATGATGTCGTAATATTCAAGGAAATGAAGAATGTAAACAAGGTAGTTTTGCACTACGCAAATTCAGTAATGCCTCCAAAGGAGATATTCTTTCCACAGACCCAGGAGCTCTTCAAGTACGAAAAGTCTCCAGAGATGAAGGTGAGCGAGGCTGAATTGCCGCTTGAGAAGGTTCTTTTATTTGGAGTACGACCATGCGATGCAAGAAGCTTTCTAATTATGGACAAGTTATTTTACTGGGATTACGAGGATCATCTCTATAAACAGGCAAGGGACAATACAGTGATAATTGGTCTTACCTGCACATCTCCACATCACAATTGCTTCTGTACGTCTGTTGGGGGTAAACCCTATTCCAATGAAGGTTTGGATGTCTTGATGACTGATTTGGGGGATAGATATTACGTGGAGGTCCTCACTGAAAAGGGCGAGGATGTAATAAGAAAACCAGATGAGCTGTTTTCAAAACCAACTGACAAGGATAGAAAGGAACGGGGTGAAATCTGGGAAAAGGCAGAGTCAGAGGTAACAAAAAACGTTGAAGTGGAAGGTGTTCATGACAAATTGGGGGAGCTTTTTGAATCCAAATACTGGGACGAGAAATCCCGAACCTGCGTGGGATGCGGTATATGCTCATTTCTCTGCCCCACATGTCACTGCTTCGATATTACGGATGAGGATTGCGGAAACTGCGGAAGGAGAATTCGAACCTGGGATACATGCATGATCCCCGAATATACTGTCCATGCCTCGGGCTACAATCCCAGGCCCGGGAAAAAGAATAGATTGAAAAACAGAGTATTTCACAAGTTCAGGTACTTCCCTGACAGGTTTGATGCAATTGCCTGTGTCGGGTGTGGAAGGTGTATCTCCAAATGTCCCGTGGGAATCGATATTGTTGAGACTTTGGAGGAGGTAAAGGAGGTAGAGGAGGTGGAGGAATGAGCAATGATAATGCCCTTCATCTGCACCAAAATATGATGATCAGATTAAAAGGAGTCACGGAGGTGAAGGGTTGAGTACCGAGAACCTCTACAAGCCCCACCTTGCCACAATTACCGAAATCAGGGAGGAGGCAACAGGTGAAAGGGGCATTAAAACCTTCAAGGTAAGGATCAACGACGATGAGGTTCGGAAGAATTTTAAACATATTCCAGGTCAGTGTGCCATGCTCAGTGTTTTTGGTGTGGGAGAGAGCATTTTTGGCATTTCCTCCCCTCCCACTTGGAAGGATTTTCTTGAGTTCACGATAATGCGTGTAGGTAATGTAACTTCTGCACTTCATATGATGAATGTGGGTGATGTCATTGGGATTAGGGGCCCTTATGGAAATGGTTTTCCCATGGATGAATTCAAAGGAAAGAACTGTATCTTCATTGGTGCAGGAGTGGGAATAGCCCCCTTAAGAAGTGTTTACCAGTATGTTCTGAGTCCCGAACATAGAAAGGAGTTCGGGGACGTTTTGCTCATATACGGAGCAAGAACACCAGCGGATCTAGCCTATAAAGAAGAATTCGAAGAGATCGACAAAAGAGATGATGTTGATCTTCAGATGTGCATAGACTGGAAGTTCGGTCCTGAGGGAATGATAGACGAGGATGCAGCCAAGGGATGGCCCAAGATAAAGATGTCATGCCCTGCAGAAACCGAAATACCCGAAGGATGCAATCACTGGACCTGTTTTGTTCCCCAGCTTGTGGAGGTTGCAGCCCCCTCTCCTGAAAATGCCGTGGCCTTAACGTGTGGTCCTCCAATTGCCATCAAGTTCGTTGTTCAGAACCTTGAAAAACTCGGCTTTTCAGATGATCAGGTTTACACGACCTTGGAGAATCGTATGAAATGCGGGATTGGGAAGTGTGGCAGGTGCAATATAGGGGAGATATACGTTTGCAAGGACGGCCCTGTTTTTACGAGAGAGCAGATCAAGAAGATGTTTCAGGAGTTTTAAAATAAATTTAAAAAAAAAGAACAGATTAATAATCTTCACTCACGCAGATTAATGATGTATATGAAGTCCCCTCTCTTTTTTTGCGCTGAAAGCTCCCCATCACTTTTACTCTCCTTGATCATACCGGCATGCAAGCCCTCTAGGTAATGAAATAGCTCAGGGTATTCATCAAGTTTTTTCCAAGTCACCGTGATTTTGGAGTCAGATGTTTCCAAATCAGTCTCGCAATCCTTGAAAATGGCACTGGGAGTCTCGAGATTGTGGTAGAACTCACCCATCACCTCTTTCAGCTCCTTGTGGGGATCCAGATATTGATAGGGGCTGTCTTTCTCCTCCGGACCCGAATAGAGGTAGAAACCGACATCATAGCATCTGTGTATTACCTTTTCAGAATTTACTCCCTTTTTTTCACCAAGATTGTTCTTGATTATCTGCAGGAGGATAACAAAGGATTTGACTGGCATGTACGACGGTAGATAAGGAGATCTCGTTGATATGAACTGATGGGTTGCGCTCACGTAGGTCTTTCTAATGCTTTCGCTACCCAATCTACCGCGTTTTGTTCTTACGTACCCCAACGCTTTACGGAAGGCATAGTTATGCACTTTCGCATCAGACATCCAGTGATATATATGTGACTGGGGATTTATATCTTTTATTGAAGAATGAAATGTTAATATGTTTACATAGTTGATAAGGGTTGTAGGTTCTAAAAATGATAGATTAACTCCTTATTACCTCTTTTACATACATCAGTGGGTAATCCATCTCTTCTATGTGCTTCATCTCGCAGACGACCTCCACATCCTTGAACTTTATAGTGAGGTTCACCTCGAGCATATCCCCAGTTAAGGTGAGATAATCGAATTCAGTGCTCTTTTCCCTCAATCTGCTCCTGTCTATCTTCACTTTCGCATCCTTCACAAAAGGCTGCACTTTTGCTCCCTCTGCTATTGCCTTCTCCAAGACTTCCACATTATTCTGGCTTATGGGGGCTCCCACAAACTGATGATATACTGTTCCCAACTTGATTCCTGCTTCAAAGGCAGCTCTTTCTGAATCTGTGCAGTTGAAGTACTTATCAGCCTTATCCATGAAAATCACCTTATTTTCTTTTTTGCATATAATGGCCCTATCACTACATAAATACTTGCCATTGTCAGAACAAAGACCAAAATCGGGGATGAGAACCAGGTATTTGACCAAATCCCTATGATTCCTATCAAGATAATGAGGCCTGCAGTAAATCCAAGGATTCCCTTGAGCTTTGGATACTCTATCGTGCTAATCATCAACATGGAGATGATTATCGCACATAACATAATCGAGTGCAAATCCCACAAAACATCTGCAGCAATCACTATGATAAGGGCAGTAGCTGGTGTGGGAAGGCCCATAAAATTCCTTTTTTTGTGCCCCCTCTCAATGAACCTTGCTAGCCTCATTATTCCTAACAGCACAACAAGCATGCTTGCTGTCACAGTTAACGCATTTTCAATATTCTGAAAGCTGGTGCCCTTTTCAAGGTCGTAGAACATCCCGTAAAGCAAAATCGAGGGGGCGAAGCTGAAGGTCACCATATCTGCTATTGAATCCATATAGATTCCGTGTCTCTTGTTCCTTTTAAATGATCTTGCAAGAATACCGTCCGCTCCATCTATGAGTATTCCGGCCAGAATCAGGATCATACCATATCTGAATTCCCCGTCAATTATGTACATTATCGCCAAAAGGCCCACGAAACCGTTTAGAAGGGAGGCCAAATCCGGTATAATTGAGGTTTCAATCTTCATCTGGAACCTCCCTTGCAAGGCAGCTTACCCCTGCTTTAACAGTTGATCCCTCCTTTACAGTGAGTTCAATACGATTTTTCGGAAGGTACAGATCCACCCTTGAGCCGAACCTGATAATGCCTATTCTCTGGCCCTTTGAGAGCCTGTCGCCCGTATGGACATAAGGCACTATTCTTCTTGCAAATGCCCCGGCAATCTGGACGATTGTGACCTGCCCTATTTGAGTGTCAAGTGTAGTTACAACTCTCTCGTTTGCATCAGAGTTCTTGTCAAATGCAGGAACATGTTTTCCTTTTATATGCTCGATTTTAGCGATCTTCCCTTCGAAAGGAGCCCGATTTACATGAACGTTGTGAAGACCCATTACTATGGAGAGTCTCAGTATACCGCCCTCTTTCTTTATACTTGATAATCTTCCGTCCGCGGGTGAGACAATGCCATCCCCCACAGTTCTTTCAGGATCTCGGAAGAATATAATGAAGAAGATAAATATAATAAGAAATATCAAGGCTACATAAATTAAATTGATAAAAACCAGGACAAAGGCAATAATCAAGGGTACCGCAATCAAGGGCGCCGAGCCTCTTGCTATCATCGATTACTGCATTGCCATACAGAATATAGTTATTTCCCTTTGTTCTATGGGTTCCTTTTGTGAATGATATGAATAGAGGATCACCTTTTACGCCAAAGTTTGGGGTATGTCCCAGAAGCCATGAGCACCCTCTTCGTGGTAATGGCTATTCCCTCATCCCTTTTAAGTATCTCTTTTGAGTCCAAATTGGCCTCCCCAAGGGCTATCCCCTCGCCTTTTTGGGTTATCATAGCCACTGCATCGTTTTTTGTAATATCACTGTCCAATTGGGCAACCCCGGGTAGGGCAAGGTTGGCCCCGTGGCATATTGCATCCACAGCAGAATCTTTTACCACCATCTTTGGCAAATGATCCAAAATACGCTCCATTGGCATGAGAGCAAATCTGAGCTTATCCTCGGATCTGTCCTCTTTCCAAAAAACAAAAGCATCTTTGAGGTTGTGTAACGTTACTGCATCGTCCTCTGTAAAAGAGCCGATCTTGGTCCTTCGCAGCTCCTCCATATGCGCGCCTATCCCCAGGGCATCACCTATGTCATGGCATAGGGTTCTGATGTAGGTCCCTGACTCGCAGCCAACCTTGAATAGAACCAGCCTTTTCTCTGTTTCAAGGAAATTGAGGTAGTAGATCTCTCTTATCCTCATCTCGCGCTTCACTGCGGAGCGCACAGGAGGTGTTTGATAAATCTTACCAGTGAACTCTGAAAATATCTCTTCGATCTTATTTCTTTGAACATCGCTATGCAGCCTCATGACACCGACATATTCCTTACCACCAATAAGAAGGGCACGGATCGCATTTGAGGCATTCCCCAGGGTGATGGGTAAAAGTCCTGTGACCCTGGGATCCAATGTTCCCCCATGTCCTGCTTTTTCAATTCCCAGGATGTCCTTCACCCAGGCAGATACCTGATGGCTCGTGGGTCCTGATGGTTTATCCAAAAGGACAACACCTGATTTTATCAGATCCTCCAGGCTTCTTTCATAGGGATCTGAGCCAAAGCGGCTTGTTGTCATTACAGCAGATTTGATCAGCCTCTTCCTCTGCACATTTTCCTGCGGAAGCATAGCTACACCTTGATTTCTTTCAGTATGACCTCCACGACTTCTTCGGGAGATAGAGATGATGTGTCAATAATAAGATCGTAGATGCTCCTATCGTCGAGTCTCACACTGTATATCTCCTCGTACCTCATTCTTTCGCAGTGCTCCCGCTCTTTTATTCTGTTTATTACCTCCGAAATCTCTCCCCCGTCTCTTTCTGATATTCTATTTGCCCTTTCACCTAAATCTGCGTCGATCCATACCTTGTATGCTGGGATATTGTTTTGATAGAGCATCACTCCTGCAAGCCTTCCCTCAAGTATCATATCCCCCTCTTTTGCCCGCGAGACCGTTCTTTTATCCAGTTCCCGGTCTATGGAATGATCATTTTGTGCCATCTCACCGAATTGCACCAGTGTGTATCCCCTTTCCTGGGCTAGAGACCGAAAAATTTCGCCGATAACAACGAGTTCCAGGTTCAGTTTTTTTGATAAAAGCGTTGCAACTGTGGTCTTTCCACTTCCCGGAGGCCCTCCTATTGTGATTATCATCTGCCAATCTCCTCTTTCTCGGGCAATTGGGCTATTTTCTCCCTGAACTTATACAGTTTAAGTATCCTCTGCAGAACCTGGGAAAACGGAATAGAAAGAAGAGAGTAAAGGATGATCCAATTTGGAAAAAAGCATACATCTCCTCGTACTAGGCTGACCTTTGCTGCCCACGGAACAGAGATGGTTAAAACTGGTAATTTGTACATGAATACACTTAGCCAAATAAAGATGGGGACCACGAAGATAATGGTTATTGGCATGATCCTCATCTGGGACGATGATAATTTCATGCTCATCTTCAATATCTCAGGCTGTTTCTCTTGGAGCTTTTTCACTTTAGCATTATTGTTGGAGAGCCTTGCATCCCTCATCTCCTTGTTGAAAGTGGATTGGATCTTCTGAATCCTGGAAAGTTCTACCCAGTCAGTTGTGAAGTGCCGCAGGAGGGTGGACAGACTGATGGACATGAGGCCTGCCAGAAACAAGGTTATTAACGGGAATTTGAAATCAAGGCCCAAAACCGGGGTTAGCGCCGGATCCATTGCATTGCCGATTCCACTTCTGATATTGGGATCGATCAATATGAGCATCATCAAAAGGAATATCATCATCATGAGCATGGGTGATGAGCCCATTGATGGCTGCTCTGGTTTTTCATCCGCCATAATTCCTTACCCCAATATTTAATCTCGATTTATTCGGGAATACATTGATTTGAATATAAAGTTTGCCAAAAGCCGCATCTCGGTCTTAAGTAGCAAAAATGTTATTAAAAGCAAGGGCATTATGCCGTCAGGTTGGCTATCATAAAGCCGAGGTAGCCCAGCCAGGAACTCGTGGTGACCCTTTGGGCCCCCACTGTTTCTGTCTGGCCTTCTATAGTTAACGAGGTAGCCTAGCCAGGTAGTTCGTGGTCCTCCTTCGGAAGTCCACTATACCTGGTCTGGTCCGGCTATCACAGAGCCGAGGTGGCCCAGCCAGGTAATCCGTGGGGACCTTTCAGGCCCCCACTATACCTGGTCTGGGCTAGCTTTCATATTGCCGAGGTAGCCCAGCCAGGTAAGGCGCGAGCCTGGAGTTGTTCAAACCGGCAAGCTCGTGGTGCTTTGCACCTCGGGAGTTCAAATCTCCCCCTCGGCGTATTACTTTATTTTCAAATTTAAGCCGAGGGCATAAATTAAGATTAATTTGTTGGAGATTTGAACCAGTAGGAGGCCGAATACAAGTCTTAACAAGCTTAGGCCACCTACGACGGTTCAAATCTCCCCCTCGGTTTTTAAATATCCAGGCTGAAACAATCAAAATACCTCGCCAAAAGGCTTAATAAATTCAGAATCCATATAATAATTGTATTGTCGCGCATTGAGGGGAACCATGATCGATAAGATGGGGCGTCTGATGGTTATTCTAATTGTTATTATGAGCTTTTTCACTGCATTTTTCTCAATTACACCCCAAAAGGTTTCAGCTTACACTCCCCACGATCCGATTTCCATATTTGGAAATGACGATTTCGCGACCCAGGCTGCAAACGAAGGCTGGCCTGGGGATGGAACTGAAGGTAATCCCTATATCATTGAGGGATACGAGATCAATGCCTCCAGTTCGTCGTCAATAACAATAATATCAACAAATGTTCATTTTATTGTTAGAGACTCATTACTCAGATCAGGATCCATTTACACTGCTAGTGTATCAAATGGCACAATAAGTAATTGTACTTTTAAGGATGATTACTATGGAATACGATTCTATTCTTCAAATAATAACAATATAATCGGCAACGAATTTTCATTCGGTGAAAGTATATTGATTCTTGATGAATCTAACAAAAACCGTATTTCAGAAAATGAGGATATAGAATATCTAAAGATAACGGATTCATTTGAAAATAATATAGTAAATAATACCATAGGAATAGTAATTATCGAGAACTCAGTAGGAATTAATATCATCAACAATACAATGAAAGATTCAATTTCTATTGAAGGATACAAACTTGATCCTTGGAACTCACATAATATTACTAAATCTAACTCAATCGATGGTAAACCCATATATTACTGGAAAAATAAAAATCAAGGAATGGTTCCTTCTGATGCATCCCAAATAATTCTCGCAAATTGCTCAAATATTAACATAGAAAACTTTGATTTCTCAAATAGCCAAAATGGTTTATTAGTAAGTTTCTCATCAAATAATTATATAGGAAATATTACCGCATCATCCAATTATGGTTACGGTATCGATCTATTTCATTCGCATGAGAATCATATCTCATATAATACCTTCAATTTAAATGACCAAACGGGTATTAATCTCCAATATTCAGATAGGAATAGAATTAATAGAAATAACGTCTCATCAAACGGTGGATGTGGTATCTATCTTTATAATTCGGATAACAACCTCATTATAGAAAATGAAGTATCGGATAATGAATGGGGTATCTTAATAGAATATTCAGCTGGAAACATGATTCAAAATAACAACGTCCAAAAGAACCAAAAAGAAGGTATCGAATTAGATAAATCTGATAATAATCACCTAATTGAAAACATTGTTTTAATAAATGATTTTGCTATCAAGCTTGATTCTTCCAACGAGAATTATATTTCTGGAAATAATGCCTCTGCCTCCTCCTATGGTATCTATTTGGATCACTCCAAATTGAATAATGTTATTGGGAATATTGTTACTTCAAATTATTGGGGGGGAATTCATCTCATTTATTCAGATAAAACGACCGTGGCTGACAACAATGTATCTTTGAATAATGCAGAAGGTATCATTGTCCATCATTCCAGCGAATGTTGGATCAGAAGCAATACTCTTTACTCGAACAACGATTATGGTATCAATTTATTATGGTCTAGTAAAAATGAAGTTAAAAACAACATCGTCTCGAACCATCCATATTCTGGTATATACATTAATGATGCTGATGAAAATAATATCACTGGCAATATGGCTACAATAAACAATAATGGAATTTTCCTTGAATATTCTCATAATAATCTCTTATCTAACAATTCATTCTTAAGAAACAACCAAAACGGTATATTTCTTTATGAATCCACGAGCCAAACAATAACATACAACATTATTGAAAGAAATAATTGTGGCATCAAACTTGCAGATTCGAACAACAACATCTTCCACCATAATAAAATCATCAACAATTCAAAACAACTGGAACGAACGCAATCAACAAATATTTGGGATGATGGCCAAGGCGAAGGCAATTACTGGAGTGATTATGCAGGTTTTGATGAGGATGGGGACGGTGTGGGTGATACAGAACTCCCGCATCAGGGAGTGGATTATCATCCCTTGACCAATAAGCGAGGATCTACCTCTCTTGAACCGTGGGAAGTTCTTTCATTATTTATATTAATAGTCGGGATAATTATCCTATTTATCTGGTCTTTAAATAAGAAGTCAAAAGAAAAGCAACCTGAAGAGGAAATAAAAGAACATCTAGATAAAGAATCAAAAGACGAGCCGCAGCCTAAAGAGGAGGTAGAAGAAAGTAAAAAAGAGGAACAAAAAGATCTGACAGATGAAACTGAGCCACCAGGAAAGGATGAGCAAGAAAATCCATAATCAATCTACTTCAATTTAACTTCGAACATCTTTATCTCCCAGTCTATACCGTTTTTCCTGTAGAAGTTCTGGGCAATCACATTTTTGGGAAGAACAGATATATGCATAGCCACTGCATCCCTCTCTTTGGCCTTTTTAATGGTCTCGGAAAGAAGAATCGAACCCATTCCCTTCCTTTGATATTTTTCTGTGATAAAGAAGTTGTTCAAATAGGCGGTCTGCCCCCCGTGAATGAACTCGGGATAGACCCAGAAATCGGAAAAACCAATGACTTGCCCTTCCTCCTCCACAACCAGAATGACATGTTTTGGATCTGAGAATCCTTCTATTAGAACATCCTTCATTTTTTCCCTTGATATCTTGTCTGACTCTGGAGTCGATTCCAAATCATCCAGATAATCCTCAAATTCGATTGCCAATTTCAGTATGTTTTCCAAGTCACTATCATTTGCGGATCTGATATCCATTGTAATCACCTTTTATCATTTTTTAAAATCCTAAACATTCTTAGAAGGAAAAAACTTTGCCCTATCCAATCAAGAAATTAGGTCTGTATATTAACAGATTTCAATGAATATGGCATCAATGCCATAGAAAAGATTTTATACCATAATACCATATATATTAAACGGTGGTATTTATGGTAGAAGTGGTATCCATAGACGATTCAGGGCGATTGGTCATTCCAAAATCCATTCGGGAGTCATTGGGTATTTCCGGAGGAACTAAATTTATTCTTACAGAGGGCGAACATGGACGTCTTTTGCTTCAGAAGTTCGATATCGAGGAAATAGCAGCAAAACTAAAGGAAGAAACCAAGGGAAAAGACATCGACAAAATCGTGAAAAAGATAAGGAAGGAAATGAATGAAAAGCTCAAAAAGAAATACCCAGACATTCTTGCTTGACACAAATGTATTTATTGCTGCTATCAAAGCCCCTAAGAAAAAAACAAAAACGTTACAGTTAATATTAACTTTAATTGAAAGAGAAGATATTTATTTGGTGGGGGATGAATTCCAAGCAGAGGAGCTTATCAGATATGCCGAGGAATTCAGATCTGAGACAGCCACTGCAATAATAGGAGCACTATTTGATAAAATGGAATTGGTGGATGTTGGTGAGAATTTCATTAAGATATGCAAGAATTATATGAGAACACCTAATCTGGCTGATATTCTCCATGCCGCATGCTGTCTAAAGACTGATTGTGTTTTAATAACAAATGACAAACATTTTAACAGGATCAGAGATGAAGGAATCATTAAAGTCTGGAGTGTTTCCAAGGCCATAAAAGAGCTTTTATGATATCTCCTTAGAATTTATATTTATGTTCTTCTATTGCCAAATCATAAGAGTCAGAAATAGTAATTAACTTGTTATGATCAATTCGAGGTGTTTGGATAAGAATACCGATAAATCTATATTCTTGGAGTATTACAAAGTAGATTACTTGAACATACACGAGGCATTATATGTTTGCAAACAGGGAAGAAGAGTTTAAGATCTTAAAAGAGGCACTTTCGAGCAAAAAACCTGAGTTCGTTATAGTTTACGGTAGAAGAAGGGTAGGCAAGACGGAGCTGCTCAAACAAATTCTGCAAATAAGAACTGATGCTATCTACTTCTTGGGGAATCTAGAAAATGAAGATGTCCAGTGCCTTGATACGGATGCACTTGATAAATTGATTGGCACTAAATACAAAGATAAAAAATCTAGTTAACAGAAAAAGTAAAACTTCTTGTCCATGGTCGCAGATCTTTAAACTTCATATGATTTATCTCTGGGCTCGGATACACACCAGGGGCTCAATTCCCTCTTGTAATTACGAAGTTTATAATAACCACTGTATCGCAATGGTTAAATTCGATAACAGGTATGTGGATAATAATGGTGAAAAACGAAAAGATACTTAAAGAGTTCAAATCGCAAATCAATGGATTATACGGTAACAGGTTGAAGGAGATAATTTTATACGGGTCCTGGGCCAGAGGGGATGCCACAAAAGACTCTGATATAGATTTGATCGTGGTTCTTAAGGGCAGTGTAGAGCCTGGGAGGGAGATAGACCGCATGATAGATATTATTACGGATATAAATCTGAAATATAATGTATTAATATCATTATACCCAGTATCCGATGAAGACTATGTTAAGTTGAATAGCCCTTTGCTCATGAATGCCAGAAGGGAAGGAGTGCCCACATGAAAGAGATTACTTCCCTTATTAAAAGAGCAAGAAGGTATCTTAAAAGCTCCAAGATACTTCTCGACGATGGAGATAATGAATCCTCGCTTTCTAGGGCATACTATGCAATGTTCTATTCTGTTGAAGCTGTTTTACTAACAAAAGAACTATCATTTTCATCTCATAGAGGTGTGATTTCTGGTTTTGGGGAACATTTTATTAAAACTGGTATTTTCTAAAAAGATATGGGGAAGGAACTTGCCAGAGCATTTGAGAAAAGACAGTTAGGGGATTATGAGTACACTTTTGTAATATCGAGGGATGAAGCCCAGGCAATTTTAAAGAAAAGCCAGGAATTTGTAGATAAGATAACCCAATATTTGAAAGACAACAATTTCCTGTGAAAGAAAAGAATAAATAACTTTTATGTCAGCTTACAGCAAAATTGTAAGGCTTGCAACACAGATTCCATCATCATCATCCTCGATTACCAAAGTAATCGTGTATGTCCCAGCCGTCGTGTATGAATGTACACATGTATCTGTTGCCCACATAGGATTAATGTCTGGGCTCGGATATGGATCAGGACTAACTCCATTGTTGTAGTAGGTATTCGGTCCTTCAGTTGTCATATCCCCAAAGTCCCAGGTAAAAGTTAGGTCATCACTACCAGGATCAGTGGCAACACCTTCGAAAGTAATGTTATGTCCCAATAGGTGAGGATTCAACTCCACCTCCCAGGGATCGATATGATTCCAGTGGTCGCTGTTCCAGTAGGACTGCCTGACATTGAACGTGTGATGTATGCGAGCTGTTGATTCATTCTCAAATTCAATTTCTATCCATACAGGATTGCCACCCCAGACATTACCATTGACTCTTGGATCATTGGGGAGGTAATCAACTATAGCTGAATACCTTTTAGTCATGTCCAGTCTAATATTATTAATTGTATCTTTTTGATCAT
>CP070751.1:3010219-3016066 GCA_020348445.1 Thermoplasmata archaeon
TGTTTTGGTAAAGAAAAACAGCAGCTTCTTTTCTCTCGGTAATCCTTTTAAAATCGAACCAAAAGGGCAGGATGTCATGAGCACCAGAAAAAGTACAGAAGGAACGGAGATCAGAGAAAAGGCCCAACTCGCCTATCCTCCGGAAATAGGGCAGGGATTTCTCCGTCAGTCCTGGGCAAGAACCTATGGAGAAATTTTTAATGGTGGAGCCGAATCCATCCAGCAGACAGATGACGGTGGCTATATCGTTGCTGGCTACGAGGGACGTGATTTGTGGATTCTTAAGCTTTCTTCAAGCGGACAAACAGAGTGGCAGAAGGCTTATGGAGGAAACGGGCCTGATTCGGCCTACTCCATCCAGCAGACAATCGATGGTGGTTATGTCGCTGCAGGATACATCTCTCCAAGTACGCTTGCAGAACGCGATTTCTGTGTTTTAAAGCTTGACTCTGCAGGAGATATCGAATGGCAGCGGGCATATGGAGGAAGCGATGAGGACTGGGCAAACTCGATCCAGCAGACGAGCGATGGAGGGTATGTCGTTGCCGGCATAACCACATCTTTTGGTGCGGGAGATTACGACTACTGGATTTTAAAGCTTTCTGCCTCAGGTGATATCGAGTGGCAAAGAGCCTATGGGGGAAGTAATTTTGACTCGGCCCAAGCCATTCAACAAACAATTGATGGAGGATTTATCGTCGCTGGATATACCCTCTCTTTTGGTGCCGGAGGAGATGACATCTGGATTCTAAAACTTACCCAGCTGGGAGATATCGAATGGCAGCGGACATACGGAGGTCTGGGACACGAATGGACAACCTCGATCCAGCAGACTACTGACGGAGGCTACATCGTCTCCGGATACACATCTTCCTTTGACAACTGGATCGGCGATAATTGGGTCTTAAAACTTTTTTCAAACGGAGATATTGACTGGCAGCGTGTTTTTAAAGGAAACTCCCCTGATGGTGCGCACTCCATTCAGCAGACAGGCGACGGAGGGTACATTGTCGCAGGTTTCACCGAGTCCTTTGGCGGTGGAAGACGTGATGTCTGGGTCTTAAAACTCTCTTCCTCCGGGAATCTCGAGTGGGAACGGGCCTATGGACACAGCGGAGATGACTGGGCGCATTCAATCCAGCAAACAAGCGACGGAGGGTACATCATCGCAGGCAAAACCATCTCCCTTCTCGGTGCTGGCGGAGGTGACCTTCTGATCATAAAGCTTGATTCCAGCGGTAATATTGAAAGCGTGCCCGAGCTGGTCCACAGCTCAACCGCTGAGGTCTTTGATACTGCAGTCATCCCACTCAACACATTCATAACACCCCAAAACACAGACGCCTTGTCTCAGGTCTCCCTCATCACAGTTCAAGAGACTGATGTGACAGGTCATCTCCTTTTCAGTCCACCCGCAGGGCTGACAGGAACAAAACTTCCTAACCGCTCGCTTTCCCAGGCGGAATACATCAATATTCTCACCTGGGCAGCCAATCCCAACAACGATGACATAAATATCGTGAAATACAGAATCTATCTCATGGATGTCGAATGGTATGGAACGTACTTACTGGCTGAGGTGGATGCCGATATTTCTGAATACGTCCATAGAAATAACATATGGAAAGATATGACATACAGGTACATTGTCATTGGAGTCAACGAGGAAAATGAAGAGGGCATCCCTGCTTTATTAACCGTGAGGTGAGCGAAGAGAAATTCTAATGAAAAAATCGATCGTCCTCCTGCTCTTTTTTCTCCTGCTTTCAGGATCAGCCATAGCTGCGGATGTGACCTTCAAATTAAAAGGAAGTTATTTTCACCCCCATGAAACAGCCTTCAAGGACATCTACGGAGGTGGAGTGATGTATGGAGTTGAGGCCAGCACAGAAATCTCGCGACATCTTGAGATGTGGATTGATGGAGGGTACTTTTCGAAGAAAGGCGAACTCTCTCTGACCAGGGAGGAAACCAAGCTGAGGATTATCCCTGTTGGAGGTGGATTGAGATACACGCTGTCTTTAGGAAGCATTCATGCTTATGCCGGGATTGGAATTAATTATTACTTATACAACGAAACAAATCCCATCGGAGATGTGAATTGGGGCAAATTGGGCGGTATTATCAACGTGGGGAGTTTTATCAAGATAAGAGGTAACTGGATTATTGATTTCATCGTCTGCTATTCCTACTGTGAGATGCAGCCAGCCGATTTTAAGATAAATATCGGAGGAATCGAGGCTGGGGTCAGACTCGGCTACAGCATCCGCGGAAAAGAGCGCCTCTCTAAACAGAAGATTTAGATTGGGTGACACAGGCAAATAGGATGAGCAAGAGAACAAAAGCAATCATCAAGGGAAGTCTTTTGTTTTTTTTCTTAAGCTTTTTGTTCATCTCTGAAATCCATGCCCAGAAAATCAAACTGTTGGGAGGGAATAACTTTTCAAGGTACACTTTTTCTCCTGATAGCTACATGGGAATCGACTGGGACGCAGGAGTCGAATTCAGGATAAAAAGCAACCTTAA
Organism: Thermoplasmata archaeon; assembly: GCA_020348445.1. GTDB lineage: Archaea > Thermoplasmatota > Thermoplasmata. The sequence goes on from CP070751.1 coordinate 3,012,746, forward strand.
AAATGGGCTTCTGATTGGTTTGGGGCTAGAATTCTCGTTGAATAAATACCTTGGTTTCGAAATGGATATCCTCTATTCTCAAAAAGGCTGCCGCTCTCAGGTTTATCGCGCAGACATTCCCGAACAAACAACAGATTACAGTTTAAACACAATCAGCCTGCCGCTCCTCCTTAAAATCAAACTCACACCTGTTTCCTCTCCATATATTCTGTGCGGATGCGAATGTTCATACATCCTCTCTCATGATTCGAAAGGCACTATCGAAAATGTGGCGGAGCCATATTTCTATGACCAGGACCTGATGGAGCAGACTTCTAGATCCGATTTCGGCTACATTCTCGGAGGTGGCTTTGAGATAAAAATCCATAGAATCACATTTTTTATTGAGGGAAGATTCTCTTTCGGCACAAAAAATATCATGTCCGAACCTTATCCGGTTGACTCAATAAGCACAAAATCAGAAATGTTATTTTTTGGTTTTAAACTGTAGACTATAAGATATTTGAATCCACGCCACAGACCTCTCTCCATGTGCCACCTGTGTGACAAAAATGACTGAAATGCGCTAAAAATATGATACTGGGACTAAAGGAAGGATCAAAGGTAAATCGCTGATAATATTGATATTTCTCTTAAAATCAAGTTGTTATGCATCTGGCAGGTCCTCGTCTTGCGAACGTCGCGCTCTCCCAACTGAGCTAACCGCCCACAAAAAATAGAGGATTTAAAAATTTACCACTTTTTACGAGTTTTTTCCACCGCCGATAAACACAGTTCGTTAAGGTAGTTTTTTTTGAATGGTTTCCCAAATTTCTGTGAGGCCGAGCTTCTTAGCCCAGAACGAAATATAGGTGCGATCAATCATGTCAGCAGAGATTTTGAGCATACTTGCAATATCACGGAGGTGTTTCTCTGAACCGCCTTTTTTAAAATATTCTAGCTTTTTGATGATAACATCTTCAGGCGCGGCAAAATTTGCCGATTCCTTTTCAGATACATTCAGTCTTTTAATCCGCTTAAAACGGCTCTGGTCAAAATCATCCTTTTTGCTGATGATAACATCCGCCTTGAGACCGGAAGAGGGATGAATGATATTGAACTGATGTCGATCCTCTATGGCATTTCTTACAGAATCAACATCCATATAAAACTCATCTTCTGGGAAAAAAGACCTCAGCGCATTGGCTTGGCCCAGATTGATGTCTGCGACTATATCAATATCATTTGTAAATCTGGGCTCGCCGTAGGCGATGGAAGCAATAGCTCCTGTGATTAAATAAGGAATCTTCAGTTTCTCAAAGCATTGGACAATCCACACCAACAGCTCATGCTGCTCCATGAGAAATCCTCTTGATCACCTCAGAGTTTATTCTCTTTTCATCCCAATCAGGATGCAGGGATCGCAAGTAATAAAAAAGCTGTTTCCGTGCAGAGCGCCAAAGCCCAAAGGCAATCTTGAGGCGCTCAAGAGGCGACTTCTGTTTTAATATCTCACACATAACATCATCAACGACTTCAAGATGGCCGAATTCTGTACTGCGGCGGATTTTAATCGATGAATCGATAAACTCATCACTCTTTATCGCCAAATAGTCCTCCGCGCTTCGTTTTATCGGTTATTCCCCTTATATTCCAGAAAAAATGTGAAGTCAAGAAAACAAGCTTCGTCGCTTTGAAAGTTCCTGCAATCAAAATGCATCAGTCTGCCAAATCACATCATAAGAGGATATACAGTCTTCTCCCTCTTTTCATCGTGCACACTAATCCCCATGTGCCACCTGTGTGATAAAAATGATTAAAATCCGCTAAAAATATAATAAAGGGATTAAAAGAAGGATCAGAGGCAAGTCGCTGATAATATTGATATTTCTCTTAGAATCAAGGCATTACGCCTCCGGCAGGTCACCGTCTTGCGAACGCCGCGCTCTCCCTACTGAGCTAACCGCCCACATGAGAAAACATTTGAAAATGAACCTAGAAAATTTACCACTTTTGCATGATTTTTTCCACCTTTTTACAGGCTGAAATGAGTCCGATGATTTAAGATCTGTGGATTTAGTGTTGGGCATAACTAAAATAGGGATGTAATGTTATATAGATGTAGCCATCTAAAGTTAATTCTCTTAAATAACTGATTTTAATCCCAAAATCTCAGTTTAAGGCCTTTTCTGGCAATAATTCTGTTCTTTATTCTGGAAAAATCAATAACTTATTTCGACCCGACTCCGTCTACATTTGAATAGTTGGTTAAATAGAATATTATATATCTTCCTTTGATTCGAATATCTCTGAATTCAACCCGGATAATTTATTACAATCTAATTTTGCATTTTTTCTCGTTGCGAGATTCATAGCCAGATATAGAAGAGGATGAGACATATTTTGTGGAAATCTTTTTAATATTGATGAAATTTTAGAAAATTCTTTTTTTACCCAGGTTTTTCCCTCTTGAAGTTCGTAAGGAGTCATATGCTTTGGTTTGAAAACAACAGTGGCATGATCATAATACTTCCAGTTAGCAGTAAGAAGCCGCCCTTCTTTTTTAAATTGTTCATATACCCTGGTGCCGGGATAAGGAGTTAAAATATTAAAGGAAACTGTGCTGATATTGTTTCTTTGTAGAAAATCAAGCGTTTCTGGAAAAACCGCTTTTGTGTCATCATCAAAACCGAATATCATAGAGGCATGAAAATGTATACCCAGGTCCTTAACCATTTTTATAGCTTCTTCTACTTTTCCAATTTCTTTAATAGATTTATGCATTCTTTTTAATTGAAACTCAGATACAGTTTCTAATCCAATAAAAAGAGCTCCACATCCACTTTCAGCTGCAAGCTTCATTAATTCAGTATCGTACACAAATGAAATTGAAGCCTGTCCAATCCATTTAATTTTTAAGGGTTTTATGGCTTTGAAAAGCTCTTTTGCATATTGAGGGTGTCCAATAATATTATCATCTAAAAATATAAATATTTTTCCCTGAGATTCTTTAATATCACGAACCACATTGTGAACAGGGGCATGCCGGATTTTTTTCCCATAAATATCAGCAACACAGCAAAACTCACATTCATAAGGACATCCGCGGGTCGTCATTATTGGCAGAACATTAAACAGCCTTTTTTTAGTTAATTTTCTAAACTTCAAAGGAATGTATCTATCCAGAGCAGGTCTAGAATTTTTATATTTTCTTTGCAGTCTGTCTTTCTGAATATCTTCAATTAATTGTTCCCAAACATCTTCAGCTTCCCCAACAACCACGGCGTCAGCATAGGAAAGAGCTTCTTCAGGAAGAATTGTAGGATGGACACCTCCGAGGAC
>CP070751.1:3016166-3029303 GCA_020348445.1 Thermoplasmata archaeon
TCATTCCCAACCTCCTTCCATCTTCTCTCAGGAGTCCAATCAAACCCCGTATACTCTCTAAACCCCCGCCTCGCCTCATTCAAAGTTCCGAAAATACCTACATCCTCATTTATTAGACCATAGTTATAAACCACAACCCAGACCTTCATGAATAGCACCATTAGAGGTATATGGGGAGGGGTATATAGAGGGAGTTGAACCCGGGAAAGAGACCTGAATCGTGGACCAGATTTTATTATCAAAAAAAGATTTGATTTAGAAAGGTTTAAATAACTATACTGCAGTATAGTTTAAGGTATTATGGTGATCCCCATGGAGGATAAGCTTTCTAAAAGGAATATCGTCTTAATTGAGATAAGAACAATAGAGAAAGCTCAAAAGGGTAAAGGAGTTGGATTTAATCAACTCGTAGAAAAACTCAAGGGAAAAGTAAGCAGAGCCACAATAAGTAAAGCCCTAGACTCCCTCTTTGATATGGGAATTCTTGATTCGGAATGGAAATTAGACAATAGTAAATGGAAAAAAGAGATAACAGTCGCTAACGAAGCTCAAGATATGGTCGATGAGATGATTAAAGACCTAAAAAAGAGAAAATTAATCAAATAATCGATTTACCTTATTTGAGCTATTATTTTTATTTTTTATTTTAATTTTTTTATCTCTTTTTTTAGATCATTAATTAATATATCTGACAACATTTTTTCAATACAATCTCTACAATTTTCACCCGAAGGATATTTACCAAATCTTTTCTTACATTCTTCTAATTGTTTACAATTAACGTTTTCGGGTAGATCAAAATAGAGTATTGGTTTTAGTTTAATAATTATATTATCAAATTTATAGCTGAAAAACAGCCGAATTTTTACTTGGTCCAATGTGATAAATAATCCAGTTTTTTTACCTATATTATCAAAGAGTTCATGACCCCCATTATTGACATAATCATAATAATCTATAGAAGCACGAATAGGGCTGGATGCATCATACGAATCGATAAGATAAAATTCTCCATGTTTTAACTTTGAAAGAATATATGGGATAATAGTCCTATCCTTTTGTTTAAATATAATTTCATCAACGGGTTCACCGGTAACTGGTATTACACTTGAATTTACGATATCATAGAAAGCACTGTATAATTTAGAATAGTCTTTTTTATCACATTCATAACGATAAAATATATCTATATCGTTAGTATGGATTTTCTTAAGAGCTTCTTTTGTTGTAAGAATAACAAATCCTAAAACTTCATTTGCTTCTAATTTCTTTAATTTCTTTACTTCTTTTATTATCGTTTTACCAGTTTTTGCAGCATCATCAAATAATATAATATTTTTACCTTTCACTATAGTTTTTGAAACATTTCTATTTCTATATATTTCGATATCATCTCTTTCGATTTCTTCTAAGATAGCACCAAGCAATGCAAATCCCTTTCTTTCTATACCAATCATTGTAACATTATCTGTTTGATCATAAAAATCCATTATCATTTGTGCTATTGGCAAAGTGGAACTCAATTCGATAACTTTAGGACCGAAATAATCTCTTACATCTATTCCTGAGATAATATCCTCACTTTTATCTACTTTTAAAAATTCAAATCGTAAAATACGCCAGATATAAGATGATAATTTTTCTATCATCCTTCCAAAGAATGATTTTTTCTTTTTCGCGGTAATATTCTCACCCATGCTAGGTAACAACTTAATCCTATATTTATTTTATTATATTGATTTATTAGACCCAGACAACTCAGGAATTAATGTCGCAATATTTACCTTTGTTTAAACTTTTTATAACTAACTTATAACTATCTATATGTATCAAACCACTATTCTACTAGGTTGTGCCAGCCAATCACATCCCCATGGCAGAGGTCACAACTCAAGACTTCCTCTCTTTTTCTAAATCCCATTCCAAAGTGGTTTTCAAAGATCGGCTGGGAGCCAAGGAAATCTCAATCCCCATAGGCCAACCCCACAAGATAAAATCCTATCAGCCAAAGACATTTCATCTCCAAATATTCACCACCTGGTCCTTCCCGAAACGAGGCTCCTGGGCAACCCACAAAGGCAACTACATTGTAAATCTTCTGAATATAAGCAATTTCAAACTTAAGAAGTTTACAATTCAGTGCTCCTGCTTATGCTAAGCCCAACAAAAGGAGCACGAGAAGGGGCAACTGGGCTCCAGAAATCCCAAGAAACATCATATTCAGATATTCGGAGCCAGGCAATCTCGTTTTGGACCAAATGTGCGGCTCGGGAACCACACTTGTGGAATGTAAATTGACTGGAAGGGATGGGATCGGGGTAGATATCAACAAGAATGCCTTGATGATAGCCAGGGACCGTCTGAACTTTGGCTATGAGACCATAGATAACTCTATTCCCAAAACCACCCAAAAGACCTATGTTGGGGATGCTAGGAACCTGGATAAAATAAAGACTGGCTCTGTAGATTTGATTGCCACCCATCCGGCTATAGAAATTTTCGATATCAAGCGATTTGAAATGGAGAAAATTTATATGTCGACGCACCTGGAATCATAGAACATAAAGGTGCGGCAAGACTATGCCAATATCATTCCATACTCGAAAGAGAGGATCGAAGGGGATTTATCCAATACTCACAGCATCGCAGAATTTGCCAAAGAGATGAAAGAGGTTGCGGAGGAGTGCTTCAGGGTTCTGAAACCAGACCATTTCTGCGCAATTCTAATTGGAGACACCAGGAGGAACCTGCACTATGTGCCTGTTGCGTTTAGGACTCTCCAGTCTTTCTTGGAGGTTGGGTTTATACTAAGGGAGGACATTATATGATCAAATACGGATTTATCATTTAAGTAGCAGAGTATTTGATTATGTGTATGTGACATCCCTAGCAGAGTATAAATTATGTCACATACAACAAAACATCAGTGGCAGTGCGATTATGGCATAATATCCACCGAGGGAGCAGGTGCAAGCGAGTTTCTTTTTGACCCATTTTTTTCTTTTGAGCTTGCGCCAGCGGACCGAGGTGCAAAGAAAAAAACGGTGGGTGAAGAAGTCCATGGAAAGCAACTTTTTGATGATTATGCATGAGCACTTGTTTGTTTTCCGTAAACCAGCAGAGAACGAGAGATTGAAGAAGTTCAAAGAGAGCATGGCTTAATCATTTTTACTTTCACCTCCCTCTTCCATTGACGTTTATATCTTAGATATACATAACTTATTCATGTGAACTAGCCGTGTATGTGAAAATAGATAGAAAGGGAATGAGAAAACGAGTACTAGGATAATTAACCATAATTCATAAGGTTTTAATTAGAAATGATGGTAATGCTCTATGACAGATAAATTCAGATTATTGGAAAGACTTAAAAGGAACCCGAAAAATGTTCGATTTAACAAGTTATGCAAGGCCGCTGAGGCATTCGGGTTTGAATACAAGGGAGGAAAAGGAAGCCACAGGATTTATATACACAAAGGGATTAAAGAAATGTTAAATTTCCAAAATGTACAAGGAAAGGCAAAACCTTATCAAGTAAGACAGCTAATAAAGGTTATAGAGAAGTATAATCTATTAGAGGAGAAAGATGACGATGCATAAATATGCAATTGAGATCTTTTATAGCGAGGAAGACAAGGGATATATATCTGTTGCCCCAGAATTATCGGGATGCTCAGCCTTCGGAGAAACCGTGGAAGAAGCTTTAGAAGAGATAAAGATTGCCATTGATCTCTGGATAGAAACTGCGAAGAAAGAAGGGAGAAAGATACCGCAACCTGCGGGAAAAGAGCTTCTTAAAGCAGTAGTAGATGAATCCATAGTATCACAAACAGTAGGAAAATAGAGAAATCCACACTGTATCTCGTTTGCGTTTAAAACCTTGAAATATTTCTATGAAGTTAGATTTATACCGGGAGAAGATGAGATAAAAGTTCAGTTCACATACTCCAATAACCACACATCAGTCGCTCCAGTATGGTGAATCCAAAGTCCCTGCGCTGGTTTTAATAGGTTGAGATTATCAGGGGAATAAGACCCGGGATCCCATCTCTCCCATATTCCCGAACTCGCATTGTACCACATAACCATGTCCACTTCAGCAGGCAAACCCGAGGAATCTGGTGGTCTCTCTATCAGAGATGGGTATCCAACGAAATTCCAGCCATTATACAATGTGATCTGGTTGACATATCCAACCTCAGGAGCATTGCCGTTGATATATAAGGTAACACCCATGGGATTGGTTATGTGAATCCATATAGCCTTAAATCGGTTTATGTCAGTTAGGTCGTTTAATGATGATGGTTTCCCAACATGGCTGTGCTTCCAAGGGTCCATGACATCAGTGATGTTATACCATTGTACCGCATCATAATCCAAAGAGATATTCTCCAAAACCGTTGCCAGGTTGGTATTGGTCTGGTTCAGGGGAACTGAGATCATATTCCAGCCAGGCATAAGATCTATGGAAAACTTGGTTGTGAATGTAAAATCAAGGCTGATATTGAAATTTACAGAATCATTATAGGATGCAACTCTAAAATGATAGAGTCTCCCTGGTTCAAGTCCATTTAATTCAATATTATGAAATATCATCTTGGAATCATTATGAATTGATTGGCCATAGTTAGGGGAAAAACCATACTCAACTGTGCTGTTAGCAAACATATTGCTCATCCAATAAATCCTCGCTGTCTTATCTGTAATTTCTAGCACCTGAAGATCAAAGATTTTTAATATCGTTGTATTATTAAAACGTTGGGCAAAGACTCCGTAATAGTCGCCATCCTGTTCTGATGATCTCCAAGAAATTACATAATTACCATTTGAATCCATTCCTATTGATGGTTCATCCTGAGAACTCATCGTATATGTATTTACTTTAAATTCAATGGCAATTGGACTGCCATCCTTTTTATATTGGCGTGCAAAGACCCCATAATCACTTCCATCCTGTTCATAGGAACTCCATGTAATCACAAAGTTACCATCCAAATCCATTGCAACTGATGGTAATATTTGATTATCCGTTATATAGGTATTTACTTGGAATTCATCACTTATAGGATTCCCATTATTATTGTACCGTCGAGCATAAATCCCTGTTCCGCTTCCATCTTGTCCCATGGAATACCATACAATTACAAAATCACCTGTAGAATTCATCGCAATTGATGGGTTTGATTGTAGATCGGTTGTATATGTATTCACTTGAATTTCACCACCAATAGGAACCCCATTGTTTTTATACCTACGTGCCGTGATTCCATAATCACCACTATCTTTCTGCCCATCCCATGCTATTGTGAAGTTACCTGTAGAATCCATTGCAACCGAGGGAGAGCCTTGAATGCCCATTGTATAGGCGTTCACTCGAAATTCATTTCCCGCGGGGTTTCCGCTTGCATCGTAAATTTGCGCATAGACTCCATTACTACTTCCATCTTGTCCCCATGAATCCCAGGAAATCACAAAGCTGCCGTTTGAAGTCATTGCTACTGATGGGGAGTTCTGACTATCTGTGACGTAAGTGTTCACTCGAAATTCATTTCCCACCTCCGTCCCTCTTAGCGCACTTGAAGGTGGTGTAAGTTCATTACCATTTGAATCGTATCGTTTTGCATAAATCCCGTGTTTATCTCCATCTTGTGGCCATGAAGCCCATACAATAACAAAATATCCTGTTGAATTCATTGCTACTGAAGGATTCCTTTGGATATTCGATGTATACGAGTTAACTAAAAACTCATCATCAAAGGGAGTTCCGTTAGAATAATAGCGCTGTGCATATATGCCATAGCCGTCCCCATCCTGTCCAATAGATTCCCATGCAATCACAAAATTACCATTTGGATCCATAGCAACTGATGGGTTTTCTTGGTTATTCGTAATATAAGTGTTGACCTGAAATTCGTCTCCCACAGGTTCGCCTTTATTCCTTATAGTGAATTTGAAATTAAAAAGTCCCATACCTATTAATATGACGGTAATAGATATTACAAGCAGTTTTGATCTATAGGTCCTACTAGCATCTACTAACATTTTTATCCTTCAATGCCTCATTGAGATTTGTAAACCTAAAGTTTTCGGTATATTGCAATCTTTGTCTCAATTTCGTTTTATGAAAAGCTCATCGCCTTTCTATTCCCCCTCAAACTTATCTCTTTCCTTATATTCCTCAGACGATATTTGAAATCGCATAGCCACTCACCCACTATGCCAACATTATCCCATATTCTAAAGAGAGGATCGAAGGGGACCTTTCGAATGTGCATAGCATCCACATCTCAATCCCTAACTGCCTAGGCCATATATTGAGCCAATCATATCAAAAAGTGTTCAAATCTTTATTTATAGTGGGAGTTCCAATATGGTTTTTAAGGGTGATGAATTGGGTAAGAACAGCAGAAGGGGGCTTTGGGGCGGTAAATTTGAGATCTTTCTGATTCTTGTAATGATTAACTGCATCATATTGACAGGACTTTTGATTAATGTGCCAAATGCTACCGCCGGGCCCGAGCTGGATCATATAATAATTCGGGACGCACCCAATGGAGGTGGAGATCCCGTTGGAAACAGATCATATGATCTCGGTGACACCGATACTTTCTATGCTGCTGGTTACAATAAATCCTCAGGCTATATGGGTGACATTGATGTCGGGTGGAGTGTCACTGTCAAATACATTGGGACCGTGACTGCGTACGGGAACTCCACGACATTTACTCCGACAAATCCAGGATCCACCTACATTACGGTGACTACCGACCCCACCCTGGAAAAAGGGATCGGAAACACAACAGGCGTGATAAATGTATTCAAACATTCAATAGATTACATAGTAATCCATGAGCTCGGGGACGATGACTGGGTGGAGGATAGATACTATTATCCAGGGCAATACGATTTCTTTTTTGCGGCTGGATTCAATAACACGCATTTATATCAGGGATCCTACGCCGCGACCTGGACAAGCTCAGATCCAAATGTCTCGATAATCGTTTCATCAGAGACCAAACCCTATAAAAATGAGTTTCGGGCCATTGGTACCGGAAATTGCACAGTAACCGCGGATTTCGGCGGTGGCATAACAAATACCACGGGAACGCTCACGGTGGGCCCGAACATAGACTATTTCACAATCCGCGACGGCCCCAATAACATGGGCAGCCCTGTGGGTAACAGAACATACCATGTCGGCGATAACGATACCTTTTATGCCGCCGGTTACAACAAATCCTCTGGCTATCTCGGTGATATTGTTGTCATGTGGAATATCGAGCCTGAGCGATTGGGTAATGGAACAGTATATGCCAATTCCACGACATTTAACGCAACAGGGCCGGGATCCGGGATAATCAGGGTGTCTCTTCGATCATGGACAATAAGGACCGGGAATCAAACCGGTGTGATAACCGTTTTCAATAACTCAATAGATAAGATAATAATCAGTGATAACTTCTACGGGAATGGTACATGGATTGGAGATAGAACCCATTATGTGGGTGATATCCTTCTGATTGTAGTGGCCGGGTACAATAACACCCATGGCTACGAGGGGGACTTTGCCGTATCATTGACAAGCTCCGATCCAAACATATGCAGGATAGAAGAGTCAATAGGTTATCCGAGATGGCATGAACTCTATGCGATGAGTGTTGGAAACTGCACCGTAACCGCGGAGTTTGGTGGTGGCATAACAAATACCACAGGAACGCTCACAATCGGTCCGAAAATAGACTATGTGATCATCAGGGATGCCCCTAACGGAACAGGAGATGTGATAGATAATCGAACCTATGAAACCTTCGAGAGTGATACATTTTATGCGGCAGGTTACAACAACACCTTCGGTTATCAGGATGATGTGGATGTGTACTGGGTCAGTGAACATGAAGATGTGGGCAGGGTCCACCCCGAAGAGGGAAAGATGATCTACCATTCATCGTCCGTCACGTTCGAGCCGATATATAACGGCTCAACATGGATCGAGGTGTTCTATTACCGCATGAGGTATCACCCTGGATATGATTGGGTGTACAATAAGACAGGCGAAATCAAGGTAAATTCACCGCCCGATATCACGGTTGATGATTCGGGGGGAGCAGACTATCTCACCATCCAGGAGGCAATAGATGCGGCAAATATCGGTGGAAAGATACTGGTGAATGAAGGCATTTACAACGAACATGTGAATGTCTACAAACGCTTGAAGATAATAGGAGAATCCAGATCCGGCACCATCATCGATGGCGCAAGTTCAGGTACAGTAGTATCAATTACGGCATCCGATGTTATTCTGAAGACATTGACCATTCAAAATGGAGACTATGGGGTATTTATAGATAAAGCCAACAATACCGAGATAACACAATGTCTGGTAAAAAACTATGATTACGGTATTTACAATAATTATACAATGGATGGTTTAATCATGCTTAATGAGGTGACTAACGGAAGCTATGGTATTGTAACCTATGAAGCCGGGGATGATGCCGTAATTTGGAATACCATATCCTATAACACAGTTTGCGGTGCAAAGGATTACAACACCGAAAGGGGGAGATGCTTCAATTGGAATATTTTTCGTCATAATAAAATCGCGTATTGGTACGACCCCACAAAAGAACTTACTGAGATGGAATTCGATGGCAACCTCTTGGAGCACAATGAAATCGGTGTGAAGGTATCTGACGCCTCAACTGTTCGCATCACAAACAATACCATCACAGACGGTGATTACGGCATCTATATTGAAAACGCATCGCCCTGGTTATTCGCGAATATGATCGAGAATAATAGGATAGGTATTTACTGCTTCCTTTCGAATTCCACAGTCGAAAGCAACAACATAAACAATTCCGACTATGGAATCTACAGCAGGGACTCTTCACCTCGCCTCATAAAAAATATGGTAATAGAAAACAAAGAGCCTGCAATTTATGTTGAAAGGGCCGACATAATCATAATAGCAGATAATACCGCAGACGAAATTATCATAAAAAACTCAACGGTAAAGGAGCTCTCTTTGATAAATACCGAGGCAATCATAATCAACAGTACGGTCCTGAGCCTCTGTTACGATCCACAATCAAGACTCATCACAAAATGGTTCTTGAGAATTAGAGTGGAAGATCCTAAGGGATATATAGTTGATAACGCAACGGTTAGAATCCAAGATATTTTCGGAAACGAGAATGCGGTTTTACTAACGGATTCGGACGGTTGGACCGACCCCATAGCGCTCACAGAATTCGTTTTAGATGTAAATGGACAGACTTACCACACACCACATATGATTTTAGTCGAAAAAGAAGGTGCATCATGTGAAGAAACTGTCACAGTGAATAAAGATATGAATCTGTTGGTTACACTCAAACAATCAACTCCTATAGTACGAGGAGAATTCCCCTGGATTATTCTTCTGGTCATTGGATCTGTAAGTGCAGTAGGTGTTGGTTGTTTACTTGGAACTGAAATAGGGAAGTTATCATTACTGTCGCTGTTCATTCCGTTGTACATGAAGCTAAAAAAGGAGAACGTGCTTGACCATTATAATCGAGGCCGGGTTTATCAATTCATTGAGCTCAATCCAGGCGAGCATTACAATTCCATAAAGAAGGCCTTTGACATGAATTCTGGGGCACTTACCTATCATCTATATGTTCTTGAGAAGGCAGAGAAAATCAAATCAAGAAAAGACGGTATCTATAAACGATTCTATCCCCACAACGCAACAGTCCCTCAAAATAATGGCGGGATTCTTACAGAAATTCAGAAACGTATTGTGGATAGCATTCGAGATCTACCTGGAGCAACTCAAAAAGAACTGGCTTCGGTGCTGGGTCTGCGTCAATCGACATTAAGTTACCAACTTACAAAGCTTGAGACAAAAGGTGTGATAAGAGCCGCAAGAAAGGGCAAACATACGTGTTATTATCCGAAATTATAGATTTATAAACAGAAATCAGCCTGACCATATCTTATATTTAACGCAGTGAAAAGCAGAACCATTTCTCTAATAATCCACATCCCAGAAAGGAACCTGCACTAAGTACCTGTAGCCTATAGGGCCCTGAATTCCTTTTTAGAGGTCGGGTTTATCCTGAGAGAAGACATAATTGTACTTCAGTGGCAGTGCAAGCGCACGCCCTATTGGGTGAAGAAGTCCATGGAGTCTAATTTCTTGATGATTATGCATGAACACCTTTTCGTGTTTCGAAAGCCAGCTGAAAAAGAAAAATTGAATAAGTTTAAAGAGAGTATGGCTCTCGAATAGGATTCAACTGCTGGGAACCTTCCAGTAACCCTTCTTGATGGCCTTTAAAATCCTGATTATATGGAGTTCATACATCATATCGTCGTTCGGGAACTCACTTCTGACATCCCTCTTGATTTTTTCTATCTCCCGAGCGGAAAGGCCGGAGTTTTTGAATGCAATATCTATATTGTACATCATATATATATCACCTTATAATTCAGGTGGGGCGATTATATCTATGGTTTTATAACCATTTAAACTATTCGCTTCATTTGCTTCCAGGCGAGTTTTTCTTTTTACTAGATGCTCGAAATTCCAGCTTACCAAAATATCTATACTATTAACAGAAGCCAAAGCGAGATGTATTGCATCCTCTCTGTATTTCTCGGGGAAAATACCTCTTTTTATGTATTTATCAGCCAAAGCTTCACTTTCCTCATTCACCTGCAATATTTCAAAGTCTTTTGTAAGTAGAATAAGGTTCTCTCTAAATTTGTCATCCGATACAGCGTTCAATTCATCAATCACGACTTCAGAGGCGAATTTATCATATTCATTTAATTTTGCCCAGAAATCTTGGGTTTGTTCTTGTCTCATCTTGGCCCGATCGTCAAAGTAAGCACTGAAGACTGATGTGTCGAGATACACTTTCAATTTTGCCATTTACAGTCACCTAGAAGATACGTTAACGATTATTCATTTATTACTATTTCATATTTTCTAGTGAAGGATTGCCACCCTTCTAATCCCCTTTTAAAACCCTCGCATTGCTCATAATATTCCGAATACTGCTCATTCCCAACCTCCTTCCATCTCCTCTGGGGGTCCATTCCAACCACGTATACTCCCTAAACCCCACTCTCGCCTCCCCTTTTTGCGCAGCAAAAATCGAATTCACCTCACGCAGATTGTAAAAGCAAGACCTAAAAGCAACGCACATATCCCCTCTGCTCGGCCTAAAATCCCCCCATTTTAGGGGATTCTATAGGGTTGAGCCAGTAATAAAAAACCTACCTATAATCTGTCATCCGCCCTCTCTCACATTTGGTATACCAAATTCGTGAGATAAGACCCGAAATCCATTTCCCAAATCCATGAGATAGACCTCAATTTCATTTCCAAATGCGTGAGATGATCTGTGTTTAAATTACCGATTGAAAGATCTTACATTCTCAGGTAATTAAAATTCACGGGCACACATTTAATTATAAACCCAACTGAAGTGCACTGTGTATACCAAATTCGTGAGATATCGCACGAAAACTGTATACCAAATCCGTGCGATAAACAACCAAAGCCCTGAGATAAAACCCGATAAATAGAGTAACTTTTATTCAATTATCGTCTCTTTTAGGGCTTATAAATGCGCAGTTTATTGCGTAAATAACAACAAAAATGCGCAACCAACTGCGCAAAATATATAAAGGGGTTTTACATTAACATTATAGGATACCATGGTTTCAAAGGATGTTCTCGAGGATGTAATAGATGAATGGGCTGAAGAAATAACAAATGAAAAAGTTATCCATAGGGATATCACGAACAGAATCGAAAAAACCCTAGATTACGAAGAAGTGACAATAATAAAGGGGGTCAGACGATCAGGAAAAACATTCACACTCTACGAACTATTTCAAAAACACAGCGGAGTTTATATCAATTTCGAGGATGACCGTTTGTACGATTTTACCATGGAGGATTTCGAGAAGGTCATGGATATAACCAAAAAAAATAACCAGAGTACTTTATACCTGGATGAAGTACAGGAAGTTACCGGTTGGGAGAAATTTGCACATCGCACACATAGAAGAATCAAGATTCTGGTAACAGGCTCCAATTCTAAGCTACTTTCATCAGAATTTTCAAAATCTCTTGTTGGGAGAACCAAGAGTTATTCGATATATCCCCTATCCTATCCAGAATTCCTAAGATTCAAAAAAATGAAGAGAAGCAGGAATTCTCTTTCAGACTACATGAAAATCGGAGGTTTTCCCCGAATTGTTCTCACAGAAGATATATCACTTGCCAATGAATATTTCGAAAGAATAATATACAGAGATATTCTCGGCAGGGAAAAGGTCAAGTATCCCGAGGCAATGAAAATACTGGCATTGTATTTACTTTCCAATATTGGAAAGGAGTTCTCTTACCGCTCCCTTAAAAATGTATGTGGGATAAAACATGAAAACACGGTAAAGGATTATATCGGTAAGCTTAAAGAGGCTTTTTTAATCCATGTAATAAACAGATTCCATCCCTCTCTAAAGGTTCAGGAATCATATGGTAAGAAGACATACGCAATTGATCCATCATTCATTCATCTGGGGAAAAGAGGAAGCCCGGACAGTGGAAGGATACTGGAAAATATGGTTTTTCTTCATCTTCTGAGGAAGGGGCATGATATCTATTTCGGGAAAAATAAAAAAGAGGTGGATTTCATTATCTGTGAAGGTCTTAAACCACAAAAAATAATGAATGTAACGTACGAAGCAGAGACAGAAGAAACAAAAAAAAGGGAGCTTGCTTCTCTTTTACATTATCAAAAAGAAATCGGAGTTGAAGGTGAAATGATATCTATGTATCCTTTTAAACTACCTAAGGATATAGAACTTCTTCTTGCACATAGATTCTTATAATAATTCTGAATGAGAAGCATTTCATATATCATTTCACAAAGGGCTCAGCCAGTATAAAAAAGTCCCCCACTTTTCAAAATTATCCCATCTCTCACATTTGGTATACAAAATCCGTGAGATAAAATCCAAAAAGCATTTCCCAAATCCGCGAGACAAACCTCGATTTCATATCCAAATGCGTGAGACGATCTGTGTTTAAATTACCGATTGAAAGATCTTACATTCTCAGGTAATTAAAAT
>CP070751.1:3029403-3031084 GCA_020348445.1 Thermoplasmata archaeon
ATGAACTTGTACTGACCAACAGGTATTTTAAAGTATTCTACCCTATTAGGATATTCTCCCCCTTCGATCATTTCTTGGATAACTTCTACGAATTGAAAGCGATCGAAACGCTGAATAAATGCTTGAACAACATTGAACAGTATTGTCCTCTGATCCTTGGAGTCGATCAGTGCAGATGCTTCTGTAAACGGCGGTGGCATATCCACAGGAATATGTGGCGGTGGGTATTTGAAGTTGGCGAAAAAGAATTTCTCGGTACCATGAGCGAGCCCATATGTCATATACCGGATGAATATCGGAGCATATTGCTCTTGAGTGAGGCTGGGTGCCTCTGTAATATTTTCAAATTGTAGTTCATTGATCCATATCGGTCGATCAAGACCGTGATCGTAGAAGTAGGCCGGGTAAAAGATAAGATTCATGAAATTTTCCTGGCCTTGAAGTTCATGGAATACGGCTATGTCGATGTATTCGTGTACATTCACGCCGAACAGAGAGTCCCAAAACAACATATCCTTTTGGTTGATATGGTAAGGGACCAAACCGGCTTGCACAATCTTCACTTCCGGGTTTGCATTGGTGAGTGCATTATGTGTGTTTTCCAGAATGGCCAGGAAATCTTGTGAGGTTCCTTTGAATGTACCCGCAAGTTCATTCCCAACACCAAAATGTTTCACCGGATATTTCAGGAAGGGCATGTCGTCAATACCGTCGTGGTCATAGCGTTCTGCCACCGTTGTTAGGACCTCCTCTGCAAGCTGAAAATCCTGGATGGGTCGAAAGACATAAAGCTCGACCATAAGCCAGATCCCCTTAAGTTGCGTATTCATGATAAAAGTATCAAGCTCAGTTAGGTAGGCTTCCCTGTCGGTCCATCGGATTCCGTCTGCGATCTCGTTTAGGTCGAATGTCAACACCACAGTCCTCTCCCAAGGAGCTCCCAGTTCGACTTGATCGTGATAGTATTTCGCATCGTTATGCAGGACACCGAAGTGGGAGGCAAAATGTTTCTCAATCGTTTTGGCAGAAACATTTAAGCTTTTGGGCGTAATCCAAGGTAAAGAGATGTTATCAATACCGAATTTCTTGGATGGATCAGTAACGGTAGTGTGGCCAGCCTGGAAGCTATGGCCAAAGTTAACACAGATCCATTCGTATCCTGTCCCGCAGTCGAACTCGAGCGAGACATGCTGCCAGTTAGAACTTTGGGTGAAATCGTCGTTTCTATTCGTAACAAAAAGTAGTAGCGTTCCGTCCGAGCCGAGATCACTTCCCGCTCCACCGTCATTCTCCGTATATCGTGTGGCGTAATCGACACCAAAATTACCCTGGCCGCCGTTCCCATCGACAAATCCCAGCCATGCTCCATCGGATCCCTTGGAATTAATTCCTATAATCTTAATGGCAAAATCACCATCAGCGGTAGTTGATGAAACCTTATCATACAAAAGGTCAAACTCGAAGGTCTGTACACCTTTTGTGGCTTTATCGTCCTTGACAACATAGCAAAATCCACGGGCATAATTAATAGTGCCGTCACGGGTAATAAAGGCCGAACCGTCTGGTCCGCCGGAGGGCGCAAGCATAAAACCAACGCCTTCGGGAGTAAACATCCAGCCGCCTCCGGGTTGATCCAGCCCAAAACCAATAGCATCTTCATAATTCATAGGATGTTCAGCCG
>CP070751.1:3031184-3056273 GCA_020348445.1 Thermoplasmata archaeon
TCATCGATAATTGTTATAGTAATGGTATTGTTGTGCTTATCCCAGGCCATAATGTAGGAGGACTGGTAGGCTGGAGTGACTGGTATGTCTATGACAGTTTCTGGGATATCGAGGCCTCGGGCATCAGCCAAAGTGCTGGAGGCACTGGCAAAACAACAGCCCAGATGAGGACCGCCAGTACATTTACCGATGCGGGTTGGGACTTTGAAAATATCTGGGGAATATATGAGGGCAGATCGTACCCCTGGTTCAGGTGGAATCAAGTTCCAAGATATATTCAAACCTTGGAAGACCTCCAGAACATACCAAAATACCCGTATGGAGAGTATTACCTGGCAAACGATATCGATTGTTCTGATACAATCAACTGGAATTCGGGTGAAGGCTTTGAACCACTTGGCAGTGAAAGCGAGCCTTTTACAGGCAAATTTTACGGTAATGGCCATACAATCAGCAACCTGTATATCAATCGCTACTCAAGTAAAAATGTCGGACTTTTCGGCTGTACAGGCGAAGACAGTCTCATATCCGGTGTTCATTTGGAGAACTGTGATGTTAGCGGTGCGGACCTCGGAAACGGTCTTGTAGGTCACTGGAGGATGGATGAGGCTGCCTGGGACGGGACACCAGATGAAGTTATGGATTCGTCAGGCAATAATAACCACGGGACTGCAGTGAACGGTACAAATACAACAGCCTCGGGCAGGTATGAAAATGGAGGATTCTTTAATGGAATAGACGATTATATTGATTGTGGAGATGATCCCAGCCTTGGCCCGGTAACCGAAATCACGGTCAGCGCATGGGTGAAATTCAACAATATCTCGGACTCGTTTCCCATGATAGTCGCGAGAGGCAATGCGATAGAAGGCTGGAATCTTTATTCCAATTCTGATCAAAACTATTATTTTTCTTTTATCATTCTAGAAGACGGAGGGATCTGGGGAGATGCCCTGGCTATTTCTTCAATTATACCTCAGGTGGATACCTGGTATCATGTTGTTGGGGTGTATAACGGCTCATATGTGAGGATCTATGTGAACGGCATGCTTGCAGGAGAAGATACTTCTGTTCTCGGATCTGGGATATACTACGGCGGATTCACAACTACTTACATCGGAAGAAAAGGCGCTGGCAATTATTTTAACGGTACAATCGATGATGTTCGTATCTTTAACCGGGCACTTACCAGTGATGAGATAATAGGTATGTACAACAGAAGAGTTTCAACTGGAGGGCTTGTCGGTTGCAATATGGGAACAATAGAAAAGAGCTACAGCACGGGTAGCGTATTTGGCACAACAAATGTAGGAGGTCTTGCAGGCGCGAATCTGGGCACAATTACCGAATGTTATACTGAAGCTTCAGTTACTGCCGTTCACGATTCAATCGGAGGATTTGTAGGATACAATACAGGGGAAATCCATAACTGCTACAGTAAAGGCGATGTTTTGTCCACGGGCAATAAGGTAGGCGGTTTTGCAGGTGAAAATCTTGGCATGATAAATGATTGTTACAGCACCGGCATGATAACCGGTACCTTTCAGGTCGGCGGGCTCATTGGCAATAATACTGGTATTGTCAACAGCAGCTTCTGGGATAATGAGACCTCCATGCAGATTGTAAGTGATGGCGGAACAGGAAAAAACACGGTTGAGATGATGCTAGTGAGTACCTTTGCTAATGGTGGATGGAACTTAACTGATATATGGCTCGTTCTTGAATCTCTGGATTATCCCTACTTAAGAGCTTTTAAGGGCGATGGTAGCCCAGGCAGGCCATTTCTAATAAAGGATGTGTTTGACCTGCAGGATATCAATTTAAATCTAAGTGCGTCTTATGCTCTGGATTGTGATATCGATGCCTCGATAACCACCACATGGAACAGCGGTTTGGGTTTTGAGCCCATTGGGACAAGCTCAATTCCATTTACAGGCATATTGTACGGCAGGGGCTATGTCATCCGCGATCTTCATATTAACCGTACATCAACCGATTATGTGGGTCTTTTCGGTTTCCTTAATTCAGAAAGTCATATAACCAATGTGTCCATGGTTAATTGCACAGTTAACGGGATCAGTTCCGATAATGGATTGGTCGGATATTGGAAGTTAAATGAAGAATCTTGGAGTGGGTTGCCCGACGAAGTTATGGATGTCTCGGAAAACGAGTTTCACGGAACCAGCTACGGTGACTCTAATACAGTCTCAGAAGGAAGGTTCGGACGCGCGGGCAGTTTTGATGGTGCTGGTGACTATGTAGATATTCCTTACAACAACTCTCTGAATCCGGATACCTTTACAATTTCGCTCTGGGCAAAGGTCGAAGGTGGGGCTGGTACATGGCGAACTGCTCTGTGGTCCAGGGACAATTCCCCACGAAGTGGTTACAATATCTATGCCGGCTCAAATGATAACTGGCAATTCTGGGTTGGTAACGGCTCAAATTGGAAGTCTGTTCAAGGAGATGCGGTTGTTCTTGACAAGTGGATACATATGACAGTAGTTTACACGGGCACCGAAATGCTGTTTTATAACGATGGTATTCTTGTTGGAGGGCCCTTGGCAACAGACTTCGCAAATAATATCGAAAAATCATTGCGCATTGGTTCTGGGATGGACGCTGTAACCGACGAACCGGTTTACAACTTCACCGGTAAAATCTCGGATGTGCGTATCTACAATCGCACGCTTTCTGCAGATGAAATCCTCGATATCTACCACGGTCTTGCTCCCTCCACAGGAACTCTGGTTGGCTTCAACAACGGCGGCACCATCGAGTGCTGTTACACAGAAGGGAATGTGCAGGGATCTTTACATGTGGGCGGTTTAGTAGGCTCAAACTGGGGTTACATCAATAACTCGTACTCTCTTTGTTCTGTAAATGGAACGAACTATGTTGGCGGCTTGGTTGGCTATAACAACGGCTCCATAAACACTACCTACAGTGCAGGCAGCGTGAGCGGCAACAATATCGTTGGAGGGCTTGTTGGTCATAACTTTGGAAATGTTGAAAACAGTTACTGGGATAATGAAACATCCAGCCAGAGTATTAGTGCAGGAGGTGCAGGTAAAAGTACAGCAGATATGATGATCAAGTATACGTTCACAAATTCCGGCTGGAACTTCACAAATATCTGGACAATAAGAGAGAATTTTTCATATCCGTATTTCAAATACCATTCTTGGTTAGATCCACCCATAATCATTACACCTAATATTGAAACAGCTTGGGAAGAAGTTCTCTATGAGGTTGTATATGGGGCAATCGATAACGACTACGACTCCATATCTTGGACCCTGACATCGAACGCCAGCTGGTTGGCGTTTAATTACACTACACATGCACTTTCAGGTACGCCAATTCAAGATGATATTGGGTCGTATTGGATCAACTTCGTAGTGCAGGATGATTACGGAAATGTCGATTCTACCAATTTTACAATAACGGTCTTTAATATTAATGACCGCCCAAATATTACCACGCCTAATATTGAAACCGCCACAGAAGATGTGCTTTTCAGTGTAGATTACGATGCTGTGGACATCGACCCCACCAATGATATACTTACATGGAGTTTATCTACGAATTCAACTACCGGCTGGTTGAGTATTGATTTATCAACAGGAGTTCTTTCTGGAACACCAAGCGATGAGGATGTCGGTGTCATATGGATTAATGTAACAGTGGATGATGGAAATGGTGGGCTTGATTCCACCAACTTTTCCTTGGAAGTGTTCAACATCAACGATGATCCGGTAATTACACCAAGTGATATAGAAACCGCCACAGAAGATGTCCTTTACGAGGTGAACTACAATGTAACAGATGACGACCCGACAAATGACACGCTCACATGGTTGTTCGACTCAAACTCAACTTGGTTAAACTTCAACTATACAACTGGAATTCTTAATGGAACTCCAACAAATGATGACGTGGGTTGGTATTGGGTGAATGTTTCTGTTGATGATGGTAAGGGCGGCTACGATTGGCATTACTTCAATTTAACTGTAAACAATGTCAATGATCCCCCTACAATAATTACAGGAAATGTGATAACCGCAACCGAGGAGGTATTCTACAGCGTGGATTATGAGGCCACAGATATCGATCCCACAAACGATACACTCACCTGGACCTTTGCCTCAAACGGAACGTGGTTGAACTTCAATAATACCGCAGGTCTGCTTGAGGGCACACCGAATAATGATGATATCGGTTGGTTCTGGGTGAATGTGACAGTTGATGACAGCAATGGAGGCAAGCTCTCGCAGAACTTCACCATCACCGTTAGTAATGTCAATGACTGGCCAGTGATCACCACAACCGATGTGGATACTGCCCTTGAAGACGAACTGTACAATGTTAACTACGATGCTGAAGACATCGATCCAATACCCGATACACTTAGCTGGTCCTTGAATACCGATGCCGGCTGGTTGGACTTCGACACCTCATCAGGTTTATTAGCAGGAACACCAACTAATGATGACATCGGAGAATATTGGGTGAATATTACGGTGGATGATGGTAACAGTGGTTTAGACTGGCATAATTTTACACTTACAGTTTTAAACACAAACGACGCGCCAAAGATCCTAACAGATGATATAAAAGTCGCAACAGCCGGTAAATTATATTCTGTTGATTATGACGCCGAGGACATAGATCCAATAGGGGATATTCTAACCTGGTCCTTGAAAACCAATACCTCTTCTTGGCTTGATATCGATTCGAGTACTGGTATATTGGAAGGCACACCCTCCCTTAGCGATATCGGCTCATTCTGGGTTAATGTCTCAGTTGTGGATGGTAAGGGCGGATTGGACTACCATTACTTTGCTCTTACTGTTTACAGCACAGCAAATCAACCGCCTGAGATTACTACTGAAGATGTATCCATCGCGGTTGTTGGAAGTTTATATTCTGTGACCTACGAGGCAATAGATGACCGTACTGATGCGGCTGAATTGGGATGGACATGGGCAAGCAATGCAAATTGGCTTGAGTTTAGTACCACAACGAACGAATTGTCTGGTGTACCGACAGAAGCTGATGTCGCTAGTTATTGGGTGAATATTTCGGTGATCGATGATGAAGGTGGACTTAGCTTCCATAACTTCACCTTAGATGTAAGACTCATAAATGCTATACCAGTTCTAACCAACAGCCAAATTACACCGAGCTCAGGTGACACAAAAACAGAATTTACATTCTCGGTCACCTACACAGATGCGGATAATGATCCGGGTGACGTGTGGGTATGGATCGATGGAATCCAGCATGAAATGATCCCAGATCCGGATGATAACGATTTCACTGATGGGGTCCAATACACCTATAAAACCAAACTGGGCAAAGGCGAGCATAACTATTATTTTACTGCTGGAGACGGCATGGATGATGCTGAATCAGGTGATACCACTCCAGTTGATTCCGAAAATGCCATAGTTATTCCAAAGATAACAGAGAAGGAGGAAGCTGGTATGGAAGGTATTATGTTATTGATTGCAATAATTATCGTAGTAATTGTTATGCTTGTTATTTTATTTCTTTTAATGGGCAGACGCAAGCCTTCGGAAGAGGAGCCCATTGTGGGAGTGGAAGAGAAAGAGGAAATGGTCGAGGCTGAAGAAGCAGGGGGAGAAATAGGTGAAGAGGAGGTAGAGGAGGAACTTGAAGGGACACCTGAGGGGGAATATGATGAGGAAATAAGTGAAGGGGATATGGAGGAGGAACTTGAAGAAGGTGCATATGAAGATGATTATGAGGAAGAAACAGAAATCGAAAAGGATGAAACAGAAGAAGAGTTTGGTGAGGAAGAGGTGCTGGAAGAGGAGCCTGAAGAGGAGTTGTAAAAGGAAGAAGACAAGTTTTGAGTTTTAACAGTGTTGTAAAAAGTGTCGGATTTATGTGCAATTGAGATAATTTTCGTATAGGTCAATTGCCCGAAACATGTAAATTAACTACGATGATAATACCCAGAATTCGTTAATTTCCATATGAAGGATATAAGCCCCCTTATTTAATCAAGAAGGGACAAAAGATGTGGGAAATTTTCCTTCATTTTTTCTTATTTTTGTACCTGGCTATGATTCTTGTAGATTATTTCATATCATTTTACAGATTCAGTGAAAATATAAATACTTCTTATGTACGGCAAATTAGCTGTCTCGGGCTCTTTTTCTTTCTTTTATTTTTTGAATTTCTGGAAGATTCTTGTGGATTGTGTTGATATTTAGGTAGATAATAAAAGGGTCATTTTTTATTCTATTCTTCAAGGTATATATTCACAACCACCAAATGAATTGATCTTCTCTTCTAACCGGGTCCAAAGATCCATTGCCTCCAAATCAGAAACAGTATACCATCTCTCGAATGTTTTGGCTACATCACTTTCTTCATGATTCCTACCGGCTGTCATGTCGGAACAATGCTTAGCCAATAGATAATCTGGTAACCATTCAAGGGCAAGTTCATAGACTCTTCTACCGACATTTTTGGTTCTTTCATCATAAGGTACGGCGTCAGAAAACCAGGAATTGTATTTTGTTTGGTTAATTAACAACTCTTTTCCGGAATATTGGGGGGTACAATGGACAAATGCATTATATGGATCATCCCCATGGCTTAGATACCTTTTAACAGAAACAAAATATGGTAAAGCATGCCCCACACCATTTGGGCGGTGATAAACAACCGGGATATTAACAGCCCTTAAAATTGAAATCAAAAAGCCATTTGTTCCGTGACATCCAGCTGTTCTGTGTTGAATACCCCATTGTGGATATCCTCTGTACAGTGTTCCTTCTACGATCCGAGATATTGGTGGAAATCCTCGATACTGCCATTGATCCTCTACATTTTTAATGGTAAAACCATATAAAAAATGTACCAGATTTTCCCTGCACCAATCTAATAGATATCCAATTGTGCTTATATGATACTCTGCTAATATACCATTGTCAAGGATGAACGAAATAGTATATTCTGGTGGTGCAGGTATTGCCCTACCTGCTACATTAGATTCAATTAAATAACCACGAAGTCCAGTTTTGACTAAAGATCCGTCTTGGTAAAATGTATAATTATCATATCGTTTAAAGAAATATCTACTATCAAAAAGACGACGAAGTAAAGTGTCGGGATATCTATTTATGGACCATTTCGGAGTGATATTTAATTTGGGTCGGATCAATTCAAAAGCTAGGCAATGCCCTACATATGCAATGTAAAGTGACCAAGCATCATTAATGGATAACATGGTAAAAGGATAAGTGTCGTCATCTAAATATTCCGCAAGTATATTCACTGGAGGATCATGTAATTCTCGACCATTTGTTATCCAACCCCTTTGTATCAGTTCATATTTCATCCGCATTCGTAGACTATCGTAACGTAGTGAATACAAAATCATGTCCGCAAGACCTTTAAAAAAATATTTTCTCAGATCTTTCTTCTGATATAGGCGCCATCTCATAAATGGAACTGATCTTCCCTTATAGTGCTGCCACCGTATGGATTTTGAGATTTTCGAAACATCTAACCATTTTTCCAAGTTCTCTATCTCTCTGTCGACCTTTTTTACAAATTCCAACCAATATTCATATCTCGACATATCAATACCTCCTCACATTTTTCATTTCAATTGGGCCAATCTCTATTTACCCTTCTCATATTCCTCGAGATCATAGCGGAATCTAAAATCGTAACTGATTCTGAGTATATAAATTTGTTCCCGTTCTTTTATTTCATTAAATAAATAATGTGTTTGTTACCAGATAGAGCGAGCCAGTAAATGAGTTTCTGCATAGTAAATCATGTCTCAGTTTATTTTTTCTCTGCTTCCAGTGCAATTGCATCATGTAGTTTTTCTACTTGATTCATTAGGGGTAAAAGAAGCCAATAAGTCCATCCGACTAAACAATATATGAACATTGTAACACGGTAAATTGATGCCAATCTTAAGATTAGTTCAAATTCCCTTCTAAAAAAAGAAAATATAATTGCCAAAATAGAAAAAGCTACAGCAGATGGAATACTTGTTTATAAAAACTCTGATTTTATTAAAAAAAAAATAGAAAAAGTATTTGGTTTAGAAGAAGAATCCAAAAGAAATAAAAGTAAAAGATTTAAATAATTATTTCGAATAAACAGATTTTGGCCATTTTCGAACTTGTGTAGACCATAGATATACCATTTATTTTTTTCTAATAGAAAAACGCCCCCAATCCCAAAAACAAAACTTATCGGGTCAGATAGCTGCGATTATGCGAGGAAGGGTGGGTGGGGTTGGGGGTGATAATTCTAATAGTTTTAATCCTAACTTATTCTCACTGTGAAGGGCATATCTTGATTTAGAAGAATTCCGGAGGGGCAGAGATAGTTATCTGTTCAATCGCCTCGGCAATCTCCATGGGAGGCTTAGGCTCTCCCACCATTTTAAAGGGTGGCGTGCCTTTGACCGGTTTTGTAGGTTTCAGCGATACTGCAAACAACGACTCAAAAAGATCACGAGGGGCCTTGCATGCCAGACCGAATTCAGTGGCATGCGCTTCGACCCCACGTGAAACAAGATAACGTCTGCACCTTTCGATCTCCTCGTGAGGAGGGCGGAACTGATCGATCGTAGATACGCTCGGTTGTTGACCTGATGCGGGTGAACGCAACAGTATATCAAAGGCGACTTCGTCTTCTGAACGTTTCGACATTTGAATTCACCCAATGGGTCTCATGCGGAAAGCATGGTGCATTACGAACTTATATCAATAACTCTCTTTCACTTCATAGAACCGCTTCGAGAGCCCTTTCTGCATCCACAAGACCGAAGCCTGTTGCCTCGTCCGGTCCGGGTTTGGCGACCTTTCCATGAGCGTTTCTTCCCCTTATGATATCGCGGGCTGTGAACTTGAGGATATTCTTGATATCGGCGGGGGTACTACTAGGATCAGCCTCTTTTATTAGCGCGCACACTCCCGCTACCATTGGCGCTGCAGCTGACGTCCCACTGAAGGCCCCCCATCCATTCGACTTCTCTAGCATCGCTTTCGACTGCACGGGCAGGACTATGTAATCGGCCCTGGGTGGAATCCCGCATAGACCGGACACATCCGGTACCTGACGGCCAGGGAACCAGGTGGATTTAAAACCGCTGGTATACTTTGTGGCCGAGTAGTTCAGTTTCTCATCGACATAGACACCACCGACACTGATCACTTCGGGCATGCTTGCAGGGAAAGCGTAGTGTCCGTTACCTGCTGCGAAGACAACAGTGATGCCGCGGGCTACCGCACTCAGAATAGTCAGGTAGAGCGGTTTAAGCCAGTTCGGCATCTGGGTTCCTGGATAGTCAAGGGAGTAACCCCAGCTGTTTGTGATTATATTGGGACCCAGTTCGACAGCGGTCTTGAAAGCCAATGTGGGATTCCCCATCTTGACGCCTATGAAGTTAATGCCTGGGGCGGTGGCAAACAGGTTCGCACATTCCCCCGTTCCATGGCCGTGGGTGTCACGGGTATGGTTGGTCTTGTCCGGAGCCGTGACGGCCAAGAAGTTATACCCATGGTCGGTGAAGTATGGATGCTGATAGAAACCTGTGTCCGGCATGGCTACCTTCACATTTAGACCAGTGATACCGGAGCGATGGACTGATGAAGCGCGCATGATCTGTGCCACATCGACGGGAACGCGGAGCCTGAACTTATCTGTCCACTGAGGGGGTATCGACCGTTCCGCTGCGAAAAAGATGGGCGGATGCTGGATGTAGGCTTTCTCAATAATTTCATCTAAACCATATTTGGTTGGGAGCTTCCAGGGGGCTCCTTTTTTTGGAGCATACATCACATATTCCTTTGGCACTTTGTATTTTGCAGGAAGTTTTATCCTTGATATTCTGGTTTTAAATAATTTCTCAAACTGTTTCGCAGTACAGCTCGCAGATATGCTGAAGTCTCCTACATGGTGCACCGTGATATTGTGTTTCTGCAACTTCCAGGCTACCTCGATGTTCCTGTCCGTTGGTGTTCGGTACATATCTAAATTACCAAGACTTGGGAAGGCTTCTTTTTCGAACATTGACCTCCCGCTATCTACGTTTTTCACTACTATCTCGAAATTCACTTCCATTCTTTCTTTCAATTTTTCTTCCTCCTTCCTTTTATTTTGAGGGATCTGAGTTATAGCAGTATCCGAAAAAAGAGAATGAGGTACTCTGCCTCGATTCATTATCTTCTTTGAATTATAAACTTCACTCCCCTAATTCGCATATTTAACACAGCTCAACCTCATTACCTTAATTGCTTTGTTCCTATAAATTTTTTACTATTTGCTTAATTTGAGTTCTGTCCCCTGTCTAAAAAATGGTTTGGGTCCCCAATCCCAAAAACAAAATTTATCGGGTCAGATAGCCGCGATTATGCGATAAAGTGCTCCTCATCTGGATTATTGTTCATATACAGAGCACTAACTGATAAATATCCTATGTAATCGACTACTGAAAATCGAATATTTACAGGGAAGGGTCAGTTGGGATCGGGGGTGAAATGCTCATCAGATTTATAAGTTTTTAATACTTTCTACTTTAATAAGATCAAGTTTTGGGTGAAGGACATAAGCCCCCTTACTGCGAAAAAATGTGTGTGATTCGGAAATATATTTTTTAACCTTCTTTTTTATTTTCTATAATTGATATTTATTGTGATGCAAATTGAATTATTAAATAGCCCTTACTCCAAATATCATTCTAAACCGCTCTTGTTATTTGGGTCCACAATCCATCATGTGTTCCATATGATGGCCTTTGCAAAATTTTTTATTGCAATTGGGGCATTCGTGTAAATGATTTTCAATATTACATTTCTCAATGCTACATTTCAATATATCACCTTAAATCCTAATAAAATCATTTACAAATATGTTTTCTTTGAATTTTTTTAAATAACGTGCCCCCAATCCCTTTTTTTTATAATTAATCGAGTTAGAATACCATAATTAATTGGTGAAGGTATGGGATTGGGAGCTGAATTATAGCTGAATATCTTTGTTCAGGGTGGTTTTGGAACAACATCTGTCCCCTCACCCAGAGAAACGATATCGTGTGTAGTGGTCCCATTAGTTATCACGACAGTCGTCCCGCTCTTCGGTTTCCCAGGCTCCGAGTAATCAGTGAAGTATATTCTGTCCTTCACACCCATATGGGAGACCTCCTTCAGGGAGAGCCATGCGATCTCGTGCGGAAATCCGTGTCTGGATGAATCGCTGCACGAAACTATTGCATACTCAGGGTCTAACTTCTCCACATACTCTAGCGCTGTACCGTGTTTGCTTCCATGGTGGGCTACCTTTAATACATTGCAGTTCAGTGGTTTGAAGGATTTCTTCCATTCAACCTTCTGTTCTGGGTTGTCTGTCTTCTCATGGTGTGGGAACTCTTCAATAACCTTGGCCCAACTGTCGAACTGCGCATCACCACCGAGAATGATGACAGATGGATTCACCGCATCTGGGTCTTTGTATTCAAGCTTCAGCACAACGGAAGCGTTGTTTATGTTCACACCATAAGTGTCGTATCTGTTTCTTAAATAAATAGATGGAGCGAGAACGCAGACTTTTACATCGTTGATGATCCTCTCCATCCCAGAGGTCACACGGATGAAGTTTATGTTTGTGTCATCCTTGATTTTGTTGATTATCTTATCGTATGTGAGCGATGTGTGCCTAAAGCCACTGTCCCAGAATTCCTGAATACTGCCTTTAAAGGTATCAAGGACTTTCGGAATCCCTGCAATATGGTCGTAGTGCGGGTGAGTAGCACATACAAATTCCAGTTCATTTACACCCAATTTTTTTAGATAGTCAATCGTCTTCGTTGATTTGTAGCAATCCACGAGGGCGAATTTTCTTCGGCCATTGACATCAGCAGGAAACTGGAGAACGATGCTGTCACCGTCACCAACGTTAAGAACATGAACGCAAAGTGATTCAGGTCTAACCGACATATTATCGCCTCCACTTCTTTACTTCGTCCCGGGTTTTTCCTTTCCGTCCTTCCAGGTCGAGTAGTTCTTTTGCTCTTCCTTTTACGTGCTCCTTTACCTCAACAGAAATGCTCTTCGACCTCTTCTGCTTAATGCGGAAGACCTGACCTTCCCAGATCCCTTTGAGCTGTTTCTCTGATAGCAACTCACTCAGTTGCTTCCGGTCCATATAGAACTCTTCCTCGTCACTCCATGACCCAGGGTCAGTGATTTGAGCATCCTTCTTTCTCGGTTTCATCTCTGCGGATAGAACTCTGAACGATCCATCAGGGAGAATTTCATCGATGACGATTCTCTGTGGTCGTTTACTACTTTTCTCTCTAATCTCCTTAACAACATGCTTTTGTTCTTTTATATCAACCATTTATTTCCCTCCTTTTCTATTTGATTTTTCATAAACTTCTTGAAAAATTCTTGGTATCTTTGTTCTAATATAACTACCTCCTCTCAAATACATTCTGAGAAACGCCCTTCCAAGCGATTCCCTTCCAAAGCTTGAGGGTATAATGTTTTAGTGTCTAATAATTATTTCGGATTTTCATAATTTTTATCGATTAAAAATCTGGATAAGAATATGCGCCCCCAACCCCAAAAAGGAAAATTTATCGGGTCAGATAGCCGCGATTATGCGAGGAAGGGTTAGTTGGGATTAGGGGCGATGTGAATTTATTTTCAAACCTAATATGTCTTTCTATTGCCCTAAAATAGTACAATACATTTATGATAAGATCATGTTTGAGGTGAAGGACATAAGCTCCCTTTTCCTCTCAAATGTTAGAAAATTTGGGTATAAATTTTCCCTTTTTTCCCTTTATTTTCGAGATGAGGTAAAAAATATTCTTACCATGCTACATTTTTGTGCATATAATCATACCATTTAAATTGTTCTTCAGTTAGTGAGTCACTATTTTTCAGAATCCTGGTATAATGGATTTAAAAGACATGTGATCAGAGCGTTACTTCGAACTCTTCCTGAATGTCGAGCACAACCTGTTCCAAAATGCCTTCGAAGGTCGGACTCCTGAGCACCCTAACACCTCCCAACTCAGTTTGTATCTTAGCAATATACGAATCTGGGTTCTTTAAAATCTCGATGCTGCATAGTGATTTTTTCATATAATCCCTCAAAGTTCTTTAGTAAACTACTGCCTATTTAATATTTTGTAGCCCTAAAATAGCACAATGCACTTATGATATGATCAGGTATCGGGCTTAGGCGCAATTGCGGTGATTAAAGAAAATATCAATAGCGCAGCGCATGTAAATTAACTATAAGGATAGAAGTTTACGTTCGTTAATTTCCATATGAAGGACATAAGCCCCCTTATTTCATCAAGAAGTGGCAAAATATCGGCGAAATTTTCCTTCATTTTTTTCTTTCTTTTTGTTGTTTGATAAGTTAAAGATTCTCTTAGAAAGTAAAGAATTTAGGATAAATTATCAATAATCCATTGTGCCATAGCAATGAGCCCATCTGCCTCTTCATCTGTGAGTTTTTTCCCTCTGATTGCCTCTATTAAAAATATAAGTGCTTCAAGTTGGTTCACAGCAACGTTATCATTTCCGTTCTCAAGCGAATTGATTGCGGCTTCAAGGATAGATACCATACTATTTTCAATACCTACCGGTAAATCCATTACCTCAACTTCTTCAATTAAATCAACTGGAAGTATGATCTCCCACCAGAGATAGGGATAGGTTACATCTTCTATGATTCTCCAAATGTTCTCGAAATCCCAATCGACGAAGGTGGCTTGTTGTTTCATTTCTGCGGTTGTTTTACCAATTCCGCCATCACTTGAAGATTGACCTGAGGTTTCTGTGTCCCAGTAGGAAGATAATATTAAGCCGGAGTTGTTACCAATAAATCCACCAACAGCCGAGCTTCCGCTGACGCTGCCGGTAGCATAGCAGTTCTCCAACGTGCCATAGGAGTTCCGACCCACGAGCCCACCGACACGAACATTTCCGCTGATGCTGCCGGTAGCGTAGCAGTTCTTGACCGTGCCCCAGTAGACCCATTCCCCAGGGCCGTTCCATCCCACGAGCCCTCCGACATCATAATTTCCGCTGACGCTGCCGGAAGCGTAGCAGTTCTCCACCCAGCCATCATAGTTAATTCCCACGAGCCCGCCGACATTATTATTTCCGCTGACGCTGCCGGTAGCGTAGCAATTCCATACTATAAACCATGTATCCGACCGGAGATCCCCCACAAGCCCGCCGACATTATTATTTCCGCTGATGCTGCCGGTAGCGTAGCAGTTCTTGACCGAGCCTTCAAAGTTATATCCTATGAGCCCGCCGACATCATCATTATTTCCGCTGACGCTGCCAGTAGCGTAGCAGTTCTCCACCGAGCCCCACATGTGAGTTCCCGCGAGCCCGCCGACAGCACCAGTTCCACTGACGTCGCCGGTAGCATAGCAGTTATTCAACGCGCCATTACCAGCAATCTCTCCCACGAGCCCACCAACAGCACAGCTTCCGCTGACACTGTCGGTAGCATAGCAGTTCTCCACCGAGCCAGAGTTAACTCCCACGAGCCCGCCGACAATACAACTAATTCCGCTGACGCTGCCGGTAGCATAGCAGTTCTCCAACGTGCCATCCCAGTTAGCTCCCACGAGCCCGCCGACATAATTATTTCCGCTGCCCTCTAAATCCTCCAGACCAACGCCCGATATTATACAGGAGCGCGTGATACCAAAAAGACCAATATAATTTGTAGAAGGGCGATTTATGTATAGATTTGTTATTTTATACCCTTTTCCATCAAAGGTACCTGTGAATGTTCCTATCGGCTCAAATCCTGCACCACTGTTCCATCCCGATGTGGCTGATGCATCGATGTCGTTTACGAGAATATAATGCGCTGTTAAATCATAGTGCATATTCTGGAGTTCATCCACATTCGAGATTTGATATGGATCTTCAGGAGTACCAGAACCACCAGCAAAATACTCGCTGTACTCTCCGACTGCGCTCACATTTGTAGGCACTGCTACCGCAAATACAGTAGCTACCATCATTAGGCATACAAATAGAATTGATATTCTCCTTCTCATCTTCTTACCTCCCAACCATTAGCTTTCTGAGAACGCCCTTCCAAGCGTTTCCCTTCCAAAGCTTGAAAGTATTATGTTTTTGTGTCTAATAATGATTTCGGATTTTCATTATTCTTATCGATTAAAAATCTGGATAAGTATGGGCGCCCCCAACCCCAAGGAGGAAAAATTTATCGGGTCAGATAGCCGCGATTATGCGAGGAAGGGTTAGTTGGGATCGGGGGGCGAAATGTTCATCATATTTATAAGCTTTAAATCTTTCTATCATAGCAAGATCAAGTGTCGGGTGAAGGACATAAGCCCCCTTCTGTTGATCGGACCCGAAAGCCCGACTGACAGCATTCGACTATGCGTCCTACCTACCGGTCTTGAGATATCATCCCGGTTCGTTTGGACTTGCTCCGGTGGGGATGGCCGTTTCACCAAATCCCATTCCGACGTCCGGGGCAACCCCCATCATTCCATAAGGAAAGGGCTGTGTCGTTTCTGCTCCATCTCGACGATATTTTCGCCAAGCCCGAATTGGCTTCGGGAAGCCAGGACTCTCGCCCTATCCGCTTGCACGGATCCACCTTCTCAAGGAGGGGGGACTTTCCTCAGTTTGAACCCCGAAAAACGGGGAAACCGTTGGCTGTCCGCCTTCTCCCGACAAGATACTAATCACGCTACGAGGTAAAAAAGGTTGCGGAAGATTTCCCCAATACCCCCAAAGAAAACGAAACTCGACTCCAGAAAAAATCATCAAATTCAGCAAAAGTTTTATTTTGGGCAACCAATACAGGTTGGGATAAACCATGCTCAGAGAATGTAGAGAACACGGTTACTTCAGGGGTGAGGACTGCCCCATCTGCGGCGAAGAGGGCAAATTCCTGGCAAGTGAGCGAGAGCTAGATAATATCGGAAGACTTATGGCAGGCGTCCTGAGACATTTTCCCGAGAGGTTCGGATTGGACATGGACGAGCACGGCTGGATCGATATGAGGGAATTCATAACCGCCGTCCAAATGAGACGGAGGGACTTTCATTGGCTCAGGCCCCATCATATCCATGCCGTGATAGAAACAGATCCAAAGGGAAGATACCAGTTCAAAAACGGGGCCATCCGGGCCACGTACGGGCATTCGTTCGAAGTGGATCTGGAGCTCCCCTCGGATGATATACCAGATAAGCTCTTCTATCCCACAACCGAGGAGGAGGTGGATATCCTCCTTGAGACGGGTATCAGACCCTCTGACAGAAAGAAGGTCCATCTGAGCAAAACGTACAACGATGCAGAGATAGCAGGAAAACACAGGGTCGAGAACCCCATTATACTCTCTGTGGATACAAAGTACGCCCAAGACAAGGGAATAACCATCCAAAAAGCAGGGAAGACTGTGTACATCACAGATACTATACCTGCAGAATACATAAAAAAGGCAGAGAAATAATTATCTTCTTTTTTTCCTGGTCCTGTCCCAGGTAAGCAGTATTGTTAAGAATCCCATTATGAATATGAAAACGGCCTCGATCAATCGACCAACAGGATCACCGCTTACATCATCCGGATTCGCTGCCATTACCTGGCTGACGTAGAATACAGGGATGCTCAGTACCGTCATCAGCATACCCTCGACGTACATGACCCTTGTGGCGCCTGGGCTGTAATAACCCCTTCCCATAATGGTCCTTCTTCTCATAAAGAAGGCTGCGATGAAGAAGAAGAAAGCGATCACCTCTAAGAAAAACACCAATCCGGAATTGAAGATCATAATGGGTCTCACTTCTCTTGCAGGCCGATCTCCCACATAAATCGTCATTTTCAACACATTGTCGCCGTTTTCGAATTCCAACAAGTTTCCGGCTTCGTTGATCCTTATCTCGATCTCATGCTCGCCTTCGTCAGCCTTGGAGAAAATATGTTTCATGTTCACTGTCTCTGTACTATTTGCGGGTACATCCACTGTTTGATTGCCTATCAAGGTTCCATCCACATAAAACGAAATCACTGCACCTTTAACATCAAATTGAGTGGGATTTTTTATGGTGGCGGTTATGTTCATTGGGATAGGCTCGAACACCTCGATTATTTGTATCACATCCCCGCTGTAGGCGATATTTGATGCATTTGTGAAGGAAGAGCCGTTCACTATCAATGTGATGGTCTGGGCAGTATCAGGTGCCGTTACATTGATTTTGAAGGTGGGATCTTCAGAAGTGGCGTTTTCGGGTACCAATATTCCCCCTATAGTCGATGGATCTTCACCTTCCAGCCTGGCAACATAGCTCCAATTTCCACCCACGACTGCCTCCTCTGCGGGTCCGCCTGTTATCTTGATGGTGTATTCGGCAGTTCCATTTGTCTGTAATATGTTAGGTCCATCAATGAACACATGTACTTCGTCGGATTGGGCCTCGCTTTGACCAGGGATAAACGCCAAGGCTAATATGAGGGAACACATAATAGAGAGGATCAAAAGGACATACCAAGGCCTATTTACTCTTTTTATAAATCCCCTCATCTTGCATCCCTCCTTCTTTTTACTGCAAAGGCCACCAAAAGCAGCGAGACAATCAATATTAATCCCTCAAATCCCGGAATAGGTTCTCTGTTCAATGCACCCTCCGAGATATCCTCACCCGTTACAGTAAGATCATCCTCCCCGATCTCTAGATTTGACAAGGTGACATTCAGTTCGAAAGTTGATGTCATATTGGAATTTGTGGAAACCGCGGTTATGATGACCATGGCATTAAATTCTGTTGTGTTGTAGGGAATATAAAAGATCAGTATCACACTTTCTTCCCTTCCTGCCTTTATGTCCAACTCTGTCTCACTCAATGTAAATTCCCAATTCTCGGGAATCCCTGATAAGCTGAGGTTGAAAACATCATTTCCATTGCCTATATTCGTAATATTCACAGTGTAATTCAATGTATTGTTGCTGGCGATTATCGGTGCTACGCCCAAGGAAAGGTTCGCAGCTTTATAAACCTGGGAGATGTTCACAAATACTTCAATTGTGTCCAATTTATCAGGGGCATTTCGGGAGCTTGCCTCAATAAAAATCTCTCCATGGTCTACTTTGGCATCAGCCGTTGTCTGTATGTTTACCTCGAATATATCCCATTCCCCTATACCGAGGGATATGTTGTCCGGGAATGTCAGGTTCCAATCAGGGACACCCGTTTTTCTTAGGTCAAATATTTCTTCGATATTGCCGGTATTTCTTATACTTATGTTGTATGTCACACTCTCGTTTTGGTTAAGCAGTACTGCTTGCCCTTCGATCCATTCCAACTCTACGCTGTACTCTTTGATTTTGCTGAGATTCATAAATACAGGCATATGGTCTGTAACTTCCACCCATTGCCTATAGGTATAATTCATGGACATGTTGTACTCAAAAGTGGTAAGTTTTGCTTCTGTAAGATAGGAGCCGCTGGGGAGCCAGACCTCAAACAATCCCTGGTCATTGGAAGATGTTGGGAGTCTGCCTCCATTATTGAATTCCAATTGTGCTGGGGCACTTAGGTTCTCATACGTGGAATTGAAGTAGTAAGCAGCGCCATAGATCCTATTGCCAGATTCGAGGGCAACGTCGATTTTAAGGTTCTCCTTTGGATTCACATCCACCTTTCCGAGATATACAAAAGCATCCATACCCTCGACCTTTCTGGCGTACAAGGAGTACTCACCCATGCTAAGATCTACGCTGTAATTGCCGTCGAGATCTGATACAGTGGTTTTGTTTTGCGCATTTGGAGTAAGTGCCCAGAACCAAAGTCCGCAATAGCTTGTGGGATTCCCTGAAACATTGATTGTGCCCCTTACAGTTAAATTCTCAGGTGTGATGGGAATATCCATATGGGTTTCTGTTTCAATTGCTGTTATATTGAGCTTTTCATCCAATATGGGGAAGCCCGAGGTCAAGGTGATGTTGTAAGTCTCGTTATAAATCAGGAATGCCTCGTAATGACCATGTTCGTCGGTGACCGCCTCTTGGGTATCAAAATCGCCTTCATAATTTATAACTATGTTTTCCATGCCCTCCTCTAAA
The DNA here is from genome assembly GCA_020348445.1 of Thermoplasmata archaeon. GTDB lineage: Archaea > Thermoplasmatota > Thermoplasmata. Next base: position 3,050,331 of record CP070751.1, read on the forward strand.
TCGATTTCACCGTCACCGTCAAAATCTAGATACACTGTACCGTTCACCTGAATATACTTTTCAAGGTCGATGTCCCACTCTGAAATATGCTCTGCCGTCACATCCAGGATTCCGGAAAATGTGTATTTGACAGTCTCTTCATTTTCTGGTTGTGTTTGATTTACAGTGACTTCATAGGTTCTATTTGGAGGCAGGTACCATCTATATCCTCCCTCGCTGTCCGTGAAGGCAGCTGTGGAGCCATTTGCGAAAAAAGTAATAGCTATATTAACTTGCGGACCGTTATCGTAATAAACACTGCCGTTTATCCTGACTCCCATGGATAGATTCAACTTAAAGTCACGGGACTCGCTGAAGTTGAACGTATCGAGATATACATAGGCGATGTCTTCATCTATGGGGTGGGTGACGGTGACTGTATATTCGCCCGGTACCAAATAGAATTCGAAGGCGGCGTTTTGGGATAATTCACTGAATATATTGCCATCTGCAGCCACGAAGTGAACAGAGATATCCTCAAGCGTTCCGTTAATAGTGCCGTTGATTCTGATGTTCTTGGTCAGGTTGAGGCTCAAATCCCTGCTTCCCTCGCCTATCTCAAGATCAATTGTTTCCTCGTACAGGTATCGCACAGTTTTATTGTTCTCAGTTGTGTTGTAAAACACTATAATGTTATACTCCCCGGGCGAAAGTCCAAGGGAATAATATCCACTTTCACTTGAGTTTATCGAGGTGTTTTCGCCGCCTGTTAGCGCAACGGCAACAAAAGAAATCGATACATTATCCACGGCCGAGCCCTCATACTGGGTATAACCGGATAATGTGATATTAATAGGTGTCATTTTGAACTCTTTTTGTTCCTCCAATTCAGTTATATTCAAAGACGTGAGATTGAAGTCCCTAAATCCAAATTGCTTTACAATAAAGGTGTAGTTTCCGACGGTGGGAAGGTTCACAGAATAGGCACCATTTGAATCGGTACTTCTCTTAATTTCGTTTCCGTTGTCGTCGGTTATGGTTATGGCGACATATGACAGCCCCTCTGTATCATCCCTCTCATCGTTTTTATTTAGATCATGATAAGCATAGCTTTTAATCTCTCTTCCTTGTTCCAATTGAAAATCGTACTCTACCCTTCCCATTTGGGTGAGGGAGAACCTTTCGATACCTGTATTTTTATTGGAATCGTACGTGGCATAAACAGTGTAGTCCCCCAAGGGTAGGAACACGCGGTAAAAACCGGTGAAGTTGCCAGTTACACTTCGTATACCATTTGAATTTTTAAATGATATCTCTACATAGGATCTCCTCTCAACAGATTCTATGGTGCCGTTTTCATTTGCATCCATGTATATAATTCCATACACCTCAGCAGTTCTTTCAAGAGCAATGTCATTGGTAATTGAACCCCCGACAGCATCGATTTCACCCAGAAATACATAGGGCGTCTCGGCACCAAGATCGTGTTTCACCTGGATTTGGTACCGGCCGTTTCTGAGCTTAACTGAGTAGGCCCCATTCTCGTCTGTTTGTGCGAACTTGGTAATACCCTCGATTTCCTCTTGCCCATCAAATCTTATGGTGGCATTTGCAACTTCCTTTGTATCCTCTGCCTTTGTTACAGTGCCCGAAACTTCAGTTGCAGGTGTTATATCTATGTGCTCCACCGTATGATTTCCCTGATCCATTGCAATTTCTTTTTGATAGCTTTCATAGCCTGGTATTTCAATATGAATGGTATAATTTCCCGGCAACAACATATCAAAGTTATAGATGCCTTCAGAATCGGTGGATACTGTAAGATATGTATCGTTGGTCATATCCAGAAGTTTTATTTCCTCACCCACGATACGATCCCCTTCCATGGAGGTTATGTTACCACGCAGATTGCCTGGTTTAACAATGATGTCCCTGGAATCATGTCTTCCGTCCTTCAAAGTTACAGTCTCTTCCAAGGTGATGTTATGACCATATATATCGGCTGAAATTTCGTACACCCCTGGAGATAGATCATAGAATGAAAATGTACCATTCTCAGGGGTAATTAGGGAAAATTCTCTATCCAGATCCATATTGTACAATGTGACCTTTGCAGAGGAAATGTTGATGTCTTCCTCAGGATCGTACATATCATTGGTATTGTTGTCCCAAAATACCCTTCCCTCAAATATGTTTGGCTCGACTTCAAAATCCTTGACGATGTTATAATCCCAGATGCCATCATTATCCAAGTCTATTTCCCTTCTCATGACTTGATCATCAGATATGATGATGTTCGTTTTATTTAACTCGATGGTTTCTACCTGGGCCATTATTCCAAAGGCAGCGGTTTCTCCCTCGCCGAATCCTCCCGAGCTTACATATACAGTGACATTTCCTTCACATGCTATTAGGTTGTAGGAGCCATTTTCATCTGTTAGTATAGTATCATGTGGTATACCGTACTCGTCTAAAACAGTGACCCTAGCATTTTGTATAGGGGTACCTTTTCTTGTTTTTACTGTGCCGTTCAGATATGCACCTTCATAGTACTTTATAAACACCACACCTGATCTGAGGCCTGAGGTTACGACTCCCCCTTCTCCTTGTTCATCGATTTCACCGTTTCTGTCGTTGTCTAGACCGTCGCTCTCCCGTTCTTTTATGAGTTCATTTGCTTCTATTTCTGACATGGCCAGCCATGCATCGGGATGATATCGATATTCTGTTTGATTGTAGGGATTCCAATATGCGGTTCTATAAACGAGCTGGAAATGCTTCATCATCCATGCCGGCATTGGGATATAATTGGTGGCGTGTACACCTGGAAGATTTGGATCGACATTTTGTTCCTGTTTAGGATCGGCTACACCGATGTCATCCAAGGTGTACCCAATAAAGCATTTCATGAGCATAGATTCTAAAAAGGGCTCGTAATACTTCAGGTTGTAACCGCTGATTTCCAGGTTCGGATTGGCTTCCAGGGCATCTCCGAACTCGCTGGCAGAATATTCCCTGCCGTCGGACGCCTTGATGAAGGTTTCTAGAAAATCATATGGTTCGTTATTCTTGGATATCCTGTGGTCAGAGAGCTTCAAGGGAGCATAGTAGATACCTGTGTTCCCCGGGCCGTACGGAAACAGCCTTGAATCTATGGCAAAGTACCTGAGACTGTAGCCTGTTTCCTCCTGAAGGTCGTGGAGCAACCAAACCCTTTCATCATCGGTAAGAAACTCTGGTATCCAAGTCTGAAGAACCGCGTATATGGTGGTTACATGCGGAACAATATCTGATGAGTAATATCCATATCTATCGGGATTATTCAGAACCTCGTTCTTATATTTCGTGGGATTGATGAGAACATCCTCTACCTCGTCCGCTTTTTCCTGGCCAAAATATTTCACCATTATGCTTTTTACATTATCATGTATCCCGAATCTTTCGTGCTCTCTGTAATAAACGGCAATATCCCCCTCGATGATCCTCGCTATCAAAAGGGATTGTGCCTGGCTTTCATTTTTGGCCGAGATGAAGGAACCAGCGTACTGTACCCTCCCCTGAAAGTTATCGGCAGCTGTGGGATGTTGTCCAAGGTAAATGGCCCAGAATCCGTAGTCCCACCAGGAGATGAACGCAGGCCTCTTTTCAATGGGAAGCTCGGTATCCTGCTCAGAGAGCCAACGCATTCCGTCCAGCCAGTAATCGGATGGAAATCCATGTCCAAAGGCACCAAAGTACTTGAGTTCGTTTTGATTTGTTCTGTTGTACATGATGTTGACACCGTCTGGATAGCGCGATGTGTTACCACGCTCGTCGTAGTTGTACTCCTGGGGTTTCATGAACCACGGTAGAGCATCATAGACTGCCACATCAACATCTTTCTTTTCTCCGAAAGGAACCCCCGCGTCCCAGCCAAGCCATATATTTGGGAGAAATATCATGAATACCAAAAACAGTACACCTACGATGTGGCTTACCTTGACACTTTTTTTCATTGCATAGAATCTTCCGCCGCCCTTTAAACTTCTATAATGCTTCATCATCTTTCTAAAGTCCAGTTTTACTATGATCTCATAAACCATCCAACCAGCCAAAATCGCAAATATGGGGCCGGCATTGAATATGAATCTTGTAGCGGAAATAGCCATGTAAACCGCGGTTATACCCCAAATCGTCATGAACAGGTAATGGGCCTTCAGATCCTTTGCCACCCTTATTATGGAGATCAATATGGCGTAAAGGGCAAGGAACGTTGTCACGATACCGTAGGAGAACATGGCCCTACTGTAGTCTGGGGCCTGTGCCTCTGCAATGGTGGAGAACACCTTGTTTTCAGCAAAATATCCCTGTCCGCTGAAGTAGGTGCTTCCTATATCGGGAAAGACATACATCAGAAGAACGAATCCACAGATGATCACGACCGCGAGGATCGAGAACACCAACAACCACGGGCTGTCCCTAGTGGGCACTAAAACCGCGCTGATTATTATTACCGCCAAAAGTATCTCTGAAGCTGGTTCTATTATATATGGCATACGATTGCCATAATAGTAGGGCATTGGCAAGAACGCAACCACAGCCAATGCGATTATGGTGATTAATGAGACACCCAGCGAATCCTTGTTCCTCAATTTGTTCAGAACCAACTGGATAAAGAAGTACACTATGATGATGACAACAGGATAAAGGAATCCCTTCCATATCAACGCGATCGACGCCAAAGAAAGACCTGTGAAAAGTGCAAAGGCCACTGCATTCTGATTGTACTTGAACCATTCTAAAAGTCCCTTTGGGATGTCCCTTGGATTCATCCAGTTGTTTACCCATTTATCCCTGACAACCAGGGAGTTAAGTGCTCTTATGAAGAAGAAGAAGGCGAGCACCACAAGGAACAGGACTATGGCATCGTGATCTGAGAAACCCAAAGGAGAACGCTCCACGTGAGACGGCATGGTGGAAACCAAAAAGGCACAGATCAAACCAGCCTTTCTGTTGAACATCTCCTTGCCGATGAGATATACAGGAATGGCTGTTAAAGCCCCCCAGAATGCTGGAGAGAACTCCATAACCTGCCATGTGGATGTTGTTACATCTCCACCGAACAATGGCGAGAGTACCAAGCCTAAAATGGCCACTGACCAGTCGAACATGGGCGGACGGGGATTCAAAGCCCCATCTGGATAACTTAGGAGAGGATCGAAGATCAGATGATGATGCTCCGCTTGAACGTAGTCCACAACTCTTTTGTGGTAATATGGGTCATTACCTGAGAGGATGAATCCGTTTTCAGTTGCAGGACCATAATAGAAATAGCTTCTTAGGAACAATCCGAACAGGAAGATTAGGAATAAAGCGAGCATGGTCTTCCAGTTCTGGGAGAGCCACAGTCTTCCCTGGGATATTTCCCTTTCTTCTTCATCCCAATCCATTTTAGCGGCTTTCTTGTCCTTTCTGCGCTTTTTGGCAATACGTCTGCGAACTGGCTCTTCATCATCATCACTCTCAGCAAGTCTTTTTTTCCTTCTGAGCCTACCTAGGCGCACACGCCCAGATGTGTCGTCGTCTTCATCTATGATTTCGTCTTCCTCTTCCATTTTCTCCCACCAAAGGGGTGAATCCGATATATTATTCATATTTATTAATTTTCCCTCGCTCATTATCTTTTGAGGGCTTGATCTTAAGGTATTTTGTTTTTTTTTAGAAAAAATTGTTAATATCCCTCAAATTATCCAATGCGTCTTTTAAAATCGGGTTTGAACGTGGTTTTGTTGGGGTGAATCTGACATTTCATGTTGATCTGAAATCTTGGCTATATTTGAAGTTGATAGGACATCCTGTCTTTTTTGTAGGGCAGAAAAGAGCATTATGGTCAGTAACAGGATCACCTGCAAGAGCGTGAATCTCTCTTTTATCGCTGTTTTGTCCCTGAATCTCAGTAACATCGCTTTTCACCGATTTAACTAT
>CP070751.1:3056373-3062493 GCA_020348445.1 Thermoplasmata archaeon
CATTGAAGGCCGAGCTTGACGCCTTGAACCTTTATGATAAGATGCTGGCCGGTCTGAGGGTGGAGAAGGCCAAGGCCTATCTTTCGAAGTTCATTGAAGAGGAGAAGCAGCATGTTGCCGCCATTACCAAGTTGATCAACGAGATGGACTCAGATCAAAAGAACAAGTTCGAGGATGACGATTACTGCAATGCCATTTACGATGGTCAGTGTGTGATTTAAAAAAAGGATTACATAGGTCTTTGCCTTTAAACGATACGATATGTTTTAACCGTAGGACATGACCTCATCTATCAGGTCAGCGTGGGCGATTATCGTTTTTCTGCAGCAATAGCGGTTCACGCCCAATGTATCCAAGATGTCTTTGGGCTCTTCGCCCATTTCAATGCGCTGAGCATAGGTTTCGTAAGTATCCCCTATGACCTTGCCGCATGTGAAGCATCTTACGGGAATTATCATTCTCTCTCACTTCCTTTCTATCTATACGATTTCTGCCGCTTCTTCCTTGCTCCCCTACCCAAAGGATGCTTTGTTTCCTTTCTTCGCGGATCATTTACCAAGAGGCTCCTGTCGTACCTCTTAAAAAGCTCCTTGAGCTCATCATCGTCGAAGAATTCCACCAATCCTCGGGCTATGGCTGTTCGAGTGGCTTCAGCCTGGCCCATGATACCTCCTCCGTTAACACTCACGTAAATGTCAACCTTGTTCACCCTGTTCCCAGCCAAAACCAAAGGCTCCATTATCTTTGCCCTAACCAACTCAGGAGTGAATATCTCAACAGGAATTTTATTGATCCTAACTCTACCCTTGCCGCTTTGAACAGTTGCCCTTGCAACCGCAGTCTTTCTCTTTCCGCTCGTATTCACGATCTTTGGTTCCTTCATTTACATCCCCTAAAACTTCGCGCCAAGTTGCTTTGAAACGTCTCCCAACTCCATGTATTTTACCTTACCCGTGGCACTGGCCTCGGGAACGGTACTTAATTGGGTGTTTTTAAACTCCTTGGGTACACCTATATAAACTTTGAGTCTTTTGTATGCGATTTTGCCTGAAGGTTTTTTGTATGGCATCATGCCCCTTATGGTCCTCTTCAGGATTCTATCGGGCAATCTCGGATAGTACGGTCCTTTTCTCGGGGTTCCAACATTGCGTTTTTGGTAGTACTCCTTTATAATACTCTTCTTTGAACCGCTTACAATGGCACGCTCGGCATTGACGATGGTAACATCATCTCCAGAAAGTAGAAGTTTGGCTGCGTGGCTTGCCAGCCTTCCTAGAATCAGGTTCTCTGCATTTATTACAACCATTATCACATCACTTCCTAGCCAATTATCCTAATGCCCTTGCCTTTTGGATTTCTTTTCACAAGCTCCGAAATCGAGATGCTAAGGCCGCCTGATTTTTTTATCTTTTTCTTGGCTGATTCCGAGAATGAGAACGCTGCAACAGTGATGGGTACTTTTAGATCCCCGCCTCCCAGCAACTTGCCAGGGACAATCACGGTATCACCTTTCTTGGTGTAGGAAGCGAGCTTTCTCACATTTACTTCGGCCCAGTTTCTCTGGGGTTTTTCCAACCTGCAGGCGATGTCCTTCCAGATGGGGGCCTTGTTCTCGTGGGCCTTTTTCTTTAGGTCCAAGATGAGTTTAATGAGCAGTTCGTTGGTTTTTTTGGACTTAGCCAACAATATCCCTCTTTAAATGGAGGTTTTCCCTAATGATACCTCAATTTATAAACCTTTGCATATATGAAAACTTGAAGAAGTGGGTGAATGCAGGTATGAACCTCACTCCTTTTGACGGATGCCCATTATTATGATTAAAATGATAATGATTACAACTATAGCTATAGCCCACATCGCCTCCATACCCGCGCCTTGATTGGTCTTATCACCTTCTGTAACCTCCACATCCACTGTTGCCTCGTTGTTGTTTTCAGCTGTCTCGTCAAATTCATCATCAGGATCGATTTTAACAGTTATGGCATGGTTCCCTGTGGAATCAGGAAGCCAAATCACAGATACCTCGTTTGTTCTTGCCCTGGAAATCTTGACATTCTGGCCCTTAAGTAGGGTGGAGCCGTCATATATTTCCACATCAACCTGATAGTCTCCCCACCTCTTTCCAGAGCCCGTGATCTTAGCGGTGATAGTGGTGTTCTCATCCTTTTTAGGGTCATTTGAGAAGGATATGTCGGCCTCGGTTATGGAGAAGTCTATTTCGGTATCTGGCTGGGTGATGTGAATGTTATCGGTTTGCTGCCAGCGATTTCCGTTCTGATCAACAGCCGTGATTTTAACCTCGTAGCTTCCCCCTTCTGTAATAGTGTAGTCCCAATCCCATTCCACCTTCCAGGTGGTGTCGTCAATTTTCGTGGCGTTTTCATTTAGAAAAGAGCCGCCGTGACGGCTTGAGGCATCAGCATATTTAAAATCCTCATATCCAAAACTGCATTTTATTGTGGCAGAGACCTTCCAGTTATCTGACTCGGGATCGTCCCAACCTTCTATCTTTGTTATATGCATGGAGTTCGTTGAAATAAGCACACTGGATGGGTAGCTCCATTCGTCCATAATAAGGGTCACATTCTTGGGATTTATTCGAAAATTTGGATCCCTATGCTCCAAGGAAAGATTGAATCCGATTATATCGCTGGTGTTCAGCTCCAAGGGTTGGGTTAAACTCACTGGGTCACAAACAAATGGAGTGGGGAAGCTCTCATTGAGATTTTCAGTGCTGGTGCTCATTTCACCTGTAACCTCAACACCGTTCACCAGGAGGTGTGCTGAGAAGCTGACCTGCTGCAGGTTTCCCTTGGCCAATAAAAAAAACTGCACACTGCCGTTGATTGTCATGGGATATGAAATAGGCTGACTTTCCCATTCCCCGATTGGTATAGGAACAGACCTTGGGGTGGAAAAGCTGGTCGTTAGAACCAGGTGTTCCTCTGTATCACTATAAGAAGTGTTCATTGTGGCATTGCCAGGATCCCCATGAAGTAAAAGATACACATCCTTCATCTGGGGTTCGTCACCCTGAGCTGTAATGTTCTCTATAAGGTGAAATGATAATATCGTTGATAGCGACAACATCATTATAATACCCAAAATCCTTATCTTTGGCCCCATAATAGATTCCTTTGGGAAATTAGGGTTTTATAATAGATAAATATTTCGCTTTCCTCGCAAACCTTTTTATATTCCCTTGCCATTGTCCTGAAGCTCACGGGTAAAAAGTCCCGTTTGGAGATGTGCCCGCTTGGGTGAATCCAGAAGAGGCGGTATAAATGGCTGAAGAAAAGGCATATGTTCCCAAGAAGAAAAAGCCAGAAGAAAAAAAAGAGGATGCCAAGAAGGCCAAGGCTGCAATAAAAAAAGAAAAGGGGGAGGAGCCTAAAAAAAAGGTCAAGGTCTTGGTAAAGAAGGCTACGGGGGAGAGGGTACCTAAGAAGCCTGGGATAGAAAAGAAAAAGGTGCCGCTAAAGAAGCCTGGAGCCGTAAAGAAGAAGATACCGCCAAAAAAACCTGAAGCTCAGAAGAAAAAGGCACCACCAAAAAAGGTTAAGGCAAAGCCCGAGAAGATTTTTGAAGATGAAGACGAGGAAGAAGGGAAGAAGAAAAGGCCCAAGAATATGTATCAGCATGTCAGGGAGGCCTGGAAGACCCCTTCGAAGTCCCCTTATCTCGATGAGCTGCAATGGGAAAGGAAGATAGCGTGGAGAGCGGGCCCTAGCTTTGAACGGGTCAACAAACCCACGCGAATTGACAGGGCAAGATCTTTGGGTTACAAGGCAAAGCAGGGCTATATCGTGGTCAGGGCCAGGGTGAGAAGGGGCGGACTTCGAAAGAGGACCATAAAAGGCGGAAGGAGAGCCAAGAGAAAGGGCATAACAAAGATAACAATGGGAAAGAGCATTAAGAGAATTGCAGAGGAGCGCACGGCCATGAGATATCCCAACATGGAGGTATTGAATTCCTACTGGGTTGGGGAGGACGGCAAGCATAAATATTACGAAGTGATCCTTGTGGATCCCCATCATCCTGTAATAAAAAGCGACCCAAAGATCAACTGGATATGCGAACCTGCGCATAAAGGAAGAGTGACCAGGGGCCTAACCTCTGCAGGTAAGAAGGGGAGAGGCCTTAGACATAAAGGAAAGGGCGCTGAGAAGGTGAGGCCTTCTGTTAAGAGCCATCACCGAAAAGGGAAGTAACCTGTTTTTCAATCTCCTGGGTGCTCAACCCTATTAGGGGATAAAAGATTGGGATTTCAGCCTCAATTTTCTCCATATTTTCGAATTCTTCAAAAGTATAACCTAGAACCAAAGCCTCAGCATGTATCTTTTTTGCCATACCAAGGGCATAATTTATGTCCCTCTCCTCAGCTGCAATGGGTTTTCCCAAAAGTTGCCAATGGTCAAGGTTTTTGGCAAGTGCAAGAGCAGCCTCATCAAGACAGAGCAGCCTAGTATTACAGCCTCTTTTTGCCAGAAGCCATGCTGCATAAACTGATTTTTTATCTGAGATTATGGCAAGGACTTTTCCCTGGGAACCTAATGGAAAACCTCCAGGGCCTGGAACCTTTTCAGAAAAAATAAAAGCGCGATTGTGTCTGACTTCAACAAATATTTTGATATCTGGATTTGAGAGGTTTACCTTTAAATTCTTTTCTTTGTTCGCCTCTAATATAGCAGAGCCCACTTCCTTAGCAACGTCCTGACTTGTGTATTTATGTTCCCCTGTTCTTTTTGCCCTCACTGCAAATGAGCTGTTTTTGGGAATGACCTGGTTTGAATATAGGGCAGATGTTTTGCATATCTCTTCTAGATCCGATGAGGTTTCCACCACCTTGGAAAAAGATGTTATACCAAAGGTTTTACTCAATAGATTTTCGGCCATGGCATCATTATCTGTATGAATGTATATTCTGCCCCAATCCATGGAAGTTATACACTGGGTTTCATTTTTGAGAAAGGCATCCTCGATGTTCCTCTTAAGTTGTCTTTGGAATCGTTTCTTTACATTGGGGCTCTTTAGTCCAAGCTCGCCGTATCTTATGAGGAACAGGCTCATGGACTTGAGATTAGGGTAGGAGCATAAAAGGTTTTGTAAAGCTGTTTATTTGAGTCTTTTTTGGTGTTTTGCCCGAAAAAAGAAACATTTTAAAACCAGAACTTCAATAAGGGTTTACTGAGGAAACCCACTTTGGAGGGGGTAATTAATGGCACCTGAGGGAATTGACAGGGTAATGCAGGACCAGCAGTTAAAGGATCATTGGGTGAAAAGGGGAATAGCCTATGTTATTGACAGTATAATCATTCTTATTGTTGTATTCATATTGATTATGATAGCTGTTATTGCCATGATAGGCTCAATTGTAGGAGGGGCAATGACAGGAAATCCAATTGGAGGAGTTGTAGGCGGATTGATATTGTTGTTAGTGACCATATTGATCGCCTTTCTATTTTCTTTAGGTTATTGGGTATACTTCGATGCTAAAGGAGGAACTCCCGGCAAGAAAATAATGAAACTCAAGCCCGTGGCCATTGAAGGAGAAATGGACTATGGCAAGGCATTGACCAGGAACCTCGCAAAGATCCTGGGAGGTTTGCTAGGATGGCTTGTATTGGGCTTGATACTCGGCACGATAGTTGAGGTCATATTGGTGGCATTGAACGTCTATTTAGGCATCACAAGGGGCGAGGACCCAAGAAGGAAGTACACTGACTTTATAGCTGGGACAACAGTTGTCAGAACAGATGTTGAGGAGACCTTTGCTCCAACACCAACAACACCTTCGGAACCAGGAGCACCTTCAGCTCCAACAGAGGGGGCACCTTCTGCTTCTGCATCAGAGGCATCTACTTCATCCATAGCTGAGTCGTCATCTCCTGCACCCAAGCCAGTAAATCCAACTTCCACAACTTCATCATCTGACGATAAGGCAAGGCTCAATGCACTCAGAGACAAGTTCCTCATGGGAGAAATCACGGAAGAGCAGTATTTGAAGGCAAAAATGAGTATTTCGGAGGAAAAATGATTAGGGGGGAATTAGGATGGCAAAGAAAAAACTGACAGATAAGGAGCGTCTCAAACTCCTTGAGGAGAGGTATAAGAAGAAGG
>CP070751.1:3062593-3063821 GCA_020348445.1 Thermoplasmata archaeon
CTCATATCGATCCAGCATATGAGTTATAATTAAGCTGGATGACTAAACGGACCTCCTCCCACAAAGGGGCAGGTCCAAATTCGGAAAAATTCTAACATAACTCCTGAACCGATATTAGGGGGAGCAGGCCAACGGAATCTTGGCTATTCTCTTTCACGAAGTTGATATGGGGAGTATTTATTTCTGTTCTAGAATGGACATTAACTGTTAATATATGACACATGTATGTTTCATAAGTGTTAGAAAATCCCAAGAAGATGAAATTGGCATGTTGTTTGCTCTCATTGTATAATACATTTAATTATCAAACACTATGAGATAATCTTATTGAAGAAAAAGGGAAAGAAAATGAAAAAAAGAATCTTGGTTCTTCCTGTTGTTATGGGGATGCTTTTCACCTTTCTCTCCGGAGCTAGGGCTGCACCGGAAGACACAAAGGCCAGGATAATCGAAGCCAGTCAGACGTTTTTTGGACCTCCCGATCCCTCCATAACTCAGAAAAAAATCGTTGATGCACTTCACGAGCTTCTGGATATCGCGGCATCTATAAATCCCGAGTTCGAATACAAGGATAAGATCAAATACAGAATCGATGTCGCCAAGGACCTATTAAAAAATACTTCCATCTTTAATGCTAAAGCACGCCAGTATCTATCCTTCGCCTACCGCATGATGACCAATGGAAAGAAATATGAGAAGCCGAAAGAGCTGGACGAGTTCGTTACCCCCGCAGAGGCCGAGGAAAAAGCCCGGAAATACGCCAAGCAATTGGTCGATGAAGCCCTTGGCCACCTGGAGGACGGCAACGCAGGGGAAACCGCAAGGCTTCTCCTCGAACTGGTGCTGATGATCGTGACGCCGACCTCAGGTTAGACATCTAACCTGAATTATTCATATTCTAATGTTTCGATAATCTATTTTCTCTAGATTGAGATTTTCCCTTTTTAGATAATCAAAAAAAACTCTCAAGTAAATTTTATAAGTTTATTTCTTTCGGATTTTATTATGGCTTCTTATCACATTATAAATGTAATTTCATCTACTTTTTATTCGTAACGGAGCGAATCCACCGGATTTGACCGGCCAGCTTTCCAGGTTTGGACGCAGGTTGTCAGCAGCACTACTATCAGCATGGATAAAGCCGCTATCAGAAAAACAATCGGCGAAATACGGATTTTATAAGCGAAGTTCTGAAGCCACCTGTGCATGGCATACCCTGCCGCCGGCC
>CP070751.1:3063921-3069490 GCA_020348445.1 Thermoplasmata archaeon
AGGACACGCCTTATGGACGGGGCCATATGCTACCTTTTCGAGAACGAGAAGGTGAGGGAGTGCACTCTGGAGGATTTTCTTTAGATGGCGTTTTTTATTTCGATATTTATTTAAGCCTGTAACTAGATTCGGGCCACAGATCAACTGATTTGGGGGAGGTAATCATGGAAACGAAAAGAATGAAAATATTATCTATTTTTTTTATGTGGATATTATTGTGTGCGGTTTTTGTGGGAATGATGAGTGTTGTGGAGAATGTGGAGGCATCGCCTAATGAGGTGAGGATAACTTGGGATGATGCTGATCAGTGCGAACCAGATATTTGGGGGGATAAAATTGTGTGGATTGACTATCGAAATGGTGAATTCAATCCCGATATTTACATGTACGATTTAACCACAAACACTGAAACGCCAATATGTACAAATATGAGTTGGCAATCGTCACCAGCTATTTATGGTAACAAGATCGTATGGGTTGATAATAGAAACGGAAACTTAGACATATATATGTATGATTTGAGTAATAATACAGAGATGCAGATAACAACGAATAGCGAGCATCAGCAAAATCCAGCAATATATGGTGATATTATCATATGGATAGATAAAAGAATCAGCGCGAGTCGTCCAGATATTTACATATATGATCTCAACAATGGAACTGAGATTCAGATAGCTTCGAATAATTCTGGTCAGGGTGAGCCAGCTATTTTCGGAGACAAAATAGTGTGGTTTGATGCAAGATATAGTAATTACGATATATATATGTACAATTTGACCTCAGGTATTGAAACCCAAATTACCACAGATATAGAAGCTCAGACGTCTCCCTCTATCTACTGTGATAAAATCGTGTGGCAGGACTTTAGAGGAGAACACTATACTATTTTTTTATATGATTTGAGGACAAATACAACAACCCAAATTTCTTCAAATATAAACCATCAGCGGTCTCCAACTATCTACGGGAACAAAATTGTATGGCATGCTAGTAGGGACAGTAATCATAACATCTATATGTTCGATTTATACCTATGGAAGGAATCACAGATAACAACAGATACATTAGATCAGTTGCACCCAGTCATCTACGAAGACAAGATCGTTTGGTATGACGAAAGAAACGGCAATTTTGATATTTATATGACTTATATTGATCAGGATAGCGACGGAGTTTATGAGTGGGATGATGCATTTCCAAAAAATCCATACGAGTACATGGACACAGATTCCGATGGCATGGGGGACAATCTAGATCCAGATGCTGATAACGACGGTTGGGGCGATGAAACAGAGGTTGTATGTGGTAGCAATCCATTAGATAATTCATCAGTTCCGATAGATTGGGACAATGATCTCAATCCCGATGTTCTTGACACAGATGATGATAACGATGGTTATCCAGACATAAATGATACATTCCCTCTTGATCCCTCTGAATGGCATGATTTCGACAATGATGGTATTGGAAATAATACCGATCCAGATGACGATAATGACGGCATTCCTGATAGTTCGGATCCATATCCACTCAATCCATTAAATGATCTTGAAGACTTTCTTCGTCAGCAATTGACAGATTTAACTGCTCAACACATTGTTATAAATGATACAATCGGCTCATTATCCGATATAATAGAGAACGAAAACAGCCTTACAAGAAGCGAGATCTTAAATAGAATTAACGATACAATAGATAAAATCCAGAATCTAGATACCAATATTACAGCTCATGATTTGGACATAAAATCAATATTAGACTCCTTATCTAATCTGGTAGAAAACGAACATAATCTTACAAAAGCTGAACTTATGGAGAATCTTACAGATATTTTAGAACAACTTAATAATGTAGAAGCAAATATTCTTGGCGACATAAACAAAGTTGACCGGTCCCTCGACGAGGCCAAAGAAGAGGCAGAAAGCTCTCATATATCGCAAGGATTGAGCCTCATTATAGCCTTAATTATTCTAATCATTATTTTATTGATAATGATGATAATAATTGCTTTCTTAATTAAAGAAAATAAGATGTTGAAACAAATTTTAGGCGAGGATCAAGAAGAAGCAGTTGCTGTCAAAGAGGAAGTAGAGGAAGAAGGAAAAGAGGAGGAAGTATTGCCTCCACCCCCTGAAAAAGCATCTATTGTGGATTTAGATGAGAGTGAAGAAGAAATTACAACGGAAAGTGAAGTATCCCAAGTTCCTTCAACGAATGGTAAACCAACTGAAGAAATATTTGAAGATGAGATGGATAAACTGGCCCCGCCTTCACCCGATGAAGAGTATTAAAAATCAATCTAATGCTCCTTCCTATTCCATGTTATATATTTTATTATATAATAGCAATATGTTATTATCCAATTAATATTTCACCTTAACCGACCTATGATAATACATCCTCCACTTCTCCTCCAACTTGAAATCAATACAAATAAAGCCCGAAAGTAAACCTCTGTATTTGACTTTCTAAGAAGACCCTAATTTGGTGTATTTATGGTATTCCATGGTAAGTACCAAAGAGACTTTATATATTAACAAAAGCTTTTTATTTAATAAATCCTTTCCCGACGAAGGTAGAAACTTTCTAAACGAAGGTGAAAATATGATAAAAAGAATGATTTCAATAGGCTTATCAGCCATGATGTTATTGAGTATGTTGGTGGTATTGGATATAATACCTGTGATGAATGTGGAAGCAACTGATGATCCAGTATGGAACGGTTCATATTGGCAAACTCAACCGGGTGTGGATTGGATAGTCGATGGTGCATCAACAAATACCTATACGAGCACAACCATCGAAGTAAACGGAAATCTAATAATTGATGACCCATTTTCCTTAACACTCCAAAATGTGACCTTGATAATGAACCATCCCGATAACACAACCCACTATTATATTACGGTTAATCCCGCGGAAAGTCCCCTTGGTGGTGCAGGTTTGATTATCGAGGACGTCGCTGGTGCCCCATCTGTGATTACAAGTAATTTTACAAGCAATTACGGAATCAGGGTTATGCGAGGAACAACAGCAACTGATAACGCCTACCTGGAGATGAGAAACAGTAAAATGCTTCACTGCGGTTGGAACTATTCAGAGGACGATTACAGCGATGGTGGATTGTGGATCGGCGGAGATGCTGTCATTCAGAACAGTATTATCACGGAAGGTTACGGCGGAGTAATAATGTATGATATACCTGTTGGTAGTACAATAACCTTCGAGAACAATTGGATACATAACAATACGAACGCAACTGGGTTCTTGATAAGTAATACCTTTGGAACTCTCTTGCAGCCCATTGATATTGGACCAAACAATAGATTTGACAATTGTTGGTGGGGGATGGTGATAAACTCCTCATCCTTTATTAATGTCATTGATAACACGTTCACACATAATGGGCAAATAAATTGGAGTGGTGGTTTTACCAGCTGGTTCTCCAGTTTTATCAATTTTTCGTACAACGATTTCAAGGACAATGCAGAGTACACTGTTTATGTGGATAGCTGTTCTGATGTGGAAATATTTAAGAATGAGATTAACGGCTCAGCAAACTACGCTCGCTTTGTCCTTGTCAATGGGCTCACGATCAAGCATAATTACTTCTGTAACGGAGGTCCAAACTCCACATACACGTATCTGACAACCTATGGGATCGTCGACGGTCTCTTCGATAATAATGTCGTCAGTAATAATGACGGAGGCGGAGCCCTATTTAATCTCGGTCAGACAGATGTAATAAACAGCCGATTCGAAGATAATACCGCCTTCGGTTTCGGCTTGCAGAGGGGAGCCTATGACAGTAACGTCGAGAATAACTATGCTCAACGCAACGGCAATATGGGATTCCATGTTGTGGGCAATAATCTCAACATCACAAATAATCATTTCAATTACAATGGATATGATGGTGTCCCACATGAAGATAATCCTGATTGGGTCGATTGTGGTATGGACATCATGAACAGTTATGACATAAGAGTCTATAAGAACTGGATGGTAGGGAATGCGAACGTAGGATACTTTACTGGTTCAGCTGGAGCTTATCTATGGGGTACCGAGACAGTATGCAACGTAACCTTTGAAAGTAATATAATGGATAAAAACAACTGGAACCTCCTTGCCCGTGGTTCTGTAAACGCCGTCGATAGCAACAGCACTTACAACCTGTCAAAGCTGCCATCTCCACCAGCTCCAACCCCATATCATGTCTACCTAGAAGAGGAGGGTATGTATGCCCCTAGCCCAGAAAACTATATTACATTCATCAATGTTTCTTGGGATGATAACACCTCGATTCATATTGGACCCCCCGCCACGGGCTCCACAGGTTCACAATTTGAGGCTCAGTTTTACAATCATATCAAAGTCCAGGAATTCAGCGGCGCTCCCGTAGCTGGTGCCGAGGTTTCTGTCACCGACAATTGGGGCGCACAGCAGCCCACAGGACAGCCTTTTATAACAGATTCAGACGGCAGGGTTAAATTCCTTAATTTGACAGAGTTCGTCCAGACCTCTGGGGGGAGAAAATACTACACACCCCATTTAATACAGGCATCTGAAACTGGGAGATATGATGTTAAACAGGTCAACATGTGGAAGTCTCAATTTGCGGTGTTGACCCTAAACGAGAGACCGACAGTCGAGCTTCTTCGAACCGAGGATGGCCCAACTGGTGAAGTGTTCAGGGGTAACACCATAATCATTGAGGCAGAGGGCGAGGATGCTGAAGATACTAACGATGCAGTGTTAACTGCCCATTTCGAGTACCAGCTGAATACCAGCGGCTGGTTTAATGAGTCGTCCCCGGGCAACTATTTCGGACAGAAGTCTTACGAGGAGACTGAGCCTGGAGAAAATGGAACCTGGAAGATCGAGTTCACACCACCACCTGAAGCCGAGACAGGCCTATACGACTTCCGCGTGAGGTTCAATGATACATATCCAGCTTTCAGTGATTGGTTTGAAGTCCCTGATATGGTGGAGGTTAAAAACAATCCGCCCGTCACCTTCTGGGTCGGTGAGGGTCAGGCATCACTTTACAGAGGTGAATCTGCATACATATACGCTGACGGAAACGATGTAGAGGACAACGACGAGGATGGAACTTGGGAGGCGATGTGTGAATACTGGCTCAACGACAGCTCACAATGGTCTGGCAATTATATCACAGAGAGTGTTTGGGATTCCACGAACAGCCATTGGAGATTCAAATTCGAGCCTCCGGCCGCAAGGCCCGATCCCCATCACGGCCTAGTGGATTTCAGGGTAAGATTCAGGGATCCAGACTTGGACTGGGGTGACTGGTACCAGCAGGATAACCTGGTTGATCTACTCAACAATCCCCCCACTGTCGATGACCTAAAAACAGGCGAAGTCGAGGTAATCAGGGGTGATTCGATTTGGCTCTTCGCCAATGGCACCGATTTGGAAGAGAGCAGTCTAAATAAAAATGGCGTGTTCTTCTATTACAATACCTCCAGTGGAGGCACCACCTGGGAGCAGGGATATATCGGGACAGTTGAAGAATCCAACGGCATCTTTTATGCCAGTTTCAATC
>CP070751.1:3069590-3075738 GCA_020348445.1 Thermoplasmata archaeon
ATGGTGATTCCGTTCTCGGCGAGATTTGTACGTTCACCATTCCAATCCCCGGTAAGCTTTGAACTAAACATATCTTCTTGTATTGGCTCGGCGCTAAATACCTGATGAACTGAACCAACCGTGCTAATGATTAATAGCACTAATAACATTTTGAGGTAGTGCTTTTGCATTTTACTTACTCCTTTCTTGGATTTTAAATTTCTAAAGAATAAGGTTCCTTCTTGTTTTAGGTTCGAAGCCAATTTCTGGCATCCTTCTCTCCATCGGTCAGAAAAAATTCCACGGATGCCTGCCTTCTACCGGCTCCGAGAAACATTAACATTTCATCTTTCCACTTGCTTCCGGCAACAACTGCAATTTTCTCAATATAAGGGTCATGTTCATACATAAACTTCATATCACCCCAATCACCATCTTTACCCCATTTGGAAAATTTTTCAGCGAGAACCAGCAGTTTGATCTTTCGACTACTGTTAATCTCAGTGTGTACTTTGTTCTCAATCTGATTTAAGTCTTCAAATATGAAAGTACCCTTAACTTCTACTATAAAAAGGTTTTCCATTTCTTTATCTTTTGCAAATTTCACACTCACAGATTATCTCCTGATTCTATTTTTGAATTTTTATTACCTTTTTTTCGAAGGTACATACGGATCCGGTGTGCCCAACTTAATTGGGGGTTCCATTGCCAGACTCTTCTGGAATTCGACGACTTTCTTTAGAACAACAGGGAAAACCCAGCTTGCAGATGCATCGACTTTGTCAACCGGATAGAGTTCTTTTGGATCTTCGATCAAATTATAAAGATGCGGCATGTTGAGTCTTGCAGGTTTACCAAACATGCTTTCTAGCTCAATAAAATGCATTTTCCAATTCCGCCATTTATAGGCGAAGAGGTCATCACCATTGAAGGCTGGAAAGCCCTCACGATTGGATTTTTTTTGCTTGCCAAGCAGAAAATCGAGTTGGTCAACACCATCTATGATTCGGTCCTTAGGAATCTCAGCTCCTGCAATCCTGGCCAACGTAGGCAGCACATCGACCATATGGACAATCTCGTTGCTTACCCTCCCAGCAGGGATCTTGCCTGGCCATCGCATCAGTGCTGGCACACGCAGTGAACCTTCTAAAGCCGTAAAGTAATTTCCTCGCCAATACCCAGCGGTTCCATGGTAGCCTTCAATTTCTTCTGGACCATTATCACTAAGCCAGAGGATCACAGTATTGTCACGTATGCCAAGATTGTCAATCACATCCAGGATTTGCCCAGTACGGTGATCGATTTCCGAAAGCACATCTGCATAGGCGCCATTGCCAGTCTTTCCTTCAAAATCAGGATGGGCTAATGTAGGCAGATGGGCATGAGTAAAGGGTACAAAAGCAAAGAAAGGTCGTTTCTTTCTCACGTTCTTTTTCATAAAGGCAATTGTCTTATTTGTCAGCTCTTCATCAATCAGAGCACGTGCTTTTAGATCATATTTTTTCACGCGTTTGGGTGTCTTACCCTTGGTTGCTTCCACCACATAAGGCTGAACACTCACTTCAGGATCATATTGATAATGGCTGCTATACATGGCTTCATCTGTTGTATTGGCGATACCATACCACTCATCAAAGCCTTGATCCGTTGGAAAACGTCCCGGGGTATCCCCTAGGTGCCACTTCCCATACATACCAGTAGCATAGCCTTGCTCAGCAAGTAGTTCAGGGATGGTACGTTCCCATTGGGTCATCCCATAGAGCATACCCCAGACAACTTTCGTTGTACCGGAGCGGATAGGATGTCGACCTGTCATGAAAGCTGATCGACTGGGAGTACATTGTGGCTCAACGTTGAAGTTAAGAAATCGAATACCTTCTGACGCCAGTCTGTCAAGCCGAGGTGTCTCAGCCCCACGAAGAATACCACCCCCATAACAACCCAGTTCTCCCCAACCTAAATTATCCACCATCATGATCACAACATTAGGCTTCTCCTGCGCCATTGAAATGCTTGCTGCAACTATCGTAATTAGTAAGATTGCTATCTTCTTCATTTGTTTTCTCCTTGTTTTAACGCTATTTACTTCTTTTCATCTTCGAATAATCCCTGTTTGGAAACTTTCTTATGCTGATCATGTAAGGCATCATCACATCTCTCATCATGGGCTCGAATACAGCCACACCTCCGCTTCTACCAAACAGGTTAAATATTTCTTTAGGATCAGTATCCAGGTTGTAAATGTAAGGGATCTGCCCAAGCTGCTCTGGAGCTCCCTGAAACGGATTAATCTTTTTATAAGTTATGAAGTGAAATTTAAACTGCTTATAACGAATGGCCACAGGGCGTTGATGGCCGTCGTATAAAACGAGTCTTGAATTCCTATTAGAATTCTTCTGCTTTCCTAACAGAAAATCGGTCTGGTCCACGCTATCAATAGCTCTATCGGTTGGTATTTCAGCGCCGGTAATCTTGGCGAATATGCTGAAGAAGTCCAAAACATGGAACATCTCCTTTGATTTCCAGTTGGCTTTGATCTTTCCTGGCCAGCGCATCATACCAACTGTACGCAGGCTGCCTTCCCAGCCCGAACCCAGTTCTCCAGACCAAATACCAGGATCACCATTGTGATCGGCCTCGGGTGAATATCGCGTAGGACCATTGTCTGAAAAGTAAACAAAAAGGGTGTTGTCACGAATGCCGGCTTCATCAATGGCATCCAAAATTAGTCCTGTATTATAATCAATTTCCATCAAGGCATCCGTATAGGCACCACCCTTTGATTTACCCCTGAAATCAGGATGTGGGATCACCGGATGATGCGGATTTGTAAATGGCACAAATAAAAAGAATGGATTGTTTTTATTAGCGTGCTCTTTGATATAGTTTACACTTCGCTTCGTTATTTCACGGTCTATCAGGCTTCGCATCTCGACTGAGTTTTCTGCAACTATTTTTGCCTGCTGACCTCCTTTGGCGTGCAAAATTTTCTGTTGAATCATTGATAGTGAACTAGCCCCAGGCAGTGTTGGATCCACCGGAACCGTGGTATTGGTAATTCCATACCATTCATCATATCCTTGCATCTGAGGTTGTCTCTCACTATTTTCACCCAGATGCCATTTCCCATACATAGCAGTGGAATACCCAACACTTTTCAATAACTCGGCAATGGTTACCTCCATGGGGTGCAATCCTCCGGGCTGTCCCGGTTCCACATAACCATCACACCCTGAACGAACCGGCATCCTTCCGGTCTGAAATGCGGCTCGTGTAGGTGTGCATCCTGGTTCGACCTGAAAGTCCAGGAATTGAATCCCTTCAGAAGCCAATTTATCAATTCTGGGAGTTTCTGCCCGTACACCACCGTAACAACCGAGATCTCCATACCCCTGATTGTCGGTCATTATGACCACTATATTGGGTTTCTCAGAAGCTCTGTTTGTATAACGGACTTGTGCTGTTGAACATGAGGTAAAAACCATGGAAGCAAGCACAGCCGCACCTAATGTACGATTAATAAATTTATTTACATATTCACATCTATTCATAATTCACTCCCCATTTAAGTTTTATTTACTTAGGGAAAAGAAACTGAATCTGGAACTGCAGTTGCCAATCGGCACCTGTTCTTGGTGCTTGAGTGTTGTAATATGCTCGTAGAGAAGCATTCACGGGCTGCTTGCCGATTCTGAAAATCTTTCCGATACCGCCACCAACAGGAATCGTCCATTGCTGACTGCTGACTGCCGACCAGTTAGACGTAATAACCGGAGCACTGGATAGATACCAGCCGTCTTTCATGTTATAATTCACAAATGGCTGGATAGCCGTGATATTAACCTCCGGATCATCCCCATGAAAGGACCAGAGCTGAGTTACCAAGCCACCATACACCCAGGGGCCATCCATCTTTAATCCGACAAATGCAGGACCGGCCGACCAATTATCCGAGCCAAACCTGTTGTCAGGACCTGAATTCGTTGGAAATTCCAGGTAAGGACCAAAGCCAATAATCCAATCTCCGACTTTCTCCTTGGGAGAGAAGAAACCCTGAAACTGGATGTTACCAAGTCCATGGTTTCGGTGTTGTGTCGTTGTCAAAGGTGGTTGCTCTATCAGTGGAATAATGGGGCGTGCAATAAAATTCCAGTCATCATTGAGGCTAAACGGTAATACCGGCTGAATGAGAAGAACATTTTGTGTTTTTGCTTTTGGGCCTGTCTCAAAGTACGTATTGTACTGGAACGGTAGACTGACTAAATCCGCAACAGGATTTTGCGTCTTTTTAGCTAAATCAGTTGTACTGTCCTGCGATGCTCCTTCCGCCCAAGATGTCATTACAACACATGCAGTTATCACTAAGGCACATAAATAAATCGCTTTCATTTTTATCTCCTGAAATTGTCAACTGTTAATATTTAAAGGCTTTATTTCCTTTCCATTAGAATTTGGTCGCTTTAAACTTCGACTCCAGCTTTGTGCCTTTGAAGAGAACGTCATGGACTGTATTACCATTGAGTTTCGAAGCCGGTCCATAATAGCGAGAGATGAAGTAATAGGGGCCTGTAACCGGCATCCAATATGTCCCGTCTTTAGGATCCTTTCTGCTAAAAGTAATAGTGATGTTACCATTGGTATCAGGTTTTGTGTTGAAAGCATTGTACGCCTGAATATTATTTCCGCCTATATCGGCCGGATTCAGAGGCAGGCGTGTTGCATTGGCGTAGCGAGTGATGGACCAGAATAGATCCACACCGGGATCGTAGGGAATAGTCAATACAAACGGTCCATTTTCTCCTGAAAGAATTCTACCATTTCGGTCCACAGGGGTATTCTGATAATAAGCGTGATGTGTCGGAAAGCCCAGGTGTCCGAGCAATGTTCCTGCCGCTCTTACAAGATGATTTGCACCAGTAGGGCTATCTATCGCATCAAACATCCCTGTAGAGCCTGTAACCTGCCCTGTCTGAAGGAATTTGTAGACATAATCGAACGTTTTTTTATGGACTTGCGCAGTGTATGTTCTGGCGGCCTTTTCCATCAGTTCCTTTGTTTCGGGGTACCGGGTGGAGTGTTTCATGGTCCACTTAATAATGGCCTGGGGATCCTTCTCACTCGGCAGATCGACATGTTCCCATGCCCCATGTACACGAGCCGACCTGCGGATGGCATCCGCCAGTTTGTCCTCATTGAAAGCAAAACTTTGCGTGCGGATAAATACTAGTGGGAAGTCCGACTTGGTTCTAATCACGGTGCCTTTGGGCAGCTTGCCCTTGTAATCCTCACGGACCAGAACAAAACGCTGTCCTTCCTTTGCCGTAACCTCAGCGTAGATTCCGAAATGTTCCATATCAGTAACTAAAAGACTCCCGTACCTGTCATCCCTTGCCGGAGTGTCGACGACAACAGGTCCCCACCTTGTATCCACGATAGCCTTGGAATAGAAATGGTCGAGGGCCGGCGTGATAACAAAGAAGCGATGGTCCGGCATAGGCGGATGGTCAAACGTATTGAAACCAAACTTATCAAGGTGTTGTACCATGGCTCCCATGTGATGTACGACTTTATATCCATAAAAGTCCACATCTGTGAACTCATCTCCTGACTGAGCAAATACTGTTGTTATGACAAAGACACTTAATGCTAATGTTAATAATATTTTTTTCATTTCTAAATCTCCTTTCTGGGTGATTGTTACTTCACTTTTTTAATATCAGGTAATTGCCATGTTCGATCAAAGTATGGTTGTGTAGGTGCATAAAAACGGAAATACGTAAACCAGCCTTCGCCTGGAATTGTCTTAACCCAATTTTTTCGATATTTTTTATCTCTTGGCGGACGTGGACCAAAATAAAGGTCAACCGATCCATCTTTGTTGTACTCCAGAGCCATACGTGATGATTTGTCAGGCAATCCTCCCGTATCGATCAAACAGCGGTCATCGTTATCATAAACTGTCACTGACCAAAATTGCTTGACTGGGGCATTAGCGGGTACGCGCAACACGTAATTCTTTCCGCCGTCCAGCCACTCACCATCGGAATCCTTCTGTGCCTCAAGGTAAACCTGGCCCGCTCCGACTATTTTTCCCATCATACCGTCGGTGACTCCTATAGCCTCATAGAACCATGAAGCCCGTTCATCTAATTGGGTATGTGTATCCAGA
>CP070751.1:3075838-3082432 GCA_020348445.1 Thermoplasmata archaeon
GTACATAAACGAATGAATACCCCTTGTAAACGGATACTCACCAGGATTTTGTATTTCACTTTCATAATCTATATCTTTTGCATCCTCTTTTGTATAAACAGGTTTGACCTTTATTCCTGACTCAAGGACCACATCCTTGACCTCGATTTTAGGCTTTGATTTATTCATGCTCTCCCCCCAATGTTGTTTTTAATAAATTCTGCAATATCATCGAAATTTGAGCCTGTTGGAAATATCGCCTTAACACCAAGCTTGCGTAGTTCTTCGAAGTCCCGCTTTGGTATGTTTCCCCCTATCATCACGAGAATATCTGGTAGATTTTCTTCCCTAAGTTTCTTCATCAGCTTTTCGGCAATTGGGATATGAGCTCCAGAAAGTACGCTCAATCCAATTACATCCACATCCTCGTCTGCGGCAACATGTACTATCTGATCCACTGTCTGGTGCAAACCTGTGTAGATGACCTCAAAACCTGCATTTCTCAGGGCATGTGCCACGACCTTTGCTCCCCTGTCATGACCGTCCAAACCAGGCTTTACCACAAGAACCCTAATGGGTCTTTTTGCCATTTTCATTCCCCCTTTTTATCATTCAAAAGCATTATACATATAACCATTCAATCCACGGTAACTTCAAATACCAAAGCAGCTCCTGTATCCCCAGCAGCACATCCATCGAACAGACCATATCCTCCACCTAAAAGAACGAGCTCCTCAACAAGTTCTATGATCAATCTTGCTCCTGTTGGACCCTGGGGATGGCCGTAAATAAGGGAACAGCCAAAGTTGTTCATATCCTTTATATCTATGTCCATCTCCCTCGCAAAATAGATATCGTTTACAGCAAATGGATTATGTGTCTTGATTGCCTTGCAGTCTGAAATGGAGATTCCTGCCCTTTCCAATGCCTTATTCCCGGCAGGTACTATGGCCTGGGCCATGTACCCCTTCTTTGCTCTTCCATCCCCATAGGATATGATTTTGATTTCGATGTTGTCCTTGGACCTCAACTTCTTTGCGTTCTCCCTCGTGGTTACTATAACCCCTGCGTTTCCGTCTGCAGGATAGGTCTGCGTGCCAAAGGTGACTGTACCATCTGGAAGCACGGGTTTCAGTTTGGCAAGGCCTTCTTTTGTCGTGGGAAACACTCCCTCATCTCCCGTTACAGTGGCTACGACCTTTTTTCCTCTAGTATCTTTTATTTCTATAGGAGCCACCATGTAGGTCTTTTGGAACTTGGCACCATCTGAAAGTGCCTCCTGGTACTGGCTATATCTCATGAACGTCACTTCATCCTGCTCCTCCTTTGTAATCCCGCATTCCTTTGCCACGTTCTCTGCTGTTTCTATCATTGCGTTTTTTGCAAAGGGATCGTATCCGAAGTTGTCCCAGACCCAGTCCTCGGAATCGGGTTTGGCACCGAAGGAAAGTGGATTGGGATAGACAAGATGAGGACCGTTAGAGGTCCGATCACATGTTAAAACCACAACCGATTTATTTACACCGTTTTCAATTCCCATTGTTGCCAGTCCAATGGAGTTTGCAGACGTTGCACAGGCCTGACCAACCATTGGTCCGGTTATTCCTGTCGCGCCCAACATTCCTGCAGCCCAAGGTGCACCATAAAAACAATGTCTCTGCGGGATGGTCATCCCAAGAATAATACCGTCGAACTCAGAAGGTAAAATGCCCTTTTTATCCAATGCAACTCTTCCTATTTCCGCAGCAAACTCAATTGAATGTTTGTTTGCGAAGGAGCCCTGCCACCTGCAAAATGGTGTACTCCAATACCCTCCATATGGTATGTAAGCTTCATTAAAAGCCATGGTCACTCACCGTCCCGATATTTACTAACTGATATTTATAGTAGAGGACGTGAAATGAAATCAATATCTATCGTTTTTGGCTCCTCATGATTGTTCGAAAATAGCTGATTAATTGTTCAATTTCTGTTCTAAAACCTTTATATATCAAAAGAGTATAAAGCCAATTAGAGATAATGAATTGGTAGAAATATGAAGATCGAGACGTAGGGGGCAATATATGATTTTTAAAATGCCGAATATAACGGATAAAAGACGTTTGGAATCGATACTTTTGGTATTCTTGATTGCAGCATCAAGTATTGTAATAGTAATTCCTTTGACGGCGCCAAGTGTGAAGGCATATGACCACCTAAGCTCAGCTGCGGAAGAGGACGGTAATATAACCTATGATGCAGATGGTGTGGCAAACGGCATCGTGGTATGGTATAATCCTGGCGGCTCTGGAGAGGATCATATATTAACTGATGACTACGTAGTTGAAGCAGGTTATACACTTGATATACCTCCAATGGACTTTACAGGCGATCCTGATGCACAGAGTGTGGTATATCTTAACACTCCCGGCTTCATACCACTTAGGATAGATGTGTTTGGGACCTTAATTACAAATCCAACATCGGGCAATCCTTGGCCCCCATACAATGCCTTCATGAGCTCAACAGGAGGCTGGGATGGGATATATTTCCATCCAGGAAGTCAGGCAAGAATCGTTAATTGCTGGTTCAAGGGCTCGCAAAATGGTCTTGTCTTTACACCCGGATCTGAAATATTATCACCTGGGATATCCTCCAGCACCTTTGATGAAATGGACGGCTTTGGAGTGCGGATGGCCAGAGCAACTGGTTTTACGAACATAAGAAACTGTTTCTTCGATGACACAGCCAACGATGCATCAAGGATTTTAGAGGTTGCTGACGGTAGCTTAAATATCACAGGCACAGCATTGATTTCACATGGTGATGGCATGCCTCAATTTCGCATTTCAAATGCCACAGTGTTTGCAGAGAATGATGATTTCGCTGGCGCATCTCAATCTGGAAATTTGATACATATCGAGGGTTATTCCAATGATACAGTGCTACGACTCTGTGATTTCAATTATGGAGGGGTAGGTGATTATTACATAAGAACCGACGGTGGTTCTCCTTTTATAGATAACTGCACTTTTGAGACCAAAGATGGTCAACTTACTGTTCTAGCAAATGAAGACAACGGTGTTCCAGCTCATCCCATAATCAGGAATGGCTCAAGTGTACTTCCGGGTTTTGGATTGGTGCCTTTTGATAACTCCACAATTAATGCAACAGGGGCATCAAGCGTTACTCTTGAATGGTACATGCATGTAAAAGTGAAAAATCCTCTGGGTCATGCGATAGATAATGCACCAGTTTGGGTAAAAGATCGCAACGGTGATCCTGCCATACCCCCTTCTCAAATAACGGATATAGATGGATGGGCAAGATGGTTTTTGGTAACTGAGCTGATCCAATACAACGGGAGCAGGGATATCTTTGATCCATTCAATGTCTCTGCCATGAACCACTCAGTGATGGGTTACGCTATACCTCAAGTAACTATGAACATGTCAAAAGCAGTAAATGTCACAATACCTTTTAGCCAGGTTCCGAATACACCACCTACAGTGTGGGTGTACACCCCAATTGGGACTCAAGGGAACCTTATTACAATCGATTTTATTTTAAATGATCCAGACCCAGGAGACGACGGAAACATGAGCATATCAGTGGAATACAGCACGGACGGGAGCTCTTGGGATGATGCTACAACCGGATCTGGAAGCGATGTGGATCTATTGGATAATAATACTCTTTATCATTTTGTATGGGACTCTATACCAGATATTGGGCCAATTCATAGCACCACAGTTTACATCAGGATCACACCTGTCGACAGGGCCGGAAACGGGACAAAGAATCAAACTGGGAGCTTCACTGTGGATAATGCACCACCTGTTTTATCCTCAGGTCCTGATGTTGATGTAACAAACCAAACGGCCATCATAAATTGGACTGTTGACGAATCAGCTGATGCAAGTGTCTGGTACGGACTTGACGGTACACTAACAGACCAGGAATCAGGAAGTACAGGCTCCACCTCCCAATCTGTTACACTTACTGATCTGGAACAAGGTCGAAGATATAGCTATATCCTTATATCCACAGACCAATATGGAAATCAGTTTACTTCTATCATGTTTGTCTTCGAAACTAAGGTGCATATTCAACTTTACAAGGGCTGGAACATGATCTCCATTCCTGCTCTACCTGTTGATCCCAGACTCGAAGAAGTTTTTACCTCAATTTTAGGACAATACGATGCCGTGCAGTGGTATAATCCAGAGGACCCCATAGATCCATGGAAACACAACCGTCCTGGGAAGACCTTTGGCAATGATCTTGATGCCATCGAGCCTAGAATGGGGCTATGGGTGCATATGATAGACAACGCCGTCTTGATTCTGGATCTGATTATTCCAGACCCTATTTCCATTGAAATTGTCCCTTTGTTTACTGGCTGGAATTTGGTTGGCTATCCTTCTGTAACCACCCGTGATGTGACATCTGCGTTGGATACTGTTCCATACGATAAGGTAATGACCTATGATGCATCCACGGGAGAGTGGCTCAGTTATGATCCTGGAACAGGCTTAGGTGATCTCACGGAAATGGAGCTCGGACATGGTTATTATATCCATGTCAATGCCGATTTCTTCTGGGAGAATACTTATGTGTGATTATTAAATTTCAATTTGGGATTATTCAACTTTCGTTCTAAAATCTTTGTATTACCAAAAAGTATAAGAACAAAAAGATACATGAATTTCATTTGACGAGTATATTATCGGGGCGGAGGGGGGTAAAAATGAACGCGAAATATGCAAACGTCCGGGGTAAAAGGCGAGTACAATCGATACTTCTAGTTTTCGCTATCGTAGCTGGAAGTATTGTAATTGTCGTTCCCCTAAACGCTCCAAGGGTTACGGCATACGACCATCTAGGTTCAGCTTCTGCAGAAGATGGTGACTCCACTTATGATGCAGATGGCGTGGCAAACAACATCGTGGTGTGGCATAATCCTGGCAGCTCTGGAGAAGATCATATTTTAACGTCCGATTACTTAATTGAGCCCGGCTATACCCTGAATATACCAGCATTGCACTTTGTTGGTGATCCAGATTCAGGGAGTGTGATATATTTCGACACCCCCGGCTTCATACCACTTAGGATGGATGTGCACGGAACTCTAATTACGAACCCAGGCACCATCTTTTCAAGGACGATGTTCATGAGCACAACTGGGATTTGGGATGGGATATATTTCCACCCAGGTAGCCAGGCTAAAATCACTGGTTGTTGGTTCAGAGGCTTGACAAACGGTCTTGTTTTCATACCCGGCTCAAACCTGATATCTCCAATAGATACAAGCTTCTTCGACCAACTACAAGGTCGTGGGGTGCAAATGTATGGCTTATCCGGTTCTCCGGTAATATCAAACTGCTGGTTCGATGATAGTGCAAACAAGGTGTCAACAGCTGTGGATGCTGAAAAAGTGAATCTAACCATTTCAGGTACCTTATTTGTTTCTCATGGCGATAACATACCTCAACTTAATGTTCGAAATGCCCACTTGAACGCTTACAATAACAATTTCGTTAGTGCAAATCAATCTGGAAATTTGGTCCATATCCAGGGTGGTTCCAATGAAACTGTGCTATCACAATGCAAGTTCCAAGTTGGAGCAGTAGGCGATCATTACATTAGAGCTGACGGATGCTCCCCTTTTATTGACAATTGCTCGTTTGAGACCAGGAAGGGCCAATTTTCAGTTATTGCTAATGAAAAAAATGGAATTCCTGCCCATCCCATACTTCGGAATCCCGCAGGTATCCTACCAGGCCAGGATTGGGCTCCTTTTGAAAACTCTACAATGAACGCCACAGGAGGCTCTAGTGTAACCCTTCAATGGTATATGGATGTGCATGTGAAGGATCCAACTGGCAATCCAATCGAAAACGCACCAGTATGGGTTAAAGACCGCAATAAAGACCCTGCACAGCCCTCCTATAAAATTACAGATACAGATGGATGGACAAGATGGTTTATTGTTACCGAACTGATCCAATACAACAACAGCATTGCCAATTTCGATCCCTTTAACGTCTCGGCTTTATGCAATTCCGTATTTGGATATGCGGATCCTGAACCTACGATGAACATGTCAAAGGAGGTAAATGTAACAGTCCCTTTTAGTCAGATTCCCAATGATCCACCCCTCGCCTTATGGGTGTCTACTCCAACTGGGATTCAGAGTGGCTATATAACGATTGATTTCATACTTGATGATCCAAACCCAGGTGATGACGGAAACTTGAGTATTACAGTGGAATATAGCACAGATGGCAGCACTTGGCATAACGCCATGGCTGGGCCGGGAAGTGATCTCGATCATTTGTACAACAACACGCTCTATCATTTTGTTTGGGACTCACGCGATCCCCAGAACCTTGAAAATACGTACTCGGAAACAGTTTACGTAAGGATTACACCTGTTGATAGGACTGAGAGCGGGACTCCAGGTCAGACAGGTAATTTCACGGTGGACAACGAATGGCCTATTTTATTATCAGGACCCACGGTCGTTGCCACCAACTCAACAGCAATCATCAATTGGACTGTGCATGAACCTGCTGATGCAAGTGTCCGGTATGGGCTTGATAGTTCATTAACCCACATGGCAACAGGCAGCAT
>CP070751.1:3082532-3083722 GCA_020348445.1 Thermoplasmata archaeon
AGACTGTAGCCAGGGCTATCGCCAAAGCTCCTCCGGCAGCCATAAAAAATACAACAATATTCATATTGATACGATAGGCAAAGTCCTGCAGCCATCTGTTCATGGAATACCAGGCAATGGGGGAAGCGATAATCACTGAAATAAGAATAAGCAGGAAGAATTTTTTAGACAGCATGGTAACGATATTTGAAGTGGAAGCGCCAAGAACTTTGCGAATACCGATCTCTTTTGTCCGGTATCGAGCGACAAACGAAGCAAGGCCAAAAAGGCCGAGACAGGCAGTGATAAATCCCAGGCTTGTGATAACCCCCAGCAGCCTGCCCATCTGGTCTTCATAGCGGTATTCTCGGTCAAAGCTTTCATCCAGGAAGGAGTATTCAAACGGAACTCCTGGAAAATGCTCATCCCATTTTTTGTTTATAAACCGCATCAGTTCTTTCATGTTTTCAACACGAATGGAAAGAGTGATTGTATTCATCAGAGAATCTTCTATATCCATAATAAGAGGCTCGACGATTTCCTGCATACCCCTGTAATGAAAATCGTCAGTGATTCCGATTATTCTTTTTGTCATCCGGTGATAGTGAGCCATGAAACTCTTGCCAAGGGCTTCTTTGGGGGAAGAGAAACCCAGTTCTTTTACTCCGGCCAGATTGATCAAATAGGATTCTTTTTCGTCATTTCCAGTATTACGCTGAAAGGGCCTTCCGGCGACCATCTTGATTTCGTATTCTGGTATAAAATCATAATCCATGGTTATGACCTTGAGTCTTGGGGCATTTCTGAAGTCTTCAGCTTTTGACGTCAGATAGTAACCGGAATCTGTCTTATCCCCAGGTACAGAGGAAGAAACTGTGGCACCCGTAATAGAAGGATTCTGGAGAAAATCTTCCTTAATGGCCTCGAAATCTCTTCTTAAATGCTGCAAGTTGCTTTGAACACGAAGAACGAGTTTTTGCTCTAAGCTAAATCCCAGGGCACGCCCTTTCATAAAATTCAATTGGCTAAAAACAGTCAAGGTGCAGATGACAAGGAAGATAGAGATGGCAAACTGCCCGACAACAAGGAACTTTTGCACCCTGGCTCCCCGGGAAGTTGGAGCTAATCTCCCTTGAAGAACAGATGTGGGTTTGAAGCCGGTAAGGATTAAGGCCGGATAACATCCGGATCCAATGCTGACAAGTAAAAGC
>CP070751.1:3083822-3087514 GCA_020348445.1 Thermoplasmata archaeon
CAGTCAAACCAGCATGCTGGGATGTATTTTCTGATTGGTACAATCCTGGATTTACAGTAATTGACGAGACCTACTCAAGCAATGGATATTTACCAAGTGGACCTGAAACAATGCGGATTTCCACAACAATAACGACCTTCAGAAATGGCACAGAAAATTATATCAAATTCCGTGCTTACGACTTGATAGGAAACGGACCTACAATTTCACCTAGTTATCAAATTCTTGTGGATACAAAAAGAGTCACATATCACGATTTTAATCCCCCATCACATATTATTCACAATGACACAAATGTTACAGTTAATATCACAATCGCGGATTTCGGTGGAAGTGGAGTGGAGATTAATTCCCTGCAAGTGGCAATCAAACCTACGGGGGGGAATGATTTTTCAGACTGGTTCGATCCCGGGTTTGAAATCCTGAACCAGACTCCCCCATCAATTGATTCAGAACCAAGTGGTCCCGAGACTGTACGATTTTCTTTATTGATTACAGGTTTTCAGAACGGCACAGAAAATTACATCAAATTCCGTTCTTGCGATATGGCAGGAAGCGGTTTTTCTGAATCAGGGAAATATAAAATTCAAATATCCATTTATGATAACATCACAGATGGCACACCTTCTGATGACTCTGAGCCAGATGACTCAGGACCTGATGATGCAGATTCTGATGATACAGATGATGCGGATTCTGATGATACTCTTCCCGAGGAGGAGGATACAGGCCCAAAGCTCGAGGATTATTGGCCATGGTTGTTGTTCCTGCTGATAATCCTGGCTGTTCTAGTAATTTTCACACTGTGGAACTATCATAGATTGACCCGTGACAAAGATGTGGGTGATGATTTGGGTGATGAAGAAAGGGAAGAAAAGGGCTCGGAAGAGGTTTACGAAAAGGGTGATATGGCGGCTGGTGAAGAGGACCATAAAGAATCTGAGGATGTTAATGAAGAAGTAAGCGGGAAAGAAAGTGAGGACCAAAAAGATGAAATGGATCCCCAAAAGGATGAAGAAGAAGGCACCGAAAAGGATGGGGAAGAAGGTATTGAGAAATAGAATTACTTAGTACTACATCATTCTAATGCATATTTTAAGGCTGCTTCTGCATGAATTTTAGAGGAGTCCAGAACATGTATTTTAAGGTCCTCCTGTTTAATCAATAGGGGTATCTCTGTGCACCCGAGAATCACGCCCTGAGCACCCTGATCCACAAGTTCTTCGATGATTTTAAGGTACTTTGATTTTGATTCATCCCTTATTATCCCCTTTACAAGTTCATCGAAAATGATATCGTTTACAATGGTTTGATTCTCAGGACTTGGAACTAAGGTTTCTATTCCAGCTTTGGCAAGCGCATTAGGATAAAAATCATGTGTCATAGTGAATTTTGTACCCAGCAAACCAATTTTATTTATATCCAACTTATTTGCATGATCGCACACAGCATCAACAAGGCTCAAGATTGGAATATTGGTTCGTTTTACAAGGGAGTCGTAGATATGGTGCATTGTATTTGTCGCGATTATAGCAAAGTCAGCTTTTGCTTGCTCCAATGCATTTAGGGCATCTACGAGGTCCTCCTCCATTGCCCCCCAATCTCTGGCCTTGCCCCAGTCGATGTAATCCTGAAATGTGGCGCTGTAGATTATGATATTTGGATAACTGTAGTCCCCGAACTGTTTTGTGTAACTTTGTGTGATGTACTTATAATAATATATCGTGGACTCGGGACTAAGGCCCCCGACGATACCAATTTTTTTTATTGTATCACTTACCTTCTTAATTTAGCTCATGTATCCAAATTGTAATATATATAGATTATAATAGCCACTGTCAAGATAATCATGCATTAGGGGAGGGTGAAGGGAGGAGGGAGGAGGAGAGGTGGGGGTGCATGCTGGCTTATAAAAAAGTAGACCTCTCCTCAAAATACGTGATAATCATACTCACAAAAAATATGAGTACGATTACGAAAAAAGTGGGATTGAATTGGATCGGATTTGGAACAGGATCCATACCTTCAGG
Source organism: Thermoplasmata archaeon (assembly GCA_020348445.1). Classification (GTDB taxonomy): domain Archaea; phylum Thermoplasmatota; class Thermoplasmata. Next base: position 3,085,853 of record CP070751.1, read on the forward strand.
AGCTATTGAAATTACAGATGGAGCTGAAGTATCTTCTGGGATGGATTTACCCACGTGATTTGGCCCTTGGATTTCTTCAATTGCAGTTACTAAAATCGGTTCAGTTGGACCAGCCTTGAAGGTCTCTTTTGTGATTTTGTCAGTACCCTCGGCAGTGACACCTTCATTTAACACATAAACTCCAGGCGAGGTGAATTCCTGTTTTCCTGCTGGATTCTTTCTTGTGGCGATTTTCAAAATGAGCTCTGCCTCTCCAGTAAGATCCCCTACAACCCAGGTGAGGTGTGTAGAGCCCATCTTTCCCTTGCCTTTTGTCGTTGCAGTAAGAGTTCCTTGTGTCAGCTCGTAATCCAAGAGTTCAAGTTCTGCAGGTAGTACATCATAGACAACTACATTTTCCATTGTAACATCGTCTATATCGAAGTACTCCTCATAGGAGGATATCAGATAGGGAGGCATTTTGTATTGGGGTTGAAATATTACAATGGCCCTTATAAACGGCAGATTTGCCACTTCCTCTTTTACCTCATTTGTCATTCTTACAACGTAAGCGTCTTTGGGTATGTATCCAATGATATCTGCTCCCAATTCCTCAACCTTGTCATAGGTTTCACGGAGCACTGGCTCACTCCATTGCACTATCCAATAGCCCACCTCATCATCCCTATATCCGTCGATCTTCAAATTCGGTTTTAGGAAGTTTGGTTCTCCATATATTGGATCAAATGTTCCCGCTTTCAGATATAAATATTTGTTTTCTTCTACTCCACTCCTAGTTCCATGATTAAAGAGGATGTAAACGGGAGTCTTTTCTATCCAATTAATTGAAAGTACATGGGCAAGATCATCTAATAAATTTGGTGTTATTGAAATCCTTAAATAAGGATATGATTCATTAGTTACAATTCCGCCTATGTTCTCTATTGCCGATACTGTTTCTTCTAAGCTGGCATTCTCGAATATCATTATATCCCAAGAGATTGGGGAAAGTGGTGTTTTGGGAAATATATCTGAGACAGTAATTTTCAGTTCCCATTCATTGTATTTATGGATAAAAACCTCGTCCGGACCTGAGATTTTTACTTTTTCGATCCTCAATCTTGGAGCTTCAACAATCTCAATCTCCGCAGGTTCACAGGACCCTGGACAGGCGTAAATATAATATTTTCCTGGTGAAACCTGCTCACCGTTCTTCGAAAAATGGATGAGATAATTTCCAGATAGATCATACTCGTTTATAAGGTCATATTTTTGATCCCAAGTGTAACTGTCAGGGCCCAAATGAACCACAACATCGCATGTGATAAGCCAAGACATGTCCCTTACCCAATTACCGAGCTCATCCTTTATTAGATAGCCTCGTGAAAACTCGGTTGAGGAGCCCGCTCGATAGCCTATGATGGTTATTTGCACAGGCTCGCCCATGAAATATGTGTATTTGTCTGTGATAATTTTTAAGGATGAGATATCCTTTGGAATCTCAGGAGAGGGTTCAATGATCTCGAATTCTGCTGGACCTGCCTTATTTGCTCCATCATAATCAAACCAGGCATAGTATTTGCCTGGGGGTACTTGTTCACCAGAGGGGGGAACTTCCTGACCTCCTCCAAAACCCCTAAACTCGTATAGGACATACTTCTGATCCCAGGTCCATGTGTAAGG
>CP070751.1:3087614-3089601 GCA_020348445.1 Thermoplasmata archaeon
TATTCCTGGGGGCTTACATCCTTACCGGGGACCGAAGTGATGTCGAGTCCGCTTCTTGAGAATTCACTGCCAACCGATTCCAGACAATCCCGAAGCCTTGGGCTCCGCATGTAATCACTCATGCCTTCCCCGCTCATTTCATCCAGGGTGGCCCATAATTGAGAAAGGGCTGAATAGAGCGCGATCCAGTCAATCCAGACAGGTCGTTTGATATCCGTAATGCTTCCTCTGGATAAGAATTCCCACCATCGCTCATGGGAAAGCCAGTATTCTATCTTTCTTTTGCCTTTTACACGGGTGAGAACCAGGCCGGATCGAGAAAGGTCGATCAGAGCATCCTGGGTCCCCCGGATGGAAAGGCCGATTGCCTTTGCCACCTCCGCGGGATGGCCGCCGTCATTGGTCAGGAGATATGCAATACATTCCGCCCGGGAGCCTACCTCATAAGCGCTAAGTTGTTTTCTACTCTTCTTCAAATAAAAAGTATCGCGATAACTGAGATTTACGCTTGCGTGGGCACTCAGCAAGTAATTTTGCAATTTTATTCCATTCTTTAATCATATCTTCAAGTGGAAGGTGTGGTTCAATTATTCGCTTCACTTGATTGTATGCAAAATTAAATTCACGCCAAGCACTCTGAGGTTGTGTATTTTTCCAAGATATATCCCCAGGGGGAAACAGAAGAAGCATAGTCGATAAGCCTGTTCGTTAAAAGAGCTACAAATAATTTACCATATAACCATGCCTTGGAGCTATCCTCGCTATGCTTAGGAAGGTGACCGAGTTGTGCAATGGATTTAAATCTTTTAAAAATAAGTTCAACCTGCCATCTGATTCTATACAACTCAAGAACTTCAATATCTGAAAAGGAATATTCAGGATAGTTTGTAAAAACGATTATGAATTTCGCATATTCTAAGGTCTCTGGCTTTATTGAATGACCTTTCTTCATAGCATTTTTCTTGAGCTTTTCATGGGCGAGTTTTATCGCTTCATTACTCTTGCGAATGACACAAATCCTTCCCTGAATACTCATGTTATTATGACCGGGAATTAAGACTTTCCATGATTGCACAATTCCCGTTCTCTTGATAGCCTCAACCTTTTTTAACAAGGGAAATTTTTGTTTCTTCAAATTGAGGATAGGAAGACTTTGTGTGTTCACCCTGACAATGACGTATGCCTTTTTAGATGCAACGTGATGAATTCCAGCAGCGGTCGAGTAGCCTCTATCAGCTATAATGTAATCACCTTTCTTTATGGAATATTGAAAAAATGATTCACCAGTTCCTTTGCCCTTTGTCGCTGTAAGTTTAAAGAAGTCGCAACATAGAGATGGAAGTTGTAGACTATAATGTATGCGCCATAAACTTCCCGTTTTGCCGGGCTCCTTCACATTCGTGGCGTCAAAAAGTCTTACCTGGAAATCGCTTTCGGTATGCATCACAATTCCTTGTTCTTCGAATAAGGCGACACACATCCTATGAAACCAGTTCTTTGCCTTTCTAAGACGTCCAATCATAGCAACATCTGAGATATCAGCTAAGTTTGCCAGCTTAGCCCTTGCGGCTGTTTCTCTCATGGAATAGCCACATGCGATGTGGATTAATAGTGTTCTCATGTAATTTTCCGCTGCTTTGTCTTTGCGCAATCCTTTAAGTGCATTGCTCTCTGAAGCCATTTCAATCCAATTATCCGGGAAAAATGATAATAATACCGGCCAATCTTCTATCATGATAAATTATACCTCCATCATAGTATTTTATGGAAGTATAAGTAAATATTATTCTAATGTCAAGAAAAACAACTTAGCGCTTATGGGGGTATTCCCATGGCTCTTGAGATTTTATCAGCAGTTTTAAATCCAATTCCTTTGACTTCAGTGATAATATAGGGGTTTTCTTTAATCTCGTCTGATATCTTATTATTATCCTTGAAATGCCGGTATACCTTATTGACTATCGCCTGAGTTGCTCCATAGGGAAGT
>CP070751.1:3089701-3159996 GCA_020348445.1 Thermoplasmata archaeon
CCTACAAAAGTATCCTCGGCTGGCGTTGGGCCAGTATAGTTATATCCAGCTGCATAGATCATGAGGGGATCGCCAACATTCCATATCTGATCTTGAATCTCATTAGCTAAATCACCATCCGGGGTATCTAGTAATTTTATATAATCAACAACAGGTGTCCTGATTATCACTGTGAAATTATCCTTGACATTTAGCGTTTCATTTTCCCCTGTGATGTCCACCGAACCGCCCTCATAATATGCATAAAATGCAGTAAGGGTATCTTTGTCGGGAAGGCAGTAACCCAGTGTATCTAGGTCAGGGGTCCAATTCACTTCTACAACGCCCACAAACTCTCCAAGGGGTTCTGTGCCATTGTAACCACAGGCATAGACGGTAATTGTGGTTTCACCTATATTTATTGTTATGCTGTCTACTTCCGCTCCTAAATCAGAAGGAGCATCCCTGATAACGATATAGTCTACTGTTTTATCGCTTATGTTGGAGATCATCATCATCGATCCTTCACCAAGATACATACATTCATAATTATCTATGTTTAATGGATTATTGAAGGTATAACCTACAAAACATACCTTCAGGGCATAATAATATGAACTATTTGGTGATACCGAGGTATCATTAAATTCTGTACCAATTACAGGGTTGTCCTTATTGCCGCTGACCAAACTCCAGGTACCACTTTCATTTGTCGGGCTTCTGTATACGGTATAGCCCGCGATTAATACGTCAGGATCATAGAGGGGATCCCAAGAGAATTCTATGAAGTTTGAACCATTGTTAATGAATTTAAGAACAGGTATTTTCCTAAGTGTCATATTGGGGAAATTCTGACTACCAAGTTCATCAAGGATGTTCTTCGAGTAGGCAACATATCCTGCTCTTTTTCCATCCAGATATGTTCCGTTTTCTTGGTTTACTATCGTTATCCCAGGATCGCCTTCTAACCATCCCGGGATTACGTCCGAGATCTCAAAGTTATAGAAATCCCCAAGTAGAGGGTTAGGATTATATTGCATAAAATCGCCGTCTGTACCATTGTTCGTTCTATTTTGGATGTAGAAATCTACATACCCATTCTTGGCTGGATCAGGGTCGTATGCCCTAACACCTGTTGTAACATTCTCATTAACTGATCCATTTATTATCTTTAACATCCCGGGCGCCGTAACGAATGTAAAGGCCGGTATCATCGATCCAATGACAAACAACAGCACCACAAAGAGTCCCAATTTCCTTTTCCCAAACATGTCTATCAACCTTCCTTTTTTTTGATATATCGTTACCTTATACCTCATTTTTCCAAACTCTACTCGTCCATTATTTTCGAATATCCACAGAGCAGATTTAGAATCCCATAACTTGTGGTTGCCAGTCATATGTTGGTGTTGCAGTTACATCGAACATTACTGCATCCAATGGGGAAGGATATATGTCGTAATCACCGTTCCAACCTATAATCCCTCCATAATCCCGATTCTCCCATCGGTTAATTGTATAATTCCACCGGCTCACAGTTCCAATCTTAGAATCGTCAGGGAATTCACTGGTGATATCTGAGAATCTCTGGTATGTCCTGTGATATGGTAGAGAAAGCAACTTGAAATCGGTGGTAGTTGGATTTGTAAGAAGTTTGAACTCAAAATCGGGGTCGTGGGCACCTACAATATTCCATGTATATGAGGATGCGGTTACATAGATAAATATTGCATCACCCTCCTCTATATCGAAGTCATCTATCCATGTTATTGAAACCCAGTTTCGGGTAACATATCTCTGTTCCGTATAATTCCATTTAGCAACCACAAGGATTTCATTGGCATCTGTGAAACCGTCGTTTGTGATATCAGAGGCTTTTTTATAGTCCGAAATATATGGGATCGACACCCAAAGCCGAGTCGCAACTGTTTTGTCCAGAACAATCCCATACTTATAACCGACATTTGTGCCTGTCATGTTCTCAAATACACCTTTTTTGTCGTTGGTGGTGTTCACTCTGAATACGTAGTTGCTGCCATCTGTTAGCCAACCTGGAAGTATACATCCATCCTCACCGCCAGCAGTTGAGCTGTTTGGCACCATGTATAGATATGGCGAGTACTGGAATCCGTTTGAAAGATCAGAGTCATAGTAGATGATATTATACTTAATATAACTCCAGTATAATGTTGGAGAGGTCCAGTTCAGCACTATATCGTCAGTAGTGCCACCCCAAGCACCTCCACCCTTATGTACCCTCAGGTCCATTGGAGCACCAGGTGTCAAATTGGCGGGAGTTACAGTATACATAACAGTATCGATCATCCCAAGATAGCTGACATTTAGCCATACCACGACCAATGGCATGGAACCTACATCAATACCATGGGTTGTATCAGGGGAGCTTCCAAGATCGCCGGCATTCCCCCCTCCAACATCCCAAGTACCGATTACGAGCCCTATGAAACCATTGCCTGGGGCAGAAGCATTAAAAGCTGCGCAGAAACCCCATTCCTGGGTGCCGGGAACCACAGATTTATCTGATAAATTGACAGCTCCACTAGAATCTGTGGTAATTGCTATCCAGTCCACGGTATAAATTATTGTTACTCCAGGTCGCCCAGTTGCTGCTTGAAGTCCAAAATCAACCTTACAGTTGTCGGTATCTGTGCCGTTTGGAGTCCTTCTGTAGCTCTCATCTGTCAATAAAGCTTCATCGCAATCCTCCATTGTTGTGTTGTCGTAATCCCTGTCCTCGGGTGGATCTGTTGGTGAAATGTAATTCTGATAGTAACCCCATTCCACTCTGTCCACTATGACATCGGTGTGGTTTGCGATTCCATCTGATGAAGTTCCAGGATTCCTCCAGACCAGCTTCACCTCATCGGCAGTGTTCAGTGTGAAAGCCGGGTCCGTGAGATTGATATAGTAGATGTTGATTCCTGGTGTAACTGATCCTATCTGTATCACATCGTCCCTGTTGACTTCAAAATTGAATATATTACCGTAGGGAGTATGGGTTGTATCATTATCTTTCTGCAGGAAATAATTATCCTCTAATTCTATCTCGCTTATATCTCCGCCAGGATCATGTATAAAGAGATATTGAGGACCAGAAGCAGGGTCCAGCACGATCTCATTTATTTTCAAGCCTCTAAGATGCGTATCACCGCCGATACCGGGATCCTGATCTGTTTCTGTGTCGAAACGCAGGTCCACTGCCTCATAATCTGATTTGTTGAAGTAGGATGTCCAGTTCGCGATGGTGAAGGTATAATCACTTGGGTCGTAATCCAAGAAAAACTGGATTTCGTCGCCATCGTAACCTCCTTCCTTGACAGAGTCGTTCTCTGGGATGCCCCACCAGTCCCCTTCCACATACAAATCGAACTCTCCCGTGTCTGATGTGAAGTTTTTACCGTAGCACACACCGTCGATCCAGGCCGATATCTCGGTGTTGAGTGATGGGGATTGCATACCCTCATCCGGGCCGGCATATGCTTTTCCATATGTGTTGTGTTGCCGCCCCATTGCCGCTACATCTCCAATGAGACCAATTGGCGCAAAAGACGCTACAACAAATATTCCCAATACCAAGACACTTACGAAGTTTATGGTTCTCCTATCCATCTCCTTCCCTCCGGATTTACACTCATTCTGTGCTGGAATTTATTACGGTGCCAGCACGTCCACCTTTGAAAACTTTGAGCATTTCTATCATGCACATATCTCCATTAGCTTATTTAAATATTCTGTTACAATCTTGTAAGACTATGTACATCCGCCCTGCCTATTTCATCTCCATAGTACTGCTGAGTAATTGCCAATAGGGTACTTAACTGTTTTGTTTACCCTTATTAATTATAGAGGAGTTAATATGCTGGCTAAAAGGATATTTCGATTTTTTTAATTTAAATACTAGAAAAAACAACCATGAATTTACGATTTTGTTATTTCCTCTTTTTAATTTATTATTTAATAGAAAAAATATCTGTGAATTCGACTGAGGAAAAGTTCAATTGCCATTGTAGTATCTGTAACTGTCCAGTTTTACAGGAGATTTGACTGAGCGTCTCTTCCCTGCAAAATGCAGCCTGACACCTGTTATCGCCACAGCCAAAACCAGACCCAGCATATAGAAAATTTGTCCAAAGGAATCTGCTGGTTGGGTCACGATAACAACCATGTGCATGCTGGTTGACTCGCCAGAAGTATCCTTGGCTGTCACTATTAATATTTCCTCGCCTGTCCAATCATCAGGAACAGTGAGTTTCAACTTCCCATTTTCTTGGTTTATCTCGGTTTTTATTCGGTTGTTGCCCGAGATTTGATATGTAAGAATATCATTATCGACATCGGTAAAGTAGCCCTTCAAATCCAATGTTTTCTCCTGGTTATTCCCGTTAATACTAATTGAGGTGAAGCCCGATGCGCAATTAGGGGCGTCGTTCACAGGTACCACGGTGACAAGAATAGTATCTATAATGTCAGCTTCGCCGTCGGAAGCTGTGAACGTTATCTCCTCGGAGCCGTGCCAGTCTTTGGGAGCCGAGAGATCCACAAGACCACTTTCGTCTATTTGAACGATAATATAATTGCTCGAGCTTGAAAATGAAACTGTCCCATCTATGTCCATATAATGATTATGGAGGTTTATGGCTTCTTCCAAAACCGTATCCTCATTAAATTCCTGATCAGATAACGACACAAGACGCTCTGGTGCGTCATTTTTGGGCTCCACTGTCACTAAAATGGTATCGCTGATTTCATGTTCCCCGTCCGATGCTATGAACGTGACTTCATCAGAACCATACCAATTTTCGGGAGCCGACAAATCCACGCTACCATCCTCGTGGATCGTAACCTCGACCTTATTATCACAGCTTACCCATGAAAAGTGTATTGGGCTCAAATCACTTGAAAAATGATCGTTAAGGTTTATTTCGCTTGGAGCGATTTGATCCTCCTCCAGGGGTACATCCTCAATTGGCGTGTTAATTATAAGATTGGCTGAGGATGTGGGAGAGGATGCGAATATCAATATGAGGACCGCAATCGTCACAAGTAACAATCTCGTTATCTTCAAAGCTTTTCCTCCAACAAGAAGAAAGGCACCTCTGTCTCTTCAGTTTCAGAATACTCCTTTTTACTACTTAAGTGTTTTAGAACAATTTTTGAATGTTCTATCCTGAAAGACATGAGGTGTTCTCCTTTAGGTTGTTTTTTATCATTTGTTGGATTAATTGGTAACTACCCATGTGCAGGTCTCTGTAGCATGTATCCAGAATCCATCTCCCGGATCCATGTAATCGCTGCCTGTGAGTCTAACTTCCTTGTCCTTTGTGGTATCGAAGCGCTCCACCATGTTGTATTGGCCCGATATCGATGATAGGGCGTCGTCCCTCAATTGGGCCGTAAGACATGGATTGCCAACCAGATTCCAGCCTGATTTCAGGCTTATCTGAACTTCGGAGGCCACTTTGCCCACTGTTACAAGGTGATCAGCCACGATCATATCAATGTAATACCCTCTTGTATGATCGATCTCGATTACATCGTTGAAATAGTTGGGTTTCCACCTGTGCCAATGCAACCAGGGCCTGGACTTACCTGCATGATAGCCTTGAACAGTTGCATAGTTATTTCCTAAGGTTTGCAGCACAGTTTCCCTCGAAGTATCGCTCTGGACCAGAGGAACTGAGATCATGTTCCAACCACTATCAAGAGAGCTTACGAACTTGCCTACTTTATTGTTATTATCGTCTTCCAGACCATCAGAATCCTTAGCTTTGACTATATAGAAGTAGTTGTTCCATTCACCGTCGCCCAAACCAGAATCGATCCATGAATATGTGGGGGAATCATCCGCGGGCACCGAGCCAGCCTCAGAATATGGGCCATTTACCGATTCTGCCCTGTAGATGATGTACTCCACAACATCGTCGGCTCCTGCGCCGTCGTCCCCAGATGCTCCCCAGGAAAGCTCTATTTCCTCGAGGTTGCTTCCCACAAGGGCTATTTCCAAGTCAACAGGTGGAAGAGGCTTCTTGGGTGGTGGAATACCAGGACCAAGATCGATGACAACAAATTTACTCATGTCCATGAAGGGCTCCGCATAACCTACCTCGGAATCTTGGCTTGCCGTTATGTTGTGGGGCGTATAAAACACCCAATCAGTTCGATTCCTTATGTACTCAGTTACCACGATCCATTTTACCCTACCGGTGGAATCGGTCTTGTAATCCTGCGTCCATGTGCCGTTTTCGTTGTCCGAGACAGTGACATCTGCCCCGGGAACAGGTCCGCTGCCATTGATAACCAGGATATGTAGATACCAGTTCACCTCCAAAGTCGATGGGTCATCAGAAAAGTAGACGTCTTCATGGTTGAAGGTCGTGTTCAGGGTGGTGACATAGGAATCGTACGAAAGAAGGAAATCCAATGGGTCGCTTGACACTATCTCGCTGTCAATTACCTCGATCTCAGAGGCGTTTGCCCGAACCGCGAAATCATTGTCATTGAAATAGCATTTATATATCCTGGGTGTGGAAATATGGGAATAAACGCCGAATTGATTGCCTAAGATATCGTTGGTATCTATGTTTGGATTTGAATTCTCGCAATATATGCCATTGTAATCATTTGAAATGATATCGTTTCCATATATGCGGGGTGTCAAGTCACCGCCCGGATCCGCTATGAAGCCATAGCATTCGATTCCATTTTCAAAGTTGTGGGCAATCCAATTGTTGTATATGCCTCCCCCGGATGTGCTTCCACCCACTCGGCCTTCCACATGAATACCCACTCTGTTTCCTGTTATGTTGTTGGTGTCAATGAACGAGTCGAAGCCCAGATCAGCGTATATTCCGTAATTTGGATTACTGTGTATTTCATTATAATTTATTTGCATATAGGTCTGGTTCCAATAATCTCCTCCTTCCACGTAGATACCGTATACTGAATTATTAAAAAAGTAGTTATTTAGTAAATATAGATAGAGCGCTTTTCCCACTCTGACACCGCCAATATTGGAGATAAAATCATTATGTGATACAGAGCCCCAAGAGCCTTCGCTCATATAGATTCCGCCACCTACCGAATATAAGGGATCAGGGTGTGGGAGTATTCCATTATCAGTGAATGTACTACCTGAAATGACGCAATATCCATTAATAATCTGGACGCCCCAGACATTTGATGTAAAATCGCTGTATGTTATCCCAGAGAGCATTGTGTCATTACACATAACTCCGTTCTCTGCCCAGGATATTGAGGTATATAGAATGCTTCCGCCAGAGCCGTTTAGGAAGTATAAACCATCCCAATCACCATAGCTCGGATCAGGTTCATTTGATGTTAAGGTGATTGAGCTTACGTTGGTACCAGTTACCCAAAGGTTGCCATGAACATAAAAACCGGTTCCCGAGTCGAAGTAGATGGTCTGCCCTGGGCTCACGTTTAGCGTGGAATTGCTTGATATGTCTATATCATCGTGCACATAATACAAATCAGGCGTGCCACTGGTTACGGCACCACTTGAATTTGAAACCAGATCATCCATGTCCCAGTCCACATCACCCGGCATTATGTAACCCACCGCAACATCAGAAGACATTGGGAGCAGTATGACCAGTCCACAAAAGACCAGCATTGCAGTCAAAATCCCAGACACAAATATTTTCTTTCTTGCTGATAGATTTCTTCCTCTATTATTGTTCATTGTACCTCCGCTCCTAGCGTTTTTTACCTCACCAAGAGGTTATCAATTACCATGTTTCTTGGAGTATATAATAGTTTTAGAACAATTTTTGAACTGTTTTAAATAGTGTTATATCAAACATCCCCAGGCATGCTCACAGTTTCCCACTCCAGTCCCCACATCCTTTTCAGTGAGCTTAACGTCCTGGCCCTTGAAAGAGAACTTGGACAATGTGACAGGGTATTCATTATAATACAGTACAGTTTTTATAAAACGGAGCATGGGCTGTTCAAAATACCAGGTGGCCCGGGAATATGAATTTAGTGTAAAGGAGATGCTGTTTTCCTTGTTCATACCCTCCAATTTGAATATAGGAAGCCCCGATTCGTCAAAATGCTTTGAGATTTTCGGATTCTTGAATTCAAAGGACTTTTCAAGTTCTTTAGAATAGAAACTGATGCTCTTGGAAATGTACTTTTCCCCCCAGTCAAGGTTACTTTTATGGGATTTTTTCCTGCGGAACATGGGAGGGCCTAAGTGAAGCATGTAGTACTGAAGGTACGAACCGTTTTGCATATGGATCGTTCCCCAGTACCAGGGAGGGATAATGGGTGCAGAGATTCTTACCTTCTGGAAATAGGCAGTGCCTGCAACCTCCCCTTCTGTTGTAACATCCTTTATCACTCCCTTCAGGTTCATCCTGCAGATTTTGAGTATATCGAATCCGTAACCAAAATAGAAACTGTTTTCCGAGAACTTTTCATCTGAAAGAGTATCATTGGTGGATGTTAGATCAACATGGAATTTGAAATTCTTATTTTCAAGGTGAACCTTGTATTCACCAGGTCTTCCTGAAAGATAATAATCGGGCTTTGGAGTCGAGGTTAGGATGCCATGGTTCTCTTTTTGTCTGATAGCGAAAAATCGTTTATCTAAAATCACAGGCTCTTTCATTTTCTTTCCGTCATAATACCAGGCACCAACAGCACCATCAATTATGATCTGGTTCCCCATCTTCTGCGTTTTTTTCCTTCTGTGCCACCAAGTTTCGTTTATCCTGAACTTATCGCAGTCCTTTGTTGACCACATCACTGCCAATTGTTTTGGCCTGTTTGGGTTTTCCGGATTTTCCATAAAGAACAGCCAGAACCACCACCACCAACTGCGCTTATGCTGACCGGGCGTTAGGTCCATGTTCCATACGTTGCTATTCATTGATATTTATCCCCTTACCTGATAATTTCATTTTGTTGGCATAAATTTATGTGAATTTCAAATTGCTTTAATTCCAAATTGTATAAGATTATTTAAAAGTTAACCCCTTTTGGTTATACTCCAAAACCACCGTATATCTTCCTTAGTTCCCTGTGTAATATCTTGCCTGTTGTGGTTCTGGGCATTTCTTCGGGTTTGATAAAATCCACGCTCTTGGGTTTCTTGTAGCCAGCCATTTTATCCTTGCAGAATTCTATGATCTCGGGTTCAGAAGGTTCTTCTCCGTTTTTGGGAATCACGACTGCCTTTACCGCTTCACCCCACTTATCATGGGGAACGCCGATTACTGCAACGTCAAATACCTTGGGATGCTGGGATATCACCTCCTCAACCTCGGAAGGATATACATGTTCCCCACCTGTAATGATCATATTCGCCTTTCTGTCCACCAGGGTATAGTAGCCCTCCTTGTCCCTCTTTGCCATATCCCCTGCACTAAAAAAGTCGCCCCTAAAGGAATCCTTTGTTTTATCAGGGAGCTTATAATATTCATCAAACATCTGTGGACCACGGGAAAAAAGCTCTCCCACCTCGCCGGGGCCCACTTCCTTTCCTTCATCATCTAACAGTTTGATTGAATCAGTTCCAACACATTCCCTCCCGATGGACCCAAGCCTGTCCAATTGCTCTTCAGGTCTGAGGAGGGTAACAAGTCCCGCTTCTGTTGAACCGTAGGCTTCAAAAAGCGCTGCATTGGGAAAGAACTTCATGATATCCAATTTGGTTTGCCTTCTAACTGGAGCCGATGAACAAAGAAGTTGCTTAATTGAACTTCCGTCAAAATTCTTCTTGACCTCCTCTGGTGCATTGAGGATGAGGTTGTAGTGGGTGGGAATCATGGAGCTGAATGTGATCTTCTCTTTGTCTATTATCTCAAGGACCTTTTTGGGATCAAAACCTTTCTCTAAGAGAACGTAAACAGAGGCTCCAATATATGTAAAGACGAATGAATAGAATGTTGAGTTCACATGGCAAAGGGGCATGAGAATGAGGGCGTAATCATTAAGGGTATATCCAAACTCCACCTCATTTACCAGAAAGAATGCAATATATGATTCATGAGATCTCAGCACACCTTTTGGAGTACCAGTTGTTCCCGATGTATAAAGAAGAATCCAGGTGTCTTTACCCTCTACCTTGACTTCAGGTTCGGAATCAGAGCCTGTGGAAACCAAGTCCTCGAAATTCCTGTAACCCTCGGGAGTCTCTTCTCCAATAAATACGAAATTCGAAGATGGAGCGTTGGGTAAGTTCCCTCTGATTGCATCAACATTTTTTACAAATTCATCCCTAACTATCACGGCTTTTGCATCCGAGTTGTTGATTATATATTCCGTGTCCTTTGGGGCGAGTCGCCAATTAATAGGTACAACCACGATACCTGCTTTGGCAACTGCAGTATAAATCTCCATGAACTCAAGGCAATTTGTGGATATCACAGCCAGTCTGTCTCCTTTTTTCAGTCCAATGTTAATAAGACCGTTTGCAAGTCGGCAGGATCTGCTGTTGTATTCTGCAAAACTTAACTGTCTTTTAGCATCCTTAACTGCGAGTTTATTTCCAAATTTTTGTGCATTTACTTTGAGTATTTCTCCCATATTGAGCCATGCTGTCATGCTTACTCCCCCTCTAAATTTGCTTTACTCCCTACTATGCTCAGCAAACCTTTCTTTGGCATACAGTGCCGCACCAAAGGCCCCTGCAAATTGGGCATTTTCAGGTATATGGACTTTTACGTTTAACTGTTTTTCCAAAATCTCCCCAATAAGAGGATTGTGGGAAATAACACCCCCAGTTAATATTACGGCACCATCAAGAGTTTCCATCTCAGCAATTCTTTTTACAACCGAAATAAAGGCGCCCTTTACCATGTTTTCCTTGGATTCTCCTTCTTTGATTTTCTCCAGGATTTCGGTTGATGTGAAAACCGTACAAAAGCTCCCGAGCACGATATCCTTTGTTGCCCCCCTCGCCAGTTCATCAAGATAATTGGGGGATATGTCCAGTTTAAATGCGATCTCCTCCAAAAATGCTCCTGTTCCTGCAGCGCATTTTCTATTCATCTTGAAGTTTATTATCTTACCGTCTTTATCCAGTTTAATAACCTTGTTGTCTTGACCACCTATATCTATTACTGCCATTGGTTGGTTTTTATCTTTATATGCATACCGCCCACCCTTACTGTGACATGATATTTCGGTTCTCATTTCATTGGCAAATTCCACATTTTCTCTCCCGTAACCTGTGGCCACGATGTACTTTATCAAATCCCTTGAAATGTTTGCAGAGTCCAAAGCTTCCTGCAATGCATCCTCAGCCAGTTTCCCCAAATTCGTTGTGGTCCTTTTTACAGAATGACCCAGAATTTGGCATTCGGAATCAATTACCACGGCTTTTGTGGCTGATGCTCCCACATCCACTCCAGCAAAGTAATTTTCACTCACCTTTACTTTCCTCCAGCTGCTCTATAAATGCTTCAATATTCGTCTTAGCCTGCTCCTCTGAATAGCACCTAAGATCATTTAGATCGCCGCTTATTATGAGGGTGGGTATTCCCATATTCTCCCTGAGCCTAGCGGGCATACCATATCGGGCATTGGAATTGTTTGGACAGGTCTTAGAATCGTGGAATATGATCCCATCGATTTTGAATTTCTTAACCATATCAGCTATATACTGTTCTTTGATTCTCTCGGACCTGTTGATAAATATCTCAGTGTACGCCTTTGCCATACTGTAAAAAGGTTCATTTGGATCAAAGGAATCAAATATCCAACTGTTACAGTATGTTGATGCCACGATACATGTCTTCAAACTCGCAAACTGTTCTGATAATGGCCTAAGTTTTCCCCAAATCGGCATACCGTCCCAGTAAAGCCTGAATCTTTCTCCTTCCACAGCTGCGATTCCGTTTTTTATCCTGTCCTCCATCTCGGTCTTCAGTTCTTTGTAGTAATCCACTGCCTTTTGTAAACCTCTCATAACCACGATTGGTCCCATGTGTATTGTTCCGTCAAAGAAGGTTAAGGGGGAGGGGACATGGGCTGCAGTTTCCAATACCTCTCTCCAGAGCGTGGTGCCCTCCTTAGAGAGCCTGACAGCCTCGTTTAGGGCCTCGGGCTCGAACTTGTTTCCTGATATCCTTTCCAAAGGCTTTACCATGGATTTCAGCTGTTCCTCTACATCCCTTATATGATGCTCTTCTAATACATCAACGGCTTTTGGGGCGTTCACACCGAGGATTGGTACATTGAATTCTCTTGAAAAATAGGATAACCATTCCTGTACATCCCTGCATTGATTTGTATTATAGGCCAAAACATCGGGTTTAGGAATGGATTCGATTTCATAGGCTTTGGTAAGGGGGGTTTGATTTTTCAAGTATGCCCCCACATCGCTTGTGAGGTAAGAGCATATGTCAGGTGAATACCCTGCTGCATTGGCAATTGGTATATAGTCATTGCTCTTTCTTGTTGAGCCCAGCATTGCTGCATGGTTTTCAGGAAAGTATAGTTTGAATCCGAAGGCAGTAAGTAGCTCCGCAGGCCCTACACTCGTGCACCATGCCACCTTTTGACTATCGTCTTTTACAGCAGAATCTGCCTCTAAGAAATGCTCTGCCATGATCCTTTTAAAATGTGATGTCGCCTTGATCTTCTTTCTTTTGGTATTCTCTGCAGATGGCATGGAAATACACCTTTTGGAATTCCTTTAGTCTGGGACCAAGTTACCTCATAGAAAAGCTAGTAAATAATTGTTTTTCCTGGAGGATGATAGAGAAAGGGAGATTTATTCTTATAAACCACCTATAGGAAAATAATTTCGCATTACCAAAAAAATCTTAGTATATAAAATTCATTATCCTTTGAAAGGAGGAGGATATCATGAAGCTGAAAAGCAATGATTTTGAAGAAGGTGCGATGATACCATCCTTATTCACGTGTGATGATAGGGATGTTTCACCGCATCTGGTTTGGGAGGATGTCCCAGAAGGAACCAAGAGCTTTGCCCTGATTGTGGACGACCCCGACGCTCCTATGGGCACATGGGTTCACTGGCTAATGTGCAACATACCACCTGAGATCAAAGAAATCCCAAGGGCAACTGTTCCAACAGGTGCCCTTCAGGTGAAAAACGACTTCGGGAGGGTAAATTACGGTGGTCCGTGCCCGCCAAGCGGGGTGCATAGGTACTTCTTCAAGCTCTATGCCCTCAACATAGGTGCCTTGGAAGGAGTAAACGAAAAAAATATCTATCAAAAGGTCCAGGAGCACAAAATAGCCGAAGCAGTCCTAATGGGGAAGTATTCGAGGAGATAAAACCTTCCTAAAAAATCAAACCACCAACTTCCCATCATCCATAATCAGCTTGTCATCGGCCCAAAGGGTGGGTTCCTTAATTATACCATCTATATGGATTCCAGCCCTGACCTTCCCCCCAAAGGTGGAATTGTCGCCCAATGCGACATGAACTGTACCTTTCACCTTCTCATCCTCCAGGACATTGCCAATGATCCTGGCCTTTGGATTCATACCTATTCCAACCTCGGCTATATTCCTTCCTTCCTTCCCCCTTTGCGATATCTGTTTTGCTATCTCCTTCGTACCTCCGATTCTCTTTGCGTAACCATCTTTGACATCAATGGTCACAGGGTTTTCAAGAATTTCCCAGAAGGCTCCGTCAATTATCAACTTGCCATTGGCTGTGCCTTCTTTTGGGGCGATGAAAACCTCCCCCGCAGGGAGGTTCATGAACTCGCCCTTTTTGTGACAGATACCTGTATCCTTCAACCACTTTCGCCCGTCCACCCTCACTTCAAAATCGGTCCCCATATCCGTTGTGATTTTTATTACCTTGCTTCCCTCCAAGGTCTTTGCCAGCTTTTTTACCCCTTTCTCCACCTCTTTAAAATCTGCAGTCATTCCGCCAGAACTCATCATTTTAGTAATTATCCCAGGCATGGTTGCGATCCTTGCACCGGCCCTGTTGGCACGTTTTCTCGCCTGGGTATGGGTGACGGAGTACTGCGTCGGTGCAATCACTACATCCACGTGCCTCATCATTTCGGCAATTGGTCTTGGGGGTTCTGCTCCGTGTCTTGCCCCCGGAAGCATCTTTACAATAAGGGCATCAGCCTTGGTTTCTTCCTTAGCCACCTGAAAAAGTGCCTCTCCTATGTTTTCCTTTTCGGTATCCGTTAGAATTAGTACAACTTCACCTCTCTTAACACCCATACAGATGTTAACAGCTGTCCTTGCCCCGTCAATCAGTGCCATCGGGTTCTCCCCCAGTGTTATCCGAATCGCCGTTATTCATTTTATAGGATATCAATTTATTGGCTTCCATTATATTAAAAAGCTCACCCACCCTTTCATATACTGGATCTACTTCCTCTCCGTACTCATTCAAAAGAGCCTTTCCAATCTCCCTTACAGTTCTTTTTCCGTCGCATAATTTCCATACAAATGATCCATATTTGTCCAGGTTCACGGAATAGGTTGGCTCCTTTTTTATGAGGCTGCAGAACCTTTGACCCAATCTGCTTCTGAACCTAGGAACCTTCACTGATACGGTCTCTTTCTCCTCCCATTCGTATACTCTAATAGGTATCATGTCAAGGATGTTCTTTGTCTCTTTTTTCCCCGCCATTCTTCATTTAACCTCCAAAATATACATTTTACAAATTACGGTAATATTAGATAATATCACTCCAATTGATCCTCTTCAAGGCTCTTTTGTCCGAACCACCAAAGCATGAACGCCAAAAACAGAAATATCATTACTCCAAGAATGATGATGGGTTCACCAATAATGGCCAAAGATACTCCATTTACAACGAGAACAGCAAGAATGATGCCCATCAGGGCCTCCCCCGCTATTAGACCAGAAGCAAACAGCACACCTTTATTATGAACCTTCTCCTTTATTTTTTCAAGTTTTGATTCTCTTGCCTTTTCATCGCCCATTGCAGAGACTTCTTGTGAGTATTTCTCATCAACTTTTCTATCCACGAGAAGATGTACTATGCCTCCTAACATTATGGGAATCGTTAAAGAGAACGGCAGATAAAGGCCTATTGCTATGGGTAACACAGGTTTTTTCAGTATTATCAAAAGGACTGCCAGCTCCATGCCAAAGAAAACCATTAACCAGTTCATCCTGCCTCCGAAAATTCCCTCCACTATTCCCTTCATTGCCAGGGCCTGAGGTGCAGGTAGGTTTTCGCTGCCTATGCCGTACGCCGCATGCAGAACAGTGAGGGTAGGGGCGATCACAACAGCTGCAACGGCCACGCCTATGAACATGGATATCTGCAGGTATTTTGGCGTGGAGCCCATGAGCTGTCCGGTTTTCAGGCTCTGTGTGACATCCCCGGCAATGGCGGCACAGCAGCATATCAATGCTGCAACGCCTATTGCTGTTGCCATTCCTATTTCACCTCTAGCCCCCAAAATAAACAGGACAATGGACATGATAAGCAGTGTGGCTATGGTCACACCCGAGATGGGATTGTTGGAGCTGCCGATTATGCCAGCAAGATAACCTGCTACAGTTGTGAATAGAAAGGCAGCGACAAAACCTATTATTGCCGCAAAAAACGCCTGGATGAAACTTCCAGAAAGAAAGTAGTATATTGCAAAAATCGGGATGACCAGCAGTCCCGCCACTATTAGAGATTTTCGTACGGACAGGTCCTCCTCAGTTCTTATGACAGTCTCCACCTCCACCATGGCATCTTTGGAGGGAAAGGCCTTTTTTACACCTGCAATTATCGCCTTTCGCATTGTCCACAATGTCCAGAAGCTGCCCACTATCATGGTGCCTACGCCCACAAAAATCAGATGGTCGAACCTGATCTGATTGAAGGCAGCCACCATATCAGTTATAACTACACCATCTTCATCCACCGGCAGTCCGTTTACAGCGATTATTATAGGGGCTATGATCACCCAACCAATAATACCACCCATTAGGATCAGGGAGGCTATCCTAGCTCCAATAATGTACCCAACCCCCAATAACGCAACAGATAAATCTGATCCTCCGTATAGATTTGCGCGGCCTGCTGAGGCAACTCCCTCCACCTTGTCCTTCCATAATCCTATAGCATGCTCCCTGCCATCAACGATTAAGGATGCACCCATCTTGAAAAACGCGCCAATTCCCAAGGCTCCAAAGACATAGCTTGCGGCCTTGCCTCCTTTTTCTGCCGCTATAATGACTTCTGCAGATGCCACTCCCTCGGGAAATGGGAGGTCCAGGTCAATGATGAGTATCTTCCTTAAAAGAACTGTGAACAATACACCGAGGATACCCCCTACAAGGGCAACAGCTGTGGTGATACCATAATCGATTGTGTCCCATACACCTATTATGACCAAAGCAGGTATAGTGAAAATAACCCCTGCGGCCAGGGATTCCCCTGTGGAGGCCATGGTCTTGGATACAGTTATTTCCAAAACAGTTCCCTTCAGGCCTTTGAATACGGCAGCAGATATGACTGCTGCTGGAATAGCAGCTGAGACCGTCATCCCAACCTTGAGGCCGAGGTAGGCGTTGGCGGCGGCCATCACCACAGACAAAATCAGACCGAGAACAAGGGCCCGAACCGTGATTTCGAGCATCTTGACTTCGGGTCGTACGTATGGTACAAACTCCTCATCCGCCAAATCAACTACCCTGCATGGGAAAGAAGTAGGGGTTTAAAAAAATAATCCACGTTTTCCACTACCCAAGGCGTAAATTATGTCAAAAGCCATACTTCAGGCCAAATAAAAAGAAAAAATCCAATCATCGTATCGTGGAAATATTGGTGAACATTAACTTGTTGTTTATTAAATCTATTTTTTAAACCGCCTTTTTAATCTGCCGAGAAATCTTCCTCTCTTTTTTGATAAAGGTTTCTCCTCATTGTAACCACTGGGAGGGGGAGGAGGTTGCTTCCATGACCTTGAATCCCCCTTCGAAACATCAGGTTGTTTCGGCTTTGGGGGTTTTGGTATATTTTGGGGTGGTTTTGGCTCCCCAGGGATATCCTCTTCTTCGGGCTCTGGCGGTGGTGGCAGTTCATCCTCGGAATCGACTTTCTTTATAAATTCCTTATTGATATATACGGTACCGCCTTCAAGATCCTTGATTTTGATATTATCTGGGGTGACAGTTTTGAATCTCAACATTTCAGGTACAATTGTGACAGGATAGCCCTCCACCCCCAGGGTGTACTCCCCTTTTTCTTTCAGGATGTTTTTTATTTTCTGTGGTGATTGTAAGTTTAAAAGCATATGGATTTTGGTGGCTTGTGTCGTAAAAGCAGTGGCAATCATATCCCTTTCTATCTCCATCTCCAGTTTTATTCCTTCCCACTCCTGTCCTGGCTCAACCACCTCTAATTCCTCTGCATTCACCTTTGTGAGAAATTGCGTTTTAAGTTTGTTCAAAATCTCACCCATTTTCTCATTGTTGGGCTTAATAACCACGGATTTCAAGGTATCATCCGATTTCATTCCCATCTCTTCTCTTGTCTCCAAAACAGATCTTATGAATCCTTCCAATTCCTTCATATATTCTGATACGTTGTCGCCCAGCTCCATAGCTATTTGATTGTACATATCTCCTAAAACGGCATATGTCAGCTTATCTGCACCTTCAATCTTAAACTGAGATTTAGTACCGATAGTATTGCTCTTCTTTACCTCTCTTGTTTCCTTGACATATTGTAGCAATCTGCTCCTAAGCTCGTCTTTGGTTCCGCTTTTTTTCAATCCTGCCTCCTCACACAAAGCCACAAGTTCTGCCTTGGTTCCTATGCTCTCGATATATTCTTTTGTAAATCTTTGCTCTTTTAATTTCTTTGCCTTGGCCTCTGATTCCCTGTCCTCAACGTACTTAAGCAGTCTGTTTCTAATCTCCTCCTTTTTTCCGCTCTTCTTTAATCCTGCCTCCTCACACAAGGCCACTAGTTCTGCCTTAGTTCTGATGTTTTCTATATTCTCCCTCGTGAATCTCTGATCTTCTGTCCTGCTTTGCACTTTGACACCCTCTTCACCCCCATTCACATAATCAAGCAGCCTCTTCTTAAGTTCCTTTTCAGAACCGCTGCGACTCAATCCTACTTCACTACAGAGGGACTCAAGTTCCTCTTTATCCTCAAGATCTTGTATGTATTCAACCATGATTCTCTTAACTTCCACCTCACCTTCTATTTCCTCCATCATTTCCCAGGTTCCTTGAACCTTGTCCTCCAATTCGGCCATCTTGGTTTCCATATCCCTCATCATGCCCTGTGTCTTTGACTGGATTTCTTCGGCTTCCGCCTTCTTACCGTCCAGTTCAGATATTTTCTCAGTAAGTACATCCATCATGCGCTTTAACTCGGTTCTCTCAGCATCGGTGCCTACCTGGGAGATCTCAAGCTCCGTCATCTTGTCCTCGATTCCTTTGATCATACCCTCCAATTCGGCTTTCGCCACCTCTGATTCAATATTTTCACTTTCCATTTCAAGGATTTTATCCTCTATTCCATCCATCATACGCTTCAATTCTGTTCTCTCTGCATCAGTACCTATCTGGGAGATCTCAAGATCTGTCATCTTGTCCTCGATTGCCTTGATTGCCCCTTCCATTTCCGCTTTTTCCATTTCTTCGTCTAATTTCTCCATTTTCAGCTCATTCATCTTATCTTCAACAAACCTAACAATGCCCATCAATTGGGCTTTATCTTCCTCTGTTGCATTTGTCCCGCCGCCAAAATAGAGGGCTTTTTCTTCGATTTCTTTTATCATTTCTCTCAATCTGGCCCTCTCTTCCTCGGATCCCCGCATCTCGCTGTCAAGTTCGTCCATCATCCCGACAATACCATTTATTACGTATTCCAATTCAGGTGTTTCAGTCTCACACTCCAAATCGAATGCTCCTAACTCACCTGTTAGTTGGGATTCCGCCACCCTAATGCCCGAACCTATCTCCCCTCCTTTGTAGCCCCATATTCCCTTCTCATTCAAATTCTCTGTAAGTTCATGCTCTGTTCTTTTCAGATGGTTCCATGCGTTTCCAAAACCTTCTCTTTCCATGGCTTTTGTAATATCCTGCAAGAATATTTCAGAGCTGCTTGCCGAAATTCCCGCCTTTTCCGCTTTTTCTATGAGTTTGAGCGTTGACGTCACGATTCCGGATTCAAATCCTTTGATATCATCGGTCATCTCATCTGTTACACTTAGCAACTTCTCTATGATTTCATTGATCCCATCCAGTTTTACGAGGTTACCGTCCCATCCATCTAATGTTGAACCGTATTTTTCCTCTACATCCTTTAGCACTTCCATCATACATAAGGGCAGATGTAATGGTTCACCCCCATGAAGTACCGCGGTGAGAAATACATTTTGTCCGTGTTCGATCATTACCTTGTTCTTATCAAAATCCATTCTTTTCAATCCACCACCATTACCCCTTCCAAAGGAATCTTTGATAAATGCCTTAACAGCCGTCAACATCGCGCTGAAAATATCATCATCGATATCGACATTCGATTCCCTTCTCGCATGGGAGATAAGGGTCCCATTGTTGTATATCAATAATACATCTTCTACTACATAGTTATAATCAGAATCTATGAGATGGGTTCCAACCAATTCTGGTTCATCCTTCCTGCCGCCCTCCTGTTCTTCCTTAAACGACCTTAAAATAGCCTCGAAGTCAGTATCTTCCTCAAGTAAAATATCTGCACTGTGACCGTTTTCCATCAATTGTTTTTCAAGTTCCAATGAAAATTCTTCTATTAACTTGTCCATTGAGGAATAAGATGAATCAACAACATTGGAAACCATTGCGGTTTCACAAACCTCTGTATCCTCTTTAATGAATTTAGGGCCCTCTTCTTTGATCTTACTACTGTATACCATTTTAGGGGATGATACATTCACCTCTCTCACGAACCAAGAAGTCCCCTCTGCACCAATATTAACTACCTTCGAAGGCACTGAGCCCGTCAGGTCAATACATACTGATTCACCCTTCTCTTGTGTAGAACTGCCATTCAGCAGAGTGGTGGGTAGATCTATGAATCCTGTCAGGTATTTTTTTATAAGGTTAGGATCGGTCTCCTCGAGAATATTTATTGCAGCCATGGATACGCCTGGCTTATAAAATTCTCTTTGTTGCATTTCGCCTTCTAGATATAATAATGGCATCGTTGTTACGTCACCAAGAAAATAGGATTCTGATACAACCCCACTTTTATTACCGACGATTGCAGCCTGATTTTCATGCACTCCTTCTAATTCTGTCTCTTTGTTCTTAGATAGCGTTGTAACTTTCTTTACTCTGATTGACATTGTCTTACCTCCCCCCTTGAGATGCAGGTGAATTCTATTTTTCACCTATGGTCAGTTTTTGGAGTATGTACAAAGATTAACATATAAATGGTTTCACATGGATATAAACTTTGCGGAAAGAAACAGGATTTCCTATATAAATAATATAAAATTTAAATTAAAGGTCATTTGAGAATATTTTTTGGTAACGAAAATGTCCCTTAAAAGCGCCTAGGAGTTTAAATACCCAAAACCTCAAGAGGATGATTTGAATATGAATAGGTTCCCTGTAATTGGCAGGCCCTTTTGATCGAACAGTTGGAAACACTGCCTGAGCATCAGCTCGCTATGAGTGGTCACTAATATCCTTACGCCCTCTTTTGACAAGTTGAAGAAAAATTCAGCCAATTCCAACTGGGTTTTGGATTGAAGGTGAGATTCGGGTTCTTCGATGATTAAAACATCATTTGGTCTCAATTTTTCTGCAACCAACATGAGGATGGGGGCCAATTCTTTTATCATGGATGATGCCTTTGTGATATCTATGGACGTCTCATTGCCGTCCGGGCTTTTTAAGCGGTATTTCATAACTGAAAAAGGGTATTCTTTGCTTTCTATCTCCACAAGTCCCCCTATGGTCTTCGACGATATGTCCTTGACAATTTTGTTATAGTGCCCCTTCTTTCCGTCAAAACTCATAAGTAGTGTGTAATAATCGGCCACAACACCTGAGATTGATGGGGATTTATCATCCCCCAAAGATACAGTGGGTGCCGTCTTGTAAAATGCTTGTGAGACAACCTTGTATCCCTCAAGTAATCCGGCTCTTCCGGCGGGAATATAATATGTGTTCCAGGGTTTTGAGCTCTCGGAAGGTAAATTATATGTCTTCTCATTTGGTGGACGGAATGGAAACTTCACGTTTAATTTGCCATTTTTCTCCCATTTATACCTGATATTTTTGCCCTTTAAATTCCTAATCGGTGACCTGTACATATCTTTGATATATTTATTTAGAAAATCATTATCAACTTTCACGCTGGCTTCCATTCTAATGGACTGGGATTTTCTATATATTCCCATGGAGAAGATGCATTGGTAAATGGAGTCCCCGTAGTCAAAGTGAATCTTGGCGTTCTCTTCACCCAGCCTGATGTAATCGTAAATCGACGATGAGAAGACGTATGTTATTTCCAACTCTATCCTTTCCTTTAATGCATTTTGGAAGAATGAAGATAATTCTGTATTGATGTGTTTCTTTATCTTGTTCCTTCTTTTATGGGCCAGTTCCTCGATTTGCTCAAGATCCTTTTGGCTTACCTTCCACACTCCGCTTATCTTCCGCGTCGGCTTTCTTGGTGATTTCTTCTTTGATTTACCTGACGATTTCTTAGAGGATTTTCGGGGTGGGGACTTGGTCTTTTTGGATTTAGATACCACTTCCTCCATCAGCTTTGTGAACTCATTTTCAACAAGCTCGGGAAGATAACATGACATCTCTTCGAGGGTAGGGCTGAATACCTTCATTAGACTGTACAGCAATTGAGCCATTACAGATTTTCCTACGTTATTCTTTCCTGCGAAAAACGAACAATTTGTCAGCTGGATGTCGGCATTTTCGATGGGGCCAAAGTTGATAATCTGCATCTTTATTTGTGGTATTTCCAGTTCATTCGTCTTTATTTCAATCCCCCGTTAGATCCTGAGATTTGAACTTCATTATCCTCTTTTATCTCACAACCTGATTTTATTCCTGATTAATTAAATTTGTTATTAAATTATCTTAATCTAAAAAAATTCAAATCTTTGTATTCCAGATGCTGGGCATGGATTTTTTCATAATATATCGACCCCTGGTAACACATATGCTAAGGCCCTGACCAGGTTTCATTCTTATAATCCAAAATACAGCCAATTCCTGGGCATGCTCGCACCCTCGCCCTTTGCAACCTCCCCTACTATCTTGGCCTCGATTTTGCCCTTCAACTGCTTCAATATCCCCTCTGCCTCCCCACTGTCTGCTATGATCGCAAATCCCATGCCCATATTGAACGTCTGGTACATTTCCTTTTCTTTCACATTTCCAAGTTTTTGCAGCTGGTTGAATACTTCCTGCGGTTTTAACGGTGACGTGATCCTGAACTCCACATCCCTTTTCAGTCTGGGGAGGTTTCTTAGACCTCCTCCAGTGATATGGGCCATTCCTTTTACCTCGAACTTTTTAAGTATGTCCATGACCTCTTTCACATATATTCTCGTGGGTTTTAGGAGCTCTTCCCCGATATTCATCTTCGTCCCCGGGAAATTTCTTTGATATGAAAGTTTCTTGCTTTTTATGATCCTCCTAGCCAGGGTTAGGCCATTTGAATGGATTCCCGAGCTCCTTAAACCGATAATAGCATCCTTTGGAGCGATTTTTTCCCCTGTGATGATATTCGACTTCTCAACATAACCAAGGCAGGTGCCCGCCAGATCAAAACCCTTTACTATTTCTGGGAGAGTGGTGGTTTCACCTCCTATAATCGACACACCAGCCATCTCAGCTCCCCTTGCAAGGCCTTTACCAATCTCTTTCGCCATCTTTGGATCATACTTCTCGATGGCAAAATAGTCCACGAAGGCCATTGGTTTTGCACCGATACATATCATGTCGTTTACATTCATCGCTATGCAGTCAATGCCCACAGTATCCCATTTCTTCATGACACTGGCGATCATCACTTTGGAACCCACACCGTCGGTACATAGGGATAGCGCGAAATCCCCAAAATCCACAAGACCTGTAAAATGACCGGGAAGGTCAAGGATCTTCCCAAAACCTTTGCCTTTTGTTTTAATCTTGGAGGTCAGACTATCTATGATTTCTGCCTCTTTTTTTATGTCCACCCCGGCCCTGGCATAGGTCATGCTCTTTGTTTTGGGTTTGTTCATGAGATCACGGAGGGTAATGGCGATATAAGGTAGTAAGGTTTTTGATGGAAAAGGTGTCAGATAAGATAATGATCCCATAAATGATTAATATCTATGAATACTTCTTTGAAAACATGGCAGGTTCAAGTGCAAGATCTTACCTTCGTGGACTCAGCGTCATATTTCTGCTCCTCGGCGTTATTCTCATCTTATTGTACACAATGGGGATATTTCTGGCTCTATTAGGTATAGCATTGATCTTTATTGGTGTGGAATTGTTATTAACTTCGGGCAGAATTCGAACATATTGATTTTGTATCTGATTTATCTAAGGATACTGCTCCAATGTTCTTACGATTTTCTTTTTCACTAGACGGGCCAACTTACCATGCACATATGAAAGAAAAACCGAATAAGCAAGGGATTCTATTCCTCTTGCTCGGGAAAATATTTTTTTCGCCTCCGAGCTGAATTGGGACACCTCGTCCAAAAGCCACAGATATCCCTCCAAAAGGTCCCTTCTGCTCATAAGCTTGGGTTGATATACGACGTCCATACCTGAGTATCGGCTCCAATCCTCGGTCAGTATCCTTCCCTGGCGTTTGTATCTCAAAAAAATATTTGTGGTGGGATAGGGGACAAGAAGGAACCCTACTGGAAAATCAATTCCCATTTTTTCGATTTGTTCCAGACTCTCTTTAAAGATATTTCTATCGTCTGTATCCCATCCATAGATGAAACTCCCCATTGTCTCTATTTTGCGATCTTGAAGTTCTTGAACTACCTTTTGATAATCTTCTCCCAGGTTTCTATATTTTCCCATGGATTTCAATGTTGTGTCAGAAAAGCTTTCAAATCCGATTTCCAGGGCAAAACAACCTGTTTCTGCCATTGCGTCCATGATCTTGGGATATTTGACTATATCTATGGAGGCCAAAGCCATCCATCGAAAGTTATAATCCTTCAATTTTTGAATGAGTTTTAGGGATTTTTCGGGATTGGCTAGTAAATTCGGGGCGCTAACAAGAAGGAATTTTTTATCAATTGATTCAAGCTCCTGTTCCAGTATTTTTGGATTTTTATAGACAAATTTTCCTTTACAGCTGAATCCAACAGAGCAGAATTCGCATTGGTTCGGGCATCCTCGTGCAAATTCCACACATTCCAAAGAATATCGATAGCGGGAGAAAATGCTTCTGTCTGGAAGGGGTATGTCTCCTGATGTCATCCATCCCCCATGATAAATCGGTTGGAGTTTATTATTTATAAAATCCCCCAAAACCTTTCCCCAAACTGGTTCTGCATCCCCTACCACAACACTATCGCAGTGCGCCAAAGACTCCTTTGGATAAAAAGAAGAATGTATACCTCCCATTACACATGGAATTCCCTTTTTCCTGCAAAGATCGCCGATTTTATATGCATCGTATATGCTTGGTGTAAAGGTGGACAGTGCCACAAGGTCGGTGTCTTTTAGGGTTTCCTCTGTTATTTTTTCCCGGGAACCTTGGATAAACGTAATTTCCCAGGAATCTTGAGGAGTGAGGCCCGCCAGAACTCCGGCCCACAAGGGAACACGGGCGGTTTTAACAGTGGAAAGAAGTATGGGAGCGGAAGGGCTTAGTAGAAGTAATTTCTTTTCCAAAGTGAACCTCCTTATATTACCTTATATTGTTGGGATTATTTTACCGTATACCATTATGTTGGAAACAACCGCCCATAATAAGGGAAATATCGTTATAAATAATACTGTCTCAACAGAAATAACCAGCAAAAAAGCGGTCGGAACAAGAAGATATGATAGAATAACATAATTTCTAATAAATCCAAGAACTTCCCTTCTTTTAGAAGGGGCAGCACGCGTAAATTTGCATATTGTACGAATTAGACCAAGACCGATTAAAATCACAATAAAATAATAGATTATTAATTGAGATATCGCAGGAAATCGAAGCATGTACCACGGCGCCAAAACAACGATAAAGAGCAAAATGAATAACTGGCCTGTGAGATATGTAATATACGAAAATGGCAGACTGAGTCGGTCTTTTTTTACCCTGACACCCATGGACCAGGCAGTGGTTCTTCCACCTCCTTTTGGGTCGTGAACAATATCCTTTAATCCACCTATTACCGCCACATTGAAGAACATCACAATCCCCATCATTAGTATTAGAATCTTAGTTAGGTTGGTGGGCCAAAATCCTGTACTTAATGCCCCAGCCAAAGTAAATACTACGGCCCATAAACCGTATATGATTTCCATCCCAGGGATTCTCTTGCTGAAAAGTGCATAACTGATACCCAAACAAAAGGATAAATAAAGAAAAAGAACAACATATAGCCTTTGAAAAAAAAATGGTGTAATAACAACGCCTATAATTCCAAATAACCACACATATGCCTTGGCTTCTCTGAGGGATATAGTCCCTTTAATGAGTGGTTTATTTCTAAGGCTTTTTGATTTAGAATCCATGGGGATATCAACTATCTCATTGAGAATATACCCTGCACCATGACCCATAAGACCGATGATGAACAATTTTATTAGGAGGATTCTATCCCATAAACCTGTAGAAAGAACACCAAGGCAAGGTAAAAAGGCCATAAAGCCCGCGGCATAAAGACGGTATAATTTTAGACGCTCTCTGATTTTACCCAAGATGTTCATTTACACATCAACACCGATTGCTAAGATGAAACCTAGAAGATTCATTAAAAGGAAGCCAAATCCAGCCAAAAATATCTTTTTTGGATTGGGAATGACGGTCTCTTTTCCCTCGATTATAAGATTCTTTAAAGAAGAAATATTTCGAAAATGCAGAGGTATGGAAAGGACAATTAATAGTACAACCAACAGAGGTAATCCAAAAAAGATGAATATCACACAGAGTGCATAACAAAAGACCAGTAAAACCAGGTACAACCTGGCGGCCCGCATCT
Organism: Thermoplasmata archaeon; assembly: GCA_020348445.1. Taxonomy (GTDB): domain Archaea; phylum Thermoplasmatota; class Thermoplasmata. The sequence goes on from CP070751.1 coordinate 3,115,823, forward strand.
TACCCAATTTAACCATGAGATTCCTCTTTCCAGTTAATTTGTCTGAATGCCAATCAGGGAATTCGAGGCCTAGAAGACTGATGAAGTATATAAAAAATAATGGTATAGACGTCAAAATTGTAAGAGCAGTTATCGTGCCTGTTTGCAGATAGACCACAGTTGGAACGATCAACAATCCTGCCGCAGATCCCAAGGCGATCTCACCCAAACCGCGATATGCAAGTTTGAAAGGTGGACCGACATAAGCGTAAGCCAGAAATGCACCCATGAGATAAAGGGGAACGGTAAGAGGGCCCGTCTCAAAAATAAACGCCAGTATCAGAAATATGATGGCACCAATAATGAAACAAACAATACTGAAAAAAAGTGCCCATTTTCTATCAATTAATCCTTCTACTAAGGCACCGCTTCCACCGCTGAAGTCTCCACGTTCCTTGTTCATCATATCAGTTTCATAATCAAAGTAATCGTTGCTGTATCTAGAAGCCTGCTGGGTAATAATAATACCAAAAAAGCTCACTATCGCTATATCTAAATAGATAGTGTTATTTTCATAAACAATTACTACAAGACCTAAACAGTACGGTAAAATCCCTGCAAGTAAAAATTGAGGACGGGAAAGGCGGATGAAACCTTTAAAAAACGTGCTTCCCAATACTTCACCAACTCCTAGGTTTGTTTTAACTCGACATGAGGAACGTAGATTAATTGAAGGTTATCTTATCCTATCATTTGTTCTATTCGTCCTCGCCAACGAAAGTTGTCAATATAAAAGATATCAACGGCATATTCATCTATTTTTCGGTTTACATGTAAGCCAAGGTGTTAATTAATATATCTGTAATATCCAGATGGCTATTTTAAATATTTTTATCTAACACCACCACACCCTCCCCCTTTCTAATCTCAATGGGATATACCTTTTCCTCATGCTCGGAGCCCCGGATCTTCTCCACAGAAATCCATCTTTTTATTTGTCCTTTTTCCCAGGTTTTGTTTAGCCTTATTTCACCTCTTGCTAGAAATATCTCAGGGGTTAAACCATAATTTTCTGGAGTTTCCACTGTGAGCAGAGAAGTTACCTTGGATTCGGAAAGAAACCTGAGAAAGGACTGCAGATATATGTCCTCCTCTCCCACCATACAGAAGTATTTCAATGCCGTGAGGGAATCTATTACAATTCTTTTATATCCAGCCCTCTTGAACTCCTGTTTCAATGTATTCTGCAGTGAGTGTACACTAACCACGGTTGATTTAAATCTCGAGGTTTTTCTGATGGTGTCCGGCAAATCCCACATTTTTTGGACCTTGCTTTTGGATGAAATTTCCATGACAGGAGTGGGCTCATATCTTCTTATGTCAGAGTTCGCATCAAGAATATCCAAACCCTTTAGATTCAAGTCCAAAGATGTCATGTTGTATTTAACCTCGTTAACAGGTTCCTCCAAAGCCACAAATAAAACCCTCTCACCCTGCTTAATTCCCTCTAATAGAAACTGCATACCTAAGGTGGTTTTTCCTGAGCCTGGAGGACCCGAGAGTATGTACGGACGTTCAGAAATAAGGCCCCCAGAGAGCATTTTATCAAGGCCTTTTATACCGGTTTGCACCCTGTTTATTCCCTTCATCAAACTCATCTCAAGCAACTTAATTAATCTCAGAATAATTTCTTGGTGTCCACCTCGATTCCCCTGGAGGAAAGGTTCAAAGGTCTGATATGCTCGTCAAATTCAGAGCCTTTCATTTTCTCTATTCCTATCCCGCGCTTTGATTCTACCTTGTCATTGATCTTATGCAATCTGATTTCCCCTCTTGAAAGAAACACCTCAGAAGGTAAATCATCAGGTTCCGGAATCTGGGTAATAATCAATGAAGTTGCCTCCATTTCTGCGAGAAACCTCATAAATGATTGGATTAGGATCCTTTGATCCTCTCCTTTCATACCAAACATTTTAAGGGCAGTAATTGAATCTATGACCACGCGTGAGTAAACCTCTCCCTCTTCATCATAGAGGTCATCTGCTTCCTGTCTCAACATCTTTTGTACTGAATGGATAGACACCTCCATTGCCCTAAGAATCTTGCTTCGTTTTATATCCTTTACATCCCTCATGGTGTGTAAATCCAAAACTGTGCCCACATCCTTGATGTAACCGCCCCTTTGAAAACCCTTTACCTCAGGTACAGCATCTAAAATTCGAATAGGGGCAACATCAAAACCAAGTGCCCATGCATTTAGCTTTATCTCGTTTGGCGGTTCATCCAGTGCTACCAGAATAACATTCTCTTCATCCTTTACGCCTTCAATAAGGAAGTGGATACCTAAGGTTGTCTTTCCACTTCCAGGCGGGCCCGAGACTGCATATGGTCTACCAGGTATGAGACCGCCATGTAACATCTTGTCCAAGCCTTTTATGCCTGTGCTTAACCTTTCCATTGATTCCCATCCTTAGATGGATGGGGGTATTGCATTCCCTAAATTAAATCATTCCCATAGAATCCTGTAATTGGAACTTGATTTTGGGCATATTCACAATGCTTCCACAGTGGTGATAATTACTCCCTTGGGTTCCTTCACCTCATCGACGGCTTTTTCTTCCTTAGGGATTGATTCTTTCTGGCTTTTATCCTCCTGATATGCCTGGTATTCCAAAATATAATAGAGAACATTTAAACTGGTGACTATCAAGATCAAGGCAAGGTAATTCCAGATGTGCAGGCTGAATTTGTACTCCTCCCATGTCTGGTGTATCACAGGCTCCCCGCCAAGCAACGCGAAAATCCAAAGAACCACCAAAATCACGTAAACCTCGTTTAATATGAACCTACCCAGATCACCTTTCTCGTATCTTACCTGAAACTGCGAGACTATTATTAACATAACACCTATTGGCAAGATTCTTTGCAATATGCCCAAGAGTCGATCTTTTGAAAGCTGCGGATATGTGATGATCATCATCGTAATTGAAATGACGGGTAAGATGACGTAGAACACCAGGGCAAAGAGCGCCTTGCTCGATATTCTCCTCTTCTTACGTGAAGTCGAATCTGAAGTCTTCCATAGTGATTTCGTATTCTTCACCTACCATTTTTACCATCATTTCTATCTCGAACAGCACTGTGCGCCTTCCGTTGAGGACCTCCAACGTTACCCTTGCGATGAGTTTACTGGTGTTATCTCCCTGCGGCCAAGATTCTATTCTCAAAAAGGCATCTGCCCAATCAAACCTGCCCAAAAGACCATCGTCCTCTTCCTCATCTAACATCATGTCCAATAAGCCGAACATATCAGCATTTTCCATGACAAGATGCCTGATGATTTCTTCGACTCGCTCGTCGGTTTTATTTCCTATCTTGTTAATTGGGGCATCCCAAGGATACTCCAAGGTGTCGTCGACAACAAAAGTACCAAGGCCCCAAAGGTACTTGGCGGAGATATCCACATCCAAGTAAAATACGGAGTCGTTTATCATGAGACTTCTCCACTCATCAGGATCTATTCTCTCGAATGGCAACACAGCAACTATATCGAACTTTTTCACGTTTCCTCTCGGAATTATAAGATCTTCCTGACTGTAATCTATCAACATCGTGTCCTTCTCGGTTCGAACTTTGGCGTGTATATCCAAGTCCTCTATATCATATACACCTTTATTTGTCACCGTGAAGTTCGTAAGAAATGTGGCTTCATTTGATCTTGTATCAATGGTCCATGCAAAGTCATCCTCTTCTGGGATTTCCACCTTTACTGCACCGGATGCAATTGTATAGAGATTGATCAATGATAGCGTTGCCAATAGACAATTTAAAGCGATGACCACCAACCTAAACCTTACTACCATTTCCTTTTTAATCAAGCGAATCCCCCCGACAAAGGCGAGTTGCTTCTCCCCCTTATAGGGTATGTTTTTAGGCCTTGGTAAAAAAGAGAACAGGAGTTCGGCAAAGCCCGGCTTAAGCCCATAAGACCTTTAGAATATGCATTAGAGGGTCTTGTTCGAATTCGGCTTGCCAGTGCTTGTGCCTAGAATTGCGTTGCTTTTCGCATCCCTAAATCAAAACCTTCTTCCCTTACATGAGAGAAAACCTCTCCATATTTTATGGAAGATGTTTAAAGGGTGAGTTTCAAATGATAGGAGTATTGCATCCCGTGACTCTTTTTTTGTTTAGCCCAAACGTATAATATTGGTTGTTTTTCTATATGAAGTTTTCTGTACAGTTGACAATTTTGACAACCATGAGAAAGTATGTCAAGGTATCAAAAATATGCAAAAAAATTTTACTTGACCAATTTCAGAACCTCTTTGAATTCCTTGGAATCGGCCCTCTCCATGATCTCGTACATCGCCATTTCCGTCGAAGAAATCACTGCACCGAACTGTCTCATCTTTTCCATGCCAATATTCTTGTTTTCAATTGTTCTGGATGATATGGCATCTGCTATTACATGGACATCAAAACCTGCGTGCATCACATCCAGTGCAGTTTGCTCGACGCAGATATGAGATTCGATTCCTGCCAGCATGATTCTCTTTACATTGAGTTCATTGAGCCTTGATATGAATCCTTTGGCACCGCAGCAGCTGAAGATGACCTTCTCCAAGGGTGCGTAATTTTTTAGGACCTCTTTCACTTCTGGCACGGTTGTGCCCAGGCCCTTTGGATAATGCTCTGTGAGGATAATGGGTATGTCATAGATATCTGCGAATTTAATGAGCATGTTCACATTCTCTGTTACCTTATCTTTGTCGACAACATAGGGCAATAGCTTCTCTTGAACATCCACTATTACCAATGCAGTGTTCTCCATGCTCAGTATTGCAGGATGGTGATTTAGTTTCTCGTTACTTCCTTGTTCCATGTGAATCACGGAGCTGATAAAGTTATATTGGGATTATATGTTTTTGGTATCTTCTCCTTAATAGATACTTATCATCTTCAAAAAGAAAATTATTGGGTGGGTGGAGGGGGATTAAGGAGGAGGGAAGAACATTAATTACGATATTAGACAGGTCTATTCAGTTCTTAATAGTAAAAAAATAAAAATCCAAGGGAAAGAATTATTTAACCCTACCTATATCCTTCGTTTATTCAAACACTGAAAACAAATTACAGGGAGAGGAGCAACTTGCTTAAAAATAAAAAGGATAACGGTCAGACCCTGATCGAAAGCGAAGTAAAACCAGAATTGCCAAAGGATTTTCTCAGACATCAACTTCAGTCAAGAATCGAGATGTTGAGGGAAAAAGGATTGGAAGATCCAGAGATACTCCAAAACCTTTACCCAAATACGATCCTGGACACAGGAACATTGGAGGCATTAACCGCGGCACTGATTGCAGGAAATAACGTCCTTCTTTTCGGGCCCCCGGGCTCTGGAAAAACCAACCTAGCCAAGGATATTTGGGAGATGTTTCCAAAACGAAATTATATCGTAGATGGTTGCCCGGTACAGGACAATCCCTACAGTATCTTCGACTCTGATTTTTTCAAAAAGGTCCCTGCATGCCCCTTCTGCAAGACGAGGTTTGGGGAATTATCATTCTCAGAACTTGGATATTATGATCCGTCAAAAGTCGATCCCAATTCTGTTCCTGTGAATCTAGTCACCCTAAGGGAAGGTCACGGCCTGGCAAGGATTCAGGGCTCCCCAGAGGTATTTCCAGATAATCTAACAGGAACCCTGAACTTACAGAGACTGGAGAAAATAGGGGATCCAACAAGTCCCCTTGTACTTGAGCCTGGAAAACTGCTTCAGGCCAATCGCGGTCTTTTGATGGTGGATGAAATCGGTAAACTCCCGAGGGGGACTCAGAACGTTCTCCTTCAGGCCCTACAGGAGCATATAGTCTCCCCTGCAAAATCCAGGGAGACTTTTCCTGCATCATTTATCGCTATATGCACATCAAATTTGGACGATTTGGACAACATCAATGAACCTTTAAATGACAGGCTCTCCAACATCCATGTCAACTTCAACAAGATGCACTGGAAGAACAGAAAAATAATTGATTTGGCACTGGCAAAGGGGACAAATGATGTCTTCCTGCCAGAGATATTCCTGGAAGGGAGCGTGTTCATTACCGAGGCCTGGAGAAACGCCTCTGGTGACGTTTACGAGCTCTCGGAGGTGGGCAGCAATAGAACCATGATAGATATCATTACAAGATCCGAGGCCTACACGAACCTGCAAGAGAGGAGAATGGTTTCACTTCAGGACTTTGAAAAAGGCGCCCAACACGCCATGCTGGGCCGTATACGGGCCAGGGGAGGGGACTCGCTGGCACAAAATGAAGACCGGATAAACGGCTTCATTTCAAAAAACCTCCAAAAAGAGCTGAGAAAAGCGGGCAGATTATACTGGTGCGGGTTTTATAAAGACATTCTGAATGAGGACAAGCCCGAAGGAAAACGTGTTCTACAGGAATGCCAAAAGGTGCTTAAAAATCCCGAGCTCGCAAAGGGTGCGTTAAGACAGGACTCGTCACAAAAGAAGTACAGGAAATTCGGAAAGTTCGTTGTTGGCAGGGAGCATTACCCTGGTAATTTGAACAGCGACGAAGTAGTGCTCTCTGTTTTTGGCCTTCTTTCCTCCTTGGATGTTTTTGAGTGCGACGAGAGCGAACTTAAAATAAAGGTTGCCAAGTAAGGCGGTTTGGATGGAATTACCAGAATGTGATGTTTTTGAAGATGAGCTTGTTCTCAGCTACAAGGAGAACATCGAGCTTATTACTCGGCTTGTTGAGGAAGGTCCTGATGCACTTGACAGGTTCGTGGATGAGAAGACAAAATCCGATTCCACAATTGCGAGATATATTAAAAACCTGAGAAGAAGACTGGAAAAACAGGCCGTAAAAATAAGGGAAGATAGAAAATCAGGATACTTGCAAAAGCTCAAGGCCCTGCATAAGAAAAGGGAGACACAACTCAAAGTGACTTCCGCAGAAGCCATAAAACTAACAGAAGAACAACAGGCCTTACAAGATAGATTAAATGAATTACTTCAAAGTGCATTGTTAGGCGACGATTTTGTTCAACTGGTAATCGATACCCCCATTGAAATCGAGGAAGAAGAAAGGGGATTGGGGAGAAGGATATTAACCAAGATCATCAACTTCTTCAAGATGATAGGGCGCGCAATAAAGAGATTTTTTGCATGGCTAAAAAGAAAGCTAGGTTTTGGAAAGGAACAAGAAGAGGAGGAGTGGGTATATAAGAAACCGAAGCTTCTTCTCTCATTTCCATCGATATCTGGCAATATAAAAGATATCGATTCTAGATTCGGAAACGCCCTTTTTACCTCACCAAATCTCAGGGAGGAAATGGAGAAAAATATGCTAAAAGGAAAAAGATTCAGACGATCCAGACTCTCTTTGAGAAGGAAGCTGAGAAAGACCAAATATGTGGAGGATGCAAGACGTGTCTTTTACGATAGGCTCGAGAAAAAGGTTCAAAAGAAAGTTGACAAAATCAAGGCAAAAAGGGAGGGGCTATCACGAAAAGCAAAGGACCTGAAGGTAAGGGAAAAGGAGGTCAAAGACGAATCAAAGAAAGAGGAGAAGCGATTAAAGTCCCAAAGAAAAAAAGAAGAGGAGCAAATTGAAAAGCAGCTGGAGTCGACACCCAAAGAAAGGGCAAAGAGCAAGGTTGAAGAGAAGCTTGAATACTCGGGATTTATAAAACGTGAAGGCGAAAAACTGCAAATCACGGCACAACTTGTGGACAGGTTCGCGGACATCGTTTTTACTTCTGAGATACAAAATCTTCCAATGGCTTACCACGCTATTTATGGTGCCAGCGAGGTGGAAGGTGTTTACGAGAGAGGGAAGTTGAGAATGGTGGATGAGATATCCAGAATGGATATAGTGGAAAGTATGCTCAACGCGCGGATTCACCACCCCCATGACAGGCATCTTTACGAGGATGATATAATAACTTACAGGGATCTAAGAGGCGCCAACAACCATGTGGTATTGATGTTCGATAAAAGCGGAAGCATGGACGAAAATCAGCGTATCGTGGCTGCAAAGAAGGCGGTCTTGGCCCTTTACAAGGCTATAAAGGAAAGGAATCCAAGGAATGTTGTGGATCTTGTGGCATTTGACACAGAGGTTAAAGTCATGGACCTACTTGAGGTTTGGAAAAGCGAGGCAAAGGGTTTTACAAATACAGGTGAAGCTATTAAAACAGCCAGGTCTCTGCTTCAGGAGTCATCAGCGGACAGGAAATTGGTGTACTTGATTACTGACGGCCTACCAGAAGCGTATTCTGATAATGGCAAGGTTTTTGCAGGAGACACAGATAAAAGCCTGAAATATGCCGTAAACCAGGCAAAAGAACTCAGCTATATTTCCAATGTTTACCTTACAATGATTCTTCTGGAACCAGAGAAAAAGCTTTACGTCAACGCCGCAAATAGAATCGTTTCTGCATCCAATGGAAAAACCGTGGTCGTAGAGCCTCAAGAACTGGCAGCAGAGATGATAATGGATTTTGTTTCCCTGTAACTACCATTTTGTTGGTAACTACAAAAATATTATTATACAAACGCTGTATACAAGCAATTCCATGACAAATACGATGATGGAAAAAGCACTGGATGAATTGAAAAATGGAAATTTTGTTTTGGTATACGATGCCGATGGTAGAGAGGAGGAGACTGATTTTATTATTGGGGCCCAATTTGTGACGCCCAACTCCATAAGCACCATGCGAAAGGATGGCGGCGGGCTTATATTTCTGATCGTTGACCATGCCACAAAGGAGAAACTGGGTCTTCCATACCTTGCTGACCTGTTCTATAAAGAGGGCGGTAGGTGGCCTGTTCTAAAAGAGCTGATTCCCTTTGACATCCCTTACGACACCAAGTCCTCGTTTTCCATTACAATAAATCACCGCAAGACATTTACTGGAATAACAGATAAAGATAGGGCTCTTACAATATCCGAATTTGCCAAACTCACCAAGGAAATACCGGAGCTTACACCAGTTAAGGCCCAGCGCCTATTTGGGGAACGGTTTCGGGCTCCTGGTCATGTCCCTCTTTGCAACTCATCTGACAAACCACTTAGTAACCGCTTTGGCCATACCGAACTTGGTGTTGCCCTGATGATCATGGCAGGATTAACTCCAATTGCCGCAGGATGCGAGATGATGGACAGCGTCAATGCACTTCCCAAGAAGGAGGCAATTAAGTACTCAGAAGAGCATAACCTGGTATTTCTTGAGGGAAAAGAAATAAGGGAGGCATGGAGAAAATGGTCAGAGTGATGGCTACTGGTGTATTCGATCTCCTTCATCTGGGTCATTTGTATTTTTTAGAGGAGGCCAAGAAATTGGGCGATGAGCTGGTGGTTGTTGTTGCCACTGACAAGACTGCAAGGGAGATGAAACACGTGCCTGTCACACCCCAAGATATGAGGGTGAAGATGGTTGAAGGCCTCAAACCAGTTGACAAGGCTGTTTTGGGTTACGAGGATGACAGATACAGGGTAGTAAAGGAATTGAAGCCTGATATTATCGCTTTGGGCTATGATCAAAAGCATGATGAAGAGCAAATAAAAAAGGACCTCAAGGATATGGGAATGGATGTAAAGGTCGAACGCCTAAAGCCCTTTGAACATGATCTAGTTGGCACGAGGAAGGTCATCCGAAAGGTCATAGATTGGTACATTTTCCAAAGCAGAATGAAGGAAATCGAAGGTAAGAATGAGGAGGATGTAGATTGAAGAAGATAGGTGTTGCTGACACGACCTTTGCCAGGTTCGACATGGGTGGCGCCGCAATCCAAGAGTTAAAAAGCCTGGGCACGGGATACAAAATAGAAAGATACACCGTTCCTGGAATCAAGGATCTCCCTGTCGCATGCAAGAAGTTATTCGAGGAAAACGGATGTGATATTGTAATGGCCCTTGGTATGCCCGGTCCAAAGCCCATAGACAAGCAGTGTGCCCATGAGGCTTCCACAGGTCTAATTAAGGTCCAACTTTTGACAAATAAACACATTATTGAAGTCTTTGTACACGAGGACGAAGCACAAGATGAAGAAGAATTGAAATGGCTTGCTGATAGAAGGGCCAGGGAGCACGCGGAAAACGTTTATAATTTGCTTTTCAAACCCGATCTGATGACAAAAAAAGCTGGTAAAGGATTACGGGAAGGTTTCGAAGATGCAGGTCCAATAGACTGAGAAATAAAAAGGAGGAGTGAAGAATGAAAATTGGAATAGTTGTGAGCGAATTCCACTACGACATCACGATGATGATGTTGGAGAGGGCAAAGGAGCATGCTAAATTCTTGGATGCGGAAGTAACGGATGTTGTGCAGGTTCCAGGTGTATTTGACATGCCCCTTGCAGTGCGCAAGCTCCTTGAGAAGGACGCAATAGACGGTGTAGTGACCCTTGGTGCCGTAATCGAGGGTGAGACAGAGCACGACGATGTCGTGATGGGTCAGGCCAGCAGGAAGATCACCGATTTAGCAGTGGAATTCGGAAAACCTGTGGGCCTTGGGATCACCGGACCCGGAATGAGCAGGCTTCAGGCCGAAAAACGAATAGAACGTGCGAAGGCTGCCGTGGAGAGCGTAGTGAAGATGCACGATAGGTTGAAGTAATTGATACTGCAGGGGGGGATTACCCCCTCTATTACCAACGAACTTCAATTTCTTGGGGTCCAGATAATTTAAAGTTCCTATTTTTCCTATTCTTCTGTGGTCTCTTCCAGATCTCCAAGGGCATCATTAATTACCTCTTCAATTTCCTCATCCTGTTCTATTGGCTCCTCTGGAGGAAGTGCTTCTCTTTTTGGTTCTGATTTTGGGGTCTCTTTTAGCATTTTGTTGGCCTTGTTTATGAAAATCAACGCAATTATAATAAATACAATGGCGATAATCAAAAGTAGGATGGAGACAAGCAGATATGTATCATGTTTTTCATTGGCCTTCTTTGCATCTTCCTTGGCTGAATCTAGATTGTCATCATGCGTATTGAGGTTGTCATCATGTGTACCGAGGTTCCCATCCTGGGTTGTGAGGTGAGAATCTATATTTGCTGCTGCTTCTGTGATGTTACTTTTGATATCAGCAGCCTCCAAAGCCACGTCTTCCTCTAAGTCCCCGATTTCTCCCAAAACCACGGCAAGCTCATCTAAAAGCTCGGTCCTTGTGAGATTGTTCTCATCCTCCACCAGATCCTCCAATCCATCCAATATCGCTTTGACCTCAGTGTCATGGGTCGTGATATTATCTATAAATCCATCAAACATTGCAATTGTATCGTTTATTTTACCCAGTATTTCACTTCTTGTATAATTGTGTTCGTTTTCCACTACATCAGACAGTGAGTTGATGGTATCGTTAAGAGCCTCGTGCTGGTCCTCTAATTCATCCAATTTCGCCATTAGATCAGCCAATTGATCATTAAGACTCTTGCCCGAAACTGTAAAGGTAGTGGTATTCGTGGCCTCCCATATCAGGAAATCACCGTCATGTGCATATGCAGTAGCCGTTACGTCATATGGTCCCAACTCTGCATCACTGGGTAAATGCAAAATAACCATGTACTGGTTGGCAGTGGGCAGCATTTCCTCAACTGCAAACATCTCGTTTCCACTTGGATCTGTATACTCAACAACAAGATCTATGGAATCATATGGCGGTGGAGCCTTTGTGTTCACTATCACTGTTACATCTTGATCAGGGGTGTATTCAGCCATTAAAGTATTAATTGATATGTAATCACCTGATGAGACTGCGTTGTTTATGACAACATCCACGGTATCGGTAAGGGAGGGGGCATTGTCCCTCAATCCCTCTGCTCTTATTGTGTACGTCCCACCCTCAGTCAATACAGTTGTGTCCAAAACAAATTGATAGGGATCGTTGGTATCCAAGAATATGGCTTCTGTTCCAAGAAAGAATGTCACTGCTTCAACGTAATTTGATGTCACGAACACCTCGAATCTAGCGTTCCCGCTCACGTAATCTCCGTCTCTATGGGATATGAATACTAGTTCGCCCCGATCCAAAGCATATACTCGCACCTCGTTTGTGGTGCTGGCCATACCAATCACAGCTTCCATATTGCTTTCGCCGTATGCATCGCCTATTGCGACAGATAAAACATCTTGTGGTGTGTCCGCAATTATCTCTTCCAGCCAGATACCACCTCCGGAATCATACTCAAATGCCCTGACCTCGTTATCTGTACTTGACATGCCAATTAAGATCTCGTTGCTCGCGTCATTGTCCACATCTCCAACTGCCACTGAGTTAACATCAGTATCAACATCGGGAAGCAAAACGGGGTGTATACCCCATGATCCTCCCAATTTTCTGAATACCCGCACCTCGCCTGCAGTGCTGTCAAGACCAACCACAACGTCATTGTTCCCGTCATTGTCAGCATCGCCTATTGCAACGGAGTTTACATTTACTAATGCGGTTGATATGTTATCCACTTCCCAGGCACTAGAGACATTTTCATAAGCCCTAATATTGAAGTTGGTTGCGGCGCTGTCCAAGCCCAATACGATCTCATTGTTTCCGTCGTTGTCAGCATCGCCTATTGCCACTGAGTAAACATTGTAACCTATAGGGATAGCATGATCTGAACTCCAACTACCATCTTTCTCGTAGGACATAACCTCGTCTCCGACAACGTCCATCCCTGCGATAATCTCATTTTTACCGTCATTGTCTGCATCTCCAATGGCAACTGAATTAACGTTCACACCTTGATTATCAATGCCCTCCTTTTGCCATGTACCGCCGTCTTTTTTATAGGCCCATAGCTCTTCTGCACCACCGGGTACTAAACCCACTACAACCTCATTAAAACCATCGTTGTCAGCATCACCAATTGCAACTGTCAATACATCTGTATTCCCCACATCATCAATTATATCTTCAACCCATTGGTTTCCAATCTTCTCATATGCTCTAAGCTCATTGGTTGTCTGATCCATACCGACTACGACCTCGTTATTACCATCATTATCGGCATCTCCAACTGCAACAGCGTTTACGGTCTCAGGAGAATCTGTTATTATCCTTTCTATCCAGTCATCGGGTGCACCTTGAACATTGCCTATGATTCCGAACATCCCGATGCACATTGCTCCCAAAAGCAGGCTCACTAATACCATTGATACAACCTTCATTCTCATGTCTTTTGCCTCCTCTTCAAGTCTATTTTCAGACTTTGTTTTTAATCGGTCCCATCCGATTTATTCCTAATAAATTATTACAAATATATAAGAATATCTAATTTTTGAGGGGTTATTATTAAAAAAGATAATGAGGAGTATTGAGAGGATGATCTTAACCAAATCCCTTCCTGATTACTTTATTATTGACCCTCCTCTTTCGCCTACCTTTTAAATATCCCTAATCGATACCCTATTGGATTGACATGGAGCCCATCGAAGACTGGCGCAGAAGTCAGTACGCATCCGAAATCACCACCGAGGATTTCGAATCAGAGGTTACGGTTGGGGGCTGGATACAGGATATTCGAAATCTTGGCGGAATCGCGTTCATCCAGTTAAGAGATCGAACAGGTGTAGTGCAGGTAACGGTAATCAAAAAAGAGCACGGCAAGGAATTTTTCAAGAAGATAACCTCACTTCCGAGAGAAACCGTGATCATGGTAAAAGGAAAGGTCCAGCCCAATGAGCAGGTGGCAAGCGGATTTGAAGTCCTGCCTAAAGAGATGAAGGTCCTGGGAATGGCAAATACCCCTTTACCTTTGGGTGTGGTTGACAAGGTGGACGCGGACATGGATACAAGACTTGATGCCAGGTTCATTGACCTTAGAAAGGAAGAGGTCGCAGCGGTATTCAAAATCCGATCCACTATCTTAAGTGCTGTCCGCGAAGTATTCGAATCCGAGGGTTTCATAGAAGTCCACACTCCAAAAATCGTGGCCACTGCAACAGAAGGCGGCACCGCACTTTTTGAAGCATCATACTTCGAGAAAAAGGCCTACCTCAACCAATCGCCCCAGCTCTATAAACAGATGCTCATGGCCACAGGATTTGACAGGGTCTACGAGATTGGTCCTGCATTTAGGGCAGAGGAGCATGATACCACAAGGCATCTGAACGAGTTCACATCCATTGACATTGAAATAGCCTTCTCAGATGAAGAGGACGCCATGGGAGTTCTGGAAAGATGTGTCTACAATGCGATCCTTAGAACAAGGGAGAAAAATGAAAAGGAGATGAGGATCTTGGGGGCAGATATGGACATCCCAGCACTCCCCCTTCAAAGAATAACCTATTCAGAATGCCTTGATATGATCAAAGAAGGCGGATTTGAAATGGAATGGGGTGAGGACTTTCCCATGGAAGCAATGAAGATCCTTGGTGAGAAGGTACCTGATTTCTTTTTCATCACAAAATGGCCCACAAAGAGCAAGCCCTTTTATACCCAGCCCTATGAGGACAAACCTGAGGTATGCCGGGGTTTCGACCTCCAATACAAAGAAAAGGAAATCACCTCAGGGGCTCAGAGGGTTCATGATGTGGAACTGTTAAAGAAAAGATTGGAGGAGCAGGGCCTAAACCCTTCAGAATTCACATTTTACCTGGATGCGTTCGAATATGGTATGCCACCACATGCTGGCTGGGGCTTGGGTGCAGAAAGATTGACTATGATACTTACAGGCATGCAGAATATAAGGGAGTGCGTGCTGTTTCCAAGGGATAGGAAAAGATTGGTCCCTTAGATATTCACACCATTGCAAGTTAAAGGCCAATCTATTCCGTCTTCTTTTCTACGATGTGCAAATCCCTTTGTGGATATGGTATTGAGATTCCTTGCCTGTCATATCCCTCTTTTAAGGCCTTCTGAAGATCAAAGAAAACATCCCAGTAGTCAGCGGTTTTACACCATGGTCTCACAACAAAGACAACTGCGGAGTCCCCCATCTCAGAAACCGCAATTTGGGGAGCGGGATCCTTGATAACCTTGGGATGGGAGTTTATAATATCCATGGTGGTCTTTACCACTTTGTCCAAATTGTCATCATAGCCCACCCCCACCTCCATATCCACCCTGCGAATTGGATTTCTTGTGAAGTTGGTAATGTTGGCTCCAAAGACGACCTTGTTCGGGATAATGATGTGCTTATTATCCGGGGTGTCCATTTCAGTTATGCTGACCCCGACACTCTTTACCACTCCGCTCTCGCCAGCAATGGTTACGAAGTCTCCTGCGGAAAACGGTTTTGTTATGGCCAACATAAATCCAGCCGCGATATTTCCCAGTGTATCTGACATGGCGAAGCCAAGGACAAAGCCTATGACGATTGCCACACTGGCCATTACAGTTGCCATGATCGCGCCCAGGCCTAAAAATCCAAGGGCTGTGAAAACCACGAAGATGTAAAGAAATATTCTCACGAGCCTTGATGTAAATTCAGCTAAAATCTCGGAAGCCTTGGCTCTTAAAAGTGATTTTCTAACGGCTCGACCCACGATCTTTACAATTATCACGCCTATTAAAAGCACGATAATAAATACTATCATATTCCAAACGCTGATCCCAATCAAGGGTAGAGATTCCTCTATATTATATCCAAATAATTCTATCGCCACGTTTTCATCCCCTTATTTTGTAAAAAGAGATGAAGAGGTATAAAATTTTCTATTGCATATTTATAATCCAGCCAGGTATAAAAATAAATATGATTTCCGAAAATAGTTATGGCTTCCTCCAAGCCTGTTCCATTTCCTTGATCCATCTGAGCCTTTTATTGAGATTTGCCTCCACTTCCTCCCTTTTCTTGAAACCCTTCTCGATCAGGGCCAGTCTTTTTATAGCCACAATTATGGCATCCACTGATGGGTCGTTCAGATCTAATCCTGAGGCCTCAAATTGTTTTCTCAATATGGGCATTGCATCATCAGGTCTGCCAAATTCCTTGCTAAAATCGGAAATTATTCTGTCAATTAGTTGGGAAAATGCGTTTATTTCTCCTTCCACTTCCCTGATTTTAACCTGTTTTATGGGAACAGAATCCCTAAATCCGATCATTCTTTTTCCTATTGCATAGAATCCTCTTTTCACATTTTCACCACTTTTGGCACTTGTAAAGAAGAACGGCGCCTTGTATTTATCCTTAAATCTCTTCAGTTCTTTTTCACCAAATTGTGCATCCTCCTTAAGATCCCACTTATTTGCAAGGACAACAAAAGGGACTTGGCCTACAATGTTTATCACATTTGGGATCCAATAGCTCTCCAAACTCTCTAATGTATCCTTTCTCGTGATATCTACAACCAAAAGAACACCCGATGTCCCTGGAAGACTGGATTTATGCAGTTCTAAATATCCTTTTTGTCCTAGAATGTCCCAGATATTGAGTTTGAGATAATGTGTATTTGCATCTCTGGTGATCTGTATGTTCCTTGATGTGATTTTAAATCCTACGGTAACCAAATATTTGTCATCGAACTTATCGACTACAAATCTTCTGATGAGGCTGGTTTTTCCCACTGCACCATCACCGAGGAGGATTACTTTCTTCTTGATTTCTGCTTCACTGTCCATATGAACACCATTTTCGTTTGAATATTGTTATCAATTCACTATTTCTTCTTCATTGGTTTTCAGTTTCCTTGATCCAGTTGAGTCTCCTTACAAGATTTGCCTCTGCAATCTCACTTTTCTTATAACTCCCCTCAATCCTTGCCAATCTGTGAACCGCCCTTCTCAAAGCTATTCTTGATGGGGCATTGAGGTCCAGACCTGCGATTTCAAATTGTTTGCGCACCAGAGGCATAGCCTCTTCTAGATTACCATGATGCTTACAAAAATCATCAATTATTTTATCAATTAACTGGGTAATTTCGCTTTTTTCGCCTTCAAAAAGCAGACGTGGATGAATTATCCTGTGTTTGGCGGGCCTAATTGGTTTTCCACCATTGAACTCGATCATTCTTTCTCCTAAAGCATAAAATGCCTGGTTCACATTCTCTCCATTTTTTGCACTCGTAAAATAGAAAGAAGCATTGTATTTTGACGCAAATTTTTCCAGATGTGTCTCGTCAAATTCGGCATCCTCCATTAGATCGAATTTATTGGCCAATATTATCAAAGGTACGTTACCCACCATGTTCTGCACTTTTGGTATCCAATAGGTAGCTAAACTGAACAATGTATTCTTTCGTGTAATATCGGCTACCATCATTACTCCATCTGTACCCCGAAACGTGGAATGATGCAGCTTTGTGTATCCCTTCTGCCCCAAGATATCCCAAATCTGTAGCATTAGGAATATCGCTTCTTTTTCAACTGTTACCTGTATTGCCTTTCCTGTGACTTTTGTACCTATCGTAATCACATATTTATCATCGTACATGTCCAGTACGAATCTTCGAATGAGACTGGTTTTTCCAACTGCTCCATCGCCGAGCAAGATTATTTTTTTCTGAATCTCATTCATATTGCTCATTAACAAACCACCAATAATCTACTTTTTTATCTCCTCGATCCATTTGAGCCTCTTTTCGTGGTCCATCTTGGCGTCTTGCCTTTTCTTGAAGCTCATCTCAACAATCGCCAATCTATCAACGACTCTTATTAGCGCTTCTAATGATGGATTGTTAAGATCCAACTCTGCAAGTTCGATTTGCCTTCTTATAATCGGCATTGCATCCTCTAAATCGGCATATTCCTCGCAAAAATCATCTATAATCCTATCGATAAGTCTCGTTATCTCACCTTTTTCACTTCCAAAAAGCAACCGAGGATGGATTATAGTCGGTTTTGCAATCATTGTAGGCTCAACACGTTTGGGGCTGATAATATATGCCCCCAGTGTGTGAAATGCTTGTTTAACATTCTCACCACTTTTTGCACTTGATTGGTAGAAGGGTACCTTGTATCTTGTGGCTAGCTCCTTCAACTCATCCCTTGAAAATTCCGCTTTTTTAAGAAGATCGCACTTATTGGCCAGTATGATAAAAGGAATTTTCCCAACGATGTTTTGCATCTTAGGGATCCAATATTTTTCCAGGCTATGCAATGTTTCCTTTCTTGTGATGTCCGCCACCATGAAAACACCTGATGTCCCCCGAAAGCTGGATTTGTGAAGCTTCGAGTAACCTCTCTGTCCCAGAATATCCCATATCTGGAGTTTTAGTTTGATTAACTCATTATCCATTGGAATTTCTATTACTTTTGCCGTGGTTTTGGTTCCAATTGTGGCGATATATTTATCGTCGAATCTATCCAAGACGAATCTCCTAATAAGGCTTGTTTTTCCTACTGCGGCCTCGCCAAGAACAAGCATCTTTTTCATCATATTCTTAACTTTCGTCATTTTCAATACCTTTTTGGTGATTTCTTCCTTTAGTCTGCTATACACCTAAATATGAGTGGACTTTTTTTCCTGCTTTTATTTCCACAATAAGGTGATATATCGGTGCAACAGTCCAATATCGTCTCCTTTTTTCTTTTATCCACCTTATATATTCGCGATTAATTTCTAATGTCTCGATATCGATCTATTTTTATTTATCAACTTATGCAATCATTCTAATCAATGATGTATAGGCTTTCTTTTCCTTTGTTAATCTAGATGCTTCTATTTGATTTGAAGCGGCATCGATTAGTAAGTCTACAACTTTTGAAAGCCCTTCAACAGTGGGAAATGCAAAGTTAACATCTGCCTTCTTGAACTGTGCCCTTATCATGGACATTGCAATATCCGGATCCTCAAGAAGATCGCAATATCTTGCCATGATTATATCTTCAACTTCCAATGCTGACAGCCTTCGCCCTGGTGTAAGTTCCACCTCCATTCCCTTCACAAATCCACCGGTGATTTCCGGTAAATGCCCCATTTTTAGTCCACTCCAGGGTGTGACCATCATCTTACTTAGGGTCTCAAAGGCTATACTCACATTATCCCCAGTTTTTGCACTTGTGAGAAAATATGGGAAACCATAAATCCTGAGAAGCGCCATAATCTCATCCTCACTAAGCTCGGCTTCTAAATCGTTTTTATTGGCCAAAACGACCACAGGAATCTCTCCAGCAACTTTATAAAGGGACAATAACCAGGCCTCAAATGAAAAAATGGTCTCCTTTCTTGTGATATCTATTACAATGAACGCTCCGTTAGCACCTTTGTAAGTCTTCATCTGAAGCTTGGAAAAGCACCTTAATCCCTGAATGTCCCAAATCTGAAGCTTCATGCCTACAACTTTCTCATCAATGTTGATTTGCATGGGTTTGGCAGTGGTTTTCGTTCCTATTGTTGCAACATATCTATCCTCGTACTTGTTGTATACAAATCTTCTAATTAGACTTGTTTTTCCCACTGCTCCCTCGCCAATCACACACATCTTCTTAACCATTTCCTTGGCTTCGGTCATTTATATAACCTTCTTTTGACTTCCGATGACTCGTTACAGGGGATTAGACCAAGGGCCATCTGATTTACTTATTGTTAATTTCCCGTGATAATTTCAATGTGGTCTTCCCACCCTTTTTTCCATTAATTGTCGATATTTCAAATATTGGCTACAATTAATTATAAATCCCATTGGCCATTAAATATTTTTGACGATAAAATCAGGTTTGATAATTATGTTGGGTATAAACTGGTATTATTGGGATAAAAAATAAAAAAGGTCACGGGTCTTTATGACCAATATATGCCTATTCGAATGTTAAAAATCGAAATCCTTTATCCATTTGAGCCTTTTTACGCGATTTGTCTCTGCAATCTCCCATTCCTTGTAACCCTTCTCAATCATAGCCAATCTTTCAACAGCCAATTTTAAGGTCCCTTTCGATGGTTTGGTAAGGTCTAATTCAGCTAACTCGAATTGTTTTCTTAACAAAGGCATAGCATCTGATATGCTCCCATATTCCTTACAAAAGTCATCTATTATTTTATCAATGAGATCGGCCATCTCTCCCTTTTCGCTCTCATCCACCTCTGATTTTAAACCTAATGGTGATGCGGTACGTTTGACTTCGAGCACCCTATTTCCCAGGGCATGGAATGCATCCTTCACGTTTTCTCCATTTTTTGCACTTGTAAAAAAGAAAGGTACCATGAATTTGGATGCGAATTTTCTCAGATCTTCCTCTTTAAATTCGGCTCTTTGGATAAGATCTGATTTGTTGGCGAGAATAACAAAGGGAACTGTTCCAACGATGTTCTTCACCTCTGGTAGCCAATAGCTCCTTATACTTTCCAATGTATCCTTCCTGGTGAGATCTGCCACCATCATAACGCCATCTGTGCCTCTGAAGCTGGATTCATGGAGCTTTGTGTACCCTTTTTGCCCCAGTATATCCCATATCTGAAGTTTAAGATAAAATATCTCTTTTTCAGTCTCAATCTGCAAGGCCTTGGCCGTTACCTTGGAGCCAATGGTGAGGATATATTTATCATCGAACTTGTCCACAACAAATCTCCGAATAAGGCTCGTTTTACCAACGGCCCCATCACCAAGAAGTATTATTTTTTTCTGGACCTCTTTTACATCTGCCATGGTTAAACCGCCGAAACTTACATTTTTCCCATTTTCTGATAGTTAACTCATTTTTAGCAATATTATTATGCTTTCTCATCGTGCTTAATGGTTTCTTGTTCCTCGATCTTTTTTATCAAACTCAGGTATGTCTTGTATTCTTTGTCTAAACGAGTAGGCTCAATACGGGCTACAGCGGCCTTCATTAAAAAATCCACCACCTTGTTAAGCCTTTGGATTGAAGGGTCCATATGAGTCAAACCCGCCCTCCTGAATTGTTCATTTATTATTGACATGGCAAATTCTGGTTCATCAAACAGATCGCAATATCTTGCCATGATAATGTTCTCCACTTCAGATACGGAGAGGGATCTTCCTGGGTGAAGCTCTGGTTCTCCATTCATCGTTTTTATTTCTTCCTTCTCTAGCATGGGCATTATATTTTTTTTCTCCCAAGGTTTTACCATCAATTCTCCCAGAGAATGGAATGCTTCATTCACATTTTCCCCTGTCTTCGCACTTGTGAAATAACATTGAAATCCATACCTTTTAACATAATTTTTTATTTCACTTTTTTCAAATTCACTGATTAAATCGTTCTTATTTGCAAGGACAACAACAGGAATCTCTCCAGTCTCTTTGTATAAGGATAACAGCCAGCTCCCAAGCGAATGCCAGGTACCTTTCCTCGTTTTGTCCATTACAAAGAACGCACCGTTTGCCCCTTTATACGCTTTTTTCTGAACTTTTGCAAAGCTTCTAAGACCTATGATGTCCCATATCTGAAGTTTTAAAATGATCTCTTCTTCTTTTGTTGTGATTTTCATCTTTTTTGCAGAGGTTTTAGAACCTATTGTGGCAATGTACCTATCACTAAATGTGTCAAGAACGAATCTTCTAATGAGGCTCGTTTTCCCTACCGCTGCCTCTCCAATTACACACATCTTCTTCATTACTACCTTTACTTTCGCCATGGTCAGATCGCCACAACCAAACTATTATTTATTTTTAGGTAAAGGAATTTGCTATCTTTTCCTATCTCAGATTAGTATTTCAATATCTTCCTTTTATATTTTACCCCACAATTATTAAAAATTAATTCTATCTTAAATGTTCATATATTTATTAAAAAGCCATTGGTCCTATGCCCTAGGATTTGGGATGCTTGGTATCATGTGCCCTACAGCTCAGCGAATTGCACACCACACCTGGGACAGCTTGCAGCCTCGGCATCTATATCCTTACCACATACTGGGCATTCGTAAACTTCAATCTCTATGATGTTTTCTGAATATACTTCTGAGCCATCCTCAAATGCCTCATCCTCTCCGTCTTTCCATTCGTAAAGAGATTCATCAGATTCCTCTGCGTGGGCATCAAGCCGAGGTTGATCTGGCATATCTTGGGAATCAGTATGTTTGTATCCTCTATCAGGAATTAGAGTCATGGTCAATGCCCTTATGCCCTCTAATTGGGAGATATCACCATCCCAATCTTCTAATATGGTGCCATATTCTTTGTTGATATCTTGGAAGAACCTTCTAACACGTTTGCGAAGCTTTCGACCATAACCCTCGAATATAACCGCTATATAGAGACATTCCGATCTTTCTATGAGGATCTTGTTTTCACCAAATCCCATCTCATCAAGTTCCCAATCAACATCTGAGGTCTGACCTGAAAAGGCATCATTAATAAAGTCCTGGACTGCGGTGAACATCCCGCTGACCACCACATCCTCTAAATCCGATCTTTCCCATCGAGAAACGTGGGCTATGGGCAAGCCATTTTCGTGGATTAAGAACGCATCGTATACAATATAACCGCTCTTTTTCCAGTAAATCGCAATTGCACCGCCAATTGCGGCGATGAGAATTGAAAATATCCAAGGCCAGGGAAGTGTATCCCATATAGAGGGGGCTTGGGGTTTTGTACTCTTGATATCTACAATGAAGCTACTTGTAGCCACAAGTTCACCATCGGTTACTGTGATTGTTATGGTATCGATCTTTATTCCCTCAGGATACTGGAATACCAACATATTGCCGACCAAAGTTACGTAACCTTCACCTGCCGCGCTTTCAACGGTGATTATAAGCTCGGACATATCATTATCAATATCATGGATATATTGTGAAAGATCCAATATCCATTGGTCTCCCACTTTCTTTTCCTGCGTTGGTATGAGACCTATTGTAGGTGGATCATTTACAGGGACAACCACCACAAGTATACTATCCTCGGCCAAAGCCCCATGCGGGTCTGTCGCCCTGAATGTAATGACCTCTGAGCCGTACCAATTTTCAGGTGCACTGAAATCCACGGTTAGATCCTTATTGATCGTTACATTGATGAATTTTGAGCCGTTTGTGTAGTACAGAACATCGTTGTCCACATCAAAGAAATAGTCGCTTAATGTAAAGGTCCCATTCAGATTCGTATCCTCATCAAAGAATACATCAGGGATTTTATATCTGAGCTCAGGTGGAAAATCATCCGAAATTGTGATATTTATCTCCTGGGAAGCTGTCAACAAACCATCGGATACATAAATCGTTATAGGTATTGTGGTGCTGTTCATCCATTCAGGATAGGTGATAACTATCCCTAAGTTGTTGTTTTGTTGTAACCTGATGTAATCCGTCAATTCAGAGGTACTTACCATTAATTCATCTGGAGTATTGTCAGGATCTGAAATATATGGCGATAGGTCAAAAGCATAGGAATAATCGAAATGTACAACCAGGTCAGGTATATCTGATATGGTTGGACCATCATTCACTGGTATGACTGTAACCCTTATGGTATCCTCTGAAATGGCTCCAATGGGATCCTGTGCTCTAAATGTCACATATTCTGTACCTGTCCATTGTCCCTGGGCTGTTATGTCCACCGTGTTATTCTGGTTTATATCCACAATGATATGGAAGTAGCCTGATGTGAAGAATAAACTATCATGATCCTTATCAACAAAATAATCGTCCAGGTCAAAGACATAATAAAGTGTAGTATTTTCTTCGAGAATAACATCTGGTAATTGACTTACAAGCTCAGGAACCCAATCGGAGGTGACATTGACCCTTACCATGGTTTGAGTGGTGTCAGTGCCATCAGATAAAGTCAGAGTGACAAGAACGCTTTGGCCAACCATATTCTGTGGGTAGTGGAAGGTCACCTTGAGACCATCCACTTCGACATAACCATCTCCTGAGTCTGACGTTGACTCTGATGTTGTGAGGATTAGGTTCTCTATCGGAGTCTCAACATCGTGAACATAGAAAGTGTAATCCCATGGACTTGGATTATCTTCATCTGTGTTTGGATCATCGTAATGAACAAAGATATCAGGAGGCATGGGATTGAAATAGGGTAGATCATTGAGGGGTGTAATATTGATCCATAATATCTGGGAATCCCTATCACCGCTGCTATCAACGAGCCATAATGTAACCTCATCATTACCATAGGCATCTGGATGCGGGATAAACGTTAATATATTGTTTGTGCTGTTCATGCCTGTAACTGAGTAGAGATCGTTATCTACTCCTGTTAGATGCCAATTTAAATCAGTATCAGAATCCTCTATGTCAGACCCATAGGATGTGAGAGCAATTGACCAAGGCAAGCTGTCTTCGGGCTTGATTTGATTGGGAACCTCCCACACTATCATCGGAGGTCTGTTTCCGGTATCTTGCACCGTCAGTAATCCTTCTATTTCATCGACATTATAATTCGCAGAGCCTTCATATTTTGCCCAAATACCGTAATTTTCAGGGGTTAGATTGACATAATAATTTATTTGTGCAACACCGCCCAAGGAGGTTGCGGCCATTACGATCTCCTCACTGGGCTCGTAGAATTCGTTTCTATTCCTATCAAGGTAAAAGACAACTTGCTGATCCCCAATTGGATTACCCATATCGTCTATCAGGGTTGCATTTATTGACGCTGTTTCTCCAACCTCCACAACAGTGATTACAGATTTAAGAGTGGCCTGTTTTGGATTTATTGTTATTTGTGCTTCGTCATCTTCGATATCGTAATCCCCTGATCCAACATATAACACAGTAAAATTGTAAATACCTATGTCCAGATATGAGGAATAAATCACCGATATACTTCCATCAGATTGTGTTACACCCTGATCCACAAACTCTCCTGCTTCAAGAATCCCATTTTTGTTGATATCTATATAATAAGCAACATTTTGGCCTTGAATTGGCTGGAAGTCATCATCCAGTAACCTAGAATTGAGCTGTATCGCATCACTGAATTCTACCAAGCTGTCAATGGCATATAGAATCCCGTGTTTTGGCGAGACATTCGGGCTATTTATCGTTGATGTATCCGGCGCCCACAATCCCATTGAATCGTTGGATGCATAATGGAAAGAATAATTGGCTGCAGATAATGTCATGTTATAATAGTATTCCTTACCATCAGTGTAATCAGAATCTGACGTATTTGCCTCCATCATATGAAAAACTCCAAGTCCTGTTATGTTTAAGATGATTGCATCAGGTGGATGGTCTTCTAAATCTGTATAGGTGACAGTGAAGTTAAAGATTGTATCAATAGAGCCTGTTGTTGGATCAACCTGCGCCAAAGATAGTATTGGGGCTCTATTCACAACATCGAATTGCATAACACCGGTTTCAGTCCATTGGCCAACTGAATCGTTAGCAGTAAAGGAGAACGTATATTGCCCAACGTCAAATCCAGATAGATTGATGTAATATTCCTTGCCATCAGTGTACTCCACATCCAATAGATCCATCTCGATTAAATCATATATTCCCACCCCGGTAATGTTCACGGTTATAGTATCCTGAGAATGGTTATCAAAGTCAGAATATGTGACTGTAAAATTGAACCACGACTCGATATAACCGGTGTTTTGATCCACCATAGCCGCAGATAAAATCGGAGCCCTATTGATAACATCGAACTGTAAGATAGTGCTTTCTGTCCAGTTCCCAAGGGAATCATTTGCAGCGAAATTGAAGAAATGAGTTCCAAGTGAAAATCCTGACATATTGTAATAATATCCTTTGCCATCTGTGTAATCGGTATCCAAGAAATCGGTTTCTTCTAGAATATAAATTCCAATCCCTGAAATATTTACCGTGATTCTACCAGGTGTATGATCATCCAAATCCGTGTATATTACGGTGAAATTGAAATCAGAATCCAGATAGCCTAAGGTTGGAGTTACCAAAGGAACTGAAAGGCTTGGCGGCCTGTTAAGCACATTAAATCCCAAAAGACCGGTCTCAACCCAGTCTCCTTTAGTATCATTTGCCGCGAAATTAAAAGTAAACGATCCTATTGTGAATCCTGAGGCATTGTAATAATATTCCTTACCATCTGTATAATCTGTATCCAAGGAATCTACTTCCCCGAGATCATAGACACCATAGCCTGTTATGTTCACTGTTATTTTATTTGGAGCTTGATCGTCAAGATCCTGATAAATAATCGAGAAATTGAAACCAGAGTTGATATTTCCCGAATTGGGTGCAACCTGCGGGGAAGTAAATGTGGGAGGTCTATTTAATATATTGAACTGATTGGTTTCACTGACCACGCTGTTACCAATTGAATCATTTGTTTCGAAATAAAATTGATATGTACGAATGGTGAAACCAGAGGTATTGAAGTAATATTCTTTTCCATCTGTGTAATCCGAGTCGAATGGATCAACTTCCATAAGATCAAAGGTTCCAAAGCTGGAAATAACCACTGTTATGTTTACTGGTGGTAAATTTGCAGGGCTTGCGTAATTTACAGTGAAGTTGAAACCAGTATCTACATTACCGATTAAGGGATTGACAGATGGTAATGTAAGAGAAAGGGCACTGGAGAGTATATCAAAGGAGGAGGAGCCAGTTTCAACCCAGATTCCATTGGTATCATTTGCTGCAAAGTGGAAGAAATGGGTCCCTAAAGTGAATCCGGACTGATTTAGATAGAATCCATTTCCGTCGGTATAATCCATATCTAATGGGTCAATTGGAATAAGATCATAATTTCCCCATCCTGTGATATTAACTAAAATATTGTCAGGTTCTAGGTTATTGGGGCTAGTATATTTTACTGTAAAGTTGAATCCTGTATTGGGATAACCAGAGGACGGGTTGACTGAATCTGAGGAAAGTAATGGGGTCGAGTCAAGAACATCGAAAAATAACGTTCCTCCTTCAACCCAGTCCCCTATTGTGTCGTTTGCCGCAAAGTGGAATGAATAGGTACCTATGGAAAATCCTGATGTATTGTAGTAGTATTCCTTACCATCAGTATAATCTAAATCAAGAGGATCGAGTTCTGATAAATCATAAACACCCTCACCTGAAATATTCACCATTACATTGTAAGGTGCATGGTCATCCAAATCTGTGTATATCACAGTGAAATTGAATCCTGTATCTGTGTATCCAATAACTGGATCTACCGAAGAAGAAGATAATGTTGGTAACCTGTTAACAATCACGAACTGGTAAATAGCAGTATTGGTCCAGTTTCCTATGGTATCATTGGCCCAAATGAGATATTGATAAAGGCCGGGTATTACATACATTGAATTATTGTACCATTGGTTGCCAGCTCCTTCTGTCATTGAGGCATTGGTGTAACCGCCATCAGGATATGTAATGTTTAGCCAAACTCCGTATATTCCACTTGGGGCCGTCACATTGCATGATATGTTAACATATTCATCGATGTACTGACTCTCTGGGGTGGTCAAAATATCTGTAATCTCAAAAGGAATTGATATTGTAAAGGTCAAAATGTATGTCTTTCCTGCATCGATTCCCCCATCATCGTTTGCTGGTGCACCTACGATTATATCATCTTGGTCATCTCCATTTACATCCCCTGCAAAGGAAACAGACCAGCCGAAATGATCATTTGCATATTCTCCATAATATTTCCAATCTGCAAGGTTGTCCATGGATGATCCACCACTGAAAACATAAATTGCTCCAACATCCAATTTGGCACCGTCATCGTAATATGGAGCCCCGACCATAACATCAGCTACTGCGTCCCCGTTTAAGTCTCCTGCGCTTTTCACCGAGAATCCGAATCTATCTCCATGATTTTCTCCTGTGAGTTTTAAATCGGATGTGGCATCCATGGAGGACCCACCATTAAAAATATAGGCCCTTCCCACAGTAGGTGGTTCAAGCTTTTGTATGTAGATATCGATATCAGAAGCACCGTTTCTATCATCTCCCCAACCGACATACATATGTCCATCTGAATCCACATCCAGTCTTGGCATTATCTGGTTTGATGATGCTCCCCCTTCGTTCACTTTTATGTCAGAAGAGTCCCATTGTGCTGTGCCTGATGAGTTATATTTTTGGGAATAAATATCTCCCAACCCATTTCTGTAATCGCTCCAAACAAAAATCGGGTTCCCTTCGGGATCAACATCCACCCAGGGATCCAACTGATGGTAAGTGTCTGAGTTCTGTTTTGCATCCTTATCAGAGGGACCCCATAGGGCAGTTCCCATTGAATCGAGTCTCTGTGCAAAGGTATCATAATCACCTGCACCGTTTCGGGCGTCCTCCCATATAACATATGCATTTCCATCTGAGTCCGTTGCCACTTCGGGACTGTATTGGACTGCACTATCAGAGTTCTGGTTAACAAGTATATCGGTGTTTCCCCATATTGCATTACCATCTGGATCAAGCTGCTGTGCATAAATATCCGCAATGTCACCTGGACTGTTTCTTTCGTCAAACCATACATAGATAGAGCTTCCGTTTGGATAAACAGCCGCAGAAACCGAAAATTGGTCATAGCTATCTGAATTCTGGTTGATTAATTTGTCATTTAAACCCCATTGTGGTGCTCCATCGGAATCAAGTTTTTGTGCATATAAATCTCCATCCGACCCGCGCCAATCACCAAAGGCAACAATGACATTGTCGTCTGAGTCAATAGTTGCATCGGGATTGTACTGATCTGCAATGTCTGAGTTCTGATTTACTTTTTTATCAGAAAGGCCCCATAAAGGAAGCCCATTGGGGTCGAGTTTCTGGGCATAGATATCTGATTCTCCATTTCGTTTATCTTCCCATACAATAATCGCATTTCCCAAAGAATCGACAACAACAACAGGATCCAACTGATCTACGCTATCCGAGTTTTTATTGACTCTTATATCAGTTGGGCCCCACAATGCATTACCATCGCTGTCAAACTTTTGGGCATAAATGTCGTAATCATCGCTTCCATTTCTTGTGTCGTGCCAGACAACAATTACATTTCCATGGTAATCCGCGGCAATAAAGGTTGCGTTCTGATATGCACTATCTGGATTCTGGTTTGCCTGAATGTCTAAAGGACCCCAGGCAGCGGAATAGTTACCGTGATTATCATTGTATTCAGGAGCTCCCACAATGACATCATTATATCGGTCATTATTCAGATCCCCAGCATTTGAAACCGAGTAACCGAACTCATCATTTGGACTTTCACCTATAAGCATCGTATCGGCATCTGAGGCATTGATAGATGAAGGTAGGTATTCAATGTTAAGGAATACGTAAGCCGCTCCGGTACTGCTGTTGTTCCCAGGTGCCCCAATGATAATATCGGTTGAGCCATCACCATTTAAATCACCAGCATCAGATACAGCCCATCCAAATCGATCATCTGAATGAGAGCCAATCATGATTACATCCGCATTTTGAGCTGATATTCCTCCAGTTAATCCAGATCTCCCAGAAAATATGTATGCCCTCCCCTGCTTTCCATTATAACCATATGCGCCAACAATAACATTATCGTAATTATTTACATTAAAAGATTCCTCGTTGCCTAATGTGTAAGAAGAACTAGGATCGTTCTGATTGTTGTATGAAGCATCAATCCAGTCCCATGAACGTGCAACATTGGAGATTCTGACTTCATCTATTATACCATCGAATTCTCCCCAACTCCCATTTCCAATTGTCACAGAAGTCTGTCCAGTCAATTCAACTGCACCCAACAGTATGGTGCTATTTAAACATTCTCCATCCCAATAGATACAAACTCTCTTTGCATTATCATCGTATGTACCCGCAATATGATGCCACTCTCCAGAGGAAAATGTAATTGTTTCAATCTCACAAAGATAAGCACCCCCATCATCCTGGGAGTCATGAACAACATACATATTGTTGTTACTATGTTTTGCTATGAAGAATTTCCGCGAAACACCATTATACCATTCTATTACAGTATGGAGAACCCCATCATCCCAATTAAAGTCTGGTTTAATCCAAGCCATAAAAGTTCTTGAGCCATCCATCGCCATACTTGAGGTTTCAATATAATCATCATCTCCACCGAACTCATCCGCGCCATCTATTCTACCAGTAGCATCGGTGGTTCCATCACCGCCATCCTGGAAGTTTTTGGGAGTGCCATCGTTATCGTTGCTAGTAGAATCTATGTGGCCTTCCACATCATCATTGGGGCTCTCTTCCAAATGATGAACCATCTTGTAATTATCATCCCAGACGCTCTCTGGATTCTCCGTGGGAGAGCGCTGAGCGTTGTTACCATAATACATGTAGACGACTGTATCGAAGGAGGAAGAAAGATAAGGAATCCTAACCCAAGCCACAAGCTTACCTGAAGAACTATTGTAGCTCTCGATTTCGTGATCTAGCTTTGTTCTTCCATCTAATTCTGTAAACAAAATATCATTTCCGTTAGGCAGAGCTTTGGATTTTAAATCGGAATCGGTAATCCTGATAAGGAATGGGAAATCTGTAAGATTTCCTGCAACTTGTGAAGAGCTGATGGTAATGGGTTTACGATATAGCCAACATGCAGGGTTGAGCTCCTCGGAACCTATCGAATAAAATGTACCTGTATCGTTCTGGTTGTTGTACTGAGTAGCGATCCAGTCAATTGAACGAACAACGTTAGAGATTCGGACTTCATCTATTGAACCGTTGAAATATGCACCACTCATTCCTATTTTAATTTCATTGGTATTTGAATATATTGTGGTTGAGCCTACTTCCTCAATGTCTTCTAACTCACCATTCACATATACTCTCAAATATCTTCCGTCGAATGTGCCTAGAACATGCACCCATTCATCGGCAGTTATGTAAACATCTGATGCATGGGTACCTCCTGTCCAGTCCCCAGTATCGTTGTATATTCCAAAGCACCATGCATCATCCCAGCCATTCCATCCAAGAAGCCAGGCGCCAGGTTTTTGATTTCCTCCGAACCATTGATTGGGCTCCTCTGTATGATCCTCATTACAATTAAACCATCCCTCAACAGTAATAACCTCAGTGATATCCAAGTTCGAGGAATAAGCCACGTCAACATGATCGTCACTACCATCAAACTCATCAGCACCATCTATCTTTCCAGAAGCGTTCTGGGTTCCCGGTGAATCGATGTACTCTATTCCATTATTCAAATACTTAGTAGAGTCGTAATGGATTCCAGAGGTTTCATGAAGGTGTTGAACCATTACATAACTATCATCCCATACTCCCTCGATATTTTCTGTTGGAGAAGTTTGAGCGCTGTTTCCATAATGCATGTAAATTGTGGTTGTGGAAGATGAGGAAAGGAAGGGAATCCTCACCCATGCTGCCAATTCACCAGAACTGGCATTGTAGCTCTCGATTTCATGATCAAGTCTTGTCCTTCCATCCTGCTCTGTAAAGACAATATCATAACCGTCGGGTCGAGCTCTGTTTTTAAGGTCCAAATCCACGGTATTCACAAGAATCGGGAAATCAGTTAGGTCTCCGGTTATTTTGGAAGTATTGAGTGTAATTGCTTTTCTGTACATCCAATTCTGGGGGAAAGATTCTTCGGCACCAACTGTGTAAAATGTACCTGTGTCGTTTTGGTTGTTGTATTCGGTTGCGACCCAGTGGCTGGAACGGGCAACGCTTGAGATTCTGACTTCATCAATTGTGCCGTTAAAAAGCCATTTAGCTTGGCCTGATCCAGATTCGTTAAAAGCACCAATCCATCCATTTCCTGTATTTGAAAAATCAACTCCCGAGATGCTGTCATTAAAGGAAAAGTTACCTGCTAAATCTCCATTATGATAAACCCTTAATGTTCCATTCGCACCTTCTGTTCTGTCTATAATCCAGCTAATCATATACCAGCTATCTTTTGTAAAATCGATTCCATTATCAAGAGAACCTGATGCCCTATATATACTTCCCCCAATCACCGAATAAAATTGCATAGCATCTTCGTCTCTTAATCTAAAGTAAAAACGATTATTATCATCTTGTACTTTAGAATAGAGTATATTATCCCAGAATTGGCTATCATCTAATTCCTTTGGATAAATCCATGCGTTTAATGAAAAACCCACGGCATTACCAATATTCAAGCTTGTATCATCTCCACAATCAACGTAATCATCATCTCCACCAAACTCATCCGCGCCATCTATTCTACCGGTAGCATCGGTGGTTCCATCACCACTATCCTGAAAGTTTTTAGGAGTGCCTTCATTATGATTAATGGTAGAATCATAATGGCCTTCAACATCGTCATCAGGACTTTCTTCTAAATGCTGGACCATAACATAATTATCGTCCCAAACACCTGTTGGATTCTCGGTGGAGGAAGATTGGCCTCTGTTTCCGTAATGCAAATATATGATTGTATCCAAAGTGGACGAAAGTTCGGGGATCCTTACCCAAGCTGTTAATTCCCCGGTTGTGCCATCATGTTTCTCAATCTCGTGATCAAGTCTAGTCTTACCATCACTTTCAGTGAAAATGATATCATACCCATCTGTTCTTGCTTTGTTTTTTAGATCTGAGTCGGTAATATCTATAAGAATAGGGAAATCGGTAAGATCTCCAGTTACTTGGGAAGAATTAATGATGATAGATTTGCGGTATTGCCAATTGGTAGGTATGATTTCCTCATCACCGATTGTGTAAAAAGAGCTTGAATCATTCTGGTTCTTGTATGAGGTAGTTATCCAATCCAAAGACCGAGTAATATTTGAAATACGGACTTCATCTATTGAGCCCTTCCACTGATCAGATATTTCAAATCTAACTCCTAAAAACAAGTCACTGCCAGCATTTAGTCCCCCGTCTGTCGTCCCAGAATCTTTCACAGCACCATCAACAAATAATACCCAGGAAGAATCATTTGAAGCAAATGTGATATAACTCCATGCATCCAGAGTAATGGATCCCAGAGCTTCTACTATTTCATCATTGTCAATGCCTGAATTAAATACATGGAGGTTTGTAATGGGATCTCCAGATTCAAATCTGAAATTACCATTCCCAAATGAAAATGGATTATCCCATGTAGTTCCATCTGAAGCTGTATTGACCCAGAGGGAAAATGTAAGGTTCTTTTTACTATTCAATGTAGTTCCGATACTATTAATTTTGACGTAATCATCACTCCCATCAAACTCATCAGCACCATCTATCTTTCCAACGGCATCCTGTGTTCCAGGAGAGTCTATGTACTCGATTCCATCGTAATTATATTGCGTAGAGTCATAATGAGTTCCGGATTTCTCTTGTAAGTGCTGGACCATTACATAATTATCATCCCAAACACCCCTTGGATTTGATTGTTCTGGTGCATCCAAGTTGCTGTAATGCATGTAAAAAACCGTGTTTGAGGAGGAACTTAGCAAGGGAATCTTCACCCAGGCAACCAGTTCACCCATACTGCCATTATAACTTTCTATCTCATGATCGAGCTTGGTAACACCATCTGCACCTGTAAAAACGATATCATAACCGTCGGAACGCGCCTTGCTTATAAGATCAGAATCAGTAAGGTTTATTAGAACCGGAAAATCTTTCAGATCACCGGCCACTTGAGCGGCGTTGATTGTGATTCTCTTGCGATACTGCCAACCCGTGGGATTGATTTCTTCTAAACCAACCATATAAAATGAATTTATGCCGTTCTGGTTGTTGTATTCAGTATCGAGCCAGGCGTTGGATCTAGCAACAGAGGATATACGCACCTCATCTAGAATGCCATCAAGGGGCTTCCAAAGGCTTCCCGGATTGAGCCCAAGGTATATATCCCAATCGTTTTCTCGTATTTTACCTGTTTTTGTGGTGTTACCCATTTCAGTTTGGTCAAGGCGCAATCTCATGTAACTACCATCGTAGGTGGCAACTACGAATAACCATTTATCTGTGGTCAAGGAACTGTTTGTTTCCATATATGTTGTTGTGCCTGAGTCATCGTTCGTTCCTGTCTTTAACCTGAATCTCAGCTTGTAACCGGTAATGTTCCATATTGTAGACAACATCCATGCATGATCTTGCTCAGCGTCATTTTTTGCCTTTGATATGATTCTAGCATCGTGTGCAATAAAACTTTCAAACATAACCCACGCCTGGAGTGTAAGCCCTTGTCCTTGTACATTCCAATTACCCACATCTATATGGTCTGTTCCGTCATCGTACTCAAAGTCCTGACCATCGGCTATGATACTGTTGTTATCATCGGATCCTAGGTTCGTTCCATCGTGATTATTGCTTGTGGAATCATAAAAATCATCAGAAAGATGCCAGACAGCTGAATAATTGGAATCCCAGACATCTGCAGGATTTTCCATGGATGTTGTTTGTCCATTGTTTCCGTAATACATGTATATGGATGTATCTGAGGATGAAGAAAGGCTGGGAATTTTAATCCATGCTACCAATTCACCCTGACTGCTGCTATATTTCTCGAGTTCGTGATCGAGTCGAGTACTGCCATCCATCTCGGTGAAGAAGATGTCATATCCATCGGCTCGTGCCTTGCTTTGTAGATCAGAATCAACAGTATTTATTAGAACTGGGAAATTGACTAGGTCACCAGCAACCTGCGAGGCATTGATCGTGATTTTCTTTCGATATAGCCAATCTTCGATATTTATATCGGGGGCATTTACACCCTTTATGCTCGAAACAGAAAATCCGAACCTGTCTCCATCGTTCTCCCCAGTGAGAATAACATCCGCATCTGCGTCAGCGTCATAAACACTGTTCCAGTCTTCTGTGGATCTACCATGAAAGATATACGCTCTTCCGCGATCTGCACCCCATCCAGGTGCTCCTATGATCACATCATCATAATCATCATTATTTATATCACCAGCATCGGAAACGGACCAGCCAAATAGATCGCCAGAATTGGAGCCATATATCGTGACATTTGCATCCGTAATATCGAGTGCACTTGCATTTATTTCTGGATAACCAAAGAAAATGTAGGCTGCGCCTGCCTTATTTATCGCCCCAGCCCCAGAATCAATCACTTCTTCACCACTATATGTTATGAAACTATCATTCATTGAAAGATATTGGGCGTAAATCCAGTCTTCAGAACGAGCTATATTTGATATGCGGACTTCATCTATTGTACCGTTCCAATATACATCTCCACCAGAAGCACCTCCAGGCCTACCTATCCAAAGGTTTTTACTTGGATTAGGATTTATTGATCCACCAAAATCACAATCAGCCCTCTTCACTCCATCTACATACATAGAACCATTAGGAGAATCCCAAGTAAAAACAACATGATGCCAAGTATTTGGATTAATTACATATGTATTACTACAAAGACTTTCATTATATGTCGAACTATTTCGAAGGTAAGCTGATGCAGTGCCTATATTATTTGTATGTCTATAAACAATTAGGCCATAACCTCCTGTTAAACGATTGTATTTGTTTATCACATTATATCTCTTGATTTGCGTTGGGAAATTACCATATATCCAAGCTTCCATTGTTATCTCAGTCCCAGTAATATTCAAACTCGCATCATTCCCACAATCAATATAATCATCGATCCCATCCAACTCGTCAGCACCATCTATTTTTCCAGTAGCATCCTGCGTCCCAGGAGAATCTATATACTCTGTTCCATCGTTATCATATTGTGTTGAATCATAATGAGTTCCCGAGGTCTCTTCTAAATGCTGAACCAACACATAACTAGCATCATAAGTCTCATTCTCATTTTGAACATCTAAAGCGGCTGAGTTATTGTAATACATCCAGATGTAATCGGTAGAGGTGTCCCCGGCAATATTTGTTACATTTACCCAGACATAACTGTCCCCAGAGGTATTCCACTCTTCGATATGATAATTCAACTCAGTTACATTATCAGTATCTACAAACCGCAGGTCTGTTCCATCCAATTTAGCCTTTGAATAATTAAAATTCGCTGGATTTAACTTCACAGAAACCGGAAAATACTCTAGATCTTCTGATTGCCCGCCGTTGTCAAAGGTCAATTTCATTCGACATGACCAATTGATATCCCACCAATCGCTTTCTTCTTCGCTTCCGTATGTAATAAAGCTGTTATTCATGGAAAGGTACTGCGCCATAACCCAGTCCGCACTTCTTCCTGTATTCGAGATTCGCACTTCATCTATTATGCCCTCAAAGGCGTCGTAATAGGTACCGTCTCCGATCCATACCTCAGTTGCTGATTGATATATTGGCCCGGAAAATGTGTCGTTGGTTCCTATCACAATTGCATTTTTATACAATACCATTGTGGTTCCATTCCACGTTCCTGCCATGTACTGCCACTGGTTTTTATCCACAACATTGGAGTCATGTATATTTCCTTGCGTCGCAGTTCCGTTGTCACTAAGCTTAAAATCCCAATCATCGAGATCCCCCGGATCATCGTCCATTGAAAGAATATAGGACCTGGCACTATCTGCAAACTTGTTAACGATATTCAGATCATCACCAGGATTATCGATATTAACTGGCTTAACCCATGCTTCAATGGTTATAGCCTGGGTAATGTTCAGACTGTCACTTGTTTTGCAGTTCACATAATCGTCGACTCCATCGAAATTGTCGGCACCACCGATTCTTCCCTGTGCATTCTGGGTTAATCCGTTTTGGGGGAAACCGTCATTGTTGTTTTTCGAGGCATCATAATGGGTTCCCGAGGTCTCGTTCAGATGCCATACCCCTGAAAAGTGCTCATCGTAAGTCCCTTCTACATCCTGGACATCAACGGCATCTAAATTGCCGTAATACATCCAGATATAATCCGAATCAGAACCTCCATGGATATTGGCAACATTTACCCAGATATAGCTGGATCCTGAGGATTCCCAATCCTCAATATGAAATTTAAGCTCGGAAAATCCGTCAGCATCAATAAATCTCAGATCAGTTCCATCTGACTTTGATTTCGAATAATTAAAATTCATTGTGCTTAAATTGATCATAACCGGGAAATTCACCAAGTCCTCCGATTGCCCGGTATTATCAAAAGTCAATTTTTTTCGATATGCCCAACTATTATTCCACCATCCCCCTACTCCTTGATACCCATCTGCATACGGAGCACCAACGATCACATCATCGTACCCATCGCCGTTCACATCGCCTATCCAGGATACATTCCAGCCAAAGTTATCCCCTTCATCTGGATTGGTAATGGTAACCAGAGGATCCAAAGTCCCCTCACCTGGGTCCTTTTTCAGCTTCTCACCTTCAGCAGATACCACTGCACCTTGTTGAAAAAAGGAAAATAAGGAGGATAGAACCAATAAGGTGATTAAACCGATTGAATGCAACTTTTTGGTGCGTTTCATGTACATTTTACGGCCTCGACCATCTAAATGCCCTGATGGGAGTTTAGACACATTTACAAGTATTTGATATCCTTGACCCGCATAAGGACACATTTACCCATGCCCTTGTATTCTTTATTTTATAACTATGTACATTATACGAATCTAACAGTAATTAAATGGTTTTGACAAGAAAATCAGATTTGATTACCTAATCTGAGAAAAACGGCATTTGATGGGAAAATCCCTCCTTTCCCTTAAGTATTGAGATTGGCATCAAATCTTACCCCACAACCGGGGCAGCATGTGCTTTGACCCTTCACATTTTCACCACATATGGGGCATTCAAAGGATTTTGGGCCTTTCAAATCAAGGAACTCAACACCGCATTTTGGACAGGATATCGCATCTTCCCTGACTTCATCTCCACAGGAAGGGCATACCATGACTCTAATCCTCAACCTCCAAGGCACCTTTCCAGATTCACCAAATTCCACCTCACACCTTGAACACCTTGGATCTCCAGGATAGATTTCATTACCGCATACTGGGCACTCGTATACTTCCATCTCAGCCCCGACATCAACAGGAGTTATCTCCCCAAAGTTATCTAAAAACATTTTGGATTTATCCCCTTCCAAATTAACTGCACTTGGTTGATCCATCAAACCATGGTCAATATCCCCTTTCAGAGTTCCCCATCGTGTATGTTTTTCTTCCTTCCCTGATATCAAACTCCCCATCAATATTGGAATACCCTTTAATTGAGCCATACCCCCGTTCCAGTCCTCGAGAACAGAACCGAATTCTGCATTGATATCTCCCAAAAGGATCCGCATTCGATTTCGAAGCCTTTTACCGTTTCCTTCGAAAATTACCGCTAAGTATAACATATTAGATCTTTCAATTAGTATTTTATTATCAACAAATTTCATCTCATTTAGTTTCCAATCATCCGATGTTTTGCCTGAAAAAGTATCATTTATGAAGTCTTGGATTGCCGTGAACATCCCACTAACAACCACATCCTCTAATTCAGATTTCTCGTCTAAAGTTGCATGGGCAATTGGTAAGCCTTTTTTGTGAATTAGAAACGCCTCATAGACCCAATACTTACTTCTTTTCTTATGGATTATGAAGGTCCCGCACAGGGCAATGAGTAGGATGGAGAACATCCATGGCCAGGGAATCATATCCCAGATAGAAGGTGGAGCCGGCTTTGAGCCTTCAATGCTCACTATAAAGCTTCTTGAGGCCTCAAGTTCACCATCACTGACGGTGATTGTGATAATGTCCTCATATATCCCTTTTGGATATTGGAATATCAAAACATTTCCCACCAAAGTGACATGATTATAGCCCATTTCACTCTGCACAGTGATTATAAGTTCAGAAATATTATTATCGATGTCGTCGATGAACTGCGTAATATCCAGTATCCATTGATTTCCCTCTTTTTGCTCTTGTCTTGGAATACTACTAATTGTTGGAGCATCGTTAACCGGCACTACAACTATCAAGATTTTGTCTTCAGCCAATGCCCCTATGGGATCAGTGGCCCTGAATGTGACAACCTCAGTACCGAACCAATTCTTGGGAGCCGAGAAATCTACGCTGAAATCGTCATTTATAGTTACATTGATGAATGTAGTGCCATTTGTGTAGAACAGAACACTGCTATCAATATCATGGAAATAATCGCTTAAAATAAATGCATTTATTAATTCATTATCTTCGGCAAAGAAGACATCGGGCAGGTAACTTTTCAACTCGGGAGGGAAATCACTGGAGACTGTAATGTAGATCTCTTGGGTAGCTTCCTCCAAACCGTCAGAAACAAAAATTGTTACAGGAAGTACCATCCCGTTCATTGATTCTGGATATGTCACTACGATACCGAGATTATTGTTTTGTTGAATGGTGATGAAATTTAGAAATTCCGAGGTCCAGACCTTGAGTTCGGAGGTCAGGTTATCGGGATCGTCTATATATGGAGATAAGTCAAATGCATAGGAGTAATCGTAGTGGACAATAAGATCAGGGACACCTGAGATTGTTGGGCCGTCATTAATTGGTATAACTGTTACGGTTATCGTGTCTTCCACTATCGCACCGACGGGATCCTGTGCTCTAAATGTAACAAGCTCGCTTCCTGTCCATTGCCCCAGTGCAGTTATATCCACGGTGTTGTTTTCGTTGATATCCACTTTTAAATGGAAATAACCTGAGGAGAAGTACAAGCTATCATGGTCCTTGTCAGTGAAGAAATCATCCAGATCAAAGACGCTGTATAAAGTAGAATTTTCTTCGAGAACCACATCTGGTAATTCGTTTACAAGCTCGGGAACCCAATCTGATGTGACATTAACTGTGATTACGGTTTGAGTAAAATCGGTACCATCAGAGAGGGTTAAAGTAACATAAATGGTCTTTCCTACCATGCTTTGAGGGTAATGGAAAGTTACTTTTAAGCCGTCCACCACGGCATAACCATTACCTGAATCTGAAGTTGGTTCCGATGTGGTGAGGATGAGACTGTCTTTGGAGGTCTCAACATCGTGAACATAAAAGGTATAGTCCCAAGGAGATGGATCATCTCCTTCAAGATTTGGATTGTCATAGTGAACAAAAAGATTAGGGGGCATGGGATTGAAGTAAGGTGGATCATTTACAGAGGTGATGTTGACCCAGATGGTTTGGGAAACCTGATCGCCACTGCTATCCCAGAGCCACAATGTTACCTCATCGGATCCAAAGGCTTCGTCCTTTGGAATAAACGTTATTACATCATCGCTACTATTCATACCTGTGACTGAATAAAGATTTGTATCTATCCCTGTCAAATACCAATTTAAGCCCGCACCAGTATCCTCAATATCGTCCTCGAATTCTGTTAGATCAAGGGTCCATGGGAGGCTGTCCTCGAGCTTTATTTGGTTGGGCACAACTCCTATGATCGTAGGCGGAATGTTTCCGGTACTCTGCACAGTCAGCAATCCCTCTATCTCAGTCACTACATAATTGTCTGATCCCATGTACCTTGCCCATATACCGTAATTCTCTGGAGTTAGATTGACATAATATAAAATTGAAGCAAGACCCTCAGCCGAGGTAGTGGTTAAAACTATCTGCTCACTTCCTGTGAAAAAACCATCTCTATTCTCATCTATATAGAATTCAATTTGCTGGTTGGGGATTGGATTATCATCATCATCTGTTAAAGTGGCAATTATTAAGGCAGTTTCTTCCATGTCTGCAATATTGTTTAATGCTGTTAAGGTCGCTTGTTTCGGGTCGATAATCAAAAGCGCTTCAGCATAATCCATGGAATAATTGTCTGAGCCCGTGTATACTGCTTTGTAGTCATATGTGCCTTCATCTATGTTAATTGTATAAACTATGGTGACTCTTCCATCTGCCAATGTTATATCTTCTCCCACAAGTTCCCCTGCTTCGTATAATCCGTTGTTATTCAAATCGATATAGAACGCGACACTCTCTCCCATTACAGGTTTGCCCTCATAATCATCAATGGTCCCTGTAAGGGAAATATCCTCATCATATTCAACTAAGTTATCTGCTATATCTATAACACCTGGTCTTGGCAGGACATCAGGACCATCAATTGTGGCAGTTACTTGTGCCCATAGTCCCAATGAATCGCAGGCTGTAAAATAGTATGAAAAATTACCTGGATATAAGGTCGTGTTATAATAATACTCCTTACCATCGGTATAATCATTGTCCAAAGGATCCGACTGTTCAAGAGAAATATTTCCATGACCTGTAATATTGACTGAAATTGATCCTGGAACATGGTTATCAAAATCAGTGTATATTACGGTGAAATTGTACCAACATCCGGCATATCCTGTGGCTGGAGTAACCTGCCCCGAAGACAGACCTGGGACCCTATTTGCCACATCGAACTGTAAAGTACCGGTTTCATCCCAGTCTCCCAAGGAATCATTTGCAGCAAAATTGAAGGTATAAGAGCCAATTGGAAATCCCGAGACGTTATAGAAATATTCCTTGCCATCTGCAAAATTATTGTCCATGGAATCGATCTCAAGCAGGTTATAATCACCAATTCCAGAGATGTTGACCATTATGCTGTTTGGGTAATGATTATCTAAATCGAAATATGTTACAGTGAAGTTGAACCAGGTGTCAACATCCCCTGTGATTGGTTCAACCTGCCCTGCCAAAAGAGAGGGATTTCTGTTTTGAACAGTAAATTGCAGGTAACTGCTTTCGGTCCATTCTCCAATGCTATCGTTTGCAGCAAAACAAAATGTATATGAACCAATTGCAAAACCAGTGTTGTTATAATAATAGAGCTTGCCATCACTGTAGTCCAAGTCTAAAAGATCAAAAGGCTGTAATACAAAATCACCCACACTTGAAATGTTCACCAAGATATTGAAAGGTTCGTGGTTATCAATGTCTGTATAAACCACAGTAAAGTTGAACCATGTGTCCATATTCCCTTGTGAAGGATAGACCTGCCCCAGCGACAATATCGGTCCATTATTGAATATTTCGAACTGGAAGATACCACTTTCAGTCCAGTTCCCGATAGTGTCGTTGGCCCTGATAGTGAATTGATAGGTGCCCAGTGTGAAATATGTGGCGTTATGGTACCAGTTATCTCCAATTCCCTTTGTCATCAAGATGTATTGATTTCCTCCACCAGGTAAAGTGAGATTGAGCCATACACCGTATATTCCATCCAGGTCCATTACTTTACAACTAACATTGACATGTTCTCCTGATATCTGTATGTTGGGATCTGCCACAATATCCCAAATCACTGGATTTCCAAGGGGAGGATCGATATTTCTGTTTCCCAGGGAATGGCCAAAGGTGTTGCTCCTATCAATGCCAAAGGGATCGGCATACCCTGTTGTGTTCTCCCAATCAGAGGGTAAATTGGTGTCATTGGAATTTGCATCTCGTCCAAGAGTTTGAGATTCCAATAATTGGGAAGCGTCAACATAATCACCGTCTGTCCATTGGTGCCAGGATGCGGCATTATCATCATCAACACCCACATCGCCACCCCATGCCAAATAGTCAACCATCCTACCTCTACCATCGTATAGTGCGAGGTCATCTGTATCATCGAGCATGAAAATCTGCTGGGGTGAAGAAACAGTATAGTTTACAGTCAATATTGGTCTAATTGATGTGAGCTGATGATCGCTTGTTCTAAACATTTCCCAATCTGCCTCGTCATTACCCACTAATATCATACCGTAATTGGGATAGGTTCCA
The DNA here is from genome assembly GCA_020348445.1 of Thermoplasmata archaeon. Lineage (GTDB taxonomy): Archaea > Thermoplasmatota > Thermoplasmata. The sequence continues at coordinate 3,158,201 of CP070751.1, forward strand.
TCTTGCCAATATTGTACCAATTCAGTGATGTCCCATTTGTACCATCCATTTGCATCTGGAGGGATATAGACATAATCGTAGATATCGGGATTGAAATCTCCGCCTCCCATGGCCCAAGGGTTGGTACCATCGTAAGTGTTCCAATCAGCAGTTGACTCGACCCAATCCTGTGTAATCCTACAGACGCTGATATTGGCGCCATATATGGAATCGCCATCGTATCTGTACATCCAGAAACTGGCATCCGCTATATCATTTGAAGAAAATACTGATAAATCAAATTGGAATAAACCATTGTGGACACCTGTTGCAGAATCCCAGTCCATTATCTCCATCCAACCATTATAGCCCATGTTCTCCATGGGGATGCTGATGTCCACCATGGTATCCTTGGTGTTTACAGGACCAGGTTGTATTGAAAGGGAGATAATTGCATCTTGGGAAATTATAGGTCCATAAACATCGGATGTGCTGTTTGTGCCTGTTTGTGCAAGATGGCAGACCAGGTAACCTCCTGGAGGAATATTCCCAGCACCAGAAATGGAAAATGAATTTCCATCGTTATCAGTAAGGTACCACCCAGAAACATCTACTACCTCATCACCTGGATTGTAGAGCTCCACCCATTCATATTCTGGTGAAACTCCTACGGGTTCCTCACTGCCCACACTGATAAATGTATCTGTGTTGTGTTGTGTATTAAAGGTTGTACTCAACCATGCATCTGATCTGACGATACTTGATATCCTTACTTCATCGATCTTACCGTTCCATTCGTCCCAGTCGTGAGTTCCGAATCTTAGGTCAAAAGTTGTGCCCACTATTGTTCCTCCACCTGATGCACTGTCGGCCTCGCTTCCGTTGATAAATAATTTAGTAACATCTGAACTGCTTTCGTAAGTTCCTGCAGCCCAGTACCATGAACCTACTGCTATGTTGTTGATATCCCATTGAGCAGGGGCCCAGGTATCAAAATCGGAAAAGAACATGAAACCGTTAAAACTACTGCTGTCATGTCTGTATAAACCCATTATATAGCCATCGTTCCATCCATCATCTGCCTTTGAAATGGCACAATGAAAGTCATCATCATTTGGAAGTAAAACATCTGTTTGCCACCAACATTCAACTGTGATACTGCTTGGCTCAAGTAAAGGATCATCAACAATATTTACACTGTTGTTATATGAACCATTAAACTCGCATCCTCTGCCTATCTTTGCATCCAAATAAGGTGATACATGACCATAGGTTGTGCCCGTAAAGTCATTGTCTGTGGAATCATAATGCGTTCCCGAGGGCTCAGATAGGTGCCATACTCCCACGTAACTGCTGTCCCAAACGTCCTCTGGATTTGAAACAGGATAGCAATTTGGTTTACCATAATGCATATAGATATAGGTATCAGATGTAGATGATAGGGATGTGACATTTACCCAGGCCACCAATTCTCCAGAAGAGCTATCATAACTTTCGACCTCATGGTTTAACCTGGTAGAACCATCTGATTTTGTAAAGTAAATATCATTTCCTTCGATATTGGCTTTACTGGAAAGGTCTGAGTCAGTAATACTGATTAGTACCGGGAAATTTGTAAGGTCCGAATCAACCTGCGAGGAATTGATCGTTATATTCTTCTTATATAACCAATCGTCATTAAGAAATTCTTCGTCGTCCACCGTGTAGAATGAACTTGTGTCGTTCTGGTTGTTGTATTCAGTTGCAATCCAATCCGCGGATCGCGTAAAATTGGAAACTCGAACTTCATCGATGCTACCATTCCATGGATAACTCCA
>CP070751.1:3160096-3161608 GCA_020348445.1 Thermoplasmata archaeon
CGTTTGGCTGCTTCAATGGCAAGCGTTCCGGTTCCCGCTGCAAGATCCACGAGGATATCGTCCTTAGCGAGAACAATCTGATTTAACGTTTCTCGCGCCTGTTCTATTGGATCATACAAGCTGCCATGTGTCTCATCATACCTCTCAGCAACTTCCGGATCGCTATAATTTACACCTTGAGAAGAATGTTCATCATACAACCAGCGATATTCCATGAAATGTTATACTCCTCCCTGGTCATCTATATGGGATGCTAACTATGATTATGTAGTTCTATATAAGAACCTAAACAACGCTAATTCTGCAATATAAGACACCTGCTGTCCACTGGCAGATTGCGCGGTAACCATCCTGTTTTCAATAAGTTGCAACGATACTGCGTTTTTAGCAGGGTGTATTATATTGATCTTCATAAACGCCCTTCAGAGCCTAACAGGAAGTCTGCCGGGCTCCGGCGATAGCTTTGAGGATAATTACGAGATTGCCGACATAGTTCCAGTTGCACGGCCGAAACAAATCTATACCCAGAGCCAACGACATCCACTGGCATTTTTCACCATCGAGGGTGCAATTGATAATGGCAGCGGTAGTCTGATTAAGAAAATCCAGGTGATCTTTATAATATTCCTCAGCCTTGATGTCAATTGGTTGTCCATTTCCGTCTATATCCAGGGCCATATTGTGGTAACTGCAAGAGTAATCCAACGCCTGCCTTAGTTTATCAATCACTCGCTGAACCTGCCAAATCTTAAGTGGACGTGGTTCTCCGAGATAAGCAACAAGCTCATCAGCCCGTATTCCGCCCACGTCGAGAGAGGAACATCCGGCAGATTCTCCCTCGCACCACGCCAAAAGAATGTCTAAAGAATTCTGCAATTCCCGCTTACGTTGCGGCGGGCGTTCCTTTGACTCTGCCGGAGGCTCCCCCGATCCTATCGCCTGGATAATCCTCTCAGCCTCTTTATCTGCCTCGTGATAACAAGATGAGAACGCTGTGATAATCCCTCTTATATTAACGATTGTTTTATCTAAGGGCGTGATAGAATCTTCCAGCGCATCAATGCTTATAATTTCTTTATCCTCAAGAAGGCTCTTATCGTCGAGCGCGCCGCAATTCCCCCAACATAACCTTAAATTATCTCTCATCTAAAACTGTCTCCTTTCCTTTTGGATAATCTACTTTTCTAATCATCACTCCTTTGCCTTCCATTGTACTGCCGTCTGGCAGGATATATTTTTGAGTAGTGATAAACCTGTCATCGCTGACTTTTTCCATAATGCGTATGCTTGAAGCCCCTTGACCTTGGGCGAACCACTGCCATTCCATGATTTCTTTATTTCCCTGGTGTCTGCCTTTGCCTTCAGCTATACAACGCTGGCTATCAAACAAATACCCAATCCTTTCGCCGGTCTTTGGATCGATCGTGTGAAGTTGCAACTCTTTGAACGGATTACTTTTACAATCTTTCAATATCTTCATCAGAGGCATTCAGAGTATCTTTAATGTATTTA
>CP070751.1:3161708-3166050 GCA_020348445.1 Thermoplasmata archaeon
GTGCCACAAACACAGAATTCGAGGAGGTGACCATGAAATTGAAACATTATTCCATTGTCACTGCACGACTGCTGCTGTTCACGGGCAGCTCACTTTCTGATGATGTCGTGGCCAAGAGCTCGATATCATCAGTAACCATCTACCCCTGCTGGATTACAATCGTCAGAGAAGCGGACTACTATGTTTTTATATTAACACTATATTGAAGGGAGGCGGCAAAATGTCAAAATATCAACTCAGTAAAATAATATTTTGTATCCTGCTGCTGATGACCCTCTCCACACTCTCGATGCTTGCATCCGAAGATAAGGAAAATCCTCTGCCAATATTGAATACAAAGCTTAAAACCATAGCTGTCTTTAAAAATGGACTGGGTTTTTTCATAAGAGAAGGACAAGTTGAACTGCAGGACAAATGGGCTGTAACCGAGTCCGTGCCCCAGGCCACTCTGGGTTCATTATGGATCGGTTCTCTGGATGAAGATACTCAAATAGAAGAGGTGATCGCTTTCTTTGAAGAAATAAAAAGCGATACCGAGGCAATCACTCTCCAGGAGCTGCTGAAAGCGAATATCGGGAAGAGGGTAACAGTAACGGCAAATAATAAGCTCATAGAAGGAACAATTAAATCCATCCCAGAAGATAGAGTGCCGTATCCAGAAAGTATGCAGCAGCCTATTCCACCTCAACCGGCTGTGATTGTTATAATCAGCACCAAGAAGGGGGAAGTCGCCATAAACAGGAATGCTGTATCCAAAATCGAATTCCCCCCCAATTTTTCCACAAAGATCCTGACTCAAGAAAAAGCAAAAAGATTCAAATTCAAACTTGCAACGCGAAAGAAAAAAGCAACGCTCAGCCTATCTTACCTGCAGAAGGGAATAAGCTGGATCCCGGGTTATCTTGTCAACATCGAAAACCCGAAGAAAGCAAGAATAACCATGAAAGCAATCCTGATCAATGACATAGAAGACCTGGAGAATGCGGATGCCTTCTTCGTTGTCGGCTATCCAAATTTCATGTATGCAGATGTCCTCTCTCCCATGGCGTTAGATCAGGCTCTCAGTCAGTTCATTACAGGATTGGAAGAAGGAACCAGGCGCCGAGATGAATACAGTCTGTTGTCCAATATCATGAGACAGGCCCGCACATCAATATCCGTAGTGGAAGCCCTCAAACGGTCATCGGACTATGGCTATACGGCAACGGCAATAAAGGGAGTGCCCGGAGCCTCTGAAGAAGACCTTTTCCTTTATCATAAAAAGGGCATCAGTTTGAGAAAAGGAGAGCGAGCTTATTACCATATATTTTCTCAGGAGGTCGATTACAAACACATCTACGAATGGAATGTTCCGGATACGATCAATGTCGACACGAGCGGATATCAATTTTCAGAAGAGTCCCAAGCGGACACGGAGCAAGTTTGGCATTCCATCAAGCTTGGAAACTCCACGGATTATCCCTGGACAACTGCGCCTGCTTTGACAGTCAGCGGCTGGAAGCCCCTGGCGCAGGATGTGATCAATTACACACCTAAAGGCACTGAGACCAACTTGAAGTTGACTGTAGCTACGGACATCAAAACCAACAGGAATGAATACGAAATCGAGAGAGAGAGGGATGTCAAGCTTTACCGCAGCTCCTACGACCTGGTTACGATCAAGGGCGAACTGTACATCCATAACGCCAAGTCCCAAGATGTGACCCTGGAGATCAAAAAGAAGGTGACCGGTGATGTGCGGGAAGCAAGCCATGACGGCAAGATAGATAAAGTCGCTGAAGGGCTAAGAGGAGTCAATCTCAACTCCTTTATTTCCTGGGAAATCCCGGTCAAGGCCGGTGAGGAAGTTGAGGTCACCTATACATACAAGGTATATATCGAGAGGAAGTCGCCGTTCTGAAGAAGTTAGAGAGAATATGGAAAAGTCTTCGGCCCGAGCTTCCCTTCAGCGGCATTTTTCTGGAGGACGTACCGAAAAGAGAATATAGACGGGAAAGCAGAGATGGCAATGAATGGACCCCATATGCGCGAGCTGTCAGTCCAATGGTTTTTGAACCTTTCAGAAGTTCCGCTATCACTTGAAACCTGAACTTTGTGAGTACCGCCTGCCGAGTTCATCCGACACCGTCATAAAACTCCCTGCGAAGGGCTCTTATCCCCGCTGATGATGCTTATTATGACACAAAAATTTCAGCGCTATGGCTGGTCTTAATACATATTCCCCATATTAAACACATAAATCACTTAACAAAATCGCTCTAAGTTGTTTTCATATAATAAGATAGAGGTAAATCAGGACACAAAAAATGAAAAACATAAAGGGTGAAAGATTAAACATTCGTTTTAACAGAAAAATTAAGCTTGAATTTCATGGCTATTCTCTATCACAAAGATGATATGGGGAATATTTATTTTTGTTCAGATGCGTACATAACTTGTTCGGGAATGGACATATAGAGCTGAACAAGCATTCGCAAACGCCAAGATGTAGTGTTGGCATGTTTATTGCACGTAAAACTAGGGATTACTAAGATAATGTCCATAGGTATCTTGTTTGCTTCTGAAAATAGGGAATTGAGGATACACCCACAATCCGCGGTGTGCAGTACGAAATTACGATTCCTCTCGATGGAGGGGCGCCAACTTCGGGTTTCGTTGCATCCGGGAGAAATAAAGCTCATGAAAGGACCATGTCCATGAAAAAGTCATCAATACTTTCCACCGTATCTGCCTGTCTGGTTTTCCTGATCATATTCGCCTGCACTGAGAGAAATCAGGAGGATGATTTTCCTATGCTCAAGGGCCCGTATCTCGGTCAGAAACCGCCGGGTATGACGCCGGAAATCTTTGCTCCGGGAATTATTTCTTTAGAAGGAAGTTATGAAGGAGGAGCTACATTTTCATATGACGGCACGTATTTCTGTTATAAAAAAAATTTTAATAACAATCCGGATGTTGAAAAAATTGGGATTAGTAAATATGAGGATGGAAAATGGACATTCCCAAATCTTGCCCCGTTTAGCAGTGATGCCCAATTTAGCGATTGGGATTTTCAATTTTCGTCATTCGAGAAAAAGTTATATTTCACTTCGAATCAACCTGCAGTTCTAAATGGAAAAACACTTAAACCTTCAAATATATGGGTTACGAGTTATGCATCAGGCAAGTGGAGTAAGCCAGAGCTACTAGGAATCCCCATAAATACTGAAAACAGTTACAGCGGTTATCCGTCAATCACCAAGAATGGAACAATATATTTTCATAGCGAACGGGAGGACACAATCGGTGAAACCGATATTTATCGCTCGCGATATGAAAAAGGTGAATATATCATTGAAAATCTGGGATATCCGGTAAATAGCCCTGAAAGTGATTTGGATCCTTGTATTGCGCCTGATGAGAGCTATCTTTTATTTCTATCAAGAAGAAATAAAAATACAAAATATAATAATCATCTATTTGTTTCTTTTAGAGATGAGAATGATCAATGGTCCGAACCGGTTGATTTAGATCCGATACTTGGAGTTGCAGCATTACCCGGGATTTCTCCTGATGGCAAATACATTTTTTTTACAAAGGGCGATTATGGTGATAGCAATTCCTTTGATATATACTGGGTGGACGCAACATTCATTGAAGAGTTTAAACCTGATACATTGAAGTAAGGAGGATTAAATGTTGTGGCGTAAGTGGATGATATATCCAATTGCATTCTTTGTAATCATTCTGGCTGGCTGCGTAAGGCAGGATGATTTCCCGGTTCTTAAAGGTCCGTATCTCGGACAAAAGCCACCAGGTTTGAGTCCGGAGATTTTTGCTCCAGGAATCGTTTCAACAGGCGCGTGGGAATATGGAACAGCCTTCAGTAAAGATGGAAAAGAATTCTACTTTGCTGTTTCCGGTGCACCGTACAATGTCATCGTTTTCATGAAAGAAGTGAACGATATTTGGACAAAACCTGAGATTGCGTCTTTTTCCGGTATGTATGACGAACACGACATGTTGTTTTCCCCTGACGGGAAGAAACTCTATTACACCTCGAAACGGCCTTTATTATCCGGAGACGAGCCCGAAAAAGAGGAGAGTATTTGGGTTGTTACAAAGAAAGAAAACGGCTGGTCAGAACCGGAAAACCTTGGGGATCCAATTAATACCGCAGGATCGGAAAACTACTCCTCGGTATCCCTGAATGGGACAATGTATTTCCATAGATATGAACAACCAACAGATAAAACCGATTCGGACATCTTTGTGGCACGATTTATCGATGGAAAGTATGAAGAGCCGGAGCGGCTCGGCCCCGGTATAAACTCCAAATATGATGAATGGGACCCGTTTATCG
>CP070751.1:3166150-3169214 GCA_020348445.1 Thermoplasmata archaeon
CTCCGTATACTTAATCCGATTACACATAGAAAATTGTTAAAAATATCCATATTTTCGAAAAAAATCGACATTTATTCGGACTCGATATAGGCAAAATTGACATATGTGGTGTCATTTTAGTGACAAGATGTCACCTGGAAATCAGGGTGTTTTTTGGCTCCTGGAAGAAGTGGCTTTTCGAGGAATTCTGGCATTTTGCAGCTCGTGGGAAGGATTACTTTCGTGCACTCTCACTGGTCCTAGGGTACTGGTAGGACTTGTGCATGGAATCTCGGTACTGTACCAAGCATGCTCAACATCCAAACGGACAGAGACGGTCTAAATCCAACAGGGCTGCTGTGCCTGAGATGGTGTTTCCAAAAAATACCACAGGTTTGTTGTCATCCTGAAAACGTCTGATGATGTCATCTATAGTACCGTTGACAATGCTGGAGCCTGTGACAAGGCCAACTTCAGCCCAATCCACGAGACGTGGCAGGTCACTTTGTCCGTCCCAGACTTCGATACCATATTTCGAACTGCCGATGTTATCAGGATTAAGATCCACGACACGAACGAAGTCTTTGGTAAAGTGGTTTACAAGGGCTTTCAAAATGGCCGGCTGAAGACCAACAAGACTAAATCGCTTGGATCCGAACCGGGCTTCAAGTTGTCCTGCAATCTCAGGCCCGCAGTTGGTCGGGTCTTCATCGCGGCAGTGATTTGTACCGGTCACCAATCCAAGAGAACGCAGTACTGCATTCATGGAGGCCACGAAGATGCCTCGATTTCTTATATCCGACAACTCCAGAGACAACAGTTCTTCTAACGTTCCGTTCCACTCACAAGCTATGCCAGTGAAGGCTTGTCCACGTGCTTTATCGAATGTGGCTTCAATCACATACTCTTTACCTTTCTTGATTACAAAATTGCCCTCTGCATCTCCAATGGCGTCACGGGGCAATAAGGGATGGATAGTAATGGTCCGACTTAGATCGAGACCTTGGTCGTCGCAGACATGGATGAATTCACTCTTGGCTTTTTCCAAAATGCTCATGTCACACCTTACGAGTAGGGTTTCCGCCTTAATCAATGACAACCATGACCCTGGCACGCATCACTGGCATCAATCTCTTCGAGTTCTGTTTCTGTAAGACTCCGGACTATCTCTTTAACGTAAGAAAGATCTGCTTTACAGAAAACACGGAATCATATCGGATAGCATCCTGAGGGCATACATTCAAGCAACGAGCACAACTGAAACAATCCGCACCAAATAGCTTATTCAATACTCTGCCCTTAGCGGCTTCCGTTGGGCAGGCCTTGATGCACAGCCCACAGTCTGTGCACTTCTCATGGTCGACCTTCACCCTCGTTAAGCTAACCTGTTCTGCAATCCACGAGACAAAACCAAAAGGACAGATAAGATGACAAAATGGCCGGTATGTAAAAAACGCCAGAGTGAGAGACACAACAATTATGACCGCAATCAGCCAATGGTCGAAATCTAGATTGAACAGATTAAACGGATTAAGATAATGGTAAATCACAAATCCCTTTCTGCCACCAACAATGCCAAAGAGAAATAACAGCATTACTAAAAACAATCCACCCCTTATCGTGTTCGTTAGCCAAAATGGCGCTTTCCACCGCTTTATTTTACGAAGTATGGGAAGGCTATAGATTAATTCTTGCAGCGCACCGAACGGACAAGCCCATCCACAGATAAGTTTATTCCCGATAATAGCCAATACAATAAAAAAGACCAAAGCAAGTAATTTGCTAATTATAGATGGATACAGCCCCACCATAGACTTAAAGACTTTAACTGTCCCTTCCATTGGATTCGGAGATTTCCCCAGCACGAAACCACATACCATCACGGCAGCAAGGAGGCATGCGATATATGGGATTCGCGGATACCACAGTTTGCGCTCGGAGATGTTTGCATTATCCGGCCGACCGAAGCGAGTCAGATAGACCAAACCAAACAGCACGATTGCCACAAATATGTAATATTTTAGTCCCGTCGAACGATGGGAAAGGATATGTTCAGCCGCATGTTCCAGTTGTTCCTGGGATATCCCCAATTCGTTGAGTGGTTTGTTCTTCGGCGTATCCAGTGGTAAGGCAAGCTCACGTGCCAGGCCCTTACCGGTAACATCCAGTTTTGGGGCAATTTCCCGGATACTCATATTTACCGTGAATTGGTTTGGCGCCTGAGTGGACCCGACAGGTTCATTTAATATGCCAAGGGCGCTAATTAAAAGCACCGCTGCTACGCTCACGATAAACCACATTTTTTGTCGTGGTGATAGTTTTGCCAGATATGTATAGGCCATTGTATTGAATCCTCTATCAATATTTTGAAGATATTAAATGCAGAGAAGAACACTTTTCATAAAAGCAACTCCCACTTGAAGACAATGCGCTGTGATTAAAAGAAGTCTGCCGACACGCGAATCTGAGCAAACTCAGTTAGCTGCAAACATATTCTTGTGCGCCGTTGTGTATTATTTCACCGACGCTTTTAACGCTTTTAAGAATTCCTCCAGCAGGGTGGGCACTGCCCACCTTTTCTTTAGTGGTGTGCAGTGCATACCCTACCAATTCTTCGACCATTTCAATCAACTGCCAGAGCCAGTCCAGGATGGTTCGGCACTGATAATGTCGCTATATGCCCTTTCTTAGTGAGGATGATATGACTACTTCATATTTGTTCCCTCTTTTTATTCTCGATACATTATGTAAACAAGCCAACCTAATCTATTGTAAGGTTGAGGGTACTTTATAACTTGAATATTCTTTGTCATATAATACCGCAGACTGCAAATAATACTATCAATTTTCTCTTCTGTTTTCTTCATCATTCAAATAGAAATTCCGAAACGGAATTTATTAATTTTATAGGTTAAACCAATTAAGCATTTTCTGTAGGACGGCTCTGAGAGGTGTTTTATCGTTCTACAATGGCCAAACTCAAGCTGTAAACCTGACCACTTTTTCTCTTAAAAACATGGCAATTATTTCTTGACACCGCAGAAGCGGTGGTTGTATAATTATCTCATCGCGAGAGTTTCTAAAT
>CP070751.1:3169314-3184240 GCA_020348445.1 Thermoplasmata archaeon
GGGGTGTGTACATACGAATAATAATCCCTGGCGAGGAGATAAGAGGATTAAAGCGTTAAAATGCTTTCCTGTCATAATCAGTGTGCTTTTTATCATATCAATTACAATGTTGATTGTTTCTGATGAAGATTTAATACTAACCTCAAGTGGTACAACAATTTATGTTCCTAACGATTATCCCACAATTCAAGAAGCTATAAATGCTGCAAAAGATGGTGATACGGTCTATGTCTACAGCGGGATATATTATGAAAATGTATTGATAAATAAAGCATTAAATTTGACTGGAGAAAATAAGGAATTTACTATTATCAACGGTGGAGGAGCCGGAAACACAGTTCATATAAGTGCAAATTGGGTGAATATCACAGGATTCACAATCACTGCTGACCACCCTAATGTTGACGGGCTGGTAGTAAATTCTGATCATGATACCATTGCAGGTAATAAATTTTCAACCACCGAGATTGGAATTTATATCTTGAATTCCAGTGCCATTAATATCTTTGATAATATTATGGATAGTAATGGAATTTATATTGAAGGTGATCAACTTGAGTACTGGAACACACACGAAATTGACAAGTCAAACATAGTCAATGATAAACCGATTCATTATTGGAAAAACCAAATAGAGGGCATAGTCCCCTCTGATGGGGGACAGGTTATCCTCGCAAACTGCACGAACGTCATTGTAGAGGGACAAATGATTGCTAATGTTTATGTGGGTATTTACCTTGGATTTTCATTTAACAATTTTATTATAAATAATGGAGTTTCTGCATGCAGGGGCAGACATAGCATCAATCTTTATCGTTCAAGCGGAAATAACCTCATAGGTAATTTTGTTGAAAACAATGCCGGTATTGGTCTTTACCTCCATCATTCTCACGAAAACAACATATCGGGCAATACATTTATGAACAATTACTTTGATTGTATCCGTTTTACTAATTCACATAGAAATTACATCACAGGCAATTTCATATATTCACCATTCGGAATAGGGGATGGCATCCATCTCGAACATTCAGATGGTAATTACATTATTAGCAACAACGCTTCATTCAATTCTATTGGTATCCGGTTGTTGTATTCATCGAACAACACCATCGAAAACAACACCTGCGATCGGTGCGCTTTTGGTATTATTCTTCGGGAATATTCCCTTGGCAGTACCGTCAAAAACAACCACCTTCACCGGAACTCATACGGAATCGATATCAGTGCTTCCAATGAGACCACCATCGTAGGCAACAACATTGCCCACAATGGTGAAGACGGTGTTGATATCGGTTCATCCCATAGAAACATCATAACAGGCAACACCATCTTCTCGAACGGCGATTGTGGTATCTCATTCTGGTCGTCCTATGAGAACAGCCTCACTCGCAACAACATATCCTTTAACGACGAGTCCGGTATTAAGCTCGAATATTCTGAGAGGCATACCATCCATGACAACAATGTTACGAATAATAAGCATGGATTGTATCTTTACAGACTTTCACACAACAACATTATAACAGGCAATACAATATCATCGAATAATTACGACGGTATTCTTCTTGAACTGTCATCGAACAACAAAATAACAGGCAATGATATTTCCGACAATTTAAGAGGCATAAATCTTTCCTTTTTTTCCTTTCCCTCAAGCAACAATGTTATATTAGGCAACAACATTTCGAACAACAGCCTAGGCATAAGGCTTTCTTCAGCATTGAACAATGCTATAATGGGTAACAATATTACTTTGAACAGTTTGGATGGCATCCGCTTACTCTCTTCTTCCGACTGGCATAGCATTATAGGTAATACCGTCTTCTCGAACGGCAACTATGGTTTCTATTTAAATGACTCGACAAATAACAGTATTTACCACAACAACATCATAAACAATACAAATCAAGCTTATGATGGCACGAATAATGGAAACCGATGGGACGATGGCTATCCTTCAGGCGGGAATTATTGGTCAGATTTCGATGAATCAAGCGAAGGAGCATATGATGAGTATAATGGGGAAGATCAAGATAAATTAGGAAGCGATGGTATAGTTGATAATGGGACCATTGGAAGTGGTGGTAAGAATCCCTATGTGATCGATTCGAATTCTCAGGACAACTACCCCCTTATCGAGCCCTACAAAAATTATATGATTTTAAAACAGGGGTGGAACCTCATTTCTCTCCCTCTAACCCAGGAAGAACAAAACCTTACAAAAGTGCTTGGGTCAATAAATGGATTGTATGATGCTGTTCAATGGTATAATATCACAGACGAAAAAGACCAATGGAAGCATTACAAAGTAGGTAAGCCCTATGGTAACGATTTATTTGAGCTGAACGAGAAAATGGGCTTTTGGATTCATATCACCCAGCCAGGGGATACGATATTTTTCTATAATGGCACTCGGTTAGCCGAGAATCAGAACATTGCTTTAAATCCGGGATGGAACATGGTAAGCTATCCCTCTCTGAGCAATAGGGACAGAACCGCAGCTTTGAACAACATCGATTTTCCATCTGATGTCGATGCGATCTGGACCTATAATTCTCATACACAAAAATGGCAAAAGATGGGACCATCTGATTATTTCGAGGTCGGAAGAGGATATTACATCCATGCTAAAAGTAAGTGCGATTGGGAGGTCCCGCTTTGAGGGAAAAAATTCAATCAATCATAATCTGTTTAATGCTTATTTTCGCTATCTTTGCTACCATTGATTTGGCATTTGAATTTGCACCTACTTGTGGAAGTTCAACGATTTATGTTCCCACTGATTATCCCACTATACAGGATGCGATAAATGCAGCCAAGGATGGCGATACCGTCTATGCCTTTAGCGGGACATATTATGAAAATGTGGTGGTAAATAAGGCCATTGACCTGATAGGACAGGATAAAAAAACCACAATAATTGATGGTGATTGGAATGGAGATGTTATCTATGTGGGTGTTAATTGGGTGAACATCACAGGATTTACACTCACTAAAAGTGGTGGGAATTCTGAGGATGCGGGAATAGAATTTAACAGTGTCCAGAACTGTAGATTCATTGACAATAATGTTTCATTAAATGGCAGACAAGGTATTTATATTTATAATTCCAACTACATCAACATAATAAGAAATAAGGTGACTTCGAACTCCGGTCGCGGTATTTTTCTCGATTCTTCCAACCAAAACTATATCATAGGTAATAATGCTTCAGACACCAAATTTGATGATGGCATCCGTCTTGATTGGTCATCGGGCAACACGATCGAGAACAACATCGCCTCGAATAACGAGAAATATGGCATCTGCCTCTGGCAATCCCATGGGAACAATATCATTAACAACACCTGCAACTCGAACTTTTGGGACGGTATCGAAGTGAGTTACTCATCCAGCAATATGATCGCTAACAACACTTTCTCAAACAATGATTATGCTGGTATAAATATCGATGATCACAGTCCAGACAACAACGTCATAGGAAATACCATCTCCTCAAATCTCGAGTGTGGCATTATTAACTTTCCTAATTCGGATGGCACCAACATCACCGGTAACAATGTTTCGAACAATGATTGGGCAGGTATCTATATCGGTTCCTCCTCAAACCACATAATAACAGCCAACACTGTTTATTCGAACAATTGGAGCGGCATTGCTATATATTACCCCTCGGAAAACAACACAATCACAAACAACTATGTATTATCGAATAATGATAGCGGCCTCCGCCTCGAGTCAACACCAAACAACACAATCACTGGTAATAATATAACGAACAATAACGATGGCATCTATATTCTCGGTTCATCAAACACAATTTCAAGCAACAATGTCTCATCAAATAGTCGGGATGGTATCATAATTCTGGGAACATCAAACACAATTTCAAGCAACAATGCCTCATCGAACAGTGAGAACGGCATCCGTCTTGGCGGTTCATCAAACACGATCACAGGCAACAATGTATATTCGAACAATAATAGTGGTATCCGCTTTGGTTCATCACAAAACAACAACATAATCGGTAATAATATAGTAAATAATTGGGACGGCATTGATTTCTATTACGATTTAAACAACAATGTAACATACAATCATATATCATCGAATAATAGGGATGGCATCCGCCTTGTCCAGTCATCAAATATCAACATCTTGGGTAACGTAATTTCAGACAATTTAGAAGGTATAAATGTATCCTCATCATCAGACGACAATAAAATATCAGGCAACAAAGTTTCTTTAAACAATAATGATGGCATCCGCTTACTCTCTTCTTCCGACTGGAATAACATTATAGCCAATACTATCTTTTCAAACAGCAACTTTGGTTTCTATTTAAACGACTCGACAAATAACAGTATTTACCACAACAACATCATAAACAATACAATTCAAGCTTACGATGGTACCAATCATGGAAACAGATGGGACAATGGATATCCTTCAGGCGGCAATTACTGGTCAGATTTTGATGAATCAAGTGAAGGGGCATATGATGAGTATAATGGAGAAGGTCAAAATATTTTGGGTAGCGACGGTATAGTTGATAATGGGACGATTGGAGGGGGTGGAAAGAATCCATATGTGATCGATTCGGATTCCCGGGACAACTACCCGCTTATCGAGCCCAACAAAAATTATATGATTTTAAAGCAGGGCTGGAATCTGATTTCTATGCCCCTGATCCAGGAAGAGCAAAACCTAACAAAAGTGCTTAAATCCATAGATGGCTTGTATGATGCTGTCCAATGGTATGATATTACCGATACAAGAGATCCCTGGAAACATTACAAAGTAGGCAAGCCCTATGGAAATGATTTAAAGAAGCTAAACGAAAAAATGGGTTTTTGGATTCATATAACTCAGCCGGGAGACACGATTTTCTTTTATAATGGTACTAGGCTAACCGAGAACCAGAACATCGCTTTACATCCGGGATGGAATCTTGTTGGCTATCCCTCACTGAACAATAGGGATAGAACCGCGGCCTTGAACAACATCGATTTCCCATCTGATGTTGATGCGATCTGGACCTATAATTCCGCGCAACAGAGATGGGAGAAGATGGGTCCGTCTGATTATTTCGAGATCGGAAGGGGGTACTATATTCACTCCAAAGTCACAAAGGTTTGGGATGTAACTCTTTGATCGAGTTCGATCCTAAATAGAAACTGAAAAACGATTAGACCCATCTTCTGGAAATTCAATGAACTTTCATATAGTCTTGACATTTTCTAATAAAAAAGTCTTTTGCGGAACGTTCCACAAAAGGTATATATACACCAACTAACAACTATTATGCAAAGGAAGGTACTTTAAGAAATATTACCACTTGAGAAGTTGTCACGCCATTAATAAACACGGAGAGGGTGGAGGTGATAATGAAGCATCAGAGGAGGGATAACAATATGATAATCCAGTTGAAACTTTCAAGAACCAACCCTTTGATATTTTTGAGCTGTGAGATGTTAGCGCGCCGAGGTGGGGCGCGGTATAAATACCAATAAACTCCTTATATCAAGGGGAGGAAGGTGATTAAGAATGAGAAGATTCATAGCAATATTAGGAACACTATTAATAGCAGCGGTATTTATCATAAGCGGGTCAGCCGTCGCAGGATATGTAAATGAGTATATACCTGAAGGTTCTTCAGCTGTTACGAATCCAGATGAAGCAGAGGGGCCTGAAGACTATACTTATGCCACCGTGGGAATAAATAGTCCTCCCACGCTCGGAGTACTGCTTCTCGATCTAGGTGATGAAGAGAATTGGATGGATGCTGAACAAGATTTCACGGTTTATGGCTGGGAGTATGGTCCAGGCACTAACATTTTCGAAGAATATACCGTTGTAATATATAACGATGGCCTAACTGCTCGTTACGGACCATATTACGGAGATGATGATGAGGATAAAGTCTTTCAAACACCTAGCACCCCCACAAACCCAGATTGGCGCTATATTGAGATCAATGGTACATCAGGGGAAGTCGATTTTGAGAACCATGATGATACAATCTACGGCCCGGAAATAGATGCAGTGGGTTGGAGAGCCTAAACCGTGGAGATAGAACAAATAACATACAAATTAGCCTGGGAGCAAAACCGACTCTCAGGTATCTCCCTATTTTTCTATTCTTTTGGGTTAAAAGGCGAAAAGTGTATAAGATAGTAAAACAATTGATAAATACGGTGGTCTAGGTAAAGGAGGGTTGTTACGAATAAAAGACTAGCCTCGATTGAAATCGTATGCCTGGTAATCACCGCAGGATTTCTGGTTTTCATCACTTCTGAATCGGAGATCGTGAGCGCGACCAACGTATGGTACGTGGGTTCGGGCTTTGGTAACCACTCGGGTACGATAAATGGCGGTATAAGTCTTGCAAGTGATGGGGATACGGTTTTCGTACATAGCGGAACATATTACGAGAATGTGATTGTAGATAAAACAATAAACCTGACTGGCGAAGATAGGGATAGCACGATAATTGATGGGGGTGGGTATGGGGATACGGTAACGGTTATTGTTGATTGGGTGATTATTTCGGGTTTTACTGCCATTGGAAGCAGTGATGAGTGGGATGATGGAGGAATAAAGCTTGATATGGTCCAAAACTGTAGGGTCTTTGACAACAACGCATCGGGCTGGAGAAATGGTATCATCCTCCTTTACTCTCACTATAATATCCTCGCCGATAACATCGGCATCCAGAATAGAGCGCCTTTAGGAGCAATTGGAAATGGCTTATATTTGTTATCTTCCAGCAACAATATCATTATCAACAACACTTTCTCTACCTGGAATAGAGGCATCTATCTTGGAGCGTCACACGAAAATATCATAAAATGCAACAATTGTTCTTATAATGGGGATGGCATCATGATCAGCGAGTCCAGCAACAACATTATCGCCAATAACGCCATCTTCAGGAACCCGGTGAGTGGCATTGTAATCACTCATTGCAGTAACGGCTACAATACCATCATCGGTAACACCATATTCTCGAATGGGAACGGCATCTGGGTTTATGAATCCAGCTACAACACCATAATCGGTAACACCATCTCCTCGAATGAGGACGGCATCTGGATCCGTTATCATGCTAGCTACAACACCTTCATCGGTAACAGCATCTCCTCGAACTGGTACGGTATCCACATCGATTGGTCCAGCTACAACACCATCATCAGTAACACCATCGTCTCGAGTATATATCACGGCATTTATATCCATCACGACGGTTACAACACAATTTATCATAACGCCTTCACCGATAACAATGGCAGCGGTGTTCAAGGGTTAGACTATGTAGGTACCAACATTTTGAACGATAGTTATCCCAGCGGAGGAAATTACTGGAGCGATTGGACAACTCCGGATATGGCAAGCGGTCCGAATCAAAACCTGCCTGGACCTGATGGTATAGTTGATTTTCCTTATCTTCTTGACGGAGGCTCAGGTGCAATGGATTATTATCCTCTGACGACCCCACCACCTGATGTGGAAATACCTGATCTGGAAGTAAAAAACAGTGATATAGTCTTTGATCCATCAAGTCCAGTGGGAAATGGCACAATAGTTACGATCAACGCGACGATTCACAACATGGGTCTTGACGAAGTCAGGGATATTATTGTTAGGTTCTATAATGGCGATCCAAACATGCCCGGAAGTTATCAGATAGGGAGTGATAAATATATACCTTCAATCGATGGTGGAAGTAATGCGATTGTTGATGTTCAGTGGAATGCTAGTCCCGATGGCATCCATAATATCTATGTCGTTGTCGATCCCGATAATACGATCATAGAAATAAAAGAATGTAATAATGTCGCCTTTAAAGCTCTCGAAGTGATAGAACGCGATAATATACCCCTGACGCTTTACATCAAAGCAGTGGGAGAAAATATCGTCCTCAACTGGACACAATCTGGAACACAAGGACTGGCATACTACCTAATCTACCGCGCAACTTCACAAACAGGATTTGATTTCTCTTCTTTCTGGGTAAATACCTCCTTTCATGATGACAATGGTACCATTCCCCATAGAACCACCTGGAACGACACATATGCTGCATTGGGGAATGCCTCACAAGAATACTACTATACAATAAGACCTGTTTATGAGAACGGTGATATCGGACCCTCTTCAAGGACAGTTGGAAAATGGACAACGACCTTTTTACCCGGTGTTTCGACACTAGCCCTCCCACTTGAGCCCCTACAATCAATATGGACCGATAATTTCACGACGGATACAAAAGCTGATTATATCAAATACATGGATCCCGTGACCCACATGTGGCGGCAGCATGATCTTGGGGACGGCAATAATAACAATACAAAGATGAGATTGGGAGAAGGTTATGAAATCAAGTTCAGCAACAAGGCAAACTATACCTTTTGCGGGCTGCCTGCTGCCATGATCATTTTCAAAGATGACAAGAGTTTCTTAGGATTTGACCCGATGTTCGAAGCACAGAACCTTGAAGTTACAATCAGTCCTGATGGGGATGTGAGCTTGACCTGGCAGGAACCTCTAACTATGGCCCCCGGAGATTATTACGAGATTTATTATTCAAATACAAGGGATGGCTTTTTTAAAGACATTGATAATAATTATTATCGGGTTGAACCTCCTATAGATTTTGGAACCAATACCACCACCCATGTCGGTGCAGGGGCAAACAATCCCGGATCGAGGCTGTATTACATGGTGGTTCCTTTCAATGCCCTCGATATCCAAGGGGCGAGCACCTACAGCGTGGGAATCTGGACCGAGGAATATTCTGAGGGATACGATACGATGGGGATACCGCTGAAACTGGATGTGAACCATACTGCTGATTGGTATTGCGACAATATACCAGATTGCGTTGGAATCAACTATTTTAATAACAGCAAGCAGCGGTGGTATTGGCATTCAACTGTAATGCCCGAAGGTGCTTTCGATACTGTTTTGAAGATGACGGAGGGATATCAGATATCGACTTCAGATACCACGAAATTCACTTTTATTGGGAAATAATATCGGATAAGATATAAATAGCATTTGACTATTTTAAATTTGGAAAAAATTACGAGATTCATTCAAACGTCACGAAGATTTGTATCGTTCTCATATGATATTCTATATAAGGTTTTTCTGGATATAAAAATAAAAGACAATTCATTACTCCCCAGTTCCGTCAAAAAAATCAACGAACTGTTTTTTTTATATTTTTTAGAGATACAATATCAAGTGTACCATCCTTTTTTAAGTTTGTATAGATATCCATCTCTATAATTCCCTGGTAAATTTTCTTTTTCTCTAAATAAGGCGTTATATTCTTTAATTTCATTGTTTTCAATGTATCATTTGATAGCTTCAATGTAATCGATAAGTTTGATAATCCTTTTTCTAATTCTCGTGCATATTTTTTTCCATCATCTGTGAGAAAATAATATTTAATTTTTCTTTTACCACATTTTGTGTGTCCAACACCTTCTTGAATATAACCCTCTTCTATCAATTTATTAAGTGGTCTGTGTATATATCCACGTTTTATATTAACATTCTGGGCAATACCAATCTGTGTTAATTCGAAAGGTAAATCAAATAGACTTATAGAACTATGATAGTTCAACAGATGGAGGAGAATCCTCATATCTGCTGAAATAAGGCTGTTGTGCCGTTGCATTTTTGTCAATCCTCGCAAATATCGCAACAGTCTGACTATTTCTATAGGGATGGTTAGAGATAAAAAATATTACCGAAATTCCATGGTCAGATCGAAACTGATCTTTATATATTACCTCAGCAGGTATCTCATTATAATCGCTCGCAATATTTTATACCTCACCCTTAGATTTTTTAGTATTTTAAGTTGTATAAAAACCCTTCGTAAAAATTTGTACAAAACTTATTTATATGAGAACATTTGAAAACTCTAATCAGCCTACAATAAAAGAACTTTTAGATTGTATCGCTCCATGCAAAATAATCGCGGCTATCTGACCCGAAAATTTTTCCTTAAGATGGGATTGGGGTACATTCTTCAAAATAGAAAATATGTCCGATAGATGAAGATTATCGAGTTAATTGAACAATAAAAATATATCATGAAACTAGAAACAGTTTTGGATTTTATTAAGTATGCTCTATACTTAATCAGTTTTATTGATGATAGAGTCTGGATAGTATCTTTATTTTTTCGAATCTTTTGCCTATATATACCTTTCTATCAACTGGCTACTTTTCTAATATATAAAACCTTTTAGTTCATGAACCAAAAAGGTATTTATAGAGGGGGTGAGCACTATATTATCGCTACAAGCTCTTTGAGCAGATGACGTTGCTGTAGTAAGGGGAGGTGACAAAAAGGCGGGAGAGGAAGGACAATAATACGATATTCCAGTTGAAACTTTCTAGAACCAGCCCTTTGACATTTTTGGGCTCTGATATGGCAGGCGCCGAGGTGGGGCGCGACGATATAAATACCAACAAGAAAAGGAGGTGAGAAAGAATGAAAAGAATTATTACAATATTGGGAACATTACTAACCGTAATAGTTCTGATGAGTGGATCAGCAGTCGCCCAACCAACATGGCATTATGCAGTTGATGTAGCAGATTCCGAAGACTGTACGAACCCAGATTGGGCACTCGGTGCGCCAAATCCTTATGATGCTGCCCTTGGGACGAACGGTCTCGATCCCAAACTCGGATGGATGTTACTCGATCTGGGTAGCGGCAATGAGATGGGGGCCAGCCAAGACTTCACGGTGTATGCCAGCTCTTCTGTGCTTGAGTATTATCGGTTATATATATGGACTGGTGAGGCTAAAGATCCCCTGTACCCAGAGGATGGTTGGCTCAGGGATGATACACAGGACTATGGTTTTACTACGCCATCGACCCCAGGAATGGAATGGCGCTATTTCCATTTTGTTGGGATATCAGGGATATGTGATCCAGGGGATCCATACTACGGAGCGGATATAGATGCAGTCGGCTGGTACGGGTAGAAGAGATTGACATTGTTCTGAACAAAGCTCGTAGTTACTAAGATAAGAAAAGCTCCTAAACATCTCTTTATTTTTTCCTTTTTTTGGGGTAAAAAACGAAAGGTGTATAAGGAATAAAAGCAATATAAGTAATAATAGCGGTTTAAATTACACGAAATAGAGGAGAGGTTGTGTTACAAATTAATAATAACTACATGAGGAGAGATCATGGGTTAAAATTGGTAAAACACCTATCAGTTATGGTTAGTATACTTTTTGTTATAACAATTGTTACGTTCGTTGTTCCTAATAAAAATCTAATATCAATTGCAAGTGGTGGCATTATTTATGTAAATACTACCGGTTCTGGAGGGGCTTATATGAGTATACAGGATGCAATTGATGCAGCTAAGGATGGGGATACGGTGTATGTATACAATGGGACCTATTACGAACACATATTAATAGAAAAAAGCATTAACTTAACAGGCGAGAACATTCTTGGTATGCGACCTATTATTGATGGGTGCGGGGATCCTTACGTAGTTTATGTGAGTAATGTAAATTACTTCAATATGAGCTGGTTTGAGGTGATAAATAGCAGTATAGGCTCGAGTCATTCAGGTATATTAATAATTTCATCATCGAACGTAAATATCAGTAACAATATAGTTCATGATTGTTGTTTTGGAATTCGTATTTACTCGTCATCTTCATTCATAAATATTCAAGGGAATGAGATTTATAACAATGTGAATGGTATCTGGACCACGGATTCATCAAACAATACTTACATAAACAATACAGTTCACGATCAAATAAAATCAGGAGGAGTCGGAGGCACTGGTATCTTTTTTTCGGGAACTCCATACTCCAACAACAAAATTATAGGAAATATTGTATACAATAATGAAGCCGATGGGATACACCTTGAAGACCAAACTTCCAATGACGAATTCATATTTTGGAATAATAGCATCATTTACAATACCGTCTACAACAACGCACTTGATGGCATATCCATAGTGCAAGGAACAAATAATTTCGTTATTGACAATGTCGTTCATCACGATGGATTAGGTAGCATCAACCCAAGTGGCGGTATCCGACTTAGCTCATCCTTAAACAATGTTATCACAGGAAACACATTGCACAATAACGAGCACGGCATTATGCTTACACTAACATTTAGCGGTCGACCTTCTAAGAATAACACTGTTGCTAACAACACCTGCTCTAACAACGAGTATGGCATCTATCTCGATCGTTCCGACGAAAACAACATCATTGGCAATACCGTCCTCTCGAACACCGATTATGGTATCTATTTATCAGATTCAAGTGAAAATGTATTTCACCACAACGACATCACAAGCAATATGAATCAGGTGTATTTGGATACCACTAATTGTTTCAATAACATTTGGGACGACAGCATGGGTGAAGGTAACTATTGGAGCGATTATTCTGGTCTGGATGATGGCAGCAATGGTCGCACTGCGGGCGATGGTGTTGGGGATACCGAGATACCCCATCCTTTTATTGATCAAGGAGAGGGGTATTATCAACTGGATAACTACCCGTTAGTAGTTCCCATTGGAAATTACATCTTTTTATATGAGGGTTGGAATCTTATCTCAATCCCGTATATTCAATCCAACACAAGCGTAGGCGACGTTCTATCTTCAATAAACGGTTCATACAAAGCAGTACAATATTATAATGCAATGGATAATAACGACCATTGGAAGCATAATTGTTCCTTAAAACCATCTCATTTGAACGATTTTCATGACATAGACCACACCATGGGCTTTTGGATATATATCACCGAGCAAGGTGGTGCTCTATTCGAATACTTTGGAAGCCCACCCTTCGAAAACCAGATAATTACCCTATATCCTGGTTGGAATATTGTAGGGTATCCATCTTCGAGCAATAAGACCAGAACCGAGGCTTTGAACAACATAATTTTTGATCAAGATCTTAATGCGATCTGGACCTACGATGCCTCGACCCAAACTTGGGATGAAATCGAGGAATTCGATTATTTCGAGGTGGGAAGAGGATACTATATTCACTCAAAGCATGAGCGGATTTGGGATGTTCCCCCATAAAATTTTATAGAAGAGATGAAAAAGAAGGTATTTGAAAGGTGAAGGAAAATAACTTTATTTATTCACTCTCTACCACAACAACCTTCAATGGCAATAGTAAATTCTTTAGATTCTTCTGATTTATTCTCCATTCTCAGAATCTTTATATATACACATAACCATATTAAATAAGTAAATTTAGATTTTGCAGGATAAAGGAGGGGGCGTATACATACGGATAATATCTGGCGAAGAGAGAAAAGGGTTAAAGCGCTAAAACGCTCATCTGTCGTAGTTTGCTTGCTTTTTATCATATCAATTATTATGTTCATTGCTCCTGATAAAAATCTAATACCAACCTCCATTGGTGCAACAATTTATGTTCCCACTGATTATCCCACAATACAGGAGGCGATCAATGCGGCCAAGGATGGGGATACTGTTTATGTCTACAGCGGGACATATTATGAGAATGTGGTAATGAATAAGACAATAAATCTCACAGGTGAAAATCAGGATACCACGATAATTGATGGCGGAAATATGGGAAATGTAATAAATGTTGTCGCGGACTGGGTAAACATCACAGAATTTACTCTTATAGGGACTAGCCCCATGACTAGAACAGGTATAAAATTAGACAATGTCCAGAATTGTAGGGTTATGAACAACAATATGTCATCAAACAGTTGGGGTATCGATCTTGATGATTCATCAAACAATATTGTTTTAGGCAATAATATATCGACCTATTGCGGCATCAATCTTTGGTTATCCAATAACAACAACATCACAAATAATAAGGTTACACCATTGAATAGTCGATGGGGTATTCACGTTGGGCGTTCTTCCAATAATACAATTATAGGTAACAACATAGCCCCAGGTGGTATTCTTATAGGAGGATTACAACTGTCACATTTCAATTCTCACAATATACCTACTAGCAATATTGTTAATGGAAAGCCTTTGTATTACTACAAGAATTGCAGCGGCTTTAATATCGATGGGATACCAATCGGACAGTTGATTCTTGTCAATTGTTCAGATATCAACGCGAAAAACTTGCATATAAATAAGACCACGTATGGAATAAATGTTGCATACTCAATGAATATTAACATTACAGACAACAACGTCTCGGGTTGCTATTATGGTATAATTTGCTGGTATTCCAGCGGAATCAACATCTCTGGGAATAAGGTTTCAAAAGACCTTGTTGGCATCAAACTCATCTCGATATCAAACAGCAATATCACAAAAAATGATATGCCCCTTGAAGGTAATGAAGGTATAAGTCTTTATACATCTTCAAACAATAATAATATAATCGGTAATAATGTTTCATTCAGTGAATGGGGGATTGAGCTTCGCGGTTCATCAAACAATAACAATGTGCGAGGTAACAATTTATCTTATAATTTTTATAGCATCTCTCTTTCGTGGTCTTCAAGTAATAACACTATAACAAGCAACAAAGCATATTGGAACGGTTGGGGCATCATCATTAAAGACTCGGACAATAACATTATTAAAAACAATACTATAATATTGAATTATTTGCGTGGCATAACACTCGAATCATCATCTGATAATAGGATATATCATAACAATATTATTAATAATACCGATCAAGCATTCGATGATACCTATAATGGAAACCAATGGGATGATGGCTATCCGAGCGGCGGTAATTACTGGTCAGATTTCGATGAACCAAGTGAAGGGGCATATGACGATTATCTAGGACGAGAGCAAAATGTGGTGGGAAGGGATGGCATAGTTGATAATGGATCAGTTGCAGGTGGTGGTAAGAATCCATATGTTATAGATG
>CP070751.1:3184340-3270620 GCA_020348445.1 Thermoplasmata archaeon
ACACTTTGGATCCACCCTGCATTTGCTAATGGAGCAATATTTAAGACAGTTACATAGACTGTATAAGTTCCACTATCTCCATTGTCGTCTGTGACGGTCAAGGTAACCCTGTATATTCCTCGGTATGAATAGGTATGGGTAACCAAAGCACCGGATGCAGTGCTGCCATCATCAAAGTTCCAATAATAGGATAAAAATGGCATATCAGAAGGGGTATCGTAGCCATAACCCTCGAAGATAATCTGTTCATCCTCATTTACCATCTTATAAAAGTCTGCATCGGCTTTTGGTGCGGGATTAATTACATTCACAAGTAAGGTATCAGTTGTGTAAGAACCATCCACATCTGTCACAGTCAATGTAACAGTATAGATCCCCTCATCCGTATATGAATGGGTCGTATATACTCCAGAGCCGAATGTACCGTCACCAAAATCCCAGGAAAATATCAAATCAGGTAGATCGGAGGGAGTGTCAGAGTAATCGGCTTTGAATAATAATATCTCATCCTCGTAGGCTGTCCTATCGGTTCCTACTTCGATTATTGGCGCGGTATTCTCTACTGTCACCAAAACGAAATCCAAATCGATTAGGCCCTCATTGTCAGTGACTTTAAGAATTATCGTGTAGGTTCCTGCGATGGAGTAACTATGGGATACGAAAACTCCAGTATCTGTAGTGCCGTCCATGAAATCCCACTCATAAAAGAGCACGATCCCGTCTCTGTCTCTGGAATTTGATGCATCTATGTTTATTATATCATCCTCATTTACGATTTGATCTACTCCTGCATCAGCAATTGGAATCCAATCCTCGGCAAGCAAAGCATGAGAATAAGCTCTATCGTATTTATCAATGGCTTGGAGATATTGGCCATTTGCAGCAAATGCCTGGCCCTGGTAGAATTTGTTCCAGGCTTGCTTGATATCATTTACCTCCATACCCACATGGGTTTCGGTCTCGATTATCAACATCTTTACTGCTTCTTCTATTGCCTCTGTCAGATCTATCACGATATCTGATGTCGGTGCTCCATAACTCCCTGCATCTTGCAAATGCGCAACAGCGCTTTTGACATTTACAAAGGAATCCTGAAGCAGTCCATCACCTGCTTTGTCCTGCGCTAACATCAGCTCATCCTTTGCCTGCTGCAGTTCAGCCAATGCCTCTTTAGAATAGGGACCTGTCAATAATGAGTCTATATCGGAAACTGCCTGAAGAAGAGCGGCGTCGTATTCTCTTGGCACCCACTCGCCCTCTGCTCTTTCGGCCTCCGTATGGGCGTTCTTGTACTGCTCCATGCCATTTTCGTAATCACCTGAAGCGATTCTACTTTGTGCATCTGCATATATCGCCCAAGCATCGATCACATGGATATTATCTGATTCTGCCTGTATCTCAGCGATGATTATCGTATTTTTTACCCTATCATTCACTGCAGAAAGTAGCAAATCAATGATATAATCAGTTGGAACCTCACTGCTCACCATCTCAAGATTATGTATTCCCTCTTTCACATGCTCAAAGGATTTCACAAAGTCAAACTCTGGAGATTCTATTGTAGGGGCAAAGAACAGAGCCTCGCTTATCTCTTCGAGAGCCTTCAAAAGTGTAGCATCCGTTGGATTTCCACCAGAAGGATCTGAAATCAAACTCTCAACCTCAACCTGAGCCCACCGCAATCTGCTTTCGTAGGTCTCAAATACACTGACGGAATTGCTTATGGTCGCAGAAAGTGGTGCATTGCTGAGCTCTGAAGAATCGTGGCCGCAAATAACCAGCAACTCAAAGTCCAAGTCTATGGAATCGTCCAATGGAAAATCGCTTGGAGGAGTAACACAAAGGAAAACACTACCTATACCTCCTGCTGGAACTGAAATACTTGATACCGGAAAGCTCAACCAAGTAGGATCAATACTAGTGGTTAAAATAATATCATAACAGTCATCCAACGTTCCTGTATTTTTTATTGTTATAATATAAGTAGCAGTTTCACCAACTAGAATATCGACTTGCTCGCTGATTTGTACCTCAAATGAATGCCTGTGAATAAATACCTGTATGTTTGTGGTATCGGCAGCACCGTCATCATCAGTTACAGTCAATGTTACTGTGTAAATTCCAGCATCCATATATGCATGACTCACAGTTGCACCAACAGCATTAACTCCATCACCGAAATTCCATGAAAAGCCCAGGATTAGCTGGTCCGATGGGGTATCCACACCACTTCCTGAGAAATCTAATATGTCGTTCTCTAATATGGTGGGAAATGGTGGAATTATTATTATTGGATTCACCTTTGGATTCACATTTTCTACTGTAACCGTAAGTGTGTCTTTGCCGAGTAGCAAATCATCATCCAAAACCTCAAGGGTGACTAGATAAATACCTGAATTTGGATAAATGTGGCTTGGATTCGGACCTGAACCTGTTGTGGAATCTCCAAAGTTCCAATTGAAACCCAAGGATTGAATATCAGAGGGAGTGTCGAAAGCTCTGCCTTCGAAGATTATCTCCTGATCCTCGTTTACAACCATATCTGCTCCTGCATATACCATAGGTTGACCATTGCTAACTATCACATTCATATTGTCCTGCCCAACAGCTCCATCGTCATCTGTAACTGTTAAAGTAACATCGAACATACCGTTATGTTGGTAAGTATGGGTAACAGATCTACTTGTTTTATATGTTCCATCTCCTAAATCCCATTCATAGTTTATTGTCGGTAGATCAGATGGAGTGTCGGTAGCACTTCCACTAAGGAACACAAGCTCATCCTCGTAAACGGTTCTGTCAGTTCCTGCATAGGCGACAGGGGCAACGTTATTTACTGTTATTGTCATTGTGTCAGAATCACTCTCCCCATCATCATCAATTACGGTTATCTCTACAATATATACACCTGATTTCGTGTAAATATGGGAGGTTGTTTCCCCGCTTCCTGATGCACCATCCCCGAAATCCCAATGATAGCTTAATATTGGTTGATCAGAGGCTGTGTCTGTACCTAATCCAGTAAAGGTTACTGTATCATCCTCATTCACTATAAGGTCTGAGCCAGCATTTGCTATTGGAGGTACATTTTTTACTAGAACAGTCAAGTCGTCCTCTCTTACAGAATTCTCATTATCTGTCACCATCAGCTTTACGAAGTACAATCCTGAGTGGGTATAAATATGGGTTGGATTTATACCATTTCCGATGCCACCATCACCAAAATCCCAATCATAGGTTAACCAGGGATGATCAAGAGGTGTATCCCAGGTTCCACTTCCATCAAAAGTTACAGGGCTATCTTCATCTGTTATAATATCTGCCCCTGCATCTGATATCGGTGGATCGTTGTGCACAACCACCTGTATAGAATCTGAGGATTTTGAGCCGCTGTTATCAGTCACTATGAGAATCACATGTCTTATGCCTTCCTGATCATAAGAGTGGATGGGGGATAATCCCTGCCCTATTGTTCCGTCCGCAAAGATCCATTCGTATTTTTCTATATAACCGTAATTAGGGCCTTCGGGACTACCGGGATCATAGGAATTGGAAGCGTCGAACTGTATATCTTCATTCACATCCACAATAACTTCCTCGGTTACGACACTTACACCATCCAGAATAATACCAGCAATTGCTACTGGGGGTATGTTGACACGGACAGATATGTTATCATAACCATATGTCCCTTCATTATCTTTAACTCTTAGTTGGACTTTGTATATGCCACTTGATGAATAAACATGACTTATGATCATGCCATATCCTTGTTTACCATCTCCAAAGAGCCACTTGTATTCAACGATACTCCCACCATCAGGGTCGTTCGAGCCTCCACCATCGAAAATTACTTCCTTAAATACATCTACTTGTTTGTCGCCACCAGCGTCTGCATCTGGGCTTATATTTCCTGCTGACATTTCTTTTAACTGCAAATCAACATTTGCAGGTAATATCAGCATTGCAACAACAATTAACGTTCCTACTGCCTGGCCTAATCTCTTACTATTTATTGATAGTTCCATATTTTAACCTCCTTTACTTCGCTAAAAAAGTCTTTAAGAATTCTTTCGCAGCCTATGTTCACTCTTTTATTGTTCATTATACCTCCCCCCTTATATTCTGGCCCAATGGCTAGGTAGATAATCTTATTCAATAAATCTGTGCTTCATTACCTTCCCAGCGGTCATTTCACATCGCGAATTGAGAGTTAGTTTATGTTTCATGGTATTTTTACTTTATTATAAAAGACGATATAAATAAAGATTGGTACATTTTTTTGCGTTTTTCATCTGTTGGAAACCTCAGAGAATCTTCTGGTTTAGCATTAAAAACCTCAAATTCGTTGATTTGAAAAATCTGCTAGACACACCATTTAAACTGAGCCTTCCAATAAACATATTGCAGGCATCATATACATCTTTAAAACATTATTTTTGAAGGCCATCTCATGGTTGAATCTATAATATTCAACCATAGGGGTATAAATATAACAAAATACATACCCCCTTTAAGGTAAGGCTTATCTATTGATATAACAACTACTGTTGAATCATAAAATGGAGAGTGTGATTGCGTGAAGATGGACGAGAAGGTTCTGCCGATAATACATATGCTTTACGATAGATACAATAGGTACCATAATGTAATTGTGACGAACGAGCGTATAAGAAAGGTCATGGGGACCACAAGAAAGGGCAGGGCAAATAAAAAGGTCTTGGAATATCTTTATAAGCTCGAGATTTTAGAACCGTATTACGATAACGAACCCATAGATACCACAAAGGTCTGGAAGGTTAACATTGAAAAGGTCGAAGGTTATCTTGAAAGTGCGGGTTAGAGTCTCGTATTTGTTTTTTTCTTAAATGAAGTTCGCATGCCGTAATTGGGCCTAATGAAGAATGGACAGCGAAGGCTACCTGAGGCCCTCATATTGGTGAGAGTCATGTCAGAAAAAGGACTGAAGCATGGTTTGGTGCAGGTGTACACGGGAGATGGCAAGGGAAAGACCACAGCAGCACTTGGTTTGGCTTTGAGAGCTTGCGGCCACGGACTCTCGGTCTTTATGATACAATTTATGAAAGGAGATATAGAATATGGTGAGTTAAGAGCCGCACAATGGATTCCGAATCTCACCATAGTACAATATGGAAGGCCAAATTTTGTGGATAAGAAGAAACCGAAAGAGGAGGATATTCAATTTGCCCGGGAAGCTCTTGCACATGCAAAGGATGTCGTCCAAAAGGGTGAACATGACATCGTGATCTTGGACGAATTGAATGTGGCTATTGATTACAAATTGGTTGATATTGAGGTAGTATTGACACTAATAGACAACAAACCCGCGAACGTGGAGATCGTCATCACGGGCCGTAATGCCCATGAAAAAATCCTCAAGAAGGCGGATTTGATAACCAGTATGGAGAATGTGAAGCATCCATTTGAAAAGGGTACAATAGCAAGAAAGGGTATCGAGCATTGATGTTCTATCCTTGAAGGTGAAAATGTGGCTGATAAAAGTATAGCCAAGGCCTTTCGCCGGAAAATAGGACCCTATGAGGGTATTTTGACAAAAACCGATTTGAAAGTTGGAGAATCATCCCTTTTAATGAATCCATCCAGGGCGAGAATATTCGAATTAATATGTAACTTTCCCGGAAGCCACCTTCGTGCGATTTCCAGAAAAACGGGATACTCTGTTCAAAACGTGAGATGGCACTTGAGAAAAATGAGGGACGCTGATTTGATCTCAGAGAGCTCGCTTGGTAGAAAAAAAATCTACACTCCTCTGAGAAATATAATAGATTCAGAGGAGTGCAGGATTCTTGCTTTACTGAATAGAGATGATACGAGACGAGTTTATCTTGCTATCGAAGCGCAGCCGAAGAAGACTCAAAGGGAATTGTGTGATATCTTAAACACCTATCAACAAATGCTCTCGTTGATACTCCTTTCGCTTGAAGATTCAGACCTTGTAACCGTCGAGAGAATTGATAAAAAGAAGGTTTATTCCGTCACCGATAAAATCGAGAGGCTTAAAGAGGCTTTTTACGAAAAAAGCGATTTCTATCAAAAGGCGTTGATTTCAGCCCTCGAGGCTGACAGCCTCAATCCTAGAATCGAAAAAACCGATGCTGATACCCTTTCGATAAGGCTAGAAATCGGAGGAGGAGAGGCATCCATTTTAAAAATAAATAGGAATCCTTTTACGACGATTCTTAAAATTAAGTGATGACTACACCATTATAGCATGCCTTCCCCGCATGCTTTCCTCGGTCTCGCCCAGCTTTGCCATGAGCACTGATATCACCCCATCCAAGAATATCATGGACGCGTCCTCAAATAGCGTTCCTAATGGAGCGAGGCCTGTTTCTCTTGTCTCATCATCAATTGGAATGCAAACAACGATATTTGCGCAATGGGCCAATTTAGATTTATTATTTGAGGTCACCACAACCACCTTTGCCCCCACTCTTCTCACTATATTTCCAGTTTGAATGGCCGACATTGTTTCTCCAGTGTTGGAGATTATTACAGCAGCATCTTCTGCCTCCACTATGGGCGTGATGGTCTCGCCTATGAAATAGGCTTTTAATCCAAGCTGCACCAATCGCATAGCAAAACCCTTCCCAACATGACCAGATCGTCCTACACCATAGACAAAGACCTTCTTAGCTTTCAAAATATAATCGATAACCTCATCGATCTGAGCAGAATCATTGTTTGATAAAACTTCCTGTAAAGTGTTTGTTATATACTTAACAGACTGGGTAAAGCTCATTTCTTCTTTCCTCCTTTTCCTCCTTTCCCCGCTTTTTTCTTTTTAGCTACTTTGGCTCCCTTTTTCTTTTTGCTACTTTTGGCTCCTTTTGTCTTTTTGGCGCCCTTTGCGCGTTTTACCCCTTTTGTCTCTTTGGCCTTTTTAACCACCTTGGCTTTTTTGCTCTCCTTCTTTGCTGCAGCTCTCATGGCCTTTGCCTCCCGCCTCGTCAGCACCCGCTCCAATATGACCTTCATATACATGGCGTCATGCTCTAGAAGAGGAGAACCGGAAATTATCGTTATGTTGATGTTATTATCGAGGATACACTCTGCCAAGGGCTCGAATTTTAAATCGCCCTTTTTAATTGGTGTGTATCTATTTTCGTTTCCATTTTCGTATTCCACACCAGAGAAATGCGAGTACAGGTTGTCTTTTGTTGCCTTAAGTGCATTATCGAAGATCTCCTGGAAATCTTCCCGCTTTTTAAGGCTGCCATTTCCTCTGGCATGAATGTGTGCAAAATTTAAAACCGGTATTACACCAGAAACCCTCTTGCATACGACTAAAACCTCGTCCAAATCACCGAATACTTCCTGTTTTCCGCTTGTTTCAATGCCTATCTGCGATATGAAATCCCGTTTTTTATACCAATCTCGGAGTTCTCGTACATTGTTGATCAATCTTTCGGATGCCTTCTTTTTAGTGTACCTTCCATACAATCCCAGGTGTGTTACAATAACTTTAGCGCCGATTTCATTTCCAAGTATCCCGCACCATTTGATACTGTCCTTGCTCTTTTCTGTAATATCTCCTCCACCTATTAAATCCATATAGTATGGAGTATGAATCGAAAAGAAGATATCAAGCTCCTTCGATATATCTTTTAGCTCCGCCAATTCGCTGTAGTCTTTGACGATTCCTGACGCCAAGGAACAGCGGACATCACCTGGCTTGAATTTTACGTCCGGATTTATTATCTTTTCCCTGTTCTTTTTGCTGGGATGTTTCCTGAAAACTTCCACGACCAGTTCGCCCTCAATATCCCTGGGTGTAAGTCCAACCTCTTCTTCTGAAACATAGCGCTCAACCAGGTTCACCCTGACGAATTGAACTTCTATTGCTGTAAGGCCAAGGGTGTGCACATCCTCCAAACCGTCCCTGAGTGTCCTCCCCTTGCACGAAAGCGGTATCCCCCCAGGCCCAAAACGTATCATGTTTTCACCCAATACCTGCTTACCCTTTGAAACGGTAGGTATGTAAGGTATATTATATAAGGGTTTTCAAGTCCTATATAAATGTTCCGAATACCCCATCTCAAAGGACTTATTCATATTTTAGTACTATAACGTCCATTTACCACGCTGTTTCATAGATTCGGGCGTAAACTCGCATATTCCTTGCTTTATATAACTCCATAATCTAACAACCTCAAGAAAAGAGAGGATTGGGAGATGGTAGAAAGAGCGAGACTCTAGGAGGTACCACAGGGTAAGAGAACAAAAACCCCAATGGTAAGAGATATGCTCATGATTCTCCCAAATCCTTCCAAACCCCCATAAACCTATAACTATTTAAAGTTTTTTTTTATAATGGTAGATTCATGGAAAATTATTAACAAAATCGTATTTTCACTTTCAAATAAAATAGATTAAAAATGTCATTCTAAGCATGTTTAATTTTACTTTGGGGTAGTACCTTATTTTCTACCTCATTATCCTCCCTATCCCACATCTCTTCAAAGAATTCGTACTCAAAGTGACATTCTTCCCCATCACGATATTCATCCCACTCGTCGTGAATTACATGTAAAGTTATTATAACCTCGTCGCCCATGTCAAACTCATCCGTTAAATCACCTTCAAAATAAAAATCCGGGCCATCGCCCAATTCGATAAAAGTTTCATCATCAGAGTTGTCATAATCCATTTCAGTTATCGTATCCTTGAGATTCATCGTATCCCCTGGATTTAAGGATTTAAATTGGAAGGAATAATACCGATCATATCCTTGATAATCGTATTCTTCGTCAATTTCAATATCTCCCTGTAATTCGTCAACTGACATCGTGATACTCTTGCCTCCTCCACCCCCTCCGCCTCCGCCTCCCATTAAAAACACCAGCACCAAAGCCACGATAATTACTGCCACAACAGCGATACTTACCAATAAAATGGGTACACTTGATGATGGTTCTGAGGGATAATATTGAGGCTGGGGGGGATATTGTTGAGAGTATTGTTGATCATATAGAGGCTGTTCTAATGGTACTGGTACCCCGCAATTCGGGCAAAATCCCAATCCTTGGGCAACCTGGATTCCACAGTTTTGACAGTAGGGCATCTCCTTACCTCGTTTTTTCCTATTACTTTCTAGCCATATATAGTTTTGCAGGGGTTAAAGAATCTCGAGAAGCTAGGTGATCAAGATTCAATATAAAACCGAAAATAAATGGAATTTATTATGATGCGCCTCTACATTGTATGGCGAACACGAACCTGCATTTCTATTTTATCAACACATCCTCCATTTCTGTGATCTTCTCTGGCCTTCCCTTCTTACTTGCCCAGGTATTCTCCACGCCCACAGCACCCACTTTAGGAAATAGGAACTTAGGCTCGATGGCCACGGTCATATTCTCCTCTAATGTAAAATCAAATCCTTCGGCGATCACCGGCAATTCATCCAGCTCAAGGCCCACGCCATGCCCCAGGAACCTGACCTTGGAATTGCCAAATCCCATGAAATAATCCCCAAATCCGGCATCCGAGGCCATTTTTTGCGCCATATCGTATATTTCCCTAAGATTCACATTAGATTTGAACTCCTGAATTACTGCTTCTTGGATTTGTAGGCTCAAATCCAAGGCTTTAAGAAGTTTTTGGTCCAATTCCCCAATATAAAAGGTACGGGTGCAGTCAACAACATATCCGTTGTACGCACTAACCATATCGATAATAATGGGCTCTTTCTTTTTTATCTTCTTTGGTGATGCGCCGCGGGGTGCAGCGGGGCACGGGCCCATCCCACCCAAAGGTGCATCCATATAGTTGGAGATCGCTCCGCTTTCTCCAGATAGAATAAGACCATAGAAGCATTCCTGGTTCCATTTCCTCATTCTTATTATTCCCTGATGGCCTTTCTTACGCAGTATGATCTCGGTTTCAGCTGCAAGCTCGATTTCTGATTTGCCTTCTGCAAGTAAATTCGGGACCTCCTCCATAGCACCTTTGAGAATCTTCCCAGCTTTTTTCATGGTCTTGATCTCGTATTCGGACTTCACCATTCTGATCTTCCTTATTGATTTGGATGCATCTATGATTTCGGTGCCAGAAAAAGTACCCTCGAGCTTCCTGAATATGGCCACTGGCATCACATCCAGTTCAAGGCCAATTTTAGAAAGGCTAGTAAATCCATGCTCCTTAATTATCCCTGGTATCTGGCTATAACTTTTAAAAGGAACAATATTATCCAATTCAGATTCTTCCTGCGCTCTTTCCAGGCTCTTTCTTACCATAAAAATTGGCGTTCCATCCACTGGGATAAAAATAACACCGTTTTGCACAGTGCCTGAGAAATAGAACTTGTCAGCCTGCTGGAGGATCATAACCCCGTCTATATTCTCAGATGTCATCTCATTTTGTAGTCGGGATACCCTTTTTACGATCTCCTCTTTTGGAGTCTTTGGGTGGGAAATAATATTATTCATTCTTATTATCCTCTAGTATCTTGCCCAGTATCGCTTCAACGCCTGTGGCTGCATTTGATTTTTTGGGCAGTAGAAGGAGGCTCTTTCCCTGGGCATTATAACTTTCAACCTCGGTATCTCCAAATATTATATATACAGCATCAAATCCTTGTTCATCTGCAAAATTACTATCAATTGTCCCTTCACCTATTACCCTATTTACAATCAATACATATTTTCCGATTTTAAGTTCCATGGCCTCAGCAAGCTTCTTTATCCTTCCAGCTGTCTCAATCCCTATCTTGGATGCATCAGATACAACGATGAGAACATCCATGGCCTTCGTGGTTCTCCTACTCAAATGCTCCATTCCAGCCTCGTTGTCTATTACTATGAAATCGTAGTTGTCAGTGAGGGTATCGACATAACTTCTCAGGATGTTGTTGATGTAGCAGTAACAGCCAGGGCCCTCCTGTCTCCCCATGACAAGGAGATCGAAATTCTCTGATTCAGTAAGAGCCATCCGAACCTGATATTCCACATAATCATGTTTTGACATGGACTGGGGTAAAGAGTCAACAGCTTTTACAATATCTTCCCTTAAACTGCCGATTGTATTTTCAATTACCACACCAAGCTTTTGATTCAGATTGTAGTTGGGATCTGCATCAACAGCCAGTATAACCCCTAGTTTCTTTTCAATAATTGCCTTGATAAGAAGGGCAGATACCGTGGTCTTTCCCACTCCTCCCTTGCCTGTAACTCCAATTATAAATGTCAAAATCATCTACCTCTCGAAGATACTTTTCATAATCCATATTTTTCTCTCATTTTTCCTGATACTTCCTTTAAAATGGGGAATGCTTTTTCGGCAGCGAAAACGGTGGACGGGCCAAGGCCGCATGAGGGTGTAATTATTGAAGAGGAAAGGATTTCATCCAAGGATATGCCCTTTTCAGAAAGAGTTTTCATGTTGTTTTCAAGACGTTCTGTCAGGCTGTCTGCGCTTTCCTTAGCCAAGTCCTCTTCAAATGTTGGTACGATTCCCCAGGCAATTATTCCACCAGATTTGATGAAATCTATTACCTTTTCCGAGTACAGAAACAGGTTTTTTGCATATCCATAGGCATCGAAGTTCAACACCTCGATGTTTGTATCAAGAACCAAGGACCAGTCCGTGTTTGCACAGCAGTGTATGGCTTTGATTCCTTCTATTCCATCAAGCACCTCGTTCATATGTGCGATTGCCTTGTTTCTGTCTATGCTTGCAAAGGCCGAACCTATCATGGAAAGATAAGGCTCATCAAGGAATATCATGGTTCTATCACAAAGTCCTTTTAGGGTCCTTTGCTGCCATCTAGCCAACATCTTGAGATTCTTGATCATCAGGTCCCTGTAAAAATCGTTGTAGTAAATAGGCTTCCGATTCTCATCTGTTACCTGAAAGCCAAGACTTATGGGACCAGTAATCTGACCTTTGAATAATTTAATATCACCCAGTCTATCCTTCAACTCAAGTATCTCGTACAACCCACGGAAGTAATCCTTCTGATATGCAAAGTAGTCAACATTCTCAGCCATTATCTGCGATAAGAAATCCTCCATGTCTTTGGGTTCATGGGATGTGTTCAAAAAAACCCGTTTTTTTTCCTCGTCAATTACAACTCCAGGTAAATTGTATACGAACTGAGCGTACATGTTCTCCTTAAATGAGATATTGGAAAGCTGGGGCCAAAAGGGTATCTCAGATAGATTGTTCAATATGAGATCGCAAGCCTCAAGTGAAGATGTGTGAGGCAGGCTTCCTACGCCAGTGGGAAGGCATGATAAATCCGATACCATGTTCATTCTCCTTGTGTAATTGCGCAGAAAGAAATGAGCTGGTATAAAGGTTTTGGGAAGAGAAGAATCCCTATTATCGATAAATGGAGGACATATATTTATTTACCTTCGATATCCAAATAATTGCGTCGAAATTAATATAAATAAAAACAACATACCCTGGATGCGAGGGCTGAACATGCCGTTCTGTGAGAAATGTGGAACCCAGATTGCGCCGGATGTTAATGTCTGTCCAAATTGTGGACAGCCGCAGGTAGTTACTCCCGCTGCGGGAGCACCACCCCAACCTCAACCGCAACCCCCACCTCAACAAATGGCACAACCACCGTATCCCGGACCACCAGGAGGACCTCCCCCAGGGGGACCTGGAGGTCAAATAGGGTACGGAAGAATGAAGATAGATGAGGCGATTCGACAGCGATCCGAATCCGACAGGTTGATGACCCCTCTTTGGGCATTGGCTCCGTTGATAGCTTGGATAGTTATGGTAGCTGTCATTTTCCTTATTTTAATTGCAGCCTATTCAGGTATCGATGTAGATGATACCGAAGAAGCAGAGAAAGCCGGTGAAGATTTTCTTTGGGCATTTGTAATTACGGTTGCGGTGGGATTCGCGGTTTTTGCCGCAGTTGTACTCTATCCCTGGTATTTAATGATCAAGCGTAGAACAACCCATTTTCAAAGGGAGCGTCATTTAAGAGAGGGTATCATCGAACTTATCGGTGAAAAGGGCGCACAAGGCGTTCCAGTATCCACAGAAATGGCCACTTTAAATAGCCTTCATGCCGAGGCCAACTCGGACGAGGTTGAAAGAAGCCCGATTCTCAATATCATTATCATGATCATACTTCCTTGGGTCGGAGCCATGTATGTTCTCTATTTCCTAATGAAAGACATCTTCAAGCACCACAACAGGGATATCGCGATTATGCAACAGACCCAGGCCGTTGCACAGAAAATGGGACGGGCTGTTGTGGTTCCTTCCTGGCAATCCCTTCCGCCAAGGAATTTCGGGGTATATCTGATTCTCTCATGCTGCATTCCGTTATTTGGAATTTATTGGCAGTGGGTTATTATCAAGGACTACAACGACCACTTCCAGACACAATGGAGATTCGAGGACCAACTTCACGTGTTATACTAAGAAAAATATAGAGGTAGATTATGTATCCTCAATCCCCCTATCCCGTTTCATCGCAATTTGGGGGAACTTATGCACCATATGTTAGTCCCAAAAGACCAATTGTCATTCCGTTTCTCTCCAATGGATTCCTATTTGTCCAATCTATAACAATACTGCTTTCTGTCTTGGCAGGAATGACCCTATTCTTTTACAATTTCTCTTTCTGGCAGGTAATGTTAATTTGGATCATCATAGGAACGGTGAACATCCTAAACCTACCTTTTCTTATAGGGTCATGGGAGAAGCTCGACGAGCACTATGAAACAGAACTTCAATATGTAGTGTCTCTTCTCGATAAAATTAAAAAAGAGCACATGTATCGCTCGCAAAATCGTGGAGGATGGGATTCATATTATGGTGACATCGCTGGTATTCAATTTCAGATCAGCCCACTTCTGAACCGACAGCGCATTCCAAAAGAAATGAAATATATCATTACCCTTTTGTTCATTACCCCGATTTGGCCTGTGGCTTTCTACCTTATCCATCATAAGATGATGGCGGAATTGAGGAAACATGATCATGTCCTAAATGAGGTATATAGAGAGCTTGAATCTGCAGGCCGGAATCTTGGATTAGAAATCATCACACCCTATATGGCCCACGGAACAGTAACTAAAAACCGCGAACTTTATTTATACGGCTTCATTGCCGCATTCTGTATCATCGGCTATCTTCTTGTCTTCTATCATCCCAGCTCAGGTTTCTTTGGACTTTTCTGGTCTTACATGCTAATAAGGGATGTTAATGATCATTCCCAAAGACATTTGGATAAAATCGAGGTATACAGGGAATACGACTTGCACGTATCGGTGCAAAATTCTATCTCTACTAAAGAAATAGGTAACCTATCAAATCTAGACATACAATCGAGGACTCAAATCCTTCAACCTTACCGTAGCACAGGTTATTCTCCTATGTTGCTTTATATCGTTTTCGTGACGGGGGCAACCTCAGGATTTATTGCAATGTTTACAAATACAATATACATGCTCTTGGGTTTTCCAATAGGTTTGTTTTCTGTTAATTTGTTTTTATTATTTGTTGTAACAATTATAGCACCCGTTGTGGAGGAGAGCAGTAAAATATTCGCACTATGGATCCTAAAAACAGAAGAGGAGACCAGATTCAGAACTATCCATTGGGTTCTAATGGGGGTTGTTGCAGGTTTAGGTTTTGCCATTTTGGAGGATTACGCCTATTTTCAATCATTTTGGATCCAATACTCCCCTCACGGCTCCTACCTAATACTCTTGATGCGCCTATCATTTCCTGTCCATCTTTTAGCCAGTGCCACAGCTGGGTTCGGAGTCGCGGAATGGAAACGAACAGATAATCCACGTCTTTTCATCTTCTGGCTCATTGTAGCCATGTTCATCCACGGAACTTATAATCTATTGGTTACAATTGGGGTGAGTCAATGATGTTCAAATCATCCAGCTTTCGGGAGCTTGCCAAGGTTTGGTCTGTTCTGTTCCTATGGTACGGAATCGGATGGATGTTGTTTCCCACATTGTTGGATATGGTGGCCGAGGAGATAGGAGAGAGCTTGAAACTAACGTATCCGGCTCTTCCCTGGGTCATGGCAGCCATTTGTTTTGTCATGGCAGGTTTATCTTTTTTCTTGATCTTATATCTGCCAAAAGAAGAGAGGGGTGAAGATCAATAAATCCCCTTAGATTTAATTAACGTGCTCGTATATTACGCTTTATACGGATACAAACAGATTCGGGGGCTTCTTTATTGACGAAAAAGGAAGAAATCCATGATTTCCGGTCATTTTTGGGGAATATGAAACCGATTCTCCTATCACATCATCCACCTTGCCCCCAATTTGAGAACGATGTATATCGCATTGGAGATAGGAGATATTGCCTTGGTTGCTTTACGTCTTACCCTATCGCAATTATCAATGTACTACTTGGAATATTTGGAGTGATAAGCCTCATAACCTTCCATTATATCATTCTTGGAATACTATGTGGGTCATTTCAGTTTATCAGCCTTTTGCACAGATCAAAAAAGAAGGGGGAAAAGGTGGTAATTAAAACCTTACTGGGTCTTGGCTTTGGTTTCACAACCCTGGGAATATTCTCCTTGCCTTTTCATTGGACTTTCAATACAATGATATTTATTATCTGTGTTTGGATTGCAGGCTCCCTTTCATTTATCAGAGTTAAAAGGATGATCAAGGTATGCGATGATTGCAAAGAAACAAGTTCCATTGCAGATTGTACATATCTAAAAGAAATTGGTGTGTTTCAGAAATGAGCCTATATCAATCCGCTAATCAGATCCCTTGTCGCGGCTTCCACGTCTTTTGCTTTTACGATACCCGAAGCCAGTAAAATTCCTTCCGAACCAAGTTCCAATGCCTTTTTCACATCCTCGCCATTTTTAACTCCTGCACCACAGAGCACCTTCACATTTGGTGATACCGCCTTTACCGCATCCACAGTTTTCGAAACGAGTTCAGGCTGTGCCTTGGAGACTGAAATATCCCCTCCGATGAGCTCAGGAGGCTCCACTGCCACGAAGTCTGGGGAAAGAACAGATGCTGCCCTGGATGTCTCTAAGTTGTTTGTACACACGCATGTAACAAGGCCAACTTCTTTGGCCCTCCTCACGCATTCTTCAATATCTGCCAGCCTTAACCTATGTTCAGAATGATTTATCAAGGTTCCCACGGCACCAGCTTCCTTTACAGCTTCAGGAAGGATATACCCGGTATGACTTCCAAAACCAATTGGATCGATGTGCTGTGAAAAGACAGGAAGAGTACATTCCTTTGCAATAACAGCAATATCTGTAGGACACACTGCAATCCCAACGTTTGCCTTTGTATCCTCGGCTACCTTTTGTAGCATCCTCGTGAGTTCGAGAGCATTTTTTCCATATCCTTTCTCGTATGTTTTGTAATTCACGATAATAATGGGTGTGGCGATCATCTCAATCCCAAGTGGAAATGAAGTTAGGATAGTTAAAGGTTTATGGTTCATATGGATCCTTTTTCATTCCCTTCTATCTTCTACTATATTTTAAGTACAAATGTGGATGAAAAATCCTTTATCAAATTTCTTTATTAAGAGAAAAAAAATAATTCGCTTCTTATCTATTCAGGTTCAACCTCGACAATCTCCCCATCTCGACTATCACTCTCGGCAAGTGGCTTCTCATTAATCCAATCGTTCAAACGGATCAAGATAGCTAAAGCTACTCCCCACTGCAGGACGATGGTGGCAAAACCCTCTGGCTCAAGAGGATTCCACCAAGAATCGGGGTGAAGAGATATGGATTGTGAGAAGAACCACAACATCAAGAATCCGAACTGTAAAGGAAACAGATACATTATGTAAACCCACCATTTCCCAATATACAGGTCGTTCCACTCGGTGTTTACGAGAGTCTCCCTGAAATGATCAATGCCGTACTTCAATACGGCAAAGAAGACGAACATACCACTGACTATAAGCCCAAAGGACCAAACGTGATCCTGGTTTTTAAAGGCCGCGGGAATTCCACCCTCCAAGACAATTAATGCTGAGGGCAATCCAAATATGAAAATACATGAAGAGGTAACTGTCAAGGATTTATTTCTGCTCCAGCCGTGGTCCATGAAATTCCTAACAGTTATCTCAAAACCTGATATCATGGATGTGATTGCAGCAAATGCCATGGCCAAGAAGAAAACTCCTGCTATCACCAACCCGCCTGGCATCATGGTAAAGAGCCTAGTAAGGTGAATGAAGGCCAATCCCTCGTTTCCTGATTTCATGACCCCAATTGCTTCAACATTTGTGGACGATAGAGCAAAGACCGTGCATATTACCGCAATTCCTGCAATGAGCGAGGCAGCATTGTTTCCAAGGCCTGCGATCACCGCATTTAAGGTGGTATCTTCCTTTCTCCTCATATAGACAGCATAGGTTATGGCCATTCCAAAACCCGCACTCGTGGAAAAAGCACTTTGACTCAGGGCTGAAACCCAGGTTTCGGCTCTGCCAAGGTGTTCGGGTCTTACAATGAACATGTACTTCAATCCATTAAGGGCTCCCGGGAGAGAAAGCGCCCATAAGGCAGCAATTATCAGAAGTACGAACATCGAAGGTATCAATATCTTGTTTGTTCGCTCGATTCCCTTGGCAATTCCCTTATACACCACGAATGTGGAAATCCCGATGGCCATAAGCTGGAAGAAAACAACCTGGCCTGGAGATGTGATGAAACCTTCCCACATAGCCTCCGTATCCACTCCCGCCTTAAGTTCCCCTGAAAATGCAACTGTGAAGTACTTTAAAACCCATCCCATGACCACGGCATAATAGAACATGATTATGATGTTGACAAGCATCATCCAGGCGCCCATCCAGGCGTATTTCTTACCTGCGAACTTTTTAAAGGCGCCAATGGTCCCGAACCTGGTATTCTTGCCAATGGTGAACTCGGCAATAAGAAGTGGAATTGACCAGGAGAACAAGAACAAAAGCCAGGGTATCATGAAAGCCCCGCCGCCGTTCACAGCCGTCTCCCTTGGGAACCTCCAGATATTTCCTGTTCCAATAGCCGCTCCCATGGCAGCGAAAATAAGCCCCCATCTCGAACCCCATTGTTCCTTTGCCTGCTTCCCCTCGACC
This sequence comes from Thermoplasmata archaeon, assembly GCA_020348445.1. Lineage (GTDB taxonomy): Archaea > Thermoplasmatota > Thermoplasmata. The sequence continues at coordinate 3,202,451 of CP070751.1, forward strand.
ATCGGTTCACCCAAAAAGATGTGAAATTACGCCCTGCTTTTCCTCTTCTCTGCATCTATCGCCATCTTAAGTGATTTCCCCAGTCCTGTGTAGATGATTCCGAATATAAAAGCCATCATCATTACCATGGCAGCTATGGCCCCAAAGGTGTCGCCAAGGCTGATGTCTACGAAATATGAATATGGATCATGCTGGCCATATTTGGGTGAAAATACATAAATAATACCATCTTGGCTCACAGCCTCAATATAATTTGCTTTGGCTTCGAAATAATAGTAGACATGATTGCCTCCACTTTGGCGGGGGATGGTGGCTCTATAATGATTGCTATCCCTTTCTTTCATTGGCATTTTTTTCCACTCAGCTGATTCGCCCACCTTGTAATATAAATAAATAGAACCCTTTTCCAGATTTTCGATATTTGATACCTCAACATCTACAGTGTAGGTAAAATCAGAATTTGTGATTCTTTTCTTTTGGGTATGGTTTATCATTGGTAAAGAGATGTCCAGAGAATCTATGTATCTCTCCCTTGCCACCTCTATCATGGGAGCCATCTCAGTAAGATAAAGTTGGGAAGGTAGGATCATCATGCTTATGTTTATTATGTTAGCTTCTTCAACCTTGTAACCGTCATCATCGTTTCCAAGTTCAAACGTATAAACCATGATATTATGGGAACCGTAAAGCCAATCGTCGAGATCGCCGCTTGTGGGGTAAAGATCGACACCCTGAATAACCTCGTAACCATTTGATTCTGACATTTCATTGCCCAAATATTGAAACAGGCCGTCATTGGGTGTCGGTTCAGAATCAAATCCCCAAGGATAGAGTATCATCTCTCCAAAACAGTGATAGGATATCGCAGTTATGACATCTGTCTTGTCATCATTATTCCAGTCCAATAATTCCACAAGATTGCTTATTGCCAAGGTTTCCGGTTCTGATAATCCTCCGTCCGGGTCTTCATCTATATTACCGTCATTGTCGTCGTCTCTACCGTTCACGGGATCCTCATCAACGTTGTTGGGGTCGTTTATCCACCTGAATATCCCAGGCCGGTATTCTTCCCGAATCCAGCTATCACCATCATCGTCATATCCGTCCTTTGGCCCCCTGTATTCACTTGCTTGGGGATTTGGTGTGTCCATGGTCTGTCCGGTCTGGGGATCGTAGGGACTTCCCCACATGTATGGGTAATTTCTATTGGTATTCACACCACTTGTGGGAACATTCTCCCCATATAGGCCTGGAACCGTATCCCTCCCATTCTTCCTTGTATCTGCTACAACTCCGTCAGGATTTTGCATAGGCACAATCCATATCTCCCTATTGTCCACAAGCCATGTTACTCTACCCTCGATTTCGTCCTCATCCACCTCCCCATCACCATCATTATCGACACCGTCAACTGTATCCTCATTTACTTGGCCATCATTATCATTATCAGTGGGTGGCTTACCATAATTCTCAGCAAGATAGAACAGATAGTACAATGACACCTCAAATGATGTCCATTCATTACCGTGATGTGCCCCCATTAACAAGATAACTGGCTCGCTGGGATCACTGTAATAATCAGGTTCTCTATCTACCCCGTCCGATACCTTAACGGCCCATACCTTATGCCCATCCCATGTCTCGCTTGGAATTCCTTTTCTGTTCTCGTCGATGGTTGCGGTGAGGTCGTATACCTTCACTATTTCCGGATGGTTGGCCTCAAGATGGCCAAACGCCTCCATCATGGAGTTATATGTGAAATACTCCTGAAAATATTCATCAAAACCATTTTCATTTTGTTTATTGTCAACATCTCTTGATTCGTAAGCTGTCGCATCTGCCGTATTCGCGAGGGCAATAAGAATCACCAGTATCGCTAAACCACGCCTAATCATGGGTCTCAACATGGTATTACGTTACCTATGCTATAACTTTTTGCATGGAGTTTAACGAATTCTGGAATAAAATTTCAATGGATTTTTATCTCCGGCACAAGAGGTTTCAATATTAATCCTCACACTGTTAATTTAACCAACAACAAAATACACTTCAAACCCAGGGTCTTGCCAAATCCCAATAATAATCGAATATCGCTCTCACCCATGACCGGAATGATTCGTCCTCACCTACAATTCCCATACTGTAGTCCACTTTTCCATCCAAATCCCGCAACGCCACCCCCGCGATTTTATCGTTCATCTTCAGTCCGCACGGTACCTCTTTTAGGGTTTTTATTTCGAAGCTCTCATCGATTCTGTTTTCATATTCGGGGGGAAGTTGAATATCTTTTGGATATATCTTTTTGAAAACCACGCCCTCATCATTTTTTTTACAGTCGATAGGGACCAACGCCCTCATCATTTCATCCGACATCACGTACACGTATTTTTTAGCATTAACGCTTGCTTCTTTTATAGCTGACGATGTTTCCAGTGTGCCTGAACTGAAACCGCCTTTTGCCATGGAGTTGAACCAGTGTAAATGATCAGGGAGCTGTGAAAGATCATGATTCAGAAAATAATCGACATTTTTAAGGAGAAAATCGAAGTTGGATACCTCGGTAAGAGTTATTGTGGCAAACGTTGTGAGGTTATAACTGCTCTCACTGTCCCTTTCAATCAACCTTGCGTTTCCCAGCCTGTCCAAATGCCTTGAAACCTCTGCAGTAGTTATATCCAGCTTCTTTGATAGATGTGAAAGTCGCATGGGTTTTTCCTTGAGCATATTTAGGATTTTCAATCGCTCAGGATGCGATAGCTCAAACATGAGTTTATGACTTTCCATGAACTAACCCCTAATTAGTTATGGTCTCCCCAGGTTATTGGTAACGGTTTTTATACATATATAAATTTATCTCTCGAAATTAGGGCTTTTACTCTATCTGACAATGAGAACTGGCCTGTTTGCATATCTTGCCACTTTATCGGCAACGCTGCCTAATTGGAACCTGCCGATTTTGCTGATACCCTTGTGCCCCACCACCATCAGATCACAATCCCGCTCAAAACCCATTTTCAAAATCTCATCCGCGATATCTCCCTCCCTTAACACACCTTCTGCTACTATGCCCTTTCTTTCCAGTTCAGACAGAAGCTCATTTAAGGATTCTCTTGCCCGAAACAGGCTGACTTCCGGTTCTATATCTGCGAACTCCTTGATTGTTGCCGAGGGAACCACTGTGATCACAACCAGCTTATCCTCTGGTTTCATCAGATTTAGAGCATGGTCCACGGCCTTCTTCGCAGTCTCTGAGCCGTCGTATGCAACCAGTATCTCCCCCAAATTGCTCCCCAGGGATTAATCCAAGTTCCATTACTTAATTGTTGTGATATAAGGATTTTGGAGCCTGATAGTGATATTTGACACTATGAAAGATTCATTTCTTCCATGTAATGGAGACTAGGGCTTTTAGTGGCGGTGTGTATGCCCACATCCGCATCCTGGTTGTTGGGATATTCCTAGATATTTTTCTGGATTTGCATCGAATGCGGTTTTGCATCCAGCCATACAAAAATAATAGGTTTTACCATTGTACTCAGATTTGTGCTGAGCTGTTGCTTCATCCACATTCATCTTACATACTGGATCAACTGCCATTATCTCTTCACCTCCTTTTGCGTCTTTTATGTCAATTTTGCGAATTTTAACGTTGCGGCATTGGTCACAACAGATAAAGAACTTGCCGACATTGCCGCCGCAGCAACTATGGGATTTAAGAGACCAAATGCTGCTATGGGAATTGCACCTGTGTTATATCCTAATGCCCAAAAAAGGTTTTGTTTTATCTTCCTCATGGTGAGTTTGCTGAGTTTCACCGATTTTACCACATCCATCAGGTCATCCTTTATTAAAACTATACCTCCCGTTTCTTTTGCCACATCAGATCCACTCCCCAAAGCGATGCCGATATCGGCCTGGGCAAGGGCAGGGGCATCGTTAATTCCATCCCCCACCATGGCAACGACCTTTCCCTCACCCTGGAGGTCTTTTATCACTTTAGCTTTTTCACCGGGAAGAACATTCGCTATCACCCTGTCTATTCCGACCTTCTTTGCTACAGCCTTGGCTGTGATTTCGTTATCCCCAGTGAGCATGACTGTTTCTATTCCGATTTTCTTTATCTCAGATACAGCTTTAGCGGAATTTTCCTTGATCGTATCTGCAACGGCCACGATGGCAGAAATGCTGCCATCAACTGCAAGTATCATGGCCGTTTTTCCCTCGGATTCAAGTACCTTCATGGTTTCTTCTATTTCTTTGGTGTTTATTCCATTGTTCTTCATCAGACGCCTGTTTCCAAGTAAGATGGTTTTTTCCTCGAAAACCACTTTGATTCCGTGTCCAGGAACAGCCTCAAAAAGTGATGGATCGGGAATGTCCAGGCCTCTTTCTTTGGCACCCTTTACAATGGCCTCACCCAGTGGATGTTCAGAGCCTTTTTCAGCCAGTGCTGCGTATTTCAACGCGTCATTTTCCGTTAGTGAATCTGTCACAATCACATCTGTAAGCGCAGGTTCTCCTTTTGTTAAGGTTCCGGTTTTGTCAAATACCACAACCTGTAGATTTCTTGCATCCTCAAGGTACTCTCCACCTCTAATCAATATCCCCCCCTCTGCGCCTTTACCCACACCAACCATCAATGCAGTGGGCGTGGCAATACCTAAGGCGCAGGGGCATGAGATAATGAGGACCGCCACAAAGAACAGTACTGCGTTTGCCCATGTCCCCACAATGATCCAGGCAATGAATGTCAGAATACCCGCAAGTATTACAGCAGGTACGAAGTATGCCGCGACTTTATCAGCGTATCTTTGAATTGGTGCACTTGACACTTGGGCCTCTTCCACCATTTTAACTATCTGCATGAGCATTGTCTCTGAGCCGACTTTTGTTACCCTGAACTTGAATGATCCGAGCTTATTAATTGTGCCACCTATGACCTCATCACCTGATTTCTTCTCAACTGGTATGCTTTCACCTGTGAGCATCTTCTCGTCAACCGAGGATGTTCCATTAATAACCACACCATCTGTGGCTATGGCCTCTCCTGGTTTCACCAGGACTAAGTCTCCTAGCTTTAGCTTTTCAACAGGAACTTCAACTTCTCTTCCGTTTTTAACCAATGTTGCCATCTTGGGCTTCAGATCAAGAAGGTTTTTTACTGCAGCGGAACTCTTTCTTCTAACGACGTCCTCCATATATTTTCCCAGAAGGATGAATGCAATGATCACAGCCGCTGTATCAAAATAAACCTCGCTTTCTGTACCGGGAAGGATGTCATAAGCAACAAATTGATCAATTACTATTATGGTACTATAAATATAAGCAGCCAGGGTTCCTATGCTGATTAGAAGATCCATGTTGGCCCTGCGATGTTTTATTGCTTTTGCGGCTCCAACATAGAAACTCTTTCCACCTATGAATATAATCGGTGTTGTGAGAATTAACATCCAGACTGCACCATTAAACCACGGTAGAAAATCAAATGGTACCCATTCAATGATGGTAACACCTGCTGCAAGACCAATGAACAATCCCAGCCTGAATACACCCAGAAGGATAACTCCAGTTATTGCCACCGAAACACGTTTTTTCATATCCTGCAATTCTTTTTCAGGATCCTCGAAGGTCTTGGCACAGCTTTCCATACAGAAATAATAGGTCCTTCCTCCGATGACTCTTGTAATTGCTTTCCTTTTATCCACCTTCATTCCACAAACTGGGTCTATTGCCATGTACTTGGCTTCCACGTCCTCCTCCTTTGGCATGCCCTTCATAATAACCTTAGCCTTTTCTTCGATGGTTTTTAGCCCGGCTTCTTCAACCTGTTTTCTGAATGTATCTGCACAAGATTGCATGCAGAAATAGTAGGTCTTTCCCCCGATAACTTCCTTAATTGCAGTCTTTTTATCCACTGTCATGCCACAAACGGGATCTATTGCAGTATCAGTTTCAGATTCTGCTGTGGGGGGCATTTGACTCATGTCAGGGTGCATGTCATAGGCTTCGTACCCTGTTTTTTTCACAGTTTCCTTGATACTGTCCACATTAACTTTTTTAGGATCGTATTTAACAAGTGCAGTTTTATCAACTAAATTAACTCCTGCAAAATCCACACCATCCATTTTTTTAAGGTCTGTACCGATAGCTGAAGCACATGAGGTGCATGTCATACCCTTGATTCGAAGCTTGACTTCTTTTTGCTCCTCTTTTTTCTTATTTTCCATTCCTAATAATCCTCCTCTATCCGCTCCAATTAAACTCCCTAACTTCTTATATCTTTTTTCATTCTTTGGTAATCTTCCCTTGTTATCTCGCCCCTTGCGTACCTCTCATCTATAATGGCATTTGCACTTTTTTGAAGGGGTCTATCAACTACCTTGTCTTTTCGGATTATCAGGTATATAACCAAAAATAGTATTCCTATCCAGGGCAGTATGACAAGTATAAACCATAAAAGGCCGCTCATTCCCCTTTCTTCTGCATCCTTATAGACCAGGAAGGCAATGACAAGAAATACGAGCCATAGTCCAATCATCCAAAAGCCCATAAAGGGCATTCCCCACCAATCCATATCCATCATATGGCCATCTTCCATGTGATCATCGTCTCCATCGGCTATTGCTGTCCCAGTAAATAGAAGAATAATACCGAGGATTACAAATGAAAATAGTAATATTGTTCTTACCCCAGTATATTTCTTTCTTCTTCTCATATTTTTCTCATATTCAAACATTTTATCTCCTCTATTTGTAATTCTCCATTGATTTATTTATATTTATTAAGTTTTCAAATTTATGTGAAGAGCATATACAAATTTCTTATAAATTCCTGGTATGATTGTTCTTCCAGGAGGTCATATGCTTAATGTCCTTCATAACCTCCACAATAGTTATGTTCATTTGATTTGACCAAAATTTTCTTTTTTTTCTCGATTTCGTCCATATCGTCAATTTCTTCTTTTTTTCGGTTGTGTGAACCGCTACAGCAGTGCATTTTTCTTCACCTCACAATATACATAAACCTCCCTCCCTTTTGGATTGTCGATATGTAAAATATAAAAAATAGGAGATTGAAATTGACAAACGTAAAGTTTAATTAGAGAATATTTTATGTATGTCTTATGAAACTCGAAAAAGTTGATGTAGAAATCCTTAAAATCCTTGAAAAGGACGGCAGGGCCTCTTTTAGAGATATTGCCAAGAAGGTTGGTGTCACAACTCCCACGGTGAGCAACAAGGTCAGCATGTACGAGCAGATGGGAATAATAAAAGGTTTCAGTGTAAATGTTGACACAGAAGCCTTAGGTGAAATAAGTATTCTTTTATCTGTAAAATGCAAACCCTCGGATGTCCCCAAAACAGCCGAGAAATTAAAAGAAGCAGAAGAAGTACGAGAGGTGTACATAGTTGGGGGTTCCTGGATTTGGGCTAAGGTCACATTAATTGATAACACCCATTTGAACCAGTTCATCTCGGAACTCACGAAAATGGAGAAAATCCTCGATTACGAATACAAGACCATTGTTAGCACCATAAAAGAGGAGTCCAGAGCGGTTTTGTCTGAGGGTGTTAACGCCGTTTTGAGCTGTTTCTACTGCCGAAAACCCATGCACGACAAGCCCGTGAAACTGAAAATGGATGGGAAGGACCATTTTGTTTGCTGCAATACCTGCGCCAAGGAGTACAAGATTAAATACGAGAAATTGAAAGAGGGCATCTGAGGATGTGGCCTTATTGTAAAAACCGAGGGCTAATTCATGTTCCCTGATCACTGCAAGGAAGTGAGTCTAAAAAGGGTTTTGTTCCCCCTTACAAAGGACAAAATAGAAGAGAACTTGATAAACAAATCCGCCTACAAGAAAACGAAGTTCATGGTTCTCAATAACGGTAATGACTGGGCTGTGGTGAGCATACAAAAACCGGAAGGCAAAACCCTATTTTCGAAGATAGAGAACATCGAAATAATTTCACTTCCCGATTCAACTAAGTACGTTGAGGATCCCAAAATCGATGTCCTTTCACCCACGAAAATGTTGGAAAAAGCAGAAGAAATGGGCACCAAGACCCTTGTTATAAAGGGTAAATTCGAGCATATTTCATTTATTCATGAAGAGAAGATGCAGCCTGTGAGGGTATTGGAAGTTGTGCCCCCAGAGCCTCCTAAACTAGTAGAATTGGTGAAAAAGGTCCTCTATTCTGGGAACGTTAATAAACCTGTGAAAATTGTGCCAGATATCCTTGATCTCAGCGAAATTGCCCAAAAAAGTGGGAAAAAAAAGATAATTTTCCCATGTCATTCCTCAGGACTTAAAGGTGATGGCGATTCCTTATACCTTGATCAGAGTCCTGAAATTCATGAAGATTCTGATGAACTGGTTCTTATAGGTTGTGATCTTTCCCTAAAGATCTTCAAGACTTTATATAAGAAAGAGCCAGAATTTTACAATTTCTGCCCCAAAAAAAAGATTTTAGAGCAATCACAGAATATCCCCACTATCACAAAATGCTGCGAGCAAAAAGAGGGACATGAGCGTGTTGAAAATGTGGCAATCGTTCCTTGGGGGGCCACTGCAAAAGAGGTGGAGGAGGCGCTATTAGACATTTTGGGGGATGTAGATGCTCCGAGACCTTCACCACAATAAAATCCTTAATATTTACCCTTTATCTGCAAGCAAAAACCTTTTAATATGGCATTGTACATATGCTTTCCACACCAAAAAATCACCAAATTTAAGTTAAATAAAATCCAAAAAAACCTCGAATTTCCTGATTTGGAGGAGATAATATGGCGAATGAGGCTGTCGACTACAAAAGGGAATATGAAAAGGAGCAGGAGCGCCTGACCAAACTATGGGACGCCTACGAAATCCAAGAAAAAGATTTTGAACAGGCCAAGGAGAAGATAAAAGTTCTCGAGGATGTAGTTGAGGAGAAGGAGCGAATAATAATCAGTTTGAGACAGGTTGCTGAGAACAGGGATTCGGAAATAAGAGATCTGGAAATCAGGCTCTCTTCATTGGAAAGGGAAAATGCGGATTTCGAGCCAAAAATGAAGGAACTGGAAAAGGAATTGAAAAAACAGCGGGATCAATTTGCTAAACTATACTCATTGGCCGAGGAATTGGATGAGGAACTGAGATATGCGAGAAAGGAAATCGAAATCAGGGACGATTGGTTCAGGGATCATATAAACGTATTCAAAAGCATGTGCAACGCCATCTCATCCAGAGAGGAAATCGTGCGAGAAACAGCATTGAAAAAGTCAATTACATCTCCAAAGGGTGAATTTTCAGATTTAGAGATGTAAATCTTTCATATTATTTTACCCATCTTTGGGAATATATAATTGAAAAAAATACCTCTTTTAGTGCAGACTCTTAATCACATTGTAATGAAGAGAAAAAGCTCTTTTTTCCCAACCAAAGGGCCCGAACTATTACTCTGGCATGGAGATTGCGCTATTTGGGCACTCGTCAACGCATGCCTCACAGTCCACGCATTCCTCTGGATCCACCTTGGCCTTCTCGTCATCACCGATTGCTATGGCCTCTGCAGGACATGACTCGACACACGTTGCGCAACCGTCACATTTCTCCTTGTCTATTAATACAACCATTTAAGCAACTCCTTTTAAGCGTTGGGGGGATGGATAATATCATTTATAATGATTTCTCTGTGCTTTGGGTAGGTTACATATTCGCAAACTATCGCAACTCTTATCCCTCACAACAATATATCTTGGATAATATGTATAAGATTCCTTCTATCCTCACTGCTGACGAGATCATAGACAAGGCATTTAAAAAGGCGAAAAAGGTTCAGGTTGTTGTTAAGGGCAAATCCAAAAAAGACAACAAAATTGCTATAGCCAAGGTGAAAGCCGTGAAAAACACCATTTCCTCCTCCCTTAACAGGTATGTAAAATCCTTTCCAAGCTTTGATACTATACCTCCTTTTTATTACGAACTCTTTGATGCCTCAATCGGTGTTGATGCACTTAGAAAATCCCTCGGGGCTTTGGACTGGTGCAGAAAAACCATCGAGAATATCGCAGATGAGACCGTAGCTAAAATAAGGCGCTCTGATAACAGGGAATATATTAAAGCACAGAGGACCTGTTTCTTTGGCAGGTCTTCATCGGTGATAAAGCAGATATCAAAAGACCTGGATTTTCTGAATAGAGCAAGACGCAAGTTACTTTCTGTACCCGAAATATATCCAGAAAAACCCACCATTGTCATTGCAGGTGCACCCAATGTGGGTAAATCACTGCTTGTTACGCAGATATCATCTGCCAAACCCAAGATCGCATCCTATCCTTTTACCACAAAGGGCATCTCGGTGGGGCACTTTGAATCAGAGGGAATAATCTACCAAGTCATAGACACCCCAGGTCTTCTGGATAGGGAGATGGAGAAAAGAAATGAAATGGAACAAAAAGCAATTTTGGCCTTAAGACATTTGGCCAATATCATCGTTTTCGTAATAGACCCTTCAGAATATTGCGGCTATACTATGGATTCCCAACTTAGGATACTATCAGATATCAAAACGCGTTTTAGGGAAATTTCTGTAATCGAGGTGGAAAACAAGGTCGACATCGTCAAATTGGATACCTCCCGTTTCAAAATCTCGGCTCTAAGGGGGGATGGTGTTATGGAATTGAAAGATATAGTCGTTTCGAATTTGAAGGGAATGTGAAATTGGAGTATCAAACATGGGTATTTTCGTGGAAAAATTTAAATTGAACTCTTTCTCTCTACTCTTTTAATGCCGGGCCGAGATTACTGGTTTGACGAAGTAGGCGCTAGAGATAAGTATGCTGTTTCTGGTGACTGCCAGGAACTTGAATTCACCCACGGCATCGAGGTAGAGTACATCCTTGTTGATAAGAACGGTAAGAAACTCTCACATGCTGAATTTGGGGAGATTTACAACTTTATTCTTACAGAATGGCTTAGAGATGCCTTGGAACACAACATTCCGAGATTCTATGATGTAAAGACCTCTTCTTTGGAGATTGCACCTTCGAGAAACTCCACTTACGATGCCCTTTATGTTACCTATAAGGCAAGAGGTAAAAATGTCAGGGTTGAGCTAATATCTGTTGATAGAAATGTTGTGGAATGGCCCCTTGTGGAGATTGCCACTCCCCCATGTGAATCCTATTACGAACTGGGATGGTGGTCATCAACACTGTTAACCCTAATCAACTTTCGTCTCAATCAGGAAGGATACAAGAACCATATAATGCCATTTGGAGTCAATCCTTATGAAGAACTGGAGACCATCACACAGACCGATTCGTTTCCCACATGCGGAGAGCATCACCATATAAAGTTGATTGATCCACAGACCATGGGTCTTGATGAAAGAGCATTCTTTACAAATTTTTACCATCTTGTAAGGTTCTTCACAGCGTATTTAATACTGCTTTCGGCCTGCTCGCCCTTTGCCTCTAGGGGATTATGGGGACGGTTTCGTGCTGATGACCCAGAGATGCCTTTTCCTAGATGTGTGAGAAGTATTAGGGTCCTGTATAACAAGAAGCACCTTTGTAACTTCCAGGAGGGCGAATACATGCCCTACCTCGAAAAGGGATGGCTGGATAAGAAATACTTTGTGGAAGAGTTCAAAGCACAATCCAATTCCTACCGAACAGACACCCATTTCCTTGATGTTGATCCCATATCAAAGGCAAACCACACCACAGAAATAAGGTTCTTTGATTCGCAACCCAGTGTGGCAAGAAGAGTGGGCCTTGCCGTTCTCATACAGATGCTGGCCAGAAAGGCAAAGAAGCTAGTTGTCGAGGATGAGGACAATCTTCTCGAGGTTTTAAAGGAGCCAAATGAAACTCTGCACGCCCTGAAGAAAACGGCCTGTGAGGGAGGAAATTGGTTTAGACCTTCAAAGGATCCCATCTTCGGGGAACTCTCCGATAAACTCAAGCTTAAAAAATCGAGAATCGAAAAGAACATTCTTTCTGATCTGGCTTTGGGCATGATGTACATCATCAGAACAGAAATAAAAGAAAGCAATGTCATCTATTCCCATTTCTTGGATCCCATCCGTCATTCCATCTACGGAATGGATGGAAACGGCATCTCCCCTGCCCAATACTGGCTTTTTACCTATATCAACTTGGAACAGAACATAAATCCAGTTGTTGAAAAGATTCTCGATGCTTCTAAACGAGGAATGAATATGTGGTATGATCCAATTGTAAACGAACCGATATTCATGAACAACGGATTCAAAACTCGAGGTGATCGGTGATTCAATGCTTATCCTAAAGGACGAGTACGATGTGATCCACAATTTCGTGCTACTGGATGCACATACGCACCTTAGAGTTAACAAGTTAGAGGGACTTGTACCGTCCGAGTTCGTCAGAAGGTATTCCAAAGTCGTAAAGGACGTTGTCCGCGATATCAAAAAGAGTCCAAAGGAGTATCGATATCATTTCCCATGGAAATTGAAGAATATATCCACAGATTATTACCAATTCTGTCAGAGGGACATATATACAGTTTTTCACCCCGGGGAGGAACTGAGCAAAGCACCTGAAAAATACTCTTGCTTTGACTTCATAATCAGTTTCTCAGCAAATCTAACCTCACCTCTTCCCCGAGATTACAGAAACGCAAATTCCAGGGTAAGGGAGACCCTGATAGAAAAATCTCCTGATGATAATTCTCCTCATAATAACTTCCGTTTCATAGGTTTTGGAAGACTGGATCCCAATCACAGTGATTCACTGGATACCTTCGACAACGTGTGTCAGTTGGGATTAAGAGGCTTAAAACTTCATCCAAAGGAGGAACAATTCGAGATAAATGATGCGAAAACAAAATATATTCTTAAAAGAGCGGCAAATAATAATATGCCTATTATTTTCCACACACAAGATGGAATGGCCAGTAATATCGAGGAAGTGGTGAATGAAACAATTTCCGATTTCATCGATGCAGATAAAACCGACTTGATACCAAGGCTGAAAGTAATATTAGGCCATGCCCCTTGGAATGGTGTTGGGAATAAAAAGTTATACAGGGCCCTTTCCCATCCAAATATATTTGGCGAGCTATCAACCCTGAAACCTGATAGCTATGAGGATTTCTTCTCTTCTGCAAAAAAAGATGTTAAATATGAGCGCATATTCGATGTGAAACAGCTGTCAGAGCTGGATAAAAAAACAGTAGAAAGGTTGTATTTTAATGCATTCGGTTACAACAAATTGAATTACTGGTCCAGCAAACTTATGTTCGGATCAGATACACCTTACCCGCCCTCCCATGGAGCCACCCCTTTAATCAAACACATGCTTAGCAAAAGATTTGTCGGCAATGCCTCAGATATTCAGAATATACTGGCTGTTAGTGCTTTAAGGTTGATTCCCCCAATAGCCAGAGCCAATCCCCAAATAACCAGGGAAAAGGCCACAACAAGCGGACAATATCATCCTATGCAGCTGGAGATTCAAAAAAAGGATTCCAAAATCCTGGGTATGGATCCCATTCTTGAGGTGTTTCCGAAAGTGAGAATAAGCGGTGCTGTCTTCAGCTTTCTAAAGAATGGAGATGTTGGAAGCTATTTGTACAAATCACTCTTCAGCCCAAAGAAGCCATTGAATACGGTGATCCCAAATCCGATAAACCTGCCGTATTCATCCATGACCACCAGTAGAGTAAACATGACAAGGAACATCGAGATGAGCCTTGGAGAAGAGTAGACTCAATCGCTTTTTTCATATTGGTTTCGAAAGTATTATAAACAAATTTAGACTTTCTTGTTTTCGATGACACTGATTCTCAAAGCTACTTTAAAGGACGGGATTGATTCCTGGCTCATTAAGATCAATACAAAAGTGGCTCAGGAAAACAATATCAAAAGAAACGACATATGCGAGGTTTTTAACAGGGACAGAGGCAGCTCCCGGCATCTTAGGGTGAGGGTGGACGGTAGAATAAAATCAAACTTTGCCATAATCAACAGGGAGACTGCTCAATTGGAGGGTGCTGCAAACAACGACCAACTGGAGATTTCAAAGGAAGAACCAGTTGAGGCCAAGGAACTGCTTGTGAGGGTGGAGATGGAGGGTGTGGAGCGCGAGGAGCAGATCAGGATCATGAGCGAGATAAATCAGAATCAGGGCGAGATTATACATAAATTCTTTAGAAAAAAGAAACCGGTTTTCAACCAGGGCCTTAAGATTTTTTGGAAAGAAAAGGACTTGAACCTTAAAATATTGAATGTGGACCCCTTTCCCTACGCTGCCTATGTTCCAGGTACGAAGGTCAGGGTAGCATTGACCTCACCCTTTAATGGTATTCTCATGGTGGATACGTCCGGTTCCATGTACAAACAGCTCATTCCCAATGAACCAGGAACGCTTAGACTCTCAGATGATCCTATTCTAAACGAACTAATGGAGAATCCAAAATATTCTATGCTCAAAGACGTGATAAATGCAATCGAGAATGATTCGCAGGTGCCGAGGCTGTACGGTGCCCTGGGTGCAGTTCTACTCTATTTCTCTGAGAAGGCTGAGAGGGAGCTTTCTGAAAAGGTGGGATTGATAAGCTACTCCAACAAGGCTAGGGTGGCAAGTTACAAATACAACAATGACAACAGGCTCTGGTTGCAGGTGGGAAAAGGCGGTATAACCAACTCCGATCAATACAAAGAGATGTTGGTAAAAACGCTTTTTAACTGTATAGGTGAGAACACCAAAAAGGTCACACACGGATACAATGCGTTCGTTGAGGCTTGGAAATTGTACAAAATGATGTCCAAGGAAGGAAAGCCCCTTCCCACGATGATCGTGATATTATCTGATGGGGAGTTCAATGGAGACAAGGGTAGCTTCGCTAAATTGGAGGATGTTCAAAATGTCTCTGATAAGGTTATGGACCTCATCAACAAGGGATTTACTGGCGATAAAAGGGTCGTGATAAATGCGGTTTATATAGGCGATGACCAAAGTCCCAGGGGCCAGATAGCAATCGACACCTTGAAGAATATTACACAGGTAACCAATGGTGAATTGATCCAACCAAATCAACTGGTGGAACTTGCTAAATTCTACGAAAACGCAGCTCGCTCATTGGTATATGACCTGGGTACCAAGGAAGAATTTGATGAAGAGGATGAAGAGGAAGAAGAGGAAGTTGGGGAATAAGAACTGCAGAGCATAGATTAGGGTCCAAGTTCTGAGTGGAAAATATATTTACTCTGTTTCTGAGCCTGTTTCTATAACTGTCATGAATCCACAGACATCACAGACTATGGCCTCATCCACTGTGAAGTCGCCCACCTTCTCTGCGGTGTCCTTGATCATAACGTCCCCGATATTCAAATTCTCATACTCTTTCAGTGTCCCTTCTTTACAAAGGCTGCATTTTTTATCTGTATCTTTTCTGGGTTTTCCTGAGGTTCCCCTGAAGTATATGGATTTACAGGATTCGCACCGCCAGGGGTTGATCTTGTAGTGGATGTTGTAGATATGGGAGACCATATCTTGTGCCAGGTCCAAATCGATATTCGCAAAGTCTGTTAGGGGTAATGTGCTCATGTCAAGCTCTTTCACACTTTCCTCGGCTCCGCACCTTATGCAATTGTAGGGCATTTTGACCACAGATATACATTAGGGCTTTTATATAAATATATTTTGCCCAGCATTAATACAAAAAATGGATAAAAAAAGGGCAAATCCATTATATATTTATTAAGTTGAAAAACCGGCTATTAATCCTCGATTTCCTTACCAGTTTCCAACACCCTCAAAAATCCGCATTTGTCGCAGACGAGGGCCTCGTCGATGGTCAGTTCGCCCACCCTCTCGAAGGTATCTCTGACAACAAGCTCCCCTATCGCCGCATTTTCAAATTCCGCGTACTTGCCTTTCTTGCAGAGCTTGCATTTGAATTTTGTTTTATTTCGCACATTATCTCCCCTTCCCCGGAGCAAAACGCTCTGGCATGCTTCGCATCGCCACGGAGGTAAAATATACAGCACATCCAGGGTATGTTTCGGGTCCTCTGTAAATATGTTGATATTGGCATAGTCGAGTTGGGAAAACGCCTCAGTGGAAAACTCCTTGACGCTCCCTTTTTTTCCGCATGTGGGACAATCGAAAGGCATTATTTCACCATTCATGTATCGAGGAGTATTTATTAAAAGTTTTTGAGTTGATTAAAAAGGTAAAAGGAGTGCGAGGATTGGGTGTGTCCGAGATTAAGATTGAAGTCGAATACTAACATAACTCGTACACAAAGCCATTTTGCGTGTGTCCGAGATTAATAGATATTATTGGACCTAAACATTCCCGAATTTCATTATAACGAAGTTGAGGGTGCGAGGGCCTCGTGTTCAAGTTATGCTTATACTATGTTCGTATCTTAAGCTTGAACACAAAACCCACGCATCTTTGATTGTTGAATAATAATATACGATGCGAGGGTTGGGATTTGAACCCAAGAACCTCTATGGACAGGACCCTCAATCCTGCGCCGTTGACCAAGCTTAGCTACCCTCGCATTAAGGCGGATTACAGCTGATAGGATAGCTAAGCTCGCTCCCGAAGACAAACCTATGGGTTGTTAAGGTGAAGGGTTGGATTCTCCAACCCTGGGCCGCAGGATATGTTTTTATTTCCGAGGGCTAAGATGGGGCCCTTGGCCGCATCTGGCGTAGCTACCCTCGCATTTGAGGTAGTGATTAACCCTAATGGATAAGGTTGTTTAAGTCAATTGCTGTTGGTTTTTGTATTGATTTCTGGGTGGGTGCCCTTAGGCTTAAGATATCAGCTCATAACTACATAACCTAAGGGCAAAGTGGACTATGAATTAGTCATATAGGAAATGGAATAGGCCACGATGGAGGGGGTAGTGGAAGGAGGGGAGTCTAGGGAGGAGTGGGCACTAGATGTTGTAAAGAAATCCAATACCACAAACTACAAATCGATTTATCCCTATACGGGAAATTCATGCCCGAGCAAGAAGAAAAGGAGCTGAAATTCGAGTTCATAAAGGCCTTCAGCTTACCTGATGCATGGTACCAGTGCCTAACCAGAATCTTTGAAAGCGGCCATGAATACACAATAGACAGGGGAAGCTATGAAGGTCAAAAACGCTTGGAATTTGATTACATAACAGTGCAGATCACCCATCCATTTGTCAAGCCCCTGGTACCTGACATCCCAGAAGGACTTGGCGTTCCGCCTCCGTCCTCAATTGAGTATGTGGAGAAGTACCTGGAGAAGATCATTACCTCTGTAAAAAGCCCTGAGGAGGATTATACATACGGAGAGGACCTGGAGAGGCAGATTCCCCATGTCATAGAGATGTATAAAAGAGATGGCTTTGGAACAAACCAGGCCTACATGGCCGTGGGAAATGCAGATTCCCTGCTTTTAAATGACCCACAATGCCTTAGGGGAGTGGACACCAGAATCAGGTACGGCAAGCTCAATTTCATGCTGTATTTCAGGTCCTGGGACCTGTGGGCGGGCTTTCCTTCTAATCTGGCCGCTCTTCAAATGGTAAAGGAGTACATGGCAAAGGAGGTAGGGGTTGAGGATGGGGAAATCATAGCCTCAAGCAAGGGCTTGCACCTCTACGACTACGCCTGGGATATGGCAAAAAAACGTCTTAGGAAAATCTAAAATCCATTGAAAAAAGATACCTACTTGAAAACCGGATGCTGATTTCCAAGTAGGTGCGGATTTTGCCCACGCCGCTCCTAAGTTCCTTTTATAACAAATATGTGGGGTTGGGTACTCAGAAGTGCGATATTTGAGATTAATACTGTATCTACTACTTAACGGTTTTAGAACAATTTTTGAACATTATTAGGGATACTATCCCAAATTGTACAAGATTGTTAATGCAAGAATTAAGATTTTTTTTATCTCGGCACTTTTACAATTTCTTTTAAAAAGCCAGGCATGACTTTTTGGCTTCTACTTTCATTTTCCTCTGCCTTTCATCTTTAATAATAATCCCCCCTATAGTAACCTTTGCCTACATAGAAGAAAAACGGTAGGAGGTGTAAAACGCATGTTTATTGTGCCCAAAAATAGAGGTTATGTCCTTCTGACATCTTTCCAGGCCTTAAGACATCTGGCCATGGAAACTGTTGAGGAGTACTACAATGGCTGGAAGCTGATTGAATAATGATTTTAATTGGAATCATCTAGACTTATTTTCCGTAATATAATCTCATTATATTAGCTGAAAACACGGTTAAAACAAATTCCCCTCAACTTGCTTTAAGGTCCTCTTCAAAAAAGCTCTCGTCCACAATGAGCACATTCTTTGGTGCGTGTGCGCCATCGATGAATCCGAACCAGTAGACCACGATACCCTGCCCAAATATTTCTGTATATGCCTTAAGCTGTCTTTTGGTATTTCTTCGAATTTCAGTCTCGTCACCGAAGCTGGCTTTTGACTCGATCCATTTTATGCTCATTCCATTTGTCTGAAGGGGTTTGGAAAGGAGTGCATCAGGAGTTTTTGAATACTGGCCCTTTAACTCGTTTTCAGTTTTATATTTCAAGTTCTGTTTGTCCAGCCACTCACAAAGCCTCCGCTCCCCCATTTTACCTCTTTTATACTGCATCTCGTTTCCCTCGGGGGAGTACACTATGTCTTTTTCAACAATCTCTGATATCTCCTTTCGCATACGGTTATCCTTGATATTTTCGGGATTTTTAACTAAATCCCAGAATCGTTTTCTTGTGATGTTGTTTTCCAAAAGGATCAGATATGCCGTTAAAATAGGGGGAAATTTTAATTCCCGGGAAAGAGAAAGAAATGATCTACCCTCATTCCATTTTTTAAGGAGGCTCTTGGCACGATGTTTCACCTTATAAAAGCGTCTTGTAGCCAATCTTACGGTCTTCTGGGTGTAGAGCACCAAAACCAATTCCCGATCCAGGCCGGTGTTCTTTGCTACTCGATCAATATCACCCAGGTTATTGAGTTCATCGTACAATCGTTTGTATTCACTTTTTTTCATCGAAACACTTTCCAAATAAAAAGTGCATTTGCCTATTTTCTGGTCGTAGATTTAGATATGAGCTTAACGTATAAGAATATTTCTGGTTATTTATCTTTCTAATCCTTTCACTCACCCCCCTCCCGCAAATATATAAGCAGACACAGCATTGGGGTTGTGAGACAATTCCTATATAGAAAATGGAGGAATCTGAAATGAAAGAAAATGAAGATATTGCACCCCATGTTGAGGATATCGCAAGGGTGCTAGGTGACAAAGTTGATAAAGAAGAAATAGACAGGGAGTTGAAGCAGTACTTGAAAGAATACAGGATACCTCTTTCCACTGCAAAGCAGATGCTTGTAAAGAAGTACGGTGGTGCACCATCGAATCTGGGTCTTGGTGTATTCAAAACCGTAGAGCAGCTTACACCCAACGAGCCCAGCGTGGATTTGCTTTGTAGATTAATCTCAGTGAACCACAAAGATGTGGAAGTGGGCGGAGAGAAGAAACCCATAGTATATGGTATCCTTGGAGATCAAACAGCCAGTGTTCCGTTTACAGCGTGGGAGGTAGGTGATTGGCAGTTTCAGAAGGGGGATGTGGTTCGTGTCCGCAACGCCTACACAAAGGAATGGAAGGGGCAGCCACAACTTAATTTCGGCGAGAGAACGAATATAGAACGGGAATCAAAGGATGCACTGCCGAACTTCGCACCCACACCGATCTCGGATCCAAAGAAATATGAGGTCAAGGACCTTAAGGGGGGAATGAGCAACATATCCCTTGTTGCTAGGGTGCTTTTTGTTGAAAAGCGTAATGTGAATGTTGGTGGAGAGGAAAAAGCCGTTTTCTCGGGAATAATGGCAGATAAGAGCGGTAAGGTACAGTTCTCGGCATGGCACGACTTCGGGCTTTCAGAAGGTGATGTGATCAAAGTGGAAGGCGGCTATGTGAAAAACTGGCGGGGAATTCCCCAGTTCGGCTTCGATGAGAGAGTAAAATTTGAGGTTTTGGATACAGATAAGATGCCCCCACTAGACGAACTTGCAGAAAGACACGTCTATCAGATAGGAGAACTCATCGATAGGGGCGGAGCAATCGATGTAGTCGTTGAGGGTGTTATAATTGACATCAAGAGTGGAAGCGGATTGATATTCAGGTGCCCGGAGTGCAAGCGAGTGCTCCAAAAAGGCGTTTGCAGAATCCACGGTGAGGTTGAGGGTAAAGCCGATTTAAGGATCAAGGCTGTGCTGGATGATGGAACCGGCGCGTTAACTGCTGTATTGGGTAGAGACATAACTGAAAAGCTCATTGGAAAAGATGTAAAGGAATGCAGGGAAATCGCCAAGAAGGCCATGGATCAGAGTGTGATTGCGGATGATCTCAAGGACCTTCTTATCGCAACGCCCATCAGAATCTCGGGTGATGCGTCCTTCGATGATTTTGGCATCATGTTGATAGCAAAAGATGCACAAATGATGAGTATCGACGTGCAAAAAGAAGCAAAAACCATGCTCGATGAGCTGGAGGTGTGATCATGATCGCAAGAGAGGTGGCATGGCGTATTTTTGCAGGCGAATACAATTCATCCATCCATGTGGAATCAGGGGTGGGGGAAAGGGCACCCAGCTACGTTGTCACGCCCTTGGGAGCAAAGGTAAATCGGCTGTTTGTTGTGGGTGTGGTAACGGATGTCGAGAATATCGGTACTGATACTGAACCCATGTGGAGGGCAAGACTCGCTGATCCCACAGGAGTATTCTTTCTCTCCGCCGGTCAATACCAACCAGAGGCTGCACAGATACTGTCCAAACTCAAACCTCCTAAGTTCGTTGCAGTTATAGGGAAAAGCCGTACCTATTCTCCAGAGGA
The DNA here is from genome assembly GCA_020348445.1 of Thermoplasmata archaeon. Lineage (GTDB taxonomy): Archaea > Thermoplasmatota > Thermoplasmata. Next base: position 3,223,330 of record CP070751.1, read on the forward strand.
GGGAGTGATATACGTTTCCATAAGGCCTGAAACCATCAAAGAGGTCAATTCAGAACTTAGGGATTTTTGGGTGTTGAACTCGTGCAGGAGCCTCAAGAAGAGGCTGGAAATCGTAAGCGAAGCAATGAAGATGGAAAAGCCAAGCATCGAGAACATAATCTCCCTTGGTGCGGACAGAAACCTTGCCGAGGGCATTATGTCAGCAATCGAGCACTACGATTACATCGACATCGCTAGGTTCAGCAGCATGCTCCAAGACGGTCTAAAACACCTTCTACCCGAGCATCAAGAAATCGACGGGGGAGAAGGAGTAGAAGCAGAAGAGCGGCAAAACAAGGAGTCCGAAGACAACATCGAGAACGAGGAGAAATTCCTTGAGATCATAGAAGAATTGGACAAAGATGTTAAGGGCGCCGCCTGGGAGGAAATCATGGAAATGGCCCAAAAAAAGGGATTGAGTAGGATACAGATCGAGGAAACCACAAATTCCCTATTGGACAAGGGCCTGATATACGAACCTGTGCTTGGTAGGATTAAAAAGATATAGTTAATAGAATAACATTATGTCCGTGCAGCCCACTCCTTTAGAGGGAAGGTTTCACCGCAGCTTTTGCATTCTACACCATCAGTGAGTTCTTTTTCGCATGCATCGCATTTTTCCTTTCCGTATAAGGCCATGCTTCCACAGTGAGTACAAGGCAGAACATAGGCCTCTGAAGTGACACACCAACCAAAGTTCTGGATGTTATTGCATGATGGGCATGATTTCTTCTCTACTTTCAATTTGGTGCCGCATTCAGGGCACATGTTTCTTACCTTTGCCACTTTTTTCTTCAAGACCTTTGACTTATCGAAAATGAATTTCGTTGCAGGAGATTCTGGCAAATCTTCAACGGTCCAGTTCAGACTTCTGTCCGGAAGCCAAAGAATATAGACCAAAAGGAAGGCAATTATTGGTTCAAGTACCATATAAAATTGAATTTCTCCCCCACCCGAATCCACCCAAAGAGACCAGCTGATAATTGATAAAACTGAAAAGGCCATGAAAAACATCACGCTGATACTCCAGAACCCAAGGGGTAGATATTCCTCTTTTTGAGCAACTGTATCTCGCGTCTTTTTTACGCTCTGGACGATGTGAAACGCCATATAAAACGCAGCTATTATGAAGAAGATACCAATCAAGATGGGAAGGGATATTCCAAAGACGTTTAGGTAGTCATACCAAAAAAAAAGGAGTATAACACCGAAAGCCGAGATACCATAACAGGCATATAATAGAAAACTGTAGGGCCAGGTATTTGGAAATGCGAAATATATGCAAAGAAGGGCACCGCCACCCAATGCAGCCCACAAAACAGCAGAAATAAGACCGGGCTGTAAACCAAAATAAAGGGATAAAAGCACGCATACAAAGGTTGCTATAACCAGTTGATCTTCGGTTTTATCCAGGGAAAGAAATCCAGCTCCCTCAAACTTTACCATTAATATCGGCGAGTATACCGATAAGATTGTATTAATGAATTTCGGTGAAGGCACTTTTTACAAAAAAACTGGTGCCACTCAGATCGCCCATCACTCATCATCTTTCAGATCGGCGTTCTTCTTCATCGTGGCATAATACGTATGACTTAGAAGGAGATAGATTTTACTATGATGTAAAATGCATATAATCTCTGATTTTAAAACATTGGGAGCAACCGAAAATATGGAGATGTTAAGAATGCTATTTGAGCTTCCCAGTCAAGCCACGCAGCTCCTCAAACTCGTCCTCCAGGATGTCCAAGGCAAAGGTCAAAGCTTCCTTCGCCGTCAAAGACCCGTCTGTCTCAAATTGGAAAATGAACTTCTTATCATCCCCTGATACCTTGATGGCACCAAGGGAGCAAACCTCCTCGCATTTTTTGCACATGTTGCAATTTTCAATATCGGTGATCACTATTTTCTTGTCTTTTATGGCGAGAACGTTTTTTGGACAGTTGGAAATGCAAGATGCACCCATATCGCACTTATCATGGGAGATATTTATCTCAGGGTAGTACTGATAACCCACTGCCTGGGCTGTCTGCCATTTTGCATGTAGACTACCGGTGCCCAATTCTGCTGTTGCGTAAAGAAGCAAGGCCTGGCTTTTATTCAACTTCACAATCGGTATTTTTTTGTCGATTTGGAAGTGCTCTGCATATTTCTTTTCAGAAAGTCCTTCCACCTTTTGTACAACCAGTTGCAGTTCATCTGCGTAGACAGTGACACTTTTCTCGTCATCCTCTTCAGAAGGTCCCCTTTTATTGAGGGAGTACATGATGGTACAGTTTGGACAACCCTCTCCTTTGCACACACAGTCCTCTCTGAAAACGAAAACACCAAGATCCGTGGGAATTGGAATCATCCCCAGTCTATGGGAAATAATCTCGTCAAATAAGGGTGTCACACTCTCATACTCTTTGCCATGTTCATCTCTGATGGGCCCAAGATGAAATTCAACAGTAGAAATGGCCATCTTTGGAACATCGGCGATCAATGTCCTTCTCAATGCATTGACAACCGGAGGAGATATGTCAGAGATGATGAATTTGGCACTCGTGTCCGTTAGTTCTAAAATATCAAACTTCATTGTATTTCCCCTTTATTATCACAAATCATTGAACGTCCTATCAATGATAAATATATTACTGTTTTTGCTCACACTCGGATCATCAGACCCTTCTACCCCTTCGTCCACCTTTCTTTTTGGTGCCGTCATGGGGTATGGGAGTAACGTCCTCTATCCGGCCTATTCGAATCCCTGCCCTTGCCAGCGCCCGAATAGCCGCTTGTGCTCCCGGACCTGGTGAAGTTGATTTGTTGCCTCCAGGAGCTCTAATTTTAATGTGAATGTTGTTAATACCTTTTTCCTTGGCTGCATCGGCAGCTTTCTCAGCAGCCTTCATGGCGGCATAAGGTGATGCTTCGTCCTTTGCAGCCTTGACAACCATGCCGCCTGAGCAGCGGGTAATTGTCTCTGCACCAGTTAAATCAGTTATTGTGATGATGATATTGTTGAAGGAGGCATGGATATGGGCTATTCCCCACTTGACCATTAGGCTTCACCCCCGGCCTTGGATTTTTCGCTATCGGGTTTGTCCTTTGGCTCCTTTCCCTTTCCCCCCTTCTTCTTGGGTTCCTCACCCTTCTTATCTTTCCCCTCGGATTCCTTTTCTTTGCCCTTTACTTCCTCGGTTTTCTTCTTCTGGTCTTTTTCCCCAATTGCGCCCTTCTTTTGGGTTGGCTCGATCTCATCGACTTTCTCGGTTTCCTTCTGCATGGTAAATTCCCTTGATACTCTTTCTATATGCTCTGCTGTGGGTCTTGCAGGGTGTAGCTCGCTTGCAAGTGGTGAATATGGATTGTAGGCAATACTTGGCTCTTCGTTCTTTTTTACCAAATAACCAGGTACCGTAACCATACGCTCATTTACTGTGGCATGGCCGTGAACAATAAGCTGTCTCGCTTGTTTTGGCGTATATGCTAGGCCCTTTATATACACCAAGGTCTGCAATCTACGTTCCAGCATCCTCTCCACATCCAAGGCCAAAACATCATCCAAAGTTGCATCCTCCGGTAGGACTCCGAGATTGGCGAGTTTTTTCAAGAGGCCTTTCCTCTCCTTTTGTGCCTGCATATCACCCAATCGAAGTCTGGCGAGGAGGGTTCTTGCCTGTCTTCTGTAATTTCTAAGTTCGGACTGTGCCTTCCAGAGCTCGCGTTTGTTTTTAAGACCGTATTTCTTTAAAAGTTCGTTCTCCTCCTTGATCCTGGTCCCTTGCCAGGGATGCGATGGTGTGTCATATTTTCTTCTTGAGAATTTTGGATCACCCATTTATTCACTTTTCCTTTAAGACCTACTTTGTCCCGATTCTCTTTTTTATTTGGCCTTCTGCGCTTTTTTCACCACTCCAACGGTCAGTCCTGTCCTACCATGGGCTTTGGTCCTCTGCCCCCTCACCTTCAGGCCTTTCTCATGCCGAATTCCCCGGTAACATCTGATTTTCTTCAGTATGTTGATGTCCTCTTGGCGTCGCATATCCATCTCTGAGCCCAGAAGATGTATATCCTCCCCAGTCCAGGTATCCCTTTGCTTATTTAAAAGCCATCCCGGTGTGTGTTCCGATAGCTCCAAAACATATTCTTCTAATTTTTCTATATCTTGATCTGATAAGTTGCCTATCTTCTCGTCCCTGGGTAATTTAGTTAGCTTGAGTACCACCTCTGCCACCCTATCCCCAACCCCTTTTACGGCAGTTAAGGCATGAACCACAGTCTTGTTACCATCCAAATCAGTGTTTGCTATTCTGACAATATATTTGAAGTCGTCTGGTTGATCCTCATCTTTCTTAGACTCCTTGACTATTTCTTTTGGAGCTGCGATTTTTTCATTTTCGTCTGCCAAACCTTATCCTCCAGGTATATAGAATTATTTGGAAGGCAAGATGCCCTTAAGTGATTTTTATTATTTAAGGTTATTGGGATTGGATGTATCAGTTTCTTGAATATCATTGAATAAAACTCGTAATTACACCCATCACCTCCCCCAAGAAAGTGATTATCCAGTTATAACATATCTACTTTACGGTATTTGTTTGTCATGTGATCAATGAAAATCCCTTGAAAGAATATTCATCTATATAGATTCTTTATTAATATATAGTGAATATATTCTATATAAGCTAATTAATTATACTGGGTACCCTTTTCTATCATTAGGTTTTGAGTCTTCATGAACAATAAAGAAGATGATAATAATCCTGATTCAAAGGACGAGTGTATTGAGGATATAGTACTGAAATCTGAAGAACAGACTTCTCAACCAAAGAAAAAAGTCCGGGTCTTAAAGGACGATTACATCCCAAGAAAGCCAAAATCTAAGTTAAAAGCGGGCTGGCTGACACTGAACAGGAGAATCTCCCCATACCTTAACCACAGATACACAAGGGCGTTTATCCTCATTCTCTCCGTCTATTTCTTCATCGTGGGAATAAAAACCATGAGCGGCGGCTTCAAGGACATGGGTAAGGGATTCTCGGAAGGGTTGATAGAAAACGCTTCAAATCCTTTGGTGGGATTGTTCATTGGTATCTTTGCCACATCTGCAATTCAAAGTTCCTCTGCAACTACCTCCATGGTGGTGGGAATGGTGGCTGCAGAGCCTAGATTTCTTCCCATGGCCATTCCAATCATCATAGGCGCCAACATTGGTACTTCTGTTACGAACATGATAGTCTCCTTTGGTCATATCACGAGAGGTGCCGAGTTTGAAAGAGCATTCTCAGGAGCTGTCGTACACGATTTCTTCAATGTGATTGCTGCAAGCATTCTCTTCCCTGTTGAAGTTATAACCCAGTATTTATGGGGGGGTAAAGGTCTTCTCCAAAGAGCCTCAATGTATCTTGCTGAGAACTTCGTAGGAACTGCCGGAGTAGGGAAATTCACACTTATCAATGATATCGTAAATCCCATTGTAAATCCCATCAGAGATTTTTCCAAGGGTGCTGGTATACAGTGGCTTTCAGTACTTGTTGGAATCATAATCCTCTTTTTAGCCTTGAAGTTCATAACAAGCTCCATGAGAATATTGATTGAGGGCAGATTACAGATCATCATCAGCAAGTACCTTTTTAAAACCACTTTAACCAGTTTCGGCTTCGGGATTCTACTAACGGCATTGGTTCAGAGCAGCTCTATAACGACCTCCCTCGTGGTACCCCTGGTTGGTGGCGGAGTCTTGTCTGTTGAGCAGATTTTCCCTTACACCCTGGGAGCAAATGTGGGAACCACTGTTACTGCTCTTTTAGCTGCTTTCGTGGAATGGGGCAGCGCAAGCCAGGCCGGTAGTGCTGTTGCGGCATTGTCCATTGCCTTTGCACATCTTTTGTTCAACGTGATCGCAATATGTCTTATTTATCCATTTAAAAAGCTGCCCATAGGCATGGCCAAAAGATTGGGGGGTTATGTGGTTAATAACAAAAAAATGGCGGTAATCTATATAATCGTTGCATTCTATATAATACCGGGATTGGTAATACTACTTCTGAGGTGAGAAAAGCATGTCATTTAAAAGAATATACGATGCGTTGACAAAGGCCCCCCTCCTGGAAAAGGCGTATAATGATGCATGGAAGATGCACGCACTCGTAAAGGAGATGTTCGAGGAGTCCTCAAAATGTTTAATTGGGTGTGACATAAGTGTGGCAAAAAAACTCTCCTTGGAAGACAAGCGTATCAACAAGGCCGAGAAGAAAATCAGAAGGGAGGTTATGGAATACCTGGCAGTGACAACGGCTCCCAACCTCAGTGCCTCATTGATTTTAATAAGCATAGTTATTGATTATGAAAGAATTGGAGATCTCTGCAAGAACATAGCCCAGGTCTGCATAGAATATCCTGCAGATTTTGATGACGAAGAATATGTTAAGGATATTAACGAAATTAAAAATAACCTCTCGAAAATGTTTGATTTAACTTTAGTAGCAATAGAACAATCTGATACCGAGAAGGCCAAGGAAGCCATTGGAATACATGACAATATTAAGGAGATTCACAACAGTATAATTAAAAGATTGAACGAAGACGAGAAGATTTCCACAACCAATGCCATAAGTTATGCATTGTTAACAGGGTACTTCAGAAGGATCAATGCCCACCTAGCTAATATTTGTACGGGTGTGCTTTACCCCTTCCCTGCTTTGGGCTTTGGATATGAGGTGGGTGGAGATTTGGATGGGCCGTAAGCAGTGGTAGTGCCTTTTTCATCCTGATAAATTAAAATCATTGCCAAGATCCAGCTTTCCCTGACAAAGGACTTTTCCATCCAAAACCAGTGCAGGAAGTGTGTCGATCCCCAGCCTCCTCATTCTCATTCTCGCCTTGAATTTTTTCCATTTTACAATTGCCCTTATTCTGCTGTCACTTTGGGAGGGAATGACCATTTCATAACTTTCTTTGTTTTTCCACACCAAGTGTTTTGCATACCTCAACATCTTCCTGCTTTGCTCAGTTTGTTTTGGTATGGGTTTTAAACAGCAGCTTCCTCCAGATGTTTTTGGAATAGTGAAAATAACCTCAGGAAAGAATTCCAATTTATGTTTGGATTTTGACATTTTCAATCACTGATTTTGTTGTAATGTTAATTAATTAATTCTTCATATATATTGATTTATTGTATTACAATTCATGTAAATTATCAGAATTTATTTTACAAATGTAATTCATTCCATTATAAACTCGCGGTAGAAACATAAATCCATACAAGATATATTCCAACTACGATCAAAACAGCCCCACTTATTTTCTTAATGACTTCTGTGTACTGGGATAATTTCTGGGCTGCACCGGCTCCGAAATGGGCTATGGCAATGGTAATACTTATCATTAATACGGCTGCCACTAGATTATAGAGAATTAGAACAGACAATCCAAATATTAATCCAGCATTCAATGCAGCCACTAAAACTGCAATAAAAATGGGAGCAGTGCACCCCGCAGCAGCGGCCCCATATCCTAAACCGTATAAGAACAATCCTCCATAGAATCCCGATTCTCCTCCAGTGGTAGTGGGATCGCTAGATTCACTGACCTCTCCATCCTTGGATTTTTTCTGAAACTTGCTTCGCAGCTTTGCCCAAAAGGCCTGAATCGGTCGTATGATCTTCCAGTATTGAAAGGGTGTGAGTAGAAGTCCTCCCAGTACTATCAGGATGATTCCCACAATAAGTCCAAAAACAGCCACTCCCTCCAGTATGGAAGTTCCAGCAAGGATAACTACTATGCCTAAAAGTAAACTCACGATTATTATACCAGCAGCCGAGATGGTCCCAGCCATTGCAGCTCTTCGCAGTGGTATCTTTCCCCCTTCCTCGGCTCCTTTTTTGAGATAGTATGCTAGATATCCCGGAAGCATGGGAAATGCACAGGGAGAGAAGAAGAATGCAAATCCAGCTAAAATTGCCAGGGAAACATAACTTGCCTCCTGAATGGCAATTGCCTCAGCTTCACCTGATATTGCATCATCAAGTTCTTTTTTCAGGGTGCTTACATCTTCGACTTCGCCTTCGAATGTGGCATAACCATCACCATTGATGATTATGATCTTTGGAATGAGTTCAGCACGGTATTTGAGAATCAGATCATCAGTATCCCGTGCAATGGCCCAATCGATATTGTGGGAATCCCTGTAATCCTGGAGCATCCCGTCTGTATCATCCACCAAGATATCCACACTTATAAAAACAACTTCATCTTTATAATCCGGATATATCTCCTTAAGGTTCTTCTCAACGATTTTACATCCTTTGCAGGGAATGGACATCATGTCCAATATAACGACCTTTCCCCTAAAATCCGTGAGATTGAAAGTGTTGCCGTCTATGTCAGTCAATGTGAATCCAGGTGCCTCAGTAACCTCACTCGGGCTGAGGAAAAGTACACCCATTACAATAAAAATCAAGATAAAGATAACTAAAATTATAGCTTGCATCTTCTTATTCATTGGTATAGTTTTATCCTTCCTCTTGACGTGTTTTACAACCAAGAACACAAGGATAACTACAAGAATGACTATAAGAACCTGCATGGCCAAATTACTTTCAGTTGGACAGGGTGGAGCTTCACCGCCCTCAAGGCTCGTGTTTATATCTATGTAATGATAATCTTCCCCTCCTAAAGGTGAATATTCTTTACTGCCATCATCATATGTTACTGTGATGTTTATGCCAAGTAATGTTACCCCTTCAAGATCCCTTGTTATAATAGTAGAATAAGTGTTGTTCTCCCCCAGGGTTAAATTGTGTAAATCAGGATAACATCCCTCTTCGGGTTCGATTTGACAGTACAGCATATTGACCTTTGTAATATTTGATGTGTCATTTACCTGTACATACACGGTAATCTCATCATATGAAAATGGTTTTTCTGGATAATAGGTAACGCTCCTAATATTTGATTCGGCACTCACAGATGGAAGGAATGACAGGGAAATCATTAAAATTATGAAGACCCAAAACGGCACTAACTTTTTTACACAACTCACTTTCGCACCTCAAATAAGTCTCTCTACCTCTTTCGATAGGGTCTGGAAAGACGTTTCGCCCTCATGATAATGCCTGATTATACCCTCTCTATCTATGATTACTATGGTTGGAGTATATCTTACGTTGTATTTATTTTCTACATCGTCCGTGTCTCTTGCAAAAGTCCAATTATCACCGTATTTTTCGCGAAAAGTGCTCAAATCTTCGTTTGAATCGCTGTTATCAATGGATATTGTCATAATAACCAATTCTTCAGAAGGGTATCTGTTATATACACCTTTTAGATGCTCCATTTCGCTGATACAGGGAGGACATGTGGTGGTCATGATATCCAATATTATGACCTTACCGAAATTGTCTGAAAGTTTAATCTCTTCTCCATCAATACTCTTCAGATTGAAATTAGGAGCTTTTTCTCCCACAAGATCTATAAAAAAAGGGCGTATCAATATATAAGCCAAAACGATGATTAGAATGATCACGACTATTATTATGATATTCCCTTTTAAAAACTGCTTTACCTTGTTGGCTTTTAAATTCTCTTTATCAGGCTCCTTTTCATCCAAGAATGAGCACCTAAGGGATAAAAACGCTGTTTATTGGATATAAGTTTTACCTAGGTAAAAAAATCCCAAATGATTATCAGCCTAGATAACAACAAGGTATAATTTATCTACTCAGAGTTATATAGGAAAAACATTATAGCCAATGCTCTCAGGGATTTGGGGCCCAAGAGCGTAAAAGAAGATGAGGACATGACTTCACTAATACCTCATGGAAAGGAAGTTTCTGTGGTGCACCTCAATTCAGACTGGGGTTACTTGGCTTATATTGAGAAATGTTTAGATAAACACGGAGAGACTACCTACAAGGTTGTTAGAGTACCCTTGGAAGATGGATTTAAAAAATAACAGAATGTGAATCCATAATAATAACCGTTTTTACGATTTTTTCTTTTAATCTGGAGTTTAAATATCACTATCATTTCGACAGTAATGGGCAATTTGGGGCCTGATATCTTTATTATGGGAATTTCCTGTCCTAAACAACCCGCAATCATTTTATTGTACAATTTCCTTAAACCTCAATGTGGCCCAGTGGGGTAGCTTGGTCGATCCTATGGCGTTCGGGACGCTGTGACTCCGATTCAAATTCGGACTGGGCCACCATTCTAATTTTTATACAATTATATTCATGGTGGCCCATTCGTGTTTTGGCTTAAGACCCAAGCAAATGATAGTATAACCAAAACACGGACTGGGCCAACATATCATAATTTGCAGATTTAAATATGTAACCTATAACATCTCGGGCGTTTTAAAGAAACAATAAAATATGACGAAGTGGTTAACCAATTGTTAGGGGGGATACAACATCAAGCTGACTGTCAACGAACGAATACTTCTACATCTTAGAAGGTACTACTCCGCTAAAAAGGATGTGGAGGCACCCCAGGCCGTAACCCAAAAGGGAATAGCAGACGCCATTGACATCAGGGTAACGCATGTCCCAAGATCTGTTAAGAAGCTGGATGAGGAAGGTATGATATATGAAAGTGTGATGCACATAGAGGGTATGGACAAAAGAAGGAAGGCCTATTTTCTCACAGACAAGGGCATGTATCACGCAAAAGAAATCAAGAGAAACCTCGAGGAAAGGAGGATACCACTGAGAGATTCTAAAGGCAAGATCAAAGATGTGAAAATCAATGAACTAGAGGAAATCACAGGTGTGAAAATCGATATTTTGGATTTGCTGAGACTTATCGATAAGGGGGGAATATTAAATCAAAAATCCATGGAACTGTTTGCAAAAAGCGAAAAAAAAGTGGCTCCTGAGAAGAAGACAGGACTCTTTGACTTTCCGCACAGGATTACTCAACCAAAGAAGTTTGTGGACAGAAAAAAGGAGATAGATACATTACTGAAATGGATAAAAAACAAAGATGTGGTTCTCATCTCAGTCAATGGAAATACAGGTATTGGTAAGACCTCTCTTGTTGGGAAGGTGTTATCAAAACTTGAAAAAGACGTCAATGTATTTAATTACGATTTTAAAAAAGGGGAGGATTTCGATGATTTAACTGAATATCTCTCCGAGTTTTTGGCTAGGTTGAACCGAACAGAGCTAAAATCCATCTTGAAATCAAAGAGAAGAGGACAAAGAGACGTTTTAAAGGGAACAATTAATTCCATTACCGATACAAATGCGATTTTGGTTTTAGATACCTTGGATCAAGCCGATAAAACATCGAGAAAATTTATATCCACCTTATCCCAAGAGTTGAATGGGCTCACCAATGTAAAGATAGTTACAATACATGATGGCAAAAAAGCGCTCTTCATCGAAGAGGTGCTGGATTCTGCGCAATTCCGTACCTTGGAATTAAAAGGGTTGGATAGAAAAAGTGCAAAGTCTCTTTTGGGGATAAAAAAACTTGATTTGGAGGATTTCGAAAGAATTTTCAGATTGACTGAGGGCAATCCTCTGGCATTGAAACTGATAAAATCCGAGGATGTAAGCAATCTTAAAAAAACAGGTAGGTTCACTTCTGATGAATTGACTCTGATAAAATACCTCAAATCCCTTGAGAAGTTATAATTTAGTTAATTTAGACCTTAATTTATATCGCCTGGCCAGCTTGGAATTCAGCGTCTTTGAATTCTAGCGTGAAGTATCCGGTATTGTGATTCACGCCCCTCATTTTTACACATCTAATACGACGGGAAACATCCACTTCATTGACTCTTTCCATGGTCAAGAGAATGATGCCGTCAGCCAAGAACTCCTCTGGATATACCATGGTGGGATCAGGGGATATCTCAGCTATGATGAATGTGGTAACTTTCAAGTCTCTCAACCACTCAAAGAAATAGAATAGGTAGGCTCGTTCGTCCTCAATCTTCGATATCATTTCCACTACAGGCAATGAATCTATGACAAGCATATCGAAATTCAGGCTATCTTTCAGGTAAATAAGGTGTTTTTTCAGAACATCGAGCCATGGCCGCTCTTTTGTCATGTCCACCTCTTTTCGTATCTTCGCCATATCGAGAATCGTTAGTTTGAGATCCTCGATATCGTGCTGCCCCAAACTTTCGATCTGAAACAGTAGGTTTTCCCTGCTCTGCTCCAATGAAACATAAATGCCCACAGAACCTTCATGTTTGATATTATTGTACAGAATGTTGTATGCCACAGATGATTTCATTGTGCCTGGTGTCCCTGATACGAGAATCAAATGGCCCTCTGGAATCCCTCCACCCAATTCCTCATCAAAACCCCTGATATAAGTCTTGTATTTACGCACCATGAAATCCACCATTACTTTAAGAGATGTCAAATTATATAATTTTTTGTAGGAAATAAGAGCATAATCATAGATTGTCAAGGTTTTTAAAAGAAATATGCTCCATTTATTGATACTTTACTGCCATCTGTACCCCTCCCTATTTTCATAAGAACCGTTACTTGAATTATAATACAATCAAAATAGATTAACTCTGACATATGTAATTGGTAACAGACCTGATAACAATCACTGCTAATTCATATTACACTGATAACAAATCGTGTACAAAAAGGCTTTTAAAGGCAATAAATTATTCCCCTCATACCTCAGTGTTTTGCTTTCTGTTTGAAATACTGGGTGCACAATCTCGCTAGAAGGGATGCTCAATGGAAACCTTAAATATAGAGATTAGCAATGGTACTCTCGGTATGAAGGAAGGACAAGATAGAAGTTCAAAGAAAAAATCCAAATCAAAAAGATTACCACTTACAGAAAATGCCATCAAGGTATTGGAAAGAAGATACCTAAAAAAAGACGAGAGCGGTAAACCAATAGAGAAACCTGAGGATATGTTCCACAGGGTTTCTGAGAATATCGCCCAAGCTGATGCCACTTATGATGAGAAAGCCGATGTCAAATTCGTGGAATCAGAATTCTATGATATAATGAGCAAACTGGAATTTCTTCCTAACTCCCCAACACTCTTTAATGCAGGAAGGGAGCTTCAGGAGCTGTCTGCATGTTTTGTTTTACCTATTGAGGACTCCATGGACAGCATATTCGAGGCAATAAAGAGCACTGCACTGATACACAAAAGCGGGGGAGGAACTGGCTTCTCTTTCTCCAGGATCAGACCTAAAAACGATGTGGTCAAATCTACAAAAGGCGTTTCCTCAGGACCGATTTCATTTATGACGGTCTTTGATGCCGCAACAGAGACTATAAAGCAGGGAGGCACAAGACGTGGTGCGAACATGGCAATCTTGCGGGTGGACCATCCTGATATCATGGAGTTCATAACCTGCAAGGAGGATAATGACAAACTCAACAATTTCAATATATCTGTTGGAATGACAGAGGAGTTCATGAAGGCTGTTGCAGATAATAGGGATTACGACCTGGTAAATCCCCGCACCAAAAAGGTGGTAGAAAGCCTAAATGCCAAGAAAGTCTTTGATAAGATCGCTGAGATGGCATGGAAAAACGGGGAACCTGGCATCGTATTTTTGGACAGGTTGAACAGGGATAATCCAACCCCAAAATTAGGTGAGATAGAAAGCACGAATCCATGCGGGGAGCAGCCTCTTTTACCCTACGAATCCTGCAATCTAGGTTCAATTAACCTATCGAAGATGGTGACCGATAAAGAGATAGACTGGAAGAAACTGGAAATTACTGTGAAATGCGCCGTGCACTTTCTTGATAATGTGATAACAATGAACCACTTTCCCCTGGATAAAATAAAGGAGATGACAGAGGCCAATAGGAAGATAGGTTTAGGATTAATGGGATTTGCTGACACGCTCATAATGTTGGATATACCATATAATTCAAACGAGGCCATTGACCTGGCCGAGAAGTTGATGTCATTTATCAGTAAGAAGGCCAAGGAAATGTCGGCAGAACTGGCAGTGCAGAGAGGCCCATTTCCCAACTTCGAAGAGAGCATATACAATGTTAATGGGCAACCCAAATTAAGAAACGCCACCACCACCACCATCGCACCTACAGGAAGCATAGGCATAATCGCGGGCTGTTCCAGCGGAATAGAACCGCTGTTTGCAATCTCCTACATCAGGGCTAACGTGCTTAATGATGAGGAACTCATTGAGGTCAATCCATTGTTCGAGAAGATAGCAAAAGAAAGAGGTTTTTACTCAAAAGAGTTAATGGCCAAGATAGCGAAAAAAGGCTCTGTCCAAGGAATGGATGAGGTTCCAGAGAATGTCCAGAAAATCTTTGTAACTGCCCTTGATATCACCCCAAAGTGGCATATCAGGATGCAAGCAGCATTTCAAAAGTACGTTGATAATGCAGTTTCGAAGACCGTTAACTTTCCCAACAGCGCCACGACCCGCGACATCAAGAAGGTCTATCAACTGGCGTACGAACTTGGCTGCAAGGGTGTGACAGTCTACAGGGACGGAAGCAGAGAAAAGCAGGTATTGAACATAGGATCAGTTAAGGGAAAGCCGCAGACTGTAATCAAACCCAGACCAAGACCCATGATGATGCAGGGCACGACGATGCGAATCGATACCGGTTGTGGGAAACTGTATGTGACCATAAACGAGGACGAGCAAGGTTTATTTGAGGTGTTTGCCCAGATGGGTAAGTCAGGCGGCTGTGCTATGTCCCAATCCGAAGCAGTGGCCAGACTTATATCCCTGGCTTTAAGAGCGGGTGTGGATAAAGATGCAATTCTCAAACAGCTAAGAGGTATAAGATGTCCAGCACCCCTCTTATCAAAAGGAGGCGTGGTGCTCTCCTGTCCAGACGCCATGTCCAAGGCCATCGAAAGGCACATTAAAAAGAAAAGGGATATTGGTGAGGAAGACATTATAGAGCAGGCCACAACATTGGACAACTTCGTTGAGCACAAGGAAGGAAGCAACGTGGTTGGAGTATGTCCCGACTGCGGAGGACCTCTGATATTTGAAGAAGGATGTTCAAAGTGTTTAAATAGGAGCTGCGGTTATACCAAGTGCGGATAAATCAACTCGCAATAAAATTATATCAGTCTTTACCTATACGGGGGTATAAATAACATCATAATATTCACGGTGTATTCATGAAGAGAGTGGCGAAAGTCCGTTTGAGGGAGCTGAAAGGGTCTGGGTATACCTGTCCTGTTTGCAAAGAGGGGGAGCTCATCGAGATCAAAAGCGAAAAGAACTTTGGCAACATCAATATAAAGTTCAAAACCCAAGATAAGATAGGTTTTGAGTTTTCCTGCGATATCAAGAACAACTATTTCTTTTTATGCAAAAACGAAAGATGTAGGGCCAGGTTTGAGAGAACCTCCTGGCGGAAAGGAGAGAAGAAGGTGGGACCTCCGTGCCCCACCGGCAAATGTGAAGGCTCATTGAACACATATAAGAACGTTCCCGTTGCAAAGGTACATCCCAAAAAGGATGCTGATAAGGTTGTCCTGATAGTTGGTAAAAACGAGCCTCTATACTTTAAGATAATTTCAGGTCAACTTTCATACGATGAAGCTGGAATTTGCACAAAATGCCACGTTGTCGGGCCAAAGGAGATAGATTTAAGGTGAAATTGGATGATAAAAGCAAAGAAGACACCATACACATGCCCTGTCTGCGAAAGTAAGAAGTACAAGCTGCTGGTAATTATGGGGTCAATGGACTATGGGGATGTGAAGGTGCTCTTAAATCCTGCTGAGGGATCTGAAAGAAAAGTCTGGTTGGAGTTCGATATTAGGGAAAATAATTTTTACTACTGTGCAAACTGTAAGATGCGGTTCAGCAGAGTGGATCCCACCAAACTCCCAAAATACAAAGGAAAAAGGATTCCTGGGATATTTTCTGAATGCATACTAAAGGAATGCAGGGATAAATATGGCGGGAGGCTTGGAACATACAAAGAAGTGGTGGTGGGAGAGATCTATGTAAAGGGCGAGGATCCAAGGATCACGAGACGAAGGAAACGTATCAGGGAGCTTCTGCATAAGGCGGATTTAGAGGAGATACCAGACGCAGTTGACAATTTTTTAAAGGAATTCTCCGGCGAGTTCACACTTGATCAGGCAGGAATATGCAGCGAGTGCGGGATCGTCGTGCCAAGAGAAGTCGATTTGAAATGATTTGTTTTAATAAAAAACAAATTGATCACAATTGTTATATATAATACAAAATCTCCTATTATATTGACGAAATCGGTCATATTTTCAAGGTTTTCCGTAATAAATATTAAATATCCATGATTCTATATTATCATCCCATTAGGAGGGAGTTTAATGGTAAAAGATACGAGATTTAGAACTTTAAAGAGCGTGAGCGCGATTTTTGCAGTGTTTTGTGCTGCAGTCCTGGTTTCTGCGAGCTTTGCAGGCGTTGTAGAAACGGAGTTCACAGAGACTCAGGATTCAGAAGAACAACAGATATCAGATGTTGTGAAAGACCAAACAGAACTGGAGGATATGGGAACAGAAATGTGGGGTCCCGTGCTTCTTGGGCCAAACGAACCTCCTGTTGCCAATGCCGGACCTATGATAACTGTGGATACTAATGAAGTTGTACAGTTCGACGGCTCTGATTCGAATGACCCTGACGGTTCCATTGTCAGTTACAAATGGTACTTCCAGGATGACAGCACTGGATCCGGAGTGAATCCCACGCATTCATACACAAAAGAGGGTTTCTATAACGTGATTCTTGTTGTGGAGGATAACAATGGGGCAACTGATCAAGATTCTGTTCTCATCACGGTCCATAATGTGTATCCAGATGCACATACAAGTATAGATGTGACTGCGTATGAGGATGAGCTTGTTACCTTCGATGCCAGCGGTTCCCTGGATACTCCATCAGATCAGTCAACTCTAACCTATGTATGGGACTTTGGAGATGGCTCTATTGGAGTTGGAAAGATCATGACTCATACCTATACCATATCAGGATTGTACACTGTCATACTTTCAGTACTGGATAATGATGCAGTCCTTGACAGAGATATCATGACGGTTTCTGTTGAGAATCTACCACCTGTTGCGGATGCAGGACCCGATCAAATTGTCGACGAAGACAGTTTGGTATTATTTGACGGAAGTGGCTCAACCGATACCCCCTCGGATCTACCGGGTCTTAGTTATTCATGGGACTTTGGTGATGGTCACATAGGAACAGGTGTCAGTCCGAGCCATCTCTATTCCAGAGAGGGAACTTATACAGTCTATCTTACAGTTCATGACTGCGGTGATTGTGTCAGTGATGTCGACTCTCTGATAGTTATAGTAAACAACTTGCAGCCCGCCGCAGATGCAGGACCAGATCAAACTGTCAATGAAGATCAATTGGTGTTCTTCAGTGGCGCAGGTCAGGATTCGGCATCGGACTATCCTATACTTTCATATGCCTGGAATTTCGGTGATGGTACAGTAGGCTTTGGAAAAAATCCCACCCATGCATTTCAGGATCAGGGAACATATACAGTTACCTTAACCGTTGTAGATGACAACGGAGAGTTTGGTCAGGATACCATGTTCGTTACAGTTGTGAACTTGGGACCTGTGGTGGATGCTGGACCTGATGTGGAGGTAAACGAGGATGTCCCTGTTCAGTTCATGGGTTATGCCTATGATACTCCATCCGATGAACAGTCCTTCTCATATTCATGGGATTACGGGGATGGCAGCACTGGATCTGGAGAATATACCACCTATACATACACAACCCAAGGAACGTATACAGTTACTCTAACAGTTATGGACGATGATTCGGAGATCGGCACAGATACCTTGACCGTAACTGTCAAGAACATACCACCCACGGTGGTCGTTACTTACACATCACCATGTCCAATTATTATTGCGGGTGATATGCTGACTTTCGATGCTATGGTTTTTGACTCTCCGTCCGATATGGCTACCCTGACATTCACCTGGGACTTTGGTGATGGTACTATTGTGACAGGAGCACCCCCTGTTACACATGCATACGCAAACCCCGGTATCTACAAAGTCACCTTGACAGTTACAGATGATGATGGAGCTGTTGGGCAGGATATTGTAGTAATTGTTGTAGAGGAGCATTCAATGGAGTTGGAAATCATTCCATTAGTGTACGAAGTAATGCCTGGCGAGACTGCTGAATACATAATAATTCTCAGAAATACTGGGACCATAGATGATGCCTATACCCTCACACTCACAACGTCTACAGATCCATTGTGGGCCGGTTGCCCGCCTTGTAAATTCCATCTTGGAGTAGAACAAATTTTAGTTCCGGCAAAGAGCGAGAGAAGGATAGCATTGCCTTTCACGCCACTCGAAAACCTTCCATTGGATGCTGATACCACACTTGGATTTGAGGTTACTGCTACCTGCGTTCATCAAGCCAATGAGGTTAGTAATGCCCCCCTGTTTGATTCTGCAGGTGATGACCTAATAATTATCGCAACATATGAAAGCAGATTGAGATGGGCCCAGGTTGAAATCGAGAGCCTGATTACAGACTTCTCTGGAGGCAATCCCACAGATGCCACGCTTTTGAAAGCTCTGGAGGAGGTAAGCGAGGCTCTGTTCTTTTCATCAACATCTGACTCCCCGGACTTTAACTACGTGATGTCCATTGAACATGTGAAGGCTGGCCTTCATAACCTGGAGACAACAAGTGGTTCAGTTCCAACAGGTGTAATCATTGATCTATTATTGATAGCAGTGGACAATATGGTAGAAGATACAATTACCACAGCAGAAATTCAAGCAGGACCAAGTAACATCCATGTTATGGATGCTTGGAATCTTCATACCACTGCTCAGGGAAGGATCGCTGTAGGCGATATCGAAAATGGAATGGAGCAGTACAAGAACGCATATATGGAAGCTGAAAGGGCCGAGGGCGAATGGGTACCCCGGGAATATGCGGATGCTCTTACGCAGGCAATAAGTGACATCAATATTCTGCTTTTAGGCCCATATTCTGCACCAGCATTAAATAAATTACAGATGGCAGAGGATGAGTTGATTGCGGCACAAGGTAAAATCGGGTATGGACTGATGAAGGACTCATTTATAAATGTAAAAAACGCGATTCAGCATCTTCAAGTTGCAGAAACCCAGGGTGCACCCACAGCAAGCATTATGCTGGATCTAACAAATGCAATAGAAAGCACAACTGAGATGTTGATAACCGAGACCGAGACACATGTGGGCATGGAGGTAAACGACATAAAGCAAGCATGGAGCAAGTTCTATCAGGGCAAGTCCTTTGCCATGGTAGGTCAATACCTCCAAGCCATAGATAAATACGACGGAGCCTACAAACATGCCCTTTTAGCAGAGGACTGGATTCCAATTGCAGATGCAGGAGCAGATCAAACTGCAATCGAGGATGATGTGGTTTACTTTGATGCATCAAACTCAAGGGACAGAGACGGTATTGTGCTCTTCTATGAGTGGAACTTTGGGGACGGATGCACTGAATATGGAGTCTTTACAAGTCATGCCTACAAGGATGCTGGACCTTACATTGTGACGTTGTTGATAACCGACAATGAAGGTCTCAAGGACATTGACACAATGGTCGTAACTGTTCACAATGTTGCCCCAACTGCTGATATCGTTTTGAATTATCTTCCAGCGAGCTCTTCACCACCCAATACCGTGTATATGGATGATGTAATACTCTTTGATGCGATATACTCAGACACTCCATCTGACCTACCGGGCTTGATAATTAAGTGGGATTTTGGTGACGATACAATTGGCTTCGGTGCTCATATCCACCATGCTTATACGGCCCCAGGGACCTTTTTGGTGACTCTCACTGTCTTTGATGAGGATGGTGATTTCGGATCTGCAACTGAGATAATCACTGTAAAAAATGTCATTCCAGAGGCAGTAGTCACCTTTTCCCAGATCGCTTTCGAGGATGAGGTCGTGTATCTAAGTGGTTACGGCCATGATTCTCCCTCTGATATGGACACCCTAACCTACTCCTGGGACTTTGGAGACGGTACAACTGGGATGGGCAAGGATGTTATACATGTGTACACTGACGAAGGAATCTATACTGTGACCCTTACTGTAACGGATATTCATGGAGGTTCGGGTTCCAGCACCATCACTGTCTCTGTTATAAATCCACCTCCTATGGCAGATGCTGGATGGATACAATATAGTAAAGAAGACAGCACAGTGAATTTCCTTGGTACTGGTTCGGACACTCCCTCAGATAAATCCTCTTTGACCTATTCTTGGGAATTCGGCGATGGGACAAGCGCAAGTGGAGCTGCTCAATCCCATGTCTACTCACTCTCGGGAGCGTACATGGTAACCCTGACCGTAACTGATGATGACGGGGACATAGGTGTGGACAGAATACCTGTTTTTGTGGAGAATGTGGAGCCAACTGCAAATGCTGGACCCGATCAGATTGTAAATGAAGACGATGTTGTGGTCTTTGGTCCGGGCGGCTCGGACTCGTCTTCAGACATTTCATCCCTCCAGTATTATATGTGTGTATGCCCAAAGTGCGTGGGATTAGGAACCTCCCACATCCATGTTTACAATCTAAAAGGTGTATACACTGTAATCCTCACGGTTGTGGATGATGATGGAGCAGAGGCTTACGATGAGATGACAGTTACAGTTAACAACGTTGCACCTGTTGCCTACGCAGGATCTGATGTGACAGTGAATGAGAATGAACTCGTATTCTTCAGTGGCTCAGCAACAGATACTCCCTCTGATCATCCATTGCTCGAATATGCATGGGACTATGATGGAGATGGAGATACAGAGGCATTTGGAAGGGAGGTTATGCACGCCTTTGAATCTTCAGGTACATACACGGTAACTCTGATTGTAACCGATAATGATGGCGCAGTAAGTACAGATACAGTTACAGTAACAGTGGACAATTTGGTACCAACTGCCTACGCAGGACCCGATCTTGTAGTCACTGGAGGAGCAAGGTATTTGGATTTCCATGGATTGGGCTTTGACACTCCCTCAGATCAATATTCGCTTGCGTACTCCTGGAATTTCGGAGATGGAGGAACTGCAACTGGGGAATATGTAAGGCATCTTTACAGTTCAGGAGGAACCTACACCGTAACTCTAACTGTGACAGACAACGACGGTGCCACTGCTACAGATACTGCCATAATAATGATACTGCTCGACTCTGATGAGGATGGATTACCTGACTACTGGGAGATTTTATACGGACTCGATCCAAATGATCCAGATGGAGACAATGGCGGGCAGGGAGACCCAGACGGTGACGATTTGACAAATCTCGAGGAATACGGCTATGGCACACATCCAAAGAACCGCGATACAGATGGTGACAGTCACAACAACAACTTCTGGGACGGAGCAGAAATCGCTTACTGGTTATCTAAGGGAAAGACAGATGATCAAGCAGGAACAAACGCCAATACCTGGGATGTCGATGGAGATGGTATGCCGGACGGATGGGAGGTGTGGTACGCACAGAACCCGGCATCTGGAGCAGCCTACAATCTGCTAAATCCAGATAATTACGGGGATAGAAATCAAGACCCTGATGGGGACGGGCTGACAAATATCCAGGAGTATAATGCTGGTACAGATCCCACCAACCCAGATACAGATGGCGATGGAATGCCAGATGGCTGGGAGGTAACATACGGACTCAATCCCCTCTGGTATTGGGATCGCTACGGGGACATGGATAGCGATGGTTTGAACAATATCAAGGAGTACCAGCATGGCACAAATCCCACTAATCCTGATACTGACGGCGATACCATGGCCGACGGCTGGGAGGTTACTTATGGATTGGATCCCACTTCCCCCGGAGATAAAAATGGAGATTCTGATGACGACGGCCTGAAAAATTACCAGGAATACGCTCTTAGGGGAAAGGGTGCCAAACCAAATTACAAAGATCTATTTGTCGAAATAGACTATATGTCAGGGCACAAACCCCGGGATTCTGTTCTGGATTACATAGAAGACTACTACTCAGATCGGGGAATTCATTTGCTCTTTGAAGTTGATGAGCAGGTTCCCCATGACAGCTCCATGACAAGTGCCGAATGGGATTCCTATCATTCCACATACCTTGATAATGTTGGTACCCATAAACATGTGATTTTCATGCACAAATATCATGACGGTTCACTCGGAGTATGCACATTACCAATACCCGATGATCAAACTATAATTGCAGATCAGGAATGCGAGGATTGGGTGCTCCAACATAATCTCATGCATGCGGCAATTGCGGCTCTCATGGGCATAATAGCCGGCGCCATATACTATGCACTTATGCATATAACAGAATGGCAGGCAGAAGCAGTGGTTCTTATGCATGAACTCGGGCACTCTATAAACATTGTTGATTTCAACCCGTATCCAGTCGAGGATTACTGCTCTGACAAATCCTGTGTAATGGCGCTTGGGAATTACAAGAATTGTAAGAGTAACCCCGGCTACTGCAGCCATCACTGGAGCCAAAGAGATCTTTCCCCTGTTAAGCAATAGGAAAATTTGGTTTCCTAAAATTGAATTGAACAGCCACTTACTATGTAGACTTTGTTAGTGAGTTCCATGGAGAAAGAAAGAAAGGTATTGATAATCGTACTGATCGCTTTTGCGATAGTAATAGCATCGATAGGTTATTTTGTATATTTAATAATAGAAGTTGAGACTGTAGAAAGAAGCCAATCATACGAATATAAATTGGAGATAATTCCTGATGAGACCGGGGAATATACAGTGTACGTCCCAATTGTGATCAATGAAGATAAATCGATTTCAGAGCTTATGGATGACCTCCATATAACAAAAGGTGATGCAACATATGAGATCATTGAAACAGAACATGGATGGGCCCTTAAAATCGTATCAAATACAGAAGTAAGTATCGAATCATCCATAGATGAACCTATTTCTTTCCCGTATCTCAGCATGTTGAACGAATCCATTGAAAGAAAAGAAGCTCATAGCGAAGTGAATTTCTGGGTTTTTTATGATAAACTAGAAGGGGAAGGGAATATAACCTTAAGTGTCCACCTTTCTACAGATTCAGAAAGAGTTTGGTATAACGGTTTGGGTCTAGAAAAATGGAGCAGCGGTACTCATAGAGAGGAAAAAATAGATGAAGTGACTGTAACTTCCGGATGGCAAAAGGTTCCTGGTTATATCTCGATTGAGGTTTCAAATTAGATTGACAAAGGGTGGGAAAGGAGAAAACATATGCTGAAATAAACTTATGAAAGGAAAGTTATTTATTTAACTAGTATGTTAAAGTCTGGGGTGTAATTCATGACAAGGCTTATCTTACTGGGTAATTGTTTGAATATGATAATCCTCTTATGTAAATCATCTCTATATACAATAGTCAGGAGGCGATGATTTATATGAGAAGGGCAATTGGGATATCACTTGCTTTGATTATCTTGCTTAGTGGATTGTATCTGGTAGCACAAACTCCAAGTGCCACACCATATACCACACCTGATACTGGGGTGACTTGGTACATGGACGACTTGGTGCTAAATTCTGGCGGGACCGTTATCGGAGGTGGTGGTACTTATGTTATCACGGACCACGTATACATATCCCCAAGAGACACCATAATCATTCAACCTGGAGAGATCATAAAATTCGATTCAGGTGTAAATTTAACAGTAAACGGAACACTGATTGCAGACGGGAATGGAGCCAATATGATAACATTCACATCAAACGCATCCAGCCCTGGTGCAGGGGATTGGGGGTGCATCATATTTGAAGATACAAGTTCAGATGCAAATTGTATAATAAACTATAGTACGATTGAGTTCTCAAACTATGGAATTTTATGCGAACATGCCTCCCCGACTATCACGAACAACACCATAACAATGAATGCACTTTTTGGAATGGTCTTAAATGCTTCCTCTCCTTTAATAGAGAATAATACTATCTCATCCAATTTGTACGGTATCGTATGTGGTTACCCTTCCAAACCCGTAATTAGAAACAACCAAATTTTAGACAATTTTATAAGCGGTATTTTCAGCACCGATTCTAATGCCGAAATCGATGGAAACACCATCTCAGGGGGCATGTCTGCCATCTTTTGTGCATTTGGCTCACCTGACATCAAGAATAACACATTATCGAGCATGGCCCCCTATTCTATCCTCGCAGTTAATGTCACTGATATCAATGTCACAGACAATACCTTCATCGACTCCCAAATGATAATATATAATTCATCTATAAATAAAATGTTGCTCGTGGATTCAGTTGCAACCACAGTGAACTGCACATATCCAATACCAACTCTTGATATAGATTCCAATTCGATTCTCATTGTTCAGAACTACCTGCATGTAAAGGTAATTGATAGCGGAAGTGCCCCAATGCAGGGTGCATGGGTGAATGTAACTGATAATGGAGATCAGATATATTCAAGACAAACAGATGCTGATGGGTATTGTCTGTGGTTCGAGGTAACAGATAGGGTATACTATTATGGAAATAGCCCTACAGAGAATATTACCGGAATTACCGTCGAAAATGGTACCATGTCTTTTACTTGCCTTACAAGCGCCGACCCATCTGACATCGACATGTTTTTGTCTCATGTGGAAATCTTTCAAGGCTCTCCTGATTATGGTATCAATTTGGTATTTGGCTGGAATCTAATATCGATACCATTTATTCAATCTGATACTAACATTAATTCTGTTCTGTCCACTATTTCTGGGGACTACGATGCCGTGCAGTGGTACAATGCAAGTGATACAGCTGATCAGTGGAAACACAATCGACCAGGAAAACCATCCCAACTAAACGATCTGAATGACATAGACCATACCATGGGATTTTGGATACATATCACCGATATAAATGGCGTTCTATTTCTTTATCCCGGAACCGAACCTGTAGTTAACCAGAATATCAACCTCCGTTCCGGTTGGAACCTCGTGGGTTATCCCTCCGTGACCAGCTACAACAGGACAGATGGACTGAACACCCTCAAGTTCGATTTCGAGGTTAACATGATCTTATACTATAATGCTGGGTTGCAGAAGTGGACCAAGATGGGTGAGACCGACAATTTTCAGCATGGAAAGGGATACTACATTCACGCAACAACAGATTGCGTTTGGAATATCCCTTTGTAGTATCGGAAGGTATTTATCTCATTATATCAATTGCTCTGACTAATGACTAGAAAGATAGCCAGATTAGGTGGATTGATTGTCTGCTGCCTTTTAATAATCGGGAATTCACCCATTATAGTTGTTGGTGACTGCCAAAAACCTGAATGGAAAGTCGGGGATGAATGGAAGTACAATATGACTGTGATGGGCATAAAAGTAAAAGTTACACATAAAGTTACAGAGGTTACCAACATAAATGTAAATGGAACAGATTATGAAGTATACCATGTAGAAGTCAAGGGGGCCGGAGGAACAGAGCATCAGTATTATACAAAAAATGACTTATCTTTGGTGAAGAGGGAGGTTCCTTCAACAACTGTGACCTCATCTTATACAATCACCTATAATCCACCCAAGAAGGAGTTCGATTTCCCACTTGTGATCGGTAAAAACTGGGTTTCCGAATGCAATGAGCACATATATGGAGAGGACATAGGCTATGCCAACATAACGGTGAAGGATAACTATACGATCGTGGGAATGGAATCTGTTTCCCTTTCCGCAGGTGTTTTCGAATGCTATAAAATCGAATCAGTTGATCGTTATGAGATCACATACACAACAAGATGGTATTCTGAAGAAGTTAAAAATGTAGTAAAAAGTTCTGTGAATATGTCAGGGGTTGTAACTGAGATGGAGCTTGATTCATTTTCTTCTGGGACTGAGGATGATGATGGCGAGGAGGAGAATGGATCTGGGCCAAAGGATTCATCAGATGATCTGCCCCTTATTTTCATTCCAATAATTATTGTGATTGTTATTGTAGTTCTTGTGTTTATTTTGTTGAGAAGTAGAAAAGGGAAGGCAAAAGGACAACAGCCACCGCAAGCCTCATCAGTACCACCACCCATTTATGAAAGCCCACCTTTTCCCCCGCAACAAAAACCTCCACAGTCTCTGTAAAATGTATCCAAAAACAGGATATTTTGGGAGGTCCTCCTATAAAACATACTTTTTTATTTTAAAAACTCATTTCAATTGTAAAAGAGGCCATCTAATGCCCGATATAATGACTGAAACCGATGCCGAGAAATTGATTCTGTCCCTTTTAGGCAGTGCCGAAAAACCCCTTACCACAAGGGAAATCGAAAAGATAGTTCAGGGCAAGGGAAAACAGTGCCCTGACTCGGCAGTTCGATTTCTAACCAAGATGCGTTACAAGGAGATGATAAAAGGGGAGCTTTCCATGGAACACAAGGGATGGATATGGTGGATAGAAAAAGAAAGGTGAAACAAAATGGATAAGTTGATGATAATAGGGGGAAGCGGTCTTCTCGGGGGGCATCTTGCAAGGTTTGCCCAAGAGGAATACGAAGTTGTGGCTACCTACATGGGCCACCCGATCGAGATTCCTGGCTGTAGAACCACCTCCATGGATATCAGGGATTTCTATAAAACCGAGAATAAAATATCAAAAGAAAAGCCAGATCTTATTATCCTCTCCGCAGCGCAAAGAAATGTGGACTATTGCGAGAAAAAACCAGAGGAGGTCTGGAAAATAAACGTGCAAGGTGCCAAGAATGTTGCCATCGCATCCAAGAAAGTCCAAGCCAAGTTGATATACCTCTCCACAGATTTGGTATTCGACGGGGAAAAAGAGGGATACCAGGAGGAGGAGGATCCAAATCCAATTAACTATTACGGCAAAACCAAACTGGAAGGTGAGAAAGAGGTGGCCAAGGCTTGTGAGGATTATGCAATAGCCAGGGTGAGCGTGCTCTATGACTGGAACCCATTTGAGCATACCTTCAATTTCGTGTCCTGGGTTTATAACAGCCTAAAAGAAAAAAAGGAGATATCTCTTTTTACTGATCAATTCAGAAATGCCACGTACATCAAGAACGCCTGCGATGCATTGCTGGGTATACATAAGAAAGGCGAGCAAGGGATTTTCCACGTTGCAGGGAAAAACTGTGTGAACAGACACGAAATAGGTGAGAAGGTGGCTGAAATATTTGGATTTGATGAAAAACTCATCACGACGTGTACAAGTGAAGACAGTAACTGGGTGGCAAAAAGACCCAAGAGATGCTGCCTAAACTCAGAGAAAATGAATGATAGACTCGGCATAAAATCCATGAGCATTGAAGAAGGACTAGATGCAATGAAAAGGGAGATACAATGATGCCCCAAAAGAGCCAAAGGAACAAAAAAAGGTACATCGCCTTTACAGTTCACGCACCCAGATCGATTTCCAGAAAGGAGTTCATATCTGCGATCAGAGAGAACATAAAGGATAAAAACTCCTGGAACAGAATCAAACCCTGGCTCACGGTTTTTGCTGACAACGAGGGGATTCTTCGTTGCTCCCATTCTGCAAAGGATGAGGCAATAGCACTGCTTAGTTCCATAACAACTTGCGGGAGGGAAAACATAAAAATAAAAGTGGAGACGAAAGCCACCTCTGGCACCATAAAAAAGGCAAAAAGAAAAATTTCAAAAATCCAATAAAAGAAAAACTAACACCATTAGTTTTATATCTCTCATTCACATTTACCGCATGAGGAATCACTATGCAACCCGGACAAATGGCATACGATAGAGCTATTACGGTCTTCTCACCAGATGGAAGACTATTTCAAGTGGAATATGCAAGAGAGGCTGTCAAACGAGGTACCACCACCGTGGGGCTTAAGTTCAAGGATGGTGTGGCCCTGATAATTGATAAGAGGGTAACCAGCAGGTTAATCGAGCCCACTTCAATTGAAAAGATCTTTCAGATTGATCAGCACATAGGTTGTGCCACTTCGGGTTTGGTGGCAGACGCCCGGGCCTTGGTGGACTACGCCAGAATCACGGCTCAAATAAATAGGGTTACCTACAATGAGCGGGTCTCAGTAGAGCAGCTGGTAAAGAGGATATGTGATTACAAACAAAATTATACCCAATTCGGTGGTGTTAGGCCCTTTGGAACTGCACTTCTGGTTGCCGGAGTTGATGATTTCGGCACACATCTTTTTGAAACCGATCCAAGCGGTGCTCTTATGGCCTATAAGGCAGGCAGCATTGGCGCCGGCAGGAACGTGGTTATCGAGATATTTGAGGATAAATACAAAGATGATATGTCAATGAACGATTCCATAGTGCTGGGATTGGAAGCTCTTCAAAAGGCAACAGAAGGCGAACCCAACGTTCTCTCTGTGGAAATCGGAGTAGTCAAGGCCGGAGAAACATTCAGGAAGTTGGAGACAAAAGAAGTGGAAAAATTCGTGGGTAAGTTGGGTAAATAATTGAGTTTGAAAGTGAGATAATACTATGGTTAAGTTGGAAGACGCCGTTATCGCGAGGTTGGAGATTGAAAACGAACACTTTGAAATCCTTATAGAACCTGAAGCTGCCCAGAAGTTCAAAGACGGGGAGGATATTTCTATTTTAGAGAGCCTCGTCATCGATACGATTTTCAAGGATTCAAAAAAAGGTGACAAGGCCTCCGAGGACAAGATAAACAAGATATTTGGAACAAACGATACTTCTGAGATCGCAAAAAGGATTCTTCGGGAGGGCACCATACAGCTCACCACTGAGCAGCGGAAGAAGATGCAGGAGAACAAGAGGAAGCAGATAGTTGCCTCGATTGTGCGAAACGCCATCAATCCGCAAACCGGATCTCCCCATCCGGCCCAGAGAATCGAGCTTGCAATGAAGGAGGCCAAGGTTCAGATAGACCCCTTCAAGCCAGTGGACATCCAGGTTCAAAGCGTGCTGGACAAGCTCAAGGTCATAATTCCAATACGATTCGAAAAGATAAAGATAGCAGTGAAATTATCAGGCGAGAATTACGGAAGGACTTATGCAGACATCACAGGTTTTGGGAAAATCACCCGTGAAGAGTGGCAAAAGAATGGCTTCTGGATAGGCGTGGTGGAGATCCCGGCCGGCCTTCAAGGTGAATTCTTCGATAAATTGAATAAAAAGACCAAAGGAGATGTGGAAACCAAAATCATAAAATAATAAAACTGTGTTATGGATGCGCTTTGTGTGGATTTAACTTGAGTTTAGGTAGATGTGATTTGAATGAAAAATGTTGAAAAAGGCCCTGATTCTTCCAATGAGATTAAGGTCGAAAGGGAACTGGTAATACCCGGGGATTTTTTAAGCGAGAAAGATCTGAAATCAGGAATGGGCACCTACAACGATACCGAAAGGACCTATGCATCGCAGTTGGGTGTGAAGAACATAAGGGCAGGGTACATAAATGTGGTTCCCCTGGGGGGAAGGTACATCCCCAGATCAGGAGATTATGTCATAGGCAATATAATAGATATCGGACCCTCCAACTGGCTTGTGGATATCAAGGCCCCGTATCCTGCACCTCTGCACGTCAACGAGGTGCCCTGGCGAGTGGAGTTCGGGGATACCGCGAGATTCCTTTTTGTGGGAGACACCATACTGGCCAAGATACAGAATGTTGATGAGATCAAAAGGGTTCATGTGACCATGAACGATCATGACCTGAGAAAGCTAACAGGCGGCCTTATCACCGAGATATCCCACTCAAAGGTCCCGAGGGTGATTGGAAAAGGAGGTTCTATGATCACTTTGATCAAAAGATACACTAAATGTCGAATGTTCGTGGGTCAGAACGGCAGAATATGGATAGACGGAAATGCTGATGATATCATGGTCGCGGTCAGTACAATCGAAAGAATCGAGGCCGAGGCCCAAGTGATGGGGCTTACAGATTCCATCAAAGATTATTTGGAGGAGCGCTACTCAGAAAGGTCTGAGGAAATTGAGACAAAATAGAGTGTATGTGTATGGTGAAGAGATCGATTTGAGTTTTAAGATTAGGTGAGTTACATGGGAGATTCTGGTGATTTGAAATTAATAGATGATTCTGGTAAAAGGCTGGACGGGAGGAAACTCGATGAGCTTCGGCCCATTAAAATCGAGGCCAACGTACTGAGGAGGGCGGACGGCTCCGCATACCTTGAGTGGGGAGGAAATAAAATACTGGCCGCGGTCTACGGCCCAAGGGAGGCCCATCCGAGACATCTGCAGGATCCCACAAAGGCCATTGTTCAATGCCGATACAACATGGCCGCTTTCTCTGTAATGGACAGAAAAAGGCCTGGCCCTGACAGAAGATCTGTTGAGATATCCAAGATATTGTCAGAGGCCTTAGCATATGTCGTGTTCACAGAGCAGTTTCCCAGAACCTCAATTGATGTCTTTATAGAGGTTTTGCAGGCTGATGCGGGAACGAGATGCTCGGGTCTTACCGCAGCCTCTGTGGCACTTGCAGACGCAGGTATCCCTATGAAGGACCTCATCGTTTCCTGCGCATTTGGCAAGGTGGGTGGAAAGGTGGTTTTGGACCTATATAAGGAGGAGGACAATTTGGGGGAGGCTGATGTCCCAATTGCCGTTGTGCCCAGGACCGAGGAGATCGTCTTACTTCAGATGGATGGACATCTCACAGTTGAGGAACTGAACCATGGATTGACCATGACAATGGATGCATGCAAATACATCTATGGCCTTCAGAGGGATGCTCTAAAAAATAGGTACTCCACGGGCATGGATAATGAAGAGAATCCAAAGGAGGCATCCAAATGAACGAGGAGGTCATATCTGAGATTAATCGAAATTTCATCTATCAACTGGCTGAAAAGGGAAGGAGGATCGACAACAGGGCACCTGATGAGTTCAGACCAATTGGCGTGGAAAAAGGCGTTGTCAATACTGCGGAGGGCTCGGCAAGGGTTCATATAGGCAGAACAGATGTCCTGGCAGGGGTGAAGATCGGAATTGGCGAGCCCTTCCCCGATACACCCGCAAAGGGTGTTCTCACCACCAATGCAGAGCTAATTCCCTTG
The DNA here is from genome assembly GCA_020348445.1 of Thermoplasmata archaeon. Classification (GTDB taxonomy): domain Archaea; phylum Thermoplasmatota; class Thermoplasmata. Next base: position 3,254,394 of record CP070751.1, read on the forward strand.
GCCTCACCGACATTCGAGTTTGGTCCACCAAGGGAGGATTCAATAGAGCTCGCCAGGGTTGTGGACAGGGGCATTCGTGAGTCTGGCACAATAGATCTTGAGAAGCTGTGCTTGGAGGAGGGGGAAAAGGTTTGGATTGTGTTCATAGATATTCATGTGCTGGATTATGACGGAAACCTGTTCGACGCCTCTGCCCTGGGCGCCCTTGCAGCGCTTACCGATACAACTGTTCCGGCCTCACGGTTCGAGCTGGGCGATGATTTCAAATTACCTGTGCTACACTATCCAATAGCCTGTACCACCGTTAAAGTGGAGAATACACTCCTTTTGGACCCGGCACTGGAGGAAGAGAAGATCGCATCCGCCCGCCTCACAGTCACAACCGATGAGAATAAAGACGTTAGAGCCATGCAAAAGGGAAAAAGCGGCTCCTTCACATTAGATGAGGTTAAGAAGATAATAACCTCCTCCCAGGAGGTTGCAGAAAAGAACAGAAAAAAAATAATAGAATAAAGTTCATGACCCGATTCCCATAACACTGGCAGGAGGACCCAATATGTCACGAAAAAAGAAAAGCGTTGGTATCGCCGGTAAATACGGACCAAGATACGGTGTAAAGGTCAGAAAGCAGATTCAAGCCATAGAAAAGGAGAAGGTTAAAAGGCATATCTGCCCTCGCTGCAAGCACAAGTCAGTGAAGAGAATGGGTTCGGGTATATGGAGGTGCAGGCGCTGTGATTTGACCTTCGCAAGCGGTGCATATTCTCCAATTCATTCCAAGATCGTGGCTGCCGAAGCATATAATCCAACGGAGGAAGAGGAAAATGTATAAATGCTCAAGATGTAAAGAGCCGATTCGAACTGATATAAATACCGTGGGGATACAATGCGAAAGATGCGGCTCGAAAATATTCTTCAAGGAAAGGCCAAATGTGAAGAAGGTAATAAGAACCTGATATTCACGGTTTTCACAGGCCATGGATACATGATCCCGGGGGACATTAAATGGCATACCAGTCCATCGAGAATCTGAAAGCGCAAGATGTGATGTCCAAGAATTTTGTCTGCGCATCCGAGGAAGACAACCTTTCGGATGTCCTTGCGAAATTGAAAAAGCACGATATCAGCGAGCTGCCAGTAATCCGCAAGAACAAGCTCGTGGGATTGGTGAGCTACGATACACTCATCAAGAGAAGGAACCTGCCCCTGACAACCAAGGTGGAGCACATAATGTCCACTCCCCCAAAACTCTCTGAAGATACTCCCTTGACCACAGTTGCCGAGATGTTCATGAGCTCAGGATTTCGAACCCTGCCCATCACGTCCAAAGGAAAGAAACTGGCGGGCATGGTCTCACGAACCGATCTTCTAAAGGGCATTAAACAGGACAAGAAGCTGGCCGAACTTCCCATCAGCTCCATAATGACCAAGGTACCCCAGTGCATCCGCGAGGACGACAATATAACCCAAGCAAGGGATCTTATGAAAAGGCTGAGCATGCGCACCGTACCTGTTGTTGACGATCACGAGAAACTGGTGGGCGTAATTGGTGTCAAGGACATCGCCAAGATCTGGACACCAAAGACCAAGGAGAGCAGGGGGGAGCTTGCTGGTGAGAAAATTTCCTTGGATGTGGAGGTTTCCAGCGTCATGAACCCCGATCCAGTTCATATCGAGAAGGAGGAGAACGTGAAATCAGTCATTTCCCTCATGCACAAGCACGACATCTCAAGTGTCCTGATCACGGAGAAGCAAAAACCAATTGGTATAATCACACCCCTTGATCTAATTGAGCTGCTTGTTCGAACCCAAGAGCGCGAATCCCTCTATGTGCAGATAACGGGACTTGATGAAGAGGACGCCGAGTTCTATGATGATATGCACGGCCTTATTCAAAAATCCATGAAGAAGATAAACAAGATACAAAAAACGCGCATATTTGCACTTCATGTCTCCCAGTACCACGACAAGAGCTTTGTAAAGGAGTACGAACTCAGAGCGCGGCTGTCCACTGATAAACACATGTTCTATGCCCAAGGCGAGGGATGGAACCTGGTTGGGGCCCTGGATGAGCTCCTCGATACCCTTGAGGGTATGGTGACAAAAGAAAAGGATCGGAGATTGGGGGCCAGAAAGAAGGGAAGCTTTTAACTAAAAAATAATTATAGATTCCAATAACTAGCTTGAATTTCTTTTACTCTTTCTATAGTCTCTTTACCGAGGACGTCAAGATCATATATCTCACCGAAAAATATTGGAGTTTCCTCGTTTCGGAATTTTGCCACGATGCCGGCTATTATGTCTGCCAAGGCACCTGTGTGGTAGCCCCCTTCGAGGTAGAACGATATCCTGCCTTCGCAGAGTTGTCTTGCTGTTTTTATGAGTTTATCTGCAAAACCCACGTACCCGAGGCTTGACCATGTGAGGCTTGCTAAAGGGTCCATGTAATGTGCATCCCCGCCAACTGAAACAAGCATTGCCTCGGGTTTGTACTGATTCAGTATCGGTGATATTATTTCCTCCCAGGCCGCATCGTATGTCGTGTCCCCGGATCTTGAGGGAAATGGGAGGTTCACAGTGAAACCCTGACCGTCTTCTTCCCCAATGTAGTTGAAAGGCCCGGTGCCTGGATAGATGCCCCACTGATGCGTGGATAAGTAAAGGACATCGCTTCGCTTACAAAATATATCACTTGTACCATTTCCATGATGCACGTCTATATCCACTATTGCCACCTTCTTAACATCCTGCAAAAGAGTCTCTGCTGCCAAGGCCAGATTGTTGAAGTAGCAGAATCCTCCTGCATAATCTGGACCTGCGTGATGTCCTGGAGGTCGCAGAAGACCCATTGCCGGTTTTTTTTCCAAGTATGATTTTTGGGCAGCCTCCATTGCACCTCCTGCGGCAAGAAGTGCTATTTCGAAGGTTTCTTTGTGGGAGACAGTGTCCATATCGATTCTCCCTTCTCCTACTCTTCTTATGAATTCGATGTGATCTTTTGTGTGTACTCTTTCGAGGTCATTCATGGAGGCTGGATCCGGAGTCAGGACATCTTCCAGAAGATTCTCTTCCTCCAGTTTGGCATTTATGGCCACGAGTCTCTGGGGGCTTTCGGGGTGGTATGAATCCTGGTAGTGGTTAAGGAATTGAGGATGGTAGATTATGGTCATGGTGAGGGTGTATAAATTAAGGGGTTTTAAAAGTTATTCCAGTGGATTTTCAAAATGATAATTATTTGCGTCATTTTTGCGAAGATTTTATAAGTCTCGAACTCCATGTATTTCTTGAAGGGTACCCACACTTCATGGAATAAGGGAACCTGCAGAGGATCCTTTGAGGGCAAGTAAGTCGTATGGGCATCCGTTTCGCGAATCTGGAGGGGGGTTTAGAAAGTGAGTGGCAAAATCTCAAGTCTCTTTCTTTGTTCATTACTTATAGCAAATGCTTTTGGGGGGATGGTCTCTAATGTTGGGGAGTTGAGTTTGAGCCCTGATGAAACGGAGGGACCACCTGATCATATTCCTCAAGATGTTGGGGAGCCAGGTTTGAGTTTGAGCGGGGGAGGCGGGCTTGCTGATTCGCCATGGCCAATGTTTCGGCAGAACCTCAACCATACTGGTCAAAGTCCTTATGATACGAGTGGGAATGATGGCCAGTTGAAGTGGAGTTTCAGAACTGGAAACCCTGTATTCTCATCACCTGCAATTGGCACTGATGGTACGATTTATGTTGGCTCCATTGAAGGTAAATTATTCGCAATCAACTCAGATGGCACTGAGAAATGGAACTTCACGACTGGTTTCGGTTTGTACTCATCACCTGCAATTGGCTCTGATGGAACGATATATGTTGGTTCTTTTGATAATAAGCTATATGCAATAAATCTAGATGGCACTGAAAAATGGAATTTCACAACCAGTGGTTGGGTACACTCATCACCGGCAATCGGCTCCGATGGAACGATTTATGTCGGCTCTGCCGACGATAAACTCTATGCAATCAAACCTGATGGAACTGAAAAATGGAATTTCACAACTACGGCAGATGTGGACTCATCACCCGCAATCGGTTCTGATGGAACGATCTATATAGGTTCTGAAGACAATAATCTGTATGCGATCAATCCAGATGGCATAAAAAAATGGAGTTTTACAACTGGGTCCATGGTGTACTCATCATCTGCAATCGGGTCCGATGGAACGATCTATGTAGGCTGTTGGATAAATGACCATAAACTATATGCAATCAATCCGGACGGCACGGAAAAATGGAACTTCACAACAAATGCCAAATTGTTCTCATCACCAGCAATTGGCTCCGATGGAACGATTTATGTCGGCTCTAGCGACCATAAACTCTATGCAATCAAACCTGATGGCACGGAAAAATGGAGTTTTAAAACTAACCAAGACGTGTATTCATCCCCTGCAATCGGGTCCGATGGAACAATCTATTTTGGTTCTTTTGATCATAAACTTTATGCGATTAATCCAGATAGCACTGAGAAATGGAATTTTACTACAGGAGACTGGGTACAGTCGTCACCTGCAATCGGATTCGATGGGACAATTTATATTGGCTCTCGCGATGGTAAACTGTATGCTATTGGGAATCCAACGTCCCTTGAGGTCGAGGTAACTTCACATTTTTCAGAATTAAATTCCGCAGCCCAATCCACAATCACAGTCCATGTTACTGATAGCACAAATTCAATTCAAGGTGCAACCGTAACTCTATCTTCAGACAATGGAGGATTGTTCAGCCCGCAAAGCGGAATCACAGACAGCAACGGCAATTTCGAATGCATATTCAATGCACCTACTGTGACGACAGAGATGATCTGTAGGATTACTGCTGAGGCTACAAAATCTGGATATGCTAGTGGTTCTGGATCTGTTGATGTGACTATGAAGCCGATACCGTGGCCGATGTTTCGGCAGAATTTGAATCATACAGGATTGAGTCCATATGATACGAGTACAAATCCTGGTAAGTTAAAATGGTATTTCACAACCGATAGCTATATACACTCATCTGCTGCAATAGACTCTAAAGGTATAATTTATATTGGTTCCAAGGATGGTAGATTGTATGCAATGAATCTAGATGGCTCTCAAAAATGGAACTTTACAACAGGAAGAGGTGTTCTTTCATCACCAGCAATTGGTTCTGATGGGATAATTTATGTCGGCTCTTATGATAATAAAATATATGCAATCAACCCAGATGGCACTGAGAAATGGAATTTTACGACTAGTAATAGTATATATTCATCACCTGCAATAGGTTCTGATGGGACTATCTATGTGGGCTCCCAAAATCATCAACTGTATGCGATTAATTCAAGTGGCATAGAGAAATGGCACATTAAGACAAGTGGACCTGTGTACTCATCACCTACAATCGGCTTCGATGGGACAATCTATATCGGATCAGACGACGATAAATTACATTCGATCAACCCAGATGGCACCGAGAAATGGAATTTCTCGACTGGTGGCGATGTGATATCATCACCTGCAATCGGCTCCGATGGGACAATCTATATCGGTTCAACCGATGATAAATTATATGCAATCAATCCAGATGGTACTGAAAAATGGAGTTTTTCAACGGGTGGAAATGTTGATTCCTCTCCAGCAATTGGCTTTGATGGAACAATTTATTTCGGCTCTAATGACAATAAATTATATGCACTTCACCATTACGGAACAGAGAAATGGAATTTTACTACTGGTTTGAATATAGCATCATCACCTGCAATCGGTTCCGATGGAACAATTTATTTTGGATCTTATGATTCAAAGCTGTACGCGGTACATCCGAATGGAACCCAAAAATGGAATTTTACATCTGGTGGTAATGTAGTATCATCACCTACAATCGCCTCCGATGGTACAATTTATTTCGGTTCCAGAGACTTTAAACTGTATGCCATTGGAGAGGGTATTACACCACCCATCGCAAACGCAGGCCCCGACCAAACAGTAGACGAAGGCGACACTGTCCAATTCGATGGCTCAGCCTCCTACGATCCCGACGGCACAATCGTATCCTACGAATGGGATTTCGGCGACGGCTCACCAACGGGATCAGGGATTGCCCCCACGCATATCTATAGCACACCCGGTAACTACACTGTTACTCTTACGGTTACAGATGATGATAATGCAACAGATTCTGATACATGTGTAATCACTGTTTTACCTGCTATAATACCTCCGGTTGCGGATGCAGGATCAGATCAGACAGTAGATGAGGGGGATGTAGTACAATTTAAAGGATGCGGTTCTATTGGCTCTTCTAGCAATCTACCCATTGATCCGGATGTTGTGGCTTTATGGCATATGAACGAGGGTTGTGGGGATATAATCTACGATGAAACTGCCAACCATAACGACGGAACCATCTCAGGTGCATTATGGGATAGTGGCATGTTCGGTTCTGCTTTGAGTTTTGACGGTGTCGATGATTATGTCGATGCTGGAAACGATATCAGTTTAAACATCTCTGATGAAATCACCATTGAAGCATGGGTTTATCCCAAAGAATATAATTGGGGAAGAATTGTCTCAAAAAGTCAGTATCCCTATTACACCTACATGTTACACTTTGGGGCCTTTGACGAGAGGTTTTTTAAATTCCGTATAGGTCTAACATTGTTGGGGTCATCACCCGTGGATTTAAATGAATGGTATCATGTTGTTGGAACCTACGACGGAACTACAATGCGCATTTATATAAATGGTAATCTTAGCAATTCGAGACTAGGGCCAGGGAAAATTCCCACAAATCCCTCAACTCATCTTTTTATTGGAAGTGATCCTAATTATTGGGATAATACTTATGATAAGTTCAATGGTACCATTGACGAAGTTATAATTTATAATAGAGCACTGTCTGCACAAGAAATCCTAGACTGCTATAAAAGTGGAAAAGAGCATTTTGTTACCGGTAGCAGTGATTCCAAAGAAATCATCTCCTACGAATGGGACTTCGAATCCGACGGAATCTATGATTATCAAGAAACACCAAATAACGCTCCGGATGGCACATTTGACAGAAAGACCACATATATCTACGGTGACAATGGAATTTACACTGTGACCCTAAGAGTCACCGATGAAACCAACGCCACCGATACCGACACATGTAATATTACGGTCAACAATGTCGATCCGATAGTACAACCCACAGGCGATCTTACCGTTGATGAAAACTCACCATTTACCCTAACAATACAAACTGCTGATATAGGAAGCGACGATCTGACACTCACCTGGAACTTTGGTTACGGCACACCAGAAATCACGAACACATTTTACAATGACGGGACAGGCCCTGATCCGTATCCCAGCCCCTGGGGAACATTTCCGTTTTATACTACCGATACTCAGAGTCACACTTACGGTGATGATGGTGTGTTCAATGTCACATTAACAGTTACTGATGATGATAGAGGTTCGATTGTTTATACAATAAAAGTCACGGTACAGAATGTCGACCCAACTGCAACCATAATATCTACACTGATGGATGTCGAAATCGGAATTAGAGTTGCAGGAAGAAAATATAACAACGTCAGCATGACTTTGTTCGAGGACGGAATCCAGATTGGGTATGTCTCCATAGAACGCCAGCCAGGCTCGCCAGACGAGCAGATGGCCTGGATTCCATGGGTTCTGGACATGACAAAAACCTATTCGGCAATCGTAACTTACGAACCCGAAGATCCGCCAAACGTAGGAGGAAATCCGGTTTGGATTTACATAAAACTCGAAAATGGAAGCATAAGAAAAATCCACCACACATTCAACATCCAGCAATCCAAAAATCGGGACAGTGATCATTGGAACCATGTGGATCCCTGGGAAGTGGATTTGAATGTCAATCTTTTCGGGTGCCCATTTGAGGTGACTAGTCATGTCACAGATCCAGGAAGTGACGATGAAACACTCACCTTTACTTATGGTTCTCAGACAGTTTCTGTTACGCACTTGAACAATCCACCAAATCCCGATCCATATCCTTCGCCAGAAATTAGCCCTGTGGATATTACGGACACAACAGCTCTGAATTATGAAGGGCCGGGAACCATATATCTTACAGTTGTGGATGATGACGGAGGGACAGACATTGCAACATTGGACATTACTTGAGGAGATTTGTCAAAATAAAATCGTGAAATATAGGTGGTTTAGAAAATGAAAAGAAAGATATCGAGCGTTTTTGTATGTGCAGTACTTATGCTAAATGTTTTCGGGGGTATGGTTCAGAATGTGGAAGAATCGAGTTCTATTTTAAGTGGAACTGGAGAACTTCAAGACCCTATACCTCCAAATATTGATAATCCAAATCCAAGTTCGAGTGGAACAAAAGATCTTACAGAGCCTAATCCTCAAAATGCTAAACAACCCCAAAATATAGTAGAAGAAACACGAAAATCCTCTTCAGCACCTATTGATTGGCCTATGTTTCACAGGACACCTGATCATCAAGGGTATACCCCTACTAATGGGCCTACTAATTCGAGCCTATTATGGACTAAATATCTTCAGGCAAGAATTGCCGCCTCCCCTGCAGTGGTAGACGGGAGATTATATATAAATGGATTCTTAAATTCAACAGATACATTTTATTGCTTGGATGCAAAAACAGGTGCAACTATATGGGAATTTTATGTTCCTTCCGGTATTCCCACTACTGCTCCCGCTGTAGCCGATGGTAAGGTCTATATTGGCACGCATAATGGTGATGGGATATTCTATGCTTTGGATGCTTATACTGGAAGTGTAGTGTGGGAAAGGTTTGTTGGTGATATGTACTCTCAAGGAGCTGTTGTGGTAGGAGACATAGTCTATGTCCCAACAAGTGGGGCCGGAATATATGCTTTGAACACAATTAATGGTTCAGAGATTTGGAGGGGTTCTGGTGGATCAATACACACTGGTGTCGCCGTTGATGGTGATATGATATTTACACCATACATTAACGGTATAAGGGCCTTGAATAGATTTAATGGAACTACCATATGGACAGGAACAGGTGGTTATGACCGTTCTACACCTTGTGTAGCATATGATAAGATATTCTTTAAATCGTACTATGCTCCACACATTTTTGCCCTGAATAAAAATAATGGAACTTTAGTCTGGAAATATGACCTAGGGGCTAACCATTGGTTTGGTTCTGCATCATCTCCAGCAGCTGGTTTTGGTAGAATTTTTGTTGGAGTTGAAACTGGTGGAAGTGCGGACGACAGTACAGGAAAGTTCCTTTGTTTTGATGCAGAGAATGGCACACTACTTTGGTCAGTAGATACAGATGGAACAGTACACAGTTCACCAGCAATATCTGGAAATGGTATTGTATATGTTGGCTCAGATAGTCTATATGCATGGGATGTTTATAATGGAACAGAAATATGGAAATATTATATGCGTAAATGGTCTACACATATTGACCCCGCAATTTACAATGGTGTGGTTTATATTGCAACATCTAGCATAGTATATGCATTTGGTCAGTATGATGAACCTCCGACTGTTAATCAACCCCCCATCGCCAATGCAGGCCCCGACCAAACCGTCGATGAAGGCGACACTGTCCAGTTCAACGGCTCAGCCTCCTACGACCCCGATGCGCAATGGGAAATAACAATCCCGGATTCAGCACCTCATGGCGGATATTATACGTCTATTGCACTCGATAGTCAAGATTACCCCCACATAAGTTATTACAGTGATGGGAATCTTAAATATACGAAATGGGATGGCAATTCCTGGAACATTGAAACCGTGGATGATAATGGAACTACTGGAGTGTCTACTTCAATATCATTAGACAGCAATGATAATGCGCATATCAGCTATTATCATTTCCTTCCACCTCAGAATCTTAAATATGCTAAATGGGATGGAAGTTCATGGAATATAGAAATAGTGGATAGTAATGGAAATGTGGGTTTCTCCTCTTCATTAGAATTAGATAGCAATAACTATCCACATATTATTTATTTAAACGACTCCAGTAAGAGACTGAAATATGCGATGTGGACAGGAAGTGAATGGGATATTCAGATAATAGACACACCTGGTAACGTAGGACACCTTTCAATTTGTTTAGCCCTAGATAAAGAAGATAATCCACATATTATTTGGTTTGGGCACCAACCTGACCACAGCCTTTATTATGGGAAACGATATGGAAATAATTGGAGCATTACACTAGTAGATACCACTGCTTATTTGAAAGCTGGTTCGTCTTTGACAATTGATAACAATGGCTATGTTCATATAAGTTATGTTGATGTAAGTTCAGGTTTCCTTAAATATGCAAAATTAATCGAATCAAATTGTAGCTTGGTAAATGTTTGTAATATCGGTGGTAGTGATGTGTATACGTCAATTGCTATTGATGTTAATGGATATCCGCATATAAGTTTCTATGACAGCACACCTAACTACGATCTCAAGTATGTAAAATGGACAGGATTTGATTGGAACGTCGAGACTGTTGACCCCTCAAAAAGGGTGGGTCAGTGGAATTCTATTGTGCTTGATAAAAATGGAAACCCACACATCAGTTATTCAGATAGGGGTAATACAACGCTGAGATATGCAAGAAAAGTAAACAATATAATCTCTTATGAATGGGATTTCGGCGATGGCTCGCCAACTGGATCAGAAGTTGCCCCCACGCATATCTACAGCACCCCAGGAAACTACACAGTTACTCTTACCGTCACGGATAATGACAATGCCACTGATTCAGATACTTGCATAATCACTGTTTTACCTGCTATAATACCACCTGTTGCGGATGCGGGAGAAGATCAAACAGTATATGAAGGGACACCACTTCTCTTTGATGGCAGTAATTCAACAGGTTCTCAAAGATCAAGTAGTTCATTATTTGGATTAAAAAAGAGGATTCCTGATGCAGAGCTTATTTCTCAACAAAAGCCATCTATAACAATGGATAAAAATGGAATTATGTATGCGTCATGGACGGATTTTCGAGATAGCTATGCAGCTGATATATATTTTGCAAAATCGATAGATGAGAATTTAAACTTCAGTAAAAATATCAGGGTAAATGATGAATTATCATATTCCATGCAAGGTTCTTCAAATATTGCTGTTGGTGAAAATGGTTATATATATATTGCATGGGTGGATGATCGTAGCGGAAGGGATGTATACTTTTCTAGGTCTGTGGATGGTGGATTAACTTTTGAGGGGGACATAAAAATAAGTGATATTTATTATCCAGGCTTAGCCTGGACTGACATTGCAGCTAGCGGCCCTAATGTATATGTTGTATGGAATGGAGCCACCACGATGGGTTATGATATTTATTTTGTAAAATCCAGTGATTACGGAATATCCTTTGGAGAACCCATTAGGGTAAATGACGATCTTTATAGCCCAAAGGATACTCAGCAATACAGTCCCAAAATAGCAATCGATAGTATGGGTAATCCATTAGTTGTTTGGGAAGATTTCAGGGAAGGTAATTTCTCTGATATATACTTTGCAAGGTCAAATAATCAAGGAGAAAGCTTCCAACCTAATATTAGAGTGGCTCCTTACTTGGATGAAAATATCCCTCAGTTCTTACCATCTATTGCAGTGGATAGTGAAGATACAATTTATGTTGTATGGACAGATTCTAGAGAAGGAGACTGGACAAAAGACGAGTGGAATATATTTTTAGCAAAGTCCGTAAATAAGGGGATATCATTTGAAATGAGCACCAGGATCGATAATGAAGAAAGCCATATAAGAACTACCCCCATAGGCATAGCTGCCGACGAAAATAACGTTTATGTTGCATGGGTTGATAAAAGAGAAGGTGATTATGACGTATATTTTGCCATGTCCACAGATAAGGGTTCGAATTTTGGAAGGAATATTAGGGTAAATGAGGAGGATTTTGGCCTGAGGAATCAGGGTTATCCTGGTATTGAAGTTCATGAAAAGAAAGTATATGTGGCGTGGTGGGATAAAATGGCATCGGGACCACCCTATCAGACAATATACATAGCCTCTGCTGAAATGAAGGCCGATTCATATCCCATTGTATCCTATGAATGGGATTTCGAAAGTGATGGAATCTACGATTATAAGGAAACGAAAGATAATGCACCTGATGGTTCTTTTGATGGTAAAACCACTCATGTTTACGGCGATAATGGTGTTTATGAGGTAACTTTGAGGATTGTGGATGAACAAAACCTAACTGATACAGATACCTGCAATATAACTGTGTTAAATGTGAATCCAACCGCATCAATCATATCTGCCCAAATGGATGTCGAAATCGGATTAAGAGTGGCAGGCAGAAAGTATAACAATGTGAGCATGACTTTATCCGAGGAAGGAATCCAAATTGCGCATGTATCCATTGAGCGCCTACCAGGCTCGCCAGATGAGCAGATGGCCTGGATTCCTTGGATCCTGGACATAACAAAAACGTACTCTGCAACCGTGACCTACGAACCCGAGGATCCGCCAAATGTAGGAGGGAATCCGGTTTGGATCTACATGAAGTTAGAGAACGGAAGTATCAGGAAAATCCACCACACATTTAACATCCAACAATCCAAAAATCGGGACAGCGAGCACTGGAATCATGTAGAGCCCTGGGAAGTAGATTTAAATGCTCATCTAATCGGTCTTCCATTTGAGGTCACTAGTCATGTTGAAGATCCTGGGAGTGATGACGAAATCTTAACTTACACATATGGTTCTCAGGTTGTTAATGTTACATACCTGAACAATCCACCAAATCCTGATCCTTATCCCTCACCAGAAATCAATCCGAGGGACATCACAGATATAACGATCTTGAGTTATGAGGGCTCAGGAAATATATCTCTTCAAGTAGTGGACGACGATTATGGAGAAGTGATAACAAGCATAATTATATAATGAAATATTGTATTATGAATATCATAAAATCCAAAAAAATAGGCAAAAAGCGTTCCAAAGTCCATTAATAATACGGGTTCAATAAAACGGAAGATGAACAAGATAGGGGGAAGTAAAATATTCCGCGAAAGGTGGGCTGTAAAAAATACACTTGTCACTTTAGCTATTTTGCTTTTGGTCATGGACCCCATTGTGATAGCTCCTGGTAGAGCAGGAGGCGACGGCTTCCTTGGTCCATTTATCACTTGGGAAGGATATGGAGGTTATGTATCAGGGGGAATAGGCACCTGGGGCTCCGAAAGTGGAATAGTATCCATTCAGGACATACCCTCAGGGGCTTTTATTGAAATGGCATTCATATACTGGATGTGCACCTCAAGTGGTCTTGATCCATTTATCTTTGTAAATGGTTATCCTGTCACAGGTGTTCAAATTGGTGTGGATGGATCCTGGTATTCCTTTAGATCAGATATAACAGCAATTGTTACAGGAAATGGTGATTACAGCATCACCAATATTACTGCGTTCGGTGCGAGCATAGTTGCCATCTACTCTGATTCCTCTTCAACTTATTCAGTGGTTCAGATAAATGACGGGCAGGATACAGCCTGGGGAGAATCCCTTCCCCACTGGCTAAACGAGGTAACTTATTCAGGATTTGTTGCTTCACAGGAACCACAAGCAAAAATAACATACATATTAGGTGACGGCCAGACCTTTTACGTGGGACAGTGGCGCTATGATAAATACTCCTTCAATGGCATTGTTATCGCAGAGGATCACGCCGACGGTTCCGACAGTGGTGGGACCACCCACGGCTGGGACACGGACACCTACGATGTATCAGATTACGTATCACAAGGAGATACAATGGCCACGGCAAATATGTACGAGGAAAACGACGAATTGGGCTGGGTGGCGTCGGTCTTCTCTGTAACAATTGGACCTCCGCCACTAAAACAGGGTGCAGATGCAGGGCCGGATCAAACTGTAAACGAGGGTGATGAAGTTCAATTCAACGGATCTCTGTACACCCAGACAAGACATAGAATTTGGCCGGTGGATATTTCAGGTAATGGACAGTATCTGGCAGTTGGCTGGGACAATAATGTCTCCTTTTTCAGCACCGCCTCGAACGTCCCGATCTGGACAAATTATACCGGTGGAAGAGTTGGAGATCTCAAGCTCTCTGACAATGGTCAATATCTTGTGGTGGGCAGTTACACAACATTCTACTTCTTTAACACAACATCAAGTATTCCACTTTGGTCAGTTAACACAGGAAGAAGATACGATGGTGAACCCAGTAATTCACTAGATATGACCAGGGATGGGAATTATATTGCATCAACGGCCATTGGCAACAAGGTACAGGTTTTCGATTCAACAAGCCCGACACCAACAATTCCGTACTGGGACTATATTTTCGGGGATGATGTCATTGCAGTTCGATTTTCAGGTGATGGAAGATATTTGGCAATGGGTGGTAATCATGGCCACCAATTCAAGCTTGGCTGGGTTCCTGGTAAAAGCATTAACTGGACCTACAGCGGCTCAGATCCATTTTGCAGTTCCTCGGTATCGTACAACGGAAATAGAATCTCAGCCGGACAGGGAATAAAACACATTGTCCGATTATGGGGTTCTGGTAGCAGCACTCCGATCTGGTCAGCTACTGTAATGGGAAGGCAGTTCGAACAGGCCATGTCTGATGATGGTAACTATTTTGCTTCGAGCAACCATGATGACGGCTCTGGGGGAACCTGGAGCGGTTATCTTCTCTGGAATACTTCGGATTCAACTCCGGTTTGGACTTATTCCACTGGTACGCCCGCAAGAGCTGATGCATTGGATATGGACCGCAATGCCAATTATGTGGTTGGAGGTAACCACGATGGAAATGTCTATCTTTTCAGCCAGCTTTCGGATGGATTGCCAGATTGGAGCTCTTCGGATGGAACTCCAATATATACTTTTCAAACCGGTGACCAGATAAGAAGGAACGGTGCTTCCTTGTCCCCTGATGGAACATATTTTGCTATAGGAAGTCTTGATGGGTGTGTCTATCTGTTTACGACAGTTGGCACACCGCACCTTGTATGGACTTGGTGCGCAAATGTAAAAATCGCCGCAGATCCACCCCCAGGAAGTGTTAATTATTCGTGGGATTTCAACAACTATGAAGATTCCGACGGTGACGGCAACTTCACAAACGATATAGATGCAGTGGGACAAAACCAGACACATGTCTTTGGTGATGATGGCATCTATGTTGTCACCATGAATGCTACAGACGATAAAAATGTGTCATACATTGATACGTGTGTCATCACAGTGAACAATGTGGCGCCAGCAATCCAGCCCTTTGGACCTTTTACCATAGAGGAAGGTTCTATATTGAGCATTAATGGGATTGCATCAGATCCAGGCAGTGATGATCTTAATTTTTCCTGGAGTTGGGGGGATGAAACACCAGATAACACCTCAATATACTACAACGATGGTGCAAATCCTGATCTATACCCAAGTCCAAATGGAACCTTTCCATTCTCTAAAATCAATTCCACTAACCACACATACGTAAGTTTTGGAATATATATATTGAATCTTACGGTAGAGGACGATGACGGTGGGATCACAATATATTCAACAAATGTAACTGTAATCAGTATTGCTCCTCCCGTACTTTATATCAACATGAGCCAAGATAAAGAGGACGTGGTACTTTATTGGGAGCACCCTTTTCCTTTGGGTGTGGATTACTACCTAATTTACCGCTCGACACCTCAGATAGCCTTCGATTTTAGCACTGTATGGGTGAACACATCGAGTGATAATGAAACAGGCGAGATAGACACTCTACCAACGAGGACCATGTGGAATGACACTTTTGCCGCACTTCCTGAGCATGATAACTATGAAGAGCAATATTATTATGTGATAAGGATGGTCAATATCCTTGGTAATGTCAGCAGAACTAGCAGAACAGTGGGGAAGTGGACGAAGGATTTTTTAGAAGGAACCTCTACCTTCTCCTTACCTTTAGAACCGGTGGTTCCTTTCTATACTGACTATTACACATCTGACATGAACGCAAAATACATCAAATATATGGATTACGCATCACATATCTGGCGGCAGCACAATCTTGGGGATGGTAACACAAATAACACACTAATGAAATTGGGTGAAGGCTACGAGGTAAATTTCGCAAGCCAGACGAACTATACATTTACGGGAATGCCTGGTGCCATGATAAGTTATGATGATGCGTCATTTGGTTTTGATGCCA
>CP070751.1:3270720-3279343 GCA_020348445.1 Thermoplasmata archaeon
AATCGATATAAACCTCCTTAAGATCTTTAAAATAATCGGAGTATTCCCCCTTTTTTTTGAATTCATCATGAATTTTCGAGGCAAGAGAATCATCACCAGCCACAGGCCAGTTGTACATTACAGACTCGTCGTGGTTCCCGAGTAAGGATACCACTTCCAAATCTAGATTTTGAATGAAATCTATCGCTTCGGCTGGAAAATACCCCCTTCCCACAACATCTCCTAGATTTATTACCCTGTTTACAGTTCCAAATCGCGAGATAAACTCCGATGATGCTGCACACTTGAATATACTTTTTATCGCAGCAATGTCTGCATGAATATCGGTAAATACAAGAACAATATCATCAGAAGTCATTAGGATCGATTATGCATAGTGCCTTTTAAATGCTTATTTTTTATCCTTTATTTGTTCAATCACAATTTTTTATAAAATGACTTTCTCATCAAACCGAACATCAAAGTTTTGGTGCAGGGACCTATCAAATCCTCATGACCTCAAATTCAGATGGCCATTATACAAATACTACAACAATATATAAATATCCTAATCTATATCTTAACAAAGACAACATGTGGGAAGAGTATATTAAATTGACCGAGGGAGATGCTTATCGTGCCTCATTGTAAAAATTGTGATATTGAATTTACAGGAGATTTTTGCCCTAAATGCGGTCAGGATGCCGTTTCAAACGATTCGGTGCCCCTTGAATCTCAAGAGCAATCTCCTCCACAATCAACTGAAGAACCAATTGAACAGCCCTCTGATCAATCACATAAACCATCTGAGGAAACACCTGAATCACCTGAAAAACCTCCCATGGAACCTACAGAGTCACCATCTGAACAACCCATACAACCAATAGAGGAGCCACTTGAACAACCCACTGAACAGCCCATACAGCCAATGATTCCTCCAACTGCTCAAATAGTATCTCATATACCCGCCCAACTGCTGTATCAACCACCAACGCAAGGACCATTTCCCCAAAGAGCTGTGGCAGCTTTGGTACTGGGCATCATCGTGGTTATCATGCTTCTCATATCAGGGGCCACAGCCTGGTTTTGGACTGATCAAGAGAATGGATCTGAGGTCATAAGATATTACACATTTAAAGAGGAGATATCAGAGACCGACGGTGTGGAAACAGAAAGGGATTTGGATGACATTCCCGGTGTCGATCTGGAAGATGTTGCTGGTGTTACAAATCTACTTCTAATATTAGGTATAATAATGATGATTCTCGTAATCATAATGATAGGCTTGATGATCGGATTATTTTACATGCGCATGCATAGACAAACCAAATTGTGGGGCAATCTAGCCCTTTTATTTTCACTTTTAGCATTAATATTCGTGCTTTTGGCTCCTATCTATTATATGACCGCCTGGACAAACGAGATGGATGATTACACAAATGATCTTGTTGATTCATTTATTGGCTCAGATTCAGTAGCTGGCACCGACAACACTTGGGGTCCTGGAATCGGATGGATGCTCGCTATTGTGTGTATTGTTATGATATTGGTGAACCTCTTTGTCGTTAAACTGGGCAGAGATGAGGTTAAGAGACTGGCTCCATATATGCCCCCTGTGCCTCAATTCACCCCACAACCTCAACCTCTTTATTATCCCTCACCACAACTACCTCCCCAATATACTCCACAACCTCAACCTCCACAATACACACCATCACCTCAACCTCCACGTTACACACCATCACCTCAACCTCCTCAATACACACCACCACCTCAGCCTCCCCCATACACTCCATCACCTCAGCTTCCACAATATATACCAGCAACTCAACCGCCTCAATACACACCGTCACCTCAACCTCCCGCTTACGCACCAATACCCCAACCACAAATACAACCTTCAGACGAAGAACCACCATCACAACCTTCCGATATTCAACCTACGCCTACTAGTGAGATTGAGGAAAAAACCGTGGTTGCTCCCAAAAGGAAAAAGGAATTGTCCACAGAAGAAAAATTGAATCTGCTCACAGATAGGTTTTTAAAGGGTGAAATATCAGAAAAAACCTATTTGGAAATAAAAGAGAGATTCGAGAAAAGGACATAATCAAAACATAAATATGTGGATTTTGGAAGGTGAAGTGTCAGGCTAGATAAAGGTGCATACCTGATATATCTGTATCTAAAAAAAGAGGAACATTAATGAGAGATTCATCCATGAAAAATAAAAAGTTAATGGTTTGTCTATTAGTATCGGCTCTTATTATGCCTTTGTTCATCAACTTATTATCTGGACAAGCAGCTGCAGATGAGGGGGGCCCCGACTATTTCGGCTACAAATGGACAGATGATACCGGTTACTATTGGATAGATATTGCTTCCACAGGATCCGATGTTGGCGCCCTGGGGGATGAAATGGTTTATGGACCTTTTAGCATAGGATTTCCATTTCACTTTTATGGTGAGACAAAAACCACGTTTTACATCGCAAATAACGGAGTACTATCTTTTATCGATCAAAGTGTGGCACCAACTGGGAGTCATATACCCAGCTCTTCTATGCCAAATGACATGATTTGTCCTTTCTGGGACGATTTGGATTCAGAGACAGGAAATATCTACTACGAAACCAAAGGTGTTGCGCCAAACAGGTATCTTGTGGTTCAATGGGACAGTATGAATCATTTTTTTATGCCCCCGAGTTTACTTAATATAACGTTTGAGATTATCCTATTTGAAGGTACAAATGATGTCCTATTCCAATATCAAGACGTTTATTTTGGTAATTCCAATTGGGACTATGGGATAAGTTCAACAGTTGGAATCGAGAACTCGACTGGGACAGGAGGCCTCGAATATTCGTATAAAATCCCTTCCCTTTCCAATGAATTGGCAATAAAGTTCAGCTACTTAAGACCCGAACACGATATTTTAGTTTCGAATCTTCAGGCTCCTGATTACATCGTGCCTGGTGAATCCACATATATCAACGCCACTATCGAGAATAATGGAATAAATAATGAAACAGATATTCTCATAGAATTCAGGGTGGAAGGCATATTAGAAAATACGACCACTATAACGTTTTTAGAAAACTCGAGCTCGACAAATGTTGGCTTTCTTTGGACACCCGATTCTGAAATGAATTACACCTTGAGTATTGAGGCCCAATTGGTTCCCCAGGAAAATATCACAATTAATAACAATCAAAGCAAAACTGTGATCGCCAGGTACATAAAGGGCTATATTCTTTTTGACCAGACACATACCTGTGATGACACTTCCTATTATACCATCCTTATAAACAATCTAGAAAAAGATGGATTTGCAGTGGAAATTCTGACAGCAGGACCTATAGAATCAAGTACCTTGGCTGATTACGATGTATTTGTAATCCCCCAGGCAAAGGATTCATATGATCTTTCTGAACTTGCCGCAATTCAATACTATGTCGCAGCAGGAGGGGGGTTGTTCGTAATCGGTGATGAGGAACCGGATATCTATTGTGATCTTTCTGGATTTGCTGATATTACATGGGATTCTGGTGGAACTGGTGGGATAACCACAAATATAAATTCCCACGAAATAACAAATGGTGTGTCATCTGTATATATACAATCACCTAATGCGAAGATGCAAATTACTGATCAAGCTGAAGCACTTGTATTAGATATCTTAGATGAAATAATGCTCGCAGTGTCTGAGTATCCAGGGAGGGTGGCGGGATTTGCCGATGAATACTCATTATATGACTCTTATATTAACATCGAGGATAATCTGCTCGTTGCCGTCAACATAATAAAATGGCTTGCCAAAGGTAAATATGAACATGATATACTGGTTGCAGATTTAACAAAGTCAAACTTCATAACACCTGGCCAGACCACGTACATAAATGCAACAATTTTTAACAGGGGTTTAAATGATGAGCACAATATTGCGATCAATTTCACAGTTGATGGAGTTCTGATAGATAATACCCTTATTTCCTCTTTGGAATCAGGCAAATGGATTAATGTCAGTTTCTCCTGGAGTGGTTCCACTTTAGGTGTCCACGAAGTTGAGATTGCGGCTGCACCTGTCCCTTCTGAGAATGTGACCACCAACAATGCCCAGTTTGGTGATATACTTGTGAGGGAGATTTTGGGAAGGGTGCTCTTTGATCAAACTCACGCAACAGATGACATCTTGGAGTACAGCATTTTGGTTGACGATCTCGAATATGAGGGATATCTCGTTGATATCCATGAAGCTGGTGAAATCAACTCCAATGTCCTTGTTAATTACGATGTTATTGTCATTCCCAATGCCAAGAGCTCCTACACCTCATCAGAACTCAGGGTAATCCAGAATTACGTATCGCGCGATGGAGGATTACTCGTAATTGGAGACCTTGATGATGTGATCTTAACAACTCTTACACAGTTTGCAAATATATTATGGACAAGTGGAGGAGCCATGGGTGATACCACATATATTTCACCTCATGAGATCACAGAGAACGTGACAAAGATAAATTTCACATCTCCAGATTTAAGATTGCGTTTAGGTGATAATGCAATCTCCCTTGTAAGGGACATAAATAATGGTACAATGTTGGCGGTAACTGAACTCCCAGGAAGGGTTGCCGGATTTACAGATGATGATTCGTTAAAGGACACTAGAATTACCCAGGTTGACAACTTGCTACTTGCTAAGAATATCATAAGATGGCTTGCTTTAAATCCACCAGCACCGCCTTCAAGTCTTTCAGTAGCACTGGTTCCTTCTGGTAATGCATTGAACATTTCATGGGATGCCAACACAGAACCTAATGTAATACTGTATATGCTTTATAGATCCGAGGATCCGAACAAAGATTATCAATGGATTGCCAATGTAACAGAAACTAGTTATCTCGATTCTGGCCTTACTGATGGTGTGACCTACTACTATTATGTAATTGCTGTGGATGACGTTAGCCTCCATTCCCCAAAATCCAACGTTGCCAATGGAATCCCTGATACAGACACAGACGGAGATGGAATTTACAATCGAGAGGATGATGATGACGACAACGACGATTTAATTGATACCGAGGAATCTGCTACTGGCACGGACCCTTTAAATCCTGATACAGATGGCGACGGATACATGGATGGGAGGGATGCGTTCCCTCTTGAGCCAACCCAGTGGCTGGATTCGGACGGGGATGGCTTTGGGGACAATCCATTGGGCAATAACTCAGATGCCCTTCCAAACGACCCCACACAATGGGAAGACCGCGATGGTGATGGATATGGCGATAATCCGGATGGCAACAATCCAGATGCTTTCCCAAATAACCCAAATGAATGGAAGGATTCTGATGGTGATGGGATAGGTGATAACAGCGACTTTCTTCCCCACTTCCACAACGAGACATTCTATATATTAGTCATAATTATGGTGATAATAACGGTTCTTTTGGTAGTATTGGTAGTTCTTATAAAGAAGGGAAAGATACGACTTGCCAAAAAGGAGGCTATCTTTTCCCCTGTGGGAGTTTCTGAAGAACGTTATGTGCCACCCCCGCAAACCGTAAAACCGCAATATCCACCCCCACCTCCAGGGATTCCACAGGTTGAGCCGGGATCTGAACCAGCTGAGGAGAAATCTTTGATACCTGCTCCTTTGCCACCAGCGCCACCTCCTACCTCGCTTCCTCTCCCAGAAATCGATATCACCACATTACTTGACGATCTATTGGTTACTGGCGCCATATCTGAGGACACGTTTTACATTCTCAAAGAAAAGAAAGGAACGTCTAAATGGTGGGAGACTGTTGATGATCTTCTGATAGAAGGCATGATATCAGAGCAAATATATTTGGAGTTAACAAAAGGGGAAAAAAGTGGCTAATTTGGATCAATAGCTTTAAAATCAGAGATAAATTATTTATTGATTTATGGTTATTAAAGGATGAAATTTCTGGGGATTGGGTGTTAAAATGGAACAGCAAACAAATTCCAGTCAAACATGTAAGAATTGCGGCAGACCGATTGTAGGAAGTTTCTGTGAGAACTGTGGCCAAAAAGCTGCCCAGATATCCCCATCACCTACTCAGTATCCTCAACAGGTTTTACATGCTCCCTCAAAACAGTACGCCCCCTCAAAAGGAAAATCAAAATTACCTTTGGTAATCGCTGTGATCGTTGTCGTTGTATGCCTGATAGTTGCCATACTATTCATTTTAGTGCTTTCAAAGGAAGATGACGAGGTTTTAGAGATGACCATGAAAGAGTTCCTCGAAGATTATGAGGACACTGATTCAGATGGAAATATTGATAAACTCAAATCCTTTGATTCTGGGGACAAAGTCATAATCTCAGATAAAGTAGCTGGGATCATGTACGAAAAAAGTTACGATTTAACCATCATCTACTGCGAAAGCACCGAGGATTACAAGATAGAGCTACCAATAGTTCTTAAGGGAAACCAGACTGATTCATATGGTATTGGTGATCCCATAACTGTAACATGGCATATTAAGGAGTATAAAGTGCAAGGAATAACAATTGAATATCCCGAAGAGCTATTTCAATATGCATCTATAGTTATGATCTCAACCACAACTACTACACCTATTATGAGCATGCAATGGATTGAAGACGAAGAGGTACAAGGTAACTATACTGGGTCGATAGTGGTTTTAACTTACTCTGATACTGTGTACCTTGATGATATTTCTGTTGTAGTGGAACACGCAGAAAATTCTCAATCAGGTACCCTCGATAATCTAGCTGCAGGAGGAACAATTGATATTGGGTCCTTTACACTTTCGTATATTGATTTAACTCCCGTTGGCCAATTAGGTGCTGAGGATGTCTTCAAGGTAGCTGGTGGTGAAAGTGGCGACTCAATAAGTTTCATATATTTGCCTACAGATAGTATAATGTACACTGGTTATCTAACTTGAATCGACATGATCAACTGCTCTTTCTCTTTTCACTCAAAATCCCATTTCTCGTTTTTGGTGATCTCTGGTTCTTTTGGCCCCTTGTAAAGCATGACTATTAAGAAAACTGTAAAGAGCGTTGCCACTGCAAAAACCAGTATTATATAGAAAGCCACAATTAGAGAATATATATCACCAAAAACACCGATGAGTATCAGTCCGACAAAGGAAAATCCGAAGCTTACCAAAAACTTCAATCCGTACAAGGTACCCCTCACGTTCAATGTACTCACATTGGCGGTAAGTACATTCTCTGCGGGCTGGGCAGAAAAGAAGGAAAATCCCACAATGCACAGGCCGATTAAGAGAATCCACAGATTGAGACTGAGACATAGGGTAATGCCCAAAACAGCAAGAACCGAGAATATCACCAGGGGTTTTATTGGTCCATGTTTATCTGCGAGCCATCCCCCTATCAGATGACCCGGAAGACCTGTTATCAGCATTATCGAGAGAAATATCGCACCTGTAAGGATATCCAATTCCAGAACATCATTTGAATAATAGGTGAGAACAGATGTTATTGCCCTGTAATAATTTCCTCTAAGCGCAGTCAACAAAAGAACCATGAGCACGATACCAGTAAAAAGAGCACCCAGGGCCTTTGTATACTGGATGCTTTTTGGTTTCTCCACATCCTCACCTTTGATTTCGGTTCTCAACAGTTGTGCACATAAAAAAAGTGCAATCAGATAAAGCACGAAAAAGACAAGGAAAATATAGTTCCAAAAAAAGAACTTACCAATGGCCGCGGCTGCGATTGGCGGAATGAACTGGCCAAATTGGCCTATGAAGCCAAAAGTGCCCATTGCCCTCCCTCTTTTTTTGGGAAACAGCTGTGAAACCAGGGTCAAACCTGATGGATGTGCAAATGAGAGGCCAAATCCTGCTGCCACGATCCAAATAGAGAACCACTGCCAGGAATCAGATAGCATGAGCATGGCCATGCATACCGTGGTTATGGTGATTCCAGCGAGCATGGGTTTTACTGCTCCCTTTCTGTCTATTAAATACCCAGCCAAAACAGCACCTACCCCGTACATAAATATTGAAATGGAAAGAGGCAAGAAGACAAGGGTATAACTCAAATCCAATTCAACTTGTATATAATTCGCGGCAATTGGTATGGACAGAACCACGCCATGGGTTATGGCATGATTGTAGGAGACCAGGGACAAAAATTTCCTCTTTGAGTCCATAAATATCCACGATGTGGCAAGGATAAATGTCTTTATATTTATTGGTTTGCCGAGGATTAAAATGGCCTTTCTTTGGGTAATTTCGCCGATTCCTTATATATATCTTGGAAAATTATTTATCTGCAGAATCAAATATAGAAACTCATGGGCAGGATAACCATTTTAACGATGCTTTTGGCTTTCTTTGTTATCTCATTGACATTTATCCCTTCAATTTCAGGAGAGGAGGAGGAAGAAGATATCCATTGTGAAAGCAGTATCGCAATTTTGGATACAGATTTCGGAATTATCAAATTCGTGCTCTATGAGAATTGGACTCCTATTACAAGCTCTCATTTCATAGAACTTGCAGAAGCTGGTCATTACGATGGCGTTCTCTTTCACAGGATAGTGGACGATTTCGTGATCCAGACGGGAGACGGTGGAGGTTCAGATACCATTCCATTGGAGATCCATCCCAATGCTACAC
>CP070751.1:3279443-3282599 GCA_020348445.1 Thermoplasmata archaeon
AGTCAAATATTATTTCTCCATTGAAACTCCCTATGAAATTAAAGAATGTCAGGATAATAGTAAATTTGGTGAAGGTAATATCATCCGTCATCATGCAATTAAAGTAGAATGGTGATTGTTCATTGGGACCAAGTCATAATATGGGGAATAGTTATTTTTGTTCGAGTAAGGACATTAACTGTTAAAAAATGATACACATGTCTTTTATAAGTGTTTGAAAGCCCCAGAAATATAAAAATTGGCATGTTATTTGCTATTAAAGTTTGTATATTTGATTTTCTGGAAATTGGAGGATAAACGTGTTTTATAACTACCTAAAAATCACTCTCCGGAACATTAAGAAACACAAAGGGTATTCGTTTATCAATATTATAGGTCTATCCGTTGGGATGGCTTGCTGTATTCTTATCCTGTTGTGGGTTCAGGATGAATTGAGCTATGACAAATTTCATGAACATGCGGATGAAATTTATAGAGTAATAACCCATCAACAAAGTGCAGAAGGGATACAATCGGCGGCATTGTCTCCTCCACCTCTGGCAGATTACTTAGTGAGTGGATTCCCGGAAATTGTCAATGCAACGAGGCTCAGGATCCATAATAATTGGATGATGAAAACTGGAAATAAGAAATTTATGGAGGATGGGATTGCGTTCTTAGAACCGTCTTTCTTTGAAATTTTTTCATTCCCTTTTATTCAAGGCGATCCCAAAACTGCTCTTTCAAATCCCGGTTCACTTATTATCACTCAATCAATGGCCGAAAAGTATTTTGGTAAAGAAGATCCTGTCGGGAAAACTATGAATGCAGACAACAATTTGGATTTTGTGATTACCGGGGTCATCCGGGACATTCCTGATAATTCTCATATTTCTTTTCGCTTTGCCGTATCTTTTACACTCTTACCGGAACTATTTAATTGGAAAATGGACCGCTGGACGGATGTTATGTACCAAACATACATCCAGCTTCAAAAGGGTACTTCATTCGAACAAGTCAACAGTAAGATTGCTGGAATTCTTAAGGAAAAAACTAACAACCAGAAATTCAAACTGGAACTCCAGCCATTAAAAGCTATCCATCTTCACTCTTCCTCTCTCCAATGGGAATCCGTGGCTCAGGGAGATATTAAACAAGTTCGACTGTTTTCCATTCTGGCATTTTTGGTATTGATTATGGCCTGCATCAATTTTATAAGTCTCACTACGGCGAGGGGAGCAAACAGGGCAAAAGAAGTGGGAATGCGAAAAGTGACCGGAGCGGCTCGGATGGATATTATCAAACAGTTTTTAGGCGAATCGATATTATTCACATCATTTGGATTCATTGTGGCGATTGGTCTCGTTGATTTGTTGCTGCCTGCGTTCAACGGCTTGTCCGGAAAACACATAACTATGAGTACTTTTTTTAATCTGAGCTTTCTACCGATAATGATTGGGATTGTCATGATCACTGGTTTTCTTTCCGGGAGTTATCCTGCTTTGTTTCTCTCTTCATTTCAGCCTGCAAAGGTTTTAAAAGGAAAATTGAAAATGGGAGGGAAGAGTTCGAATTTCAGGAAGATCCTCGTCACTGTTCAATTCACGGTATCGGTGTTTCTTATTACTTCCACACTGGTTGTTTTCAGTCAGCTTCAGTATGTACGGAATAAAAAATTAGGGTATGATAAAGAGCATATCATTTACCTGCCTGTTAGAGGTGATATTCCTGCCAATTATGAACCGGCAAAGAATGAATTGTTGAAGCATAATGATATATTAAATGTGACAGTCGGTTCGAGTCTCCCTACTCTGCCTGGACACTACTGGAGTGGTCTGGATTGGCCAGGCAAAGACCCGGCTAGCAAGCCTGCGATGTGGTTTTATTCCGTCGATTTTGATTTTATTAAGACATTCGACATCAAGATGGCTTCGGGACGAGATTACTCGAAAGACTTATCTACAGACAGTTCAAATTATATTATCAATGAAGCGGCAGCAAAATATATGGGATTATTCGAGCCGGTAGGAAAATGGTTTGCGAGAGGAGAGAAACGGGGAACAATCATCGGGGTTGTGAAGGATTTTCATTTCGAAACGATTAAGAGAACAGTCGAGCCTCTGGTTTTACACGTGTCGCCGTTCTACCAATATATATTTGTTAAAGTTCGTCCTGATAATCTATCGGGAGTCATACACCATATTGAGGATGTATGGGAGAGGTTTAATCCTGAATTCCCGATGGAATATCATTTTCTTGATGAGGCATTCGATAGTATTTACCGGACAGAATACCGAATGGGTAATCTCTTTAGATATTTTACAGCATTAGCAATTTTTATTTCGTCTCTTGGATTATTGGGACTTGCCTCGTTCATGACTCAGGAGCGCACCAAGGAGATTGGGATTAGAAAAGTGTTAGGAGCATCGCAGTCAAATATCTTCATGTTGCTCTCAAAAGATTTCATGTTTTATATGGCTATATCGAATATCATTGGTTGGGCTATTGCTTACATAAGCATGAGCAAATGGCTTCAGAACTGGGCGTACCATACACAGTTTCATGTCTTGTTTTTCATTTTGGCTGCCCTGATTTCCTTTATTATCGTTCTCATGTCGGTCAGTTACCAGGCCATCAAGGCAGCCCTGGCCAATCCGGTAGATTCCTTACATTATGAATAAAACATAATGCGCCCAAGGAGCATTTATTTGGAATCTGATATCATCAATAAAAAAAATAGTACAAATTACCTGTTGCTGCGATTAACCTGAATTATTCATAAAATATGCCGACACTATACGCTATTTTCAACGATATAAGCTCGTTATGTAGGCTTTTCTCAAGATCAAGATTCAAACTTTCTTATATGTCCATTAACTCATTCTATGTCGGCATCTTTTCCCCTACGGGCGAACCGATCTCACCCCATCTACTTCGTTACAACGCAAGAGCGGTGGACGACCACAGCATCTTGCGCTGTGCCTCGTATCTGAGGCAACCTCGACTCGTGAATAACTCATGTCCCTGAATTATTCATAAAATCTGCCGACACAATATTCTATCTACAAGAAAAGAGGGATAGCCCCTTTCTTTCCTATCTTGCCTTTGCATGGATCATCTTGAGATTGCTTTATTCTTCGATTTCTTCACTCTTGACCTCCATTTTTACCGATGATA
>CP070751.1:3282699-3316081 GCA_020348445.1 Thermoplasmata archaeon
ATACCTTTCCCATACAATACCCTTCTGACTAGCTTTCTCCATTGTGCATCCCACATAATGGGGAATGGCTAGTCACCTAAATTATTTTTACACAAAGCAGTAAAACTCCCAAAGAAGAAATAGGAGGAAGAAAATATGAAGGAAATAGGAAAAATATTGAGTGTGTTGTTTTTTATGGCAATGATAGCTGTTGTTTTAACAACAATATCAATGAACGTGAGCGCCCAGGTAATAGTAACTGAGGAATGGGTGAAAAGAGATAATGGTCCAGATAATGGCGAAGATTGTGCAAATGCAATGGTTGTTGACTCCTCTGGGAATGTACATGTTGCTGGTTATGGCTATAGAGGAGGGACAAGGGATTATCGTATTATCAAGTACGATACAGATGGCAATCTGATATGGGCGGATTATTATAACGGCCCTGGTAATAGTTATGATATTGCAACCGACATCGCCATTGACTCATCAGGGAATGTTCATGTAACCGGCTATAGCGTTGGAAGCGGTGGGAATGCGGATTGGTACACAATTAAACGTACGCCAAATGGTTACGCTATCTGGGAAGCGAGGTACGATAATGGGAATTGGGAACAAGCTTGGGCCTTAACCTTAGATTCTTCAGGAAACGTATATGTAGCTGGAAATGTAAAAGGTAGTAATTACGCTTGTTATGGGATAATAAAATATGATTCTTCAGGGAACCTGCAATGGATTGCAACATATGATCCCCCAGAGAATACTGGTGGTGGAAGCCCCGAAGATATTGTTGTAGATTCATCTGGAAATGTTTATGTAACTGGTGATATGTGGTTCGGCCCTTGGGGCTCTCCAGATTGGAGTCCAGATTGGGTCACTATAAAATATGATTCGTCTGGTAATCAACAATGGGTGAAAATGCATGGTGAGCTAGGTGAAGATGATTATGCCAAACGAATTGCTGTAGATTCTTCAGGAAATGTATATGTTTCGGGTGGGGAAGGTGGAGGTTTTGAGGATGATTTTTGTACAATAAAATACGACCAAAATGGAAATCAGCTAAAAATTGCTACATACAATGGGCCAGCAGATGAGTGGGATTTCATAATTGACATGGTTTTGGATTCTTCTGCGAATGTTTATGTGACTGGGGGTAGTGATGGTATTGGAACTTCTAGTGACTATTGCACAATAAAATATGACTCAAACCTCAATGAACAATGGAAAGTTAGATACGATGGCCCGGCAAGTGATTATGATAATCCTTTTGCATTAACCCTCGATTCGTCTGGAAATGTTTATGTGACAGGTTATTGTGAAGTCAGCTCCCCGGACTATGATTATACGACGATTGCTTATGATTCCTCAGGTAACCAACTGTGGATTATGACATACGATGGTCCAGGAAATGATCAGGATAGGCCATATGACATAGCGACTGACCCATCAGGAAATGTTTATATAACCGGGAGAAGCAAAGGAAGTGGAACAGATTTTGACATTTGTACGATAAAGTATTCCCAAAACCACCCCCCAACTGCGGAATTCACATGGTTGCCTACAACTCCAGATGAGGGTGAAATAGTCCAATTCACTGATTTGTCAACAGACTCCGATGGAACTGTCGTTTCATGGTCTTGGGACTTTGGTGGGGTAGGAACCTCGTCGGACCAAAACCCTCAATTCACTTTCATGGATGATGGAGTTTATACTGTTACATTAACGGTTACAGATGATGATGGTGCCACAGATTCTGTTTCTCATACTGTAACTATTCTCGACTTAGCACCCACTGCTGAGTTTACATGGTCGCCTGATCCACAGTATGAAGGGTCACCTGTCTCTTTCACCGACCTTTCAACCTCTTACCCGGATGATATCGTTAGCTGGAGTTGGGATTTCGGTGGGCTTGGCTCAAGCTCTCAACAGAGTCCACAATTCACATTTATGGATGAGGGTGTTTATACTGTTACATTAATTGTAACAGATGAAGATGGATCTACAGATTCCGTTTCTCATACTGTAACTATTCTCGACCTAGGACCCACCGCAGAGTTTTCATGGTCGCCTGATCCACAGTATGAAGGATTACCTGTCTCTTTCAATGACCTTTCATCCTCTTACCCAGATAATATTGTTAGCTGGAGTTGGGATTTCGCTGGTCTAGGCTCAAGCTCTCAACAGAGTCCACAATTTACGTTTATGGACGACGGAATCTATACTGTGACATTAATAGTAACAGATGATGATGGGTCTACAGACAGTATCTCACACGATATTACAATTGTAGACTTAGGTCCAGCAGCCGAGTTCTCATGGTCCCCTGAGCCTCAAGATGAGGGCTCACCTGTGCAGTTCAATGATCTTTCGACCTCTTATCCCGATGTCATTGTAAGCTGGGAATGGAATTTTGGGGATGGAGGGACAAGCTCCCTTCAAAATCCAAGTCATACATATGGAGATAACAGCGTTTATACCGTTACTTTAACCGTGACAGATGATGATGGCTCTACAGACGCAATTTCACATGATATTACAATACTCAACGTAATCCCAACTGTTGATGCAGGCCCAGATCAAACAGTCAATGAAGGAGAAATAGTTACTTTCAGTGGAAGTTACTCAGATCCTGGCTGGTTGGATACCCATACAATAGAATGGGATTTTGGAGATGGCGGTACTGCCAGTGGAACATTAACACCCTCTCATGCCTATGGAGATAATGGTGTTTACACAGTTACATTGACGGTGACGGACGACGATGGCGGAATCGGAGTTGATACAATGACAGTTACAGTAAATAATGTCGATCCAATAGTAAATGCAGGCCCAGATCAATCAGTCGATGAAGGAGAAACAGTTACTTTCAGCGGAAGTTTCACAGATCCTGGTTGGTTAGATACCCATACTATAGAATGGGATTTTGGTGATGGCGGTTCTGACTCCGGTACATTAACGCCAACATATGTATATGGTGATAATGGATTATATGCCGTGACCTTAATAGTTACTGATGACGATGGTGGAGTTGGGATTGATACTCTTTATGTAACAGTGCTCAATGTTATACCGACAATAGAGTCCTTTGGACCATTCACAATAAATGAAGGCTCACCAATAGCTATTACAGCGACCGCTAATGATCCTGGAAGTGATGATTTGACATTCACTTGGGAATTTGAACTAGGGCCGACTCTCATAAATATATATTTTAATGATGGAGTTGGACCAGATCCTTGGCAGAGCCCATGGGGAACATACCCATTTTCAGCTACAGACACTGTTCAACATACATATGGAGACGATGGAGTCTATGAGATCTCGTTGACTGTAGAAGACGATGATGGTGGTTTAATAACTTACATGACAACCATTACAGTAAATAATGTTCCAGCTACAATTGATCCATTTGGGCCGTTCACAATAGATGAAGGTTCACCAATAACTCTTACAGCGATATCCACTGATCCAGGCAGCGATGACCTGACATTCATATGGGAATTTGAGCTTGGACCCACAATAACGAATGTATATTACAACGATGGTATAGGACCAGACCCTTACCCAAGTCCAGAGGGAATATATCCATTTACAGTATCAGACATGATAGAACATATCTATGGGGACAATGGAGTCTATTATGTCACCTTAACAGTGGAAGATGACGATGGGGGTGTATCCTTTTATCCAACAACAATAACAGTAAACAATGTCGCTCCAACTGTAGAAGTCGAGGCCTATATGTTAGTAGATTTTACCCTTCGTGTTGCCGGTGAAAAATGGCATGATGTCCGTATGTATATTTACGCAGATGGTGTGGAAATCGGTTATGTCGCGATCATCCGAGAACCTGGAGACCCAGATGATCAGAGTAAGACTATATATGATGTTAAATGCGATGTTACAAAAACAATAACTGTTACTGTTGAATATACGCCATGGGATGATCCACCAAATGGGCAATGGACAGGTGCTGATCCTTGTTGGGTAACTTTTACGTTTGAAGATGGAAGTGAAATAACGCTACATCACAATTTCAATGTGAACCACCCGGGAACATATATATGGAACATAGACGTAAACCAATATTTTGTAGGTAAAGAAATAACATTTAAAGCCACCGCAACAGACCCAGGTAGTGATGATTTGATATTCACATGGGAATTCGAACCTGGAGTAATTGTGGAGAACGTATATTTCAACGATGGCATAGGCCCAGACCCATTTCAAAGTCCATGGGGAACCTACCCATTTCAAGTAATAGATATTGTAGAGTACACATTTCCATTTGCGAGCGATTATACAGTAACTCTAACCGTAGAAGATGATGATGGTAATGTGACGATATGTGTAATACAAGTGAAATTATCATAATCGAATAGAAATATAGAACTTTTTAAAAGTTCAGTACATTGAAAGTTCATCGGAGATTTCAGCGATGGTTTTGTATATTGAATATTCTTTCTTCATATTTAGCAATTGAAGTGTAATTACGCGATGACCTCTCATAATTCATGATAAACGATTAATAATTCGCGTTTATGACAGAATTAAATTTAGAAATATTAAATGATAGCTATTGTATCATTTATCAAAAATAGATATTTATAATATCTACATTTCATCAGAGTCATCCATGTCCGTTTCCTCTTCTTCCCTTTCTTCCTCCTCTTCCTCTTCTTCTTCTATTCCTTCGAACTCTGCCCCGCATGCTGGGCAAACCGAAACCATCTCAGTGAATTCTTTACCACATGCTGGACACTCGAATTCTACTTCAGCTTCCTCTTCTGCTTCCTCCTCATCCATAGCCCCGCTGATATCGAACTTTATTTCGCCTTCTTCAGGTGCTGCTTCTTCCGCCTCTGCTGGTTTCTCCTCCTTTGGAGAATATTTGAAATCTAGTAAAAGTGCAATGAGAAGGAGAGCTCCGGCTAATATCGGGAGCATAAGTCCCAGAACATTCCATGTGATCCATTCGGGTTTTATGAATTCCACAAGGCTGATGAGGGTGTTGGCCCCCACAACGAAGAATACTACACCCATTAAGTTGATTATTGATCCTGCTAAAAGTAAATGTCTTCTTTTTCTGTGCTGCAATAACACCAGCACTGTCGCGAGTCCGGTGACGATGATTCCGATTATTGTGACAGGAAAAGCAAGGACCATCAATACGATAGAAAAGGTCTGGCCTTGGGTTATGGGTATGATATTAACCATTATCTGCGGATGCTTTGTGGATGGGAAAGGTAGTCTTGGCCTGCTGGTGGTATCACCATATATATCAGTGAAGGTTATATTCACCTTGGCAATGATGCCTATCCTATCTCCCCAATCCCTTTCCACTGTGACAGAATGTTTGTACTCCACTGTTTCGTTGAGATCGGACAGGGTAGCTCCAGGTCTTGTGCTCCAGACCCTGTTAGGTGTGCTGGTGTACTCCCTTTTATCCTCGTCCCAGTCCTTGAATACCTCTATCCAGACCTCGTTTATTTTTATATTATCTACACCGTCCACCTCGATGAGCTTGATTGTAATTGTAATTTCCTGACCAATGCCCTCGGGCCACCAGGGGATAACGTCTGTGTGGGTATTTACATTCAACCTTGTATCATTGGTTCTGTCTGTTTGGGGATTTACCCAGTAATCGGCATCCTTTGTTGTGCCGTATAAAAAACCCACCAAATTCTGGAATCTTCCCAATCCCTCATAATAATATACGCTCTCTGATGGTATCGTGACATTTCTTCC
The DNA here is from genome assembly GCA_020348445.1 of Thermoplasmata archaeon. Lineage (GTDB taxonomy): Archaea > Thermoplasmatota > Thermoplasmata. The sequence continues at coordinate 3,288,427 of CP070751.1, forward strand.
GCCTGCTGTAATCCCGCCTATATCCACCAGGCCCCCAATAATGCCGCCGAAACCGCCAAGATCCTCCTCCACAGATGCCTTTGCCTCGTATTCTACTCTGGCCTCGTAGAATTCAGCATCCAGTTCGATATCGGCTATTCCACCTATTCCGGTCTTTGCGTTGAATTTAACCCAATAAACAGCCTGGGAAAGAATTGCTAATAGAATACTTAAAACGCAAAGAATAAGCAAAATGAGTTTAAGCTTCTTCTTTATAAAGGATTCAGCCATATCGATAACCTCTGTCCAGGTAACTACATAAATGTTATATAATAATTATTATATAAGCCCTCTTATTAAAGGGAGAGATGCATATTTGATAATTGATATCGTGCTTGTGATTTTCATTGCCATTATCGCCCTTGTTGCGGCGCGGTTTATCCCAACCGACGAGGATATCAAGAATAACGAAGCTGGTCTGTACAAATCGAAGATAAAAATAATCTACATCGCCGGGGCAAGCTCCATTATCGTTGGTATTCTACTTCTTGTGTTCTATGCAATCTATGAGGACTACCAGCTGCTGATAAATCTGGGTAAAGTCGTGTTTCTTATGATAATCGGCATAGCCCTCATAAATATAAACTTCAAGAAAGCCAAGGCTGTGGCGGCTTTTGAAGGCACAGCACCCGCAGCTTCGGCACCTATCGAGGGTACCGCAGAGGCAGGTGTCGTCACTGCTACAAATGTAGCAACTGCAGCTCCTACCGCCCAGCCCCAAACAGTAACAGCCCAAGTCACCACTGCACAAGTGGCTCAGGCTCAGCCGGTGGTTCAGGCTCAGCCGCAAACCGCAATCCAGCGCCAGGTCCCAGCCCGCGCAGTCAAAACTCCCGTAGTCAAAACCCAACCAAAACAAATCCAACCCAAGATCATAAACATAAATTGTCCCAAATGCAAGGGGGCCATGCAGATAAACACTGCCATGTTGGGTCAGAAGATAAAATGCCCACACTGCGGTGTTGAGGGCAGGATAGGATAAATACCAGATCTAATCCTCTGAGAATGCACCCTGCAGTGCCGTTCCTTTTAGATACAAAATACTGATGAGTCGACCGGTCTGGGCGTCAACACTTGCGCTTGCCATCGTGCCCCCCTCCAGCAAATCCTCTTTTGATAGTGTCCAGTAGTATTCAGAGGTTGTCTGGGTTTCGATCCCAGTGAGCGTTGCTATCATGTCCATGCCGAATGCGCTCCAACTGCTCACCTCAAGTGTGAAACCTGTTCCCTCCACCTCTCCCCAGCTCAATTCATCATCTTCTATACCCGAAGGTCTCGTGTAGAAAAATTCAATGACCTTATCATCGGTCTTCATTATATTCTCACAGGAGGTCATTGTTAAGGCGACAGAGTTTAATTCCCGGTTCATGAATGGAGACGTGCCGTTAATTATGCCATAATCCTCCTCTACTTCCCATTCATCATCATAATGCGGTTCGGGTACGAGAACAGATGTTGATGTCTGTTTGACCAGTAGCTGGTACCTGTAGGGGAGGTTCCTGCTGCTGGTTCCCCTGTCATCGTCAGTTCTCTTATGCCCGAAAGTCAGATTCCACCAATACTCGCCCTGCTTCTTCTCAGGTTGGGGATCACCGGCTGTATCCTTTTCTGCACTGTACTCTGCACGGGTCACTATAATATCGTCGTACGAGTCTAGGAAAGTTTTTAGGCCCGGGGAGGGGTATTCATTTGTGGCTGAATCTTTTGTCGTTAGGTATGCCATGGCGTCTTCAGGCTTGAAGTCGAAGCTCGATTCATCGAAACCGGAGCCTGACATCGGCATATAATTGCTGTACCATGATTCGAATTCACTAGTGGGATGCTGACTGTACCAGTGCGAACCGCCACATGTGTCCCATAGGATCTCTTTGTCTCCTGGGGTGAATCCATTGGCCTGAAGTGTGAAGTCATTTTCGATTATGAAATAGAATAATACTTCATCGTCTTCGTAATATGTCGATGTGACAATGTACTGCCTTACAGGCACAGAGACATCATTGGTATACCAGAGAGCCTCCTGGAAGGGAAGAGAGAAGTTCTCATCACCAAAATCGGTTGTGACGTTGATGAAGATCGTTTCATAGCCGGATATTATCTCACCCTGCTGGGCTTCCCACTGGTACTCTATGGACCAAAACTCTCCCATTGCGTAGTCGTAGGTGCCGTTATCCCCCAACTCAATGTATCTGTCATCCCCTAGGACTGATTCCTCCAGTGTCTCCTTATCCTCCTCTTCCGGATCAAAATAGCTGCGCATGTACCCATCAAATTCAAGGGGGATGTTGGTGTTTGGTAGTTCCTCCACCTTCAACCATGCATCGGCCTCGGTAAACACTATCCTATCTTCACTCAGATCAGTATATTCATCTCTTTTGATATCGTACTCCCCATTTGCCGTTATGGGCTCGTCATCGCTACTGTCGGCATTTACAGTGAACTGAGCCCCTAGCTGCCTTTTGAGATACATCACATCGTGCTGCTCGCCAAAACCATCCTTCATTGTGGTGGTACCCACTATCTCGATATCCTGTGTACCGCCCACATCCAGAGCCCAAAATGAATAATCCCCACTGGTTTTATTCTCATACCTGTATTCGATAAGAATCTCGTGATCATAATATATTTCGTCCCCTAATCTAGGTTCTGGGACAGTAACAGACTTAATAGAGCTCATCTTACTATCCTCATTACCTCCTCCAAGAATATTTCCGCCTGTTAGCCTGTCATAGCCATCGACTGCCGTCATGGCCAAAACGACGACGCATAAAACTACAATTACCTTGTCCATGTAAGCACCTCTGTTATGATAATGAACTGTATGACATTAGCAATAATGGGCTTACCAGTATAAAAGAGTTTATATTACATGTATAAAAATTCACTGCTTCAGCAAAAAGTTTTATGAATTATACTTCATTGATGATATCTATAAGGAAAGTGTACAAATGCAGGTTGCGGTAATCAAACCCGGAATCCTTGTTCGAAACAACGTAGGAATGATATTGCAGGCAAGCTCCACAGTGACTTTGATTTCTGGGGACGGACACAACATTATCGTGGATACAGGTGTTCCGGGAGAGGGAGACAATATACTTTCGGGTCTAGCTAATCACGGTCTTTCTCAGGAGGACATTGACATCGTAATAAACACACATCTTCACGGGGATCACATGGGAAACAATGCTTTATTTTTGAAGGCGAGGTTCATTGCTCACATTGATGAATTCCCGGCCCGACTCACAAATGTGATCGTTATTGAGGGGGATTATCAGGTAAGCGCGAACATAAAATTAATAGAAACACCGGGGCACACAAAAGGCAGTATTTCTGTGGTAGTAAATATCCCCGACGAATCCAAAACCTACGTAATCGCAGGTGACGCATTACCAATCAAGGACAATTATCTAAAATGGGTTCCTCCAGGTATCAACTTCAATCCAAAAATCGCGCTTGCGAGCATGAGAAAAATCATCCAACTTGCAGATTACGTGATTCCAGGTCATGAGGACATTTTTTCCGTCGCAAAAAGTTAAACAAAATTTTTACAATCGTAAAACGCCTAAGAAAAACTTTAGTACTTATTTTGCGATACACCTTCTCACACCAAATACTTGATGCACTCTTAGTTAAGTGGGCTCTAGGAAATGCATTGGTTTTGGGGGGAGGATGTAATGGAAGAATCTGTCTTCCAGAACTATTTAAAGTCAGATACTCTGTTTAAAAAAAACAGGGATATTCTCAGACCTTCTTATATTCCAGAGAACCTTCCTCACAGGGATTATCAGATCGATCAATTGGCCTCGATATTGGCCACGGCATTGAGGGGGGATAGACCATCGAACGTCTTGGTCTTTGGAAAGACAGGAACAGGAAAAACAGCAGTGGTGAAGTTCCTGGGAAAGGAAATCAAAAAGTCCAGCGATGAGATGGGCACAATCGATTACATTTACCTCAACTGCGAAGTCGTGGATACGCAGTACGGTGTTTTGGCAAATATAGGAAACAGGTTCATTTCAGATTGGGAAGAGCAAATCCCTTTTACAGGATGGCCCACAGAAAAGGTCTACAACATGCTCAAGGAGAAGATGGACAGCAAGATGCGGGTCGCTGTTATAATCCTTGACGAGATAGATAAACTGGTTTACAAAAGTGGGGATGACGTTCTTTATCACCTCTCTAAGATAAACGACGATCTTACCCAGGCAAAGGTGAGCATCATAGGAATTTCCAATGAACTCAAGTTCACCGAATTTCTAGACCCTAGAATTAAAAGCAGACTCGGGGAGGAGAAGATGGTTTTCCCGCCCTATAATGCAGAACAACTGAGGGACATACTGATGCAGAGAGCCGAGCTGGCGTTCAGGGAAGGCGTTGTGGAGCCCTCGGTAATTTCACTTTGCGCAGCACTTGCGGCCCAAGAGCATGGTGATGCAAGAAGGGCCTTGGAACTTCTTAGGGTGGCAGGGGAATTGGCTGAGAGAAACCACGAGGATAAGGTAACTGAGACTTATGTATACAAGGCCAAGAATAAAATAGAGCTGGACTGCGTGGCTGAAGTGATCAGAACCCTTCCTACGCAATCGAAATTACTACTTTTTGGAATGATACTAAATGAGGAAGGCGGAAGAGAGAAACTGAACACAGGCGATGTCTTCAGCACCTACAAGGAACTATGCAAAAAGACTGGTGTGAGTGTTTTAACCCAGAGAAGAATCACAGACCTCATTTCGGAATTGGACATGCTGGGAATAATTCATGCCAGGGTGATTTCCAAGGGAAGATACGGGAGGACTAGGGAGATTACGCTTTCAGTCCCGATTATGGAGGCAAAAAAGGTTCTTGAAGAGGATGACATAATCAAGGAGTTGTACGGCCAGAAGATCAAGATTCAGGCCACATTGGATTACATGCCAAGAACCTGAATCCTAAGATTACGATTACGCATGTGGTTCTTCTTCTTTTAAAACACCAGGAAGTGACAGGTCCTCTTTTATTAAACACCCTAGAAGTTTTCGCTCTTCTTCAAAGTCATCACGAGACAATGATCCTTTTGTCTCTACCTAATCCTCAGGAGGCGGTAGCTCTTCTTCCCAGTCATCAGGAGGTGGTAGCTCTTCTTCCCAGTCATCCGGGGGAGGTGGCTTTTCCTCTTCTTCTTTAATTTCTTCTTTGGGCTCTACTTTCTCTTCAGCTTCTTCCTCCTCACCAATATCCTCCTCGATTTCTTCTTCCTCCTCGAGCTTTTCTTCTTCGGGTTCCTCCTCTATTTTTTCCTCTTCCTCCCCTCTCATCTCCCTTCTTTTCTCGATAATAATCAGTATAATATCAATGGAAATAGGAACTGCAAAAATCAGAATTAGTGTTATCCATAGCAAGGTCCAGCTGTTTTCGGGTGCGCGTTCGGTAATGGTTTCGTCCTGGAAGTACAACTTTATAAGGCCAAACCACGGCAGTTCTCCCCTTGCCTTGCCAACGATCCATTCTGGGATAATTGGCTCAACTACCTTGCCGTGCCCATCATTGAGCATGTTCTGATCGTAGTTGGCACCGTTGTGGTCTCCTAAGGTGATGAATCCGCTGTGGGGTTGAACGTCCGGTTTGGCGTAGTTATCATAAATGCGATCGAGGTCGATACTCACGTCTATATGATCATAACCTATGTCCCTCAAAACAAGTGTCTCTCTTTGGAGGTTGTACCACCTGTTCTCACCACCCACAATGTACCATTCACCTTCTTCACCTGGTTCATGATTCTTTAACTCTGGAAAATCGAAGCTATTGTAGGTTTCATTGTAATCAAGCCATATAAGGGTCCGGTGGATAACGGGCGTGATATCTTTCCAACCGTTCTTCCTATAAATTAGGACATCACCGTACTCACCATATGTCTCATGTCCAATCCTCTTCCCTTTCATGTAGGAGATTACATCGTTTTCGTCCTCTATGCTTTTCACAAGCACCAAATCCCCTGTATCGATTACACCTAGGAAGCTCTCATCATCGCTATGCTGCATGCTGTCAGATTCAACTACGACAACGGGAGGCCAGTTACCTGTATATAGGTAAATACTACCAATTATGATGATAACTATAATAAATGCTATAACAACATCTTTTGCTATATCTATGGCTGCTGAGCGAAGCGGTTTCTCTTCTTCCTCATCTTCTTTTTCATCCTCTTCCTTTTCGAAATCCTCCTCAGCTTCTTCACCTTCCCCTATATCCTCATCGTCGAGGTCTTCCTCATCCCCTATATCATCTTCTGATAATTCATCAAGGTCCTTTTCTTTTTCAATATCATCAGAGAGCTCTTCTTCTGGTTTTTGAGCCTCTTCTTCAGAATCCTCGATTTTTTTCTCTACCAATTATTCTCCCCCATCTTTTTACATCACTGATAACATGGAATCACATTGGAATGGTGAATTACGGTATTGGTATTAAAGGTTAGGGTTTTATTATGCTATTTGGATTGCTCCTCGCATTTCAAAGATAATATAATAAATTCATATGGATTTTGTAATTCTTAGTACATTAAAGAAAGTTTTATTCCCCAAAGTTATTCATCTTTTGGGGCTTAACATGCCATGTCAAGTTTGCGGAAATAAATCGGGTTTTTATCCACTATGTAATGAATGCTTCGACCTGCGAGATAAAGGGGATGTAGCAAAATGTAACAACTGCGGTATCTGGTTTAAAAAGGAGAAAAGCGAACACACTTTCTGTTACGACTGTTGGTTGAAGGGGCAGATAACACAAAAAGCTATATCCGCCAAAGGCCCCCCTGGGAAATATCCAATGGCTCAAAAAGAGTTTAGAGAACGATTTCCCACCCTTATCGTGACTGAAGACGGTCATAGGGTCAGATCAAGAGGAGAACTCATAATAGACAATTGGCTTTATCACCAAAGTATTGTTCACGCCTATGAACGCAGGGTACCAATAGAGGAAGAACTGTACTGCGATTTTTTTATCCCCATGGGACAATGTTACATAGAATACTGGGGATTGGAGGAGGACGCTTACAAAGAACGAAAGAAGGTCAAAAAAGACCTTTATAGTCGTCATTCAAAAAAGCTCATCGAACTTTACGATAAGGATATCAATAAAATCGATGATGTTATGCCAAAAAAGCTTTTAAAATTCATACCCCGACATTTTTCATTTGAGTAGTAACAATTTTATCCTATAATAAAGGCTAAAGTAGACATCTCCTTGGGAAGATATACCTGATCTTAAGTGCCCCCCGAAGCCTCCCTTCCCGCAGATATGGCGGCAGAAAGTTCCTTTTGGAGGGTCTGATATTTCTCCATTATCTGTTTTTCCTGTCTGTCCAATGCCTTTATACGGATATCGATGGTTTCTTTCTTTTCTGTGAGTTCTTTTAAGACACTATCCTTGTCCTCTGCGCGAACAAGGAGACTTCCGACATTTTTATAGATGGGCGAATCGTCCGATATCTTATCCAGCTCTGTAATCGCTCTCTCAGTATCCCGAAGCTGCGCCTCCAGCTGAAACTTCTGAGAGGATATCACCTGAACCTGCTGCTGCATATGCTGAAACTGTGCAAGTTTATTCTGCAATTGCGGAGATATTTCTTCAGCCATACTATCACATCATGTTGATACTTTGCCTCTTTTTACCTATTGTGGTGGATTTTCCCCAGATCATACCCTTAAAAAGAGCTCCTAACCATGGGTTTCTTCGTATGTGTTCATTGAGACCTTAATCCATCTCAGATACGAGTTTATCGCTGCCCGAAGGGCACTTGTATCCTGGGCTTGAATCTCAAGTTGTATGCCATCGTTTACCTCTTTTATATTCACCTGGGTTCTTGGTATCTTCCTGTCCGTTTCAGGAAGCAGGGAAGATGCCACTACGGAAGCGATTCTACCGTTTTCTGAAAGGATTATTGTGGCCTTTTTCACATGACCGAAAGGGGATTTGGTTATTAAAAGATTGTTACAAGATAAACAGCTAAAAAGGCCCAAATCGGCATGTTTTTTATAGGTTTTTCATTTTTTTAGGCAATATCTCCAATATTTTTAATAATGTTTCCATAAAGTAGAAAATATTTTATCAAAACATGAATTTCAATGAAAAGATTTAAATTATAGTAAACCTATATCCTGATTTAAGAGGTGCATTATAATGAAGAGCATCGATGATTTGGACCAAAAGATCCTAAGAATGTTGTTAAAAGATGCATCTGTCAATTACGAAACAATAGCAAACGAGGTGGGCACATCCTTGGGCACGGTCCACAACAGGATCAAGCGCATGAAAGAGGAGAAGATCATCGCCAGGATAATTCCAGAGCTTGATGCAAAGAATCTCGGATTCGACATCTGCGCTTTAATCGATGTCAGGATAAAAGGAGGCCATTTGGAAGAACTTCAAAAGAAGTTCCTTAATTACGACAATGTCTGCTCCATCTATGACATCACAGGGGAGTACGATACCACATTCGTTGCTAAATTCAAAACCACAGAAGACCTCAACAAATTTGTAAAAGAGCTTGCAGGTCAAAAGTATGTTCTTAGGACCTCCACAAAATTGGTGCTTAACGTGATTAAAGAAGGATTCGTTCCCAAGATATGATGTCACCTCCTTAAATACCCTATCTGATAATAAAGGGGGATTTCATGAAGAAAAAAGATACTAGGAAATATTCATTGTTTGCAGGTTGTTTGATTCCAAGCAAATTTCCATTCATAGAAAAGGCCTCACGATCTGTCCTTCAGAATCTTGGACTGGAATTGGATGATATAGAGGAGGCAAGCTGCTGCCCAAATCAGATGGCAATAAAGAGTTCAGATGAGGCGCTATGGTTTGCTTTAGCCGCAAGAAATCTATGTCTAGCCGAAAGGAAAGGACATGACATACTGACACTGTGCAATGGATGTTACGATACACTAAAAACCGTGAACTCCAGGCTGAAGTCCGACGATAAATTCAGGGAAAAAATCAACAAAATGCTGGCAGGATTCGGTCTTGAATTTGCAGGGTCTATCGATGTAAAGCATATCGTACAGGTTCTACATGATGATGTAGGCCCAAACGCAATCGAAAAAAAGGTGATATTTCCGTTAAAAGGGATAAAATGCGCTTCCTTTATGGGGTGCCACGTAAGAAGACCCATGGACCATATGGGCTTTGACGATCCAAATGAACCAGCATACCTGGATGATCTGATAAGGGTGATGGGCGGAGAGACATTAAAATATTCTGAGAAAAATTCCTGCTGTGCAGGAGGTCTTTCAATTGGAAGAAAGGATGACGTGGTTCCCGCGGCAAGAAGGGTGCTTCACTCTGCAAGGGAGGAAGGAGCCTTAGCAATTGTCGTTTCCTGTCCCTTCTGTTTTGCCCAGTTCTTTAGAAGTGAAAAAGAGATTCAAGATATCTATTCTGAGAATATCAGATTCCCTGTGTTCTATCTAACAGAGTTATTAGGCCTGACATTTGGGATATCCCCAGGAGAACTGGGTTTACCCATGCACATCGAGATGAGTACAGGTGGAGAAAAGGAATTTATCAACACATTACTTGGAGAAGGAGTAGATGAATCGTTTTTCTCTGATAAAGTGACAAAGGAACAGTTGGTTCTGTGCGCAAAATGTAAAGCCTGCGTCGACGACTGCCCAACTGCGATGACGACATCTGATTACAAACCCGAAGAGATACTAAAACTTGTTATTGAGGGTAGGGCAGACGAAGCTTGCACAAGAGAGGACATATGGTTCTGCATGAACTGCCATGAATGCTCCCAGGAGTGTCCCCAGGGTTTTGGCATGGTGAAGTTGATAATTAAGTTGAAGAACCTGGCGGCAGCGAAAGGAATCTACCCAGAAGCTGTGGGCCACCGGATATCGGAGCTTCACGAATCAGGTTATTCCTTCAAGATGGATGAAAAAATAAGGGAAGAGATGGAGCTTCCCAAGATAAACTTGCCAGATGTGGCAAAACTTAGAAAACTCATGGAAGAGGTAGAAGAAGATTCAGAAAAAGGAGGCAAGTGACATGGATTTGGATGAGATAAGGGACCCTAAATCACGCTTAAGTCATTCTGAATTTGGTAGACTTGGTAGAATTGGATCAATGGGCGAGGTCAATGGAAAGTGGGGGAAAATTGGCGTTACTCTACCTCCCAATGGATTTACCAAGGACATAGAAGCCTGCGGTATAGCAGGCCTGATCAATACAAATGGCAAGACAGAGAACGGAAAAAGGGTAATTGACATGATAACCACCATGACGGACAGGGAAAACGGTCTTGGTGCAGGATATGCATGCTACGGATTATTTCCTGATTTGGCAGACTCGTTCTGTATACAACTTCTTTTGGATGATGAAGAGGCAAAGGAAAACGTAGAGGAATTTTTCAAAAGAAAGGCAAATATCGTTAAGGACGAAGAGGTCTTTAAAAAACCAGTTCGGGGTATGAAAGGCCCGTATCCTCTTATCTGGCGCTTCTTCTTGGATGTACCAGAGGAGGTCATTTCTGCAAGCCCGCATATTGAATCAGAGGACGATTACATTGTTGATTGTGTCATGAATATCAACGAGAAAATCAATGGGGCGTTCTGCATGTCCTCGGGAAAGAACATGGCCGTTTTCAAGGGAAACGGCTGGAGCCACGAGATAGCAGAATTCTATGACCTGGCAGAAAGGTACAACGGTTACATGTGGCTTGCCCATTCTAGATTCCCAACAAACACACCTGGGTGGTGGGGCGGGGCACACCCCTTCAACATCCTTGACTGGTCCTTGTGCCACAATGGGGAGATCACATCCTACGGGACAAATAAAAGATATGTTGAGATGTGGGGCTACAAGTGCACTTTGCTTACAGACTCCGAGGTTGTAACGTACTTGTGGGATTTACTCTGTAGAAGGCACGGCCTTCCAAAGCTCATTGCAACAATGGCCTTGGCACCAAGGTACTTCGACGATATCGCATTGCTACCCGAGGATCAGAAGAAGATCGCAACAGAACTTAGGATGACATACGGAAGAGCCATGGTGAATGGACCCTTTTCAATCCTTGTTGGGACCAACAGGCCCAATCCCTCAATGATAGCCCTCACAGACAGAAAGAAATTAAGGCCCATGATAGCTGCAATATCAGAGGATGAAAACACAGTTTATGCATCAAGTGAGGAATGTGCAATAAGACGCGTTGGGGACGCAAAAGAGGTATGGGCTCCTGTTACTGGAAATCCTGTTATCGCGCAGCTCTACAGGGGCCTTGTCTGGCGGGGCACAGAGAAGCAGTTTGAAGGTAAGAAAATCAAATTGGAGGTGTGAGCATGCCTGAGAAAATGGAAGGCATCAGGATAGAGATACCATCACGATATAAGGTGAACATTGATAGGGAAAAATGCAAGATATGCAAGCGTTGCACAATAAACTGCACGTTCGACACATTATCATTCAATGGAGAGCGCATAGTGGCAGATCATGACAATTGCGTGGCATGCCAAAGATGCTCTGCAAAATGTCCACAGGAGGCAATAACCATAATTGACAATCAAATGGCATTTCCTTTTCATGCAGCTTATGATGAAAGAATAAGGAGAATCGGATGGGAGCAGGCATCAACAGGGGGAGTGATGCTGGCCTCATGCGGAAATGACCTGCCCTATCCCAGCATCTTCGACGACCTCGTGCTCGATGCGGCACAGGTTACTAATCCTGCAATAGATCCCTTAAGAGAGCCTATAGAGACCAAGTGTTTCCTCGGTGCAAAACCCGCCAAACTGGAATTTACAGAGACCGGCGATGAGATCACCTTGAAAACCAACCTTCCCCCGAATATCGAGCTCTCTACCCCGATTATGGTGGGTCAGATGTCCCTGGGAAGCATCAGCTACAATGCCCAGATAGCCTTGTTTAAGGCGGCATTGGAGGTGGGCACCCTTGTAGGGACTGGAGAAGGGGGTCTTCATCCAGATTTCTACAAGTACGGTAAGATCATCAACAGCGAGGTGGCAAGCGGCAGATTTGGCGTTGATGCAAATTACCTCAAGAAGGTTGCTGCACTTGAAATCAAAATAGGCCAAGGAGCAAAGCCGGGCCATGGAGGACATTTACCAGGAGAGAAGACTAGCAAGCTCATATCAGAAACAAGGATGATTCCCAAGGGTACAGATGCTCTTTCACCCTATCCGCATCATGATATCTACAGCATAGAGGACCTACAGCAGTTGATATTTGCTTTAAAAGAGGCGACAAGGTACAGGGTTCCAGTAGGTGTTAAAATCGCAGCCGTGCACAACAGCGCTGCAATTGCTTCGGGCATGGTGAGGGCAGGTGCCGACTTCATAACCTTGGATGGATTCAGAGGAGGTACAGGCGCAACACCCAGGATAATAAGGGATCATGCGGGTATTCCAATAGAGCTAGCAATTGCTACAGTGGATCAAAGGCTCAGGGAGGAAGGAATCAGGCATAAGACAACCCTCTGTGCAGGAGGCAGTATACGATATTCGGCTGACCTTGTAAAGGCTCTTGCATTGGGTGCGGATGTGGCCATGATCTGTACACCAGTCTTGATAGCAATGGGCTGCAGGGTGTGTCAGCAATGCCACAGGGGAACTTGTGCTTGGGGAATAGCAACCCAAAATCCGGCGTACTCACAAAGACTCAACATCGAGGTTGGGGCAAGGAGAATCGCGAACCTGTTTCACGCTTGGACAGAGGAGCTGAGAGAGATCTGCGGTGCAATGGGCATCGATTCAGTTGAGAGCTTTATTGGCAACAGAGACAGGCTCAGATATGTTGGGCCCAATCCCAAAATTGCAGATATCATGGACGTCAAACATGCGGGCGAGGCCTGGGGGTGAATGATATGGCAAAGAAGAAGATGGAAATCGATGCATTGGATGGGGATAAGAAACCTCTGCGCTACTGGGTCTTAAACGAGAAAATCCACAATGCAGCAGACGATGGTGCAAAGCACATAGTGGTGAAGAATGTCCTGGGCCAGAGGTTCATTGCAGACTGCATGGAGCACAAGGATCTTAAAATCGATATTCACGGAACTCCAGGAAACGATCTCGGCGTTTTTTTAAGCGGCCCCACAATCGAGGTCTTTGGTAGCTGCGAGGATCAGACAGGAAACACCATGAATGCCGGCACTATAATAGTACATGGAAATGCCTGGGATGTGACAGGCCTTGCCGCAAGAAACGGTAAAATCTTTGTCAAAGGAAATGGTGGATACAGAATAGGTATACATATGAAGGAGTACCAAGACCAAAGGCCCATAGTGGTATACGGAGGATGTGTTAAGGAGTTCTTTGGAGAGTACATGGCCGGAGGGATTTTGGTTGCATTGGGCATGAAAATAGGGAACAATAAAGTGGAGGAAGTCCCATCAAAAGAGGTAGTGAGAGGGAGCCTTGGAAGTGGAATTCACGGTGGTGCAATCTATGTTCGAGGTGAGGTTCCTGAGCATTACCTTGGTGTTGCTGCAAATATCCAGCCCTTTACTGATGATGATTTAAAATTACTTACTCCGATTCTAAAGGAATTTTGTAAATATTTTAAAATGCCCATAGAGAATATCTGGGAAAGGGAAATTACAAAGATAGCCCCTTCGTCTTCAAGGCCTTATGGTGCGTACTACAATCCAAGGACAGTTTGATTGCATCAGGAATTTTTATGCATACTATTTGCTCATGGCCCTTTTGAACATGGGCACAGCAACTGCAAGAAGTACAACACCAAAGCCCACCATAACCAGTATTTCTATTGTGATTGCCGAAACACCCGCACCCAATATGATCACCTTTCTAAGTGCTGTGGTCGCATAGGTCAGAGGAAGCAAATACGCGATTCTCTGCATGAACCAGGGCATCTGCTGAATAGGGAAGAACACGCCAGATAGGAACATCATTGGAAACATGAATGTCATCATGAGCATGCTCGCTGTTTCCTCGTTTTCAGTAAATGAGGTTATGAGAATGCCCAATCCCACAAAGCTGAATACACCCAAGAATAAAAGAAGTATCACAAGAAGTATGCTTCCGTAGATGGTCACACCAAAGATTAGAATCGCCAAAACCAAGATTATAAATCCCTGTATCATCCCCCTTGTTGTCTGGGCCAGAACCTTTCCTATGATTATAGCCAATCTATTGATTGGGGCCACAAGCATTCCATCCAAGGTCCCGATATCCTTCTCGTACGAGATGGCATGAGGAAGCCCTGTCATCAAACTCATCATGACAACCATTGCCATGATACCGGGTGCCACGAACTGGAAGTAGTTGGGCTCACCAGGTATGATCCCCTCTACCTCCACATGGTACGGACTTAATATGGCCTCTGTTCTGTTTGCAGGTATTTCGTAGGTTTCATTCATGGTTATTTTGGCAACCACGCTGCCCATGCTTTCAATGACTTCGGTGAGTATACCCTCCAGGATTAAGGACAACTGGGGATTGGTCTGGTCTGTTACAAGGGTTATGTTTCCCTGCATACCTGCAAAAAAAGAACTTGAGAAATCCCGGGAGATGATTATACCCCCTGAAACATCACCGCTTTGGATTCTGGATTTTATATCCTCAAAGTCAGTTGCATTTTGGAATTTAAAAAAACCTTTCTGGTTATTTATGGCCTCAAGCTGGGCAACAAAGGCATCACCCATTTCTAAATCTTGGCTGCCTTCATCCAGATTCACAAGGGCAATAGGTACATCAGAAACTGTATCTTGTGATGGAAAGATAAAACCCACCATGACCATCATAAAAAGTGGCATAAGAACCAGCATGACAAGACGGAGCTTGCTTCTTGAGAACTCCAAAAGGTCTTTCCAGGCGATCCAGAGACTATGATTGAATATTTGTTTTACACCCATTAAAATCACCTACCTTATCCTCTTTTTAGTCCTTCTTCCATGACGAGGTCCATGACCTGGACCTGCTGCTTTTACCTTTTCTGATGTCTGCTCCCTTACCTCATGTCCAGTTATATGCAAAAACACGTCCTCTAGTGTGGGCTCCAGATTCTTTACTGAGGATATCTTACCCCCGCTTCTTCTTACGCAATCTATGATATTATCGAATGCGTCATCACCTTTTGCCTGGACCTTGATATGTGTATCGTCCCCCACAATGACATTGTTTATGCATCCAAGGGATTTGATCTGTGATGTGATGCCTGTTGAGAGATTGGGTATATGAAGCTCCACAACCGTGGTATCTGTCCCCGAGATTATCCTCTTTAAATTTCTGGGGGAATCCAAGGCAGCGATTTTGCCGTAGTCAATTATACCCACCCTGTCACACAGCATATCTGCCTCCACCATCATATGCGTAGTGAGTATGATCGTTGTTTTATGCTCAATGTTGATATTCTTGATAAATTCCCGAATCTCTCCTGTTGACTGGGGGTCAAGACCAAGGGTGGGCTCGTCCAGAAACAGTATATTGGGCTGGTGCAAAAGGGCGCGAATCACGTTGATTCTCTGCTTCATTCCAGTTGAAAAGGTGCCTATCTGTTGATCTGCCCATTTTTTCATCCTCACGAGGTCCAAAAGTTCCTCGATTCTTTGGGAGAGAACATCATTTGGTAGATCGTACAAATTTCCAAAGAGCCTGAGATTTTCCTCTGCTGTAAGCCTGTCGTACATTATCATCTTCTCTGAAACCAGCCCGATCTGCTCCCTGACCCTGCTGTCCTCACGTTTAATATCATAGCCCGAGACAGACGCTGTTCCTTCTGAGGGTCTGCTTAGGGTGCACAGCATCCTGATCAACGTTGTTTTGCCAGCTCCATTGGGTCCCAGAAGTCCAAATATCTCACCCCGCATCACATCAAATGACACATGATCAACGGCAACAAGATCACCGAATCTTTTAGTGAGCTCATTTGTGCTAATTGCTACGTCCTGCATTCTACCACCCTCTTGTATAATATTTTAAATTCTAATGGATCCTTAAATTCATGTTCTATTACAGACTCGTGCAAAATCTGGTTACTTTATGTCCCAAATACATCACGAGACCACGAGCTTGACATAATCCAGATTCTTGTTGGTCTGAAAGGTGTTGGTCATCCTTCTGATTTGCACAGCCTCTCCTTTTATCACAAATATCTCAAGGCATTTCTGATTTTCAAGGTGATTGTGAATCTGGGTTTTTATAAGCTGTTGAAAGTCATGCCTGATCTTAGAAACCAGTGCAGAGTATTTCTCATCGTGAATCACAAGCAGCGTGGCATCTATCACCCCAAAGAGATCGTCCTTTTCCCTTTTATCAGCGATAAGCATCCGTATCGCAGCCCGAATTGCTTCGCTTCTTCCAGAGAATCCCATCTCGTCTTGAAGTGCATCTATTTCATCCAATATCTTTTGATTTAATGAAACACTAACAATGGTCATGAATGATGTTTAATTATTAATCCTTATTTAAATGTTTGTATAAATGTTAATAACAAGTTATATAAATGTTAATAAGCATATGTTTCTTGATTGTGATGGACGAGGTGTGGTTTTACACATTGGCCAGTGTTGCCATTGTAAGTTTAATATCTCTTGTAGGTGTACTTGCGCTCTCGATAAAGGAAAATATACTGAGAAAAGTCCTGATTTTTTTTGTGAGCTTCTCTGCAGGAGCCCTTTTGGGTGATGCGTTCATCCATCTTCTTCCTGAGATAGTTGAGGAGGAGGGCTTTGGATTGGAGATCTCATTGTATATTCTTTTAGGCATCATGATATTCTTTGTTTTGGAGAAACTCATCTACTGGAGACACTGTCATATTCTTACAGGGGATGACCATATCCACACCTTTACTTACATGAACCTAGTTGGTGACGGTGTGCATAATTTCATAGACGGCATGATCATAGCTGGAAGCTTCATGGTTTCTGTATCATTGGGAATTGCCACAACAGTTGCTGTTATTCTTCATGAGGTTCCACAGGAGATCGGTGATTTCTCGGTTCTTATATATGGTGGTTTTAAAAAGTCTAAGGCCATATTCTACAATTTGATGGCAGCACTAGCAGCTGTTATCGGAGCACTGATTATGCTCATTCTTAGTGAAGAATTATCCCGCCTTCCTGTATTTTTGGTTCCTTTTACAGCAGGAGGATTCATTTACATAGCAGGGACAGATTTGATACCTGAGCTTAAGAAGGAAACCAAACTCAGCATCTCAGTTGCTCAAATGCTGGCCTTATTTTTTGGAATATGCATAATGCTATCTTTGATCTTGTTTGAATGAATATCATATCATTTTATTATATCAAAAACTCATACAGATACAGAAAAAATGACAAGTAAAAAAAATGGAAAATCCCACAGGGCACCTTGGGAATGCACCTTTGCAAAGGAAGAGAGAAGCCAATGCCACCCAGGTATGGTTCCGAAATCTGATTCTGAGTACTTTGAAATCCTATGTTTATGTATTCTGCAGGCAGGTCTTGGATGGGGTACGGTAAGGAAAAACTGGGCCAGGTACAAACGCGGATTTATAGGATTTAATATCAATGAATTGGCGAAGACAAATGCGAAGGACCTGCTTGATAATCCTGACACAATAAAAAATAGAAGGAAGATATCAGCCATGATATACAACGCTAGAGAGTTTAAAAAGATAGAACTAAAATACGGTTCATTTTCAAGTTTTTTAAATTCGATGAACAGAGATTCAGACGAGGAGCCGATTTCGAAATTGACACATTATTTTCATCATATTGGTAACTACTCAGCAGAATATTTTCTGCACAGCGTAGGTTTTTGGAAATAAATGATAAAGTAAAATTATTCGGGAAGTTATTTAAAAGAATTCTCAAGCAGAAGGAGGAGGATTTTCATCGCTTGGTGATTCATCCTCAGCCATAAAATCATCATAATCCAAAACTTGCTCATCATCCTCTGTTTCACCATAGGTTATCTGAGTGACTCCCTCATCCCCTTCCCTCATCCTACCAATGGACGTGGTCATCTCCTCAACCTTTGTCCCCTTCTTAAATACCTTTGCCAGAATTGATTGGGCTTTTTCGAACGTCTCCATTACACCATCCCAGTCATGCAAAATGTCCCCGTACTCAGTTTCAAATTCTTCTAAGACAATCCTCATTCTTTTCCTGAGTCTTTTGTTCACATAACCTGATATAACAGTGCATAAAAACGAATATTTACCCTGCTCTAAAACGAGGTGGAACTCACCGAACTCCAGTTTTTCCAGGGATTTCTTTTTATCCACAATGACATCGCTGTCCGTCTCTCCCTTTGAGAAAGAGTCTTTTACGAACTCCTGAACAGCGGTGAGCATGGCAGAAATGAGCTCCACATCCAAGGCCATCTTCGATTCTCCCCTTGAAAGATGGGTCATGAGGATGCCTGCATTGTTCACTAAAAAGGCCTCTTCGACTCGGAACCTGTACCTGATCTCCCTATAGACGAAAACACCGAGAACTCCCAAAATAAAGGCCAGAAACACCCATAACCAAATAAAGGGCTCTGGTTCCTTTACGCTTTCTGGTTTTACGACAGGTTTTATGACAGAAATATCAATTGGATCCATACTGATATTTGCTTCACCATCACTTGCCGTAAAGACTACTCCAGAGAGTAGCGTCTTTTCGTCCCTCTCCCATCTTGCCTCATGGGTAACTGGATCGATTATAATTTCTGGCATGTTGCAGGAAAACGTTAAGTTGGTCCCATCCTCGACATCAAAGAAGTAATCATCCAAATCGATGATCCATGTCTCATTCTCATTGATTTGTAAATATGTAATCACCTGCCTTATCTCAGGAACATCGTTTACAGAATCTACGATTACCTCTATAGAAAATGAGGCCCAGGCTCCAGATGTATCTTGGGCTCTGAAGTCAACCGATGTTATCCCGAACCAATTCTGACTTGATGAGAAGCTCACCAAACCTTCGGTGTTTATTGTGACGAATACATAACTACTTTCAACTATTTGAGTGAAGGTTAAAGTATCAGTGACATTATCTGCAAAATAATCATTCAAATTAAAATGGTTTAAAAGTTCCGTATCTTCATCAAATCGGACTGTGGATGGATAGCTATAATCCTTGATATAGGGCGGCCAATTATCTGAGGAAATGTGAACAGTCACATCAATTGAAGCTGTGAATTCACCATCGTTTACACTGATTTTGACAATTTCAGTCTCGATTAATGAATCAAAATAATAGAACACCAATACTCCTTCCCTTGTGGGGGATAAGGTGACAAAGGAGGAGTTAGTATAAAGATTCAAATCGAGGATGTTCTCATCATCCCAGACGTATATGGGATTTAGTACAAGGAGTTCCCATGGTGAATTCAAACGGACATAGACATCCTGAATGCCTTCTATTGTCGGTTCAAAGTTAACGGAATTGACTGTAACATTAACAACCTGTTCTGTAAATGCTCCATTTGGATCATAGGCTCTGACGATGATGTTTTCAATGCCATACCAATTGGGATCTGCAGAGAAACTTACAAATCCGGTTGAGGAATTCAAAACAGGTCTAACATGAACGTTTCCTATAAAATGGTAGCTCAAAGGATCATTGTCTTTGTCAGTGAAATAATTATCCAAATCCACTGCATCCTCCAATGTCTCGCCCTCATCAAAGTTCACAGGGGGTATACTCCCTGTAGACTCTGGAGGATAATTATCGGTAATGCTCACGGTAAAAGTATCATTGTCTTGGCTTTTTCCGTCGCTCACTGTAATTATTACAACATCTGTTTTGCCCACCATACCCTCTGGGTAATTGAGTGTAAGAATAAGGCCGTTTACCTCGATGTACGGGGAATCGGTTGTAACAATCAAATCATTTATTGGAGTGTCAGGATCATACACATATGGAGTTAAATCAAGAAGGTATGGATAATCAAAATGAACATATCTTCCCCCCACTCCCAATATCATTGGAGGCTGATTGGGTCTTATCACCTGAACCGAGGCTGTATCCTCGTTGAATCCATCATCGCCATCCCAAACCTGCACTCTGACTGTGTATGTCCCAAACAAAGCCCACGTATGATTTGTGTAAGGCTGCGTGGTCCAGTCAGTATCGTTTTGTCCATCGTTGTCCCAGTCCCAGCGGATCCATAATACATCGTTTCCAGAATCGCTTGCAGTCGCGAAGAAGTAGATCTTTTCGCCCTCCAAACCCGAATAGGGACCATTTAAATCCACCGATGGTGGTAGGTTGGTAACTGTGACATTGATTGTGGCTATGCCAAAATCACCGTTATCATCAACGACCTTTAAATTGACCTGGAAAATACCCTCATCCATCCAGATATAGGAGGTTTGCACTCCAACGCCATCATCGAACTGGGTATCGTTGTCAAAGTCCCATAGATATACCAGATTTGGAGCATCTGATGGGGTATCGGACGAGCCCGAGGCGTCAAAAAACACTGTCTCTCCCTCGTTTGCCGCAAGATCGGATCCAGCATCTGCCACAGGACTTGGGTTATTCACTGTAAGTTCCATGGCATCGTAGCCCTCGTTTCCTGATGGATCCCTTACCACAAGGACCACCATATAAGTGCCCATGTTGGTATAGATGTGTTGTGGTGTTGGGCCGTAGCCTACTTCGCCATCTCCGAAGTACCATGTATAATTCGTAATCTGGCCTGAATTATCTTGCGAGCCCGAGCCATCGAAAATATAAGTTGTGTCCTCATCTATTGTATCGTCCGCACCTGCATCCGCAATTGGTGCCGAGGTATCGTTTACAGTTATTGAGAAATTTAAAGAATCAAAATCCCCGTTACCATCATAGAGCGTAACGTTCACCCAAATGCTGCCCACATCTGCTACCTGGGGAATACCCGAAAGAACACCTGTTACGGGATCAATAGAAATCCAAGAGGCATTTGTTTCATATGTCCAATGGGAATTTCCTTCTCCTTCATCATCCCCTTCAAAATCGAATATGTATTGCTGGTTCTCATATGCCCATTGAATTGGTGATGTTGAAATTATCTGCGGCGGTGAATTGGCAACTGTAAGTATGAAATAAGACCAATCAAGACCACCATCATTGTCACTTACTGAGACATTTACCCAAAACCAGCCAACATCTCCGTTGTCAGGTGTGCCGTTGAGATATCCGCTGTTTTTATCAAGGGTAAGCCAGGATGCATTGGTATCCAATACCCAAACGCAGTTGTCGCCATCTGCATCTGAGTGTAAGTATTGTATTGAGTACAACAAATCCTCATCAGCATTTGTAACATCAGATGTCAATATCTGCGGCGCTAGATTCGAAACCTGTGGAAGGAAAAACTCGCCGGTCTCTCCCCAATCCCCGTCTATATCACTTGCTGCAAAATGATGGGTATAGTATCCTTTTGTCAGGCCTGAAATAATAAAATAGTACAGTTTTCCATCAGAGTAAATTGTATCACTTGGATCAAGCTCCATCATTATATGTGGGCCTGGATTTGAAGGGCCTGTAAGGTTCATTGTGACCTGATTTGGCATGTCATCATCCAAATCAATGTAATTTACTGTGAAGTTGAAGGAGGTGGTGATATTTCCGAAAGTGGGGGTGACTTGAGCCATTGTTAGCTCGGGTGGGTTGTTGGCGACATTTAAGGTTTGCGGGACAGTGGAGATCCAATCCTCCCCGTCAAATACTGTAAAGAAATAGGTGTAGGAGCCCTTTCCCAGGATCAGGTTTAGGTAATAATCCTTTCCATCCCAATACGTTGTGTCTGAGGTGTCAAGCTCCAATAACGATTGATTGTCGGATACCGGTCCTGTGACTGTAAGGCCTATCCATGCTGGGAAATCCCCATCTTTGTCAAGGTAGTCCACAGTGAAGTTAAATGAAGTTTCACCCTTGCCAGTTGAGGGAGAGACAGAGGGGTATCTGAGTTCTGGGGGATTGTTATTCACTATAAACCCTACAAAGGATGTTGAATTCCAGATTATACCGTCGTATGCAACAAAGCGGTATTGGTACAGGCCTTTGGGCAATGTAAGGTTGAGGAAAAACCACTTTCCGTCGGTCATATCAAAATCACTGGGATCGAGTTCGTTCATTGTGAGGTTGTAATCTCCAGCTCCTCTAATGGTGATCTTTAATGGTGCAGGATAATCGTCGTCCGAATCAAGATACATGACAGAGAAATTGAACCATCCTCCGCCAAAACTCCCTGCCTCGTTTGTGTAACCTGGGGAGATAAATTGCGGTGGGTTATTTGTGTAATAGATCAAAGAAAATCCCAAAAGCGTGGGTGTCACTGATGTGTCTGCTGTTAAGAATTCGGCTTTGAATCTTATAGTTCCTGAGGAGGTGTCAACAGATCTCATATCACCACCGGGATCAACAGGAGACCAACTTCCACCCGAGTTCAAGGAGTACCAGAATACTATGGTCTGTAAATTCAGGATGCTGTCAATGTACAACTGGCCCCAACTCGCCACTGCGGCTGGAACAAAATCGTTCTTCATGTATAGGGTGCCGTTTTTTGAATAGTAACTGTACAATATGTTTACATCTGAAAGTACAGGAGTGTTGCTTGAGTTGGTTGTTATCAATATTGCTCGATATTGAATATACTGATTGCTTGCCGATGTAATGGCTTCTCCTGTAGAAACGGTATATGCGCTTGACCAAGGGCCCCATGAGGAGTTGTCATGCGAAGTCCTTGTTTGAATGATTATTCTTGTTCCTGGATCTAAAGTTGAGCTCCAGCTTATTTCTTCCCAGTTAGCTTTGGTCCCTGCATCAAAACCAATTGAAATGTATTCCCCCCTGCTCTCATTTCCCAGGCCTCCAACTGAAAAGTTGTCATAACCCACACTAAGTTCCACACCAAATTCGGTTTCAATGATCAATCGAAGTCTAAGAGAGATATTGTAGAAACCTCTTTTTAATATCCATTCACTGATGTCCACGGTCTCAGGGGTCCAGGATGATGAGGTGTCCGCGTCTAAACTCCATATCACAGTATCGTTGATGGCTATGCTCATCTCGGCATTTGAAACGTTTTTTGCGATCTCCACAACTCTATCGAACGTGAGATTTGTTCTTTCGAAGATAATGGTCACATCGTATAACGTTGGGGTTATAGCGGGGGAGGGGGTCTGCAGGTGGGCGCGGTATTGAATGTATCTGCCGGGTCCCGAAATTATTGCATCTCCAGGCTGCGAGTAGTTACCGCTCCAACCTCCCCACGTAATATTATCCAAGGAGGTTCTTGTCTCGATGGCAATGGTGCCGCCTGGCGGTGTTTCACCGTTCCAGTTTATGTTCCCCCAGGAGTTCATAACTTTTTCTGCATCAAAGACCTGGGATGTGAAATTGCCGTAGATTTCGTAATTGGGAAGCTTCCATTGGATCTTAAGTTCCGGCCTCTGACCTTCGGCGCCGTTATCACTTGTGAATTCCAACCACCTGCTTGCACTCTCATCTGTATCATTTAAAAGCAAACCATAATTCGGTTCACCGTCCACCCATTCCTGAACAAGGGTTGTGATGTTAAAACTATGAAATACATTTGATTCAGTTAGGTATACAGTTGATAAATTATATGGTGTGGGATCATATTCTCCACCCTTATCCCAAGGTATGGTGGGATCGGTATCTGCATTATCCCAGGTTGCACCATCAGTGGCTAACTCACTATTCTGTATACCTTCATCCCACTCTTTGGTTACCTTATAAACAGCCACTGGTACATCATCTGTATTCACCTGCTGCACCCACAAATCCAACACAGCGCTGCTGATAATCGCGCCATTGGGTATTTTACTTATGTTGAAGCGTAATAGACTTCTGGTGATGCTGGTTAGATCTGTCCCTCCAACCCAGAGTTCCGGTGAGATACCATAATTGTTTTCATTAAAAAAGGAATATATCCAGGTTCCATTTCCCCCTGTCTCATTTGCATACAACGTTGTTTGTCCAGTCACAAAAGAACCTGCATAATCCAAAACCACACTGTCAGGTTGTAAAGTGAAGTTCACTTTGTTACTCCCCATATTCTTTAGGAAGTCTTCATACAATGTATCGTTAAAACCTGTGGTGTTTAGTACCTCGAAGGTCTGGTTTATATATGCAGTCTCGTCAAATATTTCAGTTGTCACCTCAAGCCATATCTGATCCCATTCCACATATCCATCAGGCCCTGAATCATCAGGATTAATAAATCTCACTCTGAGATTCTGAACATCTGACCACGTCCAAGAAGAGAAGGCGCTGGTGATATCATGAGATTGATTATCCCAACCTGTATTATCAAGGGGAATTATCGATGTGTTGATAAAGGTGTTTGACTCATCCTCGTATTGGAGTGACGAGTTTCCACTTGATCCATCACCTCCATCGTATTGACCCCCTTCAACCCTGTGAGTTCCCCACAGCACAACACTAACAATATTACCAGTTCTGCCCGTGATGTCAAATCCTGTAATCTCCAGGTATTGATCCCTTTCAACCTGCCACCACTTGAGGTCATTAAAGCCCAAAAGAGCATCAACTAAATCAATTGCGGAACTGCCTCCATTGTTACCATTTGAAACACCACTAGATACATTCTGCCTTCCAAAAATCCGCGGATTGGAAATGGAGTAATGAGACAGTTTACCATATTCGCTGCCTAAAATCCATTCTGAGGTGATGTCATTGCTGCTGTCGAAGCTCCAGTTTGCACTTGTGATAAATTCTCCATTTTTTATCAGGTTTGCCCCCGGTCCAGGTGATGTAGATATCAGCATTAGATCCCCCGGAGAAGTTGTCGTGTCAATATTGAAAATGGTGGACCCTGTTTCAAACTCGGATTGTGTGGTTTGATTCCACCAAAAGGAATGAATTGTGAGATTGCACTCCCCGTTTTCCATGGTCAGATTATAAAGATCATAAAAATCCGAATTATTTAAGGGCCAATCTGCGGTAAAAGTACCATTAAGGTTATCGGTGACTATTGGCTCAGAATTCGCAGGATAAGAATTAATCAAGCAACCAATAATAAATACAAATACAATTAATATATTTATTATGATTGAAGTAGAAGGAGGTTCCCTTTTAATTCCAACATTTTTTCCTTTCGTTCTCATTTCACACCACTGACTCAAGTAAACGAAAAGAGTTTTGGGTATAAATTATTAACTAAAGAAAATCATGAAATATCAAAAAAAAATTAATGAAGCATATGCTACGCTCAATTTACATATGACTGGATTATTTGTAGTATTTACCTGTAGACTCGCCCTTAATCCGATATATTTACGGATGCCAATTTTTGTTTTTGACTATTACTGTTTCTAATGCGTGCTTTGTTCTCTCTTGTGCAATTGGACTTTTTGTCGTATTGTATAGTCCTGGTGGAAACATCTTCTCTCCCCATTTTCTTCCTAAACTCCCTGAATTAGCTAATAATCGCTAATTACACTCAGGGCCCATATAGAATATCGAGTTATGGCTATTTAAACTTTTGTTTACAATTTTTTTAAAATGAACTAACACCAGATCCAATTAAATCACTTTAATCAAATTGAAGTTTTATTATTAACATTTACTAAAATAATAGGTCTGGAACAATAGAAGCCTAAAGTAAATATGTGCGAAAACCAAGATAAACAATTAAATATCCAGAAATTCATATTGCCACCGATCAAATGGCGGAAGGGAAATCCATCGTGCACAATTGTCCATTATGCGGGAATTCACTGGACTTTATCGAGAAGGATAATGCCTGGTACTGTAAATTCTGCAAGGATTATAGGGATGTAGAAAACAAAGCCGACGCCAAGGAAGTGCAACCTTCAGTTGTTCCATCCTCTACCGAGGCAACACAAAGAAGATGCTTTATCTGCCTGGGTTTAATTACAGATGAAAACGAATCCTTTGAATGCGAATGCGGGAGCATATCGCACGATGATTGCATAAAGGAAGTGGGGAATTGCTCGGTATGTAAAATAAAATATACTCCAGAAGATTTTCTGAAACTAAAGGATTTTGTTTATTTGATAAAAAAGGGAAAATCCATGCTTAACAAGAATAGATACAAGAATGCTCAGCTTTGGTTTAGTAGGGCATTGAAGATCAGAGGTAACAGTACATATGCGTGGAATTGTAAGGGGATGGCTTATGCAGAGAATTGCCAATTCGAGGAAGCCCTACAATGTTATGACAAGGCAATAGAACTGAAAAAGAACCATGAGGCATATTATAACAAGGCTATAACCCTGCTGAAAATGAAATCATTTAAAGAGAGCCTTGAATGTGTAAATACAGCCATCTCATTAAATCGAGATGATGCCAATTCTTGGTATGTAAAGGGTTTGGCACTTTCAAAGATGAGGATGCCGAGAATAGCAATAAAATGTTATGATAAGGCCCTTGATCTGGTTCCTGAAAACGGTCTTTTTTGGTACGCCAAGGGTAAAGCCTTAATTGAAATCGATAGATCCGATCCCGCCCTTGATTGTTTTGAATCTGCCTTGGAAATAGATCCCAAGGATATTAATGCATTGTTCGAGAAGGGAAGACTGCTTGCAAGAATAAATAGGATTGATGAGGCAAAGGCAACCTTCGACGAAGTTCTTAAATGGGAGCCTGAGCATACAGGTGCAATAAGAGAAAAGGAAAAGGCACTTGCGCGAGGGTAGCCACATTTGTAGTGAGCTTTGGTCAACTCTAGACCTTGACAAACCTGCGGTTTGTCTTCGGAGCAAACTTGGCTACCCTCTCAGCTTACAATCGCTTTAATGCGAGGGTAGCCAAGCCTGGTCAACGGCGCAGGATTCAGGGTCCTGTCTCGAAGGAGTTCTTGGGTTCGAATCCCATCCCTCGCACTTTTAATTTTATATTAATTTGATACAGTGCGAGGGCTTTGTGTCAGAGTTATACTGGGATAACAATTACTTCTTAAGCTCGGACACCCATCCCTCGCCCTAAGCTTTAGAATTCTTGAAATCGGGAATGCTATATATTAGAATATTT
This sequence comes from Thermoplasmata archaeon, assembly GCA_020348445.1. Taxonomy (GTDB): domain Archaea; phylum Thermoplasmatota; class Thermoplasmata. The sequence goes on from CP070751.1 coordinate 3,315,410, forward strand.
TGCATCCAAGTTATCCTGGGTTATCGAATATGAACAGATGGAATTTAAGATGCCCTATTTATTGTCCACTTTATTATAAAAGAGTGGTTGGACACACCCATCCCTCGCATCAGAACTTTTAAAAATTTAAAATGAATTACACCGAGCATGAAAGTCATAAGAAGCGTTTCCTTTGATACATCCTTTCTTTTAAAGGACGATCCCGAAGTTGATAAGATCATCAAGGGATTGAAGCGTGATGGAATCGATTGCTTTGTAACATCCACTGTGATTTCTGAGCTGGAGCAGCTCAAAACCTGGGGTAGAATAGATGAACATGCATATAAAAAAGCCATGTCCAGGTTAAAACGTGTAGACGCGAAGATCATCGATTTTAAAAACAGATTCTTATCCTCAGAGATAGGCAGTCAATGTATCGCCTCCATGAAGACCCATCTCGGTGCCGAGCCAAAGGATATCAAAAACGACTGCAGTATCCTAATTACGGGCCTTAAAAATGGAGTTGATCTCTTTCTTTCCGAGGATTTCCACTTTACCTCGAGTTTAACAGAAGAGGTCTTAGAGGAAGTAACCAATAAAGCATGTTTGGAATATCATCAAATGTGTGGTGAGGAATTATATTCGGTCAATACTGAAAACTTTTTGAAGGTGTACAAGGAGGGAAAGATCGAT
>CP070751.1:3316181-3318740 GCA_020348445.1 Thermoplasmata archaeon
CCTTCACCGCTTTCACAAACTCATCATAATCTCGATAATAATCGTCTTCGTTGTAATAATTAGATGCCAGCACCATGCAAACAGAGCCAGATGAGAAATTATCCAATTCACGCCAGATCATTGGGCAAATGTAGAGGCCATAATAGGATCGATTCAAGTGAACTCGCTTTTTCGCATGCCCGTCATCAAGCACAACATCGAAAGAGCCGGACATAGCAATAATCAACTGATGTAACTTTTTGTGAGCATGCCCCCCGCGCTCTGCTCCACCTGGAACATCATAGAGATAGTAAACGCGCCTTATATCATAAGGAATATGTTTCTTGGCTTCGATGAAGGTCAGATTACCCCGGGGATCCTGGATTTTGGGGAATTCGATAATTTTACACGGATCCAGTGACATAACTATACTTTCACTCGGCACTAAAGGTTCGTAAGAATTATGGTGTTGGTCTTGCAGGTAATACCGCTTTCGATTATGTCAGTATCCACGTCGTAAACTGTTGAAAATCCTATTTCGAATCCAAAATATTAACCACGGAACTACCTATCTTATCCTATCATCTCTAATCTCTACTCATGTTCTGCAGCTTCACATCAGCTTTGTTCCATGGCATCCCTCTTGAAAAGTGATTTCTCCATGGATATGGCTTCTCTAATCTCCCCTTCTTACATCGGATGTCATAAATAGAACAAAACTTACTTGCAGGCACACCAAGCACGACCGTTTCAGGTTCTACGTTTCTACTTACTAAACTTTGGGCTCCTACCAGGCTATCCTTTCCGATCGTTATGTCCGGCAGGATAGTTACACCTGTGCAAATTACACAGTACTCCTCAAGCGTAGGGCCCTTTGTGCACGTGTCTGAGGGGGGATGTGGGTCATTAGTCAGTACTACACAAGGGAATATAAACACAAAATTCTTGATTGTGCTAAGCTGTCCAATAAAGACATTGCTATGAAACCTGCAGTAATCACCTATTTCAACATGCCCTTGAATATCACTTAAGGTTCCAACGGAACAGTTCCTACCGATTTTTGAATGCTCTCTTATTGTTACTCGGTGCCCGGTTTGAAAATTGTCTCCAATTGTTGAACCAGCATAGATCACGGAATGACTCCTGATAATCGAGTTCTTTCCTATTTTAAGCTTGGTATTCTTATACCTTGCCTTTTCCTTGTAGAAATTATGCGTAGGTTCTCCAAGGATACAATTTGGCCCGATGAAGGAACCATATCCAATCTCAACATTGCTATATACTATTACGTTATCACAAATTGTAACCCCTTCCCCTATTTCTACGTCCTCGTAGATTTTGCATTTCTCAGATATTTTACCGAAAAAGTCCATTTTGTTATTCATCCACTTGTCCCCTTATGTTGACAAAAAACCTCTTCCAGTGTTCCATTACCAATGTCCATTTTTTACAAGATTTCTAAGTACACTGCTCGGTTCAAACTTATTTCCACCAAATGAAGCATTTAAGTTTTTTATAATTTCTACGTATAGATCGAGACCTATCAAATTTGATAGCTCAAATGACCCCATGGGATGATTTGCTCCCGCTTTCATTGCTTTATCTATCTCTTCGGCACATAGTGTAAACATCGCGCGGAGGCATAATCATACGCGAAGATGCGGGGTGTCTAGCCAATTTGTCAACAATTCATTCTCCTATTTGCAAAACGCTTCGCCAGAATGCTCAAGACTCAGCCTTGTGGCACTAAGTTCGGGAAGTACTGATGGTACACATCAGAGCGAAAAATAGTATGTCTGTACGTCTGGAAGTGAAGGCACTCACGCGGCCACCCTTATAAGTTGTAGCTCTGGCAATATCACCGCTTTGGCCGAATGTCGAAGTCCTTAACACGCCCCCTTCCGCGAAAGTACTGCTGGCAGAGTCTTCAAAAGAATCTTCAGATCGAGAAGGAGTGAGCGTCTCATAATGTATTCGATGTCGAGTCTTGCCCAGCGGTCGAAGGATTTGTCGTCGCGAGCGTATACCTGCCATAGACCGGTTATGCCGGGCGTGACGTAGAGACGTCTGTCCTGCCACTGGTTGTGCTGCAACGCCTCCTCTATAGGAAGGGGTCTTGGTCCAACGAGACTAAGATCGCCTCTGAGTACATTAAAGAGCTGAGGTAATTCATCCAGGCTCCATTTGCGGATGAAGTCGCCGACGCAGGTGACACGGGGGTCATTGGTCATTTTGAATGCGGGCCCTATCCGTTCATTGTGTTTCAGAAGGTCTTTCTTTCTGGCTTCGGCGTCGACGACCATAGAACGGAATTTGTAGAACATGAAGGGTTTTCCGCCAAGACCAGCTCGCTGCTGTTTGAAAGTGACAGGGCCTTTGGACGTTAATTTTATCGCGATGGCAACGGCGACCATAATCGGTGAGAAAACAATGAGAGCTATTGTAGCTCCGACAATGTCCTCGGCACGTTTCCAGAATGGCAGCGGACGGATTAAGAACGACTCTATCCCCTTCATCGGCCCCCTGCTGTTGTGTATCCGACCTGCAGTCGGCCGCTCCATGGCAGAGGGCGAGTGTTCG
>CP070751.1:3318840-3366236 GCA_020348445.1 Thermoplasmata archaeon
AGAAGATCACCGAGCTTGAGGAAAGCCTTAAAGTTGGAGAGGAAACCTTAAAATCTAGAGAGGAGGAGCTTGAGAAGTTAAAAAGTGAAATCGAGGAAACAAAGAAAGCGAAAGATGTTGAGGAATCTGAGAGGATCACTGAATTGGATTCAAAGATTAAGGAGCAGACTGATAAGATCTCAGAACTTGAGGAAAACCTGAAGAAGGGAGAAGAAACTTTAAAATCTAAAGATGATGAGCTTGAAAAATTAAAGAGTGCAATTGAGGAAGCAAAGAAGGCAAAAGAGGTTGAGGAATCTGAGAGAATCAGCGAATTGGACTCGAAAGTCAAGGAACAGAGCGAGAAGATCGCTGAGCTTGAAGAAAACCTGAAAGAGAAGGAAGAGACCCTCGAGGGCAAGGAAAAGGAGCTGGACGGGCTTCGCCAAACTATTGAAGGAGATAAGATCACCTTAGAGGAGAAAAGGACGTCCCTGGAAGAAAAAGATAAGGAAATACAAGAAAAATTAAAAGAAATTGAGAAAGGGAAAGAGGCCCTAGAAAGCAGGGAAAAGGAATTTGTAGATCAAAGAGAGGATGTGGAAAGGAAAAATGAAGATTTATTGAAAAGAGAAGATGAAGTTCAAGCATTGAAAAATGATTTGGAGCAAAGGGAATCTGACATGCAAAAATCTGAAAAGGAATTTGAAAGCAAAAAGAGTGAGCTTGAAGACCTTTTGAAGAGGGTAGAAGAGGAAAAAGAGGCTGTAAAAGGCGAGGAAAAGGAGAAGATCATCTCTTTGGAGGAGCAGATTGCCGAGCTAAATTCAAAGATATCCAGATATGAGGGTGAAAAAGAGGATTTGAGGGAGTCTTTGAGTGCAAAGGAAAAGGAGCTTTTAGAATTTCAGTCCAAGTACGATGAGGAAAAGAAGGTCCAAGAAGAAAAAATGGCTGCAATAACCAAAGAAAGAGCTGAATTTGAGGAAAAGGGAAGGGCTATAGAGGAACAATTAAAACAATTTGAAGAGGAGAAAACTTCTATATCGGACAAGGAGAAGGAAATTCAGGATAAAGACAAGGAATTTACAGAATTAAAAGAGGAGCTGGAAAAGACACAAAAGGACCTGTCCAAGAAAGAGGAGAGCCTAAAATCCCTTAAAAAGGAGCTAAAACAAAGGGAAAAGGAGCTCAAGAAATCAGAAAAGGGCCTTGAAAAGAAAAAGGACGAGGTACAAAGGCTACTTACAAGGGTGGAGGAGGAAAAAGAGGCTGTAAAAGGCGAGGAGCAGGAGAGAATACTAGCATTGGAGCAGCAGATTTCGGATTTGAACTCAAAACTCTCCCAATATGAGAGTGAAAAGGAGGAGCATGATGAAATCCTTTCAGAAAGGGCAAGGGAACTGGATGAAATGAAGGTGGGCTATGAAAAAGAAAGGGATTCACTGGCTGAGCAAGTTGAGTCTCTTACCAAGGAGAAGGGAAGTTTAGAGGAGAGAGTAGCGGAGCTTGAGGATGATATATCCAAATTCGCAAAAAGGGAGAAGAAACTCGGCAAAAAGGAGAAGGAGACCGAAACAAAGGAACAGGATCTGGAGGCAAGGGAGGATAGTCTAAGAACCGAGGCAAAAGAGCTTGTGGAATTGGATAAAAGGCTCAAAGAACAGATGGCAGAGCTAGATGGCAAGGAAAAGGAATTTGAAAAGAAAAATAGGTCTTTGGAGAAGAAAATCGAGAGATTCACAAAACAAGATGCCGAATTTAGGCAGAGGAAGAAAGATCATAGCCTTGAGGCAATGCGTCTGGGCAGGGAAAGAAAGAAAATAGAGCGGGAAATCGCTGATATCGAGGAGTTAAGACAGGCCCAAGAGGATGAGAGAAAGGAAAAAGAGGATGCCTTAAAGGAGCTTGAAGATAAAATCCAAAAGAGAAATGAGGAGCTGGACGGAAGGTCCGCGGAACTTGATGAGAGAAAGGACGAACTCGATGCCCAGGTAAAATCCCTTGAGGAACGCACAAACGAATTGGTGCAGGAAAGGGCATCATTTGAGGAGCAAAGAAAGGAACTTGAGGAACTACAAGACACCATAGAGAGCCAAAGAAAGACCCTTGAAAAACAAAGCAACAGCGTTTCTCAGCAGATGGAAAAGCTCGAGGTAAAAAAGGAAGAACTCAAGGGCTCAAAAGAGGAGATAAGGGCCCTGGAAAGACAGAGAAAGAGCGAGGAAAAGGAGCTTCAAAGAAGAGAAAAGGAGCTGGAAAAGGAAGCATCAAGCCTTGAGGATGAGAGTACCAGGCTAAAAGAAAAGGAAAGTGAGCTTACTGAATTTGAAAAGAGGCTTGCTGTGCGGCAAAAGGAATTGGATGGGCAAAAGGAAAGGCTGGAAGAAGAACTACAAAGCTCGAAGGAACAGAACAAGGAACTAAAGAGATTGATTCAAGATGCCCAGGAAAGAGAAAAGCAGATAGAGATTACCGAAGGAAAATTGAGTGTTTCACTGGAGGATTTTGCACTAAGACAAAGGGAGTTTAAGAAAAGGGAGAAGGCAGTGGAGGCCGAGGTCAAAAAGGTTCAGAAAATAAAGGGAGATATCGATGCAAAGGAGGCAGAATTCCAAGAGCGGGAGGCTGCGATACGCAGTGAAAGAAAGGAAATCGATAATCTGATGAAACAGGTGGATAAGAAGACCAAGAAGCAAGAAACTGTTGAAAAACGGTTAAAAGATATAGCCAAGGAGAACGCTGAGGCCAAACGGGCTCTCAAGGAAAGAGAAACCAGGTTGTATGATCAGGAAGATGATATACTCACCAGGATGGAGGCTTTAACAGAAAACGAGGCCAAGTTCGCCGCAGATATGGAGGTTTTGGCAAAAAGAGAGGGCGATCTTACGGACCGGGAAAAGAAGCTCGAAGGTTTGGATGTGCAGCTTAAAACCCTCACCAAAACACTTGAGGGGAGGATGGAAGAGGTAACTTTCGAGAAGAAAAAACTTGAGGAGGAAAAGGCGAATTTGGAAAAATTGGAAGGCAAATACAATACCAATGTCTCTGCTTTAAATGAAACGGAAAAGACGCTCAAGGACAGGGAAACAAGGATTTTGGATATAGAGGATAGGATGAGGAGGGAAGCCGAGCACCTTGAAAAGGACAGGGAAGCCTTAAAGGCAAAGGGTGAGGAGATAGAGACAGTGAAGGCAAGTGCTCTGGCTGTTATGAAGTATGCAAAGACATTGCAGGAGAAAAAGAAGGAGGAGCTTTTAATCCAGTTAAAAAGAGAAAACGAGAGGCTGGATCAGCAGAGGGCAGATATCGAGAAGAAGTTGAAGGAAAAGGAAATGGCACTTGACACAAAGACAAAGAAAATCGAGGAGGTCTTGGCAGATGCTGTGGAGAGGTCCTCGCGACTGAAGTGGAAGGAAGAGGAGCTCGAGGTGGAAATGGGGAAGCTAAAACGGGAAAAGGAGGAAATCTCAGGTGTTTGGAAGAAATTCGAGGAGGAAACCAAATCATTGGCAGCTGCTGAGAAGAACCTGGATGCAACAATCGTAAATAAGGTGAAGACGGCAACTGCAAAGGAGAGAAAGAAATTTAACAAGAAGCTGGAGGATTTGAAAGCAAAGGAAAAGGAGCTAAAGGACAAGGAGCGGGAGCTAAAAAGAAGGGAGGATGCTTTTGGAGGAACAGGTGCCCTTGCCAAAAGAGAAAAGGAGCTTAAAAAACGGGAGGAGGCCCAAAAGAAGAGGGAAAAGGACCTCGAGAAGAGAAAGGAGCACCTCGATGAACTGAGAAAGATGTTAAGTGATCTACTATAAATGTATCTATGATTTTAAAAGCTATGGAAATATAATTCCAATTTGGGAGGTGAGCGAGATGCAGTCAAAGGAAGAGATTAATCACATCGTGATAAAACTGGATGATGGTGAGGATCTATTAAGTGAGCTTGATAAGGTTATAGAAAAACACAATATCTATTCAGCTCTTATACTCTCGGGCATAGGCATGCTAAAGGATTTTAATATAGGTTATTATAACGGTAAAAATTACATCAAAGAAAATTTTGTGGATCCAATGGAGCTTCTGTCCATGCATGGAAGCATTGCAAAGGAAGGGGAGAGTAGGATTCACATCCACGTTAGCTTAGCAAATAACGAGCACAAGGTATTGGGCGGGCATCTGTTTTCTGCCAAGGTGTGTGTCCTAAACGAGATAGTGCTTTTAAAGTTGAACGAGATGGTACTTTTACGGAAATTAAATGAGAAAAGTGGATTGGCAGAACTCGCCATTTTGGACGAAAAGTAGGAAAGTTCGGATTTTTCTCGGTATTTTTTTCCATATCGAGGGAATCTCATATCCGCAACATGCTATAATTGGGGCTTAGTATACGATAACAATACTTAAGAAGGATTACGCATTTTCTATTTCCTTAAAGCCAAGAAGTGGGAAAACCAAGGGAGAAAAATGACGCTTAAACTCAAAGAAAAGCTCCAGACTCGGCTGAAAAACGAATTCGAGATCTACGCGTTAATGGTAGTATTTGGAGTGTGGTACCTTCTTAATATTGGGGGTGCAATCAGAGGTGATGAGGCGATATTCACACTTCAGGGATACTATTTTATTAAAGGCAACATGTCTGCTGAGCAATTTAGGCCGATGTCCAGGTACTTCTTTGGATTAGGGCAGTTGATGTTCGGCAGAACTACTTTTGGTGCCAAAATATTTGTATTGATTTTTGGAATACTCACGATTTACCTCACCTATCACGTGGCAAAGGATCTAAGCAATCGCCTAAACGGCTTCATTGCGGCCCTGATTCTCGGTATGATCCCACTCTACGGTGATCTGTGCGTACAAGCCCTGATGGATATTATGTTGGCCTTCTTTGTGATGTTGTTGTTCTTCTTTTTAATTAAGTACGAAAGAGCCCAGGATATCATAAAAAAACAGAGATTCCTTTTCTTGGTGGGCATACTTTCGATTTGCACGTTGGCGACAAAACTCTACGGTGTGTTCTTCTCCTTGGTTGTGTTTATCATCCTTTTGCATGGTGAATGGAAAACCATAAAATCCATTCAATTGTTTAAACTCAAGAACATGGTCAAAAGATTTAAAAAGAATCTCGTTCTGTTGCCTGTGTTCGTGATATTGGGGGTGCTATTCGGTCTTCTGATGAGAGCCCAATTATCTGATTATTGGGAAGGTGCAGGTGAAAAGGGAAGGGCAGATATCTTGGATCTTCTTCCTGGCTTCTTGGACAACATAGTCTTAAACATGGACGGTTCTGAGGCTTATGGATTTTTTATTGCTATTGGTGTTGTGCTCTTTTTCATATTTTGGATGATCTGCGCCCTTGTGGGTAGGGAAAGCCTTAGAACATTGAAATATCTGGCGACAAAAAAGGGGCTGGATAGACAATATCATTTATTGATCTTTATATTGGGGGCCATCATCGGATTTATTATCATCTATTCACCATATATTCACAATCCCATCACTTTATTTACTCAGATTCTGGTGAACCAAACAATTCACTTGAAACAGAGTTCCCCAAGGGAGGTGGGAGGTGTTATTTACGATACTGCACCCTGGTGGTCGTATCTGTATTGGATGTATATCTATCTTAGTATAACGTTCATTGTTGGTTTAATAGTTGGACTGTGCTACACAGCCTTTAAGTTCATAAAGAAGGAAAGTGTGGATAAGATGTACAATATGTTATTTTTGTACACGTTTATTCCTTTAGCACTTCTCAGCAGTCTCAGTTTGAAATTTTTCAATTATTTTGTGATCCTGTTTCCGCTGTTCTCAATATATATGGTCATCCAGGTCACCTCATTAGTGGAAAGAATCGGCAATAGGCTCCCAATAGGGACAATTAAAAGTAATACGAGAGTGCTTTCCGTATCCTCCATAGCAGTTTTGATGCTTCTTCCTGGTCCATTGTGGATGACCCTCGATGATCCCAGTCTGGGATTCGATTCCGACTATGATGATGTGGGGGAACTCATAGTAGATTATGTGGATGAACATCCTGATGATAACATACGAATAGTGGCTTTTGACATACTTGCAGTGGAATTCTATCTACCAGATAGAGTCCTTAATAAGGTAGAGATCATACCCCTTTTAGCAGATAACTTTTCCAAAGACATTCTCGGTAGATCTTATACTTATTATTCAGATGAGGTTATGGTTAGTATGTCACAGAATAATGAGATCCATATGGTCGTTGATGAGCCAAGCAAAGGAAAAGATATAGAGAGCTTGATGAGGGGCTATGTCGTGGGTAATAACACAGCCATAAATCAAATTAATGATAACCTTTTTGTATACATTCTCGTTGAATGATGGCTAAAAAGATTTAGGCCTAAAATAAAATCAATAATTAAAAATAGAATTCAAACTAACAAGCAGATAAACTTTATCTATTTCAAGTTCGTTATACTCTCGATAGCTGGCAATTTCTGGTTGTGTACAGATGTTATCAATAGTTGTACCTACCTACAATGAGAAAAGGAATATTCCACAGCTTCTTAAAAGGATATTTAAAGTGCTTGATGATAATGATATTGAGGGCGAGGTAGTGATTGTGGACGATAACTCCCCAGATGGGACGGCAGATTTGGCATGCAAACTGAAAAATAAATACAACGTTCAAGTGATATTACGAAAGAACCAGCGGGATTTTGCCTCTGCCGTATATACAGGCATAGATAAAGCAAAAGGTGATATTTTCTGCGTAATGGACGGTGATCTCAGCCATCCTCCTGAAATCCTTCCAATAATGTTCAATAAAATTGACGGGGGGGAAGCTGAGCTTGTTGTAGGCAGCAGACATGTGAAAGGTGGAGGTATTGAGAATTGGCCTGCAAGTAGGAAGTTGGTATCAAAATGCGCATCTCTTATCGCCAGGCCTTTAACCAACGTGAAAGATCCCATGTCAGGTTTTTTCATGCTAAAAAAAGACGTTATAGACGGCGTTTGTCTAAGAACAGAGAACTACAACAAGGTATGCCTTGAAATAATTGTTAAGGGAAATTATAACTGCGTAGTTGAAGTGCCATATATATTCAGGGACAGGGAAGAAGGTGAGAGCAAACTCGATGGCAAGGTTATTTTTAATTACCTCTTTCACACACTAAGGCTTTACTTTGCAAAAAAAGGCGCATCTTCTAAGACCGAAAAACTTAATCTTGCTTCTGATGGAAGCTCAAATCAGTCTTCATTTGATAATGGCCTAAAAAAGTGCTGATAATGATGAATGCAAAAGAGTTGCTTAAGGAGATTGAATGCGACAATATATCAGGTGCTGTGGAGCTTGCGCAAAAAGCCATTAGATATCTTACTGTTTTCTCAGATTCCCTTGATTCTGAGGATCCGAGCATTTACCAAGAAAATATGATTGAAATTGGAAGACAGGTAATAGACGCCCAGCCCTCAATGGCTCCCCTCTTCAATGTCGTTAATTGCGTGCTGTTTCAGGTTGAAGAAGGGGTAAAACGTGGGAGTTCTGTTGCAGAATTAAAAATAAAGATAAAATCGGTTCTAGAGGGATTACAAAAAGAATACGAAAACTCCCTGATAAAGATACAAAAACATTTTATTAACATAATTAAAGATGGGAGTACAATCATGACCCACAGCTACTCCTCCACTACAATCAAATCCTTGATTTTTGCACATCGCGAAGGAATAAAAATGAACGTCATGGTCACGGAATCCAGACCTCTATATGAGGGGAGGAGGACGGCCCAGATATTGGCTGAAAATGGTATTAAAACCGTTTTAATAGCTGATATGGCCTCATTTTATTATCTGTCTGATATCGATTTGATACTCACAGGCTGTGACTGCATTTGTCAAGAGGGAATTGTCAACAAGATAGGAACAAAGGGACTGGCAATTGCTGCATCCCAATTTGATATACCCTATTATATCGTCAGTGAGAAGAGTAAATTCCTGCCCTCGAAATACCTGCACCAACCGAAGATAGACGAGAGGGAATCAGATGAGATATTTGAGAACCCTGGTAATATCCAGGTTAAAAACATCTACTTTGATATCACACCGCTTAGGTTTGTAAAAGATGTTATAACGGAAGAGGGGGTATTGAATACCCAGGATGTCCCGGGGCTTCTGGATAAAATGGAAGTATTTGAAAGCTTAATTGTCAGGTGATTTTCCCCTTAAGTTTTTGATAAGAACAACGATGGATTTACAGATAAAAATATTACATCAAAAAAATTATCAGACCTAAGCCCGATACCTGATAAACAAAGGAGTATAAAAATGGAAATCAGAACCTTAAAAATCGAGGATTATGACTCCTTAATTGCGTTATGGGAATCCGCGAATTTGCCCTACAAACCTCAGGGTAGGGACAGTAAACGGGAGATGAAAAGACAAATTGAATGCGATTCGGACCTCATGCTAGGAGCATTTGAAGATGGAAATTTAATTGGTGTGATTTTCGGAACCGACGATGGAAGAAAGGGCTGGATCAATCGCCTAGCAGTTGAACCTTCGCATGAAAGAAAAGGTTTGGCCAAAAAGCTTATTCTGGCTGTGGAGGATGCTTTGAGGGCGCGAGGGCGTAAAATAATATGCACGCTCATTGAGGATTGGAACAAAGGCTCTTTGATTCTCTTTAAAAAAATGGATTATGTCAAGCATGAAGACATCTTTTATCTCTCCAAACGTGAGGATGATGACGTCTGATAATATGAACTTCGGGGGTGAACTGGATTGTCTAAAATAAAATCTTTGATAGAAGAGCATGAAAAGCTGAGAAACTCGGGTATAAATCTCATTGCATCAGAAAACTATCTTGCAGAAGGGGTGAGATGGGCCCTATCAAGTGATCTTGCTGGCAGGTACTTTTCATATTGGTACGGGGGAACAAAGTATGCGCAGGAGATCATCAAGGAAACCGAGGATCTGGCAAGGAAGATTTTCAAAGTCAAACATGCCATAGTGACGTCACTTTCCGGCAATATGTGCGATCTTTCAGTAATGTTCGCCTATACGAAGCCCGGGGATTTCGTGGCCATGATGACCCTTGACTCTGGAGGATATCCGCTGGGTGTTACGAAATTCCAAAGAAAATTGTTACCCCTGCCCGCCGATAAATACACCTATCAGCTTGAAAAAGAGGAGGCAATAAGACTCATTTTAGAAAAAAAAGCACCATTGACAATATTGGGTGCTTCGTTTATCCCATTCCCCCATCCAGTTGGGGAAATATCGAAGAATATTTCTGATTCGAGCGCCTGCATTTATGATGGCTCGCATGTTCTGGGCCTTTTGGCATGTGGGAAATTCCAAGATCCGTTAAGAGAAGGGGCCGATGTTCTGATAGGAAGCACACATAAAAGTCTGTACGGCCCCCAGGGGGGTCTCATTCTAACTGACTCGGACCTTCATTTCGAGAAGCTTAAGAGGTTGCTGGATTTTGATATAGAGGAGGGACTGGGCCTTGTGGATAATCCCCATGTTAACAGGATAGCGGCCTTAGGATGCGCTTTGGAGGAATTATCAAAAGATACTGACTATGCAGATCGGGTGGTCGAGAATGCCAGGGCCCTTGCAGGTGCCTTGGTGGATATGGGCGTTCCTGTCAAATTCAAAAATAAGGGATTCACAGAGTCTCATCAGATATTCATAGACATAGGTGAGAAGGAAGCAGAATCCCTTTGTCGGAATCTTGAAGATGTGGGAATATTCATGGATATCGCCGCAAGAATTGGAGTCGCCGAAATTACCCATAGGGGTATGAAAACCTCTGATATGGACTTTATCGCCTCTGCGATATCAGAAGTATATCACGCCAAAAAACACCAACACCTCCAATCAGAGGTTATGAATTTTTCCAAGAAATTTTCATATTAAAAGCGACACTCTGTAGGCTAGTGAATAAAGAACGTCATATCTTTATTGGCGAACTTTTATTCAGACTCTACGTCCAAAGCCACGGTTTCCAAATGGAACAACACGTTACAACCCTTCAAAGTCTCGTGGATCCTATCAGAGAACCAGATTGCGTCCTTAACGGATGCGTTCTTTCCCCAATCATATATAAAATCGTAGGTGCCATGGGTTGGTTTGAATCCGAGCATATGCAGTCTTTCTACGACCTCTGAAGGTTTCACACCCTCACTGTTGAAAGTAACGGTCAGATAGCTCTTCACACAATCACTTCTTTGGTTATACCGTTACCACGTATTAATTTTTTCGTCGAATCCCAAGCTGCATCATATCATCGAAATATTATAACCAGGAGGATTCCCTCATTAAATCAGCAAAGGTAACTTTGTCGATAAATTTAAATACACTTACTATGATATATTATTAAACCAGGGTATGTGATGGCCATTCTCAAGAGATGATTGAGAATGCTCCGTAAATTTAGGTATCAATTGTAGAAAATGAGGTGTATGAATGCCTGAGGATGATGAAGAGGAATATACTGAGGAGGAGGGCCTCGAAAATATCCTGGAAGATCTCGGGGAGTACACTGAGGAACCCACTGAGGAACCTTATGAGGAAGAATACATCGAAGAAGCTGAAGAGCCGGAAATGGAGATAGAAGGTCCAGCAGAACTTGAAGAAGAGCCCCCTCCAAAAAAAGAAAAGAAGGCATTTAAAACCGATGTTTCCATGGATTCTTCTTTGGAGGAGGTTGCGAAAATCAGCTTCATATCCGGGCGTGTGGTAGACCTCGTGCTAATATTGTTTGCTATCATTATGATCCTATTCTTTTTATCAGCAGAATTATATGAGGGTATAGATAAGATTCAATCACTTGAGATGGGTATGCTTCTTAATATCGGCCTTTTTGGTTTGGTGGTCGTTGTTTTACTGTATGTTTTTACCAGCTCAAATATCGCCAAAGGAGATGCATTGTGTCGTTTGGACAATTCCCAGGCTTATAAGGCAGCCATTGAAAAATACAACCTGGCTTTGAAAATCGACAGAAGGTCAAAAAAGGCATGGACATGTAAGGGTCTTGCAATGAGAATGCTCTCCCATGATGAAAACACCTTAAAAGAGGCCTTAAGATGTCATAACACAGCATTGAAAATAGACCCGAAATACGGTGTGGCATGGGTGAACAAGGGAAATGTGCTATTTAACCTGGGAAAATCTGAAGAAGCCCTGCAATGCTACGACAAGGCTATAGAACTGGATCCCGATTACACTGTAGCATGGGTCAATAAAGGAGAAATGCTGGTTAAGTTGGGAGATCGAACAGAAGCCCAAAAATGCCTGGACAGGGCCCGGAGCTTGGCAGAATAACCTCCATTTTCCGATTGCGGAACCTTATATTTTAACTGATGAACTTCATTGTTTTTTAAGCAGTTCTAATACCTCTTGGAAATCTATGCCCAGTTCCTTGATCTTCTCCAATGTGGGCATACCTTGTACATTCCATCCTCTGCGCTTGTAAACTGCATCTTTCAACTTCTCATATTCGGCTTCACGATACTTTCTTAGGGCATCCCTTTTTTCTTTGGTGGACATCCCTGAAGGATCGATTCCCACCTTCTCTTTAAGCTCCTTGTCATATCTGTCCTGTCTGCTTTCATATTCTTCCACTGTTACAGGTCCAACAGAGCGGTATGGCACATTATCATGCTCTCTTTTGCCAAAACCCATGCGCAGATTGAATAAACGCTGAAAATTGTAAACCCTCTCACTTAAGGTGATTATGTCCTCAGGAGCGGTTTTTCTTCCAGTCACTGCAGTGAAGTACTTGCTGTACCATTCAACGTGTTTCATGACCTTTGCAGGCTCTGGGGTAGTCTTGTTATCCTCGGGAACGATATCGTTCCACGGCAGCTTGCATAGGCCGCATAGACCAAACCAGGTACGAAACATAGGGAACCAATGCAGGGCTTCGGCCTTTTGTTCGAAAGTGGGCATCAGGTTGTGGACCATATCAAGGAAAATGAGCCAGGCCTCATCGTGCTGGGGCCCTTTTAGAGCAAGACCGTATCCCCCCTGCTGGGCCAGGGATTCCTTGGTGACATACTCAGAATATTCCAGCCCCTTGGCCTCCATTCCTATGTCATTTAAGATATTGGGATCTGCATCATATTTTTCCACAAACAGCTTTTTCATGTTTCTTATTCCTTGGCCAACGATCTTTCCAAATCCCTCACCTTTTGCCATTTGATGCAAAATTTCCAAAGCTGCATCCTCATTTCCGAACCGAAGTTCCAATCCCCCAGTTGCCTTATTATCGATTTGACCCATTTCATAGCATTCCATGGCAAATGCCATGGCTGTGCCAAAGGAGATGGTGTCTATACCATATGTGTCGCAGTAGAAGTTGATCTCTGTTATTGTGTCGGGATTGAAGATGCCGAGATTGCTTCCACAGCCTGCAATTGTCTCGTACTCTGGACCATCGACATACACCTTCTGGCCGGAAAAAGGGCCAGTTCTTGGCTGGAAATTGGCAACCACGTGGGAGCATGCCACAGGGCATCCTGCCCAGCATCCGTCAAAACCCGAATCAAATCTCTTTCTGTACGCCTTGGAACCGATGTTATCAGCACCTGGGTGGTTACCGAACCTAAAATTCTGCACTGGCAATAGGTCGAATTCGTTCATAATAGGGACCAAATGTGTGGTTCCCACAGTGCTCATCTCATTTTGCTTTGGATCCAGTGTATGAATCTCAAGTGAATGCGACAGTCCAACCTCTTTCAGAAGCTCAGAATCCGCAGGATTGTTTGGATCATCTGTAAGAGATATTGCACCTGTGGGGCAGACATAGGTACACGTTCCGCAACCCAGACAATCAGGATTCATTTCGTCAAAGGGCATAACCACCTGTCGTCTGTATCCTTGGTAGGAAAAATCAATTATATTCTGCTGCATAATATTTTTACAGGCATTTACACATCTTCCGCAGAGAACACATGCATTCTCTGATTCGTCGGCTAAGGGATGGGAATATCTTGGTTTTTGTACTCCGTACTCCTCTGCTAAATATTTAATGACAGGAACATTGGGCCATCGGGAAAGCATCATCTCTAAAACGTTCTTTCGGGTTTTTATTATGGTATCGGATTTCGTGGATACTGAAAGCCCCTCGTCTTTTTTTCGTATGGGATAGTTGCATGATGAAACAACCTTGCTCTTGTTTTCCTTGGTAATCTCGCTGACGCACAGCCTGCAGTTTCCTAAGGCTCCAATGCGAGGGTGATAGCATAAGGAAGGTATCTCTATATCGAGCTTATCGGCAGCTTTCATGATAGTGGTTCCATCTTCCACCTCAGTTTCCTGACCATCAATTGTGATTTTTACCATTTCAGATTCCCCCATGTTATTCCACCTCCACTGCATCAAATTTACAGACCTCACGACATATCCCGCATTTGACACACTTGCTCTGATCTATCGTGTGAAGCTCTTTCTTCTCTCCGGAGATTGCATCTTCAGGACAGTGCTTGGGACATACTCCACATCCATTGCAGTTCTCTTTACTTATGGTGTACTGAATTAGGGCCTTGCATACCCCTGCAGGACATTTCTTATCAATGATGTGGGCCTTGTACTCATCCTTGAAGTACTTTAAAGTGCTTAGAGCTGGATTGGGAGCAGAGCCACCTAAATCACATAAAGATGCATTTTTTATTGTTTCTGAGATATCGGAAAGCATTTCCAAATCACTTGGTTCCCCCAAGCCATTTGTGACTCTAGCCAAAATCGTCTTTATTATTACCAGGCCTTCACGGCATGGCGTGCATTTTCCACAAGATTCCTCCACCAAAAAATCAATGAAGTACTTGGCAACGTCAACCATGCACCTGCTGTCGTCCATGACAATCAGACCACCTGAGCCCATCATGGAGCCGGCTTGGGTAAGGGTATCAAAATCTACAGGGAGGTTGAGAAGATCGGCAGGTATACAGCCTCCAGAAGGACCACCTGTTTGAACAGCCTTGCATTGTCTTCCTTCGGGAACACCACCTCCGATTTTATTGACTATTTCTTCAAGGGTGATTCCCATGGGGACCTCCACAAGTCCTGTATTGGCAATATCGCCAACAAGTGAGAAAACTTTGGTACCCGAGCTGCCCTTCCAGGGTGATTCTGAAACATCCCCTGAACCGATTTTAGAGAACCATTTTCCCCCTTTTTCTATTATCACAGGGATATTGGCCCAGGTCTCCACATTGTTTAGGACAGTGGGCAAGCCCTTATAGCCAGATTCAACAGTATGGATGTACTTTGAATGAGGTTCCCCCACCTTTCCCTCCATGGCAGTCATAAGAGCGCTTGACTCGCCTGACACGAAGGCACCTGCACCTTGGTGGATATTTATATCGAAGCTGAAATCAGTATCAAATATTTTTTGACCCAAAAGACCATAGTCGCGGGCCTGTTGAATTGCCTTTCTCAGTCGCTCTAATGCCAGAGGATATTCCTTTCTTATGTAAACAAAACCCTCCTTTGCACCAATGGCATATGCTCCAATGGCCATGCCTTCGATCACACTGTGAGGATCGGCTTCGATTATGCTTCTGTCCATAAATGCACCTGGATCACCCTCGTCGGCATTGCATACCAAATAAGGGGCCACATCGGTTTTTTTGGCAGAACTTATACATGATTCCCATTTGATACCAGTTGGAAAACCCCCGCCACCGCGTCCCCGAATACCTGAGGTCTTTACTTCATTTAGAATTTCATTTGGTTTCATCTCAGAAAGAGCATGTGCCAGGGCTTGATATCCTCCTCTGCCAATATAATCATCTATCTGCTCAGGATCGATGGCACCTCGGTTTCGAAGGATTATTAACTGCTGTTGTTTGAAGAATTGGATATCCTTCATTTTCGGGGTACGTGTTTCATCCACTGGCGAGATGTACATCAGATCTTGTACGGGTTTTCCATTTATCAGATGTTCATCAACGATTGTGGAGACATCATCCAATTTTAGATTCAAATACAAGGTACCTTCAGGTGAAACGAGCATTAGCGGGCCTTGGGCACAAAAACCGTTGCATCCTGTAGCAATAACACGATAATCAGATTCAAGGTTCTTTTCCTTGAGTTCTTTTTCCAATGCATCTCTGATAATAAATGCCTTGTTTGCCACACAACCTGTTCCTGCACAGACCAAAAGTGATGCTTTAAATTTCTCTGAAGTGGATTTGTTTCTCTCGCTTATCTGTTTCAGATCAGTAATTGTTATCTTGGTCATTTTGTATCCACCTCCCCCACTTTTCTTGCAAGAAGTCCCTCAATTGTACTTGATTTGGCCTTGCCAATTATAGCATCATCAAGTGATATTACAGGTGCGAGACTGCAGCATCCAAGACATCGTACGTACTTCAGGGTGTACTGCAGATCATCTGTTGTTTCACCGTCAGAAAGCCCACATTTTCTTTGAAGGGATTCAAGTATCCGAAATGCGCCTTTTACATAACAGGTTGTGCCAGTACATACCTGGATTTCATGCTCCCCCCTGGGTTTGAGACTAAATGCCTTGTAAAATGTGGCGAGGTAGTACAACTGTGTTCTGGGAATACCTGTGGATTCGGATATCTCTTCTATTACTTCTTTAGGTATATAGCGAAATTCAGACTGGATATCCTGGAGCATCTCAATTGCATAATTTGGATCCCCATTCCATTTTTTTATGATGGATTGAACCTTGTCTGTTTTCATTCTATCCCTCCCTCAGTTTTGGAATTTCTTTTGTGTTTATGACCCATTTTGGACTGGGGTAGGTCTTTTTTGCAACCAAAGCCAATATGTTTTTGTTGCGAAGCACTGTTCCTATTCCACCCCTACCTGCCTGTTTATATCTAACTGTCCTTCTTACTGTATCATACCACGAAAAATTCAGGCAGCCGAAAAACGTGTTTTTGGCACCGGGTCCCGCAGTAACTGTGGATATGCTCCTTAGATTCTCTTTTCCATATTTCTTTGTGAGCAATGCCCCAAGAAGATGGGTCTCCTTTGGAAGATCAGAGCCTTCCTCGATATATACCTTATTTGAATCTCCATCGATGACTATCACGATATCAGATTTAGCCTTACCTTGGATTTCTATGGCATCCCAACCTGAAAATTTTAGATAGGGACCAAAATAACCCCCAACATTGGAATCGATGATGGAGCCTGTCAGAGGGGAGATGGTTACAGCGATGCTCTTTCCGCTTCCCGGGTATATCGTTGTTCCTCCCAGAGGGCCGCAGGCGATACAGATTTCGTTTTCTGGATCGTCCCATTTTATTGCCCTGTCCCAGGGAAGACCGTTCCAAAGTAGCCATAGATCAAATCCCTTTCCCCCCACGAAAATCTCCTTCATTTGATCTGAAACAGGCTTTTCTAGAATCTTCATTTCTGAGACGTTGACATAAAGTGTGCGGTTATTGTAGCCTTTGTCCAAATCCCTTTGTTCATAATCAAATTCTGCAAACCTCAACAAACTCACCCCTTTGGCACGGGAATAGCATAGGTCAACTTTAATATTTTGATTCCATGCCTAGGGAATATTTCGGGATTTGCGGGACGTTTAAATATGCAAATACGATATGGGTTAAGAAACAATCCCAATTGTATTTCAGGAGGATTGCATGTTCAAGATATTGGAGGTGGATCTCACAAACAAGAGGGTATTAGAGGATACCATATCCCAGGATTATTCAAAGTACCTTGGGGGAAGAGGACTTGCAGTGAGACTTTTTACAGATCTTATGGGATCGAATGTTGAACCTCTGTCCCCTGAGAACATGATCATATTCTCGACAGGTGCATTGATAAACTCCAAAATACCCATGTCGGGAAGGTCCAATGCGACAACCATCTCACCACTTACCAATACGATATTCAGCTCAAATGTTGGAGGTATGTTTGGAAAGAATCTGACTTCTACAGGATTCGATGTTCTTGTGATATCGGGATCTTCTGAAGAACCTCTGTATCTTGTGATGGATAAAAAATCACAACTTGAGAACGCTAAAAAGCTCTGGGGAAAGGATGTTTTCCAGTCAACTGAATATTTAATAAAAAAGCATGGTGTTTCTGAGGGGAATTGCGCTGTCATTGGCCCAGCCGGGGAGAACCAAAATTTCTTTGGAAATATAATGGTCCAAAGACATAGGGCATTTGGAAGGGGAGGATTAGGTGCAGTTTTGGGCTCAAAGAGACTGAAAGCAATTGTTTTTAAGGGAAAACAAAAGCGAACTGAACCTAAATTCAAGGACATGGCAAAACGATTGAGGGATAAAGTCGCAAAAATAGACAGTAAACTGAAGACCCAAGGCACATCAACTATCGTGAATACAGCCAATAAGAACGAGGCGTTCCCAACGCGGTTTTACGTTACTAATAAATTCAAGTATGCTGGAAATATCAATGGAAACAAAATGGAGACGCACAAGGTAAAAAGCGGAACTTGTTACTCGTGCCCTGTTGCCTGCAAGATGATCACAAAAAGTGAGAAGTACGATATCGTTACAGATGGGCCCGAATATGAAACCATCGTTTTTTTCGGTTCGAATTTGGGAATGTCGAACCTTGACTCAATAATCAAATCCAATGATTTATGCGACAGATTTGGGCTTGATACCATCTCCACTGGAGCCATAATAGGAGCTTTTATCGAGACCGTAAAGAAGAAAAAGAGGAAATATAAAATCTCATGGGATGATGAGAAAAAGGTACATGAACTGATTGTGAAAATCGCAAACACTCGTGGAGTGGGAAGGGAACTTCAGAAGGGGACAGACGCTTTCTGTAAAAAATATGGCATTAAAGCTCAAACTGTAAAGAGCCTTGATGTTCCAGGCCATGATCCAAGAGCCCTGCATGGGCAGGCTCTGAGTTATGCAGTAAGCAATAGAGGTGCTGACCATCTGTACTCCACCACATACAAGGACGAGTACAACCATCCCAAAAGAAGGGAGATCAAAGGTAAAGCAAAACTTGTGATAAGAAATGAGAACAGAAACGCGGTCTTGGATTCTCTGGGCCTCTGCAAGTTCTCCACGAGCTTCTACAAGGATGATGATTACCTTGAGATAATGAGCGTGCTTCTTGAAAGGGATGTAAATATGGAAGAATTCCAGAAAATCGGCTCTGAGATCGTGAACAGGGAGAGGACGTTCAACAACAAACGGGATTTTGATTCTAAAGATGACATCTTGCCTAAAAGGTTAGATAATCCCAACCTTAAAAAGGGGCTTGCCGAGTATTACAAGCTACGGGGATGGTCGAAAGATGGAAGGGTGAAAGAAGAGAAATAGAACCTCAATTCCTCTCTTTTTGCATGCAAAACATTTTTAACCTTCTCACCTATCCAAACAATGGTACATATGAAGAAAGTCTCTTGTATAATTATTATTTGTATTATTGTACTAATTGCTCTACAAAACGTTTTAAAGGCTCCAAATGTGAGTTCTGATGAAAACGACATCCAATGGGAAGAATATGTCGTATTCAAGGGTAGTTGCAGTGAAGGCAATGTTAGAAGGCATTTTCAGGTGAATCGAACAGTAGTGGAAATAATTGTGAATTTAAATTGGGAGACTGAGGGAGGATGGGCAGATCTGGACATGTTAATCGAGGATGTGGAGGGTTATGTGGCCAATGCATCTTCAACAAGCCAGATGCCAGAATTCATGAGGGTAAGAGAATTTCCCAATAGGGGAAGGTGGACATTTGTTGTCGTACCGGTATCGTGCGGAAGCAGCGGCTCTGCAAATTATACGGCAAATATAACCCTTAGAAATATCATTCTACCGGAACTTGAGGTCTCTGCCACAAGGGTGGAATCGGGTAAGAATGTGACACTAACCATCATTACATCATATGAAAATATCAATTCCTATTATTTCGATTTTGGGGACGAAACAGATTCCGGATGGTTAAAACAATCGCATGTTACAAAGATCTACAATAAATCAGGGGATTATCAACCAAAGGCCAGGGTGCGATATTCTGATGGAACAGAAAGTGATTTGGTGGAGGGAGAGACCATATCGGTTAAGTCCATTGGAAATGAGCCTGATCTTTTACTAATAGCGGTGCCCTATGCGATAATTCTCGCCTTTATCACTATTTTAGCATACTTCATTTTTAAAAAGAGAAAAGGTGTATGAAGGTTTATCTTTCACCCTCTTCATCTTCTTTTACGGATTGTTCAGGTTCAGTTCCCTTCTCCTCTTTAAGTTCTTCAACCTTCTCAGCTTCTTTCTCTTCCCCGCCTTCTTCTTCCTTTGGCTCTACTTCCTTCTCTTCCTCCCCTTCCTTATCTTCTTTTGACTCTTCCCCTTCCTTCTTTTCCTCCTCCTTCTCCTCCTTTTTAACATACTCCTCTATGAACCTTATCTTCATAAAACCTGCGTATTCCCTGAGATCGTTTACGATCTTGTACTTGGCTATGAGCCATAATTGATCGTACTTGCACACATCTGGAAGCTTTATCTCAACCTCATCATTCTCTGTTTTAATATCAAAATCATCCTTTCTTCCGAAGTCCATCTCCAATATTGTCATGACTTTATCCTCGCCCTCAGCTGCCTTGTCCAACACCTTGTATTTATAGCGAAGGGTCTTACCTGCGAGGGGATTGTTGTAGTCCACACGAACACGTCTTGGCGAAACCATTGTCACAATACCAGTTCTCTCCCTCCCGCTCTTGTCCTTTATCGTTATATCCTTTCCAACCACTGGTTCCAGCTTCTGTCTTTTGATCTCGTTCATCATATGCCATTCCACGAGCTTGGGATCCCTTTC
Source organism: Thermoplasmata archaeon (assembly GCA_020348445.1). GTDB lineage: Archaea > Thermoplasmatota > Thermoplasmata. Next base: position 3,338,578 of record CP070751.1, read on the forward strand.
TCCAAGGCCTTCTTCTGGAGGTAATTCAACTTCGTACTCTTTTCCCACCTCGGCTTTAAGAAGGGATTTATAAAGACCAGATAATGCCTTTCCCTCGTCCACAATCAGGGCTTTTGGCTGATAGACAGCATTCTCATCCGTAATCTCATGCTCCTCTGCAAGCTCCTTTGAAGTGGTATCAAACAGTATATTATCATCAGCTATCCAGAGATCATAATCCAAATGGACTATGTCCCCACGCTCAATTTTTTGTTTCTCTTCTTCTGCCATAGGCCCCACCATATATGAGATATGCTAAAGCAAGGCATATGTTCCATTGTTTTAAAGGTTTTGGTGGATTCTTCCTCAGAGAAGTGGATTATTAGACAAATCTTCAGAGATATTTAAAGGTAAATAAACTACCGCACCCCTGAGGGGGTGCAGTATTCATTTGTTGGTTTAAACAGCAAACCTACCCAGGCCAGTTTGTATCGGTTTAGCAAAGATACCGCCAGATTGTGATTCTGTGATATAGAATTCAATTTTATCGGATGTGACTTCACCGACACTGCGGAAGAACTTCCCCCTGCTCCAGAGATGTCCACCCCACAGCTGTTTTTTCAGGCTAGGGAATCTCCAGAACAGTTTCCGTGCAGAGATTCCCTTGAACAACTGGAATGTTCGAGAAAGGGAATGTGTGGGGTGCATCTCTAAAAACAGATGCACGTGGTCTTCCATGATTTCCAGTGCAAGGATCGTATACCCGTACTGGTCTGCAATCTCATGGAATATCAATCTGCATCCCCTTGCTACATGGATATCTTTAAATATTTTCCTTCTATACTTAGGCACCAGAACTATATGATAGTTCGACTCTCCATACGCATGGCTAAAGCTTCTTAAACTCATGTATATACCGACCTGTAGCGATTCTCAATGGCATCCGCCCTGTGGGCGGATGCGTCGCTACAGGTCACTTATGGTTTCTCCTCTTATCAAATTTCAGCCAGACCCTTAAGGCTCTGGTATTCATTTGATGGAGTAACCTATCGGTCACTCAAAATATTAATAAAAAAGAGATCTTTTTAAATCTCTTTAGGGTATGTGATAGGTTAAAGATGCGTCTACTATGCTAGGTGTTGCGTGAACGTCTGTTGTTCTCCCCGTGAGTTTCACATACCAGAAATGATTAAGACCCATGACCATCGTATCTGATTTCCCAGGATCAATGGTGGAGCTATCGAAATACTCCCAGGTCTGTTCGTCATTAGAGCCCCATACAGTGGCAATGATCTGGTGTTCTCCATTATTTATTCGGAAGATTCTGTTGTGCCATTTGTGTGTATATGTCCCCTCTATTATCTCTGTTTCACTGGATGCCACTTCAACATCATTTCGTTCTTTCACCTCCGCTGCCTCCACCACCCCGGCAATAATCACACACAAAAAGATACCTGCAAAAAATATGGATCCCATTCTTAATCCCATTTTTCTAAACATCTACTTGCCTCCCTTATACGTCAGTATGTTCTCATATAACCGACTTTGGTAAAACGTCTTGCGACATCTTATATAAGCTTTATGTAAAAATTTTTACATAAAGCCTTTATACTCTAATATTCTCTATTCTTTTGAGTTGGGGGTATCATGGATATCTGGTTCATTAATAACGAATAGTCCCCTCATCAAGAAATTCTTGATGTAAATGGTGAAGAAATGGTGAAAGAATCGAGAAGAACCGAGGATGTTGGAGAAGAAATAAGAACACCCCTTGAATCCATCGAGAAGATAGAGAATATAATTTGTTCTGGGGAGACCCTTTAATGGAAGATTCATCAACTTGTAAATTATATAAATTAAAAATATGCTTAGTCGGTGAGAAAGCCGTTGGAAAGACGAGTTTGGTCAGAAAATATGTGTTTAATGAATATGATAATAATTACCTTGTAACTATCGGAACAAAGGTTACAAAGAAAGAATTAAAGATTAAAGACCCTAAAAACGATGAATTGGTGGATGTTCAACTGTATATCTGGGACATAGTAGGTCAAAAAGGTTTTAGACAATTGCTACAGGATGCATATTTCTTTGGTGCCCAGGGAATAATAGGGGTATGTGATAACACAAGAGAAATCACGCTGTTAGACTTGGATAGCTGGATGGATACAATTCACGGCGTTATAGAGGATGTTCCAACGGTTTTTCTCGGTAACAAATGCGACTTGAAAGATAGGCAACAAATAGGTTTGAATGAAATCACAAGTGTGGCCTCGGGATATGAAAAAAGTGCGTCTTACATCTCAAGTGCAAAAACTGGATTTAATGTGGAACTTGCTTTTGAAACATTGAGTAAAAAAATCTTAAAGAATATGCTTTGATTAAATAAATTGAATTAATGACATAGACGACAATAGATATTACTTCTATGCAAATGGATCTCAAAATGAAAGTTTCGTTCTAAATGGTTGATGATTGAAATGATAACCCCGGAAGAATTAATCGCCCAAAAGAAGAAAGTTGATATTTTATCTAAAAAGGCCAAGAAATCCTATAAAACATTGATGGATCTGTGTAATGAAATGTCTTTTAGAAGGGATTTGAATATAGTTAAAAATGCTTCATCTGAAACGGATAATCTAGCAGATAATTTAATATATGTACTTAGTGACAGGATCGCCAATCACCTGACCTATTCCCGTTCTTTTATGTCAGCTTATGAGGAATATTCTGAAATGCTTGAAAAATTATTTCGCCAAGAAAGGATTGAGGATGAATAGGTTTCATGACCTCTAATTGCCGTTTTAAATATTGACTGCCCTAAATGTGGTAACACAATAAGATATGTGGAAAAAATATGCCATGGATGCAACACGATTTTTATTGAAGAAGAGTTTATTTATAAAGACGCTTCTTTTAAAATAAAGGGTAACACAGTATTGTTTGAAGATGAGAAAGATCAAAAGTGAAAAGTAAAATGAAAATTTGTAGAGCATTAGAGAGTAAGGTCGAAGTAAAAAAAGAGAGCGATAAGTAGGTTTAAAAAATCGATGTTTAGCTTGATCTGGCATTGAACTTTTTTGGCAACTGAAATTATTTTTATATTTAATTGAATTTAAACGATTATCACCCATGATAATCAAAGAAGATAGTTTATATATTTACCCTTGACATACTTAGAAAGCAAGAGAACCACCTGTGTGTTTTCTTATCTGGATACGCATCCTTTTGGATGGGGGAGCCCTATGGACCTATTTGAAGCATCGCAACTGATAACAGATAAATATTCGGTAAGAATCCTCGTCGGCACAGCAAAAAAACCGAAGAGCGCCATTGAACTTTCCGAGAAATATGGTATTCCTATCGCGGCATGCTATAGGAAGATTAAAGAACTGGAAAAGGCGGGACTGCTTCGGTGCGTTGAGAGAAGGTTGACGAGGAAAGGAAAGAGGGTAAGCATGTATATCTCACAACTAAAAACCGCATATCTATTCTTTGAAAATGGGAAGTTGAGGATGAGGTTCCACCTGACAAACGGTGTCATCAACGACTTCGGTGGAGAATTGCAGCAGGCAAATATAATCGAAAGATAAAGCCTAGTTTGATTATCATACAGTTGAGGCTGTTGGAGGAACCAAGGAGAAACCATCGCAAAAAAAAATGATAATTTCTCCTTCTTTCAGCCTTTTACACGAAACAAAAAATACATTTGCTTTCGTGGGATAAGCCTTCTTTGTTATCATGAGAGGTAACTCTGTACCTGCTTTTTTATGAGTCTTTTAAGACCTCCAAATAAACCTTCTGTAGTCTGTTAACAACTTTCTCAATTGTAAAGTTGTTCTCTACCAATTTTCTACCGGACCTTCCAAAGGAGATCCTTTTTTTCTCATTCAAAAGAAGATCGCAAATTGCCACTGCCAGCTGATTGCTGTCTGCATAATCAACAAGGGTTGTGGTCTTTCCTTCCTCTACCACATAAGGCACCCCGCCAACTCTTGTGGCAACTGTAGGTTTTCCTGCTGCCATGGCCTCGATCAACACTATCCCGAATGCCTCAAATTCCGAGGGCAAGACAAAAACACTGCAGTCCAAAAAGGCCTCTGATACCTCATTATCATCTAGCATCCCCAAGAATAAAATGTTATGTTCAATACCAAGTTCTTTTGCATGACCTATAAGTTTATTATGCATTCCCTCGTCCTCGCCAATTAGAACCAATTTTGTATTTGGAAAATCATTCAGTATATCAGGCATGGCTCCAACAAGATACTCCAGGCCCTTGTTCTTTGCCAACCGACCCACAAAAAGGACGAAGTCATAATGAATTCCATATTTCTTCTTAAATATACCTTCTGCAAGTCCATCAAAACGCGATACATCAACACTGTCAGGTACTATCACGATTTTATTGGGACTTATTCCGGCCTCAACTGCATATTTCATCTCCCCTTGTGAAACGCAGATCACCCTAGAAGCCGCTGAGGTCACCCTTTTTGAAAGGTACTTGTCGTAAATGCCCCTTGCCCTTTTTCTTCTCTCTCCCCCCCAGGAGGTCTCACCAGGGTGAAGATGAGGAGTTAAAACGAATTTCCCTCTTTTTGCTCGTTTAGCAATGGCACCCACATGGGAGGGATAGAATCCCCAGGAGTGGGCATGGATGATGTCCCATCTTTCTTTGAGCACAGCCCCTACCATAGAGGGCATGATCGAGTACTGCATATCACCTGGGAGGGAGTATGCCTTGAATCTCCGAACAGGTATGCCTTCTACATTAGAGTAAGGTTCATCCAATCTCTTCCAAGGAATCTCTGTGTATAAATCAGAGCAGAAGACCTCAACATCGTGACCTTGTCTTATAAGCTCCTTTGCCACTCTCATCTGCTGTGATTCCACTCCACCCGGGGCAGGGGAAAAACGTACACATAACTTTAGTATCTTCATCAGGAAGGGGTATGTGATAGTAGATATTAAGGCTCATTGATTGATATCCATTTTCTTGGTATATAATTATATATCCATATTTTGTAGCAGTAATCGCTACAAAAATTTTAAATTAACTTATTTTAATGTCAATTTGCGTGATTTTATGACAGTTCAACCAAGCAAAGCCTCAATTGGCCTGCCAAAGAAAACGCAATCACTATGTCCAGAGTGTAAAGCTGTAATCGATGCAGATATCTTCGAGGAGAACGGTAAGGTTGTAATGCAAAAGGAGTGTAAGGAGCACGGCGAGGTTAAGGATATAATCTGGAGTGATGTAGATTTGTATCTTAAAGCCGAAAAGTTCGCCTTGGATGGAATAGGAGTGGAGAACCCGAATACAAAGAACAGAATGGGATGTCCTTCAGAATGCGGCCTATGCGATCAGCATTTCAGCCATACCGCCCTGGCAAACATCGATTTGACGAACAGATGCAATCTAAAGTGCCCAATCTGCTTTGCAAACGCAAATGCCGCAGGATACGTATTCGAACCCTCCTACGAAGAGGTCGTGAAGATGCTTGAGCTTCTTAGGGCCGAGCGGCCAGTTCCTACCCATGCTGTCCAGTTCTCTGGAGGAGAGCCCACACTTCACCCTAGATTCCTTGATATCGTGAAAAAGGCTAATGAACTGGGTTTCTCCCAGGTCCAGATGGCAACAAACGGCATCAAACTGGCAAGGGACCCTTCCTATGCCCAGGAACTCGTGGACGCTGGTATGCATACAGTTTATCTACAATTCGACGGCGTTAAGGAGGAGAACTACATAAGCTGCAGGGGAAAACCCCTTCTAGATACGAAAATAAAGGCAATTGAGCACAACAGAATGACCAATCCAAAGCCTCTTTCCACTGTACTTGTTCCCACAATCGTGAATACAATAAATGACGATCAAGTGGGCCCGATTCTGGATTTTGCCATAGAAAACTGCGATGTTATCAAAGGTGTGAACTTCCAGCCAGTGGCCTTCACTGGAAGAATCTCAAGAGAGAAGAGAAACAGGCAGAGGTTCACGCTCACGGATCTGGTAGACAGGCTAGTTGATCACACGCCATACCTTACTAAGGATGATTTCTATCCAGTGCCCACTGTGGCGCCTATATCCTATCTTTCAGGTGTTATTGCTGGATCTGCCAAGCTGACATTCACATGCCATTCCCACTGCGGAATAGCTGCATACCTATTTATTCAGGAGGACGGCAAGATCATACCTGTTACCAAGTTCGTTGATGTTCCGGGGATGATGTCTCAAATGATGAGACTTGCTGACAAGGCCAGTGGCAAGGGAGCCCAGCTCTTCTTAAGGTTGATGGGCGCTGTAAAAACAGATAAATCCAAGCAAAAGAGCCTGGTTAAGAACTTCAACAAGTACTTTGGACAGTACATCAACGAGAACGAGATGCCCGAGGGTCTTGATATTCCTGCACTAATAGGAGGCATAATCTCTGAAGGAGATAAGCAGGCTGTGGGCCAGTTCACGTGGAGGACCATGTTCGTGGGGGGTATGCATTTTCAGGACCTCTATAACTACGATATCCAGAGGGTTCAGCGCTGTGCAGTTCATTACGCAACTCCAGATGGAAGACTTATTCCGTTTTGCTCCTATAATGGAGGCCCGTACTGGAGGGAGCAGGTGGAGGAGAAATTCTCAGTCCCCATTTCTGAATGGCGCGGCGGCAAGATTGTGGAGGATTAATCTCGGTTTTTTGCTGGTTTCTTGGATTTGACCGGCCTTGTAATTATATTATTATTCAAAGGAAAATATAAAGTAGCCCAAATGAGATTCCCAATTGGAGGTGAAGTAAGTGGTATATTGTCAGAAATGTGGGAAGCAAAATGAAGATGTGGCACAATTTTGCAACAAATGTGGAGCCTCCTTAACAGGACCTCCAAGGGAATATAGAAAGACAAAAAGAGACGAAGAATGTGAGGAAGATTGTGCCGCACAGGGAAAAAGTGCCCCTGCATTTTGGGGAGTTATCATTCTTCTTGTGGGGATTCTGATACTAATCGAAGTTCTTAGAAATATTCCAGGGCTAGATCTGCCTCAATGGTTGCATGATTTCAATTTCTGGTGGATCATCGGCCTTGTAATCGCATTGGCAATAATAATTGCAGGCTTCAGAATGCTCTCAAGGCAAAGTCAACCCTAGTAAGCTTTGCAGGTTTTTTTACAGGTTTTGCATATCTTGGTGTGTCTCCAGCTCGAAAGCTGGATTCGTGTATCCAACCAAAGAAATGATATTAATACAGCCGATATACCGATGAATATATTACCAGTTGATTGAAATACACCTATTACAACAAGTAAGAAACCAATTATCAGAAATACATTGGAAATTAGGTGTAAAAAGGATTTTTTATAAGGATTCACAACTTCCATATAGTTGAATACAATTAACAAGATTCCAAGTAAGATTAGGAGGAACAGAATTATCCATGGAATCCCAACCCAAAACACGATATAATAGGCTGTAAATATAATCGAGGACACTGAACCAATTGCAAGACCCGTGCAACCCGCACAAAATCCCTTTTTTTTTGTGTTGATAATGTGGGTTTGAAAACCATGACAATCAGGATGATGCCCCCTGCGGCTCCTTTTGACTTTAACTCCTTTTGTGATTTCGGCCCCATGATTTGCTTTATTAGATAATCTTCTAATCCAACCCGGTTTTATAGCAAGCGAGATTCCAAATACACAGCATGCAATAAATGCCCCTCCTACAATCAACCTGTCAGTTAAATATACGGAGCCTGCATCTAAAGGTGGAAAAATAGAAATTAACAGGAGTAAGACAGCTCCCAAGACTGAAAGAATCATATAAGTAATAACTGTTTTCTTTTGTTTCAAATCAAGCGCCTCAGTTTCCTCAATACCTGCTGGCCGGCGTAGTGGCGATACAGGTTTCTCTTGAGCTTTTTTCTGGAAAACACCCCCGCAATGTTTCTAGGAATTGAGCCGTACCTTTCCCTATAGCATTTCCACAATTCCTCCTGCACCTCCTTTAGCGCTAAGGTCTCTGTGGGCATGATGGCATGAGCCATGTCGTAATTGGCGTAATTTGGATCTTCTATCCACCCGTTCTTTTTTGCAGTTTTATAGTACACTGTCCCTGGATATGGTGTAAGACATGTGTAAATCGAGAAATCAGAGCCCAGATCCATGGAAAACTGCCTCAGGTCATTTATTGATTCCTGGGTATCATTTCTTGTACCGATGACGAACATTGCATGGGAGAATATATCGCTTTCGTTGAGAACTTTTACTGCTTTGTAGGAATCTGGAACAGAAATTCCCTTTTTAAATTCCTTAAGTGTTTCCTTGGAGTGACTCTCCACACCCATCATGACCCAGTAGTTACCTACTTCCCTGAACTTCGCCACCAGATCAGGATTGTTTGCCACATCATCAGTTCTCGCCTGGAAAAACAGCATGATGTCATCCTTGAATTTTCTCTGTTTTAATTCACTATACAACTCCTTTCCCCGCCTTTGATAATCGAAGTTGTCATCTGTAAACCATATGAACTGCCCACCAAAACTATCGTTAAGATATTGCACTTCATCTGCAATCCGCTTTGCAGATTTAGTTCTCCAGGTTCTGTTCCAATGGCTCCATTGGGTGCAGAAGGAGCATTTATGAGTGCATCCCCTTGAGCCTTCCATCACCATATAGATCGTGTTCTTTCCTGCCATCATTGTGAAGTGATATTTTTTTGTCTGGTCTTCCACGAGATGATATGCAGGATAGGGTAACAAATCAAGGTTCTCGATTAGAGGACGATCTGGTGTATGGATGATATTTCCATTATGAGTAAATGATAATCCCTTCACATCTTTTGCGTTTTTACCATTTCTTAAAGTTTTGATAAGCTCGACAAGTGTCTGCTCCCCTTCTCCCCTGACTATATAATCGATTTCTGGAAAATCAGAGAGGGATTCCTCTGGAACCTGTGAAAAGTGAAGTCCTCCAAGCACAGTCACGATGTCCTCATTTACCTTCTTGGCAATCTCTGCAACCCTAGCACAGGCATATGCATTGCAGGTGAATCCTGAAGTTGACACGATCCCTGGTGAGAATGATTCGACGTGTTTCCCTATATCCTCCCAGGTTTTTTCCTGGGCCTGGCAGTCCAGTATTTCTATTTCCATATCAGGTAATTCCCTTTCGACGTACGCTGCCAATATCAAAAGCACCGTGGGTGGAGGGAGATACTCACCCATGATAAACCAATAGTCCTTCGGAGGTTCCACAAACAGTATCTTTGAATTCATTTTTCCGGAATAGGTACATGGAAAATCATTGAAATAGGTTACTGTCTATTTTGATTTACTTTGAGTAGTTCTTCTTAATTCTCGGTATCTTCTGATGAAGAAGGCCCATTTATATATAAATCATCACCTCCTGGTTACTTTATACAAAGATGATTTATATAAGAGGATTATCGTATTCAAACAATTACCCAGATAGATGAGCCTTGTCAAGGGGAGAATCCTGCTCTTCAGATTCCACAACTATTGCCTCTTGGATGTTAGGAGCCATAAAGAGGGGCAAATTACTATCTTTTTCTTCACTTGTTACTAAATAGTTGGGAGGTGGATAGGTTCCATAAGGATTCTGGGGAGCAGGGGACTTTTTAAAGATGATGACCAATGCAAATATGATCACACAGACTGCAGAAAAAAGCAGTAACAATAGTAATCCCCCTGAGGAGTACTCCCCTTTTTCGCCTAAAATAGCATAACCATCTCCGTCACCATCACCTCCATCGGCTCCATCACCATCACCATCTCCATCCCCATAACCATTATCGGTTGAAAACCTGGTACCTCTTCCTCCAAATTCCCTATCCAGATGAACACTTCCACTGCCCTTGATTGCGATCTTTCCACTTTCCAGTATTATCAGTCTTATGTTGTAGGAATCATAGTTTGGTACAGTCAGTGAGAATTCGGAACTTACTGTTTTTTCAATTGGGATTTGACCAACTGCGAGTGTGGCTTTATCCATGGCGAGATTGCTGTCAACATCAATAGCAAATGCCTTAATCTCCACATCCTTTGCATCCAAAGTCCCTTTGTTTGTGATGAATGTCGTTATGTCGATTTTCACGTTTTCGGAATGAAAATCCGACCCAGATATCACAAAAAAAACTTCATCCACGTACAGCCTTGCTTGTTTTTCAGGTTCATCTGCTGGTGCAGGTGAAAGAGCACTGGCAACAACGACTACCATCACGAGGGCCAACACTATAATTCCCACGGATGCGATAATTCGCCTTCCCTGGGAATCCTCCAATTCCTTTTCTTTCTTATCCATTTCATATCACCTAAAATACTAATATTGGAGGGAGCGTTATTAAAGAAAGTTGGAACAAAATCAAGACAATTATTTAATGCTTCTGGAACACATTTGCATGTATATAAAAAAAATAGGTTTGACATAAATTATGTTAGAAGACAATCCATTTTACCTTCGTGTTTTTAGGGTGACAGATAAGAAAAAGGAAGTACATTGTAAAAAATCTACTGCCCCTCACCTTCCACATTAAGCGGAAAATTTTCCTTTAACCAATCCCAGCAAACTTTGCAGCAGCCCTCGCCTTCTTTTGTGTAGGCATGTATCTTATTTTCTTCGGCCACTGTCTTCATACATATGCTGCACTTGTCCATTTTCTCAACTCCAATATAGGATGTTAAAGGAACCTCAGAGAATATAAAAATTGCGCTTTGTTAAAGCCCCTTATAAACTACCTATAAAAAATAAAAAGACCCCCAAACCTAAACAAAAGGAAATAAGTGGGTAGGGAAGCTGAGGTATTAAGGAGGAGGTACGAAATTGGGGGTCCATGAGATTTATTTAGGATTTTTTTTCTTAATTGAATAGATCCAAACTCCAATTGCACTAACTACCAATCCTACAAGAAGACCACTTAATGCAAGGTAATTAATATTTGAATCCGTACATGATTGCATATCGTTGGTTCCACCTGAAACAATACCAGAATCAGATTCAGAGTCAGTGATTTCTTCTGGCTCAAGGGAAAAGTTTGCATAAGTGATCTCTGAAACCGCTACCAACTGGGATTGGCTCTTATATCCCCTTTTATATGCTGATACATTTTTGAGACAAAAGCAAATAGGAACATCATAGAAGGTGTACCAACCTTCTGAATCTGTGTACTCCGTGCGAGTGGTGCCATGATATTCAAGGATCATCTTGACATCAGCAATTGGTAAATCAGTCTCAGAATCAGTTACAATGCCAGTTATAATACCTTCCATAGGTTCATCATCTTTTGGTGGAGTTGGGATAGGAGTTCTATCAGGCTCATCTGGATCCTCAGGTGGGTCCTTTGGATCTTCGGGATCTTCGGGTTCATCTGGATCCTCTGGTTCTTCGGGCTCATCAGGCTCATCTTTATCATTGGTTGGTACCAATGAAAAATCCACATATGTGATATCATAAACAGCCACCAATTTGTATTGACCTTCATATCCTATTTTGTTTGCAGATACATTCTTTAGACAGAAGCATTCTGGAACATTTGTAAAGTAGTATTTACCCTGCTCATCTGTGAGCGTTGTGCGAACCATATCATGATAAGTCAAGGTCATCAATGCTCCTTGAATTGGTCTTTCTGTTTCACAATCTGTCACAAATCCTATGATTGTACCTTCAGGTCTTAATATGCTCACATTCACAAAGCCCTGAACTTGTATGGCTGAAATTACCATCAATAAGACACAAAATGCTGCTAAATACACTCTCATGAACGTTTTATTCTTACTTCGGCCAGTTCTTTTCATCCCATATCACTCTCCTATTATCCTTAAAAATTAATTGATGGCAGTATTAATAACAAGTTTGGAACGCTTTCTTCTCAATTATATATAGTTAATGGAACACTATCTGCGAAAAAGTAGAGATTATCTTTGTCCCATCTCCCATGCTCTTAGGTCCCTGGGATAGCAGGCAGATTCCCTTCCCTGTCTCTCTACAAATATTAGTCCCGCTTGATCCAGGATGTTCACGTGATAATTTACTACCTTTCTTGAAACACTTATCCTCTCGGCGATCTTGCTCTGGGATATACCCTGGTTCTCCTTTATGACACTGAGTATCGATTCCTGGATATCGGACAAAAAGAACCGCATATCTGTTTTCGGTCCTTTTGTGTAGAACCGCCTGTACATTCCGTCTTGCCGCGACCTGATATACTGTGCTTTTTCCAGACGATTCAAATGATAGGAGAGCACCCCCATTGGTAAATTAAGTTCATTTAGAATTCCGCGGTAATGCATTCCGGGATTTTCATTGACATAATCAAAGATTCGCTTTCTTACAGCATTTTTCAGCATGTTCTCCCGCTTGATCTTAGAGTACATTATTAATGATAATAAGATGGCTATGATAATGACAAAAAAAGTCTGAAAGAATAAGGAAAAATGAAATGCCCCTTCACCTTTTTCATCATCACCAGGACCAGTCCCGCCCCCGTCCCTGTCTCCGTCTCCATCCCATCCTCCACCATCTCCATTTCCATCTCCCCCATCCTCATAAATTGGAACAAGATCCACATCCAGCAGTACTGCATCTTCTCCTCCAAATGTTTGACTTTGTATCTCGACTTCGTGATATTGGGCAAGATATCCTTCAGCAGAAATGGTCACAGTATAGGTACCAGCGTCTAGACCAGTTACATTATAGTATCCATCAGATGCGGTTACGGTTGTAGCAATCACATCTCCAGTTTCGGAGGAAGCTATAGACACAGAGGCATTGGCAATGGGTTCACCTGTGTTTCTATCTATAACAGTACCACAAATGGAGCCCCCTTGAGCACTGACAGAACCAATGAATAAAAATAGTAATATAAAACAAATACCTAGGAAGATTATAATATTTGCAGTTAACCTATTTAAACGCTTTTTCATGGAAATTCTTCCTGATATAGATTAATATATATTAAATACCTTATTAAATATAATTGGAACACTTTTTGGACAGTTTTTATTAGTATCTAACCTTTAATCTCGATTTTTATGTCTTTTGGTTCCTCAACTCCTTTTAAAGAGGAAACCATACCCGCAATAGTCCCAGCCACCATCTCCTTGGCAAATTTGCCCAATGGGATTTCATTTCCGCCTACTTCCAAAGAAACCCTCTTTTCAGAAAAATAATAGCAGTCTTCAAATGTGTTTTCGTCATTTCTTATTCCCCCAGCTAGCTGTTTACAGGTATCCATACCACACTTTCCGCAATCAAGGCCCGGAAGCTGTTTAAGAACCCTTTCCTCCTCAATACCTTCAAATGCAAATCCAAGTATCTTATCAAAATTATCCTTGTACCTCAGCACGGTGTTTGGCTTTTCTTCAATTTCGCCCACTGCAACCTTGGGGCTGTCATCCTCCCAGTATCCCTCAACCAGAACAATATCCAGTCCTGCCATGCCTTCAATTATGGCTGTAACTTCCGAAGGAGACATTGAATAATTCACCAGAAATGCAACCTCATCTTCTGATCGTGCAACCACGACTTGGGCTCCTGCTTGTGTGTGCTCCCATGTGTCTTTACCCTCGGTATCAATGGTGAATCCCTTTTGATGTATGTTTTTTATAGAGCCTACTTTGTAGCCTTTCTTCTTCAACTCGCCAATCAACCTCGAAATCAAGGAGGTTTTCCCTGATTTTGATTTACCATAGATTCCCAGTATCATAAAAGCACCACCTAAAAAAGTACAACCTCGACTGAATCTCCCTTCTCAACAAGATCCACATTTGCAGGTATCTCAACAAAGCCCACTGCCTCTGCCATGCTGGTTATGGCACCTGATTCCTTGAATACAGGAATGGCTTCCCCATTCTCTAACCTCACAGTCAAGAACTGCTGCCTTCCAAGGGTGGATACAACCCTCCGGGAAATCTTGGCCTTGACTTTTTGTCTCTGAATTGCAGGAAGGTGAGCAAGTTTTCTTATCATAGGCGCCATGAATACATATCCGTCAATGAGGCAGGCGGTGGGATAACCTGGTGTTCCGAGAACCAGCTTCTTTTCCACCTGGCCCAGTAAAAGTGGTTTTCCAGGCTTGACCTGAACTCCGTGAAACAGTATCTCTCCAAGTTCCTCTACAACATCTACCAATACATCCCTTTCTCCCACAGAGCTTCCGCCACTTAAAACAACAAAATCATTTGAGAGTGCCTTTTTAATTGCCGATTTAAGTGAATCTTGTGTATCCTCCACAATGCCCATCCGCATGGGAATAGCACCATTTTCTTTTGCTATTGCTGAAAGTGCATAGGAATTGGAATTGAAAACCTGGCCATCCTTTAAATCATCTCCCACCTCTGCTACCTCGTTTCCTGTGGGGATTATGGCAACCTTTGGTTTTTCATATACCTTGACATATTCTAAACCTAGTGAGGTCAGAACTCCGATTTTACCTGGACCTAAAACTTCATTCTCATTTAAAACCATCTCTCCCTCTGAGATGTCTGAGCCTGAAAGTGACATATTGGCCTGGGGATAAACAGGTTTGAATACCTTTACTTCATGGTTTTCTCTTTCTGTATCCTCGATCATGACAACAGAATCTGCACCCTTGGGGATCTTGGCCCCAGTTGCTATTTCCACACACTGCCCCTGGTTAACCTCCACATTCAAAACCTCACCTGCATGAACTGAGCCCACAAGTTTCAAAACCTTGGGATCAAACCGCCCAGAACCAAAGGTATCAGATGCCAAAACAGCATAACCATCCATTGCAGCCCTATCAAATGGCGGGACTGCCATTTGTGCTTGAATACCTGTTGCTAGAACCCTGTTGATTGAATCCTGAACTTTAACCTTCTCTGTCCTGGAAATTGGATTTATTGCGTCCAAGGCGATCTTTTGAGCCTCCTCAAATGATATCAGCGATTTAAATGGCCTCATTGTTCTTCACTTCCTCCTTTTACATCCACAAATCATTTTTCAGCAAGGTATAATGCATAGCTTCCGAATATCCTACCCCCCACAGATATAGACTCGGCGTTTACATGATCTATGTTATCCAAATAAGTATGATACTCCCAGCTCCCAGATCCCCAGCAGGCTGCAGCTTTGATATCGTTTCTAGCAAATATCAACTGGTCGCTTCCCCCGCTTTTTAGATCATTGTATTCGATTTGAATGTTGTATTTTTTGAGTTCCTTGTATTTATTCAGCAGCTGACCCGCAATGTTCTCCATGTGATCAATTGACTTATTGTCGGAAACTGACAAGGGAAGGGAATTCCCCCGCTCCAAATCAACATTGTTCATGTCAAAATTCAGATACATCTTGCAGTTTTTAAGAATATCATCTCTATGCTTTTCAACGTACATAATTGATCCGAACAATCCTTCCTCCTCACCGCCCCATGTCACAAGTCGTATCGTCCTTTTGGGCTCGTACTTTGCTAGTTGTCTTGCAAGCTCGATTACAGTGACTGTGCCAACTGTGTTATCTATTGCACCTGGACCATTGTAGACTGTGTCATGATGCGCGCCCAGCATGACATACTCATTGGGTTTTTCTGATCCCAAAACATCCCCCACAACCACCCACAGATCCCTTTCCTCCACTGTGACATCGAAATCCACTCTTAGCTTATAATTCGAGTTTATACTTTCCTTTAACTCGTTCCCAACATCATTGGACACCATGAAAAATGGAATGTCAGGATAACTTGATTCATCATCTGGTAAACCTGTTGACTTGGAAATGGGAATATACCCCAGCTTCTCTGTAAAGCGTGTATTGTGAAGAATCAACGCAGCTACACCGCAATCTTCAGCCCTAAAGAAAAGCTCTGTGTTCGAGGCTGCATTCTCGTCCTGCGAGACTATTGCTGCCTTGCCTTGTGCTTCCTCGAAGAGTAAATCGTCCTTTCCATCACCAACATCCACTATTTCCAGATCATCATTAAAATCTGACCAAATATAAGAACCAGAATAGCCTTGAGCCACAAAATCTATGGTGTGTGCATATTGTATTGGATCCTCGAATCTGCTGGGCAGATTTCCCAAGGGTCCATATGGCACTAGGGAAACACTGGCGCTGTTTACCTCATAAAGAAGAGCAGAAAAACTCTCCAAATGAACGTTGGAAAGCCCTGCCTCTTGAAATTGGTTTTTTATGTACATGGCACCTTGGTATTCATTATCTGTTCCTGCCAATCTAGGTCCAATTGATGTCAGATAATCACAGTCATTATAAGCCCTTTGATAATCGAATCCTACTATGGTATAGTTTGTCGCCTCTTGGGCCTGTTTAAGTGCATATACACCAACTGCGGCGATGATGACAACGATTACCAGAAATAGCACAAATAACTTGATTTTCTTGGACATACCAGATAAGATATATTTTTTGGGGTATAAATTGTTACCCCTTAGGGCATAAAATGTAATAGGAATTCCCGTGGATATCCCACGATATCTTTATGTACGAGGAATATGATAATAGACCTGGCGAGACAATGGATGAGAAAGGAAGGCTCCTGTACGAGGAGGATATTAAGAAGAGAAGGGCCCAGGCTGAACTCAATCCAAATCACATAATCATTGTTGTATCCCTACTTTTTTTGATCTTGACATGGGCGGTGTATGGTGTAAAGGCATGGCAGGGCGTAACTGTTCAATGGCTGGCTGTGGGGCTTTTGATTTCCATTATCGTTACCCTCATCTTGTTCTATTTCCTTGATAGATTTATAAGAGAGGAGCTCACAAAGTATCTTCCCATCAAGGTGTATGAGAAGGGAATACTCATGCCCACCACTCCAATTGACAGGATTTTATGGAGAAAGAAGCCATTTATCCATATCAACGAACTTGGCAGCATCAGACTCGTTCGTGCCCACAAACCACAGCAGAAGGATTGGCTCATCGCCCAAACGAGCAGGAGACAAAATTACCCGAAAAGATATGATCGCAACTCAAAAGAGGTGGAAAACATCCTCAATGTTGTACGCAAAACCTTTGGGCAGGTAAAAGTCGAGATCAGTGAGTGAGAAGAGTAAAAGATTTTGGGGAGAATAAGTTTATTTCTGTTGGTATAATGTACACCTCAATTCCATTAAAACATCCTTTTCTAAGTGGTCCTATTATTTCCTTCTTCTCCCATTATCTCCTTTAATTTCTCCTTTTGATCCTCAGATAGTCTCTCGATTTGTTTTTTTGATTGCTCCATCAGAAATTTGAGAGCAAGTCCGTTAATTACAGGTAAAAGCATTGCAGTTGAAATCCTTGCCTCAAAATCCTCCTTTGCATCACATCTTGCTTTCTTTAAAGTTTCCTCGCTCATCTTTCCGCATCCGATTCCAGGACAGCTTTTATCCTTGAGAAAATATTTATCACCATCGTATCCCAGAGGGAAGGATTTGCAGTAAAGTGGTATGGAAAAGTAGATGTTGCATATCTTGTTTTGCTCATCATATAAGGGGCAGCCTTCTTCTGCTTTCCCCTCCTCGGTTTCGGGTTTCTTCAACGATATTTGTACGTGATCGTTGTTTTTGATCTCTATTTCAAGGAATTGATAAACAGAAGGAAGTGTCATATCTTCGTTCCACCGGGATAGATCAGCCATACTGATGATCACTGCCTCCTTTTTCTCACAGCACTTACCGCACTTCTGACACTCAAAAACGTATTTTCCACGGTCTTTCTTCGTCTTTTTAGTTTCCATCTCTTCATCTGTTTTGGCTTCTGATTCGTCTTTTGGCTCATCTTTCTCTGTCTCATTTTCAGAAGGAGTTTCCTTTATCAATTTCATCCCCCAAACTCCTCATAAATACGCTTTTTTTGATAAATATTTTACTCTATAAAATGTGGATACGCTACCCTAAGAACAAAAAATAGCTCCAAACCACCCAAGGCGAATTATGGACGCCTTAATATCGATTACTTCGCCTCCACTGATAATAAGGCATCACGTATTTTTTGTAAACATCCTGAAGGATCAAGTACTCTCGTCTGCCGTCCTCACTCACACTGAACACCTCTGGAATATTGAGGTAATGGGCCCATCTTTGGGGCCCAAACACCCGTATTTTAATTGTTTAAGCCTCTGCTTGTGCTTCTTCGGCTCTGACGAACTCTAGGAGATCGTAGTCGGCACGTCTTGAAATTGGTATTCCCAAGTTCTCGGCGATATTTGTTAGATCATTTATGACTCGCCTTATGCCCTCAACGTCTTCCCCTTGGAACTCCAGCGTATCTGCAATTTCTTCCAGATCAGAAATAGTGTGGGTTTTAAGCCACCTTCGCTGTTCAGGTGTTGCACCGCGGAGATACGGGTTCATTGAATCCTTTGCACGTCTAATTTTTCTCTTTTTCACTACATTCATGGGCATCCCATCCTATTGGGTTTTATTCTGCGTGCGATGCAAATGTCGCTACGTCATTTGTCAGACACTTTGTCTGCTATATGCCTATATGTAAGTTATAGTATATATAATTTTTGTCGGTTTGATGAATATTCCGTGGTTTTAAAGCCAATATTAAATATATATTATGACAAATCATCGTATTTTGTCTGACAAGAACAATAAATATCGCTAAAAAAATAAATACCGAAGGCTTTAAAGCTTACTAAATACTATTAGATTCTTAGTTTGGTGGGGGAAAATGGTGAAAAAGAAGAAGATTACAGCTGTTGCTACCAAGGAGAGATTCACCCCAAAAAGGCCAAAATATCTCCTGGAATCTGGTAATGATTGCATTCTATCTGGAAAAGAGGCCGAGGCAATCGCACACTTTCGGGAGACTATGGATTATCTTGACTCGCATAAGGATGAATTACCCTCCCACAAAACCGATGCCCTGGAATTGTACAAAGATCTTGGCCAGGCCCTCATTAAGGTCAATAGGCTAAATGATGCCCTAAAAGTATTTGAAAAAGCTCTTCATCTCGAGCCAAGGAATGTCGATTGCTGGGCATTGCGAGGAAAGGTCTTGGTTTTGTTAACCTCAAAGATGCACAGTGATGCTGTAAAATCATTTGATACTGCCTTGAAAATCGAGCCTAAAGACAAAAAAGCTTTGGATTTTAAAGGAGAGGCTTATGAGGGGATGAACAGGCCTGATTTGGCAAAAGAATGCTATTTATCTATATTGGAATACCATCCAAATGAGATGGAATTCTATGATAGAATCCTGAGACTCACCCCAGAGGATACAAACATATGGGTAATGAAGGGGAAAGTCCTCTCTGAGAAAGGGAAATTTCAGGATGCACTGGAATGTTATGACCAAGCCCTAAAGATAGATACAAAGGATAAGGATATATGGGCCAAAAGAGCCGAGATTCTTGGAAAAATGGAGGATTACGATGAAGCTACTTTAAGCTTCAAGAAGGGAATAGAGTTAGATGATAAGGATAAGCTGCTTTGGAAGGGATTGGGATCTATTCTTCATTTAAATGGTTCATTAAAAGAAGCACAAGATGCATATGAAAATGCTATAAAATTGGATGAGGAAGACATGGAGCTATGGAACAATAAGGGTTTGGTACTCTTTGAAATGGAAAAATTCGAAGAAGCTGTAAATGATTACGAAAAAGCCCTCTCATTGGCACCAGATAATATCCCTACCCTCGAAAACAAAAAAAAGGCATTGATGGCACTTCCAATGCACGAGGATGTTTTAATAGTATGCGATAGGATCATAGAGCTCGATTCAAAGAACATCCAGGCAAAAAATGACAAAGGATCGGTATTGCTCATTTTAGGAAGGCACGAAGAGGCCATAGAGCTTTTTAATGATGTGCTGGCTTTAGAGCCAAGAGATTTGAAAACCCTCATAAACAAAAAACAAGCTTATTGGAATCTGAACCAACTAGAAGAGGTTCTTAAGACCTGCGAAACCATCTTGGAATTATTCCCCAATGAGTTGGATACATGGATTGACATGGGTTATATACAAGAAGAGCTCGGGGACAATGAACAGGCAGTTTCATCCTACGACAAAGCCTTGGAGATAGAGTCTGAGAATCTGGAAATTTTAATTAAAAAGAAGAATGTATTGAAAAAATTGGACAAATACGAGGAGATAATAAACACTTGCGAAAGAATACTGGGTATCGAATCCAAAAATACCGAGGCTTTGGAAGACAAGGGTGCTTCACTCGTGAATCTTAAAAGAAGCGAAGAGGCAATAGATATCTTTGATACACTATTGGAAATAAATCCTGATAACTTGAATGCACTCTTTAATAAAGGAGTTGCCTTAAGCCGCACTGGGGCCTATGAGGAAGCAGTAAAATACTATGATTATGCCTTGAAGATCAAGTCCGACAGTAAAGATATTTTTGAAAATAAGGGTGATGCCTTAAAACACCTGGAGAATTATGAGGATGCAGTAAGCTGCTATGACAAAGCACTTGCACTCGATGAGAATGATGTTAATCTATGGGACAAGAGAGGAAAGATTCTACTTGCCAAAGAGAATTACCAAGAAGTACTTGTCTCCTACGAAAAGGCATTTGCCATAGATCCAGAAAATCCTGAATACCCTTACTTAAAAGGCTTATCTTTGGAGAAATTGGATCGTAATGAGGAGGCTCTAGAATCCTTTGATTTGGCATTAGTTCTGAATGAAAGATATGAGGATGCTTTACTTGGTAAAGGCTTAATTTTGGTGAATATGAAAAGAGATTACGAGGGCTTGGACACATTGAACAAGGTGCTTGATGTAAATTCAGAAAACTTCAAAGCCTTGGATAAAAAAAGGGAAGTTCTCAAGATCCTTGAAAATTTTAAGGAGCTTGACATAACATGCGATAAAATTCTTGCCCTTGCCCCAAATAACGCCAGGGCATGGGAGGACAAGGCATATGCATTGACAAAGCTAGGAAAGCATGACAATGCCCTCTCGGCTTACGATAAAGCTCTGGCCCTTGAGCCTGAGAACCTGAAAATATGGATTATGAAGAAGGATGCCTTAAAAATCCTAGGAAAAAATGAGGATGTGGTTTATACATGCGATAAGATTCTTGCGCAGGATCCAAAAAATATCGATGCACTGAGAGATTGCAGCGAGGCATTGGAAAAATTAAAAAGATACGAGAGGGCAATAAAAATATATGATCATATTCTTGATTCTCACCCAAAAGACATAACTGCGTTTCACAACAAAGCAAGAGCCCTGGTAAAATTAAAACGATATGAGGAATCAATAAAATGCTATGATAAAGCTTTGGATTTGGGGGATAATAAGAAGGCGCTCTTAAATGATAAAGGGATTGTACTTACAGAAATGGAAGAGTACGAAAGTGCCATTAAATGCTTTGATTCTGCCTTGAATATAGATTCCGAAGATGACAATATCTTGACTAATAAGGCTCTCACTTTGTATAAAGCGCACATGTATGATGGGGCCTTGGAGGCATTCAACAGGGCAATAGAGCTTAATAGCGGCAAGACAGGGGACAGAAAGGGCATAAGAAAAGGCATAATCGTTGAGATAAAAATTTTCAGTGAAATCGTAAATTACTTGGAAGAAGGGGATGAAAAGAAAAAATGTCTTTCATTTATTTCAAGTGCAAAAGAGGAATTGGATAAGGACAATTACATTGGAGCTCATGGACACATAGTGGACTGTAAGAACATAGTGAATGTATACAGAGAAAAATACATAAAAACTGCGGAAGATAAAATCACCACGTTAAGAGAAATGGAAGGTGATACATCAAAGTTCGATAAAATGCTCAGTGAGGTAAAATCCCTTCCTAAAGACAAGAATTACCCTGAAGCACTGTCAGTGTCAAAGAAAATCATGCAAGATGTAGGTGAACAACAACATAACATAATAAATGATTTGATCACAGGTATAAATGATGACATGCAACTGGCAAAAGATTTTAAAATCGACGTTTTAAAAGAGAAAAAGATGCTTGCCAAAGCAAATGAAATCATGAAAAAGAAAGAGTTTTCGAAAGTATATCGCATCATCATCCAAACAAAAGAGGTGGTGCTTGCCCTAGTAAAAAGGCACAAAGAGCTCTCTGAAGCCATAAGTTCTGTAAAAGATCAAATCGAGGAAGAATGGAAAAAGGGAGTGGACCTGTCAGGTCCCATTAAGAAGATAAAAGCCGCAGAAGAAGCACTGGAAGCTCAGGATTTTGATTCTACATCTAAAAAAATCGAAGAATGTAAAAGCGATATTAAGCAACTTACCACGGTGCATTTAACAAATGAGAAAATTATTCAAATAAAAGAGTACATAGATATATTAAGAGATTTAATGATAGACACTTCTGATATTGAACTACAGCTAAATAAGTCGATCATTTATCTGGAGGATGAACAATACGAGAATGCATATAAATCAGCGCAAGAAACCATAAAAAATGCAGAGAGAATATGCAATTCAAAGATATCAGAGATGCTTTCTTCTGCATATTCAAGGATGATAGAGGCAAAAAGGACAGGTATAGAAGCGGTGACTGTGGAGGTTCTAATTCAAAAGGCTAGAGACACCCAAGAGCAAAATCTGTACAAGAAAGCGGCAAAATACACATTGCAAAGCCTTAATGAGATCGAGGAGATAAAGGATGAGAGCCTAAGAGCTGCCAACATCATCAATCTTACTAGAGATTATATCCAAGAGGCAGAGAATATAAAAGCCGATGTTACCGAGGCTGAGAAACTGCGGATAAAGGCACTTTCTGAGCTTGAGAACAACGAATATATAATCTCCATAGAGCTCAGTAAAAAATGCATCAGACTGGCAAAAAGGGAAATGGAAAAAAAGGTATCTGAGTCTATTGATCTATTCCAATCCATGATAGATAAGTCCAAAAGTGAAGGAAAGGATGTTATCAAGGCCAACAAACTGCTTACGGAGGCGAAGATCGCATTGGAAGATCAAGATTTTACCAATGCTTTAAAACTAGCAATGGAAAGCGAAAGCGAACTTGGTAAATCAGATATACAAAAAAAGATGGTATCTGAAATCCTCAACATGACCAATACAATCCTGAAAAAAACGGAGGGAAAATCCATTGAGTCAAAGGAAGTTAAAGCGCTTTTGTCCAATGCCACTTCGGCTCTAGAAAACGATCACTATGCTAAGGCTCTTGGGTTCGCCTTACAGAGCAATATTGAGTTATTAGAGGCTACAAAGGAGTATGATAGAGCGCAAACGACCCTATCCGCAGCTTTGGCCAGAATGAAAGAGGGCACAGATATGGGCGTGGATATTAAATTGGTAAAAGAACTTTTTGAGGACGCAAAGAAGGCATTTGATGAAAGTAAGTATTCAACTGCCATTAAGGTCGCCAAAGAAACCATAAGAAAGGCAAACCAGTCGTATGAAGAACACCTACAAAAACCTATTGAGAGTTGCGAAAAGCTCATTTTAACTGCCGAATCACTTGGCGTGGATGTTTCAAGGGCAGTCAACATGGTAAGCGAGGCAAAGGCCGCATTAAAGGAGGGTTTCTATTTACAGGTTTCATCATTCACAGAGAGTTCCAGGAAACTTGTTGAAAAAGAGATAAGAAAGAACCTGTTCGAAAAACTATTTGCTACAAAGGCTGAAATGGAATCAGCAAAGAAAGAAGGCATCGATATCACACATGCCATGGTCTTGGTAGAGAGTGCAGAAACATCCCTCGAGAACAAAGAATATATTGATGCTGTAAACTACTTCCAAAAATTAATGAAAACCTATGGGGCTGAAGAAACAAAAGCACCAATTGAGGGAGAAAAGTCCCTGGGTGAGGTAAATGTCAAGGCTAAGAAGGAGCGAGAATAACTTGATGGACTCCAATTCACAATTTTTTAATTTAATAAGTAAATGAACATCAAGTATCAGAGTCTTCTCCATTTACCACATTTTTCAAAGAATCATTCTCTTTATTCTCTTTCTTCCCTATTTGGAGATTTTGTTTTCCAGATTTTCTTGTGACAAAAATTATTGCTATTATGGCAATAAGAAGACCTAAGATTCCCATTATAAATGCACCAAATGTAACATAGTTATCTGACTCATCTTTATCGTCTTTAAGTTTTTCTATTTCCGTTGACATGTTGATTAGTTCATTATTGAAAACAGCATTCTCATATTCTAGCTGAATAATCTCATTGTTGAGGTTTGTGTTTTCTAACGTTAGATTTCCAATTTCTGAAGAGAGGTTATTAATTTCATTCCTGAGTTTAATATTTTCAGATTCAAGCAGAAAGACCTGATTCACGAGGCTTGTATCATCATATTCGGAAGGCATACTATTCTTAATCTCAGTGATGTTCTGGCTCAGATTATTAATATGTTGCGTTGTTATATCAATTTGATACTGGATCTCCGAAAGTTCGGTTACATTCGTAGTTAAGTTTTCTAAAGACTGGTATAAATTATAAATATCAGCCCCAATTATAGTTAAATCATTCTTTATTAGAGTTATATTCTCATTTGTAGTAATATTGAGGTTCGCAATTTCATTAAGTAAATTTGTAAGTGATCCATTAAATTGATTATAGAAAGACCATAATTCTGTGACATTCTCTGTTAACTCATTTTGTGTCAAATTAAGTTCATTAATTAAATTGTTTAATTTTGTTATCTCACTATTAAGTGTATCGAATTGATTCTGAATTTCAATTAGATTTGTGAGACTCGGAGTATAATTAATAATTATATCATTAAAATATAACTTTGAATCTGGGACCTTGAATCGAATTTCAATGCTATCTAAACTGAGATTTAATTGAGAAAAATGTGGTGTATCATTATATCCCGAAAATAGCCTCCCAATATTAGCACCAAAAAATAAACTTATTGAATAATTGGTAGTTCCTCCACCAAAATTAGGTAAAACAGTGATATTATTCACATAGAGTGGATGTGGAAAGTATAAGGTTATTTTCCAAGTTGAAGAAAAATAGCTCCCATTAATTCCAGTACTTGTATTACCGTCGAATATAGCAGTAATATTCTCATACATTTGGTCATCTGAACAGTCACCTAATTCTAAAAATGAACCCGAGGTATAATTGTACCAGATTGAAGATAAATCCGGTTTTGATACCTTTTCACCAATATTAAAAGTTTCCGCATTCGCACTTGTCATAACCACACCACTTAAAATCCCTATCATAAATAGGGCTATCATAAATCTTCCTCTTATTTTCATAATATCCCTCGTGTGTTGTATTATTTCAGTGATATATAATACTTTTTCAAATAATTCCGAGGGTCTTTATGTTATAAAGGTTCCTCCATTTAATATTGTTAAGAAAAATGTTTTACATGTGGATTGGTATTACTAATAGGGATTAACTCCAATTCATATATCATAGGAATTGAAACGTAAAATAAATAGTGACAATTATCATGTAATAAAGTGTATATTAAGTATAAAAAATAAATTAATGAAATGGGGTGGAGGGGAGGGAGAAACCCAGTGCTATAATAAAAACTGTACTAAATATGATTTGTTAAAATTTTACTAATTTAAAAGCACATTGATGGTGTTATAGTTATTTACTAATTGAGATAATAATTAGATATTCGTTCAAAAATAGTAAAAAAGATTATAGATCAGGGACTAATAATAAAGTCCCTGATTTTTTCGAGTATGATTGGGGTTTATTTTGTTATTCAAGGTTCTTAGATCATTAAAAGTCTGCAATAGTAACGTCTGTTCCAGAGCTGTTTCTAGCTATCAGATCGCTCCCATTAAAGAAGATGACCACTGACCCAGATGGAGGATCATCTGGATCTATTGATGCCGAAAAATGTAATCTCTCGTTAGTTCCATCTCCGATTGTCAATTTGTAGTCCGGATCTGTTGTCCCGATACCAACTTTGGCGCCCCTTATACACATTGCTTTCAAGTTGTTTGAGTATATATCCAATTCCCCATCGGCTGCAGAATTCATACCTGTATCAGTATCCCCTATTGCTAAATCAATTGTAGGTGTTCCCCCAAAGGCATTATTGTCAACATAGAGGCTTCCTTTCACATCTAATGTTGCTAACGGTCCGTTTGTTCCAATACCAATTTTTTGCGCAGCAGCATCTACAAAGAACATGTTTACATTGTTACTGCTCTCAATCCTGAAATCATAGTCATCACCGTATTCGTTGAATACTGCCATGCCTTTGTCTACAATCAATCCATAATTATTCGTTAGTGCTCCAGATGCTGAGAAATAACCAGCCACGTTTGTTGGTGAAGCACCGGCTCTAGTGCAGTAGATTCCATATCCTGTCCCATAATTTGCAGTGTTATCAGTTACATGCAAAGCCGCTCGCCCATCAGTATTTTTGCTTGTTGCACGAATTTCTACCATATGGGGGGATGGGGAATCGGTTCCGAAACCGTTATAATCTCCGTGAACAATAATCCCAATATCCTCTGTTCCACCAGATGCCTGGAAATAACCCGCAATGTTTTTGAGCGAATTCCCGGTCTTTGTACAGAAGATTCCATATCCAGTCCCGTAAATTCCACCCGACTGTGATACTTCTAAAGCTGCTCGCCCATCTTGAAGCCATTCAATATCATTAATAACTACTTTGTGGTCTGGAGTATAATCTCCGAAGCCAACATCACCACCTACAAGTAATCCATAGTTGTTCGTTCCATCCGCTGCAACGAATTCTGCAGCTACGTTTGTATCTGAAGCACCGGTTTTCCAGACCTTGATTCCATATCCTGTCCCTGGATTTGCACCATTTTGGGTCACATATATAGCTGCCCGACCAGAGGTTATATCTGAATCACGAATCTCTAATTTATGGTCTGGAGTATGATCTCCAATTCCAACGTCTCCGCGATGTCCCGAACCTGTATGGGCTATGATCACATCTCCATCACTACTTCCTGGGTTAGAACCTCCATATATGTAGACATCACCACCGTTTCCACCGGCTCCACCTGCTCCAGCACCGCCAAGAAGATAGAGATTACCACCTTGATAACCCGTTGGTGATCCACTGAAAGCATTGCCTCCCCGTACTGTTAAACCATAACCAACGGAATCAGAAGAAGGTGTTTGAACGTAAATGGTGCGGGCTGAACCAGAGTCGAAGAGGATATCACCATTTATTTCCAGTTCTTCAGCTGGATACGTTACTCCTATCCCGACCCAACCTTCTACTATCAATCCATCAGTATAAGGAGCCTGGGAAGCTGCCCAGGTCGATCCTATTGTCACCCCACCTGCAACAGATAATTTGGCTGCGGGATTTTCTATTCCGATACCTACATTACCATCTGGAAATAAGTTTATATCACCGCCTGTTCCTGCTCCATCATTTGTGGTAATATCAAGTCTTCCATTACACTTACTCGCAAACTCAGCGTAATGATAATCTTCAGTATGGGCAATGTGTATTTGGGGTTCGGTTGTTAAAATTGTTAAAGATCTGACTGGACTTGTATCGCCGATACCGACTTTGCCATCTGTCTTTACGGTAACGAAGGGATTAGTCCCTACTGTAGTCCCATCTCCTATCTGGAATAGATCATTGTCATCGTCACCAGCATCTTCAATAACCCCTATCCAGAAATCAATCCAAGAGACATATTGGACATAGCGACTCTTGTTTATGAGGGCTCAGGAACAATAACCTTAGTTGTAAAGGATGATGACAACATACGGTTAGGGATTGGGCAAGGTATAGATTCTTTTGTTATATGATAATGTATCCTCACTAAAAACCGCGTTTCT
>CP070751.1:3366336-3372147 GCA_020348445.1 Thermoplasmata archaeon
ATAACATTCGAGATCACCTTGGATGTGGAAAACGGCAACATCATAGGGGGGACATTGAACTATCTAGAGGCTGACATATTCTACAATGATGAGGATATTGGTCAGGCAAGGACCATAAGGAAGTACGAAATTGCGGCCATGGGGACCTCCACACTCAAGGTGGACCTGACAATCGATAATTTACCTTCCAGAATAACACCCTTGAATCCCAAAATCCGGGCCAAAGGAACTGCCAATATTTCAATATCCTTTTTGACCTTTGATATAGAAATAGACGAAACTGTGTACGGTTGACCTCTTCATTATGTTGCCTATCTCAATCCGTGAACGTAAAAGGGCCTTTCCCCCTGTTTTGATATATATGAAGAGGGGATGATATCTACAAATCCTTTATGCTGTCCCCCTTATCTGGTACACATAAAGCAATATATATCATTCGTGGCTATTAATTCAGAGAAGGAATAAGTGTGAGCTTTACAAAGAATTCGAAAAAGGTCCCAAGAAACGGTAATAGTAAGGATTGGATCAAGTGTTCTAGTTGTGGGGCCAAGGTAAAGAGAAAGAATCTGGCTCGTCACAAAGTGAAGATGCATCCGGCATTATATCAGACACCAAAGGGAAAGGCGGCAATTATCGCAAGTTTTATCGCGTTTGTGGTGGTTGTTGCGGCACTTCTTTCCTATTATCAACCTTGGCCTCAGAATCAGGACAACGAGAAAGGCACAGAGGAAGACCAAATGATTGTTAATGAAGATTTCGATAATACAAATGACGAGGGGATCAAACTTCACAAAAGAACTGTTCTCATCGAGACCTTCACGTCTGTTGATTGTTACTGGTGCAATGCAGAAGAGGAGCCTGCTTTAAAGCGAATTGCCCAGGATTACAACCGTAATGAGGTGATCATCTTGGCTTATCACGGATTCTTTGGCAACGACCCCTGGGAGACAGAGGAGGGCAATCAGCGTGCAGAATATTATGGTGGTGTAACGGGAACGCCAAATGTTTGGTTCGATGGAGTTCTTAATAAGGTTGGGGGAACAGGGCAGGGTGTGGATGCGATGTATAACGTGTACACAGATTATATTGACCAGAGGGTACCCATAGACACTTATGTCTTTTTGGAAATCCAGGGGGAAATCTCGGGTCCAAGGGCCCAAATCTCTGTGTGGGTCAATTATACAGGGGAAGGAGATCCTTCAAATCTCTTTGTGCGTTTCGCCTTGGTTGAGGATGGACTTTTCCACGAAGGAAAGACCTATGATTGGGTGATGCGAGATTACTCTGAGATGTCATTGTCAGGCAAAACATTTCCAATTTATATTCAGGAGTCCTTTGAACTGGAAAGTTCTTGGGACAGGGATAATTTGCGAGGTATTGTCTGGGTGCAGGATGACACAGACAGGGAAGTGTCACAGGCTATTTACTTAGATTTCAATGGGTAAAATTGAAATTACAGGGATACACATGATTAAGATTTTATCAAGTTTCGGGGTGAGTTTAATACCGCTTTTTTTGGGTGTTTTCCTTGTCTTTTCATTCTTTGCTGCAGGTGAGACAAACACGATTGTCAAGCAAGTTAATCATTCCCCTGAAAATCCAGAACCTGAGGAAACGTTGATGGTAAAAATCGAGCTTCAAAATATGCATAATATCTCATCCGTGCAGATATTCTTCTGTTTAATGGATCCCTTTGTCTGCTTTTATGCTGAAGATATGGATTATTCAGAAAATGATACTTTTGCTTCTGAATTGGATCTAGGAGATAATGATTTCAAAGAAGGTACGGTAATTGGGTACAATTTCAAAATATCTTACGAAGATGGTTCATCTGAAAAATATCCGAATGAAGGATCCATTCAAGAACAATATAAAATTCTTGAGGTTGCCCCAGGGGAATATTATTTCACGATCACATTACAGGAGGATGCCTCAAATGGTAGTAGCGATGATACAGGTATAATTCTGTATTTTGGATTAGGGGCACTGGTTGTCTTACTGATCATTGCTGGAATTGTGAAATTCTATTACTTAAAAAAACGAAGAGAAAAAATATAGGTTAGATGAATTATTTAATTAAGAAAGTCTTTAAATTATTCACTGCATCCACGACATCTGCATTTTCTTCCAAATCCAAGGGGGAGACTCCTTTTAGATCCGCTGAGATGACACCTTTATTGTAGGGGATTGCCCCTGCTTTGGAAATCCCGATCTTTTCGAGCTCTTTAGTAATCAGCTCCTCCTCATCTTGATTGCTTACCTTGTTAAGCACGGCAACTATCTTCGTAACTCCTATGTCCCCTGCCAGGGATTTAATCCTAGATGCAGTTTCAAGGGACCGAAGGCCTGGCTCCACCACCACTACCAAAGCATCCACGTTCTTGGCTGTGCCCCGACCGAGATGCTCGATTCCTGCCTCCATGTCCATTATCACGAACTGCTCCTTGTCAAACAACACATGCCTCATCAAAGCCCGAAGCAGAGAATTTTCAGGGCAGAAGCAGCCACCGCCACCTGATGTTATGGTTCCCAAAACAAGGAGCTTTACACCGTCCTTGCCTTCTACTCCGTACTTATCAACCAAATCGTCAACCTTGGGATTAAGGGAAAAGATACCACCAGCAGCCTGCCCAGGCCTTGCACCTGTTCGCTCCTCTATCATGTCAAACATCTGGGAAAGGGGGACAATGCCCTCCCTCTTTTCTTTTGGCACTCCAATTGCCGAGGCCATATTGGAATCGGGATCGGCATCTATCACCAAAACTGATCTCCCCTCCCTTCCCAAAAGCCGGGCAAGTATTGCTGCCACTGTGGTTTTTCCCACGCCTCCTTTTCCTGAGACCGCTATCTTCTGAACCATGCTGACCTTCCCTAACCTCTGTATTTGATGAACGATCCACTTCGGTATTCACTAAATGCCAAATCAAGTTCTTCCTGCGTGTTCATCACAATTGGGCCGTACCAGGCAACAGGCTCACCAATTGGTTTGCCTGAGATGAAAAGGAAACGGAGATGATTTTCTGTGGATGTGATTTTTACTTTATCTCCGTCCTCGTAGATCACAATATGTCCATTGTCCAACAACTTCTTCTTTTTTAAATTAAAATAACCGCTGCCTTCGATAATGTAAGCAAAGGATTTGTATCCTTTTTTTGTGGGATGCTCAAATTCAGTATTTGGTGCCATTGTAACATCGATATATTCGGTATCAATTACTAAATCCTGAACTGGACCTTTGGTTCCACCAACATCGCTGCTTATTATCTTGATCTTCACGCCCTTTTGAGGTGATATCTCAGGTATTGTATCTTTTATCACGTCCCTGTATCTAGGATTCATCATTTTAGAAGCTGCGGGTAAATTGACCCACAACTGAAATCCCCTCATGTAGCCTTCGTGTCGTTTAGGCATCTCCTGGTGGATTATTCCGTTTCCTGCAGTCATCCATTGGACATCTCCTGATTTTATTACTCCAGAATTGCCTATGCTGTCACCGTGCTCGACCTCTCCTTGGAGCATGTAGGTGACAGTTTCAATTCCCCGATGGGGATGCCAGGGAAAACCTGCAAGGTAATCGTCTGGATTTTCTGAGCCAAAATCATCGAGTAGTAAAAACGGATCAAGTAATGGAACCTCATGATAACCAAAAACCCGTTTTAGATGAACACCCGCGCCTTCTATTGTGGGTTTGTTTTTTAGAATTTTTTTAATTTCTCTTACACTTTCCATATCGATCGCCACGACTTTTTTAGAAAATTAGTGTTTGTTTATTTAATGATTTGCTTTTCCGGGTCTCGGTGACAGGATTTGTTTGGGGAAATAAAATGCATGATAGAAGTGAGTGCGAGGGGTTAGACGTCCTAAGGAGGCGGGAGAGTGGATCTTTAGGTAGCTTCAAAGCCCCAAGAAATTTTGTTCCATACACGCTCATGGACGTAATAAATTAATAGTTTTGAAACAAGATCGAGAATACCAACTACACCTGCTAAGGCCAAATCACCTGTAAAAATTAATACAAGAACCATGGTCGTTATTGTGGCAAGGATCCTAAAAGTAAATGTTTTTGCTATGCTCCTCTTCTGCGTGTCCATAAGACGTCACCTTTTCTAAGCAAGTAAATATTGTTTAAAAGGTTTTCGTGCCTAAAGATCAAATGCATATGACGGCAGGCAGATATAAGAAGTTGCCGAAAGCAATTTCAGCTAGGGATCTGCAATGCACTTAAAGCATGGTTCTACACATTTATTTGTATCTAATTATAAGAGACAAGATTGTAAGACAGAATAATAGTGTAATTCCATTTGCCAAAATAATAGGAATATCCCCGATTAGAATCCCATACAGCAGCCACAAGAATATTCCAATTGTCAATACACAGTACATTCCTAGGGACAGATCCTTTGTGTGTTTCGTTTTTATGGTCTTTACCGCTTGAGGTAAAAATGCCAGGGTAGTGAGGGTTGCAGCAACCAGTCCAAGTATAGTTACGGGATTCATTCAGGTTAGGGAAATCTCGGTTGTTATTAAAGCTTTGTATATGCCTTTTAATTGCGAATATCGACAATAAAACCTGTAATATAACCACAACATTTAAGCCACATAATAGTATTGCCCAGCCCGTTAACGAAAGGTGGGAGAATAAGATGTACGAAGTTAGATTTCATGGCAGAGGAGGCCAAGGTGCCGTTACAGCTGCCAACATTCTTGCAATAGCGGCTTTTAAGGAGGGCAAGGATGTTCAGGCTTTTCCCATGTTTGGTGTGGAAAGAAGGGGCGCGCCAGTTCAGGCCTTCGCAAGAATGGATGAAAAACCCATAGATATCAAGACCCAGATATACGAACCTGATTGTGTGGTAGTTTTGGATCCTACACTTCTTGAGGTTGTGGATGTGATAAAGGGACTCAAACCGGGCGGGAAAGTGATATTGAATTCAATGAAGGAGCCTGGTGAATTTGATTTCGGGGATGCTCAGGTTTTTACTGTGGATGCAACCACCATAGCAGTGGACAACCATCTAGGTTCCAGAACAAATCCAATAGTAAACACAGCAGTATTAGGTGCATACTCAAGGGCCGTTGGTAATGTTGGCATGGATGCGATTTCAGAGGCTATAAAAGAGAATGCACCAATAAAGCCGGATGAGAACGTGAAGGCAGCATCTGATGCCAACCAGAAGACCAAGGGGGTGTAAGAAAAATGGCAAAGGTCACTGTTGGAGCTGTAAATACCGAGCCAGGGAGTTCCAAGAATTATGAAACTGGATCTTGGAGAACTCTCAGACCGTTAATAGATTTTGAGAAGTGCACAAAAAAGTGCTTTTTCTGCTACGATTTCTGCCCAGACTCCTCTGTTGAAAAGACAGAGGACGGGCCCAAGATCGACTACAAGTACTGCAAGGGATGCGGAATTTGTGCCTATGAATGTCCAAAGGATGCAATAGAGCTTGTTCCGGAGGAGAAGTGATTTTATGAAGACTGTAATAAAAGGTAATATGGCAACCGCACTGGGAGCAAAACTAAGCAGGGCCGAGGTAATTCCTGCGTACCCCATTACCCCATCCACGCTATTTCCTGAAAAGATTTCCGAGTATGTGGCAGATGGTGAGATGGACTGTCAGTTTATCTTGGTTGAGAGCGAGCACTCTGCAATGAGCGCCTGCATAGGCGCCTCTGCAACTGGAGCCAGAACGTGCACCTCAACCGCTTCCCAGGGTCTTGCCCTCATGCACGAGATGCTTTACATCGCAGCTGGAATGAGATTGCCCATTGTTGTGGCAGTTGGAAACAGGGCACT
This sequence comes from Thermoplasmata archaeon, assembly GCA_020348445.1. Classification (GTDB taxonomy): domain Archaea; phylum Thermoplasmatota; class Thermoplasmata. The sequence goes on from CP070751.1 coordinate 3,372,131, forward strand.
TTCTGCTCCAATCAACA
>CP070751.1:3372247-3527550 GCA_020348445.1 Thermoplasmata archaeon
AAGGGATCGTGAGATGGGTTTACACCGTCGTGAGACAGGTGTGTTGCTTTTCGGTGGAAGTGTGTAAGGTGCTTGAGGGGAAGGATCCTTTAGTACGAGAGGAACAAGGATTCGCAGCCACTAGTTTACCAGTTGTCTGGCAAGGCACTGCTGGGCAGCCACGCTGTAATGGATAAAGGCTGAAAGCATCTAAGCCTGAAGCCAACCCTAAAAAGAAGCACCTTTTGGCTCTCATAGAAGATGAGTTTGATAGGACTGGGGTGTAAGTGCGAAGCACATGGGTTTCTTCGGAAACTCGCGACGTATTTAGCCCGCGGTCACTAACCGTCACCTAGCCGCGCGACGGCTTGTTCGACTCGACAGTTACACAGGTTGCGTATAATTACCTTTATTTTTTCATTGGAAGCATTTATTAGCATAGCAACTGTGGAACTGTAGGGCTTATTCGTATTAATCGCTTTGAATTTGAGAATGAGCACGGACCAGTTACACAGGTTGGGTATAATATCCTTTATTTTTTAATTGGGGAACATATTTTAGCGAAGCAACTGTGGAACTGTAGTGCTTATTCGTATCAATTCTGTTATACTAAAGAATGAGAACGAACCAGTTACACAGGTTGCGTATAATTTTTACCTTTTTTGATTTTAAAAGTTGTTAAAATTTTTTATATATTCCTTAATGATTACAAAGTACAATTACATTTTATATTCCTATAATCCAAATGCATTTCTTTCCACATCCCCACAGTTTCTTTACACATTGCTATCTGACACCTATTATCATATTCCTTTACCTTGTCCATTAGATAGGAATACATAGTATATCTTATTTCATCAGGAGCCTTTAAACCCCAATTAGAACGCTCTTTTAGGTATTTAATCCAGGATTTGTCTTCGCAATTGTTAATTGTGCTTTGTAATCCTCGCAATGTCCCAAAAGTTATTCTCTCAGGATTAAGGTTTGAATAAATCAAATCAATTAATTCTATGTAACTCTCTTTCCAATTTTTTACAGGCACCATTGGGTCAATTCTAATTCTTACCTTATAACCAGCATCAGCTAACTTTTTTGCTGATTTTATTCTGTATGTTGGAGAAGGTGCCTTTTTCTCCCATCTCTTTGCCACAGGTAACGCGTTTACACTAAAACTGACAATAACATTCTTCTGTGATTCAGATTTAATTAATCCTTTATTACTAGCTGATTTTGTCAAAATTAACAGTTTGTGCTTTTTTTGCTCTTTAAAAAGAGGTATGATATCTCGTGTTAGGGAAAATCCATTCCCTTCGAACACCAACGAATCCGATAACTCACCTGAATTAAGTATACTAGGGTTTTTTTCTGCTTCAAGATATTCTTGAATATGATCTATTATCTTCTTCTTGTTTTTTAAATAGGGTGCTTTACCCATTGGTCGAAATCTCATTGTCCCATTAAGATAGCACCAAGCGCAATTAAATTTACATCCATTTGCCCATTTTAGTTCCATAAAATGTGGACATACAACATCATTATCATTAACTAGATATGGCGTTTTATCGAATAACTTGATGATTGATCCATCACCTACCGCTGTTATCATTTGCTTAATCTTACCATTGATAGTCAATACATTCTCAATTTTCAAAGATAGTGGACCATTATTTCGAGCTCGGATGCTAAAACCTTCTGGTTCCCCTCCAGCTTTTTCTATTGCTTCGGGAATTGAACAGGATGCTACCACCATTGTATCCCCAATATCCCTAAATTCCTCAATAGTATATTGCATAATAACTCTTTTAGTTATCGGTATATTTAAAATAGCCCTCAGAGGGTGAGTGAAAGTATTAAGGCCTTGTCTCAAAAGTATTCACCTACCTTCTTTCTGACTAGTATCATTAAGTTATATACAATAATCTTTAATGATATCTCAGCAATTTGTATCTTTCTTTTGATTGTTGTAACATAACCACCAAGCTTACGTTTTATTGAGGAAAATACACTTTCAATTACCGATCGTTTATGGTATTTTCTTAACCATTCTTTTTTATTAGATTTATAACTGTCGAGCATGTCCACATATGGATGGTTGGTCAACCATCCCTTTCCTTTTGGAACATTGCCAGTGGTGGTTTTTTTTGGTTTAATATAAGGAGTACCACCTTTTCCTGCAATATAACGGCAATTCTCCATGGATAGATAACCACTATCTGCATAAACATTGCCAATCCCCCAAAGAGGTTTTAAAAGCCGTTGTAATTGGGTGACCTCGTGAACATTAGTCCTGGTAAAATGGAATGAAACTATTGATTTGTACTACATATCAATAGCTGCATGCAACTTAACATATTCCCTTGCCGTCCATCTGTGTTTCCTTTGCGACCATACTTCATTGTACCGTTTTATGCTAAACCCAGTTGCATCGACGGCAATGTCATATCTCTTTTTTTAAAATTGATTGTTATCTTTTTGTTGAGTATCTTAAAATATTCCTGGGGTATTTTTTCCATAGCTCGTTGAATCGTATTGTGATCTGGGACTTCCTCCAAATTCAATTCCCGTCGTAATGTGGCATTCGTTCTAAGTAATCCCTCAATATTCCTATATGGCATTTTGAAGTAAACCTTCAAAATGCATATCAGAACCATTGTCCTCGACGGGTATGGCAGTCTTCCATAATGTTCCCTCGTCCATGGCTCTACGGTGTCTTCCACAATCTTCTTTGCCTCTCGAATAAGGATCAGCAACTCCTTTTCCTTACTCTTACCGTAATTCTTCCAGTCAAAATTCGCGGTCATAGCATCCCATCCTATGTCAGGATGGGTATCGTGTTAAGGCTATATGTGATTTTTGAGACAAAGCCGTATTAAAGGAGTTTCAGGACTCCCTGGAAACCACATTCCAAGATGGGCTAGCATAATCTTTATATTCACCTAGCGATAATATTGATAGTAGGGTTGGGGCGTAAGGCGAGGACTGAATAGATGAAACAGAGTCAAGAACCAATTGATACCGATGATATCTTAAAGAAGCTTGAAGCATCATTTTTAGTAATTTATTTAACAATCGTAAGTATAATTCAAGCTTCCGTACTAGGATATTTAATGATTATATGCAGTTCCAATGTTGATAACATTAACCTTTTAACAATAATATTATTGATTACGACATTTCTAGTGATCGTTACTGTTTGGCACGAATATATGATGGGTGCAATTGCCTTCTTTTGGATACCAAGATTGAGAGATTCTACCTTACCATTCATTATCGGCATTTCGGAATTTTTAATAGTTTATAATATTTTTACACACCCATTCATCTGGTTTTACTCATTAGCTGTATTTTGCATTGTGGGTTTAATAGCATTTTTTAATATGTTCAGTAGTGCGGAAAAATGTAATAAAAATGACATCATCCTAAAAAGGGTAAATGTCTTAAAGAATTTTACAATGCTTTTATGCCTGACTTATGCTTTATTTTTTATTTTATTTGGCATAATATTACAGTTTATTAATTCGAGTATATATATGCAATTCATAGCTGGTTCATTTTCAATTTTAGCTTTTGGAATATTTCTATTTCGAGGAATTCTATATTGGCAAAAAATAGTTGATGCCCCTGTAGGAAAACAAAAAAAGAAATCAAATAAAAAACAATAAAAGCAGTCAGGAGGTAGCCAATATAGATATTTAGTGGATTGCTAGCGAAGAAATTCGACTCTCTCGAAGATTTTGATAAAAGTGATGGTTCTGATTTCATGTTATTTTTTGAGCCCCCTTCAATGGATGGAAGAATCGTCAACCAGTTTGCTTTACATTCCATAGTATCCAATTCGGAAACGATTCCTAGCGATATACTCCTCCAACATCCAAAATCGTTTAAAAGGGTTATCATTCCAAATGATGTCAAATGGGAAATAAGAGATAAATTAGATCTAGCAAATATTAATGAAAGAGTAATGTTTCCTGGCCTTGATGGACTCAGCAAATGGTTAACTAGACACTATAGTCCAAGATCTGAGAAGAAAAAAATCTTTAGGTAATTTATGACAAACAATATAACTATTATTCTTGTCGTTAATTAATTGAGACTATCAGAAATATAAATATGTAGTGAGCATGAAGACCTAACCAAATCCCCGAGGCCTTCTTAAAAACTCCCTTCCAAGAGAGGGATTAGCGTAATCCTTATCATTTAGTCATTTTTTTAAGCTTTTGTTGATATTCCTTAAAATCTTTTTTTAATAATATAATTGTGATTAAAACAATTGGTATGATAAATAATAAGATAAAGTATATGCTTGGAAATTCCCCATAGAACCTCCATCCCATATAACCTCATATACGAAAGGACCAATAATAATACCATAGAGAATAAAACATACAATAAAAAAGGAATATATTTTGACTCAATCATATCAACAATATTCTAAGTTTAACATCCCGTTCTATAATAGAAATGGAAATTGATAGCATAAATTATATAGTATAGATTTATTATACCAATATCAGCGATGAAGGAGAATTATTCAATAGTTTACACAAAATAGGGTATGGACAAATAATAACAATAGGGGAATAAGAATGGTGAACACAAATATTGTTTCAAAAGAATTTGGGAAAAGATCCAACTCCTATGAGAATGCAAAATGGGTTATTGACAAGAGTTTTATTAATCACATAGCGAATTTTGCTGATATTAAAGAGTATGAAAATACACTTGAAATAGGTATCGGTAGTGGAGCTCTAGCAGAGAAAATGAAATTATACACTAAGAATCTAATTGGTGTTGATGTTTCAAAATCTATGTTAGAAAAAGCTCAAAGATACATCCCACCACATCAACTTTTATGTTATGATGCTACACTGCTATCATCGCTTTTCTTGAATGAGACTTTTGATTTCGTGTACCTTCGATCAGTTCTACATCATTTGGATATTTACAAATTATTCAAAGAGGTTCATAAGATATTAATAATAAATGGAATATTCTTAATTGTAGAAACTGTGGCACTTAATGAAAAAGATGAAAAGTTTCAATTAGAATTTATTAATTCACTTCACGAGGGACACACAGAATTTCCCGCTATGAAATCCTTGTGCTCTATTCTTAAAAAAGTAAACTTTTCTATAAAAAAGCAGGAGATTTGGAAAGAACGCTCATCTTTACAAAATATATTGTCATCTACTGCAAAAACAACTCAAGAAAAAGAAAAAATATTCAGTTTATTAAAAAATGCTCCAAATAAAATTAAGATAGATTGGGAAATACAAATCGAAGAGAATGATATCAATTTTACCCGTAATTGGGGATTAATATTAGCACATAAAATGGGGAATAAAAATTGAATTTCTTGAAAGATTTAAAAAGTAATATTGGAATGATAATATGACCAAAAAAATCCCTGAGGGATTGATTGAAGAACTCAATAGAGGAAATTTAGTTTTATTTGTTGGAGCGGGGATTTCAAAACCATCTGGTTTACCAAATTGGTCCGAACTCATGCAAAAAATGATTGATTGGACAAAGTACCATTGCGCTTTATCTGTATCTGAATTGAATAAAATAAATAAATTATTGGAAGATAAAGACTATTTAACTCTCTCTGAAGAATTACGAAAAAAAATGGGTAAATCTCATTTCTTCAATTTTATGTACAAGGTTTTTCGATCTAAAGAATTGCAGCCAAATGAATTACATAAATTGTTTACAAACATTAATTTTGCTGCAATTTGGACAACCAACTATGATAACTTATTAGAAAGTGCTTATAACAACAAACTAAAAAAACAAGTTCAAATATATTATCAGAACACTGCTCCTGCACTTGCAGCTGTATGCAAAGAGCGAAGTTTCTACATTCTCAAAACTCATGGGAATATTGAGAATATTCAAACTGTTGTTTTAGGTAGGAAAGACTATGAGGATCTAATATTTGCTAATAAATCATTCGAAATAGCATATCAAAATTTATTTATTCATAATACTATCTTATTCGTAGGTTATAGTCTTGAAGATCCTGATATTCAACAAATATTAACCAGTCTACAAGAAGCTTTTAAAGGTAATCAGGAACTTGAATATGCATTAATGCCAAATATTTCAGATAATAAAATCAAGATGTTCAAAGAAAAGTACAATATTCAAGTCATTCCATATACACCCTCTGATTTTAACCATCCGGAGATAATCGAGTTTTTTAAGGAATTACAAAGAAGAACATGTTTTAAATATGAACCACAAATTGATTTCTCTGACCAAAAGAGATATATTATCCATAATCTCCCTCCTGCTAACTTTTATGTCCCTCGTGGAAAGATTTCATCTCTCGTAAAAAAGTTATCAAAAAATAATTACTATGATTGGATCATTGGGATAATAGGTCCGCCCGGTGTCGGAAAAAGTTCATTAGCTTTGGAATTAGCATATCATCTTAGGTATGAACGTTTGTTTGATATAATAATCTGGGTTACTGCTGAGAATTATGTTTTAACCCCAAGGGGAATTAAGCGTCGTGACTCTGCTGTTTCTTCGATGGAAGATATATATGATATAATTGCACAGACTTTAAATCGAGATGAAATTATACAACTGGCTTCTGAACAACAAAAATATGAAGAAATTAAACAGATTTTCAAATCAAATCGTTGTTTGCTTATTATTGATGATATAAAAACAGAGAATAGCCAAATAATTATAAACAAGGTAAAAGGATTAATTTCACCATCGAAAGTTGTGGTTACAAGTCAGATACCAATAAGTTCACTTGTTGATTTCGAAATAGGTGTATCTGATATTAAATTGGGCATCATGTCCTTTGAAGAGGCTAAATGCCTCTTAGAATATGAGTGCGATCATAGGGAAATAATATTAGCCGAAGAAGAGAAAAAAATGATTATTAATTTCACTGGACGTCATCCACTTGCATTAATTTGGAGTATCAGTCAAATAGAATTGAAAGGAATTGTTGTTAATGATATAATCGACCGTCTTAAAAAAGCCAAAGGTGAAATTTATGATTATTGTTTCGGGCAGGCAGTAGCCACATTAACCCCAAGGTCCAAACAAATACTACAAATAATGACACTCTTTATAAATTCAGCGAGTAGATGCGCACTTGAAAAAATAGGTAATATTTGTGAAGAAGATAGGTTTGGTTTCCTCCAGGAACTCATCGATAGATCGCTTTTAAGAATTGACAGAAATAATCGATATAATATATTATCCCTAACTAAATATCTAGTTATAAATCGTCTAGAAGAAATAGATAAAGAAACAAAATTAAGATACTGTAACTTTTTCCTTGAAATGTCCAAACAATACAATAAAATCAAATCAGGACAGGATATTGAAGAGCTGAAATTGGATTTTGAGAATATTTTATCTGCAATCGATTGGTGTGAACAACAAGATGACATCAATATAAAATGTTTAGTTCCTGAGTTTATTGATGCCCTACATAATTTCTTATGGCTAGAAGGTTATTGGAATAAATTGGTAAAATATAGTAAAATATCATTTAAAATTTGTCAGGAAACGGGTGATTTAATAAAAGCTGGACTTCATGCATATCATGTGGCATTCACACGATTTCAACAGGGTGAATTCGAAGAAACTAAAGAATGGGGAATGCTATCATTAAAAATTATGGAACAAACAAAGAATGAGTACTACATAGCTTATGTAAAAAGGGTTCCTGCAATGGTTGCACGTGCATATGAAAATAATTATGAAAAATCTAAAAAATACCTTGTAGAAATGTTAGAAAGTGGAAAAAAACTTCTATTAAAGAATGAAAATCCCGAACGAATAATGGAAATAAAAGATAATATTTGTGCCGATGCATTAACAACTTTAGCTAATCTTGAACGAGATTTAAAAAGAAATTATTCAAAGGCAGAAAGACTCTACAAGAAAGCAATATTATTAAATGAAGAATTGGATAATCATGAGAAACAAGGCTTAAATTATAACCATTTAGGTAGAGTATTCATTGCTCGGTATAGAATGATTAAATATGAAAATGAAAAAGGTATTGTCAAGAAATTATTAGAAGAAGCTGAGAATAATTTTATAAAAGGAAAAGAAGAATCAATTATTTCAAAAAGATCGGATCAAATATTGATAGGAATGTATGGACTTGCCTTGGTTGAAGAGGGGAAAGAAAATTATGTAAAAGCTAAAACAATCGCTAATGAAGCTTTAGAAAAATATTCCCATTCTGGTGCGGCAGAGATAAAAGAAATGGAAGAGCTGCTAAATAGAATAAACCAATACACGACCATCCATTCCTCAAAATAGGGTGTTGAACAGAATGAGGATAACTCCGATGCAACCACAAAACCAATTTGTTAAGCACTAACTCTCAACCAAACACCCCAGGCCTCCATCAAAGCCCTTCTCCGATAGGGAGACCAGCGCAATCCTTATATTCTAAGTATTAATATTGGTTGTAGGGCTAAGGCTAAAAGGCGAGGAACAAAATACAGCTGAGAGCCCATATTGAATTATTGCAATGAAAGATGCAAAAGGTGGGGATAATGACTAAAAGGATCGTTCATAGTGAAGATATCGAGTTCGAAGCCATTGAGCCAACGGACCTTGAGTCCGTCTCTGTTGTGAGCCAGGCTCTTGATAACCAATGGGTGCCTAAAGACATGCTGCATAAGATGATTAAAAAAGGTCTCTCCCTTAAGGATGTTAAAACTAAGCGCGAGGAGTATGTTCGAACTGAGTATATAAGAGCATTAATCAACGCTAGCCAGGTAGTCATTAATCGGGCGTACGTATATAATAATCCTGTGGTGTTCCAAGATTATTTGCGCCTCGGGGAGGACCGCGACGCATTCATTGAACTAATGAATTCTGGAGTAATTGTGCCGTATCTCTATAATGAGCAATCCCCTTATGAACGACCCACCTATTCTACAGACCCTCGAGGGTTTCCAGCTTGGGAGCGAGTCTCAGTGGACGCACGCATCCAGTGCGTTCGACTTTCGTGGGATGACGATTCAAATCAAGAGTTCATTCGCGCCCAACTGACTCGTCGGTTCCACAATTTCGCGATGACAGCCAATACGGTAGATTTTAATGTAATAGCACGAGACCTTGGTCTACCACCCGAATACGGAGCTGCACTCAAAAAACGTTTAATAGAAGTTGCAAATGAATGTTTGAATTTAAGTAGCCAAAACAAGTTGGCAACACGTGAGCATTTATACAAGAAGTTTGTTACCGAAGAGGGAACACCTCCTGCCTTAGGGAAATATGACAGAAATAAACCCTTTGCGGGAGAGATAAAGCAGTTACTCGATCTTCGCTATAATATTAACCTCCCGGATGCGCTCGGGGGATATGGGCTCACACCAATTGGATCACTTCCTCGGACAGCTCTACAGGAATGGCAGCAATTAAAGGGACACGAAATCAATACCGAAGAATTGCTAGAACTGTTACGACAATCAGCGTTTTCCTTGGTTCAAGAGGGACTATTTTTAAAGTCCGTTGGAATGTTAAATCTAAAGGAAGTCCAAGAAATTAGGCTTACTGATGAGTGGGCGGAATATATCATAAGCTTAAGGGATCTAATGGATAATCCTTTACATTTTCTTGATCAGGACAGAGGTGCGCAAGTTGTTTACCAAAATTACGTTGAACTTGCGAAGGTCATGACAAATGTTGTGAAAGCAAAAAAGGTCAAGGTAAGGACAGCTAAATGGACACCTGTGGTTGAATTTGTTTTAAATGTCGCTGGAGGTGTATTGTCCGTAGTTTGGTCTGGTAAGGGAATATTTTACACCGTGACGGGTGGGATCTCTTCAACAGTGACAAAAAAGGGGGCACCTGTTGTGACACGATTGATCGTACGCGGTTATACTGAGATCGGTGCACAGGCAGATTTGAGAACCAGCTTCGACTTCATGCGCGGAACAATGGATCATGCTCGTGAGCAATGGAAAGAACTCCAAAATCAGCTTTCTAGGCTACAGGGATTTACAAAATTAGATACTACTATCCAAATGGAGAAGAACGCGTTAATTAACTATAGTGGTGAAAGTAATGAATAAAAGTGAAAGTGGTGGCGTGGATAATATAAAAGAGTATTTGTCGTTTGCTGAATCACATCCTACTTTGTTTGTAAATCCGCCTGAGGGTGGCTATTTTATCCTCTTAGACAAAAATGAAATTCGGCGTGTTGAGGCTGACATGGCAAAGAAGCTTGAACAAAGCGGACACCCTCCGAGATGGGCTCAAATCGGCATCATCTATGAAGATCAGTACTTACTCATTCTCCGGGACGCTGTACGCTTCCCAGATGGTAGCTTTGGAACGTACATTCGAACTGTTGAAAAGGAGGACAGCGCGCCGGGTGTGGTGATTCTTCCAATATACAATCAGAAGGTACTACTCGTTCGCCATTTCCGACATGCCACACGTAATTGGCATTTGGAAATACCCCGTGGCTTCGGAACGAAGGGACTGTCAAGTGAAGAAAACGCTCACAGGGAGCTCTCGGAAGAGACAGGATCTGTCGCATCCCGTCTTATTCCTTTAGGTATGATTCACAGCAACACGGGCCTTGGCTCCGAAAGTGTGCATCTGTTTTTTGCTGAAGTAAGTTCCATTAGTCAACCAGAATCCCATGAAGCAATCAGCGAGTTAATACCTGTTGACCTCTCTGAGTTCGAGCGGTTGATTAGCCAAGGCGAGATTACAGACTCCTTTACTATAGTGGCATATACCCGCGCAAGATTACATAACCTTCTATAAACAGGAGGAGATGGACCACATGGGTACGTAACCAGTATGGCAAGCATAAACCCTCAACGCAAAACTCTCTGGCTTCTATAAAAGCCCCCCCGAAGAGGGACCAGCGCAATCCTTATTTTAATTGGACAATCTTTAAAAAGGCCACCATCCCTTCTTTATCCTCCCGCTCAGCACCAAATCATCGGCAATGTCGTTTACCACAGTCAAAAGTTCCGGGGTTAAATTCTCAAAGATCGGGAGGGTTGCCATGTCGTAGAATGCAAAATCTGCAACAAGGTTGAAGAAAACGTCCATGGTAGGATACTTCAGCATGGTTTTGATTAGCTCGTTGTAAAATTTCGTGGCATTGAGACTGGGTCTCTCCCAGTCTCCGTCTTTTTTGTGGGGTTCAACCTGCGTTAAATCATAAGAAACATTGGCATTACCCAGGCCTGCCTCATATGCAAGACGGATGTGCTCAATACCCAACGGTTTATATCCCATGAGTATACAGGCAACAGAATCTGCAACGACCACATTTCCCGAGGCTATGATTGTATCAAAGTCCACAGGTTCCGAGGAAAGAGGTCCCATCGCCTCTCCCCCTATACTTCCATCGATAATTGTGAGGTTGGGCGTAAAAACTCTGTTTACTTCGTAGATCACCTCCTCGATGCCGATCTTGTGATATACTGCTTTATCCATCTGCGGAAAGGTCCCGTACATGTTCTTCATGCCCAATGTGACACCCGTAAGAAGATGTGTCTTCATTGTGGGAACCGAAATTATGACATCGGCCTCCAGTAATTCTTTGGATATCATTATCTTCTTAAGCGCTCCACCAAAGTCGATGTATGCTAGTTTGGTTTCGGAAAGATTTACAAGCTTGACCTTGGCACCTTTAGCCCACTTAGCATATCCTTCTGCATATGCCACCGGCCAAAACTCGGTCCAGATCATGTCCGCATCAACTATTACCGGTGTGGCCTTGGCTTCTTTTACCAGCTTTGAAAGTTCATCGGCGATCTCTATACTAGTGAATGAACCTGGGCGATTGGGATTTCCACCGCATATATTGACCTTTATCAGAACCCTGTCCCCCTCATTTACAAACTTCTTGATACCTCCCAGTTCAGAGAGGCTTTCTCTTACAAGTTTTCTGGGATTTGTTCCCCGTTTTACACTGAAGGTATCGTATTTTGGATTATCACGGCTCTTTATCTCGGAGAGGGCGTAAACCTTGTTTTCCACCTGGATTTTTCTGGAAAGGTACTGGGCTGCTATATAACCCAGATAGTACCAGAGTGGATAGAGGCAGAACATTACGGCCACAAGGGCTACAGGTACATCTGCTTTATTTATCCCTGTAAAATCGGAATGGAACATCCATTCAGAACCTTTCATATCCATGATGAATGGAATCTGCCACCTCAATACATCAAGATAAAGAAGAACACTTATGAATATGAACAGGCAAACAATGACTGCACTCAATCTTGTTATCCAGAGTTTTCGGACGTGGAATATCTTAAAAATGAAGTAGAGCACAGCACCCAGAATAAACAGAGTTGGTGGATCCAGTAAAAAACTCATATTATCACCCTTTTCCTCATGATAACACCCTCCGTTAAATCTTGAATGATTCAGATATTTATAGGCTTTAGGGGAAAAGGTTATTAAGGACAAAAATATTTGTTTCTCCAATAGGAAGGGTGCGTAAAATGATAAAAATCAAGCACGTATATATCGCAATTCTGATGATATTGGTTCTTGCTAGTTACTACTATGAGGGATACCTCTTGAAGGCTTCTTTAATCTTCAATATCTTCTACATTGCAACAATTCTCATTGCAGGATATGTAATGACCAGGCTTGAATTGAAACCCTTGGTGATTTTCAGTGTAATAGCAATAATACTTGGTTTTTTTGTTGAATTTCTGAACACCACAGATACGAATTGGGCATATTTCAATGGAGGACAACCTCCTGTTTTTGTTGCTATCGGGTGGGCATTTATTATGGCCATGTTATATTTCGCATGTGGATTTATCAAAAAGTTTTTGGACTGGAAGATGAATCCAGGTATTCCAGTTGGATTTTGTTTTATTGCATTTTTCGTATTATCTTATATTGGTGAATATATCTCGATTATTACTGTATGCCTTTACGGCTTCATGCTCGTGATGGGTGCCTTCTATGCATATACAGGGAAATTCAGATGGACCTTTCCAGTTTTTATTGTGGGAACTTTTGTTGGCACGGTGAGCGAGGTATTAGGAGCCATGTGTGATCTTTGGAGCTATCAGTACGGTGAGCTTCTACCTTTCCACATGATATTTGCATGGGCAGCCAATGCTTTTTGCCTTCTTGGGTTACTCAGGCTCCTAGGACTGGATGCCGAGGAACTCTTTTCAGAGTGATCATCCGGATTTGAGATCACACTTTCTTTAATACCGGATTGAAGTCCTGGTTTTGTAAAAACTATTCTGCAAGTATATAATATCCCTTGGTAATCTTATCCTTCCCGGGATATCCTTTCAATCCTTGGCTGACCGTCTTCAATAATAACATAAGAAAGACTGTCCACCATGTCGCCGCAGTCAATAAGTTTTCCATCTTCGAGGGGATCATGGGTGTGTCCCATTACCAAGTAATCGATTTCTTTTCGTTTTATGAATTCCCGTGCCTCATCATGTATATTCTCGCTAAGTGAGGCATACTTCTCTTCTTCTTCCTTTAATGCGAAAGGTGTTTTAAAAAATACTTGGTACAGATAAGGAAATCGTGTCACTAGCCACCCGTACAGGAAATGCGCAAAGCGCTGCTGTACATCGAAGCGCCAGCCGTGACAGAAGTAGATGTTATCCAAAACAAAATCGTCGGATATCTTTGCTTTTATTTCTATATTATTCTTCTTTAACATCTTCTCAACCATGTAGTCATGATTGCCCCAGACATATGTTGTTTCTTTCTTCTCCGTTGTGGACAACAGGGCCTCGAACACTTCTTTCGTTTCGTTTTTCTTTTGTATATCCTCTATTGGACACCGCCATAAATCCAGAACGTCACCGCAAAGTATGAGTCTGTCTGCATTCTTTCTTACCTCTTCGAAGAGCTCTATCACAACGGGATAATAGGTATGTTCATAGCCAATATGAAGATCTGATGCACAATATATTTTCATTTTTAACCCTCCTGTATATTTTCCCATTTATACCTCGTTTTTACCCTAATTGAATTCCTTATGGATATACATGTTTATATGCCCTTCGCTTCTCGTCTATAACTTTCTAAAAGTTCAATACTTAAAAAAAACGTTACGATCAGGAATGATTGCCACAACACAAATACACATTTAGCGCGGGGAGCCCAAACTCCCCAACGCAAAATCCATCAAGCCTCCCTAAAAGCCCCTCTCCGAATGGGAAACCAGCGTAATTCTTATATTTTAGGCATAAAAAAGTTAATGTATAATATGGAGCATATAATTGATTAGAGAAGGGTGTTGATTAATGGATAAGCATATAAATCTCTTCATAATCGTGATAATTATTATAATACCTTTTCCTGGTTGTACATCAAAGAATGAAAAAAATAGTGAAGAATACCCAATACATCTTTATGTCAGTAACCAATCATCAAAAGATCCATCTGCAAATATTACTATTCTCGTTGATGGTGAAATAGTATTTAAAGAACAATGTTGGGTCGATGATTCACATAATTGGACATTAGTGGAATTTAATCTAACTTCGGGAATACATATTTTTAAAGCATTAGAAAGTGATAATAATATGTCAAAAACTTGGTCCTCTAATATTCGCGGGGAAAGATGGATAGTGATTGATTATTGGTATAAACACCAAAGTTGGGGATCCTTCACATTTGATGTTGATGATGTGGTTCCCTGCTTTGGATAATTGCCGATAAGACATTGACAAACGCCTTCAATTAGGATTTTGCGCAATACTTAAATTCTCAGTTATACTATGTATAGTAGGATTGAACCAATAGGAGTCTAAGGCGAATTAATTAAGAAATGGAGTATCTTTTCATAAGGTCGCTTTCACTCGTTCTTCCTGTGACATATTGGCCAATTTTTCAACTTCTTTTATATCCAGTTTAAGTCCCGCAGCTACTCGACGGCCATAATCAGCATCTGCCTTGAAGAATAGGGCTGTCTGGCGAAGTTGTAAGTTTTTCTGTGCTCCACCAAGATGATCAACGATGTTACCTATTAGATTCTCGCGGTCCTGATCGGTCATAACATCACGATACAGATTCCCTGGCTGTACAAAATCATCGTTAGGATGTGTATATGGAAAGCGATCTGCCTCTCCAGAGATTTCGAAAGGAGGCTCTTTTGCAGAGATGTCAGGCCCGGGTCCATTGAAGGTATTTGGCCAGTAATTTGGTCCGCCACCTCCACCAGAATCGGTGCGCATAAATCCATCCCGCTGATAGCTCATCTCAGGTGCGTTCTTGGGTGCATTTACCGGAATCAATTGATAATTCGGTCCAAGTCTGTGGATATGGGTATCGTGATAAGAGAAGAGACGAGCTTGGAGCATCTTATCAGGTGAAGCAGTTATACCTGGCACCAGGTTCCCCGGACAGAATGCAGCCTGCTCAACCTCAGCAAAATAATTCTCAGGATTGCGGTTCAAAACCAGTTTACCAACCTCAATGGGTGGATAGTCAGCATGAGGCCATACTTTCGTGATATCAAAGAGATCAAAACGATAATCTTTAGCCTCCTCTGATGGCATTATCTGCATCTGGAGGGTCCATGACGGATAATCTCCTCGCTCGATTGCCTCATAGAGATCCCTTGTGGCATGATCAGGATCTTTGGCCCGTATTTTCTCTGCTTCTTGTCGAGTGAGATTTTTTATTCCTTGGTCTGTCTTGAAATGATACTGAACCCAGAAGTATTCACCCTTCTCGTTGTACCATTTAAAAGTGTGGCTGCTGTAGCCGTTCATGTGTCTGTACGAGGCAGGAATTCCACGATCTGAAAAGAGAATAGTCACCTGGTGAATTGATTCAGGTGTCAGGGAAAGAAAGTCCCAGAACATGTTAGGATCCTTACAGTTGGTGGCTGGATTGCGCTTCTGTGTGTGGATGAAATCCGGAAATTTTAATGGGTCACGTATAAAGAAAACTGGTGTATTATTTCCAACAAAATCATAGTTGCCTTCTTCTGTATAGAACTTAACTGCAAATCCTCGCGGATCACGCTCTGCATCTGCCGAGCCCTTTTCCCCTCCCACAGTGGAGAAACGGGCAAATACCTCGGTCTTCTTGCCAACTTCAGAAAGGAATTTCGCCTTGGTCCACTTGGTAACATCTGAAGTTACCTCAAAGTATCCACCTGCACCAGCTCCCTTTGCATGCACTACACGTTCTGGAATACGCTCTCGATCAAAGTGACCCAACTTCTCCAAAAGATGAACATCCTGCATCAGAACAGGCCCTCGTTTTCCGGCTGTGAGGCTGTTCTGATCGTCACCAACAGGTATTCCAAAAGCAGTGGTTAATCTCTTTTTCTTATTCTTATTGCTCATTACAATCCCCCTTATCTTTATTCTCTAAAATCTAGTTATTAGACCTCAATCGTAACCTTCGTATATATTTTTTATGTTATCTATCGAGTAAGCGAAATAAGTGAGCTTACAATAAAATCATTCTTCTTAGTTTGCGATTTTTTAAAAAGGCCATGGGGAGGGTTAAAATAAGAGCTAAGAATGTAGGCCAAAGCAAAAGCCCATTTCTGATAGGGAGACCAACGCAATCCTTATACTCACCAATAATATGAAGTGTAGGGTGTTATCCCTAAGCCAAAGCGAAGGAAAACAACTGGAAAGGGGCAAAGCTTTATGAGATTGGTTTATTATTAATGTATCGAGTTATATGTCCATTACAATTCGAAGAGCAAATATCGACGATGCTGAGGCCATCGCAAATATCATTAACAATGTAGTAGATGAGAAAAAGTACACTTCCCTAAGAAAATTTAGTGTGGAGGAGGAAAGAGAGTATATCAATTCATTAAATAAGAGGGAAGCAATTTTTGTAGCGACGAAGAATGGGAAAATAATAGGATTTCAG
Source organism: Thermoplasmata archaeon (assembly GCA_020348445.1). Taxonomy (GTDB): domain Archaea; phylum Thermoplasmatota; class Thermoplasmata. The sequence goes on from CP070751.1 coordinate 3,389,090, forward strand.
GACATTAGTTTATTTGCAAAATGGTCTGAATCAATGAGCCATGTAGGAAATATTCTTACTTTAATACTAAAGGAATATAGAAATCAAGGAATTGGAAAGTTATTGGCAGAAAGGACCCTAGAATTCGCTCGCCAAAATGGCTATGAAAAAGTTTCTACATATATAATGAAGGATAATATAAATGCTATTAATTATTATAAAAGTCTAGGTTTTAATCCTGTTGGTAGATGGCTCAAACAGGTTAAAATCGATGGTAACTACCACGACGATCTTATAATGGAACTATTTTTGTAAAGAATGAAAAGAGCATTCTTTTTATTAAGATATGGTATAGATCCTCGAGTTTATATCCGAATATACCAGTTCCAATCCCGGGATGTCCTCCCCTGCCCATACCCGATAAATCAACGTCTCTCGGCCTTTCTCTGTAAATTCTCGAAAAGACATTCCCTTTGAAACCTCCATATAGTCACTAATCTCAAGATCTGCTGCTTGGAAGAACGCATAGGTTATTCCAGATGAATCTCTATGGGAGGTGATAAGATATTTTGAATTATATTGTTTCATTACATTGATAGTTTCAGATGAATTTGTGGCAACCAATGCTTGTGCAACTCTTTTTACCCTGTCTTCATCCTCCCAATCTTTTATTGTAGAAGGATCAACGATGGTATTTTTTATGGATTTAGATGGGCTATAAATCACGGCATTTCTTCCTGTATATCCCCTAATCGCATGTCCATAATCCCACCAACATAAGACGGTATCGTTTTGTTCAGTATTCTTTTTAACCCAATTAAACCCTGGTCTCATCTCAGGAAAGAAGATGCCCATGTAATCCTTTCCATCTATATTGTAATGAATCTCGTATTTGTCATACCACTGGCCGTCATAATATGCTTGCCAATGCTCCAATCTCGCATCGTAATTCCCGCCGATCTCTTCAGTGTTCAACAACATTTCCTTTTTGGTGATTTCTACCGCATAGTAACACATTCCAATACCTATTGCGGAGATAAGGATAATTGATATCATCATTATGGCTAACATAACGTTTCTGCTCTTTTTTCTTCTTTGGGCGAATTCCTTGTTCTCCATCTCCTCGAGGGCAAACCTTCTCTGAAAATCCTCGCTGGACCTAAAACCAAGGATATATGCGAATATCAGAATTAGGAAGAAAGGAGCCAAAACGCTGTATATCATCTCATCATTATAATCAATATCAGTATATCTCCAGATCAGTGGTTTTGACATTATTAGTAATATGCCAGTCGCCAATCCAAGAGAGAGCATAGCCGAACCGGTACCATAATGCAGGATAAATTGAGGCTTTTTAAATTGAATCATAGCTCCTATTACAGTGATAATACCTAAAAATAGTAGAATAATTCCCACCAATATCATTGATAAAAGAAAAGAATTATCATAAAAGCCAATGTTATAGATGTCGTATGAAAACCTCAGTTGGTCCAGCCCTATGAGGACTGAAATTATACCAATTAGAATCTGCAAACCCAAGAAGAGTTTTATCCCAATTCCAGGTTCCTTCGGAAGGACCTTAAGATAGTCCACCACAACCTCATTTGGAGGACCCAGTTCCTCGATTACTTCCTGATAGATTTCATCATTTGGTTTTTCCAAGCCCTTCTCTTTTGCATGATCATAGGATTTTTCCTGTATATGATTTTCCAATTCCTCTACAACAGCTTTGGACGATTTTGTGTCTATCACATACAGCTCCTTTTTTATCTTGGTTATATAATCATCCACAACTTTATTTCTTTTCATTTGATCCCCCCAATTCCTTTATGATATCCTCTGTGATATTTGAGACAGTCTTCCAGTCCTCAAGGCAGATCTTTAATGCTTTCCTCCCTTGGGGTGTGAGCTCATAATATTTCCTCCTAGGACCCTCGTTAGAATCCCCCCAGTAGCTCTTCAGAAATCCTTTACTAGAAAGTGAACTTAGGATAGGGTAGATGGTGCCCTCTGGAAACTTGAATCTACATCCACTTGTGTTTTCAAGCATTTTGATTATCTTATAACCATAGCTGGGTTCCGGGTTTCTATCTATCGCCATCATCACAAGCAATGATAGCAATCCCGTCTTCAATTCCTTATTGAACTTCTTTCTGAAATCCGTAATATTCGAGACCATTAATATCTACCTCGAAGTTCTATATAGATATAAGCACAAGGTAGTATATAAATTTTTTTCAAACTCCCTCTGGGTTTCTCAAAATAACATTATTTGTATTTTACTGTGCGTTATGATATTCTAGTTTATATTTCCATTATCATTAAAATAGTAAAGTTACAAATAAGTAGATTAAAAATAAGTACAGAGTGATTAAAATAGGAGACCTATCGCCTTCAAAGAATCATACCAGACATAATGGGGATGGCTTAAATGGAGGCACATACGAAGAGCAAAACGAAAATAAAACCCAACTCAAAGCCCCCTAGGTCTCTGTGAAAGCCCCACTTCGATAGGGAGACCAGCCCAATCCTTAGAATCTAAACAATAATATGGATTGTAGGGCGGAGGTTTGAGGCGAGGGACGATTATAAAGAAGGTAGGAGGCTAGAATTTTATTAAACAAGAAAAAGTATAAATAAAATAACAATTAATATTTCATATAAGGCAGGAAGGTGAGCAATGTTGTGAAAAAATCATTAAAGTTAAAAAAGCATGTTAATTGATACTAGGTGTTTATAATGTCTACCAGATATCTAATTATGAGTTTAGTTGTCGTTATTATGGTGATAATTGTGTTAATAGCAGGGATAAATTATTCACTAACTTCACCATCAAAGGAGACATTGGAGGCTGTTTCTGAGGCAGATAAAAAATTTGCTAGAGTGGGAGAACAAATAAATTTTACAGCAAAAAATTCAAAAGGTGATATCAAATCCTATCTATGGGAGTTTGGTGATGGCACGACAAGTAATGAAGTGAGCCTATCTCATGTCTATGAGAACTCAGATTGGTATAATGTTACCCTTATTGTAGAAGGTAAAAATGGTAAGGAAGTAAATTCTACATTGCTCATAGGTATTCAACGTAATGATACATTTGAAGAGGGGGAATCAGGAGTGATTTTAGCCTTGAGACAAGGGATTGGGAGGGGATATATGGTAGTCGTCGAGGTTGGCCCAAATATAGGACAACCTACAATAGAAACCCGTGCAAATGTATATACCGCAGTTGGATTACTTGAATTCACAATTGAAATTGAATGGGAACTATCTGACGAAGAATTTGACAGTTTGGAAATTTACACAGAAACTATTGTTGCAGGGGGAGAAGATGTTCAATTTATTTATAATGTAATGCCTGATGAAATACCAGAAGAAGTCCAAATATATCCCTCGGAGGCTCAGGTCGGGGTGATATGCTGGGAAGGAGGATGGGAGAATGCATTAATCTTAGAAAATGCTTTTTTTCCCATAGAAAATTTAAACCAATAATGATTTGCATATTATAAATTAAAACATGAACTTGAATTATTTTAATTAGCTGAAAAGAAATATTAATTCCCCTTCAGTTGCCAAACAATCAAGGGAATCGCACGTCCCTAGCAGGGAGGATGAGACCAATAAATACACACAAATGGTGTGATGTATAAACCCCCAACGCAAAGCCCCCAAGTCTCCGTAAAAGCCTCACTCTCAAACAAACCAAGTGAAGAATAAAAAAAGCTTAAATAAGACCGATATTATCTTCCTTTCATGCGAAGGCGGGCATATCCGTATGGAAGATATTTAATCAAAGACAATAAAGTTCTTGATATGGGGCCAGAGTTGAAAGGCTTTGTAGAGAAACTCGGTTTTTTAATTACCAAACATGATGAGCAAAATGAAGGTAGAGGCACACTTATTATAGCTGTAAACAAAAAAATAACCGACCTTATCAAGCAGGAGAAACCTCCGGGTAATCTTCAAGTGTTATTAAGCGGATTTAATTTACCTTCATACCGTGACATGGATCCTGAATCGCAGCGTGTTGGAATCGAATTCTACCTGTGGCCTGTCGACGAAGGAATTTTAATGGAAATGTTTATCCTCCCGTATATGGAACATCTGGATAAACCTGAGATATATGGCATCACCGAATCAGGGGAAGAAGAAATAACTGATTGGTTCCTTTGCGAACAGGTCTGGGAATATATCGAGCCGAAGATAGTTGCTAATTTTAAAGCTGAATCGGTCCATAGGAGAGCATAATCCAAGGATAGTCATATCAATTCAATATGCATGTCTAAACAATTTTCGATTATGAAAAAGCACAATTCTTTTCTTTACGGTGGTTCAATCACCCTTATCTCATCACTGTATCCCTCAAACGCAGTCCCATCCATCAACTCGCCAGTAACCTTAAGATTGTAAGTTCCAGGTGACAGCATATTCTCCACTTCGCTTCTGTCGAATTTTACCATTAGAGTATTGTTTTGTATATCTCCCCATTCTGCTGGGATTGTGTCCTCCAATATCACTGTGCTGATATCGATGTCGTTGACATCATAAGGACTATTTAAGTTAATATAAGCTGTAATCCATCTTCCTTTTGATTTGAGGTTTAGGGTGTCAGGGTCAATATCGATTATCCCTTCACAAGGTGTCTCTTCGGGTTCTGCAATTATGTATCGAACAATACTATCTCTCGTATCTCCATCCCCATTTAGGTCCAAATCAGCGTTGACTTCATTGGTTACTATTACAATTGTATTCCCATCAAAATCCCTGATAAAACCAATGATATGAGTATTTAAAATCTCATCCGTTGTTACGTCATAGATCAAGACATTAGGCCTTCCTACAGGATCTGGCCATTCAGGTATCCAGATACCATCCCAGTCGTTACCCACAATGATATTACCTTCCATGGGATAAAACCAGCCGGAGGTATATTTAGAGCAGTTATGCAACTCGACGATTGTATCTGTCTCGATATCGTAAAGAGAATATTTTGTTGGTGGACCACATACATACAATAATATATTACCGTTATCGATGTCAATTAATCCATTTGAGGGATCGGTGATAATGATTCTCAAAGTGTCTTTACCAATATCGTAATATCCAACAAATTGATTATAAAAATAGTCATTCTTGTTTATGTCTGGTCCATCTGGGCCAATCTCCCTTACCTCGAAAAAAATGACATCTCCCTCCATCCTCCATGTATATGAGTTGATTTCCAAATCTGGATAGGATTCATTGAAACCAATATCAGAATAGGCATCATCAGCGATGTTGTAATACCATATTGTATAGTGATCGTCCCAAATAATATAATTTCCATAGATTTTAGTAGAGTATGCATCGTGAAAGTATGTGCTCTTATGGGTAAGGATGTCATAGTAAAAACCACAGGCATCCAAGATATCACCATCACCGTTATAATCTACACGATCCCGCCCCTCGTACAAACTATAAACGATCTTCCAATTATCTATACAATCCCAGTTCATTCCGGCATTCACAGCAAATACTGTATTATTCCTAGTATTAATATTATAAACGCTAAATACAGAATCTTTTGTATCTCCGTCTCCATTGTAATCTCCAATCCAGAACTCATAGGAATATATAACGATATACGGTACCTCTAAACTGATATGCCTTCCCATAATACTTGTATTGACACTTGTCCCTGTTGAGATATCATGGTAGTAAATCCACCAAGGCGAAGACCCTCGAAAATCATGAGTAAAAGCGATTATATTTCCATCAATAATTGGTGAACGCCCCTCAATTCCCGTATTTATAACTGTGAGTTTTGAGTTAGTTGTAATCTCTGCTTCGGTATTTGAATAGGTGAGTCCACAACCAAATATCGCACATAGACAAACTAGTATAACTAAGATGTCTTTTATTCTCATATGCGCACCTTCCTCTTCAAGGTAATAAATATTTGTAATTCTCAAATAATCCCCATTTTATTTAATTATTGCCCTTATTTATTATATTATTGGCACATTCGTCAAAATGTGATCTTACCGCTATCGGTTTATGAGGAAGTGGTTCCCTCCCTTACAGATTAGGGGATTCAATCACCCTTTATAGTCCTACCTATGCACTCAACGTCCGTTGGATTAAAAACACCCAACGAAAAGCCCCACTCCGAGAGGGAGATCAGCGCAACCCTTATATTGATTCACGAACAATATGAATTATAGGATTTGGGTTTAGGGTGAGAATCGAGTAGTAAATGATATTATGACATCTATGATAGAAGAAAGGATCAATAATTTGAAAGTGATCTCAATAGCGATATTGTATGTATTCATTTTTATTTTGGTAGCTATGATTCTTCTTACAATTTTCGGTATAATTCGTTTTTCACTTGGTTTTGGTTTGGCATTTTTTATATCGGTTATAAGCTTAGCAATTTGGGGGCGTTTAAAAAGAGCCGAAAGAATGAAAGAAGATCAACTGGAACTCCAAAGGAAAGCGCAATACGAACTTAAAAATCTCCCAAAAACCTACAACTTCTATTGCCCTCGATGCCTACACCAAACTAATGATGATGTAAAGACTTGCCCCGATTGTGGAGTGGGTAGATTAATGCCCACTGCTAGATTTTCAGAAGATGAAAAAATAGGCAAAAACGTTTCCAAACACAATTTATATTAGTTTCATGATTAGAAAATTATATAAGGAATGACATCAATTGAATCTTAGAGGAGGGCTAAAATGAACAACAAACAAATCTCAAGTGGGATCATATGGTTGATAGTTCTGAGCATCACCCTGGCGATCGTTCAATTGAATATCCCGATTGCAGATGCCTATACGACTCCTGGTTCCGGCGTAAATTGGGATATGGACGATCTGGTGGCAAATTCAGGCGGCGCTGTTACTGGCGCAAGCGGAATATACACCTTCCATGAGACTGTTATAATCGCTGGCGGACCTTCACCTGACACTCTCAACATAAACCCGGGTGATATCTGCTATTTCGATTATGGATCTACCATCAGATTGGAAGTTCAAGGGAATTTAAATGCTCTCGGCGGAGATATTGGATTCGTTTTCACATCCAATAACCCCACTCCAAATTCAGGTGATTGGGACTCTATTTTCTTTAATGGCGGTATCGGTGAAATATATAACTGTCTAATCGAGTATGCGGGGGACGGTATAACAATAATGGATGGCAGTGTGACAATAAACAAGAGTACAATCACGAACAACTTAGCCACTGGAATTTATTTCAATGGAGGGACTGCAGAGATCAAAAACAGCAATATTTTTGGAAGGAACGCTCCCTCTGGCTCTTCTAGCCCCGGGGGTAACGGCATTTATTGCACAGGAACAGCCATTGACACCTTGACAATAACTGGAAGCAATATAACAGGTGGGAACGGTGATGAATTCGGCGGTTCCATAAATCCAATTGGAGGTACCGCCATATTATGTCAAAATTTTGATGGGAAAATAGAAATTGCAGATAATTTTCTGATCAAAGGTGGAAACGGAGGTGACAACAATTTGAATGATGGTATTGCAGGTGATGGGGGTCATGCTATTCATTTCTACCCAGTTGCGAATTACGTTTTTCCGCCAGCGATTAATATCAGCGGCAATCAAAATATCATTGGTGGGGATGGAGGTGATAATAATGCTGTGCAAGATGGCGTAGCAGGGAATGGAGGTTATGGAATTAACATTAGTGACGACGATGCCACAGGTAAGGTACTGATAGAAGGGAGCAATAGAATCACTGGAGGTGTGGGTGGAGACAATCACGCCGGCTATGTTAACGGTTGGACGGCAGGAAAAGGAGGAAACGGTATTTACATTTCTAATTGTAGTGACAGTCCTAGCATTTACATTGGACATATTGAAAATGTTTTTGGTGGAAAAGGCGGAAACAACTCCGGCATGGGGCCCTCTATGGGCCCGATTCCCTCTGCAGGGAATGGCGGCCACGGTCTTTACATTCTTAACTGCTCCAATGTTAAAGTTGAAAGCATTAACATTTGCGGCGGGGATGGTGGTAATAATACAGCCACAGATGATAGGACCATGACAGGGAATGGAGGTTGTGGTGTTTTTGCATTAAAGTGCCTGGCATCCAATATAATGACTTGTAACATACAAGGCGGTGAAGGCGGCGACAACTATATTGATGGCATCATGGGTATGCCAAAAGAGGCAGGAGCAGGTGGAAGTGGAATATTTTCAGATAATTCCCTAATTTACGCAGAGAATGTAAATATTACCGGTGGGGAGGGTGGTGACAATTACGGTGAGTATAGTAACGGAGGAGACGGAGGTATCGGTATTAGTTGTTTAAATGGGTTGGGTATTTCAGCTAATGCAGGTACTATTACCGGTGGAAAAGGTGGGGATGATTATCATCCAAATGGTTGGGAAAGGGGTGACGGCACTTATGCTATCCATATCCTCAACGGCCTGAATTTAGAGTATAAAAATTTAATTATCAAAGGCGGGGATGGTGGTAACAATTATGTGGGAACAACACAATTATGGGGGGGCAATGGTGGCGACGGTATCCGTATCTTAAACAGCGACTCAATTGATATACATGACAATCCTTTGATCACAATTGGGAAAGGTGGTATCGATTATGTTGGAGGGAACAACGGAGGAAATGGTTTTAATGTTATCAATGTTAATGAGAATGTTGTTAATAGCCAAATTAGAAAAAATCTCATCCTGAGCATAGGTGATGGGATATTGGTTGAATCGAACATCTTAATAGACGATAATACAATTAAAAACATATATTATGAAGGACAGGGAAGTGCAGTAGGAATCGATGTTAACCAAGAGGGTGGAGACACAATCATAAGCAATAATATACTTACTGGTTATCTATACGCAGAGGCTATATTTTGCCAAGGTCAGTCTAGACCGATCATAGTGAACAATACCATTGATACCAACTATCTTGGCATTTATATGGTTGCAGCATCTCCTTATATCGCCCGCACTACAATTACCAACTCAAGCTATGGTATATATGCACTTGCACACTCCGAACCGTTCTTTGAAAACTGCACGATAACAGATTCCGATGAATTGGATTTTATTGTCCGTGACAATTCCCATGTAATAACATTGAACACAACCTTTGATAGTATAAAGATAGATGTTGACCCAGGCTGCAGTCTGACAGTTAAGAATTATTTGGATATATTGGTTCTGAATGCGACAACGGTACCTATATCCGGAGCCGATATCAATGTTACCGATAATGGAAATCCAATCTATCAAACCTCGGGATTCGGCGGTAGCGATCCAAAAACCGGAATTGACGGTTTTGTGCGTTGGATTGCGGTGATAGATAGAATATACATTGGGAGTAGCGTCCCTACAGAGAACATCACAAATGCAGAGGTTTCCTACCCGACAAAGACTTTCATCAATAATCCAAGGGATGTGAGCATGTTCGAATCTCATACGGAAATATTCATAGAAGTGGGAGGTGTGCTTTTATCTGATCTCGTATTGATTTCCAGTAATATCGACCTCAGCCCTCAAAGTCCTGTAAAAAACGGAACTTTGGTAACAATCAATGCGACGATTACTAACAATGGTTTGGAACACGCTACTGATATCTTTGTTAGGTTCTATGACGGGGTTCCACCGATAACCGAGATAGGTGAAGATATAATACCATTTATCCCATCTCTTGGAGGTATCGGATATGCCGAGGTAGAGTGGATTGCAACTCCAGTCGGTTTGCATAAAATCTACGTGGTTGTTGACCCCGATGATATGATACCAGAAAGCAACGAAACAAATAATATAGCAAATATGACCATCGGGGTTGGTATTCCACTTTATAATGGGTGGAATTTGGTATCAATTCCATATATTCAATGGGACACAAATCTCGGTAGTGTTCTGGATTCTATAGAGGATTTATACGATTCTTTGCAACTTTATAATGCCACCGATGATTTCGACCATTGGAAACATTACCATGTCTCAAAACCAACCAATTTAAACGATTTAGAGACCATTGACCATACAGTGGGCTTGTGGGTACATATCACTCAGCCCGGAGAGACGATTTTCGTATTTAATGGCACTCAACCAACAGAGAATCAAAATATCACCCTTTACCCCGGTTGGAATCTCGTTGGATATCCCTCACTTACCAGCCACAACAGAACTGATGGATTGAACAACATCAATTTCACCACAGATGTTGACGCGATTTGGACCTATGACTCCTTAGTTCAAAGATGGAAAGCTCTCGGTAATTTGGATTATTTTGAAATTGGTAGAGGTTACTATATCCATGCTAAATCCAAATGTACCTGGGAAGTCCCACTTTGATGCCCATAAAAAGGAGTGTAAGAGTGAAATATAATGGTTCTTCGGAATTCATGATGTATTTAGCCCCGAGTAATATCCACCACCTTCACCGGCTAAATATAAAGCTCCTTTTCTGCACCAAACAGAAAGAGGACAGCTTGCTCAAATACACAATTGGTTTGGGAAACACAAGCCCCCAGCACAATCCTTTTCTCTACGGTGGCTCAATCACCCTAATTTCATCACTGTATCCCTCAAACACAGTCCCATCCATAAACTCACCAGTAACCTTAAGATTATAAGAGCCGGGTGACAATATATCCTCTACTTTGCTTCTGTCGAATTTGACCATTAGAGTATCATTTTGGACATCTCCCCATTCTGCTGGGATTGTGTCTTCCAATATCACTGTGCCGATATCGATGTCGTTGACATCATAGCCAGGGAGATCAATGTAGCAGGTTATCCAGCGGCCTTTGGATTTAAGGTTTAGAGTATCGGGGTCTATATCGATTGTTGGTTCAGGTTTTGGTACTTTATAGGAATATTTTATTGTGACCCAATCGCGGTCTGTACCCAACCCTCTAGCTGTTCCTGTTACATATACATTTCCTAGCGGATCAACAGCTATGCCGCTAATCGAATCGTGAAAACTTCCAAGGCCGTTATATAAAGCTATCCAAAGCTCGTTACCCATTGAGTCATATGCTATTGTGGTGTAGTCTTGAAATGACCCTATGCCATCGCTGCCCCCGGCTACAAAAACATTTCCCATATTATCTAATGCAATAGCATTGGCTTTGTCCGTTTTGTTCTCTGGACCATTGTATGTGGCATTCCATAATTCTTGGCCATTAGAATCATAGACCACTGTGAAATAATCTCCCCATACGTCATTTACGCGGGTCCATCCTGTTACATAAACATTTCCCATTGAATCGAGGATTAAATCTCTACCCTCATATCCCGTCTGTACCCAGAGCACATTGCCTTGCGAGTCGTAGGCTATCGTACCGCCGCTGCAGCTTACAAATACATTTCCTGCGGAATCCACAGATATTGCTTTACTTTCCTCTAAACCTGCATCAAAGAAACTGTATCTAGCTACCCATTGCTCGTTTCCAAAAGAGTTGTACTTTATTGTGGTACAATCCCATATTCCCCCTCCATAATCGCCAATTCCAGTGACATATACATTTCCCAATGAATCCACAGCAATAGCTATAGCGCGTTCTATATTTCCAGAACTAGCACTACTCCATCTCGCAACCCAAACTTCGTTTCCCAAAGAATCGTACTTTATAGTTGCATAGTCACCACCTGTCCCGATACCAATGCTTTCCCCGGTTACATAGATGTTACCCAGAGTATCTGTTGTAATGGCAAAGGCTCTATCATGCCAATTTGCAGGGCCGTTATATCGTGCAATCCATTGTTGGCTACCAGATGAATTGTAGGAAATCGTGATGTAGTCGTAATTACCATCGGTATTATGGCTCGTTCCAGTCACATATACATTTCCAATTAAATCAGTTGTAATAGAAAAGGCTTCGTCTCCCCAATCCCCTTTACCATCATATCTAGCAGACCAGAGAACATTGCCATTGGGATCATAGCACACCGTGTCAAAGTCATATCCAGTTGATATATCGGAACTCATACCTGTTACATAGATGTTCCCATTTGGACCAATAATTAAATCATTTGCACCATCGAGGCCATTTCCTGGACCGTTGTATACGGCTACCCATTCCTCTGTAACCTGTGCATTTGTATCTGCGGGTACATTTACAAAAAAAACAGCAGCGAAAATCAAAGTGCTTATCATACAAGTAATTGTTCTCTTTTGCATATTTACCTCCCTCCACCATGAAGAATAAATGTAACTGGAGGGATATAAAATCTTCTGTGAAATGCAAATCTACCCAATCGATGGGAGATTGTATAAGCCCCCTAGATTTTAGTAAAAACTCCTTTTTAGAGACGGGCGCAATCCTTATATTCTCATCAATAATATGGATTATGAGGCGGGGCCTTAAGGAGCTGGCAAACCCAAGTACCAATAATTGTGTGTAGAGTTGAGGTTTATGTCCAACAGAATACGAATGTGTCTGGCTTTAAAGAAGCAAGAAATTTCTGAAACCTGGAATGCAAGGAATATCTCGAAAGAGGATATTCGAATTCTCGGATCTTTGATGTTGAATGCTTATAAAGGTACAATTGATTATGACGGAGAAAGTATAGAAGATGCAATATCTGAAATCAAAGCTACGCTTAATGGAAAATATGGACCTTTTATGGAGAAATGTTCTTTTCTGATGGAAGAAAGCCAAAAAGGGATCTCAGCAATAATTGTAACATGGTTTGATGAATTAAAGAAACCATTGCTTGCTTTCTCAATGACACATCAAGAATACAAAAACCAAGGATTTGGGACTTATTTGCTAAAAAAGAGCATAAATGCTCTCTTAGATGAGGACTACCATGAATTATATTTGGTTGTAACGGATGGTAATATGCCTGCTTTACACCTTTATGAGAAAATGGGATTTCAAAAAACATAGAACGTTTCGGAGGATGTAACCATGAACTTAGGACATATTGAAATCTTTGTAAAGGATCCATTAAAATCAAAAGATTTTTATAAGGATGTTTTAGGATTTACTATTGAAGATATTCAAAAGGATAAATATGTTTGGTTAAAAAAGGGTGAAACAGAGATACTTCTTAGGCCTAGGAAAAACCAATTAGAAATAAATGACTACCAAAGTACCAATATTGGACTTGTTTTATATACAAATGATTTGGATAAATCAGTTAAAGAATTAATTTCCAGAGGTCTCAAATTTAAAGGTACAGATTTATCAGATAAGTGTTTAACATTCACAGATCCTGATGGCAATTGGTTTTCATTAGTTAATCCAAAAGATCATTAGCCCCGTAATATGATTATTAACACCTCAGTAAATAAATAACAGATATTCTGTTTCCCATCTACTGCTTTCGGGTTGCCCAGGGGAGGAGCAAGCTGAAAGGAAGGGAGTAGCGCAATCCTTAAATTCTCACCAATAATATGGATTTTAGTATTGGGGCGAAAGGAGGTGGTGGTTTCAAAAGTTAAAGATGTGCGAGCGAAATCTAATTTGAGTGTAAATACATAGGATGTGGGAATATGGATAAAATTATTTATCACTCAGTCAAGTTGAGTTGTGATCCTGCTCGGGCCTTTGAAATGTTTACAGTAAATCAGCATCTTGAGAAATGGTTTGCAGCTGTGGCTGATGTGGAAGCGAAAGTTGGCGGTAAATACGAATTATTTTGGAATCCAGAAGATAAAGAGAATGATAGTACTTACGGTTGCAAAGTTTTGGCAATAGAGCCAAATAGATTTCTTTCATTTGAATGGAAAGGACCTAAACAATTTAAACAATTCATGAATGAAGTAAGGCCTCTTACAAATGTAGTTGCGTTCTTTATGCCCTCAAACGAGGGAACAGAGGTTCATATATTACATACTGGTTGGAGAGAAACAGCAGAATGGAAAGAAGCGTACGAATGGTTCGAAAGAGCCTGGACGATGGTACTATCAGATTTAGTTAAATATGTAAATGAATAAGGATCATAGTGCTGGGGTTTGAGGTGAGGAGCAAAAACTAGATGAGGCTTTGGTCTCGAATAGAATCCACTATATCGAATATCAATACACAAAAAGAAGAAGGCTAGATTATGTTAAACAAAAATCTCATAGGTAGATGTGGTCTTTATTGTGGTACTTGTAGGATTTACAGAGCATATATGGATAGCGAAAAACTCCAAAAAGAGTTTGCCAAAGAATTTAAATGTTCCCCCGAAGAAGTATTTTGCGAAGGCTGTCAAAAGCTCGATGATAGAGGGTGGGACAAGGAGAAATATTGGGGAAGTAATTGTAAAATTGTAAAATGTCTAAATAAGAAAAGGCTAGATTTCTGTTATGAGTGCAATGAATATGATACATGTAAAAAGTTCGATAAATTCCATAGTATTTGTTTAAAGATTGGGATAAATCTAAGAGATAATCTAGTTATGATAAAAAATGGAAATATCGATGAATGGATGGAACTAGAAATAGAAAGATGGAAATGTCCCAACTGTGGTAAGCCTATATCTGTTGATTTAAAAAATTGCCATTGGTGTGGAAATAAGCTGCGAGACTAGGAAGTTTTGATTGAATATGTGCATTTTAAGAGGGAATAGCGCAATCCTTATATTGAAGAATTAATATGGATTGTAGGATTAGGGCGAAAAACGAAGAGGTGTACTAAGGAATAAAAGCATAAGGAAGATAGCGGATTAGATATGATGGAAGTAATAGAAGCAGAGCAAATCGAAAAAGCCCTCTTTAAGTACCATTTGGAATTAGTTTCATATATAATGGGAAGAATAGAATCCAATAGACCGCGGAAAATTGTCGAAATCGGTTCTGGTCCTGGGACTTTTACCATCCCACTTTTGAAAAATCTCGAAAAGATGCTTGATAAATTCTACTGCGTGGATTCCTACAACAGGCCGTATGCTCAGGATAGGGAAGTATTAGAGTCAAAATTAAAGATTGAGGGTTTTCATGATTACGTGGAAGTTATCGAAAAAGATGCAAAAGAAATCAGCAAAATATTGTCAGATATGGACTTAGTAATTGGGCATGAGATACTTTGTGATCTGAACCGAGAGCAGGTTGAACATGTAATAGCGGCTTGTTTCCATTCATTAAGAGAAGGGGGGTTGTTTGTACATTCAGAATTATCTCCTTGGACCGGAAACAGATCAGAAGAGTTATTGCAGATATTAAATAAAGAGTATTCTGATGAACCAATTTCAGATAAAACCTGGTTCTCACCAACAGCAGATGAATTGGCTGGAATAGCCCACAAATTGGGATTTACAACGATACATATTGAATATAAAAAAATACCCATAAGATTTTTGAAATCAGCTGCAATTGAAATGACACGAAGATGGAGAGTTAATAAAAAGTTCTTAGAAAAATATCATGAAGAAATCGATGCTATAGGCATAGAATATCCAATGGAACAGGTCTTATATTGTACCAAATGATGAAAGATCTGGATGACGCACCAACCGCAAATCCCAGACCTCCATTTAAAGCATCGTTCCGAGATGGATAACGACGCAATCCTTATATTCTTATAAAATATAATATGGATTGTAGGAATAGAGCTTATAGACGTGAGTATTGCCAGTGGAAGGTGTTAATGATGGATGACATGGACCCAAATAAAGAATGGAATATTAGCTACAAGAACATATTTAGAAGCATACAAGTAAGTTTGATATTGATATTCATTGGGCTTGTTATTAGAGCTGCGGCGGTTCTAATTCTTATCGAAGGAAGCTCAGATACAAAATCATATTTATATTTGCATACAATAGGTCTGATAATCCAAATAGCTGGTGCAGTATTATTGTCCTATATAATGATTGGTAGTGCGTTTAAATATAAAAATCTCCACCCTCATATAAGAGCGGCTATGATCGTCGGAGCCGTAATAATTCTTGCAATTGCACTCACATCAAGTACGTATCCTTTCCGGCCATATTATTACTAATGATAAATCCAAATCCCTTCTCACTTGCTCCGAGCAGGTAGTATATAAGAACAAGTAGTAGGTGATCTAGCTTTCGATGATAATAATATATGCAAATATGACAATAAACGAGGGAGTTAAAGCTGGGATATACGGCGAGGGTGCACTTATGAAGGACTCAAATCTTGATATAGAGACAACTATTAGAAAATTTCATGGAGACGATGCACCTGCAATAATTGAGATATTAAAACTAAATGGACAATATTCCCATCCTATTGTGGATGGACCTGAAGCAATGTCAAAGGTTTCGAAGAATCCAAGTGTAGTTTTTCTAGTTTCGGAGATAGATGGAATAATAATAGGGTCGGTGCGAGGAATATATGACGGCTCACGAGCATTAATTCATCAGATAACAGTGCATCCAAATTGGCAAGGAAAAGGCATTGGGACTAAATTAATAAAAAATATTGCAAGCGAGTTTAGAGATAGAGGTGCACCTACGATATCGGTAACAGCAGGAAAAAGTGAGAAATGGGACAGTATAGAATTCTTTGAAAAACTAGGTTTTGAGGATATGCCAATAAAATTAATGATTCATTTTGATATAAATGAATTAATTAAAGAATTAAAATAATTAGCAAGTACCCCACCCCGCCCCAAAGAGAAAATAGGTGCAATCCTTATATTCTCATAAATAATAATATGGATTGGAGGGCTTTAAAGCGAATAGCGAAAATAAAATAAGGCTGTTTTTCCGTAATGAAGGTGCATATTAAGGAGGTCCTTGCTTGATTGAATCAAAAGATATAAAAGAAATTGTGAAAAATCTGGGAGCAGACCTTTGTGGTGTAGCCCCAGTTGAAAGATTTAATGAGGCCCCAAAAGGTTTTCACCCACAGGATATATATATAGACAGTAAATCCATCGTTGTATACGCAAAAAGACTTCCTGTAGAATCACTTTTTGCTACTAATTGTGTTCCTTATACTTATGTAAATAATATCATCACTCAGAAGGTTGATGAACTTGGATTCGAAGTTGCCCTTAAATTAGAAGATCAGGGAATAAAAGCTATTCCCATTCCTTCTGATGACCCCTACGAATATTGGGAACCTGAGAACTCATACGGAAGGGCAATTCTCTCGTTGCGTCACGCCGGTTATCTTGCAGGACTCGGTGTTCTCGGTAAGAATACTCTTTTGATAAATAAGGAATTTGGGAACATGATTCAGATTGGAGCGGTATTGGTCCCAGTTGAGTTGGAGGGAGATACAATTACTACATACGAAGGATGCCCTACCGACTGCAACCTCTGTATAGAATCCTGTCCAGTAAAAGCCCTCAACGGGAACACTGTGGACCAAAAACTTTGCAGACCTTACTCAAATTATAGAACAGAAAAGGGCTATATTCTAAAGAAATGTAATGTATGTCGAAGAATATGTCCGAATTATCTGGGGATAGAATCATAAACCGACTTAAGATTCGAAAAACACATATACAATAATATGGATTGTTGGGCAGTGGTTTATAGGCGAGGAGCGAATATAAGTATAAACTGGTGGGAAAATGAATAGACCCTTTATCGTCGGAGATAAAATTTATCTAAGAGCTCTTGGAGAAGAGGATATGGATTTGATGGCAAAATGGTTCAATGATCCAGAAGTTAGACATTTTATTCCCGCAAATAAACCTACGAGTAGGGAACATTGGGAAAAATGGCATGAGAAAGAAGAAAAAGATGGAAATAGTGTCTATTTAGGCATTGCAAAGAAAGAAGATGATAAACTGATCGGTTATGCGAATTTTAGTGAAATAAATTGGTCCCACCACATTACTAAAGAGTTTGGTATCATCATCGGAGAGATCGATGAATGGAATAAAGGTTATGGAGAAGAGGCAATCAAATTAATGCTTCATTATGGATTCAATAGTTTGAATTTTCATAGGATTGAATTGGGAGTTATGGAATACAATGAGAGAGCGATTAATATCTATGAAAAGGTTGGGTTCAAAAAAGAGGGAATAAAGCGGGAGGCTTGGTTCATAGAGGGTAAATGGTGTGATGTTGTTATCATGTCGATTTTAAAACATGAATATACCAACTCTAAAGTAAAAGAATGAATGTGGGAGTGTCGTGAAAACATTCAAATTATATCTTGATTTGGGAGATAATGGCGCATGCAATGCTCATGTGTTAGAATTGTTAGGAGCGAATGTTTTAGCCAGCAATAAGCATAGGGCATTTGAAAAAATTAAATTGGAGATCCCCGAATACAGTAATTGGCTAAGGAAATTTGGTGAGCAGCAAGAACTGCCAATGGATAAATTTGATATTGAAGTTGCTGAGGTAGTGCATGGAACAGATCCATGGAATGCAGGAGGAGCAAATGCCTTATTTGGTACTGATAAAGTGCTACCAACAGAAAAGCAGATTCACATATATCTTAAAAGAATGGGGTATTCGCGAATACATTTATTGGATTTAGTAAGGGATCTTCCTCAAAGTGCCCTTAATGAGGAATATGAGAACGAACCCCGTTCCATAAAAAACACCTTAAAACACATTGCAGATGTCGAATGGTGGTATTTATCTCGTATGGGTACTGATCCAGAAATTGATCTAGAAGGATTTCCAGATATATTTGATAGACTCAAATATATGAGGAATTATGCTGAAGAGTCCCTAAGAAGTATATCCCACGAAGAATTGAAAAGAATAAACATCCCTAGCCGTTATACCAGCCCCCAACAAGAACGACTCCAGGAGGCTTGGACCTGGCATAAGGTGTTCCGTAGATTCTTGGAACACGAAAGACTTCATACTCGATATATAGAAAGGATTTTACGAACCTATCATAGGAATTGAGTAAATGAATAAAAGAACTTAGTAACAAGTGTTATTATAAATAAAAAACCGTCAAAATTGTATTATTGTTTATAAAAATCCTTTAAACTTGGTGTAAAACATGGTGATAACCATGTTATATTTAAATAAAATGATGACCAAGTATTATGTGTATCAGGCAAGGTGCTAAGATTCAAAACTAAATCCTCAACCTGATCGTTAGTCTGTGCCTAATCTCAAATTTCATAGCGTAAGCTACGTCAAATTCTTGAGATTTCGAATCAGACAAGAGAAATCATATTAATGAATAAAGACTGGGTTGGTTTGTATGAATTGGGAGAACATTGAAAATGAAGGTGTATCGGAGCCTGCAAAACATACTTATCTCCAACTTTATTTAATAATATTGATACTTCTTATATGTTCTCGATTATTCGATATATACACCACTTATTTAGCCACGCCTGATCTTTCAGAGGAATCAAATTTTATGGTTAGATACTTGGGGCTTGGATGGCTCAAATTTATAGTAATTAATATCATAATAATCCTGGTTTTTTTCTTCTTATTCAGGATTTCATGGTCCAAACTCATAGCAGAATATCAAAAAGAGCAATGGGACAGTAATCATAATCCCAATGAATCGAATAATTATTTAGGCCTTCCAATAGTCAACAAATCTATAAAATCCCATGCAAAACACAGGAATATATTCCTTGAAATTGGATTAACCCTGCCAATATATGTAATCATAACAGGATATTTCCAGGGTGTAATTAATATTATGATTCATTTGGAATTGATAGTTATTTCATTTACCAGTTTTATATTCCTCTACCCCATTATAATCGGATTTGTTTTTGGATATATCAGCCTCTACCTAACTAAGCAACTTCTATATTTTAGGCATCCTTTATATTCTAAGAAAGTGCTTAAATTTATGATGGCAAAAAAAATAGTAAAGCAATAAGACCCAAAAAAGACCCAAAATCAGAAGAATAATCCCATTCTGATAAGAAGGTATCGCAATCCTTATAGTCCTCAGTATAATATAGTTGGTTTGATTAAGGTTTTTCAGATGAAGATAAAAGTAAATCGTTGCCCCTGGTGTGAAGGTGATGAACTATACATAAAATATCATGATAAGGAATGGGGAGTTCCGGTTCATGATGACAGAAAGCATTTTGAATTCCTAATCCTGGAATCTGCCCAGGCTGGATTGAGTTGGTTGACCATCCTGAGAAAACGAGAAAATTATAGAAAGGCATTTGATGGATTCGATCCCAAAAAGGTTGCTCGATTCAACAAAAAGAAAATCGAGAAATTGTTAAAGGATCCAGGGATTATAAGAAACCAAAGAAAGATTGAAGCTTCAATCAATAACGCAAAAAGATTTCTTGAAGTGCAAAATGAGTTTGGTGGCTTCGATAATTACATTTGGGGATTTACAAATCTAAAACCGAAGATCAATTCTTGGAAAAAAATCTCGCAGATTCCAGCAACAACCAAATTATCGGATAAGATCAGCGTGGACCTTAAAAAAAGAGGATTTAAATTTGTGGGATCCACAACAATCTATGCGCATCTTCAGGCAGTAGGAGTGGTTAATGACCATATCGTGAGCTGTTTTAGGTATAAGGAATTGAAGGCAAAATTGAAAATAATGGATTAGCGTTATCGGTCACCGGTAATTGAAATGGACATGTTCGAGCTTTACAATATTTCAGAGCATTACATGGAATTGATAAATCCCTTTGATTCACAAAAGATAATAACGCTGGGTAAATTCCTTGGACTGAAAAAAGGCAGCCGTATCATAGAATTCGGAAGCGGTTTTGGCGAGGTCCTCATTCTCTGGACAAAGGAATACGGAATTACAGGAGTGGGGATCGATATTCGGGAATATGCATGCCAGCGCGCTGAAAAGAAGATCAGGGAGCAGGGCCTGGAAGAAAGCATAGAAATAGTGTGCGGTGACGGTGCAAAGTATCCTTTTACTAAGCAGGGATATGATGTTGCAGCATGTATAGGTGCATCCTTTATCTGGGGGGATTACAGGAAAACCATCAAGGCCATGAAGGATGCAATCAGACCTGAGGGTAAGCTTGTGATAGGTGAACCTTACTGGGTAAAGGAGCCTGTCCCTGAACCTTATAAGGAAGAGAACAAGGTGGTTCACACTGAATACGAACTCCTAAGGATTGCCCGGGAAGAGGGATTCGAATTCGAATACATGATGCGGGCGAATCTTGATGACTGGGACAGATACGAGGCAAGCAACTGGTATTCCCTGAACCGCTGGCTCGAGGAGAATCCAAATCATCCTGAAAAACAGGAAGTTGTTGATTGGCTGCATAAACTTCAGGAGGAGTATCTGAAGTTCGGAAGAGAGTATTTGGGCTGGGCAGTCTATATCATGAACCCAATTAAATATTGATAATTTATTAATTGACCAAAGAATCGGAATTGAAGGAGGAATAACATGGAAAATGCAGAGAACATTTATCCCAAAATAATAAAAAACCTCCCTGAAGCAGACATCGAATTCAAAGGAGTTCGGGGATGGCTTTTGCAAGGTAAGGACCAACAGCTGGTTTTTTTCGATATCGAGCCAATCGGTGAAATTGCCGAACATTCCCATGGGGCACAGTGGGGTATGGTAGTTGAAGGAGAAATGGACCTTACGATAGGTGGAACCACCAAGACCTACAAAAGAGGGGATTCTTACTTTATTCCAGATGGCACGCCACATTCTGCTGTATTTAAGAAGAGAACCTGGGCCCTGGATCTATTTGCTGATAGGGATAGGTATAAAGCTAAAAAATAAGTCAAACACTCTACACCATTTTTATAATTAATAGGATATATCAAAAAAGTTCGATAAAATGAAAGCAATATGGAAGGAGAAAGGGGATAATCCATCCATTAAAAAGGAAACTGAGCACAAAAAAGGTGGCGTAATCCTTATATTGTCATTAATAATATCCATTGCGTAATTAGGGCTAAAATACAATTAATTGAAGTTGATTAAAACCTGAAGTAAGAAATATAATGATAAGAATAATTTATTAAATATGGTTATAGGTTGGTTAAAATGGAACACGGTCGAAAATATAAATCCAATCCTTATTTGATTACTTTATTAATTATGGGCACTATTATCGTTATTATCGAGGTTGTATCCTTTGCAATGCACAGATACAGGATCTGGTATTTTGACCTATATGGCATTAATTTCTATTATTATGAATTCCTATTTTTCATCATCCTCCTCATAAGTGCACAACTGACCTATCTTGATGCCAAAAAAATTGAAGCTGGAAAGGCATTTCCTGAACAAAAGACATTCAGATCAATGACGTGGACGCCTTTGAGTTGGGGAGTACTTGTTTTCTTTTTTTGGATATTGTTATTCCCAGCCTATTTATACATGCGAGAGGACATTTATTGGCGGAATATTTCAGTAGAATATGATATGTTAAAAACCATGGAACGAGAAATTACACATCAGACACAGAAACAACCCCCCCCATCACCGAAGAAGGCAGAATATAGTAAAAATGTTGGTACGTGTCCCCGCTGTGATACTCCCTATCCCATAAGGATGCTTGAACGTTCAAAGTACTGCCCAAGATGCGGGGAATTGCTCATAAATGAATAATATCCAAATTCCATTTCTCAACAGAATATATGGCTGTTTACATCAATATAGGTATGTGAATAGATTCGCTATTTAAAATAAATAAATTACGTCTCTGGATGGTGATTTTAATGGATGTAAAAGAAGCTATACAGAAGCGCCGCGCATATAGATCGCTTGCACCTTTCGAAATTTCCGAGGCTCTAATAAAAGAACTAGCAATCTCTGCCCAGCTTGCTCCATCATGTTTCAACAACCAGCCCTGGAAATTCGTTTTTGTCTATGATAAGGATATGCTCATTAAAATACGAGAAGCATTATCAAGCGGGAATGTGTGGGCCCATGCTGCATCGTTGATTATTGTGGCTTTTGGTAAAAAGGAGGATGACTGTGATATAAAAGGGAGGGAATATTATCTTTTTGACATTGGTATGGCCTGTGCATTCATTCAATTGAGGGCAACAGAATTGGACCTGGTTGCCCATCCAATTGCTGGATTTTCGGAGGAAAAGGTGAAGGAGATTCTCGGTATACCAGAAGAAATGAAGGTGATTACCTTGATTAATGTGGGGAAGAAGTCAGACACAATAAGTGAAGTTCTTTCTGAGAAACAGGTTGAATTAGAAGAAGAAAGACCTGAAAGAAAATCCCATGCAGAGTTTGTTTATAGAAATAGATATGCTTAGATGCCAAAATTTAGAACCTTTCCACACGTAGGAATTTTTTATATTAATTCACATTTCTACAATATACTTGTATAGAAAATTAGGTCGAAATCCAACGACATTTAAAAGAACTGCCAAGATAAAAAATACGGTGAGCTTGAACTTACCTTTACTATGGTAGCGCCTTGGTGATGTGACGATCAGGTTTTCGATTTGTACCAATTTCCCATATCCCTTGGCCTTTTTGCAGAACTCAACATCCTCGAGAAATGCGATATCGTCATAGCCTCCCATCTTTTCAAAAATATCCTTTCTTATGAATATTCCAAAATCCCCGAAAAAAATCTTAGTTGATCTTGCACGAAAATTTCCAAAGGCACTTGTTATTTTTAAAAACATATCTGGATCAGAGAAGCTGTGGGTGAAACCCCCACCAATTATATCTCCCTCTGCAATCTCTTTTTCTATGACGTTAAGGGAATTACCTGCGATATGGCTGTCAACATGCAAAAAAAGCAGTATGTTACCCTTGGCCACTTCAGCACCCTTGTTCATCTGATTTCCCCTTCCACGAGATGTCTTAAGAACTTTCAAAGGATAAGGGATCTCTTTCCTCAACCTTTCAACCTCATC
Organism: Thermoplasmata archaeon; assembly: GCA_020348445.1. Lineage (GTDB taxonomy): Archaea > Thermoplasmatota > Thermoplasmata. The sequence goes on from CP070751.1 coordinate 3,412,760, forward strand.
CAATGTCCCGTCTGTACTTCCTCCGTCAACCAAAACCAGTTCGAAATCCCCTTTTAGATTGTTTAGGTGATCAAAAAACGGCCTTATATTATCCTTTTCATTGAGAACAGGAGTGATTATAGATATCATGGCTATCCATTCTATTTTCGAGGTAGGAACAATCTTATATTTAAAAATTGATACACAAGGGAGGTAGGCAAGTTGAAGATCAATTACAATAAATTGATGACATCAGGTAATGGTATTCTCATCCTAGGAGTACTTTGGCTCCTATTTTGGATTGGACCTGCATTTTTTCTTTTTGAGGAGGATTCCAGGTGGGGCCACAACTTCGCGATACCGATTTTATTCATTTTAGTGGGATTGGCCTATAATGTGAACAAGATATCATGTCAACTTATAGCAGCAATTGGTTCATACCTTACCATACCCACACTTTTGGACTTCTGGCCCTGGGATGTGGCCACCATCATGGCTGGTATATTCCTGGCTGTTTTTTGTGTATTCTATCTCATAGAGAGGAAAAAGAAAACAGAGCTCATAAATCCCAAAAAGAGGTTGAAAGCTTGGCTCAAGATGCATCTTATGACTTTTGCCTACTTTGGCCTTGTGCACATGACATTCATATTCTTTTTTGTTAGGTGGAACAATTCCGCTGACTTTGAGAATTACCTGCCTTATGAATTTGAGGACTATGACACAATCTCATTCAATGCAATGCTTCCGGTTCTCATGGTTTTTGCCATAATGGAGAGGTTTGTAAAGAAAATTGGCAGGTTCCCCGTCCCAAAAGCGGGTTTCATATGGTCCATTTTGATGATAATTGTCCCACTTTTGATTATCGGCATTTTAGGTTAATTAACAATCTATAAATAAATGCATGTTCTTAACAGGTTAGTAGGGCCTTTTCAAGTGAGGACATATTATGACTGTGGATAACAGATTAATTGATTACAGCTGTTTTCATCCAGATCAGATTGAACTAAAGAAGTACTTCCAAGAAAATAAAGTATACACAGTCCAGATAGAATCCAATCTTGCATGTCGGCAGGGATGCCTATACTGTTACGCCTCTTCAAATGAACAATTAAATAACGAGCTGCCAAAAGAAATTGTAATTTCAGTGCTTGACTCTGCTGCGAACATGGGTGTGAGGGCAATAGACTGGCTTGGAGGGGACCCATTAGAAAGAAAAGACTGGTACGAATTAATGAAATACAGCATGAATCTTGGTTTAAAGAATAACATATGGACCAGTGGATTGCCTTTGGTAAAAACGGACACAGCTAAAAAAGCAGTTGAAGTTTCTGAGGGAGGATTTATCTCGGTTCACGTTGACACAATTAATGAAAGATTGTATAAGGGACTTCATACAGGGATTCCAAAAGAAAAGATTGATGCAATAATTAAGGGAGTGGACAACGTCCTGGCTCTTGGTAAGAGTCCAGAGGCAATGTTCAACTGCATTACGTTTGTGAAATTATTGACAAAGGAGGATGTTGAGCAAACAATAAGATTCTTCTATGAAAAAAAGGGTATGAGAACATGTCTTACTCAGATGTGCAGGGTGGGATCTGCCTTAGAACATCCAGAATGGATTCCAACTAATGAGGAGATCAGGGAGGCTGTGGAAATAAGGGACTCAATCAATTACCCAAATTCAAGTGTATCCATGAGCACAATGGACGCTAACAAATTCTACTGCGGTGGGGCGATATGTGTGACCATCGATGGTGATGTTACACCATGCTCTGTAATCAGAAAAGGATTTGGCAATGTTTATGATGAACCTTTAGAAACCATAAACGAAAAGAATAAAGACTCACTATTGTATACCAAATTGCGGGATGTAAATAATCTTCCCGGGAACTGCGGATCCTGTAAGAACAATGGCATTTGCTGGGGCTGCAGGGCTTCTGCATACTATGAGGCAGGGGACATCCTTGCCAAGGACCCAAAGTGTATGATAGGAAAATATTGATAAAAAATTAGGGAGGGTAAAACATGAGTGAAATAACAAAAGGAAAGAAATTGGACTTCAAATTAAAGGACGTCCAGGAAGTTTATGAAGGACCCGTAGGTGTTCTGTGGGAGATGCTCATGGGTGAACAAATACACGTGGGCGGACCTGTGGAAACCGATATTCTTGCAGAAAAGGCGAACATTACAAACCAAACCCATGTGCTCGATATTTGCAGCGCATTGGGGGGACCAGCCCGACATCTGGCAAAGAAGTTCGGATGCAGGGTAACTGGCCTGGATGCAACAAAAAAGATGTTCGATGAAGCAATTAAAAGAACAGAACAGGAGAACCTTACACAACTTGTTTCCTATGAATTGGGTGACTCCTTAAAAATGCCTTTTGAACAAGGAGCTTTTGATGTGGTATGGGGCCAGGATGCCTGGTGTTATGTGATAGACAAGAAGAAACTGTTATCAGAAGCAGCAAGAGTGATAAAACCTGGAGGTACAATTGCATTCACGGACTGGATCCAGGTGGGAAATATGAGCCAAGAGGAATGGGAAGCCCTGAACAAATTCATGGTATTTCCGTACATGGAAACATTAGATGGTTATGAAAAGCTTTTAGAAGAGACCGGTTTTGAGGTAATTGAGAAAGAAGACCTATCCGATGACTTTGCTAGGCACTGCCATTTCTATCAGGATAGACTCAGAAATGAGCTTAAGAATGTGATAATCGAGCAATATGGAAGTGAGCTCTTTGAGGCAGCTGATTCAGGACTTGATATGTGGATTGCAGCGGCAGATCAAAAGAAAGTTGGCAGGGGAAGGTGGATTGCAAGAAAGAAGTGACTTATTCTGAAGGTTTTAGATGAATGCAATCGTTATCATGGCAAGAGAACCTAAGCCTAATAAGGTAAAGACAAGGTTGACTCCCCCTTTGGATCCGCAAACCGCATCCAAAATATATCATGGTTTTTTACTGGATAGGATAGAGCAGGTGGAAAGCTTAAGAGAAGTGGATCATTTTGTTGCCATTACTCCAGAATCATCAGATAGTTTTTTTAAAGATATAATTCCCAAAGACTTTGCTCTTCTCAGACAAAAGGGAAAGGATCTTGGTGAGAGGCTTAGTGACATTTCTAATACTCTTTTTAAAAAGGGATATGAGAAAGTCGTGATGATGGACAGCGATTCACCAAATCTACCATCCAGGTACATTTCCGAAGGTCTTAAGATGTTGAATAAAGCCGATTTGGTACTAGGTCCGTGCGAGGATGGGGGTTATTATCTTATAGGTTTAAGCTCAAATATGCCCCAGATATTCCAGGATATCCCTTGGAGTACTTCAAGAGTAACTGAAATAACCAATAAAAAGGCAAAGGCACTAGGGAAGAAAATATCTTTACTTGAAGAATGGTACGATGTGGATACATTCGAGGATCTAAAACGAATGAGGACCGAGTTGGACTCATATCCCAAAGCTCCAAATGATATCTTCTTTTGTAAGAACACATATAGTATTATATCTGAGATACTTTAAAATGGAAGAAAAATTAATTGAGAATAGAGCGTTTTGTGTCTTTAAAGATATTTGTTCAAAGAACGGTATATGCCTTCCGCGCCAAGATTATTAAACTTTTAATGATAGACCCTAAAGTACCAATCAAATGGCTGAAAAACTTGTTCTTGATTACAAGTCCGTTCGTCTTCCTTTTTAAACTTTATGGTAAGGTTTTTTGATAAGCTTTGGTTATCACATCGAAGGTATCTTACTGAAGGATAATTTTTAAGGTCCATGGAGTTTTTGAATCATATTAAAAAAAATTCCCAAAATTTTTAATAGCTATACAACAATTTATACCTGGGGTTATTATAAATCTAGGAGAGCGGTGATAAAACTTGGATAAATTGTTAAAAATGTTATTGTTTTTCTCAATCTTACTCATTCTTTTAAACATTCCAAACACATATGCAGAAGGTCCCAATGAGGAAGATAAAAATGACGGTTTGGATGATAACAATATTGAGTATCCCCCTTCAAGACCCACTGTGCTTCCGGATCTTACTCTCTCATCAAGGGATATAGCATTCTCAAACGAAAATCCAAAAGAGAACGATACCATTACTATAGAGGCGACCATTCATAATGACGGATGGATCGGTGCGTTCGTTAATGTTGAGTTTTACGACGGGAAAATCAATAGAAAGAACCTGATAGGTTCTGAATTATCATTTGTAAATCTAAAAGATAAAAAGGTAATTTCTATTAAATGGGTAGCTACTTTTGGGAGACATCAAATCTTTGTTTTTATTAGGGATTCGACCCCTATGGAAACAATCATTTGGAACAATTTAGCAGATAGAACTATATTTGTTACCAAATCTGAAGTTATAGATGATAGTGATGGTGGACATGGCGGAGACGATCCTGGGAACAACCTAATAAATCTCCCTTCTGCTCTTTCAGATAATCCAACAGTAACGGTGGGGATTTTCGGGAGTTTTTTACTTTTATTATTTGCATTGGCAAACAAACATTTTTATTGGATAGGGGGCATGGGGGCCATACCCCTTTATTCAAGGATTACGAACGGTGAAGTTTTGGATCAGAGCACTAGAAAAGAGATATACGATTACATTGTTTCTAATCCAGGGACACATTTTAGCTCGATAATGAAGGACCTGAAATTGAAGAACGGAGTGACGTCATATCATTTAGCCATGCTGGAAAGAGAGGGTTTTATCACTTCAAGGCATACGGGACTTTACAGACGATTTTCCATTAGTGGCGTGAGCACTAAGGATTTACCGCAGACTAAGATTCGGAAGGAAATCATTAGGACTATCAACGATAACCCTGGGATCTCTCAAACTGATATCGCTTCCAACATTGGGGTGTCTAATCAGGTTGTAAATTATCACATCAGAATACTAAAGAAGGAAAATTCTATTAAACTCGTGAGAGAGGGATATAAAACTAAATGTTTTACAAATGCAATATAAAGCAATGACTTTTTCTGTAAAATAATTTAAACAGCGTATCCATTTAACACAACTTTTTTAAGTTGGAATTTAACTATTCAAAAAAGTTTACCAAACTGTTAATAAAGCCTTATCTTCATTTATTTTATTATCTCATCTGTTGTGTAGAAGTTGGGAACCTGTGGCATCCTTGACTCATGTACCGAATAGGCGAGTGAACTTGTGGAATCAGTGCGGAGGACCGTCGAGCCGAAATTCGAGGATTTGATCCCCAAGATCATGCTGCTCGCTTTGGGTGGTATGTCCTTGAATGTCATTACTTACGAACAGCAATTTGGTATAGATTTGGGTATAAACCTGGGAAAATCATATTTATTTAATTTATCAAGAAGGTGATACTGGATATGGAGAGGAAAAAAAAAGAGAAAAGAGGATCCATTCCCGAATTACTAGATGGATGCGATTGCATAAACTGCCGCGTCGGAAGGATTGAGAATCGACTCAATCATATCCAAACGATACTTGAGTCAGCTGTTAGTCAAAACAGCAGAGAAGGTAAGAAATCCTGAAAATTGAAAATAAATTCAAATGCACATAGGAATTGTACGAATCAACCTCACCGGCCCCCGATTCCCCTCCCTCCTAGAAAAAACGCGGCTATCTGACCCATAGAATTTTCCTCATAAGGGATTTGGGGGCCAAGTTTTTCGGATTTTTATAGCATATTTGAGGAAATTTGACAATTACGATTTTTAATGATTTACCAATAAAGCTTGACAGGGATAATAGGAAAAAATGAATATTGCTTGGGTCAAAATTCTCCACCAAACAAAACATATAGACTCTGGCTCAATATTCAATTATGTTTGAAAAAATGGAAGAAAGGGGATATCTTTACCTCGTTAGTTTATTATTATTTACCTCTTCATTTCTGGGTTTGATTTATGTACTGTTAATCAAGAGTGCATTAATCGCTACTTCATACTTATCATGTCTTTGTTTATCATTAGGATTGTATGTTATAATAATAATTCTACTTTTAACGAGTGCTGTTTTAGCATTGATAAATATAGATTACGAACTCGTTATGTTTTTTACATTCTTTGGAATAGTAACAAATGGCGGGGGCACGATTTTGATGTTTTTATCATTTTTCAATACCTCATTTGGAATGCAGAACATAACATTCTATTCGGGAATGGCGTTTCTTGTAGTTTTAGCATCTACGGTGTCATTGGTATTAGCACTATTACTAACCTTAAAAGCAAAATCTAGGTTTAATACTAGATTTGCCACCTGACAAGTCATATGGAATGCTGGAAAAGAAATTTACAGGGAGGAGAGGACCGATGACACTTATATTGAAAATTACAGTTATTGTGTACTATATTTACTAATCACCAAAATTATTTGAATAGGAAAAGCGGACCAATTGTGAGAAAAAATCCTTGAATCCTGCCCAAAACCACACTTAAAAACCATTTTCCAGTATGTGAGAATTAAACCGATTCTAATTTATAATAGTAAGGTGAATTTTAATCCCGGAGATACCAAATGCTCGAAAAAAGAAGGGATATAGGGGAAAATCCCGCGATTTTTATGGATTGGCCCCAAATAGTGGTCAAAGATGACAAAATAATCCTTAAATCCACTATTACCAGCGTCACAATAACGAACACTTCAAAGAAATATAAAAAAATAGGACCCATTTTGCCTTGGATGAAACAATGGAAGCGGACAGGACCGTGAGATTCACTCCAAAAAACTTTTTAATACCCTCGACAATTTTCTTTTTGTGATGACATAATGCCCAAAAAAACTGTGGAGAACTGCCTTTCCCTGGGAGATTCGCGCTACAATCGTGGAGATTTTCAGGATGCGGTGGATTGGTATGACCAAGCTATAGCACTGGATCCAAATAACTTAGAGGCCTGGACAGCCAAGGCCACGATCTTCGCCGAGCTGGAGAGGTTCGACGAGGCCATTAAATGCTTTGTAAGGGCATTGGAAATCGATGATATGGATACCAACCTCTGGTACGGAAAGGGTATCTCCCTCTCCAGATTGGGAATGTATGAAGAGGCAATCGAAGCCTACGACAGGGTGCTTTCCATAAATCCAAACCACGAGAAGGCCTGGATAGGAAAAGGCCTGGCCCTGGCAGAATTGGGGAGATGGAACGAGGCCTTGGACTATGCAAATAAAGGTCTCGAAGTCTACCCTGATTTTACAAATGCCTGGTTTCTCAAGGCAATTGCACTTGAAAGCATGCAGAGGTACGAAGAGGCTGTGGAATGCTATGAGAAGATGCTCGAAACCGATCCCGGGAATCTGGATGCACTCGACGGCATTAAGGAATGCAGGGAGATTATCTCGGGGGAGAAAACAGAAGATCTGACATTCTTGTAGACTTTTTTTATTCGACACGTGTCGATTTTCTCAAAATCTATTACGACAAATTCAGAGGAAAATAAATATAGTAGAGTGTATATACTAACCCATCGCATGAAACTTTTGATCCTGTGCGTCGACAGGGACGACGATCTGGGTAGCAAGGCTGGAATAATCTCACCTGTGATTGGAAGAGAGGATTGTTTAAAAGCAGCCATGGCCTTGGGAGTAAAAGATCCCGAGGAGAGCGATACGAATTCGATTCTCTCAGGAATATCCATATACGACGAATACATTAAAAACGATGTTGACTGCGAGTTGGCAGTGATATGCGGTGACAGTGAAGTGGGTATCAAATCCGACCAAGCCCTCGCAAAGCAACTTGATACCGTTTTAGGCAAGGTGGAGCCAAAATCCGCCATTCTCGTTTCCGACGGTGCTGAGGATGAGTTCATCTACCCTCTCCTCTCATCAAGAATCCCTATCGACGGTATAAAAAGGGTTGTCGTCAAACAGAGCAGGAACATAGAAAGCCTGTATTATATGATCGCCAGGTCCATTCAGGACGAGAAGGTCAGGCGGAAGTTCGTCTTGCCCGTGGCTTTGGCCCTAATTGTATTTTCCTCGTTTTTCATAATTACCTCAATTGCCAATTCCCTTTACCCCGATGCAAATATACCTGATATATCGTGGGCTGTGGTCTTTTTGACCCTTGGCATTTATATTATAGTCAAGGCCTACAACCTTGATGAACCCATCAAGGCCATGTCCAGGGATGCCAAGACTGCCATCTCCACCATACCTTTTGTAATGCTTGCGGGTATTACCATCGCAGCCGGTATTCTGGCAGCTTGGAACAGTATTCAAGATGCCACCATAAACGATCCAAGGCACCAGATTCTCGTTATCTCAGGAATACTGCTTTGGGCATGCGTATTTGCCATCATTTTACTGGGCATGGGACGAGCACTTCAAGTTTACTCAAAAGAGGGTGAGTTCCCTTGGGTCTTCTTTCCCATGGTTTTCACGATCCTGGCCTTTGGCTCCTTCATGTACGGGACACTTGAACTCTCCTCGTTTTTACTGGGATTCTCCGGAACCGAGGTTCTAGACGATATTTTCGTATTCTGGATGCTTGGATTCTTCTTCGCGATACTGGGCTATTTCGCGTACGGCGGCATCAAACACCCAAAAACTATGGACTGGCAAAAATGAAGGAATCATATGGATTTTGAGGCGTGGGAAGGATATTACAGGCAAATTTTATCAGAATTCGGCTTTCAACAAGAAGAGGATGAACGCTCAGCAAAAGTTCTCGCAAAGCTCCTTTTAGAAAAAGGCCTGGCTTCTTCTGATGACCTTCGCATCCTGATTCATAAAAAAGATGTGATGGTTGTAGGAGGTGCAAGCAATCTGAACCTCGATTTTCAGGAGGATACTTCGACTGATGTCGTAATCGCCGCCGATGGAGCCACGTCGGCTCTGTTGGCAAGGGGCATTGTTCCTGACATAATAGTCACCGACCTTGACGGCACAATAGAGGATCAGGTATTGGCTAACAGAAGAAGATCCATAGTACTGATACATGCACACGGCGATAATATCCCACAGATTACGGCCTGGACCCCGAAATTTGAAGGTAAGGTCATGGGCACGGTTCAATGCAGACCCCATGGTATCCTTCATAACTTTGGGGGATTCACAGACGGGGACAGAGGCGTTTTTTTAGCCCATCATTTCGGGGCAAACAGTATCCAGTTGATGGGATTCGATTTCGAGGATGTTGGAGAAAAACCCAACTGCGATAGAAAAACTAAATTAAGAAAATTGGCGTGGGCCAAGAAGTTGATTTCCATTCTGGGAGTCCCTGTAAAATCCCAGTTTCCCAAATGAGGATTTCAATGACAAAAAGATGGATTTCCCAGCGAAAACAAGACGGCTATTATAAGCTGGCTAAAAAGGCAGGATATCGCTCTCGATCTGCATACAAATTAAAGCAAATAAATGACAGATACAATGTAATATCATCGGGGGATACCGTAGTGGACCTTGGCTGTGCTCCAGGAGGTTGGCTGCAGGTTGCATGGGATATCGTGGGCCCTGGTGGGACTGTTTTGGGGGTGGATATCCAGCGCATTGATAATTTGGAGGGGGTAAGGTTCATAAGGGGGGATGTGACCAAAACCAAGACCCTAGAAGAGATATTATCTTTAATCTCAAAGGCTGATGTTGTATTATCAGATATGTCTCCGAACATAACAGGACACTATTCTATGGATCATGCAAAATCAGTTGGCCTCGCGGAATCTGCCTTGGAAATCGCCAAAAAAATCCTCAGAGAGGACGGGAATTTCGTAGTCAAGGTGTTTCAGGGTGATTTATTTGAAGATTATTTCAGAACGATAAAATCCAATTTTTCCTTTACTAAAGCCCACTCACCCAAGGCATCGAGAAAACAAAGCTCGGAAATATACATAATAGCAAAGGGATTCAAAGGGTGAGTTTCCTCACTTCTATGATAAATGGAAATATATAATTTGATACATTAAATTTTCAGGGAGTATGCGATATTACGCTTTTGTTTGGAAATTCTATATCCTCGTACTCCACTTCCCCTTGATATGCATCCATGATGCCCACATACCACTCAGGAAGTTCGGCCGTCATACCCTCGATCCTATAGTCAACAATTGTGATCTCTACGTCCACTTTGTCTCCCACCTCAAAATCGTCTGTTATATCCACACCAAATATCATCAACCCAAAGATGTCACTTGGCTCAATGGTTCCTTCATAGAAGTCATCTAGGGCCGTTTCTGTGCTTTCAAACGTAATAATGGTCCAGTGGACATTACCATATTGGGTACCTCCACCACTTATGTATTCCATCTCATAAATTGTATCACGTATTGTGATGGTATCTCCATCATCTAGGCTTTCAAAAGTACCATCCTCCAAATCCCAGTCATCGAATAGCTGCTCTGCTGTTACATGCGCACCAGGTCTCACTTCATCGTCAACCTCCCCATTATCAATCCCACCACCATCGATGTCCATTCCCCTTTCATTCCCATCTCCTCCCCCACTTGATGAAAAGGCAAGGATATAGGCCAATACTCCAAAAAGTAATATTGCGGCTACTGCAACCACAGCGATTACTAAGAACACACCCGGTGTTTGGGTCGGGGGTGGAGGATATGGCATCTGATATTGTTGATGAGGCTGCATTGGACCTATTTGGACCTGCCCTCTACATATAGGACAGTTTACTATAAAAATCCCTGCTGAACTTGGTGCCATAAATGGATTTCCACAGTACGGGCAATTATAAGAGATTGTTTCTGGATAAGCCATGTTCCTCACCATTATATACATGACCCATATAGAATAAATAACTTCCGATAAAAACGCTTATTTAAAGCTGTCAACGACGTCGCCATTTGATCCTTAAACGCCCTTTAAGAGTACCGAAAGCTAAAATAAATCCAATAATTGGAGCCATGATACTAGGATACTCAGGAATAATAGTGAGAACATAGGCCTTGCCTGCGTCAGTGGCTGCAACATCGTCGTAATGAGGGGCACCGACGATGATGTCACCATAATTATCACCGTTGACATCTTCGGCATTAAAAACTGACCAACCAAAATGATCGTTTGCATTCTCACCGTATCTTGTACAATTTCCTGTATCGATAATGTCTGGCATCATGCTGGAACCGTTGAATATATATATCGCCCCAGCGTCAGTTTTAGATCCATCTATTGTATCATTATATGGTGCTCCCACCAGTATATCACTATAACTGTCACCGCCAAGATCTGTACTTCCAACCGAGTAACCGAATTTGTCACCTATATTACCGCCATTGAGTGTTACATTTGCATCGGATGCTGATATGCTCTCTGAAAGATTATCTGCGCCGTAGAATACATAGGCCCTTCCCTGAGCTAAGTTGTAATCAGGGGCGCCTATGACAACATCGTCGTAAGAGTCCCCATCTACATTTCCTGCAGAACTGACAGACCAGCCAAAATTATCGTCGGCATTTTCACCAATGAGAGTTACATTTGGATCGGCGACTCCATGTATACTAGTTGCAGTAACAACCACATCGTCGACCCAAAAACCGTTGGCAGGATTTTGGGCCATACCACCAAAAGTTCCTGCGAATTTGATGGCGAAATTTGGATTGTCATTTACATCCGGTACAGCAGATAAGTCCCAAAATTTAGGTTCATACAGATTATTGGTGTTTGTTATTGGGGGCTCGAACTCGATCCAAATCCCCCCGCCGTCCGTGGAATATGATGCCGTGAAACTGATGGTCCCGGGGCCTGCATCAGTGACCACAATATAATAAGCGACTGCTACATTTTCATACCTAGTTGTGTCTATATTTTTTTGAAAGGAATAGGTGTTCAAATTGGGACCAAAAATCGCAACACTTCCCCCTGCGGCATAACTGCCTGTACGGGGACGATCAGTGGTGACCACGGGAGGGGGAGAGCTAAGTGTCCATCCACCATCTATGAAACCACCGCTCTCAAATCCATCTTGAAACAAAATCGTAAATTCTCCGCCTTCACCTATGCCTTCCCAACCATAATATAAATACACCTTGGACGCACCTGCAGCCCCAATGATTATATCATCATAGGCGTCATCATTTACATTTCCTGCATAAGAAACAGAGAATCCAAAATAATCACCTTCAGATTTCCCTGTGAGGTTTAAACCTGCTGATGTTATGTCAAGATTTCCTTTTAGATCTTGAGTTCCGAAAAAAACGTACGCCATACCTGCATCGGATCTTCCACCTGTTGATGAATCATTCAAATAAGCACCTATTATCACATCTTCGTTGTTCGCGCCATTAAAATCACCTGCACCTGAAACTGAATTGCCAAACCTATCTTGGGTGCCTCCTCCTGTTATATTGACATCAGCAATGGTATCTCCAAGTCCAGTTGAACTGCTGTGATATATGTACACCCTTCCTTGGTCACTGGAATATGCAGGGGCACCCACAATGACATCATCAAAACCGTCGCCTGTAACATCCGATACTCCCACAGCCCATCCAAATCTGCTGTTTGAATCAGGGCCTATCAAGATTACATCGGCAGATGCTGCATTTAAATTGCCTGAGAGGGACGAGCTGCCGTAGAACACATAAGCGCGATTTGCTCCCGGTGCACCAACGATCAAATCTTGATAGTTATCGTTATTCAAATGTCCTGAGGTAACGTTGAATCCAAATAGGTCATTTGAATCTGTACCGGTCATGGTCACCAGCTTATTCAATTCAAGCGGCACCATCATATATTTTGTAGATGCGTTATTATCATTATAATCGTCTGCGCTCAGTTCTGTTCTCACGAAAACTGTATACTGACCATATAGTGGGGGCGTGTAATGCCAGGTCAAATTAATTGTATTTAATGAGGACAGTGAACTTACTGTTTGGGTATCATTTAAAACCTCTGTTTTCTCGGGATTTGTAATCACACATCTTACATCAAAGGGATTGGTCTGATTGTTGGATCCAAAATTCTTTACCTTAGCCTTGATTTCTGCTTGGGTGTCCTTAAGCTGTGTTTTGTTGACATTCAAAGTCTCGATGCCGACATCGTCTTCAAACTGGAGATTTCCCGATATCACCAATGCATAATCCTGGTCAGATTCAGAACCCAGCTCTGCGATATTCTCTGCCATAACAGAAACTGTATAGGTTCCTGATTGCGGCGATTGAATATAGACACACTCAACATTATTGGTATCATCAAATGTATGGCTCTCATCTGACCATCCGTTCGTGAAGTCGTTTCCATAATAAAATGTGGTTCCATCGGGAGCTGATACATTCAAATTCAAATCGTTGACAAGACCGCCCGATGTTGGTGTTCCGGGATAATCTGTCCAAACCAGGGTAATTTTTAATGGCTCCCCAGCTACCACTGGATAAGTATATGTATCGGTCTGACCACTTGAAGTAAAACCCGTTGTAACATCCTCGTAAACCATGCTTCTTGGGGATGTAGGGTATATGGATTCTGTGACGTTAACCCTGCCCCATCCTTCATTGAAGTTGGGAATGGGACCCGCTTCATTGTGCGAGCCCCCGTACTGTCCTGGGATATCGAATGCGCCGTTTATGAGAGTAGCCTTAATCAAAGCTCCCTGCGGTGATGTATGTCCCCTTACCTCGATATAATATTGTCTCACCAGTGCAGCGCAGCCTGCAATCAAAGGAGTGGACATGCTGGTTCCCCCTGAGTATACATAGTATGCGTTATAGACACCCCAGAGTGTACCTGTAGCCACACTTGATCTTGTTGACAAAACATTTGTCCCTGGTGCTACCAAATCGGGTTTGATCCGCCCGTCATTGGATGCCCCCCGAGAGCTGAAGGCAACCATGCCATCTGAATTGTTTGACATCAAATCAGAGTTTAAGGGATCCTCAGGAAAATCCGTTGGCCATGCAGAACCGTAGGACATCTCATAGCCTCCGGATAATCTGTAATTTTCCGAAGCTCCCACAGTTATACAATTTTTCGCCGTCCCAGGAGAATGGAGTGAATCCAAGTCCACGATTCCGTCGGAGTTGGCATCTGTACCTTCATTTCCTGCGGAAAAAAGTATCACCATATCCCGATGGGCCCATGTAAACTCATCCACATCCTGCGAATAAGAGGTATATTGACCGTCTACATCTGAGCCCCAACTGTTGGTATGAACGCGCGCGCTATCGTTATACGCTTGTGAAAACAGTGTGTTTAAATCCGAGGGAAGACCAGTAATCAATCCTGTTTGATCGTCCTCCACAGCCTGAAATACCAATTGCGCGCCATATGCCATGCCCTTAATCTCTCCCGAAGACATGGCACCGTTGCCAAGAACAGAACCTGCAACGTGGGTTCCATGCCCAGAGTTCTTATCTGCAGCGGTCTCGCCACCACCGCCAACAAGATCATAGATTTTTACTATCCGCCCCTCGAAATCATCGTGCATTGTGGTGTCATTTTCTCCGGTATCCAAGCCGGAATCGCACACACCCAAGATCTGCCCGGATCCGTTCAAATTATAAGGTGTCTGCCAAACTGTGTTTACATTCAACCTCTCGAAATCATCTGAAACATTGTTGGATAACTTGAATTGCGGGGTCTTTTCCACCCATTCCACATCTGGTATGAACAATATGTCCTTGATCCTTGTGGAATTTATGTGGACTGTAAGCTTGGAAGGGGATTTCGATTCGATTTCACCCCCCATATTCTCGATTTCGGATGTAACTTCCGGATTATTTTCGAATAATAAAATGTCAAGGCTTATGTTATATACTTCGCTGGTCAAAAGCTCTTTTTGAGCCTTATAGGCTGGTTGATAGATGCCGACCCATCTGACAAAAGATAAGTTTATTATTTTTTCTATTTTTGCATCATCGATTCCCACGATGAACGCGTATTCTGGGATATAACCGTAGAACTTACCACCCATGGCGCGAATTTCATCTTTCCAAGATCTTTGGATAGGTCCCTTAAATTGCACAATATAATATCCATTTGGGGTATTTGTAACCAGCTTAGAATCAACATCTAGTTCTTCATTTAAGGGATCGAATGTTCCTGCTAAAAGTCTTAAGTTTAATTGGGAGTTATATTCCCAATTTCCCTGGTTTGTGGTGGACCTGCCTCCTCTTACCCCCATTTGATCTTCGGAATAATCTTCACTTCCCTTGTCCCAATCGTGAACATAGATGCAAATACCTAATCCTGTGTTGCCATCGAAGCCAATCATACTGTATTTTATCTGGGTCTCAAGCTGTGTTGCATCATTTTTTGAGGGAACTGTATCCTGATATTCCCAATCCCAATCAATGGCCCTCAATCCAATAAACCGATAGTAATCACTGCTTCTTAACAAACCATATTTCCCAGTGATCTTGATCATCCAATCCGCGCCAAAAGAGGAAGCAATACCGCCGTCGCCACATGACACCCGAAAGCCTGTATTCACATCGTCATCTGTATCCAAAAATATGCACGCTGTATCTTCCCCAATTAATTCGGGCTCAATTGGGAATTCCTCGATGGGGGGCTGAGGCTCTTGATCTTCATGTGGATCTTCCACATCTATAGGTGGTTTTTCGATTTTCCCTGGTTCAGGTGATGATTGACGTGGAGCATTAAGTGAAACCGCAGGTATTCTGGTTCCTGCCATCATATTTTCTTGAACACTGAAATAAAAGGACACATCTTCTTTGTCCATTACAATCCTGGATTCTGTAAGATCGACATTTTTGTTTTTCACAGGCTCGGTTTCCGAATCTAATTGACTTCGACATACAGAATCAAAATAATTAAAGGTCTCTTGGAATTTTGCTTCTGAAAAAATATTGTTCCAATCTGCAAATGCACCGTCGATTTTAATCCCCTGCGGAACAGATTTAATGTAGTTGATTTCGTATTTATTTTGATTCGGTGGGGTAGTTCTTACTGTGATAGCCCCCTTGTTTGTGGTAACATCATGGAGGTTCACTACTTTAAATCCAATGCTGCCCTCGGCCCTCGCATTGGTACCAACGTCAACATCCACGTAAAGAGTTTTGCTGTCTCCGTCATCAAGCAAAATAGAGGTCTTAAATTCTGCAATACCCTCCTTTAAAAATCCCGTGGCAATTGCGGAATTTCCATCCATCAGCTTCAAGGCATTTAAATCACCATCGTTGCCTGCTCCAGTCCTGGTGAGCTTTATTGTTGTTATGATGATATCAGCAAATTCAGCCTTTAAATCCAACTTCAACAGCCTGTTTGCATCACCGCTGATATACCCATCACCAACTCCCTGTTGAGTAACTATCAATACACCCTTCTCATTTGAAATTACAGTATCAGAGAAATCCTCTGATCCATCATAGCCCTGCATACAAAATAGGACATCCACGTTATCATGATTTTTCAAACCCAATGAACCATAGTCCACTTGCACCTCGAGTTCGGATCCAAACGCAGCTGCAGAAATCCAGTCAATCCATTGCCAATGATCCCAGTTCTGAGTATTGGACGTGTATTTATAAAGGCCCCAAGAGAACATCTCACCCTTCCAACCCTCCAATTTAACCATGAAATCGGAACCAATACCCTCGATCTGATAACCTGATTTGAAAGAGCAATCTGTGTCAATGAATACGTAAGCTGTGTCCATGCGCCTTCCACTTTCTTCTGGCTCACCTTGGAATATTAATCCACCCACTTTAACATAAAATGAAAGCTCCCTTTGGCTATCAACCAAACCAAAGTCAATTATATCAACATTTGAATTGAAAAGCGGAGCCTCGATTTCATCTGAATATGGGGCAACCTCCTTCCAATCACTGAAATCACCGTCTATGTTGATCTTATCTTCGGGTACGATGATCTCACTTAAGAGCCGTGGAGAAATTAATAGTAATATCAGGAATAAGAATGCCCCCAAAATTCTTAGTGTTACCCTTTTCTTATCGAAAGGGATTTGGCGCGAGCCTAGTCCATTTACGATACCGTTTCCGTTGGTGATGCCGTTTGTGATTCCACTTCTCAGAGTTCCCAGTCCATTGGAAAGACCGTTGGTTATACCGTTTATTAGTCCTCTCTTTTCTCTTTTAGGGCCCTTGGATAAACCAGGCTCCTTTCCTTTTTTTCCGTTTATAACCCCAAAAATAAATCCGGTTTTTACACGTTTTTTGCCCTTTTGATCCACGCTAGTTAAACTAATTTCTTCTATCTCTTCTTGCTTCTTTGAGGTGGCTTTTTTCTTTTTTAATTTTACACCACATGATGGACAGAATAAATCCTCATAAGTAGCATAAGTTCCACAATATTGACAAATAGTCTCATCTTCGCCTTTTGCTCCCACTGTTTCCTTTATTATCCTGAAAAACTTGCGGTCTTTATCCATTAACTCCTTTACCTCCCCCGATTCCTCCAGATATTTCAAATAATATTCTGTAGTAGAACTATCCACACCTAAGGCGAAGGCAATCTCCTGAATCGTTGCTTCTTTCTTGCTTGAAAGATATTCTAAGATTCTTATTTCAACATCGTCCACTTGGCGAATCCTCCTATCGTGGGTAATTCATCTAATCCTCCCAAGAATCATTTCCTCCTACCATATTTGAGCCTAATCCCCCCCAGATAGAGCTGTATTACATAAATGGATAATCCGCCATAAGTACTTAATGGTGGATTTCGGGTGCAATGAGAACCCT
Organism: Thermoplasmata archaeon; assembly: GCA_020348445.1. Taxonomy (GTDB): domain Archaea; phylum Thermoplasmatota; class Thermoplasmata. Next base: position 3,430,351 of record CP070751.1, read on the forward strand.
TATACCCCAAAAAATCCATTATAGAAACATGTCAAGGCAATACGAGAGGGAGTTGAAGCGGATTCTGCAGGGTGATGTGGACGTTTTGAAGAATGTGACAAGAACCTGCTCAGAAGAAGAAAAAGAGGCTTATTTCAAGATAAGAGAAAAACCATTTGTGGTCATCAGATCCGCAGGCTCCTTGGGTGTTGATCTCGTTGCATTAAGAGACAATATTTCTTTTCCTATCGAGGTGAAATCATCCAAATACAAAAGAATAAGGATGAGCAACAGCCCTCAACTCAAAGAGCAATCCGAGAGATTCGAAAGAGCCTGTAAAAAGGCAGGTTTAATGGCGATCTATGCATTTCGATTAAAAAGTACAAGAGGGGATTCATGGAGGATATTCACTCTTGAAAACAATAATCTCAAAGGGATTGCAAAACGGATAAACACTAGATTGGCGAAAGTCCATAAATCTCCTGATGGATATCTAATCCTAAAATGGGACGAAGGGTGGCCCCTGAACAGGTTTATTGACTATCTAGCATAAGGCCAGCGTATATAGTATTACAAGTATGAAAAGTAGTAATAAGTGTGTTTTCAGCACTCATAGGGCTCTTCACGGTGTGAAACTCAGCTTCCTTGAGCTTTTTCATCATCAAACACATTCTAATATCGTATTGGAGATACTTAAATTTACCTAGGAGGAAATCACAAAAGAATTTGTATTTTCAAAATAGTTGTAAACAATTGAGATTGCAAATAAGGGGGAAAGTTATTACTTTATTACTTCTTATGAACAAAGAAGCCACGCATCGGATTTTATTAATAATTGATAACTTAAAGGGAAAAAATATATTGGGGGGAGTATGTTACAGTGGGTGAGTATTTGATATTTCAGATAATAATGGAGGCAGAAAAAGTTGGGTTTACCTGGTGGGAAGGTTATCGACAGTTCCTCGGGAGGCGAATCTGCGTTAGCAGAACTACTTGACAGGCTGAAACAGGAAAACTTCGATGGATATCTCAGAACCACAACCCTTCAAGATGAGAATAAAGATGAGGGATATTTGATCTTTAAAGACGGAGAGGCACAAGCTGGGATATATTTTGGTGAAGTGGAGCTCAGAGGGAAAAGGGCCTTAAGGAAGATAATCGCAGATTCCTTGAAGGATGACTGTCTAATCGATATAGGCTCCTATGCCTTTTCCTCATCCTCAATTCGGGTGGACCATCTAATCAAGCGCTATGCAGATGCGAAGATAGCTTTGGATGATCTCGATTTGGAGGAGGAAATGAAGACGATAAGGGAGGATGAGAAAAAGAGGAGGATCAAGATGTTGGAAGATCACAAGAAAAAGCGCGAAATCAATCTAGAGCTTGCTACTAGAGAGGATGAGCTTTTTGAGAGTAAAAGATCCCTTGAACAGGAGATGGAGATGCGAAGGGAAAGCGAAAAAGCCCTCAAGAGGCTTCAGGAGGAGATTGACACCATAAAACAGGGCAGCATGGCTCTAATTCGACATTTCTCATCAAAAGATTCGGGTACACTTTCTGAAAAGGATGCACTGGAGATTGCAGAGCAGAAAATCGAGGAAATAAAGCTTGGCAAGGAGTGGGAGAACCTCAAATTGGAGCGATCAGAACTTGAGGAAAGAGAAAGAGATCTTTCAAAGAGGGAATCTGATCTGAATGTCAAGGAGGCGCTGCTTCTTAAGAAGGCCAAGGAATACGAATTACATAAGGACTCGCTTGCAGGAGAGAGAGAAGAACTTGATAGGATTTGGAAAGAGTTGGGCGAAGAGACCAAGAAGCTTGCAGGGCAGCGGAATGAAATCGAGGCTAGGATTGCCGAGCACATAAAATTCGAGAAAAGGCTCCTTAAATTGGAGGATGATCTAAAGGAAAGGGAAAAGAACCTTGATGGTGAAAGGGAAGAGGTCCTGAAAAGAAGGGCGGATTTGGTAAAAGTGGAGGAGGAGCTGGCTGAAAGAAATAACTCAATTAACAAGTTCGAGGAGAAATTGGGCAATATCAAGATGGAATTTGAGGAGAAAAAGAAGGAACTTGCAAAGGAAGGCAGACTAAGAAAGAAAGAGGAAGAGAAGCTGAAAAGGATGAAAAGAGAAATCGACAGCCGCGAGGATGATATATCTGCTGCAAAGATGGATTTGAATCGATTAAGGGAAGATGTCAGTATAAAGGCCCAGAAACTGGAATTTGCTCAAAAGCAGGCTGAAAAAGATAAGGAGGCTTTGGTAGAGGAAAAAAATGTTCTAAAAGATCTTGAAAAAACCCTTAAAGACCGGGACAAGAAGCTGAAAACCCTTGAAAAGGAGCTCATTGAAAGGGAAAAGAAATTAACAAAGGCCGATAGTAAACTTCAGGAGAAAAAGAAAGAACTGAAAAGCAAAGAATCATCGGCTCAATCCTCGTACAAGGCCATTGAAGAGCAAAAAGAAGAATTAAATGATATGATTCAGAACCTTGAAAAGCAAAGAAAGGAACTGGAGCAAAAGGAAAAGGAAATTAAGAAGTTTTCAAAGGAAATAAATAAAAAAGAAAAACAATTAAAAATCCGGGAAAAAAATCTGGAGGAGACCGAGGGAGTCCTGGAAACAAAAGAAAGCGAGATAGACGAGGAGATGGAGGAAAGAAGATCCGAGCTTAAGAGAAAAAATAAGAAACTCGCGCAACAGGAGGAAGAGATCTCTGAAAGAGAGAACATCCTCACTCAGAGGATGGAGGAGATCGCTTTACTGGAAGGCGAAATACTGGGAAAGGAAAAGGAACTTACGGCACTTCAAAAAGCAATATCAAAGCAAAATAAGGAGATCGAGAAAGCTAACAAGGCATTGGAATTCAAGGAAAAAGAGGTTAAATCTCGGGAAAAGGATCTAGATAAAGAATTAAATGTTTTAGAAAAGAATAAACAGAGTCTTAAAGAGGAACTTACAAAAAAGGAGGAGGAGTTAAAGGATCATGAAAATCTACTAGCCGAAAGAGAGGAAGCTCTGAAATTGAAGGCCATCCAACTGCTGGATAGGGAAAAGGCCTATGAAGAGGAGTCAGAAGAGCTAGAGGAGAGAAGAAGGGACCTGGAATCTCAAGAGGATGGTCTTACTCAAAAACAAAAGGAACTGAAAGAGCTTGGAAAGGATATATTGAAAAGGGAAAAAGCCCTAGATAAATTGAGCGAAAAATTGGAAAACAGGGGAGAAGATATTAAAAAGCGGGAAAAGGAGCTGGAAAAGAGACAGGATAGATTCCAGAAAAAGGGTTTAGAGCTGGATAAAATCCGAGAAACGCTGAAAAAGCTCTAGTATGGTATGGAAGGTAACTCAAAAGACAACTCATTGAACAGATTGCCGTTTGTATCCTACTTTTTCGGAAAAGGTAGAAATCTCGTAAATTTGTTACTCCTTGAGTGAACTCAATTTTTTCAAATCTACTGGCTTTGTTAATTATGGTGCAATCGGTAACTCAAAGCCCCTAATTTTTGGTGTGTCCTCGTATGGTGCGCAAAGTAAATATGCCCGTTTCTCGCGACTTTTTATTTTATGTGCGAAGTTACAATAAGTATTTTCCCTCGAAATATATCTTTTTACCCCCTGAAATCCATTGATTATAGATATTTGTCTTAAAAGTGTTCCAAATTCATTATTTATTGTGAAATCAATTTAGGACATACCAATCGCAACCGAGAATAGATATCAAAAAATTTGAAAGAGGATAAAAAGATCCCCCAAACCTAAGAAAATGGCCTTAACATGTAAATAGAAAAGTTAATAAATGCATACGATTGTATAATGAATGGATAACGGTGAGTTCATTGAAAAAACCCTCTAAAAAGAAGGTCACCGCAATTCTACTCTTAATCGCTCTTTTAATCGCGATGTTCCCGGAGGTTCATAGCGACACTATTAGCACAAAGCCTCCTCCAGATTGGGGCATCTACAATGCAATGGAAGATATACAAGACGAGAAGAATTCACGGATCAACGACCCCGAGATTGTAAACGAAACAAAGGGAAGATTTGATAATATCACAATAATTTCGGGGGAGGAGAAGGTGGATCTCACAGCGGGAAGGGATATAGTCACTCCCAACATCCCTGTTCCCAACATGCTGGAAATCTTAGAGACCATGATGAGCTGGCCTAATACCTATAGGTTTCAGATTATTGATTTACTTTTAAACAAACCACTTAGCTACTATATCTACACCAAATACACCAATACAACTTCAGTAAATGAAAGTTTGACCAAAGCGAACTTGAGACCGAATTTAGGTTTTGATCTTGAGAATGGCTGGTTGGAACCGAACTTCGATTTATGGTACCCAGTGGATGTTGACAACGATTCTGTTGAGGATATCGAGGTGTTTTTCGAGCCTTTACCTAACAGATTTTACCTTGGTAGTGGTCAACTACTAAATCGCGAATTGGGTGTAACCCTTTGGTTTCGAGTTCGTAAACTAAATGATGCCCCTTTCGATGAAACCATTTTCAAGAATTTAGAAATATATGTTACAAAATACATAAGTTACGCCGGTCAGAATTTCCTGCTTTTCATTGGCTTGGACCTTGAAAACGTTGTTTCGTTGCTAGACACCACTGTGCAGGTCGATGCAATACAATTTGGCAACATAGATTTTGATCCATTTACCTTAACAATTAATGCCGCTGATATTCTAAATTTGAGGGGGCCGTATTCAATTGGATGGAATATTCATAAAGAGGATGACTACCCCTTGGACGATTTAAAGTCCTTAAGTCTCGAAATTGCCACAGTTCGATTGAGGTCTGCTAATGATACGTATTACTTTCTCAACAGAAGCTGGATAGACATTGACTTTACCCCTCATGGCTCAGATGATTATGTGCCACATAAGGCGAAACTTACGGTGGAGGCAGATGATGACATTTCCTCATTTGATGAGATAATATGGGATGCTCAAGACAACTGCGACGCATCCGTTCAATTCTTCGACAGCCAGGAAAACGTAAGTTATGCTGAAATCGAGATAATAAACCTTCCGAGGTTAGCACACATGTATATGACTGTAGAGGAAAGAGGTGGAGAGAACATAACCATTGTAGATTGGGATGCTCAGGGGATTGTGGAGCGCTTAACTGTTCATCACTATGAATATTTTGATGTGGAGTATGAAGATATCACCCAATTTGCTATTTTAACAGGTGATGTCGAGTACATCCATCTATTTTTAAATATACAAGGTCTGCCAGCTGAATTACATATAGAGGGTATTTTCTATCTTGAAGAAATTGATGACCCCCCTCCTATAGGCATTGGAACACAAATCTCAGAACAGCTTTTAAATGTCTTGGTGTACCGCGTTTTATCCAGATTCACAAGGATTGCAAAGACCTTAAGCTCCATACCGTACAGATTGATTTCCATGGCCGAGGACGGTAGCTTCGCCACTATAGATACCCACGGAAAGGACGATATAAACGAGATCGAGTTCATCTTCACAAGTGGAGACTACGCCACCACATCAGGCAACTTCTTCTCGTTTTACAACAACACAAGATACTCGGAGTACCCCATCGCCCAGATATCACTTGCAGGAAGAATTTCCAAGATATGGTATTTTAACGCGAGCTTTGATCAGGTCGCTTATGCAGATATTCAGATTATGAGCAATGAGCCTTTCAGGGCTATATATGCGGACAATATCAACTTCCTGAATGCTGAGGTGTCTGTATCCAACGTCCCTGGCACGATCTCCATCCGCAAATCCATACAAATGCTTCGATATATAGGATCAAGCACTGTTGACGAATTGAGGTTCATCTCTGATTACCAGGGAAGTTATATGGATTTCAGGGTCCGTGATCTGTCTGATTTCATATATCTCGAATTGGGGGACGAAAGGTCCTATGTTTCTACAGTTGGTGGAAATATAGGTGAAGTTGAGTTTTTGGTGACCTCAGGGCCTATTATGCGCATGAACGGAAATCATCTTCTTCTCCGCCAAGAACAGGATTACAGCCTCATTTCCGGAAGGATAAAGGACGTTTCAAGCCTTGAATACATATCTGGTGAAAATGGAAGTATCGAGGTGTTATTCACCCAAGAGAACGCAATAAACATCTCATTGAACGATACAAGAGGCGAGGGAATCTCGGCAGACCTTATAATCGATCCTTTGCCCAGCTCCATATCTGTTAACCTTTCCGGACTCTTTTCAACTGATAATGGGGTTTTCACACCACCACAACTTGATACAAGTGGAGTAATGGGATTTGCAGAAATAATCTTTGGATTTGCCACGCTCGGTAATGAGATACTAAAGATCATCGATGATGCAACCCATGATGCTTTAAGTAATGTGGGAAATATAATTGAGAACCTTTCTTTTTCCTATAGAACCACCACCCATATTACCCTAATAGGTAAAATCCTGAGGGGGAAGACCTATACACTTGAGGACGTTGATTGGGTACACGGCATTTCTGGAAGACAGGAAAGTACCTCCAATCAAACAGCAATGGCAGCCAAACTGTATTTTACCGGGCTTCCTACCGAGGCCAGCATGGCAACAAAGATACAAGGCGATGATATATTCCTCGATTTTCACCTCAAGGATTACACCCCGATCCACGACTGGTTATTAATTGATGTAAAAGGTCTTAGGGATAGAGACGTGATGTTATACCTAAACGATATTCCAAGCAAGATGGATCTGGATTTAAGTGTGGATCTTACAGCTAGTTTCAGCACCATACCCCAAAGTGCAGATGGCAGTATTCGTATGGACTCTGACAAGCCGATTGGCTCTCTGTATGGAAGAATGAGACAGACCATTCCAGAGATCACCATAAGCGAAATCTTCCTGGATACGGTGCCAAAGACCCTTGATTGTGAGTTCAACCTAAGTGGTAATGTAGGGATCATGTTCAATGCAAACATTGGAATAGAGTATCTGTTTATCAAAAACACAAAATCCAGGGACGATGAATTTCACGATATTTACGCCATACTGCATGAAGTTCCTGAAGAAATGGTTCTGTCTGTGGTTCCTGCCATAGATTATGATATAGACGGCTCACTCCTTCAAACCCTGCCCACACTTGACATGTATTCTTCTGGAGATACCCTTGATGCATACATTTTAGCAGACGGGAAAGGAATAGGTCAAGTGGGTGTGGTTGAGCTTCAAGTTGTAAATGCCCCAAGTACCCTGACTGGATCTTTCTCTGGTGATAAATATAGGGTAAAATCAGCAGGCGTTGACTACCTGTGGATACATGTTATGGACCTTCCCATCATGAAAGATCATGAAACCAAATCCATTGAGTTGGTTGGTAAGGATATCATGAGCTTTGACATCAATGTGGACCAAATATTTGGAAATTATCCGGTGATAGGGATCGAAAATACAAAAGGTGGTGAAATACAGGTTGTGCTCGATCACGAGGTTGACGGCTCGAAGGTGGGGCTAGCTCTTGTCGACTTCCAAATAAAGGGCGGTTTGCCGCAATCCCCTAAGATCCTTATAAACGGGGGTTCCATAGACCTAGATAAGGACTCCTCCCATGTGATTATCCCAGCACCTGTTCTTACCTTATTCCTATCGGTATTCAGTTAAAACTTTTCCTTTGAAGTCCGTGGTAGGTTAGAAAATGATTGGGGAAGAAGGAATCTGGCTATGTCCGGAATGCGGTCTTAAACTCTATCAACCTGTTTCTCAATGTCCAAGATGTCATTTATTGATAACACCCCAGCCTATCACACCTCAACCTCCTTCTCAACCTCCGTCTCAACCAGCTGTGGTCCAGGGGACCTATTATCCAGAAATGACGCAAAAACCCCCGAAAGAGGAAAAAAATGTCAAACGAACAATGATGATAATACTTGTTATCGTTATAGCGGCATGTTTGATAATAGTTCTCTCATACCATTTCGTGATACCCAGAATCGAGCTTAAAGTTGTCACCGTATACAGAGAGAGTTCGGGTTTGTCCATAAATGTGGACTCTAAGCTTATGAACGAAGGTACACTGGACATCAAACATTTCTCAATGAATATAACGGTACTCAATTCCAGCAACGAGGTGGTTGCTAATGGTGTGCACAATGTCTCTTCAGTGGATGCACATTCTAAAAAAAGTTTTGATAACATACAATTTTTTGGAGACCAATACGAGCCCTATAAGATCGTCATCAAAATCGAATTTGAGAGCGGTGGAAAGGGTTATTCAGAGGAATATCGCCATAAAGTTGGAAAATACATGCATTCGAATTTCGAGGATAAATTCTTGAAATGGGGCGGTTGAGGGGATTTGCTCCTTTATTCATTTGAGAATAGCAATTCTTTTAGCGTCGTCGCTATATTTTAATAGCACAATGCAGATACAGTTTGGCGTAAAAAAAGGAGCCAATTGAATCCATTACCGCTACGCAAAATACCGCTTAATGCCGCGGTAACTCAGTTTGGTCTCGTGGCGCATGCGCGCCACTGACTCCCTCGCATGTAATGCTCGGGAGGAGCCAATTGAATCCATTACCGCTACGCAAAATACCGCTTAATGCCGCGGTAACTCAGTTTGGGAGAGTGTCAGACTGAAGACCTTGTGGATAAGGTCCTAGGGTTCCGAAATCTGAAAGTCGCGTGTTCGAGTCACGCCCGCGGCATCCAATATCCATCATCATAAAGAAAAAATGCTCATCCTTAAATATCAGTTCGGATATAACTATCCAACGAGGCGAGGCAAAAAGGTTGTGATTTATATGCCAGTTCCTTTCAGCAAGAGGGATAAATACTCGACACCGGAAATAGATGAGGCGAAAAAGATTAGGGACGCTGCTAAAACCGAGCATAAGATCGCAAAGCTCAGAGAAAAGGCCGCAACAAAACGTAACAAGTCAGCTCATCAGAGGGAAAAGGCAGCTTTGTTCAGGAAAAAGGCTGCAAAGGCCAGGGAATTGAGCCTTATCTACAAGGAAGAGGCAGAGCAGCTAGAAATCCAGGCCAATGATCTGGAAAAAACTCTCAGGCCCATCTATCCTCATGAGAAAAGGGGGACAGGATACGGAGGAAGAGGAGAAGGAACTGGAGGCTACGATAGAAGGGACGGTAGAAGAGGTAGCTACGATAGAGATGACGAGTGGTAATGTATTTTCTACCTAGAAAAATATGATTTTTAATTACCTAGCAATTACATTTAGATTTGCAGGCTTTCTGCTGTTTTTTTAAGGTTTGAGGCCACAAAACCGCCTAGAACAGCCACATCCTCGGTTGGAAGAAGCTCTGCAATTGATGCATCAAAGAGCATGTTGGAGGAGGAGGGAACCTCCTCGTCACCCTTCCACAGTATTACGGTAACTGGAATTTTAGGAAAGGCGTTAATTATAATGGAGATATCGCCGTGGACTCCTTTCATGGCATTGATACGATTCCCCACCTCAGTGAGAATCTCGGGATTCTGCCCAAAAGCCTCGGTTATTTTATTTATGGCCCGTGCACAGAATGCACTGTAGTATATATCTCCACCTTCAAGTTCCCGAAAGGAAATCAATTTGCCTTCAGGCTCTATATCCTTTGCATTTGTAAGGTAGTGAAGAAGAAGAACTGCTAAAAAAGGGTACACGTCCTGATTCCGTGAATCTTTTACCTTTCTTTTTTCTGGAAAAACGTGATATATCTCTCCTAAAAATGGTAATATATAATAACCATCGTCAGAATTGTAGGTAACTCTAGCATTCCTTACAACTTCATCTGGTTCTACAGCGCAAAGCTCATCCCAAGCATTATTGATGGCAGCCTCATAAGTTACTTTTTTCAGTTGCTGACTCATGGTTCTTCGACCTTTAATCAAATAGGGTAAGGTCGACTTGAATTTGAAAGTTTCTACACATAAGTTTTAAATCACTATATCATATTTCTCAACTGCCAGGTAATAAGATGATCACAGTGCTAAGGTTGGGACACAGAAGAGGAAGGGACAAGAGGATCACGACACATGTGGGGCTTGTTGCCAGGGCCTTTGGCGCAGACGAACTTCTTATTTCTACAAAGGACGGGGGCATCGAGGATACGTTAATGGATGTTAGCGCCAGGTTCGGGGGGGAATTTAGGGTGAAAAGCGGAATAAAGTGGAGAAAGGTCATTCAAAGATGGGAGGGGATTTCGGTTCATCTTACCATGTACGGGGAGCATGTGGATGATGTCATGTTAAAAATGCAAAAGGACAAGGATCTGCTCATAATAGTTGGGGCGGAAAAGGTGCCCCCTGAGGTGTATAAAGCCGTGGATTTCAACGTTGCGATGGGAAATCAGCCCCATTCCGAGGTGGCAGCACTGGCAGTCTTCATGGACAGGTTATTAGGTGGAGGAGGATTGAGAAAAGATTTTTACGGGAACGTTAAAATAATACCCTCAAAAAAAGGAAAAAAGGTCGTGGAAGTTTGTGACTGAAGTATTGCCCACAAGAAAGGATTGCCTTTCCCTACTAAAAGATACAAATTGCAGTGAGAATGTGATTGCTCATTGTAAAGCTGTGGAAAATCTGGCCATTAAAATCGCTAAAATGACAGATGCCAATAAGGAGCTTGTGAGCCGGGGCGCCCTAATACATGATATTGGCAGGGGAAGGACACATGGAGTAAAACATGCGTATGAGGGGGCAAAAATAGCCAAAAAGCTCGGTTTACCAGATAACATTATCCTGATAATCGAAAGGCATATCGGGGCAGGATTAACCAAGGATGAGGCTAAAAGCGTGGGGCTGCCTGCAAAGGATTATATACCAATTACATTAGAGGAAAAGATCGTTGCCCATGCAGATAACCTAATCGATGAAAACGAAAAAAAGCCTGTTGCTGTGGTAGTAAAACGTTTCAGAAAATTGGGTTATAATGCCGCTGCAGACAAGATTCTGGCTCTCCATAAAGAATTGAGTAAAATCTGTAAAAAAGACCTGGATAGTATCAAGTGATTATTTTCGGATATAAATAAGACCAAAAATGATATTAACGAAAAGAACTATCTTTTTGAGGATGAACGAGACAGGTGTTCCTGATGAACTGCTTTTAGATATCACCAAGATATTTGTGGCCATGCTATGTGGTGGTATAATCGGCTTTGAAAGGGAGCTTAAGGACAAACCTGCGGGTCTGAGAACCAATATATTGGTCTCCACAGGCTCATGCCTGTTCGTGATATTCGGATTAAAAGCAGCTGGCATGTTCGATGAGGAGGCTGGCCGCATTATCGGGCCGATAATAACAGGTATCGGTTTTCTGGGAGCGGGGACCATTATCAGGGCCAGGGGGTCGGTTAGGGGCCTTACATCAGCTGCAACTATCTGGGTGGTAGCGGGTCTTGGCATGTCAGCAGGGCTGGGATTGTTCTTTTTAGCACTCACAGTATCAATTCTGGTGTTGTTCATTCTCCTGATTCTGCCCAAGGGTGAGGAGGCGATATCGATACTTGGAGTAACTGACCTGGAATACGTTATTGTTACTAAACCCACTCAATCTGCAATCCTTAGAACAAGACATATTTTAAAAGAGCTGTCCATCAATTACTTCAGGTTCCAGGTAATCAAAGATGATGGATCATACGAAATTAGATTCTTTGCACATGGCAGGCATGCAGAATTATCCAGGTTGATTCCAAGATTGCTCGAGTTAAAAGAGGTAATGGAGGCTAAAATGGAGAATCCTAGGTATTCCTATTGAACTGACTTTGGATTTTTCTGGAGGGGGATTTTTGAAAAAGGTATTGTTTATATGCGTAGGTAATTCCTGCAGAAGCCAGATGGCAGAAGGTTTTGCCCGACATTTGGAGGGTAAGAATATTGAAATCAAAAGCGTAGGTACAAAACCTGCCCTATCAGTCTCTGGCAAAGCAACACAGGTTATGGCTGAAGAGGGTATTGATATATCCTCCCAGTATCCAAAACCGCTTCTTGATGACGACCTAGAATGGGCAGACAGGATAATCCTTATGGGCTGTGGAGTCGAATGCCCAAATATCGGCTCTGTAAAGGATAAGGTGGAGGATTGGGGTATAGACGATCCCATAGGGCAGCCAATCGAGTACTACCGGGAGATTCGGGATGAAATAAAGGCCAAAGTTAAGAACCTGCTAGATAGGCTTTAAAAACCTAATTGAAGAGATTTCTACTACCACACCCTGCCACCGCATTCAGAGCAGAATTTGGATGTAGTAGATATAGAGGCCTCACATCTTGGGCATTTTCTAGTTTCATTGTAATTAGATGGAGGTATATCGTATGATCCCTTCTCCTCCCATTTTTGAAGCGCCCGTGCAGGAAGGTATGAAATGGGTATTAAAAGTACAGATGACAAGAAAAACAGGAATCCACCTCCACCCTGGATTATTCCTTGTTCTCCTAATCCGCTTGCAATAAGACCAAGAAAAATAAAACGTGTGAGCATTGCAGTAATTCCAACACCTAAGGCCATCTTCTTACCTGCTTTTGAGCCTATATAGAACAGAACCAGTATCAGTAAAAGAAACATAAATCCTGTGCTGAAATCCGGAAATCTCAACTCCCAAACCGGTACCGTCAGGATGGAAAGAAATATCACTATGAAGATGAAAAGTATCCTAAACGGGAGTCCGTATCCGTAGATCTGTTTGTACATTTTTGCAGCTTTACGGGGCGAGTCCATTTCTGCAATCACTGTAGATTCCATCTCGGGTCCACCTGCAGCCTGTGCAGATTCCACGATATGACTGCGAAGTTCCTGGATTATTCCCTTCCTTGTCTTTCTCGGCATACTGAACATCCAAAGCTTTACCCTTGATAGATAGCGCTCTGTCTCCTGGGTCATTTTCCCGCCTCCATAACCTCTTTTATGCGCAACACCATGGTATTCCATTCTGCTTTCACCTCTTCCAATGCTTTAACTCCCTTTTTAGTTAAGGCGTAGTACTTTCTCGGCATTCCCTTATCCTTGGTCACCCATTCACTCTTCAAATAGCCTCTTTTTTCCAGACGGTGAAGGGCGGGATACAGGGTTCCTTCCTTGAGATCGTAGTAGCCGGATGATGCCTCCCTCAGCTCTTTTATGATCTGGAATCCGTACTTTTTTCCAGAGCTGAGCACTGTCAGTATGCAAAGCTGTATCGAGCCTTTTTTTAGCTCCCTTATCCATTCTTCTCCAATGCTCTTCATCTTGGCCAATGGTATCCCCTACACTCTATTTTTTAATTGTGCTAAATAAAAAATAGAATGAGGAGTTCTATCCACCCTCATGGAGGCATGGGGGGCGGTTGGGGTGGAATATAGTTATTATCCTCATCCATTAAATGAGACTCTCTTTCAAGTACTTTTCTTTCCTTGCGGCGTCTTGCAGCAACTACAGCTCCTACAATAAAAACTGCCATCAAAGAGAGTAGAAACTGTCCTGCAACAAGGTTCCCTGGTAGTAAATTTAGAGCCCAGCCAATATCGAAAAGCAGGGCTGTAGCAATCAGGGATGGATCGTGGTAAATATCCTCACCCGCGGGGTAGATGTATCCCCCCTGGATAATGAAACCTGTGAGGTACAAGGTTTCTTCCTTACTGTTCTTGGGTTCTGTTTCCCCTTCAAATTTCTGACCTCCGTGGACTTGATAGGTAATATTCTCATCTTCACCATCAATAACTGCATCACTGACCCAGGTAAGCTCGCCTATCTCCTGCCAGTTGTCCTTGAACCTGATGACGTCCTTGCTTACAACCTTTGCATCAACAATTCCGTCGCCATCTGCATCCTCATCTTCGGTGGCATTTGTTCCAACAACCGCACCCACTGCATCCTCCTGATTTGGATCAAGGGCTTCGTATTCTGCCTTTCCGCCGCCCTTGAGTTTGTACATGAACTGCTCTCCCATCCAATCCTCCACTGTTTCAGGAATACCGTTTGCAAAGAATCCGTGATTAATAAGTACAAGACCATCACCACCTGAGTAATCCCAGCCTTCAATTAGATGGTCAAATTTAAAGTCAGCAACAACCGAGGTTCCCACATAATCCTTGGTCTTAACAAACTTAGAATCAATAACAGATTTATGGTTTCCAGAATCCACTGTCACCTCGTACCATGGCACACCTATGATGTCCACCTCTTCAACATTTGCAGTTATATGGAACGTGAATTCCAGTTTCTCTAACTTGTTGTCAGGGTCCCCGAGAACATGTCCCCATTCCTCTGTTTCTATACCGTAAGTGATATTTTCAGCTTTCAAGGAGAAATCCCATGATTTGGAAGTGGTATCCTCGGGATTGCTTGTTTCCACCACAGGAGATCTTTCCCATGCCCGATTAAGGTCTATAGCCTTGGTTACTGTCTCATGTCTGTCACTTATTGCCCATAATCCAGGGTCCTCTTCCCTTTTTTCGAAATCAAAGACTCCATTTCCCTCGTATTCTTCATAATAATCATAAGTCGTTGGTATGGGCTCGGCAAAGCGCCCATCATCCTTGTACTCGAAAAGAACATGGAGTCTCTGTCCAAAGACAGTTACAATTGGTATGGGCTGCCTTCTAAGAAAATTCCCATTGGCCTCGTAAACATCTGCAGCACCCAGGAACCTTATATACAGACAAAAAATCAAAATCCCATTTGGATCTTCCTCTGTCCCGTAAATGACGCCAAACCAGGATAGGGCACCACCTTTGGTCATGTTTATTGCAACATAATCTCCCTGATCCCAGTTGTCATCATCTGGTTTTTCTTTTGTCCCGGTCTCCAAAAACAGGTAATCATCAATATCCAGATCTTCTTCCTCATCATCCGCGCTCACAAATCCTGTGGTTCCAAGTGCACCCAAAAGCATGAGTAATACCAGAATCACAGACATCCAGAGGGTCTTTCTTTCGCCTTTTTTCATGGTTTCACATCCTTTCTACATAGCGGGGCTATTATCCTAACACTGCTATGCACATAGTATCACTATGTATTTATGACTATTTAAGGTTTTCTATGAAGGAATTTTTAATTAAAAATTTTCAATATAATAGATAATATACATATTTAATTAAAGAAATGCAAAGTAAGCCATATAAATCCTCCAAAAGATTTAATATTTACAAAAACAGTATAGGAGCCCGTAAATCCTAAAATAGTGCAAAGAATCGCCTTTAATAAAGGTCAAGTGTTGGAGAAAAATCGATATTGAATTCATTCAATTTAGATTTTCACACAGTTTCATACTCATTTTAGGATTGCAGGAAGTGTGTATGAAGATGCAGCATGATAGATATGGGATGGATTCTATGAGAGTACCCCCGGTTAAAGAGGGGAACACCTATAAGGTGAAAATCGAAAGCTTAGGTAGGGAAGGTGATGGAATAGCAAAGGTAGATGGCTTCGTGGTTTTCATCCCTGGAACCCAAGTTGGAGAAGAATTGGATGTGAGAATCAATAAAGTCACAAGAAGAGTAGCCTTCGGAGAGAAGATTGCTGAAGAGCAAATCACCGAGGATGAGAGCTCAACTGAATAATGATTATTAAAACTCCGTAATCTCCTCCCTCGCCATGGCAACCCGCTTAGGGAAGTATTTTAGAATCACAACGTCTCCGATTGCCTGTATCCATCTATATGGAATATTGATGCTTCTTGATCCCTCCACAAGCAATGGATGTGTTTCTCTTAAGAATATTCCATTTACAATGCAATCATCCATATCCATGACCAGATTATCCACGTTACCGAGGTAAATTCCTTCAGGTGTATACACCTGCATACCGATGATTTCTGAGGCCTCCTCAAGCATATTTTATCCACCTAAGGTTTTTTCCCCTATGGTCTTACAGGTTAATGAACCCTTCGGTAATTTCGAATTTTGCTGCAAATGTGTATAATGCCAGCCCTAGAGAAAAATATAAGTACTTCTGAGATGGTGACTTTTAAATGTACATTGCAAATGGTGAGATTGCTCATGGATGGCCCCTATCCTTATCCACCCGAAGAGGATGTCGATGGAGTTACAACCATCCCACCAAGGGGAGAAGGTTGGGAATCTGACCAAATACCACAGAAGAGACTTTTTAATATCGGCAAATTGCAGATTGCAGGCATCCTACTCATAATAGTCTTTATTTGGGGACTGGTATCTGCCATCGCAATCTCCATGTTCGAAATCCATGTCCTTGCGTTAACAGAGTTTGAGGACGATGGCAAGGGGGATATTTATGGATATGTATACGATGAAGAGGGTTACGCTCTTACAGATGTAACCATTGCTATACACGGTAGTCAACACTTCACAAAAACCAATGAAGAGGGATTCTTTTCAATTGAAAATGTGAAGGAAGGGGATTATAAAATCGAGGCTTCAAAGGAAGGTTACCAAAACGTGACAAAACGTGTATCCATTGAGTCTCATACACCTTTGATGGTGAGATTTACCCTCAAAGAAGGTGGATTTGATATAACGGAAGATGAGCGATACGGCTCAAATCTTTCCGATTTAAGGCATTTGAATTATGCCACCGCGGTTTTCATAGTTGTATACGGCTCTTTTGCACTGTTGGGAGGAATCCTCGCCTACCTTCAAAGGCTTTACTGGCTTACCATGTTCGGAGCACTTTGCGGGATCGTTTCCGGTATTTTTTCAATTGGTATTATCATCGCACCCATACTGAGCATCATCGCATTGTATTATATAGTCAATAACAAAGATGAGTTCCCAACTTCAGATGCTTCTTTCTTGGAGCGCCTCTTTGGTGTCCGTCGAGCAGAGACGAGACCTGTAGGTGTACAAAGACCAGTTCCCAAGAAATTATTATTACATAAAGCCCACACACGACCAAGGGCTTCTGGGATGTCAAAAGCCCCTGCATACACCGATTATCAACCCCCTCCTCCGCCACCACCTCCTTCTCTGACTCGATCGAGAGACGAAGTACCCCCGTCTTTAGATTATCCTCCAGAAATGGACATACCGCCCTTTAAATGCAGAGCCTGTGGAGGTGTTGTAAAAACCGAAGCGCAGGGAATAGTATGCCAATGTGGTGCAAATTATCATAAATTCTGCGCAGGCTCCATCTCAAGATGTAAAAGTTGCGGTGCTCCACTTTAGAATTATATATTATTTTTATATTAACTAATAGGCCAGATTTGGATTCAAATATATTCTGCCCTTTCTTTGAACCTGGCCCTTGCACCAAGCACACAGAATAGAATGTTCGAAGCGTATGGAATACAAATCAGAAAAATTTCCCATCCGCCGATTGTTATATCGTAGCTAAATGGAAGTGCAGCCATAACTATCAATATGAACAGAAGGATAAAAATCGTGGACCAAATCACTCCAGCTAACAGGCCTACCTTTCTCCAATCAACTGAGTAGTTACCACCCCGATAACCTGCTACATATGCACCAAGAGTGATTGCGATCATAAAACCTATCAACGGGATGAATATGAAAAGGGAAAAGAGAGCCATGTAGCCGATTGTGATGAGAAGGGCCTTGATAAAATTCTCCTCAGGTTCATCCGCCGCAATGGCTGCCATCATGGATACCAATTACGGGGAGAGCATCTGATGGTATAAGTTTTATGGTAAATATATTCATTTCAGAAGGCTTGATGCGATAACCAGTCTCTGTATCTCTGAGGTACCTTCGTATATTTCTGTAACCTTGGCATCCCTGAAAAACCTCTCCACAGGATAATCCTTGATATAACCGTATCCACCATGAATCTGGAGCGCTTTTATGGTTGAGTTTCTGGCAACATAGGAGGCATAGAGCTTCGCCATGGCCGCCTCCTTTGAAAAATCAACGCCTTTATCCTTTAAAAAGGCAGCTTGATAGGTAAGCATTCTTGCGGCCTCAATCTCGCAGGCCATGTTTGAGATCATCCATTGCACCGCCTGGAACTTGGCAATGGGACGCCCAAACTGCTCCCTTTCCTTTGCATATTTTATACTCTCATCCAAGGCGGCCTCAGCAATTCCCAAGGCCTGGGCTGCGATTCCGACTCTTCCTCCATCAAGAGCCTTCATTGCTATGGTAAAGCCCATACCCTCAGAACCCAGGAGGTTTTCCTTGGGCACCTTGCAGTTCTCGAATACCAATTCACTGGTATCAGAGCCTATCATACCCATGGTCTTCTCCTTGGAACCTATGGTAAAACCCTCTGTATCCTTCTCCACGATGAGGGCAGAAATGCCCCGATGACGTTTGCTCTTATCTGTCATTGCCATTACCACGACAGAACCTGCCACACCTCCATTTGTTATAAAAATCTTGCTTCCGTTTAAGATGTAATTATCACCTTTTTTAACTGCCGTGGTTTGAACAGATGCTGCATCTGAACCTGCTCCAGGCTCGGTAAGGGCGAAGGCACCTATTCTTTCGCCTTTGGCCAAGGGAACAACGAATTTCTCCTTTTGCTCCTTTGTGCCAAAAATGTAAATCGGGTATGTTCCAACAGAAGTATGAACTGAGACTATCACTGCTGTTGATGCGCATCTTTTTGCGATCTCCTCAATAGCAATGGCATAGCTTATTGTGTCAACTCCTGCACCACCGTATTCAGTTGGTATCGGAAGACCCATGAGGTTTAATTCAGCCATTTTTTTAATGGTCTGCCAAGGAAATTCACCTGTCTCATCGATCTCTTTTGCAAGGGGTTTTATTTCCTTTTCTGCGAACTCCGAAACCATGTTTCTTATCATTTCCTGTTCCTTTGTGGGACGAAAATCCATGGTGCATCACAAACTCTCAGTAAAATGTTCTTAGCGCTTATATAAGTTTTTGATTAAAGGAGCCAATAAAGGCCACTGTTGTGATTTAAGGCAAGCAAATTATGTAGACAGATATCCGTGTTAGAAGAGTAGATATATTGTGCTCTTATGGCTTCATAAGAGCGCTTATAAGACGTGAGACCTTTGAGGGATTTACTGATTTCTTCATATCCCTTGCCAAGGCATCGTAATATGCTACCTGCTCTCTTATTATATCTAATTCTTCCTGTTTTGCCTGCCTTTCGCCCTTTGGAGTGGTCTTTATCTCCCTTAGAACCTCTTCCTCCCTCTCCCTCCAACGCTCTCTTTCCTCAAGAGCAAGAAGTATCTTTTCTGTGTCCATGCCCTTTACCTCTTTCCGCAAACATTATCCTATGGAAAAAGCAACATTCTTAATACCTTATAAAGTTTTTGTTTTAGGGTCCTTTTAGGTTGATTTCAGGGATTTTGAAGGATTATCTATGGACATTAAACAAAACATATAATCTTCAAAACCTATCCACATCCAATGAATGTCGAGGATCTTGAAATTGACGCGCAAATCATCCATATCCTTAAGAGCCAGGGTATTACAGAGCTGTACCCTCCACAGGAGGAGGCAATTGAATATGCTCTGCAGGGCATGAACCTTGTATTGGCAGTGCCCACAGCCTCTGGAAAATCCCTTGTGGCTTATCTTGCAGTTTTGAAATGGGCCATGCAGGGACATAAGGTCCTTTATATTGTGCCGCTGCGGGCTCTTGCATCAGAAAAATACGAGGACCTAAAGGAATTTGAGGTTCTTGGTGTTAAAATAGGCATTTCAATGGGAGACTACGATATTCCTGATCCAACATTAAGGAGATTTGATATTCTTGTTGCAACATCTGAAAAGGCTGATTCACTACTTAGGCATAAGGTGGATTGGTTAAATAAACTAAAATTAATAGTTGCTGACGAGGTTCATTTAATCAATGATTCTTCCAGGGGACCCACTCTGGAGGTTATACTTGCCAGGTTCAAGCAGATAAATCCCGACGCCCAGATCATAGCCCTTTCAGCAACCATTAAGAATTCATCTGAGTTGGCAGATTGGCTTGAGGCTGTACATATAAAAAGTGATTGGAGACCTGTTCCCCTCAAAGAGGGGATTTTTATGAAAAACGAGATACAGTATACAGATAACTCCATTCAAGAAATAGACCCTGAAGGAGAGGATGTGCATTCCCTTATTCTCGATTGCGTGAAAGACAACTACCAGTGCTTGGTTTTCGTTAACAACCGCAAATCTACTGAGAGCTTGGCAGGTAAAGTTGGGAAGAAGATAGCCAAAATCTTAGATGAGAAGGAACTAAAAGCATTAGATGATGTCTCTCTTGAGATCCTTGAAAGACAAAGTGAGCCCACCATCATCGGAAAAAGGCTCGCCTCTTACATCAAAAACGGTGCTGCTTTTCATAATGCTGGCCTCACAAATCAGCAGAGAAAAAGTGTGGAGTCGGCATTTAAAAACGGACACATAAGATGCATCGTGGCCACACCAACTTTGGCAGCGGGAATCAACCTGCCTGCAAGAAGGGTTATTATACGGGATTACAAGCGGTATGAAGCCAACTACGGGAGCATACCCATACCGAATCTTGAAATAAAGCAGATGTCGGGAAGGGCTGGAAGGCCCCAGTACGATGACGTGGGCGAGGCTGTACTCATGGCCAAATCAGAAAAGGAGAAGGACTTCCTTTTGGAAAATTACCTGCTAAGCGATACAGAAGCAATAACCTCGAAACTTGGAACAGAACCTGCCCTTAGAAATCATCTTCTGGCTCTAATTGCGTCAGAGATTGCGGAAACTGAAGAGGAGATCGACAGGTTCATCCAAGGTACTTTCTTCGCCCATCTTGAGGATATCTGGACGATTTCGGGAAGGATCCAGTCTACCCTGATATTCCTTGTGGAAAATGATCTGGTTCAGTACGATGATAGATATCGTGCAACAAGATTTGGTAAAAAGACATCTTCACTTTATATCGACCCTCTTTCTGCAGTGCGGTTAAGAGCGGCAATAGAGAATGTTGCCCAGGGAAAAGTTCTGGAATTGGCCATTCTTCACGCTGTTTCTGCAACACCTGATATGATAAAACTGTATCTGGGAAGAGGGGACTATCCCTGGGTCTCTGCTAAGGTAATGGAGCATGAGAAGGATTTCCTCTTGCTTGTGCCAAAAGACGAAAATGAATTTGATTTTTTCTTAGCTGAGGTTAAGACAGCCTCACTTCTGGAGGCCTGGATTTCCGAGGTTCCCGAGGATGAGATCGTGAGGAAGTTCAACGTGGGCCCAGGGGACATCAGAAACAAGGTGGAAACTGCTGAATGGATAACCTACTCTATGCTTGAGCTTGCCAGATTGTTTAAATGCCCGCATCTGCAAACAATGGAGGAGCTCGTCACGAGATTAAGATACGGAGTAAAGAGGGACCTGATGCCCCTTATTCAACTGGAGCAGGTCGGTAGGGTGAGGGCTAGGGCATTATACGGTGCGGGATTTCATAAATTGGAGGATCTGAGAGGAGTCCCAGTGGGGAGACTGGCCACGATTCCCACTATTGGACCAAAGATCGCAGAGAATATAGTTGAGCAGCTCGAGAAAGGAAGACTGGTTTGAATTAGTAGAATGAGTGCATCAGCTTTGATGTACTTTTCTTTATTTGGTCGTAAAATTAGGGTGGGAGTCCTGAGGTTTAAGACTTGAACGTTTTACAGTATAACCGAGGGATAAAGTGTTCCTTATATCTCTTTTAAAAAGAAATTAAGAGGAACATGATAGAGAGGTAGGTTGACACTTTTAAAAAACTGAAAAACTATAAATACACTTCAAAACCTAAATCCCAATCATATGTTCGAAGGAGTACATAGAGAAAAAACAGCTGTAATTCTCGTTTGTTTTGCCTTGTTGATACTTTTTTCTTATCTTGCTGGCCAAGCATATATCATATTCTTAAGACCCAGTTTCGGCCTCAGATACGCCAACCCATTCTTCATGATTTCTTTTTCAATAATATTCTTTTCACTGGTATATGTCTACCATAGTTGGATTACCAGGATTGAGGGGGAAGAGAAGGACTCTTAAATCCTATTTCCAAAATAAGTATTACGAGTATTATAAGTATGAAACATATATTAAATCCTTAAAAACGAGGGAATATGAAGGAAAATACCTCGATATCCTTTTTTTATTACACCCTATTCTTCAAGTAAATCAACAATATAATCACGACTATTATAATTATAACTGCAATAAGAATCAGGGGAAGAAGACATGCCCCATCATCCCCTTTATCGCCTCCACCATCTCCACCGTCGCCATCTTCACCATCTATAACTGGACTTATCTCTCCCGGATGCCCTGGAATCTCATATACATAATCTATAAATGTTCTGTTCCACTCTTCCTTCCATGTATATGCATCTATGTAGTAGTAAGTGATGTTGCTCAAATATTTAATCTTCGAAATCTCCACCTTCAGAACCTCGCCATCGTCGGTTGTTGATGTATTAATTGTAATATCATCTTCTATAGTGCCATTCAAGTTCGTGATTTTTGTGGTTCCATTTATAAATGTAATATTATAACCTGTAGAATTGTCTTGACTTGTAGAAATCCTGAACACATACTTTGTTTGATTGGAAATTTCTATCTTATTTTTGCCTTTCAAATCCATTGTGAGAACCACATTACCCAAGGTATCGTTTTTAGATTCGAGCCATTTTATATCTAATTGATCTTGACCTTCTGCAAAACCCACATTGCTCCAAGTCTCATTGAATTCTATCACATCCCCTGCGGGATCCTGATAAGGGGGCAAATCAAAATTCACCTCACCAACCACACAGTTTAACATCATAAATATTGTTAGAAGGGATACCATGAAACCTGGACCGATATTATTCAATTTTCTCTTGGATTTCGCACTCATCTTACCCTTTATATGAATCAAAGCAACTCCTTATTATAACTTTGGTTGTTATTCGCAAAAATTTTAAGTATCAACATTCTAATAGGCCTCAATATGGTATGTAAAAGGGGATGTTGATATGGGTATCTTAGACAAGACAAAGGAAATCGGAAAGAAAGGCGTAGATGTTGGTGTTAAGGCCGGTAAAAAAGGTGTCGAGGTGGGAAAAAAGGGTGTAGATAAGACAAAGGAGGCTGTTAGGACAAAAACATGTTCTGAATGCAAACATTACGAGCCAATTGATGAAAATAAAGGAAACTGTCCCATTGCAGGAGAAAGGCTTTCCACAGCCAATGTAAACGTATGTCCTCAACGAGCATTTGCTCCAAGATAGACACAATATACCATGACACTTTTTCATTTTATTCAAGCCAGTATATTTTTTTCCAATCTACTTTTTTTCGAGGGAAAAAGAGCCAGTATCTTTAATGGCAAAAAGCCCTTTCGAGACAAAATATAAATATAGTAGCTTAGATATATTATTTCTCATGCGAAGAGAAGCCAGTAATTTCGCATTCAATATGAGGGACCGCGAAATAATCGATCTGATGAACTCAATTGGAGTCAACAAGAATATATCGAAGGTAGTGGTTTTTCTCGATAGGACAGGCGAGGCCAAATCCCGTACTATAGAGGATTCAGTTGACCTGAGACAATCCGAGGTCTCCATCATTACGACATGGCTTAGAAGCAAAGGGTGGGTGACCTTTCGAACCATCAAGAAAAAAGGGAAGGGTAGACCAACAAACATGTTCAAAATGCGATACTCGCTAGGCAGGATAGTCAAGGAGATCGAAGCAGAGAAGATAACCGAAATGGAGGATATTAAAAAGAGGATAAATCATTTAAAGCGGCTTGCTAAATAATTTTCCTCCGTCCTCAGTGCCGATTATTACGATGTCTGCGATACCCAGAAACAGACCATTCTCCATAACCCCAGGGATGTTGTTGATTTCAGATTCCAGGTTCTCTGGATTACCGATTTTTTCGAATGAGCAGTCCACGATATAGTTGTTGTTATCACTTAGATAGGGTGCGCCTTCTTTTAACCTGAGCTTTGCTTCGCAGCCGAGCTTTTTCAATTCATTTTGACAGTTTTTCCATCCAAAGGAAGCAACTTCAACAGGCAGGGGTGATTTTGTTCCGAGAATGTCCACCATCTTCGATGGATCCACTACGATGACCTCCATTTTTGTTGCACTTGCCACGATTTTCTCTCTGAGAAGTGCACCTCCCATACCTTTTATGAGATTCAGGTTTGGATCCACCTCATCTGCACCGTCGATTGTCACATCTATTTCTGGATGCTCCTCAAGAGTGGTGAGCCTTATGCCCGACTCCTTGGCGATCTTTTCAGTATGAATCGATGTGGGAATTCCTATTATTTCGAATCCCTCTGCAACCATCATACCAAGTCTTTTGATGGTAAAATAGACTGTACTTCCCGTACCAAGGCCCACCACCATGCCGTCCTTCACATATTCTACTGCTCTTTCTCCTGCAACCTGTTTAAGATCCAAAATCTGCCCCCCATCTCTTTCGGTAATGGTTTTACTCGAACTTATAAATTGTCTTTGAATATACTTTCAGGGAATATTGGTCATTTTAATAAAAAATTGGTTGATAACAATCTTTAAACTTATCAAAGGACATACCCGCCCCTCTTAGGTGGGTGCTTTGAAATACAAATTCATAGCCTTTGATTTGGACGGCGTGCTGGTCGATACCTTCAGCTCTTGGGTCTGGATGCACAAACACTTCAACGTGAACAATGATGAATCCCTGTATGCCTATCAGAGGGGAGAAATCGATTACGCAGAATTCATGAGACGTGATATTGCGCTTTGGCTTGAAAAGAAAAAGGACATGACAATAAATGATGTAGAGGAGATACTTTCTTCTATACCCCTTGTAAAAGGAGCCAAGGAAGTTGTGGCTGAACTTAAAGAATATGGTGTTAAAACAGCGATTATCAGCTGCGGAATCGAGGTTTTGGCAAATCGAGTGGCCAAGAAGTTCGGCATCGATTTCGTGGTGGCAAATGGATTGGTTGTGGATGAGGATGGTAGGCTTACAGGTGAGGGGACTCTGAGTATCGAATTGGCAGACAAGGGCAAACCCCTACGAAAATTACTTCTTCAAAACAGTGTAAAAAAAGAGGAAAGCGCCGCAATTGGAAACAGTTACGGTGACGCGGCCATGTTCGATGTTTGCGGGTTTGGGATAGCTTTCAATCCCCAGGATGATATCACTAGGGAGAAAGCTGATTTGATCATACAAGGGGATGATCTGAGAGGGATTTTACCTTTCATTCAAGTTGAATAGATAAAAAAAATAGAAAGGAGCTTAGTAGTGACCCCAGACTGGGAAATCTTCTGATCCTCTTTGATATGTCCTAATGGAATAGTACATCTTGTAATTTCTAAGGGTTTCATGTACTTTATTTATGTACTCAAGGAACTCATGGATGTTCGTATCCTTGTTGCCCCAATTGTTTCCCCAATCATATACATAATCATATCTGCCATAGCAAGGTTTCCATCCGTACTTTCCTAGCGTCTCAGTTAGTTCAGTTGGTGTCACTCCGTCTGAGCAAAAGCTCACTTCCATATATGTTACATATTCTGTCATATTTATATCTCCCATATTATTTTGTTACAGACTGACCCTTTTCTGCAACTTGCGTGATTCATTAAAATTCCACCCTATAAACGTATTTGTAAAAATATCAGAACTGAGAATAATATGGCGTCCCCAATCCCAGTCAGGAGGAAAAATTATTGGGTCAGATAGCCGCGTAAATTATGCGAGGAAGGATTGGGACTGGGGACGTTTTATATATTATGTAGTTAGCCAGGGATATAATATGTCATACGGTTATCTTCCATGATTATCAAACTCAACCAAAATTTGCCCATTTAAGGTCCCTATAGGTGGAAAACCATGTAAAAGGCAATTGAATGGAAAAATACATTATAATATCTCATAAACAACCCAACCAAAGACTTTATACATATAAAATATATCTTTAAATAAATGGAGTGGAAAATTTATCTTGCACTTTTATTAATAATCATTTTTTTCATTGTGGTTAGACTTTATTTCATTCTTGTTATTGGATTCTAGTTTCTTAGTAATTTCACCCACCCCCCTCCCTCAATTATAAATAAACTCAAGACGATAGGGTTGCAGGGTGTAAAGCTGAGTGAGATTGTTGTTGTGGGCGATATTCACGAGGGCATCAACTTTGGCTATAATATCGATGCCGAATTCGGGATTTCTAAAAGAGCCCTGGATATCCACCGCAACTTCGCCAAAACAGCCAAATATGCCATAGAAAATTCGGCTAGGCTGCTTGTGGTCCTGGGGGATATGTTCGATAGGACGCACGTGAGCCCCACATTCAGGGAGCTTATTAGGCGTGATGTCATAGAACCACTGGAAAAGGAGGGCATCGAAATCTGGATCATGGCAGGCAACCACGATCAGCCTCATGGCGAGAAGAAGGGCACCTCAATTGACGATTTCCGCGGATATAAAAACGTTAAGGTGTTTCGCAAGCCCAGTGTAGAGGAAATCGAGTTAGAGGGAAAGAGTCTGGGCATAATCATTGTGCCGTACCTGCACCCAGAGCAGGTAGCCAGGCTTGTTAGGGAGAAGGAGGGAACAGAAATTGAAAGGGAGCAGATGTTCCTTTTGGGCCAAAAACTGCTGAAACAGTGGATAAACAACAGATGCGATGAATTTGATACTGACTACAGGATCCTGCTTGGGCATTATTACCTGGAAGGGGCTAAGCTCAGAGAGACCGCTTGTCCTGAGATACTGCCTGGAGAGTTTTCATTTACACGGGATATGATCCCCGAAACTTTGGATCTGGCTGTATTTGGCCATGTTCACCTTCATCAGGTAATGGGATCAACGCCTGAGTTCATCTATACCGGTGCAATTGAACGGATAGATTGGGGTGAAAGAGACGATAAAAAAGGTTTTGTAATAATTTCCCCAGAAAAGGAGAATCTATGGCAATTTAGGGAACTTCCGGTTAGAGAGATGGTTAAGATTTCCCTTGAGATTACGTCCGAAGAAGAGCCCACCAAAAAAATCCTTGATGCAATCCCCGAAAAAGTCGAAGAGAAAATGTTTCGCTTGGAAATAGCATTAGATGAAGGAGTGAGGGAGCGCATCTCTGAGTCGCGTATCTCCGAGAAATTGAAAGGTGCATTCTATTATGACGTGAGATGGAAGGAGCTTTCATCTGAAAAGTTAGGCTATATGGAGTTCACGATGAACCCCTACCAGCTCCTTAGAACCTTCCTTAAGACCAATTATGGTGAGCATCCAAAATATGAACAGATTCTCAAGGAAGGTGAGGATGCTTTAAACGAGGTGCTGGGATGAAGACCCTTGAGGATTTCATAACAGAGGATTCTACGTCAACGGAATATTTGGAGGAGCAAATTCCCAAGACGAAGATAGTGGCAGAACCCTCCCAAGGCTTCATTATTAAGGAAATAGAAATGAAAGGTTTTATGAGGTACATAGAGAAAACAACCCCACCCATTACATTTCCCGGCAAATTCACAGTGATTACTGGTAAGACCGGCAGCGGGAAAACCTCTATTTTAGATGCCATCACATTTACACTGTACAAGAGGACTTCCAGGACAGATATCCAAGGTATCAAAATCTCGGACATATGCAGATCTGGAGGTTATGTAAGGGTTTCGTTTTTCCAAAGTGCTGAGGAATATGTGGTAGAAAGGGGTTTTTCATCATCCTCTTTACCTTATCTGACACTAAAGAAAAATGGAAAAAACATAGAAGGAAATATCAAAGAATTGGAAGGTGCAATCGAGGATATAGTCGGCCTTGATTATGACGGTTTTAGAAATTCGACATTTGTTCGCCAGGAGGAGATGAAGGAGCTAGGTTCTGAAAGCGGTGCAAGGAGGTTGAACATATTTCAGAAACTGTTTCGACTGGAGACCTTCGAGAAGGCCCATAATTTAGTGGATCGCAGGTACAGTCAGATACAAAGACACATCCAGGTAAAAGAGGCCGAACTTAAGGTGGAGAAAAAACATGCCGAGAAACTGCCAGAACTAAAGGACTTATTGAAGAGATTGAAAAGAGAACGTGACGAGAAAAAAGGAAAGGAAGATACCCTCAAGAAAGAATTGAAGGCAAAGGTGGAACTTCTTGAAAAACTGGAAAAGGATCATGAAGAATACGTGCGAATACAAACCGAGCTGAAAGGCACAGCAAAGATCTTAGAGAGGATCGAAAAGAAGATTGAAGATGCCAAAAAACATGCTTCGAAGTTCAATGAATTGAAAAAAAAGGCTAAAGAACTGGAAAGGGAAACCCAAAAATTTGACGAACTCAGGGAAGAAGCCGACAAATTAACAGAGCTTAAGAACAAGGTCCAAAGGATTAAGGATAGACTCCAGATTCTTAAAGAGCAAGAGAAATTATTGAAGAAGAAGAGCGATGAGAATAAGAATAAACTGGAAAAGGAGCTGAAAATCCAAGAAAAAAGAATATCCAGCCTCACAACGGGGCTGGATAAAGATGAGGCCTTTGGCCTTCTTAGGGATGAGGGGGGACTCAAGGAAAGGGTCGCCAGAATCTCGCTTGAACTGGATTGGTTAAAAGAGAACCAGAAGCTAGTTAAGGAGCTTACAAAAGAGCAGGCCAGGGCAAATTCCGCACTAACGAAGTTGAGCAAGAAGGTTTCAGATATCAACGCCGATTCATTTATCCTATCCGAAATAAAGGATCGAGTTAAGAGCATAAAAAGTCGCTTTCATGAGTTGGAAAAGGTGGGTCTGGAAGAATCTGAAAAGCAAAAAAGAGGTATAAACGAACTTGAAAAAGAGCTTTCAGAAATTGGATTTAAAGATAAAGAAGAAAAAAAGCTTTTGAATATAAAAAAAGAGCTGAAAGAAATGCATAACAAGAGGGGAAATCTAAAGAATATCAGAAAAAAGTTGGATGAAATAGGGGACCTGTCCAAACTTATAGAGGAACTTGAAATACAGAAAAAGGAGAAGACATCTGAAAAAGAGGATTTGAAAGCAAAGTTCCAGAAACTCACCGAAACAGAGAAGGACTATCTCGGGATCAAAGGGGAAATAGAAGGTCTCAAAAAGGAAGAAAAAAAGCTGACTAGTGATATCTCACAGATAGTGGGTAAAACAAGCCAGATTGCTTCACAGTTAGCAGATCTTGAGGCTGCAGAGCAGAGGATCAAGGATACAGAATCTGAACTTGAAGGAGAAAGGGAAAGAGCTGAAATCTACGATATTTTGAGAAACCAGATATTCCATAAAAGGGGCATAGTGATGTACGCAATAGACCAGCTCTTACCTCAACTTTCACTGGAAACATCTACCAACCTCTCTGACATGACGGACGGAAGATTTTCCAAAGTGAGGCTAAACTCCTACGAAGAGAACAACAGATATGGTATTAGAATAGAGGTTTCGGGGGCAGATGGTAAATGGCATGACGTGCAGGAGTTCTCTGGTGGAGAGAAAACACAGATAAATGCAGCTTTGAGGTTCGCAATAGCCAAGGAGCTTGCTAGCATGCCCCAGGTGGGCAGGACTTACGGAAGGATGAAGACGCTTTTCATTGACGAAGGAGACCTAGGCTCCCTTGACAACGAGAGCTCAAGAGAGCTTTTTATCTCAAAGCTCTTCTCCATGGGGGAGTTCTTTGAGAAGATAATCCTCATCACCCATCTTTCTGAGGTTGCAGAAAAGTTTCCTGGTAGGCTCATGGTGTACATGACTCCTGAGGAAGAATCAAAGATCAAGGTGATGGCTTGATAGGTGAAAACGACGAGCAGGGGAATATAGAAAAGCAGATCGCCAAAAATCTCGGTATTATACAGAAATTTCGCCTTCTGCCTGAGGCCAAAGAAAAGGAGCTATCCCTAAATGTTAGGACCTTTTCTCCCTCAGAAGAGATAATGGACCTTGTTGCCATCGACGGTTCCTATTCCTTTCTTTTGAACCTCTCCAGCATGTGGCTTGCCGTAATCAGAGTGGGTGCGCTACATTACAGATACTCAAAGGACAAGGGTTACGAGCTTGTGGATTCCATAGCAAAGGAAAGAACTGCCCTTGTTTCCACCAAAAAGGATGTCATGGAAAAGATGGGGGATACACACGGAAAACTTCACGAGGCCACAGGGTACGCTTCCGAGCAGCATAGGGAGATGGTCAATCAACTAAGACGCCTTTTGGAGGAGGAGATGGCCTTTGAGCTTGCGGGAACAAAGAGCAATGTCATCATAGCAATGGATGGAACATTAACACCACTTAAGGCTACAAAAATTCTTGAGAAAGCCCAAAAGGCGTGCATAGAAAACGACAATATACTATTAGGTGTCTCCAAGGATTCGTATACACATGCATTCAAATCGCACAGAACAGACGAGGAAGTGCTTGGAAAATTGAATTTTCAAGGCATGGGATACACAAGCGCACCATTGATTTCATCTGCAAAGAAAAGCAGTCTCCTTTACGATAAAATGCTCGGCGATGTTTACTTTGCAAAACTGCATCCAGAGGCAAAAAAATGGTTCAGGATCGATGTGGGAACAGTAAAAGAAGAGCCTGACAGAGTATTTTCACAGCTTGCGCACTACTGCAAATCCAGTCTTTGCCTTGGATACATATACCCCCTTTTAGAGGCTCACAGGTATGTGGTCACTGTCCGGCATTTTCACAGCATTTACGAGGATATGATCCTCGATATGGCAAAAGAATTTGACATCTCATTGCAGGAAGCAATATCTGCTCTGACGCATATTGAGGGCAGCAGAAAAGGTGCGTTTCATGAATATCTTGATAAAGTGGCAAGGGAGGTGTGATTGTGAATAAAGAGGAAGTAACTGGTATAGGGGAAGTGGTATCAGCAAGTGTACTTTCAGGTCTTGAGGTCAAGCTGGCTCTGGACAATCCTGAGGATTTGAGAATAGGCTACCCCGCCATAGTGGAGGGAAAAAAATACGACTTCTACTGCATGGTTCATGATATAATCAACGAGAAGATGGAGATCGCCGAGAGATTAGCGGGCTCGAACTTAAAAGAGTCGGTTGTACCTGTTTCTGACCTGCACGAAGGTTACGGAGGAAGGATATTTTATTCAAAGGCAAAGCTCAAACCCATCCAGCTCATCGAAAAAGGAAGTGGGAAACTTTCTGAGCCTGAGACAATACCTCCCTACTTCTCGGAGACGAGGCACGCATCAAAAAGTGATGTTGAGAAGCTTTATGAAGTTACTCCGAGTTCGGCTCCGATAGGCAGCTTAAGAGGAGTAGCAAAATTCGATGTGAACATCGATTTCGGCAAGTTGGTTAAAAAGCCTTTTGGCATCTTTGGAAGGACAGGCTCTGGAAAAAGCATATTCAACAAGATACTCTGCACCTCGATTTTGGCAAGGAATAATGCGAACATACTAATATTTGACATGCACTCCGAGTACGGTATTTATTCAAAAACCGACAACACAGAGGGATTGAAATTTTTCTTCCCAGAAAAAGTGGAGATCTTCTCGTTGGATTTCGAAAACAAGGAGGCTAAACCCTTTATCATATCACCTAAAGAGATCAGACCCGCAGATATAATTGTAGCGTTCCAGGACCTTTCAGGAGGGATGATCGATGCTTTATTTGCGGTAAATAGGCACAAGAGCGATTTAGATCTCGTAACAGCCATTCAAAATGCAGATCCTGAGGATTTCAGGGAAGGTGAGCTGCATCCCACATCTCTCTCTGCATTGCAGAGGAGGATTGCCAGAATAGATAGGTTTCAGTTCGTAAGAGAAACAGAATCGGAAGCTTTCGGAATGATTCAGGGCCTTGTAAAGGCCGGAAAATCCATAGTGCTTGACTTTGGTAGGTACGGTACAAATCAAATGGCCTACCTGTTTGTTGCCAACGTGCTGGCAAGGAGATTCTTTGACCTGTATACAGAACACAACGAGGATTATCCCAGGCTGGTTATATTCTTAGAAGAGGCACATAAATTCTTGGAGCCTGGTATTGCTCAGTTCACAATATTTGACAGGCTTGCAAGGGAGACCAGGAAGTTCAATCTCATTTTGGCACTTATAGACCAGAGACCCTCGAGAATAGATGACGAGGTGCGAAGCCAGCTGGCCAATAGACTGGTTCTGTCCCTAAAGGAGCCTTCTGACATGTCCTCTGCCTTAGCTGGTGTCCCTGACAGAAGTGCCTGGGAGAACATTGTGGGCACCATTCCACCCAGGACTGTTGTTGTATTTGGTGATGCCATAAGGGTGCCCACGGTAATAGATGTGATGCATTACAATGCCAAGAATGTCAAAAGAGGTATAATCGGAGATAACAAGGATTTAGATGGTGTCCAAATAAAGAAGATTGCTGAGAAGGCCGACGAGATATTTGGATGAGCTTACAGGTGATTAGTTTGAGGTACGACGGTGAGAGTAAAATACCTGACGGTTATACTGATAAAGAGAAAGAAGAGATAGAAACCACTATCAGGGAGTTTGAGCATCAGTTCGCTTTTGTCGAGGAATTCGGTGAGAGTGCCCTTACGATATGGAAGAGGATCAACGAGGAAAGGGGATTTAAAAAGGGCAAATTCCTGATTAAAAAGTATGGAATAGAGGGAGATGATATCCAGGCGGTAAAGAGGCTCATAGAAGCCTACATAGAAGACGACCCAGGAAGAACAGCAAAGCCAGATATCATGATAAAAAAAGGTAAGTTAATTATTGAGAGCAATGGATTTTGTCCTTTAATAATATCAGCGAAAATTTTAAAAATCGACATGAAATATACATGCCCGTATTCCACAAGACCCTACTTCCTTGCAATGTGCAGGGCCGTGAATCAGAAGGTAAAGCATAAGAATACCAAATGGAGGGCGGAAGGAGAAAAAGTATGTCAGGAGGTATTTTGGATAGAGGGATAAGCAATGGCCATCATAAGGGATGCTAAGAAGAGGGATCTGGAGCAGATCAACAATATACTGGAGATAAATGGACAGATCGCCGATGTTAGAAAGGAGGATATTAAAGGTTTTGTTGTCGTAGAGGAGAATAGAAGTGTTGTGGGCTGCGGTATGTTAAAGGAATACAAGGACAGTGTCGAGATAAGCAAGGTATCTGTTCTTCCCAATCACCAAGGAAAGGGTTATGGGATGGAGATAGTGCTGACCCTTGTTGGAAGGGTGAGGGGAAGGCCGTGCTGGCTTTTATCTGTCCATTCACACAGTTTCTGGGAGCTCTTCGATTTCCATGTAGTACCTAAAGAAGAGGAGCCTGAGAGGATGAAAAGGCAGTGCAGGCACTGCGATCGAAGAAGTGGTTGCGACAGGGTGGTTATGTTCAAGAAGGGGATCTAGTATCATCTCGATTCCCAAGTATTCTGAAAAATCAAATATCCTAATCTTTGGGATTATTCTTTACTCAGGCGGAGGGGGTGGAGGAGGTGGAGGGGGAGGTGGTGGAGGCAATTTCTTTTCTGTTTTTGGTGGGGGTGGAGGGGGAGGTGATTTCGATTCTTTCTCCGAGGGCAAAGGAGTTGGTGGAGGTGATTGAGCTTCAGACTCTGATGGTAGAGGAGTTGGTTGAGATGATGGCTTTGGCTTTGTAAATTTCGGTTTAGCCCTTTCTCTCTCTTGAGAAGTATAGGGTCTTTCCTCCGAAGGCTCTGGGCTTACCTTTATGAGCTCCCCAAAAGGAACACCTTCCCATTCTGGAATTGGGGCCACCTTCGGTCTACTTGCCATCCTCCTCTTAACTAACACAGCAATGATGCAAATGATAACTGCAGCTATTAAAGCCGGCAATATCAGGCTCCAGTTCACATCTGGAAATTCTTCTTTTTCCCACTTACTTGAGTCCAAAGGAAACGCATCCTCATCATCAGGGTGCCCGTCATTATCATCGTCGGTATCTGCATTGTTGCCCACACCATCTTTGTCTGTATCCAGCCATTCTGTGGAATTCAAGGGAAAGTCATCCTCGTCATCCAAGTATTCGTCATTGTCGTCATCTGCATCCAATGAATCAGGGATGAGATCCCCATCGGTGTCTGTTGGTATGGAGCCGGAGTTAAGCGGATCAGAACCTTCGGATTCTTCTATTGTATCGCTATAGCCGTCATTGTCATCGTCCAGGTCCGTGTTGTCTCCGATTCCATCGGAATCTGTATCCAGCCATTCTGTTTCGTTTAAAGGGAAATCATCGTTTACGTCCAGGTACCCATCATTATCGTCATCGCTGTCTTCAAGATCCGGAGTGCCATCATCATCTGTATCAATTAATAAATCAGTAGCATCCAGACTTTGGTCAAAGTATGCTTCAGAATAAGTCCCTGTGTTTATATTAAGATCAATATAGATAAATGTCCAGGCACTTATTTCAAAATCTGTTTTATTATCGATAAATGAGAGCGGGATAATAATTCGTAATGTGGATGTCCCAAAACCAAATGCGTCAACGTCCTGTATTTCTCCTGTAGCTTCATTTTCAATATCTGTTATACCCAGGCCACTGTGTACAATGTAGTCACTGTCCTCAGCGTCTTTTGGATCGTCTGTTTCATCCATATAAAGTCTCAGTGCATAAACGATATAATCGGAATCTTCTACATGGTCTTGTACAATCCCCACCACACTCATTTCATAAAGGAGATAATCACCAACCTTCCATATGGAAATATTGGTCATGTCAATATTTGGATATCCACCGACCTGCACTTCAGTTTCGTTCATGACATCTTGGGTGCCATCCTCCATAGAAAAAAGAGTTTTCTCTGCTACATAAACTGTCATGGAATCCTGAGAATGATGGCCTTGCTTGGTTGTTACACTTAAAGTCACAGTGAAAATTCCTCCATTTGGGTAAGTATGTTTGGGGGCATCTCCCTGCGCATCTTCTTGTATCCCATCAGAATCATTAAAGTCCCACGATTTATTCACGATTGTTCCATAATCAATGGTTTCATCATATAAACCAAAATCGATTTCTTGATTTATTGAGATGAAAATGGTGCCATTTAGATCTGCCCTTTCCATAATTAAAGGATATCGGTCTTCTGCCCCTCCTGATATGCCATAGGGAGTATCGCCAATACCGTCTTTATTTTCATCTTCTCCCGTATAATCTTCCCAGTAATTACCCTTTGAACCGTTATCCCATTGATTTGAGCCTTCATCATATGCATTTAAGGTATTGTCACTTTGGATATTATTGTGAAAAATAGTGTTGTTGTTTGATGAATCCTCTAGATAGATGCCATAATAATTATCAGAGACATTGTTTGCTAAGATGCTGTTATTTAATGCTCTCCAAAGATGAATTCCAGATCCTTTGCTTGATGTTATATTATTATTAATGATGTTGTTGAATGTGCATCTAAATACCGAGGTCCCTATCACTGAGTAACCATCAAAAAAGATTCCATCATTATTATTTGATGAGATGTCGTTGTTTTTTATGATGTTGTCTGAGGATACATAAAAATAGATACCATGCTTGTTATTTGAAATGATCGAGTTCTCTACAGTTCCATTCTTAACACGGTGAAGGTAAATTCCATATTCTGATGATCCACCGTCATGCACATAACAATTTCTTATTATGAAATAAACATCGGTATCCCTGATTTCTATTCCATTTGCACCTGAGGACGTAATATCGTAATCCTCTATAATATAGGGATCTCCCTGGCTTCCATCCCCAGTCCAACCTTCATTTGCAGCCTGTGCAGCAAAATCACTATCTCCATTGATGAGTATGGGATCATGGAGAGTGTAGCCACTCACCACTTCCAAATCATATGAAATGGATCCGAGAAATCCAAAGAACGCCATCAATGCTATAATGCATATCGATGACAACTTGCTCTTCATTTTGCCCCATCCTTTTAAATCCTTATGGGATTTCTTCCTATCAATCTTTCGCTATTTAGGGATTTAACAATCACTTTCGATTGTGTCTTTAGCTTTGTAATCCTTTTTTGTGGGTCTTAATTAAAACGTCCTTATTGCGGTCCTATCGTGGTCAGCTCACCACACATGGGACACCTGGCCACCATTGGCTGCTCAGGAATCGGTGCCGAAAAGGGATTCTGGCAATGTGGACATTTGTAGCTGAAAGCCACTGGTTGATAGGGAGGAACCTGCTCCGCTTCTCCAATTTCTGCTAAACCAACCTCCCCTTCAGGGGGCGCCTCCCCCTCCGTAACTATCCCTCCAAAAGCAACCTCACCTTCTGGGGCCAGGCCTTCTTCTGCGGCCTTACCTCTTTTCCTTTGTATCAATAATAAAACAACGATAACAACGATTACAACTGCCACGACAACCAATATAATCCAGATCATACCATCTGAGGGTTCCTCGTCTGCCTTTTTCCATTTGCTTGAATCCAAGGGAAATGCATCCTCAGTATCTGGATGCCCGTCATCGTCGTCGTCTGTATCTGCATTGTTGCCGATACCATCTCCATCTGTGTCGAGCCATTCAGAAGCATCCAAGGGAAAGGCGTCTTCATCATCCAAGTAGCCATCATCGTCGTCGTCGGTATCTGCATTGTTGCCTTCTCCGTCGGAGTCGGTGTCAAGCCACTCAGTAGAATCTAAAGGAAACGCATCATCTACATCTGAATATCCATCACCATCATCATCAGCGTCTGCGTTGTTACCAATTTCATCGGAATCAGTGTCTATCCATTCTGTGTTATCCAAGGGAAATGCATCGTTATCATCCAAATGTCCATCATTATCGTCGTCAACATCTTCCACATCCGGAGTGCCATCGTTATCTGTGTCTAATAGCAAATCAATGGCATCCAGGCTCGTATCAATGAAAGCTTCTTCATATGTTCCAGATATTAGATCGAAGTTAACATATATAATTGAGTTAGCATCTATCTTAAAGTCAGTTCTATCGTTTATGAATGAAAGAGGGATAAGGATTTTTAAGGTTGAATTACCAAAGCCAAAGGCTTCAAGGGATTGTGATTCTTGAGAGGTCGTATTTTCAATGCTCACCATGCCTAAAATACAATTAATTGTGAAGTCAGCATCATCATTATTTTCAGGATCATCGGTTTCGTCCATAAAGAGATATAAGCCATAGTAGTAAATATCGGATTCCACAATCTGGTCCTGGATAGCCCCTACTACTTCCACTTCATATAGGAGGTAATCTCCAACTTTCCATATCGAGATGTTGGTCATATCGATATTTGGATATCCGCCAACCTGCACCTCATTCTCGTCCATGACGTCCCCGATCTCATCGATCAGTAAGATCAATGACTCGTTGATGATGTATACCTCAAACCAAATGATAGCATCATTTCCAAAGGTATCGTTTGCCTTGATATGTACCATAATCCGGCCATCGGACCACGAAGAGGTGTTGATAATGTACGGAGGTGCTAGTGTAGAATATTCTCCCCCATCTATCGAGTACATTACAGCGTCCGTATCAGGATCCGTGATATCGAGTTGGATTAATTTCCCGATAGAAATAATGGAATGGTTAAGATCGGGATCAATTGTGATGGTTGGAGGTGTGGAATCAATTGTGAAGAAGAACCAGGAAGAATTTGAATTGTTTGTTATGTCTATAGCATTGATCAATACTGTGTAATCTCCAGACTCCCAGCCTGATGTTGGGATTTCAA
Source organism: Thermoplasmata archaeon (assembly GCA_020348445.1). Lineage (GTDB taxonomy): Archaea > Thermoplasmatota > Thermoplasmata. The sequence continues at coordinate 3,467,767 of CP070751.1, forward strand.
AAGGATCTGAGAATGGAATGTCTACGCCTTGGTTTACAGAATAATTAGCTTGGAACAGATTTGGATCAACTACTGAAAAGTCCAGGAGTGTTCCTCCTCCAATGAGTGTGTTGTTCTCGGGTGAATTCAGAACGATTGCAGGTGGTGTCGAATCCACTGTAAAGACAAACCATAAAGAAACAGAGTTGCCCACCATGTCCAGCGCGTTAATTTGAACTATGTAATCATCATCTGTCCATCCAGTTGTAGTGATATTAAATGGATCGGAAAGTGAGATGTTGGCTCCCCCGTTAACAGAATAGTTGACTTGTAGTAGGTTTTCATCGACAATTAAAAAGTCTAAAACTGTTCCCTCATTTATAATAGCGTTGTCTTCGGGAGACACCAAGATGATATCAGGTGGTATATCATCAATTGTAATATTATACCAGGAAGAATTTAAATTCCCTGCCAAATCCGTTGTATTGATTAGGATAATATAATTCCCATCTGACCAGCCTGAGGTGGAAATATTGAATGGATCCAAAAGGGGAGTTTCGACCCCTCCATTTACAGAATAGTTAACATGCAAAAGATTTGAATCTATGATAGAAAAGTTAAGAACTGTTCCTTCATCTATTATTGAGTTGTTTCCTGGGGACCCAAAGATAATAATGGGTGGTGTGGAATCAATTGTAAAGTAATACCAAGAGGAATTTGAGTTTCCAGCCATATCCACTGCATTTATTTGGACAGTATAATCTCCGTCCGCCAAATCAAATATCGAGATGTTAAAGGGATCTAATAAAGAAATGTTGACTCCTCCGTTTATGGAATAATTGACATGCACTAAATGTGGGTCGGAAATTGTGAAGTTTAGAATCGTGCTGTTATGTATGACTGAATTATTTTCCGGTGTATTTAGAATGATAATTGGTTTGCTAGAATCGACTGTGAAGTTAAACCAGGAGGAATTTGAGTTTCCTGCCTTATCCAAGGCATTGATTTGGACTGTGTAATTTCCATCTGCCCATCCTGCTGTAGAAATATCAAAGGGATCTGAGAGGGAAATGATAGAACCCCCATTTATAGAATAGTTTGTATTATTAAAATTGGATTCATCAATAGAAAAGTCGAGGATAGTTCCATTTGGAATAACTGAGTTGTTTTCAGGACTGTTTAATAGAACCTGAGGTTTTGTGGAATCTATAGTGAATGAAAACACTGAGGAATTAATATTGCCCGCTTCATCAATTGTATTTATTTGAATATTATAAACATCATCTGACCACCCTGTGGTGGGAATATCATAAGGATCTGTAAGTGGGTTGTTTACTCCTCCGTTTACAGAGTAATTGACATGTGATAGATGCAAGTCTATTATAGAGAAGTCAAGAACCGTTCCCTCTGTAATCACTGCGTTATTCTCAGGAGTATTCAATATGATTTGAGGCAATGTTGTATCAACTGTAAAGAAATACCAGGATGAATTTGAGTTTCCTACCAAATCCACGGTATTGATTTGGATTGTATAATCTCCATCAAGCCAGCCAGAAGTGGATATATCAAAGGGATCTGAAAGAGGGATGTTAGGTTCTCCGTTTATGGAATAGTTGGCTTGCATTAAATGAGGATCGGTAATTGAAAGGTCTATAATTGCCCCACTGAGTATAATTGAGTTATTTTCTGGTGAATTAAGCTGGATTATGGGTTTTGTTGAATCAATGGTAAATAAAAAAGACAAGGAGTATCGATTTCCTGCTGCATCATCGGCAATTATTGTAATTATGTAACTTCCATCAGCCCAACCAGTAGTGGGAATATCATAAGGTGATGTAAGCGTTTGCTCTGATCCAAAATTAATAGTATATTTGGTTTGTGAGAGGTGAGGGTCGTCAATAGAGAAGTTCAATGATGTGCCACTGGGGATGATAGATTCATTCGCCGGAGAGTTCAAAATGATCGTAGGTGGTACCGAATCTATCGTAAAGTTATACCAGGAGAAAGCTGTGTTCCCAGCCGTATCTTGGGCATTAATTTGAACTTTGTAGACTCCATCTGTCCAACCGCTGGTGGTTATGTCATATGGATCAGAGAGAGGGGTATCGACTCCTGCATTTACAGAATAATTGACGTGATCTAGATTTGAATCAGAAACCGAGAAGTCCAATAGAGTATCTGCAGGGATAATGGAGTTGTTAACAGGGGAATTGAGCTGGATTGTGGGTTTTGTGGAATCTATAGTAAAGAAGAACAAGGATGAATTTAGGTTTCCTACTATATCTTCTGCATTGATTAGTATAGTGTATCCTCCGTCTGCCCATCCCGATGTCGATATATCATATGGATCAGTGAATAAAACATCAGGTTCACCATTTCTGGAGTAGGTGACCTGACTTAAATTGGGATCTATAATAGAGAAGTCCAATATTGTGCCACTGGGAATGACTGAATTGTTAAACGGGCTGTTTAAAATAATTGTAGGTTTGGTTGAATCTATTATAAAGGAGTACCAGGAAGAGTTTGAGTTTCCTGCCTGATCTTGCGCATTAATTTGAACTGTGTAGTCTCCATCAGACCAAACGCCGGTGGAAATGTCATATGGATCTGAGAGTGGAGTATCAACTCCTGCATTTACTGAATAATTGACGTGATCTAGGTTTGGATCAAAAACCGAAAAGTCCAAGATAGTACCAGCAGGGATAATAGAGTTATTAACAGGGGAATTAAGCTGAATTATTGGTTTTGTGGAATCGATTGTAAAGTTGAACCATGAAATGGTTGAATTCCCTGCAATATCTAATGCATTGATCTGAACAGTATAGTCTTCATCTGCCCATCCCGATGTCGATATATCGAAAGGATCAGAGAGTGAAATATTCAATTCTCCATTTACGGAATAATTGACGTGATCTAGGTTGGGTTCAATTATAGAGAAATCTAAAATAGTACCAGCTGGGATGATTGAGTTATTTGCTGGGGCGTTTAAGATGATTATTGGAGAAGCAGAATCTAATGTAAAGAAGTACCAGGAAGAGTTTGAGTTTCCTGCCTCATCTTGCGCATTAATTTGAACTGTATAGCCTCCATCAGCCCATCCAACTGTTGATATATTATATGGAGCCGGGAGTGTGACATTCGAGCCGCCATTAACTGAATAATTGACGTGATCTAGGTTTATATCAATCACAGAAAAGTTCAAAAATGTTCCACCAGGGATTAGGGAATTATTTGCAGGTGAATTAAGAGATATGAAGGGTTTAATTGAATCGATTGTAAAGAAGAAAATCCGAAGGATAGAATGATTGCTAAGATCTGTGGCATTTATCGTTACGTTATGTAATCCCTCAATCCAACCTGAGGTTGAAATATCAAATGGTTCTGGGAAAGTCTGTTCTATTCCGCCATCTATGGAATAATTTACAATATCGAGATCCTCATCATAAACGAGGAAATCAAGGATTACACCTGGTTGGATTACAGAATTGTTTAAAGGATAAATCAATTGAATTCTGGGACCTATTCCTTCAATTGGTCCCATTAATGGATAGTAATCATATGATTTTCCTGTTACATTGTCGATATCTACATACCAATCATCCACTATCCCATCGCTGCCTTCTATATCCTGATTATGGCCTGTATAGTTATCATATGCTCCTTCAATGGGCTCGTCAAAATCGCTCCAATAGTTACCACCGATAGGATATGTCATGTTCCAAGTGTTATTACCATCCTCGTCATAAGCTTGGTACGTGTTGAACCAGAGGATATTATGGTAGATGAGGTTGTCACCAGATGTCAAGTAAATTCCATAATTGAAATTCATGGAGATGTTGTTCTTTGTGATGTTGTTGTCATGGGATAAGGTTTGTATATATATCCCATCGTTGTTGGAAAATATCCTGTTTGAAGTTATATTGTTGTTATCGCATAAAGATAAACGGATTCCCCACATACTGCCGGAAACGGTGTTGTTCTCGATGTTGTTCCCTGAAGAAGAATAAAGGAATATACCTCGCCAGTAAAAATTATGACTGAATATGCTGTTGTTAGATATATCGTTTTTATCTGATTCGGAAAGCCATATACCATAATTGGTGACATTAGAAATTTCACAGTTTTGAATTTCATTTCCTGTGGATTGCTCGATGTAAATTCCGTTCGTGGCGTTGGTGATATTGCAGAATTTAATAGTGGCAAGGCCTGTTGAGTTTATTTGGATTCCGGTCCAAGTGAACGAGTCATTTGAATTTGTGAACTTAATCATGTTAGGTGGATTCCCCACGGCCTTGAGGGTTCCGTTGCCTATGTAAAGTCCATAACTACCGTTGAAAATAACCTCCACACCTGCCTCAATGGTCAGGGTTGCGTTGTTCTCCACATATACATCGCCCTGAATGTAATATGGACTGTTTCCTATATCCCATATGTCATTGGATGTTATCTGGCCCCCAGGAATCTCTATTCCCGAGACTGTATTATTTGGTACTATGAGAAGCCCACTCAAACACCCAATTACCAATATCCAAATGGTTAAAACCGACGAAATAGCCTTTTTCATACCCCTGACACTCCTTTACGGCCAGAAATGTGGTTTTTCTTTATCAACGTTTCGCAAACAAATCCAGCTTTCTCTTAAAAAAACAAAGAAAAAGCATTTCGAACGTTATATTCCCTCTAAATCATCCTCAGTATTATTTTTAATCCTTCTCTCATACTGGGCAATGGCCACTCCGCATATAATAAGTGCAGCGAAAACCACGGTGCTTAGGGTAATTATCTCCCCTGGCCAGAAATATGAAATCGCGCTAGCAAATACTGGTATGAGATAGATGAACAAAATTATCCTTGAAAGCTCGCTTGTCCTGAGTATCCAGTACCACACGAGAAGGGCAAAGGATCCGGGAAACAGCGCGAGAATTACGATGATATTCCATGAATAAAGGGAAATGGAAGGTACCTTTTCATGCGGAGACTCTAAAATTGAAAAAACAGCCAGAATTACAGTACCAAGAAGCATACTTATTATGGCAACTGTCAAGGGATCATATTTTTCTAGTATCTTCTTGCTCATAATGGAAGAGAAGGCATATGAAATTGCCGACATCAAGATGAGGATGTTGCCCAAGAAGATCGAATCTCCTAGGCTCAAACCCCCTCCCGTTACAAGTAGCAATGTTCCAGACAAGGCGATCACGGTGCCTATCACCTTGTTTGCGCCCAAGGGCTCTTTTAGAATTAGAACTGCCATAATTATGGTGAATATTGGACCAGAAGCCTGTATTATGCTGCTCAGATGGGCAGAAGTCATGGTCATACCGTAGTTCTGAAACAGGTTTGGAAGTGTAATACCCACCAGACCTAGAATTAGGAAAAAGAAGAAGTCCTCTTTTAAAGATTTTATTATTCTATTGGAATCTTCTTTGACTATTAAGAATAAAAAGAGGGGTATTATCGCGATCGTGTATCTTAGTACAGCCAAGGTTATTGGTTCAACTTCGTCCAAGGCGATCTTCAAAAGCGGAAAAGAAAGCCCCCAGCAGAAGACAGCAAAGAACATTCCCATCCATCCAAAATAGTTCAAAGGGCGATTTTTGGGTTTTTGGGATTCTGCATGTTCGCCAGATGCCTTTTGATTGGGCCCTGAGTCCACCAAATCTTGAATTTCAGAATCCGGGATTGTCTCCGCCATTGGCCCACATAACCAACTTTATGGATTTAAAGAATTCGAACTTATTTTCTTGTATTCTTTTCCAATAACGGTGTTATTGGGTGTGAGCCCTTAGGCTTAAGATAACAGCTCTTTATTGCATAACCTAAGGGCTAAGTGGACTATGAAAAAATCATGTAGGAAATGGAATAGGCCACGAAGGAGGGCGTCCTTGGGGGAGGGAAAAGGTAATATCAAAGATAAAAACTGAAGAATGTCGTTTCTTTCAAAAACCTTCTTAAGGCTCATATCCATTCTGAATCCATGCTGAGGGACAAGAAAGAAAGAATGAAAAAGTTGGACGATAAGATATGTGAAGGGGAGGTGGACAAGGAGATACTGCCGATTATCGAGAAGATAAACTCAAATCCCAATTACTTCACCACAAGCAGTTGTGCAGGAAGAATCGCAGTAATAGGGCTTTCAGAAATAGGCGATAAGGAAGGAGCTGAATTCCTGGGCAAATGGCATCGAGAAGTTGAAGTTCAGGAGGTAGTGAAGGCCTATTCAAAGGTCAAGGACTACAAAAACATCTTCCTTTTGGCTCAATCACCAATTATCCATGTGAGGTGTAGAACACTAGAAAGCGCTGTTGCACTGAGGAACCTCGCAGCAGAATCCGGATTGAAGTACTCAACCATAAAATCACTCACCCTTGATTCAAAAAATGATCCTCAGAAAATAGTGGTTGAAATTCTCAGTTCCGAAAATATTCATGTGCCAATTGCAAGGGATGCTAAGGTATACCCAGATGAGGATTACCTCTCTTTTTTGGTAGAAAACGCCAATTTAGCACTTAAAAGGGCAAGGCAAAAATTAATGAAATTCAAACAAAACCTGCCCTAAAGTTCGAATTCCTCCATTAATTTTGGTAAATAAAAATTGTACGAATCCTTGAGTTCCTCGTAAATGGCCTCCCTGTTGTCGCTGTGGCATAAAATGACATTCTCAGGCTCGCATCCATGAATGAAGTCCACAAGTTCCTTATGTCCAGAATGTGCAGAGAAGTCAAAGAAACATACCTCGCAGTTAACCTTCTGAGTCACGCCCTGTAGTCTTATTTTTCCCTCATCCATAAGTAACCTTCCATTGGTTCCCTCAACTTGAAAGCCCGTAAGAAGTATGGCGTTTTTTGGATCGCCCTTGAGCTTCTGAATGTAGCTTAAAACCGGACCCCCATCCAGCATTCCGCTTGTTGTTATTATCACCTCGCCTTTTAAAGCGTATTTTCTTCCTTTGAACGAGCGCACCATCTTGATTTTGTTCTTCATCCTCCTCAGTTCCTTGGGTGATCTTATGAACTCGGGTTTATTCAGGTAAATATCTGTGATGGAGTTTCCCATGCCATCCACATATATCCTATGTTTCGAATGCTTGAGAATTAGCATGATCTCCTGGGTCCTTCCAATGGCAAAGGCTGGAATTATGACCTTTCCTCCACGGGAAACGACCTCATCGATTTTCTTTAGGAATTCGTATTCCAGCTTCACCCTGCTTGGATGATTTCTCCCGGCATAGGTCCCCTCGATTATCAGTGTATCACATTTGACAGGTTTGGTACCTAGAAGCAGATGGGTGTTTAGGGTGTTTATGTCCCCTGTAAAAAGTGTTGTTTTCCCTCCTCTTAGCTCGAACATCGTGGCACCAGGGATATGGCCAGCATAGTGAAATTTGACCTCATAGGGACCTACTTCCCTCTCATCACCGAACTTCGCGGTATCAAAGCTTCGTTTCGCGGTTTTTATATCGTATTTGTCGTACATCTGGGGATATCCTTCTAGGTCACTTATCTTGAGGTTATCATCGAATAGGACCTCGCTGACCCGCTGGGTCATGACTGTTGAGATAACTGGAGTTTCATATCGACCGCACACCCACGGCACCATACCTGAATGATCCAGATGGGAATGGCTCAAAAGAAGAAAATCCACAGGAGGGACCTCTACAGGATATTTTGGTGGATCTGTTGCTGAAAGGCCGTAATCGAAAAGGAGCCGGAATTTACCCTGGGAAACCAACATACCAAGTCTTCCGACTTCATCCGCACCACCAAGGAACTTTATACGCATGCCACAGGTAATGAATTATGTTCTATTAATAGATTTGATGGGCTATTTATGTGAATCCTTGCCGTTTTGGATACTTTCTGGTCAAATAGGTGATAATTTCAGCGCTTAAAATAAATATAAGTATATTGTATTATATTAACCGACAGAACAAGGGATTTGGATGCAAACAAATGTTGAAAAGAAGGTCTGCCTTCTCGGTGATTGGGGAGTGGGCAAGACCTCGCTAATTCGGCGTTACGTTTACAATGCCTTTGATGACCATTATCTGAGCACTCTCGGCGTAAAGGTCTCAAAAAAGGGTTTTTTAATCAAGGATTTTAAAAAAAGGCCCTTTCTCAAGGTGAACCTCACCATGCTCATTTGGGATTTGGTGGGCCAAAGGGGCTTTCAATATCTGCAGGCTTCTGCATTTAAGGGTACAAATGGAGCGCTTGTTGTATGCGATATTACACGGCCGGAAACAATTTCCGCCATGGAGAAATGGGTGTCCTCCATATTCGCCGAGACAAAGCCCATCCCCCTGATATTCCTCGTCAATAAAGTTGATTTAACGGAAAATGGCGTGCCTTTGGAGTTGAAAGCCGATATAGAAAAGCTTGTGGATAAATATCACGGTCAATTCTTCCCCACAAGTGCTAAAACAGGTATGAATGTGGAAGAGGCTTTTCAAACCATTGGGAAGATACTCACAAGGAAATTTTTTGAATAAAAGCAATTTATCGATTGTCCTCAAATAAGAGGACGAAATGAACTCACATCCCCCAGAACTGGTTATTCTTCCTCTTGATTTCACAGACCTTGTCTAAAACTTCCTTTTCGTCCACATTCAACTCAGTCTCACAGAGGCATTTGTAGTCATCCCCAGGAATATCCACGTATAATATATCCTCGACACATAGTTGGCGGCCCACTGTGACACCATCAACAGAAATCGCGATTTCATCCCCGGAAATTGCCTCCTTTAGGCTCTTTCCTTCGCTTTGGATGCTTTTGATCCTTCCCACCACCTTCCCATCAGGTCTGAGAATCCCCTGACCAGGCCTGATTCTCCCTGCCAGTACCCTCACACCGATTATTGCAGGCTTGCTCACTCTAAAAACACAGTCGGGAAGAACCTTGAACATCCCGGGATGGGGCCTCTCACCCCGTGCCTCCTTATCCAGTTCAATCTTCCTCTTCTCAGTCCACTCCTCATAATCTTTCATGAGCTTGTATATGATTGAGCTTTCGAAAACCACTGGACCAACACAGCGCTCGATCTCATCTTTTGCATCTGAAAGAAGCTTCACATTGAAGGCCAAAATCGCCTTTTTTAAAGGCTCGTTGGAGGTTGCAGCCTCGATTACATCCCGCTTGGACACATCACCAACCCCAGCCTTCTTAATTGGAATCCCCCTGTCTTTGAGCTCATATGCAAGGGCTTCCAAAGAACCGATGGCATCTGCCTTGACAACTAGGCCCTCATCTGCGGTTTCTATTTCGAGCTTCATCTCAGATTGTATCTCCTTTACTATTCCCTCTTCATCCTCCACTGCAACCTTAAGAGGCGCCCCTGCAATGACGGCTTCAAGATCTGGGGCCGATATCTTTACACCTGCCGCTGCTGATATGCTGTCGCATAAATCGAACTGATCTTTTGGATCCCTTATTTCGTCCAGGGGTCTTGGCCTAAGGAGCGCTTTTACCTTGGTGACCACAGCTTTCTGGGTTGTGCCAATCACGATTTTGTCTCCCCTGTTTAAAGTTCCATGGTGGATTATTACATCGACTGTGGTGCCAAGGCCCTTTTCTTCCTTGACCTCAAGGATCGTACCTTCAGCAGGGCCTTCCTCTTTCTCAAGCTGTTTTTCAAGATAACGCTGTGCCAATCCTACTAATATTAACAGAAGGTCTGGAATGCCCTCTCCATACTTTGCAGACATCGGGACCAATGCGATTGTCTTTTGAAAGTCCTCGATTTTATCGTATCTTTCTGAAGGGAAGCCCTCGGCATATAGCTTGCCCACCAGATTGTATAGAATTTCATCGAGCTTTTCCTGAACCTGCTCTGATTGAGTTTCTAAAGACTCGTGAAAACAAATATCCTCCTGGGATCTCCATCCCGCCAATCTGTCGATCTTGTTCACGGCCACGACAAAGGGAGTTTTATATCGTCTCAGAATGTTTATGGATTCCAGGGTCTGAGGCTTTATTCCCTCCATTATATCGATTACCAATACAGCCAGATCGGCCAGGGCTCCTCCTCTGGATCTCAATGTGGTAAAGGAATAATGGCCTGGAGTATCGATGAAAAGCAAACCCGGGACAGTAAAATCCTTACCTTTCATCAATTTACCACAGATATGTTTTATCGTGTCAATGGGCACTTCTGTCGCCCCGATGTGTTGTGTGATCTTGCCCGCTTCTCGTGAGGCCACAGCGCTACCCCTAATATTGTCAAGAAGGGTTGTCTTTCCGTGGTCCACGTGACCTAAGACCGATACTATGGGCTGACGGATTTTCATTGCCGTTCCTCTGTTTCTCTTGGAATATGGGATTGGATATATGTATTTTGTGGCAAATAAAAAAATTTATACCTCATAAGTCTTATATTAATTGATAGTGAAAGTCAGCAACCGGTGAGATTGTGGGAATGTTACCCAATTCTCCTAACGTTTATGAAGGAGAAAACTACATTGAAGAAAATCCCAGGGAATTCAAAACACTTGCATTAACAGCAAGAATAATATTAATTATATGGGGTGTCATTGTTATTATTATGGGAGTATACCTTCCAATAATGATATCTTCCAAATATTCAGGTTATACTGGGGCTGAGATGGCAAGCCAAGTTACTGGAACCGTCTTTCCTATTGTTGGAACAATGGTTGTGGTTCTTGTCATTACCTCATTTTATAGAGCCCAAGACAGCCAATGGACAAATTCTGCGATCTTATCGGGGATATTTGCAAGTATTTTACTTTGTGACGGGATGCTCAATGTGGGGGTATTAGGTTTGGTATTATGTATAACTGCTCTTTTGCTTCTAATTCTTTCGAAAACACAGGGAGTGCATAAATTATAAGGCCTGATTCGATTTACAAAGGTGTTAGACCTTATTTAATTTGATACAACATTAAAACCTATACCCAACATCGCTTACCAAAGCAGCCCAAGAGCCTTTTTTCTGTGCAGTAAGAGATGCAAAATACGTACCCATTCCAGCCGCTTTTTTGGCATCTTTTGAAATCAGATAATCTCCTAAAAAGCCTCCAATATAAGAATCCCCACAACCTGTGGTATCCACAACTGTAACTTCATTTGCATTCATGTAATGCATATTTCTACCATCGTAAACCAAGGAACCTTTGCTGCCCAGTGTGATTACTGCCAAATCCACACCTTCTGAATGGAATATCGAAGCCATATCCTCTGGTTTATCTAGACCCGTTAAGGTTCCGGCCTCTTTCTCATTGGCAAATACGAGGTCCAAGTACTGCCAATTGAGCTTGGCAAAAAAATCCTCCTTCTTGTAATCATCGATAAAATACTCGGATAGGTTGAGGGATAGGATATCACTGTGTCCTTTCAACCTCTGTACCAATTCCATTTGTTCTTGCGGCTTTATAGGGCAAATGTGTATGCCTTCTGCTCTCGGCAGGATTTTAATGGCTAAATTCGAAGATACAGCATCGCTGCACTCAATAAGCTCTTTGTTTCCTTTTTCATCGTATATGATCTTGACCTTTAAGCTCTCATCCTTATCTGATATTTCCACCTTTGAGATATCGATGCCCAGATTCTCGAGTACAGAGAGCCATTCTGATGAAAAATCCTTCCCCACTTTGGAATAAATCGAAGTCACAACTCCCGTCTGAACCGAAGCAGTCGCCACAGCGGCTGCAGAACCTCCGGGTAGAGAACGAACCCCAAGGATCGGATGTACAATCTCGTCTATTGCTAGATGACCTATTATTCCTAAAGAAGGCTTTGTTTCACTGGGTAACTCGGCTCTCATTAACGGATTAGGAGGTAATTGATGCATATTATCACTCTGGCAATGCTATTGTATCTATTAAGGATTATGCTTTTTACCTCGAAAGTTATTTTACTGGTCAAACCTTTGCAGTAAAGTTGTAATATATCACTTACAGGGTTTTTCAATGAGGCTCGGAGTCAAGGCAAGATTCACAGACGCTGAATCAATGGCAAGATTGGGTACAGATTTGATTGAGGTTTTTGTCGGTGAGAGGGATCTTTCTCAATATGAAAAGGAGATGGTAAAGACCTTTTGTGGAATTTCTGCGAAATTAAAAATAGAATATGTGATACACAATCAAGAGTACTTTACTGATGATAAAAACTATCATCTTGTGGATTTGGCCTCGCAAGATGAGAACTTAAGGAAACAGGCCATTAAAATAGTCAAAAAGACCCTGGGTTTTGCAGAAAAAATCTATGCCTCATACGTCATTATTCATCCAGGTGGGATATCACCTGAAGTTGAGGATAAGCAAAAGCTCTTAAACACACTAGAAAAGTCACTTGTAGAGATCGGGGATAAAAGATTAATTTTGGAGAACATGCCTTGGTTCTATATCATGCGCAATGGCGAGATCTGGAGAAGCAACATCTGTGTAGAACCTGAGGATTTTTTTAATTTCTCGGATCTAGTCGGTGGTGTGACATTTGATATATGCCATGCTTACCTCTCCACAAAAGAAGGAGGAAACCATCATATTCATAATATGAAACAAAACCTAAAAGATATGATACGTCATGTTCATATCGCCGATGCAAAACCTCCACATAACGAAGGAATACAGATAGGAGAGGGAAATATCGATTTCACCATGCTTGCTGATTTTAAAGTGGGAGTAGTACCAGAGATAATAGGCGGTCACGAAAATGACGGAGAGGGGTTTAAAATAGCTATTGCCAGGTTAAGTAACTATCAGTAACTGGGTTGATTGCAGAATCACTTTGAACCCTGCCTTGCCTGCTGCCCTCGGCAACTTGATCAAATAGCATCCTTTGGAATGGGTGCCTCGCCAAATTACAGTGTGGATGCTGAGTTCTTCGTGTAATTTCTTTAACCGAAGAGTGCACCGAGACCTGCTGCAGCGTCCTCTTCTGATGCTTCTTCTTTTTCCTTCTTCTCTTCCTTCTTTTCGCCTTTCTTCTCCTCTTTTGCTGGGGGCTCTCCAGTTGCGGGTGCAGGAGCTGCGACAGCTGCAATCTGGGCGGGTGTGGCCATGGCCTCTTCTATGTTCACTCCCTCTAATGAGGCTGTTAAAGCCTTTACCCTGGCTTCGTCAGGTTTCACACCTGCTGCTTGCAGTACCTTTGATATTCCCTGCTCCGTTATTTCCTTTCCAGCAGCGTGGAGCAACATGGCGCTGTATATATATTCCATCTTTCTCTCCTCCGTTTTATTAATCCTTAATATCATTATTCAGATTGGGGGCTTTCTTCCCCCTTCTCCTTTGGTTTTTCTTGTTTCTTATCCTTCTTTTCTTTTCCACCCATGACCTCTGGTACATGGGATGCCAGCGATAAAGCCTGCATTTGAGCCTTTGAAAGCAACATTCCCATGGAATCAAGTGTGGGTATCTCGGCGTTAAATGTCAAGTTGAGCGCGTTTTGATGCGCATTTCGCAACATGAGGTGAATGTTCTGGGAAGTTGGATAACAGATGAACATGGATAAATTGAAAGCAGAGGAAGAGGCAATTTTCATGTTTCTGATGTAGCTTTGAACATCCACATCAAGAACATCCCTTAAAAAGACGGTATCAGCTTCAAATCCCGCCATGAGATTCAGACCCACGGTCATTGGATATATCTCCAGTCTCGTGAGCATTTTGGCCACGTCCCTTGGAATGCGCTCACCCTTTTTTACCAAGGTCTTGTCCTTCTTTATGACGACCTTCCCCCTTTCGATAGCCGCAGGGAAACCAGCCTTCTGCAGCTCCCCTACAATTGGGCCGGGTTTAAAGGGTGTGTCCCCCTCCTTTATCTCGATGTCGTCGGGAGCAACCTCACCCCCTTTTGCAGGGGCCTTTATCATAGTGGCTTCCATGGCCCGAAACAACCTGAAGGCATTGATTTCGGATGCTAAAAGACCTCTTTGACCATCCAGAGAATCCATGAGTTTTTCGATGTTCTTCTTCTGCTCAGATGCCCTGTTCAATGCTATTCGAAGCAATGTGTTCTTCGTGACCACGAACTTGCTCCCAGAAGGAAGATTCTTCCTTATCTGCTGAAGCTGGGATGCAGGAATACCTTCGATGTCAACTATACCTATAACAGGATTTTCCAGGAGCATCTGGGTGAGTGCCTCGACCTTGCTCTTTTTGTATTTTGCCACATGTGTCATATTCTACACCCCCTACATCAGCCTAACAGATTTTCCCATAGTGGTTTTAATGTACACCGAGGCAATGTTCATTTTTCCCCTCTCCAGTTTTCCAATGAGCCTTTTTATGATCTCATCAACATTCTCAGCCAAATCCTCGATGCTCATTTCTTTAGTTCCCACAGGTGCATGAAATGTTCTTCTATCCTTAGAGCGAATTCTAACAGTTCTTCTGAGATTATTTATGAGCGGTGCTGGATCGGCAGAAGGTGGTATGGGCTTTGGCATCTTGCCCCTGGGACCCAAAACGACCCCGAGCTTCTTACCTATGACTGGCATAAGAGGTGCCTCAGCCACAAAGAAAACGTGGTCATTTGCCAGTTTCTTTGCCTGCTTTTTGTCATCAGCTAAATCATCCAGTTCTTCTGGTGTGATTACCAAATCCGCGACCTTTTTTGCCTTGATTGCCAGCTCGCCGCTACCAAAAACCGCTATCTTAATTGGCTTTCCCCTACCATTGGGCAGTAAAACCTCGTCATCGACTCTATTTTTAGGAATAGACAAATCGATATCTTTTAAGTTTATAGCCAAATCCACACTTTCTGAAAATTTACGTGCCTTTGAGGTTTCAATGGCGTCTTTTACAGCCTTGAGGGTTTTTTTCTCAGCCAAATGCATTCCCCCTGTAGTTTTGCGAGAACAGCCGGGTTCTCTCCTACATGCGAGTTCTTTCTTTTTGCGGGTTTACCCTAATAATTCCCCTTGTTTATAAGGCTTTGCATTATCGATCTAGTCCCATATTGTCCTTATGGTTTTATTTTTCCCTACCTCTTCATCATTGGTGATAACCTGGGCGTCTTTACTTTTTGCTATAGCACAGATCATCCTGTCATGAAGCTCGGGTATGTCCAAAGCTAAAAATTCCTCCCAAGCCGTATAATCCATACCAACAATATCAATATATTTTGAACTGTCCATTGAAATTAAAACTTCCATTATCAAGCTCTTTGGATTCGAGGTTTTCAATCTACCTTTTAAGGAAATATAGATAAATTCACCTATTACGATTTCCGGGATTAGCAATCTGCATTTATTTTGTTCAGCCAATTTAAATATCTTATCAGCGTTCGCTGGTAAATCATTTTGCAGATAACTTACCAATCCAATTGTATCAACCAAATATTCTCTCATAACACCCATTCCTTTCTCAGAGCTCTGATATCTTTATCAAATCCTTTGACATCGATCTTACCGGCTAACATCCCCCTAAGAGGTGTTTTTTTATGTTTTAACAGAATTCCTTCCTCTGTTGGGAGCATTATAACTTCCTCTCCTTCGAGTATATGATAACCGTCGCGAAATTCCTTTGGAAGGGTTATTTGGCCTTTTGAGCTGACAGTAGCCGAGCGAATTTTGATATGATCACCAAATAAAATATACAACTGTTAGTAAATAAACTTTACTATTGGTAAAGAAGATATAGATAATATGCTTGTAATTTGGAGAATTGAATATATGGGTGGTTATACCCTAATTAATTACATATTCTGTAATATAAATAGATGTTGAAATGTACTAATTACATGATGTTTTTAATCTGCTTAATTTGATTTATATTCAATCAAACTCTTTCCAATTGATAATCACGGCCCCAATCATTATGTTGTCGCCACTTTTTGCACCCACAATTTGAATTGTGTTTCTTCCTTGCCTTAGGATTCCTTCAGGGATAACATCCGTGACATCCTGCCATTGGTTTTCACGAGTCCTTATTATGTCCTCACCTGGAAGGTCCTCTCCATTAATAATGATTTTATGTCCCTTGTTTTGAACATCATACACTTGTACAATAATATAGCCATTTCCCGTTGGAACTCCAGGAATGTTGAAGGTTCTTTTAGTGGTTTGATCTCCTACGTAGACGTACCAAGGTACATCGATTTCCCCTTCTTCATCACCAATTTGTTCATTGAAAATAATTATGTCGAAGTTAGCAATTGTCATTGTATATCACCTCCTTCTTATTGTTGATCTCATTCTTTAAAGTGGTAGGGGGCCGTCTATGAATATCTAATTTATGGGACAAATCTTCAATAGAATTCACAATCCCCTTGTCAATCTTTCCTCGCTTATTTTCATTCTTCTCGGTTAGATGCGTTTTTCCCCTAGAAAGCGGGCTTAAACTTAGAATCCTCCCTATAATCTTACACCCCCCAACTATATTGGTTGATACACATCATTTTATTAATATTTTACCAAGATTCATGTAAAGTCCTCTAAATATCCGAATTGTATGGCTTTTATTAGAAGTAGACAAATATACTTATTTACCCTAAATTCATACCCAAATTTCATGGGTTTGGCAGAGAGCATCATTGATATCCTACAGGGGCTTCCCTCTTGGCTTATTATCATTTTTATTGCAATGATCCCCTTCATCGAACTTAGGGGAACCATATTGTTGTGGGCAGCCCAAGGAGGGGATTTCTCTTTCGCCGGTTTCCCGTACCCTGAAGGTTGGATCCCAATTTATATTGTCTCAGTGATAGGTAATATGATCCCAATTCCTTTTATCTTGCTCTTTTTTCCATGGGTTGAAAAGAAGCTTAGACGATGGAAGATTTTCGACCGCTTCTTCGACTGGCTCTTTGCCAGAACCCGGAAAAGGACAGGCAAGTCCGTGGAAAAATACGAAGAGCTGGCCCTTGTACTTTTTGTTGCTATACCACTGCCCATAACCGGAGCCTGGACCGGCTCACTTGTGTCCTACCTATTCGGACTGGATCGTGCCAAATCCATAATCTTCATTTTCATAGGTGTTTTAATTGCAGGAGCCATTATGCTTGCTTTGGTTCTCATATCCCTGTGGATTGCACTCGCGATAATAATTGGGCTCACGATAGCTTTGATTTTACTTGGGCGAATTGAAACACGAGAATGAATAAAAGGATACTAGGCTCCTTTGATTTGATCTGCCCGGGTCTAGCTGATAGTAAAAAAACCCTATCCCAAAGTGATATCGTATTCGTTCAGAATAAGAGATATTAACTGATGAGGATTCATGGTCCCAATATCCTGGGTTGTAAGATCCTCAATCATGCTTTTTAGCTTATCTGCGTAATCTTTGGGCAATTTTTCGAACTTTTCAATTAATTTCTCTCTCAGATCATCTGGGAACTTCTTGCTCTCTATGCCTACATCCACGCCCTCTATGACGATGCCTATGCCCTTGAAAATCGAGTAAGGATGGGAGATTGTGGAGTGCCAGCTGCTTCTGGATTTGACTATCCTCATCCTGGTGTCGACCTTTGCTATCCCCAATCCATCTAATCTCTCGATCGTCGAGGTTGTGGGGTGGGATATGTATCGAAGATGTATAACGGCATCAGAAAGATACATTGGTATGATTGTTTCCGGACCCGAGAGATCCCCGAAGGTGCCGTGCTCCTCAAGTGTCGCAATTACAGTGCCCACCTTCTTGGTTTCGTTGAACAGGGTTGATATGAGTTCTCTTTGCTTGTACTTGTCTTGGGCAGTCCAAACAATTGGAGTTAGTGGGTCTATTGCGATCCTCGCATGAATACCTGCCCATTCAGCCACAAATTCCGGCAACTCCTCTTTGATGAAATCAGAGAATTCCATTCCCCCTGCCTCAATAAACACAAGTTGACCATCTTCCAGGTAATCCTTCAAATCGGCCCATCCCATCTCTGCAGCTTCTTTTAGGATCTGATCCTTTTGCTCTTCCAAAGTGATGTATATCGCCTCTTCTTCTTCCTCAAGACCGCGGTGTAAGAATTGGGTTACAAATGTCGTTTTTCCCGTACCTGTCGCCCCAACTATTGTGGTAACAGAATTTTTGTTAATTCCATTATCGAGAAGGGGATTTAATCCGTATACACCTGTTTTAATTTTTTCCATATCATGGGCCTTCCTGTTTTGTATCTGGATTTTTTATCATTAATTGTCTGGGCTTTTAAGAATGGATTAATGGGTTATATAAATTTTGGAAATATCTACGTTTTTTGATTTTGACATCTGGCATCAATTCAAAACTTATGTTATATTCCCACCTTTTGGATGGGGTAAAAACCTGGGAACCAGATTCAAATTCACCTTCAATATCATCTTTTCCTTGCCTGATTCTATTTGGATTACGAGCACATCACCACGACTCCGTATGATCTCTGGTTTTGTACCATCCCTTTTTAATGCCCTTAAAAGGGTCTTTTTGAAGTGGTTCCTCCTCTTCCTGTCAGAGCGCAGAACCTTGTCCAGGTTTTCACTAATGTAGTAGTGCTTGTATTTTCCATCTCTTATGCAGTTGATAATCGCGTATTCAGTTAATTTGGAGGTGTACCACCCGCATTCCTGCTGGTACATCCCCAGCTTTTTGCAGAGCTTCTTTTGTGTGATACCGGGATTTGCGGCAATTGTGTCACAAATGAACCTTGCCTTATCACCGCTTAATAGCGCCAGGACCTCGATATCCTCTGACTCGATCATCTCCGCGGGGTAGTAAATCCTGTTTTTACCCACTTTTTTTGTGGTAACTAGGCCTTTCTCCGTCATTTTCTTAAGATGCCAGTCTACAGTGGGGACTGCAAGGTCCAAAGTCCTTGCTATGACCCTCAATTTACTGCATGGATTCTTGCACAGATACTGGAATATCACCAGTCTAGTGGGATTTAAAAGCAGCGATTCCTCACCCTTTTTGCTCTTCTCTACCTCACCCACGGCCCTTTCCTGTGCTATCGCCCTCTTTAAAGCATCGCCGATCTTCTCTGGCATGGACTTTTTCCTCGCAACGAGTATTGTATGGGTTGATATTTACCTTTTTTGTTTGATTTATATGAACAAATCCTTTTCATAGTTTTTTTAGTTCCTGGGTGGGTGGAGGGAGGTAGGTGGTGGGTAGATCTTTATGCGGGGGCCCTTAGGCTTAAGATATCAACTCTTTATCGCATAACCTAAGGGCAAAGTGGCCTATGAATTAATCATATAGGATATGGAATAGACCACGATGGAGGGGGGATGGTGGGAGGGATGAAGATGATAGATAAAAAACGATATCAAAAATATATTATCACCCAAACCCAATTCCTTATGTCATGAAACTCGAACCAATCCCAAATGAACCTGCTCTACTTCTAAAAGGCAAGAAAAATACCTTGATCGTGGCCGACCTTCATATTGGAATAGAAGCCGAGCTTAGAGAATCAGGGATAAACATTCCCAGCCAGACAGAGAAAATGGCATTGCACCTCATTGAACTTTGTAAAGAGCATGAGATTCACGACCTGGTTATTGTGGGGGATGTGAAGCATAATGTTCCAATGACGAGCGGACAGGAGTACTTCGAAATCCCAAGGATTTTTGAGAGATTGAAAGAACATGTGGAAAAGGCCCACATCACGATGGGAAACCACGATGGGAATCTTAAAAACTATCTCCCGGATTGGGTAAAAATCCACGGAACCAAGGGTTTTACTTATAAAGGAATTGGGATTTTCCACGGCCATACATGGCCTAAAAAAGAAGTCATGCAGTGCAGCCAAGTAGTAATTGCCCATCAGCATCCCACGATATTGTTCGTAGAAACACTCGGGGAAAGGGATACCAGGCAATGCTGGGTGAAAGCAGATTTCATTACCAAGGTTACAGAAGAACGTTATCCCAAATCAAATCCAAAGCTCATAATCATGCCCACTTTCAACGATCTTTTAGGAGGAATCGCGGTAAACGAGAGGGATTCTGAGCTTCTAGGACCAATTATGAAAAACAAACTCGTGGATTTGGATAATGCCGAAATTTACCTACTAGATGGTACATTTTTAGGGAAACTTAGTGATTTGAGGGTGTAAGATGAGTTTTGATATGCTTTCTCCTGCTATTATAAAAGCTATTGAAAAGAAGGGATGGGGAGAATTAACTGAGCCTCAAAAAAAGGCCATTCCAGTGGTTTTAGATGACAAGGATCTGCTTCTTATCGCTCCCACAGGTTATGGAAAGACCGAGGCTGTAATGTTACCGCTTTTTCACAAGATTCTAAAAGAAAAACCAGAGAGAATCAGCCTTCTTTACATAACACCATTAAGAGCACTTAACAGGGACATGCTGCAAAGAATGCTATGGTTCGCCAACGAACTGGATATTAAGGTTGCGGTGCGTCACGGCGACACTCCCCAGCATGAAAGGGCAAAAATGTCAAAGTCACCACCTGACATCCTCATCACCACTCCTGAGACGTTTCAGATCATGTTCACTGGCAAGCACCTCAGAAGGCATTTAAGTAATGTGAAATGGGTGGTAATCGACGAGATCCATGAACTTGCCCAGGATGAAAGAGGTGCCCAGCTTGCTGTAGCAATGGAAAGGTTATGTCAATTAACAGGAAGGGAGGTTCAGAGAATTGGATTATCAGCAACAGTGGGCAGCCCTTCGGAAATAGCACGGTTTTTAGGAGGAGTACAAAGAAAGGTGGAAATCATAAGAACCAGGCTCCCAAAGGATATCAAAATACAGGTGGAGAGCCCCATTCCAAAAAAAGAGGATGAGAAGCTTGCAATGGAACTTGGCACAGAATCCAAACAGGCCGTCTGTCTAAGAAGGGGAAGGGAACTGGTGGAAGAACATAGGTCAACCCTATACTTTGTAAATACAAGGGATACTGCAGAGACCCTTGCCACAAGATACCATCTATGGGACAGTGCCTTTCCAGTTGGAGTACATCATGGCTCACTATCCAAGGGTGTTAGGGTCCAGATGGAGGAGGATTTCAAATCCGAGAAATTAAAGGGTCTGATATGCACATCCTCACTGGAACTTGGAATAGATGTGGGTAGTGCAGATTTCACAATACAGTACAACTCCCCGAGACAGGTGACCAGACTGGTTCAGAGAGTGGGAAGAGCAGGTCATGCAGTTGGAGAGGTTTCCAAAGGAACTATCATAGCCATATCCAATGATGACGTACTAGAGAGCTGTGCAATTACAAGAAGGGCACTTGCCGAGAAAATCGAAGCCTTTAAAATTAGGGAAAATCCACTATCTGTCTTAGCCAATCAGATCCTCGCAATCGCCGTGACCTCCAAGGACAATACCCTTAAAAGCTGCTATTCACTGATTAAAAAGGCCTACCCATTTCGAAATTTGAAACAAAAAACGTTCCTGGATGTTGTGGAACTTTTAAGGGATGAAAGGGTCCTGTGGATTGAAGATGAAAGATTTGGAAGAAAAAGACCCTCATTCAACTACTTTTATGATAACCTATCCATGATCCCTGACGAGAGAACTTTTAAGGTCGTTGATATAACAACCAGGAAAACCATTGGAACCTTGGACGAAGGATTCACAGCCAATTACATTCAACCTCATGCACGAATCATTATTAAGGGTCGACCATGGGAAGTTGTGGAGTTCGAGGAGGATATACTTGTTACCCCCTCAGCACTTGTTGGTGCAGTGCCAAATTGGGTAGGAGAGGAGATTCCTGTTCCAATAGAAGTGGCCCAAGAGGTGGGAAGGATAAGAAGAATGGGGGACCTAGGGGGATATCCTATTGATGATGGTGCTAAAAAAATATACTTTGATACCCTAAAAAAACAGAAAAAGCAACATCCAGTGCCTACTGATAGACTGATCACAATCGAATCTGACAAGCGAACGATCATAGTAAATGCATGTCTTGGAAGCAAGGTAAACGAGACAGTGGGAATGCTGCTTTCAACTCTTCTCGCGGCAAGGGTGGGAGAGAGCGTTGGTATGAGAACAGACCCTTACCGAATCATTCTGGATCTGCCAACTCCCATGAATCCTGATATCGTAAAAGCAATTCTTCTTGAAACAGAACCAGAGGGAGTTGAAGATATCATTCGAATGGCTCTGAAACACTCCTCATATCTGAGATGGACATTAATTAATGTGGCTAAGAAATTCTGTGCACTTGAAAAAGAAGTGGATTACAAGAGGATCTCCATCAAGAGACTAGCTGCCGCTTTCATGGACACACCTTTATATTCAGAAACAGTGGATAAAACAATCTGGGAAAGGATGGATATTCAAAAGACAAAGGAGGTCCTTCAGAGCATACAGGACAGGGAAATAGACCTTCGAGTAACTAGCCTTTCACCCATTGGACTAGAGGGTGTGGAAGCTTTCAGAAGACTCGTTGCTCCCCAGAAACCTGATCGGGCAATTCTAATGACCTTGAAACACCGGCTCGAGGACGAGAGAGTCAAACTTTTGTGCCTTTCCTGCAAGAGGGAATACTTGAAGAGAATAAAGAACATCCCAGAAAAGATAACTTGTCAGAACTGCGGCGGAAAGATGATAGCCGCCGTGCCCACCTACGAGGATGCAGGGCCCATTCTTCGAAAAAAGAAACCCAAGGAAAAAGAGAAAAGGACTATAAGGAAATTATTCACAAACGCAAACCTGATTCTGAGTCACGGTAAAAAAGCAATTCTGGCAATGAGGGCAAGGGGAGTCGGCCCAAAGACTGCCGCTCGAATCCTTGCCATGCACTACGAGACCGAAGAGGAGTTTCTAAGGGAGATTTTATCGGCAGAGATTCTGTATGCAAGGACGAGAAGGTTTTGGGATTGATAGGTAGAAGATTTTAAAAACTTTTTAACATTTTATTACGTTATTTTATTATTTTCAAGTTAACACTGTTATACAAATCCAGACTGACGTTTTATTCAATAAAATAGTATCAATATCTGACAACTTTTAAATATCTTTATATTATTCCCCCCAATGCCCAGATTTAAAAAAATGGAAATATGGGAAAAATACCGTATTTGGGGGTATCAATAATAAAGAATGTTATGGTTAATAGTGATTTTTTAAAAATATATAAGGAGGTAAGAATATGAGTAGCTCAGAAACAAATCCATTTAAAATTGCACAGAGTCAATTGGATAATGTAGCAGATCGGTTGGAACTAAAAAAGGGGATCCATCTATTTCTCAGGACCCCGCGAAGAGAGCTTTCAGTAAATTTTCCTGTAAGGATGGATAATGGTGAAATAAAGGTTTTTCAAGGATACAGGGTGCAGCATAACATGGCTAGAGGACCTTGCAAAGGTGGCATCAGGTATCACTGGAACGTTTCACTGGATGAGGTCAGGGCCCTGGCAATGTGGATGACATGGAAATGCGCAGTGGTTAACATTCCTTATGGTGGTGCAAAAGGTGGAATAATATGCAATCCAAAGGAAATGTCTCAGGCCGAATTGGAACGCATGACAAGAAGGTTTACCACAGAAATATCCATCATTATCGGACCTGAAAAGGATATCCCAGCACCTGATGTCTATACAAATGCCCAGACAATGGCATGGATAATGGATACATACAGTTCAATTAAAGGTTATTCGGTACCAGGGGTGGTCACAGGAAAACCCATCCATGTAGGCGGGTCCCTGGGTAGAAACGAGGCTACTGCAAGAGGTTGTATGTTCACAATACGAGAAGCCTTAAAACATTTTGATTTAAAGGTTATTCCACCCGAACAGTGGCGAAAGGAATGTTCGGAAGAAGAATTGGACAAAGATATTTGTGATGGTGATGAGGGAACAGGATACAAGCTAAATAAGGCGACCGTTGCCATACAGGGTTTTGGAAATGCGGGTTCCATATCTGCAGCACTGTTATCAGCCAAGGGAGCGAAGATCATTGCAGTAAGTGACAGCAAAGGAGGAGTTGCGAATAAAGAGGGATTGGACATTCCAAAGCTTATAGAGCATAAGAGTAAAACCGGCAGTGTAATAGGATTCGAAGGTGCAAACGATGATCTTGGTCCAAAACAGGTTCTTGAATTTGAAGCCGATGTGCTGGTCCCCGCCGCCCTGGAGAATCAGATAACGGATGAGAATGCAGACAATATAAAGGCGAAAATAGTTGCCGAGGCTGCAAACGGTCCCACCACTCCAGAGGCAGATAGGATTCTTCATGAAAAGAATATCTTTCTAATACCTGACATTCTCGCAAATGCTGGCGGTGTAACTGTTTCATATTTCGAGTGGGTTCAGGGCTTGCAGCAGTTCTTCTGGTCTGAGCGTGATGTGAACGTTCAGCTGAGGGAAATCATGACAAAGGCCTTCCATGAAGTGTTACAAATAAGCGAAAAGGAAAAGGTGGACATGAGAACCGCAGCTTATATGGTAGCTGTGAAAAGGGTGGCAGATGCAATTGAGCATCGCGGGATATTTCCGTAAAATATCATGTTTTTTATTGCTACATCCAAGAATAAATTGACTATATTTAAGGCTGTAAAATCAGATTAACTAGGGTACAAAATCCCTAAGTTTTTCTAATTCAGGATTTATCTTACCCTCGGAAACGAGACAGAAATTCAAGTCGATCATAACAGGTTTCTCAAGAAGATATTCATCGTATAGATATCGTAAGGTCTCGTAATATCTCCTTGCAGTGGGGTGATCCGGGGCAGAGAATCTCAAAACCCAGTCATATTCGCCATTTACGATCCATAGATCTTGCAGTCTCACATTCTGCTTCTCCTGCTCCTTCCCATGTAACCTTAGTAACATAAGGTCCACCAATTCTTTAGTCATGGGTTTCATTTTAAGTAACATTACATATGATACATGATTCAGTTTTCTTTCATCAACAACCGCGGTATATCCCCATATTATATGTTCTTCCTCCAGCTTTCTCTTTTCACGCCATATTTTTTGTCTATAACTTTTTAGCTCTTTTGCTATGATCCTTAAACTCTTTGTAGGATCATCTAAAAGCGCGTGTAATATTTCATTGTTATATATGTTTTTGTTACTTTTTGATGCTTTATTAGACATTTTTTTACCACCTGTAACATATAGTTATAACATATCTCTATGTTGTTTTAGATATATAATGATATTGAAGATAATAAATATTTCACTGGATGAGACATCATAAAAATAGGAGGCCTGTGAATGGTAAAAAAATGGAAAGGAATAAAAGAAATCGTAGAAAAGGCGACTAAAGAACTGATTGAAACGAAAGAGGATGGCTATTTATTTTACTCAGCACCAGAAGGTCAAAAACTAATCCTATTAGTTGATATTAAAGATCTACCAGCTTGGAGAAAGGAAATAAAGGATTTTGGTATCCCAATAAATGGAGAAAAGAATCGGATTTTCTGTCGAGGTTTTTCAGATGAAGATGAAGGAATTGTAACGGAAGGCTATAATCCATTACTTGAATTGGTAGAGGAAGAAAGAATGGGTGCGGATGAAATTAAAAAAAGGATTAAGGAAGAATGGAAAGAATCAAGATTACGCGTTCAAGGAAGAAAGTTTCCAAGGACATTTGAGGAGGAAACATGACTGTATATAAACGAGGATCCATGTATCTTATTTGTCTGGTGTGTGGAAATAGGGATTTTGACATCGTTAAGCATTTCTCTGTGGGAGACAAAGTTCTGAGGTGTAAAAATTGCGGATTTATGATTAAGGAAAGCGGGTATTTCAATATAATATCTGGAAATACACTTGAATCTCCAGATGAACAACCGTTACCTGCTGTGAAGAAGTAGGAATGGGGGATTCAGATAAGGAGGTGATAAATTGGATGTACAAACGAAGATACTCAATGAATTCAACACAAAATATGATGAAATAAAAGAGAAAGTTGCAGATATAAACAAACTCTTCCTTGAACTGACAAATCAACACATGACGCTCAACGAATCGTTTTACATTGTTAAGAAGGACTTAAATTTGCTCCATAACGAAATGGATTCCATCAGAAAGTTTAGAGATCAACTTAAGCGAGAGTTAGGCATCGTTGATTGAGAGGTAAGTCACTTTCGGATATAAGGGCTAAAGGCATAACTTTGGGAGCGTCTTCCAAGGGCGACAATGGGTAACGGAATTAAACAGTATCTGGAAAATAATGCTATTGCTACAATAAATTTGTTGTTCATGAGACCAGTATATTCGAGAATAAAAGCATGTGTTCTGAATGTATATAATCTAAACAACCAAGAGGTAGAAAACATGTTAATGAAGGTTAATGTTGATTGATGCGACGGATGCGGTGCATGTGTGGAGGTATGCCCAAATGAGGCGATCATTCTCAATGAATATGCACACGTGGATGGGGAGGAGTGTGCAGAATGTGAGGCCTGTATAGATGAATGTCCTAATGATGCAATATCGATGGACTGACTCCCATTACTTGGTACAATTGAACGTTGATTAGAAAAAAAGATACATGAGGAAGTTGATGAAACATGATAATAAAAGAAGCTAAGGAAGGGTATTTATCACCAGAGTTTTTGGCCGCTGCGAGACATGAGGGTATAGACCCAGAAAGATTGAGACGGTTGGTAGCCTCAGGTCGTGCTGTCATACCTAAGAATGTAAATCATCACTTCAGCGAGATAAGAGCTATAGGCGAGGGGCTAAAAGTCAAAGTTAATGTGAATCTGGGCACATCAAAAGATTATATCAACCTTGATGAGGAACTTGAAAAATTAAGGATAGCTGAGAAATACGGTACCGATACGATAATGGATCTCAGTACGGGGGGCGACCTACGAGCCATAAGGAAGCGTATCATAGGAGATAGTAATCTGACGGTCGGTACTGTACCAATTTATGAGGCGGGTATATCTAAGGCCAAGCTACCAAGCAAGGCTGTTGTGGATATGACCGAGGACGATATGTTCAATACATTAGAGCAACATGGAAAGGATGGTGTGGATTTCATCACGGTACACTGCGGGGTCAATAAAACTAGTATTAAGCGCCTGAAAAAGCAGGGCCGAAGCACAGGTGTTGTGTCCAGAGGTGGTTCCTTCCTTCTAGCGTGGATGCTACATAACGATGCTGAAAATCCGCTGTACGCAAATTACGATTATCTCCTTGAAATCGCAAAGGAGTATGAGATGACAATTAGCCTTGGTGACGGTCTGCGGCCAGGTGGTATTGCAGATGCAACTGACAGGCCTCAGATAGAGGAGCTCATTACACTTGGAGAGCTCGTGGACAGGGCTAAGGCGGCTAATGTACAGTCGATGGTCGAAGGACCAGGACACATACCTATCCATCAAATAGCCACAAATGTCCAGATTCAGAAATCTCTATGCAGGAATGCTCCATTCTATGTTCTAGGTCCGATTGTGACCGACATATTCCCGGGATACGATCATATAACCTCTGTAATTGGTGCGGCGATAGCAGCCATGACAGGTGCAGATTTCCTTTGTTATGTAACACCTGCGGAGCACTTAGCTCTCCCAACTGTTGACGACATCAAGGAAGGGTTAATTGCGATGAAGATAGCTGCACATGCAGTTGATATCTCAAGGGGAATTGATATACACCTCGATCATGAGATGGATATTGCCCGATATGCTTTAGATTGGGATAAACAGTTTGCATTGGCTGTGGACAAAGAAAAGGCGAACATGTACCGGAATCAGAGAAGACCAAGAACAGATGAAGTTTGTTCCATGTGCGGTGATTTCTGTGCTATAAAGATGACCAAAGATTATCTCAATAGTGATATTAAAACAGTAGATGTATAAGAAAGCCCTTTGTCATGGCTTTCCTCAGAAGTGAACAAACCGTGTGCACTAGTATAAGGAATTAAAAGACATCAATCCAAGTATAAGAGCCCTTGTCAAAATAATTGGAGATGCAAGCTTCGGGGTGAATAAAAAATGAAATTAACTTTCGAACAGGTTGTATTTGACGAAAATGGCAACTTAAAGCTCATGCCTGATGAGAGATTATTGGCAAAAAAGATGCTCTCGTGTTTTATTTATCTAAAGGGGCTTCAACTGAAAAGGGGCTCCGCTCCAGCCGCGATTTTCTTTACAGATTCAGGGATTATTTATAGAACAGATCAAAGAATTATATGCACTAAAATCCTGGACGAAGGGGTTGTGGAAGATGATGTATGTATCGAAGTGCCCCTTGATGAGATTATAGCATGTAGGAGGAGTCTATTCCGTCTAACGCTCGTTTGCAGGGAATCGAATGGGGATATATATTTCATCGACCTGATTCCTCGAAAATCAGCCAAGGAATTTTTGGGTGAGGTGTTAAATATAAACATGAGGTGTAAAGTTGAGAGAGAAATTTTCGTGCCAAAACCCTCAAAAAGGAGTTGAAAGCTGCAGGACTTCCATAAATTATCGCTATGGCGGACGTTAGCATGATGAATTTAAGAATACATAATCTCGTTTGTACAACAATAATAGCTGAGAATCTCAATTTAGAGCGTATTCACAATATGATGAAGGAGGTAAAATACAATCCTAAGACATTCCCGGGACTAATTCTACGTTTAAAAGATCTGAAAACCACCCTGCTCATTTTTAAAAGAGGACGGGTTGTATGCACTGGTGCAAAGGACATAGAAGATGTTAATCGAAGTATACGAACTCTAATCAAAATTCTTGAGACTGCAAACTTTGAGGTGAATAAAAATCCGAAGATTACAATTCAAAACATCGTGGGAACATACAATTTGGGCATTTGGTTGAATCTAAATAACGTTGTAGTTAGACTGGGCTTGGAGAATGTAGAATACGAACCCGAGCAATTTCCGGGTCTCGTGTACCGTATTGATGAGCCCAAAACCGTTCTATTGCTTTTCCAAAGTGGAAAAGTCATTTGCACCGGTGCAAAACAAATCGAGGACCTAGAAATCGCTATAAATAAACTCAAAAATAACTTATTCATATAACTTGAGGCTGAAGTTCATGAACATAAGAAGGAAGATATCTATCTCGATAATAACGATCATCAGCATTTTTATAATAGGGTTCTTACTTGGAGCAACTATCTTTACAGGATATCTTGAATACTCGGAACATAGCTTCATTCCCGGTGAAATCTCTGCTCCTACTTGGGAAGCTGGAAAATACTGGACATATTCTTTCAAGACTCCGGAGATAGAGGATGTAATATCAAGAATCGTTGTCGCTTCCGATGATGGGGTAGATTATCTGGTTGGCGTGGCGTCTCGCCTCGATGCGCAGCGGCATGCTGTTCTGAACTACAACCCTATGCTCGGCAGAATAGCGATGAGGAACCTTTCTATCTACGAGAAAGGGATACCACAGCCCCTCTTCTCATTTCCTTTGAAGAAAAACTCCCAATGGACTTTCTCAATGTTTGACGTAGAGGAGTTTAAAGCCAAGGTGATTTCAATAAGATCTGTCAACCTGCCCATTAATGGGAGCACTATCCTTGTCGATATTGAAGCTACTGCACCAAGTGGAGAATTACTCACTTATTCATATGATACCTCCGCAGAGTGGATACGCTCATTAATGTTTGAAGATTCCTCAGGAAACGTTATTCTTGATATGACCTTAGTTTCATATGGTATGGGTTTTGCTGGCGAAGTTTACTTCATTCGCGCACAAGATCTTTTTAACGAAACTTACACCTCAGAGCGAGGTTCTCCTGCCATGGATTTTTATAATAGCTTCTATGATCTGGGCCATCCGAATTGGGGACCGTGGGATTATCTTGTCTACTACTATGAGGTCATTACTGGGGAAAATTCTGGGGAAACAATAACAGTGACCGACCCATTATCAAAGGAGACTATGAGACGTATTATTAGTCCAAACACCTTTGAAAGTACCTTGGGCACCATCCCAAGTGAATCCGGAGAATGGAAGGTTTCAGTGGTTCTTGGTGGTGAATCTTATCTCAGATTACGAATTGCCGGAGGAATTGAATATATCTGGACCGTGTAGTTGGATTTACAAATCTTTAACATATTGTCTAAAAATCTTGAGTTCTTAAGTATTTAACCTCATAATTTAATATAAAATCTTTTAGCAGAATTTATTATATTATTTTATTGAAACAAGAATATGTTACTATTTGATGTTATTTTAAATATTTATTAATCATATGTAACAAAATGTTATTACCAACCTCTATACTGTCTCAAATACATTAGGTTGACGAGAGCAATAGAAATGAAATAAAAAGATGGGGGAAACTTTGTTATGAAATAGAATGGAGTTGCGCATCGATATGACAGATGAAGTGGAAGTAGTGGAGAAAAAAGCGAAATTGGTAAACCCTGAGTTTGTTGAGGAGGTGATCAAAGCCGGTGCTGTGAGTGTCAATCTGTGTTGGCAGTGTGGGACGTGCACCGCTAGTTGTCCTTCAGGATTGCATACTGCTTTTCGAGTAAGAAAATTGATCCGTAGAGTCCAATTGGGGTTCATGGACGAAGTCCTGCCAGCGGATGATATGTGGATGTGCACAACCTGTTATACATGCCATGAGCGCTGCCCCCGCGATGTGAAAATCCCAGAGATCATATTCACTTTACGAAATATGGCAGTTAAAATGGGCTACATGGCTGAAACGCATAAAAAGGCTGCGACTTTGTTAGTAAAAACAGGTCATACTATACCCTTGGATGATAAAGCAAAGGCGCTCAGGAAAAAGGTTGGGCTGATTGAGACGCCATTAACAACACTATCCAATTCAGAAGCATTAGAAGAGGTGCAGAAGATCCTCAGGCA
Organism: Thermoplasmata archaeon; assembly: GCA_020348445.1. Lineage (GTDB taxonomy): Archaea > Thermoplasmatota > Thermoplasmata. The sequence continues at coordinate 3,498,382 of CP070751.1, forward strand.
TACCGGTTTTGACAAAATAGTAGGAGCGTGATATAGATAGTCAATTATACCTTCTTTCCAGGTTGTGTGGCCCCATTACGTTACCCGGGCATCGAGAGTGCAGCTCGTGCTGTGTTGAGTGCATTGGATGTACAATTCTCGGATTTAAAGGATGTGTCATGCTGTCCTGCACCTGGAGTTTTTCGTTCATTCGATCAGCAAACTTGGTTGGCGATTTCTGCAAGAAACCTCGCGCTCGCAGAGGTGCAAAATGCGGATATCATCACGATATGTAATGGTTGTTTTGCCTCCCTATTTGAGGTAGCATATATATTAAATAATGATAGAGAAAAGTTGGATGAAATCAATGCAATTCTCGCTGATATAGATCTTGAATATAATTGCACTACCAATGTTAAACATTTTGCAGATATACTTTTTAAGGATATAGGCGTTAAAAAAATCGCCGATTCGGTAAATTATCCATATAAAAATTTAAAAATCGCGGTGCATTATGGCTGTCATTTTCTTAAACCTTCCAATGTAAAAAATATTGATGATCCCGAAAGACCGATGATTCTTGATAAACTTGTTGAAGCTGTAGGTGCCACAAGTGTCGATTATATGGATAAAAACCGCTGCTGTGGTGCCGGCGGGGGTGTGAGAGCAAGAGCGAAAGAAGTAGCATTAAAAATGACTGCTGATAAATTAGAAAATATTGAAAAGGCAGGAGCGAACTGCATAGTCGACATCTGTCCATTTTGTCATCTCCAATTCGATATGGGAGCAATGGAGTTAGGTAAAACAAACATCCCTGTGGTTAATCTAGCGCAGTTATATGGATTAGCATTTGGAATTGATAAGAGTAAATTAGGATTGGATATACAGGCGGTACCAATAAAATTAGACAAGGGGTAGTTATTTGATTGGTAAATTGAAGGAAAGAAAAGAAGATGCGAAGGATCTTTGGAGGATGCTCGATGCTGATATAAAACACGTTAACCTGGATTGGATATCAGCATCAGAAGGCGAAAAATTTGTTGAGGTCATGACCGAGTTTGTCTATAAAGTTAAAGGGTTATACATGAGCCCCTAAACCACCATAAAGACTGGGGAGGTAAGTTAATGACCGATGGATACCCTCCTTTGATATTGGAAAATAAGGCTTACTATTGCGTAGAATGTGGAAAATGCAGTTCTATATGCCCGATGAATAGAGGAGAACATGGGATATCTCCCAGGAGGATCGTCAAGAAAATACTTGAAAATTATGAGATTGAGGTAATCGAGGATCAATGGCTTTATTCATGTCTTATTTGTGGTCTTTGCGATGAGGTTTGTCCGTCTATGATTTCCTTTTCGACGCTTATAAGGGAACTGAGGCATAGAGCACTACAAAGCGGGAATAGAAAGCTCTGCTCTAAATCAGGGTTACTTTTACAGGTTGGGGGCATAATGATGCGCCCCTCTCTGAAGCAAAACCGCCTTGACTGGCTGCCGAAAGACACAAAGATTTCGGAAAAAGGTGATATAATGTATTTCGTAGGTTGTCTGCCCTTTTTTGATGTGATATTTAAGGATATCGATCCAAAAACTATTGACATAGCAAAGGGAACCTTAAGGATGCTAAATGCAGCAGGAATTGAGCCTATTGTTTCTAATAATGAACGGTGTTGTGGACACGATCAACTTTGGTCTGGTGATATTGTAGAATTCGAATTTTTGGCCAAGCTTAATGTCGAACATTTCAAGGAGCTTGGAATAAAAAAGCTGCTAGTTTCATGTCCGGAATGTTATGAGACTATAAGCAAGTACTATCCTAAATATATCGGTGATTTGGACTTTGAAGTCATTTACACCATGGAATATATCTCAGAGCTTATTGATGAAGGTAAAATAACAATGAAAATCGATGAGATGAAGGTAACATATCATGATCCGTGCTCGCTGGGCAGGCATCTAAACATATATGAACCTCCGAGGAATGTAATTGCAAACATAGAGAATTTATCATTTATTGAGATGCCGCAAAATAAGGAATCGGGACCGTGTTGCGGTGTCAGTGCTTGGATTACCTGTGATAGAACCTCTAAAGAAATGCAGATTAACAGATTGAAAGAAGCAATAAGTACAGGGGCAAGCAAAATGATCACAACCTGTCCAAAATGCCTTATTCACTTCCTGTGTTCGCTTAAACAAAGACCTGAAGAAGAGAAAGATACAATGGGGATAGATGTTATTGATCTATCTACATTGGCTTCAAAAGCCTTGGAAATTCCGCAAAGGGAGGGACAATAACTTTGCATGGCAGCGCTTTGGTATTAGGAGGAGGCGTAGCAGGTATTCAATCCTCATTAGATTTGGCAAATAAAGGAATCAAAGTGTACCTCGTTGAGAAGGAGCCTAGCATCGGCGGGGTCATGGCTCTTCTTGATAAAACTTTTCCGACAAATGACTGTTCAATATGTATCCTGGCACCGAAAATGAACGAATGCTTTGCCCATTCAAATATAGAAGTCATGACTTATTCTGAGCTCACCTCCCTGGAAGGAGAAGCTCCCAATTTCCAGGTAACAATCCTTAAGAAAGCCAGATTTATTGACGAAAAAAAATGTACAGGTTGTGGTGACTGTACACAAAAATGCCCCACAAAAGTCCCGAACAAGTACAACATGAATCTGGATGAAAGGAAAGCCATCTATCTGCCATTCCCTCAATCGGTGCCAAGAATTATGACTATAGACAAGGAACTATGCTTAAAATTCACGAAGGATAAATGTGGGAACTGCAGTAAGGTTTGTAAGGCTAAAGCAATAGATTATGAGCAGAAGGATGAGGAAATCGTGTTGCAAGTGGGTGCAGTGGTTGTAGCTTCCGGTTTCGAGATTTACAAACCAATCGAGATGTTCGAGTATGGTTATGGTAAATATCCAAATGTGAGAACAGCTATTGAGTACGAGCGCTTGATATGCGCCTCTGGACCTACAGAAGGTAATCTTCTCGTTGAGCCAAATGGCGAGCATCCGAGCCAGATAGGATTCATTCAATGTGTCGGCTCAAGGGATTTCCGTAGAAAAAATCCGTATTGTTCCAGTGTATGCTGTATGTATGCTACAAAAGAGGCGATGCTAGCAAGAGAACATTACGAAGATATCGAAGCCTATATTTTCTATACGGATTTAAGGGCTGTGGGCAAGAATTTCCAGCAGTACGTTGATAGGGCAAAAAAGGATTATGATATAAAATATATAAGAGCGAGACCTGGCCAGATAGTTGAAAACCCCGATACAAATAAATTAACCATCTGGTACGACGATTTAATCAATCCAAATGTTCAATCATTAGAGGTGGATATGGTTGTGCTCTGCACCGCTTTAATGCCATCCACGACAGCAAATAGGATTGGAGAAATCCTAGGTATAGAGCTTGATGACAATGGCTTCTTTAGAGCAAAAGATCTTCTGGGCGATCCTGTTAGCTCCACGAGAGATGGCATATTCATAGCCGGCTACTGCGCAGGGCCCAAGGATATCCCTGAGAGTGTGACACAGGCCTCAGGAGCTTCGGCTAGGGCCTCAGAGGTTATTGCTCAGGCAGGAGGGTAACATGAGCACTGAGCAAGAACAACCGAGAATAGGGGTCTCTGTTTGCCATTGCGGCACAAACATCGGCGGGTTTTTAGATGTACCCGCTGTTGCAGAATATGTGAAAACATTACCTTACGTAATTTACTCAGAGCACAACCTTTACACATGCGCTGATGACGGCCTAACATCCATAAAAAATGCGATCAAGGAACATGATTTAAACAGGATAATTGTTGCATCATGTACGCCTAGAACGCATGCACCATTGTTTCAATATACTTGCGAATCGGCTGGTCTTAACCCGTATCTTTTCGAATTTGTCAACATCAGAGAGCAATGTTCTTGGGTCCATATGAAGGAGAAGGAGGAAGCTACCCTCAAGGCAAAGGATTTGATCAGAATGGGTGTTGCAAGGGCAAATCTACTTGAACCACAAACCGAAAAGAGGGTTGATGTGATTTCAAAAGCATTGGTTATAGGTGGAGGGGTTGCAGGGATGAGCGCAAGCCTGAGTTTGGCCGATCAGGGTTTTCAGATATATCTCATTGAGAAGGAGGAAGAGTTGGGCGGGATGGTTCGAAAATACTATAAATTGACTCCATCGAATATCGATGCTTTGGAGTTCATCGATAACATGGTGAACAAAATAAAGATACGTGAAAACATAAAAATTTACAAATCAAGTATTGTAAAAGATGTTAGAGGTTATATTGGGAATTTTAAGGTCACCATTGAAGGGAAATCAAACGAGAATCTTGAAGTCGGTACAATCATCCTGGCTACAGGAGCTCAAGAATTTAAACCAAATGGATTTTATGAATATGGCCAGGATGAACGTATTGTTACAACGATAGAGCTTGAAAATAAGATGAGGATAAAGGAATTGGATGGAGTAATAAATGTGATCATGATTCAGTGTGTCGGTTCAAGAGAGGAGCGGATTCCATATTGCTCGAGAATATGCTGTATGACAGCCATCAAAAATGCCATTTACTTGAAAAAGGAATTCGATATATCTGTAAATATACTGCATAATGAAATCCGCGTATATGGCGACTATTACGAAGCTCTTTATAGAAAAGCCCAGGAAATAGGGGTTCATTTTAATAAATTTGGCGAAAATGATAAACCAAAAGTATTGAAAGAAAATGGAACGCTGAATGTTGAGATATTTAACGAGGGACTGGGAAGAATAGAAAAATACCCCGCCGATCTCATTGTGGTTTCAACCCCCATGGTCAACATCTCCGATGCCGAAAGTTTGTCAAAAATGTTAAAGGTCCCCTTAGGACAAGATAGATTCTTTTTTGAAGCCCATGTAAAACTTCGCCCCTTGGATTTCGCTACCGATGGCATTTTTCTTTGCGGTGCGGCACATGCTCCAGCTACGATACCAGAGGTAATAACCCAAGGTTATGGTGCAGCATCAAGGGCAGCTATTCCACTCGCGAGCGGGTATGTGCAGGTTGAAGCAATAACCTCGCATGTAGAAGAGGCAAAATGTCGAGGATGCGGAAGGTGTGTGGAGGTATGTGAATACAAGGCATTGGAGCTCGCTGAATTGGAGAATGGGAGGCGAGTATCAAGAACGAATGAGGTGCTGTGTAAGGGGTGTGGAACATGCGTTGCCACGTGCTGTAATGGCGCGATATCTATGATGCACTATACATCTGAGCAGATAAACGCCATGATAGATGCCGCACTATCAGAGAAAGTTGGAGGTGGAATTGTTGGATAATATGTTCAAACCCAGGATAATAGCCTTCTGCTGTAATTGGTGCTCTTATGCTGGGGCTGATCTAGCTGGGGTGAGTAGGTTTCAGTACCCCCCAAACGCAAGGATCATTAGGGTGATGTGTTCTGGTAGAGTTGAACCACGCTTCGTATTTCGGGCCTTTGAGAAGGGTGCTGATGGCGTTATAGTGACGGGCTGTCATATTGGGGATTGTCATTATATATCAGGCAATAAAAAGGCTGAAGAAAGGATGAAATTGGTTAGGTATTTGATTGGTATTTTAGGGTTGGAAGAAGATAGATTCAGATTAGAATGGATATCTGCCTCGGAAGGCCAAAAATTTGCCCATGTCATGACTGCATTTATTAATAAGATCAAAGAATTAGGACCAAATCCTATGTTCGGAAAGATAGAGGAGGGGACAGAATGTCAGCAATAGATGATCTGATAGATGATACCGGTGCATATGATTGTGTTGAGTGCGGTAAGTGCACGACCGTATGTCCTGTGGCAAAGTTGGATTCGAATTTCGCTCCTAGATTGATAGTAGTGAAAGCATTGGAGGGTGTTGATGGAGGACTTGCCCAGAATAAGGATATATGGCGTTGCACAACATGTGCGATATGTAGCAATATGTGTCCTTACAAAGTGGATTATACAGAGTTTATCAGGGGATTAAGGGGTGAGGCCATAATTGATGGGTTTGAACCCATATGTTCACAAGGAGGATTCATGCACACTATCGCTCGAATACTAAGCAATCAGCTACATCAAGACAGATTAAACTGGGTCACCGATGATTTAAAGGTGGCTAAAAAAGGTGAGGTGTACTACTTCTCGGGCTGTCAGGCCCATCTCAATAAAATTTTTAAAGAAAAGAATGTTAAAGTAATAGATATTGCTAGAAACTGCATCAGAATTTTGAATAAGGTAGGCATCACACCTGCAATGAGTAATAATGAGGTATGTTGTGGTCATGACCTCAATTGGATAGGCGACGAGGCGACTTTAAAAAAACTTATGGAAATCAATATAAAAGCCATAAAAACCGCAGGCGCTAAAAAAGTGTTGTTTTCATGTCCTGAATGTATGCGGACCTTCGACTTCGATTATCAGGGTTTTGCAGGAGATTTGGATTTTGAGCTGGTCTACATAACAGATTTTCTCATGGATTTGGTGGACGATGGAAAACTCGAATTTAAGGACAAGGGTAAAGAGAAGGTTACCTATCATGATCCTTGCAGACTTGGAAGACATTTAGGCATCTATGATAGCCCGAGAGAACTTATTGAGGCAGCAGGCTTTGAGTTGATTGAAATGGAAAACATATGTGAGAATGCCACTTGTTGCGGGGTGAATGCTTTTGTCACGTGTGAAGCACTTTCCAAAACAATGCAGATAAATCGTCTGATAGAAGCAAAGAATACCCAGGCAGATAAACTTGTTACCGCTTGTCCCAAATGTCTGATTCATTTTAGTTGTGCGGTATGGAAAGAAATACCTGTTGAAAAGGAGAAAGTGGATATTCCAATCATAGATCTAATATCGGTTGTGACAGAGAGGATTTAATAGAAAAAATATTGAAAGTGAGTCAATTATGAATTTTGTAGCAGGTGAACAATATGCAAATAGATATGGATGAAGTGGAATACATTTCGGAAACTAGCCTTACGATTAGGGGCTCGAGGAGACGAACTACTATGCCAAAACCCCTCGTTGACAAACTTGGGCTGAAGCATGGCGACAAAATAAGATGGATACTCTTCAAAGATGATAGCATATTAATTGCAAAGGTGAGAGGAGCTTAGATGTGGAACCATCTAAATTGATAAGATATAGCGAAGTTCTCGTTAATGTGCGTATATATAGATAGTTCACATGGCATGGATTAAATTATAATTCAAACCATTATTCAATAGTTACGATATAGGTCTATATCTTATCGAATATCGCCATATTCTATAATATTATATAGTAAATTAGGCTCAAGAGTAACGAATATAGTTATATATGACGGACTACAATATATGTAATATAGGACAGATATTGAGTTGAAATAATGATAAGCTTCGATAAAATATGGTTTAATCTCTTCAAAGAAAGCGGTATTGCTCTCAGGCAGGGAAAAAAGGGATTAGAGTGGAACCATCTATATTGATAAGTATAGTTGCATTAGCATTTGTCTGCGAATACTTAGACAGCTCCTTAGGGATGGGTTATGGAACGATACTTACCCCGATTCTGATTATTTTTGGATATGAGCCTATATTAGTTATTACATCTATATTATTTTCACAAGCATTAGCGAGTTTTTCAGCAGCAATATTTCATCAGAAATATAAAAATATAAATTTATTTAAAAAAGAAGATGATACTAGGATAACATTTTTTATTGTGGGTATAGGTATACCGGCAATTATCCTTGCCGTACTTATTTCCTTTGAGCTCTCAGTAACCCTACTGGAAATTTATATAAGTTTAGTAGTTATAGCAATGGGTATTATTCTATTAAGTAAGAAATTATTTATTTTTTCTTGGAGGAAGCTTTCTATTATTGGTATTTTCAGTGTATTCAACAAAGCCCTCACAGGGATAGGTTTTGGTCCTGTATTTACATCGGGACAGATAATTTCAGGTAAGAAACCAAGAAGCTCAATAGGTATAACAACAGTGACAGAGGCTCCGATTTGCTTATGTGCATTTCTTGCGTATTTCCTCTTAAATAGATCCGTCGATTCCACGCTCTTAATATTATTAAGTATAGGAGCGCTTTTGGCAACGCCATTTGGACCATATATAACAACGGAATTGAAGAACATGACTGGTCGGATAATTGTCGGCATTCTAACCGTTACATTGGGTTTATTTATTATAGTCAAAATTCTAATATGGCCTTATGTTACAACACTTGTTACCGAGCCCTTTTTCTGGGCATTTATTAGTTTGTTCGCATTTATCGGTTCCAGTACGACATTATGTAGTAAACGCTTGGGGAAGTTCGTCCGATTCAATATTGCCATGGTAGCAATCTTCGCTTTGGGGCGTTTTATACTTGTTTTACCTTTTTGTCAACAACCTCGTTTTGAAATGGGTGGGTGGCATTATGTTGTTGGTGGTATCATCTTTGTTATCGGTTTGATATTCCTAATACCTCTGTTTTATATCAATCCTTTCCCCGCACCGGATGAGAAGACAAAACTAGTAACTACAGGGTTCTATGGTATTATCAGGAACCCAATCTACCTTGGTGAAATCCTTTGGAGTCTGGGTTGGGCAATTATGCTCCGCTCAGTCATTGGTGTCGCTTTGGTTCCTTTTTGGTGGGGAGGCCTTCTTTTCCATGTAATACTTGAAGAGGAAGATCTAGAGCGGAAGTTAGACCAAAAATATCTAAAATATAAGACAAGAGTCCGGGGCCGCATTTTCCCAGGGTTGCCTATATAACAATCCATAAACAAGGTATATGAATTTGAACGTCCAACTTCCTTATTTCGCAAGTTTGTAAATTTTTAAATAATATACACCAAAGGTTATTGGCTTTACACCAAATTTAAATAGTGAAAATACCTTTATCGTTTTGGGTGACAAAACGCAGATAGATATGGATGATGTGGAGCACATAACTGAGACAAGTTTAACTATTAGAGGGTCAAGGAGACGCACAACAGTTCCAAAATCCATCGTAGACAAACTCAAGCTGAAGGATGGCAATAAAATAAGGTGGATACTATTTAGGGATGGAAGTATAGTTGTTACAAAGATTAAATGATAATCGCCGTGTTGGGACTATAGATGATTTTAACGGCCCTACATAAAGGTTTAGGAGACATTTTCTTTTACCTTCCCAAGTAATGAATCTAGACATTATAAAAATATACCCGCCATGTCATCTATTAATCAATGTCCTATTTCTCCTCTTCTCCATACTTCATTGGATAACTCATTGTATATTTTATCATAATTGTTATCTTGTTCAACTTCATTATGGAGTCTCGAAAGCCTCAATATCTCTTTTTTTCTCAACACCCAATAATGTATGCGCCACAGTTTACCCTTTTTTATTCTTATTTGATCCTGTAATGTAGTCAGTAATCCCGCATCCTGAAGGGTATAGAACACATCTCTGTCTTTTGCTTTTAGCAGATTATCAGTAATTGTGTCACTAAAACCAAAGAAGTTCATCACATATATTGCCAACTTCTTGATTTTCTCCTCTTCAATACCTTTTTTACCAAGCGTGTTTTTAAGGGCAAGTTCAACATCGTATACAGTTATGGTGACCATATTTATATCTCTTTGATGATCAGTTAATAAATTTTTCTTCCTCAGATATACTCAATACCAAAACACCTAATCATGAGGTTGTTAATGTATCTTTCGACGTAAGAATTACATTTTTTTGTTCTAACTACAAAGTATTTTGATTTTACAAAGAATTGGTTTGATACCAATACATATTGGATTGAAACCAATTTTATATAGTGAAAGGGCCATTATAGTACTTGCCTACTGAACTCAATTATTCAGGTAAACGGCTATTGCTAAATGTTGTAACTTAAAGAGGATTTAAAATGAGCAATTATTGGCTCAGAAAAATCGCAAAAACCCTTATCGAGATATTACAGGGGCTTTATAATTATAAGGTTTAGGTGGTTTATTAATGATATACATCTGGATATTCATCATGGTCCTGTTGGCTCTTTTAATGGAAGTTATTGATTCCTCACTTGGAATGATGTATGGAACTTTATTAAGTCCTATTTTAATTGGATATGGTTTCGAGCCATTGGTCGTGGTTCCTGCTATTCTGATATCTCAAGCTGTTGGTGGCATTGGTGGTACGATATCCCATCAGAAGTTTAGGAATGCCGATTTTAATGGTTTAACCAATGACACCAAGATAGTACTTGCCATGGTAATTCCAGGTTTGCTTGTGGTATTTGTTGGTGTGTTTGCTGCTACCAATCTATCAAGTTTGTGGGTGAAAACTTATATCGGTATCTTGGTAATTATAATGAGTGCCTTGTGTTTATCACCCCTCAAGTATAAGTTTGCGTGGTGGAAACATTATGCAGTAGGCGTATTGGCCGCTTTTAACAAAGCGTTGACTGGCGGAGGTTTTGGTCCTGTAACGAGTACCGGAGGTATTCTCGGCGGCCTGGAATCAAAAGTTTCTATTGCCACTACGACTTTCGCTGAGGTCATTATTTGTCTCGCAGCGTTTGTCGTATACCTATTTTTTGTTGGCAACTTATATATGGTCCTTGTAGGATCATTGTGTTTCGGCGCAGTTGTCGGGGGCATCATCGGCCCGTATATTAGCAGTAGAGTCAGTCATACTCGACTTAGGATATGCATAGGCATTCTTGGTATAGCATCAGGAATATGGTTGCTGTGGAGGGTGCTGTTATAATAACTCGTTTGGCGTTCTCACGATTATATTAGGAACATTCGCCACAATTAAAACTCTCATTTGAACATGAACGAGGATTATAATGAAATATCAGGATAAATCAAATAAGTGGCCGAATTTTAGATTTAATTTAGAAGAGGTTTCTGGTGCAGTCGGAGATTATGGAACGTTAATTCCTATTGTTCTTGGAGTGGCTTTCGTTTCAAATGTTAATTTAGGCTACATGTTGCTGTTTTTTAGCATTTGGTATATAATCACAGGCATATACTACAAAATGCCTGTCCCGATAGAACCTATGAAAGCGATTGGAGTTATAGTTATTGCAGGGGGCTTGAGCGGCGGTGAGATTGCTGCATCAGGAATAATTTTGGGAGTGCTTTTTTTAGTTTTAGGATTTTGTAAAGCAATGAAATTCATTTAAGAAAAAGTTCCTTATAGTGTTGTAAGGGGAATACAATTGGGTTTAGCATTACTTTTAATTAAAACATCAATTAACTTTATTATTGGAGATTACATTTTACCCATTATCTGTGTAATTATTGTCATTCTATTTTTATTAGCCAATAAATTTTACAAAATCCCAGATGTTTCTGCAATACTTATTCTATTAATCGGTATAATTGTTGGTTTTTCTATATTTGGGATTCCTAGTATTAGCATTATATCGTTACCAAACACCATTATCCCAACAGTACAAGATTTTCTAAAAGGTGGATGGTTTTTGGCTATTCCTCAAGCACCATTGACTATTACCAACGCAATACTTGCCACCACATTATTAATGCAGGATCTTGTTCATAGAGATATCGACCCTGATAAATTATCAAAGAGTATTGGTCTCATGAATATAACATCTGTTCCTTTTGGAGGCTTTCCTATGTGTCATGGCGCAGGTGGTCTCGCAGCACAATACAGATTTGGAGCAAGAACTGGAGGGTCAAATATCATTAGCGGCTTGATATTATTACCAATCGCTCTGTTTTTTGCTAGCCCAGAATTTGTCGCAATTATTCCTCTTGGCGTTTTTGGAGCATTATTGGTTTTTTTTGCGATTGAGTTAGGAAAACATAGTTTGAAAACAGACTCTTATATTGTTACGGGTATCATGGCAATATTAGCGCTAATAATTAATATAACAATTGCTTTCATTATTGGGATGATATTAGCATACGGATTGACGAAAATACACAAGCATCCATAAGGGTCTAGGAATGAGATAGGCATATGGTGGGCTAACGCATAACGACCTTGGCAGGGATAAGCATTTTCTACCTCCTCCCCTTGGAATCCCCCCTTTGACCTATTTAGTGCTATTGCACTCATCTAACGTGGGTTATGAATTTAAGATTGAAAAACCCGTCGAAATTTTTCATTGTAATCGACAAATTTTAGAATCCTCCAGAATGTTAAGTGAAATCATGGATTCAACCATCCTAAGCTTTTAATACAAAGCGACTAATCATAAATCATTTCGACACCAAAACGCATTGGTTTAAAACCAAGTTTTATTAGACTATATATCATAATTAGTCTTGGTGATTATATGCAAGTAAATATGGATGATGTGGTACATATTACTGAGACCAGCCTTACGATTAGGGAGTGAAGAAGACGCGCTACAATTCCAAAATCCACCGTAGACAAAATTAGGCTAGGGAAGGGTAATATAATAAGATGGATACTATTCAAGGATAGAAGCATGGTTATTACGGAGGTTAAAAGATAAAGACTCTAATGTCAAAGTATCGATAATGTTAGCAGCGATTTATGTTGCCATCATTGATACATCCCTTGGAATTTGTTATGCTATTACTCACACACCTTTCCTATAGAAATTCACCAAGCATTTAATCTCTTTCTCAATGTTTCCCTTCATCCCTATTCTATATCTCATTAGATAAGTAGTTCTAGATACTCCTAGACTCATTATTTATTTAATCCTCATCCTTGAGGGCTGCTAGCCTCAATATCTCGTTCTTTTTCAATACATTATAATATATACGGCAAATCCTGCCTGTCTTGAAAGGTATTTGACTTTAGGACGTGGTGAGTATTCCGAGATCTTTCAAGATTTAATAAAAGGCAAACCCTGATAAACTCCTCATTCTCGCAAGCCTTAATTGTTGTCTTTCCCACGTTCTTTGTGGCCACGATATCTACTTCTAGACCAACTACATTTTCAACAAGAACATCTCCAATTTCAATAGGTGCATGAACTTCAAATTCTGCGATGGCATCCATTACAACAAATATCTTATCCTTGGGTATGGGCTTGTTGCTTTTTACGCTGACCAATGATAATTCTCCGTCCTTGACAATCAAGGTTGTGGTCAAGGTCCTCTTTGGATCAAACAGCTCCTCTTTTGCGTATCCTATCCCTTTTTTACATTGATGACCCTCGATCTTTGTGATTAATCCTTCCTTATGATGAATTGTCATCTCGCATCCGATTGGGCATATGATGCATGTGATTTTGGATTCCATTTTATTCCACCGAAACGGTAATTTCCTTTGCCCCTTCAATCTCGTTCTTTTTCAGCTTGATTTTGATCATCTCGGGAGGTGCCACTCTTTTGAATTTCTTTGATTTCAAAACCTCTTGACCATCCATGATTATTATGTTCTTATCGAACCCAGGCTCTAATACCCTCATGTAAATATCCACATCCTCTAAGGCGATTTTCTGGGGGACCATAAATCTTATGCCTGGCCCAGTTTTTATTTCGATCTTAGGCTTTTTAATCAACTCATCCTTCACATATAATGCAGCATTCTTTCCCGCTAAATATGCATCCATGGTAACATAATCCACGACATCGTGGACTAGAAGAACATTTCCGCAGGCAAAAATTCCAGGACAGGAGGTCATGAAATTCTCATCTACAATTGCACCCCCGGTTTTTTCATCCATGGCAATCTTCGCCATTTTTGAAAGCTCGTTCTCTGGTATGAGACCTACTGATAAAAGGAGAGTGTCGCACTCGATCTTCCTTTCAGTTCCTTCGATAATATCCCAATTATCATCAACCTCGGCTATAGTTACAGATTCCACCCTCTCTTTTCCCTCAATATCAACCACTGTATGTCTTAGTAAAAGGGGAATTCCAAAATCTTCCAGACACTGCACACGATTCCGAATTAAACCACTGCAGTAGGGTAATATCTCAACCACACATGGAACCTCTGCACCCTCCAAAACAAGCCTACGAGCCATAATCAGGCCGATATCTCCGGACCCGAGAATCACAACTTTTTTTCCTATCATATAATTTCTTATATTGATAAAATGCTGGGCTTCCCCTGCCTTGAAAATACCCGCAGGCCTATCCCCTGGGATGCGGATCATCCCTCTGGTTCTTTCCCTGCAACCCATGGAAAGCACCACAGCCTTGGCCTCTATTTGGTGGAGCCCTTCTTCATTAGATACAATTAATTCTCTTTTGTCATTCAATTCCATTACCATGCTTTTTAGCATAACTGGTATGCCAAGCTCCTTTACCTCATCTATGAATCTCTGGATGTACTCGGGCCCAGTTAGTGCTTCTTTGTAAATCTCCAATCCAAAGCCCTCGTGGATGCACTGGTTCAGAATTCCTCCCAGATGTTCATCCCTTTCAATGATGAGCAGGTTATCTATTCCCTCCGTTTTTGCAGATATGGCTGCAGCAAGGCCTGCTGGACCTGCTCCGATTATCGCAATATCAACTTTCTTCTCTATCATTTCCCCTCAAATCCTTTGTCCTACCAATAAATAGACGAGAATCACCACTCCGGAATGTGATATCTTGAACCCCCATCTTGTACTGCTCCTCCATTATCTGGACTATCCTAGCTCTACAGAATCCTCCCTGACACCTGCCCATTGTGGCTCTTGATCTATACTTTATTCCGGCTAAAGTCCTTACCCCAAGGGGATTATCCAGAGCATCCGTGATCTCCTTTTCAGTCACATTCTCGCATCTGCAAATTACATGGCCATGTTTTGGATTTGTCTCTATCTGCTTCGATTTACCCTTTATATCCAACAAACCAAATCTTCTTCCTGTCCTTCGTGTTTTAAATTCATCTTTAGGTTTTAGGGTCTCCCTTGATTTAATAATATCAACGACCATCTGGGCAATGGCAGGGGATGCAGAAAGACCAGGGGATTCGATACCCATTAAGTTGATGAAACCTTCAACCTTTTCATCTTCCTCGATTACAAAATCACCAGAGGCTTCACATCCTTTAGGAATAAGCTTACATCTAACACCTGCATAACTTTGTATGTATGCATCTTTGGGCAGCTGTTTTAAGAAGTTGGCTGCTTGGACATTCAGTTTATCCATGGCTTCCTTTGTCGTTCTAATGTCATCCTTTTCATCAATATATTCGGCGCTGGGTCCAATGAGGATGTTCCCTTCCATCGTGGGCGTTAGGTGAACTCCCAAGCCTCCCGAACCGTTCTCTGGAGGAGGATATATGAGATGGTTAATCAGATGGTCATAACTCTTGTCAAGTACGAGGTACTCCCCTCTACAAGGGTACACCTTGTGCCTTTCAATTCCCAGCATATTTGCTATTGTATCGCAATAAAGGCCGGCACTGTTAATTAACCACCTGGTTCTGAAAGTCAAATTGTCATTTTTTACGTCAAAGTAATTTTCCTTTTTAGAAACATCTGTCACTTTTGAATTCAAAAAAACCTTAACACCATTTTCCCAGGCGTTCTCAGCCAGGGCGATGGTGAGCTTGTAGGGGGATACGATTCCTGCCGACGGAACCAGCAAAGCGCATTGCGCCCTGATGTTGGGTTCCAGCCTCCTCACTTCTTCTACATCTATTAATTTTAGGCCTAAAACTCCATTTTCCTTCCCTACCTTCTTCAATTTCTCCAATTCCTCTATCTCTTTATCGCTTCTTGCAACCACCAGTTTACCTATTCTCTGAAGCTCAACACCAATTTCCTGGGTGAATTTGGAAAATAAATCATTACCTTGAACACATAATCGCGCCTTTTGGGATTTTGGAGCAGAATAGATCCCAGAATGAAGAACTCCGGAATTGGCCTTGCTGGCACCGCCGCAGACATCACTTTCCTTTTCCAAAAGGGCTACTTTCAATTCATACCTGGAAAGCTCCCTGGCAACAGCACATCCTATTACACCAGCTCCAATAACCAGTGCATCATAATCATTATCCATGCTCCTTGGAAATGCACAGCCATATTTATGGGTTTTGTGAAGAATCAGTTTTTATTCTATCAGTAAAGTTTATTGAACTTGTCTCCATTACCAAATAAAAGTGATACAATGAATGAAAGGGATCCAAAGTTTGCCGCCGAAAGAAAAAAGCTCATGCAGACACCTGTAAATCAAATTCAATTGCATGACAAGATGTCCCTAAGGGAACTTGTCGATAACTTCTCCACAATGTCCATCCAGGCAAGGAATCTAGGAAATGCCGCTAAAATATGGGAAAGGATGCTTACTGACGAGGAAAGACCCACCATATTCCTAGGTTTAACAGGCCCTCTGATCGCTGCTGGTTTAAGGAATATCCTTTCAGATATCGTAAAAAAGACCATGGTTGATGTTGTCGTTTCCACAGGGGCCATTGTGTATCAGGATTTATTGTACGCAAGGGGCGGTCTGCACTATCACGGAAGAAGTGCAAATATTGACGATAAAAAACTCAGGGATCTGAGAATAAACAGAATATATGATGTGTTTTCAGATGACATTTTATTCTTTGAAACCGATGATTTCGTTGATAAATATACGCAAAATAACATGGAACCTGGCAATTATTCTAGCAGGGAGTTTTTAAGAGAGTTGTCAAAAGATATTACAGATGACAATTCCATATTGAAAGCATGCTACGATAACGACACACCCTTATTTGTACCGGCGTTAAATGATTCCTCCATAGGCATAGGTCTTACCAAATATTGGGCAAACAACATGGGCAAACCCATGGTAACAATAGATTCCATCAAGGATAACTACGAAATGGTGCAGATCATCATCAACTCAACGAAGACGGGAGCCGTTTATATAGGAGGGGGCGTACCCAAGAACTTCATAAACGATGCAATAGTTATGGCGAATTTCGATTTTGGAGCCGCTGTAGAGGGCCATAAATACGCTATCCAGGTCTCCACGGCAATACCCATGGATGGTGGTTTATCAGGAAGTACACTTGGCGAGGCCATTGCTTGGGGAAAGGTAGAGGGCGATGCAAGAAAGGCCATGGTATATATGGAGGCATCAGTGGGATTACCCCTGATTTTTGGTTATCTTGTAGTTAACAATAAGATGCAAAAAAGGACAAGAATGAATTTTCAGTTTTAATGATTTATAATGCAATTTCTTCCAAAAAAGCTATTTTAAGTGCTAAAGCTACAAAAAACAAGGAACTAGGCGAACTGATAGTTAGAAGCCGTGATGCGTTCTGGGCGTTTTGGTTTATCACCGGGTAGAGAAAAGGCGTTTTTAACAATCATTTGGTTTACAAGCATCTCTGCCAAGATCTGAAATGCCCTTTCCACATTCTCTCCTGTCTTGGCACTGGTTATTAAAAAGGGGGAGTCATTGGTTGAGGCCACACTTTCTAACTCCGCTGCTCCAAAGGTATGCTGGTCCTTAAGATCGCATTTATTGGCAACAAAAACAGAGGGGATCTGCTGCCCCCCCATTCTCAGTGATTCTATCCACTCATTGAAATGCTGCAATGTCTCTTTTCTTGTTAGATCGCACACTATAATGGCACCTTTTGCACCTTTTAAATAGGTGGGATGTAGTAGTTTCCTAAAGCTCACCTGACCCATGATATCCCAGATGATAAGCGTGAGGTGAATGTTCAAATTCATCTCGGGTTTTTTTATGATGATCCTCTTCTTAGTGGTCTTTGTCCCTATTGTGAGAAGATAATCGTCGTTGAACATATCCTCTACGAACCTGCGAATTAAGCTTGTTTTTCCCACTGCACCGTCTCCCAGGAGACAAACTTTGAATTTAACATTCACAGGCTGATCCATAGGCTATTCCTCACTTCTCTGATTAATGTAAAGATTATATTTATCGCGCATTCCCAGTTAGACTCCCTTCCCTACATATTCGAATGATGACTATAAAACCGTTGGGTTTGGATTATCATGCCTGATAATTCTTTTTGCCTAAAAGTGACCAATTAATGGCAAAAAATGGGTTTTTAACGGTCTTAGTTCTCTTAAATATGGCGTCTATATTCGGTTTTAAAGTGACAAATCATTATATGGCTCTATACCATTCAGGAGCTAAAATACCCAAATGGAGGACAAATCCCCCATGGAATTGGTAATTAGTGCAGTTCTATTCGTCATTGGACTAACCATCCTGATAAAGGGCAGTGACTTCTTTATAAGTGGTGCTGCATTTATGGCCAAACATTTTGGCGTAAGCGAACTGATTATTGGCCTTACACTGGTCTCAATGGGCACCTCTTTACCTGAATTAGGAGCATCTGTATACGCCTCTGCAACTGGAAGCGGAGGTGTGGCCGTGGGAAATGTTGTGGGGAGCAATATCGCAAATATTGCATTGGTTTTGGGTGCCTGTCTCATACTGGGCCCTATTGCCGTAAAAAAGAAGATGTTAAGAAGAGACGGACTTGTGATGCTTGGTGTATCTCTGCTTTTTACTCTTTTCGTGTTTGCAGGATTTGTAAGATGGGAAGGTTTTGTACTAATGATTATTTTTGTTGCCTACATCATTTTTTTATACAAACAAAATAAGGCCGAAAGAGAAAATAATGGGAAAAATGAAGAGAAGTGTGAAAAGGAAGATGAGAATAAAGAGGAAGATGAGGTTGAAAAGGAAGATGAGTTGAAAAAACCCAGGATTGAAAAACAAAAGGGACTTGCCAAACAAATCCTTTTCCTGATTGTGGGCTGCGCTGGCGTCTTTATCGGTGCAAAACTGTTGGTGGATTCGGCAATTGATATCGCAACAATTTTCGGGATATCTGATACAGTCATTGGCTCAACCCTTGTGGCTTTTGGAACCTCTGTCCCGGAGCTGGCTGTTTCAATGACAGGAATATTGAAAAAACATGAAGAAATCTCCCTGGGCAATGTCATCGGAAGCAATATATTCAACATACTTTGGGTCATAGGCATTTCAGCAATGGTACAGGATTTACCTGTGGATTACAAGCTCCTTTATATCAACATACCCATCATGCTCTTTGTGTCCGCTCTTCTTCTCATATTCATGGCCACCAAGAAAAGACTGACACCTTGGGACGGAGTTATTTTCATAACCATGTATACATGGTTTTTGGTTTTCAATTACTGGTGAATTCATCTATAATAAATGAAAATTAGGGAGTTTTTTAAAAACAAGTTGATATAAAATCCCCAAAACCTTCACATACGAGAATTTCTATAACCCCCCTCTATGCTTAAGGTCGTAATTAACATACAAGAGCTCGCCAAGCATTTCGGTGAGGTCAAGGCAGTTGACGGTGTAAGCCTAAAAATCTATAAAGGCGAGATATTCGGCTTGCTGGGCCCCAATGGAGCTGGAAAGACAACCATAATTAGGATGTTATGCGGATTGGCAAGACCCGCCGGCGGGAAAGCCGAGGTTGCCGGATTCGATATTGTAAAGGATTCTGTCAATGTTAGAAAGTTGGTGGGTGTTGTGCCGCAGTCCAATGTTCTGGATAGAGAACTTACCGTTGGTGGGAATCTGGTCTTTCATGCCAAACTCCACAGAATGAAAAAGAGCAGGTACGAAAGGACCATAGAAAGCGCCCTGAAACTCGTGGGATTGCAGGATAAAAAGAACTCAGACCCCATAACACTATCAGGGGGTATGAAAAGGCGTCTAACCATAGCAAAGGCCCTTGTCCACGAACCTGAAGTCCTCTTTTTGGATGAGCCCACCACGGGCCTAGATCCCCAATCCAAGAGAGCCTTGTGGGATCGCATTCAGGCGTTAAGTGAGAAGGGCATAACAATGATCCTCACAACCCATTACATGGAGGAAGCTGAACTGTTATGCGACAGGATAGGTATCATTGACAAGGGAAAGATCATCGCACTGGATTCACCCTCTGAACTGAAGAAAATATTGAAGGGGGAGGCGATAATTGATGTCACGCATGATGGCAGTCTAAGCCCAGAAGCCCTTATGGATCTTGAATTTGCAGGTAAAATCGACCCAAAACATGATAGGATGCGCATTTACACCTCAAAAAAGAAGGAGGCTATCTCGTTTCTTTTCACCAATTTCTCTGAAAATATAATTTCTGTGGACTTCCATGAGCCCACATTGGAGGATGTGTTCCTTCATCTAACTGGCAAGGAGCTGGGAGGCTGATGATTTGAATCCTGCACTCAGGGTCGTTGAAAAGGAGATGTATGTCTACTTCAAGACCTACTATACAGAGTTGACCTACGTCATCCTTTTTCCTTTTCTTTTGGTTTGGGCAATGGAATTAGGTATAGGAGGGGATATTAAAATAATAATAGAAAATACAGAGATACCATACATGCACTTTATAGCGCCTGGTATAATCATAATGAGCGTTGTCACCACCGCCTTTTTCAATACAGGCTTTATCATGCTCTTTGAGAAGGAGTACCAGGGGTCTTTTGAAGGCGTGATAACATGCCCCATAAGTGTTGAGGAGATGGTCCTCGGAAAGATCCTTTCAGGAACCATCAAAAGCGTCTTAAATGGCAGCATAATCATCGTTATCCTTCTCTTGGTAATCGGCTATACGCCCCCCTGGTCAATAATCCTTTCACCTTTGATTCTGTTTGTAACTGGCCTTTTTTTCTCCACAGTGGGGCTCATGCTGGGAGTTATTATTAAAAGAGGCTATCAACTTGGTTCCATAGGAAACCTAGTGGTGTTTCCCCCCACATTTCTCGGAGGAATATTCTTTGATGTGAATATCCTACCATCCGGGGTAGCCAGCGCTGTCAAGCTCTCACCTGTTACAATGATGATAGACGGCCTTAGAAAACTCATGGTTTTTGGTGATGCAAATATCGCGCAAGAAATGATAGTCTGCCTTCTTACATCCATATTACTTTACTTTTTAGCCGTTAAAATCTTCGAGAGGCAGGTCATACTGTAAAAAAAAAGAATTCAGTCTAAATCCTCATCCTCTTCCAGCTCGATCCCGTTCTCCTCTTCTTCTCCCTCTTCCCCTTCCTCCTCGATATCTACATCAAACTCGTCATCGAGGTCCTCCTCCTCTGATAATTTCTTTTGGTTTAGACCTTTTGGCTTTCTTAAACTTACCAGGAGTATCAGGACGATAATAAAAACCAAGGCTATTAGGGCGTATATTGAAACCATGGTATAATCCCTCTGCCTGTCCGCGTCCAGGGGAAAATCATCGTATTTATCAGGCACACCATCATTATCATCATCCTTATCTATGGAATCAGGTACATAATCCTCGTCTGTATCCTTGGGGGTGGATGCGGAATCTTTTGGATCGCTTCCACATAAGTTCTCTGTGTCGTCCATGTAGCCATCATTATCGTCGTCAGAATCAGTTGTGTCGGGATTTAAATCCCCATCAGTATCCAGCACTATTGTAGAGTTTTCAGAGCAGATGCAAAGGTAAAATTCAATATCCGCATTTTCCTGAGTCTCGATATAATCTTCATTTGGAATGTCTATCCCTATAGTTCCTTCCATGGTTGAGTCACTTGATATGCTCAAGGCCACCAATAGGGAAAGGGGTTTTTCTGGTGTTATCGTCAATTGAATGGGAAACTCGACCCTTCCAACCTCAAAATTTGCGGATCCGACTTTGGTATCCTTGTCCAGGTTCAATTCCCTATTGAAATCGGTATCGTTGTACAAAATAACACTTTCAACATTTGCGTCCGAGTAGGAGCCGGTTCGGTGAAAGGTAACTTTACTGAGGGTAACACCCCCAGAATAGGTGGTATTCAATGATACCTGTAGCATGAGTATGTTATCCATCTCTTCAGCATGCGGACCGCCGAGGTAAATGATCCCAGGTGCCAAATCATTTCCAGAAATCCTCAACATGGGTGTTTCAGAAGATACAGGCAAAACCCAAAGGGCAAGAAAGGTCAAAATCAAAATTAAGGCCATTGTTGTTATCTTGGTGTTACACCCATGAGTTCTCCTAAGGAGGGTTGACATTCTACCTTACCTCTGAAAAAATGAAATTGATTAGACTGTTATATACTTTTGGATATTGTCCGAAAGTACCCACGACTTATTTTTAAAGGGATCTAAGGGGGTGGCGGAGGTGGTGGAGGTGGTGGAGGTGACGGTGGTGCTGTTGGCTCCTCTTCTTCATATTCAACCTCTTCTTCTGGAGTCTCTTCGTATTCTACCTCTTCTTCTGGAGTCTCTTCGTATTCTACCTCTTCTGTTGGCTCCTCTTCATATTCAACTTCTTCTTCTGGAGCCTCTTCGTATTCACCCGGGGCTTCCTCGTATTCCTCTTCAGCATATTCCTCTTCAGCATATTCCTCTTCTGGAACCTCCTCAGGTGGTGCCGCGGCAGGTGCCGCTGCTGGAGGCATCTCCTCTTCTGCTTTTTTCCTCCTCTTGTACATGATGTATACCAGAAGCAGCACTACGATGATTATAATAAGGAACAGAAGGATCCAAAGCCAGGGGGATTCCTCCTCAGGTTCAGTTGTGGCGGAGGCAACCTCCGAGAACGGTGATTCATTACCATCCTCATCGACAGCTGTGACTGCATAATAATACTTGGTATCTGGTTTTAGGCCGCTGTGAGTGTATGTTGGTGGATCGTCGGGACCTATTTCCGTTAGCAATTCCCAGGGGTCGTCTGGCGATTTTCTGAAATATATCTTGAAACCTATAACATTTGGATCAACAACTGGATCCAAAGTTATCTCGATTTTATTCGGCCCTTTGACCTTTAAACTCGGTTTTCCTTGTGTTGGTAGTGTGACACCTGATACTGTTATATCGCCTGAAGAAGCAGTTACTGTGACGCTATCGTTTGTATAACTTACAGTTATGGTTCCAGTTCCTACTGTGGTGGCTGTGAATGTGGTTGAAGCGCCGGTTGTTGGTGACACTGAACCGATGCCTCCTGTTACTGTCCATGTGGCCTCTGAAACATCCCTAAGATAACCTCCTGTGGTGGTGTTATAACCTGCTGCATAATATGTATCTGTATCATCAACATAGAAGGAGGCAGTAGTGAGAATATCCCCATCACCGGATGCTGCGTCACGAATCTTGATTTCATCTACTCTGGGTGCTAGCACCAAAAGGAATCCTGTGCTGTCTTCATAATCAATACCATATGATGCAGTTACCGTGCAGGCGGTGTTGGCATCCACTTCCTGCGCAGTGAACTTCCCTGGGTCTATTAAATAGCCAACGGTACCTACATCTGTATCGTCGCTAAACCAGGAAGCACTAACATTATAAAGAAAACCAATTGTATTGTTGATAGCTGCTGCGTAGAATTGATCTATCTCGTTTACTATGTATATTCTGTCCAAGACCTCAATACCATCTGCGTCGCGAATCATTATGTCATCCATTGTCGGTGCAAGCACAGTTAGGATGCCTGTGTAATTGCTGTAGCTTCCATAAGTCGCCATAACCCTGCATGTATCGTCAATACTTACCTGTCGGGCCGTAAAGGTGGTTGATGCGGATGAGGTAGTAGGAATCACCCTTCCAACAGTATCATCTTCGCTGTACCACACTAAAGCCACCAGATTTTCCACAAAAGCACCAGTGGTGGAATTTATACCAACCAGATAGAACACATCCGTGTCCTCAACTCCATAAGTCATGTCACCGACCCAGTTTGTACTGCCGGCTTGACTCACTATTCTTATGCTATCTGTTATCGGTGTAGTTGCTATGATGGAATATACGACGTTATCGATATGGCCTCCGAAGCTGGCGTTCAACCATACTGTGAGTCCACCTGTTGACCCGACATCGATTTGAATCGAGACAGCAGGTGTTGCACCGACCAGAGATGCATCGCCGCCTCCTGCCTCCCAATCTGCACTCACTTCATATAGGAAATCGGCTGTGTTATTGTAAGCTGAGCAGTAACCAGTTTCCTGATAATTCACATCTACTGAGCCGCCTGCAAGTGGTGTCCCGCCGGGAGTGTCTGTTATCTCAATATAATCCACAGTTGGCAGCGGAACCCAATATTCAACTGAATCTGTCATTCCGCTATAGCTTGCGTTCAACCACACATAGTCTCCGCCTATTAGTCCCACATCGATTCCGTTCATGACACCAGGTGTTGGGTCAAGTCTTGAAGCACCAACGCCCTCCACTGTCCATGCAGCACTCACAACTCCGATGTAACCAGCGGTATCATTATAAGCTGAGCAGTTGCCCCAGATACGGAAACCTACTGGCACTGTATCATCCTGAAGCTCCAATCCATCAGGGGTGTCCGTGATATCGATGTGGTCAATAGTCGGTGGAAGCACAATATACTCCACACTGTCTTGCATACCAGCAGTACTGACATTCCAATACACCTTAACTGGTGTCCACCATATGATCCCCACATCGACTCCGTTCATGACGGCTGGTGTGGTGTCAAGCAGGGTTGCGTTGCCATATTCAACCTCCCAATCACCACTCACTGTACCCAACCAACCAGCGGTATTGTTGTACAAGGAGCAATAACCCCATTTCTCAAATTCCACAGGCACATTATCGTTTGGTATTGGCGTGTCGCCTGCTGTTTCAGTTATTTCGATGTAGTCAGGTGTGGGTAGAGGCACAGTATAATTGATACTATCAAAATGTATCCCGAAACTTGCGTTTAAGTATACTCTAACTCCTCCCGTTAATCCCACATTGATTCCATTTTCGAGGGCGGGAGTGGAGCCAAGCATTGAAGCGCCAAGGCCTACCACTGTCCAATCTGCACTGACAAGGCCAATGTACCCTGCAGATTTGTTGTATGCGGAACAGTTACCCCATTTAATAAAGCCTACAGGTACTGTGTCGTTTGAGAGCCGTATCCCGCCTGGGGTATCGGTGATGTTTATCCAATCGATTTTGTACAAACTCACAGTAAATTCCACGGAATCTGAAAATGTCTGATATGTGGCATTCAACCATACAGAAACTGTCATATTGCCAACATGAATTCCGTTCATGATCGCAGGTGAACCTCCAAGAAGTTTCGCATCACCGCCCCCAACCAACCAATCTGCATCTACTGTGCTGATGTAATCTGATGTATAATTGTAGGCCGAGCAGTAACCCCAAATTTCAGATTCATTGAGCTTCACACCACCTGGAACCGGTGCACCGTCGGGAGCATCGGTAATAAGAATGTAATCAATAGTTGGCAGCGGAACCCAATATCTTACTGAATCATTCATTCCACTATAGGTTGCGTTCAACCACACATAGACCCCACCTGTCAGTCCCACATCGATTCCGTTCATCACGGCAGGTGTGGATCCGAGCAAGGAAGCACCAACGCCTTCTACTGTCCATGCAGCAGTCTCAACACGGATGTAGCCTGAGGTGTCATTATAAATTGAGCAGTTGCCCCAGATACGGAACCCTACTGGCACTGTATCATCCGCAAGTTCCGTTCCGTCGGGTATATCTGTAATCAGAATATAATCAGGTGTTGGCGGAATGATATCATACTGGACACTGTCTGAATGAGTTCCAAATGTAGCGGTCAGCGTAACTGAAATCCCGCCTGTTAACCCAACATCGATTCCATTTGTAATAGCAGGTGTTGCCCCAAGAAGTGCTGAATCACCACCACTTGCAACCCATTCTGCGTTCACTGTATCTATATAACCTGAAGTATCGTTGTATGAAGATGCATAGCCACTCTCCTGGTAGCCCACAGGCACTAAGCTATCTTTAAGTTCATCGCCATCTGGTATATCTGTGATTAAAATGTAGTCCACAGTTGGCAGGGGAACCCAATATTCTAATGTATCTGTCATTCCACTAAAGCTTGCGTTCAACCAGACATAGACTCCACCTGTTAGTCCCACATCGATTCCGTTTAACACGGCGGGTGTGGATCCAAGCATCGAAGCGCCAACGCCTTCCACTGTCCATACAGCGCTTACAACACCGATAAAGTCTGTGGTGTCATTGTAGGCTGAGCAGTTACCCCAGATACGGAAGCCCACTGGAACTGTATCATTCAGAAGTTCATCTCCATCGGGTAAATCTGTAATTAGTATGTAATCAATCGTTGCTGTGCTCACAGTGTATTTAACACTTGTGTAGTGTGTGAGTCCGGTCACTACATCAAAATATGAAGCGTTCAGCCATACATCGACAGTTAGTGTGCCAACATTGATTCCGTGTTCGACAGCAGGTGTTGAACCAAGGGGAAATGCATTCCCACCACTAACCTCCCAATCAGCACTCACAGTATACCCAAGATATCCTAATGTATCATTGTAAGCCGAGCAGTTACCCCATTCCCAGAATCCATCAAGTACAACTCCACCACCCAAAGGCGTTCCCCCAGGTATGTCGGTTATTAGTATGTAGTCTATAGTCGCGGTACTGATCGAGTAAACAACACTATCTGTGAAGGTTAAATAGCTCGCATTCAGGTAAACGTCGACTCCGGTCATCGTACCCACATTGATGCCTGCCATAACATCTGGTGAGCTACCAAGACGGCTTGCATCACCTCCCGCGACTTCCCAATCAGCGGATACAGTATACAGGTAACCGACTGTATCATTGTAAGCGGAGCAGTTGCCCCATTCAATATGGCCTACAGGCACTGAGCCACCTAATAGTTGTGTTCCATTGGGGATATCAGTGATCTCAATGTAGTCCACCTCTGGCAGCATTATATCGTACTGCACACTGGCTGTCAACGTGCTGTAACTTGCGTTCAACCAAGCAAATACTCCGCCCGTTAATCCCACATCGATTCCACCTGTGATATCAGGAGTGGATCCCAAAAACGAAGATAAACCGCCCTGTGCAGTCCAATCTGCACTCACTACACCTAAAAAGCCTGCAGTATCGTTATATGCAGAACAGTAGCCCCACTCTGTAAAACCTACTGGTACTGGGCCCCCTCCAAGAGGTGTACCATCTGGGAGGTCAGTAATCAATATATAAGCAATCCTAGGTGCCTGAAATTGTCCGGAGCCCTCACCAAGATACTGGCATTCGTAATTGTTTACAGTCATTGATTGGGGATCAGTGTATCCCTTGAAAACTACCTTTAGTGCATAATAATACTCATCTGATGGCAAACCTGTATCATTGAAATACGGGTCCGTTATGGGAGCGTCTTTGGAGATCCCGGATACAATGGACCAACTGCCAGCGCTGTCATTTGTCTCGCTTCTATAAAGGGTATATCCCACAATCAGATTATAAGGATCAGGCAGAGGAGTCCAAGAGACGTTGATATAATCTGTACCATTGACGGTTATAGTCGGCACAGGTATCTTCTGTAATTCACAGGTGGGATAATAATCAGGATTGTCCCAAATGCCTGTTGTATGAGCTACATATCCTACTCTGTCCCCTCCGGCGTAAGTTCCATCCTCTCTGTTGATTACGATAACGGTGGGGTCATTCTGGTTATCTGGCCACCAGTCAATATCATTCCCGGCATTCCAATAATAAAAATCAGTTGTCCCGGCAGTGATATTTTCCCAAATTGCACTGGTGGAAGTGCCGTTGTTCCTCCAATCCTGTCTGTAGCAAACGGCATTCCCATTTTGGGTAGCATCCCAAGCCCTCACTCCTGTTACAGAGTTTGGCTCCACATACCCCTCAACATAATTTGGGAAATAATCCGCCTTCGTGACAACGAGCATTGAGACAATTGTTGTCATAACTAGAAGGCTGGTTACTATCGCGCTAAATACAACTCGTCCTTTTCTTATTCTCATATTCATTCACCTCAATTCCATTACCTACGGGTATCGTAGGTTTCCCCTTATCTAATTGATTCTGAGATCGTGAATACGAAAGCCGACAGTCTTAAGGTGGTGGCGGTATGCCTCCCTCATCCGGCGGTACATCCTCCTCTGGGGGTGGCACATCCTCCTCCGGTGGTGCCTCTTCCTCTGGTGGGGGGACCTCCTCCTCCGATGGTGCCTCTTCCGAGGGCACTTCTTCCTCAGGAGGCATCTCTTCCTCAGGTGGTGCCTCTTCTGGGGGTAATTCTTCCTCTGGAGGCGGTACCTCTTCTTCAGGCGGTGCCTCTTCTGGAGGCATCTCTTCCTCTGGGAGAGGTGGAGCCGCTGGTTTGCGCTTCTTTAAGAGCACGAACAATAATATCAGTATTATAATAATTATTATAGGTAATATTAGGAGTGCTACCGGGAATTCCTCCTCCTCTTTCTTCCATTTGCTGGCATCCAAGGGATATTCGTCCTCTTTGTCGTTGTGACCATCGCCATCGGTGTCAGGATTTAGAGGATTGGTCTCTGTTCCTTCATCCCAAACACCGTTGCCATTTTTGTCCTCCTCTGCATCGGTTAAGCCGTCATTGTCATCATCTGGGTCCGCGAGGTTGAAGGTATTGTCGCCATCTGTATCTGCATCACAGGTGGCTGATGCTGTATCTGAATGATCTGAATAATTTGGTGTTGGAGCATTGTCCACGGCAACGATGTAGTAGTAATATGTGGTTCCATCAACACACCCCGAATCCGTATATGCTGCATCAGTTACCAGAGCGTCAGTGTTCACCAATTCGAATCCAGTATCGGCTGAGGTTGATCTATAGATATTGTATCCTGCCAAATCAGTCTCTGTATTAGCGGTCCATGATAGATCCAATGCACCTCCGGCAGCAACCTGAGCAACGGTAAGACCAGTTGGTTTTGCAGGCGGGATTGTATCAGTGACAGTTATTGTAACGGTTTTGGTCATTCCACCAAAGGTGGCATTCAGATATCCCGATCCTGCGGTTGTGGCCTCAAATTGTGTCGATGTTCCTGTTGGTGGGGTAACAGTGCCCACCACAGCGCTCTCTACTGTCCATGTCGCCTCTCCGGTGCCAATATAAACTCCAGTTCCCGTGGCGTTGTAACGTGCACAATAATAATTTCTGGTTCCACCTGGTGCAAAGGAATCTGTGGTGATTTCATTGGCATAACCGCCTGCTGCATCTTCTATTCTGAAATAATCGAACGTTGGAGCCAACACAGTTAAATCACCAGTTGAGAAATCAATACCTGGTGCATAAGTGGCAGTTACAGTGCAAGTACCAGTGGTTGATATGCTTTGTGCAGTGAATGTCGTGGACGATCCAGTGGGAGTCACCGTACCCACTCCGGGTGTATCGCTTTCCCAGTCAACACTTCTTACTCCAATATTATCTGCTGTATTGTTGAAACCAATGGCAAAAAATGTATCTGTTTCTAGAATTCCGTAAGTCATTGTATCAATGACATTACCACTCACAGCTGCATCGTGTATCTGGATGTAATCCAC
>CP070751.1:3527650-3530528 GCA_020348445.1 Thermoplasmata archaeon
TTTATTCATACCTCAATGAATCTGCAGGATTGGCAAAGGCGGCCTTGAATGATTGATAGCTGACCGTGAGCAGGGCGATGATCAGAGCTAGAGCGGCTGAAAGCACAAATGTCCATAATCCAATATTAATCCTATAAGCAAAGTTCTGCAGCCATCTGCTCATGACAAAATAGCCAATGGGCCAGGCAATCACTGCCGCTGCAGCGATACATTTCATATACTCTCTTGCAAGAAGGACTATGATACTCTGAAAATCTGCGCCAAGGATCTTTCGTATGCTGATCTCTTTTCTCTTCTGCTCTGATATAAAAGACGCCAGGCCAATCAGACCCAAACAAGCGATAGAGAGGGCAATAAATGTGAAAATATTGAAACTCTGTCCCAATTTCTTCTCGGCTTTATAAATCCTGTCAATCCTCTCATCTAGGAATGCATATTGAAAAGGAAATTCGGGAGAGAATGTTTTCCATTTTTCTTCGATGAAACCTATGGTGCTCGAAATATCAGAAGGACTGACCTTGATAGAAAAGTAATCGATACCCCTGCCTTCGTGAAACAGGAAAACCAAGGGATCGATTCTCCTGTGAAGTGAGTGAAAATGGAAATCCTTTGTCATCCCTATAACAGTCCATTCCCTTCCCTGGGTCTGAATCCGTCTTCCGACAGGATTCTCCCAACCCAGATTTCTCGCTGCTGTTTCATTTAATACAACTGCCTGTTCTTTATCCGTGAGAAAATTCTCCGAAAAGTTTCTCCCTTGTACGACATCTATTCCGTAGACACTAAAATAGTCATAATCGACGAAGGTATAATTTAATCCTAACTCCCGATTCTCCCCCTGTTCTTCCCATTCAATAGTAGTAGTCCTGCGTATTGTTATGGGCAAGTCGAGTGAAACGGAGACTCCCACAATTCCGGGATTATTCATTAACTCTTTTTTTAATGGTTCTGAGTTCCTTTCCAGATTTCTATCCATAGTATAGACCGTGATGATTTGTTCCTTATCGAATCCTAGGTTTCTGTTTCTGATGTAACTGAGCTGGTTGTGGATCACGAATGTGCAGACAATCAGTATAATCGATACAACAAACTGAACCACGACCAGAGAATTTCTGAAAAAAACCGAGCTTTTGGAACCGATTCTTAATGTCCCCTTGAGAATCTGGATAGGATGAAAAGAGGAAATAATGAGCGCCGGATACGCCCCGGAAAGGAATCCAATCAAAACTGCAATGCCTAGAAAAACGAACAAAATATCCAGGTCCAGAAACAAGCTTGATGTCAGATCTCTGTCTATCAAAGAACCGAACACCGGCAGTACAAGGTCGGCCGTTAAAACCGAGATCATAAGAGCAAGGAGAGAAAAGACCATGGATTCACCCAAAAATTGCCTGACCAGTTGAGACCTATGGGCGCCCACGACTTTCCTCATTCCGACTTCAACAGCCCGTTTCGCTGACCGGGCAACAGAAAGGTTCACGTAGTTCAAGCAAGCGATGAGCATGATAAAAAAGGCTATGGCAGAAAAGAGGAAGATATTTTTCATGTCATTGTTCGTTTCTAACTCAAAGCGCAGGTTTCCCCCCAGATGGATATCTGTCAGAGGCTGGATATGAAGTTTTGATGAATCATAATCCTCGCCTCTGTATTTTCTTAAGAATGCGGGAAATTTTCTTTCCAGGTCTGCAGAGTTGGCATTTGGTTCCAACCGGATATATGTTTTGGGTTCATAATAGCTCCACGTTTCAACCGAATCCCTTCCCCCGTACTTCAGGGTGTACAACGTATTGTACGATAATAGAAAATCAAACGTGAAATGAGAATTTCTGGGAATATTTTTAAGAACACCCTTAATTTTATAGCCGTATTTTTTGTCGCTATACCACTCTTTGATCTTGAGGATTTGACCCACTGGCTCCTCGTCGCCGAAATATTTCTCTGCCATTTCCTGGGTGAGAAGAACGGAAAAGGGTTCTGTTAATGCGGTGTGCTTTTCCCCGGAAACGAGCGGAAAACTGAAGATTTCCAAAAAATCCTGATCAGCGAAGTATATGCCATCCTCGTTGAAGAGTTTTGAATTGTATTCAACAACTCCATATTCATCATTTCTTTTTACTCGTGTGGCCTTGACAACTTCAGGAAAGTCTTCTTTTAATGCGGCTGCCAGGGGATGTTCTGATGAGTTAAGCCAGACTGGACTCCCTTGTTGCTCTCTCACGGCCCGATAAATATGTTGGGCATCATCATGGTATTTATCGTAGCTGAATTCATACCGGATGTAGAGTAGTATCAACATGCAGCATGTCAAGCCGATGGCCAGGCTGACAATGTTAATAAGGGAATATCCTTTTTGGTCTTTTATGTTTCTTAAAGCGATTTTCAAGTAATTTTTGAGCATCGTAGCCTTCCTCTTTTATACAAGAATGCAATTAATATACCAATTTTTTACTTTAAGAGAGGACGAACGTTTCCATCTGACGCTCCGACTGGAGAAGTGTTCGCTGACGTAACAAACAGTGTACAGTAGCGAACGATTGAAATGAGCGGTAAACTGGCTTAATTTCTGGATTTGATGGGGCGCTTGTTATTTTTCAGCGCATAAATATATTCGGACAAAATTCTAGGATAAGGTACGTTAACGCTGTTACTCGATCACCTTAGTATGATTTTACTCATATTTGATTTCTGTTTCCACGGTGAAAAATTTATAGTTGTCATAAACGAATGTGGTTAAGTATCTGGGATGCTGTTTGCCGGCTTCAGTTAAGTAGATGTCTTTGATCAACTGTCTGCTGGGAAATCTGACTCCGTTCTTTTCCACTTCGTAAAAAACTTCCCAGGATAAACTCTTGGTTACACCAGGAAAAGCCTTCTCTTC
>CP070751.1:3530628-3535344 GCA_020348445.1 Thermoplasmata archaeon
AACAGGATAAAAGAGATTGGAATCCGAAAGGTTCTTGGGGCTTCAACGACGAAT
Organism: Thermoplasmata archaeon; assembly: GCA_020348445.1. Lineage (GTDB taxonomy): Archaea > Thermoplasmatota > Thermoplasmata. The sequence goes on from CP070751.1 coordinate 3,530,683, forward strand.
ATTGTGGCCATGTTGTCAAAAAAGTTTATCCTGCTTGTTCTTATCTCAATCGTCATCGCTTCCCCTATTGCCTGGTATTCCATGAACACCTGGCTGCAGGATTTTGCCTACCGCATCCACATGAGCCTCTTCGTGTTCATTTTGTCTGCGGCTGGAGCGCTGGCAATAGCTCTGGCGACAGTCTGTGTTCAGGGAATTCGGGCTGCTGTGGCTAATCCTGTAAATTCACTGCGTAACGAATAAAAAGAGTTCTCATTAACTATCCGCAAAAGCCCAGAATCTCGATTATTATATGCTGTTGGATAATATCAACGATTTCTCCCCTCGGATATTTGCGGCTAAATGAAAAGATAAATGAGTAAAATTCGGCGCATGCGGATGAAAACACTATGGTTTTCTTGGTGAGGTTCAGACTCTCCAGTGCATCCAGGATGCGGCCAATATTCTCATCGACACTCTCTATCATTCCCACATGCTTTGCATAATTCTGACCGGTAGCGCCCTTCTTTTTGAGGTGCTTATCGATTTTTTCTGCTTTGGCCTGAAGAAGTGAGCCCACTGATTAAAAGGCCAGATGAAGAAGGAACAGCGAAAATGTTCGGAGGCATGAGCTGATCCAATCAAAACGCAATTAAACTTTTGATCTGGGCGAATCAAGATTGAGCTTCTTTTCAAGGTCTGTTGGCAAAACCAAAGTGAAGGTTGTGCCTTTACCTGCCTCACTTTCAACCAGAATCTCTCCTAAGTGATCCTGCATAATTTGATAGCAGATAGATAGACCCAGGCCAGTGCCCACCCCGACTCCTCGTGTCGTAAATCCGGGATCAAAGATTTTGTTAATATTTTTTTCGGGGATCCCCTCTCCATTGTCTTTTATTTCAACATATACTTTATTATTTTTGGAGTAAGATGTAACCGTAATTTCGCCGTTATTTTTTATGGCTTGCTTGGCATTAATAAGAAGATTTAAAAACACCTGGTTCAAGCGTCCGGGAAAACAGGAAATTTTCTGGATATCTCCGTAGTTTCTTATAACTTTGATGTTATGCTTTATTTCGTGGTGAACTATTGTCAGAGTATCTTCCAATCCTTCGTTTATATCTGCATTTTTCAGCTCCGCTTGATCGAGTCGAGCAAAACTCCGTAACCTCCGCACAATATCTATAACTCGTTGAGTCCCGGATTGAATAACTCTATCAGCATCCTCAATGATCTTTAACGATTTGTTAATATTCTTATGCTCTCTATGTGTCTTCTGAAGGCTCTTCTCCATTTCAGCCTTCAGTCTCTCGAATGCCTTCATTAGAGTATTGTGCATGCTGTTAATAGCTCCGACCGGAGTATTGATTTCATGCGCCACACCCGCTACTAAACTGCCTAATGCAGCCATTTTGCTAGACTGTATCAATTGGGCCTGTTTCTCTTTCAATTCTTTTGTGCGAGTTTCAACCAACTCCTCAAGATGTTCCCGATGCTGTGCCAGTTCCTCTTCCGCCTGCTTGCGCTCAGTGATGTCGAAAATGGCTCCGTCAAGCCAGAGAAGTATCCCATCGTCGGAAAAAATACCCTGACCTTTTTCATAGACCCACCTAATATTTCCATCGGACCGGATAATCCGATACTCAATTATGTAGGGCACACGCTTTGAAATGGCTTCATGGGCGGTCTCTCTCACCATCTTTCTGTCATCAGGATGAATAATGCTGGGAAATGTACGCACTCGATTCTGAATGAAATCCGACGCATTATAACCGGAAATCTCTTCAATGACATCACTGATGAAGTCCATCGTCCAGTCAGGATCATTGGCACATCGATAGACAGCTCCGGGAATGTTTGATGTAAGGGATCTGAATTTCTCTTCGCTCTCCCGCAACGCATATTCGGCTTTATCCCTTTCTATTTCCCGATTTTGAATTTGTTCCAGCATATTGTTAAATCCATCATAGAGAAAGCCTATCTCATCGTCTCCCTTTTTCTCTGCCCTGACAGAATAGTTTTCCTCTTTAGCGACTTGCCGCGCGACCTCGGCAAGATTCAAAATCGGTTTCGAAATAATGTGCTGAAGCCTTAAAGCAAGAAAAACCGAGATCATTGTCAAACCAGCCATTAACAACACCATGTATCGCAGATAAGCTCTGATCTTTGCGTTGAGCAATTGAGTAGATGCTTGAAGATATATAGTTCCATAATTTTCGTCTTTATAAAGAATCGGCTGAGAAACATACAAATAATTATCTACAAATTCACTTAAGCGTTCCCGCACTATTGGTGACCTTATTTCAGGCTCCTCAGAACTTGCAAATTCAGCAAACAGTTCTCCATTCGTATCATAGACTTTGGCCCTGATTATTGCGGGGACATCCGCCAGCTTTGCCAGTATCTGTTCAGCGCCCGCGTTATCTTTGAAAACGAGTGGACTCACACAGTATTCACTGATGACCTGCGCCGTGACAACAGTCTGGCTCTTCATATCCTCTTTAAATGACTTAATGTCACTGACAATTACTAATGTAAATCCAAGCCCCAGAGCAAGTATCGTCACAAAAAGAATAATCCCGATTAGCTTATTTTTGATTGACAGGTTATAAAATACGCTCATTTTCTGATTCTCACTGGATTTACAATTCTCGCCAGGTTCAACAGCTTATAGCTCATGACTAATCCCGACTCATGAACAGCCTTTTCGTTGATTTCAAACTTTATATTGTCTCCAGACAGATAAAAATTAATGAGAACCCTCTTTTGGGCGAAACCCTCTGTATCACTGACGGTGAGAATCGGTCTGTTCCTCGTACATGATAAGATATCAGGGAGTATGCTTTTGGCGGATTTCGAAATGAACAGGATGTGACAGTCACTTATTTCATCTGGAGTTGAGATATACCGGATTTCTGCCCTTTTATTCTTTATCTTTTGTTCCGCATAAATTTCCTCAAGGATCGAACCGAATGGATTTTCACCGATGACCTCAATAACAAAAGCAGAGGAGGTGTCCTCTATTCCTGATGATTCTGGCCACTCGATAAAACGCGTGAAGTGTTCCAAAAACACTGCTTTTATTGTGTATTCGCTTTGTTGGGCAAAGGCGGATACGGGCATTGATAGTCCAATAAACAGAATCAAAAGATACCTTCTCAGCCGATTTAGCCATTTAATCTTTCTTGTGTATTTATCGTTGAACGAATCTTGCATCTTACATTTACGCTAAAATTACTGAGCCCCTTGTTTCGACTTCCTCTCCTTCAGTGGAAGATGTCTCTTTTTCCGGCTCTGAGACCAATTTTCTGCTAATATCATTTTCTAAAAACTAAATTCAATTCCGGTGTAGAAGCTTCTTTTATATTGAGGATTATCTCTATACTTAAAGCCTCCATAAGATTCATCGAAAATATTGTTAACTTTAAGACTAATTCTGAAATCTCCGTATTTTGTAGGAATTTTATAATAAGTGATAAAATCCACTGTGAAATAGTCATCGGATTTATTATCCGGATTGTTCAAATCCGCTTCAGAGTAAATCCGAGCATACCATTCACTGCAATAAATCCCATCAATCCCAACATAAAGGTTAGGGATTGGAAAAGCGCTCACTCTCAGCTTTGTCAAAAATTCGGGGGCATTTCTAAACAAATCAATTTCATCTCCGTTTGGCAGGGATTCTCTACCCTTCATATAGCTTAGATAAAAATTGGCATTGACATTCAGAGGTTCGTATAAGTTGTTACAGCTAAATATCAAATCTGCTCCATACAGAACAGATTCTGTATCTATACTGTTCATATCTGCGTTGGCATAGGCTGAGTCAGCATAAGGATAGACCGAAGGATCCAATTCTTTGCGTCCGCTCGTGATTAAGCCTGATATTTCATTGCGATAGCCAATAAGTTCCAGAGAGATATTCTTGCTGAATAGATGTCTTAATCCAATCTCAAAGGATGAAAATTCTTCCGGTTCCAAATCTTCATTTGGAATCTGCAAATAAAATATGGATCCATCCCCATTATCCACAGCAATAGAATTATATACTTTATAAGGGGGAGGAGCTCTGAATGCACGATTATAAGATGCTCGAAAAGACGTATTTTTGCCGATTTTATAAAGTCCGGCTAGACGAGGATTGATCTTATTTTCATATTCTGAATGATCATCATAGCGGACGCCCATCATCAGCGTGAATTTATCAGTTGAATATGTGCCTTGAAGAAATCCCGCGAAATTCTTATATATTAAAGGATTAAATCCAAAATCTCCAAGCAATAGACTTTGATATATTCCCTGTTCAGGTATATCTGTGCTGAATGGCTTATAGAAATCCTCATCGAATGGCTTTATTAAATCATTGGATTTTGGCATAGCGCCGGAATATTGATAGCTCAATCCCGCCACAAATTCTAAATTTTCTTTAAAATTATAAACGACGCTCTCCTCAAACAACACATCATCAGAACCTGTAAATTTGTAAAGAAGATTCGGATAAAAAATCATGCCGAAGGCTGATTCTGTATCCAGACGATATCGCAAGTAAGAAACAAAACTGTTTAATTTCAGTTTATTAATGGTCAAACTATGTTTTAATGATGCTTTCTGTATTGTCTCCCCATATATTAAATCCGGATTATCCCAAATATAATATCTGGAATCCTGCTCTAAAGAACTCGG
>CP070751.1:3535444-3537633 GCA_020348445.1 Thermoplasmata archaeon
TCCTTATCTCCTCGATCAGATGATTGCCGTAGTCACGGCTTCAACCCTCATTTCATACGCGCTCTATACTATGGCCACTGAAACGGCGCAAAAATTCGGAACGACAAATCTAAAATACACCATCCCCTTAGTCTTGTTCGGAATTTTTCGTTATCTCTACCTCATCCACCAGAAAAATGAAGGTGGGAACCCAGAAAGCATCATCCTTAAAGATAAAACTATGATACTAAATGCATGCATTTATGTTTTCGCAGTTATTCTTGTCTTATATTGGTAAGACTTTATCTTCCCCCTTCTCCACTTCAGCAATAAACCTTGGCAAGAATTGAGAAATGAAACTTTTTGTGGAAAAACCCATGTTACACAACCAACAATATACGATTCTTGCTTTTAAGATGGCCTTGTTGCTCGTAGTATTGTGTTTTATCTTTTTTGAATCATCAATCCCTGCGATAGAGATTGATGATGCCTATATAAGTTTCCGTTATGCTCGGAATTTTGTTAATGGGAATGGGCTTGTATTTAATGTTGGCGAGCATGTCGAAGGATATTCGAATTTTCTCTGGGTTATATTGTTAACTATGGGTTCAAGAATCGGATTTGATGTACCCTTATTTGCAAAATGGGCAGGAGTTTTTTTTGCTCTTTTATCTCTCTTTTTTTGCATATTAATCCTAAAAAGAGATAATAATAGACCCGCCATTTATTTTTTGGGTGAAACATTCGTTCTATCTATTCTCATATTAAGTTTTCCTTCTATTTTATATTGGGCTTCAGGCACTCTTGAAACCCCACTTTTTATGTTTTCATTAGTCTTTGCTGTTTGGACTTCGACGTTGAAGAGCGAATCATTCTCAACGTCCATGCTCAAGGGGATGGGCATGGCTTTGCCTTCTTTTGTAAGATTTGACGGGATCATCTTTAGTCTAATTTTGGTTTTGTATGAATCATTTAAGTGCAAGGAAGGAATTTCTTTCCGCGAAGTTATCTTGCCAATAATCTTATGCATAGTTTTAGTGGGGTCATATCATATTTGGCGTGTGGGTTATTATGACAGTTTCCTTCCTAATACCGTTATCGTTAAAGGGAGTACAGGATTCTGGAGGTTACTGCGTGGCGGTGTAAGCTACATGGTCGATTTTGTAACGGTAAATAATATTCCGGTGTTCTTTATCCCGGTTTTGTTTGTTTGGAAACTCAGGTTGGGTTTTTCCAGGGCCGAGCAGTTGCTTATCTGTTTCGTCTTCATTTACAGCGGATTTATCGTGGGGGTAAGGGGGGATTGTATGGTGGGGCATCGCTATGCGACTGCATTGATCCCCTTGATTGTTCTCTTGGGAATCTCAGCAACTGGAACTATCCACAGTAGGTTTTCAGCTCATATTCAGCCTAGATTCTATGTACTGTTTCTCATGATCCCGCTGATATTGGCTCCGATTCACGTTTTGGGTTATTACTCGAGGGATTTTCACAAGAGGTATAAATGGACTTATGGAAGAGACTATCGTATTGTTGCTGAATACTTAATCAAGAACAATTTAGGGAATACATCTTTGGCTATTGGTGAGCCTGGAATATCCGGCTATTTTTTCCCTGGTAAGATTATTGATACGTGGGGGCTTACAGATAAGGCAATAGCGCTTATCAAAAAAAAGCACAAAATTCCAATCACTTCTATCATTTTTGGTGATGATGCTGTGCCAGAAAATAGAGGGAATGCCAAGAAAGAAATAGCGGAATATATTTTATTACAAAGACCTACCGCGATCTATGGTTTTCCTTACGGACTTAGTAAGGATAGGCTGGAGAAATTTGGATATAAAGAAGTAATAATAGAAGGAGTAAAATATCCATTACTAATTAATTTTTCAAAGCAAAATTGATAACACATTAAATACATATGACAAGTCGAGTAGCAATATTAAAAACGATGCCTGAGACAGTGCTCAATGATTATGGGAGATTATTGCATCTAGCGAATTATGAAGAATATTTATTAAAGGCAAACCATACCGCTTTAAAGATCAATATCTCCTGGCACCACTTCTATCCTGCCTGTTCCACTACACCCTGGCAGTTGGAAGGAGTTATCAAAACACTATTGGCCGATGGCTACAAGAAGGAACTGATTCATGCCTGCCATAATCGAACGGTCGTAGTTAGCGCCAAAAAAGGTGAGATAGCTAACA
>CP070751.1:3537733-3541987 GCA_020348445.1 Thermoplasmata archaeon
CAGTTGGCGCTGTCGTGATCTCGACCGAGCACTCCCCTTCCAGTGTCGGTAAAGGATCCACATCAGGAACCGGTGGAGTCACATCAATGACATTCACAGTCTGCGTTTGTTCCGTGACGTTCCCGTTCCCATCATCATACGTCCATTTCACTGTATGGGTACCCTTTCCAGTGATAGTTATCGGAAGCGGATCAGCCGCTGTCCCTTCAATGGAGCCAGCGCAGCTATCGCTGGCAGTCGGTGCTGTCGTGATCTCTACCGAGCACTCTCCTTCCAGAGTCGGCAAAGGAGCCACATCAGGAACAGGTGGAGTTGTGTCGCGGATGATCACCGTGCGAATCACTTGGGTGGCCGCCTGGCCAGAAAGATCTATAGCGTCATAGGTTATTATGTAAGTGTTACATATCATAGTATCGACTTCGTCTTCACCTTTGATGACGACTGGTACATCATTGCCGCAGCCGTCTTCGGCAGTCGCGCCCAGTTCTTCATAGGTGCCAATCCCACATTCCAAAATAATCTCGGGTGGTCCAATGAGCGTTATCACGGGTGGTGTACTTGATTCAATGGAGAAAACATCATCACTCACATCCGGAAGCAAATCATCCAGGCCTGTGATCCGGACTAGACATTCGGCTGACAGATTGCACGGAACATACCAATCCTCATACAAGCCATCATTCTCAGTGGATGCCACAACTTCTTCCCAATCCGTTCCGTTGTTGTGGGAGAATTCAATTTTTACATAATCATTGACCACACCGGTTTCCCAGATTATGTCATGGGTTGTATTGGCAACCAATATCTCTCCACCGTTGGGGGACGTCACTCCCAGTGGAGGAACAAAATAAAACTTTTGGATTCGTCTGTTGAAAGTATCAACCACAAAGACATTATTATCAACATCAACAGCCACATCATATGGAAGAAAAAACTCGCCGTCTCCAATGCCCCAACTTCCCCACTTCATGATAAAACCACCCGAAGAGTCAAACTTCTGGATTCTATTGTTGCTAGTATCAGCCACGTAAACATTATCATCTGAATCAACACTTACACCCCAAGGAGATTTGAACAGTCCATCTCCAGAACCATAAATACCCCATTTCGTGAGGAAACCGCCATCTGAGTCAAACTTCTGAATCCGATGGTTGTAAGTATCAGCAACATAAATATTTCCATCTGAGTCAACAGCCACATCACCTGGGAGATAAAACTCGCCGTCTCCAACACCAAAACTTCCCAACTTCATAATAAAACCACCCGATGAGTTAAACTTCTGAATCCGGTGGTTGTTAGTATCAGCCACATAAACATTTCCATCTGAGTCAACAGTAATGCCTCTAGGCCGACCAAACTCGCCATCTCCAGAACCATAAACACCCCACTTCTTAAGGAAACCGCCATCTGTGTCAAACTTCTGAATCCGATCGTTATACCAATCAGTCACATAAACATTTCCATCTGAATCAACAGCAACATCCCAGGGAGTATCAAACTCGCCATCTCCAAAACCATAAACACCCCACTTCGTGAGGAAACCGCCATCTGTGTCAAACTTCTGAATCCGATCGTTGTTACTATCGGCCACATAAACATTTCCATCTGAATCTACGGCTACACCTCTAGGCATATTGAACTGGCCATTTCCAGAACCCGAACTTCCCCATTTAAGATCAAATACATATGAACCTTCACTACCTGGCGAGGTAGATACAGTTTGAGGAAGAGAGAATAACAAAATGGCTAAAAACATACTTAAAGCTATTTTCTTCATATTCCCCTCCGTTTATTTAAAATCATTAAGTTCAAGATTATGTTTCCTTATTTATTATTTGTTCTTCGATCATAACTTTGTTCCCCAGGCATAGATTTGCCCTTTTAAAATACATTGCAGTGATTGTGTTAATGTGAGAGAAATCTTGTTTTTTGGGAACCATATGACGCTTCTTTTCCAAACCTGGTTGATTCGGCTTTTAGTTTAATAGAATTTCCTCTGGAGTGTCAATCAAATGAGGGGTGAAATCAGAGATGATTTTGTCCTTGGAAAAATTATCTTAACCGAGGGATAAATCTCACCTTTAAGGACTAGTCCTTGAAAAATAAAAGGGGTTGTGTCTCAACATTCGACAATTGCATTGGGCTATTTAACACTCTCTCCTTTCCTTCAGAATACATTATTAATTCGGTCTAATAATGTGTAAAGAATTTGGATGATGGGCTAGAGGAGATAGGACATTTGCAATTTTTCAGATGAAAATATCGAATGGAGAGATGCGACCCCGATTAGTTGAGATGTGCCCCCGACTAGCAACCTCTAAGAGGAGACATGAATCCTCCCATTGTTCTCTCAGTTAAAGGAACCATGGAACGGCACTGTCTAATCTGGACATCTTCACCGGAGATGAATTTTCCGATTTTTTTGGCTTGGGAGTTAATCTCCTTTAATACATTTGACTCCGCCTTCTCAAATAACAATATCTTGACCGTCGGTTCTTTTTCTTCATCGAAGTCCCAGACTCCAATGATTCGCCCATCCATCAAGATCGTTGAAGTCACATTCCCCGAGCGGTCAAAAACTCTTGTGTACAGCTCAGGGGCTAAATATCTCTTCCTTTCTTTATAACCCATGAGATACGGATCGAGCAGCGGCATGAAATTGATTAAAGGTTTTTCCGGAATAGATGTCGACTCCAGCCGTTTCTTATCTGATGCGAGTAAAACATATTCTCCCTCAATACCTGAAATTTCAAATGAAGTCATGTCGTTTTTTAGATTTTTCAAAATATGTTTGATTTCTGTCTTCGTGAATCCAGTCCACCACGATGCATCAGTCACAGTGACAGGGCCAAAGGAAGCCACATATTGCTTCACCATTGACTTCTTCGCCTCCACTTCATCCACTTCATTCAAATCAATACCTGGCAAATACTCATGAAACGGATAATAGGTATGAATACTGCTCCTCCATCCTGTTGCCGGATTCCCCCGAACCAACAGATCCTGGTCACACATCAAGTTAACTATGGCGGAGATGTTCAGGTCGACCTGTAATTCTTTTTTAATTTCTTTAACCGTCATCCCCTTCCCTTTGAGCACTTCAAGGATCGACCTTGATGCGTCTTCAAAACCTTTCGCAGTCATTCCCAAGTACTCCAGATAAGGTCCAAACCTCTGCTCCAACATTCCCTTTGTAGCGGAAAACACCTCGGAAATTCTTTCTTTCGGAATAACATACACGGTTTTCCGGGCATAACGAACCTTGCCCAACAGTCTCTTCTCATAAAGAACCTCATCCAGATCTCCTCTCTTGAATTTCCTGGTCCTGATGAACAAAGAAAGATAGGGAGTCATGGGATGAGTGGCATGAAGGCCGCAGATGTCCTGGGCTATCTGATAAATATCATTGATCTTAGAACCTTCGGTGAGGTGCTGTTTTTCAAGAACAAAACGGTTCACCTGGTCGAGTGTGAACTTTTCTTTAGCTTCCATTTTATCAGAAGACGCTTATAGCACAGGTAAAACAGGATTACCCCTTGTACTTGGGGAAAATTTTAAACCATTTTAAACCTAGTTCAACAATTTTAAACCCCATTTTAGGCTTATACTCGGCTTAAGTAAAGCTCAAAATAGGGTATGAATCCCCCCAATTCTAACAAAAGGAATAAATACAATTTATAGATATAACATTCATTTTTTTCATATACGAATGCAATCCAAATCCCCAAAGCCCTGGATTCCCTGAGTTAAAAAGGCAACTGCGTGAAGAAGCACATCTTAAGAAGAGTTGTCAGACACAGCCGGTATATCACGTGTCAAATGGCAGAGGTTGCCATAAGTAAGGAGATATGTTTCGTTTCAGCTAAATTCGGATTAAAATCCATATCTGCAACCTTTTTGAGCTAAATTACGTAAATGTTATTGACAGTACGATAATATCGTATTACTATACAAAGAGACATAAGGAGATTTGAATTGAAAATTTTATCAGTCAACGAGCAGATCTTTCTAATAGCCATATGGCGGCTCAAAGACGAGGCTTATGGTGTCAGGATCAGGGATAAGATCACCGAAATGACCGGAAGGACATTCACCTTCGGTACTCTGTACAACACCCTGGATTACCTGGCAAAGAAAGGCTATGTGACTTCCCGCACGGTGCAAATCCTCAATCAAACCGGAGGGAACAAGAGAGTCTACTACACAATCACCAAAGCCGGCCTTGGAGCCCTGCGCGAGGCCAGGGAACTCCAG
>CP070751.1:3542087-3546064 GCA_020348445.1 Thermoplasmata archaeon
TAAGGGCCCAGATTGCTGCAAATAACACGGGTGCCAGGAGATTTCTTTTCTATATAAATAAGTACAGTATAATGGATTATAATGAATTTGTAGAGGCTATACTCAATTATAGCGAAATTCGGGTGAGAAAGGCCATTTCCGCAATTCCCAATGGATATTACCAGTCCCAGGATTTCATGGACAATGACGGTATTTCTGATGAGCCAGTGAAAATCTCGGTAAGAATTGAGGTTAAGGATGACAAAATCGATATTGACTTTGAGGGAACAGACAAACACGTTAAAGGAAACATCAACTCCCCTTATGCTGTGGCCCTCTCCTCGGCTTATTATGTAATGCGTTGTGTGACTGACCCTGAGGCTCCCCCCAATGAGGGCTGCCTTCGGCCAATTTCTGTCTATATACCAGAAGGTACATTGCTCAATCCCAAACCCCCTGCGGCAGTGTCAGCAGGGAATGTAGAGACCTCCCAGAGAATCGTTGATGTTTTATTTATGGCTCTATCCAGGGCTCTTCCTGATAAAATACCAGCCCAGTCCCAGGGAACCATGAACAATCTCTTGATAGGAGGGAAAGGATTCACATATTACGAAACAATAGCAGGAGGAGAAGGAGCAATGCCATTCAGGCACGGCCAGAGCGGGATTCATACCCACATGACAAATACTGCAAATACTCCAATAGAAGCCCTTGAAACGGCGTATCCTCTGGTGGTTGAGAACTATGAATTGATACCTGATACAGGAGGAAAGGGGAGGTTCAAAGGCGGCCTGGGAGTCCGCAGGGCAGTGCGTTTTCTTGGTGAGGATGGTACATTATCTATAATCTCAGACAGGAGGAAGTTCCCGCCAAAAGGCATTTTAGGGGGAGAAGACGCAAAAGTTGGTAAAAATCATCTTTTAAGGGAGGGAGAAACAATAAGTTTGCCCTCAAAGGTGACTATAACCTTGAAAAAGGGCGATTTGGTGGTTGTAGAAACCCCTGGTGGTGGCGGATACCACAAAATGCTGCAAAAAACCTAAAAACCCCTTATGTACTACTCCTTTTAATGCAAAATCTTAACGAAATAATCGACCAGATAGAAAAGAACCTTGACGATAAGGACGCAATAAGAGAAGTTGCCCTGAAATCCTGCAGGGCCATAACTAGGCTCTCCACAGCCATCACCCAGGGTGTTCATCGAAAGGAGGATGTAACCGAGATATTCACCTCTGCAAGGGAGGAAGCCACAAGATTAAGAAGCCTTGTACAGGAGTATCCGGACCTTTTGCATTCAGGTTTTGTCCAAAGCGCCTTTCAGGAGCTGTGCGAGGGCGCTATTTTGCTTGCAGTGATAAATAATGAAGAGATGCCGATTCCAAAGGAATTGGGTGTTACTGACACCTCATATCTGCTCGGATTGGCGGACTCAATTGGCGAGCTTCGAAGATTCACTTTGGAGTGCCTCAGGGCAGGGGATGTAAAGAGCGCTGAGACGTACCTCACCAAGATGGAGAAGTTCTACGAGGTTCTCATCAGATTCGACTATCCAAACGCCCTTGTATCCATAAGGAGGAAGCAGGATATAGCAAGAAGCCTTGTTGAGAAGACAAGAGGCGAGCTGGCAGTAGCAATGAGGGGCAGGGCTCTTGAAAAGAAGATCGAAGAGCTTGAAAAGAAGATATAATACGCTTTTAAGGTGAAAAGTTTGAAAAAAAGTCAATTGAGATGGTGATAACGGCAAAGGAAAAATGAGGGGGGACCTCTGCCGCCTTTAGGCACCATCTCTTCGTGACGATAGGAGGGAGGTAATTGGTATTATATTTGGTTAGATTAGTAGATAAACGTTTTGCTACCGTTATCATCGAGGATAATTATTGAAAAGCCGGGAAAAACCGGCTCTAAACCCCTAAAAACGGGATTTTTTAATGATCAGGACATGCTTTTTTGCCATGTTACCAAAAAAGGGGGGCCATCATAAAAATTATATCCATTGTGCCTCTATCCCAAGAAACGGTCAATTTATGAGATATGTAACAGGCCAGATATATCATGGCGGGGAGTTTACAGAAGGCTATTTCGGCTTTGAAGACGGCATAATAAAGGAGACAGGGGAAGGATTGAAAAAGGATACCCTCGCAAAGGGTATAATAATACCCACATTCACAAACGCCCACACCCATATAGGGGATGCCGTGATTATGGACGAAGTTCAAGGAGGAATCAGGGAGATTGTGGCCCCCCCTGATGGCCTAAAACATAGAATTCTCAGGGATACATCGCAAGAAGGTATGCGAAATTCCATGAGGCAGGTTGCCAAAAACATGCTTTATTCAGGTATAGAACATTTCAACGATTTCAGGGAAGGGGGGCTAAAAGGCGTGAAAATCCTAAAAGATGCATTTTCTGATTCCCCAATTTCACCCAAAGTCTTTGGAAGACCTTCGGATTTGAGATACTATAAGGACGAAATGGAGCAACTTCTGAAAATCGTGGACGGAATAGGTGTGAGCGCAATATCTGATTGGGAAGAAGACGAAATTAAATCGGTGGCCTCCCATACAAAAAGAGAGGGAAAAATGTTTGCCCTACATGCAAGCGAAGCAGTGAGGGAAGATATCGATTCTATTCTCGATCTTAAGCCCGATTATCTGATTCACATGAACAAGGCAACAGACGACGACCTAAAAATCTGCGCAGAAAATGAAGTCCCCATCATTCTCTGCCCACGCTCAGAAGTTTTCTTTGGCCATGTTCCAGATATTCCCAAGATGCTCAAATCGAATGTTACCCTGGCATTAGGAACTGACAACGCCATGCTCAATTCCCCAAGCTCAATTCTCAGGGAGATGGAGTTCGCTTATAAGATCTCTAGGCTCAAGGGAGGCTGCAAGGCCAAAGACATTCTGGATATGGTGCTGATAAATCCACGCAAAGTTTTAAATGCAAGTTTCGATATTTGCCTCACCCAGGGAAAGGACGCGAACTTCATCGTTTTCCAACTCCCATATAAGAATCCTGCCTACGCCCTCGTAAATGGTGCGTGCGCGCAGAACATATCCATAATTTGCATAAACGATTTCCTTTGGTCCAAAAAATAAGAAATCGTGTGACAGAACATTCGAATATATGGAGGATTTAACTTGAAGGTATCAGACATCATGACCAAAAAACCCATCATGGCCGAGGCACCAGGGAGCAGATCCAAGGTTCTGAAGCTTCTGGTTCAGCACAATATAACAGGCGTTCCAGTTGTAAAAGAGGGAACAACAAAATACGTTGGTTTTGTTAGCAGACAGGACATCTTCGCAAAACCGGATGTTGAGCAACTGGCCTTGATAGTCAACAAGGACCACCCCTATGTCGTAACCAAGGACGATGTGCGAAAAGCAGCCAAGATTCTGGTGGAAAAGGGGCTGCACCATCTACCTGTGGTATCCAATAAAAAATTGGCAGGAATCGTGACTCCAACTGATCTTCTAACCATTGTGGAGAAGGAGAATTACAAGGGCAGTATCGAGAAGCTCGTTCGACGGCCTTGCATCCCCATCTATGAAGGAACACCCTTGACTGTAGTTGCAGCCATAATCAAGATCACGAATGCCTATGCCTTTCCCGTGCTCGACGACGATTCCAGGCTCTCCGGAATAATCACGGACAGAGATATATTTAACTTGAGTGTTGTGGACGGATCAACTGCCATATCAGACCTTGGCTCTGGGGAGGATGAAGATGTATGGACCTGGGAAGGGATGAGAAATATAATGAAGCTTTATTACGAGGTATCCAAGATCACATTGCCCAAGATACCTGTGAAGGAGATAATGGTAAGGGACCCCGTTACAGTATTTCGGAAAACTCCAATTTCTGAAGCAGCTCGGATCATGAGAAAAAACGATTTTGGCCAGCTTCCCATAAGGGACTCTGATGACAAATTGATAGCCATGGTGGACGAACTCGATGTTGTCGCCTGCCTGATAAAGTGAGGAAATATCCTT
>CP070751.1:3546164-3591649 GCA_020348445.1 Thermoplasmata archaeon
TTCAGCACAAAGAACAGGTTTAGGGCTATTGAGGCTTGGTTGAGAACGATCGTATGGAATATAACCATCTATCCGAGGTGATTTAATTACACAAAGCAGAGTTTTACCAAAAGTATATATCTGAATGAAGAGGAGAATTTGTCTGCTATAACCCATTAATAACAGATAATAGTCCTTTCCGCCCCAATTCTATCACGCATATCTTAAGGCTACTCCCTTGAGAGGATAATAATTTTACTAATATTAAAATTTTCCTACAAGAATTCTTTTATACAAATTCCATCAGACCTTATTTATTACCAATCAATTAAATATCCATTGGATATTCATCAACCTGAGTAAGGGGTTAAATTTTTATACGTCTCATGATATATGAAGTCCTTGATATAATCCATATGAGAATATTAGACGATTGACAATGGGGCTGAGGCAATGAAAGATAAAGTATTGTTGATTTCTGCTTTGATGTTGGCGAGCCTGTTGATTATTGTTATACAACCTGTTGAGGCTCCGCTTTCTGAAGATGACTACAACATGACAAAATATGATCCACAAGACGATGCCATGAGGCTAAGGCAAGGCAGTGCATTTAAATTCGAGCCTTACAACAATGTTGAAATAACGAAGATAACCTCGACATACGATGATACAAATCCAGTAATCCCCAAAATCGAATTAAGCATGCAGGTTGCAGGTTCCATTGTTAGTTCCGATGATAAATATAAATATGCTTTCGGCGTATTAGCAGACGGAGAAGAATATATTATTGGTTACAGTGCTGGTGTGGGTGCAGGTTTTAAATTGGGTGGTGAAACATTTGTAGTGTCACCAACTGTAAGTGGCAACACCCTCAGAATAAAATTCCTTTTAAGTGATATTTCTGATGATGGGAGTCTTGATAATCAGTACGATTTCTCAGGAGCAGCAGTTTACACCCATGAAGATGAATACGAACGGTATCTGGACTTGGCTCCAGACAAGCTGCTTCTTATCACCGAACCCTCGGATCAGTCCACTGTGGATGGTGAAATTTATGTGAGAGGAGTTGTAAGAAACAGCATAGATAACAAACCAGGGGGTAAAGTGAAGATAAAGATCGGTAACGGTCCTGAGGAGGATGTATCAGGTGGAACTTCATGGTCCTATCGATTGGATACCACAACCCTTGAACCGGGTGAAGAAACCAAAATAGAGGTGTATATGGACGGTGAAGATTTAGATAATGCCAAAGACGAAATCTGGATTTTGGCGGACCAAAACACTGGTAATTACGCCCAGATTACCAAAAAACCCGTGGTCAACATTGGTGATCAATACCATTACAAGAGCGTTGGTCAGACGCAAATAATCGGCATACCAATAGAAATCTCCAATGAGATGTACACAAAGGTTGTGGGTTATGAAACAGTTAATGTGGGCGGAACAGATTACGATGCCTATATAGTTCATACTCATACTGAAGGTTCACAGGATCTGGGGTACGTTGAGTATAGGAACAATGTGGACAGGTGGTCTTGGAAGGAAGATACCAATTATGGAACTGTGCAGGAACGAACTATATCCACAGGTGAGGTAATAGGCAGCCCTGAAAAGACTGTAGATACACTCACCACATATTCCCCAAAACCCCTGGAAACTCACGAGAATTTTGAGGCCAAGGTTGGTTGGAGTAATAAATGGACCTTGGACACTACAGCAAGTTCACAATCAAACACTACGGAAGGTAGTGGATCACCAACACAGAATCCGGATTACACTGATCAATTAAGTATTTCAGGCGAATGCCTCTTTTATCGGAGTAGTTTTACTGATAATGATATTTCAGGTTCTTATGACAATGTATATGCCATCAAAACCCAATATGAGAATCCTGGTGTATCTGTTATCGAATACTATTCAGAAGATCTAGGAGTGCCTGTTAAAATTGAAACCTACGATCCAAGCCGGAATAAGCTCTTCAGCCTGGGCTTGGATTCGTACACAAAGCCGCCTACCTCATTGGTGATAGAGGATGTGACATTCAGCCCTTCCACCCCCAAAGTCGAAACAGAGAACAAGATAATTGTTCACATCAAAAACATTGGCGAAGAAAGCGCAACTGATTATCAAATAACTGTTAATGATGGTGATACTGAAGTTGCAAAGGAAACTCTGCCCAATATCGAGGCAGGTGCCACTTTGGATTATGAGGCAAATTGGAATCCAAGTTCAGAGGGTAGTCACAATATCACTGTGGTTATATCATATGACGGTACCAATGTCGCTTCAAAGGTTTTGAGTATCAATGTTGCTCCAAAATCTGAAGATGATCCGGAGATTATGATGTTCGTTGTACCTATTATCGTCGTCATTATAATCCTTGTCATATTGCTAGTGGTAATAATGAAGCGCAGGGGAGCAGGTGCTCCTGAGGGCAAGGCCAAAGAAGCTGAAGCACCAGCTGAAGAGGCTGCAGCGGCAGCTGCACCTGTGACTATAGCGACAGAGGAGGAGCCCGAAAAAACTCCTCCTGCTGAGACTGAACCTGAAGCTGAGCCCCAAATGATGACTGAATCAATACAGTGTCCGTCCTGCAAAAAGGGCTTTACAGTAAAATACGAAAGTAAACCCATTCGTGTAAAATGCCCTTCCTGCGGGACAGAAGGCGTTTTGAAATGAGCAAAGACTTAAAAAAGGTAATCTTTAGTTTACTTCAATTAGATATACTACAATAATCTCGGTTTCATAATATATACTGGTTTTGTCATTGTAGAGTTCATATTCAGTGATCCACATTTTTGCCTGGCTCATTATATACTCAGCTTCGTAATTTCCAATATTGACAATCATTCTGAATGGATAAGGTCTCTTTTCAATAAATATGAATGTATAGGTCGTCTGGGGTGTGTAATTGATAGGTGATTCATACAAAAGATCATGAAGCTCAATGTGTATTCCCTTTGGCTCGATTAAGGTTCTTTCCCTATTTATAAGAAATATTTTTTCTGAATAAACAGTCGTGTCTTCCAATGGATAATTATCTGTTATTGATAACATCGCATCTATTGGGTCCTCATATCCAATGGGTGTCAAAGCAGGTGGGGATGTTGGGATAAAAAAGACACCTGTTACCATGAGGATGACACAAGCCATCACCTTCAACCTGGTATTATTAGATAACCAAAAAATCCTATGTTTATCAAGGAAACTTGAGAATACACCTGTGTTAATTAAATGGAATATCTCACTTAATCCTACGCCTATAAGCCAAGTTGCGCAGATAGCAAAAAATGGCATAACCCTGCTTAAAGGCAGTCTTGATATGGTGAGATAGCCTGTACTCTCAATAAAACCCAAGAGAATGCATGAAGTACTCACAAAAATTATGGCAATTCGTCTGTTTTTATCCTTAATAAAATAACAATATATAATGAACAGCATGGAAATAGAGATAATGGTCCATGTAGAAAAGGATGGAATGACAGAGCCTTTAAATTCTAGAAGATCCTGAACAACGGGACCCCAATCGATGATATATAATTGAAATGTTTTACCGATAAAATAACTGCTGACAACAAAAATGAGAGCTCCCACAAGACAGATTACAAATATCGTACGAATTCTTTTCTGGTAAATGATACCGATTGCTATCAGAATAAATAGAATATAGAGGGTCATCATGAGGGTATATGGATGTATCGCATACAATGTAAGAGCTGAAATAAAAAATAACACGCTATTTTTATCGATGAATCCAAGAAATGAGCGGTGTTTTTGCGCCATTACCATTTCATACATGGAAAATATCGTTATAGGCATGATCATTATCGCCAATACCTCTGGTATGGATTGGGTTTGTCGAACAATTAATACATTTATTTGCGGAATAACAATAAGACCGGAATAAAAAATAGCTGAAATGCAGCCTGCCAATTTGTCCCTAATATTGGATATCAAGCAGTAAATGGAACCAATGGATATTATTCCCAGAAACCCTCCAAGAAATCTTAGAATTGAATACATATCCACCTGGGAGTAAAAATGAATAGTGGTTGCGACTGCATGAAAACCCCTTACCCCACCGTCATAATAACCTATTGAAGTGTGTAAAGTTCCTTTTGCAAGTAGTTTTGATACAAGCAGATGTCCATACGGATCTATGCTCGGTAGGAGCATGCTATTAAAAGAATAGGACAGCCTTGTATAGAATCCCAAAATAAAGGCCATGGTAAGTAAGATGAAAATAGGGGATTTTATTGTTGATATGATCTTTGGTTTTAATGCATTTATATCTGATTTTCTAATAGATGATATCCATCTAAGCGCTTCCCAATTAGATCTGTAGAAGTAATATACATTTATTGAAACGATTAATGCTAGATAACATAGTAAAAAAGTGTATGGATTATAGACGTTACCTACTGCCAGTAAAATTACCAATGCAATGGAGCAGGATAAACCCAGAACCATGCTTATGTAGATTTTAATGATCCTCCCTTTTTCAGAAAATAGTCTGTGAGTTACATATAAAAAAGGCAATATAAAGAGTATTATGTAAGCAAAGGCAATGGTTGCCAATGATGTTATATCCTGGAATGTATCCATGATTCCGACCGATCATACGGGATAGGTTTATGCCTTTTCTATGATGTCTTTCGTGGGAAGTTTAAATGTCTCTTCCTTTTCGTCCCACACCTCTCTAAAAACTTCGCGTTCGTAGCCGTACTTTTCAACTTTTATACAGTGCAGAGTAATGATTACCTCGTCTCCTTCTTCGAAATCATCAGTTAGGTCGCCTTTAAAGGTAATATCATAGTCTTCGTATTCATTCCAATAACTATCGTACCAATCGTCGATGTCTTCATTTTTATGTTCACTTTTAAACCAAAAGTAGGTAACGGTTTCCTCATACCAATCATCGTATTCTGATGCAATGTAAATAATTTCATCTTTTATTTTCAGTGTATCGCCAGGTTTGAGGGATTTATATCCCCATGTATCTTCTGTGTAAGTTATATCGTCCATAAGTTCTTTCGCAGTCATGGTTACTGTTTTTCCGTTCCCATTCCCGCCTAGCATCATCATCGCGAATACGGCGACAATTATCACTACAACTACAGCCACGACCACGCCGATTAGAAGGGGGCCTTTGGACGGTCCACCTGCAGGAGGTGGCATGGGTGTTGGTTGCATTGGCTGTTGCATTGGTTGTTGCTGCTGTGGAGGATACTGTTGGTAGGCTTGTTGTGGTTGCATTATGCTCTGTCCGCAGTTTGGACAGACATTAAATCCTTCTGCTACTTGGTTTCCGCAATTTTGACAAAACGGCATAATAAACCCTCTTTTTATGGTAATGGTTTTTACATTTATATTATTTTCTGAGTATTTGATATAATTATAGTGGTTCTGGTTTTTTTCCCAGGATTCCAAATAGACAAAAGAAAGAAAAAACACGATATATAGCCTGTATCTTGGATATTCACGCCTTCTTAATGCATGTTCTAGGAAGGTTTTGTGGTGTTTCATTTTCTTTGTTCCACATCTCCTCGAAAAACTCCGAATCGTAGCCGTTCCATATGACATCTATGACATGCAGGGTGATGACAACGTCATCCCCCACCTTGAAATCATCGGTTAGATTGCCTTTAAATGTAAAATCATAGTTATGATAATAATATTTATCCTCGCGGGAACTATAGGCATACCAAAACTCAGTATCTTCACCTTCATGTTCGCTCTTAAACCAGATGCGGGTGGCGATCTCATAATCTGATTCGTCATATCCTGACGCAATGAATATTATTTCATCTTCTACTCTCAATGTATCCCCAGGTTCGAGGGATATAAAATCGAGTATGTATTTTCCATTGTATGTTATATCATCCTCAAGTTCTGCATAAGTCATGGTTACATCATTTCCATTTTCATTTATATCTAATTTTCCATTTCGACCTTGTAAAATCACTGCGAATACAGCGATTATTATCACAACTACAATAACCAGTACAAGGCCAATTATTAGGGGGCCTTTGGATGGCGTTTTTGAGGGTGGTTGCCGTTGTGGAGGATACTGCGGTTTTGCTCGAGGTTGAAAAAAGCCAATTCCACAGTATGGACAAATTGACAATCCCTCAGTTATCTGGTTTCTACAATTCGGGCAAAACGGCGTATCATTCCCTCATTTTACCCCACTGTTATCTTTATTTATATTATTTTCTGAACTTTGGAGTTTATCATAACATTTCTTTCACTATTTCCAAAATTCCATTTATGTAAAAGAATAAAATAAATGGTATTTGATGCAAAGTGGTTTTATATTGGGATTTATCACAAGCTTAATGGAAAAAAAGGTCAAAGGCAATAATTGGGATAATCCTCATGACCATATCATAGGTTACAGCCTGTATTTTTGATATTCACGCCTTCTTGATGCATGAGCTAGGGAGATTTTGAACTGTTTGAGCGTCTTCGTCCCACATCTCCTCGAAATATTCCCTTTCATAGCCGTACATATCAATTTTTATTACATGCAAAGTAACCACCACATCGTCTTCCACATCGAAATCATTAGTTAAGTTACCTTTGAAGGTAAAATCATAGTTATAGTAGTCATCCCAATAATCATCATACCAATCATCGATGTCTTCACTTTTATGTGCGCTTTTAAACCATATATAGGTAACAGTTTCCTCATCCCATTCATCATATTCTGATGCAATGTAAACAATCTCATCTTCGATTTTCAGTGTATCACCAGGTTCAAGGGTTTTAAATTCTAATGTATTTTCTGAAGACTCTACATCCTCAATAAGTTCAGCAAAAGTCATGGTTATGGCAGATTCATCTCCGTTTCCATTTTCCTTTCCATTTTTGTCCCCGTTTCCATTATCTTTTCCATTTCCATCCCCGTCCAGCATAATCACTGCAAATACAGCGATGATAATCACCACTACTACCGCCAATACTATACCGATTATTAACGGGCCTTTAGACGGTGCTTTCGAGGGTGGTTGCTGTTGCGGGGGATACTGCTGGGCGGCTTGTGGTTGTACAAAATCAATTCCACAGTATGGACAAATTGTCAATCCCTCACCTATCTGGTTTCTACAATTTGGGCAAAACGGCATATTATTCCCTCATTTTGCCACAATGGTTTATGTATTTATATTGTTTTCTAAGTTTCAGCCCATCAAAATAGGGTTCTGGCAATAAATACAATATCCATACATCAAAAGAACAAAATACACGATATGCCATATCATAAATGGTTCCATGTTGAGGTTTATCGCCGATCTGGTGGAAAAAAGGCCAAAAGCCATCATAATCGGCGTAATCATTATAACCATAATCACGGCCTATGTCCTGTACCCCATAAAGGGGATAAGCTTCACTGACGAGGAAGGAGAATTGAATCCAAAGGTGGATGGTGAACCAGCCATCTCCTTCAAGACTGATGTTGAAAAATTCCTGCCCGACAATCCCCTTGTAAAAGCACAGGAGCGGGTGGATGAATATTTTGGAGAGGAGTTCTACGCGCATGTGATATATTGTGAGGAAGACAACGAATGGGACAACGTCATAAAACCCAAGGTCATCAGGAGCATGTACAATGTGTCTGTGGCGGCAAGGAGCCTTCCCGGTGTCGACGGCTCTTTGAGCCTTGCGGACGCTATAAATGAAATCGTCAAGTGGCAGAGGGGGAATATTAGGGATCCTGAAATTGACCTTTTAGATATGAATTATCAAAAAACAGATTATCTAATAAGCGATAAGGAGATTCAGGAGTATCTTGACATCATATTCGGGGTCCTAAACGGTTCTTTGAACATCACAGAATTTGCCGAGATCATCGGTGATCTGCCCATCAAGGAAGAAAACATAGTGGAGCTGGAGCTTGCATTGGGCCTCCTTTTTTCAGAGGATTTCTCCATTGAGTCACAAAAGGCGAAATCCACCATCATCATCGTCCAGATGAATGGAACACTTTCCAGTGTAGAGGCAAAGGAACTGGCAGGTAAGATCAGGGAAGTTATTGAGCAAAGGGAATACAACTACATTACGACCCAGCAGACCAGCCAGTATCTGATATCGTACGATATAGACTTGAACTCTGAGGACACCTTCACATTCCTTGCAGGCGGGATATTCGGCCTTATCATCCTGATTCTGGCTTTGAGCTTCAGAAAAATAAGCTATGTCCTGATACCGGTCATAACGCTGCTTATCGCAACCATCTGGACGATAGGAACCATGTATCTTTTAGGACTTTCTGTGACTGCAATGATGGTGGCCGTAATCCCCCTTCTAATCGGCCTGGGTGTGGATTATTCGGTGCATGTGCTAAGGCGGTATCAGGAGGAGCTGAGAAAGGGCAAAACAGTGAGTAAGGCAATAAGAAGCTCCATAATCAACGTCGGAGGAGCCATAGGCCTGGCAATGATAACAACTGTAATAGCCTTCTTATCCAATCTAACCTCGGCAGTTGTTCCGATTCGGGATTTCGGAATTAGCTGCGCAGCTGGTGTGTTCTACGCGTTCCTTCTTACAATGACGTTTCACTGTGCCATAAGATCCCTTCTAGATAAAAGGGCCATGACAAAATACATGAAGAACCCAACAGGAAAACACCCCCTGCTTATTGGCTCCTGGCATACTGAGAAGGACAAGAAGATGGGCCTTTATGACAGATTCTCTGATCTCATATCCAAGGCTGTAAGCAAACATCCCGCAGTTATAGCCGGCCTGACCGTGTTTTTAACTGTGGGCTCGGTTATTGGCGCCATGAACGTTGAATCAGAGTTCACGATGCAGGAGTTTCTACCCGAAGATTGGGATTCTGTGAAAACAAGCTACCTAATATTGGACAATTTCGAGATAGGAAGCTATGCTGTTTCGTATATATTGATAGAAGGGGACGACCTTGCCACTAAAGAAGCGCTAGCTGACATGAAATTGGTTGTTGAGCGTACCGAAGACGACAGGCATGTTGTCAGGATAAACACCTCAAAGGGCCCCAGGATCATGACAGAGAGCATATTTGACATTAGCAAGATGATAGTTCAAAGAAATTCAACTGTCGGGCAAATATACAAGGTCACGGATGAGGGACTCCCCAACGAGACAGCCACCAATTCTGACATAAGGGCCTTTTTTGATTACCTCTTGAGCAATGATGAGATATCAGATCCGCTATCTAACCAGACCTTTGGCCAAAGAGCAAGAAAGCTTATACACAGAAACCAGGAAGGCATGTACGACGCAGCCGTGATCAAGGTCTACATCTCTACCTTCACGTCCACAGATAACAGGGAGATGCACCAGGATTTAAAGGACAATGTCAAAGACCTTGACTTTGGAGTGGGCGCAAAGGTCACGGTAACTGGTCTTATGGTCCTAACAATCGAGACAGTTGATTCATTGCAGGCGAACATGATAAACTCCACCATCATAGCAGTAATTCTGGCTGCCATAATTCTGATCTTCCTCTATAGAAATGTACTTTTGGGAATTATGCCCCCCATTCCTGTGGTTTTATGTTCACTGTGGATAGTCGGAACCATGTTCCTTTTATCTATTTCTCTGAATATCTTGACAGTGATGGTTACTGCCCTTACAATCGGACTGGGCATAGATTATTCAATTCACGTCATGGAGCGTTTTAAAGAGGAGAGGGAAAAACAGCACAGAGGCATATATGAGTCGGTCCACATAACGATAATGAGCACAGGAACTGCGCTGACCATATCAGCTGTCACCACCATATTAGGTTTCGGTGTTTTGATATTCTCTCCCATGCCCATAGCCCAGCAGTTCGGAGTCATCACGGCAATAACCATAATCTACAGCTTCCTTGCCGCTGTCTTGGTCCTACCAATAATCCTGATATTCTGGGCAAAGAGAAAAGAAAAAAAAGAAATAGCTGAGCTTCCGCAGTTTGCTTCCCTTGAAAAAATCGAGGTTAAAAAGGAAAAAAAATAGGAAAGAATGAGGGCGAATCCCCACTCAATCCTTAAATACCAGAATGGCCATACTTATTTAAAAAGCATGTTTCTTTACAATATCTGTGAGGTGCACGTACATGAACAGAAATCCTAAATTTTCAGGATGGTTCGCATTATTGATAGGCATAGGAATGTTGTTGTCCGGGCTTGGTACTTTACCACTCCTTATCGGTGATAACACCCAAGAGATTCCTTTATCTGGGAATAATGGGATAATTTACGAGGAAATAAAACCGGCAACAGAGCCAAATTTACCCGAAAGAACCGGAACAAGGGCAGGCAGCCAGAGGATTGTTCTTGCCGAGCTTTTTACAAATTGGGGTTGTGGACCGTGCACCTATGCAAATCCCGCAATAAACGATCTATTGGATGTGTATAATCGATCTCAATTGATGATGATTGCATACCATACCTTGGGCCCGTCTTTTGACGATCCTTTTTATTGGCACAATTCTCCTGATAATAATGATCGAGTAGGTTACTATGGAATAAGCACCGTTCCTAGTATGTTCTTTGACGGTCCTCCCAATGTGCAACATGACTTTGGTAATACATACACATATTACAAGGGATATATCGATTCAGAATTGGCTGTTTCAAGCCCCCTCGAGATAACTGTGGATGGCTATCTTTACGGGACATCAGGTCAAGTGAATGTTTCGGTTTTATTTACTGATACGCTTCCTGGAAGTAACTTAAAAATTAGATATGGCATTGTGGAAGATAATAAATATGCTCATGGCCCAAATAATGAGGTTCGCCATAGATATGTAATGAGGGACATGCTCACCGATCCAGAACAACCCCTGCCTCCCCTCAGTATAGGCCAGACTTACTCAACTGCAAGGATTTTCGAGGTGAAACCCGAGTGGGATGAGGAGTGCCTTTCCATAGTCGTATTTGTCCAGAACGATGATGATGGTGATGTTCTGCAGGCAGGCTATTATGACTTCCGTCCTCAGAAAATTCTGGTGGTGGATGATGACGCATCCGGCCATCCCGACGGACCTGAAGATTACTATCATGAGCTTATGTGCGAGATGGGGGAATCCTTCGATGGTTGGGCTCTTAATGAAAAGGGCAGCCCCACATATTCAGACCTTTCACCCTACGAAGTCGTGATATGGCAGACATCAACAGAATTTACCTCAACTCTCACCTCCTCAGACCAAAGTGCGATTTCTGACTATCTCGATTATGGAACAGGCAGCCTGTTTTTAATTGGTCAGGATATAGGCGCAGATATCGGCTCCACAGCCTTTTTTTCCGATTATCTCCATGCCGATTTCATCACAACCGATACCGGCGATGTGAGTGTAAAGGGAATAGAGGATGATCCCATAAGCGATCCTTTCTATGGCACTTCCATCCCAGTTAGATGGACTTCGCCCAGTGAGATCAATCCTATAGGCACTGCAACCACTATTTTCAAATATACAGCTTCAAATAAGAACGCGGCAATTAGAGCAGGGCATGACTCTGATTCTCGGATAGTGTACTTTGCCTTCGTTTACTTCGAGGAAGATTCATCCACATCAAATAAAATGACTGTGATGGGAAAGGTGCTTTCTTGGATAAATATTGATGTGGATTACACTTTAATTAGAGACGCGCCCCAAGGAACAGGAAATGAGGTCACACAAAAGGTCGTCGAAGTGGGCACAAGTACCACATTATGGGTTGCCTGTTACAACAACAGATTGGGTTTTGTGGAGGATGGCGATTTCACAATATGGAGCGAGGACAGCGGCGGTTCATTGATTACCATCACCTCTCCAGGGAGCTCAACGCTCATTCAAGCTGGTATGGACGGGGGTATCGTTAATCTCACAGCCGATTATTTGGGACTTGTGATTTATGCTGACATCTGGGTTCCCACAGTGGATTTTATAAACATGACAAACACTCCCGGTGGTGTGGAGCTTACCACTGTATTGATGGGTGCAAATCAATATGTTACGGCCTATGCCTCTGGTTTTAATTCCACAACAGGATATGTGAAATTGATAGATGTGGACTGGGATGAATCAGCGGGATTGGGAGTTCTTTCCAATGATTCGGGTACATCCACAACATTCACCTCTGGTGTCACTGGAGGTTTAACAACAATAACAGGACAGAACCTCAGCCTAGTCAATTCATTTGAGGTGAACATCTCAACAGCAAAGGTGGATTACATTCAAATCAGGGACAGTCCCGATAATGGAGGCTCCATAGTAACCAGCATAACCTTGGATGTGGGGGAGTCGGATAAGCTGTACGCTGCAGCCTTTAATTTAAGTGCCGGATACCTTGGGGATTATATTACCACCACCTGGTCTGAAAGCAGCACAGGAAGTGTGATTACTGTGTCGCCAGATGGAGGCTTTACAACGGTTACGGCTCAGTTGATAGGGGGAGTATCAACCATAACGGCGGACAACGATGGTGCTCAGAACTTTACAACAGTTTCTGTAAATGCACCCACTACTGACTATATTTTGATCAGAGATGCACCATATGGAGGAGGTAAAAATCTTTGCGATATAGCAAATTACCCAAGTTATCCTGTGGGTCATACAACTGAATTCTATGGTGCAAAATATAATGTCACAGCAGACTACATTGGTGCCGTCCCGACATCCTCTACTTGGAGCAGTGGTAACTCGAATTTAGTGGGTTATACGACCCCAGGAAACTCATCAACTATTTCGTGCAGCTCCACATTGCACGGCACAACAACCATAACATTAAATATGCCAGGACATTCAGCATCAACCCAGGTCATGGTGCTTGAACCAACTGTTGATTTTATTTTAATAAGAGATTCACCGGATGGAGGGGGCAACGCCGTTTCAAATCCAACCTATGATGTGGGAGATGAGGACACCTACTACGCCGCAAGCTACAACGATACAGCCTGGTATCTTGAAGATGTAACTGTCATTTGGAATTGCACTGATTTTAATGTGTGCACCATCACACCCCAAAATGAATCGGTAAAGTTTCAAGCCATAGCGATAGGTAGTTGCAAAATCACAGCAAGATATAATGGAGTAACATACTCAACACCCATCATCACCGTTGATGATATCACCCCCCCAACAGCAGATTGCGGCTCAGACGATACCATCGGCGAAGATACTGTATACACTTTCGATGCAACAGCCTCAAATGACAACTCAGAGATTATTTTGTTTGAATGGGATTTCGGCGATGGCAATAGTCTTTCTGGCACTGAGCAAACACCCACTAACATATATTATGTGCCAGGGATCTATACCGTGACTTTGGTTGTAACAGATACCGGGGGAAACACAGATTATGACAGTATAACCATAACCGTGTTGGATGTGACCTACCCTGTGGCTGTTGTAAGCCTCCCAGAATATGCTGAGGAAAAAGCTCCATGCACCCTAGACGGAAGCAGTTCATATGATAATGTGGACATAGTTAGCTATAAATGGGTATTGGGCGACGGGACACAATATTATGGGCTATATGATACAATCTCCCATATATTCCAGGAACCTGGGAATTACACCGTGAATCTCACTGTAAAGGATTCATATGGCTATGAGCATACAACTTCGACCTACCTCCCTGTTTTGGATGTCACACCGCCTTCGCAACCCAAAGGCCTGCGAATAACACAGGTCGAAACGGGGGGAGTGTTGGTAATAAGTTGGGATGCAAATCTAGATATAGATTTTGATCATTACGAGCTCTTTTGCGCGAAGGGAAATGGATCCTTTGATAAGATAGCAGATATCGATGCAGGTATTACTGCCTTTACCCATGAGAATCTGGAAAATGGCCAGGTTTATACATATTATTTGATTGCAGTTGATACTTCTCACAATCCTTCACCTCCATCGATTGAGGTGGAAGGCATCCCTGATTTAGATACTGACGGTGATGGTATTTTCAATCTAGAGGATTATGATGATGACAACGATGGTCTCTCTGATAATGAGGAGGTTAGAAGGGGATTGGATCCATTGGATTCAGATTCAGATGATGACTCTCATGGGGATGGTGATGATGCGTTTCCCAAGGATCCAAAGGAGTGGAAAGACTCTGATGGTGATGGCTACGGTGACGCTTTTGGGGATACATTCCCAAGAGATCCAGATGAATGGAAGGACTCAGACGGGGACGGTATAGGCGACAACAGCGATGATTTCCAAGATCTGGACAACACCATGGTCTGGATGATTATCATCATAGTAATCATCGTTGTATTGGTGGTCGTTCTCTTGGCTGTTCGGCAATTTACTAAAAAGGGAAGGGGGCCCCAACCTCCTGTTGCGGGACCTCAAAAATCCACTGCACCACCGATAGCAAAACCCTTGGAATCCGATACATCTCCAAAAACAGAACCCACTAAACCTGCACCCCAGCCAAAAGCAGAACCTGCAAAACCAGGTGAACCTCCAAAAGCGAAACCTGATGCAGAGCCTGGCAAAACTCCCCCTAAATCCCGTCCTCCACCCCCGAGAAAGAAGAGGTAATTGTAGTTCTATTTCTCTACACCTAAATCTATTTGTCGATTAACACCGCTTCAGTCACTATATACTGGCCACTTTGCCCATCCCATATATTTTCTGCATCAAGTATCTTTATCTGTTTTTTAAAAAAAGGTGCATCAAGAACCAAGGTTTCGAATTCTCCACCTTCACCAGCTGTGCAAACATAACAGGTGTTGTGCAAATCTGAGAGCTCTTTGATTATTTCATGATCTATTTTCCTGCCTAACCATTCAGGGCCAAGCCCTCCTGCAGCAACAGCACTGATTACTATCTTGAACCCATATTCAACCATCTCTTTCAGCATATCCTTGGGTTTCATCTTCCAAAGGGGACTTAAACTTTGGATTCCTAAATCAGAGCATATAATATCTATTCTCTCCCTTTGGTAATTGGAATATATGGCCCCGCTCACAACCCCTTCAATATTATGACTTTCCATGGCCTCCCCAATAGCATTTTTCAGGTCCTTCAGTTCCTCTTCTTTTACACCCTTGGTGGTCTTATAGATGATGGGGATTTCCATGGCCTCGGCCTGCAGTTTTGTGAGACTGATGTTTGGGACATGAAACATATAAGATTCAGGATTCTCGGAGCTGATGGTGATGAGGGTCTTTACATCATGTCCTTCTTGCTGAGCCTTAAACATCGCATATGCGGAATCCTTTCCACCTGAGAATAATGCTCCAATATTCATGCACATCGAAATGGTTTTGAGATAATAAATATTTGGCTGAGCTGAACAATCAAAAAAATATACTCACAATTCCCAACACCGGAAATTTGTATTTCTTCTTTGTATAATCTTCATTATAGTTTTCCGAGCACTATCCTGTGCTCAAGCAGGTTTGCCTCTGTTATCCTTACTCCCTCAACTTCTTTTCTATCCCCCAGAAGATTGATGCAAATGACCTTGTCATCGAAAACCTCTATTTTGACGACATTCTGCATAAATTCCGAGAAATCGTCTTCAGTATGGAGGAATACATTTGATTCACACATGCAGTACCACCAAAAAACGAAGTTTATGCCTCATATATAATCCTTTTGATTAAAATATCTTTAAAACGCAAAATCAATTGATCTGAATTACAAAAGATGTGAACCGTCACAACTGCCTGCAGTGTTCAGATTCAGTCCTTCCCTGCAGACTCCAAAGGTCATATCGTTCTCCAATACAAGTTCCCGTACCTGACTCAGCATCCTATGTCGCAGCTCTTTTGGAAGATATCGCGAGCCCTGGATTCTTTCCCCTTCCTCAAAATAAAGTCTTTTTGTCTTCTGTGCAATTTCAGGGAAGGTTCTCTCGAATCTCTTCCATGAATCGGCCCTGGGTTTAAACGTAGAGGCTGTGATATGAAGGGCACCTGCTTTTTTCGCAGATATTACCACATCTTCAATGTCTTGGGAGATTCCAGGTATGAGGGGATCAAATCTTATCCCTGCCGGTATGTTCTTCTTTCTCAGTTTCACCAGAGCTTCCAATCTCCTTTGTGGGGAGGGGGCATTTGGCTCCAACTTCGTGCTCGTTTTTCCAAGGGTAGTTATGGAGAACATTACAACTGAGGGCATCTCCCTCAGAATATCGATGTCTCTTACCACGATATCTGATTTGGTTACGATGAGTGTGGGATGCTGCTTTTTTGAAAGAATCTTCAAAACTCCCCTTGTCTGCTTTAATTTCCTCTCAATTGGAGGGTAGGGATCAGAGCTGTTGGACATGGAAATTGGTTTTTTATCAATCTTTTTGAGGTCCTTGGTAACCCTCCCTAAAAGATCCTTTTTGGGTCTGCAATTAAAGGCTTTTGGAATATAGGATGTGATATAACAGTAGATACATTGATGGGAGCACCCTGTATATGGATTGAGGGAGTACTTGTTTCTGCACGTGCAGAGCGTACCTTCCCAGGGATCAAAGGGTTTGATTAAGTCCATCAAAATCTTCAATGTGGTTTTGGACATAAATAGTTGTTCATGAAAATGTAATCCTAGTATCAATTGTTTATCTAAAAAAGTGGATTAAAAAGTATAATTAAAGGGAATAATTCCATTAATACAGATAATTATTAACATATATGTTAACAACAATAATATCTTCATCCCAAAACTTAATAATCTTTTAAGATAATCACCTATCTAATAGGGATTTGGGAGGTCGAGAATCATGGATAATGTAAGTAAGAATAGAAAGAGGCTTTATAGTGGAATTTTGGCAATTGTGATCCTGCTTTTGATGGGAATGATGTTATTGCCTGGAGCGTCGGCTCAACCGCGTGTCATCGATACCGACCCAAACATCAATGCATCTGATGTTCCCGTAGATACCTGGATTATAATTCGATTTAACCAGAGTATAGTTGCAGACGATGTAGAGGTGGAAATTCGTCCAGATCTTGATCCTTATGGATTTAGGATTGAGTGGAGTAACAATGACAGGGAGTTGATAATCAAACCCAATGCTGCATTGGTTTATGGACGGAATTATACTATTACTTTAAGGAATGCGAAGAATGCAGATGGAGAGGCATTAGAGAATCCAATTATTCGGTTTAAAACCGAAAGCGAGCCTGGAATTTTTGAAAACTTTGGACAGGTTTTCGAATCGATCTGGGATGGTTTTATTGCCATAATACCCAAATTGATCATGACCATCGCGTTATTGATCGTGGGCTATATTATAGCCAAGGCCGCAAGTTGGGTTTTCCGTAAGACACTGAAGAAAGTGGGCTTCGATGATGCAATGGAAAAGGTGGGTGTTGGTGCTCAGCTCAGAACGATTGGGATAGAATCTGTTTCAAAATTCCTGGGGATATTTGTTTTCTGGTTCATATTCGTTATAGTTCTTCAAATTGCTATCGCAGGATTGGGGGTGCCCAGTGTTACTGATATATTGGCACCGATTATTCTTTTCATCCCAAGGATTCTCGTTGCAGCCATCGTTGTGTTGGTTGGGTTATATATCGCAAATGTTGTTGCTAACAGATTGATGGAGAAGTTCCAAGAAACCTCGGTTGGAAAGCAGCTTGCTGACATCGATGAGAAAACCAAAAAAGCAGGTATCTCAATGATTCAGGTGGTCTCGATGTTCATCAAGATATTCATTTTACTATTCTTCGTCCAAGTTGCCCTGGAGATAGTTAATATCGGTGTCTTGGCCGAGATAATAACCCCCATCATGATCATATTACCACTGGTTCTGGTGGCTCTTTTCATAGTGCTTGTGGGTATTTTGGTTGCAGAATTTATAATCAAGACTATAATGAAGCTAGCAAAGGAGTTCGATATTGATGATCTGATAAAGCCTGTGGAAGAGACAATAGGACGAGAGGGCGTGATAATGAGGATTTTCACCTTCGTGGTGAGGATCTTCGTGCTTTTGATATTCATCCAAATCGCAATAGGTGTTTTGAATGCAACAGGTGCGTTCAATGCACTGGCAGAATTGATCAACACGGCAATACTTTGGATACCGAATGTGGTGGCGGCCCTCTTCATCGTCCTAATAGGCTTTTGGTTCGGAGGATGGGTTTACGAAAGAATGCTTACCTCTGGCAAGGAGATAGAAGTACCGTATCCTGAGACATTGGCAGTGGCGGTAAAGTACCTCATTATCTACGTTGCATGTGTTATCGCTATCGCTCAAATCGGAATTGCAGTGGACATCCTTTACATCATAACAGCCATCGTCTTGGGTGCGGTGTTCATAGGAATTGGTGCCGGATTTGCAATTGGATCCAAGGATATATTTGCGAATGTAGGGGGGCATCTGCAGAGTAAAAAGGTATTAACTGTGGGAAAGCGCGTCAAAATCGACGATAAATATGTGGGTAAAGTGGAAGAAGTGGGGAGATTCACCACAACCATAATCGCGGACAATGGGGATAAGATCGTTCTTCCCAATTCAAAGCTAACAAAAGCAGTAATTGTGGAGAGCCCCAGTTAATTGTAATGCTCAGTTTGATCCTCGGGGTGTCATTTACGATATCCATTAGAGAATATTCTATTTAATGTACTTCTCACAATGATTGCAGAACCAACATCTGTATCGATCAATATATTCCAAGGATTCTCCGCAGGTTTTGCATGTGGGTTTTTGTGTTTTTTTCATGGGATCGGGGGGCCACTCTCCCGATTTCAAATGTTTGTATGGTATTGCGGTGGCTACAACCTTGAATCTCTCATCCAGTGAATTCTGCAGTGCCTGCGCCCTTTCCACCTGCTCACTTATCAATTCGTTTGTGATCTCCTCGGCTTGTATTGTGGTGTGCATGCACATCTGGAATTCCTCATCCATGAACTGAGACTTAGCTTGATCAAGGTGTTTTTCAGCTGGTTCTATGTTTGCGCCAATATCTCTTGCTTGATGAATCATCCTTTCCACGAATCCCACTGCCTCCTTGATTATTGTTATCCTGTCTTCCCTGGTCTTTGCTAGGAGCTCTTTCGCCATTTTTAAGGTCTCATGACAATCAAAAAGTATGTCATTTTCCAAAAATGCCTTTGCCTCGATTAAAAGACGCTCGGTCTCGATGAGGTTTGCGCCTATGCGCTTTGCCATTTTAATATCCTCTTCGATATCAACGATTGCAACAAGGAGCCTTTCCTTGTAATTTTTCTTTAATGTTGGGATGACATCATTGAATTCCTTAATACCCGAAATGGCCTTGTCGTACATACCGTTTTCAAAATTTTCCTTTGAATAGGATAGTATGAGCTCAGCTTCGCTCGTATCAAGGCCAATTGCCGAAAGAGAATCCAGGAATTTCTCTGAAGAGAGAATGGCAATGGAGAGTCCCTTGCCATGGAACCTTTTCACGGCTGTTTCACCGATAGGCAAGGTATTTTTTATATTATTCAGAAGCTCGTAATATCTTCCGGTTTTAAATATCTGCTCTGTATCATAGAAAAGTTCCTCTACCTGGCTTAGATCCACATGCTCGTTGAAAATCGTTGATTTGAAATCGGAGCCCCTGGCCTCTTCGCCTTCATTACCTTCTTTAAAACCTTCCTGGTTTTTATAAATAGGATCTTCTTCTAGCATCCCATCCACCGTCCTTTTAATAAAACGATTTATTTAAAGGGTAAATGTGTTTAAACAAAATAAAGATTTCTGTTGGTCCCTATCCTCACTTTCCAAATGAATTGGACCTGCGAGAAACAATGGGAATGTCAAGAGGTAAAGCCTCCTCCCTTATAGCACATAAAAATCTTGGAGGTTTTGCATAAATTATTTTTTCAAATAAAGAAGCTTTATGGTATTTCTCATAGCCTGGGTTGTACCAAATGATTATATGTTGGTGTATCACAAAATCCCGCTCGATCTTTGAAATACCCATGAAGGAATCCAAACGGGCGCTGCTCTCAGCCTCTATTTGATCTATCACCTGTTTTTTATCCGATAATTTAACTTTCTCATCATTCAGGTAAAGTATTGTACGTGTCTGATCCCTCACACTTGATTCAACGAGTTTGTCCAAGAAGCCCTCTCCAACTCCAAATGGTTTTTTTGGCATCTTCTGACCGGGTGCATATCTGTAAACGAGATCAAGCCCTGGAGCGCCGTAAACATCTTCGGAGATAATCCATGGTATCGTCCTGAGAAATTCCTCAAACTCGGATGTGAACTCAGTTTTAAAAATCATTTTTGTGATGGCAGCTTCCGGATTTTGCGCTCCAAGAACCTCGCTCCATTGCGCAGGTGAAAGCTCTTTTATGAGCGCAACCTCAACATAGAATTTCTTAAGTAGCTCCTGTGCGCTATTTTGGGAGGGAGACCATGTCTTTTTATGATTTGGAAAGAACAAACCCACCATTCTCCCAGGGGGAACCTCCATGGGAGTGAGAAGTAAACCATATGCCTGTTTAAGATATTGGAGGTAGTCCTCCTTTGTGCGGTACTCTGTTCTTCTGTAAAATGGATGGAGCTTGGAAAGCAGTTTTGGTATGGCTTTTTCTCTTCTTTCTGGGACAACATCGTCCAAAAGGGAGAGCGTGTTTCCTGTGGATTTCGCTTTTTCTATCAGCTCTTGGCATCTGTCACTTTCCACGATTTCCTCGATTCTCTTCTCCACACCTCTATCATATTGGTAAATATCACCGAAGATCTCCTCTTTCTTTGGCCATAACTGCTTTTCCATGGGTATTATTAGGTTTTCAGTAAATAAAAGATTTTCGACAAAAACGCATTTTCATACAAAATAATAATAAAAAAAAGATGAAAACACCGAAGCTCAGTGCCTCATCAGATCTTTTCACTCGGAGATTAACTATGCCAACTCCGTGGTTTTAAACCCCATTGTACCGTGCCCTAAGGGATTTTGCATTTTATCGTTTAGAAGATCCGCGTGTATAGGCACCGGTGCCACGACATTTGGTATCCTGTCAACCTGGGGTTCCTTCTCCTTTATCTCGCCTGTGGGCAATTCTCCTATTATCTCATCGATGTCCAGGCTCTTTGTTGCCATGATCGTCTGAAGAAGTGTATTTCTCGTGCTGATGATAACCTTGGATATCATGGAATTCATGATATCGAGGCTCTCCTCTGCCGAAAGATCGGGCGCGATCTTAAGGAGCTTGTTGTTATCCAAAAGGATGACGCTTTCGGCGACGTTCTTCAGTTCTTCAAATCCTTTTCGTGCCCGCTTTCTCCTGTTAACCTCGGCAGCAAAAGGCATAATCCCTATCCCTATCACCACCGCTCCCTGCTCCTTTGCCAATCTTCCGATGACAGGCGTTGCACCCAACCCCGTTCCTCCACCGAGCCCTGCCACTAAAAACACGATATCCGAGTCTCTGACCATTTCCAAGAGGGATTCTGCGGCAAGCTCCGCTGCCTGACATCCGATCTCCTTATGTCCTCCGCAACCTCTTCCTCGGGTTATCGTCTTTCCAATGAACATCTTCTTATCGGCTTCAATTTCCTCCAGATGCTTCTCATCGGTATTTATCCCGATGGTTGTAATACCTTCTTCGCCCAGTTTGTGGAAGTGATCCACAAGGTTGTTTCCAGCCCCCCCGCAGCCAATGACCAAAGTCACAGGCTCATCGAGATTTTCGTAGGGTGCTCGCATTCTTTCCACAATTTCGGTTACGGTTTCAGTCCTTTTATTCTTCATTTTAACTCCTCCGAGTTCCCCTACCAGTGGGGGTTTCGAAAAAGGTGACCCGCAATCTTTGGGAACGAAGTTTTCGTTCTTCGATAGAGTGGAATCTTTAGGGCCACCTTTTGTTTCGAATATACGGTGGCTGCTTTACGGTGAAAAATCGCATCCCATCCCTTCTGTCCAATGCTGGATAACCCGAGAAAATCTCGGGAGATAAGCTTGAAACCAAACCAAGGGCAATGATTCACACCGTGTGTTTCAGCTTTCATTCCGCGTGCGTATGCAATGTCTTACTCTCAATGCTTGAGATAGTTATTCTCGATCTCCTTCTCCATCATCTTGGCATCCGCGAGCTTGTACTTGATCTCCTGGAGCTTCTCCTCGTGCTTCTCAATTTTATCCCAGGGAAGAGCTTCGAGGTAATCCCTTAGGATCTCGAAAAGGGCGGCTTCCAGTGACTTGAAGCGTCCTTTTTTAATCAGATAGTCTATGGCAGATATCTGATCATTTGATACAGGCACGAAGGTCTCACCTGGATGGCCTTTTTCAAGGGCTATCCTTCTGTCGATCAATTCCTTGGCTGCTACTCGAAGCAGCTCTGACCTGCTGGAAAACGTTTCCTCCTCGAGAAAGGAATCGATTATCCGTAGGTCTTTTTCAGGAAGGCGTATGGTGATTCTTTCTCCTTTGGCCCGCAACAAATCGCCTCCAATCCGCTATTTTGTCTGACATTTGTCATTTATCCCAAATAATATAGTAAGACACTTGTAGCACCCTGTATAGTTTATAAGCATATAAATATTTCGTTAAGCTGACAAATGTCCTACCTTTCTTACCTAGCCTTTTAAAGCCAGTATAATGTTCAATTTTATTAAATTTTTGTATGACATCGGGATTTTTCAATAAATACGAGCACTACTTCATTCACCTTAAAGTATTATCACAAGACTTTTATGAAAATATTGTGATACTGGTTATGTATTTCGAAGTATTCGCGGTAGGATCGAGGATTAATGATAAGATAAAAGCCCCTTCGCGTGAAAAATTATCGAGATTTAAAGACACAAATCTAGG
Organism: Thermoplasmata archaeon; assembly: GCA_020348445.1. Taxonomy (GTDB): domain Archaea; phylum Thermoplasmatota; class Thermoplasmata. The sequence goes on from CP070751.1 coordinate 3,568,830, forward strand.
AGGGAATGATTAAAAACTCTTAAAACTGAGAAAGTGATGTAAAGGATCTCATCATTTTCATTTGGCTAAAAGATTCACTCAAACTTAGAAGAAAAACAAAGGTGGTATTAAAATGAAAAAAATCGGAAAAATCATGACTTTTGTGGTATTTGGAATGTTGATCTTGAATTTTGTGGCAGCAATACCCGTGGGTAATCCGGGTGATGTGGTTTTAGAAACAGATGTTGTGGATACCGAAGAAACCGAGCTCACAATCCCTGAAAATCCAGCTTCGCCTGAGAACCGGAAATTACCTGCCGATCCCTCAGATTCCGAAGATACAACAAATAACGTGGATTCAACTCCACCAGAATCAACAGGATCTGGAAGTCCACCACCTCCACCACCCCCAACGGGATTCGATACTCCCGTTACTCCTTTGACAGGTAGTATACCATTGCTCACTGTTTTTATGGAATGGACCGATGGACCTGGGGAAACTCCCCCTTCATTTGTCCAACAGCAACTGTTCGGACCTAGACCGAGCCTACAGGACTTCATGATTGAAATGTCATATTTCCAGTTCACCTTCAGTGATGCAGGACATTATACATGGATACCTGCATGGGATGATCCACTCACGCCTGATGATGAGTCCACTAGGACGTTTTGGGAATCATTTCCCGATCCTAAAGATGGCGGAACATTCATTTCCCATGGTCTAGTAAGTCTTGATCAAGCAGGTTATAATTTTGCTCCTTTCGATACCAATAACGACGGTACAATCGAATTTGGCAAAGAAGTTGCTTACCTCATGATTGATGCAATGGACCCAGGGCTTGGGGGAAATTACAGAGGAGGGAGCACAAGAGGTATGCCGGTTTTGACATTGGATGGAAAAACAGCCTCAGGTAGAGTAAGCACCGTTTCCGAGGATTCCCCCTGGATCACACTATATGCACATGAACTGGGCCACCAGGTTTTACGACTTCCAGATTACTACGGTATTCTCCCCTGTCCTGTAAATAAGTTTACACTAATGGGTGTTAGTGGCTCATACAATTGGCAAACGCCAATAGGACCACATCACATAGATTCATATTCTAAAATGAAACTTGGATGGTTCTCCCCAACTGTTGTAACTTCCGACGGTTATTACGATATCCCTGATATGGAAACAAATCCAGTGGCTTACATCCTCCATGATCCTGCTCATGGAAAAGATGAGTACTTTATTGTGGAGAACCGATGGAAGGGCGACTCTTATGATAACTCAAATGGATTAATTGATCCTTTAGTTTCTCCACTTCCACCGGCTGATGCTCCTGCCGATATCCCAGACCAAGGTCTTTTAATTTGGCATGTGGATGAAACTCGGAATTGGAATGGTAGTCAAACTGGTGGATTCCCAAAAGTGAATCTCACCCGCCGTTTTTATAATGATAAATACGCAGCCTTCAATGCCGATGATTTGGACTATTACGATTTTTATGATGGATCTTCGCCGATGAATGCAAAATGGTACACAGGAGCCAACAGCAAGTGCGGTGTCTGGGCTGTGTCAGATGCAGGTGAAAACATGCGCGCATGGCTGGATGTTCCCGGACCTGGTATACTTGAGCAACTCCTTACGCCTTCAGTTACTGCAATACCAGGCTCAGCGGGAACCTTGATGGTGAAAGTGGTGAACACTGGGGATGCAACTGACACGTTTTCATTCTCGGTTGTGGGTCTTCCCTCTGATCTCACTGCAGTACCCCCGGGACCTGTTACCCTTAATTCCAAAGAGCAAACATACGAGGAATTTGATATAACTCCGATTAGGCATTGGACAACAGCTCCTGGAATAAGGACATTCAAGCTGAGAGTGGAGAGCGACACCAATCCATCTGTTTTTACTGAAATAGATGCCACATTGGAGGTCCTTCCTTTTGGCCAACCCAAGGTGTCCATACCAATAGATTTTGCTGAAATCGATCCTGGAATGACTGCATATTACACAATAGAAATTACGAACGAGGGAAATGTGGTGGACACATTCTATCTTAACTTCATTGCCCTGGATTTTGGCTCAGCCTATGAGGCAATCCCAACTGCAATCGATTTCTCCTGGATTTTGTTTACTCCAAAATATCCTTCAGCAGTTCCGGGAGCTACGACAACCACCACGCTAAGTATATCAGTTCCTTGGGATTGGGCAGCAATGGAAGATGCAATCTACGACTTCATAGTTACAGCAACAAGCTCGATCACACCTGATAGTGATTCAGACACAGGACAACTTAAGGTTCACGCAACTCCCCTTAGCATGATGTTCTGGGTTAAGGCCGAAATCGAGGATTTGATTTCTGACGTCGAAGCATTACCACCCTCTGATGTAAGGGATGGACTTCATGACAAGGCAACTGCAGCTTATAATAAAATCAATCAATCAATTAACAGATACCTTCTGGGGGACGACCCACCTGCAAGCAACCTGCTAAAAACAACCAAGAACATGTTAAGGGCATTCTTGCATCTTCTGGATGCTCAAAGAGGTAAAGCTTTGACAGTTGCCCAAGCAGATTACCTGGCAGCAAAAGCCCAGAAGATAAGAGAGGACATCGACGCAATTCTGCTTGTTATATAATTTGGTCTGGTAACATAAAAAAGATTTTCGCAAAAGATACCTAATCCATGTTAACATATTCGCAATAGGTACCCCATCCACGTTAACATAACAACACCATAAAACAAATAAAAACATTTATGTACATGTATTAACATTCCCCCTACCTGGGTTAACGTATTGGGATGGGAAACCCAACCAGGAGAAAAAATGCAACATAAACTGCCTGGACTTTGTTTTCCTAACAATAACCTGACCTGAATAAGCTGTCAAACCAAAGGTTTATTGTTATACAATATTCCGAGGTATGACCTTAAGAATGAGCGCTGTGCCGAAGAAATAAGACACAATTGATGTACGAATATATTTCTAGGCAAGTCGCTCTTCGAAGAAGAGCGCCGTGGTGGGGCGCGATGATAGGAAGGAAGATCAAATTCTTCTTTTCGTAAAATACCAACAAGGCATAGGATGGGAAATTAAATGAAAAAAAGAAGTAGAATGCTATGGCTATCTGCAATAGCTATAGTAATAAGTTTAGTGATTTCAGGCATGCCAGCAACCTCTTCGGTAGAAGGCCCTGTTTCAGGCGCGTTATTTACCACAGATAAGGACGGCCTTCTAGTGAACGGCAACATCTATTCATCCAAAAGCGATGTGTATATAAGTGGAGGACCAGGACCAAATGCACCACCAGGTGCAGCGGGGCTTCCTGATGGGGAATACTATTTTCAAGTGACTGATCCCAGCGGGAAGAGACTGCTTAGCACCGACGACATATCAGAGCGGCATTTCAGGGTGCACGGCGGGATAATTGTCGAGTATCTTGGAAGTGTATTATTGAAGAAAAACGGTGATCCGGCAAAGAATCAAAGGTTTGAGATCGTGGAGGAGATCGAAAATGAGTACGGTGAAAATGCCATAGTAATCAGGCTAATGCCGTACAAGAACACACCCAATAAAGGTGGAGTGTACAAGGCATGGGCGACTCCTGTAAACAGGTACGATCCCGAAGATCGGCACTCGTTCTATGGATTTATCCCGCAGTGGTCCAAGACAGACAACTACAAAATTAAATTGAAGGGTGGTGGAAAACCTGAGCCTCCAATACAATCGTTCTTAGAACTACACAAGTTCTACGATACCAATTATAACGGGATCATCGATCCCTGTGAACCTGAGCTTACAGGGTGGATGTTCGCGGTAACTGATCCTCTGGGTGTGACAAACTTCTATTACTCACCTAGGGTACTGGATATAACAGCTAATGAAGGAACATATACCATTACCGAGATATTTCCGCAGGGAACTTGGATTCAGACTGCTGTTGTTGTGAATGGTGTATATCAGATGCCTGTAACTCCAACTGTTACTGTAACTATCCATGACAATGAAAGACACATTGTAAAGTACCTGAATTTTGCTTTAGGGTGGTACGGCGGCGGCCATACACCTGGATACTGGCATAATAAGAACGGCCAGGCAGAAATTGGACAGGACGATCTCGATTATGTGGAAGGTTTAAATCCGTTCGCAGGACCAAAACCTGACTTCTATCCAACAGGAGTGGATGTACCATTCCAGACAAAGGAAGACATTGCGCTCTTTTTAGTTGGTAATATAGCCTCTGAAATGGCAAACAACATGCGCTACAAGCTGGCAAAGTTCTTTTTGGCAATGGAGCTTAATGTCTACAATGGCTATGTGGATCCAGAATCAGTTATATATCTTGGACCTGGTGATTTCCAGACAGTAGGTGATGTCTTGGATTATATCAATGCCGAGTATCCATGGGACGGTCCAGGTTGGAATGAGGCAAAACAAGCTTATTACAAGAATGCCTTGGATGCCGCCTGCAACAACGAGAACTTCCCGCACCCGACACCACCGCCGATAGTGTACTAAAATGAATAAATAAAAATTAGCAATAAAATCCCCGTAATGGGGATTCTTTTATTATTTTTTTATTCAATCTTGCACACACATTGCTACAATTTCACTAAGATCAAAGATCTTCAACGGTATCTTTTTCTTGGTGGCTGTGAACTTGAAGTTCATGTAGCACATTGGGCAGGATGTGACAAGAGCATCAACACCAAGAGGTAAGACTTCCCTTGACAGCTTCCTTTCCGCAATTTCCATGGGCATCTTCTGGTTCAAGGAAGGTAATCCCCCTCCTCCACCACAACAGCTTGAAAATTCTCTGTTTCTGTCCATCTCAATGAGTTCAAGCCCCCCGATTTTTTCTAAGATTTTCCGGGGTTCATCGTATATCCCCGCATGCCTTCCCAATGTACAAGGATCATGGTATGTGACCTTCATAGGCTTCTCGAGTTTGAGGTTATTTAGATTCTTTTCAAGGAATTGGGAGGAATGCAGAACCTCAGCTCCCGATAACTCCACTCCCAACATTTCAGGATACAATTTAGTGAACGCGTTGTAGCAACCTGAACAAGGCACTATAACTTGCTCAACTCCAGCACCCTTTATTGCTTCAGCAACATTTTTAGCAATATCTTTTGCTTCATCCAGTAAACCAAGACAGATTAGAGGTTCACCACAACAGGGTTCGTCTTTTAGAATCTTGAATTTTTGCCCCCTATTATTCATCACCTTTGCAGTCGAACTAATGATGTTAGGGGCTTTAATAGAAGGGGTGCAACCGAGCCAAAATAATGTTTTTGGATCTTTTGAGGATTCTAAAGGAGGTGTGATACGGGAGGTTTTCTCTCTTCCTTTTAAAACATAAGGGCTCTTATTTTCATTGACTATATCAAGAAGCTCCCTTACCTCCTTTGGTGCAGCATTTTTCTCCAATGCCAATTCCCTTAGAGCCCAAACAAGTTTTGGAATCTCAAGACCTTCTGTGCATAACTCTTTGCATCTGAAACATAAGGTGCACAACCAGGGATCTTTTTTCAAGAACTCTGGATCCTCATGTAGTTCAAGTTGAAGATGGCGAACAAGCTTTCTTATGTTGAAATCTGAGACCTCCTTGGTAGGGCAGCTTGCTGTGCATGTCCCGCATTGGGCGCACACCCTTATCAGTTCCTTGTACTGCTCAGTAATTTCTTCATTACTCAAACGTTCAACTCCGAAACCATATTCTTTACACAAGATGTGAACTTGGGGCCATCTGCGGCAGAAAGCCATACAGTCCAAACCTTATCAGCATCCATTCCCTTCTTGGCCAACTTCTTCTTCAATTTCTCGATTCTGTCCTTACACTTGTAGTTCCCAGTTATGTAATGACAAGTCGGGAATTCGCAACCCGCAACCAGAACTCCACCTGCTCCCAATTCCAATGCTTTCTCTACAAAAGTCTTGTCCACCCTTCCTGCACACATAACACGAATGATCCTGATATTTGTAGGATACTCGGATCTTCCAACTCCTGCCATGTCAACTGCACCCATGGCGCACCAGTGACAGCAGAATGCAACGATCTTGTTCTCAGGCTCTTCTTCCAAGGCAGCTTCAACTTGGGACAATATCTGCTCGTTCGTGAAGTGAATTATATCAATTGCATCCTTGGAACACTCAGCTGCACAAGTTCCACATCCTTTACAAATAGCTTTTATGACCTCAGGTCTTTTCTCATCCAGTTCGATTGCCCCGAAAGCACAATTTTTAGCACAAAGACCGCACTCGTTGCAGTTCTCGTAATCGATATCGGCCACGATACCTTCGGCTTCAACATATCCCCTGTTCATGGGAATTGCTGCCCTCATTGCCGCTCCTTCTGCCTCCTCCATGCTCTCCCTTACATTTTTTGGAGAGCGGGCGCATCCTCCAAGATGCAATCCCGATGTCGCAAAGTCCAGTGGTGCAAGCTTGATGTGGGCCTCCTGGAAAAATCCATTAGAATTAGTAGATACCTTGAGCAATCCTTTTAGTTTATCAACTGTCTCATCACCTTGAAAAGCACATGTGAGAACTACAAGATCGGGATTTATCCTGAGCTCCTTTCCTAGAAGAATGTCATGAACCTTTAAAACTAGCTTACCATCTTCTTCATTCACTTCTGGATTATGAAGATCGTTATATCGAATAAGTTTGATATCAAATCTCTCTAAAACATCCTTTTGATAATTTACCTCATTCCCTCTTAGGTTGAGATCTTTGAAAAGAAGAAATATTTTAGCAGAGGGATTAGCCGCCTTGATTGCCTTTGCATTCTTCATAGATATCAGGCAGCCTACGTTGCAACATCCCCGCTCCTCGTTTCTGGAATTTACACAGTTGATTATAGCTACCTCTTTTAAATCCGAAACCTCCTTTTGTTTCAGCAATCTTTCAAGTTGAAGCTGAGTTATTACTTTACTTGATTTTCCATAACTGTATTCACCTTTGGGAACGTGTTCTTTCATCCCAGTTGTTACGATAATGGTTGAGATATCACACTCCTTTTTTTCCCCTGATTTTGTAAGCTCCACCTTGTAGTTCCCCACATATCCTTTAACATCTTCAAGTTCGGTTTCTGTGAGAACCTCAATGTTATCATTTCCCTCGATCTTTTTCATTCTATCTTCGACAATCTCGCATGCTTTAACATCGTAAGGTGCAATAGAATCTGCCTTATTCAATAGACCTCCAAGCTCCTTGTCTCTCTCCACAAGCTTGACATTGAAACCTGAATCTGCCAGGGCCAAGGCAGAGGTCATTCCTGAAATGCCTCCACCCACAACCAAGCAGTCCTTTCCAACTGAAAGGCGTGTTTCCTCTGCAGGCTCAAGCAGTCTCGCCTTTGCGACTCCCATTCGAACAAGGTCTTTTGCCTTCTCTGTAGCTGCAACTGGATCGGATTTATGCACCCAGGAGCTCTGCTCCCTTATACTTACGAATTCCAGAAGATATGGATTTAGGCCCCCTTCCTTCACAGTGGACTTGAATGTGGGCTCGTGGGTTCTTGGGGTACAGCAGGCAACTACAACGCGATTGAGATCGTGCTCTTTAATATACTCTTGAATCTTGGAAAGATAATCTACAGAGCATATCCATTTGCCCTCATCTGCGAAAACCACATCATCGAGGGTCCTTGCATACTCAACAACAGAGGCAACATCCACCACGCCTGCAATATTGGATCCGCAGTCGCAGACAAAGACTCCCACCCTAATCTCCATTTTCCCGCCTCCCTTTTGCTGCTTTCATACTGGCTGCAGTAGCCTGCACCACAGACTCTGAGATATCGATTGGACCTGTTGCCCCTCCGCAAAGATAAATGCCCTTTACATTCGTTTCCAAGGGAGCGTTCACAGGATCAGGCTCAGAAAAGAAACCATTTTCATCGAGTTGGATCTTTAACACCTTGGATAGTTTTTTATTTCTAGTGCTTGGGATCAAAGCAGTGGAGAGAACAAGAAGGTCAACTTCAAGCTCCTTTACATCCCCGGTTTCAAGATCCTCGTATCTTACGATCAAGTTCTTGGTCTTTGGATCTTCAAAGACATCTGAGGGTTTTCCGAGGATGTAATTTACTCCAAGCCCATTTGCCTTTGTATAAAACTCGTGAAATCCTTTACCGTAGGTTTTAAGATTGTTGTTGAATACAAAGGTTTCCACGTCCTCATGGTGCTCCTTTGTGATTATTGTCTGCTTGGTTGCTATCATGCAGCATACCTTGGAGCAGTAAGATATACCAATCCGTTTTTCGCGCCCAACGCATTGAATCCAAGCGATTTTCTTTGGATGAGAGCCGTCAGAAGGCCTTACTATATCACCCTCGGTTGGCCCCCCCGCATTCATCAACCTTTCAAATTGTAGGTTCGTGATGACGTTTTCATATTTGCCATAACCATAGAGTCCCTCTGGTGGTTCGAATGCCTCAAGTCCTGAAGCCACCACTATACTTCTTACATTGATATCAATAGGCTTTGCCTGCTGCCAAAGAAGTACAGCATCAGCCCCTTCATCCTTGCAGGCTTTGACGCATTTGGCAATTGGACATTCTCGGCATTGAATGCAGTCTATAATACATCCACCAATGCAGGCTCCATCTTCTCGCATCTTGCCGTACCGGCACAAATCATCAACAAGATAGGCATTGGGAACAGCCTGGGGAAATGGGATATAAATCAGCTTTCTCTGCCCAGAAATCTTGCCATCCAATTCATCAGGAACTGCAATAGGACAGACCTCTGCACATTTTCCACAGCCCTTGCATTTCTCTTCATCAATGAACCTGGGTTTTTTCTGAAGCCGAATATGAAAATCTCCAGCTGATCCCTTTACCCTTCTAACCTGGGTGTTGGCAAGAAGTTCTATATTTGGGTGTTTCTGCACTTCATACATCTTTGGGGCTTCGATACAGATTGAGCAATCATTTGTTGGAAATGTCTTGTCCAGTCTGGCCATAATGCCGCCTATTGAAGGGGTATCCTCCACAAGATAGACATGAAAACCAAAATCGGCCAGGTTTAGTGCAGCCTCGATACCTGCAATTCCCCCTCCGATTACGAGGACAGAATCAGATGATGTTGCTTCGTGCTCTGCCATTTGCTTCACTTTTTCCCTATTAATCGAGATTTGTGATTTGAAAACCGTAAAATGGTTTCTATCTATATGAATATATATATATGTATCTTATTATAATCAGGCCCTACCTTTTTGCTTTGATACCTTTTTCAATGCCTCTATTCCCTTTAAATTACCGCCAAAACCCGAAATTGCCCTTACTTTCTCGGCTTGATGGAATTTTTTACATGTTGGACAAAGGCCGACAAAATCAGTGGATTGAGCTTTATCTGTAAGAATTTTCTCAATATCCGCTGCCATCATTAAAGGTAAAAAGGGCTTATTGCAACGTTCACATGCCAACATGCCAACCTCGGCCTTTTGGTCCACCTCGCCCTTTAAAAACCGTTTTAAATCAAATTCCTCTCTAATTTCCATGCAATCCTTTGGACAGATCTCTTGACATCTACCACATGCAGTGCATTTCCAGTAGGTGTTATTGATCAGTATGACATCATTTTCGATAGCAGTTGTCATGGCCTCATCCTTGCAAACATAACTGCAGGCTCCACATCCAATGCATTTGTTCTCATCCAATATGGCCTCTCCAAATCCTGGAAAGACAGCTTGAAATTTCACTCCTTCTTTCCCAAAAGCATCAGAAATAGATAACAACAAATCCCGCATAATCATCCTTTTGTGATTGGAATGTAATGACAGAGACTTTTGATTCTTAAGGGGGTTTGGGCCGAGTTTTTTTATGGTGTTCGTAAATTCACCTGCAAAATTAGCGAACTCAATTCCCATGGCAGCAGATAAAAGATGAATACTCAACCTTTCCTCTTCCAAGCCAAGGGCCATTAATGCCTTTTTCAGGAATTCCACCCTCTTTTCTGCTTTAATATTTCCATCTACATAATGGCACTGCTCAGGAAGACACCCTCCCACAAATACTCCATCTGCACCGTTTTCAAAGGCTCTGAGAATATGGATTATATCCACCTGTCCTGAGCATGGAACTCGAATAAGCCTGATGTTGGGGGGATAGCTTAACCTCGTTGTTCCAGCCAAGTCCGCTGCAGCGTACACGCATTCATTGCATACGAATCCAACGATAACAGGCTCAAATTTTTTCATTCAAATCCCTGCATATTCCATCAATCTGATCTATCATCTGATTGGTTGTGTAATGCTTAAGTTCAATTGCACCTGTGGGACATTCTGCTGCACATATCCCACAAGATTTGCACACTGCCTCGATAACAGATGCAGGTTGTCCAATTCCTCCTTCCTCCTTTTCCTCTATTTCAATTGCTTCATAAGGACAGGCCTCAATGCAAATTCCGCATTGATTGCATAGACCCTCATCTACATGAGCTATAGCAAGATTCATTGTGATTTCCTTTTTCGAAATAGCCTTCAAGGCAGCAACAGCCGCGGCCCTGGCCTGGGCCACAGAATCAGGAATATCCTTTGGGCCTTGGGCGCAACCACATAAATAAATCCCATCGATTTTTGTGTCCACAGGAGCCAATTTGGGGTGCCTCTCAGTAAGGAAATTGTAGGAGTCTTTTTCAAGACGCAGCATTCTTGCTAGGTTTTCTGCACTTTCATCTGGGACTAGGCCTGTGGAAAGGACCACTAGGTCGGGTTCTATTGTCAATACTTCCCCAACATCTGTGTCCTCTAATCTCGCAACTAATTTACCCTTACTGCCTTTCATTACCTCGGCAATTTTGCTTCTCACAAAACGAACTCCCTCTTCAGTGGCCCTCTTGTAATATTCCTCATACCCCTTCCCAAAACTCCTTATATCTGTGTAGGCGAGGTAAATTTCTGCATCTGGATCTTGCTCAGATAAAATCATCATGGCATGCTTGATTGCACTCATGCAACATACTCTAGAGCAATAAGGATTGTATTTTTCATCTCTTGAGCCTGCGCATTGAATCATAAGATATTTTTTCGGTATTTTTTCGTCAGAAGGTTTTATGACCTTTCCTTCAGTGGGACCTGAAGGATCCATCATCCTGGCAAGCTGTAATTGTGTAATCACATCCTCATGCTCACCATAACCATATTCCAGAATCCCAGTTGGATCGAACTCCTGCGCGCCAGTTGCCACAATAATGGCTCCAACTTTTAATTCTATATCTTTGTCCTTATGTTTAAAGTCGATTGCATCAGCAGGACATACTTTCTTACACACCCCGCATTTATTCTTGGTTATCTTAATGCAGTTTTTTTTATCGATTACATATGTTCTTGGAAGAGCCTGTGGAAACTGCAGATAGATTGCCTTTCTTTTTCCCATTCCCATATCCCATTCGTTTTCAACTTCAACTGGGCATTTCTCAGAGCAATCACCGCATCCCACGCATTTTTTTTTGTCTACATATCTCGCTTTCTTTCTAATGGTCACAACGAAATTACCTATGTATCCTTTTACGTCTACAACCTCTGAATAAGTAAGAATCTCGATTGCAGGATTTCTTGCAACCTCAGCCATTTTAGGAGATAAAATGCACATTGCACAATCACCTGTTGGAAAGGTCTCCACAAGGCGGGCCATATTGCCGCCAATTGATGGTTTCTTATCAACCAAAGTTACCTGAAATCCCATATCCGCAACATCCAAAGCCGCTTGAATTCCTGCGATACCCCCTCCTATAACAAGAACAGATTGGGTAACAGGCACTGTCATCTGGTCTATGGCCTCGAGTTTTTTTGCCCTTGCCACAGCACCTTTGACTATATGCTTTGCTTTTTCTGTGGCTTTTTTAGGCTCACTATGATGCACCCATGAAACGTTCTCCCTAATGTTTGCCATCTCAAATTGATAAGGATTTAATCCTGCATCAGCAACTGTAACTCTAAAGGTATGTTCGTGCAGTCTAGGGGAACATGAAGCCACAACCACCCTGTCGAGCTTCTTCTTGGATATTGCATCAGAGATGGAGTTTTGGCCGTCCTCTGAGCACATGAACTGATGATCCATTGCAAAGGTAACATCAGGTAGCTTCCTTGCGAACTTGACAACATCCTTTACATCAACTGTGTTGGCAATGTTCGCCCCGCAGTGGCAGACAAAGACACCGATGCGGATTTTTTCTTTTTTTGGTTTTTTCATATAATCGCACAGATGATAAATGGTATGGGATATTATAAACTCTTCTCTGAATATGACAATAGAATTCGCAAGGTATGACTTTGCGAAGCTTTTTAGTATAAAAAGACCTTCTTGGGCCTTGAGGCATCACCTTGGATTTCAAATCGGCGTTCGAGGAGCTAAAGAAGAAGAAATGGGTATGGATAATATATGTCTCGCTCACAATTCCACTTGATCTGTTTTTGGCCCTTAGTCAAAATTGTTTATCATTGATATTCATTGCTCTTGTCACTTTTTTGATACCGTTTCTTTTCGGGGTAAGAAGCGTGAGGACATTTTTGATAACAGGAACATTAATCATCGTCATTGTAGGCCTATTATTTGGCGCGATATACACCCATTTCATGTACAATAGGATGTATTACCCCTATTTAGAAAGGGAATCTGTTGGCGATACATACCTTGTGGAGGGTAAAGTGACCCCTTATCTCGGAAGCGAAAATACATCATTTAATTATACTGTTAGATACACAGGAGATGAATCCCCTACTAACATTACTGTTTATGCCAACATCACAAATACGTATGGTGAAATTAAAAAGAGCATTCCATTGAGGTATGTCGATGGGCTGTACTACAATGAGACATATCTTGAAAAAGATGTTTTTGCCCATTATTTTGCCATTCACATCAATTCCACAAATGAATGGAAAACAACAGCAGTGGGTTATGGCCCCATAACTGTTCCCTACTCAGAAATCCTCATGTTACAGATGTTCTTTGGGGTTCTATCCCTATTAATGTACTCAGGTATGTTCTTCTATATGATCGTGGTTCTATTCTACTGGAGAAAGAGTGGCCAAGAGCAGAGAACGAGATGGGAAGAGGAACATAAAGCGGCAGAGGAAACAAAGGCTAAAGAACCCAAAGAAAAGACAAAAAAGGATGAATCGGCGGCATCTGGGGCGTTCACATGCACCTCCTGCGATGCAACAGTGGATGCTGGTGCAACAAGGTGCTGGAACTGCGGCGAGGAATTCGAGGGTGAAGAGGAGGAAAAGATCAAAAAAGAAGAGCCAAAAGAGGAATTCGAATGTACATCCTGTGGTGCCGATGTGAGTTCTGAGGCAAGTTTCTGTCCCAAATGTGGTGAACCTTTTGAAGATGAGGATGAAGAAGATAAAAAAGAAGAGGTAAAAGAGGAATTCACTTGCACCTCATGTGGAGCCGATGTGGATGCTGATGCCAACTTCTGTCCCAAATGTGGAGAGCCCTTTGAAGGCGAGGAAGAGGATGAGGGGGAGGAAGAGGAGAAAAAAGTGGAAGGAAAAAAGAAGGCAGTAAAAGAGGAATTCACATGTGACTCCTGTGGTGCTGATGTGGATGCAGATGCCACCTCATGCCCGAACTGTGGGGAGCCCTTTGATTAGGAGTAGAGTTTAAACTAGGTAACCCTTAAAAAAATAAGAAAAAGAGAGGGTTTTTGGATTTTAAAAAGTCCAGAGCCCTGCGTATTGATCATATATCTGTGGGTTCATGTTGTAGTTGTATTCAGTCAATACAAAGTTGTGTGCAAGTGGTGTCGCGTAGGTATATGAATCTTCAACAGTGTTGTATGTGTTCAATCCATCCATGTAGTAGTAGGTGAAGACACCATTTTTCATCCAGTCTGCACCATCCCAGGATAACTCAGCTTCATCACAAGCTGCTACAACAACCCTGCCGGAGCCTGCCAGGTCGTCCATTCCTCCAGAATAGCACGAGTCAAATATGAATGCTATCTTCTGGCTCTCGAAGGAAGAGAATGCATCTCTTAAAAAGCCGTCCAGAATGTGTTTCAGTTCCCAGCATATGATGGTTTCATCGGTGTATTCGGTATCTCCATCGTTGTATCCATCGTATGTGCTGCCGTGACCGCTGTAAAAGAACACACATTCAGAGTCGGGTCCTTCCCAGCCTGCCATCCACTCTATTGCATCGTATATGGCCTGCCCTGTTGCCTTCTTGTTCAGTAACAGTTTGATGTTTCCTTCTGGATAGCCCTTGGATATCAGATAGCTTTTCATATCCCTGGCATCGTCGTCGGTGTATAATAGATCGTTGATTTTCCCTTTATAGTCTGCTATCCCAATGACCACTGCCCATTTGTCCACCGAGGGATCTTCAGGGTCACCCTCATCACCCGGTTTATCAGGCTTATCTGGTTTGCCTGGAGGCTTGTCCGGTTTGCCCTTGTCATACACGCCTTTGAATCCGTCTCCGTCCTTTTCACGTCCGATGCTTGCTATAACTGGTGTTGCAATCGATAGTAAAAATAGTATACCGATTGCAATACATACTATTTTCAAGTAGTTTTTTGACATTCGTGTCCCTCCTATTATTTGTCAGGGTTTTATGGACATGTTAATATATAAACATATCCCCTGCAGACCTCGTATTTGCCCCAAAAACAGCCTTTTGGACTAAATAAAGCTCACGAAATACAGGTAGATGATCGTGATTTTGAATGAATTCCGAATAACTTTAATAATTGTTATAATTATATAGGGATATGATATAGGAGGCGTGAAGGTCATGAGAATTTACCGGGTTTCAGTTTTAGCAATCATTGCGATATTGATGTTATCCTTCTATGGTCTATGGCTTGCACCAGAAGAATTAATGGTAAAAGCACAGGGAGTTATAACATTAGAGCAGGAAGACGTTACCTATGATGATGATAGTGACGTAGACATCTTTGAGGTTTTTTATAAAAATGATAATGGCAAAGATGGTTCGGTATTTCTCATATTAGATGATTATCAATACACTATGTATTATTCAACTGGATCTCCTTCTAGTGGGCAAAAGTTCGAGTTAAATGTGGATACATCACTAATTTATGGGGATTCGGAGTTTTACTTCTATGCAAATGACACAGATGGCAATTACCTCTACTACTATGATCCTTACGGAGATCCGTTTCTAGTCTCTGATTACGTTAATTTTATTCCGAATTTATATGATCCCGAAGTCTACTCTACAGGTGCAAGTTACATGTTTGAGGTGGTCTATAAGGATTGGAATAGCGATATCGGAAGCGTGTGGCTAATCTTGGAGGACGATTGGAGCAATATTTGGGAGATGGAGACTCTGGATTATGATCCATATTATGGCCAGACATATTCTGTCTACGTTCCTAAATCCGAGGTCACATATGACACATTATTTTTCTTCAATGCAACAGATGAACAAGGTGCAGATAGATACCTTCCTGAATTATGGGAGCCATCATACGTGGTGAGGGATTATGTGGCAAATGACCCTATTTTATCAAATCCTTATGTTTATTCTGAAGGTTCGGATTGGATTTTTAATGTTACCTACCGTGACCCAGATGGTGATATTGGAACTGTTTGGCTATACATAGTAGAAGACGATGACATTGTACAAATGACCTCGTCTGATGCTGACCCTTATAAGGGCATGAATTACAAGATTAGAATATCACCTTCGGAAATGACCATCGATGAGGACACCACTTTTTACCTTGGCGCTGATGATGGTGATGAGGGACTTTCTTTACTGTCAGGCACCGATGATTTACCATTTAAAGTTGGAGATTTTCCTGAGCCAGGACAGCCCTCAGATAGCGATGGCGATGGCCTGCCCGATAGCTGGGAGCAGGAGCATTTTGGTAATTTGAATCAAGATGCGAATGATGACCCTGATAATGATGGCAAAACAAACCTCCAGGAATATCAAGCTGGATCAGATCCCAATAAAAAAGAGGGAGGAGACGGGGACGACGGGGGTGGATTCGGCCTTGAAGCAGGATGGGCAGAGGTACTTGTGGGGGTTGCCGCATTGGTGGCTTTGGCAGTTGGCTCTACCTATGGAATGATGAGAAAGAAGAAGAAGCAGAGCCGCTTTTCTGAGCTACTGACAGAGCTGGATAAGATCTACCGCGACTTTAAGATGTACCCACATAGATGTGAAATCGAGCTTGAAAAAATGAGGGCAGTGACCAACGAGGATCTGAAACGCGGTATTATAGACGAGAATAACTATTCTATACTCAAAGGCCGCATCGATGAGTTGATCAGGGAGGTCAGAAGCGACGCCATTCAATCCGAGGTTAAATCCGAGGTTAAGGACCTTCCAAAGGACATAGAGCTTCGCATCAAGGACATGCTGATAGACGGGAAGATCTCAAGGGATGAGTACGATAAATTGCTCCCCATCATCAAGGGATCAGATATGGCATCTGACGATAAGGAGAAGATGGAGAAAAAATTGGAATCCTGGGTGCAGGATGATCAAAAACAATGAGCGCGGGAAAATTATTTGATAATAAGCACATGTCTTAAAAGTCCCGAAATAAGGCAACAGTTGGGGTTTTTATTAATGTTTTTTTTCAGATTTGAATCTCCACCAAATGAAAAAAGAGAGTAATATAACCACGATAGCTATTACTATTAAAATCAAAAGATACATCCATATATTAAATCCGTTATCACTTCCACTAGGAGGAGCAGACTCAACTAATATAGTAACAACCATCGTATAGCTAGCTAAGCCATCGCTAACAGTGATGCTAACGTTATAGATCCCCGCTTTAGAGAATTGATGTGTGGCATTTTTTAAGGTCGAGGTTGTTCCATCACCGAAATTCCAAAGATAGGTAAATGTATTGCTATCAATGTCAAAGACAGTTATATTGAAATATATAGTATCTGATGTAAAATGATTTGAGTTGTTTAATGGAGAAAGGATAGTCACTATTGGGGGATCATTGACTTCCATGACCGTGATTGTGACATTCTCTGATATCAGGTCAGTTAGATTATCAGTTGTATAAAATGTTATAGTCTCGTCTCCTGCCCAATTCTCCAAGGGTATGAAAGTTACAGAGCCGTTTCGGTGAATTATTACGTTAACATTAGTGTTTCCAGAATAAGTATAGAACAAAGATGAGTTATCAGAATCAAAGAACACATACGTTAAATTTACTGTCGTGGAATCTGAGGTATCCTCGTATATATTAAAGTTCGGTATAGGATTGACAATTATTGGGGCGTCATTCACATCTGTCACAGTCACTGTAAATTGATTGGAAACATTTGTTAAACCATGAGTATCGATGACTTCAATCATTATTTCTATCGTTCCAGTCCAATTATCGTTTGCAGAGTCTGTTAAAGCATCCACGCGTAGAAAGTGTCCACTAAATATCGATATATTTACAATGGATGAATTTGAGTAACTAACAACACTGAAAGTCAATTCATCCCAGGAATCAAGGTCATCGTTAGCGTATTCAGAGAGGTTTATCAATTGGTTTTCGATTGAATCCTCACTTAATATGTATGTAGACGGAATATTACTAAGCTCTGGCTCCCGATTTACAAAGACTGATTTATTGGCTATATTATTTGAAAGATTTGTTTCAAGTGAATTTGTGATCCTGACATAGATATTATGGATTCCATTAGTGATAGGAATCCAATTAATCATAGCATTGACGCTCTCGCTAATATTTACCGTAACATCTGTAGAATCGATGAAAACACAGCTATTATCGGGATTGCCATCCCAAAATTCTATTGTTGCTGAAACATTCTCATTGCCGATGTTTTGGATTATCGTGTTGATTTGGGTCAACACACCCAGATTTGGGACATTATCTGAAAAGGTTATGTCATCTGGAGATGTTGATAGGTCCGCAAAGACTGGATATTGTTTGTAGTAAATCTCAACATTATCATCCCTATTATCATCCCACACAATATTTATAAAACTTTCACTCACTGATATATCAGCTTGCCCGGCACGTTCTGGGTCAAAAGTTAATCTCAAATTTTCGCCCCATGAATGTCCATTGTCGGTGCTATTAATGTAATAAATTTCTCCATTGCCGTCAGGTTCTTCTATCCAACTGGTCCACCATACAACGCTGACATTTGCATCATACACATCTATTGAAGAGCCCCAATGATCTCGGTCCCAATCAGTTAATTGAACATCCTCGCTCCAAGATATCCCGCTATTTTCACTTCGTCTATAATGAGTTTCCCATACACCTGTTGCCCATTCGGAAAATGTGACATGAATTATATCCCCATTTGCCACAATGTCAGGATAATCTGAATCTAAGTTCATTGGTGTCAGGTTAAAATCTTCAGACCAGGTTAGGCCACCATCAGAACTATTTATATAGAATATAGCCCCCATTGTACTGGAACCAAATCTATCATAATAGTCCATCCAAACAATATGTATATCACTACAATTAACAGCTATTGATGGTTCAACTGAGTTTCTAAATAATGAAGTTAATCTCTGTGTAGAGCTCCAAGTTTGGCCATTATCAGAACTATTAATATAATATAGTTGAAGATTTGAATCAGAAGCTTCACTATGGTCACTGTATACAACATGAGCTTTACTTCCATTTAATACAATGTCTAACGATTCTGGACTACCTTTTGTTGTTACCGGGCTTATTCTTCTTTCGCCTATCCAGGTCTCTCCTCCATCTTCGCTTCGATTATAAAATATTTTTACACCACCCTCTCTATCGTCACTCCAAATAACGTGAATATTACTTCCGTTAACAGCAATTTTAGGAAAGAGACTGTAATGAGGAGCATTCGATAGTCTAACATCCTTACTCCAGGTTTTCCCATTATCAGTACTTTTCTTAAAATATATTTCATAATCGTCATAGGCACCGCCGTTACGCTCATCTTCCCATACAACATATATATTCTCACCATCAATTGAGATACTTGGGTCACCACTATATAACGCGGCGTTGGTTAACCTTATATCATCACTCCAACCAGGAGGTTGGGCAATTACTGTTTTTTGATTAAGAACTAACATCAAAAACGTCATAATGAATATTAAGATCAAAACTGTAAAAACTGAATTTCTATACTTTTCTGACACCACTTCAAATCTCCAGTCTATAATGAGAATAAGTGATATTTTAAAATATCGTAAGTTTTAATCTGATTCCGTGAAATTTAACATAGAATGTTATTTTTCAAGTTATTTTTATTACAGTTTTATACATATAATTACAACCTTATGCAAAAATATTATATACACGTGAGTAGATGAGGAATAGATAAGTCAGATAGGCGGTGAGGGTATGATAAATAAGATAAAATACAGTATAAAATTTGTTTCCAGTCTTGTGAATGTTTTATTGATTTTGGGAATATTTATTGTACTATTTCCATTATCTACGCCAGTAGTAAAAGCAGACACGATATGGTATGATAATTGGGATATTTTATCCACCCAAGACATTACCCTTGTTGACGATCTTATTATAATTAATGGAAGTTTGAAGATATACGGAGTATTAACATTAGACAATTGCACAATTCAAATGAGATATAAATCTCCAGATGATCCTGACGGAGATTTGATACGTGTTTATGGAGCTGGCACCTTCAACCTCATCAACAACTCCCTAATAACCACCTACCCCTCGGCCGAAGACCACTACGAATTTATAATAGACGGCATGGCCTTGATTGAGAATTCCACAGTTGAAAAGATGAAAGACTTAAATCTTCCTGAGGCAAGTGGATGTGCAGACGGAATCCGAATATATTCTGATGATGTAGAAATTAAGAACTCGACTGTACAACTTGGACAAGGTACTGGCGTATATGTTAAGGATGGAACAGTTACAATAATCAATTCGAACATTATAAGTAATACCCATTATGGTATCTTTCTTTTTTCAGGATCCGCAAATAACTATATAAAAGGCAATAGCATTTCGAACAACGGAGTAACTGGCGTCTTTATTGGGGAATCTTCAAGTACACACAATAATATAGAAGAAAACACTATTTTATCAAACACAGGCAATGGTATTGATATCTATAAATCGAGTGGGAATAATATAACAGACAACAACATCTCGAATAATGGAGAGCCTGGTATCAAATTGTACAAATCATCATACAATAATATTATAAACAATAACATCTTATGGAACAATGGTACCTTTGGTGGTATTTGGTTCAAGGAGGATAATTCTTATAACAATATTATAGGTAATGTAATATCGTCAAACTATGGATATGGCATTTACATTAAAGGATCATCAACACACAATACCATTAAAAACAATACAATATCATCAAATAGTTACAACGGCATCTTTATTGGTGGATATCATAACGATGTGATAAGTAATACTATTGCTTTAAACAGCCAGTGGGGAGTAGGAGGGCTTATCTATCATGCTGGAATCCATCTTCAATCAACCTCGGTCAATTTAATCAAAGACAATGATATCTTTTCGAATTATGGAAATGGCATTTTTCTTCAGTCATCATCTATTAATAGCATATGGGGGAATAATATAACATCAAATAGCGAGAATGGTATCTTTCTCTACTATTCATCAAGCAATACCATAAGAGACAATAATATTTTATCAAACAATAAGAACGGTATGTATCTTGCTTCCTCGTCAAGTAATTCAATCAAAAACAATAATATATTGCTCAACCAAAATGATGGGATCTATCTTGACTCATCATCAAACAACAATATCACAGGAAACAATGTTTCAAATAATTCAGATGGTATTTATCTTGTTTCTTCAGATAAAAACAATTTAATAGGTAATAATGTCACCTTACAAAGGTTCGGTATCCATCTTTATAATTCTACTGAGACTGACATCATCAACAACATTGTTCTAATAAATAGCAAAGGTGTCTTTCTAGATCATTCCAATGAAAATAATATTAAAAACAATAATGCCTCTTCAAATACGAATATTGGTATCGCTTTGACATTTTCTTTTTGGAATAATATAAGTTGCAATGACGTTTCTTTGAATGGAGGACCCGGCATTGAATTAAGGTCTTCTAATGGAAATAACATTACATACAATAATTGTTCCTTAAACATATGGGGTATCGGTCTATTATTTTCGAATTGGAATAATTTGACGAAAAACAACGCCTTATTCAACATCAAGGGTATTGATCTTGATTATTCCAGCTGGAACAAAATCGGCGAGAATAATATACTCAACAACAGCTGGAATGGTGTATCTTTAACCTCTTCCTCTAATACCAATTTAATTACAAATAATAAGGTTTTAAACAATACATACAACGGAATATATTTGAGTAATTCCAGTAATAATATTGTTTTGGACAATGATTTATACAATAATCAAATTGGGCTTAAGGTTTATTATAATTCTGATAACAATGAAATATACCACAACAACCTCAACAATACCAACACCAACGCCTATGATTATGGTTCATACAACAATTGGGATAACGGATTAGAGGGCAATTGGTGGAGTGATATGGGTAACTATACTGATACCGATGGTGACGGGATATGTGATAATAATTACCCAGGTACTAATTTTATTGATAATAAGCCGTTAGCAAATGAGGACAATGATAGGGTATTGGTTGATGATCCCTGGTTTTGGTTTATTCAGAGCGGTGTTAATTTTGCAGAGCCAGGTATGACGGTATATGCTACATCAAGCACCTATCTTGAAAATGTAACCATAAATAAGACACTTACAGTTATTGGTGAGGATAGGAACTCCACAATAATTGATGCAAGAGGTAATGATACTGTGGTTCTTGTGGATAGTACGTCATATGTAAATGTTAGTGGATTTACAGTGCAAAATGGAAGCAAAGGATTCAATATTAGTAAATCCCACTATTGCGTATTGGAAAGTAATAAGATTATTGATAATGAATATGGCATATACGTAGGATATCAAATATCTAATAACTCTTCAAATAATACCTTTGATCAAAATATTGTTAGAGATAACAATCAAGGCATAGTATTAAACTCATCCAATGATAATACGGTGTCAAATAATACAATTGAATTTAATGATTATGAGGGAATCATGATAACGAGTTCTGACCACAATTATATATCCGATAATAACATCTCAAACAACACAAAAGGTATCTACTTATTTACTCTTAGTGGAAATGATACCATTATAGAAAACAATAACGTTTTAAGTAACTTTATGGGAGTTGTTTTAGAATATTATACCTCTATTAATGTCCGATACAATAATATATTCTATAATACCCAAGTTGGTATAAGAAACTACTTTTATTCCAACTCTATTATAGGTAATAATACAATTATAGGTAATTTAATGGGTATTTCAAATAAATATAATTCGAATAGCACTATCGATAATAACACCATTTTTGATGGTAGTTATGGTATAATATGCGAATCTTCTTCCCCTATTATTACTTTCAACAATATAACATTTAATCTTTATGGTGGTGTATCTGATACAATTACTGGTCCAGGTCAGCCTGGGGGTCCATCTGATCCTGAGATCCATTGGAATAATATACATGATAACAGAGAATTTAATTTACAAAATAATGATGATGATATCACAATTGATGCAAGATGGAATTACTGGGAACCAACTCCTCCTGCTGGGATAGATGGATTAGTAGATTGGGATCCATATGCACTTGACCCATTTGAAGATGCAGGACCTCAGTAATTGGCTTAAATGGACCTTCAAAATATTTAATAAATCAATGGAAAGATAAAAATCTAAGATATCAAATTTAGACTTTAACCCCTAATCTCTACCCACCTTCTTCGAATGAATGTTGCTATCTTACC
>CP070751.1:3591749-3623059 GCA_020348445.1 Thermoplasmata archaeon
CTGTTCATTGACGGTGAAGCGAAAGCTGTTGGCAGGGTCCCGAATGTGAAAGAAATAAAGAAATTACTTACAGCATGAGGTGAGAGAATGAGGTTGTTGGCTGAATGGTTCCCAGAATTTGCAGAGGAGCTGGACAAGATAGATGATCTCTACAAAGATAAGCGGATGATAGAAGAGAAGACCTATCAGTTCATCTGCTTTGCGACGGCGATAAAAGGTCGGTCCGCACCCTACGTGAGGAAACACTTCTTGGGAGCACTTGAAGCAGGAGCAACGGTAAAGGAACTGGCCTATATTATGGCATTGGTCTTTCGTGAAAGTGCAGGGAACGATGACTGCTGGGTACACGATGTCCTAGATGACTACAAAGAGCTGATGAAGAGCAACATCCAGTGCTGTCCGAAATAACCGGGAGGATGAATATATGGTGGAAAAATGCCTTTGTGAACCCAATGAGATTATGATATTCCCCTGCTCAGGCGGCTCAAATGTGGGTCAGATTGCGAACGAGGCCGCAAAGAGCCTGACGACATTAGGAAAAGGCAAGATGTATTGTCTTGCAGGCATTGGCGGGCATATCAGCAATTTAATAGAGTCCACGAAAGCTGCTAAAAAGATAATAGCAATCGACGGCTGCCCCGTGCAATGCGCTAAAAAGACACTGGAACATGCGGAATTTAATGTGGATACCCATGTGGTGGTTACCGAGCTTGGTATTAAAAAATCACACGATTTCATGATGGATATAGAAGAGATAGACTCTGTAATAGACCAGATATCTTCACAGATTTAAGAAATGATGGGGTCAATATAAATGGCGAAAACTCATAAAAAAAACCAGCGTACTGATGGAGTTATTGTTGTCAGCGAAGAGAAGATGGAATGTGAATGGGTAAAATGTCCCCAATGCTCCAAGAGAATCAAGTCAAAAAATTTAGCCCGTCATACCAAACGGGTACATCACAGGGAATTGTATATTGAAAGGCCACCTAGCCATATGAACGCCAAAACCATTGCAGCAGTGATTATTATACTCATTCTTGCTGTCAGTGCCTTGGGTTATGTATTTTTCATAGCTCCTGAAAATGAGCCCACCGGTAATGGCCAGAGTAATAATCCCTCGAATCTACCAAATAACAACGAAACTGAATGGTGGGCATCCTACGATCCAGAATATTCTCAAGGCTCGAAAAATGATGATTGGTGGATAAACTATCCCAACCAGCATCCAGATTCAGGTTCGGCTGTAAGCCATCTCGACTGGATCTTGGATTCTCTCCAAGACAAACCTGTTGTGATATTGGACCACAGCGAAGGGTGTATTCCATGTATGAAACAGCAGGAAGATATGGATAAGGTCCTGGAGGAATATGGTGACGAAATTATATATTATGATTTGCTGGCCGATGGAAGTGACCCAAGAGCCTATGAGGCCTTTGATGTTTACGATCCAAATGGTGAACCTAACTACATACCACTAACCATAATGGTTACCAAGATCAAGGACAATTCTGGAAATGTGAAAATTGCCTGGCACAGTGCAGAGGGTGCAACAGGAGAGGACTGGATCATATCTTACATGAAAGATTCGATATATTATCACCACGAGAGCTCATAACCAGGGATGAATGATATGAAACTTTCAAGCAATAAGAAGTTCTTGCTCGTATCGGTTATCATTTTACTCATTATACTAATCTCAGTCTTAGGCTATAATTATTGGCAAACATCTACGCAAAAGATTTCCCAAGCTCCTGATTTTCAAGCTGTTGATGTAGATGGGGTGTCGTTCTGGTTAAGCGACTTTCAAGGGGAAATCGTTGTTGTTCACATAACAAACATTGAAGATCCATTATGTATCGAGTGTGAGAAAGAACTGAGAGCGCAAACTGAGGAACTGGAGAAATTAAAAGAAACCAGAGACAATATAACAATAATAACGATAAACATGAGAAAAAATCCTTCTTCTGAAGATGGAAAATCATTGGCTGAGGATTGGTGGGGCGTGAATGTCACCTGGCATTGGGTTGAGGATTTTGACCCTTATCCAATTGCAGGTAAGTATCTTGATTATTGGAACATAGAAGGCGGAACCTCAAATCCGACCATCCTCCTGATCGATGAGGAGCAGAGTGTCGTAGGCGTTTATCATGTTTATCAAATGGGGAAAGGTGAAATTGATGGAGTGCAAGATGCAGAAACATTGTCCGATAAAATAGAAAAGGTCGAGCGAGGGGATTGGGAAGGATTTGAGGGAGAGATATCGCAACAAAGCGTTTCTTTCCTCGGTATGTTTGCTCTGGGCATTATCACATCTATATCACCATGCTCTATTGCTTTATTAATCACCATGTTCTCTTACATTATGACCTCGTCCGGGAGAGAGGAAGAGGACGATGAGGAAGAAAGTTCATCTTCAAAAGAGGGCTTCATCATCGGTATTGCATTCACCCTCGGTATGGCGCTCGTCTTTTTCATTATAGGCCTATTTATCTCATCAATTGGGGGATTTGTCAGGGCTTCTCCATTTTTCTTTCTGGTTGCAGGCATTCTTCTAATAATATTTGGTATAAATAACATTAAATCGATAAGCGAAATGTTCGAACCGCTGCGTAACATTTTAAAAAGGAGTAATCAGTCTAAAACCTTAGAGGAGATAAAAGAGAAAAAGGGTTTTATGGCAAGAATTACCGGCCTTTCCGTTGTATTATTTCGTCACTCCATATTTTTCGGTGCATTCTTTCTTGGCATATTCTTTGCTTTAGGATGGGCGCCGTGTGCGATTTCACTTGTATTTCCAGTACTTATATGGATGGTGTCGCAGGACATATCTATTATCATGGGTGCATTGATGCTCTTTGTTTTCGGGCTGGGACATGGAATACCAATCATCCCCATATCAACAGTTTCTAGAACGGTTAGAGGAAATATTGGCCAAAAATATATCTCCATAGGAAAGTGGATAACGAAGATATTTGGTATAATAGTGATAATCCTTGGTTTTGTATTTGCAGCTAGATACTTTGGCTATTATTTATGGTAGAAAAGTACCGAAAGGTACAGAAAAATTTGGTAATATTCTATGTTTTCTTTGTAAGAATGGTCTCAAGGGATAGAAGCCTGATAATGTGGTAGAGGCATTTTCCTTCAACGACTATTTAAAACCTCGGCAAACCCATATATAGTAAAAGAAGTCCAAGCGGCTGAGCCCACTCAAATTATTTTATATTTAATACGTAGGCTCAGGCGGGCTCATCTCAGTTATTAACGATTTTATTTGATGAGCCCGACGCCTTTGCGTTATAATTATAGATGCTAATTTCTTAATCGCAAAGACTCCCTGAGCCCTTGATATTAAGCTTTGGTTCCAATATGGCCCGGCCACTTTTACCTTTTTAAAGGGTACAATTCGATTTGCATTTCCCAGTGCTCGATGAAGAATTATCAATACCTTACCCCTACTTTTTTGTATTAATCGAAAAGTTTATAAAAGAGTAGGGGTAATTAGGACACATGGTCAAGATAAAGAAAAAGGTCATCGGGAAACAGACTTACTATTATTTGGAGCACTCACTTAAGAAAAATAGTAAAGTAGTAAAAAAGGAAAAATACCTCGGTAAGAAGGTACCCGCTAACATCGATAAAATAAAGAGAGAGTTTCTTTTCGAAATTTACGAAGAGAGATGGTTTCCTATATTCGATGCAATAAAGGAGAATTACTCAAGGGAAATCAAGAAGATGCCCAAAGTCGCCCAAGAAAAGGAATCTGAGACGTTCATGGTCAGGTTCACCTATGATACCCAGAGGATAGAGGGATCAACTTTGACTCTTAGGGAGACTGCAGACCTTCTTGAGAGAGACATCACACCCAGGGCCAGGCCTCTTGCAGATGTTAAGGAGGCCGAAGCCCATAAGAATGTTTTTTATGAAATGCTAGAATACGAGAAAGATTTGTCTTTGCAAATTGTCTTGTATTGGCATAAAAAACTGTTCGACTCAACGAAACCCAAGATAGCGGGTAAGATTAGGCAACACCAGGTGGCGATCTCAGGCAGCAAGTTCATGCCTCCTTTTCCTGCTGAGATATATCCCCTGCTCAGGGAGTTTTTCAAGTGGTATAACAAAAACAAAGCTATACTTCATCCAGTCGCTCTTGCGTCATTGGTACATGTGAAGTTCGTAACCATCCACCCGTATGCAGACGGCAACGGCAGGGTATCCAGGTTGTTGCAGAACTTCGTACTGAACCGCCACAGTTATCCTATGCTCAATATCCCATATGAAAACCGCAACAGTTATTACAACGCATTGGAGAGATCCCAGACAAAAGATGATGAGAACATCTTCCTCCAGTGGTTCTTCAGAAGGTACAAGAGGGAAAATAAGAGATATTTAGGGGAAAATTAAATTAGAATTTGATTTATGGTAAGTCCTGGCACTCACATTATGTTTACGGATTCTTATTCCTGTGCACAAATGCTCCCCAAGTCCTATAAAAGTACATACCCGTCTCTTACTGAGTAATAAAAATAAACAAAAGGGTGGTGCGGGATTTTTGACGTGACCAAAATTCTCTATTTCTTCTCTTTTAAATACACCTGCAGTCCATACTCGTTTGCGAGCCAGATATCACCTGTTTTATAGAATAACCGTTTCTTGGGGCTCTCTCCGTAGAGTGTCACTTCCACCTCGTCCATCTTCCATGCATCGTCGTCGACGCCGCCTCTATGGCTGTGTTTTCTTAGGTACACGTAGTCGACCTTGTCCATATCTATGTGGCGATATTCCGGGTCATTCCACTTGTGGGCCTGAAATGGATTCTTAGCTCCACTCAATGCGGCTCCATCCCATACGTCCCCGAACCAGAACTTTATATCGGTTCCCTTTTCGAAGTTTTTGAAACCTGGAACATCAAGGGGGAACTCACTCCCTCCGCCAGATCCCACGACCCCGATATAGATATGGTCATTGGTGCCAGCACCCGGCTCGTTTTTTGTCTTCAGCCTTACCAACATTCCTTTAAGTCCACTCACCTTCACTACCTCCTTTTCATTTTTGATTTAGCGGGTGTCTTTTGGGAAAGAAGGGGACTTCCACCAGCCCAAAAAGGCCCCTTCCGAGTCTCAAACCTCATCTTGTAAACCGTGTCCTCCCGTTCTTGTTGTTCATCAAATTAAGGGCTCACATCCTTGACCTGATTCAATATGCAATTGCATCCAGTCTTAGCGTAGTAATCTGAAGTCCTTTAACGGTATATGAATATAAATACTTAACCCCATTTATACTTACAAATAACCAAAATTACCGATAGAAAATGACATATTGGCCTCTTCACGAAACAAAATAGGGCTTTTTCTTCTCCCTTTGCCACAGTGAGCTTTTTCTAAGGAAATCCTCATTTTTCCTCACTTTTATTTTCGTCTTCAAGTTCAGATTCCTTTAAGACATCCACATCAAGGGATGATAGATCTTCAAGGGAATCGATGTCTTTTCCAACCACTTTTGGCTTTGGTTCGGTTGTGGTTTTCGCATCTGAATCTGTCTCTTTGATCTTGAACCAGAGCACGAGGTTGTCCACTATAAAATCATCGTACCTTTCATCGGCATAGCCGATATGAATGTAATTGTCACCAGGCTTTAACCATCCCTTGGGTACTATTGCTATGTCCATCATCCATTCATTCTTGTTTTTGGGATGTGGTTCCAGAATATCAGGAAGCGGTTTATGGTTGAGAAAGAACATCTTATTATTGATCTGGTTGTGTTTTGTTCGACAGTGGAAGACTGCGAGTTCCTGGGGATCCAAGTTGGTGGGAAGATTGAAGCTCGCGTAAAAAAGTGGTCCAAGAAACAGTCCGGCCTCTCCAATGGATGTGGGTTGATCGCCCAAATGCCTGATTTCCGCAATTATGACCTTGAATTGGGTTTCTCCGGGGATTTTATCGCCTCCCTCAATGCATCGGAGTATCATGTTTAGCCTATAAATAATTTCTTACTATTATTTTCTTTAAATTGGCCAAAAATCACAGTTTCTGTAAGAAATACAAGAATGTACAAGTGCTTTGCTAGGGGAAGGTTATGTTCGAGCCTTGGATAGGATGGTAAAATCGGTATATCCAAATCAGAAGTTTTGATGAAGATAAAAGTGGTTTTAACTATTACCATCTTTTATAACGGCACACAAACAAATTTATACTGTATTGATTATCCATTTATGCCATAATCAATATCCATATTTGGGAGATGGTCAACTTGCTAGAAATTATTGATACTTCGGATGCAAACGAAATCTCGGCTTTTTTGACAACAACCTTTATCTCGCATTCATATGAAGTTGAATCCACACAATCCATAGTCAAATTATGGGATAATATCCGAAAAACTGTCAAGTTAAAGGATGAACTGGACTACATCTCAGCCGGCCTTGCCGTGGGTAGAATCATGGATTACAGGTTTGAAATTGAAGATATTGATATCATCAATTCTGTGATAAATGATATTCATACCAATATAAAGATACGGAAAATAGAATCCGAAGATCTGCAAAGGGAGCTGATTTTTGCACTCCTCACCTCGGCCAGCATTTCCAGAAGCGAGAAGGTGGAAACCCTGCGGGATATCGTTGATCTCTGGATGGAGGTCAAGGAGGGAATTGAAATAAAGGACGAGCAGGATTTAATAGCAGCGATACTGACAACAGGCAGAATTATGGAGCTGAAAGTAAGGGCAGGAGGTCTGGAGTTTATCAATGATATCTTCATGAACATGAAAAAGGAACTTGAGCAAAAGGCCTCTGATATGGCCATAACAAAAAAGGAGATTGCCGCAGCCTTTATTGCATCAGCGTACGTCGAAATCAGCAAGAAGGTGGAGAAGATAAGGGATATTGTGGATTCATGGCTTTCGATCTGCAGCCAAATTTCGGTTGAGGACCAGTGGGATTACATCACAATTATCCTGTCCACAGGCAAAATCAGGGATATGGATGCCATGCACATCATGGATGCAGAGAGCCTGAAGAACACGCATGACAAGATCAGGACGCAAATCAAGAATGTGGCTGTGGAATGAAATTTTCGGCAGGAAGAAATGCATTGAAGGTGAAGGTCATAGCCAAACCTCGGTTCTTCCATTCTTTTTAAATTCCTTTTTGTATTTCCATTATTCAAATAATTGATATATCGTTCTTACGAATTGTATATATCTACGATTGTGAAGCCTCCATTAACCGCAATTTTGGGCCCAGATATATCATAATACGAACTCAGAAACGTGGTATCATCGACACCATTTTTGTCCAGATCGAACCATAACCTGCTGGAATATTTTTCAAAGAATGTTTCCCAACAGGACTGTCCTGTCTCGTCTTTGTGTTCTGTTGTTTTCATCCAAAAAGGCTTAATCCAGTCGTTATAGAGTCTTGGCGTCGACATCGAGGAATAAAATAATTGATTACTCATAAATGTCTTTGGAGCCAATCCGATAGGATAATCCTTCTCATCTGCATCCTGGTACTCATCATACAAGTGCATTATATAATGCCCGCATTCATGAATTAACGTTTTATACCATTCTGCCTGGTCAGGTTTATAATGGATAAATGAGACACCGTAAGGATTGTAGGTTTGAGGCATGGTGATCTCACCCCCCGTGTCAAAGCCTCCTACTGAGGCTTGGGGCCAATGAGATTGACTATTCTTATAAGCTATTCCCTTATGTACTTGAACATCTGCATTATCCCAATTATTCTTGTTATCATGTATAAGGATGTATCTGAAATAGAGATGTCCGTCAGTTACATCATAGAGAAAGTTTGATGCCTTTCTAAATCCTTTAGCGAGTTTGTTCATATAACTTTCTGAAGCATCCCAATTTAAAGATGCCATAAGATTTATCTCAAAGAATAATGGATCTGTACCAAGCCGATGTTCCTGAATGTTGGTAAGATGGTCGCCATCAGGGTCGTTCAGAGCGTCAGAGGGATCCAATCTGTTAAATCCGTATCTGACTTCGAACCAATCCCCCATACCATCCCCGTCGGAATCACCATTCGTGAACTTTGGATCGGTACCAAGACTGTGCACTTCCTTCCAATATGCTAATACATCGTCATCATACTCATTTTGTCGTATATCGAACCATATGTCACAATCTATACCCTCGGCGGTAGACTTATGGCTCCCGTCCTCGGTTCCGCTGGCATGACCGTAACCATTTCTGTCGCCTATGGAATCTTCGCCACTCCACATTCCCGTCCTTACATCATAATTCAAATTCACACCTTTCCCCCACCGGCTGATATCTGCCGTGTCGTCCGGGTTAGGCCAAGGGTCATCATCAAAGAGCTCGATTACTATATCCACGTTCTTTTTATAATCTGGGACGTCCCTAGTTACCACATAGTTGGGATATCCATGACCCATACCACCATAGGTTTTGCTTTTATATTCTGCCCCATTAATAGAGACTTTGATGTAGAAATCGCCACTATTACGGACCCCAGCGGGCCAATAATCGGCACGGTCTATTTCTAATATTTCCTTGACATATACCGTTATCTTCAAGTCCACCAACGGATCGTAGTCGCTACTATCTTTTACACCATCATCATCTGTATCAGAGTCCTTTGGATTTGTTCTGTATTTATTGACCTCATCACCATCTCCTAGTCTGTCATCATCGGTGTCATCATCAAGGGGATTTGTTTTATAGGTCATAACCTCGTCGCCATCCCATAATCCGTCCCCATCGGTATCTGGATCATAAGGATCTGTTGTACCACGTACGTCAATGCGCATGTAATTGTTTGATCCCATCATCCATTTGAGGAGTTCGAAAGTCAATGAAGCAGAGGCGGGATTGATGACTTTTGCAGTTGAGAGGGAAATATACACCCTTGATCCTCCATTGGTAAGCCTCCATGTGTTAGCAGTGGCAAAGTCATTCTTGTTAAACCCGAGCGAAAAGAGATCTACGGTTCCATAGGCTAAATCATAGGCCATAATTTTTTTCCATTTAATATGGCTGGATGGTATTTGATATTGTATTCTATTGTTTTTTAAATATAGTGGTTTTCCCCTGGAATATTTTGTGGTTGTCCCTTTAGAATATTCAAATTTGGAGTCGTAATGCGTGTTTGTCTCGTACCAATTCGATAATCCGTCCACATCAGAATCCACAAGCCCGCTGTCTCCAATGCCAAAAACAGAGAACTTTGATACCTTGGCCCATACGAAGTCATTTGCCGTATCCACATCTGTTTCCTCTGTTATTTTCCATTGATTATCTGCTGAAGACCAGTAATATATCCCCAATCTTCCTTCATTTACGTTACTTGGGAGAAGAAGTTCATTGTATTTCATTCTGATTTGGGCGGTAAACGGCGTTGGAGCCGTTGACTCTATCCTGACGTAGATATTGATACCTCCTGCCAAGGGAGCAGGGGGTGTTGCATGTGACAGCTGCGGCTTGATACTTGTTGTCCCCCCGTACATCACAACACTGACGCCATACCCAATATCGTTTCTCACTGAAATGGCATCCCAATACAGAAGGGAGCCGTCCGTGTCATCATAAATTGTGGGGTGGGGATCGATTCCATCCATTATCCATTCACCATCGCTGTCCCAATCACAGGGATTGATCAAACCGTCTTCATCGATATCAGAAAGCCCTAAGAATGTGTACTCATGCCAGTCATCCAATCCATCATAATCTGTATCATATGCCAGTGGATCGGTGCCGAAATCGACTTCCTCCCAATAATCTAGAAGATTGTCGGAGTCCGTATCCCAAAGAAGAGGATCTGTTCCTAGTTTCGTTTCATCCTCATCTGTCAGCATGTCGCCATCAGAATCCAAAATGACATGGATTAATATCTGTATAGTTCCAGTTGAACTAAGATGAGGATCGTAAACCCTCAATGATATGCTGAAGGTACCTGTATGTGAAAAATCCTTTGATATCGTCTGCGCGTACTTGTAAACTCCTCCTCCCAGATACCATTTGTAGACAAGAGAAGATTGATCTGAGTAAGTATCAAAGCCCCTTGCCTCAAACTCAAGAGTAACAGCAGGTCCGTATAATTCTAATTGCGTTGCACCTACCAAGGCCACTGGATCCACATTCACGACAATTATTTCAGTGTAAGAATCGTCTGAATCCAAATCATCGTCTGTTACAGTCAATTTAACCTGGTATTCGCCTGGATAGGTGTACGAATGCGTGGGATTTCTCCCATATCCCACTGCACTGTCGCCGAAAGCCCATACATATGTCAAAAGCGGCTCATCTGAGGGGGTGTCCACTGCTGTGGCTGTAAACTGAATAAGCTCGTCCTCATCTGCATCTTGCTTTGCCACGATATCAAGATCCAAGGGTGCAGGATTTCTAACTGTTACAGTTAATATATCTGTGCTTATTGCCCCGTTGTTGTCCTGTACAGTCAATGTCACCTCATAAATCCCGTACATTGTATAAACATGGCTTGAGGATATTCCATATCCCTTGCTTCCGTCGCCATAATCCCATGCATAGGAAAGGAGAGGAATATCAGAAAGAGTATCGGTGCTCATAGAGGCATCAAAGTTCACTAGTTCATCTTCATCTGATCCCATGTTACCTCCGCATTCTGCAACTGGATCGACATTTGTTACTGTAACGAATATGAAGTCCTTGGCTGAAGCCCCGAGAGAATCTGTCACAGTCAGCGTCACAAGATAAATGCCCTCATCAGAATATGAATGCATGATAATTCCACCTGACTGAGAAGATCCATCATCTAAATTCCAATTATAAATGAGGCCATCATTAAGAAGGTCTGTTCCCGAGCCTGAGAACTGGAAAACCTCATCCTCCATGGTTGAGATTATATCGACATCAGCATAAGCCCTTGGTGCTAGGTTATCTATTGTAACAGTATCTGGTTTGTTATTCAAATCAAGTGAATAAATGCCGAGGCCACCGTCATCATCGAGACCATTGAGTTTTATTGAGTATATCCCAGGAAGAATATACACATGCACCACTGAATCTGTCACCTTGGTTGGATAAGAGCCTGAAGTTGCATATGTGTGCTCAACAATTGATGAGCCGTCGGCAAAGTCCCAGCCAAATGTGACTGTGTCCATACCGGGATCATATAATTCAGCATCAAAGCTCACCTTTACTATACTGCTTAGATCTATGTTCCATGTCCATTCATGGGGCTTGTTGTAGTTGAAGACCCTGTGGAATCTGAATTCCCTCCCGTCTTCAAGATACAGAATGAGCCAGCAAGGGGAAGCGCCGTAGACCTGGCCATTTACTGGATCGTTCTCAGGAGTGTACACTATCTCAGCACTGTAACTTGTAAAACGGTCAATTTCGATACCATAGATAAAATCCATTTGATCATTGGGGCTTCCCGGACTTCGGTACAGGTAAATATCCCCTATCTCAGTATCTTCCTCGTAGAGGTTGAGAGTAACATCGTGCCACTTCTCCCCTGCTATTCTCAGACCAAAATCCACTATTGTGTAATCATATACAGCCCAATCAAATATGCTGGGCATTGGATCCACATTGTTAACTGTTATATCCTGAGAATCTGATTTGAGTGAACTATCATCATCTTCAACATCCAAGGTTGTGGTAGGGCTCCCGTCATCCCAATAAGTATGTTGCGAATACCAGCCAATGTCATCGGAGGTGCCATCTGTCTCATAATCCCAAGAGTAATCCAGTAATGGATCGTCTGAGTCTGTGTCATAAGAGCCGCTTGCGTCAAAGAACAAAGAGGACCCTTCATCGATATGGTACTGTCCTGCAACTGCAGAAGGGTCTGCATTTTCCACATTGACTGTGATTTCATCCTGGGTCTGTTCATCGTTATCGTCGGTCACAGTTAAAGTGGCTGTATATATTCCCTGTTTTGTGTAGGTGTGTTCTGTTGAGATCCCATATCCCATGCTGCCATCTCCGAAATTCCAGGAATATTTCAGTGTGGGCATATCTGATGGTGTATCAGTGCTTGAAGAGGCGTCGAAAACGACAAGCTCATCCTCTATGACGGTTAGGTCATCATCCACCTCGCCGTCTGCAATTGCATCGGCAGTTGGCTCTACATTGTTGATCGTGACTACGATCATATCTTTATCATAGGCACCATCGTTATCAGTCACAGTGAGAACTGCATAATAGGTTCCTGCATCTTCATAAACATTGGACCCTGTGACTCCCGTTGTTCCTGTTCCGTCCCCATAATCCCACTCGTGAGAAACGATATCATTGTTAGCATCTGAAGAGGCAGAGCCATCGAAATCCACGACTTCGTCCTCATCAACAACCAGATCAGAGCCTGCATCGGCAGTGGGTAGGTAGTTCTTTACTGTAATCTGAACTGTATCCAGATCAAAGTATCCGTTCTCATCCTTTACCATCAAACCGACCTCGTAAACGCCTTCCTTTGTGTAAGTGTGCACCGGATTGGGAAAGTCAACTGTGATTACGTTCCCGTCTCTCAGGTACCATGTGTACTCCAGATCACCTACACTTGAGGAGCCTGATCCATCAAAGTGCACCTCTGTATTGACGTCCACTTTCTGATCATATCCTGCGTCTGCGTCCGCAGTGGGCGTGCCGCCTGTTGCAGCCAAGGCAAAATACGAGCTCACGACAAGCAAAAATCCTATTATAATATTGACTAATTTACTTCTTTTTTTCATTTTTCTCCCTCCAATTCCGAGATTAAACCGAATTTGAATCGTTGTTACCGAATTTAAAACTTTCTTGACTATTTCTTTTAATGTTCCGACGAAAAAGGCGATAATAAATCGATTATCGACATTACAATCACGATTTCCTGAAGAACCTGCCGAGTTCTGGAAAAAAAAGAAATAGATATTGGATGTCTTGCCATTTGTTCCAGGTTCAAAATATCAATTTTCGTGCCTCCGCGCTCTTTTTCATTTTCTAAGTTGTAATCACCCTATACAGAAAAAAATCACAGAGCATCGAACCGATGCAAAATCCCCTCGTCGTCGAAAACGTAGAGCTGGTTTTCAACAACCACAGGAACAGAGGTAACAGCGATTTCAAAATCTATCTTCTCTATTTCAACACCAGTTTCTGCATCTAGTATGTACACATAACCGTCATTGGATCCGCATACAACTGTATTGTCCTTTTCCACCAATGTGGGTGACGACAATATCCTCTCATTCGTCTTGAATTTCCAGTGCTCCTTTGCCCCCTTGGAACTTATACAGTAAATGTATTCATCGTGACTTCCAAAATAAACATGGGTTCCTTTTGAATTAATGGATGGTGAGGACATGCTGTTTTTTTGTGTTGCAAACGAGAAGTATTCCTCTCCTGTAGAAAGGTCTAGTGCATGAAGTTTATCATCCCAGGAAGTTAGATACAATATATCACCTGCTATGCATGGCGTGGATTTGACATCCCCGCCACAATCGAACTTCCACACCTCCTCCTTTAATTTTAAATCATAGCAGTATACATAATCGTCGTTTGCACCAATGTAAGCGTATCCCAGATTGGGATCGATAGATGGTGTGGAATGCGCATGAGAGCCGAACTCTTTTGAGCGAAAGACCTCCAAGCCTGATTTAACATCGCAGCCCACTAGAAAACCACCTGGTTTTTTTATCTCGACTCCAATGTAGACGACACCATCGTAAAGACAAGGGGACGACCCTATGTAGTCCCCAAGATTGGATTCCCAGGCCAGGGTGCCGTTGTTCTTGTACAATGCGTACAGCCATCCATCATACGCTCCAATATACACCTTTTCATTGTCGAAAGCTGGGGCACCGTGTATACCGTTTTTTGAGTTTCTTGTCTGAAAGGACCAGGCTTCAGTTCCATTCTCACGCCAAAAAGCATAAAGAAGTCCTGTATCAGCCCCAATGAATATCAAATCTTTGTCCACGGCAGGGGATGACTTGGACGCAGTGTAGTATTCCTCATTTATGTCTATGGTGGACCATATTTTGGTAAGCGAACCATCCAAGGATGCATTTGGATGGGCCCGTCCGTCATGCTGTACTGTTAATCTATATTGTGGCCACAGATCATCTGGTAAATCCATGGTATGAGGCCTGGTCAATTTATCATCAGGCACGCGGTCACGCCAAAGCCACGCAAGGTAAAATGCAAGACAAACGAGCATGGCTGTGATTATGATGGTCAGGATGATGTACAGGGTCCGGCGTTTCATTGAAGGTGCATGGGTGGATGATATTAATGTATTTTTTGAAGTATGAAAATTTCAGGTATATAAACTTTCAATTTTCAGCAAATGAATCTGTCTTTGCACCTGATAATGGCCCCAAGAGACCATCAGATAACAGATTAGGGAAATACCAAAGAAGCTGAAATTATAAATAGAGCCAATACAATTAGAGTACTGCACAAAAGGGCTTACAATTTGATATATTTAATCAGAATCGGCGATTGGGGAGTTCAGTTCATGAGAACTATTTCAGCGATAATAACTGCTTTGATGTTGGTTTTAGTATCGATCTTAATTCCGCCCCAGGGACAATCCATCGAGGAGATCTCGATTATTGAAAATACGTACAGAAGATTGGACTTCTTCGTAAAAGATATCGAGGGCGGCGAAGGTGAGGGTTTCGAGCCACATATCATTGCCGGGCCCGGAATCGATGGCAACGAATGGTATTACATAGATTCACCCACAGGTCTTGGGGGAGGCCAAAGCGGCAACTTCTGGATTTCAAAGGATGGTGGAGAATCATGGGAGGCGCACCCGTATGGAAGAAATGCTGGGGGCTCAGGGGATTCATACACAGTCATAGCCAAGGACGGGACCATATACTATACTGACCTGTACCTCTGGAGCTCCACAATAGACACCTCCAAGGACGGCGGTGAGACATGGATTCGCAATCCCCTGGCAACGGTAACCAGGGTGGGGGACAGACAATGGCTGCGTATGGGGCCCACCATAAATCCGCTTCCTGGTATGCAGGCCGAGACAGTGTACCTGATATACAACGACATTCCCCAGGGATTGGTAATCCAGCGCTCGAGCTGGACCTCCCAGGGCCTGGTATGGGTAATGGGCAACAATCGCATGCCTGTCTCAACATCTGCGGGATCAAGGGATTATTTTGCAGTGGATCCACATGATGGTACCATTTATCTTCCAAACAAGGAGAGTGGAAACGATATCATCTGTTACGTCTCAACCGATGGTGCAAATTCCTTTTCAAGACACCCTGTTATGTCAGCAGATGAGGACATACAGAACATCTTCATAGCTGCAGATGTTGATGAGGCAGGCAACGTGTATTTTGCATGGTCCAGCCAGTGGCATATATACCTTGGTGTATCCACAGACCAAGGCGCGAACTGGAAGGTCACGCAGGTAACAGATACCAATGGAACAAGGGTTCTTCCCTGGGTTGTTGCAGGTGATCCGGGAAGGGCTGCCCTGACCTGGTATGATACCCCCGACGAGGAGGGAACCTCGGATGAAAAGGCCGATCATGTCAACTGGAGCGTGCAGGCTGCCATTACCACGGACGCGCTTTCCGACAACATCTCGTTCATCATCACACCTATTTTGGACTATGTTCATTCTGGAAGCATAAGCACTGGAGGACTTGGTGGAGAGGCTGACAGGGATCTGGGGGACTTCTTCACAAACGACGTCGATGAGAAAGGGCGCCTTATCATCACTTTTGGAATGGACGGCGCAGACGGCCTAAATCAAAGGGGCTCTGCCGTCATGTTCGCAAAACAGCTTGAGGGACCATTTCTTCTGGAGAATGTGGGGCCTGTGGCGCTCTTTGACAACACAACAAGGGGACTTACCGTGGAAGTGGATGGTTCAAGATCCTATGATCAGGGCGGTGGAGGGATAGTGGAGTACCTGTGGGATTGGGGAGATGGCTCAAATGGAACTGGTATGGAAGCCTCTCATACATACAACGAGAGCGGGAAATACGAGATCAGATTGAAGGTGATAAACAAGGAAGACATGAGGGATTCAACATCTGAGGTCATTTCTGTTAAGGGGGAAAAATTAGGGTATGATTACACTTGGCTTCTATTGATTGTTGCTGTTATAATCGCCCTTGTAATTATCGTGTTCGTTTACACAAAAAGCTCACGCAAGAAAGTTGTTGAGGTGGAGACAGTAGCAGAGAGCCCGGTTTTGGAGGAGGTTATGGAGGTGAATGTCCAGGAACCCGAAATGGACGAGGGTGATTTGGGCTGATATGCTGATTTTGAATCCAGGTTATATAGCTCATAAATTACGTATATAAGTACAATTTTATTTTTATTGAGATTTGATATTTTTAACGAAAATAATATCTTATAATCAGCATGATTGACCTTCACCCAACCCATTTCATAACAGAGGTGGGAAGGTGGAGGAATAGTAATGAATACAAAGACAAAAGAGAATTTTCTAGTTAAATTGAGAAATAAAGTGTGTGCAGTGTTTTTGACCGTGGTTTTGGTGGGCGCATTGTTAGTCCCCCTTGGCCTGATTCAGGAAGCAAGGGCCCATTCAGGGGATGAGCTGCTATCTCCAATGACGCTAACACCACCAACACTGGATGGTGTCTTTGGACCTGGAGAATGGAACGATGCCTCAATGGCAGACCTGACAATTATTCCAAACAACATGCTGGGAACCTATATGTATGTCATGAACAACGACACATGTCTTTTCGTTCTCTACGATGTTGTTGGTGATACCACGGACGATCCAGGTGACACCGCAGCAATGGGATTCGACACAAATCATGATGGAGCAAACGGCCCCGCAGATGGAGACGATGATTTCTTTGGTGTAGGCTCCTGGTTCGGAGGCGAGCAGCATTATGAATGGGACTCTGGAATGGGAGACTGGCAGAACCACTGCTCTCCGTTTTCTGACCCAGACCTGTCCGTGACATATGGATATGGTACATCACCAAACAGTGGAGCTGATCACAGAATCTTCGAGTGGTGCATTCCATTGAGTATCCTGGATACTGCCCCAGGAGGTATAATAGGCTTCGCTGCAGGATGTCAGTTTGCACCTGGTGTTGCCGATGATTCATCAGGTAACCTCGATCAGTGGCCTGTAAATCCAATGGCACCCATTCCACTGAGCAATTACGGAGATCTTATAATAGGGTCCCAGGACGGTGTAAATTTAAAACCAGAAAAACAGGGAATGCCAGGTATGCCTGCGCAGATTATTACCTACTCACTAAACGTGACAAACACTGGTCTAAACCCCGACCTGTTTGACATTACCTATTTCTCATCCATGGGATGGACAGTGGATCTTTACGATAATACCTGGAATCCACTTGTGGACAACGGAGGTTCTCCCGATGTGGACACAGGATTTTTAGTTCCGAAATCTTCATTTGAAATCTATGTGAACGTCAATATTCCTCCGATAGCAAATCCAGGGGATACAGATGTGACAACAATTACTGCCACTTCATTAAATAACAACTCATTAAGTGATTCATCTGTATTGAAGACATCTGTTCCCTATCAGACCAACTGGATGGACGGTTTCGAGTCAGGCTGGAGTTCATGGAGCACCGAGGTATTGGGGTCCAGCAATCCATTTCCAACCAACTGGGAGATAGGAGATCCCATGGGCTCAGGCCCTGCAGCTCCATACAACGGATCCAACTGTATTGGAACCAACATTGCAGACGATTATTATCCCGGAGCAAACATCTGCCTGCTTACACCCCATGTGGAACTCGACTCCTCACCGCAGATTTTATCGTTCTACCACTGGTACGAAATGGATACCATGGGAGATGACGGTGGATTTGTGGAGATTTCTGTTTCAGGAGGACCCTGGACCCAGATATATCCTGTTGATGGATATGATCAAAATGGATTCATGGGCGGTTACAATACCGATGGCTTTACAGGGTCCCATCTAGCCTGGGAATACGAGGAATTCGACTTGAGCGCATATTTAGGTCAGATTGTGCAGATAAGGCTCCACTTTGCAGCAAGTAACTGGTGGGGCTCGCAGTACGGCTGGTACCTCGATGATGTCTACATAGGTGATCCACCTCCATACAAATGTGACCTATTTCCCGATTATCAGACGGATTATGGATACCCTGCTTCTGATGTTGATTACATTCTAACTGTGGACAACACAGGATCTGCAGACGATACATATAATCTAGTGTCAATGAGTATTTGGCCCGTTACCTTCAGGGACATAGGGGACACCATGGACATAACGACCCTCTTCGTTGCTTCGGGAAACAGCGAGGACTTTATAGCCAGGGTAGCAGTGGATGCATTGGCAAATCCAGGTGATTTTGATATTGCCTACCTCAATGCATCCTCCCAAAATGATCCCGGGACTTACGACAGAGCCGGATTGCGGACCCAAGTACCCTACAGCGCTGACTGGTTTTACGATTTTGCACCGGGCTGGGATGCATGGACAGAACAAGCTTACAGTCCTGGGATAGGGCCCACCAACTGGGAGATAGGAGATCCCATGGGTTGGGGACCAGGATCGGCATACAGCGGAACAAACTGTGCAGGAACCAACATAGATGATAATTATTACGAGTATGCCGACATCATGCTGGTCACACCTTTTGTGGAGCTGGGACCGTCCCCGCAGCTGCTTTCGTTTATGCACTGGTACGAGATGGATACATGGGAAGATGAGGGCGGATTTGTGGAGATTGACGATGGTGGAGGATGGAGCCAGATCTATCCTTTGGGTGGATATCCTGATTGGGGAATGATGGGCGGATACTGGACAGACGGATATACAGGTATATCATCAGGATGGGAGTACGCCGAGTTCGATCTATCAGCATATGCAAATTCTGTGGTCCAGGTGAGGTTTCACTTTGCCTCAGAGGACTGGGGCTGGCAGCCGGGTTGGTACGTTGATGATATCTATTTGGGCGGTCCACCTCCATACAGATGTGACCTCTGGCCTGATTATAATATGAACTACGGATATCCAGCGGCGAATTCTGACCACATTCTAACTGTAGACAACACTGGAGCAAATGACGACACCTATGACCTCACAGCAATGAGCCTGTGGCCCGTGACCTTTAGGGACATAGGAGATACCATGGACATAACAAGCATCTTCGTCTTTGCCGGAACAAGCGGGGATTTCATAGCAAGGGTCACAGTGGACGCCCTGGCAAATCCTGGTGATATGGATTTAGCATTTGTAAACGCCTCTTCTCAAAATGATCCGGGTGTGTATGATGTTTCAATGATTCTTACCCAGGTTCCCTACATCGTAGACTGGTTTGACGATTTTGCCACTGGCTGGGGTGGATGGACACAGGATGTTTATGATCCCGGAACCCCGGTACCGACATACTGGCAGATCGGGGACCCTGCAGGATGGGGACCAGGTTCTGCATACAGCGGCACAAATTGCGCTGGAACCAACATCGATGATGATTACTACATGTACGCTGACATCATGCTTGTCTCACCCTATGTGGAACTAGGTGCATCTTCCCAGCTGCTCTCGTTCATGCACTGGTATGATATGGATACAATGGAAGACGAGGGGGGATTTGTAGAGATTGACGATGGTGGAGGATGGAGCCAGATATATCCTGTGGGCGGATACCCAGATTCAGGTATGATGGGTGGTTATTGGACAGACGGTTACACAGGAATTAGCTCGGGTTGGGAGTACGCCGAGTTCGATCTTTCCGCATATTCAGGCTCTGTTGTTCAGGTTAGATTCCACTTTGCTTCATGGGACTGGGGATGGCGGTCTGGCTGGTACGTGGATGATATCTACATAGGAGGCCCACCTTCGTACAGATGTGAGCTGACGCCATTTTATCAGGGATACTATGGATACCCAACCGACAACATTGACCATGTAATGACAATTGATAATACAGGATCTGATGATGACACCTATGACCTTTCTGCATCGATGAACTTATGGCCTGTGACCTTCAGGGATATAAGTGGAGGTGGTGCAATAAACGATATCTTCGTTTCTGCAGGAACATCAGAGGATTTCATAGTAAGGGTACAGATACCAGGAGGCGCAAGTCCCGGGGATATCGATTATGCCAACATAACTGCAACATCACAGGGAGATGGCTCTGTATTTGATTATGCGTACACAGGAACCCAGGTTCCCCACGATGTCAATTGGCTCGATGGCTTCGAAGCGGGGTGGTTTGGTTGGACACCAGAGGTTTTAGTCCAAAGCAATCCAAATCCAACAAACTGGGAGGTGGGTGATCCCATGGGGTCGGGCCCTGGTTCGGCCTACATGGGCACCAATTGTGCAGGAACCAATCTTGTGGATGACTACTATCCAAATGCAGATATCTGCTTTGATTCACCCTATGTCGAGCTTGGCTCTGGGCTTCAGCTGCTGTCATTCTACCATTGGTACGAGATGGATACATTCGATGAAGACGGCGGCTTTGTGGAGATATCAGTTAATGGAGGACCCTGGGCCCAGATCTATCCCATGGACGGATACCCCTCAACCGGTGGCTGGATGGGGGGTTACTTCACAGACGGCTATTCAGGAAGCACTTCGGGATGGGAGTACGATGAGTTCGATGTAAGTGGATATGCAAATCAGGTTGTCCAGATTAGATTCCATTTTGCAGCAACTGATTGGTGGGGTGGGCAGTGGGGCTGGTACATAGATGACGTCTACCTGGGCGGTCCACCGCCTTACAGATGCGATCTGATGCCTGATGAAACGGGAAGTCCCGGATATCCCTCTACGAATGTTGATTATTATTTCATGGTGAACAACACAGGTTCTTCTGATGATACCTTTGACCTCACCAATAATACTGCATGGCCTGTTACGTTCAGGGACTTTGGGGACACAATGGACATCACGAGTGTTTTTGTATCGGCAGGAACCACAGAGTTTATCATAGCCAGGGTTACAATACCAGCTAGTGCGCAGCCGGGTGAGTTCGATTATGGAGGAATAACAATAACGTCTCAAAACGATCCTGCCTCAAACGACACATCCAGTATGTTTACCATGGTTCCCATAAATGCTCCATTCTTCGATGATATCGAGGGTGGAGGCCCAATGTATCCGCGCTATGATATGAATGTGAATCCTGGAACATATTGGCAAGAGGGTGATCCCTCGGCATTCCCTGGAGGACCGGGTGGTGCTTACTCGGCAAGCAACTGTTTTGGAACAAATCTACTTGCTGATTATGAGTGGGGTGCAGACGCCTTTTTACTTCTACCCTACATGGACTTGACAACCGCCCTTTCCGCGAATTTCACATTCTGGCACTGGTACCAGATTGACGGCAACTTCTATGGAGAATTCATGGATGAGGACGGGGGTTGGCTTGAGATCAGTGAGGATTTGGGGTACTCCTGGAGCCATTTTACACCTGTAGGAGGATATCCTGACCAGACAGAAAGCAGTGTCCCTGATTATGTGGGTAACGTACCATGCTATGCCAGCGATTCTTTTGGTTGGCAACTAGCGGAGTTCGATCTCACATCCTATTGCGGGCAAGTCATCATGCTCAGGTTCAGGTTCTGGTCCGAGCCCTGGAACGAACCAGGTTGGCCAGGCTGGTACGTCGATGATTTCAGATTGCAGGCGACATTCCCTGCGGTTCCATGGGTGATAGAGACCATTCCAGTGAACGATGCCATAGGTATTCCCGAGAGTCAAAATATAGTTGTGATCTACTCTGAGAGCATGGACACTGGCGTGACACCAACCTTGACACAGGTGGGAGGCCCTGATCCCGGTGGATGGACATTCAGCGGCTGGTCCACCACATATGTTGCAGACGACACCGCCACTTGGACCCACAGCGATTGGACACCTGGTCAGGCAGTGAACATGAGCGTCTCTGGAGGAGAAGATCTCGACGGCAATCCGCAAACAGCATTTTTGTGGAACTTCACCATCGATTTAAGTGTGACAACAGCACTTGCTACAGGTCCCATAAGCGGCCCAACGAACATAGCAGGCATCTTCATAACCTACACCACAACAGGCGGTCCTGCTTCTGTAGATCTGTACTATACAACAGACACCAGCTCTCCCTATACCTGGACCTATATCAACACAGACATGCCTGCA
Source organism: Thermoplasmata archaeon (assembly GCA_020348445.1). GTDB lineage: Archaea > Thermoplasmatota > Thermoplasmata. Next base: position 3,613,864 of record CP070751.1, read on the forward strand.
TCAGGGAGTTACGCCTGGACATTGCCTTTGGATGGTACATACGGCTGGTTCGCTGTCTCACCTGACGAATCAGCTCCGCTTTCAACTGATGCTCCAGAAGCCTCATCGTACATATACGATGGCACTCAACCTGAAGTGCAAAGCACTGATCCATTAAACGGTGCAACAGATGTCCCTGTTGATTATGATGTTGTAATCACGTTCAACGAGACCATGATCCCTGGAACTTTCACCTATACTATCGAGCCCGATCCCGGGGGTTTGTCTCAGGTTTGGAGCGTAGGAGACTCAGTATGTACCATCTCCCACAATGACTTCCCAATGGGAGAAAGGATCTGGGTAAACATCACAGCTGCAACAGATCTGGTGACTAACAATTTAGATCCTCTGCCGTACTCGTTCTACTTTGATACAGCCTACACCACTGCCACTGCAACTGGACCCATAAGCGGACCCACGAACATAGCAGGAATAACAATCACCTACCTGACAACAGGTGGCCCTGTTTCTGCAGATCTCTACTATACAACAGACACCACGGCACCATATACCTGGACCTATATCGATACCGATAATCCTGCGGATGGTAGCTACATCTGGTCTGTACCCATCGACGGTGAATACGGATGGTTTGCTGTCTCCCCCGATGAAGCGGCACCATTAACCTCAGATGCACCAGAGGCGTCTTGGTACATATACGACGCAACGCAACCCCAGGTTCTAAGTACCGACCCTGTAGATACGGCAGTGGGAGTCTCAGTAAACAAGGATGTTGTTATTACTTTCAACGAAACCATGACCCCCGGAACCCTGACCTACACATTCGAGCCCAACCCTGGCGGCCTTGCTCAACTGTGGAGCGGTGGGGATATGATAGTTACTATATCACATAACAATCTGGCCCTTGGAACAAGGTATTGGGTGAACATAACGGCTGCAACTGATCTGGCGTCAAATGACCTGAATCCGCTGCCCTACTCCTTCTACTTTGACACAGCAAACACAGCTGCGATAGCAACAGGACCTGTGAGTGGGCCCACCAATGTGGCTGCAATCAATATCTTGTACAACACAATAGGCGGCCCCGCAACCGTGGATCTGTACTATACAACAGATACCACTGCACCTTATACCTGGACTTATATTGACACAGACAATCCTGCAGACGGAACATATGCATGGACGGTACCTGTTGACGGCACATACGGCTGGTATGCCCAATCACCTGATGAATCAGCGCCTTCCACCTCCGATGCACCCGAGGCATCCTCATACGTATACGACGCCACGGCCCCTGAGGTCCTGATCACAAGTCCAGTATCTGGTGCCACTGGAATTCCTGTGAACCAGGATGTGGTTATCACCTTCAACGAGACCATGACCCCGGGTTCATTTGCATATACAATAGAACCGAATCCAGGAGGCCTTTCCGAGGTCTGGAGTGTTGGGGATACGGTGGTGACAATCTCCCATACAGACTTTACTGCCCTTACAAGATACTGGGTGAACATCACCTCTGCAAGTGACCTTGCAGGAAATCCGCTTTCCCCGCTTCCGTATTCGTTCTACTTCGACACAGAGGTGCCTGACATAATCCCGCCGTGGATTGTATCAAGGAACCCCATTGGAGGAAGTGTGGTCGTGGGAACCAACATAGTCATAACCTTCAACGAGAGCATGGATGTAACATCAGTTCAAAACGCATTCTCGATATTACCCACTATTTCGGGATTATTCTCATGGAATCCGGCAAATACGATCCTGACCTTCAATCCCTCATCAAATCTGGCCTACTCCACAACCTACACTATCACAATCAACAGCAGCATTGCAAAGGATCTCTTCGGAAACTACCTAGATGGAAATGAGAACGGCACACAGGAAGGCTCACCCGATGATGACTACATCTGGCAATTCACAACCGAGACACTTGATACCACGCCTCCAACATCATATGTATCTGCACTGCCAACTTATCAGACCTCACTGAGCTTCTCAGTGAGCTACTCGGCATCAGATGCTCAAAGCAGTGTCATGGAGGTCGAGCTCTGGTTCAAGAAGGACAGCGGTGGATGGAGCCTTTACAACACATACAGTGGAGGATCGAGAACCATCACGTTCACTGCAGATTCAGATGGAGCGTATTCATTCTACACGCGGGCTAGGGACACCAGAAGTAATTACGAGAGGGCTCCCTCATCTTCCGATGCGCAAACAATAGTGGACACCACACCCCCTGTGGTTGATGCTGGGTCTGATGTCTATTCGAATTTACAGTTCACACAGGATGCAACTGCAAGTGATGTGACATCTGGAATAGACACTTACGAATGGACAATGATCTCTGGTCCCGGGCTGATAATCTTCGGTACACCCGATATGGAGGACACAACCATAAGAGCAGATGACACAGGAAGCACCTATGTTATAAGGCTGACAGTAACTGATTATGCAGGTCACAGTGCGTACGATGAGTTCACACTAGAATGGGACTCGAAGCATCCTACAGTTGCGAGTGTTTCGCCAACTGGGGAAAACATGTCCATCGCATCTACAATCTCAGTTACCTTCAGCGAGGCCATGAACCAAGCATCTGTGGAGAGTGCGTTTTCGATTTCACCAACTGTCTCCGGTACTTACTCCTGGAGCAGCAACACTTTAACGTTCACTCCTTCAGATGATTTCTCGTACGACACACAATACAGTATCACGATCGGAACCGGGGCGCAGGATGTGATGGGAAATGGATTGACCGCAGCCTACAACTGGCAGTTTACCACCGAGGCGGAAATTGTTATTGACACAACCTCCCCTACAGTGGATTCTGTATCTCTTTCTGGAGATGAGGTCAGGGTGACAGATGAGATCACGATCACTTTCAGCGAGCCAATGAACCACACTTCAGTGGAAGACGCGATTTCTATTTCCCCCGATGTAGACATCATTGATTTCACTTGGAAGGGAAATAAACTCACCATAACCTTCGAGACTGACCTTGAACACGGTACAGAATACACAATTACAGTTGGAACCGACGCAAAGGATGAGGCAGGAAATTCCCTCGATGAGCCCTACACCGAGCAGTTCACCACAGAGAAAGCCGGATCTGAAGAGGAGGAAACCTCGGCGTTCTGGCTAATTCCGCTGATAATTGTGATCATCGTGGTTCTGCTTCTGATTCTGTTCTTGATGAAAAACAAGAAAAAGCCTGAGGACACGCTACAAGGAGGTATGTACGGTGGAGCACCTGCATACCAGCCACAGAGACCACCACAAGGTGGTGCCCCAGGAGAATCAGGGGCATACCAATCAGGGGGATCACCACAAGGAAATGTTCCAGTAGAACAAGGGGCGGGTATGCCCCCCCATATCGAGGAGCCCGAACCAGAAGTGCCAGAGCAGGAGACAGACGAAATTGCAAACGAGGAACCGGAAGCGCCAGAGCAGGAAATAGGCGAAATCACCAATGAGGAGCCCGAACCAGAATCCCCGGAGCAGGAAACAGGTGAAATTGCCAACGAGGAACCAGAAGCACCGGAACATGAAGCAAGTGATATCAAAGAGAACAAAAAAGGAAAGGCGAAAAAGAAGGGGAAGTAAAAAGTCCCTTTCTTTTCTTATTTTTTTTAGGTACAAAAATATAAATTTCCAGAATTTGATTCACACTACATAAGGAAGGAAGCCGGGAAACTGGGTGATTAGGGAGATAATAGCAGGGAGGAGAAAGCGGAGGATTTATGGTTTTCGAAAGATGACATTAGGTGATATCTTATATGTTTTGTTCACAATCTTCATGAGATGATGTGTAATTTTGGGCCTATGAAGGAGGAATGCAGCTTATTATAGAGACTTCTGAGACATCCCCATAGAAGGTGATTTGTCGCCGGTGATTGTAGCGGCTCGACAGAATTTTCGAAGAGGGGAGAGAAACAAATGGAAATGGAGAAATCTGAAATGGTTTTGAATTTAAAAAGGTTTAGTTAATCCCTGTGTCATTTACTAATTTTGTAGTATATCTTGCGAAATACATCTGAAAAATTATATATACCGCAAATATTATTAGGGTTAACACTATAATCTGTGGGGGGAGGTCAGAAAGAGGATGAGCGTGATTCTAAAATCGAGGTTCTTGGAAGATATCAATTCTAATTATAATTTTTCCAAAGGCCAGGAGCCCATCTGCTCTTTTTTAATTCTCCCATAATAGGTGCCGAGGTGGGGCGCTTGGATACAAATTCCAATAAACCCGAAAAAGGGAGGAGGTGAAAAAAATGAGAATAAAAAAGAAACAGGTAATTGGATTACTAACCATAGTAGTATCATCGATGTTCCTACTGTCTGCATTTTCGGGAACAGTAGGTGCAAAAGCCAAGACCCCTATCGTGGACGGCCAACCTCCTTTACCAGGAGAAGGGCTTATAGCAAGTAGAGGGGACGGCTGGGTTAAACTAGGTTTGGCCAATGAGAACTTCCCCGGGAAATCTGATACACCAAGGATAGTAGAGGGAACAATAAAGTTTACTGGGGCAAAAGTAATCGGCTTCCAGAATTCCCTCGGGACACCAATGGAGTTTCCTGTGGATTATATCAGCTTCACCGTAGGTGGAAATATTGTGGAATTCGGTATGGCCGTTCAACCACATGCTGATGCATTCAGACTGTTTCTTGAGTATGAACCCGGGAACTCTCAAACAGATAACGGCGAGGACACTCCAGAAGCAGAAGGACACGATCATGATTCAGACGGAATCAACGACGACAATGGAAGAACAGGAAATAATGGTAAAGGAAAGTCAGGCGGCGCTGGTGCCGGAAATTCTGCAAACGCAAATGCAAAAATGACCATAACTTTCAGTTATACAGAAGGTTGTCCAAATATAACCTTTGTCGGGTCATCTGCAATACCCTATGCCGATGGAAAACCAATTCCATTGATGGAGTAGAGAAGGTTGTATTTCCAAAATATCTCTCCTTTTATTTTTTTATTACTATTTTTTATTGTATATAAAGTATTAAAATGTGATTCAAACAATGCTATCTAAATTTCTCTCGCACAACTCGCTTTTACTCGTAGTAACTTCTATCCTATTATTTCCTTTTTATCGAAGATAGCATGTCGCTTTCAAAATCATACAGGTTCCATAGGGACGTATTATGAAGATCCCGCAATCCTTTCCTGCCATGGCATCTGTCCACTCAAAAATCGGATCCCTCCCAATCACTTTCACCTACACTTTAATTGTTTTGCTCTTTTTAAACCAATGAAAAGGAGCCTGACTTTAAAAAATATGCAAAATCTTTTCCAAAAATTCTTAATATGATTTATAACCTTTGCTCTCAATATGAGACGGGAAATAGCTACAGTCTTTCTTTGCATATTTTTGATGTTCACAAGTATCGTTTTCGTAAATGAGTTTTCAGATTATGTAACAAATGTGAAGGGAGACGCTCATTACGTAAACGAAACAGGAAGCAATGGAGCTTTTACGAGTATACAGGATGCAATTAATGCAAGCAAAGATGGGGATACAGTATTCGTCTATAGTGGAATATATTATGAAAATATTATCGTGAATAAGACAATAAATCTGACTGGGGAAGATAAAAACTCTACTATTATCGACGGAAAAGGAATTGGAGATATTGTTGTGGTGATTGCGAATTTCGCAAACATTTCAGGATTTTCTATGAGAAATGGGGGAACCGGTTGGTCTCCTGATCGTGATTCAGGGATAGAACTCAATAAAGTTTCTAATTGCAGGATCTTTAACAATAAGGTGTTCGAAAGCGGTTTAGCAATCAATATTCATTATTCCCATGATAACAATATAACAGGCAATAATATTTCGAACAATGCAGATGGTATCTGGCTCAGGAATTCAACAAACAACAGTATAACATACAACACAATTTTGTACAGCGGGGTTGCAATCGACGGTGAAGATTCCAGCAACAACAACACAGTCTCGCATAATGATATCTTTTACAATGAAGATGGTATCTGGTTCTTGTATTCGTCAAACAATACAATATCAAACAACAATTGCATAAACAATGATTGGTATGGTATCTACCTTGATTATTCTGACAATAGCAGTATTGTAAACAATAACTGTTCAAATGGCTATTTGGGGATTGAAATCTGTGATTCATCTGATATAACAGCCACTGGCAATACCATCTTATCCAATGAAGATTATGGAATAATGGTTCAAAATGCGTTTTATATCAATGCCACAAACAACAATATCTCAGGAAGTTGGTACGGAATCTGGTTATTTAATTTGGTTTTCGGCGATATTTCTAATAACAATATATCAAGCAAGGAGAACGGGATTGAACTTGTTGCGACTTCCTTAGTAAATGTTACACACAATAATGTTAGGGATTCTGTACACGGAATTATTTTTTGGTCAGGCTATGAGAATAATATAATGGCTAACAACAGTCTGTCTTACAACTCATATGGTATCTGGTATGATGGATCAGAGCATGACATCATATCAGGCAATATTGTTTTCAACAATTCATATGGTATACATCTTTGGGAAAGTTCCTATCTTGATATTACTGACAACCATGTTTTCAACAATGATTATGGCATATATTATTGGGAAGATACAATCTATACCAACATTACGGACAATAATGTATCTAACAATGAATGCGGCATTTTTCTTGATAAATCATTTAATGACTATAACATAATTTCTGAAAACCTGGTTGCATACAATGAATTTGGGTTAAATATTTCCCAATCCAACAATAACATCATATTCCACAATAACTTCATTAATAATACATATATGGCCAATGACGATTCTGTAAATAAATGGGACAATGATTACCCACTTGGAGGAAATTACTGGTCAGATTATGACGGAGTCGATTATTATAAGGGTCCCTACCAAAACATGCCTGGGGCTGATGGAATCGGTGACACCAATTATAGCATAGATTTTGACACCGTGGATAACTACCCGCTCATGGAACCATATAAATTCAAGATTCTCGAAAACTGCACTATTTTATTGCAAGGCTGGAACCTTATCTCCGTTCCATTGATACAGGACAATCAAAACATTACCAAAGTGCTTGAGATGATAGATGGCTATTACGATATTGTTCAATGGTATGACGCCAGCGATAAAGACGACCCGTGGAAGAATTATATTGTGGACAAGCCTTTTGGAAATGATCTATTGCATTTAAACGAAACCATGGGATTTTGGATTCGTATCACCCATTCGGGAGGCACAATTTTCCTTTATAATGGCACCGCGCCATCGGTTAACCAAATCATTCAACTTTACAAGGGCTGGAACATGGTGGGCTATCCATCTTTAACAGATTATAACAGAACCAATGGATTGAACAACCTCACGTTCGGCACGCATGTTGATGCAATCTGGACCTACAATGCCTCAACACAGAAATGGAAAGAACTGGGGGAATCAGATTATTTTGAGCGAGAAAGGGGATATTACATTCACGCTATGGAAGAGTGCGAATGGGAAGTTCCATTGTAAAGAGATGGCGCATATCCCCTACCTCCTCTTCTTCCCCTCAACCCAATCTCCGAATTTTCAAAACTGTTTTCGAGGATGAGGCGGAAGATATTTATCAGACTTTGGCAATATCTTTCATTTATGGGAAGGAAGGTAATTGCTACATGGTTATGTCTAGCACTGGTATTGAGCTTCATTGTTATTATTATCGAGATCGCACAAGTTGCAGAAGCCCCAACCATATGGTACGTAGATGATGTACCTGGAAGTGGTGGACCAGGGGATCCACCTGAGGACTTTACATCTATTCAGGATGGGATAGATGCAGCAATTGATGGAGATACTGTATATGTTTATAATGGAACCTATTATGAAATCATGGTTGTGAATAAGAGTATAAATCTGACAGGGGAGAGCAGGGAGTCCACGATAATTGAGCACAGCGGGGGTAATAATGTATTTTATGTGAATGTTAACTGGGTGAACATAACCGGTTTTACAATCAATGGGACCGGGGCCACCTCATGGTGTGCCGGTGTAAACCTCGACAATGTGCAGAACTGTCGAATCACGAACAACAACATCTCTTTGGACAATGAGGTCGGCATCATGCTTTACTCATCCTCATATAACACAATAAAAGGCAACAACATTTCATCAAATCTATGGGGCGGTATCTGGTCAATGATGTCATCTTATAACTCCATAACAGAAAACCTCATTTCAGATAATGAGAACGGCATCCATCTTGATTCATCATCGTACAATTACATCACATACAATAATATATCAATAAATAAGAATGGTGGTATCGCACTTTGGCCGGATTCATCAAACAACACTGTCGCTAACAATGACGTCCTATTAAACACCAATTATGGCTTTAGAATCGATGGCCCCTCATACAACCATATCTATCACAATAACATAATAGAAAATGTAAACCAAGCATATGACACCGGTGATAATCAATGGGATTTCGGTTATCCCTTTGGTGGAAATTATTGGTCAAATTATGCAGGCAACGATAGTTACAAAGGCCCTGATCAAAACATACCTGGCAGCGATGGAATTGGTGATACCCCTTATATCATAGATTCTGATTCTCAAGACAACTATCCGCTCATGGAGCCATACAAATCCTTTGAAAACTTCACCGAACTTATACAAGGCTGGAATCTGATTTCAATCCCTTTAATTCAGGACGAGCAGAACTTGACAAGAGTGCTTGGCTCGATAGATGGCTGGTATGATGCGGTGCAATGGTACGATCCCACAGACCTTGACAATCCCTGGGACCATCACAAGGTGAGTAAAATCCGAGGAAACGATCTTTTCAAGTTGAACGAATCCATGGGCTTCTGGATACACATCACCCAACCAGGCGACACGATTTTTGTGTATAACGGCACCCAACCTATCTCAAACCAAACCATCACCCTCTATCCAGGCTGGAACATGGTAGGCTATCCATCTTTAACAGATTATAACAGAACCAATGGATTGAACAACCTCACGTTCGACACTCATGTCAATGCAATCTGGACCTACAATGCCTCAACCCAAAAATGGAAAGAGCTTGGAGAATCAGATTATTTTGAGATCGGAAAGGGATATTACATTCACGCTAAGGAAGAATGTGAGTGGGAAGTTCCATTGTAAAGAGATGGCGCATCCCTCAATCCAAT
>CP070751.1:3623159-3651317 GCA_020348445.1 Thermoplasmata archaeon
AGGTAACCAAAGGAGATAGTGTGAGTTTCAATTTAAATATCAACAACAGCGGTAACACAGATGATGTGTATCAAGTGGATATTGCAAATAGGGATGAACTTGGGGATAATGGAATCACGTTCGATGCAATCAACAAAATATCCATTTTAGAACAGAGTGCAGATGATATCGATTTGGAGGTTCACACATCGTCCAATACCAATGAGAAAGTATATGATATTCAAATTATCGTATACTCCATTTTAGAGGATGAGCCTGAAGAAGTCGAATTTATATTGGCTTTGGAGGTAAAAGAAGATGCATTCGATGTGAGAGATATCTTCAATCCTTTTTTTGTGATATTAATTCTGGTAGTCGTTATAGTTGGATTTGTTGTTTATATTAAAAGGAGGTAATTCATAATACATGTGGGCATTTTTGAGGATGTATGAGCTTTAAGGAACACGATATACCCGCGCAACCTATATAATCCAAAACCCGTTTTCAGGTTCATGAAATCTACTGTGGTGCTCGCAGGGGGAAGGAGCACACGATATGGTATTAACAAGGCCTTGGTTCAATTAAGAGGAAGGCCCCTTGTTATGTGGGTGGTTATGGCTCTTTCGGAGGTTGTGGATGAGGTGATACTTTCTATATCTTCAGAACATGATCCAACTAAATTCAAAGAAGTAGTGGGAAGAAAAGTTGTAATTGTCAAGGATGTCCAATCTGATCTGGGTCCAGTGTCTGGGTTGATTCCTTCTTTTTCCGAGGCAAAAGGGGAATATGTTGCAGTTGCACCCTGTGATTCGCCATTTATCAAACCAGAGCTATATTCCCTTCTTTTTGAGAGAGCCCAAGAACATGATGGTGCAGTACCCTTCATCAATAACTTCTGGGAGCCACTGCATGCAGTATACAAAAGAAAAACCTATGTCCAGTCATTGAAAAATGCACAATCTCAAGGGAAGTTTCGGCCCGTAGATGCTTATGCAAATTTAAATATTCAAAAGGTAACTGAAGAAGAGGTGAGGAGCATTGACAAAGAGCTCTTTTCCTTTTTTAACATCAATTCAATTGAGGATCACAAAAAAGCCGAGAAAATAGCTGAGAGCTTAATATACTAATTAAATAAATCCCAAAATATAATACACCATATTTCCAATACCCCCATGAGATCATGGACAAGGTTTTTGTGGCAGGATGCGGGATGACGAGATTCGGAAAAAGGGATGAATCTCTGTCGGATCTGGTCTTTGAAGCGGCAAAAATGGCGCGGGAAGACTCAAAAATAGAGGAATTTGATGCTGTATATGTTGGTTCCATGAATCCAGATGAATTCACAGGTGACGGTAATATCTCAACTGTAATCACAGATCGTCTCGGAATGACAAAACCCTCTCTGAGAATCGAGACCGCATCCTCCACCGGAGCAGGTGTCTTTCATGCAGCTTTTCTTAGTGTGGCCTCAGGACATTACGATAATGTGCTCGTAGTTGCCGGGGAAAAGATGACCCATCTTCCCACCCAAAAATCAACAACTATGATGGCAAAGGTAATATCACCCCTCGAAAGAATATACGGGGCTACGATGCCAGCTCTGGCCGCCCTTGTCACGAGAAGGTACATGCATGAATATGGTCTTGACCGGGAAACCCTTGGTCTTGTAGCAGTAAAGAACCATTACAACGGCTCCCTCAATAAATATGCACATTTTCAAAAAGAGGTGACCTTGGAAAAAGTGATTGAAAGCAAGATGGTATCTGACCCATTACGGCTCTATGACTGCGCGCCAATTTCAGACGGTGCCTGCGCCTGTATCCTGACCTCAAAAGAAAAGGAAATCAGGATTTCTGGTTTGGGGCATGCAACAGATACCCTTTCCTTGGCACATCGGGATTCTTTAACAGGATTTTCAGCAACACAGAATGCTGCAAAGAAGGCTTACGATATGGCCAAAACCGCACCAAAGGAAGTGGATGTGGCCGAGGTTCATGATGCATTTACATCATTCGAAATAATAGACACTGAAGATCTTGGTTTCTTTAAAAAAGGTGGGGGAGGGCAGGCATTAAAGGATGGTATTACGAAATTGGAAGGGGATTTACCAATTAATCCCTCTGGAGGTCTTAAGGCAAGAGGGCATCCAGTGGGCGCCTCTGGCCTGGCCCAGATCATTGAAATCTACTGGCAGTTAAAAGGTGAAGCTCAAAAGAGGCAGGTTGATTCCGCCAAAATTGGCCTTGCCCAGAGTATCGGAGGTCTTGCAAATAACAATCTTGTAACAATTTTGGAGGCATGTTGATGATAAAAGGATCAGAATGTCTATGCGGCAAGAAAGTGGTGCCCAAAAGGGATATCTGTCCAAAATGCGGAAAACACATGAGCGAGGCAGAGTTTCAAGATTTTGGAAGGGTCCTCACCCTCACAATACTGCATGTTCCTCCTGAAGGGTACGAGGGGCCTATTATGTTCTGCATGGTCGCAATCGAGGGGGGGGCCAAATTGGTATGTGGATACGAGGGAGATAGAGATCTGGATATAGGAGAACATGTGAGGATTAAAAAGATAGATAATAAATATATTTGTGAGCCCTTGGTTTGAGGATATGAGATTTTTAAAAAAGATAGAGTATATCAGAAGAGCAAGGCCTCAGCAATGAAAAGAATTCCAATTACGATGAATAAAATCCCGGATCCGAATTCGATCCACTTGGTAGATACCTTCTCAGAGAGCTTTTTACCCAAAACAACTCCAATGCCCACAATCAACGCAAAAGCCAAAACTGCCCCGAGAAGCACCATAAATGGTGAACCGTACTGGGCCGTCAGTGCTATCACTGCAAACTGTGTTTTGTCGCCGAACTCTGCCAAAGAAATCATGATAAATGTGGTGGAGAATATGCTCTTGTCATCTATCTTTTTGGAGTCTTGGTCCTCAACCTCTTCCTCTTCCTCCTCTCTTTTTAGAAGTGTCCAGACACCAAAGATCAGGAATATCAATCCAGAAAGGATCTTCACTGCAATAATAGGTATGAACTCGAAGAGTATCGTGCCCAATACGACCCCCAATACAGTTATCATGCTCATGCCCAGAAAGACCCCGAAGAATACTGGGACATGGGGATATTTTGAGGCAAAGGATATTGTGACCAACTGGGTCTTGTCCCCGAGCTCTGCTAAAAAAATTGCTACAAATGTTACCGTTAATGGTATAAACCAGTCCATGATCTCAAGCATAGAAAAGAAAATACCCATAAATAACTTTTTATTAATCAATCCTTAATCTATCAGCTAAGCTGAACAATAAAGATAAAAGAAAAAAAGAGAAAGGAGTTATTAATACTCCTCTTCTTCTGTGGGCGGTCTCTTAATTACCTTCTTTGGCACCACCACCGTTTTTCCCTCCTCCGGCGGCCTAACCACCTTCTTAGGTACCACAGTGGGAGGTGCTTTCTTAACGACCTTCTTTGGCACCACCTCTGGTGGTCTCACAACCTTTTTAGGCGTTACAGTTGGTGGAGGTGCTTCCCTTTGCGCAGGCCTTGGCTCAACTCTCTTAGCAGGTATTTCAGGTGGAGGCGTTTCCGGCGGAAGCTCGATTTCTTCCTCCTCTTCCTCTTCCTTAAACACGGTACCACATTTAAAGCAGATGGCCGCGCTTTCTGGGTTGATTGTATTGCACGATTCGCAGTTCTTGGTCCTACCTTTTCGCAGTTCCTCTTCCCGTGCAAGCCATTCCTCGAATCCTACGTATTTTGGATTAACCTTCCACCACTCCATGAAGGACTCGTCAGTCATCCCTGCTCCGAGCTCTGCCTTTGCCTCTCTTCTGTACTGTTCTACATATTCTGCATATTGGAGCTTCATCCTCTCTATGTAGTCCTTCTTTTCCTTTTCTAAGCCAGCGAAAATCGCACCGCAATCTGGACATGACTTGGAGTCCACAGGAATCCAGGCACCGCACTCACTGCACTTGGCTGTATCTGTCTCGAACACGGCACCACACTTCGGGCAAGCCTTTTCGCCTTCAGGTATGAAAGCGCCACATTCACCGCACTCAACCAGTCTCCCGAGGCCGAATTTGGCCAGGCCAACACCAACAAGCAGTATAACTACAACAGCTATTATGATTATCAGTAGGATCATCCACAATGGAATCGGGAATCCCGGTTCCTCCTCTACACTGAAACCACTGGATGCAGCCTGTTGGAAACCACCGTAGTTAACCCTGACCTCTATTATATATTCACCCTCCTTTTCGGGTGCCGATATTTTATCCTCGATAACTCCATTGAAGCCTATCGTACCTGATCGGGTGCTATAAACCTCTTGTGTGGCGGTATTGACAATAACTATGTCATATCCTATATCGGCCAGGGGATCACCAGTACCAGTAAAGGTCGCTAAGGCCCGAACATTGATGGTTTCTCCGGTATTGTACTTTGATTTGGGAAGAAGATCGAATAGCACTTGGAAGGGTGCATATGCCACGTTAATGGTTTCAAATAACAGGTTGTTGGTATCGTCGCTCTCTATTACAACCTGATATCTGTTTACCCAAACATAGATGTCCCTTGATCCCTCGGGATCATCCACCAACCATTGAATAGAGGCATTGGTCGACGATTTCGCTGGAAGCTCGATTGTTGCGTTGCCAAGTAACTCTGCACCGCTTTGCCTTGGGTCACCATCATAGAAGCTGACTTCCACAGCAGGGATATACACTTGACCTGAGTTGTACACTATCGTCTGGATTGTCAGAGTTGCGCCTATCTGCGGATCTGTCGTAAGTAGTTGCCCTGCTGCGTCCCACAACGTGATGTTCGTTTCAAAACCAGCTTCTCTTATGACGTAAAGATCGGGTTTAGGATGAACATAGAAGTCCTTTGATGCGTGGTTATTGGTTAGGATCTGGTCAGTTATCGAATAACCGTCTATGGTTGTGGCATCGAATGCAAATACATAAATGAAATAACCACCCTCTTTTCCTGTTATATCCCAGGAAATAGAAGCTGGTTGAGAGTCCCCTGGTGTTATTGACGCCAAGTTATAAGAGCCTATTAACACTACATCCGAGGGCAATGAGGGATCAGGTTTACCATCGCCATCGGTGTCAGGATTTCCATCGTAGGCGTATACAATGACCCCTTGTGCAAGGTTGGCACCCAAATTGCTTATGTAGGCCTCTATGGTGATGAATTGCCCTTCTGTTGCATTATCGGTTTTGATGCCCGCTTCGGTCTCGAAGGAAATATCTGTGCTTGTCAGGGATAGATCGGGTGGAATAACGACCTTTATATCTGTAAATGCCTTGTTATCGTCTCCTTCATTTAGCTCGTATGTATCATTATATGGATCCACCACCACCCTTACCCACCTGTTATCGCCAGCATCGCTTTGCTGAGGTATCCAGGTTACGGTGGCATCGCCTGTGCCTCCATCTGCTGCAATGGTTGACGTGGTAACCTCGCCTATGAATTCCCCTGCATCCATGAAATTGTCCTTATCCAAATCGATGTAGAATCTCACAAGCGCACCTTCAGCTTCGGTTGTGCCCTCGTTTGTGATCGTTGCTGTGAGGGTGATCTGCTCGCCAACACCCACTGTTAATCTCGAAATTCCACCCTTTTCAAACGATATATCAGTGGACTCAACAGAAAAGTCGGGAAGCAGAGACCATAGATATATTATAACTTCCTCGATATTATTCTCCTTATCTATTCTGTAGCTGGTGAAGGAAACGCTTGAGTAGGCCCTAAGAACATCTCCCTTAAAAGGATATTCTGCAGATACATTGTAGTTGAGGGCGGTATCATTACCGGTCGCGGTCTGAATATCAGTTAGTATTGCAAAGAGTGCCAGACCATTTGAGCCTGTGGTTTTTTCATCGATTACCGTGAAGGGGTGCAAAAGTTGCTTAACCACGACATCTGCACCTGCCTTGGGCCCTCCTGCGCCGTCTTTGACATAGGCCTTTAGCCATTTGTAAACGTTGAGAACAGCATCATCGCTTATCCGTGTCGATGGAGTGTAAACGTTTGTGAAGGTGGCAATGGACTTGCCTCCAAAGTTATGGAAGACCTGGGTAAGTGAGGAGTTGGTGGCAATCAAGCGAACGTCGGTTCCTGACGGGACCATTAAGAAACTGCCTATAGTGCTGTCGTTTATGTATATCGTGACCTTACCCAGCGCATAGATCTCGATCACATTGGAGCTTATTATTGAATCTTCCACTATGAGAGTGGAGTTGTCATAAAGGTATATTCTCAGTAGTTCGCCACTGGTATCTATCACAGAGTTGTCTGCCAGTCTTATGGTACCCCAATCTCTCGCTATTATGTTGAATTCATAATCTTTAGTCATAAGCACCCTGAAAGTGGTCTGTGTAATAATCAGTTCACCATTCTCTTCCACGAGGGTATAACCCATGTGCTCAAGGTCTCCGCCCGCTGTATCGATTCGATACGGTGAGTTGGTATTGTTAACATGTATATCTCTATCAGAATAGACGGCTATGACCTCGTATGCCACATTGTTTGTCTCGTCTGCCTCGTCTATATCGCCATTTGCATCAGCCACGACATATATACTATGGGAACCTTTGGTTACTAATGGCCAAGACACGGTAACTGATTTAATCTCATCCTTATTAAGAGTCAAAGAGTCTGTATTAATCAGGCTTCCTACATTTGGTACACCGTCCCAGAAATAGACATCAAAATCTGTTTCAGTTATTGATCCACCGTCATTTAGAATCCAGGCTGTTATATAGATCGTGTCATCCTCGAATGGTGAATTGTCGCTGAACTCTATGTCCGTCACACTCAATATGGGTCTAAGTATTACCTCGAAAGTATCTTCGGCATAATTGTTCGATTCGTTGCCATCCTGATCGATGCTAACCTCCACAGAAATCGTATGTATCTCGCTCTTTTCCCCATCAGGGGGTCTTGGTGTGGTCCAATAGATGCTCGCATCCTCACTAAGACCCTTATGAATGAGAGGTATTGTCTGGGTTCCAATCAGTGATGGTCCAACATAGAACTTCACCAGGACATTCTGAGCAGTTGTGCCACCATCGTTTCGAACCGTGGTTGAAATCATAACTTGTTTGTTGTCCGTTGTATTTTCTACCACTGATCCCTCAACTGAGACGGATGGTTTTGTTGGAATAACATCAGGTAATTCCAGTATAGTTATGGTATTGTTCGCGGAGTTGTTATTATCTTCTGTCTCCTTCACATCGTTTGCAGGGTCCACTACAACGAATATTCTATATTGACCAGGAGGTGTTGTACCATACCATTTGCAAGTGGACTCCTGCCATCCCCCAGGATTGACAGATGATACATTACCCCAGTCAATGAAGTTCTCTGGAGTCTCCGATTCTAGATAGTACATTACCACGATTTCGCCACCGGTACTATTGTATGCAAGTTGTTCGCCATAATTGCGGATGTAAGTATGAATTGTGACTACCTGGTTTTCTGCGGGTCCGTAAGGAGGATATGTGAACCATATATCGTCTGTTGTTATCACCAGATCAGCGAACTTGGCCTCGATATCAACTGAGATTTCATTATAGTTGTTGGATTCGTTGCTTTCTATTATCGCTAGATATGGATCGATGTACACTGTGATGAGGTGCAATCCAATATATTCGGGGATCCATACGAATTCTACAGTCACACTACCATCTGCAGGGATGGATTCGATGTACTCATAATGCGGAAAGGCTGATTCCGCGGTGATATTGGTGTCGAATTTTACCCAAATATCGTATGCTGTGTTGGTTCCATTATTGAATATAGTTGCTTTTACTTTCGTTGGATTGCCTATTGAAGATACTGGCGGCTCAACCCAGAGGGGCGGATCTAAATCAGGCATCACATCAGGGAATTTTAATGTCTGCACCTGGTTTGATTGTAAAAAGACATTGGCATTTTCTTCAGGAGAATATGTGGTAGGGGAGTAGAAGTAGGATGCGGTGATCATGTAGTTTCCGATATCCTTGACCACATTATCGCTGGTTATGTCCATGCCCCTCAACCAGAAGGAAATAGATCCATCAGAACCTGTGGTTTGAGTTTCCTGGTTCGTCCAAGGCAGGAATCGGTACCACGTAACATCAGCACCGGGAATGCCCTTTTCATTGACATCCACGGTATATACAGTCAAATACCAATGGATATAGACCACAGCATTGTCGGACACGGTCATATAACTCTCGCTGGCTGGATTGCCTGCTATGGTAACGCCCCAGAACTCGACATGGGTGTTTCCTCCTATGTGGGTCATGATCTTGCTGAACGAGGAATTGGTGACATTGATGTACGCGTTCGTGGAAGAGTCGTCTGCATAGAGTTCTCCTTGTATCGAGCTTTGATCTGTTATGTAAATCTTTGAGTTGTCCATGGCGATAATGTCTATTGAGCTTGATATGGTGGAGCTGTCTATGTAAAGAGTGGCATGATCGTATAGATATATGTTCAGATGCGGCCCGTCCGTGGTCAACAGGGCTCCATCTTCGAGTCTCAAGGTTCCCCAATCTTTTACCACGATATTGTATTCATCGTCGTATCCTTGATCAATTACACTGAATATGCAACCTCTGATTATCAAATCACCGCTTTCCTCGACCAAGGTGAAGCCGTCATTTGCAAATGGATTTTGGGCATCATACGGTAGATCGATTAACACGGTTCCATTAGTCGGGGAAAATGGGGGATAGTCCGTGGCATCGTTCACGATAAGATCAGAAGGAACTTTATATATTATCATGGTCGCGTATGCCTTATTGGTTGTATCTTCTTCGGTCTCGTCTATGGTGTTGTTGGAGTCCACAATAACCCAAATCTTGTGGATTCCGGGTGGTGATACCTGATTCCAGGTAAATTGCTCCGTAGTCGATCCACCATTTGCAGCGATGATGGAACCTGTTACATTTAACTCGGTGAGTTTGGTCCCTGTAGAGGCATCATCCAATCTGATTTGCACATGGAAATATTCTGAAGCAAGTATGGGTGAGGCTCCATCATTCCATATTGTTATGTATATTGTCACTTGCGTTCCATTCATAGGATAGGCAGGATCAAGCACAATATCTTTGGATTCCACCACGAGATTGGCCCTTGGATCCACAATGTAAACAGTTGAATTCATATTGTTGTTATCGTTGCCCTCGGTAATTAGGTTATCTGGATCCACCTTGACATAGAAGGTATGGCTCGCGGGCGGGTAGGTCGCTGTCCAAGTGAAGGATACCTCCGCGCTGCCTCCAGCTTCAATGGACACTCCCTTTGCACCCCTGGGTATTGTAACAGTGGCTTTGAGATTTTCCTCGTCAGGGGATCCATAGTAGAACTTTACCACTACATTCTCAGTCACGTTCCATCCACCCACGTTGAAGACGGATGCGCTGATTGTGACCTCACTACCCTCTTTAACGCTTTGAGTTGGATCTATAAAATCGACGGTGAGATCAGCCATGGATTTGACATCTATAATGTTACGAGCGTTGTTGTTGTTCTCATTTGATTCTAGAATTGGTGGAGGATCCTGGTCTACGAACACATAAATATAGTGCTCACCTTGTGTTGCATCCCAACCAACTGATGCAGTGACTGAACCTCCTGCTGGGATGCTTGCTATCGTGTATTGGTCTATGAGATCTGTATGCCCCCCAGAATCACCATCATAGAACTTGACATCCACATTTTTTGCCTCAGACCCCCCGAGATTATAAACGGTGGCATGTATGGTCACAGCTGAACCCTCCACAACAGTCTGGACGATATCACCACCAGATTTGAAGTAGATGTCTGTTCCGTTGATGAATAGATCGGGTCTTCTCAATACATTGATTGTTGTTTTATTTACATTGTTGTTTTCATATACCTCGGGGATAAGGTTGTTTTCGATAAGATCCTCGAAATCTCTGTCCACTGCCGCAAAAATCGTATGCAATCCAGTTGGGGTTGCGTTCCAGGTAATCCCTACTACCTTGGATTGACCTTTTTGAATGGTACCTGCATTAATTTCATCCAGAAGGATCGCATTGCTGCCTGGGTCTGTGGGATCCCCATCATAGAACACGACTTTCACGTCATCGGCATCCTTTCCGACCACACCCACTACTTGATTCCAGACCCTTACAGTTATGTTAACATCGACTCCCTCGAGCTCAGACGATGGTGGTTCATCCGGAAGAAACTCGAGATACAGATCAGGATGCTCTGCTGCGAAGCCAAAGGGAGGCAGATGATAGTTCACGTAATTGTCCGAGGGAAATACCCTAGGGAAGTTCTCGAATTCAACTTCTCCGTCTGAGTAATACCAGTCCGGGTCGAGATAATAGGAGGCATCAATGTTGTACCCATCCTTCTGTTCCGAGTTTGGCCAGCCTGCCTCAGTGAGGAGATCGCTTAACAGTCCAAATACAGCTATTCCAGGCACACCCGTAACGCATCTTACGGTTGTGCTGCTTGGTTGAGATAAGGTACATCCACGTTTGTTCTCGATATAAATCCTAACGGGGTCATGTTGACCTACATTATTATAAATATCTATATCTGAATTTGGTTGATACCACGAAGTGATTTCCACCGTGGCACCTTCCAAAGCCACACTCCTGTTGTCCACAGGATATACATACAGCCATCTGTAAAGAGCTACTTTTGATGAGGTGTCCTTAACCTCTATGGCCGTACTTCCATCAAGTTTTATTTGATTATCGGTTTCTTCCATATTTATCGTCAATCCAAAAAATTTCACAATTGAATTATATATGTTCAAGGCATTGTGATTTGGATTTATACCCGGCGGTAAATGATCATTGGCCTCCGAATACAAACTTCCTTTTGTTTTATTACGATAGTCTATGTCAAAATATGTATTGACGATATACACCTGGTTGCAGTTCTTGATGGTATGATTGGCAAACATTTGTATGGGAGCTACAGTCACATTCTCGCCATCTGGATCATGCCATAATATACCTTGATACCATGGACTGTTCTCCACCCTTGAATCCGCAATGAAGACATCCTTATTTACGCAATCCACTATCTGAACCACTACCCCCCAATCATGGGTCATATGATGAAATTCTGGACTGGATATAGTTGAATCTCTTATATCGATTACACTGTTTTCTATGTAGAGGTCACCGTGAAATCTCAGGGCAGAACCCCTGCTCATTTCAAGCGTTGAATCCCTGACAGTAAAATTGAACGGTACCAATCTCAGGAATTCTGTTTCTTGAGTAGGAGGATTATCTGTTGGACCTCTTGTATAATTGAACCACTTCTCATATTCATAGTTCTCAAATAAATCCGTTGTTTGAACAGTGATCGTCGAGTTTTCGAGTTTCAACCTGCCCCCACCTTCGATCAGGAAAAAGAACCTATGGACTATGTCACTCTGAAAAACCAAAGTTGCATCTTTTATTGTCAGGTCACCAGTGGCTTGAATGGTAATGTTCAAATCTAATTCCAATGTGCCGTTCGGTATTTCCGATCCATCCCATGTTCTCGCATCAGAAATGTATATTGTTCCACCCACAGGTTCGGGAATTATCAAATCCCCTTCGACCACATTGTCTTCCACTATCAGCATCAAACCCAGAAAGCTTCCGAAAGCTAGGTTCAACACCACAACTACACTTACCAGTCTCAATATCTTTTGATACACGTCTCCTCTCATATTTACACCTCTAACACTATCAAAGCTGATTTATCCCATCGTGATTCCCTATCGATAAACCCCTTATAACTTGCAACTTTTATGAGCATGGAAAGTCTGTTCCTATTATTAAATGTTATGCTTGTACATACTTTAGTGGGTAATAAGGGTGAAACCTGGATATTATCGCATTTTATCCCTAAAAATCCTGGATTTTTTCCATCGAATCTTTCCATTTTATTATCACCTTTTTGATTTACCCACCATGTGAGATTAAGATCCCTTTTTTGGAACGTAAACCTTGTGCGGGAACATGAGTAACTGGAATTTGCATGTGTCTTTACCCTCGGAAATACAATCCGTTTCCAAGCAGTAAAATTTCTTGTTTGAGAGCATGCTCGCTATACCCGCAAGATAACCTCTTGTAAGATCGCAAGATGGTTTTTCTGTCTTGCCCAGGGCCTTTGCCTCTGCAGACTCTTTTTGCACAATCTCCACTTCTTCCTCGGAGATTTCCTCTACACTTACAATTTTTCCAAGGCCTGTTTGCTCCCAAATCCTCGGCAGTACCTTATCCATATCCTTCCCTTTGAAGTTGTTTGATTGGGTTCGCTCCATCAAGGCCTCGCCGCATCGATAGCCGAACCTAAAAAGTACCCCCGAACCTAGTTTCTCTCCCAGCAAATTGCTCAATTCAGATCGAAGAGATTTTATTGCCTCTTCGGGCATGAAAATGAAGGTACCATGGTCTTTCTTTTTCTCACTGTTATCTTTTACCATCTTCATCCCCAAACACTCTTCATGCTCAAATGAGATCTCTTTTTTTCTCGTTTGTGGGACCATTTAATTCATTCCTCGTACAGCACAGAGCGCTCGTAGCTTTCGATGACACGATCCAACATATCACCTTTCTCCATCTGAGCTTCCTTGAACAATCTCTGCATCTCCTTCTGCTTATCGAGCCAATCAGCTATAGCGCCTCGCATGACCTCTGATGGATTGTATCTATGCTCCCTGCAAAACTTGAAGAATTCAGTTGCTGTATCTGCAAAATCCTTTGTCACTGAGATATGTATCTGATCCCCGTTTCTGTACCGTTTGTGCTTGGTCCGTCCACCCATGATCCGTCCTCCACTTTACACATCTCTAAGGAGTATATAGAAAGAGTCATATTTATACTATTCGTATAACATTGTAGAAGTATGTACAATCTTGTAAATCCTCGACCTTACAGAACAGATTAAAATTGATAATAGTTAGATTACTCCCCTCGGATTAAGGAGACAAGATAATATTACAGAACCTTCTTTTTCTTAACGACCTTCTTAACCCGTGCAACAGGTTTTACAACTTTTTTTGGCGCGGGCTCAGGTTCGGAGGCTGCTTCGGCTTCAGCTGCCCCACCTATCTCAGCTCCGCATGCATAGCACATCGTGGCATCAGAGGAAATCATTGTGCCGCAGCTCGGACAGGCCACCTCCTCCTCCTCCCCCTCAGCTTCCTCCTCCTCCTCCTCTTCATCTTCTGCTTCTGCTTTGGCAGGTGCTTCTGCCCCTATCTCTGAACCGCATGCATAACACATTGTCGCATCACCTGAAATCATGGTCCCGCAGCTGGGACAGGCGATCTCTCCTTCGGCCTCTTCCTCGGCTTCCTCTTCTTCTTCTTCCTCTGCTGCGGCCTCTTCAGCCACCGGCTCTTTTTCAGGTACAGGTTCTTCCTCAGCAGATGGCTCCTCGGCCGTTTCTTCACTTACTTCAGCTTCCTCTGGTTTTGCGGCTGTGCTCCCACCAGATTCAACTCCTGTAACCTCAATGGATCCACTTGTTATACTCTCCACGAGTTCCTCCTGTTTAGCAATCATACCCTTCTCGGCTTTGATAAGATCATCCCTTTTGTCGCCAAGATCTTTTTCCAATTCCACGATCTTTTTCTCCCTTTCTATCAATCCCTCCCTGGTTTTTATAACGCTCTCAAGTGTATTTTTAAGCTCTTCTTCCTCCTTTAATATTGCGGATTCTTTCTCAGTGAGATCTTCACGCTTACTTGTTAGATCCGCTTCATCGGTTTTTATGCGCTCCTCTTTTTCTGCCAAGGTGGCCTCTCTTGCGCCAAAGGTTTCTTCCTTTGCGGCGAGCTCGGCCTCTTTTGCTTTTAGGCCGTCATATTTACTGTTTATCTCGTTCTCCTTTTGAGCCAATGTGCTTTCTCTCTCTTTTACAGAAGCCTCGGTTTCCTGGATTTTCTTCTCCTTTTCCTCGAGTTCTTCTGTTTTTTTCTTGAGGTTCTGTTCCTCCTCTTTAAACTTCGCGCTCATCTTTTGCATCATGTCCCACATCGACTCGCCTTCTTCCATAGAGGCAACCTCCTGTTTTTTAAACCGATATTCTCTCAAATTGGCGCTTTAATTAAGGATTTCTGTCCCATATGTTGTTTCTATTTTAATAAACTTTTGGATTATTTGAAATTTTCACCCGCTAAGAACGGGTCCGAGAACCGCAATACCCCCGTCAACACCCACAACAAGGGCATGTTTTTCCATGCTATGGGAGACGGCTCTCATCTTCTCAACCTGCAAAAATCGAACTATCTTCCCAGTACTTCTTTCCATGCCCAGATTTATGATACCGTCCACAAGGAATCCTTCGTTTCCCAGAAACGGTGGTTGGCCGTAAAGCGGCTTTTCCATGAGCATAAAGGCCACGAGATTGTAATCCCTTAGTGTTTGGAAAAGACTGTACAATTTCTTCCTTAGATTACCTGTTTCATCCATAAGGGAATATAGGGCACCCAAGGAATCCAGGGCAAAGACTGTGAACCTATCTCCCATCTTTTTCTTTAAATGGGCCACCATCTTCTCTGTGAAATCGATGTAATTGGTTTGCTCCTCTTCAGCCAATAGTTGG
Organism: Thermoplasmata archaeon; assembly: GCA_020348445.1. Taxonomy (GTDB): domain Archaea; phylum Thermoplasmatota; class Thermoplasmata. The sequence goes on from CP070751.1 coordinate 3,637,729, forward strand.
TCCATTTCCCGAAGATCCGTTAGATCCGATACCTGCATGTTCATTGATAATTTGATTCCAACAGCCTCCATATTCTCAAGATGGCTCTCCACCCTCTCCTCCAATGTGGTATAAAGAGCGAATTCCCCAGTATTTTCAACATATTTGGATATCAATGCGTAGACAAAGCTGCTCTTCATACCCCCCGGAGGACCTGTTACTAGAATTATCTTCGGTGCCTTTATATCATCTTTAAAGAGTTTATCAAGCCCTCTTATGGTGTCCTTGAACATGTTCTTACCCCCAGATTACAGTTTTATAAGCTGACCTCAAATGACCGGGTTATTATACGAAATGATGATATTAGATTTAACTTTTTGGATTCTTGTTACTTATTATGATAAATTTGGTTTTTCCTTGGTCAGCCAGTTTTTGAATATCAATTTACGATTTTAACCCAAAAAGATGTAAATAGTTGTGCAGGGAATATTTTTATGTGTCCAGGTAGAGGGAAAGTATGCCAAAACCCCCAGAAAAACCAAATCCCCCCGAAAGAACAAACAAACCGCCCACCGAATTCATAGACCAAAAAGTCAAAGGATGGCTTGTTAAGGCCAACAAACATTTTAATTCAAAAAATTTTCAGGAAGTCCTCCTTTTTTGCGATAAAGTCCTCTCCGAAGATATTAAAAATACCCCGGCTTTGAACCTCAAAGGCGAGGCACTTGATCATCTGGGAAGGTTCGAGGAGGCCATCGAATGCTACAATAAGGCCCTAGAAATAAATCAGGAGATGGCGAACCTCAGTATAAGGGAAAATACAGATTCCGATGGCATAACAATGGATCAGATGGACATTCCATCTGATAAAATAGACCAAGATGGCAGCGGTAGCTACAAAAAAGGAACAGCTTTATTAAGGGAGCAGAAATTCAAAGAAGGATTCGATTATATCGAGGAGGCAGCCCAAAAGGACCCCAAACATGAAATGGATTTTAAAATTGGAGCCTTGAAGGTCTTAAGGGAAAGCAAGAAGCGACGCACCGCTTTGATGGATGAGCATACCCCTCAAGAGCAGAAACCGGATCTCGAATATTACAACAAATTACTGGCTGATAATCCCGATATGGAGAGGGCATGGAACAACAAAGGAGCCGTCCTGCTGAAAAACGAGGATCCCCAGGCCGCGTTGGAATGCTTCAATCGCGCCATTCAGATAAAACCAAATTACGCAAATGCATGGATTGGTAAGGGTGTGGCCCTTAAAAACAACGGCCAGAAAAATGCGGCCATTGCCTCCTTGGATCGGGCATTGAAGCTGCAACCCGATAATGTCTATGCGATCTTTGCAGTGGGATGCACTTTTTTGGACATGAACAAAATTGGGGAGGCCCTGTCATGTTTCAACCGTGTTCTCAGTATGAATCCAGATTATTCTGATGCATGGTTTGAAAAGGGAAATGCCATGTACCTACAAGGAGACCTGGAGGGTGCTTTGGAATGCTTCGAAAAGGCTATAAAGCTCGATCCTGACGATTCAGATGCATGGTTCCAGAGAGGCACCATCCTCTTTAAGATGAAGAAGGCCGGATCTGCAATTAAATCTTACGAAAAAGCCCTGAAGCTGAATCCCGACGATTCTGGTGCTCATTTTTCCTTGGGAAATACCTATTACAGCCTGGGAAACTTCGAAAAGGCAATAGAATGCTATGATAGGGCCATGGAGCTTCGTAAAAATGACGGAAACATACTGAACAACAAGGCCGTTGCCCAAAGAAAGCTCGGCAGATACAGAGAAGCTCTAGAATGTGTGAAAAGGGCCCTTGAATTGGAGCCAAATAATGATAGGTTTTGGTTCAATATGGGCAGGATATACGAAGCCATGAAAAATCCAAATGTGGCTGAGAAATGCTATGACCGCGCAGCAGAACTTGGCTCTAAGGCTTCATGATAACAACCGCTTATTCGTTAAAATACAGTTTTTTTTTCAGATAGGGATAAAATATTACACTAATCTTAATATAACCATAATATATTCTGTGTATAAGGAATCAGAGACTGAACTCTGCTTTGGGGGATGAGTATCATGCCTAGGAAAAAGGTCATTATCATGGGCGCAGCTGGACGGGATTTTCACAATTTCAACGTTCACTTTCGGGACAATAAGGAATATGAAGTGGTTGCATTCACCGCAACCCAGATACCGGGAATAGACGATAAGAAGTACCCCCGCGAACTTGCAGGACCCCTTTATCCCGATGGTATACCGATAGTTGCTGAAGAGGAGCTCCCGAAATTAATTGAGGAAAACGATATCTTTGAGGTTATATTTTCGTACAGTGATCTTTCTCACGAGGATGTCATGCATAAGGCCTCGTTGGTGCTTGCACACGGTGCAGACTTCAGACTTTTGGGCACAAAAAATACCATGCTCTCAGCAAAGGTCCCTGTGATTTCAATATGCGCGGTTAGAACTGGCTGCGGAAAGAGTCAAACTACAAGGAAGGTATGTGATATACTAAGAGCAAAAGGAAAAAAGGTTGTGGCCATCCGTCATCCCATGCCCTATGGGAACCTGGTTGCCCAGGCTGTGCAGCGCTTTGAGACCTTGGAGGACCTCGAAAAACACGACTGCACAATAGAGGAGAGAGAGGAATACGAGCCCCATATAAACTCGGGTACCATAGTTTATGCTGGTGTTGACTACGGGAGAATACTGTCCGAGGCAGAGAAGGAGGCTGACATCATCGTCTGGGATGGTGGGAACAACGATTTCTCATTTTTCAGATCCGATCTTTATATGGTTGTGATGGACCCCCACAGGCCCAACCACGAGATCTTGTACCATCCTGGAGAAACCAATTTCAGGATGGCAGATGTTCTGATAATAAACAAAATCGGCACCGCGAGCAGGGAAGACGTGAACATACTGAGAAATAACATAGAGAAAATCAATCCCGATGCCGTTGTCATAGAAGCTGAATCCACGATAAGTGTGGACGACCCCGCCCAGATCAGGGGCAAGAAGATCTTGGTTGTTGAGGATGGTCCATCCGTGACCCACGGGGAAATGCCCTATGGCGCGGGAGAGATTGCGGCCGAGAAGTTCCATGCAGCCGAGATCGTTGATCCCCGGCCCCACGCCGTGGGCTCAATTGCCGAAATCTTCGAGAAGTATCCGCATCTCACCAGTATTTTACCAGCCATGGGTTATTCAGACGAGCAGGTGAAGGAACTTGAAGAGACCATCAACTCTTGCGAGTGTGATGTGGTTGTGGCAGGAACGCCCATAGATTTAGCCAGGGTTGTTTCCGTAAATAAACCAGTGGTTCGGGTTAAGTACGATCTGCTGGAGATGGGAGAACCTAATCTAGAGGCTGTGTTAAAGGATTTTTAATATGAGTATAATTGGGATCCACTTCCACTTTCAGGGAGCGAAACTTATTTTAAGAAAAAGTGGTTACCCCATCATCACCTTTGCAAAATGCTTTCATGATATAACGGTGAGAACATGGAGATGGCTGAAAATTGCAGCTCATGCGGAAAGAGGCTAATAGGCCCGGGGACGACATCATTTCCATGCCCTTCATGTGGTCGCACATTGATAGGCAGATGCAGTCAATGCAGGGACCAGAGCGTCAAGTACTACTGTGATGATTGTGGTTTTTCAGGGCCCTAAATAAGTTTATCGGGGGATATGAGAATGGGAGAAGTTGGTATAACTTACAGGATATTGCCTGAAAGCACGGATATCGATCTGAGAGTGCTGGGGGATAAGGTAAAAGAGGCAGCAGAGGGTATCGGGAAAATTCAGGGCATGCAGGAAAAGCCCATCGCCTTCGGTTTAACGGCAATTCTGATCAGGGTCATAATCGAGGACAAGGAGGGCGGACCAGACGAGATCGAAAAAGCATTATCTGAGGTTGCAGGCGTTCAAAGCGTGGAAGTTCTTGACATGAGCAGGCTGCTTTGATTTTTTTTACATGACAAGGCTCCCCTATCTGGATAAATGTTCTTTCTCGGGAATCCTTTTATGTAAACCCTATACATTAAGATAAGCCAGTAATCTAGAGTTTACATAATAACACAGAGCTCAACCTCATCGCCATCTTTTAATGAAAGGGTTCTTCTCAGATGCACCTTGGAGATGATCTCTATTACATCCTTGTAATGGGATCTTTTTGGCAAGACCACGGCACAATCCACATTATCGATTTTTGCCAAAAAGGATTTTACATCCCCAAAGGTCCTGCCACCTTTTTCAAAACCTTCGATTTTTATGCCCTCTGAATTTTTTATGAGCTCAAGACTTCTTGCCTCCTTTGAAGAGAGCTTTAAATTCAAGGTGCCCTCGTAAGGCTCGATGTGCAATTTATCTTTGAATTGATTCGTGTAACCCTTCTGGGTTATGTAATACCTGCCCTCTCCAAAACCTGTGGTAACCTCGCCTTTTATTATCAGCTTTCCAGGGGCCTCGAAGATGCATCTGTAGTCTGCGAACTCCTTTTTGAGAACCTCCATGCCTTTTTGGGAGAGCTTCACCATCTGGCGTCTTGCCCCAAGCTGCCTTTCTATGTAACCTTCGGAAACCAGTCTAAGGATCCAGTTGGATGCGGACTGCTGTGAGATACCCATCTCCCTTCCAAACTCCTTCGAAGAAATAGAGACGGAGCCATTTACTGCCCCTTTTAACGCCAACTGCTTCAATACCAAAACGAGCTTTGCCTCCATCATGAGATCATATTATTATATTCTAGGAGGTATTTATTTATTACTATTTTTTTGGTAGATACTATGATTTTATGGGATGTCAATAGCCAAATAGGATCTCTGCCTGATGTATATCACTCTCAGGTCATTTTCCTTTAGCTTCATTCTAAGTTCCCTGTCATTTGTTACAACCACGGCCTTGAGTTTAAGTGCAAGACTCAGTATCGCCTCGTCCCCAGATTTAACTGAATCCAAGGTCCGGAATCTGCTTGCGAATTTCAAGGCCGCTTTCGAGAACTTGTTGTTGATACCATGCAATTCTGCAATTACAGCCGATGGAATCAATATCTCATGTGCCCCCAAAAGCCCTGTTAGTTCGTCCTCAATATCTATTCTGTACTCCATCTGCATAATCAGGGCATTCGTATCCATAATCACCGGAGCTTTGGATTTTACCTTCATAAATATCATCAGACAACAATAGAAGAAAAAATAATTCTATCCAAGTGTACCGTAACCAATCAATCTCCATTTGCCGGAAATCCGCCTGGAGATTGCCACACGCTGACCTTCCTCTGCGCAAACAGGGATCTTCAATGTACAATCTATCTCGTCACCCCTTGCACTTGTGACCATGCCAACAGTTGTGGTGGTACCAAGACTGAGCATGAGCGGCTCTCTTGTCTTGATATCCTCAACCTTGATATCCTCTGCCGAGCCCACTACGTAATCCAACAGATGGACCTTGATGGTCAGGCCATCCCAGATTCTCGGTAGAGTTCCAGGGCTTCCCACGACCTTTCCTGTGAGTGCATCCGATTTCGTGAAGACAGGGTCAAGGAGAGTCCCTATACCCACCAATCCGCCAGGACCCACCTCTTTGTACGATTTACCACCTGAAAAAAGTGAGCCCACCTCTGTGAGCAGGTTCTCCCTTCGCTTCTTTCCACCTTCCTCTATCTCCCTTCCAGGGGTTATCTCGATCTTGTCTCCGACCTTTAAGCCGCCCTGCATAAGGGACCCGCCGATGACACCGCCCTTGAAGTCCTTTGGTCTGCTGCCCGGGGTGTTGATGTCAAAGGATCTAGCAATGAACATCCTCGCGGGCTTTGTTACGTCCAACTGCGGTGTGGGCATGGTGCTTTCTATTGCAGCAATTAAAACATCCAGATTTGCATCGTGATGCGCTGAAACAGGGATTATAGGTGCTCCCTCAGGAATGGTTTCTTTTACGAACTTGTCGATTTCCTCGTAGTTCTCTAAAAGGCGATCCTCGTTTACTATATCGATTTTATTCTGGACTACGATGATGCTCTTTACACCCGCGATTTTAAGTGCCATAAGATGCTCCTTTGTTTGAGGCTGTGGACATTTTTCATTGGCAGCGATGAGAAGAAGTGCACCATTCATGATGGCTGCGCCCGAAAGCATGGTGGCCATTAGGGTCTCGTGACCAGGGGAGTCAACAAAAGATACAGCTCGAAGAAATTCTGTCTGTTCGCCGCACACCGGGCATTTTTCTTTTGTGGAAAAGCAGGCAGGCTCTTCACATTTTGGGCATTTGTAGAATGCGGTGTCAGCGTACCCGAGCTTTATTGAGATCCCTCGCTTGATCTCCTCTGAATGGCGGTCAGTCCATTCACCTGATAAGGCCTTCGTCAATGTGGTTTTTCCGTGATCGACATGACCAACCATTCCTATGTTCATTTCCGGCTGTTTCTTGACCTTCATTTGCTTTCCTCTTCTTTTAATAGATCCTCTATGGATTTTGAACCAAAAGAAGTGATCTTCATATTTACCTGGACGATGTCGGGGGATATGGTGTTTCCTCTTACTGTCACTCTTTTTCTTACCCCTTTGTCCTTTGGATGGAATCCCACACTCTCTGTTATCAAAACCTTCTTTCTTCTTGGTCCAGGGACTTCCTTTCTCATGGGAAAGCCGTCCTTGTCGCTTCCACCTGTGACCACCAGTTTGTAACCCGGGAGGCTCACGAATATTCCGTCCACCTCATCACCTATTCTCTTGCCCACCAGGGAGTTGGCGTGATGACCTGTTACGTCCCATTGATATGTCTTCCCTGACCTGGGATCCGATATAACTGTTTTGAACTCTACCATAACCAGCACCCATTGCTGTTTTGCTTGTGAAAAAGGCTTAAGGTCTTTATTTTATAAATAGTTAATTGAGGTTTTGAAGGGAGAAAAAACTGCATTGGAACATGCTCAATCGTGCCATTTACTTCTTAAAAATCCATCTGCACAAAATATTTATATCAGATTAAGCATGTGTATTTCGAGGAATCCATATCCTACCATCCAGATTCTACAACCGAGCATAACGGAGGGCAGAAATGGATAAGAAGATCATACTAAAAATCGACAGAAACGATGACTCCATAACACTTCAGGATGTTGTTGATAAAATCCAGGAGATACAGGATGCCAATCCTGATCTGGATGTATTTTTTGACGGGGACGAATTTGCTGTGTGCAGCAGACCAAAGAAGGGAGGAAGTAAGTAAATTGAGCGAGATAAAGTTGCTGATTTTGGATGTTCTTAAACCGCATAATCCATCCATTGTTGAGGTATCCAGGAGGCTCTCTGACCTTAGGGGTGTTTCTGGCGTGAACTGCATGCTCGAGGAAGTTGACAAGGAAACAGACAGCCTCAAGATAACGATCGAGGGAACCGACATCAGCTACAATGATGTGGAGAAGACCCTGGAAATGATGGGTGCAGTGATCCATTCTGTGGACTGTGTTTCAGCGGGCAAGAAGATCGTGAACTCGGTTGAGACTCCGCAGGACAGGTAGGGCTTAACTCAAGACCCTTATCTATGATGGAGAAATTTAACGTTGCAGCTGTATTCTGTCCATTGATTTTAAATTACGTTTAAAACGTTATAGGCCTGATTGTTTGTCTCGTCGTATTCATCAATGGCATTGTCTTCATCAATCACAACCCATATATCGTGGTAGCCTTCTTTTCCCAATGTAATATATTCGATGGTTACTGTAGCCGAGCCTCCTGCTTCAATCATTGTTATCTCTTCTGAACCAATTATATATGGTGGAAGAATGTCATTGTCATAGAAATTTACAATCACATCGTGTGCGTCCTGTCTTCCGATATTGTTTATCACAGCCGTTATCGTTACTAACGTTCCTTCCTCCACAGGATTTTCGGAGAAGATTATATCTGTAAAATCGATGGTAAGATCAGGTCCTACACTCATGATATCAGATATAAGGTTGTTAGATTCTATAGCCTCCTCAATCAATCCATTTGGTTGCGATTGTACTGGAGGATCAATCCAAACACAGAGGTCATAGTTGCCCACGTCGGCGGGGATCCACTCAACCCAAACAGTTACCGTCTCCCCTGGCCCAAGGACAGGTATAACCACCTCTTCGAATCCATCCACATTTGCATCTTCGAGACCATCTCCATTTTTATCAGGGTTTTCATCATAGAATCGAACCAGAACACCGGTTACTCCAGTACCACCATTGTTCTTAACATCCACATATATAGTAATTGTCTCCCCAACAGCAACTGGACTTTCTGGAGTAAATACCAAGTTGAGGGGAATCAAATCCGGCCCCACTACCATGAAATCGAAGTCCTGGTTGTTGGTATCGTCGTATTCTAGTATGTTATTTTCAGGATCAGCCCATACATAAATGTCGTGGTATCCAAAGGTTGAGATCCACATCACAAACGCTCCTACAGTCTCCCCTGATGCGATGGTGGGAAACTCAATATCCCCTCCTATTTTTTGAACGCCGATATCTGGAACCCCATCACCATTCTCGTCAGGATTGCCGTCATAAAAGCTAACAATTACATTGGATGCATCTGTGCTCCCGTAGTTCGTGATCTGGGCGGTGATCATCACAGGCTCACCTACATCCACAGGGCTTAGCGGTGAAAATGTAATATCACTAGATATTAGCTCCACGCCAGGGGCAAGGGAAATGACTGTGGCTGTATCCGAATGGGTGCTTCCGTCATCATCTGTGACTGTCAATATGACAGTGTACGTTCCGATTTCACCGAAGGTGTGTGAAACATCCACTCCTATTGCTGAGTTGCCATCCCCAAAGTCCCATTCGTACAACACGAAGGCATCAGGATAGCTTGTTGATCCAGAGCCTGAGAAGTCCACTACATCTATTATGGTAACCGACTTATCAGGACCTGCATCTGCAGTTGGGCCTAGATCGTTTATTACCATGATTATCCAGGTTATGTCCCAATCTCCATCGTCATCAGTCACTGAGAACGTTACAGCGTAAATGCCATTATCAAGGTATTCATAATCAGGGCTTTGCAATGTGCTTGTTCCTCCATCACCAAAGTCCCAAAAATATGTGAAAGTGTCTGAGCCTGGATCGGTTTGGCCTCCTGTGAAAGTGAGGATTACACCTTCATCCACTGGATTTTGGTCCACTGAGGCTATCGCGGTGGGAGCCACGTTGTTCACGGTAATGACAATTGTGTCTGTTCCAACCCCCCCATCATCATCTGTAATGGTTAGGGTCACTGTGTACACACCATTGTCTGCATATGTATGGATTGGATTCTGCTCCGTGCTTGTATCTCCATCATCGAATTCCCAGAGATATGTGAACGTATCAGCACCCAGGTCAAATTGCGTTGCATAGAAGTTCAAGGAGGTACCCTCATCCACTATATTCTGGGATACACTGGCATCTGCTAAGGGTGCTACATTTAGGACCGTGATCACGACATCTTCTATATTTGAACCTCCATCGGAATCTGTGACCATCACACTTACTGTGTGAAGTCCATTATCGTTGTAGATCAGGATTATTTGAGTTCCCGTAGCGTCATCATAGAATCCATCATTATCCAGATCCCAATAGAAATTGAGAATATCCATAGGAGAGGGATCGGAAGCTAGAGCATTCAGTAACACAGAATCGCCCTCGTTAATTGTTACATCATCTCCTAGATATACTGTGGGATCTACATTCAATACAGTTACCGTTGTAGTGACAGTTTTATAGGCCCCATCCTCATCAGTTACACTTAAAGTCACTGTGAAGATGCCGTCATCCTCATACATATATATCGGTTTTGGCTCTGTGCTGCCCCCCCCATCCCCGAAATCCCAATCATAAGTCAATGAATCGTTCCCGGGATCCACAACATATGGACAGAAGAAAACAGTTTCACCTTCATTGATTGCGATATCCTCCCCGAGATTAACTTGGGGGGCCACGTTGTTAACTGTCACAGTCATTGTATCGTATCCAACACCTCCATCATCATCCGTTACAGTCAATGTAACTGTATACACACCATCCTCAGAGAATATGTGGGAGGGGGATTCTGTGGCCGGAAGAATTTCCACATCATAGGGATAGCGTAATCCATCCATCTCCCACATCACGGTTCCATTTCTAGCAACCTCGAAAATCCGATTCCCCAGGTATTCCACGACCAATGTATGGCCATTTGGAAGACGCTCTGCATCGCTAGGGAAAGCACCCGGATAGCTCCACAGCTCATTGAAATCCGAATCGACTTCGTACACCTTGTTGAAACCCGGACTTCCAGAGCATACCAAAGTGATATCGTTATCCGGTCTTTCCATATCCTGAAATGATAAGGCACCTTGATAGGTTGATTCCCACACGACCTCATATTCTTCAGTGACCTCAATAAGCCTGTCATTGTACATATCCACAATTAATGTATTTCCATTTCCCAATCTTTCCACATCGGAAGGATAGTATAGATAAGTGATATCGGTATTCCAGAGATTATCCTCGGCCCACCAGACAATTTTATCCTCATGATCAAGTTCGATTACCCTATTGTTGTGTTGGTCAGCGATTAGAGTGTTACCATCGTCAAGCCTTTCGGCATCGATGGGGAAGTACAGATCCCCATATTCCCAGACAACTGTACCATCGTATTGCATCTCCATTACACTACCAAACAATTCGGTAATCAGCAGGTTTCCATTGTCAAGTTTCTCCACATCTGTTGGGGTGCTAAGGCCAGTTATTATTTCTTCTACATTGTATTCTCTATCCACTTCCACAATTCTATTATTACCCATATCCGCAATTAGCAGTTTAATTTCAGTTTTTGTGCCGTCACCAAAATCCCATTGATAGGTGTGTGTATCTAATGTTCCTGGGTCGGTAACCCCTGCACTGAAGTGCACAGTATCACCTTCGTTGATCGTTATATCGGAACACAGATATACGGTGGGGACAACATTGGATATCGTAACCGTTGCCGTGTCGATATCATAGTAAGGTTCATCGATATTATCGTGCACTTCCACCAATACCGTCCCCGCGTGGTCATCGTACCATGTGTGTGAAGCCGTGGGCCGGTTAGAATATGGAGTATCCCATACACCATCATTTTCAAAATCCCAGCGGTAACCCAACTGGTCGTTCCCCGGATCGAATGACAAGGATGCGTCGAACATGACCGGCATCCCTTCTTCAGCCTCGTATGGACCCCCTGCATCCGCGGTAGGTTTTGAATCGATCTCAAAAACATGCCAGCCTTCATTACCCACATTTCCGGCATTGTCCTGGGCTTTTACATAAAAGGTATGGGTCCCATCCGAAACGGAAAAAAGAACCGATATCCAGGAATTCGGCGTCCAGTCCCATGCACCTCCATCCACCTTCCAGTAATAACCTGCGATGCCACTTGATCCCAACCAGTGACCGTCATAGGGAGGATTCCAGAAGAAAGTAGGGGTCTTATCCGCCGAAGGACCGGTAATATCGTCATCGGGCCATGTGACAGCAGGGGAGATGGTGTCCTTTAAAACATAGTACGCATCCGTGACCATTTCAGTATTTCCTGCGAAATCGGAGGTTCTGACGGATATATAGTTTATTCCTGGTTCGCATGAATTATAATCTATTCCCCAGTCTGTTGTATAAATGAATGTACCTGTACCCGAGTTCCTGAAAATGTCCGTCCAGTCCCTTCTAACCGATCCTCCCTGGAATGGAGCGCTTGTTATTTTATACTGTGCGTAATGTAGGCCTGAACCGGTGGTGGTATCACTGAAATCTATGTTATATGTGGTACCTCCCGTATTTCTCCAGTTGTCATCACCTAACTGGTAATCGAATATCTCCGGTGCGATGGTGTCCACACCGAATGTATCCGAGCCGTAATTTCCAACGTTGCTCGCATGGTCCTTGGCTCTGACATTGAATGTATAGATTCCATCTGGTATGGGAGGTAAAGTAACCCACAAAGCTGGGCTTGGTGGTTCTGCCCGGAAAGGGTACACATCATCGAGGACCCAGTAACCTAACTGCCAAAAGGGATTGCTTGCATACACCTCGAATTTCACCTGTGTACCCTCCCCGATATCATGATCAATATTAATTGAATAGGAGGTAGGACCTACACCACCCGGTCCGATAGGGTTTGGCCAGGGGGTCACATCCGACCACAAATCATCTGGATTGGCCCTGGTTCTCACCCAGCAGTAACAACCGCCGGCTGGAGACCAGAATTCACTTTTAAAGGTCATGGTCAGTGAAGACATACCTGAGGTATCAATGGGGGGTGAGCGCAGATAAGCCTGATTGTGGTCAAGAAAGGGCCAAGCTATATGTGCCTCGGGAGGCTCTCCTCCAGAGGAGGAGCCTTCTGATTTCCTCCAATCATCCGTGCTCCATCCTGGGGGTGGGAAAGGACCCTCAATCCCAGTGAAGAAGTCCTCGGTTTCGTAAGTGATTTGACCGTCAAGGTTCCAGTTATATCCCTCTATCCCACTTCCAGTTTCGGAAACAGGACTCCATGTGAATGTAGGCGTGTTATCATTGGTCCACCTGGATACGCCATCATCCGGGACAGGTGTCCCAGGCGGTATACTATCATGTCGAAAATATGCGATATCGGATGTACCGTAATGCCAGTAATAATCCCCAACTTTATTATATACCATGATGTACCATTGAAAATGTGGCCCCTCCGGAAAATTTTCCCAGTAGTACGTTGTAGACCTGTCCGGTCCGTAGTATACCGTTTTCTCCTTGACGCCGTTGATATAGAACTCAACTTTGTCCTGTTTCTCGAGATTTATTATTGCCCAGTAAAATTTTACAGTATTTGTGGTGACCCATATATCGTCCTTAGGGCTTATGATCTCGACCCTCAATCCCTCGGCCTTGACATTAGAACTTATTACCGCCGAAAACGCCAGAGCCACCATCATCACGCTCACAAACATGCTCAAAATTCTTCTTAATTTCTCCATATTTTCATCCTCCTAAGTTTTTACCTTTAAGTAAGGCCCAAAAGAAATCTTGAAAAAAGAGGGAAAAGATAGCTTGCACTAGTTTATCATAAATATTTTTTTGCTAACCTTACCTCCCCCAGTCTCGCCCATTTCCTTTGACGCCTCCCTCCATGCATCTAGATAGGCACTAAATGAGAACAACGGATTTAAGACCTGCACAATATCTCAAATATGCCATTATAAGATGCGCTGGCCTCATAGCTTTAATCAGTTAAATAATTTGCGGATTATGGATAAAAATCTGGCTTTTATGTCGATTTACTTCTTTTTAACCATAGATAATTTTCTTCGAATTAAGGTGATAACTTAGACGGTAGAAAATTATGTGAGGGAAAATATAAAAACCGTATCTTCCCCTATTTCCCTTTCTTTGGAAGACCCTCGGAGATCTTCTTCAAAAGCTCGCTCTTCTGCATCTTCTTTTCCACTAAAACCCGGCCTCTCTTCTTGTACCAATATCTCGGATAGGACTTGTCCTTCTCAACTACAGGATTCAGACCCAGAGATTTTGCAGCCTTCTCGATGTCCTCAACAGTGGGAGTGGGGCATGCCAAGGCTTTTGGAACTCTCCTTCCCT
>CP070751.1:3651417-3665973 GCA_020348445.1 Thermoplasmata archaeon
AAATTCTTTAGCAGTTCTTTTGCACCCATATCATGTCCCTCCTCTCAATTTGTGTAAATTCATCCCCCACCCACAGGATATGAAATCAACACTTCATCGCCATCATAAAGACATGAAGATAGATCCTTTGATTCACCATTTACTGCAAATATCACGCTTCTGTTTTCGAAATCCTGCTCAACAAGTTTTTTAAATTTTCTTCCATACCGAATGTAAAGCAATTTAAGAAGATTCTCTATTGTGTCGCCCTCTTCTATTTCCACTTTTTCGCTTTTTTTGCCTGTGATTTGGGAAAACGTCATTAGGTACTTAACAGTAACAAATGGCATGTAAATCATCCTTTTTGACGATCAGATTGCGAGCTTTTTGATGACTTTCTTATAAACGAGAATGCAAGGCCACCACTTGAGATTGGCAATCCAGCACATTCATAGCAGATGTCTCTTGTAAAATCATAATGATTCCTGCACACGATCTTTTTGCATTCCCCGCACTTGTGGGCTCTAATGCCTGTTTGGGATAAATCGATTCTCTCACGGCATATTCTGCAGTTTGGCATTATAGTTCACCTTTTTTTGGTCTTACCCTTCTTTTTGCTACTTTTGGAAACAACGAGCTTTCTTTTCTCTAAATCAGAAAGCACATCCTTCATGTCCAGATCCTTGAGTTTTTGTTTCAGATGCAGTCCTGTTTTGTTGTCCCAGCCCCGTAAATCGTAGTATTTGTCAATCATTTTATTCAATTCTTTTTTCGCGAATTTCTCGCCCTTTGCAGGTCCTGAGGGCAATGCCTGCTCCATGAACCTTTTAGGCAGTATGTCATCCTTTCTTCTGATTCCCATTCGTGTATTTATCGCCCTTTCCAGATTCACAATTCTGTCTCCTATTCGTAGTAGATTGTCATAGCTTATTTTCATGCCAGTTGCTGCAGAAAGCCAATCGTGGTACTTGATTGAATGAACTTCCTTCTTACTCTTTTTCTTTCTGTGCTTGGCTCGAAGCTCGGGGACAGGGTACTGGGCATAGTACGAGGCGTGCATGAACCTGCATGAGCCCATGGAATCTGTGACAGCAGACAAATTTTCATGCCAGAAAACCATGTTCGCCTTTCCACCGTAACCTCTCAGAGTGCAGGACTCCTCAGAGCCAAAAAGCTCCTTTCCAACTGCACCGTCCAGTCTTATCATCTCAAAAACAGGATGGGCCCTAAGATGATCAGAGCCTCTGCTTGAGACAGCAAATGTAAATCCAAAGCCCTTTGCAGCCCGAGGGTCGCATGCAATTGTATCGATTCCTTTGATGCAGGATGTATAATTCTCGGCTCCTTTGCCTATTTTCTTTGTTGCCTTGTATGCACCCATGGCACCCAATTTACCAAGTTTACCTTCTTGGTTCGCGATCCTGTGGACCATCTCGACCATGGCATCAGCATTTCCGAACTTCAAGTCGATTTTATCGTCCTTCTTGGAGTTGAGTATTCCCTCCTCGTTTAACTCCATAAATGTGGCTATCATGTTACCTGCAGATACGCAGTCCATTCCGTAATCATTTGCCAGCATGAAAGCATGAAACACAGCTTCCAGATCGTCCACTCCGCATTTGGAGCCAAAGGCTGCAACTCCTTCAAACTCTATATTACCCCTTGTGCCCGCGTACTTCCCTGTATCTATTCTCCCAAATCTCTTGCATCTGTTCGGGCAGGACATGCAGGCTCTTCCCCCTGGAACTGGGGCCATTTTAATTGAGATTTTATCTCTAAACTCCTCACCACTTATCTTCTCAGCACCTTCGAATACGCTCTCTCTAAAATTCCTTGTGGGAAGCCAGCCTTGTGCATTACCCCATCCAACACATACAGAGGTTCCAAGGGCCTGATGCTCCCCCATTCTAAAGCCAGGATCGTTAGTCAAACCAAGCCATCCGTCTTCAATTACTTCTCTGTACTTTTTTGGATCGGCAACTGAAAGTTCTCCAGTTCCTGAAACTGCTATTGCCTTCAGGTTCTTTGAGGCCATCACAGTGCCCATGCCAGTTCTTCCTGCCGCATCCCATAAATCAAATATCACGCTTCCAAAGAGAACTCCTCTTTCTGCGGCAGGACCTATGGCAGCCACCCTTGTTTCATAACCATTGTACTTATCTTGAATTGATAAACTGGTTTCAAATACACCTTCACCCCATATCCTTTTTGCATCTTTTAATTCGACTGTGTCATCCTGAATACTGAGATAAACTGGTTTTTCGGCACGCCCAGTTATAACCAATCCATCATAGCCTGCATACTTTAGCTCGGGTCCGAAATTGGTACCTGCATTCGAGTTTCCATATATGTCAGTCAGAGGAGATTTGGCAGCTATATTCACCCTCCCTGTAGTTGGACCGAGAAGGCCTGTAATTGGCCCTGTGGATATGCAGAATATATTTTCCTTTCCAAGGGGATTAGCATTTGGCGATAATTCATCGAACAGAATCTTGGCATCCCTTCCCCTTCCCCCGATATAATCCTTGCAGACATCTTCTTGCAGGTCCTTTACCTTTATTTTCTCCTTTGTAAGGTCCACACGAAGGAGCTTTCCCGCATAACCACCTAATTTCTTTGTCATCTACTTAACCTACCTTGAAGATGTCATTCGCGCCTCAGAGAAGGCACGGGCAGTTTTTTCTGCCCTTCTTGTTCTTTTGGTTCTTGGAAGCTCATCAAGTTTATCTGAATATGTAATTGCCTTTGTCTCGCACCACTTAACGCATTCAGGCTCACCTGAGCAAAGGTCGCATTTGTAAAATTTTCTATTGTCCTCGTCGTAATGTATGGCTCCAAATGGACATACTGCAAGGCACTGCTTGCAGCCTATGCATGCATCTGGATTGAGGATAACTGCATTGGTTTTCTTGTCCTCAGATATTGCCTTTACTGGACATACGAGCATGCATACTGCAGAGTCGCAGTGCTCGCATCCCACTGGAACGTCAATTCCTTCCTCGTCTATTCGAACCACCCTGATTCTGGATTTTGAAGGTGAAAAGACCTCCTCGTGATAAAAGCTACAGGCGAGTTCGCAGGCCCGACAGCCTGTGCAGTTTTCTGAATTGAATGTGAGCTTTGGCATGGGTGATACGTCCACGAGATTCTTTGGTTGAATGTTCTTAACTGAATCAAAAGTATATAAGGGTAACTATAATACAATTGATTATCATGAGTTGCGTTTTTTGCTCATTACATAGGTTTTAACATCAAAATGAAGATAATAATAAATATTGATTACTCATTATATATCACCCTCAGAACTCAGATAATTACAGCGATTTCACTGAAAAACAGGGCGTGAGAGTATAGGCGGGACAATACTACTTACAGGTGCAAACGGTTTTCTTGGAACCCAAATCGCACTTCGAATCATAAAGGAAACTGACCACAAGATAATAGCGTTGGTGAGAGCAAAAAACGAAAAAGCAGCAGTGCAAAGGCTAAAAAGAACATGGTGGGACTGGCCAGAGCTTATCAGAGCAATAGAAAATCGTATCGAGATTTTTAAGGGAGATATCTCAGAGACCAACATCGGTCTAGATCAAACCAAATACGATTATCTGGTAAAAAGAACAACCCATATAATCCACACTGCAGCAGACATGCGCCTTGGAGGGCCTATAGACGAGCTGAGGAAGGTCAATGTTCAGGGTACAGCAAACATAATCAAATTTGCAAAAGCAATCCACATGGACCATGGTCTCACACGATACTCACACGTCTCCACCGCCTATGTTGCAGGTGCCCGAAAAGGGGATGTCCCAGAGGATTCCTTAACAGGAGAATACGGATTCTCAAGCCCCTACGAGCTCAGCAAGTACGAGGGCGAGGTGCTTGTTCAGAAGGCCAAGTCCCAATTGCCGATTTCGGTTTTCAGACCTGGTATGGTGGTTGGAGACTCAAAAACAGGCCAGATAAAGACCTTCAACACCCTCTACTTCCCTCTAAGACTATACTTCAAAGGCCAGTTGAGGATACTACCGGTTAGGTCCTCTTTGAGGGTGAACCTCATCCCTGTGGATTACGTAGCAGACGCAGTTGTAAAACTCACATTCGAGCCAAAGGCCAAAGGATTGAACTTTCACCTCACTGCACCCTATAAATCATTACCAACTGCAAAGGAGCTGGTTTTGTTCTCAAGGGATTGGGCAAAAAAGAACCTTGGAGTCAAACTCAAAAAACCACTTTTCATACCTGCACCCACTGGAGCAACAAAGGGAAGGTACAGAACTCAAAAGGTGGTCCAGAAGCATAAAAGAGGCTTTTTGGATGCTTTGATCATTCTTGCACCGTACTTCAACGAGCGCCGAAGATTTAAAAGGGACAATGTGAACAGGTTCCTTGGAACATATGAACTTAAATGGAAGGAGGTCATGGAAAACTTACTTGGTTACGCGGCCTACATGGGATTTCTGCATAGATCAGACCGAACTGTGCATGAACAGATCCTTTTCCGACTTTCCAGTAAAAGCATGCCCGTCACATATCATGATGTATTTGACGGACAGATCGTAACCAGGACTGGAAGCCAATTGAGATCTGACATAATCAGTGCTGCATGGGCTTTAAAGTCCATTGGTGTTAAACCTGGGGACCGAGTGGCCATTGTGGGCCATAACAGTACAAGGTATCTTACACTTGATGTGGCTATAGGAATTATCGGGGCCGTGAGCGTCCCTGTGTACTACACAAGCCCTCCTTCAGAAATAGACAAAATTGTATCAGCCTCACAAGCCAAGGTTTTATTTGTGGGTGCACCAAAGATTCTCGAAAAAATTCACGAGCTCACAGTGGATATTCCTGTTATTTCCTTTTGCCGAAAGATCCCGAAATATAAATCAAAAAGAACCATCGATAATTGGGGTGAATTTCTTGCCAAAGGAAAAGAAGATGATATCCCCCCTGAGCCAGAGTACGGATTTGGTGATCTCGCAACTGTCAGATATACCTCTGGAACCACGGGAAAACCAAAGGGTGTTTATTTTGATCACGAGAGGCTGAGATGGATGGGTGAATCATTATGTGCAATCTTACCCTGGAAGCCCAAGAACTCTGGGATCATTTACCTCTCGTTTTTACCCATGAACCACGTGGTCGAAGGCATCCTTGCCATGTACGCACCCTACTATGCACCTGGACCTCTGAACATTTACTATCTCGAGGATTTCAGGGAGCTCCAGGATACATTGAGAAAGGCAAGACCAACAATATTTTTCTCAGTTCCCAGATTCTATGAAAAGGTCTGGGATGGAGTTTTAGAAAATAATGTAGGACAGAAGTATATAAACTCCAAGGATGGCTTTAAAAAGAACGTGCTTCGCAACCTATTGAGAAAGGGGCTTTTAAAGAAAGTGGGTCTTGACCGCTGTGCACAGCTTGTTGTGGGGGCAGCTCCTGCGGGAGAGGACCTTTTAACCAATTTCAGGGAGCTGGGAATTGAAATACACAATGCCTATGGGCTTACCGAGGCTCCCCTTGTCACAATGAATCTTCTGGGCAACAATAAGATCGGAACTGTGGGCCGTCCCTTGCCCAGAACCAAACTACGTATTGCAGAAGACGAAGAGCTTCTTGTAAAAGGTCCCCAGGTAACATTGGGGTACCTGGATTCCGAAATCGAGCCTCCTGTAAAGGACGGATGGCTGTATACCGGGGATTTGGCCAAGATCACGTCAGACAATTGCCTTGTGATTCATGGAAGGAAAAAGGAGCTTATCGTTACGTCGTATGGAAAGAACATTCATCCCACAAAAATCGAGGCAATGCTAAAGGAAATCCAAGGTGTGGAGGAGGCCATGGTTGTGGGGGACGGAAAGCCCTTTTGCGGGGCCTTTTTATGGGTATCTGGGGAGGAAAAAGGGAGTTTTATCAATACAATCGAGAGGTCCATTATGGAGGTTAACAAACGCCTTTCTAACCCTGAGCAGTTGAAGCGCTGGGCAATTCTAAAAAACGACCTCTCAATTGAGCAGGGGGATTTGACTGCTTCTCTCAAGCTCAAGCGCTGGGATGTTATGAAAAGAAGAGAGGATGTGGTAAATGCCCTTTACGGTAGTAAAATTTCAAAGCTTAATGGACTTGTTCATCTGGGGGGCAAAAAGGGATAAAAGGGTGACTTTAAGCCTTTTATTTGGCATCCTCAACCATATCATAACCCAGTTCAAAGGCCCTTGTATTGATATCTTTTGAATAAGAAGGAGACCTTTTTTGGACTATCTCCAAAACAATCTCTTTTGGCAAGGGAACGGCGCCGCAGGCAGAAATCGCCCCTATCATCACAGCGTTCATGGAAATGGGATTGCCGGCCTGTTCTGCAAGGGAAGTGGCGTTCAGAGCGTATATTTCCCTTGAATAGTTGATTATGATGTCTATGATATCATTTACTTCAGGGTAAGAGCCTTTTCCTGTTGATACGCTAACTGGAACAACTGGTTTTGTGTTGAGGATGATCTTGGATCCTGAATCCATGAAATGCATATGTCTTAACGCCTCTGCTGGCTCGAATGCAGCAAGCAGTTTTCCAGTGCCTACAGGAATAAGGGGTGTGTAAAGCTCTTCTCCAAATCTGATATGAGATGCCACTGCACCTCCGCGCCTTGCCATGCCGTGCTCTTCAAAGGCATATACTCTGTAACCCTCTGACAGTGCCGATTCTAAGATTATCTGCCCTGCAAATATGATGCCCTGGCCTCCAACTCCGGCAAGGAGCATGTCGAAATTCTTAGATTCCATTGATTTACTCTCCTTCAAATCCAATGGCACCCTTGGCGCAGACCTCCTTTTGTAGGCAAACACCACATCCATTGCACAACGTGGTATCTATATCCACCTGATCATCCCTGATGTACATGGCAGGACAGCCAAATCTATCTATACATATTCTGCAGTCCTTGCAGAGCTCGTAGTCTATTTTTACACATGGGATTTCTGATGTTCCCCTTTTTGCCTTTACATCCAACATCTTACACAAACCCTGAGAAATTATTACAGCAGGTCCCTTGTGGGCAATCCCGTCTTTTATTGCATCTACCAGTTCCTTGATATTGTAGGTGTCCACAGTTTTTACAAATTTCACACCGCAAGCCTTGGCAACTTCCTCAATTGAAATGGCACTGCATTCTTCACCACATGCATTTACCCCGACTCCGGGATGGGGTTGAAATCCAGTCATTGCAGTGGTTCTGTTGTCCAAAATTAAGACCGTGATGTCGGCCTTGTTGAACACGGAATTAAGAAGCGGTGGGATGCCTGCATGGAAAAAAGTGGAGTCACCAATTGTGCAAACCACAGGATCGTCGATCACCTTGGAAAAACCGCTAGAAATGCCGATTGAAGCGCCCATACAGAAATTGACATCAACTGCAGAAAGAGGGGATTGAAAGCCCAGGGTGTAACAGCCTATATCGGTGGGTTTTACAAATCCCTCTGATTTTTCCTCACCTTTTTTGAACTTTCTTTCCACTATTCTAAGGGCATAGAATACGGCTCTATGACCACAACCAGGGCATAGAACAGGAGGCCTTGGTGGGGCAAGCTGGCCCGCTTTTTCTTGAACATCCAGGATTTTGGTTATATCTATTGGCAGCTGAGTTTCTGTGAATTTGGATACAGCCTCAACTACCTTGAATACTGAAAGCTCCCCGGCAAGGGGAATCAGCTCTTTTCCGAAAATTGGAATGGAAATACCCATTTTATTAGCCTGGGCCCTCACTTCGGTTTCCACAAAGGGCTCCAATTCTTCCACAACAAGGACCTTTTCGGAACTGGAAAGTACGTTTTCCACCAGTTCATTTGGAATGGGATAAGATGTGCCTATTTTCAGCAATTTCACGTTATCAGAAATGCCAAGTACATTGAGGGCCTCCTTTACATAGCCATAGGCTATTCCAGAGGTGATAATACCATATTTGGCTGAATCTTCACCTTCGATTCTGTTGAAGTTCAGGGAGTTTACAGCCTTTTGTATGCGTTTTAGCCTTTTAATGAGCTCCAATCTCAATTTTCTCGCGTTTTTGGGCAGATTTACCCACCTATTGGGCATTTTCTCGAATTTTCCTTTTCTTTTTTCTTTGGGTAATTCACCAAGCGTGATATCGGCACTCGTATGTGCTATTCTCGTTGTAATCCTCAGCATGACAGGCTGGCCCCATTCTTCAGATAAGGTCAATACCGATTTTGCCATGTCCTTGGCTTCCCTGGGATCAAAGGGCTCAAAAACTGGAATATATGCCTCCCTTGCAAAAAAGCGATTGTCCTGCTCTGTATGGGAGCTGTGACAGCCAACATCATCGGCACTTACTAGCACGATCCCTCCTTTTGCCCCCATGTACGTAAAAGCCTGAAAGGGCTCAGAGGCAACATTTACCCCCACACCCTTCATTGAGACCATGGACCTCAATCCAGCAAGTGAGGCTGCTATGGCAATCTCGGAAGCCACCTTTTCGTTCACTGACCACTCCACATAGATATCATGTTGGGAACTAATCATTATCAAAGTGGCCATGATTTCAGATGAAGGAGTTCCAGGATACGAGGCCCCGACGTTTAGGCCGCCCTCCAAAAAACCCCTTGCTATGGCCTCATTACCCATGAGAATGACCTTTTTTTGGGGGGAATCCAATAAAACATCAGATCTGCTCATCAAAACCGCTAATATGCTTGCTTCTATAATATTTTTCTTGATGAAGTTATAATATAAATAATTAGGAATACCAAGAAAGTGCCAAAAAACCACGGCTAAGTAAGGGTCTTCAACTTCTCAGCAGCCTTTTCAATCTCCCACAGAATCATGTCGATATCGTTATTTGCATCAGTTAGGCACATAAGTAACGCATTCGAGCCGGCATTCATGATAATTATATAAGCGTTTCCTGTGTGGATTATTATCTTCTTTGGAGGCCCTTTTCTGCATTCAGATGTGATATTTTTAGCCGCCCCTAACATAACTGAGCTCATGGCTCCAAATACCTCGTTTGCATGAAATCCATATGAAAAATCCGAGAGCACCATATGGCTGTCCCTGTTAATCAGGGCCGACTCTGTCTTGGCATTTGTCTTCAATTCTCTCAAGATACCCAGGACCTTCTCCTTATACGTCATCTTTATAACCTTTTCCCATTCATAGATTTGGTAAAATCTCAAGAGCCAGTGTTTATACGTTCAGGATTCTTTAGGTATTCTTCTATCATCCTTTTGCCAAGGGTTTTGAATGCCTCTTCCACATTTACACCTGTTTTTGCACTTGTTAGATACCAAAGGGAGCTGTGGATTTCCGCAAGCATCTCCATGTCTTTCTCGTTTACTTTTTCCTTACCTTGTAAATCGCTTTTATTTCCTATGAAGATAGTGGGGATATTAGCATCGCCTTCCCCCTGTAATGATTCCATCCAGTTGTTAAGGCTCTCCATGGTCTCAGGACGAGTTATATCGCACACAAGCAGAGCTCCGCCTGCACCGTGAAGGTATGAATGGTGCAAAAGCCCTCTAAAATGTATATCACCTATAATATCCCATATCATGAAAGTCAAATTGAATATCTTATCGTACTTTGGCATTTCTATGGAAATCTGTTTTTTAGTGACTTTGGTTCCCATTGTCATTAGATAGCTATCGTCAAATATATCGTACACATATTTTTTTATCAGACTCGTTTTTCCAACGGAGCTATCCCCTAAAAAGCATACCTTCAAGGTCAGGTTCACTTCCTCAGTCATATGATCACTTCCAGGATTTTCACGTTTGATAACTGTTATTTACAATGCGTATCTATCTCGCTAATAATTATAATAGAATTTGGTTGCAAAAATCAATATTGATAACAAATTGTGTGGATAGCATCGAATATAAATTGGCCCCCGAAAATCCACAAGTGGAGATAAAAGAGCCATTATCCTGACTGGATAACCCCATGTTGTATTAGGGGGAATATGCGAATTTTATGGTATCCCATTAATGGGACCACAAGGATTATTTACACCTAAGAGCTAATTGATTATCTCTTTTTTCTCTTGGTGGATTTCTTCTTTGTAGTTTTTTTGGATGTGCTCTTCTTTTTTGTTGTTTTCTTCGAGGTCTTCTTCTTGGTTTTTCTTGCCATTTTTTCACCTTCCATTTTTACACAAGTGGCAAAGATTCGTGCCAGAAAAATATTCCAGGTATTTGAATAAAAGGTTTTTGGAACAGTTACTTTTAAAGATAATATATCAACTAGTCTGATATAAATACGGATCATATCTTATTCCACTATTCCCCCGACTCCGCATTTGGAGCACCTAACATTCAAAGGCCTTTTGGGAACCGAGACTCTGATAATCCCTTGGCACTCTGGACATTCAAATCTCCTTGGGAGCAATCCCCCTTTCGGTTTAGGCCCAATAGGGGAAAAGACCAAAGGAGAATCGACCTCCTCTGTTTCGTGGTTTTCGAATCTTGACCAGCCATCTTCTTTATGTGCAGTTGGGAAATTACGGGTTTCGTAATTAACAGATGGTATGGAGTATTCCCGTGAGAGGGGACTTGGCTGTGGCTTGGATAGAATAACCAAAAACAATGAAACAACGCATATTATCATGGAGCACATGGCCATCAACCATCCATTTGATCCACCCCAGCTGAACTCTACATGAGCGCTTCCGAAATCATATTCTTCAGATCCAAAGAAAGACTCAGTCATCTTTTGGGAAACGGGATCAATGTCAGGATCATCCCCTAGATCCTTTTCATATGCGGCAGGAAGTGCAAACATGATGTACAAAGGTGCGATAAGGGAGAGGATAACGGCAATTAGGACCAGGAAAGCCCCGAATTTAGGTCCAATTTTACGGAAAACAACCATTGTGGCTCCAAGAAGGCCGATTATACATCCAACTAAACCTACGAAGGCTAAAACCTGGGTTGTTCTGAACGTCTGAAAAATATTCAAATCCTTTATAGACTCGTTGTCATAACTAATACTAGTTGACGTGGAAAAAGTGGGGCCAAAATAGCCATAGGAGGAACCCACACTTCCACTGATTTCTGCATGGTCAAAAAAATATTCAACGCTGCTTCGGGCAGATATTCCAGAGGCACTAACCTTAGATTCTTGTCTGTACCAGGGCATGATCAGAGACAGGGTCATAAATATTAATGCCATGACCATTAGTATCGTTCCGATTTCCGCCTTCCACTTCACGATACCACAACCACCTGCCAAATGTTTCTTAAGAGGTTGTGTGTATTAAAAGTTTTGGAATAGAGTGTGAAAAATGATAATCTAGGATTATTTATTACTGAATTAAAATGATTAATGAAGATTTCATTTAAAGAGCCATATTATCAATCTACAATTCCCCTCAATCCACAGTAAGGGCAGTTCAGAATCGCGGGCCTCTTTCCAGGTGCTAAAATAAATATTTTAGAGCAATCTGGGCATTGGAACTGATCCCCCTTAGATTTTAAAGAGGGGGGAATATTCAGTGCGGGAGGGGGAGCTTTTGGTTCTGCTTTAAAGACCATCTCACCAGCTGGGGATTCAGGTTGAAATACTGGCCCGGCCATAGGCTCTTCCAAGGGCGCTGGAGATTCTGGTTGAAATGTTACAACACCAGGTTGTTCTATTGGCTGTGCCTGGAAGACTGGCTCTGCTGCGGGTTTTGATGTTGCCACAAAAATCAGGGCAATTATGCATAATATCATGGCGATGATGGGAAGGAACCATCCCGTGGAGCCGCCCCATGTGAGCTCAGCAGTCACATTCTCATTTTCGGTTTTGTCTGAACCAAAGAAATTATCACCCATCTTTTCAAAGGGATAATAGCTTATAGTACCGGACTCATCCTCTTCTTTAAACGTGGGTGGTAATGATGTCATTAGGTAAATCGGGGCAATAAGGGTGAGAATAACTGCGAGGAAAACGAGTATGGTCCCCATCCAGGGTTTGATTTTTCCCAACATTACCATGGCTGCTCCAATCAGACCCAAAATACATCCAATTAATCCAACGAACACAATGATTCGAGTGGTTTTAAAGATATCCACGGATTTATTGTCTTTAAAAGTTTCATTTTCATAACTTAATTCAAAGGTGACTTCAGTTGGAACACCGAATACTTTTCCCTTATATTGTTCCTTTGCATGATCCAGGTAGAATTCAGCAACAGCGCTCTCCTCTTCCCCATTTTCAGTTGCCAAAACCTCTATACTGAACCAAGGCATAATTAAAGATAATCCTACTAAAACTAATGCTACGAGAACTAGTATCATCCCGACAAGTGCTTTCTTTTGCATGCAAACACAAGCACCCGAACTATATTTAGAGAATAAATATTTTTTTATACGTGATTTTATCAATAAAGTGGATTTATAGGCATTTTAATCTCTAAACGACGATAATTTATTTATATATTCGATTCCATTCACATAACAGGACTGAGGAAGGTAAAAATATGCCTTATTGTCCCAATTGCGCAAATCCTGTTACTGGGAGAATTTGCCAGTACTGTGGCTATGATGTCTATCGTCCCCCACAAATACCCCAAGCCCAATACGGCCCACCAATAGGAGAAATAATAGGTAAAAGTACTGTGGCTAAAATGGGAATTGCTTTGCTGATAATAGGCATTATTGGCTTGATTTTAGCTGTAGGTGTTCCATGGATTATTGCTGAGAGAGAGGTAGGAGATTATTACGAGGAGATATATGAGTGCCAAGAATGTGGATATTCAGAAGATTCCTACTTCTACCGATGCCCAGAATGCGAATCCTATGACGTAGACTGGGATGAGGTATATGTAGAGGGAGAAACAGCTTCTTTTTCGTTTAACTATGATTTAGATCTCGTCGATGGTGATGAAGATGATTGGGGCTTAGATAAATTCACTACCGGCGAAATGGAGGATTACTTTGAAGACACCATTGGTCAAGCATTTATTGGCCTTATTTTAACGATAGTTATTGCTATAATCCTAATAATTGTGGGAATCATGGCCTTTTCAGGCAGACATCAAACTGTAATCTTTCAGGGATTAACTGTTATTGTTGCGGCAATATTATTGATCCCTGCCGTACTGATGATCGTTTCTGGGATTAATCTGGTTGGATTTAATATACTAGAGGGGCATTATAACGAGAATCAAGAAAAAACTGGAGACGAGGTGACCTCTTCAACTATTTATCCCGCAGGATATTTGGTACTAATATTTGGTCTAATCATATTAATTTTCGCCTTTACAATCATGATAAAAGAACTTCATAATATCTCTTCGTCTCAGCAGACCCAGTCAGCTCCCATTCAGCCTCGCTCACCCCAATATCCTGGAGGTGATTTTTATAGATAATCTGTTTGCTGATAAGGCCCAAAAATTGGCATTCACATTGGTTGTCGTTAGCATTATCGGATTGTTCACAATTCCTTTATTTCCCTGGTTTGGATTAAAATCTGATGATACTCATTCCGATACTGGTGAAAAGGTCACAGTCATTGAATACACCTATGGAAATTCTGGGTATTTACACATGTTAGCGGAATCTAGTTTCTTATTTTCTGATGTTGAGGACGAAATTGAGGATCTAGACGGCGATGTCAGCATGATAAGCCTTTGTTTTTGGCTTTCCTTATTTTTCGGAATTATCGCAATTGGTGGGGTTGCGTTATATCGCACAGGGAAGGCCCAAGGAACTGCACATGTGATGTTATTGATAGGTTCCATTATAATCGTTTTCTGTATAATAGCTTTAATTTCCCATGTGACATTCTTTATTCATTTAGGAGATTTTGAAGATGAATTTAGCGATGATAGTGAGATAACATATGGTTATAATTACTTTCCATTGATCTTTTTGATAATATTACTTCTAGCTTCCATTGCATATATTGCAATAGTTGTGCCATTTTCTAAAAGAGCATTATCGCAGATGACTTATGGGGGTGGATATGCGGATCAATACCAATATCCAAAATATCAACAACAGTATCCCCAATATCAACAGCAAGTTACACAAACACCTTCATACCAATATCAACAGCCATCCAGACAACCACCACCAAGGCCATCATCTCTACCCACTGAGGTTTCTTGCCCAACATGCAAATACGTGATAGCTGTCAAGGTAGATCGGCTTCCCAAGCCCATAAGATGTCCTCAATGTGGGACAAGGGGATTTATCGAGTAATTAAAAAGTCTCAGCTCACGATCTTGCCGTCTTCTATCGTGATCATTCTATCAGCATGCTTCGCCACTTTCAGATCATGAGTGACAACAAGAAGTGTGACCTTTTCCTCGGAATTCAACTTCCTCAATAAATTAACGATCTTTTCGCTGGTTTCACTGTCTATCTCCCCAGTGGGCTCGTCAGCCAGTAGAACAGAGGGTTTGTTGGCAAGTGATCTAGCAATGGCCACTCTTTGCTGCTCTCCACCGCTGAGTTGGTTTGGATAATGTTTTTCCCTCTGGGTCAAACCCACATTCTCCAGAAGCTGCCTTGTTCTTTTGCGTCTTTCCTCTCTCGGAACCTTCGCCTCTTTCATTGGCAGCTCAATGTTTTCCATGGCAT
>CP070751.1:3666073-3673154 GCA_020348445.1 Thermoplasmata archaeon
GGGAGCTTTTGGTTCTGCTTTAAAGACCATCTCACCAGCTGGGGATTCAGGTTGAAATACTGGCCCGGCCATAGGCTCTTCCAAGGGCGCTGGAGATTCAGGTTGAAATGTTACAACCCCAGGTTGTTCTATTGGCTGTGCTTGGAAGACTGGCTCGGCTGCGGGTTTTGATGTTGCCACAAAAATTAGGGCAATTATACATAATATCATGGCTATGATGGGTAGGTACCATCCAGTGGAGCCGCCCCATGTGAACTCTACTGTTACTTCTGTTCCTAAACCTTGCTGAGTCTTAGTATCAGAACCAGAGAAATCGGTTCCCAAATTTTCAGTGGGAAGTTCCCCCAATGTTATAGTTACAGATTCACTATAGGGAATTTCCACAGGAGGTTCTTCAGAGTCCTGTTTAAAAGCCTCTGGTAAGGTGACCATAAGATAAATAGGTGCTATTAAAGATAGAATAACCGCGAGCAGGACTAAAACAACGCCGATTTTATAATTGATTTTTTCCACCATTACCAATAACGCTCCAATTAAACCAATAATGCAACCAATTATACCGACAAATGTCAGAACCTGCGTTGTCACGAAAGCCTGTGTAACATGCATATCCTTAATTTTTTCATGGTCATAATTTAATTCTGCTGATACATTAAAAGGGCCCTCCAATTCAGAATGATCTAAATAGTAATCATGAGTAAGAGTGGCGGATCCCTCTGAGGAACTATATTCCACCTCCCATCCATACCACGGCATCGTCAAAGATACTCCTATCATAATTAATGCAACGAGAACCAGTATCATCCCGACAAGTGCCTTCTTTTGCATCACAAGCCCGCTACCTGCACGAACTTGGGTATATAAAAATTTTAGGGGTCCAGAAAATATCCAATTATTTGATTTTATTAACACTACAATTGCGAAACTGTTATAAGGTCACAACTTATTTTCGACCCAGTCAAAAAGGAGGTAAGGGATTAAAATGGACAATCTTCAGAAAGCGGTGATGTTGTCATTTATAGCATTTATTCTTCTGTTATCCTCGTTTATTCTCCCGTGGTATGGCACGCACACAGAAAGTGAATATTATGATTCTCACAATGAAGTGGGTTATGGTATGACTCTTTCCTTTTTCCTTTCACCAAGTACGGTGGGAGGGGCGACTTTTTACGGGGGGTCAGCCACAAGCGGATTATTGACCTTAACAGCCATATTCGTGATTCTCGCCTTGATTTTTATTGGACTGTTTTTTATATTCAGTCTATTTAAAGCCATGGACAAATCCGGACCAACATATCTATTGAAGGTCATTGGAGTTCTCGGAATGATATTTTGTATATTGGCTCCGATAATATTCATGATAGCTCTACCTGGAGCAATGAAGGCTGATGTAGAGGAGGAAGCAGCGGCTGATGGTGAGGAGTATGATGAACCTGACCATGATCATCCCACCAAGAGTTTTTTTGGAAGCTATGAGGACACCGACGAGGATGATTGGGGAAGAAGAGAAGAAAGAGCATCATGGGGTGGGGATATAGGTTGGCTCCTCGCATTTGTTTCCTTTGTGTTCATACTTATTGCTCTCATAATATCAAGTATGGAACCAAGTGCAGCCCCTCCTTATGGAATGCAATATCCTGGGGCTCCACCCTATCAACCACCTGCAGGACCAACACCTCAAAAACCCATGCCCCCACCACCAACTCAACCTCCACCTCATACTCTTGGGCTAATGCAGGTGACATGCCCAAGCTGCAGACAACCATTTACAGCCGATGTGCGAAGCTATCCTGCTCCAGTCAAATGCCCCTATTGCGGAATGAGGGGATTTATCGAGTAATAAAAAAGTCTCAGCTCACAATCTTGCCGTCTTCTATCGTGATCATCCTATCAGCATGTTTTGCCACTTTCAGATCATGGGTGACAACAAGAAGAGTGACCTTTTCCTCAGAATTCAACTTCCTCAATAAATTCACGATCTTTTCGCTGGTTTCGCTGTCTATCTCTCCAGTTGGCTCGTCAGCCAGTAAAACAGAGGGTTTGTTGGCAAGTGACCTTGCAATAGCCACCCTTTGCTGCTCTCCACCGCTGAGCTGATTTGGATAATGTTTTTCCCTCTGGGTCAAACCCACATTCTCCAGAAGCTGCCTCGTTCTTTTGCGTCTTTCCTCTCTTGGTACCTTCGCCTCTTTCATTGGCAGCTCAATGTTTTCCATGGCATTTAGAGTGGGAATAAGGTAGAACTGCTGGAAAATAAAGCCTATCTTGTGCAGTCTTATCTTTGTCAACCCCCTGTCTTTTAACTTAGAAACATCCTCGCCATCAAGATGTACCTCACCCGAAGTTGGTGTATCTATGCATCCAATAATATTAAGCAATGTGGACTTTCCACTTCCAGATGGGCCCACAAGGGATAGAAATGCTCCTTTTTCCACCTTCAGTGAGATTCCGTTCAATGCCCTGATCTCTGTCTCGCCCATCTTGTAAATCTTTGTGACATTACGAAGATCTATCATCTATATTCCTCCATTTTAAGGACTTTATCTTTCATTTATCTTATAAACCTCAATGCATCCAGTACCTTCTTTTTTGCGGCTTTCCAGGCCGGATAAAGGGATATAACTGTTCCAAAGGATATGATCAGCAATAATGATTGAATGAGAAGCTGCGGCGTGTAAGCTGTGAAATCCCGGTTCAGACCTGAGGCAGTTTTTAGATAATCCCCCAGGGCATTTGAACCAAAATATCCAGCAATTAGCCCGATAACAGCTCCAATGATTACAAAGACCATGGACTCCAGCAAAATCTGGACAAATATGGTTTTCTTTGAGATGCCTATGGCCCTCAACATCCCAAACTCGTTTGTTCTTTCGGTAATGGACATTATCATGATACAGGCCACAAATAGAAGACCTATCAGCATGGAGACAGAGCCAATGGAGGTATAAAATAGCCTGGCTAAAACAAGCTGATCCTCGATGCTGTCGAGTCTGTCCTCCTTTGTCATCACGGTGTAGAATGGGTGCTGGTTCTTTATGGCCTTTGCAATGGCCCTTGAGCTTTCAACATCTTTATGACCTTCAGTTAGGGAGATCGAGACAGATGAAATGGCATCGCTACCCTGGAGGTTGAGGAGGCTCTGCAGCTCTGAAAGATGCATTATCACGATGCCGAAATTTATATCGATGGCTCCTTCACCCAATAGAATCGTGGAAAAAGTGCCTGTGATGTTGAAAGTATGGTCGTTTATGACAAGGGATGATCCCTCTGATAATTTGTGCGTCTTGGCGAAATTATCGTCTATTAGAACCTCATCCGTCCATTTACCTGTGTAGTCATTTTCGTAATGTGGATCGCCTCCCTCATTGAACCATTTATCGAACTTCACCTCTAATATGTCTTGAAAAGCCCTTTCCCCCTCGTCACCCAAGAAATGCATTTCATCATCAGGTACTATGCCTATTCCCAATGCCGCGTATTTTTCTGTTTTACTTGTAGAAGGATCGGTTATGTCGATTCCAAGTAATCCCGTAAAATCCGTGCCAAGTAGAGCAGAGGCTGCTGAGATGTTCTCAGTATCTTCTTTCAATGAATCTATAAAATCATGACCATTTGTTATACCATAGGCTCCTTCTGCCGTGATTATTATGTCCCTTTTACTTTCCTTGATGCTCTGCTGTGCATTGTACAAAAGTCCCTCCGCAATTGACAGCATGGATACCAAAAGGGCCATGGAGATGGCCACTGCAGCTATCGTCATCGTGGTTCTGCCTTTTCTTCTGAATGCATTTCTCAGGATCATCTCATTCACTCTTTAATGCGTCAATTATATTCAGGCGCGAAGCCCAATATGCAGGAATCAATCCCACTAAAACACCGAATATAAAAACCGAACCTGTGGCTCTGAGGAGCAGCCCAGGGGTGATTTTCGCGATTTGAAATCCTTCAGGCAGCTGCGGGGCTTCATTTTCTGCATATATGTTTATCAGCTCGGTGCCAATTGCACCAAATATCACCCCAATTACGAATCCAATCAAACATACAAGGAGAGCCTCGGCTAAGACAAGCTTGAAAACAGAAGCCCTGGAGAATCCCAGGGCTCGAAGCGCACATAGCTCACCTGTCCTCTCTTTCACAGATATCATAATGACAGTTGAAATGAATAGTAGGGCAACGAGTATGGTAATTCCAGCCACCATCTCTGAAAATCCTCTATACAAAGATGTGAACTTCTCTATTTCCTCCCTCACATCCTCCTGTGTGTAGGCTGTGATTTCATCCTTTTCCTCGAATTCGTTCTCAAGCCAGTACTTGACAGAATCGGCATCCTTTGGATTATAGAGGTCTATTACAATGGTGTCTGCCGTGTCATTCTGCAGCTTATTTGTTATATTCTGCAATTCGCTGAGATGCAGAGTTGCGCTCATATCCCCCTCATCTTCGAAAGATTGTGTCAGTATACCCTTTACATTAAACGATGTTGTGTTTTCAAACCATTGTTGAAAAGCCTCATCTGCCGGGATGTCTTCTGAAGTCGAAGGCAATTCCATGGAAAGATATACAGTATCCTCAAAATCATCCTCTAAATTTATCCCTAAAAAATTGGCGAGCATGCTGTTCAACAATATCTCGTGGGTGAATGTTCCATCTGTGTAATAAGGATCCCCTCTCTCCTGCAGTTGAGTTCCCTGAATTACATCAGCTGTCTTGAATGTCTCGGAAGCTTCCCGAAAGGAGCCTTTTGCCACTATGCTCGTTACTTTGGGGAGGTTGGTTTCCTTGTCTATTGCATTTCCTGTAACGTAAATGCGTTCCCTTAGATACGGAAATGTGGCCCGTATTTTCTCTGATTGATTGATTTTTGCTGCAAGCTCCCTGCCATTTGTAAATTCGCCGCCACCGAAGAAGATATCGGCTCCTTTTGGAAAAACCAGAAGATCTATTCCGCTTTTTTCTATGATCTCGTCTGTACTTTCTCTTATCCCCTCGCTTATTGAGAACATGATCATTGCCAGAGTTATTGCGAGAGAAACCCCTATTATCGTAAGCACAGTTCTTGCAGATCTTCTTTTTAAATTCTTTAAAGTGTACATGCTCATGCTCCAAATGAAAACTTAAGACTCAATTATCCCAAGCCCTTACTGTGCCCATTTACAGGAAATCTCCGGCTTTACAAATTGGATTTTGAATGGTAAGGAAGGTATATTAATGTTGTTGTTGGATAGTTAAAATATATTAGAATCCAAATGATACAATAAAGAAATCGATATCGGATTATGAGGTTATACTGGGACACATATTGTCCCTCATCGATAATACAAAGTATCTTATATTATTATTAATATCGCCGTTGCCATGTCCTTCATGTCAAATCTAGGTGAAAAGGTCTCGGGCAGGCCCAAAGTCACCATAGCAATCATTGTTGTTTTGACATTGATTTTTACCTATTTTGGATCATCTTTCGAAAATGATGCAGATCCTGAGTCCTTCAACCCGGATCACGAGCTAATTAAAGCCGCTGAGGAATCTTCTGATACTTTCGGATCAGAGGAGTACAATCTTCTTGTGCTGGTCAAAACAGATGACAATAACGTTTTAGAAATGGATGACATGAAGACCCTGATTGAGTTCGAGGATACCATAAGAAGCGAGGAGGAAATAACGTCTTCTATTGTTGCCACGCAAAACAATCCCACTGGTTTTGCATCACTTGCCGACATGCTTGTAATGTCATATGGTCTACTTCAGGGCAGAACAGGTATTGACTATTCATTAATGGGGCAGAACTTCAGCCTTCACTACCTCATTTCCGTACTTAACAACGCATCCATGCCCAATGCGGCCAAGGCCGCGGTTTTGGATCTCGCCATGATTTCCCTAGAGGAAAATCTGACCCTTCTGCAAAGCGGCAACAACGGTATTCCCGAATTCAATAAGGATACGTCACTTGCCACCCTTGATGATATTTCCGCTGAGTATGGCCCCGATCCAGTACCTAATTTCTTGAAAATACTCTTTGAATATGATGCAGAAAATGCAAGTCTGCAAACCTCTAATCTTCTTATGGATATCAACTCCACAATCGATACAATCAAGTCCCAAACTTATCTTCTTTCTGAGATAGGAAAGGATCCTGATGCCGCAAACTTTACCCTGGACTGTTTTTGGGGTAATTGCTCAACTATCGAGGCCGGGGCACAGACCCTTGATGCTCAGATTACAGGTCTGTATTTTGGAGCCATGGCAACATTGACAAGGGACTTTGGAGAAAGCGGCGGCCTGAATGCCAAAGGGGCCATTATAAACATCAATTTCGACGTTTCATTGGAGGATGAACAAAGATATAATGTTGAGAAAAAGGTCCGCGACATCGCCAATGCACAGGAAGGAGACTTGGAGTACGGCGTGCTTGGTAATCAATTAATTAACCAGGAGATACAGGAAACAATGGATTTCTCCCAGATGTTCCTTTTGATGCTGGTATTTGTTCTTATCGTTCTGATCTTATTTATCACTTTTAGAAGTGGATTTGACACTGTTTTGACGTTGGTGAGCCTTGGAATGGCCATTATCTGGTCCTATGGCGTCTCTATCTTACTAGGCATACAAGGGAGTATAATAGCTACAGTGGTACCTATATTACTAGTTGGACTTGGTGTTGATTACGGCATACACATGACAATGAGGTTCAGGGAGGAAAAGGGAAAGGGAAGGGTAAATACCAAGGCAATAACAATTGCCATCGGCACAGTGGGCATGGCATTACTTCTTGCCACCATAACCACAGGCATTGGTTTTATGTCCAACACAGTATCGAGCCTAACAGTGCTTAAGGATTTTGCCATTATGGTTACTGTGGGTATTGTCTCCTCCTTTATCATCATGACCACGTTCTTACCTGCTGTAAGACTTGTGGCAAGTGAAAGAAAAGAGCGTAAGAAGAAGGATAAGGAGAAGAACCCCAAAGCCAACAATTTCAAGAACAATTCAAAGAAGCATGCGGTTTCTATTGTTACGATCGGTGCTAAAGCCGGAGATCGGGCTCCTTGGGCCGTGCTAATTATTCTATTTATTATATCTG
>CP070751.1:3673254-3676362 GCA_020348445.1 Thermoplasmata archaeon
TTCGACATATTCGTCTTTAACTGCAGGAACAACCGCATACGAAAAACGCTCGGGCGTGGAGTAGTCAAACCAGTAAACCGGTACTGAATATCCCTCTACACCGGGGAGTTCATATCTCAATTCTATCTTTGTAATCTTTCCTCCGATTCTGTTATTCAAGGCTGCTTTTCCCTCCTTTAGCTGTTCAAATGCCTCCCGGGCTGTTTTTATAGGCGCTATCTTCCAGGGCACAAGCTCCAGCCATTGCTTTCTTACTTTCACTATTTCTCCATTTGGACCAATATTCATAGCCAAGCTGCCCGCCGAGCCCGAGCGTTTATATTTTCCGACCATCTGGCCGAATCCAACCGACATAACTCCAGAACTGGTATTATCGACGATGCTGGGGCCATAAGCATTGTCTTCAAATAAACCCCGACTTTTCAGATAGTCCGTCGCAATTTTTTTGCATTCCTCGTCAGAGGGAAAGTCCTTCCTATCTTCGCTTCGTTTTTTACGTGCTTTCTCATACTTTTGGATATTGAAAAATCCTGTGCGTGCCTCAAGTTCAAAAAGGTGCATATCTGTCTTTAACCAATGAAGGTATAATGGTCCCCCAGGCATTAACATCTTAGCATTCTTCGGCATATCAAAGTATTTTTCCGCCAGTTCTCGCACGTAGGCCTCAGTAAATTTATTTGGGTCCGGGTACACAATCTTGTACACCATCATTTTGTCGGGCATTTCCGGGAAAGGTCCCTCAAATTCAAAAACCAGTCCTGGCCAGAAACCCGGCCACCCTATTGTAATATTTGGAAGCTTCTCATTGGGCTCAAGCAAAGGATAATCTGCCTCGGATTGAGTAGTTGTTACATCGTCTCCACTGAGGAATAAGACAACCGCAATTGCACTACAAATCACAACCGCAAGACCAACCAACAAACATATTTTTTTGAAGATTATTTTCATTTTTATTTACTATATTTCGACGATAGCAGGTTAGATTCCTCGTTTCGTCATATGATGACTACGGGCCCCCATAAGGTATTATTGGCTGGTTCGTCGCTTATCTATTCTTCTGAATGTTTCTTCTCGTGGTTCGACATATTCGTCTTTAACTGCAGGAACAACCGCATACGAAAAACGCTCGGGCGTGGAGTAGTCAAACCAGTAAACCGGTACTGAATATCCCTCTACGCCGGGGAGTTGATATCTCAATTCTATCTTTGTAATCTTTCCTCCGATTCTGTTAAGGACGTATGCTTTTCCCTCCTTTAGCTGTTCAAATGCCTCCCGGGCTGTTTTTATAGGCGCTATCTTCCAGGGTGCAAGCTCGAGCCATTGCTTTCCTACTGACACTATTTCCCCTCCTGGACCAATATCAATACCCAAGCTGCCCGCCGAGCCCGAGCGCTTATATTTTCCGACCATCTGGCCGAAGCCAACCGACATAACTCCAGCACTGGTATTATCGACGATACTGGGGCCATAAGAATTATCTTCAAATAAACCCCGACTTTTCAGATAGTCCGTCGCAATCTTTTTGCATTCCTCGTCAGAGGGAAAGTCCTTCCTATCTTCGCTTCGCTTCTTACGTGCTTTCTCATACTTTTGGATATTAAAAAATCCGGTGCGTGGAGCAAGTTCAAAAAGGTGCGTATCTGTCTTTAACCAATAAAGATTTAATGATCCTCCGGACCTGGACATCTTAGCATCCTTCGGCATATCAAAGTATTTTTCCGCCAGTTCGCGCACGTAGTCTTCAGTAAATTGATTTGGGTCCGGGTACACAATCTTGTATACCATCATTTTATCGGGCATTTCCGGAAAAGGTCCCTCAAATTCAAAAACCAGTAATGGCCAGAAACCAGGCCAGCCTATTGTAATGTTTGGAAGCTTCTCATTGGGCTCAAGAACAGGATAATCTTTTTCATATTGGCTTATTTCGGAAACGCTTTTATAAAAGGAAACAACTACTAACAATATTAGCATAGAGACTAACACAGCTATCAATATCCATTTGATTATCCAATTATTTTGCATTTCCTTTCTCCGAAAATTCCTGTCTTATCATACTATTTTATGAATGAAAGACAAAACTCTCCAATAGTTTTTTCTTATTCTGTTAATCAATTATATTTCATAAAAAGACACAACTGATATCTAAAAGGACTACTCTGTTCTTGTGAAGTCATCGTATGTCCAGGTGCTGGAAGATGTGGGGTCCCGTTCGACTTCTATTGGGCCGGACCCCAAAAGCGATTCATCCATACAATAATCGGCTCCAAAGACTCTGACCGTTGTACCGACCGGTTGTTTGTATTTACAGTAGTTGAACCAGGCCTTCTTTATGCTCTCTTGTTTCAGACGCTGGGCAAAGTACTCTCCAGCGTCCTCGAAGTCCCAGTAAGCAGTGTTAACAAAACCGCAGAACAAATGCGGACACCTTTCACTATTCAGAAGTGCCGTTTCCAATTGGGCTTGGCTGGCATTAAGGGACGCGCAGGTATCAAATACCACCCAATCATTGTCCGTATCGCCCAGCTTGATATCCGGAGGCACCAATCCAATACAATCCTGACCTTGTCTAAAGAAATGCCAACCTGGAAACAGCCAACCATTATGCCCGCTCCAGGATGCGAAATCATTCGCATCTGCATACATTGTGTCTGAGCCTTTATACCAGTGCTCCCTCCTGGAAGCATAATTTCCTAGTTTACACTTATGCCAGACCAAACCTGGCTCACCTCCTATATTGTCATTAAGTGGCGAGGCGAACCATAATGTGTTAATTTCCGAAGCAGGAGGATCACATTCACATTCCGTACTGTAAGCATGCTGCCATTCCGTGACAACCTCCGCCCTATCCACCATAACAGTTTTGCATGTTACGTAATTATAAGTGCCGGGTTGTATTTGAATCGAGAAAGTCAGCACTTGCTCATTGACTACCTTTATTTGGTCTTTGTCCTCGCCATCCGAATTTATAGTGGATAAGTAGAGCAGCTCACCACCTTCAGCCTCTGAGTTCCTGAATATCTGGGTATTTTCCCCGGTCTCTTTCAAATCCAGGTAGATGAGACCGCCAGAATCAGAGGTCACCTCTACGAAAGAGTCTTTAGCCTCTGC
>CP070751.1:3676462-3680901 GCA_020348445.1 Thermoplasmata archaeon
GTTTAACACTTTGCACTTTGCTGCATAATGACACTTCTGATAGTGCTTATCGAAGTTGGCACATTCGTCCTTGATAAATCTAATAAGTTTTGTTTCCCGCTTGATCATAACGCCTTTATATATAAGCTCGACGGGGAGCGATACCGGCAAAGACATTCTCCCCGCCGAACCGTTCTTAATTGTTTGAAATTGCCGGTATCCATCTTTTTCTCACTATCCTGCTTTTTTTTCTTGACTTTGCAATATTCCCGATTTATAAGTAATCCTGCCCGCTACGAAATCACGGACGAGGGTTCTAAGAGCATCGGACTGAGAACGAAAGCCGACTTTGTTGGCCTTTATTATCAAGTCCTCTTTGAGTGAGGGATCACATTCGACACGCAGAATTGCAGGTTCTGCGGTCTGAGAATCTTGTTCTGTCGGTGTATTGGATTGATTCATTTCTTTAATCCCTTCCGTAATTCTTCTATGCTCAATCCTGAGCAACTACCAATTTACTAATAATTGTACGATATATATCGGCATAATTCAACATAATTTTTGGAGAATTTTTGTAAAATTTTATTCTTATTTTAATCAAATTATCCTAATTGACTGTCTTTGCAGGAGTTATGTATTATGTTGGTGATGAAAAAAAATGAAGAAAAAATAAAAACAGGTTGGCCTATACCCGCAAGTATCAAGGAATCATTTGTCAATTTCTGCGCAGAGGTAGGTTGTATTGCTCAGGAAGATTGTGCAGGTGCCTTGCTTATCTGGCAGCATCTTCCGGCCCAAATTCGAGAACAGGCACGACTTGAAGCAAAAGGTATTCGTGCGATTGATAAAAAGTTTTGGAAACAATTCTCTTCCGGTGTGGAACTGGGACTAAAAGCCCAACTAAGTATCCAGCCGCAAAAGCCGGAGAAAGCAAAATAGGCTCTTTCTGAAAGTTAATAGGGGGGGATTTATCAGCTTCCATTGTGATAACTTTCTTGTTATGATGTTATTCACGTCCTGCGGTTTCCACGAAATCCCGCTTAGTTCTTATCGCAGGTCTTGAATTTTCGTAATATACCAAATATTCAAGGTTTGTCAACTAAAATTTTTAATAATATTGAAAAGTTAAAATAGGGAGTTTTTCCGCCCAGGGAGAGGAAAAATGAAATTTTTTTTTCTTGTGGCCATGATATTATCGGCGTGTCTATGTGTTGCTTTCTTTGTTTTTGCCTTACCTTTTTTGGTATCACTTTTATTGTTCTGTCTTTTTAATGATAAATTATCAATATTAAAAAAATGAATGATACAATAAGTATAGGCTTGGGTATAACGGTTTTAATTTTTGTAATTTTTCTTTTTGTTCTTGTAATAACAGTTGTTTTCATACGTTGGGTTTTTCGTATCAATGAACAAATAATATTATTAAAGCAAATATTCCAAGAATTATACAAATTAAATTCAATCCATAGTCAAACAAAGAAATTCGGAGAGGAAAAATGAAAAATCTTATTTATTTACTTAGTCTGTTTTTTATTGCCGGTTGTGCTGGCTCACCGATGGCTATCTCAATGAAATCCCCGGAACAGCTAAAAGCAGTCCCTGATGATGTTTTAATTATTGACAGCGAAGATGCATTATAGTTCTATCCTGGGCCACGATATCAATTATTCTTACAGTTTTTACTGTTAAACCGATACGCAGGGGTACTTGAACTTTATCGCCTCCTGTATCGATCTCCGCAGGGCTTATACCCCTTATAATATGATTTTCCACATATACATCGATAACCGGCCTCTCCCCACCGCTCAATCCCATCAGCCCTTCCGGCCCCGGATATTCCAGAATCGCCTTTATATTTCTCGTTGTCCCTGACCGTTTAAGATAAACTATCGTATCATATTTCAATCCCGCCATTGTATCATCAACTGCCATCTGCAGGGCCCGGTCGGCCGCGTTAAGACTTATCATCCAGGAAGATGAAGAGCTGCTTGATGAAGATGATGAAGATGATAGAGAACTTGAGCTGCTCGAAGATGAGCTCGAAGAGCTCGATGATGAAGATGATGACTGGCT
Organism: Thermoplasmata archaeon; assembly: GCA_020348445.1. GTDB lineage: Archaea > Thermoplasmatota > Thermoplasmata. The sequence continues at coordinate 3,678,515 of CP070751.1, forward strand.
TGAGGATGATGAGGACGAGCTGCTGGATGAAGAGGATGAAGATGATAGCGAACTTGAGCTGCTCGAAGATGAGCTCGAAGAGCTCGATGATGAAGATGATGACTGGCTTGAGGATGATGAGCTCGATGACGATGAGCTCGATGACGATGAGCTCGATGACGATGAGCTTGAGGATGATGAGCTGGACGAAGATGACGAAGACGAAGATGACGAAGACGATGAGCTCGATGACGATGACGACGAGGACGAGCTGCTACTGGATGATACACCTGCCGTTTTTATAATATATGGTTGTCCTAATATCCATTCGTTATTAGTATCATCCGTTAAAACAGGTTGTCCTAATATCCATTCGTTTGCCATTAACTTACTACCGGCTTTATATCAACCTCTATAGTTTTGCCCGCCTCGTAAGTTGCCAGATATACACCTATATATGCCCAGCCCTCACGAGCCATTGTGAATGTTGTTGTAAATGCTATCCAAGAACCACTCACTGTATCCTGGGCAGATTTTGTTGATAGTGATCTGGCCGCCGAAGCTCCATTACTTAAATAGCTGGCTTGGATATAAAATGTTTCCTCACCTCCGCTATTACCCGGCTGCGTTGCCCAGTCATCAGGGTCACGAGCATAGATTGTCACTGTATGCTCTGCCGCAGATAACCAAATCTTAAAATCAAGACTTAACGGATTATCGCTTAATGTTAATTTATTATTCGGCCCGCAAGAAGATGATGGAGCCATTATAGCAAAAGAATCAGCCCCACCTGAGCGTGGTGAAGATGTTCCTCTCGTTACAGTTCCTGCAGTCACTGTAAATACTTGTGATTCAAAATTAGCATCATCATCCTCAGAATAAATTCTGCTATCATTCGCAACTGATGGTGTAATAGTCCATGTACAATTTTTTGCATAAACTACACTGCCTCTATCGGCAATAAGGTCAGCATTATCGTGTGAAGTTGTTATTCCAAAAGTTGAATCCTCAATAAAAAGAGTTCCTCCTTGAAGCATATATATTCCATAATTTGTGCTTACATCACTTCCACCATTAAAAGTACAAGATTTGATAATGTTATACCCACCATCACTGATATAAATCGAATATCCATTGTTATCAATAAAAGTACAATTTTCGAATGTTGAAGTAGATGAACGAAGTAAAATTCCTTCTATACCTACTGCATTTTGGTCACTTATAGTGCAAGTTTTAAAATATATATGAAAACATGCATTACAATATATACAACCACTACTATAATTACTTTGCTTGAGAATGATTCTTTCAAAGTACCAGTAATCATCTGAGCCTAATATTGATCCATAAGTGGCATCTTCAAAATCAATTATTGGCAATGTATCATCACCATCACTCCAAGGATCATTATTAACCGAATCACAACCGATTATAGATATATAATTTTCATTTGTACCATCTTCATCAAAACCAATGCTAACCGCCTCCGTTCCTTGGTCCCAAACTATATTAGCTCGTAAAAATGCTCTATCACCGGGCGTGCGAACAGTTGTTGTTGTATATTTCGTTATTGTTTTCCAGGCATTACCTGTCGAAAGGCCATCATTACTATCATTACCATTGTCGTAGTCAATATAATAATCTGCCTGATCGTGAAGAGCAGTACGAATCACATCGCCATCGTCCCTCATTTTTACTTCTTGACAACAAGTAGCAAATTTATCTTTAATTCTTGCTATCTTCGCAGTTAAAAATGCCTGTTCATTTTCATCCGTAGAATTTACAAGCATTTCCATCAATTTATCAGTTTTTTTAATATACATCGGAATGAGATAATCAAAATCCGCCTGTGATCTTTGAGTAATACCACGATATACAGATTGATCTTTCCAATCTTGTAAAGTGCGATCTTTGAAAAGATTGTCTGTTTCAGTTTTTAATTCTTCGTATGTTAGAGTCATATTACTGCTCTCCTGTTATTTTTTCATACCATAATCCCGGCTTAAAATTCTCGATTGCCCTTCTTCTGGCTGCTATACCTTTTTGTCTTAAGTCCTCAAATTCAATCGAATGCAGCAGATCCACGATCTCATCATGTTTATCAATCAGCCAGCCGGTCTCTGTCGTCACCCTGTCCTTTGCCCCGTCTCTGTTCTCCGCTATTACCGGCAGTCCCGCCGCCATTGCCTCCACGATTACCCGAGGTCCCTGGTCCGTATAACCGGCCGGCAATAAATACCAGAAGCAGTTCCCTTTGCCTAAGAATTCCGCCACCTTTTCAGTTTTGCACTGATAAGGTGAAATGCTGATATTTCGATCAATTTTCATCCAGCTCGGCCCGGGCATAAAGAAGAAATGTGCTGGACTCTTTTTACATATATCCACTATATCGGGCGGGAATTTAACGT
>CP070751.1:3681001-3822494 GCA_020348445.1 Thermoplasmata archaeon
GGTTTTTGCGGACAGTTCTTTTGATTTTTAGGCTGGGGCATGGAGAGGTCGTATACACCTGATTTCGTATATCAATTTCGGTGGATAGAGTCGGGTAGAGGGTGGTTTCATGCACCGGGTTTCATATGAAAATACACCGCATTTCGTATGCATTGCGTACACCGGATTTCGTATAGTATCGAGAAATATCAACCGAATTTCGTATAGGATTTTTTGGAACTGGATAAGTGGATTTTAATGATCGAGAGATATTTTTGGTTTCCATCAGGTTATTGATGGGGGGGCCAAAATTATAAATATATAAAAGTGGCATTATTACCATCAAGGTCTTGAGGGAGACACCAGGAAGGGTGTTTCTACTAAAGTCAGCGATTATGGAGTGTATTAAATGAAAGTAAAGAATAAGAGTATATTTTTATGTATCGTGATTATAACGAGTATTTCATCACCAATCACTCTGAATATTAGTGAGCCAAAGTCAGATTCCAGTGGAACAGGTGGACTTGCAGATTCACCGTGGCCTATGTTTCGGCAAAATCTTAATCATACTGGTCTTAGTCCATATGACATGAGCGCAAATCCTGGTAAATTAAAATGGAGTTTTGAGACTGGTGATTATGTTTTCTCCTCACCAGCAATTAATTCCGATGGGACAATTTATTTTGGTTCGACCGATAATAAAATATATGCAATCAATCCTGACGGTTCTGAAAAATGGAATTTCACGACTGACGGAGATGTACACTCATCACCAGCAATAAGCTCGGAAGGTGAAATATATATAGGTTCAAAAGATGGTAAGGTATATGCAATTAACTTAGATGGTACTGAGAAATGGACTTTTACGACTGGTTCTGATGTTGATTCATCACCAATAATTGGGTCCGATGGCACGATTTATGTTGGATCTCATGATTATAGATTATATGCTATCAACCCAGATGGTTCTGAGAAATGGACTTTTATGACTGGCAATAAGATAAATGACTGTTCACCCGCAATCAATTCTGAAGGTATAATTTATATTGGATCTTCGGACAATAAATTTTATGCTATCAATCCCGATGGAACTGAGAAATGGAACTTTATCACAGGTGGGGTAATATCTTCATCACCTACAATTGGGGTTGATGGAACATTATATTTTGGATCAGGAGATGGTAATTTATATGCACTCAACTCTGATGGTTCCGAGAAATGGAGGTTTGCTATAGGTAGCTATATATTTTCCTCACCAGCAATAAACTCCGATAATATAATTTATGTTGGTTCGAATGATTATAAATTGTATGCAATCAATCCTGATGGAACTGAGAAATGGAACTTTTTAACTGGATTTATTGTTGAGTCATCACCTTCTATTGGCTCTGATGGATCGATTTACTTTGGTTCTAAAGACAATAAAGTATATGCAATCAATCCCGATGGAACTGAGAGATGGAATTTTACTACTAAAAACGGTATTTTATCGTCACCTGCAATTGATTCCGATGGAACGATTTATATTGGCTCCTATGATAATAAACTGTATGCAATTGGATCACTTAATATACCACCTATCGCCAACTCAGGTCCAGACCAAATCATTAACGAAGGCTCTCTCATCCAATTCGACACCTCATCCTCCTACGACCCCGACGGCACAATCGAAACCTACGAATGGGATTTCGAAAGTGATGGGATCTATGATTACGTCGAGACAGCTATTAACTCGCCTGACGGCATCTTTGATGGGAAGATAAATCACGTTTATGGTGATAATGGTGTATATATTGTGACCTTAAGAGTAACAGATGATACTGGAGATAGCGATACAGACACTTGTGATGTTATAGTCAAAAATCTTGCGCCAACAATATATTCAATATCATCTCCCTCAGGTAGTGAAGGGGCTCCAATTATATTCATATCCACCTCCACAGATCAAGGCAGCGACGATCTCACTTTCACATGGGAATGGGGAGATGGAACCTCTGCGACAACCACTACCTACTACAACAATGGCGCTAGTCCAGATCCTCCTAAAAGCCCATGGGGAATATATCCATTTACAGTTATGGACACAGTCCAGCATACCTATGGCGACAATGGAGTATACACTATCACAATGAAGGTTACAGACGATGATAGGGGAATTACTGTTATCACAGCCGAAGTTGTGGTCAACAATGTTGCTCCTACCATTACATTGGATATTACACCATCTAGGGATGAGGGTTCGTCAATCACATTTGAAGCAGATGCAACTGATCCCGGAAGCGATGATCTGGCATTCTTCTGGGAGTTTGAATACGGCCCCATTATCCAAAACAGATATTACAACAATGGTGTGAATCCTGAACCTGTTTACATGCCCATTACAAACGAGATTAAAAGTCCGCAAGGCACATATCCATTTAATGCCTCAGACATTGTGACCCACACATATGGGGACAATTATAATTATACAATGATTCTAACAGTTACCGACGATGACGGTGCCGTGACCACGTATACGACCATAGTTTCTGTGGACAATGTGGCTCCGTCCATTATCGAGCTCGCAATCCCATATGTGGCCTACGAGGGTACATCAGCTACTTACAGGGCGACAGTAAAAGACCTGGGAAGCGATGATTTGACTTTTGAATGGGACTTTGGCGATTCGACTCCAGTCATCGAAAGAACATACTATAATAATGGAACCACTCCGGATCCGTACCCGAGCCCCGATGGTATCTTTCCCTTTATTGCCCAGGATACGATAGACCATACTTATGGTGACAATTATAATTACACACTGACTTTCAAGGTAACTGACGATGATGGGGATGTATCTACATTAACAACCACAGTGTATGTGGATAACGTTGCTCCTACAATCAAGCCTTTCGGGCCTTTTACAGTGGACGAGGGCATGCCATTGGATCTTACTGCAATTTCAACTGATTTAGGCAGCGACGATTTAACATTCACCTGGGAATTTGAATACGGACCAACATATGTGAATTCATACTACAATGACGGCGCAGGGCCTGATCCTTATCCTAGTCCGTGGGGGATATACCCGTTCACTGCTACAGACAATGTTGGGCATATCTACGGCGACAATGGAGTGTTTGGCTTAACGTTGACAGTGGAAGATGATGATGGAGATTCAACTACTTTTATTACGAATATTACAGTAAAAAATGTGGCGCCAGTCATCGAGAAAATAGAGGCCTACGTGTATGTGAATATTTCCCTTAGGGTGGCAGGAGAAAAATATCACTCTGTAGATATTTACCTCTACGAGGAAGATTCTAAGATTTGGACGGGAAAGGTGACCAGGTACCCGGGAAGTCCTGATGAACAAAAGGCCAAGATTGCCAATGTCAAGCTGGACATGACCAAGAGATATTCAGCTAAAGTAGATTACCTCCCAAATGATCCAAGGATAAATGGCAACGTCTGGGGCGGCAATCCTGTATGGATAGAAATTGAATTTGAGAATGAATCAACAGCTCGCATACACCATACGTTCAACGTGCGGCAGTCCTACTGGAACAGCGACCACTGGAACCATATCGATCCCTGGGAGGTGGAGCTTAATCCCCACCTTGTGGGACACAACATAACTCTTGAGGGAATTGCCACCGATCCCGGCAGTGACGATCTAACCTTTACCTGGGATTTCGGAGACGGGGTAACTGCAGGGCCGACCACTTATTACAACAACGGACTAAGTCCTGATCCTTACCCAAGTCCCGAGATAAATCCAATGAATGTTACGGATACTTGTGTGCATTCATACACTACTTCTGGGACTTATATGATTACTCTAGTTGTCGAGGATGATGATGGTGGGATTACGATAACAACCTTGGAAATCGGATTGTGAGATAAGGTAATGTGGTAATCAAGGAAAACAGAATGGAATATAGTCTATCACCTTTTTTTTAACCATGGACTGTAACTTGACCTAAAAAGTTTTATAAACAATAGATGTTATATACGAAATGAGGGATATTATGAAGAAAAGAGGAAGGCTTTCTGCAATCTTATTAATAATAAGCATTTTAAGCTGTGTGGTTTTGCCTGTTGCAAACGCTGAAACTTTGGACATAGGCACAAAAACTGCGGATTCAGATTTTAAGTGGTATACTTTCAGCTCAGGTATTGTTGTTTCGACAGGGGCAGATTATATAGATTATGCACCATTAATATTTGATGGAAATGAAAGTACTGGTTTAGATCATGATTTTGGGGCTGATCATAATCACATGAGTTTTACTTTGGGTTTTCCTCATTTATATTATATAACGAACATAACACTTAAGCCCCACTTCGGTGGAAACGTGTCAAAATATTCGCTTTCTCTCTATTATTTAGGCCAAAGTCGCGAAATGGTAACTGGTTCAAATATACAAAGTACGCTTCATATAAACAGGACACTAGAGGGGATAGGACTAAAACTTGATAGTAATGGGACAAATCATTTCTATTTTAATGATATGATAATAAATTATACTCCAAGCGTTTATAATCATGATGAACTTCAAAATCAAATCAATAACCTCAATAATAGCGTCCTTCAGCTTGAATCTGAAAATGCAGCCCTTAAGGAAGAGATACAGAACCTTACAACAGAAATAGAAATCCTTAAAAGCACCGAGAAGCAACCAGATAATAATCTTGTTTATACGGCCATTATACTAGGAATCTTAGGTATTATTTTAGCCTTAGCAGCATTAATCTCGATTTCTAAAAAATTTGGCTCACAAGAACCATCTACTGCGAAAGAGGAATCTGAGGATATAATTCCTAAAGAGAAGTAAAAGTAAATGTGGTGAGTGTAAAAGGGCTTATTGGACAGGACGGAGGAATCGCACCAGGAGAAAGATGAGAAACGTATCTAAGCCCATTCACGAAGAGGAAATTGAACAAAAGGTAATAGGAAAAGGGACCCCAAGGTTTTGTGGATATTGTGGAAAACCAGTAGGTGTTCCATAATGCAAAAATTGTGGCCGTTATGTTAAAAATAGTTAGATTTCTCTGAAACAAGAAGATATGAAGAGATCTGAAGGAAATATGACACGTAATCCACCACAACTATTATATATCCCACTGCATGTATTGTGCATACCAAGAGAAAATGGTTGAGATATAAGGGGGGATGTGAATGCCAATATTTGAAAAAGCAACCGAGAGCCAGGTCACAAGAGCCATAGTGGAAAATTTCTCGAAACAGTTCTTAGAGTATGCTGAATCAGATGTCATCATAATAGGGGCAGGTCCAAGTGGCCTTATGGCTGCAAAAGAGCTTTCGCAAAAAGGAGTAAAGACCCTTTTAATTGAAAGAAACAATTATCTGGGTGGTGGATTTTGGATCGGTGGCTATCTAATGAACAAGGTCACGGTGAGGGCTCCTGCTCATGAGATTCTGGATGAACTTGGCATTCCCTATGAGAAGGTAAACGAAGGCCTTTTTGTTGCTGATGGTCCCCATGCTTGTTCGAGATTGATTGCCGCAGCCTGCGATGCCGGTGTAAAGACACTGAACATGACAAAGTTCGATGATCTTGTGCTCTACGAGGAGAACAGGGTTGGCGGTGTCGTTGTGAATTGGACACCTGTTTCTGCGCTTCCCAGGGAGATCACCTGTGTGGATCCCATTGCCCTTGAGGGTAAGATAGTTGTAGACGGAACAGGCCATGACGCCACAGTTGTCAAGTCCCTAGAGGAACGGGGCCTAATAAAGACAAGAGGTATGAATCCAATGTGGGTGGACCGCTCAGAGGAGATGGTTGTGGAGTACACAAGTGAAGTTCATCCCGGATTGGTTGTGATAGGGATGGCAGTGGCAACAACATTCGGTCTTCCGCGCATGGGCCCGACATTTGGAGGGATGCTGCTTTCAGGCAGAAAGGGGGCTGAGATTGTCTACGAGAAGCTCCAAAGGTGAAGTAAATAAAACCTCATTATCCTTTAACATCCCTGATTTTTTACATATTTACACAAACGAGTCCAATATAGATTGGAATTTACTAAAGATTTATATTGAACAGAAAATTGGGACTGGGATTACTGTTGATGTACGGAAGGACTTCCTCTTTTATAATACAAGGGAGACCCAAGACCTGAATTTCATAGCAGAGCAATTGGTAAAGACTAAGGTCTTCGATGTCTCCAATCCAACAAGAGAGTACGATCCTTTTCCTGTGGAGATAAAACACGAAATGGATTTAATTAAAGATCCTGAGAAAAAGGTTTTCGGGATGCTGTACGATGGCTTCAAGCTACAGACATTATTTAGGGGATTAATTTCAAGTGGTGAATCGAATTTCAAACATCTTCATCTTGTATTTACCAATCGATCCATCGGTACATGGGATAGGGGGGATGGAAGGTACCATGCAAGAACCAGTGTGTACGGATTTCCATGCATCATCTCTTCACCGGGATTGGTGGAAGCACCTGCAAAACCCAGGGAGTTCTATATCCTAAGAAAGGCTTTGGTTGTCTCTGGCATGGCAAGGGAGTTGGTCGAAGCGGAGTTGAAGGATAAGTTCAGGGACACATTCATAGACTACGAGGATGAGAGGCTTACAGACATTGTCAAGGGCTATATCCTACAGGCTTTTTTCTATCACACCACCTTTGAGCCATTTTGCGAGGACAAGAACTGTCGGCTCTTTAACGCACACTGGCAGGAGGATATGATGCACGCTCAACTCACAGGCAAAGATTTTTGTGATAAACACGAAGGGATTTTGGAGGAAATAAAAACTAAAATGAAAAAATAAAAAAAAACAGTGAGTCAAGTTAAATCAGAGCGTTTTCATCAAAATAATCTGGTGCGCATCTTCTTAGTTCTTTCATCATCATCTGGTGAACCAGCCTAGCTCCATCTGGTCCCAGAAAATCTCTTAAGGCCAGTTCCATTCTCTTTATGAATTCCTCGGCAAGCTCAGGAGTCAGTGTATCCACTGTCGCTTGAACCTCTGCCAGCTGTTTTCTTATAATTCCAGGCAGGACAATGGGGGCAATTGGATCCAGCCTCTCTTGAACGTTTTGAATAAATACCTTGGAATTCATATCTTGTCCTCAAACCGAAAACTTCTTCAGCTGTTCTAGATGCTCTATGACCTTCTTGAAAATCATGAAGAAACAGAATCCAAGACCAAAAGCAATGATGGCTCCGGCGGCATTAAAGAGCCATGAATCACCTATTGCGCCTATGAATCTCAATCCGTAGCTAACAAGATATAAAACAGATGCGATCAGAAGATACGTTACAGTTACCTCCACCATTCCCCCGCCTGTTAATTTCAATGCTTCCCTGCCCTTTGTCAACCCCATCATAACGGCGAATAGGGCGCAGAACACTCCTAACAGTTCCAAAATCGAAATAACGACCATGGGTATATCCATAAAACCACCGACAAAAAAATTGGCCTAGGAAATATATATTTATATTGTTCCAATTATCTAATTAGAACATTTATTTTATCGACCATTTCCTATCGTGCATTTTTCAGGTATCTAAAAAATCCACAACCTTAATAAACCCTGAGTCTTTTATGATTGGATAGATTTGATGACCTATGGTACTCGAAGGTTTGGGCGACTCACTGAAAACAACACTAAGAAAGATCGCAAACGCTCCACATATAGATAAAGAACTCATAAAGTCCGTGGTAAAGGACATCCAGAGGGCGCTGTTACAGGCTGATGTAAATGTTCAGCTCGTTTTGGGCTTGACAAAGGAAGTGGAGAAAAGAGCACTTACAGAACGCCCGCCCGCTGGCATGAGCTCAAGGGAGCATGTGATCAGGATCATCTACGAGGAATTGGTTAATATCCTAGGGGAGACAAAGGAAGTTCCCCTTAAAAAACAGATCATACTCATGGTTGGATTGTACGGCCAGGGAAAGACAACCACAGCAGGAAAGCTTTCCAAATACTTCCAAAAAAAGGGCCTCAAGCCAGCTCTTCTTGCAGGAGACACTCACAGACCTGCAGCTTACGATCAGCTCAAACAGATCGCGGATTTAGTTAGCGTTCCTTTTTATGGTGAACCAAAGGCAAAAAAAGCGGTAAAAGTCGTGAAAAACGGATTAAAAGAACTTTCTGACAATGATGTAATCATCGTCGACACATCAGGAAGACATTCCCTCGAGGATGATTTGATAGCCGAGATAAAGAGCATTGGAAAGGTTACAAAGCCCACAGAAGTTCTTTTGGTGTTGGATGCGGCTGTGGGGCAACAAGCAGGGCCTCAGGCAAAGGCCTTTCACGAGGCAGTTAAAATAACAGGTGTTGTGCTTACAAAGTTGGATGGCACAGCCAAGGGCGGGGGTGCGCTGAGCGCAGTTTCTGAAACCGAGGCTCCAATTGTCTTCATAGGGACAGGGGAGCATATAAACGACCTGGAGAAGTTCGAGCCTCCAAGGTTCATATCACGCCTTCTGGGAATGGGCGATATACAGTCACTTTTGGAAAAAGCCGAGGAGGTTGTTGACAAGGAAAGGGCTGAGGAGACCGCAAGGAAGATGCTATCTGGTAAATTCACTTTGATGGAGATGCGGGAGCAGTTGGACATGGTATCTGGGATGGGGCCTTTGAAGAAAGTGATGAGCATGCTTCCTTTCATGCCCGGTGTTTCTGACAAAATCTCGGATATGGAGATGTACCAAACCCAGGATAGAATGCAGAAATTCAAGGTCATCATGGACAGTATGACAGAAGAGGAAATGCTAAATCCAAAGCTAATCAAATCCCAGAGGATAACAAGGATAGCCAGGGGCTCAGGATGCGAGCCCAAGGATGTCAAGGAGCTTCTCAAGTACTACAACCAGACCAGAAAGATGATCAAGGGTTTTTCATCCAACAGAAAGATGAGGAAGGCGCTTATGAAGCAGCTCAAGTTCGGTGATATTGGGATGTAGCCTCGCTGTTTTTTCGGGGGGTTTGTAAAACAATGCGTAGATTTGTGGTTGTAGGTCATCGTGCCATTACCTCATCCAAATTCAATTTAAATGATCTCTGTGGTGCCACAGGAAGACTGGATGTGCTATTACGGTGCATAAACTCCGCTTTTTTTCTTTCCCACGATATACGAAGGGATGTGGAGCTTTATTTGATTTTACAAGGGGAACCAGAACCTCCCAAGACCATCAGGTTGGTTGGAGACGAGCTCAAATACCTCAATCCAGATGAAAGAAGTACAGCTGCGCTGATTCGAAACGCCCTAATAAAAAAAATTGGCAAGGATGAGGAGATGTCCACGCCTGGCATCTACATTTCTAAAAACGGTCTCGAAGAGGTAATAAAAGGATTAGCAAAGAACTCAACGCTTGTATATTTAAGGGAAGATGGAGGAATCTTTGAACCAACGGAGAAGGAGCAGGACTATACATTTATCTTAAGTGACGATAAGGATATGGATGAAAAGGAGGAGGCTTTATTAAAGGTATATGAACCTGAGATAGTAAGTCTTGGATCGATAAGTTACCACTCGGACCATTGTATTGTAATCGTAAATAATCTCATGGACAGGTTTTCCAATAATAGCCGTTGATTTAGAAACTCAAGACTACTGTCAACATACGTTAATCCATTAAAAGTGCGCATACCATTATGCTCATCCAATTTTGAAAAAATATCCTCCAATAGCATCATGTTGTTTCAGATTTTGCCCCATCAGTAGAATAAGATCCCATTTCCATGGTTGATTCAAGGGGGGTCTTATCATTGATATGACATTTTGACCGGTACTTATTTCCAAATTCAGATCTTAAGATTCCCCCCATCTCAAGAATCTTTACGTGATAGTTGACAACCTGGTGGCTCAAATCAAGTTTCTTTGCTATTTCAGTTTGTATGATGCCATCAAATTCCCGGACGGTTTTTACTATTCTTTTTTGGACCTCACTCAACCTTCCTAATGTTTTTGGTACATTTGCATTCCGCGGATAGAATCGTTTGTACATACCATCACGTTTGGATACAACCACATTCTCTCGCTCTAGAACCCTTAGGTGATATGTTAATGCACCATTGTTGATATTGAGGGCATATTTAATGGCATTGTAATGTTCCCCTGGGTTGGCTTCAATGTAACCATTGATGCGGCCCCTAAGATATTGATTGAGGACTTGATCCTTTTTAATACGGGTATATAATGGAATTAGTAGAGCTGTAAATTTGTATTTACCCCCCTCGGTAAGGCTGTATAAGGCAGCTATTGTGCAAATCCCAATTATGCTGATTATCGAGAGACCCAATAAGTTCAAATTGAGACCGGATGACCTTTTTTCCTCCTCATCTTCAGAGGGAGGAGATATATCACTTGATATAATAAGTGGGTATTCATCCAATCTGTAATATCCATTACCTTGATTATCGATTGGATGCGGAATCTCTGTATCGCCGATACCATCATCAGGAGAGCGACCATTACTACCATCATCTAATCCATCATAGTCACTCCAATAATTACCTTCGCCCGTACCGTCATCCCATACATTATTTACGCATGTAGAGACGTCAAGACTCACTTGGTCTGAATTGTCAATGAACCAATTGTGATGTATTATGTTGTTCGATGACGATAACATAAACTTGATTCCAAAGCCACCGAAACCTGAAGCACCATTTGATGAGATATTGTTGTATGTTATGTTATTTCCCGAAGATTGCCCCAATAAGATGCCGATAAACCTGCTTTGCGAAATATCATTTTTCGTTATGTTGTTTGATGATGAATCTGAAAAATAGATACCGAAATCATTGTTCGTTACATTGTTGTTCCTGATATCATTGTTTGACGAACTGGCAAGATATATAGCATGATCATCATTCGATGACAGTTCGTTGCTAGTTATGCTGATAAATCTCGAATCAGAAAGATAGATTCCGTTATAATTGGAGACCACGATGTTGTTTTCGATTCTACAGTTCTCTGCAAAGAAAAGAGCAATGCCAGCATCCACTAAATTACTACCACTGTTCTTAACAGTGAATCCCGTGATATTCACCCAATAGGAGAAGGCCACATTCAACACATATCCATCTTCTCCGCCATCGATTATAGTGGTTTCTCTATCCTCACCAATTAAGGATATGGCTCTGTTCACATTCACGTTTTCGTTGTAGATGCCTGAATGTACGAACACTGTATCTCCATCGCTGGCATTTTCAATTGCATATTGGATCTTTGAGTAGTTACCTGGGCCTGTACCCCCCACGTAAATCGTTGAAGCACCTGAAGCATTTGGGGCGATATCAAATGTGAGGTTCAATATGAATATCAGGTTAAAAATTAATATGAATATCATTAATAGGTGAACATACCGGGGTTTGAATTTTGTCTTTCCCCACGACAATCCATACTTGTCTTTTTTAATTCTGGTCATGGTTCTTCCTCGGTCAGCAACGGTGGATCTTGAGGTGTGATTTGAGGGGCCATTGACTCTGTCGATTGTTCCCTTTGATACCCCATAGATGTATTATACTCACCTGAGGGTCCCTTAGGTGAATACATATTTTCTTTTGGTTTTTTCTTCAGCATAAGAAGGAGCAGGAGTAAAACAACAATGACTACGATTATGATGATAATTGATAATAATAATAGAGGCGAACCTTCTGAATTTTTATCATCCGAGTCCATTTCTTTGACCTCGATTTCGAATGTGACACTTGTGAAATCCTTACCGTCCGAAAGCCTGACGGTCACTGTGTGTGTTCCGACCTGGCCTTCTTCTGGGGTCCAGGTGATGGTCCCATTACTCGAGATTTCCATGCCTTCTGGAGCTGAATCCAAACTGTATACAAGATTCGAAGCATCCTCTGGATCCAAATCTTGGCCATTAACTACCAGGGTTAAGTTCTCCCCGACCTTGATGGAATGATCAGCTATTGGTTCTAGCACCGGCGGATTGTTAAAGGTTGCACTTTCATTTACTGTGAATGACCAAACCCCCTCTGGGCATATACCGTACTCTGTTCCATCATGGGGTATAACTGTCCAATAATAGGTTTCGCCCTTTTCAAGTGGGTCTGTGAGTTTAAATGTAGTTGTCGTTAGCTCTTCCCCGACCTTATTGGATGGATTCAAACCCTGAATATAGAGGAGATTCGTCCCTAAATATAAATCGGAGGTACAATCATCTCCATCCTCATCTGTTACAATCCAACTAAAGGTTGGATTCAAAACTTCAATTATAAAAGTATCTTTAGGGTATGTAAGTGATGTACTTGGTGGCAGGTTCTCTGATGGGCTTCTGACATCTATCTGGAAATCGTGATATATCATAATACTTTGATCCGTAGCACCGATTTTGACCTGATAGAGACCAACACTTTCCGAAGAGAATTCAAAAAGACCTGAAGTCTCATTTAATGAGGCAGAATAAGTATTTCCACTAAGGGTGGATATTTGTATCAATCGATATTCCATTCTATCAAATAAATCTTCATCGAAAGCGTTGATATCGAACTCATATGAATCACCCATTCTAATCAGTGTATTGGTTGGAGTGTCAATCCATTCTGGGGGATCGTTCGTATTCAATACATCCAGAGTGAAGTTACTTGAGTCCCAGCCTCCATTGCCATCCTCAACACTGATATTGACGTAATACACACCAACCTGCTCATTTATTGGGGTACCGTTTATGATACCTGTGATTGAATTGAATGATAGCCAGCTGGCATTTGTGGATACGTACCATGTTATCATGCCTTGACCATCGTCATCGGAATCATAGTCTACAAGATATTCCGAATCCTCGTATGCATAAGTAGTATCGCCTGTGATGATTTCAAGGGGTGTGTTCAAAACATTTAACGTGAAGTTGTGTTCGTCGTAACCACTTGTTTCATTTGAGATATTTATCCTTACCCAGAACGACCCTACATCTGTATTATCTGGAATTCCATATATATCATGAGTTGTTTCATTCCATTCTAACCAGCCGGCATTGGTTTCGAAGACCCAAGTGTCGGCTGTTGCGTTTACAGACCAATAATGAGCATTGTACTGTTCATCCTCTGCTGCAGTTGGATTATCCTGTAATGGATAAAGGGTCATAGGGGGTGTATAGTTCAGCTTAGGAAAAATCAGGTAGACCTTTCCTTTATAGGAACTGTCCAATTCATGGTATGGGTGACCGATGAGAATATCATCATATCCATCGTCATTGAAGTCCCCCGCGGAACTCAACGAGTGGATAGATATCCGTCCCCCTTCCCCTAAGAACGATGCATCTGCATCCGATAGATTCATATCCATGGACCAGCCAGAGGCATTACCCATGATTAGGTAGACTAGATCTGATTGGTCTTCCCTCCAAGCTCCAATGAGGATATCATCAAAGCCATCTCCATCTACATCCCCAGCGCTGGAAAGTGAACATCCTGATAAATCCCCGGCAGCTTCTCCCAGAAAAGAAGCATCTGCGTTCGATAGATTAACATCCTCGCCCCATCCAGAAGTTTTACCGAATATAATATAGGTCTGGCCTGCATCCTCGCCTGCCTCGTCATTCTTGTAGGCTCCGATCAATATATCATCGAGGTTGTCTCCGTTAATGTCTCCTGCAGCAGCTACAGAATATCCAGAATAATCAAAGGCATACTCCCCTAAAAATGTGACATTTACACTGGCAAGGTTCGTGTTCTTCTCCCAGCCTGAGGCGTTGCCGAATATTAGGTAGCTTTTACCCGCCTCGCCTCCGCTATCATCATTGCCACTAGCACCGATGAGGATGTCGTCGTACCCATCACCATTTACATCACCTAAAATCGCAATGGACTTGCCTGAACTGTCATTTGCAGATTCCCCGATGAATGAGGCATCTGCATTTGATAAGGTGTTGTCCTTTGACCAACCAGTGTTGTTACCAAAAATAACATAGGTTTGACCTGAATATGGGCCGTTATCATCATTCTTGCGAGCGCTAATGATAACGTCATCAAAACCATCATTATTGATATCACCTGAACCTGACACGCAAAAGCCTGCTTCATCGTCAATGCCAACTCCAATGTAAGAGGCATCGACGTTGGATAGGCTTGTACCCATGGCCCAACCCGAGCTTTTGCCAAATATTAGATAGGCCTGTCCTGCATTAAATCCTCTACCATCATTACCTCTTGCACCAATAATCATATCATCGAATCCATCACCGTTTACATCGCCTGCAGCTGCAACTGAAAAACCGGCGTCAGAAAATATATGTTCTCCAAAAAACGAAGCGTCTGCCTCTGCAAGGTTCATATCCGGGGTCCAGCCCGAAGATTTCCCGAATATCAGGTAGACCTGGCCCTCGTCCCATTCACCTCTGCTAGGAGCACCGATTATTATGTCATCATATCCATCTCCGTTCACATCACCTACACCTGCAACTGAAAAACCTGCATGATCATCTGGACTTTGGCCCACATACGAAGCTCCCATAATGGAAAGATCTGTGTTCCTTGAATATCCAATTGCCTCGGATGGAACCGAGATAAAACTTATTGAAACTACAAACAAAATTATCATCAATAATACAGTCATATTTTTCATGGAATCACCATCAATTTTGTTAATTCCGCCTACAAATCGCTGTACGCTTTTCATCAATTAACTCTATTGAAGTTTACTGTATATAAGAAGATTTGTACACTTTTTTTAAAAAATGATAAAAAAGAACAGTCATTATTTTTCCTTCTTTTAGTCCCCTTCCGATTGTTTATCTATTATATAAAATGTAATAAACATAAAAATACTTGGTATGAACGATTTTTACCAAGATATCCGTGGATAGCCCCTATTAAAACCAAACATAAAAGATGCAATATAATGTTATTCCACTGGTCTATACATAGCATCTATGGTTAGGAAGCTTTTTGCGAACAGGTAAGCCATTTTGTCGTCTCTTTCTAGGAACAGTAGGAGAGCTCTGGTCACTGCATAAAGGACATCCATTGGATTTCAGTCTCCTTTTACCTCTATTTCTGCGTTTTGGAGGGTATTTCGCCCATTTAAGGGTTATTACTCTTCAAATATTTTACTTTATCGCCAAATCCAGCACAAATCCAACAGTTAATAATAAATAATTTAGCATCAATATACATAAATTAGCAGTCATGTGAAGAATTAGCCCTAAATTGGAAATTGGCTGTATAAGGATGCTTTATTCTCTACATGAGGAGATGAAGAGAATGGGGGTTTATAATGGATGATCATGAATTGATGTTCGAGTTATCACATTCTGGAAGATTAGAAGCGCTGCATATGTTGAACGAAAAACCCCAGCGACTCACCGATATCTCCAAGGCGTTGGGCCTGACCTCTGCCGAGGTATCAAGACACCTGGGTAGGCTTTCAAAAGCCAATTTAATAATTAAAGATGGTAAGGGTAGGTACAGTACAACCTCCTTTGGCACCATCATTCTCCATGAGCTCTCAAACCTTAAATTTCTTACAAAATATAATAAATATTTTCTCAAACATGATATATCTGTCCTACCCGATGAACTACGCTGGCTTTCTGCCTTATCCAAGTGCGAGATCGTGGAGGGCACATTGGAGATCATGTCCATGGTTGAAGACCTGACTAAAAACGCGAAAAGATATGTACGTATAATGTCAAATCAACTGATGAGGACAATGGTGGATGTCAACGTTCAAAAGGCGAAAAAAGGCGTTGTCATCAAGGTAATTTACCCAAAGGATGTGGATTTGCCTGATTCATTTCGTCCAAAAAAGGGACTCTCGTTAGAGGTTAGGCTCATAGACGAAGTGAAATTCAGCATGAAATCCAACGAAAAAGTTGCAGGAATTGTGCTCCCAAATCTAAATGGCAAAATCGATTATGAGTTCGGCTTGATAGGTTCCGACCCATCATTTACCAGATGGGCAGAAATATTGTTCGACCATTTCTGGCAGAAGGCCGACTTTGCATTTTAAAGGGGATATCTCTTGGAATTATAATAAAAGCCTACCCAAATTTATTTTTTCCATTCCTTAAGCAGATGCACAAGTTCTGTGTGGTAACCTTGGTCTATGTAATTGGTGTTAACCACAACATCCAAGATACGGATGTCCAGATCGGGATTATTCCTTAAAATAGGTATGCATTCCTTAGCCAAAAAAAAGCTTACGGGGTCGTTGTTGAAGCTTATACCATCCAATATGAAATTTTCACCTATCTTCCGTATCTCCTTGATAAGTCCGACTTCATATACCATCTTTTTGATACTTTCGATTTTTTCATCATCAGGTCCTATTTCATCTATAGATGATAAAAAATGCCTGTTGTCCTCGATAATAACCGTGGCCTTAGACTCTAAGAATCCTGCGATCTTCAAGTTAAGGACATTCAATCTATTTATGGCCTGATCTGTAAAGTTCTGCTCTCCTGTTAATTTTAAAACGACATCTTTTATTGCCTCTTCTTGCTTATTTGTGATGTTGCCTCCTTCTAATGGATAACGCTCAGAATCGAGGGTTCCAAATTCTTTTAAATCCTCTAAGACCTTTTCACTTTCCTTTTGTCTGTCACCTAAAGGTGAGATTACTAATACAAGATTCTCTCCTTTTTCGTTGGGAGTAATAGATGTTGCTATAAATCCCCAATCCATGGTTGCTTCTTCACCCACCTCCTTTGTGAGGATCTCCATAACCTCAGCAGTCTTGTCACCTTCGCTCAATTCAGCAAGGAATTTTTTTGCCCCCTCTGGATTGGCAATTACCGTATCTATCCTCTCCCGCAATCCACTGTAAACATCCTCGATTTCGACCTCCAAAATCTCTTCTAAGAGAAGAGCACCACAATCACCGCACTCTTCTTCATCTCCATAGACAGTTCCCATGCAGAGAGGGCACTTGAACTTATGAGCTGGAATATCGTCTGCGTCCATGCTTAAAAACTGGTTTAATATTCTGAAATTGAGGATCTCCACCAAACCCCTGACCTTTGCCTCCTCATCTAAAGAGAACTCCAGCAGTTCACGAAGGTGTTTAAATCCGATGTCATAGAGCTCCTGTGCCTTTTCGATGGTAACTTCTGGGATACAGGTAAATTCTATTATAGCACGCTCTTTTTCTTTGATTTTCACCATATTTTAGCCTTGGGGACAGTATGCGTTGTCGAGATAAAAAACTAACGGTTTTGGTATCCCGAATTGTAGGTTACTTTCAAAGCATTTCATATTCGATTACCAGGATATCGAAGTAAAATTCTGCACTCCCAAATCACTAAAAAATTAAAGAAAAGCCTAGATTCCTTCTAACGGTTGATTATAATCATTTTTGATAATCAAAAATATGAATTTTGGCTAGTAAAGTTATTATATCTTTATATTATATAACTTAATTAGAGGCAGTACATGGCCTGCGTAAATTGTGGAATGCAGACCGAGACGGAGGTCTATATTTGCGAGAAATGTGAAAATGAAGAGAGTTCTCAGTTTCGCATTGGTGCCAGCATATGCATTTTTCCTTCAACTCTTAACAACATGATGCTCAGTTCATCCGACATGTTAGGGCTGGATACCGTAAGATCCACGGATTCTTTGAATCTCATTGTTGATATCAGTCAAGATAAACGCCTAATTGAAGAAGCAAGCTTTTCATTGGAAAACATGACGGAAAGCGGCGTAAAAAACCAACAAAAGGAATTTGCTAGAATGTTAATCAACATGGGACTATCTCTGGATTTAGAAGAAAAAGTAAATCCCATCCTCCCGGAAAATGATTATTCTCTAGTAGAGAAGATATTGAAAGCAAATGAAGAACTCGAAAATAATTACCCGGGCATGCCAGATATAGAATTATACCTACTTATAGGGAGTCTGCATTATACGATCAGTTCTGTAAATAGCGGTATTATCACAGTTGCACAGAAAGAATATCATTTAAATAAGGCAGTGGAATATTTTGATAAAGTTCTGAGCACTGATAAGAATTCCACATCTGGTTGGAAGAACAAGGCGAAGGTGCTGCTAGAAAGAGGTGAATATGAAGAAGCCATCCAGTGTCTTAATTGGTTCCTCGATAATTTCGAACTAACAAGGGATAATCTGTCGGTGCTGATAAACAAAGGTATTGCTTTTTATAATTTAGGAGATTTAGACAAAGCCAGAGAATGTTATGACAAGGTCATAGACAAGGATCCTGCAAATGTTGAGGCATGGCGCAGAAGGGGAGATGTTTTTGCTAAAATGGACAGGTGGGGTGGAGCTATCCAGTGCTATAATGAAGCCTTAAAACATGATCCAACAAGGGAGGATATATTGATATCCATGGCTGAAACCTATATCAACCACGGAAAATACCAGGAGGCATCAAAATGCCTTGATTCCGTGTTGAAGATAAATATCTGGAATACTGAAGCTTGGTACCTGCAAGGGATCGTTTTCTCAAAGATCGGCAGATGGGGTGCGGCAATCCAGTGTTTGGATAAGGCCTTGAATGCCAATTCTTCACACATCAAAGCCTTGAAAGCAAAAGGGGACCTGCTTGTTGGTACAAATAGATTTGAGGATGCTATGGATTGTTATGAAAAAGCCCTGAAGATCCTGCCAAAAGACCCAGAAATCCTGATATCGAAGGGGAGATTATTGAAATTAATGAAAAGATATGACGATGCTCAGAAGATAATCGAAGAGATCTTGTCGATAAATGAGGATGATCCCTTGGCGTTGTTCGAGAAGGGGGATATCCTTCAGGAAACTGGGAAGGCTTACAAGGCCCTAAAATGTTTTGATGATGCCCTTAAAACCGACCCTTCGATGGTAGAGGCATATTACAAGAAGGGCTTGACACTGGAGAAACTCAGGAGGTATAAAGAAGCAATACAATGTTACGACATGGCTCTTGAGCTGGATCCGAAGTTCGAAAAAGCACAGTTGGCAAAGAAGGACTGCCAGCTCAGGATGGATGGAAAATCGGGTTGATCGATTTGGAAAAAAAGATCGCTGAAAAGAATATGCCGAATGCTGGCTTCGTAAATGCCTTAAATCGCATGGGTAGTGATACATTCGAGGAGCTTGTAAACAAATTAATGGGTTTTTTGGGTTTGGAAATAATTGCAGGCAATTTTGTAGACGATATATGTGATATTAAGGCCAGGGTCGGCGATAAGGTAAAAGATGCGGATTTTCCTTTATACCTCATCAGAATGTACAGAAGAGGAAATACGGTGTCCCCAGAGGATCTGCAGGATTTTGTTGGTCAGGGAAGAGATGGGGATGAGGGTTTAATGTTTTTTTCTACATCAAGTGTATCAGAGGATGCTAGGCTTTACGCAAAAGAATTCGATGTCGAGATCGTGGATAATAAAGCATTGGCAGCAATTTTGAAAAAATCGTACCTTCTACATGAGCTTTTGACCTATAGGGACAGGGAGATACTCAGAGAAGAAAAGGGAAGGTATTTACCAAGTATTGACGAGCTGGAGAACATAATCGAATCTGGAAATCGGGCATTCGCCAAAAGGGACTATTATGATGCTTTGAGTTATTTTAAAAAAGCCACGGATCTAAAGCCGAATTACGATGCGGCATGGTACATGAAAGGTTTGATATTCAACAATCTAAAGAGGTACCAGGAGGCTTTGGAAGCCTTTATGAAGGCTCTTGAGAGCAACATCGAGAATGAGGAAGCATGGTACAGCTTGGGTCTCGTCTTGTACTCCCTAGGCAGATACGATGAGGAGCTCGAATGTTACGACAAAGCAATTGAATTGAAGAAGAACTTTTTCTCTGCATGGAACAACAAGGGTACAACACTTCTTCAGCTGGAAAGGTATGAAGAGGCCATCGAATGTTATGATGAGATTTTAAGGCAAAACCGAAACTTCAAGATGGCCCTGAACAACAAGGGCATAGCTCTTAAGAAAATGAAGAGAACTGATGAAGCCCTCGAGTGTTTTACAGAGGCCATAAAAATCGATGCTAATTATCAGGATGCTTGGTTTAACAAGGGTCAGATTCTTTTGGACAGCAAGCGATACAAAGAGGCCTATCATTGTTTCGAGAGGGTCCTTGCGTTTAATCCGGACAATATACAGGGCCTCTATGGAAAAGGCAGGTCTTTAGAGGGAGTGGGCCAGTTTAGCAGGGCTATTGAATGTTATGGGCGTATAATCACCATCGATGCCAGATTTTACGCGGCAAAAAGGCGAAAAAAGAAGGCCCAGAAATCGCTTGAACAGAAAGGAGACTCACCAATTGATGAGGATTTCTTTAAAATAGATTTGGGCATGCAGGATGTATTTCAGATCATGCCTCATATACCTGAAAAAGAAAGAATTCTAGTGGAGAAAACTGTATCCATACCGGAGGTTTCCCTGAAAGAGGTAGAATCGAAATTAGAACCTACGTTCGTCTCAGAGCCAGAACCAAAACCCGATATCAAGGAAGTCGTTTCAGAAGAAAAGAAACCATTGCCAGAAAGACAGGCACTAACAGCTGAGGCAAAAGCCCTTTCTGATATGAGACAGAAATTGGAGGAGAAAGAACTTGAATTAATCCAAATGGAGGACTGGTTAAAAGATAAATATGAGACCTTTAAGAAAGAGCGTCATGAAAGAGATGCATCTGCTGAGAATTTTGTTAGGGAAAGAGAGGTACTCCAAAGTGAAAGAGAGGCCCTGAAAAGAGAAAAAGCGAAGTTGATTGGGCAAACAAAAGGTGTGGCAAAGGCTAAGGAGAATATATCTGTAATAGAGAGCGCCCTATATGAAAAAGAAGAGGAATTGACCAAGCGTTACGAGGAAATAGAAAAAAATAACGAAAAGATACTCCAAAGGGAAAAGGAGCTGGAAACAGCCGCATTAAAGCTGAAGAAGAGGCAAGAAGATCTTGAGATGCAGGCAAAGATTCTGATGGATAAAGAAAGAAGTTTGCGCGAGGATGCAAGGATTCACATGGAGGTGGGAACAGAGGAAAAGCAGGTTTTTGATTTTGTTTCGGAAGTTGAGGAACCAGGTGAAAAGGAGCAAATGGCGGAGGAGGAACCTGAAGAAATAGAAATGGATGTGGAAATAGAGGGGGTGGAAGAAGAAGTTGAACCCAAGGTTAAAGGCATTGAGCCAGAACCTCAAGTGGTGGCTGAAGAAGGAATTAGGGAACTTTTCATCGAAGGGGAGACAGTATTAGATAGGGAGGTTCTTGCACTGTACAGTCTAAGACGCTTTGATGAAGTCGATGAAAGAATTACCCAATCTTTCCAACAGGGATTTGAATCCAAGCTCCTTTGGATATTAAAGGGTAATATCTTGCGGGAAAAAAGACAACTTGATGAAGCCTCAAGTTGTTATGAGAATGCCCTGAAATTGGATCAGAATTATATTATTACCCTTGTGAACCTTATGTCCATAAACTATGAGCGCGGAGGGTATGAGGAAGCCTATAACTGGTGTAAAAAGATATTGGCACATAGACCGAAGGATGAGAAGTTCCTTTTAGAGAAAGCCCTTTTGGAGGCGAAGTTTGGGCAAATTGATGAAGCCATATCCACAATCGATAGTATTCTAGAAATCAACAATAAACTTGAAGGGGTCTGGAATCTAAAGGGCATGATCATGTATAACTTGAATCGTGATGATGAGGCCATGGCCTGTTTTGATAGGGTGCTGCATATCAATTCAACAAATTACACAGCATTGAACAATAAAGGAGTCCTATTGTATCATGGCAAGAAGCTGGATGAGGCAGTCGAGTGTTTTGATTCTGCCCTTGAAATTGCACCTAATAAGCGGATATTGGAAAATAAGGATGCGATCCTAAAAGAATTAGACCAAATGAAAGAAGAAGAGGAAGTTGGTGAAGAGCACGCAGAACCAGGGATCATATCCACATTACTTGGGGAAATTGCTAAGCCCGAGCAAATTGGGGAGGGTGATGTTACCCAGGACTTGGAAATTGAAGAATCAAAGGCAGTTGGGGATGATGAGGGCGATATGTTGGATTTGGGGAGAGAGGGGGCAAAGGAAGCCGAGAGTTCCCTTTTCATGTGTCCTTCATGTGGCGCTTTTGTGAGCGAAACCGCGACAAAATGCAATAGCTGTGGTTATGATTTCGAATCTGAAGAAACAGAATTGATAGAAGAGGTCGAGGAGGTTGAAGAGGAAGAAGAATTTGAGGAACAAAAGGAAGATAAGGAGATATCAGAAGGGCGACCAAAGGATGAAATAATCAAAGATCTGATGAACATATCTGGTATCGGCCTTTCAAAGGCCAATGCTTTGTATGAAGCAGGTTTTCGAAGTATCGACGATTTGAGAGAGGCTCCAGTAACTGACTTGGCAGAGGTAAAGGGAATCGGTCGTACCCTCGCTAAAATCATAAAAAAACGACTGGAGAGTAAGAAATTCAAGGAGGGGGAATGACCAGTAAAGCAAGACGTGGTGAAATAAAATGACAGAATTCAAGGAAATAATGAAAAAAATGTGTGTAATCGGTGAGGCAGCTGCAGGAAAAACAAGCCTGATACGAAGGTTCGTGGTGGACAAATTCGACGATAAATACATTGTCACCATTGGGACGAAGACCTCCAAAAAGATATTGACAATCAAAGACAAAGATGTCAATGTGAGCCTTAAATTGATGATTTGGGACATACTTGGCCAGAGTCATTTTGAAAAGCTAAAGCAATCGGCTTTTAAAGGCTCAAATGGAGCTTTTATTGTGTTGGATCTAACAAGAAAGGAAACCCTAGAGTCATTCGAGAAATGGCTTTCGTCACTGTATAACGTGGTTCCAGGGATTCCTGTGATCATACTGGCCAATAAGAACGATTTGAAGATGGAATTTGGAGCCCAGGAGATTGAAGACCTCGTCAAGGACTATGGATTCCCGTATTATCTCACAAGCGCAAAAACAGGGGAGAATGTAAATGATGCCTTCTATACCATTGGAAAAATGATGATCGAGGGTTGGAAATGTGCAGAAACGCAACCTTCATCTGAGATAAAAGAGGTCGCAGAAGAGCTTATCGATGAAGAAATGGTGCTGGATAAAGAGCTCACCGCAATAGAAGTTGAGGATATAATCATGGCGAGATATTGTGAGCTTCTCGAGGATCCAGAGTATGCAATGGCCATAATAAGGGAGCAATTTAAAAGAGCGGATGTGGATTTTAGGAATCCCACTCCACAGGGTCTTTTGAGGGTTGTGGAATTTATAATAAATGCTGCCGCAGATCAGGTCGAGGCCAGTAGGTTAAAGCATGAGAAGAAAACATATTCCGATCTGATCAGGATGATAGACCGACAAGATACTATCACCATAAGGTAAGATGATAATGCTTTGGTGCGGTGGTGATTAGCATGAAGGAATATAATAAGAAGCTCATTCTCCTAGGCGACGCAGCAGTGGGAAAAACAAGCCTTATTAGAAGGCTTGTCGTGGACCAATTTGACGATAAATATATATCGACTATAGGAACAAAAATCACCGCAAAAGAGCTACAAATCACAATTGATGAGGCAATAACCTACTTAAAGCTTCAAATCTGGGATATACTGGGTCAGAAGGGTTATACAAAACTGCATCATAACAGCTTTCGCGGAACCAATGGTGTCTTTATGGTGGCAGACATAACAAGAAAGGATACTTTGCAAAGCCTCAAGAGCTATTGGATTCCAGAGGTGGAAAACCTAGTTGGTTCTGTCCCTTTTATCATATTGGCAAACAAATCCGATCTTATTGAACGCGCAGAATTTAATGAAAGCGAATTAAGGGAATTTGCATCCAAATACAAGGTACCATTCTATCTTACCAGTGCAAAAAACGGTGAGAATGTGAATAGAGCATTTCATAGACTTGGGGAAAGAATGTTAAAATCCAAAGAAGCTGAGCCTGTAAAGCCTTTTATGCCAGTGGAAATTGAAATAGAAAAGAACGAGATCATAGAGCTTATTGACAGATTAATAGATGATTTTTGCAGGGAATATGGTAATCCTGAAGGGGCAATGCCTATTTTAAGAAAACAGTTCGAACTCGCAAAGTTCGATCCCAACCACCCAACACAGGAGGCCATAATATCGGCTATTGAGAGATTGGCGAGTTTTGAGATGGGCTTCAAGAAGAAGGAGATTGCAGAGACAAATCTCCTAAAAAGACTCAGGTGGATCAAAGAAGTCAAATGGAATGGATGATACAATATTCATTTCTTGGTAAGAATTTTCAAATAATTTCACTGATATTTTTAAAGGTATCATTATTTCCTTATTCTTTATTATCAAACCTGATTTTATAGACAAAAATATTTAATCGACTTCTGTCTGTATTAAATATTGTAATCCTATATTGAATGATTTGGGTAATTAAACACAGGCAAACAAGATGATATTTATCTTTGACATCAAACATGTCAATTGCATAAGAAAACCTTCCTGAGGCATTAAAATGACTGAAGTTATTGAGATTATGAAGAAGATGTGTGTAATTGGTGAGACATCAGTGGGCAAGACAAGCCTGATACGAAGGTTCGTGATTGACAAATTCGATGACAAATACATAGTCACCATCGGCACAAAAACCTCCAAAAAAATACTGACTATCAGAGCTGATGATGCCAATGTGAATCTAAAATTGATGATCTGGGATATACTTGGCCAGAGTCACTTTGAAAATATTAAGGAGTCCGCTTTCAAGGGTACAAACGGAGCCTTTATTGTATTGGACCTCACAAGAAGAGAGACCTTAGAGTCATTTGATAGATGGCTCTCATCACTTTATAATGTGGCCTATGGGATTCCCGTTATTGTATTGGCCAATAAGAGCGATTTACAGGTGGAATTTAGAGAGAGCGACGTTGAAGCACTCGTTAGGGATTATGGATACCCGTATTTTATAACGAGTGCAAAAACTGGGGAGAATGTGAACAATGCATTCTACACCCTTGGGAAAATGATGGTCGAGGGTTGGAGATGTGAAGCCGTCCAATCCCTGTCCAAACCGGCTAGAACAACTGATGAGATAATCGAGGGCAACATGAATCTGGACAGAAAGCTTTCGGCAATAGATGTTGAAGACATAATCATGGCAAGATACTGTGAACTTCTTGATGATCCGGAATTTGCTATGGCTATACTAAGAGAGCAATTCAACAGGGCAAATGTGGACTTTCGGAATCCAACACCAGAGGAGCTTTTGAAAGTTGTGGATTACATTATAGAAGCGGCCTCGAACCAGGTTGAGGCCTCTCGTTTAGAGAGGGAGAGGAAGGCCTATTCAACTCTCATCAGGATGATCAACTGAGAATGCGATTTGGGATATAAAACCTGTATATTTTTTTTGAACGATTCCAATAATTACGTTAAATATCATTGTTGAGAATTGATGTTGATAATTAAGAAAAAGAATTTTAATATTTGTACAGGGTAAGTTATTGTACATTAATAGTCGGATAGGTAGAACTCTCGAATCCTTCGATTATATCGACGCCAGATAAAATATGTTTATTCGGATGAAGAAAAAATAATATGGTTAGAGAATTAGAGGAAAACGTATTTCCATTTGAGAACGATAATTGATCAAGGGAAAATTGAAAGCACAGATAATACCCAGCTCATTTAAAACACTCCATGGGTCGATACGCGATGATACAAAATACAAAAAAGCCCCATAAAAATGCCATAATCAAGATTATCTTAATGACTTTGGTACTCAGCAATGTAGTGATTCTTCCAATTTATCAACAAGTTCAGGCAAAAGAGCACTTGATAGAGGAGAACGATGAAGAGGGAGTGGGGCAGGGGCTAGCTATTTATTCTAACTATAGACTGGCTCAGTGCTTTAATGCCACCAGTAATTATACCCTGAAAAGGGTGAGCCTTTTTGTAAATGATGAGGGTAGTATGGAGAGTACACTGGGTGTACAAATCTATGATAACGATGATAAGAGTGATGGGATTTCCGACAATGATGTACCTAATTCTTCAATTAGTCCTATGGTTGGTAACAACGGCCCTAATAATGAATTTACCTGGCTGGATTTTAAGTATTCGGTTCCCTTGACTGAGGGAGAGAGGTATTGGATCGTGGCAGATTGTGGAGGTCCTGAGGGTGATGGTTACAGATGGAAGGATTCTGAGAATGATTCATATTCAGGTGGATATATCGCAAAGGAAGGCAATCCTGATTGGATTCTAGATACCTCCAACGACCTGATGTTCAGAGTTTTTGGGGAGTACGACAACGATGTTGGCGTGGAAGAAATAATAGCTCCTGAGCTACAGGAGTTGTACTTGGAGGCCAATGTCACAGCTATAATAATGAATTACGGTGTGAGCTCCCAGAGTGGCTTTGATGTGAGGTGCACTATATTGGCTCCAAATGGTTCTGAGATATTGAATGACACAGAGACAATTGATACCTTGGGTTCTGACAAGATGACTGGATTAACTTGGTTCTTTACTCCTGTAGTTGAGGGCGTCTATGCGATTACGGTAACAACACTTTTGGAAGGAGACGAATATAATATCAACAACGCAATAAGCATGAATATGAATGTTCAGAAAATGGCTGTACTTAAGCTTCACGCACCAATCGAAGTCACTGATAATTATGGCAACTGGCATGGGGATAAAGTACCTACAAATGACACCTGGCATACGAGCAGAAGGGAATTTATATGGAATGACACAGTCGGTGATGATAACGGCGATGGAGATTATACCTATCCAAATAGTACCCAATTCGAAGCCGGTTGTCTGGATATCACTGAATTTCGAGTGGCTGTGGATTATAATCGCCTCAATTTTAGAATTGAATTTGGAAGCATCGACGACGGCGTTGGAGATGGTTCAGATGGTTGGTTGGGTTTCAGCGAGCAGATCATCGAGATTCTGATAGATACTGACAGGGACGGCACTGGCAGAGACGATACAATAAGGAACGCCAGACTTAAATTGGATAAGAGCATAGGATGGGAATATGCACTCTGGGTAAATGGATGGAATGATGGGTACATCTTGGATGAGTCCGGGAATATGCCATTTGGTGTGCTAGCACAGGGCTCGCCTGAAACCAATGCAGTGCAAATCTCATTACCTTTATCTAACGGATTTTCTCCCGATTTCGAGGTTTGGAGATATGTGGTTCTTGTAGGGGCCCATCATAACAAAAGTCTCCCTTTTAATGTCCACGGCAGTAGATGCGGTTTTATGAGGGTAGATTCGCAAAATTCTACAGTCAGCGGAGGAGGAGGTGAGGATAAAAACGGCGCGGATTCCAATGTCTATGATATGGTATTTGCATCTTTACAAAGCTCGCAGCTTGATGATTATGGAAGTGAAGATATATTATTAACAGAATTTACTGATACCATGGGCATGTCCGGTAGTGATATTTCAAGTTCCGAGTGGTGGGCCCAATCATTTACAGCCCCGTTCACCTGTCTGCTCTCTTCTGTGGATATCTTTGCTAAGGATGTTGCTCCAGACTCGATTATGATGGGGATAACGATATATGACAATAATGATATGGACAATTTTAATCCTGATGATGATTTACCGGGTTGGACGTGGTTATCTTCAATAAATGGTACGGATTTTGGGACAGAATATGAATGGAAAAACGTGGAATTCTCAAATCCACCTGTAATCAGAGGTGGTGAGACATA
Organism: Thermoplasmata archaeon; assembly: GCA_020348445.1. Lineage (GTDB taxonomy): Archaea > Thermoplasmatota > Thermoplasmata. The sequence goes on from CP070751.1 coordinate 3,708,588, forward strand.
TTGGATAGTAGCAAAAAGTATGGATGAGTCTGGGAAAGGATACAAGTGGGGAAAGAATCAGAATACTCCCTGGGGCGGTGGTCATAGTGCAAGTTGGCATGGCAGTGACTGGCAATTGGAAGATGGTGATATGCTGTTTCGGGCCTATTTTAGGAAATTGACAACAATCGATGCCCATCAACCGATATATTTTGCACCCATAGTTATCAACGAGATTTATGTGAATGGCTCAGCTGATAAAGAATGGATCAATATCTTATATGATGGAACAGACTATGCTCCTCCATACTTGGATATGAACAATTGGACTTTAACAGATCAGGATGGAAATATTTTTCAATTTGAGGATTTTACATTATACAACTACGATAGTGTCACAGTCCATTCCGGCTTTGGGGCAGACAGCGAAACCGATCTTTTCTGGGGTAAATCTGTAGGGGTATGGGACGATTTCGGCGATGATGTTTTGCTCAATTCAAACTTTATCGTACCTGTAGATTTTATGAACTACACCGATGGCAACGAATTTGGCAATGATCCTCCTGTTGGAATGAATTGGGGGCCAGAAGACAACGAGAACCTTCCTATAAATCCTCACCGTCTCCAAAAGCTATCCTTGAAAGTCGAAGGTGGAGATTACGATTTCTACAGGGATTGGGAGTTCGTTGCATTGGGTAATGTACAAGACAAAACCCTGTATTTTTTTGATGACGGAACTTTCGATTCACAAGATCCACATGATTTTATGAATACCACACCACCAATAAAAGTTGAAGTCTTAGATTTTGACGGGGATGGGAATCCTGGCTTAACATTGAATAAATCTGCCCCACCTACAGATCCTCAAAGGTATCAGGAATTCAACCTCACACCCGTTCTGGCAATGGATTTCAAAATTGTTGATAATGTTTTAATAGACCTCTGGTTTTTTGATTATGAAACAGGAGGAAAGGAAGCTCTTAAGGTAACGTTATATGATTGCAACACGACAATAAAAAAAGAGATTGCTAACGAAACAATATCATTTATCCTTGAGGATTCGGCGCAATGGTCGTTGATAAATATAATCATTTTTGATTTGGATTATACATTACGTAGTGGTCATTACCTAACTTTCCGTGTGATGATAGATTCATCATCAGAAAATGATCTAGTGCTGGCCTATAATTCCACAGAAGTACCCTCATGCATAAGAACCATCCCAACACGAACCTTTGTCAATGTGGATTGGGCTAAGACATATAACACCCTAGGACAAGAAAGTACGAGCTTTTCGATTGGTGAAGATGTAATAATCAAGGCGAATGTCTCGGATCCTTTGGGCTCTTATGATATTTTTGGTGCGTACATTTCCATTACTCCACCAGGGGCGGGTTTGGAAGGTGCAGAAAAACCAATGACCTTGAAGATTACAGATCCAAGTAATCCATCAGCTTGGAAGTTATTCAATTATACATACAAGAATGCCAATAAAGCTGGCGAGTACACAGTGAGAATCAAGGGGATAGAATCAAATGGTGTTATACATACCATCACAATATATTTCTATATCCTGAGAAATGAAAAACCGCAGCTTACAAACAAATCCCTCATTCCTTCCTCGGGTCTTGCATCAACGAGCTTCAATTTTACAATCAATTATACAGATTTAGAAAACCATCCCCCCGGTATTGTGACTGTGAATATCACGGGTCGTGGTACCTTCAAAATGGATCCCCTGGACCCAGATGACGATAACTATACTGATGGAAATCTGTATTTTATAAATCTCACAGGCTTTGTGAACGGCACTTCATATTCTTATCATTTTGCAGCCAACGATTCAAAGGGCCTCTGGAACTATACCGACCCGTTCAATGGACCGTATGTATATAATACGCCGCCTGTACTTTCAGATTGGGGTCTAGATCCACCCGAAGGCTATGCCTCAACTGGATTCAATTTTACAGTTAAATACACAGATATAGACAACCAGACTGGAGTTGTCAAAGTGAATATCACTGGTTCTTCACCACATGCAGGTAGTTATGAAATGCTTGAGGTTGACCCATATGATACAAATCGCACCGATGGTAAGTTGTATTATTTCAATTACACAGGTTTTTATAATGGCTCCTACAAACATCAATTTGCAGCATGTGATTCACAGACTTGGGTTAATACCTCGGAGTTATCGGGCCCGCATGTAATGAACACACCTCCATATTTCCGTAAAGGAAAGGTTTTACCAATAGAGGGTTATATCACGACAGAGTTCAAATACAGTGTTTTTTACTTTGATTTGGACAACCAGGCCCCAGGTAATATTACAGTGAATATCTCAGGACCATGGCATGCAGGCAGCTGGAAGATGATTGAGAAGGATACCCTAGATGAGTACTATGTAGACGGTAAGGAGTACTATTACACTTACACTGGCCTTAAAATCGGCTCCTATTCATTTCATATTTGGGCCAACGACTCTCAAGGTTTAGGGGCCAACACCTCTGAGAGAGACGAACCCATTATACATAATACTCGCCCAACACTTTCTGGTCATAATCTAAATCCCAAAGCCGGTGATGTTGGCGCTTACTTCAATTATACTGTAATTTATACTGACCTAGACAATCAAACCGCAGGCAACATCACAGTAAATATTACAGGTCCCTCTTATGCAGAGAACCTCACGATGAATGCATTCGATCCTTTAGACACGAATTACACAGACGGTAAATTCTATTACCTCAATATTACATTATCCAATGAGGGAACCTATAACTACACCATCTATGCCAACGATTCAGACGGATTATGGGCGATTCCTATATTTGATAGTGGCCCAAATGTGGGTAGCGATGCACCACCTCTGCTAACCCAGCCCATGGTGAATCCCGAGACAGGTTTTACCACAACGTGGTTCAATTTCACAGTGAACTTCACAGACTTTCAAAATGATTCAGCAGATGTTATTTTATTGAATCTATCAGGACCTTCTGGTGGTTTATTTACCATGTTCGAGGTGGATACAAGCGACATGACCACAGAAGATGGTAAATACTTTTATCGTAATATTACCTGGTTAGAGAAAGGTATTTATTCATTCTATGTGGAAGGCAACGATACAAATGGTAATTCTACTCAAAGCGCTGAGAGATATGTGCCCTTGGTAAAGAATACCCCTCATGAGTTGCTAGGAAGTTGCATCAACCAAAGTGAATACGGAGGCAGTTGGTTCAATTTTTCACTGGTTTATGTGGATACTGACAACGATCCGGCTGGCAGCGTGAATATCAACATTTCTGGTGTAGGTAATGTTACTATGTTAGAACTCGATCCTTCTGATGTTATTTTTAGTGATGGTAAGGAGTACTATTACAACACAACTTTTTCAAAAGGGTCGTACTCATATCGCTTTGAGGCCAATGATACAGGTTTTAACAGGGTATGGAACTACACGACATTTGAGGATTTTACCCTCATAAACAACATACCAATTTTTTTATTACAAGATGTGACACCCCCAACAGGTTTTGGAGGAGAATATTTCAATTTCACTGTCACGGTTTTGGATTTTGACGGCGACACTCTTGAGGTATTACTTCACATCCAAGGAGATCCTGCAAGTCCTTATACCATGCTAGAAGCAGATATGGCTGATACTGATACTACAGACGGTAAGATCTACTTCTATAACCTATCCTTTGAAAGAGGATCCTATAATTACACTTTCTCTGTTTATGATGGTGAGGAGCCTAATCAAACCAGCCCACTAACACTGATTGTGAAAAACAATCCGCCAGCGATAACCACCTCAGACATTACAAGCACCGATGAAGACGATCTATACAGTGTGGACTACGATAACATCGACCTCGATGGAGATATAGTTACCTGGATACTAGATACGAATGCCACATGGCTCAATATAGATTCGGACACTGGTGTTTTAGAAGGCACCCCTACGAACCTTGAAGTTGGAAGTTACTATGTAAATGTCAGTGTGGATGATGGGTTTGGTGGTATCGACTTCCATAATTTCACCTTGTATGTGATAAATACCCTACCACAATTTACCACGATACCAGATGAATATGCCCAGGAAGATTTCCTTCACCTGGATGATTTTAACTGTATCGACGATGGACAAGGCAATATCGTATACTCTCTTCTTACAAATGCTTCTCGGCTTTCTCTTCATCCAGTAACAGGGCTTTTAAGTGGAACACCAGATAACACAAATGTGGGATCTTATTGGGTGAAAGTCAGCGTAGATGATGGAAATGGGGGTATCGTTTCTGTAAACTATACACTCTGGGTAAATAACACCCCCCCGACAATTACCACAGATCCAGATCAAGTGGCAATCGAGGATTCATTACATCTCAACGATTTCACTTGCGATGATGATGGGGAGGGTGATATCACTTATTCATTGGAGACAAACGCCACATGGCTCAACTTGAATCCCTCAACTGGAATTCTGAGCGGGATACCAAATAATACTCATGTGGGATCATACTGGGTCAATGTTTCGGTGGATGATGGAAACGGTGGAAAGGATTTCGTGAACTATTCCCTTTCTGTTCTGAACGTACAACCTATTATTACAATAACACCAGATGTTACAGCCCAGGAGGATTTTTTACATTCTGATAATTTTGATTGTACCGATGAGGGTCAGGGAAATATCATATATTCCCTCACCACCGATGCGACATGGCTTATGATAAATCCTTCGACAGGCCTTTTAAATGGAACACCCAATAACACCCATGTTGGCTTTTATTTTGTCAATGTCACTGTTAATGACGGAAACGGAGGAATTGACAATATCAATTACACCATCACAGTTATAAACACTCTGCCAACCATAACTACCATTCCCATTCCTGTTGTGACTCAAGATATCCCCTATCATGATGATATTGATTGCAATGATGATGGCCAGGGTACAATTATATATTCAATTGCCACAAATGCCACATGGTTCTTTTTCAATTCCACTACAGGCGAATTAAATGGCACGCCAAACAATACCCATCTTGGATCGTATTGGGTGAATGTGAGTGTGACAGACGGCAATGGAGGCATGGATTTTATAAATTATTCATTGACAGTGGATGATGTAAACGATCCTCCGATTATTACTACAACAAATATCGAATTTGTAGATGAGGATTCCCTATATTCAGTTGATTACGAGTACATCGATATTGACGATCCAGTTATGACATGGTCCTTGTACACAAATTCCTCTTGGCTAGATATCGACACAAGTACAGGTGTACTGTCAGGAATCCCACAGAACGATGATGTGGGCTCGTGTTGGGTGAATGTAACTGTAAATGACGGACGAGGAGGAACCGACTACACCAACTTCACAATAACAGTGAGCAACACCCCTCCGTCCATAATAAATACCCCTATAGAATTCACAGATGAAGATGACTTTCATTTGGATGATTTTAATTGTGACGACGATTTTCAAGGTAATATAGTCTATTCGTTTATAACAAATGCCACCTGGTTAAATATCGATTCCTTGACTGGAATAATAAGTGGGACTTCAAACAACACCCTTGTTGGATGGTATTGGGTAAATGTATCTGTTGAAGATGGAAATGGTGGAAGAGATTCTAGGAATTATACTTTAACAGTGTACAATACACTTCCTTTGATAACCACTACACCAGAAGAGGAAGCGTTCGAGGATACTCTACACGCCGATTATTTCATGTGCATTGATGACGACCAGGGCAATATCGTTTATTCCATGAAAACAAATGCAACATGGCTTGGTTTTGTTGCCGATAAGGGCATATTAAGTGGAACTCCATATAACACTGAAGTTGGATGGTATTGGGTCAATGTAACAGTTAACGATGGAAACGGGGGTGTGGATTCCCTTAATTATACATTGACAGTACATAATGTGCATCCTAACATAACTACGATACCCGATGCCACTGCTTCGGAAGATATACTCCACTTGGATAACTTCGATTGCGACGACGATGGCCAGGGCAACATCATATATTCACTTGCAAGCAATGCAACTTGGCTCAATATAGATCCCATATCTGGTGTTGTGAACGTGGTCCCAATTAATCTTTATGTGGGTGAGTACTTTGTCAATGTCTCGGTTTCTGATGGGAACGGTGGAATCGACTTTGTCAATTATTCTCTTACTGTTTTCAATACTCAACCGCATATTACCAACACACCTGATGATTTCGCAATTGAGGACATGCTTCATATAGATGATTTTAATTGTGATGATGATGGTCAAGGAAACATCACATATTATCTTGTCACGAATGCAACGTGGCTTAATATTGATCCTGTTGAAGGCATTTTAAGCGGCACTCCCGACAATTCTCATGTAGGTTGGTTTTGGATCAATGTCAGTGTTAATGACGGTAATGGGGGTATTGATTACAGGAACTACACATTGAACGTGTCAGACGTCAATGATCCACCTGTTATCACCACAATAGATCTTGAGTTTGCCCTGGAGGATTCCCTTTACTATGTGGACTATGAATACATAGATGTAGACGACACAGCAGTTTCATGGTACCGTGACTCAAATGCATCATGGCTTACCATAAACTCCCAAACTGGTGAGCTTTCCGGTATTCCTGAAAACCATGAGGTGGGATGGTGCTGGGTCAATGTGACAGTCGATGATGGCAGGGGAGGCATAGCATTCTCGAACTTCACGATCACTGTAAACAATACGCCCCCTGCGATTACCAATACACCAATTGAACTTGTTGATGAAGACTTGACGTTTTTGGATGATTTTAACAGCAATGATGACGATCAGGGCAACATAATATATTCCATGGATACAAATGCGACATGGTTTGATATTGACAACATATCGGGTGTTTTAAGTGGACTTCCCAACAATAATCATGTGGGATGGTACTGGATTAATGTTACAGTAAGTGACGGAAATGGCGGAATAGATTGGAGAAATTATACAATTACTGTGAATAACACCGTTCCACTGATAACAACGTTACCAACACCGATTTCCTATGAGGATTATCAGTATTTGGTGGACTTTAATTGCAATGACGACGGTCAGGGTGTGATTATCTATTATCTCAATACAAATGGCACTTGGCTTTCTATAGACGACATAACAGGCACCGTGATCGGAACACCCGTAAATAATGATGTGGGCTCCTATTGGATCAACGTCACTGTCATGGATGGCAACAGTGGGATGCATTCTGTCAACTACACTCTGACTGTGAACAACACCAACGATGCCCCAATCATAACCACTGGCAATTTGGAATTTGTTGATGAGGATTCCCTGTACCTGGTTGATTATGATTATTTTGATATCGACGGTGACATGGTTTCATGGAGTAGGAGCACCAACGCATCCTGGCTTTCGATCAATGAAAGTAATGGAGTATTGTCAGGTAGTCCGAGAAATGCGGATGTGGGATGGTACTGGGTAAACATTGTTGTAGATGACGGTAATGGTGGTTACAATAGTACATATTTCATAATTCATGTCAACAATACAAATGATAAGCCCTCTATTCCTGTATTGTCTTACCCTCAGGACGATTCAGTGGTTAATACAACATATCCTGACTTTATCTGGGATGCATCCATTGATCCTGATCGCGGAGATTATATTGTAGATTACACGTTGGAGTATTCCACGAGTTCTGCTTTTACCGAGAACATAACAGTTGTCACTGCTATAGTCGATACATCTTATGTCCCAGAGATAGAATTAATGGATAAAACATGGTACTACTGGCGTGTGGAAGCCTTTGATTCCTTGGGTGTGGGAAGTGGTTATCAAACACCTTATTTTGCATTTTTCGTTGATATAGGATATAAGGAGCCAAGATACAAAGGAACATTGAAAAGCGCTCAAGTGAAATTTGGGGGTACTTGGAGTGTGGATTTGGATGATCATTTTATACTCGGCTCCATAACCGAGGGTCTTTCGTTCACATCAAATTACGGAGAGATCCAAATCGATCCGAAAACCCATGTGGCAACTTGGAAACCTAAAACCAAGGATGATGTTCTTACTGATGTTGTCTTTACCATGTCAGACGGTAAAGTAGATATCAGCTCCAATCCTATAGATATCTCAGTGGAACAGGAGAAGACCTCTTTATCCTTCCTGGAAAGAATTTACTGGCCCTATCCCTTGATTCCCATGATATTCTTTATTCTTTTGGGATGTGCATTTGCAGTCAAGAGATATAAAGAAAGGCCTGTTGTGGAGGAAGTTTTTTTCATATCTGAAAACGGCAGACTCATTGCCCATGCATCTGTTAAGGTGGACGAGGAGATAGACGAGGACATCTTAAGCAGTATGTTAACAGGGGTCAAGGACTTTGTTAGCGATGCATTCATAAGAGACGAGAGTATGCGGGAGGAAAAAGGCCTTCAAAAACTTGAATTTGGTGAGGAGACCATATATCTTGAAAGGGGAGAACATTTCTTTATTGCCCTCATATTCACTGGCAGGGGCATCCCACCTAAACTGAAAGCCGTGAAGGAGGAGATTGAAAAAAGGTTTGGGGATGTACTTGAGGATTGGGACGGCGATATGAGGGCCTTCGAAGGTGCGCATGAGATCATTTCCTGGCTGTTACCTCTGGAGAAAATGACTGAAGAGCAGAAAAAGAAGCTCAAGGAAGGAAAGGGGAAGGACAAGGTATTGGAAAAATGGGAGAACATTGATGAAGAGTTTGCTGAGGTTGACATTTCCATGGAGGAATTAAGAAAAGAGATGGGTTGGAAGTAGTATCTTGGTTCTCAGCCTTTAAATGAACTCGTTTATCTGTTTTTTATTGATGGTAATAAATCGTAGAAAACTTATATTGGTAGCACGATTACCCAAAGAAGTGATACCATGGAAACCATTACCAGAGTGGGTGTGTCCTTTGAGCCAGAACTGCTTAAAAAATTCGATGCTTTAATTTGGGAAAAAGGATACTCAAGCAGATCAGAGGCCATAAGAGATCTGGTTAGAAAATCCATACTGGACTCTGAGGTCAAGGACGAAAGAAGTGATGTAATAGGGACTTTGACGATCATATATGATCACGATGTGGGAGATGTCACCAATAAACTACTTCACATCCAACATCACCATCATTCCGAGATCTCCTCCACAACACATTTGCATATAGATGAGCACCTGTGCCTTGAGGTATTGGTGGTTAAAGGAAAGGCCAAGGACGTAAGAGCTCTTTCTGACAACATAAAAGCTGTAAAGGGTGTGAAACACGGAGAATTGGTGATCACAAGTCGAAAAATTAAATGATTATTCAAACTGGATAAATAAAAAGATGTTTTTAATGGTAAACTGTCTACTTCATGGCTTCAGCTATCTCTTTTTTGAGCTCCTCTTCAGATTTTCCCTCTGTCTCGATTCCGAGCTCTTTTGCGGCCTTTACTATGTCTTTTTCCTCCTTCTTCTCTTGCTTGGCCTCTTCTTCTTTTTTTGCATCTTTGGCCTTTTCCTCTTTGATTTCCCTCTCGATATCCATTTTTCCCCGCTCAAATTCACCCTTTGCCCTTCCTAGGCTTCTCGCTAGTTCTGGTAGTTTCTTTGCGCCAAATATAAGGATTACTATGACAAAGACGATTATGAGTATTTCGCCCATACCGAGCATTTCATCAGCCTCTTATACCATATGTGCTATATCATTCCCTCTTTTTAACCTTTTTGCAGGCGTTTAGCGATCAAATATCCGATAACATACAATAACATCATGGGTATGGCCACGATAAGCTGGGTTATTCCGCTTCCATCAGGGGTTACAATTGCTCCAAATATCACCATTCCAACAAAAGCGTATCTCCAATTTTCACGCCAGAACTGGGCAGAAACCACCCCCAATCGCGTTAATCCCACCATGATTATAGGCAGCTCGAAGACCAGGCCATAGGCTATAAGAAATATTATCACGAAGGAGATAAATGATTCTAGGGATAAAAATGGCTGAATATCCATTGCAAATGCAAAGCCGTACAGAAAATCGATTGTAAATGGAATTATTATAAAATAGGCAAAGGCACAACCCAAGGCAAACAGGAATGTGGCAGGAAAGGCGGTCTTGATTAAAATGGCCTTCTCGTGGGGGTAGAGCCCTGGAGCCACGAACTTACCCAACTGGTACACGATCATGGGCATCCCGAACAGGATTCCGAGAAACAATGATATCTCAAGCTGGACTACAACTGGATCCGCTATTCCAATGGGGATTAGCTGAATTCTGGGATCCCTAATCAAATCATTTCTTATTTGGTTGAAAACCAGGGTATTGATGTTGTCATACAGTTCCGGAAAAGGGTAATATAATGTAATTCCACCCACACTGACCTCTCTCAATCCAAAAATGAAGCAGAAAATAGCAATTGCACAAACTGTTGCAAGACAATAGATTATGCGCTTTCTCAACTCCTCCAAGTGTTCCCAAAAGCTCATTTCTGCCTTTTTATTATTCATCTTCTTTACAACGCCCCCTTTGCGAATTGGTAAATAAATAACTTCCATTAATAGTTTTGGAAAGCCTTTTTATCGATTGTCTTTATGCTGGGTATCCCAATTTATTGGATAACGTACTTATACCCTTAGAATATTAGGGTTTCGAGATTGAAAACATGCACAAAACAGTGGATATATCAGTTGAAGAAGATATCTTAAAGGCCAACAGGGAAATCGCCTTGGAAAATGCAACTTTGTTAAAGAAATATGGCGTATATTCAATAGATTTCATGGGTTCCATTGGATCAGGTAAAACCCTCTTAATCGAGAGGATCTTGGAGATATTGGGGGAAAAAGGGAAGAAAGGGGCGGCAATAGCAGGGGATGTAGCAGGTGATGACGATTATAAACGCATCTTGCATCATGATGTTCCCGCAGTTTCCCTGAACACAGGAAAGGAATGTCATCTTGACGCCCACTTGGTGTCCCATGCATTGGAGGATTTGGATTTTAAGGGTGTTGACGTCCTTTTCATAGAGAACGTCGGCAATCTCGTATGCCCAATGGACTTTCCCTTGGGCACAGATAAAAGGGCAGTTGTTATCTCTGTTACTGAAGGGGATGATATGGTAAGAAAGCATCCTGCCATATTTGGTCTGGCAGATGTTATCGTTATCAATAAGATCGACTTGGCTGACATCATGGAGGTTGATATTAAGAGGATCGAAAGCGATGCTAAAAAAATCAATCCGCATACCAAAATTTGCCAAACAGATGCAAAGCACGGGGTAGGAATCAAGAAATTGATGTCAGAATTGGAAATCTAGGTTTGAGGATATGAGGATAGTCTTTTATGGTTTGGTTCAGGGCGTTGGCTTTCGACCTGCTGTTTATCGAGTGGCAAAATCCCTGGGATTAAAGGGTTATATTAGGAATAATGGCTCCAATGTGGAGGTCGTGGTGGATAAAAATCACGAGAAACTGATTGAACATTTGAAATCAGAGCTTCCCCCCCTTGCTGAAATCACGCGAATGGAATTTGATGATGGCTTTCGGGGATTGGAATATCAGGATTTCAGTATTGTGTTTAGCGAGGATGGTGAGCGAAGCTCTGTTATTCCCACGGACACTGCCATCTGCGATGATTGTCTGTCTGAACTGTTTGATGAGACGGATAGAAGATATCTTTACCCTTTTATAAATTGTACAAACTGTGGGGCGCGCTTCTCAGCCATAGAATCCGTACCCTACGACAGGATAAATACTTCAATGAATCCCTTTAAACTGTGTGAGAAGTGCCAGGGTGAATATGACATACCATCTGATAGGCGGTTTTATGCCCAAACCATATCCTGCAAGGACGACGGCCCACATTTTACTCTGTATGGAAAGGATGAGAAGGTAATCAAAACCGATAATGCAATCGAACATTTTGCTGAGCAAATCGATTCCGGAGCCATTGGGGTTCTTAAAAGCTGGGGCGGGATGCACCTAATCTGCAATCTCGAGGTTCTTTCCCGGTTCAGGGAATGGTATTCCCGGCCTGAAAAGCCCTTTGCCGTGATGGCCCGGAATATAAATGCCGCAAGGGAGCTTGCCGAGATATCTTCCTTTGACAAAGAACTCCTTTTATCCCTTCAAAGGCCCATTGTTATCGTGCAAAAAAGAGAAGATCGCAGGGATGATTACCTCTTGGACCTGGTATCACCTAAATTGGATAATATCGGCATATATTTACCTTACTCTTCAATCCAGCATCTGTTGTTTCTGTACCTGAAAAAAGATGCAATAATCATGACGTCCGCAAATCCCCCTGGAGAGCCCATTGTAATAGACAATGAGGGGGTTTTTAAACTGGGTGTGGATGTTTACATGCTTCATAACAGGAACATAATAAATCGAATCGATGATTCAGTTCTGATTCCCTTCGAGGGCAGGACATTTTTTATTAGAAAATCAAGGGGTTTTGTCCCCAAGGAATTGAATCCCCATCATGATAAAAAGGTTGTAGCAGTGGGTCCTGAGGAAAATCTGACAACTTCTGTTGCCTTTGGTGGAAAAATGTACACGAGCCAGTACATCGGGGATGTAAGAAAATACAACGTTTATGACTTCCAAAGATCTGCTACATATCATCTAATGAATTTGTTTGGTATTACAGAAGTGGATGCAATAGGTGCTGATTTACATCCCCTTTACACATCCCGTCACTTTGCCTCTGAGTTGGGTGAGAAATATGAAGCCGAGGTAATTGAGGTGCAGCATCACTGGGCCCATGCAGTCTCGTTGATGGTGGACAATGATATCTCAGATGAGATAGTATGTTTGACACTTGATGGAGCAGGATACGGTTCAGACGGGAATATCTGGGGTGGTGAGGTCCTTTTGTCCTCCTTTACTGATTTTACTAGAATAGCTAGATTGGAGTACCTTCCTTTAATTGGGGGAGATAAAGCTGTATCCGACCCTAGAAGGCTGGTTTTTGCAATTTCAGAGAAACTCGGGATTGAAACTGATTATTTCGACGATGAAACTGCCTCTGTTTTTAGGAAAGCCCTGAAAAACAGCCCAATAAGCTGTAGCTTAGGGCGCTTTCTTGATGCAATCTCCTGTTATCTCGGAGTATGCTGTGAAAAGACCTATGACGGTGAACCTGCGATAAAGCTGGAGAGATATCTAAATAGAGGCAAGAGAAAGTTCGATTTCAAGGGTGGGGTAAAAGATTCTGAGGTTCAGGTGGTAGAGACTCTCCCTCTTTTTGAGCAGTTATTTGAATACTGTAAAAATGGCGATCTTACTGACCAAGATAAGTACAATCTGGCATATTCCATGGTCGCTGCTGTCCTCGAGTCCATGGTTGAGATAGCTGTAGATAGGGCCAAGGAACTGAATATTCCCATAATTGGAATAACAGGGGGCGTGGCCTATAATCTTCCCATTGTTCGAATTATCAATTATGGGGTAAAAAAGGGGGATTTGACCCTCGTAACCCACAATAATGTCCCATGCGGCGATGGCGGGATATCCGTCGGGCAGAATGCAATTGCCGGTAATATTTTAAGGAGCAAATAATGGAATTTCCCTCGATTGCGAATTTCTCCTCTGATAATGAGAGGGAAAATGTTATATTCTATACCAATTGTTTTTTCGCCAAATAAGGAGGTTTCCATATGGGACACAGAATAGGAAAAGAGAAAATTACACGTGAGCCAGGATTTTTGTACTATGTAGGTAAAGACGGATATGTATGGCGCGCACCAATGAAGACCAACAAGCGCGGCAGAAAGAAGAAAGTCGGATCCGAGAGGATCAAGAAGCGAAAGGGATATATGTACTATCTCGACAAAAGAGGATATGTTGGCGAAGCCAAGATGGCAAGAAAATAAAGAATGCCTATCCAAAATCCTTTTTCTAAATTATTAGGCTCTCTACACTTCGAAATTTCGCCATACATCAAATAAAATAGGAAAAATGCTCGAGCAAAAAGCAGGTTGCAAATCCTCAACCTGTATAATTTTTTTTTATTTTTTACAAATACATGATCTCATTTCATCTATATCGCAGAACGTTTCAAAAAATGTGTTTATATGGGCTTCAAGCTGTTTTTGCCCCCTTTTTGTAAGGGAGTAGCGCTTATTTTTATCGACAGATAAAAGGCCTTTGTCCTTTAGATCTTTTAGAACAGGGTAGATTGTTCCCGGGCTTGGTTTGTGTCCCTTTCTCTTTTCAAGCTCAATTGCTATCTCGGCCCCGGTCATGCTCTTTTTACTGATAAGCCAAAGAATAAGGAAATTCAAGAAACCTTTCATCTGACAATGTGTCATCGCTCAATGTATCGGAAAAACGATATTAAAACGTTTGGTATTATCAAAAAGTATCGGAAAACCGATATGTTTATATAGAAGCTATCGCATATCCGATATCGGAAACCCGATATAAGCTATGGAGGTGAAAAAAATGACACATGGAATGTGTTGCGGAAGACAGTTCCTCACATCCGAGGAAAAGATAGAAAAACTTGAAGAATACAAAAAATGGCTGGACAATGAAAGCAAGGGTGTTGAGGAAGCAATCGAAAAACTAAAAGAGGCCAGTTAATTCTGGCCCTTATATTTTTATTTACATTTGACGAGATTTGGTTACATTCTATGCGAAGAAAATATAAATAAGGATGTCAATGAGCTAATTAATGGATGGAAAACTTATATTCATATACAACGCTGATTCAGGCATCATCAGCTCTGTTTCGGATTACTTTCACAAGATAGTAAAACCTGATACATACCAATGCAATCTCTGCGCCTTGACTTATGGGAATCTGGGTATGAAGACCCAATGGAAGGATTTTATCGAGAATCTTGAGATTTCAGTGGAGTTTTTCCACAAGGACGAGTTCAAATCAAAATATCCCTGGGAAAAGGCAAAATTCCCTTCTGCCTACATTTTCAAGGACTCGGAATTATATCTCTTGATCGCCCAAAAGGATATGAACCAATTGCACACATTGGATGAGCTCATTAACCTGGTAAATGAGAAGTTAAAGGAGTTTAAGGATAAGCAGGATGATTACTGCCTTTTAAAATAGTTGATGACCCTATTATGAATGCCAATCCATCAAGTAATTTGATTACCCCAGCACTTGAATGTTCTTCTTTTTACAAATATCCTTGAGCTGCTTTGGCCACACTGTGACACTTACCTCCCCAAGATGGGCTCTTTTGAGAAGCAGCATATAGGTTCGTGACTGTCCAATACCACTACCGATTGACAGTGGGATCGTGTCGTTCAAGATTGCCTGATGGTACTTCTTTTTAAGAAAATCCAACTGGCCTGGCATCTCAAGCTGTGTTTTAAGGATTTCTTTTGTCAAACGAATTCCCATTGAGGGGAGCTCATGGCGTCTTTGGTCACGGGTTTCCTGAGGGGAATATCACTGTTTAGGACGTGCATTAGCTTTTTAGCCTTTGATGTTGTCTTCATAATCAAATCATCGTAGTCAGCTACCCTCATCTCGTGGGGATATCAGTCCGAAAAAAGCCAACCGACGCCTTTTATGAATATAGCTAAATACTTTTGCTGGCCCTCTGTTTTCCTCTGCTTTCGTGCTACGTCGGAGAAAGTGTCAAGTATATCCTCGGCATGGTGGAATTTAAACTCTTTTTATTATCTTGATAATTATGAAATGCCAAGATTCTTACAAAATTTTTACTAATATATTTTATTCCTCAGTGGGCCCTTACTTTAAAAAAGAAATATCTATCTCAAATATCTATTCACAAAATTGTCAACTTCAGGTATTCCTCCTTGCAATATGATATAACCGTTATGTGGTTCCCTTTCTGTAATCTCGCCTGCAATAGGTGTAAGCATGATCTTTTTTACTTCATCTAAGTTGCTTGTATGGCCCAACGCCCAGGCAAGTTTCATATATGCGACCTCAGGCAACATATTCTCTGTTGGTACCACACCGATCTTCATCAGGTCACGTCCAGTGTCATATACATACATTTGCACATATCCCCATAAGGTCTGTACCGTCATATATACCGCTATTTCATCTTCTATAGCACGCTTTAAGGGTTCATACAGTGGTTTATTGACATGACCAAGTCCAGTACCCGCTATGACTATGCCTTTGTATTTATGGTCTATCAGTGACTCTATAATATCAGGCATCATGTTAGGGTAATAGTATACTATAGCCACCTTCTCTTCAAATGCTGTATCTATCTTCACGTCTTGATCCCTTCTTCTTTTATTATAGTCTTTTCTCATATACTTGAAATCCCCTGGGGTAACAATTGCAAGTGGTATGTCACCTATTGTTCTAAATGTACTTCTGTAACTGCTGTGCATTTTCCGAACACGCGTGCCCCTATGCAGTAAATTGTATTGATCGCTTGTAGGCCCGAACATACAAACCATTACCTCAGCAATATCGCAAAAAGCAGCGGTTCTTGTTCCGCATATTAAATTCAATGCCGCATCACTTGAGGGTCTGTCTGATGATCTCTGCGAACCTACAATGACTATTGGGACAGGCGGATTCTGAACCATAAACGATAATATTGCCCCAGTGTGATGCATTGTGTCCGTACCATGGCCAATGATGATACCGTCAACACCATTCTCAATCTCTTTGCCGATTGCCTTTGCAGTTGTTATATACTGCCTTGGTCCCATGTTCTCACTGAATATGCCATACAATTTCTCGGTCTTTAAATTGCAAATGCCCGCAAGTTCTGGCACAGCACCATATAACTCACCTGGGGTAAATGCTGGGATTACTGCACCTGTACGGTAATCCAATCTCGATGCAATGGTGCCTCCAGTCCCAAAAAGTGTAACATTGGGTTTTTTAGGGTCCTTTGGGAACTCAGATTCCGGGATTTTATAATGCCCTTCTTTATAACCTATTTCTTTAATTGAATTTATTGAGCTCACTTTTAAACCTACATTGTAACCGTTATGAAGTTTTAGTACAATGTGTTGATCGTCCTCAGTTTCCGCCCTGGGGAGTATAATACCCTCAAATTTTCCTCTAGCTGATTTGATGATTACATCGCTCCAAACTTTTACACCTGATTCTTTAAGTTTCTTTTTTGCCGAGCCTCGGTACCCTTTATATATGTCCTCTTCATTCGCTATTTATATCACCCTAATTGTTTATCTAATTAATTATTATTTATTCATTTTTTTTTATACGTATATTATTATCATAAATATCTAACTTAGGTGAGGTTTTCCTAGTAAATTGATGCAATTATCCCCAATGAATAAAGTTTTTTATATATTTTTCCGCTATTTGTCTATCCTTTTTCAATTTTTTATTTAGATCTTTGTCTTTAAATAATTCAAGCTGCTTTACTAGACCATCGATGATCCTTTTGTTGAAAACATCATCTTCATTATAAAAATAAGCCTGTTCTTTTAATTTTTCTGCTGATTGAAAGCAGGATGTCGGAAGGTGATTAAACTTTTCTTCCTTCTTTTTATATCCCTCTTTGGATATATTTAAATCAACATAACATTCTTTGGCCAACCTTATTGATTCGTCATTTGTCAAACCAAATTTTGCTGCTACCGCAATACCTGCTAACAACAAATGAATATTCGCAGATCCATCTGGAGATCTTAACTCAATAGTTTGTCTTTCTTTGCAAGAACTTCGGTTGGTAATGCCCTTATTTATTTTAAAACTAAGATCAGGTATTTTTCTCCATCCGAGTGGCACTCTTATGAGTAAAGATCTGTTTTTATCCCCCCAGCATATGTAAGTTGGCGCTTCTTGATTGGGAACGAATCTTAAATAGGAAGTTGGGTTTGTATTCCCAAATGCCGTAATGCTTGGTGCTAACTTGAGCAATCCGCCGATAATTCTTCTGGCGGTTTCACTTAGATTCTCATTATCATCTAATAAAACGTTTTTATTTTTCTTAAATGCAGCGACATGTATATGTAACCCAGTTCCTGCATGACCTACTGCGATTTTAGGGGCAAATGTTATCTCGACACCATATTTTACTGCAATATTTCTTATTATCCACCTTGCAATGACAACATGATCCGCCATATCTTCTAATGATTCTAAATCAAGTTCTATCTCGTACTGTTCAAATCGTGTGCCGTCTTCTTGCACAATATTGCCAACTTCCGAATGCCCATATTTTGCCTTTATACCCAATGAAGCAAGTGTATATAGGATTTCATTATTCATGTCCTCATATTTTATAAATGGTTTGCTTTCTTGATAACTTCTTTGAGACACTCCAGGGAAGAGTTCGCTTTCTTGGGTAATATATTTCACATAATATTCTAGTTCACCATATGCTTCAAGGTTTATACCCGTTTTTTTCTTTAATTGCAGGTGCGCCTTTTTTATAATATACTCCGGAGCTATATCGAGTTCATCACCATTGGCATCAAAATATGAACAGAGCATGTTAAGGGTAGGAATTGCAGAGAACGGGTTTAAAAAGGCTGTTTTAAACCGAGGTATAACATATAAATCACTATTTCTTGGATCAATATATGAAAATAAACTTGACCCGTCAACACGTTCACCGCAGTCTAATAGCATTTTTAGTTGTTTTTCACTTCTAATCGGGAAACTTAATGTCTTTAATCTACCATCCCCTCCTACAAAATTAAAATTAAGCATTTTTATATTGTTTTCCTTGATAAAGTTAATAATGTCTTTCCGGGTAAACTCCATCGGTTCTTTCTTTAAGAATTGAGTTAGTATATTTGTATTTTGATAAGATTTTTCATCTTCCATTTTATCACTCATATTATTTTAACTTTCAACTGTAAATCATTTCTATTTAAAAACCTTTCTTCACCGCTGTTCAAGCAAGAATAAAGAATTTTATGGCCTAATGGGCATCATATGGCTCCCTATAATACATGACACGAACTTTATTTTTTTAATTTCTCAGTAATAGAACCATAATAAGTATTATATTTATTTATTAATATCACTCTGGGCATATTATGGTTTAATATTTAGATGATAGGTGAAATCTTTGAAAATCAATATGGCAGAAAAGCACAAAGATAACGAAGATTACTACCGTAAGTTAGGTTTAAAATGTGGGTTGGAAATCCATCAACAATTGGATACTGAAAAAAAATTATTCTGCCGATGCAGAGCCGCAATGCATAAAGATGAGCCCAGCGCTGAGATCTTAAGGCATATGAGGCCCACCCTTTCCGAACTTGGCGAATATGATGGTACCGCGTTAATGGAATTCAAAACCAAAAAGAACGTGATTTATCAGCTCTATGATGATACAGTGTGCACTTACGAAATGGATGACACACCTCCCTTTCCATTAAACCAACAAGCATTGGATATAGCCTTAGAGATCGCGCTTTTGCTAAATTGCAGCATTGTGGATGAGATCCATATCAGTAGGAAACAATATCTGGATGGCAGCATACCTACAGGTTTTCAAAGAACTGGGATCATTGGCATCGAGGGATGGGTTCCTTATCATAATAGAAAGATAAGAATTATTCAGCTGGGATTAGAAGAAGATGCTTGCAGAGAAGTTAGCGATGTGGGCCATACAATTGTTTTTAAAACCGACCGTTTGAGTATTCCCCTGGTTGAGGTGGTAACATACCCAGATATTAGAACCCCTAACGAGTCTGGTGAGGTTGCAAAGGCCATTGGTAGGTTGCTTAGATCGACGGGTAAGGTGCGTAGGGGATTGGGCAGTGTCCGCCAGGATGTAAACGTGAGCATCGAGGGAGGAACAAGGGTGGAACTCAAAGGGATACCTAAACTTCAATATATACCAAAAGCCGTGGCTAATGAGGCCAGAAGACAAAAGGCTCTGCTCGATATCCGCGACGACCTGCGATTGCGAGGCATCACGGAAGCAACTTTTCGTAGCGATTTTAAAGACATTACATCGATGTTTAAGATTTCGAAGTGCAAACGGTTTAGGGAGGTTATTGAAAACAATGGGAAAATCTACGGGATGGTACTCCGGGTTATTGCAGGTATATTGGATAAAACAACACAGCCTGGCAATACCTTCGGTGATGAGATTGCTGGGCGGGTGAGGGTAATCGCATGTCTTGATGTCATGCCAAATATAGTATATTCCAATCATTTTGAAGATTTTGGCCTGACTCTGGATGAGATTGAGAAGTTAGAGGAATCATTCGATGCCAAATCCACAGATACCATCATTTTGGTTTGGGGCGATGAAGCCGATGTTAAGACCGCTGTGGAGGAGATCAAGATACGGGTAATAGAAGCAACAAAGGGCGTGCCTTCAGAAACCAGACAGGTCTTTGCTAATGGTACAAATGATTTCGAAAGGATCCTACCCGGACCTAATAGGATGTATCCAGATACAGATTCACCGCCCACACCAATTTCGGAAGAACGTCTGGAACATTTGAGAAAGGCTTTACCAGAACCAGTATGGGATCGTGAAAAAAGGATGAAGAAACTTGGTCTTCCCAGCGATTTGGTTAAATCCCTGGCTGTATCCCGTTATTTCGACGTATTTGATAAAATCGTAAAGGATTTAAATGTTAATCCTACTCTTGTTGCCGTGACCTTAGAGGAAAGGCTGAGGTTTTTGCGAAGAAAAGGAAAAAAAGTGGATTCAATTTCAGACGAGGACATATACCAGTTGTTCCAGGAGTTGGATGAAAATAGACTTAGTAAGGGAGCAATCCCAGTTATTCTTGAATTATTGGCAAATAACCCGGATAAAACAGTAAAAGAGGCAATCACAGAATCGAACCTAAAACCCCTGTCAATAGAAGAAATACAAGATTTAGTCGATGAAAAAATTGGTCATTATTCGAACCCTAAAAGTATCAACAGCTCAATTAAAGTAATAATGGGTGAAGTTATGAAGGTTGCCCGAAATAGAATCGATGGTAAATTATTAAAAGAGGTCGTAACAGCTAAATTAGAAAAATCCATGAAGGAGTAAATATCTGCTATTCGATAGTTTATGCCATTTAACCCCGAAACTCGATTACAAAATTGGATTCTCATAAGGTGGTCTTTTATTTTACTCATTTTCTGAGTTCCTCAATCACCTTGGGGAAGGCCCCGCAGAATCTTGCGCACTGTTCTTCTGGTATTGAAAACGATGTTCTAACAAACCTGCTTCCGAACCTTTTGGAGAGATAGTTTCCGCCCCTTACAAAGACATGATGGTCGAACAAAAGTTTCCTCTCAACCTCGTCTGGGTCTATTTTCGTTTCCGAGATGTCTATAACGAACATGTTTGTGTGTGAGGGGTATACTGGAAGAAAGGCCCCCTCTATTCCTTCCACGCATTTTTTGATAGCTTTTTGGTTCTTCCTTGAAATCCCCACGACCCTGTCGATCCATTGTTCCTTTGTCTGAAGTGCGGCCAGTGCGGCCCTCTGGGCAATTATGTTCACTGAAAGAACATTTGTGTTGAAAGGTTTGAGCTCCTTCATAATATCTTTTGGAGCCAAAAGGGCTCCTATTCTCATTCCCGCAAATCCGCAGTTCTTTGAGAAGGAGTATGCTATCAGGGTCTTCTCGGGGTAAAATTCGGTTGTCAAAGTGTGGCTGTCTGCAAAATCCCTGTAGGTGATATCGTCTATCATATAGAGGTCGTGATCCTTACAAATCTCGCAGAAGGCCTTAACCTCATCTTTTGTATAAGGTGTGCCTAAGGGATTCAAGGGGTCAATCAATAGAAACATCCTGGTTTTGTCATCCACTGCTTCTTTTACCTGCTCTTCTGTAAGCCTCCATGGCTCTTGGTAGACAGGCAGTTCTTTTACCTTAGCATTTGAAAGTCTCACCTGATGATGAATCGGCATGAAACTCGGGTCCGAAGCGATTACGTTATCCCCCTCCTTGAGTAGAGCTCTGTTGAGGATGTACAGGCCCTCGATTCCTCCTGGGGTGATCAGGCAGTCGAATTCATCCTGGGAGATTCCCAGGTCCTTGAATATTGCCTCCTGAAGTCCGAAGATCCCGGGGGCATAGGGATAGAGGTTGTACTCCTTGCTTTTCACGCTCTCCAAAATTGCTTTTTCTATCTCGGGGGATGTGGGAATCGTATTCGTATTCTGGCTCATCCAGACGATCTCGTTCCTGTGTTCGTGTGCGTACTCGAAGTTTGAGGGCATGGGGGTCACCGGCAGGGTATCTTCTCGGGTGGTAAAAAGGATTTTGGGAGGGCGATAATAATATAAGTGGATAGAGCAATTGTCAGATGAACCAAGACCAAAGGTTATAATCTGAAATATACAAAATCGGGAGAATCATTATATGGATGAGGAAAGGAAGTTAGGTTTAATTCCCCAGGTAAGAATACCAGGAGCGTTGGGAGTTAATATTTATGCAATCCTTATAACGACGAGAAGACTTCTTTTTATTCGAACCTCTAAAGGATACGGATTTATTTTAGGCGGTGCAGTTGGAGCTGCTATCGGTTCATATTATGGTGATAAAGGGACAAGGCCATTCACTGATCCGGCAATTCTTCGGGATATCGACATAAACACTCTAAAGGAAGAAAAAGGCAACAAGGACATATTGATAGATAATATTACAAAGGTAAAGTTAAAAAAAGGACTGGCAGCAAATAAGCTCTCTATTTATGGCCTGAAGAAGAACAAGAAGAAGTTATTGTTGGAAGGGTATTTGGTACCCCCCTCAGGTTACACCAAAGGTTATAAGGAAGAGGGTCTTGATTCAAAAGAAATAAGTCTCAGATATATCCAGGAAACTGAAAGTATTTTTCAAACGGTATTATTGGATCGAATTGAAAGGAATTATTAATTCATACATTGGGAGTATGCTCAAAAGCGTGAAGTATAAGGGATACAAATGGAGGAATATTCTCTGGGAATAAAAAGTGCTTTGGAGGGAACCTAAGCGATAATATTATATTTGACGATAAAGTTAATCATTCAAGTGAAGGGTGCTACTTAGAAAATGCATATCGCTGGTTTGCCATCGCCATTTCCGAGGCCTGCGTCCGTTTAACAGTAAAAGGAGGAGATTGTCGATTTTTTTTATTTTACAGGGTCAATCGCCCTTATCCCATCGCTGTATCCCTCGAACTTTGTTCCATCTGTTAATTCTCCTGTAACCTTTAAATTGTAAGTTCCAGGTGACAGCATATCCTCCACTTCGCTTCTATCGAATTTGACCATGAGTGTATCGCCTTGGATGTCACCCCATTCAGCTGGGATTGTATCTTCTAGTATCACAGTGCTGATATCTATATCGTTGACATCATATGAGCTGTTCATTGTAATATAGCATGCAATCCATCTACCTTTGCTTTTTAAATTAAAGGTATTGGGATTTATATCCACTCCAGCAGAGATTGATGGAAAGGGGAGTAATATCTGTTTAAAGTAAATCTCATGATTACCATCTCTATAATCCGCCCAGACAACATGAACCATGTTTTCATTAACTACGATATCCGGCGAAACGGAAGTCTCAGGGGCAACCGTAAGTCTTGTGTCAACACTCCATGTATTGCCTCTATCAAAACTGCTTTTGAAGTAAATTTCAAGACTCCCTCCCTTATCCCGGTCATCCTCCCATACTATATAGATATTATCGTTCTCTGCAGATATTGCCGGATCAAAAATATTGTGAGTAGAATTCGAGAGTTTAATATTTTTAACCCATGTATTCCCATTATCTTCACTATAGCTAAAATAAACCTGTCTTTTAGACTCTTTATGACCATAAACAACATAGATGTAATCGTTATTATGAGCAATATCAACATAATAATTACTATTCGTTGGTGTACTAGTGATGTTAATATCCTTTTCCCACGTTACACCGTTATCTCTGCTTTTTATATAAAAGATATCCGGAATCAAGTGTCCTGCTCTTTCGGTATCTCTCCACACTATATGTACATTATTTTCATTGACGGCTATAGCTGTCTCAATTGATACACTTCTGTTAGGTATTAGTATTTCGGGAACGCTCCAAGTAAAGCCGTTATCATTGCTATGAATGTAAGAAAGTTTATGATTTGAGTCTGAGTAGACAACATGCAAGTTGTTCTCATACACGCCGATATCCCAATTAGGAAAATTGTCGTACATTATTGGCGTTATTGCGATCTCAGGGCTCCAGGTATTTCCATTATCTGTACTGCGAATATAATGTATTCTTTTATCATCGCTTTCACACCATATTACATGAATGTTACTTCCATTGACTGCTATTTTTGGATGTAATGCTTTTGTTGAAGGACCACTTACCAAGCAGATAGGAGGATTCCATGTATTTCCGCGGTCGCGGCTGTTTATGTACCATAAAAACATTTCGAGATATCCTGCACCTTCATTGTCGATATACGCCACATGGATGTTGTTGCCTTCTACTGCAATAGCTGGAAATAAGGAGCGTCCATCATTAAATGTCAGTCTAATATCCTCGCTCCAATCACCTATATCAGTGGATGCTGTGGTTATTGAGATACTACTTAGCCCAATAGCAAACACAAACATAATGCTTAATAATTTTTTTCTCATATCTACCGCCCTCCCTCTCCAAAGAATAAATGCATCTGGAAGCATATAAAACCTTCTCTAAAAGACAATCCCCTCCTTCAAAAAAACGTACCGAGGAAGAAGAAGGCAAGAGCAAAGGACGCAGGCCTTCATGGAAGTTAGATTTGTGAGCAATCGGTACACTGAGGGAGTGGCAAAATCTTTATCCCCGAAGAGAGATAATGGTTTTAGGGATGGGGTTTAACGGCGACTCCCGAATATAAGCGAGGCTTAAGGTATGATCGTAAGTAAAAAAATACAGACTGCCAATAACAATTAAATCTAAAGAAAATACCCGGTGAAGAAAAATGAAAGAGAAAGCTATTTCTGTGCTAGTTATTTGGTTGGTTTTGGTTGGGACATTTTTATCTAGCTTTTCTATTTCGTCCATCAGTGGCCAAGGGGATGAACACGTTGAAACAAGAATCGGAACCGAGATCCAAATATCCAACGCCTCCGGAGATCAAAGTTACCCAGCAATTTATGGCAACCTAATCGTGTGGGAAGACTATAGAAATTGGAGCTCACGCTATGATATTTATATGTATGATCTTGACACTGGTGAAGAAACTCGGATAACCATCAATGATTATGATCAAACTGCACCTGCCATCCACGGCAATCGAATTGTCTGGGAAGATAACAGGAATGATAATATGGATATATATATGTATGATTTAAGCACAGGAACAGAAACACCAATATGTCCAAATCCCACAAATCAATATGATCCGGCCATATATGACGACAAAATAGTCTGGAGCTCATTCGGCGGCATTTACTTATACAATCTGACGAACCAGACCGAGATAAGGATAAATGATGACTATGCACTCTTTGGCAAGAATCCAGATATCCATGGAGATCGAATTGTCTGGCAGGAAAAAAAGAATGAAAATTATGATATATATCTCTATGATTTGAGTACAGGTAGCGAAACGCAGATAACAACTGGTCACATAAATTATACTTATCCTGCGATTTATGGCAACTATATCATATACACATCTAGTGTAAATAGTGGTGAATTTCTTATATATTTATTTGACCTAACAACCGGATTAGAGAAACAGATAGCCAATGCGATTACGCATGATTTACGGCCTGCAATTTATGATAACCTCATCGTTTGGGAAGATGCTGAGAATCATACGGGGGCCTTCATTCGAGATGTTTACCTGTACAACATTATCACGGACACTGAGATACGGGTAAGCAACAACACCGCAAACCAGATTAAACCAGATATCTATGGCAATAGAATCGTTTGGATGGATGATAGAAACGGGGGGAGTTGGGACATATATATATGTGAAATTTCCGTAATGATTAATGGGGAGGAGGATGGTAGAGGAGATGATAAAGACGATATTTTTCCCCTCCTCTACAGCCTGATTGCCATCATCATAACGATCGTGTTCATTATATTTCTCGTCTTCATAATCAAAGCTAAAAAGAAATCCACTATTCAAAAGGAAGATGAAGAGAAATGGACGAGATGTCCAAAGTGTAAAGCACGCCTTAAAAAGAAGAATCTTAAAAGCCATATCAAAAAAGTTCATAAAAAATAAAATGATAACAGATCACGAGCTACAGTGCGCCGAGCATAAGGGGAACGGCTTCGTTTTCGAATTTTGAAGAAATTTGAAAACTGAGATGGGCGAACGAAGCGAGCACATCGAAGGCGCAGGCAACCAAACGGTGTGGGGGGAAGAAGGTAAGAACAAAGGGCGCAGGCCTCCATGAAGCAAGGAGTAATCTGAGAGCACAGAATGGCAAAACCTTTATCCCTTTAGGAAGATAATGGTTTTAGGGATGGGGCTTAGAAATGGCATGTGAACAATAACCCAACGTCATTTCCGAGGCCTGCACCCGTTTACCAATAAAATGAGGTGATTCTTGGGACTAAATTCAGAATTAGTAAATTAATAGCCTTTAAGCCTATACTTTTTTTTATAGCAATTAATATATAATCATACTGTCTATCTATGAAGAGGTTAATAGGAGGATAAAAATGAAAATTCCCGTGTTTGTTTCTTGTCCAACAACCTTAAATGATAATCAAGAGAGTGCAAGAAAAATTATTATTCATGAACTTGATGAATTAGGATTAGAACCCAGAGCATTGGGAAGAACGGATTATCCTGCAGATTTCCCCTTGAAGGAAGTTTTAGTTATTGCAAATCATTGTTCGGGAGGAGTTGTTTTAGGATTTGAACAATTTTCAACAGATAAGGGGATATGGAAAAGGGGGATGAAAGAAGAAAGAGTTCAGAACGATTTAATTGCATTTTCGACTCCATGGAATCACCTTGAAGCAGGTATTATGTTTGCTTTAAGCCTTCCGCTTATTGTTTTTAAAGAAAATAGTATTTCTGGAGGAGTTTTCGATAGAGGTGTTACAGATGTATTTATCCATAAAATGCCCATGGGGGAATTATCCAAACAAAGTAAAAATGCACTAAGGGAAGTGTTTCTAAATTGGCAAAGGAAAGTAAGGGCACACTATTATGGAGATTAAATAACTTATGCTATAATGGTTGTATTCTTTCTTTTGGATAATAACTTGCCTGGTTTTTTATTCCTGTTCTTTCCGGTTTTGAATTTCATGGTTTTATCGTTTGGAGCAAGTTTTTAGTGTATTACTTTCTATGGAATAGAGAGTTTTACTTGAAATATGCGATTTTTATATGAAAGACGAAGTTGAGGAGAGGATAATGCAAAAGAAGTTTTACAATCAGAGGAATGCAACAAGACGACGGGATGTGAAGGCAAACAATATTGTTAGTAAAATATATATGGTCATTTATATGTAATGATCTTGATTATTTGGAGATGATATATATGAAACTAATTGAAATAGAGATAATGAATAAAGAAAGTATCGTTAATGTTGAAGCGGATTATATCATGTTGAAAAACGCCGAGGAAGGATTGTTTGGTCCAGAATTAAATGTTAATAAAGTTTCAGGAGGATTATTATCTCTATTAAATAAGCCAGAAGAAACAAAAATTGGAGCTGTAAATATTATAACTAATGTAAGTGGGACTTCTGCAAAAGGAGTTATTCTCATTGGTATAGGTCTAGGATTCCAGTTTCGCTATAAAGCTTTAGGTATTATGTGCAAAAAAATGATAGAAACGGTATTTAAAATATCTCCACCTGTAAAAGTTATTGCAACTGTTAATCATGGTGTAGGTTTTGGTCTTGATCGAAGAGAGGTTTTTCTTACACAATTAGTTAGTTTTAAATCCGCTCTTGAAAAAACTGATAAAACACTTGAAATTGAAAAAATAAGATTCAATGAAACAAAAGAGATGAATGTAAATTTTTTAAAAGTTTATCTTAAGGAACTTTCCGATTTAGATGAAAGCCCTATTATCAAAAAAGAAGATAAATATTTTTTACAACTAGGAAAGAGTTCAGAAATATTAACGCAATTTGTTATGAGAGTGGAAAAAGGTGATTATGTATTTGTGGCTATGCCTTTTGCAGAGGAATTTGAAAATGTTTATGATTTTGGAATAAGATTGCCAATTATTGAAAAACAATTTCAACCTATTCGAACCGATAAAAAATATTTTGTGGGTTCAGTTTTAAGAGAAATACAAAATAGAATTCAAAAGAGTATATTAGTAATAGCGGATATAAGTACTCTTAACCCAAATGTAATGTTTGAATTAGGGTATGCCCAAGGCTGTGGGAAACCAACAATAATAATATGTCGCACAGGAGAAAAACTTCCATTTAATGTTTCTGGAATGAACATAATATTTTATAATCCACATTTATTAAGAGAATTAAATGATTCTCTATTAAAAGCACTATCAGCAATAATGTAAAATTTAATAGAGAATAATTTTATTTTAAGACACTCCCCTCCTTAATAAAGAGCGCGCCGAATATAAGGGGGACGGCTTTACCACAGGCACGCAAACCGAGACCAAAGGTCGAGGAAATGTGCAGTGCGAAGCACTGTATGTGGGGAAGCCACCCTTTTTCCACCGGCGCTTTTTATAATAGGGCCGATGGGGAGGATGAAGGTAAGAGCAAAGGACGCAGGCCTCCTATAAGCAAGGAGCAATCCAAGAGTGCGGAGTGGCAAAACCTTTATCTTAGCAAGAGATAATGGTTTTAGGGGTGGGGCTTAGAAATGGCATGAGGACAATATCCCAACGCCATTTCCGAGGACTGCGTCCGTCATAAAGAAAAAGGAGGGGATTGTCGATAATAAATAATTTACATGTGTAATTATATAAAAATGCTTAAATCTCATCAAATTAATATAAGATAGGATTTTAAATTTAGGAGGAAGAAAATGGCAGAGAATAATAAAACTTCAAACGGCGGGACCAGAATTGTCCTTGCATATGTGACTATTATCTTTTCGATAGCGGCTATCACTACTTTAGCTTTGATTGCTATAGTAAGTGACCAAGCGAACACCATGACCGTTTTCAACATTATGTTGCCGATGTTCGCAACCTGGGTGGGTACCATATTGGCATTCTATTTTGGTAGGGAAAACTTTGAATCGGCAAATGAACAAGTTCAGAAAATGGTCGACCGAATTACTCCCGAGCAACGCGCAAAGGCACCTGTCACCTCGATTATGAGGAGATTGAATATAACAACCCATTACCAGATTCCAAAAGGAAAAGACGATAAAGATGTAAAGCTCTCGGAATTGAAAGACAAACTCATGCCTATAAATATTACTCGCCTACCTATTATCTATTCTGATAAAAAACCGAAGTATATGATCCATGAAAGTAGCATCGATAAATATATTTCCACTGGTGGTAAGCAAGATGACACTCTTGAGAAGTTCGTTACCACACAGAAGAAAGAAGGATTTGAGTTCGGTTTGAACAAAGGCTTTATTGTGGTCTCGGAAGAAACCTCACTTTCAGTAGCAAAGCGCAAAATGGAGGAAATCCCTCCCTGTCAAGACATTTTTATCACGAAAGAAGGAAGTCCAGACGAACCACTTACGGGATGGATTTCAAATATACGAATGGGGAAATATCTCGAACCGTAAAAAAACAAAGGAAAATGAGGATAGATAAAATAAGGAAATATTTAGGTGACTCGGCCCAAACTCGGTGCTTCGCACCGACCCTAACGGGTATGTATAACTAAAGGTTATCTGACTCACCTTAAACATATATTGTAAAATAGCAATTAATTTATATCCATTTATCTGATATATAAGAAACATATTAGGAGGGAAAATATGAAAATTCCTGTGTTTGTATCATGCCCAACTATGTTGAATAATAATCAAGAGAACGCAAGAGAAATAATTATTCATGAACTTGACGAATTAGGATTAGAGCCAAGGGCATTGGGTAGAACTGATTACCCAACAGATTTCCCTCTGATATCGCTGGTTACGATAGGATTGAATATCAAAGTATAGTTGAGTTTAAAGAGTTGCTAGATTTAAAATTTAAAAAATTTGTAAAAGAATTTATAAGGGTATAGAATATTATCGGTAATTGGATTTCGGATAGCAATCATATTTCCTTGAGGTAAATTAATATGTTTATTGCAATTGCATAATCATATATTAGCCTTATCAGAGGAAGACATATGGTAAAAGATTTAAAAACTTGTTTCATATTAATGCCCTTCTCAGGTACACACTCTTGTACGGAAGATGAGTGGGAGCATATATTCAAAAACATCTTTAAACCAACATTTTAGGAATTAGGTTATAAATGTTGGAGGTCAGAGGCTACAACTGGAAATGTATTGAAGGATATACTAAAGGATATTTTAAATTGCACAATTGTAGTACCGGATCTAACGGACCGGAATCCAAATGTCTTTTATGAATTGGGAGTACGACATTCATTGCGAAATAAAACAATAATTCTTGCCCAAAATAGATCAGATATACCTTTTGACCTACAATCATATGCAAACCACAAATATCGGTGGAAAACGAAAAAAGACCTCGATAGTTTTAAAAAAAGAATGAAATCTTTAGTTAATTATATTGAAGCTCATCCTGATCGCCCTGATAACCCTGTGGGTGACTTTTTAGGAACAAAAGAAGGTATTGAAGATACTATTGGTTCTATATCAACGTTTATTGATCGTT
The DNA here is from genome assembly GCA_020348445.1 of Thermoplasmata archaeon. GTDB lineage: Archaea > Thermoplasmatota > Thermoplasmata. Next base: position 3,739,215 of record CP070751.1, read on the forward strand.
TTCAAAATCAAATGAACATTTATAAAAAAGAGAGTGACATGCTAAAATCAGATATTGAAGAATTAAAAAATGTTGTATCGACAATTCCTGCTCCTAAAAAAGACCTTCAGCTTAGGCACCGGTTTGAAGGTGTGTGGTATAGTGAGGAAACGGACAACACATTAGTAATAAAAGTGGTAAACAATAAAATAAGAGGGTGCTATAATTATGGACATAATAAATTAATTGGACATTATAGAAATACTGCTATTGTAGGTGGTATTTTACGATATGAATTCGAGTGGATAGATAAGTCTTATGCCGGAAAAGGATTTGAAAAATTAAGTAAAGATGGTAAAAAAATGTCTGGTGGGTGGTGGTTTTCCTATATGAACCTCAAATATGATATTGCTGAGAAACATTATGAATCTGTAACAACACCTGAGGATCTAATAATAACAAAAAGTGAATTTAAAAGGAGGAGAAGAAAAACTCCAAAATGGGCAGAAGTATATTTTAAAAATATTCAAAAAAGTCCATCATATTATGATTGATAAGGAAGTCGATGATACGCTCTGATTTTCCTCTCATCTACTTATAAAGCGCATCAATATAAAGACAATCCTCTCCTAATATAAAGCGTGCCGAGCATAAGGGGGACGGCTTCGTTTTCGAATTTTGAAGAAATTTGAAAACTAAGTGGGCGAGCGAAGCGAGACCACGGAGGCGCAGGCACAAGACGGTCTGGGGAGGAAGAAGGTAAGTGCAAAGGACGCAGGCCTCCGTGGAAGCTCCGGCTGAGGGAGCCCGGTTTTCCTGGGCGAACGAGGGTTGCGACGAGAGTGGGCATTTAAATCTTCAGTGATGTATAATTATGGAGCCAGGAGCAATCGGAAATGACGGTAGTGGCAAAACCTTTATCCCCGTAGAGAGATAATGGTTTTAGGGGCGAACGAGCAGGCGAATCAAACAATAGCGTAAAAAGCCAGCGCAGTGAGCGGACGGGGCTTAAAGGCGAGGGGGCATGTATTTATCGAAGGAGTTTGGCCTCGGTTCTAAAGTATAAAATATGTGGAAAAACATAAATATGTTAAACAACATATATAGATTGGTGAGAATATGCCAAGTATGACGCTATCTATCCCAGAAGATCTCCACTCATTCATTAAAAGACATAATGAAATTCGCTGGAGCGAGATTGCACGGAGAGCTATGTGGGATTATGCAAAACGATTAGAGATATTGGATCGTATTGCAGAAAAAAGTAAACTTACTGAGAAAGATGTCGAAGAATTAGACAGAATGATAAAGAAAGCAGTTCACAAACATTATAGGAAGTATACCAAATGAGATTCGTAGTGGACACTAACATAATATTTTCTGCACTAATAAAGGATTCAATATCTAGGAAGATTTTATTATCAACAAAATTTGAGTTTTTTACACCCGAGTACATTTTTGTAGAAATCCAAAATCACTCAGATGAAATTATCAGGAGGTGTGATCTTGATACTGAGGGTTTTGAACTCATGGTAGATTCATTAATGACTGATGTCATGGTAGTCTCTATCGATGATTTTAAAAAATATATACCAAAGGCATATCATATAATGAAAGATATTGATGAATATGATACCTCATTTTTAGCACTTGGATTAATGATAGACGGAGAAGGGATATGGAGTAATGATGCCCATTTTGACAAACAGAATGCAATTAAGGTGTGGAAAACAAAGGACATGATAAAGCTTCTTTAAATCATTTATAATATCCTGAGCAGGTAGGGGATGGCCAGCACAAGGATATAATGGCTAGGGGAGGTATAGGAAGGGCCAAACTCCGCTTGAAATCTAGATGCACCCTCGCCTTCGATGCGTGAGCTATTTATAGCGACGCAAGCGACTGTGGAAGATGGTATGTTTAAATCCGCCTTCGAGATAATGTGCTCGGAGGTGCAGAAGTATGCTATACGCAGGATTGGATGTACATAAAAACTTTTGTCAGGCCATAGTAATGACAAAAGGAGGTAAAGTTGTAAAAGAAGATAAGATAGGAACGGAGCAGGAAGATATCGAAGAATTCTTTTATGGGTTGAAGAATGTAAGAATTGCGTTTGAGGCATCGATGTATTATGAGTATGTCTACGAAATACTCAATGGATTGGGATATGAAGTATCTCTATCCCATTCATTAAAGACAAGGCTGATAGCCGAGTCAAGGATAAAGACAGATAAGATCGATGCAAAGGCACTAGCAGATTTGTTACGAGCAGATCCATTGCCAACATCTTATATCCCGCCTGAAGATATTCGTAAAGTGAGACATTTAGTCCGTCATAGGATATTCTTAGGAAGACACCGGACCAAATTGAAGAACCATATATATTCAGAGTTGAACCATAGAAACTTGAAGTTCTGCGGTCCTGATGTGTTCACCAGGGCTGGTATGAAATGGTTGCAGGGATTAAATATCCCAGCAATTAATTCCTACTTGGTAATTTTAGATGCGGTATTAAATGAAGTAAAATCTGTAGAGTTGAAGATAAAGATTGAAGGTATGAAATATGATGAAGTAAGGTTGTTGAGCACTATACCGGGAATAGGAGTATATTCTGCATTGATAATCCTTTCAGAGATAGGAGACATAAATCGGTTCAGCTCTGAAGAGAAATTGTACTCCTATGCTGGAATGATACCTAGAGTCCATCAATCTGGCGATAGTAGTTATCAAGGTAGAATCACGAAGGAGGGTTCTAAACACCTTAGATGGATCTTAGTAGAAGCACTCCGAATCCATATTCAATGTGCACCAGATAGTAAGGTCACTCGTTATTATTATCGTCTCAAAAAGAAGAAACCAGGTAATGTTGCTACTATGGCAGGAGCAAGAAAGCTTCTTCAAGTGATTTATCATATGTTGAAAAATCAGGATGAATATCGAGGTTAGATGTGCAGACCTTGAGGCGGAGCTTGCGGCATTGCGACCGCCCGTGGAAGATTAAGGTGCACATCTAACCAAGGACGAAGCAGCCATATTGCGGCACTATGACCGCGAATAGGAGCATGTCATAAGTGATATATACAAACGAAAATAATAAGGTATCGTAAATTCGGGCGGATTTCACATAGAAGCTCCGCCCGAGAGAGTCGACGGGGCGAGCGAGGGGTTGCGACCGGCGAATATATTTGGCGACACAGGGAGCAATTCGAGTGTTCGAGGTCAGATTTTATGATCGACGCCTCGATATTCCGGACGGAGTGGCCGAAGTGGTTATATGTGATTAATGTCATAGCGGAGAGGGATACAAGCAAAGTCCCAGTTTCTGGGGCTTAGAAATGGCATGTGGACATGTCCCAACGCCATTTCCGAGGCCTACGTCCGTCTTAAAAAAAAGGAGGGGATTGTCAAAACGATTGAGTATTTCGATCTTAAACAAAATATAAATGATGATAGATTATATCTACTTCTTAAGAGCGTGAATTGATTGATAAGAAATACTATTATTACATTGACAGTAATGATGTTGTTAATTTTATTTCAAATTCGAGTAATAGCCGATGGAGAAAACGGTCAGGAAAGCTCTTGGTCGGATCCATTTCAACTATCAGGTCCTCAAACAAATTGCTATATACCGGCAATTGCCGTAAATAATAGTACGGTTCATGTAATTTATTCTCAGCGGAATTATACGGGAATTTATTACAAAAGAGGTTATAATAATGGTACTATTTGGGAAAATGAAAAATTATTAATAAATGTTACATCGGGAGAACCAGCTATTGCCGTATATAACAATAATGTTCATATTGTATGGTCAGATTTCAGAAATAATGAAGAAATGAATATTTCAAAAGGATGGGAAATATATTATAAACGAAGTACAGATGGAGGAAATACTTGGTCAGATGACATGAGATTAAGTAATGCCGATAATAATATCTCCGGAACCCCTAATATTGTGTGTGAAGGAGATATTGTTCATGTTGTTTGGGGTGATGCAAGAGATAGTGTTGGGACTATGTATTATGGATATGGCGGGGCGATATATTATAAAAAAAGTGTTGATAATGGCAACAATTGGACAAACGATACAAGAATAAGTGATACAAAAGTAAAAGCATTCGTCCCTTCTATAGCAATTTCAGGAAATTATGTTTATGTCGCTTGGAATGATAAAAGAGATTATGTAAATGATGAAATATATTTTAAAAGAAGTATCGATCAAGGTGAAACATGGGAAAATGATACAAGATTAACTTTCTCAGAAAATATTACATCTTATATTCCTGATATTGCTGCAATGAATGAATCAGTATATATTACCTGGGAAGAGGATAATTATTATGATGGTGTGTCGTTCATTAAAAGTGAAAATTATGGTCAGACATGGAGTAATATAACCCCTTTAACACCTGGAATACATTTTGTAGGAGTACCAAAGATAGGTATTAATGAAAATTATATTCATATTGCATTTGAAAGAGGTGATTCCCTTGGGGGAGATTTATTTTATTTAATAAGTAAGGATTTTGGAGAAAATTGGGAAAATATTAGGAAAATTACTTTTAATGAATTGGTATGGAGTTATGTTAATATTTATGTTATGGGAAATCTATTACATTTCGTATGGACAGATCCGGGTGAAATAAATTCAATTTTTTATATGAATAATTCTAATTTTGGATTAGGTTTCGTAGGAATAGATGTTGATGGTGATTGGGTAGAAAACAATAATGATGCGTTCCCAGAAGATCCTGCAGCTAGTATAGATTCAGATGGTGATGGATATCCTGACGAATGGAATCCTTGGAAGACTAGCGAAGACTCAACAACAGGCTTAAATCTTGATGTATTTCCAAATAATGCAGATGAATGGAATGATACAGATAATGATAGTTTTGGAGATAATTATGACGCATTTCCAACAAATCCAAATGAGTGGAAAGATACCGATAATGACAGTTACGGAGACAATGAAGACGTATTTCCGAATGACCCAAATGAATGGATTGATTCCGATGGTGATGGTATCGGTGATAATACAGATGCATATCCCAACGATCCTTCAAAATGGGAAAGAGAAGAGTCAAAAGAAGATAATTTTCTCTTGATTTTATTGATTATTTCAATTTTTATTATAATTTTTATAGTCCTAATATATAAAGTCATTAATGGAAGAAGAAAAAGCTAACCATTTGTTAGTTGAGCAAAAAGACAATCCCCTCCTATTAAGAAAGCGTGCCGAGCATAAGGGGGACGGCTTCGTTTTCGGATTTCGAAGAAATTTGAAAACTAAGTGGGCGAGCGAAGCGAGACCACGCAGGCGCAGGCACAAGACGGTCTGGGGAGGAAGAAGGTAAGAGCAAAGGACGCAGGCCTCCGTGGAAGCTCCGCCCGAGATAGCCCGTTTTATTGGGCGAACGAGCAGGTGAAGAAAGCAATAGCAAAATGAGCCAGCGCAGTGAGCGAACGGGGCTTAGAAACGGCATGAGGACAATATCCCAACGACATTTCCGAGGCCTGCGTCCGTCTAAAAGAAAATGGAGGGGAATGTCGAAAACTTTTAAAAAGGTTTAAATATGAGCGTATCGTTATTAATGAAAACGGCGAGAATCGTTAATAAGAATCTGAAGTTGTATCCTTATTAATGAGGACGATAATATGAAATTTCCAACAGACCGTGCAGGTAAGTATAAGAAGCATAAGAATGGTTATAAGACATTCGTTCCTAAATCCCTGCCGCCCAATCCACCTCTTGAGTTGGATGGTCAATTATTGAGATTATTATCAAAAGCCGACCAGGCACTTGGGCGATTGGATGGTGTAACCGAAGTTCTTCCGAATCCGGATCTTTTTGTAATAATGTATATAAAGAAAGAAGCGGTATTGTCGTCACAGATAGAAGGAACTCAAGCCTCATTAATGGACGTGTTGGAATTTGAAGCCAAGGCCCTTGACCCTTTTAAATCTAGGGATGTAAGGGAAGTTGTAAATTATATAAAAGGAATAAATTACGGTTTGGATCAAATAAAACAGGATAAGAATATCAGTATTTCCATGATCAGGAAAATACATGCTTATCTTCTTGAGGATACGAGAGGTGGAGAAAGGGATTCGGGAAATTTAAGGAATATACAAAATTGGATAGGGCCGCCTGGTTGTGATATCTCAGAGGCCATATTCATCCCTCCTGAGATAAAAGATATGAAGATCGCTTTGAAAGATCTTGAGGAATTCATAAAAAAAGATTATGAGTTACCACCATTGATTAAAGCTGGATTGGTCCATTCCCAATTTGAGACCATTCACCCATTCATTGATGGCAATGGAAGGATAGGCAGACTTCTTATAACCCTTATATTGACACAGAGTGGCTATCTATCCCGACCGCTTCTATATCCTTCTTATTATTTCAAACAAAATCGGGCAGAATACTATGATAGACTCCAGGCTGTTCGGGATATGGGAGAATGGGAATCGTGGTTGGTTTTCTTCCTAAATGGGATGTATAAAGCATCAACAGAAGCGATAAAAACTTCCATGAAGATACTTGAATTAAGAAAAAGTCAACAGGAGGTGATCACTGAAAAATTGGGTAAAAAGAGTGGTTCGGCCCTGAGATTATTTGATGAACTCTATAATAATCCCTTGGTAACAGTAAATTCTATTGCTAAGATAACCGGCCTTTCCTATCCCAATTCCAATCGCTTAGCATCAATATTTGAGGAGCTGGATATTTTAAAGGAGATCACAGGTCAAAAGCGGAATAGAATATTCGAGTTTATTAAATATATGGATATCTTGAATGAAGGAATATAGTTCTATTATAATTAATGGAATGAGGGAAAGACAATCCTGTGCTGCTTTTTAGCGTGCTGAGGAAGAAGGGGGACGGCTTCACCGCAGGCACAAAGACAGGTTTGGTGGAGGAAGAAGGTAAGAGCAAAAGACGCAGGCCTCCGTTAAGAAAGGAGCAATCCGAAAGAACAGAGAGGCAAAACCTTTATCCTCTTAGAGAGATAATGGTTTTAGGGGTAGGGCTTAGAAATGGGATATTGGCAATACCAAACCCCATTTCCAGGTCAAAGGCCATTTTTCAAAAGAAGAAAGGGAGAAGTTTATGTATACAAACCATCAATAATTAAAAACATTTGGAATTTGGTAAGAAAGATGCATCAAGTATATATTTAAATAATATCATTTTACCTTTAAAATCCCAATCTAGGTGGAAAAGCTTGAAAAAAGTTCTCTTGACGGCGGACAAATCTCTATTGAACGATTTTCATCTAAAACAGAATCTATCCCAATTTTTTTATGGTTCTGGTGATTTATTGAACAATTGGATATTCAAACTTTTAGTTCCCGACCCAAAGATAGTAAATGGAATTACAAGATTTGCACCATATCCTTTAAGGAAAATCGAAGCAAAAATGATGGAACTAGGGTATGATGTTTCGACCATTAGTTACAAACAGATTCCCAGCTCCATCAAAGATGCCAAAGTATTGGGAATTCATACAGTAAATCCATTGGGGTTGGCATTCAATACTTATTTAAGAAACTTTATAAATGAGAGATACGAAAAACCGAGATATTATTTTTCTCAATTGATTAAAAATAAACACATAAAAGAAGCAAAGAAAGATGGGTTAAAGATCATCGTTGGAGGCCAAGGTGCTTGGCAATTTGAATCCAATCAAGATTTACTTGACGAATATGGAATAGACTGTGTAATTATTGGTGAAAGCGAATTAGTAATTGATGAGATTCTATCTGCCGCTTTAAAAGATAAAGATATTCCCAGATTTGTAAGAGTTAAAAAAAATCAGATACCAAATATAGACCAGATATCAGATATTAAATATCCTTCTGTTTCTGGGTGTATCGAAGTAGGACGTGGATGTCCTAGACAGTGTAAATTTTGTGAAGTCACTCAGTCAAAATTGAGATGGTATCCATTATCAAAGATAGAAAATGAGCTTATTATTAACAATCAAGCTGATTTAAAGTATGGTATTTTACATGCAGAGGACATTTTTCTTTATGGTCAACAATCTGTAGTACCCAATAAAAAAAAGATACTAGATTTAATTCGATTATCTAAAAAATATCATCGTAATATCCATTTTACACATGTTTCAATTGCTTCAAGTATAGCGATCCCGGATTTAATTGAACATGTAATGGAATTAATACTTCAAGACCAAGATTATATGTTGGTCGAAGTTGGAATTGAAACAGGATCAGATAAACTGATAAAAATGAATATGGCCTCAAAAATGAAACCTTTTAAAGCAGAAATGTGGAGCGATTTAACTATTGAGGCGTTGGGAAAAATGCATGATAATATGATAATCCCTTTTTGTTCGATTATATTTGGATTACCAAATGAAACAATCCAAGATAAAGAAAAAACATTGGAATTGATTGAAAATCTAAGCGATTATAGATGTATATTCTTTCCTGTAAATTTTATACCCTTGGGAAAATTAAAAAACCACGATCGTCAATCGAAGAATCTCGAAGATTTAGACGACATTGAAAAAGAAACATGTTTCCGTTGCATAGATCATGATCTTAAATGGATTAAAAAAACAAAAAGATATTTTTATAAAGAATCGACGTACCATTTATTTATGGAAATATTTTCGAAGATATGGATTTTTCAATACAAAAGAAATGTATCTAAATATAAGAAGAAGTTAAAGATTAATACAAAATAATACGACACTTAATAATGAAAGAAGAAATAGATTGGCGGACATGATTTAGCAATGAATAGATTACAAGCAGAAAGGACGGAGTACCAAAACCTTTATCCTCGTAAGGGCTACCAAAGGTGCCCAAAATTTACCCCAGGGCTTTTTAAGCAACAATGGGAAAGATTTAAAAAGGGCTGAGAGGGATAATGGTTTTAGGGGTGGGGCTTAAGGAGACACCCGAAATAAAGCGAGGCTGGAGGCAAAAATAATAGTGACAATTGGAGAAACGTGCCAAAATAATAAAATAATTGTTATTAATTGATGAAATCAAAGGAAAGAAGTTGAGAAAGATGAGAAAAATCGTGGGGTTGATGTTATTTGGATTACTTGTTTTAAGTATGGCAGTTGGAGTCTTTACTATATTACCAAAAATGGTGAGTGCATACACTCCACACGACCCGATATATATAGATGGAAATGTTGATTTTACCGAAGAAAATGGCGTTTTAGAGGGATCTGGAACTGAAATCGAACCATACATCATCGAAGGATGGGAGATAGATGCCAAAGCCTCTGAGGGGATAAAAATAAAAAACACTACTGTGCATTTTATAATAAAAAATTGTATGGTCCATGGAGGTAATACCTATAATGGTATTTCTTTCTATAATGTTACAAATGGTAAGATAGAGAGTTCAACTTGCCATAATAACTCAAATGGGATCTATTTTGAAAAATCCTCAAATAATATGATAAGTGCTTCCAATATTCATAACAATTCCAATGCTGGTATATACCTCGCAGGATGTTCGAATAATAACGTTGAACTCTCTACAATAGTGGACAATGACTATGGTGTTTATATCGTCAAGTTATTTGTTGACATTGAGCCCATAGGGTACTATGTTTCCTCATCAAATAATCGACTTGAGGGCTCCGATTTAATAAATAACTCACTGGGTATCCGACTCTATGATGATGTCTCCGGCACCTATATAAACAATACTTATGTGTTTCAGGGTGATATTGGTATTGATATTTCTTCCTCTACAGGGACCGTGATTAGCAATTCAACGATATCTTTTTGTGATAAGGGGATTCATTTTTGGAGTTCATCTTATAATAGGGTGATAAATAGTAGCATTTCATGGAACGCGGAATACGGCATTAAATTTGGGTATACATCGTCAGATAATCTAGTTACTTACTCTAATATATCACACAATAATGAGGGTATACTCATTGGAAGTAATAATGATCAGAATCCCACCGATATCTTTATCCATCACAATAATTTCATAAATAATACTGTTCAGGCAGGTGACTGGGATATCGGCACCCACAATCATTGGGATGATGGGGCTGAAGGAAATTATTGGTCTGATTACAAAGGTAATGATACAAACGATGATGGTGTTGGCGATGAACCCTATAACATAACACTCTTAATTATATATGGGGGTTCTAATCCACCTTGTAATAAGGATTACTTTCCATTGATTAATCCTATACAAATAGCGATAGTTAGTAATGAGCTTCCAATTCCTGATTTTGATTACTCACCCAAAACACCAACCGATTTAGAATTTGTATACTTTACTGATCTATCTTATGACACTGATGGTACGATAGTATCAAGGCACTGGGAATTTGGCGATGGGAACATGAGCAACGATCAAGATCCATATCATAAATACATGGATAATGGCACTTACACAATTACTTTGACTGTTACAGACAATACCGATGCAACCAATTCAAATTCCAAGGAGGTAATAGTAACCAACGTGGGACCAAACGCAACCGCTGGTTGTAATAAAACAAATATTACTGTGGGTGACGTGGTCTCATTTACAGGAACAGGATATGACAACGATGGTAGTATAACCAGTTGGTTTTGGGACTTTGGCGATGGCAATAATTCACAATTACAAAATCCAACCCATGTATATTCCATATCTGGCACATATACCGTGTCACTAACGGTTACAGATAACGATGATGCCACAGCAACCGCTATACTAACGATTGTAGTTAATGAAGATACTGGTGGAGCAGCGTCGGATGATCAAGATGGTAACATCCTTGGCCTCGCCCCTTTTATTTTCTTTGTCCTGATCGCTGCAATCATAGTTATTTGCACTGTTGTACTTATCCTAAAAAAACAAGCTTTGTTGAGAGGTGATGATAAGCCGATCAAGGCTAACGAGAAGAGAAAAAAAAGAAGGCAAAAAGATAATAAAAAAGAATGGACAAAGTGTCCAGAGTGCAAAGTACGCCTTAAAAAGAATAACCTTAAAAGCCATATCAAAAAAGTCCATAAAAAATAAAATGATAATAGACTACGATCTCTAGCGTGTCGAGCATAAGGGATAAGGCTTAGAAATGGCATATTGATGTATAGCTGAATGTCATTTCCGAGGCCTGCGTCCGTCTAAAAGTAAAAGGAGGGGATTGTCCGAAAAATATATTGTGAAAAGCGATATATTGACTATAAAGTGAATTAAATGATTGACAAAAAACTAAAGCTAATCGAACCATCTATTGATTATCAAAAAGAATATACACAATTTTTAGAAGATTTTAAATCCACTAAAGAGAAATTAGTACCTTTTATTTTGGAATATGATACATCTAAATTCCCGGGTTTTATTCAGAAGCTGAAGGATTCCTCCATGGGAATCGGCCTCCCTGAAGGATGGATTCCACATACGACCTTCTGGTTGGTTGATCCGAATAAAAATGTGATTGGTGTTGTAAATATCCGACATAAAATAAATGATAAATTAGAAAGAATTGGCGGCCATATTGGGTTTAGTATTGCCCCATCGTATCGAAGGAAGGGGTATGGTAAAATAATACTTAAATTAGCATTAGACAAAGTTAGTAAATTTGGTTTAAAACAAGTATTACTGACCTGTGATAAAGAAAATATTGGCTCAGTTAAAGTAATCAAATATAACAATGGAGTATTAGACTCAGAAGACATTGTTGATGGAATGAGAATCCAAAGATATTGGATAAAAATATGAGAATTGGTTGGCCTCGGTGAGGTTGAAAAATAATACAATCCCCTCCTTCAAAAAAGCGTGTTGAGGAAGAAGGTAGGAAGGTCCCAAGGAAGGCCGAATTATCTGATCCTGGAACCATACAACAAAGCATATATTTCACAACTGCATCTCAAATGACTATGCAACAAAGTGATGACCCGGGATCAGAGGAGGTAACGTGGCAGGAAAACGTATTTCCTGAGAAAATCGAAAGAACTAACAGAAAGTTCCTTTTGTTTGCTCCTCCCATTGCATTTGTCGTCCTCTTCACCGTATCGGTACTGATACAGATGGTTGTTCCACACCCCTTATTTCCTTTCTTGGATCTTAGTTTGGCTAGTATAGGAGCGCTGATTTTATTTTTTGGACCTTATACTGGCTCAAGAAAATTGATAGAAAGAATAGGTTTGACAGAAAATGGTTTTTATGTTGTTGATAGGGCTAAAAGAAAATGGTTCATCGGCTGGACAGACATATTTTCGATTGAAAAAAGTTATAACGAGATTTACGTTTTGCATTACTATAAAAAGGGAGAAGGGGTTGCATTTGCTCCCTTGGCTCTTATGGGATACATCGCTTTGGATTTAAAGGACCAATGGGAGGATCAATTGAAGGTTCTTGAGGAAACAACGATTAAGGAGTTAAAGGAAAATGAAAAGAGGAAAGCGCATATATCAGAGCTGGCTTAAGGAGCGAAAGAAAACTCAAACCTTTTCAAGACGATTTATTGCATTTTGTTGGATCGTATGTCCCGTCCTCGGAATTATCTCTATGCAAGGCAGCGGTTATTCATTTGTCACCATATTTTTTTCCTTGATGGCACTTGTTTATTTGACGGTAGGGACAATATTCGTTCTATATGGAAGTAAGGAGCTTTGTATCTATGAAAACGGCATCTTGATCCCATACGGTTTAACTAGGAAATTTTTAAAATTCTCGGTTATATCGAAAATAAAACTTAACACCACCTCCCAGTCCTTTGTGCCGGAAATTGATATCGTCTTGGATGAGAGAGATGTGGTTAAATATAAAAAAACATTAATCCACGAGTGGAAAGCTTTCTACAAAACGATGTTGTTTGGGGTGGCTGACAAAGTACAGGTTGTGGAGTAATTACGAGGGTTTTTTAGGTGGGGCTTAGAAATAGCATGTGGACAAAATCCTAACGTCATTTCCGAGGCCTGCGTACGTTTGAAAGTAAAAGGAGGGGATTGGCGATCTAATATGTCAGAGAAGTATATAGAATTATATTATACTATTATACTAACCTCCAAAAATAAATTGCCCTAATTGTCATAAGATAAAATACAATTGTAGAAAAATACTTATACATTAAGGTAGATATAAGTACTAGCGATTTAAATAGAAAGGAGGAATTTCATATAATTTACTCCGAATATAATCCAGATAAAACTACCAATATCTCCGATCAAATTAGATATCTTGGAATACATATTCTTGGCTTGATCACACTTTGCCTTTTAATAATCATTCCCTGGCATCTCTTCCTTAAACCACTTTATGAAGGGCCATATTTGTGGTTTTATGTGCTCAGCTTTTCAATAACGACCTATCTTGTCGGTGTTGAAGCTGAAAGTACAGGTAATCTTGATACAATTGGAGGGTTTTATATGTTATTGCTAATGACTATATCATGGAGTTGTATTATAATAAGCGGTATTATCGAGCTCTGGATTTTGCAGTGGTTTGGAGTTGCATTGACTTTTCTAACCGTTGGTATAGGACTCATCATCATTCAAAAGCTTTCCAATATTGGATTATATTCTGAAATTCCTACTATTTTCATAGCTGCATCTCGCTATAGCTATGGGGATAAAGGGGAATTTTCTAACATTCCTTTTGAAGCGGAGATAGGAAAATACAATATGGACGATATTAAAAAGTACACTAAAATTCTTTTAAAATATGGGATTGCATTAAGGGTTACAGAAGATGCAGATTCTATCACGATTTATATACGAAAACCTTCCAATCTAGTGCGAACGATTCTTTTACCTGGATCAGTGCTTTTTGGACAATCTTGGATTAAAATAAGATCTGATGGACACATTATTATATCAGTATCAAAAAATGCTTATGAATACTTGGACTCACCAGGCTTATATAATGAATTATGTAAGGCAATTTCTCGTATTATCGACGAGTCCATAAATCAATATTATGCAGGCGATGAGCAAGGAGCTTTAAGAAAATTAGGCATTAAATAAAATGAGACAATCCCTTCCTTTAAAAAAGCGTTCCAAGGCAAGAGCAAAGGACGCAGGACTACATGGAAGTTAGATTTGTGAGCAATCGGTACACTGAGGGAGAGGCAAAACCTTTATCCTTATAGAGAGATAATGGTTTTAGGGGCGGGGCTTGCGAGGAAAGCGATTGAACTAAATGGAGATGTGCCCGGATGAACATAGTAATAGAATTATATAACAATAGTAAGCACCGTGAGCAAGTAATTGAATTATGGGATTCGGTCTTTGCTCCCAAAGATGCAAGAAATAGACCACAGTTATCGATTGATAAAAAATTATCAGTCATGGACGATTTGTTTTTTATCGCAAGGGATGGCGATCAAGTAATTGGAACGGTCATGGCTGGATATGATGGCCATCGTGGATGGATATATTCAATGGCAGTAATTCCTGAAAGACGAAATTTGAACGTTGGAACCACATTGTTGAAACACGCAGAAAATGAATTAAAGAAGCTTGGCTGTGTAAAAATCAACTTACAGATCTATAAAGATAATGATAGTGTAAAAAATTTCTACTTAAAAAATGGATATTCTATAGAAGAAAGAATTAGTATGGGAAAAGAAATCAAGGATAACATCCGATGAAAAAATCCCTGTTCCCAGAACAGGTAGGGGAAGGCTTCACTAGTCCGATAATAGATTCAGATAGGAGTAGCAATCCATGGTGAGCAAAATCTTTATCTCATAGAGGGATAATGGTTTTATGGATGGGATTTAGAAATGGCATGTGGACATTAACCCAACGCCATTTCCGAGGCTTGCATCCGTTTAAAAGGAGGGGATTGTTGATTTTCTTTATTTTCCAGGGTCAATCACTCTAATCTCATCACTGTATCCCTCAAACGACGTTCCATCTGCTAATTCTCCAGTAACCTTCAGATTATAGGTACCAGGCGACAGCATATCCTCTACTTCGCTTCTTTCAAACTTGACCATGAGAGTATCGCCTTGGATGTCACCCCATTCAGCTGGAATTGTATCTTCAAGTAAAACACTATTAACGTCTATATCGTTAACATCATAACCAGTGGGTAAATCGATATAACAGGTAATCCAATTTCCCTTTGATTTGAGATTAAGAGTATCTGGATCAATATCAACAATAGCTTCAATTGTATCATTATAAGAAGATGATGGGTACCTAAGGATTGAACTTCCTCCTACAATCAGAGCATATTTGCCATCAGGTCTCCAATCGACATCCCTAAGAAAGTCGATGGTATCAGTTTTCAATTCTATTAAACCTTCTTCATCATATTTGTAAACTCGCCCATAACCTCCAGCAATTAAAGCATAACTTCCATCAGGGTTCCAATCGACATCAAATAGTGGAACCTGCATCCATACCCCTGGTGATGCTTCATAAGATATATTGCTATATAATTCTGTCAATGAAATACCGTCATATTTCCAAATAGAGCCTCCGCTTACCAGGAGTGCATAACTGCCATCTGGTTTCCAAGACACACCAAAAAATTGTTTTGCTGGTGTATACAAATTTGAAAATGTTGTTCCGTCATATTTTATAACTTTTTTCCCTACTATTAAGGCGTAGCTACCATCGGGTTTCCATTCAACATCAGAAAGTACGTTATTTACTTTATGAGCAATATGGAAATTAGACCCATTATATGTAATTACCAGCCCCCGTGGGTCCATATGATACCGATCATATAATCCGACAATTACAGCTTGACTTCCATCAGGTTTCCAATCAATTCCAGTAAAAGCGTAGAATCTATAAAGGGTTCTATTATCAATATGTGTGTAATTGAAGGTTGTTCCATTATAAACGTAAATCCTCATATCGCTTCCGAGTAGAGCATAACTACCATCCGGATTCCATTGACTACTGTAAAACGAATACATTTGATATTTTGCCCATACCTGTGTATAATCTTGACCATCGTATGTATATGAAGTTTCACCAGTCATACCCAATAAGGCTAGGCTGCTATTCGGGCTCCAAGATACACTGTATAAGACCGGGGGGCATGGATGAGATAAACTCTCGACCTCCAATTCTGATTCAGGTGAATTACTCATTACATTCTCGTTTCCAAAGGAAAAAAAAACAAAAGATAGCCCCAATATCAATGAAATTATGCCATGAATTTTTGCCAACATTATCAACCTCCCGGATTTTTATGATTTAATTAATATATCTTTGTAATACGATTTTTAAATTATCCTTTTTAGATATAAATATATTGGCACAATCATCAAAATGTCAGCGATTATAATCTATTATAGCCTAGAGAATCCCCTCCTTAAGAAAAAGCTTGCAGAAGAAAGGGGCCCCTTCACTATATTGATGATGGATTCAGGGAGGAACAATCCGAAACTTCGGAGTAGCAAAACCTTTATCTTCGCATGACAATGATGGTTTTGGGGCTTGGGCTTAGAAATGGCATATCGCGGATTACAAATGACATTTCCAAGGCATTTCCGTTAAACAACAAAATGAGGGGATTAAATGAAACACAATATCTTTAAGATAATGATGATCAACCTGTTAGTAATTACATTTGTTATTAACAGTGGTTGCATATCAGAAGATGATGACAAAGATGAGGGTAGTGTTCCAGATAATAGCGAAGAAGCGCTTTTCCCTGAAGTCGTTCCCGCAACAGATGGTCCTCTTGCCGTAAATGAAATCGATACTTGGGCCTATGTGATCCAGGATGTAGAGGGAAACGCAGATCTTTTGGAGCGGTCCCGCTATGGGATGCTTGTAATAGAACCCACCCGGACAGATTTTTCAGATGAATCTTCTCGTTCATATAAAACAAAGGATTTGGTAACCCGGCTCAAAGCCTCAGCCGGTAATAATGAGGTCAACCGTAAGCTTGTCATTGCCTATATCGACATAGGTCAGGCTGAAGATTGGCGGTGGTATTGGGAGTGGTCTGTAGATAGCGACTGGGACCCTTCTGAAACAAGCAAGCAAAGCGACTGGCCTTCGTGGATAATTACTCACGACCCTGATTGGATAGGATGTTTTCCTGTGTTATATTGGCATGAAGACTGGAAGAATATTGTCATCAATGGTGATTTTGTTTGGAATGATGATGTTGTGGAGGTTCCTTCCGGGGATGAATATGGGGGTGAAGGTTACAACAGCATCCTGGATGAGGTTATCATAGACGGGTTTGACGGCATTTATCTGGATTGGGTGGAAGCCTTCAGTGATGAATCTGTTGTTACAGCTGCGGAAGCAGCGGGTATCGACCCTGTCGAGACCATGTTCGATTTCATAGAAGAAATGAGAGATTATGGGCGCACTCGATTTCAGGAGATGGGTAGAGATCCCAACGAGTGGGTATTAATACAACAAAATGCACCAGATCTTGCTGAGAGTAACGATCCAAGGAAATTTACAGTCATTGATGGCATTGCCCAAGAAGGTGTGTGGTGGGAAGGAACTGGTGATTCGGGTTGGGATGATCCCGAGGGTTATGATGTAAGTACTAAAGAGATATTGGGTGCCGATTGGTACAATGATGTTCTAAATGTATGGCTTCCGGCATACAAGGATGCGGGAATACCCGTATTTGCCTGTGAATATGCATTGGAAAACGCAGAAGATGTCTATGAAAACTTGGCA
The DNA here is from genome assembly GCA_020348445.1 of Thermoplasmata archaeon. Classification (GTDB taxonomy): domain Archaea; phylum Thermoplasmatota; class Thermoplasmata. The sequence goes on from CP070751.1 coordinate 3,756,822, forward strand.
CCCGATGCTGGTTTCATCCCTTACTGCACAAGACGGTCACTTTCAAAATTAACAACTACTCCACCAAGTTTTGAATAGGTTCGAAGTTGAATTTACTTTGAGCAGTTTGTCATTTCCAAGGTGTGCATCCATCTATAAGCAAAAGGAGGGGATTGGCGATATTTTTCATTTTCCAGGATCAATGACCCTTATCTCATCGCTATATCCCTCAAACGATGTTCCATCTGCTAATTCCCCAGTAACCTTCAAATTGTAAGTCCCGGGTGATAACATATCCTCTACTTCGCTTCTGTCGAATTTGACCATAAGCGTATCGCCTTGGATGTCACCCCATTTGGCTGGTAATGTATCCTCGAGTATCACAGTGCTGATATCTATATCGTTGACATCATAACCATTTGGGAGGCCAATGTAACATGTGATCCATTTGCCCTTTGATTTAAGATTGAGCGTGTCAGGATCGATATCAATAAATGAAGTAATGATTGAGGCCCAAGGTCGCATAAGAGGATAATAATCATAATATCTATCGGGGTGAGGAATCAGAGTATCACCTATTCCATCACCTGCAATTGAATGTTTTCCTGTTCCGCTACCGTCATCTTCACCTGTATAATCTGACCAGTAATTGCCTTCTAAAAGAACAGGATGATACCAATTGTTTCTACTTCTCGAAGGATCATCAACTCGGGCATTAAAGAAATTATTATGATATATGGTATTTCCCCTAGAACCATACCCTGTACATATACCCCAATCTCGACCTGAAATTGTATTATTCATTATTATATTATTATTGGAACGATCCCATAGATTAATATCAATGTCATTTGAGAGGATAATATCGGTGATTAAGTTGTAATTTGAATGATAAATCAAAGAAATACCTACAAAATTATCTATTACAGTATTATAGGCAACAGTATTGTTATTACTATAAAAATATATATCGATACCATAGTAATTATTGATTACTAGATTATATGTTATAATGTTATTGTTAGAATATTGTAAAATAATTCCACATTTATAATTCCAGGCCGAGTAATTCAAAGAGATGATGTTGTTTGTAATAATATTATATCTCGAATAGTACGCATAAATACCATAATTGCTGTCTAATAGCATGTTACTATAAATGTTGCATCTATCTGAATTTATTTGAATTCCTGCGTCACCAGTTAAAGAGCCACTTTTTTTGATAGTGAAACCAGAGACATTTACCCAATCTGCATTAATATTAATAACATCCCCATTTCCACCACCATCAATAACGGTAGTGATATTGTCTTCTCCTTGTAATGTAATAGTTTTATTTATGAATATATTCTCATGGTAATTTCCTGCCCTCACATATACGATGTCGCCATGATTTGCTGCATCTATTGCCTCTTGAATCGTGAAATAATCATCAGGAACGACGATTAATGTTGCACTAACTATTGGGGTATATATTACAATAAAGAAGGATACAATCAACAAAGCACATATTACAAAGCTTATTGCTTTTTTTCGCATTCTTACTCCCCCTCCATGAAAAATAAATGTATCTAGAGACATATAAAACCTTCTTTAAAAGACAATCCGCTCCAGCGTGTCGAGTATGTGTGGGAAGGCCGAAACACACAAACCTCTATAAAGCAAGGAGCAATCCGTGAGCACAGAGTAGTAAAACCTAAACCCCCGTAGAGTGATAATGGTTTTAGGACTTAAAGCCGAGGAGTGAAAAAAAGATAAGGTCACTGTATCCGATAATAATGGGCTTAATTAAACACCTTTCCCATATAGTTTGATCATAGATGGTTCTTTAACAGATAATAACTTTATTAATGGTCTAAGAAATTGATGTCTTTGATAAAAATAATGCACCCCGGTTTTTAGGATGAATCCTTTAATGGATTTTCTTCTATATCTGTCTTTTACGATAAAAGATGTAAGTAAATATTTTCTTAAGTGAAATCGGAATATTTTATCTAGTATATCACTTACAAATTCACTATGGTCATACTCTTCGATGTCTATCACAGGATGAACATAATTCCAATTTTGGTAGTCCCAATCTTTTATCCATGCCTTGTTTTTCTTATAATATTGTGTCCATGGATAGGGGGTAAAAATATATGGCAATACCAAATCGGGATCCCATTTTTGAACAGTTTTAAATTTCATATTTAACGAATTTTTTGTTTCATGTCTATCTCCTACAAGTAAGTTTACGATAGTCATGATATCGTGCTTTTTTAAGTAAGCGATGGCCTGTTTATTTTCATATACTGTTGTTCCTTTTCTTAATTCGTTTAGAAGATGTTGATCAGTTGCTTCAACTCCCAAATCAACAGTTACAATTCCAGATTTTTTATACAGGGGTAAATATTCTTTATCTCGAACTACATCAGTTACCCTTAAGTTTAAAGTCATATGTATTTGGAGATTGCGATTCACTACATCTTTTAGCATCTGAAGCCATAATTTCTGGTCAAAAGACGGATTTTCATCAGCAAAGAAGAAATGGGTCACACCGAATTTTTTGTTTAATAGTTCCAATTCATCAACAAATAGTTTTGGATTCCTTGTCCTGTACTTTTTCCAGAAATTCCATTGACCGCAAAACTCACAAAAAAATGGACATCCTCTTGAAAAACCAACCACAGCCATCTTTTCATTTGTGACTTTGTTTTTATAAATTTCCCAGTCTTCTATTAGCTCCCAAGCTGCACGCACAGAATCTAGATCTTTTATGGGCTCTCTGTCAGGATTCACTACATAACCTTTTTCATTTCTCCAAACCAACCCATTGATTTTCTCCATGGAACGATTTCCATTTATAGCCTTTAACAATTCCTTGATAGTTATCTCACCTTCTCCTCTTATTATATAATCAACCTCTGGATGTTCCTTCATGATCTGATGAAATGTGAATGTTGGATGTATTCCCCCTAAAACCGTTATGATCTTACTGTTAACTTTCTTTGCATTTTTTAAGATAGCAAGTGATTTTTTAATGGTGGCAGTAGATGCACTACTGCCAGTGCACACCATATCAGGTCTTCCTTTTTTTAATATCGAAATAATATCCCTTATTGAAAGGTTCTTTTTGGAAGCATCGATTAACTTCACATTATGATTATCATCAATCAATGCACCGCCGACATACAAAAGCCCCAAGGGAGTCATTGTGCCAACAGGAATCTCAGCCCCACCACAATGATAATTAGGATTTATAAGCAAGATTCGGATTTATATCACCTTTATTCCTTATAGAAATAATATATACTATAATTAAGAATTTCTAAAAGTCTCTTTGAAAGTTCCGAATATAGGGCAGATGGCCTGCGTATAAGGGAGGAATATAGAAAGTGCAGATTCCGCAGGCCTTCGTGAAGTGAGGACCAGTTCGAGAGGATTGATTGGCAAAAACTTTATCTTCGTAGGGAGATATTGGTACAAGATGCGGGGCTGTTAATGCCATTCCATAATATAAGCGAGGTCGTAGGTATGCAAGATAATAAATGAGGAGAATTAATCGTATGTGATGAAGTGGATATTAAGGATCTTAGAAGAATGAATCTTGTTGGGACAATTTTTTTTGCTCTTTTCGGGAGTATCGGTGTAGCATCTATTTTTAATAGTTATTACAGTATTCAAAGACAATTTCCAAAATATGACTTTTCTGGAACTTTAAACCTTGCAATAATTTTACTTTGCATAGTAGTAATTTTTACAATTCTTTTATATAGATTTACAGTGATTGGTTTAGATCGAGGGAACTATAAAGGTGCCAAATTTTTCACATTGATAGGGATTCTTGTTGGATGGATAGGTTGGATCATTCCTTCAATTGTATTTATAAAATCCTTTCTCTCATTCGATGAAGCGATCGGACGTATTAAGAAAATTGAAAGCCCCAAAATGTCATTGAGAGATAAATAAAGAAGATCTTTAAAAATAAAGTTAGGGTAAGACGGAGGTGGAAGGGCGAAAAAGATAAAATACATTAAAGCGTTGAATAAGAGTATTAAGCCAAGTTCATGGCTTAAAGGCGAAGGTGATTAACAGTTGAGGGATTCACATGGGAAATTTGTTACATTTATTCCATCATCATAAACGAAAAAAATACGAAACGGAGAAGATGAAAGAATCGACAAAAGAGCAATATGATAAGGAATTGAAGAATCAACCGAAAAAATTTGATTATTATTGCCCATCTTGTCTTTTTCAAACAGATACATATTCTAAAATCTGTCCTAAATGTAACAAAGGAAAATTACAACAAACAACCGGGAATGTTACTTCAAAATAATGTATAATTAATACACTATGTAAAATCGGAATAATGAGGAAATAATGAAAACTGTTAAAGTACTTAAATACAATAAAGGTGTGTAGGGAAGGGGTTAAAGCACGAGGCAAAAAGCTTCAAATATATCTGGAACTTAGGAGGAAAATGAAATAATGGCAAGAAAATGCCCCCACTGTAAAGCCCGACTAGGGACATTAGCCACTTCATGTTGGAAATGTAAATCCCCCGTAGATTATTACAAATCTCAATCAAAAGAAGTTGATCATAAAGAGATAGAAGAGCCTAGAAATATCGGGAAACTAGTTATTGTTCCATATGTAATGGTCACGATTTTGGCAATTATTTTAGTATTGATTATTGCTGTTGGGGGGGGAATTATATCTACTTATTCTTCTAGTATATATGGGCATAATAGTATTCGGATCATTATTTAAAAAATCTTGGAAAGCAGAAAAAGTGATGGAATTGAATAAGATGGACCCTTGGGAAGATTTTCCTTTTTGTGCCCATGGTAACATAATAGAGAACATTTTTACGGCACAGAAACTACCAGAATGGGAAGTAAAAAAATCGGGGTTAGTCGTAGACACTACCATTTTGATATTCGACTTTATTTTATGGATATTATTGATAATACTAATGCGCTTTCAAGGTCCAGATTTACATTGGTGGTCACATTTTGGCCCAATAATCGAAATTTTTGCCATATATGTTCTTTATCCAATATTTCTATTTATACTCATATTAATTTATTACAAGGATATCAAGATCTATAAATCTAAAAAACTTCAGCTGTAGTTATAAATATGAATTGCCATAAGGCATACTTTTTTTGCCCTTAGTATTTATATGCTGCACTGACATAAGCAGTGGGGGCTCCCAGGGCAATCCCACAAAAGGATAATAAGTATCCAATATACCATTTAATTTTAAGCCAAGATTTGAACTTAAGGCGAGGGTTTGCATCACATAATTGTATGAAAGGGTGCATTGAACATCCTGAGGCGATAGCTGATGAATAAGAGAATGGAAATAAAAGAGGAAGTTATTAAATTATTGATCGAGCTCTCAAAGGATTTTTATCCGAGACAATATATTTGTAAATTAGTGAGATCAGATGAAATCATCGATGAAATCTCGATTTTATCGAATCTTAAAAAGAAAATACCAGAATTAAAACCTGTTCTACTGAATTTATTGGGTCCCTTTTCGTACAGCCCCTTTCTTGAACAATTTGCAGTAAGCCCCGACATATTATTTGAACAGGATTTTGTTGGTTTTGCAATCAGCCATATTGATGACTCATCAACACCCACAGAATATGATAAAAAATTGTTTGCACATTGTGGTGATGTTCACATTATAATCGCTCATCCTTTTAATAATTGTTCTTGGGCTGCTTATGATAATAATGGAAATAAAATCAATTTAGAAATAATAAATTGAAATTAAAGTTGTATCCGACCAAAAGGAGCGGAGCCTAGAGGCTGGGAGTAAAAGAGTAAAACAGTATAGCCGTCATCTTCAATAGCGTCATAGAAAGTTTTAAATAGTTAAAATAACTATAATAGTTATGATAACATGGCATATAAAACAATTAATGTGACACCAGAAACATATGAAAAGCTGATACTCTATAAACATGCGGGAATGACTTTTGATGAAGTTATAAACGAAATGATGGATATGATGTCAGAAGAGGAATTCTATAAGCATGTATTAGAGGAACACAAAAAGCGCCTCAAGAAAATAAAAGCGGGAGAATATATAGAATCTGATGATCTTAGTAAGGCTTTAAATGAGGTCTGAGGTGCTTTGTTGCCTAAATATAAAATTATTTATGGTAAGGATTTTTTAAAAGACCTTAAGAAAATCATAAAAAGTGGTGAGAAAAAGATAAAAGATAAAGTTGAGCAAGTTGTTGAAAAATTATTAATTGATCCACACAAGAAAAGATCTGGGGTCGATATAAAACTAATATCGTCAAGAAAAGAAGCGGTGTATCGCGTTCGAATAGGCAAATATCGAATTATATATCAAATTGATGAAAAAGAAAAGAAATTATACATCACCATGATTTTTCTAAAAACAAGTAAGCAAGATTATAGATAATCAATATACTCGGTGGTGTATAATTATGGTAACTATCATAATAGGAAATGGCAGATTGGTAAAATATCATTAAAGTTAAATATATTCAGTTACATAGTAGCCATGGTTATTTAAAGGACACTAGGAGGTGTGCTAGTAATGGGTGAAGATATTAAGCGTATATTAATGGTAATTTTAGGGATGATATTGATATTATCGGCGATATCAATAATCCCTTTAAAGGAGCCCATTCTTGATTGTGCATCTGCAGGCTCAATCTGGGTTCAAACCACTGAGACAGATTTCAATGCAGGGACTTTAGAAAATGTGACTGTCACACCTGAGGGTAATGTGACGCTTGCATTACAGACCAAAAATATAGAAGAAGATTTCACCGACGAATCTAATATCAGTTATAAAATAAATGTGATTGTAGATAGCGTATTAGGGGAAGCTAGGCTGGTAAAAGGTATCAATAAAACATTTGGCGGGCCAGATATAGATTGGGGTTGGTGGGTTCAACAAACCAGCGATTTTGGATATGCTCTTTTCAGCGAGACTGGATCTTTTGGGGCAGGTGATTTGGACGCATGGTTGATCAAGACCGACGAAAAAGGAAATGAAGAGATAAACAAAACATTTGGTGGTCCTGCAAAGGACGGAGCAAGATCAGGCCAGCAGACCAATGATGGCGGATATATTCTTGGCGGATATGCCGATTCCTTTGGTTTTCCTGGTCATGACGGTTGGTTGATAAGGACAGATTCACTTGGAAATGAGCTATGGAACTATACATACGGCGGTCCCGGAACAGATGCTTTCTACTCTGTTGTGCAAACCACAGATGGCGGTTTCGTTGCAACTGGATATGAGACTTCATATGGACCTCCAGGTTATAACGTTTGGCTGTATAGAACAGACGCAGTGGGATCTGAGCTATGGACTAGATATTACGGGGAGGGAGGTTCAGAATATGGAATGTCTGTTAAGCAGACATCTGATGATGGATATATTATTACAGGTACCACAGATTCTTTTGGAACTGGAGACACCGATTTATGGTTGATAAAGACAGATGTAATAGGAATTGAACAATGGAATCATACATTTGGAGGACTTGCTGATGATTGGGGTGGCTCGGTTTTTCAGACCTCTGATGGAGGATATATCGTCTCAGGCGATACAAGATCCTACGGCTCTGGTGGTTATGACGTATGGCTGATTAAAACCGATGAATTTGGTAATGAAGAATGGAATATGACATATGGTGAAGCATTTGTCGATGACACGGGATATTGTGTTCATCAGACTTTTGATGGGGGATACGTCATAGCTGCAAGCGCGACCAATTTATTTACCGGCTACACAGATATCTGGTTGATAAAGACTGATAGTAATGGTAATGAACAGTGGAGGAGGATTTTTGGAGGGGCAGCTTCTGATTGGGGATACTCTGTTGATCAAACCGTTGATGGAGGTTTCATTCTCATTGGATATACAGCATCGTATGGAGCAGGAAGTATAGATGTGTGGTTGATTAAAACCGATACCCAAGGAAATATCAGTTCTGAAGGTGAACTGATTTCTGCCAACATGCTATCAGGGAAAAATGCATTTTCCATTGATACTTTTAATTGCACAGCATCCATTCCTCCTGGTACCCTTGTGCAAGTTCAATTTTCACAGGACAAACTCGATTGGTATGATTCTGCCCGTGTACTAGATAGCTGGGATACTTTAACTGATGGCTTCAATTCCATTGACTTGTCTCTTCTTGGATGGGGTGGTTCTGAACTTTTCTACAAAATGTACTTTTTCTCAAATACTGTTGACATCCCTTCTGTAGAGAATGTTAATATTTCGTACAGTGTATATTCATCTTCGGGAGTGTTGACTTCGCAAACCTTTGATTGCGGTGAAACTAATGTTGACTGGAAGACTTTGAGTTGGATTGCATTAGAACCTCCGGGAACAGAAGTTAGATTTCAGTTAAGGGCTGCTGATACTCAAGCCAATTTATCGACAATGAATTTTTCGGGGCCAGACGGAAGCTCAGCAACTTATTACGATTTTTCACCTGCAAATACCTGGTCGGGTCTTGATGGTTACCCATGGGTGCAATTCAAGGCTTTTTTAATAGGAACAAGTGAACTTACACCTATTTTGCAGGAGGTTACCATATACTATGATTTCATACCAGATGCGCCAACCAACCTCACAATAGAGATCTGGGGAAATAACCTCACCCTAAACTGGACGGCCCCACAAAGCAGTCCAAGCCCTGTAAATCACTATTTGATTTATAGGGTTAACGATCCAAATAGTTTTACTTATTCAGATTCAGAGATAATCTACAATTCCTCCAACAATCCAGGACACGAACTAGACACCATGTGGAATGATACCCAAGCTCTATTGGACCAAAGTAACAACTATTTTTATGTTGTCAGGGCAATATCTGATGATGGTGGTAACGACACCAATGAGAATATCGTGGGGAAGTATGTGATTCAACTTTCTGCTGGCTGGAATTTGATCTCTTTACCTTTGACTCAAAAAGATACCAGTATCTCCGAGGTTCTAAGAACGATAGATGGTCAATTTAATGTTGTTCAGTGGTATGATGCAAAAAATGGAATTTGGCGTTCTACTTCAACAGGTTTGACTGATATCAACAGAAGCATGGGTTTGTGGATTTATATGAAAAATAAACACAATTTAAGTGTGGTTGGCGCAGTTTCAGAGTCAACTGACATTGCTTTGTATAAAGGTTGGAATTTAGTTGGGTATCCAAGTTTTACAATCAGAAATCTAAATGATGCTTTAATTGGAATAAATTGGCAGGCTGTGCAGCAGTATAACGCCTTTGATTCTAATGATCCTTGGAAGCACAATAGTGTTAGCAAGCCTGATAGATTCAATGACCTAAAGGAAATGAAACCAGGCTATGGATATTGGGTATATGCTGCAATAGATGATACCTGGGTGACAACAAGATCATATGATGACGCAAGAAGTGAGATTTGGAGAGTATATGGATTAAAGGAAAAAGACAAAGGGCAGCATAATTTTGAATTAATAATTGAAGATCCATTAGAAATAACGAATGAAGAATACCTTGAAAATAATATCCCTCCAGGGAATTCAAACGATAAAAAAGAAATCAAGAGAATAGATTTCTCTCTTCTCTCTTTTATGTTGCTTGTCATATTGGTTTGGATCGGGGGGATTATGAAGCTGCAAAGCATTGGACATTGATAGGGATTATTGTGGGATTTGCAGGAGGTATTCTCCCTTTGATCATATTTATAATATCTTATATTTCGTTCGATGATGCGATCCGAACACCGCAGCATAGCCCAACTAATTATGGCATTTTTCAACAACCCAGTCCTATTAGATATTGTGATAGTTGTAGAAGACAGATTCCATTTGATAGTAAGCTTTGTCCTTATTGTGGTGTGCAACAATCCACTATTGATTCATTCGAAAAACCACCTCCACCACCTACAGAATCTAAAAAAACTATACCTGTGGAAGAACAACATCATAAACCGCCACCCCCACCTCCACCGAAGTAAAAACTACCATTACAAAGGAGTATAAAAAAAACAAATATATTTATAACCCCCCACCCATTCAGCCCCCCATGTGCCTTGCAGTTCCTGGTAAGATACTGAGTATAGACGAAGACCAAATCGCGAACGTGGATTTCGGGGGAGTAGAAAGACCTGTCAACGTCTCATTGGTGGATGTATATGAAGGAGACTATGTCATAGTTCATGCAGGATATGCGATTCAGGTTTTAAGCGAGGAGGATGCACTCCAATCCTTGGAAATGTTCAGGCAGATTTTGGAGGAGCAAAATGCATGAGTACTCCATCATGGTGGACATCGTCAATGCAGCTCTGAAGTCCATTGAGAACTATGATGTGGAGAGTGTCCAGAAGATTTTTTTGGATGTGGGTGAATTGACCTTCTTAAACCCAGAGCAGCTCAAATTCTGCTTCACAGTGTTGATCAAGGACAATATACTAAAAGGTGCTGAGCTTGAGATACAACAAAAGAGGGCCGAAATAGAATGTAAATCATGTGAATACAAAGGGCCCCTCGAAAAACAACCAGAAGAGGATCATTTCAGGATACCTAGAATCTCCTGCCCGAAATGCGAAGGTGAGATCAAGTTGCTGAGTGGAAGGGAGTGCATTTTAAGGAACATCAAGATGACGTTAAGGGATGAGAATCCAAAGGAGCAAAAAGAGCAGGTGAGCAACACGAGTTGAGGGAATTTAAATGATGGAGAAGTTCAGATTCAGGGATAAGGACCTCGCAGATGAGATCTTTCAAAAATTAAAGGATATGAATTTGAATATCAGATTGATGCATGTCTGCGGAACACATCAGGACACACTTGTGAGGTTCGGATTGGAGGAGAATCTTAATAAAGTTGGTGTGGAGATCAGACAGGGCCCTGGGTGCCCGGTTTGTGTTACCACTCCAAAAGAGATAGAGGAGGCCATACTCCTTTCCAAAAAGGGCAAGAAGCTTGTTGTATTCGGTGACATGATCAAGGTCCCTGGAGCCTCAGGTTCACTTGCTGACGCAAGAGCCAGGGGAGGAGATATTCAGATCGCATACGGAGTGGACGATGCTGTGAACATAGCCTCCCAGGTAGATAAAGAAGTTGTTTTCATGGCAGTGGGCTTTGAAACCACCATACCAAGCATCGCCATGGCAATTAAAAGGGTGCATGAAAAAAAGGAGAGCCAGTCTTCCAATTTCTCGATTCTAAGCTGCCACAGAATCGTGCCTCCCGCATTGAAGACATTGATTGAACTTGGAGAGGTGAAGTTGCACGGATTAATCGAGCCGGGCCATGTGAGCACAATAATAGGTGCTAGACCATACGAGTTCCTCTCGGAAAAGTACAACGTTCCCCAGGTAATCGCTGGCTTCGAACCACTGGATCTTCTTATGGGAATTTACATGCTAGCCAGGCAGATAGAAAAAGGGGAGGCCAAGGTGGAGATCGAGTATACACGAAGCGTGAAATACGAGGGTAATCCCAAGGCAGTCTCTGTTATAGACGAAGTTTTTGAGCCATTCGATATCAAATGGAGGGGATTTCCAGAAATTCCAGAAAGTGGACTTAGGCTTAAATCTGAATATGAGGATTATGACGCAAGACAACTCTTTGCAGAGGATCTAAAGGATATTGAGGACATGGAATTCTCCGAACCTGCGGGCTGCAAGTGTGGGGATGTGTTAAGAGGTGTGATATATTCTGATGAATGCCCATTATTTGGAAAGGCCTGCACACCCGAACACCCTGTGGGGCCATGTATGGTGAGTGCCGAGGGAAGCTGTAATATTCTTTTGAAGTACGGAAGAAGAGGTAAAGAATAAATATCTGTTTTTTTTATCAAAACTAATTAGGATCAATAACTCATACAGCATGGTAAATCAATGGCATTTAAAAAAGACTGGCTTGCTGAAATTTCAATTCTTCATATTCTTGCTTCTCTATTATCTCAGGCACATTTGTATTTCCCTTTCTATATGAAATCATCTTAGATACAGTGTGCGCATCCAAAACAGAATCGTCGATAGGCTCCAGCATCGAGTTGATATCGTCCCTGGTGATGTCAGAGTCCAGCCAACGTCTCTCATCATCCAGTCTTAATATCGCTGGCATCCTCTTTTTCTTGTTATGGATTTTTTCTAAAAGTGGGTTTGCTCTTGTGGTGATCACAGAAAAGGTATTGTATTTTTCATCTGTATCCTTGTTTGTCCATGTATCCCATATTCCGGCCATTGCGAAGGCTTCCTTGTCTGCCATTCTTATGTAATACGGATAATTCTTGCCCTTTACCTCTCTCCACTCGAAAAAGCCATCTGCGATCACAAGGCATCTTTTATTTTTTATGGGTCCTCTAAATGAGGGCTTTTCAAATAATGTTTCGGCCCTTGCATTGAATGTTTTTGTTCTTATTTCATTTGCCTTTTCTTCATTTTTTATCCAAAATGGAATCAATCCCCATTTTAAGAACTGAATCAAGTTGACATTTTCGTTGGTTATCACAGGAACATCCGGAATGGAAAAAGCAGAAACATGATAGGCCGGCTCGTACAATTCAGGGGCATCGAACTTGGCATCAAAGCGCTCCTCAAGGCGATCGCTTTTTAAAGCAAATGAGATGTCGAAACACATTTTATTTACCTCCTTTTTTCTTCTTTTTTTCCTTTGGTGGCAGTGACGAGACATAGTTCACAGACCTGTTAAGCCAGAATGAGAATTGCTTCTTATTATTAAAAAGGGACTTTGGAACAACGACATACTCCTTCATAAGCCTCCCGCTTACAGGCTCAAAGGGCACCACTTCATCATGCTCATTTTTAATTCTTTCCCTATCCTCTTCAGATAATCTGATAAACAAATTTTCCTCGAAGGTACCGCAGAACATGTTGTTGTTTATAAAATACGTTGGAAATCCGAACATTTTTCTCTTTTGGCATTCCACATCAGTTAAGCTCTTTTCGAGAAAGGAAGTCAATTCTTCAGGGGATTTTTTCCAGGCCATGATATCATATTTCCTTAATTATAAAGTCATATTTAAGTTTATTTTTACCTGGCCACAAGCCAAACAATCCCGATTTCATAGCTGTAATCATTTCCACTATCCGTGGATCCAGTTATCCCAAAGGGATCTTCTTGATCTCCTGCATCCTCAAGGCTTATTGTCACTGTAACTTCGTATTCATCGCCTTCATTTGCAATGACATTAGCAATATCCTCTATGGTGAAAGAAAGTTCAGTAGAAACACTTCCCTCCTCTCCATGGGCATTGGAACCAGTATCCTCGGAAGAAGTATTGAGGCCGGATATGATAACGTTAAATGTGTCTGGCTGGTTTTCATATGAAATTATAATACCTCCCCCATCAGGTTCATCTGTCCAAGTAACTGTTATCGTGACTTCTTTGAGGTACCTATCTTTTTCAGATCTAAAAGACATTGTTTTTGATTGTCCTTCACCTAGAGAGCCGGAACCTGTTTCTAGCTCTGCGGACGCTATAAGTGATTCCAAATATCCAACATCTGCACCACCACCTCCTCCGCCATAATACATCTTGGAAAGGTCAGTTTCTCCAAAGGCATGTGTTATGCCCACAAAAGCGCTGCACACCACCATACAAAAGGCAACCAAGATGGCTAAAGTTGTAGTTACTGGCTTTTTCTCAAAATCGTGATCATGTACAAAGTCTTGCAGGGATAGGAATATTCCCCCGAATGCAGGTTCACCCCGTCTGTGAGGCTGCCAATAATATTTGTGGATGAAATAGAAAAACAGAATCATAATTGCGTCGGCAATGAGGCTGGTTCCTATGTTTACCAATGAATAGGTTGCAGGGTCCATTGATGTTTCTGCACTTTGAAAATAGAAAACCGAAAGCTGCCAGTTGCCCATGCCGTGCATGACTATGCAGGCAAAGATATTTCTTGAATAGATATAAAGAACCCCGAACACGAAGCCAGCCGATATCCAACCCCAAAGGGCAGCCACAAATATATGGGGAGGAAGTTCATAGACAAAAAGGGCGATTGGAATATGGCTGCATCCAAACAAAACAGAAGAGAAAAACAGGGCCTGCCAATTTGGTAAAACCCGGGCTGACTGGTCCTGGGCAAAGCTTCTAAATTCCAGCTCCTCCACAGGCCCAACTACAAAGAACTGGACGAAGGTCATTATACTGAACAATAATGGCGGGTCCAGTAAATTGAAGAATGTCATGGTTCCAGGTGCGGTTCCCCCTGCTGCACCTGCCAATGCATCGTATCCAAATTCCTCTAAAAGACGCCACATGATGGCCCCTATGAAGCCAACTATGATTCCGCTCATAAGAAGTTTTTTCGTGAACTTAAATGGTAGGCCCCTTTCCTTTCTAACGTAGCGCCAGAAAACCAGAATCGGGATAAGATGTATCGTGGGTGAGAAAATGATATGGGCAATATAGAACTTAAGACTACCAAAGGGACTGATATAAGGTGCACTTATGTTTCTATATACTGCCCAAATACATATTTGGACTATAATCACTCCTAAAATCAGCAATACATACTGCTGTTTTCCAGGAAGAGGCTTTTCACCTTTTGATGGTACACCATACCACTTGTTATCTTCCTGGATTTCTTCCTTAATATCTGTAGAACTAGTTTCTTCGGAGCCCTCCATCAACTGTGCCCCCGGAATTCAATATCCAAATTCATACTCAGCGCTCTCATCCTCATAATAAGCGTTACTTGCCCATAAACTCTTCGCCATTCTTTTTCCGATGGACATCACCTTTTACATACAGTTTGTTAAGCCAAAAAATTGTTCTACCACCTCATCCAACTCGTTATTTTCTCGCTAAACTGATCTAACTTTTATCTAATCCCATGGCCTTTGCATTTGGACACATTATCTTTGCTCTGCAGTGGACACATGCTGTCTTTCTAAACACAACTAACATTCGGAACAAGAGCAACCCCACAACCATTATGAATACACCCAAAAGTAAGATCGAGAAGTCAATAATCAAGGCTGGGATTATGGCAACGATGGGAATAAAAAGGGAAGCCATATACAGTTTGTTATGGCTGAACCCTCCAGCTCGTTTTGGGAAGTTCTTTAAGTCACCTTCCTTTGCAATTTTCCTTGAAACAAGGTTCAATCCCGATGTGCAAACCGAATTTTTAAGTTTGTAGTATATACAATTTGGGCACACGGTAAGGGGCATAATAACATACATCTGGGTAAATGCAAATACGAGGTATATGATCCCCAATAAGATACCCAAACCTGTGAAGTGATAACCAAGTATTATGCCGATACTTCCAAGTGAATAATGAAAAATCGTAACTCCATTGTATATTATTATATTTGGCAATGGATATCTCGTATAAAGCTCTGCTTTTGGAATATGTTCTGCCTCATTCATTTTTATTCCTGCAATCTAATTACTATATCACTCGGCACAGGCAAAGAGCTTTATTTTGTTTTCGCTCTTCTTTAAATAATTTAGTACACAACAAAATGCTAGATAAAAATAGAATCCAAGTAAGTAAGAATTTATTTCCAACATATATAATCAAATATCAGCATATCCTTGGAACAGGGTCCCCAATAGGCATATCCACTATTCTCTTCCCGCCTACCGAGGTATTTAAAATAACTATTTCCTCACCTTTTTTTACTTCACCAATTATTGAAGCATCCTTACCCTCTTGAGTTTTTTTCAAAACCTCCACAACGTCCTCGGCCTTCTCAGAAACCACCGCCATCACGGCTTTCCCCTCATTTGCTATGTTCAGCACCTCGATTCCCAGCATCTCACATGCTGCAATAACAGGTTCTTTAATTGGTATATCATTTTCGTTGATATCTATGTTCACCTTGGATTTTTGGCTCCATTCATTCAGGGTATTGGCAAGTCCACCTCTTGTTGGATCTTTCATGGCAACGATGCCACCCACCTCCAAAGCCTTGGATATCATAAAGTTGAGTGGACATGAATCGCTCTCTAACTTGGTTTCATAACCATAACCTTCCCTTGTTGAGAGGACGGTAATGCCATGATCCCCGATACTTCCAGATATGATGATCTTATCCCCCTCTCTAAGATTAGAATCAAGGAGCCATTTTCCCTCAAACTCCCGAAACTTCTTTACCTCTTCTATATTGGAATCCAAATGTCGCGACCTTTTTCCAATGCCTGAGGTATTTATGCATATCTTATCCAAAGCTCCCTTCTCCATGACTTTTGTATCTCCAGTAATTATTGGGATACCTGTCTCCTTTGAGACTTTTCCCACACTATCAAGTATCTTATCAAGATCAGAAATTAAAAGTCCCTCTTCAAGAATCAGGCCTAGGGATAGAGCAAGAGGTTGTGCACCCATGACTGATATATCGTTAATGGTGCCTGAAACAGCCAAATGGCCGATATCCCCTCCTGGAAAAAAGATGGGCTTTACAACGTAAGAGTCGGTGGTAAAGATGATCCCCTCGATAATTCCAGCATCTTCCAAATCCTCGAGGGGAATTTCAATATCCCCATCTGATTTTACACCTGAAACCCGGTTTAAAATATTCTTTGCAATCAACTTCTGCATCACGGCCCCGCCGGCACCATGGGACAGTGTTATACGGTCTTCACCCATTTAAACCACTCGCATAAAGGATTTTTATGTTCTTTGCCCAATGGAAGAAAAGGTAAGAAGAAATTAGGAACTAAGCTGGTGGGGCTTCTCCCTCAACCACGACCTCGGTTACCACCCTTCGGGTATACACGTGAGGCTTTCCCCCTTCATCCTCGATTATCATTGCCTCGAAATTATCTTTTTTATATGCCTCTTCCGCTTTTTTTGCGTGTTCCATACCCTCGTAATCTTCTCCGTCCCACATGAATTTCTTTCCGTCTATGATTTTGAAGCTGTCGGGCATTACTCTCATCCCCCAGTTGAATTTTCGGCCGTGTATTATCTTCATCATATATCATTTTTGCTGACTTTTAAGTGTAAAATATTAAAAGAATTTTTCCTCGATTAATTTACACATCTCACCAACTTTTTCTTCCAAGGTTTTTGATAATCCGGGCTCAACCTCTTCTGGTATCTTCTCCACCTGACAAGAGAGTATCCTCACATCCACATTACAAAGATCCCTAAGCTCCCTTAAAAGATTGGATGTTGGCATTTGATGCATGGAGAAATCATCGATTTTATTCTCAGGAAGCTCCTCCAAATCGATTTCAAATATCTCTCCGTAAGGCCTTCCAAAATCCACTGCATCAACTATGATTATGGTATCGGGTCTTTGTTCGTCCAAGGTGATGTTGAACAACAATTCCCTCACAGAAAGACCTGCATTGATCACATACACATTCTCTGGGATTTTGTAGTTCTTTTGAAGCTCCTCTACAACTGCAGACCCGAAACCATCATCTCCAAATAGGATGTTTCCGCACCCAAAGATCACTATAGATTTTCCCTTGTATTCTGGCATATCATCCAAATAAGGAACCTCCCAGCTCCGACACATCTGTACTTCTAATAAAGTTTATGGTCGATTCAAGGATTTTTATAGGTTTCTATTTTCCCCCGTTCTGAAGGATAACAAACATAATAAAGCCATAATGAAACGATTTCAGTTAGTTTATCAAATATTTATACCATATTTCGTCAGTAATATATCGGTATGCGTAGTAGCTTTTATATACTTTCAAGCTATACCCATTCCTACCTTCGGAAGGAGGGAGATGATGGTAAAAGTAGCAGAAGAATGGCTAAACATTTGTGGCGGTTGTGAAGTGACTGTTTTGGACATCGGCGAACCCTTGCTGGATTTGCTTCCATCCTTGGATTTCGTTCACATACCAGTGCTCATGGACCATAAGTACTTTGGACAGACTGGTGAGGATGATCCCAATGTGATACAGATTCCAGAGGCAGACGTAGGGATTATCTCCGGCGGCATTAGAAATGAGAAGGAAAAGCATGTTGCCGAAGCCATGCGTAAAAGCTGTAAGACCTTGATTGCTCTGGGCTCTTGTGCATGCTTTGGTGGTATCCCTGCATTGGCAAACATGTATACCTTAGATGATCTGACCAACAAAGTGTACAGAGAATCAATGACTACTGAGTCAGCTGATACCCCCTCGGACAACTTACCTCCTCTTTTAGACAGGGTTTATGCAGTGGACGAAGTCGTAAAAGTGGACCTTCAAATCCCAGGGTGTCCAACAAATCCGGGACTTCTCGTTGAAGCTTTGACTGCGCTTTTAGAGGGTAAACCCTTCACTTTGCCAGAAAGGAGCGTATGCGATGATTGCCCTGTAAAAAGGGAGAAGAAGGCTGAAGTGGCAATAAAACGGCCCTTGCAGGATGCACAGTTCACCCCAGGTCAGTACGAGAGCATGAGATGCTTTAACGAACAGGGAATACTATGCTTAGGTCCAGTGACAAAATCAGGATGCGGCAAGCCCTACGAAGAAGGGGATGCCATGGTTCCACGCTGTGTCAAGGGTTACATGCCCTGTAGAGGTTGCTTCGGACCCATAAGAAAAGGCGCAAATCCACTTGTGGATATGATGAGCGCAATGTCAAGCATTGGTTTGGATGCCAAACAGGTAGATGACAGACGAGCACTCCTAAACAGATATATTGGAGGACAGAAGAGATTAAGGCCCTTACCTGCGAGGCCACCGAGGTGATATGAATGGGAAAAACACTAACAATAGCACCGGTTTCAAGACTTGAAGGACACGCAAAAGTGACCATAAATTTGGATGATGCAGGCAATGTTGCAGACACCTTCGTAAATGTGGTGGAATTAAGAGGATTCGAGAAGTTCTGCATTGGAAGACCAGTGGAGGAGCTGCCCAGAATAACCACCAGTATATGCGGTGTCTGCCCGTGGTCCCATCATCTTGCCTCGGCAAAGGCAAATGATGCGGTATTCGGGGTTCAGCCACCACCTGCAGGCGCGAAACTAAGAGACCTTTGCAACAGTATAGCCTATACAGAAGAGCATATCCTGCACTTCTATTTCCTGGCAGGTGCGGACTTTGTCATGGGCCCGTCAGCTGCATATGCGGTAAGGAATGTGATAGGCATTGCAGGGCAACATCCAGATATCGCGAAGACGGTGGTTCGTAATCGTCATCTTGGGGCAAGGATGCTTGAGATTATCTCGGGCAAGGCTATACATCCAGTAACTGCCGTGCCTGGAGGTTATAGCAAACCGCTCACCGAGGATGAGAGACAGAAAGTGCTACCCATGGCGGAAGAGGTACTGGAATTTGCCAAGTTCACAATCAAGTATGCAAAGGAGAACATCTTCCCCAAGTACTTGGATACAGTGAAAACATTGGGTGTGATCAAAACCGGTTTTCTGGGTACCATTGCCGAGGACGGTTCTTTGAACTGTTATGATGGAAAACTACGCATGATGAAACCTGACGGTAGCTACGAGGACTTCACTTACGAGGAGTACACAGATCATATTGGCGAGAAGGTTCTTCCCTGGAGCTACCTGAAATTCCCGTATGCTAAAAAATGGGGTGAAGGCTTCGACATGAATCTGGAAGCTCCAAAGGGTATCTATCGAACCAATACGTTGGCAAGAATAAACGTAGCAGACAAGATGGCAACACCACTGGCACAGGAAGAATTCACAGAATTTAGGAACCAGTTCGGAAGACCAGCCCAATTGACCCTACTCTATCACTGGGCCAGGCTCATTGAGCTACTGTATCATGCAGAGCACATGGTAGAGCTACTAAACGACCCAGAGATTACAAGCACTGAAACAAGAGTTGCGGTCACTCCAAGAGCTGCAAGAGGTATAGGTTGCACTGAGGCACCAAGAGGAACACTCATCCATGATTACGAGACTGACGAAAAGGGTATGATAAAGAACGTGAACCTTATCGTCGGTACAACCCACAACAACGCACCGATAAACATGTCAGTGAAACAAGCAGCTACAACCCTGATAAAGGGCGGTGCTTACGACGAGGGCATACTGAATCAGGTGGAAATGAGCATAAGGGCTTATGACCCGTGTCTCTCGTGCGCCACCCACAACCTTGACGGCACCATACCAGTAAAACTGGATATAATCGACCACAAGGGAAAACTCATAAAAACCTTTAAAAACTAAACTCCAATCTTTTTTCTTTTTTTTATTTTTCTCTAATTATACCCTATTTAGGAGGCTATATCAACGATCTTTACTTTAAAGTTCAAAACCTTTCCTGCTAATGGATGGTTTATATCCACAGTTATCCATTGCTCTGTTACATCCAATATCTTCACAGGTATCTGCATACCCGCGGGTAGGGTGGTAATCAGAATCATTCCCGGCCTGATATGTTCTGGAACCCGCTCTCTTGGAGCTTTTAGAATTAACTGAGGATTATGTTCACCATATGCATCCTCTGGTTTTATTTTGAATTCCTTTTCTTCCCCATTTTCCATTCCTATCACGGCTTTTTCAAAGCCAGGTAGCATATACCCTATACCAACTTCAAATTCCAATGGTTCTCCATTTATTTTGGAGCTATCAAATACAACTCCATCATCGAACCTTCCTTCAAATTCGACCCTGATAATATCTCCTTTTTTAATGGACATTTTACCGACTCCTTAAGGGTAAAAATGGAAAATACCCTTTTTTCAACATCAGTTACTGTTTTCATTTGATGTTATATAATTATTTGTTCCCCATTTCCATTTTCGAATATCAATTTTAAAAATATCATTGGAATCATGAGATTATAAGTGAAAATTTTAAAAACCTTCAAAAACCAAATCCAAACCTTATTTTTTTTAAATCTTTATCTATCTTGAAGTAAAGATTCTATTGATTTAAATCGTATATTCGGTCAAAAGAAAATTAAGACGAAATATCCACAACCTTGATTTTAAAGTTCAGGCTCTCTCCTGCCAAAGGATGATTCATATCTATTGTTACCATTTCCTCTGTTACTTCTGATACCCGAACTGGCATCTGCAGGCCATTTGGAAGGGCCACAACCAACATCATCCCGCAAACCACACCGGGTGGCACTTGGTCTTTTGGGACCTTCTGGACAAGCTGAGGATTTCTGTCGCCGTACGCTTCGGACGGCCCAAGCTTGAATTCCTTTTCCTCCCCAGTTTCCATTCCAATTACAGCATTTTCAAAACCAGGGATTATTTGCCCCGTCCCCACCTCAAATTCTAAAGGTTCGCCGTGTTTTTTGGAACTATCAAATACGGTTCCATCGTCCAAGGTCCCTTCATATTCCACTTTTACTTTATCCCCATTTTTTACTGGCATAAAGTCATCTCCATAATCGCAAAACAAGTAAAAAACCAATTTTACGATCTTTTAGACCTACAGGTTAATTTTATTTAAGCCTTTGGTTACAATTATCGGCCAGGGGAAAAATAGGAATAATCTGTCTATAATCCGGTAATTAGCCTGGAGTTCTATATAAAGTGACTTTCAGTACATCTTATACGGGCTCGGTCCCAGAGATTTAATGGTATCAGTGAAATCCTTCATCAGCTCAGCAAATCTCTGTCCCTCGGAGGCAGATACCCATTCCAGGCGGTATCGCTCGGGCTCGATTCCAAGGTCCTCTAACATTAGAAAGAGGGCATCTGCCCTTTTTTCTGCCTTAAGGTTACCCTCTAGGTAATGGCAATCCCCTGGGTGGCAGCCGCACATGAGCACTCCGTCGGCACCTTTTGAGAGTGCATCGATAACAAGGTTTGGATGCACCATGCCAGAGCACATTACACGAATTATACGTATATTGTGGGGGTATTGCAGTCTAGAAGTACCTGCCAAATCAGCCCCTGTATATGAACACCAATTGCAGCATATTGCCAGTATTAACGGCTCGAATTCCTCTTCTTGCGTTACACCCTCAGCAGCCCCTTCTTCCATTTATACCACCTCCAGTGCAGCTCCAATCATTGCAGATATTTGATCCAGTGTAAAACCTTTGACCATAACGCCCCTCTTCGGGCATGTGGCCATGCACACACCGCAGCCCTTACAAGCAGCCTCGTTTCGCTCCACAGTCTTCTTCACATTTCCGTTTCTCATGTACTCTATCAACGTCAGAGCATTGAATGGGCAGGGATCAATACAATATGCACATCCATCACAGTTTTCGTCGATGATCTCCGATATCGTTGGCTCAAGCTCCATGATCTCATCAGAAAGAATCGTGCATGCCCTGGATACAGCTCCACAAGCCTGGGATATACTCTCATCAATGAATTTTGGGCTGTGTGCCAGGCCACATAAAAACACCCCTTCGGTTGCGAAGTCCACGGGCCGAAGTTTCATATGGGCCTCCAGGAAGAACTTGTCCTTTGAGAGCGGGATCTTGAGCATCTTAGCCAATTCTTCATTATCTGGCTGCGGCAAAGTGGCTGCTGAAAGCACCACATATTCTGGTTTTATTTTGATATGCTCTCCTAGGATCGGATCGTTTATAGATACTACCAGATCATCGCCTTCTTTGGTAACCTCAGGTTTGTTTTCGTCATCGTACCTAATGAACCTCACTCCCTTGTCAGCAGCTTCCCTGTAGTAGTCCTCCCTGAAACCATAAGATCTGATGTCCTTGTAGAGTACGATTATTTGAGCATCTGGATTCTTTTCCTTGATCTTCAAGGCATTTTTAATGGCATCTGCACAGCATATCCTGCTGCAGTAAGGTCTTTCCTCTATCCTTGAGCCAACGCATTGGATCATTACAACACTGTTTGGTTTGATTTCATCCTTAGCAAGTTTCCCCTCAAGGTCCATTTGGGTAAGAACGCGGCTATCTTCCCTGTATAAATATTCAGTAGGTTTGTATTCTTGACCTCCTGTAGCTACAATAACAACTCCATGCTCGATTTTTGTGTCATCGGAAAGTTCGGTTGTGAAGCTGCCCATGAATCCTTCTATGCTTTTTACAGTGGTTTCAAGATGTAACTTTATTTTATCGTCATTTTTAACCTTCTCGATAATCTCCTTTAACATCTTCTGCGGATCCTCACCTTTCTCGCTTAACACATGGTAAATATTTCTGAGATTTCCCCCGAGCTCCTTCTCCCTTTCCACAAGATGAACTTCAAATCCCTGCTTTGCCATCTCAAGTGCTGCGGTCATGCCAGAAAGTCCACCACCTATGACAAGTCCAGATTGGAATACATTCAGTTCCAGTTTATACAATGGCTCAAGCAGTCTTGATTTTGCTACAGCCATTCTAACGAGGTCCTTTGCCTTTTTAGTAGCGTTATCAGCATCATGCATGTGCACCCATGAGCACTGGTCCCTGATATTTGCCATTTCAAAGAGATAGGGATTCAATCCACCTTCCTTTGTGGTGCTCCTGAAAAGAGGCTCATGGGTTCTTGGTGTGCATGATGCCACGATTACTCTGTTCAGGTTGTGCTCCACAATTTTCTCCTTGATTCCCTTTTGGGTGTCCTCGGAACAGGTATAGAGGTTGTGTTCGGCATGTTCAACATTTGGTAACGTTTTTGCATATTCCACGACATCTGGAACGTTCACCACACCACCGATGTTGATTCCACAGTGGCAGATAAAGACTCCGATTCTGGGATCCTCACCTAAAACATCCCTTTCTGGTGGGTACTCCTTGGGAGTGATCATCTTCCCTCTCTCAGAGGAGATAATGGATGATGCTTTGGCTGCTGCTCCACTTGCCTGGGCCACCGTATCTGGGATGTCCTTGGGACCGTTGAAAACACCGCTCACATAAACTCCTTCCCTTGATGTTTCCAAGGGTGAGAAAACTCCAGTTGAGCAGAAGTCATACTTGTTCAAATCAATACCCAGTGTCTCTGCAAATTCCTTCACGTTTTCAGGGGGTCTGAAACCTGTGGATAAAACAACCATGTTGAATTCTTCTTCCTTAACCTCCCCATCTTCTACATATTTGATTATGAGGTTGTTAGTTTCAGGTACCTCACGAACCTCGGCCACCCTGCATCGTGTGAACTTGATCTTGTGCTCCTCCTGGGCTCTCGTGTAGTAATCATCGAATTCCTTACCAAAGGCTCTCAGGTCCATGAAGAAAATATGGGATTTCAAGCCCTCTGAATGCTCCTGAGCAATTATCGCCTCTTTCATTGCGAACATGCAACATACTGAGGAACAATATTCGCTTCCTGCTTGGCTGTCTCTGCTTCCCACGCATTGTAAGAACGCCACCTTTTCTGGAATGTCCCCGTCAGAAGGTCGCATCACTGTACCTGCGAAGGGTCCTGTTGCAGAAAGGAATCTTTCAAATTCCATACTCGATACTACATTCTTGTATCTGCCGTAGCCATATTCGGTTTTCAGAGAAGGATCGAACATACTATATCCCGGGGATAAAACGATGGAACCCACATTCAAATCGAACTTCTGCTCCTCTTGGTCGTACTCCACTGCCTCGGCCTTGCATTCCTCCTGGCAGATGCCGCATCCTATGCATTTTTCCTTGTCTATCATGAATTTCAGAGGAACTGATTGAGGGTAACGAATAAAGGTCGCCCCCCTTCTAGTCAATCCCCAGTTGTACTCATCTATTGCTTCAACGGGACATTTTGCACCACAGACTCCGCATCCTGTACATTTTTCTTCATTGATCCTCCTTGGCCTTCTTACGAGATTAACGTTGAAATTTCCTGCCTCACCTTCAATTGATTCGATCTCTGTGTTGCTGATGACCTCGATATTATGATGTCTTCCCGTTCCCACGAGCTTTGGAGCCATGATGCACATGGCGCAGTCGTTTGTTGGAAAGGTTTTATCCAACTGGGACATCACACCTCCTATTGAGGGGAGCTTATCTATTAGATAAACCTTGAATCCTGCATCTGCAAGATCAAGTGATGATTGCATTCCGGAAATTCCACCCCCGACAACAAGAACCGCTCCCACCTTATCATTGCTCATGCTTTCACCTCCGGTACAATGGAGATGTATTTGGGTGTAAATCCTTCGATTGAGTCCAGTGCAAGCTGATTTCTCTTTCTAAGAAAGACCACATGATCCAGAATTCTGTCTGTAGGAAGATCAATCTCAGAGGCGAGCTCCTTTACTGACATTGGTTTTTCGGTAATTAGGCCAAGTAGTCTCTTCCTTTCAAACTCGGCCTCGATGGCGTCCTCCATAAACTCGTCCCACTCCTCCTGACTCTTGGTTTCATTATATACATTACCCTGTTCCACTATCTTTCTCTCTTTTGAAACAATGGCTCTGAGTCTGAAATCCAGTGCTGCGAGCTTGGCCGCATTTATATTGGCCATTAGTTTCTCATCCGGTTTCTCTCCAGATAACGGGCTCGGCCCCAATTCCTGAATTTGCTTGGGAAATTCTCTCATGAGTATAGCAAATCTTTCACCTTCTGATGCTGCAACCCATTCCATTCTGAGCCTTTCAGGCTCCAATCCAGCTTTCTTAACAAGCTGTCTCGTCATCTTTATCTTTCTTTCAGCCTGGTAGTTGCCCTCAAGGTAATGGCAGTCTCCAGGGTGGCATCCACCTATAAACACACCATCCACACCCTGGGTAAAGGCTTCGAGGACGATATAGGGATCGATTCTTCCTGAACACATGACTCTGATGATCCTGATGTTTGGAGGATACTGGAATCTGGAAACACCTGCCAAATCGGCTCCTGCATATGAACACCAGTTGCATAAGAAGCCAACAATTTTCGGTTCAAATTCAGTCTCAGCCATCTAGTTCACCTCCTTTACAGCAGCAACAACCTGTGCAATAAGTTGCTCGTCAGTGAACTGTTTAATAGAGGCTGCCTTCTCGGGACAACTTGCAGCGCATGTCCCACAGCCTTTGCAGAGCACTTCGGTTACCCTTGCTATACCATTTTCATCTTTTTCGATTGCATTGAAGGGACATATGACCACGCACGTTCCGCATCCTGAACATATATCTTCATCTATACTGGAAACCATTCCTTCAGCTTCCAAGGTTTTCTTGGAAAGTATTGTTGCGGCTCTGGAAACAGCTGCACTTGCCTGGGATACACATTCCTCAAAGAATTTCGGTGAATGGGCAAGCCCGCATAGGAATATACCCTCTGTTGCAAATTCAACTGGACGAAGTTTCATGTGGGCTTCCAAGAAGAATTTATGTTTGGAAAGGGGCACCTTCAACATCTGTGCCAAATCAGCATTATCTGGGTGAGGGATAGTGGCTGCACTCAAAACTAAAACGTCGGGTTTGATTGTTATTTCCTCTCCTAAAAAGGGCTCCCAGATCTTCACCTCCAATCCCTTCTTATCAGCAACCTTTGGCTTGGTTTCGTCATCGTATCTTATGAACTTGACTCCATTTTTTGCAGCCTCCTCGTAGAATACCTCGCTGAATCCATATGTTCTTATATCCTTGAATAAGACATAAACACTCGTTGCTGGATTCATTTCCTTGACCTTCAAGGCGTTCTTCACGGCCTCGGTGCAGCATACCCTGCTGCAATATGGTCTCTCATCATTTCTGCAGCCAACGCATTGAATCATCACAACTGTGTCTGCATCCATCTTCTTCTTTGCCAGCTTTCCTTCAAATTCCAGTTGAGTCATTACGTTGTCGTTCTCCCCGTAAAGGTACTCTTTTGGTTTGTGCTCCATCCCTCCCGTGGCAACTATCACTATACCATGCTCGATTTCCTTTTCTTCGCCATTTTGGTCGATTGTTGTCTTGAAGTTTCCGATGTAACCAGATATATCCTTTACTGTGCTGTTTGTAAACACATGAATCTTCTTATCTGAATTTACGTTTTTAATCAATTCCTTCAGTTTTTTCTGGACATCCTTTTTTTCACCCACCATTTCATAGTGGACCCTCTTCATGAGGCCTCCAAGTTCGTTTTCTCTTTCCACAATGAACGCCTCGAAACCTTGTTTTGAAAGCTCCTGTGCCGCTGTGATACCAGAAAGACCACCGCCTATAACAAGACCTGATGGTTTGACTTCAATTGGGACCCTTGTGAGAGGTTCTAATAATCCTGCCTTTGCCACCACCATTCGAACCAGGTCTTTTGCCTTCTGTGTGGCTTTTGCAGGTTCATGCATGTGAACCCATGAGCATTGGTCACGAATATTTGCCATCTCGAATAAATAAGGATTCAGGCCCGCTTCTGCACACGTATTTTGGAATAAGGGTTGATGGGTTCTTGGAGTACAGGAAGCCACAATAACCCTGTTTAGATTGTTCTCTTCAATTTTCTCTCGTATTTTTTTCTGGGTATCCTGTGAACATGTATACAAATTGTTCTCTGCATAAGCAACATTCGGTAGGGTCTTTGCATATTCCACGACACCAGGCACATCCACAACCCCGCCTATGTTGATTCCGCAGTGGCATATGAAGACACCTATGCGCGGCTCCTCACCACTTACTTCTTTTTCAGGGGGGTATTCCTTTACTGTAACCAGTTTCCCCCTCTCGGAAGCGATGACAGAAGATGCTTTAGCCGCAGCACCACTAGCCTCTGATACACTATCGGGAATGTCCTTTGGAGCCCCGAATGCTCCACCCACAAATATACCAGGTTTGGAGGTTTCCAGTGGTGAGAACAGAATGTCTGTTGAGCAAAAATCATATGGATTTAATTGTACCCCAAGTTTTTCTGAAAGGTCCTTTGCATCCTTTGGTGCCGTCATGCCAACGGCAAGGGCAACCATATCGAAGACCTCCGAGACAAGGTTACCCTTGTCTATAAAGGTCACCAGCAGATTATTTGTGATAGGATCCTCTGCAATGGATGATATTCTATTGTTTTTAACAAATCTAATGCCGTGTTCTTTTTCTGCCCTCACATAATAATCGTCGAACTCCTTTCCAAAGGCTCTCATATCCATGAAGAATATGGTGGCTTCCAAACCTGGATTATGCTCTTGAGCAATAACAGCCTCCTTTATCGCGAACATACAGCATACTGAAGAACAGTAGGGATTACCTATGCTTCTATCCCTGGAACCAACACATTGAACGAAGGCTATCTTCTTTACCACTTCACCGTCTGAGGGTCTTAATACTAATCCGCCAAACGGACCCGTTGCAGAAAGCATTCTCTCAAGTTCAAGGCTTGATACAACGTTTGGAAATCGACCATAACCGTATTCTTTTCTTTTTTGAACTAAATCGAACTCGTCAAAACCAGGGGAAAGAATGATTGATCCCACTTCCAATACCTTTGTTTCGGGCTCCTGGCTGTAAACTATGGCCCCGGCTTTGCAAAGTCTCTCACAGTTACCGCAACCAATGCAGTAATCCTTGTCTATTGAAAAAATCAGTGGTACGGCTTGGGGGTATTTGACAAATATGGCTTTGCGGACTTTTAATCCTTTATTGTATTCGTCCACCACCTCCACAGGGCATTTTTGTGTACAAATGCCGCACCCTGTACATTTGCTTTCATCTATGAATCTCGACTTTTTGGAAACAGTGACCTTGAAATTTCCTGCTTTTCCCTCGATTTTGTCGATGGTTGAATTGGTAATCAAATCTATGTTCCTATGTCGTCCAGTTTCCACCAATTTTGGGGCCATTATACACATTGCACAGTCATTTGTTGGGAATGTTTTGTCAAGCTGGGCCATGGCTCCACCAATACTAGGACTCTTGTCCACAAGATAGACTCGATATCCTGAATCCGCCAGATCCAATGAGGACTGCATCCCTGCAATACCGCCTCCGACGACCATAACTGCTCCAACAGAGTCTGTCATGCCTCCACCTCCTGGGTTTGAGCTAGGTACATTGGTGTTGTACCTTCGATACCCTCTAGTCTAATCAGATTCCTGTCCCTCAATGTAACGATATGTTTAAGAATGTCCCTTGAAGGGACTTTCATCTTATCAGCAAGCCCTTTGACAGATTGTGGTTTGTCTTTAGCTAGAAGAAGGATTCTTGTACGTACGAGCTCTTCATCGATTGCATTTTCCATCAACTCATCTATCCTTTCCTGGGGTATTTTTTCATCATAGACGTTTTCCTTTTCAACCAGAGCAAGCTCTTTGCCAACAAGTGTTCTTAACCTGAAATCTTCTACAGCGTTTCTTGCGGCATAAAGGGATTCCATGATTAGCAAATTGGGTTTCTCTCCAGCTACTGGATTTGGTCCCAAGGATCTGACCTGTTCTGTGAAATCCCTCATGGTCTTGGCAAATCTCTCACCTTCGGAGGCGGCTATCCATTCAAGGCTTAATCTCTCTGGTTCGAGACCGGACTTTGCAAGGACCTTCTTCAGCATTTTCACTCTCCTCTCAGTATGATAATTCCCCTCCATGTAATGGCAATCACCTGGGTGACATCCGCCAATGAGCACCCCGTCAGCACCTTGGATGAACATCTCGATAACAAACAGGGGATCAACCCTACCGGAGCACATCACCCTCACGATTCTGATATTGGGTGGATACTGAAATCTGCTAACACCTGCCAAATCTGCTCCTGCGTAACTACACCAATTGCACAAGAAACCAACAATCTTCGGTTCAAATGCCTTCATCTTCTACACCCCTATTTTTATTATCACTCATCCTCCACTCCCGACATCAATCCTCTTACACAAACTGAGAAATTACATGAATCTGATCTTGCCCTCTCACAGTAATGACATCTTAAAGTCAGAAGCACTTCTCTTACGATCCATTCCTTTGTCTCGTCATCAACATCTGGAAGGTTCTTTTTAATCTCCATAATACTTTTACTCTGTACATCCTTCCATTTTGGTTGTGTTGATAGGTGCATTCTCTTTTTCCATGCATTCCTCATCTCTTCGATCTTCTTTTGTTCTTCTTCGTTTAATTCACTCAAGTTGATCCCTCCTTTAGGGCAGCAATGGCCTGAGAGAGAAGTTGAATGTCGGTGAAATGTGCAATATCTATGGCCTTCTCAGGGCATGCTGCGCCACAAGTCCCGCATCCCTTGCATAGAACCTCGGCTACCTTTGCCTTCAATTCTTCCATATCAACTCTAATTGCACCATATGGACATACCATCTCGCAGGTTCCACACCCTGTACATTTATCCTCGTTAACTGAAGATACAGTGCCTTCCACAAAGAGTTTTTCCTTGGATAGGATGGTGGCTGCTCTTGATACTGCTGCACTTGATTGAGCAACACATTCCTCGAAGAATTTTGGTGAATGAGCAAGACCACAAAGGAATATACCTTCTGTTGCAAATTCTACTGGGCGAAGTTTCATATGTGCTTCCAAAAAGAATTTGTGCTTGCTGAGGGGGACCTTCAATATCTGTGCCAAATCTGTATTATCCGTGTGAGGGATCGTTGCTGCACTCAGAATTAATAGGTCTGGTCGAAGCACCAGGTCCTCGTTAAGGAATTGCTCTTTGATCTTTACCTCAATTCCTTTTTTATCGCTTACCTTGGGCTTTGTTTCATCATCGTATCTAATGAACTTTATACCCTTTCTCGCTGCTTCCTCATAAAATATCTCGCTGAATCCATAGGTTCTGATGTCCTTGAATAGAACATATATGTTTGCATCTGGTTTTAATTCCTTTATGTTCAAGGCGTTTTTCACCGCCTCGGTACAGCAAACCCTGCTGCAATAAGGTCTCTCTGGCGTTCTGGAACCTACACATTGAATCATCACTATCGTGTTTGCATCGATTTTTTGCTCTTTAGCCATTTTTTCTTCCAGCTCGAGCTGAGTTAGAACGTTTTCGTTTTTACCATAGAGGTATTCAGAGGGCTTGTACTCCTCCCCTCCAGTAGAGACTATGACGATTCCATGTTCGATTTCCTTATCTTCACCGTTATGATCTATTATTGTTTTGAAGTTGCCAATATATCCGGATACATCTTTTACAGTGCTATTTGTGAATACATGGATTCTTTCATCAGAATCGATGTTCATGACGATTTCTTTCAATTTCTTTTGTATGTCTTTTTGCTCGCCCATTAATTCGTGATGTATTCTCTTCATGAGTCCTCCAAGCTCATTCTCTCTCTCAACGATAAAGGCTTCATAACCTTGTTTGGATAGTTCCAAGGCTGAATTCATACCGCTTATCCCACCACCTATGACCAAGGCAGATGGTTTTACTTCAATGGGAACCTTTGGCAATGGTGAATTCAATCTTGCCTTGGTTACAGCCATTCTAACTAAATCCTTTGCTTTCTCTGTAGCGGCATCAGGTTCTCGCATATGAACCCATGAGCACTGATCACGAATATTAGCCATCTCGAAAAGATACGGATTTAATCCTGCTTCTGCCACCGTATTTTGGAACAATGGTTGATGGGTCCTTGGGGTGCAAGAAGCCACTATCACCCTATTCAGCCCATGCTCCTCGATTTTTTCTTTTATCTTTTGTTGAGTATCCTGTGAGCAGGTGTAAAGGTTATTCTCAGCATATGCTACGTTCGGCATAGTTTTTGCATACTCAACCACATCGGGTACATCCACTACACCGCCGATGTTGATGCCACAATGACAAACAAAAACGCCTATACGAGGTTCCTCCTCACCTATCTCTCTCTCAGGCGGGTACTCCTTTACAGTTACCAATTTCCCCCGCTCAGAGGAAATAACTGACGATGCTTTTGCTGCCGCGCCACTTGCCTCTGATACACTGTCGGGAATGTCCTTTGGTGCCCCAAATGCCCCACCAACAAATATTCCTGGGCGTGAGGTCTCTAACGGGGAAAATAAAATATCTGTTGAGCAAAAATTATATTCATTCAAATCTACATTAAGCTTCTCGCTGAGGTTCTTTGCATCTTTAGGTGCCGTCATCCCAACTGCAAGTGTTACGAGGTCGAACTCTTCTGTGACAAGTTCCCCCTCTTCGATATAGTTTATAATCAAATTATTGGTATTTGGATTTTCAGCGATTGCGGATATCCTATTGTTCTTTACGAACCTTATACCGTGCTCTTTCTCAGCTCTGATATAATAATCATCGAACTCCTTACCAAAGGCTCGCATGTCCATGAAGAATATAGTGGCTTCCAACCCAGGGTTATGTTCCTGAGCTATCACCGCCTCTTTTATTGCGAACATACAGCATACAGAGGAGCAGTATGGATTGCCAATTGATCTATCGCGGGAACCAACGCACTGGATGAACGCCATCTTCTTTGAGACCTTTCCGTCAGAAGGTCTTAGAACCAGTCCCCCATAAGGACCTGTTGCGCTCAACATGCGCTCTAGCTCAAGACTTGATACCACATTCAGATATTTTCCATAACCGTACTCTTTGCGTTTTTTGGTGAGGTCGAACTCATCGAAGCCTGGCGTGACGATAATAGAGCCCACCTCCAGTTGCATTTTTTCCTCGGTTTGATCATACGCAATGGCCCCTGCTCCACAAACCTCGGAGCAGACGCCGCATCCGATACATATATCCTTATCGATAGCATACACTGACGGCACAGCTTGGGGATACCTAACAAAAATTGCTTTTCTAAGTTTGAATCCTTTATTGTACTCATCTGGCACCTCAACGGGGCATCTTTGGGTACATATTCCACAACCCGTACATTTTGTCTCATCCACTCGTCGAGAGTGTTTTGATATAGTGACCGTAAAATGCCCTGCATCACCCACAACCTCTTCCATATCTGCGTTGGTTATCAACTTAATATTTTGATGTCTTCCCGTCTCTACCAATTTTGGAGCCATTATACACATGGCACAATCGTTGGTAGGGAAAGTTTTATCCAATTGGGACATAGCCCCTCCGATGGTTGGTGATTTTTCCAATAAATATACTTTAAATCCTGAATCCGCTAGATCAAGAGATGATTGCATGCCGGAAATTCCTCCTCCGATGACCAAGACCGCACCAACTTTGTCGTTGCTCATTAATAAATCCCCCCTATTTCTCTTCCTGACATAAGTCCTCGGATACAGATTGAGAAGTTACATTGATCTGTTCTTGCCCGCTCGCAACTATGGCATCTTAAAGTTAACAAAAGTTCTCGGGTTATCTTTTTCTTTGTTTCCTCGTCGATGTCTGGGAGACTTGTTTTACAAAGTTGTATGATCTTATTTTGTGTTTGTCCCCAACTTGGTATGGTGGATATACGGCTTTTGTAATCCCATCTGCTTCTTATTTCATCAACAGTTTTCTTATCCTTTTTGCTCAATTCGCTTTTAGTGTTCTTGGTCACTTTATCCCCTCCTCTACTGCTAAATATAAAGGAGTATCATTGTCAATCCTGTCAAGCATCACCAGACCTCGGTCCCTTAACGTCACAATATGTTGTAATACTCGATTGGGGGGAAGTTCTAGGCGCTGAGCCAGTTCATCTACTGATAACGCTTCATCCCTAACTTCAAAAATAATACTACATCTATCTAATTCATAATTGATGGCGGCGTCAAGTACGGTGTCTATTTCCTCCTGAGGAACTTTCTCATTGTATACATTTCCTTCCATAACCAAATCCAATTCTCTTGAAACAAGTAACTTCAATCTAAAGTCCTTCACAGCATTTTTTGCTGCAAATAATGCCTTAAGAATATCAACGTTAGGTGTTGTTCCGCTAACGGGTGATGGCCCAATTTCTTTTATTTGCTTTGTGAATTCTCGGATAGTTTCTGCAAATCGTTCGCCTTCGGAAGCAGAAATCCATTCTAGTCTGAGTCGCTCCTCTTCAAACCCTATCCTCTTCAATAATTTCTTTGTCAGTTTTACCCTCTTTTCAGCAAAATAATTACCTGTTTGATAATGGCAATCTCCAAAATGACATCCACCAACAAGGATCCCATCTGCACCTTGGATGAACATTTCCAAGATAAGAGATGGTTCGACCCTACCACTACACATTACCCTTACTATCCTAAGATTTGCAGGATATTGATATCTGCTCACACCTGCCAGATCAGCACCTGCATATGAGCACCAGTTGCATAAAAATCCCAGAATTTTAGGTTCGAATTTTGTTGCCATTAGATCGCCTCCCTTAAAGCGGCCATGGCTTGTGCAGTAAGTTGTGTTTCAGTGTAGTTCCGAATTGTAATTGCGTTCTCTGGACATGAACCTGCACAAATACCACAACCCTTACATAGCACTTCCATAACCTTTGCCACCAATTCCTCTTCATCTTTGCGGACAGCACCGTATGGACAAACGAACTCGCAGGTTCTGCACCCTATACACAGTTCCTCATCCACGGAGGATACCATTCCTTCGACGAATAGTTTCTCCTTCGAGAGAATTGTGGCGGCTCTTGAAACTGCTGCACTGGATTGTGAAATGCACTCATTAAAGAATTTTGGTGAATGGGCCAAACCACAAACGAAGATACCATCGGTTGCGAACTCCACAGGACGCAGTTTCATATGTGCTTCCAAGAAGAATCCGTCTTTTGTCAATGGAACCTTTAATATCTTTGCTAAATCATAATTATCAGGATTAGGTACTGTTGCAGCGCTCAATACCAGGTAATCTGGCTTTATAACTACATCCTCATTTAGGAAATGATCATAGACCTTAACTTCCAAGCCATTATCATCCGTAACAACGGGTTTTGTATTGTCAAAGAATCTAATGAACTGGATACCCTGTCTTGCAGCTTCCTCGTAATATATTTCCCGAAATCCATATGTTCTCATATCCTTGAACAGGACGAACACGCTGATTTGGGGATTCTTCTCTTTGGCCTTCAACGCATTTTTTACAGCCTCGACACAGCATACCCTACTGCAATACGTTCTGATTTCATCTCTGCACCCAACACATTGGATCATAACAACAGTCTTGGCATTGGGATCCAATTCATTGTTATAAAGTATATTGTCGAATTCGAGCTGGGTGAGCACTTTATCATTTTTTCCGTATAGGAACTCTTTTGGTTGGTATTCGGCACCACCTGAAGCAACGATTATTGCTCCATGTTCAATTTCCTTTTCCTCTCCATTTTGATCTAAGGTTGTGACGAAGTTACCAACGTAACCGTTTACATCCTTCACCGTTGTATTTTTATAGATTTTGATCTTATCATTTGAATTAACGTTTTCTATGGTCTTATTAAGCCATGTGGGTATATCCTCTCCTTTCAAACCATAATGCAATCTATTTACCAAACCTCCTAACTCGCTCTCCTTCTCAACAATATGGGCCTCGAAACCTTGACTTGCCAGCTCCAAAGCCGCATTCATACCTGAGATCCCACCTCCTATAACCAATGCAGATGGTTTTACATCAATGGGCACCTTGGGTAATGCAGTGCTCAATCTGGCCTTTGCTAAAGCCATTCTTACCAGATCCTTAGCCTTCTCTGTTGCTCTTTCTGGCTCTTCCATATGCACCCATGAGCATTGGTCACGAATATTGGCCATCTCGAAAAGATAGGGATTAAGCCCACTTTCTGCCACCGTGTTTTGGAACAGGGGTCCATGGGTTCTAGGAGTGCAGCTTGCCACCATTACGCGGTTGAGGTTGTGCTCTTTGATCTTCTCTTTTATATGCTCCTGGGTATCTTGGGAACACGTGTACAGGTTCTCCTCTGCAAATATAACATTGGGCAAGGTCTTTGCATATTCTACGACCTTAGGAACATTCACAACTCCGCCAATATTTATTCCGCAATGACAGATGAAAGCTCCAATGCGCGGTTCCTCCTCACCAACCTCTTTTTCAGGAGGATACTCCTTTACTGTTGTGAGGGTATTTCTTTGGGATGCGATTATACTGGATACTTTGGTTGCGGCACCGCTTGCCTGAGCCACGCTATCTGGAATATCCTTTGGATCCTGAAATACCCCGCAGACATATATCCCTGGTTTGTTGGTGCTTATGGGGGAGAATATTGTTGTATTGCAGAAATCGAAGTCGTTAAGTTCTATTCCCAATTTCTCTCCTAATTCATGGGCTCCCTTTGGTTTTTCCATACCCACAGAAAGAACCACCAAATCAAATTCTTCCTCCTTTAATTCCCCTCCAAAGATGTATACTATCTTCAGATTCTTTGTTTTGGGCATCTCCTCAACAGAGGAAATGCGATTGTTTGAAACAAACCTAACCTTATGCTCTTTAGCAGCCCGAATGTAATAATCGTCGAACTCCTTGCCAAAGGCACGCATGTCCATGAAGAATATAGTTGAGCTTAATTCGGGGGTATGCTCCTGGGCAATCACAGCTTCCTTTATGGCGAACATGCAGCATACTGAGGAGCAGTATGGATTGCCGATGCTTCTGTCCCTTGATCCAACACATTGTATAAAAGCGATTTTTTGGGCAACTTTTCCATCTGAAGGTCGAAGAACCACACCACCATATGGTCCTGTTGCAGAAAGCATTCTCTCCAGTTCAAGGCTTGATACGACGTTGGGAAATCTACCGTAGCCGTACTCCCTTCGCATCGTCCTCAAATCGAACTCTTCAAAACCAGGAGAGACAATAATCGAGCCTACATTCAGATCGATTTTTTCCTGTGTTTGTGAGTATTTTATG
The DNA here is from genome assembly GCA_020348445.1 of Thermoplasmata archaeon. Taxonomy (GTDB): domain Archaea; phylum Thermoplasmatota; class Thermoplasmata. Next base: position 3,793,217 of record CP070751.1, read on the forward strand.
GCTCCTGCCCTGCATTGGGTCTCACAGATTCCACAACCTATGCAATGGTCTTGGTCTATGCAATGGATAGGCGGCACAGCCTGTGGATATTTTATATAAACCGCTTTTCTGATCTTAAAGCCCCTGTTATACTCGTCTTTGACCTCCACGGGGCAGCGCTGTGTACAGAGACCACAACCTGTACATTTGCTTTCGTCCACATATCTTGGTCTCTTATTGATGGTGACCTTGAAGTTTCCTGCTTCACCTTCCACATTCTCCACATTGGCATTGGTGATGAGCTTGATATTCTGATGTCTTCCTGTTTCCACAAGTTTGGGAGCCATTATGCACATTGCGCAGTCATTTGTTGGGAAGGTTTTATCCAACTGGGCCATAGCACCCCCTATACTTGGAGAGTAATCAACGATATAAACATAGAATCCCGAATCAGCCAGATCCAGTGCGGATTGCATACCGGCTATTCCTCCTCCAATGACCAGTGCGGCTCCTATAGTTTCATCCATCAGATCACCTCCTGACCAGAAAGAAGACCGCGAATACAAACTGAGAAGTTGCATTCATCGCTACGGGCTCTTTCGCAACTGTGACATCTAAGTGTTAGAAGCATATTTCTTGTGATTTTCTTCTTTGTCTCTTCATCGATATCAGGTAACGAGCTCAGGCATTCCTGGATGATCTTTGTTTGAACCTGTCCCCATCTGGGAAGTGTGGATATTCTATCCTGGTTTCGCCATGAATCCTTTATCATCCTGACCTTAGCCTCTGAACCTTTTTTAGATGTTTTTGAAGGAGCCTTTTCTTTCTTCATCTAAGCACCTCCTCTTTTGGAGTTATGTAAAGGGGCATCACACCGTCGAATCTATCCACCACGACAAGGCCTCTGTCTTTGAGGGTAACAATATGCTGCAATACTATTTCAGGGGATAGATTAATCTGTGAGGCGATGTCCAAAACTGAATAAGGCCCGTCTATGGTCATCAATAGTATTTTCTGCCTGGCCATCTCCTCATCAATGGCAGAGTCCATGAGATTATCGAACTCCTCTTGTGAAATTGTTTTGTCGTAGACATTGCCTTTTTCTGTTAGGTTGATTTCTCGGGCCACCAAGGACCTCAATCTAAAATCTCTTGCTGCATTTTTGGCAACAAAAAGACCTTCCAGTTTATCAACATCAGGATTCTTCCCAGCAACAGGGCTTGGCCCTAAAGTTTTTACCTCGTTTACAAAATCCTCCACAACCTTGGAAAACCTCTCACCCTCAGATGCTGATACCCATTCCAGGCGCAATCTGTTAGGATTAAGACCAGACTTTTCGATTAATTTCTTTGCGAGTTTTATTTTCTTCTCAGTGTAGTAATTACCAGTAATATAATGGCAGTCACCAAGGTGACAACCACCTACAAGTACTCCATCTGCACCATGTATCAACATCTCGATTATGAGAACTGGATCCACTCTTGAACTGCACATGACCCTGACAGTTCTTGTGTTTGTCGGGTACTGGTACCTGGAAACTCCAGCCAAATCAGCTCCTGCATATGAGCACCAGTTGCATAGAAATGCAATGATCTTGGGTTCGAATCCAGATGCTGTTGCTTCTTCTTCACTCATGTCCCTACCTCCTCCAACGCCGCAAGGGCCTCAGCCGTGAGCTGCTCATCTGTATAGTGAGTCATTGTAATGGCCTTCTCAGGACATATGGAGCCGCAAGTTCCGCAGCCTTTGCATGCCGCTACAATGACCTCTGCAAGCCCTTCCTCATCAAATTGAATCGCACCATATGGGCATACCACTTCACATGACTTGCACCCCGAGCAGCGCTCCCTGTCCACATAGGAAACTATGGCCTCAGCCTGAACATAACCCAGGCTCATGGGTATTGAAGCACGGGATGCGGCACCATATGCTTGGGCAACGGCCTCGGTGATGTTTGCAGGTCCGTGAGCAGTCCCGCAAAGGAAAATACCGTCAGTAGCAAAATCAACTGGACGAAGTTTAACATGGGCCTCCAAGAAGAATTCATCTCTACCCAAGGGAACCTTGAGCATCTTTGAAAGTTCCTGGGCATCTGGTCTCTGGGTAAGAGGTGTTGCCAATATTATCAGATCAGGATTCATCTTTCTGTCGGCCTTCAATGTCTCGTGGTAATAGGATACTGTGAGTTTTCCATCCTCCATTGAGACCTTTGGTGGATTCTCAGGGACGAAGCGAACGAACTTTACCCTCTGCTCCCTGGATTTATTGTATAGCAGCTCCTGCTCTATACCATATGTTGTGATTCCTCTGTTGAAGACCGTGACATCCACTGCTGCCCCTCTTTCTTTGGGTCTTTCCTCGCCTCTTTCTGCACCCCTTCTTCTTCCACCTCTCCTTCCCCTTCTGTCCCTTCTGCTTCTTCTTCTGGATTCACCCTCCTCCTCCTCTGGTTCCTCTGCTTTTTCCTCTTCTTTATCCGAAACCGCCTTTTCATCCACACTGGCTTCCTCTACTTTAGCTTCTGCATCACCGCCCTTTGAGGCCATCTCCATGACCTTCATTGCGTTCTTGACTGTAACAGTGCAGCATATTCTAGAGCAGTATTCCTTGTCCTGACCCCTTGCTCCCGAACATGTTATGAAGGCAACACTCTTTAAATCCGCGGGGACTTTGTCTTCCTTTACCATCTTCTCAAAGTCCGTTAATGTTATTATATTGTCGTGTTCTCCAAGACCATAGAGTCCCTTTGGTCTGTATTCATCGGCACCTGTTGCAACGATGATGGTTCCCACACCAATTTCCTTGTCCTCCCCATTCACATTTAAAACGGCATCGTACTTGCCGATGTAACCGGTAAGTGATTTTAAGGTGGTATTCTTGTAAAGTTGAATCTTGTCATTTGCCTCCACTTTTTTAATCAATCCCTCATAGGCTTTTGCACTGCTTTCTTGGGTTTGATAAAGGGTGCTCAATTTTCTTAGAAATCCTCCGAGTTCAGGTTCTTTTTCTATCAAATGTGTTTCAAAACCCTGATTGGCCAGATTGAGGGCCGCTGTCATACCTGCTATACCACCACCTATCACCAGAGAAGAGGGTCTAACATCGATTTTCACCTCCTCTTGAGGCTCCAAGAGCACGGCCCTTGCCACACCCATTTTTATCAGATCCTTGGACTTTGCCGTGGCTTTCTCCTGCTCTTTCATATGAACCCATGAGCAGTGCTCCCTGATGTTCACGAATGTGAAAAGGTATTTGTTCAGTCCTGCCTCCTCGCAGATTCTCATAAAAAGTGGAGCATGTGTTCTGGGTGTGCATGATGCCACAATCACCCTGGTAAGATTCTTCTCCTTAATCGCATTTTTTATGGCTGTCAAACCATCATCAGCACATGTATAAAGATTGTTCTCGGCGTGAACCACATTTGGCAATGTTTTTGCGTACTCTGCAACGTCCGGTACATCAACAAATCCCCCGATGTTCACACCGCAGTGACATACGAATACACCGATTCTGGGCTCTTTTATCTCCATGGCCATCAGCTCACCCCCTTTGTCGAAAGGAGCTCTGCCGCCCTTGCCGCAGCTCCAGATGCCTGGGCAACTGCCTCGGGTATATCCATGGGCTCATGACAGTATCCTGCAATGAAGATGCCGGGACGTTTGGTATCCACGGGATTGAGCAACTTATCAGCTGATTCGTAGAAGCCGAACTCATCCACATCAATATCAAGGAGCTTGGCCAGTTCTTTTGCACCCTTACGGGGCACAAGTGTAGTGGCAAGAATAACCATGTCTACCTCCATTTTCTCCTGTTTGCCAGCAACATCGTAAACAACTATTGGATTTTGGTTGGCAGGATTTTCCTGCACTGTGGCATCTGAATTGATGTAGGTGATTCCATATTCGCTTTTTCCTCGCTCCATATATTCATTGAAACCTTTTCCAAATGTCCTCATATCTTTGTAGAAAATGAATGATTCCATATCATCGTGATGTTCCCTTGCCAAAATCGCCTCCTTGGTTGAATGCATGCAGCATACACTGCAGCAGTACGGATGATCCAGCTGGGGATTTCTTGAGCCAACGCATTGTATAAATCCTATCTTCTTTGGCCTTTCCCCGTCTGAACGTCTTTGGATATGACCTCCCGTGGGACCTGCAGCATTTATCATACGCTCGAATTCCATGGCAGTGAAGACGTTCTGAACCTTTTTATAACCATATTCCTTGGCTGGGGTCGGGTCCCATACATCGTAGCCTGTGGCAACGATTATTGATCCAACATTAAGCTTCAATTCCTCAGGACCCTTGTCGAATTCTATTGCACCAATTTTACACGCCTTCTCGCAGAGCCTGCACTTTCCTTTTGTATAAAAAATGCAGTTCTCTTCGTCGATGGTCATGACCCTGGGCACTGCTTGAAGAAAGGGAAGGTAAATCGCTTTTCGCATCCCAAGTTCCATATCAAATTCGTTGGGGACCTTAACTGGACATTTGGCATTACAATCACCGCATCCAGTGCAGACATCTTCGTTCACATGTCTGGCTTTTCTTGTTACCGTTGCATTATAGTTACCCGCATCCCCGGCAATTTCAGAGACCTCTGAGTAGGTCATTACATTTATGTTATCATGGCCAAAACAATCCGCCATTTTCGGGGCTAAGATACAAATGGAGCAGTCATTTGTGGGGAAGGTCTTATCCAATTGTGCCATTCTTCCCCCGATAGAGGGTTCCCTCTCAACAAGATAGACCTGCATACCTTTATCAGCCAAATCCAAGGATGCCTGGATTCCTGCGATGCCTCCACCAATTACTAAGACATTTTTCTTTTCCATTTTCATGCCCCCTTAAGGATCGAACATGATTACATATTACCTTCCCTTTATACACTGTACATAGGGGAGGAGGGAATTGCTCTTTTATGATATATATTTTATGACGATATATAACACTTTTTAGATGGTATTCGCCGAAATACCACTGGTATTTTTCCATATCTCGTCATGGATATCTGCGGTATATTTTTCAATAGTTATGGTATCATTTTTCATTATCATCCATATTTTTATTTTTCAATGCCCTTTCTCTCTTCATATTTGCAAATTCTGAAATTTTTTCTAATTGTTCCTGGGCAAGATTATCGGATCCTCCTTGGCTTTTATCTAACTCTTCTATGAACCTGTGGCGAATTGCATCTTGATAAATCGCCTCTCCCAAATCTGTTCTGATCAATACAGTGGTCCATCCCTCAGGTGAACCCAAACCGCCAAAAGAAAGGTCTGCAAAGTCGTTTGCAAAATCTGAGCAGGCAAGACAGGCAGAGCGGGCAAATTCCTCCATTTTTTCCAAGGGAATGTGTTTTGTATCACCATTTTTTTGCTTGATTATGAAATCCTCCCTGATATTCATATTCTCGATGTCATCAAAATTCACGCCAAGGATTTTTTCCATATCTCTTTTTTTAGATACATCAAAGGAAAAATTCTCGGTGCAAAAAAGGCCGAAAACGAACTTCACTACATGGGAGGGTACAACATGCAAACTTTGCATCTTTCTCAGGGTATGTACTTGACACGGTGTGCTCACAACAACTATTTTCACCAAATCCATATTGGTAATTTCTTTTATTGCAAACATGGTTGGAGAATATGTGGAGAACCTGCTAAGCTCCTCGACACCACAAATTCCCGTGAATCTCGAGCCGGCAGCAGAGAGAACCTCTTCGTAGGAGGTGGCTATCATGGGCTCTCTGGCAAATTGCGCAGTCTTCTTGGATACCACAGCACCATCGATCATTTTTTTTTCCAATAAGAAATGTAGAATTGAAGTGACAACTCCACCATCTGTTGCATTTTTTCGAATCTCTGGGTTTGTACTTCTGGCAGATACAATATTTTTAAACCTACCAACGGGTGAAACCCAATGATAAGTGTCTTTTAGATCCTGGTCAAGAATACTAATCTGTGGGCAGATAATATAGCAGATACCACATTCAAGGCAGCTTTCTTCATCCAAATATTTTGGCCTTCCATCCTCGCCAAAACCGATGGCCATAAGCTCTCCTGCAGAGCAAAACGAGACACACCCTCCACAGGATCCGCATAATCCAGGTTCATGAACTTCTTTGACCAGGTCCTTGAATGTCTTTGTCTCATCAATTTCGTCCAAAACCCCAATGCCCCCAATCCCAGGTATAAAATTGGAGATTAAAAAACTTATTATTATCCGAAAGCTATGAATTTTGAAAGCAAGTAATAGTTAAAATAGTTCGTAACAAATAAGAAAATATTTTAAAGGAACTTATTTCGAAGATCCGAGGGGATTTGGACCAAGAGCCTTTATTTGCTCAACAAATTCGTTCATGGTCTGTGCAAACTTCTCTGCTTCAGAAGCAGAAAGCCATTCACCCCTCAATCTCCCAGAGCCCAAACCCAGCATGTCAAGTATTTGCTGTGTGGTTTCAATCCTCTCTTTTGCACGAAGATTGCCAGATATGTAATGGCAATCGTCCAACTTGCATCCAGTCACCATTACACCGTCGGCCCCGTACTCAAAGGCCTTCATAATGAATTCAGGTTCGATTCTTCCTGAGCACATGAACCTTATGATATTGACACAGGAAGGATATTTATATCGATTGATACCTGCTAAATCAGCGGATGTGTAAGAGCACCAATTACAGGAGAATGCAATTATCTTTGGTTCGAACTCAGTCAGTCTCCCACCTCCTAATCGCCGAAGGAGCATTAATATCATATGTAAAATTCGAGCAGGTGAGGGCGAGTTTCTTTTTCCCCCATGTTCCGATGAAAAACTGATGTTTTTCAAGGCCTCGGGAAATCTTTGATTTCCCAAGGTTTCTTTGCGAGCCCGAGCCATCGTGGTGGACAGAAATTGAATCTAAACACTTACTGTCCTCCACTGTGTAGTGGAAAACATATTTAGTATTAGGGGTATTGTTTTCCACGACAGCAGAGAATTTTACCTCAAAGAAAAAGGCGGGTTCGAAATCAGTCAATTATGGTACCCCCTTTTTTTGAGCAGGTCACCCCTCCACCTCCATCTTATATTCTAAAATCGCTTTGATCATTGGAAGTATCTGCTCTCTTTTGAAGTGGCGAATTGAAATGGCCTTGTTACAGCATCCTGCCGAGCATTTACCATCCCCTTGACAAAGAATGGGGTCCACATGGGATACTTTTCTCCCATCCTTGACTACAATCACTGCGGCATTGAATTCGCAATTTTCTGCACATTTACCGCAGCCAACACACATTTCTTCATCAACAACTGCAACCCCGCCTCCAATGTATGTTGAGCCCTTTTGAAGCAGTTTTATGGCATTGGATGCAGAAAGCCTGGCATCCTCGATTGAATATCTGATTCCCTTTGGTCCCTGGGCGCAGCCCGCAATGAAAATTCCCCTACGCTCTTCAGGAGTGAGCATGGGATTCATGTATTTTATAAAACCGTCTATGTCCAATGGCAGGTGTAAAGTTTCAGCCAATTTTGTGGTTGCATCTCTTGCCTCCTGACCCACAGAGAGCACGACAAGATCACTTTCGATCTCAAGGGGTGTTCCGGCATCCACATCCTCACATCTTAGAATTACCTTGCCCTCCTTCTCGAAAATCTCTCCAACCCTTCCCCTAACGAAATTTACTCCCGCAGCTTTAGCTTCCTCATAGAATTCCTCAAAGCCCCTGTAAGGGCCCCTTAAGTCCATGTAGTGAATGTAAACTTCAGTACCAGGATAGCGTTTTTTGATTTCCATGGCCTGGCCAATTGCGTATGTGCAGCATACCAGTGAGCAGTGGGGATTTCCCTTGTTGGCATCTCTTGAGCCCACACATTGAATGAAGTTAACGGTCTTGGGTATCTTGCCGTCCGAGGGTCGGTGAAGTTTTCCCCCTTTATCTCTTTGGGCCATGATCATCCTTTCGAGTTCGATTGTGGAAATAACATTCTTGTGGTCATAGCTGTATTCCTTCAATTTTGAGGGATCGAAGATCTGGGAACCAGTAGCAATTATTATCGTGCCAACATCGATTTCCTTTTCCCCATCAGGAGTTTTTATTTTCACATGTCGGTTTCCCAAACCACCTGTGATTTCGGTAACTTCCGAGGATAGGAGGACCTCTATTTTATCATGCTGATTAACATCCTCGATCTTCGGTGTTAGGACGCAGCTTTTACAGGATTGAATGCAGCATATCCCGCAGTTGTGCGTGGGAAAAGTCATGGAGAGCTCGTATGCCCTTCCACCGAGTTTTTCAGTTTTTTCCACGAGGTACACCTGATACCCTGCGTTTGCGATATCCAAGGCGGCCTGCATTCCCGCCACACCACCACCGATCACCAATGTTGATGGAATTATGTCCACCTTTGTATCCTCAAGTGCTTCAAGAGTATTTGCTCTGGCAACTGAACCTGCGATTATGCGCTTTGCCTTTTGTGTAGCTTCGTTTTTATCCTCGTGTATCCATGCACATTGTTCTCTTATATTTGCCTGCTCATATTGATATTTGTTAAGGCCTCCTTCAACAACTCCTCCCCCGATCGTGGATTCGTAAATCTTTGGAGTACAGGCAGCAACAACCACCGCATCAAAATTTTCTTTTTCACATTCCTCAGAAAGAAACTTCTGGCCGGAAACCGAGCATAGGGAATCATGCTTCTTTACAACTTCTACTCCCGGTAATGCCTCAGCAAATTTAATGATTTCATCAAAATCGATTTTATCTGTGATGTTATCATAACAACTGCATATAAAGAGTCCAACTTTTTTCTCTTTTTTTTGGTCCAAGACCATACACCCCTTCAGCAATCGCAGCATCTTATGGTCATATTACCAATATCACTTCTTTACTTTATTCTTTCTATTATAGCCGATATCAGATCACCAACAGGAATATCCACTTTCTCCTTCTCAACAGGTATCTCCTTCCATGTGGCACAAGTGAAGTGAATCACACATTTAGGACAAGTTGTAATGAGCTTATCGGCCCCTGTATTTTTCGCCTCCATTAACCGATCTATCTGCATTATCTTAGAGAGGGATTCACAGGTTGCAAAGGCATTTACTCCGCAGCATGCACTGTTCTCCTTTATGTTCTCCATTTCAATCAATTCAAATCCCGCAGCTTCAATGAGTTCCCTGGGGCTGTCGTAGATCTCCAAATGCCTTCCAAGTCTGCACGGGTCATGGTATGTAACTTTCTCATTTCCATCGCTTTTAAATTCCAGTTTCCCGTCATCCACCAAATCCATTAGATAATCTGTGATGTAAACCAGCTCAAAATCCAGATCACCTGCAATATCCTGATAATCGAAATCAAATGTTCTCATCCCTTCTGGGCAGGAAAAAACCACGGTCTTTGCACCAGCTTCCTTTATTGCCTTGATATTGAGATTCATTAATTTGTCAAAATTATCTTCATCCCCTGTCCAATTGAGATCGTGACCGCAGCATACCTCGTTTTTGCTCATTGCTGGTGTGATACCGGCTTTGTTCAACACCCTTACATTGTTTTTAGCAATATCAAGGATACCGGCCTTCCTTTCCTCGAAAATCTTATCTAGATGAGCCTGGCAGCCAGAGAAATAGTACACATCACCCTTTTCTGCAACCTTTAAATCATCGGTAACCCAGCTTAACCTGTTCTGTGGTAACTGGTGAGATTGGATTCTGGCAATTGTCTGCATCAATCCTCCCTGGGAGCACGTGGGCTCAAATCCGTCTAAAACAGATTCACTTCTAAGTCCTCTGATGAACTCGGTGTAATCCACTTTGTAAGGACACATCTGACTGCACATGGCACATGTAGTACAGCGCCATATGTCCATGTTCTGGGCAAGGCCCCCCTCCACACCCTCCAATGCCTTAACCACTATCAGTCTTGGAGCAAAGTTCTGGTCCAGTTTGGCAACGGGACATACAGTCGTGCATTTACCGCATTCAACACAATCATATGCTCCTGTGTCATCGATGAGATCATCTATTGCGGACATTCGATTTCCTCCTTCTGAGGTTTAATGGATTGTTCTATCGGATTCAATGGATTGGGCCCGAGCTCTTTGACCTTGTTTACGAACTCTGTCATGACCTCTGCAAATCTTTTTCCTTCGGATGCAGAGATCCATTCTAATCGAACACGCCTTTCATCCATACCCAACAATCCTATAAGTTCTTTTACGTTTTTGACCCTAATTTCCGCCTTCTCATTTCCTGATATATAATGGCAGTCGCCGATATGACAGCCTGCAACCAGTATACCATCCACTCCTTTATGAAGTGCTTCCATAATAAATGATGGGGAGATTCTTCCCGAGCACATCACCCTTATCACCCTGATATTTGGCGGGTACTGAAATCTGGAAACACCTGCCAAATCAGCCCCGGCATAGGCACACCAATTGCAGCAGAATGCTAGTATGAAGGGTTCAAATTCCTCCCTCAATTTATGCCCTTCAAGTGCAGAGTCTATCATGGTATGAATCTGATCATTTTTGAAATGCTTTGTAATGATGGCGTTATTGCAGCAACTTGCAGCACATGCTCCGCAGCCCTTGCATAAAGCCTCATTGATTTTCGAATGCTTTTTCCCTTCATCATCTGTAATGAGCTCGGGGGCGCCGAACTCACAGATATCGACGCATTCTCCACATCCTCGACATTTTGACTCGTCAACAACAGAGATTACAGCATTTGCTTCAAAGAATTTTTTAGAAAGCAAAGTTGCAGCCCTTGATACCGTCCCCTTAGCCTGTGAAATACATTCCTCCAAGAATTTTGGTGAATGCGCAAGCCCGCACAAAAAGACCCCCTCGGTTGCGAAATCCAAAGGACGTAATTTCATATGAGCCTCCAGGAAAAATCCATCCTTGGAGAGGGGAACCTTAAGCATCTTGGCGATTTTTTCATTGTCGACACTGGGTATTGTGGCTGTGCTTAGAACCAAAAGATCTGGATTGATATCGATATTTTCACCTAGAAAATGATCGAAAATTGATACAGAAAGCTCACCACCTGCAAGCTGAACATCGGGCTTTGAATCGTCATAGTACCTGATGAATATTATACCTGATCTTGCAGCCTCTTCATAGAAGATCTCGCGAAAGCCGTATGTTCTCATGTCCTTGTATAGGATGTATATATTTGCTTCGGGATTCAATTCCTTCAACTTCAAAGCATTTTTCACGGCCTCTGAGCAGCAGACCCTGCTGCAATATGTCCGTGTCTCATCCCTGCTTCCCACACACTGAATCATAACTACTGTCTTTGCATCCACTTGGCCTTTTCCTAATCTCTCTTCAAAATCCAGTTGGGTGATGATCCTCTCATCCTGGCCGTATAGGTACTCTTTAGGCTCGTAACTGATGCCGCCGGTAGCAACGATAACGGCTCCATGTTCCAATGTCTTCTCCTCGCCGTTTTCAGAAATAGTGGTTTTAAAATCTCCCACACAACCCTCGATATTCTTGATTTCAGAATTTACATACACATTTATCTTATCATTGGAATTGATCTTGTCTATGGTTTCCTTTAAAAATTCCTGAAGATTTTCTCCGGTGAGCATATAATGCAGCCGCTTGAGATTTCCTCCAAGTTCCTTCTCTTTTTCAACGATATGAGCAGCAAATCCATGCTCAGCCAATTCCAAGACAGCCATCATACCCGATATTCCACCGCCTATGACAAGGGCCGATTGATTTATGGGAATTTCCACTTTATACAATGGTTCAAGCAATCTCGTTTTTGAAATGGCCATTCTCACAAGGTCCTTAGCCTTCCTTGTTGCAGCCTCTGGCTCGTGCATGTGAACCCATGAGCACTGATCGCGGATATTAGCCATTTCAAAGAAGTATGGATTCAACCCCGCCTCTCTTACAGTATTCTGAAAAAGCGGTTCATGGGTTCGGGGTGTACAGCTGGCCACGACAACGCGGTTGAGATTATGCTCCTCTATTTTTGATTTGATTTTTTGCTGCGTGTCCTGTGAACATGTGTAGGGGTTACTCTCTGCATAAACAACATTAGGTAGGTTTTTAACGTACTCCACAACCTCTGGAACCTTAACTACACCACCTATGTTGATTCCGCAGTGGCAAATGAATACTCCCAAACGGGGCTCCTCCTGGGCTACCTCTTTTTCAGGTGGATACTCCTTTACTTCAACAAGTTTGTCCCTCTCGGACGCAATCAAGGACGAAGCACATGCAGCAGCACCGCTTGCTTGGGCCACAGTATCTGGAATATCCTTTGGAGCCGAAAATGCCCCTGAGACGAAAACCCCTTTCCTGTTTGTCTCAAGAGGTGAAGTAACACTTGTTTCGCAAAAGTTGTAATCATTTAACTCAACACCCAATTTCTCGGCGAGCTCCAAGGCAGTATCTGGTGAGTCCATGCCAACAGAAAGAACAACCAGATCGAACTCTTCTTCCTTTAACTCCCCCTCGTCAACATAATTCAATATTAAATTGTTGGTGTTTTTATCCTCTTTTACTCCCGAGACCCTGTTGTTCTTCACAAACCCGATTCCATGCTCCTCTTCTGCTCTAATGTAATAATCATCAAATTCCTTGCCAAATGCCCGCATGTCCATAAAGAATATGGTTGATTTTAACCCAGGTGCATGCTCCTGTGCTATTACAGCCTCCTTGATTGCGAACATGCAACATACAGATGAGCAATATGGATTTCCAGACGTCCTATCTCTGGAACCAACACATTGAATAAATGCAACTTTTTTTGGAATCTCGCCGTCAGAGGGTCGCAGAACCAATCCATTGAAGGGTCCTGTGGCACTGAGCATGCGCTCCATTTCCAAACTTGAGATCACATTTGGGAATTTTCCATAACCATATTCCTTGCGTTTTGATAGAATGTCAAATTCCTTAAATCCAGGTGACATGATGATGGAGCCAACTTGTATATTGATCTCCTTTTTTTCCTGGGAATATTTTATGGCCTCTGCCTCACACTGGGTCTCGCAGAGCCCGCAGCCAATGCATATCTCCTGGTCAATACAATGAACAGGTGGAACAGCTTGAGGATACTTTACATGGATGGCTTTTCTTCTCTTTAGGCCCTTGTTGTACTCGTCCTTTACTTCAATGGGGCATCTTTGTGTACAAATACCGCATCCCGTACAACGACTTTCATCCACATATCTCGGCCTCTTGGTGAGGGTGACCTTGAAATTTCCTGCTCCTCCTTCTACATTCTCCAAATCTGCATTTGTGATGAGCTGGATATTGTGATGGCGTCCAGTCTCCACAAGTTTGGGAGCCATGATGCACATTGCACAATCATTTGTAGGGAAGGTCTTATCAAGCTGGGACATTGCCCCACCGATGCTGGGGCTGTTATCGAGGACATAGACTTTGAATCCTGAATCTGCCAGATCCAGTGCAGACTGCATGCCTGAGATTCCGCCACCTATTATGAGAATCGCGCCTACCTTTTTTGATTCAGCTTCCTTAATGACTGAAGCAGCTTCTACCTCGACCTGTCCATCCTTTGCCTCTATCCCACCACCCCCTTCCCTGAAAGCAATCCTCTAATGCACACCGAGAAATGACAGGCATCGCTTCTTGCCCTCTCGCAGCTGTGGCATCTTAACGTGAGAAGTAATTCTCTTGTGATTTTCTTTCTTGTCTCTTCATCTATATCGGGGAGGTTTTCCTTGCAATCCTGAATGATCTTATTTTGAACCTGAGCCCAGGCGGGTAAGGTGGAGACCTTGTATTTTTTTCTCCAAGAGTTGCGAATATTTTTGATCTTGTCCAACTCTTCTTCTTTTATTTCCTTGTCACCATTATTAATTTCCATTTTTGTTCCCCTATTCAATCACTTTGGACATAGTTATATATTGGAGATGAGCCTTCGATTTTCTCCAGGCCCACCAATCCCCTGTCCCGAAGTACCACCAGGTGTTCTAGGACCTCTCTTGAGGGGGTTTTAATGTCCTGGGCTATATCTTTGACTGACCTGGACTTTTTCATAAGTGACCTCAGAATTCTTTGTCTGAGCATCTCCTCCTCAATAATTTCATCCAGTATCCCATCAAATCGTTCATCTTCGATTTTGTTGTTGTAGACATTCCCCTTTTCAATTATGTTGTATGCTTTTGCGCAAAGTAATCTCAACCTGAAATCGTTGGCTGCATCCCTTGCTATTAACAATTGCTCCATAATTTTCAGGTCAGGGGATTTGCCCGAGATCGGGCTTGGCCCAAGTTCCTTAATTTTGTTGGTCATGTCCTTCATTATTTCGGCAAATCTAACAGATTCTGATGCAGAGACCCATTCCAATCTTAGCCTCTCTGGGTTCAACCCTACCCTTTGAAGCAGACTCTTGGTCATTTCTATCCTATACACTGTATGATAATTACCCTCCATGTAGTGACAGTCCCCGGGATGGCACCCGCCAATAAATACTCCATCAATACCCTGTATGAACATCTCCAGTATTATGGAAGGCTCGATTCTGGAACTGCACATGACCCTAACGATTCTGATATTATGGGGGTACTGTATCCTGCTCACACCTGCCAAATCGGCTCCGGCATAACAGCACCAATTACAAAGGTAGCCTATTATCTTTGGATCGAACTCATCCAATGCCCCATCCCCATTCACTTGATCTCCTCCTCAAGCAATGGCAACCCTTGAGCTATTAGCTGGTCCAAGGTGTAATGATTCATGGTAATTGCCCGCTCGGGACACGCGGCGGCACAAGAACCACAACCTTGGCAAAGGGCCTCCATGGTTCTCATTTTCTTCTTCCCTTCCACTGGCTGTATGGCTCCATAAGGGCATACCTGCTCGCATGTTTTACATCCAATACACCTTTCCTCATCTATCCATGAGGTGATGGGTTCGTTTTGGGCAAATCCTCTAATCATTGGAATTGCCGCCTTCATTGCGGCTCCACTTCCCTGTACAAGGGACTCGGCTATATTCTTGGGGCTCTGAAGGCATCCTGCAAGATAAATTCCCTCGACACTGGCCTCGATGGGTGCCAGTTTGATGTGCTTTTCCATACAAAAGCCGCTTCCGCATTGAGTCACCTTAAAATGTCGAAGCAAATCAGAAGTATCAGGATGATGTGCAACCATTCCCAAAACGAGAATAACTGTGTCCACATTGAGCTCCAATTCCTCTTCTGAGAGTTCATCGAAAACGAGAATCCTGGCTGATCCCTTCAGATCTTCAACCTTTGGTTTGTTATTGAATTCATATTTTATGAACTGGACACCGAGCTCACAGGCCTTCCTGTACATCTCCTCCCCGCCTTTACCATAGGTTCTGATATCTCGGTAAAGAACCATCACATTGATTCCCATCTTTTTCAGCTGGATTGCCTGTTTCATGGTGGTTTTACAGCAGTATCTCGAGCAATCACCAATTCCTTCAGTGCCCTTGCGATCAAAGAGCCGCTCGCACAAAGGATCTCGGGAGCCTACACACATGATAAATGCTATGCTTTTTGGCTCTCTATCGTTGATTACGATCTCGCCCTTTGTGGGGCCTTCGGGATTCAGTAACCTCTCAAGGCCAATATTGCTGATTACGGTGATTGCCTCAAGGCTATCTGGGCTGTCCTCGTAACAGTATTCCCCCTGTGGATCGTATACATCAGAGCCGATCGCCAAGACAACTGTTCCGGCCTTAAGCCGTTTAAAGTCGTTATCAAGGTACTTGATTGATTCTGGGGTTATGGCTCCTGTGGGACATACTTCGGCACATTTACCACATTGATTGCAATCCCTGACCACGATGTTGTAAGACTTGGGCCATGAATTTGGGTGCATGTATATGGCTTTGCGTGTTGATATCCTCCTGTCAAACAGGTAATGGGATGTAACAGGACACACATCTTCACATCTACCGCATGCATCACATTTTTCAATATCCACTCCCCTTGCCCTTTGTGTTATCTCAACCTCGAAATTGCCAAGGTAGCCTTCCACATTCGTAACCTCGGATTTCAAATGGACCTTGATATTGGGTCTTCTATCTATTGCTTGGTACATCCTGTCCAATATTATATGGGATGGTTGGCTTTCTGGAAATACCTCTCCCAGCTGTGCCACCCTACCTCCGAGGTATGCGGCCTTCTCAACAAGATTCACATCAAAACCCATGTTAGCAAGGTCAATTGCACTGCGCATCCCTGCTATTCCACCTCCAATTACCAGGGCACTTCTTTCGATCTCGATACTTTTCGGATAGAGCGGTTGTAGATAAGCAGCCTTGGCAACAACCATGCTGATAAGGTCCTTGGCCTTTTCTGTGGCTTTCTCAGGCTCCTGCATGTGAACCCAGGAGCATTGATCCCTGATATTTGCCATCTCAAATAGGAATGGATTTAGCCCGGCTTTCTCGCAGGTATCCCTAAATATCGGTTCATGTGTTTTTGGTGTGCATGAGGCAATGACCACCCTATTTAGATTCTTTTCCTTTATCATATTTCCTAGATGTGTCTGGGAATCCTCTGAACACGTGTAGAGATTCTCCTCGGCATAGACCACATAAGGTAGGGTATTGGCATGCTCAACCACCTTGGGCACATCCACTATACCGCCTATATTTATGCCACACCGGCATACAAAAACACCAATTCTAAGCTCCTCTGGCTCCCCACCTTCCTCGGGTTTTGTAATATCTTCTTTTATCTCTTCCCTCTCTATGACGTCCTTTAACCATAACATCGTCCTGGAAGCTGCGGCACTTGCCTCGGCAACACTGTCAGGAATATCCTTCGGGCCAAGGGCACAACCTGCAAGGGAGATACCGGGTTTAGTGGAATCCACGGGCAATGCATTGATGTGCCTCTCTTTGAAAAATCCGTTTTCATCCAGTTGAATACCAAGAATCTCGGCCAATTTACCGTTACTTTTATTGGGGATGATGGTCGTGGAAAGTATTACCAAATCCCCTTTGATTTCCATGGTCTCTCCTTTCTTTATATCACCGACCCGAACGAGGATATCATTAGTGTCTGGATCCTCGATAATCTCAGCAGGCTTGCCTTTTACAAAATCGATTAAGATTTCGTCTTTGGCCCTGAGATAGTAATTTTCAAAGTGCTTGCCATAGGCTCTGATATCCATGTATAAAATGTGCATCTCCTCGATATTTGGGTCATGCTCCTTGGCTATCATGGCCTCCTTTATGGAATGCATGCAGCAAACGGCAGAGCAGTAGCTGCATCTGTTAACATCACGAGAGCCGACACATTGAATAAATACAACGCTCTTCGGTGGTTTGCCGTCAGACGGTCTAAGAATCTTGCCCTGAGTAGGACCCGATGCACTCATGAGCCTTTCGAACTCTAATGAAGAGATAATATTCACGTACTGGTCATATTTATACTGGGGAACCATGGAGGGAGGCAGGATATCGTATCCTGTGGCAACTATTATCGCACCCACATCCAATAGAATTTCTATATCCTTTTGCTCAAAGTCTATGGCACCCCGTAAGCAAGCTTTTTCGCATAACCTGCACTTCCCTTTTAAAAAATAGGTGCAATTCTCAGAATCGATGGTATATATCAACGGTACCGCCTGTGGAAATGGGATGTAAATTGCCTTTCTATGGGTCATTCCCATATCAAATTCAGAGGGTACTTTCTTAGGACATTTCTCAGCACATGTTCCACAACCAGTGCACTTTTCTTCGTCGATGTACCGTGCATGCTTCAATATCTTAACTTTAAACTCCCCAGCCTTTCCTTGGCACTCCAAAAGCTCTGAATTTGCCAGAATCTCGATATTTGGATGTCTTCCAGCCTCTACTAATTTAGGCGAGAGAATGCACATAGAGCAATCGTTTGTCGGGAAGGTCTTGTCAAGTTGTGCCATCTTGCCCCCCAGTGAGGGGGACTTCTCAACAAGATATGTCTTAACACCAGCATTTGCCAAATCCAGTGCCGCTTGAACACCGGCAATACCGCCACCTATTACAAGCACACCTTTATTCATCTGTTACTATCACCTTCTTTGAGGCTGTCAATTTATTTTGAGCGTAAAGTATATAATGCTTTGTACTCCCATTTGGTTACTCATTGAATTATTATACTATTAAAGACTTAATAATTATTAATATACATAACTTTTTCGTTGTAATTTTTGCGATATATAGAAGAAATTATGAACAATATCAACGATTATCGTCTCATACATATCGTATAAGATATATGAAAACAGAATTCATTTAAGAATAAAAACAATTAAAAAAACTGCTTGCAATCAAGTTATTATTCGGAAGCAGTTTCCACAGCTTCTAACATCTTCAAGTATCCAACAGGAAAATCGGGCTGTTGTGCACCTCTTATTAGATAATCAAGATATAATTTGGCGGGTCTTAAGTCAGATCCACAATCTAAAGCCATATAGGTTACTGCCTCGAAATGCTCGTTGTTCCCATCCCTCACGGTAATGATGTTTCTCTGATATAGACCCTGGGGAACCCCTTCGTAATCATCAAGTATTTCCAGCTGCTTTTCTGTCAACTCGTATAACACCCCTATAACCACCATATTTTTGTCTGGGATGATATTGGCATAACCGATTTTAGGAGTAGCTGAATTTACATTAAAAACCAGGCGATGTCTCTCTAAAAACGCTATCTTTCCCTCCTCAAAATCGCCTATTCTCTCCCAAAGTCTGGCTTCATCCATGTTCGATCCATAGGCGAAGTATTTGTACTTCTTCACTTAATCACATCATTTTGGGCAAGGCATCCAGATTAAATAATCGTTTTGCTGAATTTGTAATTATTTTATTGGATAATCAAACAGAAGGTTTATAAAACCCCACTTTTATATAGATAAATTGCGCATTGGAGAGGGGAATCAAATATTACACATGAAAGTGGTTACATATGACACCCGAACAGTTGAATCAAATTCTTCCGATGCTCATTATTGCTATAATTATCGAGGGTATTGGCCTTACGGCTCTCACATATTTTGTATTGAGATCTAAGGGTGAAACACCCGTGATCGAGGAGGTATTCACCGTCTATAAGGATGGTAGATTGATCAAACATGTAAGCAACAAGAATGAAAATTACCCTGATAACGACATATTCACTGGCATGATGACGGCAGCCCAGGAATTTATAAAGGACTCTTTTGCGACCAGGGACTCCTCTGGTCTAAAGAAGATCGAATTGGGGAAGAAAAGAATTATTTTTGAGAGAGGGGACAATATCTATATGGCCCTTGTTTACACGGGCGATGCCAATGAAAAGATGAAAGATAGTATAAACAACAAAATAGAAGTCATAGAATCAAAATATGGAAATATTTTGAATAAATGGAAGGGTGACATAGGAAAATTGGATGGTATTGAAGAGATCATAAAACCTCTTCTTGATACTGATGGTACAGAATTGGAGGATTCAATATAAAAGCTCAGAAATAAAGAAAATGAACTATATTTGTTAGAATCATCTGTACTCTAGGTACCTGAGTTTATCCCATTCGACCTTGTGATCTATATCGTTATCAATTAAGAATTTACTGAGACTCTCTGTTACCTTAGTTATTTCGGAAGATCTGGTGTTGCCTTTTATATAAAATTGTACATTTCCCTTTGGTACGATGGGGAATACCATCTTGGTCCTACAGTTTCTGTTGTGCCCTTCGGGTTTTCTATTCTTCTCAAGGTCCAGAAGGTTCAACCTGATGAGCATGTAGTTTCTGTCCTCTTCCTCTTCAATCTGACCTGTTTCCGAAAGGAACCTCATGTAAAGGTCCCTATAGATAGGAACGAGGTCCTTATACTTCATCTTCTTGGGAAATATGATGTGTCCCGTTTTAGACCGCATGATAACCCCTTTGTTCGGATGAGGTTTATCATATTTAAGATTTGTTATTAACTTCAGGGAAAAGCGAACCTGAAAATATCAGAGATTATCTAAGGTAAATAAGATATAAAATATAAACAGGAAGAGTTTTTTTTACTCCTTCAAAATCCACTTCTTCCCATTTCGCATGATTCTTGGACTCTTGTTTAAAACCTCGATGATCTCCTGTATGCTCGCATCCTTGTTATCGATTAGAATGCTCTTTATGGCCCGTGGAGAAGATAGACCTTCTGGAAAGTAAGAGAGATGATATAGAATTTCATCCTCGAGCTCCTCATCAAATTCTTCTTTAATGAGCTCTTGTATTTCAATTTTATCCTCAGTGTCCTCGACAATCCCCCCTCCGTTCGGGGCCACTTCAACATATTTTTTCAATTCCTCTTCGATTATTGTGGGATTCTTAAAGCACTTTGCAATTGGATTTCCCCTGTTCTTTTTTACCCAACCTCTCACCTTCTCCTTGTCTATTTGGAGAATTTTTGAGATCTTCGAATACTTCCAGTTGTAATGGTCATATAATGCCTTTGCTATATGATAATCCATATGTTCAAGTGTGAGTTCATCCACGATTTTACTGTATTCATTCTCCAGATACTCATCATCCTTCAGCACCCGGAAAGCGTTTTTGGGAACCCTGCGTCCGTTGATCCAGCATGTTATAGTTTCCTTGGGTATTGGCCTAAATAGATTGAAATGCTCAGTCAAGATCATACTGATAGTTTTACCGCCTATTCTCATTCTCCCGACATTTTCTTTGGCGGTTTCATTGAGCCGAAGGGAAAGATAATAGAGCTTGTTCTCCCTTGTGGATTTAGCCGAGAGAAACTGCATGAGATTATTGAATTCCTTATCAAAAAAATCTCTGTCAATGAACAACCTTTTAACGCCTTTGGGGGTAACTCCTTCTTTCCATGTTCGTATCGTGCTTGTGGGAATGCCTAGGTGTTTTCCGATATACTCTGGATGTAGGTTCAGATCCAGGAGTTTCACTGCTAAAAGATAGTATATGTTCTCCTGAGTTATTCTACGCCTAACATTTTTAAGTTTCTTTTCAAAGGCCCCCAACTTGAACTGTTGCTCAGCCAAAGCATGTGATTCGCCGGCCTGCATCCAGCTTTGAACCAGACCCCGGGGCTTTCCCAGATATCTGGCAACTGTGTTTGAACCGAATTTGTATCTTTTTAACATTAATGCAACCCGAAATGGCACCACATCATCTTTTGTTTTGGTATGCATTCTTTCAACTCTCAAAACAATTCGTACTTGAGGGCAAATAAACTATCGTTTGTTACCTGGCCAAGTGACGTAGAACCTCAATTGACTGGCTCAAAATGGATTCCCCTTGCATTTCCCTTTCAAAGAAACTTTTATATATGGAAATTTCTTACCATTTTCGGGGATAGCTTTGCTCACCTATTTCGAGAGATTAAAGAAGCTAGAGGATTTTGGATTGACTGAGTATCAGGCTAGGGTTTATCTGGCCCTGTTGGAATTCGATGTTGCTACAGCAGGTCAAATTCCTGCTGCATCCAAGGTTCCTAGGACGAAGATTTACGGCATAATGAGGCAGCTTCATGATAAGGGTCTTGTACAAATCGTTCCAGAGACACCGCTTAAATACAGAGCAGTTACTTTTGATAGATATCTGGAGAAGCAGATCAAGGATATGAGAGAAAAATCCGATGAACTGGAGGCTAATAAAGAGGACTTATCAAAGGAATTTGAATTTGGACATAAAAAACCTGAAAAGCAAGGGAAATTCGAGGTACTTTATGGAAGAAGGAACGTTCGGGACAGGCTCAATAAGATATACTCAGCGGCAAAAGAGGAGATTTTATCGATAGGTACCTCCAACAGCCCAGCCAGGATAGTAAATACGACTCTCTGGGTGATAGAGGATAAGAAGGGAATCGATATAAAATACGCTTTTCCCGTAAATGCTGGTAACAAGGAGAAGGTGGAAAAGATAGCTAAATTTGCCCAGATCAAACACATCGACCGGGATCCCCCCATGCATTTTGTTGTTGTAGATAATAAAGAATGCATGCTCATTCACCGTGTACCTGATGATCCCGACCCAGTGAGAGGGGATGATGTTGCGATATGGACAGACGACGAGGCCATCGTGAGTGCAATGGACGAAATCGCCCATAGTTTTCTAAACGGGGGCGTGGGATACTCCTCCTTTAACGCACTTGGTCCAACATTGGGTACAATCGGGAACTGGATCGACGCAACCGGTGTAAAAACTGATGAGGCACTGGTGAGCCTTGGACAGGAGATTGGAAGACAGATAGCAGGCCAATTGAGGTCAAGGAATAAAGAGCCGCTTTTAAAAGAGATCGCAAGTTTCTGGAAAAAGCACAATCTAGGAGAGGTCAAGGTAGTTAAAAAAAGGCCCCTTATCATCACAATGGAAAACTACATGAACTGCAGAGATAGCCCAGAGATCGCCAAATCCTTGTGCGGCTTCGTTAAGGCCAGTATGGAAACCATAATCAAATCCAGATTGAATGCGGAATGTATAGTTAAGAGAATGAGCTGTCCCGATGGGGGAAGGACCTTCTGCAGATTGGAATTGGATATTAAAAAAGGTTCTTAACTCGATTTTGATCACCTGGGTATTGTCTTACGGCATCATCCTGGTCATGGTCCTTGGGAAAGGAATGGCATCCTTGATGTTGGGAATACCGCATATCCACATTATGAGCCTCTCCATTCCAAGACCGTACCCTGAATGTGGAATCGAGCCATATTTTCTCGTATCAAAGTAGAATTTATAGTCTGAGGGGGACTCCCCGTCCTTTTCTAGGTATTTTTTCAGCTCATCAATATCGGTATCCCTCTCTGAACCACCGATCAATTCACCGTAACCCTCGGGAGCAAGCATGTCAAAGCACTTGGCCACAGGTCCGGGGGCATCAGCATCGGAATCAACTGGTTTGTAGAAGGCCATAACGTCCTTGGGATAATGTGTCACAACAACCGGGGTATCGAAATGCTTCATGAGTTCGTCTTCCTCTACTGTCCGAAGATCCTTTCCCCAGGGAATCTCATGTCCGCTTTTTTCCTTGAGGATTTCAAGGGCGTTGGTGTAGGTTAAGGTGGGGAAGGGTTTTTCCAACGAGACCTTTAATTTCGATTTGTCCCTCTCTAGGATATCCAATTCCCCTTGATTCTTGTCCAGGACTTCCTTGACTATGAATTTCACTTCCTCCTTGGCAACCTCAGTGCACTCCTCAAGTTCCATCCAGGCCGCCTCCATCTCCGCCATCCAGAACTCGCACAGATGTCTTGATGTCTTGGATTTCTCGGCCCTAAACGTTGGTCCCACATCGTAAACCTTCTCAAGGGCGAATATGGCGGCCTCGGCATAAAGCTGCCAGGACTGGGAAAGGTAGGTTTGGGTGTCATAGTACTTGACCTCAAAAAGTGTGGCCCCGCCTTCACTTTGCATGGGCTGGAAAATCGGGGGTGTGAATTCATAATATCCCCTTTCCCGAAAGAACTGATGAATGGCTCCAGTTACCGTACTTCTGATCTTCATCATGGCCGTTATCTTTCGAGAGCGCAGCCACAGATGCCTGTTGTCCCTAAGGAACTCCTCGCTTTGATCCTTTGTGATGGGAAAAGTCTCGGCAAAACCAACAACATCGAAGCTTTTTGCCTGGATTTCGAACCCGCCTGGGGCTCTTTTGTCTTCCTTTACCGTACCTTTTACGATTACAGAGGATTCCACAAGAGCGCGTTTTGCATTCTCGAAATCGGTGTCATCAACTGATCCTTTTATCACGGTGGTTTGAAGGATCCCAGTATGATCTCGAATTTGTGCAAATACGATCTTGCCGCTGCTTCGAATTCGGTAAATCCAACCCCTGACCTCCACCTCTTTTTCTATACATTGGCCTTTTAATATTTCTTCTATTGATGTCCAACTCTGCATGAGACTACGATCCCTGTTGAGATGGCTAGGAAATGTATAATACCGCATATATTCATTTTGGTGTCCATGAAATTCGGGATTGTTGTGTGTCCATGGTGTATAACAGCAAGGGGGGTGAGGCTTGAGGCAAAAACAGCTTTATGTCCAAAATGTGGAAAGAGGATGAATTTGAAAAAAACAAGGATTATTTGTGAGGTGAATTCAGAAAAAGAAGTTGCATTCGCCGTGATGAAGCATAATACTAAACTCAAGGGCGGGGAGGAAATATATGCCAGAGACTTACGACTTCTGGGTGAAAAAGAAGCTGATGATATCTTGGGTGAATCTCAGGACATCTACCTTGAAGTGATTAAAAAAATAAGCCAAATAAGAGGCAGGGATAGGAGGATAGAGGCTGCGGTGAGGGAGTTGTGCCGTAGATTGGATGGATTCACTGAGGATGATTTAGCTGAAGTGCTCAAACAAATCGGGATTATCAAAAACCATGATTGTAGTGAATATATCGATAGGTTGATGGCTGATAATGTGATATACCGGCCAAAAAACGGGATTTATAAATGTTTATAGGTTTATCTCTTACGAAGATGTTTTTTTCTCCGTAATATCAAGGCTGTGATTAAAATAGCGGACACTACCAACATACCTTCAAATCCGGGTACCTTTTCATCCATGGGCCTTCCTTCCTCACTGATCCTAGTGGTTTTTGAGGAAGTTTTCAAACTTAGGGTTGTGTAGGTCTCTGAAGATAGGTAATTGCTGCCATTGAATAGGTAATAATAATCTTCCAGATGATCACCATTTCCGTCACTTTCCCATTCTGTGAATCGAAATGAATCCCTGAATAGGAAATGATCGTTTACAATATCTATATTATACCAGTAAACCTCGCCTGAGTAATGAGGAATGTAAGTTTTGATCCAGGCATGACCTCCCCACTCTTCCTGTTTCTGGTTGTAAAGTGCTCCAAATTCAAGCTTGCAGGGTATACCTGCTGCTCTGGCCAATGAGATGAAAAGCACGGATTGATCATCACAATCTCCAAACCTGTCCTTAAGTGTCTGATAGCAGACTTTAGGCTCTCCGATGTTGCTGGTTACGTATTCAAAATGATCGTTCATATAATCAAATATAGCCCAAAGTTTATCATATACCGTGACTTTGCCACCAGTCAATTGGTTGGACAGGTCTTTTATCTCAGGGTCAGTGGGTAGAATCTTCCATTCATCTCTGGTTTTGTTGCCGAATTTGTCGATTAGATTCTGAGAATAATCATTAACGGAACCAGAATCACTTGAATCCATTGTCCATATGGCATTCTCGGTGCGCATGGAATATACTATAGTTATCTTTTTCTCTGATGTGATATCGGAACCGTTCCAGAACATCCACATATAATTCCCAGAGTAATAATCCTTGGTGTCCTCGTATGGTGTTGGATATTTTTCAATACCCCTAATAGATTGAATGATGGTTTCATTTGATCCAATATTCTGAGGTGTGGGTATATCGACCTCGTAATTCATGGGTGAACCGCGATTTCTTGGTGTCACGGTAATCTCTCTTTCCACCTCAAATTCGGCCCATTCTGGGTACTCCCGATAGCCCCCAACCTCAGGGGAGAATGCACTTTTTACAGCGTCCCGAAAACCAGCATCCAGTAGTATTAAAAGGAGGAGGATGATAACCGCAAGAATCACGATTGTGCTTATTATCTCCCCAACACGCCTTCGAGGCATTCGAGATTTTTTCTTTTTATCGTAGTATGCGTAATCTTCCTCATATGTCTCGGTGGTGGCCTCTGTTGGTTGATTGGAGTTCGCCATCGATGGATTATAAGATTTTGGGGGGTATTAATGTTTCGGTTTTTATATTATTTTTGAAATTTAACGTTTGGATGGCCTTGAGGTGAATTGAGTATGTGCGAAATTATTATAAATTCTCAGAATTTGATGTCAGACATTTTGTCAGAAAATTTTATATATAAAGATTCCCATTACCTTATACCTTTCTTTTGTGAAAAAGGATGGGAATAAAAGGGATGGTGATGTAAAATGATACCAGTATTTGTAGCAATCGGCGTAGTTATAGCAGGCCTGGCTATAACAACGACTTACGTCGCACTAGAGGTACAAAAGAAGATGAAAAATAGTGAGGACATGGATTTTAGGTGCCCGGAATGTGGAGCATCTGTGGATGGAGCTGTGGATGTCTGCCCAGAATGCAGAGCCGAGTTCAAGGAAGGAGAGTTTGAATGCCCAGTTTGCGGCTCGGCTGTAACGGCGGACACCAAATTATGCGTAATGTGTAATGAAAGATTCGAAGAGGAAGAAATTTTCGAATGCCCGCACTGTGGTACACCAATACCTCCAGACACAGTAGTATGCGAGAGATGCGACGAGGAGTTTTGGAGCCCAATCAAGCCGGCTATAGTGGAAGTTGAGCCATTAACGGAAACGGAGGAGAGCGAAGAGACTGTAGGCGAAGGTGCTCCTTCCTAAAATTATTTTTTTGTTTATATCGTTTCCTTGATAATACGAACGACATTCTTGTCAGACCCGCACCTAGGACATCTTGTAGTGTAAACTACAGACACAAAAGTACCGCACTTCGAATCTCCTCTGCATAAGATCTCATAGAACACTTCGGTATCTTCTTCCAGGCTTTCATAAAAAAGTATTTTTCCAGAAGCGAAAACCAAAGCGAATCCCTTTCCATCTCTTGTAAGTGCAAGCTTACAAATCGTATCCTTTATGCTTTGTTTCCAGATAACTTCACCCTGATCATTTAGGGAAATTAGCATATTGTCCCTGGTGGATGCCACGACATCTCCTGTTTCTTCACATATATCCATGGCATTTATCTGGTTTTCTAAATCCTGCTCCCACCTCGTATTTCCATCTTTATCAAGAACATGAATTATATTATCATAGGCTATTGATATGTTATCCCCATCAGGTGATATTGCCAAATCAACTATTTTTCCCTTAAAAATTCTATTCCACAACACCTTCCCTTCGTAATCGATGCAGAAAAAAATGTTATTGCTGGATGACGCAAATGATAAATCGCCCTTATCAGAAATCGCACATTTTTGGATTTCCCCACCCAAAATAGCCTTCCAAAGCACTGTTTTATCGTCTTTCAGGTTGTAAAGGGTACCATCATAAGA
This sequence comes from Thermoplasmata archaeon, assembly GCA_020348445.1. Lineage (GTDB taxonomy): Archaea > Thermoplasmatota > Thermoplasmata. The sequence goes on from CP070751.1 coordinate 3,820,194, forward strand.
ACCGGCAAGGACACTTTTTCCTAAATCAGAATAATGGATTGTGGATGCTGGGCCCCTAGTATCAGATTCCCATAGGTGCTCTCCGCTTCTATCAAGGCACAATATTTTTGAGTTGGATGAAGCAACAAATGTGTACTTACCATCCCCTGTAACTGCTACACCCATGGCCTGACCGTCAATATCGGAAATCCATTGGCTCTTTCCTATCAAATCGAAACATTGAATTTTCCCATCTTTTGTACCGAGAATTGTTAAGCCAGTGCGCTTGGCTATTTTAACATCTAGCACTTCCTCGTCAATGTTATGCTCCCATATCACCTTCAGATTGACCATAGAATCTCTCACCACATCGTTCTTCTTTCAATGAACTATAAAAAGCAAAGGCGACATTTTGAACATTTCAGGATTTCTTTATAATATCTGCTATGATCTTCTTGTTCTCCTCTGCTATTTCTTCTGCCTTCTTAACATCTTTTGCCTCGGCAAATATCCGGTAAATGGGTTCGGTGCCCGAGGGTCTCACCAAAACCCAGGAATCTTCTGAAAGGATCTTAACACCGTCTGTTAAATCCACCTTCTCGCTCTTTATTCTTTTTGCGAACTCCTTTAGGGCGGATTCTTTCTTCTCATTTGGGCAGACAACCTTTGTTTTGTAGAGATGGTACTTGGGTAATTCAGCTATGAGGTCCGATAGTGGTTTTTTCTGCTTTGCTATAATCTCAACTACCTTTGCGGCAGCCATTCCACCGTCCCGACAGAACTGGTGTTTAGGAAATATGAGACCACCATTCTCCTCTCCGCCAAATATCGCATTCGTTTCCATCATCTTTCTTGCTACGATGGGAGAACCCACTTTAGTGTATATTATCTCGCCGTGATTGTCTTTCACAACATCGTCCATAGCCAAGGAGGATGCCACAGTTGTTACTATTACTCCTCCATTATTCTCCCTTAGTAACTCTCTTGTCACCAAGGCCAATATTCTGTCCCCGTAAAGATAGTTACCCTTTTCGTCGATTATGATGGTCCTGTCAGCATCACCATCGTGGGCTATGCCCAAATCTGCGCCGAAGTTCACAGTTGCTTCGATTAAATCCTTGAGATTTTCAGGGGTGGGTTCAGATTCGTGGCCAGGAAATGTTCCTTGCGGGTGTGCATTCAGTGTAACGACTTTACACCCCATCCTCTCAAGAAGGTAGGGTGAGACAAGGCTTCCTGCTCCGTTGCCGCAGTCTAAAACCACCTTTAGGTCTGCAGATTTCGTGGCCTCGGAATCAATATTTTTAATCACGCCTTTGATATAATCCTCTATTGCATTCGCATCTTGTGTTACCCCCCCTATCTTGTCCCATGGTACCCTCTCGAATGACTTGTTGAAATAGAGTGCCTCGATTTCCTCCTCTTTTTTTCTTGACAATTCTGTTCCGTCGCAATCAACACACTTGATACCATTGAAGTTAGGTGGGTTGTGGGAGGCAGTTATCACAATTCCGTGATCAACATCAGTTAGCTTTACATGGTATTGTAAAACAGGTGTTGGTGCGCAACCCAAATCCACAACACTGCAACCTGTGGACAGAAGACCTGATATTACACCACTTTTAAGCATCTCATTGGAAGTTCTAGTATCTGTGGCAATGGCCACCTTACCCCCAGCAAGCCAAGTACCTATTGCACTACCGAGATTCGAAGCTAGGTATATGTTCATGTCCTCGTTTACCACACCTCTTACACCGTTTGTACCAAACAGTCTAGGCATTTTCACTCACCTGCATCATTTCATTGTAGTATCAGTTTCTGTGAAATAAAGATTTCTTAAGTTTTATCCCATTTTCAGGGCAGAGTTCGTAGCAGCAGTAGCATCTAATGCATTTTTCGTATTGGAAAGCTGGAGTGTCAATGACCTTGATGGCTGAGACAGGGCAACTCTCCTCGCAAATTCCGCATTTGTTGCACCCTTCTACATTGGGAAATGGAAGCCTCGGTGTTTGCACAAAGAAATTTCTTACAGATGCTGGTAGGAACATAAGGCCCTTGTAGATCCTGACAGGCTTTTTAAAATCGGTTTTTACAGCATCGATTCTCTCGCCTTTTATCGTTATTTTATTAAGGTCTATTGTTCCCAAGCCACGATTTTGTGCAATTTTCAGTGTCGGTATCTCATTGGGTGAATAACCCATAATAGTGCTTCCCACTGCATCAATGGCAATACAGTCTTGGCTAGCAAGAACAACGTTGCTTTTCTTGGGTTTACCATGATTTGGACCAATTCCTTCCATACCAACGATTCCATCCATCAAT
>CP070751.1:3822594-3831975 GCA_020348445.1 Thermoplasmata archaeon
TAAATAACCAATTGCGCGCATTCAGGCCGAATCATATGCCCAAGTCCGGAAGCAAAACCAACTATTCCAAACATCCACCATTTACCTTCCATCGCTCCGAAAAGCAAAAACGAAAAACCCATAGCCAAAAATAAGATGTGAGGCCAATCCCTCAGTACATCGCTTCCGAACTCTGAAGGATAGGGCAGCAAAATCAATATCAGCAGAGCCCAAAAGCTGTTGCGAGAACCAACCAATAGTTTTCCGATAAAATACAAAGGTATGATCGCAAACAATCTACATAACAAAGTTATGCTTTGGGCCGAGTATATCCAGGTTAGCGCCGATGGGCTGCTACTGAACAAGCTAACAAATTTATGGGCTATAAAAATGAGAAATGGATAACCAGGAGGATGCAACTTTACGACATCGGTCGGATTACTTGAAAACTTTTGGGCTTGCTGAATATAATAAATCCCATCTTGGGCAATAAGAACGGTTGTGGTAATTGCGTAAATTCCGAGCAAAGACGCGATAAAGAGTAGAATAAGCAAGTTGACTGCGTCGTCTTTACGTCTTTTGGACTTGGATTCGAATTTGACTTCCATCATATATCATCCGTGATAATTCAGAAAACGGCTTGTATAACCGATATAGATAAGGACCGACAATCTCAGGATAACCTATGACCTTCTGATTTGCAATAAATTTTCATGGCGGTTGCGATTGCGAACAATGGCAATTCTAATGCCGTTTCAGAAAGATAGATTAAGCCAAGTCCTCAATTAACAACAGAGGAGTGCTTTTATAGAAGACAATTTTGGGTCTTGACAATAAGGTACACCTTAGGTAACAACAACCAACAATATCGTGAACAACATTCCGACAAGAAAAACAACAAGATAATCGAGCCAGAAAATGACTTGGCTTAGGTAATTGAAGCTTGGCTGAAACTGCGGGACCATCATAAGCGGTACTAAGATTCTTTAGAAAAAAACCAACCTACCGCCCGAAGAGCTATGAGGCCGGGCTAAACACGACTTCAATCCCGTGACATGGAATAACATAGCAAAGATTCTCTTCGTAGTACTGCTGGAGAAGCGTGTGTGTATTAATGAACCAGCCGATGAGTTTCTTGAAAGGCTTGATGATCTTAAATGACGACCGGAATATCAGACGTTGCGATAATATTATTATTCTCACGTCTGTGTAAAAATGGGGCACCTTCCTTTTCAACTGGTGTTTATTATCCACAAAGTAATAAAAAGTGTACAAGCCAAAAAACCTTTTGTGTGTGTAATCAGAGTAGTAATGGGGATTGGAAAAATGCGGCACGAAAATATAAGCTCTGCCATTGCTTTTTAATACTCTTACAATGTCTCTCATTAGATTTTCAAAGTTCTGTATGTGCTCGAGAACACTTCTGCAATGAAGTTCATCCACTGAGTTATCAGGCAAAAAAGGTAGTCCTTTTTCCAAATCAGCCACTATATCCACATTCGGCAAATCAATACTATCAACACCAATTCTACCTTCTTTTTTCTTGGGACCACATCCGAGTTCGACAATCACCGGACCACCGCCACTAATTGCTTCTTTCAAATCAATTTTGACCAGAGCATCCATGCACACCTCTCTACTACGCTTGATTCCCAGCTTGATACGTGTGGGCAATTCTTGAGAAGCCAACAATTTTATTCTGAAATCAATCCAATATTCGGACGCCGGCTGTTTCCAAGGACGCATTATATTCAATTACAAACCTCATATTGTCAACAGATATGTAAATCAAGGTGACGCTAATCGCTCAGCAATTCCCGCTCTTGTCCAGTAGAGCAGGGATCTAAGACTCGGATGTCGCCGGAAGGATTGCCAAAGTAGTTGAGATGCCTGGTCATATAAACCTTCTCTTATTGCACAACGGGCCGCTCTATAACCTTCCTTGGCGAGCCTTTTCATTGCCCGCTGTTGCGATATTACATTCTTTCCTCCGTCATTATAGTAAAACTTCTCAAGAACATCGAATTCTGTTTTCATATTTGCATATTTTAGCTCAGACAAATTTCCATAATGACGGCGACGTTTAAATACCGGTTTTTCCACAGGTACAAATCTGTGTTTAAGAGAAAGTTTCAACCAGAGAACATAAGGAGAACATACATGCAATGAAACGTCAAAGCCCCCTGCTTGCGGAAGAATCTTTTTCTTACACATCGTACCGCATGAGTGTACGCATATACGATCAAAAAGCTCAGCAGTTATATTTCCTGAAGGCAATCTTCCCTTCTTTCGTTTAAGTTGATTACCTTTTTCATCTATCCGGATGTATGTACCGTACACTATCACATCAGGACCATGTTTGTAGAGGGTCTCCAAAAGTTGTTCGATTGCATAAGGGAATAACAGGTCATCCGAATCGATAAAGGTAATGAATTCTCCTTTTGCCAGCTCAAGTAACTTATTTCGCGCAGCTGGCTCACCAGCGTTTGGCTGCCAATGGTAAGTAATGGGGGTACGGAGTTTTTCTATCATATCTTTAGTACCATCAGTTGAGCCGTCATCGACTATGACGATTTCATAGTCCTTGTAAGTTTGTGCCAGGATACTCTCAAGAGTTTCTTTGAGATAATCCTTTCGATTGTACGTTGGAATACAAATACTGACTTTAGTTTTCTTCGAGCCGGTAAGCGTTTTTGCGCGGCTGCCGGACAACCTGACCTCTTTTACCTCATCTGTTGATCCTCGTATACACTCCGTAATCAAGCTGCACAATTTGTTGCCAATAACAGCGATATCAAATCTTTGAGCATGAAATCTTCCTGCATCGGCCATTTGTTTTCGTAATTCGATGTCATCAATTAACTTACTGACTCTGTCAATCCACTGTAGATTGTTCGAAGCGTGATAGCCCGTCACTCCATTATGGACATATTCCGAGTTTACACCAACTGGGGATGTAACAACCGGCAAGTTGGCAGCTTCGTATTGTAGAATTTTAAATCCGCATTTTCCGCGGGTAAATCGGTTATCCGGTAGTGGGGCCAACCCTATATGGCTCGTAGCTAAATCTTCAGCCTGCTTTTCCAAAGACCATTGGCGCTTTTCCACTTCCATGTTCCGCAGTTCGAAGAAGTCATCGCATATTATCCTCAAAACGACACCGTCATAACGCAGGCCGATTCGTTCAAGGGCGGGTCTGATTTCTGCAAGATACTGCAATGTACTTTTGCTGCCAATCCAAACAAGACGAATTCTGCCATCGTTTTTCGCTTTAGCCTCAACCATATACGCTTTAATATCCAGGCCTGTGGGTACAATCTTAACATTGTCATTGAATCTTTTTGCCTGTTTAGCCAAGTAATAATTGCCGGCGATGACAACATCAGCCAGCTTGGCGCTTTTGCGAAAGCCTATGGAGTATGAAAAACTGTTTCGGTCAGGGCGATTAGGATTATACATTATAGCATCGTCAAAATCATAGATGATCTTCTTGCTGTTTCGACGCAGCCACATAGCATCACGAATATTCAAGCCCTTTTTATGAAGGAAAACACCATCAAAATCTGCTGCTCGCTTGAAGAGTTTTCGACGTGCTAAAAAGCCATCCGGCAATTTCACAACTTCACAAGCTACGCCGTTTGCGCGCAAAGTATCGAAGTACACTTGTATTCGCTGCCTGAAGCTTGCACGTTCCGGGTTATTTGTCACAACCAAAAGTCTCATTGGTCTGTTCCTTCTGGCTTTTCGAACTATTTCAGTAATCTATAAGATTTCCGCCCAGGGTGCATTATAAGTGCCTGTTTCAATCAGATCGAGTATATATTTGGCAATCTTTTCGCAATTAAACTCATTATGAGCTCTTTGCATTCCTGCCCTTGCGATTTTTTCCCGCTCCTGCCCGTGCTGAAGATACCAGTCGGCAAGTTCAAAGAACTCATCGGCTGTATCAAAATACTTCAGATGCACACCATCCTCAAAAAGAAGCTCGTAACCAGGCACCGTTTTCGCAAGAGCAAATGTGCCACACGCAGGGATATTAATAAATCTATCCGAATGATACAGCCGAACATCGTTCGCTATGTTTATGCTAAGGCCTATTTTTGCTCCACTGATAGCATAGAAACAGTCAATTCCTTCTGTCTTCGGTCTGCCAAAACAACCATACACCTTGGCATTTGGGATTTCGGACAACCTTTTAGTTATATAGTACCTGTCTTCTTCCCTGTCAAGTTTGCTATGCTCGGCCGTTCCTAAAAACGTGATGTCAGTTCTCCAACTGTCCGTAACCTGATATTTGTACTGTATATCAGGGTCACAAGTGAACGGTATGAATGCGCAAGACGCAACTCCGGCATCTTTATAAGTCTCAAGAAACCTGCCAGCGCTTGGCATAATCACAATATCCATTTCCTTTCCTATCGCTATCCGGGCTAGATTTTTCTCTGGAAAAGGATCTCCATCTCTACCAATAAAGACCGCGTTGGGAGCTGCGCTGCGTATCGCAATAACACTTTCGACATCAAGACCCTCCATTGAGAGAACAAAAACAATGTCAGGGTAGTATTTCTCCATCTGCTTCAAAAGCAAATCATCAGCTTTCTTTTTGGCGAAATGTTTTGCAATTCGCTTACTTGGAAATGGGCTGCATTGCATCATTACGTTTCTATAGCTAAATCGCTGCACATCATGACCAAGACGAATAAGAGCTTTGACCAACCTTCGCTCCTCCATAAAGATAGACCACGGCCTTTCATCCTTAAAGTTAGCTACTACGAATATGCGTTTGGCTCTGGGCATGATTGCAGATGAAAAACAGGCTACTCTAACAGCATTTAGCTACTCCAACAACAATGTTATTGGGTTCAACTTCCAATAATACAATAATAACAAGGACAAATTTTATCATTGTCCGTCGTACGATTTACGATTTATTATATGTTCGAGCATGCTCTTAAATTCCTTTTTATTGAAACCGCCATTTCTAGTAACAACCAACCAATTTTTAATTGGCTTATGCCAAAATGGTAAATAAAGTATTACCCCTTTTGAAAACAAAGCAGCGCTATAGCTGAATGAACTTTTCGCCATAACAAGCACATCTGCTGATACCATATGATGAAATGTAGTAAATACGCACTCATTTAAATGAAAATCTATTCCATTTTGGTCAATTTCGGAAAAATCTCGTTTATATCCTTGTGAATAAATATGAAAAATCGGCTTTTGCCCCAGATCGCTTAATGCATCGGAAACTTCTTTTACTATCCCCAAAACAAAACGGTTACTTGTGTATCTTTTGGGATGACTGTCTTTGGTTACGTCACCTCTCCTTAAATGTATCGCCACGTTTATTCTTGAGAGATCAAAATACAAGTCAGGTTTTTCTGTTGATTCTGCATATTTCTGGTGGAATTTCGGTAGTAATTCTAAATAAAGATCCGGATTTCTGTCCGCAAATTTGTGGCAACCATGAATAATATACAAGGTTCTTTTTATTTTCTTAACCTGCCTCGGATGGAAGACCTTAACGACATTTAATTCGCTTGATTCTAACCGATCAATAGCAAGCTCATTCCAACCTAAATTCGTAAAGGATTCCCATCTACTTTCATAAGATTTCTCATTTTCGATGTTATGACCGATTTTTTGAAAATAAAAGGGGTATGAGATCTTTTTAAAGGGGGTATGGACATATTTAATGCCCAGCTCATCAGCGAATAACATCGTAGATAAAACCGCTTGAATTTGAGCACCGGCGCCACTGGTTTTTCCTGAACAGGTAATAAAGCAATTGTTCACTTTAGTTGATTTTTGTTTAAACCAACATAACGAATCCCACAGGTTATAAATTTCTTTCTTTACTCTGCTCATAGAACATTACTAACAATATTGACCAGGTATTATTTTTTTTCTACATTTTGTTTACTTTTATCGCTTCTTGAAAATGGTTAACAGAGGTTAATAATTTCCTAAAACTCAATGCCGATCTTATTCAATAAGGAATTTTCTATCTTCCAAGCTTCAGCCAAATCATAAATAGCATCTTTATGTTTTTGGGATAATTGTTTTCCCCGCCCTTTTATTCCGACACTAAATCGTGTGTTTGTGGTTTTTACTCTATTTATACTCTGTTTGATTTTCTCTGTAGGGAAAGGCAAGTCATAAAAATTTAATATTTTTGCAACTGTGCCAATTTGATCATTAAAAAGTTCCTCATAAGAAGTCGATAAAACTTCGATGTCCTCAGAAGCTTCAGACCATGATACAAGGAAACTGAAGTACCATGGAAGATGGACCCGTATCAAGTACATTAATTTATCTTCATCCGACATATTAAAGTACTGTTTATGAATATACCCTGTTGGCGTTTGGTGGCCCTGAGTTTCCATATGGTCTTTCAGAGAGACCACCACATCAAAGATGTTTCTTGTATGCACTATAGGTTTGATTCCATATTTTTTCATTAAGTCAATGTTGTTTTCAGTTCCTTTCACATGGTGACATGAAACTGTATTATGTTTAGCGTGTTTTTTTAATTTGTATTCATACAGATCCTGTTCATTGTTACCGTAATACTGGGTCAGTCCTGCACCTCTAAAACCAGTTAACATTCTCAACAGATTAGCAAAATATGTTGACCCTGATTTTTGAAAGCAAGCGATAAGGATATGTGTTTTCATCCATATTTTGTTTTTTAAACTGCCTAACAAAGTTTGGCATTCTGAGTCCATTTATTCATCCTTTAATACTTTTCTTATCCGGTGACAAACATAAAATACTCTTTTTGATTAGAAAATAAAGTTTATTTTAGGCGGCAGGTAATATACTCAAAACCTAATACTTTCGCAATAGAAGCCCTACGAACACCATCGTAAATTCTGACTTCGTAATTACGTATTTTTCGATTGTACTTAGGCGGATAAGTTATAATAGTAACATCTGAACCAAAATCCGATACAGATAAAATTGATTCGACCAGTTTTTCTGTTTGTATTAATGCTTTGTTAGGATCTTTTTCAGGTTTGAACCTGCGTATGTACTGCCGATATATTTCCTTAGTATTCTGGCCACTCTTTTGTTCTATAAGTGTTTTAATAAAAGGATACTGAGGAGTTTGTTCAATCTTCATAAATTTTTTACCCTTTTTTGTCGCAATAGATGCTCTCAAGAATCTAATTGGACAGCGAAATATGCCATAGGTCTGCACCTTGTTCCAACCGACATCAATCAGTTTTGGATTGTGTCTATAGTGAAAGTTTCTGGCCCATAGAAAACGATACAAGAAAAAACTCTCTGCGAATTTCAGAGTTCGCTTTACCCTGCTCTTTATTGAACTCGTCATTAAAATTGAACCCGTCTCATATTACAATTACCTCAATCTGAAATTCTCCCACCCACAGTGCGTGTCAGCGGCCCTGTTATTTGCGACGAAATCTATGTCAAGCCGATAGCCCTGCTTGTACTTTTCATTTAACGCTTCAACCGTGTAGTCATCTGAGCCGTTGAAGGCCTTTCTCACCGAGATATTTACCATATTTACCTGAAGTGCGCTGGCGCATAGCTTCTGGAAATAAAGAAAGCTGGGCAATTGCCCGCTATGATTCTGACACCACCGGCAGTTCCAGGATTCCAATGTGTTAGGGCTGAAAAAATAGCCGAAAGATTTGAGAATAGATCGCGTCGAGATTACTTTCCCCAAAGCTCGTATTAACATTGAACTTGGCAAAAATAAATTCCTAATCAACAGACTGTGATTCATCACGCTATTTATCACTCTTTTTACCAGGGCTGCCGGATAGATAGTAGCACAAAGTTCAAAAGGATATCGAGTAGTCGGAGTTCTACCTTTTGTCCAGTTTATGTTATAAACGGTTTGGCCAGCTGCGGTTGTTTCACTAATGCGGTCACCACCGGCTTTTATACTTTGGTGGCTGAATCTAAGCGAAAAGCCGAAAACATCCTTAGAAAACCTATTAAACGTTTCTTCGATTACGTTAAAATCCACCGAATCAAAATACACAACATCATCGATACCAAATAAAATATATTTGGTACTGACATTCTTTAGAAGCCTTAAAAAATCGCCGGAAAAATCGCTCTCTTTTATCACCTTGCAGTCTGGGAACCTGCGGAAAAGCTGTTCGTACTGTTCTTCAAACAGCTCAACTTTGTACAGAATGTACGTTTGAATAATCTCTGAGCCGAAATACCTATATAAGCTTTCCAGATATGCATCAAGCTGCAGGGGACGATTTTTGGTAAATACAATGTTGCTTATCAGTTTTTTCATAATAAACCAGTGACTTCCGACTAATGAATTTCTCAATAGATTTCCACTGATTCCTTGTGAGACATATAGGGTATATGGAAATAATACTTGAAGCGCTCCATCAATTTTTTTCTGCCGGCGTTGTCTCTAATCCCAACGGCATCCAATAGTTTAGTTACCCAATCATTAATTATCCGATGTGCCAACCAATCAGGGCAACTCACTGCAAAATAAGCAGCTTCGTACATTAACACTTCAAGACTGGGCTGGTCATAGAACCTTGCATACTCGAAATCCAAAACAAAAGCATCTTGCTCCGAATCTTCACCACTAAACATAATGGCATCTGAAAGAATATATACAATATTACACTTTGCCTTGTGAAGGCTAACGAAGACAGGAATAGTCTGGCTAAGTATCTTAGCACATTTCTTGTCGTCGCCCCTATTTAATCTCAACAACTCATCAACTGAAGTTAGATGTGCTAAGTCCTCGAGAATTACCATGTCTTTGTTTATTAGCCCAAATGGGCCATAAATACGTCCATAACCATAAACCCGCGGAACGTTTATACCCCGGTTACGTGCGATTATCAGGTTAGCTGTTTCTGCGAATCCGTATCTGTAATATTTCATCCAACAGTACTTGAGCTTAAGCCTGAGCAAATGTACTGTAAGCACTTTGATAATAAAAGATTTTTCAATCGGTATGGATGAATTGATACGAAGAAGTAGCCGTTTATTTGTTTTCTTAAGAACCTCAACATTGTCCGATGAAGCCGGTTGATCGTGCTTATCCAGTGCAGATAGAAACGATTGAATCATAGAGAACATGTTTGGGCTTTTTAGCCAAAAGACAACATTACCAGACTGTCTATATTTGAATTTCAAGACGTCTTTAATTATTCTCGATTTATTCAAAATAGGCTCCATATTTTATTTTAACCATTCCTTTTAGCAAAATTCAATGCTATATTCCTATTTATCGAGCGAATCATCTTTCTGAATACTCTTAATCGCTTCAGACGACAAAATTTCATCAACAAGTCGATTGCACTTTTTTGTCGTTCTTTTGCGCAGAGTAAATTCCTGCGGATTAACCACCTGGGTGGCGTGAGCAAGATGGTAAACAAA
>CP070751.1:3832075-3843664 GCA_020348445.1 Thermoplasmata archaeon
GAATTATTCTCTAAACCTTGGCATGAACACCCCTTTCACAGAACAATTTGAAATCTCCACCGAAGGATGGGTAGACGGGGGAAATTTGGTACAAATCAATGCGCGGGACATCCTTGGAAACTCGAATTCATCCTGGTTTTTCTTTTATATCGATTCAACACCTCCAGAGATTCTTCTGAATTCACCTCAGGACAACTCCATAATCCAGGGCGGAACGATTCTTGACTTCTCATTAAATGAGCCAAATCCACAGCAAGTCAATTACTCCATTAACGGAGGTCCAGCTATATCATTCTCAACTCCTTTTGATATTTCAACAGCTGACTGGGAAGAAGGAGGTTACGACATTCAAATCAATGTACAGGATATGGTAGGCCATATACGCAGCTTCTCGTATAAATTCATGATCGATTCCACACCACCTCAAATCTGGGTAAATCCCGTCCTCAACCATTCCATAATCCCTGTAGGGACATTAATTGAACTCAACTCCCTGGATATTGATTTGGAAGCAATATGGTATGCAGTTGATGAAGGGGATTTTTCTTTGGTCTCACATCCCCGCACCATCGATACCTCCACTATTTCCCACGGAACACATTATATCATAATAAAAGCACAGGATACTGTGGGAAACGAAGGATCACAGTGGATCAAAATCACAATCGATGCACTTCGTCCATATGTTGTTTCAACAATCCCATCCAATCAATCAACTGATATCGATCTCAACACCACGATCACAATATATTTCAGTGAGCCCATGGACACAACGTATACCGCGGATTTTATAAACATAACTCCTGACATAGAATTTTCCTTAAAATGGGAACTAAATGGGACGAAATTAATTGTTTTATTTGGACAAAACAACCTAACACAAAATACTACCTACCACCTTAAAATCCACAGGGGAATCATAGATTTCAATGGCACTCACATGGCCTCTGATTTCGAGTTGGTATTTACAACCCGTGCCGAGCCAGCCAAACCATCTACAGAGCCTCAACCCTCACCCACTTCTGAGACATCGTTCCCACTTTTGATCCTTGCCCTTTTTGCCATAATAATTGCAGTTATAATCATACTGGCTGTGTTTATTGTAAAGAAAAGGAGGGAAGAAAAGGAGGAGGAAACCGAGATTTCTGAGGATGAAGAGGAGGATTATGAGGAAGAACCTTCAAAGAAAAAACCTTCTGAGGAGGAAGAAAGACATGCCAAAATAATTAGGAAGTTGAAATGTCCAAAATGCAAGAAGATATTTAAAATAGTTAGTGAAGAAAGGCCAGTGCATGTGACCTGCCCCAAATGCCAAAAGACATTTAAAATGCCTGAACAGTAAAACCAGCAAGATATTTAACTTCTATGATTTATCTTCAATTTGACTAAACTTTACAAGTAATGGGGAAAGGGATTATTTTGCAAACTAATCATTAACATACCTGTACAATTATATTATCATTATTCAAATATTGCTCTAAAAACTATAAATATAATTCAAAACATCTATATCAATAACCCTCTAGGAGCGAAGTGAACAATAAAGGGGCGGAGTGGGCTATCAAGTGAATTTGCATTAAGAGAACACTATATAAAGGGAAGGAACACTTTAAGAAAAAAATATGCAAAAAAGCATCCCGAACTCCATTAATACATATGTACTCATATATACCAGATGGTGGCGACCATGCGAAAAACTGTCATATCTCTTTTAATTGTTAGCATTATGATAAGTGCGAATTTCATAGGAATGATTATGTTCGACACCAAGGATGGCATAAAAGATTCCTTGGATAATGATGATGAGGATTTAATCCTGGATTTTCAAGAAGATAACCAAGAGAGCATATCATACGTTCCTGACAAAGATACTGAAAAAAATTGGGCCGAAGGTGAGATACCATGGCATATTCTTTCTTCGGACAGCAACCCCTCAGCCAAGCTGTTTCTTGACCAGGGCATATTAGCAATTGAATTCCGATTGCCAAAAATGGAATTTGAAAAGACCTCCTACGGAGAGATCATAAATCTAGAAGGTTGTGATCCTTTACTTGAGCCTGGGAATCCTTTGGTCCCATTGTGCAAGTTCTTTGTTGCGGTTCCATCCGGCTCTGAAGTAAAAGACTTGGAAATAGTTGAGGCACAAACCAGAATCCTGGAAGGAAACCATATCATCGCGCCCTATATTCCCATGACTTTAGACGGCCAAATGCTACCTATTCAAGCAAATGCCGATGTGTACACAAGCTCAGCTCTATTCCCTGATAGTGTCTATGAAATCTCTGGACCAAACAAACTCCGACACTTAGACGCTCTTGAAATTTCGCTTTATCCTGTTAGGATTAGGCCTGCCATGGAAACTGTCGAGGTTTGCGATCTTCTGAGGATTAAAATCGAGCTTGAAGCCACTGACGGGACACAATTGGCTCCACCTTCTGTTTCTGTAAATGACGACCTTGACAGAAGTATGCTTAAATTGATTGTCAATTCAGGGGATGTGAACCTCTGTACCTCATACGAATCCACACATTCTTCTTCCACCAGAGCCCCTTCTACAATCTACCACACCATGGGCTTTCACATCCTAGCAAATGCCATTCACCCAGTAAAGGACACCACAGTGGGCAATTTAGCTGGAGTTACTCTTCTTTCTAAGAACGATGACCAGTACTATGTTGCTGAGGCTGGACAAACCATGTACATCGACGGCTTCGACATCGGGTCTGCCAATGTATCTGCATCACTGGATTATGCAGTTCTTCACCTCCAGTACAAAGGCACTGATGGATATGATGGAACAAGCAAGGTAAGATGGGCATTGGAGGGAGATTCTCTTAAGGAAACCGACATACAGCCAAAGGATCTAAATGACACGGAAAGCCCGGATATGAGTTATGACCTTCTTGGTTATTTGGGAAGTCCCTCAACTGTATCAGATCTTGCAGATTTGGATATCGAGTATTCAGAGAACGGTGTTTTCGCAGGCTCAAAGGATATACCATTTGACTACGTCTGGATAGAATTTGCGTACAGAGAGGAACTTGTTGGAGAATCCAAATATCTCATCATAACGAATTTTGCATTGGCAGATGAATTAAGACCACTTGCTGAATTTAAAACTGAAAGATTATCAGTTGACACCCAGGTTTATGATATAGAATGGATAGACGATAATTGGGATGGACCTAATCTTCTACACCGAATCCGCGATTTTATACGGTCCATGTACGAGAATTACAGCACAGAATATATTCTTCTTGGAGGGGATGAGAATATTATTCCAACCAATGATACAAACTCTATTTACGATTCCTTTTATGTGGATGTCAATGGATGGGCTTATCCTGACCTTGCTATTGGCCGCTTGCCTACAACCCAGGATGACATCATGGAGGCCATGGTTAACGACATTCTAGCTCATCAGCGCGACATGCGACCTTGGAAAAGAAATCATTACCTTATTGGAACCAATGTTTTCTCCTCAGGAGACGGACAAAGGGACATGTATTATATCAGAGACAACTCCCTTTCGGGCCATGATCTTACATTTTATGAGGACTATGAAATCGAAGGTAACGTTACAAGAACACGAACAATCAATACCTATAATCTTGGTATGGGCACAAGTACAATAACAGGCCATGGCTCAAAATATGGATGGTACAAGAACAATGGATCACAGAACTTTTTCAACAAAAACGACGTAAACAATTCCTTAACCAATTCTGACATGCGGGGCTTTGTTTGGTCAAGTACATGCTCAAGCGGTGGTTTTGTGGGAAGTTACGTCTGCATAGGTGAGATGTGGGTGATTGCTAGGGATGGAGGGGGAATCGGATACGTTGGCGCTGCAAAGATTGCGTTGTACTCATCAACAAAGGCATTGTATCGAGGTTTTTGGGATGCGTTCGATAAATTACTTGATGCAGGAGAAGATCCAACACAGGGGGTGTGCCATTACCTGGGAATGAATAAATGCAATTACAGGATATACGTCCTGTTCGGTGATCCCCAGGTGGGGCTTACTGCAAGTGATCCGAATCTGGATTTGACAACAGGTTACTTCGATTCAGGCAATTTTGCAGATAGATCATGTTATGATCAAGGTGAGCAAGTGAGTATCAAAACAAAAATTCGCTTTCCTGCAAGCACCCTCCCAAGGGGAGTCTATTTCAATCTTACCATAAGAAACGAGGAAGGGGATGTCTTCCACCTCCCCGAGATATTTGTAAGCGATCCTGATGATCTAGAAGAAACGATATTTTGGAACTGGAGCATTCCTGCAGGAGCACCTAATGGAGTATATAATATCACATTCCGCATCTACAATACAAGCCAGGGGTGGGAGTCGATATACATAAACGACACCTACTTCTTTGTGGGCTACAATGCATCCATCATCTGGGTGGAGCAGGTATATTCAGAGGTAATCGAGGGTGATACTGTACTGTATTGGGTTCATATGGATAACGTCTTAAATCCGATTCCATCAGCCACCATCAAGATCAGCTTAGAAGGAAGGGATTATGACCCATATATGACCCCTTTTAATTATTACGGCTCAAATACCACATCAATACCCACTGCCATGGATTTTATAGTGGAGGTCGAGATACCTGTATTTGAGCCTGGTACCTACAATGTGACAGCAGAATTGTATGTTAATTGGGCCCATATGGACTCGGCAGCAGGAGACGAGACCGAGGTTCGGGGAATACGCATTTTGAATGTAGAATTCAATCACCCCATCTACTTTAGAGAGGATACAGTCGAGATCAGCTTCCATTACTTTGCATTCTCTGATTTTACTGGAGATGCTATTCTTGATGCAGAGGAGCAAGCCTCTCTGCTTTGCGATCCATGCAATTTCTATAACGGAACCAACTGGCTCAATTTCACTTGGACTGTACCCAAGTTCCTGCCAAATGATACATACAATCTCCACATGGAAGTAAACGGTCTAGGAAGAAGCCTAGAGACAGGTACAAAATCCATGAGGGTTGTTACAATTCGGGAAATACTTGATAAAGGTGAGCGATGGCTCATACCCATGCAGCAGCCAGGTGGAGGATGGAATGAGTCACTGTGGAGCTGGCCACCAGGTCCAAATTACAATGAGACTGCAAGGGTAATGCAGGCTCTTTTATGGTCAGGGATGGATCAATCAGATCCTGTAATACAGCAGGCTGCAGATTATATTGAGGATAGCCTGAACCTCAGCAGACCCGGAAGAATCGACAATTTTGCCCAGACCATATGGGCCATGGTGGAGGCTGGACGTGGATCTTCACCTAAGATCCAGGACTCACAAGAGGTCATTCGTAATATGCAGAATTGGATCTTTGAAGAAGAAAATTGGACATTGATATTTAATGGCAATATGAATGATACATGGCTTGTTAATATATCAGGCTATGATGATGGAGGTGGCCTACTTTATTCCCAGGAATATAGCGGTAAGGTTAATGTATCGTGGGGAGACTTTTGGGTGAACTTCTCTGTTCTTCCTGGGACAGTAACATTGAACGTGACCATAAATACTTCAGCAGGCTGGGTAAATGCTTTTATTTTTCCTACCTACTTCAAATTAGACCCAAAGATGCTATGGGACGGAATTAGGCTGGACGATTCCCAGGGACCTGGTGATGGTATTAAATGGAATTGTACAGCTTCAGAAGAATTCGAATTCGACCGCGGCTGGGGTAGGCAAAAAGGCCTTGCCTCTCTTGCAGGATTCACAGCCTGGGGAGTCATTGGTCTCTTGCAGTATGGAGTTCTTGGACCCTTCGAACAAGAGGCAAAAACAACAGGTGTTGAGTGGCTATTGGACAACCAAAGCGCCGACGGCAGCTGGTATCCCATTGGTGAAGATATTGGGTTAATGGGCGGAGGGGAAGAATATCCTGGCGCCCAAGCAGGAGCCTGGGCAGCAGATCCGATTCAGAACACTGCTTTACCTGTGATTGCCCTGGTCGCAAACGGTACACTTGGGCAACCAGTTGATGATGCAGTTGCCTTCCTTAAATCCCAGCAGGCAGAAAATGGTTCGTATCCCTTCAGTACATGGTCATGGGATCATTCCATTAACGTCATATCAACTGCGCATACTTTACGGGCATTGAGGCGTACAGGGCATATGTTCGAAGTTAACATGCCATATGTGAGAGAGGGAGCTCGGTGGCTGTGTGCAGCCCAGAGCAAGTTCACAGGAAATTGGGAAAATTGGGGTAACTTCACACGAGTCGCATCTGAGGCCATGATGGCACTTGCTTGCATTAAACTCTCAAGGACAATGGAGCTTCAACCAGGTTGGAACCTTATTTCTCTGTCTCTAATTCAGGAAGATACCTCGCTTTCTTATGTTTTGGATTCTATAGATGGTGATTACGATGCTGTGCAGTGGTACGACCCCACGGATTCTGCTGATTCTTGGAAGCATCACAAAGTGGGCAAGCCCAATGGCAACGACCTATTCAATTTAAATGAGGAAATGGGAATATGGATTCATATTACTAATCCTGCTGGTGCCACACTGAGATACAACGGCTTTGTGCCAAAGAGAAATCTAGAAATCGATCTTCATATGGGCTGGAATCTGGTTGGTTTTCCTTCTCAATGTTATAGGAATAGAACCATGGCCTTGAATAACGTTGATTTTGGTATGGAAGTCGACGCGATCTTGACCTATGATGCACATATACAAAAGTGGATTAAGGTGGGAGAGCTGGATTATATAGAACCTGAGGTTGGATACTATATTCATGCAAGGACAGATATCACCTGGGAAGTTACCATCTAGGCGTTTTTCCCTCTCTATTTTACCCAGTTTACATGTAAACCATTAAATCTATTATTTATTTTTATATATATGTTAAAGAAGAAAATGGCATCGGTAACCCCTCCTAGGAAATTTTCAGCCCTATTTTCCTCCCTCCTTTTCTTTTTTTCTTTTTTTGTTGTAATTGATGTTTCGGTGGATATAGTTGGTAATGTGTCGGGAGATATAATTTACGTGAACACAACAGGTGATGGTGGGGCTTTTACTAGTATACAGGAAGCGATAAATACTGCAAACGATGGGGATACGGTTTTTGTTTTTAATGGAACTTATTTTGAGAATGTTGTTGTTAATAAGACAATAAATTTGACTGGTGAAGACAGAGATAGCACAATAATCTATGAGGATTTGAATGATAATAATGTTAGGATAGTGGCTGATTTTGTCAATATGTCAGGTTTCACATTGAATGGAGTCACACCCAATAATGGATATGCCGGAATCGAACTTGATAATGTCAAGAACTGTACAATTTCCAATACTCTCGCTAAATATAATTATTATGGAATTAGTCTTGTGTCTTCATTAGGGAATGTGATTATCGACAATACCGCTCAAATGAGCAATATTGGTGTTAGTCTTTATTTTTCAAGAGACAATAACATCACAGGCAATATCGTTTCTAATTCTAGTTTTGGCATCTTTCTACATTTCTGTTCAGGAAACATCTTAACACATAACAATGTCTCAAACAATAGTTACGGTATCTTAATCAAATACGATGGGGGAAACAATATCACCAAGAATATAATATCCAATAACATTGCTGACGGCATTGATATTGACAATTCGAACTGGAATAATATCACTCACAACACAATCGATTCAAATTCACGGGTGGGCATATATCTAGTTTCCACCAGATATACCAATTTAAAAAATAATACGATGATGGATAATGGAATTTTCATTCTTGGTGGTACAAAGGACCTCTGGAATACTCATAAAATCGTTACTTCAAACAAATTGAACAATAAACCTGTTTATTACTGGAAGGACCAAACAGGTGGTTCAGTTCCTCAAGATGCGGGACAGGTGATCCTCGCTAATTGTACAGATGTCCTGGTAACTTGTATGGAACTTGACAACTGTACTGTTGGCATCGAGTTAGGCTTTTCTTTTAATAATACTGTTCATCAAAATAACGTTTCCGGTGTCTTTGATGGCATCTACATGGGCTATTCCACAGGTAATAATGTAACAAATAATGGTGTATACCAAAGCACTGCAGGTGGTATTTATTTATGGGGTTCTGATGGTAACAATGTATCTCGTAATATATGTTCTTTTGACAAATACGGAATGTCTATCGTCGAATCCGATTGCAACAACATCATAGGCAATTCTGTAATGAACAACGAATATGGACTTAGTGTCCTTCGCAGTTCGAAAAATCTCGTTTACCACAACATTATCATAAACAATACGATCCAGGGTAGAGACGATCGCAATGGCAACTTCTGGGACATTGGTTATCCTCTAGGTGGAAACTTTTGGTCAGACTATGATGGTAACGACTGTTTCAAAGGCCCTACCCAAAACATACCAGGCACTGATGGAATTGGGGATACACCTTATCTCATCGATTCAGATTCTCAAGACAACTACCCGCTCATTGAGCCATATAAATCCCTTGGAAACTTCACCATATTAAAGCAAGGCTGGAACCTGATTTCCATCCCCTTGATCCAAGAAGAGGAGAACTTAACGAGAGTTCTAGGGGCAATCGATGGATGGTATGACGCAGTCCAGTGGTATGATGCGATGAACACAAATGCTCCATGGAAACATTTCAAGGTAAACAAGCCTTATGGAAATGACCTATTCGAGTTAATCGAAACCATGGGATTCTGGATCCATATCACCAATCCAGGAGATACGATTTTCCTTTATAATGGCACGCAACCAATAGAGAACCAGACAATCATACTACATGAAGGCTGGAACCTTGTAGGTTACCCCTCTCTCACAAGTTACAACAGAACAGTGGGATTGAACAACCTCACCTACGAAACGCATATAGACTCGATATGGACATACGATTCCAACCTCCAAAGGTGGGAAAAGATGGGCGAGTTGGACTATTTCGAAGTGGGAAAAGGATATTACATTCATGCGAAAAGTAAGTGTGTTTGGGAGGTCCCTCTTTGAGAAGGAAGATATTTACTTTTTCAATGGTTTTTTTCCTAATATTGTCTTCCCTCATTGTCATAGATATTACAATCGATCTCGTTACAACCGCAAGAGGAGTAGTTATTTATGTTGGTGGTGGAGGATCGGAAAATCATTCAACAATACAAGAGGGTATAGATGCTGCAGATGATGGAGATGTGGTATTTGTTTATAATGGGACATATTTTGAACACGTCATAGTAAATAAATCAATATCGCTAATTGGGGAGGATAGATCAAAGACATATATAGATGGCAATTGGAATGGGGATGTCGTGAAGATTGTTGTTGATAGCGTGAATATCTCAGGATTTAATATCAGGAGAAGTGGAGCCAATTGGAATGATTCCGGGATAGAACTAGATAATGTTCAAAACTGTAGAATATCCAACAACATCATCACCTTTAATGACAATTACGGTATCTTTCTTAATAGCTCAAAAAGGAATCAAATTATCGATAACATAGCTTCTGTAAGTAATTATTATGCCATCACTCTCGTAGATTCAAGTTCAAATAATATCAAAAACAACACTGTAGCAGGTAATTACTATGGAATCTATTTGGATTATTCGAATAGAAACAATATCACCAACAATTCAGTTTTATCTGCCGACGCTTATGGCATCTATTTATTTTATTCGGACGAAAACAATATTTCCGCAAACATAGTTGATTTGAATCACCTAAAGGGCATTAATCTACGATATTCCAATTATAATAATATATCCAGCAACTTAGTTACAAACAGTGTTTGGGGGATCAGTCTTTCCAGTTCCCAAGGTAATAATATTACAGTTAACAACGCGTCCTATAATGACGAAGGTATTTACATATCAGGTTCATATAAAAACAATGTAATTAATAATATTGCGAAATTTAACGAGCGGAGTGGTATCTATCTCAAGGGTTGCACCATGGAAAATTATTTAGAAGACAATAATGTCTCACACAATGGGAACGGTATCAAAATCGAGGATTCAAGTGACGATACAATCATAGATAATTTTATAATGAACAACAGATACGGGATTTATATCTTTGATTCAATCTGTTTAAGAATATATTTTAACACGATGATAAATGATGGTATAGTCCTGATTGGGGATTCTATTGAATATTGGAATACTCATGAAATTGAAATATCAAATACCATAAATAGCAAACCCGTATACTATTGGAGGAACAAAACCCAGGGTTCAGTCCCTCTTGGAGCGGGCCAGGTTATCCTAGCAAATTGCACCAATATAAATGTAAAGGATCAGGTAATTACACATGTTGCAGTTGGTATTGGGTTTGGCTTTTCTTCAAAAAATAACATTACAAGTAACAACGTATCGGAAAATGGGTGGTGCGGTATCTTTCTTTGGGAGTCCAACGAAAATATCGTCAATGAGAACATCGCTTTTAATAACTCGAATGGCTTTGAAATTTGGTATTCTAATGGGAACAATTTTTTCGATAACAATGTCTCGAGCAACACAAATGGAATATATATTATCTATTCTAATGGTAACATCATAATTAATAACTCAGCATATCAAAACGATGATGGTTTGTATTTTCATACTTCAAATGAGAATACAATTTCTAGAAACAATGCTTCTTTAAATAACGAAACTGGCATACTTCTTTTTCAATGTCAATGGAATAACATAACAAATAACTTCGTCTCCGAAAATAATTTAAGTGGTATCTTTATTTATTATTCTGAAAAGAACAATGCAATCGATAATTCTATTTTTAGTAATACTCTTGGCTTCTGGTTTTATCGTGCAAAATACAATAATATAAGTCACAACATGATAATATCGAACACTGATCATGGCCTTTATGTACAATATTCTTCTAATAATTTGTTTTTCTTCAATAATATTATTGGTAATTCGGTGCAGGCATATGATGATAAACACGATAATTATTGGGATTCAGGCTATCCATTGGGTGGAAATTATTGGTCAGATTATAGCGGTAACGATAACTTCAAAGGACCTGATCAAGACCAACTTGGCAGTGATGGGATAGGAGATACTAATTATACCATTGATTCAGATTCAATCGACAACTACCCTCTAATGGAGCCCTATTCGTACAAATCTCTCGAAAACTACACAATTTTAAAGCAAGGTTGGAACCTGATTTCCATTCCCCTAATCCAACAAAACCAGAACCTGCAAAAAGTCCTTGAGATGATCGACGGATATTATGATTCAGTGCAGTGGTACAACCCTCTAGATCAAGGAGAACAATGGAAACACTATAAAGTCGGTAAACCGTACGGAAACGACCTATTCAAGTTAAACGAGACCATGGGATTCTGGATCCATATCACCAATCCTGGAGATACTATTTTCCTTTACAATGGCACGCAACCAACCCAAAACCAAACCATTTCCCTTAGCAAAGGTTGGAATCTCGTGGGCTACCCCTCCCAAACAAGTTATAATCGAACTGAGGGACTGAATAAACTCAAGTTCGGGAAAGATGTGGATGCAATATGGTCGAACAATGCTTCCTCCCAAAATTGGAATGATATGGGTGAATCAGATTACTTTATAATAGGAAAAGGATATTACATT
>CP070751.1:3843764-3976384 GCA_020348445.1 Thermoplasmata archaeon
CTGGGGCATGAAGTCACAATGTTCGAGGCACTTCATGTGGCAGGCGGCGTTCTGATGTATGGTATTCCTGAGTTTCGGTTGCCGAAGAAGATCGTCCAAAGTGAGGTGGATTACGTCAAATCCTTGGGTGTGGATCTCAAACTTGATTCTGTGATTGGAAAGATCGCCTTGGTTGACGAGCTCTTTGAAGAAGGTTACGATGCCGTCTTTTTGGGAACGGGTGCTGGACTTCCCATTTTCATGAAACTTCCTGGGGAGAACCTCAATGGTATCTACTCTGCAAATGAATTTCTCACAAGAATCAACCTCATGAAGGCCTATCAGTTTCCAAAATATGATACACCTATTATGGTGGGGAAAAGGGTGGCTGTGATAGGAGGAGGTAATGTTGCCATGGACTCTGCCCGATGCGCTCTTAGGCTGGGCGCCGACGAAGTATACATCGTGTACCGCAGATCAGAAGCCGAGCTTCCTGCAAGACGCGAAGAAGTGGAGAATGCCATGGAAGAGGGAATTGTTTTCAAATTCCTAACTGCTCCTGTAAAGTATCATTCAGACAAAAGAGGTTGGGTTCGCTCAATGGAATGTATACAGATGGAGCTGGGGGAGCCTGACGATTCAGGAAGAAGAAGACCCATTCCCATTGAAGGCAGCGAATTTACCTTGGATGTGGACGTGGTTGTGATAGCAATAGGCAACCGCCCAAATCCACTTGTCCCTTCTACAACCGAGGGGCTTGATACCACGAAGTGGGGAACCCTGGTTGCTGATGAGGAGACTGGAAAGACAACAAAAGAGATGGTATGGGCAGGTGGTGACATAGTAACTGGTGCTGCCACCGTGATTTCGGCGATGGGAGCGGGAAAGAAAGCCGTGGATTCAATGCAAAAAAAACTTATGCATATCGAAGGTGAAAAATAGGTGAATGATAAAGCCGACAAAGTCATAGTGATAGGAGGAGGTATTGCAGGGGTTCAGGCTGCACTTGACCTTGCGGACTCTGGTATAAAGACTTACATCATAGAAAAATCCCCATCCATCGGAGGAAGGATGGCACAGCTTGATAAGACCTTTCCCACCAATGACTGCTCAATGTGCATACTCTCTCCAAAACTGGTTGCTGCAGGAAGGCATCCAAATATCACGATTATCACACATGCTGAATTGAAGGAGCTTTCTGGAGAGGAGGGCAACTTTAAAGCTAAAATATCTAGAAGGCCAAGATATGTGGATTTTGAAAAATGTACTGCCTGTGGATTGTGCGCCCAGGCATGTCCCGTTAAAATAGAGAGTGAATTTGACCAGGGATTAGGATCGCGATCCGCAGCGTACATTCCCTTTCCCCAGGCTGTTCCTCTCAAATACTCAATACAAAGAAGGGGGACACCCCCCTGTCAGACAACATGTCCAGCAGGTGTTCATTCCCAGGGTTATATTGCCCTGATTTCCCAAGGCAAATACAAAGAGGCCCTGGAATCACACAGGGAGTACAACCCTCTACCCCTGATCTGCGGAAGGGTATGTCCCCATCCCTGCGAGGATGCATGCAACAGAGGGGAGGTGGATTCTCCCATTGCAATTTCAGCATTAAAACGGTTCATGGCTGACTGGGAATTGGAACATAGGGATGAAGACTTTATCCCTTTTGAGAAAACAAGCGAGAAAAAGGTGGCTGTAATTGGGTCAGGGCCCGCAGGTCTTTCATGTGCATACTATGTTGCCAAGCAAGGACACACACCCACCATTTTCGAGTCACTTCCTGTGGCCGGGGGTATGCTTGCAGTTGGAATTCCCGAGTATAGATTGCCCAAGGATATTCTAAATGCCGAAATCGATTACATAAAAAAGAAAGGCGTGGAAATAAGACTAAATACAGAATTTGGAAAGGATATCACGTTGGAAAGCCTAAAAACTGAAGGTTACGATGCCGTGTTCTTGGGAGTGGGAGCACACGGCTCAAAGAGGCTGGCAATATCAGGAGAGGACTTGGAAGGTGTGATTCCAGGTGTGGAATTTCTAAGGAGCGTTAACCTGGGAAAAGAGGCGCCAATTGGCAAGCGCGTGGCCGTAATTGGTGGAGGGGATGTGGCAATAGATTCGGTGAGAGTTGCAACCCGAAAGGGTAGCGATGCTTTTATTTTATACAGAAGAACAAGAAATGAGATGCCCGCTCATAGCTCAGAAATAGCAGCCACTGAAAAGGAGGGAATTGAGATTCAATTCCTTACCCAACCAGTTGAGATCCTTGGTGAAAACGGCAAGGTAGTCGGTGTAAAATGCATTAAAATGGAACTTGGAGAACCAGACGAATCAGGAAGAAGAAGACCTGTTCCCATCGAGGGCTCGGAGTTCACAATTGAAGTTGACACGATCATGCCGGCAATTGGCCAGGTTCCCGATTTGAGTTTTGCTGAGGAACTGGATTTGAATTTATCCAAACAGGGCACCATTATTGTGGATGAGAAAACTTATTCCACAAATATCGATGGTGTCTTTTCGGCAGGTGATGTGCAGTCAGGACCCTCAACAGTTGTTTCTGCAGTTGGTGCTGCAAGAAGGGCGGCCTCTGCAATTGAAGCATATCTGGGGGGCGAGAAGTTCCAAGGTGAGGCCGAGATCGAGGATGTTGTTGCCTTTGAAGACCTTGAACTTGACGAAAAAATCGAAACCAAACAAAGGGTTATGGAACCCGAACTTCCCCCACAGAAAAGAAAAGGTAATTTCAAAGAGGTTGTATCTGGCCTTTCAGAAGAGGAGGCAAAATCCGAAGCTCTGCGGTGCCTCAATTGCGGAATATGCTCAGGATGCTATCAGTGTATAGCTGCATGCGAGCCAAAAGCAGTGGATTTCACACAAACTGAAGAAGAGATAAAGCTTGCAGTAAGCTCTGTTGTTGTCATGCCTGGCTATGATGATCTGAACCCAATGACTAGACCGGAATATGGATATGATCGATATGATAATGTAATTACGGCCCTTGAGTTTGAACGAATTCTTTCCGCTTCTGGACCCTTTGTAGGTCATATAAAAAGAATTTCTGATTCCGAAGAACCAAAAACAATGGCATTTATTCAATGCGTTGGCTCTCGGGATAGAAACCGTGGAGTTGGTTACTGCTCGTCTGTATGTTGCATGTATGCTATTAAAGAGGCAATAATTGCAAAGGAGCATTCCCCGGGTCTTGATGTCACCATATTCCATATGGACATTCGAGCCTTTGGAAAGGAATTTGATTATTATTATCAGAGAGCCCAGGACATTGGAATCAAATTTGTACGGTGTAGAGTCGCGAATATTACAGAGAATACTGATAGAAATCTCATTGTTAATTTTGTGGATGAGAAAAAGGAACCGAAACATAAAACTTTTGACATGGTGGTTCTTTCCAACGGAATCGGAAAACCCGAAAGTTATGAGAAATTGGGCAATGCCCTTGGAATTGATTTAAATGAATACGGATTCTGCAAAACATCCACATTCGAGCCCCTGGCAAGTAGCAGAAAGGGAGTTTATGTAGGGGGTGCATTTTCCGAGCCAAAGGACATTCCAGACAGTGTTGCCCAGGCTTCTGGTGCTGCAGGACAGGCCTCAGTCGCAATATCGGTTGCGGGATTGAGAATTCCCCAATCTCGTGAGGAAATCCCAGAAAAAGATATATCATCTGAAGAACCAAGAGTCGGTGTGTTTATTTGCCACTGCGGGATAAATATTGGAAATACTGTTGATGTTCCTGGTGTTGTTGAATATGCCAAGACCCTCCCAAATGTTGTATACGCCGAAAACAATCTTTACACCTGTTCTGTTGATACCCAGGGAGCTATCAAAGAGAAAATTGCCGAGCACAACCTCAACAGAGTTGTTGTGGCTGCATGTTCGCCAAGAACCCATGAGCCGCTTTTTCAGAGCACGCTGTATGAAGCCGAATTAAACAGGTATCTCTTTGAGATGGCTAACATAAGAGATCAGTGCTCGTGGGTGCATCAGAAGGACCCAGAAAAAGCCACAGCCAAGGCCAAGGACCTTGTTAGAATGGCTGTTGCCAATGCCAAGTTACTTTCACCACTTTACAAAACCAAAATACCTGTTGTGCAATCAGCTCTTGTAATCGGGGGCGGACTATCCGGGATGAACGCCGCCTTGGGCCTTGCTGCACAGGGATATGAAACACATCTTGTGGAGAAAGAATCCCAGCTCGGAGGTAATCTGAACAATCTGTATTTCACAGTGGATGGTGAGGATGCCCAGAAACATCTTAATGATATTATATCAAAGGTAGAGGTAAATGATGGGATCCATGTTAATATGGAATCTGAGGTTGTGAGTGTGGATGGACATATTGGAAATTTTAAAGTAACAATAAAATCAGGTGAAGAACAAAACACGATTTATGTGGGTGCAATAATCGTATCCACGGGAGCAAAGGAGTACAAGCCAAAGGAGTATCTCTATGGTGAGCATGAAAATGTTATGACCCAACACGAGTTCGAAGAGAAACTTGCTAAAGGAGAGTCGGATTTTTCGAATGTGGTTATGATACAATGTGTGGGCTCCCGAAACGAGGAAAGACCGTACTGCAGCAGGGTGTGCTGCACCCATGCTGTAAAAAACGCCCTGAAGTTGAAGGAACTGCGACCCGATTCCGAAATTTTCGTTTTATACAAGGATATGAGAACTTACGGTTTTCGTGAGGATTACTATGCCAAAGCCTCTGATTTGGGTGTGAAATTCATAAGGTATGATGACGAGAAACTGCCAATTGTTGAAAAGGGTGAGAATGGGAACATTAAGATATCAGTTATGGACCGGGTTCTAGAAAAGCCCCTGATATTCACACCTGATGCACTTGTACTTTCTGCAGCAATCATTCCCAATGAGGACAACCTGAAACTATCACAGCTACTAAAGGCCCAGCTTTCAAGAGATAAATTCTTTTTAGAGGCCCACATGAAACTGAGCCCAGTTGATTTTTCCACAGAAGGGATGTTCCTCTGCGGTCTTGCACACTCCCCCAAATTCGTCAATGAATCCCTATATCAGGCCTCGGGTGCTGTGGCAAGGGCATGCACAATTCTTTCAAAGGATCACCTTGAGGTGGGTGGTGTAATCTCAGAGGTTGAGGAAGGAAAATGCGTAGCCTGCCTCACATGTGTTAGAACCTGCCCCTATTACGTTCCTTCTATTAATGAAAAAGGTGTGGCTAAAATCGATGTCGCAACTTGTCGTGGGTGCGGAATATGCGCAGCCGAGTGTCCCGTGAAAGCAATACAGCTTAAGCATTACACTGATTCCCAGATTCTACAGAAGGCTAAAGCACTGTTTGAGGAGGGAGGATAAATGACAGAAGCTCAGGAGAAAAATATCCCCGACGTTTCTTCAGATTTCGAGCCAAAGATCGTGGCCTTCTGCTGTCATTACTGTTCATATGCCGCAGCCGATTTGGCAGGCTCAATGCGCCTTGATTATCCAACTAATATCAAGATCCTCAAGATCCCTTGCACTGGCAAGGTGGATGTGCTTTACCTTCTTCGGGCTTTTGAAGATGGTGCCGATGGGGTAATTGTAGCAGGCTGCGAAGAGGGCACCTGCCACTTCATAAACGGGAACATCAAGGCTAAAAAGAAGGTGAAGTACACAAAAAAGATCCTTGATGATATCGGTCTTGGCGGTGACAGATTGGAGATGTACAATCTTTCAGCTGCAATGGGACAGAAGTTTGCAGATTTGGCAAAGGAGATGACAGAAAGGATAAAGAAACTGGGTCCAAGCCCTGTTAATTCTGGAGCGTGAAATTCATGATCGTAGGAGAGCAAAAACCTATTGAAGAGATAAGCAAGATGATAGCAGAATACAAAACTGTTTTGGTAATGGGGTGCAACACGTGCATTGCAGTATGCCATGCAGGGGGAGAGAAAGAGGTTGGTATCCTGGCCTCTGCACTTCGCATAAAGAACAAGGTGGAAGGAAGGGAACAGAACATCGAGGAAGCAAGCATGGAAAGGCAGTGCGAGCGAGAATTTGTGGACGAGCTTGCAGACAAGATCAAGGAAGCTGACTGTGTCCTTTCTTTAGCCTGCGGAGTGGGGCCTCAAACCATTGTGGAGTTTTATCCTGATACCATTGTCCTCCCAGGCATCAACACCACCTTCTACGGTATGCCAAAAGAACAGGGCTTCTTTGTTGAATTCTGTGGAGGATGCGGTAACTGCGTGCTGGATATGACAGCGGGAATATGCCCCATTGTTAGGTGCTCCAAGAGCATGCTCAACGGACCTTGTGGCGGCTCCCAGGAGGGTAGATGCGAGGTGAACAAGGATATTGATTGCGGCTGGCAGCTTATACATGACAGACTTAAAGCCCAGGGAAAGCTGGATTTCATGGACGAGATTCTACCCCCCAAGGATTGGAGTCCTGCAAGGCACGGCGGGCCCAGGAAGATGGTAAGGGAGGATTTGAAAATCGATGAGAAACCAGAGGATGAAATTGAAGGGATTACCAAGGAGGGGGAGAAATGAAGGCGGGAAGCAATCTTGAAAAGGTTCTCGAAGCAGGTAAGTTTGCGGTGACGTCTGAGCTGGGACCACCTAAATCAGCTGATGCTGAGAACATAAAAAAGAAAGCCCAATATATGAAAGGAAATGCAGATGCCGTAAATTTGACAGATAACCAGACCTCCATTGTTCGACTTTCAAGCATTGCAGCTGCACAGCTCATCATGAACGAGGGGCTTGAGCCTGTGATGCAGATGGTGGTTCGGGACAGAAACAGAATAGCCCTGCAAAGCGATATTCTTGGAGCCTCAGCATTGGGTATTAAGAACATGCTCTGCCTCTCAGGGGATCACCAGACCTTTGGAAACCATCCTCAGGCAAAGAACGTGTTCGACATCGATTCCATGCAGCTTATTCAGATGGTCAAAAATATGAGAGACGAGAAGAAATTCCTAAACGGTGATGAGATCAAGGTGGAGCCCAGGATGTTCATTGGAGCCGCCGTAAATCCCTTTGCAGATCCCTTTGATTATAGAGTAAAGAGGCTTGCTAAGAAGATCAAGGCTGGCTGCGACTTCATCCAGACCCAGGTTATTTACGATATGGAGAAGTTCGAGAAGTTCATGGCCGAGGCAAGAAAGGAGGGGCTAACTGAGCAGGTGTACATCCTTGGGGGTATCACCCCCCTTAAATCTGCAAAGGCGGCAAAGGCCATAAACAAATTCGTTTCGGGAATCACCATTCCCCAGGCTATTATCGATAGAATGGCCAAAGCAGAGGATCAGAAGGCCGAGGGCATAAACCAGGCCGTGGAGACAATCGAGCATCTGAAAACCATAGAGGGAATAAAAGGCGTGCATGTCATGGCAATTGCCTGGGAGAGCAAGGTTCCAGAGATAGTCGACCGGGCAGGGCTTTTACCAAGACCAAAGATGTGAAATATATTCACTTTTCCAAAACTCACCCTATTTGCCTAATCCTTTTATATTGAGGGAGGGGAAGAGGGCTTGGTTGAAATCCAAGATTCCAACAACCCAAAAAGATTTATATCTATTAGGCTCTAAAGTGGCTGAGAGGCAATGAAAGTCAAAGCTTTGGTGTTGGGTTTAATTCTGGTAATCCTTACGTTCCCAATTTCTGCTGATGCAGACGACTATGTGAGTCACCCGGGAAATATTCCACTTTTTGATGAATTTAAAACACCCCAGCTTTCACCAGGTGAGAGCGGAGCATTTGGATTTTCCATTGATAACAGGTATGATAATGAGATGACGAATGTCTTGTTAACTGCGGGCATTTATGCATGTGGCTCACCTTACTTTTACAAACAAATAAGGGATGTAGATAATCCTCCAAAAATCGACAATGAAGGAGTGGAGAAAGTCTTCGATTTACAATCTATAGATAACGAAACCCTGGTTTATGTCAATTTCACGATAAGCAGCTCCCATGACACCACCCAAGGTACGTATTTTGTAAGATTTCAATTGACCTTTAGGTACAACAACACAGACTTTATCATGAGATCCAGGGGATATTTCACTAATTACCAATGGGATAATGCAACAGCAGGCGCAGATGACGCCGATCCTGGTAAAGTTGATATTGAATTCCTTGGAGTAGATGGCATCATCCCAGATTCATCATTTAAGGTGTGGGAGCCCATTCCAATTTGGCCTCTTTATGTTTGCATAATACCCATTACCGTGATGCTTTGCATATTGGCTGTTTTATTCTACTGCCAAGAGGAATACAACATGTTCCCATGGCTAGATCAGGGATTTAAGTACTGGTCCGGCAAACTTCATCAGTCTTGGCGCCTTTTTAAGCACCGCTTTCGTAAGGCCTGAGGGATAGTCGATATCACCCCTTTTACCTATTAAAGAAAGGACTTTTTTATCGGCTAGGATCTTAAAACCCTCTTCGATATGCTTGTCTTTTAGCCCCAAGTATATCTTCCTAAGCTGAAACGCTCTTTTTAGCTCCTTTCCAACATCAGCCTGAACCAGTTGGGGATATTTTCTCAAGCTCTTTTCAGATACATCCTCATATTCCAAAGCCCCGGCCGCCACATTGGCTGCATACCCCCCCGAAAGGAGCCCAAGATATATGCCCCCTCCCGAAAGTGGTTTTACCTGGCAGGCTGAATCACCCACCAGCATTACCCCATCTGAGACAATATTTTTTGTAGGTCCTATGGGGATTGCACCAGTAATATAGGTTTCGATTTTTACATCTTTCAACCTGGATCTGACTGCTTTATGTGTAAGAAGGTTTTCGAAGTAGTGACGTGTATTTTTTTTATCATGTGCCGTGCATAGACCAAGCCTTGCCCCACCTTCCCCTGTAGGTATGAGCCAGGCAAAGAATCCCGGAGCGATTTTATTGCCAACAAAAATATCAACGTATTCAATATCAAAATCCGTATTTACGATGCATTCAGCCCCAAATCCCGAGAGCACCTCTTTGGGTTTTGGAAATCCAAATGATCGAGCAACAATGGAACCTAAACCATCGCATCCTACTATCAAATTCGCTGTAAAATCCTCTTTTTTCCCTTTTTTACTCTCCTGAATGTGGATTTTACCATTCTTTCTTTTGACCTCCTTCACCTTTGATCCCAAGTGAAGGTCACAACCAGAGTCCACGGCATTAATCACTATAGAATTGTCAAATTCCGCCCTGTCGATTACGCACGCTTTAGGTGAATTGCTGTGAATGTCCAGGATTTGGTCTGAGGGAGAGTGGACCTTTGCTCCTTTAATCTCGTTTAAGACGCCCTTTTTATTTCCTAGTATATCAAAAACCCTAAGGGAAACAAGGCCAGCACATTGAATTGGCCTTCCTATTTCGTTGTGCTCCTCAAAAAGACCCACGTCAAAGCCCTGACTTCCGAGGAGATGGGCCACATGACCTCCTGCGGGACCCGCACCAACGACAATAACGTCATAATGTTTCATAGCGAAAAGGCTGAACGAATTAAGCGTATTTTAGGGTATGGGTTGTTAGAATCCTCGGTCTTTAAGTTTCGAGAATTATAAGAAATAAACATATAAATAAGAAATGATATGGTGCTGAGAGATTCTCAGGGAAATTCAAAATTGTTAAAATCAAAATAAGGCAAATAGGAAAAAATCATAGGGGGATCTTAGATTGGTATTTGAATTGGGCCAGGTGTAGCCAAAAATCAATGAGATCGAAAAAGGATTTGAATGCTATGAAATTGAAAAAGGAACTGGGATTGCTTGAGGTCTTCTGCATATCATCAGGCGCCATGATCAGCTCTGGTTTATTCGTGTTGCCAGCCATTGCTTATTCAAAGGCAGGACCCTATGTTATTTTTGCCTACATGTTGGCAGGTATCTTGGTTATTCCTACTATTTTATCAAAAGCTGAGCTTGTCACCGCCATGCCCAAAACAGGCGGAGTTTATTACTTTACCGACAGGAGCATGGGCCCCATGATGGGGACCTTGGGGGGACTTGCGGCATGGTTCTCACTTGCGTTCAAATCTGCCTTTGCCTTGCTGGGAATAGGAATATTTGCCCTGTTGTTCAATCCTGGTCTTACGATATTGCAGATAAAGATAATCGCTGTCATATGCGTTTTAATATTCACTGTAGTCAATCTTTTGGGCGTGAAACTCGCAGGGAGAATCCAGACATTTATCGTTATCACACTCCTTGTTCTGCTTACACTGTATGTAATCACAGGTGTCTTTTTTATTGATTCATCGCGGTTCCGCCCTGAAACATCAATTGGCTTAGGCTCGGTATTTGCCACCGCAGGTCTTGTTTTTGTCTCCTATGCTGGGACCACGAAAATCGCGGCTGTGGCAGGGGAGGTCAAAGATCCTGGGCGAAACCTACCTCTAGGCATGTTCTTTTCCTGGGGTGTTGTGACGATGCTTTACATCATGGTGATCTTCGTAACTGTGGGTACTGTTGCGCCAGGGGAACTCAGGGACACCCTAACACCCATTACATTGGGTGGAGAGGTTTCAATGGGCCTTTTCGGCATTATAATAATGAGCTTTGCTGCCATCTTGGCCTACATTTCCACTGGTAATGCGGGTATCTTGGCTGCATCCCGCGATCCAATGGCCATGGGGAAAGATGACCTATTACCCAGGACTTTTGGGAACGTATCTAAGCGGGGAACACCATGGGTTGCGATCCTTTTTACTTCTGCATTCATGATTGTTGTTGTGCTGTTTCTGGATCTCGAAGATTTTGTAAAGACAGCCTCCACATTGAAACTCATATTGTTTATCCTGGCGAACCTTGCCCTTATATTTATGAGGGAGAGTAACATAAGACACTATCGCCCCAAATATAAGGCACCTTTTTACCCTTATGTTCAGATATTTGGGATTATCGGATACGGATTTCTCATCTTTCAGATGGGGAGCGTTCCCCTCATGATAACTGGTATCTTTCTTGCCTGCGGATTGGGCTGGTATTTTATTTATGCACATGGGAAAATCAAACGCGAATACGCTCTTCTTCATGTGGTGGAAAGGGTAATAGGCATCAAATCCACGGATCACCTACTAGACGAGGAATTAAGAGAAGTACTGATAGAGAGAGACAATATCCTAGAATCCAGATTTGAACAGAACATAAAGAAGTGTACTGTTTTGGACCTCAAATATTTTGTTCCGCCAGAGGAGTTCGCTGAAAAGGTGGCAGAGCCCTTGGCTAAACACTTGAATATGAGCGAGGATGAACTGTATTTTCGGTTAATTAACCGAGAAAAAAAATCCAATATAATGGTAAGACCAGGATTTGCGGTGATCTCCTTTCATATCAAAGGACGAAACAAGTTTGAAATTGAATTGGTGCGAACAAAAAGAGGTGCCCGCTTCTCAGACGAATTCCCAGCAGTTCGTGCAGCTTTTATAGTGGTTTCTTCCTCTGATGAGCAGAATTTCTATCTTCACTCCCTTATGTGGATGGTTCAAATCGCAGAAACAGTGGATTTTGAAAAAGAATGGATAAATGCAAAAGACAGCAATGAGTTACGGGAAATTATCTTAAAATCGTGGAGAAAGCGAGGAATTGAGTCGTTAGATATTAAGGAAATTGAAAAGGGGAGCCAGGAGATTATCAAAATAGAGGAAAAAAAAGAAAGCAAAGAAATCAAAGGAGATATTGATGAAGAAGACAGGTAAGATATCAAAGGAAGAGCTGATATACAAAGCGCATAAGGATAAGGAAAAGCATGTAATGGATTTGAAACTCCGGGAGCGGGGAATGTGGGTCCATTATCTTTTTCAGAGCCTTTTAGCCACATTTTCGATATTCCTGGTATTGCTCGTTCTCCAACTTGCCACACCTGTCATTGTGGCAGCCTTGGGTGCAACGGCTTTTGTCTGTTTTGCCATGCCAAAGAATATAACAGCCCAACCAAGAAATGTAGTAGGAGGGCACATGGTGGGTGTTCTGTCAGGAGGTGTGTGTGCATTATTGTTCATCTCATTTGGGGGGGATTCAACGTTTATCCACATAATTTTCGCAAGCCTTTCCGTTGGTGTTACCATCTTTATCATGGTGGTTACAGATACAGAGCATCCGCCGGGATGCAGCACTGCCCTGGGTTTGGTAGTTCATCCCGCAGTGCCTTTGGATGTGGCCCTTTATGGAGGATTCATTTTAATCAGTGCCTCGATCATCGCTTTTGTAAAGCATGCACTTGACCCAAAGTTAAAGGACCTGGTATGATGGAGAAAAAATTCAATATAATCGGCTGCAGGGGCAAAATCGATTCTGTTGAAGAATTCATAAAAAAGGCCCGAGATTTTGTGTCAAATAACGATCTTTTGCTGCAATTTTTAGATGCTGATAAAATAATTGGCAAAGAGCATATCCTCTTGGCAATTGAGCATGCAATCCGGGCATTTGAAAGAAAGGACAACATCTCGGAAACCCTGGCCATGGAAATCCTTATCTATGCTGCAGGCGAACCCCAGATAAACAACGCACTGGCCGCAATTGGATTAAAAGATGGATGTGAAAAAGTGGCGGTTATTGCCGATAGTTCCATGGATATTGGATCATTGTTGGCCCACTTGAACCTGAGCCGAGATGACGAGGTCTTGACATTCAACAAATCAAAACTTCGAGAATTTGGAATAACAGATACAGAAATTTCCACAGTGGACGAAAGCAAAATCAAGGATTTGGTGCTGGAGAGGGTGGCCATGGTAGATGTTAAGAAATGATTTTTATCTAACTTTTCCTAAACGCTACCTCAATTTTCATTTGATTATAGCAAATATATAGATTTTTATCATGCATTTTGGATTTGTTGAGTATTGTTACTAAATCAAGGAGGAACATCCCAAACCCGCTCATACTTTGAGTTAATATAGTATCCTCTTCCCACCTCGAAATAATCGAACTCCTCGATTTCATCCCAAGTTTGGGTGGAGGCATCGTAAGTCCAGATCGCATTTAGATCTTGCTCAAAAATTATGTTATTCAAAGCCATGGTTCTGGTTTTATTGCTAGAAGATGGATATCCCACAAGATTCCAACCAGGATATAGGGTAATTATCATGTTTTCGAAGGGTGGGATTCCAAAGTATTCGAATGAAATACCACCTTGCTCGGTGATATATATCCAAAAGCCAATGGTGTGG
Source organism: Thermoplasmata archaeon (assembly GCA_020348445.1). Lineage (GTDB taxonomy): Archaea > Thermoplasmatota > Thermoplasmata. Next base: position 3,856,896 of record CP070751.1, read on the forward strand.
TCTATGTCATGAAAATCGTTCAAATGAGATGGTTTTAAGGAACAGTTATGCTTCCAATGGTCGTTATCATCCATTGTATTATACCATTGGACTGCTTTGTATGAGCCGTTTATTGAAGATAAAACATCGCCTACGTTTGTGTTGGATTGAATATACGGGATTGAGATAAGATTCCAACCCTCATATAGAAAGATGTAATTTCCAATGGGGACAACTAACGGGTAGTTATCCCGGGAATCATCATCTATTGCATAAGGAGTATCCCCTATTCCATCACCGCCTAAGATATCTTGATTAGGCCCTTTATAGTAATCAACACCATCATAATCAGACCAATAATTACCACCGCTCGGATAACCGTTATCCCATTGATTACCGAAATTCGTATCATCGTAGGCTTGATTGAGGTTATTAATAATATTGTTGTGATAAATTTTATTGTTTGATGATGAGCTAAGATTGATGCCTTCTACATTGTTCGATGATATTTTGTTGCTTATTATCATATTATTATTCGATGATGAAAGAACTCGTATGCCGTATTTATTGTTCGAAACATTGTTATCGGCAATCGTGTTGTCATTGGATTGAAAATCAAGTTGGATGCCCTCTCCATTGTTCGATATATTGTTGTTTGTTATGGTGTGGTTTGACGACCATCTAAGATAGATGCCTTCTTCAAGATTCGATGAAATATTGTTGTTTGTTATGCTGTTATATGATGAAGGGGGGCCATGAATAGTGATGCCGCGCATCTTATTCGAAGAGATATTGTTATTTATTATGTCAACGCTTGAGCAAAACCAACTTTTGATACCATCATTAAGGTTCGATGAAATATCGTTGTTTGTTATGTCAATGTTAGATGATGAATAAAGTATGATGCCTATCAATTCATTCGATGAGATATTATTGTTAGTTATTTTAGTGTTTGATGCTGAATCGAGATAGATGCCGAGAACATCGTTATTTGATATATTGTTGCCTGTTATGTTTATATTCATGGAGTAAGCAAGCTCGATTCCCACATCTGTTTTATTTATTTGCAAATTTTTTACATTCACGTTTGTGCAATTGGCAAGAATTACCTGCCCAAGTGATATCCCATCGATATTTATGCCGTTGCTATCCTTATAATAGAACAAGGGTCTATCGTTTACTGTATTGTTGTCAGGAATTGTGTGGGTGTTATAGTGGGAGAGTTGGTTTCCTTTTATGAAAACACCATCATTGGTGATATTGTTGTTTGCTATGGAGTTGTTTGATGTGCGGTAAAGCCAGATGCCCCACTCGTTGTTCGATAAGACAGTGTTGTTTGTTATGATGTTGTTTGATGAATAGGCAAGATAAATGCCGCAATAACTGTTTGATGAGACATTGTTGTTTGTTATGATATTGTTTGATGGAAACCACCAAAAATAGATGCCCGCTCCCTTGTTTAAAAATATATTGTTACCATTTATCATGTTGCTGTTTGAGGAGAATAGAAGATAGATGCCCTCATAGTTCGATGTAATATTGTTGTTTATTATATTGTTGTTTGATGATGAGTCAAGCAAGATACCAACGCCATTAGAATGGTTGTAGATTTGGTTTGAAGTTATGTTGTTGTTTGATGATGAGTAAAGATATATGCCATCACCACTACTGTCAGATTGGTTGTAGATTTGGTTTGAAGTAATATTGTTATTTGATGATGAGTCGAGATAGATGCCAGAATAGTCGTTCGAATGAACTTTATTATTTGTTATGTTGTTGTTTGACGATGAGTCAAGATAAATGCCGCAACTGCCGTAGGTTATATCACAGTATTTAATCTCCGCATGTCCCGTAGAATTTATCTGAATATTTCTCCAATCCGAAAGCAGGGGCGTTATTTTGTTCGATGTTATGTTAATTCCGCTAATTTTGTTACCAACAGCACTCAGGTTTCCATCAACATATATGCTGTAGTATCCATCGAATTTTACCTCCACACCTGGCTCAATAGTTAATATCGCGCCGCTTAAAACAATCACATCGCCAACAACAATATAAGGGCTACCTGCTAGGTCCCAGATTTCACCAGGAGGTGATATAGGTCCTCCGACTAAAGTTCCATGTGCATTCTCGCTCTCAAAATTAAAAAAACCAACAAATCCTACGATCACCAAGAGGCATACGATACCAATCGAGGGCAATCTATTGATCATATTGACCCTTCTCCGTCTTAAATTGCTGTTATTATCTATATTGGTGCTGTATATTATATATGTTTTGTAATCCCAAATAAAAGGGAAAAAAATATGCGTAGGAACTTATCCGCTCCCGGCAATTAAGAACATAGTGCGTGAAATGTTTGGTTTGTCTCTACCAGCCAACAGCATCGACTTCTGGTCCGTAGATTGAATCACCAAAACCAGTCTGACCCGTTGCACCAGTGATATAAACGTATTGCCACACCTCTCCTGGGTCCGACGGTGTTTCAAAGGTTAAATTCTCTGTATCCCAACCATTCCCCAAAACAGCCTCAGTCAAGTTAGCTGACTCTATCTGTATCCCATATGATTCATTTATAGTAGAACTGGCGTAAACCGTGAAAGTTGTGCTGGGGGGGATCCCATCGCCCTCATCAAAAGCGAGCCTCAGCATTCCGAGTCTTTTAGGATTATTTTGCCCTGCGGTAGCATGGACACCGTCTGGGGCACCGATTGCTTCATTTGCATTTGTACAGTACATGGAACCAGTTGTAGATACTATCCAAGGAGCAACTGATGAACCGCTCATAAAGATGGTAACGGCTAGTACAATTCCAAATATTATGACAAACCTCTTCATTTTTTTCACCTCCCTTCAACCTGGTATTTATTCCGCGCCCCACCTCGGCGCGTTATCATCTCGCAGCCCAAAAATATCAAAGGGCCGGTTCTAGAAAGTTTCAACTGGAATATCGTATTATTATCCTTCCTCTCCCGCCTTTTTATCACCCCCGCCCTCTCCGTGTTTTTTGATGGAGTCGTCACATCTCAGGTGGTAACGTTTCCTACAATACATTCCTTTGCATAACAGTTGCTAAGTGGTGTATAAAAACGTTTTGTGGAACGTTCCGCAAAAGATTTTTATACTAGAAAATGTCCAGATAAAAAGAATATACCCAATAACGGAGTGGTGAGGAAACAATAAGTTTTACATCAAATCCCAATAAACATGAATTTCGTGGAGTTTGAAGTGGATATTTGGTATCCTTTCGTCATTTCTAAAACGGTATCAAAAGCACCCTCGGGCATTCTTATGGAATGCCAGCACCATCTCTGCCCAGTGTAATCAAAATAATTAATCCCAACTGTATCGGGGATGTTATCACAATACCAATCAGCAGTGTGGTTAACATCCAATTTCAGCGGTATCCCCATTGTATCGTATCCCTCAGAATATTCCTCAGTCCAGATTCCCACGCTGTATGTGCTCGCACCCTGGGTACCGAGAGCATTGAAAGGAACCACCATGTAATACAGCCTCGATCCGGGATTGTTAGCCCCTGCACCGAAATGGGTGGTGGTATTGGTTTCAAAATTAACAGGAGGTTCAACCCGATAATAATTGAAATCAATGTCTCCAAAAAAACCATCCCTTGTATAAGAATAATAAATCTCGTAATAATCTCCGGGAGCCATAGTTGGAGGCTCCCACCAGGTCAAGTTCACATCCCCGTTAGGCTCAACCCAAACCTCAAGGCTCTTCGCCTCGAACATCGGGTCAAATCCTAAAAAGGTAATATCATCTTCGAAAATGATCATAGCACCTGGAAAACCGCAGAAGGTGTACTTGGTTGTGTTCTCGAATTTTATTTCATAAGCTTCACCGAGCTCTACGAGTGTATTATTATCAGGAAGTCCCCTGCTATGCTGCATCCAATTGTGCGTTGTCGGACTCATCCATTTGATAAAACTGGCGTTCATGTCTTGACAATAAAACTCGGTATCATGTTCAACAAAAGGTTCCAAGGGCAAGGAGAATGTGGATACCCCGGGTTGAAAAGTCCTTGTCCAAATCCCTGCCGTGTTGGTTGTGGTGCTTATATCGGACTCATCGAAATTAGCGGCGCGGACGGCGTAATAGAAATCATCATCGACTGCTGTCACAATGGGATCTGGATCAATCCAGTTCGTGCTCAATGGATTTGACCAAGTTATACTGCTGTTAAGTGGTGCGAAAAAATCGAATTCTGTGGCTGAATCAGCCCTATATATCAGATAATGGTCCACCTCAGATGAAGTAGAAGGGTCCCATTCCAACTCCACATTCTCACCGTTATTAACGACCTTTGTTCTCAAGTTCTTGGGCGGCAATAGATAAGTTGGTGCCCCAAGCACGATGACCACAACCTTACTAACATCCATAAAAGGGTCGGCAAAGCCCCAAAGCAGGCCATCGGTGGCTGAAACACTGTGAGGCGTGAAATATGCTCTATCGCCTATGTTATCGCCATTAATGTCCTGTGCTACATATTCGGTTACAGTAATCCATCTTGCCCATCCATTAAAATCAGCCAGGTCTCCAAATAATTCAAGATCGTAATAATCTCTTACCCAAATGTTTGCATAGCTCACAGGATCTCCGTTGAAGTAGATCACATTCACATGCATGAACCATTTAACAGTCAATGTTGAATCCATATCGCCAAAGAAGACCTTGTTCTTGTTAAAACTCGTATTGAGTGCGATCGCATGGGAATCATCAGTCAAATTAAAATCATAATAAGTAGGATTTGATAGAGTGCAGTTAATGAAATTATTGCCGCTGGACTGAGAGTCCATATACACGTTGTATTTGTTATTGAAGATTGAGTTGTCAATGAATGTGTTATTTATTGCGGCGATAAGTACAATCCCACTATCATCATTATTGTAAACTTTATTTCCACTGATATAATTCTTTGAGGTACTATAAAACTTATACCAGATGCTTTCGAAATAAATGCCATTATCGTTGTTGTACACTGTGTTCCCCATGACAACATTGTCATTAGACCGTATAATTCGGATACCTGCCCACGGGGTGATACTACCTAATCCATTATTGTAAACGATATTGTCAATAATAAAATTACTGCCCCCTTGGTCTATATAATTACCGGTCCCTTGCGCAATATGTATACCATCATTTGTATTATTATAAACTATATTGTTAATAATGCTATTATTTGAAAAATATTCTTCGTCAACTGAGCTATCTTCTTCAAACTTTATTCCAACTTGATTACTATATACAATGTTTCCTATAATCTTGTTATTGAAATATGGGTCTCCTGTGAAATAGAAACCATGAAATGAGTTGTCGTGAACTATATTGTTTATAAAAGCATTGTTTGAACATTGGTTAGAATAAATGCCAAAACTACCATTTGTAAGGGTAAAGCCAGTTATATTCACCCAATCTACAGATGAAAGCCATACCACTGTCTTACCTATACCATCTATAATTGTGGTATTCTTATCTTCTCCAATCAGGTTTATTGTTTTATCTATCAAGAGGGCCTCTGTATAGACGCCGCCGTAAACAAAAACGGTATCCCCGGGGTTTGCTAGGGCTATGCCTCCACTTATAGAGGTTGAGTCGTTCCCAACACCTGAACCTACATAGATTATGGTACTTGCCCTCACAACTTTAGACTCAAAGGTGATCAATCCTAAGAATCCTGCGGTGACAATTAGGAACGCGATTCCAACCGAGATTAATCTATATTTCATACCAACCCTTCTTGGTTTTGAACTCCTACTATCACAAACATTGGTATTGTTCCTCAAATACTTTTCCATTTTCCCCTTAAAAAAAAGGGAAAAAAGAGAAGATGCTTAGAAGCAAATCTTCTCCTAGCAATGACTAGTGAATTTCAATGGAATATTTCGTTTGTCTCTATGGTTTATCCCAGCCGACTGCATCAATGTCTGGACCGTAGACGTAATCTCCTCCTTCAAAGGCAGTAAGGCCTGATGTAGCCTCGATATAGATATATCGCCATGAACCATTAAAAGGCTGTGATGGTGTTGTGAAAATTTCATCATCTAAGTCTGAACCATCACCTACATATGACATAGTTGCTTTTTCTGTAGTTTCGCCTACCCACACAGAATAATTTTCCTCCATAGAAGAATCGGCGAACACCGTGAATTCCTGGCTGAATGGCATCTCATTGCCTGATCCTAGATCGAGTAATACCCATCCGAGAACGGGTGGAGGACCATCCTCCCCAAGACTCGCATAGTTATCATCCGGAGCACCATTTATATTATCTGTATTACTAGTATTATCTTCATCAATCCATGTGACGTAGACCCATGTTGCAACTGCAGACCCACTAATAATGATCACCATGGCTATTAGTAATGTTCCTAATATTGCGATGAATCTTCTCATTCTTAATCACCTCCTCCCATTCTCAGGGTTTATTGGTATTTGACCCGCGCCCCACCTCGGTGTGACCCATTCTACTTATTACACCATAACCTACGATAACAGCTAATATGACCTGAATCATGGTCATTACCATCTTTTCACCTTTGGACCTCTTAGGATGGCGCCCTCGCATATGAAGAGTTGAACTTTCCCGCAACTCCCTTCCATTTACAAATAGGGATATATATAAGGTTTTCGACTTTGAAATGTAGAAAGGACATAGGTTACAATAAGAAGAGTAATATCTCCTAAATAGGGACATCCCAAACACAATCGGATGTTGCGTGAACATAGTATCCCTTACCAACCTCGAAATAATCAGATGGTCCCATCTTTTCCCATCTTTGCACCCGAGAATTATAGGTCAAGATAGCATCCACATCGTTAGGGAAATCGATATTGTTCAAGGCCGTGGTTCTGTCCCTATTGCTCAGTGAGGGATAGCCCACCATGTTCCAGCCTGGGTAAAGGGTGATGGTCTGATTCTCGGTGAATCTTTTCCCATTATAGAAGAATATCGTATCTCCAGGTTGAGTGATATGAATCCAAAAACCCATGGTCTCGTTTATCTCGAAAAGGTCGTTTCCATAGGGCTTACCAACTTTGTAATGCTTCCAGAGGTCGTTTTTATCAGTAATATTGTACCATTGGACAGCATCATACAGGCCATCAATGGATTCCAATACTTTTATGAGGTTTTGCTCTTCTTGAATCAAAGGTAGAGAAATAAGGTTCCAGCCCTGTTTTAAGATCATGAAATTCTTGGTGGGCTCGATAAGCGGGTAATTGTCCCGGGAATCTGAATCGATAATATAGGGATTCTTACCACCACCTCCAATAGTTCCTTTATCAACTTTGCCGTCGCCTCCCAGTACATCTTGATCCGGCCCATTATAATCATCATACGCGCCCTCGCTTGATTCATCAAAATCGGACCAATAATTCCCACCTGAAGGGTAGCCATCATCCCAGAAATTATCATTTCGATTATCATAACTCTGATTTGAGTTGTTTATGATGTTGTTGTGGTAAATGTGATTGTTTGGTGAATTCCTAACATAAATACCCCAAGTATTGTTCGAAACAAGGTTATCAAAGATGTAATTTTCACTGTTGGAACTCCAGAGACGGATACCATAATCGTTATTCGAGACTTTATTACCGATAATGTTGTTCGAGTTGGCCGAAGTGAGAGTGATGGCGCGAAAAAAATGGAACGAGAATGTGTTGTATTTGACGGAATTACCAATGGAATAACCGAGCTTGAGGCCAACGTAGGAGTTTGAGAAAACATCATTGTTAATAATTGTATTATAGTTGCATATTTGATTACAGACGATGCCGTTGTCATTATAAGACATATTATTGTTTGTTAGGGTGTTGTTGCTGGAATGATATAAGAAGAAGCCATTGGCGCCGTTTGAAAAAGCGGTGTTATTGGTAAGGGTATTGTAATCCGAGAAATAGAGATTGATGCCGTACATGTTGTTTAAAAACGCAGTGTTGTTAGCGATGTAATTATTGTTAGAGAATCCCAGCTGGATGCCCACTGAGCCATTAGAGACATTCTGGTTCTCTATCTTTACATTGTTGCAGTTAGCAAGGATTACCTGTCCTGCACCTGGAGGAATCGTGCCGCTATTCTGGTTCTTCCAGTAGAAAACAGGCTTTCCGTTGACTGTGTTCGAAGTGTCAATAGAGTGAGTGTTCCACACATTGGGGTCTGCGCCACTTATATGGATTCCACATTGTAGCATCGAGTTGTTGACGAGGGTGTTACCCTCTGAGTATTCGAGATGGATGCCGTAACGATTGTACGAGATATCATTGTTGACAATGATATTATAACTGGAGTAAGAGAGCATGATTCCATCGCTGTTGTTCGATAATGTATTGTTGGTAATAATGTTAAAGTTGCAATCGATATCGAGAAGGATGCCATTCATACTGTTTGAGATTACCTTGTTATCAGTAATGGTGTTATTGTTACAAGATTGAGTGAGGTAGATGCCATTACTATTGTTAATCATATTGTTCCCAGAAATCGAATTATTATCTGAAATTATTCGTAGTCCTTCCCCATCTGTAAAAAGTCCGATATTGGTGATCGTGAATCCTGAGACATTGACCCAATCTACTGTAATCTGAACAACATCCCCACTCCCACCACCATCAATTATTGTATTTTCCCTATCCTCTCCTGTTAAATTTATGGTCTTGTTCACCACCACATGTTCATAGTATGTGCCGCTGTAGACATAGACCGTATCCCCGTCTTTGCTCGCATTTATCGCATCCTGTATTTTGGGATAATCTGTGGGAACATAGATTGTAGTACCTGCCCTTACAACATTAGACTCAAAAGTGATGAACCCTAAGAATCCTGTGGTGACAATCAGGAACACGATTCCAATCGAGATTAATCTATATTTCATACCAACCCTTCTTGGTATTGAACTCCTACTATCACAAACATTGGTATTGTTCCTCAAATACTTTTCCATTTTCTCCTTAAAAAAAGGGAAAAAAGGAGAAGATGCTTTGAAGCATACATCCTCTTAGCTATGACTTGTTAAAATCCATGGAATATTACCCTGTCTCGGGAAAATATAGCATCGACAACATATTTTTTAATACTACTTTATTGGGGCTCGGCAATCCTATCTGAAAGAGGACCTTTTGCCTTTATTGAAAATAAGATGGTCTAGATAATGGATTAAAACTCCTTCCGCACCCAGGCACCTTGCCCTTTTCCCTCATCAATGCCGATCTCAATGGCATTCACGTTCTTGGGAACTTCCACTAAAGAGATAAGCCTTTTTAGTATAAAACCCGCCAGTTCCTCTGCTGAGGCCAGGGCGATATCCATAACCACAACATCGTCTAATGGAAACTGATAGTTTTTCTCCCCTACCTTTACCTTCAAGTCATCCCCAATATCTATTTCTATATCCTTGCACTCTCCGGGAATCAGGACACGATGGTCCAACTCCTCTGCCAGGCTCCTAAGGGCGTTTTTCAGGGTTATGAAATCCCATACCATGCCACTTTCGCTTTGCTCCCCAAATACCCGGGCATGAATTGCATAGATATGGCCGTGAAGGCGAGCGCACTTGTCATGACCGGGAATGAAATGACAGGCCGAGAATTTAATGCCTGCGTCCCAACCATCGATTACGATATGCATCTATACCAAAGGCTCTACACATTTATTAGGGTATTAAGTTTGCGATAAGAGAAGATTGTTGCCATTTATTAAACAAATCTTGTAGTTACCATCGAGAACAACGAAAACTATAAGTCTAACTAAATTCAATGAAGGTTAGATAGAGTAATGTCTTAAAACAAAAATAGAGGTGAAGTATGGGCTTTCCTAGGCTAAAACTGGCTATTATGTTCCTAGTACTATGGTTCATTCTCGTAGGAATAGCATTGGCGATAAGTGCAATCTTAGGTTATGGAAGTTACAGCTGGGTGTTTTTGGCTATTATCAGCATATTTGTGATTCTTCTCAATCTAATCACATATTTTTACAGCGATAAGATGGTGCTTAAGGCTTACAAAGCAAAGATCGTTACTGAGAGGGAATCACCAAGACTCTATAAAACCGTGCAAAGGGTTGCCAATATGGCGGAGCTGCCCATGCCTAAGGTGGCCATCGTTCCAACCCAAACACCCAATGCTTTCGCAACTGGCAGGAATCCAAATAACGCCGTGGTTGCAGCCACAGAAGGCATACTAAAAACACTGGATGATGACGAGCTTGAAGGTGTTATCGCGCATGAGATGGCCCATATAAAGGACAGGGACATTTTGGTGATGACCATCGCAGCATCTGTGGCCATGATCATTGCCTTTGCTGCTAGAATTATTCTCTTTCAGATGTTCTTCTCAAGAAACAGGAATGTAAATCCGTTGCTGATCATTGTGGTTGCCATCACAGCTCCAATTGCCGCTGCTCTAGTACAGTTCGCAATATCAAGAAGCAGGGAGTATAAAGCAGACAAGGTCGGTGCCATGACCATCTATAAACCATTGGCACTTGCCAAGGCATTGGATAAACTGGATAAAGGTAACAGAAGAAAGCCCTTTAGAAAGGGTAACCCAGCCACATCCTCACTCTTCATAGTCAACCCATTCAGCGGTGGATCATTTGTAAGTCTATTTTCTACGCATCCCCCAATGAAGGAGCGTATAAAACGGCTGGAAGGCATGGCAAGGGAGATGGGCCATTACTGATTTCATTTCCTTACTTTCTTTTTCTTGAGCGATAAACAATTATTCCAATGGCCACAAGTACAATAAGAATTCCCAAAGCTGCCAGGTAATTCCCACTTTGATCCTCATCCTCAGATTTACTCTCAATATCATCGGTTTTATTGGTTAAATTTTCAGGGATTAAGATGGCCTCCTCTATACCTTTTGGGAAAAAGGTCAGCATCTCATGATCTGTTCTTAAAACAAAAACATCATCCTCTATCCTGACTCCGAACTTTTCTTCCAAGTAAATCCCTGGTTCTATTGTAAGAGCCATATCACCACTTTCAAACAATATATGATTGCTACTGGGATCTAAAAGAGGATACATATGAATGTAAAGTCCTATTCCATGGCCCAAACCATGAATAAAATTCTCACCATAACCATAGTCAGAGATGACATCCCTTGCTGCCTTATCTACCTCGCTTCCTATAGCTCCAGCAGAAACAGCTTCAAATGCCGCTTCCTGTGCCTCCATGGTAATATTGTATATTTCCATCATCTCCTCTGTGGCGTTTCCTATAAAGAAGGTCCTTGTCAGATCTGTGCAGTATCCTCTGTACCTGGCACCCAAATCAACTACCACCACCTCACCCAGTAATATCTGATTGGTTTCGTCATCACTGGTATCTCCATGAGGTAAAGCGGACTGTTCTCCCGAGGCTACAATAACTCCAAATGCCTCGACGTATTCACTTGAGCCGTTTTCTGTCATGGCATCGTTTATAGCTCTGACAACATCCGCCTCGGTAATGTTCTCAAAAAAAGCCCTAAGCAGCGTGTCCTTTGCTGCCTGCATACCGATGTCCGATATCTCGGCAGATTGTAGCAGGAATTGATTCTTAACGATGTCGAGTTCAGAATCGTAATTACTATCGGCACGGGCATAAATCTGAACCATATCCCCTAAAGACAATGTAATTAGTATAAACATAACAATGATCGGGACCATCTTCTTCATATGATATCAACAGGGGTTTTCAAAAATATATATTTTTGGTGGATTATAGGCAGGGAATCCAAATCACAATTATTCTCAATGATAACCAATTCACAATAAATATTAAATACCTTCCCCATTACCCCCTGGGATTTGTATGTCCAAGACAGTAGCAGAGGTTAGAACCTTAAAACCCAACAGATACATGATCATCGATGGAGAGCCTTGCAAGATCGTGAACATCACAACATCCAAACCTGGGAAGCATGGAGAAGCCAAAGCCAGGATAGAGGCATTCGGTATTTTCGACGGGCAGAAAAGAAGCATAGTCCACCCTGTGAAACACAAGGTTCAAGTTCCCCTCATTGACAAAAGGTCTGCACAGGTTATCGCCGTCATGGGCTCTGAGGTTCAACTCATGGATATGGAGACCTATGATACCTTCAATCTTCCCATACCAGAGGAACTGGAAGGTGAGCTGGAGCCAGGAAAGGAAATTCAGTACCTGGAGGCCCTGGGTCGGAGGAAGATAACCAGGACTTAGGATCCAATTTGAGTGGCATAATTGAATCCCAAAAAGTGTGAGGAGTACGTGGTTGAAATGGAGTCAGATAAAATTCTTTTTGCTGATGCTGAGTCCTCATTCGATTATGCAGAATTCGCAATCTTGGGAGTGCCTTTTGAGGGTACCACCTCTTTTAGAAAGGGGACAAGGTTGGCGCCAACAAGCATAAGAAAGGAATCTTATAATTTTGAGACCTACCTTTTTGATCACGGAACAGATTTAGAGGACGTGGCATTCCACGATATGGGCAATATCAAATGTGAGGGTCTTGAAGAGATGATGGGGGGTGTTGGCGATGAAGTAGGACGCATTCTTCAGGAAAAAAAGTTCCCCATTATCGTTGGTGGAGAGCATTCCCTAACTCCACCTGCCGTAAGTAAGTTCGGGAAGGTTGGGGTCTTAATTCTTGACGCCCATCTTGATTTCAGAAATAAGTACCTGAATGAATCCAACAGTCACGCCTGTTCCGCAAGAAGGGTGGCCGAGCATGTAGGAGTGGGAAACGTCCTCATACTTGGAGTAAGATCCATGGAGAAACAGGAGAGGGAAGATGCACATGATTTGGGATTGAGGTACATACATGCCAATAGAGTGAGAGAGTTGGGAATAAAAAGGATCCTAAAAGACCTTCTTTGGAACAGGATATACCTAAGCCTCGATATGGACTTCTTAGATCCTGCCTATGCCCCTGGTGTGGGAAATCCCGAGCCTTTTGGCCTTTCTCCCTTGGATGTTAAGGACTGCATCAATGTCCTGGCTGGCAAACTTGTTGGATTCGATGTTTGCGAGGTGTCCCCGCCTTTTGATTCGGGCAACACTTCATCTTTGGCTGCGAGGTTTGTTAGGGAGTTGATTGCCTCGGTTTGGAATACAAGGTAGGAACGTTTTTTGAATTAAGGGAATTCCTTAACCCTAAAATATAAAATCCCAATTGCTAAAAAGAATATTGTAATTCCCACAAGCACCGAAGATGAGTATCCAATCCCAGAAGCGTTATATCCGGATATACTGCCGTGAGATATCCAATCTGAACCTATACTCCTTATGTAATGCTTTATTGCGACCTCCTGAATCCTGCCGCCAAGTGATCCAATAAAACCTTCCCATATGAATGCATAGAACAATCCTAAGTACAGCGGTCTTTTAAATGGAAGGCTTATGAGTAGGAAAAGAGAGGAATAGACCATCGAACCTATAATAGAAAGAATGCACACACTGAAATAGATGCCCAGGGCATCACTATCGATTCCAGTCTGCCCAAAGAAGGACAGGAATCCTACAGTCACTATCAAAACCATGACTATGCTGAGGGAGATGACCAGGGAGATATAATACCCTAGGTAGGCAAAGGTCCTATCCAGAGGTGAGGTTAGAATCTGTGTGATGCTCTTGTCCTCTATCTCATCCCGGATTATTGAAGCACCGTAGATCATTGCAATTATGGGCATGAAGAAGAACAGGATTAGGGCATCCATGAAATCTGCCCCGGCAGGCAACCTTTCGAGATCCTGTGTTGCCGCGTAACCCATTACCGCGGCGATAAATATGGCAATGAGAACACTGACGACGGCCTTCCTGGAAAACAGTATCTTTTTTGTGGAGTACCTGATTATCGCCATCATTCCGATCATGTTCGCCCTTATGTCCACCCTACCACCCCACCAGGTATCTGAACACGGCCTCGAGATTATCGTCAAGGCTATGCAGTCTTGTTATATCGCAGTCCATGTCTGCCACTATCTGGGGAAGGTCATTGAAGAACGAATCGGGTTTGAGGACCTGTACATGAATCGAGCTCTTGTCCTGGGAAAAACCAACAGACACAATATAGTCCATATCCAGAAATCTCTTTGCCAGTTCCAAAAGGCCTTCTCCCTCGATCACTATGTTATGAGGGTGCTTGTCAATTAGTCCCCGAATTTCGGAAATGTGACCAGAAGCTACTGCCCTTCCCTTGTAAACAAGTGCCACGTTCTTGGTCATTCTCTCCACTTCGAAAAGCACATGGGAACTTACAATTATGTCGTGACCGTGCTCCCTGTGCAGGGAGAAAATGAGGTCAATTATTTCCTTGCGCGCAAGGGGATCCGTACCTGCCAAAGGTTCATCCAAGAGGAGAAGGCTGGGATCGTGCAAAATTGTTACTGCAATCTTTATCCTCTGTCTCATACCCTTGCTGTAACCCCCGATCTTTCTACCTATAGCATCTGTCATGCCCACTATTTCAGATACCTCGGAGATCCGCTTATCTAGGCCTGCACCGCTCATGGCGTGAAGCCCTCCAGAAAGTTTCAGGAATTCCCTACCTGTCATGTCATCTGAGAGATTGTCATAATCAGGACACAATCCGAACTTCGCGTGGATGGCTGTGTTCATCCATGGTTTCTGATCCAGAACCTGAAGTTCACCCACATTGGCCTTGATCATTCCCGTGATAAGCTTGAAGAACGTGGTCTTTCCTGCTCCGTTGGGACCAACGATTCCCGTTATCCCAGGCATAATATCCAGATTGAAATTGTTCAGCCCTATGACCTGACCGTACCATTTGGAAAGGTTCTTTGCGGAAATAATGGGGGCTTTCATTTGCCCACCGCCTTGCGATATATCCTAATATACACCACGATCAGAGGGATTATTATAATACTGACCAGGATCGCACCTAAAAGACCTGCATTGATTCCTTCAGGAACAGAAAAACCGTATATTATATCATACGAATAAAAAAGAATCCGAGTGGGGTCAATAAGCGCCCAGTTCTTGTCGAAATTCTGGAAGATGCCGCCAATTATTATGAGCACGAAAAATGACATGAAGATTCCTATAGTGGCATATGACTTTCTTTTGGTCATGGAGGATATGAGTATCCCGTAGGGGATGAAGAAAAAGGTGGTTAGAAGTCCTGCCCCAATTGTTGCACCAAGGACCCTAAGACTGGTTCCGTAATCACCACCGCTTTGAGTTCCCATGGCAGCGAGGCAGTATATGATTAGAGGTAAAAAACAGAAGATGCCCATTATCCAAAGAGCCCCGATTATCTTTCCTGCAAGGTAATCCCTGGGTTTTATTGGTCTAGAAAAGAAGAGAATAAAGGAATTATCACCTAGGTCCTCGGCAATCAGATCTGCACATACCAGGGATGCGAGTAGTAAAGTGAAGATTACAAAGAAAAAATTCTTCAGATATCCTCCCTGCCTCTCGCTAATATATGGGCCCTCCTCGCCCACTTCAGCCCTCTCTTCAATTCTTCCAAATCCGACTATTGTGCAGTTGCCTTTAAGATATCCAGTTCCCCCCAGACTTCCTATTATTTCCATTTCACCATATATTATGACTGTGCCATTTACATAGACTGCACCATCATCCGTTATAGTGAGAGGTGGAAGGGGTGTTCCGTCGCCTACAATGGTTCCTAACCCGATAAGGTCCCCATCCACATCCATTCGACCTTCCAAACTAATGGAGCCGTTTAGATCAAATGCACCCCCCATATCCATGGAACCTTCGACAAAGATTTCCCCATTTATGTCATAATTACCCTCTTCTGGAGGATCATCTCCCACCATCATCTCAGGAGTGAGTTTTTCATGGGGTACAGTGACTGCGAAAATTATAAAAAACACATGGGCTAAAATAAAACCTATGATAAGTATGGCAAGAACCCATTTCGATTTCAGTTTTTGCCTGAAAACAGTTAATGAAATCACGAGGAAGCGGAGGTAGTTTTCAGTCCTTTTTCCTTCCCAGGGCCTATATTCAATAGGGGTCACACCCATCTAGTCACCCTCCTTGAATGCCCCAATGAATATGTCCTCAAGTGATAGGGTTGCAGGTCCGAATTCCCTGATCTGAATACCTGCTTCAGATGCCAGTTTAAAGAGCTTCTTTCCGCTTTCTGTTCCTTTGATGACCAAGGACTGCTGACCTTCTTCATCTTCAGTAGATACGATATTGAAAAGCTTTTCAAGCTCCTTTCCAAAATTCTCAATTCCTTGTTGTGAACCCCTAACCCTCAACTTGAAGACGTTCTTCTCACCCACCATGAGGGTTTTAATTTGCCCCTCCTTTACCAGAGCACCTTCATTGATAATAATTACATATTGACTTACCTTTTCAACTTCCTGTAAGATATGGGAGGATACAAGTATGGTCTTACCTGAGGCTCCAATCTTTGTTATCAGCTCCAGCATCTCCTCCCTTCCCTGGGGGTCCATGCCGTTTGTGGGTTCGTCGAGAAACAGTATCTTAGGATCATGCACTATGGCCTGGGCAAGTTTTACCTTCTGCTTCATTCCTGTTGAATAGGATGAAATTATCCGATACCTCTCCTCCCCCACCCCAACAAAATCTAAAACCTCGTGGGTTCTCTGTATGGCATCCTTTGAGGACATGCCCGAGATCTGCCCCATATATGATACAAGCTCCACTGCATTCATGTAATTTATTAGACAGTCGTGCTCGGGAAGATACCCCACCATGTCCCTTACCTGGGTAGTATCCTTTCTTGGATCAAGACCATCGATTTTTATGGTTCCCTCGTCAGCTTCCACGAGCCCTAAAACAGCTTTTATGAACGTGCTTTTTCCTGCACCGTTTGGACCTAAAAGACCCACGATGCCTTTGGGAACACCCACTGAAAATGAGTTAAGTGCCACGATTGGCCCAAATCTGACTACCAATCCATGAGTATCTATCCGAATATGGCGCTCAGCAAGTTTTTCTTCGCCATCCTGTTCATTTGGTTTTGACTCCATATCAAGGCACCGAAAAGGTCGTCTCCATATAAATATATATATTTCCCGCGATTATGATTTTCATTTCATTCTTTTTTGTCAAATCCCTCTCTTATCTTGACTGCGATTCCGCGATTGAAAGCCAGCATCTCTTCCCTGTTCATCATGAGCCTTCCAAATGCGATCAATTCGTCATTTTTATCCACCACAAGGGCCTCATCCATTGGTCTTAGCTCTTTATCACAATCCAAAACAAATTTTGCAAAGACATTCTTACCTTCCCTGTTGAACTGTACAGAATCCTCCTCTACTACCACCCTCAAACCAGGGGCAGAAAATCCTCTATGAAGTCGTCTTGCACCTTCTTCCTTCAATGTGAATAAGCCATCTGAGGCGCGCATGGATAACACATGTTTTCCCTCACTTATCACATTTCTTATCTTACCTGTTCTTTTGGATTTGACTAATTCCACCTCTCCCTTAATAAGAACATCAGCAGCACCTGATCCGAACTGCATGTCAGCTACACTTTTTACCCTCTGCATATCTATATCAAATGTACCGCCTTTCCCCATCCCAGTTAAAAATTGCAATGTCTCATCACCGTCGTACATTACAGCCAACTCAAATAGACCCCTGTGTGAATGCCTTTCCATTAGCCTTCTCATCCGATCCAATGTTTCAGGCTCCAGTTCATCAGGAATTATGGATTGTGCAATTGGATACATCTCATCAAGCTCAATGGGTACAGGTCCAAAAACCGAATTCACAATAAAGTGAGCATCACAAACGTCTAAGATTTTATCAATCTCCTTTTTGTAGAACCTCGAATAGGGCCGATTCCCTTCATCAAAGCCCACTTGAACCCTGGTTTTAGGATGCTGGTACCTATCAAAAAATCTCTTTTCATAGCGATAAACAATGGGTCTGTGCATTGATTCGGGTCCAGTATAAAAAAACGCGCTGCTTTTGCTGATGGTCTCAAATCTTTCTAGATATTTCTTGTGGTGTCTGAGAGCTTTTAATGCCGATAAAAGATTTGGATGGGCTCTGCATCCTTTCTCAACGTATTCCCAAAGGTTTCCCTCGTAAATTGCCTGTTTGATCCTATTGATTTCGGCAAAGGTCACATAAAGGTTGTGCATTGCAATGGCCTTATAATCCCCGTTTTTGTGCATCTCAGTTAGAATATCAACACAATGTTTACTGCAGATGGGACAAGAGCACGGCAATTCCACAATCTCTTCAAGCTTTCTTGTTCCATCCGAAAATAACATTCTCCCATCCTTGGCAAATTTCGCATATGAGGCTGAATCAAATAAATCGCAGCCCAAGAGCACAGCCAGACCAAGGAACATGGGATGACCTGCCCCAAATAGATGAACTGGTCTGGAAGGTAAAAGTCCCCTTTTAGAGGCGATTATTATATTCACTACCTCTTTGTATCTGTAGTCTTCCATCAGTGGGACCACACCACCAATTGGATGAATTTCACAATCTAGGCTCGATAACTCCTTTGAACAATCCAATCTGAGCTTGGGGAAATTTCCTCCTTGAACTGTGCAGGCCAGAGCCATATCGCCTTTGATTTCTGTTGCCTTTGAAGCTCTTTGTATTGTCTTTTTCATGTCCTCCTGAACCTTTTCAATATCATCATCCACTTCTGAAAAAATGTCTAAAATGGTGCCCATGTCAGATCCGATTTTCCTTTGAAACTCCACAATCTCTTGGGGATCAACATCAACATCACCATATACATGGCTTTGAAAAGTGCCAGAGTCCGTCATTATTGCTCCTTGGAAATTCAGTAGGTCATGGACTCCGCTTTCCAATGCTTTTTTTTTCAATTCCTCATTCTTGTAAATGATATAGGCATTTGTAATCACCATCTTAGCCTTAAAATATTCTTTCATCTCTTGGGGTGATATTATCATCTGATTTGGATTGATAACAGGCAAAAGCACAGGAGTTTCCACATCCCCATGTTTTGTATGAAGCAAGCCTATTCTTCCCAATCCATCCCTTGCCTTGAGCTCGAACATGCTTTGAGAATGGAAGTGGAGGATATTATATTTGTTGTGAAGGAACTTAACTTGCTATGTACTGTTTTAAGAAATATATTTCATCATGGGGGGGCCCCTGAGAAAAGAATAATTACATATTATCACTTTGTAATCGATAAGGACAGCGTAAAATATAACATCAGTTCATATCATTTCTTTATAGCAAAAAAATATACCAATAGAAACACTACAACTATTATCACAATCACAATGAGGATGATAATCGGTGTTTCAATTCCAGATTCTTCACCCTTATCACCGCTTTCACTTGACGCACTTGAGGTTGTGAATGTGAATGTATAATCAGAGGCGATGTTGTTTCCGGCTGCATCCCTAGCATTTGTGGATATCTTTACAGTGTAGGTGGTTTCTGGTTGCAGATTAACTGAAAGTGTAACCCGGGTTCCACCATCTCCCCATGTTCGTTTTGTAATTGAACCAGGTGATATGGATATCGCAGTCTGTGTTAGGGTCAGGTCCATGGATTCGCTGAAGGTGATTGTGATTTCTGAATCCAGTGCCACGCTATTTGCATTGCTAGCAGGATTTGTACTGGAAACAGTAGGAGGAGTTGTATCCACCGTAGATCCTGTAGTAAAAGAGAACTCATAAGATAATTCAAGGTTCAAATCATCTGTACTTACCGCTGTCGTATCTAATGTGATTGTATACTCAGTTTCAATATCCAGGTTCTCTGAGGGGGTGAGCGTAACTGAGGTATCACCTGGACTCCAAGTGGCACCCCATACAAAATCTGGTGATATTGAAATTGCGCCCTCGGTTGCGGTCCTATTCATGGCCTCACTGAAAGTAATGGAAATTCCGGTATTTAGTGCAACATTTGTTGCATCGTCAGCAGGAGATGTTGTACTGATGACAGGAGGTATAGGCTCGCCGCCCAGGTTTTTCCAGACTTCAAGGCCGCCTCCATTGTACCTGCCAAAAAGAAGATCTATTGCACCATCACCATTTAGATCGCCCACATCATTACCTATATATTGGTTTCCTGTTGGTAAGTTCTCAGAATTTTCGGTCCATGCTCCTATCCCATCCCCATAGAAAATGTGGATGCCATATGTTGATCCATAGCTTCCTCCTGTAGCAATATCGGTGTTCCCGTCGTCATTGAAATCTCCTGTTGAGACTTCTATATAATCTCCCGATGTGGGAAGTCCTGATGATATGCTTGTCCAAGATGCAGCATTGTTCTCATTCTTATACACACGCACACCCACTCCTGAGCCTACATCATATGCCGACAGAACAATATCCAATGAATCATCATTGTCAACATCCGCGGCTGCAACTCCTGAGAATCTATTTGAGGGCAATCCCGAGGAGGAGTCTGTCCAGGACATAGAGCCTCCACTTCCCCCATCACCAAGATAAACTGATACACCTGCACCGCCACCGGCTGCAACATCCAAATTACTGTCGCCATTAAAATCTGCCAACACTGCATTGCTGTCCCGGCTCTGACTCGTGGGAAGGCCGTTGGAGTTGTCTGTGAATGTCCCTGTACCGTCCCCCGTATACACATGTATTCCATCTGAAGAACCGTATCCGCTTGTTGCGGCCAAATCGAGGTTGCCATCTTTGTTGACATCGCCTACATCCACACCTCTCCATTTACCTGATGTAGGGAGTCCCGAAGAGGCAGTAACCTCTGTGAATCCTCCGGCCCCATCACCCTTAAAAACATGAAGACCAGTTGGTGAGCCTGCGCTGTTGCCAGGGGATCCCGCAAATATGTCCAGGTTCCCGTCCTTATCATAATCTCCCAAAGCCACGTCACCGTAACCACCGCTTGTGGCAGGATGTGATGCAACTGCTGTCCAGGATCCTGCTCCATTACCCAAAAACACACGAAGGCCATTTCCATCCGAGGCCGCCACTATATCTAGATTATCGTCATTGTCCACATCACCAAAGGCAACACCAAAATACGTTCCAGAGGTGGGCAGGCCGGTTATTGCCTCGGCCCAAGATACAATATCCCCCTTTGCATTGGAATGAAGAAAAGTCCCAGAAACCATTGTAAAAATCATGATTATTATCATAAAAAGCACATAATGCGGTCTTTGTCTCATTTATATGACCCCCGTCTATTTCAAATAGCAATGATATTTTTAGAAATCCACCAGGATATAGATATGATTTTTCATAAGAATGTATTATTTGATAATAATGTATAGAAACTCTAAACAACAAAACTGTTTTTTCTGAGTTCGAAATAACCTTTGAAATGGACAGGAATCCGCGATTTAGAGCCGAAAAGTACGATCTTTTTCAGGAAGCATCATATCGATTTTCATTTGAAGTAAATCCTGATAATCCTCAGATGATATGTAGAAGTTAGGGAGGGCATCCGGATCTCTATGATAGTGCATAGGGATGCATTTACATCCAGTTCCTAGCTCTAAAAATTCTTTTTTCTTAGCTTCTTCACCCAATACTGCCCACATGGGAAACAAAACCACATTTGGTTTTTCCATAATCATTTCTTTTGTTGCCACTGAGTCTCCCATAAAAAGTAATTTCTTGTCGCCATAATTGAATAAAAAGGATACTCCTTCAGAGGCTGCCAAACATTTGACACTTATCCTTTCTATTTCAAATACCTCATCATTTTTTATAGGAATTACCGATTCTTTGAGAGCCTCTAGCTCCGTTTGATTTTGGGCCTCAAATGTCATTCTATGAGCCAATGAATTTGCAACAGAATATGGGCAATATACATCAGTTGTGGGGGATAGAAGTGCCATTATGGTCTCAACATTAAAATGGTCCCAATGATCGTGGGAGATGAAAATTGCTTTAGTATTTTTCTCATTAAAAGGATCCAATGTTGTGCCCAACATTTTGTTTTTTCTAACAGGGTCAAGAAAGAAAGATAAGTCTTTGATGTTGATTCTGAAACATGAGTGCCCAAACCACTCCAAAACCAGTTCATTTTTATTTTTTTCCTGATTCAATATTTTCACACCCGAAGAAGAGGGATACTTTTTTCGTATTAAATCCTATCCCTTAGATATGGATTTGCATCTTTTTTTAATGTCCTCTTTATTGTTGGGCACTATTATCAGAATGCTTGTTTTTTTAAGTAATTATTATATACCTGCGCCAGAATCTTCCTTTTGGCTGTTATTATGAAAGAAAAGGTTTGCTGGACCTTGTCAGGACGCAAGAAGGTTTTTCTCGTGGACGATAATAATCAGGTCATTAAGGAATTGCGTGATTTGGGGCCGCTTTCCAAAATGGAGATGAAGTGGGTAAAATCCAATTCCGGAATGCCATACGAGCAGTGGCTCAAAACTCAAAAGGAAATACCTGAGGAACAAGCTGAAGAAGAGGCTAATTAAATATGGCTTGGAATTGATATATCATTTTTCTGCCACGAGCTTTGATATCTCTATAATCACTTCCACAGCTTTTTCCATGGATGGAATTGGTATAAATTCTTTTTTACCGTGAAAGTTCAACCCCCCAGCAAAGATGTTGGGTGTGGGAAGGCCCATAAAACACAATCTGGCCCCATCGGTCCCACCTCTGATGTTTTTTAGTTTTGGTTCGATACCCGCCCTCTTTACGGCCTCAAGGGCTGTTTCTAAGACATGAGGATGTTTATCCAATACGACCTTCATATTCTTGTACGATTCCTTGATATTCACCTCGATTTCTATATCAGGATATTTTTCAGCCGCCTTTTTCTTGATATCAGAAAGCATTTGCTTTTTTTCCACCATCCCTTGATCCTTGAAATCACGGATTAGAATCTTAATTTTCGTCTTCTCCACCTCGCCAGAAAAACTATTTGGGTGAAGGTATCCCTCCCATCCCTCTGTTGTCTCCGGAGCCATATCCTTGGGCAATAGGGTTATAAAATATCCAGCGGCTCTTAAAGAGTTTTTCATTTTATTCTTTGCATAGCCTGGATGTACGTTATAGCCCTTTACGATCACAGTGGCAGTGGCTGCATTGAAGGTCTCGTTTTCAACCTCCCCGATCTCACCTCCATCTATTGTATAAGCAAAATCACAGGCGAACTTATCAACATCAAAGAATTCTGTTCCTTTGCCCACCTCCTCATCTGGAGTGAAAGCCACCCGGATTTTTCCATGTTTGATTGATGGATCATTTACCATTTTTTCCAACGCAGTCATGATCTCGGCCACGCCTGCCTTGTCATCGGCACCCAGAAGGGATTCCCCATTGGAAGTGATGATATCCTGTCCAATGTAATCCTTTAGTTCAGGGTTCTCATTTGGAGATATTATCACATTCCCCCCAGGAAGCTTTATTTCCTGGCCATCATAATCCTTCCATATCTTTGGATCTGTTGCACCAGAAACGTCTGGAGATGTATCCATGTGAGCCATGAAACCCACGGTGGGTTTATCCTCGTATCCAGGACTGGCAGAAAGAGTTGCCATGACATAGCAATGCTCATCTACTTGTACATCCTCAAGGCCAATTGCTTTTAATTCATCTGCCAATAACCTTGCAAGGTCGAGCTGCTTCTTTGTGGATGGAACATCATCCTTCTCGTACTGAGATTGTGTATCGATTTTAACGTATCTCAGAAACCTATCAACTACCGATTTTGCCATTGATATCACCGTTCATTTTGTGCTGTGGGTAAAACATGGTTTTGTCTTTTATAATTTACCTTGTCATTTTGTAAAAAAAAATAAAAGGGAAACTCCCCTCCCTTAATATTGAATTTTCCTACGAGCAGACATTCTCTTCCACAGACGATATCCATGGATAATAGTCTGGGGCCTGAAATCATAGGCCCCGTGGACGTTTTATGTTTGCTTTTAAGAAAATGGCCCAATTAGATTGTATATTGTTTATTTCCTGGCCATCTTCGCTTCAGCTACATATCCAGCTTTGTCCAGGTAGTACATGTAGCCTTTCTTCTTCTTGACTTTCTCGGTTCCGACTTTCTTCTTTCTGCCGCGCTTATTTGATTTCATTGGTGCGCGCCAAACATACCCATCTTTACCTATGTAATATAAGTAACCGGGTTCACGCTTGACTTTTTCTTTACCTATTCGCTTTCCCATTGGAAAACCTCCTTAATATACACCCCATAACGCGTTCGGGGTATATTAACTTTTTACCGACGGTGAAATAGAGGGAAACCATAAGAAAAGCCGCGATTCACCCACTTAGAGCCACTTTTTACCTTAATTCATCGGTAGAAAATCAATTCTTCGAACCGTAAGTTTTTTCCCGTAAGAAATGGATATATGAAATGATGTATACCTGCTATGACTGCGACCATTTCGGCACAGACTGCGAGGGAATAATTCCACCTGATAAATACAGAAATAATGTTGAGAGTTATTGTAAAAAATTCGTTATCGTCAGTTGGAGAAGGGATATGTTCAAAGACGGAGGAACCGGAAGATTAAGTAAGTAAACATCGACAATTCAATAAAGTATATCCTCGATAGGCAGGTGTTTTTTGATATAGCCTTGGAACCTGTGAAGGTTCTCCTGGTCGATCTTACCAATGATTTTTATGGTGATAGGAGGTTTTTTTCGAAGATGTACCTTTTTTATCTCGATTTTAGCACTACAGTTTCCTTTATGTTCAGCCGAAATCTTCACCAATCCAAATAATGCGCCTTCGAATTCCTCATCATTTAGAAGATTCATTATATCCTTGAAAGCTCTTTTTTCTGAGTCTAAATCGTAAATCACTTCGCGATCAGCAGAGATTCTTGTAATTCTTTTGAATTTGGCGTGATGAAGAGCCCTCAGTAGCGTTTCTGCAACGATAACCGGATTGAAATCCTCCTCTATTTTACCCCCTGAGAGCTTTGTAAAGATACTACCTTTCACAGTTTTTTTCTTGACCTTCATATCAATGTTCAAAACAATATTTTCTAATTTCTTAGGTTTCTGTCTTCTGCCCTTATCCTTCCTTTTCCCCTTGCCAGCCACCGATACCTGCCATTCATAAGAAGCGCGAGGATCTCCCATTACCCAAGGCACCTCTGGTAGGGATTTATTACGTGAAGACAGAGCAGAGCGACATATCATCAAACAAAAGAGGGAATTGGATTATTTAATCTTTCTTGATAAAATGATAAAACGAGATGAATGCATGATAATATCTGAAAACGACGAGAACCATCAAATATACGATGAGATGCGGCTACATATTCTCAGCAAATGACGATAATTTTTATATATCCATAATTGTATGCCCCGCAATACAGGGGAGGTAATAATGAAATCAGACCTTGAAATAGCACAAGAAGCTAAGCTAAAACCAATTGTAGAAATCGCAAAATCCATAGGACTTGAAGAGGACGATATTGAATTCTACGGCAAGTACAAGGCGAAAATCAAACTGGAAGTTATGGAAAAGTTTAAGGACAGACCAGACGGCAAACTCATTGATGTGACAGCGATTACACCAACGCCCCTCGGAGAAGGGAAGACCGTCACACTGATTGGCGTCTCAATGGCTCTTGCGAAACTAGGCAAGAAGGTAATAACGACCATCCGAGAACCTTCAATGGGTCCCACATTTGGCATAAAAGGAGGGGCAGCAGGTGGAGGATACTCTCAGGTCGTACCGATGGAGGACATAAACCTCCACTTCACTGGAGACATCCACGCTGTTGGAGCAGCGAACAACCTTCTTGCATCAATGATAGATAATCAGATGTTCCACCCGACTTTCAAAAGGAAGAATCCGCTGAATATCGATGCGTCCACAATTTCATGGAACAGGGTGGTAGACCTGAATGATTCGGCTCTGACCAATATCAACGTTGGCAAGGTATCCAAACACCAACCTGAAGGTTATCCCAGAGATTCAGGCTACGACATAACAGTGGCATCCGAAATCATGGCCATCCTTGCGCTGGCATCGGATTTGAAGGACCTCAGAAAGCGCCTTGGAAGAATCGTCGTAGCACAGACAAAGGATGGAAAACCTGTAACAGCTGAGGACTTGAAAGCCGCTGGTGCAATGACCGTAATCCTGAAAGATGCCCTGAAACCCAATCTCATCCAAACGTTGGAAAACACACCAGCAATAATGCACTGCGGCCCTTTTGCAAACATCGCTCAGGGGAACAACTCAATCATAGCTGACAAGATGGCCCTAAAGCTCGCTGATTACGTTGTGACAGAGAGCGGTTTTGGAGCTGACTGCGGTGCAGAGAAGTTCTTGAATATCAAATGTCGAGTTGCTGGCTACGAGCCCAACTGCGTGATTTTGGTCGCAACCATCAGAGCCCTGAAGCTGCACGGTGGTGCCTTTGAGTTCCCACCAGGTAAAACCCCACCCAAGGAGGTTCTTCAGGCGGAGAATGTAGAAGCTGTAGAAAAGGGATGCGAGAACTTGGCAAAGCACATAGAAAATATGAAGAAATTCGGTGTTCCGGTTGTGGTGGCAATTAACAAGTTTGCCTCGGATACAGACGCTGAGGTAGAAGCGGTAAGAAAGAAAGCCTTGGAGGCGGGTGCAGATTCTGCGGTACCTGGCGATTTCCATGCACGAGGCGGTGATGGCGCAATTGAGATCGCAAAGGCCGTAGTTGAGGCATGTGAAAAGCCCAGCGAGTTCAAGCTGCTCTATCCGGATGACATGCCCATTGCAGAAAAGATAGAGACCATCGCAAAGGAAATTTACGGCGCCGATGGCGTGGAGTTCTCAGAAGAAGCGAAGAAAAAGATAAAGATGTTCACAGAATTCGGGTATGACAAGCTGCCCCTCTGTATGGCAAAAACACATCTTTCCATTTCGCACGACCCCGCTCTGAAAGGACGGCCCACAGGATTCACACTGCCCATCAGAGATATAAGACCCTCCATTGGGGCTGGTTTCCTCTATCCTCTCTGCGGTGCGATGAGAACCATGCCAGGGTTACCATCAGTACCTGCAGCTGAGGCGGTGGACATCGACGAAACAGGTAAGACAGTTGGATTGTTCTAAGGGATATTTCAAAGGAATCTATGGGTCCCCGCAATTCATAACTTGTGTCTTATGGGGGCCATTTCTTTTCTTTATTTTTATTTTTTAACTGAAAAACCAAAAAAATACAGTGATTTATAGAAATTTTTAAGCCTTCCTTACACAATAGGGTAAGTAAGAGAATATTTCCTATCTGGGAGGAGAACTGTGAGACAACAAAAAGGTTTGACTTTTGTATTGGCTTCTTTACTTGTTACCGTGATAATCTGTTTGATACCCACAGCCCAGGCAAAGGTCACAGTACACAGCGTCACTGTTTCCACAGACAAAACCACCTATACCATAGGTTCAGAGGCAATCGCCATGGGTGTTTTGGATTATACAGGCTCCAAAAAGGACCTACTTGGTGTAAATTTTACATGGTACTATCCCAACGGAACCCTGGCGAAATTTGATCCTAATATCATGCCATATGGAAGTGGTACAGCTTACAGTTCCTTCTGGCCTGATACCCTTGGTAATAATTACATTGTCAATGCCACATATTCTGGTGATGTAACGATATTCGACGAAACAAGTTTTGATGTTGTGGAATCATCTCCGGGTAACGAGGTTGGTGGTCCCATTAATTCCGACGAAACTTGGACCCTGGCGGGAAGTCCTTATATTGTCGTGGAGGATGTGTTCGTGGAGCAAGGTGTTACTTTAACTATCGAACCAGGTGTTGTAGTGGAATTCAAGAGCCACAAATGTTTGAGGGTCAATGGTACCCTCATTGCAATTGGTGATGAAATGAATATGATCACCTTCACCTCCAACAACTCAAATCCCCAACCAGGGGATTGGGAGGGTATAGATTTCATTGATGCAGGGGCCGATTCTGTGCTGAGTTATTGCAGGATAGAGTATTCCTTTCTCCATGCAATTTATATATTCAATTCCTCCCCTGAAATCACGTACAACTTGATCAGAGATGTGAATCGCACAGGGATTATAGCCGAGAAGAGCTCGTCCTACATAGCCTATAACACAATAACCGAGATCTCACATGACCTAGCTAGCAATAAGGGCATTTATTTGCAAGGGGATTGCGATACAACAATATACGGAAATGCCATATCTGATGTGCAGGAATACGGCATAAAAATCACAAACTCGAATCCAATGATTTCTGAGAATTATATCTCAGGCAGTTATTATAACATCGATTGCCAAGATTCTGAGGCAACCATTACAAATAATACACTTTTTGATGCCTCAATTGCTGGAATAAGATTGATGGACTGTAATAACGTGATGATTGTAAATAACAGCATTTTTGACAACGCCCGAAAAGGTATCGAATGTATAAGATCATCGCCAAAAATATTTAATAATCATATCTCACACAACGGAGATTCTGGAATCGATGAAGCGGGCATATATTTCTTTATGTCTGAAAATGTAGAGATTTTAAACAATATATTAGAGGGGAATAGATATGGGCTTTATGCAAAAGATCTGAGTGACTCCATAATATCCCAAAATAAGTTCTACAACTGCACAAAAGACGGAATTTATGTAAAGGATTCATATAAACTCGATATTTTAGAAAACATAATAATGTGGGGTGAAAACGGAGTTCATTTAATCGATTCCAGAGATTTCATCCTTATAGCCAATACCGTCTCCGATAGCACTGAAAAAGCTCTATTCATTTACAACATAACAGACTTTTCAATTGTGCAGAATATTTTGACTTCAAATAAATATGGAACCTATATGCACTCCTCAACAGGTACCATGACGAACAGCACGATTTTGAATGGTATTGAAAGAGATATATATCTGATTCAAAATTCCAAACTATTAAGTATAAACTCAACGTTCGGAAAAGAAAAAGTCCAAGTTTCAGGTGGTTGCGAGTTTATAGTTATGAACTATCTGCATGTGTTCGTACAAAATGAGAGTTACATGCCCTTTCAAGAAACAGATGTGACCATAAAGGACAACGAAAAAGTTGTATATTCAACCCAAACTGATAGCGAGGGTTTATGCAGGTTTCTGCTTTTGACTGATAGAATTTACCATGGCAGTAATACACCCACAGAAAATATTACTAATGTTGAGGTTGAAAACGGCAGTGTCTATTTACTTAACAACCCAAGGGAAGTGGACATGTCGTACTCTCATACAGAGGTGTTCTGTCCAGGCAATCCATTGTCTATCTCTATTAACAATCCCAGACATGCCTCCTTAGTTTTTGATAGCCTCAACATCACGGGCACTGCTTTTAGCATGGGTGGCGAGATAGTCAAGGTGGAGGTGAATGTGGATACAGGAGAATGGTTATCTGCAACTCAGATAAATGGACAATGGTCACAATGGAAATTTGAACTGGATACTCGAGGGCTTTTTGATGGCCCCCATATCATCTCAGCTAGGGTTTCTACACTTTATCATAAAAAAGAAGTTTACGTTCAGGTTTTGGTGGACAATATAGGAAACAAACCCCCTTTGGTTAATATAACCTCCCATAATTCCAGTGATGCTGTCAAGAATACCACCACCTTGGAAGGCACGAGCTTTGATTATGATGGCGATGTTGTCTCTGTAGAAGTCAGAATAGACAACGGAAGTTGGATTACAGCCAATAATCCCGAAGGCGATTGGTCCAAATGGAGTATTGAGATAAATACAAGAAACTATACCAACGGAGAACACAACATAACAGTTATGGTGATCGATAATGCAACCGAAGCCACGGCTATAGATATTGTACTTATCTTCGATAATGAAGACACTGATGAAATAGATGATGGAGAAGATGGGGGTGAGGGAGATGGTGCTGATAGCGGATTTGGTTTGGAGAGGATACCTTGGAAAATATGTATAATTTGGATTGTTGTAATATTTATAATTTTGATGGCATTCTTTAAAAATGTACGAGATAAAAAGAAAAGAAAGAAGAAATAGTTTTATGCTTGGTATTTCACCATAACCATTACTCGTTAGCCCCCATATCAAAATATCCCAGGTCTAAACATTACATTATGCTGCCCAAAATCTATACCCCATTTTTTATGGATCCAAAAAATTCGTTACAATCATTGATTATATTCAAGCTCAGCTTTAGGTCTGGAATATAATCCTTAAAATGGCTGGCTCTTTTATCAAGAATTACAGCAACACCCCTATCCTCTTGATCCCTGATGAGCCTCCCTATGGTTTGCAAAAGCCTTCTTGTGGTTGGGGCCTTCACTGCGTATTCCCAACCCTTGCCAAACTTTCTATCATAGAATATCTCCTGCGCCCTTTGCTTGGCCGAGGGTTTGGGATAGGGTATACCCACCACTACCAAAATTTCCATCTGCTCTGCTGGATAATCCATTCCCTCGCTGAGTCTGCCCCCTACAACAGATAAAAGAGTCGCCCCATAATCAGAACCTGATTTGAAACCCTCCGCTACATCCATTACCTCGGCCTGGGTCATACCCTGCTGCTCCACGTAACATCTTTTATCAAGGCAAAACTGTAATCCATTGGCAAGAAATAGGTTCATCAATCGAAAACTAGGAAAAAAGAACGCTGTGTTTCTTTTGAATTCCTTGCTTAAATCGACGAGGTAATCACCCATTCTCGGAATAAGGGATGAATCCTTTGTCATATCCTCGAATCTTGTTGTGACATCATCTAAGTACAATACTATCCTATTTTCCTTTGGAAAAGGTGAGGGGAAAGTGGCTAGAAGGGAATTTGAAGGAAGCCCTATTGTATCCCTGAACTCCTCCAAAGGTGAAAGTGTTCCTGACATATGAACAGAAGAATGACATAAAAGTAGGGCTTCTGTGGCTACAGCGGGCTCTAGGCAGTATATCTCAAGCTTCGTTTTTTCGTGGTTATGAATCAACTTCACAAAGTTCTCGTCCTGCTGATCCATCCAGAATAATAAAAAATTCCCAACTGAATTGATGTAGGATCGTGGTAGAACACCATCTTTTAACCTCACATCCTTTATGATTTCACCATGGATAACAAGGTCGCTTGCCATGGCCTTTATCTTCCTGCTGGTGGTATTGTAGGCCTGCATCAACTCGGAAAGAAACTCTCCTGGGGGAATGAAGGCATCTGCATCTTCTTCTTGTAGGTATTCCCTTTTAAGTTCCAATATGACCTCCTCTATCTTTCCCATCAAATCTGCTATAAAAATGCCGTTAGAGGTGCGCAAATTTCCAAACTCGTGAGCCTCCTTTTTTGCATTCTCAAGGGTTTGAATCCCCAGTTCCATTGATTCCAGCTCCCTTGCATAATCAGGGAGGTTGTGCGCCTCGTCAACTATCAGTATCATATCAGAAAGCCCGCAGCCCATCCATTCCAGAATACGCTGTCTTATAAAATGATTGAAAAAATAGATATATGGAGCCGTAACCAAAGTCGCATCACTGAGCATAGATTTATTAGCCTCGTAGGGGCAGAACCCGAGCTCTTTGCATCTGATGGTGAACTCTTCCACAGTTGGAAGCTCCTTTTTGGCCCAGTCTCTTATAGTTGATATATCCCCAGTGCATACCTTTGCATAATATCTGCAGGATTTTGGGGGCGAACCTTGGGAAATGGATTTTAAAACCTCCATCTTCTTCTTACCACAAACCTTTGAGAGCTCGTCCGAAGAGCCCTTCGCGAACTTAGAATCCTGTGCAAGCAACGGGCACATCTGATGTCTTCCCTGAACGCCCAGACCAATAATTTCCTTCTTGGAATTGATCTTCCTGAGCTCGATGATGACCTGTTGCTGTTGGGAATTTGTCCTGGTGAGATAAAGCACCTTCTTGTCATGCTCCAATGCGTATTCCAATGTTGGTGTTAGGGCACAAATGGTCTTGCCTGTGCCAGTGCCTGATTCAAGTACAAGATGCAATTTCCCTTCCACAGCCTGATCTATGAGCTTTAGGATCTCAGGCTGGTTCTTTCTGAACTCGTATGGAAATAAAGAATGGGCCATATGGGTGAATCAGAAGATGTGGATAAAAAAGTTTACTCTTCCTCTTCATTATTCCTTTTCCATATATCCTCAGGTATCTCAGAGTACACGAGGCTCTCTTCTGCCGCCTCTCTGCGCTCCTTCTCCTCCGCAGCTTCCACAAGCTCCCTGATCTTCTCCTTTCTAAACAGCCAGTAATGTATTCTCCATTCCCTTCCATCATAGAGAGTGGTCTCTTCCCTTTCCGTGGTGAGAAGACCTGAGTCCTCAAGCATGTAGAAAGCGTCCCTATCCTCAGGTTCCAACACATTGTCTATGATCCTGTCACTGTAACCAAAGAAGTTCAAAACGTGGTTTGCCATGGCCCTCGCAGCCTTGGTCTCCATGCCGCTCTTGTCTATGCTGTTCTTTATCGCCTTGGTCAGGTCGTCCACTGTCAAAGTGTCGCCTGGTTCTTTCTTGAGTTTTGTCATATATGCCATTTCAACAGCTCCTTACCCCACATATCAAACGTCGGTTATTTATATCACGCAACAGATATTACTAACTAGGTGTATTTATAGTTTTCGCGATGGGACTCACGGTTTTCGAAATATGAAATCTGTATTTATCCTTTTTTTCCCATCCTATTTAGGATTTTCTCCAAATTATCGCTATTATTAAAGTCTGCGATCCCACTCTTCATCATATCTTCGCTTTCTTCTTTTTTTCTTATTTCTTCTATATATGATATCATCTTCGGCAGGGCTCTGACAACATCATCCACTACTGTAACATCTGCAGCCTTGGAAGTCCTTGAGAGGGGATTTAGGTCCACAGCGATTATCGTTTTTCCCATTTTCTTAAGAGCAGAAGCCCTGTCTCCATCCTCCAAGGGTATTATAATCACATCGGCCTCTATGGTGCCTTCCTTGGTGCACAACGCCCTCTTATGGTCCAAACCCGGGATCTCGGCATCGGGATTTTCTCCCAGAATCTCTTTTGCACCATGATCTCTAAGAAGGTCAGCTATTTTCTTTACCCGCTCTTCATTCCTGTAAAAGAGGTTTATTTCCAGTTTTGCAGGAATGATTTCTGATAGTTTTATCATATCATCAGGAACTAAAACAGCAGTGTTACCATTAACAGATACCACGGGATTTTTTGCTAAAAGCAGATGGTATGCCGCGATTTTTTCCGCTAAATCCGCCTCTAAAACCGTTTTTTCACCTAAAAGGTAATCAAAGGCCTCACCACGGCCGTGGGCAATCAAACCTGCTTCTGCCACAATACCCATCTTCATGCCTTCTATGATCTTTTCCCTCTTCATAAGGGACTCGTATCTTGGATGGGTTTTTGGAATTTGCATAATAAGGTGATTGTCATAGCATAAATTAATGCTTTTTTATCAGGAATTATTCTAGAAACACCTATACATTCCAAACGTACTCGATTCCACCTGCGATCCGGAGGTGCATATATGCCTCACCGTAAAGTGTTATAGTTAAACTCAATTCATCGGAATTACAGGCAATTATACCAAGAGAGCTTTCATACGTATTTGAACTAAAGGACCGCTCTGTACCTCCCTGGGGTGTTATGGGGTCTCTTATTATCAGTGCTCCTCCTGAGTTATCTTCAGTTTTTATTTCAAAATGGTAGATCCAAGAGTCGAAAGCTCCCCATTCAGGGTGGCCTTCTATGTGGCTTTTATAAGTTTCAGAATAAGGTGAATTATAGAGTTGACCAATAATATCATAGCCACGAACAAAGTACACATTACCTGCAAACCCTTTGTTATGCGTAACTAAGGTCATCTCAAGCTGCGGAATTCCAGAGGAATCTTCAAAGACAAGAGAGTTTATCCATTTAGCAGAGTCGTCATATGA
The DNA here is from genome assembly GCA_020348445.1 of Thermoplasmata archaeon. Taxonomy (GTDB): domain Archaea; phylum Thermoplasmatota; class Thermoplasmata. The sequence goes on from CP070751.1 coordinate 3,890,659, forward strand.
ATAAATGAGTTTCTCACCAGTTGGAGCAGTGGCTTTGATATTCACCAGGATTGTATTCCCACTTTCAGGTAAATCGACATTTTTAATGGAGGTGACCTTGGCGCTAAATCCCTCAATTTTAAACAATGAGAAGCTCCATTCCTTGTTTTTCTTTAACGGAAATGAGAATAATGGTTGTGGTATCCCCTGCTCGTATATTGATAAATCCTCGATCGTAATTCTTCCCAGCATGGGATTGTAATTCAAAACTGCATGGCGTTGTGCATCTTGCAGAGTTGCTACACCCACCAAGTAATTATCTTCCTCCTCGGAAGCCACCACCATCTGAGATATGGCATCCTCAATATCTGGAGTTTTAAAAGAATATTTCCAGTATTTCCCTGGTATCCAGGTAGGGGCAGAGATTTCATCGGGAATGGAGGATTGTTCAGAGAGCTCCACATATCCTGCAAGTAGGGCAGCCCCGAGAACGAATCCTATAATAAATATACCTATAAGGGTTAATATTGAGACTGACATCTTCTCTTTTAAGTTCATTGCCCTCAACCGCAAAACACCTATTTGTTGTGCTTAATTATAAATGTTTCCATTTCCTGGTAAACCCCCCGCTTTCTCGCATAAATTACATAAACTAGAAAGCTATTATCCCAATAATGGTTGCGGAGAACGAGGTTTCAAATTGGCTTACGGAATATGACAGAGATGAGCTGGTAATCGCCACGTTGTGTTCCCATACAAGCCTTCAGATTTTTGATGGTGCTAAAAAAGAGGGTTTCAAGACCCTTGGCATTTCCGTGGGCCCACCTGCTAAATTCTACGATGCCTTTCCAAAGGGAAAACCTGATGAATTTTTTGTTGTGGATAATCATTCGGACATCCCGGAAAAAGCCGAAGACTTGCGCCAAAGAAATGTGATATTAATTCCCCATGGCTCCTTTGTTGAGTACCTTGGCCCAGACAACTTTGAGAAACTCCAAGTACCGACCTTCGGGAACAGAAAAGTCCTGCGATGGGAATCCTCAAGGATCAAGGAAAGGGAGTGGCTAGAAAGTGCGGGAATAGAAATGCCTCAATTGTTCAAAGAACCAGAACAAATCGACAGGCCTGTTGTGGTTAAGTTCGATGGAGCAAAGGGAGGCAGGGGTTTTTTCATAGTAAAGAATTATAGGGAATTTGAAAAGGTGAATCCCACACAAAGATACACCATACAGGAGTACGTCCTTGGCACCAGATATTATCTTCATTATTTTTACTCTCCAATAAAAGAGGATGGCTACAAGCTCTCAAAAGGTATATTGGAGCTATTGAGTATCGACAGACGTGACGAGACCAACATCGATGAAATGTATAAATTGGGTTCACAAGAGGAATTAAAAAAACTGAGTATTTATCCAAGTTTTGTCGTTACTGGGAATGTTCCATTGACAATACGGGAATCACTTTTGGCTGAAGTCTTCGACATGGGGGAAAAGGTCGTTGAAAAATCCTTTGAGCTTTTTGGAGGCATAATTGGACCTTTTTGTCTCGAAACAATTGTGAACGATGAGCTTCAGTTCAAGGTTTTCGAGGTCTCGGCCAGAATAGTCGCAGGTACGAATCCTTTTATCTCCGGCTCACCATACTCCGAGTTTTTAGAGTCAAATCTCTCCACAGGCAGAAGAATTGCCCAGGAGATAAATATGGCCAATGAAATGGACAGGCTCGATGAAATACTTAGCTGATTTTTATTTTGGTATCAATGTTTAAAGAGCCTTATTCCCGAAAACACCATGGACATACCGTGCTCGTTGGCTGCCGCAATAACCTCATCGTCCCGAACAGATCCTCCTGGCTGGATTATTGCAGCTACTCCGAACTTCGCTGCTGCGTCCACACCATCCCTGAACGGGAAAAATGCATCCGAGGCCATAACACTACCCTTGGCCTTCTCTCCTGCCTTGCGGGCAGCTATCATTGAAGCATCCACTCTACTCATTTGGCCTGCACCAATTCCCACTGTCTGCTCACCTTGAGCTAGTAAAATGGAGTTTGACTTCACATGCTTCAGAACCTTGCAGGCGAAAACCATGGTTTTCAGCTCCGCCTCCGTGGGTTTCTTATCTGTAACTACCTTCAAGCTCCTTGGATTGATTTCGGGGAAATCCCCTGTCTGAATCAAAAGACCGCCCTTGACCTTCATCATCTTGTGTTCTACAGGTGATTCTCTTTTAATAGGAACACCGGTTTTTAGCAGTCTTATGCTTTTTTTCTTAGATAGCAGATCCAGTGCATCTTTGTCAAATTCAGGGGCAATTACAGCTTCTACAAAGTGTTTCTTGATCTCTTCTGCCGTGGCCAAATCACAATCTCTGTTCAGACCTACTACACTGCCGAAAGCAGAAAGAGAATCTGCAGCTTCACCAATACTATAAGCCTCAGAAATTGTATCAGCACTGGCGACACCACAAGGATTCGTGTGCTTTATTACAGATGCAGTGGGTCTATCAAAGTCCATAACGATATCTAATGCTGAATCCAAATCGATGATATTGTTGAAGGATAGATCCTTTCCATGGAGCTTGATGGCGTTGCCAACACAAACTCCCGAAAATCTCGTGTTCATATAAAACGCAGCCTGTTGATGCGGATTTTCTCCATATCTAAGGTCCAACGCCTTTTCATATCCCAAACCTATTACATCTGGGAAGGGCTTTGAAGGTGTGAATTTCTTGTGGAGAAAGTCAGAAATCACACTGTCGTATTTTGCAGTGTGTTCAAAGGCTTCCAATGCCAGCTTGGAGGAGAAATCAGATGATATCCCTCCACCGTTAGTTTTCAGTTCCTGTAGTATATCATCATATCTTTCTGGATTTACAACAACAGCCACACCGTTGTGGTTTTTTGCAGCAGAGCGTATCATGGTGGGGCCACCGATATCTATGTTCTCAATGGCCTCATCTATGCTTACATCTTTTTTCTTAATGGTAGCCTCGAAAGGATAGAGATTAACGATCACCATGTCAATTGGCGTTATGCCATGCTCCTTTAATTGGGTCATATGTCTCTCAGAATCTCTAATGGCAAGTATACCCCCGTGGACTTTGGGGTGGAGCGTTTTTACCCTTCCATTCAGCATCTCTGGGAACTTGGTATACTCTGATACAAGTTTAACGGGAACTCCATTTTCCTTAAGCAGTTTTGCTGTTCCACCTGTTGAAAGAATTTCCACTTTAAGATCTGCAAGACCTCTTGCGAATTCCACAATACCCTGCTTGTCCGATACGCTAATTAATGCTCGATTTATCTTGATCAAGTTTCTCACTTCCCTTTGATTTTACCCCCCTTATCTGGGCGTGTAGGGTAATGATTTGTAATTAAAAAAACTTGTCGTTGATTTAATATATATATTCAGATTAAACTAAGCATCCTCGCCGAAGCCTATTTAAATATAAAAGCCATTAGCGTGACCCAAGGAGAGGAGAAAAAATGATCGTGATAAGCGAACGCATCAACGGATTGTTCAAGTCCGTTGGCAAAGCCATTGATGGTAGAGATGCAAACGCCATACAACAACTGGCATTGGACCAGGTAAAGAAAGGAGCCGATATATTAGATTTGAATACCGGACCAGGCATGGATAATGAGCCTGAGGTTATGGAATGGCTCGTGAAAACTATTCAGGATGTAACGGATGTCCAGCTTTCCATTGATACCCCAAAACCCGAAGCCATGGAGGCTGGACTTAAGGCCGTGAACAAGAAAGCCATGCTGAATTCTACTACAGCGGAGCAGAAAAGGATGGAGGCCCTTTTTCCGCTTGCCAAGGAGTATGATGCCGAGATAGTATGCCTGACATTGGATGAGAAGGGCATTCCCAACGATGCAATGAGGAGAAACGAGCTTGCCATGCTCATGATTACCCAGGCCATGGAATACGACATTTCAGTTGAGAATATCTACCTCGATCCGTTGATTCTTCCTGTGGGTGCGGCACAGAATCAGGGTCCTGCTGTAATCGAGGCAATAAACATGTTCAAGATGCTATCTGATCCCACACCCAAAACAGTTGTAGGATTGAGCAATATTTCCAATGGAGCAAAGCAAAGATCTCTTTTAAATAGGACTTATTTGGCCATGTTAATGGGTGCCGGTCTTACCGCTGCAATCATGGATCCAAATGACCTGGATTTGATGCATATAGCAAAAACTGGAGATATATTACTAAACAAGAAACTTTATGCCCATGATTATCTCCAGGTTTAGTGGGAAGGCCAAATCTCCCTTTCTTTGTTTTTCTTTTTATATTTTTTTCAGAGCAGTTGAACCTTTACAATTATTTCTCTCCTAGAATGTTTGCGGCAAATTCGTCTAGTTTTTCCTCGAAACCATCTTCAAGAGGGCCTTTCATGCCTGTTACTTTGATTTTAAGGCCATCAGATGCCTTTGTCAATCCCTTGGGTTCGAGGAGCGCCTCCATTTTTTCGATTGTTTTGGTATTGGGGTCCATATGGGTTGTAATTAGAGCGTACTTTGCTTCCTTTTTACCTATCTCCATCTTTTTCAGGAATTTCTTCATTTTTCCAGGAGGGCCTCCAACATGGGTTGGAGAACTAAAGACATAGATATCTGCTTGCGGCAGCGAATTTGGCTTAACATCTCGAATAGAAAATACCTCTGTCTCATGTCCTATCTTTGTAATTGCTCCACTTAAATAATGTGCACATTTTTCTCCATTTCCGAATTTGGATTCATAAGCAATACATACCTTCATACCAACACCCAGACACTGTATATGATATAACTAAATAAATTTTTCATAAACAGGGATTTTCCCAACAGTCATTTTATTTGGATATCCCCTTTATTATGTTTCTTTTTCCAGGCCCCATAGGCCTCATAAGCCGAAAAGAAGAACAATGAATTAGCGATAAAAAGTTCTCTAATCTCGAATGCTCTGTTACCATTTAAGCGATATGCGGTGTCCAAATTGATATTTATTGCAATAACGAGCAAACCCATTATCATAACCAAAGAGAACTGAAAAAAGGGATACTCGAAGTTACTGAAGAAAAGCCGAAATTTCCCTGAGAGTATGATTATTGTTGGGAGAGATACCGCTATTATCATTAAGGAAATATACCAATGAAAACCAGGGTTGGAGTAGAAGACAAGTGCCATATAAAAGCATGCAATAAGATCAGGATTCACAATAGGGAGCTTGAGCCTATCAAAAAACAAATCAGCCTTTTTCCATCCCAGTTTAAGAATTGGTAATATGATTCCTACAGAGATAACAAAAAGAGCCATGAGAATATGAATCCACATCATTGAGTTCTCGATTCCGATGTTATGAACATTGGCCTCATCCTGCACATTTACATCTCGGAGGGTTTCTGGTGTTGAGTAACCAAAGAATCTCTGCCCCCAGCTGATCTCCTCAAAGAAAAAGAATAGAAATAGACCCAGAAATAGAATGTAAAAGAGGAACTGTCGCTTCTGACTTCCTTTGACTTTCGAAGTCATAAAGATTGCGAAACCCCACACAGCAGCCCCTATTAGATAAAATACCGCCTGCATATTCTCTATTGCCCCGTCCTCTTTTACTAGGTCCTTTACTGCGTCTAAATCCAAAAAGGCATATATGATCATAAAAAGACCGAATAAGAAAAATATGATGATGATAATACTTGCAGGAAATTTTCCTATGAATCTTTTTGTTTCGTTCATCTTCAATCGTCTTTGAGAATGAAGATTCATATAAATCTAATTTGCTATCCATAATAAACAATAGCTCCGGGCCGAAGAAATACGATATAATTGATATGTCATTATATTTCTAGGCAAGGGGCTACTCTGGATGACGACTAGAAAAAGATAAAGAGTAGCTCCGGGCCGAAGAAATAAGACCTAATTGATGTTCTATTATATTTCTAGGCAAGGGGCTACTCTGGGGGAAGACTAGAAAAAGATAAAGAGTAGCCCCGGGTGGATTCGAACCACCGCCTAAACCTTTTGGCATCTCCCTCCGCTGGGCAACCCCTCACAAAAGGTTTTAGGGTCATCCCAAAACTCGGGGTCGTCCTGCTCACTCGATGATAAATAAAGAGTAGCTCCGGGTGGATTCGAACCACCGTCACGGGATCCAGAATCCCGCATGATTGACCACCTACAATACGGAGCTATGTTTGTAACTTCTATGGACGAAATAGGTCCGTATTAAAGTGGAAAAACGATATTATTTATTTTTGCACATTTTTCCACGGGAATACGAAGCTTTTACTATTAATTTTGATATATTTCAATTAAGGTTTGTAAAAGCAAAACATGAACATAAAGTTTTATCGTATAAAAAGGGCGAATTTAAGTTGTTTTTTGTTGCTGCTGTTTTTGAATCTTGGCCCATGTGTCCCTCAATCCGACGGTTCTGTTGAAAATCAGCTTCTCTGAGTTGGAATCTGGGTCCACACAGAAATAACCAAGTCGCTCGAATTGGATTCGATCCAACGGTTTAAGGTTCTTTACTGCAGGTTCTATCTTACATGATGTTAGAACTTCGAGGGAATTAGGATTAATGAAATCCTTAAAGTCCGCATCCTTATGTCCCGCGGGGTCCTTCTCTGTAAAAAGCTTGTCGTACAACCTAACCTCGGCATCCATTGCGTGGCGAGCTGAAACCCAATGCAATGTGGATTTTACTTTACGACCATCAGGTGCATTGCCCCCTCGCGTATCGGGATCCACGGTACATCTGAGCTCAACGACCTTCCCATTCTGTTTAATAGCCTCCTTGCACTTAACAAAGTACGCATATCTGAACCGCACCTCACGACCTGGTGCTAAGCGGTAGAACTTCTTGGGAGGTTCCTCCATAAAATCCTCTTCCTCGATGCAAAGCTCCCTGGAAAAGGGTACCTTTCGAGTCCCTGCTGATGGGTCCTCTGGATTGTTTACAGCCTCCATCTCCTCCACCTTATCATCGGGGTAATTTTCAATAACCACCTTGAGCGGTTGAAGTACACCCATGAACCTTGGGGCTGTTTTATTCAAATCTTCCCTTATACAATATTCAAGAAATTCGAAGTCAACCATACTGTTTACCTTGGCCACGCCGATTCGCTTGCAGAAATTTCTAATTGCAGCTGGAGAATAACCTCGTCTTCTCATTCCGCTTATCGTGGGTAACCTGGGATCATCCCACCCATTGACGTGACCCTCATCCACCAATTGTTTGAGCATACGCTTGCTCATTACAGTATAGGTAATATTCAACCTGGCGAATTCAATTTGTTGTGGATGATAGACCTCTATTTGATCCAAGAACCAATCGTATAAAGGTCTGTGATTCTCGAACTCTAAAGTGCAGATGGAATGCGTGATGTTCTCGATTGAATCTTCAAGCCCGTGTGCCCAGTCGTACATGGGATAGATGCACCATTTTTCACCTGTGTTGTGATGACTCGCATGTAGGATTCGATATACAATTGGGTCCCGCATATTCATATTTGGGTGCGACATGTCTATCTTGGCCCTAAGAACCTTTTCACCATCTCCAAACTCACCAGCCCTCATTCTTGTGAACACATCAAGGTTTTCTTCTATTGACCTATCACGATAGGGACTTTTCTGTCCGGGACTTGTAAGGGTTCCTCTTGTTCTGCTGATTTCATCTGCAGTTGAATCATCTACGTATGCCTTACCTCTTTTAACCAACTCAACAGCATAATCATACATTTGATCAAAGTAATCCGAAGCAAAAAAGAGCCTATCCTCCCAGTCAAATCCAAGCCATCTTACATCCTCGATTATAGATCTAACATATTCCTCTTCCTCTTTTGCTGGATTGGTATCATCGAATCTGAGATTGCACTTGCCCTTGTAATCCTCTGCTATGCCAAAGTTCAGGCAGATAGACTTTGCATGCCCAATGTGCAGATAGCCGTTGGGTTCGGGTGGGAACCTTGTATGAACTCGACCACCGTATTTATTCGTCCTTAGGTCTTCATTGATTATATCGCGAATGAAATCGTGAGCCTCTGCCTCTTCACTGGGCATATCTTTCACCTTAATGAGTTTGGGTTAGTAACATTTACTATTATAATTATTTTGTTAAAAGTTTTGATCTATGAAATAAATATATTCACTCTCCCCTTACACACAAATATATATATAAAAAACAAATTCTGTTTTTATGGAGGTTAATAAATGGCAAGAGTAGTACATTTCGATATTAGTGCAGAAAATCCACAAGAATTGAGAAAATTTTATGAAACTGTTTTTGGATGGAGGTTTGAGAAATGGGAAGGCCCCATGGAGTACTGGATGATCATGACAGGGGAGGGACCTGGAATCGATGGAGGAATGTCAAAGAGGGGAGAGCAGAACATGGACATAAATACCATCGACGTCCCAAATCTGGATGAGTTTATTCAAAAGGTTCAGGAAAAAAGAGCCACCATTGTTGCGCCTAAGATAGCTATTCCGGGAATTGGCTGGTATGCGGTTTTCAAGGATTCCGAGGGTAACATATTCGGCATGATGCAGGACGACAAAGAAGCGAAATGAGTAAAAAGCCCCGGCCCCGAGAAACAGATTCTATCAGCCCCGGCCTCTTCGTGCTTAAGAACCCAACATATCCAAGCATAACACGAAGAGAAAGGGGCTGTTTCGTTTCTCTACAATTTAAATTAGAGAAACAGCCCCGGCCAGAATCGAACTGGCGCCAAGAGATCCAAAGTCTCTGATGCTACCTCTACACCACGGGGCTATTTGGTTGGAACATTAATTCAGTCAAATAGCCCCTTCGTAGTAAGAAAAGCTTTGGGTTCTTGCTAGGTTTTCTTTTCTTCCTACCACGGGGCTATTTTACCACCACGGGGCTTCTTAGTTTTATTTATACTTTGATACGAATCCCCTTAGCATTAAGAAAAGCGTTCAAATTCTAATGGGAATTCTTTTCTTAATACCACGGGACTACTTTACTTTTATTTATTCAATTCTACTTTCAGCCCCGGCCTCCTCGTGCTTAAGATCCAAGCGTTTTTAAGCATAACGCGAGGGGGAAGGGGCTGTTTCGTTTCTCTACAATTTAAATTAGAGAAACAGCCCCGGCCAGATTCGAACTGGCGCCAAGAGATCCAGAGTCTCTGATGCTACCTCTACACCACGGGGCTATTTGGTTGGAACATTAATTCATTCAAATAGCCCCTTTGCAGTAAAAAAAGCGTTGGGATAGTGTTGTGTTTTCTTTTTTTACTACCACGGGGCTACTGCACTCTTAAACAACCTCGGGGCTTATTTGATGCAAGAGAATGCATAAACAATTATAAAAATCATTGGTTGTGAAAAATATGTTTTAGCTATTTGGCTACTTCCCCGATTCTTCCCACAACAAATCCCTTGTCCAAGGTGGATAAAAAATAACCTAGCCTAGGCCCATGCTTCTGATCGAGTATTGCCTGATATACCAGTTGAAAGGCCGTTTTAGACTTGATATTCTGGATCTGAGCCAATTCATAAATCGCATTATGGATGGCATCAGGTGCCCATTCCTCTTGGGTGAGCTTGATTGATAGGTCTTCAAGGTATTTCTTATGGTCGGATTCCAAGGTTATCTTAGGAGTTTCCTTTGCGATTGAGAACTTAACCTTTTCAGGTGCAAAATTGTCAAGCCAGAACTTCACACATCCTATTCTCTGCTTTAGGTGATTCTCATCCTCTTTGCTGAGACTTTCAAAATGCTCTGCCCTCTTCAAGATATCTAGGATTCCTTCAAAGTCCTCATTGATCTGAACAACACTTACAAGATGTCTATAAGGTATTTGCAAAGGAAGTTTAGAGGGAAGGGAAAAAGGCTGAGAGAGTTCATAGGTTCTCGCCAATTCCTCCTCAATCTTCTCGATTCGTTTGGACTTGTCATCTGCGCTACCTTCGAAATATCTTTTCTCTGTTGAGTCGTATTCGTCCACGAGGTTTAGAATTCCAAGGCCTGGATCAAAATCAAGATGCTTAATTGGATTGTTTCTAAGAACAAAGTACCTGAAAACCTCGGGAGGGGTCATCTTAAGCATTTTGGCTGCGCTGATCACAACACCAGTCGAGGATGACATGGCACCCTTACCCTTTAACTGAATCCATTCGTAGACAACATATTGTGGAGCCTTCCTATCAAAGACCTCCTCTGAAATCCTCTTTGCTGTGTCGTACGATCCTCCAGCTGCTGCATGATCTTTACCAAAAGGTTCGAATGTAACCCCTAAAAACCACCACCTTGCAGGCCAATCAACCCTCCACGGTAGCTTGCCATCGTCTTTTCGCAAATCCGCTTTACCTTCATGACCACAAGAGCAAGTATAATTGACATATGGAAATTCATAGCCAATGACCTTGGTTGTGGTAAGCCGCCCACATTCACTGCACTTCGGATTGTAAGGAAACCAGTCATCGGGAAGATCACGTTTTGAAATATCCTGGAGTATCTCCTTTATCCTATCTTTATTGTCCAGCACCTTTCTAGATGCCTCTGTGTACATTCCCTGAGCGTACATTTCATGGGAGAGAAGGACATTGGCCTCTATCCCAAGAGTTTTTGCAGCATCGAGAAATGGAGTAAGAAAATGCTCGGCATAGGACTTGTGGCTACTGCATGGACAGGGAATTTCGGAGAGAGGTTTACCCACGTGCTCCTTATAGCTTTCATCTAAAAAAGGATAAACCTTACGAAGGGGGTCGATGGTATCGCCAATGTATATCAATTGGGCTTCAACATTCTTCTGTTTAAGACCCCGAGTTATTACCTCACCTGTAAGAATCTCCCGCATATTGCCAACATGGATGTCTCCAGAAGGGGTAATCCCTGTAGCTATCACATGCCTTTCAGAAAAACTTTGGAGCCTCTTACTCTCAACGTCAACCCAGTGCATTCTCTCACGCAATCGTACGGGCTCTAATAAGCGATCTAGTGGGCACACCATCCATTTCGTACATAGGTGTCTTGTTCACAATAACCACGGACAACAAAGGATTGGCTCCCTGCTCCTTCAAATCGGCAATGGCACACTTCATAACATGTCCGGTGCTTATCACGTCATCCACAATTACTACATCCTTGCCCTCCAAGGTAGCATAATTCGAACTAAAGGTACCCTTGCCTTCATCGGTAACTGGTGGCCTGTAAATACCAAGCTCCAGTCCCAGATCCTCGGCAACCATTGTAGCAAAAGGTATTCCATTAATTGCTATACCCACCACGCAATCCACCTTTTCTATCTCCTGCTTTTCCATCTCCTCGAGGATGACATCGGAAAACAAACCCGCTATTAAACCGATGCGACCTCCGTATACACCGATTGATCTCCAACCAACCTTCACATCTATGGGAGGCTTCTCAACCTTCACATTCCTTGTCAAAAGCCAAGATACAGTATCAACAGAAAGGTGCAGTTCATGAGATATTTCACTCTCACTGAGACCGTTTCTCTTGAACTCTAGAGCCTTTTCTACGAGAGCATCGATACTTTTCATAATCAACCCTCCCAACCTAATCGGCTAATGTCTATATTAGATTTTGCTTATAATTATTTCGAGGATATCATTTGCCAAATTCTTTTTTAGAATCCATTGTTGCGGATCGAATGTCCTTTTCTAGAAGCCTTTGAAGTTCTGAAAAAAGTTCCATTCTCGTATCCCTTATAGTAGGGCGAAATTCCCTTGCAGTGGAAAGCTCCTTCAGATCTATATCACATTTTACGACATCTTCCTTGAAATATTCACCTTTTGCTTTAACATCCCCCCTTGGGCCGATTGCGGTATTACCGCCCCAGTATACCATATTCAACTCGGTTCCCACCAGATTAGTGTAAGTGAAGAAAATCGTGTTCTCAATGGCTCTGGAAACGATCACCTTTTCAAAAAATGGTCTCGTAGTCGAGGGGGAGGCAGAAATACACACCAAGATGTCTGCTCCTTTCAGAGCATATATCTTGGACACCTCTGGGAAGAAACAGTCAAAGCATATCAACATTCCAATTTTCCCGATCTTGGTTTCAAAAACGGGTAGCTCATTACCATAACCAAAGTATTGGTGTTCCTCAAATGGCCCAAAATTGGCAAGGTGCAATTTTCTGTAACAGCCTACCTCTTCATTTGGATAGACCAAAACAGAGCTGTTGTAATATAGGCCCTCTGGCTCCATTGCCTTCTCAGGCATGCCGAAGACGATGTGCGTGTCATATTCTTTCGCAATCCTTGCAACCTGCATAGCTGAGGGGCCATCAAGAGGTTCGGCAAGCTTCGTGAGGTTGTCACGGCACATATAGCCAGAAAGGAACAATTCCCCAAATACAACGATATCTGAATCCGAAGTTTTTACTACATTCTCTATTTTATCCAGATTTGTTTTTTTATCCCCTAAAGCGCAAAATTGCTGTGCAAGAGTTAATTTCATTACCGTCACCACCAATAACTTTAGATAGGAATTGCGTTAATATATAATATCTATTATGTTGTATATGCTTGAATAAAATGAGATATAGTATTGAGGAATAAAGGAGATTGAATCTGAAAATCAAAATATTACATCCACAAAGAAAATTCTAAATACCAACGATAAATTGTAGATAGGGAATAATTCGCAAAAGAGGTTTAAAGCCATGGTAATCGCTTTGGAAAGCAAGGAATTGAGGGAAAAGATACTGGCCAATCCAAAAAGGATCCTGAATATTGCGAAGAACATGGGTGCCAATGTAAGGCATTCCGAAAAGCTCTTCGACGCTTTAATGAACGATTTTTTAAGTGCAGATGAGTGGCATAGCAAGTTAGAGGAAATGATCGACCTCACTTCCCTGGCGATAATTGAATCCCTCAGAGCCGAGTTCAAAAAGCAGGGTCTTGGAGAGTTCGATGTAGAGAAATATTTTCTTAGAGCGATGCTGCAACTGAAGCAGTCCACCCCAGATAGTATAAAAAAGGCTCAGGAATCGATAAAGAGGGCAAAGACCGAGGCGAAAAGGCTTCAAAGTGCAAAAAAGGAGACTTTGAAAATTACCCTTGAAATAGAGGCTATGCTAAAGGAAGCAAAAGAGCAAAATAAAGCTAGATCACCCAGAAATGAATATCAAAAAATAGCGGGGGGCCTCAAAGAGACCTTGAAAGTTTTGGATAGTGGTAACTATGAACTTGCGCTTTACATGGCCAAGAGACTTTCAAAAGAGGCTGAAAATCTCAAAGATATCAAGCTCATAGCTCTGAGAAACGCGGCGAAAGCAGGACATGTGGTTTCAAAGGTGAAGGGGGAGGATCCTGGGTCTTTACCTTCAAATGCCCTTACAAAATTAAACACCTTTTTAAGCACGATAAAATATCTTCTGGAAGAGGAGGACTATCAAACCGCTACACTTCTTGCAAGAGAGGTGAAGTGCGAGGCCGAGAAGTTTCTGCCTCCCGATAAGGTGGGCATTTCCAAATATGTCTGTCCCATATGTTTTGACTTAAATTGTCCCAATGTACTTTGCAATCTCAGTATTTCACCATCGCCACTGGCAAGGGAAACCTGCAGAACTTACTGCACTTGTGGAATGCTCTATCATATCTGTTGCGTTCAAAAGGGAGCCCATTTAACTTGCGTTTCGTGTTTGAGGCCTTTGAAGGGATAAGGATCTAATTATATACACAAATTTTATTTTTCTTTAAACCACAAATCACATAATACCAAAATACAAGTGATTTAAATGAGTATAAATCAGGAAAAAAACCGTTCTATTTCATTAATAATGGTTACTTTAATGCTCTCTGCCTTCTTTTGAAGATTATCCATGTCATTTTTCGTTTTGCTTACGAAATCCTCATCTTCAATATATTTCAGGTTCACCTTCACATTCAAGATAGCCCCCGAAAAACCTGAATATGCTAAAAGAGCTCCTACACCAGAGTCTGTTATGGCATTTTGGTTACCCTTTGCTGTAGTAAATTGCCCTAATTCTATGACCCTAAGGCATTTTTTCGCCACTAAATAAGGTACACTAGCTGCCCTCTTGTAGGCACTTTGTAGTTTCTCATTTCTTATGGCCTCATCCTTGATTTTGAAGGCTTCCATAACTTCACAGAAAGCCTCCATATCCTTTTTGGAAAGGCCAAATAGTTCCTCTCTTAGGGCCTCGGCTTCTTCCAAAATCCTTTTCATTTCGTCCTCAACAACCCCATACTTTTTCTTTCCAATGGTGAGATTGCATACCATCGAGATCAGGGCAGCGCCAAAGCTGCCTGCAAGGGCGGCCACACTTCCTCCCCCTGGGGCAGGGGAGTCGGAAGATATTTCCTTTAGTAAATCTTCGATGTCGGATTCGATATCCAAAAACTCACTCCCACAACCTGTTCTCAAGAATCTGGGATTTATCAAAATTCTCAATTCTGAGGTAATAATCTGCAGCATCCACAAGGGCGTTCATTGGGATTAAACCCACAATCTCACTACCCAAGATTTCAACACCATATCTTTCAGCTTCCTTCTTAATCATCTCAAAAACCCTGAAGATCGGGGTTTGTTGATAATTTGTCAGGTTCATGGAGACCTGAACAATTCCTCGCTCCTTGATCTCCAGCCCAAGGGCCTTGACATATCTGAGACCCCCGCTGGAGTGCCTTATTGCTTTTGCAATAGATTTTGCTACATTTATATCATTGGTGCTTAGATTGACATTGTACGCCACAAGGGGCATTCTTGCCCCGATTACAGTTGCACCGGCAGTTGGATGCAGACTACTTGGTCCAAAATCGGGTTTTCTATCAGGATCCTTTGAGATAGCTTCCTTTAGGCCTTCATATTGCCCTTTCCTGATATTAGCAAGGTTCTGTCTTGTCGGTTTTATGGCCGCGTGTTCATAGAGGTATATAGGTATCTTCAATTTATCTGCTACCTCTTGTCCCAGTTCTTTTGCCATATTCACACAGTCGTCAATAGTAACTCCTGAAATGGGTATAAAAGGCACAACATCTGTGGCCCCGATTCTGGGATGTTCACCAGAATGCTCGTTCATATCAATTAGTTCTGCTGCCTTGGATATGGCGGAAAATGCGGCTTTTTTTACACCTTCAGGTTCTCCCACAAACGTGAAAACACTTCTGTTGTGGTCCTTGTCAGATTCGTAAGCCAGGAGTCTTACTTTTTCGGTATTCTTGATCTGCTGTGCAATGGCCTCTAAAACTTCTTTATTCCGCCCTTCACTGAAGTTCGGAACGCACTCCACTATTTTTATCATGATATTCGGCCCTCCAAGGGAATGGATAAAAGGGAGAGTTGATATATACGTTTTGGTGTTCTATTAAAAATATACAATTTGATAAGGAGTCGGCTGAAGTGAAGAAAAAAGCACTGGAGATGACTTTACAAAAAATACCATCTCATCCTGAGCCAAAACCTCGTTTGGAACAGTATGCAACACCTGCCAATATCGCAGCAGATGTGCTTTTTCTTGCCCACTCCTTTGGGGATATTGAAAATAAAGTGGTATTTGACCTAGGATGCGGAACCGGGACCTTTGCTATAGGTGCTAAGCTACTTGGAGCAAGGGAGGTAATGGGAATAGATATTGATTCCAAAGCCATTGAAATAGCGACTGAAACGGTAGAGAATTTCGGTTTGGAGGTGGATTTTCGCATATCTGAGATAAAAGATTTTAATATGAAGTGCGATACTGTGCTACAAAATCCGCCTTTTGGGGCGCAGAAAAAGCATGCAGATAGACCCTTTATAAAAGTGGCATTAGACATTGCTAAGGTTGTCTATTCGCTTCATCTTGAAAAAACCCGAGAATTCATCGAAGAAGAAGCAAAAAAACAAAAAGCAAGGGTAACACATACAAAAAGTTACGAATTCGAAATTAGACATACATTCAAATTTCACAGCAAGGAAAAAAAATTCTTTGATGTGATGATGTTCAGAATGGAAAAATTGAGGGAATGAGATGAACAAGGAGAAGAAAATCGTAATACCAGGGGAGGAGATCGCCACAACTGAGGAATTCCTTGCGGGTGAGGGAACCTACGAGCAAAAGGGCAGCATTTTCTCGTCCTATTTGGGAAGGTTGAATCTCGATGCTGAGGAGATGGTGGCTAAGGTAGAACCCATAAATCCCCTGGTGAGGTTAAATGTTGGGGACATGGTCTTGGCCCGTGTGGGTGATGTAAAAAGTAGCATGGTCATCGCAGATGTGGTGCGCGTGGAGGGTAATACCAGAGCAGTAAGTGGTGAGACTTTAGGTTCTATCCATATTTCCAAGATATCAGAGGGGTATACCGCTGACGTATGGAAGGAGTTCAGAATAGGTGATATTATCAGGGCAAAAGTGGTGCAGGTAAAACCCTCTCTTCAACTATCCACGGACAGGCCAAATCTTGGTGTGTTACTTGCATTGTGTACACGGTGTAGAATGCCTTTGGAAAAAAAGGACAAAACCTTGTTCTGCGAAAACTGTCAACGCTCCGAGTTGAGAAATATAGCCCCTGATTATGGGAGATACGGGCATTAGAAAACATCCAGTATTTCTAATATTTGAACCAAGGAAAAGCATAATAATAACCTAAGATATTAACGTAATAACGCAGGGTGAATATGATATGAGTGCAAGCACAGAGGAACTTATTAAGGCTGTCAATGAGCTGAAAGTGGAGATTCAACGCATACGGGAAGTTGTGGATATCCTGCTCAATGTGGTGATAGAAGGGGAGTTGGAGGAGGACGTTCGATTGGAACTCCAGATGAGTTACCTAAAAGACATGGACCCCTTCGGAATGTATAATTAAAAGGATACAAACATTTACTCTGCCACATCCCTTTTATAAATAGGATATAGGTCTCCTGCAGGATAGCTGATATCACGTGATTTCTGGTATGTAGCGCGGATATAATGTCTAAACAAAAATACCGTGATTCAATTATTCATCTTATTACTGATTTGATTCTACAACAGAAAAAACCTTATTTAACCCCTACCTTATCCGTAACTCCAATGAGTATTTCGAGTAACCTCTGAAAAAGGAGAGTGGAACCGAGGTATCCTTATAATGAACACTTATACCATACAGTTGGTATCTAGCGGGAGGAAAGTTGATTGATATGGACCTTGAAGAAGCCGCAAAAAAGATAGAAACCATGGAGGTGAGGGGTGCTGCAAAGATCGCCCGCCTGGCAGCTTTGGCCTTAAAAGATTTTACCTTGAGTTATGAAGGCTCAGATATCGGGCAATTCAAAGATGACCTGATAGAGGCCAAAGAACGTTTGTTATCAACAAGGCCAACTGCTGTTTCTCTGAGAAATGCACTGGCTATAGTATTGAAGGGGATTGAAAAAGAGGACAACATCACTGAATTAAAAAAGAAAGTATCCGCCTCTGCAGATAATTTTATAAAAAAATCTGAATCTGCCCTTGATGTCATAGCTGAGATAGGCTCTAAAAGAATAAAGGATGGTGATGTGTTAGTAACCCACTGCAACAGTTCAGCAGCAGTCTCCACGATCATCAAGGCCCATAAAGATGGTAAGAATATTAGGGTCTATGCCACTGAATCAAGACCTAAAAGACAGGGTTATATCACCGTAAGAGAACTTGTCAAGGCGGGGGTGCCCACAACTCTAATAGTGGACTCTGCAGTTAGATACGTTATGTCAAAAGTGGATATGGTAGTGGTGGGAGCAGATACGGTTGCCTCAAACGGTGCAGTAATAAACAAGATTGGCACATCTCAGATAGCGCTGTGCGCCCATGAAGCGAGGGTACCTGTGATGGTGTGTGCCGAAACCTACAAGTTCTCCCATGAGACCATGGCAGGGGAGCTTGTGGAGATAGAAGAAAGGGATGTTAATGAAATTGTTAATCAGGATGATTTTCCAGGTGTGAAGTTATTTAATCCGGTTTTTGATGCGACTCCTCCAGAATACATAGATGTAATCGTAACTGAGGAGGGCGTTATATCACCACATGCAGCGTATGAAATTATTAAATCTATGGATATCAAATAAATTGGTATTTTAAGAGGGGATATATATGTATAAAGTAAAAAAAATAGATCTTTGCGCAGGCGAGTTCACTGTTATACTCCATGAGAAGGATGCAAAGGAGTTGGGTGTGAGGAATTTGGATAGAGTTAGGGTGGTGGGACCAAAAAGTAGCATCACCGCCATTGTGGAAACCACAGATAGCATTGTAGATACAGAAGAGGTGGGATTGCTTGAAATAGGTTTTAATACTCTCGAGATAAAGGATGGCATGAATGTGGATTTGATGCCCACCACTAGACCGGAATCTGTTGATTTCATTAAGAAGAAGATGAATGGTCAAGAATTGAGCCAAGAGGAGATAAGGGCAATAGTTAAGGATATAGTGGATAGAACCCTGTCAGATATTGAGCTTTCAGCCTATGTAACCGCGGTTTATATAAATAGTATGAACCTAAGAGAAATCACAGATTTGACAAAAGCCATGGTGGAAACTGGAGACATCATTGAGATCGACAAAAAACCTATCTTCGATTTCCACAGCATAGGCGGTGTTCCCGGTAATAAGGTCACCCTCTTGGTTGTTCCTATTTTAGCTGCTGCAGGCCTGACCATACCCAAGACCAGTTCTCGGGCCATTAGTAGTGCATGTGGTACTGCAGACATCTTCGAGGTCCTTGCAAATGTCACACTAAAGGCCTCCGAAATAAAACGAATAACAGAGAGTGTTGGAGGAGTGATTGCCTGGGGAGGTGGTGTGAATATCGCTCCTGCGGACGATCTCATCATTCGAGCTGAATATCCCTTGGCAATCGATCCCTACTCGCAGGTTATAGCTTCTGTGGTGGCAAAGAAGAAAGCCGTTGGCGCAGAGTATTTCCTCCTAGATATCCCAATTGGCCAAGGAACAAAGGTTCCGGATGAAGAGCTTGCTAAAAAATATGCCAGGGATTTCATGGATCTTGGGGAAAGATTGGACATAAGAGTTGAATGTGCAATCACATATGGGGGCCAGCCCATTGGTAGGGCTATCGGATGTTCCCTTGAAGCAAGTGAGGCCATGATGGCTTTGGAAGGTAAAGAGGTGGCAGGTAGTCTAATCGAGAAGGCCTGCGGGTTGGCGGGGATAATGCTGGAGATGGGGGGAGTCGTCCACGGCTCTGGTAAGGAATATGCCAAGAAACTTCTGGATAATGGAAAGGCTCTAGAAAAGATGAAGGAGATCATCCAGGCTCAAGGAGGGGATCCTGATATTAAATCCGAGGGCATTAAAATTGGAGAATGCAAATTTGACTTTATCACAAATACCGGCGGGTATATTGCCGAGATCAGAAACAAGCATCTTGTGAAAATAGCTAGGGCAGCAGGTTCACCAAAGGATAAAGGCGCAGGTGTCATTCTTAAGAAAAAAGGTGGCGACAAAGTGGAAAAGGGGGAGGTGGTATTCACGATTTGTGCTGACAATGAAAGGAAATTGGAGAATGCAAAATCAATTGCACAGCGCTTAGTCCCCATCAATATAGAAGGTATGATACTTCAAAAGATCCCTTCCTACCATCGTCCAAGTGTTCTTTAATTTATAATTAGTTATTCCCTCCAATCCGCGCCCAACGTTCTGATTCCCAATTTAGGAATCAATGGTATCTTTCTCTTGTGCACATTTTTTTGTACCAAATCCAGAATTCTGGCAACCTCGTTCTCCGCAATTCCTGTCCTTTTAGCAATTTCCTTGGCATCCAGTTTGAGCTCGATTCCAAGAAGGATTGCATCCAAATCCTTATATCGGATTCCAAGCTCATTCTCATCGGTCTGGCCTTGGGCAAGTCCTGCTGAGGGGGGTTTTGAAATGATGGTCTCTTGTATGTCGATGGCTTTTGCCAATTCAATAATCTGGGTCTTGTAGAGATCACCGATAGGTGCGAAATCTGCTCCACTGTCCCCAAATTTCGTGAAATAACCGGTAAGAAGCTCGCTTTTGTTGCTTGTTCCCATGACGATTTTATTATCAAGATTTGCATGTATATAAAGGAGTATCATCCTGCATCTGGCTTTGATATTGCCCAATGCTTTGGAATCGAGACTCACAGGAGATAAAAGGGAAGTAAATGATTCCACAATTTCAGTGATATCTATTACACGATAATCAATGCTGAGTGAAGATGCAAATTCCAAGGCATCTTTGATGTCCTCCTCTGGTGTGGTGGTCTCAGGCATTATAAGCACGAGCACCTTCTCGGAACCCAAAGAATCAACGCATAGTTTCGCGACAACAGCGGAATCAAGTCCCCCAGAAAGGCCCAACACAACACCTTTCGCCTTGGCTTCCTCCACCTTCTGCTTGATAAATGAGTGAATGACAGAGATGCTCTCGGGTTTGAACTTGGGCTGAAGACCTGGTTTTTCAGGGGATTCTGACATGCATTCCCAAATGGTTGGAATAAGTTATTAGGGTTGTGGTGCGGGTACTCTTAAACCACGCAAAATATCTAAGCATAAAAACCTTAATGAACCTAAATTGCGATTCTCGAACTCCTGGAGGCGAACACATGTCTGATAAATTCGACGATAACTTACAAATCGATGAGAAACTGCAAAAGGCCGCAGATGTGGCTATAAACGAGGTTTTAGGCACAAAGAAGGACGAAAAGGTGCTCATCATCACCAATCCAGATAAGGATGTACAGAGTATTTCAATGGCCCTATATGATGCCGCAAGCGAGGTGGGTGCACTTCCTGTATTGATATTCCAGCCCGTTAAAACCCAGTTGGATTTTGCAGAAGACAGCGTTATTTCCGCAATCAAGTCAAATCCAGATATAATATTATCCATTAGCAAGCAGAAGCTTGGTAAAGACAAAAAGGCCCTAAAGAATCCCTACAAAGTGGGAGATAAGGAGTACGATAATACCTTCCACTACCTTTTGAATGAGAAGAAGACCCGCTCTTTCTGGTCACCCTCAATAACAGCCAGGATGTTCACGGAGACCGTCCCAATTGATTACACTGAATTGAGGGAAACTTGTAAGAAAATTAAAGATGAGCTTGACAAAGCCATTGAGGTGCATATTATCGCTGAATCTGGCACTGACATTGTTATTGGGTTAAAAGGAAGAGAGGCGAAGGCAGACGATGGTAACTTCAAAGAATTGGGCAAGGGAGGCAATCTGCCCTGTGGTGAGGTTTTTATATCTCCTGAGCTGGGAACTTCAAATGGCATGATAGGATTTGACGGAAGCATAACTGTTGAGGGGGGAGAGGTCATCATCAAAACTCCGATCATGGCAAAAGTGGAAAATGGCTTTGTAACGGAAATTACAGGTGAGGATGAGGCAGAGGAACTGAAAAAAACCATAGAGAAGGCCGAAAAAACGGTTTCGGAATTCGTGAGCCAGGGAAAAATCCCACAAAAGATGGAAAAAACGTACGCGCAAAATGCTCGTAACCTGGGAGAGCTGGGAATAGGTCTCAACCAAAATGCAAAGATCGTTGGCAACATGCTCGAGGATGAGAAAGTTTACGGTACATGTCATGTTGCTATCGGTGCCAATTATGATGATGATGCAAAATCCCTGATCCACTTGGACGGTTTGATTAAGGATCCTGACATCACAGTAAAATACGAGGATGGAAGCGTAAAAAACATCATGAAAGATGGGAAAGTGGTGTAATTAGAGGGTCACATCGAACTCTTCCTGAAGGTCAAGCACAACCTGCTCCAATACTCCTTCGAAGGTCGTACTTTTTACCTCTCTTACGCCACCCAAATCGGTTTGAATTCTTGCTAGGTACGAATCGGGACTCTTTAAAATTTCGATACTGCAAAGCGATTCTTCCATGTAAATCCCCTGTTATTCTTGATTATCATATAAATAATACCCGGAAATACTGGTCTCAATTTAATCCGAATGAGTGATTTGGTATTAAAATTTATCTGTTACTAATAAGGTTATTGGGATTAAACAAGTTAATTGTAAAATATATATCGCATTAATGTCATGCAGATAAACGCATCTTGTGCACATATTTTTTCTATCATTATTCTTTGATATATGTTGGTTTAAATCGTGCTGTTTAAAAATCATTTAGACAAAGTTATTAACCCAGTTCTGCTGAGGGTAATATCGTCTAAATCTTTTTATACTTCAGGCATTATGTTTATCTCTCATGAAAATTTTACTAATCAATCCCCCCATAATTCTCCCGCGAAATTTAGGAACGCCTTCCCCATATATCCCATTAGGCCTGGCTTACCTTGCTGCTGAATTGGAAAAAAAGGATCATGACGTAAGTATTCAGGACATTTTACTTAAGGGCTGGGATAAAAATGAGTATTTTGAAGGAGACTTTGTCTATCATGGTCTATCACCTAAGGAAATCTTAGAAATCGTGCGTCAAGAAAAGCCAAGTGTGGTGGGAATCACAGTTCCGTATACGATTCAGGAGAAGGGGGCCTTCATAGCCGCTTCTGCAGTGAAGGAAGCGGGCCAGGAAATCACCACCATATTAGGAGGCTCTCATCCTACCATTCGCCCAGAGGATTGTGCAAGACACGAGGATGTGGATCTTGTTGTTATGGGTGAGGGGGAGAAGACTTTTTTCGAGATAATAAAACAAATGGAAATTGAGGGGGTGCATGGAGCGCAAAAAATAAATGGCGTCGCTTATGAAGAAGGTGGGAAAGTCCATATTAATCCTCCTTCCCCCTTAATAGAGAACCTCGATTCTATTCCTTTCCCGGCTAGACATTTATTGGACCTGGAAGCCTACTTCGAGGCATCCAAAGCCTCCTCTGGGGTACATGGCGTGCAAGTCAAGTCCCTTTATTCCCCGATTATAACCAGTAGAGGCTGTCCTTATGACTGCATATTTTGCTCCATCGATATAACAATGGGTAAGAAAATGCGCATGCGATCCCCTAATAACGTTGTGGATGAACTTGAGGAAATGGTTCATAGACATGGCATAAGAACTGTGCTCTTCGAAGATGATAATCTCACACACAACAAAAAACGTATCTTGGAAATATGTAAACAGATAATAACAAGAGGCCTTGATATAGAATGGTACAATCCCAACGGTATCCGCGCAGACAAGTTGGACAAAGAACTGCTCTCGGCTATGAAGCGTTCCGGTTGCAAATTGATTTGGGTTGCACCTGAATCCGGCTCGCAACGCGTAGTAACTGAGATTATAGGTAAGCATCTCAAACTGGAATCTGTTGAAGACACTGTGAAGACCGCTAAGAAAGTGGGTATTAAAGTGGGTTTATTTTTCGTAGTGGGCCTACCAGGAGAGACCAAAGCTGAGATGCAGAAGAGCTTGGTTTTCGCACAAAGGATGCGGCAACTCGGAGCTTCATGTTTCACCTTTTCAGTTGCAACTCCTCTATATGGTACCAGGTTCTATAAAATGGCCATGGAACAGAAGTTGTTAGATCCAACTTTCGATTCAAATTGTCAATCACCATATCTTCCCTCTCCCCTACAAAAACAAGAGTGGACAGCAGATTATGTCCAACATATTGTTGAGCAAGGGCGGAGGTTAAATCATCCACAAAATACAAAGGAACGGATGTTATGCCTTTTACGTAATCCTTCTGTGGTAGTTCCATATATAAAAAAAAGATTGGGGAAAAAATCCCAAATAACATAAATTATACAACGGGCTCCTATGATACAATGAGGATTTATCTTGTATTTGTACTTTAGAATCGATTTATGATTGTGGTACTTTTCACACCTTTAACAATGTTTCTCAGTGCTCCCTCCACATCTTTGCTGAGTTCGACTATTGTTCCTGTTACCACGATGTCAGCACCGGCTTCTGATATTCTGGATGCTGCTTTCGCATCCCTTATGCCTCCGCCCACGATCAAAGGTATTGAAAGTTCATTCTTAACAGCCTCTATCATTTCTGGAGGCACAGGTTCCGGTGCCCCAGAGCCCGCCTCAAGATATACAAATTTCATCCCCAAAAACTCTGCAGCAAGAGCATAGCCGATAGCTGTTTTTAAATCGTTCCTTTTTACAGGATCTGCATCACCCATCTCCCCCACCTTCATCCCTGGCTCTACAATCACATAACCCATGGGGATAGTCTCGATTCCAATATCCTTTATGATGGGAGAGGCCATCATTTGCTCCCCGATAATATATTTTATATCCTTGGAATTCAACAACGACATGAAGTATATTGCATCAAAATTCGAGCTTAAAGCCTTTGAATGGGAAGGGAACTGAATTATGGGTATGGGAACCTTATCCTTCATCGCCTGTACACTTGAATCCAGATTGTCCGCATCTATGCCTGTGGAGCCACCAACCATCACCGCGTCGGTACCTGCGAGAAATGCTAAATATGCGATATTCGCGCATTCTTTTGGACTCAATTTTTCTGGATCGATTAGAGTCATATGCAGTTTCTCGAGTCTTAGTTTGCTGCGTATATAATCTATTACCTTCATTTTCATCACCAATTATTGAAATGAGCAATCATACAGGTAATATACCTCCAGCAAGGAAAGCTAGCAAAGCGATTAGCATTGCCCCTTTTATGGGAGTTGATGCACTGGTATTTCCTCGCAACAGAAGGAAGATGCAGTATATAAATATTGCATCAGCAACAACTATTGCGGGAATATAGTATCTTGATCCTTCACTTGAAAATACTCCTGTCAGAAGCGGCATTGGGCTGATTAACACCCCTAAAGCAATGGATGAAGAGGCTGCAATACCAGCATTTTTTATGCCCATTTTCATAGGTAATGTGTACCTGTCTTTGTCACCTTTGATGTCTTCTATGTCCTTGGCAATTTCTCTTCCTAGGGTGGCAAGAAACGCCAGTACAGCCAAAATGAAGGTTCTTTCCACTGCCCAAACCGCCGCACCACCAAACAAAAATGTCGTGGCAGTAAGCCAGCTGATTGTAATGTTTCCTTGGGCACCTTTGGCCTTGGAGAATATCTCATAGGAAAGCATAACAGCCAAATTCGCAATAACTATGATAAAGGCAATTATGTTTATGAATAACGCCATAAATAGTGAGACAATAAATAAAATGATAGCCAGAAATAACGCACTATTGGATTTTATTTTCCCGGATGGAATAGGTCGTTTGGGGTGGTTGATACGATCTGTTTCCCTGTCATAATAGTCGTTTAGTGAATTGCCTGCCCCGGTAAATAGAAATGCCACGATACAGGCCAGGCCAACGGCCCTATAATTATCATCTACTCCCTCCAAGCCGCTTGCCACCAACGCACCAATTGCCACTGCAGCTGCCACCATAACACAGTTTAATGGGCGCAAGAGCTGGAATATGGCCTTCATCTATCGGGAATTGGGTTGGCCTTATAAGATTTTTGCTTTTAGGTAATTTATTGTTTTTTTGGTGTATTTGCCCTGGATTCTTTGCTTTATGGGCGGGCGGAGGGGGCAAGGAGGCCTGAGGTTTAAGATCTAAGTATTATAGAAACATAACCAAAGGATAAAGTGTTCCTTGAATAAACTTTAATAGGAATTAAGGGGAACACGGTGGTGGGAAAGGGCCAAACAATTATCACCCTGGATTGAAAACCTGAAAAAGTTAATATAAAAGGGTTCCATATGAGAGCGTTTATAAAGGGTTGAAAGGCGGATACATAAATGGCAAAAATTCTGATCTCAGGCGGCGCGGGATTCATTGGCTCCCATCTTGCAGAGAATCTCGCTCAACTTGAAAACGAGGTTGTAATTCTAGATAATATGGACCTATATTATGATATTGGGATAAAAAGGAAGAATATCGAACTGGTTTTAAAAAATAAGAACTGCAGTTTTGTGGAAGGAGATATACTGGACAAAGAGCAACTAGATAATATCGTCAAAGACGGCATAGAGTTCATCTTTCACGAAGCAGCCCAGCCCGGTGTGAGAGCCTCGGTGGACAATCCGTTAAAACCCAATGAGGTGAACGTTAAGGGAACTCTAAATATCTTGGAGGTGGCAAGAAAGAATGATGTGAAACGTGTAATCAATGCCTCTTCTTCTTCGGTTTACGGCAGGGTGGAATACCTTCCCTTTGATGAAAACCATCCTACCCAACCCCTATCCCCATATGGTGTAAGCAAGTTGGTTGCTGAGCATTATACACGGGTGTATAACGAACTCTATGGAATTCCCACGGTGTCCTTACGATATTTCACCGTCTACGGTCCCAGAATGAGACCGGATCTTGCCATCCCGATTTTTACAAAAGCACTAATTAAGGGCGAGTCACCCACCATATTTGGAAATGGCGACCAGACTAGGGATCTAACCTATATTGAAGATATCGTATCAGCCAATCTCATGCTCCTTAAAACCAGTGGTGCTGACGGAGAAATCCTCAACATAGGAGGAGGAAAGAGGGTTACGGTAAACCAACTGTTCGAATATCTGAAACAATTAATTGGCAGCGATATCGAGCCAATTTACGGAGAAGAGATAAAAGGGGATGCAAAACATACATTGTCAGATGTCGGGAAGGCCGAAAAATTAATTGGGTATAAACCTACCATAGACATAGAAACTGGTTTGGAAAGATTTGTTAAATGGTACAAGAGTAATTTGGATTTTTATCCATATTAAAGGAGGAATAAGGATAAATGGCCAATAAAAGAAGGATACTAGTTATTTATCCATTCTCCTCTTCCTATATTCAGCGTGATATGGAAATTCTCAAAGAAGAGTTCCAGGTTATGCCTTTCCAATATAAGGGTAAAAAAGACATTTTTAGAATGCTAAGAAGCATTCTCAAAACAGATGTAAATATATCTTGGTTCACCCTGGGTAATGCAACAATGGCCCTCCATTTATCCGGAATTTTAAGAAAAAAGACCATTGTAATTGCAGGAGGATGGGATGTAGTAAGCATGCCTGAGATCGGTTACGGCGCAATGAGGGGTAAAAGGATTAAAAAGACCCGCTATGCCCTTAAAAAAGCGAATAAAGTCATAGCAGTATCTGAATCAACAAAGGAATGGGTGCTAAAATGGGTAGATAGGGATGATGTCATCACATTGTATCATGGATTTGATCCTCAAACCTTCCTTCCAAAGGGCGAAAAGGAAAAGATGGTAGTTACCGTTGGAAAACTCGAAAACGAAGTCACCATCGCTATTAAGGGACTAGATACATTTCTAAAGACAGCCAAGCTCCTTCCAGATGTGAAATTCGTAATGATAGGTAGGCATGATCCAAAACTGGCTAAGGAGTGGAGAGCAAAGGCACCTCCTAATCTTGAAATTTTAGATTTTATTCCCTATGATAAAATAAGGGGATACTATCAGATGGCAAAAGTATATACACAGCTCTCTTATCAGGAATCCTTTGGCTGTGCCCTGGCTGAGGCCATGCTTTGCGAATGTGTCCCTGTTGTTACCAGAAGAGGGGGCATTCCAGAAGTTGTTGGTGACGCGGGATTCTATGTAAAATATGGAGATGCGAAAGCCACGGCTGAAAAGATAAAAGAGGCGCTTAATTCAGATATAGGTGGTGATGCAAGAAAAAGAATCATGACCTTATTTCCTCTAAATGAAAGAAAGAAAAGATTGACAAAAATAGTATATGATTGTATGAAATAGGAGTGGGTGGATGAAAAAACCTAAATTCAGTATCTGCACCACGAACTACAACTGTGCCCATGCATTGAAGCGGCATTTGGATTCCATCTATTCGCAACTTGACGAGGAAGAATTTGAATATATTGTGGTGGACAGTAAATCCAAAGATAGAAGCATGGAAGTGCTGAAAAAATATGCATCTTCACATGAAAATATGACTGCCCTTCAAAAAAGATGTGTGCGAGGCAAAGGAAGACAAATCGCCTTTAAAAAAAGTAAGGGAGATTATATCCTTCAGGTGGACACAGATACCGTATATTATCCAATATGGAAGACATTTTTATACAAATGTATTGATGAGTACCCGAATCTGGCTGTCCAGGCTATTTTTGGAGGAGTTTACCCCAGGAAGATAATGGATGAAGTTAGAGGATGGCGTAACTTCCAGTGGGGGGATGACCTCGATTTATGGATGAGGGTATGGAAAATAGGTAAGATGAAATGGTACCCTGTGGCAGTTGGTGAGAACGTTAAGGAGATTGGTAAAGATTCATATATGGATGCATTTTCAAAACGATACGGCCGCAAATTTGAGAAAAGTTCCAGAATGCTGAGAACAGAATTTGATTGGTTGAGATTGTACTATGTGCAGAAGATGGATTTTCTAAAAATTGTGGAGGAGAACAGTGTTGATCTCCAACTCGGGGATAAGGAAAAATGGTTCAACGAGGCAGCAAAAACGAACCTGAGAAAGTGGATTTTGGGTGTTTTGAGAAAGGAGAAGAGGATATTAACGGGAAAATACGAGTAATCTATACAACTTTTATCTAATTTTTTGATAGAACATACAGTTTATTGATGGATATATCATCAAAATCAGGGATATCAAAGGCGAGTCTTCTTGCCACTTCATTGATTTTGGCTTCGAATTTTGGCTCATCGGGCAGAACAACGAGGGGGTGAACCACTCTTGAGACGAAATAGTAGGTACCAAGGCTCCTGATCTCCATGATTTTAAAATTTTCATTTAGAAAATCCATCAATTTATCGTTATCAAGAAGCAGATTGTGCCAATGCTTTATGATTTCATGTAAACCATAGTACTTTCTCATTCTATTGAGTTCATTTAAACCCTCATTTGTTCCCTCGATCATCAAAAATTTTCCACCTTCTTTAAGCACCCGTTTTATCTCCAACATAGCACCCTGTTGGTCTTCCCAGCTTCTAAGGTTTATTAAACACCGCTCGCTGATTGCAACATCGAAGGTATCTTCAGGATATGTAAGATTTAGCACATCCATTTGTTTGAACGATAGGTTTTTCTTTTCTGGAGGATTTTCCTTGATTGTAGCCTCAGCCTGATTGACCATTTCTTCGGAGAAATCGATGCCAACTATGCTCTTTACATTCTTAGAAAAAATCACTGTAGCAAAACCGTTTCCACATCCCACATCGAGCACGTGATTCTCTTCATCTAAATGAGTTAGCAGCAGGTCGATTTCAAGCATACGGAGGTTGACATCCCCCATGGTGGCTTGAGGTGATTCTTTTAATTCCTTGGCTTTATGATCCCAATATTCGAGAATTTCTTTTTTATCAATGCCGTCTCCTTGTTTATTTCCTTGCATTTTTTTTGCCCCTCACATTCTACTTATTCAAATCGTATAGCAA
Organism: Thermoplasmata archaeon; assembly: GCA_020348445.1. Classification (GTDB taxonomy): domain Archaea; phylum Thermoplasmatota; class Thermoplasmata. The sequence goes on from CP070751.1 coordinate 3,919,875, forward strand.
CATGTAATGAAAATTACCGTCACCATGTACTCCTAAACCAATTTATAGTCTCTTGTATGCCCTCTTCCAAACCCACTTTTGGCTCAAACTCCAAAATCTTCCTTGCTTTCTCTATATTGGGCACCCTAAGATGAACATCGGGATAGCTGCCAACGTTTTTAAAAATGATGTTTGATTTCGAGCTCGCCAGTCTTTTTACGTTCTGAGCAAGTTCAAAAACTGATAGGCTCTCCCTGGGATTGCCTATATTAAAGGCCTCGCCTATTGCTTTTGTGGAAGCCATAACCTTTACAATTCCATCAACTGCATCACTGACATAGCACCAGGCTCTAATCTGAGTTCCGTCCCCATTGATTACTATATCTTGATCTTGGGTTGCGTTTATAACAAAGGTCTGTATAGCTCCCTCACCAAGTTGCCCTGGACCATAAATGTTGAAGAATCTAAGGGGTGTAACGCCAAGCCCATACTGCCTGTGAAACGCGAAGGCCAGATGATCTGTTGCTAGTTTACTTACCGCATAGCCCCATCTCACCTCATTGACGGGGCCTTGTGTTGTCAAATCCTCCTCCCGAGCGTTATAGGTGTAGGGCCCGTATACCTCACTTGTGGATGCGAAAATAACCCTGTCAATGCCCAAATCATATGCATTCTTAAATACATTGTAAGAACCCAGGAAATTCACTTCAATTGTCCGAACAGGTTTTTTTACAACTGTATCGATACCGGCAACAGCAGCCAAATGAACAACTATATCGCACCCCTTCATCGCAGCCTTTAGCTCATCTGCCACCAATATATCTCCACTTTTGAAAGATACATTGGTTTTGTCACGTAGGTTTTCGTCCATTATGCCCCTTGAGAAATTGTCGAAAATTACCAACTCATTTTTATCAGAAAGCCTATTAGAAAGATGAGAACCTATAAAACCTGCTCCTCCTGTGATCATTATCTTCTTGCCTTCTATGCTCATTACCAACACCGGCTGAAAATGAGAATAAGAGTAAGTAAGATTTAAAACTTATTATCCCGATATCGGCAAATTGGTGATATCCCCATGGACATTCCACTTGCTAAGCCGTTTTTTCCTGCCACCACCCATAAGGTAATCGAGGAAGTTCTAAAAACTGGATGGGTGACCCAAGGCCCAAAAGTTGCTGAGTTTGAATTAAAATATGCAAAATACACCGGCTGTAAACATGCAATAGCGGTGAGTTCTGGCACTGCGGCATTACATGTATCATTGCTGGCAATGGGCATTGGAAAGGGTGATGAAGTCATAGTTCCCGACTTCACATTTCCTGCAACAGGCAATGCAGTGCATTTCACTGGTGCAAATCCTGTTCTGGCAGATATAGATCTTGATAGCTACTGCATCAAACCGCAAGAAATAAGGGATAAAATTACTTCCAAAACAAAAGCAATAATCCCTGTTCACAGCTTTGGTCATCCGTCCCCCATGGCAGAGATAATGGAAATAGCAAAAGAAAATGACATTTTTGTAATCGAGGACGCAGCTCCTGCCCACGGTGCAGAGTTTGGTGGGATAAAAGTGGGAAATTTCGGTAAAGCCGGGTGTTTCAGTTTTCATCCAAGGAAGATAATCTCTACAGGTGAGGGGGGGATGATCACCACAAACGATTATGAGGTAGCAGAAAAAGCAAAAACGATCAGGAACCACGGCATGGATGAAATAACAAAACATGATAATCTTGAACTCAAATTGTCTACTTTCAGCATTCTTGGGTACAATTATCGCATGAGCGATATATTGGCTGCTATCGGTATAGAACAAATGGAAATACTAGATAGGGCCATTGAAGAAAGAAGAAGATTGGCAAAACTTTATAATGACCTGATTCGAGAGATAGGTATGGATGTTGCAGCCCCTTTGGAGCGTAACAATGTGAAACATGTTTATCAAAGTTATGTGGTGCTAATTGGAAAACAAAATACGAGGAACGCCACGATAAAAGCATTGAGAAACGAGGGTATAGGGTGCACCATAGGTACATATTCACTAAGCAATCTACCTCTATACGATGGCTTGTGCCCAAATGGAACCGGGGCCTTCAATGACACTCTCGCCCTGCCAATGTATGAAGGATTGGAGGATAAAGAGGTGGAGTATATAGTCGATTGTCTAAAACAAAATTACAAGTAGTAAATCCATGGCTTAGGATTTCTTTTATTTCCCTGCATTATGAGCTATCGATAATAGCTCTTTTGTGGTTGGATGGGGTTCATCATTTGCCAAAGCTTCATATATCATCTTGTGTTGTAGAGCTGAGACCTTTGCTGAGCAGTATTTCATTGCGTATTTTCTGTTCTCCAACCCTTTTTTTCTGGTCTCATCAATATTGTCGGCTAGATAAATCAATTCATCTGTTGCTTCTTTGATAAGCCTATCATCATCCGCCCACTCAAAAACATGTAATCCCTTGCTTTTATCCATTAAATTTCTGTACCAGCCAATGTTTGCGGCCATCATGTAACTTCCCATCATTAATGACTCTCTTCCGAACGTTGATAGGCAATCCACAATCTTTTTATGGAAATGGGGAACAACGTCAGCACCTTTGAGAAGCGAGGGCAGCTCATTTAGTTCATACCTCCCCATATAAAAAGCGTTTTTTGGATATTTGTCACATAACCCCCTTAATTCCATTTTTAAAGCCTCTGGTTTTTCGGCGGGATATGTATGAAAATATCCCCCCCAAACGAAGGTCACATCCTTTCTTTTAGAAAGAACGTTTTTAGCAATTTTTATGAGGGTGGAATCTCCTTTCATCCTCTCTATTGCACCGCCTTTAAATACAATCAGGCCGTCTTTATGGATATTTTGTCGATCCCAGGAATATGGAATGACCTTATTGGGGTCAAAAACCTCGGAATCGATGCCAATGAATGGAAAGATCACCATCCTTTCCTTCAAAGCCTCCTCATTGCCTGGAAAATATCTTTTTGCCCGATCATGCAGTATGGTGCTGTCTAATTCATCTGCTATAACCACATCTGGTATATTGAGTATGGACCGTAAATAATATGGATTGGTCCGTCCAAAATCGTCAATTATTCCGAGATGACCTCCGTAATAGGTCAGAACAACCCTCTTTGGTATATTTAACGATTGAAGCAAGTGGGGGAGCAAAGTAAAGCTCTGGATATGTAAAATCGCATTCTTTTCAATCTCCTGAATCGCTCTGATTGCCCATAGGTTCCTAAAATGTCTAGTGAGTCTCAAGCCTGGAAAATGAAAGTTCAAATTAGATAGCAATTTATAGTAGGTAAATACCCCTTTCTTTGGCATGTTATCGTGTGTTATGTATTCGATATCGAGATCTAATCTTTTTAGGTATTTAACAAGAGGATTGACCGCCGTTACGACCCCCACATTCATCCTACTGTCGTATTCCCCGAGTTCATAAATCTTTTTAACCATTTTAATCCACTACTTTTAGGGTAATGATTTATGTCTCTTAATATTCCCTTTCCAAATGATACGATGTATGATACCAATAGCATGGATGAAGGAGAGCATATATCCTTTGCTCCTTTGGAATAAGTTCACATAAACATTTACCATCCCCTCCCCAATTCCCCAAACTATCAGTTATGTAAAATATGTTCTCAAGAAATTGGTCCATGTATGCCTCGAAGGAAAAACCAAATTCCCTAATATTTCTTTCATTCCAAAATTCACTATTATTTATCTGTGTGAAATCTCTGTGAGGAGCTATGCCATTAATTTGTGTATCGAATATGAGTTCTAAAAGTTCCTTTTCCTTTACAATCAATATACTCGGATCCTGTTTTGTGATTTCTGCTAAATCGATATGCTCGTAATGCAATCCCATGTCATGCCCGAAATCCATGATTTTTCTTAATGCATTATATGTTTTAAATCCAAAAGGATTGTAATTGTCGGCGTTAACTCGGACAAAATATGTGGCTTTCGCGCCGAGTTCGTGCTCAATTTTGGCGAACTCTAGAGCCGATTGAGGCGAGAAATCGATGTCATGGCGAATCATGAGTATCTTTTCTGCTCTTTTTCCATTGGCATAATCCTCCATGCTGATGAACTCATATCCATTTTGTTTTGCCAGTGTTAGTATATCCTTGTAGTGCTTAAAAGTGAAGCCACATAATGATTCAGCGTCAGATGAGTTGTTTTTCATATTTCATCACCTACTATTATTTTCTTACTGTTGGGTCCTTCATTGAATAATAAATCGACTATTGACAAGTTTGTAATAAACTCGCCAAATTGTTGTTTATATTGAGGGTGATTAAATTCCTGATATCTTAGGTTTACGGCATTTTCTGCAAATTCTGTATCCTTCATATAGCCCTTACTCCCGATTCCCGAGAGGTAGGTATTTGCTCCCACAGCCTTGCAGATATTTATTAAAAGCTCTGTACCATCCCCACTAACCTCAAGATCAGAACTTTTTGCAAATTCACATTTTATGCCCAATATCTTCGTTATGTTCTCGATCAAATAGATATTCAAATCCGCAAGCTGATCCCAATCACGTTCATAGAGCGCCTCAAAAAATTGTGAATATTCCTGGAAAAAAAGGGCATTTTTGTAGTTCAAAAGCATGCTCTTCCAATGCTTTTTTCTCCAATTAATATGGTTGTCGATTCTTACCTCGTTTATGTTTTGACCAAAGCGATTCTTTGTAAGGACTGGCACGGTGAGGTATAATTCTCCATTTGCAGTTTTTATTCTGTTCTTATTGACCAATTGGCCCTTTGGATATTGAACACTATCTAAGAACACGAATAGGTCAGAGTGATAAATCTTATGAAAATATCCTAGCCAAGGAATATAATTGGGCTGATGAATTGCTATAACTTTATTCACTTAGCTCCTCCTTTATGATTTGCTCGATTTCGACATTTCTTCGCTCAACAGCTTTTTTGATTATATTTTTTACCATGCTTTTTGTCAAATAGTGATCCAATAATCTGGTTTTCCATCTTGCATAAGCTGTGAATTCAAATGGCAATATCCTCAATCTATTAACACCAGGAAAATTCCTTTTTATATTGTCCTTTCTAAATGTCAAGCCCGCTATATAGTACAAATTCTCTATTTTTGGATTCAATGCATGGCTTAGTGAAAATTTGCTCCAGTCCTGCATATTCTTTGGTGGATCAAATCCCTCTTCAATTGCCATTTTATACATGGGAGTTTCCGGATAGGGCGTATATACAAAGAAACTTGCTCTGGCTTTATCATCGACTTTTTTAATCCAATCAGCAAGATCCATGCTCATTTTAAGTTCTGCTTTTGTCTCTGTGGGTAATCCAGCCATGAACGAATACATGGGACTGATATCTGATTTCGCGATGATTTTTACGGACTTTTTAATTGTTTCCACTCCTTCAGCATAATCTTTACAGATAACGTCATTCAGTACTCGTGGGGAACCACTTTCAACTCCCACTTCAAAGCTTTTGCACCCCCCCCATTCCATGGTCTTAATAATCTCCTTTGATACGCAGTCACAGCTTATCCCGGTATGCCATTCTATTGCACGTTCCCTTAACACTCTTGAAAGCCCCTGGATACGTTTGATTTTTTTACCTATATTTTCATCACCTAAACTGGCAGTGTTAAAGGACAGTTCACTGAGATACATATTCAATTCTTTCTCGAATTTGTCTATGGGCATGGGTCTCCATTTGCGTTTATGAAAGGCCTGGACGTAGCAGAATCCGCATCTCCTCCAACATCCCCTCGAGGATAATATCACCATGGAACCACCTTTTACGGCGATTCGAAAGTATCTTTTTGTTTTATCGTTTAGAGGGAATATCCATCTGTCCGGTTTAATTGGAGGTCTTGGCTGATTTATTATGATATCTCCGTTTTTTTTCCAGGCCAGGCCATTTATAGTTTGAAAATCGTTTCTATGATTTTTTAAGTAATTCATCAATTCGCAGGCTGTCTCCTCACCTTCTCCTACCACAACATAATCCACAAACCTTTCCTGTAAGCATTGCCTGGGCAGTAAAGATGGGTGAACTCCGCCAAGGATGGTTTTTATATCAGCATTGTGATTTTTAACCTTTTTTAAGACCTCGATCGCTCCCTCTAGTTGATAACCGGTCATAGAAGACACGCCAACGCAAAGAGGATTCTTAGTAAGCGCTTGTGACAAACGGCTTTTGGGATCGAAACGAAGGTCAATGTACTCGACATCATAACCTGCCCTTTCCAAAGAAGCTCCCACATAGAAAATACTGAAAGCTGGATATATGGAGGGACTATCCTGCGTAGGTTCCGGATATACAAGTAAACAATCCATATTATCTCCTTTTTACAGAGGGGACTTTTAATAACATTGCATACGGCCCTGAGGTTTGTTTTACATATTAATTTTTATCAAATTCTGATGAATATGAATTATCATCCATGCAAATATTGCCATAATTTTATATGAACTTCTTATACGCAATCCCCTTTTTTCTAATAAAAGTTACCCCTTAGTTATCTTGATACAAAAGTAGTGACTTTTTTCGATATGTCGGTTAAACATTTGGCAATAGATATTAATATTTTCTGCAATAATCTTAATACGGCATTTTTTTCTCGATGGTTCCTATAGTAATTTATTTAAGTTGTTTTCGCATTTTACTCGATATTCATAGTGAAATAGAATATGGTCGATTTTATGGGTAAATCCGATATTTTGATATTTGCCCCTCATCCCGATGATGAGGCATTGGGCTGTGCAGGTCTGATATATTCCTCAATTAAGAAAAATAAGAAGGTTAAGGTCGTAGTGGTGGCAAACGGTGAATCCAGTGTCGACGGAACTGAAAGGTATTACGGCCATAAACCAGAAACCCAGGATTTCATTAATATTGGGTATGTAAGACAAAAAGAATCTGTCTCAGCAATGAAAGTTCTGGGCCTTTCTTCTGAAGATGTGATATTTTTAGGATACCCAAACGATGGTCTTATGGAAATGCTCTCCTCTGATAAATACGACAAAGAATCACCCTATAAATCCGAATTTACGCATTTTGATCGGGTTTCATACGAAAATTCTTATAGCATGGGTGCACCATTCTGCAAAGAGAGTTTCTATTCTGACATCAAAAGCATTTTCAATGAGTGTAGACCCAGGGAAGTTTATGTAACACATCCACTAGACAGCCATTTTGACCATCAGGCATGCGGCAGATACATTAGCTCTTATGTAAAACAACTTGATAATTCGATACGCGTCCTTTGCTATGTCATCTCCCCATCGAAAATTCCGTCCCCCAAACAAAGCCTTGTGTACAAATTAGCTGGGCAAATGACAGAAAGACATCTTGATAAAACCGCAAAAGAAATGAAAAAAAGATTTATGGACGAATACAAATCTCAGAGTTATTTATTTGATCAAGTGGCATTTCATTTTAACGTTGAAAGATATTGGAAGCTTAAGCGCGGTGTAAGGGCAAAAATCGCGAAAAAAATATTTCCAAATTTAAGATTCTTATAATATAATCATTTGGTCGATTTTCTTTCGAACTGCTTGATCGCTTTTTTTAGAACCTTTTCATATTCCATTGCTTTCTTTTCCCATGTAAAATCCTTGGCCCATTTTATTCCTTTTTCAGATAATTGGTTTCTTTTTTCAGAATCAGTAAGCAGCCTTCCCAAAGTATCGACCCATAAGTCTATATCTTCAGGTGGAAGAAGAACAGCATTTTCTCCTGTTGACTCCCTTAATCCAGGGATATCAGAAGCAACGACTGGCAATCCACAGGCCATGGCCTCGATTGAAACCAAAGGAAATACCTCGCTTTTTGTTGGAAACATTAAAAGCGTGGCAGAACGATAGTATTTGAACACATCATTGTAAGGAAGAGAACCTGTGAGCTGGATCTTATCTTCAAGTTTATACATATTTATCTTCTCTTTTAATTCTCCCAAGATATCGCCCTCTCCCACAATGGTCAATCTCAGGTTGGGAAACTGTTTTACCAATCTTCTAAATATCTCGATCAATTCAAAAACCCCTTTTGTCCTCTGCAATCTTCCCACAAAAAGTAAAGAAAGCTGTTCACCCTCTTTTTTCGCTTTTATATTTTCAATATCAGGGAGGATATGGGAGGGTATACCAGGAGTGACAACATCTTCGATAGTAAAACCATGGGCATTGGAGATAAGGGACTGTGTATTTCGACTTACTGCGGCATACAGTGTGGATTTGTCTGCATTAAAATATTCCTTTGAGTACGGGCCTCCGAGAATGTGAAAGACTGATGGGACACCAAGCTTAAATGCCAGGTTTGAGAACAATCTGCTGTCCACCCAGTAATGTGTGGATATAACATCCATGTCTTTGATTCTTCTCTTTATTTTAGGTCTTAAAAGTAAATTATAATAGAAACTGTATGCCTCTGTTCTATAAGGTGTTAAGCGACGCACGAGTTTGGATGCAAGTCTATTCATAGGTGTGAACCTAAGCCAAAAGGGCACAGTTACAACCTCATACGGGCCATCCATAAGCACCTTAAGCGTGGATTTGTGCCGAGTTCTTCCCGTGAATATCGTAACTTCATGTTTTTTGCCTAAATATCTAGCAAATTGATGGACTATGGTTTCCGTGCCCCCTGTGATGGTGCCTGCTGAAGGACTTATGAAGCATATTTTCATATCAAATTCTCCAAGTCCACCGTAGAAATCACGCTCCCTTCACTTAATTAAATAATTGTAACTATCATTTCTTTAGTTGATCTTCTCCTTTATTCCATATACGAAGAATTTATCCCATTCATGTAAAGGTAGTTCTGTTCCATCAGCTGTGGAGAAAGCTGACATTTTAATGATTTTAATGCCTAGCGATTCAAGGAATTTACTGATCTCTTTGGGTACATAGCTTCTCGTATTAAGGCGAGCTTCACTATCTGTGAGATATTCATATTCATAATGTCCTTTATAATTTCTGTCGATAGTTGTAAAAAATAACTGGCCGCCTTGATCTAATATGCGAACCATTTCGCTTAAGGCATCTTCCCATGAACCATCAAAATTTTGCAATACAGCAATCGAGATAATACAATCCATACTGTTGCTTTTGAATGGGAGCCTTATGATGTCACCCAAAAAGAACTCAGCAGGAAGATTTTTTTGTCTTGCAACTTTCACCATGTTTGGTGATGGGTCAATCCCGAACATATTAATATTACCGTAATTCTCGCTTAAGAACTCTTCAAAATTACCTACTCCACACCCAACATCAACCATGCTCATATTTTCTTTGATCTCGATATTTGAAAGGCAAATATTATATCTATATGACATGCTCTTTTTGGATGAATATCCCACTTTTTCGTGATCATTATTAAAAGATTTGGCTCTTTCATCAAACCATTTAGTCCATTGCATTTTTTCACCATCTTGCATATTATAGCATAAAGAACTACATACGCAATTCACTTTTTTCTAATAAAAGTTACTACTTTATTTTTCTAATTGAGATAAAAACTCATTTGCCAGGGCCTTTTTTGAAGATATCTATAGCCTTTTGCAGTGCTTTTTCATACTCCTCTGCCTTCTTTTCCCAGGTAAAATCCCTTGCCCATTTTATTCCATTTGCGGACAGATTGCTTCTCTGTTTTTCATCTTTAAGTAGTTTACCTATGGTATCAATCCATAAATCTACATTCTCAGGTGGAAGGAGGACAGCATTTCCTCCTGTTGAGTCTTTTAAACCGGGAATATCTGAGGCCACGACTGGTAATCCACAAGCCATTGCTTCCAGGGGTACAATACCGAAAGTCTCGCTTTTGGATGGGAAAATGAACAACGTAGAATCAAAATAATATTCAAATATTTTATCATATGGAACCTGGCCTGTGAAAATTATTTTTTTATGCAATCCGCGCGATTTCGCCAATTCTTTGAGTTTTCCCATGATGTCTCCATCGCCCACGATCGTTAAACTTAAATTCGAACTTGTCTCGGATAATTTGGAAAATATATCGATTAATTCAATTAATCCCTTTGTTTCCTGTAGTCTTCCCACAAATAGTAACCTTTTTTCTTGTTCACCCCTCTCTTTTTGCTGATGGGAAAACAACCATGAGGGGATACCAGGAGTGACCACATCTTCTATTTTGAAATCATGGGCATCATTTATGATTTTCTGAGTGTATCCACTTGTTGCTACATATAAGGTAGATCTATCAACATTTAAGAGAGCTTTCGGATAAGGGCCTCCAAGAATGTGAAAAACAGACGGCACATCGAGCTTGAATGCGAGATTGGAGAACAACCTGCTGTCCAACCAATAATGGGTGGATATAACGTCCATATCCTTGATCCTCTTTTTTATTTTCGATCTCAGAAATACATTGTAATAGAAGCTAAATGATTCGGATTTATAGGGTGTTAGGCGGCGAGAAAGCTTGGTTGCAAAATTATTCATGGGCGTGAACCTAGGCCAAAATGGAACAGTTAAAACCTCGTATGAACCTTTTTTAAGGTTGTTCTGCATGGTTTTATGCCGGCTTCTTCCAGTTAAAACCGTTACCTCATTTTTCTTACTCAATTGCTCTGCAAATTGATGGACTATGGTTTCCGTCCCTCCTGTGATGGTTCCAACAGATGGGCTTACAAAGCATATCTTCATTTTTTATCCTCCGAATCCATCTGTGAATTACCATTGTTTTTTCCCCAAAATTTCAATCGTGCTTTTATCCTGTTGAATATATGCTTTATCTCACCTTTTTCTTTGGTATCAAGGCCCTTGAAATAGAACAGTAGAAGATATAAACAACATCCAAATCCAAAATACAGGACAATTTCCACTGAATCCTTTATAAGACCGAATAGTGTGGTGTGGGTTCCAATTATATATGGGGGGCGCAGTAATATCGCCCCGTACATTGCCAACGATACTATCCCTGCAAAGGGAAATGTCTTGGCAAATACCTGTTTTGCATAGTCCCCCCATTTAATATCAAGAACTTTAAAAACATGCGCAAGGAACAGAACCTCCAAGAGTACAAATGGGATGGTGGTTCCCAAAGCTACACCAGTAAGACCATAACCTTGCTGCACAAGAAAGACGCTGAGACATAGGTTCAAAAGAGCCACAATACCATAATATCTCACGAACTTTTTTATCCTGTTCATGCCGATAAGTATCTGGGTGGCAACGTAATTGTTAAAATCGAAAAAAATGGAAATCATCAAAATCTGAACAATTATGTAATATTGACCGTACTCGTCTCCCATCCATATCGTTAACATTCCCTCAGAGAGAAAAAACAATGGTACACCCAAAGCGAGACTCAGAGCAAGTACGTATTTAGTTCCTCTTAAAAACAGCCTTCTTAGAGCTGGGAGGTTGTCCGTTGCCTCCAACTCCGATGCTGCGGGAATTACGGCGTATAATCCTATTTCCGGTATTCTGGTTGGTATACCATAAAGTTTCCATGCTGCCTGATAAAATGTTAATAAGGTTACATCCACCAGTAATCCAATCACCAACCTATCCGTGTAATATATAACCATTATAAAGACAGAGAGAAGAAATACGCTCATACTGAGATCCATTAGAACCTTGATCATATCACGTTTCACATATGAAAATTTGATGGTAACATGGGGTAATAATTTTTGAACAAACCAGGCAGTTAGAATAAATCCAATCAACCCAACACAGGAGGTATAAAATACCAACTCAACCACACCCATTCCCATAGACAGCACAAGAACAACAACGACAACGTTTACAATGGACATAATGAAAGTTATCATTGCTAAAATATCATATCTCTGAAGACCCGCTAAAATACCCTTAAGCGATGCAAGGGATAGGCTGAACATGAAGATTGCACCTAGGATATAGATTATGGCTCTTGCCTTGGGGTAAAAATCAGGTGCATCTAACGCAGGAAATGTTCCAGATAGGAATTCCAATAAAAAAGTACCAATTAAAAAAATAATCAATGCACTTGCGATGCCAATAAAAAGGAATATAAAAAACGAGGTGTTGATAACCTCATTAAGCTTTTCTTTATCATCCTCGGCATGATATTGAGCCACGAATTTTACAAGTGAGTTGCCTATTCCCAGGTCTAAAATCCCGAAATAACCTGTTATCGCCGTGATAAATAAATATATCCCATATTCTGTCTCCCCAATATTCCCTACAATATACCAAAACAAAACAAATGTTAGGGCAAAACCCCAGAAGCGAATTGCGTAATTCACGATGGTATTTCTAATCAACTTACTTTTAACGCTCAAGTTTTTAACCCCGCAATTCACACATCAGGTTAATAACCTCATATTATTAGCAGATTACAGGATATTCTGGTACCTTATCAATGTTTTGAGGTAGAGAACGATTATTTATACCATATAAAACAGTTATTTTCCTATGATTAATAGGGGAAAGGTCCAAAATGTGAATTTAAAGATACCTCCTATGGAAAACTTTACTTTCCAAGTAAGACATATCCCTTTGAATTTATATTTATTACAATAAAACATCGGGATTTGGTGAATAATATGGAATTACTATCCAAATACCATGTAATAAAAGACGCCGAGATAGGTGAAGGAACCATAGTAAGGCATTACGTCAATCTATATGGCTGTAAAATCGGAAAAAACTGCAAAATAGCCTCCTTTGTTGAGATTCAAAAGAATGTTGAAATCGGTAATAACTGCAAAATCGAAGCCTTTGCATATATGCCAACTGGAGTAACTATTGAGGATGAAGTGTTCGTAGGGCCACATGCGTGTTTTACAAATGATAAGAAACCAAGCGCAAAAGGGGATTGGGAGGTTATGCCCACGCTCGTTAAAAAAGGTGCATCCATAGGAGCCAATGCCGTGATTTTGTGTGGAGTTACCATAGGGGAGAACGCCATAATTGGTGCAGGCAGCGTGGTAACAAAGGATGTTCCACCAAATACAGTAGTGGTGGGCAATCCCGCTAGACCTATTAAATAAAAAGAATGGAAAATTATCATTTTGAAAAAAAGGAGGTGCTATAATGCAAGCAACAATAGAAACCAATAGAGGTATGATATTACTGGAACTGTTTGATAAGGACACCCCAAAAACGGTGGAGAACTTCGTGAAGCTGGCAAAAGGTGGATTTTACGACGGTCTTAAATTCCACCGCGTGATCGCCGATTTCATGATCCAGACCGGTTGTCCAAAGGGAGATGGAACAGGGGGACCTGGATATCAGTCGGATTGTGAGATCATGCCCCACCTGAAACATGAACCTGGCACCCTGTCCATGGCACATGCAGGGACCTGCGAGCACAGTGGCTCTGGTGAAAAAATATCGGGTCGATGCTCCAATGGGTCGCAGTTCTTCATAACCCATGTTGCCACACCCTGGCTTGATGGTAAGCACACAGTGTTCGGGCGTGTTTTGGAGGGCAAGGACGTGGTGGACAGTATCAAGCAGGGTGACACGATTCAGAAGGTTACAATACAATGATAATTGGTACCAATAAGCATCTTATTGATATCCGATTTTGTGGAGCCAGCGGGTGTTCGAGATTAAGAACTCGTTAACGTCCAAACATAACTCGAACACGAGCTGGGTCCACGAATGACACAGCGGGATGTTTGAGCTTAAGAATCCTATGATGTCCAAGTATAACTCGAACATCAAGCTGGGTCCACGGATTAATTCTATATAAAAAATAAGTGGACCCAGCGGGATTTGAACCCACGGCCTCTGCCTTGCGAAGGCAGCGATCTTCCAGTCTGATCTATGGGCCCGAATGATATTGATGTTTCATCTGAGGGTCCAGAGATAAAGAGGGAAGTAGATTATTATTTATTTTCAATTGACTTGCCTCGAGATCTATGGGCCCGAATTATATTATTTTCCAATTTGAGGGGGCATAGACAAAGAGGAAAGTAGGTCACATTTTTCTTCCATTCAACTTTCCTTGGGTGTCTATTAGCCCGATTAGTAGTTTTGGAAAAGTAAGAGGAATATTAAAATCTATCTCCTAATCAGCTGCTTATGCCCTTTTAGTCAACAACAATTTTCCCGCTTTCCATCTTTATTATCCCATGGGTCATCTCAGCGTTTTTCAAATCATGGGTTACTATAACAAATGTCTGCCCTTTCTCTTCATTCAAGCGCTTTAAAAGCTTCATTATTTCCATGCTGTTCTCACTGTCAAGATCCCCTGTAGGCTCGTCAGCCCACACAATTGCAGGCTGGTTCACCAATGCTCTAGCAATAGTAACGCGCTGCCTCTGACCCCCACTCAATTCTGCAGGTCTGTGACCCTTCCAATTAGAAAGACCTACCTGGTCCAAGGCTTCAATTGCCTTCTGTCTGGCCTCATTTCTTTTGTATCCGCTGACAAGAAGAGGGATTTCCACGTTCTCCACTGCATTTAAAACAGGTAAAAGATTGTAAAATTGAAATATAAAACCCATTCTGTTAGCTCTGTGCTTTGCCTTTTCATTATCCGTCATTTCAGCCAAATTCTTTCCCTTCACCCATACTTCCCCCACCGTTACGTCATCCAGTCCAGAAAGGCAGTTGAGCAATGTGGTTTTTCCACACCCAGAGGGGCCCATAATGGTTACCATCTCCCCCTTTTCGACATCTATATCAACCCCTCTGAGGGCATTTACCTTTATCTTTCCAGTTTCGTATGTTTTGTGGATGTTTTTACCGCTGATTATATAATCCAAATTACAACCCTCTTTCCTTCTTGATATAAACAACAATGGTATAAAAATATCTTGCTGTCCTTAAAGGTGATTTCAACTTTTACCCAACCACCCCATAAACCTCTACTCCATTGGCCTCATAAAGCTTGACAAAAGGCCATTTCTCGAACTTTTCCCAGGCCTGGGTTCTCATGGGCTCTGCATTTTCCCACTGCAATAAGGCCACGCCATCCTTGATATCGTCATCCAGAATTACATAATCAATGTGTTTTTCCCCGGAGGGCGTAGATATGTTGTCGATCTCATCTTTGCATTCCTCATAAGAGGATCCATGTAAAGTATCAATGGCCGCGTCCCAAGTGGCATTCTGCCCGGCAAAACCGAATACCATGGAGCTCATCCTGTGGTCTGTAGCAACGGTGGCCCCATCCTCTAGGGAGTACTTCGCCCAGGCCACAGCTTGCATATCTTCCTCGCTTGTACCCTCCTGAAAGCCACCCATGACCCCCCTCGGTGGATAGGCAGAAAGTGATGTAAGCCCTAAAAGAACAACAACTAAACCCACTGCCAGGGCTTTATTCTGCCTTCTTTCGCCCCAGTACAGATATATCATCATGGCCACACCGATGCCTATTGCCAATGCCAATGGTGCCATGAAATACTGCGGATGTCTGTACGTGAATAAAACACGATTTGAGGTGACTATTGCCACAAGTAGGGAAATCACCAGGGCAACGATCCATCCGTAGACTGATACTCCGTTTTTATATATCTTCAAGTAACCAGCACCTGCCGAGGTGAAGGCCAAGATGATAATGAGTGGGCTGAAGAGCAATGCAGTTTCTGGCGTTAAATTTATGTTCGTGCCCGGGACCTTAACCAACGCCATGTAGCCCAGCACGAAAAAAAGGATGCCCAACAAAATGATGTATAACACGATTTGTTTTCTGGGCTCTGGAAACTTGGATTTGAAACTCCAAGATATACGCCTTCTTAATACAATTAAAACATATACCAAAAATAAAACCACATAGCCCACAATGAATAGCACCCAGAAAGGTACATCAAAAGCAGAGGATACCACGCCTTCTGCAAATCTTGATGCTAAAATCATCCAATACAATACAAGAACCGTGAAAAAAAAGACAAGAAAGGCCCAATATAGTCTGAGCTGCTTTTTTTCTTGACAGCCCAGCATTCCTACTAAAAAGAAACCCCCAAAGATCATTATAAACAAGAAATATGATGATAAGTGGTGGGTTATGATCAAGGCTATGGTACTCAAAATCAAAAGAGGGATGAATTTATTATTCCGAAGAGAGGCTAAAAGAAATAGAAGAGATGAGAGAAGCAGCATATCTCCAAGTGAACCAGGCATTGGGTGGGATGTGGCAAAAACATGGGGCATTGCAACTGCCAAAAAGCCACTGGCCAGTAAGGCCGCACCATCATTTTTAAACAGCATCCTGGATATTATAAATACAATAAAAACAGAAATAGAAGCTACAACCGGGATAATTACTATCATGGCAAATAGAAGGTCCAATCCTGTTAGGAAATGGGCAGCACCTGTAAAATAGAACATGCCTGGAAAGTATGGATAGCCAAATCCCCAGCCATCGTAATCTGTGGAAACATAGCCATCTGATATGAGCTGATTGGTTATACTGTAATATTCACCAGCATCCGAGCCCCATATTGCATACCGTGTTAGAGGGAAAAGCCGCATAAATACAGCAAGGAAAAAGATCACAATCAGGGACAGCAATACCCATTTCTTCATATCAATCCATTTCCCCTAATACAACCCCTGATTTAATATTTTAGGTATGTCAGAGACAATTACTGGTTTGAGGTATTTCTCCTTTCTTGATAATGGAATATCAATAGATGAGAATATTTTTTAGGGTGGGAGGAGGGGGTTGGGTGGAGGGAGTAGGTACGTTGGTGAAGAGAATAGAAGGACAAAAGAAGGGTAATCTGGCAGAAATAGCCTCAATTCCCACACCGAAACGATATTATATATTAGACAACAATTAGAGAGCCTGTGTGGAGGCACAAAATATGAAGATTACAGTTGCTCTGCTCATTGCCATTTCCTTGATTACAATATCCTTTAATGTATCTGCTCCGTCTCCTGATAACTCCTCGAATGCAGGATATTCCGACGATGTCCCTGAGTGGGGATACACCGAGGGTGTGTCATGGAAACCTGTTGTACCAATAAAAAATGCCATCTTCGTGAATTATGACGGAGAGAGCTACCTTGATGATTTTGCATACCTGGCTTCTGTGCCTGCCGCTGTTTTCTATTCCAAATCAAAGGACCAGATATTTTCCAGCCCCCTTCTTTACTATCAAAGACCAAAGGATATGCCTGACGAGGAGAAGGTGATGAATGCCGCCTCTGGAGTGGACTATTTCTTGGAGGATTGGCTTGCTTACAGCGATGGTTCCTTTGACAATCTTCAGTTTATCAACATCCCGCAAGAGGATAGGGAAACTCTGAAGGGCAAGTGGGCAGCTAGCGATTACAAGGATATCCAAAGGGATGATCCCATCAAAATCGCAAAAGATATTGCACTTTACAATTGGGAATATTCAGATGCCGCCGTGGTTGCAGTTATAGATGATTCATACAAAGATATCGATGAGATTACTAGTAATTCTGTAACGGGCTCCGTACCGGGCTCTTTAGATATCATAGTCGATGTTATCGAGGGTTCAAAAGAGCCTGATCCCGTCACACCTACTTTCCACTATTTCAATATCGATGATGGATACAAATACATTACCTCGTATATGGAATGGTACGGCCCATCTGGCCTTGATGTCATCAATGATCTCACACAAAGGGGCAAGGACCCAGACCTGCAGTTGTACTCAGACAAGTTAGGTGAGGTGGCTGCATCAGAGAACTGGAACGTATTGTCTGGCGCGTCAGAATATATCGGCAGTTACATCTATCATCACGGGAAGTGGGCCTCAGCAGTAACCTACATGCCCACCGAGAGCATGGGGCCCTCCTGGGATTCAAATACTGCTATAGCTCATGGGACCAGAGGACCTCTTGACGAGGCTACCTATGAAATCACCAACACCCTATATCCCGGGGTTGACCTTGAATTGCCAGATGAATCGCCTTTCTATTGCAGACAGGCTACATTCAAACTCACTTGGGATGACAGCAATGTAAATTTGGGATTGATAGTCAGGGGACCTTCAGGTGCGGAGATTGAAAAGAACATAGGGCCAGACAAGCCAAAGGAAATCGAGCTCATGGAACTTGGTGAAGGCGCTTATTCTATTTCTGTTGTTAGATTGACGGATTCCTCCTCTGATGTTGGTTTTTCTGTGGATTACTCATGGCATCAGAAAAAAGAAAAAATCGAAGGCGATAACCTGGCAAGCGCTACCCAGGGAGCTGTTTTGGCCTCCATTACCAATTCACCTTTGCTTTTTGCAGAAGGAAAGAATTTACCTTCCACAACCAAGGATGCCCTGGACACTTTAGGTGTGACAAAGGTATATCTGGTAGACCTAGGTGGCCATAGCAAGGGCAAGGTAAAAGAAGCCCTGAAAAATGCAAGATCCCTTCTTCAGCCAAAAATCAGCGTGGATGAGTACACCAGATACGAGAAAATCTACAAGAAGATACAGGATATTTCAAAACAGTACGATATAGTCTTTTCCACCATCAATCCTTGGACATATTGGGACATTGGAGTTGGTCCCAAAGGTGAGGAGAAAGGAGGGCTCTTTGTAGGCCCTGCTGCCTATGCTGCAGCACATCATGGCTGCCCTGTCTTTATAACTGATGTGCATCCCGAGCTCTCATCTGCAAATGCATGGCACAATCATTTCTGGAAGAACGCCTATTTGGGCAGGCTTCCGCCATCAGTGGGTTGTATGGTGCTCACAGGCCAGCAGGTCTACAATTTTCTTGGAAAAATGGGATTCGACAGCAACGGCCTGAACAATATGGAATCCATGCTCACTGTGGCCGGGCAATTCGATATCGGCACGAGCTGGGACAGGGTGTTCGTTGGTGCAGCAATTCCTGGAAGGATCATGGGCACACCTGTGGATACTGCATATTGGGTGGGAAGAAGCGCCTTATATCAGGCTGCGATATTCGCCAATCCAGCCCTGGATGAGGCTGGAGTTACCATGACCACTGGTTCCTCTTCAATATTTTCCCACGGAGCCTTGGAGGTAGAGGCGGGTGGAGAAGTAAATGTGGAATATCCTGTGCTGCAGTCCTGGGTTTCCTATGATCATAAATTCAATGAGGAGGGCAGTGAATATTGGGGTGTGGATTACACCTGCGCAGACGGAATCACTCCCTTTAGAACACCCTCTGATAATCCAATTGATGCTGATGGTCGATGGCCCGACATCACAACATCAGAAGTTGTGCCCTACTATGCAGAGAAGGCGGGCTATTCCTCTGTTTTCAGCACAAATTTCGATATCACCATGGAGAACCTAAATCAGGGTGCCATCATGTGGCTCGAAGTGATGCACGGGGGAAATCGTGATTCAGGAGTGGTCGGATTCTGGAATCCAGAGCAAATCGAGCCCAATCCCTGGAGATGTTATGAGGATGAGGGGAGCACCGCAAATCCAGATACAAAAAACATGGGTCCAACCACAGGTGCTGATTGGATAAAGAATCCTTTTGTGCAGGGACCCCATGATGGGGTCATAATATGCATATTGACACAGACGACGCAGACCGTGGGTAAGAACGGCTATGATTTTGACGAGGCCCTAGAGAATCTGCATTCCATGGGATTTTCAGCCGGCTCTTGTCTCATTGCCAATACGTTCCTACATTTATCCATGGTCAGGCACGGCTCCGTTTTCCAGATCATAGACCCATGGCTCACATCCTGGTACTGCGGCTTTGCAATCCAGACCTTTGTTCGGGATATAGCTCTGGGTTACACTGTAGGCGAGGCGTACGAGAGGGGAATCAAGCATGTGGGTATTCAATATCTCACAGGCCAATGGTGGTGGGACATCTACGAAAATGTGGTATACTACGGAGATCCGGATTTAACAGTCTGGTCACCAAAGTACGCCTGGGAGGAGCCTCCACCGCTACCCGCCGGATCAGTAATTGACGGCCACTCACCTTTTGGGGCAAGAGGCCATCCACATGCCATACAGTCCATGTTGCTTTGGGAGATTTTGCTATTCTCCAGTATATTCATAGCAATTGCTGCTGGATTTGTCTACTTTTGGAAGAAGAGGAAGAAGGCAGACATCACAAAGGGCGCATAAGAAGTTGAAGTAATATATCGTTGATAATCTAAATATACCTGAAAGAGAATCATAATCCTTAAAACAATAGTTATTGTTTAAACGGGTGGAGAAAATGGGTATTCACCTAAAGATAACGGACCTTGTATTGGTTTTTGTCACCTCTTTGATAGTAATTCTTATTAGCATAATAGGATGGAATAGGCGCGGCTTGATTGTGATATTTTTTTCCCTTGGTTTAGTACTATTTATTATCCTGGTACTTTTATTCGAGGGTTTTCGCAGAAATGAAATGGACAACAAAAGGCTAAACCAAAATTACAGACAAATCGAGGCTCTACTATCCCTGCTCTCAGTAATTAATCCAAGGCGGCCTCTACCTCCCATGCGAAGATGGGTTATCTCGCCAGATTTCGCCAATATCATCATTTCCATGGTAATTGATCATAAACCAAAGGTCATATGCGAATGCGGTGGTGGTATCTCCACTGTTTTTACGTGTTATTGCCTTGATGATTTAAAGGATGGGCACGTCTTTTCCTTGGAGCAGGATGGAAAATACGCCCAAAAAACAAAAAAGAACCTGAAAGCTCATGGACTGGAAAATTACGCCACCGTAATTTATGCACCACTTACGAATTTAACACTGAAGGCCAAATCATGGAAATGGTACAATACCTCGTTTAAGAAAGAGTTGGAAAAAATTGACATGCTGGTAATAGATGGCCCCTCTGGAGACGTTCAAAAGATGGCGAGGTACCCAGCATTACCGGTTCTTTATGATACCTTAAGCGAGAACGCGGTTATAATCGTGGACGACGCAAAAAGAAAAGATGAAAGAGATATGGTAAAGGCTTGGCTTACCGAGTTCAAAGATCTCGAATATGAGTGGTACGATACCGAGAAGGGATGCGTTATTCTGAGAAGAAGATCACATAAGAAAGGTAATTGATTAATTAGCAAATAATTTCTTTAAAAATCACCTCACTCTATAAGAAGGAAAGCATACCTGTTCATGGTATCTTTATAATCTGTGAGCACCTCAATTGGATATCCAAGTTCCCTTACCGTGCTGAAGACATCGACACAAAATGCTTCAGGTGTGGGTCTGCTTTTTTCAGGATGCCTGCATTCATCCAAATTAGCTACACACTCTTTACAGGAAACACAATGGCTCATGAACATAAGAAGGATCTTGTGATAACCTAAAAAGAACACCTGGCGCTCCAGCTCGAGAAGTTTTGGATTTAGGACCTTGTACCACTTTGTCCTGTCCTCTGGTTTTGCCAATTTCTTCTTAAAATGGAAAACAACTCCATGGGTGTACTCCTTGAAAAAATCCTCACATTCGGATTTGGAGGGCATGTTTGGGGGGCAGCATACGCGTCTTCCGTAATCATCGCAACCAAATTGGCACTTCATCCTCACCCAATGTGCAACTTGAATGTTTTTTGGATTTAACCACTTGAAATCCTTGAATCCATGCTCTTTAAACAGTGTTTCCAGTTTCTTCTTGTTCACAATATGATCCTCGTTTTTATTTTCATCCTAAGGAATTACTCCATGTCTTCTTTTAGGAAGGTGATAATCCTTTGACTCGTATTTCTTGAACCTGTTGATGATCTCGTTTCTCAATTCAGACGGAGCCACCATGCCGTCAGTGACAAGCTCGGCTCCCAATTTGTAGATGTCCACATCCTTTCTGTAATCCTCCCTCAATTTGTTGATATATGCAGGTCTTTCCTCTTCTGGGAGTTCCATGATTTTATTGAAGAATACAGCATTCACCGCGGCCTCAGGGCCCATTACAGCGATCATTGCAGTGGGCAATGCAAGACAACAGTCAGGTTCGTATCCAGGTCCTGCCATGGCATATAATCCTGCCCCATAAGCCTTGCGCACGATGATGGATACCTTGGGTACCGTGGCTTGAGATACCGAGAATATCATCCTAGCTCCCGCCCGAATTATTCCCTGCTTTTCCACAGCGGTACCTATCATGAAGCCAGGAACATCTGCAAGATACAAAAGCGGGATATTGAAGGCATCGCAGAGCTGGATGAACTTGCCAGCCTTGTAGGCAGACTCGACAAAGAGCACACCGCCTTTGGCTTTTGGTTGATTAGCAATAACCCCTATCGATTTTCCTCCGATACGCGAGAAACCAACGATTATTTCTGGTGCGTAAATCTTCTTAATTTCCAAGAAAGAATCCCGATCCACTATCCTCTTTATCAGGTCGTACATATCAAAGGGCACATTCTCGTTCTTTGGTATGATGTTCTCAAGATCATCACAGGAAAACTCCGGCTCCTTTGGCTCTATGTCCTTTGGTTTTTCATCGCAGTTCTGTGGAAAGTATGTAAGATGTTTTTTAATAGCATCTATAACCTCTTCCTCTGTTTTGCAGAGCATATCTCCTGAGCCTGAAGTTGTGCAGTGCATCTTTGCCCCACCCATCTCTTCAAGTGTTACTTTTTCGCCTATCACCATCTCTGCCATTCGGGGTGAGCCCAGATACATGCTCGCATTGCCATCCACCATGTAGGTGACATCGCAAAAGGCGGGAATATAGGCCCCTCCTGCAGCTGATGGGCCGAAAAGCCCGCATATTTGAGGAATGACCCCTGAGATGTTGGCCTCGTTGTAGAATATCCTGCCCGCACCTCTTCGGCCGGGGAACATCTCAACCTGATCCGTGATCCTGGCTCCTGCAGAGTCCACGAGGTAAATTAAGGGCACCTTGAGTTTCACGGCTGTCTCCTGGATCCTAACGATCTTCTCCACTGTACGCCATCCCCAAGAACCCGCCTTGATAGTGGAATCGTTGGCCATGATGGCAACAGACCTTCCATGCACCTTCCCTACACCGCATACTACACCATCGGCAGGTAGCTTTCCGTCCAGGACATTGGCGAACATACCATCCTCTGCAAAGCTCTCGTCGTCTAGAAGCAGTTTCAATCTACCTCTGACAAAGAGCTTACCCCTCTCCTTTGCCTTTATATGATATTTTTCGGCCCCGCCTTTTTTGATCGTTTCCATTTGCCCTCTTAATTCCTCCTCCGATTTCATAACTAACACCACCAAATAATTCTATCACAATGCGATTAACTTATTACTCTCCTTTAAACACAGGTTTTCTCTTCTCCTTGAAGGCCTTCAGAGCCTCGATTCTGTCCTTTGTAGGTATGCAAACATCATAGGCCTTTGATTCCAGGGCTAAACCTGAATAGATATCGATTTCATAGCCTCTGTTGATTGCAAATTTCGCCTGTTGAACTGCAAAAGGTGCGTTCTTTGCAATTGACTGCGCCATTTCGAGAGCCTCGTCCATTAATTTACCTTCCAAGGCAACTCTATTTATTAAACCGATATTCAATGCTTCCTGTGCCGAAATCCTTTTTCCTGTGAGTATGAGCTCCTTGGCCTTGCCAATACCCACAAGGCGTGGGAGGCGCTGAGTTCCCCCGCCTGCAGGTATGATACCCAATGTGACCTCTGTCAAGCCGAATGTTGCTTGGGGATCCGCGATTCTGATATCGCATGCCATTGCAAGCTCTGTCCCACCCCCCAATGCGGCACCATTTATTGCACATATCACAGGTTTTGAGAGATTCTCTATATCTATAAGGGTTTCTCTTATGGTTTTTATGTAATGCCTGACCTGGACCTCGTTCATCTTCTCTCTTTCTTTAAGATCTGCACCTGCACAAAATGCACGATCCCCTGCCCCTGTTATAATCACAGCCCTTATATCAGGATCAAAATAGACGTCAGTAAGAATTTCTTTGCCTTCCTTTAGGGTTTCAATGTTCAGCGCATTCATGAATTTCGGTCGATTCAAGGTAACGATAAGTACAGAATCCTTCTTATCTGTCAATATGTTCTTTTCTTGCAAAGCCTTCTCCCCCCACTAAAGATATTTTCCACAGCCTCCAAAGAGGCTGAATGCGATTTCTATTCTACCACCAGTAGAACGTGTCCTGTGTTTACGAAATCGCCGGACTTGACCTTGATCTCCTTTACCTTACCGTCATGACTGCTCTGAATGGGTATATGCATCTTCATGGATTCCAAAATGATCACATCTTGCCCCGGCTGCACAGAATCGTTCTCTGATACCAAAACCTCTGCAATGGTTCCTGCCATATTAGCCTGGATTTCTGCCATGTTCATCCTCTTTTGTGCATTTTGCGACGGTAAATCAAATTTTATTGCGACCTGTGGTTACGCCCTATTTCCCTATCGCTTTCCCTTACAAGCCTGGTAGAACCACAATGATGAGGAAAAATATATATCTTTCTATTTTCAAATTCATATACTAATACCAAAAACAATATTATAACCTAATATGTATGAGATTGGCATGAATACCCCAAAAAGACATTCATCACAGGATACCAAGATTCAGGCTGTAAACCTCTGTAAAACCTTTGAAAAATTCCAGGCCCTAAAGGACATCTCCTTCTCAGTTTCAAAAGGCGAGATCTTCGGACTTTTAGGACCAAATGGTGCAGGAAAGACCACCTGCATGAAGATCTTCGGGGGAATTCTTCATCCCACCAAAGGTGAGGCATATATAGACGGAATAAACGTGGAAAAGAACCCTATTTTATCCAAGTCAAAAATCGGATTTTTACCTGAATATCCAGCACTCTTCGAGCACATTTCGGGGAGGGAATTTCTTACCATGATAGGTAAGCTTCGGCATATGGAAAAAGATAAAATTGACAGGCGTGTAAATTTCTTCATTGAAATACTGGATTTGCACGAGCAGATAGACTACCTAATTGGAACATACTCCAAGGGCATGAGACAGAAAATCGCCTTCACAAGCGCCATAATACACGAGCCGGAAATTTTGATTTTGGATGAGCCCACATCGGGCCTCGATCCCAGGTTTGGGAAGATATTAAAGGATATGATCAAGGACTTTGTTTCACAAGATAAGACGATATTGATGTCAACACATATCATCCCTGTGGCTGAGAGTCTATGTGACAGAATCGGTATAATAAACAGTGGTAAGCTGGCATCTGTTGGAACCATCAAGGAGTTGAATGAAAAAGCAAATGCAGACGACCTTGAGAACGCTTTTATCACCCTTGTGGGAGGAAAATCATGGGCTGGTATGAAGTCTATTCTAAAGACGCAATAAGCGCATCTCGGGTTTTAAGAAAGCGCATATCAAAGCATCCCATAATGACGATATGGTTCATAGTATTGATGTTCACGTTCGCGTGGATAGTTCTTAGGATGTACGAGTTCTCAATGCAGCAGGGCCAGGAGGGCATTTTCACAGATATCGAACCAAACACCCTCCTTCTAATCATCTTCTTTATCTTCCTTGCCAAATCAGTGGCAGACACAACAAGGAGGGTTGTTCAGAACAAGGAGCTTGTTTTTTACCTATCACAGCCCATGCATAAAAGGGGTGTTCTTCTGGGTAAGTTCCTGTCTGAGCAGGTTTTTAACTTAATGGTATTTGAAACCATTGTCTGGGTAATGACAGGTGTTATCGTCATCTTCGCAATCAGAATCCCCTTGGACATATGGTATCTCGGGTATGCTTTTATATTCGCGATTCTGGGAACCAGCCTGGGATTCTTCTTTTCCATATTCAACTCACTCAAGCCGCTAAGACGAAGATTTGCTGTCATGCTGGTTGAGGTCCCCTTTTATGTATTAATATATAGTGTAACTGCAGATTATTATCATTCGCTATCAGGTTGGCCCTTTATTCTGGTTTTAATTTCTCTGACCATGTCCTCGCTTTTGCTACTATTTTTATGCCAGAAGGTCTTCTTGGATGCCTGGACTTATGGTATAAGTGCAAACGAAGGTGCAAAAAAATCTGTTTATGATATCTTCAGCAGAACACCCCTTGTTCCGAGAAAATTGATGGGAGAGCGCCTTAGGGCCCTGGTGAGAAGGGAGCTTGCAGAAAAGGTGAGGTCTGGACAGATCTGGGGTACGGTAATCTCCACAATTGCAATCACGTATGGAACCATGTATGCAATCGACACTCTGGCAGATGTGGATGTCCTTCAAATGAGGGTGGGTAAATATGTGTACCCAATGTTGGTGGGCATGGGAATCTTCGCAATTACTACACTTGAGCCTGGTATATCATCTTTAAGCAGTTTTGGAAAGGAGGGCAAGAACATATGGATACTCAAAACCGCACCCTTTGAAGGGGAAGTGGTTGCCCAGGCAAAGGCCCTGTCCAATGTTGCCTTATCGCCCTTCATAGTCCTTGGAACTGCCATGATCTCGGCCTATTACATGTCCTATTATACAGAGGTTAAGTTGATTAACTACAATTTCCTTGAAATAGCGCTTTTTACTGCAATGGGAGCACAGACCATGATCTTCTTGTTCACAGGTCTCGGTATCTGGTTCGGTGCAAAATATCCCAACTTCGATGAATCCAACAGGGGCAACCCCGACATCATGACAATGTACATCTTTGCAATGGCCTGTCTCTTTCTTGGAGTCCTTTATCTGTCTGCACCATTTTATCTGATGATGAGGAATTACAATGTCCTTGGCATTCTCATGATGATACTCTCCCTAGACATGGCGGCACTTTTTCTCTATTGGTCCTCAGAGGAAGGTGGGAAGGCCTTAGAGAAACTGGAATATGGATGATTTTAATTTAATGCTAAATGAAGGGGCCATGGATAAAAGTGAAGATTCTAGTTTGACATCCCTTTAATAATTTTTTAGGGTGGGCGGAGGGGGTATTGGATGGAGGGGGACCCTAATATTAAGTAAAAAATTTATGAAAAATAAGAACATGCATCATGGTAATGCTTAAATCCACTTGAACCATTATAGAAAAGACGTTTAGGTTACCTTATTTGTTAAGGGGGAGATGATATGACCATTGTTCTAGACGGGCACAGTCTAACAATTGAAGACGTTGTTGAGGTTGCAAGAAATGGACAGAAGATCGAGATCCACCCAGAGGCAAAGGATAGAATCAAGGAATGCCGCGATCTCCTTGAAAGGAAAATCAAAGAAAAAGAGATAATGTACGGAGTGAACACAGGCATTGGAGAACTGTCAGAGGTTGTTCTCACCCAAGAACAGGTTGAGCAATATCAGAGATATCTGATTTACAGCCATGCTGCAGGATATGGGGATCCTGTTTCCGAGGATGCTGTTCGGGCAGCGATTCTTTCCCGAATCAACTGCCACTGCTGGGGTCATTCAGGTTTAAGACCGGTTGTGGTGGAGACATTGGTTGCCATGCTGAATCGCGGGATCACACCTGTTATGTGTCAAAGAGGCTCGGTGGGTGCATGCGGGGACCTCTCCCCCATGGCCCAGATGGCCCTGGTCCTCATAGGTGAAGGTGAGGCATTCTATGAAGGAAAAAGAATGAGCGGTTCAGAGGCTATGGACAAAGCAGGTATCCCAACACTTGTTTTTGAAGCAAGAGACGGTCTGGCCACTATAAACGGCTCCAACGTGATAACTGGAATGGGAGCGTTGCAGATCTATGATGCCGAGCGTTGGTTAAAGAATTCCGAGATCTCGGCTGCAATGACATTGGAGGCCCTCAACGCCAATATGAAAGCCTATGATGAAAGACTTCATAAGGTGAGGGGATTTTTAGGAGCAGTTGAATGCGCAGAGAATATAAGAAAACTAACTGAGGACAGCGAACTTCTGGCCCAAAAAGGGAAGAAGGTCCAAGATGCATACAGCCTAAGAAGCACTCCACAAGTGGTTGGGGCAGCCAGGGATGCCCTAAAATGGGCCAGGTACATGATAGAAACCGAGCTGAACGGCGCTGCCGACAATCCCACTTTCTTTCCCAAGGAGGATCTGGTCATCACAGGAGCCAATTTCCAGGGTACACCCATGGCCTTTGCTTTAGAGCTCGTGGGAATTGCGGTTACCACGGTTTCGGCTTTATCGGAAAGGAGGCTCAACAGGTTGATGAATCCCCATCTTTCCATGGGATTGCCCGCCTTCTTGACAAAAGGTGCTGGCATGTTCTCAGGTCTTATGTTGTCTCAGTATACTGCGGGTTCTCTTGTGTGTGAGAACAGGGTGCTTTCCCATCCTGCAGCCACAGGATCCATTCCAGCTGCTGCAGACCAAGAGGATTTCGTGAGCATGGGAATGACCACAGCAATCAAGACAAAACAGATAATCGATAACGCACAGGCTGTAGTTGCCATAGAGCTAATGGCAGGTGCCCAGGCCATTGATTTTAGAGCGCCAATTGCACCAAGCAAAGGTACTAAGGCAGCCTATGAGGTCGTCAGAAAGCATGTTGAGCATTTGGAGGAAGACAGGCCCCTTTTCGACGACATCAACAATCTCACCGCAGTAGTAAAATCAGGTGAGGTTCTAAGCGAGGTTGAGAATGCCATAGGTAAATTAAATTGAGGATTGATCGAAATGACTAATGAAAATAATTGCACCTGCGGGGAGCAAACCACACCAAAGATATTCTATGTGGATGAGTTCCAAATACGGGGCTCGGAATGTCCCAAGTGTGGTAAAACATTTTTAAATGCTGAAGATGTGGCGAGGTATGCTGAATACAGAAAGGGAATAAATGTAGCAGAAAGGGTTGTGTGCTAGGTATGTATCCTGTTCTAACTCTGGAAATTAGCATTTAAAATGTTTATGGAATCCTGAATTCATCTTAAAAACCTTTTATCTTTCATGGGGATGAGCATTTTATGATGAACGCAAGGGATGATGAAAAAGGCATCGGATTGGAGGTATTTTATACAGATTCGATAGGAATCGGTGGCAAGCTCAGGAAAACTGCCGAGGATTTTATTGTGGATGAGATATCATTGCCTCCAGCCAAGGACGAGGAGGGGGAATATACTATAGTCAGACTCAAGGCCAAAAACTGGGAGACGAATAGACTCATTCGACAGATGTCAAAGAGACTGGGCATAAGTAGAAAGAGAATCGGCTTTGCAGGGACGAAGGACAGAAGAGCTGTTACAACCCAACTGATCTCGTTTAAGATGCCCCTTGAGAATGTTAAACAGCTATCATTTAAAGACCTCGATATCTTGGATTCCTATTCCTCGAAAAAAGGACTTTCTCTGGGTGAGTTGATAGGAAACAGGTTCGATATCGTGATTCGTGATTTTGAATGCTCTGATTCCAAGGCTAAAGAACTTGTTGCTGAAATCCAAGAGAAACTTACAGCATTGGGAGGTTTTCCCAACTTCTTTGGTCATCAGAGGTTCGGTGCAGTAAGGCCCATTACCCATATGGCAGGAAGAAAAATCATAGAGGATGATTTCGAAGGTGCTGTGCTCACATATCTTGGTAATCCAACTGAGCTCGAGGGGGAAGAGGCCTTCAAGGCAAGAAAGGCTGTGGAGGATGGAATTAGTCACAGCGAAGCACTGCGAATTTTCCCTAAACATCTGAATTTTGAGGTGGCCATGCTCAACCATCTTGTAAAAAACGAAAATGACTATATCGGGGCAATAGCCATACTTCCAAAGAATCTGTCCATGATGTTCGTACATGCCTTTCAATCTTACCTGTTTAACAGGCTTTTAAGCCAAAGGATCCGCAAAGGGCTCTTATCAAAAGAACCTTTGATAGGGGATATAATCCTTCCAGCAAATAAACAAGGTCTGCCCGATATAAAAAATGAGATACTGGTTACGAAAGACAACATAGATAAAATCAAAAAAAGAATCAAAGAAAGAAAGGCCTTTGTTACAGGTCTTGTTCCTGGTGTCTACGGTAACTTTGCAGAAGGGGAGCAGGGTGAAATTGAAATGCGGATTTTGGAGGAAGAGAAGGTATCCATGGATGATTTTGTTGTTCCTAAAATGAGGGAGCTTTCTTCAAAAGGTAGGCGAAGAGCATTGGTGGCCCCCTTAAATGATTCTCGTTATGAAGTGGAAAAATCCCAGGTCAAATTGCATTTTGAGCTCACAAAAGGCTGCTATGCCACCTCATTTCTCAGAGAGATTATGAAAACGGACATGCTCAATTACTAACTGGGGACACGGTTTTTTAAAAAAATGCAAATGATCTCAATCTGTCTTCAGGAACTTCCTGAGCCTGATGATATCCTCAAAAGAGCCTTTCAACTTGATTTTTCTCAGTGCAAATGCCTTCATGGGGCTCAACTCTCCACTCATCAGGGCCGTTAGGGTGGCTGTATCTGCTGTCACAGTCAATCGCGGATCATCCACCTCTCCTTTTGTAAGCTCCCCCACATCTCCCTTGTTAATTGCCACATGATAGCTCTCACCGTCTGTAACATCCAGGAGAAATACGCCGTCAAAGTCCTTGATCTCTTCCTTTAGCTTCTCATCTTCTTCCATCTTTTTCTTGGCCTTATTCAGCCATTCTTTCAGTACTTCCTCCACATCAAAACCTCCTAGTAGTCTTCAATCTTCTTGGTTTTGGTTTTGTTTAATATGCGCTGGGTGGTCTTCCATGAATGGCGTGTGTGAGGGGGTGGTTTGCCATTTTTTTCTACCCAGTTTTCTAGAAATCTTATTGTTGTCTCATCAGAGGGATATCCACTTCCTATATCAAAACCTATTTCTTTTTTTATCTTCTCTACCTCAAAATCCCGGGTTGTCTTGGCAATTATGGATGCTGCTGACACTATGGGAAATATCTCATCAGCCCCGTGCTTTGAGATTATCTTCACCTTAAAATCTAATTCATTTTGTATGTCCATACCAAAGCGCTCCTCATTCACATCCGCACTGTCCACATATGCAGTTTCGGGCCTCAATTTCTCGATTATACTGGCAAATAGTTTTGTTTCGATCTGGTTCATGGTCATACTTTCTCTCATGGTGTCTATATCACTTGCAGGTACGATGATTAACTCAGTTTTAGCAATTCGATAGAGCTCTTGGGCAAGTTTCTCTCTTCTTTTCGGGGTGCACTTTTTCGAATCCCTTACATTCAATCCGGCAAGTTCGGACTCGTTTTCAAGAAGTACGCCTGCCACGACCATGGGACCGATTACGGGGCCGCGTCCTGCCTCGTCCACACCGCAAATCATCTTCTTGGATAATATGTTAGGGGTAAAAAGAGGTTTTGATGGGGGATTCTTTGTTTTTACCGCTAATCTAAATAATTCTATCCTGTAACTTTTGTAGTTCTACATATTTATTTATCTTAACTATGTCGCACTTTTTCCACTCAATCCGCAATGGGGGCACTTGATGGTTTCACTTGTTTGGGGGGCCTCGAAAAGATTGTTACACTGTGGACACCTTACAGTTTGAGTTTGATCCATCTGTTGTACAGATTTAGAGGTGATTCCTGATTTGGCCCTCATTTTCCACACTGCTACTCCTACTATAATACAAATAACGATGATTGCAATTATTAGATAGACCCATAAAATATCCTCATCATTTTTCACTGTTATAGAAAATGCCTCTTCGTGGTACTCCCCTTCATCATCATAAACCCGAATTCTTATGGTATGCTCTCCATTTTCAAGTTTTGTGGTATCCAGCTCATAGCTCCAATCTGATGTTCCTTCAATCTCCTCCCACTCGCCATTGTCAATCTGGATTTCTACCTTTGTGATCTCACCATCGACATCTGAGGCCGTTCCCTGGATTGTTATGGTGCCTGAAACTTCATCGGGAATTTCCGAGGTGATGGTAAGAGTGGGTTTATGGGGATTGTCCACTGTGATATTTACAGACTTTACCTTCGAATAATCTATACCATCATAAGCCCTTGCAGATATCGTGTAATTTCCATCACCCAAGGTAGTTGTATTCCAGGTATAGCTCCACTCGGTTATTCCCTGGGTGTTTTCCCAATCTCCTTCATTGATTTTTATCTGGACATATTCGATGGTGTCATCGCCATCAAGGTCTGATACTGAGCCGCTGACCGTGACTTCTCCTGATATGGTCCCTCCTGTTGGGGAAAGGATATGGATTATTGGGGGAATGTTTCCGCCGTTGTCAACAATCAATGTAATGGATCTGATTTGCGAATACTCGCCAAGATCGTCCTTTGCCCTTGCATAAATGACATGCTCTCCGTTGCCGTACGTCGCGGTATCCCAGTTATATGCCCAAGAGGCTGTACCCATCGCCGTGTACCAAATACTGTTATCAATCCTGACCTCTACCAATTCCACATTACCATCATGGTCTGCAGCGGTCCCTTTTATTTGTAATGTACCACTGACAATCTCTCCGCCGGAATGCGATGTTATTTGAATATTTGGAAAAATGTTGCCTCCATTATCCACAATAACAGTTATGGATTTCTCTTGAGAATAGACACCTAAATCATCCTTTGCTCTCGCATTTATCATATGCTCTCCATTTGTATATGTGGTTGTATCCCAATCATAATTCCAATTTGAGGTACCGATTACCTCCCTCCAAACCTCGTTATCGATTTGGATCTCTACAACCTGAACAAAGCCATCATCGTCGGAAGCTGATCCTCTGATTTCTACCCCATCGGATACAGTGACTCCATTTTTTGGATCGGTGATACTAACCTGAGGTGCAATGTTGCCACCATTATCTACTGTAACAGTGACAGAGACAATTTCAGAGCTGTCTTCACCATCGTAGGCTTTTGCATATATTATATGCTCTCCATTAGAGTATTTTGTAGTGTCCCATTCAAATGTCCAAGAGCTTGTGCCTGTTGCCAATTTCCAACTTGCCTTGTTATCTATGCTAACATAAACAGATTCGATAATACCCTTATCGGGATCATGGGCTGTTCCTTGGATTGTTACTGAGCCGGAAACAGATCCACCAGAAGGTGATGTTATCTCTAAGGTCGGCGGTATATTTGGATGGTCGATCTCTATTTTTCCTTGGCTGTAAGAATAGACTGGAGCATGGATGCTGTCATCGATTTTCGCATAGATGTACCAAGTGGTTCCATCTGTCATACCAGTTGTATCCCAATCATAGCCCTGTGATACGCCATTATTATCAACTATTCCCGAAGGATATTGATCTGAGGTGTCAATTAAAGTTCCATCATTGCCGGTGTTATCGTTATCATAGTACAAACTAATCGTAGCATCGTCATCAGGATCGTTACCTACCCATGAAATAGTGTAAGAATCATCAACTGTGACGAGACCTGATGGAGGAGCAGTGACAGAAATTGTTGGAGGATCATTTACAGTTATTGATTTATTTGCTATGTTATTTGTAAGATTTGTCTCGACAATCCCCTCCTCTGGTATAATTTCTACCCAGATTATGTGGGTGCCAGTGATTGCTGTCCATTGCATATTTGCCAAATAAGTTTCATCGATTCCTATGGAAAAGGAATCATACCCGATGAGATTTCCCGGTTCAATTGAATCCAAATAAAAATTTACAGTTCCATTGGTAATATATTCACCAATGTTGCTAACTGTAGCATTAATAATAATCTCCTCGCCATTTGCCGGGAGGAAATTTGAAAATTGAATTTCCTCTGGGGATATCGAAAGGTCGTAACTTTTTGTGCGTTTATGATATATTTCAAGGTTTCCGGTCCTATCATCTTGAAAAACGATATGTATGCGGTTCTTGGAATCAAGGGCAATACGAACTGTATCCAGGACCCAAGCATCAGGAGTGCATGAGATTGTCAGGTTCGTATTCTCAATTATTTTATTTCCATTATTATCTAATTTTGCGTACCAGATGGTCTGATTATCTGCATTTGCGGCTTCTGTATGTTCCCATAGTATATGGGAATTATTTTCATCATCTACCACGATATCACAAAGATTTGTATTAAAATCTGGTGAATCATAAGTTAATCTTAGGTCATTTATTAGCGTATTTCCGTTGTCATCCAATTTAGTGTAATAAAGTTCGGCTCTAAAACCACCAGGATGATTTCTACAATCTCCCCAGATTACATGAACATTATCTTCTGGACCAATAGCGATCGATGGTGTGTTAACGCACGTATCGACATCACTCAGTCTTATTTCCTCACTCCACTCTGATCCATCGAATTTCTTATAGTGTAAAATATAATTATATCCTCCACCACCGGCTGGTTCGGTTGTAACGAACACCAAATGGATGTTATTATTGGAATCGATTACTACATCTGGATTAAAGTGCCCATAATCTGGTCGAGGATCATTAGTTGCATATTGTTTTAAACTCCAAGTAGAGCCGTTGAAATTGGTATATACGATATCAGGGCTATCAGTAACTGTAGAGTCTGTCCAAAAGACGGAAATATTATTGTTAGAATCTATTATAATACGATGACCTGGATTAGGTCCATAGCCTCCTAAACCTGCACCCAAAGTTATCATTACAGGTTCACTCCAGGAGTTACCATCAAATTGAGAATAAAAAAGTTCATTCTTGTTTGGGGAAGGACCATCCCCCTCCCATACGACATGAAGATGATCATTTTGGTCTATTGCAATAACTGGATGAATTGTCGCTTCGGTCCAAGAGTCTATTTGAATTCTCTCTTCCCATTCTAACCCATTGTACTTCCGATAATAAATTCCACTTTCACCTGAGGACTCGTTGTAGAATGACCAAACAATATGAATGAAATCGATAGAATCTAGAGCGAAATCAGGTCTATAAGAATCGATATCATCGAGACTGATATTCTCGTCAGGTTCCCAACTTTTTGAAGCATTTGATGAAGCCTTTGGCATGAGTATAATAGTGAATAGGAGAAAAATAATAATCGCCAAAGAACAATGTCGATTTCGCATAAAATTATATATATTAAACCTTAGATAAGAATATATCGGTTTACGAGGGCCAGGAATAATTCGCAACAAAATAATGTAATAGTAATCTAGTTGTGTTACCTTAATAACCTCTCAAATCTTAAAGGAGTCTGCCATCCCCTTTCTACTTTTATCTTTTCGGAAGCTTCTGGTTCCACATAACCCTTTTCGCTATCTCCAAGAAGAGGCGATACTCTTCTTCTGTATTTTCAAAGATCTTTCAAACTGTCTTTCGCATCTCCATCCAAATATAGAGGGTACAGTTTTAGCGTGTTAATTTTGAATCGAGGTTATATGCATAGAAAAACTTATATCTCTACATATTATACAAGATAAATGGGATAAGATATAAATGGGATAAGATAGAGGAGTTGGGGATAAGATAGGGGAGTTGTGCCTTTGCACAATTTATACCAAATTAAAAAAGGAGGGTAGCTTTATGGGAAGGATAGAATTTAGAAAGGTCAAAGGAATAAAAAGTGTTTTTGGTATTGTGATCGGGATTGTATTGGTATTAAGTGGAATTCAGTTTTGGACAGCGGGCAATGTCGAAGCAACAAGTCCTAGTACTTTTGATATGTATACGACGGAGAAAGTACATGAGATAGGAAATGCTCCTGGGCAACGTCAAACCACTTTTGATATTGAACTAAGAAATTTTGCTGATGAGGAAAATACCGTTGATTTATCCATTGAATGGGATCCATCTCAACCACCAGATTGGAGCGCTGATATAAACCCCAATCCAGTTGATATTCCTCCTAGAGTTTCAAGTACCCAACCTGGAATAGCTTTTACATTTCTTACAGTCACAGCGCCCAATAATCTACCGGTCGATAATATATATGAAGACAATCCAGTGACAATTAATGTTATTGGAGACTCACAACTTCCAGAAGATTCATATATAAATATTATCTCTGTTGCCGTGATAATGAATACATACGATGCAGATATCTTTTGTGAAGAGCCGTTTAAAATGGCATTACCTGGTGAAACAGTTAATGATGTTATTGCTGAATATTTAATAACAGTAACAAATGGAGGAAGAATCGATGATGTATTTGATTTGATACCTGTGGGAGACTGCCTTGATCCAACAGGACCATGGGACACCAAGTTCTACTTTTATGATCCGAACCCAGGAAACCCTCGCGTTGAGTTACCTAAAGGTAATGGCCACCCCAACTATTACGATACTGGAACATTAGCACCAGAAGGTTCTCTTGATATTATTATGGAGATTATTACTACCACTGGATCGGAACCTAAGTACTATAAAGGAGACATTACGGTAGTTGCAGATTCTATTAACGATGGTGGTGATAAAGCCAAAAACAATGATCAGGCTCTCACAACAACGCTTATCGTCGGTTTATTATCTTGTATTTCAGATGAATTCCCAGACGATCCTCATTTTTATTATGAGAATGATTTTCGTGGTCATAATGTAAATCCAGCATCTAGCACCTCCTATAAAATTATTGTTTTTAAAAGGCAAGCCGGAACATATAACGTTAATTTAAATATTGTTTCTCCCCTCCCAGATTATTGGCATTATAGCATAACTCCGTCATTGATACATTTCAGCGCCGGAGAGCCCGTTGGGGCATATAGAAACGCAACACTTATAGTAACAGCGCCGGCAAATGCAATTCTGGGCAATTATGTAGAAACGGTGGTGAGTAGCGAGGATTCCGTGGATTTGGATTCTGTAAAGGTAAAAACAAAAGTAACAAGCGACAGAAAGGTCTATATTTTGAATCTAGACGCAGTTGGTCCCCGTTATCTTGATTTGGCAAGAGATGGTACAGACTGGACTTCTGGAGATGAGAGATTAATGCCAAATATCTGGCAATTGATTCAGACCGGTAGTAGGTATACCGGGACCACCGATTGTTTACCTGCGGTTACGGATTGTAATCATGTGAGTATTATCACATCCACGCCAACAGGAGTGCACGGTATCCCTGGAGTCGGTGCATATTATACAGGAATGGACCCTACAGATAACTACCCGAAAATTGCTGGGCCATCCCCGCAATTGATAGTGGATCAGGGAATTGAAACAATTTACGATACTCTTTATGATTCCAAACCAGAACTTAGAACCGGTGTAATAGTGGGCAAGAACTGGGTTGCTGAATTATTCAATGGAGATGATTGCGATATCATGGCACATGGGCAAACCCATCCTTTTTATATGAGGGAACCAGGTTGGGCAAAATTTGGTGACTATGCACCAGGAAGCGATACAGATATTCCTCCTGGGGATACCGGTTTTTCCGATTATCATCTAATAACAGATCAGATTGATCAACAGACCGACTCTATTTTCACAGTCCCGGGTGAGATAGCAAGACATTTCCCAACAGATAAATGGGTTGTGGATTCGACGATAGAAATGATCGAAAATGAGGATCCAGATTTTATCTACGTACTTCTTGCTAATGGCGATGATTCAGGACATGCCTATGGACACGCATGGGATCCCAATGTGGATCCGAGAACCATTAATATCCATGCAAATCCAGAAGATATGCTCGATACAATGGCAGAGGTGGACCGTCAAGTAGGGAAGTTTCTTGCTTACCTAGATCAAACAAATAGATACGAAGATTCTATTGTAGTGGTAACAGCCGATCATGCTATGACAACACACGCTCAATATAACGAGATTGATATAAAAGAATATTTATTGCACAAGGATATCATAATGGGACGCGATTATGATTTTATTTTCTCTGAGGGCTCTTTTATTTGGATATTTGGAATTGAGAATGATCCTCCAGGTCCTGGAGTCGAACATGTCGAAGAAATACTTGAAATCGATTTTAATAACGACTTCCCTGGACGACTTTGGGAGGTCTTGAGCGTTACTGATACAAAAAACGAACAAAAGGATAATATGAACACTTACGACGGAAAAGATTTCGCCCTCTTTAATCAAATATATTATGATCACAATGATTTGGATATAACAACAATAAAGCAACCGGATATAATTATTTATACAGATACGGTCACCGGTACAGACACAACGAGCGGCTTGTTTGAAAATGTTGGATATGTTGATGCAATAATAGGAGGAGCGAACGCTTTAAATATTGATATAGACTTGTTATATATTCCAAGGGAAGGGAGAGTACCTTATCTCATAGGCAATCATGCTACTTGGAGTGAACAACATGTTCCCTTAATTTTCCATGGTCTGGGAATACAACAGGGATATGAAAATACTGATGATATTTTTGGAGGGACGACTACGATGGATATAATGCCAACCATATGTGAAATTAACAATTGGCCCCAACCAAATGATGGTAATCCTGATATGGCGGGAAAAGTCCTAAACGATTGTTTTTCTGACACGAATAAGATAACGGTAAGTCCCGATGGAATTGGTGATTATTCAACGATTCAAACTGCAATTTCTGCCGCAAATCCGGGGGATGTCGTTTTTGTAACGTCAAATTCAATTGGAGGAAATCAAGAGACGACAACATATAAAGAATCTATTACTATAGATAAATCGATATCACTCATAGCTGATCGGGTACTTCCACCCATGATTCTGGGAGATCGATGGGATGAACCTCCAACAAATTATGATATAATTACGATAACAAGCAACGCTAATCATGTAAAAGTAAAAGGTTTCGAGATAAGTTCAAGCGGGGGTTATGGTGTACTCATTGATTCGGGTTGTGATAATAATCTAATTTATGGAAATTCTTTCACCTTGAATGGCCACAATGCTTTGGATCTTGGATCAGATAATAGATGGTATAACGGATATTATAGAGGGGATATGGAGTTGAATTTTGAAGGCGATGGGGAAAAGTATGAATATTTCGGAGGAGGAAATCTCTGGTTTGGGCCTAATTGGGGTCCAGAATGGCCAGTATGGAGTGTAGCGGACCTAATAAATAATAACAAATATAGTTTGGACGAGTTTAGTGGAGAGAAAAGTTCAGCTGATGAAGACCAAACCGAACCCTATGGCGACTATATCAGTGATATAAGTTATATAGATCAACTCGGTAATGTTGAAGATTGGTATCCAATAGCTTATGAGTTAATCTGGTACGAAGAGAAATCGAACTGGATTGTTTCAGGTTTCGATGTGAGAAATTCAGCCAAGATTATTTTGTCAGGAGATCTGATAATAACTTCTGGGGCCACTTTGATGTTGATAAATTCTGATTTGGTCATGAATAGTTTATACGACGGCGAGTATAACATAATAATTGAAGAAGGAGGGAAACTACTCCTAAGTACGTCAGAGGTATATGCAAATAATCCGTTAAATAGATACGGAATTTACGGGGATGGAGAAATAACTCAGGAATTTAGTAATATAAGAGATGTTCATCCATACAGTACATTTGGAAGATGCGAGGACAGGATATATTATGGTGATCCTCTAGATGAGTACACAACTTTAGACATCCAGTTCCCGGTGGGAGGGGGTGAGGAAATCGCCTATCTGATGCTTCCAAGAACAGCTGATGTATTTTACGCAAGTTTCGACCTGACTGGAGAACCCATCGATTCGAACTTCCCAACAGATCCCGCAGTCGATGTTGGAAATGACCAAATTGTTGAGTGGTCATACATGGGCCCACTGACCACAACAATACAGGTATCGGACCTTAATACAATACCGATCTTCGAAATATCTGTTCAGGAATATTTGGATGAATATCAACCAGACGAAAACGGATTCATTTCCATACCGATGTTGTTCAGCTCAGTATCTGAAGGTGAACTAATAATATCAAACCTTGAGATTGGGTATACGACCCGATGGACGTGGGCGGAATTTTCTCAATCCCATTCAGGTCTAGATTGTTATTATAATAAGTACGCTGTTGACATTTATTACACCGGTGATGGAGAAATAAGAATAGACGATTCCCTTTGTCCAAGCATAGATTATTCAATTACAATTCCGGAACAAAACTGGGTTAAACCTGCTACAGTAAAACATTGTTATTATGATGAGAATGATGATGGTATAGTTGATGGAACATCGATACCCGAGTCCACTTTAGTGATGTATTGGTGGGATGAGAACACTCATGATTGGGTGCCAACTACTGATATTTTCGGCGAAGAAAACACAGGTGTAAAAGCCGTTGATAACTTCGTATGGACGAATGTGGATCATTTTAGCAGCTTTACTACAAAAGGAAGCTATGTTCCAAGAGCTGAAACTGATGAATTAATCAATACAATCATTTACATGGATATTCCTCATGGGATAAAAACTAGCTTATTAGCTAAATTGGAAGTTACATTAACTTACCTTAATGCAGCACAGGACCACTTCATTAATGGAGATTTAGATCTAGGTAATGAGGATTTAATATCTGCTAATAATAAACTCAACGATTTCATAAATGAGGTTGAAGCCCAGAGGGGTAAAACAATTAGCGAAGAAGATGCGGAAATATTGATAAATGACGCCCAAGAGATCGTTGACCTAATCGATGAAGCTTTTGTATAATAGGGGTATTGGAAATACCTTAGAAATCAAATCTCCTTAGGACCTTCAATATTACTACTTATCGAATAAGGTAATGAGATACTATTGAACTAGCAAATCCTTGATTTCAAGCGGACTACCGATTGCCATTCAAAAAACCCGCTTTCCTTTGGTTTATAATAATGCTTAACAAAATGCCACATCTTATTTCTACAATATATACATCCAGAGCAATTCCCTTCAGCCTTTTAGAAAAGCGTTGACTAAAATCTAGGGGATAAGCCTCCATACAAACCTTCAGCTTACTTTTTCACTCAAGCCATCGGTCCAATCCCTATCCTTCCTAGCATAATTTTTCATTACTATCTGATCCTGAGTTATTATCCTCTTGATGGGAATGGAGCCATCTACTTTTTCTTTAAAAATCGTCGCTACAATATTGCGTAAGAGCCGAAATTATAAATAGACAAAAAAACATTATTAACATCGAGGTTAGGAAGGGAACGCCGGGAAGGGCGTTTCTAACGAAGTTGATGATAAGGGAGTTTCAAAAATGAAATCCAAGCTCGTCAGTATAGCGCTGTGTGCATTGATATTTGTTGCCATTTTTATAGTGGAAGTGCCAAAGGATGTGAGTGCACAGATAACTGAGG
Source organism: Thermoplasmata archaeon (assembly GCA_020348445.1). Lineage (GTDB taxonomy): Archaea > Thermoplasmatota > Thermoplasmata. The sequence goes on from CP070751.1 coordinate 3,960,710, forward strand.
AATGGGTGGCGAGGTACAATAGTCCAGGAAACGGCTTTGAACATTCATCTGACATAGTCGTAGATTCGTTTGGAAATGTTTATGTAACAGGATCCAGTGAATACAACACATCAGATAACGACTATGTTACAGTAAAATATGATGCAAATGGTATTGAACAATGGGTAGCTAGATACAATGGACCCGGTAATTCCTACGATAGTGCTACGAAAATCAGAGTTGATTCTTTAGGAAACATCTATGTAACGGGATATAGCGAGGGAAATAGGACAGACTGGGACTACGGTACTATAAAGTATGACTCCTCAGGTAACGAACTCTGGGTTGCGAGATACAACGGCCCAGGAAATGGTGAAGATGGTGCAAGTGACATGGTTTTAGATTCATCCGGAAATATTTATGTGACTGGACTTAGCGAAGGAGTAGGAACAGATAATGATTTTGCGACGATCGCCTACGATTCATTAGGCAACGAGCTTTGGGTGGCAAGATATAATAGCCCGCAAAATGACTCAGATGTTTCTGGTCACATTGATATAGACGAGTTTGGAAATATATATGTGACTGGATTCAGTATGGGTAACGCAACTTTTTGGGACTATTTAACGATCAAGTACGATACAAATGGTAATCAACTCTGGGTTGCGAGATATAATGGCACTGCAAACCACGAGGATAGGGCTTATGATATTGTGGTGGATTCTTCAGGAAATATCTATGTAACAGGGGCTAGCGAGGGTAACGGGACAGGTTTTGATTATACAACGATAAAGTACGATACAAATGGTAATGAATTGTGGGTTGCGAGATATAATGGGCCTGGAAATGGTGATGATGATGGACGTGCTATGACTGTAGATCCATTTGGAAACATATATGTAACTGGATATAGCGAGGGCAATGGCACGAATTATGATTATACAACTATAAAGTACGATTCAAATGGAAATGAATTGTGGGTTGCGAGATATAATGGCCCAGAAAATGGACTTGATCATGCTTATGATATCGCTTTGGATCCGTTTGGACATGTCTTTATTACTGGGCTCAGTTGGGGTGGGTGGTTACATGAGAATGGGACATTATACGATTATGCGACAATAGCCTATGATTCATATGGCAATGAGATCTGGGTGGCAAGATACAATGGTCCTGGGGAGAGCGATTGGGCCTATGATTTAACAACAGACTCATCAGGATATGTTTATGTGACGGGTTCAAGCCTGGGTAACGGAACATGGTATGATTATGCGACGATAAAGTACTCCTGTCATTTTCCAAACCAACCACCAATCGCAGATGCGGGCCCTGACCAGACTGTGAACGAGGGGGATATTGTAGAGTTCAACGGGTCAGCCTCATATGATCCTGATGGCACAATAGAAACCTACGAATGGGATTTTGATGCAAGCGATGGACTTTGGTGGGAAACTGGGGCACCACCAGACGCATTTGGTCCTGATCCAAAATATACCTATGATGAATATGGCGTTTTCATCGCGACTTTAATAGTAAAAGACAATAACGGATCAATGGATATAGACACATGTAAAATAACAGTTCTAGTGCAATCTCCACCGCCACCTAAACTTTACATAAATATAAGCCAAGATGGAGAGGATGCGATCCTCTATTGGGACCCCCCGGCAAATCCAGGTATCGACCATTATTTGATATATCGCTCGACATCTCAGATAGATTTCGATCTTGATAATATATGGGTGAACACCTCGGTAAATAATGAAATTGACGAGGCAGGCCCTATACCCCTCAGATCTATGTGGAATGATACAAACGCTACATTTCCAGGTAACGAGACCAACTACGAAGAACAGTATTACTACATAATAAGAGCAGTAAATACTCTCGGTTATACGAGCAGAACCAGCAGAACAGTCGGTAAATGGACAAAGACATTCCCAAAGGGGGTATCAACCTTCTCCTTGCCATTGGAATCCCTGCAGCCAATCACCGCAGACTACTTACGTAATGACATGAAAGCCAGATACATTAAATGGATGGACCCTGTAAATCATATTTGGATGAAACACGGAGATGGTGGTGATAACGATACACAGATGGAAGTGGGGAAGGGCTATGAGGTGTCATTCGACACGTCTACAAACTACACATTCGCTGGTATGCCGGGTGCGATGATAAGGTACGACGACGACACCGGATTTTTGGGATTTAATCCTGATTCTGAGGCTAAAAACCTCACGGCTACAGTTGACTCCCTAACAGGAAACGTGATCCTCAATTGGACACAACCTTCGAGTAAAGGTGTTAATAATCAATATTACGTTCTACGATCCTCCGAAAGAGATGGCTTCTGGAAGGGGAATTATGTTCAACTCGCGACTTTGAATTTCGATAAACTCTCATATACAGATATCGGCAATGCCACAGCAGGGACACAATACTACTATATGATCGTGCCTGCAAACGAGACTGGTGTGGAAGGAGCAAGCACATACAGTGTAGGTGTTTGGACGGCGGTTTGTCTAGGACAATATGACACTATTGGAATTCCTTTGAAAATTGCCAGTAACGAGACTGTGGATTGGTACTGCAACAATATTCCCAACATGGTGGGAATTAACTACTTCATTTACAGCCAACAACGATGGGGCTGGCATTCCACAAGAATGCCAGAAGGAGCCTATGATCCTCAAATCGTTATGACTGAGGGTTACCAAATATCCACCTCGAATGCCACGAAATTCACTTTTATTGGGATGTAGTACCAAAATATCAATACAAAATTTCTGTGCCCCTTAGGATTTAAAAAGAGGCAGGTATTAAATTGACAATCGCTCTACCGATTGTCGAAAATGTATAATCTGTATCGCGGTTTTATGGGATTTTACCCAAAGATTCATTAAACTCTCACGGGCAATATCCGGTGAAAAAATCCTGGTTCCTCGACATCATGAATGAATTCCATATTTCCATGAATATCCTGGTTGCACACAAGATATCGTAGAACTCATATAAAATATGCAAAATGTTTTCCAAAGTCTTTTTATATTTTTTTTATCAATTTGAAGTGCAGATTAAGAATATTCAAAATTAACACTATGGAGGATTAGCACGAATAATAGATTAACCTCAATCGGGGTCGTGGTTATCATATTGGCGGGAGGATTTTCTTGTCTCATAACATTTGAGCCGGATGTTGTGAGTGCTGCTATTATTTATGTTGGTTCGGGTTTCGGAAATGACACAACCTCTATACAAGAGGCCATAGATAATTATGCAAGTGATGGAGATACTGTATTTGTCTATTGCGGAACTTATTATGAAAATGTAGTGATTAACAAGACTATAGATTTAATTGGCGAAAATAAGGATACGACGATAATCGACGCTTCTGGAAACAGTGATGCGATATTCGGAAGTGCTAATTATATTAACATCACGGGGTTCAGTATAAGAAATAGTGGACAGAATCCGAGCGATGCAGGGATAAAACTATATTTTGCCCAGTGCTGCTCCATTGCCAACAATAATGTTTTAAACAACTTTATCGGAATGAATCTCTATTACTCTGACAACACCACCATTGTCAACAATAATGCTTCTAACAACTGGATTGGCATCTCATTAGATCATTCTAATAGCAGTACAATCGCCAACAACAAAGCCCTATCAAACATCTATTTTGGCATCCGCTTATATCGTTCAAATAATAACACATTTTTTAACAACGTCGCCTCCCACAATTTTGAGATGGGTACGTTCCTTTTTGAGTCGAATAACAATTCTATTACCTACAATAATGCCTCTAATTCAAGATACGGCTTCTTTATTAGTACCTCCAACAACAACTTCATTGCTAACAATAATGCCTCCTTGAACCATTTAGATGGTATACGTCTTACTAAATCTAACTGGAATACAATCACCAACAATACGGTATCGAACAACAATTACGGCATACTACTTGACTCCTCAATGGGGACAATCATCACCAACAATGTGATGTGTAAGAATGGTATCTTCATTAGCGGTGGACTTGTGCATTGGAATACTCATACCATCGATACTTCCAATACCGTCAACGGTAAACCACTCTATTATTGGAAGAATGTCATTGGCGGAAATATTCCTCCAAATGCAGGACAGGTGGTTTTAGCTAATTCAACCGGTGTGGTAATAGAGAATCAGAATGTTAGCCATAGTTCAGTTGGAATTTTACTTGGTTTCTCATCAAACAATGTTATCATCAATAACAATGCCTCTAGAAATTGGTGCATGATTGAATTGTTTTCTTCCGACAAAAACGTCATTTCCAATAATGATGTCTCGAACAACTGGATTGGCATTAGCCTCCATTCCTCTAAGGGCAATTCCATTACAAACAACGATGTGTGCTCGAATGATAGGCGTGGAATCTACTTATCCTCCTCCTCCGACAACATCATCGCCAACAACAATGTATCTTCGAATTTAAGGTACGGTATCTACATAGATACTTCCACGAACAACACAGTTTCGGAGAACAACGCATTGCAAAGTTGGTACGCTATTTATTTACTTACGTCCAATGACAACAAAATTACCAACAATAATGTTAATTCGAATGTCGAGGCCGGTATACGTATTGACTTTTCATCAAATAACAATATTACAAACAATAATATTTCAAATAATGTTGGTGACGGCATATTTCTTGGTTGCTCGTCTAACAACACCATCGCTGGAAACAGTATTTATTCGAACACTGATAATGGGGTCCATCTTTATTACTATTCTTTAAAAAATGAAATCGTAGACTGTAATATTTTTGACAACAATCGTGCTACTTATATACGGGACTTTTCAAATGATAACAGCATCATAAATTCAACGATAGTGGATAATAGTTATTGCGGTATTGAGATATACAATGGTGCACACAATAACTATATCAAAAATGGCTATATTACATCGAATAATATAGCCGGGATCATCATCCAGGAAGCTTCTGATAATAAGATCCTAGATAGCTATATATTTTCCCATACGGAATTTGGTATCCATTTAACTTTATCTTCAAATAATACCATTACTAACTGCAATATTTTTTTGAATGACGACGGTATATTTCTTAACTCGTCATTTGGTAATAATATCATATACAACTATGTTTCATTGAATGACAGGTACGGCATAGGTCTCTCCTCTGGATCCAACAAAAATAAAATCACTAACAACTCCTTATTAAACAACGGTTTTTTTGGCTTCTATATTATGTTAGGTTCTTTGAACAATCGTATCTACCATAACAACATCATAGATAATACAAATCAAGCTTATGATGATACAAACAATGGGAATCAATGGGATAATGATTATCCTTCAGGCGGCAATTATTGGTCTGATTTCGATGAACCAAGTGAGGGGGCTTATGACGATTATCAAGGACTAGATCAAAATGTAATTGGAAGAGATGGCATAGTTGACAATGGTTCGGATGCGGGTGGTGGTAAAAATCCTTATGTTATTGATGCTAATTCTAGGGATAACTATCCATTTATAGATTACATTGGAGAACAAGTTTTGCGTCCTCTACAACCAACTCTATATATAAACATAAGTTCAGATGAACGGGATGTTGTACTTTTTTGGGATCCACCCACAAGCCCGGATATTGAGTATTATTTGATATACCGTTCAGTATCCCAGACGGCCTTTAATTTTAGCACCATATGGGTAAATACCTCAAGCAATATGGAACCCGGTGAATCTGTTCCTATACCTCTTAGAACAATGTGGAACGACACCAATGCTGCATTTCCAGGAAATGAAACCAATTATAAAGAGCAGTATTACTATATTATAAGGGCTGTAAATGATGTCGGGGAGGTGAGCAGGACAAGCAGAACAGTTGGGAAATGGACAAAGGAATTCCCCAAAGGAATATCAACTTTTTCTTTGCCTTTAGAACCAATCGATATTTTATATACAGATAATCTAACTTCCAGTATGAAAGCTGATTATATCAAATATATTAACATCACCACAAATAAATGGATGACACACAATTTCGGAGATAGCAATACAAACAATACACAAATGAGATTGGGCGAAGGTTATGAGGTTAAATTTAGCAGTAAGATAAATTACACCTTCACAGGTATGCCTGGAGCGATGATAAGTTATGATAACGATACAGGATTTCTTGGATTTGACCACAATACTGAGGCGAAAAGTCTTGAGGTCACCGTTGATATTAACGGGAACGTAAACCTTACCTGGCAGGGACCACTGAGTGTAGGCCAAGGGGATAAGTATGAAATCTATTTTTCAAATAAGAGAGATGGTTTTTTTGGGACGTTTGGTATCGATTATTTCCCTGCCTGCCCAATTGTCAACTTTGGAATCAATACAGCCATTCATAGTGGCACATTAACTAATGACTTGGGGACACGATTGTACTATATGGTAGTTCCTTTCAATGCAAGCGGTGTGAGAGGATCAAGCACATACAGCATCGCGGTTTGGACTGAGGAATACCTCCAAGGTTACGATACATTTGGTATACCACTAAAACTGAGCAGTAATCAGACAATGGATTGGTACTGCGAGAAAATACCACATTCTGTGGGAATGAACTATTATAATATTGATGTCCAGCGATGGTATTGGCACTCTACGAGAATGCCTGCAGGTGCTTACGATCCCATGTTGGAGATGACAGAGGGTTATCAAATCTCCACCTCTGGACCGACGAAATTCATTTTCATAGGCATTTAGAATCTCATCTCAAAACAAAATTTCTTTCTACTAATTAATATTAATAAGGATTAATATTGTATAGACAGTTGTTACTCCGATTGTCCACACTTGATAGTCACTTAGAAATGGCATGTGGATAATAACCCAACGCCATTTCATAGGCCTGCGTCCGTTTGATAGTAAAAGAGGGGATTATCAATAATGGTTTTATTATTTTTTAGGGGGATTTATTACAGTTATCCCATCGCTATATCCCTTAAATAATGTCCCATCTGCTAATTCCCCGGTAACCTTCAGATTATATGTCCCGGGCGGTAACATATCTTCTACTTCGCTTCTATCGAATTTGACCATAAGAATATCATTTTGAATATCGCCCCACTCAGCAAAGATGACATTCCCAAGCCTAATTGAACCGATCTCGATATCGTTGACATCAAATCCCTCAGGTAATTCGATATAGCATGTGATCCATTTTCCTTTGGACTTGAGATTGAGGGTATTTGGATCGATGTCGATTGTAGCCGTCAATCCGGGTTTGATGATTTCAAATTCTGCAGGACCGACCTTATTAACTCCATCATAATCAAACCATGCATAATATTTCCCTGGAGGGACTTGTTCTCCCGATGGTGGTATCTCTTTGCCAAGTCCATAGCCTCTATTATCATATAGTTTATATTTTTGATTCCAAATCCATGTATATGGTAATGATATCCAAGAATTTCTTGGGATGCATTGGAATAATGACTCAAAAACGTTGTTACCTGTGTCATTAGTAATTAATAATGAGGGCTCCATAGTTAAGACATAATCCTCCAAACTCCCATCAATTGATATATTAATAGGCTCTATGAGGTAATAAATACTTTTGTTTGTAGTGATTGATAAAGATGGTTGGCTATCACTTGATATTTTACCCCCTGCGGTAGGCTGGGAACCGATTCCACTAATTATCATCATAATTATAAACATTATGGGAATCAGTCTAGTTCCCCGGCCCAATTTATTTATTTTTTTCATCTTTACCCACACTATTTTTAAGGTTGGCTTTCAATGGAACTTATGAAAATTAATATATAATATATTATTGGCATAACCGTCAAAATAAAATTTACTTTTATAAGTTGAATAAACATAAGAGAGACATGATTTCATTTCGTTATGGACAATCGATTGATCGATTGTCAATTACCCCAATTAAATCTAAATATTCCAAACATATTTATTTCATTGAGGTTAAGGACAAAGATCTCAGGCTTTTATCAACAATTGCAAGAACTTGAAAAAATAATAAGAAAGAGGGTAAATTTAGCCAAATGAAAAAGGTTTTGATAGAGGACAGTCGCTCTACCGATTGTCTAAAATGTATAATCTGTATTATGGTTTTGTTGGGATTTTACCCAAAGATTCATTAAACTCTCTTGGGCAATAACCGGTTAAAGAGTCCTGGTTCCTCGATAGCATGTGTGAATTCCATATTCCCAGAATACCCCGGTTGCACTCTATCTATCATCGAACCCATATAAAATATGCAAAAAGTTTTCCAAAAACACTTTATATTGTTTTTTTCACTTAGAGAATCAGATAAGGAATAATAAAAAGTAAACAGTATGGAGGGTTGGTACGAATAATGGGCTCAATTCAATCATGATGGTCTACCTGATTGTAATTAAGGGATTCGTCGGGTTTATGAATTTTAGGGCAAGAAATATCAATTTGTGTATTTATCTTCCCCACTCAAAGGAGGAATTTAATGAACAAAAAACCTGCTGTAAATAGAATTTTTGTTATAGCAATCGCTCTAGGCGTGGCGATAGTCTCGAATTCATGCATAGTAAAAAGAAATGACATGAACAATGATATGAACATAGAAAAAGAGCAAGATGATGTGGAATCAATCGATATTTTAAACGACAGAGGAACGAGATATTATCATGATAGAGAACAGGATTCTTTCGGTTCTGGGCTGTTTATCGGCACTGCTGCAGGTAGTATCTACGATATCGCAGTTTGCGATCTGGATAATGATGGCGATATGGACATTGTAAGTTGTGGCGAAATACCAGGTGTAGTCCCTCCGCTGGGTGAAGTATGTATATGGCAGAATTCAGGCACCCCTTTTGAATCCCCCTCTACATGGACATCCTTAACTATAAGCAGTGCTCATCCTATTCCTCTTGCGACAGCGGTCGATGTCGGCGATTTAGATTACGATGGTGATTTAGATATCGTTAGTGGCCACTTATCTGATTTATACAACATACACATATGGGAGAATCCTCTTGATTCCGGTACCGGTGACCCATGGGCTGGACCTTGGAACAGCAATATTGTCTGGGCAGTTGGTACTTATGTATCGTCCGTGGCTTTCGGCGATTTAGACAATGATGGCAATTTAGATATTGTGAGTGGAGGTACCAATGGAAGTGTCGCGGTAATAAATGTTTCAAGAAATCCGAAGAACCAAAGAGGAGATCCATGGACAGAATCTTGGGATACAAACAATGGGGGCTCTGTTGGTGGTGTAGGAGTTTCCGAGGTTACGGTTGGTGATTTGGATAATGACGGTTGGTTGGATATTGCAAGCGGTGATTGGGGCTTAGGTAGAGTGTACCTTTTCGAAAATGACGGGACACCCTGGGACGGATTTATAATTGGTCCTGTGTTGACTCATCCTCTTACTGGTGTTTTATCCGTGGCTATGGGCGATGTGAATAACGACGGTGATTTAGATATTATCTTTGGAGATGATAATTCTACCACACCAGGAGGATTGGGAAGCGTAAGGGTTTGGGACAACCCCAGATATGACGGCGGCGATCCCTGGGATGCCTCCGATTGGAGTAATGTTAATTTAGGACAAGCTTTTGTGGGTGATAGCATACCTTCTGTTGCCATAGGCGATTTAGATAATGATGCCTGGCTGGATATTATAGCCGGGGATAATCTGATGCATTTAGCCTCATGGGAAAATGATGCCACACCTTTGGGCAGCTGGGAACCGCATAAACAACTGATAGAAGTCGTTGGGGGCAGTGTAAATGCAACTGCAGTGGGCGATTTAGACAACGATGGCGATTTGGATATTATCACCGGGGATGGCGGAGCTAATGTTTACATATGTAACAATTCCTTGATACATAGGAATATGCCACTTAACTCGGCTATTTGGGCAGGCGATGTTCTGGTAGATAACATTTATGCTGTCGCTGTCGGCGATCTCGATAATGATGGAGATCTAGATTTAGCCACAGGGAATTTTGTAGGAATGACGGGGGAGAATATACATGTATGGGAGAACGTTGAGCCGTGGAACCCAAATTGGGCAACAATTAACGGAGTGGGCAAGACATGGGTTAATGCCACGGTGCTTGCTATTGCATTGGGTGACCTTGATAATGACGGCGACTTGGATATTGTGACCGGTGACGATTGGCATGATCTCCAGGTGTGGGAGAACGATGGAACCCCCTTTATCGGCGGTTGGTTGAGCAACACACTTGCTGCGAGTCATGATGACAGAGCATTTAGGTCTGTCGCGCTTGCGGATTTCGATCATGATGGAGATTTAGATATAGTGAGTGGCAATGATGGTTTAGGAGGAGGAGGTGACGTTGATATTTTAAAAAATCCACTAAATGACGATATGTCACCACAAAATCCGTTTACTGTGTTATGGAACCGCACTTGGGTTGGAATGACTGGCAAATATCAGAGTAAGGGCGTTACCTCGGTTGGTATCGGTGATCTGGATAACGACGGTGATGTCGATATTATAACAGGTGATGGAGCTCACAATATTCTTATCTGGGAGAATTTAAACTCGAGTGGGACTAATCCCTGGGATCCTGATGTTTGGAGTGATTCCACAGGCGTATTGGTTGGCAATATGCGAGTGTCCGGCAACGGTGCAGGCGTTAGCATCGAAGTGGGTGATCTAGACAATGATGGTGATCTAGATATCGTCGGAGGTTCAAGAGACGGGCTGGGGTACTCGAAGATTAGTGTGTATGAAAATCCGCTGGGCACCACAAATCTCTGGGCAGGCAATTGGACAAATTGGATGATAGATGAGTCGTTATGGTGGGAGATTGTAGATGTTGCAATCGGTGATATGGATAACGATGGCGATATAGATATTACTACAAATGGGAATGGGACATTTTTTGTTAATACTTACATCAATCCTAATCTCGAGAAAAGTGGAATAATTCCTCCAAAATCTTGGAGCAGAGATCAGTATTTCTTAGGTTATGAAATTAGGGCATTAGCACTTGGGGATTTGGATAATAAGAACGCCACTAATAACAACAAGGGAGGTGACTTGGACGTCATTGCCGGTACCATGTCCGGCGTGTATTTGTTCGAGAATATAGGTGCTCAGACCACTGTATCTGCATCGCCAGTTTCAATTCCACCTGCAACACATGATATCAATAATGGTCAATCCGATAATTTAATGAATATTTACGTTACACACAACGGAGTTAGCAAGGATAACGATACTGAACTCGCGATTTGGAGATTTAAATTTTTCGATAATGGATTGCCTTTAACAAGTACCAATATAACCAATTTGATAGCAAGCTTCTATATATACAACGATACCAATCCCAACGGTCTATGGGACCTGGGAGATACGATTTTAGATGCAAATGTAATCACGGTTAACGGAAATGTGGTAACATTCGATTTTGTAGAATCATTGTTTGATAGTGATGTGGTAATACCTGCAAATCCCGAGCATACGACACGGACTTATTTCTTCGTTGTAAGGCTTACAGGAGATGCTTCGTTACATACCCCAAACACATTTAATGTGACGTTCGATCCTGATGGTTACAATACTGGTGATTGGAATGAGGTAGAGCATGAAGATGAGGATACCATTCTTACGATCCTAGAGGCTCAACCAACTGTTGCAGGGCAGTTCAGAGCTGTTGGACCTGTTGTAAATACTCCTCCTGAGGCACAATATTTGGGAGTTCAAGGTTTCTTAGAAGCAACTGTAGGCATAATGCACATCTCAGATCATACACCTGATTTGAACTGGACATATTATGATGTGGACGGTGATCCACAAACTCAGTACGAAGTTAGGGTTGGTACCGCACCCGGGTTGAACGACATGTGGGCACCTGGTACTCAAGTTGATGCGATGACGACAGTGACTTATGCAGGTTCTGCTTTGATTGATGACACAGATTATTGGTTTGGAGTCAAAGTTTATGACGGTACAAATTGGAGTGCATGGAACGAGGCCCAGTTCCACATGAATACTGTCTTAGCTCCTACAGCACCTGTGATACCGGCGGATGGCACGAATATACCATCATCCCTATCACAGACAGTGTCATGGACATCAGGTGGAGCAGATCCCGAAGGCGATACAGTCACTTATTTCTGGGAATTATCAGAAAACGATAATTCTTTCACACCTGTAAACATAATAGCCTCAGGCTCTGCAATAGGCACTATTTCAGCCTCCTTTGCAACGTCACCTTCGAATACATATTACTGGCGAGTGAATGCAACGGACTCCTGGGAATTTTCAGAATATGGAAATACACCCCCTAGCTATTGGTATTTTACTACTAGCGCAAATACTGTGCCTGAAGTCTTATATTTAGGTGTTCAAGGCTTCTTAGAAGCAACTCCAAGCATAATGCATATCACGGACCATACGCCTGATCTGAACTGGACTTACTACGATGCGGACGGCGATCCACAAACTCAGTACGAAGTTAGAGTTGGTACCGCACCCGGATTGAACGATATGTGGGCGCCAGGAGTCCAGGTAGGTGCGATAACCACGGTAATGTATGCAGGAGCGTCTTTAATCGACAACGCGGATTACTGGTTTGGTGTTAAGGTCTATGACGGAACAGATTGGAGTGCATGGAACGAAACGCAATTCCATATGAATACTATATTGTCACCCACAACACCTGTGAACCCATCTGATGGTGCGAATATACCTGCAATCTCAACGCAGACAGTTTCATGGACACCAGGAGGATCTGATCCCGAAGGTGATACAGTGACTTACTATTGGGAAGTGTCTGAAAACGATGATACATTCGCACCTACAAGCATATTGGTCTCAGGCTCTATAACTGGGACGGTCTCGACTTCCTTTCCAACACTACCATCAATAACCTATTATTGGCGAGTTAATGCAACAGATTCTTGGGAGTTCTCAGATTATGGCAATACACCTCCGAGTTATTGGGTGTTCACGACAACCGCGAATACGGCACCAGAAGCGTTATATTTAGGAGTACAAGGTTATTTAGAAGCAACTGCAGGCATAATGCACATCACGGACCACACACCTGATCTGAATTGGACTTATTACGATGCAGACGGAGATTCACAAACTCAGTATGAAATTAGAGTTGGTACTACATCTGGATTGAACGATATGTGGGCACCTGGGGCTCAAGTAGGTGATATAACTGCTATAACATATGCAGGAGCACCTTTAATCGACAACGCGGATTACTGGTTTGGTGTTAAAGTCTATGACGGAACAGATTGGAGTGCATGGAACGAGGTGCAGTTCCATATAAATGAAGTATTGGCTCCTGGGGAACCTGTGTCACCTGTTGATAGTTCGAGTATACCATCATCTTTGACGCAGATAGTGTCATGGACCTGTGTTGGAGCAGATCCTGAAAACGACATAGTCACTTACTATTGGGAAGTATCTGAAGATGTTAACACATTCGCACCAGCGAATATAATAGCCTCAGGCTCCACAACTGGTACAACCTCATCATCGTTTGTAACGTTACCATCAACCACATATTATTGGCGAGTGAATGCAACAGACTCGTGGGAATTTTCAGAGTATGGAAATACGCCACCCAGCTATTGGGATTTTACCACAACTTCTCTACCTCCTGAAATATACGATATAAATGCGACACCTTCGCCGCAAATCGTTGGGGGCGAGGTAACGATATCTGCGAACATAACTGATGAGGATACTGACTTAAAGGATCTTACCGTGATTATCAATATAACGAAACCAGATGGAACGAAATTAGGGAACTTTACTATGACCTACGATCCAATGACAGGCAGGTTTATGTATACTTCCATTTTTGATTATGAAGGCACTTATACGCTTGTTATCTGGGTTACCGATGAAGAAGGAAATTGGGCTAAGAAAAATGACACATTTGTCATGGAGACACCAATTGAAGAGCCGGATAAAGAACCGCAAGAGTACAACTGGAAGCCTATTATCGCGCTTATATTCGCCGTAATTCTGCTAATCCTGGGAGGCTTGGTTTCGTACAGACGGCCATTAAGGTATACGGGAATATTGGAAAAAGATAGATGGTACACATTCCTAAGATGGGTACTACCTTTTGTAATTGCGGAGGCTATTATAGGGATTATATCGTTCTTCACAGGTCTATTAAGCGTACCGCCGATCTTTGGTTTGGGAATAATAGTGGATTTGATAATTTTAATTTCGGGATTGATATGTTGCATGGTGATATTCGATAAAAACAGTTCTGCTATGTTTATGGAAGAACAAGCACAGACTTTGCCCTCTCCACCTGAAGAGGTACTGCCGCCTTTAGAAGAAACTAATGAGTTTGGAAAAACAGAAGAAGATATCGAAAAGCAAGAAAATCTTTAAGTGTTTGAACTAATAAAATAGATATTTCCATGAATATCCTGGTTGCACACAAGATATCGTCGAACCCATATAAAATATGCAAAATGTTTACCAAAGTCTTTTTATATTGGTTTTTAACTATTTGAAGTGCAGATAGGAATTATCAAAATTAAACTATGGAGGGTGGGCATGAATAATAGATTAACTTCAATTGGGATTGTTATTTTGCTAGTCACATCAGGATTAGTGGGATTTATCACCTTTGGACCGAAGATTATCAATGCACCAGGGATCATAATATATGTGGATGACGACTACACATCTGAAGACCCTACCCATAAAAAGACGATACAGGCCGGTGTAAATGCGGCATTTCCGGGGGACACTGTGTATGTCTACAGCGGGACTTACTATGAGAATGTGGTGGTTAACAAGGCCATATTTTTAACTGGAGAAGATAAGGACACGACCATAATCGACGGTACAGGTAATCGTACTATTCATATCAATTCAGATTGGGTGAAGATCAGTAACTTCGCTCTGATAAATGGAAGCAATGGGGTGTATCTCTCCGGTCCAAAAATGTGCAATATCACTGGTAACAACATCTCAAGTAATAGGTACGGGGTCCAAGTAGCATCATCAAAAAACACGATCCGGGGGAACGAAATCTCTGTAAACGATAACATAGGTATAGACTGCTATAAGGCATCGGATGTCACGATCGTTGAGAACAACATCCATGATAACAATGGCGAGGGGATCAGAGTGTTAAAATCCTCCAACAATATAATTGACGCAAACAACATTTCATCAAACCATAACTATGGCATCAAGTTATCGGATTCATGGAATATCACGGTGCAAAGAAATAATATCTCATTCCACAATGACTGTGCCATCTACATGTCCTCATCATGGAACTGCACGATCCAGGAAAACGATGTCTCCTTCAATGGAAACAGGGGCATCTATCTGCATGAATCATCGAATAATACAGTGCAAGGAAACAATATCTACCTCAACCCTTCTAACGGAATCAACATCGCTAAATCGCATAACAACAATATCGAGGCCAACAACATCTTTCTCAACAGTAGATGTGGCATCTCCATCTATTATTATTCATTATACAACACGATAATCCGGAACTCCATATATGAGAACGTACATTCAGGCATCGCCCTTACATCCTCCTCTATGAACATAATTTCGCACAACAACATAACGTTGAACAGAGCCTGGGGCATTACTTTCGGTTCATCAACGAAAAACTTGGTTCATCACAACAATTTCATCGACAACCATATTCA
>CP070751.1:3976484-4000561 GCA_020348445.1 Thermoplasmata archaeon
CTTTTTCAGCATTCCAGTTATCCTGCCCTCCTTCTAAAACAGTACTTGGGGGTGTGGTATCCAAATATACGTCTCTCCAATCCGGTTCCTCTTTTTGCAGCAGGTTATCTGTGCTGTTGAACCATATCCTGTAATAGCCGTCACCCCAGGATTCGTCCAGGGAGAACATTTCTTGAGGGTAATATTCACGGAGTGCAACGACATCAGATTGAGTGCTGAGGTTCTGAATCCTGTAGAATATGCCTGATCCGGGGGTGTCGTTTATACCGACTGCATAGTCCTTACTAATTATACTTACACCCAGTGGAAGATCATCTGCAGAAAGTGTAAAGTTGACCTCAGGGGTGATGTTCCAGACATCCCCTACCTCCTTATATTTTGGATCGCCTATAGTTATATCCGTCTCTGGCGGGTACATGTCCATGATCACTGTCCATTCTTTTGTGTCCTCTGTCACACCTAAACTGTTAGTGCTATTATATTCTATTAAAAAGGGGCCCTCTCCCCATGATGATTCAAACGTGAAATATGCCTGACCAGTGAAATCCACCCAACCCACTGTGGGATATTCGAGGGATGTCAAATTTCGAATCCGGTAATATGGATAAATAGGGGCATTAGCTCCCCCAGCGGTAAAGAAGATTTGTGTTGCGGTGTTGATATATTCCCATGAACCATTATCATCTGGATATCTTGGCCAACGTGAGTAAATAAAAGTCACTGGTTTATCGGAAATGTGAAAATGTATCGTGAAGTTGTTGTTGTGTTCATTGGCCTCAAAGGTTTCGTTGCGGAAGTCCACAGATATATTGATGTAGTAGTCTCCTCCTGGGTCATTTGGTGATGTCCATATCCATGTCTGAAGAGCCGAAGTTTCCCCTGCATCCAGTACAGGTATGTTTTTCTCAACTTCGGTGCCAGGTATAATGGATCCGCCAGGAGCTGGGATTTGATATATTGCCATTTTTGTTGGATTTCCAGTGGAGGAATTTCCCACATTACTGGTCATTGCTTCAATCCGCATAGGCCATATCGGGGGGACAGTTATCGTTCCCACTGGAAAAATATCGTCCACTTCAATACCAGTTAAAACAAGTTCAGGTCCAATTACAAAATGTATTGGTCTATCTTCCCCATACTCATCCACCTTAAAAATATTATTTGTTTCATCGTATTCTGCGACAGAATTGTTGCAGTCAATTGTTATGTTTATATAAAAATCCCCGGGTGATGATGGTGAAGTCCAATAAACAGTGGGTAAATCAATTGTCCCATCACCTGAAACGTTGATATTATAAAATATTGTTATTACCTGGCTGTTTACGAATGTAGCTGAACAAGTCCAAAAGGATACATTGAAATAACCTGATTCAGATGAACCGTAATTTGTAACACTAACGTTGATGGGTACGCTCGTGTCAGGAGGAACTGGTATGCCGTCATCAAAATCTTCAGGATTCTCATCATAGGCCATGACATTAATGGGCGCAAGGTCTATTGCGGCCCTGGTTCTAACATCCCATTGCTGCGCGTTTCCTGTTCCGCCGCCGGCGAGGTAATTTATCAAATTATTGATATTTGAGGGATTTTGTGGGTCGTAGGGTGCGGGAAATGGATCCCCTACTGAGCCCGTGCCGTTGCTTGTTGCATTTGTGTCGAAATCATCCCAGGGTAGACCGTTCACCTGAACCCTGTATACATCTCCATCACTCCATTTTATGTCGTAATCTTCATCGGGAAGGACATAGCCGTACCACCACAGGTTATCATTAAGTCCCTTTTGCGCGTTTTCCCAACCTATATCCGGGAATCTGTTCCAATCACCACTATGCTGCACCCAGATGCAATATTCAGTTGATTGGGATGGTATATCGCCGTTGCTCTGCCAAACCAAACCTGAGAGGTTATGCTCATTCTCTGCAGCATGCACCTTTACCGTGAAAAAGGTGATGAATATGCTAGTAATTATGAATGTAACAATTAAAAAACTTGAAATTCTTTTAATCATACTCTTGCCCCCTTACTTACCAACGACGTACATGTAAACATATGATATCTTATTCTATGGTTCTCAATTTTGGGTATGGAATTTTACCATATAAGCCTTACCCATACAGACTTCATGGTTTTTGATATTTTCGGATATTACAATTGCACTATTTATCACACTTTAACCCCTTTTAACGAATAAGAAGGGGTGGTTTTAACAGTTTATACATGTAAAAAGCCCATCACAAACACCAGGTTTAGGAAGACCGTCATAGTTTATGAAAACTCTTTGATTTATTAGACATTATTACTCGACCAAAGGCACTTACCTAAATACCTGATTGAGAGAGGTTCGCATCCTCATCAGGGATGTAAACTATATATGCTGAACCTACACTGACATCAGCATTATTTATATGATCGGGTAGAATCCTCGGGTGACCTACCCAGTAACCGGCCATCCTATCGTAGTAATAAAACATATTAGAATCAGAGGAAAACCAATTAGTGGTGAACATGGAAACAGTACTTGCAGGTCTTGGATTCAATTCAAAGGAGAACAGGTTGTAACCCTCTTTGAATTCATAGGTCCTGAAACCCACGGCATAGGTACTGCCTTGCTCCCCCATATCATCCAGAGCCACTACCAGATAATAGTACTCGTAACCGGTGGCCTCGGTATCGGTCCAGGAGGTGGCATCTTGTGGTAAACCCTCTGCTATTGGCTCAATACTATAATCTGTCAAGGAGCCATTTCCCATTCTTACCTCGGCCCTGTAAATATTATAACCTGTTGCATTTGGGGAGGTATCCCATTTCAATGCCACATCGCTTCCCTGGATCTCCACTATCAGGCTGTCCCTGAATACTAGCTCACTACCTGCACCGGGTGCGTATCTTATGGCTGTGGCTGTGGAGCCCACAAAGGTGTACTGTACATTATTCTCAACTATGTACAACATGTATCCATCACCCATCACAAGCTGGAAATTGTCCATAAAGGAGGGAAGGAACTTTGGACGGCCTTTCCATTTCTGCGAACCTGAATCGTACCTGTATATTGTGTCAGATTCACCGAAAACCTCATGCTCAAGCATTTCAGAGGCCGTGATGGTTTCAAAGGGCTCCAAGGGCAGAGAGAATGTGTTGTACCCCTTGTCAAAGGTCATGGTGACCTTGCCCACGATGTTCGAGGGATAGCCAGTATTGTTGCGGTCATCCACCCCTCTGATCGTATAATAATATTCAGGGGCACCGATAACAGCACCTGTGTCGTTCCATGTGGTTCTCAGGGGGATAGTTTTTCCATCGATGGGGTCGACTCCATTGACCAGGAATCCTGAGGTGTCCACCCAGGGAGACGAGAAATCGAAGCCCGTTTTTGTTGTGCTTCTGTATATGAGATAATGATGGATATCTTGGCTTTGCTCATCAGGTGATGGGACCCATTCCAAGACTATGTCATCCCCGCTTACCCTCAGTGTTAAAACCGGGGGTAAGGGAGGTGCCACATCGCCCTCTATATAATATTCAGTTGAACCGATAGGCCCATCCAATCCAAGATTATCGACAGAATAGTAATAGATCATATGGGAACCGGTGGTGGTTATAAGGAAGGTCTCATTGTAAAGGGTCCAACCATTCGAATCGATCTGATACCATATTTCCCTTATCCCTGATCCATCTCCATCATCTGCAGTCAGGTTGAATGTGGTTGTTAGCTCCACCTCCCAGGCATCATGTTCAACGTTCCAATCCTCAGATGTGTGCTCCCATTCTATTACAGTTGTCGGCCTTGAGTTGTCGAGATTGACATCCGTTTCGTAGTCCCTTCTATTCCACAGATAATCGATGCTCTCGTATTGTATGGTGTATATTCCGTCGTTTAGGGAGAGTGAGGAGAAATTGAAGTTCCCCTGATAAAGCATCCATCCTGAGCTGTCCGTTGAATTGTAGATCCTGTAATGTGTGATATTCACCCCACAGCCCTCCCCGTCGTCTGCAGTCAAGTTGAATTCAGATTCGTTTGTGATGTTCCACAAATCAGTGTCCTGGGCCCTGTAATGGGGACCAATTGGAGGATCTGATATGACCGTGGTTGGCGGGGTATTGTCCAGGTATAGGGTGTCATTGAACATATTCCAGTTGTCGAAAACATCATAGCTTATCCACTCTATTGTATACACCCCATCGTTGAGGGAAAATACACTGAGATTGAACGGAATTGAAAGGAAAGTAATCTGGCCTGAGTCAAATATTGCATCATATATACGATAGAGTGTTCTATCTATTGGAACCCCTGCTCCACGATAAGGATATATCATCATATCGGTGTCATCTGTTATATTCCATCTATGGGTATCGTTCACCCTGTATTTTGGAGTGAAGAACTGTAAGGGAGCGTTGGGCCCTGTGTCATCCACATACACATCTATTCTCCCTATGTCCCCGTCATTATTCAGGTTGTCATATGCCATGAATTGGATGTAGTAGAAGTCATCCCCTCGTGGAAGAACTGAGGCGATATCAAAGGTGGTACCTTTAATCCACCCCGTGGAATCACTATCATCATGTAATGAAACCTTATACTGGATAGAGGAGGCGTTAACTCCACTTCCAACGTTTTCAAAGGCGTCTAAGGTGAATTGAGTGGTTGATTTTACATAATCAAAGATGGTGGCATTGAGGGATGGAAGACCAACTGTGATGGTGGTGGTTGGACCTGTGTTGTCGAGGTAAATTTGCGTTATATTCTCATTTTCCTGCCAACCTAAGTTGTCAGTTGAGTTGTAGTGAATCCAATAATCGCCATCTTCTCCGGAAATTTTAAAGGGTCCTGAATATTCCTGCCATGGATACAGCCAACTTGTGGCGTTTCTGACTCTATAATAACTATTAGCAACTCCAGATGCATTGGTCATACCCTCACTATTATTACCCGTTGGGTTATCGTAAGCTGTTAATGATATCTCTGTAGCATTGGTAATATTGAATATATCCGAAGATGAAGGCCGTCGATATTTAGGCTCATCAATAAAAATCGATGTTGTAGGTGGTGTATCATCCACCACAACCAATGCATCGTATGTATCTCCCGTCGTATTTTGACCATCTATGGTGTAAAATTCTATAGTATATGTGTCCTCTCCATAATCTATAGTAAAGTTTTTTCCACCGTCTTCGGTATAATTGGTCCAAGTCTTTGCCTCTGTGCGGTTGTTCGTCCAGAGAATTCTATACCATTGATAATATGGCTCGTATAGACCCCAGGAGGTGAGGTTCAGCTCAGTGGAGCTGGTGATATACCATTTTTTCCCAGCTGTATGAACATATTGAGGATCTCCCACTTTTAGGTAGGTAACAGGTTTTGGTGTAAGATTTATCTTCAGGGTATAGGTGTTGTTCGTTTCATCGTTCAATTCTTTTATCCGGCCCTTGTAATTAATGCTTCCATTGTAATCCACTGTTAGATTGATATACCAGATTATCCCAACACCTCCGAATCCGGGATTTGGCCATTCGGCAATTACGGTCTGTCCCACCTCTGATGTCTGATCCCCAAAATAACCTAAACCCTTAAGGTTAATTGCATCTGGTGCGGTTTGATAAAACGGTGTCGCATTTGCAGGGGCGCCCTCTGCACTTATATTGTAGAATGTGGCATTGGTTCCAATGCTCATGTTGACACCCCCTACATTTTTAACATCGAATACAATATAAATAGTTCCAACCACAGGAATATCTATCTGAGTAGAGTTAAAACCATCTCCATAGGGATTATCTGATTGGAACATGACATCTGAGCCCAATCTTACCTCAATCCTATCAGGAGTCAGATCAGGGGCATCCAACCGAAAGTGTATGATATACTCGTTGTTGTCCTCGTCTATTTCGGATACTGTTCCATAGATATCTACCTTGATCTTCACATAAAAATCTGTTCCTGAATCAGGCTCAGGCATTTGCCATAGCGCGTACACATCTACTGAGAAACCACCGGATATAAGAGGCCCCACATCTGAACTTATATTAAATGGGCCAGCTATGGGGGATCCGTCTTCGGAACAATTTTGAAAAGAAATGGCAAATTGAAAAGTACCGGTACCGCTTGAGCCGTTGTTGGATGCATATGCACCGATAATTATTGTCTCCAATGGTGCTAATACGACCGGGTCCTTGACGGGTTCATAGTTAATTGTAACATTGTATGGAACCAGATCAGGTACAACTGCGAAGTATATTGTGAACGAGTTGTTGTACTCATTCCCCTCTGGGATCACTCCTTGATAATCCACGGTTATGTTGACCCAGTAGTATCCCGCAGTGTCGGGTGCCGTCCAATCCCATGTAAACGATGAGGAAGTCTGGCCTTCGAGTAAATTACCAACTGTATAACCATATACAGGATCTCCTGGGATTTTATCTCCTCCCGGTCCTGTGATTCTGTACAAGCTGATGTCAAAAGGTCCTCCTGTCTGTGAGTTGCCCACGTTAGAAGCGTTTGCCATAATTTGGACAACCTGCCCTGGATCGATGTATATTGGATCCACAGGAGGAGGTGGACTACCATCAACCAAAACGTTGGTTGGTATTAAATCCGGTCCAATTTTGAAAAACAGGATAAACGTGTTGTTAGTTTCATCCGATTCGAATATCTTATAGCCACTATCCACAGTTATATTGAAATAATAATCTCCAGGTGCAGTAGGGCCAGTGGGAGCATCCCAATAAAACGTTAGAACAATTGTTACATAACCATCACCCGAAGTATTGCCGAATTCATTTAAGGGTCCCAATAAAGTAAAGTGTGCATCTGGATTTAGAGGATCATAAGGGTCGCCCCCCGAATCACATTCCCAAATTGACGCATTGAAGGTAATTCCGGTTCCTACAATTCCAAAGTTCGTGACTGTGAAGTTAATGGTTACTGTATCTCCAGGCCCAACAGGATTGCCTGTGGGATCTGGTGGTGCATCGTTAACCATGACATCTGTAGGGGCCAGGTCTATGGGGGCCACGGTCCTGACGTCCCACTGCTGCTCATTGCCGTATCCTCCCCCAGCAGCATAATTTATCGTGTTATATGTGTTGGCCGGATTTCCGGGATCATAGGGCGTGGGGTAGGGATCCCCTACCGATCCTGTGCCATTGCTTGTGATGTTTCCGTCTAGTTCTCCCCATGGGTCACCGTTTACATGTATGGTATAAGCAGAACCATCCCCCCATCTATCATTAAAATAATTGTTGGGGAGCACAAAAGAATAGTAATATACAGTAATTGGATCATCATCGTCTGTCATTGCCCAACCAATCTCTGGAAATCGATACCATTCACCAGTTACTGGGGGATATTGAACCCAGACGCAAAATTCAGTTTTTTGTGTGGGTAGAGAGCCATCGCTTTGCCAAACCAAACCAGAGAGGTTATGATCGTTGTTTACCGCCGAAACGCTTCCTGTGAACATTATCGTGTAAATTGTTCCAACCAGTAGCAAAGCCAACCAGATGCTGATAGATTTTTTCTCCATATAGTGGCCCCCTCTAAGGTATACTCCTTCATCATATTAGTAAATTCGCGTTTTAAAGTCCTTCCAGTTTGGTCTTTTGTGTATTATAGAAGGTCACATACAGACTATAAGACTTAATACATATATATTTTTTTCTAATACGGGAATGGGTGCCATCATATAATAACTTTATATATCAATATGTAGAGTACGGATGGGAAATATATTGACATGGCGTTGTGAGGATCATATATGAAAAGACGAGAGAGAAAATGGACAAAGGGGAAACTGCTTACAGAACCTAAAAAACATCCTATACTCGCTCTCTGGCATAAACCGGAAGTCCAAAAAATAATAGGTAAAAGAGGGGAGAAGGGGCTGCATTTCAATGATCTGCGATACATGCTTTGCAAGGATTACAAGCAGATAAAGAAACCGCCTTCGGAATGGAGCATATTCTCTGACAATACCCTGAAGAAAATGAGGGAATACAACGATTACACGATACTTCAGAAGGACCTCACAAAGCTCTGCGATATCGGTTTTTTAAGAAAGGAATCCAGGGGATACTATACCCATGTTGAGATACCTGTTATGCGATACATCCAGGATATCAATTTTTCAGGAAGAAACCTAATAGGAACCACCAATGATTGCGATATCGTGGCCACAGAAGCAATAGAACTTTCAGAAGATGTGGAGGGCGAGTGCGGAGCCCTTTTTAAGGATATCATGAGTGCCAGGGCCATTATGTTCGAGCCAAGGATTCTGGATTTCTGGAATAAGGTGGATTCATCCAAGCTTGACATACAGCAGAAGATCCTCTTAAGAAGCGAACTGTACCATTTCACAGGAAATGATCATCTCAAAAAGACGATCAAGAAAAAGTGCGTGTTAACCACGAAAAAGGGCAAAGAATCCTATGATATTCCTCCATTTAAAAAAAGGAATGCAGAAAAACTGAGGAGATTCATAGATCTCAGTAAAAAGCACTCAAAGTTCCTGGGAGATTACACTGTCAAGTACGCAATCGGGATGTACACATATCCAAATCTCTTTACAGAGGACTACATTAAGGAAAAGGGCGGGGAGTTTCTGGATGACCTTGAGCCTTACTTTTCAAGACTACAGGATTTAATTATAGAATTTTCGAAGCCATGTTATGTTCTATTGGCGCCAAGAAGGGAGTGAGAGCTCAATATTTCCTTTTCCCCATCCTTCTACTTTGTGGGTTTTTTTCCCATTTCAAAGATCACAATAATAAGAAGGATGACGACGAACAAAATAATAAGAATCATTGCTATTAAAAATAAGAAAAAATCGGAATCGTTCAAAGAAGGCACGAAGGGCGGGATGTCATGGTCCGGGGGAGAAGCAGATTCTGTATCTTCTACAGTAAGATTCCAGCTGTACTCAACACTGTCTGTGCCGTCCGAAACCACTACTTTGACGATATGTTCACCCGCAGCTGAATTGTCTGCAAAATAGGTATAGGAGCTTCCTGAGGTTTGCACTACATTCTCGTCAAAGAACCAGGTAATCTCAAGTGTGTCCTCTGCATCAGGATCCTCTTCCTCTATCATAAATTTAAGAGATGTAACTTCTTTCATTTTTGGAGTTTTTGAAATCGGCTCTTTAACCTCTATTTGGGGTGGTAAATTCACATTATTCACAATTATTGTCCATTCATACGATAAGGTATATGAATTTTCACCTATGTCTTGGACAGTTAGAGTTAATAAATATGCCCCAGCACTTTCATAATCTGTTGCAAATATATAAGTTACGTCGTCTGCTTCAATCTCTCCGCTCAGGTTCCATTTATATAACAAAAAATCTCCATCTGGATCCTCAACTTGAGCATAGAAATTTAAACCTTCTGTTTCATCTATTGTGATATCAGATACATTAGGGGATAATTCAAGGATTACAGGGGGCGAGTTAGAAATCTCAACATAGCTTGATGTGTTCTCATCACTGTAATTGAATCCATCGAATGCTCGAATACTATAGTGCCAAAGATCACCTTTCACAGTTGCACTTGCAGGTAGTGTTTCTAAATCATTATATTGTCCCTGCTCAAGACCAGATTTAAACCACCTAATCTCGATATCTTCAATTTCATCACCATCGGGATCGTAGACATCATAAATGGCCACCAAATCGTCATCGGTTAGGGGGGATGATGGTACAATTACCGGATTTATAACTTCTGGCTTTGAATTTGCGCATACATTACCTGGTATTGTAACCACACCTAAGAATAAGATGATTACAAGCATATAAAGTATGAAGATAGAAGATATTTTTGTTCTTTTTTTAGATCTTTTTTTATTGAATATCGTCCCACCTCAACCCGTCTCAATTCATCCTTTTATTTCGCTGTAATACATATCGTTCTTATTTTATTTCAGTTTTTTCATGTTTAAAGGGTAAAATCAGGATTCAAAGCTTTCTTTTAAAAAAAACATATAATGCTCTTCTAGCACAAAGATGGGGGTGAAAATTCAACGTTTGTCCTTTTTTTGGTGCTCAAGATTCTCAGGTTTCTTCTTCTTTTTAAGGATTAAAAACGCAAGAATTATGATGATGATTATGACAATTGCCATCATAACCACCAAAAATAACAGGAATTCGGGATCGTCTAGGGAAGACTTAAATGCCGGGGGCCCTTCGCCTGTCAAATTTATTCCAACATCTTCCACAGTTAGATTCCAGATGTGATCAACGCTGTCTGTCCCGTCATTTACATCCACTTTCACAACATGCTCCCCTGCCGCAGTAAAATCAGGATAATATGTAAATGATCTCCCGCCATTTTGTACCACAGCATCGTCAATGTACCATGTAATCACTAGCGTATCCAGGGGATCAGGGTCACTTGCCTCTATTGAGAATTTTAAGGATGTACCTTCTTTTGTTGTTGGATCATCTATGGTTGGCTCTATAACTACGATATTTGGTAGATGATTATATATGCTGGATACCATGATTGTGGTATCCTTATTTTTATCCACTATGATCTCAGGGGATGTGTACCCAGTGTGTGTGAGGTTATAGGCTGTTACATTGTGTGGAGTATAGAAAACCGTGGATGTCTGAGTCTGGATATATTGGGTTAGTAAAATCCAGTTCACTTCACCTTCGGAGTTTGTGGTGAATGTCTCGTTCAGACTCCCATTTGGATTATCCTCAACATATATTTTTATTCCACCAACAGGTAGACTATATTCGTTTATGACCTTGACATGCAGGTACCATTTTACAGTCAGGGTTGAGCCATCCCCCAACAAGGAGACTTTGGCTGCATCAAAGGTTGTGTTGATCAAGGTAATCTCTGGATTAAGAGAATCAGGATCATTAATCCAGACATCATCGGAAGCAGAATTTGAAATTGAGCAGTTCTCAACAACCATGGAAGCACTGGACACTTTAAGACCGTAGTTGTTGTCCGAAATTACATTGTCAGATAGGAAGAGATCGTCAACAACAAAAACGTTGATACCATTTTCTCCATTGGAAATCTGGTTGTTTTCGATGCGATTGCTCTCTGATTCATAGATATAGATGCCGCTTCCATATTCATAGCCTGAGATCGTATTGTCATGAACTAGATTATCATGAGCCTGGCTTTGGATACTGATTGCCCTATCCTCGCATGATATGATTGAATTATATCTCAGAATATTGGAATTGGATAGAAAATTACCAACGATATCACTGGATATAAAAATCCCTTTTAAATTATCAGAAAATAGATTATTTTCTATCAGGTTCCCAGAACCGGGGAAGATCCCCAGTGCCGAGCCTCCAGCATTTTTAAGGATGTTATCGTAAATATGTGAGTTGTTGCTTGCGGTAAGGAGAATGTTATATCCATTGGCATTGGTCACTGTAAATCCGCTTATGTTCACATAATCTACATTGACAAGGTGCACACCATAGGTTTTTGAATTGATATCGATTACAGTGGTGTCCTTATCCTCACCTATTAAGGTTACAGTTTTGTTTATCTTAACCGCGGTTGTTGGATCCACACTTTCATAATAAACACCAGAATAAACGAAGATAGTGTCACCTGGTCCTGCAAGGTCTATTGCACCTTGTATCGTGGTTGAATCGTTACCGAAACCAAAGCCGACATATAAAGTGTCGGCATCTGCATTGATGGTCGTGATATCAGAAGCAATATCCAGGAAAACGAAGGAACCCATTAGGATAATCATTGCGACAGATACGGCTTTTATTCTCCTCATCAAAATGCCTCGGTCAGTTGGTTATTGCTATACTATGTATTAACATTTTTCTTGTAATTATTTTAGATCACCAATAACCAGTTCTTAGGTGCCTCAGTTTCTCTAGGCGATAAAATACCTCTCTTAGAATCTTCCCTTTCACACCGCTGGGATTAACACGTCCCCAATCCACCTTATCACCTGATTCTGTGTTTCTGAAAACGTGCTCTATGGCCCGGTCCCCGAAAACCACCATGGCATATCTTCGGTATAAATCAGTTTTTATCCTTCTCTTAAAGTGGCTCTTCCATAATCTATCGTAGTTATCGCCCTCTAGGATGGCCTTTGCTGCCAGAAAACCAGACTCCAGCGCGTAGTTCATACCAAAGCCCCTGAATGGATCTTGAAATCCAGCAGCCTCACCAACATACAAGGTTTTTCCCTTTACAGCGCTTTTGGGAAAATCGCAGCCTCCAAAGCCTCCAAATGACTCTTTTGGCTTTCTGTCACCTACAATATCCCTGAGTATTTTCCTCTCCGATAAGGCCTTGTAATAGAGGCGTTTCGTCATTTTAACATGGGGCTGGGAGGTGCAGTTAACGATTTTAAAAGTGCCATCGGGTAAGGGAGTGACATAAAGATACCAGCCTCTCGGAGAGTACCGATCATCGTGCATATAGAGGAACTTATCCCTTGGAAAATCAAGATCTTCATAAACACATCCATAGGCGAGCATGTCACACCTGAAATGACCAGTTGCCACGATATCCACCTGGGAAGGATCAATCTTCTCGTTGAACCTGAATTTGACTCCCATGGATTTGGCCTGCTCATAAAGACCGTATTCCAGGCTCGATTCGCCTCCCCTCATCGCAAAATCAACAGGCTCTCTTAAGGTAACATCTATGTCCCTGGTCCTGGTGCAAATGAAAGCCCGATCCATTCTGAAAAGATGGAATTTAGGCTCCAGATTATAGGATTTTAGATACCCCAGGGGATCGCCTTTCGTTTTCAGAAGGCCCTGATAGTTGGGTCTAATATGCTGTCCAACATCACTTTTTCTTTCGAAAACGATAACCTCCTTGCCTTCCTTTGCAAGATTTATGGCTGAGGACAGCCCAGAAAGCCCTGCTCCTAAAATTTTAATGGCCATTTACTTCCTCTACAAATAGATTTATTATACGGGTAAAATCCCTTTCCAAACTTTTAGGTTAATAAGTCTTCGAATTCCTTGACAAGCTCGGGGTATTTGACTTTTATGGCCTTCATAAGCTCCAGTGATGTGATCTTTTCAACCTGGACATCCAAAATAGCCTCAATGATTTTATTGAAAGTGTCATCTGATAATGTTGCCAGCTTCTCCTTTGCCATCCAATTTCTGTACATCTTATCCTCAAGGATCTCTCTCCAGCCCTTTTCGTACTTAGTTAGGAGTTCGGCTGAGAAGTCCTTTGTCTCTAATGCCTCAATTATTACCTTTCCTGCTATTTGAGCCGCGATACCGCTGTTCACTATTCCCCCGCCTGTTATGGGATCGATTTGTCTTGCTGCGTCTCCAACCAGTACAATTCCATTTCCAACAGTTCTTTCGATTGGGGCGCAGACGCTCACTGCCCCTGCAATATGGGCGATGGGCGTGCCTTTTGAGAAGTTCTTTTGGCTTTTCACAAATGCATCCAGGTACTGTTTGGGCTCGCCTTTCTTTTTGATTTTTGCCACCTGAAGACCAAGGCCCACATTGGCACGGTGTTCGTTTTTTGGGAAAGCCCACGCATATGCTCCCGGTGCACAGCTTCCAAGGTAGAAATTGCTGAAATCAGGATCTATGTCTATCCCGATCATATCGTACTGAAAGCAGCTGTACACGTCCTTTGGTTTGACTGTTGTGTCTATCCCTGCCCATCTGCCAACCTGGGATTCGAATCCATCTGCTCCAACAACGATTTTTGCGTTTATGTCTAATCGTTCACCCATATGCTTTGCCTTTATCCCTGCAATGTAACCTTCCTTTTCTATTATGCCTATCGCCGAGGTCCGAATCATGATGTCCGCACCCGCCAAAATCGCCTGTTTTGCCAGCACCTTGTCAAATATGTCCCTTTTGATGACAAAGCCCACCTCGTTTCCTGCCATGCCCTCCTTGAGCTCCAGTGTTGTTCCGTTTGGTGCAATGACATGGGCACCTTTGACCTCATTTGAAATCCACTTTTTATCAGGCTTAAGTCCCATCTTCGCCAGTCCACCCTTATCCAATCCCTCTCCGCATCGAATGGGTGATCCAACCTCGGCCCTCTTTTCAATCATAAGTACATTTGCTCCGCTTTTTGCAATATGCTTTGCTGTAAGGCTTCCAGCGGGACCGCAACCCACCACGACTACATCATAATCAAGGGCCATGGATTTCCTCCTATCCTAATAACACTCTTAGATTTTTTCATCTATGGCGCCTACAGGACATGCCCTTATACAAATTCCGCACTCGTTGCAATTTTCAAGAAACTCGATTCTGGTTTCGTGAAGGAACATGGCGTTCTGGGGACACGTCCCCACACAAGCGCCACAGTGCATACACATGGTCCTGTCTACATCCACAATATTACCTCGAATGTGTCAATAACGTTGAAAAATTTAAATGTTTTGTAGTGCCGGGAACTACTAATTTTTATGTTTTGGGAATAAGCGCCCCTGCATGTAAATTAACGCGATTATATTAATCAAATTGTATCGTTAATTTCCATTCGATTGCGAAGACAAATATTCCATAAGGATGGGCATCAATATCCTTGTCTCGGGGAGGAAGTCGTGTTTTTTCAAAAAGCCTTTTAATTCATCTAAACCATAAAATTCACCCTCCTCGAGCTCCTCTTTGTTGAGAATTGGTTCTTCATTTGTAACTACTCCATAGACCCTTACATTCTCCTTCTCTTCAGGAATGCGTTTTTTGAAGAAGGCTATAAAGAAGGGGGCGAGCTTCAAACCCAGCTCCTCTTCCACTTCCCTTTTTGCTGCCTTTTCATAGCTTTCATCTGCACTGACATGCCCTCCAAGAACAATACTCCAATATTCTGGGAAGAAATCCTTTGTCTTCGTTCTCTTTGTCACAAGTACCCTGCTCTCTTCATCAAAAACGAAGAACATGACGCTCCTGTGGATCAATCCTTTATTGTGGCATTCTTCCCTTGATGCTTTGCCAATTACCTCGTCATCCTCATCCACTATATCGAATATCTCGATTGGCATGCAAATGCACCATTTTTCATCTGAATCGATTTGAAAAGGTGATGTATTTAGGAGGTATATGAGTTCATCTGCCCTTAACCTGTTCTCTACCTACAAAAAAAATCACTCCATAAAGAATATATAGGAATGCTTCTCTCTCAGGTCAAGGTGATTCAATGACCTTGGCGAGTGCCGAAGGTTGCTTTTTAAAAAAGAGAAGGCTTTCTGTGCTGTTGCTTACTGGTATGATAATGATGTCATACTTTTTTGGTCTTGATATGAACGCAAGGGCACAATCAGAAAATGTCTATGTGGATGGATACGTGTTTGATATTGGCTTTGGCACACCTATAGACAATGCCACTGTTTATCTTCAAAATACCCGTGATGGCTCAACAAACTTCACCAAAACCAATGCCACAGGTTATTACAATGTCAGCATTTATGCACCACCCTTTGGCGAAGTATTTGTTGTAACAGCATTTCACGAGGATTACCTGATGAATTCCCAATATGTCTGGCTAGAACCTGGGAATCCACAATATGTTGAACTCTATCTTAACCGCGCAATGAACAAGAATTCCTCTGTTCATGGAAAGATTTTGGATGCAGTGACCATGACTCCCTTACCCTTTGCAAGGGTTGCTGCATTGGGTGATAACTACATCAACACAACGAGCTCCGATGCCGCAGGATACTTTTGGATGGCACTGGAATCAGACCAACGATATTATATCCAGGCAGAAATGGACGGTTACGAGGATCAGATGAGGTCCGGTTATTTCGACATGGGTGATAACTTGACTTTTAATTTCTACATGGAGCCTCTTAACTGCACATTAAAAGGCTTTGTGAACAATTCCAAAGGGGCCCTTGGATCTGCAACCGTCTACGCATATAGATTGGATGAGGTGGCTACAACAGAGTATTGGCCCGAAGTAAATGCCAGCACAGGTTACTTTGAGCTCAACTTAACAAGGGGTGTTTGGCAGGTTGAAGTGAGCGAGTATCTGCATTATTCACAGACCCTTTCTGTCATAATGTTAAATGACCAGACAACCTGGCAGAACTTCACTTTAGCAAAATTACCAACTGAAAACGCAACTGTTCAGGGATATGTGCGATATTACCACAATGGTTCTGGAGCTCCATGGGCTAACATTTACGCCAACAACCAAAATAGAACATGGAGTGGGTACAACAGCACGAACGAGACTGGATGGTACACGATGACAGTGATTCCCGGAGAAATCATATTTAATACCTGGGTTAACGGATACAGCGGTGCAGAAACATCTATAACCGTCGAGGAGGGGGGAACCTATTACCATAACCTTACTGTTTTTAATTGGTGGTCAACTGGCTATCTAGAAGGATATGTTAATTACAGCGGCATCGGAGAACCTGATGTGGTTATCAGGGTATCATATGGAAACTGGCGTTACGATGATAGAACCGATCCGTCAGGCTATTATAACATATCGGTTCCAGGTGCACCCTTGGAGGTTCAGGCATATAAGAATGGATTCAAACCTGTGATGACCCAGGTCAACACCACGGCGGGCCAGACCACTGTTTTGAACATGGACCTGGAGCCTATTGACTGGAGCTGCGAGGTTAGAGGTTATATAAATAACACAAATGGCGAACCCTTAGAGGGGGCCTACGCAAGTTTCGATTACAGCGGCTTTGGATGGGACAGTGCAACTGGTGTTACAGATTACACAGGCCTTTATCAAATGATGGTCCCTGCAGGATACACAACCACATTCGTATTTGCCGATAGTCATGAGTACAAAACAGGAGAAGTCAACCTCCCGAAAGATGAAATATACTGGTTTAACGAAACCCTTGAGCCTGTGGACCAGGATGCGAGGGTAATCTGTAAATTCACAAATATCTACACTGGAAAACCAATAAAACACACTGAAATTACGTTCAGTGAACAGGATCTATTATGGTTTACTTCCGCAGAAACAGATGAAAATGGAATGGTAAAAGCAGACGTTCCATCTGGTTTTGTCGGAGTCAGTATAAATGCCTGGGAAAGCGGATACAAGAATCCTGGCATGTCCCGGGACCCCTCCACCATGCAGTTTTTACTATCGCCCTCTGAAACGAGATGGCTGAACATAAGCCTTTTTCCCAGGGAAAATAGGGCTATGTTGCATGGTTATGTTAACGATACCCTTGCCAATCCAATTGTAGGTGCTACTGTGTATCTACGGTACGGGGATACGATCATATCCAATACAACGGACAGTTCAGGATATTATGAACTGGAAATACCAGGGGATCAATGGATAAACGCATGGGTAAGGGCATCGGGGTATAGGATATCAGAATACAGTGACCAGATTTGGGAATTTGATGACAGATGGAACGATTGGATTCTTGAGGATTCACCAGCGTCAATTGAAGGGCCAATTACCGATTCAGCAGTGGATTTGGATGGTGATACCAAATATGATGTCCTGTATGTCTATGTTCCTGTAAATGTAGCTCAGCTTGGAGAGTATCGTTTGGAGGGGTATCTTGCTGAGAGCAGTGACTCACGCCAAGGAATTACAAGTGCTGGAGCACAATTTGGTGATACATTAGGGGTGCAGATAATTACCCTAGCCTTTGTGGGGGAGCAGATTCGCAATTCAAAGAAGGACGGATACCTGGTAAATATCCAGCTTCTTTCCGAATCCACATGGGAATTACTGGATAAAACCGAGCACTACACAACTTCCTACTTCCATGATGAGTTCGAGATTCCAGATGCCAAAATCGAAAAACCTGTTGAGCAATGGCTTGTGGATACTGACCTTGATGGACTCTACAATTACCTTATAATCAATGCGACCTTAAATGTCAGTGTAGCTGGAGATTATTCGCTATTAGGACCCATGAGAGATATCTGGGGTGACGAGTTTGAGATGGCCTTCGAGACCTTGTCCCTGGAAACAGGTATACAGGAAGTCCAGATTACATTTGACGGCACCTCTATATACAACAATGGCGAGACCTTAGGTTCTGTCTATATGGTTCTATTTGAGGGAACCCCTGAGGAGGGAAGCGAGTATATTCACTCGCACTTCTTCTACACACCATACGCATATGATATCTTTCAATTCTACAGTATTGATTCATTTGTATCTGGATATGTGACTGATATGGGGAATCAACCAATAGAGGGCATGACAGTCTGGATATACAACATCACCCAAAAGTACCTGAACGAGACCACGACCAACGCCTCGGGATATTACGAGCTTGGAGGATGGAGTGGTGATTGGATTATCGTGGTAAATGATGACGAGGGTGATAACCTATACCAGGGAGATTTAACTGAAATTACACTTTCAACAGGTATGACCTCCCATGATTTCCTGAATCTTCCGTATACAATGCTGGACGAAATCGAAATGCAGCTGATTTTCTCGGACTGGAACAACACCAGATTGGATTGGCTGCTTTATGCCATGGGAGATAATCGGACCATAAGATTTGAGATGGACGTGCTTCAGTTTGGTGATGGGGATGGTTTCGTATCAGAAGAGGAAGCGGAGATGGTTATGGGTATGATAGGCACCCTGAACCTCCCTTCCAACAGTAATGATTCCTTCCTTGTGGATGACATCTGGTATGATCTAAATCAATCTTCCATGACCAGGGATGTCGGCCTAACTGGATCGATAACATCAAAAGACCCGGTCTATATTCACCTGACAGCAGATTACATTGCCAATTCCACTATTCCTGATCCAAGCCCACATAATCTCACCCTGAACTGCACCTACGATGATACTGATTCAGGTAGCTTCATAGGTAACAATGTGACAAATGTTTATTATATTGATCCCCCGATGGATTGGGGAAGGACAGGAAACGGAACAATCCAGAATATTACCATTTCTGGTTCAGATTACATTATTGTTGATCCTTTAGAAGATCCAGATCCAGGTGATGGGAACATCTCGGAGTGGGTGAATATAACCATATCCCTTGGTATTTCCCCAACCACCGGATCCATAAAGGGTAACGTCACTTTGCAGGGTACCGGTGATCATAGTGGTGTTGTGGTCACTGTTTATGATAATGTCACCAAGATAGAGGTTGCCAACGCTCCAACCGATCCTAATGGTTATTATGAGATTTCAGGAATAGCACCAGGAAATTATTCAATCGTGGCCCACAAGGCAGGATACGGCGACAATACCTCACAAAATAATTCCTTGATAGAAGGTGAGACTCTCTGGTTGGATTTTACACTCTTTTCCTATCCGCCCAAAATCCTTCATTCCCCCACAACAAGTGCTGTTATAGGAGATACAATAAACATCATAGCGGATGTGACAGACGACGGTGAAGTTGACGAGGTTATCATCTATTACAAGGACGTGGGTTCTGGCTCGTATTCCTCCGCCGCCATGATCCAGATTCCATCAACACCAACATATATGGGAACTATCCCGGCCCAGTCCCAATTAGGTTATGTGGATTATTATATATGGGCAAATGATACAAAAGGTAATTTCGCAACCCATCCTAAAACCGGCAACCATTCAATATTCATCTATGAGGCAAATCCTCCCGAAATATCCAATTTAATTGTATCACCAGACCCAGCAGAGTATCCAGATTTTGTTAACATCAGTGTAAATGTGACAGATGATACGCTCCTTGTAGATGTATCATTGTATTTGGAGATGCCGGATTTAAGCACTATAAACCTCACAATGTTGTATGATGCTAGCCAGGGCCGGTACTATATCAATGCCTCATATTCGATGCTCGGAACATATAATTTTACCATATGGGCAAACGACTCCTTCAACAACTGGAACTTTTCATCCGGCAGCTTCATTGTCCAGGACACGATTGCACCAACAAGCAGCGCGGATTGGATTTCCCAGTACTGGCAGACATCCTCACCCATAACTGTTGATGCCACAGCCAGCGATTCCAGCGGAACAGGTGTGGATTATGTGGACCTCTGGTACCGTTATTCCATCGACAATTCAACATGGGGTTTGTGGACCCAATTCCAAACAGATTCCTCAAGTCCATACAATTACACATTCAATTTCCCAGATGGTGAAGGCTACTATGAGTTCTTCTCCATTGCCACAGATTATGCGGGAAATCCTGAGACAATGAAGTCCACCAATGAGACCCTGGTGGGCTATGATGCCTCTGCACCCACCTCTTATGTGGATACCATAACCACCTATTGGCACACAACTTCCCCTGTTGTAATCAACGTCACTGCATCCGATACTGTAAGCGGTGTAGCATACGTAGAGCTATGGTACCGATACTCAATAGACAACTCATCATGGAGCTCTTGGACAATTTATGGCACCGATTCCTCAATACCTTATGACTGGATCTTCAACTTTCCTGATGGAGAGGGATACTACGAATACTTCTCAATTGCCAACGACACTCTGGGTAACTCCGAAGCCATGAAAGTCTCGTATGAAGCCTTATGCGGATACGATGCAACTGATCCCTCTTCAAATGTTGAGGTTATCGATTCTTATTGGCACACCACTTCGCCTGTCATAATAAATGCCACTGCTTCTGATACTGTAAGCGGTATAGAATACGTGGAGCTGTGGTACCGATATTCCATCGACAACTCCTCGTGGAGCTCCTGGACACTATTTAGCACCGATACATCAGAACCATATGGATGGACGTTCGACTTCCCAAGTGGCGAAGGTTATTATGAATTCTACTCAATTGCAATAGATTATGCACAAAATCCCGAGCCTGCAAAGTCATCATCTGATACTCTTTGCGCTTACGATGTTTCCCCACCTGTTTCCAATGTAGATGCTATTGATAAATATTGGCACATCACATCCCCATTGATCATCAATGTAACAGCATCTGACACTGTAAGCGGCATAACATACGTAGAGCTGTGGTACCGATACTCCATCGACAACTCATCATGGGGCTCCTGGACAAATTACAACATAGATAACTCAGTACCCTATGGATGGGACTTCGACTTCCCAGACGGTGAAGGTTACTACGAATTCTTTTCAATTGCCAACGACACCATAGGGAACTCCGAAGCCATGAAAGTCTCCTACGAGGCCCTGTGCGGGTACGATGCAACTGATCCCACTTCAAATATGGAGGTTATTGATCCTTATTGGCAGCCCACCTCAACCATTATAATAAATGTCAGTGCCTCTGATACTATAAGTGGAGTGGAAACGGTTTGGCTATATTACCGGTTCCTACCTGACAACTCATCGGGAACACCGTGGATTATGCACAGCTCTGATTCCTCCATACCATATCAATGGAACTTCAACTTACCAAATGGTGAGGGATTTTACCAATTCTTGTCAACAGCCATAGATTATGCGCAAAATACCGAGGCAATTAAGCCTTCTTATGAAGCCCTTTGCGGTTATGATATTACCCCACCTTCATCCAATGTGGATTTAATAGACACATATTGGCAAATCACATCTCCATTGACCATCAACGTCACAGCATCCGATACCGTGAGCGGTATAGAACACATAGTTCTATGGTACCGATACTCAATAGATAACTCATCGTGGAGCTCTTGGACAAATTATGGTGTAGATACGTCGGAACCCTATGGATGGAACTTCAACTTCCCTGACGGAGAGGGATACTACGAGTTCTTCTCCATTGCCAACGACAGTGCACAAAACCCCGAGACCATGAAATCCTCAAACGAAACCATATGTGCCTATGATATTACACCGTCTACCTCAAATGTAGATGGTATAGACACATATTGGCAAGTCACCTCTCCATTAACCATCAGTGCCACAGCCACAGATACTATGAGCGGCATAGAATACGTGGTGCTGTGGTACCGATATTCTATAGACAATTCATCATGGAGCTCTTGGGAAAATTATGGTGTAGAAACGTCAGAACCCTATGGATGGAACTTCAACTTCCCAGACGGCGAAGGATATTACGAATTCTTCTCAATTGCCAACGACAGTGCACAGAACAGCGAGACAATGAAAAATACAGCCGAGGCACTTTGCGCATTTGATGCTGTAAAGCCCGCATCCTTTGTTAATAATATCTCCCCATATTGGCGGACCACTTCCTCGATTGTTTTGGATGCCACAGCCTCTGATGGCACAAGTGGTGTTGTCAGTGTTGCACTTTATTACAGGTACTCATCAGATGGCTCTTCATGGGGTTCGGATATGATATTTGGAACCGATACCTCTTTCCCATGGTCCTTTAGCTTCAATTACCCTTCAGGCGACGGTTACTATGAATTCTACAGCAGGGCAGCCGATTTATCAGGTCTTGTGGAGGATGAACCTGCATCTGCTGATACTGCATGCGCATTGGATACATCGGATCCTGCATTTCTCAGTGCTATTGAATTGCCAGCACCATGGGAATTTAGCAATACTTACAATCTCTCCATATCAATTTCAGATATATCGGGAATCAGTGATGCATGGATGGAGATAACAATAAAC
This sequence comes from Thermoplasmata archaeon, assembly GCA_020348445.1. Classification (GTDB taxonomy): domain Archaea; phylum Thermoplasmatota; class Thermoplasmata. Next base: position 3,998,931 of record CP070751.1, read on the forward strand.
GACGCACCAGTGGAAAACGAATCAATGGATAACTTGGGCCAGGACTTCTGGAATTCCTTTTCTGCAACAGAGGAAGGAACATTGAATATAACGGTATGGGTGGTGGACAACAACGGCCAGTGGAATTCTGTTTCCTTCTCCACCCAGGTCAAGGATACGATACAGCCATCTATCACGAACTTCAATTTCTCACCCTCCGATCCCCAGGTGAAAAGCAGTGTGAGGGTGAGCGTTCAGGTAAGCGACGTCAGCGGCATTGCGGCCTGCACCATCGACATCAGAAGGCCAAACGGTGTTAGACTCCTTAACGAGTCCATGACCAGAGAAGGGAGTTCAGATGTTTACTCTTACCAGACCGATTATAATGATTTGGGTGAACACCAGATCTTAATCTGGGCTGAGGACGGACATGGTCTTGGAACCCTGCTCAGTGATTCGATCACAACTGTGGATACAGAACTACCCCATGCAGATGCAGGATCCTCGCAAGAGGTAGCTGTGAGGCAAGAAGTCAATCTGGATGCAAGTCTCAGCACGGACAACGATGATATAGCAAATTATACATGGTCGTTTTTAGACGATGGTCGGAAATACCTGTACGGAAAAAGCGTGCAATATACTTTCAATTCTGTGGGTGATTATGATATAACATTAATTGTTACTGACTTTGCAGGCAACACAGATTCAGCAGTCATCTGGATAAATGTCTCTGCCATTTCGGGTACAGGCTCTGTGACTGGGACTGTCCGTGATAAGGATGGAAACCCGATTTCGGGAGCCACAGTGTATGTGGAGGATTACCCATCAATTGAGACCACCACTGATTCTCTTGGCAGGTTCACGTTGGATGGAGTTCCCACTGGCAACCAGACTATCATTGTGGAAAAGGATGGGTATAAGTGGAAGTCCCAGGACGTCACAATACAGCAGGATCAAACCACACCGGCGGGTAACATAGAACTGGCAAAATCAGTCTCAGAAGAGGAGGCACCCTGGTTGATATTCTCAGCAATCGCGGCAGCCATAGCAGTTTTAGCTGCCCTCCTTATATTCTTCTTGTTGAAGGTGAAGAAGTCCCCAGAGGGGGCTGTGATCGATGAAGTGTTCTTCATGTACGGTGACGGTAGATTAATCAAACATTTCACAAGAAGGTTGAAACCTGATATAGATGAGGACATCTTAAGCAGCATGCTGGTTGCGGTCCAGGACTTTATCAAGGACTCCTTCAAGGATCAGGAAGGAATATTGGACGAGATGAAGTTCGGCAGGTTCCAGTTCTTACTAGGCAGGGGGAAACACATTATACTTGCCGTGATCGTTCTCGGCGACGAACTGGAGCAATTCAAACCGCAAGTCAAGAAATGCATAGAGGATATCGAAGAGAATTATGCCGATGCCTTGGAGGAATGGGACGGTGAGATGGCCAAGGTTAGGGGAGCCTCTAAGTACATCATGGATTTAATAGATGGGAGATACACCTGAACTTTCTTCAACAGAACCGATAAGTGTGTCTAAGTATATTCCCAAAAGGATCAAAAATCATTATATTAAAAATAATAAGAAGACAAATCGATAGGAGGCGGGCACATGGCAAAAAAGAGTGTAATTGTAACTGGTGCATCCCGGGGTAT
>CP070751.1:4000661-4134163 GCA_020348445.1 Thermoplasmata archaeon
AAAAACTGCAGACACTTGTAAAAGGAGTATTTGGAATAGAGAAGGTCCTTTTGGAGGAGAAGGATAGCATATTCTTTTATGGAATCACAGAAAACCAAAAGTTGGGTGATCAAGGTCCGAACCCTGGGGGGTAAAATTGAATCATAAACCACAGTAAACTAAAAATATACCTAGTACATTAAGGGAAAGGACAAATTAAAAGAATCGGAGGATAAAGTATGGCAGAAAAACCTCATATGAATCTCGTGTTTATAGGACATGTAGATCACGGGAAATCAACGTTAGTTGGAAGAATGCTGTTGGAAACAGGGCATATAGAGCAGCACATAATCGACAAGTTCCGAGAGGAAGCAGAGGCAAAGGGTAAAGGCTCTTTCGAATTCGCATGGGTGATGGACGCTCTTAAGGAGGAGAGAGAGCGAGGATTGACAATAGATGTCGCACATAAGAGATTTGACAGCGACAAGTACTACTTCACGATTATTGATGCTCCCGGTCATAGAGACTTTGTTAAGAACATGATAACAGGTACAAGCCAGGCAGATGCCGCGGTACTGGTTGTGGCTGCTCCAGAGGGTGTGATGGCCCAGACAAAGGAGCACGTATTTTTGGCAAGAACACTTGGAGTGGGGCAGCTTATAGTCGCCATAAACAAGATGGACGCAACAAAGCCAGAATATAGCGAGGATAGATACAAAGAAGTAAAGGAAGAGGTAACGAATCTCCTGAAAACCGTGGGCTACAAGATGGAGAACGTACAATTTCTACCTGTTTCTGCATTCAAGGGTGACAACTCTGTAAAATCTTCAGAGAACATGGGCTGGTGGAAGGAGATCACAATGCTACAGGCCCTGGATAATCTTACTGTGCCTGAGAAACCCAGCGGAAAACCTCTGCGCTTACCAGTACAGGATGTTTACACAATAACTGGTGTCGGTACAGTACCGGTGGGAAGGATCGAGACTGGCATTCTTAAACCGGATACCAAAATCGTGTTCATGCCCTCGGATAAGGTCGGGGAGGTTAAGACCATCGAGATGCACCATGAACAGATAGCCCAGGCCGAACCCGGCGATAATGTGGGCTTCAACGTCAGAGGTGTGGCAAGAAACGATATAAGAAGAGGTGATGTCGCAGGTCCAGTGGATGATCCACCTACAGTTGTAAAATCTTTCACAGCTCAGATCATGGTGTTGAACCATCCAAGCGTGATCACTGCTGGTTACACCCCAGTCTTTCACTGTCACACTGCCCAGGTGGCTTGTACAGTAGAGGCAATTGAGAAGAAACTGGACCCAAAAACCGGGGCTGTCAAAGAAGAAAATCCTGATTTCATAAAAACCGGTGACGCAGCAGTAATTAAAGTGAGACCCACAAGGCCCATGGTTATAGAGCGGGCAAAGGACTTCCCGCAGTTGGGCAGGTTCGCTATCCGAGACATGGGGCAGACCGTGGCTGCTGGAATGTGTGTAGATGTTGAGAAAAAATAACCTTTTTTCTCTTTTTTTTATGAATGAGGAACGAGAGAAATGCCACAAAAAGCAAGGATTTCATTGACAGGTACAAATCCAAAGAAAGTAGACAGCGTTTGCGAGCAGATAAAGGTCATTTCTCAAAGAGTGGGGGTTGAGATGCGTGGCCCTATTCCACTTCCTACCAAAAAACTCGTTGTCCCAATAAGAAAGAGCCCAGATGGAGAGGGCACGGAAACATGGGAGCGTTGGGCCATGCACGTTCACAAGAGGTTAATCGACCTTGATGCAGATGAAAGGGCACTTCGACAGCTCATGCGTATCGAGGTTCCGGACGGAGTAAACATTGAAATCGTTTTACGAGGATAAAAGATATTTTACCTCACCTACTCCTTGCTTCCCCCACCACTCCCTGTCCTCAGGTTTATATCAGATACCTCATGTTCTATGGTTCCTTTATCTATTTTACACATTCTTGGATCGCAGCCTTTGAAGATTCTCTTTCCAATAAAAGTATCTGCCAGTCCGGATGCCTTTGTCATTGGGTAGAATGCCTTTGGTCCGTGCTTCCAACTATAATACATTATATATGATAAAAGCGTCCCAGTCATGATCCTCCATCTGGCATGAGGCAACCAGAAGTCGAAGTTGTATTTGAAACAGGAACCGATAAAATCCCATTGAAGGTCAGTTAGATGGTCCAGGCTTACCCTTCTCGCATCTGAGAGAAGGCAGTCCTTGAGCGGGACAAATAAGATTGGTGTAATGAACATCTTGTAGCTGGAAAGATCGTCCACGAGTTCCAACGTCGCAATCGTGTCCTCTTCTGTTTCATCGGGAAGGCCAGTCATGATCGTGGCCAGTGGATACCAGTCGTAATCGTTCATTATTCCCACTGCCTGGGTGACAATACTTGGCCAATCATCGATTTTGTAGGGCAGGGCCTTGCCCTTCATGTACCTCTTCATAAGGCGTACGCTGCCAGTTTCAATACCGATCTCCACACTGATGAACTTGTTCCTGTACATACTCTTGAACTCAGGTGTCCATCGTGTCTTTTCCAATAGGATCTGGGACAGCTCCTGCACCATCTGAGGATCGTATACGACAGGTGCCAGTGATGAATGAGCAGGTTGTATGTATTCCACGCCTGGATAGTTGGCGATGGTGGAGACCATTTTTACGACTTCCTCCCTGTTTGGAATGAATTTACCCTGGGATTTGTACAGGAAAATATCTTCAGTTGCGAGAAATATCATCTTAGAGCCTGAATCTACATTGACCTTGACCTCTTTCATAATGTGCTCCAAAGGAAACGAGTACTTGTGGCGCATGGTTGGCGAGCAGAACTGGCACCCCCTCCCACAGCCCCTTGAGATCTCAACTACACCGTATGTTGCGGCGTTTCTTATCAGGGGGATGGAATCAGGTGCAGGGCGTTTTGGTTTCAATATCTTTGGCAGTTTTTCTCCACTTAGAGCCGAATTAAAAATATCCACCACAGAGTTCTCAGCCTCACCCAAAACCAAGGTATCGATGCCGTATTCTTCCAATTTATTTGCCTCATCGATTTGCCAGGCTCCTCCACCTCCTACGATGATCTTTGGATTGTACTTTTGAATTGAAGGGTGATTGACCAATTGTCTGAATTCTACACTGTTTATCGATTCACCGCCGAAGGCTAGAATCGAGGAATAGGTTGTCGTGGCATAGGCAAGGCCCATGGGATCCATTGTTGAAATTCCAACTGCTTTGGTCTCGGGCCCAACAAATCTATCCAGATTATCGGGATGGGTTACAACCACATCATTTTCAGAATATTCATTCAAAAGCAGGGATTCAACCTTTCTTAGGCCATAAGGCACAAAAACGGCACTCTTGTCTCCATTGTCCCTTGGGGTCAAGAATTTCCTTTTTACAACTCTCTTTAGAAGGAAATTGCTGGGAAATGAGGAAAGGAAGGCAACAAAAGGATCGAGATTGTAATCGGAAATCTCGTTTGGAGGAGAGGTGAGCACTATGGGTACACCTCTAAAAGAGCTGTTCTTAAGGTGGCCTTTTGATGTGCTTCCATTCTTAACCATATTCATCCACCTATTGTTCCTTAAATTCCTCTGTTTCAATTCTCCCTTATTACTTTCTTGGATATTATTCTAGTACCTTATTTGCTTTCTGGTACCCTCCCTTTTTTTTATCCCCGTTTTTCAAGTTACAACAATAAACAACAATAACAATATACATTCATATGTATTATGCATTTGGTACCAAAAAATAATAGATGTTAAATACAATACACTATAAAATCCGAGGTGCTTCACAGATGAAAAAAAACAGCAGGGTGATTCTGGCTTTGGATGTGCAAGAGGAAGAGAAGGCCCTTTCAGTCTCAGAATCCACAGGTGATACCGTGGATGCAATAAAAATCGGTTATCCCCTTGTCCTTGCCTGTGGATTGGAAATCGTATCTAAAATATCCAAACTCTCTGAGGTGATATGCGATTTCAAGGTGGCCGATATCCCCAACGTCAATAAGTTGATTGTGGAAAATGCCATTAGAAAAGGAGCCTCTGGTGTGATATGTCATGGTTTTGTGGGAAGAGATTCTATCGAGGCCTGTGTGAAGGCAGCAGGTGGAAAAGATGTCTTCGTGGTTGTTGAAATGAGCCATCCCGGCGGTGTTGAGTTCTATCAACCCACAACTGAAAAGTTTGCAAAGCTCGCTGTTGAAGCGGGTGCATCAGGAGTCATTGCGCCTGCAACAAGGCCGGAAAGAATCACATACATACGGGGATTGGTTGGGGATTTGAAGATCCTCACTCCAGGTGTTGGGGCCCAAGGGGGCAATGCACAGCAGGCTATTTCGGCGGGTGCAGATTATGTTATCGTGGGAAGAAGCATATATCAAGCAGATGATCCAAGGATTGTAGCAGAAGATATAGCAAATGAGATAAAGACAATTACTTAGAACCCTGGAAAGTGTATCATAAAAGCGTAGACATCATAGCATGGATGATATGATAAAACATATTGGTAAAAGCCTTGGTAAAAGATATACAATCTTTATCACGCATTCTTTATAACCCCTTACATGCATACCCTCTTCGAGATGAGGAGAATCGTCTAAAAAACACTATAGATGGGGAGAGAAATCTATCTGGAACTTTATTCAATTAAAGTCCCTTTTAGACGGTTGCTCAACTTATCTCACATGCAGATCATACGAACATAACCTTTCATAGGGATGCAACTTTGGGAGGAGATTAATCGAAAGGGGGGGAGAATACTTTCACTCTACTCCTCGTCCAAGGTATATATTGAACTAGTGCACATAACGTTCAAAAGATAGGATGACCTATGAAAATTTCCTGAAAAAAAGGAATATAAGAAACTGGTTAAAAAGGGGGGGAGAGATATCGCTTCAGATTTGAAAGATGAAGATTTAGAAGGCAAGTGGGAGGAATTCTTCACTGATTCCAGATTGCGGCATCAAATAACCGAGGTCGCGGATTTATATCCAGAGAAAAAAAGTCTGGAGGTTAACTATTCAGAGATAGAGGCATTTGATTTTGAATTGGCTGAGTACTTTCTCAACAGATCCTTTAAGGCGTCATTCATTGCGAAAGGGGTTATCGAAAAGCTCACACCTCCAGAAAAAAAGGTGGCTATTCATCTCAGGGTCAAGAACATCCCCTCTGACTCAAAGATCGAGATAAGGGATTTGAGAAGTAAACATCTTGGCAAGTTCATTGCCGTGGAGGGATTGGTGAGGAAGGCCACAGAGGTCAGACCCAAGATGGTTGATGCTGTGTTTCAATGCATGCGTTGCGGGGCAATAATAAAAGAACCACAAGATGGACTTACATTTAAGGATCCCTTGGAATGTTACAAAGAGCAAGGAGGTTGCGTTCGAACCGCTGCTTCAACGAAGTTCAAGCTCTTAAACGAGCAATCCCAATATGTTGATACACAGAAGATCGAGCTCCAAGAATCCCCAGAGGGACTGAGGGGCGGGGCGCAACCCCAAAGGCTTGTTGCCTACGCCGAGGATGATTTAACTGGAAAAATCTCCCCTGGAGACAGGATTATCATCAACGGATCTTTGCGGAGCACTCAGAAGAGGACCTATCCTGTGAAATCCACTCTCTTTGAGATATTTTTGGAGATAAACAGTATAGAACTTGAAGAACACGAATTTGAAGAGGTGCCCATTTCGCCTGAGGACGAAGAGAAGATCATTGAACTGAGCAAGGATCCTGATATTTACAGGAAGATCACTGCATCCATATCGCCAACTATTTATGGTATGACCATAGAGAAGGAAGCATTGGCACTGCAGCTTTTTGGAGGGGTGCCCAAGATCATGCCTGATGGAACCCATATCAGAGGTGATATTCATATCTTCCTTGTTGGAGATCCAGGTACCGCTAAATCGCAGCTTTTGCGTTATATCTCTGAGCTTGCACCTAGGGGGATTTATGCATCTGGGAAGTCAAGTTCTGCAGCGGGCCTTTGTGTGGCCCCCGATACATTGATATCGTTATCCAACGGAGAGTTGGTGGAGATCGGGACATTTGTCGAAGATAAAATGCTATCACCTGAACGAATTAAAGATGGTGTCTGGCGACATGCTACGAACGGATTCAAGATGAACACAATTAATGGAAATTTTAAATTGGATCAGCAGAGCCTTGAAGCTGTCTGGCGTTTGAAAAGTCCAAGATATCTTTACGAGGTTAAGACAAGAACGAATAGGAGGATCGTAATCTCGCCCAATACACCACTTCCTGTAAGGGGCAATGGCTCCGACATCAAATGGGTGAAGGCAATGGCGCTTAGAACTGATATGTACCTTGCTACTCCAAGAACCTTACCTGAACCCGTGAATCAAATTCCATTTACTATTGAGTTAATTGATGAGGACTGCATTGTTGTTGGAGCGAGCCAGATTGTAAAGGAAATCATAGAAAACCTAAAGGTAAAGTATGGGACTATTAGGAATATCGCCTCCCACTTTGGGATAAATGAAAATAAGTTATATCATCACTGGGTGAGGGAGGATAGAAGAGGGAATCCTACCTTGGAAGAACTGTTAAAAATGGGAAAGGAAATCGGAGTGGAAAAAAGGGATATTGCCCCACATGTTAGATCTCTTTCACAACAGCACGGGCATATAATAACAGTTCCCATAAAACTCACACCTGATTTGCTTTATTTTGCGGGTTTGATAGCAGGGGACGGGACAATCAGCAGAACTTCCTATGGTGGATTTGCCATCAGATTCAGCAATTCCGATACTCATTTGATGAATAAGTACGTGAACCTGTGTAAGGAACTGTTTGGAATTGCACCTAGTATCACTAAAAAGGACAAACTGCGCCCACAGGATGCACGCTTTCACTCGAAAATCGTGGCTCAGATACTCAATAAACTTGGCATTCCCCAGTCCCCAAAATCCAATCGAATCGATGTCAGTTCTGTAATCCAAAGGTTGCCAAACCAACTTCTTGCATCGTATTTGAGAGGGCTTTTTGATTGTGATGGTTCATGCAACTATCGAAAAGATGGTGGAGGATCCACAGTTGAGCTGTATACAAGTAGTGAGATATTGGCAAAAAAGGTCCAGATACTTCTTCTAAGATTTGGTATCATATCAAAAATCAGAAAAAGAGAGAGAAGGGGCAAGGTAACAAAGATGAGGCGAAACCAAAAAGATCATATGATAAAATCCCAAAATGATATCTATATTCTCACTATTTTCGGAAGTTCGAATCTTAAAACGTTTGAGGAACACATCGGTTTTATCCATCCCAAGAAAAAGAATTCCCTTCACCTGGCCCAATTGCAAGCAAGAGATTACCACACCAACTGGGATGTGATTCCTAATGTGGGAGAGATTGTCAAAGAAATGCGTGGAACTTTTGGGTTATCCCAAACAGATATAGGGATCAAAACTGCCTTTGAGAATGGCAAATTCAATCCCTCCAGGGCCTATATGGAAAAAATTGTGGATAATTTAAAAACCATTATTGATGATAAAAAATATGAAGGGAGAAAGGTGGTTCTACCTGCACAGTTACATCTTGAGTTGTCCTCGGAACTTAAATCATTATATAGCAATAAAGAGCTCTCGCATTTATTGGGTATCTCAGAGTATCGATTATACGAATTCCTATATAGAAAAGGTAGAAGCAATAAAATCCCCTTCATCATTTTGGGCAGGATTTGCATCATTTTGGCTCAAACAGTAAATAAAGATCTTGCTGAAAGGATCAGAAGGGTTATTGGATTTAAGGAACTTCAAGAAGAAATCGAAAGAGCCAAAGAGAAACTAAAGAGGTTGCAAGATATTGTATCATCTGACATATTCTGGGACGAGATTACCGATATTAAAATAATCCAGGCACCTCCCTACATATATGATTTAACTGTCCAGAATTCGCATAATTTCGTAGCAAACGGCCTGCTTGCCCATAATACAGCAGCTGCGGTCAAGGATGAATTTGGTGAAGGTAGATGGACCTTGGAAGCAGGTGCCCTCGTGCTGGCAGATAAAGGCGTTGCTTGTGTGGATGAGCTTGACAAAATGTCGCCTACGGACAGAAGCAGCATGCACGAAGCTATGGAGCAGCAGAGGATCAGCATAGCCAAGGCAGGGATAACTGCAACACTTCAATCCCGATGTGCTGTACTTGGAGCTGCAAATCCAAAATACGGCAGATTCGACACAACCCAATACCTGGCACAGCAGATAAATATCCCTGTTGCCCTGCTTTCAAGATTTGATTTGATATTCACGATCACAGATACACCCGATTCTGAGAAGGATTTGCTCATCGCCGAACATATTCTCAGAAGCCATACGATAGGTGGTATGCAAAGACATAGGAAGGAGATGGGGGAGAAGGTAGATGAGCAAGAAGAGGAAATTCCCTCTTATGCAGGGCCCTACCTCGACCGAGATTTTTTTAGAAAGTTCGTGGCATATGCCAAGAGGATATATCCGGTCATGACCAAGGAAGCAAGCACTGCCTTAAGAGATTATTATACGAGCATAAGAAAACAGGGAGAGCCAGAAGGATCATCTGTGCCAATCACTGCAAGGCAGTTGGAGGCGTTTGTTCGGCTTTCTGAGGCAAGTGCACGGGTACGACTAAGCGATAAGGTGACAGAGGACGATGCCCAAAGGGCCATCAGGATCGTTGAGTACTACCTTAAAAAGGTGGCAGGCGAGGAAGGTAGATTCGATATCGATATAATCGAATCAGGAACAAGTCAATCTCAGCGTGAGAGAATCAGAACCATAAGGACCATAATCAAGAACCTCGCTGAGAGTGGATCCCCTGTGGAGCACGAGGACATCATAGCCGAGGCCGAAGCAGAGGGTATTGAAAGGAGCAAGGCAGAAAGTATAATAAAGCGATTACACTTTGAGGATGGATATATATATGAAGCAAGGATAGGCTCCAAAAAATACCGGTTGGCCAAGGTTGGGACATGATTTGGATAAAGGTATATACAACGCAGGGTGAGACACTTCTTGCTGCGTGTGATGATGAAGTTCTTGGCAAGACCTTTGAGGAAGGAGAGCTTCAGCTCGAGGTATCAAAATCGTTTTATGGCGGGGAGAAGGTGTCATGCGAGCTATTTGAAGAGCAACTTACAGTGGCCACTATAGTGAATCTCGTGGGAAAAAAGGTGATTGAAATAGCAGTTGGATTGGGAATGGTTAACGAAAATTGCATAATAGAAATAGATGGTGTGCCCCATGCCCAGATAGCAAAAATGATCTGAGGGAAACAGGATGTTTTGTGTTGAGTGCGGAAGAGAGGGAGAATTGTACGAGGGATTATGTGGCGAATGCTTTTTGGCAAAAAATGTCTTTGTTACCATCCCCGAGAATATCGACGTGGAGATATGTGTTCACTGTGGTGCAAGGAAGAAGAAAAAAAGATGGATTTTGGCGGACGATGAAGAGTTTATACTTGAGATAATTAAAGAAAATGTAAGCTGCGAAAAAGGTGTAACTGATTTTGATGTCCATATCATGTCTAACTTCGAAGATGAAAGAAATGTCGACGTGAGTGTAACAACATTCGCAAAGGTGCATGATCTAAAAGTAAAAGAAGAACATGAAACAAAGGTTAGGTTCAAAAAGACTGTATGCTATGAATGTAGCAAGCGGGAGGGGGGATACTGGGAGGCGAAGGTGCAGCTGCGCAGCGGAAAAAGAGATCTTGACCAAAAGGAGTTGGACAGGGCATTGGAACTTTTGGATCTGATAGTCGGCATGCGAGAGGGAAAGGACAAGGATGCATTTATTTCAAAAGTAGAAAAAGTACACGGTGGTTTGGACTTCTATCTTGGTTCGAAAAACATGGGGAAAGCCATTGCCAAGAAGCTAGCATCAGAGTTTGGAGGATCGGTTACAGAATCTCAAAAGCTGGTTGGAAGAAAAGATGGTAAGAACACATATAGGATGACCTATGCCGTGCGCACACTTGATTTTAGGGTAGGAGATTTCATAAAGCTAAAGAAGAGGTTGTATAGGATGCTTTCTATGTCCTCCAACAAGGTGCTACTTTTGTCCCTGGATAACCGGGAAAATGTTCATTTCAAGCCAGAGGATCTCGAAGAGGCAAAGCTTCTTGGCGGGGGTGAACTCGTAAGAGAGATGGTGGTTGTCTCTAGATCCGATATGGAAATCCAGGTGCTTGATCCCGATACTCTAAAGACTGTGGATGTGATTTTGCCTGAGGGCTTTAATGCCGAAGGTGATTCAGTTAAGATCGTTAAATTTGAGGAAGGATATTTTTTAGTAGGAGAGAATTGAGAACCATTGTTCTGATGGAATTTCTATAAACATACCAAAAGGTTTTATATTCTGATTGTTTATTTGGATGACAATCAGTTACAGGGGGGTAAGATATTGAGGTCAATCAAACTATATTTAATTATCATGATGCCGGTAATATTTCTGATGGGAGCCATAGTTATGTTTTCCGCAGATGAAGTTTCGGCAGCAGGTGGCAGTGGAACACCGGAGGATCCTTATATCATCGAGAATGTAAACGAGCTTCAGGACATGAATTTGGATCTGACAGCCCATTACAAGCTGGGAAATGACATAGATGCAAGCGCAACATCTGGCTGGAACTCTGGAGCGGGTTTCGAACCTGTCGGCAATACGTCTAGCTACTTCACCGGTTCCTTTGATGGAGATAATCACACGATAAGTGGATTATATATCAATCGTCCGTCACAAGATTATGTAGGTCTATTTGGCTGGGTAGAGGGTGGTGAGTTGAAGAATGTGATTTTCAAGGATGCTTTTGTGACTGGAAAAGATTATGTTGGTACCCTATCCGGGATAAATCAAGTGCCGGGTGTTAAGGTATCCAATTGTATTGTTTATGGGGAAGTTAGTTCCACTGGTTACTATACTGGGTTACTTATTGGCTCTCATGTTGGTGGAGTCAGTGGTTCTGTTGAGAACTGCTCTGTTTATGGCAGGATCTATTGTGGGGAAAATGCTGGCGGAGGCCTAATTGGTTACGGTGATACCATAATCACCAACTGTTTTAGTTATGGGACTGTAACCGTTAGCGGATTGGGTGGTAATGTTGGTGGCCTAGTCGGAAGGAACAATGTAAATGGAGTGATAACAAACAGTTATTGCGATGTTGAAACCAGTGGTGTTAGATATGTCGGGGGTTTTGTTGGTGTGAATAGCGGAGTTATAAGTAATTGCTATGCACTAGGCGACGTATCAGGAAACGATGACATCGGTGGATTCGTAGGATATTTAGAACCAGGTGACATTATTACAAATTGCTACAGCACAGGTAATGTGACTGGAAACACGAATGTGGGTGGTTTCCTCGGCGTTAACGATACAGGAATAATCACCAACTGCTCCTGGGACAACGAGACATCGGGAAGAACAGATGGTGTTGGAAATCAGGATCCTGATCCGGACGATGTCATCGGTCGAAATACCACAGATATGATGACCCAGGCCACATTCACATCCATCGAATGGGATTTCACAGACACGTGGTTCATGGTGGATGGGGAAACCAGGCCATTTCTGAGAATGGAATGGCGTACTGAGATGAGAAACTCCCATGAGCTGCAGTTGATGCTCATGAATCTTAGCGCAGATTATGAGGTTGCAGATGATTTAAACCTCACATACATTGTGGACAAGGCGCAGATGTGGGGGACGAATCTGAGTTCTGGAGCGGGTTTTGTGCCCATAGGGAACTATTCCGACAGATTCACTGGGACTTTAGAGGGTAATGATTATTCAATTTACAATCTCTACATTAATCGGTCATCAACTGACTATATTGGTCTTTTTGGTTATACACAAAACGCAGAAATCAAGAATGTCAGTCTTGAAGGTAATAATGTTACTGGAAATCAGTATGTTGGTTCATTGATGGGAATGAATAATGGAGGGCTTATCACAAATTGCATTGTTAATGATAGCAAAGCCAGTGGAGATACCTATATTGGCGGTCTGATGGGACGTAATACTGGAGGTGGAGTTGTCACAAACTGCACTACATCTGTTAATACAACCGGAACAGGGCAATGGACAGGTGGTTTGATAGGACATAATAACGGAGAAGTAACAAACTGCACTTCCAAGGGATACACGACGGGAAATAATGTTGTGGCTGGTTTGATTGGACAAGATGGAGGTGGAGTAGTTACAAACTGTACAGTATATGGTGATGTGTATGGAAGCCTGAATTATGTTGCTGGTTTGATAGGGTATAACATAGGGGGTACAATCACAGATTGCGTATCTCATGGTTATACGAATGGAACAGGGCAATTTGTGGGCGGCCTGATTGGATATAATGAAATTGGAGCAATCACAAATTGCATTGCATATGGCAACACAACTGGCTATACTAATTATGTTGGCGGCCTGATCGGTGAGAATGCGGGTGGTACGGTCACGGATTGTATTACATATGGCAATGTAAATGGAACAGGTGCTGGTAGCGATTATATTGGTGGCATGATTGGATGGAACTATGGAGCAACATCGATTGCGAATTGCTCCGCACATGGCAACACAACTGGAAATATGCGTGTTGGCGGTCTGATCGGATATAATGAAGGTGGTGGAACACTCACGAATTGTACTTCACATGGCAACACAAATGGAAATTTGCGTATTGGCGGCCTGATTGGAGATAATTCAGATTCAATAGTCACGAACAGCAATGCGTACGGTAATACAACTGGAACCGATTATATCGGCGGTCTGTTTGGCTCCAATTCCGAATTTGGGACGGCCACAAACTGCACAGCTCATGGAAATACCACCGGAACCAATGATTATATTGGTGGTTTGATCGGAGAGAATAGTGGAGGGACGGTGTCGGATTGTACCGCATACGGCGATGTCAAAGGAAAAGGTGCTGGCAGCGATAATGTTGGTGGTCTGATCGGATGGAATAATCAAGAAGTCACAAACTGCAGAGCATACGGTAACACATCCGGAACAGGACAATATGTGGGCGGCCTAATCGGATGGAATAATCAAGCGGTTACGAATTGCACTGCTCATGGTGACACAAGCGGAACAAGCGATTATGTGGGTGGTTTGATAGGATCTAATATGGGTACGATAACAAGCTGCCATGCATATGGAAATACAACTGGTGGAAATAATCGGATTAGTGGTTTGATAGGATTTAATATTGGTACGATAACAAGCTGCCATGCATATGGAAATACAAATGGTGGAAATAATCGGGTTGGTGGTTTGATAGGAGATAACCAGGGTGGTACGGTCACAAATTGTACTACCCATGGTAATACGAGTGGAAATGACTATATTGGCGGCCTGGTTGGATATAGTAATGGTGGTGCAATCACCTTTTGTCATGCATATGGTGATACAACAGGCAACTCAAATATTGGAGGTTTAATCGGAAGAAATTATAGGAATGTAGCAAACTGCACATCATATGGCAAAACAGCAGGTAATACTCAGGTTGGTGGCCTTATCGGCCTTAACGAGGATGGACCAGTTACTAATTGCAATTCAAATGGCACCACATCTGGAATCTGGTACGTCGGCGGTCTTGTGGGACAAAACAGCGGGTACATCAATTATAGCTCTAGTTCTGGTTCGGTAATAGGAACAGGGGGAAATATAGGTGGTCTTGTGGGAAGGAATTTCGGTTTCCTTATTATCACAAATAGTTACTGTGATGTTGACGGAGCCGGGGTAAATAATGTTGGAGGTCTTGTTGGATGGAATGATGCACCAATAACTGGCAGCTATGCCACAGGTAAAGTGACGGGCTCGGCATATGTCGGCGGCCTTGTTGGTACCAATGGGTGGACGGCTGTGAGTTCCATTACCAACTCCTATAGTACGGGAGAAGTTACGGGAACCTCGAATATAGTTGGTGGTCTAATAGGAGAAAATACAGAAACCATATCATCTGTTATCCACAATTGTAACAGTTCAAGTAAGGTTTCTGGTTTGGGCTATGTAGGTGGCCTTGTGGGTCGTAACTATATTCCTATAACAGATAGCCACAGCACAGGACTTGTCAATGGCACCGGAGATTGGGTAGGCGGCCTTGTGGGGTATTCCGGAGATAACATTGAGAATTGCTTTAGCACAGGTTCGGTTGAGGGGATGCAACATGTCGGAGGATTGGTGGGGTATCTTTACAGCGGTGGGACAGTCAACCTCTGCAACAGCTCAAGCAGTGTGAATGGTACCTCGAATGTGGGTGGGTTAGTGGGTTGCGTTTTTGGAACATCCGCAACTGTAACCAACAGTTATTGCACGGGTAACTCCACTGGAAATGATCATATTGGAGGTTTGATTGGAGATAATAACGGCGATGTTACGAAATGCACTGCCTTTGGCTATACTTATGGAATAACCGATTATGTTGGCGGTCTGATTGGTTATAATGACGGCGGTATAATAACAGACTGTCACTCATTGGGCAACACAATTGGAAATAATCGTGTGGGAGGTTTAATTGGGGAGAATCACGGGGATGTCACAGATTGCACAACTATCGGGACTACGAATGGATTTGGCGTTTATATCGGGGGCTTAATCGGTTTTAATTATGGTAATGTTACAAAATGCACAGCATATGGAAACAGTTTAACAGATGAATGGGGTCCTTTTGGTGACAATCCACCAACAGGGTGGACCATCATTGATAACGGTGATGGGCCAAGTGTCTGGGACTCCAATGACTGGCATAGGTACTTATTTGACTCAAGTTATCCTAGTGGAACAGATACATACGCTGCTCGTGCTTACTATTTACCACACGAGGTCAGCGATGAGTGGCTGATTACACCAGTAATAGACCTTACATCAGGAGTCTATACCGATGTATCCTTACAGTTCCAAACCTACTGGTACAACCCATATCCAAACAACAGGGCAAGAATTCATATCAGATTGGATCACGGTCCATGGGAGCCTCCTTTAGATACATACACGACCACACAGAGCGGTGATAGGATATACTTCATACCGAATGCAATCGGACATCAGCTTGAGATAGGCTTCAACTACCTAAGTCCAGATGCTGATATTAATGGAGAAAGCATGTGGTTTGTGGACAACGTGATGGTCACTTCCCTCCATGAAATATTGTTTTTCGAGGACTTTGGGGGACCAAGGGACATTGGTAGTACAACCGGTGACAGTGATGTCGGTGGCCTGATAGGATATAACAATGGTGGAGCAATCACAAACTGCATCTCATACGGTGATACAATAGCTAATGGAGATTATGTTGGCGGTCTTATCGGATATAATGATGGTGGTGAAGTACTGGATTGCCATGCGCACGGTAACGTATCAGGAAATAATAGTGTGGGAGGTTTAATAGGGGAGAATCACGGGAATGTCACATATTGCACCACTTATGGTAATACAAGTGGATTAGGCATGTATATCGGTGGGGTGATTGGATTTAATAATGCTAATGTAACAAATTGTATCGCATACGGAGACACGAATTGTGGATTATGGGGTCCTTTTGGTGACAATCCACCAGCAGGGTGGACCATCATTGATAACGGTGATGGGCCAAGTGTCTGGAACTCCAATGACTGGCACAGGGACTTTTATTCCTCAGCCTATCCAGGAGGAACAAACTCGTATGCAGCCCGTGTGTACTTCTTCCCACTTGAGAACCAAGACGAGGAACTGATAACACCGTCAATCGATGTTTCGGGTTACAGCTCTGTGACTTTGGAGTACGACACCTACTATGACGACTATTCCTTGGCCACCGTTGATTATGGAGATGTTGATGTTTCCTTCGATGGTGGATCTTGGACAACTTTCTATACTTACAGTCAAAATGATGAAGGGGGCCATAAATCACATATTATAACCATACCACCAGGAACTTCTACAGTGCAGGTGAGATGGCGATACAGGGCCTCCAACGAATGGTCCTGGTTCATAGACAACGTTGAAGTATCTTCAGGTTCTGACATTTTATTTTTTGAGGATTTCGAAGGGATAGGTATTAAGAATGCAACAACCGGTGACAGTGATGTAGGCGGTCTAATCGGATATAACAATGGTGCGACAATTACCGACAGCATTTCTAATGGTAACACTTACGGATTAAGACGACATATTGGCGGTTTAATAGGATATAATGATGGCGGAGCAATCAAAAACTGCACCACATATGGTTATACAAAAGGAACCAATGACTACGTAGGCGGTATGATCGGATACACTCTAGGTGGAACAATTACAGATTGCAAAGCGTATGTAAATACAAATGGCAGAAATCGAGTCGGCGGCCTTATCGGTAATAATGATGGAGGAACAGTTGACAACTGCCAATCACACGGTTACACGAACGGAACTGATTTTGTAGGCGGTTTGATAGGATACAATAACGGTGTGCTGGTAGCAAACTGCACTACATTTGGGCAAACATACGGAACAAATGACTATGTGGGAGGTTTGATAGGATGGAACACTGGTCCCGTAATAAACTCCAAAACATATGGTAACACCACCGGGAACCACCACCATACAGGGGGCCTTATTGGAATACACTTTTCTGAAAATGTAACCAACTGTTCTACATATGGAAACACAACAGGAGCCAATACCTTTACAGGGGGTCTTATTGGAAACAACAACGATGGAGAGATTTCAGGCTGCAATGTTTATGGAAATACAGGAGGATCGGGAAATGATTATGGGGGCCTTATTGGAAGGAATAACGGACCTGTAAAATGGTGCAATGTATATGGTAATGTGGGTGAGAACAACAACTGGGTGGGTGGTTTGATTGGACACAATCTTGCTCCAGGAACAGTGGAAAACTCAACCTCATTTGGCAAAGTGAAGGGTAATTCACATGTTGGAGGTTTGATTGGACGGAATGGAGGAACAGTTACATCGTCATTTTGTAAAGGTGACGTAAACGGAAATATCAATGTGGGAGGTCTTATAGGAATAAACAAAGATGGGACCGTAAAGAACTGCTATGCCCAGGGTGAGGTGGATGGAAGCCTCAGGGTGGGCGGCCTTATCGGAAATAATAGCGGAAACGTGACGAACTGCTACAGCAGTGGCCTTGTCAAGGGAAGCACTGATGTAGGTGGACTTGTTGGATTCAATTTCACTGGAACTACAACAAACTGTTTCTGGGACAACAAAACGTCAGGTTGGCTTACAAGTGATGGAGGCTCTGCCAGAAATACAAGAAATATGATGCAAAAGGCAATATTTTCAACAGTAGGGTGGGATTTCATAAATATCTGGGGCATTGTTGAGGCAAATTCCTATCCATATCTGAAAGCCTTGGAAACCCGCCCTCCAGCAACTGCAGATATTAATATTACAATAGAGGACTCAGTTGATCCTGTTTTACTAGGTACTACTCTCATCTATTATGTCAATGTCACCTGTTATGGTCCCCACAATGCAGGTCTGGTTGTAGCAACTGTCAGCTTGCCCTCGGAAGTTAACTGGGTTAGCGATAACCGGAGCCTTGGACCGCCTGATGGGAACAACAACCTGACCTGGGTAATTGGTTCTGTTAATAATGGCGAGACCATTTCCTGCAAAATCCATGTAACAGTTGATACTTTTGGCACAGGAGTAATTACATCGGATGGGCTTGTTTTCTCGGTTACATTTGATCCCGGTGCCTATGCAAATTACACATCTGAAGATACGGCAGTGAACAGAGTCCCCATTGCATTTGATGACATTAATTCCACTGATGAAGATACGGTTTTAAACGTACCAGGCTCAGGTGTTTTGAGCAATGATAACGACCCTGACCCAGATACTATTACTGTTATAGCATATGATAATCCTAGTACACTTGGTGCGGTTGTTATTGTCAATGCCGATGGCAGTTACAGCTATGATCCCACAGGAGTTATAATATTTCAGGCTTTGTCAGCAGGCGAGAATCTTGTGGACAGTTTCAACTACACAATAAGCGATAGTCTTGGAGGATTTGCTGTTGGTACAGTAAACATAACTGTCTATGGAGCAAATGATTTGCCCTCCGCTAACGATGACTCCTGGGAAACCGATGAAGAAACAATTCTTAACATAGTTGCTCCTGGAGTGCTGGTTAATGATTCTGATATTGATGCAAATGATATATTAACCATAGTTGATTTTGATGCCGTAACCACATTCGGAGTTTCCATCACATTAAATGCTAATGGGAGTTTCAGTTACGATCCAACTGGATTGTCAATTTTCCAGGGATTGGCAGTGGGAGAGAGTCTTGTGGACAGCTTCAATTATACCATAAGTGATGGCAATGGCGGGATAGTAAATGCAACTGTGAGCATAACTGTGAACGGGATAAATGACAATCCGCAAGCGAATGATGACATATGGTCAACTAATGCAAATACAACACTAGTAATTTCTGTTCCTGGGGTATTGATTAATGATACCGATATAGATACTAATGATGTATTGACAGTTATTGCTTATGACAATCTCAGCAGCCTTGGTGTCCCTGTTATCGTAGGTGTAGATGGGAATTTCAGTTACGATCCAACAGGATTGTCAATCTTCCAGGTACTTACAGCTGGAGAGAATCTTTTGGATAGTTTTAATTACACCATAACTGACGGTCAAGGGGGAACATCCAATGCAACTGTAAACATAACCGTAAACGGGGTAAATGACTGGCCTTTTGCCAATGATGATTCGTGGGATACTGATGAAGATACCATACTTAATGTAATTGCTCCAGGACTGTTGGCTAATGATTTTGATGTTGATACAAATGATATACTGACCATAATTGATTTTGATGCTACAACTAAACTCGGGCTATCGATTATAGTGAATGCAGATGGAAGTTTCAGTTACGATCCTGATGGATTGTCACTCTTCCAGACATTGGCAGTGGGGGAGAATCTTGTGGACAGCTTCAATTACACTGTGAGTGACGGAAATGGCGGGATAGTTAATGCAACTGTAAATATAACTGTTAACGGAGTAAATGACAATCCACTTGCAAATGATGATGAATGGGCAACTGATGAAGATACAACCTTAATAATATCTTTACCCGGAGTTTTGGTTAATGATGCTGATACTGATACAAGTGATGTAATTACAGTTACCGCATATGACAATCCAAGCAGCCTTGGTGCATCTGTTACAGTCAATGCAGATGGAAGTTTCACTTATAATCCAGCTAGTTCAGTGACATTGCAGGCTCTCGCATCAGGTGAAAGTCTTGTTGACAGTTTTACCTATACAATAGATGATGGTAATGGAGGAACAGACACAGCCATGGTAAATATTACAGTGGACGGATTAAATGATAATCCAATTGCGTATGACGATATATGGACAACAGATGAGGATACCGAACTGATTATCGCTTCTCCGGGAGTGCTGGGTAATGATATTGATACAGATATGAGTGATATTTTAACTGTAACCTCATACGTCGATCCCAGCTATCTGGGTGCAACTGTCACAATTAATTCAGATGGAAGTTTCACTTATTACCCAAATAGTTCCATGGCATTGCAGGGTCTCGCATTAGGTGAAAGTCTTGTGGATAATATCAATTACACTGTAGGTGATGGCAGTGGGGGAGTATCCTATGGCTTCATTAATATTACAATTATTGGAGTGAATGATGAACCTGCTATTTCTTCATCAGATGTCACCACCTCCATTGAAGATATCCAGTATATCAATGAATACAGAGCTGAAGACATAGACGTTGGTGATGAATTGACCTGGATGCTTCAAACCAATGCCAACTGGTTATCAATTGATACTGAAACGGGTGTGATTGATGGAACTCCCTCTGAAGCGGATGTCGGTTCGTTTTGGGTAAACGTTACAGTGAGAGATGATAATGGAGGGCTCGATTATACAAATTTCACCTTGGAAGTTTTATTGGATACTGATGGGGATGGAACACCGGATATTATTGATGACGACGATGATGGGGATACTGTACCCGATGTAGACGATGATCTTCCTTTGGATCCAACAGAGAGCATTGATACAGATTCTGATGGAATAGGAAACAATGCCGATACCGACGATGATGACGATGGTATGCCAGACGATTGGGAGCTCGCAAATGACTTAAATCCACTTGTAGATGATTCTCAGGATGACAATGATAATGATGGATTAACAAATTTAGAGGAATATGAGGCAGGGTCTGATCCAAATTCCCCTGAAAAAGCTGAATCTGAACCTTCAGATGAGCCGTTTTTATTTGTTATTATTGTTATAATTATTATTATCGTTGTACTACTCCTCTTGTTCTTGTTAAGAAAGAGGGGTGGTGAGGAAGAAGATGAGATATATGAGGAGGATGTCCAAGTAGAAGGTGAACCAGAGGATCAGGAATGGATAAAGGAATTGGAGGAAGTAGCGGAGGAGGAGGCAGAGGATTTCGAATGTCCAGAATGCGGGGAAACAATTCATGGCTCACCAGCCAGTTGTCCAAATTGCGGAACAGAATTTGAATATGAAGATGAAGAAGATACAGTTGAAGTTTTCGAGTGCCCGGTATGCGGTTCTTCTCTTTCCCCTACTGAAACAATTTGTCCTAAGTGTGGTTCAGAGATTGAGGTTGACGAGGAAGAGTAGACAATATGCATATAAACTCATAATTAATTAAAATCAAAGAAGGTATTGAAATGGAAAGAGAGATTATACTATGTCCCGATTGCGGTCTTGAGATATCCAAAAAAGATACTTCATGTCCCAACTGCGGTCTTGATCTGAAGTACGCGAAAAAGAAATGATTTTCAACGGAGAATCACTACTTTTTTAATGTACTTTAAAATTTAAAATAGTATTGATTAACGTGTGTAATTAATAAAGTTTAGCTGACATAATATGCAGCTTAATAGGTTTAGGTTAAACCTAAAACACAATTTTTTTTACGCTTCCTGTCCGACAAAATCGACAGGTTTATATAGGACAACTCACATATAGCGTCGGACACTCAGTCCGACAAATAGGGATGGGATTTCTGGTGAGAGTTGCTATCTATCTCAGGGTATCCACGACGGAACAGGCCAAGGAAGGCTACTCACTCGGCGCTCAGTTAGAGAGATTGAGAAATTTCTGCAGGGCCAGAGAGTGGGAGGTTGCTAGGGAGTACATAGACGACGGTCATTCGGGAAGGAGCATCAAAAGACCTGCATACCAGAAGATGATGGAGGAAAAAGACGGATGGGATATGATTCTTGTTGTGAAGATGGATCGTATCCATAGAAACAGTAAAAATTTCATGGAGATGATGGACGACCTCAGAAAATGGGGAAAGGAATTTTCCAGTATGCAGGAGAGCCTTGATACGAGCACAGCAATGGGTCGTTTTGTTGTTGATATAATTCAAAGAATTGCCCAGCTTGAAAGCGAGCAAATAGGTGAAAGGGTTTATGTTGGTATGAAGCAGAAAGCCTCAACTGAGGGAGGGATATTGGGATTTGCACATCCATATGGATACGATTATGAAAATGGAGAGTTGAAGATAAATTCCCAGGAGGCCGAGGGAGTTAAGCTGATGTTCGAGCTTTATCTTGTAGAAAATAGTACCGAAGATATTGCTGTGGAGCTCGAAAAAAGAGGTTTTCCAAGCAAACGAAACGGTGTATGGTCTGCAAGGACCGTGGGTAAAATTCTTAAAAATCCTGTTTACTGCGGTTATCTGGAATGGGAGGAACATGTGTATAAGGGTAACCATGAGAAGATAATTGAGATAAAAGTCTTTAATGAAGTCCAAGAACTGATATTCAAGAACACAAGAAATAAAAAGTTAAAGCGGAAACCATTGAAATTACCCGAGGCACCCAAGGAGGAAGGTATTACGGGTGCAGATTCAAAAGAAGATAATCAGGTAATCGAGGGAGCAAGTCATGATCGCGAAAGAGAGGCAGTCTGCACATGATGATTTATCTATAAATTACAGATGCGAAAGATGTTGGTCCAATATAGATATCAATCTCTATCCAAAATCAGAATATATCTGTGAGGATAAAAAAGGATTCGTAATACTTTGTGATAGATGTAAGAACGAAGCTCCTTGTGGTGCAAGCTGCGAATACTTTGAAGATATTTTTCTTGCTTTTGCATCACCCAAGGAGTTGATTCAACACTTTAATGCTAAGGATGAAGCTGAGGCCATTAAAATATGGTGCGAGGAAAATGGAATAGAGGATACTGCCTTCGAAATAAAAAGTGAAGAAGAGATCCAAGTCCAAGAAAAGAACGAAGGCGAGATAACGGAATCACCTTTTGGATACTCACTGGAATATGGTAAACTTTTCGTTATAGAAGAGGAAGCAGAAATAGTAAGAGACATCTTCAATACTTATCTTGACGGGAAAACCATGGAATGGATTGCTCGAAATCTAGATTACATAAATGATCTTTCTCAGGGTCAGGTCAGGGAGATATTAAAGGATCCTATCTACGCGGGTTATAAATTCAAAGGTGTCGATATTGTATTGGGGGAACACGAAACCATCATAGACAAGGACACCTTCAATTCAGTGCAAAAAAGGATCGTAAGGAACATTAGAAACCCAAAATATGTGTATAAACCCCTGGTTTTAGAGTGAAAAATGGTGCTCTAGGGGATTATTTTTATAGGTTCACCGACGGTAAAAGGGGATACAATAGATATGGAACAACGGTAGACCGTCGTTCTTAATACCCCTAAAAAATCAAACATAGTTTGTATATTATTGTTGTTAGGGATTATATTATTGTTATTATAGATTATATTGTCAAATATAAGACTATGTACTAAATATCAACCATTTAATGTAAATACTTGAAAATATTAGCTATCATATAATTGAGCATTATAAAATAAATGCCTAAGCTTAACAATGCATGATTTATATATAGTGCATATAACATATATATTATAAATAATACAATATAAAACAATAATGACATTAACAATAACGACATATATGATAATATTGTTCTCATAAATTACTATACAAGGAACATAACTATAAATACCAATAAAACAATACACGTTATGTGATTTATATGCCAAAGGAATCCAAAAAAACAAAACAGAAAAAAAAAGTAGAAGATGATGAAAAAGAAGAAGAGAAAGAAAAAGAGGTAGAGGATCCAGAAGAAGTTCAGAAAACAAGCATACAGATATCAACAAAAGTGAGGGACAGGCTTTGGAGGCTCAAGTTCCGCAAGACCTATGATGAATTTCTCTGGGAACTTTGCGAGTTGTACGAGAAAGAAGAAAAAGAAGAGTGAACAAAAAATATAGTATATAAAATGTAAATGCACATAAAAACTACCGTGAACTACCGTGATAAACTATTTATCTTAAAACTGTTTTAATGTGGGATGAGGAAAGCATGAAAAAAATCGCATACACTGTCTTAGCTGCATCCCTTGTGCTCCCTTTAATGCTTTTTGCTCAGATGAATTTCGCGTATGCAGAGGGTGATGCAGAAGGATTTGAAATCAATTTGACAAACGATACAGTAGATCAGGGGAAATGTGCAATTCACGGAAACAGGGTGGTTTGGACCGAGGAAGTGAATTCCGGCGGAATCATAAATTGGGATATATTCCTCTATGATTTATCCATTGACAGCGATGGCGATAAAGTCCCAAATTACCTGGAAGATGTAAGACCAGATCCCGATCCCGCAAGAATCAGAATAACCACGAATACAGCAAATCAATTGAATCCAGAAATCCATGGTGATATAATTGTCTGGGAAGACAGAAGGCACGGTAACTTTGACGTTTATATGTACGATCTTGCAGAGGATACAGATACTAATGGGAAACCCAATTACCTCGAAGATGTAAGACCCGATCCTGATTTAGCAGAAATAAGAATTACAGACGATCCTGCTGATCAGGAAAAACCTGCTGTCTATGGTTCTAAAATAGTGTGGATCGATAAAAGAAACGGCAACAAAGATATTTTCATATTTGATGTCATCTCAGAAAAAGAAACGATTCTGATTGGGCATAATGAGACAGGGGAAGTGAAATACAGACCCAAACAAGACGATCCCTGGATATATGGTAACAAGGTCGTTTGGTTAGACGATAGTTATGCGGTGGGAAGTTGGGAAATAATAATGTATAATCTATCAGTGGATTCTAACAAAAACGGCATACCCAATTATCTGGATGCCCAAAGACCCCAGTTTGACCCTGCCGTAACAAGGATAACCACAAACTCCGAGAGTGAAAGTTACCCTTCAATAAATGGCAATTATATAGCTTTCACCAGGTCCAAGAATATCTATTTATACGATATACAAAAAAAAGAGGAATATAAGCTAACCAACAGCTCTTCAACACAAAAAATCGATGGCAATTTCTGCAAGATTCATGGAACCAAGGTGGTATGGGCCTATATATATGTTAATGATTCAAAGGAAGTAAAGGATGCGTATATATACGATTTGGCTCTTGACTCAGACGGTGATAGAGTACCAAATTACTGTGACACCGATGATCCTAACCGCAATTTTGCAATAAATCGCATTACCAACGAATCTGAACAATATCCCATGAAACCTGCAGTTTTTACAAATAAAATCGTCTGGCACGATAGTCGGAACTTGATTAGGGACATATATCTATTCAACCTAACAAAAAATTCTCCTTGTGAGATTACGGATTGGACACCAGATTATATCCCAGAAATATCGGATAATGATTCGTTTGTGTTCAACATCGTTGCCTGGGATCCAGAACTTGACGATTTAAATTACGTCTGGTACGTCAATGAACTTGAGCAAGAAGGAGAAGAAAGCGACTATTTTGAATATTTCCCAGAAAACGGCTCAGGAGGTGTGCATGAGGTCAAGGTCGTTGTTTCTGAAGGGGAGTACTCTGTTGAGAAAATCTGGTTGATTAATGTGATTGAATCAAATATCGCTCCCCCAGAATTCATCATGGTTGATCCAGTAATAAATCCGTGGGTTGTGGAGGGTGAGAAAATTTCCTTTAAAATTGTTGTTGGTGACGAGGATTCTTTTGAACTTAGTTCAAATTGGATTCATGACCTCGGATTAGGTGGGGGAAGTACACATACTTACTTAACAACGGATTCAAAGCACGTTTCGGAGTTTTCTTTTACGCCGGATATGGAATATGACAGTTCAAATGAGGTCAGAAGTTACACAATTTCCGTGAATGTTTCAGATGGAAAATTCAATATATCTTATAAATGGGATTTAGCTATACATTATTTCGAGGATGCCGATATGGACGGCTATTCTGATGAAGTTGAAGTTGCTTACAATTCAGATCCACTGGACGCTACCTCCACCCCCCCTGACCTGGATGGTGATGGAATTATTGATATTGATGATGATGACAAGGACGGCGACGGTCTTTTGGATGAACATGATTCCTATCCATTGATTTCAGATAAACAACTAGACGGCCAACCTGATTATTCTGTTGAGATATTGTTAATATTAATTAGCATAGTCTTTTTAGTAGTGGCAATAATCATCCTGTCAAGGATTTCAAAATCATAAAATGAAGCAATATCTCTAAAGTTCAACTCTTCTGCCGCATGCATCTCTTCTAAATCTACCAAAATCAGCAAGTTCAGACAGAATTTTACCCGAAAATACAGGTCCGTCTATACATACATGAAAACCATCAATTGCACAGGAATCACAGATACCTACACCACATTTCATGTACCTTTCCAAGGATGCCTGAAGGGGTATGCCATTTAGTTTTGCTAAATCTGCTATCTTTTTTATCATGATCTCGGGTCCGCAGCAAAGAATCTCGTCAAAACTTTGTTTTTTAAGTATATCCTCCACCAGATCACTTACGAATCCGTGAAAACCTAAAGAGCCATCATCTGTTGAGATATTAAGTTCCCTTGAGCATCCCTTGAGCCTATTAATAAATAGCAGCTCGGATTTAGATTTTGCTCCAAAGGCAAGTGTGATCTGTTTTCCGATATTGTGTGCATTTTCCATTAATGGAGCAAGTGGCGCGATACCTATCCCCCCAGCCACAACAAGGAGACTATCCCCTGTCGCCTCAAAAAATGTGCCGTGTGGACCTCTTATTCCAATTTTGTCACCAGGTTTCAATTTGCATAGTGAAGAGGTGGCCTTACCCACATTCTTTACCGTGATTCCCTTTTTTTCCCCGAGGTAAGAAACTGACATGGGCACCTCATCAACAGACGGAATCCAGACCATAACGAACTGACCTGGATAAGCTTCGAAATCATCTTCGAAAAATATTGTTTTAACATCGGGGTTTTCTTCAACAATATCCAGGATTTTGACAATTCTCGGTAATTCCAAATTATCCTTTTTGGGCAATTCCCACCATCTCCTTAATGGTCTTGTAGCTGTGAGCATCCATGAATTCTTGGATTTGTTGGCACACCTTAGAAAAGATACCGATCCCCTTGTAATACACCCCGCTTCCAATCTGAACTGCGCTCGCTCCTGCCATTATGTATTCGATCGCATCATTTCCAGAAAGAATTCCTCCTACCCCTATTACGGGCAATTCTGTCTCGGCCTTGATTTCGTAGATGCATCTAAGACCTATGGGTTTTATGCCCGGGCCGCTCAAACCACCTATTGCATTGGAAAGGATGGGTAATGCCATGTCGATATCGATAGCCATTGCACTGATTGTGTTTATTGCAACGATACCATCACCTTCAGCATCTTCCACTGCACATGCGATTTCTGCTATATTGCTCACATTGGGACTGAGTTTAACATATACAGGTACTTTCACAGCACCTTTTACGACCTTCGTGATTTCCAATACTTTTTCCTTGTCATGTCCCAATATAGCTCCGTAACCTTTTGCATGGGGGCAGCTCAGATTGAGTTCCAGGGCAGATACACCGAATTTCTCCATTTCAACGGCGAGGATCTCAAATTCCTGGGCATCTGCGCCGAAAATGCTCCCGATAACAGGTATATTGGTACCTATAATAGATTCAACTTCATCCTTGTAATTGTCTATCCCCGGATTGGGCAGTCCCATGGCGTTTATGATTCCATGCTCTGTTTCCACGAATGTTGGATTGCCATGTCCTTCTCTTGGCTCGATACCAATGGATTTTGTAACCACGGCTCCTGCCCCTGCCTTGGCAACATTTTCAAGGGAGGCACCTGTCTCTCCGAGAATTCCCGCAGCAAGTATCGTGGGATTCTTTAGTTTTAATCCCGGTAATGTTGTAGCAATATCTACCATTTTATCGCAATCAGAAATAGGCATCTATGATTTAATATTTTGTAGGGATTAGGTGGCATGATAATTTCCACAAAAATGTTTTATATACATGGGATTATGGGGTCTATCAGCACTGGGGCATATAATATGCCTTCAATAGATCTTATTTGGGGGAGCATAAGTGGTTGATATAGAAGAAGAGATATATGAGATTTGGAAGGAACTTAGGCCCTCTGATGCTTTTTTAGAGGGACTAAACCAATATGCAGGTAAGCTTTTTATCTTTTCTTCTGAAAATAAAGAGAGGGTCCAAAAGAAAATTCAATACTTGAAATCAAAGGCAAATACCCAGGTTGAAAAGAAATTCTTAATTAGCCTTGAAGCAACGCTGAAATTTCGAGATCCCCATCATGATCTAAGTGACATGACCTGGACCTTATTTGGACATCTTATGAAGGAGGGAGTAAATCCATTACATATATCTTCGCTTATAGATTGTATGAATCAGAATATTGATTACTCCATAAATAACCACAATCTGGATGCACTTCCCATTGAACTGAAAATTATCCTTTTAAACTATTGCAATGCTCTATTGGGCATGCTTAAGAGCATTTCAAAAGATACAGATGACACTGCTTTAAAGGAAAAGATAGAAAGGGGTCTTTCAAAGATCAAAGAATACAAAGATTTGGTACCCGTAAAAGGTCTAGAAAAGGGGGACTTCACAGAAGTTTTTCCCATATTAAAGCGAGATTCAACTGGGGATTTGGGCAGATTCACCCTCTATCCCCAACTCATAAAGGAACAGTACGACTATTACGAAACTCCAGATGAGATCGAGAAAAAGGGTCTTGAATGGCTCGAAAAAGAACTGCCCCGACTTATGGAGACTGCTAAGATAATTGCAGATTATTACGAAATCGAATGCAATATTGAAGCTGTGGACAAACAGATAGCACAAAAAAGAAATGTTGAGAATACAGATCTTGTGAACTTCATTAAAGATTTTCGAAAGAAGACCAGTGCGGTAGTTGAAAAGCACCTTGTTAAGATAAATCCTAGATATGATACCAGGATAATCGAAACTCCTAAAAGTCTTCTGAATTTCATACCAACAGCTGCCATGACAAGTTTTGACGGGCTGACAGAAAAACCCTTTAATGTCTTATTTGTAACCACTGATGAGAAGCACTCACCGCCCACTAGTCCCATCGATATATTCCAGTTGATTGTCCATGAGGAATACGGTCATTGTGTCAATTTCTCCAACTCAGCTTTGGGTTTTGCAATAAAGCCAAATCTAATAGAGAAATTGGACTCGTCACTTCATTTTCCCATCTCAGAGGCTATATCATTTCACAGGGAGCTCGAAACCCAAACTCTTGTAGAGGAATTGGCTGATAAAAAAAGAGAGGATCTGGAAAAGGAAGAAGCAGAGCTTTTGGATACCATGGCATCCTGGGGAGATATAAAAGAAATCGTTTTAGAATCAAGATTTCTAATTTACAAGTGGAGGATCATAAGGTTCCTTAGGGCAATAGGTGATGTGAGAATCAACATGAACAAGCAATCTGTTGTTGAGTTCGTACAATGGGCCTCGAAAAAAACAGGTTTTTCAGAGAAGCTTATCTATGATCAGATATTCTTTTTCCAGGAGAATCCAGGTATTGCACCTTGTTACGCCATTGCAGGTATGTCTTTAAAGGAAATCCAAGATGAGGCCAAGAAAAAGGGAAAGGATATTTTGGAGTTCAACACGATTGCCAGTTCTCTAGGTTTTCCAGGCCGTACTATTTTCGAGGAGAAGCTGAGGAATCTATAAGTGTTCCCCTCTGTCCGTACCCCCACCATCGTGGCCTATTACCTTTTCTATCGCATTAATTCAGCGGCCACTTTACCCTTAGGTTATGTAAATATGAGTTTGTATCTTAAGCCTAAGGGCTCCCACCCTTAATCCCTGGAATTATTTAATGAATTCTTTCTCAAAAAATATAATAACCTAAAGTACATTTTGGCAGTGGGCTCGTGAGGTAGTTATCCAGGTTGGTTCCAACTTGGACTACATTGGATATCCTACCGGCCTTCGGTGACCCTTTAGAAAAGCGTCAACGGAAAAGTGTGGCGTGAACGCCACTTGCACTGCTCCGCAGTGCCTTGACATCCTCGCATCCTTCGGATGCTCGGCCTTTGTATTAATTTCATTCGTTCATAATCATTAAAGGGCCTGGAGATAGCCGGTTACCGGGGTTCGAATCCCCGCGAGTCCGCTATTCTATTATTTTGCCAGCAGACGCGGACTCGCTCGTGTTCAGGTTATGTTCAGAATACAAATAAGTCTTAAACCTGAACACCCGGAGTCCTTCAATGAGATCCAATTATATTCCGTGGATTCGCTTTGTGTTCAGGTTATGCTTGGAATACAATTAAGTCTTAAACCTGAACACCCGGAGTCCTTCGTTATAATACGATTCCAGATACGCGGACTCGCTACGTGTTCAAGTTACGCTTTCTTTTGTTTTGGGTATAAAAGATACAAGAAAGGTTCTCCTTTACCGACGAAAACCAATAGCTATTAAAAGAATCATAGATAAGAAATACACGGCCGATATTCAACTAAACAGGAATTGTGAGATGAGAAAAAAATATGTATTAATACAACCATTATATAGTTGAAGGGGTTATAAACTATAATACTAACAATCTCAGTATAAATCCATATAAATCCCAGAGATTGATTGTCATGTCCAACCGCAATTGTAGTGCGAGAGGTAAAATGGTCTTAGGAATTGTTTTAATAGTCGTCTTAATGTTGACAGCGGTCTTTGCAGGCTGTGTGTCAGAGGATATCGAACCCGAGAATGGCAATTCCAAGGAGACCGAGGATCAGCCTGACGCTGATGAGGTTCCAGATGACACTGATGAGGTTCCGGATGAAGGGGATGGAAACGAAAGCGAACCTCCCGAAACTGACGGGGCAGAAGCAGAAGGGACGACAGGAGCCGAGGGTACGGTGGAAGCCCTTGCTCAAGCATCACCCGAAACAGTGACAGAGACTTTGGAACTGCATATCCCCGAGGATAAAATAACGGGCGTCGATTTCGTTATAAGGGTCGAAGACGGAGACGAAGAAACCAATCCCGATGAGGTTAGCGGAAGCATCGATAGTACCGATGGGTACACTGAACCTCTACCAAAAGGACAAACCCCCTATAGCAAGACCATTGCCATTAAGCCTCCAAAAGGTCAATACCTACCAGAGGATTGGATTATTACCCTAGAGGTGGTATGCCATGCAAGTGATGACCAATGGCCAGGCCCCTTAATGTGGGTCGGAAGCCCTGATAATGGTTTCTCTTACAATGTCAGTGCTACATACAAATATCTTATATAAGCTGAGCAAGGTTGAATTTGGGGTTTAATAACTATTATATATGAACAAACAAACTTGTGGATCGAATAGATTTATTAACATATCCTACCGGTCTTCGGAAACCCCCTTTATTACTATTTTTTACAGGGGGTTGTGGTAAGCTGGTTACCGGAGTTTGAATCCTCACGAGTCCGCTCTATTTTATAATTGTCTTAATATGCGGACTCGTGCGTTATCAGATATATCATGAAAAAGCCTAACCAATTAATTAATCAAGAGGCGGCGGTGGTGGTAGTTCCTCCTCAACACGGGGTGGGGGTGGGTGCTCCAGATCGTCAGATGATGGTTTTGGAGGTGGTGATGGCTTGGTTTCATCTGTTTTCTCTAGAACGTCATCTGTTCTTTCTTCAGATGCAGCCTTTTCATCAACTGGCCCTGGTCCTTTTGCTGCTTCTGGTTTCTCCTTCCTCAAGGCAAACCACAAGATAATAACACATAAAACTATAATTACAAGAATTAAGAGCCAGATCCATGGAATGTCCTCTGGTTGAGAGTCTTTAGGCTCCTCTT
This sequence comes from Thermoplasmata archaeon, assembly GCA_020348445.1. Taxonomy (GTDB): domain Archaea; phylum Thermoplasmatota; class Thermoplasmata. The sequence goes on from CP070751.1 coordinate 4,031,830, forward strand.
CTACAAAATCCTCGGATTTTATAGTTATTAAAGCACTAGCGCTCTTTCCACCAGCAGTAACATTCACATAACAAATGCCTTCATTTGATGACGCTGAAAAAGTAGCTATTTGTAAGCCCTGGGGGGAGATCGTGCCAAGATCATTATTTACACTCCACATATATGTAATACCAGTTAAGGGATTGTCCTGTAAATCATAAGCCTGCGCTATTAAAACCACTGTTCCGTTTATGGGAATGCCCACCTGAGAGGGTGTGACTATAAGCGAATTCACAAAGACTGTTGTAAAATTCCAAGAGCGTGGAACTGGACCTGATAATAAATCATTACCTGCTTTATCTTTTCCAGCAAGGATATCAAAGGTATAAGTAGTTCCTATTTCAAATGAATTATGAGATAAAGTAATAACTTTGTTTCCGTCGCTCCAACTAATAAACCATCCTCCTGGGTCTGGGGAACAGATATACTCTATCGAGGTTGTGTCCATTACCTCGCTAAATGTGACTTGGACATTAGAGTTGGGTTCCACATTGACCGCATTATCAGCTGGATATATCGCACTAATTTGCGGTGCAATCAAATCCCCCGAGGTGGTAAATGACCAGGGATTCAGAACTGCACCCTGATTAATATTATTTCCCGAAATATCTTTTGCAGTGGTAACTTGAAAAGAATAGGTGGTTGCAATTGCAAATGGATTGTGGGATAAGGTCAAAACCGTATTTCCGTTGCTCCAGATTTCAGACCATCCTCCTAGATCAGGTGTACAAATATATGTTAGCGATAATGGATCTATTTCTTCGCTGAAAGTTATCTCGATATTTGCATCCGGATCCACATTTTCTGCATTGTCAGCAGGTGATGTTATACTTATTTGTGGTGCAACATAGTCACCGGTAGTTGTGAATGACCAGGGATTGGGAACCATGCTTGGATTAAGGTCATTTCCTGAGATATCCTTTGCACCTGTAATCTGGAATATATACATGGTTTTCTGTGCAAATTCATTATGTGAAAATGTAGCAATTTTATCATTATTGGTCCATGTTATGATCCAACCCAATGGGTCTGGAGAACATGCATATGTAACGGAGGTTGTATCCATCTGTTCATTGAAATATACTACTATAGCTGCGGTAGTCGTATCATTTTCCGAACCGTCCGCAGGTGAGGTGGAGGTGATCTCGGGCCCTACAACATCTAAAGTAGTAAATGACCATGGATTTTGAACTGGTCCGTCCACAAGATCGTTTCCGCCAATATCTTTTCCGCTTGTGATTTCAAATAAGTATGTAGTCTTACTACCAAAATCGTCATGTGTATATGTAGCTACAGAGTTCATATTGCTCCAAGATACATCCCACCCGCCAGGATTTGGTGAACACGTATATGATACGGTGGTGATATTCATAGGCTCACTGAACATTACCACTATGCTCTTATTCAAGGCAATATCGACATAATCATCTTCAGGCGACGTTAATATTATTGTGGGCTCCACAACATCTTTGGTTGTAAATGAGAATTGATAGGGTTCTTTTAGTTGATTTCCCAGCACGTCTTTCGCATCTATCATGATATTGATTATGTAGATTGTTAAGGAACTTAGCGTAGATGATGGCTCGAAGGAAACAGTCATTTCTCCGTTACTCCAGCTGAAATTCGTTGGTGTAAGTCCGCCTGAAATTGTAATTGCATTTTCAGTTGCAGTAAGGTTCATTTTAATTGAGAAGGTAATGGATATCAACGGTGTTACAGAGATATTCAAGTCCCCATCTTCTGGTGTTGTGTTTTCTACATGGGGTGCTGTGATGTTCGCGGGTTCTATTAGTGGGTACCAATCTTTACTGCCACCGCCTGGAACATCATACGGAATATCTCCAATACCGTCCTCATTTGCATCAAAACCTGTATAATCGTCCCACCAGTTGCCTTCTGCACTGTCATCCCAGTCGTTTAACTGAGTTGTGGAATCATGAGCGTTCTGGAGGTTGTTTTTAAAATTGTTATGATGCACTATGTTATCTACTGAGTCTGTGATGTTCATGCCAAGTTCGGGGTGGTCCATAATATCGTTACGAATAATGGTATTTATATTTGAGTTACCATTAACAAAGATACCTGTTTGGTTATTTGAGGTAATGTTGTTATTCTGGATTTTGTTACTATGTGAAGAGTTTGTTATGTTGATAGCACTCCAATTGTTGTTGGCTATTTTATTATAGCTGATTGTACTGGAATTGGTGGAATCTAAGAGAACGCCGTCGTTGAGGTTATTGGAAATGTTGTTGATATAAACTATATGCGAGTCTATTCTCAATAATTTAATGCCGATTAAGTTGGAGAAGATCGTGTTTTTATATAGATGTGAGTTTTCCCATGATACAGAGGTGTTATCGGATTGTGCGTAAATCCCAGAACCATTGGTTTGCAGACTGATGGTATTCGAATATATGAAATTATCTTGAACATATAAGTTGCCGGTCCTGGAGTTGCCATACATATAAATGCCATTTTGGTCGTTTGAATAGATTGTGTTGGAATATATATCATTGTATTGGAAATAGGCATATCTGTCTACTCTATCGGAATCAAAAAAAACATATATGTACAAGCCATTTTGATTGTTTGAATGGATTATATTAGAATGGATATTATTATATTGAAGCTCAAGGACATACCAGCGAGTATGGATAAATAAATAGATACCATTTTGATCATTTGAATGAATAGTATTAGAATATATGTTATTATATTCAAAATAGGAACCGTCGACTCCATAGCAGTGAAAAAAAATACCGTTTTGGTTGTTGGAAAAAATAGTATTGGAATATATATTGTTGTATCGAAAATAAGAGCATTCATTTGGAATATAACTGGTGTTGAAAAAGATTCCATTTTGGGAGTTTGAATAGATAGTGTTATTAAAGATGTTATTATATTGGAAATAATACCATTCCCACTCAGCTTTTAAGTTGAAATGAATGCCATTTTTATTGTTTGAATATATGGAGTTATTGTTTACTTTATTATATGAAATATATAAAGTATAAGAGTAAGAGAAGACTTCGAAATAAATGCCATTTTGATTGTTAGAATTTATGGTATTATTGTGGATGCAATTGTATTGGAAATACGGGGAATAGGTATATTCTTCGGCGTAGGTGTTAAAATAAATACCATTTCTATTGTTTGAATATATTGTGTTAATGAAGATATTATTATATTGAATATATGAATGATGTCGGCAGTAACGATCAGCAAATGTTTTAAAATAAATGCCATTTTGAGTATTGGAATATATTTTATTGGAATATATATTATTGTATTGGAGATTCAATGTTGAATCTGTTGAATAAACATAGAAATAAATCCCATTATTTTCGTTCCCGGAAATTGTGCAATTTTGAATAGTGTTATTTTCTTGGATCTCACTCCCATTAAATATTATGCCATTTAATCCATTTTCGGAGATATTTGAATCGGTAATATTAACATAAGTTGCACCATAAAGTTCGATTCCATCTTCTGAGTTATTCCAGATTTCAGAGTTTTTGATTGTAATGTTAGATACAGAATCCCCCGAGTAAATTCCCGCGTTCCCTTTGTTTTTAGATATATTGCAATCCATAATATCCACATATAATGAACCTTCTAGGTCAATACCTGATCCATCGTTATCTCGGATAATACAGTTTTCAATCCATTGATTCTCCGAAGCACAGCCTAAGTCAATCCCCGTGCCGTCGTTGCCAATGATTCGGGAATCTGCAATATTGTTGTTGCCATTACCATTAAAATCGATTCCATTGTCCTGATTTTCAAATACAGTTACATTTGTTATTTCTATATAGCTTGAATTCAAACCCAGTTCGATTCCACCCCCGGTATTTTTTGATACGTATGTGTTCATGATAGTATTATTACTCGAGGATCTCACGTAGATTCCAAAAGCCCGATTCTGGTTTACAAACGATTTATTTATAATGTTATATTCCGAGATCAGCAAGGTGATGCCATTGCTGTAGCTGGAGGTCACAGTTGTATTGTATATGATGTTACCTGATGTTTCTTTGAGGTAGATCCCATCGCCTGTATTGTTGGATATCTTGCAGTTCGAGATGCGGTTTTTTGTGTTTGCACACATGATGTACAGTGGGTAGTCACCAAATGAGATTTCGCAATAATCCATTATGTTGTTCGCTCCGTGAAGTCTGATTCGATGCCAGTCACCCTTTGCAGGCACGCCTTGATTTGATGTGAACAGAATCGGTGATCCGGGTGTGCCCTGGGCAATGAGCGTGCCATTCACGATCAAGCTGTAAAGTCCATCGAACTTCACCTCGACTCCCGGCTCTATGGTCAATGTGACTCCAGGCTCCACAGTCACATCTCCGGTGACGATAAATGGGCTATCAGTTTGATACCATATCGTATTCAGGGTAATTGAGCCACTCACATAAGTCGGGCCAGGTGCTCTTGCTTGATTTGTTACCGCAAATAATCCTAAAAAACCACAAATTACGAGCAATCCCACAATTCCAGTAGAGATTATTCTGTTCTTCATATAACCCCTCCTATCAATGAAGTGTGCATATGAATTATTGTATTATTGTATTTGAATATACTTGTATCATATTTATAATTACTGAAAGATTTTTCGATAGAAATCGGATACCCAATGAATCTTATGTAAAATCAAAGCATTTCCTTCAATATTTTCTTACTTAATATGTCAAAAGCAAAATTCACATTAAGTCCTGTTTTCGCTGAAGAGAGATAGGCTCCGGGGCTTTCATACCCGGCTGCAAAGCTCTTAATCTCATTTAATCCTATTTCTTGGAAATCCAAAAGATCGCTTTTATTTCCAAGAAACACTGTTGGGATCTCATCGTCACCACTTTGTACTCCATCTATCCACCCGTCTAAACCTGGTAACGTTTTCTCCCTTGTGTTGTCACATACCGCCACAATTCCCTGGACCCCTAAAAAATACGCTTTCTGAAGTAACTTACGAAAGTCTTGTTTTCCCATGATATCCCATATATAAAGTTGGACATCGACGGGCTTTTTTGTTTTTGGGTGCTGAATTGTTATCTTTTTTGTTGTGACCTTTGTTCCTATTGTGCAAATGTAGCTATCTGAATATTCATTAAAAACATATCTTCTTATTAAGCAAGTTTTTCCTACAGCCAGGTCACCTACTAGACAGATTTTGAATTTGAAAAGGTGGGCTTCTGACATAATTTCCCTTCGGCTAGTTCTTAATCTATAGGTAAGATTACAAAAATAAAACTTTTTTAGGACCCTATAAAGGTTGACCTGCGATTATCCTAACTGATAATTTATCAATTTCAGCAACCAGCATATATAAAGTTAAATATGATAATATTATTACCCAATCAAAAAGTGCCAAGCGATGATATAAAACAGAGCATCCAGAATGTCCTTATAATGTTCGGTTAAAAATACGCTAAAAGCTACGGTAACTGTGGATTTATGAACGAAAATATTCATCTTAGCAAGGATAATCTTTGGCAAGAGAGAACTCCGATTTATTATGGGAAAAAGACAGAGCTAAAACTCTACTCGATTATTCGAAATGTGTATGATCGATTTCTCTACCCGGTCAGAAATAAATATCTCGCAGATTATCTCATTAATTTTGTTTCCCATGGAGACTCGTTACTCGACATCGGCTGTGCGGAAGGAACAATTCCATACCTGATGTCGCAGAAGAAGAAAATTGCGGTTCATGGGGTGGATGTGTATTTTAAAAGCAGACCCCTAATCCCTTCCAGCCGATATGATGGTTCCACTCTTCCCTTCGAAAACAAACAGTTCAACTACTCTATGGCTGTGGATGTTCTGCACCACTGTGAGGATATAAAGGCAACCCTACAAGAAATGATGAGGGTGTCTGGCGGTATTATTATCAAGGATCATTATTATAAAAATGATTGGGACAGATTCCTCTTGAAGTTGTTTGATGTCTGCGCAAATAAACCCTACGGTGTAAATATCCAGTTTAACTTTAAAAGATGGGAGCAGTGGGAAAAGATTTTTAATGAACTCGATTTGGATTATACTTATTTAGACAAGCAAATGGATTGCACAAGATTAGGTCCTATTAAGCATTTCTGCATCCTCTTGGAAGAAAATGGAAAGAAATGAGAATTAAAGAAGAATTGAATTGCACCTGGCAAATCCTGGATTTATACCTATGAATCATTCCTATTTATTCTAAAATACACTAGAATTACCGATTTTGATTTTCACTCGTGATTATCATTAATAAAAAGAAATCCAAATTATCTGGGTGTATGGAACATATATTCTAAAATGATAATATTGTAAATACGTTTAAAATATATGAATAAGAATAGATAATTGTTACAATGAGTCAGGAAGATTTTGATGATGATGATGATTTTGGCCTAGGAGCCTTACTCGAAGACGAAGACCTCTTCAAACCAAAGAGCGGAAAGGGTCATAAAATAGGTACAGAGGATTCAGATGCCGATTTGGCAAAAGAGAATCTCGAGCTAATTGCATTGAAAAAACAGCTCGAAATAGATCCTAAGAACGTTGATCTACTTATTAAGGGCGCCAATTTACTAAGGGGTACAAAAAAAATCGATGATGCTATAGATTACATTGATAGAGCACTGGAGGCAAATCCAAATCATGCAGAGGCTTTGAATATGAAGGGTCAGCTGCTTGTTGACTTGAATTCAGCAAGTGAGGCTATACACTATTTCACCAAAGCGATCTATGCCAATCCTCAACTTGAAGCGGCTTGGTTAAACAAGGCCATCGTGTTGGAGCAAGAAGGTGCTGTAAATGAGGCGCTTTACAACCTGGATATGGTTTTAAAGATTAATCCTGATAATGCGAAAGCTAGAAACCTAAGGAGCTTGATTTTGGAGATCGAAGTTAGGCCAAAGCGGGCCTGGTTATTTGTTGGCACAGAGGAAACTTGGAACGAGAAGTTCAAAATAGGTGGATCTTGGGGAATGCATGAAAATGCACTGGATATTGAGTCATTCCTAAATGTGGGAAAAGGAGATTTGATAATAGCTTTTAAAAGGAAACCCGTGAACATGATCTTCGCAGTTATGGAGGTTCGCACCCCAATATACACTGACTTCTCAACTATGTGGCGTCATAGAATAGATATAGAACCAAGAATAAGGTTGAAAAAACCGATCTCCTTAAACGTACTCAAGAGATCCCCTCAACTTGTTGAGATATGGAACTTTATAAGGAACCCTGATACGAAAAGGACGGTCTTTGAAATAGAGCCTGAGAGCTGGGAATTACTCAAAGAGTTGATATTTAGTTATAATTCCGATTTAAAAAAGGATGCTCTTGAGATGGAGATCAGGAGCAAAGACATGGCAATGATATATGACATGGATATAAATGCCATTACAAACAAGGTATTTGTTCCACCCCGGGTGTTGAACGAGATTCAGACGCATTTAAAGAGCGGAAGGAACATAATCCTGTACGGACCTCCTGGATCTGGAAAAGAACAGCTTGCACAACTAATAGCAGAGCAAATCTGCGGTAAGAGATTTAAAAGCGAAGGTCATGATTTTACAAATTTCACGGCACAAATGGCCAATCCCCTTTGGAATGATGAGGATATCATGGGATTCTGGGAAAACCAAGGTGACAAAACCGTATTTCGCAAGGGGTTCGGCATTCAGGCCATTGAATTGTGCGAGGACTCCATCAGAAATTCCAATAGGCCCCATTATCTTATCATCAATAAAATGAACAAACTGGATCTGGATAGAGCTTTTAACAGGTTCTTGAATGTCGTTGGTGAAAAGGATACATCTGTGGCACTATCGCTCCACCGTGGTGAAACCCTCACCCTCAGAGTGCCGAAAGAATTCCGCATCATTGGGACGGCAGATTCAGACGAATGGTCGATACCTGAGAATCTTCTTCCTCTCAGAGGTCAATTTTCATTTATCGAGGTTAGTGTACCAGAGAAATCACTTGAATATGAGGAGATTCCGTTTTTGGTGAGGGAGCGGTTGGTCTATCTTGGCACATTGAATCAAGATGATCTGTTAAAACAAGAATTCAAAGGTGCAGAAATCACCATGTCAAGGTTCGATAATGACCCTGATGGAGAAATACAAAAGGCATACGACAAGCTAATTGAATTCGTATCCAAGGACAAGTACCCTCCCAAGGGAACTGTTCTGCCAAGGGGTATTAGAACGTACAGGGCCATTGGTACAAGACTTCTTGTGGAAACCATGCTGTGTGTTGCAAATGCCCCCTATAGAATCAGCAAGGAAAAAGCCCTTGAGGATGCAATAATGTCCATTTTCCTACCCATTTTGGAAAAGATGGAAGCTGCCGAGCTTTACAATATAGAACTTAAGGCAAAAGAGGTGTTTGGCTTAAGATCGAATGTGGTGGATATGATTACGGCTTTAATAAGCATGCAGAAAGGTCCTGGCGAATTGGAGGACGAGGACGGGATGAAGGTTGATGACTGGACAGATGAAGACGAGGATGAGGATGCTTATATATCAAATAAGGATGTTGAAGCCGTTGAGATAAATTATGATATCGATCTCACCCCAATATTTGATCACCTATCGATTTCCAAGAAGACATTGGACCAAATACTGGTTAATCTTGAAAGTGGAAGAAATATAATCCTCTATGGAGCTCCAGGATGCGGCAAGACAAAGGTTGCTACACTGCTTTTGGCGCTGATTTGTGGTAAAATGACCCTAAAGAATGGGCAGCAAAGACCCAACTTCACAATCGTCACTGCCAATGCCGAATGGGACAACTACGATATAGTTGGAGGTGTTGCACCTAAGGTTGATGAATATACAAAGGAAATCTCATACGAGTTTCGGGATGGATGCGTTACCCAGGCGGTCAAGGATTGTTTAAGATCCCTTAAGAGGATAGGAAGACCCCATCACTTGATCATAGATGAGTTCAATCGCGCCAACATAGACGAGGCTTTTGGAAAGCTCTTTACGATTTTCGAGTACAGAGATACCCAGGCCTTGCTCACCTCCGAGGAAAACAGAGGCGACGCGCTCTATCTGCCCCGCCAATTTCGAGTCATTGGGACCATGAATGTGCAGGACAAGAACACGCTGTTCGATATAGGTCATGCCCTGATGAGAAGGTTCGCCTTTATCGAGGTTGGGCTGCCTGATAAGGAGGACGAGTTCTCTCGTATGCCACATTTCGTGGAATTACGGGCCAAGGAGATGGGAATTATCTTAAAAGGGGATAAGACAGAAAAATCCCTGTTCAGAGGCGATCCCGAAGGAAAGGCGGATGCCGAGTACCGAAAACTCATGAAGTTCTTAGAGGAGGATCCAATGCCTGAGGAAGGAATTGAGACATCTGTTGGTGTCCGAACATACAGAAAGATCGGGACAGCCCAGGTCATAGACTGCGTGATTTGGTGCCTAAAGGCCGGCGGGGATTATTCAAAGGAAGATGCAATGCAGGACGCAATCGTGGCCAACATACTTCCCCAACTTGAAAACCTGGAAAAGGCACAGATATCGAATATGTACATCAGGGCTGTGGAGGTTTTTACTGAAAGATCAAAGGTGGCCCGGGCCTTGGATCGAATGCTCAAGAGCACAACTTTGTCAGTTTTTAGTTAACGATCAAGGGAAGGGATTTAAATCGAATGTTATAATGTATCAATTCATGCACTGTCCTCGGGTAAACCCATTGAGAATGTTAAAGAAAACCAGATGATACTGCTTAGAATAGAGAATCACGGGCACAGAATAGAGAGATCCTCAATATGGTTGGGCAGGACACGTGTTTGGATCCTTGATGAACTAAAGGAAAATAGCATCCGGGAAATCACATTAGATGTGGGAGATTATGTGGGGAATAATATTTTATCTCTAAGAGATGCAAATGGCGAGGAGATCAGCAAGCCCATTCCATTTTTCATCGAGCCAAATGGCCTTTCCTCAGAGGAGTTCAAGAAGATCAGGCACGAGAGGATTCCATCACTTCTTAAGAAGTTCGGGGCTGAAAATGTCCATGATGTGGTTTATGGCGGAGGTTATGCTACATATCAAATAGATGTTGAAGATTATGCCATTGATGACCTTCTCAACCATTACAGCAAGGAGCTTATTGAATTGACAAAAAAGATCACTGAATGTCTCACGTATGCTAGTCAAAAAGAAGTTCGTAAGTACAAGTCAGAAATTAAAGGAAAGATCAAGTGGCAAAAAACCGTTAGAATGAGGTTCCAAAAGGGACTCTCCCATACCACTTCCCATGTCTGCGAAAGGAGAAAACGGACGTTTATAACACCGTCGAATCTTCTTCTCTTAAAGTTCCACCTCGAAGTATTAACCGAAGGTGCCACAATGCTATCCAGGATCCAGCAAAGAGAAACTGAGAAGATGAGATGGAGGGGGATATATAAATTGGACAGCAGCCGTGAATATGACAAAAAGGTTCTTGATACACTCTCTGATCTAAGAAGTGTTCTTCGTGTTCATAGATACTTTTTAACAAAGGATAAATTCAGGGAGGCCCTACCCAGATTGAGGTTCATTCCCAGGGACAATCCATCCCTTATAAGGGAGGCAGAATTTGAGGCTGTGCGTGCAAAGAACCGTTCATACAAACCACTTGTTACCCTTTACAAGGATTTTATCAATAATTTTCATCCCACATTTATGAAGACCGTTCCAATAGACACTCAGAGAACACGTGATTTCTACAGGGTCTGGGCCATGTGTGAGTTGGTAAATGCCCTTGATCTCAGATCCATAGGTCATACAATGAGGGAATTTAAAAACCGCCATGAAACAGTATTTCTCTACTTCCAGAACATAGAGTCGCTTCGCCATCCCTGGAGCGAGATTTCCGATGAATCGGCCTTATATATGGGAGGAGATATGAAAGCCGAGGACTTATCCTTTATCGGTCCAGAAATCTATCTCAGATACGAGGGTATCGATGTCTTTGTGGACACGATATATGGTGATTTTAAAGGGGGATTACCCAGAGAGAAAATCTATGAGGCCCTGGGTTACATGTATGACTTTGAATTCAAGGTGGGTATCGTGCTTTATCCGGGTTTGAGGTTTCATATCAAAACCGATTTAAGAGTCCCTTCTGCCTACAAGATTCTAATTGAGGCGCCTTTGCGGCCAGAAACAATTAAGACAAAGAAACAATTGGAGAAAAGGAAGGATTACTTAAGATATCTTGTCTGGGCAGCTGTGATATTGCATAGAGTCGCTAGAAAAAAAGAGGATATGGCTCGTGCTATTAAGAGCATCACAAGGACAATTGAGGTAAAATATTCTATTAAGACATGATTGCCGATTTTCCCTTTCAACCTTCTTTTTCTGGATTTAATCCTTGAAATTCTCTGGTATCTTTGAGCTTTCTTAGGGTCAGATCCTCCTTTGCCTTCTTATAGAGGGTTTTGTCCATTTCTATTGCGCATTTCAGTTGTATCAGGGCTTTCTTTTTGTTTCCAACCCGAAGATATATGCGTGCCTTATTGAAATACGCATTTGCATAATCAGGGGCAAGCAATATCGCTTTATCAACTGCAGAAAGACCGGATTTGAATCTGCCAAGGAATCCTAGAACAACGCCATAATTGTTCCATATCTCGGCCTTGTTGGGATCGATTGCCAGCGCGCGCTCGAAATATTCCACAGCCTTTTCCAACATCTCTATGCTTTCCCTCTCCTCCCTAAGCTGAGAAAGCAGTTGATAGGCTATGCCTTCGTTGTTTAGGGCGTTTAGGTTATTTGGATCGTCCTCAAGGGCTTTCTCATATGCCATTATGGCATCCTCAAACTTCAACTGAGTGGATGAAATAATCCCCAGGGTAACCCATATATTGGCCTTGTTCCCTCCAACTTCAAGTGCTTTACTAAGGAACTCCACAGCATCATCAAACCTGTTCAAATGGGCATACAGGTACCCCTTGGTCTCCCAGCCTATGGCATATTCGGAGTCCAGTTCCAGAGCTTTGTTTATAGCGTCATCTGCATTTTTAAAATCCCCCATTTGATAATAAACTAGACCTATGTTATTCCAAGCTTCTTTATCGCTTTCTTTCCCCTGAAGTGCATTTTCATAGCAGCTAATGGCATCCTCAAATTCTCCTTTTTTTTCGCAATCAAGGCCTTTTAATAGCCACTTTTCGATTTCAATTCGCGGTTTGTTTTCTATTGTCTTTTTCTTCTTTGTAATAGGCAATTTTGCACCCCCGAGTCATTTTCAAAATTCTCTGGAGAATGAGGCTATATTAAGGATTTACGAGAAATAGCAAAAACTTTATCCTCGTATTATCACTATTGATTCTTTGAGGATAATGCAATTTTTATTTGTAGGTGAGATGTTGATTTCGGAACCGATTAATGTAATTATCTTTAATAAGGCTCAACTTCAATTTCCTCGTTTTCCCCTTACCAGATCCAAATATTATCAACTTTGATAATTAATAAAATATATCTTTCTTTTCTCGGAAAGTTAATATAAACGGAGGAAGAAAAAGGCCTCGGAAAATCACGTTTGATTATCGTATGGGAATTTTTAAACTTACATATAACAATATAGTATAATCATGAATACCGGGGAGGTAATTGTAGTAAAGAGAGGGACTCTTCGTGACAACAACATCTTCGCAAGATGGCTTGCAGAGAGAAAGGAATTTCTCATACCCTTCTTCATTCTCTTTGTTATTGTTGATCCACTTATGACTTTCATTGGAACAAGGGCATTTAACATTCCCGAGGGAAATTTTATAGTGTCAACACTAGTTGAGGCTGAAAACGGGTGGATGATTTGGCTGGCTCTGAAAATCGTTTTCGGCTTTATTGGTACAACGTTTATGTTCTCTGCATATTATGTTATCAACACACAGAAACTTTCTTTACATGAGAAAAGGAGGGCAACTTTTTTAGAATACAGCGCATGGTCATTTATCATATGCTTTCTTTTCATAATAATTCTACATTGGGCTTTGAATATATCACTGGCGAATCTATAGTATGTTTTTCAGGTGCTCTTAAAAGAAACTTATATAAACGGAGAGTACTTTCACCCAGGCAAAGAGGCAAGTCAAATGAAGCTCATCGATGTATGCAGAGGTTGCGGAGCCCGAAGATTGGTGAACCATCTCAAACTCTGTAAGAGATGCAACAAGCAGGCTAGCCAATTTCTTTCTAAACAAGATATCGAGCAGGCCAGATTGGAGAGGGAGGCATTACTTGAGGCCAAGGCAAAGATGAAAGAAGCCGAGGAGCTCGCAAAAGCAGAGGCAGCGGCAGCGGCAATGGCTGCGGCTGAAGCCGAGGGCGAGGGCGAGGAGGAAAAGGAAGGGGAAAAACCTAAGGAAGGGGAAAAAGAGGGTGAGAAGAAAAAACCAGAAGATAAGGGTGAAAAGAAAGATAAGGAATAATCCCCCACCCACTTTGTCAACATTCGAATTTATATAATATTAAATATGCTCAATAAAAACCAGAAATTGTTTTTATGTTTTTGGAAACTTTATCGTGAAAGTCGTGCCGCATCCAAGCTCGCTTTCCGCTGATATTTCTCCTTGATGTTTTTTTACCAGCATCGACACGATATATAATCCAAGATCCATGCCCCCTTCCACATTTTTCGAGTCGTAAAAAGGCTCGAAAATCCTATTTAGCTTCTCTTTGGGGATACCAACACCATTGTCAAGAATTTTTACTTCTACAAATCCATCATCAGCCCTGGTGGATATGTTAATTTTACCCTTTTTTTGTAGGGAGTCAATGGCGGTGTTCAGTAGGTTCACAATGATTTGATGAAGCTCTGTTTGATTTCCCTTGATTTTTGGAACATCTTGGTCATCGACCTCTATGAAAATATCACATGTGCTTCTTGTATGTTTTAAGGCCTCAATGGAATTATCTATGATAATATTCAGATCCACATCTGTAATCTTGTTGTCCTTTGCCTCCCTGGAATAGTTTGAGAGCCATTTTACGATCTCTGAGGCCCTCTCGGCTGCGTTCACTATCTTCTTGGCAAAATTTTTCATCATTTCTGGATTTTCTTGATATTGTATAATCTCGGCATATCCCAATATTGTACTAAGGGGATTGTTGATCTCATGGGCAATTCCAGAGGCTAATGTACCGATTCCAGCTAACTTTTCTGATCTAATTAATTCCTCCTCTGCCAACTTACGCTCTGTTATATCTCTAATAACGGTGATCAACCGTATGGGATTACCATTGGAGTCGATGATCCTTCCACCACTCACACTTACCGGAATCCTCCTATTCCCCTTACCAATAACAGTTAATTCAACTGGGTTTATCAGATCCCTTTCCCAGGCATCTTCGAAGAGAGTAAGAAATTTCTCGATATCCTCAGATTTCTGCTTCTCCATCCCAGGGATTTCCAAAAGGGATTTTCCTATGATATCATCTGGTTCTTGATCAAATAACCTGCAGTAAGCTTTGTTTGCTAAGACAACTTTCCCTTCGAGATCAAATAATAGAACTCCATCGTTCATAGCTTCGATGATATCGGCTCTTTCTCGTAAAACCTCCTCTACTTGTTTGCGCTCTGTAATATCCACCACAATTCCTCTAATACCAGCGTTAGCTCCATCGCGAGTAACAGCATTTGCGTAAACGATCACAGGAAAGGTGCTGCCATCCTTCCGTTGCGCTTTATATTCTACTCCTTGAACCCGCTCTTGTCCAGACAATTGTGCAATATTCTTTTGCGCCCTATCGTGGTCTTCTGGAGCAAGTGCCTCGATTACATTGAATCCTTCTTTGAGATCCTGCTCCGTATATCCAAAAGCCATCAAACCCGCATGATTGGTAAATGTCAATTTTCCGGTTTCATCAGCCGTAAAGATCGTTTCAGGTAAAAGTTCAGCTAAATCCCTGAACTTTTCCTCGCTCTCTCGCAATGCTTTCTCAGCGCGTCTGCGCCCAGTGATATCTTCCAAAATGAGAGATATCCCAACCACTTCGTTTATCCTTCTAATGACAGATATATGTGCAAGCAAAATCTGCACCCGGCCCTTTATATTTGTTAATTCCCACTCGATTTTGAATCGGGGGGGCCCTTTTAGAACATCCTGCAAAGCCGAAGAAATAAATGAGTGGTCTATGTTGAAGGTGGGGAGTAATTCCATGAAGTTATCCCCAATGATATCATCTTTATCGTACCCTAGAATATTAAGGCCTTTTGGATTTATATCCAATATATTCCATTTACTATCAAGATACATTATTCCCTCGCTTGCGTTCTCAAATAAAAGCCGAAATTTACCCTCGGACTCTCTCAAAGCCTCTTCAATTCTCTTACGCTCGGTAATGTCCCTTACTATGATTTGAACGGCATAGATCTCATCGTCTCTTTCCAACAATGAGGGAAAAACTTCGATCCATCTTTTTTCATTGTATGGTTGGATCACAAGCTCTATTGTTCCATGAAACTCCCCCCTTAAAATCTTGGAGAATATCTCCAACATTTTTGAAAGATTATCCTCATCCAGAAGACCCAGGTCCATAAAAGGTAATCCAACAATGTTCATTCTCTTATATCCACTGATTTTTTCTGCAGCGTCGTTACATTCCAATATCGTCCCATCCAACCCGATAAGGATGACCCCTTCGGGTGATTTATCGAACAATGTTTTATATTTCTTTTGGCCTTCTTTCAATCTCCTTTCCATTTCACTCTTGTAAAGCGCCATCTCGATAGTTGATTGTAACTCGCTGCTTCCAAAAGGTTTAACTATGTATCCCAAGGGCTCGGTTATCTTTGCCCTATTGAGTAATTCTTCGTCTGTGTAGGCAGTGAGGTAAACTGTTGGTATATTGAAACGAGAGCGTAGTTCCTTTGCGGCCTCGACACCGTCAACCTCTCCCTTCAATTTTATATCCATTAACACAAGATCTGGACGAGTCTCATTTGCTTTTTGGATGGCCTCCTCCCCAGTTGTGGCAATTGCCGGAACCTCATATCCAAATGACTCCAATTTTGATTGTATGTGTGTTGCTGTGATCATTTCATCTTCAACAATCATGATCCTGGCAGATACCATTATCTTCGCCTACATCCCAATATACCCCTCTTTATACTCTCCCCCCTTTTACATAAATTAATTTCATGATTTTAAATCCAGAAAAATGAATACTAAAAAACAGATTAAAGGATTTTGTCGATATTATCATAAATGATAAATGGGAAATGATTCTCTTTCAAAATCAAATTTTTAATATCCCAGACTATCTTTTTTAAAAAAAAATATTAAATTAGACACCTTAAAAAGAGACGTCACATCATGGACTTAACAGGATCTAAGCCTCGTAGTACTTGGCATCATAGGGTTCGGGTTTCAGACCTTTTCTTTTTCTGATATCGGCAACAACCTCGCTTTGCAGTTCCCTGGGAACCCTCTCATATCCTGAAAATTCTGTTGTCCAAAGCGCCCTTCCTCCTGTTGCAGAGCGTATGGCACTGGCAAAACCGAACATTTCGGCGACAGGGGCCTTTGATACGATTGTAGCCATGTCCTCTTCCTGCTTCATGTCCTCGATAACGGATCTTCTCTGCTGCATCTCGCGGGTTGCGTTGCCCATTAGATCTTGGGGGGTGTTTATGAACACGGTCTGTTTTGGCTCAAGTAGTATCCTTTCGGCGACACACATGGCACCATAGATAGCAGACCTAACAGCTGGAATAACCTGTGCAGGTCCTCTGTGAATGCTGTCCTCATGGAGCTTTGCATCCACTAGCCTGACCTTAAGACCCATGCATTTTTCGGCCGCAAGGGGCCCTCTGTCCATGGCTTCCTGGAATGCCTGAATACACAGTTCGATGGTCTCATGTAGATACTGAATACCCTTGGTTACGTCTATGAACATGTTGGAATTGTGAAAGAGTTTCACACCTTTTGCTTCCAGCTTGCTCATTCCCAGATCCTGCAGCTGTCTCGCAAGGACCTTAGAGTCCTTGATCTTACCCCCTGAGGCTGCAGATATTTCCCCACTCTGCATTGTCTTGAGTATTTCAGGTTCAAGGGGCTCAACCTCCAGATAAAACCTGTTGTGTTTGTTGGGAGATTTCCCCTCGAAAGGTCCACCTTTTCTCTCGATGTTCTCTCTGTACACCACGATGGGCTCAGAGGCCACGATATCAATACCGTGCTCGTTTATGATTCTGTACTGTGTTATCTCAAGGTGCAGTTCCCCCATGCCGGAAAGGAGATGCTCTCCTGTTTCCTGATTTATCTCCACATGGATGGATGGGTCTGCCTTTGCAACTGTTCTGAGAACCTCCACCAGCTTGGGCAAATCCTTCATGTGTTTTGCCTCGATGGCCACTGTGACCACGGGATCAGAATAATGCACGATTCTCTCGAAGGCTTCCATCTCATCGTCGGAAGTGGCTGTTGAACCTGCAATGGCATCCTTCAATCCAGAAACAGCTGTGATATTCCCGGCATCCAGATGTTCTACGGTGATTCTGTCGGCGCCTACAGACATGGCCACCTGCTGAACCCGGTTCTTTTTGGGCATTCCCACCACTTTCAATTCCATGCCCCGCTCCAATCTTCCGGAAAATAGCCTCCCAACAGCGATCTCCCCGGCATGCGGGTCCATTAAGATCTTGGTTACCATGAGACTAACAGGACCCTTTGAACTACATTTGGTCATGGCCTGTCCGATATTGGATTCTATATCTCCGTGCCAGATGTGTGGTATCCTGTACTTCTGCGCTTCGATGGGACTCGGCATATGGCCTATGGTCATGTCCAGAAGAACCTTGTGAATCTGGGCCTTCTTTGCTAGGGTCTTCTGATCCTTGTTCTTGCAATAATTATAGATATCATTGAAATTTATATTTGTCTTCTGCATGTATGGATATGAAATCGCCCAGTTGTAGTATGCTGAGCCAAAGGCAACACTGCCGTCTTCAACTTTCACGATCCAATCATTTTTGAACTCTTCAGGTACCATCTTTTTGATGAGGCTGTTTACCTCGTTTATTATCTTGATAAAGCGCTGTTGCATCTGCTCTGATGTGACCTTGAGCTCGTTTATGAGCCTGTCAACCTTATTTATAAAAAGAATGGGTTTTACCTTCTCCTTTAAAGACTGGCGTACCACAGTTTCTGTCTGGGGCATCACTCCCTCCACAGCGCATACAACAACGATGCAGCCGTCCACTGCCCTCATGGCCCTTGTAACATCACCGCCAAAATCCACATGGCCGGGAGTGTCTATGAGATTGATCAGGTATTCCTTCCCCTCGTAAGAGTGCACCATGGATGCATTTGCTGCGTTGATGGTTATTCCTCTTGCCTGCTCCTGCTCATCATAGTCCAAAAGCAGCTGTTTTCCGGCAAGCTCCTCGGACATCATACCTGCTCCGGCAATGAGGTTATCGCTCAATGTCGTTTTTCCGTGATCGATATGAGCGGCGATGCCAATGTTCCTAATCATTTCTATCTGGCCCATGAGGGCCTGAGCCTTCTTTATATTCTCTTCTTTTCTGCCCATGGTCACACATCCTGTGATTATATTTGATTACAATACAACAAACGTTATTGGTTTAAATCTATTGTGCAGTGATTATCTAGCAGAAGCAGCGATTCGTTCCATTTCCTCCTTCTTCGAGATGGCAAAGCTGTTCATGTCAGCCTTGGAAGCAAGGATTATCTCCTCAGCCAAACACACTTCCATACGTTTTTTATTTTTATGAGAGGAATTCACGGCACCTTTGCAAATGTTCCTTAAAGCAACATCCAATCTATGCGAGGAGGATGTGTCAACGGCCTTGGGTACTGAGATGCCCCCGAACCGAAGTCTTGTGATCTCTTCCTTTGGAGAGGAGTTTTGAAGGGCGTGTATGAGCACCTGGACTGGATTCTGCTTTGTTCTTTTCGCGATGATGTCAAAGGCATTTCTCACAGTCCGATAGGCAAATGATTTTTTACCTGTTGTATGCTCAGTCCTCATCATGTTGTTTATCAGCCTCTCCACAACGTTTACCTTTTGCTTTCCAAACCATTTGTTTGCATGCCTCGCACCTGTATGAGGGATTCCAATAGGTGTTAGATTGACATACCGCTTCAGTCCAGGATCATCGACAACCACATCATTTAAATTGTATTTATCGAATATGAGGGGTGCTAAACCAGGAACAAGCTCCTTACCTGTGTCCTTCTTTAATTCATTCTTTTTGGGCTTTTTCTTCTGCTCCTTTCCTTCTTCTGTCTCTTTTTCCTTTGTCTTTTTCTCCAAAGGTGTCTTTGTTGTCTCCTTCTTTATCTCTTCCTCGACTTTAACAGGTTCCTTTGGGATCTCTTTTGTTTTTTGCTCTACAATGCTCTCTTGAGGTTTTTCTTGTGTCTTGTCAGTTTCTTTTTCATCACTTTTTTCAGGTTCTTGGCTTTTTTCTTCCTCTTTCTTTTGGGTAATTTCTTTTTCGATTTTTTCATCCGATTGTTCCATTTTTTCCCCTTCATCATTATCTTATAAAAAATTTATTCTTAGGTCATGATCATCTAACGGGCTTCTCCTTTCTTCCGCTTACCAGTTCATTTAGTGAGATGTTGTTAACCTGGATTACTTTCAACCTCACACCAGGAATGTCGCCATAAGAGCGCCCCATCCTACCCCCGATTCCTTCCACCAAAACCTCGTCATGCTCATCAATGTAATTTATAGCTCCGTCTCCAACTGCAAAGGCGGTTATCTGCCTTCCGTTTTTAATAAGCTGCACCTTAACACATTTTCTGATGGCGGAGTTGGGCTGCTTTGCCTCGATCCCCACCTTCTCGAGAACGATTCCTCTAGCCTGTGCCGAGCCTTCCAATGGGTCGGATTTTTCTTTTAGGCGAAGCATTCTTTT
Organism: Thermoplasmata archaeon; assembly: GCA_020348445.1. Classification (GTDB taxonomy): domain Archaea; phylum Thermoplasmatota; class Thermoplasmata. The sequence goes on from CP070751.1 coordinate 4,051,756, forward strand.
TTTGTAATATCTATCATTCCATCTGAATTTCTTTCTGTTCTTTCTCAGCTTTCGAGCCGTGTTGAGGCCTCTTGGCAGATTCTCAACCTCCGCTTTAATATACTCAATTATCGAGGGCTTATTTATCAATGGATGTCACAAATAAAGACATCCAAATAAGGTAGGAAAGCGGTTATTGTCGTTCTCATATATATTGTTTATTGACGAATCTAAAGGAAAAAAGGAGAAATTTCGCGTTAGAATCCATTTTCCCTGGATTTAGAAATCAAAGACATAAGTTGCTGTAAAGAATACCTGTAAGGCCATTAACATAAGATACATGTTCACCCACACTATTGTATTCTCAAATATTTTTTCCTCTTTTGTAGCAACGGTCTGCATTAAAAGTGCTGTTACAACACCCCAGACTACCATGAGCATCAGCCAAAGCATCCTCAACTCCAAGACTCCCGACATAACGCCAGCTAGTATTAGAATAAAGGGTAAGACGAAGAACGGCCCTGAGATGACTGCAGCTTTCCGAACTCCATAGACAACAGGAAGGGTTCTCATTCCATGGACTTTATCACCTTTTATATCTGTGAAATCCTTTGATGTTATAGCGCCGATTAAGAATATCATCATAACACCGCCAATGATCCACGGTGTAAAATCTGAAAATGGATCCCCAAAAATCGCCCATGCAGCAACAAAGCCCAACATTCCTCTGGCAAAAGCTATGGTAAGATTAGAGAACCACAATCTCTTCTTCAGCCTCAGAGGTGGTGTGGAATACGCTATGGTGATGAGCATGATAATCATTACAAAAAAACCGAAGGTCCTATTCACCAATACAGCCCTGAATAATACTACTGGATAGAGAATCCAGGCAATGGTACGGGCCTCATCCTTCGTGATAATACCTGAGGGTATGGGGCGATAGGGTTTGTTTATTTTGTCTATCTCGACATCATAGGACGCATTTAATGCATTGCTTGCTGCATTCAACAAGACCAGTGTACTTGCTCCTATGAGAAGTTCCAGGAAACCATGGTGGTACTGTAAAAACGGGAAATGATGATCGAAATAAAGGAAAGGCAGATCATTTTCTGGAAAAGGATTCTTTGAAGCCCATCCCATCAATCCAATGCAAATACCACCGATAAGGGGTGCAAGAAGTGTGAACGGCCGAAAAAGATCGATAAAGCCCCTGACCTTCTTCGGCATGACCATGGCTTTGTCCCATGATTCTTTACCCCAGATTCTGACCATCCTAATCAACCCAAGGCCATATCAAACTGGTTTTCTTGTGGTCTACACATAATAAGTCATTGTATATAGACATATTGATATAAATGCCCTATTGTTTTCAAATCCCCCACTTCCCATCCATTCAATCCCTCCTACCTTTCCCCCTCCGTCGTGTCCTATTCAATTCACTATATAATGAATTCATATGCCACTCTGTCCTTCGGTTATACTAAAAGACAATTATATCTTAAACCTCATGACTCTCACCCATTTTTATATCCCCCATATATTTATCTGAAAGATATCTTCTAATGTCAGGATCAGTCAGAGGCCAGGTCCTCCCCACCTGCAAATATCTGCTGCACCATTGAATAGAGGTCCTCCAAACCTGTCATTTCCTCTGAGGAGATGGGAATCAGCTCCTTGTACGTTCCCAGGTTCTCAAATGCACGGAACAGTTCCACACTCAGCTCTCCTTTCATGTCGGGAGTTTCGATAACAAGGGCGTCGTACAGAGCATCGGGATTTTTAGACCAGTTAAGTATTTGCTCCAATTGCTCCTCTTCCAGAAGATCGATTTTACTGAGGACATTGATCGTAGGTATGTAGAACCTAAACTGGGTTGTGGAACCAAGAAGTATCTGCGAAACGAAATTTGAGGGGGTGGTGGACAGCATGGGATCGAAAAGGAACACAATGACTGATTTCTCCTCATTTAGGGTTTTGATTATAATCTTGCTGCACTCCCTGAATGTGAACAATTCCATCTGCCCTGGAGTATCCACAAGACAGTAATCTGATTCCATCTCATTTACGAGTTCCCTTATCTCTCCAGCTCTTAAAGCTATCATGTCCGCTGCCACGATTTGAGCTCCGTTGGGTCCCAGTCCGTACTCCTCCATTATATCTGAGAGAGTAAACCAATCTCTGACATCGATGTCTGCAGGATAAGGTATGCGCTCCACACCAGGATCTAGGTTTATGGTTGTGGCGTTGTAACCCATCTTGTCCATCCAGACCTTAAAACTTTGGGTTAGTGTGCTCTTTCCAGAACCTGCACAGCCTGTGAAATAGAGAAAAACACCTTCCATTTATAAACACCTCTTGTATACTGCAATATTAAAGGGTATGCCCGAGCCCTTTCAATAACTTTTGCTATACTTCTTCTGTATCTTTCTTTTTAACCGCAGCTAGCAGGAAAAGGAAAATTACCAATGCACATCCGCACATTACAGCTGCAAGCATTATATTGGCCAGTCGTCCGAATTGCCATGCCACGACACCCCCCATCAATGATCCGAGAATAGACGATATACTCAATGTTGACCCAAGTATGCCTGCTGATGTTGCTTTTTCGATGTTCCTTTCCATCACGAATTTCAAGGAGCCCACATAGAGAAATCCCCAGGCAACTGATATGAGAACCCAGGGGATCACAACCTGCCAGAAACTTGTCACGAAAACGAGGGTGGAAAAGGATATCAGGGAGATTATAAGTCCAACCACTATCAATTTCGTGCTCTTGAACCGATCCACACTCTGCATCGTGAAAAACTGTCCAATAGGATTTAATGCATATAAGATCGCTATCCAGAACTTGCTTCCACCGAGATCCTCGTAAAGGAAAAGGGGAAAGATGACCCAAACTGTGCATGCTCCAGTATGACGCACCAGCATGGTAAGATAGGCCGGCAAGCTCTTTTTTATCACATCCTTTGGAAACAAAGGTACTGTTATTTTCACTTCGTTCTTGAAAGAGATTAAGAAGGAGAAGAGAAAGCACAAAAAGAACATAAGAGAGCTAAAGAAAAATATCTGCCAGTATATCGATAAAATCCCTGCAATGAGAATACCAAATCCCCAGCCAAATGAGCCGAAGGAGGCGAACTTGCCTATTTTCTCCTCTTTTGACTGGTACGCCTTTGCAAGCAGTGCAGCAGGGTATATTCCAGCGCAGAAACCCACCAATATTCTTGATACGGCGAGAGTCCATACAGAATCGGCCATAATCTGGGCAAGACATGCAAATCCTGATAATACCAGACCCAGTTGGAGGAACCTCTTTTTCCCGTAGACATCAGAAGCCCGCCCAAAAGTATAGGATGAGACAAATAGTGCAAATGCATAGGATGCCACTATGAGTCCCACCTGAAAATCTGAAGCAGAAAGCTCTCCTGCTAAAATGGGAATAAAAAGTGCGGAGGCGAAAAGAGCTGAATTGGAGAAGAACTGGATTGGGATGAGTCTTATAAGATCCTTCATCTTGGATTCCCCTTGGACTTGAATGTTGTGAAAATTTCTTGCTGCTCACCCCATCCTCAAAAACCATGGCTCAAATTGTGAAAGGGACGTGGGAATCATTCCCAGGCCAGTCTGTCAAGATCCCTTTCCTTCTTCGTCTTCTTCTTGAACTCTTTGTAGTGTTTTTTGCAAAGATGAGTGCGCTTTCCCTCCCCTGTACGCAGACTGAGGTCTGTAAGTGCCTGTTTCACCTTCTTTGTGGACAACGATTTATGGCCCTTTTCCTTACAGTCTGAAATGCCGCAAACATCCCCACTTGCGCCTCTTGGTTTATGTTTCATGGCCATATACATCATCCTTCTCTGGTGTGGAATAACGTATTGATATTAATAATTGTCGAAGCATGTAAGTGGATGGTAAGAGGGCCTTATGTCCTTCATATGAAAATTAACGATCGTAAACTTCTATCCTTATAGTTAATTTACATGCGCCGTGCAATTGACTTAAGTTAACATAATCTCAATTGCACTTAAACCCGACACTTTTGTTTACATAATTAATTATGGAATTTATAGGTAAAACATAAAAAATATCAATTATTCCTAGTTCCTGAAATTGTATCTTTTGGAGAAAATTATTAATAATAAACAACATATACAATTTCATTAGGAACTCGAGGTTCGGCAATGACTGAAGGAGAACAAACTGAAACTGAAAAAAATTTCGGATGGTTTACCCAAGCAAATATTAGGGGCTGTGAGGGACAATGGGTCGCTATAGTGGATGGTAAAATGTTGGGTCCCAATAAAAAGATAGAGCCATTATTAAAAGAAGCAGAAAAGAAGTATCCAAAAAAAATCCCTTTGGTTGTCAAAGTGCCAACTGAAGAACCTCTGGTTGCGTGACCACATGGTTCTCTCCTATTCTTATTTTCCAAGCAGACCCCTTCCAAGACCGATCATACCCGTTAGATTAAGATACAATGATAAATTGTTGGATGTCGGTATGTTATTGGACTCAGGTTCTGATTTTTCAATGATCCCGGTTAGTATCTCGGAGGCACTAGGGATAAATATCAAAAGGCTTAAAAAAACAAAAACAATTGGTATCGGCGGAATTCCAATAGAAGTCAAGATGTCAGAATTGGGATTGATTTTAAAACGGGGTAGGGAAGAATATGACTTATCCATGCCAGTTCAAATCAATTTAAATCCTGATGTGATCCCGTTATTAGGGCGAACTCCATTGTTTGATGAATTCGATGTGACATTTAGGCAATGGAAGAATCAAATAAATCTAAAAAAGATGACAGAGAAGGATAAAGTTAAAAGGAGAAAACGAGTCGGAAAATAGCGAGCCATTTTTATTCATTCCACAAACAAAATTAAAAACAAAACCAAGTTATCTCGCCATATCCAATGCTTTTATAATTTGTAATATGGATTTTCTACACTACAATAGAATCAGTCCCTTCCCCAATTCCTAACCTGATATTATCATCATCCTTCACGACTAAAGTCACAGTCCCCGGCCCCTCATAAACCAAAGTTGTGGTGTCCATTATATCCACTGGATTGACTTCCGGAGATGGATACGGGTCTGGATTAGGTGGATTGTTCAGATAAGTAACAGTCTTTACCTGAGAACCATAGGTGAAGGTTAGAGTTTCATCATCACTCCCTGGATCTGTGATATGAGAGGTTATTTCGAAGGGAAGCCCGACAAAATAACTATTCAAATCCACTTCCCAAGGCTCTACATGGATCCAATGCTCACTGTCTCGTTTCTTGGATTGCTGGACATTGAAAGTATGGTGTATCTTTTTGATGCTTCCATTCTGGGATTTAAGGTATATCCAAACCGGATTAGCCCCTACATTTGGTGGGTCTTCTGGGGTGTAGAATACAGTAGCGTTATAGGAACTTGAAAAGTTGATACTAACAGGAATCCAGGCCATTTGCTCGTCTGGGGAACCAGGTTGACGCTCGATGGAGACATAACCCAGGAGGTTACCTTCTTCATATAATGCCATGCTGACATTGTTGTATTTTCTGCCTGCAACTCTTAATCCGATTTCTACATTCATCAGTGCGGATACGATTGTTGCAGTTGGATTAACATTTAGAACAGTTACATTGCAGGTGTCTGTATCAGTAAGATTATACTCATCGGTTATTCTTAAGGTGACCGTGTAAATGCCATCATCACCATAGATGTGTGTTGTCTTACCGTCGAATAAACCATCGGGAGCATTACCTAGAGTTTCTTGATAATCATAGATTCCATCAGAATCAAAGTCCCACTCATAGGAGATTATTTGCGCCCCATCGCCTAAATATTTCGCATATTTGAGATGACACCTAGGTCCTGATCCATTATAATAACTAATGTGTGGATTTCCTTTGCTATCTAGTGCAATTGAGGTAAAATAGCCAACATTACCCGCACTATCCACAATATCAATGTCCCAAACACCCCCTGTCCATTTAGCATATTTAAGATCTAAATTGGTCTCATCATAATAGCTTATGTGAGCATGGTTACTGTCGTCGAGAGCTATCGAAGTCCAGTGCCCAACGTTCCCTAGGTTGTCCACGGTCTCAATGTTCCAATTGCTGCCAATCCATTTCGCATACTTGAGTTCTTGGTTAGAACTATCGTAATAACTTATATGTGGATTCTCGTTCGTGTCGAGCGCTATTGAGGTGTATTTACCAACATCATCTCCGCTGTCCACAGTCTCGATTTTCCATACACTTCCGGACCATTTCGCATACTTGAGATCTCCGTTAGTTTTATCATAATAACATATATGTGGATAACCATCACTATTGAGTGTTATAGATGTGTACCATCCGACATTACCAGCTCTGTCTACAGTCTCTAAATTCCAACTATTCCCATTCCATCTCGCATATTTGAGAGTACCGTCTGCGTAATAGCTTATATGAACATTATCACTACTATCAACTCCTATTGACGTCCATGTACCAATCATACCAGAAGGAGCAATGTCTATAGTTTCTATTGTCCAACCACTCTCATCACATTTTGCATATTTGAGGTCATGGTTTTGCCAATCTTGATAACTTATATGTGCATACCAGTTACTATCGAGGGCTATTGATGTATACCATCCAACACCACGAGTATTATCCACGATTTCAATGTTCCAATCACATCCCGTCCATCTTGCATAACAGAGATTTTTAGAAGTTATGTCTAAATAGCTAATATGTGCATAATCCAAGCTGTCTAGAGCCAAAGAGGCGTAACGTCCAACATCATTATAAGAATCTATAATACTTATTTCCCAGGGGAGATTGATATTGTAGTTTCCACCTCCCTCTAGGTGAACAACATCACCCTCATCAACAGTTTGATCTTCTCCCGCATCCGCAACCGGTGGTATTACAGCAGGTAAAACTGTGATTATGCAGGTATCTGAATCAGTGGCATTGTCATCATCTGTAATGGTAAGAGTAACAGTGTAGTTACCGGGAGTGCTGTAGATATGTGTGAGGGTAACTCCATGTTCAGTTGGTGATCCGTCACCAAAATCCCATTCATAAGAAATGATATCATTTACTCTCCTTGCATATTTGAGAGCAGTATTACTCCAATCGTGATAGCTTATATGTGGCTCACCAAGATCATCCAAATACATGGACAACCATCCCCCTACACCACCATCACTCTCGACAGTTTCTATATTCCACGTACTGCCGTCCCAATTTGCATATCTAACGTCATGATTTGGATGTGCATCATGGTAAGCGATATGAGGATAATCGTTGGAACCCAATGCAAGGGATGTGTAGCCATACCACAAACCAGTATTATTCACTTCCTCGACAATCCAATCACTTCCATCCCATTTCGCATATTTTAGAAAACCATTGGCATGTATGTATGATATGTGGGGATAGTAATTGGAATCGAGTTCAATTGATGTAGACGCCATTACCATCAATATATTGATATCAATAGATTCCAAAATCCAATCAGCGCCATCCCATCTTGCGTACTTAAGAAATCGGTTAGTGTCATCATAATAACTGATATGAGCTCTGTCGTTGTTATCCAGCACAAGAGAATTATACATACCAACATTTCCAGAACTGTCAACTGTACTTATGTTCCAATTGATTCCATTCCATTTGGCATACTTTAGATCTGAATTCGTATTATCGAAATAACTTATATGCGGATAGTCGCTGCTGTCGAGGGCTAATGAAGTGTGATGGCCAACGTCCCCAGCACTATCCACGATCTCAATGGCCCAGTCACTTCCGGTCCATCGGGCATATTTAAGATCATGGTTGGGTGTGGAATCGAAATAACTGATGTGCGGATAACCCATTCTGTCCAAGGCGATAGATGGAGACCATCCCACTGAACCAGGACCGTCCACTGTTTCAATTTGCCAAGAACTCCCATCCCAACGAGCATAATTAAGATCATAGTCACCGCGATAAGTTATGTGAGGATTCCCCAAACTATCCACAGAAATCGAAGTACCCCCACCTCCTGAGGGTCCTATTGTATCAATCTGCCAACCAGAATCAGGATCATAACTTCCACTTCCATCGAATTGCACAGTGTCGCCTTCGTTTACTGTTTGATCGGGGCCTGCGTCGGCGATTGGGGGTTGGTTTTGGGTAGGTGTTCCAATGGCGTATAATCTACCATTGTCAGAACCAATATAAATTGTACCGTCGGAACCGATTGCAGGTGAGGTATGAAAATCGTTTGGAGCAGAGAAATTCCATTTTTCAGTACCATCTGGATTGATTGCATGAAGTTTATCGGCATTAGAACCAACAAATATCGTTCCATCATAACCAATTGCAGGTGATGAAAAAACAGCATTCCCGATAATAAAGTTCCATTTTTCAGTTCCATTCGGATTTACTGCATAAAATTTTGTATCTAAAGAGCCAAAATAAATCGTTTCATCAGAGCCGATTGCAGGTGATGAATGAATATCGTTACCTGTTGAAAAACTCCATTTCGTAGTACCATTTGGATATATTGCATGTAGTTTATCAGCACTTGAACCTACATATATCGTTCCATCTGGACCAATTGCTGGTGATGAATCAACAGAACCTCCAGATAAGATTGTATATCTCCATTTTTCGGTTCCATTAGGGTTAAATGCAAACAACGTGCCATCCTGAGCGGGAACATATATCGTTCCATCAAGGGTAATTGCAGGTGATGAGAAGATTTTATAATCTGTGGTGAAACTCCATTTCTCACTTCCATCTGGATTAATTGCATAAAAGTTATTATCATAAGACCCAACATAAATTGTCCCATCAGATCCGATTGCGGGTGATGAAAGTACAGCACCTCCTGTAGTGAAATACCATTTCTCGGTACCATCTGCGTTGATAGCATACAGACGATTATCTTGAGATCCTACATAAATCGTACCATCTGAACCTATAGCAGGCGATGAATTTACATCTGAATTAGTGGTGAAATTCCATTTTTCAGTGCCATCCGGGTTGAGTGCATATAGTTTATTATCGTCAGAACCTATAAAAATCGTCCCATTGAAACCAATAGCAGGAGATGAATGCACAGATCTACCAGTTAAGAAATTCCATTTTAAATTACCGTCATTTCCACTTGTATCATAGGGGCTTTGTCCAGTATGATTAAGATTCTGTCGAAACATCGGCCACGGAATCGGATTTAAAGTAACATCCACATATCCAGAACCATCGTTATATCCGGTTTTACTGACTTCCGCTGATATTTTACAGATAATCTGTGATGTTACAATAGGTGCATTGAATATGCTTTTAAAATCACCATTTGCATCAGTAATTCCTGATTGCGGGCTGAATATTCCCCCATTATCAGAAACCAGATTTACAGTTGCACCCTGGACTGGGTTTGTGCCATCGGTGACTTGGACAGAGATTGAGGATTGTGCTGCTGAGTTGAGGGATGTGAAATGGGAGGCGACATTAACATTGAGGCGAGAGGGAGTCCCAATAGCATATAATTTTGAATCCCATGAACTAACATAAATCGTACCGTCAGAGCCGATTGCAGGTGATGAGAGCACATCATTAATAGTGGTAAATTTCCATTTCTCAGTACCATTTGGATTAATCGCATATATATTATTGTCTTCAGATCCAACATAAATTGTACCCTCAGAGCCAATTGCAGGTGATGATTCAATATCATAACTACTCGCAAATCTCCATTTCTCAGTACCATCTGGGTTAATTGCATATATATTATTGTCATTCGAGCCAATATAAATAGTCCCATCGAAACTGATAGCAGGCGATGAGAGCACATCGTTACCTGTTTTGAAACTCCATTTTTTGGAACCATCTGGATTGATTGCATGCAATTTGTCGTCGTTAGATCCTATATAGATCGTACCATCGGTGGCAATTGCTGGTGAAGAATCCACTGGTAAAGAGAAAGTGAGGTTCCATTTTTCGGTACCATCTGGATTAATTGCATATAATTTACTATCCAAGGAACCTATATAGATAGTGCCATCAGAACCGATTGCAGGTGAAGAGTTTTTAATGATGCCAGCTGTGAACTTCCATTTTTCAGTGCCATCTGGATTGATTGCATACAATTTTTTATCCGTTGAACCGATATAGATTGTGCCATCTAATCCAATTGTGGGTGATGAACGGATGGCTTCACCTGTGGCAAAATTCCATTTCTCGGAACCATCTGGGTTAATGGCAAAAAGTTTGGTGTTTAGAGAACCAACATAAATCGTACCGTCAGAACTGACTGCGGGTGATGAGTATATCGCATCACCTGTTTGAAAACTCCATCTTTCAGTGCCATTAGGATATATAGCATATAGTTTACCATCTGCTGAGCCAAAATATATCGTTCCATCGGAACCAATCGCAGGAGATGACTTCACACAATCCAAAGTGTCAAAGTTCCATTTCAAAGAGCCATTATTTCCACTCGTATCATATGGACTAAGACCTGTATGCCTAAGATTCTGCCGAAACATCGGCCATGGGGAATCAGCAAGCCCTCCCGTTCCGCTGGAGCTTGAAGTTGGTTGCCCGATATTTTGAGGTTGTTCAGCATTTTGTAACTGTCCAGCATTTTGTGTAATTGGAGCAGAAATACTTGTTATCATCATCAAACAGATAGCTATACTCATTACCCTGCTCTTCGTATAAAACCCCCCCTCCTCCATGAAGAATAAATGCACTTGGGAGCATATAAAACCTTCCACAAGAGCCGAATAATGGTATTTTACAACCATATATTTAATAATAAAAAGAAAAAGAAAATTAAGAAATATCTTGCCGAATCGCACACATTTTTTCGCAGTAAGGGGGCCCCTGTTCCTTTTCCCCAATTTCCCTGCCTTAATAAACTCGCTCGGAAAAAGTAATTATGACCTTTATAATAGAATCATATCATAATTATGACAAATTCATTTATAGAAAAATAAGAAAAAGAAAAAAGGCAGGATTTTCCTACCTTTTTCTGTCATAGTACTGTGACCAGTCCTGAGGGCCGTTCTGGTACGGGGTGTGCCTGTCATAGGTACTCTCGAATCCTTCAGGTTTCTTGCCCTTGCCCCGCTGATGCACGATAATTGCCATAACCACAACCACGGCCACAAATATTAGAGCACCAAAGCAGAGGGCAAGTAAGGGGCGCAAATTTGTATCAGATTCTGTCTTTTCCGAAATCTCGAAGGTCATCTCACCCTCCATTCCGGGATCATGGTAAATCGAATCCCCGCCTGGATAGCTCAATCCACCTTGAAGGGCAAATCCGGTATACAACCTTCCCCATCTCCCTTTTAATGTGAAGGCCATACCAGCCTGAACTTGGGCGTACATCTGCTTCTCTTCCCCGTCCACAGTGACATCAGAAACCCAGGTGAACTTCCCTATTCTGCTCCAGTTCCCCTCGAAATCGATTCTGTTTGCCTTTAATTTTCTGGGGCCTTTATCTTCCGGATCATCGGCACTGGATTTTTCCATCTCTCCGTTTTGTTTCATGTATCTTGCCTTTCCGTCCTCGCCAAGACGATTCATGAACTGGGCCTTGAACCACCGGGTCGTGGTGGCGGGAACGAAGTTGCCCAAAATGGCCTTGAATTCCATTAGAAGGGACTCGTTTGTGAAATACGGATTGTAATCCCATCCCTGGATTTCATGATCCCATTTCACCCCATACATGGCCTTCTTTCCATTGTATGTGAGGTTTTCTATTCGCTCAGAGCTTAGAATAGGCCATGCATCAGCCTCGTCCTTTTTGTCTGGATCATCTGTTACAGTAACATAGTACTGGGGTACGGTCACGTTGTCCACTTCCACGAGCTTGGCTCTGAGATGGAACGTGAACTGCAGCTTCTCTAGGACGTTTTCCTCATTTGCTGGATCCCAGGGCCAAAGGGGCCACACCTTCTCATAATTCAGATTTTCGGCTGTTAAGGAAAATTCCCAGGTCTTTTCTTGATTTGTTTTGTCCTCTGATGTTGTTACTTCAGATGCAGTCCAAGCAGTTGCGAGATCGATTTTCTTGTTGCACAAAGGCTCGTAATCCCATAAATCCCACCAGTAATCTGGATCCTTATTTCTTTTGAAATTGAATATCCCGTCGCCGTTTGTATCGTTGAATTCCAGCATTGTCTCCAATTTCATGCCGTAGAATGTGTAAACCTTGATTGGAAAGTTCTTTTCCTTGAGCTCCCCGTCATCATCGTAAACCTGGGCAACTCCCAGATACCGGGCCTGAATAACAAAGGGTATTATGGAATTGGGATTATCCTTTGTTCCCCATATAACACCAAAAGCTGCGTCCATGCCGCCTTCTTCGGATCCAAAGGCGATCATGTAGTAATCACCACCTCCGTATTTATCGGTGGTTCCCTTGTCCGTATATATATGTTTGTTCCTCACCTTTTCTTTGTCTCCTAAGGCGGTACCACCCACTACTAATATACTTGTTAAAAGCAGAAGGACCGCCACCCACACGCAAGTTAGCTTCCTTATTTTTCTCATGTCGCTCACCATTTTCATTTGATATATTTGAATTTCAGCTTTAAATACCTGCTGCGCTCTTTTACGCTGATTCTATCAACTATTCTCTACTTCTATCAATCAGACCATCACTTTTTTAAATTGAAAAGACCTTATTAGGAAAGGATGCCTTCCTCCATCGCCTTATCACAGAAAAAACGCCTTTTGCTTTACCTTGAAAGATTTGAAAGGTTCCAAACTGCCTGGGAGGTGCCCTATGGTGTCTCACAGGATGGGATCGGAGAGGCACTGGATATATTAATAAACAACGTGTCAAGAACCTTATCCGGCATGGTGGAGGAAAACCTGGTGGTTTCCAGGCTAGCACATGTGCAGGGTATTTTAAGGCGCAGGAGGGTTTATTTTCTATCGGACTTGGGAAGGCAGGAGGCTGCACTCTTAAAATCCAATTTGGACGCCGCTTTGGTTCCTTACAATAATCCTGAAGGAAAAACCGAGGAACTAGCTTTGTCAAAGGTTCGTGATACAATCTCGCAGATTGCCCGAAGACCTGTTTCTGTATTCGATGTAATGGAATATCTACGAACAAGGGATGTTGTATCTGCACAAGAATTCTTAAAGTTTGTTGATAAGAGGATGGAGGTACCCAAGGAAACCGAGATTCCTAAGGTGAAATTGGTTCATCGAATTTCTGCCATGCCATCGACTCAGAACTTTGTAGGAAGGGAAAAGGAACTTGAGATCCTCAGAAATTGGATTAAATCGAAAAACAAACCAATTATTGTTATTCAGGGGATCGCAGGAATTGGGAAAACTGCATTGGCTGCTAGATTTGCAGATGAATGTAAAGACAAGAAAAATCTCTTTTGGTTCAGGTTCCATGAATGGGACTCTCTAAGAAGTCTGGCTGACGAGCTTGGACAGTTTCTTTCAGAATCCGGCAGAAAGCAAATGACAGCAAAACTGAGGGGCAAAAAGAGTCTTGAAATAACTGAGTTCGGAAACCTTTTAATGGACGAGATACAAGGGCTTCCTGCCCTTTTGTTTTTTGATGATACACAAAAGGCTGCAAGCCAGATGATATCCTTTCTGGGCTTTATAGTTGAGAGATGGAACAATCCTCACGATGTGGGTATCATAATATTATCAAGGGAATTGGGCAAGTTCTATGACTCAAGAGATGCTCATGTAAGGAAGGTCATATTTGAGATACCTTTAGGAGGACTGGATGTAGAGCAAAGCAAACAACTTCTTGGACCCGAATTTTCTGAAAAATCCCAGGAGATTTATGGTTTTACAAAGGGCCATCCCCTTTTTCTTGAGCTAATCAAGTCCAGTGAAAGAATGGAATTCAGCCAAGATATCAACACGTTTTTGGAGCACGAGATTCTATCGGGTCTCGATACCCAGAAGAAGGAGATACTGGAAAAATTGAGTGTGTTTCGCAATCCTGTTCCCATACCTCACATTTTGGGGGAGGAAATGGATTATGCATTGATATCTTCCCTTTCTAAAAAAGGGCTGGTCGAGGAAACTCAAAAGAACCTTCTCGAGTCCCATGAGCTGATTAAAGGATTTATCTACAATCGATTGCCTTTTGAGAAGATCAATATGCTTCATAAAAATGCTGTTAAGTATTATCTGGATTTGGAGGAGAGCCAACGCGAAGGAGGAGTGGAAGCTTTATATCATCTTCAGAAAGCAGGGGAAATAAAACGCGCTGTGGAATTAGCTGGGACCATCTCATATGCAATTGCCGATCTGGGATTACCAGAGATAAGAAAGCTATTTTCAGAGTTTAGAGTCGATACCCTTTCAGAACAGGAATATGCCGGATTGTTATTTATCAAGGGCGAGATCTTAGCGCACCATGATGAATGGTTCGAAGCCCTGAAGAATTATCAGGAATGCCTGAGATTGAATACGCAAATGCAAGCTCCTCCTGAAAAATTGGCAGAGCTTCACAACCGCATCGGAGAAGCTCAAAGAAATGTAAAAAAGTGGGAGGAGACAATTACCTCTCATTCAAAAGCCCTGAGCATATTTGAGAAGGTGGGGGACAAAAGGAACCTAGCAAAGGAGCATCTGAGCCTGGGCATAGTGTACAAGGAGATGAAGAACTTTCAATCTGCAAGTAAGCACTATGAAAAAAGCAGGGAAATCCTATTGGACCTCCAAGATAAAAGAGGACTTGCCGCAGTATACAACAACCTTGGGATGCTGAATTTGGAATTTGGCAAGTTTGGCAAGGCTAAGGAGAACTTTGATGAGGCTATGAAATTGAACAGTGAGATGGGAGATTTGATTTCCTTGGCCATAACAAGGCAGAACCTCGGTGATTTGGCCCTAGTAAAACAGGAATATGAAGAGGCCACCTATGAGCTGAAACAAAGTCAGGATATATTTTCTGCAATCGGGCGTACAAAGGAAGCTCAAGAGCTTGCTTTGAAATTAGGAAACTTGTATGTGGAGATAGACGAGCCAAACAAGGCCATCGAAGCGTACAAAAAGGGCCTTGATCTTGAAAGTGGTGCTGAATTGGAGTTTCCTAGGAAAAAGAGATTATTTAAAAAAACAGAACAGGCCAAAGAAGGTTATACAAAAAACACTGCAAGGCTCCACAGCAGAATTGCTACAGTTTACAGGGATATGCAGATGTGGGATGAATGTTATGTTCAAAGGGCAAGAGCCCTCGAAGTATTTGAAAAACTCGGTGATACTGGTTCCATACCCACGGAACTTTTAGAGCAAGGCTTTGACTTTGAGGATTCAAAAAAATATGATCTCGCGATTATGTCCCTTAGAAGAGGATTGGATTTAGTTAAAAGGGTAAATGACAGACATGGAGAGGTTGCCTTTTTCCTGAATCTGGCTAGGATTTATTCAAAAAAGGCAGATTTGCACAATGCAATAAGATCATCGGAAAGTGCACTTACCCTTGCCGAGGAGATTCAGGACTGGATCGGTGCAAATAAAGCATGTGATATTCTTTATGAACTACACAATGAGCAGGGTAATGAAAAGGAGAAGAAAATATATTCTCAAAAAGCCAAAGACATCAAAAAGAGGATGGGAAAAAGATAATTTCGTATGTCTTAAAGCCCCGGTCTCATTGGTGTTCTGTATAACATGGTTGTTATGAATAGGAACCATATTGAAGGTAATAAGAACAGCCCGATGGCCCCTAAAATCCCGATGTTGTCAACAACTAAGAAAGGACAGGCCAGCCAGGTCAAGACCCCATCCTTGACAATAAAACCAATGTAACTTGATCTTGTATGTCTTCCTATCATTTTATAGATTGAATAAAGCTGCGATGGCAAGCCGATAACAAGGAATATAACAAGGTACAAGGGTAGCCCATAGAAATAAAGCGTAAATTCAAAATTTACCACTCCGATACTATCCAAAAGAAAGGGCACAAGAAACATCACTATAAGGAAGTACTTGATGATCACACCGAAAAGAAGGTTTTTATCCCTCAATCCAAGGTTCTGATCATGTGTATATCCCCATACCACGGCCCTTGTCGGCACGTTGAGGAGCCTATCCGTTTCCACATCCTTGACCGCGTTTCCCCACTGTATAAAAACCTCGAACAAAAAGATAATTATAGCAGCGACTATGGCCATGGGATACAGAAGTGTTTCCCTTATTCCGCCGAACTCTCCAACTGCAGAGGCTCCATATAGAACATAGAAAAACAGACCTATTGCCAGTGTGACATCGTAGGCCCATGGCGTGTATTTACCTTTTAAGCTGTAAGCGGCAGCAAAGACATTGGCCAAGGTAAAGAATATCAGTGTTGTTCTGTTGGGGAAGAACCATATCACCAGGACATAACTTACAAATATACAAAATAACGTGAACGAAAAACCTTGTACAAGACTGATGTCACCCTTTACCAAGGGTTTATGGGAGATTTCAGGCACCTTTTTATCGAGCTCATAGTCGCATATCTCATTTAAAGCGCATCCAAATGCATGTGAAAAGAATCCCACAGCACAAAATACTACAATCTGCCACCAGTGTACAACCACTCCAACACTGTAAGCGCCGAGGATGGCGGCTCCCGCCGTGAGCATGGCTGAAAATACTCTTCCCAGCTCAAAATAACGTTTTACACGCCTTGCCAGTTTTCCCATATCTTCACCTTAATGAAGGCAGGAATTTACCAAGTTTCAGGACGATTTTGGGGTAGTTGCGAAGAACAGGCCATATCATCCGAAGGCCCATAGAGCCCAAATCTGTTTGGCTGTCAATATCGCCAGGAACCTCTCTTGTACCTATCTGCTCGCACAATTTGTCAAGCTTCTCGTCAGGCATCTCCTCTATTAATTCCTTGAATATCTCAAAGGCCTTAAACCGTCTAGCAAATTCCTTGTTCCACTGCTTCTCGTATGCCTTTAAGAACTTAGCTGAGCAGTCTCCATTCTTAGCTGCAGATGCAGCAACCTCTCCCGCGATTATCCCGGCCCGAATACCGAATTTCATTCCTCCACCTGTTGCTGGGTTGACCTGCCTTGCTGCGTCCCCTACAACCATGATGCCGTTGTCCACCATTTTTTTTACCACACCACCTACTGGGACAGGCCCAACATTGAACTCAATTATGCTCCCGTTTCTCAGTCTCTCGTCCTTTTCCACGAATTCCCTTAGGTAGGCCAAGGCAGTTTTTGGGTCGTTTCCTGCGATACCAAGGCCTACATTAGCAAATCCCTTTTGTTTTGGAAGTATCCAGAAACCTCCTCCAGGAGCCACCTTCCCAAGATAAATCTCTGATATTTTTGGATCGATATTCACATTGGCCATCTGAAACTGTGCACAGCTTGCAAATTTTTTGATATCGCTGTATATTTCCATACCCGCCCATTTGGCGACATTGGAGGAGGGACCATCGGCAGCAATCACCACCCTTGATTTAACTTCCCTTATCTCATCTATATGTTTGAGTTTTATTCCAGTTACAAATCCGTTGTCCTTAAGAACTCCAATTGCAGGGGTTTTTGTATAGATGTGCGCACCCGAATTAGCGATCTTCACGGCAAGGAGCTTTTCGAACATCTTCCTTTCCAGAATCACACCAGGTGTCTTTTGGCCTTCTGGCATAATAAGCTCGATTTTCTTTTTATTTGGAGAGTACATTCTAATTATCCTGACATCGTCGTTGGCAACAAAGCTCGGGTCGGGTTTTAGTCCCAATTCCTCAATGGAAGAGAGGGCAAGGGATTCGCCGCACTGAACAGGGGTTCCTATTGCTGCATGATCCTCTATGACCAGAACTTTTGCACCGTGGTCCACAGCCGATTTTGCAGCAGCTAAACCTGCAGGGCCTGCACCCACCACTATTACATCGTAACTGGAATCCATATTCTCACATCCATTGTAGACACATACCTAGCTGTAAATAAGGATTTCTGATTACATGGAAACCTACTTATGTTACCTGGTTCATTCCCAAGCAGGGAGAAACTTGCCTATCTGGGGGAGAAAGAAGAGAGAAGCTGAAGAGGAGCTATCCTCGGCAAAGAAGCTCATCATCAAGGTCAAGAAAAAAGGAATTGACACATCCGAGGCCCAGGAGCTCTACAAAGAGGCGAAAAGGGCTATCAAGAACGGAAAGTACGGCATCGCCGCGAAAAAAATTGAGGAGGCAAAGAAATCCGCTAAAAAGGCCTATGCAAAGGGAATTAAAAGGAAGTTGGAGCTCAGAATCTCGAAACTGAAAAAGAAAATAAAAGATATGGAGGCAAAAAACCTCGATTCTGAAAAGGCCAATAAAAAATTGAAAAAAGCCAGAACATCTCTTAAGGCCGGAATAAAATCCTACAAGGAAGGTTTGAAGCATGCAAAAGAGGGTCTCAAAATAGCACAAGCCAAGGTGCAAGCATTCAATAAGGTATCCAGTTTGCAGGCTTCTACAAGTGCCATGCTCAGAAGAATCGAGGATCAAAATCCCGATTTATCTAAAATAAAAGACTTTAGGGTGAGACTTGCCAAATTGGATGATGTAAAGGCCAAAAGGGAAATTGAAGAGGCTCTTGTTCAGGCACAGAAGCTGAATGCCGAGGTCAAGATTTTCAAGGAGCGCTATTTTAAAGTCTATGAGGCTATTAGTGCCCTAAAAAAGGTGGTGGCGGATGTGGAGGTTCTGGGTGCGAACATCGATGCCCAATCCAAATTGGATGAAGCAATGGCATTATTATCCAGTCAAAAATTCAAAACTGCACGCAAATTAGCCTTTGAGAGCACAAAGGAGATATCAGACTTCTTGTCAAAATACAGGGATGCAAAATATCACGTTGATATGGCCCAGGAAAAGGTACTGGAGGTAAAAGGATGGGGTTTTTCGGCTTTTGATGCTGAGAAGACCTTAAATTCCTCAAAGGAGGCACTAAATGAAAACCGCTTTGAGGAGGCCATTGAAAGATCAAAGGAAGCAAAAGAGAAGGCAAGTACCATCAGAGAGAGGCATGCTCACTCCCTCGAATTGATACATTCTGCAAGGGATGAGATTGCGAAAATAAAGACAAAAGGTGCAGATATAACAGAATATGAGGATATTATCAACAAGGCCGAGGATGAGTTCAATCGCGGCGATTATGGGGCTTCAGACGAGAAGATCAAAGGTTTTTTTGAAATGATAATAAAACAATGATTAATTGAATAATTATCAAAAAGGATACCAAATTGTTCGTGTTTTTGTTGGTGTATAAGATGGTTATAACCATATAATCCTTATATATAAGATTATTAATAAGCCAATCTAGCAATCTTATTATGCAATCCAAAAATTTACCAAGTGTTGGCAAAGAATATTAAATATCAAAAGAGGAGGCCCCAGGATGAGAGAAAAGGTAAGAAGAAAGGTAAGAAAGAAGATAGTGTGGGATGATAAAGGTGTATCCGAGATAATCGCAGACATCTTGATATTGTCCATTACAGTTGTCTTGTTTGCGGTTATATTCGCGTTCGTTTATAGCTTACCCGCCCCAAATGAGTCAACGTATGCGGATTTGGATGCCAGCGTTATTTTGGATCCCACGGGTGGGAGAATCAATATTACCCATAATAGTGGAGAGGACTTGGCTGAAGCTAATACGGTTATAATTTTATACAAAAACGCTGGAAGACCAGGTGAAGTGATAAGAGAACTACACTTAAGAAGTCCAACGGGTGACGCGGACAATCCAGCTAGTAAAGGCGGTTATGGCCTTGAAGTTGACGATATCTGGTCGCCTGGGGAAATATGGACTTACTATTTTGGAGGGGTAAAATCAACTGATATTTTAGAAGTAAGGGTAGTGGATACTAGATTTGATAACCTCGTTATGTCAGGCTTGCTCCTTGGCGGTGGTGCAAACGATGCTCCAATAATTATGGAAAGATGGTACGATCCAGATCCTGCAGCCAATGCGACAATGCTTAATCTTTATGTCTATGTCAGGGACCCTGACGGTTTTGGTGACATCAGCGCACCCGGGGCCATTTCCGCGGATGTCAGCCACTTGAGCTCAAACCAAACGATCTATGATTTCTACGAGGTGAGTCATACCCCTGATACAGGTCTTTTTAAAGCGAACTTCACCATGGACAAAGGCCAGGGAACCTATCTGGTTACCATAAAAGCAGAGGATAACTCTGGACTTGTGGATAGGGCACGAATGGTTATACGTGTGACCTATACTGTTTTGAATTCACCGAGGATTATGGAAAGGTATACCATTCCGGCAGTGGGTGTAAATGGGTCAGACATCACGGTCTACGCCAAGGTGCAAGATGTAGATGGTTATGATAACATAGACTACGTTACAGTCGATATCGGACCTTTAGAGAATCCCAATGGTTCATCTAATGTCGTAAATATGATGGATCCAGAAAGGGATGGTACATTCGAGTACTCCACAGTTGCTTATGTGCCAATAGGCGATCAGTACAGATTGAATTTCACTGCAATGGACATCACCCAATTGGAGGACTCGGCTCACCTGAACGTTTCTGTGTCCAAGTTCAGACCCGTTATCTCAAGGACATGGACTGTGCCAGTCATTGGACGAGACCAAGAGATGTTAACAATATCTGCCGAGGTTTTCGATTATGATGGCTACAGCGATATATCAGAAGTTATGGTGAATGCAACAAATCTTGATCCCTCCTTGGGATGGGAAAGCATGACTGATCCTGAGCAGGACGGTATATTCGAATACAATCTAACCATAGACATCGGTTGGGGAGGCAATAAGACCGTCGACTTTCTGGCGAGGGACATAATCGGAAACGAGGTCACTGCACAGATGAAGGTCTTCATTTCAACAAGAAATCCACCAGTCATTTTGGAGAGATGGACAGATCCCCACTTCCCCGATAACAATTCATATGTAAGGATCTTTGCAAGGGTAATGGATCCTGACGGTTATGAGGACATCAACGCAACAGGCGCAGTTAGGGTGAATATTGCGGAGTTGGACAGGAGCTTGAGCTTCTCAGATGGTTGGATTAATATGACAGATTCGAACTGGGATGGTAATTTCATAACATCTTATTTGGTAGACCAGGAGTCAGGCACTTACCAGATTTATTTCCATGTCACGGATTTGGGAGGCAATCAAGCAAACGCCACATTGAACGTCACGATACTGCCATACAGACCAAGGTTTTTAAATATCTGGACCAATCCGCAAGTTGGAAGGAATGGGAGTCAAATCCAGATATTTGCCAATGTGATGGATCCCAATGGTTATGCAGACATTGCAAATGTGACCGTTGATATAGTTCAACTGAATGAATCATACAGTCCCCTTTCATCTTATTGGGTGAACATGACTGATTACAATCAAAACGGCACTTTTGCGTATGAGATGATGATAAATGTCAGCGAAACAGACCTTTACAACCTCAACTTCACTGTTATGGACAGTGATGGGAACCCGGCCACCACAAGCCATCTGCTTTTGGTTACATCCTATAAACCAACGATTGTAGATGCATGGTACTCTCCAAAGCCTGCCGTAAACGGGTCCAATGTTACGATCTTCGCATGGGTAAAGGATGATGACGGTATCGACGACATCACATCAGTTATCCTCAACGTCAGCGAACTGAATACCAACTTCACCTGGGTCAATATGACTGATCCCGATGAAAACGGCATATATGAGAATCTAACATTGATCAACGCCATAAACGTTACTGGACAATACAATGTGACCATAGTCGTATTTGATACCACTGGCAATTCATACAACAAGTCTTTCAAAATTGAGATTGCCACGATAGGAGACGCACCTGAGGAGGAAAATCCCACTGTCTTTGGCATGGCGAATCCAAATGCTGCTGGTGGAGGAAGCTATGTTTATTTCTCTGCATATGCAAGAAACGGATCCGCACCTGGGGAGAAAATATCCTCGGTTATTTTCCAATGGGAAGGTATTTGGTATACCATGACCCGGATTTTCGAAAATTATTTCAGATATTCTGGTTCATTTATGGCTCCTTTATGGGGTGAAACGAAGTCTGTTCCGGTGAGTGTGCAGGCACTTAATTCTTCAGGGGGTGTAGTTGCCACAGATACCATCAACCTGCTGGTTTTATACGATGAGACTGGCGGCGAGGTAAGAAAGGCAACAGCACTTCAAAAGATGGTGGCTTGGATTGCGCACGATCAGGGTTTCGTTATCACAAATAACAAGACCTCGAATAAGACGGTTCAGGTTTTCGAGATGTTCGATGATAAGGATAAATTCTGTCATATAAAAATCGGGAGCAATACAATAACTAACACCGAGAAAGCCAACATAATCAGGATAACCAGCAGAGTGACAGGTGAAATCATTGGCCCGCCATATATACCAGACGATCTGAAATTCGAGTATGACGGTGTCATGGCAGGATATTGGTTCTTCAATTTATCCTTCCCTACGGAGCTGCTGTTCGATTACATTGAGGACAATCCGGCCAAATTCCCGCCAGGTACCAATGCGGAGTATTTCGATGTATATATGTACATCAAGGATACGACAGATGATTACTTTATGACCGAATCTTGGATAGTGGTGACAGACAGTCATATACCAGATTTCTATCCGTATCTGGAATTCTTCGACGATCCCGATTACATACCAGGTGTACCCATAGCCGACACAAACGGTGATAAGATACCTGATGATGGGGTAATTGGACCTAAGGATGATTACTTTACATTCCAAAATACTGATGTGGTTTACGTTTGGATTGTGACCGATACCACAGATTCAATTGGCTCTGTTACCTTTACCAATTTGGAGATCCAGGACTTCTGGGGTAACCACGTGGTTTCCAATCCTCCAGACCAGGGTGCTGTGGGGCCTATTTCTACGTATACAACGGGTGGCAAGACTCATTACATCGTTGCTGTGAATCTCCTTCTAGCTGACAAAGACCCGTGGCTCATGGGCAAAGTGGCGTATACAGTTATTATCAAGGACTTCAAGGAGCTTGGTGGGGATGGTGAGGAATTCTCTTACCTCGCTAAGCAGATAATAATTGATTCACCTTCGTCAATAATGGATATAGTGAGCGGGCATGAATATGCAGGAAAAGGCACATACAGTGACAAAGTCCATGGTCATTTCTATGAGAACCAGAACGGGTATTTTGATAAATATATATATGCAAAAGTGGGGGGGACTACAGGTCAATCAGATTACATAGGAAATATTTGGAGTGTGGCATTCGAGGATCTCGATCAGGATACTGATAGAGAGATTGTTACAGGCAGGGCAGGTGAAAGCAAACCGACTCTCTCGATTTGGGAGAATTTTGGTGGTGGGCACTTCGAGGAAATAGAAATCGACCATCTCACTGATGAAATATACTCCGTTGCAACAGGTCAGGTCAACGAGGTCGGTTGGGATAAACCGTACGATATCGTTATTGGCACAGATGGTGGAGAGGTAATCTATTACCAAAATGACGGAACCTGGGATCAGACCCTGCCCCATGTAGCATCAGGGATCGGTGCAGTTCCAATTGGTCATGGGATTGAAATCGGTGATTTGGATAACGACGGGGATGGAGACGTTGTCGTAGTTACAACAAATGGCTTATATGTTTTTGAGAACGATGCTGGTACTTGGGATGAGGCATATACTCATAGCCTCGGTGGAGATGATGGAACCAGTGTAGCAATCGGTTTTCTACAGGAAGATTATGACACTGGTGCAACTGAGGACCTATATCCTGATATTGTTGTAGGTACCGACAGTGGTGATGTGTGGCGATTCTTAAACGATGACGATGTCTTAACGGATTGGAGCGCAGACACAATTGATACCAATATCGATTCATTTAATGCATATGTGGATATAGGTAATATCAATGGTTTGCGTTTCCTGGATGTCGCAGTTGGCTGTGGTGATAGTGTGGTATATTACAATAACTTAGATGGTGGGACAACTTGGGGAACTCAGAAAACTGTAGCGATCGTACCCCATACCAAAGCATTATCTATCACGGCATTAAGAGTTGGAAACATAGACGGTGCCATCGAGGATGATATAGTAATCTCTACAACCAAAGAGGGGAAAGAGGGAAGCGCTATAGATGGAGGCTTCATCAATTACTATAGGAACCTTGGCAGAGGTTCCAAATGGATGAAGTTTGAAGTTGATAACATGAATAGAATGAATGGTTTCATGCACATTTTCACAATCGAGATAGGAGACGCGGATTTAGGCTCGTAGGGACAATTCAGAGAAAATCAACCATCCAGATAAACTAATCGACAATTATATATACAATATTACCTATCAATGAAGAGGAAAAATCAAGAAGACCTTTATGTCGATCATGGAATCAAAAGCCAAAAGAACTAGTTCTCGCCAGGGTTGCACTTAATTGGGTAGGAAAAAAATTCAAAGGAGATGAGACTATAAGGCGATTTAAAGAGGATTCTAATGCAGTTGCGGCAGTAATCGGTACCATAATGGCATTGATGGTCTTTTTGGCATTCTTCTCGTTTCTGATCTTGTACTGGATACCGGTTATGATGGAAGATAATGAAGAAAGCCATATGAGGGACGTCAAAGGTCAATTCAGTAAATTGAAAGAAACCGTGGATGAACAGATATCCCTGGACAACAGGGATGAAACAAGGGATACCACCATCGCGCTTGGCGCGGACGGAGTTCCCCCTTTCGAGAAAGAAACCCAGAGCCAACTTTCTCTTCAACTCAATTCGGAGTTCTTCAACTACTCATTTCAAGACAGCGGCGATGATATATACGAGAACTCGTCAGGCAGCATAGACCTATATGCACTCAACAGATTTTACGTACAGCAGAGACTGGTTTACGAAAATGGGGCAGTTCTCATAGTCCAATCGAAGGGCCAGATAGTGTATAATGAACCAGAATTTCATGTTGAAAAACATGGAGATGAAGTTAAATTATCATCAACTTTGATTTCGCTTTATCACGATTCAGACGACAGAATTACTGGGACACGTCCTGAGAAGGTGAGTACCAGGTTATGGTATACGGACAGGTGGGTTTACACGAACCTATCTGACCCAAATAGGGTGGTTACCCTCACCATCAAAACCAGATATTCATCTGCCTGGGAAACCTATTACGACACAACATTCAGAAATGCAGGATTGGTGAATGGAGAGGATTACAATATTACCGCAGTATCCGGGGGGATTCGGATCACTATAGACAGGGTATTTGAATTTTCACTTACCCACGCCTTTATTGAGGCTTACATAGGAAGGCAGGCTAAATAATATATATATTTAAACCACATTAATTAGGGGAATTACATGGCTGAGAAAACTGCGTTTGAAATACCTGGAGAGGGAGAAAAGAGATCTCGAGAAAGAGTTGGACCGCCCAAGTTCAGGGATAAGTACCGGGCTCTCTTTGCCAAACGATTTTATAAACAGCCACTAAGGGTGAGGGTGGCCGAGGGGATGAGGCAGGAAAAAGAAGTTGAGAGGGGGTCCATGCTAACAGAGATACCTGTGATTAAGGATCCCAATATCGAAGAAATAGAATACTACCCTGTGACAGAACCTTACAGTTACGTGAGAATTCTTTACAACGAAGCAAAAAGCGAGTACATTTTTGAGGGAATCGAGCCCCAACTCACCGTGAGGGAAAAAGAGATCATGCAATACCTGAAAGATACTTTGAGATTGACAATGGGCTATGATTGGGAGGAGATGAGCGAGAAAGACAGAAAGGAATACCTTGAGGAGAACCTCAATGCTTTGATCAGGAGTAGGGGCCTGAAAATGAATCCATTGACGGAGGATAAGCTTCGTTACTACATCATTAGAGATTTCGTGGGATACGGCTCAATTGATATCCTCATTCAGGATATAAATGTGGAGGACACCTCATGTGATGGCATAGATGTCCCCATATTCATTTTCCACAGGAAATACGAATCCATCAAGACTTCCTTGGTTTTCTCTGATGAGGATGAACTGAACTCATTTGTGATTTTGTTGGGACAAAGATGCGGAAAACAAGTTTCTGTTTCTCAACCGATATTGGATGGGACAAGCATCGAAGGTCACAGGATTCAGGCGACCTACTCAAAGGAAGTGACAACCCGTGGGGCGTCGTTTACCATTAGACGTTTTAAGGAAAAGCCCTTTACACCCGTTGATCTTCTGGATTTCCACAGCGCTTCACCGGAAATGGTTGCATATCTTTGGATTGCCGTTGAGCATGGGGAATCCATGATAATCGCAGGGGGAACAGCCAGTGGAAAGACCGCTACCCTCAATGCTATAATGCTGTTCATTCCACCCACGGCAAAAATAGTGAGCATAGAGGATACAAGGGAGATCAACCTCCCCCATGAGAATTGGATACCGGGCGTAACAAGGACCGGGGCAGGAGACATAGGTGCGGACGGCAAAGCTGCCGGTGGAGTGGATATGTACGATTTGGTCAGAGCGGCTTTAAGGCAAAGACCCAACTACATCATGGTGGGAGAGGTTAGAGGAAAGGAAACATACACCATGTTTCAGGCCATGGCAACAGGCCACACGACATATGCCACCATGCATGCAGATTCCGTGAAGAGCATGGTTCACAGGCTCGAAAACCCACCGATCTCATGTCCAAGGATTCTTTTATCGGCGTTGAATAACGTGATAATCCAAAAACATGCTAGAGTAGGTTCAAGCGTGGTTCGACGGATTATGGATATGGTAGAAATAGTTGGATTTGAGCCTGAGACCAACGAATTAATTACAAATACGGTTTTCGAATGGGATCAGGCCACTGATTCATTCTTATACAAAGGCCACAGCTTCCTGTACGATAAAATTCAAGAGATGAAGGGATTAACATCCGATGAGATGAGGGAAGAGGTTGAGAGGAGAATCGAAATCATAAATTATATGATCAGGAAACACATGACAGATTTTCGGGATGTAGGCACAATGGTTTCCTCCTACTATAAAGAGCCTGAGATTGCATATGAAAATATCAAGAAGGAAATTCAAAAGATGGATCGTCTCGAAGCCCAAAGGGAGGCCGTACGAGCTAAAAAGAAAAGGTGAGTTTTCATGTCGCCTGAAGTGAGAGATGCATTTAAGTCCCTGGAAACCTCGAAAAGAGGTATGATAGTCACAAAGAAGCATGAGGAGGATTATGACGAGGCTTTTGGTCCGCATCTTGTCAAGCTACCCAAAGGTGCGGCAGTTGAGCAGATAAAACTGACTCCCTATCAACAGTTCTGCTGGAGAACCATAGGCAACTTCGTGAAAAGGCGTGATAAAACAAATCCCAAGCTTGAGGAGAACCTTCAAGCTGCCCATATGAGAATCAGGCCCGATGAGTACGTGGCCATAGTCCTAATGACCACGATACTCACATTTGTAGCCATGTTGGTTGTGGGAATAGTTCTCGGAGCGATATTCTGGCTCATTGAGTGGGGTCCTTGGGGTTTTGTTATTGGTGCGATGATGGTCATTTTTGTCCCGATTCTAGTCTACTTTGGTATGATGTCCACTCCAGGCAGCAAGGCCAAGGCAAGGGCAAAGGACATAGACCGCAGGATCTCAAGTGCAATGAGCTTTATCTCCGCAATGGCATCCGCCAACGTCAATGTCGATGTTATCTTTAAGGAACTGTCCAAACAGCCAATATATGGTGAAATCCAGAAAGAAGCCGAGTGGATCACACGGGATACAGAACTTTTGGGTCAAGATATACTCTCGGCCATCAAAACAGCCTCGATTAGAACCCCCTCTGAGAAATTTCAGGACTTTCTCCAGGGTGTGGTAACCACCTCCAGCTCTGGTGGAGAGCTGAAGCCGTTTTTCCTGATAAAGGCCAAGCAGTACGAAGACGAGAGAAGATTGGACCTTCGGGCGAGAATCGAAACACTGGGTATGCTTGCCGAGAGCTTCGTCACAGTTGGCGTGGCTTTTCCATTGTTCTTGGTTGTTATGATGTCCATTATGGCTTTAGTGGGCAGCAATCCTGATTTCATAGTAATGCTTCTTTATGTGGTTTGTTTTGGAATGATCCCGGGGACCCAGGTGGGATTCATTGTAGGGATATCATCAATGAGCGAATAGAGGAATTCACATGGCACAAGAAGCGGGAAAGGACAAGGTAAAAAAAATTAAGGCAATAAAAGAGACTAATTGGCTTGCTATCACCGTTGCGATAGCCGTAGTTATATCAATAATTTTCGTGATACTCGCTTTTCTCTCTCAGGTGGGCACCATCGATTTTGAAGGTGAAGCGGAGGTGGTCTTTGATCCAGATGGAAATCCTGTGGGTGCCATAGGTGTCAGTGATATACAGGTATTGGAGAAAGAGGGTGACACCATTACCTACTATTTCATAACTGACTCCATCTCAGAATCGGAGGCCGATGAATTTTTAGATCAGGAGGGTTACGAAAAAAGAAGCCTTGGAATCGATAGGGGATACGAACTGGGTAAACCGCCGGCGAGTCCTATGCGCGTTGACGGCGATATGATGAACTTCGTAATCTTGGCTATGATACCCCCTTGTGCCATTCCCGGCGTCTATATCATGCGACGTGACAGGAACATAAAGCAAATCGAAGATCGTCTTCCAGATTTCCTAAGGGATGTGGCGGAGGCGGGAAGATTCGGTATGACCTTGGCAGACGCCATTGTGGTTGCATCTGGAGGCAGATATGGTAAACTCACGCCAGAAATTAAAAAGATGGCTGCCCGGATTGACTGGGGAGTGCCTGCAAACGAGGCCATCAGGCTGTTTTCAGAAAAAGTAAAAACCCCGCTGGTGAACAGGGTATGTGCAATTATAATGAAGTCCAATGATGCCGGAGGAAACGTGGCCGATGTTCTGACACTGGTTGCTAACGATACAAAACAGGTCCAACTCATGGAAAAGGAGCGAAAACTTTCTATGAGCACCTATATTGCCGTTATTTACATTTCGTTCTTTGTATTCCTTTTCACCATCCTCATCCTGAACGCTACCTTCCTTCCCCAGATGAGACAGGCAGGTGAAGAAACTCAAGAGCTGGTTGGGAGTGGAGGAGGTGGAGGAACGGTTCAGATCATCCAATCCCAAGCCATATCTGCCATTCAATTTACATATCTAATTGCCTCCCTAGCCCATGCTGTGGGCGATGGTTTAATAGCAGGAAGCCTTTCAACGGGCAAGATCAAAAACGGTTTGGTACATAGCTTTATTTTGCTCGTTTGTGCTTTCATGATGCTCAGATTGTTGGCATATTTATAATTTGATTAGGAGTGGATTCAAATGGCATCACAACCTTCAGCAAAAGTTGAATCAATTTCTGAAATTGACCAGCAAATAGTGGCCATCGAAGAGCGGAAAGCCGAAATCGAGGACCAGAAAGCTCGGTTGGATGAGGAGGAGAGAGAACTTGAAGAGATAGAAGAAGAGCTATCGAAAATGAGGAAGTTCTTCAAGAGGGTGAAAATCGGATACCGTACCTTCTTTGTAAGGAGGTTCTCGGCACCTCGAAGGATAATGACAACCAGCTCCGGGGCAGGAGGTCTAAAAGGTGATTTGGCCAAGAAGATAACACCTGTACCAAAGATCGTGGAGAAACATGTTGATGAGATAGAGATCGATACTGTTGAAGATCCATATTCTTATGTACGAATCAGGTACGACAACCAAACCGACGAATATCTCTATGAGGTAATAGAGCCCCCGCTTTCAAAGGATGAGGAAAATGTCTTGGAGCTTCTCAAGGAAGGATTAATCGATACTGTACAACTAATCCCGGACAGAACCATTGATATCTCAGAGAAGTACCTTCGAAAAACCGTTGATGGCCTCCTACACGGTATGGATTTGAGATTGAACCCACTGTCAAAGGAAAGGATTTTCTACTACATAAGAAGGGACTTTATGGGATATGGTCCCATCCAGACGATGATGATCGAGTACCAGGTGGAGGATATCTCATGTGATGGTGTGGGTGTACCCATCTTCATATATCATAGGAAGTACGGTTCCATCAGGTCCAATATCAAGTTCAATTCAGCTACTGAGCTTGATGGTTTCGTGGTCTGGATGGCACAGAAGTGTGGAAAGCATATAAGTGTGGCAAGTCCCATGCTGGACGCAACTGTTCCCGATGGTTCGAGATTGCAGGAAACCTTAAGCACTCATGTCACGAAGAAGGGATCCTCCTTTACCATCAGGAGGTTCAGAGAGAATCCTTTTACCTTCGTTGATTTGATAAAATTCAAGACCATGTCCACAGAGATGGTGGTCTATCTTTGGCTGGCCATCGAGCATGGACAATCCATGCTGATTTGCGGTGGAACGGCAAGTGGAAAGACCACCACATTGAACGCGATTTTACTTTTCATTCCTCCCCAGATGAAGATCGTGACAATCGAGGATACAAGGGAGCTGAACCTACCCCATGAAAATTGGGTGCCTACATTGACTAGAAGCGGTTTTGGAGCAAAGAGCCCCATTACTGGCAAGGCACCTGGTGAGATCGACATGTTCGATTTGTTGACCATGGGTCTTAGGCAGAGACCTCAGTATCTGATGGTGGGTGAGGTGCGAGGTGCTGAGGCGTACACAGTTTTCCAGGCCATGGCCACAGGTAAAGCCTCTTATACGACATTTCATGCAGAATCCACCCAGGCTATGGTTCACAGGATGGAGAATCCCCCAATCAATCTCCCGAGAGCGCTGATCACGGCTTTGGATTTGGTGCTTCTTCAGGCTCAGGTTAAGGTGGGCACGAAGATGACAAGAAGGGTTAAGGGTCTGACTGAGATAGTAGGTTTGGATCCCGAGACAAACGAGCTCATTACAAATACCGCCTATTCTTGGAATCCTGCAGACGATACTTTCAACTACAGTGGTCACAGCTATATTTACGAGAAGGTGCAGGCTCAAAAGAACTGGTCGCTACGGGAAGTGGAACGAGAAGTTAAGCGCAGGATCGACCTTATTGCTTACATGCAAAAGATTGGTGTTAGTAACTATATGGATGTCTCCAGGATCATCTCAGCATATTACAAGGATCCAGAGAAGGTCGTCAAGAAAGCCAGGGATGAATTAAGAGAGGGAGCAGCAGATCCACGAATGGCTCGTAGACCTGGAAGAAAGGTAGCGTAAACTAACTTTTTTTTCACAATTTTTTTTTGTTATTATTTTTTTTATTTTATTAAGGGCCAATGCGTTTATTAAGGGGCCGCCGAGCCCTGAGGTTTAAGAAACAATTATTTTACATTTATAACCGAAGGGCCAAGGCTAATAAGAAGATTCAATTGCCGAGCCATTAAGCTTAAGACATAATTGAATTAGAATTATAACTTAATGGCAAGGCAACTAAGAAATTTGAATTGTCGGGTCTTTCAGCTTAAGAACCGATTTTTATGTAATTATAACTGAAAGACAAGGCTATGTATAAATGGGGCCGCCGAGCCCTGAGGATTAAGACACCATTGTATTACAATTATAACCGAGGGGCCAAGGCGTATAAAATGGGGCGGTCGAGTCTTTCAGCTTAAGAACCAATTCTTATATAATTATAACTGAAAGACAAGGCTATGTATAAATGGGGCCGCCGAGCCCTGAGGATTAAGACACCATTGTATTACAATTATAACCGAGGGGCCAAGGCGGCCCCACGTATTAATTTAATATAAAATTTAAGTGGGGCCGCCGAGATTTGAACTCGGGTATCCAGCATTTCGTATCATTTTCGAAACCGAGTTATTTTCCGGGAACTCGGTACTCAACGAAACCCCAAGCTGAGAGGATTGTCCAAGCTACCCTACGGCCCCAGTGGGGATATGGGCATGGAATAGAATGAAGGTTTATACCTTTTTTGATTGATGGTGATTTAGAAAAGAGCAATTAGTATGTAGATATCATTTTATTTTATAGGTCAAGCCATCGTGTAAACTTCCTCTCATTAATCACGACATCGTCCTCTCCAACCATGTCAAAGGGATTCTCCAGATGATCCTGAATGTTATCCAGGGAAACCAGGATAATGCTGAAAAGAACAGGCATTACAAAGAACATGGCAAGGGGAATATCCCTTGATAAGTTGGCGAAATAAGGTCCATAGAAGATGGGTAGGATGTAGGTGAAGATCTTGCTGTAGGCCCTGAGGGTTATCGGGGTGCGGTATTGATATATATGTTTCATGCTCTCAAAAGACTCCAGCATCTTGCTTAAAAACTGATTGGTTCTCGATACTCCTCCTGGGGGCATGCCGCGGTTACCACTTTCCTTGATAAAAAGTGATAGCTCAGAGAACTTGGAATAGATAAATCTCTCCTCTGCTGCACTTTTCTCTGGTTCCTTCATGAACATCTGGCGAAGTCCTCCAAGAAGTTCTCTTAATATACGTTTTAGCTTCCTTTGATATTTAGCTTCTGAGTTGGGGACCCAGTCTCTTGAGGCAAAGTAAATAGCCCTACCATATGCCTTGAGGGAACCGTAATAATTAAGGGACCTTTCCCTGCGTGTATATGCCGTGCTTATGGAGAAAACTATGGGAAAGACGACGGCTATACCGATTAAAGTAAGGGGAAAATCGGCATATATCTCATAATGCATGCATAAGAATGTGGAGATAACAGACAAAATCGCTACTGCAATGGTATTTGGAGTGAGTATCAATATAATACTTTTTATGATCCTCATATTTCTGAAATATCCATCTTATATATTATAGTTTGTTATAATCGCTGAAAAACGATAATAAAGCAACAATGTATTCTTTCAAGTAATATTATATACTAAAGTCTCTATAAACAAACAATACAATAACTAAGCATTTGGCGAGGAGACGAATCTAGCGAAATGATCAAGGATTGCGGTGTGCAGATGCTCGATTATGAAGATATAAAACATATATCAAAAATATTATCTCGGATAGCGTTGGTTGGCACAATTATCTCCATTGTCATATTCCTCGTGACAAATATTTTGTTTTTATTGATAATTGGCATATTGATAAGTTTTGAGCCCTTGATGTCATTATGGATCCGTATTATTCTATTTCCAGATTCAGAATATGTTTTTATTTCGTTTGAAGATTTTAAATTATTTTCTAAGATCTTAATTTGGGTTGCGATAGTGGGAACCATATCTTCAATTATCATATTCCTTCCTTCGGGTCAGTATGATTGGATGGCATTGATGATAGGAATTAGTATCGCACCGTTTCTAGTCGCTGTTGCCTTCTTTATATCCTGGGATCCTTTTTTGTTCTATAAATTCTTTATAAAGGAAAAACGTGAGGAAAGTGTGGCAATCAGAGTGGAAAAGTATCGTCTTCAAAAGCAGAAGAGATGGCGTAAATGATTTGATTATTCAAATATCTACGGTAATAGCTCATGAAAAATAGAACCCTGAAAATCATGATGGGAGGAGGAATTACTCTTATTATTTTAGCGGGCGCAAGCGGAGGTCCTGCAATAATTCTCTTACCATTATTGATTATAGGTTTGGTATTGATGGTGGTTTCCCTTTGGATCATCCTAATCGGGTTTAACAAGGTGATATTTTTAGCGGGTACCATTATCGGGGTTATTGGTTTACCTTAGCATTCTTCTAGGGCAATGAATACAGTTGCACGGCAATCATTATCATTGGTTTAGGAGTTATCATCGGATGCATAGCAATACTTGTTGGTTATTCAAATATCGGGGATACTACTGGGTGGGACAAGGATCTCTGACTGTTTTTTTATAATGGGGGAGTAATTTGTTCACATAAAGTTAAATAAGGGGCTAAAACTATGAGGTATTAAATCCATTGATTTAAAGGGTGTTTGTTATGTTATATTGGAACAGGTGCGTAATCAAAGACATAGAAACTGATCCCAAAATTCCGGGATCTGAAGAATATTTCAATGTCGATTTTTTAGATTTTAAACCCCATTTTAATTTTAAGGTTTATGCTAGATCTTGTAACAAGTTTGAGGATGCAAGTGGTTGTTTTGATTATAAGCGATTCAAACCGGGAACCGAGATCGTTGTTAGATTAGCTGGAGAGCTTCACATGTACAGAGCACTTAAACTAGAGAAAGTGGATAAAAACAAACATTGGGAAGAAGGGTTTGTTACCATGATCAACTCAAATGGTGATAAGAATTATTTTCTAAGAGGGTATGTAATAGGAAGAAATCCTGAGGATTATGGGAGGGAAGGTAGGGTGATGAAAGCCAATAACTTATATGTTTATTTCACCGATATAAATAACAAAACAAAAAAAGGTGATAATGTTCTTATTTCACTTACTGGTATCCTTGATTTAAAAGAATAACTTCAGATGTACAATTCAAAGAGAGATAACAATAAAGCTTTAAATTTATCAGGGGACGGGGGATCATTTGAATAGTAAAATTTGTTGAGTAGGTATGTGAAATCCTAATAGGATAACATAAAAGAAAATAATGGATGGTGTCTATTGTGAATCGAGACAGGATCATTAAGATAATTAAGCTGGGAAGAATCCATTTCGTGGTAGGTGGTTTTTTACTCTATTGTCTTGGGGCGCTGTATGCCATGGTAACAGGTACTGACTATTCATTGCTTAGATTTATTTTGGGGTACGCTGTTTTGTTTCCTGCCCATCTCTCTGTCTCGTATAGCAATGATTACTTCGATTACAAGGCTGACAAATATAACAGGTCCACAATGTTTTCTGGTGGAAGTGGTATACTTGTTAATTATCCCGAATTAAGGAAAGTTGCCCGAAATTTTTCCCTTTTTCTGATTTTTTTATCCATTATCTTGGCTTTGTTTTTCTTAATGGTATTTTCTTTCCCATTGATCTTTTTAGCATTTGTTATTTTTGGCAATCTTTTAGGATGGTTCTATTCAGCTCCTCCAGTTAGGCTGGTTTACCGCAAAATGGGAGAATTGGCTACAGTTCTCACGGCGGGGATATTACTCCCTGGGATGGGCTATTTTGTTATGAAGGGCGCATTCGATATTTCTTTTCTCATATTTGCCCTTCCACTGATGCTTTATAGTATGTTCTTCATTCTCAGTGTAGAGATGCCTGATATGGAGGGTGACATCTTAGGTAATAAACAGACCATGATTGTTCGAAAGGGTCGCGCCTTTGGTTTTACAGTGATGGCTTTATGTCTCATTTTATGCACATTCTATTATATCATAATGGCCATGCTGGTTCCCGCGACCACGAGCATTGGATTTTTTGTAATTGGTTTGCTTTCCATTTTACCCCTTTATATCGGTCTTGTGGGATTAATAAAAAGACCAAATGAACAAAGAGTGGCTTCAAAACTAACAAATAAAGGGGTTGCATCCCTTTTCTTATTTGTCTTTTTTGTAGATATTTATTATTTAACCCTACTGTTATAATATATTCATTTAATTAGTAATTTATAAGAAATAATATAATACCTATGTATTTACTCTTAATCGGGTACATTATATTTTTTATTAGCATAGAGAAAACCGAAGTTGATTGCCCTTTCTTTTGTGGCTTTCATATGATGGTGACCATGGGCGTTTAATATTCCTTTCATATAGGCACTTTTAGGTATATATTTAATCTTTATTCGCCTGTGAAAAAAGATATCGTGAACCATAAAATAACCAATACCGTATGCTATAATCCCTATACCAATCCAGAAATAGATATTAAAGCCCGAGAGAATTCCATATAAAATAAAAATGAATGCTAGGACACTGAAGAATAGAGAGAAGATGTCATTTTTCTGCAATCTATGTTCCTTGGGTCTATGATGGTCCTCATGGAGCACCCAAAGAAAACCGTGAATTACAAATTTGTACAGGAAGCAGACAAATAATTCCATGAATAGGAACACCACGATTACTGTGATCATATAGATTGTCAGTGTAAATACATCTATATTCAGTCAACCAAGGGTAAAGTGCATCAATTATTAAAGGCTCTTTATTACTTCAAATAAAAGTGACAACGGGCATAAAATCGATCCTGACCCGCAATTATTTAATAAAGTATAGTGTTTGTATTTCAGCTCTTAACCTAAATCTATTTTAACAATGTTGGTATATTCCTTAAAAAGCTTAATTGCTTATCATTTATCCTATTATAATCAATAAATCACAAGGAGATTAAACCCATGATAAACTACTTGATAATCAACGTCCTCATCATAATATTTCCATTATTGTTTTCCTTTGAAAAGAGAATCAGTTATTACAAACATTTCAAGCCGCTTTTTATTTCAATACTGATTGTGGGAGGCTGTTACATAATATGGGATGCAGTTGCAACTTCCCGCGGGGACTGGTGGTTCAACCACGATTACGTTATGGATTTCGATATAGTGGGGCTGCCAATTGAGGAAATAATGTTCTTTGTGACGGCACCTTATTCATGTATATTTATCTACGAGTCGCTTCTATATTTTTTAAACGATAGGCAATTTAATTATGATACGAGAGTCTTTATTGTTCCATCATTAATTTTTATTGTGGCAGGTAGCATGTTCTACTATCAGAACTACACCGCAACTGTACTTTTCTCCTGCGCTCTGTTTTTCTTTTTAGCTATGCTCGCATATCCAAATATGCTGAAGTCAGTTATCTACTGGCTTTACATAATCATTGTATTCATACCCTTTTTCATCATGAATTACCTACTAACATCAATCCCAATAGTGCTTTACAATTCAGAAGCCATTTGGAACATTAGAATAACCACGATTCCCGCTGAGGATTTCTTTTACAACTTCGCAATGCTCTCTTTTTACCTAATGGTATATCTGTTTTTCAAAGGTAGAGTTGCTAAAAATTAATTATCTCATTAATGTGCTTATATGCTATACAAAGTTACCCTACACAGTTACAACGTAAACATTTTATATACATCTTTTATTTACCCTCCTTAATGCATAGAGGGGAGGTAATAATCATAGGGGCCGGCTTTTCCGGCCTAGCCACCGCAGCCCTCCTAGCAAAACAGGGATTTACCGTCACGGTGGTGGAGAAGAATGAACAGCCAGGGGGCAGAGCCTCTGTATGGAAGGAAGGTGGCTTTACCTTCGATATGGGCCCATCTTGGTACCTAATGCCGGATGTCTTTGAAAGGTTCTTTTCAGAATTTAACAAGAAACCAGATGATCTCATGGAACTGGTACAGCTCAATCCATCGTACCGTGTGTTCTTCGGTCCGAATGACACCCTGGATATTTCAGCAGATCTCAACGAGAACCTTGCCACTTTCGATGAAATGGAGGAAAACGGTGCCGAGAAGATGAAGAAATACCTGGAAAGTGCAAAATATCAGTACGATGTGGCTATGAACCAGTTCATCTACAAGGATTATGTACATCTCACAGACTTCTTTAATCGCAAGCTCGTTGTTGAGGGTACCAAGCTGCACATATTCGACAAGCTGGATCATTATGCTCAACGCTTCTTCGAAAATCCAAGGATAAGGAAGATTCTCGAGTATAACATCGTGTTTCTCGGCGGCACCCCTTACAACACTCCTGCACTTTATGCTCTTATGTCCCATGTTGATTTCAACCTTGGTGTGTGGTATCCAATGGGGGGCTTGGGAAAGCTGGTGGAGGCAATTTACGACCTAGATCTATCCCAGGGTGTTAATTTCAGGTTCAACGAGGCTGTGACTAAGATAGAAGTTGATGAGAAGATTGCAAGGAAGGTGGTGACCGAAAAGGACACCCTCAATGCTGATATAGTTGTAGTGAATGCCGATTATGCCTATGCAGAAACCCATCTGATTCCCAAAAAGAACCAAACCTATCCTAGGAAGTACTGGGATGGCAAGGCCATTGCGCCCTCATCACTGCTGTTCTTTTTAGGATTGAATAAAAAGCTTGACAATCTGATTCATCATAACCTTTATTTCCACCCTAAATGGGAGAAACATTTTGATACCATCTTTAAGAAGCCTTCTTGGCCCAACGAGCCTTCATACTATGTTTCTTGCACATCCAAGACAGATTCAACAGTTGCCCCCAAAGGTGGAGAGAATATCTTTATTTTAGTTCCTATTGCGCCCGGTCTTGAGGATACTGAGAAGATAAGAGAGAATTATTACAATAAAATTATAGGGCATCTGGAAAATCTAATAGGGGAAAACATAAGGGATGCAGTTGTGGTTAAGAGGTCTTTTGCCCATAATGATTTTTCTAACCGATATAATGCCTATCAGGGAACGGCTCTTGGGTTCGCCCATACGTTGCGGCAGACCGCAATATTCAGGCCAAGACATAAGAGCAAGAAGGTGAAGAATCTGTATTATACTGGTCATTACACACATCCTGGGATCGGCGTTCCCATGGTGATAATTTCATCTCAAATAGTAAGCGAAGAGATAGGTAGGTATCATGCCAAACAGAACCATATATAGGATTTTTAAAAAAGGCAGCAGGACGTACTTCTACAACAGTATCTTCTTTCCAAAAGAAAAGAGAGAGGAGGTCTTTGTGCTATACAGCTTTGTACGCAAGGCGGACAACATGGTGGATTCCTTTCCGCAGAGAATCGATGAATTCTACAAATTAAAAAGGGATTATAAGAGGGCCAGGGCAGGTGAGGTTACTGGGGACATCGTGGTGGATTCCTTTTCCGAGCTTGTGGACAAAAAGAACTTCGAAGAAAAATGGGTTACTTCATTTCTGGAATCAATGGAGATGGATCTGACCAATAACAAGTATGAAGATTTTTGTGAGTTGGATAAGTACATTTTCGGCTCGGCAGAGGTCATAGGACTTTTTATGGCTAGGATTCTGGATCTTAGAGATGAGGCATTGCCTCATGCCAGGATACTAGGAAAAGCCATGCAGTATATCAATTTCATAAGGGATATACCCGAGGATCTGACTCTAAATCGAAGGTACATACCACTTTCGGAGCTTAGGAAAAAGGGTCTTTATTCATTGGAATATGATGAAGTGATGTTGAACACAAGCGGTTTTAAGGATCTTGTAAGGGATCAGATCGATATATACTATGGCTGGCAAAATTATGCAGAGAGAGGCTTCAAATATATACCAAAGCGGCTGCTAATCCCCATAAAGAACGCCTCTGAGATGTACAAATGGACTGGCAAGATCATATACAGGGACCCAATGGTCGTATTTAAGAAGAAGGTCAAACCCTCAAAAACAAGAATAGTCCTTAATATAGGCTATAATACAATAACAGCGTAATTTAAATTCTAATCAATTCTTTCTATATATAAAAATGAACCTCTAATATCAAAAGGCAATAACATTTAATATACATTAAACTGCAAAGAATTATAGGCCTGTAAATCATTTGCAGGGAGAATATGTATGCAATCCTTCGAAAAACCCATTCTGGTGTGCAGCCGATGCCTAGGTTTTGATAACTGTCGCTTCAATGGTCAGATATTATACAACGATCTCGTTAACAGTTTAAAGCCATATGTGGAATTTAAAACACCCTGCCCTGAGACGGATATCGGTCTGGGTGTTCCCAGATATCCTGTGAGAATTATCCAGGATAAAGGTCAAAATACAATGTTTCAACCGTCAACAAAATCAGATTTTACAGGGAAGATGAATTCCTTTGTCAAAGAATATCTAAATAATTTAAATGCGGTTGATGGCTTTATTTTGAAATCCAAATCACCATCCTGTGGTATTGGCGATGTCAAGGTTTATAAGGATGTAGACAACCCTGCAAATTTTTCAAAGGGCGACGGCCTTTTTGGTGGCGAGGTTAAAAGAAGATTTTCAGGCAAAGCTGTGGAAGACGAGATGAGGCTTTCCAATCCCAGGATCCTGGACCATTTTTTAAAAAAGATATTTACCCTTGCTGCATTCAGAAAGGTAAAAAAGGCAAATAATATAAAGGCACTAATCGAATTGCAGACAAAAAACAAGCTTCTTTACATGTCTTACAACCAAAAGGAATTGAAGAATCTGGGTAATATCGTTGCTAGCCACAAAAAGAAAGATAAGGGAGAAATCCTAGAAAAATACGAGAATCATCTGGATATTGCGCTGGCCAGAGGACCAACATATAAATCAAACATCAACGTGCTTCATCATGCTCTCGGGTATGTATCAGAGAATATATCAAGGGAGGAAAAGACCTTTTTTTTAGATACAATACAGATGTACAAGGAGGATCGAGCTCCATTCGAATCCTGCCTCTCTCTCATTTACTCATGGGTGCTAAGATTCGATGTGGAATATTTAAAAAATCAGACATTGTTCCATCCCTATCCTGATGAGCTTCGAAAGGGATTCGAGCCTGATCGCAGGAGGGAATTCTGGGGATGAGGATAGGATACCCTTGCATTAACAGAAGCATTGGATGTAAGAGCAGCAAGACCTTCAGGCTTAATAGCTATTCAGAAACCAGACTCAGGGAAATCGTGAATAACAATCTAAAATGTCTGATGAAAATATTGAAATACAACAAGAAAAACCATATGCTCTTCTTTCGCATCACCTCTGATCTTGTTCCCTTTGCCTCTCATCCTGTATGTGAATTTGACTGGCAAGGGTATTTCTCCAACGAATTTGGGTCCATAGGTGATTATGTGCGGGAAAATGATATGAGAATATCCATGCACCCTGACCAGTTTAACGTGCTCAATTCAAAAAGAAAGGATGTGGTTGAAAACAGTGTAAGAGAGCTTATTTATCATGCAGAGGTTCTCGATACAATGGGCCTCGACAGAACCCACAAGATACAGATTCATGTAGGGGGGATGTACAGGGATAAGAAAGGGAGCATGGCCAGATTCCAAAAAAGGTACAAAAGCCTGGATATTAGGATTAAAAAAAGACTCGTGATAGAAAATGATCATGGCATGTACAATACATCGGATTGCCTTGATATAAGTGCAAAGACTGGTATACCGGTTTTATTTGATTTTTTTCATGAGAGTCTAAATCCATCTGGTATGAGTTTAAAAAAATCTCTTAAACTTATAGAGGGTACCTGGAAAAGAGTTGATGGAATACCCATGGTGGACTACAGCCATCATCATTCAAATCCCGCTTCAAAGAAGCATGCCGAAACCATTAAAATCCGTGACTTTCATAAATTCCTTGTTTATACGAGACCCTATGACATGGACATCATGCTTGAGATAAAGGACAAGGAGAAAAGCGCAATTCGGGCCGTTGAATTGGCAAGAAAGGACAGCAGATTTTTAATTGTCCATAGGTGATATATATGGAAATAGATAAAATACTTGAGGATATAAGGGATCTTTTTAAATCCCAGAGATTTGCAGTTGTGGCGACCTCCAATGGGGGGCATCCTTACACGAATATAGTGTCCTTTTCATATTCAGAGGACCTAAAGTCCATACTTTTTGTGACAAAAAGAAACACGAGGAAGTTCAGGAACATAAGCAGTGAGCCAAGAACCTCTGTATTGGTGGACAACAGGAAAAACAGTCCTTCGGATCTTGCTGAAGCTTGTTTTGTTACCATCCTAGGTAAATCCAAAGAAGTTCAATTGGATAAAGATGAAAAAATTAAAAAGTTCCTTAATTTACATCCCTATATGAGTGATTTTACCAACGAACCTGATTGTGCTATTATTGAGCTGGTAGTTGACAGGTTTTTGTTTGTCAGGAATTTTCAGGATGTAGTGGAAATTGAAGCAGAGCAAATGTAAGTTACACCTCTTAATTTCCCAAAAAAAAGACGTGATAAATTACCAGTTTGTAGAATAATAAATATTAT
Source organism: Thermoplasmata archaeon (assembly GCA_020348445.1). GTDB lineage: Archaea > Thermoplasmatota > Thermoplasmata. The sequence goes on from CP070751.1 coordinate 4,093,434, forward strand.
ATATCATCTCCAATTATGGATCATTATTTCCTTATCCACCACAACCTGATACCACATTTTCCCAAAATACTTATAGAATTAAGTCTTTGCCTATACTATATTTGTGACGATATTTTAGAGGGATAGCATGCCTAGAATCGATGAGAAAAAACTAATTAATATGATAAAGGAAAAAGGACAATCCTGGAAGGCAGGCAGGACATCACTTTCAGAGCTTCCTTTCGAGGAGCAGAAAAAGCGCCTAGGACTCGCCGTAAAAAAAGAAGATTTGGAAAAGATGCGTCTGGAAATCAAGGCGGCTGTTAAGGCTTTCTCGTTTCCACAGGAATGGGATTGGAGAAATGCACGCGGGAAAAACTGGACCACATCCATAAAGGACCAATCCTCCTGTGGATCATGCGTTTCATTTGCCGTTTGTGCAGTTATGGAATCCATGATGAAGATCGAGGAGGATAAACATGATTTGAGCATAGACCTCTCTGAAGCGCATCTCTTCTTCTGTGGATGTGGAAGATGCTGCAATACCGGCTGGACCTTTGAGCCCGCACTCGATTATGCCAAAGGCGACGGCATATCTGATGAAGCATGCTTCCCCTATAGGGCCACAGATACCAACTGTAACGAAAGATGCAGTGATTGGGATAAGAGATCCTCGAAAATAACAGAATGGAAGAAGATAACAAATGTGAGCGAGAGAAAGAACGTGCTCTCAAGTGTAGGACCGCTTGTGGGAGGAATGGCTGTATATGAGGATTTCTTTTCCTACCGAGGCGGAGTTTACAGGCACGTTACTGGAGATTTTGCTGGATATCATGCAATTGCAATCGTGGGATTCAGCGAGAGCGAGCAGTGTTGGATCTGCAAAAACAGTTGGGGTTCTGGCTGGGGTGAGAACGGCTGGTTCAAGATAGGTTATGGTGAATGCGATATTGATACTACATTCCCAATGTACAGCGTCACGGGGATCGTTCCTGCACCTCCGCAACCTCCACAACCTGAATGTCTCATAGCCACTGCGGCTTATGGTTCTGTATTGTCACCTGAAGTTCAGTTTTTAAGGGACGTGAGGGACAACATCGTAAGAAAAACAGAGAAGGGAAACAAGTTCATGGACGACGCAGAATACGTCTACTACAAATTCAGCCCTCAGGTCGTTTACCACATGAAAAGGAGTAAAAACTTTAAAAAGTTTGTTCGTTGGACAGTGGTTGCCCCCTTCGTCTATTCTGTGTACGGGATTATGAGGGTATTAGTGGATGACGAGAGGTTGGACAAATACAACCTTGATGAAACATGAAGAAAAGAATTTTGGTGATCATCTGAAAATTTTATCTGAGGACGAAGAGTCCATAGAAATAGCCTGTAGCGAGGAATTCACAATCACTTTGGATTCAAATCCAACCACAGGATATGTTTGGAAGGCGGAATTCGATGGGAATTATATTGAGCTCCTTGGAAAAACGTTTGAGCAACGATCAAGTGGGATCGGCTCAGGGGGAAAGGAGAATTTCCAATTTAAGGGGGTGAAAGATGGCGAGACAAGTATTAAAATGATATGCAAAAGAACCTGGGAAGATGAACCCATAAAGACAAAATCATTCCTGGTGAGTATTAAGTAGATGAAAGGGGGTCGAAACTGGGGGTTTATATATTTTTTGCAAAAAATAGCTTTTATTTATACCATTTTATTAAACTCAGCGAAATTAAAACTCGAATATCGCAGATAACATGTAAGAGCTATCTATTAACCAATAAATTTAAATACGTGAAAATAATTATGGTCAGGTCACCTTAAGTGTTATGGAAATAATGGGCCCGTAGCTCAGCTAGGTAGAATATTATGATAAAATGGAAAAGTGTGAGCCATGAATATATTCCTAGAAAGAGCATCTGGCTTTTAACTGAACAATCTGGCGGTATAGAAAGTAGTAAGGACTAACAGCCGAGACCGGGTTTTTCGGCAGGAAACCAGGTGGTCGGGGGTTCGAAAAGTCTCGCCCCGATTGGAGCGGGAACTCGAAATTCCCCTCGGGCCCGTTTCCAAAATTCGCTGAGACGAAAGGACATGTGGTAGGAAAAGGTGTGGTGAGAAAATAGAAGTATGGTTTTGAAAAAGAGTCATGATAACAAGATTGAAAAAACGTGGGCAGATCGATTACAAAAATAGGGGGCTTGCTAATGGTAGATGTCAATGTTATGTTACATGAATTGGTACCCGAGCACACACTTCTTTCTGAAGAAGAAGCTAAGAAGGTTTTAGAAGGTTTAAAGATCAAAGTGGATCAGCTTCCCAAAATAAGAAAGGACGATCCAGTTCTTAAGATTTTGGAGATGGTGGAGGGTGAAATTACGGAAGGGCGTATCATAAAGGTCACGAGGAGGAGCGAATCTGCAGGTGTGAGTGTAGTATACAGAATGGTTGTAGAGAGGGTGAAGTAAATGCGCGAGTTAGTGGAGGCTTTTTTTAGGGAAAGAAGTATTGTGAACCATCATATCGCATCTTATAATGACTTTTTGCCCACCCCTGATAACTTGAACAGCGGGATGCAGCGTTTGGTGGATAATATCAGGATAGGAGAGAGCGAAGATGGAAGGGGAATCATAAGACTCGAGGTGGACAAGACCAGCGGTGAAACAATCGAGATTCGAGTTGGAAGACTTAGGAATCCAAAGACAGGTGCAATCGAGCGGAATGCAAAGCCCACGGTATTTGTGGATATTCCCAAGGTAAAAGAGGCAAATGGAGCAACCCATCCCCTCACACCAATGGAAGCAAGGTTAAGAAACCTGAACTACGAGGCTCCAATATATCTTGAGTGCACAGTTGTCGAAAACGGTGTGGACAAGGAACCTGAGAGGGTTCATATCGGGAACCTACCCGTCATGGTGAAATCAAAGAAATGCAACATACACAGGGACAACATAGATAGCGAAGTTGAGCTTGCGGACGAGGAATACATAAAGCATCTGATTGGGGTTGGAGAAGATCCCTTGGATCCTGGCGGTTATTTCATAATCGGTGGAACCGAGAGGGCATTAATCTCATTGGAAGATTTAGCACCCAATAGGGTGATGGTGGAGTACAACGAGCGGTACGGACATAGGATGGAGGTGGCCAAGGTCTTTTCCCAGAGAGAGGGATATCGCGCCCTGACCTTGGTTGAGAAAAAGAGAGATGGAATGCTCATGGTCTCTGTACCAGCTGCCTCTGGTCAAATACCATTGGTTGTTCTAATGAAGGCTCTGGATATGGAAAGTGACGAAACAATTTTCGAGTCAATAGTAAGCGATCCCGAGATGGCGAACATCGTTTATGCCAATATCGAGGAGATCCAGAACAAGAAATCCTATCCACCCAATGGGATTTTTACAACAGAGGATTCCATCCTTTACCTTGAAAAGAAGTTTGCTACCGGGCAGGCCAAGGAGTACAGGGTCAAGAAAGTTGCATCCATTCTTGACCGTTCTCTTCTCCCTCATCTTGGTGATAGACCTGAGGACAGGCTCAAGAAGGCCATATTCCTTGGCAGGATAGCACGCACGGTTTTAGAGCTCTCGCTTGGAAAGAGAGAACCTGACGACAAGGATCACTATGCCAACAAGCGCCTGAAACTGTCTGGTAATCTCATGGAGGATCTATACAGGGTATCCTTCACAAATCTGATGAAGGATCTGAAGTATCAACTGGAAAGGAGCTTTTTAAGAAAGAAAGAGTTTAAAATCGCCTCAGCGATCAGGCCTGATCTATTATCCCAGAGACTGCTTCATGCCCTGGCAACTGGAAATTGGGTGGGCGGTAGGGCCGGAGTATCCCAGCTTTTGGACAGAACCTGCAATATGAGCACCTTAAGTCATCTTCGGCGTGTGACATCACCTTTAACAAGAAGCCAACCTCATTTTGAGGCAAGGGACCTGCATCCCACTCAATGGGGAAGGCTTTGCCCCAACGAGACGCCGGAAGGCCAGAATTGCGGCCTGGTAAAGAACTGTACCCTCATAGTTGATGTTTCAGAGGGATTTCTTGAAGAGGAAATCAAGATGTTGCTTGCCGATTTCGGACTGAAGAAGGTGAGGGGCGAAAGGACAAAGGAAACCAGGGTTTATGTCAACGGTAATCTTGTTGGGCTTTACGACAAACCAGAGGAACTGGTTCAGGAGGTTCGGGGAAAAAGAAGAATAGGGGCACTTTCCCACGAAGTGAACATCAGATACGATGAAAAGATGAACGAGATTCTCATAAACTCCGACGAGGGAAGGCTTAGAAGACCTCTTCTGGTGGTTGAAAGCGGAAGGGTGCTTTTATCAAGAAAACACGTGGAGGGTTTGCATACAGGAAAACTCAGAATAATCGACCTGATAAGAGACGGGATAATAGAGTGGATCGATGCCGAGGAAGAGGAGGACACATACATCGCGGTTTCAGCCTTTAAACCCCCTAGTAAATGTGTCAAATGTGGTGCACATATATCAGAAAAGGACTTTATTTGGGTCAATATCGGAACCACTGATAAAAATGTAAAGCTTGAGTGTAATGTTTGCCACGATCAATTCGAGGTGGACAGTCTGCTCTCACCCGAGCACACCCATCTTGAAATCGATCCCATGGTGATCCTGGGTGCATGTACCAACCTCATTCCATACCCTGAGCACAATTCCTCTCCGAGAAATACAATGGGAGCCGGAATGGCCAAGCAATCTTTGGGATTGGGATCATCCAATTACAGGATATCCCCTGACACTAGGGGACACTTGCTGCATTATCCAGAGAGGCCCTTGGTTCAGACCAAGGCCATGGAGTACGTGAATTTCAACAAGAGACCTGCGGGCCAGAACTTTGTCGTGGCCGTGCTCTCTTACGAGGGGTATAATATGGAAGATGCCTTGGTTTTCAATAAAGCTTCCATAGAAAGAGGATTGGGGCATTCAACGTTCATGCGAACATACAGAGCAGAAGAAAGACGCTATCCTGGTGGACAGGAGGATCATTTTGAAATCCCAAGTCCAGATGTACGGGGTGCAAGAACCGATATCTCTTACAACAACCTAGGCGATGACGGGCTAATTTCCCCTGAGGTTTATGTTGAAGGGGGGGATGTTCTTATCGGTAAAACCTCACCGCCGCGATTTTTGGAGGAGCAGCAGGATTTCCTCACACCTCAGAAGAGGAGAGAGACATCGGTTACGGTGAGACATGGCGAACATGGCTATGTGGATTCAGTAATGCTCACCGAGTCCGAGAATGGAAGCAGATTGGTCAAAGTCAAGGTTCGTGACCCACGATTCCCTGAGCTTGGAGATAAATTCGCGTCCAGACACGGTCAAAAAGGAGTCATAGGTCTTGTAGAACCTCAAGAGAACATGCCCTTTACAGCGAGCGGGATCACTCCTGATCTAATAATAAATCCCCATGCGATCCCTTCCAGAATGACTGTGGCACATGTTCTGGAGATGATCGGCGGTAAAGTTGGGGCAATGGAGGGGAGATTTGTGGACGGGACGGCCTTTTCCGGTGAGAGCGAGGAGGCCTTAAGACAGGGATTGATTTTTGCAGGTTTTAAGGACAATGGCAAGGAAGTCATGTACGATGGCAACACTGGTAGGATCATAGAAGCTGAGATTTTTGTTGGTGTGATATATTATCAAAAGCTCCATCATATGGTGGCAGGAAAGCACCATGTACGTTCACGGGGCCCAGTTCAGATTCTAACCCGTCAACCCACTGAAGGTAGGGCAAGGCAGGGGGGTCTGAGATTCGGTGAGATGGAGAGAGATTGTTTAATAGGTCACGGCGCTGCCATGGTGATCAAAGATCGACTCCTTGACGAGTCAGATGGTACAGTCCAACATGTTTGCGGCAATACGGAATGTGGGCACATCGCATTGGCGGATAGGCAGGGCGCTCTCCGCTGTCCTGTTTGCGGGAACAACGCCAGTATCCATCCAATTCAAACGAGCTACGCGTTCAAGTTGCTTTTGGACGAGCTTCTTTCACTTGGTGTGGCCATGAGGCTTCAATTGGAGGATTTAAGATGAGCAAATTCAAAGCTACCCACAATTCGAGCAGGCGAGGCCCGAGTTTTTGGATGGCCGAAACTTTTTGCGAGGGTCGAGCCAGCGCAGAATCGACAAAATTTCCGAAGAATTTTGGCGAGAAGTGCGGAGCTTTACGATGCACTGAAATGTGTCAAAAAGTTTTGGAATTGGAGGATTTAAGATGATAGGAAGAGGAGTTTCTAAAAGGATCAAGAGCATCAAGTTCGCGTTTCTTTCACCTGAGGAGATGAGGAGACTATCAGCCACCAAGATAATAACAGCCGATACCTACGACGATGACGGTTTTCCTATAGATATGGGGCTTATGGACCCCCATCTAGGTGTTATCGAGCCAGGCCTTCGTTGCAAAACATGCGGTAAAAAGGTCGACGATTGTCCAGGTCATTTCGGACATATCGATTTGGCCATGCCGGTAATTCATGTGGGCTATGTCAAGGATATCAAGAACCTTCTGAAGGCAACATGCAGGGAATGTGGAAAACTACTTTTAACTGATGCCCAGGCCAAGGAATACAAGAAGGATATGGATAGAATAGGCGATTCCGGCGGAGATTTTCTGGATGTGATGCTGGTTACAAAAGAGACAGCAAAGGATGCTAGCAAAAGACAGTCCTGTCCACATTGTAAGGCTGTCCAGAGAAAGATCACCTTGGACAAACCCACCACATTCAGGGAGGATGGACATAAGCTCACCCCCAAGGAGGTAAGAGAGAGATTGGAAAAAATCCCAGATGAGGACCTTATTCCGCTGGGTATCCATCCCGGTATCGCAAGGCCTGAATGGATGGTTCTCACCGCGCTTTTGGTTCCACCTGTTACTGTAAGACCCTCGATAACACTGGAGTCGGGTGACAGATCAGAGGATGATCTCACACACAAACTCGTGGATGTGCTCAGAATCAATCAGCGGCTTCGAGAAAACAGGGATGCAGGTGCACCTCAGCTGATCGTAGAGGATCTATGGGAACTTTTACAGTACCACGTTACGACTTATTTCGACAATCAAACATCAGGTATACCTCCTGCAAGGCACCGCTCTGGAAGACCGCTAAAAACCCTGGCACAGCGGTTAAAAGGCAAAGAAGGGCGGTTCAGATCCAACCTCTCGGGTAAGAGGGTGAACTTCTCGGCAAGAACAGTGATATCACCTGACCCGTTGCTTTCCATAAACGAGGTTGGAATACCTGTGGAGACTGCAAAGGAGCTCACTGTTCCAATTAGGGTTACATCTTACAATATAGATACCATAAAGGAACTCATCCGAAACACCGTAAATCCCCCTGAGGACCTATTCTATAGTGCAGGTGTTAATTACGTGATAAGGCCCGATAATAGGCGAGTCAAGGTAACAGAGAAGAACGCAGAAACATTGGCTGAATCAATTGATATTGGATACACGGTGGAGAGGCAGCTTGTGGATGGCGACATAGTGCTCTTCAACAGACAGCCATCTTTGCATAGAATGTCCATGATGGCCCATGAAGTCAGGGTGATGCCATATAAGACATTCAGATTCAACCTCGCCGTATGTCCCCCTTACAACGCCGATTTCGATGGAGATGAAATGAATTTACATGTGCTCCAAAGCGAGGAGGCCAGGGTGGAGGCTAAGGTGCTCATGAGGGTTCAAGAACATATTATATCCCCAAGGTTCGGCGGACCAGTAATCGGAGCAATACATGATTATGTAACAGGTTCATTTTTACTTACGTTCAGGGATTCTAAGTTCACAAGAGAGCAGGTAATAAAGATACTTGCCAGGCTGGATTACGAAGATTTGCCCCCCTCCCGTGTGGAGGATGGCATTGAGTACTGGTTGGGAAAAGAGCTCTTCAACCTTGCTCTTCCAAAGGATCTGAATATTGAGTTTAAAGCATCCATATGTCAGCATTGTGATGACTGCAAAAAGAAGGAATGCGATGTCGATGCCTTTGTTCATATCAAGGATGGAAAGATAAGTTGCGGTACCATAGATGAAAAGGCAGTTGGTGCGTTCAAGGGTCGAATTCTCGATAAGGTGGCAAGGGATTACGGCTCTGATAGGGCAAGGGAATTCATTGATACCATTACAAAGCTGGCCCTGGGTGCAATAATGGTAAGAGGTTTCACCACAGGAATAGATGATGAGGATATACCCAATGAAGCCAAGATACAGATCGAGGACCTTCTGAAGAACGCCAAACGCGAGGTGGATGAGCTTGTTTCGGCGTACAGGGAAGGTATCTTGGAGCAGATGCCAGGGCGAAGCTTGGAGGAGACCCTGGAAGTGGAGGTCATGAAGGTACTTGGACGAGCAAGAGACACAGCTGGTCAAATTGCAGGAAAACATCTTGGTTTGGAAAATTCTGCAGTTATCATGGCGAAATCAGGGGCCAGGGGTTCAATGCTGAACCTAAGCCAGATGGCTGGATCTATCGGCCAGCAGGCGGTTCGAGGAGAGAGGATCGCCAGGGGATACTGGGGCAGGACACTGCCCCATTTTAGAAAGAACGACTTGGGTGCGGAGGCCAAAGGTTTCGTGGAATCAAGCTATAAAAGTGGTCTTGCTCCAACCGAGTATTTCTTCCATAGTATGGGAGGGAGAGAAGGTCTTGTGGATACCGCGGTGAGAACATCGCGTTCAGGGTACATGCAGAGGAGATTGATCAATGCACTGGAGGATCTGAAAGTCAAGCAGGATGGTACCGTCAGAAATACCGCCGATACCATAATCCAGTTCAAATATGGAGAGGATGGTGTGGATCCATCAAGGAGTATCAGAGGGGATGCTATTGACATGGATGACATTCTTCTGGAGGTTCTTGGGGAGAGGTACTGGGGATTGTACACCGGCGAGAGGGAGAAAGCCCTGGCCAGCTATGGAACGCAGGAGAAGGACATGCTCAGCATTTCGTTTGAAGAAGAAGAGGTAGAGGAGGAATAGAACTTGGCAAAAGCGGCAACTATTAAGGCTCTCACGGATCGTGGGATTGCAAAAAAAGATGCAATTGTTCTGGCTGAAGAGGGGTACACCCTTGGTTCTTTAAAGAAGGCTGATTTTTCGAAACTCAAGAAGTTATTCTCTGAAAAGAAAGCCAATCTGATTTTAAAGAAAGTTGGTGTCGAAATTACAAAACCAAAGAAGAAAGATAAAGAAAAGAGCAAAAAGAAAGTTGAGAAAGAAAAGAAGAAAAAAGGCAAAAAAGCGGGAAAGAAACCGAAAATTGAGATAGTCGTACCCCAAAAAATTCCTCCGTTGAATGATACAGAGAAAATGATATACGATGGCGCTACTAAGCTGCATATAGATTTACCCATGAAAATCATCTCTGCCATAGCTGAAAGGATAGAGGGAAAGAAACTCACGAGCAAGGAGATATCCAATATCATCAAAAAGGCGTATGAACGTTATCAGGAGCACATAGTTGATGCCCACGAATCGGCAGGTATAATTGCGGCACAGTCCATAGGTGAACCCGGGACACAGATGACCATGAGGACATTTCACTATGCGGGTGTTGCTGAGATCAATGTTACACTAGGTCTTCCAAGATTAATCGAGATCGTGGATGCGAGAAGGGTACCCAGTACCCCGATGATGGAAATATATCTCGATGAAACTGTGAAATATGATAGAGACGAGGTTCGAAAAATCGCGTCCAATATCGAGATCACCAAGATCGTGGACATCGCCTCAATAGAGACCGATATGGTGAATCTACAGGTTGTGATTCACACAGATCCAAAGAAGCTCGAGAAGAAAGAGCTGTCATTGGAGGATATCGACGCAAAACTCGGAAAGTTGAGGGAGGCGAAGGGTAATTTCACATGCGAGGGCGATAAGTTCATGGTGCGCTGCGATGAGTCCTCATACAAAAAGCTGCAGAGAATTTCAGAGGCTGTAAGGGACCTGAAAATAAAAGGCATCGATGGGGTCGAAAGAGCGATTATCCGGAAGACTGGGGAGGAATACGTGATATACACCGCAGGCTCGAACCTGCCAAAGGTGATGCAGTTGGCTCATGTGGATATTTCCAGAACAGTGACCAACAGTATATCGGAAATTTACAATGTGCTGGGAATTGAAGCGGCGAGAAACGCGATTATAAGGGAGGCGAGTAAGACACTGGAGGAACAGGGATTGACAGTTGATAAAAGACATATCATGCTTGTTTCTGATATCATGACAAATGACGGTGATGTGAAGGCGATAGGCAGACACGGTATTTCCGGAAGAAAGTCCAGTGTGCTTGCACGTGCCGCATTCGAAATCACATCCACCCACCTGCTTAGAGCGGGTATGACAGGGGAGATCGATACACTGGATGGGGTTGCAGAGAACATTATTGTTGGTCAACCTGTCACCTTAGGTACCGGGGCCGTGAACCTGATTTACACGCCTGTAAAGAAGAAACCCAAGTAATAGGGGAGAGCCAGGTAAAAAATTTAAAATACTTCTTTGTGAATTTCTGGATGGATAAATATGGATATAAACAAAGCATTGAAGACGGCGGTTACCACAGGTAAAGTACTTTTTGGCTTCGAGCAAACTGAAAAAGCTGTCAAGGCAGGAAAGGCGAAATTGATCATAATATCTTCGAACTGCCCCGAAAAACATGTGGTATTGATTGATGAGTACAAGAATGTTCCATCTCATCGGTTTGGCGGCACCAACATCGAGTTGGGCTCAGCTTGTGGAAAGCCATTTTCGATTTCCATACTTTCTGTATTAAATGAAGGTGAATCGGAAATACTAGCACTGGGGCAGAAATAATGACCAATATAACCCTAAATGGAGACGCACTTCGCGCAATATCAGCATTTGAAAGGGTAACAAAAACCGTTGTAAAGGATTGTATAGACACCCCCGATAAACTTGTTTTTATCGTGGCAAGAGGGCAGATAGGTGCCGCGATAGGTAAGAAGGGTGAGAATGTAAAACGTCTTTATGAGATGTTTAAGAAGAACTTAGATGTAATCGAGTACTCCGACGATGCCGAAAAATTCATTAGAAACATCTTCCACAACTATAAGATCAAGGGTGTTGTAATAGAAAGGCGCGGAAATAAACTACACGCAACTGTGAGCGTGGAGAGCAAGGATAAGGGAAAGATCATAGGTAAGGACGGGAGGAATCTGAAGCTCGCAAGGGATATACTAAGCAGGCACACCGATATCGAAAGTTTGAGTATAGATTAGATCGATTTTTTTTATCCTCTTAATTCATCTAGATATCCACATTTTCCAGTTTCCAAGAATTCCTCTATAAGTTCTTTTGTGTTTTTCCCGATACCTTTTATCCCGCCCAGCCTTCCTTGACCGTATATATCCTCGATTTTTTCATCCATATCCTCTATTGTCTGGGCCAATCTTCGAAAAGCCTCGGCTCTGTATCTTTCACCATCAAGGCTAAGAAAATACGCACAGAGAAAGAGCATGGTAGAGACTTCGAGGTTCTTACTCAATTTCATATCCGGGATATACCTGGGTATGTAATTTTGAATGTCATTTTCTTTACACAGTATCTTTATTTTTTGGTAGAGATCCTTTAAGTACTTTCCATCCGGCTCATATCCCTTCCTATATAATACCTTGTATTTCTCAACAAGCTCAGGATAATGTATTTTTAAGGTCTCGTAAAATCTTTCTGCTTGCAAATCTCGCATGGTCATGGAAGCAGCCAAAATATATTTTGCACCCTTTTTTCTTGATGCTTTTATTGTTTCTTCCAACTGCTTTTTAGAATCAGAGATATAAGGCAAGACGGGCATAAATATAATACCTGTTAAGATTCCGCAATCTGCTATTTTTTTCATGGCATCCAGTCTTCTTTTAGGAGTTGCTGCTATCGGTTCAAATTCCGCGGTAATTTTCTTATCAACGCATGAGAGAGAAAAGGATACATTGGACCATGTAGTATCGTTAATTTTTTTTAGTAAATCCAAATCCCTTAAAACCAGATCAGATTTGGTCATCACAAATGTTGGCACTTCGTACTCCAAAAATAATTTGAGGATACCTCTTGTCAGTTTGTATTTTCTTTCTGCAGGCTGGTAGGCATCTGAAATACCGCTTGAGATGGCAATAACAGGTTTTACCTTTATGATGCCCCCCTCTGTTTTCATTCCAAAATCAGTAAGTGTCTTTTGCTTGGGAAATAGTCTATCAAGTTCCTTTCTTAGAATTTCTTGGGAATTGATCTTGACATGGATGATATTATCAAAATCCTCTGAGGCATGGTACTTCTTGCTCCTCCCGTCACAGTAATTGCATCCGTGCTCACAGGCACGGTACGGTGAGACAGAGCCTGATTCCCAAAACCAATTGTCCACGTATTTGTGCATTCTTAGCATGGTCTTGCATTTGTATTCCTTGTATATGGCCGCCATCTAAAAGCACCTAAACCAACCTCAACAGATCCCCTTGGGTTTTGGCAATGTTTTCTGTTGCAAGTGCATACTGCCAATGATCTTTGCATTCACAGTGAAGTTCTTCTATGTGATTGATATCCTGAGTCAGTGAAAATTCCCTTATTGCCTCCAATATATTCTTATCACATTTTCCGCAGTTATGTGCTCCTTTTTTCGTTCCTCCTGCTGTTGGGGATGACATCAGCCTATTTCCTTGGAGTTTGCTTGTGTTTTTCAGAACCTCCAAAACAGACCAAAGCCAGGGCGGCCTGTACTCTCTGTTTCTCCAAAGTCTTTCAACGAGTGTGAATTTCTGAATATTAATGGGATTGAATGAGATGGTCTGGGTATATTTTGAGATTTTCTCTGCCGAGCTTATAGTATCCTCTATTGCCTCCTTCTCGGTGAGAAACGGCGGTTTTATCAGAAGATATGTTTTAACACCAATGCCCAGGTCATTGATCGTTGTTGCCGCTTTTACATAGTCATCCAGTTTAAATCCCTTGTTTATCGAATTCTCTAAAACAAAATCATTTGCAGATTCAAGACCCATGGCAATCTCGATTTTATTAATGCCTTTTAGCCTCTCTGTCTTTACAAACTCGGGCCTTGTTTCAACTATGACCTTCTCGGTTTTTTCTTGAAGTACATTTAATATTTTATCCTGTACAGAGACAGGGATCTCCTCTTCATCAAAAAAGCTTCCAGATGTGTATATCTTGACTATTTTTTCACCTGAATATTTTTTCATTGCCTCTTGAAACTGATATATTAGGTCTTCTTCCCCAACACTCTCTCTCGCAGAATCGTTTATGTATCCGCACATTGAGCACCCGCTTGAAAGACCCCAGGCACATCCTCTTGTTCGTAAGATCATTACAAAGGAATCTACAATTTCGGAACCCAGTACATCCTTTTCTTTCCAGCAGCTAATATATTTTTTTAGATCATTTGGTCTGGGACGCTTTTGTCTTGCAGATTTTACTGCTTCGTTCAGTTCTATCATGCTATTCAGCCCAGCATTTTCTTGTATTCCTTGGCCTTTTTTAAAACCCTCGTATGATAGCCTCTTACCCTTTCGAAGTCCTCATCGGTTGCTGGCCTTAAAACCTTGCCTGGCGAGCCTATGAAAATCGACCTTGGAGGAATGATCTTTCCTTCTGGCACAAGTGAAGCAGCACCGATAATAGAGCCTTCACCTACAACTGCACCATCCAAAACGATGGCACCTATACCTACCATTGATTCCTTCAATATTTTACAACCATGTAGTATTGCTCCGTGGGCAACAAGGGTTCCTTCCTCTATGATAAGCTCGAATTCTCTAGGTGCCTCTAAAAACGTATTCTCCAGGATGGCAACTTCATTTTCCAATGTAATTTTATTTTCATCTGCCCTCAGAATAGAGCCGGTCCAGATGCTGGTGTTTTTTCCTATTTGCACATCTCCTACGATTTTTGCAGAAGAATCGATATAGGCTGAAGAGTGAATTTTCGGAGTTTTTCCCCCAAACGAAACTATGTTGCTCATGATAACACCCTCAACGCAATATGCTTCATGGTTTTTGAATGTTTGCGAAAAGAAAATACCAAATGGAATTCATTAGTCATATCTGCCCTTGGATACTTAAAAGGGAGAAGGTCATCCTTAAACCCATTTTCCGCAAAATTATTAAGTAATCAGAAATCCCTTTATCATCCATGGGCGAGATATATGAATAAGAAGATTACTGTTATGGTGATCACAATCCTTTTAATGATGGTTCCAAGCCTATGCTTTACTCCTTTGTTTAATCACAATCCTGTTGAACAGTACATTCCAAATGCGGTTGATCCTGAGTTACATTTGGAAAATAGCGAATCACCTTCTTCTATTACATCCAAAACCAGAAGCGGCGGTGTAAATTTCACTAACGTGACAGATGAGGTGGGTCTTTCAGGTGTCAGGGGTGATTCATATGCCTGGGGCGACTACAACAACGATGGCTACCAGGACCTCCTTGTGAAGGGTAGCAGGTTATTTGAGAACAACGGTCCCCCCCATTGGGATTTTAAGGAAGTCACAGCTCAAGTTGGTTTAGAGGGAAGCGGATATGCTGTGTGGGGCGATTACAACAATGACGGTTATCTGGATTTCTATGCAGTGGGTCATCCATATGAATACTGGGATTGCCTCTGGAGGAACAGTGGTCCTCCTGATTATTCTTTTATCAACGTTACAGAGGATGCAGGCAACCTAGACGACGGCATGCCCGGCCTTGCGGCAGGCTGGGCAGATTATGACAGAGACGGTTTTATAGATTTATATATCGTGAACTGGAGGGATGCTGATGATATCAGGTATCCAGATGTTCTTTATCACAACAATGGTGACGGCACATTCATCGATGTAACCGTCGATGCCGGGGTTTACGAGGGCGATAATCCTTTTGCAGGAATGGGTGTTAACTGGGGTGATTACAACAACGATGGCTGGCCAGACATCTACGTCTCCAACTATCTTGTGACTCCCAATTATCTTTACGAGAACAACCAGGACGGAACCTTTTCAGAGGTTGCACATGAGAAAAACGCCGCAGGTTTGGCTCCTGCCGGGGGATATTACGGACACACAGCAGGCTCATCATGGGCCGATTATGATCATGACGGGGATCTGGATATGTGGGTAAGCAACCTGGCCCATACCACGGACCCAAGGGGTTTTTACACTGACTATTCCCAGATGCTGCGCAATGATGGACCGGATCAGGGATATGCCTTCACAGATGTCAGGGATGATACAGGGATCGAGAAAAAACCTTATATGAGCGAAGACGAGCTGCATTTTGGCATTGCCTGGGGTGATTACGATAACGACGGCGATTATGATATGTTCATACCCCAGATAAAGAACTATGTGGATTACGCATTTTCATTCTTTTTTGAGAACAACGGAGACGGGACTTTCACTGATGTAAGCGACGATGTGGGTGTAAAGGTATGGGACAGCGACGGAGCCTGCTGGGTAGACTATAATAACGACGGCTATATCGATTTGATAACAGAAGGCAAGTATCATTACGAAAACGGTAAATACGAGGTGAGGTTGTTTAAAAACAACGGTGAGGCGCAAAACAATTGGCTGGATGTGCAGCTTGTTGCCAATGAGAGCAATTTTGCTTCAATTGGTGCAAGAATCAAGGTCAGCGCAAATGGAATCACGCAGATGAAGGAACTGGAGGGTGGAACAGCAGGACATTCATATCAACATTCTCTGGCTCAGCATTTTGGATTTGGGGATTATTCAGGTGATGTTGATATTGAAATCTGGTGGCCTTCAGGTGAAGAGAGGATATTAAATGATGTACCTACTAACCAGAGGATAATTGTGAGTGCCTGCGAATATGACCCGGTATTATTTGAGGTAACGAGCTCAGATAGAGAGCCGTATGAGGAGGATATTGTGACGGTTTATGCCACTATCCAGAATGCTGGAAGATATGACATCGAATCTCTTTTCGTAAAATTCTACGACGGTGATGTTAATACCGTTCCCATTGGTACCCAAGAGTTAAATGATCTTTCTCCATTGGAAAAAAGATTTGTACAGATTGAATGGGACACCACCAAAAAACAGGGAAGCCACAAAATTACAGTTCAAATTGAAGATATTGATTTAAGGGATGATAATACAGTAAATAACTTTGGCACCATCGATATAAAGGTATTAAAACGTATACCGGATCTTATGGTATCCTCTATTGAGTTTTCAGATTCATCTCCTTTTGAGGGGGACACAATAACGATAACAGCCCATATACAGAACCTTGGAAACAGAGAGGCCAATTCAGCAACAATAACTTTCTTTGATGGAGACATCTATACTTTTCCAATTGGTATTAAGTATATAATCGACGTACCAGCAGAAAGCGATAAAATTACTCATATTGAATGGGATACGACTGATAAGAAGGGGAGTCATATAATCACGATTCTAATCGATGATGTTGTGCCCGAGGAGGAGGAAACTGAAAATAACATGGAAAGTAAAAATATTGAAGTAAGGGAATACGAAGAGCCTCCACATCAACCCCCAAAGGACCCGAACAATGCTCCTTTTATCACCGAGTTTACTTGCGAGCCCTCAAACATTTTAGTAGGAGGAAGTTGTACACTGACAGTCTATGCTGAAGATTTGGATGGCGACTTTTTAACGTACGACTACCAAGCAACAGATGGAATCATATCAGGATATGGGAATGTGGTTTTGTGGTATGCCCCAGATGAAAAAGGCACTTACGAGATCACAGTCGTTGTAAAGGATACAAAGGATGCAGAGGACACAGAGAGTGTATCAGTTGAGGTCAAAATAAATAGTCCTCCCCATATCAAGACCTTTTTGGGTTCTTCTGATGTTGTTTCCAACAACGGGATCGACGCGGTGTTGTTCACCGCTGAAATAGAGGACGAAAATGGATTGCAGGACATAGATAATGTTAGGATAGATCTAAGTGAGATAGGCGGAAGTCCCAGGCAAAAGATGTACGATGATGGGAGTCACAAAGATGAGGAACCTGAAGATGGTATATATTCGTTTGAAGCAGTGATTCCCCAAAGTGTGGAGCCTGGGGAAAAGACGATTAGAATCACGGTCAAGGATGAATCTGGGAGAGAAATAACTCAGGATGTTATTATCACCGTAATTTCGGAGGAAAAAGATGAAAGCGAACGTACCTCTGAGGTTCCCATTTTTTTCACCTTCATCATCTTCTTGGCGGTCATTTTAACAATAATTGCCACTTTGGCCTTTATTTTTCAAAGGAAAAAGAGGAAATAAAGACAAGACTTCGTTTTAATAAAGGAGAATTACCTTTGATAATACCTAATGGCAGGTTTAAGGCATATATACGGCGGATTTGAACTGTATCGGGTAGGATACATTCACCTTTCCTTTAAGCACAACCTTGATATACAGAAATAATGTTTTATGATTCTATGATGCCCTTAAAAGAGGTTAACGTACTTGACATAAACTCGGAACACCTTGGTGTGCCAACGTTCCAGCTCATGGAGAATGCTGGGAAGGGCACAGCAGAAACCGCACTTGCACAATTTCAAATCGAGAATAAGAATGTTGTTATAATATGCGGCCCTGGAAACAACGGTGGTGATGGATATGTCACAGCAAGGTATCTTTCAGAGAAAAGCAAAGTTAAAGTGATTCTGTTAAAGCCTGAAAGCAAGATTCGCTCGAAGATATCAAGGACAAATTATGACAAGATAAAGGATACAATCGAGATAGTCGATGCAACTTCTCTGGAAAAAGACATCGAAGGTGCAGAGCTTGTCATAGATGCCATGCTGGGAATAGGCATTTTTGGGGAGGTGAGAGAGCCGTACCTGTCCTGCATAAGAACCATTAACAAATCCAATGTCCAGGTATTGTCTGTAGATGTGCCAAGTGGCCTGGGAACAAAGGATGCCATACATCCAGAAATGACAGTCACTTTTCATGATGTTAAGAAAGGAATGACAAAAGAGAACTCGGGTGATATTGTGGTAGTTGATATTGGTATACCCAAGGAGGCTGAGAAATTTCTCGGCCCTGGAGAGTATGTGTATTTTCCAAAACCAAAAGAGGATTCCCATAAGGGAGACAATGGCAGACTCTTGATCGTTGGGGGAGGACCATATACAGGAGCCCCGGCTCTTGCTGGTTTGGCTGCATACCGCATGGGTGTTGATCTTGTTCATATCGCCACCCCAAAAAAGACCTACCAGGTGATTGCTTCCTATTCACCTAATTTCATAGTTCATAGGCTAAGTGGAGATATATTCACCTCTGAAGATATGACAATTTTAAATGACTGGATAGATAAAATAGATGCCATTGTAATTGGTTGCGGCCTCGGGGATCACCCCGATACACAAAACGCGGTCTTGGAGTTTATCAAGGAATGCCAAAAACCTTTGGTCATAGACGCCGATGCCATAAAACCTGTTGCAGGGGAACTAGGGGTTCTGAAAGATCGGGATGGAGTATTGACCCCTCACGCTGGAGAGTTCAAAATACTAAGTGGAAAAAATGTCGAGCCAGACATCGAATCCAGAGCTGAACAGGTGAAGTTATTTGCCAATGAATCAGGATTCACAATTTTAATGAAAGGGGCGATCGATATAATCTCAGATGGCGAGAATGTGAAACTGAACAAGACAGGCAATTGCGCCATGACGGTAGGGGGAACAGGAGATGTGTTGGCAGGTTGTGTGGGTGCCATGCTTTCGAAGGGCGTATCCCCTTTCAACTCGGCAAGAATCGCTGCCTTCACAAACGGCACTGCAGGGGATTTGGCATTCAAGGATCTGGGCTACTCCATGATGGCCACTGATATAATTGAAAAGATACCAATTGTCGTGAAATCGTTTTTAAGATGATTTTTGTCAGTCTAATTTGGATATTTCCTCTTTACTGGCTGTATCTTATTAAAGATGGCGGGAGAAATGGAAAGGGGGACATTTTTCTATTGCTTAATTCAAATAACCTAACAACTTTAATATGTCCCTACCCATTACCCCCTTCTCGTGATAATATGCCAAAGCCCGCACTGTCTAAGATAGTGGAAGAGCAGATCAAAAAACCCTCTCCAATAAGGCAGATCATGAAGATGGCGGAGCGTAAAAATATCATCAACATGGGCCTTGACCCCGATGATGTCATATCATTCGGCGGGGGATGGGTTAACCACGAAGCACCTGAAGAGTTTCGGAAAAGTTACATCCAGGTATGCAGCGACAAGAAGGAGTTTCATAAAAGCGGAGCTTACAGCGCCACACCCGGTGACAGTGACCTGAGGGATTTGATAGCAAATTATGAAAAGGAAATATTTGGAATAAAAGATTTGACTTGCGACAATGTAATAATTGGGCAGAGCAGCACCCAGGTCACCCACGATACCTTCATATGTCTTGCAGATCCAGGGGATGCGATTTTACTTTTAGATCCAACTTACGCCAATTATCCTGGACAAATGGATTTTGCACTTCCAAATTCCAAGATCCTCCATTTGCAGGTCCTTGATCCTGCGACATGGACCTATCTACCAGATGTAAACAAGACCATAGAGGATTTCAAGAGCATCTTCTCAGAGCATAAGCCAAAACTGGTGCTAATTCCATCACCAGATAATCCCTCAAGCAAGATGATACATCCCGAGTTGTTGAGTACAATGCGGGATGTAACAAAGGAGGCAGGTTCATTTCTGTTAATTGACCATGCCTATAAAACCCAGTATTTTGGAGACTCACCCCCAAAGTACTTCTCTTGGTCTCCTTCTGAGCATGAGAACCTCGTCACATTGCATTCCAATTCCAAGTGGGCAAGGGGTTTGGGCAGGAGGCTCGGATGGGTCGAGGCCGCAGAGCATGTGATAGATGGCATGGAGCGCATACAGCAGTGCAGTATCCTATGTCCCGACTCTTTGCATCAGATGGCAATGAAAGCCTATCTTTCCAAGGCCCTTGAGGATGGAACCCTGAAGCAGTATGTGGAGGAGGTTAGAAGATCCTATGAGGAAGCAGCCAATACAACAATTTCCGCAATTGACCATCATCTTGGAAAACCGAGATTGGAACCTGACGGCGGCCTTTACACTGTAATGCATGTAGGCGAGGATTCTGATGAGTTCGTATTGAGGGTTTTAAAGAATACTGGCGTGCTTTTCATACCTGGCAAGGGTTTTGGGGAGTCTCTTAAAAATGGAGTCAGGATATCATATGGACCCTGGGTCGGGAATCACGAGAAGATAAAAGAAGGTATGGAGAGGGTTGGTAAGTACTTGGGTAAGAATTGAAGGTTTGAAATAATTGATAAAGATGTAATTACCTTGATATTCCCCTGAGACATTCAGCTTAAGACAGCTACAGTATCGGACTTGGTATTGATTTCACCATGTTGATCCGTTACTGTCAGACTAATCCCGTAATAACCAGGATTACTAAATGTATAAGTTGTTTTTTCATTTGTATCGGAGTGTACCATGACACCTGGTTTCTCTGCACTTGAACTAAGAGTGATAAGCCAATAGTATTCTAAATCCCCCTCATCCTCAGAACTACTGCCATCAAAATCTATCTCCTCATTTAAGTCTATGTTACCATCTTCATTTCCGGGAGGTGGATCATCGATTGTGTATTTTGCTTTTGGAGGGGCATTTATTAACAATTTCTTCTCAACAGTGTAGCTGGCATAGTTTGACGAGCTTTTGATAGCATTGTTTTCTATATCGATAGAAACTGTATAATTACCACTTTTTGCATAGGTTAATGTTGTGGAGTACAGCGCATTTTCCGGGGTCTCCCATTCTCCTATACCTGATGTGATAGATAATGATTCAGATGTATTTGCGATACTGGAAATCCTGATCTCTGCATCTTTAGGCTGTGCATTGTCCTCACCGCCTACTCCAACGTTAAGTGTGAACTGCGGCTGCCCACCAACGATAACATTATCGGTATTGGTTAGGGTAATGTACTTCAATACCCAATCAATTTTATAAGTGGCCTCACCTGAAACACCCTCATATTCCACGAAGATTTTATACTCGCCGTTGTCCACAACAAATTCATTGTAGTCAATAGTTATGGCAGCCGAATTACCGGTTATCTTCCAGTTATTGTTGGAATAAACCTCATCGATGCCGAATTTTATGGTTATTTTAGCTTTTCCTGAGCTTTCAGTTGCACTGTCAGAACTGATGTAAGCATTCAATACCAACCCATCTGATCCAGTTTGCGGATTGATTGCGATGTCTGTAGGTGCCCGCGGCAGAAAGATAAATATTACAATGCTCGCGATGATAACAAGAATTACCACGGTAACTATTATCAGGCCTTTCTTTACCCCAGGCTTCGGTTTCTTTGATGGAGGTGGAGCCGCTGCCACCTGCGGTGGTTCCTCGGGAGGCATTTCTTCTGCTACTTCTACTACCTCTCCCTCATATATTTCATCTTCAAAGTCATCTTCATAATCTTCTTCAAACTCATCATCATCATAATCCAATCGTACATCCAAAGTATCACCCCATTTTGGGCTGGGATTCAAAGGCTAGTTATGGCCTTTCATCACTTTCTTGATCGAAAAGCAGTTAATTCCTTTGTATCTCGCCTTCTCTTTACAATCACAGCCATGAATGCAAGTGCTAAAACCGCAAATACAGGCTCAAAACCTGGGATGTATATCCCTCTGACTCTAATGAAAATCGGATATTCCTCGAAAACCGATTCATCGGGAGATGAAGTTGAAATCACCCTAAGCTGTACGGTCTCAACCTTGTCCGTCCAGATGGTCCAATCGTGGGGTAATGTGATAGGGAGACTGAATATCTTGGGTTCCAGTCTCGGTATCGTGGTTTTTGGCAACAGGGGGATGGTCCAACCTTTGTCAGAAAATTTTTCGAGGTTCACAATCTCCCATCTAATTTCATCTTCGAAGTTGCCGGTGTTCTCCACCCTGATACTGAAGACGGCTTGGGTCCCAGGGCCAGTCTCGATCAAGGGCATTTCGGAGAATATTGTAAGCCTCTGGAACTGCGTTACTATGACCTGCCCCTCTCCAGGTATGCATTGTCCTGATGTTGCACCCTGGTTCCAGGTTCCATCAACCCTGAATTTTATAGGCTGTCTAACTGTTAGAAGGGGCACCGTTACATCTAAAACAAATTGCTGTTCAGTATCACCAGCTCCTTGAAATATCATACCTGCTGGTGATAGGGATGCTGCTGCTCCAGGAACAGAGGCACTCAAAGATACCATGAGAGGAATCGCTGTGTTGATATTGGTTAAACTCACAGTACCTGTAAATGAAACCACTCCTGTGGAGCCTGGTGAAACATCAACTTCTTTGGTAGCTGGGGGGTTAATAATGATCTCAACTTGGGTTATAATATCTGCTTCTGCTGGCTCCGGTACGACAAAAAACATCATACTAGGAAGCAACATGAAGATAACTAGACCTATTCGCAATGCTCTTCTAGAGATCATTTTATGCACCTCAACAGAATGCGGTAAAGTTTTTTTCCCTATATAATTGTTTTTGTTTTTAGAAGGGTGCTTTCGGGCCGATTTCGGAGGATTTTGGGATATTGCAGTATCATGCATTCCTTTCACCTCATTAAAAGGTTATATCGCCTAAGTATATTAAGGAGTTTGGTGAAGTTTTTTGACTATTTTATATATATATGTATTGTTTTATTTCGATTATGCCCTGTAAAATCCCGGTTCCACCCCGATAAGGGTCCAATAAAAAACCTATTAACTCAATACCGTTATTTCGGTTCGTGGTCTTATGGACTACCCAAAGAAAGTCGCCAAATTGCTTAAAGAATCAGAAATTGAGGTGGGAGACATAATTACAATAAGCTCCGAAAAGGGAGTTTACAAGGGTATTTTGATGCCCCATCATGAAGCGAGTTGCGAGGATATATTGACAATAAAACTCGATAATGGCTACAATATCGGGATCTCAGTCAATGATGAAAGTAGAATCTTTTTGGTGGAAAGGGCTGCGAAATTAGTTGGAAAAGAAAATAAGTTAGATTTCGATGAGAGCAAACCACAGATAACTGTTTTGGGCACAGGGGGCACCATAGCTAGTTATATTGATTATAGGACAGGTGCTGTGCATCCAGCATTGAACACCGAGGACTTGGCCTATTCTGTACCTGAACTGGCTGAAATATGCAACATCAAGGCAAAGGTACTTTTCAGCATGTTCAGCGAGGATTTAACTTTAGAACACTGGCAGAAACTGGCAAAGGAAGCGGCCTTAGAGCTTAATTCAGGGGCAGAAGGTGTTATCGTGGCACACGGAACAGATACCATGGGATACACTTCCTCTGCACTCTCATTCATGCTGAGAAATCTCACGAGTCCTGTGATTCTAATTGGATCGCAGAGGTCCAGTGATAGACCTTCTACCGATTCCAGACTCAATTTGATTTCTGCGGCGCAACTTGCAGTTAATTCGGATCTGGGGGAAGTGGTGGTTATGATGCATGGCAATACCTCAGATTCACACGTTGTGATACACCGAGGAACCAAGGTAAGAAAGATGCATGCAAGCAGAAGGGGTGCCTTTTGCAGTATCAATGAAAAACCTTTGGGGACAGTAAAAGAAGGAATAATAGAAATATCTGGGTCCTATAGAAAAAGGGGGAAAGATAGTGTAGAAGTGCTTGAAAAAATGGAAGAAAAAGTTTGTCTTATATACACTTATCCAGGCATAAAAGCCGCCCTAATCGATTATTTGGCTGAAAAAAATATGGGCATCGTTATAGCTGGAACAGGCCTTGGACACGCGGCTAATCAGATGATTGAGAGCATAAGAAATGCAATATCAAATGGTGTTTATGTTGTCATGACCTCCCAATGCTTCTATGGTAGGGTGAACATGAATGTTTATTCCACAGGGAGGGATTTAATGAGGGTGGGAGTGATTTCTGGGGAGGATATGCTGCCCGAGACAGCCTTCGTGAAGTTGATGTGGGTTTTGGGCCAAACCCAGGATCCTGAGGAGGTAAAGGCTCTTATCACAACCAATCTAGTGGGCGAAATCGGGGTAAAAAGGGAGCTTTCTGGCCCCTTTCAAAGCTATGTTTAATTTTTTATTGATGTTCCATGGGGGGATTCTATGCATTATACCTTCATACTCCGCCAAATTGGTTGGTTAATTGGATTTTAAACATGATATTTCGATATAATTTAAGAAAAATACTTATATCATTTATTTTATAATTACAACCTCCATACCATTTGCTTAACATGAAAATTATCGACGAGTCCATTGCAAAAGGATTATATACCTGGATAGGCTTATTAAGGATTAAACCGGCTCAGAACTTACATTTAACCCCTTCAAACTGGTGATTAGAAATGGTAGAAAACCATGCAGAAAGGAATCAAGAAGATCAGAGGAGTCCTGAAGAAATACTGATGCAATCCAAATACAAAGCGCACCGCCCTATGACGCCTGTTGAGGCCTCTGATGAGATTATATCGATATTTTGTGAGCTTCATGGAGGTATGGAGGCGGCAATGCCAATGATCGCCTACCAATTCAGGAAGGCGAATGTTGATTTTACAAATCCCTCGAAGGAAGGATTGAAGAAGGTGGCCGAGGGGCTCGTCAAGGTAACTGAATTTCTAAAAGGAAAGTCCATAGCAGAAAAAGAGGAGAAGCGTTTCAATCATGTAATAAAGATGATATCCATTTAAGACAGCTTTAGAATTGAATAAAAATAAACCTGATTGTGGTGAGAATCCAAGCAAACCATCAACAGTGGTATCAATGAGCAGAAAAAAAAAGTTACAGAATCTCGTGGTTTGGACCCTTGTTTTTTCATTATTTATACAACTAACCTTGTTTTTTGAAGACTCTCAGATAATGGTTTCTGCTGGCGAGCCCGATATAATTGACAACGGCGACTACACCATGAGTGCAATATGGGATTTTGATGATATAACTAAATTCAACCTCGATAATCTGACAATGAAACCCGGCTCCGTGGATCTCACATTAGACACATTTTGGTGGAATCAAACAACTTATGAAGACTTCAGTTCAGGTATTAATATAAGTACCAATTTAACACTCTCAGGGGATATTACTCTGGCAGAGGAGATGAAGGGCGTGAATCTCATTCAAACCGGGGATTTCTCTTCGAGTCTGGACTGGGACTTTAAGTCCGGAGCAAACATAACATCCAGTTACAATGGCAAGCGGGAAAACGCAAGACTGAGTTATAGTTATTTTACTGGACCCAATACAGCATACCTGGTTCCAGTAGTTGGAGAAGATGATGGGATTGCAAGGGGTTGGCAAGGTATAGGCAATTGGATAATAGATGACACATCTTCATTCACAAGTGTCGGATTGATTTGGGAGGGCTTGTATTGGGTGAATGAAAGGTCGTTCTTCTACTTCAACTTAAACAGCATACCAAAAAAAGCCACAATTGATAATGTTGTATTCTATGCCAGGATCCAGAAAGATTCTGATGATACCGACCACCTCATTGATATAGTTTCTTTAGAACAGGAAAGAGCCGATCATGATACCCCCCGCTCTCTTTTTGATGACTGTGGGGATGGTACTATCTATGTAAATGATAGCGACTCGTTAAAGAAAGATGCACCGAATGTATACCATGAATGGGATCTAAATGCAGCAAAATCTGATTTGAAGGACAATTTGTTAAATAAAGGCTGGTTTGGAATCGGTATCTACGAGGAAGGGAACAACAGCGATAGGGCGCTTCTTAAATCAGTGGAAACTGATGTTCCACCTACACCTACACCACCTCAGCTTAATGTTTCTTACACAGTAACAGGTCCAGTTACTTTTGATGACACGGCTTACATCAATCAAACGTTTTACAAGCCAAATGTGACCCCCAACACCGCAGAGGCAGTCAATTTGAGTTTCGATTATAATATTGAGAAATTCCAAAATTGTACCGCAGAACTTTCTGTGATAATCGATGGTAATACCGTCTGGAACTACCCGATTTTCGATACTACCTCCGAAAAAATATACGTGAATGCCGGCCAGATCATGACAGAGGCGAGGAACTATGACATAAGCCTTCAGCTGCATATGGATGTTTTATCGGCAACGAGCGTGGAATGTGTTGCAGAATTCGACAACGTTACCATCACAACCCTGGGATATTCCGACTTCGGCACCTATACCTCACAAATTTATGAAACTGGCTCTGAGGTATTCTGGGATGAGATCAGTTGGAATTATTACCTTCCAGTTGATACAGACCTTACAATACGAACACGAAGCTCAATGGATAATTCCACATGGAGTGATTGGTCATATGAATATACAAATTCAGATGGAGAACAGATCGCGCATAGTATTGGTAAGTTTATCCAGGTTGAGGTCAATCTAAGCACCACGAATTATACGAAGACACCATTTCTTTTTACAATTAACATATCCTACTCGAAACACCCCGTTAAAGGAACAATTGAAATGAAGGATGATTTAGTGGAAAATAATGTGCGAGATTGGGGTACCTTCAAGTGGGATGACCAATTAAATGGACAGAATATATCCCACGAATATTCTACAGATGGTGGCAACTTTTGGTCTCAAGTTCCTTTTAATGGGGATATGTCCACAGCAGATATTGTTCCCGGAAAGATCAGGCTACGAGCTCATTTCACAACCGAAGATACAACGAAAACCCCTTCTTTACAGAAGTGGAACTTAACATACAAGGTCAGTGCCTTGGCAAACCTGTTCGATAAATTGGATCCAGAATGGGGTTATAGAAATGAATGGTACAATTTCTCTGTGAGATATACTGATCCCGATAATGATCCCCCTGCGAGCCTCACATTGAATATCACGAACGGGACATCATATGTGGGCAATTGGGATATGCTTCCTTATGAGTTGAATGAAAGTGATTTAGATTATACTGATGGAAAATGGTATTATTTCAACAGAACAGGATTTAAAAGAGGGACCAATTATACGTTCCATTTTGCTGCAGAAGATCCCTTCGGCACGTGGACCGAAAGTGAGTCAAGGAATCGCCCATTGATTTTAAATTCAGAGCCCAAGATATTAACGAGTAACGTTCTTGGTGCAGATGAGGGTGAGCCATATATAGTGGATTATGAAGCAGAGGACCTTGAGGATCTGGAAAATCTGACCTGGTCATTAGAAACAAATACTTCATCATGGCTTGAAATAGGGCCTGTAAATGGAACTCTTTATGGTACACCTCCAGGCGGAACCAGGGGCGAGTTTTGGATAAATATCACTGTCTCAGATGGATACGGGGGTTTTGCTAATACCAACTTTACCTTGATTGTGGGGGATAGGATACCACCTGTTGCAGATGCCGGCAAAGATGGTGTTGCTTACGAAGATGTGCCCTATTTTTTCGACGGAACGAACTCCTCGGACAACTCCGGCGTATTATATTATACCTGGCTTTTCGAAGAGGATAGCATAGGCTATGAAGGAAAACCCACATATACATTCACCCAAAAGGGTCATTACAAGGTGATTTTAATAGTAAAAGATCCGTTAAACAACGATGACATGGATTACGTCAACATTACCGTATATAACACACCTCCTACTGCTGTCGCAGGGGGCGATAAAATCGTAGACGAGGGACAAACCGTGCAATTTGACGGAAGCAATTCAGACGACACCGTATCCGACATCGAGACATTGATATATCTGTGGGACTTTGACAATGACACCATCTTTGATGACGGAGTGGGAGAAAATCCGACATATACTTGGTACGATGAAGAGATATTGACGGCAAGCCTTAAGGTTATAGACGATAGTGGCGATTTTGACACAGATAATTTCACAGTGGAAGTGCAAAATGTCGATCCTTCAGTTAACCTTGAAAAGGAATCCTACACAGTTGAAAAAGGAACTGAGGTAATCCTAATCGCCTACGCCTCTGATCCTGGATTGGACAGCCTAGAATTTCGATGGGACTGGGAAAATGATGGTACATATGATACAGATTGGTCTTCTGAGTGGGTGGTGAGGCATGCATGGCCTACAGTCGGTACCTACACACTGAAAGTTCAGGTTAGGGATAATGATGGCGGATTCGGAATTGACACCGCTAGTATGGATATTACAAAACGAAAGGTCCCCCCTGTTATTAAAAACCTGGGTACAAGAAAGGTTCGTTATGCAACACCATATGAGATCGATCTTACCACTTACATCACAGATGATGACACACCACTTTCGGAGCTCAATATATCGACAGATGATGAGCAGCATATTTCTGTAAGTGGCCTTAAGATTTATCTTAATTATCCAATAGAAATGGTCAACCAGGTAGCAACTCCGGAGATCTTCGTAACAGATGGAACATTCATCGATAGCGAGATCTTGACGGTGGATATCACTACCAATTACCCACCGAGACTAATTGATACGGCAGCTGATGTGGAATTTTATGAAGATGGTGAACTTACGGATGTTTTCAATCTTAACGATAAATTTGATGATGAGGACGGAGATCCTCTATCTTTCGAAATATTCAGCGACGACCCAAATATAATTATTACAATCGATAGCAATGGAATGGTATCATTTAGTGCCAAACGCGATTGGGCAGGAAACGGTACCGTGAGGTTCCTGGCAAGAGACCCAAGTGGTGCATTTGCTGAGCTCGGCTTATTTGTAACAGTGGTACCTGTGAACGATCCACCCATGATAATAAACCAATTAGGATTTACTACCTTGGACAAAGGTGAGAATTGGACCATTAATTTGGCTAAATATTTCTATGATGTTGATAGTGAGGACCTTATTTTCACGTGTAATAAACCTGAAATCATAATCGATCAACTGAATTTAACTGCCACATGGGTGCCTGGCACTAAAAAGGAGCTAACGGGGGTTGTTATCACGGCCGATGATGGGGAACATACTGTTTCCCTCGATCCAATTGATATTAAGGTGTACGAACCTGAACCCTTTAACTGGTTCCTGGTAATACTGCCCTTTATTTTAGGCCTTCTGGTCTTTGCAGTCTACAGGGAGCTTCGTTACAGATATAATATAGAAGAGGTTTTCCTTGTGGACAATGCCGGTGTTCTGTTGGTGCATCTCTCAAGAGGCGAGTCCAAGGCTATAGACGCAAAACTCGTCTCAGGAATGCTTACAGCCGTTCAAGAATTTGTAAAGGACTCTTTTATGGGAAATGAGGATTTAGAGGATATAAAGCTCGACGAAGGAGCCCTTGGCAAGCTTGAATATGGGGATTTTCAGATAGTAATAGAGAGAGGGGAATTCACATTTCTTTCAGCTGTTATTTCTGGCTATGACAACAAGAGGCTGCGAAAAAGGATGAAGGATGTGGTTACGAGATTCGAGGCAGAATATTCAGATGTACTGGCTGACTGGGATGGAGATATGGCAAAATTCGAGGGTGGTGAAATCATCGTAGGGAAGCTGCTGAAGCAACCCTCAGCAGGGGAAGAGATACCAGATGAGACAATAGATGAAGAAGAGGCAGAAACAGGTGAAGATATCAATAATATCGAAGAGGAGTTACCTCATGATGATTTTGGAGAGGTACCCTCTTATTACGAAGAAACCGATGATGCAAAAAAACCTCCGCCAGGGTAGATTGCGATGATAAAAATAATAGCTACAAAAATGATTTATAATCATACTTCGCTACATCTCAAACTCAAAACACAACTGATATGAACAAGAATTTGATTACGTTTGAATGAGGAACCATAAATGGAAAGAAAACGATTTCAGAGAAAGATATGCCTTTTAGGCGATGGTGCTGTTGGGAAGACGAGTTTGATTAGAAAGTATGTCCTCGATAAATTCGATGATAAGTACCTCCCAACCATAGGAACAAAGGTTTCTAGAAAAGAGGTGGTTATTCCCTTCCAAAAGGAAGAGGTTGTTGTGGATCTGACAATGATAATCTGGGATATCGTGGGTCAAAAGGCATATCAAAAGCTGCGTAAGATGTACTATCAAGGTGCAAATGGTGCTTTGGTGGTGTGCGATGTTACGAGAAAGGACACACTGGAGAGTATGAGGGAATGGACAGAATCTCTGTTTAAAGAGGCAAGTCCTGTGCCTGTTCTGTTTTTGGCTAATAAATCGGATTTAATACACAAAGCCGAGTTCAAACCCACTAATCTTGAGACCATTGCGGCCGAATTCAAAGCTCCCTACTTTTACACGAGCGCAAAGAGCGGTGCAAATGTGAACAGAGCCTTTTTTAGGCTTGGTGAATTGATGATATATCCGGTAATAAGGAGTAAGCGTTGATGCAAAGGTGAAATCTAAATGGAAGACACAAATTCACAAGGAGATAGTCAAGTCAATCATCCCGTGGCATTTTTCTTGATGCCAATAGATATATTGAAGGGGGTACACGAGGAGCTATCTGAGATATTGGGTCCTGATGTCGCATCTAAGGTCATCTACAACTGCGGCGTTCGAAGCGGGAAGAACATCGTAAAAGACATGAACATCAATTTTCCAGATCTAAAAACGCTCTGCACCACACTGCCTGAGCTGTGGCTTCAGATGGGGATGGGTGTTTTCACAATTGAAAAGTTGGACGAAAAGGATATTGTGCTTAAATGCAAGGAATCAAACGAGGCCATTGCCCTTGGTTACACAGGAAGGATATCATGCGATCTAACGTCCGGCTATCTTGCGGGTATGATATCCACGATTTTTAATAAAGAATTCACATGTGAAGAAAGGAAATGCACATCTAAAGGGGATTCGTTCTGTGTTTTCGAGCTTTTCCTTTCAAAGTGAACATTTTTCCTTCAACAAAAAAGGTTATGAACACGTAATCCGATTACCCATCCCAATGGTGAGGATTGCATCCTGTACCGTGAATTGATCCTCTTTTTTCGGGGGGTAGGCTATGGCAGTCTACGATGAAGAATTAATCGAATCTTTGGCAGAAAAAGCTAAAATTATCCGAAAACATGTTGTAAAGATGGTGTACAATGCGGGGTCAGGCCATCCAGGAGGCTCCCTTTCAGCTGTGGATATACTAACGGCCTTGTATTTTCACAAATTCCTCGATTCAGGTTGTAAAAAAGGGGAGCGGGAGCCAATAATGAACCATGATCCAAAGAATCCAAAATGGGAGGATAGAGACAGATTCATACTCAGCAAAGGCCACGCCGCTCCTTCATTGTATGCCGTTTTAGCTGAATGCGGATACTTCGACAGAAAACCACTTCTTGCGTTTCTAAAGGATAAAAACGGTGAAATGTACGAGAATGTGAAGAAAGACAAGATTTTCGGAAAAGAGATGCTGATGAACTTGAGGAAGCTTGGATTTCCATTACAGGGCCATCCTGACATGAACAAAACCCCTGGTGTTGAAGCATCTACAGGATCCGAAGGTCAGGGTCTTTCCATTGGATGCGGCCAGGCATTAGCTGCGAAACTTGATAGGAAGCTCTATCATATCTTCGTCATGATCGGAGATGGGGAGATGGACTGCGGCCAGATATGGGAAGCGGCAATGTCTGCATCCCACTTTAAATTGGACAATTTGATCGCCATCATAGACAGAAACAAATTACAGCTTGACGGCCCTACCGAGCAGATAATGTCCCTAGAACCGATTTCTGATAAGTGGCAGGCATTTGGATGGCATGTGATGGAAATAGATGGTCATAATTTTAAGGAGATTCTCACTGCCTTGGACTCCGCCAAGGAGGTAAAGGGTAAACCCACTCTTATCGTGGCTCATACTGTAAAGGGTAAGGGTGTATCATTTATGGAAGGGGCAGTGGGTTTCCATGGAAAAGCCCCGAATGAGGAGCAGTTTGAGCAGGCGATGTCCGAGTTAGGAGGGGAAAACGATGCCTGAAATGAAGATGGAAAGCCAGAGAATGGCTTTTGCGCATGCTCTGGTTGAGCTGGGACGGGAAAGGAGCGACATCGTTGCTCTAAACGCTGATCTGTCATCCTCCACTAAGACCATCGAATTCGCCAAAGAGTTTCCTGAAAGGCATTATAATTTCGGAATTGCCGAGCAGAACATGATGAGCACGGCAGCAGGACTGGCTGCAGCTGGAAAAACAGTTTTCGTCAGCACGTTTGCTGTCTTTGGAACGGGGAGGGTGTACGATCAGATCAGACAATCCATCGCTTATCCAAAACTGAATGTGAAGATAGTGGTAACGCATGCTGGAATCACAGTTGGCGGAGATGGGGCAACGCATCAGATCACAGAGGACATTGCCTTGATGATGGTTCTTCCCAATATGACGGTAATAGTCCCAGCTGATGCCCAGGAAACCTCAAAAGCGATAAAGGCTGCTGCAGAATATGATGGCCCTGTATGTGTCAGACTGGGAAGGGCCGATGTTCCCACCATCACTTCCGATAAGGATCCGTTCGAAATAGGCAAGGCCACCATCTTAAGAAAAGGCAAGGATGTCACCCTTATTGGCACAGGCATTATGGTATCTGTTTGTCTTGATGCTGCAGAAGTTCTCAAAAAGGAAGGAGTGGACGCGAGAGTAATAAACATGAGTACTATAAAGCCAATTGATGAGGAGACATTGAAGGAAGCAGCCTTCCAAACAGGGGCCATTGTCACGGCAGAGGAGCATAACGTGGAGATGGGTATGGGAACAGCTATTTCAATGGTAATGGCAGAAAAAAAGCATGTTCCAATGAAGCGGGTGGGCATTCCCGATGTCTTTGGCGAATCTGGAAGTTCTGATGAACTCATGGAAAAATACGGTTTGACAGTAAAGAATATCGTAAGTGCAGCTCATGATGTTTTAAGGAGAAAGGACAAACTGGGTAGACTTCAGCGGGTAAGTAAAAAGCTGATCAAGGGTGACAGAAAAAAGAACAGAAAAAAGGATACAAAGAAGGCCACCAAAAAAGCCACGAAAAAGGCAGAAAAAAAGACAAAGACACAGAAGAAAAAGGATCAAAAGAAGAAAAAGAAGAGGTGAATTCTCATGAAGATATTTTTGGATACCGCCAATGTCGAGCATATTAGAGAGGCCAACAGCTGGGGAATCATAGACGGAGTTACCACTAATCCCACACTCATTGCCAAGGAGGGAAGGGATTTTCGTGAGGTAGTAAAAGAGATATGCGAAATCGTTGACGGTCCCATTTCAGCAGAAGTTGTGAGCATGAAATCCGATGAAATGGTGCCGGAAGCTCAGGATCTTGTCAAGATTCACAAGAATATCATAATCAAGGTTCCCATGATGCCTGAGGGTTTGAAAACCATCAAAAGATTGAAGGAGCTGAACATCAAGACAAATGCCACATTGGTGTTTTCCCCGAACCAGGCTCTTTTGGCTGCCAAGGCGGGAGCAACTTATGTCAGTCCATTTATTGGAAGGCTCGACGACATCGGGCATGTGGGTATGGACATAATAAGGGATATTATGATAATATTTGAGAATTACAAATTCGAGACCCAGGTGATAGTGGCCAGCATCAGACATCCCATTCATGTTATCGATGCTGCAATTGCGGGAGCGCATGTTGCCACTGTTCCCTGGCCTGTTTTGCAGAAGATGGTCAAGCATTCTCTTACCGATGTAGGTATTCAGAGATTTTTAGATGATTGGGAGAAGGTGCCGAAGTCGAAGTAAAAAAACAGCAGCCAGTCATGTAAATTCTTGATTTTAAATAACACCATATTGTGTCTTCTACTCAATGCCCTCCTCCTAACCCTCTCCACCCGCCCTATGTTTTTCCATAAAGATAGATTTGTTCTTAAACAGATAGTGATAACGCTAATTTTTATAGCACAGTACTCCTTTAGCCCCTCAGTGGTAAAGCTGAGGTAGCTAAGCCAGGTGGCTCGTGGTCTCCCTTTGGTCGCCCACTACACCTATCTGGTCCGCTGATACAATGCCTTGGTGGTCCAGCTAGGTCCCCGTGTGACCTTCGTTCCCCACTCGCCCTGGGCTTATCTCCCTCTATGCTATAATTCGCTTAATGCTGAGGTAGATAAGCCAGATCCCGTGGTGACCTTCGGTCTCCACTTACCCTGGGCTTATCTCCCTCTATGCTATACGTCACTCAAAGCCGAGGTAGCTAAGCCAGGCTTAAGGCGGCAGGCTCGAGCGTTTTCCTAAGGAAAACCAAGGAACCTGTTGGTGCTTTGCACCGCGGGAGTTCGAATCTCCCCCTCGGCGCTTTTAATTATTTTACAATTGTAGCCGAGGGTTTAAAGTGATGTTAATTTATAGGAGATTCAAGCCAGTTACCGTAAGCGAAGCGAATGGTGACGGTGGTTCGAATCTCCCCCTTTAATAAATAGATTTTATAAAATTAATACCGAAAATATTATTAGCCCGCTAATAGATATATGTTCTGGTGATAATTGATGAACATAAGTGTCGAGGTAACTGGAAATCTCCTGGAATATCTCGATAAAAAGGTCCAGAAGGGTTTTTATAAGAGCCGTAGTGAAGTGGTGAGGGAAGCTATCCGCTGGATGATACAAAGGGATCTTCAGGAACAGATGGAAGCTAAGGGTTTAACAATGGACGAACTTGAGAAACTTCGAGGGGAGGTTTCTGGTGAAGTCATTAAAAAGAAGTTCGGGAAAAAGCTTAAAGATAATAGTTGATACCAACATTATATTTTCAGCAATTTTATTTCCAGAGGGTAATGAGAATAGACTTTTTACATTAGCTGATGAGGGAAAGCTGGAAATTATTATCTGCGATTACGTTTTGGATGAGACTATTGCTGTTTTGAAGAGAAAAGACATAGATCCAAACCTTATGTTGGATTTCCTAGATACATTTAGGAACATCCAGATAATCGACATCTCGGAACCAGAAGACGAGGAGATTCTGAGAGCGGTAAAAGTTGTAACCGACGAAAAAGACCGCCCTGTTTTTATATTTGCTCGTAGAATGATTTACGATGATGAAAATGTTTACCTTGTATCAGGTGATAAGGATCTCAGAACTGGGATGGTGAAGAAGGATTTAAAGGGTCGATCAATCACCACAGGGGAATTGTTAAAAAAGATTGGGAATTGAGTTTTGTAAAAAAGCATCCTATTTTTAACTCTAAATAATGAAAATAATAATACAATTCCAAAAGACTTAAAACATTTCAAATCAATGGTAAGGTTGTATTGTCGGGCAAAGAAGGGGCAGTATAAAATGAGAAAGATAGGGCATATCTTGATTATTCTAATGCTTGTTCTCAGTGGATTTGTTTTTGAACTATCGATCGAGCCAATAAAGGTTAGTGCTTACA
Organism: Thermoplasmata archaeon; assembly: GCA_020348445.1. Classification (GTDB taxonomy): domain Archaea; phylum Thermoplasmatota; class Thermoplasmata. The sequence goes on from CP070751.1 coordinate 4,128,680, forward strand.
CACCCCATGATCCGATATATATTGATGGAAATGACGATTTCGCAACTCAGGCTGTTGCCGAGGATTGGTTGGGGGATGGAACTGAAGGGAATCCATATATTATTGAGGGGTATGAGATCGATACTGCTTACGCTAATGGGATTGAAATAAGGTCATCAAATGTATATTTTATAATAAGAAATACCTCTATTTCAAGGAATTATGGGGTTTATAATTATTTTAGTGGAATATATTTTTATTCTGTTTCGAATGGAATGATAGAAAATTGCACCCTTAAAAAAAACTATTATGGTATCTATATAAATACATCCAGTGAAATCAAAATCACAGGTAATAATATTTCCTATAATGGGGCAAGTGGATTACGTATTGGAAATTCCAATAATAATAATATCGTTGCTAACAGAATTATTGAAAACCTAAATGGTATATATCTTGACTTTTCTCGTAAAAATAACATTTCGGATAACTATTTTTTATTTAATTGGTTTAACCATGGTATATATTTTCTTTATTCAATCCAAAATATTGTTATTAATAACACATTGAATGATAATGGAATATTTATTGAAGGGGAAATTCATGAACATTGGGGTACAAATAATATCGATTCCTCAAATACAGTCGAGGGAAAGCCATTATTTTTCTGGAAAAATCAAACTTCAGGTATAATTCCTTCAAGTGCAGGTCAGGTTATTCTCATAAATTGTACAAACATCGTAATAGAAAGCCTAGATATTAGATATGCTTCCGTCGGTATTCACATAGTATTTTCTTCTAATTGTTCTATTACTAATAATTCAGTTATCTACAACAATGCTTATGGTATTTGTCTTTATCAGTCAAATGGTAATTATATCTCAAACAACAACGCAAGCCACAACTTTATTCATGGAATCTACCTTGATAATTGTCACGAAAATACCATTGTGAATAACGATGCTAATTCCAACTCGAGAACTGGTATTTATCTTAATTCTTCCAATCAGAACAACATATCTGGTAACTCATTTTCCAGCAGAACAATGATATACTTCGGTAAAGGTATACAATTAACAAACTCAAACGAGAATATAATCCAAGAAAACAATATTATACGCCATGAATATGGAATTCATTTACAACACTCAACGAAAAATATCATCTTAAAAAATGATTTGTTAAATGGCTCAAGTAAAGGAATATATCTCAATCATTCTAATTGGAATAATCTTATTGATAACGATATCGTTGATTTCAAATGGGGGGGCTTCTTATTCGAATACTCGAATAGCAACAATATTACCGGTAACTCCTTTTCAAATAGCCATATTGGGATCTATCTTACAGAATCTAATGGTAACAATATAACAAAAAATATAGTAATTTCTAATGATGGGAATGGTATGCACTTATATTACTCCAATTGGAACAATATTACAGCCAATATTGTATGTTCGAATACCCAAAGTGCTATGGGAATCGTACATGGTAGTAATAATAATGTCTCGAACAATAACTTCTCTAATAATGTTCAAGGAGGTCTTTACCTATTTAGTTCCACTGATAACTATTTCAATGGAAATATTATATCTGATAATAGAAAATCTGGAATGAGTTTTTATGATTCATCAAACCATAACTTCATTATTGGAAACACTATTTCAACAAATGGATGTGGAATATTTCTTATGGATTCTATGGGTAATGTTTTCCATCACAATAATATCGTCGACAATACTTACCAGTTGAACCAAACAAATAATCTTATAAATATATGGGACGACGGCAACGGCGAAGGAAACTACTGGAGCGATTACAGGGGAGTTGATAAGGATGGTGATGGTGTAGGTGACACGAAATTACCACATCAGGGAGTGGATCATTATCCTCTCACGGATAGAAGGGAAAGTAAAGAGGATTTTATTTTTTCTGAGTTATGGCTTGTTTTTCTATTTATCCTCTTGATAATCATTATATGTGCTCTATTTACCTGGAAGATGAGTAAAAAGAAGCCAGAAATGGGACCACCTTTTGAAGGAGAACACAAGGAGCATCAAACTGGGGTGGAGGACCTAGAAGAGGAAAATTCCCTTAACGAAAAGGAATGATATAATGAGGCGTATTGGACATTTGATTGTGATATTGGCGGTGGTGGGAAGTGGATTTGGAGGATTATTGACAATTACTCCAGAACAGGTGAGCGCATACACCCCTCATGACCCCATTTTTATCGATGGAGATGACGATTTTGCCACTCAAGCAGCAAGTGAAGGTTGGCCTGGGGATGGGACTGAGGGGAATCCATATATTATTGAGGGGTATGAGATCGATACTGCTTCTGCTAATGGTATTGAAATAAACTCGACAAGAGTCCATTTTATTATTAGAGATTCCCGAATTTTTAATATAACAGCAGAATATAATTTATTTGATGGAATTTTCCTACAAAATGTGACGAATGGTAAAATAACCAACTGTACCATTGAAAATAATTCATTTGGGATAAGTGCCTATTTATCCAGTAGAAACACTATAATAAATAACACTATTTTGAACAATTATGAGGGTATATCACTCAGCGCATCTAACAATAATAACATTACCACCAATAAACTTTATTCAAACTCTTATGGAGGTATCTATCTTTCGAATTCCGTTGATGAAAACATAACTGGCAACATAATGATTAAAAATGGAATCTTCATTTGGGGTAGTTCACTGGAAACTTGGAATAGCCATAATATAGATTTATCTAATACTGTAAACGGTAAGCCAGTATATTACTGGAAGAATCAAATTGGAGAATCTATCCTATCAGACCCAGGACAGATAATCTTAGCAAACTGTTCTAGTGTCAAAATAGAGAATCAAAATATCAGTTATAGTACTGTAGGAATTTTAATTGGCTTTTCTTCAAACAATAAAATTATTAATAACAATGTTTCAGAAAATTGGTGTGGAATATATCTTTACTCCTCTCACAACAACAACATCACCAATAATACTGCATATGCTAATAACTATGGAATCCAGCTCGATTTTTCTCATAGAAATATAATTGAAGATAACAATCTTATCGAAAATGGGTATGGAATACGCCTAAATAGTGATTCAAATGAGAACAATATTGTTGATAACCTCGCTTATTTGAGCATTTGTGGAATCTTTTTGAGTGGTTCCAACAATAATAACATCACTAGAAATGAAATCCACTCCAGTGATCGAAATGGAATTGAACTCCATTTTTCTAGACAAAATAATGTAATTGCCAACAACGTGTCTCATACTAACCGGGCTGCCATTTCCACTTTATGTTCCTATAATAATATTATAACGGATAATGCAGTTTCGAATAACGATATGGGTTTATATATCGATTCTTCAAAGGAGAACAGAATTATAAGTAATACAATTTCTAATAACGATTCGGGAATATATTTATATCTAGCTTCTAATAACAACATCACAGACAATAATTGTTCATCAAATACACATGCCGGGATCAAAATTTGGACTTCATATACCAACCACATCACTAATAATAATGTTTATAACAATAACATAGGCATTGATCTCCATGGTTCTCATACTAATACCTTCACTTATAATACCATTTTATCCAACAAATATTGTGGTTTAAATATCGGTTATTCTGATCGTAATATCTTCCACCACAACAATATAAATAATCAAAATCAGCTGTATCAATATGATAGTTCCAACACCTGGGATGACGGCTTTGGTGAAGGCAACTACTGGAGCGATTACAATGGTGTTGATAAAGACGGCGATGGGGTGGGAGATACAGATCTTCCGCATCAGGGAGTGGACTACTATCCTCTCACAGATAGAAGGGAAGATAAAGAAGAATCATCTGTGCCTTGGATCCTGTTATTGATATGGCTGGTAGTATTAACGATAATTATAATCCTAATTTTGTTGATAAGGAAAAGAAAACCAACCAAAACCCCTCCCGAATCAGAATCCCAAATAAACCTCCCAATCCAACCGAAATTTTAATTTACACCTACAACATAACACCCGAAAGCCGATTTACGGCACAACATCCACGAATAATCTGGAGATGGAGGTTTTAGAAATGAAACACAAAGGCAGCCACCTTTTTACATCCGAATCTGTGACAGAAGGCCATCCAGACAAGATGGCGGACCAGATATCAGATGCTATACTGGATGCAATTCTAAAGGACGATCCAAAGGGCCGTGTGGCCTGTGAAACAATGTGCACCACAGGTATGGTCATGGTAGCCGGAGAGATCACCACAGAGACCTACGTGGACATTCCCAAGGTGGTAAGAGAGACCATCAGGGAAATCGGATACGACGACCCTAGGATGGGCTTCGACTGGGAAAGCTGCGCCATTGTAACATCCATTGACGAGCAGTCTCCTGACATTGCAATGGGTGTAAATGACACTCCAGATCACGAGCAGGGCGCAGGAGATCAGGGTCTAATGTTCGGCTACGCCTCCAATGAAACAAACGTTCTAATGCCCTTGCCAATAACCCTAGCACACAGGCTCACCATGAAGCTTGCCGAGGTCAGAAAAAAAGGAATAATCGATTACATTGGTCCAGATGGCAAGTCCCAAGTTACGGTGGAGTACTCCGAGGGTGTCCCATCGAGAGTGGATGCAGTTGTCATTGCTTCCCAACACAAAGAGGGAATTACACATGATCAAATCAAATCAGAGCTAGTTGAAAAAGTGATCAAGGATGTCGTCCCCCCAGAGATGCTGGATTCCGATACCAAATTCCATGTTAACGAAACAGGATCATTTATCTTAGGCGGCCCCCATGCTGACTGCGGCCTTACCGGGAGAAAAATCATCGTGGATACATACGGTGGAGTGGGAAGCCACGGCGGAGGATGTTTTTCTGGAAAAGACCCCTCCAAGGTGGATCGTTCTGCCTCATACGCGGCAAGACACATAGCAAAAAATGTTGTTGCAGCAGAACTTGCTGACAAATGTGAAATCCAGGTTGCCTACGCAATTGGTGTTCCAAAGCCCCTTTCCATAATGGTTGACACATTCGGCACAAATAAAATAGACGAGGATAAAATCGAGGAATTGGTGGAAAAGAACTTTGACATGAGGCCAAGGATGATAATAAACAGGCTCGATCTCTTAAGGCCTATTTACAAGAAGACAGCAGCATACGGTCATTTTGGAAGGGAAGATCCAGATTTCACATGGGAAAAAACGGACATGGCAGATACACTGAAAAAGGAAGCTGGTCTTTAGGATTTATAATTTTATTTCTTTCCAAAATTGTATCCTTTTTCAAAGGCATCTTCATTTAGTTTTTCAGTACCCTTTGGAACCGAGGAGAGAATGGCGTTCTTCATGGCATCGTAGCTTACCGCTTCTGTGACTGCGGAGAAGAATCCCAGCATCACAATATTTGCCACGATTTTCCTGCCCAGCTCCTCTGCCAATCTTGTGGCAGGAATCTTAAACACCTTCCACTTGTTTTTTTC
>CP070751.1:4134263-4137771 GCA_020348445.1 Thermoplasmata archaeon
GATTAATACATTTCTTTCTCACCGTCTACTTAATCCGATTACACATGGAAAATTCCGAAAAAATATTCACTTTTTGGCTAAAATATAAGATTCAACGCTTTCATCAACTCTCATATTTGATATTTGTGGTGTCAAAATGGTAACATAATGTCACCTGAAAATCAAGGTGTTTTTCAGCCCTTGAAAGAGGTGACTTTTTGAAGAATTCTGGCACTCTACAACTCTCTCCGATTGACAAATTTGCTGAGTTATGATACAGTATTCTTTCAGAAAGACATCATTTGCAAATTATCCAAATCTTTCTTCGTAAGTTGTTTTCGTAGAAGAAGCGGTAACTGAATTGCCCAAATATTGGAGGTGGAGAATAAAAAAATGTGTTATATACCTCACCATTTCAGCGGCAAACCATTAATCCCATTACTTGTATTGCCTACTATCTATTTATTCAGTATCGGTTATTTTGTTCGAAAAACTAAGCTTACATCTAAGAAATTGATTTATTTCACTTCTTTTGTTTTGGTGCTGAGCTTAGTGTCGATGGATGCAGCTGGCGGTGTCGAAGATTTTGAGGACTTCATCCTCAATGTCCCGGCTGAACATCCTATGAATTATGAAGATGCTATTGGTTTTGGGCTGGATCAACCCGGAGGTGGCTGGATGTTTACTCCCGAAAGCGCTGGTTTTATTCTTGCTCCCTCCGGTGGACCAGATGGTTCGGCCTTTATCACCCGTGACGGCACCATCAATTATGCCCGTGGATTTTGCTATGTTGTCAAGGACGATAAAGCCACTACAGGTGTACAGACCCTCGAGTTTGACCTTTTGTATGATGCGGTTTCATCAACAAACACTGACGGTGATTTTGCTATTAAGATTATAGGGATCGATTCCAAGGGACCTGATGGAGCATGGCTGGGATTTGTCGATGGGAACGGTGGCCAGGACGATTCTGGTGTCGATTACGCCACACGATATACGCAGAATGATGGTAGAGCAGGAGGTGATCTCGGCTCGGACGGAACCCTACTACTTTTTGTTACGAATAGAAACGACGATTTCACCCAAAGTCCCAACTGGCAGCATGTCTCGCTCGAGTTCGACTGCGGGACGGGACACGAATGGATCTGCGTTAACTTTGGACATAGCTTCCAGGCCGGCCATACTGCTGTTACTGACCCATCCAAGAAATTCGGCATTGATAACGTCTCTTCACCTTGGATTGCGCCCAAAAGCCTAAATATTCCTGCCAAAACGATTGAGAAACATTTTGCCTCTCACTTCGGTGTCCTGCATAACGATGTGAAGTACTATAACGATCAAGTTGAACTTGGAGCTCCTTGGGAGAGGACTGTGGTGTTGACATTCGACCTAAACGAGATTGCAGAAGGAAACCGATGGACAGACAGAGAGGCCTACCTAGCTGAGCTTGATACTTTTGTTATGAATGCGCAGCTCAAGGGGATCTGGCTTATGATAGAGCTCTATGTCTTTCGACCCATTCAGGATTTTCAGCTTGCCGATGATGTTCTAACAACAGTGGCAGAACGCTATGACCACGACAGTATTGACGACATGCCCTTCCTGAAATATCCCGTGAAACATTTCGGTGTTGGGAATGAACTTGCGGGTACATTCAAAGGAACTCCACAAGATTTCCTGACTATTCTTGAAAAGACACATAATGCGCTCACTAATGCAAATCCGGAAGTGAAGATTGTGCAAGCCGGTTTGGTCCCTTACCATATAAACCAAAAGGATATTTTGTTTTGGGACTCTCTATTCAGCATGAATGCAAACGAATATATCGACATAGCCGTATTCCATGAACTTCAAGGCCGGGAAAATTTCATGAATCTCATCTTTTACCCGGCCTACTTCTACGATCACGGTCTCGATAGACCGATATGGATCAATGAACTACAATTTGAAAATAGTACAGAGGCACCCAGCCTCACTCAAGAGCAATATGCTCCCATATTCACCCGATATATGACGTATGCTCTCGCTCATGGTAACGAGAAACTCTTTTTCGCCAACTTCAAATACCCACCGCCACATATTCCTGCGGATATGCCACCTCCATTTACAGAGGCATCTGCACTGATCGACTCCAATGATCAAAGGACATTATTGTTCAATGTTGTTCAAGCATTTATTCGGCGTTTCGACCGCTTTCAATCCGTAGAGGTTATCCAAGAAATAATAGAAGGAGGAGAATATCCCAATAGGGTAGAATACTTTAAAATACCTGTTGGTCAGTACAAGTTCATGATTGACGAAAGAGCAAATTACATCCTTTGGGGTGAGAGTGAGCTTCCTGAAGAGATCATGGGAGAAGTATATGTTACGGATATATTCGATCATACCGTGTATATGCATTCGAACGAGGTTACACTCGGCAGGGAACCGATTTATTTATGTCTTGACACAAAGTAGAATACCAATTAGTGGCGGGTCAGAGGAAGTTTATAGTTGACGTCAGACAATCCTAACTTAATCCCCAACTCATACATATGAGCAAAACACCCAAAAGTCCTACGACAACCATAGCTATCCTAAAGCGGACGATTTTATTCCTAAAAATAGCATTAGTTAGTTTATATGTAGCCTCCGGGAAGCCCATTCTTGTAACTCCCTTAAAGATGGAGGCCAGGCCAGTAATAGTAATAATTACTCTCCAATCAGTAACCCAAACATTATGCAATATTATCGTGATCAAACCCAGAGCCAATAGCACCCAACCGGAAAGAAAAACAAATCCTTTATCCTCATGCATCCGAAGAAGTTCATCCAAGAATGAATTTCCCCTCGTGAGATAAACAATAGCCGTTATCAACGAAAGCCACCCCCAAAATTGTGCTAAAAATATAGTAGTATCCATGATTTATAATTAATGTTTTATGGATTAATTATACTTTATATATTAATATTTTAAATGGTTTTAGTCTAACCGACGCGCCGCTACGTCGAACCGGACCAAGATGTTATGATTTTATGTTTCCATACGAATCAAGGGAATTGACTTTTCTGTATTTGGCCCATTCCTTTTCATGCTTTTTGAATTCATTGTCGTCAATTACACGGATTTTGCGTAGCGCGAACAGTGCAGACCTGATTGAAATTGGTGGAAGTACCATTTGGCTTCCACATACCTTACAGTGCATCCTCGCTGGTTTGATGCCTTGGGCTTCCATGATCTTTTGTCTCTTTACCGTCATGGCCTCACAGAAAACCGAAAATCCTCTCCAGGACCAATCGGTTAACCAATAGGACTTGAGATCTTCAAGCATCTCCGGAAACCAAGCTCTTTGTGCATCTCCCGTCGGCATAATATCCTCTGAAATTGCTACAATCATAATTATGTATATATGGTTGCCGTGTAATACTCTAAATCTTTCTTACTGTCAATATAACACCCCTTTGTTCAAAATTAATAACTAATTCCTTGTCAATGACTTTGGCCAGTTCCCCTTCTTATTAGGCGTCTATATGATTTCCGCATAGGAGC
>CP070751.1:4137871-4192178 GCA_020348445.1 Thermoplasmata archaeon
GAGGAGGGCCCACCGGAGGAGGAGGGTCCACCAGAGGAAGAACTTCCTCCACCTGATGAACCAGGCCCACCTCCAGAAGAACCTCCGCCACCAGAAGAACCACCCAAGGGAGGTGCATAAAATGGACAGACCACAACAAATCCAGCAAAACGTGGGCCAACAAGAGGTGGATACCAAAATCGAAACCCACTGCTACCTATGTCAGGAGGGATTACCTGACGGCCTACCAGTGATAAGCTCAAAATGCGGTGTTTACTACCATGAGGACTGCGCAAGAAGATCCGTAACCTGCCCCGCGTGCGGAGAGAACCTCTTGGAGCATTTCCTAAGCCAAGAGGCCAGGAAAAAGATAGTCAAAAAGGACAGGATATATACAATTTTGATGTTCCTCATTCCATTTGTACTTGTGGAACTGCTTATCGCCTTATGGTCGATGATGAACCATCCCAGTAGATGGAGTATACTTCCTTGGTTCGGCGAGGCATTTATTCTTGATCTTGTGATACTGATTGTGGGTATTCTGATTGCAGTTGTAATATTTGCTAAATTGGGATATAAACCCGAAAAAACCACGATCAACGCCATTGTTTTGCAGCAAAAAGGTCCAACTCCGCAGATGCCGGATCAGCAGCTTTACGCATGCGGGTATGGAGAGAGGATATCCCCAATCCAATTGGGTGATATTTCCATACCAAACAAAGCGGGAGTCCAGCGCGAGAATGTAATACGTGTTTCAGTTGACAGGCTTTCAATGACACCTGATCAAACCTTTGTCTGGCTCAATCCAAGATTTATGAAAGTCCTTCCCGCAAAGGACAATCCACAGCCTAGCAGCCTACAGGAATTAGATGCCGTATGGAAGGCAACAGGCAAGACGAAGATAGCGCCTTCAGAAGAGAAGGCTGAGAAGGAGGAGAAGTACTGCTCCACCTGTGGAAAACCACTGGAGTACATTGCTGAGTACGATGCCTGGTACTGCTCCTCATGCGGTAAGTACGAGGAAGAAGAGGGTAAGGAAATACCAGAGGATCTACCGCCTCCACCTGAAGGCGAATCACCTCATCCAAAAGATGACACCCCACCGCCACCTGAAGAGCTATAAACAACAGTTTCAAATGCTCTCATTTGGGGTGCGAAATTTACTTAACACTTAAGGGTATTAGGCTTGCCCATGGTAGTTCTGGAGTATGTTGTGGGCGTTTTGGTACTCTGTATTTTGCTTTCCCTTTTGGCGTACTGGCAAAAGGTTCTGGATATTTGGGGATGCATTCTTGCATTCATAATAGGGGCGGTAATCGGGATATTTGGCGGTATAATGTGGTTGATACTCTTGCTGTTCTTTTTGATAACGAGCTTCGGCGCCACAAAATACAAATATTCACTAAAAAAAGAAAGGGGTGTCTCCGAGGGGAAGATAGGGGAGCGGCATTTTAAGAACGTGCTGGCAAATGGATTGGCACCTGCCTATATTGCCATTCTCAGCTTCGAGGACTTCCATTTTATAGAGGAGAAATGGATAGCCGAGGTGGCCTTTGTAGCGGCAATCTCTGTTGCAGCTTCAGATACGGTGGCAAGCGAGCTGGGAGTGTTTTCAGATAAGACCTATTTGATCACGAATCCAAAAAAGAGAGTTAAGCCAGGGACCTCAGGGGGAGTTTCCATGCTGGGCCAGTCCTGGGCTCTAATTGCCGCATCCTACACTGCCTTGATGGGATGGATTGTGCTTTTTCTGATACCCCAAGCCCTGCCATCTGAAATCGGGGCCATATCATTTGAGACCATATCAGCTACAAATTCATATATATTGATTATAATCCCCTTGATAGTGGGATTTTTAGGATGTCAGCTGGACTCGGTTTTGGGTGCCACTTTGGAGCGTATTGGGTTGCTTTCAAATAATGGAGTTAATCTTGTTGCCACAAGTTGCGGGGGATTGATAGCATGGTTGATGATACTTTATCTGGTATGAAAATGATGCTGGTAATTTGCGATGGAATGGGAGACAGACCTGTTGCAGAGTTAGATGATAAAACACCCCTTCAGTATGCAAACTGCCCCAACTTCGATTGGTTCGCCAAAACCGGGATATGCGGAATCATGGACACAATAGCTCCAGGAATTCCCCCTGGATCCGATACAGCACATCTTGCCCTTCTGGGTAATGATCCATTTGAGGTGTACAGCGGAAGGGGTCCATTTGAAGCCTTTGGCATTGGAATGGATGTAAGACCTGGGGATGTTATATTAAGAGGAAATTTTGCCAATGTTGATGAAAACCGAAAGATTGTGGACAGGAGAGCTGGTAGAATAAAGGAGGGGACCAGTAAAATCGCGGAAAGCTTAAATGGCATGGAAATCGAAGGCGTTCAGATACTCTTTCAAGAGGGCACAGAGCACCGAGCTGCGCTTCTTCTAAGGGGTGAGGGACTTTCTTCTGAGATAGGTGACACAGATCCACATAGAACAGGATGCTGCCCAGAAAAAGCAGAGCCCAGGTCTCCATCGGCCAAGAAAACCGCGGATGTTGTGGAAGAGTTCTCAAAAAGAGCCCAAGATATTCTCAAGGAGCATCCAGTGAACAAGGAAAGGGAAAGCCAGGGATTGCTTCCTGCAAACTACATCCTTTTAAGAGGTTCTGGCACGGCACCCAAATTGATCAGTCTGAAGGAGAAATACGGCTTAAAGAGTGCCGCTGTGGTGGGAGTCATGCTAGTCAAAGGAGTGTGCAAGGCATTGGGCATGGAAACAATAAAAGTTGAAGGTGCAACTGGGGGTGTGGACACGGACATGATGGCCAAGGCAAGAACTGCCATATCAGCATTAGGGGACCATGATTTCGTGCTTCTCCACGTCAAGGCATGCGATGTATATGGTCATGACGCAGATGCCAGGAAAAAGGTGGAGACTATAGAGAGGCTGGATGAGATGCTGGGTTATGTGAAAGACAATATTTCCAACACTTGTGTCGCCGTAACTGCCGATCATTCTACTCCTGTTTCAGTAAGAAACCACAGCGGGGACCCAGTTCCACTGGCCATTGTTGGTCCAGGCGTTAGAGTGGATGATGTTACAAGTTACGATGAGATATCAATGGCAAAAGGAGACCTAGGCAGGATAAGGGGCAAGGACCTTTTGCCCATCTTGCTAGACATTGTAAATAAGAGTGAGATGTACGGAGCATAATACATAATTTTGTAAAAACTAAAAGAACACCCAAGCGAAATTTTAGAAAAAGTGAAAAGTCTTGAAGATCATTTTCTAAGCTCACCCAGCGTCGTTACCCTTTCTGCAAATGCATTATGCTTGTGGATGGACTCCTCGCTTTCGCTTCTTACAGTGACCACCACACTGTCAGGTAAATTCTCATACTTTATCAAAATCTTTCCAAGTATGTCTCTAACCACATCCTCAACGAACTTTGGATTCTCGTGAGCCCGTAAAGTGATTTCGGCCTCGTCATCCCTTTTCAGTATCTCGTAAGTTGGGCTTGACAAGGAATCCTCCACTATCTGGATCAGATCATCAGCCTCGATTTCATAGCCCTTGGGTACCTCGATCATGAGCGTGGTTTCATTGCGCTGGTTGTGAGTCACAACAGGCATTGTTTTTAGGCACTCTGCAGCTTCAGGATGTTCTGCTGTGAGTCTCTTTCTCACTGTCTCCATGGCACAGGGACAGGTTGTCATACCTATTACTTCAACTCCGATGAGCTTTTTAATTGCCATTTCCTCATTTCTTTTGGCTGTTGCCTTGGCTATGAGCTTGTACCCTTCTAGGCTTTTTTTACCTGAATCTAAAGCCTTTTCAAGGAAATAATCGGCACTTATTCTGACCTCAGATGAGGATGCATACTCATGACGGTCAAGGAGCATGTGGCATATCTCTTCACAAAGGTCTTCAAGGCACAAAACAGGCTGGCGAACACTCCTATCAAGAATCTCACTAATGATCTCTACGTTCCTTGAAAGATGCGAGCCCTTTTGGCTTGCTGGAAGGTCCACAAAAACATCCATCTCCCCTGTCAGGGTCACAACCTTATCTGGGCGCTTAACGTTAATTGGCTTTTTTATTCCCGTTACCCCCACCCTTGTGAGCTTGAAGGATCCTGTGGGTTTGAGGTTCTGAACATCCAAGTGGCTTACAGTATCACCTCCCCGCCTAAATGACTTGTACCATTTAAATTTTGGGTTTTTAAATCTGATACCAATATTGGAATATTTTTAATGATTGGAGACGATATCAATTTATACTATTTTACATATTCTCGATTGGAAGCGTTAAAATGTCAAATCTGACCGTAAAGGAAGTATCTAAGATCGTTAGAGAGTACTTCGATGATATCAAGAAAAGTAAGTTTATTTTTGATGTAATAAGTATTACATTCGATGAGGACGAGGAGGAATGGGACATGGAATGTGAGATTTCCAATGTCTTCGATGAGGAACCTAGACATTATCGTGTTACTGTTGATGATGGTTCTGGGGAGATACAAGATGTGTCCGAAGGGAAATAGGGCCAGAAGGCCTCTATTCATATATACCAGTCCATTATTTCTTTTACTAGTAGGTACTTATAAAAAGAACTTGATAAAGAAATTCAAGCGTGTTAAATCTTATAGTGTAGCGGATTTTGACATACTAATACAATTTTTAGCCAGAAAAAGGGTCTTTGTAACTCCGGGTGTCTTAGCAGAAGTGTCAAACATGGCTATGGAATTAAAAGGAGATGGTTTCCAGAAGTTAGTTGATACCAATATCGATGCATTAAAACGATTGGGTGAATGCTACATAACAAAAGATGTTATTCTCGAAACTCCAGAATTTAAAAAACTTGGAATAACTGATACTTCCATAATAATCGCCGCAAAAAAGAATAAAGGAGAGATATTAACTGCTGATCACCACCTATGTTCGAGATGTAAAACCATTGGAATTCCAGCTACACATATGATGGAACTGCAATCGAGAGTCGAACAATTTTCATAATATTGAGGACTGGAGGTATTAGGGTCACCCGTACCCGTCCATCTCATAGACAAGGCGCGTTGATTTGGTGGCGCATTCAAGCCTGTGTCTGATATAGTCCTTTATTGTGTTCCTCAACATGGTGGTTGGAATGGTTCCCACGACCTCCCCAATTGGTTTTTCCTTGCAAAAGAACTTGAAAGTTGGAACTCCCATGATTCCATAGCGTGCAGCAACATTCATGTTTTGTTCTGTATTGAGCTTAGTAAACACGGCCTCATTTTCAAGTTCCTCGGAGAGTTCGGCGTAAATAGGGGCGATTGCCCTGCAGTTTGGGCAAGTTGTGGTGTAGAATTCCACTATTATGAGCTTGTCTGTCGTTTTCAGGGTCTCATCGAAAGAAGCATCATCCAGTTCCTTGACTTTTCCCTCCATAAAGTAGCCTCCATTTCTATTTCAGATTAAATTTGGTATTGCCATGCTGGTATTTTATTCTGTCGAAATTCTAGGGCAAGTTTTTTACTTTTCTCTGTTCTTTCCTACCTTTCCCTCCCCTCTCTTTTTCTCATCAAAATGGGTATGCCCTTTGCGCTCAGCAATAAGCCTTACTATGATATAAAACACGACAAAAAGCAATAATCCCAAAATAAACAGCCCTCCGCCTAAAAGTAGATTTTGTGGGATTTCAAAGCCTGCCATGGCCTATTTCTCCTCTCTCTCCTCTTTATCTTCCTTTAAGGCCAAAAGGAATTTCTCGTACTCCTCTTCTGAGTCAAAGATAATTGGCAATCCGCGATGATTGCAGTCATCACACACATAGGTGACAAGGCCGTCCGTATAGCCAGGAAGCACCCCGTCGCTTATTGTGCCCGATCTAATTTTTCTACTGCCGCAGGAAATACAGGCTTCGATTTTCATTATCATCACCTTATTAGGAAATTGATCGTTTTATTTCCCTTTTCTTTTAAACTGAACATTCCTTGCTTTGTGATCCCGCATATGATTTCATCGTCTTCTAAATGATGATCATTTACTGAAAGAATCCCATTGGGTTTTAATACCCTGTGAATCTCTGCAAGTATCTTATCTGGTTCGCTTAATAGATGGAAAATATCGTATAAAAGTGCAACATCGATTTCATTATCTGGCAATCCAGTTTTGCAGTCCGATTGGATAGTTTGAACGTTGGTTAGGTTCTTTTTTAATGCCATCTTCGTAACGCGCTTTATTGCAAGTGGCTGGATATCCAGGGCATACACCTTCCCCTTCTTGCCAACCAACTCAGATGAAATAGGAACATAACTTCCTGGGCCGCATCCATAATCAAGAACGTGAAAGCCTGGTTTCATTCCAACCTCTGATAGCACATTCTTTCGTGGAGAAAATAGATCACGAAATTTCATCAAAAATGACATGATCTTAAAATATGTATCAGGCATTGGTTCATCCATGGTAATCTCCTCATACAAAGTATCACGATTCTTCTACCCAAATATCTTTTCATAGCAATAAAATGGTCGGGTAAGGGGTGGAAAGAATATTTCCCCTGTTCTTATGTACCCTCTTTGTTCGATTATTTTTATCATCCTAAGATTTTTACAGTAAGTATCCAGCCGCATGGAGGAATGTCTATTTTTATGGGCATACTCCTCGGCAAAATCGAACAATTTCCTGGCTATCCCCTTTTTCTGCCAATCCGGGTGAACGGCAATGCGGTGTATTTCAAGGGCTTTTGTATTTTTATCCATCCAATTTATCCCAACATATTGCGGCTCCTCATTTTCTGTAAGTGCACATAATGCGATAAATTCCCCTTTTTCTTCCATAACGAATAAGGTGCCGTCTTCAATATCATGAAAAAGAACCTCCTTAATAGGATAACTCTCGTCCCACTGGGGATTCCCCTTAATCTCCATATCTTTGATAATATCAGATACCAAATCAAGGACATTATCATAGTCCTTTTTTTCTGCCTTTACAATTTTCATTTGTTCACCTTGTATCGCAGCCAGACTAAATCATCTTTCAGGTTTTCTAAATGAGATAGCTTCAGTTTTATTTTTATTTCCTTGGATGTAGGATCAGATGCTCCAAAAATAGACAAAGGGGATGTTCCTCCCACAAGATCTGGATGAATAAGCACACTGACCTCATCAACCAGCCCTTCTCCAAGAAGTACACCGTTTAGTGTCCCCCCGCTGTCCACTCTTACAATATTCACTTTATACTTGCTATTAAGCTCCTCTAGAGATGTCTTCAGATCCACATGTTCATCCCCAAAAATCATGAACTCAATATGCCTTTTTTTCAGATAGTCCAGGTATTCCTCTGGCGTGGCCTTCGAGCACAGCGCAATATGCTTTCTCCAGTACGGCCACTTTCTGATATAATGCCAGATTCGAATCCTGCCTCTGCTGTCTGGTATAACAAGAAGAGGACGTTTATCTTCAGGGTCCGTTTTTGGAGGCTCAAACACATCCTCCTCTTCCTCTGGCACCTCCTCCTGCTCCTCTGCTTTGAGTATAGTGTTGCATCCAACAAGAGTGGCATCTTCCTTCCATGTACTTGCAAGTTCATAATACTGGGCCATATCTACATCGAATCCGTCGATTCTTCCATCCAGACTCACAGCATTGTGGATAATAACACGAGGTTTCATGGAAAATTCACTCCCAGGGGAATAATGACTTAATATTGATAAATATTTTCTTATTTTGACTATTTAACATGTTCAATAGAAGTTATGTGACCAACAAGGTTTGGTTTCCCGTCCACCATTTCCTGGTTCATTTCTATTTTTAGGATTACCTCATCCCCTTCCCGGTAATCACCTGTAATATTCCTTGGATATCCTGCATCGTACTCCCAAGGATCAGTTCTATACCCGTCCATGCTCTCAAAGGCAAGATAGGTGTAATGGGCATCTTCGTTATACCAGATTCCCGAGAAGACATCTTTGATGTATACAATGTCCCCATCCTTCAGATCCAGGCTATCATATTTATCATGAAATTCCTTGAAGGTGAAGTAATATCTGCTTTCACCCTCATCCCTTAGAAAGAGACTAAAAAATGAGAGTGGTATGGCTATGGTGAGCACCAGGATGATGAGGACTAGAGCCACCATTTTTTTTCTACCCAGTTTATTACCGTTCTCTTCTATGGCTTCCCGATACTCTTTCATATCATCCATTCCATACATTTAAAAAATTGCCTCACGGGTCAAATCTCTGGCAAAAATACTCACCCTTTTCAGAAACTCCCTGGGATCATTGGGAGTCAGATAGAGTCCCCAGCCTTTCTTTCTTTTAAATACCACGGCATCAGTCATTCTAACGCAGGGTGTAACAGAAGGCCAGCCAATTCTTGCAGAGAAGATTCCAAGATTCAGATATGCTCTTTCGAACTCAACCCAGTAATAGGTCTTTTTCCAGGGGCCATACCTGACCCCAATTCCATCTGGTTCGATAGTATAATAGGTTGTGTACATGGGCCAAAGGAAAAATCCGCAGATCCCTGCAGCCATTATCATAATCCCCACAAATGAAAATGCGATCCACACAGGCAGTGCGTGGGCCACATATATCGCCAGAGCAGCACCAAATATACAGGCAAGAAAGCTTATGAGGAGAATAGAGAATATGAACACACTGGGTGCAGGATGATCCACGTACCTCTTGCTCCCTTTATCGGATCCATCCTCGATCATTATAAATCCTCTTGTCACTTAAAAGGTGTTGATTACTTTTATAAATTATGGGGGATAGCCCTGGGATGCCCTAAATGAATCCATAACATTTTTTTATACCTACTCTTACAAAATCCCTTGGCATCCTAAGAAGAAGGTCATTTTTATCCTATTGGCGCGTATATCTCGGTAATAATCTCCTCTTTGGGAACTTCCCTTGGATCATTCATATAGATCTCTCTAATTGGTCCAACTATGCATTTCTGGTTTTCTTCTATCCATGCATAAAGCCGTCTATAAGTTGGCTCACATTCCTCATACGGTCCCTTATGTATGATCTTGGCCATCTTTCCACCGGGTAATTCGTAATATTTGATATCCTCGGTTTCTTCAACCTCCTGCGAAACAGGAACCACGACCTCGACGTCCGCATTGCCTTCTGAATCTGCCTTCATAACCTCCTCCACAGTCTTTTCATGGCACACGAAAATGGGTGGACCTTGAATCTGGGCCTCTTTTTGCACGGCATACTCACATACCTTGGGTATCAGCTGGGCTATGATCTCATATTTTCCTCTCTTTCGCGTCCCAAGCACCATCTGCGGGTCAATATCAACAACTGTTATCTCGCTCATATAAATACCTCAGTTGTGATAGTATTTTAGGGTATTTAAGGATTAATAGGGGGTTTATGAAAGTAAATAATAAATCAATTCCCCTCCTTGCTCAAAATCCTATAATCATTTTTTATGAGGCTGATTTCTTATTTAATATTCTCTCAGTCAATACCTGAGAAATTACTCTAAAAAGTTCCTTTACTGAATCTAGATCTTCACTTTGAATATAAAACCAAGGTGAATTGTAGGTGCGGGCCTCCTCCTGAAACCGATTTAATGCTTCCGGTGTTCCTAAATTGATATTGTTGGCCACAAAGAAAAGTGGAATATCTCCAGCCACTCTGAGTATGCTATTTGCCCAAACAGGTGCTCGCTCAACTGTTTTCGGCTTTGTGAGGTCACAGACAATAATAGCTGCTGCCGAGTGTCCTAGGTGGGTGGTATCCTTTGGTCTTCCTCTTGTGATTGCCCAGGTAATAAGCATCATCTCACAGGACATATCAGAAAATCTCTCGGAAATTTTCCCTATAGAGGCTCCGATCTCCCGAACCGGTATACAGGCATCTGCAGCTCGTGCAATAAAGGACTTCCCTGAGCCCGGCTCCCCTGCGATTATTATCTTCAATTTAAAGTTCTTCACGAAGCTACCCAAGAAAATATTTTACACTATCCTTTAAATATTTTCCCATATAAGCAACTTTTTTGATAATTGTAAAAATCAGTCTTATGTTAGAGGGAAAAGGAGCTTTGCTACCTTTATTTTTTCATCCCTTTAAAGAGTCAGATGTTGGAAATAATTCACCTTTCCCACAATTCGGACATACCTTTGCCAGATCGTTGGTCTGGAAAAGACAGTGGGGGCAAAAAAAATCGTATTTTTTGGGAAGATTGTTTATTTCTATCTTGGTTTTATTTCGAATCTCTATTCGTTCCTTTTTGATTCTTTTTATCCTCATCCTGTGATAGAGATAAAACACTATGATGAGAACGATTGGATAAATGAAATAATTTACAGGTAAAAGGGATTCAAATCCACTGGCATTTATCAAAAGCACGATCAAATATGCGATTAAAGATCCTAAGGCAAAGACAAAGAGAATGTGAATTATATGGCCAAAAGCCTTCTTTTTCTGATTTTTATCCTTCTTATTCATACCCATGCTACCTCTTACTCCCTCATCAATCCTAACTTGCTACCCTCATCTTTCAAGGCTTCGTCGTTACTTTATCCATTCCTCTTTCAGCAGAGAATAAACTATATCGTCGTGGTACTCCCCATTGTAAAAGTACTTCTTACGCAATACACCCTCTTTTTTAAATCCAACTCTTTCGGCTAATCTTATGGAGCGGGTATTCTTTGAATTTGTGGATGCTTCTATCCTATTTAGCCCCATATGTTCGAATCCGTATTGTATCAGGGATTTCAGGGCTTCGGTCATAAGTCCCTGGCCCCAGTATTCCCTCATCAGGTCACCGCCCACTTCCAGGCATGAGTCTTTTTTACTGAATCTGTGAAAGCCAAGAGTTCCAATCAACTCATTCGTATCCTTCAGAACCATACCCAAGCGAAATCGCGTCGTTGTGGGCACTATGTATTTTTTATAAAAATCCCTTGCTTCTTCCAGAGATGTTAAATTATCAAATGAAGAGTATTCATTTATTTCATCCTTACTAAAATGTTGATACAGAAATCCAATATCATCTTCCACAAGACCTCTTAATATCAATCGCTGGGTTTCGATATAAGGAACCTCTATGATATCATTTACTTCATCCATTTTTTTCATAACCTCCAAAAAGTCCCGGCTTCGTGTCGGATATTAATCACTGTTTCCGCTTATATGAGTTTTGCTATAATTTGGTTGAGTCCCGGCCAATCATCCTATCTAAAACGTAAATCATTTCAATTCCTTGTTCATTATGTTCTGAAATCTATTTTTGCTAATTGGATGATGGGCAACTATTTTTCCATTATATATGATACAGAAGGTGCCAAAAGCGCATGGACTGTTTTGGGCCTCCTTGTAATTTTTAAGATCAATTATATTTGGTTTTACCCCATACGTCTTTTTAGCTGTATCACAAATTTCTTTTACATTCTTTACAGTATAAGGGCATTGATCAGCCCTGATTATGGTCAGTCCCTTTGCATATTTCTCCAGCCTTTTTTCCATTCCACCTTTGAATTTCGGATCTGGTGCCTTTTTTACGAACTTTTTGGCCACCAACTCGAAATCTGGTGGTGCAGAATCCACCACTTTAAATCCATTTTTTAAAAAAAATTCTTTTCCAACCATGAAAGAGCCTTTGCGTGTGACTGCAGCCACGCCATGCATTTTATCCTTTTTCGCATCCTTTATACATTCATCTAGCATGAGAGTTCCATAGCCTTTTCCTTTATAAGCCCCTTTAAAACCAACAAATATGCAGTGAATGAACATGTATCCATTAGCCTCAACTGGTCTCCAGCAGTATTTACCAGGCAAATACTCTATCATGCCCTGTGTTCCGTCCTTCTCCGAGTACAAAGTTTTGATTCTCATACCCTCTTTAAAACGGTCTTTTAGCCAGCTGATTTTTTCTGGGTATCCTTCTCTTTTAATACTTTTATATCCACAAATTCCGTAGTTTAAAATATTGCTGGAGTCGGTGTTTATTATCTCTATTTCTGCCATTATATTCTACCCCCTTTTTATTGAATTTATAGATCAAAACCCGATATACACTTTTTTTTATTTCATTGTTCGTATTGAAAGCACTCTTTTTTTCATTACCTCTAGAAAGCCACTGCCCCATCTCTCTTTTTATGGATTTTTCTTAGTCGAACATATATTTCCAGATAATAGCCGCTAAAATACCCCCGATAATCGGAGCTAGCCAGAAGAGCCAAAGCTGTATTATTGCCTCTCCGCCCACCAAGAGAGCGGGTCCCAGACTCCTTGCAGGATTAACTGATGTACCAGTAATTGGAATTCCTATCAGATGGATAAGCACAAGGGAGAAACCGATAGAGAGTCCTGCAAATCCCTCTGGTGCCTTGCTGCTGGTAGAGCCGAATATCACCATCAGAAACAACGCAGTCAACACAACCTCGGCCACAAAGCAGGCCAAAAGAGAATATCCCGCCGGGGATTGCCCCCCATAACCGTTTTGACCCAGTCCATCTGCTTCAAGAGAGTAATCTGCCTGTCCTGTGGCTATTAGAAGTAAAATACCAGCAGCTAGTATAGCTCCTGCGCATTGAAAAATTATATAAAATAAGGTATCCTTGGTTTTAATCTTGCCCGAGAAAAACATTGCTATTGTTATTGCCGGATTTATATGGCACCCCGAGATATGTCCAATTGCATATACCATGGCAAGTACAGTCAAGCCAAATGCAAAGGATATACCAAGGAATCCTATATATTCACCAGCTATAACAGCACTACCACAACCCACAAAAACCAGTGCAAATGTCCCAATTCCTTCGGCTATATATTTCCTCAAACTTGCCTTTCCCATACGCATCTTCTTCACCTCCTGAGCACTAAGAAGATAAGACTGAAGCGTAGATTGTATTATCCTATTATAATAATTGTGCTCTTTTGCCTCTTAGTTATCGAAACTTTCTAAAGAGGAGGTGGTTCAGGCTGTGGTGGCGAAGGCGGATTTGGCGGTGGTGTCTGTGGTTGTTGCCCATTTTGCTGCTTTTCATCATCCTTCTTTTTCTTTTTTAAAATAAGAAACAATATCAGGATAACAACTGCGAAAACAACGATGATCACCAATATCCACAAATAATCGAAAGGATCCTCATCTTCTGGTGAAGGCGGCAGAGGGCCATCTTCTGAGGTATTGACTGTAAAAGACCAGGTCACATTGGCTTTATTCTGATTGCTGGAATTGTCCCTAACCTCGAGGTAGATTGTGTAAGTCTTGTCCTCATAGGGTGTCGCAGGGCTGTACATCACACCGTTCTGGGTTACCACAGCCAAATTCGTTACATCTTGCCCATTGACCCTCAGAGTCACACTGGTTGTATTAATGCCTGTATCATCGCTGAAATTCGCACTTATCGTGGAAGTATTGTCACTTGTTGTCGAATCATCTTCAGGCAGTAAATTCGATATTGTGGGCGGAGTTGTGTCTGTTTCAGATGGTGGAATATCTATGAATACAGTGAAAGTCCAAAAGGCTGTTGCCTGATTCCCGAAGGTATCATTCACCCTAAGATAGACATCGTGGTTTTGATCTGATAATGCCGTTGAAGGAGTATAAGTCACACCTGTGGAGGTTACAGTGGCATCTGAGGTTACATCCTCCCCATCCACCTCTAGAATAACAGTGTTCACATTTATACCAGAGGTATCAGTGTAATTTGCGCCTATTACTGGTGTATCCTCGTCTATTGTGGATAAATCAGGGGGCATCAGATCCGTGATAGTAGGAGGCGTTATGTCAAGTGGTGGAGGAATGCTTCCGCCGGGGCTTGTTAGAGGATAGTAATCTATGCTGTCGAAATCGATGTCATATTGATAATCGCATATACCATCTGGAACGCCAATTGTCTGGGGCGTAATAGGTCCGCTGAAATTGTCTGGGCAAAAAGGGCTCCAGTTGGACCAGTAATTGCCACCGGAAGGATATGTATCGTTCCAGAAATTGCTGCCTGAATCGTCCTCTGCTTGATTGGTGTTGTTGATAATATAATTATGATAGATCTTATTTGAACCTGATGAACTTGTACAATATAGACCATAAAGAGTATTTGTTGATATGTTGTTACTTAAGATCCTGTTACCGCCACTTGTGATGTAGAAGCCGATTTGGTTATCTGAGATGTTATTTTCTACGAAAATATTGTTGTTCGCACTGGCAACAAGGTTCATTCCCTTTTCATTGCTGGATACCCTATTGCTTGATATTGTATTATCTGATGCCCCCCATGCCGTTATCCCGTTCTCGGTAGACTCAGCCACTGTATTATTGTCTACAATATTATTACTGGAGCCACCAGTGAGAATGATACCGTGCAGATTGCTAGATCGGACGTGATTCCCGATTACGAAATTGTTCGATACCTCATAAAGATATATAGCCTGATTATTACCTGTGAAGTTATTGTTCGCGACCGTGACGTTGGTAGTCTGTGCGTGGATTCGAATGCCATGCACATTTCCATCAAAAACGGTGTTGTTGGTCACAGTTATATTAGCCGTGCTCGCCAAATCAATGTTCTCATAGAATCCCGAAACATTGTTTTTAATGATTTGGCAATTTTCCGAATATTCTCCCAAATTTATGCCCTCGAATCCACCTGAGAGGTTGTTTTGCGATATAATGTTGCCAGTCGAGGGAAAGGATGACGAAATGGAGCCAACATAGATGCCGTGATCGTTTGCTGTAACATTATTGTAAGTCAAGCTGTTGCCCATTGACTCAAACACATATATGCCGTAGCCATCATTTGAATCCACATCATTACCCTTAATCGATATGCCGCTTGACCTCCTAATCTCTATCCCGTGATCAGAATTACCAGATATATTGTTGGACAATATCATACTATTTGGAGATTCGCGCACCAAGATGCCCTCGATAGAGTTATCGAGAATGTTATTTCCAATTATTTTGCTATCATTGGAAAACTCGGCATAGATCCCCTGTTCCAAATTGCCTGTGATATTGTTATTTGATATGGTGTTGTTTGGGGCAGAACTAAGAGATATTCCTTCCCAGCTATTAGAAGATATGTTGTTTTTAGATAAGGTGTTGTAATCAGAGGACGAGCCCACCAGGATACCATAACCAGTGTTGGAGGATATCTCGTTGTTCGTGATGTTGTTATTGAATGCTGCTCCAATATTGATACCTTTGTCATTATCTGAGATATTGCTATTTGTCACGGTATTGTTTTGCCCCCAAAGAATAATAAGACCCCAACCTGAACTTGCGGATATGTTGGTGTTGGAAATAATGTTGTTGGAGGATTCCAAGCGAAGACCATCTGTCGCATAGGATATATCAGTATAACTGATGTCTATGTTTCCTGTTGACGTTACCAAGATCCTGCTCCAATCCCCAGCAGCAGGAGTGGAGCTGTTAGAGGTAATGGTTATCCTGTCAGCCATTGTACCCATCACTTTCAGGTTGCCGTTAACCTCGATCCGAAAGCTCCCGTTTACCCTCACCTCTACACCAGCTTCGATTGTAAGGGTCTCTCCCGCAGGCACATATACTGTCCCGACGACATAATATGGACTTTTAGCTGGGACCCAAGGTCCCCCTGAGCCGTCATACACCGTACCGCTTACCGTTGTCCCACCTGCGTTCTCGTCCGTCAGATCTGTGATCCATATAAGGCTTGAAAGCACGATTAGGAATCCAACTCCTAGTTGTGATGCTTTCTGCATGTTAATATCCTCATTTCTATAAATGATCTAATGATTCCCAAATTGCATATTGGGTGCTACAAAAGCAAGACAAATTAACACCCTTATTTTATTTTCGTTCTAATTATTAAACTGGGTTATCAGGCCAAAGATATGTACCCTAAAAAATTATCTGGCCTCTTTAACTGTAAGAGATTATAAAGAAAATTAAAAAAAAGTGAAGATGTCTTCAGGGATCATCTTCTTCATCATCGTCATCATCGTGTTCGTCATCGTCGTCCTCTTCATCATCGTCATCATCATGTTCGTCGTCGTCATCATCATGATCGTCATCATCATCGTCGTCATCTTCGTAATCATCGTCTTCCTCTATCTCCAGGATCGTTCCATCCTTGGCGTCGATTTCGACCTCATATCTCCCTGTCTCGTTTATTATAATCACTTCGTACACCAGTGAAAAACCTTCCTTTTCCAGTTCAACAGAAATAGCCTTACCGTTTGTGGCCTTCTCGGCAATGGCCTTTGCTTCCTCGGCTGTTATCTCTGGATCACCTGCAAAGACACCACTTGTATATGCAAAAATACTTATCGCTGCTATATATTAAAGCAAGAATCGCCCTCCTTTTTTCTACTCGACTTCCATGAACTCCTTGGGGTATTGAACACATCCAGCCTTTCCTTCTAAAGAGCCTTCAACAAGCTCGATTACCATAAATACTTCATCCGGTACCTCAAATGGGTACTTGATACTCCACAAAGATGCCTTTTTGAATCCAAATCTGGGGTAATAATCTTCGTGGCCCACGACGATGACTGATTTAAAGCCGAGTTTCTTGGCAATTTCAAGGCCAGTAGTAACAAGTTTACCTCCAATTCCCTGTTTTTGAAGCTTGGGAACAACTGACATGGGAGCAAGTGCAAGTGATTCATATTCGGCTTCACCAATTATCTTTATTTTGGAAAAGAGAATATGTCCCACTATCTCGTTGTCTTGTTCAGCTACCAGTGAAAGCTCGGGAACAAAACCCTCACTGGCTCTGATTCTTTCGATGAGTTTGCTTTCGTCTTCCTGATTAAATGCCTCTTTGTTTATTTCATAGACTTTTTTGTAATCATCTTTTTGCTCTTGCCTGATTTTCATATTATTTCCCCTGAAATTGCATGCAACCTATTCTTAAAACCCAATTGCTCATAATTATTGACGGTTATTTTTTCTTTTCTTTCTTATCGCTTTTAAAATGAGAGCCTCTTTGATAGGTCCTGTGATAGGCAGATTCAGTAAGTGTGCCTATTGGTGGACCTTTGTATGTTTCCTCCCCGCATTTAGGACATTTATCAAGATTGGGATCAAAGCTTGTTTGACAATATCTACATCTTTGTTTCATGTAAATATTCTCCTAGATTAGGGTTGTGTTATTGATTTACCTCCTCACATATAATTACTCTCTTATCGTTTTTTTGATTTGGGGTTTCACCCTTTTGGCTCACCACTTGGCCTAGCGTAGAGGGTACACCCATACATTCTCGGAGATAGCTGGGCATCCAAAAGAGTTGCGCTAAATATTTCAAGGAATTATTGTTCCATTATCAGAATTTATCCTCACTTCACCTTCGTATTCTGCATCAGGACTTTCGTACCTTATACTCCATTCGTTTTGATAGTAATCCATCCACTCATTTTTATACGAGTAATAATCATACGATATACAAAGATCACTTGCATTTTTTAGTGCTTCGCTATAATTTTGATCTGCTTTAGCAATTTCAGCAGCTTCATCGCTATCTATTGCAGGTTCCATCCATTGGTGTTCATCACCAACATAATATGTATCTCTCGATTTAACTGAACCATCATAATAAAATGCAAAAGCATGTGCTAAATCAGATTCGTTAGTATAAGGATTAATATCTACTCCAAAACCGTATAACCAAACAGGTGTTTTTCCATCTCCGTAAGTTGTATCTGAAGACAAATCATAATGCCATCCCTCCATTCCCATAATTACCTCGGCTGATCCCTTTAATTCTACCGAGCTGACTCTTATTGGATAGGCTTCTGAATTCCACTCCAGAGCAAGTGCTAAAGCATCTTCAAAATGATCAAGGGCTGTAAGCATTTTTTTCTCATCTTCCTCCTTAGGAAGAAAATATTGATATGCAACTATGGCAAATATTATAATAATAATTACTATAATAGAAAAAAATATTCGCTTGTTTTTCCTCTCCATTCTTAATTCCTCCTTAAAACCGCCCTTTTGAACCCTTCGGGGCTATAAGCCCCATCCATAAAACAATTATCTTCAATAGTGATAAAGGTTTTGCCACTCAGTCAGCGTGCCGATTGCCCCACTCTCCATCTTTACCATCCCAGAATAGGACTGACACTAGGAAGGTGGGTGAATATTCCTAAATAAAATCGGCAACCTTTTCTACAAAGAAGCATTTTCAGATTCCAATGGGTAATCAAGAAAACAGATGGGCACTTTCTAATTGGCAGGAAGTAACAAATTGGTGCAAAGAAAGGAACAGCCAGTCAATCATATGCACAATCGACATTCTGGGCGAGAACATAAGAACAGAGGAGGATGCAAAACAGGTTCTGAATAAGCACATTGATTGTATTAGAAGAATCCAAAAGGAGAACTTGAAGGCATCCCTTGCCGTGAAGTTAAGTGCCCTTGGCGCGAACTTCGACCAAGAGCAATGCAAGGAATATCTTTTTATAGTTCTAAAAGAGGCTCAAGAGAATCAGGTGCCAATAGAAATAGACATAGAAGGAACTCCAATGGTTAAGTTCACATTAAAGACTGCTTTTTTGGCAAAAGAAAAAGGATACCCTGTAATTTTGGCACTCCAGTCATATCTCGACCGCACAAAAAACGACCTGAAAAAAGTCCTAGATCATGGAATCACAGTGCGTCTTGTCAAGGGAGCCTATAAGGGTAACATAAATGACTTCTTCCTTATTCAAAAGAGATTCAGGGGATTGTTTACGCAGCTACTAGAAAACGAATCTCACTTTTTAGTTGGGACACACGATCGTGAATTGATTGCCTGGATGAAGGAAAAAGCAGGCAACAATAAAGAAATTATAGAGTTCGGATTTCTAAAAGGTCTTGCAGACAAAACAAAAATTATCTTAGCAGAGCAAGGTTGGGGAGTATCAGAATACGTCCCTTTTGGTTCAGAAAGAAAAGCATACGAGACAAGGAGAAGAAGGTATCTTTCAGAACTGCAAAGATTGAGGAGAATCCCGGCACCCTAAAAACCTAAGATGTTTTTGCCACTGCAAATATGTTAAATGCAGATGGCTGGCCGCTTTCCAAGGCCTGAGTTTTAAAATCTTTGTTGTAGGTGGCTAGAAGATCGAATCCATGCTCATCCAATATCTTCGAAATTTCGGACACACTAAAGCAACGCAGTTTATGGACCTCTGTGAAAGAATCCACGATCTCTGAACCACTATACACAATAAATTCCATTGAGAACTTCGCTATATTGGTCTTCTCATCCAATCTCGATTCATTCAGCCTGATCACAGTAATATTCCCCTTTTCATCCTTAGCCTTATTCCAGCTTTTGAATTCTTTTACTGCCCCCTTAGCATTCCAGAACTCGAAGAGAAAAAGAGATTTTTTTTTCAGATTCTTCTTGAGTCTTCCAAGAAACCTACCCAGATCCTTTTTTGTTGTCAGATATCCAAAGGAGCCGAACATGCATATTGCACAATCGAATTTAAAATTAAAGTTCAACTCCCTCATATCCTGAACCAGGAAATCACAGTCCATATTTTTGGCCTGGGCCTTCTTTTTCGCCTGCTTTATCATAACAGGAGAGATATCGATACCAGTCACCTTGAATCCACGCCTGCAAAGTTCGATTGCATGACTTCCAGTTCCACAACCAATATCCAGGATATTCTCTGGGCTCTTTTCACAATACTTCTTAAAAAGATTTTCAAGATCATTGCATTCCTGTTTATAGTTATACGTGGGGCAGTATATCTTATCATAGTATTTTCCAAATTTTTTATATAAATCTTCCATTGGGTAACACCTAGACCCTCTCAACCATCCCAATTGCACCCTCGGTGCAGTATTTCAGACAAAGACCGCAGCCAAAGCACTTGTCTTTATAATATACCAGTCCATCTGCTGTAATCTCCCTTGCACCGAACTGGCATCTTTCCACACAAATCCCGCAATCGTTGCAATCATCAGAGTTATGGGTAGATACGAACTCAGAGCTGAACACATGCTCAGGATAACCGAACCTCAGGGCTGCAGAAAGCGAGTGGCAGCAGCAGGAGCAGCAGCTGCATATTATCCCCACCTTATCCTTTCCCTCATCTGTGTAAGCCATATGTACAAAACCCGCATCGTAGGTTCGGTGCATGGCCTGTATGGCCTCGTCAACGGAGATTCTTTTCGCGTTGTCCTTCTCGATAGCTTCCTTTGCGTCCTCATCTAGACTGAGACAGCCGTCCATTGGCTCTATGCAGTTACCCATCCTTTTTCTGCAGTAACATTCCTCCTGGGCAATTATCTCTGCATTCTCAAGCAGCTCCCTAAGCTCGCTCATATCTAGGATCCTGTGTACACCTGAGAACTTCTGATTTACAGCTATTGTAACTGCTTTCATCTTTCCTATGTAGTTCTTCTCCAGCTCTTGCCTACTCCAGTCTTTGTTCATCAATTTCACCTAACTTCTTTTGACCATCTCTATTGCATCCCCAGGACAGGTCTCAACACAAACTCCACACCCAAAACATTTCTCTTTTTGGTAAACTAACTTTTCATCCACAAACTCCCTTGCATGAAACTGGCATCTGTCCACACATGTCCCGCAGTCTTCGCATTTATCCATATCCTGGGTTGCAATGAATTTCGAGGAAAAAACATGATCAGAGTAACCGAACCTCACTGACGCGGAAAGTGAGTGGCAGCAGCAGGAGCAGCAACTGCAGACCCAGGTGAGCTTACCATTTTCTTTGAGATAATAGGCCATATGCACAAGGCCAGCATCATAGGTTCTTCTCATGGCTTCAAGAGCTTCATCGAGTGTTATGCGTCTGGCTTCCTTTCTTGCGATCCAATCAATTGCCTCATCATCGATTGCAAAGCAGCCGTCCATTGGGTCGATACATTTACCCATTTTTTTTCGGCAATCGCACTCCCCCTGAGCAATCACCTCAGCCTGTTCTAAAACCTCCTTAAGCTCGCTTAGGTCAAGGATTTTCTGGACTCCTGAAAATTTTAGATTAAGGGGTATGGTCACTGCCTTCATTCTGTTAACGTATTTCTTTTCAAGTTCTTCCCGATCCCAGTCTTTATCCATCTTATCTCCCCTAATTCAAATTACCTATTAATAATATTTCTCGTAAACCACCTTAAAATCGAGTATTTTCGTCCAGCCAATCGAAATCGGGGGGAACAAAATCAGATAGCCTTCGTAATGCTGACAGCTTCTCCTTCTTCCCGATCTTGGCTTCCTCAATCCCATGCTGTATAATATCCACACTCTCATCCATGACCTTCCGATCAACAGGATACGGGACTCCGTCCTTTCCACCCACAGCAAACGAAAACTTCACTGGATCCTTCCAAGATGGCGGCTCTCCATAAACGAGCTCTGAGACAAGAGCCAAGGCGCGCACTGTCGCAGGACCGATTCCCTTTATGCTCACTAGTTCCTCATAATTTTTAGGTTGGAACTCGTATGCTCCCCTTACAAAGTTCCAGTTTATTCTCTTGGGCATAATCAGGGTGGATATGTATTTTCCCTTTGCTACCTCAAGACCCCATTCGGAAAGTGATGATTGGCCGGGTTTTCTTAAGGATTCCACAATCCACTTTAACTTCTTGGGGGAATCCCGTATAAGGTCCACGGAAATTTTCTGCACCTCCTCACTTTCTCTTGAGGTCATATCCAGTGTTTTCCCCCTCTGTCTTTCACCTACAATAGCATCATGGGGCTCAAGTATGAAGCTGTCCAAGTTCTCGGAAAGCCAGTGATACCTCCTTGCATAACCACTTTCGTTGTTAATGCCCTGCTGAATCACACACCAGTTACCCTTCTCAGTAAAAACCAGGACATGATGGTACAGTTGATAGGAATCCTGAATTGCTGTATTGTCCACCTTGGCACTCATCTTGCTGGAATACACAAGCTCATCGCTCTTCAGGGTTGAAAGTCCCAATGTATCGCATCCGGAAACGATCTCAGAGGGAGCTTTCTTTGAGGCCTTCCCCTTTCCACCAGCAACCATGATGCCGTGCCTTTTAGGATCGAGGGCTTCTTTTAGAGCTCCACACGTCACGGTAGTGGTTCCTGAGGAATGCCAGTCAAATCCAAGGACACAGGAGAAGGCCTGGAACCAGAAGGGATCAGAGAGCCTACGAAGAAGCTCAGACTCATCGTATTCAAGGACTATGACCTCGGAAATTCCCTCAGCAAGCTTCACCATTCTCTTAAAGAGCCATCTCGGGGCTGAGCCACCGTGCAAGGGAAGCTCAGCATAACCTGTTCTGGGCAATTAATCTTCACCTGGGAACAAATCGGAGTCAGGACTAATAAAAGTTTTTCAGGGGGAGCAATGAAAGTAAAATTACATGCGCATGACCTGGGCCGATGCAGTCTCGTCTGCTAATTGGTAAACATCCTCTTCGGGAACGTACTTAACCTTACCTGCATAACAGGCTGTCTCCCTACCCGCACGTTCCAATCTGATCAAACCCGCGCCTTCCAGGATTTTCACGTGGTAATTGACTACCTGTTTGCTCTCGTCAAGGAGCTTTGAGATCTGTTTTTGTGTGATACCGGGGTGCTTTTGAATGATCTCAAATATATCTCTTTGTATCCTGGAAAGATGCAGCCTTTTCTCGGGAATCCTCATGGTGCTAGGATAGAACCTTTTGTAGATTCCGTCCCTAAGTGACCTTATGAATCCCTCCCTTTCCAGAACCTGCAGATGATAGGCGCCGACACCGTTGTGCAGACGTAAATCTTGAATAATTGCATTGTAGTGTGTACCGGGATTGGCCTGTATGTAACCGAAGATTTGACCACGGGTGAAGTGGGAGAGAACGTCCTTTTTCTTCAAACGCACATACAGAGGTAAGAATAGGGAGATGAGGCTAAAGTATCCTACCTCGGTTGCTCCGAGGAAAGCAGCAATACCAATTCCGCAACCCACAAAGCCCACCATAAAAAGCAGCATCCAGTCTATCTGAAAAGGAGAAGCTATCTCAGGCACTCTGACCTTTGTCGTGAAGGTTTGGCTTGACTGCGAGCTCGCATGTTGTGACGAGGAAACCAAGACATCGAATTTGTAATCACCCTCCAGAACATCAGGTGGTATTTGTTGGTCAATATAGATTATTTGCGTATCCCCTGGATTTAATATCAGGTTATCGACACTTTTAGTAAATGTCCAGCCTTCGTTCTCCAGTTCTTCATGGTTTTGCAGCTCGATTTCGAAAATATCGGAAACTGTGGCTGCGTTTGTGACTGAAATGGAGTAAGTAATTGAGGAACTAGGAAGGATACGCTGTTCAATAATATCGGTAACCATTTTTACCCTATTTTGGATCACCTCGATGATAGAGGATTCACTGAATACATTGGATGTGGAAGACACTATATCTGGCGGTTCAGGATTCTTTTTATCAATACTTGCCCAGACGTAGATATTATGTTCTTCTTGTTGGGCGTTTTTAGGGGGAATTATTTCCCCGTCGAACGTAACAATAACAGGCTCTGGATTAGGGCTTGGGTCGAAAGGAACCCAGGTTTCCTCAGGGGTGATTGAGGTCTCCCATCCCTCTGGTGCATAGATACCAAAATAAACATTACCAGTATAATCTTCAATTTTAAAAGTTCCAGAAATTTCTATTATTATTGACTCATCCACTGTAAAATCAGCAGTTTGGTATATTTTGTCTATTGTAACCGTGATCTTTGTTTCCTGTGCACTTACAGGGTATGCAGATAATAAGATAAGAAATCCCAATAAAACCAGAGCTACAAGTAAAAAAATCGACTTTTTTCCATTATCCTGGTTCTTTGCCAATAAAATCGGCATTTCACGTCCTCGTTCAATATATATAAGAATTATCGCTTATAAATAAATTGGTGGGGAAGTTTGACTGTTTATACCAGAAAACCGGGGTTCTAAGGGGGTTTTAGACGGATAAATAATGCCAAAAATGATATAAACCACCAAGGCATATCACTTAATCGGGCACAACATGACAAGACATGGATTCAGGGTGACATTGGCAGCACTCTTTATTTTTCTGTTACTCTTTTCCTTGGTCCCGGGTATTGCCCAGGCCGACATTGGTAGAAACGGTGGCACCACCCACGTTAAATCCGACATGGAGATGATGTCAGGGGTCCCGGTTCACGGCGGCGGGCACATCACATGGATCGTAAGTGGTGAAGCAGCCAGAGAGCTTCGAAACAAGATAATAGAAAAATATGATGGCCATATCAATCTAACAGGGACTCCAAATGGCAGATTGGATCTTCCTGAGGTGGAGTTGTATCAAATACACCTGGAAAGATACCTGGAGGATGAAGAGCATGTGTACATGGGAGCCAACCTCCGCCGCTTCGCGCTTTTAAACCGTAATCCAAGTAAGGATATATCGGGTCTCATTGACACAACCGAGGCCTCCACAGGTAAAATCGAGATAAGGTTCTATTTTGATGCCTGGATGCCCGAAGGATCAGGAGCAACTGACGTTCTCCTCACCGACACGACAATTCCTGATGCAATCTATTACCCATTGGGTGAGACCTTCCATGGAACCTACAAGATCGAACACACGAACTACATGGTGAGTGTGGGGGACTTCGCCACAGAAAAGGTCAGCAAAGGGACATATTACCTGATAAGAACCCCCTTTGGAGATATCTTTCATTACAGCGTAACATTCAAAGCAGATAGCAATCCAAACGAGAAGTTGAAGTACGAACCTTTCAGTTGGATAGAATGCCCACTGGTTTTATTTATCATGGTCGTGGTTATTGGATACTTCGTTGTCACCATGCCCGGAAGGTTTCGAAGGTACGACGTAATGAAAAATGTGAAGCTCCACACGCTTTCGAAGATACTGCTTTTGTTAATGATTCTGCTTTATCTTTTCGCTGGAATCGGCGGTTTTTTTGTGGCAGGCATGTACCTTTGGATAATCAGTATAGTCTTTCTTTTCGTAATTTTAGTGATATCAAAGACTATCTACGAAAACGCTGCTCGAGTAACGAGGATGCCCGAAAAACCGGAGCCAACGCCAGCTGGCGCGGCCGCGGCAGGAGAAGCAGCGGGATCAGAGCTTGAAAAGGAGAAGGAAGAAAAGACTGTTCAGTGTGCCACATGCGGAGAAATCTACAATCTCATGGACAGGTACTCGCTGTCCTCTGCACCTTGTCCTGCATGCGGGAGCATTGGTGCTGTGGAGTTCGGCCGCGAAGAACTCCCTCCGCCGCCACCGCCTGAACCCCTCCCTCCACCGGTTCCGCCTGAGATTGCGGAGCCTGAAGAAATCGAAGGACCAGAGGAAGCAGCTGAACCAGAGGAGATGGAGGAACCTAAGGAGCCCAAGAAGCTCAAGAAGAGCAAGAAAAAGTAATTCATGGGAAATCCTCAAGTTGCTTTGAATAATTTTAACAACTCCTAAATAATTTATTTTAATTGGGAAGAATCCCACAATTACTCCCTAGAATTCTTAGAATCGATAATATTTATAACCTCGTAATTCTATTCACCTGTGTTCGGATGGGATAAAGAAGTAATATTCTATGAAAGAGCAATTAATCAGAATGTTGAGAATGAATGGATAATAGAAAAGGAGAGTGAATATTATGGCAAGGTCAATTGCTGAGGAACTGGCAAAGAAGCAAAAGGAAATCTCGGTCTCGGAGTTCTTCGAAAGAAACAAACATATCCTTGGTTTTGATACATTAACAAGATCCCTTTTAACTGCAGTAAAAGAAGGTGTTGATAATTCCCTTGATGCCTGCGAGGAGGCCAACATCCTTCCCGAGATATTTGTGGAGATAAAGCAAGTATCAAGAAACGAATATTTGCTGATTTCAGAGGACAACGGCCCAGGTATAGTGAAAAAGCAGATTCCACATATCTTCGGGAGATTACTTTACGGCTCCAGGTTTCATGCAATAAGACAATCAAGAGGACAGCAGGGAATCGGAATTTCTGCAGCTGTTATGCATGGGCAACTCACAACCGGCAAGCCCACCAAGGTCAAATCAAAGACATCAAAAGAGGATGTGGCCCACGAGATCACTTTGATGATGGACACCAAGAGAAACAGACCCGAGGTTCTCAAGCAGGACTTCGTGATATGGGAGGGAAAGGAGCATGGAACAAGGGTTGAGATACACCTAAAAGGCAAGTATATAAAGGGCAAACAGTCAGTGTTCGAGTACTTAAAGGGAACGGCCATTGTAAATCCCCACGCTCAGGTGACATTGATTGAGCCCGATAACACAAAAACAGAATTTAAAAGGGTCACTGACAAGATGCCTCCTACAACAAAGGAGATCAAACCCCATCCTGAGGGTATAGAATTGGGTATACTCATGAAGATGGCCAAGGCAACAAAAGCCAAGAGGATGACATCATTTTTAACACAGGATTTCTCTAGAATCTCCAGTCGAGTTGCAAAGGAGATATGCGAGAAGGCTGAAATCGAGCCCACCATGAGGCCGACAAGGTTGAAGCTGGACAGTGCAAAGAGGGTGATAGATGCCATAAAACAAGTAAAGATCATGTCCCCACAAACAGATTGTCTTTCACCCATTGGAGAGCTTCTCATAAAGAAGGGCCTGAAGAACGTACTGGAAGATCAGAGACCTGATTTCTATGCGCCGCCTGTGACAAGGGATCCAGGGGTGTACTCGGGCAATCCGTTTCAGGTAGAGGTGGGTGTGGTGCATGGAGGTGATTTACCCTCAGATGCGCCTGTCAAGATACTCAGGTTCGCAAATAGGGTGCCCCTTCTGTACCAGCAGGGAGGCTGTGCATGTACTAAAGCGGTTGAGAATGTGGACTGGCGGCGCTACGGCCTTGAGCAGAGGGGGGGAAAGGGCATACCCTATGGACCTGCCATAATCCTGGTCCATGTGGCCTCAACAAAGATCCCCTTCACCTCAGAAGCAAAGGAGGCCATTGCAGAAATACCCGAGATTAGAGAGGAGATAGAGTGGGCCTTAAGAAGATGCGCAAGAAGATTACAGATTCATATCAAGAAGAAGGTGAGAAAGAAGAAGACCAGGGAGAAGTTCGACATCGTACAGACTATCCTGCCCAAGATCGCGGAAAAATCTG
Source organism: Thermoplasmata archaeon (assembly GCA_020348445.1). Classification (GTDB taxonomy): domain Archaea; phylum Thermoplasmatota; class Thermoplasmata. The sequence goes on from CP070751.1 coordinate 4,164,867, forward strand.
CTAAGATAGTGGGAAAGCCCGTGCCCAAACTTGAGCCCATCATCACCAAGATCATGGATGTTGTGTGGATCGACGATCTAGTTGAGTATGAGAAGGGAAAACATAACGTGACAATCAGTCTATACAACTATACATCCTCAAGAAAGAAGTTCAATTTGTACGCTGTTGTTCCCGAGGGCTCAATCGATGAAAAGAGCATAAGTCTAAAACCTACAAGGATAAGAAAGAGCGGCAAGATAAGATGGGAGCTAAGAGCAATTCCCAGCACTGAGAAAATAGACATCACATTCAGGTTAAAGGGTCTTGACAAGGACGATTTCGACGAGGCCGAAATCTATGTTTCAGGAATCAATCCCGTTCAGGTGATAGGAGCCGAACCCCTACCTGGAGATTGGGATCTGGACGAGGAGATCCAGGAGCCCTCCACGCTGGATGATTTCATAGAGGAGGAACAGGGGGATGAGGAGATGGAGGTCATTGGTGAGGCTGACGAAGAGGTGGAGGAGGTGATGGAGAATGACTGAGGCAAGGTATAAGAATGCGGTAACAGAACTGGAGGATATTGCATCCGATATCTACAAACAGATGGACAAGGGCAAGATTCCCAGCATGAAGATCCCTGTTCGCACCAAGGCCAATATCAAGTTCTCGAGAAAGAACCATGTGTGGACATTGGGTAAATCCATGGGTGCAAGAAGCGCAAAGAAACTCAACGGAGCGTACATGTTGCTTCGAACATTGCATATGATGGAGTTTATCGAGGATATGATCTCCAATTCGCGCTCTTCAACTCTAAGGGAGATGTACTACATCTCCGAGGGCTGGGAGCAGGCCAAATTCTCCACGCAGAACGAATCCAACAAGCTTGCAGAGGATCTTGAGGCCATAACTGGCTGCATGCGGGAGGATTTCAAGCTGCGGCCCGAGGAGGATGGCGCAAGGGTCATAGGCAACATCACATTAGAGGAAGTGAATAGAAAAGGCCAGAAGAAGAAGATCAACTGCCGAGACGATGTCGGGGATTCTGGATATGGTATCCCGTACAATGTGGAGAAGGACAAGATAAAATTCAAAGATATTGGAGTAAAATTCATTATAGCAATCGAGACCGGTGGTATGTTCGATAGGCTCGTGGAAAACGGATTCGACGAGACGGCATCGGCACTTCTTCTACATCTCAAGGGCCAGCCAGCAAGAAGCACAAGACGCTTTGTAAAGCGTCTATCAGTGGAGCACAATCTGCCTGTCGCCGTGTTCACCGATGGTGATCCATGGTCATTTCGGATCTTTGCCTCCGTTGCCTACGGAGCCATAAATACCGCCTATATATCCGAATATCTGGCAACACCTACAACAGAATACATCGGCATTACGGCCTCGGACATCCTAAACTACGAACTTCCAAGCGACAAGCTCAACGAACAGGATATAAGGGCATTAAAAGCCGAGCTTTCTGATCCCAGGTTCAAGGGGCAGTTCTGGAAAAACGAAATCGAACTAATGTTGGATATAAAAAAGAAAGCCGAGCAGCAGGCCCTGGCCAAATACGGCCTTGACTTTGTCACAGACAAATACCTGCCAGATAAGCTGGGTGAAATGGGACTCATGTGATCTTTTTTGTGGTGCGGGACATGAACTTCGTGGGAATCGACCTGTCCTGGGGAGTTACTTCTCCAAAACCCAATAGGACAGCTGCAGGGGTACTTACAGAGAATTGCGAGCTTGTGGCAAATGCCCTGCTCACAACAGATGATGATATATTAGAATTCATAAAAAATTACCTGGATGAAGGCTGCATCGTGGGTATAGACGCACCCCTTGTTATTCCTCCCAATGTGAAACAGAGGGAATGTGAGAGGCAACTTCTCTTATGCAAAATCGCGGTTTTTCCGGGGAACAGGGCCTGGTTTGTGAGAGCTTTCGGCGGCGTGCGCGGTGAGATTCTTGTTGATAGGCTAAAGGAGTGCAATTTGCAGTTAAGGGATTTTATTGAACCTAAAAAGAGAACTTCTGCGGTTCTGGAGGTCTACCCGTACGCCTCATGGAGGGTCCTTTTCGAAGGTGATACAGTCCCAAAGTACAAGAACACCACCAGAAAGAGGAAAATCCAGGGTTTGACGCAGTTGAGAAAAAAGCTATTTGAGATCGATTCGCCGAGGAAGTTGAGAATCCCAAAAAATCTAGATCATAAATTGGATGTGGATTTAAATTCCCTTGATAGCGGCTCGCTTGACCAGCTGGGTGACCTTCTTGACGCAACAATAGCCGCATACACCGTCTTGATGTACTGGCATTTTGGGGATGAGAAATGTGTTGTGCTCGGTGATTTGAGACGCGGCTTTATTTTAACGCTGGCTAGTGATTGCTTGAGGAAAACAGCCTTTAAAAGAAAATATTAAATATAATTGGTCTTATCCATGCGGTTTGAGGCCCAAATATCGGAGAATCAGAGAAATCAGTTGGTGCATAGTATGGCTGTAAAGGACAAGGGTAAGAAAAGAATGCAGGGTGTGATGCTACTTTCGGTTTTATCGTTCGCTTTGGGTTTTATATTGATCGGGGCTGGGATATTTTCTGTTGTCACAAATTCTGACTCTATAATGAGCAACATAAACCTTGTTGCTCAACAGGATGTGACTGCAGCTGCCGCAGCATCCATGATCATTTCAATAATATTTTTCTTTATAGGTCTTGGACTTTGGTTTACCAGGGGATGGGCAAAATCGATACTGCTTATATTTGCCGGGCTGGGTCTTATTTATTTCATTTTACGGGGACTATTTATTGCCTCCTCAGTTGCCAGTTCCCGGGACGGTATCACCTCCTCGGAGACCATAGGTTCCGGCATCACGGCAATCTGTCTTGTGGCATCGATATTTATTCTGTGGTACTTTACGCGGCAAAGCGTGATCATATTGTTTGAGGCAAAGGAGATGAAGCTCACAAAAAGGAAGATCAGAGCAATAGAGGAAAAAATAGAGCTGGGAAGGCAGAGATGCAATGCAGGGGAAATTTCAAAGGCTGAGCTGTCGAAATTGAGATCAGACTGTATTGCCGAAGAAAGGCTTCTTCGAGCCAAGATCAGGCATTTCGAGAAACTGCGCCTTTCCAGGGAAAGGAAAATCAAGGAAAAAGTGGAAGGAAGAAAAAAGGCAAAGGAGGAAAAACAGGCTAAGAAGGAGAAAAAGCTGGCAGAGAAGGAGAAGAAGGCTGAAGAGAAAGTAGGGTTTGAATGCCCGGATTGCGGTGCCGACGTTAAAGAAGATGAAACCGTCTGTCCAAAATGCGGAGCAGAGTTCGAAGAGGAGGAAGAGGAAAAGCCCAAAAAGAAGAAGGCCAAAGGCGAAGAGAAGGAAGAGAAGGAAGAGGAAAAACCCAAAAAAAAGAAGCCTAAAGGTGAGGAGGAGGAAGAAGAAAGGGAAAAGAAATCCAAGAAGAAATCCAAAAAGAGGAAGGCCAAAGATGAGGAGGAGGAAGAAGAAACGGAAAAGAAATCCAAGAAGAAATCCAAAAAGAGGAAGACCAAAGACGAGGAAGTGGAAGAAGAGGCAGAAGAGTGAGAAAAAAAGCCATATATTGACGGTGATTGCTGAATACTCTTAGATACACGAATCCTAAAGTTTATATACGGGCATGTAGGTCTATATTTGTATGCCTGTCGATGACATTAGAGATACGTTGCTGACAGTGGTCTTTATAGTCGGAGTTATTGTGATTACTATTATGGTTTTTAGAATAATGCTTAAGGTTCGTCGGGGTTCAAAACCTAAAAATATGAAGGAGCCCAGGGTTTTGAAGGCTGTTTCTGCCACTCCAGATATGGACGACCTGTTCAATGCAATCACTTCCTCCAGAAGAATAGCCACGGATTTAAAGAGAAGAGGAATCGATACAAGCTCGGCTGATGACTTGATTTCAAAGGCCAGTGAAGAATACGAGATTGGAAGGGAAGCTAAGGCAAAATTGTACATAAGTGAGGCCAAAGAGCTGCTTTTAAGATCAAAGAAAGAATGGGACGAAAAGACCGGTTTTGATGTGGTTCCCATAACTTCGACCATGGGGGAGAAACCCACTCTGAAAAAAACTCTGGATGTAGCGGATGAAGCGAGCCTAAGTACCTCAGAACCTGTCAAGCCCGATGAGGTTTTCCCAGAGCTTAAGAAAGCAGAAAAGAAAAAGCCAGATAACTACCTCCCCTCGAAATTTACGATATCCTTGGCGGGTACAGCAATCGAGAATGCCCAAAGGGAGGGTGCAAACGTGGGCGAGGCCCAAAGATACCTTATAGAGGCCAAAGCCTACTTTGATCGCGAGGATTACGACGGTGCTTTTAAATCGGCCCTATGCTCCAAGAGGGAAGCCGAAGCACTTCTTGGAATGGCTCCAACTACGGGGGAGGAGAGAAAGAGGGTGATGTCGGACTTGGCCATGGACACCGAGGAACTCAAGATATGCTCAATTTGCGGCAAGAATAGAATCCCTTACATTTGCATCGAGGTCGCGGGAGGAGAAGAGGCGACATGCAAAGAATGTTATGACAGGTCCATGGGAAAGATCGCATTGGAAGAAAAAAAGCTACCACCGCCACCACCTCCACCGCCTGAAGAAAAAGAGGAGGAAAAGGGGGAAGAGCAGAACTTCTGCCCCAACTGCGGTGCAAAGGTGAAAGAAGATGATGTTTTTTGCGGGAAATGTGGCAAACCGGTACAGGAGGAGTTAAAATGCGCGGGGTGCGGGACGAAGATTGAGCCAGGAGATGTTTTCTGCAGAAAATGCGGGGCTAGGATGGTTACTTAGCCCAAAAATAAATAACTACTTTTTCTTCAAAGTCATTCTTCTTTTAGGCCTTGTATAGACCTTCTTTGGCATGCCCGAGGTTTCATCGAATTTAGTGTTTATACGCCCCAAATGGATTTCCTGTTCCTTTATCTCGGGAGAAAGATGCTTTTCAAATTCTGAGTAATTCATGTCATTCCAGGTGAGGTAGACTATGTAGTCCGCGATCTCGTTTTTCATGGACTCTGCTGCTTGCTCCAAATCGATTTTGCCCTTTGGAACGTATATGGTGGGAGTCAGGTTCATTATGGCCTTTATGGTCAATTCGCCGCCATTTGGAGTTATCCTGAAGAAATTTCCCTTTCCCTCCGAAGAATCCCCAGTACTCTTTTCAAAGGGCAGTATGCGCAGCACATTGCCCAAAGGACCCTGCTGGATATTAACATCATCATCCAAAAGTTCCCTATCCAAATCCGAAATAAGCTTCTCCTCGATTTCTCTTATCATTTTTGCTAAATTAGGTTTTTTGTCAAAGCTTTGTTCATATTTCAGATGGACCTTGGAGTTTATCTGGCGCATATGGTCCTTGAAGTTGATTGAGTTCACAAGGTTCTCCTTGATCTTCTTGGGCTTCTTTCGTTGCATCATATAGCACTGTATGTTCTCTACATCTGTCACAATTGAAACGTAGTTCTTCATCTTGCTGGACCTGCTTTTCAGCATGGCGTCATCAGTGCCTGAGTGAAAGAGCTCAGAAACACCATAGAGCTTACGAAACTCACCTGTTTCGAAATCCATCTTAAATGGATGCGAATGGTACAATCCAACAATGCCCACATTCCTTGGGAACATAACGGCAAGTTTCGCCTCCTCGGCAGGATCAGATTCTGCGCTGTATCGGGACTGCCTCTTGTAATTTGTGCAGGGCACTGCATCGCAGATGTAGACAGTATCCTCAGTAAAAAATCCAGTGAGCCAACCCAAAACCTCAAAACCATGCTCTCTGGCACCCTCCAGAGCATGCTCGGATATAACCCGTTTTAGGTCGCGTTTCATCACCAGGTTTTTTTGCTCAGCCATGATTTATTCACTCCGCTTTACTTGGTCATCTCGTCGAACATCTTGGCAGCTTCCTCGATTTTTCTGAGTTTTTCATCATCCAATTTATCCTTTGCCTCACCGCAGACAGGACATTTGGGGTCCCTCTCCCAATCGTACCTCTCTATCACACCCCTTATGCCGTTGTACATCAGATAATTGGCAACATCCCCGAATTCGAGTAGATACTTGAAGCCTTCCTGACACTGTAGGGCCGCGATTATGGTCATCGTGGTGGGAAGGGAGGTCAGGTGGCATATTCCAGTTTGTCTGTCCTTTCCAGGCTCCTCTAGTTCGAGGTAGAGCATCGGATCCTCTTTAACAGAAACTGTTTTTTCGGACTTTTCCTTTCCCAGACCCAAGGTGTGCCTGTGGCATCTGTAGCATGCTGTTTTTCCTGGTATCACCACCTGAACAGATCCTCTTATTCCGTCTAGGCTTGCTCCACCGTCTATGAACGTCCTCTTTTGCTCGACACATTTGGCGTTCATAAAAAGGCGAACACCGAAAGTGTCCACGCAGCCAAATATCACATCCGATTTTCCCACCTCATCCATGAACGCTTTATACCCGTCCCCGGAGGTGATATTAAAGGGATGTGCAACGATATCGATTTGCTCATTGATCTCCAAGAGGTATTCCGAGAGTGCCTCCACCTTGAACTTGCCGATCTGATTGGGTTTGTATATCATCCTGTTCATGTTGGCCATCTCGAGAGTGTCATAGTCCATGATAACCAATCTTCCAATGCCCACCCTTACTAAAATCTCGGCCACGGTGGCGCCCAGACCTCCCACTCCCACCACTAAGGCGCTCTTTTCGCGCAACTTCGAGAAATCGGCGAATTCAAATAGAGTCAGTCGCTGATATCTTTCGTCCATTGTAACCAACCTTTTTCTTTAAGATGGAAAATAACGCTCTGAAGCCAGTAGGACACCTCCCTTTTCAGATAAAGTGCGAGACTGCAGTGCTCGTTCCACCAGTAATTCTGCTCCATGTGCATGTCGCAGATGCGAAGGCCGAGGATAGGGTCATCAAGCTTTCTATCAGTGTAGCGCATGAGCTCCGGTATCCTTGCGGCAGGGGGAGTGTGCGGGTACGAATCAGTGAACACCAGTTCTATTAGGTAGTTTCTGCCCTCGGCTGTCAGGGTGCCCTCCCATCTTGTGGCATCATCGCCGATGGGTCTGATAGAGAACCACCTTTCCTCCTCCTGGTTCTTCTCCATGTAATCAACGTACTGCATGTACTTCAAAAGAGCGTACTTCTCCTCTTTGACCCTAAGTGGCCACATCTCATTCCCGGGAGAAGCCACGGTTGAACATTGTAAGAAATAGAATAAATCAGGTTCTTGTTTCACGACATCACTTTTTTTATTTGACTAATTCAATATGACGATTACAAGAGCAATTAAATGTATGAAAGTCCTCTACTAATTCTTTGTTTTCGATGGAACTAGGTGCCCACAACAGATGGGTCTATGACATGGATATTCGTGCCCTGCTCGATGACTTTTTCAACGGTCCCGCCGGTAATCGGCGTTCCTGCAGGATATGTGGCACTGAGAATGCTGGGATCCTTGCCCTGTTTTTTTGCAGCCAAAACCAGTGCCTCCTGAAACAGCATCTCCTTTGGAACCTGGACCGTTACAACGGGCTTCTCCGGCTCTGAAATGAACGTGAAACGAAGTGCAACCTTATTGTCCATTCTAACCATAATCTCACTCCCTGATTGTTAGAATGATTGCGTTGAGGTTATATATTTGTTGCGGTGTTGTTGTGAGATTTTTGAGGATAAATCTGGATTTGGGGATTATGAGGGCGGATATTATCGCTTGGGAAATCATATTTGTGAAGTTTATCTTTGCCTATTAGAGGATGAACACCAAGAGCAATACGGGGGTGGATTTAATCCTCATTTTATATCGAGGAAATAATCCCAAAAGATTTATCTATTTTGACCCTATTCACAGTTCGGGAAGATAATGCAACATGTCAAAATCTCTAAAAAAGAGCTAAGAAATGTTGCCAAGCTGTACGAGAGCGTCATGTCGAGCGCGTGCAACGGGCTGTTCTTCAGGGAGGGATCAGCCTATGGAGAGGAGATCACGGCCCCCGCACTTAAGGAAAGGGAAAAATTCTGGGAGATAGTTAAAAATGAGCTGATAGAGCGTGGCTGGGTTACGGATGTCACATTCAAAGAGAATAAGATCACGGTAAAAGGCTCCATCGAGTCCTACAAAAACGACGAGCCTACATGCCACAGGCTAAGAGGGATAATTCGTCATATTTACGAGACATATAGAAATGAGAAGCTTTTTGTATCTGAAAAAAAATGTGAAAGTACAGGGGCAAAATCCTGTGTATTTGCTATAGAATCCATCGATTAAAGATGGTAATATGTCCATAATTTTTGAATTGTCACAAGAACATGAAAGCCTTCCAAAGGCAGAGATTATCGCATGTCTTTTGGCCGAGGAAATCAAATTCAATATCGAGGAGGAAGATCTGGGTATTTTGGTGGTAAATGCACCAGATTTGGACATCCAATACCTCATCGGAAGACTGGCTCTAACACATGTCATCGACGAGCTTCTTTTTTCCTGCAAAGCAGATGAATCCATTGACACAAAGAATACTATTAAAATAGGCGAAGGCAGTTTTGCTGTTCGGGCCAAGAGAATACAGAGGTTGAATGAGCAACTTGATCTGAAAGAGATTGAAAAGGTGGTGGCAGACCTTGTTGGGGACGAGAACCCTGTGGACTTAACATATCCAGATCACGAGATTCGGGTAATAGTCTCCAACAGATGCCACATTGGAAAAAAACTCGCCAAAATCGATAGGAGCTCCTTCGAGGAAAGAAAAGTGGCCAACAGGCCTTATTTCTCTCCTGTGTCCCTTCACCCAAGGCTGGCCAGGGCCCTAGTGAATCTTTCAAGGGTGAAGGAGGGACAGACTCTGCTGGATCCGTTCTGCGGAACAGGAGGGGTGTTGATGGAGGCAGCCCTGATAGGTGCAAGACCCGTGGGAAGCGACGTTGACAAGAGAATGGTGAAAGGTTGCAGAAAGAACCTCGAACACCTTGACATTCAGGTTTCGGAAATTTTTTGTGCGGATATAAGTGAGGTGGTGGGCAGGGTAAAAGAGGTGGAGGCCATAGCAACTGACCCCCCTTATGGGAAGGCTGCAACTACGAACCGCGAAGACGTTTTTGCTCTATATGAAAGGACGTTTGAGACCTTCAATAAGATCCTTAAGCCAGGAGGTTATGCCTCAGTGGTGCTGCCCCATGCAGAATTAATAAAAATGGGGGAGGATTTCTTGAGCTTAGAGGAAACCCATGCCATGAGGGTGCACAGGTCCCTAACAAGGAACTTTTGTGTGTACAAAAAAGAATAGGTATTTGGTTTGTACTAATTAATAAAAAAAATAAAAAAGAAATTTAGTTGACCTTAGTTTTAACCGCCGCGCGGGACAATATGGGCCGAGTACTGACCGCCACCACCCATTGGCGTTACAAGTACAAGGTATTGTCCCCCTCCTCCTTCAGGAAGTATATGGGCCATGTATCTACCGCTTCTGCCAAGAGGTTTAACCATAGTCCTGTATTGTCCTGCGCCGAGCTCGAAGATGTACTGTCCTCCTCCTCCAAGATCGAATACATATTGGCTACCACCTCCTAAGATGAAGCGGTATTGCCCACCACCACCTAATCTGATCATGTAATGCCCTCCACCGCCGAGGTTGAATACGTATTGCCCTCCTCCGCCAAGGTCGAACTCGTACCGACCAGATTCATCCAAGTCAATGACGTTCTCGCTGCTGGTGTCTGCAGTTGCTAGTCCTGGTAACAGACCCACAAAAAGAACAGCGAGTACGCCGATACAGATTACTTTGGTTCTTTTCATAAGCACTCCCTCCTTATTTCATATAAAGTTCGATGTTGTACTTAAAATTTGTTACGATTACACCCAAATATAAATATTTAATATAAGATTCGAGACAAAATATCTAAATCAGTGATATGCATTAAGCTCTGCGTGGCCAAACAATTTGAATGTCAGAGTTGCGGTGCGTATTTGGAATTCGATCCCAAGACCCAGGCATTAAAATGTGACTTTTGCGGATCAGTTAAGGTGATCGAAGTCGAGCATAAGGCAGTGATAGAACACGACTTTTTTTCTGCCCCAACAAATTTGGGATGGGATGCGCAAGTGACCACTATCCAGTGCGACTCCTGCGGCGCCACAACCTCCATGGGGAAAAAGATTTCAGGTGATTGCTCCTTCTGCGGCTCGGCATATGTAAAAGAGATTTCGCCTCATCCAGACATCATCCGCCCCGAGACCTTAGTTCCCTTCAGGGTGGATAAAAACGGTGCTTTGGACAGGTATCATACGTGGATAGGCAAGGGATTTTTCAGGCCCTCGAACCTAAAAAAACTCAAGAAACTGGAGATGTTAAAGGGGGTCTACGTTCCATTTTGGACCTATGACAGCAGTACCTATTCAACTTGGACGGCCCAAAGCGGCTACTACTATTATGAAACTGAAACGTACAGCACATACGAGAATGGAAGGCGGGTTACCAAAACCAGACAGGTGAGAAAGACACGATGGGTTCCCTCATCAGGCGCCAGAGGCGATTTTTACAATGACGAGCTTATCGTGGCCTCACGGGGTTTGGATTATCATCTCGTGTTCAAGATATATCCATTTCATTTGAACCAGCTTGTTCCCTATAAATCCGAGTTTTTAAGCGGCTGGCTTGCAGAGGAGTACGCATTAGATGTCCGCCAGGGCTGGGAAATCGCCAAGGACAATATCATGGCAGCCGAGCGGTCAAAATGTGCAAGCGAGGTTCCGGGAGATACCTATCGTTTTCTGCGGGTCAACACGTCGTTTTCTGGAATAACCTATAAACATATTCTCTTGCCAATCTGGGTTGCCTCGTACCATTATAAAAACAAGACCTATCATTTCCTAGTAAATGGACAGACAGGCGAGGTGCAGGGATATGCCCCAATTTCTTGGCTTAAGGTAGGCGCTGTTGCAGGAATAATTGCTGGTATCGTGGCTGGATTTTTGTATTTCTTTGTATTGTGATAATATAATACTTTAATTTATCATTTCCAGTTTTCTCAAGCTCAATTATCAAGGTACGTTGCCCTTTTGATATTTTTTTCTCAGCTCATCATCTATCATCTTCGACACCATTTTTCTGGAAATCAAAATGCACTCAACTTGCTTCAATTCGGCAATGTCAGCGAATTTTTCATCCTGGGTAACGATGACCAGGGAGTTTTTATGGGCAAATTCCAATATCTTGTTGTCCTCTGCACCTTGAAGATCGACAGTATTGACAGTTTCAATATCCCAGCCCAGAGCCTCAAGATAGTCTTTCATGCCTGTGAACATCTCGTCAAGAAGTATTTTCATGGTCGATTTCCCCTTTATTATCTATTTGACTGTCTAATGAGAATCGGTGATGTACGGTTGTATTCTTATATAAGTTTGTATCAAATGTATCAAAATAAAACTTTGATCCTTCCAAGCGCTGAGAGAGGAGCACCACCGCAAATGAATTATACCCTCCATTATATCCCAAAATTATGAAATTCGTGCTTGATACCTCCGCTATTCTCTCAGGCAAGGACTTCTCCTCAGAATACGAGCTTTACTCCTCCCCGGGGATCTTAAAGGAGATTGAACATGGGAGAATGAGAAGGAGACTGGATTATCTATTGGAGTCTGGTCTAAAGGTAATGTCCCCTTCAAAAGAAACCCTCAAAACCGTGAGAGAGTGCGCGCAGGATACAGGAGACATAGCAAGGATATCGGAGGCTGACATCGAGATTCTAAGCCTTGCAAAGGAACTTGATGCCGTACTTGTTACGGACGATTATTCTATACAGAATCTAGCTTCAAAACTTCACGTCAAATATCAAGGCGCTGCCCAGGAAGGCATCACGAGGATCATCGAATGGAGCTATCGTTGCAGAGGTTGCGGTAGGTATTGGGAAGACTTCCATGATTCCTGCCCTGTATGCGGCTCTGAATTGAAGACGACGAGGAAGAATTGATCTTTTTATAGGAAAAAGATTTTAACTAATATTGTATGACATGCCTTTAAGGAGGTACCAATATGGCAAAGATAGTATTTCAAAGCAAGACACTGCCTTCCACGAAAGCACCGTACTCCCAGGCGATAATACATGAAAACCTATTATTCATCTCGGGGCAGATCGCGTTCGACCCAGAAAAAAGTGGCGTGATTACGGGCACCTTAGAGGAGGAGACAAAGCTTACCATGGATAACATCAAAAGGATCCTGGAGGAGGCTGGCTCATCACTTGACAAGGTACTTAAGGTCACGGTGTATCTGACCGACATGAAGAAGTTCCATAAGTTCAATTCGATATACAAACAGTACTTTACGGAGGAGCCCCCGGCACGAAGCTGCGTGGAGGTTAAATGTCTGCCCTTCGATGCCAAGGTGGAGATAGAGGCAATAGCACATCTTTAGGGGTTCAGGGAATGGGTGAAGAAGAATCCATAAATATCGTGCCTATAGGATTCGTGAAAAATGCATTCGATTCCGAGGTTCCCCAGGATTACGAGAACCAACTATCTGATATAGTGATTGATGAAAAATTCTCCGAGGGGCTGCATAAAATTGAAGAGAACTCCCATATCTTGGTAGTTTTTTGGATGGACAGGGTAGAGGGTGAAAACCGAAGGATAATGAAGATGCACCCAAAGGGAAGGGAGGACCTACCTCTTTTAGGAGTTTTTGCAACAAGAAGCCCGAGAAGGCCAAATCCCATTGGAATCAGGGCCGTGAAGCTGGTTGAAAAGGAAAAAACATATTGAAGGTGGAAGGCCTGGACGCTCTTTCTGGAACTCCTGTTTTAGATATCAAACCTTATTCATCAAAGCATGATTATATCGAGGATGCAAAGGCACCATGGTGGGTTAAACATCTGCACGATAAAAAGGAACGAGATGTGGATGAGTAAGAATTGGTTAAGAGAGGATGAATACATAGTTTTGGAAGGAAAGGTTTGGGTATGGATAAAAGGCCCTTTAGGACCTAATCTCACAAAGTCCAGGTTGTTCCTCACAAATTACAGACTCTACGGAAAGGATGCGTTATTTAGGATCAAACTGTTCGATTTTCCACTGGATTCTATCACCAAAATCGAAAGCACCAAAAAATATCTTCGTATAGAAGCTGAAGTGAAGGGAAGAAAGCATAAAATCGACCTTTCGCAGAAGAACTTGGACGGTTCATGGGAATGGATGATAAAAGAAAGGATCAAGGCATTTGACAGATAAATAAAAAAAATACTAAAATGTAAAAATCCTACCGAAAAGAATGTCCCATTTCAGGACTCGATAATTCCAATTACCAAGGCGTTTGCGCAGTGAAAGGGATCCCCAAACTTTGAATTGGAAACCTCGTCCCAGGTCGTCTCCTTCCATCTGTTTTCACTGGAAATTCGCTTTAAGAAATATCGTTTTGTAAATGGTATTTTATCCTTTGCAAGCAATCTGTCCATTTCAGTATTAACGCCCAGGGGCAGGGTGACCACCATCTTTCCCTTGGGAGCAAGGCATTCTTTTAGGTTATCCACAGCTCTTAGGATCTTTTTCGGCTCTTTTGGTGTTTCATCCCACCCCACATGCTCCAATGTTGATATGCTGACTATAAGGTCGTACTTCTCAGATGGATTAAAATCGACTACATCCTCATTTATAACGCCCTCTGCCTTTTCATACTTATCCACAACATCATGATCAACAGGAAAATAATGCCAGAGAACGTTGCCAACTTCGAGGATTCTCTTATCTTTATATTGTTTTACCAGCTCCCAGATAATGGGTATCTCAACAGCTCTTTCAGTTATACATGCAAAGTTCCTCTCAGACCAGAAATAATCATATTTCCTTCCTTGGAACTCAAACTTTTCTTTTGGCTTGAACTTCTTAAAATGATAGAGGCACATAAGGCGGTTTTCTATGGAGACGATCCTATCAGATTTAGCACTCACAAAATCATAGATCCCCATTTTCATGAAGACCTCTTTACTAAGCAATAGAAGTCCATTCAAACTGAGAATTTTTTTTTGTGTCATTCTCATACCACATAATATAGTCCAAGGTGATAATCAAGATTACTTTTACATTCTTCCCGCCTCAGTCCTCGATTCTCTCCATCTCGAATACAACCCTGCCGCCATCTGTGTAGGGCTCGCCCGGATCCGGGCAATGTATGTAGGCTTTATTTCCCTTCTTTGTAAGGCCCAACTTCTCTGGATCCGCACCATCTCTTAAGGCAGCAGCATAGTGGAGGATCGGAGCCAGAGCATGAATACATATCTTATCAGTTTTTTCTAGATCTATCTGGGGACCGTCTATGATTATCCTGTCTCCCAAGGAGTGCACGACGCAATTTCCCGTAATTTCTTTAACTTGTACTACAAGTTTGGCCATCCTCACTCCCCCACCATCTGTACTATCAATCTTCTTCGCCTTGCGCTGTTATCCAACTCCAAAAACACAATCTGCTGCCATGTACCCAAAATCAGGTTCTTATCCTTAAAAGGAACTGTTAGGCTCGGTCCGAGAAACGAGGCCCTGACATGGGAATGCCCGTTGCCGTCATGCCATCTGAGCTGATGTTGATATGTTATGTCCCTTGGAAAGAGTCTGTCAAGGGCATCAGGGAGATCTTGTAGTAAACCAGGCTCGTATTCTACGGTTGTTACAGCTCCTGTTGCTCCGGGCACGAAAACGCAGGCTATTCCCGAATTGAGACGAGACTTTTCTAGAACCTGCTGGACATAACCTGTGATATCCACGATATCTCCTTCACGTTTTGTATTGAAATTTATCTCTTGGGTTACAGTTGCCATCATCACACCATCCCAAAGTGTCCTTATACCAAATTTCCCCAAATGAGCGTAATTTCGAGAGGTAGTATTAAGTTTTATGCTAGAAATCATGCAAATGCAGATATAAGTTGTCAAGGGCAAATATCCATACCCAATTTTAAGGCTTTCAGCAAAAACTTTTTAATAGCGTAAAACAATATTCCTATTGCTGTGAGTATACCTCCTAGTGGGGCGGTGGAACTCACAGTAAGGTGCGGTTTTAGCCCACTCCGCTTCCTTGTTCATTTCCACCACCCCACACATTATTCTTATCAGGGCTATTAATCTGATTTTTATACTCATGATAATCGGTGATATTTTTGGGTTTTCAAAACAAATAAGAAAATCAAATTCACAAAATGGTCTTCGCTTCCCCTTCCCTATAAAAAGGAGCTACTTTACTGCCTCCATTGTGACATGGAGCCCCACCACCACTTCCTTTATTATGAACCTGAGCCTGTTTTTAATGAATTTTGGCATCCATTTGAATTTAGGATGATATTGCATATCCATTTTCTTGATATTGAACCTGGCCGTGGTTATGAAGCTGAAATCCGCCTTTCCAGTGAAGAAATCGAAGGTGTACTCTGTGAACATGTGCTTATGCGTGGGATCAGATGCAAAGCCAAAGCCGTCCCAGTACGGCACAGTTAAATCCAAGATGGCGTTGGGCTTCATTATCCTGTGTATTTCCTCCATTGCCTTGACAACATCGTCGAGATGCTCCAGGATGGAGTAGGCCAAAACCTCGTCAAAGGTGTTGTCGGGAAACGGATACGGGAATTGGTTTAGATCCCATACCACATCTGGATTTACAGCCTCGCATGAATCCAAATTGATATATCCCTCTCTTTTGGCCCTGCCGCAGCCAAGATGTATTTTCTTTTTCTCTCCTTTTGCATCCAATTGACCCACCGCTATTTGATTTCTTCACGCCAATAATCCAACATGCTGCCCAGTGTTTCTTTCATTTCCATTTTGGGAACCCAACCGCATGTTTCTCTTATTTTGGTGTTGTCCCCCATGATAATGGGCTCGTCCGTGGGTCTCAGCTTGTTGGGATCAACATTGAACTCCACATCTACTCTGGAGAGCGATATTGCCCAATCCAGAATATCCTTTATCCTGTATGCTCTGGATGAGCATATATTGTAGACATCACCCATCTTACCTTTTTCTGTAAGAAGCCAGAGGGCATTGACCACATCAGTAACATCTGTGATATCCCTTTTTGGCTCGAGGTTTCCTACGAGCATCTCATTTGTCTTACCCTTTTCAATTTCAACTATTCGATTCGTGAAATCAGAGCAGACATCCTTGGTCTTTCTGGGTCCAGTGGTGTTGAAGATCCTAGCCCTTACTGTCCTGATTGCGAAGTTCTGGTGATATTGATAGGCTAGAAGATCCTGCGCCACCTTGCTAACGCCGTAGGGATGCAATGGCAGAAGAACGTGATCTTCTTTTACAGGCACCTCTTTTTCGGAAACGAAACCGTACTCAGCGCTGGAGCAGGCAACGAGGACTATTGGGTCAAGGCCGCTTTTTCTTATTGCCTCGAACACATATGCAGTGCCAAGAACGTTCGTGTCCAGTGTTCTTTTTGGCTCGTCCCATGATACAGTGGGAAAGCTCTGGGCTGCAAGGTGGAATATACGATCGGGTTGTACCTCTTTGATTATCTCTGTGACTCGATTTTCGTCTCTGATATCGCATTCGAGTATCGGTATCTTATCCTTTACAGCTTCCACATTTTTCAGCTCGTTTTTATCCCAAACAGTGCCTGCGACTTCCATTCCCTTGTCTAATAGGAACTCTGCAAGATGGCTTCCAATAAACCCTGTCATACCAGTTACTAAAGCCTTTATCTCATCACTCTCCAAGTCAGTGAAATTGTTATTTGTATTTATTATTTTGGTAATGGGGATAGAGGGTGTCAATCAGATGCTCTTCCTTTCTCTTGAATGTCTTCCGCCCTATCGCACTCTTTCATTCCAAATTTTACTTTCCTCCTCCTTCCCTCCTCCTTCCTCCCTCCACTCCCCACCATCCACCATATCCTCCTCCTCCCACCCTATTAACCATTATTGAGGATAAGATTTAATCTAAAGGCCCTCCCTCCAATACCCCCTCCACCCACCCAATAATTTGAGTGGAAGATGATAATTACAAAAATAATACAAACTCAAACAGTACATATAAAATAGGATATAGCATTAAGAAAATATCAGCCAGTCTTTTATTTTTTCTTGAAGTTCTGAACTGCGGAAAGATACAGACTTTCGATTCTGTCAATCACACTCTTCCATCTGCTTTTTGTATCCGCTATCTCAAATCCCCTCTCCCCCATCGCCCTAGCCTTACCGGGATTTTCCAAAAGGAATCTAATGTGGGCAGTCAGAGCATCTATGTCACCGTATTCATACAAAAGCCCTGTTTCACCATCAGCAACAACATAAGGCACTCCCCCCACCCTGGTTCCCACAACTGGCTTTTTTTGCGCCCAGGCTTCAATAAAGACAATGCCCTGTGCCTCGAACTTGCTGGGCAAAACAAAGAACTCGCAACCAGAAAGAAGCTCGTATTTTTCCTTCTCAGTGACTTTACCTGCATACACGATCCTATCCTTGAGGCCCAGCTTCCTTGCCAGAGCCTTGACTTTTTCAACCTCGCCCTGATCAGGACCTATGAAAATCACACCAAGGTCTTTATGATCATCATGCAGTTTCGATAATGCCTGGACTAGATGCAAGGGGGCCTTCTCGTGGTACATCCTTCCGATAAAAAGGAGGTACCTTTTTTGCCGGAACTTCTGTTTTGGAAGATCGGAATCGTACTTCTGAAATGCCAAATCAGAAATGCCGTTGGGGATGATTTCAATTTTTTTGGTATCTATGCCTTTTTTTTGGCACCAGTCTTTCTCAAGCTGCGTCATTGCTATGAGCCTGTCTACCCTCTTAAGGGTCTTGATGCCGAAGAAAGAATCATAGAATTTCTTCTGAAATGCAGCAAACCCGGAAAGTGGAAGAACCACACCCTGGATGTATATAACCAAGGGGAATTCTTTGGAATATCTCTTTCTTATATAGTCGTTTGTGAGATTTGGATATCCCTCCATTGCTATGATATCCCCTTCTCTGATTTCAGGCTTGAATTTGGTTAGGTAGAAGCTCCTTTTTATGGTGGGTTTGTACCTTTTGATTTGAATATCACCCAATTTACCGGTTTTTGGAAGCTCCTTGTTTGTTACAGTATGCGAACTTGTATGCACAACAACCTCATGTCCCCTTTTTATGAGCCTGTTTGATATCTGCTCAACATGTGTCTCCACACCCCCTGTCTCGGGGTAGAAATGCGGGGCAACCCAGTTGATCTTCATTTGTATTCTCCTTTTTATCTGCTACTTAAGGTTTTATCATAGATTGTCTTGACCCTGTCAGCGATGATGTCCCAGTCAAATAGTTCTCTTCTTGTCTTCGTGTTTTTCTTTAACTTATTGTATTTTTTCTCATCTCTTAAAAGCTCGATTATTGCTTTGGCCACGCTCTGCTCGTTCTCCTGGCATAATATCCCAGCATCGCCGACAACCTCTGGAATCCCCCCCACGCTGCTCACCACAACAGGTGTTCCACAGCCTATGGCCTCCATTATCGTGATGCCAAATGCCTCGTACTTCGAGGTGAGGACAAAAACCTTGGCGCGGTTGTAATGCTCAACAAGTTTTTCGAAGGGGACCTCCTTTAGGAACTCCACATTCTCTTTCAGGTTCAGCCCTTTGATTAATTCAACAAGTTTTGCCTTTTCTCCCCAGTCCCTTCCTATGATTTTGAGTTTGACATCTGGGATTTGTTTCTTAACAATTGAAAGCGCCTTAATCAGCATATCCAGTCTTTTTACAGGAGAAAGGCGCCCAACAAACAAAAGAGAATTCTTTTCTCTTTCATAACCCAAATCATGGAACTTTAAAAGGTCAATACCATTTGGGATGGCAGTCATCTTTTTCTTGGGAATGCCGAACCTTTTTGCCATGTAGTCCTTTTCTATCTCTGTTATCGTGATTATATGGGTGTACCTTTTCAGGGTTTTCTTGCCAATGATGCTGTCATATATCGTGCGCAGCATCTTGTGATGGGAATGAGATGCAGGATGAAGATGGGTAGTCAATATCGAAGGGACTTTCAGTTTTTTTGCGATCTTTGCAGCTTTGTCTGCATGATGCGCACCATAGGTATGTACGTGTATCATCTCAGAGCCTGAAAGAGCCTCGGCAAGTCCCTTTATCTTCACACCGTAGCCTTCCACGGGAAGGAATTTCTTGGATTCCAATCTTTTGATGGGCACACCCTTATATTCTGTCAATTGTTCAGTTTCAGATAATCTTTGAAAGGGCCTCTCCATCTTTAAATCAGATGTGACAACGTTAAGATCAAAGGATTTTGCGAGCCTGTTCGTGACCTCGAGCGCCCGTGTCTCCACACCGCCTAAGGCAGGATAATAACGCAAACACACAACAGGTATCATCGCACACCTTCCACGATAATCCACATGACAGCATCTAGGAGATCTTCTGCTATATAATCAGGAGTAAATTCCCAATTATTCTTATCCTTAAGCTCATCTTTTCCATATCCTGTGAGCACGAGCACAGTCTTGCATCCCATTTTGCGGCCAGTCTCAAGATCCAATAACTTATCCCCTACTATAAATGAAGATGATACCTCTATATCAAAATCTGCCTTTGCCTCCACTATCATGCCAGTTTTTGGTTTTCTGCAGTCACAACCGTCATCAGGATGATGGGGACAAAAGTAAATCCCATCCACAACAGCCCCTTCATTTAAAAGCTCGTCTCTCAGATGGTTGTTGACGTTCTCTAGATCCTCTTTGGAAAAATAGCCTCTAGCCACGCCTGACTGATTTGTGACTACAATAACCTTAAAGCCGTTCTCATTGAGGAGTTTGATGGCCTTTGGAGAATTTGGTAGGATTTTCACCTGCTCTATTTTTGAGAGGTAATTAACTTCCTCATTTATCGTTCCATCTCTGTCCAGAAACACGGCTTTGTTAGTCATCACGACCTTCCTTTTCCTTTACCCTCCAAAAATCTCTGATTCCACCAAAAAGCATATGATATGACCTGCTGTAATATGCGCCTCCTGGATACGGGGAGTATCCTTTGAGGGAACAGAAAGCCAGATGTCCACAGCATCGCCCAAACCGGTTTTTCCCTCACCTGTAAAACCAACGGTCACTGCGCCCTTTTCCTTTGCGACCTTGATGGCCTCTATTACATTGGGAGAAGTCCCGCTGGTGGAGATTCCGATCACCACATCATCCTTTTGGGCCATGGCCTCAACCTGCTTAGCAAACACGAATTCATAGCCAAAGTCGTTGGCACATGCTGTTAGTATGGAGGTGTTCACAGTGAGGGCCATTGCAGCAAGTGGTTTTCTTACCAATTTATATTTGCCCACAAGTTCGGCCGCTATATGTTGGGCATCTGCTGCACTTCCTCCGTTTCCGAAGATAAGCACCTTTTTCCCCTTCTTATAGGCATCGATTATAGCTGAAGCGATTTCTACTATTTTCCCTTCATCCAGGTTCAATTTAACATCAGCACTTTCCTTAAGCTTGGATCTTACAAGTTCCTTCATTTAAAAACCTCCCTTCACTCGACAACCCAGCTCTGCAGGCCTTTGTATTCAAAGCCGAAATTCACAATCTGACCCCCCAGGTTCTCGAGCTTCTCGGCAATTATATGTTTCTTGTCAAATTCACAGAACAAAAGCAGGTATCCCCCTCCACCTGCACCTAGGATCTTCCCGCCCAGGGCGCCGTGCTCTCTTGCTGTCTCGTAGAGTTTGTCGATCTCTGGATTCGAAATCTTGGATGCGAGCTTTTTCTTATGCATCCACCCCTGATGCAAAAGTGCCCCGAACTCCTGCAGATTACCCCTTAAGAGAGCGTTCTTCATGTCTATGCATATGGCCTTAAGCTCATCAAGGGCTTCAACTGATTTCTTTTCCTTCTTGACGTACTTGTCCACCTGCTCAGTGAGAATGTTGGCAGAAAGCCTCGTCCTTCCTGTATAGCATAGGATAAGACTATACTCGAGCTCGTTCAGGATGTCTCTTTTGATTCTAAGGGGGTTGACTATCGTGGTTGGCCCGTGGAACTCAATGTAGTTGAAACCTCCAAAGGTGGCGGCGTACTGGTCCTGTTTTCCGCCTTTTACACCGAGATCTTCTCTCTCGATTTTGTATGCAAGTTCTGCGATATCGTAATCTGTTAGGGGCATGTTCAGCCATTTCTGAAAGAGCCCCACAAGGGTAACAACCACTGTGGATGAAGAACCCAAGCCCGAACCCGGGGGTGCGTCGCTGTGCATGAAGAGATCAAGGCCCTGCTTTGCCTTCATGGAGTTGATTACGGCCTTCACAAGGTCGAGCTCACCGTCAAAAAATAGCTTCTCATCGGTTCTGTACTTTGCCACGATATCGTAATCCAAGGACTTCACGCTGATGGTGTCATCTTTTCGGGGAATCAAGGTGGCGTAAGCGAACTTGTTCACGGTTGTGGAAAGTACAGCTCCGCCCCTTTCTTCAGGGTAGGGAGGAACATCTGTTC
The DNA here is from genome assembly GCA_020348445.1 of Thermoplasmata archaeon. Lineage (GTDB taxonomy): Archaea > Thermoplasmatota > Thermoplasmata. Next base: position 4,186,302 of record CP070751.1, read on the forward strand.
CACCTCCCGCGAAACTTATTCTTAGAGGTGCCTTACTTCTTAATATCAAGACTAATCACCGCATTTAGCTTTTTCTTCATGATTTTATTTGGTATAAAGATTGCGGTAAAGGAACATGGCTTTACTAAACGGCAATTGTTACCGAAATCCCTGCATTTCATCCCTTGAGTAAATGCTCTATGAATTCGTTTACTTCCATTCCCTGCCCTTTCGCAATCCTTCTCAGCTCCTTTAGAATCCCGGAGCTGTACTGCACTGCTTTCTTCTCCTTGAGGGCAATTTCCCTTGGCAGGCCCATTTTCACTGCAAGCTCCCGTAAAATGATCTTCCTTTGGCCCTCATTTACTTTATATTCCAATGGAATCTGCATTGTGCAATTTACCACATCCATATCAAGATAGGGGATTTTGAGGGTTTTAGAGAAATGCCTGGCTATTTGATAATCCATCTCAATGTCCTTTGTAATCAATGAATCGACATCTTTTTTCAATTCCATCTCCAATTCATCATGCCCCATCTTAAGATATCTTGCATATCCCCCGAACAGCTCATCTGCACCCTGCCCAGTGAGTATCAGCTCCTCCTCTATGTTCCCCAAGGCCAGGTATAAAGGCAGTTCAAAGGATATTGTTACAGGATGGTGAATATCTATGATTTGGGTGAGCTTTGGAATCGAATCAATTATCTCTTGATTCGCAATCTCGATTCTGCTTAAATTCATGCCCAGCAGTTTTGAAGCATCCTCGGCATATAGAAAATCGTATGAATCGAAGGTTCCCACAGTATACAGTGTTATTTCGGCCTCTTGTGCCCCCTTTTTGGCGATAAAAGCCACAAGGGAGCTGTCCAAGCCTCCTGAGAACAGAATTCCCACCCCGTCCTTTCCTTGGATGCTCTCTGACACTGCCTTTGAGATTTTGTCTTTCAACTGGTTTATATGATCTTCCATGGGGTAGCATACCCACTAAGTCATATTTAAATAATGCTAATTCATATGCATTTGAGAGAGGTTCAGACATGGCAGAATTGGGCAGTTCGTTCTACAGGCAGTTCATGTATCCAATTCTGGATAAACGGCGCGGCACAGACTCACTTGCGCGCTATTCTGAGTTGAAAAAAAGTCAGTGGCTCAGTTCGGACGAGATAAAAAGATTGCAGCAGAAAAAGCTAAAGGCTCTCGTAAAACACGCCTTTCACAACGTGCCCTTTTACAACAGAACGTTCAAGAAATTGGGAATAAGACCCGAGGATATCCAAACCAAATCCGATCTTAAAAAGCTGCCCATAATCGACAAAGAGACGGTAAGAAACCATTTCGAGGAACTCAAGGCAAAGGATTTTAAAAGCTGGAAGCCCACCGAAAGAACCACAGGAGGAACAACAGGCAAACCTCTTCGATATTACAGTAATAAAAGTGAGCACAGCGTGTTCTGGGCAGACCTATGGAGAGCCTGGAGCTGGGCAGGATATGAGCTAGGTGACAGGCGGGCCACAATCGGGGGTTCAAAGCCCTCGGGCTCTGGATTTCGTTCTTTTATTAAATCAAGGGTCATGGAAAGGAACCTTTCCCTTTCATCCTTTGAGGTCAAGCCCGAGGCAATGCAGGTTCATGTCAAAAAGATAAGCAGGTTCAAGCCCAGGATATTGAGGGGTTATCCATCTTCACTTTATCTTTTTGCTAAATATCTAAATGATGCCAAAGTGAAAAACCTGGGAGTTGGCAGTGTTCTTTCCATCTCAGAGCAACTGTATGATCATCAGAGAAGTGCCATCACGCAGGCCTTTGGCTGCGAAGTATACGACAACTACGGCTGTCCTGATGCTGGTGTTTTGGCCTGCGAATGCATGGAGCATGAATATCATCTGAACAGCGAAAACGCCATTGTGGAGATCGTGAAGGATAATGATGTGGTATCCACAGGTGAAGAAGGGGAGATGGTATCAACAAACCTGGTCCGTTATGCCATGCCTTTTATCAGGTACAGGACAGGCGATATGGGCAAGGCCAGTGATGCAAAAAGCAAATGCAAAAGAGGTCTTGAGATGCTTGATTCGGTTTTGGGCAGGACAGCTGATTATATTATTTTGCCAAATGGAAATCTGCTTGCTGCTGTTAATATAGCAGCAGTTTTTAACGCAATATCTTCTAAAATCCATATCATCCAATATCAGGTCGTACAGGAGAAAAAAGGTGAACTTAAGGTACTGGTTGTGGAGGATACGGGCTTTTCGGAGAGCGACTCTTCTCTGATTAAGGACACCCTGCTTGAGCATATGGGCCCTGATATGGCCATAGATGTGGTTATCGTGGATGACATACCACTTACTGAGAGTGGAAAGAGAAGAAGTGTGGTATCGAAATTGGAGGTGGGCATTTTTTGAGTGGGGATGCAAAATCAAAGAAGAAGGTGTGTCATGTGGGTAGGGCCTCTTCGATTCTCGTCCAGAGATGGGTCAATTATTTTGCAGAGAGGGGGTGGGAAGTGGACATTATCACTTTTGAGCCCGCCGAAAAGAAGTTTTTGCATTCAGATATTAGGCAGCATGTTGTTAATCCAGGAAAAATACCGTTTATCGGGTTTATCAGGGCATATTTGGGTGTAAAAAAACATCTGAAAAGAATCAAGCCAGACATCATTCATGCACACAGCATACCAGCCTATGGAATCTATGTAGGTCTGTACTCCAAAAAAGGAGGAAAGGAGCCGTATATCCAAGCGGCCTGGGGTTTTCATCACATAGAGATTGACAAGGGCTATAAAAGAAAGCTGGATAAGCTCTGTCTCGAGAGAGCAGAAGTCATAACCACAACATCAGATGATCTGAAAATTGCCCTCGTCAAGAACCTCCAGGCAGACGAGAGTAAGTTCAGGGTGTTCTCCTGGGGAATAGATCTGAATATATTTCGGTTGAATTACAAAGAGGAGCTAGAAAAACTTCGTAAGGAGTTGGATATCCGCAGTGGTGCACCTGTAATAATCAGTCCTCGCAACATGGCCCCATATTACAGAATCCAAAATATCGTAAAGGCAGTTCCAAAGGTGCTTAAGGCACATCCCGAGAGTGTATTCATTTTCCTGAGGGGATACGGCTCTGAGGAGTTCGAGAGGAAGATGAAGGAGGAGGCTAAGAATTTGGATATAGAGAAGAATACAAGATTCATATCTGGGCTTCTAACTCCAGAGGAAATGGCAATTTATCTGAATCTCGCAGATATATCGATATCAATTAGCAAAACTGACCAGCTTTCATCTGTGCTCTTGGAGTCCATGGTCTGCAATGCATTTCCGATTTTAAGTGACATTGCCATATATAAAAAATATATTACTTCTGAAAAAAATGGCCTTTTTGTGAGTGGAAATAATCCAGACGAGATCGCTAATGCAGTGATTCAATGTTTAAATAACAAAGCATTTATGGAGCGCGCTTATGATATTAATTCTAAATTTATTAAGGAATCTGAAAACTGGCACGTCAATTCAAAAAAGATGGAAAATATCTATATGGAGTTACTGGTAACTGAACAGAAAAAGTCTACTAAACCAATTTAAAATAATTTATTAGGGAGTGTCATGACAAAAAAATCTAATGACTTATCAAGGGAATCTCCGAAGCTTTCAAGAAAGAAGAATAAGTATGATAAGACGAGGATGGACCCAAAAAGGGAGACCTACGACGATAAATATTTTGATTTAGGTATATACAGTTCCTATAAACAAGGCTATGAAAATTATATTGAAGATTTACGGTACCCAGATATTGTCGATGACATAATAAAAAATGTTAAACCTAAAAGAGTACTTGATATCGGTTGTGCTTTTGGAAGGGTTGTAGAAATGTTTTGTTCCCAGGGAGTCGAGGCTTATGGGGTGGACATATCTGATTATGCAATTTCCAAGGCGAGTGACGATATTAAAAAAAGACTTTTTCAGGTAAATGTTGAAAACGAAAAGATACCGTTTCCAGACGGTCATTTTGATTTCATATCTTGCTTGGTGGTAATAGAACACCTTCATGATGATACACATCTTCTAAACGAAATATCTCGCCTTATTTCTAAAAAAGGAACTGTGTATATCACCACACCACCTAAAAGTTATGAGCCATCATATACTGATAAGACACATATAAACCTTCACGATCCTGAATATTGGATTAAGCGTTTTGGGGACTTTGGTTTCAATATAGAGCCACTCAGAATTCATCAGATGTTTGGATATACTTATATGAAAAGTATCAAGGGCACATATTGGAAGGTAAAAAATGAAAAACCGACAAGTAATTTTGGGAGTAAATTGCCCCGCTCAATATGGATTTATACGGTTACCATAATAAAATTTATCAGAAATAGCAGGTTATTTAAAAGAAATAGATATATATGGGCTTATATTTTGACCAAAGCAAGTTGAAATAAGAAGAGGTGATCAAGTGAGCGAGAAACAAGAAAGGGTTGTCATTATCGGAGCGGGGGGTATGGGTGGAGTATATTTCGATGTCTTAGATGAAATGAATGTTTATGAAGTAATCGGATTTATTGACGATGATCCCAAGAAACACGGCAAGAATTACTATGATATTCCAATACTAGGCGGTGTTTCTGATATGCCCTCTCTCAAAGAAAAACATCAAATCCATGGATTCATAATTTCCATTGGTAACAATAGGTTACGAGGGAAAATGGGGTCATATCTCGAAAACTTGGGTTTAAAACCGGTGAATGCCGTTCATCCCCGGGCAGCTATTTCAAGATATTCCACTTACGGTAATGGAGTTCTTATAGAGGCAGGTGTTGGCATAAATCCTCATACCACAATAGGAAACCACGCTATGATCAGTCTAAGCGCCTCCATTGGCCATGATGTTGTAATAGGTGACTGTGTGCATATCGCTCCTAACGTTGTTATCGGCGGTGAGGCAAAATTGGGTGATTATGTTGATGTTGGTTTGGGGGCGACAATAAATCCTACCCTGGTTGTTGGAGAAGGGGCGGTTCTCGGTGCTGGTGCCGCTGTGGTAAAAGACGTTCCTAAGAACATTGTGGTGGTAGGCGTTCCAGCACAAAAGCTAAAAGATGTGGTAAACGAAGATTAAAGGGACGTATTGGAATACTATTTATAAGATTAAAATATATATGGGATAATCCTTGGGCAATTATTTCTGATAAATGGTGATTAACGTGAGGATATTGGTGACAGGTGGAACTGGATTCATAGGTTCGAGGATTGTTCAAGAAATAAATAACCAGGGATACGAAGTAGTTGTTTTTGATATAAATACAAAAGATGGAATTAGAGATGGTGTACATCATATTAAAGGTGATATTTTCGATACAAAACATCTATTGGAAGTAATAAAAGGATGTGAATTTATAATCCATATGGTAGGATTGCCGATTGCCAGAAAAGCACAAGAGCGACCCCAACTTAGTTATGAATTGAACGTAAGAAGCACTCAAGCAATTTTAGAGACAATGCGGGAGACAGAGGTTAGGAATATTATCATCCCCTCTTCTGCTGCAATCTATGGCAAAACAACAAAAGATTATGTTGATGAAAGTACACCTTCAAATCCTACCAACACATATGCGTATCATAAATGGATTGCAGAAGAGATTTGCAGATGCTACTCTTTGAATTATAAAATAAATTCTACAATTCTTAGATTGTTTAACGTTTACGGGGGTAAGGGATCAGGAATAATAAACATCCTCATTGAAAAAGCATTAAAAAACGAAACTATAACCTTATATGGCGAGGAACAATTGCGTGATTTTATCCATATTAATGATGTTGCTAAAATATTTTCAAAAGTTATTGACTGCAAGGACTGTGCCAATCAAACGATTAATATTGGGACTGGCGTGGGAAGAAGTATAAA
>CP070751.1:4192278-4216985 GCA_020348445.1 Thermoplasmata archaeon
TTTCTCCCATAATTTCTCTGGATCTTTGTACCGTTTTCCCCAACTGCGATACGACTCAAAGAGCTCCCAATCCTCACATTGCATGGTATGCTCTTCCTCACCACAGCACCTGCATTTGAAATGGTATTTGAAAATATGAGGAATTTTTGTAACTTTCGGTATCACTTTACCATCTAGGTTGATTGTGAAGGACCAGCCATTTTTCTCGTATACTTCCAAGTCTTTGGTTTTAATAAAATCTAAAATTTTGGTGGGCTTAATCAACCCTAACGAGGTCCTGTCGTTATCATAGGTCTCCTTTAATGCTTGAACAGATTCTGTAAGTTTGGGCAGCAAAAATTCACTTCTCCCCTCCCAATCGATTTTTGGTTTAGTAAAACTTCTATCAATCACACGGATCGAGTCTGACCGGACCTTGTGGCTCTCCTTCCTTCCTAATTTGTCCCTGTCCTTTTTTACCTCGACCTCGATTATATCGAACTTAGATATCTTGTTCCTCCCAATAAAATGCCTCATATCGATTGGATACAATCTTATCCATTCCCCATCCTCTGTGATCCCCGCAGTGCAAGCCACATCCCCGTATTTTGTGCTGGGTTCAGGATAAGCCTTGGTCACAATGGTAATCCTCTTTTTCTCCCATGTCAAGTTATTGTCACCTCAGATCCCATTTTTACGAGTTCCTCCCCTAAGATCCTTCTATGACAAAAAGCGGGATCCTGCTCGAAGCACATCAATGCTATTCTTTTTTTGTCAGCCATCTGCTTCAGTGTTATTAGTTCGTTCTCTTTTTGGATTAATTCTCCCCTGAATCGAATAAAAAGAACATCATAATCACTTTTAGATTTCAGGTTCCTTCTATGAACTCCGGAAATACCAAGGGACGGGTAGTTTATATACTCTATTCCAACATTCTTGCAAAAGGATTTCAATGTGAACTTCTTATAACCGAATTTCATGCTCCACGGATTCTTTCTTACATCTACCAGAATCTGTACTTTCTCTTGAATCAATCTCATTAAAAACTCGTCAATGGAAAGGCCCTCATAACCTACCGTAATAATTCCATTTCTATCTCGCACATATTCTATCTTTTTATCGATCTCACTGAAAATCGTGTATTGGGGATATTTTTTATAAATATGCTCGATCAATTCTCTATCGTCCATACCATTTGTATCTTTCACGTATTTATTGAGGATCATAGTAATGTTTGGAGGAAGAGAGAATTTCCCTTTGTTATATCTAACTGAATTTTTGTTAGTAGACAATAATCCTTTTTCTTCCAGATCCTCTATGTCCTTGAATAATTCATATGAATATGGCCCGAATTTGTAAGGGATAAAACCGTAAAATTTGAAACCTCTTCCTATGTGGCCTTCTCTATCCATTAAAAAGAAAATCTTAGCAAGTCTAAGTTTTGAACAATTCCCAACCTTATCAAGGTAATTTATTAAGCATTTTTGCCTAGTGTTCAACATGATTTCGGATATCTCCTTATACAATATAAAGTTCTCTAAGAGGGGACAACGAAAGTAAGTTTTGGCTTTGTTTCGAAATTATTTCGCTATTTTTTTCTTTCAACGATTACAACCTCACCCTTGGTTCCATTTACAACAACTTCCTGCCCGTCGTAAAATATGCTTGTTGCCCTGTTTACCTGGGCCACAGTGGGTATACCAAATTCTCTGGCCAAAATAGCTCCATGGGACAGAACTCCCCCTACCTCCAGTATCATACCTTTTGCCTGGGTGAACACCTGAGTTTGTCCTGGATCTATGCTTTTTGTGACAAGAACCATTCCCGGTAAAACTGAAGATTTTGAATCTATGGTTTCAATTACCTTTACCTTGCCTTTGTAAATTCCAGCTGATACAGACTCACCTTTTATTACGTTTCCGTAAGTGTCATCTGTCTTATGTGAGGATATGGTGTCGAAGTCCACGCCATTGCGCAGATAAAGTCCAGGCTTATCTTGACTCTCGCAAAACGCCATTTTTCTAAAGGCTGCAATGTATTTTAAATCACTGGTTTTATCACTTAGATATTCCTCGATCTCGTTCATTTCAAGAAAGAAAACATCCTCCTTATATTCTATAATTCCTTCTTTTTCCATTCTTTCCCCAATTGTAAGAAAAAGCAGCCTCATCCTTGATAGGATCATGTCAAGGTAAAATCGTTGTAGCTCCCGAAATGATAGGTACCTGATAAGATAGTTTGAATTTGTCCTGAACCTTTGCCTCTTGAAAAAAGAAACCTGATTCATTATTTCATCTGTTACCTGAACGCGTTTTTTTGCAGTATTTTCCCTTGTCTCAGAGAGCTTATAACCATTCTGGTAAAGGAGCATCTTTCTAAGCATGTTAAATGGAATCATGGGCTCCTCGTTCCATGAAGGCCCAATAAAATCCCTGGCAAGCCTTCGATGACCGTATCGAAATAGTATGGATTCAAAGGCTTCTTGGAATTTGTGGGCCTGGGGATTTGTATTAAGTTTCTCTCTGTATCCATCATAGCTTTCAAACTCTGGAGTTAGTGCATCACGCACATGGGTATCTTGTTTATATTTCTTGGCCAGAACTTCCAGCTCCTTGATACCTTCAGTGGTCTTTTCACTGGGAAGGCCGGACATTAGGGCAAGGAGTTTTACCTGGGATTCGTCGATATTATTCTTTTCCAAGAACCGCTGCATGAGACTGGATTGCATGATGCAGTGTGCCATTCCCCATTTCGAGGATCTGATATGGTGTATCAAAAGCTCAATTAACATACTGTATTGATGATTCATTTCATTTATGGTTTTGGGCTGCCTATTCATTTTCTCAAGGACAATTAATATGAGAGGAACTGTTTCTCTTTCAAATTCCAAATCCACCTTGGATTTTCTGAGATTTGGCTGCTTCATAATAAGAAAGACGATTTTCCAAAGCAAACCCAGGGCCCGCAGTATATGTTTGCGTTGCACTCCCTCATATTGGCTTCTTATATCCTCAGGTAGCACCTTGAGCTGCTGTTGAAAATCCCCCAAGCCCCCTGCTTTCCCAAGGAGATATTCAGAGGGGTAGGTGTTGACGTACATATGATCCTTATGTTTTATTAAAAGTGGCTCCTTTGGCAAAGCATCCAAACCAACAGCTTCTGCTGTTTCCCGTGCATAGAATTCCTCAAATAGGAACTTGAACAAGGAAAACCAAAGAGGTGAGGAAGGGCCCGAGAAGAATTGTTCTGCCAGGACCATGCTGTAGGTGGGGTGTTCTTCTTTTGGCGGAACAGGAAGTGCAGTGATGGGTCTAGCCTGGAGTATATGAAATACTTTATCTGTCTTTGCCCATTCTATGTCCAATGGGTAGCCAAATAGAGATTCAAGTCTCTTTCCTTCATCTTTTAATTTGTTGAATCTTCTGTCTTCGTCCTTTGCCCGAATCGGATTCTTTTTACCTGAGACAAGGGCCTCTCCCATTCCTTCGATATATTCGATTACTATTTGATTTATCCCAGAAACTGGATCTTTTGTGAAAAGAACCCCTGCAATATCAGGTTTTAATTGTTTTTGTAGTATTACAGCAATATCCTCGCCTTCTGATGAATTCCAGACATTCTCGATGGCCTCCTTTAGATCTGATAGGGAGTTGACATCAGCAACAGTGGAAAACACCCCTGCCTTTGAGGTTTTCATAGTATCCTCTGCAACTGAAGATGATCGTGCGATTGTGGGAAGTTCCCATTTTTGGAGCTCATCTGCAAGCTCTTTGAGCAATTGGTCTGATATACCCTGCTTTCCAAATTCACGATACGCTTTTGTGGTTACAACACAACACTCAGGGACATTGACATCAAGCAGCATCATCTTCTGTAGATTGAAGGCCTTGCAGCCAATTGTCTTTTTATCCCATCTGGTTTCTTTGCTCAGCTCGACAATATAACTCAAGGCCCTTTCCTCCTTTTTCTTATTTGGTTGAGGCATTGTATCTTGTGTATTGGATTTCTGTCGTGAACATGTCGTTCGAGAAGCCCGTAGCCTGTATATTTGTCGTATTCCATCCTTGCTATCGTTTCATAAACAATGCATCCTGGCAATGGGATGGGAACAGAAGATACAACCTTGCATTTGACATTGTGTTTCTTGTTGTTTTCATCGATAAATAAGATTTCACAACCCTTGGGCTCCTTTTTATCTGATTTATAATACCCTTTGAACTTGCTTGATATGATGTCGATATTCTCTCCCGAATCTAATATATATCCTTTATGAAAACCTTTGTTTCCAATGGTCCCTCTCCAGAGATTGAATGCTCTATCTTCTCCAAAGGTACAGCTGAAAAGCCAGTAATTGTTTACTAAGGACCAGTTTCTGATTCCCCACGAATGATCCCTGTGACCAAATGATGGTCCGAATCTGATCTTCTTGCCATTTACAGTGATGCTTCCTTGGAAAATTCCTGCTTGTTCAATATGTTGTGTTGCAAGGCTTTTAAAGGATCCTAGTTCCTTTTTGTCTTTTTCTTGATTATAGGAGTAAAACTCATTTATTGGCGTGAAAAGCAGATCGAATTCGCATTTGTTTGATTTGTAATGGAGTTTCCAATCAATGCCCTCCACCTGATAAAAAAGGCCCTTTAAGCTAAAGCGGTCTGTTTCGTATAATCTTATATTACCAGTGATAAGAAGCTTTGCCATTACAATTTTATTTTTATCAAGAATTATCACAAAACCAGAGCTTCTTTTTTTGTTGGGCAAAATACCTATTGTTGTTATCAAGCTTAATTGCCTTTTTATGTCTGTTGCGTTGAAATAATAGCTTTCTCTCCAGTTGCGGTCCTTGTATTCACCTCTTAATTTTGCTCTTTGCTTAAGAAGGTGTGAAAGATCCTTTATCTCTATAAAATCCAGATTTTGTGTTCCGTTTTCAGGAGCTTTTTTGTTTTCTTCATTTTGATTACTTTCCCCTCGCAGTGCATCCATATCAATTACCTGCAATGATAAATAACTATAGCTGGCACATTTTTATTATTCTTAATGCTTTTACTGGTTAAATAATATTTGTCTGAATAGGATGTTTTAAAATCTATTACTTTGTCCCACCCCCCATGGATAATTATATATAACACAATCAATTCTTTTGGGTTGATGAAGAACATCCAAATCAAGGGGGCCAGGGAACACAATCTGAAAAATATCAATGTAGAGTTTCCAAGGGACAAATTCATCGTGATAACTGGGGTCTCGGGCTCAGGAAAGTCCACTTTGGCCTTTGATACACTGTATGCAGAAGGGCAAAGAAGATACGTTGAATCCCTTTCAGCCTATGCCAGGCAGTTTTTGGCTCTAATGCACAAGCCAGATGTGGATAGCATTGAAGGGTTGTCACCTGCCATCTCAATTGAGCAGAAAACAACGAGCAAGAACCCCAGAAGCACGGTAGGTACAGTTACCGAGATATATGACTACATGAGATTGCTTTATGCCAGAATCGGCACTCCACACTGCCCAATCCATAAAATTAAGATCGAGGTTCAGTCCCCTGAAAAGATAGCCCAGAAGATTAGAGAGGATCTCAGCGGCCAGGCAATAATACTTTCACCTGTTGTGAGGCAGAAGAAGGGAACCTATGAAAAGCTCGTGGCTGACCTTTACAAAGAGGGTTATACAAGAGTAAGGATAGACAAGAAGATCCAAAGAACAGACGAAGAGGTGAAACTCGAGAGATACAAAAAACACGACATCGAGATCGTGATAGATAGGCTCAACACGAAGGATCAATCAAGACTTTCGGAGGCTGTGGAAAACGCACTTCTCAAATCAGAAGGCTTGGTTGTCGTTTTGGATGAAAAGGAAAAGGAGCATATCTATTCAGCAAAGATGGCCTGTCCAAAGTGCGGTATAGCTTTTGAAGAGCTGCAGCCCCGCATGTTCTCATTCAACAGCCCCTTTGGAGCCTGCGAGGAATGCCATGGCCTTGGAATTAAGATGGAGTTCGATCCCGATCTTATTATTCCTGACAAGAGCCTGAGCATAGCAGAGGGTGCAATTGCCGTATACAGAAGTGCAATCGACGGGTGGCGCGGCCATTTTGTTGGTGCCCTGGCAAAGCATTATGGATTTGACCTTCTCGCTCCTGTTTCCGAGATGAACGACGAGGCTTACGAAGCCCTGATGTACGGTTCTGATGAGAAGGTGAGGTTCGATTTAAGCCTGAGAAACGGAGATACGAGGTGGTCCCATTCAGGATACTGGGAGGGTCTTTTACCCCAGACAGAGAGGCTGTACCATCAAACAGAATCTGATTACAGAAGAAGGGAAATGGAGAAGTTCATGAGAATATCCCCTTGCCCCAAATGCCATGGTAGACGTCTTAAAGATAAGATCCTGGCTGTGACCATTGAAGGTAGGAACATAAATGACATAACTGACATGTCAATAAAACAGAACATCGATTTTTTCAAGGATTTGAAGCTCACTGAAAAACAAAAGGAAATTGCAAAGCAGATTTTAAAAGAAATAAGGGAGAGACTTGGATTTTTGTCCAAGGTTGGTTTGAGCTATCTTACTTTATCAAGAAGCGCAGGTACCCTTTCAGGAGGTGAAGCCCAGAGAATACGCCTGGCCACGCAAATAGGCTCAAATTTGATGGGCGTGATGTACATCCTTGATGAACCTTCTATTGGCCTACATCAGGTTGACAACAGAAAATTGATCGAGACCCTCCACAGGCTCAGGGATATTGGAAACACCCTCATTGTTGTGGAGCACGACGAGACCACGATCAAGATGGCTGACTATGTCATTGACATGGGTCCAGGTGCAGGTCTTCAGGGTGGCAAGGTTGTGGCCCGTGGCACTCCGAAACAGATAGAACGCAATTCCAATTCTTTAACTGGTAAATATCTTTCTGGGAAGCTCACAATCCCTGTCCCAGAATCGAGGAGAAACTCGGAAAATTACATTAGGGTAAAGGGATGCAGGGAGCACAACTTAAAGGACATTGATGTTCACATTCCAATTGGCGTTCTCACACTAGTTACTGGTGTTTCAGGAAGTGGCAAGTCCACCTTGGTCTATGAAATTTTGTATAAAGGCATGATGAGGAAACTACACAAGTCCAAAATATGTCCCGGGGATCATGATGATATTCTCTTTGATTCTGAAATAGACAAGGTCATAGTAATTGACCAGAGCCCAATCGGGAAAACACCGAGAAGCAATCCAGCAACCTATACAAAGGTCTTTGATTCTATTCGTAAGATATTTGCCGAGACAAAGGAAGCAAGGCTCAGGGGCTTTAAACCGGGGAGGTTCTCATTCAATGTTCGTGGGGGTCGGTGTGAGGCCTGCCGGGGAAACGGCCTAATAAAAATCGAGATGAACTTTCTACCTGATGTGTATGTGGAATGTGAGGAATGCAAGGGCAGTAGGTTCAATTCCGAGACCCTGGAGATTCGATATAAGAAGAAATCCATTGCAGATGTACTTGCCATGAGCGTAAATGAAGCCTACGAGCTATTCGAGAATATCCCCTCTATAAGAAATAAATTGGATACCTTAAGACAGGTTGGTCTGGGTTATATTAAATTAGGTCAGAGCTCTACAACACTTTCGGGAGGTGAGGCGCAGAGGATTAAATTAACAAGGGAGCTTTCCAAACGGTCCACTGGAAGGACATTGTATCTACTTGACGAGCCTACAACTGGCCTTCATTTTCATGATGTAAATAAACTGATCAAGGTCTTAAATGACCTAATTGACAAAGGGAACACCATTGTGGTGATTGAGCATAACCTGGATGTTGTGAAATCTGCAGATCACATAATTGATTTGGGCCCAGAGGGAGGGGACGATGGAGGGACCATTGTGGCAGAAGGACCTCCTGAAGATGTTGCCAAAATCAAATCAAGCTATACAGGTAAGTTTTTGAAGAGGATATTGGCATGATCGATTTCTCAAATATTCCCTCAAATCCCGGATGCTATCTTTTTTTGGACAAGAAAAACAATGTGATCTACGTTGGGAAGGCCAAGAACCTTAAAAAGAGGGTAGGTAGCTACTTTAAAAAGATTGATTTGGATCCCAAGACTGAGGTAATGTTGGAGTATGTGGATTCAGTTGATTTTATTGCTACAGACAACGAGGTAGAGGCAATAATTCTTGAGAACAACTTGATTAAGAAGAACAGCCCCAAATACAATATCGACTTAAAAGATTCAAAACGTTTTGCATATATTCAATTGACAGATGATGATTTTCCCAGGATCCTGTACGCAAGACGACCTTCTGGTAAAGGAAAATTCTTTGGACCCTTTGTCTCTGCTGCTGCAAGGGATGACATCATTTGGGTTTTGAAAAAAACCTTTCAGATCAGGACTTGTAAAAGGATGCCAAAAAAAGCGTGTTTGAGGCATCATATAAATCTATGTCTGGCTCCATGTATTGGGAAGGTGTCAAAAAGGAGTTACTCTGAGGTAATACATAAGGTTGAGATGGTCTTGAAAGGAAAGACTGGCGAGCTTGTGAAAACCCTTACTTATGAGATGAAAGATGCATCCCAAAAAGAAGATTATGAACAAGCCCTTGAGCTTCGCAATCAAATTTCTGCAATTAACTGGCTTAAGGAGAAGCAGGACATGCAGAGGTTGAAGAGGTACAACGAAGATATACTAAATTACGTTGTAAAAGGAGGGAAGGTGTACCTCATATTGTTCAATATCTATAAGGGAATTCTCGAGAACAAGCAGGAGTTTGAATTTAATTATAATGATGACTTTCTAGAGGAATTTATTGTGCAGTATTACTCTGAAAATAGTGTGCCAAAGGAGTTGATTCTTCCTGAGAATATAGATGACTCCATAGTATCATTTCTCAAAGATAAAAGGGATGGTGCAGTGGGTGTGAAAGTTCCACAAAAAGGAGACAAAAAAAGATTGCTGGACCTTGTTCAAATGAACGTTGAGCTGACATTCTTTGGAGACACAGAAAAGCTCGTGGACCTTAAGAATAAGTTGAAGCTTCAGGACGTCCCAACTGTTATCGAATGTTTTGACGTATCTCATCTATCCGGGACCTCCACAGTTGCTTCAATGGTGCAGTTTAGAAATGCAAAGCCAGACAAGAGCAATTACAGGCGCTTTAAGATAAGGACAGTTGAAGGAATAGATGATTTTGCTGCAATTGGAGAGGTTGTGAAAAGAAGGTATAAGAGATTGAAAAAAGAGAATCAGAGCATGCCTGATCTTATCATAATAGACGGTGGAATGGGCCAGCTGAATTCAGCTTTAAATCAACTTTCAAAATTAGAACTTAAGATACCTGTCATATCAATTGCCAAAAGATTTGAGCAAATATATGTTCCCGGGCTTTCATTTCCCATTTCCCTTGACAAAAAAAGCAAGGCCCAGAAACTTATTCAGGAAATTCGAGATGAGGCCCACAGGTTCGCTTTATCGTACAGCAAGGTATTGAGGAAGAAGGACATGATAAAATGAAATTCGAGCTGCATTCAGATTTCAAACCCAAGGGTTCACAGCCACAAGCCATTACCCAACTTTCTGATGGTTTGAAAAATGGATACAACCTTCAGACCTTATTGGGAGTGACTGGCTCTGGAAAAACTTTCTCCATGGCCAATGTCATTGCAAATGTCCAAAAACCCACCTTGGTCATTGCCCATAACAAAACGTTGGCTGCTCAACTTTACTCGGAATTTCAGGAGTTCTTCCCAAAAAACAGGGTAGAATATTTTGTTTCCTATTATGATTACTATCAACCCGAATCCTACTTACCCTCCAAAGATCAATACATTGAAAAAGATGCCGATATAAACGAGAAGATCCAGCAGATGAGGCTTGCGGCAACTGCATCTCTTATGTCAAGACAGGATGTCATAGTTGTGGCTTCTGTATCGTGTATATACAGCGTTGGTGATCCCGCCAATTACTCTGGCATGGGATTCGAGATTTCTGTGGGTCAGAAGATAAAAAGAAAGGAATTGCTTACCAAGTTCATCAACATTCAGTATGAGAGAAACGATATGGAGTTGATGCCAGGTCGGTTCAGGGTTAAAGGGGATACAATTGACTTTGTTCTTGGATACTATGATAATATATTTCGAATCGAGATGTTCGGGGACGAAATCGAGAGGATAACTGAAATTGACAAGACCTCAGGCAATCTCATTGAGCAAAAGAGGTATTTGTTTGTCTACCCTGCAACACACTTTGTGATTCCTGAGAATGACCTGAAGATAGCAATAGAAAAGATAAAAAAGGAACTTGATGAGCGGCTCCCTAAACTTGGACTTGTGGAATCCCACAGGCTCAAACAGAGAACGCTGTACGATATCGAAATGATGGAGGAGCTTGGATACTGCAAGGGAATCGAGAACTACTCAATGCACCTTGAAGGCCGAAAGCCAGGTGAGAAGCCCTTTTGCCTGCTCGATTATTTTCCTTCGGATTTTCTGATTTTTATTGACGAATCCCACAGGACCATTCCCCAGATACACGGGATGTACGAGGGGGATTACTCTAGAAAGAAGAATCTTGTGGAATATGGATTCAGATTGCCCTCAGCATTTGATAACCGACCCCTTAGATTTGACGAGTTTGAGCAGTACATGAAAAGAAATAAAGTGATCTTTGTCTCGGCAACCCCGGCTAGATATGAAAGGAACATTTCAAAGCAGGTGGTGGAGCAGATCATAAGGCCCACCGGTCTTGTAGACCCCCGGGTCTCCATTCATCCAATTGAAGGTCAGATCGATGATTTGAAGAACAACCTTACAAAGACCATTGAGAGTGGTGATCGTGCTCTGGTTACTACCTTGACAAAGCGGCTTGCCGAGGAGATGAGCGAGTATCTAGCTGATTCAGGATATAAAACACGGTATCTACATTCTGAGGTTGACACACTTGAGAGAACAGAGTTAATAAGGCAGCTGAGACTTGGTAAATTCGATATTCTTGTGGGAATAAACCTTCTTCGTGAGGGATTGGATATCCCTGAAGTGGGATTTATCGGAATTTTAGATGCTGACAAGGAGAGCTTCTTACGGGATGCAACAAGCCTGATTCAGATAATTGGAAGGGCAGCGCGTAATGTAAACTCCAAGGTAGTTTTGTACGCAGATAATCTCACAGATTCCATAAATAAGGCAGTGGAGGAGACTGAAAGAAGAAGAAATCTCCAGATGGAGTTTAATAAAGAACAGGGAATTACTCCAGCTACAATAATCAAGCCTATTAAAGAAAAGGAAGTGGATATCAAGGACACTAAACACATCCCGAAAAAGGAAATTCCCAATATGATAATCGAGCTTGAGGCCGAGATGAGGGAGGCTGCTGAGAAGCTGGATTTTGAGAGGGCGATTGAATTGAGGGACACTGCCAAGAAGTTGAGAAAGAGGATGGGAGAAGGAATCTAGAAGTAACATTTTATATGGGGAATTTTAAAATGAGAGTTTGGGACATTGATCCACGGAAATTATGCAGGAATCACTTACTGGGTGAACATCGGGAAATACATGCGATTTGGGTAATTATAAATGAAAATAAGAAAGGCTACCAAAATCACCCTAGACTATAAGGTGGAAAGGAAAATTGCATGCACTTTACTTAAGGCATCAGATAGTTGCTGATGAAATGATTAAAAGACGTTTTAATCATAAAAGTCCTTTGGAGAATAGGCTGGCTAAAGGGAAAGAAAGACAGGATCAATTTGTTGATTCACTCGAGGACCAGATTAAAATATTAAAGGTTAAAAAATGTAACTGCAGGATCTGATCCTAAGAGGGTCTTAACGTACCTGCAAATACCTGCCATGCAAGTGCTGATTTTGCCACAAGGCTGAGTATGACATACATTCTCTCGCCGTATAAATAGTCCTTCCATTTTCTGAACTTCTTGTATTGCAGAACCATGTTTATTGCAAAGCTGTTAAACAGTATTGCTATGGTTATGAATATGTAGTACACAAAATCAGGTGGTCCCCCCTCATCTCCACCTGCACCGAAAAGCCATATGAAAATAACGATCCACGGAATAATTCCAGCTATGCACCCGTAAATAAAGGGTCTCCAGTCTGTTTTTTTTGTATACTGGTTGTGGACCTCCATCCTCAGTCCAAACAGAATCATCATGGCATTTAGGAAGAATAATGCCAAAAGAGTGCCTATATCGTAAACTCCTGTGAGCATTGCGATAATCCATATCATTAATGACGCACTAATGGAGTACTCGTACCACCTGTACCTATTTATACCCTTTTTAAGACCAGCCACATACTTATCGTACAGGACTGTGGCAATCATCAGATGAGCAATGGCTGAAATAAAAAGAAAGGAAGCCACCATGGGTCCTATTCTCAGGTCAAATAGGGTCACAGTGGCGGGATTCAAGGTTTCTGTTGCCGGGTCGAACTCAAGATAGCTTCTGGTCACAGGGAGGGTAAAATCATTGCTTAAAACGAGCATTAAGGCCCCCTGGATCAGGTGTAATATTCCCATAATCAAATTGAAGTTTTTCAATTTCTTGAACTTTATTTCCTGTGATTCGTCCATGACAATCCCCCTCATCCTGATTTTAGATTAAAAGGAGATAATGTATAATAAGCTTTTATGTTAAATTGTATTTGATATTTGGAGTCCCCTGTGTAACTCAACAAAAGGATTATTAAATTCTATGCCTTCTATGTTCCTGAAGTGTGGATCTTAGGGGGTAAAAACATTTGGAAAAGGAAAGCAGATTAAGGTTCATATATATCATTTTAGCAATCCCCATGTTTAGTTTCGGAGTCAGGTTTATAATATTCTGGGGGATACTCCTCCCACTGGATTTAACTGAGAGAGTATTGTATACATCCCTTGGAATAATCCTGGTATTAGCTTCATTGTACTGTTTTAACAAGGTTATTTGGTTTGAATAAAAAATATTCTCATATCACCCAGCTGTCCTCTCCCTTATCGTCTTCTTAGTATCCAATTTTCAAGAATCCCCCATTGAACCAACGGAGGTCCAACAAATAAAATTAAGTAAGCATTATTTCAATAATACCGTCGACAGTAGTAACAATACCATCTACCCTTAACTTCTATAAAGGTTAGTGGTTGTTTACAATTCATGCAATGCCCACCTCGTAAATATATTTTTTTTGTAGTTAATGGCTCATCAATCAAACCAAGAAATAAGATCACAATGCCAATGAAAATAGGAATTGAAAAAATGATTAAACAAGGTAATATAGCAGTTTTAGCTATTTCATGGTAATATGGGTATTCTTCAGAAGCTCTATTTGTTGCATCAACTATTAAGTAAATAGGAATAATACCTATGCAAATTAAAAATATACCAGTAAAAATCTGAACTTTTCTTATATTCGCGACCTTCATGTAAGAATGTATTAATTACCAACTATAGATAGTTTAGGTAAATTTACCCAGCTGTCCTTTCCCTAATCGTCTTCTCAGTATCAATGCTCCTCGCGTATCTAATTGGGACAAATGACGAGATCTCAACAAACAACATCCCAAGCACTAGTATTATGAAAGTTGAACTTACAATAAAGACGATGGGGAAGTAGAATATCACATCCTCCATGACCCTGGCAAGGATCTCGGCAAAGAGATATGCAAAGGGTATACTGACGATGGCTGATAGGACTCCTAAAAAGCCCATTTCGATCATTATGGACTTGGCAGTTTGCCATTTTGAGATTCCCAGGGTATCAAGAGTCGCGTATTCCACGTCTCTCTCCATTGTGGATATTATGACTGCCGAGCCTGCCACTGCTATTGTAATGAGTAATTGCAGGAAGAAGAAGAAGCCAAGCATTCCCTCGGCCATGACCAAAAGCTCATCATAGGTCTCAACAATATCATTCTGGACGACAACGTAACCCACCGTGTCCTGTGCCCTGATGTTACTGACCTTCTCGTCTATTAGGGTTTCATCTGTAAACTTGATGAAAGCTCCTGAGGAGTTGTCGGCCGGAAACAGGGGAGCTATCCTCTCCCTGGTGGTGTAAACAGAGTAGATTATCATGTCATTGATGGTGCCCGTGACCTTGAGGTTGACAGTATCTTCGCCGAAGGTCAATTTGATGGTGTCTCCGATATCGGTATTAAGGTCAATTGCGAGCTTGTTGGAAATGACGGCACCATCCTCAAAATCAAGTTTCCCTTTCTGTACATCAAAGTCTTTGATGAGCCTAAGATCGTCTGAGGCCATAATCACGGTGCCTTTGCTTTCGCTTCCTTTACTTGCCTCGGCTTTCATGTAAGCGTAAGGAGCGATCCATTTTGTATCTCCTGGACTTAGTCCAAGAAAGGTTTCGTCGATAGAGTCCGTGGGCATTGTGGACACGAAGTCGGCCCTGATATCCCATTTTTCATTTTGCAGCTGCTCCCTTACATAGCCATAAGCCGAATCCGCCATAATAAGCCAGCTGCCTGCCGCTCCAATGGTTATGGCTATCACGATAATAGTTATGGTAGTCCTTCTTGGATTTCGGACAGTGTTTCTTAATCCCATTGTGGTCATCATTGACCTTCTGGTGTTAGATTTCTTGGTCCTTCTTACACCCATTCTCGGTTTATATTCAAGGGCGTCCCTAACTGTGGCTCTTGTAATGAACCAGACCGGGACATATGCCGACACCAAAACAGTCACTATTATGGCGAAGATGGATATTGCAAATGGCATTATGGATAGGGGATAAACTACCTCGTACGAGATACCGAAGAAAGCGATCTGGAAATCTATTATTCCTACCGCAAACCAAATTCCAAATATAATTCCCAATCCTACTCCGATTATTCCTATCACAAATCCAAGTGCCATATAGGCCCGGGTTATCTCCCTTTTGGTGTAACCCAGTGACATAAGCACACCAATATATCGGGAATCACTCTGAACCAATCGTATCATGGTCATGAATATTGAGATAAAGCCCACTAAAAGAAAGATTATGCTCATAACAGGCATCATGTTCCTCATCTTGCTAGAACCAGTTCTCATGAATGCACGGGAAGGATGCTCGTTTTGATAAGTAACTGATTTAACGCCAACACCTGAAAGCGACGATATGACACTGGCATCATCTCCACCATCAGAAAGGAGCACCGTGACCTCGTTTACAACTGGCCCCATGCCAGTTACGGTCTGCAGCTCAGAAAGGGGCATAATAATAATAACAAGAGTCCCTGTAGCCGGGAGTGAATAGTCTCCAAATGCATTGGAGAACAAAAACTCAGGTCCAGTTGCGGTACCCGTGATTTTAAGGTCCATTTCATTGCCCATGAGCTCAAAATGCAGTACCTTGTCGATTTCGACACCCTTTGCCTCCATTCCAGTTGTGGCCACGGCTTCCCCCTGGGACTGGGGGAAATTACCCTTGACAAGCTCTAATATGTTTATGTCCTTCCTTTCCAGGTTCTCGACACCATAGAACAGGGCTGGTATAATCTCACCCTCACGATCGTATATGCCCATGAGTTTGAGACGGGATTGGTATGCTTTGACATCCTCTACTCCACTTAGGACAAAATTCACATCTGATTCATTTACTGGGGCTGAGAGGTCCATAAAGAGATCTGGCATGCGGCCATCCTCAAAATACGTCTCTATACTTGCGTCCATCATGTCGCCGCTGTATAGGCCCGCTAGGAATAAGGCCATGGCAAGGGATATGACCAGGACTATTGTGAAGGTGCGCCCCTTCATGCGCTTCAATTTCCTTAAGACGCTCTTTGTTATGGTTTTCATTTATTTCACCGCATCAGGTTGGTGTTAATTTTCCCCTGCGCAATATCAATGTCCTGTTTACAAATTTCTTGAGGTCTGAATTGTGGGACACTATCAGGAACGTCATCTTTAGCTCCTTTTGCAGCTTCTGCATCAATTCCATGATGTTCTCGCCCCTTTCCTCATCAAGGTTTCCAGTGGGCTCGTCTGCCAAAATTAGCTTGGGCTCTTTTGCTAATGCTCTTGCTATGGCCACCCTCTGCTGTTCACCTGCTGAGAGTTCTTGAGGTATGTTGTCTAACTTGTCTGAAAGACCCACCAGTTTCAGGTATTTTTCCGCTCTTTCTCTCAACTCCTTCTTATCCTGTATCACTGCCTCGATACCTAGTATCACGTTTTCTAAAGCTGTTAGTGTTGGTATCAGGTTGTAGAACTGGAATATAAATCCAACCTCTGTCCTTCTGAACTTGTTCAGCTCCTTGGAAGAAAGTTCGTGGAGGTTGTTCCCAGCCACGGTAATAGTTCCATCAGTGGGCTTGTCTATTCCGCCTAAGAGATTTAAAAGAGTTGTCTTGCCGCAGCCAGATGGACCCATGATCATGATCATTTCACCGGGATTTGCTGTCATTTCCAGGTCGATGAGCACCTTTGTCTCCAGTTTTCCCGTGGTATAACTCTTATCAAGGTTTGAGATTTCAATTAATGCCATTTTACCACCACTTTTTTATTTTCATATAGGGATATGTACACATAACTTGATAATATTTGAGCCTCTCATTTAGGGTAGTTTATATACCCTTATATCCTTTACCCCATTATGCGAAAGATGAGCATCGAGTTTGTGCCCGACGAGAAAATTATGAAATTACAGGCGCAAATGCTGGATAAAATCGAATCCTTGGAGCTTGTGGAGCTTCTGAGGGTGGATTTTGAAAAGGGAATAAAGCTGGGTGTGATGCAGGCCAATGTGAAAGAGGGGTATGTTATAGAGGATGTGGAGCTTCCAGACCATGTGGAGTATCTCAACCAGCTAAAATCAGATGGCAACAAATACATATGTATTGTGAAAGTCAAGGTACCCAAGGAATTTAGAAAGATGATGAGGGATTTTAAACTGGATCTTATATGGACCACGCCTTCCATGATATCCATGGACAAATTCATAATAAGCTGTATAGGGGAAGAGGAGGAGCTGAGAAAATTCCTTGAGCTTATCAAAGGTGTAGGAACCATCAAAAACATCAGCTTCAAAAAGGCTGCTTACCAAGAGCATGACATCCTATCCACCCTCACTGATAAACAAAGGGAAATAATAATTGCAGCCAAGCAAAATGGATACTACGACATGCCCAGGAAGATCTCAAGCGAGGAACTCTCAAAAAAGGTGGGAATCTCCAGGGCCACTTTACTTGAGCACCTGAGAAAGGCAGAGGTTAGGTTAATGGAAAATATTTTGGGTGGGTATTGATTATTTATTGCCTCTGATATTTTCAGTTTCTTTCTGAATAATTTCAAAGGTTTCGGGATCGATTACTATCCCATAATCCTCTTTAGCCTTTTCAATGGATATGATGCCGTTTTTTACCTCTTCTTGAACTTTTTCTTTGGGTCTTTTAAATGGATCTCCGTACCCTCCTCCTCCCCCTGCCTGTTGAAATAGAATTGCTCCATTTGGTACCTTTTCCACAAGGTCTTTTGTGGTGGTCTTGTAGATCTTACCATCTGGGTATGTGATCTCGATCTTGTTGAGTGTGCCTTCTTTTCCCCCGAACAATCCAAATGCAGGCTCCACATCGCCGTCGCCAAAAGTGACTACTGTTGTGTTATCGCCTCCTATTTTGAACATTGTTTCCACGCCCAGTCCACCCCTGAATTGCCCTGCCCCTGCAGAGTCCTGCCATAATTCATGGAGAATTAGAAAATGCGGTGTCTGCTGCTCAAACATCTCGTAGTCCTGATCCAAAACTCCCCCTGATGCGTCTATCATACCGATGTGGTCGTACCCGTCCACTCCTTTTGTTCCCCCGCTTCCGCCTTTTAGACCCAAGAACCCAATGTCTACGTATTTGTCCCTCTTTCTCGTGTCAAATCCTGTAGTGAGGTAGCATAATAATTGGTTCCAGCCTGCAGTTATTCTCTCTGGAATTACTTCGGAAAGTGCTCTTATAATTGCATCTGCATTAGGTGGGCAAAGGTGGTTTCCGAATGTGGTTGCTGCAGGATATTTGGCGTTTAATATTGTTCCTTCTGGGATGATGATGGAAATTGGCTTTACCATGCCATCATTGTGGGGAATATCTGGATTGACCATCTGAAGGAATGTGAGTGTAGTTGCCGAGGCAGAGGATGTGTATGTTCCGTTTACAAAGCCGTCTGTTTGAGGATCTGTTTCTGAGTAATCGAAGGTGATTTTTTCGTTTTCTACAGTTATCTTTACTCTGATCTTGTATTTGGAGCCAGGGGTTTTACCGTCGTAATAAACAGTGGATTCACCCTCGTAAATCCCATTGGGGATGGTCTTGATTTCGGCCTTCATCATCTTTTCTGTGGAGTCAAAGAGATAATTCTTATGGGACTCGAATGTTTCTTTTCCGTATTTCTCAACCAACTTAAGAATACCCCTTTCTCCAACTACGCAGGATCCGATCTGGGCCTTCATGTCCTCTGCCACGATATCGAATCTTATGTTGGCGAATATCAGGTCCCAGACATCCTTTCTTAATTTGCCTTTCTCGTATACTTTGACTGGAGGGATTCTAAGAGCTTCCTGCCAGACCTCTGTTGCATTTGGATTGTACCCACCTGCGACTGCGCCTCCTATATCTGCTTGATGACCCTTGCAGGCTGACCAGGCTATGAGTTCGTTCTTATAGAAGATTGGCTTGTAAACTGCCACATCGTTGTTCTGGTTGCCCAGGGAGAACACATCATTGTGGAAGATGACGTCTCCTTCGTAAATCTCTTCTCCAAAGTACTTGACTATGTACTCGCAGACTGGCCCTAATGAAAATGATAAAATTGGAAGGTTTTCGGTCTGCTCCAACATTTTACCCTTGGAGTCGTATAGACCTGTGACAAAATCCTTGGCCTCGCAGAGAATTGGAGAGCGGGTTGTCTTTGTAAGAGCAATGCTCATCTCTTCTGTGATGGACTTAAACCTTCGAGCAAATACTGAGGCAAGTATCTTGTCTATTTTATCCTTATTCATTTCAGTACCCTCTCTAGGATTTCCTTTTCTTTGGTTTTCAAATACATAGTGTAGCTCCCGTACTTATCGCAAATCACATTGTATTCAGGGGAGACAAAAGTAGTTGTGTTCACCTGCTCTATTATGGCCGGGCCTGCGATTTTGTTTCCGCATTTGAGTTTGAATCCATCGTAGACATCCAGTTCCTGGAAATCTTTTTTATTGGGAAGATATACATTCCTTCTACCCTTTACGGCATCTGATGCATCCTCGCTCTTGTTTTCCTCCTCAATGAATTTAGGTTTGTCTGTTTTTCCTATCAAAGTGAGCCTCATGTTGATGAGCTCAATTGGTGTTCCCTCATCCTCTAAGGAGTACCCGTATAATCTATTATGTTCAGGATGGAATTTCTTGGTAATAGAATCAAGGTCTACATTATCTACTTCGTCTTTTGTGATTACCACATTTACTTCATGGTACTGTTTTACGTATCTCATATCTAAAGAATACAGGGCTTCGATTCTATCTTTTGGTATGTTCTCTGATTCTAGTAGTTTGTTTCCATTTTCTTCCATATCTTGAAAATGGGATTTGAAGGTCTTGGATTCGACATTATCAAAGGAAACTGCATAGGTTCTAACAAAATCATGCTTTAGATCTGACATCAGCATGCCAGCTGCACAGAAAATCGAGCTTTCCTTGGGAATGATCATGGCTGGGATCTCCAGTTCTAAGGCGATCATGCACGCATGAACCGGTCCTGCGCCTCCTGCCACAACCAATGGGAATTCCCTTGGGTCATATCCGCGCTTAACTGAAACTTCTCTGACCCCCGAAGCCATGTTTACGTTGATTACCTGATACATTCCAGCTGCTGCCTCAACTAGATTAAGATTGAGTTTGTCTGCGATTTGGGTTTTAATTGCCTCCTTGGCTTTGTCGTAATTAAGGCGTATCTTGCCTCCTGCAAAGAAGTCCGGGTCCAGGTAGCCGAGAATCAAATCAGCGTCAGTTGCAGTGGGCTTTTCTCCACCAAGATCATAGCATGCAGGCCCGGGTTTTGCTCCTGCACTCTGGGGGCCCATGCGCAGAAGTCCGCCTTCATCGATCCAGCCTATGCTCCCTCCTCCTGCTCCGATTGTGACTATTCCCAGCATTGGAAGGGCAAGTCTCAGTCTGTTGATTTCTCCTTCTGTGGTGACCAGTGGAGTCTTATCCTTGATTAAGGCTGCATCAAAGCTCGTTCCTCCCATGTCCACTGTGATGCAGTCGTTGTATCCCTGTATGGAGGTGTAGGCGATTCCTGCTACAGGACCTCCTGCGGGCCCAGAAAGAAGAGTTGCAGCTGCTGTATTTGTTGCAATCTCAGGGGATATGACACCACCATTGGACTGCATGATAAGAAGAACACCTGAAAATCCGATGTCCTTGAGCTTTTTTGTAAGTGAGGAGAGGTAACCTCTTAAAATAGGTCCAACATAAGAATTGAGAACTGTGGTGCTTATCCTGTCATAGAATCTGATGGAAGGTAATAACTCGCTTGATACTGTGAGGTACGCATCTGGTAAATGCGTTTTTACAAATTCTTTGGCCTTACTTTCATGATCCTTGTTAGCAAATGAATTCATGAAGCATACTGCCATTGCCTCGATGTTCTCGTTTTTGAATTTTTCAAGGCTTTCTTGAATATCACTTTCTTTGAGAGGTACCACAACTTCCCCCTTGTAATCAAGACGCTCCTCAATTGGCACGCGTAGGTATCTTGGAACAAGGGGTTTTACATTGGTATATCTATTGTTGTACTGTTCTTCCCGAATTCCCCTTCGCATCTCCAGGGCGTCTCTTAGGCCTTTTGTTGTTAGGAGTCCGGTTTTGGCTCCGTTGTAGGTGAGCACAGCATTGGTTGTGACCGTGGTCCCGTGGACAATGGTTTCTACTTCCTTGATAAATTCTGAAATCGAAACTCCCTTGGATTTGGCCATCTCAGAAAGGCCGTTTAGGACCCCAATTGAGGGATCATCTGGGGTGGAGAGCACCTTGTATATCTCTGATGTTCCATCATCTTTTGTTAAAAGGAAGTCAGTGAACGTACCTCCGACATCGATTCCGATTTTTATTTGAAATCCCCCTATCGATAAACGGTATGGGAAAGTCCTTGATGATATTTGTAATTAACTCTAAAGAATACTGGTAAAAGGTTTCACTGACCTCCCCTATCAAGTCTTATATCCTCAAAATGATATAAACGTATTAAGTGATTGAAAATGTATGAAACGAACAAAGAGGTCCAAAAGGTTGAAATTTTAGTAGGAACATTAATATAGTAAGATTATCTTACTTATAATTGTGGTACAATGGGTGAAGTAATGATAACAAGATTATCTTCAAAGGGGCAGATAGTGTTACCAAAGGCTTTAAGGGAAACGCTCGGAATCAAATCAGGGGAAATCTTTGCCATGTTTGGCGAAGACGATACAATAGTATTGAAAAGAATAGAATTACCTTCAGAAAAAGAGTTTGAGAAACTGTTAAAATGGGGACAGAAATACGCGAAAAAATACAAGATATCTAAGAAAGATGTTTTGAAAGCGATTGAAGAAACAAGAAGGGATTGAAATTAATGGATCATTATGAATAAGTAAACAACTTTTGTATCGACATTATAATCGTAAGTTATTTATATATCGATTGATATATTGTAATACGGTGATTATTTGGAAACAGTTTCAGTCTCGACTAAATTTCAGGTCGTTATTCCGAAGGCAATAAGAAATTCACTGGCACTCAAACCGGGAGAAAAGATGGTCATGTATGAAAAAGATGGTATGATTCATTTAGTGAGGATTCAGAAGATTTCAAAACTCAAAGGAAAGTATAAAAAATTAACAACAGAGGGATTAAGAGATGAAGGAGAAAGGTTCGCGTAATAATAAATTTGTAATCGATTCTTTTGGTTGGATAGAATATTTTGGTGGAGGAAAGCTTTTAAACAAATATACAAAATATATTGAAAATTGTTCACCTGATTCCCATTTTACTCCCTCAATAATAATTTATGAGGTTTATAAAAGAATAAGGTCTTCATATGAGGAAGAAGATGCAATTAATGCTATCATGCATATACAGAATTATACAACAATAATTGATCTCGATACAGATTTTGCTATCAAAGGTGCTGAAGTAAGTATCAATGAAAAGTTACCTATGGCGGATGCCTTGATTCAAGCATGTGCTGCCAAATTGGGAGCTATGATAATAACAAGCGATCCACATTTTAAAGGTATGAATAATGTAATTTTCATTAAATAATAAAAAATAAGAAAATAGGATGACCCTTTCAATAGACCATCCCATATTTGGGTGCCCAAAGAGCCTTGGGGCACTGCTTTTCAAGCTCTGGAAATTCCTTTCTTAGCAGGTATGAAGATTTTCCCTTGACCCTGCCCATTAACTTTGCTATGGCCAAAGTTGGTGGATATGCAAATAGGAGGCGCACATGGTTTGGGTAAACACCGATTGCTATTTCAGAACATCCGTTTTCCCTTAGGATGTCGTAGATGATCTTCATGGCTCTTCTCTGGATTTCTCCTTTGAGCATGTTGCGGTTGTACTTTGTATGAAACACGATTTGTGTGTGCATTACTTTTCCACTAACATTTTTCGAATACTTTTTGGATTTCATGGTTTGAACTTTGAGGGGATTTGGGATAATAGATTCTATGGAGTAGATGGTTTTATCTTCAAAGGCCCTCCTTGAATCTGAAAGACAAAAATAATGTGAAAAATTGAAAGGAATGCTTTCATTTCACCCTCCCTGCAACCTTTATAATCCTGATATTTGATTATATATTGCAGTGAATCATATGTATAAGCCGAAATTGAAGAGCCAGAGGCATAGTGTTTCCTTAATAACTGAGCATCTGGTTTTTTCTCCCAAATATAGGGGAAAAGTGCTTGTTGGAGATGTAGGTAAGAGGTGCGAGGAGGTAATAACCGAAATCTGCGAGGAGATGGGAATCGAAGTTATTGAAATTGCAGCTAATGAGGATCACGTTCATATATTCTATCAACCTCCTCCCAAGTATTCGTTCAGCCAGATCGCAAACAGAATAAAGGGTAAGAGCAGCAGAATCCTGAGGAAGGAGTTCCCGCATCTGGTTGAGTGGTGTCCTAAGGGATTATGGGCTCCATCCTGCTATCATGGGAGCGTGGGGTATGGGCCTGAGGCCGTGAAGAACTATATTGCCAGTCAGAAGCCGAAGCGTTAAGTCACGTACCCCCGTCCTTTATATTACGGTCTGTAAGGGATTTCCTCTGCTTTAGTGGGGGAAATTCCTGACGCTCAGGCCTGGTACTTAAGGGCGGGGTTTATAGCTTATATAAGCTATATATAGCTGTATATTAGTACGTGACTTAAAGGCGACGACCGTATGTAGCGAGGCGGGAGGCACGAATAAATACAAAGAATGGAGACCACCGAAAAATTATATACTATCTAAAAGTAGATCTTTGATTAGTAAACCCGGTAAGCTGATTCGAACATACAATGCTTATTTCATCTAAGTGCGGAGGTGCATAGAATTCCAAATCAAGAGGATTATAGAATTCGTCTAATCCGCTATTTAACAATACGAATCCTTGTGCTAATTGGGCTTTGTTTGTTGGTTGTCATCCCCTGGCATTTTTTTCTTGAGCCTCTTTGGAAAGAACCATCTATGTGGTTATATGTGCTTGGTTTCATTATAATGACCTATCTTGTCGGTCTTAGAGCGGAAAGCACTGGTAATCTTGATACGATTGGTGGATTTTACTTGTTATTGCTAATTACTATTTCATGGAGTTGTATTATTATAGCTGGGATTATTGAGTTCTGGTTTTTGCTATGGTTTGGACTTGTTCTGTTTTTTGTAGGATTTTTAATATCTCTTATGGGCTATCGAAAACTATCAAATATAGGATTTTATTCCGAGATCCCCACCCTTTTTATGGCCGCAACGCGTTTAAGCCATGGAGATAAAGGAAAATTTTCTGATACGCCCTACGAAGCTCGGATAGGAAAATATAGTATGGACGATATTAGAGAGTATACAAAAATTCTTTTAAAATATGGGATTGCATTAAGAGTCAAAGAAGATGCGGATTCGATCACGATATTTATACGAAAACCCTCCAATCTGGCGCGAACGATACTTTTACCAGGGACAACATTTTTTGGTCAATCGTGGATTAAAATGCAATCTGATGGTTACATTATAGTGTCAGTATCAAAAAATACCTATGAATTCTTGGAATTCCCAGGGCCATACGGGAATCTTTGTAAGGCTATTGCTCATATTATCAATGAATCTATAAGTCAATATATTGCAGGTGATGAACAAAAGGCTCTGAGTAAGTTAGGCGTTACTTCCTAAAAAAGTTATAGAATGGATATAGATGTTCTACCCTGATCTCCAGATAAAGGTGGTCTCCAGCGTGTCGAGCATAAGGGGGATGGCTTCGGCGGAGACACGCAATGGTGTGGTGGAGGGTTTGGGGATAATAAGCAGAGTGCCTCCAGCCGTTATTAGCAAAAGGGAGTCGCCTTAGTTGCGCAAGCGTTGTCCCACCGACGCAAGCAACTGTGGAAGCTCTGCCCTAAGCGAGGTTACGGCCGAGGGAGGGGTTGCGACCGGCGGATTGAATTGACGCCAAAGGGAGCAATTCGTATGTGAGGGGCCTGAGTTTGTAAACGACGCCCCGAATATCCGGACGGAGTGGCAAAACCTTTATCCCCGAAGGGAGATAATGGTTTT
>CP070751.1:4217085-4288426 GCA_020348445.1 Thermoplasmata archaeon
CGTAGATTGTATCTGTACCATCAGTCTGACCAGTCGTACCTAGAATTTGAACATATTGCCAAACATCATCGCCAGAATCATCCGTTAAAAAGCTATGGTCGTATGTATCATTATTGTTAAACCACGGCCCACAATACGTCTCGCCATCACTTAGGAAGATATTTATTGTATAGTTCTCTGGCAGACCCCAACCATCGGTACCCATCACCCATACATATGTGTAGTCTGGTATCCCAGTAAATCCAAAATCGAGCATTAGATCTCCGGTTCCGGGATCGGGGATATTTGTCCCAACGGTAGCATAAGTATCGTCTGGAGCATCAAGTGCATCTTCTGGATTCGTACAGTCTATAGAATAGGTTATTTCTGGCGCCCATTTCCAAGTTGCTACTACTGAGCCGCTTAAAAGAATCGTTGCGATTAGTAGTGTTCCAAGTATTGTTCCGAATGTTTTCACTTTTCTCATCTTTTATCACCTCCTTCCTTTTCAGGGTTTATATTTAAACTACACCCCATCTCACCATCTATCATCTCACACTCCAAAAATGTCAAAGGGCTGTATCTAAAAAGGTTTAACGGGAACATATTATTATCATCTCTCCTCTACTGTTTTTTCTATCACCCTAACTAAGTCACTGCCTTGATATATATAGGTGCCGTACAACTTTGTACGAAAGATTAATATAGAATGTCGAAAAGATTTAACTCTGGGTGGAAAAAGGTAGCAACAAAATTACATAATGGGGATGTTACCCTCCAAAGAATCCCTTTTTGACCTTTCCAAAAAATCCCTTGGTAGATGTATCGTCAGGGGCAGGAATATCGCCTTTGATAGTATCGCCTGACGCCCCATCGAAAAGGAGTTCGTACATCTTCCCATTGTACTCGTACTTCAGGAACCATACAGGGGCATGAACAAATTCTGTATTTCTTATCTCAAGGTTCGTCTCTATTGTCGAAATGACATCCATTTCAGATGATAAGAGAAATTTGTTGTGCTCTTCAATCTCCTGTTTGAGCCGTGAATGCGCCTCCCTTTCATCCATCTCAGAGTTCAGGAACTTGGCATTC
This sequence comes from Thermoplasmata archaeon, assembly GCA_020348445.1. GTDB lineage: Archaea > Thermoplasmatota > Thermoplasmata. Next base: position 4,218,157 of record CP070751.1, read on the forward strand.
TTTGAGACATGCGACAAATCAAAATCCACTTTGCCGCGAAGCGGTATCTCGTACTCCTTGGTTGGAAATGAGGAGGCCCTCCTGCCCAGGATCTTCCAGTGGTACTCCCTTGTGAAATCACCCTTCTTTGGAATGTGTTGCCCTGTCCTGGTAAGAACCCCTTCATACTTTGCTTGGGCAGACACGTGAATCACAAAAAAAGGAAGAAAGACAAGATACTGTTCTTTTATGCTCGACCTCCGTGCCAGATCCTCGGGCTTCAGAAAACCACCTCCCATCCACTTTTTGGCCATGGAGGAAATCTGCTCAGGTGAATATTGATTGGGGATTATTGAATGCCGTAAAAAGTACTTCTTGCCAACTGCCATGTTCATGGCAGCACCGCAATACTCGCAAGTGATTATAACCTCACCTGCTTCAAGTTTCAAAGGTGCACCGCAGTTGGGACAGTTTACCTTTTCAGCAATCTCTGTCATGTTAACGTTGAAGTGTAACGTGGATTTTGAATATAATATTTATTATGGGGGTTTTGAAATGTAAAAAACAAAGGGTGATCTAAAACGCGACATAACGGATAAGAAGATACATGGTGGATAAAAACGTGGTGATGATCATCACCGGCAAACCTATCTTCATGAACTCTTTAAACGTTACCGCAAATTCTGTTCTTTCAGAAACACCCACAACAACGATGCTTGCTGCATGGCCAATGGGTGTGGCATTTCCTCCCATACCTTGACCAAGGCAAAGTGCCCAATATAGGGTGGTGGCTCCTCCAATGCTCTCTAAATTATCAAGAGAAAGCGATAATGTACTGACTATTGGGATCATAATGGCGGTAGAAGGAATTGCACCGATGATTGAGGATGTAAACGCTGTTACCCAAATGATCAAAACAATGGCTAATACAGGATTACCACCAATAACACTCAAGGTTCCATCTGCAATGACTTGTATCAAACCCAATTCAATTGCTCCTACGATGAGGACGAACAAAGCCGCGAAGAACAACAGTGTCGTCCATTCAACACTCTCTAAAGCCTCATGTATATCCACTCCACTCAGAAGCAATAGTAAAACAGCACCGATTAAAGCGGATTCTGCCAAGGTTATACCCACAAAATCGTGTATAATGAACATAATTATTACGATACAAAATATGAATATTGACCTTTGAAAGAGCTTCATATCTTTAATTGCGTATTTCTCCCTAAGAGTTTCTATTTCTTCCAGCTTCTCGGCTTCCCCTAATTTTCCCTTGTAGAAAATTTTTATCATCAAAATAAATACTATCATGTTTATTATGATAATCGGTGCCATATTTATAATAAAGGACATGAAACTCAATTGAAAGGCGGAACCGATCATGATATTGGGGGGATCACCAATTACCGTGGCTGTTCCTCCTATGCTCGAAGCCAATGCCTCTGATATAAGCATGGGAATTGGATTGATCTTCAAAACCCTCGCAAGCTCTATGGTTGCTGGAACCATCAAGAGAACAGTGGTGACGTTGTCGAGAAAAGCGGATAAAAAGGCTGTCATAATGATGAGCATCAACATCAATTTCCAGGGATCACCTTTTGCGACCTCATAGGATTTTAATGCCGTCCACTGGAAAAAACCTGTCTTGCTCAATATACCTACCATTATCATCATGCCCATGAGCAGACCTATGGTCTCAATTATGGTACCAAAAGTAATAACACCCTGTCCTTCACCCTCATAAAGGGTATCAAATCCCCTCCCAAAAATCTTCATTGCAATTATTATCAATGCAGCTCCAACTAGCGCTGCTACCGTGCTGTGCAAATATCCTGTTATTATCAACACAAATGTTAAGACAATAATGGAAAGAGCAATTATAACCTGTACATTTACCGTAGATGGCGCCCCCTTACAAGAATTATCGGAACTGGCGATGGAGCACATATTTTTCTTGCTACGGGCCCCAAAACAACTCTTTTAAAAATACCTTTCTTACCAGCACCCATGATAATGAGATCGTGTGATTCTGCATACTTCAGAATGACTTCCCCTGGTTCACCTTGCTCTATCACCTTTTTTACTTTGACTTCAAAATGTTGTGCTTTCCAGGCAACATTATCAAGGACTTTTTCTGCATTTGATTTTTCTCTCGGGCCCTTTCCCTCCTCAATAACGTATAATGCAGTTAGTTCGGCCAAGAAGCTCTTTGCGGTGTTGAGAGCCACATTTTCTATTGACTTTTGATCCTGGTGTGCACCTCCAATAGGCAACAGAATCTTCTTTGGTTCACGGGGAGCTACCATGGTCGTAATTATCATCACAGGAATATGAGTCCGTTTTAATACATTCTCTATGGTGGTCCCCAGTCTGTAACTTAAAACTCCGGATTTGCAATATGAACGCATCACAATAAGATCAATTGCCTCTGTTTTTGCATATTTTAAAATTTCTTTTGATGGGGTACCAAAAAGTATCCCTTTTTTCTCGATATCGATTCCTTCTTCAAGAAGCAGCTCTTCAGCGTGGGAAATAGCCTTTTCGGCGCTCTCCTCCAACATATGTCTAAGAAGTTTTGTAAGATGGGCACCCCTTACATTTGGTTGTATCACGCTGATGACATGATACTTGGCAAATGGAAATGCCAAGGCAGAATATCTTATGGCATGATCCTCCAGACCTGTGCCGTCTGTTGGAATCAGGATCTTATTAAACATCTTGACACCGTTTAGGTTTGTTGCAATAATATACAGGTACATTATTTTTTCCTTTCATCTCGATATTAATGAAAGAAGAAAGAGAGCTTTCTCTCGAGGAAAATAAGCCACTGAGATTAAAAAGGTTGATAATAGCCTTAAAGCCTCTAGGAGGGAGGAGTTTTTAGGCTTATTATCTGGAAGTCCTCAGTGGCCGCTTATTTATATCGGTTTAAGTTTATAAGTTTTACTGTTGTGAAAAATCCCTTCGCGTCCGCTTGAGATTTTTTAATATCTGCTTAATTTCGATAAATGTACATGGAAAATCAAGAAACAACCGAAACATTTATATAGTATTAACAGTGTTAATACAATGGTGCTTCCAAAATCTATTTATATTGAATATTTAACTACTACATAAATCTAACGATGGGTTTATATATGATGATTTACATTACGGCAAGAAAGCGGGGGGACACCTTGCAAGAATTAGGATTGATAAAAGGCCTGGGATACGATGGAAATCTCCTTGTTTTGGGGAAACTCACACCTAAGCTCAATTCCAAGGTTGTTGATAATTCCAAGAAAATTGTCGGAACAGTCACCAGGGTGTTTGGACCTGTTGATTCCCCGTACATCTCAATCAAAGTTCCAAAAAATCAAAAACCTACCCTCGATATCGTTGGAAAGGTGGTATATCTTAGGGAGAATTCAAAATAGTTGAATGTAATGGAGTGTTAAAATATGCCAAAGAGAAGTGCAACTACAGATGATGTGACTAGATGCCCTGAGTGCAATAGTGCGCATTTGACCAGGGCATATGATAGGGGCGAGTTGGTTTGTGAAGATTGTGGTCTGGTTTTAGACGAGCAGTTGATAGACCAGGGGCCAGAGTGGAGGGCCTTTGATTCGGAGCAGGGTGAGAAAAGGGCAAGGACTGGAGCGCCCATGACATACACGATCCATGACAAGGGCTTATCCACTGAGATCGGCTGGAAGAACAAAGATTCCTATGGAAAGAGCATACCCACAAGAAACAGGGCCCAGCTGTACAGGCTCAGAAAATGGCAGCGCAGGATCAGGGTCTCCAATGCTACGGAAAGAAACCTGGCCTTCGCATTGAGTGAACTTGACAGGATGGCATCTGGTATGGGCCTTCCCAGGAATGTAAGGGAAACAGCTGCAATGATATACAGAAAGGCTGTGAACAAGAACCTTATTCGGGGACGGAGCATCGAAGGTGTGGTGGCAGCCTCATTGTATGGGGCATGCAGACAGTGTGGTGTTCCTAGAACTCTAGATGAAATAGCATCCTCCTCAAGAGTAGGTAGAAAGGAGATTGGCAGGACATACAGGTTCATGACCCGAGAGTTGAAACTGAAGCTCATGCCCACAAGACCCCAGGATTACATCTCAAGATTCTGCAGCGAGCTGAAACTGAGTGGAGAGGTGCAGACAAAGGCAGCCGAGATCTTAAAAGATGCCTCTGATAAGGAGCTCACATCAGGACGTGGTCCCACAGGTGTTGCAGCAGCGGCGATATATATCTCCTCAATAATATGCAACGAGAGAAGAACTCAAAGGGAAGTGGCTGACATAGCTGGCGTAACCGAAGTCACCATCAGAAACCGATATAAGGAACTCACAGACAAGCTGGGAATCGAGATCCAGCTTTGATATTTTTTTATTCCCAAGGATTTACATGAGTGCAAAAGAAGTGATTTTCAATTTCCTTTCGGGACATCCCGAGTACAGGGCTAATGTGGGTTTGTACGATCCCGAATTAGAGGTCCTTTCCCAAATAAAATCCAGATTAGAGGATATTCAAATCAAGGTGTTTTCGGCAGATTGGTGCCCAGATTGTAGGGTGCAATTGCCCATTTTCTTCTCGGTTATCCTGGCTTTGGATGAAGACGAGATAGAGTTGGAGATCTTAGAGGTAACCAGGGACAAGATGGATGAAGGGGGTTTGGCTGATGATCTGGATATTTTGGCCATCCCCACATTCATAATTATGCGCAGCCATAAGGAGATTGGCAGGATAATAGAACGACCCAAGGAAAGTATGGAGAAGGATTTAGCCGAGATTCTAGGATAACTCTTTTTTACCTTTAAAACCAAAACAGGGATTAATTATTAACCGCACCACGTCCTAGCATCGAAACCTGGATTTTAATTCTAGCGCCCCGCTAGGTAGCAAAGCTTAAGACAACTTTGTTTTCTCAGTATAACTTTGCTAAGAAGCCGGGGCAACTAATTTATATCCAAGCGCCCCGGCTGGGATTTGAACCCAAGTCCCAGGCTTGCTGCAGTCCCAAAGGAACCACGACAGGCCTGGATGATAGTCCGCTACACTACCGGGGCTTATCATATGGCTTGAATGCACCCAAAATCGAATATCTCATATATAATGATTGGGTGGCTCACAAACCCCGCTCAAATATCTCCCCAATCTCCTTTTCAAAAAGGTTAACTATATCCCTTGAAACCTCTTGTCTGAGATGATCTGGTATGAGATTAAGACCCAATTTTGCTCCCGATTTGGCGAGCCTGAGGGCTGCATTGACCTCTTTGACTTTTGCGGATAAGTACTCGTTTATGGCATCTTTTATCTCTTGTTTTAATTCGGGGTCCTCGTCCAGTTTTTGTCTAATATAACGTTTTATCTCGTCTCTTACCAGGTCATGGACTGCATCGATTACGAGGTCCTTGTGAGGCATGATATCTGTGACCGCGCCTTTTAATATTTTTGTTAAGGTATCTTCGGCGTCATCCATTAAATCACCTTATTTCATCTACTGCAAGGAATATATTGAGGAATATAAAAAGGTTCGGTGAAGAATCGATATTATAAGGGTCTATGGATTGAATGTGGATTTTTTTGGGGTATATATACCAAACACTCGTTATTACCAAAATTGAAAATAGTATGGCTAACTTTATAAAATATTAACAAGCTACTTTTTCGGAATTATATAAAAAAGAGAATTTACTATCTATTAATACCGAGGGAATGCCATGACTCCAACAGCGAAATTCTGTAAGTCTATGTCTTCTGAGTTCATTGGAAGGATAAAGGAGATGGCCGAAATCAAGGACCATCTAGAGGAAAGTATGAAGGGAAATGGGAGGCTTGTTCTGGTTATGGGTGAGACCGGGATCGGCAAAAGCAGACTCCTGGAGGAACTTGGAAGATATGCCGAGACTAAAGGTGTTCTTTATCTCAAAGGAAGGAGCCTTTATCAGGAAAACTCTGAACCTTATCTTCCATTTATCGAGGCATTTGGACGGTATCTTTCAAGCGAAACATATCTGGAAGAAGACGATAAAAGGGCCTTGATTGGCGGGATATCGGACGAGGTATTTTCATTGGGCATACTTCCTTTGGGCCAGGGTGTTGACTCTCCCACTAATACTAAACCAGGTCTTTCTCTTCAGGAAAAAAGGGACAGACTTTTTGCATCTCTTTCCAAGGTTGTAATAGATATCTCCAAGAAAAAACCCTTGCTTGTGGTCTTGGACGATATACAGTGGGCAGATGATAGCAGTCTTCAGCTTCTGCATTATTTGGCAAGAAACATTCAAAACACGAAGGTACTGATGTGTGCTTCCTACTGCCCTGAGGACTTGGAGAAAAATGGTTGCGGCCCCCATCCGTTATCAGAAACCATAGACAAAATGAAAACCGAGAAATTGTTTTACGAGATTCAACTGGGCAGATTTGATGAGAACTGCACGGCACGAATCATAGAATCGTTGGTAGACAGAAAATGTTTGCCACCCGAATTTGTAAAGATACTTTACGAGGAGAGCGAAGGTAATCCGTATTTCATCGAAGAGGTGTTAAAATCCCTTGATAACGAGGGATTGATCGACATGGACAGTTACAGCTGGGATGGAAAAATCGATACTTCATTGATCAGGATACCAGGAACCATAGGGGATGTAATCGCCAGAAGGATAGATGGATTGGACGACAAAATCAAGACCGTATTGAGATGCGCTTCCATCATTGGCAACAGTTTCAGTTTTGAGCTTTTACAAAAGGTGTGCGAAGTGTCCGAGGAGGAGTTAATTGATGCACTTGATGAATCAATTACAACTAATATAATTCATGAGGACAAGATATCATCAGAGGAGCGCTACAAATTCGACCATGCACTGACAAGAGAGGTTATTTACAAGAGCATGACAAAAAGCAGAAGAAGGTTGATGCATAAAAAAGTTGGTTACTTAATTGAAGAGCTATATCCTGAAAGAATCGGTGAAATGGTATATAACCTAGCACATCACTTTCAAGAGGGAAGGGATGCCGAAAAAACTTTAACCTACTCAGTAAGAGCCGGGCAAATGGCAACAGAAGCATTTGCTCCAGAGGAGGCAATCCGCCACTTTCTTTCGGCAAAAAGAACTCTTGAAGAGATGAATGTGAGTATGGAAAACCTGGCCAAAAAACTGGCTGTGGTGGCAAAACTCGGGGAAATTCACAGTACGATAGGAGAATGGGATAAATCGTTGGATTACTTCAAAGAAGCACTTAATTTAAGCCAAAGATTGGGCGATGAATTGGAGATGGCAAAAGCCTATCGAAGCACCGGTCACATAAAACAGAACAAAGGAGAATATGATGAAGCCCTGGAAAACTTCAAATTGGGTTTGGAGATCTCCGAGAAGCTAACCGATATTCATGGTTTGGCTGACACCTATAGGGGATTGGGGAGGGTGTTCTGGAGAAAAGGAGAATTCGAAAGGGCCATTGATTATTATGAGTGGAGTTTAGGCCTTACCAAAAAAATCCAGGATGAAAACGTAATGGCGGCAACATGCATAGAACTGGGAAATGTTTACAGCGAGCTTGGCGAATGGGAAAAAGCCCTGGAATATCAACAAACCAGTCTAGAGCTTCTGGAAAGGCTCAAGAACTTCTATGAGATTGGAAGGAGTTACAACAATATAGGTGTGACCTACGCCAGAAAAGGTGATGTGGATTTAGCTATTACGCAGTACGAAAAAAGCATAGAGGTCTCTTACAGGACAGGGAATATCAGAATGACGGGATGGGCACTTTTTAATGCTGGTGAGGCGTATGCAAGGCTAGGGCAATTCGAAAAGGCCATCGAGTACTGCGATCGATCCCTTTCAATATTCGAGAGGTTGGGTGAAAAGCTTGGTATTTCCGGATCATTCTTGTCATATGGAATAATATTCAAGCTCCAAAAACAATGGGATAAAGCCGTGGAGTACTTCGAGGAGAGCATGCGTATAAGAAAAGATCTCGAGATGCCGTATCGTTTGGCTGATGGTTATCTTGAATTCGGTCTTCTTTACAAGGAAAAAGGTGATATGGTAAAAGCTAAGGACTATCTAGAAAAGGCTCAAGATATTTTCAAGAATCTGGGGGCTAAAGAATCACTGAGAAAAGTGAAAGAAGAGCTGAAAAGTATAAATGGCATGAAATGAGTTATGGGGCGAATAAGTTCTTAATATAATAGCGAATCATTTGGGGAGGCTCAAATGCCAAGCCTAGGAAAATTTAGCAGTGTATCACAATCCAGGTTCGTGGGTAGGGAAAAGGAATTCAGCGATATAAAGGAGCATCTAGAGGAGAGCATTCAGGGTGCTGGGAGGCTACTTTTTGTTGTGGGAGAGGCGGGAATTGGGAAGAGTCGCCTGGTTTCGGAGCTTGCTGAGTATGGAAAATCAAAGAATGTCATGATTTTAAAAGGACGCTGTCTTTACGATGAAAATACTGAGCCCTATCTACCTTTCATCGATGCTTTTGGTAGATACATATCGGGGAGGAAACGTGATAACGAAGGTGCAATGCGAAAAGAAATCTACACCTCGGAAGATATCGTCTCCATGGGCCTTGTGGGGATAGCAGGTAGTTCTGCCCCGTCTTCAGATATGGCAGGTCAACCTCAAGATACTGTAGGGGAGCTTGTGCCAATGGGCCTTTTACCAATTGATGATGAAGGATTGGGTGTTCACCCCTCTAAGGTTAGGGAAATCAATCTCCAGCAGGAGAGAACCAGGCTCTTTGAATCATTGTCACAGCTGGTAACAGATATCTCGGAAAGCGAGCCTCTACTTTTGATTTTAGAGGATCTGCAATGGGCTGATGATGGCAGCCTACAACTTCTGCATTATCTGGCAAGGAACATTCAGAATTCAAGGGTAATGATCTGTGCAACATACAGACCGGAAGAGATAGAGAATATTAGAGGTGAGGTTCATCCCCTTTCAAAAACCCTGAGAAGAATGAGACCCGAGAAGCTTTTTTATGAAATAGGACTGCAAAGGTTCGATGAAAAAAGCACAGCATCAATGATTGAATCCATGTTGAAAATACAAAATATTCCAGAGGCATTCATCCATAGATTATATTTGGAGAGCGAAGGAAATCCATTTTTCATAGAAGAAGTTGTGACATCTTTGGTAAATGAAGGACTCATCGATCCCAAGGATTATGCATGGGACACAAAATTCGATCCATCCAAGATTCACATACCCAGCACGATAAGGGATGTTATAGGGCGAAGAATGGATAGGCTAGATGAGGAAACCAAGGCGATTTTGAGTTATGCATCCGTAATCGGCAACCAGTTTACCTTCGAAACACTGCATCGTTTAAGTGATCTTAATGAGGAAGAACTTGTGGATTCAATAGATGCCCTCATAGCGGCAAATATAATACATGAAGACATAGCAACCAAAGAAGAGAGGTACAGGTTCGACCACACCCAGATAAGAGAGGTGATCTACAACAGCATGAGCAGAAGCAGAAGGAGATTGATGCATAAAAGAATAGGCTACATCATAGAAGAGCTCAACAGAAACAAATTAGATGATGTTGTGTACAATCTTGCCCGACATTTCTATGAGGGAAAGGATACAGATAAGACCATAACATATGCAATTCGGGCTGGAGAAAAGGCCACAGGGTCATTTGCACCTGAAGATGCCCTTGCATATTATAATATGGCACTGGATGCATTAATGAGACTTGAGGATACAGAGGAGAACAAGGAGAGGATGATATTTCTTCTTAAGAGGTTGGGGGAGATTTCCTTTAATTTGTCTGAATGGGAGCCTGCATTAGATTATTTTAAAAGGGCAATAGATCTGTGCGAGGCAACGGAAAATGATGGAGATCGGGCCGAGGCCCTCAGAAAAACTGGGTATGTCCTTAACAGGATGGGAAAATGGGAGCTCGCAACACAGAATTTTGAAAAGAGCCTTAGCATCTCCAATAAACTCGACGATAAGTTCGGAATCGCCGATGCCCATAGGGGACTTGGCTACATACACTGGAGACTGGGTGAATATGATGATGCAATAGCACATTACAATGAGTGCATCCAATTCAGTATGGAGATCGGGGATATGCACACAATCGCCCTTTCATTCATTGAACTTGGAAATGTGTACATCGAGACAGGAGATATAGAAAAAGCAATTGAATACTACAACAAGAGCCTAAAGAACCTCGAGCCCATTGGGGATTATGGAGAGATGGCAAGGGCCTACAACAACCTCGGAGACTCGTACCTAAAGAGCGGAAGCTATGACAAGGCCATAGAGTACTTTGAAAAATGCGAGGAGATGGGCAGGAAGATCGGAAGAAAGGATGTAGTGGGCTGGAGTCTCTTTAACAGTGGTGAGGCCTGGGCATTGAAAGGCGAGGCAGACAAGGCCTTGGAGTGCGCCGAAAAATCCATGGCAATTCTAGGCACGGTGGGAGACAAGCTTGGGATCCAGGCATGCCAAAAAATATTTGGAATGGGCTACGGTTTAAGAGGGGAATGGGATAAATCTATTGAGAGCTTCAATACTTGCGTTGAGATGGGTAAGGAAACGAACGTTCCTTACATCCAGGGTGAGGTGCACTATCATTTTGGTAGAATGTACAAAGAGAAGGGTGATATGGATAAGGCGAGGGAGCAGTTCCAACACGCTTTGGAAATTTTCACTGGGCTAGAGAACGAGGAATTTGTTGCCAGGGTGAAGAAGGAGCTGGATGGGCTTTAGGAATTTCTTAAACAAATTTTGGATATTGCCCCTAGATCCCAATAAATATGAATTTCGTTATGTCCGAAGTCGAAATTTGATAACCTTTCGTCATCTCCAAGACAGTATCAAATGCGCCTTCGGGCATCCTTGCGGAATGCCAGCACCATCTCTGTCCAATGTAATCGTAATAATTAATTCCAATTGTATTTGGGATATTGTCGCAATACCAGTCTGCGGTATGGTTAACATCTAGTTTCAGTGGTATTCCAATTGTATCGTATTGAGACAGATATTCCTCTGTCCATATCCCCACACTATAGGTTCCCGTACCCACACCCCTGGTTGCGTTCATGGGGAGTACCATATAGTACAACCTGGCACCAGGATCATTGGCCTGGGCATCTTCGTGGGTGGCCATACATATATCATAGCTAACAGGAGGGTAAACAAGTTCATAATCCAAATCAGAATCTCTAAAAAAACCATCCCTTCTATTTGAATATAACACCCAATACTCATCATCGGGACCCATACTCTTTAGTCTCTCCCAATTTATGTCTACATCTCCATTTGGTTTAACAAAAACAAAAAGGTTTTTTGCATCAGTGGCAAAATCAAATCCTGAAAATCCGTTGTCGTCATCATATAAGATCATGGCGCCAGGCAAACCCATGAAAGTGTAATTTGACTGTTGGCCGAATTTCACCTCATAGGCCTCACCTAATTTCATATCTGTATTATTGACATCACCATCCCCCAAATTGTGCTTTCGCCAAGTACGGGTTGCAGGATCCATATATTTGATGTATTCTGCATTCATGTGGGATATTAAATAGTCAGTATCAAGGGAGTTTATAGGTTCCAGTGGTAGGGAAAAAGAAGAGACTCCCTGCTGGAATATCTTGGTCCATTTACCCACTGTTCTACTGGTCCTAGACACCTGGCCGTCACTGTTCACGGCTCTTATTGTATAATAATACTGCTCATTGTAATTGGTTTTATTATCTGGATTAGCTGAATTGGTATCATTCCACATGGTTCGTAGCGGTATTGGGTCCAACTCACCCTTTTCCTTATCACTTGAAGTATTTACCCATATATCGTTAAAATTGAAATCGGTCTGAGATGTTGATCGATATAATAGATAATAATCGATACCTGGTGAATGTGGAGGATCCCAGTTAAGTACCGCATCCTTTTTATCCTGGCTAATATTAATATAAAGTTCAGGTGGTGGTATACCAACAAAGACTATTATATATGCAATATTATTGGATAGATCGATATCAGAACTTATTCCAGACAATACCTCGATACTAATATTATGATATCCTGAAGTTGAGGGGGTCCATGCTGTGTAAGTATTTGAAATGCCGTTGTTTGGGATGAAATCAACGTCTGGATATAGCGAGTCACCAGGAACTAGATTGGAATGGCTGCCTACCCCATCATTCTCAGCAAGCAAAAGGCCATCAATATAAAATCTTGTTTTAATTTTACTTGGCACAATTGCGTCCACTCCTCGATAGTTTGGATTTGAATCGGTTCCATAGCTCCTATCATATAATTCACCTTCAATGTAATAATTTCCGATTTTTATCCAATCAACTACTACACTGTCTCCAGAAGAGGGTGTATCACTTTTCTGAGTTACCCTTATTGTATGGTCGCCGGATGCAATGGATATATCGTGGATCGTGACAATATCAAAGGCTGGCATTGAGTTGAAATTGGCAATTTGCGCCCCATCCAAATGAACATCCGTACTTGTTGCATCAGAACTGGATCTGATCCGTAATTGTATATCTAGAATTGCGTTAGAATTCATATTAAAATCATACTCTGCATAATCACCATAATGCCAGGTCGCTGCATAAGTTACAGCCATATTATGAACATCGACATCGATTATGGTTTCCATTCCTACTGAAAGAGGGAATTCAATCGAGATTTCATTGGAAAATACAGCAAGATCCCCTCCTCTCGGGGACGGGTCATCCACTATCGTTATCGTTGAGGTGACATTTTCTGTGCCTATTATCACAAATGTTGCGGTAAACAATATTATGCATACCAGTTCGCTTAATATCTTTTTTAATTTCATTTTTTTAATATATTTTCCTCCTATTGCACTAAATAACATTATATCATACTGAGTATTAAATATCTTCTAAATTCATTACGCTCCCTTTTGTTTATGTGCCCGACTAAATCCCAATAAATATGAATCTCGTTATGTCCGAAGTCGAAATTTGATAACCTTTTGTCATCTCCAAGACAGTATCAAATGCGCCTTCGGGCATTATCGTTGAATGCCAGTACCACCGCTGCTTGCTGGAATTAAAATAGTTGATTCCCACACAATCAGGGATGTTGTCGCAGTACCAGTCTGCCGTATAATTATTTTCCAGTTTCAGTGGGATACCAATTGTGTCGTATCCACATGAATATTCCTCTGTCCAAATCCCAATGCTGTATGTGCTGGAACCTTGAATCCCACTTGAGTTATAAGGGACAACCATGTAGTACAGCCTTGCTCCAGGATCGTCAGCCTGCGCTTTTTTATGGGAGATATTGTGGTTTTTAAAGGCCACAGTGCCAAGACTGAAATAATCATAACCAGGAATTCCGAAGAAGCCGTCCCGTTTATTTGAGTAATAGACATTATATATATCTCCAATGTCCATACATGCCGGTTCATCCCAGGTGAGGTTTACATCTCCATTTACCTCAACCACCGCTGTAAGGTTTCTGGCATTTGATTCTGGATCAAATCCTAAAAATCCACTATCGTCATTATAAAATATCATGGCAGCAGGCAGCCCGCAGAAGGTGTAGTTTGCATTATTGCTAAATTTGATTTCATAACCTTCTCCCAATGTCATCTTTGTATTGTTGTTATTGCCATCTCCAAGACTATGTTGCTGCCATCTATGGGTTACTGGATCCATGTATTTGATATAATCCGCCTTTGTATTTTCGGTAAAATTATCGGTCCATATTGATTGCAGAGGCTCAAGTGGTAGTGCCGACGTCGATACCCCTGGTGAAAAGGTTGCTGTCCATTTTCCCACTGTCCTAGATGTGGGTCCGATATCACCGTTCTCATAGACAGTTCTTATTGTATAGTAGTATTCTTGGGGAGCATTCTCTGATGCAGCATTTGTATCATTCCATGTGGTTCTGAGGGGGATGGTGCCATTGTCATCATGATAGGAGGTATTTACCCAGAACGAAGAAAAATCAAATCCAGTTTGCGATGTTGCACGATATATTAGGTAGTATGCCAGACCTGTTGTTCCAGTTTGCGTCCAATTGAGAAGGATATTAACTCCATCTGTTTTTATATATAAGTTAAGAGGTCGCGGACTTATAACCCAATTGTCGAACCCCACAAATACGCGATCTCCATATGCCGAAAGAGACCTTACATAGGAATGCAGGGAGTCATCGGGTGTAATTATGGTTTTTGGTTCGATGATATCGCCAAATCTGTTTATCCTGATGTAGTAACCCTCATGAACTCCAGACGTGGTGATGTTGTCAAAAACGATGTGGATAATATCAGCCTCACCCAGGGCTGAATATACATTACAATACCTGTCTGCCGTGGTTTCAATATATATTCCACCCTCGTCGGGAATCCAAGAGTTTCCATAATCCAGACTGTATTTGTAAAGAATCTCCTTCATACCGCTATCCTGTGCAGCACCCTGCCTGGTTCCCTTGTATACAAGATAAAGGCCTCCACTATCATTGCATAAAAGAGAAACATGACCCTCAGAGAACTCGCCTTTTGTAATAGTTGTCTGGTTTCCCCATGTGGCTCCATTATCCTGGCTTCTGCGAAAATAGGTCTCACCCAAATATTCAGGACTGTGCCAGTCAGGACCAAAGGCGATAAAGACATTTCCTTTGGAATCGGCACAAAGTCCAGCCTTATGGCCAACATCCATCCAGGAAAAGTCATTGATGTCAACTGGTGCTGACCAAGAAAGACCGCCATCGAGGCTTCTTGTATACATCATCGCGCCATTATCGTTCCCGGGTTGATCTAAGCCATAGGATAAATGAAGCGTGTCATTTGTCCCCACAATTATAGTTGGGAGACCTATCCATACATTGGTAGGGCCTGGCATCTCAGCTATTGTTATAGGATTTATCCATTCACTACCGTTGTATCTGGAATAATATAATCCTGTTGTGTCCCCTGAACCAAATAGTCCCCTATGCCAAGCCAAATGGGCATTTCCTTTGGTATCTATGGCCATGGAAATACCATCTCTAATAGGGGAAACATCGTAGTCAGTGTCAATTCCCATGGCTCTTTCTGTCCAGCTGATTCCACCATCAAAGCTCTTTCTAAAATAGATATCGTAATCCCCCGTTAGTTCATCTTTAAAGACAGCCATTATATAATCAGGATCGTAATTTTGATTGCTAGCTATCTGGGTATCTGTTGTGTTCGTGGGTGTTATGCTCAGGCGCGTTATGGGGTCCCAATCGAGATTACCTGCTTGCTTGGATCTGAAGTAAGCCTCGAAGTTGTCCTTTTGGAAGTAGATGCTGTCCGCGCCAACATCCGGTACTTTTAGGGGAAATATAATTAAAACCATGGATAAGAAGAGTAGCAAAATAGTGAATATCGAGATTGTCTTTCTGCATTTGTTGATAGGGTTATTTATACTCGTGCCCACTCCCCCCCTCTCAGATTGATATATTACTATATATTCTACATCAAATAAATAAATATTGGAAAAAGCTTGGCTTTTTCCCTTTAAATCGGATAGTATGGGCGCTTTTGAGGTGATTATGAAGGATATTTATACAATAGGAACAAGCCTCACATGAGGGTATCCCTTCTTCTCATCAGTGACGATTGCATAGATCATGGTTTTAGGTTTGACACCATAGATGCATGGGCTTTTGTTTATGTCCACGATCTTCAGATAGGTATCGGCCATGTTCATGATTTCCTGTGTCAGCTTCAGGCCTGGCTTTATGATCCCAAGGCCCAAATCCTGGGAGATCTTTGTCTTGGCAACGGCGTTAAGCAGGTCTTTGATTGCTATGGTGTCGCCTCTTAGGTATTCCAGGGTGTCAAAGCCTGTGTAGTCCAGAATGGGTTTATTCTCACTTCCTCTCAATGCGGCCAGGTTCTCCTTCCAGGTTTTCAGTGCCTCCTCTTTATTCCTTGTGCCCAGTGCCATAATATAGGGTTTGTCTGAACTTGCTATGAAATAGTCCGCGATTCTTACCTGGTTGTCGAAATTTTCATTTTGCATAAATGGTATGAGCTCGGCCCTTGTGGTTTCTGCGTGGTCTCCTCCTGTAAGAACAGCAACAACACCTCTGTCCTGGCGAATGAAGTTCAAAAGAATTGGGATGACTATGGAATGGTATTCCTCGTTAGAAACCTTATGGCCTATCTCTAAAACGTTATAGCTCCCCTTTCTGAATCCACCTTCAAGGAGAGTATCTAGATCCGAGATCCCTGTGCTGTAATGGCTGGCAGTGTCAGGTTTGACTTCCCATCCATTGGTCCTTGAGCGATCGGGGGAGAAAGGCTCGAAACACATGAATCTTCCATTCTGGAGTGTTAAAAGATAACTTGGTTGTCTTATTTCAGTTGCCCTGAGCTTTATTAACTGCACTTCCCTCATTCTCCTTCCATCAAGCTTTCCCATGGAGAGGGATATAACTCCGTCAACCAGATATTCCAATTGCGGTATCTGAGCCTTTTCCAGAACCAGTATCAGGTCGGCGTTAGAGTTTTCCACCAAATCCTTTTGAAGCACGGTGATGAGCTCTTCGGCTTCGATATTGTATTTGTGGGTAACACCCTCTACACTGTCGATTACCAGTGTGGTCTTTTGCGGTAAAACATACTCCACCCGATCATATGTGGACTCAATCTCAGGCATTCGAGTTTTTTCCATTAAGGCCGACAGTCTGGTTCTATCGACTTTCGTGGGAGGGCCTTTTTCATCTCCAATGGACTTTAGAAAATCTTTTGCCGAACTCAAGGTGGGCTTTTCAGGAGAGGCTTCAACGATCTCCTCCATTCCCCCCCCTTCAGTAGTATAAAGGGTCTTTAAAAAAATCCTGCCCGAATCCACGATCCTGCTCCTCATCTCCTTTTCCTCTAACCATGGAAATTGAGAATAAAGAGCCTCATCAGAAACCCTTGTTGAAAGATAAAAGCTTTTATCAGGGTCTGCCATCTCTTCAAGCAATTGCAGTGCGAAGGTTGTCTTTCCAGTACCTGGACTCCCCTTGATCATAAGAGACCTGCCACTTGGCCTGTTGAAAAAGGACACTATCTCGTTGGGAAACGAAGTTGTTCTATTTTCCATGGGCCAGCACCTCCTTTATTTGCTCTGCAGCCTTAGTTATATTGGATGCCAGTGCTGTTGTATCCGAAGGACTCATGGCTACTAGCAAGGCCTTTGGCCCTACACCTGTGGCTATGTAGCTGGTTCCGTTGGCTTCGATCATCACACGATCTGGAGATGATTTTCCAAGGCCAGAGTAGATGACCTCAGAAGCCCCCAATATCGTGGCAGAAAGGGTCGAGAAGGCATCGATGTGAACGCCCTTTGGAAGCTCATAGGCCAGGGGTATTCCATTTCTTGAGATCACGGCACAGATTTCGATATTCTGTTCAGTTTTCAAATTGCTGAGTATATTTTTCAACTCCTCCACAGCAGACATTTACTCACCTTTTTTTAGTGAATATTTACTATAAACTGATGTATTTTAGGTTGACTATACGGTTAAAGCCATGCACCTTCTTATACTTTTTGCATTTATTCGTCAAAACGATAATGAAAAGAGGGCCTAAAATCGACCTTCTAGGACAGGTTCCATAAAAGAAAGAATCCCAGGTAAAAAAGGGAGATCAGTGTGGTGTTATTTCTGTTCTATTAATATTCAAGCAAACATTTAAACATTTAAAAAAGTATAACCCGCCTCAAGAGAATATGGGTGTTGGTTTCAGGATGTTCATTATAAAATTCGGCGGGAGCGTAATAACCGATAAAAAGCAAAAATACACATTCGAAAGATCCACCATACTGCGTCTTATCTCCGAGATAAAAGAGGCACAAAAAAGAACTCTCGTGGTACATGGTGCAGGCTCCTTTGGGCATATCATGGCAAAAGAATATGAACTGCATAAAGGCTACAAGAACGAGGGACAGATACAAGCCGCTGCAGGTGTTCAAAAGGATGTGAAACACCTGAATCTCATGGTGCTTGATAGTTTTTTGGAGATTGGAATAAGCGCGGTTTCCCTAGCTCCCAGCTCTTTTGTAATCAACGAAAATGGCAAGATCAAGAGCATGGATATGGGTTCTTTTAAGCGATATTTTGACATGGGATTTACACCCATCACGTTCGGAGATGTTGTTTTAGATGATGCAATTTCGTTCTCCATATGCTCAGGCGATCAACTCATGCTTGAACTTGCCAGGACCTTTTTACCAGAAAAGGCCATATTCGTGGCCGATATAGACGGTATATTCTCTTCTGCCCCTCAATCAGATGAAAGTCCCAAGCTTCTGCCAACAATTGACGAGGATATCTTTTTATCAATTAAAAAAAGTGATAGCCATGTGGATGATGTAACAGGCAGTATATATGGTAAGCTGGAAATAATGTTTGAAATCGCTTCCTTGGGACTGGAAACGATAATACTAAACGGCAGGGTTGAAAACCGGCTCAAGGAGGCCCTCCAAGGCAAAGATATAGTATGCACAAAAATTGAAAGTAGACATTAAAGGAGGCCTGTTTATGATAGAGAACAGAAAGGAAGATCATGTTAATATCTGTTTAAAAGAGGATGTAAAGGCCCATTACAACTTCTGGGATGACGTTCATTTCATGCATCATGCCTTACCAGAAATGGATTTCTCTGACATCGATACCAGGGTGAATGTACTGGGTAAGGAACTATCGGCCCCCATTATCATCTCTGCCATAACAGGGGGATATCCAGATGCCAAGGCCATCAACAGGAACCTTGCAGAGGCTGCAAGCAAGTTAAAAATCGGACTGGGGATAGGAAGCCAGAGGGCAGCTTTGGAGAACAAAGATCTTGTGGATACATATTCGGTTGTGGGTGATTTTGATATTCCGTTGGTCGTGGGCAATGTTGGGGCTCCCCAGCTTATTTCCCAGGATGATTCTGTAGCCCTAAACGAGGAAAAAATCCAGGATGCTTTTGAGATGATCAATGCGGATGTGCTGGCTGTGCATGTGAACTACCTACAGGAGGTGGTGCAGCCCGAAGGGAATGTAAATGCCAAGGGCTGCTTGGCTGCATTAAAGCGTCTGGCTTTGAAGTACCCCCTAATTGCCAAAGAAACAGGGAGTGGGATATCGAGAAAAACGGCACAGGAATTGAAAAGAGCAGGTGTTATTGGAATCGATGTGGGGGGTCTTGGTGGCACCAGTTTTTCGGCAGTGGAGGTTTACCGAGCTAGGAATGTGAAAGATGATTTGAAAGAGAGAATTGGAAGAACTTTCTGGGACTGGGGAATTCCAACGCCAATTAGCGTTGTAGAGGCAAACGTGGGTCTTGACGTCATTGCCACTGGCGGGATAAGAAATGGTGTGGATGTGGCCAGGGCTTTGGCCTTGGGTGCTGATTCGGCTGGTATGGCTGGAGCCTTACTTACGGCCGCAACACAAAGTTCTGAGGTGGTACAAAATCAGCTTACGGCTGTGATACATGAGCTTAAGGTTACTATGTTTCTTACCGGATCGAAAAATGTATCAGAGTTAATGCGAGAGGATGTGATTCTCACCGGAATGGTAAAGGAATGGATGGACCAAATAGTTGAGTAAAACTGAGGCGTGAAAATGGACCTAATCAGCATGCTTTCAGACAGAATTATTGCTGTGAACCAGGCTCTTGAGAGTGCCCTGGACATTGGGGAGCATGATAAATTACGCGAGGCAATTCGCCACATACCTATGGCTGGTGGAAAGAGACTTAGGCCTGTTTTGGCCATGCTCACCGCCGATTCCATTTCGGAATGCGGTGATAAGGTGATTCCCTTTGGTGTCTCCCTGGAGTTGATTCACAATTTCACACTTTTACATGATGATGTTATGGATAAAGATTCTTTGAGGAGGGGAGTTGAAACTGTTCATGTACTTTTCGACGAGGCTACGGCGATCAATGCAGGTGATGTGCTTTTCGCCAGGGCCTTTGAAACGCTCTCAACAACAGACGTTAGTGATGCCGTAATCAGGGACCTAGTTCGGGAAGTTGCTGGGGCTGTGCGCAACATAGGGGAAGGCCAGCAACTGGACAAGGATTTTGAGCAAAGGACAGACATTACAGAAGAGGATTACCTGAAGATGATAGAGTACAAGACAGCCAGATTATTTCAGATTGCCTCCAAGGGAGGAGCAATGATCGCCCAGGGAACCCAAGAACAGGTAAATGCAATGTCCGAGTACGGGAAACTGCTGGGCATGGGTTTTCAGATATGGGATGATTTTCTGGACTTGAAGGCCGATGAATCACTTTTGGGAAAACCTGTGGGAAGCGATATTAAGAACGGTAAGAGAACCTTAATGGTTGTCCACGCTCTGGCAAGATTGGAAGGCCAGGAAAGGGACACATTCTTTGGGGTATTGGGCAATCAAAATGCCTCTTCTGATGATGTACAAGGTGCCATCGCTCTCATGGATAAGGTGGGTTCAACGACTTACGCTGAGCAAATGGCATTGGGCTTTGCCAAAAGATCCAAGGAACTACTTGAAATTCTCCCTGAATCAGAGCACAAGGAGATTCTAAAAAAGATCACTGATTATATGGTCCAGAGGGAAAAATAAACATCAATTTGCCGCTTCAACACCCTTTTCTGTGATCTTGAACTCACAGGACAGTCCCTCGGGGCGCCATCTGAATTTTTTAATTATGGCCCTTCTCAGGCCTCCATCGCCAATATTCTCAAGTTTTATTATGTCTTTGGCATAATGGGAGAGGGCGTGACCTCCTATTGGCTCGAAGGAGTTCGTCTTGGGATCAGTGTAAACCTGGGTTGTTACCACCACAGGAATCCCCCTTTTTCTTGAGATTTGTAGCAATTGGTTCAGCTGTCTTCCTAGTGACTGTCTTCCATTTACCTCGCATTCGTCTCCAAATGTTGCACGGTAATGTACAGTTGCCGAGTCCATAACAATGAGGCCCACTTCCTCCTTGGCCTCGGCGAGCCGAACAGCATCATCCACATTCTTCTCCTGTTCTTCCAGGGAATACGGAGTAAAGAAAAGCAGACCCTTTGTCACAGCAGGAAAATCCTCGTTGCAGATCTGAGAAAGGCGCTCAAATGACACACCCTCAGTATCTATAAAAATGACTTTCTTACCATTTAATACAACATTTCTTGCCAATTGTAGGCAGATATTGGTCTTTCCACTGCCTGCCTCGCCGTACAGGCTGGTCAGCGAACCTGATTCGATGCCTCCACCTAGGATTTCATCGAGAGGCTCACATTGTGTTGGTATCTTTTCGCTCTTTTTCATGTAAATTACACCTAATTTAGGGAAACCATATTGGTTTATCATCGTTTATAACTTTTACTTATCAGACGCCTATCCTGGTAAAAACTTATTAATTGATTACGGTATTTAGGCAAAAAGCGATAAGGTATATAAGTGAAATAGAGGGACTCCACTGAAACTACTATGAATTATTAGGTTCTTCTGATATACATCCATTAAATGCGGGGGTACCTGCACTTGATGTGACCGCAGGGCCCATCTATGCCCTCGGAAACCTTATACGCTGAAAGATGTATCGGTTTCCTGCGGGAGCTTGGCCTTCCAAGCTCTCAACATTGCTGAGTTCCCCTTCATTGCTATTAGTTCATAAGCGGGGGTACCTGAGCTTGGAAAACAATAGGGCTTTTTGGCCTTATTGGCCTAAAAGGGCAGGGCTTAGGACCCTGTTGCGTAGGCATACGAGGGTTCAAATCCCTCCCCCCGCATACCATTATCGTATAATTTGTAGAGAGGAGCGGCGATAAATCGTTTTAATAGCGGAGATCCTCTTTAGCAATCCCTGTAACCGCCACGGTCCCCGCTTCTCATGTAAATAAAGAAGAGCGGAGCGAGGCGGTAGGGGTTTGCAGGGGTGGGAAGCGAAATCCCGACCTCGTATATACCCTTCTTCTAGCAAGACTAAAAAGAGTCCTTGCCAATCTCAGTCAAAGGCTGAGAGGGACAACAAATCCCCGACCTGAGAGTCTCTTCTCGTATCAAAGTCTGTTGCCCTCCGCCTTTGTGGATGCACCGATGAGTAAGTTATGGTCCTACAGATCGGGATCCATGTATCACTCACGAGTTTGTGTCGCAAGGATAGGAAGGGAATACCTCTCAGCCTAAAAAACAATTTCGGAGGTTGAGAGTATGAACCGAGGCTCACCTTTGCTAAGACATAGCCTTTACCTTGCAGCCAACGTAGCAAGAAACTGCGATGATAGCTTTAAAGAATATTTCGAGAAGAAAATGGCTAAGGGAAAGCATTTCAAAGCAGCCGTTAATGCCACAGCTGGAAAGATGCTTCGCGTAGTATATTATGTTCTAAAGGAGGATAAAGATTACAGAGTGATCAGAAACTGAGCGCTAACACCATCAATGGACACGAGGAGCTCATAACATCTCCTTAGCCAAGGCTATTTAAAATAGTGTTCGGAAATGCTAAAAGGAAACCTTTAATAGTAAGCTTTTATAGTCAATGACGAATTTCATTAGGGATCCACTATAGTCTTTGACTATAAAGTGGGTGACACTATAAACAATTATAGCCATGTCGACCACGATTATCCAATTTTCGGAGTAAACATTGAGTAAGGTCTGTCGAAGGCCGAAACCCGATAATTGGGAACTGCGTGCTTGAGTCAATGGCGGAGGCTCCAGCCGTTAGGGATTGAGCTATGTGGATTGCGATTATGTACTTGTTAAAACCCGCCACGAACCCGCCAAAAACCCGACATACAGGCAATTGTAGAAGGTCTAGAAAAAAAAGATAGACCAAATAATGAATGAGCTTTATGAGGATAAACTTAATGAAATTAAAATAGTTGAAAATCAATACAGAGAAGATAAGGTGCCCAACATGCCATGGTCATTGAAAGTTGAGGTGGACCGAAAGGTCTTCAAGTGGCTCAAGGAGAGCTCCGGCAGGACAGAACGGAGGTTCTAACACATGAAGGAATCTGAGACCCTGGAACTGAAACGCTCGACATCGGAATTGAAGGAAGCGGTAATATCTGTTTCCGCCATCCTCAACAAGCACGGGAAGGGTGAGATATACTTTGGCGTAAAGAACGACGGCACAGTTGTAGGCCAGCAGGTCAGTGAAAAGACATTGCGGGACATATCACAGGCCATAACCAACAACATAGAGCCGAAGATATACCCAAGGATCGAGAAGAAAAATATCGAATCAAAGGATTGCATCTATGTGGCATTCGAAGGGGATAATTCCCTATACTATGCCTACGGCCGCGTCTATATGCGGGTGAGTGACGAGGACAGGCCGCTCAGCCCCAAAGAGATAGAGCGCCTGATCATCGAGAAGAACAGAACAACCAATTATTGGGACTTCCAAACTTCCGGCTCTACCCCTGAGGATATAGATGAGAAAGAACTCGTGGGTTTCGTAGAGAGAGCTAAACAGGCGGGTCGCCTGGAATCGGACAGCGATAATAATAGAGTGGTTCTCGACAAACTGGGATTGTTGGACGGTGATAGATTGCGCAATGCTGGCCAGATCCTCTTCTGCGATAGCAACCCATTGGAAGTCCAGCTAGCGGTATTTGCAGGAGCTGACAAGACTACGTTTTTGGACATCAAACAGCTCAAAGGCAATATTTTCTATCTTATGAATGAATCCGAGCTCTATCTCAAATCAAATATACGCTGGGGCGTCCAGTTCGGTAGGTTGGAACGCGAAGAGACACCTGAGATACCGATAAAAGCGTTAAGAGAAGCCCTTGTCAATTCATTCTGCCACAGGGACTATCTGAATCCGAAAGGGAATGAAATTGCAATTTTCAAAGATCGCATAGAGATCTACAACCCCGGAAGCTTTCCAGAGGGATTACGACCAGAGGATTATGTGAAAGGCGACGAACGCTCTGTTCTCCGAAATCCGCTTCTCGCCAACATTCTCTATCTCTCCAAGGATATCGAGAAATGGGGTTCCGGCTTAAAACGTATTTATGAGGAATGTCAGGCCGATGACGTAAGGGTTAAATTCAAACCTTTGAAGACCGGGTTCCTAACCATGTTTTACAGAAAACCCTCATCCATCGGTGGGTTGGGTGAAAAGTTGGGTGAAAAGTTGGGTGAAACCGAGGAGAAGATACTGGGTCTGCTTTCAGAGAATCCAACGATGCCGATAACTGAACTTGCTGAAAAAATCGGGATAAGCACAACAGCGGTTGAAAAGAACATAAAGAAACTGAAAGAAAAGGGGCTTTTAGAGCGAAAAGGACCGGCTAAAGGAGGTTTTTGGAAGGTCAAAGTATAAACTCAAAATACCGAAAATGTTTAGATTAGAAGGGGGGAAATTCGAAAGGGTGAACAACTTCTATTTCAGCAAATAATTGAATGAGGGGGTATTGGATTGGCTGATCTAAAAAGTGGAAAATGTAATTACTGCGATAAAATCGTCAATAAATCAGGGATTAAGAAACATATTGCTGCTTGTAAGGAAAAGAAATCAACCCAACAGGGTGTTCCAAGTCATGAAAAAACAAAGTACTTTCATCTAATGGTTGATGGGAAGTATTCACCTGAATATTGGTTATATCTCGATGTAAAATCGACGACCAAACTCAAAGCTTTAGATGATTTTCTTAGACAGATATGGTTGGAGTGCTGCGGTCATTTGAGTGCATTTAGAATCAGGGATCAGACATATTCCTCATATCCTGATAAGTCATTCGGTGATAGAAGTATGAATTACAAACTCGAAGATTTAATGGGTGAGGGGATGACCTTTGGCTATGAATATGATTTTGGGACAACTACTGAACTAAACCTAAAAGTTACTTCGGAAAGTGAGGGAAAAAGCAGGAGGAAAGCAATAGAAGTCATGGCAAGGAATACCGCGCCTGATGTTAGATGTTCTGCTTGCGGGAAAATCGCCACACAAGTATGCGCTCAGTGTATATGGGAAAATAAGGGCTGGCTTTGTGATAAATGCGGAGAAGTTCACAAATGCGGTGAAGAAATGTTGCTACCTGTAGTAAATTCACCACGAGTTGGAATGTGCGGATATACTGGAAACGGAATAATATAATTATACTTCTTGGGGGTTTTTCACCGTTTGGTGAAAATACGAAAAATAGTGAAAAAGAAACTTAAAAAAGCCATCCACCTTGGGATAGGAAAGACCACTGCTAGAAGGCTTGTACTGCTATACCAAAAAGATGATGAACAAGGAAAGGTAGACCCAAAAAGGGCGGGATGTAATAGGAAAGTTAATGGCACTTTTATAGAAAATGAGGATCAACAGGAAGCCAAAACTGAAAATTCAAAAAATCAAGTCCAGGATGATCCGTTTCCCTCAAATGATTATGTTCAAAATAGAATGCCAAAAACATTCCAAATATCCAATTCGCTCCCTCGAAAAGATGAGGTAAAGACATATATTTTAGGCACCCCCGAATTCAACCTTAAATCCTCAGCACTCCCCCCGCATACAATTGTTTTTTAATTTGAGGGGGGATAATAGCATTTAATAGCATTAGGGATTTGAACTAAGGATGAAAGGAGATAACTAGCACTTATTTTCATTTTTCTATTATCGATAAACTAAAAAAGTTAGGGATATATTTAAATAAAACCTCATGAGTATTATATATAAGACTTTTGTAAAAACTTCTACAAAAAGCTCAAATACTATGAGGTTCCAGATAATAGACACAGTAAAACTGTCTAATCAACTAGAAGGAAACAAGTGGCCTTTACCAACGACCCCTTGGAAGGAAAAATTTCATGTTTGCTAGTTTGCATTGTCCGGGGAGGGGTGGGATTGGGACCTTTTTATTCACACTATGATGCTGCTCTCTCTCCACTTCTTAAAAACTTATCAATCGCTTTTGCAGCCTTCCTTGCACCTGCAACGGCCTCGATTACGGTCTGAGGCCCTGTGACATCATCACCTGCGGCATAGATTCCTTTTACCTTGGTCTCGCCTGTTTTCTCCTTGGCATCGATTGTGTTCCACTTGGTGATATCAACAGTTCCCTCTGGAACCCAGGAAAGATCAGGTGCCTGGGAAATCGCAGGTATAACGTTATCTACCTTTATTCGATACTCAGAACCCTCAATGGGAACGGGTCTTCTTCTTCCGCTGGCATCAGGCTCACCAAGTTTCATCTTGATGATCTCCATGCCTACAACTTTTCCATCCTGGCCAATTATCCTGGTGGGATTCCGAAGCAGGTGGTATTCCACACCCTCCTCCTTGCTCTCCTCAACCTCAAGAGGATCTGCGGGCATCTGCTCCTCTGCTCTTCGATACACCAGCAATACCTTCTTCGCACCCAGGCGAAGGGAGGTTCTCACAGCATCCATTGCAACATTTCCACCACCAATTACAGCCACTTTCTCCCCCAACTTAACCTCTTTACCAAGATTCACATCACGCAAGAAGTCAGTTGCAGGGATAACTCCTTCTAGATCCTCTCCCTCCAATCTCATGGCTTTTGGAACATGGGCTCCAACACCCACGAAAATGGCATCGTAGCCTTCATCAAATAAATGTTTGAAGTTGAAATCAGGCCCGATTCTACGGTCGGTCTCCAACTTTGCTCCCAAGGATTTTATGTTCTCGATTTCTTGAGCTAACACCTTATCAGGCAGGCGGTACTCGGGAATACCCACGGCAAGCATTCCACCTCCTTTGGAGAGTGCCTCGAACATGGTTACATCATGTCCCATCTTGGTGAGCTCCCAAGCTACAGTCAATCCTGCAGGGCCTGCTCCGATTACTGCTACACGCTTTCCCGTCTTCCTTTCAGCCTTGATCTTGGGGAACTTACCGTGGTCTGCAGCATATCTCTTTAAAGTAGGTATGGCTATTGGATCACCATTTTTACCTCTTACGCAAACATTCTTGCAGAAGGCAGGACACACCCTCCCGCATGTGAGAGGTAGGGGATTTGTATCCAGTATGATTTCAAGTGATTTAGAAGGATCGCCCTCTGTTATAGCCTTAACATAACCTGGTACATCCTGGGATGCAGGGCAGGCATCCATGCATGGATGATCTTCGCATTGGAGGCATCTATTGGCTTCTTTAAGGGCTAACTCAGGTGTATAGCCCATGTTCACCTCTTCGAAGTTCGTTATCCTTGTAACAGGATCCTTTATTACAGCTGGAACGACTTCTTTTTCATTATACACAGGGCAGACGTCCACACATTGATAGCATCTGATGCATTCACCGGGTGGTACCTTGTAGTATTTTAGGTTCTTGCTTATTTTTTCCTGAAGCTCCTTGGGCAGCTCCTCGAAATTCTCTCTTGAGAGGTTGGTTATACCCTCATCGTCTAGAGCCTTACTTACCTCGGAATCATTTAAAAGCTCGAATCTGGTTTCTGTAACGATATCAATTCCCATGGGACAGATATCATCGCATTTATGGCATTCCACGCATCGGTCCGAAGGCAGCTGCACCCTATTTAGACTGATTCTGTCCAGGATTGCTATGGATGCACCCAGGGGGCAAAGATATTTACAAAATCCTCTTGGCTCGTAGTATACTGCCATCAGTGCGATGGCCAGGAAAAACACGATAGGAAACACCAAAAGCCATGCAAATTCGTACGCAAAGGGTCCTGTGGCTCTGTAAAAACCCCCGATTGGACATACATCACACCAGGCATATCTACCCATTACAAAGGCAGATAAAAAGAATCCAAGAAGAACACCGTACTTGATGTTAGTGTCCTGCAGAACCTCTGGTAATTCTCTCTTATCTTTTTTCAGTTTTCCAAAAAAGGTGAGCATGGTTCCATAGGGGCATATCCAGCTGCAAAACGCCCTGCCAAAAATGACGGTAAATATGATCAGACCTGCAACTGTAACTGTTATCAGAATCAAATTGATATTAGAGCCAAAACTGGATCCTTCATTTAATTCCAATATCTCCCCAAACAGAATTCCAATTCTTTGGATATAAAAGAAAGGATCGATGATGCAGACGGTTCCGTAAATGAAGAAGGCAAGAAAACCGAGAGGCAGCCCTATTAATACAATAAAGAATATGGCCCACCTGACGATGGTTCTTGATGTCTGCCTATCCAGCATTTGTTCGCCTCTAAATATTCATTATATTATCCTAATACATGCATAATCAAACCCACAACCACTCCACCAATCAAACCACCAACTATTGGTTCGGCATCGAAATTTCCAGATGCAGCCCACATTGCCATCCACAGCATAATGGCACACACGACACCGGATCCAATCATCACAGCCATTACCTTTCCCTTCATTTGTATCACCCTACAACAACCACATCAGAAATCCAACCACAGCTCCACCTGTGATACCACCCAATTCCCAGGGTTTTCTGTCAAGAGCTACGTTTATCATCATACCGCAGAGGATTCCCGCGACAATCATTACACCCAATAATATGATCCTTTCATTTGCCATTTTATGCCTCCATCATCATATCATCGTAGCTCCAACCACGAACGCGATCACCAATCCAGTGACACCTGTTGCAAACAGTATCCCGCACTGCTGAGATTTTCCAGAAGAACCGATCTCAACACCCATGTTTCCTTCACCAATACCCCCTATTCCACCCAAGGGTGAGGGGCCGCACGAGGCTGCCGCGTTCACTATAAAGGCCCCAAGAACCACGGGTAAAACGATTTGATTTCCTGTTATCTCAACCAAAGCCTCGCCATAAACATATACACCCGGAACCAGGGCTGCAGCAAGTATTCTACCGCAGGGCATGGGCATTATAGTGGGGATATTCACCAGAATTATGGCAACACCAAGGTAACCTAGTATAGCAAATCCGGCGATCTCGAATTCTGCAAGCCCTCTAAGAAGTATGAGAAGAACGTCGAATCCCCCTGCCAGACCCATGGCCCCAGCCACAAGAAAACCTGCAGTCATGGCCATAATCGGATGCAGAATCACACCTGCCATCAGATCCTGTATTTTGGCTCTCCCAATGAGCATGATCACCATGGCCAGAACAACTAAAATCGTTTGAATAGGTATCACTGGTTGTAGAATAAGGGTAAGGGCCAATACTATCATGAAGAGGCCAAGTGATATGTATCCGTTTTTAAGATGTGTGTCCATCCTGGACATCCGTTTGAATAGTGATTCTTTTTCCTTTGGACTTTCAGGGGTGAGAGGCTCAGGTATGGGCTCGTCGTCAGGGGGCGGTGGTTCCTCTTCATCATCAGGAGGTGGTGGAAGTCCCTCCTCTTCTTCCTCTTTTACCTTTACAGTCAACTCCTCCCCACCATCATTTGCCACCTCTATTTCCTCGTCTTTCTTCTTTATTTCCTCCTTCTTCATATCAGCAGGAAAAAGCGGGGTGACGAATTTCATGACAAGAGCACAAACACCTGTGCAGATGATTATCCCAGTCTGCTGGGGATCTGAGAGAGAGGCCAAAGGCAGTTTTGCCAGACCTTCGCCTAAAAGACCAATTCCTCCCAACGGTGATGGACCGCACGATGCTGCGGCATTGACAATGAATGCAAAAACGATGACTCCCACCATTCTTGGATCGCCAAGACGTCTTGCCACCTTGTATCCTAGTCCCAAAGCTGCTGGCATCAGAGCCGCTGCCAAAATCCTACCGCATGGCATTGCTATAATGGTTGGCATGTTAATAAGGAGTGTGACAGTGCCAGTTATGCCAAAAACTGCCACTCCTTTTACCTTCAATTGCTCAAGACGTGTTAGTGCATCGGCTGCTGCATCGAAAGCACCCGCAACCTCCAGGGCACCGGCAGCCAAAAAACCCGCAGCAAGGGCGGTTATGGGATGTATAATTATCATGCCAATGAGGTCAATGAAACCGATTTGGCTTATGGATGGATCCAAGATATTGCCTATGAATGCGAGGATGGCTATGACGAATGCAGTTAGAACCAAGGCAGATTGTATGGGCAGTCTATCTTGAGGTATAAATCCCAATAAGGATGCTACTATCACAACAAAGAATAGTATCAGGGCGATAAGCCCTATTATGAACCAAAGCTCCATTCCTAATACTACCATATTTTACACCAAATCGTATCCTATGTGTTTTTACCTCTAATGTTTGCACAGGCCTGCACAATCAGCCTGTTTCCAACCTTTGTCACACCAATTCGTGAGCCTATGTTTATTTTTTCAATACAAAGGGTGCAACAGCTGATTTCAGCGGAAATGATGTCGCCAGAATCTGTTTTCACCTTCACAGGAATGCTGGTGCTACCTTTGCGTTTGCCTCTGCATGAATTGCAGTTTCCATCGAAGATGGGCTCGAATTCTATTAAATTCCCTTTAATCTGGGGAAAGAACATCATCTTAAGCTGCATGATAAAGAATATTCCGAGTAAGGCCAAAAGGCCCATGATAATGAGACTGTCCTCCAACCTCATTCCATCGAAAATCAAAGCTTTGCCACCTCCTGACCAATGTCTTTGAAGAACATTGCGATCATGCTTTGAGGAGTAATTGCCCTTGCACCTGATTCAGAATCAGTCTTAAGACCTTCATCAATTTGAAGTTCACAAAAGGGACAGGCGGCAATCACAATATCGGCACCTGTTTCTTCGATACATTCCAGTTTCCTTTTTCTTATTGTGTACGACAGCTCCTTCTGGGATGCCCTAACACCCCCTCCAGCACCGCAGCATCTATCTGAATCATCCATCTCGATGTATTCAAGGTTCGGGAAGGCCCCGACAATGGTTTCATGTATCTTTCTTGCATCGATAAGCATGCCGCGATGCATATGACAAGGATAGTGAGCAGTGACCTTCAAGTTGGGTATAGGTCGCATGAGGTCCTTTTGATAAAGCTCCCCGCTTCTGGCCAAATCGTACAATACCTCTATGAGATGATAGACATGGATACTCATCTTTTCTGCTTCTTCAGTCTTGAGCTGGGAGCCGCAGCCTGGGCAGCCTGAGACGATCTGATCCACTCCTGCCTTCTTCACCAGATCCAGGTTGTACATCCTGCATTCAATACTCACATCCTCACCGCCGGATCTCATCACTGGAGCACCGCAACATCTTGCATTA
Source organism: Thermoplasmata archaeon (assembly GCA_020348445.1). GTDB lineage: Archaea > Thermoplasmatota > Thermoplasmata. Next base: position 4,249,166 of record CP070751.1, read on the forward strand.
TCAAGAACCATGTAATCGAAGCTAAACTTGTCCAAAACAAATCTTGTGGTGTACCTGCTTCCCACCATCCTTCTTGGCATTGTGCATCCTTCATACAATACAAATTTACCCCAATCCTTGGCTGTTTTGCTGTCAATGACAGGCTTTGTAACCCTGGTAGTCACTTGTTCTCCTCTCCCTCTCCTATCTTAAAGTCGTCGTACTTTGTGATCTTTGCAAAGCCCTTTAGGAATTTGGTGATGGTCTCCTTTTGTTCTTTAATATCTGGAAGCAAAACAGGTTCCTTGTCAAATACATTTCCGTAATTTGAAGCCATTTTAATAATATGTTTATGGGGGCCCATTTGGCCCATTCCCTCCTTAGCAAGGGATGCCCTGAATTTGTCCATATCATGTTTTACATTAAGTCCTCTGGGGCAGGCCTCTACACAGCTCATGCATGACGTGCAGGAAAACAACCCCCCTTCCTCAGCCCTCTCCTTGGTGCCCGATCTCGATGTTACCTCTATGCCAAGTGGGCCCATGTACCTGTCAGGTTGTGCGGCTCTAACAGGACACACTGCAACACATTGCTGGCACTGCATACATAAAACTGTTCCTTCATGGCCCCTAATACTCGCGTATAACATGATGAGAAACGGCACCGATGCCAAGATCATTGCCACGGCAGCAAAGAGATTCCATTGATCCCAGATTCCCAACATGCGTTCACCTGTTCTGTCCTATTATATCCCTTTCATTTCTAAGTGTTGGCCCGTTCCACAACTTTGTTCTCTCGGTTCCAGGGGTCCCACCCAGGGGTTCATAGGCCTCACCCAAGGCATCTGTGGGACAGTTTGCGAGACATACACCACAAATTTCATAGCTTGGGCATTTTTGTCTCGTTTCCTTGGTCAATGTTGGATAGAAGATCTCCTTGGATTTTATTGCCTTGAAGGGGCAGACGCTGGCACATATTCCGCATCGTGCACAGAGACCTACGAAAGCATTGCTGTCGATTTTATCTACCTCTTGTTGGGTAAGGGATCCAGCCCCTGGGATGTACCGCTTTTCAGCCTTGACCCTATTTACCCCGCTGTTCTGCAATCCTAGGGATACCAAAAGCGAGGCCCCGGCAACTCCAAGGACCTTCATAAATGACCTTCTATTCATTGCCATCTTTTTACACCTTTAGGGATTAATCCATTGTATTGTATCATAACCGCACATCTTGAAGCATTTCTGACATCCTATGCACCCAGTAACTTCCCTGGGGTCACCCCAGTCTCTGTCTAGATCAGAATATTTTGGATCTTTTTTTTGAGGAAATCCAGGCATTTTTCTATTCTCAGGTGTCTTTCGAAATTTTATTGCATCCACAGGACATACCTCTACGCACGGGCCTCTGCAGAATTGGATATCCTGCTGATTATCCTCGGTGATATCCTCGTACTCACCAGTTTCCAGGTTTGGTAGGTGGTATGCGCATGCCCTTCTATTTATGAAGGGAAAACCTCCTGATTTGGCCTCGGATACCGCCCTATCAGGATCCCCTGTCTCTGCATCCACCTTTGAATTCCAAATCAATTTTCTTTTGCTATCGATCTCGGTATCTGCCTGAGAATCTATGAGATCAGATTCTGTGGGTGAGAATATCTCTCCAATGCTCATTCCCATGACACCGGCCACACCCAGTATTCCCAGGTGTTTCATGAATCTTCTTCTGTCCATGGGTGTTGGAATCTTTTTCATTCTATGCTTCTCCTACAATCGATCTCATCTATATTTTTCATCGGCCTTAACATCTCTAATGAATTTTGTGACTGGTAGGGCGACAGGGCATGCGGGCTCGCATCTAGAACATAATGGATCATAGAATGCAGAGTCTTTAGCGCGCATCTCGTAAATATCGGTTAGTTCTGCCTCCTTGTTCTCATCCTCCAGCTCCTTAATTTTATCTTTAGCATCATTGATCCGCATGGGATCAAGCCTCTCGAACTCCTTCTTCTCTCCAGAAACTAAAAGCCCTTCCAGTGTTCGTGAAATATGGTATTTTTCATAACCATCAACAATCAGCCAGTTGTCGGGATCTACCTCAGATACTGTTGCTTGGCTTGAAATCGCCCACCTATTATCTGCAAAAGCCCTTCGGATTTCATTATTTACAGATCCAACTATTAGATGATCCTCAAATTCTGGTCCAAGGGTAAATAACTCGATGTTCTCCTTCTTTTTAACCTCACTGACCACAACCTTCATGTATTCATCTCTTGCTAGAAGACTGTCCAAGGTCATTCTCCTTGCCTCCTCCCTGTTTCCAATGAGCCTGTTGTATCTTTTGATGTTGTACTGTGCCAACATTCTTCTATTGGGATTGTTCACCCTGGCAGCAACAAGATAGCCAGAAGGATCGAGCTTCCAGGGGCATGGCGATGCACAGGCCCTGCATTCGTAGCAGGTTAGAGAATCAGGATGACCAGAGGATATGGACGTTACAGCCAGAGATCCGAGATGGCCGCCCAAGGCGATGAAAGCACCAACGTTCAAGAGCTTCCATGTGCTTCCCATGAACTCCCGTCTTGTGATCTCAGGATGCCTCTTTTCCTTCAACGTCTCACCTTAACGCCCTGTTTTTCTGGTACGATAATAATGATTTTGGATGAGATTAGATGTCGCACCCACATACTTAAGAAACTATATTATGTTTATGGTAAAATCCTCTACTACCCAGGCCCTTTTTACTGAATAAAAAATGACGAGAATTCGACATCACAATTAAGGTTTTCGAAGCGCATATTTTTTTTGCTCATCAAACCGATTTTTAAAAGGTAATTACTCCGCCAATGTGAACAATACATCATCTGAGCCCACGTCAAACAATCCAAATCTAACCCCTGCGTCAAGCCACCCGTGGGCGTAGTTCACGCAGGCAAAGGCATCCACATACTCGCCCTTTTCAAAAAAATGCTTTGCATCTGAATGGTAAGACGTGGCCATGTTTAAAAAGTCCTGGGCAATTTTTTTGGCATGGGACCTATCTGGAGGTGTGATTTTAACCTTCTTTAAGGCCCGTTTTGTCTTGTCAAGATAATCTGTGAGTCTTTCCTTTGTAATAACATCCTTTTGCATAAAATCCCCTCATTTGGAAACGAAACTGAATCGATATATATAATACTAACCTTTACAATATTGACTTTACACTGTGGAGGTAAGATAGCATGAAAAAGAAAGTGGAAAAATCAAACAAGGAATGGAAAGAGAATCTCACTCCAGAAGAATTCCATATTCTAAGGGAGAAGGGGACAGAGCCTCCTTTTTCGGGAGAACATCTTGATAATAAGAAAAAAGGTCTCTACCTCTGCGTCGGTTGTCAAAACAAATTATTTTCCTCTGAGACCAAGTTCGATTCTGGATCAGGATGGCCAAGCTTCTCAGAATCAATTTCAGATGAAAATATAGAACTAAAAGAAGATAACAGTATGGGAATGCGTAGAATCGAGGTTATGTGCGCAAGGTGCGGAGGGCATTTGGGTCATGTCTTTGATGACGGCCCTAAGCCAACTGGAAAAAGATTTTGTATTAATTCTGCTGCTTTGCAATTTAAAGTGGATAAAAAAGAATCTGAAAATGAGAAATGAAGTTCACTTTTTATAAGAAATCAAAATATACAATGACACGATACACATTCCAATTACCAGTACTGGACCGACTATCAGTCCCGCCCAGAAGATCAGGCCAAGTATACCAAATAAGAAAAGTTTGATAATATCTCTTTTTTCCATTGGCTTTTCTTCCTTTAACGCTACGTTAAGGATGGCATAACCTAGGATAATGGGTATTGCTGCAAAAATCAATGTCACGACTACAGAAGCACCTACTGCCGATCTGGATAGTGCAATTGACATCTGATGCAGAACCATAAAACCGCTACCCACATAAATGAGCGAAGATAGATAAACCAACCAGGCAAAAGTCGTCTTTGGGGGATTGATAAAATTGAATTTACCAATGTTTTTTATTTTCCAAATCATAATGCCCATACCAAAAATCAATATGATCATCATGGGGGCAAATATAACCGCCAGGCTCTGTCCTTCCCAGACCCGAATGTTGATGACATCGATTGGTACCAGCAACCATTCATCAATATCGAATTTCTCTACATACCCGATGGCAATTCCGAATTTACCCGTATTATTTGGTTCATAAACTGCAATATAGTAAGTCCCAGTTGCATTCACTTCCTCGTCGTAGTCCACTGTATAATAGTAGCTTGCTGGGGTAAAGGGCTCGTATTCGGCCTCTCCAGATCTCTTTCCCTCAAGGACCTCAAAATTATAACCCTCGGGAACCTCAACATAATCAGGTATTGTTCCCTTGCTTTCGATATTTGAGGCCATGATAACGCAATTTGGAGAGAACTTGCCTTCCTCGGGGGTATACAATGATATTCTTAATCTGTCCCCCTCTTTTAAGGTGAAGCGGTAATATTTTGCCTGTCCCAGTTCAGATATCTCATCATATATGGCCCAGGATTTTGTTGGCTCGTGAACATGAAGTGCCCTTTCGATACTGTCATTGTCCCCTGACGATATCGGAACATGAGCTGAGGCACTAGGAATTAGAAAAATGGTAATAATAACTATTAGAAAGAGGTATGTTCTTTTCATGGGCATTGTAATTGAATAAATTGTATATAAAATAGTTCATTATTCTGGTGGAGGTGGTAACTCCTCATCCTGTAGGACTGGCTTTTCTTCCTCATTTTCCAAATGTATATCATCCTGAGCTTGCATTGACTGTTCTTCTTCATAGGGGGTCTTCACATTATCTTCTTTCACGTTTGCTGAATCTTCCCCTTCCTGGGCTTCTGGAGGTTTACCCCAGAAAAGAGGCTCTTCTTCCTTATATTTGCCCCTTCTTTTCAAATATATCAAAATCAGAATGATGATGACTGAAATTACCGGTAATATGATGAATATATCAAGCAATGAATCCTCTGTCTCCTCCTTTTCACCAACATCCTGGGGTTCCGCCATGGTGGTCCCCTGTACCCCCTGCGAATATTGCGATTCAACACCGTCTGAGTCCATGGCTGTTATTACGTACCAGTATGTTTTCTCATCATGTAGGTCAGAATCAGTAAATGATGTCAATTGACCGTATACTGTTCCAATTATCTCGTAATCTATGCCATCAGTTGACCGATAGATATTGTAACCAATAATATCTTCTGCGGTACTTGGATTCCAGCTTATGGTCAATTTTCCTTTTTCATTTGGAGGTGTTACAATTATATTGGTAGGGGGAGAGGGGGGTATTATCTCGATTGTATCCTTTATTACATCGGGACCTTGTTTCTCTTCGGTTGTTATTAGATGGTATCCCTGACTGTCTAATGTACTGAAATAATAGGAATAATTGGTACCTTCCTCGAGGATAATCGAGTAAGAGTAAATCGCCCCTTGCAAATAAGAGCCGCTTTCATAGTTCATTACAATTGGATCTTCAGATATCTGACTTCCATCCTTATTAATATGCAGACTCGGACTGCCGGAAGGTGGAGGTAAATTACCTAAATCGGTGTATTTAACCTTGAAAACGAAGGTAGTGGAAGAATTACCTGATTCTGGGTTGACTCCATCAGAGATATAATTGTCTTCACCAATCCAGTTTAATGTTGCTGGATAATCCACATGGAACTTTATCTCTTCCCATTCGCTCCATTCATAGCGATCAAATACCCTAAGAGCGTACCAATAATCGGTGTCCTCTAAAAGAGGCAGACCTGCATAGATTATGGCATTGAAAGCACCATCTTGTGGTCCTGTCAACCACATATCATCTTGACCTGAAGCAGAGCCAACTCTGACCTCATAATGCTGCTGCGTAAATCCTCCATCGCTATCTATGTAGGACCCACCAAGTACTGGTGTGGCAGTAGAAATGTGAGAGATTTCTGTTGTTCCCTCTGCATATCCATCAACAGTCAGATTGTATACTACAGAAAGATCATTCATATGAAACTTTATCTCTTCCCAGAAACTCCAGTCATTTCCATCGAAAACCCTGATTCCAAACCAATAGTCCTCACCGTCAATGAGTTCGGAACCTGAATAAGTTATCTGATTATCGTCTCCATTAAAGGATCCTGGGCTCCACATATCAAATGCACCTGAGGATGAACCCACCCTGATTTCGTATCTCACCTGGGCATCTGAAGAATCGGAATCAAAGAAGGTCCAACCAAGATCGGGAGTATGATCAGTAATATGGATGATATCAGGGTTCCCCTCGAAAAATCCTTGGACATTCAGGTTTCTTGCTTCAGGAAGAGAGTTTGGTGGGCTTTGCGTGGTGAACCTCCAGATTTCTGTCCAATTCCATTCCCAACCATCTGTTGCATTCACAAACCAAAAGTATGTTGCAGATGGGGAAGTGGAAAAGTCTGCAGATAGAGAAAGTGTGGTGAAGTTGCTTGCCAAATATGGAGCTGTTGGGGGATTATCGATATCAATAAACCAATAATATGTTATTGTATCTCCTTCTGAATCAGAACCACTTTCGGTCCAATCAAGAATTTGTTGTGCATTGCTTGGAATCTCCGAGTCATGGGATGGATCAACTGGTAATATAGGAGCAGGAGGCAAGGAATTCATGTGAAACTGTGTTTGATTCCAAGTGCTCCATTCATAGCCATCGAAAACTCGGATGCCGAACCAGTAATCGATGCCATCCATTAAAGGAAGTCCTGCATATACCATACTCGTTTGTGAACCAAACAAAGGCCCAGTTGCCCACATATCTGATGAACCTGATGAGGAACCAATCCTTATATCGTATTCAATCTGAGTGTCCCCCACATCCAAATCCCATGGTAACCAAGCTAAATCAGGGGTGTGGTCGGTTATATGCATTATGTCTTGAGTGCTATATGAAAATCCTGAAACTGTCAAATTACGAGCAGCAGGTTTTGAGTTCGTATGAAACATGGTTTCATTTACTAAGCTCCATTCAATTCCATCGTACACTAAAATCCCGAACCAGTAATCTGTGCCATCAACTAATGGAGAACCTGCGTAAACCACCGTGTTTCCCCCACCCACCTGGGGTCCTGGTGCCCACATGTCAGAAAGTCCGGATGCCGTGCCAACCCTAACCTCGTACTGCTGCTGGAAATCTCCTGAATCAGAATCAAAGAAGGACCAGCTCAGATCTGGTGTGGGATCTGTAATATGCAATATATCTGATGAATCCTTGAAAAATCCTGATACAGTTAAATCCCGTACTTCGGGGGGTATGTTGACAGATCCAGCAGTGGTGAAGTTCCATACAATTGTTTGGGTCCATTCCCAACCGTCTGTTACATTTATTATCCAATAGTAATTGGTACCTGGTGAAGTGGGGAAGGAAGAGGATGAGGTACCATTGGTTGTGCTGTTGGCAATATATGGAAAAGCAGGAGGATTGTCTGTATCCACATACCACCAATACATGATCGTATCTCCCTCTGAATCGGATCCACCTGCTGTCCAGCTTAATTTCTGCGCAGGGCTTTTAGTGATGTTTGAGTCATCAGGGGGATTGAGCGGTGGAATAGGAATCGGCGGCAAGGCATTCATGTGAAACAGGGTTTCATTCCACCCACTCCAAGTGTTTCCATCAAATACTCTGATTCCGAACCAATAGTCCACTCCATCGATCAACGGTGATCCAGAGTAGATGTCGGTATTTCCAGCACCACCCTGGGGTCCAGGTGCCCACATGTCTGAAAAGCCCGATTGCGTACCCACTCTTACTTCGTACTGCTGCTGTGTGTCTCCGCCATCAGAATCAAAGAAAGACCATGCCAACTCCGGCAAGTGATCTAAAATATGCATGATCTCTGAAGTGCCCTCCGAGAATCCAGAAACCATCAGATCCAAAGCCTCTGGTGGATTATTGACAACGGCAGATGTTGTGAAGTTCCATAAAATGGAGGTGTTCCATTCCCAACCATCTGTGGCATTTAAATACCAGTAATAATCAGTTGCTGGTGACGTGGCAAAAGATAAGGAAGAGGTTCCTGTTGTTGTGCCGTTTTCAAGATAAGGTGGATTCGGTGGATTATCTGTATCAATATACCACCAATAGGTGATTGTATCCCCCTCAGAATCAAATCCCCCAGTTGTCCAACTCAGAGTCTGAGCCGGGCTGCTTGGTATGTTTGCATCATCGGGAGGGCTTAAAGGAGGAGCAGGGGCAGGTGGAGGGGCATTCATGTGAAATAGGGTTTCGTTCCATTCACTCCATTCATAGCCATCATGAACCCTGACACCGAACCAATAGTCTGTTCCGTCAAGCAAAACTTTACCTGTATATACCTCAGATGTGGTACCTCCAGGAGAAGGTCCCAGAGTCCACATGTCTGAAAATCCAGTTTGTGTCCCAACTCTTATTTCGTACTGTCCTTGTGAATCTCCAATTTCCAAATCCCAGTATGACCAAGCCAAATCAGGGGTGTGATCAATTATATGCAAAATTCCTGGAGTACCTGTTGCAAATCCCTGGACCAACAAATCATGAGCAGCTAAACTGTTCATATGAAACTGTGTTTCATTCCACAGGCTCCACGTATTTCCATCAAATACCCTGATTCCAAACCAGTAATCCACTCCATCCCGTAAAACAAGTCCTGCATACACAACTGAGTTTATCCCTCCAGCCTGAATGCCCGGAGACCACATGTCAGAAAGACCCGAGGAAGTACCAACCCTTATTTCGTATTGCTGCTGGGTATCTCCTCCATCTGGATCTGAGAATATCCATTCCATTTGGGGTGCGTGATCTATGAGGTGCATAATGCCTGTTGTTCCATTGGAAAATCCTGCCACAGCATGATCAATTGCTTCGGGTGGATTGTTCACAATGGCTGATGTTGTAAAGTTCCATATTATTGTCGTATTCCATTCCCAGCCGTCGGTTGCATTGACATACCAATAATAATCAGTTGCGGGTGATGTGGAAAAAGAATATGAAGAGGATCCTGTTGTAGTTCCGTTTGCCAGATAGGGTAAGACAGGGGGGTTATCTGTATCCACGTACCACCAATATGTTAAGGTATCCCCCTCAGAATCCGCACTTCCTGGGCTCCAACTTAATGTCTGGGCTGGGCTGCTTGGAACATTGCTATCATCAGGTGGGCTTAGAGGAGGAACAGGAGCAGGAGGCAGTGAATTCATATGAAATTGAGTTTCATTCCATTCGCTCCATTCGTATCCGTCGTATACCCTTATGCCAAACCAATAATCTGTTCCGTCAAATAAAGTAAGGCCTGCGTACACTTCCGACGTCGTAGCCCCTATAGAAGGTCCAAAACTCCACATATCAAAAAGACCTGATCCCGTGCCAATTCTGATTTCGTACTCCTGTTGAGAATCCCCAGCCTCGTAATCAAAAAATATCCATTCCAAATCGGGAGTATGGTCAGTGATATGCCCAATTCCAAGGGATCCGGTTGCAAATCCTTGAACAGTAAGTGCTTGAGGCTCAGAAGGTGCATTCATATGAAATTGTGTTTCATTCCATTCGCTCCATTCAAAACCATCATAAACCCTTACCGAGAACCAGTAATCTGTTCCATCAACCAGTGGAAGACCTGCATAAGTTACGGAATTTGTAGGGCCGATTTGGGGAGGTAAAGACCACATATCCGAAGCACCCGGGGATGAACCAACTCTCACTTCATACTGCTGCTGTGTATCTCCCCCCTCGTAGTCAAAGAATGTCCAACCTAGATCGGGACTCGAAACTGTAATGTGTAATATGCCAGGGGTTCCTTGTGTGAATCCTTCCACAGTTAGATCCCTTGCTTCAGAGAGATTATTCAGATGGAATTGGGTTTCGTTCCATGAGCTCCATTCATAGCCATCATAGACTCTGATGCCAAACCAGTAATCATTTGAGTCGATTAAAGGAAGACCTGCATATAACTCAGAACTTGCACCACCTGCGGAAGGCCCGAATGTCCACATATCAGATAATCCTGGTCCTGTACCCACTCTGATTTCGTACTGCTGTTGGGAGTCACCTTCCAAATCAAAAAATGTCCATCCAAGATCGGGTGTATGATCAGTGATATGTAGAATGCCGTTGGTACCATCTGCAAAACCCTGAACTGTTATATCCTGAGCTTCAACAATATTCATATGAAACTGAGTTTCATTCCACTGGTTCCATTCATAGCCATCGAAAACCCTTATTCCAAACCAGTAGTCAGTTCCATCCAGCAACGTGGATCCTGCATATATTTCTGAAGTTGAAGCACCACTCTGAGGTCCAGGGGCCCACATGTCAGAAAGACCAGATCCTGTGCCCACTCTTATTTCATACTGAGATTGCGAATCCCCTTCACCATCCCAGAAGGCCCACGCCAAATCTGGTGTGTGATCTGTTATATGAAGAATACCTGTGGTTCCTTCTGAAAAATCCTGTACTGTCAAGCCCTGAGCCTCAAGACTGTTCATATGAAATTGAGTTTCATTCCACACACTCCAGTCTGTTCCATCGTTTACTCTCACACCGAACCAGTAATCAGTGTTGTCTATAAAAGTAGAGCCGGCATATACAACTGAGCTGACTCCTCCAGATTGCGGTCCAGGTGCCCACATATCTGAAAGCCCAGATCCGGTCCCAACCCTGACATCGTACTGCTGCTGTGAATCTCCTCCATCAGAATCGGTGAAAGTCCAGCCTAGATCAGGGGTGTGATCTGTGATATGCATAATCCCAGTTGTTCCATCTGCAAATCCCTGAGCAGAAAGATCTTTAGCTTCAGGAGGGTTGTTTGCGGTGACCACCTCAGGAATTGTATCTGACCAGAAGTTCCATAGATCACCTGCATCCTTCTTATTATCATCATTTGCGGTCATTGCCGCAACCCACACGTTGACTGTCCCCGTCCCCGAGGATGGTGCTGTCCAACTTACAGCCCAGGTCCTAACAAGATCATTTGATTGGGTTGCTTGGTCTTGTGGAACGTTGATGTTGACATTTGAATCCGAAGTGCTTAGGGTGCCTGCTGATACTTCAAGATTGAATCCACCTTGTGTTCCAGATGCGCCTCCACTGACAGTTATCGTAATTGGGTAGGTGGTTGATGGTGTGTATTCTGCAGGAAACCCGGTGACTGTGATTATGACACTTACATCAGGATTTGCATCATGACAGGTACATCCTGTTTGAGCTGCATCATACATATCACTGCTTTTTCCTTTAACACCCCAAACAGCCATGACCATAGCGATTACAATACAAAATCCTAGCCCACATATCTTCTTTAAATTCCTGTTCATTCTCAACATATTCTAACCACCCTCTATCGAAAGTCCAATATCTTTTGCAATCACTGCAACTTTCACATCTTTTATATCCAAGATGGAGCTACTATATTACAATATATAAAGGTGCCTTTGTTACTATAGTAACAAAATCCTTTTTTCCATCAGGTATTCAGATTTGTGAACAATAGGAAATAATGGTATTTATTATTATCGTTATCAACTTTGCGTTATTCGCCACGCCCTTCTCGAAAACAATAAACTGAAAAAAAGGAGAAAAGATATTTTACTCCGGACTTTTCCCTACTTTTTCCGTTATAAAACAAAAAATAATTCTATCTCAGTAAGCAAGACCCTTTTCAGAACTGCTCTCAACTATGGTCACGCTCTCTCCACCGTGCCTGCTCTCCCTTGGTCTGATCTCAACGAACAGGGGCATTGTGATCTTTCCTCCCGTGATGATGGCAGTTCCAATGGGTAATCTCTGGATTTCGTCGGTCATTCCAGATGTGAGTCCCTCCACAGAGGCAGTTATGGCCTTCAAATCATTTGGATTTGTGACCTTTAAAATCAACTGAGTGTTGCACTGGGAAAGCACATTCTTGTCCACCTTGGCGGGCCTTTGGGTCACTATGCACACTCCCAATCCAAATTTCCTCCCCTCGGAAGCAATGGTTCTAAATATCTTGGACGATGCCACCTGACCTTGCTGGGGGCAGAAGTTGTGGGCCTCCTCAGTTACAAGCATGAGAGGAGGGATTTTGTCCTGTTTTCTAAGCTCAAATAAATATGTACAAATCCTGTTTACTACCAGGGTCTGGATATCGGGGGGAGAGCCCTTGAGATTTATAATCGTGGTCTTTCCTTTTTTTATCAGTTCCTCCATTCTTGTACCTGCCTCCGCAAATATCTCAACCTCCCTTAAGTAATCCAATTCATTTATTAGAGCTCCAAGGGATTCCTCCTCGTCTGTTTCCAAAACCCTGATTATATCTTCGATGTTGTAATCCCCTTTGTTGGTCCTTAGAAAATCAATTGCTTTTCTAAGTGGGGCAAGGTAAGTCCGAACATTCTTAATATTTGTAAGATCCAGTATATTTCTCGCACTTAAATTGCTCAATGTAAATCTCAGTGGTTTTGCATCCTTGTTCAACTTGGTATCAGTGGCGAATTCCTGGATTTTAGATGCATACCCCTTTGGATTGACCCTGAAATTCCGCGATGTCTCCATCACATTGCCAGAGTCTCTCATGGAGCCGTACTCACCATGGGGATCGAGAATTACAGTTGTCACGTGGTGCTTCATAAGCTCTTCGATGATGACACCGGTAACGTAGCTTTTACCCCCACCTGTTTTTGCAAGTACCGAAATGTGTTTCTGTACCATGGAGTTTATATCAACATATACCCTGATATCATGACCTGCGAGAAGACCGACATAAGCTCCCTGCCCCTTATCCTCCTTAAGCCCGATAACCTTCCGAATCAGCTCATCATCTGCTTTGTATATGTATTCACCTGCCTTAAACGGTGTTCTCGGAACCTGGAGCAGATTTCTGTCATCCCGAAAGCCCACCACAGAGATTTTTGCCGTGATCTTCTCGTTGATCTCAACGGGCTGCCCCTCTGCTATCATCTGGGCCTTGTCAAGAGATAAATCGGTGCGTCTCTCTATGCTGTCCACCTGGCCCAAAACAGGACCTATTGTCTGATGGTTTACCATGATGTAATCAGTCTTTTCAACATTGGCTGCGATCTGGCATTCAAACTCGGTTGTTCCAACATTTCCATAAATAATACCGATATGTTCCATCCATAAGGGGTATATACTTAAGATATTGAATAGTTTTGGGTGGGAGTAAATGGAAAATTCGTACTATTTCGTAAAAAAATCACGATTTGAATCTCCCCGATGCCAAAATCCTGATTCTCTTGCCGTCTCTTTTTGTGACCTCCACAGTTGGTTTGGATATCAGAAAGTCCATGTGATTGAAAGAGAGGTTCTTTCCTCCAGGAAAGTCGCTATTGTTTCCAAAGGCGATATGGCATGTACCTTTTATCTTCTCAGTTTCCAGGAATTCATTGCAAACTCTTGCATTGGGATTCAAGCCAAAAGCGAACTCCCCTATGGTATTGGACCATGAATCCGTACCCAAGGCCTTTTTCACCCGTTTCAAAACCCCTTTATCCTTGGATGTGACCTTTTTTGCCTTCCCCTCTCCTGCCTCGATTTCCAGGTTCTCCTTAATTAGCCCCACCCCTCCAATTGCCTTTTCACAAACCAATTTCCCGTTTAAGGAGTTTTCCACCGGGGCGACTATTACCTCTCCAACAGGCAGGTTCATCCATTTTACAGTCTTCCAGTCCAATTTTGTGTCTGTAAAGAAATCCCGATCTTTTACACTCATGTAAAGTTCTGTTCCAGATGGAGAGATTATCTCGAGGCTCTCTGCATCCATGAGTTCATGAATGAGTTTATCTGAAAAGGCCTGCATCTTCTTGTATTCATCATCCTTTAAGGCAAGCGCCCCTTTTGTCAACATGTCAATTGTGATACCTGGACAGTGCCCCAACCTTATCCTTCTGCGCCTCTCCATTTTTATCAATTTGATTCTAAAGGGTGTTTCCTCTGCAGATCCCCTGAGTAAATTTATGATAATATCAGACTTTTGAGTGCTGAGAATCTCAGTAACCTCTTTTGGTACATCCTTTCTAATCTTTTTAGCATCCAGCATCAAAAGTCTTGTCCATAGCCCACAATCGACTGCTCCATCGGCAAAAGCCTGGCCAATTCCAGAAAGCTCCTGATCACATATGATCATTGCCCTCTCGCCAGAAGCAGCCTCAAGAACATTTACCAGTGCATTTTTTGCAGCTTCTTCTGCCTTCATATCTATCCCAAGGTACATAGCTTCGCTTGGATATTATAATTGCTATGGTTTAAGGCCCTGTATATGCTGAACTTGACTGGCATCAGGAGGGGCTCTTTGAGACCTTGGAGAACATCAGCAAGATAATGCCCACCAAAAGGACGACCGCGCCTATGATTGCGGCAGTCCAATCATATGGCCCGAACACTAAATGGCTCGTTTCATTGGTAAAAATCATCAATGTGTTGTGGACAACCGCACCCAATGCTATGAAAAGCCCGATAAAAAGCACTATAAGCCCAGCTAAAAACGTGATAGGTCTGCCTGTTTTCTCAGGTTCTGCTGGTGGAGAATCTCCCAAATCATCTGCTGGAATAATAACACCTGAACTCTTGTATCTTGGTCATTGCTTATAAATTTTTTGTGGTGGATATTGATGATAACTTTTTTTTACAAGGACCATGACTTTGAAGGGTGGGGATTAATAACTTATATAATTGTACCTGTATTATGGATACTTGTGTTCATGAACTAATCGGAGGGACCAACCTGAAGGTGATCGTTCTCGCTGGTATGCCAGGTTCTGGAAAAGAGGAATTCGTTAAAATCGCATCCCAAGAGGGTATTTTCGCGGTGAGAATGGGGGAGGTGGTGAGAGAGGAGGTTAAATCCCGCGGTTTAGAACTTACAGATTCCAATATAGGCAGAATTGCCAGCAAGGAGAGGGAAAAACATGGATTTGGCATCTGGGCCAAAAGAACCGTACCCTTGGTTGAAGGGGATGTCGTTTTAATAGATGGTATCAGGGGAGAAACCGAACTTGAAGTCTTTAAAAGGGCTTTTGGCGATGATATGGTACTTGTGGGGATACGAGCATCGCCTGAAATTAGATATGAAAGAATTGTAAAAAGAAATAGAGAGGATGCAACCATAACATGGGAAGCTTTCTTAGAAAGGGATTCGCGAGAAATTGGATGGGGCATTGAAAGTGCAATAGACCAATGTGACCATATGATATTAAACGAGGGCAGCCTAAAGGACTTCCAGGATGAAGTAAGAAACCTCCTCAAAACCCTAAAATAACTCAGATCCCTACGCTGATTCCACCGTCTACAAAAATAACCTGACCCGTGATATAACTGGCCTCATCACTTGCCAAAAACACATGCATGTTGGCAATTTCCTTTGGCTCAGCCCATCTATTAAGTGGTATCTTATCAGTGATCATATCGAAGATTTCCTTGGGCATTTTTATTGTCATGGGTGTTTTTGTGGCTCCCGGGGCTACACAGTTGACATTGATGTTGTACCTGGCACATTCAAGAGCCAATGTTTTTGTAAGACCTATTACTCCACATTTTGAGGCTGCATAATTTGCCTGACCCATGTTTCCCAGAGCACCAATTGAGGATGTGTTGATAATTCTGCCATATTTCTGCTCGCCCATGATCTTCATGGCAGCCTGACAGCATAAGAAGGTACCCTTTAAATTGATGTTGATTACAGCATCCCACTGCTCCTCAGTCATTTTCTTTGCAAAGGCATCCTTGTTGATTCCCGCGTTGTTCACGAGGATATCGAGCTTTTCAAAGATATCCATTATTTCGTGGAACATCCTGTCCACTTCTTCCTTGCTCGATATATCTGCCAAAAGTACAATGGCTTCTTTACCCTTGGAATTAATCTTCTCTGCCACAGAATTTGCATTCTCCTCCACAACATCATTTATGACAACCTTAGCACCCTCCTCAGCAAATCTCAGGGCCGTGGCCTCACCTATACCTGATCCAGCGCCTGTTATCAAAGCAACCTTATCCTTTAGCTTCATTTCATCCCCCCGCATCAATTCCTTTTTCTTGTCATCATAACCACCCATTGCCCGTCTATTACAGTCTCATCCCTTTGATTTTGAACAATGGTTTCAAAGATCACGATTCCCCGCTCGGGCTTGCTACTTTCCTTTTTCTCTGTAACCTTTAATAGGAGATGTACAGTGTCCCCGAACTTAACTGCACCCTTATAATTGATGGTCATGCTCAAAACCGCGATGGTGGTTCCCTCGAAGATACCCAGCTGGTTCCCAAGACCAGTTGCTATGCTTGCAACCAGTATACCATGGGCCACTCTTCCCTTGAGTGGAGAATTATCTGCAAACTCGCGATCCATGTGTATGGGATTGAAATCCCCAGAAAGCCCTGCAAAAGTCACGACATCTGACTCAGTAATTGTTCTTGACGCAGTTGTGAATTCCTCCCCAATTTCAAATTCATCAAACGTTCTTCCTCTTATCTCATAAGCCATATCCTCACCTCTATTTTTCTTATTTACCAAGTCCAAGCTCCCTTGCTATTATCACCTGGAGGATTTCCGATGTTCCCCCCCCGAACAAAAGAAACCTGGTATCTCTCCAAAAACGCTGCACAGGATATTCCATTGAATAACCATAACTTCCAAATATTCTTGTGGCCTCATCTGCTGCCCTGCATGCAGTTTCAGATGCAAAGTACTTGGCCATGCTCGCCTCCTTCATGCACGATTTTCCTTCGTCTATCATCCTTGTTGCGTTGTAAACCAAAAGCCTTGAGGCCTCGATCTCAGTTGCCATTGTTGATATCTTCATCTGTATGGCCTGGAACTTGCCTATTGGCTTTTTAAACTGAACTCTTTCCTTTGCATATCTAAAGCTGGCATCGTAGGCAGCCCGGGCAAGACCCAGGCTCAATGCAGCAGTCATAGTGCGGATTTCTGCCAGTATTCTCATGAGGTTTCCAAGACCCTTTCCCTCCTCTCCAAGCCTGTTTTCCAGGGGGATTTTGCAGTTCTCAAAGGCAAGTTCAGATGTCCATGTACCAAGGGTCCCAAGCTTATCGAATTTTGGACTTGCAGATAGCCCAGGGGTATCCTTTTCTACCAAAAAGAAGTTCAGACCCTTTGGACCTTTACTTTTATCTGTCTGACAAAGCACAGTAAAGAAATCGGCGTATGGTGCATTGGTAATCCAAGTTTTCATGCCGTTTATTATGTATCCGTCATCCACCTTTTTCGCTGATGTGGAAAGTGCCATGAGATCAGATCCTGCATCAGGCTCTGTAAGGGCAAAGGCCGCAACCTTTTCACCTTTAAGTGCAGGAACCAAGAGCCTCTTTTTCTGCTCTTCTGTTCCATGTGCAAAGATGAAATTCGTACCCATAAGGCACTGCATCGCAGTAAATGCCGCAACAGCCATTGATCCTCTGGCAAGCTCTTCACACATGATGCAGAACATAGTGTTGGTTCCATTTGAGCCACCGTACTCAGTAGGATATCTTAATCCATAAGCTCCCATATCAGCCAGTTTTTTAAAGACCTCCTGGGGAAACTCGTCTTTTTCATCAATATCCCTTGCTATTGGAATTAGTTCGTTGTCAACGTACTTTGCAAACGTTTCCCTAAGGAGCTTTTCTGCATCTTCATCCAAGTTTTCCTCTATCATAATCTCATCCTGCTAACTTAATAAAGATATGTATTTTTATAAGAATCATTACCTCCAAATTCGTCACAGATTCTAATCTCTCGGATAACGGATTGTTTTTATATTAACGTTTGGATTTTTCAAAAAAAATCTTATTTGACCATCCTATTTATTCCTTTACTTCACCCTTTTTTTCCAATTGTATAAAAACAAGGTGTAAAATGAAAGCATAATCCATTTTCAATTTCATTGATCTTATTTTTCTTGTATTCCTCAATTTGTTGGGGGCTCCAGCCATCTTTCTTAAACAGTTTTTCAAGAAGCCAAAAGTCTCTAAGAAATAACTCTAAATGTCTCTTGTCGTCCTTTATAAATAGAAAATCAGTTTCTGTGTCCATCCCAAATTCTGTTTCAAGACCCGCCTTGTTAAACAGGATCTTCAATTTACGGCCGGCATACAGATCTGAACCCCTCTCCTTCAGGCTTTCAAGGATAAGGGGAGTTGCAGGACCCTCGGGGTAATCTATTCTTGAAGCATAATCTGGCTCAAGGGTTCCAAGGACATATCCTTCCTTTTGTGTCACCCTTGCCATTTCGTCCACTGCCCTTTGCTGCTCCTTCACATGCATCAAGACGATGTTAAATACCACGCAATCAAAGGTCTCATCCTCAAATGGCAGGCTCAATACATCCCCCTCCATTAATTTGATATTGGGAACATTACGCAGTGCTTTTATGGCCTCCTGAAGTTTTCCCGTGTCTATATCAATACCCACGACCTCGCCTTTTGACAAGAGCGCGATATCCAGGGTAACTGCACCTGTTCCGCAGCCAACATCCAATATTTTCTTTTTATTTTTCAGATCCACTTTTTCATAGAGTTTGTTTCTGTACTCCCTGCTTTCCTCGGCCTGATATTTCAATTTCTTTATCCAATCATCCAAGGTCCAGTCATCTTTTTTTTCATTTGCCATACTATCACGACCCATTTCTTTTATTCAGGAAGCTCCTCAAACACCTGCTTCATATTCTTTCTGTATTCCATAAATGCATCTCTTCCTTTTTTAGTTAACTGTAACATAGTATGGGGTTTCTTACCTACAAACTCCTTTTTAATATACACGTACTCGGCCTTCTCCAGTTTTGAAAGATGCGAGGAAAGGTTCCCAAATGTCAAACCAGTTTGCCTCATAAGAAATAAAAAATCTGCACTCTCCACAACATATAAATTGGCCATTATCGAAAGACGGGCAGGCTCGTGGATGAGCTTGTCTATTTCCATAATCGGGCTTTCTTTTGCCTTTTTCTCAGGGGGCATTTGCGAGCTCCTCCTCGTTTGGAAGTGGATATTTACGCAGAAAGCGTATCATCATTGTTATGCCGATAAAAAGTGCTGTGCTTCCGAACACAAGTTCGATTACAGGACCAGTTGGAACACCGTATATACCCCAAAAGACCTCAATTGTTGCCATCATCAGACCGTATAGGAGTAATGGCCAGTAATCTATGAAATACGCCAGCATTCCTAAAACCAGAACTAAAAGAAGAGCCATAAAAGGGGAGGCATGTCCACTTAGAGGTTCTACATTACTTATTGCTATGAGAAAAAATGAGATTGTTATCATAATTGCTACAATAAAAACAAATACAAGTTTCTTTTTTTGAAACCTTAGATCTGGATTGAACCGAACTCTGCCAAGTCTTGGGATTGTTATATATTTCTTACCAAGTATGGGAACTAATACACCACCTAATATTAAGAAAGTAAACAAAATATTATCAGTTAATGCCCTAATTGCCCCCATGATCATCATTATTCCGAACAAAATATCCCAAAAGCCGTCTTGAAAATAGGTAAGCCAGGCCTTTTTCTCCAGTTCCTTAAGATCGAGTTCTGGATTCATGCTAAGTTCTCCTCCTTCCCCGGTAGTGGGTATTTTTTTAAGAATTGGATGAGCACATAAAGTCCGACAATTAATGCAATCATTCCAATAACTAGTATTGCAATATTGCGAATAGGTTTGTCATAAACTCCTCGTAGGATTTCTGAAAATGCATAAAGCAGTCCATAGATTCCCAAGCGTATGTAATTTAGAAAATAAGCTACTATGACAAATATAGAAGCAATAAATGCAGGAATAACCAAGCGACCTACTATTTCATGAGGTTTATTTCCAAATATAGACAGATAATAAAGCGTAAGCACAACAAGAAAAACAATTAACAAGGCTATCATCATCTTCATTTGCTTCATCATTCTGGTTTTTCCAAACTTTACCAATCCGATGCGCGGTAATGTGATAAATCTCTTCCCTAGAGTCACAACTAAAACAGCAACAAAAATGAAAGAAGTAAACCAAATATTATAAAAATACGCCTGGATTGCCAAGGTAAGCAGCATTATTCCCATAAATATATCATACAGACCATCTTGGGACATATATGTCCTCCAGGCCTTCTTCTCCACTTCCCTTAGATCAATATCTTCTATCATATCATACACCTTGATTATAGATATGTACTTTATGATATATAATACTTTGCATCACAAAGCTCTCTGTATCTCCATGTTAAATACCATTAATTATATATACAACGTTATCTATATCTAACATTATGTGTGAACGGTCAGACAAAAAGTTAGAAAAACCTAATAACACACCAAAATCAAGGGGGTAGAAAGATGAAGGAAAAGACTAGATTTATGATCGGTGCAATTCTATTGACATCTATTGCGGTATGCCAGTTTTCGGCATCCTTGTATTTTCTGTTCATAATAGAGGATAGGGATGTCGCCTTGGCCTGGTTTGGAGTTTCGATACTCTCCATGCTGGTATTTGCAGTGATTCTGAAAAAAGGATATACTGATATGAAGCAGGAAATGCCATCAGAGGATGAAAGATCATTGAAGATAAGGATGTTTGCAGCTGGTTACACGTACTTTTTCTCACTATTTTGGTGGCTTGCTTTGATGTTCGTAAACGACTTGTTTGCCACATGTGAGCAGCTGATTGGAATAGGTGTGCTGGGAATGTGTGTAATATTTGGTTCTTGGTGGGGGTACCTAAGCAAAAGAGGTGATGTGATATGAAAAATGTATTTTGGTACCTTGGCTTTTTATCCATTTTAAGCCTGCTGTACTGTGCAGAGGGGAAAGTTGGCTTTCTTGGTTTTCTTGGATTTATCTCATATTTCTCTGTATATAAAATGAGTGATGAAAGAATTGATAAGAATATCGGGAGAGCGACAAGAAACTCTTTCATGTACACAACATTCTTTGGGTCCGGTGCATTTGCATACGGGTATTTAACAAAGAACATGGAGATACTTTTTCCTGCATTCATACTTCTTTTCGGGGGTTCATTGGTTGTCTGCCTGCTATCCCTATTTTACTATGACAGGTTAGGTAAATAAAATGAAAACAAGAATAAAGGAGCTTCGGGCAAGATACGATCTAACCCAGGAAGACCTTGCCAAAATGGTGGGAGTAAGAAGGGAGACCATCATATATCTGGAAAAAGGAAAGTACAATCCCTCCCTTAAATTGGCTCACGATGTTGCAAAGTCACTAAAAACAACAATTGATGAATTGTTTATTTTCGAGGAGGACAAATCTGAATAGGTCAAATAGAAATTATTTTAATCACTTGATTTCTTTTTTGTAACTTTTGTCTTCAAAAACCATATAGACCAGCATTATAACCAAGAAAATATCTATGATCACTACAGAAAGAATGCAAAAGGGTATACAAGAATACCCCGTAAAAATCATTAGATTGAAGAATACAGCCAAGATTGATATCGAGGCGACCATGACATATTCAAATTTCTTTGTGTATTTAAACAACAGATACAATTCTGGAGCTGCCGTAACTATGCCTCCAACATTTTGGTGATTTTTGATGGTATCTTCGTGATATTTTGGAAATCCCTCCTTTGTTTTCGATCTTTTTTAAAGGGTTTACCACATTATATTAATAAAAAAGCCTATTTAAAGATGGGCAGGGATATCCCTGGGCTATCCCCTACTCTACCCATTTTTGCACTTATTTACGGAAGATCCTGTGGACTTTCTAAATCCTTTTCTTCTTCCTTTCTCTTCTTTCTCTTTGCCCACATCACCAAAAATGTGGGAAGAACAAATACAGAGGCAATGAAGCTGTAGAAAATTGTCAATGCAGTGATTATCCCGAACTGTTGCAAAGGTGGTAAAGTTGCAAAAACCAACAATCCAAATCCCGCAATAGTGGTGGCAGCACCTCCAAATAAAGCAGTGCCTGTGTGGGAAACTGTACTTCTGCAGGCCTCGTCAATACTATCAAAGCGGCCCAAATCCTCTGCAAACCGATGAGAGATATGGATACCGTAGTCAACGCCGATACCGATTGTCAAAGAAGTGACCATGAGCGTCATTATGTTCAGCGAGATATCCAAAAGATACATGGAACCCAGGGTCCAAAGCACACAAAATGTTACAGGAAGAATGGTTAGAGTACCCATTAAAAAAGATTTATCTTTTAAGCGAAACACAATGGTGAGAAATACAAGGGAAACCAAAAGTGTAACAAATAATGAGCGAACCTGGCTGTTGTTGAGCATATCTAATATAACAGTGGTTACAATGCTGCCTCCAGTGAGAACAGCGCTGTCTGCACTTGATTCCAAAGGCGTCATATGCTCATCCATGCTATTCATTAACTCCTTGGTCTCCTCACTGTCTGCAGCTGTTATGTCCACGGAAATCCGAAGAACTACGGCATCGTACTCCCTCCCTTCAGTTCTGTGCAAGACTGAACGTATGTCCCTATTCGAGAAAGGATTGGAATATAGCCAATCATACAAGGTAGTAATGTTCGCTTGAGAAGTATCTGACAGGGGCATTCCATCAGAACCAAATGAGTTGTTGTACAGGATGGCAAATGCGGGATCGTAGTTTGGATCCGAAAATCCAAAGGGAGTTGAATTAGTAGCCCAGTCCTTCATAACAGAGAGTATAGAAACAACATCAGGCTCTTCCCCAGATTGAATAACATGTTTGTCATCACCCATATTGTCAATAGTCTCTCCAACATCCCTTAAAAGATCAGGGTTTGTAATATCCCCCCTAACAAGAATCTGAACCTCCTCAGCCTCACCACCTATTACCTGAAATTCGTTCAACATATAGTTCAGATCATCTGTTATCTCCAGGTTATCAGGAAGAAAATCAGTGAAGTCAAACGTCGTTTTCAGGTTGATTGCAGAATACACAGCACCCGCCGATACCAAAAGTACAACCAATATGATCACCTTTGGATGATGCTCTGCAGCAACTGCCCCAGCACTTATTGTTTTGTCCAATACCGCAACTCCGGCCTTCTTTGCCTTTGATTCTTTTTTCTCTGATTTTTCATTGCCTTTCTCATCTCGCTTCTTTTTCTTTTTTGCCCTGCGGCTGTCACGAATATGCAGGCATGCGGGAACAAAAGTGACCATAGTGAAGAAACAGCTGACAATTCCTATAGCTGCTATGATACCAAAATCCCTGATGGGGGCCATTGGGGATGCAAGACTCGATAAGAACGCCGCAACCGTTGTTATCGTGACAAGTAAAAGCGCCATTCCCACATGTTTTATTGTATTGTTGACTGCATCATCAATGACGCTTCCCTTCCCAAGCTCCTCCCTATGTCGCATTGTGAGATGGATGCCGTAATCTATTCCAAGACCAACTATCAAAACAGGCACGACAGTTGTCATTGGATTGAAGGAATAACCCAAAGCTGTTCCAAAGCCGTACATCCAGATTATACCCATTACCAAGGCAAGAAGTGAAAACAGCATATCCATTCCGCTTCTGAAAACCAATGCCAGAACCAAAATTACCATGATAAAGGCCATGGGCAATAGAAAGCCGATATTTGCGCTGTTTGCCTCCATGATCTCGTTCATTATAAGGCTCATCCCCATAACGCGCATTTCGGATGATTCAAACGTCATACCCCTTACTATCTTGTCCATCTGCTCCTCGGATCTTGTAACAGGGGTTTCAACTGTGGACATTCCATGCTCTTCTTCCCCCTCCGGATCCTCGTTTAATGAGCCATTGAGAGATATCGAGATTAGGGTCCCTTTAGCCTGAAAGACACCTGATTTAGGTGAAAAGTCTTTTGTCAAGAGCATATAAAACAATCCCTTGACCTGAGCAGGAGTGTCATCAGATTCCAAAATGAATGATACTGTTTGTTTTATCTGTTCATCATCCATGGATTCAAGTGCCAATATCTTCTCATCGAAAGAGGGATTTGTAATACCCAAACCAGCTAAAATGGATCGACCCAGTATGTCAGCTACGGAATTCGCATTGGAAGAAGGATTCTCTGGATTCATCAGGGTTGGGGTAATTAAAGAATCATTGACTATTTCCCTTTCCACCTTGAGCATTTCAACAAGAACTGCCGAGGTTAATACATCATTGTTTTCCCCTTTGACCAGGATGGATACAGAGTACACGTTGGATGTACTGAACAATTCTGATACCGCATCCTGTGCCTTGATAACCTCATGTTCCGGCATAAACGATGATTCTGAGAACTCCTGGTCTATTCCGAGAACACCGATGAAAGTCATTGATAAAAACGTTATAGCCAAAATAATGGTTATTGTTATCTTGGGATATTTTGAAACACGGTCCCCTAATGACTTGATTACCATGAAAAATCACCTTAGAATACTTATCTTGCTACTCTCCAGCGTCGTCTTTTGTTTCCTTGTCATGTGCTTCCAGGATCTTACCAATGCTGTCAGTCATTTCTGTAAATACCTGGTTTAGAACACTGCTTTCAATCAACATAATTGCCCAAGCGCCGTTGGGGAGGGGATTTGATATGACCAGGAGCTTGTCTCCGGGCTTTATCCCATGTTTCTTTCTCATCTCTGCTGGTAAAACGATCTGTCCTCTCTCACCAACAGTTGTACTTCCTTGAAATTCAGGCTTTTGGAACATCACCATCACCAGGGGTCGTAATGATAAAACATGTATATAGTATTTTTCACTAGAATCATACCTTTCATTCATTTCACTCACGAATTACAGCTTAAAAATACCCCCAGTATCTACAGAAATAACTCTCAAATCCCGTAATTGATACAGAAATACTTCCTTACCGTCTTTTTAATACCACGGACTCAATGTTTTAAAAGACTCCTGTGCGTTTTCTAATCGTTATTTTTTGCTAAAATCCAATAATGTTTCTCATCCTCTGAAAACCAATTGTATGAAGTAAACCATTCCTCAATTATACTGAAACCACTTTCTTCTATCAATTTTAAAGATGTTTTTGGATTATAATGACTCCAATACATTTCTTCCCCAAGAAATTCCCCTGTTTCTTCCAATTCCATTGAACCCATGGTCACTAATAAGATTCCTCCTGGTTTCAATATTTCATGAAACTGTTGAAATAATCCCCTATGTTTTTCTCTTGAAATGTGAATGATTACATATAATGAAATTAAACCATCAAAGAAATTATCTGGAAAATCCAAATCAATAATATTTTGTTTTATAAAAACTGCGTCAGGAACATTTTCTTTTGCCAATCTTAGCATTTCATCTGAAAAATCTATGCCTATTACTTCATATCCATTTTCAATTAAATATCTTGTTGTTGGTAGACCAGTTCCACAACCAGCATCTAGAATTTTTCCCTTTTGAGGTATTAACTCAGTAAATCTCTTAAGTTCATCAATGTTCTTAACCTTAAGGCGAGTATCCTGGTAACTTTTTCCGAGTCTGTTATAACTTTCTTGAACAATTCTTTCTTTATCCAATCAGACACACAGCCTATGACCTTATTTATTCGACTCCTTCAAACACCATCCCCAAAACCATTATTCCTTTTCAGAGATAAATTTTTTACCACTCTGTCAGCGTGCTGGTTCCCCTTTGCTGTTCAAAGTGAATTCCACCTTATACTTATTCAAAACTTGGTGGGGTCGTTGTTAATTTTGAAAGTGATCGTCTTGTACAGTATGGAACGAAACCTGCGTCGGGTGCCAAGTCTTCATAGACATCTTCTGCGTTTTCTAGTGCATATTCGCAGGCAAAAACGGGTATTCCCGCATCCCTATATGCAGGAAGCCAATTATTTAGAACATCATTATACCAATCAGCACCCAATTCTTCTTTGGCACTAACATCATAGCCGTTAGGATCATCCCAACCTGAATCGCCGGTTCCTTCCCACCATACACCTTCTTCGGCAATGCCATCAATTACTGTAAATTTTCTTGGATCGCTACTATCGGCAAGATCTGGTGCATTTTGCTGTATGATAATCCATTCGTCAGGATCTCTACCCATCTCTTGAAATCGCGTGCGCCCATATTCTCTCATTTCTTCTATGAAATCAAACATAGCCTCAACAGGATCTATGGCTGCTGTCTCTGCTGCTTCAATAACAGATTCGTCACTAAAAGCTTCCACCCAATCCAGATAAATGCCGTCAAAACCGTCATTAATTACCTCATCCAGGATGCTGTTGTACCCTTCACCCCCATATTCATTGCCAGAAGGAACCTCTACATCGTTACCATCCCAAGTAAATCCACCATCAATGACAATGTTCCTCCAATCTTCATGCCAGTATGCAACAGGAAAACATCCAACCCATTCGGGATCGTGAGTAATTATCCACGAAGGCCAATCGCTTGGCTTGCTTGTTTCCAAAGGATCCCAGTCGCTATCTACAGACCACTTCCAGTACCAACGCCAATCTTCAGCTTGACCGATGTCGATATAGGCAATAACGAGCTTCCGGTTGAACTCATTATTACCGGCCGAAGCTTTGAGTTTGGTTACCAGTTCCTTGGTTTTATATGAACGCGAATATTCCTCAGAAAAATCTGTCCGAGTTGGTTCGATCACAAGCATCTCATAGCGGGACCGTTCCAATAGATCTTCATTTTCCTCCACATCCTGGATCACATAAGCCCAATAATCGATTTCATTTAAGGCTAGAGGACCAGCTGTCGCGGAAACAACATCAGGAAAAAGCGCATCTTCACTTTGATCTGGCACATTACCCTCATCATTGTTTCCTTCTTCTGATATACATCCACTATTAATAACAAATGTAATTGCTAACAGATAGACCATCATTATCTTTAAATTATTATGTTTCATGTTATCGCCCCTTAATTCTCCTCTTGATACAGATATTTTATTTTAGGAGGTCTCTTTCGACATTCTCGTACTGCTACAGATGATAAATTAGATATTTTTAACCTTTTGCTCCCTAATGATTATAGTGGTGAAAAAAATTAACATAACCACCCATTAAAAATTACTAACTTCCCAAACACAATTCTCTTTCACATAAAGCCAGTACCCTCTCCCGTTCCTCATATATGTCAAATCATTGAAATTTGTAGGTTTATCTATATGATAATGCTTCCATGGATCCACTTTATCCCATGAATCATACCCCTGAACAATTTCATATTTATGGGTTATATTGCCTAGACAATCATCAACCTCATGGACACTGAATAACGGATTCCCCACCAAATTCCAGCCTTTATACAATTGAATGGATGTACTGTTCGGAATGGTACCTGTCACAGTCAATGTATCAGCGGTATTCATGAAAATCCAGAATCCCATGGTATGATTGATTGCATTCAAATCATCATTCGTAGAATGCCATCTCCCGATACTTGCATTATACCACCAGACCACGTCCCAATTCCCTGAGATGGAGCTTAGAACGGAAGAGATATCGGTTGTGGATTGATTCAGAGGTAAGGATATCAGATTCCAGCCAAAAGATAACGGAATCTCGAAATACGGAGTGCCTAGGATAATGTTGATCTCTTTGCTCTCATCCATATTGACCTGGGCATAACCTATCAGTGTTTCATTCCAGGCCGTGACATCATGGGGAGTGTAGTGGGTTCTCTCCCCTATCATATCCCCGTCGGTATCCTGCGCTGTGTATTCGGTTTGGACAAGCCAGCGAGCATAACCTTCCGAGTCGGCTGAGTACTTCTGATCAGGTGAATAGCCCAGGTAGTCTTCTATCCAGATGGATGCATTTGGAATTGGATTAGCAAGTGTGTCAGTAACGTTTACATGTAGGAACCACTTAACCGTCAATTTCGAGTTTTCTTGGTTCAGCAATACCTTGTTCTGATCAAACGTCGTATTCAATGTCGTGATTTGGGATCCTTGTGCAATATCAAGGTGCGAAGAAGCTGAAGATGACATTGTACTGTTCTCAACAAAACCCGTACTTGCAGAAAGGGCTAAGATTCCTGCCAGGTCCCAATCCTCTATTGTCGAGCGATACATTTCAAAATCGGAGGAGTTGCTTTTAATTGCATAACTGAAATTCCTAATGGTTGTTCCGGTGATCTTGGCATGGGAATTATCAAGCTCGATGCCGCAACCTGAATTTGTAAAGTTCTCAATCAAACCACCCTCTATTCTGAGATCAGCGCCGGCCTCGGCATAGATACCTTGTTCCTTGTTTGATGCTATGTAATTGTTCCGTACCAATGGATCCTCGCTTTTAACAAAGATTCCTATTGAATTGTTCAGGATATCGTTATTAAGGCTATCAAATTTACCAGGAGCACCTAAGTCGCAAATGACATATATACCTTCTTCTGAGTTATTACTTATATAATTTGCATCAAAAATATTGGTCGAGGTACTAGTGCAGTTGAATATACTGACACCTTTACCTAAGTTATTTGTGATGAAATTTCTTGTTGCATAAATAGCTGGTCTGAATCCAGTTATGGGATGAGGTGTTGCGTTAATCCCGTGCCTACCATTGTTCGATATCCGATTGTCTAAAAACCCGGATGCTTCTCCTTCTATCATTGCACCATCGATTTTATTGTTGGTTATAATGTTATCCTCCAAAATAGCTCCTCCATGTCCAATTCCTGGCACTATTCCCAAATAAACCCCATATGTATTATTGAAAATCTCGTTGTTAAGTATTCGAGTACTTGAGGAGAGGGAATATACTCCATAGCTGCAGTTATACATATGATTAAAAACAACCATTGGGCTAGGATTCTTGACGTTATTAAGGTAGACACCGTAATTGGAATTGTGATGAATATCGCTTCCTCCAAGGGAAATTGAAGTCCCCTGTGGAATATTTTGTAAATATACTGCATCTGTTGCATATTCGATTTCACAGTTATACAAATCTATCGCGCCCCCATCCACCAGGATTCTCTCCCAGTCACCCGGATTTTTAACTGTTAGGTTGGATGTGAATTTTATTTGAGAGGGTATTCCCATTGCAGTTAAATTTCCTTGAACTAATAAACCTGTTCCCTGGTCAAACCTTATTTCGCATCCATCTTCGATTGTGAGAGAGTATCCAGGTTCAATCCAATAGGTATCGCGGATAATGTGAGGGTTGTCCACGGCACCCCAAAGTACATGCTTGTTTGCAGAATCTCCGTCTCTATCATATGGAGCTCCATAGGCCTCCTCATCAGAAGTTCTTGCCCCTGGGCCAAAGGGGGGTTCTGCATGATAAAGCTCTCCAGCTACAGAAGGTGTCTTAACCTGAATCAGAATTACCAAGCCTGCAATAACCATGAAACTTACAACAATTATGGATTTCATCCTCTTCAGGTTCATATAGGCCCTCCTAAATTCCCAACCTTTCAAGAAAGGGTAAATGTTCTGGTATTATACATGTAAAATAAATAATGAGGTATATAATGTTTTTAGCACATTTTTTGAATTGACATTTATTATTTATTGAGTATAATAGATACTTAGAATTCATGGAGGTTTGTCATTCTTGCTCTTTTTCTCTCTCCAAATGTTTCACAAGTGCAATAAAAATCACACTACTTATTGCGGCAATTATAGCAAAAACCACTGTCATACTCAGATCTCCTTCAAATCCCCTATAAATCGTTACTGCGATAATTCCTCCAATCGCAATTGACATTACTATGATAAAGACGATAAATGCTGGTGCAAGAACGTATCCCAAGGCATGCCTTTTTCTAAGCAGCGCAGCAGAAATCATGACACCTGGTAATGCAAGAGCAAGATCCATTACATGGACGGGATTTACCAGCATTTCGTACTCCTTTATAGGTTCAGGTGTTTTTCCATTAATTAATGCAGGTACAACATCGCTCAGCCAAATAAAATAAAAAAGCCCAGCCACCACAAATAAAAAATTTGATGTCATCTTTACTGGTGTCTTATCATCAAACCAACTTTTGATTTCCTGAGCATCCACAGATATAAGAAATCCTATCAATAAATAAAAGGACAATCCCAGTATCGCACAATACACCAAAAACAACGCATTGAAGTGAACACCGAAACAATATACAGTATAAGAATAGACCGTATATATCATTGAACCAAGCCATACAAATTGCCATAATCTTGATCCTCTTCGTATCAGAAAAGCCGCAACCAACAAAACCGGCATCACAACAAAAAGATTTATGATGTCCTGCCCAACTCCTTGAGCTGCATACTCAGGGGCTTCTTTTGAGTAAATATCTTCAACAAGTATACCTAAAATACTTGCTATCGCTATCAATACTGCCAACGGTAGTGTTAGAATTACCATCTTTTTAAAATTAAATATATCTTCCATGGATATCCACCAAATTCCATATTCGATGCCACACTTCGATTTGAACATAGCGTTTTGATACTCATTTCTCTATCAATTTAGCAATTTCACATTACTTTTACTCAATATCGGAATTTCTTCTAATCAATCCTCAATTACAACGGTTGTTATAACAGGTGGATCATCAGGCCAGTCGTTGGAATCCGTAGGTAGTGCTGCTATATCATCCACCACACTGAATCCTTCGATAACCCTACCGAAGACCACATAGGGGTAGGCATAACTGTCGAGATTGGTATTGTCCGCGAGATTGATAAAGAACTGACTTGAGCCAGTACCCGAGTCCGCTTCTGAATTGGGATCCCCTGATCGGGCCATTGAAATTGTATATCTCGAATTAAGAAGACCTGTGTTCTCCCAGGGAATGGAGTCTGCGGTCTTTTTGGTCTCATCGGATGTAAAGCCTCCGCCCTGGATAACGAAACCAGCAATTACTCTGTGGAAAATGATCCCATTGTAAAAATTACTATTGGCAAGATCAATGAAGTTCCCGGCAGTATCTGGTGCTTTTTCTGTATCAAGCTCTATCTTAATGGTTCCAAGGGTAGTTGTCATGATTGCAATGGATTTATTAGTCTCTCCATTACCATTGTTTAGGATTTCACCATTTATCTCCCCGTTAGTTTCTTCTTTTGGTTCTCTATTTTGATCAAGGTTCTGATAAATGAGAGCACCCAAAAGAGATACAATAATTATCAATATAATTGCTGCTATTACCGCGTTTTTCCTGGAATCATACAATTTGTATCCCTTTTTCGCTGCTCTCTTTCCTACCTTCCGAGTTTTTTTCCTACCACGAGTCCCTGATGGTTTCTTGAGCCCTTCTTTTTTAAAGTCCTCCTTACTAAGCTCGCCATGCACCTTGTTAAAATGCCGTTCGAGATTCTCTTTGTTTACCTCTGCCCCACAAAATGGACATTTCTTTCTTCTTTTCGCCAAACTAGCACCTTTTATTTGCTTTTTTCGAAAAATGAGATTATTTTTTGCATATTTCTGATTTTCGCATCCTACAGGTTCTATAAAACTCCGCGGAAAACATGATACCTACATTGCCGGTTTTCCATATCTACTCGAAGCGTGAGGCAGCCTTAATTCCAGCTAGGTTAATATCCTCCCCGTTCCCATTTAAAAATACTAAAGCCAGGACGATCATAAAAAGACCAATAATTGTGCTCATTGCATAGATTGGGATAAAAAAGTTCTTTAGCCATACGTAGATTAAAATAATTCCAGTAATAATTAAAAAAGTATCAAATACAGCTATCCGGAGTTTGCTTTCTTCTATCCATGGGATTAGCCTCGAAAGAATAATAGCATCCGGTTCGAAATTCATATTATCCTCCTGATGTACATATATCAGATTTCATCTACTTTTAATTTGCGGCCGCTTCCTCAGACTCCCTACTTAAAACCTTTTTTGTGCTACATCTCAGGCTGAAAGGGAAGAAAATCCCGGTAGCTATCGCAGATGAGTTCATAGCTAAGGCCAATTGTATAATCGATCAGCATTGATTAATCATTCTACATAATCCTTATATTGATAGAAAACCATATGGGTTTGAATTTCGGAGCTCGTTTGTCGGTGGAGGGAGGACAAAATTGAAGTAAAGATCTTTTTCTGCAGACATATATCGAGGCTCACATGTTTGACATAATAGGAGGAAGAAAATATGAGGAAAATAAGAAAAATCAGTGTGTTGGCAGTTGTGGTAATGCTTGTGACCATGGGTCTGTCTATGGTGATACCAGCAGGCGCTCAAAATGTACCTGCAGGTTTCGACTACTTCACAACGGTGACCCCCACTTACCAGGATTTCGGGGGGACCCCGATTCCAGCCGATTTCTTTGGCCCCGGATCCGATCCCTTCGATGGAATTGTCTATTACCAGGGGGTGAGTATTGGTCCCGGTGATACAGACACCATTGTAGAGCGCAAGAGCGATGCTGATCTCCCGCCGCCTTTTCCATCATCGGAAACAGTTCCCATAGAATTGGTGGCGCTCTCCTTGAAAAGTGAAGCACCTATCACCATCACTTATAACGGCCTCAACCCCGAGCTGTGGGATATAGACGTCGCAGTTTCCGCCGCTACACCTTCAGAGGGTACAATGACGATCACGCGTACCGATACCAATGGAGGTACTTTAGACTCGACCCTTAATGTCTATCCAGCTTTCACTTTCACCAGGATCAGCGATGGAGCCGTGCTGTATCTTGACACTGGTGAAATTCCAATCTTGCCACCCATACCATTCACGGCCTCTGGAGTTCCTTGGGTCGACACATCCCCCGACCCTTACATCATCGGATCTCCAGGTTTCTACCCAAGCTGTGATGAGAACGGAAAAGTTCTAACAATTGCACAATCGGATTACGCTGCACACGGCATACTCCCTGCTCAGTACGAGGAGGGTGGAATTAAAGCGACAATCGATATCAACCCAGATACCCTGAGCCTCAAATCAAGGGGCAAATTTATCACAGTGTATGTCGAATTTGAGGACAGCTATGACATTTCAGATGTCGATGTTTCGACTGTTGCAATATTTGATATAAATGGTCACCCTGCTGACATATCGGCTGAGAGCCAACCTACTGAAATAGACGATTACGACAGCGATGGCATTTCTGATTTGATGGTCAAGTTCGATAGGTCAGATGTTCAAGACAGTGTCGATCCCGGGTACGCGATAATAACGGTATCAGGGGAACTTGTGGATGGTACCCCGTTCTACGGATTAGATTATATATTGGTGGCACCGGATGTAATCCGAAATAAAGACGCGATCGTTACATCCCTTCAGGGTGTAGAGTATGCCATCGATCTCCTTGAACGGGCCTTACTGATGGGTCTATCCGATCTTGTGGACAAAGTACTGGATCTAATACATCATTTTATCGAGATGGCGCTGGATGCGCTTGAAAGATTAATAAAACATATAACGCAATACATCAAAGACGCACTCTATAATATAGCTGAAAACTTGATTATCCCCCTCTGGGCTCTCGCAGATTCATCCCCAGGTTATCAGAATATCATATACAACATGATATTGTTCCTTAAGCTGTTTCTTCTGATGCTATTGGATCCTCCAGAAATCGACTTTGGTTGCATGAATTCATTAGGGTACGACCCGGGATTAGGCCCGCATGGAGGAGAGACTCCGGGCGCGGACAGAAACGGCGACGGAACACCTGACTCAGGAGATGTTCGAATCGGTCCAAGTGCTTTTTACTCTGAAGCATGGTTACTCTCTATGTTGAAACACGAACTGATTCATGCCACCCAATGGGGTCATGAGCGGATGGGCGGCTCGTATTTGGGTCCATGGAATCCTGGACATCCTGATACAAACGGTGACGAGATCAATGAGCTGGAGGCAACTGATGCAGTGATTCGTGAGGCTGCTGAACTTGGCCTGTCTGCTGCAGAACTACAGGCGTGGAGGGACTATCGCAACCAGCACTTCAATGGAATGACGGACGAGTCAGGTCCAGAGAACACAGCTGATCAGGATCGTATGACCGATGCTGATGGGAATGGAGTCCTCGATGTGAATGAGGATGGGGATCCGAACAACGATACTGACTATACTAGCGACCATCCAGCCGATACAGGTTATTGGGCAACGCATCCATAGGACCCTCCTGATAAAGGATAGGACAGATAATACCCCTTTAATAGAGTGTAAATTTACAGTGCATAATCTCTTTCGTCCCATCGTGCAGTCGCTTCGCTCCGCGCTTCTGATGTCTCGCTATACTCGCCATCTAAATTTTCAGAATTCTTCGAAATCCAAAAATGGACATGGTACTATTGGTTCTCCCCTACCTGCTCGGAGCGGGCGAGTAGCTTTACTTGTGTATTGCTGTGCTTAATCATTTAACCTTTTTTCTCGCTTTTTCCAGTTCTTCTATTTTTGCCAAATGCCAGCGTTGTATTCTATTGCCTTTAACAACAAGATTCTTTAAAGGTGGATAAAATAAAAGTAAAATAAGAATGATAAATACACTCACTATTAGAGTCGAAAATGCTAAAACAATCTCACGTGTTAATATTCCTACAATGGCAAAAAAAATGAACGGAATAATAATAAGTAATAGAATATTATCTAAAATGATATGAAAACGCACATACTTTGTTAATGGGCCTTGATCCATTATATCAACCTATTTAATTGCATATTTATACACTCGCACAGCCTTATCTTTTTTTCGCTTCTCGCCGTTAAACCCAAACCCTAAAACCATTATCTCTCTCAGCCCTTTTTAAATCTTCCCCTTTTAATGCCTCGCTTCGCTCGCCATCTGAATTTTCATATTTCTTCGAAATCCGAAATTGGCCCTTGACTTTGCCAACCCTCTGCTCGGGGCGAACGACTCCTTTATTTTCTGTCAACGGGAGATTCTTTAACTCATAGTAAAAAATTGAATAGAGATCCTATTACTCTTCTTTTGAATCAACAATGAAAGATAATTTTGTTCCTATTTCTGATTGACCCATATATGATTCTCTCAATTCTTGAAATTTTTTATAACGATTTCCTATGGTAAAAAGAGTACCTCCTATGAACATGAGCATCATAATAATAAAATTATATATCCAAAATCTATCCAATTCCTGATTGATTTCATCCAATCGCTGTCGATGCTCTTCTATAGTTATTCCATCTGATTCACGGTCCAATTCATTAAGTTCATCCCTTAGTTGATTAATTCGAAACATGAACACGGCCATACAAGAAAAAAAGATAATCGTAAGGATTATTCCTAAGATGTAAATTCGTTTAAATATTCTAATTTTATTTTCTATTTTCTGAATCTCCCTATCATGAACTTCTATCCTTGCTATTCTTCGATCGGAAACTTTCAAATTATATTTCTTTATTATTACAAGTTCAGAGACATATGCATAAGTGAAAAGTGATATAGATATTACCAAGCACATAATAATTATCGCTTGTAGCGGTGAATCAAATAAGAGTCCTTCTATTAATTTGAAGGTAAAAAATGTAACAATAAGGATTAAAGGTAGAGCAAATACTCCAATTACGAATTTATATACAAAAGATATCAAATCCCAATTCTGGATAATTATTTTACGTGCCTTTAATGGACCAATCATACCAATCATATCCAATTTGCCTTCGCCTCGCCTTCAAACCCAATCCCTAAAACCATTATCTCTCTCAGCCCTTTTTAATTCTTTCCCCTTGTTGCTTAAAAAGCCCTGGGGTAAATGTTGGGCACCTTCGGTAGCCCTTACGAGGATAAAGGTTTTGCCACTACCGTCATTTCCGATTGCTCCTAATCCGATGATTATACATCAAAGAGTATATCAATGTTCACTCTCGTCGCAACCCCTCGTTCGGGCCGTTTCCCTCACTCGGGGAGGAGCTTCCACAGATGCTTGCGTCGCTTAAAGGCGCTCTCGCATCGAAGTCGGTCGGCACATCCCTCTACCCATATTGACCAATTATTATTCTACAATTATTGCATTTTAATGTAGGAAGATGGTTTACTGGTGCTAAAATTCCCGAAAGTCGCTCTGTATTTTTTGGAAATAATTTGATAGTATCTGCCCAGAATATAGGATAAACTGCAGATATATAACCAAATTTCATTTCTGATTTACAATAAGGACATATCTTTGATTTTGTTTGAAGTTTGTCTTCTAATTCAATTCTTCTTTCTTTTTTTGACATAATAATTCTTGCTCCATTTCTTTTATAGGATGTGCCTCCCTCCTTAAGTGATGACCCCGTCCTAAACATTCGGTCCGTCGCAACACTTTGACTGACCTCACATAGAATTACTCCCTTATCGTCTTTTCTATACTGTGGTCGTAACTTTTTTGCTTACGGACCCTCGTCCTACAAAACATCATGGAATCAAAGATTCCACTTTGCCACTCGGAAAACTTCGTTTTCCTCGGAAAGTGAGGCATCTTCTCCACCCCTCTAGCCTTTCGCTCCTCCAGGGGAAAGCAAGTTTCCCCCTCTCGCACGAATTTCCTATGCAATCTGACCGAAATTCCTGCGATGCGCTTCTGATGTCTCGCTTCGCTCGCCATCTGAATTTTCAAATTTCTTCGAAATCCGAAATTGGCCCTGGTACTTTTGGTACTCCCCTACCTGCTCGGAGCGGGAGGCGGTGGTTTATATTAAAAATCGAGGCGCACTTAACGAACAAAGGATAAAAATTCCTCTCTATCCATCTTTGATTGCTTAATTATTGCATTTAGTGTTCCCTTTGCTAGTTCTTTATGATTTGGGACTGTTACTAAGATTCTACGTTTATTATGCCAAAGATGTATATGACTACCCGATTGACGTACGATTTTAAAACCAGCTCTCTTCAGTACCTTAACAACTTTATTGGCTGACAGCACCGGAAGTTTTGGCATATCGCTCAACCTCAATCTCGATAAAAGAAGTTTTTGATCCTTTTGGAGCCATTTCCATTAAAATCTGGTAATGTTCTTCTAATCCTTTTTTAAGATTGTTTATTGCTTCTTCTTCCGTGAGACCTTGATCTGCAACGTTTGTTACTAGATCTGTAGCAATATAATATTTCCCTTCTTTTTGGACTGAGATAACAGCTTTCAGCCTATCACCTTAAATGCACTATATAATTTATAGTATAAAAATATAATGTACCTAATATTTTCTGCAAAGAATTTTAATATAGATAATACTATAGCTATGGTAATGAGTAGAACTAGTCGAAGAAAATCCATATGGTACACACATGAAAATCCGAATATTAGACGCTTCCATTACCGGTCTCATAGACATAAAAACAAAACTTTATTGAAAAAGGGAAGGGAAATTGAGCCTTATTTTAAAACACGTGGATGGCTTACCTGGTAATCTTAACTGTATTTTTATTAAAACAAGTGCGCCTCTTTAATGATATCCACCACCGCCTCCGTTAAGTGATGACCTCGTTCTTCGCTCTGTTGACTTAAGATATCAACCGCTAAGGATTGCTTCCTTATTGGTTTTATGGTAGCAGGAAGCAACTTTTTGACTTCACGGGCCCTCGCCCTATCAAAAAGCGCGGCATCTTCTCCTCCCCTCTAGCCTTTCGCTCTTGCGCTGGACCTGGTTATATCGATGCACCCCTACCTGCTCAGAGCGGGAGGCGGTGGTCTTTTCTTAGATTCAACAATGGGCTTATTAAAATATATTTAGGGTGAACTCATTACTATATATGATGATATTATATCTTACCGAAGAAGAAATCATAGAAATTAATCGATTAGCTTTAGAATCACAAGGAGAACAAAAAGAATTTCTTTTAATTCAATCCGATGATTTGCATTTTGTCGCTAATTTTGTTGAAAGAAAGAATACTAATGATTATTATACACTCGCATTAAGCTATTGTATATCTCTTATTGTCTTGCATCCTTTTAAAAATGGAAATCATCGTACTTCACTGTATTCTGCAGAAAGATTTTTAATTAAAAATGGTTTTTCATTTAAAGGAGATCCAAATATCCATCTTAATATGCAAAAATGGCGAATTAATTATGAGGAAGAAAATGATATGGAACGAGAATTCTTTGCTATCACCAATATAGAAAACGAAGATGCTAGGATATCTGAAATAAATAAATTAATAGAATCTGCATATGGAACAAAAATCAGAGAATGGTTAGAAAGATATTACTTAATAATCTAATGCGCTTGAGCACAATAATCTCCAGAGAGCTTCCGCTCTTGAATAAAAGCTTTTAATTCTTCTAATTCTTTTGTGCTCATCTTTTCACCAATAATATCTATAAATAATCTGTTATTAAAAAGTTTCGCCCATTGTTTCAGAAAAAACAACCATCGCCTCCGTTAAGCCCCATCCCTAAAACCATTATCCCTCTCAGCCCTTTTTAACTTTCCCATTGTTGCTTAAAAAGCCCTGGGGTAAATATCGGACACCTTCGGTAGCCCTTACGAGGATAAAGGTTTTGCCACTGCCCTTCTTCGCTTTGTTGTTAATTACTAACAACCGCTCACGATTGCTCAGCCTTCGGCTTCGCAACATCTCCGCTCGGTCGTAACCGTCGCTCCGATGGGGAGCTTCCACAGATGCTTGCGTCAATTGGAAATTGCTCTCACATCGAAGGCAAGGCTCAGGCTCAGCTTATATTTCCCACCCTTTCGCACCTCCGCTGGCCCTTGGCTTCGCCAACCCACTGCTCGGTACGATGTTTTAATTAAAAATATGTTAGCAATATGGCCTATTACTTTTCTTCTTCATCAAGTTCCATTAGTTTAGTTAATTCACGTCTTCCATGAATTACAGTTAAAATGAGAATTTGGTCTTGTTCAAGTTGATATATCACGCGATAACTCTGTACTAATATCTCCCTAATATCATTTTGTTGATATTCCGGGACAATTCTGCCCATTTTAGGAAAATCTGACAATTTTTCTGCAGACTCAATTATTTCATTAACGAATATACTTGCATAATATTCGGAATCCTTACTTATATAGTCAAAAATAGCTTGAAGATCGCTAAGGGCAGGTTCGGTCCAAATGAGCTTGCTCATTTAGCGAACCTCTTTTTAACATCCTCGTGGGATATTACTCGTCCCTCCTTTGCTGCTTCCAATCCAATTTCAATCTTTTTCTTAACATATAATTCATAGATGATATCGTCCCATGAACAATTATCAGGGAGCGACTTTATAAGAGTTATTGCTTCTTCCTTTATTGCATGCATTTTAACACTTCCATACTGCTATTAACAACCTATATATATTATGTTTTCGGCCATATTGTCCATCTATATTCGCCTTCGCCTCGCCTTTAAGTGACGACCTCGTTCTTCGCTCTGTTAGTCATCACTAACAACCGCTAAGGATTACTTCCTAATAAATGCTATTGGTCCGGAAGTGACCTTCCGGCTCCGTGCTCCTTTTAGGAGCACTCAGTTGTTAATTTATTCCAGTGAAAGGTG
>CP070751.1:4288526-4319753 GCA_020348445.1 Thermoplasmata archaeon
GATCAGTTGCACCTGCTTCGAATGTTAGTGACGAACCCTCATCCCCAGATGGTGTAATAGCCAATGTTATAGTTGGGGCAACATTGTTGACCACAACATCGGCTGTGATAATTGTTGTTTTTCCATCATCATCTGTAACCGTCAACGTGATCGTATAAACTCCATTATCGCCATAGGTATGCTGGACAGTGTCAGTAACTGTGTATGGATATGTACCCCATGGGCTCTGAGGAGGATCTGGACTTACGCCATTATTGTAGTAGGTTGTGGTAGTCGCAGTGGTTCCATCTCCCCAATCCCATGTAAAAGTGAGATCGTCGCTGCCAGGATCTGTGGCAATGGAGCTGAAGGTTATTGGTGATCCTTCAATACCCGAAGGTGCTGTTATTGAATTTACAGAGGGGGCAGCGTTGTTTACTGTAATAGTGGTTGTGTAGGTTGATATTCCGTTATCGTCATCGGTTGCTGTCAGTGTGATGGTATAGAAACCGTTGTCTCCGTAAGTGTGGCTCATGGTGTCTGTAACTGAAAATGGGTGGGCTCCCCATGGACTCTTGATTTCATTTGGAACAGGATCGTAATCAGGCTCGGGGCTTAAGCCATTGTTATAATATTTGGTCACATTATCTGATGTTCCATCGCCCCAGTTCCAAGTGAATGTGAGGTCGTCGCTGCCAGGATCTTCAGTAGAGAATGTGAAAGCCATTGATGAGCCCTCATCTGCTGTGAATGGTCCAAATGGTGCGGGCGTTGGAGCAACATTCTGTACAGTCACCTGCATTGTGTCTGTATCAAAAAGCTCCCCCGCAGAATAATTTTCAACGATCTCTGATATTTTTTTATATATCTCCTCTAAATATGAAGCATCAGGCGCTGGGAAGTACTTACCGATTGTTATGTTAGCTATATCTTTAAGAAGTCGTTCTTCATTTGAGTCAGATGTCATGGCTAATCCGATGGTAAATATTTTTATCCCTCTGCCTGCCGCAATATGTGCCTCTCTTATACAATAGTTATTATCCACAGGGTCGTTGTTTTGTGCATCTGTAAGAAGAATAATAACCGGAATGTTATTGATGGGATCTCCGTAATTCCTATGTTCCTCATTTGAAAGATTGAGCCCTGTGGAAATCCCTGTACCCCCCATGTTATCGATGTAACCGAGGTTGTTCTTAATTCTTGCATAATCCATACTTAAGTGCTCATCATAAGGCCCAGGTGGCATGAGATCTGCTTCAGTATCAAAATCTACCACACAAGCCCTATCATCTGGAGTCAGCTTGTCTACATAATATTTTGCAGCCTCTATTCTTAAGTTAATGGGATCGTTCCAATCCATACTCCCAGAGCTGTCCATTACCAAAACGCAATCCTGGTCATCTTTTCTAACATCCCCGGTTTCCCATCGAGATGTTACAGTTAAGGTGACAGTGTAAATCCCATCATCACCAAAGACATGGATAGGAGTTGGCCCAGTTGCATCGACATCGTTGGTATAGTTACCATCTCCATTCGAATCTACATCTGAATCGAAGTCCCACTCGTAGGTAAGTTCGCTTTCCAAGCCGTATTTCTCAGAATTTAATGGATAGCCCGCCATCCATCCCCTGTTACCGCCAACGGCATAGATGCAGTTGCCAACTACACCGGAGCCGAACTCCTGTCTAATATCCAACATGGGAGTGATTGTTGTCCAAGTGTCAGATTC
Organism: Thermoplasmata archaeon; assembly: GCA_020348445.1. Lineage (GTDB taxonomy): Archaea > Thermoplasmatota > Thermoplasmata. The sequence continues at coordinate 4,290,235 of CP070751.1, forward strand.
GGGGTCGTACATCTCGGTTGTGTTCATTGCTAAATCACCACCAGACGATCCTCCAAATACGTATATCTTCCCTCCGAGAGTCTCGGCGCACAAAGCCCATCGATATGTCAGTGAAGGTGTTTTTTCTGTCCATGTATCGGTTTCGGGATCGTACACCTCTATTGGACAAGTCGCTCCCCATGTACGTCCTCCGATGGCGTAGATTTTTCCATCCAGACTTGTTGCAGCAAGATAACCTCTTGCAGTGGGTAAATCACTTGTCTGAGACCAGGTGTCTGTGGTTGTGTTGTACTGATAGACGATGTTGCACCATGTGCAGTTGAGGTAGGTGCTGATGCCACCGATCGTGTAAATACAATCATCCACAACAGCTATTCCATATGCTGCCATTGCTATGGGCATGGGGGCCTTCTCAGTCCATGAATTCGTGGCTGGGTCGAACACATAAGTTGTATTGCGAGTACTGTAGCCTCCGTCCCCTCCGATTGCGTAGATCTTACCATTCACAGTAGCTGCACCGATTAAGGTTCTTTTTTGGGGAAGGCTTGGCAGATCAGACCAGGAGTCGATGGCTGGAGTGTACTTTTGAAAGACATCAGATATTCCAGTTCCCATGTCGCCGGGGCCGCCACCGACGTAATAGAGCTCGTTGTTTAGAACTGCTGAGCCGCCTCCTGACCTAGGTGATGGTATGTTGGCTCTGGGTACCCAACCTCCGGCCCCACTGTTGGGATCGTAGCTTCCTGTGCCGTCGAATTGCACTACATCCCCTTCGTTTACGGTTTGGTCGGGGCCTGCGTCGGCAACTGGAGGCTGGATTTGGGTTGGTGTGCCGATGGCGTAGAGTTTACAATCCCAAGATCCAAAATAAATTGTGCCGTCTGTGCCGATCGCAGGTGAAGAGTATATCCAATCACCAGCCGTGAAGTTCCATTTTTGAGTGCCATCTGAATTGATTGCATATAGTTTATCGTCATAAGAGCCCACATAAATGGTGCCATCGGACCCGATTGCTGGTGACGACATCACGTTGTATCCGGTAGTGAAATTCCATTTTTGAGTGCCATCTGGGTTGATTGCATATAGTCTCTCATCATCAGATCCAACATAAATAGTGCCGTCGGAGCCAATAGCAGGTGATGAACGAACATATCCTCCAGTAGTAAAATTCCATTTTTGAGTGCCATTTGGATTGATTGCATATAGTTTATTATCATAAGAGCCCACATAAATAGTGCCATCGGAACCGATTGCTGGTGATGACTGCCCATAGATGGTAGTCGTGAAACTCCATTTTTCAGTGCCATCAGGATTGATTGCATAAAGTTTAATGCCAGAGCTAATATAAACCGTACCATCATAGCCGATTGCAGGTGATGAAATTATCCTCCGACTTCCAGTTGAGAAATCCCATTTCTTACTGCCATCTGGATTGAGAGCGTATAATTTTTTATCCCAGGAGCCGATATAGATTGTGCCATCGGACCCGATTGCTGGTGATGACGTCACAATGTCACCAGTCGTGTAACTCCAATTATGAGGTCCATCAGGGTTAATTGCATACAGTTTATTGTCGTAAGAGCCAATATAAATCGTACCGTCGGAACCGATCGCTGGTGATGAAGGTACATAACCACCAGTCGTGAAACTCCACTTTTCAATGCCGTCTGGATTAATTGCATATAGTTTATCGTCATAAGAGCCGACATAAATCGTACCGTCGGAATCGATCGCGGGTGATGAAGTTACATTGCCACCGGTTGTGAAACTCCATTTCAACTTACCAGGATTTGCGCTCGTATCATAGGGATTAAGACCTGTATGATTGAGATTATGTCGGAACATCGGCCAAGGTATCGGGTTCACAGTGATATCCACATATCCAGATGCGTCATTATATCCAGTTTTACCTGCGTGTGCAGTTATTCTGCAAATTGCCTGAGTCGTGGCAGTAGGTGCATTGAATATACTCTCGAATTTGCCGTTGCTGTCCGTGATTCCGCTTTGCGGGCTGAACAATCCCCCGTTATCTGATGCTAAGTTTACAGCCGCACCTTGGATTGGGTTTGTGCCATCGGTAACATGGACTGTGATTTGAGATTGGGCGGCGGAGTTGAGTTCTGTGAAATGGGAGGTGACCTTAATCTCAAGATTTTGACTTGGATTTCCAATGGCATACAATTTACCATCATAACATCCAATATAGATCGTACCGTCCGAACCTATTGCTGGTGATGAGCGAATTCCATCACCTGTTATGAAATTCCATTTCTCTGAGCCATCTGGACTGATTGCATACAATCTATTTGTATCATACCCGACATAGATTGTACCATCAGAACCGATTGCAGGTGATGAATACCAAAGACGTTTTTCTGCAATCGTGAAACTCCATTTCTCTGTGCCGTCCGGGTTGAGTGCATAAAGATGTCTATCGTCAGAGCCAAAATAAATCGTGCCGTCTGAACCGATTGCAGGTGATGAATTGACATCATCATTAGTTATGAAATCCCATTTTTTCGTACCATCTGGATTGATTGCATACAGTCTATGGTCGTCAGACCCAACATAAATTGTGCCGTCTGGACCGATTGCAGGAGATGAGGCAGATAAACTGTCTATAGCAGTGAAACTCCATTTCATGGTGCCATCTGGATTAATCGCATACAATTTATGGTCGTAAGAACCAATATAAATCGTACCATCAGAGCCTATTGCAGGTGATGTTCTCAAAGCTCCACCTGTTGTGAACCTCCATTTCTCGATTCCATTGGAGTTAATTGCATATAGATTACGGTCAAAAGAACCGATATAAATCGTACCATCAGAGCCTATTGCAGGTGATGAATTCACTTCCCAATCGGTCGTAAAACTCCATTTTTTTGTACCGTCGGGGTTGATGGCATACAGATTATTATCTTTAGACCCGAAATAGATTGTTCCTTCAGAGCCAATTGCAGGTGATGAATCCACATGACCTCCGGTAATAAAATTCCATTCTTCAGTACCATCTGGGTTGATGGCATACAGTTTATTATCACGGGAACCTACATAGATAGTCCCATCGGAGCCGATTGCAGGTGAGGAGCGCACATTATCACCAGTCGTGAAGCTCCATTTCAATTGGCCAATATTTCCGCTTGTATCATATTGGCTAAGACCTGTATGTTTGGGATTCCCTCGAAACATCGGCCACGGCGAATCAGCAAGCCCACCTCCACCACCACTCGAACTTGAATCCGGTTCCCCAACATCTTGAGTAATCGGTGCAGAAACAGAAGCCACCATAACCACACACAGAATTATACTTTCAATCTTGGAATTCATTCTAACCTCTCCCTATCGCAAGCTTTATAAGAAACGCCCTTCCAAGCGTTCCCTTCGAGGCTTCGTAGGTAATAATTGTCTTTTAGGATATTTATAATTTCGGCTATTCTCCCCATTCTCTCTCCCTATACTAAAACTATTAATCCCAAAAGGCATTTACCATGGCTACAGTAACCACTGAATATAAAAGTCTTAAACGGTGATGATCATGAAAGCCTTCAGGGTCAAAGGAAAATTCTTTATGGGAGACCGCTGGCAGGAGTTTACAAAAGAGCTTGCAAGCCAAGACGATGCTGCCGTGAGAGAGGCTGTATACTCCCGACTTGGAAGCAAACACAGGGTAAAGCGGTTTAGGATTCAGATTTCCCAGGTCACCGAAATTCCCCTCGAGGAGGTCACCGACCCAATAACATCCTACATAATAAAAAACGAAGATGTGATCAAGTCCTTAAAAAAAGAGAGGGTTGCCAAACCTATGATAAAAAAGGAAAAACCCAAACCCTTAAAAAAGAAAAAATTGACCAAACCCATAAAAGAAATGAAGAAAGCCAAAATCAAAAGAAGGCCAAAATTGCGTAAACCTGTAATGAAAGGAAAAGAGACCAAGACCGACAAAAAAGAGAAGGTGACCAAACCCAAAAAAGAAGGGGAAAAACCTAAACCAGTAAAAAAAGAAAAAGAGACCAAACCAGTTAAAAAAGAGAAGGAACCCGCAGAAGGTGATGAGGAGTCTAAAACTTTAAAAAAAGAGGTAACTACCAAACCCAAAAAGAAAAAATTGGTGAAAAAAGGTGAGAAAAATGAATGAGGAGGAGCTTGCGCAGGCAATAAGAACCTTGGAATTCTACAGGACACAGCTTGAGAGCTTTGATCAGCAGTACGAATTCATGACCATGTCCCTAAGAGAGCATACCCGCGCCAAGGAAACCATGGAAGGCTACAAGGCCGTTTCCGAGGGTACGGAGACATTGATACCCATTGGTGCAGGATCGTACCTGTTCACCAAGGCAGCCAATCCAGAAAAAGCGGTAGTTGGGATAGGCGCGGATGTGGTAATCGAAACCAACATGGACGATGCTATATCAAAAATTGATGATAGAATAAAAGAAATCGAAGGGGCAATGAAAGCCCTTGGCGAGAAGTATCAAGAGGTGGCAAATTCCGCCCAAGAGCTTTCTGCAAAGATTCAATCTGCCTATCAAAGATAATGAGATCGAGAGGCAGGATGCATGTTTAAAAAATTGAGGGATAAACTCAAATCATTTACAGACAAGGCCTCAAAGGAACTGGAGGAGATCGAGGAGGAAATTCCAAAAAAACCAAAACAAAAAAAAATAGAGCCAAAAAAAGAGGCCAAGAAAAAGAAGAAAGAGAAAAAGGAAAAACCCAGGAAAAAAGAGGCTAGGACTCCCTCAGAAAAGGAAGAATTATTTGCTGAAGGAAGGATTGGGAAGAAACTTCGGGAGGGCAGGCTTGAGGACCTGCTTTGGGATCTGGAAATGGCGCTTTTGGAATCAGATGTGGCCCTGCCCGTTGTAGAGAGGATCAAAACCAGTGTAAAATCAGACCTTCTGGGGAGAAAGGTCAGGCGTGGAGTGGATATTGAAAGCGCGGTAGAGGCATCACTTAAAAAGGCGATTACAGAAGTTCTTGCACAAAATCCCGTGAACTTTGATGCATACGTTAAATCACACGAGAAGCCAGTCGTAGTTATGTTCGTTGGAGTCAACGGTACAGGAAAGACCACGGCAATAGCGAGAATCGCCCACAGACTGAAGAAAAATAGGCTCTCATGCGTGATAGCAGCAGCCGACACTTTCAGGGCCGGGGCAATCGAACAGCTCGAAAAACATTCCGAAAGACTGGGTGTTAAGCTCATCAAGCATCAGGCTGGAGCAGATCCTGCGGCTGTTGCCTTCGATGCCATAGAACATGCCAAGGCAAGGCACAAGGATGTGGTCCTGGTGGACACCGCTGGCAGAATGCATTCCAATATCAACCTAATGGACGAGATGGCCAAGATAAAAAGGGTGGCGCCACCGCACATGATCATATTTGTGGGGGACGCCCTATCTGGAAACGATACCATAATTCAGGCCAAGAAGTTCGACGAGACAGTGGGTATAGACTGCGCCATATTAACAAAAATAGATGCCGATGCAAAGGGGGGAGCGGCATTGTCCATAGCACATGCCGTGGGAAAACCCATTGTATTCATAGGCGTGGGCCAGGAATACGACGACCTCATAATGTTCGATCCCAGGTGGATGGTGGAGAGGCTGTTTGGTGAGGATACGTAGAGGTTACTTACTTATATAGATTTAATAAATGGATCTTTTTAAAAACATTATAATCTATAGATCATCGTCTAAGAGGCCCGCTGCTTTCAATCCCATATCAAAGCATCCGATGGCTGCAAGTGCCCCAATTTTTCCTCTGGAGCCTGTTATCTCGATCATCCTGACACCGTGATCCTTTGCTATTCTCTCGGTTTCTTTTGGGGAGATGATGCGTCTTTTTGCTTCAAGTCCATAGGCTACAACCTCTTTTGGTATTGAAAGCCCAGTGAACACGGCCATTGCAGTGTGCTTGGATAGGGTGCGCTCTTTTACGAAATCAACTGCAAAATCCACGGCAGCTTCTATGTTCCTCTCCTCAATAGCAAAGGATGTGCCTATGGAAACGCAGCTTGTGGTTTTATGGGGTACAAGCGGAGAAAGCTGGATGATCTTATGCAAAAGTGGATATGCATGGGGCATGGCATTCATAAGTTCCAGTGCCAGAACCCATGAGGCGCCTTTTTCCTTTGAGTCGGTATCATCCAGTCCCAAAATCAGCCGTTTCATTTTCCTTGAAACTATGGTGATTTCAACCTGGTTAGCACCGCCTATTCCTTTCAAGTCGGAATAGATGGCACGGATCACACCAGGGGCCTGGGGAAGGCAGGCACCCACCCCGACGCTGGCTCCAGCCAAGCCCAGCCAGGTCGTGTGAACTTCCTCTCCTACAACCAAAAGCGACTTCAGTGCCTGACCCCCCAAATCCCTGGATGCTGGCCCGAATTTCACATCACCTTCACCTATTTTCGTGTTCATGATAAGGGTATTTCCATCCACAAAAACCTCTTTGACTGGACCGCCTGCCCTCAGCCTGTTTTCTGCATCCCATTCCACAGGACCCTTTGCAGTGCAGTGCTCGATTATCTGAGCTATATCATTTTCCTCGTCAACTAGTGTGTAAAAACCTTTGGAGAATTTCTTGCCAAAACGCTGTCGCACCTCCTCAGGGGACAGGGTAATTGTCATGGTAATTCTACACCTCGACGGCTTTGCCGACTTCGCATATCACGACCTCTGAGTCGCAGAGCGATTCTACAAGGCTCTTGAATTCCGAAGGATTCTGTGCAACAGGTGGGAAAGTATTATAATGCATGGGAATGACTATATCTGACTTGATCCAGGACGCGGCCTTTGCAGCATGCTCAGGATTCATTGTGAATCTATCTCCAATGGGAAGAAACGAAATCTGAGGTTTGTAAAGCTCTCCGATGAGCTTCATATCTGAGAAAATGCAGGTATCGCCAGCATGATACAGTACCTTTTGGGTCGAAATAATAAAACCTGCTGGATCCCCGCCTGAGAATCCAAATCCCGAGGCATCGATGCCCGAGGAATGCCAGGCTTGGACCATGGTGAACCTTATACCTTTTAGTTCCACACTACCTCCGAGATTTGCGCCGATGCCCTCAACACCATGTTTTACGGCGTACCTGGCTATCTCATGAATTGCTATTATTGGGGCGGAATTCTTTTTTGCAATGGGAATCGCATCTCCGAGGTGATCGCCGTGACCGTGTGTCACACAAATGATATCACATTCTATTTCCTCTGCTTTGCATGGCGCCATTGGATTTCCCGAGATGAACGGATCTATCAAGATTCTGCTTTCGCCCTCTATAAGAAAGGCTGCATGTCCCAACCATGTTATTTTCATGAATTTCACCTAAATAAGAGAATGGTATGGGGCTTTATTAGAGTTACCCCAAGGGATTTTGGTTGCCATCCCCAGCCCTGCCTTTCTCCATACCCCTAAATTTTCGATATTGATGTGAAAAAATCCCTATTCATCGAGAGAAAACTTGATATAAGAGGTATGATTTGTGAACATCAAAAATTAAATACCCCATTGACACTATGGGGAAAAAAGGGATTCCATGTCAAAAAAGGTGCTTTCACTAGGTGCATGTTTCCTACTCATAGGAAGCACCCTATTTACTTTGATGCTCATTTTGAACTTTTCGAGCGTCGTGAGCGGTGAGACGGTGCGTTATGTGGGGGGAGGAAGTGTTGGGAATTACTCCACCATTCAAGAGGGAATCGAGGCTGCAGAGGATGGGGACACAGTTTACGTTTTCAGCAAGACATATTATGAGAACATATTTATTGACAAGAGAATAACACTAAAAGGAGAGGACAGAGACACCACAATAATCGACGGCTCAGCCGGTGGAAATGTGGTGCGAATCGATTCCACGGGTTCCGTGGTTATTAAATCCCTCACTCTAACCAATGCCGATAAAGGTGTTCATGTATCTGGTTCCGGATACTTTGAAATTGAGGACGTCAACATAACACAGTGTAAGTTTGAAGGAATATTTGCGCTCAGCTCCGAGTATGTACAAATCAAGGACTGCAAGTTTTTGGGTCCAAACTCTGGTGTTGGGATATATGCGGACAATTCGAATCACATGGAGATCAGTGGCTGTACCATCGAAAGGTACTTGGATGGTATAAATTGTTATGAATCGTCCGATTTATGGGTGGCTGATAACACAATATTATCGAATTCCAATGGAATCAATATTAATAACGAGAGCAATGCAAAGATAGAGGGAAATTACCTGATGAACAACTCAATATCCGGCATCAGCGTGATAGATCTTTCCCAAATCGATGTTGAATCAACAGATATAGACCTTTCAGGAATCGGTGTATATTCATCGATTACATCCACTGTAAATGTGTTCAACTCCACGATTGTGCGCTCCACAGGTTACGATTTTTTTGTGAGTACAAGCAATATCGTTCTTGTGAATGTCGACTTCGATTATGATAGCGTCAAAATCGAGGATGCATATTCTGACTTAAAGGTCAAGAACTACCTTGAGGTTTACACAGAAGATTCATATGGTAATCCTGTTGAAAATGCTGATGTGATAGTTGAGACAGACGGCGATGAAATCTACGACTCCACAGGGGGGTATCCAAAAACCGATGAGAACGGGAAAATAGGGCCGATAGAGGCTAAATATCGCGAATATCAGTTTAATGATACATCGGATTACCAGATCAAGGACAGCATAACAAGTATCGAGGCCTATTACGGGGAGTATGAACTCTTGTATCTAGGTACCGATCAAAATGACATAAATATGTCCACCTCACATGCAGAAACGTTTCAACTGGATACCGCACCCCCCACTATATCAGGGGTGACCTGCCGCGGTAAAAATTCCAATTTAATAAATACATTGGATAGAAGCCAGGATGATTCCCTGATCATTTCCTTTACCGCAAGCGAGCCTGGTATCTATTCGATAATCATTAACACGAGCGGGGATAACAAATTCAGCGAGTTCAATGACACAGTTCTTTCTGACACTGCATCGGGTTCTTTGCAAACCGTGTCTTGGGACGGACATTTTACAAATGAAAGTATTTCACATGGCGAGAAGTTCCCTGACGGTATTTATTATGTCAAAATCACGCTGATCGATTCCTATGACAATGAAATCCAAAATCCGTATTTTGGATTGGTCGTGAGGATAATAAACACGGATTCTGATGGTGATGGAGTAATAGATACCCTTGATGTGTATCCTGACGATAGAACCCAATGGAGCGATAATGATGGGGATGGATATGGTGACAATCCATCTGGAAAAAATGCCGATGCGTTCCCAAGTGATCCCACACAATGGGAGGATTCAGACGGCGATGGCTACGGGGACAATCCCTTGGGCTCCAATGCCGATGCATTCCCAAATGAAAAGACCCAATGGCTTGACACCGACGGTGATGGGAAGGGCGACAACCCGACTGGTGTAAATCCTGACTTCTTTCCGTATGACCCAACTCAGTTCATTGACGATGATGGCGACGGTTACGGAGACAACAAATCAGGCAATAATCCCGATGCATACCCCGATGACCCAGATGAATGGCTTGATAGCGATGGGGATGGGGTTGGGGATAACAGCGATGAATTTCCCGATGATCCAAATGAATGGAAGGACTCAGATGGGGACGGTGTGGGAGACAACAGCGATTTGTTACCCTGGATGAACGAACTGTTCCTGTTTTTAATTATCGGGATAATCGTAGTTGTTGTTATCGCAGGAGTTATGGCCTACAGGAAAAGAAGGATTGCAGCAAGGCCATTTGAATCCCGACCGGGCGCTGCTGCGGCTCCAGCTGTAAGGCCTATTCCACCGCCCAGAGCAAGGAAGCTACCACCGCCTCCCAGAAGACCCTCTCCAGAGCCGGAGGCCATGGAGTTTGAACTAGAGGAGGAACCCGAAAAGCCTCCAGAACCTGAAGAAGTTCCAGAGCCACCGCCTCCTGCACCACCTGCACCTCCCGAGGCACCCCCTGAGCCTCCAGCTCCACCAGAAGCACCTCCCAAAGAACCATCCGAAGAATCCAAGGCGCCACCTCCCCCGCCTGAGGCACCCCTTGCAGCACCACCTGCACCTACAAAGGAGCCACCAGAAGAGCCCGAGGCACCACCACCTGCACCACCCAAGAAACCTCAAGAGGAGCCATCAAAAGAGCCCGAGGCGCCACCAGAACCTGAGAAGGATGCCAAAACGCAACCTCCAAAAGAAGAGGCACAACCCCCTTCAGAAGAAGAACTGCGGCCTCCCAAGAAAGAAGGAGCACCACCCCCAAAGCCTAAAAAGAAGACCGCACCTCCGAAGAAGAAAGGGAAGAAAAAGGGCAAAAAGAAGCTCAGGGTGAAGAAGTAATTGGGCCTGTTAAATGCATGGTGATCGATTTTTTTTCTTTATGACGAGATCGTGGGTCCCCTCACCCAATAAGCTAGATGGTTGGGGATTGTTCAAACACATCCTATCTCAACTCTTTTATATCAATAGCTCAATACACATTTCCCTTACGTGGGCTTATGGTCTAGTCTGCGGGTAGTCGTTGACACTCCTACACTGGCACCCAAATTTCCAAAAAAGGTAAATTTGTGCACATCGTGGTGCCGCTTCGCTTCCACCCATTTCGCCCAACTTTCCTTTGTAAACTCGGTCACTGTTACTTGCATAATAGATCAGGTGGGCTTATGGTCTAGTTGGTTTCATAGGGGGGTAGAACCCCTTTATGCCACAAATGACGTCGCTCTCACACAGCGGAGGTCGCCGGTTCGAATACCTCTTGAGGACAAGAAACCTCGGGTGCGAAATTCCGGCTAAGCCCACCACCCTTTTTATGAACCTTTAAACAACATTTTATATATCTATAATCCATTTAGAAATGGTGTGAGTCATGATAGGCGCATTGATATTTATTATGGCTATCGCATTGGTCTTTTTTTATTTCTTCTTACTCTTTACAATAGATTTTTTCACGGAGCTTAATTACAAATTCCATGGGTATATCCCTCCACCGCCACCTAAATATCGACTTCACTGCCCCCCGCCCCCTCCGCAGTATTATCTCCAAAAGGAATTTTTACATTCTATGGAGAAAAATAACGAGGTGAAACTCCCGAACAAACTACCAAATAAAAATTTGATTAATCGTTAATTGTTATTTCTTCTTACTCATCATTTAATATTGGCAATACAATTTGTTCATAATTAATATCAGATTGATTTGCTAGTTTTGAAATTGAAATTCCCACCAATCTCACCTTCCTTTTGCCCATCTTTGTTTTGGGGATCAACCTTTTTATGTTAGACATGATGATTACTGGATCTTGGACTGCCGATTTGCATGTGATGCTTCTACTGATACGTCTAAAATTATGATACTTTACCTTGAGAGTGATGGTCCTGCCTCGAATGTTGTACCTCTTCATCCTGTCCGTGAGCCTTTGGGCAATATGTTCGAGCACTTCAATTATGTCTTCGACATCATCCAAATCCTCATGTAAAGTCTTCTCTTTTCCAATTGACTTCCTCGAATGAAATAGATGAACCTCCCGGTTGTCGATTCCGTGGGCCATGCTGTAGAAATAGGATCCTGATTTGCCAAAGTGCTTCTTCAATTCATCTCTAGAATATCTCTTAAGATCGGCTCCTGTTTCAATTCCCAGGTCTTTCATCCTCTTTTCAGTGGCCTTTCCTACACCTATAAATTTTCTAATTGGAAGGTTGTCAATGAACTCTGATGCTCCTTCCCTTGTTATGATAGTTATGCCAAATGGTTTGTGAAAATCAGAGCCCACCTTGGCAAGGAACTTATTAAAGGACACACCAGCCGAGGCGGTAAGCCCGGTTTCCTCGTTTATCTGGTTCAATATATCCCTAGCTATCATCTCCGAAGATTCTATCCCCTTCTTGTTCTCAGTGACATCTAAATAGGCCTCGTCCCAAGATACAGGTTCTACAAGGTCAGTGTATTCATGGAATATTTTTCGGATTTGATCAGTTACCTCCTTATAGGCATCGAATCGAGGAGGGACAAATATGGCTTGAGGACATAACCTGTTGGCTTTGGAGGAGGACATGGCTGAATGAATCCCGTACTTTCTTGCCTCATATGAGCAGGTTTGAACAACTCCCCTACCGTGAGGGCCTCCTCCGACGATAACAGGCTTACCTTGAAGCTCTGGATTATCCCGCTGTTCAACTGCGGCGTAGAAGGCGTCCATGTCCACATGGATTATTATTCTGTCCTTTTTCATTATGAATACCATTTGTTGTAATATCCAAATAATACACTTAAAGAATTTTTTTTGGGAGTTCAATGAAAGTAAAATCAAAGTACAAATTCGGGTGTCCCCAATCCCCTCAGGAGGAAAAAATTTTCGGGTCAGATAGCCGCGATAATTTTTGCGAGGAAGGGTAGAGGATCGGGGACGTTTATTAATTAGTATTTCATGGTTCATATGTCTTTCGATTGAATATAAGCACCTCTTTTACCCTCTTTACCGTTGAAATAACAACTTAAAAGGGTATTTTCTGGAGCATATGAGTGGATTTTCCAGGAGTTGTTCCAAATCTGTTATTTTATCAAATACAAAAATGAAATAATATATATATTCGAAGGTTCATAATATGCCGATATGACCATTCTTGACCTGATTTGCGTTATTATAATTCTACTGATAATCATAGGTGTCATAGTGATAGCCGTAAGATTCCTTTTCCCGGGGCCTGAAAAACATTACCCTCCCCCGCAGTCCTATCAGCAGCCCTACCAGTATACAGATAGGGAATATCCTGAGAGGTCATATCCTCCAAGCCAACGAACTCAAAGGCAGTATCCTCCACCAACCCGAACACAAGATGTTCCCAAAAAACAGGAATCAAAGACCCAGATCACGTACTGCAAGGGTTGCGGAAAGCAGATCCCTTCAGACGCCAGACTATGTCCGTACTGCGGAAAGGGTATTGATTCTGGAAGCTCTCGATTCTAAGCCCTTTTAATTTATTTTAATGTAAAATAACATAACTAATTCGAAAAAAATTGGAAGAGTAGGCCTATTGCAGGGGGAAAAAACCTCCCGAATTCCGGGCAAATCAGATTTTTTCCTTAAATAATCTGGTTGCAATGGACAATCCATGTTTCATAGAACTGAGTTTAGAGGGTGCAATTCTTTTTCTGTAATCTATGGGTACTTCCCCTATCTTACACCCCATTTTCACGCATTTGGCGTACATTTCCGCTTCAACGTCGAAATGTCTTGCATCCAAATCGAGCCTCTTCACAACATCGCTTCTGAATCCCCACATGCCTGTACACAAATCAGTGACCTTGTGGCCGTTGGGAAACAGAAGATTGGCAGTTCTCGTCAAAGCCTTGTTGCCCATCATGTTCAATTGCGACATTGCGCCCGGCAGTATATTACCATTCAGCCTCGAACCCAGGACAACATCAAATTTCCCGGATTCTAGTAGAGGCAGCATCTCAAGGATATGGTACCCTGGATATGTGTCATCAGAATCCATCATAAACAGGTATTTTCCTTTAGATGCTTTGAATGCAGCCTTCATTCCTAGCCCTTTCCCCCTTCCCTGCTGTAGAATCAGTCTCGCTCCCTTTTTTTGAGCGATTTGCCTTGTATTGTCTGTGCTGTGTCCATCCACAACCATGATGTCTATGTCATACCCCTTTTCTTTGAGTTGCTCAACAGGTATTCCGTCAATTACCCTGCCTATTGTCAATTCTTCGTCTAATGCAGGTAAAATCACGGAAATTTGGTTTTTAGGCATATTTTCCCAACCCAAGTGCCAATACAATTACTTATATTTAAGTTTTAGGAATGTGTTATTCGCCGAATTTTCCTCGAAAAACGCTTATTTTATGTGCCTTTAGGGTTATTTAATATTTTTGGGTAGCAGATTAGGTATCCCTTCCTCAATTGGGTAGTCCACATCACATTTACCGCATTTTAAGGTCCCTGTTATAATCTCCTTTTCATCCTCTTTTACCACGGATAGGGCCAAGTCTCCCTTGCAAGTGGGGCAGCATATGATTTCCATAAGATCTTTTTTCATACTATCGCCCTGTGCAAATACCTCATTTCATATAAATATTCCCCATTATCTAGCGATTTTTCCATCCTATACCGAAGTAAGTTACACCTTCTTCTATGATCTTTTTAGGATCAAAGGACCGCCTGCCGTCGATTATAACGGGATTTCTCATCAATTCCTTGAAATCCTGGGGTTTTAAGCCCTTAAATTCGGACCAGTCACTTTGGATTATGCACATGTCGGCATCCTTTAGGGCCTCTTTTGCAGAGGAAACGTAGGTTATGGGTTTGTCTGTCAATTTTTTGAAATTCTCCATTGCCTGTGGGTCATAGGCCACAACTTCGGCACCGGATTCCACAAGTGCATTGGCAATGGGAAGGGCTCTCGTGTACCTCACATCATCTGTGTCAGGCTTGAAGGAGAGTCCTAATAGGGCCACTTTCTTGTTATTCACACCATTTGCCTTTTGTTCTGCAATTTCAATGATCCTAAGTGGCTGTGTCTCGTTTACGGCAAGAACTGCGGTGAGTATCCTGGGTGTGTAGCCATTTTTCTTGGAAACAGCGGTTATGGCATTGACATCCTTGGGGAAACACGAGCCCCCGTACCCCACACCTGCATTCAGAAAAGCCGGATTTATCCTGAAATCCATACCCACACCCTTCATCATCTCGTACACATCCACGCCAAAGAATTCACAGATATTGGCAAACTCGTTTGCGAATGTGATCTTGGTTGCAAGGAGGCAGTTCGCCCCGTACTTAACCATCTCGGCAGTTCTTAAATCGCATTCGAACTTGGGGCAGTCGAATCCTTCGTAGACCTTCATAACAAAATCTATGCTTTTTTGGTCATAGCCCCCCACAACGATCCTATCAGGATGTAAACTATCATGTAAGGCGGCTCCCTCTCTGAGAAATTCGGGATTCATGCACAGGCCAAAATCTTTGCCCACTTTCTTCCCAGATTTCTCCTCTAAGATGGGAAGAATCAAGGAGTCTGTTGTGGATGGAGTTATCGTGCTTTTAGCCACCACCACATGGTACTTATCCATATCGGCCAGTGCCGTCCCTATATCCCCAGAAACTTTCTCTACATGACCAAGGTCTATGGAACCATCAGGTAAAGAGGGAGTGCCCACACAAATGAATGTGATATCGCTTTTTTTTATGCACTTGATGTTGTCTGTAGATCCGTGAAATAGACCTTTTTCCACAACCTCCGAAACCAGTTCATCCAAACCTGGCTCATAAAAGGGAGTCAAACCTTTATTTAAATTCTCGGCCTTTTGGGGTGTTGTGGTTGTGCAGGTGGTGTCAAAACCGTGCTTTGCAAAGGCCGCCCCGGTAACGAGGCCTACATATCCCATTCCTATCATTGTGAGTTTGAAATCTTTCATGTGAAATCCCCGCATAAACTCGCTTTGATTATTTAATAATTTTCTCGGATTTTGAGCAAAAATCAGCGCAATATATTTCTATTATCAGTTCCATATTAGCACGATTCGATATGAAACCAATTGGACTGGAAAACAGGAAAAAATCTATATTAATCGCATTATTGCTGCTTCTACCCATCATTTTAATCATACTCTGGAATGCCCCCGCTTTATTAAAGGAGGAAGACAAAATCGACCTGAGCCCCCTCGAGGTTGCTGCTGGAGAATCCACGGTATTTACAGTGAAGACAAGTTCCGGTAATGGAATTGTGCGTCTTCCCAACAATACTATACCTTTGTTCGAAGAGGGTGCAAGCACCATAAGAAATCTAACGTTTTCTGAAAATGAGTTCGTGTTTGAGATCCTGATTCCCCCGAACGCGGGCATCATCGATATAACAGTCGAGGCCGGAGACTCATCTAAAACATTTGCTATTAATGTAATTACAGCAAATGATCCCTTGATTTCTGGAAAGAAGATATACGAGAGGATGGATTATGTAACCACAGAATCGAACAGGATATTCCATCGGGTGACAGGGCATCCTCAACTTGGTAACGGGGCACTTTATTTTAGAGATGTTTTTAGGGATTTTGGATTGGAGGCCGAGGTGGTTGCGTACGAGGTTCCCCTCTCAGGGGACACACTCCGAGATAAGGCAAGAGGAGTATTGGTATGGAATGTGGTGGCCTATCGCTGGGGAAGAAATACCAAGGAATGGATAGTTCTGGGTGGCCACTACGATATGAGCCCTGCCACCATAGAAGGAGCATATGATAATACGGCAGGTACCAACACGGTGGTGGAAATAGCCCGGGGTCTCTCTCAGATTAAAACCAATAAGACCATAGTGTTTGGTCTGTGGTCTGGTGAGGAGGAGGGACTGTTGGGGGCACAGGAGTTCGTTGAGTCAATACCAGATGACGTTGAGGTAAAGACCTATCTCAATTTTGATATGGTGGGCATCAACTATCCTGCACCCTACTCACTCAGGGCCATAGTAGGACCTGATGAAGATCCCGAGGTAATAGAAAATCAACACCTGGTCAACCTAACCAACAGAACAGCACAGGAAATACTTGGATATCCCTATCCAGAAGGTGTAGATGTATATGAGGAATCCCACAGAGGAAGCGATCATTATCGCTTCGAGCAAATAGGCGTTCCCATTGTATTTTTCTATGGTCAAAGTGCCAATGATTACGATGCCTACCATACACGAGACGATACACTACAGGAGATGGAATCTGTGGCTGGGGGAAAAGAGAATCTCGAAGCGGGTTTCGATACTGTTGCTTGGATGGGTTTTTATTTAACTTTATTACTGGATGATGATAATATCGTACATCAACAGATCTGATTTTAATATAATTTTAATACCTTTTTGGCGGGCTCCTTTACATTTCACAGTCGAATATACGGGGAACGCCTTCTCCTACCTAAAAGCAGTAAATAAAGTATTATTGCCGCAACGATTAGGATAATTATCACTATAAGAGAAATAAAGAACACATTATCCCCGGCAAAATAAGTCTCCTCTTCTTCCTTTAGATCCACCCGAATAATTACGAATTCCTCCTTCGAATATTCCTCTCCATCAAATGCCCTGGTATAGATCACGTGCTCGCCATCAGATAGCTCAGTGATTTCTATTGTATAGGTTCCAGATGCTGAGTCCGAAATTTTGATCCATTCGTTGTCGTCCACCCTTATCTCGATTGCCATCACAATGCCATCCTCGTCAAATGCCTCCACTTCTATTTGTATCTCATCGGTAAAAACCTCGTAATTGGAAGGGGAGTTTAAAATAACTGTTGGAACCAAATTCGTTCTCTCCGAAATTACCAGTGAAGAGATGGATTCCTGGGACCAAACACCGTCATTGTCTCTGACCTTGAAGGAGATATCATGGTTTCCTGCAGAGAGTTCTGTTAGGCCAATGGAACTCTCTGTCCCTATTACACCGTTTATACTTGAGGTCCACTGATAGGCGGCTATTGTCCCGTCATCATCTCCGTGCCCTGAGAGAATTACCATTTCCTCCTCCACGGCCGGGTTTGGTGATATGGAATCGATTACAGCCACTGGGATTGCATTCACTTGCATGGTTATTGCGGTCTCCCTTGACCATACTCCCCAGTTGTCCTTTACAGAAAGAGTTATTATGTGAGTTCCTGGGGAAAGGTAGGTCGTGAATTCATCCTTGATATCCAGAAGGTTATCGATATTTGAGGTCCAATTGTATTCCACTATGATGCCATCATCGACGCCCTCTCCAACAAACGAGACTGGATCACCCTCGTTGGGCGACTCCGGTGTGAATGCGATTATCCTAGCTATTGGTCTTATATGAACAACAAGCCCGTAATAGTAGATTTCTTGGGACCAGACGTCGTCATCGTCTCTGACCTTGAATGTGATGTCGTGATAGCCTTGCGACAGCCCCATCCAATCAAATGAATCTGATCCGCTAATAAAGCCGTCCCTACTGGAGCTCCAATAGTAATCTGTTATATCCCCGTCATCTACACCATGCCCTTCAAAATGGATACGTAAATCTGTCAATGCCGGATTAGGTGAGATGTTATCGATTATTGCCAGGGGAATACCATTAATACTCACAGTCCTTTTGATCTCGTTTGACCAAACGTTGTCATCGTCCATCACTGAAAACGTGATGATGTGGTCTCCAACAGAAAGGCCTTGTGAAGAGAAATCATTCTGGTTGCTAAGCAGGCCGTCTATCGAGGAAACCCATCTATATGCCACTATATTCCCATCATCGCTTCCTCGGCCCTCAAATGTTATAATTTCCCCTTCATTTGAACGACTTGGAGATATGGAATCGATGTACGCGGATGGGATTTGATTGATTCTGAGGTTGATTGTCAATTCCTCTGACCACATATCATCATCGTCTTTTACCTTGAATGTGATGACATGTTGTCCAGTTGAAAGCTGGTACGTGCTGAACATTGATTGCAAGCTCAGAAAACCGTCAATTGATGAGTGCCAACTGAAGCCTGTAATCTCCCTGTCATCGGTTCCGCTTCCTGAAAACGTAACAGTCTCTAGTTGGTTCGCAGGATTGGGTGATACGAATTCTATAATGCCCACTGGGATTTGATTGATGCGTAAAGAGTAAGTTGTGAAATCTGACCAAACACCATCATTATCCATCACCCGAAATGATATCTCGTGTTCACCAACCACAAGCGCCGTGGACCAAAATGAAGGTGTATCGCCAAGGGTGCCGTTGATGCTCGAAATCCATTCATAGGCCACGATCGTACCATCATCACTGCCGTGCCCAATAAATGTTACTTCTTCCCCTTCATTGGCAGGATTCGGAGAGATGCTATCAATATGCGCAACGGGCATTCTGTGAACCCTCAGATAGAATGCAACCTCGGTAGACCAGAGGAAATCGCTGTCCTGAACCGAGAACAAAATGGTATGGTCACCAGAGGATAATTGACTATAGTAAAACTGTGGTGAGCTGCTCAGAAAGCCATCAATTGATGAATACCAGTTGTAGTCGATAATCTCGTTGTCATCGGTACCGTGGCCCTCGAAAACCACTTCTTCGCCTGAAAGTGCCGGATTTGGGGAAATGGAGTCAATGAAGGCAGCAGGTGCCCCGTTTATCCTCAACTGTCTGGTTACCTCCTCAGACCAGGTGTGATTATCGTTTTCAACTGAAAAGTAAATATTGTGAATACCCGTGACAAGGCTTGATGTGGTGAATGAAGCTTCGCTTGAGAGAAATCCGTGGATATCGGAATGCCAGCTGTAATTGATAATCTCCCCAACATCGGTTCCATGCCCTGTGAAAGTAATGCTCTCGCTTTCATTTGCAGGATTCGGAGAGATAGAGTCAATAAAAGCTGTGGGTACAGGTACAATTTTAAGGTCGTGTGAGGCGTAATCTGACCACACTCCGTAATCGTCCATTACCCTAAAGGATATGATATGATCTCCAAGAGACAGATTAATTAAGCTGAAGGACGGGATTTCAGAAATAGTACCGTTTAGGCTCGAGGTCCATTGGTACGCTACAATCATGCCGTCGTCGCTTCCATGCCCTTCGAAGCTCACGGACTCTCCTTCCTCTGCTGGATTTGGAGAGATGCTGTCTATGTAGGCCTCGGGAATGCGGTTGACAAAGATGGACTGCGCAACCTCCGGGGACCATTCACCGTCATCGTCCTGAACTCGAAAGTATATATCGTGTGCTCCAGGAGTGAGTATTTTGGTAAACGACGATAGGCCCGATAAGAATCCATCCAAACTGGATCGCCAGTTGTAGGCCATAATAGCCCGATCATCGGTTCCGTGCCCAATGAATGTAACGGTATCGCCTTCAGTTGCGGGATTGGGAGATATGAAGTCAATGTGGGCTATAGGTATCTGGTTGATCCGCAGATTCAGTTTTGCCATTTGGGACCAGACCCCGTCGTTGTCCTTTACCCGAAACGAAATCTCGTGGGTTCCAACTGCCAATGCCGATGAAGAAAAAGTTTGTGTGTCGCTTAGAACGCCCTGGATATTTGATTTCCATTCATATTCGGTAATGTATCCATCATCATCAGATCCGTGCCCGGTGAAGGACACCTCCACCTGCTCGTTTGCAGGATTTGGTGAAATTGAGTCGATATATGCTTGGGGTTGAATGTTAAAGTTATCCAGTTCAACAGAAATAGTGATTATAGAGGAGTTATCCTCCCCGTCAAAGGCCATGGCATATATGGAGTACCAGCCATTGTTAAAATCAGTGGTGTTCCATTCGTATTCCCAGTTCGTGGTGCCCACTGCCGTATCCCAGTCATCGTCGTTGATTTTGATATCGACCCTCTCAACATCATCGAAAACATCTGGATCCAATGCTGTGCCAGCTATGGGGACTATCCCAGAGACCTTATCGCCGTGAATCGGCGTTTCGATCCATATAAGGGGTGGATCCTGGTTATCAACTGTGATGTTTCTTGCAAACTTGGAGTTGTTGATCTGATTTAAGGTATAATTAAAAAACATACTATACGTCGTGTCAAATTCCACATCTGGTGTAAAACATTGGAAGAGCAATTTGGGTGTCGCCTCTGTTGGTATAACCACGTCCTCTTCGTAATGGAACTCCGCCTCGATTATCCACATGCCACTTTCGAATCTGGGCATGGAAAAGTACGCGTCGTACTGCATCAAACCGTCGGAAGTCACTGAGATATTAAATGGAAATCCCCAAGTTGCAGGAATCGCAACCACGAACAGAAGCTCGTCATCGCCCCTCAGTCTGATACCGTCCTGGCCCTTATTTGTATAAAATGTGCGGGTGTAAGTCGTGTTGACGATGAAGCTTATCAGATCGCCTTCATGTACCTTGGGCGGAGCTTGGATAGAGTTCATTGCCAAATCCCTTGCCCTCTTCACGGCCCCGTACGCCTCCACAACACCCCATCCATATCCATTGTTGGGGGAGACAGGGAATCTTGCGTCCGTGTTGTGCTCTGATGTTTCATGCATAATCTGTTTCACAAAATCAGGTTCAAGAGAGGGATTGGCATCGAGCATTAATCCCGCAAGACCTGCGGCCATTGGACAGGCCATACTCGTTCCGCTCATGCTCACATAACCATTCCCCGTATTCCTGTTTGGAGCCCTGACATCCTCGCCCACTGCACACACATCTGGCTTTATCCTGCCGTCTGCTGTTGGACCTTGGCTTGAGAAAAGGGAAAGTACATGCTCATCGTTTACACTGCCCACTGTAATGGCCTTCTCGGAGTCTGCAGGGGAGTAAACAGTGAGTGAAATTGCGGTGTTGCCTGCAGCGCAGAACACGGCCAGCCCGGCATTCACGGCCTCGTCCATGAGCCTTGAAAGCTGGCTGTTTCCGTTCTGATTTGCGGGTCCTCCAATGTACAGGCCCCAGCTGTTGCTTAGAATGTCGATACCGAACTTGTCCTTGTTCGCGATTGCCCATTCAACGCCCCTAACGGCAGCATCGTAAGGGATGCTACCGCCGCCGATCTTAATCCCCACGAGATTGGCCTTTGGCGAAACACCTATGTGAGTGTACTGGGGGGCCCCTGTTCCAGCTGCAATACCTGCGCAGTGGGTACCATGGCCGTGGTTGTCGTAAGGTTCGTAGGTTCCGTCATCCTGGTTTGGATGGCTTTGCGCATCGTAGAATGCAATCACCTTGGGATCGTCGGTTTCAGGATCGTCGTCCAGGTCGTCCAGACCCTGATGCTCATCATCTATTCCAGTGTCTATTATCGCGATAGTCACATCCTCACCGTCGTAACCCAGTTTTTGCCAAACATCGGGCACGCCAATTGAGGGCAGTGCCGAGCTTAGGGCCAAATGGCCGTCGGGTGCGAATTCAATCATTACGACCTCTTTCCAGGATGCAATATGTACGATTTCCCCCACTGTCACGTTCACTATGATGGAGTTCGTGTATTTTGAGACGTATTTAATCTCCCATCCAAATGAGGCGAGCTTCTGCTCATCGGCATATGCAGGTTTGTGGTCATAGTCAACAACGACGCGAACCAGATCTTGTTCCTCGAGATTTTCCTCCCTTATGAACCATTCCAGATTGTCGTCTATCCTGTTTTTATTTGTATCTGCCGACCAATCCTCCCACCAGGATTTTTCCTCGGGCTCGGATTTACCAAGGTTGTTCGACGCCGGGTGGGCCATCACCTGACCAAATGGGAGTGCAACCAAACAAAGAATCGTAGTAAATAATACCATATATTTGATATTAAAGAAGCTGTTTTCCGTTATTATCACCATTTAAATTTCTAATTCTGCTCTATCCCCTTATGTATGTTGTAATATTAGTGAGGGTATATAAAATCTACTAGGTACATACCATCCAAACACCATAAATCGGGATTTAATCCTCAAATACCTTTAAGCACCCCCTCCAAAATCGCCTTGCTTCTGATTCCCTCCTCTAAATTTGTAGATTCGATGACATAAAGGCCCGAATATCCTGATAACTCCTTTAGAATATCGGGATAACCGATGTTCCCCTGGCCCAGGACCAGGTGCCAGTCCTTTTCACCGTCGTTGTCGTGAAGGTGGAGGTTTACGAAGTCTTTTTTCAGTTCTAAAATGTCATCTATGGTGTTGGATATATTGGCATGACCAACATCAAAACATATCTTGATTTCCGTTCCTTCAATGGATTCTTTTATCTGCTCTGCATCGTGGCATAACGAAATCCACATCCTGGGCATGTTCTCCAGGGCCAGTGTGATGCCGTATTCCCCTCTTGCCCTGTCCAATTCCTTCATGCTATTTTTATTGGTAGCAATGAACTTATCCATAAAATAGGCACCCAGTGGGGATTTATGCCCTGGATGGATGGTGACCATTTCGATTTCTAATTCTGAAGAGATCCTAATGGCCTCCATGACCTGTTCTAATGAGCTTTTTCTGATTTTGGGATTCAAGCTGGCCAAGTTCAGGTCTGAAAATGGTGCATGCACAGAAAATTGGATGTCGTAAGAATCCTGCGCCCTTTTAATATCATCCTTTATATTTGCCATGGTATGCTGCCCCTCTGCTATGATCTCCCATGCGCGAAAATGGGGAATGATATTCTTTAGCATCTCCCAAAAGGGTGTCATGCAGAATCCAGGGCAGGAGAGGGAAATCATACAGCTTACCTCAGGTGAATTACTTTAATTGTTGGGGTGAATTGTGACAGGCCCTATAATATGGTTCCCCAGTTTTTGCTTCCTTTGCTGCCAGCGGTCTTTTGGCATTTAATGCGGTCTTCAGCCCAACGTTTGTGACACACCTTATCACATAATCTTTTTACCCTCCCACACCTATTAAGGTTAGCTTTTATTGTGCCTCAAATCCTGGGGTCCATTTGAGGACAAGAACGATTATTTAAGAGGAGTTTTCATCATCTGCCAGTCACCCCTTTATTTCCTGTGGAGAACGATATCGTGGAACAGAACAACAAGGTAGCCCAAACAGAGGAGATGAAGGCCTATTTCGACATGTTGGAAACCATGGCCAACGAATGCTACACAATCAGCGAGAAGGCAAGGAGCCAGGGGAAGGATCCCGAGAAGACGGTGGAGATACCCAAGGCCGAAGACCTGGCTATGAGGGTGGAAAAGCTCCTCGATTTTGAGGGGATAGCCCCCAGAATCAGGGCTCTTTGTGCCAAGTACAACAGGGAGGAAGCATCCATAAGAATAGCAAAGGAAATAGCCAAAAGCCAAAATATGAGCCAGGAAAAGGCCCTGGATTTGGCGATCCGTGTTGGTTTGGCGGTGCTCACCGAAGGCATCCTCGTGGCTCCTTTGGAGGGAGTGGCGGATGTGAAGATTCGAGGTGGCTCTTCACAGTATGTGACTGTTTATTATGCAGGTCCCATCCGCTCGGCAGGTGGAACAGGACAGGCCATGAGTGTTCTCATCGCTGATGTTGTGAGAAGGGAGCTTGGTATTGGCAGGTACAAGCCCACAAAATCGGAAATCGAGCGTTATAAGGAGGAGATGGCGCTTTACAAAACTTCACAGTACACCCCGACGAAAGAGGAAATCGAGCTCATAGTGAAAAACTGCCCAATTTGCATAGATGGAGAGGGTACCGAAGAGGATGAGGTGGCAGGCAACCGTGACTTAAAGCGTGTGGCAACGAACAGGGTAAGAGGCGGTGCATGTCTTGTTCTAGCCGAGGGACTTTGTCTTAAGGCCCATAAGATCCAGAAGCATGTTAAGAAACTCAAAATCGACGGCTGGGAGTTCATCGACGAGCTCTCAGGAGTAAAGGTCAGATCAGGTGAGAACAATGAGAACCAGCGTAAAAAGATCGAGGCCAACTACAAGTTCATCAAGGATATCGTGGCTGGAAGGCCAGTTTTGTGTCACCCCAGCAGGATAGGCGGCTTTCGGCTCAGGTACGGAAGGAGCAGGGCTGGAGGACTTGCAGCAATTTCCATTCACCCTGCGGCCATGACCATATTGGATGATTTCATCTCAGTGGGGACACAGATTAAGATAGAAAGGCCAGGGAAGGCAGGGGCAGTTACTCCCTGCGATTCCATCGAGGGGCCCATTGTGCTTTTGGATTCAGGGGAACTCATCGAGGTAAATGACGTCGAAACAGCGTTGAATGTCAGGGGAAACGTGAGTAAGATAATAGATTTAGGAGAGGTGCTGATTCCCTTTGGCGAATTCATAGAAAACAACCACGTTCTCGTCCCTGGGGCTTACTCCAGGGAATGGTGGCTGGCTGAGTTTGCGGAAAGTGGAGGAAATGTAAAGGACCTTCCCGAAAGGCTCGAAGCCAAGGGGGCCTTCGAACTCTCAGAAAAGTATTCGATTCCCCTTCATCCGGATTTCAACCTCCTGTGGCACGATATCTCCCCAGATGATGTGTGGTTCCTGAGGGAATTCATACTGAAAAACGGTACGCACGATAATGGGAACTTGGTCTTACCGTTGAATGACAGGCTCAAGGAAGTGCTGGAGAGCCTAGGGTCACTTCATACTCAGGAAGGCCAGAATCTTATCTTAAATAGATATGTCTATCCAATAATCAGATGTCTGGGTTTGAGAACTAATGGAAAAAAAATCGAGGATAGGGCGAACATAACAGGCCGAACCAACGAGCCTCCTTCCGAGGTCCTCCTTTTGGTCTCAAGACTCGCAGGTGTTCTGATCAGAGCCCGGGCCCCCACCAGAATCGGTGCGAGAATGGCAAGGCCCGAAAAGGCCAAGGAGCGCAAGATGAGGCCTCCTCCCCATGTGCTGTTTCCACTGGGGGAAAATGGAGGCCCGCAGAGGCTGGTCTCAGAGGCATTAAAGAAGAGGAACATCACTATAGAGGTTGGATTAAGGCGTTGCCAGAAATGCAAAAAAAGGAACTTTCTTTCCATATGTGAGTGTGGTGGTCACACAGTTGCCGTGGACTCTCCAGTAACTCAAAAAATCGATTTTGCCAGGGAGTTAAAAAAGGCGCAGGCAGCCCTTGGCGAGGGCAACAACCTTGAGATCAAGGGTGTTAGGGGCATGATATCAAAAAACAAGACACCCGAGCCCCTGGAGAAGGGAATATTGAGGTCAAAACATGAAGTCTTTGTTTTCAAGGACGGCACCATACGTTTTGATATGACGGATGTACCTGTTACGCATGTGAGACTGTCCGAGATCGGGCTGGATGTTACGAAGGCAAGGGAATTGGGCTATTTTAAGGACTTCAAAGGTGAGACTCTTGAGAATGAAGAGCAGTTGATAGAGTTAAAGCCTCAGGACATCATTCCATCTATCAAATGCGGGGAATATCTTGTTAGGGTATCTAGATTCTTGGACGACCTTTTAACGAAATTCTACGATCAGACGCCCTTTTACAACGCGTATGTTCCAGAGGATCTTATAGGGCATCTCGTGGTTGGTCTGGCACCCCACACCTCAGGGGGGGTTCTCGCCCGTATAATAGGCTACACAAAGGCCCAGGTGGGATATGCACATCCGTTCTTTCATGCAGCTAAGAGGCGGAACTGTGATGGTGACGAGGACTGCGTGATGCTGCTTTTGGATGGTCTTATCGACTTTTCCCGTGCATATCTTCCTGAGTCCAGGGGCGGCATGATGGATGCCCCCTTGGTTCTGACCACGAGGCTGGATCCGGATGAGATCGATAAAGAGGCGCACAACCTGGATGTATTGTTCAAGTATCCCCTCGAGTTCTACGAGGCCACCATGCGTTACTCCAACCCAAAGGATGTGGAGGGCCTCATGGATCTTGTGGGTGGGAGAATAGGAAACAAGAACCAGTACGAGGGCTTTGGGTTCACCCACGACACAAAGAACATAGGTGAAGGGCCACCCCAGTCAGCGTACAAGACCCTCAAGACCATGATGGACAAGATGGAGGGGCAGCTTTCCCTTGCCGCGAAGATCCGGGCCGTGGACACTGATGATGTTGTAGCCAGGGTGATCAACAATCACTTTTTGCCTGATATGATTGGTAATCTGAGGAGATTCTCAACACAGCAGGTGAGATGTACGAAGTGCAACAGGAAATTCAGGCGCCTGCCTTTATCTGGCAAGTGCACAGGTTGCGGTGGAAATCTTACTCTCACTGTGCATGAGGGCAGTGTCAAGAAGTACCTCAAGGTGAGCAAGGAGATAGTGGAGAGCTACGATATTTCCAATTACACGAGGCAGAGGATACGGTTGATGGACGGGGCCATATGCTCTCTTTTTGAGAACGAGAAGGTAAAGGAGTGCACTTTGGAGGATTTTTTATAGAGAAACTCACCCTCCCTTTGATTTTTAATGATACAATTTCAGTTTTTTAAATGTTTTTATAACCTTTTGACAGCCATGCTCTAAAAACACCGTCTACCAGCTCATATCTTCCTCTTTCTATTCGATTTAAGGTCAGGGAGTCGCGCAGTAATTTTATGTCTTTGCCGAGTTCGTTTACAGAAAGATCCATTGCATATGCGATCTCAGAAACCCTCATACTTTCCTTTGTTGAAAGAGCTTTTAGGATCCGCTGCTGTTTATTAGAAAAGCTGTGCTCGAATCTCATCTCAAATTCGGAGTCGAATTCTGCGAGCATTTCGTTGAAACCTAAAATAACATCTTTGTTTTTGATCGTTTTCTTCTTGTTCATAATCGCATTGCGATAGCAGATATCTCCAAGCTTCTGGAAATAAAATGGAATTCCCGAGGTCAGTTCGCATATGCTGTTTATTGCTTCTTCCTCGATTTTCATGTTAAACTCTGCAAGTCTTTTTGATATGAATTTTTTAATATCCGTAACCTCAAGAGGACCGATATTGATTCTCGTGGCCATAAGGTAAAGTGGTGAGTTTGGCTGAAGAAAAACTTTTTGAAGAATGGAAAGGGATGAGCCCGAGAAAATGTATCTCACCGCCTTAGCTCTATCTGTTTTGCTTTTCAGGAGGTTGAAAAGATAACCGTCGAAATCGGCAGTTCTTTGAAATTCATCGAAAATAACCACAATCTTGACGTTCTTCTCCATGGCAAATTCCGTTATAAAATCGAATGTTTTTCTCGCCAGTTCATGTTCATCTATTTGCCTCTCTCTAAAGGATATGTATCCCTCCACCACATTCTGCACAGAGCCCCCGATTTTTTCTATTCTATGCATCACATTAATGATACTATCGGTAAGGCTCTTTTTAAAAACCTCCACAAATCCTTTAGCCTTATGCCTTCTTTCGTAGGATGATAATAAGTTCTCGGTCACGAGTTTGAGCAGCTCAAGATATGTTGTGACCTCCATACAATTGATGTTTATTACAAGAATATCCTTGCGCTTAACTAAGCGCATTTCGACGTTTTTCAAAAGAGAGGATTTTCCTGTTCTCCTTGGGCCAACAATCAAATAATTTTGAGATAGGGAACTTATGCCCCTTAAGACCTCACTCAGGACATCATCCCTTCCTATGAAGTAGGGGGGCTCCACTTCTCCGCCAACCTGAAACGGTGCTGACATGAACCTAAAATAAACTTTTTAGTTTATAAACTTTTTCTCTTAGTTTTTTTGTAAGAGAATTCGTTTATAAACCTTTTTTCTTATAAATTCCTAGGGACGGGGATGTTTACGATCAAACCAAACAGAGGACACGCCTTATGGACGGGGCCATATGCTCCCTTTTCGAGAACGAGAAGGTGAGGGAGTGCACTCTGGAGGATTTTCTTTAGATGTTTTTTTTCATTTCGATATTTATTTAAGCCTGTAACTTGATTCGGGCCACAGATCAACTGATTTGGGGGAGGTAATCATGGATAAGAAAAGAATGAGAATATCATCTATTTTTTTTGTGTGGATACTAATATGTGCGGTTTTTATGGGAATGTTGAGTGTAGTAGAGAATGTGGAGGCATCGCCTAATGAGGTGAGGATAACTTGGGATGATGCTGATCAGCGTGATCCAGATATTTGGGGGGATATAATTGTGTGGACTGACTTTAAAACAGGCAATGGTGATATTTACATGTATGATTTAAACAAGAAAACGAAAACAAGGGTCACCTCAAATTTATTTATCCAAGATTTTCCTGCGATATATGGCGATAGAATTGTTTGGGCAGATGATAGAAATGCAAACTTAGACATCTACCTATATAACATAAGCGAAGGGACAGAGATGCAAATAACTAATAATAGTAGTAGCCAGAACTACCCCTCAATATATTATGATAAGATCGTTTGGGAGGACGAGAGAAACGGTAATTGTGATATATATTTATATAATCTGAGCAATAGAACAGAGATCCCGATTTGTACTGCCATGTCTGATCAGAGATTACCAGATATCTACGGAAATACAATTGTATGGATGGATTTTAGAAATAGCAGTTCCAATTGGGACGTTTATATGTACGATTTGATCTCAAATACAGAAAAAAGAATAACTAATAAAACATTATTACAAATGGCGCCTGCTATCTATGATGATAAGATTGTATGGATGGACACAAGAGACCTTCACTGGGCTGTCTATATGTATGAATTGAATGATGGCACGATTAGGAAGATTAGTACGAACTCATCAGAAAGTTGGTTTCCAAAAATATATGAGGACAAGATTGTATGGTATGATGAGAGAAACCTCAATTGGGACATCTACTTATTTGATTTGAGCACAAATACTGAGACGCAGATCACTACAGATACAAAAGCACAGCAGTTCCCAGCTATCCACGATGACAAGATTGTATGGCAAGACGAAAGAAACGGTAACCCTGATATCTATTTGACATATATAGATCAAGATAATGATGGAGTTTATGGTTGGAATGATGAGTTTCCTAACAATCCATATGAGTACGTAGACACAGATTCCGATGGCATGGGTGACAATCTAGATCCAGATGCAGATAACGACGGTTGGGGCGATGAAACAGAGGTTGTATGTGGAAGCAATCCATTAGATAATTCCTCAGTTCCGATAGATTGGGACAATGATCTCAATCCCGATGTTCTTGACACAGATGATGATAACGATGGTTATCCAGACATAAATG
>CP070751.1:4319853-4321622 GCA_020348445.1 Thermoplasmata archaeon
ATAATTGGCCCAGACCTGATCATTGCTGAACACATAAATTTGGATTGGCAGGCCATTGGGCGTTGGTTCCAAATGCCGCACCAGGAAGGTCATCTCCTGGTGAATCTTCGGGTGGTTTCGAAGGTAAGCAGCCACATAGGCCCGGAAGGTGCCGATATTAGTCAGGTGCCGGCCATTAACAAGTTCAGACTCATCCACCCCTGCAGCGAGGTTATGTTCTTTGATTTCTTCCATTTTCCTTTCGATGTACTCGCTGATGTACTTAAACTTCTTAAACTTCTGAAGCATCTCCTCAGTACAAAACTTTACACTGCTCATATCAATGTAAATGGCTCGCTTGATTCGCCGACCTCCAGATTCGGACATGCCGCGCCAGTTTTTGAAAGAATCAGAGATCAGAGCATAGGTTGGAATAGTGGCAATGGTTTTGTCCCAGTTTTGCACCTTTACCGTAGTTAAGGCTACATCGATGACACTTCCATCAGCACCGTACTTGGGCATTTCGATCCAGTCGCCAATGTGAATCATCCTATTTGCTGACAGCTGAATCCCGGCAACAAAGCCCAAGACTGAGTCTTTGAAGATCAACATAAAGACTGCCATCATGGCGCCAAGACCGCCGAGTACGATAACCGGGGACTTTCCCATAATCATCGCAAGAATGACGATACCAGCAAGGAAATACAGAATGATCTTAGCTCCTTGCACAAAGCCGCGAATGGGTTTCTTCTGGGAGAATTCAAAGGTGCGGTAGATCTCAACAACCGAATTGAGGAAGGAATCAAATACGAGCAAGCCGACAATCACCATGTAGATTTTGGCAGCGAGTTGTAATGTGGTTATGGCAGCAGAGGATCCTGATAAGACATATGGCGCCATACCGTAAATTACCAGCGCAGGTGCAAAATAGGAGAACCGATTAAAGACTTTTCGCTCGAGCAGGATATCGTCCCAAATCGTTTTGCTTCGTTCCACAAGGCTCTTGACTACTCGCAGCAAGAATCGTTTGGCAATTATGTAGGCTATGCAAGCCACACCGAGCATTGCGACAATGGCCAGTATCCTTACGCCGAAGACAGCCGTTTCTTCTCCCAACCCCAGTCTGATCAGCCAATCCTTGATTACGTCCATGCCATTCCTCCTTTGCCCTTTCCCAGGGCGAGTTAGCCTTTATAAGATTTATACCTTATATGATACTATAATGGACAACAAACTGTATAGTGCTCCTGTCCTACTCAAAAATTCGAACTTCTTTAATTTCAACAACTTATGTAAACTCCCTGAATAACGATTAAGGATTAATTCTATAGGAATATTCGGAAGGAAGCAACCTTGAAAATCCTTGCCAAGCTCATCTTTGAGTTTCTAAGGCTCATATTCAGGAGCAAACAAGACATAGTTCTTGAAAACCTTGCTCTCCGCCAGCAATTGGCTGTTCAGCAACGCAGCATAAAAAGGCCGAAGATCAAAAACACCGACCGTATTTTCTGGGTTTGGCTATCAAGAATCTGGAACGATTGGAGATCATCACTGATTATTGTCAAGCCCCCTACTGCTATTGGCTGGCACAAAAAAGGCTTCAAGCTTTACTGGAAACGGAAATCTCGAAGAGTGGGCAGGCCTAATATCGATTGGGAACTTATAAAACTTATCCGTAAATTGCAAAAAGAAAACCCAACCTGGACTGCCCAACGTATCCAAGGTGAACTCGTAAAGCTCGGGCTTGATGTTTCTGACAATACCGTTGCCAAATATATGCGAAAGTCGAA
>CP070751.1:4321722-4456900 GCA_020348445.1 Thermoplasmata archaeon
AGGATACTTACTGATGATTGGTCTAAATACAACTGGAATACATGTGTCTATAAACCCAAGAACATGACTTCAAAGGAGCTTCTTGAGGGTTGTTTTTATGCCTTTGAGGAGAGTTACAGCTATAGAAACATATTCCAGCGTCTCTTTTCAAGGCCCAGGGGATTGAAAGAGATCATAATGCTCATGATAATTTCTGGATCAGGTAGATTTGTGATGTCGTTTAGTAAACAATGGTGGGCTGAGGGAAAAGGAGCTGCGTGTTTTTAATTTTTTAGAGCAACTTAACTCAAATTGGGTTTTACTGCATCATCGAGTTAGAATGAAATAAATAAGCAAGTTTTAATGGTTTACATGTAAACCAAAAATTATTCGATTATCACGGTCAATATTCTTTAATCGGGTATAAAAATGCCGTTGAAAATTCTTCTTGTGCAACCCTCAAACAATATCATAAGTGGTGATACCCTAGCACCGCCCCTTTGGCCCAGCATACTTTCATCTATTACTCCCTCCAAACATCAAGTGGATTTCTTACACTGTGGTTTTGAAAAGGCAACAGAGAAAAAGATTTCAGATTATGATTTAGTTGGTATTTCTGTTCTCACAAGCATAGCAAATGAAGCCTATAAGATAGGTGATTTGTGTAGAAGACTTGATGTTGCATGTGTCATGGGTGGTGTTCACACATACATTCTTCCCAAGGAAGCAAAAAGACACTGTGATGCAGTTATTTTAGGTGAAGCAGAGTACGTATGGAAAGATACCTTAAGTGATTGTGAAAACAATATTCTAAAACCTTATTATTATGGTACTTTAGCAAAGCCCGGGGACTTTCCAATCCCCGATCTTTCCATCTATAAAAAATATAAATTCTTTACCACCAAACTCGCTGAGATAGTGAGAGGGTGTCCCCATAATTGCAGATTTTGTGGAGCAACCATGTACAGTGGAAGAAAATACAGATATAAGGAACTGGATAATCTAATCAAAGAGATAGAGAATTGGGACAACAATAGAAAAATAGCTCATTTCACAAACACGAACCTCATCGCCAGTCCCAAAAAAACCATGGAAATCATGGAGAAGATTAAGGATTACAACCTCCGGTGGTGGAGTCCATGCAGTGTCGATATATTAGACAATGAAGAACTAATTGCTGCCGTGGCCGAAGCAGGCTGTATGGTATTGCAATTTGGATTCGACAGTATCTCAAAAGAAACATTAGAGAGTATGAACAAACATTTTAACATAAAAAGAGACTACAAAACCTTGGTTAAGAAATGCCACGATTACGGCATCGAGGTGGGGGGCTCTTTTATATTTGGGTGGGATACAGATACAAAGGATGTATTCAAGAATACTGTGGAATTTGCCCAGGATGCAGATATCGACATCCCTGCATATCTCCCGTTAACCCCTTTTCCAGGGACTGACATATTCAATACTTTTGACGCTCAGGGTAGAATACTCACATATGACTGGTCCCAATACAATTGGCATAGTGTCGTGTACAAACCAAAGAATATGACTTCCGAAGAACTTCTTAACGGCTGCTATTATGCATTCGAAGAGAGCTATAGCTTAAATAGTATTTTTCATAGGTTATTTTCAAGGCCAAGGGGATTTCACGAATTGATATTTTTGCTTTTACTGGCCGGTTTAGGAAGGGTTGTACTTACGGCTAGTAAACCCTATTGGGGAAGGAAGAAAGAAACCTAAACATGCAATCGATCCTTTGTAAGCTTAAACATTGGGCATGAACTTGCCATAGATGATATATAAGAAGGCCGCCAGCCAGATTATAGGGAAGAACAAAAGAAACAGACCATGCCAAATTCCGATTTCACCTATAATCAGAATGGATGTCATTGGCCAGGTTGCCAATTCCTGTGCTCCCAGTACCTTCATCAGTTCCACTCTGCGGAACTCTTTAAAACTCAGTGTCTTGATAACTGTGGCCCACATAAGTATGACAAAAAGAAGTATTATTAGGAATTGCAGGATCCATGGATCATAGAACTCCATAAAACCCAGATAAAACGGAAGGAGAATAACCAGGGTGTGCACCAACTTAATCCCGGATGCATATATCTTGAAATTCCTGGTGATGATCAAATTCTTACCCATAACCCTGCAGCCCAGGTATACAGGTGACGTTTTTGCACCCGCAAGACGGTCATGTGAAATGTCCTTCACACCTCCTGTAACACCTGTTTGATAGGTAAGCTGCAAAAAGAAGAGAAAGGCTACAATAAAAACTACTGAGGTAAGATTTGTGGAGACAGTAAGTGCCCCAAATATGGTGAAAAAGAATATGCTCATTCCCAAAACGATGTCCGCGCCAAAAAATTTTTTTCCATATAAATCGTATATGCCTCCAAAGGCGATAGCGAGAAGAAGGGCAAAGGTGGCATATAAATTTCTAAATATAATTACCGCCGCCACAACTGCAACAATAACTGAAATAATTGCGGCAAGTTTTGCATGTTTTCTTTGAATGGTACCTTTTATAAGGGGCTTTTCTGAGAGTTCCTTAGCAAATCTGTCGACTTCTATATCTGAATATTCGTTCAATATAAAGCCGTATAAATGGAAAAACAGGCCAATTATAAAGAGAAAAACAAGATGAATAATATCGATTTCGTCTCCCGGCATCATGAGAATTGCACCGAAAACACATGTTATTGCTGTTGCGGCACCTGCCTGCAATCTTGCCAGTTTGAGCCACTGTCTTAGGGTGCTAATGGACATAATTTTACCAGAGATATAAAAGAATCTCGGTTATTAAAAGTTGGGGTTACCAGGTTTACCTCCTGTGATTCCAGTTGTGGGTTTCGTATCTCTCCCTTTTTATATCCTCAGCAAGTGCCAGTTCAGATTCTGTCAACTCCCCTTTCTCCAGTTCTATATCAAGTGATTTTTCAAAACCTTTTGCCAGTGCATCACACACTTCTTGGAAACTGACCTCTCTTGATAATGTGTTCTTAAGGCTGGTCACCCTTTCTTTCACATCCTTTATTAGCTTATCTTTGATCTTCTCAGAGGACACTTTCAATATCGAAAACATCTTTTCTACATCTGTATCGATAAGCACTGTGCCATGCTGGAGAATGGTACGGTTTCGCCTTGTCTGGGCACTACCTGATATCTTTTTCCCTTCGACGATGATGTCATTTAAGGGTACGAATTTGGATATTACTCCCAGTTCTCCCAATCCCTCAACAATTCCCTGACATATGACTTTATAGGATTCAAGTATGTTGTGCGGGATTAATAGCTGGGCCTCTGGAATTGAAAGACTGTATGTCACCTCGCTCTCGTGAAAAACAGCCCCTCCCCCTGTTATCCTCCTGATGTAATCTATGTTTAGGTCTTTACATACTTGCAGGTTCACTTCCTCTTCCAAGCCCTGAAAGTAACCGATGGAAACAGCAGGTGGGGACCATCCATATAATCTTATAGTTGGTGGTGAGGCACCCTGACCCACGAAAACCATTATCGCTTCGTCAATGGACATATTTGTTGTGGCATCATTATGCCCCGTTAAAAGCAGCCTCCATTTCATACTACGTCCTCCTTGCATTTCAATATGGCATCTACAACGGCTTTTGGCGTGATTCCAAAAGCGATTAATCCAGATCTTGCAAAGAAATCCCCTACTATATCACCGATGGTTTTTCTTGTGTAGTCCTTTCCCTTGAGAGCCACTTCAAGATCATCCAGGCTCTCTTCGGGATGAATAAAAAAATCCCCTTTGATCTGCACCCTGGAAATTGTATCCTCCTCAAACTCCACCGTGACCTTCAGCAACTTTCCATTTGGAACCTTGTATATGCATTTTCCAACATTAACCAATGTATCCCTCCAATCCGCTGATTGCTTTTTGAAGTGCCCTTTGGAATTCATCTTTTGAGGGCCCGTAAGGATAATTATACAATGTTTCACCAGGCCTCTCATTGTAGAAAGGACGATTGCATCCTGGACAGCCTGTTGTTTGAAATGCCGATGGCTCAACTACATTCATGAGCTCTTTATAATCCATGTCCAAGCCCGTGATATTTCCATGATCATCGTATATGATGTCAGGATCGAAATTATGGTAGATCAAAAACCTTAACAACTGAATCCTCCTGTATTGCTTTAATCGAGGTGGATTCATATCTTCTAATAAAGTACCTTTTATCGGAGTGAAGGCGAACAACCCCAAGGTCACATCATATCTATGGAGCTCTGAAATGAGGTCCACAGTATCTTTTTCACTCTCGCCAAGACCTATGATGAGATGGGTGCTGATTTTACCATCAAATTCATCTGCAGCCTGTTTTATCAATTCCATCTGGGATGAGAATGATCCCTCTTTAATCCTTTTAAAAATCTGTGAGTTGGCTGCATCAATGGGCAGGCCCACAACATCGGCTCCAGCCTCAATTGTATTTCTCACTATTTTGATATCATCAGCTTTAATATCAACGCTGATTGGAAGGTCACACACCGTTCTAATTTTTCTTACATACTCCAAAAAATCATCGTGTACATCCGAATGTACAACCTGAAGGCATACCCTCTGGAATCTATCCTGCTTGTCTCTTAATGCGCTAAAAACAACCTCTTCCTCATATTCGGGCCAGGATATTCTTGAAAGCAACTTCTGATCTGCATGAGAGGATTTTGCCTGTGTGCAAAACTTGCAATCATGAACGCATCTTCCCGGGGTCATCAGGTGGGCTGTGGTTGGGAGTATATCCATTTTAATTCTTGAGAGTCCCAGGACTTTTGCAGAACCCACAGCAACCCTAATCATATGATACAGCACTCCATGCTTTCGGTTATCTTATAACCCATACCCCGTGCAATCTTTTTTGCATTCTTGGATGGTTGGACTATCCTGTCAATACCGGTTATAACACAGAAAGCATCCAGTTCCTCCCTATATGTCCCACCTGGTCTCATGCATCCAAGAAATATTTTGGTATCTTTCATTTTTCTTCTTGCATAGGATATAACTCTAAAAACATCCATTAAATCAGGTGGTTTGGCATCTTCAAATTCTGTATCCTTCGTGGGTATGAATACATTGAAAACAACGGCTTCTACTCCAATTTCTGATAGAAGATCAATGACCTTATACTCGCCTTTAATTTTACCTTTGTGTAGTCCAATGGTAATATGGGGATATGTCTTGATTTTCTTCATCAAGTAGCTGTAACTCTCGGAAAAGTCAGAAACTGTTTTATCGAGATTGTAAACCTCATTAATTGTCGAATCATCTCCTATCATGTTGAACGAAGCTGCATGAATGTAAGGTGAAATAGCATCGACATCCTCTTTGTTTATCAATCCCGTATGTGTAATCACCTTATTATCCTTTGAAAGTTCCCTGATCAGTTCAATATTATCCTTAATTGGTACAGCTCCTTCTTCATCGCATCCTCCACTAATAAGATAACTCTTTATTTCTTCTTGCTCATCTTTTACACTATAATCTGCGATCTTCATTTGGCGTAGATAATGTCCATTGCAATGTGCACAGGAAAGAGCACATGAATTTCCAGTAACACTTAAGGGGCGGGTCTTTATCGGATATATAAATGCGATTTCAGACATCTGAATCACTGGGTTTATATTTTACAATGGGTTTTCTTGCGGCCAAAACACCATCCAATCTCCTTGTAGGAGTAATATGTGGTGCGCTTTTAACGATATCTGGATTTGTTTTTGCTTCCTCTGCAATCTTATGCATAGCATCTGCAAATTCATCAAGGGTCTGCTTACTTTCTGTCTCTGTTGGCTCTATCATCATTGCCTCTTTGACGATCAATGGGAAATAAATAGTGGGTGGGTGAAAGCCGTAATCTAAAAGGCGCTTGGCTATATCCATCGTACTTACACCGTCCTTTTTCTGGTTCTCACCAGAAATCACGAATTCGTGCTTGCAAACTACATCATAAGGCAGGAGATAATCTTCTTTTAACTTCCTCATCAGATAGTTGGCGTTGAGAACCGCATTTTCAGCCACATCTTTTAGTCCTTGGGATCCAAGCATTCTGATATAGGTAAAAGCCTTAACCATAACACCGAAATTCCCATAAAAAGGTTTTACTCTACCTATGGAGTTTGTAACATCGTAATTGAGGATATATTTGTCTTTCTTTTTTTCTATTATCGGGGCAGGCAAGAAATCCTTAAGAAATTCCCTTACACCCACTGGCCCGCCTCCAGGGCCACCTCCACCATGGGGTGTAGAAAAGGTCTTGTGAAGATTCAGATGCATCATATCCACACCCATATCCCTTGGTTTAACTATGCCAAGCATGGCGTTCATATTCGCCCCATCCAGATATACGAGCCCACCATGGGAATGTACTATTTTGGAGATATTGACAATATCTTTTTCAAATATACCAAGAGTGTTGGGATTGGTGATCATCAGAACAGCTGTGTTTTCATCGGCTGCTGCTGCCAACGCCTCCAAATCCACGGTTCCTTTCCTGTTGGTTTCTATCTTTATGGTATCGAATCCGCATCCAACTGAGCTTGCAGGATTGGTCCCATGTGCTGAATCTGGTATTAATATATTCTTTCTCTCTTCCCCTTTTTTCTTTAAATAGGCCTTTGCCATCATCAGCCCAGTCAATTCACCATGCGCTCCTGCTGCTGGCTGAAGTGTAAAGGCGTCCATACCAGTGATTTCGCAAAGATAATTTGAGAGCTTGTACATTAGCTGAAGAGCACCTTGGCTTCCACCTTCAGGTTGATATGGATGCGAATTCCTAAATCCAGGAAATGAAGCAATACTCTCGTTGATCTTGGGATTGTATTTCATTGTACATGATCCCAATGGGTAAAAACCTGAATCCACCCCGAAATTTTTCAATGATAGACTCGTATAATGCCTTACGACATCTATTTCTGAAAGTTCAGGTAGGTTCAAATCCTCCCTTAAATACTCCTCTGGAATGTTTAAATCTGATTTTGGAACTCCTGGTTTGGGGAGGGTAACACCCATTCTTCCTGAGACACTTTTTTCAAATATCAATTTCAAGGCAATCCCTCCGCAATTGCGTTTACTAGCTCGTCAATCTGGCTTTTGGTGTTCATCTCAGTTACACATAGCAACATACAGTTTTCCATTTCCTCATAATATTTCCCCACCTCAAATCCACCTAAGATATTCTTTGAAAGCAAGGTCCTGTTGATCTCTTTTGGAGATTTTGGACATTCTATTAAAAATTCGTTGAAAAATGGCACAGAAAAACGCATCTCAAATCCTTTCACATCTGATATCTTCTTGCTGGCATAATGCGCTCTTTGGTAACATATTTCTGCAGCCTCTTTTAATCCATGTTTGCCCATTACAGCCAGATATATTGTGGCTGCTAGGGCATTTAGAGCCTGGTTTGTGCAAATATTTGATGTAGCCCTTTCCCTCCTAATATGCTGCTCTCTTGTCTGGAGAGTTAGTATGAATCCTCTTTCACCACTTGTGTCAAGGGTGAGGCCGGAAATTCTGCCTGGTATCTTTTTAAGGAATTCTTCTTTGGTTGCCATAAAACCCAGATGGGGACCACCGTAGTTTAGGGGATTACCTAGGGCCTGGGCCTCACCAACCACTACATCAGCTCCAAAAGCGCCTGGAGGTTTCAGAAGACCAAGTGATATGGGCTCCACAACATTTGTAACAAAAATAGAATCGTTTTTATGGGCCAAATCTCCAATCTCTTTTAATTCTTCTATATTACCAAAAAAATTTGGAAATTGAACGATCACACAGGCACACGAATCATTTAACTTGGTCTTTATATCTTTGATATCGGAAAGGCCATTTTCCATTTCAGTCTCAAGAATTTTTAATCCAAAGGCGTTTGCATATGTTTTAAGAACATGACGGTATTCAGGATGGACAGCCTTTGAAATCATAATGCTTTTTTTCTCAGTATACTTTGCAGCCAAAATCGCGGCCTCAGACAAGGCACTTGCCCCATCGTACATTGAGGCATTGGCTGCGTCCATTCCTGTAAGCTCACATATCATGCTTTGAAATTCAAAAATGGATTGCAGCATACCTTGACTCATCTCGGCCTGATAAGGTGTATAGGAGGTATAGAATTCACCTCTTAGAAGTAAATGGTCAACAACACTCGGTATGAAATGGTAATATGCACCTGCTCCTAGAAAACACGCAAAATCCTGCATATTATGATTAGAACTTGAGAGTTCGCCAAGGTAATCTATAATCTCAATTTCGGACATGGGCTCAGGGAGTTTTAGATCATCTTTATTTCTAATTCCGGCATCCACATCCTCAAACAGTTCCGTAATAGAGGAAATACCCAGAAAATCCATCATTTCCTCCCTTTCTTTCTTTGTGTTCGGGACGAAATTCATGCTCCTTCCGCCTCTTTTTCCACATGAGCCTCGTATTCCTCAGCATTCATAAGATCTTCCAGCTCATTTGGATTTTTGATATTCAGTTTAAGAATCCAGCCTTCACCGTATGGATCCTCGTTTAAAAGCTCGGGTCTGGATTCGAGTTCACTGTTGATCTCCAAGATCTCACCCGAAATCGGGGCATACACGTCTGATGTGGTTTTCATGGAATCTATCAAGGCCAGGCTCTCGCCTATACTGAACTCCTTGCCGACTTTTGGGAACTCAACTGAAACGATGTCCCCCAGTTGCTCCTGGGCAAAATTCGTAATTCCTATGGTGGCAACACTTCCTTCAACCTTTATCCATTCATGCTCCTTAGTATATTTGCAATCCTTTGGATTCATATTCTGCCTCCAAATCCTATGGGTCAATAATCACTCTTTCGCCAAAAACATTGTAATAGGATAAAAATTTTTGCGAAAGAAGGAAAATATGTTGATAAATATCGCTTTCTAAAAATGAAAATAGGATTTCATATGTAATTAACGTCTTAAACAACAACCCTAGTTCAGCTTAGCCCATCCAGATGTCTCGCCTGTAGATTTGTATACGATCTTTATTAAGTCGCCAACTCCTCCATCCTCAATAACTATGACATCTGGTCCATCCAATTTGTCATTATCATTTATATTCTCAAATGTAATGTTCAGACCACCTGTGATTTCTTTTTGCGTTTCTACATCAGGGTCTAAAATAATGGACTCACCCAAACTTGCATCGGTTACAACGATTTCGATTTTATCAAGCTTCACTGAACCCTCAAATTTACCATTGTACTTATTTTGAATATCAGGGTCACTATTGAAATATAAAACACCTCTGGGTGTGAACTCTGATTCGGATATCATATTGCTTACCATTATGTAAAGCAGGGACACAAGAACCACTGTTATGCCCACTAGAAGAATCACAGCTATTACTGGAGAAACTCCTTTCCTATCCAAGTGCTTTAGTTTAATAGACTGTTTTTTTAGAAAAAATGGCCCATCATTATCCATTCTTATCATATCACTTTCCTCCATCTTCAACAACTATAGTTATGCTTATCCACAATATAAATATTGTGATTGCCAAGCAAAATGCCCGCTGTATTATAAAAAAATCTATTTTCTCGTAAAAAAATACAAACTGAGATTAAAACTTCCTTTACTTCCAGAAATCCAAGAAATTTATGATTTCCTGATTTGAATCCTAATAATTAGGTCCAAATCTTAGATTTAACCGCTTAAAAGAGGAAATTAATAGATTTTATGGAAAAAAACCATCTATTATTGGTATAATTAGTCCAATAAATAAAAAATAAAAAAAAAGGGAAAATATCCCTTAGTCTTATAGAGTCACTGTTCCGACGGTCCCACCAGTCTTTTTGTACGTTACTGTAACTATATCGCCTGCCGCACCTCCACCTACTGTCAAGGTGTCAGTGCCGTCCAGTTTTCCAGTGGTGCCGACGTCATCATATATAAGCCAAGCCCCGCCTGATACTGAAGCATTAGCTCCGTCTGATGGGGGATCCATTATCGCTGACTTCCCCACGCTTGTATCGCGGAGGGTAATGGTGATCTTGTCGAGAGCTACGTTTCCCTCGAACTGCAGATTATATTGGTTTGCTATTGTTTCGTCAGGGACGGCTCTTAGGCTACCCCTAGGTGTGGTTTCTGTCTCTTGCATCATGCCTGAGACCATCACATACAAAACAGCCGCCAATACCACGGTTATAGCCACCATCAAGATGACGGCGATAACCGGAGACACGCCTTCTTCATCTCTCTTAAATATTTTCATGTTTTTGTCCTCCGTAGGTTTCCCTACAATTTTGTACATATATTGGGGGGGTTATAAATCTTTTCATTGAGAGGTCATAGATGAGAATCATCTGGATGCAAAATATCTTCAAGTTTAGGATTGACCAAAATAATGTTATATCGACCCATACCGCACGCCAGGGAGGGTTTTTGTTTCTCTGACACCAGGAATACGTCTGATTTTATCGATAACGATCTTGGTCAGCTCCTCCAGGTTCTCGCATTCCACCTTGACAGATATATCGTACACCCCAAAAAGAAGGTGAGCTTCTCTTACCCCCTTTACCTTTCTGACCGCGGCCTCAACATCTCGTTCTGTCCCTGTTTCTGTTTTAATTAAAACCAAACTAACCAACATGATATCAAGGGGTAATCGTATGTCGGATATTAATATCTATCCCAATTTTAGATTTATTATATTGAAACTGTAATGACTGCCTAATCGATTCCCATGGCTATGTCCGTCTTCTTTATGCTTTTCATCTTGTCACTTTCAATATTGCACATGGCCCTGATAGCATCCACATTCTCAGGTACAACATCGGCCTCTTGGTGAATTGCCTGATAATAGTAGAGGGTGTTATCCACAACATGAACGCCATCCCTCCACACCGCGATATCAAATAGATCAGCACGTTTCTTTCCCAAATCTTTGGCCAACTCCATGATTTGGGCCGTGGATTTTATGCCGTGTTTGGAGCAAACGAACTTCACCCTTGGAGTTTTATCCCATATATCTATGACATCTTCTGTTGTGGTTTCGCCTTTAAGTCTCACAACAACTGAGTGAAGATGCATTATCGTGGTTGGAACTTTTACTGCCGTGGTCTGAATATTCAGATTCGGCATAACACTTTGCACGTCAGGACCGTGATGCGAAGGAACCTTCAATACAGGTTCGATGGCATTTATTGGCCCGCTTTTTGAATCCCATGGATCAGCGCCCCTTCTTATCATAACTGCTGTTACATTTTCTATGCCAAAAGACTCGTCTAATGGAAAAAGCGTTCTGCAAAGGCCTGTTGTGTTGCATGATACCACTCTTACATAATCCCTCCCTATGGCATTCTCGTAATTGGCCATGGCATTGAAGGACAATCCTGTTAAATCGTGCTTCTCTCCCCCTTGGAATATGGCTTTTTTCCCATATTCCTCGTACATCGATTTATAACCGCATTTTTTTGGTGTACAGTCCATGACTATATCGGCCATCTGAAGGAGATCTTTTAATGTTCCCTTTACCGTTATGTTCTCCTCTTCAAAACCCTTTATAAATTCTTCATCAGCGGCGTAGAATGGAAAACCATTTTTTACAGCCATTTTTGCCTCATATGTGGGTCTCCTTTTAGTAACGCCGATGATCTCCATGTCGTCCTGTAATGTAACAGCATCCGCAACTCTCTTTCCTATCGTACCATATCCGTTTATTGCTACTTTCACTACCATTTAAACCCCCTCAAGCCCCGTAATAGATTTAAACGCTTAAATGTTTTTATGAGATTTATTGGTATATTATTGGCACGCCCTTAACCAACCACGACCCTCCCATTTACCACATCCACATCCAGGAGTGTTTTAATTTCCATTTTTAGCTCATCCTCCAACTCCTTCTTGTTCTTGTGCTTGTTGAAGACTATAACCGTGTCCACTATCTGGGCACCTATACTTCTTAATGCCCCAACCGATGCCCGTAAAGTCCCCCCTGTACTCAGAACATCATCAACGATGAGGACCTTATCTCCCTTATAAATACCATTTACATACATGTTTGATTTGGAATAACCTGTCACCTGTTCAACAGAAACTTCACCTGGTAGTCCATATTGTCTTTTACGAATGACGACATAGGGTTTCCCGATTTTTAAGGAAAGGGCAACCCCAAGGGGAATTGCCATGGCTTCAGCTGCCACTATCTTATCGCAGTCCATGTTACCAATCTCGATTATCTCGGAGGTTACATCCTCAAGGAGCTCTGGCTCCATCTTTGGAATACCATCTGTTATAGGGTGTACGAAGTAATCGTAATCACCTTTTTTCACAATAGGGCAATTCTCAAGGCTTTTTCTCAACCTATCGAGCATCAAATTACCTCCCTTGATTCTTGAAACTTTTACAGACTTGCCATGGGCAAGGACAGTATTATATTTTGCCCTCAAAATTACGAGGTTTTATTTCTATTAATTTTGATATTCAACGTACAAAAATATCAATTCCTCCTCGCTAACTTTGTTTTAAAAAACAGTGGTATAGAAATCATTATATACCCCTATAGGCATTGTGGAATTTGCCTGTTTTAGCAGTTTTAGAGTGGAAATGGGGAGATAAACCAAAGAAGCTCTGGTATCAAAATGAATTGATATTTAAATAGGTCATGAGGCAATTGAAAAAAAGGATGTGAACATATATGAACGAAGAACTGAAAACGGGAACGACAACCCTGGGGCTAGTTTGTAAGGACGGCGTGGTCCTGGCCACGGAACGAAGGGCGACCATGGGCACCCTGATTGCACACAAGACAACCCAAAAGCTCTTCAAAATCGACAGCAACCTTGGATTGACTGTTGCAGGTCTTGTGGGGGACGCACAGGTGCTTGCAAGGTATCTCTCAGCAGAGGTGGAACTGTACAAGCTGAAAAGAAATACCAGCATGACCGTAAAAGCCGCCTCCACCTTGATGGCAAACATACTGAGCGGCAGACGATACTTCCCGTACTGGGTCGCATTGATTATAGGGGGGATTGACAGTGATGGAGGACATGTCTATTCCCTGGATGCAGCTGGAGGTGCGATAGAGGATAAATATGTCACCACCGGATCCGGCTCCCCCTACGTATATGGCGTTTTAGAGGATCATTATAAGGATGGTCTATCAACTTCTGAAGGAATCGATTTATCCATCCGCGCTCTGACAGCAGCTATGAAGCGCGATGCTGCCTCCGGAGACGGTATCGATCTGGCTGTCATTAAGAAAAAGGAGTTTAAACAGCTCTCTGAAAATGATATCACGGAGAGAAAAAAGAAAATGGGATTGGATTAGAACAGGATCGTAAGAGAA
Source organism: Thermoplasmata archaeon (assembly GCA_020348445.1). Taxonomy (GTDB): domain Archaea; phylum Thermoplasmatota; class Thermoplasmata. The sequence continues at coordinate 4,335,013 of CP070751.1, forward strand.
TTTAACAAACCCATAATCGGCGTGAATTTTATGAGCGCAGAAACTGTACTAAATGAAGTATCATCGATTGTAAAAGAAACCGTACCATCAGGAGTCGAGATAACAGAAATCGAGTTTGAGGGCTCTGTTGTGGTAATTTACACCAAAAATCTCGATGAATTCGCTGATAACAGCGATATTGTGAGAAAGCTGGCGCAATCTCTAAGAAGAAGGGTGGATGTACGACCTGACCCGACCCTACTGGCTGAGATGGAAAGTGCAGAGGAGTTCATTAGAGAGATAGTCCCAGATGATGCAGAAATTACAAATATCTATTTTGAGCACGATACAGGAGAGGTCACAATAGAGGCAATAGCCCCTGGAATTGCCATTGGTAAACACGGTGCAATACTCAATGAAATCAAGAAAAAAATTGGTTGGGCCCCCAAAGTGGTAAGGAGTCCCCCCATACCCTCGAAGACTGTGGGAGAGATCAGGGATTTTCTACGCTCAGTGCATGAGGAGCGAAGAGAGTTTTTGATAAATGTTGGACATAGGTTGAACAGGGCAGAGAATGTGGGAGAAAATTGGATTCGCAGCACGGCATTGGGGGGCTACCGACAGGTGGGTAGGAGTGCAACACTGATATCCACAAGAGACAGTAAAATTCTTGTGGACTGTGGCGTGGACTTCTCCAGCGAGGAGGCCACGAATCCATTTTTAAATGCGCCTGAGGTTCAACCATTGGAAAATCTCGATGGAATAGTCATAACTCACGCCCACTTGGATCATTGTGGATTGGTGCCCGCTTTATTTAGATACGGCTATGATGGGCCAATATACTGTACACCTCCGACGAGGGATCTGATGACCCTTCTCCAGCTCGATTATATTAAGGTTGCATTTGGTGAGGGAAAGAAAAGCCCCTACGAATCTGCAAATATCAAGGAGGTTGTGAAGCACTGTATACCTCTTCGATACGGGGAAACGACCGATATAGCACCTGATATCAGGCTTACCTTTCATAATGCAGGTCATATACTTGGCTCAGCAATAGCACATTTTCACATTGGCGATGGTATGTACAATATCGCTGTAACTGGTGATATCAAGTTTGAGAAGACGTGGCTATTCAACCAAGCAATCAACAAGTTCCCGAGATTGGAAACCCTTATTATTGAATCAACATACGGAGGTCATAAGGACAACCAGCCTTCCCGCAAGGAAGCAGCAGAGCAGCTTAAGAGTGTTATACAACGAACCATTTCAAGAAAGGGGAAGATACTGGTTCCTGTATTCGCTGTAGGAAGGTCGCAGGAGGTAATGATAGTTCTTGAGACACTGATGCGCTACGGTGAGATACCAACCCTACCAATCTATCTCGATGGTATGATATGGGAAGCAACAGCCATCCACACAGCCCATCCAGAGTATCTCAACAGCCAATTGCGCACTCAGATATTCCAGAAAGGCGAGAATCCGTTCTTAAGCGAAGTCTTCAAGAGGGTGGACAGTCAGGAGATGAGAGAAACCATAGCTAACGATACCGATCCATTTATTGTATTGGCTACCTCAGGTATGATGAACGGCGGGCCTGTGATGGAGTACTTTAAAACATGGGCCTCTGATTCTAACAACACAATCATATTTGTGGGATATCAGGCTGAAGGTACGCTGGGTAGAAGGATACAAAGGGGTCTTTCACAGCTTGTTATGAATGATAAGGGAAATCAGATAACTGTAGATATCAAGTTGAATTTAGAGACCTGTGATGGTTTCTCTGGGCATTCTGACAGGAAACAACTTCTCAATTATATTGGCTCCATGGATCCAAAACCCGAGCGCATCATAATAGGCCATGGTGAAGAATCGAAATGCATTGAATTGGCATCAACTCTCTATAAGAGGTACGGGGTGGAGACAAGGGTGCCATATAACTTAGAGACCATTAGAGCAAGGTAAAACATCAGTTCTTAGTTATTTTCCCATTTTATTCAAGGCAGCATATTAAGCTACATACATTTACATAATTTGCACCTTTCATAAGATTTTACATCTTTTAATGTCCTCCCCAAGCAAAACGACTCTGCTGTCCTCCCTTTCCATGAGTATCTTCACACCTAGAAGTGTGCCAAGCTGTTTTCCAAATACTTTCACTTTTTCATGTGAGGGCATATTCTCCATAGCCATCCTCTGCCGGGAACCTCCCACGAAAACGAAGCCTTTTGGCTCAATGAACATGGGCTCTGCCTTTTCATCCAGTTTTGTATAATCCTCCTCCCAGCCAATATTCCAGCCGTCAACAAGGGTGTGCCTGATGACCCTTCTCGTATCCAGTGAAGGGAGAATTTCAAGGGTTTTTATTAGTAATGACCACGCATCAGGAACCATGGGTGCACATAACTTCTTCAAGATCTTCTCATTGGGTGCGGCAACTGTCACGTACAATTGGGTTGGCAAAGGATCCAGCTTCTCCAATATATCTGGGGTTGTGCCGTTTGTAACAAGAAATGTTGTCATCCCCCTTTTATGACACAATTCTATGAATTCTCCCAGCAAAGGATAGAGGGTTGGCTCACCGGTAAGTGAAATTGCCACCTGGTTCGGTTCCAGTGCTTCATGCCATAATTCCTCATTGCAACGTGGGTCCCCTTTGAATCCGGAAATAAGAGGTTTTTGAGCCTTGATAGATTCTTTGAGGATCATCTCTGCAGAATCGAAATCCTTATGTAGTGCTTCCCAAGAAAATCCTTTAACCCGCCAGCAGAACAGGCAATTTTGGGTGCAGGCATCTATAGTAGGTGTCATTTGCAGGCACCGGTGAGATTCGATACCATAGAAAGTCTCTTTGTAGCAGACCCTACCATGAAGTAATTTTTGCCTCATCCAGTGACAGACTTTTACTCCACTGTGATCTCCAATGACGCGATAATGCTGTCTTTCCAAAAGCCGTTTTAATTCCTTATCCATCCTCCGCCCTCATTAACATTTTATTTCGCAGTAAAAACATACCTTATTGGTACCCTTCTTTTCAATCCTGTCCAATAGGGACAGTGGGTGCACTCCTGGCCGATGATCACCACCCCATCGAATATTGTTTTGTTCTTGACAAGCTTCAATTTATGGTTGCATACAGGACATTTATTCACACTTTTTTTTGTTTCTGTTTCACGACAATGGATTTCCACACGGATATCATCAGAGGAGAGGGCCAAAACTCGCAGACGGTGCGGACTCACATGATATTTCTTATCTGTTTCATGGAGGTCCCGCTCCACAAGCTCCTTTAGTTTTGTTTGGGAGTTCACTACACCCAGGTTGTTCATCACATTCTTTATTGAACGCAGAACTTCTTCATCGGTGGGAATCTTATAGGGCATCATCTTGTAAATAGCATTTGGTTATTTAGATTTTGTCGCGGATTTGGGGGAAAACCCCGCATCCTGCCACTTAGACCTCAATTGACGGATATAAATATTGGCCCAGGAAAATGCGAGAAATGAGCCCAGGAGGTTGCCCACCACCATTCCCCACCAAACTCCAGGAAGGCCCCAATCAAAGGATATGGCAAATATGGCCGAAAGAGGAGTACCCAAAATAAGTGTACGGACGATGGTGACGATAAGTGCGTTGTTACCTTTTCCTGTCCCCTGGAACATGGATGATGAGAACATGCCAAAGGCCACACCTGGATAGAAAATTGCCATTATCCTTAAAAGGTCTGTTATGTCATCAGCTATTCTGAGGGTTTCTTCAGAGCGTGTGAATACTGATGTGATCTGGGGGGCAAATATGAATGTTAAAAGTGCTGCAATTCCCTCTATTACAACTCCAATTTTCACGGCATATAGAAATGATGTTTTTAGCTTTTTTATATCACTTGCTCCATATGCAGCACCAGTAACTGACACAACCGCAGTTGCTATACCAAGTAAGGGAAGTATGGCGATCATGGCGACCCGCCATCCAGTTGTATATGCAGCAACACCATCGGTTCCGCCCACATATCCGGCAATGAATGTGATTACAATCATGGAAATTGACATAGAAAGTTGCATGACCATAGCCGGCAAGCCCACTCCAAATATATCTTTGGTAATAGCGCGGTTATAGGAAAAATTACGAAAGTTGAAGGTTATATAGGTGTCTTTTTTAAAGAACATCCAATATAACAACAAAAGACAGGTAATGCTAAGAGAAAGAAGTGTGGCCCACGCTGCACCCACCACTCCCATATCCAAAGTGTAGATGAAAAAGGGATCCAGTACTATGTTCAATGCCGCACCAAGTATCAAGGCATACATTGCCCTATTTACATCTCCCTCGGCCCTGAGAATAGCAGTGGCAACCTGCGTATAGAAGATCACTATGCTACCCCCGAATAGCACTCTACCGTAGGCTGTTGCATCACCTGTCACATCCCCGGCACCCAAGAGTCTGAATATTTCTTCTGCAAATATAAAGAATAAAATGGAGAATATTGCAGAAATTATCACCATGAAAATAATGGTGTGCACAGCCACATTGTCGGCTCCTTTTTTATCCTTTGCACCTATTCTTCGTGATATGGCTGCGGCACCACCCACACCTAATCCAACTGCAAGGGACAAAGCCACCATTAAAAATGGGAAGAAGAATCCCACTGCAGCCAATGCATCAGGACCCAAACCAGCTACCCAGATAGCGTCCACGAGATTGTAGATCGTGTTTGCAGACATGGCGATGATCATGGGGACTGCCAGTTTGATTATTGCTTTCTTTGGATCTCCCAGAAGTATCTTTACACCCTTTGTTTCCTTCTTGGATGTGGGTAAATCCTCCTTTGGTGGTATTGTACCATCAGGAGTCATGACCTTCGGGTATACATTAAATCTATTTTAAAATAAGGGAACGTTGAAATACGAAAATTTTCTCACTAATCATCGATATTCGAAGTTTTGTGTCATTATTAATCATTCAAAAATTGTTCTAAAATCTTTATAACCCCATCAAAAAATCGAACCAAATTCAATTAATATACTCAAAAACATAATAGTGATTTGTACGGGCGTGACACCCGAAGTGTATAGGAGGTAGAAAAAATGAATAGTAAAATAAAAAAAATTGTGGGCATAACGCTCACCTTTTTAGTGTTTGCAACAGCCATGATAGTGATGGTGCCTCAAAATACCATCGCTACGAATCAGCCACCAGTGGCACATGTATACCCAAAATACCAGGAAGTATCCGTGGGGGAGGAAGCGTGGTTTTACGGCAATGATTCATATGATCCAGATGGATATATAACATACTATATCTGGGATTTTGGTGATGGTAATTACGGAAGTGGAGATATTACTTCACATGTATACAGCTCACCTGGACATTATGTAGTATGGTTGACGGTATACGATAACGAGAATGCCACAGACAGGGACTATGCAAATGTTACGGTACTACCAGGCAACGATACCAACGAACCCCCAGTTGCAGCAGCATATCCAAAATATCAAACTGTGGATGTTGGAGACGATGCATGGTTTTATGGTGGTTATTCTTATGATCCGGATGGATATATTATATCTTGGGAATGGAAATTTGGTGATGGGAGTTTTGGAAGTGGTATTAATACTTCACATAGTTATACCATGCCTGGGATATATACTGTATTATTAACTGTTATCGATAATTTGAAGGCGACAGATACCGATAATTGCACTGTAGAGGTATTGAACGACACGTACAATGAACCACCAGTTGCGGTTGCCGAACCAGATCATCAAACTGTCAATGTTGGAGAGGATGCATGGTTTTCCGCGAATCTCTCGTACGATCCAGATGGTTTCATAGTGTCCTATGGTTGGGATTTTGGTGATGGCAATATTGGCAGTGGCGTATATGTAACACATCCATATACAGCACCTGGAATTTACAACGTCATACTTGTTGTCAGAGATGATGACGGTGCTATGGATTCTGATAACTGCACAGTAGTTGTGGAAGATCAATTTCCCGAACCTCCAACAGATCTTGATGCCATTCTTGTACCTGGATCCCTTGAGGATGTGAGACTCACATGGGCCGCTTCTGCGGATGATGGTGCCGGTGACGACGATGTAACCAGTTATGAAATCTACAGGGCGGATTCAGTGGATGGTCCTTTTGTATTTGTTGATTCTATCTCAGCCGATGACTCGTCCACATACTCCTGGACCGATTTCGGCAAAGGTGATCTTGACTGGAATAACTACTTCTACATTGTTAGGGCCAAGGACATTTTTGACAATGAGGAACAAAACAACAACAAAGTGGGCAAGTTCGCTTGGTACCTAAAAGAGGGTTGGAATATGTTTTCAGTGCCTCTTGTTCAGAGCGACACTTCAAGAGAAACAGTTTTACAGACCATCGAAAATAACTATGTGACTGTTCAGGGTTATCATGCAGGCAAATCAAGACCCTGGTTGCATTGGCACAGGTGGAAACCCAACTATTTCAACGACGAAATCGAGATCAACCACAAAAAGGGTTACTACATAGATATGATCGTGCCCGACTATCTGGTTACAGCAGGAAAAGTTGCCTCCCAGACTGACATACACCTGAAAAATGGTTGGAATCTGATTGGATATCCGTGCCTTTCAGAACAAACTGTGAGTGATGCCCTTTCCTCGATTGATGCAAAGTACAACCTGGTGGAGTACTTCGATCCCATAAAGGACAAGGAGGTTCGGCTAGAATCCAATGATCTTATGATACCTGGTTTTGGATTTTGGGTTCATACCACTGCAGAATGTGTATTGACAATAACAAATTGAAATCAGGAGGCACAAGAAGAAGATTAAAGAAAGACACTCAGTGATGTCACATTTGTTGAGAACAACCTGGATTTAAAAAAGTCCATACCCTAATGTTCCTCCTAGGGTATGGGCAATTTTTTAATAATTACGAAAAACAACAGGTTTCGAACCTGTAATCGTAACCATCAATATCCGGATAAAAAAATTGGACAACAATATATATATAGATATGACAACCTGGTATTTACGAACTATTAAAATTACGACATAATACTATCATTTCACACATAAAGCAGTCTTTGCGAAGTACTTTGCCATTGAAGGGTGTACAAATGACTTGCCATAAAATGAACAAAAAAATATGCCTTTTTAAAAGAAATGAAGTTTTTTATGTGTATCTTGCCCTCCTTTTCATTATTTTCTTCATAATATTCTTATCCTCCTCTAATGTAAAAGCAGCGCCTCCAGAGATTATTATTATCGACAGCGCACCTGAATACATCAATGAAAGCAGTGATCCTGTATGTGTGTTCGAAATCACGTTGACAGACGATGATGGTGCGATGCTCGAAAATATAACCATTACAATAGAAAATGTAAGTGCACAGTTTGATCCCAACACCGATTTGGCACCATTGATATGGAACGAAAGTAGTGGTATGATGATCTATGAAGAGAGCAATGCTATCCCTGGATTTCAAAATGATGACAGCCCTGTAATGATACCGCCCACAAGCTGGATAGGATCTGGTCCATGGACAACAACATTTTATGGTCTCAATTATATCTTACCTACCTCAACACTTGGTTCAAATTACTATGTGGTCATACGTACCAATACTTCGATATCAAATAATGAAAAATTTAGGATTGGTATTGAACCAAATAATATATGGACATACCAGGGTGGCATTCCCAACTCTTCATTCTGGTCAAAGAACATAACTGCCGACACCATAGCTCCTGTTCCTCACATTTCCGCCTTCAGTGAGAGTTCCATAGCAAAGGTTGGGGATTGGCTGAATATCACAGCTACCATTGCAGGGGATGATGCCACCATAGTAACTGTTAATCTATCTGATTTTAATGGTTTGACTGACTCAGAGCCCATGATCTATGATAATGGAAGTCGTGCCTGGTATTATAACATCACATCGTTAGTAGAAGGAGATGTTGATACAGACGTTTCTGGCTATACTTTCAATGTAAGTGCTACAGACAAAGTAGGTAAGATAGCTTGGGCAAGCAATGCCACAATACCTATAGATACAAAATCACCAGCTGTTGCTGTAATGGTAAACCAGGAGAATTACCCTGCAGGGATTGGAGAGTGGATTAATATAACGGTAACCACCACCTTGGATTCGACAAATGTGGTTGGAGAATTGTCTGTTTTTTCTGGCCAGGGGGCTTCACAAACTTTTTTTGGTTCTGGTACAAACTGGTATTATAATTTCACTGTTCAAGTTGGTACATTGGATGGCCCAGGAAGTATAAATGTATTGGTGGTTGATGATTCCGGTAATTTAAATACCAATGACACCCAGACTGCAGATGTGGATGAGGTTAGGCCAACAGTAATCGATCTTGAATACAGCCATATCATGATAGCAGGGGCCAATGAAACTCAGAATTTCTATTTAAATATCACTTACAGTGAAGATATGGATACTAAAACAGCTCCAATGATTGCATTTGTAAATCCTACATTGGTGGGAACACTCACATTTTCAGGTGGTTCTTGGGATGGTGCAACAATATATCGAGCCATCCACATCATCTCTGATAATGATGTTGAGCAATTGGATGTAGATATAGAAGTAAATGGAGCCTGGGATCTTTCAGGTAACTCGCAGACAATATATACCCTATCAGATGCGTTTGATGTAGACACATCAGCACCAATAGTAACTAATATCGAATCCAGCCACATATTGTTAACAGAGAAGAATGTCGGTAATACGTTCTATTTGAATATCACGTTCAGTGAGGATATGGAACCCACAAAAGTTCCAATGATAAAATTTGTGAATCCCTCATTGACGGGAACACTCACATTTTCAGGGGGTACTTGGGATGGTACGACGATCTATAGAGCTCAATTTTTAATTTCTGATGATGAAGTCGAACAGTTCAAAATCGATATAGAAGTTAGCGGAGCAAAGGACGTATTTGGAAATATGCAGATAACAAACATTACATATGATACATTTGATGTACATACCATCGGGCCAACAGTTTCAGTTATTGTCAAACAAGAATCTGTGCAACCAGGAATAGGTGAATGGATCAACATCACTGTGATCACTGATTTAGAAGTAATAGCAGTAGATGTTGATTTGGCCTCTGCGGGAGCAACAGGTCAAATTGATGATCAATCACTGGTTAGGATCAACAATACAACTTGGTATTACAATTTCACAGTTTATATTGGTATTACAGACGCATCACTTGGAGTTTCAATAAACGTTGATGCAATCGACAATATGGGCAATTCTAATTCAAATACTGCGAATATATATTTTGATGAGGTTTATCCCGAGCCATTGGATGTAACTGTAACCACAGGTGCTTTGGGATCAAATCCCGCTAAAATAGGTGATTGGATCAACATATCTGTGGATGTAGGCGGCCATACTGATATCCAGATGATGTATGTTACTGCTTTGGGAATATACACCTCAGAACCGATTTCAGATAGAGTTGGCAACATATGGTATCTTAACACCTCTGTACCTGCCGGAAATGCAGACGGGGTGGTTACATTTGCTATTACAGTAATCGATGATTCAAACAATCAAAACGACGCTAAATTCGACACAGCATATATCGATAATATTAAACCTGAGCCCCTTAGGCTCGAAATTAAGGTCGAAACCCAACCTGCCAAGGTAAGTGATTGGATAAACATTACGTTGGATGTAGGCAGCCATCTGGATATAGAATCGATTAATGTTGATGTACCTGGTGTTTTTTCAGGGGAGCCCATAACTGAGCATTTCGGCAATTTCTGGTATTTGAACACCTCAATATCTCAAGGAACTGCTGATGGACTTGTTAATTTTACTGTAACGTTATTGGATGATGCAGGGAATCTGATCTTAGCATCAGACTATTTAATAATTGACAATGTACCGCCAGCCCTTGCAACAATTGAATCCATATCTGATGGGAGGGCTACGACCCCAGAAACCGAGTTCAGAGGGGTACTAACCATCAATGCCCAAACCGATGCCAACGATATCCTGAAGGTCAGTTTCTTTGATGGAGACCCAAATGAAGGGGGAATTTGGCTTGGGGATGATTTTGATAGTCCCTATTCATTTGAGTGGTATACTCAAGTAAATGATTCTGGTGATCATCAGATATATATAAGGGTCTTTGATGATGCTGGTAATTTCAGGGATTCCTCGGGTGTTGAGATAACGATATCTCATGAAGTGAAGGGTCCAGAGCAAGGAATTCCACTTGGACTTATACTTCTTATTGGATGCTTTGCAGCAATAGGAGTTGGTGGTGTGGTGGTTGCAGCAACAGAATTCGGGAAAATACCTATATTCTTCTTTTTCTACCTTCTCTACACCCGACTTAAAAAGGAATACATACTAGATAACTTTACAAGAGGGCGAATTTACGGTTATGTTGAAGCCAATCCAGGGGAGCATTTTAACGCCATAAAGCGCGCTTTGGGTCTTAAAAACGGATCCTTAGCCTATCATATTAGAACCCTTGAGAAAGAGGGATTCATCATCTCAAAACGTGATAGGGGTTACAAACGTTTTTATCCAAAAAGCATGAAGCTTCCTAAGAGGAATGTTAAGGAATTAATACCCATTCAAAGGAATATCATGAACATAGTGAAAACCAATCCTGGGATCTCCCAAAGAGGTATAGCTGACAAACTGAGTATTAGCTATCAATTAGTTCACTATCATATTAAAGTGCTTATGGAAGCAGATTATGTGTATTTGGAGAAGGATGAGAAACAGACATATTGTTATGAATCCGAAGGCCATAAGTTAGAACCTGACGCAGATGAGCTATATATATCAGAATCCAAACTTGAGGATGGGACAACCGAATCATAAATTTTAATTGTTAGAAAATCCAAAATATATATGACTTTTAGAAGAGAGGTATCTTTTTCTTAGTGATAGCTCAATACATCATATTTTGGTATGATAAATTGTTTTTTTAAAATGAGGGTAGAATTTAAATCTATCCTCCCCTATTCAGAATCGATTTGAATGGCCAAAGTATTTATTGGTGTTGCCTGGCCCTATGCAAATGGTCCCATTCACCTGGGACATGTGGCAGGCTCACTTCTGCCTCCCGATATTTTCGCCAGATACCACAGGATGCAGGGAAACGAGGTTCTCATGGTCTCAGGATCTGATCAACATGGCACGCCTATTACTGTCACCGCCGAAAAGAAAGGTGTTGCCCCAAAACAGATAGCCGAGAAATTTCACAAGATAAACTCTAAGGCCATTTCTGATTTAGGGATTTCCTTTGACCTGTACTTTGAGACCTCGCATGAGAATCACAAGAAAGTTGTCCAAGATTTCTTCACTCGATTACTTGAAAGGGAATTTATTTACAAGAAGGTAATGCTCTCACCATATTGCTCAAACTGTGACAAGTTCCTACCTGATCGATATGTAGAGGGTGAATGCCCCCACTGCGATTATTCCAATGCAAGAGGTGATCAGTGCGACGACTGCGGAAGGACACTGGATCCTGAGGAGCTTATCGCACCTGTGTGCAAGTTCTGTTCATCCCAACCCGAGATGAAGGAAACAGAGCACTTTTTCTTTAAATTGAGCGCCTTTCAAAAGGACCTGGAAAATTACGTGGCAGACAAGGATTACTGGCGTCATAACACCAAGAATTTCACAAAGAACTGGCTTGAAAGCGGTCTTCGGGATCGGGCCATTACCCGTGATATAACCTGGGGAGTTGAGATACCTTTGGAAGGCTATGATGACAAGCGCATCTATGTTTGGTTCGAGGCTGTAATGGGATATTTCTCCACGTCAAAGGAATGGGCAAGAAGAAGAGGTGAAGAAGATAAGTGGAAGGATTTCTGGCAGGATGAGGCATGTAAACATTACTATTTCCTTGGAAAGGACAACATTCCCTTTCATACAATTATCTGGCCCGCCATACTCATGGGTTATGGAGATCTGAACTTACCTTATGACGTTCCCGCCAATGAATACTTAAAATGGGGTGGTGAGCAGTTCTCTAAGAGCAGAGGGATATCCATTGCCGTCCCAGATGTTCTAAAAAAATATGATCCTGATCAGGTAAGATACTATCTTTCCATCAATATGCCTGAATTGCGGGATGCTGATTTCACATTGGAGGACTTCATTAGAAGAAACAATGATGAGTTGGTATCCACGTTGGGTAACTTCGTCCACAGAGCACTTTCTTTCACGCACAAGAATTACGGCGAAGTGCCAAAAGTCAAGGAGCTTTCGCAGCAGGACAAAGAGGCCTTGGAAAAAATCGAGACACAGGTTACCGAGATATCGGAATATATAGAAAGATGCGAGTTCAAAAAGGCGATGAAAAGTCTAATGGAATTGGCGCACTTCGGAAATAGGTATTTTGATGCAAGGGCGCCTTGGGCGTTGTTGAAGGAGAACAGAGAGGAATGCGGCACTGCTTTGCATGTGTGTTTAAGGATAGTAAAGGCTCTTTGCATAGGCATGTATCCATTTTTACCCTTCTCTACCGAGAAATTATGGGTCATGCTGGGATATGAGGACGATGTGAGCTCGAGGACTTGGGAGGAAGCTAAAACTGATATACCTTCAGGACAAAGTCTTGCGAGACCACAACCTTTGTTCAAGAAGCTTGATATAATCGAGGCTCCAGAAAAAATAGAACCAGAAAAGGCAAAGGAGGAAGAGGCCATGGGTGTTGACGCTTTGGATCTAAAAATAGGTCTTATAGAGGAAATCGAGGATCATCCCGATGCCGAGAAGCTGTATGTCATGAAGGTGGACTTTGGGAATGAAAAACGACAGCTCGTGGCAGGGCTTAAGACCTACTACTCCAAGGAGGAGATGCAGGATAGGAAGATCGTGGTTGTTATGAACCTAAAACCTGCCAAGTTAAGGGGTATCGAATCCAGGGGGATGCTGCTTGCCGCAGAGGATAAGTCCGGAACAGTGAGCCTGCTTACCCCCCTCTCTGATGAAGATATTGGAGTAAAAGTCACTGGCAGGGGATTGGAAACCATGGTTCCAAGGAAGCAGATTTCTTTTTCAGAGTTCCAGAAAATCAAGTTGAGGGTTGGCACCATAATCGAGGAAGATAAGACAGATATGGGTGACAAAAAATCCGGTGTGGAAGGTGGTGTATCCAGTGCTCTTTCGGGAACTCAAATTGCCATTTATCTTGCAGAAGGTAAAGAAGAGGTCATACCCCTTGTAACCGAAAGTGGCGGTTTTATATCGTTGCACAAGCCTGTTGCCAATGGAGCCGAGATAAAATAGTGGTCGAAATGAAAATCGACATTCATATCCATTCCTCGTATTCTAACGATGGAACTGTGGCACCCAAGGAAATTTTAAAATATGCAAAGAAGATCAAACTCAACGGCATAGCGATAACAGATCACAATGAGCTTACCGGCTCTTTAAAACTATGGAAAGAGAACAGGCATATTACGGATTTTGCTGTGATCCCAGGTATGGAGGTCTCTTCAAGTGAAGGACATGTACTTGCCCTGGGCATCAAAGAAGCGATCCCTAAAAATCTAACTGCAAAAGATACCATAAGAAAGGTCAACGATCTGGGGGGGCTGGCCGTAGCCTCACATCCATATCGGTTCTGGTCAGGATTAGGCGAGGAAAGTGTAAGAAAGGCCAGATTCGAGGCAATCGAGGTCATAAACAGCAGATCCCTTCAAAAGGAAAATAACAAGGCAAGGAAACTTGCTGAAGAACTTGGAACCGGTCATACCGGTGGCAGCGATAGCCATTCCTTGGCCCATCTGGGGGATGCCTATACCGAGCTTGGAAATCAAAGTCTTGACATCGATGACATCGTTGAGGAGATCAGAAAAAGAAAGTCCAAAGGAGAGGGAAAATCTCGAAGGTTGAGTGGAACACCTAAATATGCCGCAAGCTGTGTATATTTATGGCTTAAAAGAGGCATGAAGAGGATATAAATTTCCAATTTAAGCCTTGGATGCGACCTTCTTAGCCTTCCTTCGTTTTAGCTTTTTAACAATGGTCATTAATATGAATATGATAATTCTTGGAATTAGGAGCAATACCCAACCCACAACTGATATTATGAGTATTATAAATTTAACTATTTTACCCCTTTCCTTCCCATACTTGCTGAAGAGCCAAAGTTGCTTTGGATGATAAAATGGTTTCATCTCTCCCTCAGTGGCCTCATCTTCCTCTGCTTCTGCCGCTTCAACCTCTGCGGCAGCCTCAGCACCTTCTGCTTCACCTTCTGCAACGACCTCGACAGGTTGACTTTCCACTTCAATTGCCTTGATCCTCTCAAGTCGTCTTTTCTCAGCCTCGCTAAGCTCGTACTCCTTGTAGGTCTCGGGAACCGAGAGGCTCTCACCGAATTTTTCCTCGAACATTGTATGCAAACTCGAAGTCTCCTTTCTCTCGGCTAATCTATCGATTTTCTTTTCAAGGTATGGAATATCCTCAGTGCTCTTTCTCACCCAAGGGCCTGCTTTAAACTCCTCAGGCTTTTCCTCCTCTTCCTCCTCCAAAGTTGTGACATCCTCTAAAAAAACGCCTTTCTTTCTAAGTTTCGCCTCTTTTTTGGCGAGTTTTTTCTCGATTTTGGCCTTCTTTTTGCCCTTCTTCTTGGACTTTTTCTGCTCCTTGGCCATTTTCTTTAGTTCCTTATAGGAGCGTTCCATATCTTCGGTACTTTCCATTTATATCCCCACGTTTAAATTATTCCGAGTTTTATATTGAATTATCATAGTGATGATTCCATAATCAGCATGACCTACTTAATGCCTAATTTGACTCCATATGTTAAATACTTTTGCCTGATCTTGTATTCAGTTTTTATTAAATCAATACCCCAAAAAGCCTTTTATGATAAAAAAGCTTTCGTAGCCCTTTTGGTCATGAAGTATTACTGGATTTAATTACTCATATTATATATAAATGGGCATGGCCGCACCGAGGATTAAGATACAATTATATTGTATTTATAACCGAGGTGCCTAGTGGATTCATATATTATATCTGGATGGATTTTAATTAAGCCACGAAGGTTTCAGCTTAAGACACAGGCAATAATTAAACATAACTGAAACACGCAAGGCTCATGATTGTTACTTTATAAAAGTAAAATGGGCCTGGCCGGATTTGAACCGGCGACCAATTGGTTTCTCACCAAATACGGTGAACATATTGACTTTTTGGATATGAGCCAATCGCTCCACCGGGCTAAGCTACAGGCCCTTTTAATATGCTTCTTTTGATCCTTAGCGCCGTCGACCGGATTTGAACCGGTGACCGCCCGGTTTCTGTTTTATTGGGTACCAATTAACAGCCGGGTGCTCCACCACTGAGCTACGACGGCCTTTTATCTAAATATAGGATTATTTGGGTAATGCAATGGTAATGTAAAATCTTTGCTAAATAATTTTTGTCTATTTCACAGCCTTTTCTATATCTTTGACAGATTTGGATATTTCATCTAGAGTCTTTGAAAGACGTGTCAGAAAACCGTGAATACGGTCGGTGGTAATTGCCCCTTCAAGTGATGGTTTTATTAGCCCTTCCTGTTCTAAGATTCTAAGAGAATATCTCACCTTATGCTGGGGACAGTCCAGCATCTCCGACAGCCTGATTATGCCAACAGGTTCGTTTTCTATTATGGCCTTGAGCATAGACATGTGCCTTTTTAAAAGGTCCAACTCGAACTCTATATTGCTACTTCCGGCATGCCCTTTTAAATGAGATTTCTTGGGTTTTGTAGATTTATATTTCAAAGTTCCTCCCCCTAACGAGGTTATACATTTATTTCTGTCAGAATTTTTGCACATTGTTAGACGACAGAATTGGTACGATACATAATAGCACACACCTATAAAAAAGTTAGGTAAAATTAGGCGCACTTGAAATGATAATTTTCATAATTTATCTATTGTTATTTTCATTGAGAGGATTCCACATCCGATTATAATCCTTTAAAAACCGGACATTATCAGCTACATACGAAAGTTTTATACTAACATATGACTTTTACCGTTTCGGTGAGGCGATGGCGATAGGTTTTATACTTATAAGTACAGCCCCAGCAAAGGAACATGATGTTTACAACGAACTCAAGAAGATCAAGGAGATAGTGGAGCTACACCCATTATTCGGTGAATACGATCTCATTGCAAAACTGGAGGCTAAGAACTTCAATTTATTGGGCCAGATAGTAGTAGACAAGATCCGCACAATACCAGGTGTTGTGGATACAAAAACATTGACAGGTATAAAATTCTGAGAGGGTGAATAGATGAAAATGGATTTGGACATTTGGAACTTTTTAACGATAATACTCTTGGTATTTGCCCTTTGCACCTTGATCGCAGGGATATTTACCGCGTATTTTGGAGCAGGGAAGAGCAGAAAGATCGGTGCCGGCTTGATAGTGTTGGGCTTACTAATTGGGGTGATGTGGGTCTATTTGGCTGGTATGAGCAATGTGATACCTGGTGGAGATGAGAATATCATCGTGGCGGATGTGATTATCCTATCAATTTATGTGATAATTGCCACAATAATTGGGATTGTTATGGCCCTTGGTCTGTTTCTGGGGGCAATAATGAAATCATAGACAGATCCGCCAATAACAAATCCCAAATAACCATCATCGATATCCATGGTTGATGCTCATGCAAGTAATGATAATTTTGGGCAGTAAGAGCGATACTCCAGTATCAGAGAAAGCTGAAAGTATTTTGGATGAATTGGGAGTGGAATACGAAATCTTTATAGCCTCGGCACACAGAACTCCTGATAGAGTAAAGGAACTGGTAGAAGCCTCGGATGCCAAGGTCTTCCTCGCCATAGCGGGAATGTCTGCTGCATTGCCTGGAGTTGTGGCCTCACATACCCTAAAACCTGTAATTGGAGTGCCTGTATCTGGAAAATTGAATATGGATGCCATGCTATCTATCCTTCAAATGCCTCCAGGCATACCTGTTGGTACTGTGGGCTTGGACAATGGTAAAAATGCTGCATTGCTTGCATGCGAAATTTTGGCTTTAACAGACAAAGAACTCGAGGGGAAATTGAGGGAATACAGGAAGAGGATGCAAGAGAAGGTTTTGAGTGATTCTGAAAGTCTCGCTTCTAAATGAGATTGAATTATCCTCAAATCATATTGGTTAGGAGTGTCTTTATGTTCGATCCTGAGAAATTCGTTGATGAGAAGGTAAATGAACTTAAAGAGCAGATTCAAGACAAGGCAGTAATTGGTGTTTCGGGAGGAGTGGACAGCACCGTGGCTGCTGTCCTGGCAAGTAGAGCCATAGGTGATCAACTGGTAGCGGTTTATGTGGACACAGGTTTTATGAGGAAGGGTGAGACCGAATTTGTTGGAGATATGCTCGATAAGCTAGGAGTTAATTTTCGCATCTATAAGGCCGGTGATGAATACTTTGAGGCACTTTCGGGGATAATCGAACCTGAAGAAAAGAGGCGGATTATTGGGGAGAAGTTCATTCGTAATTTCGAAGCCGTGGCCAAAGAAGAGAAGGCTAGGTACCTTGTCCAGGGGACCATTGCTCCAGATTGGATAGAGTCAGGCGGGGGTCTTAGGGACACCATAAAATCCCATCATAATGTGGGGGCACTACCCAAGGATATGGATCTTACGCTTATCGAGCCCCTTAGGGATATTTATAAGGATGAGGTAAGGAAGGTGGCAAGATTTCTGGGTGTCCCTGTTGCCGAAAGGCAACCCTTCCCAGGACCTGGACTGGCTGTAAGAATCCTGGGGGAATGCACACATGAGGCCACAGATATCGTAAGAGAGGCCTGTGCCATAGTTGAAGAGGAGATAGATTCTGCATCAGATAAAGGGGATATGGAAAGACCCTGGCAGTACTTTGCAGCCCTTTTGCCTGTCAAGAGCGTTGGAGTGCAGGGGGATGTGAGGGCATATGGATACACAATCGTGGTGAGGGCGGTGCAGTCCATAGATGGAATGACGGCCGCATATTCCAAAATACCGCATCATGTACTGCAACGAATCTCAGAGAGGATCACGAACACAATGGGGGATAGGGTCAATAGGGTTGTTTACGATATCACGAACAAGCCTCCGGGGACTATCGAGTGGGAATGATACTAACTTTTCCTGGAGTCTTTGATATTTTTTACTAGACCTTTAGATCCGGGATGCCGGCTTCATCAACGATTTCCTAAGGCCATGAGACTGCTGAGGATTATCCTTATTTATTACTATTGAGTCTCGTTACTTAATGTTATGGACGAATCTGGAGAGTTTTGTAGCTTTAATGCATAATAGAAAGCTTTATTAAATAGCTTTCTAATATACTATCATGGATTTCAAAGTTATTGTCAAGGAACAACTTAAAGAATTGGAGGAAATCGATAGACAAGAAACGTTTATTTTACGAGAATTTGAAAAGGATGCAAGTAAGTTTCTTAGATATCCAAATATTTTAGCTGTTCTGGGTGTTAGACGATGTGGGAAATCAATATTCTCTTATATGCTGACAAAAGGACATGATTTTGGTTATATCAATTTTGACGATGAGAGGCTTATCGGGGTTTCGGCCGGGGATCTTAATAGGGTTCTTGAAGCATTTTACGAACTGTACGGTGATGTCGAATATATCGTTCTAGATGAGATTCAGAACATTAAAAATTGGGAACTGTTCGCAAATAGGCTGAGAAGGACAAAAAAAGTCATTATTACAGGAAGCAATTCAAAACTTTTAACAGGAGAACTTGCAACGCATCTTACCGGTAGATACATCGATATCCAACTCTTTCCATTCTCTTTTCGTGAGTTTTTAAGCTTAAAACGTTTTACATCATCGAAGGTATATACTACAAAAGAAAAAGCCAAGTTGTTTGGGCTTCTGAACGAATATTTGAAACTCGGAGGTCTCCCAGAGGTTTATAAATTTGGAAAGGGAATACTTCCCCGTATATATGATGATATCATAACAAAGGATATCGTTTTAAGGTACAGAATAAGAAAGAGAGAGGAGTTAAGGAAGCTAGCAAGGTATCTTGTCACCAACTTTGCCGGAGAAATCAGTTATAGTAAGTTATCAAGGATTTTGGGTATCAAGCATGTCTCAACAGTATCCAATTGGATATCATATCTCGAACAAGCATTTTTGATAATAAAATTAGAGAGGTTTGATTTCAAGCTGAAACAGCAGTTTGTAGCCCCGAAAAAGGTATACGCAATCGATAGTGGGATAGCAAATTCAATAGGTTTCAGTTCATCAGAAAACACAGGGCGAATCATGGAGAACACTGTTGCTGTAGAATTACAAAGACAATGTGGTTCTGGGCGGATATTCGAAGTTTACTACTGGAAAGATCATCAACAAAATGAAGTCGATTTTGTATTAAAGGATGGTCCGAAGGTTAAACAGCTTGTCCAGGTTACATATGCCACCGAAAGACATGAGGTGAATGAAAGGGAGACCAAGTCCTTATTAAAAGCGTCCAAAGAATTGAGGTGCAATAATCTATTGGTGATTACATGGGATCTCTCAGGTAAAGAGAAAATAGGTGAGAAGGAGGTAACCTTCATACCCCTATGGACATGGTTATTACAAATTGATCGATTATGATTTTAAATCTTCACTCCGCCTCTTTAATCACCCTTATTCGGTCTTTCCCGCCAAACCATGTGCCGTCTAATAATTGCCTTGTGATCACTATGCTTTCTTGCTTCCCGACGTTTAGCAAAACCTGAACCTCGGACCTATGGCGCCTCACATGGTCATATTCCGGCGATATAAAACATGAATTCCCCCGAAATCATAATATAACTTCTTTTTAATCACCGAACCGGGTTGTGGTGATCTATCATGAAATTGCATGAATACAAGGCCAAGGAGATATTCTCTAACTATGGCATTCCTGTTCCTTCTGGCATCCTGGTAAAGGATCCAAATGAACTTAAGGAGTTCAAATTTCCGGCGGTGCTCAAATCCCAGGTTCTCGTTGGAGGAAGAGGAAAGGCAGGAGGAATAAAGTTCGCAGATAATCTTGATGAGGCCAAAGAAAAGATAGACGAACTACTGAAAATGGAAATCAAAGGCCTCCCTGTGAAGTTGGTATTGGTGGAGGCAAAGGCTGAAATCTTAAAGGAACTGTATGTGGGTTTTGTAGTGGACAGAACAGCCAAAAGAAATGTCCTTATCATGTCCTCAGAAGGTGGAGTGAACATCGAGGAGGTTGCCCAAAGAAGTCCTGATAAAGTTGTCAAGTTCCAAATCGATCCTTCGGAAGGTCTTCCAACCCATAAGATAACAAACCTGGCAAAGAAGATTGGCTTGAAAGGCAAGGAAATGGTCTCTGTGGTGGGGGTAGTTAATAGACTGAATAAAGTGTTTTCAGACTACGATGCAGAGCTTGCAGAGATCAACCCCCTCGCAGTAACACCGGAAGGGCTTTTGGGTGTTGATGCAAAACTCCTCGTTGATGATAATTCACTGTATCGCCACAAAGACCTGGCAAAGGAGTTCGCCAAAAGTGAGGAATTTACGGACATCGAAAAGAGGGCCAAGGACGCCGGATTATCATACGTAGAGCTGGAGGGCGACATAGGTGTCATCGGATGCGGGGCAGGGCTTGTTATGGCCTCCCTGGACACCCTCAAACTCTATGGAGGAGCAGCAGCGAACTTCCTTGATGTGGGCGGTGGGGCAACGAAAGAGAACATGAGATCTGCGCTGGAGCTTGTGGTACAAAAAGAGGGAGTGAAATCAATATTCATCAACATATTCGGTGGTATCACACGTTGTGACGAGATTGCCAAGGGAATAGTTGATTTCGCACCCAAGACTCCAATCTCTGTTCGAATGATGGGTACAAATGAAGAGGAAGGAAAGCAGATACTGAGGGACAACGGATACAGTGTTTCAGAGACAATAGAGGAAAGTGCAAAAGAGGCAATAGAGCTTGCCAGGGGTGGGTAAATGGCCATAATAATTGATGAGAATACCAAGGCAATTGTGCAGGGAATAACAGGTGGTCAAGGGAGATTTCATACAAAAGCCATGAAGGACTATGGTACCAACATAGTGGCTGGTGTGACCCCTGGGAAAGGCGGAAACTCAGTTGAGGATATACCTGTGTATGACAGCATCAGCGAGGTACCAAACGATATAAACGCATCCATAATATTCGTGCCAGCACCCTTTGCCAAGGATGCTGCATTGGAAGCAATTGACTTTGGATTGAATCCTGTGGTGATAATTACAGAGCGCATACCTATTCACGATTCCATACAAATCATGAAAAAGGCGGAGAGCAAGGGAATTGACGTTATTGGTCCCAACACACCGGGCATCATCTCCCCAGAAAAATCTAAAATGGGTGTCATGCCCTCCCATGTTTTTTCCCAGGGGAGTGTGGGTCTGATTTCCAGAAGCGGCACACTAACCTACGAGATAGCGAACAATTTAAGCAGGGCAGGTCTTGGGCAGTCCACAACAGTGGGACTTGGAGGCGATCCTGTTGTTGGTCTCAGCTTTGTAGATGTATTGAAGAAATTTGACAAGGATGATCAAACCAAGGCCGTAGTTCTTGTGGGGGAGATCGGAGGCAATGCCGAGGAGACAGCGGCAAAGTTCATAAAAGATAGCTTTTCAAAGCCAGTTGTGGCTTATATCGCAGGAAGAACAGCACCCCCAGGAAAAAGAATGGGACATGCTGGGGCCATAGTCTCAGGAGGAATGGGCACAGCTGACAGCAAGATTGCGGCTTTAGGCGAGGGGGGTGTTGATGTGGCCGAGCTCCCAAGTGATGTCGTGAGATTGCTTAAAGAGAAAATGTAAAGAAATGAGAATAATGGGAATATTTGGGGGAACCCTTTTTCTTTTGCTAAGTGAATTTCGCTCACTATTCCCAATCAATGAACAAGTTCCTTTCTTAGGGCTAAGGGCCCCCTTTCTCCTTTCACCTTGGCCTACCAATATTTAAATTATTTTTTTAATACACTTAGACCTAAGATTATAATTAAATATGTCTATTTTTTAATCCTGAGGGTCCCCTTCCCTCTTTTACCCATCCTAACTTCTTCGAATCTCATTGGGATGAACATATTACATTATCATTCCTAATTTAAGCATATACCTTTTTATCCCCCCATTCTATACCCGATGGCGATGAGAATAGCTGTATTATTGAGAGACCGATGCCAGCCCAAACGCTGTGCTTTAGAGTGCTTTAAATACTGCCCTAAGGTGAGAACAGGGGACGAGACAATTGTAATGGGCGAAGATGAAAAGCCCATAATATCTGAGGAGCTTTGCCCAGGATGCGGAATATGTATCCACAAGTGTCCCTTCGAAGCCATTAGGGTAATAGGCCTTCCCGAGGAATTGGAGGAGGATCTAGTGCACCAGTTCGGTAAAAACGGCTTTAGGTTATTTAGGCTGCCCTGGCCCAAGGAGGGCAAGGTCATCGGACTTCTAGGGCCCAACGCCATAGGAAAGACCACAGTCATCAACATACTTTCCGGCAATTTAGTACCTAATCTAGGAAATTACGAGTCAGATGCCCGATGGGAACCTGTTTTAGAGTATTATGCAGGAACAGAACTTCATGATCACCTCAAAAAAATAGCAGATGAGAACGTAAAAACCTCACTCAAACCCCAATATGTAGATAAAATACCGAAACTCTACAATGAGAAGGTAAAGGGGCTCCTTAGGAAGATGGATGAAATAGGGAAACTTGATAGTGTTCTTGAAAGCATGGATCTACAAGGCTGTCTTGATAGGAAAACGACCGAACTTTCTGGTGGTGAGCTTCAGAGAATGACCATAGCTGCAGCCATGCTAAAAGATGCCGATATCTATTTCTTTGACGAGCCGTCATCTTACTTGGATATACACCAGCGATTATCTGTGGCAAAGACCATCAGGGCACTATCTTCTGAGAAGCAGGTGGTTGTAATAGAGCACGATCTGGCTGTTTTAGACTTTTTAGGTGATGAGGTTTACCTCATGTACGGCTCTGAGGGGGCCTACGGTGTAATTGCGCAACCAAGGGCAGTGAGAAGCGCAATCAATACATATCTTTCAGGATACATGAGGGAGGAGAACATAAGGTTCAGGGAGACTGAGATAAGGTTTGAAACCCATGCACCCAGGACAGGTTGGGATACGGTAACGCTAGTCTCCTTTGGACAGCTTGAAATGAAGCTAAACGGCTTCGTCCTCGAGACTAAAGCCGGAAAATTGAGTGCAGGGGAGGTGGTGGGAGTAGTGGGCCGCAACTCCACTGGCAAGACAACGTTTGTGAAGATGCTTGCAGGGATTATAAAGCCCACAAAAGGGGATTTGGAATCAACTGTCAAGGTCAGCTACAAACCTCAATATTTAAAACCTGATTTTGATGGAACTGTAAAAGATCTTCTACTCACAAAAATTACCGATTCATACAAATCCGGATTTTTCACATCTGAGGTTGCCCATCCCCTCAATTTGAAACCCCTTTTGGATTCTGAGGTGATGAGTCTCTCTGGTGGAGAGCTTCAAAGGGTAGCAATAGCGTTGTGCCTTGGTTCCGAAGCAGATATCTACCTGATAGATGAGCCCTCAGCATACCTTGATTCCAGCCAGAGGATGGTTGCCGCAAGGACAATAAGAAGGGTCATGGAAAAAAGCGGAAAATCGGCCTTTATAGTGGATCATGATGTATATTTCATAGATTTGGTCTCCGATTCACTGATGGTATTTGGTGGAGAGCCATCAATTCATGGGATAGGAGAGGGACCTTTTAACCTTCGCGAAGGAATGAATAAATTCCTGAAAAACGTGGACATCACTTTTAGAAGAGATCCAGACACCAAAAGACCCAGGATTAACAAGCTCGATTCTGTTTTGGATAGGGAACAAAAGGCCAAAGGAGAGTTTTACTACACAAGTTAGCATTTATTTTAAGCTTTAAATGGTAATCTCTTCGAATTTCGGACACTTACAAGAGATCGTAACATATAAACAAACTTTCACTCAATTCACTACAAAGTTTTGCTATATTTTATTTAAATATGTACAGGAGGGATAACATTACATTGAAAGCACATTACTTGAGAATTTACGAGGACTTACATGCCAACTGAAGATAATAACACCCTTTCATGCCCTTTCTGTGGAAAAGAGATATCTTATGGCGATACCAAGTGCAGCAATTGCGGCCGAAAATTGATAAAAGAAAAAGAGAACGGCACAAAAAGGGGCCTTGGCAGAGCCCTTTCTGAAAAATACTGGAAAAAGATCACAGAGTTGGAGAGGAGGAAGAAGAAGGAGGCCGAAAAACCACAAGATAAGGAGATTATCCTGGGTGTATTCTCCCTCATACCAGACATAGGGCGGAGCCGGGCAGAGGCTTTTTGGGACGCGGGTTTCAGATCATTGGAGGATCTGAGGAAGGCGTCATTGGATGAAATTGCGGCTGTAAAAGGGATTGGTAGGGCATTGGCCGAGAAAATTCAAAGTAACTTATCAAGACCTGAAAAAAGAATCGAGAGAGGAGAGCTCCTCATATGCACCAATTGTGGTGCGCTTTTAAGCTCTTCTGCCATACGCTGTGGCCTATGCGGTGTAAAGGTTCAAGAGGAAGAGCTTGCAGAAGAGGAGATTATAGAAGAAGAAGGGATGGAAGAAGAGCCGGATTTATATCTTTGTCCCGAATGCGGGTCCTTCTTGGCACCTGGGGCTGTTGAGTGCGGCGAATGCGGAGCCGTCTTCGAAATGGAAGAAGGTGAGGAAGTCGAAGAAATCGAGCCCCCACCAAAGATGGTAAAAGAAAAGGAGGAAGTGGAGGAGCTCAGGGCACTGTTTCTCTGTCCCAATTGTGGAGCCTTCTTGGCCCCTGACAAAGAGGTATGCGATAAATGTGGTGTCAAGACAAGGGAAATCGAAGAAAAAATCGAGGAGGAAGGAGAAAGAGAGCGGGAGCTTCTTGAAGAAATGTTGATTGAGTTGGAACCTGAAATAGAGAAGGTTTCTGCAGAATATGGAGAGGATCTATCTGAACTGTTCATTTGTCCAGAGTGTGGATCATTCCTCACAACCGGGGCTACTGAATGCAGCTATTGCGGTGTTGCCTTTGAGGAAGAAGAAGAGGTTGAAGAGCTGGAAAAGGTAGAGGTCGCACTTGAGAGAATAGAAGCCGCTCTGGAAAAGGAGATTGAGGCTGAAGAAGTATCTGCAGAATATGGAGAGGATCTATCTGAACTGTTCATTTGTCCAGAATGCGGTTCTTTTTTAAATATAGGTGCAACTGAATGTAGCTTTTGTGGTGTGGTATTTGAGGAGGAGGTAGAAGAAGAGATAGCAGAGCCTGAAAAAGAAGTCAAGGTCGAAGAGGTAGCTGCAGAATATGGAGAGGATCTGTCTGAGCTGTTCATCTGTCCTGAGTGCGGCTCCTTTTTAACCACCGGCGCTGAGAAGTGTAGTTACTGCGGTGTGGTCTTTGAGGAGGAAGAGGAGGAGGTAAAAATTGAGGAAGAAGCTCCCTCTCTTTTGCCTAAAAAGTTACCTGATTTCTGGTATAAAAAGGAAGAGGAAGAGGTTTATTTATGTCCAAATTGCGGGTCCTTCCTTACCACAGGTGTTGAGGAATGCCGCAGTTGCGGTGTGAAAATCGAACCTGGGATGGAGATTAATGCTTTAGCCGAGATTTCAGGGGAGCCAAAAAAGGTACCTGATTACTGGATTAAGGAAAAGGAGCCATCATCTCTATTTATTTGCCCTGAATGTGGTGCCTTCAACAAAGATGAATCCACCCATTGTAGTATCTGCGGTGTAGGCTTAAAAGAAGAGGTGGAGGAAGAATTAGAGGAAGAGGTTCCCCTTAAGGAGGTTCTAGGAGAAGAACCGATAGTAGAAGAAGAGCCATTGATAGAGGAAGAGCCACTGGTATTAGAAGAAGAGATCAGAAGGAAGGAAATCGATTTGGAGGAGGAAATCGCGGAGGAAATCGAAGAGGAGATCAGGAGCTTAGAGGTATCTTTAGAGGAAGTAAAACCCTTGAAGGTTCCGGGTTTGATAAATGGGCTGTCAAACGGATTATCAAACGGTCTCTCAAACGGTCTCTCAAATGGCCTTTCAAATGGTCTTCGAATGAGAAGAAAGAGCCTCGCCGGAGTCACAAATGGTATTACCAATGGTGTAACAAACGGTCTCACAAATGGACTGCGTAGGCTCAGATTGGGTCTTGTCAATGGCCTTACAAATGGCAATGGAATAACAGACGGAGTAGGTCCCATAAAGGACGCTCTTAAAAGAGCTAGCGGCACTATCCGTGTGGTGGTCCTGGTGGGCATTGTTTTACTGCTTTTGGCTTCTCCATACCTCATTAATTTGTTGATTCCTTCACGTCATCCCATGGAGATCGATGGCGACTTCAGCGAGTGGGCAGATATACCTGGTTATTCGGATTCATTATCAGACCTAACTCGAAATCAGGATGTCAACATCGTTGAGTACAAACTGACCATCAACAAATGGGGCGATATGGCGTTCTATCTAAAAGTGAACGGTACCATCCTAAATGGGATCTACGGTATGGACTCAGTCAATATTTTCATAGATGAGGACGGTAATTCTAGCACAGGCTATAGGATATCCACCTTGGGAGCAGACAAGATGATCGGTGTGGTGGGATGGGACCACAATATATATGAGGGAGCTTACAGCCAATTCAATATGTCGCGCTCGCAATTGGACCTAAACGGATTCGATGTATTTTATAAAATACCTGTTGCCATTGGCAAAGATAAACTTGAGACTAAGATATGGCTTTCCACCCTGAGTATGGAACTGAATAGGCCCGTGAGGATACTTTTCAGCGCAAGGGATACAGCGGGCAATGAAGACATATCAGATGTCATAATAAGCCAAATTTACGGTGCCCTTAAAATAAGAGAGACGAGCACAGCCCCAGAGAAAATCCCAAAAGGTGCAAGCAGGGTGTCTATGTTGAAGCTTGATTTGAATGCAATGGGTGAGGATATTTCAATAGCATCCATGAACCTTACCATAACAGGCAGTGCAACAGATGCAGATCTAAAGGGGATTTGGGTTTTCCATGATAGTAACCAAAATGGCATATTAGATGAGACAGTTGATAGAAAACTATCAAATTTGGGCATTGATATAAGCGAGGGCAAGGTAAATATTCCCTTTGAATTAACGATATCTAAAAATGAAGAAGAGACATTATTTGTAGCACTGGATATATCTGAAGGAGCAACGGATGAGAAAACTGTTGGATTGCGGATTGCAGAGCCTGTTGATGTTGTCTTCGACCCAGGTGTTTTGACTCTCATGCCCATTGATTTAGCGAACAGTTACATAGGCAAGGTTGGGGAAAACATCACCATAGATGGTGCATTCGGTGATTGGGATAAGTCCCAAGCAACGAGCGATACTTCAGATGATGTGCGAAACGGCTACAACAGGGTCGAAAATGGAAACATTGACATAATGCACTACGATACAAGACACAATTTGGAGTTGCTCGCCTTTTATTTAGATGTTGATGGTACGATGCTTGGAGGCGTAACTGTACCCTGGAACGGGACACGACCCTCTGAGCCTATAAAGGGTGTGCTAAGAGACAGTGACGGTGATGGTTATCCAGATCAGGAGGAACCCTCACAATTCAGATATGACTTCGACAACGATGCAGGATTACCTGATGATCCAAATAATCCCGTGGAGCCAGACACTGGACCAGATGGTGTTGACCATGACAGCGACAACGATGGTATCGAGGATTGGCCTTGGGGTGGAAATGATACTCTCCTTGAGCAGCCGCGAACAAAAAAGATGAAGTATATAGGAGAGCCTCGTCTTCCATCTAGGCTGCCTGTGGTCACAGGTGAAGATGTGGCTTATATTTTTATCGACGCTGATAATGATGTATCAACTGGATATAATGTAAACGAATTAATTGGTGCAGATTTCATGCTCAATATTTCGGGGAAGGGCAACTTAATAACTTCAAAATATCTAAACAGATTCAACTCTGCAAATACTAAGGTTTGGGTTTGGAGCATTGTGGGGAATTTGAGTGCAGCCATCGACTCAAACGAGTTGGAAGCTCAGATAGAATTTTCTGCCCTTGACATTTTGTTAAACGAACCCTTTAATGTCTGGTTTTTCACAACAGATTGGATGGACTCCTATGACCTGTCTGACTTTGGTCTTTCAGATACAAGAGGGAGTAGGGGAACCAGGGCTGGAGGCGGATCAAAGGTTGTTTTGAACGAGATTTTTCCAGATGCAAATGGATGGATTGAATTGTACAATACCGGAAAAAAAGCGGAGGATATAAGTGGATTTACTATAATTTGGGATGGCAATTCTTATACAATTCCACAGGGAACCACAATCCCCTCTGGTGGTTTTCTTGCATATGATGTTGGATCCATTTCCAGCTCAGGAACAGTCACCATGAATAATAACAAGGGCCAGCAGGTTGACTCCACAACATATGCCAGTGTACCTTCTGGGGAGGGTTGGGGAAGATATCCTGACGGAGCAGATAACTGGATATATACCACTCCTACCAAAGCTGCGGCAAATCAACCTGCAGTTCCTCCACCAACTGCTGATGTTGTTATCAACGAGGTGTTTCCCGACGCAAACGGTTGGGTTGAGCTTTATAATAATGGTGATAAAAACACAAATATTGGTGGCTGGTACATCGTTTGGAGCGGGGGAACCTACACAATACCCCCAAATACCAAGATTCAAAAGGGCTCATTTAACACATTTGATGTGGGCAATATACCATCCACCGATACAGTTACATTATATGATGTCAACGATGTACAGCAGGACTCTGAATCCTTTGCGAATGTGCTCTCAGGCTATGGATGGGGGAGGTGCCCAGATGGCACGTCCAGCTGGTGGCTAACAATCCCCACAAAAGACGCAGCAAACACGATCCCGGAATTTTCCGATGCAATTGCACCGATTCTGTTCATCTTTTTCATCTTTGGCCTGATAAAAAATCGAAGTAAGAAAAAAAGCAAAGAAATCGAAAAGGAAGGGTGTTTAAGGGAACTGGACAAGGTCCTTTGTGAAAGGTCCTAATAAAGAGAATATGTTGGTTAAGCTTATGAATCATAAACACTTTTATGTCATGCGATTAAGTGGTTTGTGATGTGATAAAATGAAGAAGATCAAGACCGGAGTTTTTGGATTGAATCCCCTTTTAGACGGAGGGATAAACGAGAACTCCACCACAGCTGTTATTGGAAGCTCTGGTGCTGGAAAAACAACGTTCGCAATTCAATTCATCAGAAAGGGCCTGGAATCTGGACAGGAATGTATATTTGTGAGTTTAGATGAGAATAAGGAACAGATTATCAGAGAGGCGGTGGAAATGGGGTGGGAGGAGATCATGGACTATTTAAAAGAAGAGACCCTGGTGTTCATCGATGCCTCTGGCAAGGATTTTTCAAATTTCATAAGGAAGGAGCTTCACGAATTTGTCGCCGATTGGAAGGGCGTTGGGGCGAGAATCGCAATCGATCCTTTGACACCCGTTATATGGGCCGTGGAAAATAACTATGAACAAAGGGAGCTTATTACGATGTTGCTTAAGCAGACAAGAAAGGTGGGCACGGTGCTCTGCACCCTGGAGGAACATGGAACAGAAAGCGATCTTTCCGGAAAGGAAACAATTATCCCAATGTATCTGGCAGATTGTGTAATACACCTGCGCTATAAAGCCATGGAGGGCCCAAAAAACAGAATGCTGAAGATAGTTAAGTGTCGAAACAGCTGGCACAGTGAGGATTTCCATCAATACAGAATCATAAGCGGGTTGGGTTTGGTTGTGCAGCAGGGTGATTTTGAAAAGAAAACGAAAAAGGAGGCACCAGCAGAGCTAATGAAAATGCTTGAAAAAAACGCAACTTTACTGCCTGAGGGTGTATATACGAAAATGCACAAAACACTGAAAAGTCTTTCAGATTCTGAACTGGGTGATATCACCCATCCCGAACTGATACGTTATATAGTCGATGAGTACAGCTGAAGCTGTTAGATTTGGATTGTGATGTGAATGCCAAGAGGTGTTGGGAAGGCGTTGGAGAAGGCCATATCCCCAAAAGGAGAAAAGGCATCAGATGAGAAAAGAGAAAGAGAAGGTAAGTACGAATTCATGAATAAGAGCCGCCAAGAAATTTTTCAATTTTTATGCTCCCACCCTTGCAGTTATGTATCAATGATTTCAAAGGCCACAGGACTTTCAATACACGGAATCAATTGGCATCTAAGAAGGCTTATGGAAAGTGGATTTATCTCTAAAAGGGTCATGGGAAAGAAAACTGTTTTTTATCCCACTGAGATGATTGCAGAAGAAGACATACCAATTCTCGAGGTATTGAATTTAGATAAAGCAAAGGCCATATATCTTGTTATTCTTGAAAAAATAGGGATTTCGCAGGGGGATATTTGCAAAATATTGGGTTTAAATCATCAAGCTGTTATCTGGTATGCCAAAAAACTCGAGAATTTAGATCTGATCAGTTCACTGGAAGATGGGAAATACAGAAGATATTATCCGTCCGCACTTTTAATGAAAAAAAAGGATAAATACCAAAAGAGAATAAAAAACTTCAAAAACAATATAATTGCACGGTTTAAAGGAGAAAGATTATCCCCGACCATCTTAAGGTCCACAGAAGACAAGATAGTGGTGAGAATAACCCGAGGGACAGAAAAAGCTGTTCTTACCCTGCACACAAATCCGTTCGTTACCGTTCTTACTTGAATTACTAGAATATTATATAATGTGCTATTATACATTCTATCGTAATCCAAAATAAAAAATCTTACCGTAGAGTGTTTAATAATTATCAAATTAGTAGATTTACATACCAGGATATATATAAGATACAACCACTATATTTTCTAATATTAGTAGAATTTCTATTAAGATTCTACTTGGAGTAGAATTTGAGGGATTATTATGAGCGTAGAGCATTTTAAAAGTAGAGTGGATGCTCTCTCTGGAGAGCACAGTTTAAAGATACTATTTTATCTCAGGGATAGTGATTGGTCCATTGCCTTGGATATTGCACGGGAACTTCGGCTCCATCCCACAACAGTTGCGAGATATCTTACAAAGATGCACAATGCCGGGATCATATCAAAAAGACCGAAGTGCGTGAAAACTGGAAAGACTTTTGAATACAGATTAAAATCGAAAAAAATCGATCTAACTTTGGATTTAAGTGAAGAAACTGATTATAAAAGCCCTTGTTCCATTGTGGATTTGATATCAAGAATCATTGATAGATTAGAAAAGGTTGGTTGCCCCTTCAATCAAGACATTTTCAAAGATAAAAGAGAAAGGGAAACTTTTACCCTCATCATATCTAAAAAGGGGGACGAGATCTCCACTTTGAGCAAGAAGGACAAGGAATCTTTTACAAATGCTCTTGAGAGTCTCATCAAATTCTCTGAAAAATCTTATGGTAAATCTGTCACACAGGATATTGTTCTTTCAGCATGGCGTTCAATGGAGAAAACCGCGGGCGGATTTATGCCAGAATATATTCAGGAGGTGTTAAATTGAAAGTATCATCTGGAATAGAGGGAGTGGATACCCTTTCTCATGGTGGATATCCTGAAGGTGGAGTGAATCTGATTTCTGGGGTAGCTGGTTCGGCTAAGACACTATTTGCCCTACATTTTCTGTGCAAAGGCTTGGAAGATAACGAGATGGGGCTTTTAATTACACTGGAAGAGGAGAAGGAAAGCATAGAGAGGGTTATGTCTCTTATGGATATCAATTCCTCCTCCAGAAAGATCGATATAATAGACCTCGGATTGATAAGAGCAGAGAAGGCCGAGGTTGGGGAGGGAATGGTAGGTTTTTCTGATCTCAAGGATTTCTTAAGCAGCTTCTTAGCCTCTCATCCCACTAAAAGGATAGTAATAGATTCCATATCTGCCGTGGGTATATATTACAAGGAAATAGAGAAACTCAGAGAAGAGCTTTTTTCCTTTGTGAGGTTTCTGAGGGGAAATGATGTAACAACAATTCTAACATCGGAGTCTTTAGAGGGAGGCAGTCTCACCAGATTTGGAGTTGAGCAGTTCCTTGCCGACTCTTTCATTGTTCTAGGTCTTGAAGAGGTCAAAGGCGAACTTAGGAGAACCATCACAATAAGAAAAATGAGGTTCACAAGCCACGACACAGCCAAAAGACCGTTTCTAATCACAGAAAAGGGGATAGAGGTCTTTGTCAAAGAAAAGGTCCTATAATAAAAAAGTAAAAAGTGGGATTTTAGGTTTCGATCCTCTAATCGAAGGGGGATTCCCAAAAGGCTCATCCATACTCCTTCAGGGCCCCACTGGCTTGGAGAAAGAGCTATTTTATATGCAATTTATAAAGGAGGGACTTGAAAATGGAGAATCGACTGTAGTTCTTCTTTCTGTAAAATCCCCAGAGAATTTAAAGGATGAGCTGTTGGATTTGGGCTTAGATGTCGAGCTCCTCCTAGAACAAAAGAGACTCATTATCATCGACTGGTGCTCTTGGAAAACTGAAAATATAGTATACATTCAGGAGGAGGGATCAATTCTCAGGTGCGCGGCAGACATAATGAACGTGAGCATAGCCCTTGGTAAGGCCCTTTCCATGATTAAGGGTGAACGCATCAGGGCAGCAGGAGATATTCTTTCAGACGCCCTTAATTCGGAGACTCTAAGGACAGTATACGAGTTTGCTAAAGGGTGCAAGGTCAAGTTCGATGAGAAAGGCGTAACTGCGCTATTTACTCTAGAAAAGGAAATACATGATCCAGAAACAATATCAAAACTTCAAACCCCTTTCGATGGCATCATAGATATAGAGCGGGAGAAAATTGAAAATAAAGTGGTAAGAAAGATAGGAATACTCGCGATGAAAAATTCTTCTATTCCATCTCATTACGAGGATCTTAATATTGGTAAAAACGAGGTATTTATTGGAGAACTTCCCAAAAGGAAGGATAAGACCTCGAAAGAAAAAAGTAAATCCAAGAAATCAAAATCTTCCAAAGCTTCCAAAACCCATTCTGCCCCCAAAAAATCCAAATCATCAAAGAAGTCGGATAAGTCAAAAAAATCCAAGTCATCTAAAGAGTCGAAACCATCTAAATCACCTGAGACTTCCAAAAGCCGTCCCCCCTCTAAAAAACCAAAATCGCTTAAAACATCAAAAAAGCCAAGGTCCTCAACAAAATCTAAATCGTCCAAATCCCCTAAAAAGCCCAAATCATCCAAAGCTCGTAAATCCTCCAAATCATCTGTATCTTCTAAGAAAACTAAACAAACAAAATCACCCGAGCCTGATCTTCTTCCAGTTACCGAAGAATCACAAGATGCGGAGCTTGAAGAAAAGGAAGTGAAAGTAGAAGAGAAGGTAGAAGAAAAACCAAAACAATCCATTTATCTTTGTGTCGAGTGTGGAGCTTTTATAGGTAAACAGGGTGAGAAATGTAGCATTTGCGGTGCCGTATTTTTCGAAGAGGAAGAAACCGAAGATGAAGAAGATGAAGGGGAAAATATCCCTGAGATCGAGAGGGAGGAAATTGACAGTCATGACCTATACCTATGTCCAGAATGCGGAGCTCTATTATCACCTGATGCTGAAATCTGTATCAATTGCGGATCAAGTTTGGAAGAGGAGGAATCAGAAGGGGAGGAACCAGAAGACGAGTCAACATCCGAGCCTGAGAATGTGCCAGACCTATTGGATAGTGAGCCTAAGACAGAGATTTTTCTATGTCCGGAATGTGGTGCTCTATTGGGTCCAGATGCTGAAATCTGTGTAAATTGCGGATCAAGTATAAAAGATGTGGAATTCCAAGAAGAGGATATTATATCAGAACTCGAGGATGTTCTGGATTTTGTAACTCATGATAAGGAAACAGAGATTTTTTTATGTCCTGAGTGCGGGGCCTTCATAAGTTCCATGGTAAATGAATGCTCAATTTGCGGTGTCGTATTTGAAGAAGAGGAAGGCATTGAGTCAGTCGAAGAAGAGACTATCTTGAAATCTGAAGAAGTACCAGATTTCTGGTATAGAAAAGAGCATGCAATGCCCTACATATGCCCTTGGTGTGGGGCTTTTATCAAAGCAGGGGAGACATGGTGTGATATATGCAATGCAGAAATTGTTTCAGGAAAGCAACATGTTACAGAACCATCAGAAGAAGAGGATTTTTCACCATTATGGATCCCATCAGAGAATCTATGCCCAAAATGCGGTGCATTCAATGCCAATGATGCCCAGGGTTGTTCAGTCTGCGGTAAACAAATAAAAGAAGAAATACGAACAGTTGAAGAGGAAATCACACAACAAGAAAGCACATATGATGCAAAAATCGAGGACGAAATCGAGAATTTAATTGCCTTACTAGAGGAATTTGATACTGAAGAAGAAGAGAGTTTGACCAGTAGCCCAAAAATAGATATTAAATATGATAGAAAAGACGCAATAGGGATCACTAATGGACTTACAAATGGCTTAAAAGCACGTACAAGTAAAGTGAGAAAGTGTTTCATAAATGGCATTACAAACGGCATAAAAACGCCAAAAAGAGGAATGACAAATGGTCTTACCAACGGTATGATAATGGAGCTTAAAGCCCTAAGAGATGGATTCACAAACGGTAAAGGGATATCAAATGGTCTGACCAACGGTCTAACAAATGGTCTTACTAATGGATTGAGAAGGCTGAGAAGGGGAATTACAAACGGAATCACCAACGGAAACGGAATAACCAATGGAATTGGCCCCGTCAAAGAGACCATGGTCAAAAAGGCAAAGATTAGTAAAATTCTAGTTACCATTGGCCTTGTGATGTTGCTCTTCATCTCGCCCTTTCTAATAAGTTCATTTGTTCCTTCCCATGAGCCTCTCCAAATCGATGGTAACTTCAGCGATTGGGATAATTTTATGAGGTATTCGGATTCCCTAACAGACCAAACAAAAAACCAAGATATCAATATAGAGGAATTCAAGGTAACTCACAATAGATGGGGTGAAATTGCATTCTATCTCAAAGTCAGGGGCACATTGCTTTCGGGTCAATATGGATTGGACTCGGTTCATATATTCATAGATGAAGACGATAACACCGAAACAGGCTACCGTATAAGGACGATTGGAGCCGATAAACTGATCTTTATTACAGGATGGAATAACAGCATTTTTAAAAGCAGTTATAGCGAATTCAATATTTCTCGAAGCTCCATTGATATTAACGGTTTCAATGTTTTGTATAATCTACCTGCAGCCATTGGAAAAAATCAACTGGAAACGAAGTTGTGGCTTGCCACACTAAATGAGCATCAAAATACGCCCATCAGGGTATTATTCAGTGTGAGGGATACAGCTGGTAATCAGGATCTTTCCGATATTATAGTGAACCATTGTAAGGGAGCGTTATTGATCAATGAAACGACCATCGCCCCTTTGATCATCCCCAAAGGCTCAAATGATGTACCCATTTTAAAAATTGAATTAAGTGCAATTAATAAGGATATAACTTTTGAATCCCTTAACCTCACTAAAACAGGCACCGCTACCAACACAGATATAGGTCCCCTTTCTGTTTTTTTAGATAAAAATAATAACGATATCTTCGATATCCACGAGGATGAAAGAATTATACGGGTTTTGGGAGGGTTCATACAAAATAAGCTAAATATACAAATTGCTCAAAATCTCATAAAAGACCGAACAGAATCCATATTCATCACTTTGGACATATCTGAATCTGCGAAAGATGCAAGTACCATTGGATTAAGAATTGCAGAGCCAAAGGATGTTGTTTTCTCCCTTGGTGTTTTGACACTTACTTCTTTTTATCGGACCAACAGCTATATAGATAAAATTGGAGACAACATAGCCATAGACGGAGCATTTGGGGATTGGACCTCAAAACCACTTTTGAGTGATTCTTACAAAGATGTGAAACTGGGAAATCATAGTGTTGAAAATCCCAATATAGATATATTGCGCTATAACATCCAACACAACTCTTCTGCCCTGTCCTTCTTTCTAGATGTAAGCGGCACTATGTTGGGGGGAGTTTGTGTTCCTTGGAATGCCACACGCCCTCCTGAATCAAGGGAAGGTGGATTGAAGGACAGTGATGGAGACGGGATAGCAGATGAAGATGAACCTGGATTCGAACATGATTTTGACAACGATGAAGGCCTACCCAATGATCCCAATAATCCAGTAAGTCCGAATACAGGGTCTGATGGCCTCGATCACGACAGCGATGACGATGGTGTTGAGGATTGGCCCTGGGGAAACGATACAGTCCTCAAAAACCCACGAACAGGGAAGACCAAATATATTGGAGAGCCTGCTTTACCTCCTCCACTTCCCATGGTCACAGGGGAGGATATGATATATATTTTCATTGATTCAGATGACAATCCACAAACAGGTTACTTTATCAATGAATTCATGGGGGCTGAATTCATGCTTAACATCTCAGGAAAGGGCAATCATATAACTGGGAAATATCTAAACATTTTCAACTCCTCTAATTCTAAAAAATGGAAATGGAACCTGATGAAGGATGTTAACGCTGCCATAGATTCAAGATCTTTTGAGGCAGACGTTGCATTCGATATTCTGGGGATACCAAACAACAGCACCTTCAATATCTGGTTTTTCACAACTGATTGGCAAAATCGAGGGGAAATGTCAGATTTAAGTGTCAGTGAAACCAGAGAAAATAGAATGACAAGGGCAAAAGGTGGAGGGGGAAGCGCAGTAATAAATGAGGTATTCCCTGATACAAATGGATGGGTTGAGCTTTACAACCCCACCAATAAAGCCGTGGATCTTACTGGTTGGTATGTCACTTGGAGTGGAGGGACATACAACATTCCCGCAGGAACAACCATTCAATCCAACGATTATCTTGTATTCAATATAGGAAACATTCCCTCAACCGACACAACGGGATTGTACAACCAAAAGAACCAGAAAAAGGATGAAACGAGCTTTACTAACATCCCCTTAAACTTTGGATGGGGTAGGAATCCAAGTAAGACACAGGACTGGTATATTACCTATCCTACACCAAATGGACCAAATATCATACCTGAGTTTTCTAATGTTTTTATTCCTATCATATTCATAGGAATTGTTTTTTGTTTGTTTAGATACCGCAGAAGAAAATATCTTCTTGGGTGAACGTTGGCGGAAGAAGGTGATTAGGTTAAATATCTCATTTTCCACCTTACAAAAAAAATAGTGCCAATGATCTACATTTGGACTGGATCTGAGTCACACTTGTCATGATGTTACACGGTGTAGTTTTTTTCTCCACAGCTTTACAAAAGTTTGTGACACATATTTAAATTATTCTTTCATTTTTGTACAATATATTGCTACAAATATTATTACCCAGTAGTAAACTAGGTACTATATAATAGAGGAGAAGAGGGAACTCGATGGAGTTAGGCTCCTTAAAAATCTTCTTGAGTATGCACGGAATCAGCCCACGGGCAGCGGAGATACTCTACAATGCTGGTTTTGATGATATTCAAAAGCTGAAGAGTGCCTCAATCCAAGAATTAATAGAAATTTCAGGCATCGACACACAAACTGCCTTAAAAATCAGGAATGTGGTTCTTAAGACGGATTTTGACGAGAAAGAAGTAAAGGGCGAGATATTCATTTGTTCTAAATGCGGAGCCTTTGTGTCATCATCATCAAAAAAATGTGATGTTTGTGGAGCTTCAATAAAGGACTTTTTTGAAGAGGGAAAGCAAGAAGCGAAGGTAGAAGGGGAGATAAAAGGTGTAAAAGATCACACAAGGGATTTAGAAGATATCGATAATTACCTGAATATCCTGGCTGGGATATTAGAGTTAAAGCACGGGGATAGAGCACTTACAATTAGAAAAATAGAAAAGGAATTGGACACCTTCATAGATGAACTTGAAGGGGATATACCACACGAGCTTTATTTATCTAAATTAGATATAGAGCCCCTATTTTATTGTCCAGAATGCGGAGCATCGATTACCAAGGTGTCTGATAAATGCGAAATATGTGGATTACTTTTCGGGGAGCCAATATTTGAACCTTTGGAATTTCCAAAGGATGATATTAGTATAAAGCAACTTTTTGAAAGGGATGTTAATAAGGCGAGCTTACTTGTGGGTATAAGCGTAGAGTTAAAGAAGGCACAGGACATACCGGAACTTTGGTACTCCAAGGGTGTAATTTTTGCAGATATGGAAGAGCATGAGCTGGCGATAAAAAGTTTTGATAGGGTCCTTGTTCTTGATAAGAATAACAGCAAGGCATGGAACGCTAAAGCCTCTTCCCTTGCTAAGCTTGGAAGGTATAATGAAGCGTCAGAATGTTTTGGAAGGGTGACAGGTCTTCTACTTCGGGCTTTCGAGACGAGGCAAAAAGATGAGGAGGAGTTGAAGATCCAGGAGGATGCTGTTTTATATGTCTGTGGTGAATGTGGTGCTTTTATCGGCGATTACGCACAAACGTGTCAAACATGCGGATCCAAGGTGATCGAGGATATCGAGAGCATCGTGTCCCAAATTCCATCGCATGAGATAGAAGAGGAATTACCATCTGAAATTGAAGAGGAATTGGATGTCATAAGTGTGGATCAGGATATATCGACATTGGTGGATACCCAGCTAAGGGCTAAGGAACCAGCCTTGTTGATGAGCTGTCCCGAGTGTGGGGCCTTCATAGAAAAGGAGGAAAAGAAGTGTAATATATGCGGGTTGATTTTGGGGGTCCCCATCGAGGAATCACCAGAAGCACTTGAAGAATTTATTCTTGCCACGACACCCATTGGAGTGGAGATCGAGAAAACACGGCATCTGGCGAGTATCAATGCAGAATTGAAAAAGAAACCAAATGATCTGGAGCTTTGGTATTCAAAGGGTGTAATTCTAGCGGATATGGGTGAGCATGAACTCGCAATAAAATGTTTTGACAGAATTTTAACACTGGATGATAACCACAGCAAGGCATGGAACGCCAAAGCCTTTTCCCTGGCAAAACTCGGGCGGTTCAATGAGGCATCCATATGTCTTGCTAAGGTTGCTGAGCCCGTATTTGAAACATTTGACGAGATAGGTAGGTACGAGAAAGAATTATTGTTCGAGGTAAAGGAAAGATTTCAGACGTGTCTTACATGCGGGGTGCCTCTGAATTGGGATGATACAGTCTGTTACAACTGCGGAACCGCAGTTGCGGAGTTCAAAGAGGCTGTGGAGGAGGAAGCAAAGAAGGGAGTCTCAAGAGACTTCCGTAAGCGTTGGGAAAAAATATCTCAATTTGAGGAGCCCATAGATACTGATGTCCCTGTTGAGGAAACAAAAGAACCTGAGGAAATCGAGGAATCATTTGAAGAACCGAAAGAGTTTGAGATGCCCTATGAGGAGCCTGAGGTTCCGGTTGAAGAATTTGAGGAAGAGATCGAGGCTCCATTTAAAGAACCTGAGGAGCTTGAATTACCCCATGAAGAACCCGAAGAATTAGAGATTCCATTTGAAGAGTTTGAGGCTCCAATAGAGGAACCTGAAGAAATAAAGGCCCCATTCAAGGAACCTGAGGAGCTTGAATTACCTTATGAAGAACAAGAAGAAATAGAGGTTCCAGTTGAAGAATTTGAGGAAGAGGTCGAAGCTCCGATAGAGGAACCTGAAGAAATAGAGGCCCCATTTGAAGAACTTGAAGAACTTGAATTACCCCATGAAGAACCTGAAGAGTTTGAAGTTCCCATTGAAGAGGCTAAAAAGGTTGAGGCCTCCTTTGAAGAACCTGAAGAGTTTAAAGTTCCCATTGAAGAGGCTGAAAAGGATGAGACTCCCTTTGAAGAACCTGAAGAGTTTGAGTTACCAATGGAAGAACCTGATGAAGTTGAAGTTCATGAAGAAGAGCCTGTG
This sequence comes from Thermoplasmata archaeon, assembly GCA_020348445.1. Taxonomy (GTDB): domain Archaea; phylum Thermoplasmatota; class Thermoplasmata. Next base: position 4,374,970 of record CP070751.1, read on the forward strand.
GTATTTGAATTAGTACAAGAAGAACCAGTAGAGGTCGAAGCTCCTGTCGAAGAACCAAAGGAGGTTGAATTACCAGTTGAAGAACCTAAAGAGGTTGAGGTTCCAGTTGAAGAATTTAAGGAAGAAATCGAAGCTCCGATAGAGGAACCGGAAGAAGTTGAGGCCCCTGTTGAAGAACCAAAAGAGATTGAAGTTCCAGTGGAAGAATTTGAGGAAGAATTCCTAATTAAAGAGCTCAACGAATTTGGGGCATTACTTGAAGAACCAGAGGAAGTCGAGGCTCCTTTAGAGGAACCTGAGGAAGTTGAAGTTGCTTTCGAAGAACTTGAAGAGTTTGAACTTCCCAAAGAAGAACCTGAGGAAATCGAAGTTCCATTTGAAGAACCAGAGGATATTGAGGCTCCTTTAGAGGAACTTGAGGAAGTCACAGTTCCATTAAAAGAACTAGAAGACATTGCGTTTCCTATTATAGAGCCTGAAGAAGTTGAAATTCCATTAGAAGAAATAGAAGATATTGAGGCTCCCTTAGAAGAGCTTGAGGAAGTTGAAGTTCCTGTAGAAGAACCAGAAGACATTGAGGCTCCTTTAGAGGAACCTGAGGCAGTTGAAGTTCCATTAGAAGAACTAGAAGATATTGAGGTTCGTATTGAAGAACCAAAAGAAGTTGAAGTTCCTATAGAGGAACCAGAGGAAGTCAAGGCTCCTTTCGAAGAACTTGAAGAGTTTGAGCTTCCCAAAGAAGAACCTGAGGAAATTGAAATTCCATTAGAAGAACTAGAAGATATTGGGGCTCCTTTAGAGGAACTAGAAGAAGTCGAGGCTCCTTTCGAAGAACTTGAAGAGTTTGAGCTTCCCAAGGAAGAACCTGAGGAAATTCCATTTGAGGAGCCCAAAGGGGTCGATACCTTATCCGAAGAGCTTGAGAAGAGGGGTGTTCACTCATGTCCAAATTGCGGATGGCCGTTCGAAGAGGGTGCCTTTGAATGCGATATCTGCGGTGCAGATGTTGAGATATTTAAAGAAGTACCATCTATAGAGGACAAAGGATTAATAAGCATAGGAGCTGAGCCCGAAACCGGGGCAAAAATATCAGGTCTTACTAATGGCCTGACCAATGGTACGAGAGCCCACAGAGGAGGGCTTGTCAATGGAAATGGGATAACCAATGGATTTACCAACGGAATTACAAATGGTTTAACAAATGGTCTGAAAAAGGCCAGGTTGGGATTGACCAATGGAATCACAAACGGTCTTACAAATGGATTAACAAACGGTTTGACAAATGGATTAAGGGCTCTGAAGATGGGTATCACAAATGGTATCACAAACGGTAACGGAATCACAAACGGTCTTAGTGCGCAAACGGTAAAAACCACAACGAAAAAGAGCGCAAGTAGAATTGTTGTCGCATGGTTACTCATTGTGGCTTTGATATCATTTCCTTTTATTTTGAGCAATCTCAGTGAGGAATCTAAAATAGTGGAGATCGATGGTAATTTCAGAGAATGGCGTGATATCCCTGGCTATTCTGATTCATCGATGGACCAGATTTACAATCAAGACATAAACATCGATGAGTACAAGCTGAAACTCAACAATTTAGGGGAACTCGCATTCTATCTAAGGGTGAACGGGACCATGTTAAACGGTGCTTACGGTATGGACTCAGTTAATATTTTCATAGACGAGGACGATAATTTTGATACTGGTTATAAGATATCTACATTGGGGGCCGACAAGATGATAGCTGTCTGGGGATGGGACAACATCATATATGATGGAGGTTACAGCGAGTTCAACATGTCGCACTCGCAATTGGACCTAAATGGTTTCGATATATTCTATGAGATACCAACTGCCATTGATAAGGATAAACTTGAGACGAAGTTATGGCTTTCTGTTTTAAATGTGGAATTGAATCGGCCCGTGAAGGTGCTTTTCAATGCCAGAGATACAGCGGGTAACGAGGATATATCGGATGTGATAATCAGTCAAATAGATGGCGCGCTTCTCATCAACGAAATAAGTATCGCGCCACTGGAAATCCCAAAAGGTGCGAACAGGTTGCCAATGTTAAAATTGGAATTGAGTGCAAATGGTGAAGATATATTGTTGAAATCCATGAACCTTACCATAACAGGCACCGTAACAAGTAATGATTTAACGGGAATTAGCATTTATCTTGACAGTAACGAAAACGGTATCTTGGATGGGACAGGAGATGAAGAAATTGCGAGGATAGACAATGGAATTGACGAAAGCAAGGTCAATGTCCCAGTTTCTTTGTCCATAATAGAGGACAAGGAAGAAACACTCTTTGTGACCATAGATGTATCCTACGAAGTACAAGATATAAAAACCATAGGAATACGAATTGCAGAGCCTAGTGATGTCATTTTTGAGCCCGGTGTTATAACACTAATACCTGTGTATGTTACGAGCAGCTACATTGGTGATGTGGGTGATAACATAACCATCGATGGGGCATTTGCCGATTGGAAAAACCATCCCTCAAGAAGCGATGCTCACCACGATGTTAGAAATCAGGGTAATCTAATAGAAAATCTGAACGTTGATATAGCAAACTACAATGTACAAAATGACTTTCATGCTTTATCCTTCTATCTTGATGTTGGGGGTACTATGCTTGGCGGAGTAACTGTACCCTGGAATGCAACACGTCCTTCTGAACCGATAAGAGGTGGACCAGTTGATAGTGATGGTGATGGAATACCTGATGTGGAGGAAGCCTCGGAGTTCAGACATGATTTCGACAATGACGCAGGATCCCCTGATGAACTAGATAATCCGGTGAGGCCGAATACCGGGCCAGATGGCTACGATCACGACAGTGATAACGATGGCCAGGAAGATTGGCCATGGGGTAATGATACGATCCTAAAGCAACCTAAAACAGGGAGGAAGCGATATATAGGCGAACCCCGTCCACCTCCCAAACTGCCAGTGGTCACGGGTGAAGATGTGGCTTATATTTTCATAGATGCAGATAACGATAAATCCACAGGTTATTATGTTAATGAAATATTTGGTGCAGATTTCATGCTCAATATTTCGGGGAAAGGTAACCTCATAACATCAAAATACATAAACAGATTCAATTCTACAAATATTAGAAGTTGGAAATGGAACATTATAGGGAATTTGAGCGCTGCTATAGATTCACATGCTTTAGAGGCAAAGGCCGACTTCGATGTCCTTGATATTTTACCAAACGAAACCTTTAGTATCTGGTTTTTCACCACTGATTGGCGGGACTCATATGATTTATCTGATTACAGCCTTTCTGATACCAGAGACATTAGGGGAACCAGGGCCGGAAAGGGAAATCCCATAATAAATGAAATTTATCCCGATACAAATGGATGGGTGGAACTGTACAATCCTACAAACAAACAATTACGTCTTACAGGATGGAGTATAACATTTAGCGGTGGCACCTTTAATATTCCCGCAGGCACAACGATCCAACCTGGAGGGTATCTAGTATTCTACATTGGAAACGTTCCATCAACTGATACAGTGAGGCTATACAATGCGAAGGGTCAAAGAAAGGATGAAACATCTTTTGCCAGCATACCTTCCGGCTTTGGATGGGGTAGAAATCCAAATAAACAACAGGATTGGTATATAACCTACCCCACACCTGGTGATATAAATGTCATACCTGAGTTCAGTGATATTCTTCTCCCTATTTTTATCATGATAATCTTCATCGTGGTAAGAATGTTGAAAAATGACGAAAAAATATTTAAAAGGATAAACCATGCAAAACTCCGATATGATAGAAACCGGTCCAGATAGAACCGTATCTGCAAGCGATGTGGAGAAGTACGGTTACTGCCCATTAAGTTGGTGGCTTTCAGAACAAAATGAGAGTGAGAAGGCTGAGAACCTGAAAAGAGGTATTCATAACCACGTTCAAATTGGTAAAGATGTGAAAAACATCAAAGTCAAAGAGAAAAGGAGCGAGGAATCTGAGCGAAGCGTAATCTGGTTCTCCTTAATCGCTATTATTATCGGCATCAATGGTGTAGCAATTGTCTACACCATCTACTCGCCTTCCCAACAAGGTGAAACGATAATGATTTTACTATCTATAATTGCTGCGATTTGGGTATTTGTGGCTGCATTTTTCTTTTATTGGGGTACGAAAATGGAAAGAGAAACAAAGCGCACTACAATGGCTATCTCTAGTCAAAGAGCCATCTCAACGAAATATAAACCTGATAGCAGCACTGATTCGGAAATAGTGATAAAAAAAAGGGTAAAAGAAGCCAAATGGAGTACCCTTTTATTTTTTATGGTTAGTGGTATTTTGGCTTTGAATGCATTATTTATTTTATTTAGTATAGGTGAAACCAATGTTGAGTTTATAAGCAGTATATTTCTTTTCTTATCCCTGATATGGCTTTTTGGCAGCTCCTTTTTCTATTATAATTCATTGAAAAGAGAAATTGTATCAAAAGAAAAGAAGCAAGATGAAAAAGCGATTGTAAAACCCTCATTTTCAGATTCTGAGATATCAATAGTATTATTTGCTATTGTGGCCACTGTTTTAGCATCAAATAGCCTTGCTATATATCAAAGCCCACATACGAATATCGGCATGATAATTCTAATAATGGCTGTGTTGTGGCTGTACGGGGGATTTATTTTCTTATATAGGGCAATAAGAGCAGATGTGAAGCTAAAGTTGCTGATCAATAGACTTTTTAGGCCCGTGGATAGTATAAGAGGGAAAATAGCCACCCGAGTCAAACTCAGTCGTGAAATAGAGGTAGAGAAATTAAATTACGAGCAAATAGTAATATGGTTTGCAGCAATATCAATGGTACTAGCAATAAATGCCATTTTAATGAACTTCACAAGGAGCCTTGAAGAGGAGATATATGGTACTTTAATAGCCCACATTTTTGAGGTCGTTGCTTTACTTTGGTTAATTGGTGCATTTTTCTTCTTATATAGGGTCATGCTTCATTCTTTAACTGCATCGAAATTGAGAACAGAACACGGTATTTCTGAGGGTAAGATAGATTATGTGGATGCCCTGGATGGGCAATCAGAAATGCTAAGATCTGAGAAATACGGACTTCGGGGAAGGCCAGATTATATCCTAGATAAAAAAGGAGAACTCATACCTGTTGAGGTAAAGACAGGCCGCATACCGCGAGGTCCTCTTTTTTCCCATATAATACAATTGGCTGCCTATTGTTTGCTTTTGGAAGAAAAAAATAACCGCACTCCTCCGTACGGCATTATCAAATATGGCGACACTCAGCATAAAATAGAATACACAAAAGAACTGAGGGATATTCTTATTAATAAACTTGATGAGATGAAAAAAATCATGGTAACTGGGGAAGCTCATAGAAATCATAGACGGGAAAATAAATGTAGGGGCTGCTCCAGAAGAGAAATATGTCCCGAAAGATTGGCCTAATCCTCCTCATCTTCCTTACTTTCATCATCATTATTGATATTAGGATTCTTTTGAGCCATTAAAGAGTCAAGTTTGGTATTAATGGACTTAATCTCTTCTCGCATTTTCAACATTTCCTCCTCAAAAGGGGTAAAGCCTCCTATAGAGAGGATTCTATGGCTAAGGAACATACCAATGAAAATCGCACCGATGAGGGCCATCAGAATTAGGGCTACCCATGTGACAATTGCCATCCTGACGAAAAAGAACACATCTGTGATATCTGGATAAAAGAAAAGGGTAAGGAATAATGCAATAATACCCAACAATATTATCCATCCTATCAATGATTTTGGAGTTTTAACCTTCAATTTCATTCCTTTCTCTCCATAATGATCTTATGGGGAAACGTTTTTTCAACTTCATGATTATCCCCAGATTTCTTGATATACATTTTCATTTCCCCATCATCATCAAACAGTCTAATAGTACCTTTGTACTCATATTCCTTTTGTTTATCCCAAACAGAGACATGTAGAAGAAAAGCTTCAAGGGATGTGCTCATGTGAGATTCATAGGTATAATTTTCTTCTAAGCTCTCATCTTTTATTCTTATTGTGATGTTTGAAAATAGACGGTCATCTATACCGCGTATGAAGATTTTCGTCTCTTCAGTCTCTTCAATATAATCAATTAAAATTGTGGGTATCCCAGATAATGGGGGTTGATTCTCTGTACATCCCGTTAGGATGAAAAGGAAAAAAACAACACCTAAACTAAGGTATTTATATGGCATCGTATCCTAATAAACTATAAAGTATTTAAAAGTTAGATGAGCTTGGACTACTCCAACTGGGTTAAACCTTTCGTAACCAGAGGGAAGACAAAAAAGTAAAGAAAGTGGAGTGAATTTATGAAAAACTGGTATTAATAGCGGTATTCGTCGCGATATCCTGGTTGTTGGTATGACGTTCCACGAGGTTGGGTTGTTCCCCGACCGTCTAGTTGGTTGGCCTTCATTTCCATCTCGCGCACTTGAGCTTGTATCTTTTTTAATTTTGCTTCTAATTTTGCTGCCTCGCCCCTCTTTTTTGCGACCTTAGCCCTTAATTTAGCCGCCTTGGCCGTGGCTTTTGCATCCTTTTGTACGGCCTTGGCCTTCTTGACCTGGTCCTTAGCTCTTTGCTTAGCAGCTTTTACTTGAGTTCTATTACTCATAGATATCACATTAGCATATATTCGTACCCGTTTATAAACCTTGCCATGTTATTCTTTAATCTTGAAATCGTACTGGGAGATGTATATAAATATACTTATATATGAAAATAATAAGCGAGGTATACGATACCCCAAAACTTTTATATACCGATTCTCTACCCTACTTCGCTCTTTTAGAGCCAATGATTGATGAAGTGATCTGCATAAAATGCAGAAAACAGAAGGAGGTACAAATATGGTGAAAAACATCTATGTCAGATTCGAAATGCCCAAAGAACTCGTGGATAAAACATATGAAGCTGTTGAACTGGCAAGAGATTCCGGAAAAGTTCGAAAAGGAGTAAACGAGGTAACAAAACTCGTGGAGAGGGGGAGTGTGGCCTTCGTTGTCATGTCCGAGGATGTCCAACCCCCGGAGATTTTGGCGCACATGCCCATTCTTTGTGAGGAGAAGAACATCATATACGCTTATGTACCCAGTAAACAGGAATTGGGAGTGGCATCGGGATTAAAGGTTCCCACAGCAAGTGTTGCTATCATCGATCCAGGGAAGGGTAAGCAGCTTTTGGAGGACCTGATCTCCAAAATAAAATCACTGAGAAAATAAGGAGTCGTTAAGATGGTTGAAGGTATACCTGCTGAGGTTATAGAATTGATTGGCAGGACAGGTATGACGGGTGAGGCAACACAGGTTAAGGTCAGGGTCTTAGACGGTAGGGATAAGGGCAGAATCATCACCCGGAATGTGAAAGGCCCTGTTCAGTTGGGCGATATTCTCTTGCTCCAGGAGACTGCTAGAGAAGCAAGAAAACTCAGCATTAAATAGTTGTGCGTGAGAACATGGTTGAGCGTAGAGTGTGCTCGTTTTGTGGAAACGAAATAGAACCCGGTACAGGGAAGATGTATATTAAGATAGACGGAACAGTGTACAACTTCTGTAAAAACAAATGCCACAAGAACCTAATCGAGCTCAAAAGGGTCCCAAGAAGGACCACATGGACCCAGCCCTATATGAGGGAAAAGTCGGCCAAGATGTCCACAAAGGAGAAGAAGGTAAAGAAGAAAGGCAAGGGAAAACCAGTAAAGAAAAAGGTGAAGAAACGAAAAAAGGTCGCCGATACAAAATCTAAAGATGAAAAAGAGAAGGAAAGTAAAAAGGAAACTGGTAAAAAGGTTGAGAAAAAGGAGGAGAAATAATTATTAAAAAGGAGGGGGCTTCATGGAGCAGACTTTAGTATTGTTAAAACCAGGTTCGATTCAAAGAGGTTTGATGGGCAGTATAATCTCCAGGTTCGAGAACCGAGGATTGAAGATAGTGGCCATGAAGATGATGCAGGTATCAACCGAACTTGCAAAGCAACATTATGCAGAGCATACAGAAAAACCATTTTTCGGGGAGCTTGTAAGTTACATCACCTCCGGTCCCGTGGTCGCCATGGTCTTGGAGGGGCCAAATGCCATCTCCGTTGTAAGGGACATGAACGGTAAGACAGATCCTCAGGAGGCTGCACCAGGCACCATTCGCGGGGATTTCGGTCTTTTTACGGGAAAGAACATAGTCCATGGCTCGGATTCTAAGGAGAGTGCAATAAGGGAGATTGCGCTTTTTTTTAAGGCAGAGGAATTTGTTACCTATAAGAAGTGCGATGAGGATTGGATATACGAGTGAAGTCGGATACTTCCAATTGAATCCGAGTTCTTTTAAGAAAAGGTGGCAAATGCCCACTTTTTCATTTTGCCTCGTACTTTATTTGGGGCCCCTTCCCTATCTTTTTTACAAGACCAAATCGCATCATTTTTTTCATGTGGAGTAGGACAGATGGTTTGGATAACCCAATAGCCTTGGAGATTTCCCCGCTTTTTTTCGGTTCCTTTAGGATCTTTAGTATCTTCAGATCCACATGGTCCAAAAGGGTATCAAAGTCTTTTGAAAGCGTTATATCGAATCTGTGGGGTCTGCAGTCAAAATCCAATTTAAGCCAAGGGTGTTTCTTCACCTCTGCTCTGATCATGTTAATGCCATTACCATATCTTTCAATGAATCCGGCATCAAAAAGAAGATTACATAGTGCAGGATTTCTTGGAATGTGTTCGGGATCATCCAAATCGACCCCGGGTAAAAGTCCCCCTGGATTTCTTATTACTATCCGGTTTGCGTGCAAAAACACCCTGATATCTGCCTGTATCATATAGTTGCGGTGTGCAATTGCATTTATTATGGCCTCTCTTATGGCGCGAAAAGGGTACTCCTCCACCTTTTTCCTCCTTGTGGATATGATGACCTCTGTTTTTCCTGTTTCCCTGAGGACATCTGTATAAATATCTTCTATTATTCTCCAAACTGGTCCTGCATACTCTTTACTTCCCACAGGTTCGTTATCCTCCATATATATCAATCGGAGTTTCGACCAGGGAATGATTTCTGTTCCGTTTGTGAAAAAAAGTGCTCCTGCGTTGGTCAGCTTATCTTTTTTGGCCGCACCAATACTTCGAAGATATCGTGTCCATTGTTTTTTATCTATCTTCCTGCCCCTGGTCTCTTCCATCCTGTCAAAGAACCATTTTATATATTCTTTTTTCGCTTGCTTAAAAGGGGCGGTGGGAGCGCTATCCCAATCAACGGTCCCCAATTCAGATGAAAGTACAAGGACTTCCTGAATTGACAATGGCCTTATTCCCGCACCAATGCGAATGTAGGCCATTCCGCCCATGGAACACAGGACATTTGATTTCTCTACCTCAATTACCAGAACCTCTTTCTTTTCTAATAAAAACTTGTTTGTGGATATCTTCGGGGAGGGAATTACGGACTGCAGGGAATTTGCGATTATATTCATTGCTTTCTTGATATCTGTTCCCACGATGGTTCCATCATCATCCACCCCAATCAGTATATGTCCGCCCTCGGCATTGGCCAGTGCGATGATAACCTTCTGAATATCCTTTCCAGGGCTCTTTTTGAACTCTATATGTTCCGATTCACCGGCCTTAATCAGATTCAACAAATCACTGAGGTTCATATTTTACTGTAAAGTAATGTAAACCTTAAATACTTTACGGTAAGCATCTACTGTAAAGAAAAACCACTTTACAGTATTTAACAGTAGATTGGTCGATATCGAGGATCATTACCCTATGTCCAGAGTTATAATTGCCCTCCCACTGTCATCATCTTCCACGACTAAAGTTACAGTACCTGGCCCTTCATATGTCAATGCAATCGTGTCTATGATGTCCATGGGATTTACTTCCGGTGAGGGATAGGAATCAGTATTTGGAGGATTATTAAGGTATGTAACAGTCACAGTCTGAGTGCCATAGGAGTAAGTGAAAGTTAAATCATCGCATCCAGGATCTGTGACATGAGAGGTAATCTCAAATGAGCACCCGATAAAATGGCTATTCAAATCCACCTCCCAGGGGTCGATGTGGTTCAAGTGATCGCTATTTCACTCCCTCTATACCCTTGCATTAGGTGAAATCCATAGGGGGGACTCAATTGCATAAGCGATTATTTATAAAATGTTCCTCTTATTAAATCTTACAAATTTTAACTAATTCCTTAGTGATTTCGAAACAATCATCTACGGCCATTAAAAGCTCATCATGTATCGCACTTCTTGAATAATAAAGTTGAACTAATACACCTGCATCTTTTGCGGCTTCTATTGCTGGAACAAAGTCGCTGTCACCTGTCACCATTATTGCTTTTCCGATCTGTCTTCCCCAACTCATTCTGACCAGGTCAACAGCCATTAATATATCGACACGTTTTTGTACAAATTCGCCTCCGATTCTCCCTAATTTCCCTAATCTGACCTCAAATCTTGGGAGCTTTCGCAATGTATAAATAAATCTATCCATTGCAGAAAATCTTCGTCTTTCGTCGTCTGTTGGAGGATCATGCTGATAAGGCATACAATTATAATAGTATGTTCTTAATCTTTCAGATCCTTTACATAGCTCTTCAGATAATTTTAAAAGGTCAACCCTTACACGATTAAAATCGCTATCTAAAATCTTAGCTAGATAACCACCGTCTATTAAAACAACTGCCCTTTCCAAAAAATCACCTTATTATATTTGACTGTCATCCCCGAAAGAACGACAGCGGTTATATATATTAATAATAATCATTTAACTCGTATATAAGGCCTTCGGTCTGTTTTCATTATTAAGAAAATAATGCTCCTATCCAGGTACTGAAAAAAGCCACAAGAATTGGCTTCAGAATACCACATTCAAAGGGATGAGTGAACTATATAAATTTCATAAAATAATTATTTCTAGAGAACCGCGGTTTTTGGTGGTGCACACATTATTCTACATCAATCGAATTTGAACTTTGACCTACTCCCAACCTGATATTGTCATCATCTTTCACAACCAATGTCACCGTTCCTGAGCCCTCATAAACCAGAGTTGTCGTATCTACGATGTCCATGGGGCTCACTTCTGGTGAAGGATAAGGATCTAGATTTGGAGGATTGCTCAGATAAGTAACTATCACATTCTGAGTGCTATAGGAGTAAGTCAGAGTTAAATCATCGCTTCCGGGGTCTGTGAGATGAGAAGTAACCTCAAATGAGCACCCAATTAAATGGCCATTCAGATTCGCTTCCCAGGGGTCTATGTGATTCCAATGGTCGCTGTCCCAGTATGACTGTCTAACGTTAAACGTGTGATGTAAACATGCTATTGAACCGTCCTGAGCTTCAATATCTATCCATACTGGGTTGCCGCCCCAGACATTGCCATTCACTCTTGGATCGTTTGGCAGGTAATCGACCTTGGTTGAATACCTCTTAGTCATGTCCAACTTGATATTTGTTATCGTGGCTTTTTGATCGTCAGGACTTCCCGGGTACCTGGTCACCTTTCCCGTCCAAATCTGAGAATCGTCCTCGAAGAGATAAATATCTACAGAGTGATATTTTTCTCCTGCCACTCTGAGGGAGATGTTCACATACATGTAGGCTTCTATTTTCTCGATGACTGGCGCCACATTTTTTACCGTGATATTTGTAGTGTATTTTGTTGCTCCCCCATCATCATCTTCCACTGTCAAGGTTAATACAAACACTCCATTATCACCGTATGTGTGCTCAACATCGTCTGCAGCAGAGAACGGGTATGTCCCCCACGGACTCGGATATGGATCAGGTCCTGTGCCATCATTGTAGTATGAACTCACATATGTTGGCCCGTAATCAAATTCCCAGGTGAAAGTCAAATCGTCGCTGCCCGGATCTGTGGAGGTGGCTGTGATATCCAAAGGTGAGGCTTCATCCACTGTAAATGGTCCAAATGGCTGAATCTGCGGAGCTACATTATAAATTGTAAAATTCGATATAAAGGAGACGACCCCTTTATCATCATCTTCTACAGTCAGAGTAACAGTATAAACACCATTATCGCCATAAGCATGGGTTACCTGGTCAGTTGCCGAGAATGGGTATGTTCCCCAAGGGCTTGGGTATGGGTCTAGCCCTGTACCATCATTATAGTGAATATTTGTAGTGGCTGGTACAAGTTCAAATTTCCAACTAAAAGTGAGGTCATCACTTCCCTGGTCTGTGGAATTTGCAGAAAGGGTAAAGGGCGTGCCCTCTTCCATAACAGTTGTAGGCCAGATTGCGGTGATCGTGGGTGCGACATTGTTTACTGTGATATTTGTGGTGTATGATGTTTTTCCGTTGTCATCATCAATTACAGTCAAGGCTACCGTGAAAACACCGTTATCACCATAGGTGTGAGTCACCGTATCGGTAACATTGAAGGGATAATTTCCTTCTGGGCTTGGGTAAGGATCAGGATTCACACCGTCATTGTAATGAACATTCGATATTGTTGGGCCGTATTCGAATTCCCAGGTGAAAGTCAAATCATCGCTGCCTAAATCAGTTGAAATTGCAGTAAGGTCCAATGGCATTCCTTCATCAACAGTGAATGGCCCAAAAGGCTGGATTGTTGGAGCGACATTATCCACATAAACTGTGGTCGACAATGTGGTTACCGCACCGTCATCGTCAGTTACCTTGAAAGTCAGTGTGTAATTGTAATTGTCACCATAAGTATGGTCTATTGTATCTTGGGCAATAAACGGAAAGATTCCGTCGGGACTTGGGTATGGATCTGGAGTTGTTCCATTATTATAGAATGTATTTTTGATAACTGGGGTTGAATCACCAAAGTCCCATTCAAAAGTCAGATCATCGCTTCCCAGGTCTTTTACAGTTGCCCTGTAAGCTGCCGATGTACCTTCGTAGGCCACATATGGGATTGCGAGCTCGATAATGGACGGAGCCACATTGTCCACAGAAACTGTGGTCGTATATGTGGTCATGGCACCGTCATCGTCAGTAACTGTTAGAACAAGTGTATAATCATAATTATCCCCATATGTGTGGGTCACCATATCTGAGGCATTAAAGGGATATGTGCCTTGTGGACTTTTAATCTCGTTTGTAACGGGATCGTAAACTGGCTCGGGACTCACACCATTATTGTAGTATGTGTTTTCGATTGTAGGGCCATATTCGAACGCCCAGGAGAATGTCAGATCATCGCTTCCAGGGTCAACAGCATTTGCTGTGAACGTTATTGGATAACTTTCATAGTAATCATTAGAACTTGCAGGAGAATATTTTATGGTGGCATAATCATAACCTGTCCCACTTCCCCAACTAGCACCGGTAACATATACATTTCCCATTGAATCAGTAACTATGGCTTGCACCCGATCTTGATAATTTCCGAGACCATTGTATCTTTCAACCCATAGTTCATTACCTGATAAATCATAAGCAACGGTGGCATAGTCTATATCTGTTCCGACACCATCACTCATTCCTGTAATATAGATATTTCCAGAAGGATCTAGCGTCATCGCATCTGCCGAATTATAACCGGTTACAGAACCGCTGTATCTTGCAATCCATAGCTGATTTCCATTGGTATCGTAGGCTATTGTGGTAAAGTCTGTACCTGATTGACTGTTTGGACTTTTTCCCGTTACAAAGACATTTCCCGATGGATCCACACATAAATCATATGCAAAATCATCATTACCTGGACCATCATATCTTTTTACCCAGATTTGGTTGCCAAATTGATCATATTTGATGGTCGCATAATCACATTCTGTTGTTATTCCATTGTGAAACAAACTAGTCCCAGTTACATATACGTTTCCTGATGAATCGACATCCAATCCCATACTAGCATCTTGACTATTTCCTGGGCCGTTATATCTTGCCACCCAAATCTCATTTCCATAGTTGTCATATTTTATTGTGGCATAATCATCATCTGTTCCACTGCCAGGACTATTACCTGTAACGTAAATATTTCCATTGTTATCCAATGAAATTCTTCTAGGCTCATCCCAATCATGTCCTGGGCCATCATATCGTGCCGTCCAGAGCTGATTTCCTGAAGAATCATATGCTACTGTAGCAAAATCGCGACTGGTTCCGCTTCCTTGACTTTCGCCTACTACGTAAATATTTCCCATGGAATCAATAGCCATAGAATGGGCTGCATCATAACCACTTGCAGGACCATTGTATCTTGCTTCCCATAGTAGATTTCCTGACGAATCATATTTTAAGGTCGCAAAGTCGCTGTATGTGCCAGAACCTCTACTTCCCCCTGTGACATAGACATTTCCCAATGAATCGACAACAATGGAAGTACCAAAATCCCAATCATTTGCAGGACCATCATATCTTGCCCTCCATAGTTCGTTACCAAGGGAGTCATATGCAATTGTGACATAGTCCCAACTTGTTGTACTGCTATCGCTAGACCCTGTAACATACACATTTCCCGTCGAATCTACGGTAAGTGCCCTACCCCAATCATGACCATATCCTGGGGAATTGTATCTTGCTACCCATTCTTCTGTAACATCTTGGGACATCAATGTCGTATTTTGTACTATGATCGCTTCTATTGTTGGCACAACATTATTGACACTCACCGTGGTTTCATAGGAAGTAGAACCACCTTCATCATCTTCTACTGTCAGAGTAATTGTATAAACACCGTTATCTCCATAGGTATGCTGGACAGTGTCTGTAACTGTAAATGGATATGTGCCCAATGGGCTTTGAGGAGGATCCGGGCTAGCGCCATTGTTGTAGTAGATGGTGGTTGTCGTGGAAGTCCCGTCTCCCCATTCCCATGTAAAAGTGAGATCGTCACTGCCTTGATCCGTGGCAGTGGAACTGAAGGTTATTGGTGATCCTTCAAAACCCGAAGGTGCAGTTATTGAATTTACAGAGGGAGCGATGTTTTTTACATTAATAGTGGTTGTGGAGGTTGATATTTCGTCATCATCATCGGTAACTGTCAGTGTGATGGTATAAACACCATTGTCTCCGTAAGTGTGGCTTACGGTATCTGTAACTGTAAATGGGTGAGTTCCCCATGGACTCTTGATTTTATTTGTGGCAGGATCGTAATCAGGTTCCGGGCTTAAGCCATTGTTATAATATTTGGTCACAGTATCGGGTGTTCCATCGCCCCAGTTCCATGTGAATGTGAGGTCGTCGGTGCCTGGGTCGGAAGCAGTTCCTGTGAATGTTACAAGAGAGCCTTCATCGCATTCATAATGAGTTGGTAGGGAATATTTTATTGTGCAATAGTCACGCCCAGTTTTGTTAGCTCGGCTATATCCAGTCACAAATATATTTCCGGAGGACTCTACAGCGACATCAAGTGAAATATCATATTTATTTCCTGGGCCATTATATCTAGCCACCCAAAGCTCATTACCTAATAAGTCATAAGCTACAGTTGCATAGTCACCCTCTGTTCCATTTCCATGGCTTTGACCAGTCACATAAATTATACCTAATAAGTCGTTAATCGCCAGGGCTCGGGCAGAATCCGAACTATTTCCTGGGCCATTGTATCTAGCCACCCAGAGTTCGGTACCCTCATTGTCATAAGCTACAGTTGCATAGTCATTATCTGTCCAAATACCTCTGCTCCTCCCGAATACATAAACATTTCCTGATATGTCTATAGCTATGTCCTGAGGATAATCTGCTTCATTTGCTGGGCCGTTGTATCTTGCGACCCAGAGTTCATTACCTGAGGGATCATACTTTACTGTAGCATAGTCAGCGCTTGTTCCATTACCATAACTTTGTCCAGTAACATATACATTTCTTAAGGAATCTATAACTATCTCATAAGCCTTATCCCAACTATTTCCTGGGCCATTATATCTTGCCACCCATAGTTCATTACCAGCTGAGTTGTAAGCCACAGTAGCAAAATCACTTTTATTTACACCACCGTCACAACCTCCTGTCACATAGACATTCCCAGACAAATCAATGGCAATGTCTGATGCCATACCTCCATTAAATCTCGCCATCCAGATCTCGTTTCCATTTAAATCATACTTTATTGTGTCACAACCATTTCCGTAATACCCTGTCACATAGACATTTCCCGATGTATCAACTGCAATTGCCCGTCCATAATTATCACCAGTTCCTGGCGGATTGGATCTCGCTACCCAAAGCTCATTACCGTTTGTATTATATTTGATCGTGGCATAATCATAATCTCCTTTACTATTTCTACTCTTACCTGTTATGTAAACATTCCCTAAAGAATCTACTGCTATGTCATAGGCTTGATCAATGCTATTCCCAGGGCCATTGTACTTAGCCACCCAGAGCTCGTTACCATTTGAATCGTATTTTATCGTAGTATAGGTTGAGTTGGATGGATTGTAACTACTATAACTCCATCCAGTTACGTAGACATTTCCTAAGGAATCCACAGCTAAGGATTCGGCCACGTCATCTCCAAATCCTGGTCCATTATACCTTGCAACCCATTCCTCCATCACACTTTTTTGTAAAGCTGTTGCACCTAAGGCAGTAATTGGTTCCACTGCCGGAGCAACATTCCTCACAGTCACCTGCATAGTGTCAGTGTCAAGCAGTCTGCCTGCAGAATAATTTTCCACGATTTCCGATATTTCATTATAAATTGTTTCTAAATATCCAGCGTCCGGTGCCGGGAAGTACTTCCCATCCGTGATGTCGGCTATCTCTTTAAGAAGCAGCTCTTCCGTGGAGTTAGGCAACATGGCCAATCCGATGGTAAATATTTTTACGTCCCTGCTTGCTGCAATATTTGCCTCAATTAAACAGTAGTTGTTGTCAATTGGGTCATTGTTCTGTGCATCTGTGAGAAGAATCATGATTGGAACATGACTTGGGTCTGCATTATTTCTCAGTTCCTCATTTGAAAGATTGAGTCCTCTGGAAATTCCTGTACCTCCCATGCTATCAATGTAATCGAGATTGCCCTTGATTCTAGCATAATCCATACTTAGGTGATCATCATAAGGCCCAGGTGGCATGAGATCTGCATCTGTATCAAAATCAACTACACAGCCCCTGTCATCAGGCGTCATCTTGTCAACATATTGCTTTGCAGCATCTATTCTGAAGTTGAGGGGATCGTTCCACCCCATGCTTCCAGAGCTGTCCATTACCAAAACACAATCCTGGGCAACCTTTATGACATCACCAGTTTGATATGGAGTTGACACAGTGAGGGTTACAGTATAGATGCCATCATCGCCAAAAATATGGGTTGGAGTGGGGCCGGTTGCATCGACATCGTTGGTATAGTTGCCATCTCCATCCAAATCAACATCTGAATCGAAGTCCCATTCGTAGGTAAGTTCGCCTGATTGAGAATAATTAAGGCTTCCGGTTTGGTATATTCTTAGAATGTCCTGATCAGACAGGGCACAGTCATATATTGCCACTTCATCGATAATACCCTTGAAAAGGGCAACTCCATAGCGGCCAATTCCAACATTTGCGGCACTTGTCCTTATTATACCTGTGAAGTTCACACAATCCTCGACTTGGCCGTTGTAAAACACCTTCAGCACATTGCCGTCCCAGGTCATGGCAATGTGTTGCCATACATCGTAAACGATATCTGTGGTGCCTGTGGCCTGATGCCAATTGTTTACAGGGCTATCTTCACGAAGTATTGATCTCACCTGCCCCGGGTAGATGTCCAGGGTGTACAGGCCACCTCGCCCTTCATGTCCAGGATTAAGCTCCTTGCAGACAACATATCCATAGTCAGTTCTTTTGGGTTTGATCCATGCGTGTATTGTCATCATATCAGTGATATTCAATGAAGGTGAAGTGGGTACATCCACGAAGTCCTTGAGTCCGTCAAAATTCAGGGCGCTGCCGTATTTTCCAGTTGTCCATGTAGCCTTATATATTTCACCGTCGTTGTGATTGTCGGTCTCATCATAAATCGTATCTCCAGATCCCTCATCCATATGCCATACTGCAACGGCATCGGGAATTACTCCCCCACCTGCTGTAGAGCCGCTTCCATTGAATTGAACTACATCTCCTTCGTTTACGGTTTGGTCTGGGCCTGCGTCGGCGGTTGGGGGTTGGGATTGAGGAGGGGAGGGTGTGCCGATGGCGTAGAGGTTACCATCTGAAGAGCCGACATATATCGTGCCATCTGAACCTATCGCAGGAGATGAACACACCTCGCCGCCGGTTGAGAAATTCCATTTCTCAGTTCCATCGGGATTTATTGCATATAGTTTATTGTCATCGGAGCCAATATAAATTGTACCGTCAGAGCTAATTGCAGGTGATGAGCGTATATAATATTCAGTCGTAAAGTTCCATTTCTCTGTACCATCTGGATTAATCGCATACAATTTTCCATCCCAGGAGCCAATATAAATTGTTTCATCAGAACCAATTGCAGGTGAAGAGGTAATAATGTGATCTGTTGAAAAGTTCCATATCTCTGTTCCGTCTGGGTTAATTGCATACAGTTTATAATCACAAGAGCCTACATAAATTGTACCGTCAGAACCAATTGCGGGTGAAGACCATACCGAACTACCAGTTTTATAACTCCATTTCTCTGTGCCATCCGGATTAATTGCGTATAAATAATAATAATAGGAACCAATATAAATTGTACCATCAGAGGCAATTGCTGGTGAAGAGTGCAAATCCATAGCAGTTGTGTAACTCCATTTCTCAGTACCATCTGGATTGATTGCATAAAGTATATTGTCCTCAGATCCAACATAAATTGTTCCATCAGAACCGATTGCAGGTGATGATCTCACTTCACCGTTAGTCGAGAAATTCCATTTCTCAGTTCCATCCGGATTGATCGTATGTAGCTTTCTATCCCAACAACCAACATAAATCTCACCGTTGAAACCGATTACAGGAGAGGAACTTACCCAATAACCTGTCGTAAAATTCCACTTTATCGTACCATCTATATTAATAGCATAGAGTAGACCATCGTGTGAACCCACATAGATGGTATTATCGGAACCGATTGTAGGTGATGATTCAATTCTATTATTAGTCGCAAAATTCCACTTTAATTTTCCAGGGTTTGTGCTAGTATCATACGGGCTGAGACCTGTATGATTGAGATTTTGCCGGAACATCGGCCACGGGGAATCAGCCAGACCTCCCCCTCCCCCACTCGAACTTGAATCCGGTTCCCCAACATCAAGGGTTATCGGTGTGGAAGTAGAAGCTAACATAACCAAACATAAAAACAAACTTTCAATCTTGGAATTCATTCTAACCTCTCCCTACCGCCAGCTTGATTGGAAACGCCCTTCTAAGTAGCTTTTCGAGGCTTATTGGATATAATGGTTTTATTAAATATTTATAATTTGGCTTTTAAGATACTGTTGCAGGAAGGCACCTGAGGTGAAAATGTGTTAAAACTCAAAGAAAAATCCAAAAAAGAGCGATTTTGCAATATACGTTATCCTCAAATATCTTTATTACATGGGGGTATTGGGGAAGAATATGGGCTGGGAAGATATAATGGGAGATTGGCGATTTTGGACAACTTCAATTTCAATAATCATGGCTATTGTAATTCTAAAAAGTATTGGGATTAAAATGTATAAACCAAAATTCAAAATTATGTATGAAACGGGTCGATTAGATTTTATCAAAACGAAAGATGGCGATATAACGGATTGCAAACTATTTTTTGCTTTAAATCACACCAATGGTTTTAAGGAAATTCCAATTCCAACTTTTATTAAACGGAATTTTATTAAGAAAGATAGTGTGACCTATGCCTTTCCCGAAAATTTCCCTTATCGGCGTATAGATAGTCCAATCATTTGGAAATTGGGATATTATAATCATCCATTTTGGTTGTATAGTTGTGAATGTTTCGATTGGGATGGACATAAATGGGTGTCAAGAAATTGGAATGAATTATATGCCATTGGAAATTGGGCGTGGTTATTTCTTATGGGGAAATTGAGAAAGAAAGGGTATAAACAAATAAAAAGATGGAAGAAGGAAATTAAAAAGGAAGAGAAAGAAGAAAAATATAGGACAGTCACATAATATTAATAAAACAGAACGAGACAGGAGCATTTCAGATTCAACCATATTGACCGTATATTGAATTCTTGTTTATGTTCCTGTCTCCTGTAACGATTTTTTTATATTAAGAGAAATCAAAATATCTGGTAATAAAAATCTATTATTGTAACGAAATCGTTAAATGTGCGTTTTGAGTTATAGTTTTTTGCGGTCAATATGGCAAAAAAGAAAGCATCAAAGATAATTGAAGAATGGCTTGAAGGAACTGAATTCGATTCAAGAGAAACTTTAGATATAGGCGGGCTTCTATTCTTTCCTGAGGATATCTATAATGAATTAAAATCTGAAAATAAAATAATACGAGAAACAAATAAACGATTAAATGAAGAAAATGAAAAATTAAAGGAAAAGATAATTGATTTGGAAAAAAAACATAACATAGAAGGGTTAAAAAAACAATTAAAAGGTAAAGATATGAAATTCTCAAAACTTAATACTGATTATAATAAACTTAGAGAAAAATTAGAATCTCAAATAGAAGATTTAAAAATAAAATTATCTGGAAAAGAAAGTGAGATTAAACATTTAACTCGGGAAGTGAAAAGATATAAAATGGATAAAGAAGAATGGTTTACCAGATACCAAAGTAATTTACCACAATGGAGTTTAGAATCGTTGGAGGATAAAAAGTATAGTTTTTACGCCTCATGGGTTAATCCTTATTCAAGAAAAACCGAAGGGAAATATATTCCAAAAGATTTTAATCCACATCATAAAAATAGGATAGAACGTGACAAACGGGATTATTATACTATTTATTATAAGGTTGGAAACAAAAACCGAAGAATAAGACTTCATAAATCTTTATTTGAAAAATTAAAAGATGAAATTGAACCAAGAAAGAAAAAAACATTTCAAGTCCAATCCCCAATAGATATAGAAAAAAAAGATTTAATAAAAGTCGATAATTTAAATCAAATAAAAAAAATATATGCTGAAAAAGGGAAGGCAAGTATGATAACTGATAAAATGGAAAAAATTGCCAATCATTTCTTTGATAACAGGGGTATTCCTATATCAACAGGAGAAGTTAAATCTATAGCAAAATGTGATCAAAAAACTATCAATAGACATTTAAATTTCATGAAGGATTTTGGCATTATTGAAAAATTAAGTCATGGACAATGGAGAATGCCAGATTGATTAAAATCTATTTTCATGCCACAATTATGCTATTTTCATTCCACTTTCAATTCCTATTTAGTTCCATAAATCCAATTTAAATGCAATAACTATGCAATTATGAAACGATATTCGATGGAAAATCCCTTTTAAACCTATAATTCCCTATCTAAAATGTAAGTAGGCAGGTAGTAATAGAGCCCATCATTAGGGACACGAACCCTGCCTTCTTACTCTTGGTGATGTAATGGGAATGGAAAACTTAAATCTTTCGACAAATTGAAAAAGACTATTTTTGACGATTCCACCCTACAAACCACGATTGAGGGCTTTTTAACCCCTAAATGCCCCCAAACAGGGGTGAAGTATATATACCCTATACCCCATATGGGTATTGAGAAGGGGCAAAGTGACCCCAAAAGAGGTGGAAAATATGGAGATAAGGTTGGAAAAAGTAAAGGTAGTAGAAGAAAAGAAAATCAGTTCAGACGGGAGAATATACGGCTTGAGCGACTTTGCAGGTTATACCGCAAAGGTGTGCATCATAGAAGGGAGCAAAAAGAAGTAAGAAAAACCTTTCAAAGTGACCTAAGGGGTGTTTGTGGCACCCCAAAGGTCGGGAGGCTTGATAATATGGTATCAAACCCCAAAGAAGATATGGAAAAAGAACCTAATAAAACCTTTGGAAAAGGTGTGAAGTGTAAGTTTTGTGGAAAGACAAATACAATAAAAAAGGGAAAAAGAAATGGTGTCCAGAGATTTATGTGCAAGGATTGTGGGAAGTATTTTTTAGATAATGGAAATTTCCCAAGGATGCATGTGGATAAAGATGTAATCAGATTTGCTTTGGATACATATTTTGAGGGATTATCTGTAAGAAAAGTTGCCAGACAAATAAAGAAGATATGGAATATAGATGTAAATCCTTCAACCATTTATCGATGGATAAGAAAATATGTTCCAATGATAAATGATTACCTTAAGAAATTCCATCCCTATGCATGGCAACATGATTGGCATAATGATGAGACTATGATCCCTGTGGGTGGGGAGAAAGTCTATTTCTGGGATTTAATTGATAGGGATACAAAATTTCTATTATCAGGCTTTGTGAGTGGGAGAGAAAGGAATGTAAAACAAGCTAGAAGGATGTATAAAGAGGCAAGAGATTTGGCTGATGGTTTACCTGATGCAGTTTACTGTGATAGAAATCCAACCTATGAGAGGGCATTTCATAGTGTCTTTAAAAAAAGAGATATTGGATTCCACAATAAGATAGGAATAAGGAGCAAAGAGAATACAAATAATGCAATTGAGAGATTTCATTCTACTCTTAAGGATAGGCTTAAACCAATGAGAGGGATGCAAAATCCTCATGCAGTTTTGGATGGCTTTAGAATCCATTACAACTATCTTAGGGTGCATCAATCATTAGATGGTCAGACACCTGCACAAGCCTCTGGGATTGATTTACCCTTTGAAGATGGATGGGGTGATTTAATAGATTGGGCTACTTATAATCAAAATGGAAATATCATTAAATCAAAGCCAAGAAAGGGATGGGAACATAAATTCTGCTCTGAAAGACAATGGAGAATTAAGAAAGAAAAAGAGATAGATTCATTTATTTCCACAATAAGGGCATAGATTACTATCAATCGGGATTTGTTTTTTACAGTTATTACATTGTCTACTTTGAGGTTGTTGTTGGAGATGTTCTAATATCTGTTTAGATAGTTTTTGTTGTTGAGATTGAGATTTACCGATAACAATTAAGGCAAAGCCTATAACCAAAAAAAATACTCCACCTGATACGCAGTTTGTATAATCATCAGTATAATCATCAGTAGGCCTATTAGTGACTGCTTCACTGGTTTCTTCATTTTCCTTTTCTAAACTTTTACTTATTTCTCCAACTATTGCTATGCTTAAAAACACTATACCTATCACTACGCAAATTATTCCTAGCAATATTGACGGTTTAGTTTTAATTTCACCCAACATATAACATTCCCCTCACATGATGATAATAATCTGTTGGGTATTTAATAATAGTTGTTATTATGGGTGCCTTCCCGCAACAGTATCATCAACCATAAAATATTTATATAAAGAACTTCCTTTTAATAATAGTCGGAAAACTCGATAGGTGAATGCGAAAAGGGAGGCTTAATTATTTCAATAAGAAATAATAAAAAGATTATAACAATAGAAGATTTAATTTTTTTACACCTTTTAAATAATTATCAGAACCAAGATGAATATTATGTTTCGGAATTATTAACAGAAGAAGGCATTCAACATGTGATAAATTGTAGTCTTTGCTATATCTCCCGAATATTAAAGAAAATTGAGGAAGAAGGATATGTATATCGAAGATTAATGAGAATCGAGAATAAGAAACGAAAACATAATGCATTTTTTTTAACTGACAAAGGATTTAAGCTTGCAGAGAAAATAAGAGAAAAAAATTCGGATCGAATTGAAAAGATATAACAACAATCTAGTAAAAAATAAGTATAAAAATAATTTATGCATAATTAAAATTCTAATGAATTTTATAGTTAAATTTAACTCAAAATTAACTTAAATTTAACAACTAGGTATATTAAGATTAAATGTGATTCAAATATTATAATATATAGTTTGAAGGGGGGTGATAGAAGACTAAAGAAAAAAGTATGGGAACCAGATTTTCTATTTAGTGATTTCTTTGCTATAATTTTTATAGCAACGCAACCGATTGACAGTTTTCGAAAGCATTGGCAAGGAAAAAATCTAGCATTAAAAATTAATAAGGAGGAAAATAAATGAAAAATGAAATAAAAAGAAAAGCGATAGGAAGAATATTTGCGATTATTTTTGTTGGGATATTTATGGTACCTGCACTTGCTCCTTCTGTTGTTGGTGATCCATGTGATGTTTGGGAAAGAGATGCTCAAAATGAAATATCCCCTAAGGTTTTGACTGATGAGGTTGGTATAGGGACAGCAGATCCAGGTGCTATGTTACATGTAGTGGGTGATGTAAAAATCGATTCAGGCGATTTAAATGTTGACTCAGGAACCTTTTTTGTAGATGAATCTGGAAATAAAGTTGGTATAGGGACAACTAACCCTGCAGCTTCTTTAGAGGTTGCGGGAAGTGCACATCAAATCATGTTATCAGACAGTGGAGACAACTATAATGAAAGAGCATCTTTTGGCCATGTTGACGGAGCCAATGGTGGTGGTTACCTAAGATTATTTAATAACCAGGAAATTCAAAATGTCGGTATAAGGTCTTACGGAGATAGCTTCTTTAATGGTGGCAATGTTGGAATCGGAACAGTGAATCCAGGTGCATTATTAGATTTATCGTCAAATGGAAATACAAAACTAAGATTTACAGATACCGTTGTTAGCACATATTATATAAAACACGATGGTGGTGGCGATAGTCTTTCAATTGGTCGTTTAACAGGTGGAGCTGCTATCGAGAGTGATTATCTTACTATAGATAATGGCAATGTCGGTATTGGAACTGCGGACCCCCAGAGATTGCTACACTTATCACTGGATGGTTCCCCTGAAATTGCTATCGAAAACTCATGTGCAGCTACAGACAACAAGGTTTGGAGAATCAGAGGCTCAAGTGGAACAATATCCAATCTTCATTTTGAGACAGTTAATGACGCTTTCTCGTCTGCAACAAATGTTATGACATTATTAAGAACTGGCAATGTCGGTATCGGAACGCCGGATCCAGGAGATAAACTTGAAGTACGGGGCTCTATTAGGCTAGACAGTGATTCTTCTGATGGCCCTAATGTAATGCTATATGATAATACTGAGACGCCTTGGGAAATAGATAACTACAATGGACGATTACGTTTCTACCGCCCTGGTGAAGAGAAGATGACCATCAATTCTGATGGCAATATCGGCATAGGAACTTCAACTACCCCAGCTAACTTAAACATATTCGACGATACATATCCTTGGATGAATTTCGTGAATACCGCCTCAGGAGGAACATCAAGTGATGGAGTAGGATTAGGTATGACTAATATTAGGGACGGTTTTATCTCAAACGGTGAGGAAGGAAAAAGTTTGTTATTTCAGACAAAGAATGCAGAGGGCGTTAGTTCTGTTAAACTAGAAATAGAGGGTGATGGTGATGTCGGAATCGGGAGACAGAATCCTGTGGCAAAACTGGAGGTTGCGGGAGAAAATCATCAAATCATGCTATCAGACAGTGGAGACTTCTACAATGAAAGAGCATCTATTGGCCATCTTAACGACCATGGTGGTTATCTAAGATTATTTAAAGATGATGAAACCCAAACTGTCGGTATAAGGTCTTACGGAGATAGCTTCTTTAATGGTGGTAACGTCGGCATTGGGACCACAGACCCTGGTTCAGCTAAGTTAGCTGTGATGGGCGGCAATGTCGGCATTGGTACAACACAACCAGATACAGATTTACATCTCGGTGGTGATGGTATTCTCACATTTAAGGCCATGTGGGATATGCCATCAGGAGATCCAAGTGATGATACTTGTTGGTTGTATGTTGACATGGATCGTGATCCTTTAGATCAAGGAACTTATTATAGATTAATCTTTGAATGCCCTGGTCCTAGCGAATTTAATAGAATTGTCGTTAAACAAATATATCGTATAGACGATTAAATTTATAATATAAAAAAAGATGTCTTTTAAAATAGTATAAACTTAATTAATAAAATAGCTGATTTTATTCTTTTTTCTTTTTATTTTAAATGGTGGGCGAGATATATTTACCTTACATTGAATTCATCTTCTATCTTTCAAATCCTGGAAATCATGTAATTACCCCTATTGCATGGTGGTTGATATAATTGGCAAAGGGTATATAAGCTTGGAAGCTATTTTAGCTATTTAGAAGAAGTCAAAGCCGGAGTTTGAAGAGGTAAAATGTATATTAATAAATGGATATTATTGAAAGGGGGTGATCTAAAATGAAAATTAAAAATATTTTAAAAATAATTATTGAATTATTTATAATCTTCATCATAATACTGTTATTTGCCATTTTTCCTTCTCCACCATGTTTCTGGGTTATTATTGGTATGATAGGGGCTATGATATTTTATATGATGCATAAAGAAAGGGATAGATAAATACAAAAGATAGGATAGATCGCTAATACTCGGGTTTTTAGAGGTTTTTGATTGAAATAAACGGGAAACGAAACATTAGTCAATAGCATTACTACTGTTCATTTAACCTATTATTATGATTTGTTAACGATGAACAATTCATACACTGTTCAACTAACCACGAGAGGATATGCTACACATCAATTAAGTTACTGCTCATCTAATTACCAGAAAGCGTTATAGAGATTAAAAATGAAGGATTATAGATTTAAATTTAAATAACATCTACTTTTTGTCCACAAATCTTGCAATAGGGAGTATCCACAGGTTTTCCACAATATCCACAATAACTTGGAGTAACTTCTTTAGCGATTTCAGGTTCCTCTTGTCTTTCCTCTAAAATCTTGTGCTCTTTAAGTTCGGTTTCTTTTAGTTTCCGAGAGTCAGACCTCTCGGAGGATGTATTTTTCAATACTTCTGGCCTTACCTTTTTTACCTTGCGTTTCCTGATCTTTTTAGAGGGACCTTTAGTGGTCGCTTGCTTGTATTTTCGGATTTTAAATGAGAGAGCAATAAGAAGAACAACGAGAATTATCACCAAAACAAGTAGAATATATAGAGAAATGGAAGTATCCTCAGAAGAAGTTTTAACAAATTCCTTCGTATAGGTTCTTATTTCATAAACAACATTTACCTCAACACTTCGATTATTGTAATTTACCATAACAAGTTTATATAGATCATGTTCTTTCAAAGTTACGATATTTTTCGTATATATGACTTCTCGCTCGGACCCATCTATATAATATAAAAACTGCTCAGCTCCGCTTGAAAACAACAAATAATTATCCTCATTCATAAACCAGACATTGATGGGAATGCCTTGTTTCACGAGCAATGTGAATACGATCTCGATTTGTTCCCCTTCTTGAAAATTGAAATCGATGAATTGGTAACTATATTCCGCGATGGTTATATTTTCATCAAATTTGTCCACATCATATTCTTGATGGTCAGATGCAGCTGTTGATAGAAAAGGTTTTGGCTCTAATGGAAGAAGAGTGGTTAAAAAAAAGATAAAAAGAGCCAAACATACTATAACTCCCCCACGGTATCTGTTTTTCTTCATAAAGGTCCCCCATATGTAATCTACTTATAATACAGAAAATTTTCGTCAGAAGGCTTGTTTTTTTTGATAAAAAGAATATGACAAGTTACCTTACAGACTTTTTTCCGCGATTCCTACGCAACTAAATCTTACAATCCAATTTCCAAGGTTGTTACTGTTACAGCACCATCATCATCCTCTACAACCAGAGTAATCGTGTAAGTTCCAGCTGTAGTATATGCATGCACACAAGTATCAGTAACATTCATTGGATTGATGTCCGGACTCGGATATGGATCAGGACTTACTCCGTTGTTGTAGTAGGTGGTCGGTCCTGCAGTTGCACCATCACCAAAGTCCCAGGTAAAGGTTAAGTCATCACTACCAGGATCAGTGGCAATTCCCTCGAGGGTAATGTTATGTCCCAATAGATGAGGATTAAGCTCCACCTCCCAGGGGTCGATATGGTTCCAGTGGTCGCTGTTCCAGTAGGACTTCCGGACGTTGAATGTATGATGTAAGCGTTTTGAGTCTCCGTCCTCAAAGCCTATGTCCACCCATACAGGATTTGCGCCCCAGACGTTGCCGTTCACCCTTGGATCGTTGGGAAGATAATCTATCAGGACAGTATAGGTTTTTGTTACGTCTATCCTTGCGCCAACAATGGTTCCAGTTTGCTCGTCAGGATTTCCGGGACGCCTTGTGATCATTGCAGCTAAAATATCTTTTCCGTCCTCAAGAAGATGGATTCCCACAGAATGATATTTCTCCCCCGCTATCCTGAGAGTGAGGTCCACATACATGAAGGCCTCGATCTTTACAGTTGGAGCAACGTTTCTAACAATGACATTAATTATTATGGATATTTCTCCACCGTCGTCATCCACTACTGTCAAAAGCACATCGAAATTCCCGTTGTCCCCGTATGTATGGGTTGCTGAATCCACAATATCCATTGGATTGATCTCTGGGCTCGGATAAGGATCAGGGGATGCACCGTTATTGTAATAGATAGTATTTGTGTCAGATGCTCCATATCCCCAATTCCAGGTAAAAGTCAGATCATCGCTCCCTGGGTCTGTTGAATGACCCTCAAGTGTTATGGGCGAGCCCTCATCAACTACTTTGATACTTCTATCCACAGAAAGGGAAGGTGCGACATTGTAAACCGTGACGTTCGTGGTTACTACCATGACTCCATTGTCATCATCTTCCACTGTTAGTGTCACTGTGAATACACCGTTGTCACCGTAGGTATGTGTCACGACATCAGTGATGTCCCTGGGATTGATTTCTGGGCTTGGATAAGGATCAGGAGAAACACCATTGTTGTAATAGATTGTAATTGTGTCAGATGTTCCATCGCCCCAGCTCCAGGTAAATGTGAGATCGTCGCTACCAGGATCTGTTGCATGCCCAGAAAGGGATACAGCCAGGTTCTCATCTGTCTCGTAGGGTAGCAAGTGATCTATTGTTGGTGCGACGTTGTTTACAGTCACGGTTGTAGTTCTTTGGGTGACTCCATTATCATCATCTTCTACAGTTAAAGTGACTGTGAAGACACCGTTATCACCATATGTATGGCTTACAGTATCGGTTACAGTAATAGGATTGATTTCAGGGCTGGGATATGGATCAGGGGAAATACCATTGTTGTAGTATATCGTGATTGTATCCGAGGTTCCATCTCCCCAATCCCATGTGAATGTCAGATCATCGCTGCCTGGATCTGAAGCAGTCCCAGAAAGTGTCACTCCGACGTTTTCATCTGTTTCGTAAGTTGAAAGTGGGTCGATTTCAGGAGCGACATTATGGACCGTGATATCTATTGTTATCACAGTGATGTCACCGTCGTCATCCTTTACTGTCAGAGTGACTGTGAACACTCCATTGTCTCCATATGTATGACTAACAAAGTCTGTGATATTCATGGGATTGATATCTGGGCTTAAAGGCGGATCAGGTGAAACACCGTTGTTGTAATAGACAGTCACAGTATCTGAAGTTCCATCCCCCCAGTCCCACGTGAACGTCAGATCATCACTGCCTGGGTCGTATGCAGTTGCCGAAAGAGATACAGCCTGATTTTCGTCTGTCTCTTCATCGTCCACGGGCTCGATTTGGGGAGCAACGTTATTCACTGTGATATTTGTAGTTACCACAGTGGTTCCATTATCATCGTCCTTAACAGTTAAAGTCACAATAAATACTCCGTTGTCTCCATAGGTATGTGTCTGCGAATCAATAACATCCATGGGATTGACATCAGGGCTTGGATAGGGATCAGGAGAAACTCCGTTGTTGTAGTATATTATGACAGTATCGGAAGTTCCGTCACCCCAATTCCATGTGAAAGTGAGATCATCGCTTCCTGGGTCTGTGACATGTCCATTCAATGTTATGGGGGTATTTTCGTCTACAACATGATTGTTTAGGGAAACAATTGAAGGAGCTACATTGTTCACCATCACCAAAAAGACATCGGAACCAGAATCACCGTCGTCGTCTGTAACAGTGACTGTGACAATGAATACTCCATCGTCTCCATAAACGTGATCTCCTGAAACTGTACCACTTCCATTGATTTCATTTACAACACCGGTATCAGAAGTCCCATCGCCCCAAGCTATGGTGGCAATGTGAGTGTCCAGCCAGCCGGGATCAAAGAAGGGGCAGGAAATGGATACTGTGTCGCCTTCATATACAGTCCGGTTCTGTCCTGCATCAATTGTGGGTGGCACATTGAGTATTGTGACGTTGTAGGAAATTGAATCGGTGGAGCCATCGTCATCTGTTACAGTTAAAGTCACCAGATATACATCGTTATCTCCGTAGATATGGATTGGATCAGTCAGTGTGCTTGAACCACCGTCTCCAAAGTCCCACATCCAGCCTACAATGAGGTCTGGATAGGATGTGGAATTGTCAGTGAATTGGACAGGTGAGCCCTCGGACTGCGGCTCTGGAGACCACTGGAAATTGGCAGTGGGTGCCAAATCGCGGATCGTGACATTGTGGGACTTGGAATGTGTAGAGCCGTCATCATCTGTCACAGTAAGGGTCACGACGTAGGTTCCGTCGTCCATGAAAATGAATTGCGGGTCCTCTTTATCGGATGAATCCAATCCTCCAAAGTCCCATAACCAAGATACGATGACATCAGGATAAGAAGTAGAGAGGTCAGTGAACTGCACAGGGGAGCCCTCATCCTGGGGTTCGGGGGACCAGGAAAATTCGGCCTGGGGAGCCAAATCGAGTATCGTTATATTGTGCACACAAATATCTTGGGAGCCGTCATCGTCCGTTACCCTGAGGATCACTATGTAAATTCCATGGTCCATGAATGTGACCTGGGGATTTGGTTGATTGCTTGTGCCAACACCTACAAAGGTCCACTCCCACGCAACAATTACATCAGGGTAGGAGGTGGAGAGATCTGTGAATTGCACAGGCGCCCCCTCGTCCTGAGGTGAAGGAGACCAAGTGAATTTTGCAGTAGGCCCCAAATCGCGGATAGTGACATTGTGGGAAACAGAACTGGATGAGCCGTCGTCGTCCCAGACAGTGAGGGTCACCATGTAGATCCCGTTGTCCATGAACGTGAATTGAGGATGTTGCAAGTTGCTTGTTCCAAGACCTGCAAAATCCCAAAGCCAGGCAGTTATATTGCCTGTATCTGAGGTGGAAATATCAGTGAACTGGACAGGCTTTCCCTCATCCTGGGGCTCGGGAGTCCAAATAAAATCTGCATCAGGTGCCAAATCCAGTATGGTAACGTTGTGAACGCATGAATCCATGGAGCCGTCATCGTCTATCACCGTTAGCATCACAGGATAAATGCCGTCATTTGGGAACGTGAACTCTGGATTCTGTTTATTTGATGTGTCCAATCCTGCAAAATTCCATTTCCATCCAACGATATCATCTGGATCTGAGGTGGACAGGTCAGTGAACTGCACAGGTGATCCCTCGACCTGCGGCTTGGGAGACCAGTCAAATTCTGCATTGGGTCCCAAATCAAGGACAGTGACCCTGAAGTGCTCCTGCGCAACTCCACTGTCATCATCCTTCACAGTTACTGTGACATCGTATATTCCATTGGAAGCATATACATGCTTCACAACATGTGTAATGTCCATTGGATTTATATCAGGACTTGGATATGGATCAGGTGAAACACCGTTGTTGTAGAATATCTTGACTGTATCAGATGTTGTATCACCCCAATCCCATGTGAAAGTGAGATCATCGCTTCCTGGGTCCTGAGCCCGGGCTTGGAATGTGCCGATTTCTCCTTCATATAAATGATCAAGGACCGTTACATCTGGGATATGATCTATTTTCGGTGGAATATTTTGGACCTTTACTATGGCAATTGCAGAGCCACTTGCACCGTAGGAGTCAGTTACAGTTAGTTTGACCTTAAAATTCCCATTATCACCATAATCTTGATAAATTATGGGTCCGTATTCATCTGTTATTCCATCATCATCCAGGTCCCATTCATAACTTATTATGTAATCGCCATAATCTGTATCTGGATCATATGAGGCAGAGCCGTTTAGGCAGGCAGTTTCGTTATTTTCCAATATGTTAACATCAGGAACAATTGCCACAGGTGGTCTGTTCACCAAAATCGTTTCCAAAAGCGGCTTTTCTGATTCTGCATCATTTTTGCCGTTGCCGTTTTTATCAACAAAGGTTCTTGGTAAAAAGATTCTAAGATCGGGATTCAGTACCGGGGTAATTAATTTGTAACCTATGTACTCAGTTGTGTAATCTGTGGGTTGACTGTCCGGGGTTTCAACAGCGGCGTCGATCTTGTTTAATTTCCATTTTATAGTTATAGAACCGTCGGAGTTGTTTGTAATGGATAAGGGCGTGTGGGTGAAGCTTGAAGGATCGTAAGAAAACCCAGAGGGGATCTTGTCTGTGACCATGATATTTTCTGCATCTTCAAATCCGATATTTGTCACCTCAAGAGTGATATTTACCTCATCGCCTATATTGTCAATCTCCTCCCAGAGAGGTAATTTACCCACAACCACTGTGGGATTTTCTCGCAGATGGTCCCAGATATCGTCCTGTGTGTCTTCGGTGTAATTCTCCATCATGGACCAGAACACATATGGAAATATCTCTCCAGATAGCGAGATTTCGATGCCATCGTGTGTGTATTCCGAGTCCTCGGTGCACCACCAGGGAGGGGGATCTTCGAGATGCATTGCAACATATTCGCCGTATTTGTATGTAAAGGAGCTTCCCGGTGCGATTCTATGGGTTATGGTCAATACTCCGTCCTGGGTTTCGTCGTCAATATCTGGGTCATCCTCATCCATATATGCGGGACTCGGGCTCATTAGCAAAATATATTCATCAATTATTATTGTTTTAGATCCATAGTTATAAACTGTATAGGTTCCTCCGTAAGCTCCAAAATTCGTCTGTCTAACAATGGCATCTCCTTTGGCCCAGGCCTCCCACAGTCTTATATCAGAGGAAAGGGTCCTTATCTGTCCCTCCAAAGGACTGTCAATAGGTGAATCATCAGAATCCATACTGCTTTGTTCTTCCAACTCAAAAATACCCACCGTCATGGGATTCATGGGGACTACAATCAAGGTCAAAACCAATCCTATCGTCATTATTTGCCTCATACTATTCCTCCCTATTCTTTTTGATATAGGGGTTAACCCCCCATATAGAGGCTTTTTTTCGAATCAAGTGACATATATATGCATAAGGGGGGTTAATATTTTTGGTTCAGTTGTAAAAATTAAGTTTATTCTTTATAAAGTTTCTATGGTAATTACCACGAAAACACCATGTTATCTTTTTTACCTCCAGATGTATCTTTTAAAATAATGAAAAAAAGAGAAATTAAAAAAAAGCAATAAACTCAGGTTCCGGGCCAGAACTGTTCAATGTACTTCTTGTCGATTCTTGTCAACTGCTCCTTTGGTAATGTGGACATAAGCTCCCATCCAAGGCCCAGCGTCTCCTCTATGGACCTGTCCTCGTCCTCTGTCTGGGCAATGAATCTTCTTTCAAAGATGTCGGCGAACTCCAAAAACTTCCTGTCCCTTGGAGTCAAAGCCTCCTCTCCAACAACAGCAACAAGCTCCCTGAGATCAACTCCCTCTGCATAGGCTGCGTACAACTGATTTGAGACATCGTCGTGGTCCTCCCTTGTCCTGCCCTTTCCAATTCCCTGTTTCATAAGCCTGGACAAACATGGCAGCACATCAACAGGCGGTCTTATACCCCTTCTGTGAAAGTCCCTGGAAAGCACTATCTGTCCCTCGGTAATATATCCAGTCAAATCAGGTATCGGATGCGTGATGTCATCATCAGGCATTGTTAAAATTGGAATCTGGGTGATTGTGCCCTCTTTCCCAAATATCCTGCCCGCCCTTTCATAGATACTTGCCAAATCTGTATACATGTATCCAGGATAGCCTCTTCTTCCTGGAACCTCTTCCCTTGCAGCAGCGATCTCCCTAAGAGCCTCGCAGTAGTTTGTCATGTCAGTTAAGATCACGAGAACGTGCATGTCATTGTCAAAGGCAAGAAACTCTGCGGCAGTCAAGGCCATCCTTGGAATGATGATTCTCTCGATTGCGGGATCGTCTGCCAAATTCAAGAACAAAACTGCACGCTCTAAAGCACCTGTTCTCTCAAAGTCATTTATAAAATAATTTGATTCCTCTGCAGTGATTCCCATTGCACAGAACACGACAGCGAACTCCTCCTCCTGCCCCTTTACCTTTGCCTGTCTTGCAATCTGTGCCGCAAGGCTGTTGTGGGGTAAACCAGAGGCTGAAAATATAGGTAACTTCTGTCCACGAACCAGGGTGTTCAATCCATCTATAGTTGAAATTCCACTCTCGATAAACTCCCTTGGATACTCCCTTGCAGAGGGATTAATTGGCTGGCCATTTATGTCCCTTCTTTCAACAGGTATGATTTCAGGGCCGCCGTCTATGGGCCTTCCAGTTCCGTCAAAGACCCTTCCCAGCATATCAGTTGATACAGGAAGCTTCATTGTCTCTCCTATGAACCGTACAGAGGTGCCCTTGGTATCAAGGCCTTTTGTGCCCTCGAACACCTGGACAACTGCTGTTTCAGTCCTTGCCTCGAGAACCTGCCCCAGTCTTTCTGTACCATCTGAAGCCCGAATCCGCACCACCTCTCCAAAGGCCACACCTCGGACCTTCTCAACAACCATAAGGGGACCTGCGATTTCAGCCACAGTGGTGTACTCCTTGCTTTTTGATGTGTCGAGCATTGCCATTTCAGTCACCTCCCAAAGAGGCGATCTCATTTTTTATATTCTCTTCGATCTTGGTAAAAGGGCCTTCAAAATTATCATTTGGTACGGTTGCCATCCTGCCTATGCTCTCCCTGGTCTTCATGCCCTTCAACTTCTCCATCTGAACACCAGTTTCAACGGCATCATCCAGAAGATCGTAGTAATTCAGCATTATGCGCATCATCTCGTACTGCTTCTTTGCAGGACAGTAAGTGTCGATATCGTGGAATGCGTTCTGCTGTAAAAAGTCCTCTCTAATCGCCCTTGCACCTTCCAATACAGCCTGTTCCTTTGGAGGCAGGGCATCAGGTCCAACAAGCTGGATGATCTCCTGTAGCTCGTTCTCCTTTTGAAGCAGCTGCATTGACTTTCTTCTCATATTGAGCCATTCCCCGCCAATATCCTTTTGCCACCAGTCTTTTACATG
Source organism: Thermoplasmata archaeon (assembly GCA_020348445.1). Classification (GTDB taxonomy): domain Archaea; phylum Thermoplasmatota; class Thermoplasmata. The sequence goes on from CP070751.1 coordinate 4,410,191, forward strand.
ATCAACATAAAGTGAATAGGATCGCAACCAATTGATTGACGGGAAGTGCCTTCTGTCGGCGAGGTCAGCATCCAAGGCCCAGAACACCTTCACGATGCGAAGGGTATTTTGGGTAACTGGCTCTGAAAAGTCACCGCCAGGTGGAGACACGGCACCAACCACTGTAATTGAACCGAGCTTCTCCTCAGAACCTATGACCTCAACTATTCCTGCCCTCTCATAGAACTGGGCCAGTCTAGACGCAAGATATGCGGGGTAGCCCTCCTCTCCAGGCATCTCCTCCAACCTTCCCGAAATCTCCCTCATTGCCTCTGCCCATCTTGAGGTGGAGTCAGCCATCAGGGCCACATCATAACCCATATCTCTGTAATACTCAGCTAAAGTAATACCAGTGTAAACACTTGCCTCCCGAGCAGCCACTGGCATGTTGCTTGTATTGGCGATGAGCACTGTTCTGTTCATAAGAGGCTCTCCGGTTCTGGGGTCCTCCAGTTTGGGAAATTCCCTGAGAACGTCAGTCATCTCGTTGCCTCTTTCCCCGCAGCCAACATACACGATTATATCAGCATCGCACCATTTTGCAAGCTGATGCTGCATCACTGTTTTCCCTGTTCCAAAACCACCTGGGATTGCTGCAGTTCCTCCTTTGGATATTGGAAAGAACGCATCGAAGATCCTCTGGCCAGTTATCAGGGGGAATTTGGGGTCAAGCTTCTTCTTAAAATGCCTTTCCATACGCACAGGCCACCTCTGGAGCATGGCAATCTCCTTTACTCCAGATGAGGTGTTGATCTTGGCAATCACATCCTCGACCTTGTAATCACCTTCAGCTGCTATCTCAGCCACCTCTCCCTCAACTCCCCAGGGCACCATGATCCTATGCTCCACAACAGGTGTTTCAGGCACTATGCCCAAGATATCACCGGGCTGGACCTTTGTGCCCGGGGCAACAGATGGTGTGAAATGCCACATCTTCTCTCTATTTACAGCTGGTATCTCAACCCCTCTTGCTATGAAATCACCTGTCGCCTCCTTGATCAGAGGCAGGGGTCTTTGGATACCGTCGTAGATCTGGCCCATGAGCCCAGGCGCGAGCTCAACTGAAAGAGGGATTCCTGTTCTATCCACGGGCTCCCCTGGTACCAAGCCAGTTGTCTCCTCATACACCTGGACTGTCACAGTGTCCTCCTTTAGCTCGATGATCTCGCCGATAAGGCGCTCCTTTCCCACCCTGACAACATCGTACATCTTGGCTCCGCGCATCCTGTCAGCAACCACCACCGGTCCTGCGATCTTTATGATGGTTCCAATCTCTTCAACTTCATCCATATCTACACCACCTTTCTGATTTTATTATCTATCTTTCTATTTGACATCGCTTGCCTCGATATCCAGGCCAACAGCCCTTTTTATGAGAATGCGGATGGGATCCTCCTTTTCCATGGGTCCTCTTTTATCCTGAACCTCTACAATCAGGGGATACAAGGGCCTCTCCTCCCTAAATCTTTGTATGTCCTCTCTAAGGGAATGGGCGTACCTTTCAGTGATTATCAGAACACCCATATCGGGGTCTTGCATCACCTCTGCCAGGGCGGTCTTCGCCTCCTCTCTATTGCCAACTGCGTATAAATCCTTTATCCCGGTAAGTGCGAAACCCATTGTGGTATCCTTGTCCGCGATGACAGAGATCTTCAAATTCCTTCCTCCATAATGAGCATGGGCATGATTCTCTCTGGCGATAATCCCTCATGCATTCCCCGAAGCACGGCCTTGATGTTCCTAACCTCGAATTCCTTTGCAACTATGAACTTTATCGTGGGCCCGGCTGCTATGAGGGCGCTGCTTGATATCTCCTGTGCTTCTGTAAGAAGCAGTTTATCAAGGGCCATCTCAAAGGAGTAGATGCTCCTTGACACGTTATAATCCTGCATGGCGTTTCTCATGATCTCCAGATACGGAGTGCCCTCCAGTTCTGTTATCATCTCAGGGATGCCCTTTACCTCGATTAACTGGCGCAGCTTCCATAAAGCCAGAATCCTGCCACCTTCAACAAGGAAGCGCTCTGTTGTTTGTGGATCAAGACCCTGCTGCTTCGACCTTATTATATGCTTCAGGTTCGTTATGTCTGCATGCTTGCCTATAAAGAGTGTTACAGTCTCAGAAACAGAGGTATCAACCCTTGTTATCGACAACCGCAGCTCCTTGGAGAAGAACTGATCAAGTGCGAGATCCAATGCAACGATGTCGTCCTTGTACTCGCCTGCGGTTTTGCTCAATGTGTCACCGAACCTTGTGGATTTAACTGCACTTATAACCTCATCAACACTGCCTGCTTCGAGCATGTTCTCTATTATCTCTTCATCTATTTCCTTAACTGGAACGAGCCTCATCTTCAAGTCTTCGAATGACATACCGTTTTTCTTGGCACGTAATGCTTTTTTGACCTGCATGGCATCGTATTTGATGAGATAGGCCTCCAAAAACGGCCTTAGGCTCTGAGGATCAGAGGCGAGCACCTTCTTCAAGAATTCCACATGGGTCAGCTCAATCAGTCTCTCGGCCTCGTCCAATCCCACTTTCTCGATGTTGGGGGGCAGCTTGTACCCCTCCTTTGATATCTCCAATGCCGCCTCTTGGGAGCTTGACAACTCCAGAAGCTCGGTGAGCCTCTTTTTCGTGACAAAGGGATTTCCCATTGCCCGAAGCCTGGCATTGGGATACGAGAAGCTGGCAATCGTGATTAGGATATTGAAGTAGCTCATAAGAAGAATGATGGTTATAAGAACAGCGACACCAATAACCAAGAGAGCAAATGCCAGGGTATCTTTCAATACCAGCTCTTCAATTATTTCCATAAGACCCAATTTACTCCTCCTTTACCTTGGCTTGTTTTGCTTGAAACAGTATCTCGGCAACCTCCCTTCGAAGGTCGTTTCTGAGCCTTTCGAGCACACCCTCGAATGTGGCGTCTATTCGTGATGTACCGTCCTTTGCCAAGATCACCAAACCACCGATATTATCAAAGCCTTGAGAGGACACCTTTATTCTCGGGTCCACTGCAGATGCTAATCTCTGAACGAGCTGCTGGTCTTTTGCATTGCACAGCACATCAAATTCGCTTCCCATTTCTGTTGCAGCACTTTTTAGGGCTGCGCTTATGTAGCGTTCTGTGGAATTTAAATCCACCTCCTTAAGGCGTGCTTCTGCAAGGGCGAAGGCCTTTGAGATAACGTCTTCCTTTGCATTGAGCATCATCTTTCTGGCTTCAAGTTTCCCCTCGGACGTTGCCCGGCTTCTCTGTATCTTTATGACCTTTTCGGTCTCGAGTTCCATGGCCCTTTTCTCCTTTTCAAGCTCTGATTTGGCCTGACTCAATATCTTTTTTGCTTCTTTCTTGGCCTCATCTATCTGCTGCTTGGCTTTTTGCGATGCGTCCTTTTTAATTCTGCTGGTGATGTTCTCAACTGCCCCCATGAAGTTCAGCCCCCCATCAATTTGATACCGAACATGATCAGTATGGCGATAAGCAATCCAAATATCGCGAATGTCTCTGACATGACTGAGAATATGATGCTCTTCCCAAAGGCCTGGGGATTTCTGGCTGTGGCACCGATGCCCGCACTGGCTGTTATACCTTGACCTATGGCAGACAGTCCCGATATTCCTATGGCAAGACCTGCTCCCAAAGCGGCAAGTCCCATGCCTTCAGTTGCCGTGAATTCCCCAGTGAACATGCCTGTGAATGCCATAAGAAGTATGGCAATGAGCAAACCGTAGATGGCCTGGGTCTCTGGGAGAACAGAGAACACGATACCTTTGCCGAACATCTTGGGATCCTCTGCCGTGGCTCCGACACCGCCGCTTGCAGCTATGCCCTGACCTATTGCAGACAAACCCGCGATTCCTATTGATAGACCGCAGGCAATGGCCACAAGACCGATTCCAATGCCTTGGTCAACTGCCTCGTTAAGTGATACAATATCCCCTGCAAACAGCCCTCCAAAGGCCATAAGAAGTATGGCAACGAGCAGCCCGTATATAGCTTGTGTCTCTGGGAGAACAGAGAAGACAATGCCCTTTCCAAACATCTTGGGATCCTCTGCCGTGGCCCCGATACCTCCTGACGCTGCAATGCCCTGACCTATTGCAGACAAACCTGCAATTCCAATTGAAAGACCGCAGCCAATTGCAATGAGTCCCACAGCAACAGAGACCACAGAAAAGTCCTGGGCAAACATGCCTGTGAAGGCCATAAGAAGTATAGCGATGAGCAGTCCATAGATGGCCTGGGTCTCGGGAAGAACAGAGAACACAATGCCCTTGCCAAACATCTTGGGATCAGATGCAGTTGCACCTACACCCCCGCTTGCCGCAATGCCCTGGCCTATGGCAGAAAGTCCTGCCACACCAATTGAAAGACCGCAGCCAATGGCCACAAGTCCCACTGCTGGAACATTTCTTACTGCCTCAAAGTCTCCCCCGAGAAGGCCAGAGAAGTTCATAAGAAGTATGGCCACCAGAAGGCCGTATATGGCCTGGGTCTCAGGTAAAACCGAGAATACTATGCCCTTGCCCAGCATCTTCGGGTCGTTTGCAGTGGCAGATATGCCACTTCCAGCTGCAATTCCCTGGCCTATTGCTGAGAGACCAGCTAGGCCCACTGCAAGACCGCAGCCTATTGCAACAAGACCGATTGTGATGGGGATGTCCCCTCCTGTGCCCCCTAGAAGTCCGCTGTACATGAGTATCATGATGGCAATCAACAGCCCGTAGATGGCCTGGGTCTGGGGCAGGGCCTGGAAGACCAGGGATTTTCCGAACATTTCGGGCTTCTCAGCCACTGTGCCGGCCCCTGTAGCACCAGTTATACCAACTCCTATCCCGGCACCCATACCTGCAATTCCAATGGCAAGGCCTGCTCCGATGGCAGCCAAATATGCCCCTGTGCTCAATTCATCCTTGCCTCTGACCTTGATTGTCACTGTGTCCCTGTCAGAAAGACCGTTTTCGTCAGTAACCTTGAATTTCACCTCGTAGGTGCCGGCTTCATCATAAGTATGGGTGACATTGCTTGAGGTTTGATTTATTTCATATACTCCATCCCCGTTGAAATCCCATTTATAATAGAGTATCGTGAAATTGGTTGTGGCAGAGCCAGTTACTGTGAATTCCTCCCCCTCCTGAACCTCCATATCCCCTCCAGCATGGGCAATGGGTCCATCTTGAGCACTAGCAATGGGTATGACCAGTGATAGTATCAGCACAAACGCACTCAGAAATAGCACGAGGCCAAGGTATTTTCTTTGCCTTCCCAAACCTGTATTTTCTTTATTTCGGCTCATTTCGGAACCTCCACATATCCCTTTTCGGTCTTCTCAATAACTGTGTGTTCCCTTTCTGCAACAAAGGGTGAGAACTTCTTGCCTCCACCAGAATAGAATTGACCAAAGAATTCCACATAGTGTAATCTTAATGCATGAATGAATCCGCCAAGGGCCTGAAGCACGGCATTTATTATATGGCCAAATATGAATATTATCAGCAAGATCAAGGCAATGGATACAGCAATTGCCCCAATTGCTCCAAATATACCCATGAGAAGGAGCAGAATTGATATTCCTTTAATGGCGTTATTTTGCTTTTGAAAGCCCACGGCAATAAGTACTATGCCCACAAGGAAAAGCGCGGCGCAAACAGGCGCCGTAATAGCAGAAAAAACATCCTTTATGAGGGTCGCGATGATATTTATGGTCATTGCGATTCCAGCTGTTGCAAGTCCAAGGGCAAGTATCCTGGCATAGGAGAGCCAGTTCCCTATAAAACCTGTGAGGTCAAAGAATCCCAAAGGACCTTTTCTCTTTCTCTTTCCCTCGGGGGATTCCTCGCCAAATTGGAGGAAAACAAGAATCAAACCGATGATACCGCAGATGTAAGCGGGGATTTTAATGAGCATTGGAAAAGTGAACCAGCCAAAGAATCCACCGAAAACCACAACACCAGCATACTGCAAAAGGAACCAGGAAACCTGGCTGTAAAGAATATCCCCATATGCCTTTCTTCTTGCATTTTGCCACACTGCCAATATCAATCCCATATTCAGGTGTATGAGCCCGATGATCAGCGCAAGGACCAGGAGGGGTATGGGATTGTTCATGGAATCCAGCACTATGATGTGATTGGCTCCAATGCCATTGTATGTGACACCCCCGATCTCACCAGAATACAGCGCTGGGGTCAGGGGATTGTCCGAAGTGAGGGGCCCCAGATATGAGCCTTGTATTATCCCGAAAATCACGCCCGAGAATCCTATCCAAGCCAGTATGACACCCATATCGTACATGCTCTTGCTTACTTTTCCCTGGCCCCTGTAAAGCAGTAACCCTGTCAGAAGCACCAGGGCACCATAGACTGCATCACCCAGCATTAATCCAAAGAATATCACGAATATGGGACCTAGAATCAGTGTTGGATCAACTTCATGATGGTATGGAAGCGCGAACATCTCGGTGAGCATCTCAAAGGGCTTTGCCCATCTGGGATTTCGTCTGTATATGGGTATTTCCTCTGAATTTTGCGGATCATTTGAGTAAAGAAAGGACAAACCATCTGTTTCTTTGTCCACTACCCTTTCCAGTTCTTCTAAGTGTCTTTCAGGGGTCCAACCAGTAACCACGCTGGTCTCCTTTGTCCTTCCAAATTTTGTTTGAGCCTCTCCCCTGGCCTTGAATATACCGATTTCCTCTCTTATGATGATGAGATCTTTAAGATGTTTCTTTCTAAGTTCTATGAGTTCTTCCCAAAGGGCCTTTCTTTTTTCTGTGATTTCCTTTGTTCTCTTTTGGATTTCGTCAAGGGCTTCCTGGGGATTTCCTTTGTAATCCTGAAGTGAAAACGATGAAAATACACCTTTAAGGGAGCTCTCCAAGGCATCTTTTTCATCTATATGGGCAGCAACCACAGCACTGTAGAGCTTCTTTTCGATCTGGTGTGTAAATATCAATGAATCGCGGACCTTGCTCACCGAGCTACTGAGCCTTTGCTCGTCTGTTGTTGTTCCCGCCTTCACGATGAGGTATTTGCTTACTCCGAGATATTCCAGCCTTATATCAAGGGGAGCCAGCATGGAGATTTGCTTTTCATGCTCTGCCAAGGTGGCCCTTTCCTCTGAAATTTCCTCGAGCTTACGTTCGATCTCCGTGATATTTGTTTCAAGTGCAAATAAAAGCTCCTGCGCATTTTTAATTACCTCGTGAATGCTTTTGGGTTTGACGGTGTATTTGGGAGGAAGCCCTGGGGACAAGAATTCCTTTATGGTCTCTCCAAGACCAATTTCTCCCCCTTCCTCTGCCTTTTCGAGAACCTCTATCAACTTGTTGAGCTGTAATTCCAAATCTCCGCATTGTGATGCGATTTTATGGGCCTTGGATTGCGAAAGAAGTTTGGCAAAATCCCTTCCCGATTTACCCACATCCACAATTTCGATTAGGCCTGATTCATGAAGACCGTCAACGAGTCTTTCGACATAATCATCATGTACTATGATGGATACCTCTTTCATTCTTTCTGGGTAAAGCAACGGTACTCTCCCTCCAATCCTCAAAGAAGGTTTAGGATCCAACAATTCTCGTGACTATATGTGAAACAGCTGATTCGATTCGTGTCGAACCATCGGTCTTGATATTCTCGGCCTCGGATTTACCCTGTTTTTGAATGTTCTCGGCTTCTATTTTTATCTGCTTTTCTGCATCCTCTAGCTTCGCCTTCATCTCGGATTTGTACCTGGATATTTCCTGCTTATGTGTGGTTTCCCCTTGGGCCTTGGCACTTTTGATTATCTTATCAGCTTCCTTTTCTGCGTTTGCTATGATGTTCAAGGCCTCCTCTTCGGATTTTTTTACTGCCTCTATTTCCTTTTCAGCCATGCCATTTATCTCCGTTTTGTTGATTTGGGTGAAATGTCAGTGGGGGTAATAATGTTCACCTTTAAAACGGTTTTTAAGAAAAAACAAGCCACCAAGTAATTCCTAAATGTATGTCATTATGGAATTCATCAAATTAAAAAATCTGAAAATTCGCATATTAATTTACAATGCTGTTGCAAGATCCCCTGCTGCCTTCTTGATTTTTGAAGCCAAGGATTCAAAATTATCCTTTGTATTTGTTACAACAACAAGCAGACCCTTGTTACCCGCACTCTCGATAACTATCCTGGATCTATCCAATTCCACCAAAATGTTCTCAAGCTCTCCCTTAAGTTCGGATATGGCGGTTTCAGCAGAACCCAATAGAATGGCTGACATGGCCACAAACGTTTCAAGATGAACTCCATCTGGAGCCTGACCTGAAATGTGCATACCGCTTCTCGAAACCACGACAGAACTCTCAATCTCTGAGCTGCCATTTAGCTCTCCTAAAATGTCGTTCACAAGCGCGTTATCAACCATAAGAATTCCAGCTCCAAACCAAGTTTATCCATGTTTCACATCCCCTTAATGTTGTTATTGTTGATAAATATTTCGTTCTTTATTTTGTATCAGATAATCAAAAAAGCGACGGAAATGGCCTTATTTTTACCAATTTGAAAAATGTAAATTTCGTTTAAAAATTTTTACTTGAATATGTAACACTTAGCATTCATCAAAGTAATATATTTCAAAGTAATTTATTAATATAGAATAACTATTGTTCTTACTTGACATTCTTTTTGTACCACTCACAAAGATCAGATATTGGGCAAACCTCACACTTGGGATTTATTGGCCTGCATATGGTCTGGCCGAACCTCACGAACATATGGTTTATATCCAACCAATACTTCCTTTTAAGGATATTCCTGAGTTCTGATTCAGTTTCCTCTGGAGTTTTCGTTTTCACGAGACCTAATCTATTCGAGATTCTATGCACATGGGTATCCACGGGAATGGCAGGTATTCCAAAACCAAAGACCAGCACGCAGTTGGCTGTTTTTCTACCCACTGATGGCAGCTGCATGAGCGATTCGAAGTCGTCTGGAACCTCACCATCGAACCTTTTTAGGAGGATTTCGCTGACCTCCTTGATTTTTCTCGCCTTCACCCGATAAAAACCAGCTGGCTTTATCAACCTCTCTATTTTCTTCACATCAGCCTTAGCCAGCTCCTTTATCGAGGGATATACCGAAAGCAGTCTTTGGGATGCGAAATCAGTTTGCTCATCCCTTGTCCTCTGGGAGATTATCGTGTATATAAGAACCTCAAATGGATCCCTTGGCTCAGAATAAACGTCTTCGGGAAAGTGTTTTTTGAGCCTGCCAAAGAGTTTATCAATATTCATGTAAATCGTGGCTGTATCTCAAAGCCTGCATTAAGGTTTTTCGGGGGAGGTTTTTCTCGATTTCTCGAAAATCGTCATCGGTTTTAAGATATTCATCAACGATAATCGGACGATAGCCTTTAAATATGACAGGTAATGATATTATTCCCACCATGATAATCAAGCTACGCAATGAAAACGACCTAATTAAGATGTGCAGGCAGATGGTAATTGTCAGCCACTATCACTCCTATGAACAGTACCGAAGTGGAAATAAAAAAATCGATTTTAAATTAAAATAAATTATTTATTAAAATCCACTTCACCTAAGAATTAAATTTGGATTGGGGTTAGGCACTTCGAATAATCTTTAGCTTAAACTCAATTAGAATAAGTCGAATTCTTAGTTTTAATGCGGGAGCCGGGTGTTTGAGTTTAAGAAGTAATTGACGTCACAGCATAACTCAAACACTAGGCTCCCGCACGAAATAATTTAATATAAAAGAAAAGTGCGGGAGCCGGGATTTGACACGAATAGAAAGGTGCTTGATACTGCTTAGTATCTCCTTTCATCCTATCAACTCCCGGAAAAAATATAGATTAATTTAATCTCCCTCAGCTTATAAGATAATTGAATGCGGGAGCCGGGATTTGAACCCGAGTTATAAGCTGTCTACGGCCTTCTTCTGCCAGGCAAAAGAAAGGCTCTTGGCAAGCTTAAGTGATACCAGACTACACTACACCCGCATAATACGAGCTTCAAGGGAATTATGTTGGGAGTTTTTAATCTTTGTGTTTTTCAATGTGCGAGTACATAGGATAGGGGGAAAGGATTTATTTCTGCAAGACAATAGTCCTGCAATGCCCCCTTTCTTAGAAACCATTGCTGTCAAGACAAAATCCAGCTTCGAGATGGTGAACATCACAAGTCATGTGAATAAGGTGGTTGCGAAATCGAAAGTTAATCAGGGCAACCTCATGGTGTTCACCCCCCATACCACCACTGCAATAACAATAAACGAGGACGAACCAGGACTTGTTGCTGACATTCTAAGAAAAATTTCTGAGTTGGTACCAAAAGGGGAAGGGTATTCCCATGATCGTATAGACAGCAATGCTCACGCTCATATACTCGCTTCAATAATTGGTCCTTCTGTTTCCATACCAATAATAAAAGGAAAAGCAGCATTGGGCACCTGGCAGTCAATTCTTTTTATCGAACTCGACGGTCCGCGGAATCGTAGGATCATGGTGCAAATTGTTTAAAGCACGCTTTTCTGATAACACTTTCAGAACAAAACCCAAATACTTATTTAAAGGTAGTTATATACTGATTCTACCGGAGGAACAAATTGCAGCGGAAGACTCAAGGACAACAGACATTTGTTCGATTACGTCTACCAAAAAGAAATGAAGGCGAAATATTTGGTATAGCAGAGCAGCTTCTGGGTGCCTCCCGCATAAAGGTCATGTGTGCCGACGGGAAATCGAGGCTGGGTCGAATCCCTGGAAAGATCAAAAAGAGGATGTGGATAAGAGAAGGCGACCTGCTAATTGTCAGACCCTGGAACTTTCAGGATGACAAGGCTGACATAATCTACAGGTACACGAAAACTCAGGCAAGTTCCTTGAAGAGAAAGAAGTTGTTACCAATTGAATACAATGACATGTTTTAGTTTGCGTAATTGATTTCAATTTGGGCGGAGTGCAATGAAAGAGGAGGAGTTATACCGTATTTTGGAGGGTAAGATCCAGGTCTTAGAGAGGCGGGAAAAGAGTGTCGAGGACCGCAAAACCTATGATGAGGTCTTTGACAGAAACACCCTCTTGGCAGTGTACAAACTGATTTCCTCGGGTGTGATGGAGACCTTGGACTATCCAATTTCAACAGGAAAAGAGGGAAATGTTTTTTGCGCTACTAAAGAAGATGGGAGCCTGCTTGCAGTGAAGATCTACCGCGTTTCAACGTCCACATACAAGAATCTCACAAAATATATCACTGGAGACCCGCGATTTCGGAACATCCCAAAAGACAGAAGAGGCATAATTTATACCTGGGCCAGAAAGGAATATAAGAATCTATCCCGGATGTCTGCTGCAAAGATAGCGGCTCCCGAGCCTATTAAACAGATTAACAACGTACTTGTAATGCAATATCTCGGTTCAAAGGAGCAACCCGCACCCATGCTCAAGGATGTTTTATTGGATAATCCAAAAAAGAGCTATAAGAGCATTTTAAATACGATTAAAAACCTCTATATCAATGCAAAACTGGTACACGGGGATCTCAGCGAGTACAATGTCCTTGTAGAAGACGGGAAATGCTTTCTCATAGATGTTGGGCAATCAGTGGTATTAGAGCATCCCTTGGCCCAGGAGCTGTTGAAAAGAGATGTCTCAAATATGGCCAGGTACTTTAAAAAACTGGGATTGGATACAGATGAAGAAGATATGCTTAGATACATCAGGGGGGATTAGAAAATGATGTATGTGAAGATACCTCTTGAGAGGGTGGGCGTTCTTGTGGGTAAGAACGGGGAGATCAAAAAGAAAATAGAGGATGAAACTGGCACATCCCTTGTTATCGATTCAAAAAGTGGGGATGTAACAGTTGATGATTCTAATTCACAGGATCCAATTCTAACTTTGAAGTCAGCTGACATGGTAAAGGCGATAGGCCGCGGTTTCTCCCCTGAGAAAGCCCTGAAGCTGCTTTCTGATGAGGTCTTTTTTACGTTGATCGATATAAGGGATTATACTGGAAAGAATCAAAAACATGTGCGTCGGGTCAGGGCCAGGCTCATCGGGACCAAGGGAAAGACCAGAAAGCTCATCGAGGAGTTAACTGGTGTTTCTGTGTCCATTTACGGCAATACAGTGGGAGTGATAGGGGAAAGCCTTGAGATGAACATAGCAGTTTCAGCAATAGAGATGCTGCTAAAAGGAAGCGAGCACTCTGCTGTTTACGGTTTTCTTGAGAAGAAACGAAGGGATATTGAGCTTGCAGAGATGGATTTTTTAAATTGACTAAAATTGGATTATTTTTCCATTTCTCAGATATAATGCCAGTTTCTACATATTGAGGCCTCAAAAATGGCCTAATAAATCCAAACCTATATATATGTACAGTACTATATGGGAAATCAGGAAAAAATTCCTTCTTCAGCAATTATTAGCAACCGAGAGAATGAGGGGATGGCGTACTCGGAAATTAGGATATGAGCTTATGAAAAAAGAAGAGACGTATAGAGTAGATGATATTCAGGTTTTAGAAGGCCTTCAGGCCGTTCGAAAGCGGCCCAGCATGTACATCGGGAGCACTGACGCAAGAGGCCTGCATCATCTTGTTTACGAGGTTGTGGACAACAGCATAGATGAGGCAATGGTGGGTTACTGCAACGAGATCAAGGTCATCCTTCACGAGGACAACAGGGTCACTGTGACGGACAACGGCAGGGGAATCCCTGTTGACGTGCATTCAAAATACGGCAAACCTGGTGTTGAAATTGTCATGACAAAGCTCCATGCCGGGGGTAAATTCGACAAAAAGAGCTACAAGGTCTCAGGTGGACTTCATGGAGTTGGTGTCTCGGTTGTCAACGCACTCTCTGAATGGCTGGAAGTCAGAATATCAAGAAACAACAAGATCCATTCACAAAGGTACGAGCAGGGAATACCTGTAAAGGAGCTGGAAGTTGTTGGTGAAGCCGAGGAATCAGGCACAACTGTTACCTTCAAGCCAGATTCCGAGATATTTACCGAGATAGAATTCAATTTTGAAACCATATCAACACGATTGAGAGAGCTGGCATTCCTCAATAAAGGAGTCAAGATCAGCATTATTGACAACAAGAGCAGCAAGGAAAATATTTTCCAGTATGAAGGCGGGATATCATCCTTTGTACAGCACCTGAACAAGAATAAGAACGTCCTTCATGAGGATGTCATATATTTCGAGAGCTCAAAAGGGGATGTCATAGTGGAGGTGGCCCTCCAGTACAATGACGGGTACAACGACAACACCCACTCATTTGCAAACAACATCAACACCATAGAAGGCGGAACGCATCTTTCCGGATTCAAGGCCGCCATGACAAGAACTTTAAATGATTATGCCAGAAAAAACAATCTCATCAAAAACGAAGCAGATAAGCTATCTGGAGAGGACTGCAGAGAGGGATTGACAGCCATACTCAGCGTCAAACTCAGCGAGCCCCAGTTCGAGGGGCAGACCAAGACAAAACTGGGAAACAGCGAAATAAAGGGAATAATGGAGTCCATTGTAAATGACAAGCTCGCAGAGTTCTTTGAAGAGAATCCCAGGACTGCAAGGTCTGTTATAGAAAAGGCGATAATTGCATCACATGCCAGAATCGCGGCAAGAAAGGCAAGGGAGCTCACCAGAAGAAAAACCGTCTTGGAGGGGAGCAACCTTCCAGGTAAACTCGCTGACTGCTCTGAAAAAGACCCTGAAAAGTGCGAGCTGTATGTTGTTGAGGGGGATTCTGCAGGAGGCTCTGCAAAACAGGGCAGGGACAGGACCTTCCAGGCGATTTTACCATTGAGGGGTAAAATACTGAATGTGGAGAAGGCCAGGCTCGATAAGATCTATAAAAATGCCGAGATACAGACCCTGATTACGGCCATTGGCACAAACATCAGGGAGGATTTCGATATCAGCAAAACCAGGTATCACAAGATCATAATAATGACAGATGCGGATGTTGACGGTGCCCACATCAGGACCCTGCTTCTTACATTCTTTTATAGGTATATGGAGGATCTTATCAATGCAGGTTACATATACATAGCAAAACCTCCGTTATACAGGTTGAAAAAGGGAAGTAAGGAGCATTATGTTTATTCAGATTCTGAAAAGGATGAAATGTACAAGGAGCTTGGGGAAAGCGGTGTTTCAATTCAAAGGTACAAGGGTCTTGGGGAGATGAACCCAACCCAGCTTTGGGAAACCACCATGAATCCCGATACCAGGATCATAGTCAAGGTCACATTGGATGACGCAGCCTACGCAGATGAGCTTTTTACCACGCTCATGGGGGATCAGGTGGAGCCCAGGAGGGAGTTTATACAGGAGCATGCAGAAGAGGTTGTGAACCTTGATGTTTAGAGTAATTAATGTGATTGGGTTAATTTAGAAAGGAGTGAGAGTATTGGCTGATGAAATCGAAGCAGAGGAAGAGGAGCAAAAACGGGTGATATTCCGCTCAATCGAGGACGAGATGAAGACCTCTTACATCGATTATGCAATGAGTGTCATAGTGGGAAGGGCTCTTCCAGATGTCAGAGACGGTCTAAAACCCGTTCACAGGCGGATTCTCTATGCCATGCAGGAATCTGGTATGACCCCAACAAAGCCCTACAAAAAGTCCGCCAGAATCGTTGGTGAGGTCCTTGGTAAATACCATCCCCACGGGGACATGGCTGTTTACGACTCCATGGTTAGGATGGCCCAGGATTTTTCTTTAAGATACATGCTTATCGACGGCCAGGGTAACTTCGGTTCAGTTGACGGTGATTCGGCAGCAGCCATGAGATACACCGAATCGCGGCTCAACAAAACAGCCCAAGAGATGCTCGAGGACATCGATAAAAATACAGTGGATTTCATCCCAAACTACGACGGCTCGTTAAAAGAGCCCGTTGTTCTCCCCTCTAAACTGCCGAACATGCTCATAAACGGCTCATCAGGTATTGCCGTGGGCATGGCCACCAATATGCCCCCTCATAATCTCGGCGAGGTCGTGGATGGAATCATCCAAATGATCGACGAGCCTGAATCCGACGTAAACGAGATAATGAAGTTCATAAAGGCCCCAGATTTCCCAACAGGGGGAATAATATGCGGAATAAACGGCGTTCTGAGTGCATATACCCTGGGCAGGGGATTGATTCGCGTTAGGGCAAAGACAAAAATCGAACAGGGCAAAAAAGACAAGGACCGTATTATAGTCACAGAGATTCCTTATCAGGTAAATAAGTCCAATCTCCTTGAGGCAATAGCCAATCTCGTGAAGGATAGAAAGGTCGACGGAATAACTGATTTAAGGGACGAATCAGACAGAAAGGGAATGCGCATAGTAATTGAGCTGAGAAGGGACGCCATACCCGATATAATTCTGAAACAGCTCTACAAGCACACCCAGATGCAGACCACGTTCGGAATAATAAATCTCGCCCTGGTGGACAACCAACCAAAGGTTCTCAGCCTCCCCGATATAATCCATCACTTCATCTCCCACAGAAGGGAGATGGTGAGAAGAAGAACCGAGTTCGAGCTGGACAAGGCCGAAAGGCGGGCCCACATCCTTGAGGGCCTGATGGTTGCCCTGGACAACATAGACGAGGTCATCAACATAATAAGGAAATCAAAATCCCTTGATAATGCAAGAGATTCCTTGAAGGCCAAGTTCCTCATAACAGACGAGCAAACAAAGGCGATTTTGGAGATGAGGTTACAAAAGCTCACAGGCCTTGAAAGACAGAATGTAAAGGACGAGCACGAGAGTATCAAGAAAAGTATTACCCAGTATCGGAAAATCCTTGAAAGCGACACTGAGATATATGAAATAATAAAGAGCGAGCTTAGGGAAATCAAGGAGAAATATGGTGATTCCAGACGATCCGAGATCGACTACGAGGCAGCTGACGACTATGACATAGAGGAGCTCATACCAGATGAGGAGGTCGTGGTGACCATCACAAATACTGGATACATAAAAAGGCTGCCACTTGACACCTACAGAATTCAAAAAAGAGGTGGGATCGGACTCATGGGCATGGGGACAAAGGAGGAGGACTATGTAGTTGACCTATTTGTCACCTCAACCCACAATTACATACTATTTTTCAGCAACAAGGGCAAGGTTTACTGGCTTAAGACCTACAAGATCCCGTCTGGTGGGCGGCATGCAAAAGGCAAGGCAATAATCAATCTGCTCCCCAGGCTTGATCGGGGCGAGATCATCAACGCCGCCATTTCTGTAGAGGAATTCACCTCGGCCCAGTACCTCACATTTGTCACCAAGAAGGGAAGAATTAAAAAGACAGTTCTAAGCGCCTACAAGAGGCCCATGATAACAGGAATAAAGGCTGTAACCCTCCGCGAGAGCGATGAGCTTGTAGAGACAAAGCTCACAAACGGCCAAAAAGAGATCATCATAGCCACTAAAAATGGCCAGGCTGTCAGGTTCCAGGAGGGTGATGTAAGGCCCATGGGCAGGGTGGCAAGCGGTGTTATTGGAGTAAGGCTCAAAGGTGACGATGAGGTTGTGGGCATGAGCGTTGTAGAGGAGGACTCCATACTTCTCACCATCACAGAAAACGGCTATGGAAAGCGCTCTCCTGTTTCCTCTTACAGAAAGACCAAGAGGGGGGCATCAGGAGTTATTACAATCAAGACCACGGAGAGAAACGGCAAGGTCGTTTGTACAAAAGAAGTCTCAGCCGACGACGAATTGATAGTTACAAGTCAGAATGGAATGATAATAAGAATCCCTGTCAGAGGAATCAGCGTCCAGGGCAGGGCCACCATGGGAGTTCGGGTCATGAAAATGAAGGAAGGGGATAGGGTCGTGAGTGTGGCTAGGCTGGTCCAGGAGTGAAAAAATATCCCAGGACCCCCCTACAACCACTGAGGATCGTGTATTCATTTGAGGGCATACCTCGGTATTCAAGGTGTTGGAGGTGTGTAGGGGGGGAGTTATCATCAAATCCTTATAAGATAGCACTTTTGTTGTCATTATCTTAAAAGATACGCACCATCTGGCCGCGTTTTTCCTTGCTATGGTCCCATTATGCGCCAACTTCGTTTCTCATAAATTCGACAATTATAAATATGTCCTTTATGATTCAACAAATGGAGGGAATTTCGTGCGAAACACATCCAGAAATGGCACATTTTTGGTATGTTCGATATTCATGACTATTTTGGTTTTGTTGAACTTTTTTTGCCCCACATCTGGTGATCCTCAACCATCCTATGCAAACAACATCTTATATCTTCATTATGACGATGATCAAGATGGCGATAATAGATCCTGGATGAATGCAAGTGCCGATATGATAAGTGGTGGATATAGTGGAAGTGCGGGAATTGGTTCCTTTACATTGGACTTTCCAATGAAGCCGTCATTGGACAGAATATTACTCCCTGATCCTGATGTGCAATATAATGTGGTGGTAACACTGCATTTAGATGCTGACGCGACCAACCCATTAAATCCGATATCACCGTTGCGGAATGTTTGTATAGAATTGAATATAGGCAATAGTCAAACCCGTGCCGAGGCCCCAGACAATGTAGACCCAGGCTATATCACTTTCAATCTCCATATAGGAATGAATAGGATTGAAAACGGAACATCAATTCTTCTTACAGTCCATTTTGAAGTGATTGAGGGCAGTTATAACTTGCATGCCGATGGATCAAGTTTAATTACCTTTTCATTGTTGGAGGATACTGATTTTGATGGAGACCCTGATTCCACTGATTTAGATGACGATAATGATGGTTTTACAGATGAGAAAGAAATTGCGGCGGGGACAGATCCAAAGGACCCGAATTCTAAACCGTCCTCGGATGGGGATGACGGAAATGGAGGTGGATTTGTGTCTCAGTCATGGCCATGGATATTAGGTATTACTGTTTTGATTATCATAGTCCTTGTTGTAGTTTTTGTGTATAAAAAGAGATAAAAAGGGGCCGCCCAGCCCTGAGGATTAAGAAATAATTGTATTATAATTACAACCGAGGGGCGTAGTGGCTCAAAGTATTAATTTAATTATCAATTTGAATTGAACCACGGCGGCCCCACGTATCAATTTAATATAAAATTAGAGTGGGGCCGCCCAGATTTGAACTGGAGTACCAGGCTCCCAAAGCCCGAAGGATTGACCAAGCTACCCCACGGCCCCAAATGGCATGAGGTGATGTGGGCGAGAATATAGTATCACTCCCTAAAAACTTTACCATGTTTTTTTAAGGGTTTGATAAATAAAAGAATATAAGTTACCTAGAGCAATATGGGTTGGATGACCCCTTTCTTTGATGACATTGCAGATATATACGACGAGACGCGTGGCCTCCCAAATGAAACAATGAATCATGTTGTTAAAGTCCTTGTAGATCAACTCCAAGATCATAATCCAGTTCTTGAGATAGGGGTTGGAACAGGTAGGCTTGCTAAGCCGCTGCAAAAGGAGGGAATTGAGGTTTTGGGGATCGACATTTCAGAGATCATGCTGAAAAAGGCTCTGGAAAAAGACCTTGCTAACCTGATACTCGGTGATTGCTGTGCGCTACCCTTTAAAGGTTCATCCATTGACTCCATAATCAGCGTGCACGTACTTCACCTTCTTGAAGATTACAATATTGCTTTATCCGAGATTGCCAAGGTGGGAAAAAGAAACTTGATATCCATCCTCTATAAAAAAACGGGATTCAGTGTTCGGGAGGAATTCAGGGAGGCTGTGTCCTCTTGTGGATACAATTTAAAAATGCCTGGCTTCGGTGAACAGGGCCTAAAAGATATGGTTCCTCCAAAATCGATTGTCCCCATCGAATCCTTTAAAGATAATTTTCTGATAAAAGAGAGAATAAAGTTCTTGGAAGACAGAAAACATTCCTACACTGAGAAAATTCCTGAGGAAATTCACAAGTCAGCTATTGATTATCTCCTAGAAAAGCATGAAAATGATCTAGATTCATATCCTGTAAGTGAAATTGAAGTTGTGGTTTGGGATATCGCAGATTTGAAAGGATTCACTGCTTTGTGATTTAACATTCACCAATAAAATATTATTCTGATAGTGTATTCTCATAAGATAATCAGGGGTAGATATGTTCGAGGTCCTAAAAAGAAATGGCCTGGCAAGAACCGGAAAATGGCTCATTGAAGAGCAGGATAAGGAAGTGGGAACACCAAATATTCTGTTTTTGAATACTGACAGGATCAAAGCACCGCAGGAGGCTGAGGTTTTAATTGTTGATTCCGAAATCCCAACTGATTGGCCCTACATCAAATCCGGCCACAGCCTCTTTTCAATATCTGATGATAATATTGATGATTACACTGTCTCACCATATCTTGTTTACCCTCCCAGCCAAAAAGAGATAAATGATTATGCTGCCAAACTAAATAAGGATAACATAACAAGCAAGGTATTTGTTGTAGCTGGAAAAGATGAATCCATCGCAGATTCAGTATCAGATGTGGATGCCGAGGTTTTTGTTCTTCCAAATGCGCCTCATTTGATTACAAGGCCAAGGTCATTTGTTAATACCCTAGTGAACCTGCGAGAGTCAATCGGATACCAGAGAATGATTTACACTCCGGGATTGGGAACTCCTTCCCATATTGCTCTTTTATTGTACTGTGGTGTAGACCTTATTGATTCCATCCCCCTTGTATTGAATGCGAGACTTGGTTACTTTCTTTTCACTCATACCAAACTTCAAAAAGAAGACATAACCGAAGATATCTGCTTTTGCCCTGCTTGCCGTGAAGGTAAAAAGGATTACGAATCTATTCTGGCCCATAATTATTATGCAGCCCTTTCAGAGCTTAAAACAGTAAGAAATACGATTCATCTGGGTCAACTCAGGGAACTTGTTGAGGCACGAGTTCGAGCCGAGCCCTGGATGGTTTCAGTTCTTCGAATCCTAGACAGGGAAAATTACCCATTTTTGGAAAGGAATATCCCAGTTTCCGGAGGATCCATAATTGCCACAACCAACGACTCACTCCAAAGGCCAGTAATTATCCGCTTCAGAAACAGAGTCAGGGATAGATACAAAAAACCCCAGTCAAAGAAAGTCCTGCTTCTTCTTCCTTGCTCTGCTAAGAAGCCTTATTCGTTTTCGAAAACCCACAGGATCATAAGATCTGCATTTAAAGAACTTACAAATAGACATGTGATTCATGACGTTGTGATAACCTCACCTCTGGGTGTCGTGCCAATGGAGGTGGAGCTGTTCTATCCGGCGCAGAACTATGATATTCCAGTAACAAGGACCTGGAGCAAGGACGAAATATCCATGATTCAGGAGGGAATTTCCGAGTTTCTGAAAAAGAATCGATACGACGGTATTGTTGTTTATTTACCTGAGGATTACAAGTTTGTAGGCGAAGTCCTTGATGACCACACAAATACCTGTATCGATACTACCACATCTTCTGCTTCCCTTGAAAAACTCAAGGAAGTATTGAATGACCTTGTGCTGCCCTATGATAAGATAGGTGCAAAGAAAGCCATGAGAGAAAGCATGGATTGTTTTGCACGGTTTCAATTCGGGATTGCAGGAGAGAAACTTGTTAAAGATGCAGAGATAAAGGGGCGCTACCCAAACCTGAGAATAATAAGAGATGGAGTACAAATTGGAATGCTTGTGGGTGATAGGGGAATGATATCGTTAACGTTAGAAGGTGGTAAGATATTGGCCGAGGAAAATTCTTATCGAGTAAAGATTCACGATTTTCAACCCAAGGGAAGCATTTTTGCAGTTGGAGTAAAAGATTCCGATGATGAAATTAGAATAGGTGACGATGTTGTGGTTCTCAGGGATAACGAGCTAGTTGGGGTGGGTGTTGCCCAAATGAATCCTGATGAGATGATAGAAAGCGAAAGGGGCGAGGCAGTGAGAATTAGGCATCTTGTAAAATCGAAATGAGGCAAAACATGATCATGATAAGAACTATGAAGGATACCGAGATAGAGGCTATACTTTCTCTTCGCAGAAAATTATTTGGAGATTTTTTTGAGAATAGGTTCAGAAATTACATTAAGAAAAATCCAGGCTCCATTTTGGTAGCTGATTCAGATAACAAGGAGAACAAGATTCTGGGATATGCCTTTGCCTATCCATGGCGCTCTTCGGAGGGAGTGGTGCATCATCTATATTCTTCAGATGATCATCAAAACGAGATTGAATGCGAACTTTTAAATCGATTGGAGCAAAACTTTTTAAAAAAAGAGCTTAGAGGTATGAGGATCATGGTACGAGAGGATCAAAGGAGCCTCATTAGAAACTTAAATGCTTTGGATTTTAAATTGGAGACAGAGCTTGTGACCTTTGAAAATGATGACTTGACAGCCATGGATATATTGGATCTAGGCAACAAAAAAGTCGAACTAAAAGATTTTGAAAATCAGTTCATTGACGATATCATCGAAGTCGAAACCAAATGCTTCAAACCATCCTGGCATCAGAGCAAAGAGGACTTCCTTTCCTTTGGAAAAAGACAAAATGTTTGGTTCAAAGTGGCTTTTGTGCAAGATGACATGGTGGGTTACCTTCAGATCATGGCATCTGGTGGTTTGGGACATCTAGGCAGGGTGGCTGTTCTGCCTGAATATCAAAGAAACGGAATTGGTACGAGAATCGTTTCAGAGGCTATGAAGTGGTTCAATTTAAAAGAAGTAAAGAAAATCAAACTGAGGAGCCCCCTGGACAATTCTCCAGCGCATAGTTTATATAGGAAGTTCGGATTCAGGGAAATCGGAAAAGAATTTGATTTTTACAAGAAGTTGGAATGATCATGAAAAAGCCCATTTTTGCGGTGTTCATAATATGTACTTTACTTGCATGTCCTATCCAAGGAGGGGATGAAATTGTTCTGGATAATGAAGAAGAGGGGCCTATAACACCTCTTGATTACTATGAAGATTACATCGAGATAATAGGTGATGGACATATGCATTCTAGTCACAAGGGTGGCGCAAGTAATGTTCACGAGATGGCCCAAAAGGCCCAAGAAAGAGGTTTGGACTGGATCTTCATCACCGATTACAATACAATCGCTGCAAAGCAGGATTGCTTAGATGAAACCAATTATACCTTCATCTGCGGTTTAGGTGAAGAAGTAATGGTTTTGGAGAACGGTAACTATACCAACGAAATAATTGCCTGGGGTATTGATTTAGTGATCCATGGACAGGTGGACAATAATTATACAGTCGGTGATGTAATAGACAGAATTCATGAACAAGGAGGACTTGCGTACATTCCCCATCCACTGGCACCTGACGATGACGACAATTACGATTACTTTGGAGTCTATGATGACTTCGACGCCATGAGTAT
Source organism: Thermoplasmata archaeon (assembly GCA_020348445.1). Lineage (GTDB taxonomy): Archaea > Thermoplasmatota > Thermoplasmata. The sequence continues at coordinate 4,432,584 of CP070751.1, forward strand.
CTATCATGGGTATGCAGGATTCAATGATGATCCATTTATCCCTCAATTGAGAATGGATGGAAACGCCCTTAGAAAATGGGACGAGTATTTGACCAATGGTTATCGAAAAACCGCATTGGGGGAAAGCGATTGCAAGAACGCAGATAACACCCCAGATTACGGCAGTGTGGATTACAGGAGAGGAGCCGTGGGTTATCCTCGTAACTATATTTACGCCAGGGAATTTAGTGTTCGCGGTATCGTAGAGGCCGTCAGACATGGCCGAATATATATTTCAGATGGTCCAACAATGAACTTCACAATAGATGGTAAGATCATGGGAGATACCATATACTCGAGTGCCCAAAAGACCTTAAATATCAGTGTTACAGGTAATGCAATTGAGGCATCTGATGTCAGGATCATCAGCAATGGTGGGGGAGTAATTTATTCTGAGCTGGTCTCTTCTGGTCCCTTTTCGATTTCATACAGCTATTTGGCAAACACAGACTCCTATTTTCGTGCTGAAATAAGAACAAATAATAGTGAAACATTCCCTAATCCATTCAAAGGAGAAACCAATATCTCCTTCTCAAATCCAATATTTTTTGATCTGAGTCCATATGAGGAGAATCCCAATTCGCCCTCGAACTTAAAAGCCTGGATAAACGGAATCGATGTTGTACTTAATTGGACAGCTTCTGTCTCCCCAGATGTAGTGCATTACAATATTTACAGAAGTACGACTGAAAATGGATTCGACTTCACATATCCCTATGCTCTAACCTCAAAAACTTCTTGGGTAGATAAAGGTGCAGGTGACGGAGACTCCAATAACTATTACTATATTGTCAGGGCTGTCGACAAACAACTTTACAACGATACCAATCTGATTACTGCTGGAAAATATGTCAATTTTTTAAATCAGGGTTGGAACATGGTGTCCACTCCGCTTATCCTGACAAAAACTGACGTGAAAAACGTTCTTCAAACTGTGAATGATACCCTCGTAAATGCCCTCACCTATGATTCCTCTGATAAAACCGATCCCTGGAAGAGCACAGGTTCAGGTGATTTTATTCAAATTAACAACACCATGGGTTTCTGGTTGTATGTAATTACCTCGGATTACCTGATCACAGCCGGTATCATCCCCTCTGTTACAATCATTCAATTGTACCCAGGATGGAATTTCGTGGGTTACCCCTCATACATGAACCGCTCACTGGAAATAGCATTAAGCGGTATGAATTGGGAAAGCGTGCAGTTCTTTGACTTAAAAGATATAAAGGGAGATTGCTGGAAGCACAACTCCACTTCAAAACCTGCTCACTTAAATGATCTTGATTTGATGACAACTGGAAATGGTTATTGGATATACACCAGCCAAGGTGGCACCTGGACCGTTTTTTCCTAGCTAAGAATGGTCTAATCCTCCCTTTTCACCGAAATTTCTATTAAACCCTATCTCCATGAACCCGCTCCCAAAAAGGTGAAAGAATGTTTGCAGACAGGATGCAGAGAATCGGTCCCTCAGGGACATTGGTTACGAAAAATTTGGTTGAGAAACTAAAGGCCGAAGGAGTCAATGTTATATCATTTGCCCTCGGCGAGCCAGATTTTACTACTCCAAAGCACATTGTTGAAGCCGCGAATTCTGCCTTAGAAGAGGGATTCACCCATTACACTTCTTCCTATGGGATACCCGAACTTCGCGAGGCAATTGCCGAAAAGAGCAGAACCGAGAACAAGATACCCTGCAAGACAGAGAATGTTATAGTAACACCCACCAAGTTCGGAATATTTTCATCACTTTTATCATTGGCACAAAAGGGAGATGAGGTGATTCTGTCGGATCCTGGATTTGTTTCATATTTTCAGATCATCAATTTTACAGAGGCAAAGATCATTGGAGTGGAGCTCTCTGAGGAAGACGATTTCAGATTGCTTTCCGAGAATGTCTCAGAGGCGATAACTCCCAAGACAAAGGTAATTATGCTGAACTCGCCCAACAATCCCACAGGAAGCGTTTCAACAAAGGAAGACTTAAAGGGCATAGCTGATCTTGCCCAGGATAACGATATTTACATAATCTCAGATGAGGTCTACGAGAAGATCATTTACGATGGCACGCATCATTCCATTGCCTCTTTTGATGGCATGTTCGACAGGACTGTGACCCTAAACGGTTTCTCAAAATCCTATGCCATGACCGGATGGCGACTTGGATGGGCAATAGCAAATGAGGATATAATAAACGCCATCAATAGAATCCAGCAGCACTCATTAACATGCGCAGTTTCTTTTGCCCAGAAAGCAGGTGTTCGCGCATTAACTGGTTCCCAGGAACCTGTAAAGGAGATGGTGAAGGAGTTTAAGGCAAGACGGGATATATTAGTAGAGGGAATAAACGCGATTCCGAATTTGAGGTGCAGGGTGCCTCAAGGTGCGTTCTATGTCTTCGTGAAATTCGTTTATGACATGTCTTCAGTTGATTTTTCCAAATTCTTAATAAAGAAAGCCAATGTTGCCGTAACTCCCGGGTCTGCCTTTGGAATATGCGGTGAAGGTTATATCAGGTTGTCATATGCCACTTCCCGGAAGAATATCACCGAAGGCCTGAAGAGGATCAAAGAGACCCTATCTGAGTTGTAGAAATAGTCCCTTCTTTTGATTTTAGTCCTCCATAAAAAATGTTAAGTACTCATACTAAATATCGTTTCTCACGGAGGAGTGAACATGGTGGTTTACAAGATAATAGACATTGTAGGAATTTCTGAAAAAAGTTTTGCAGATGCAGCAAAAAACGCTGTTGACGAGGCAGCAAAGACGGTAAGAGGTGTTAAAAGAGCAGAGGTAGTGAAATTCGATTTGAAGGTGGAAAATGATGCGGTAACCAAGTACAGGGCCGAGGTCAAGGTATCCTTCGAAATCGAGAAATAGAACTCTAACCAGCTCCTATCATAAAATAAATCAAGGGAGCTTGTAATCTTACCTTTGTCTTTTCCATATTCTTTATAATAAAAATAGATGATTATCTTAAAGTTCCTGTCAAGCCACAATGCGGGCACTTGACTGTAGCAGGCTTTATTGCGGCCTCTGTTAGGAAGGATTTTTTACAACCAGGACACCCTATCTGTTCAGATGTACCTGTAGATGCTTTTGACTCCGATTTATGTTGAACCGTTTTGGAAGTTGAGTCTTGCAAGTTGATTGTCCCCGCAACTTTACAGTTAGGACATTGTACTTTAATCGGGCCACCAGTGTTCACCACATTAAATAAATGACTGCACTGTGGGCAGGTGATTTGTATTGTTGCTGATTGAAGTTGCTGCTCGGGTTGTCGTTGCTCTATTTGGGCTTTTTTTGATTCTACCGTTAAAACAGTGGTACAAAACGGGCATTTGACGTTCATTGTCATACCGATATCATTGACCTGGAGAAGGTTGTTGCAGATGGAACATTTTACTTGAAAGGTATTTGAGGTTTCGATCTCTGGCTCAGCGATTTCTGACATTGCGTGTTTCTTTTTTGTTAAAATCAAAATCACAATAATAACCGCGATGACAATGGCTAATAACACGAATAATAGGAAAGACACCGCTGGAAAATCTTCTTCTTTCTCTCTTATAGGCTTAGGCTCTGTCGTAAACTCTAGCTCGAATTTATCTTCCAACCTTTTATCTACCATATCTTTTGCTGGGGTGCCGATGGAGATTTGGTAAAGTGTATCATACTCGAGAGAATCCGAAAATGTAAGGATCATGGTCTTATTGTCGTTACTCCATGAACATGAATATTCGATTTGTGGAGATATCGAAAACGCCGATTCGACTGACTCAGTATTCATTGGCTCGTTAAATTCTATAATAATCTCTATATTCACGGCAACATCCATTGCTTTATCATTTATTGAAGATGAGACAATAGAAGGAGAGTATATATCTATCCTAAATGCGAACCATTTTTTATTTATATGGCCTGCAGCGTCCACCGCTATTATTGTGATAGTATAATCACCATCTTCCCATTCTGAAGTATCGATATCATACGGTTCTTTAAATATCTCCAATGAATCCTGGTTTTTAGAATAATCAACTGAGATTAAGTTTAAATCAGAAATGTCAAAATCAAGGGTTGAGGCCTGCATTAATAAGGTGTTGTTTTCAGGTGAATTTAGGGTGATCTCTGGCCATGCTGTGTCCTTGGTAAAGACATACTGATCTATGTTACCAATACTGGCCAAGTCCACTGCAATGATATCGATTACATATCTCCCGTCTTGCCAATCTTTGGTGTATATGCGATAGGGGAGGGGCAGGAGAATGTATGAATCGTTGTTTATTCTGTAATAAACCGCATCCAAGTTCTCGTCTGTAATCGTGAAATAGATCTCCATATCCTCCGTAATAATCGTGTTGTTTTCGGGTGAGTTCAAGGTGATTACTGGAGGTGTCGTATCCTTTGTAAATACGAATTGCTCCCTTCGTAGGTTGCCTGCCAAATCCTCAGCAGTTACTTCGATGACATGTCTTCCATCTTCCCAGGAATCTGTGTCGATATTATAGGGGAAGGAGAGGTATAGAACACCATTATCGTCTTTAATATAGCTTACCTCGCCCAGATTGTCATCTGAAATCGTGAGATTAATCTCCACATTCCATATAATATAGGAATTATTATGAGGGGAATTCAGCGTAATTGAAGGGGGTGTTGAATCGATGGTGATATTGAACCACTGTGTAATTGCATTGCCATGGGTGTCTAATGCATAAATCTCAAGGATATAATTTGCATCTGTCCATTCTGTTGTATCGATGTCATGGGGTGGGGCAAGAGTTTGTTCTGGCCCGCTGTTCTTCGAGTATGCCACTTTATACAAATTCGGATCTAGGATGGATAAATTAATCAAAGTTCCAGGCTTGATTACAGAATTATTAAAAGGTGATACAAGCTCTATGGTTGGAGGGAAATAGTCTGGTACCCACGGAGCTGTTAATGGATAATTGTCTTGGGAATCTGAATCAATAACATAAGCCTCATCCCCTATTCCGTCGCTACCTAGCTGATCTTGATCTGGACCGTTGTAGTCATCCTCCCCGGTATAATCAGTCCAATAGTTACCACCTGAAGGATAACCATCATCCCAGTAATTATCGGTTCCATCATCACATGCTTGTATCGTATTATATTGAATATTGTTGTGGTAAATGTGATTATTTGAGGTATAATCTCTTATACTTATGCCCTGATTGTTGTTAAAGGAAATGTTATTATATGTGATTTTATTCTCACTTGCGTCCCAAAGAAAAATACCAACTAAGTTATTTGAGGCAGTGTTACCTGTGATATTGTTTTCGTTAGAATCCATGATATAGATACCATCAATATTTTCCGAGCAATTATTGTCTGTGATGATGTTACTGTTGGAATTAAATACATAGAGACCGTATATATTATTTAAAGAGAGGTTATTGCCTCTGATGTTATTGTTAGAGGAGAAACCAAGTTCAATGCCAACTGAGGAATATGTAAGCTCCTGATTTTCAATATTAACGTTCACACAATTTGCGAGAATTACTTGTCCTGCACCGTTAGGAACCGTACTTCCTGTTTGGTTCTTCCAATAATAAATTGGTTTTCCGTTAACGGTGTTGGATGTATCGATATTGTGTGTATTCCAATGCTCCAGAAGATTACCTTTAATAAAGATACCATTTCCTAACATTGTATTACCAGTCAGAACATTCTCACTTGAAGACTCAATATAAATACCCTCAAAAAAGGTTGAGGAGATGGTATTGCCGGTTAGTCTGTTTCCATTTGAGTGACCGAGTAAAATACCATTAGGGTTATCTGAAGCGATGTTACTTTTAATGTCGTTTCTCTCTGAGTGATGGAGAATGATGACATACCAATTATCGTAGAAGTCATTATTAGTAATCTTGTTCTCGCTTGAATAATGGAGTTGAATGCCTACATTGTTTTCTAATGCTGTGTTACCTGTAATGTTGTTCCCAATAGAAGAATCGAGATATAAACCACAATCGTTATTAAATAAGATGTTATTATAAATTGTATTATAATTTGAATTTATTTTTATTCCGACTTCAAGATAGCTGCTATTCACCAAAGTAAATCCGGTCATATTCACAAAATCAGCGTTAATTGTAACTACATCGCCACTTCCTCTACAATCTATTATTGTAGTTTCGCTATTTTCCCCTGTTAAATTTATCGTCTTATCAATTATAATATTTTCACAATAAATTCCGGCTGGTACTTCTATCGTATGCCCATCTAAGGTATCAGTATCATCAATCGCCGCCTGGATAGTATCAAAGTATTCATCTGTATCGATGTTGTGTACAGGGCCAGGGGGTGGCGGATTCAACCACCCATTCTCGGTAGTATATGGATAGATATCCTGATTTAATCCGCCCTCTATCGCTCTTGCGTCATCAACAATCCCATCGCTCCCAGGCTGATTTTGATCGGGACCACTGCAATCATCTGGTGTTGTCCAGTCGGACCAGTAGTTGCCGCCTGAGGGGTAGCTATCGTTCCAGAAGTTAGTGCCTTCATCATAGGCTTGATTTGTATTGTCTATGATGTTGTTGTGATATATCCTGTTGCTGTTTGATAATGACTCGATAAAGATGCCGTAATAGTTATTCGATACATTGTTGCTAGTTATGTTGTTGTTTGATGAATCGGAAAGATAGATGCCTGGACCGTTGTTCGAATGAACAGTGTTGCCTATTATCCTATTATTTGATGATGATGAAAGCGAAATGCCATCATCCAAATTGTCTGAAATATTATTGCCTGTTATGTTGTTATTCGATGACGACCCAAGATATACGGCCACTAAATTGTCCACAAGAGTATTGCCTGTTATTGTATTGTTGTTCGAGGATGAGGAAAGATAGAAACCCCAATAGATCGATGATATGCTATTGTCTATGATGCTATTGTTTGATGATGAATAAAGATTGATGCCGCAATAATTGTAAAATAGATTGTTAGATGTTATGTTATTGTTTTGTGATAAACCAAGTCGGATCCCGTCGTAAAAATTGTTCGAAGCATCATTATCTATGATATTGTTGTTAGATGACCCATAAAGAGTGATGCCACAGTTATTCCAGGGTACGCTGTTATGAAATACCCTACAGTTACGGACAGTGTAAAGTTCAATTCCTGTGTCATATGGGTCGTCTCCGCTATAGGTAATTGTAAAGCCTGTGATATTCACCCAATCTGCGGTCACATTGACAACAACTCCGCTAAAGCTTCCATTTATAATGGTGGTATCTCTATCTTCCCCGATCAGACTGAGAGTTTTGTAGACCATCACATTTTCATAGTACGTTCCCGCAGAGACCTCTATCGTGTGTCCATCCAAAGTATCAGAATCATCAATCGCCTCCTGTATTGTATCGAAGTATTCATTAGTATCAATATTGTGTACCTGGCCAGTTACTGGAATGCTAAGCCATCCACTCTTGATTGTATATGGATAGTTATCTTGCCCAAAAGCCCCATCTACAACTCTTGGATTGTCAACAATTCCATCATCTCCAGGTTGATCCTGATTTGGACCACTGTAATCATCAGGAGCCGTCCAATCGGACCAATGGTTGCCGCCTGATGGATAACCGTTGTCCCACAGGTTCCCGATATTCGTATTTTGATATGCCTGATTTGTATTATCAATGAAGTTATTATGATAGATTGTGTTGTATGTAGAATCTATAAGATAAATGCCGTAATCATTGTTTGAGGAAATATTGTTATGCGTAATGTTGTTATCTGATGAAGTGTCTATATCTATACCACGGGGATTTCCCGTGATATTATTTCCTTTAATCTGGATATTTGAAGTAAATCCAAGGCTTATACCTGAAACATCGTTTGTTGAAATATTATTGTTCATAATATAGTTGTAAATTGATGACCAGCTAATAGAAATACCAGAAAATCCGTTGGCTGAAGCATTGTTGTTTAATATAAAATTGTTTGATGATGTTGCGGTAACTGTAATACCATTCAAATTGTTCAAGATTACATCGTTGTCCAAAACCTGATTGTTGTTAGAAGATTGTCGAATATCGATTCCAACATCATTGTTGGATATATAGTTACCTCTTATTGTGTTATTATTTGCAGCAAGCTGTAGATAGATACCCTGCCTTGAGTTTGTTGAGATGTTGTTTCCCTCAATTATATTGTATGATGATGACTCAATATAAATACCGTAACTATTGTTCCGTATCTTGTTACTGTAGATGCCATTGTAATCAGACTCTATCTGTATCCCTGAGTTTGCATCTTCGCTATTAATTATTGAAAACCCTGTTATATTTACCCAATCAGCGGTGATCCGAATGACATCTCCTATTTCGTTAGCATCAATAATTGTATTGTTCACATCCTCCCCTATCAGGTTTAATCTTTTACCCACCACAACATTCTCATAATACATCCCAGAAGAGACTTCTATGGTGTGGCCATCTATTGTATCAGGATCATCAATTGCCTCCTGGATCATATCGAAGTATTCATCTGTATCAATGTTGTGCACAGGACCTATTGGCGGCTGACTCTGCCACCCGTTCTCAGTCGTATAGGGATAATTATCCTGATTTAATCCGCCCTCTATCGCTCTAGCGTCATCAACAATCCCATCGCTCCCAGGCTGATTTTGATCGGGGCCCCTGCAATCATCTGGTGTTGTCCAGTCGGACCAGTAGTTACCACCAGATGGGTAGTCATCATCCCAGTAGTTGGTGCATTCGTCATGGGCATGAATCGTGTTATCTACGAAATTATTGTGATAGATATTATTATCGTCTGAAGGCCAATCAACAGAATTAACAGAAATCCCATGGTAGTTATTCGAAATATTGTTAAATTTTATATTGTTGTCGTGTGAAAGCATATTAACAGAAATCCCATGGTAGTTATTCGATATATTGTTGTAGGTTATATTGTTATAAGAGGCGCAAAGGAAGTATGTACCATTCTCAGTGTTTGAATGAATATCGTTGTTCGTAATGTTCGACCAAACGGTAAACATCACCAACATACCATTCTTATTGTTTGAAACATTGTTGAATGTAATATCACTAAAATATGTTGTATCCTGGAGTATACCCCATATGCCATTCGAATGACAGTTATTGTTCGTAATTAAATTATCATACACATGCCAAAATATATAGATACCTACCTGATTATTCGAAATGGCATTGTTGTCGCGAATAGTGTTATTGGAAGAAGTCTCGATAAATATTCCGTTGTCCCCGTTCTGAACGGTAAATCCAGAAATATTCACCCAATCAGCATATACATAAATCACATTCCCACTCCCTCCTCCATCGATTTTAGTCGTATCCCGATCCTCTCCAACTAGACTTATTGTTTTATTCACAATGACATTCTCATAATATGTGCCGCCTGAGGCTTCAATTGTGTGTCCATCCATGGTATCAGGATCATCGATTGCTGCTTGGATTGTATCGAAGTATTCGTCTGTATCAATGTTGTGGACTGGTTGCCTTTCCCAACCATTTGGTGTTGTGAAAGGGTAATTATCTTGGTTTGAACCGCCCGTGATGGTTCTTGGGTTGTCAACAATCCCGTCACTACCAGGCTCATTTTGGCTTGATCCGCTGTTATCATCAGGTGTCGTCCAGTCGGACCAGTAGTTGCCGCCTGAGGGGTAGCTATCGTTCCAGAAGTTTGTGCCTTCATCATAGACTTGATTTATATTGTCTATGATATTATTGTGGTAAATTCGGTTGTTTGATGATGTTCTGAGATAGATTCCATAATCATTGTTTGACATATTATTGTTTATTATGGTGTTGTTTAATGATGTCCAGAGATAGATACCATAATCATTGTTCGAAACATTATTGTTTATTATGGTGTTGTTTGATGATAAATGAAGATTGATGCAGCGTAAGGTGTTTGATAAATTATTATTTGTTATGGTGTTGTTTGATGACGAGTCAAGAAAGATATTCTCGTAACTGTTCGATGAAACATTATTACTTGCCATTAAGACATTTTTAGAGTATGCAATCTCTATTCCTATATCAGTGTTGGTTATTTGCAAGTTCCTCACATCTATATCTGTACAATTAGCTAGAATAAGTTGTCCGAGTGACACACCATCAATATTAATGTCGCTGCAATCCTTGTAGTAATACAATGGCTTTTCGTTCACAATATTATTCGTAGGTATATTGTGAGAATTGAAATGTGATTGTTGATCTCCCCAAATACAAATCCCGTCATTGATGAAATTATTGTTGGTAATATTGATATTTGATGACCAATGAAGTTCAATGCCAATCCAATTGTTCGATACATTGTTGTTAGTAATGTTGTTGTTTGATGATAAGACAAGAGCAATGCCATATTCATCATGTAAATAAACATTGTTGTTAGTGATGTTGTTATTCGGTGATCTGGAAAGAAAAATACCATCCCAGATATTTGAATAAATATTGTTGTTATTGATGTTGTTGTTTGACGATGAGATAAGAACAATGCCAATAGTATTGTTTGAAACATTGTTGCTTGTTATTATATTGTCGTTTGAGGATGAGTAAAGACCGATGCCTTCTCCATTTCTCGTAACATTGTTGCCTGTTATCTCGTTATTTGATGATGATACAAAAAAGATACCGTCTACATTGTTTGATGATATCTTGTTATCTATAAGAAAGCTATTTGATGATGACTCAAAATATATGCCCTGCCCATTGTTAGATATGACATTGTTGTTAACGATCATACAGTTCTGGACTTTGTAAAGCTCTATCCCTGCATTCCAAAAATCACCTCCGCTATTAGTGAGTGTAAATCCTGAGACATTCACCCGATCAGCGCTCACATTCACGACATCTCCACTCCCCCCTCCATCAATTATTGTTGTATCTTTATCCTCGCCAATTAGATTTATACTCTTGTCCACCAATACATTCTCATAATACGGTGCACTGTCATCATAAACATATACCGTGTCTCCATTGCTCGCATTTTCAATTGCCCATTGTATATGTGTGTAATTTCCAGAACCTGATCCTCCAACATACAAAGTCTTTACTATATCTTCGATACCCCAATTATCTGAGGAAGATATATCTGCCCATGAGTCTGGCCAGGATTCGTCACTACCATCAGGCCAGTTGAACAATCCCTCCGGATTATCATCGTAACTCCGAAATTCTATGCCCATGACCTGATCACAATCTATGATATTAAGAAATGAATATGAAATGGAAAGCTCAGCAGTCCAGGTCGAAGCATCAGATGAGGTTTCGTTCCACACTTCTCCTGCCCACTCATCCACTGGAACTGATTCCCATCCTGAGCCGCTCCCACGATTGATTTCCGATGTACTTACATCCCTTCTGATATAGAATTGATAATCATCTGGCTGAGGATGTAATTCTCCATTATGTTCAGTATCGATGCCTATTACTATATCATCCCCCCAATAATAGGTTGAATCGATAATGTGGCTCATAAAATATAATGTATCGTCATCATGTTTTAAATATACATTAATCTCCCCTTGGGCGTTGTAAAATCTGATCGAATTTGCATCATCCCATTCGCCTGGCGAGATTACACCATCAATTGTAGGTGTGGCTCCAAATCTTACATCAATGGTCGGGATGTATTGGTATTGCCATGAGTCTTCAGAATATAGTGTGATGTATTCGGGGTAATTTTCGTACACATCGCAATGATCCCCAAAATGCATTTCAATCATCACTTTTGGATAATATGAGGATTTGAAACCGCTGAGATCGAACCAATTCGCGATCATAGCGATATCTAGGTTAAATAACTCTGAATAACCGTTAGATATGTATTGCTCAAAATCGGCTTGCATATTATCCCCACTGTGATATATCGAAACCACACCACCCCCTAAAGTAAATCTATAGCTATTGTTATCACAAGAACCGTGATATGCTTGGATATTTATGCATAGGATTGATAGGTTCATTCTCCCATATAATGAAGGGTCCATACGAATAAGTTGTTCTGATGGAACAGATCCTTCCAATTCATCAATAACAAGATTTGGACCGACAACTGTGGCTCCAGTGGAAGTCGCTATCTGTTCTACAACAGTTGGATTAAAATGATCACCATGTTCGTGGGTAATGAGGATAATATCTGCTTCTGGATTCGAAGCGGCAGGTTGTTGGATAACATCTGTATAGATTACAGGCCCGATTCCATCATCAATTATAAATTGATCATTATTTATGAATGTAACTGTTATTGTTTCTTCGTTATGAGCCAAAGCTTCTTGTGAGATTTCAAAAAATGATACTACAGTAAGAAAACACACCAATACTGCAGCGATTACCCTTTTCGTATTTTCACCTCACGAATTATCAATTTACTTTGCTGGTATATTCAAAATAACCAAGTTCGTCATTATCAGAATAACACTTACTCCAATCGTTACAACCCTTCGGATTCATTACCTTCCCTAAATAGTAAATGCTCAGTAGGGAATAAATACCTTTGCATACGTAAATCCGTTAAGTTACACTTATCGTAACCTTAATACCAACAAATCTCATTGGGAGCACACAAAAAGTGGTGACATGCCGAAATTCGAATACAAATGGATCTCCCCTGTCTCTTTCAGCTGTGAGGGCCTTTCCAAAATTCTTCGCGAGGTATTAGACGAGCTGGGCTACGTATTCAAAAGGGATCAGGTCGAGAAATACTATGACAAGGTCTATGTGGTCGTACCATTGTTCCGTCTTGCATATGCGTTCAGGTTCATAGTAGAGGAGCCCTCCAAGTTCACAGTTGATCTGTACGACACCCAACCGACCCACTCGAGTGTCATGCCTTACATGGAGATAGACTCAGTCACAGACGAGAACCTCAATGACATACAGAGCATGCTTAAACTCGTGGTGGAAAAACTGCCCAGAAAACCCTGGACGTTCACAAAGGGCCAGAGATTGATGCACGGTGCATTGATGCCGGAGTTTAGAAAGTCAAAAAAAGCTTGGGAAAGAATCGGAGTAAAAACCAAATGATTTTTTTTATCAGCTGAAGATGAAGTATATAGCAACTATTGTACCCATTATGGCTTCTCCAACGATAAGCCCCGTTGCTATCATGTAGGTATCAAGGACCTTGATTGTCTTTTGTTTCTCGGTCCACTTCTCCTTTTTAACCTTTGGCTCCAGCCATTTTTTCTCCCATATATCCCGCATAGCCCCGCCAAATATCATTGGCGTGGTTAACCAGAGAGGGAAGTACATGCCCAGGCCAATTGCGGTGCCCATTCCTGTGACGATCTCAAGAAGAACTCCAAGTGCAAAGCCTATTAAAAGAAAGGATACGAGCATGCCCATACTAGATCCACCGAGGAAAGTCTGCACTATGGTCGCGAATGCGTTTGCCTGAGGAGCTACAAGAGGTAACTCTCCCGAGGCTAAAAGCTCGCTGAACATAACTGCAGCCAAAACAGATGCAATGGCTCCTGGTATTATCCCTGTGAGCTCGCCCTTCATGAGATGATAAGGCCTGTTGCCGACATAAAGGCCTGATTTGAAATCCCAGATTATATCCCCCTCCATTGAAATCGCCCCAGCAAATACAGTTGTTCCTATGAGGACGATAATTGCAGTGGTTTCCTTGGACAGGCCGAGACCCATGAAGACGAGAATCAGCATGATGAGAACGATAAAGGAGGTACCTGAAACAGGTTGGGTTCCTGTTTCCCCCATCACCTTCACTGCTATGGCTCCCAAAGCAAAGGTCGTTGAGACGAGCACCAAAGAGAATATCAACGATACAAGTGGATTCGAGCCCTCGAAGCCGAACCAGAACAGGAAGAATACAACAATAAAGGTAATGATCGTCATGGGCCATATATGCGTTACAGGCCATTCGTACCATCCCCTGCCTTCGATGAAATCCCTTCTTTTCCCTCCCTTTCTTACCGTGAGAACATCTGACATGGCAGATTTGAATGTTGGGATCATCTTGAGAAGACCTGTGATACCTGCACCTAATATCGTTCCAACTGCAATGGGTCTTGCAACTTTTGCAAAGGCTGCAATGGCAGGGGAAAAACCATAACTTCCCAGGCCAGTATAGAACATGGGTTCGCGATAGATGTTCTGGCTGGCATCAAAAATCGGTACACCGATTAACACAGCCATGGGAACTATGATAAACCAGGTGATGAAGGTACCGAGGTTTACAAGAATGGATACCTTAAGCTTCATGAACCATCCCAATCCGATCTGGATGGGGATCAATCCAAATCCAATATGTGTGTAAGTGGCATCCTCGTAGGGCTGGATTATATTCCCCTTTTCATACCATGCACCTCCCTTAAAAAGTATATCCATGGATGATGCCTGTGGATTTGGCATGGCAGGGGTTGAATATGCATTGTAGTAGGCAAAGGATTCATCCATACGCCCAACTGGGAAATCCCTGAAGAAGGTGAAGAGCATGGTAAGGCCAGTCCATTGTGTAAAGAGCCTAAGAGAACGTCTTGCGGAAACCATCTCTCCTTTGACGATATCGTTGGATATGTCCATCAACTGAAGGTTTGGCTCCCAGCCAGGCATATGTAACGGATCCTCCACCAACCAAACCCTTCTTAGAATTATGAAGTAAAGTGTTCCTAGAATTCCAGTGAAAATCGTGGCAATCAGGGCCACCACAAGAACACTGCCGGGCACAGATTCAATTATATTGGTTCCATCTGCCAATATATAGTCTTCTGTTGTTAAAAGATAGATGGCAGGGAACGTGAAAATAAAACCTGTTCCAATGTAGGTTGCCCCTGTGGAAGCTCCCCCTGCAACATTGATATCGCATGGATGCCATTTCAACGCGGCTCCAATGAGGTACATAATGTACCAACCTCCCGAAATGGCAATTCCCACCTTGAGACCCACGTAAGTGGTTATAACAGCAAAGATGGTACCAAGAATTATACCCACCGCTACCTTTTTCCAGATGAACCTCGAGCGGGAAAAACTCTCCTTCCTGTTCTTTTCCTCGAAGTACTCCTCTAAAACGCCGGTGTTGAGGTTGCTCCACACCTCTTTATCCATGTAATCGAGGGTGCCTTTTTCTATCTTTTCCAAACCTGCTGCAGTGGGGGCCTCCCTGTACACTGATTTTTTAACAGCCAAATGGATTCCCTCTTAGAAACGGGTGAATTACCCAAGTTAATTCATTAAAGATACTTAAAACTTTCACGGTGTTCCTAAAACGAAAGTTGTCTGTCTAACCCCCACCAGTAATAAGAGGAATGACGAGATAAATCGCAATTATGGTTCCCATGATAGCCTCCCCCACAATGAGACCCGTGGCCATCATATACGTTTGAAGTAATTTCAAGGTCTTCTGTTTTTCAGACCAGTTCTTTTCCTTGGCCTCGGGCTCCAGCTTTTTCCTCTGCCACCATTCCCTAAGTCCTCCACCAATTATTAAGTTCACAGTTAAGGAAAATGGAAGGTACATTCCCAGGCCAAAGGCTGTCCCCATACCAGTCATCAGCTCTGCAAAAACTCCTATTCCTATGCCAATCAAAATCCAGTCCCAGGGAGCATTTCCCACTATGATTTGGGTGAAGGTGGCAAAAGCATGTGCCTGGGGAGCCTCCAGGTTCAAGACAGGTGTTCCGTCTGCTTTCATTGTGGAAAGACCCACCGATAATATTATGGCTCCAACTGCGGCCACAATGGCGCCAAAGGGTATGGCCGTGAGTTCTGCTTTTGACAGATGGTAGGGTCTGGTTCCAGTGTAAACTCCGATTTTAAAGTCGAAAATGATATCAGCTGAGAGCGATAAGGCCGTGCCAAAGACAGTGGTGCCGATTAAAGCCATTATCAATGCTGTGGAGGTATCTGTACCGATTATCTTGAAAACCACGATCAATATTGTTAGAACAATAAAGGATGTGCCCGATACAGGAGTGGTTCCGATCTCACCCATAACCTTTACGCCTATTGCACCTAGAACAAAGGTAACCACAATCAATAGAATGCCTATTATAAGGGACTCCAAAATTGGAAAACCACCCACACCAGCAAACATGATCACCACACTTATTATCACAACCACCCACATAACAGGGATTTGTGTCATGGGCCACTCGAACCATCCCTTATCCTTTACATAGTCTGTTCTTCCCTCAGTTCCCTTACCTAGTTTCATAACATCTCCCATTGCAGTTTTAAACACCTTCGCCATTTTTAATAAGGCAGTTACCCCTCCGCCTAAAATAGCACCTATTGCAATGGGCCTTGCCACCCTGCCTGCAGCAACGAAAGCAGGTCGCGCTGCATCCTGGACAGCAAAATAATCTGTTGTCCCCGGAATCCAGATGGGTACATTGAAACCCACGGCCATGGGAACGATAACGAACCATGTGAATATTGAGCCGGATGCAACCAGAAAAGCAGTCCTAAGCCTCATGAACCAGCCTATGGCAATTTCGATTGGGATAAGGGCCCACCCGAAAAAGGTATATGTGGCATAGGGATGCATTATCAGCCCTTCATGATAATAATCTCCACCAAATACATTATCCAAGGCAGATTTATCGTTGCTTACAGGAAAATCTCTCAGGAATGTGAAGGCCATTGTGCCTCCTGTCCACATGGCTACTGTTCTAATGGATTTCTTTGCCTGATCAACTGCACCTCTGGATCTGTCATTTGCAATATCCATGAGTTTGACATAGGCCTGAAAGCCAGGAACAGGCAATGGATCTTCAACAAGCCAGATTCTCCGAAAAATAGTAAAATATAAAACACCCAAAAGGCCACCTAAAATGGCGCATATCATTGCCACTGCAATGGGAGGTACCATTGCCTGTGAAATCAAATAGGTATCTTCCCCCATCGCATAATCAGGATGCTGCATCAAAAGGTATATTGCAGGGAATGTGAACACAAATCCTGTACATGTGGAGGAGGCTCCAGTGCTTGCCCCTGATGCAAGGTTGCATTCTGTTGGATGCCATTTTAGAGCCATTCCTATGAGGTTGACTATATACCAGTTTCCGGCAACTATTATCCCCACCTTTAAGCCGACATACTGGTTGATCAACGCGAAAATGATGCCAATAAATATTCCAAATAAAACGTTTTTCCATCTCCATTTGGATCTATAGAACCCCTCGGATCTTGTCTTTTCATTCAGGTACTGCTCCAATGCACCTGTGTTGAGATTAGACCACATCTCATCATCAAAATACTCCATTGTCCCTTCTTCGAGTTTTTTTATGCCATCTGCTGAAAGCGGTTGTCGATATATGGATTTTATAGGCATTTTATGTCCCTTCTGAAGACAATGGGATATTCTGTAGTAATCCAATACCTGTACTTAAGTTTTATTCGCAAAAAACAAGGATTTCCTCGGTATTTTCTCCCCCGTATAGGCGATAAGAGTTAAGAAATCATTTTATCGAGCGCAATTTCTATTTCGCCATATCCAGTATTATAACCTATTACCCGTAAATTGTAATAATAATGATTACAATTACTTTGAATATGGAGCATTTGATTTTCGGTATTGTCACCCTTGTAATCGCACTTGTCTTTGGAATCGTTCTCGGGGGCTATGCTAAGTATGTCAAAAGGGATAGAAAATTGACCCAGACATTTTCCTTTGTGGCAATTATTGCAACCATTGCCTTCATAATTTGGGTCTGGTTGTACCTGGAGTGATGTTAAATGGATTTAAAAAACCTCGATCCAAAAATGCAGATGCTCCTTTTATGCAAACCCAAAAGAAACGAGGCTGTAAAGTGGGAAGAAGAGGATGACAGAATCATATTGATTTACCCAAAGAATTTCACTCGCTTTGAGCGATTCTTGCACCGCCATATCGGAGGTCCAGGGACTATACGAAGACCCTTGGACGACAAGGGTACATTTATATGGAGGATGTGCGATGGAGACCACAATGTCCATGATATCTGCCAGGCCTCTTACAATGAGTTCAAGGAGGACATCGAACCTGTATTAAGGAGGGTCTGGGGATTTCTGGAGATCCTGTTGAAACTCAATCTTATAATAATGGAAACGCCAAAGAAAAAAAAGGATGATGAAAAGGAAACTGATGTGAAAGAAGAATTGGTTGAAAAAGAAGATTTAGGCGAAAAAGATAAAAATGGTGAGAAAAATGAACAAGGAGAAAAAGAATAATATCCAGCGTAAGGTGCTTAGATGTCCACAGTGTGGGGGTACTAACATAATCTACGAGACCGCGCTTATTACAGGATATAAATATCATTGCAAGGATTGCGATTATATGGGTGCTTTAATAATTGAGGAGGATGTAACAGAACCATAATCAGTATTCTTTCAGAAAGATTTAAGATATCCTAATGTCTATTCGTTAATGCGCAAAAGGAGGATATCTTGATGGGGAACGGTATTCACTACCGTAATGAAGGGATATATAGAAAATACAGTACATTAGCTGTATGGCTTGTTATCATCTCCATAATCCTGGGAGGGATGCTCTCTTTTTCACGACAAGTGTTGGCAGATGATGGCGATTCAGAGGATAACGAAGATTCTGAGGATGAAGATATATTTGATCTATCCAAATCCCAGATTCTATTGATTTTGGTATTTTTGGTCATTATTCTGCTTATAATAATTATTATACTCCAATTATTTGATACAAAACAATCTGAAGAACAGGCGATTAAAGAAGATGAGGAATCGGAGAAAGAACAGATTGAGGAGGAAATCCGATGCCCAGAATGCAGTGCATTAGTTGGTTTAACAGAGACTGAGTGCCCCTCCTGTGGAATTGAATTTGAGGAGGAAGAAGAAGGGCTTGTGGAGGAAGAGGAACCCGATTATGAGGAAAGTGAAGATATTGACGATGAAGATGATTATCTCTCGGACGAAGAAATAGAAGAGGTGGAATAAAATGAAAAAAGAACTTACACAAACTATTTTGCTTGTGTGTGTCCTTGTATTGTGTCTTGGCATCGTCCTTGTCGTGGCATCTGATACTGATGAGGATGAAAAAGAAGAGAAAGAGGTTCATACTCACACCCACGAGGAGTATGTGGACAAAGCAGGAGATACCATGACCGGGGATTTGGTGGTGGAAAACCTACATGCAAATGAAGGGATTATGGGTGATGGTAACGGTCTTCGCAATTTGAATGCGAGCATGATAAATACCGGTACTATTAACGTGGCAAGACTCCCCTCCAATATCAACGCCGATACCTTGGATGGCCTTCATTCTTCAGGATTTGCATTGGTTGTCCATGATCATGATGGTTCATATTATACTAAGACTGAATCAGATGCCAAATATGCTTTGGTGAGTCATTCACATCCTTCAACTGGAGATGCTGATACCTTGGATGGATATGATTCAACTTATTTTGCCAACACAACACACACTCATCCACCAGGTGAT
This sequence comes from Thermoplasmata archaeon, assembly GCA_020348445.1. Classification (GTDB taxonomy): domain Archaea; phylum Thermoplasmatota; class Thermoplasmata. The sequence continues at coordinate 4,452,048 of CP070751.1, forward strand.
GCTGCTACTCTGGATGGATATGATTCAGGTTACTTTGCCATTGCTTCTCATAACCACGATTCTAGTTATTATCTAAGAACCGAAGTTGATTCAAATTTCCTGGGTCTTAGTGGTGGGACTTTGGTTGGTGATTTGAATTTGCCTAACCTGTATGTAAGCGGTGTATTAAGTGGTGATGGGAGTGCTCTTACAAACTTGAATGCAAGCGCAATTACAAGTGGTACCATCGGAATAGCTAGACTTCCTCCGAATATAAATGCAGATACTCTGGATAATTATGATTCAACAGATTTTGTTTTGACAACTGATTTTTCAATTCATACAGGAAATCAAAATGCTCACCATAGTAAATATACAGATGCAGATGCAGTGGCAGCATGCTCTGGTATCTTTGCTCAAATAGCTCATACTCACAATGCAACCCATATAACTGAAGGGGAATTGGATGAGGCCAGACTTCCCCAATTATCCATAAATGATACTCAAATTGAAACTGGATTCGGTTTGGTCCCTAGCGGTGCAATAATAATGTGGAACGGAACCACGATACCAGATGGTTGGGTTTTATGCAATGGATCCGCCGGTACCCCTGACTTAAGGAGCATGTTCATAGTTGGCTATGATCCAAATGATCCAGATTACAGTTCAATAGGTTTTACGGGCGGCGAAAAAAGTCATTTATTATTGACAAACGAGATGCCCGCCCATACTCATTCTATCACAGGTACCACTTCTATGGATGGGGATCATAATCATGGCTACGATGATAGATATGGTACAGGCACTCGAGAGATTACACCAGCCATAGGTGTGTTTGTTCGTGATGATGCATATACCACAGAACCTAAAACAACAAACAATGCGGGAGATCACTCCCATACTGTCACTGGCTCTGCACTTACTACAGGGGGAAGTCAAGCCCACGAGAACAGGCCCCCTTACTATGTCCTGGCATTTATAATGAAGCTTTAAATAATAGCTGTTCAAATCAAAGGTAAAATAGTTATTAATATATACCTCAGTCACATTCTACTAACACTTTAACTTATGTATTCGTGATCAGGGGAGAAATACATGGCCGAAGAGCAGGCCCAGGAATCTGAAAAGACAATAGAATCAATGCTCGCCGAGGGGAGGAAGTTCCCTCCAAGCGACGACTTTAGAAACAGAGCCAACATAAAAAGCATGGAAGAATACCAGAAATTGTACGATCGCTCTGTTGCCGAGCCCGAGAAATTCTGGGCAGAGATGGCAGAGGAGCTGTATTGGTTTCGCAAGTGGGATTCGGTCCTTTTGTGGGATCCACCCTTTGCCAAATGGTTCGAGGGTGGTGAGACAAACGTATCCTTCAACTGCCTGGACCGCCATTTGAAGACCTGGAGAAAGAACAAGGCCGCAATAATCTGGGAAGGGGAGCCTGGCGATAGTAGAATATTCACATATCATCAGCTTCACAGAGAGGTGTGCAAGTTCGCAAACGTATTGAAGAAACATGAGGTTGTAAAAGGTGATAGGGTGTGCCTCTACATGCCCATGATTCCAGAGCTTGCCATTGCAATGCTCGCATGCACCAGAATAGGTGCAGTTCACAGCATAGTATTTGGAGGCTTTTCTTCTGACGCACTCAGGGATAGGATCCAGGATAGCGGGGCAAAGCTCGTCGTAACAAGCGATGGCAGCTTTAGAAGAGGAAAAAGAATACCTTTAAAATCCAACACAGACAGAGCAGTTTCTGTGTGTCCCTCAGTTGAGAATGTAATTGTTGTAAACAGGACAAATCTTGAAGTCCGTATGAAAGGACAGCGGGATCACTGGTGGCATGATGTTATGGAGGGGGAATCAGCAGAATGCCCTCCAACACATATGGAATCCGAGGACCCTCTGTTCATTCTCTATACAAGCGGCACCACGGGAAAGCCCAAGGGTGTGCTTCACACCACTGCTGGATATCTTCTATATGTGCACATGACTTCAAAATGGGTGTTCGATCTAAAAGAGGAAGACACCTACTGGTGCACAGCCGATATAGGATGGGTAACAGGACACAGCTACATCGTCTACGGTCCTCTCTCCAATGGAGCAGCCAGTATAATGTTCGAGGGAGTACCCAACTATCCTTCGCCAGACAGATTCTGGGGTATCGTTGAAAAATATGGAGTAAATATATTCTATACTGCTCCAACTGCAATTCGAGCTATAATGAAGGACGGGGATGAATGGCCAGCAAGACATGATTTAAGAAGTCTGAGACTTCTTGGCAGTGTGGGAGAACCCATAAATCCAGAAGCCTGGATTTGGTACTATAAGGTCATAGGAAAAGAACGCTGCCCCATAGTTGATACATGGTGGCAAACAGAGACAGGCGGAATTCTGATATCCCCATTACCGGGGGCAATGGATATCAAACCAGGCTCAGCTGCAAGGCCGATTCCAGGGGTGGTTCCGGTCATTCTCAGGGAAGATGGAAGTGAGGTGGGAGCAAACGAGGGGGGATATCTTGTTATCAAACAGCCTTGGCCAGGCATGCTCAGGACGCTTTACAAGGACCCTGATAGATTCAAGGAGGTTTATTTCAGCAAATATCCTGGATTCTACTTTACAGGAGACGGAGCCAGATTTGACGAAGAGGGCGATTTCTGGCTCATGGGAAGAATCGATGATGTTATCAACGTCTCTGGCCACCGCATTGGAACAATGGAGGTGGAGAGCGCCTTGGTGAGCCACGATGTTGTGGCTGAAGCAGCAGTTGTTCCCATGCCCCATGAGATCAAAGGCCAAGGATTGTATGCCTTTGTCATCCTAAAGGAGGATGTCCAGAAGGAAGAATCCCTAAAAAAACTACTTCGCGCCCACGTTTCAAAAGAAATAGGCCCCATTGCCAAGCCAGATAAAATTCAATTTGCAGATGCACTCCCAAAAACAAGAAGCGGAAAGATCATGAGGAGAATTCTGAAAGTGGTTGCTAGTGGAGAAGAAGACTGCGGTGATACAACCACCCTGGCAGATCCCTCGGTGGTGGACAGATTGTTAAGAGATAGGGTATAAAGAACTTGTAGGTGATAGCATGATGTTGATAGTAAGGTTGATTGTCAAGGAAAATCCAGAGAAGGTGTGGAGCTTTCTTGTAAAGAACCTCAAAGGAAAAGAGACCAAGAAGGTAAAACCTCTGTATGTATCTCAGCTTCACGGAAAGAACTACATGGGTGTAATCTTCGATGTTGAGAAGATCGACTACATAGTCAAGTTCCTAGTTCAGCAGATAGGAGGCTGTGAAGAGATAGAAGACACCCAAACCTTGACTCTCATGAAACCTGTATTTTTACCAATTCCAAAGGACAGACCTGAAAATCTTTGCAGGTTCACCATACACATCAAAGTCGAGCCGCGATATTATCATGATGTGTACAACGAGCTTTTGGATTACAAATACGAAACCAGTGTGTTTCCAACTTATGTGGCCTACTCACTGGGAGATTTCGATATAGTTGTTTCAATGCTTGGAGAGGGGATAGATAAGGTGAAGAGCTTTGCAGAAAAAGTCCTTGGCAATATAAAAGGTGTGGCAGAATTTAAGATATATCCAATAGAAAGATCCGAGCATTTGGCAAGCACTGATACATGGAGAAGACTGCAAAGAAGCCTCCTTCACATTCCTCCGTGGGTGGGAAAGGATCTAAAAAAACATTTTCTGTACGATTATGAGCTCTCAGTCGAGGATTACTGCAAATTAACGGGTGCTATGATAGACGAATTATAAGATGTGTACTCTTATTTAGGCCCCGTCTATGAGTTCTTTCTGTTGCTTGCTCCAGACTTCATTCGGTGTTTTTTTCAACCATTCAACATACAAGTCAATGAACTTCAAACGTTCCTCGAAATTCCGTTTTCTATCTTCCTCCAATTCCTTTAAATCGAGTTTCAATCAGACCACCCAAGATATTGTTTTGCAGAAGTCTTTGAAACCTCTAGGGCTTCAAGGTGTTTTATAAGTTCTTCTTTATCAAGGTTTTCTTCAAATAATTTGAACAGGAACCTGGCATCCTCGATGTCCTTTTCAGAGCGCATATACAATTTGTATGCTATCTGTTGTTCCAGCGGCGAAATAGGTAAATTACGTCCGTTGACAACAACCTTAAGGGATTCTAAAAGTGCTTTTTTATGCAACTCAGTGGTTTCGAATTTCATCTCGACATTTGGTATGAATTTACCCTTTCGTGCAAATCTTAGGGCTGTGCCCTTCGAAAGATAATCATCAAAAGCTGTTTTAATATCTGATGTAATGATACATTCAAAGGTCTCGTGGATGTCCTTCCAGAATCCAGTAAATATCTCAAAAGTAACTCTTTCGCAGACAACATCGATATCCTCACTGGCCCTATTCCTACCAAATAAAATTGCTAAATAACCTGATAGAAATACATGCTTTATACCCGCCTTAGAAAGACTTTCAGAGAAACAAAGAGCCAGTTCATCAAGTTTGCTTAGGACCTTGGTAAAGGAAACTACATTGTCTTCAAAGGTTATCTCCATTAATAACCACCTAAAAATAATTCATTGTGTTCACTGGTATTAGGTGATTTGGGGTTATAAAAGCTTCGTAGGGAGTAAAGTGAAAGTAACTCAATTTTTTTGCTCTTTCTCCTCATCCCATCTTTTTCACAACTTCATTAGCAACCTCAAGTGTGGAGCTTGATCCTCCCATATCGTATGTCTTTACCTTGCCCTCCTCTATGACGGTGGAAACACCTGTTTCAACCTGTTTGGCGTATTTTATCTCACCCAACCATTCAAGCATGAGTTTACTTGCCAGAATCATGGCAGTTGGATTGACCTTGTACTGCCCAGCGTACTTA
>CP070751.1:4457000-4462869 GCA_020348445.1 Thermoplasmata archaeon
TCCAGCTTATTTCGGATAAAAACCTTTAGACTTCTTTTTGCTTCAGTAGTTCCTCCCTTGAAGTTCTTCACAGGACCAACACTTCTGTCTATATCAAGCTTAGATAATACCAAACCAGTATCGTTTATATCAAAGCCGACAAATTTCATATTCAAAGAACCATATAATGGTTTGACGTGCTTTAACTTAACCAGATAATCCTTAAGTTTAGCGAGAATCCTGGGCCTGAAGGTTCCTGCCGAGAAGTCTTCTTTTTCCGAAGCTTCTGTAACAGGGACTATCAGATTCGTTTCAACCTCTTCCAAAGCACATTGAATATTTCCCGCTACGAACCGACGCCATTTTTGTTGTACACGAGTATGACCTGCATCAACGATGACGATGCTTGCTTTAGCTGCCATGTCGGCTGCTGCCAGTTCAGGTGGCTTGTGCTTTACTACTAGTTTTATTCCACGTTGTTCAAGGGCATTTTTGGCTTCCTTGAGACCTTTAAGCATAAAATGGTAGTGTCGGAGATTAGCTTCAGGATAATCGTCTGTAATTCCGAAAAGAACTACTACAGGAACCTTAAGTTTGTTTGCCGTGCGTATCGAATATTCGAGGGCATGGTTGTACTCAGCACGCTGGGCAGCTTGCATCCAGTAAAGAACGTATTTGCCTCTGCTAACTGGCCTGCTATTTAATCTCCTTACTCTTTTTTCTTGAATCATTGTGCTTAATTTCAGATAAACTTTTAGTTTAATTGACAGCCTTCAATTTTAAACTACTGCTTACCTCAAAGCGATTGCACCAATGCAGGAAAATTTCCAATTGATTTGTCAATATTATAATCAATCATAGCTTCGAGCTTATCATTTGGAAAAGACATCAGCAAATCAGATGCACCTCTAATTATTTCGTAAATTAATCCATCAAACCATGGCGGTCCTTCATGTTTTCCCTCTAATAGGCCCGCAACACGATCAAAATTGCGAAATGCTCCTGCCTTCTCAAACTTATCAAGTACATCTATCAATGTAACTGAATTCCAGGTCTCCAGCTTTGGACGCCAGGAAGAATCTTCTATTTTCACAGAACTGATCGGCACAGAACTCAATACATGTACTTCCTCCGCATGAATTAAGCATACATTAGTTACTGTCAAAACACCAACCCCCCATAAAGATAGACTATTACACATTATTCGAAGTTGTCTATTTACATTCATAATACACCAAAAATCTTATCCCTATTTTCATAAAAATCATTAACGAAATAACTGATTACATATTGCATATCGAGCGGCGAACAATAAGCTCAGGCTTTAGCACTTTATGAATCCTGCTCTTATCAGCTTTATTATCCTGAATTAAACTCAGCAGAGATTTAACACATTCTGTTCCGATATCCTGTTTTAGGCTGGGTAACAGTTGTCAGAGTCGGATTCATATATCCTCTGAAAATACATTCCATTGAGTACTTTCGAGACGGTATAAAGAGACACGCTTGCGGCTTTAGCAACTTTGCTCATTGTTTCCATTATCACTTATCTCCGACAAACTATTATTTGGACAAACTTATGTTATCAGTTAAAAACGATAATTGTATAGGAATATGCAGGGAAAGTATATTCTAAATTCGCACTTCCTTTCTCAATATGCATCTTACTTTCCGTAGGCACAATCTTTCGAGGCTCCTCCACAGTATTTGAGTCTTCCAGATTGCCTTTGATTTGTATCACCTCTGCATATGATTCACTCGGAACATAATTCATAAAATCAATCTTGGCCCCAACGTCCCAGCGATCAAGATTCACAACTCGCAACGAGATTGTCTTACCATCCAGACTTTTGCATGCCGTCACATCAAGAGCGTCATTGTAGCTTTCTACATAACTCTCCACACAAAGCGGCTGATAATTTTCAGCAGTCATTTGTGTAACATAGTAAGAAGGCTGCCCCCAGACCTTCGATTGAGATAAAAACAGCAATCCCTGGTCCCATCCATTGTCATTCTGTCCATCAGGCTGTAAACAATTTGCAGCACATAGAATTGGTATCTCATGTTCAAAACGATGAATCTCATTAATTGCATGTGCGTGAGCCAGCCCACGCCTGACCTTATGATTTACAGCATTTTCTTCAAACACACAAACTTTAAACTCCGCTCCATCACTGATCGCTTCAAGAGCCGCTATAAAACTGCGTATCCCCATCCCCTTATCCAGCCTGTCAGGATCTCGAGGATCATGGTTCCAGATATGCACATCAAACCATACCGATTTATTATGCTCTTTAGCAAATCGAAGGATCTCACGGTGAGCAGCTAAAGTTGTGATCCTGGGAGCACCGCGAAAATTATACGGATCATCGATATGCTCATTATAGGCAAAATCACCAACGATCGGAATAATATCAGGGTCTTTGGACCATATTGCCTCGGCCAGCCATTTAAAACGCTCAACATAATGCTCGTCAACTGCTTCTTCATTACCAATTTGTATATATTTGATACTGTAAGGCTCAGGATGCCCTTCGGCTGCCCTTTTCTGTCCCCATTCTGTTTCTGAGCTGCCGTGAATATACTCAACAAAATCAGCCATATCCTTTGCACTTTCCTCAATGTTAAAATCCGGGATGCACTCAAAACCGGCCGCTTCACAGAAATTTATAAAATCTATAATTCCCCAGCCATTCGAAGAATATGGATACCACCATCCTTTATATGGCGGCCGCATGTCTCTCGGCCCGACCATTTTTTTCCAGCGATACTCAGATGCATTGGCCATACAACCACCATACCGAAGAACGGTCAACTTCTGATCTATCAGCCCTTCTGCAACATCCAAGCGTACAGGAAGACCTTTATAACGTCCCCACTCACCTGGCTGTAAAAAGCTGTATCCAACAACAACACTTCCAGGCTCAGTCAAATATATGCAGAAACGACCGTTTTCATCATTGCCAGACGAAATTAGAGTAAACTCAATGCGCTGCCAGTCAGAACCTTTGACGGATACATTTGTTTTTCCGTAAGTCACAGTGCCCTTATGATTCTCCAACGCTAATCCAAGATGAACCGGTTCATCAGAACGAACCCAGATAACTCCCTCATAGTCTCTGTCCTTCTGGAAATACATGCCACGATGATTCAGGCCGGAGTTCGCTATACCCACACTTCCAAGACCTGATTGAAAAGTTATCCTCTGGCTCTGGCGACCGTTGAAACTGTTATTCAGCTCTATGGCAAATTCTCCTTCAGCACTGCCTGTACGAAAACCAATCCACATATTACTGACTTGATCGTTTCGGGGTTGATCGGAAACATATTGAAACGGTATATGCTTTGCCCCCTCGGCGGTCTTAATTCGAAAATTCCTGAATTTAGCTTCTCGCTGCCACGTACGAAGACCTACAAGGCCTTTTACGAGTGTATTATCTTTGTCAACATAGCGAATGTAATCCTTTCCATTTACAGATACTTTGATTTGCCCTCTGTTGAATTCAACGCCAAGAGTTATCCACTCTGAAATATTAATCGGACAAGCAGCTTTGCGAAGAAGGTTCCAGTCATGCTTGTGCTTGCCTAATATCACCTGCTTTGCTGAAGGATCCAGTGATATTTCATAGCCATTAAAATTATCTGCTCCTGCCCCGGAGTCACTGACATGAATAATAAAACCGGCAACTCCAGATGACGGGCCATCAAAACGAATCTGAACTTCTGCATACCCATCTTCAATGATGATATCCTTAGTAAGCAGTTTAGCTCCAACACTCTCCGGGCCCCAGAGGACTGATTCATGAACCTGCCATTGAACCTTACTTTGATTTAAATCAAATCCCGGCCCTTCATACATAAACCCTTCAATGGCAAGTGGGAGGGGCGGCTCTTCAAAACTCTCTCCAAAAATCATCTGGCTGTATATACCGCCATATACTTCATGATTCACATTTTCCAGACACGCACCTGTTGTCAGCGGACTCACTTTGCTGATGACCTTATCACTGCAAATTATGATTCGCCCTTTGCCAGGCATCTCAGCAATAACGGACACGGAAAAAATCATTATTAAGAATTGAAAAGCAACTGTTTTACGTAAAAAACTCATATCACAAGATCCCATTACAAAAAACACTTACTATCTAATCTTACATTACAGACCCGACCCAATTGACACGAGTCAACTTCTGACTCAAAAACACACATCTGCAAAGATACTCATAACATAACAACAACCTTGTCACGTAACCCTTTCAAAAACATATTTCTATTGTCGGTTACCCTCTCATGAGGACTGGATCAGTTTTCGGGGAGCAGGCCACAGTACTTATGAATTTCCTACGATTTGTTCTCATGACATAATCCCCACACGCTATAACAATTATCGAAAACTCCCCACCACTCTACCACAAATTGTGATGTTGTCAAGAAGGACAAGACTATCCCTCCTACATTATAAATTTTATTAATAAGATAAAAGATTAATCCTATTGGTCTCATCTATAATAGTTTTTTTATTATATCTAATTCTGGACAATTCTGAGGTGGGTGTGTGGGGAGGATACTCAATACTTAATCAGAAGAAAAGGCTTATCTACCTTGTCAATCTGTTTTGCTCCAGAAATATCCGCCAGTGAGCGCCAATTTCTTACATAAACCACGAGCTTTAGCCGAAGAGCTTCTCTCCCTATAGATCCAGAATATCGAATCTATCTCACGGGGTAAAATACCATAAAAGCAAAATGCCATCCACAAAATACTATATACTAAATACCAACGACTAATTCTTTTAAGTTTTAAAGCTTTATAAATATATCCCCCCATAAATAATTTATGGTTAAATAACACGCCACTGCTCCCACCAGCGCACAAATCATAACAGACAGAGCTAAGATGACATCGGCCACAGGCTGCTTGCTCTCCTTTGTCATTTTGCTCTTCTTTTGCTTAAAATAGCATACTAATGACACAAGTATCCCAACCGGCGGAGCCATTTCGCCCGCTACCAAAAAAGATGTAAGGACAATCTTTTCTAATTTATCAAAGCTCAACCGAAACTCGAAACTAATAATACCAAGCCAGAGTCCCGCGTCGAGAACCACCACAGGGCACGCTACCCACGCCCATTTTTTTGTAACAAGTGCTGTTCCTGTAATCACTATAAACGGCCATATCACACGTAACAAACTAAGTAAAATTGAATCACCAAGACATAATGACCAAAAATGTTCATTTAAAGGAGGATAGGCAATTAATATTGCAATTACCAATGCGGTCGTTATTGGTTTTATTGTCGTCGATTTATCCAGCGCCACTTTAACAATCAAAAGTATTGCAAGCGGAACACTTATAAACCAAAACAGATAACAGTATTCTAAAACAAATCGCAGTCTCATTGACAAATCAATACAAGTGAATCCTGTCCCCTAAATCCTAACCACTTAATCCAACTCTCTCCCTTCCCTTCGGATGCGCTCAGTGTAAACTCCCAAGCTCAGGGTAAACTCCGAAGGTTATCACACTTTTTAGTTTTTTTCGATGCATTTATCCGCCCCGGGTGTAGGATGAGTTTAACCAAAGGGTTTTGAGCTATCAAGGGGAATTTTGAAGGGAGAAGTGAGAAGGGAAAAGGGAGAAGTGAAAAGGGTGCTTTATAAGGACATTAATAGCGGTGCCTTATAGGCACGTAAATAACTGGTGCTTTATAAGCACATAAATAATAGGCAGTTAAGTAAGTCGCTCGGAGGGCGACAATGGCCTGTTGTTAGTAGTTCATAGATAATTGCCCTCAGGGTTTTCCTTTTCGCTCCAAGACTATTAACTAACGACCATTCAATAATGATGCTTTTTGGCGTGTATCTGCTGATACGAAAACGTGCGGTTCTCC
>CP070751.1:4462969-4516000 GCA_020348445.1 Thermoplasmata archaeon
AAATCATGGATTCTAGAATCAAGCCTACGATAGTACAACTCCATGTTGTAGTTAATAGCAATAACAAATAAAATAGACCAATTGCATCGGGATCACCTGTGCTTTCTGCTTGAAGACCGACTAGATAGGTAAATACAATGAAGCCCATCACCAATTGCCATTCATAAGGTTTTTCCCAAAGGGGCTTAAGAAAAAAATGCCAAGGAATGACGACAATTAAGCAAAGCCCAATTAATCCGAGAACACGTACTATTAAATATTTGATTTTCGTACCCAATATCTCCTCTAAGATTACATGATACTGTTATCTTATATATATAGTTTATATCAGTTATATTAGTCCCTCCATGCAACAAAAGAAGAAAACATGGGCAAAAGTCCCTTTTTCACAACAGAGCCTCATAAACTATGAAGTGTCTTAAAGCATAAGGAATATGATTTTCGATATTGTTTACTATGAACCTAATTGCCGATTTTGGAATATGGGAAAAGACGGAATCAGGTAGGGGAGGACCGAAGCTTTTTTGGAAAATGGTTTTAAGGCCACTTCCTTTTCCCAGCGCAATGAGCTCAGATTTGGTGTATCCCTCGACCTTGTGCATATGTGGATTTGAGCGGTCCAACTGTTCATTTCCCATAAGCTCGGGATGAAGCGTCAAATCGACTCCCCCCCTCTTGGCCAGGGAAAGTGCCAGTGATTTCGGTAATCTGCGAAGGATCTTTTGTGTGAGGTTATCGCTGTTGGGTGTGGTGAGAATGAGAATGCCCCCTTTTCTCAGTATCCTGGCAACCTCTTTATAAAAACCCTTGGGCTCATTCAGATGTTCGAGAAGTTCTGATGCTATAACAATATCAAAACAATCATTTGAAAAAGGCAGGCCTAAATCGACATTGGCCTGGACACATTTTATGTTGGGGGCTTTTTTCGATATATAAATCAATCTCTCGGTCTCGATGTCCAGGGCGACACAGCCGGGGGATATGGCGCTTAATCCGAAAATCAAGTGGCCGGTTCCGCTTCCCACATCCAGGATACTTTGATGCCTTCTTTTTCGGACCTCCTTGATTATCATGGTGTTGACTTTCACATACTGGATCTGCTGAAAATACGGATGGGGAACACTGAGGCTTTTATTGAAGGCCGTGTAATCGGAAATAAAGCTCTTCGTTGCCGGGTCCGTCATCCTTTTCCTTTAAGGGGTTTTGTTATAAAAATATATTCGCCCCTTTGGATGAAGGTTTGGGTATGTATAAAAGGATTTTTTACCCTTTTAAAAATCCCAACCCAACCCAAAAATATGTAATATACTATAACTATTCAGTGTCTAATAATGCTCAATTTGGGGGGATATATGTGTACATCGACAAACTCAGGGAAAAATTAGGTACCGAGAAGGTTTTAACAGAGGATTTTGAAAGGTACGTTTACGGCGCTGACTGGAGCCCGAGGACAAAGGATGAGATATTTCCACCAGATGTTGTGATAGTTCCGAAAACCACGGAGGATGTGGCAGGTGCTGTTACCATTGCCTACGAGCACGGAATTCCAGTCACTGCAGGGGGAGGACTTACTGGAATGGCAGGAGGTGCCGTTCCCATTCACGCAGGTATTTACATAGATGCCACAAGTATGAATAAAATCATAGAGGTGGATGTACGAAATCAGACAGTCAGGGCCCAGGGCGGGGCCACTCTCCAGGAGATAAACGATTCAGTAAAAGATCACGGCCTTTGGCTTCCAAATCTCCCTGAATCCAAGTGGGTGTGCACAATAGGCTCTGAGATCGCCTGTGACAATGATTCCACATTTGGAATGAGATACGGCAAGATTCTCAATGCACTACTTTCAGTGCAGATCGTGACAGGGACAGGAGATATCCTGGAACTGGGGCACAGAAAGTGCCATTTCACATCCTCTGGGTACAAGTTAAAGGATCTTCTTGTGGGAAGTGAGGGAACACTGGGAGTGATAACAGAGGCTACGGTGAAGGTGGAGCCCATTCCAGATGAAAGACGTGTGGAGATGATAATATTCCCCTCCATGGGAACAGCTGTTTCGTACCTTGACAGGCTGCTTAAAGCAGGACTAACTGTGGAGGGTGCGCACATCAACTGCAAAAGAAGACTGAAGTTCTATACCCACGCATACCGGAAAAAATATGGCAAGGATCCCGAGATCCCTGATTGGGCAGGTGCCCTTTTGGCTATAATCTTCGCAGGTGATAAGGAGGTCGTGGATTTTGAAAGAAACTATGCACTGGGTATAGCTGAGAATATGGAAGGGGAGCTTGTCAAGGAAAGGGAGATTGTGGAAGGTTGGTGGATATCCAAACATACACTTGAGTTTCCCCCCTTCAAACAGAAATGGCCTGATTCCCAGAGGGAAAAGAAGTTCGGAGCAGTGGATCCTGGTATTCCCATGGGAAGGCTCGAAGAATTCTATGATGTGTTCGTAAAAACTGCAGAGAAGCACAATCTCCAGATACTGGGCATGAACGCCTATCTCGAGCACCCCAACAGCATCGGTTTTTCACTGTCTTGTGCATTGTTTGTGGACTACCATGATCAGGACGAGGTAAATAGATACAGAAAGTACTTTGAGGATATGGCAAAGGCTGCAGTGGACTTCGAGGGTACGATGAGCACGTATATGAGCGACACAGACCTTAAGGTGCCTTATTTTGAATATGAGCATGGGAAGAGCACTGAGTACATGAAGAAAGTCAAGGAATTATTCGATCCCAAAGGTATCATGAATCCAGGCAAGAAGTTCAAATACAGGGGTGGTGGCAAATGAGCCTGGCTGATTACAAAGAGGATGTGGAAACTTGTTTTGGGGCATCCTGCGGATTTTGCGAAAGAAAATGTCCAGTCTATCAGATATTGAAGAAGAAAACCTTCACATCCCGGGGAAGAAACAGGGCGATTTTGGGTATAATCGAGGGCAAGGTCAAACCATCTGCCGCCTTGGCCGAGGCCTATTATCAATGCATGTTATGCGGCTGCTGCGAGAGATGGTGCGCACTTCCTGATACTGAGATAGAAAGGGAGCTGAGAAAATACCTGGTTGAAGAGGGTTTTGAGATAGAGAAGCATAAAAAGAACGTAGAGAACGTGATGAAGTTCGGCAATCCTTATGGTAAAGAAGATTTGAATAAATGGAGAGAGGGAATAAAATTCGCCTCTTTAAAAGAAACTGATACACTGTTTTTTGCAGGGTGCACAATGCCCCTTAGACAGCCTGAAACATTAAGACGCGCAGTGGAGCTCTTAGGGCCCGAGAAACTTGCGGTAATGGATGAGGAGATATGCTGTGGAAGCTACGTTCTTCGAACCGGTTATGAGAAGGAGTACAACGAGCTCTCCGATAGATTCATAAAATACCTAAAGGACAACGAAATCAAGAAGATCATAACTGCCTGTCCTGGATGCCATACGACAATATCGGAAAAATTAGAGAAGCACGGCCTTGAAATAGAAGTAACGCACATAATCCAGGAATATGTAGAAATGCTTGAAAAACATAAATTAACTGTGAAAAAATTGCTTGGAAAGGCGACATACCACGATCCATGCCACCTCGGGAGACTGGAGGATCTAATTGATGAACCAAGGGAGATTTTGAGACAGATTTCAGATTTTCGGGAGATGGAAAATCACGGTTACGATTCCAATTGCTGCGGTGCAGGGGGCGGGGTTAGGGCAGCATATCCAGAGCTTTCCATGGAGATCGCAAAAAAGAGAATAGAGGAGGCAAAGGCAACAGGGGCTGAGATTCTGATTTCGTCGTGCCCATTTTGCGAGGAGCAGTTCAAGACAATTGGTGGAATTGCGGTCATGGACATAATAGATGCGATTTGGGAGGCTGTGAAATAGTACTTCTTAGGATTTTGAATTGCGAAAATATATTTTTTTAGAGAGTATTTTTTATCTTACGCATAAGATAATATATTTTGGATACCTATCCCGCTTCACCCAAGGGCCTTGGGTTTTGGGGTACATTGATGAAGAGAAAACTGGCCTTGTTGATTGTAGTTTCTGTTGTTATGATCATAATGATGATACTTCTTACAGATCCAAAAAAAATGGCCCATATCCTGAGAAAAACCAATGTTTTTATAATTTTATGTGTGATTGGGCTTTATCTGTTAAACGGCTTTGTCAAGGCACTTCGATGGCATCTTCTGGTGCGCTCTTCTGGAAGTGCCATCTCATTTTCAAGGATCTATCTTTTTCTGTTAATTGGACTTATGGTCAACAACACGACCCCGGGACGTGTGGGCGGGGAGCCCGTTCGAGCCTATCTTCTTCGCTCTAGAGATGATGTCCCCATAGGTCAAGGTCTTTCCACTATTTTTGCAGAGCGGATCATGGATCTTATTGTTCTGACGTCCATGGCACTCATCGGTGTTGCCCTGATCATTCCGTTCTTGGTGGATTCTGATTTTAGTGTCGGATTGCTTCTGATATCCTTTATCCCTGTGATAGTGGTGATCATTACCCTGATTTACATGGCCACGCATCCCGAATTGCTCAGAAGAGCTGCACTTGGTTTGTGCATATTCCTTAAAAAAGTCTCCAAAAAGGACTGGGCACAGAAAGCAGAAAGCGGTCTTTTGTCATTTGTTGATTCCTTTTCAGAGGGAATCGATAATATGGGAAAGGACCTGAGAACAAATAAGAAAACTGGTTTTGCATTTGTCGTACTCACAGTTCTTGTGTGGCTCAATGAAGCCGGCAGGATTTATCTGATATTACTTGCCCTGCCCGGTATAGAAGCACCCTCATTTGGTGCCGTGCTCATCGCATCCAGTGTGGCTACGGTCTTTGGTGCTGTACTGCCAATCGGGGCCATGCACGCCACACTGATTACATCTGTTTTTGCCGCTCTACAGATTGATGTATCCTCTGCTGCTGCGGCAGGAATCCTGGTTGTGATGACATCTATTTGGCTTTCAATACCACTTGGGATTTTAGCAATGTTCGTTGTGGGATTGAAGATAGACAAAAAAAGTGGCGAGATAGTGAAAAAGGGGGAGAATGAGGAGCTGGAGGTGGAGGTAGAGGAGAGGGAGGAGGAGAAGGGGAAGGTAAAGGAGGAGAACGATGAAGAGTCTAGAGATAAAGGCGATTCTTAGGTTATGGATTTTTTTTCTTTATTCATAATTTATCATACGAAACTTTTTTTTCTATGTATAGCAATTGGGCGAAAAACCTAATCCATATAATAAATAGAGTACAAGGCATTTGTGTACATTTATACTGACAAACACGGTAATTATCATGAACAAGATAAATGATTTCAATTTGAAAGGGAAACTGGATATCCTGCACTTACAATCCAATGTAAAAACCGCATTCTTAATTCTATATATTATTGTGTTGGCCTTCACTGTCTTGTTCGGAGTTTATCTACTGACTTATTTTCTTTTCATTTTCTTATTCTTGATTGTGGCATCTAGTCTGGGTGGATATAAATTCTTCGATAAAATCGTCTCCTCCCCCACATGGCAGAAGATCCTGATGATATTCATGTTTGCATTTATTTTACGCGCACTCATGCTCGGCCAGACCCAGATAATCTGCGAGGATTTAGAGAATTACATATATAGAAGCGAAAACCTCTTGGATGGGCGCATACCTTATACTGAATACGACGGGGGAAGCAAACCACCGCTTTATCAGTACATGCTCTATTTGATGGGTTTCGTATTTACACCTGGAAAAGTGCAGTTTCGGGCGGTTTTTTCGGTGTTTGATTCGTTGATTGCAGTGGCTTTGTATTTTCTCTGTAAAACAAAATATGATGAGCGTTTTTCAGTTGTAGCCAGTCTCATATATGCTCTCTTTCCTGTGGGTATAATCAGTATTGGGCTTTCCGGGCATTACGATCCAGTGGTCATCCTTTTCACACTATTTGCTATGTTAATGCTTTTAAAAAACAGGCTCGGCCTTTCAAGCCTATCCCTTGGGACTGCCTTTGCCCTGAAACTGTATCCTATAGTCCTTCTCCCGTTTTTTCTAACCACGATTAAGACCTGGAGATCGAGAATAATATACACGATTTTGTTTCTTGTCCCATCTATTGCATCCCATGGATTACTTTACATATTATCACCAGATGCTTTTTTCGAGTATTTTGCAGTTCAATCCAAATGGGATGGCTCAAGTGCATTTTCAAGTACAATCGAGACCATATTGGGCACAAGCACGATCTTCTCTATTAAGATATCGTGGCTGGGCTTTTTGTTTTTCGGATTTCTCAATTTACTTTTACTTCTGGATTGGCTTTCCCCAAACCGCCATAAAAACCTGATTAAGTGGTTCAAGATTATTATAGTGATATATATGATCTATTATGGCTTCTATCTGATATATGGAGTCCTCTATTATGGAGGTCCCTTATACATGGCCTTGATTCTCGCGGAAATCTACTTCCTTTTCATGGTCTTTATTCTACACAAATATCTAGATATAATTGCACCTAAATCCTTAACTGATTTCGACTCAGAGGGCTTATTTGTTGTTTCAACATTTTCCATCATGTTATTCATATTTGGACTGCCCAATTATGTGATTTGGTACTTTCTGTGGTTCCTGCCGTTTCTTCTGGCCATAAAAACCGATAGAATAAGATACATTTTACTATGGTTATTTCCATGGCACGGAATTGGTCAAAATGTGAGCCTGGCGCCTGGAACTCCTCCTGTCAATTGAGTTAATATTAGAACTTTTCAGGTGGGATGTAATCCCCGAGCTCGCTTTTTGCCTTCTCCAACCTTGCCCTCTGCTCTTCTAATACAGTAAATACTATATCTGGAGTGTCCAGTACTCTTTCTTTGTATATTTTCATCAACCTGTCGATTTTGGCCAGGCTCTCAGGTATTCGGATCTTGAATTGTTTTACATAGTCATCTTCAGAATAATCCTTGTTGTAAACCTCCAAAAACAGCCTCTTTAGATCCTCGTATTTTGGAATAAATCCGGTTGGTGTCTTTATAGCATCGGCATCACCATTTACCCTTAGCTCCATCCATTTTAGCCA
Organism: Thermoplasmata archaeon; assembly: GCA_020348445.1. Taxonomy (GTDB): domain Archaea; phylum Thermoplasmatota; class Thermoplasmata. The sequence goes on from CP070751.1 coordinate 4,470,015, forward strand.
GATGCGCTTGTCGTTCTTGTGGTTCAGCCATTTTCCCTCCTTGTCTTTTAGGAAGTAGTTCACAGAGAAGATTTTTGGCTGGTTTGTCAAATTCTTTCCAAAATCCAGGTTGTTCTGGATATACCTACCAATTGGTATAGATAGGAAATCCAAGTTTGACATGGGATTAAATACACGAACTCCCTCCTGCCCCAGTGTTGCCGCAGTGGTCTCTGACTCAAGTCCAGCTCCTTTTGTAATAATACCATGGGCCCAGTCATAGGCCTCCTCCACAGGAACCCATGTATCTGAATCCCGCCCACCATATATCAGACCGCTTATCAAAACACCCCTAGGATCGTCCATAATTTGATCGAAATTTTCGAGGAGCTTCATATCCAATGTAAATCTCGCGTTTTTGTGCGACGGTGTTATATTGTTATCTTTGGCGTCCTTTTTGCCTGCGAACCATTCACCTGAGTGGTTGATCCCTTTTTCGGGGCGGTCACCGTCCATGCCGTTCCAGTAGATGGTGCGGTCGTCCTTGACCAGGACATTGGAGAATATGAGCTCGTTGTCGCTGTGAAGGGCTTTCCATTGGAGGTGGTCATCTGTGGAGTTTATTCCTTCTATTATTCCGAATATACCTTTTTCCACATTTACTGCATGTAAAGTTCCTTCAACATTCCTTAAGTATGCGATATCGTCCCCAACTATCCGCTCTCCCTCTATCATTGCAGTGGAGGTCTTTCCGCACATCGACGGGTACGCTCCCATGAAATAACTCACCCTTTTATTTGGGCCATTCACACCGCCTATGAACATATGTTCGGTTAGCCATCCTTCTTTTGAAGCCCTGTTTATAGCAAGGCGCATTGCCAGTTTCTTAAGACCAATTGTGTTACCGCCGTACTGTGTGTTGGCACTGTATATTACCTCGTCCACAAGGTCGATGTAAACCCTTCTGGATTCTATGTTCTTGCTCACCTGAAGGCCAAGCCCTGCTTCCTGGGTTTCACCCTGTGAATGCACGAACTTGAAGAATTTTGCCTCTTCACCCAATCTGACGAATTCTGAATAGGCCTGTCTGTAAAGCAAATCCTCACTGTGAGCCACGTAGGCCGAGTCTGTTAGCTGAACACAGGTAATCGTGAACTGGGAATTCTTTGGCCCTAAGCAGAAGAACTTGACAAAGAGTTCGTGCCCATCCATGATATTTGTCATAATGGAATATATCTCTTTTAGTCCTTCTTCCCTGTCCTTGGCATTGAGCTCTGGTCCGAGGTCCACACCTTCTGGTACGAGGAACTTTGTCTTGGCCTTGTCCCTTGCCTGATCAAAGTACCCGTCAAAGTGAACAGTGTGATTTGGCTTGGCGAGTCTTGCCTCTCCCTTGTCCCTTACTGCTGCGTCCCTTATGTACTGCAGATCCTCTTCTGAATCTGTGCAAACAAAAACGCTGGCTGGGTTGCAGAGCTCTATGAACTTTGCAATGAACTGATGAAGCTCGGTGTTGTTTACCTTCATGAGTTTTTGATGATCCTCATCCTTTAGTCTCGATTTCAGAATACCTTGAACATCCTGATCCATAATACTACCTCCACCCCTATATCATGGGCACACCCTGAATATATTCGGATTTCATATAGTTTTGCATTAAAACGAGACGGATTTCGTCGTAAAAAACCTTAATCAGCGAAATTAAAGACCAATTTCGTCGAATCGAAACGTTTATGAGCTTTAAAAACAATGAATTTCTTGATATATATGAGGAAGGCAGGCTCCATTCTACTAACTACTACACTTATTTTATTGTCCCTCCTGAGCCTGCTTTCTTACACCACTTCAGCAGGCCCCACGACACAGGTTATATTATCACCTGAATATCAGGAAACTGAGGTGGCGGTGGATCCTGAGTCAGATGGTACAACTTTGGTTCAGGTAAATGTTACAGTTCGGACCGAAAGCCCTTTAACATTAACTGTTGATCTTTATGTTGAATGGCCCCAAGCTTCAGTGAGTATAACCCCCTCCAGTTTGACATTCAATACTGTTGGATTTGAAACGAAGGAGGTATCAGTCCAAATTCAGGTTCCATTATTAACGAGTTCTTCTTCAGATATTTCTTGTTTAATAGAGGGATTGTGGTATCAAGGTGCTTTCAGCGGCTCGGTTTACCCCGCTACAATAAATGTTAAAGTCCTTCCTTTTTACGAATGTAATATATTCTCTGACGAACCAGAAAAATCTGTAATTCAAGGTGGGAGCACGGATTTCAATTTTACCATTGAAAACAAGGGGAACTGTGATGATATATATCACCTTGAAATTTTGAATATGGAAAAATTAAAGTCCCATGGAATACTGGTCCAAGGGATTAGAGAAATTGCAATTGAAGAACAGAGTGTCGTAGAAATATATGTAGATGTTAGCACATCCTCAAACACCCCTTCGCAAAAACACGCCATCCATATAGTTATCACCTCCTCAAAATCTGAATCTGACCCTCATGGTTTGGTGAAGGAAGAATACATGATAGTAATTAATGTCCAGGGTTCTCCTGAGTTCGCAATTTTTTCAGATCCTTTGGTTTTTATCTCTATGTTGGGAGTTTCTTTGGTTATTATCCTGATAATTGCTGTTGTGATTGTTGGTATCATGATATACCGTAGAAAAGGTAGAGCCGTCATCGTTGTAGAGCCATCATAATAAAACGAAAATTTTATCATATTCAAGTTATATATATTTCTTTGATATTATGAGGAGGGCCGTCCTTATCCTACTTGTTTCAGCAATGATTTTTTTATCCATTGTTTGCACAATATCCCCTTCTGCATTAGCAGATCTAGATCCTACAATAACCTTAGAAGCTCCCTCTGAAATCGAGATCGATGTTTCTCCCGGCGCCCTATCGAGAGCCACTATCAGGGGAAATGTGACCTGCACAACAACGAGTATCGAAGATGTTTTAGTGAGAATTTCAGCTGATAACTCTCACGGCTCAGTCTCTATTTCTCCTTACACTTTGATCTTCGCCAAAGTAGGGACAGAAACTAAGCAGTTTAAGGTAAATATCACCATTCCCCTTCTGACCAGTTCCTATGAAGAGCCCACGGTAACCATAAATCTGACATGGAGCCAAGGTGCACAAAGCGGCTCTGAAGAGCCTCATGTAGTTCATGTTGTTATATTGCCATTTTCCAGATTGGCGATATTTTCTGAGATGGCCGTGAAAGAAATTGTACAAGGAGAAAGAACAACCTTTAAAATGAGGTTTGAAAACACTGGAAATGCGTACGATACCTACTCAATCGAAATCGAGAATCTCGAATATTTAAAGGATCATGGCATTACAGTCACATCGGTGAGTCAGGTGTCGATAAAAGAAGGACATAACAAAACAATGTATGTTTTTGTGGATACATCTTCTGATACCAAATCATTAAGATCTTACAATATTAATTTTAACTGTACATCTTCAACATCCGAGGAGTTCTACTATGAAGAGTATCATTTGGTGCTTAAGGTTATTCCAGGAATTGTCCAGATCATAACTAGCCCCATTGCACTTATACTGATTGCCATCGTAATAATCCTGTTAATCATTTATTTTGTGAAGAGAAAGAAAACAGAAAATCCAGGTTAAATATGGGAGAAATCGAAACGTTTATCACCTTCTAAAACAATGAACTTTTAATAAGATGAGGAGGGTATGCTCGATAATCGCAATTATTCTGATTTTCCTTTCAATAATAAATTACCTCTCGTTTTCTTCAGAAGCAGATATCATAACACAAGTAGAAGTGGTACCAGATTCATTCTGTGAGGTGGATGTTTCTCCCGGATCTCTAGCCAATGCTACGGTAAATGGCACTGTTCTCTGTACAAATGTTGATCCAGCAACGCCAATTTTTATAAATCTTACTGTAAATTCTACAATAGGTTCAGCAAAACTAGATAAACCGCATATTGTAATTCAAGGATCACATTCTTCAGAAAAGATTGAGATATCAATACAAATCTCAGGACTCATATCCCCCTATGTTGAACATGTATGCATTGTATCTGGTTATTGGGAACAAGGAGGAACAAACGGCACTGTAATTGAAGGCAGGTTCCTTATAATTCCTTTAAATTTTTATCGATTTAACTTACACAGCGAAAATCCTTTAAAAGAGGTAAGACAGGGAGAAAGAACTTACTTTGACCTGATTATAATTAATACTGGAAATTATCATGATGATTATATCATGGATATAGTAAACAGAGAGGAATTGGAATTATCTAATATCTCATTTCCTAGTGTTCCCATAATCTCCATCGAGCAAGGGGGCCAAAAGATATTGAAGTTGACTGTGGATACCTCTTCTGAAACACCTGAGGGGGATTATCAGATTCTTGTGATTATTACATCTGTTGGATCTGAGAACAATGAAGACGAAAGTATTTCAGAGGAATATAATTTAACTCTTAATGTAATTAAAAGATCGAAGGGAAAAGATGAATCTGATGATTGGGAAATGGATGTACTATTTTTCCTTTTAATTCTATTTATTATTGCAGTGGTTATAATCGTTATAATAATGATAATAATCCTGATAAGAAGTATGAGAATTCAATGACCTCCTCCCTAAAGAATCGAAACTTTTATCACCTTTTAAAACAATGAACTTTTTGATAAGATGAGGAGGGCAGGCTCGATACTAGTATTTGCTATGATTTTCCTTTCCCTTTTGAGTTTGTTTTCCATTTCTTCAAAAGCAGGTGTCTTCACAGAAGTCACTGTTGAAGTACCACCAGCCTGTGAAGTGGATGTATCCCCAGGATCATCGGGGATTGCAACTCTTCAAGGGACTGTGACCTGTCAGACTTTAAATACACTTACACCGGTGTCTGTGACCCTAGAGGCCACCTCAACAATAGGTTGGGTAACAATATCTCCAGGGGGAGTAATATTCCAGGGATCGCATCAATCAGAGGATATAAACATCACTATTGGAGTTCCGATAACCACCTCAACCACTGGGGATTATACATGCACGATATCAGGAACCTGGGAACAGGGACCAACAACCGGCCCAGTAAATGAAGATTCATTCCAGATTTTAATCAAGTCTTATTATATGATGACAATATACAGTGAAACTCCATTAAAAGAGGTAAAGCAGGGGGAAAGCACTGACTTTAACTTAACTGTGGAAAACACTGGGAATTGTGATGATGATTATCAAGTGGAAGTGCATAACGTGGAGGAATTGGAATCCTCCAATCTCTTAATTCCGAAATTACCAAAACTCACGGTGGAGGAAGGATGTTTGAGGAACATCCAGTTGCCTGTGGATGCATCTTCTGATACGCCTACAGGGGAGTACCAAATTAATGTGAGAGTAACTTCATGTAAATCCGAGGGAAGTGAAGATGGGATTGTGTTTGAAGAATATCCTTTGGTACTCAAGGTGAAAAAAGGGGGAGAGGTAAAGGACGAAATCAGCAGTAAGATCGGGGAGACTCTATTTGATCCAATGATTCTAATCCCTATTATAGTGATTGTTATCGTGGTTATTGTTGTTGCGGTACTTAGAAGAAGTGCGAAAAGTCAGGGAGTTCCTTCATAAGAAATCGAAAGATTTATCTATATTAAGTAACAATGAATTTTATGATACTATGAGGAAGGTCGGTTCTACTCTGCTAATAGCATTTTTGATTCTCCAGTTCACTTTCTGTTTTCTTCCTTTTTCCGCAACTGCTGGCCCCATGACCCAGGTTACAATGGACCCCGAATATCAAGAAAAAGAAGTGGATGTGGCACCTGGCTCCTCAGGTTTTGTATCCTCCGCAATTAATGTATCATGCCAGACCTTGGATCCTGCCCCCGTCATGGTGAGTCTTTCAGCCGATTTTCCAGATGGGGCTATCAGTTTAAATCCCGCCTCGTTGGTATTCCAGGGTCCTGAAACAGAGCCACAGGATGTAAAAATCGGCATGACAGTTCCTTTGTTGACACAGGCTTCTGAGATACCCTGCACAATAAGCGGAACATGGACCCAGGGTGCATTTGCTGGTTCATTAGAGCCAGTTACTATATTGGTGTTTGTTCTTCCATTCCACCGCCCAAATATCTCCTGTGAATCCCCAAAAAAAGAGGTAAACAAAGGAGATGGCGTTTCATTTGAATTGAGGATCAACAACAGTGGAAATGCAGATGATATATTTCATATAGAAATAGCCAATTTAGAGGATTTGAAATCAAAGGGCATCACAGTTGATGAAATAAGTGATATTTCCATCGCGTTCCTGGGTCATGAACTTGTTCAGGTAAAGGTGCACGTATCTTCAGATACCAAGGTAAAAGGAGCCAATATAGATATCGTGGTCACCTCAACTCTTGATGAAGAACAAGAAGAATTCACCTACCAAGTGAACATCAAAATCAATGATAATCCCTTCGGTCTGGATATCCTTTCAAATCCCTTGATTATAGTGGTCATAATTGTAGTAATAATCGCAGTAATTGTATATTATGTAAAAAAGAAGAAGGCAACGCCTAAAAGCCATTCATGATCAATCGAAACGTTTATCACTTTTAAAAGCAATGAATCTCCGATAAAATGAGGGGGGCAAGCTCGATTCTATTAATAACCATATTATTATTCCAGTTCACATCGTGTTTACTTTCTTTTTCCACAATCGCTGGCCCCTTTACCCAGGTAACAATTGATCCCCCGTCCCAGGATGTAGAGGTTGATGTATCTCCTGGCTCAAATGGTGTAGCATCAGCCCAGATAACTGTTGCCTGTCAGACTATTGATCCTACGCCAGTTATGGTAACACTTTCTGCTGAATCCCCTGGGGCTTTAGTCGGCTTAAGCCCTAATTCTATGGTATTCCAAACCTTGGGAACTTCGAGTATAGACGTTACAGTCGATATCATCGTCCCAATACAATCCACTTCTTCAGATATGATATGTTCTATAACAGGAACCTGGCAGCAGGGTTTATTTTCCGGCGAAGTTGCCCCTGCCACTATAAAGATAATCGTACTGCCCTATTACAGATTTGAATTATCCTGCAAATCACCCCTTAATGAGACTTGCCAGGGTGAGGGGGCATGCTTCAATTTATCAATTGAAAACACGGGAAACTGCCGTGATGATTACGAATTAAAAATCACAAACCAGAAGGAACTGGAGGCAGACAACATCTCGATTCCCAAAACCGATACGATTTCCATCGGCAAAGGGGAAGTCATGAAAATCGAGATGGAGGTAAAAACCTCACTCACCACACCCATAAGGAATTATACCCTCCACTTGACTGTAACATCCTTGGGTTCAAAAGCCGAATCAAAAACAGAGGTCTATGAAGTGCTGCCTTTATTTCTCACAGTGAAGAAGGGAATGCATAATGAAACTAGAGCCAGTGAAAAGGAGCTGGACCTTCTCTTAAATCCAATTACTCTGATACTCACTGCGTTGATTGCTATTCTCAATATCGCATTTATTATCAAAAGGAGGAGGTCGGCAAGAAGGTATTATCCACCAACTTAGCTATCAAATAATTCCTCTTGGCACTTGGACGTCTGATTCAATGGCTCCAATCCAAAATTGAATATTCCACATTCTGCGGAATCCCACCCTTACATCGCTCTTTTAAAAACGCTGTCATCTCAGAGGGTGTAAGGCCAAGGCGTTTTCCTTTTCCCACAGTGTCTTTGGTGATTCGAAACACGCTCATGGTATCCAATTTTTCGGGTCTTGAGAACATGGCAAGTTCCAGAAGAACACGGGGATCAAGTTCATTTGAAACCACAGTCACCTCGAAATTTGGATGGACCATGAACTTTCCCATATGCGAGGTCATATCCTCAAGTAGATCGCTTTCGGAAATTTCGCCCAGACAGTACATGCCCAATTTCGTGAGCCTAAAGAATTTTTTATCTCCATTTTCCATAAAGGTCTCCACAATTCCCACGACCTTCAGCTTTTGGTTCAGGATTTTCCACACGTTTTTCTCATCAAAGTGAATCCATCTAAAGGGCTGGTTGCTCAAAAAAAGTGTGGCTCTTGCATTGGATACAAAAAAGTCAAGAGAATACCACCTGCCCGTATCCAGTGCCGAAAGCTCGTCAAAAAAGAATTCTATATTATCCTTTCCCACGTCCTCCCTTCCAAGTTCGTTGCCCTCCCTGAGAAAATCGTATGTAAATTTGAAGATGTCTTTTACAAATCTATGGGGTGAAATAAGGACATTGCTCCATTTTTTATATTTCCTTTTGGAAAGTGATTTTAAGGCGGGAAGTGCCTTATAAACAGATATAAAGAATCTGGTTTCCTCGCTTTTGGTCGCCAGCAGTTCCTCTATTTTCTTTTGGGAGATCCTTTGAGTGCCTACTTCACCTTTTTTTCGAAAGAGATGAAAGCCGTATTCAGAATCCATCTGCCACAGATACCAGAGTATAGAGTACTCGCCGCAAGGGGCCACTTGCGAGGGCTCAAGTTGCATTATGTGATCAAAATCAGAGGGTGAGGATAGAAATGATTCTGAAAGCACCTCGATCAGCTCCCTGGGAACTTCATAGCTGAGCCCCTTGCTGGTTTTCTCACCGCTTTTTACTACAAGACCTTTTTCTACCAGCTTCTTTTCTGTTTCCTGCAGTTCCCATAATGAATATCTATCGAGATATATTCGTTTGAATTTTATCGCAGGGATTTTGCCTTTGTTCATGAGGATGAAGGATAAAAAAACTTTTTCGAGGTTGCTTGCCTTGGAAATTTCCTTCTTTCTTTCTCTAATTTCCCTATTTTGTTTCACTGTTTTCTCTCCTGGCAAATTCTGTACCATCGATTATTGTGTATTTATAACCTTGCTCAGTTAAAAAAAGCTGCCTCTTCTCGGCATAGTCCTGATCCTTTGTGCCCCTCGTGACAATTGAATAGAATCTTGCGATGCTCCCGTCTTTTTTAGGCCTTAAAATCCTACCCAGCCTCTGGGCCTCCTCCTGTCTGGAACCGAACGTGCCCGAGATCTGTATCGCTACATTGGCATCTGGCAGATCCAATGCAAAATTCGCCACCTTGGAGAGTATCAACAATTTAATTTCACCGCGTTTAAAGGAATCGTAAAGTCTCTCCCTCTCCCTTCTCGGTGTCTTTCCAGTAATTATATGGGCCTTGAATATATCGGCCACCTTTCTCAGCTGGTCGAGATACATTCCAATTACCAGGATGTTATCATCCGCATGTCGATTCACGATATCTTTGATTATATCGTACTTAATCGGATTCTCGGCTGCTATCCTGTACCTCTTTCTTTCATTTACCAGGGAGTAATTCATCTTCACATCTGGCGTCATGTCCACCCTGATCTCCAAGCACTCCGCAGTTGCTATCCATCCTTGGCTTTCAAGTACCTTCCAGGAGATATCGTACTTCTTTGGACCAATTAAACTGAACACATCCTTCTCCTTGCCATCCTCTCTTATCAGGGTGGCGGTCAATCCCAATCTGCGTTTTGCCTGGAGGTTCGCAGTGACCTTGAATACAGGTGCAGGTAAAAGATGCACCTCATCGTACACGATCAACCCCCAGTTTCTCTTTTGAAACAAAGTAAAATGCGGAAACTCAGAATCCTTCTTAGGCCTCCAAGTTAGGACCTGATAGGTTGTGATGGTAATGGGTTTTATCTCCTTTTTTTCTCCTGTATATTCCCCGACATCCTCGGTTTTGACGGTGGTTTTGTCCCTGATTTCCTCGATCCACTGCTTTACTCCGATCACATTGGGACAGAGGATGAGGGTGTTTTGGGAAAGCAGGCTCATAATGCCAAGACCAACCATGGTCTTTCCTGCACCGCAGGGCAGAACCACGGTCCCGCTGCCACCAGTGGGGCCAGCATTGGAATAGAAAACTGAAACAGCCTCTCTCTGATATTTTCTGAGACTGAAGGGCATCCCTCCCTTGGTTTTTTCAAGGAGTGTAATTGGATAATGCTCACCCTCCGCATAACCAGCCAAATCCTCCACTGGGTGCCCGATTTGTATCAGAACATGTTTAATTTCGCCCCTAGATTCGGGCTTCACCTCCAAAACAGTCTTTTCCATGCGCTTTGTAAGATGTTTTTTTACCTTCTTGTTCCTCCAAATCTCGGAGATCAATGCGATATCCTGGGACTCGAGGAATATCTTTTCTTCTTTTCTTTTCAATTTGAGTTTGCCAAACCTGGAGATATAGTCGTTGACCTCAAATTCGATATTACCGGGTATTGGATACCTCGTATACCTTCTCAGAACATCCATCACATCCTCGCCCTTCATGCCTGATGCTGCCGCATTCCACAATGAGATGGGAGAGATTCGAAAGGTATGGATGTATTCGAGGCTCTTTTCCAGCTCCGCGAATTTGCTGATTTCGTCCCTTGCACTCTCATAAAATGGGCTCTCGACCTCTAAAAGCAATGTCTTGTCGCTTTGGACGATCAATGGATTTTGGGATTTTAATGACATGACCTTCAACCTGCTGTCTGTATCATAGGAGTTCTGTTTTAACGCGCTATAAGGATAAGTAGTTTGCCCTTCTGGTTATCTTTTTTGCTACTCTGAGGTCTTGGGCAGGAGGATTATGGATATCGATCATTAGCAATTTCGTAACCAAAAAGCATAATGGGTCCATAAATTCAGAATTTAATAATCTCTTCAAAAACTATTAATATAAACTGGTAAATAATAATACAAGACAAGACAATTTCTAGGCTTGATGAATTAAAAAAGAATCAACGAGCTTGCAAAGTAGTTGTGATTCGACCCGGTAAATATGGATGATTTCACGTTCCTGTTGAATATAGAAAATACCCATTTATGGGGAGGAGCCGCCCAATGAAAGATGCTGCCAGCAAAAAAATTCAAAAAGGGAACCAAAAAGTGGATTCAAACCAAAGGCTTTTTAAAAAAATCCAAGAGGAAGTAAAAGGACTCAAGAAAAAGGACTTCATTCTAAGAATCATCTCGAAACTGGAAACGAATCCAGGCATATCGAACTTCTGGTTTTCCCTGGGCCTGCTTCTTTCAGAATCAGGTAAATACGAAAGTGCCAATGAAGCATTCAACAGGGTGGTGATTTTAAATCCGGAACATAAGAAACTGTGGACGGCAAAGGCCGTGGCATTGGGAAATTTGGGCAGGGATGAAGAAGCCGCCTACTGTCATAAAAGGGCACTTATGTGTTACAACGGCGGCCGAGAAGAAAACCGGGAAATAAAGGAGCTGGTAAGAGACATAGATGATCTGGTAAACGAGGTCGAGAAAAGGAAGAAACAGCTGGGCCTCGGCGATATGAAGAGAGAAGATATAGAATATCTCACACCAAATGTACTTGATCTAGAGGGTTTTATCCACGAGCTCCTTTCAGAGAGGGCAAAGGATAAGAAGTGGGCAAAAGACCTCATTATTAAAATGAGGATATTGGAGTCCAGGGCCAAAATCCCACCAAGGTAGACTTTGATAATCTTTTTAGGAACTTCGTTTTGGAAGGGATTTTGGATATTCAATGGACCTTTTGGAGTATCATTCGGTGGTAATGGGTTCAGTTAATATATCATTGTCTTTTTGTACGAGTTTTTCCACCTTCTGCTGCGTTTCTTTGAGCTTCTTATTGCACAGCCTGGACAGTTTTACACCCTCCTCGAATTTCCCAAGCGACTCATCCAATGTAAGGGATCCTGTCTCAAGGCTGCTCACTATATCCTCAAGCCGTTTCAGGGCTTCTTCAAAGGACGGCTCCTTTTCCATATTACACCTCCTTCTCACATTCATTTTTTAATTTGTTTCTTCATCTTCGGGATACTCATTTTTTTCGTATTTTAACACATCTTTTTCTTCAACTTCATGGACTTTGCATTTCAACTCCCCGTCCTGTAACAAGACCTTGACATCATCCCCAGATTTTGTCTTGGAAACGCTGTCGAGAGCCGATTTTTCAGGGAGTTTTAAGGTGATGCTGTAGCCTCTTCTCAGTGTCGACAGGGGGCTTACCGCACCCAGCATTTCCTTTAGGGCATTGAATTTTCCGACGTTCATTTTTAGGCTATGCTCCATCTGCGAAACCAGTCTTATATAAAGGTCATCAGTGTGTTGCTGGTTCTGCCCGACCCTATCCAATAGGATTTTTGGTCTCAAAACCTTATATATTCCCTCTAATTGCGTTCTTTTCTGCCTTATCATATTGGTTATATTTTGAATCAGTGAACTATTTAGCGCATTTATATGTCTTATCAGATCGCTTTTATCGGGTACCGCGAGCTCAGCAGCAGAAGAGGGCGTTGCAGCCCGAATGTCGGCGACAAAATCGGCTATCGTGAAATCAGTCTCATGTCCAACAGCCGAGATTATGGGGATATTGGATTTAAAAATCGCCCTGGCAACGATTTCCTCGTTAAAGGGCCAGAGATCCTCTATTGAGCCTCCCCCTCTTCCCACTATGGCGCAATCCACATTCCCATATGAGTTCAAAAGGCCAATTGAGCGCACTATATCCTCTGCGGCATCCTCCCCCTGCACCAAGGTGGGCACAACCAGAACTTCTGCACACGGGAATCTACGCCTTGTTATATTTAAAATATCCTGTATGGCCGCACCCGTGGGTGATGTGATAACACCGATTCTATCTGGAAAACGAGGTATAGGCTTTTTATATTTCACGTCAAAAAGTCCTTCCTTTGTCAATTTTTCCTTAAGCTGTAGGAATTTGAGATACAGCTCCCCAGGTCCCTTTGGATGCACCTCAGATACCACGAAGCTGTACCTGCCCTGGGGTTTGTACACATCTATGCTCCCCAGTACTATCACCTTTAGGCCGTTTTTCAGCTCGAACTTGAGGCCCTCGTTTGCCCATCTGAACATGGCACAGGGAAGCTGAGAATGCTCGTCCTTAAGCGTGAAATAGAAATGACCTGAGCTGTGATGTACAAAATTAGAAATCTCGCCTTGCACCCAGATATCAAGAAGTTCCCCATCAGAAGTTAGTTTCTTCCTGATAAAGGCCGTGATTTCCGCTACAGAGTAAATGTGAAAATTTGGCACTGCCAAAGAAACACCTTTTGTATTTGTTATCGAGCTAGAAGTTATTAAACTTTGATGTCGGGAGGTGAGTGAATGTATATTTTCTAGTGCATCAGATTTTTTTCGGCTCACCCAGCAAATATTGCCCATTTTTTAGCAAAATACATATAAATCGAAAATAGTATTATATATCATTATAACGTATATGGATTGCCAATTTGTGTGTTGGAGAGCGTACTCATCAAGTTAGAAGAATATTTCGATAGGGGTGAGCTTATAGGAAAATTGGTGAAAAAGAAGATCGTGCTCCTGGGCGATAGTAGCGTGGGTAAAACCAGCTTAATCAGACGCTATGTCATAGAAGAGTTCCACGACCACTATATAGAGACCATTGGAACCAAGGTATCAAGAAAGGACCTGGAATTGGATGTGGAGCAACAGGAGTTCTCACTCAATCTGCAGATATGGGATGTACTGGGCCAGAAAGCCTACAGCGCAGTGCAATCCAGGGCATTGGTGGGGATGGACGGAGCAATACTGGTTGCCGATCTCACGAGGTCCGAAACACTTGAAAGCATTGATGCATATTGGATACCGGCATTAAAGAGGGTGGTAACCGATGTACCCCTTGTGTTTCTGGCCAATAAGAACGACTTAACAGACCAGGCACAGTTCACCAAAGATGATCTAGAGAAAGTCTCTGTTAAGAACAACGAGGAGGATGTAGAAAACTATTACCTAACCAGTGCAAAAACAGGCGAGAATGTAGAGAATGCATTTTTGGCACTCTCGAAGATGATACTCTTGGCCAGGAACGTTAAAGATCCCTCCACTGAGATATTCGAAGAACTCATGGCCGATTCCGTGCTCATGGAGAGGGACAAGACCTCTTTGATTGGCGTTACAGACACGATAATAACCGACTTCTGCATCGGATTCGAGGACAAAGACAAGGCCATGAACATTTTAAGGGATCAGTTCCTAAGAGCTGGGATCGAAATATCCAGTCCCACGAAAACCGGTTTAGAAATGGTAATCGAATACCTTGCTGAGGAGGAATTAAAAATTAAAAGCGAAGAAGAAGTGAGACAAAGAAAAGAAAAATGGCTGCGCTTAGCAAGGGATGCAAAGGAGGAGGAATAAGGAGGCTCATTTTACCAGAAGTTCGTTTCTTGCCTTTATCTCCTGCTCTAGATTTTCTTTGATATCGTGTCTTTTATCCATCAATCTTTTTTTAGACGTGATTGCCCAGAGACGAAGCTCCCTTTCATCCACATCCTTTGTCAGTGCAAAATGGAGTATAGCCAAGAAGAACGGATTATCCAGCATGTACTCTATTTCCTGAAGTTCCCTCGCGTGTCTTAGAAACTTATCTGGGCTCTGGATATAGGCTCTTGTGAAGTAGTTTTTATACCTTTTTCTCATGTCCTCTTTCAAATCCCGCATTGCAATCTCCATTTTAGCCTGAAACTCGTGGACCTTGTCGTCAAGCTCCATAAAATCCCAGAAATGTATGTACTTCTGTGAGGGCCCTGCTATGTCTTTTATTGAGATCTGGGTGACCTCGCCAAAGTCCTCCAAGATAGACTGTTTTTTTGCCATGAAAGGGGAATCGCTGTTGTGCAATATGAATGTAACTGAGGAGTTGAGTGCAATGGCCGCTTTTTAGTAACACCCTGAAAAGAAGTCAAAAAAAGCCAGTTATACGTTGGTATAGAGAAACATTTATTAAAGCTGTAACTGATTTCTTTAAATGATGAAGGCCGTGGTTAATAAACTGATGGTATTCCTTTTTCTAGTGCTATTATTATCCCTGCCTCTTTCTGCGGCTCAGGAAGGAGACGGTGAAGGAGAAGGAGAAGAGGAGGATACTGGGGATGAAGAAGGGTGCATTTTAGCCACATTTTGTGTTATTATGCTGTTCGTTTTGTATTTGATATATTATGCGACCAGGCGCAAGCGCGAGACATCGGGAGGCAGGCAGGCAGGGCAGCCTAGTTATCCTCCTCCTGGCCGGGAATACCGTTTTCCTGTACCGCACAAGCCCTATCCGTCCACTCAAACAAGGCCATATCCTTCTGCGCCCGAACCACAAAAAAAGGATGTGAAATGTGATTTGTGCCGCTCCAAGAACCTGAGATTCTTTGAAAAAGGGTATGTCAAGTGCAATGACTGCAGACATGTTTTTTATATATCGGAAGGGTACAGCAGTAAGAGGGGAAGGTAGGCAATCCCTATTTGTTAAGCTACTTTGTTATTATCTTCTAAACTGGAGATAGATTATAGGTTTTTATCTCTTTTATAATAAAAAAGCGAAAAGCGTATAAGGGATTACATCGATTAAAAAATTGAGAATGAGACTCAGGAGGGTTGGTACGGATAATAAATTGTCCTCTATAGTAATCGTAAGCATGCTGGTTGCAGGGGGATTTATCGGTTTTATAAATCTTTATAGCAAAGATGCCCATGGCACTTTCGTCAGCGGAATAATATACGACGGCTCGGGAGGTCCTTGGACAATTGCAGGCAATCCGTATATCGTGGTAGGTGATGTAACAGTTCCTGAAGGAGAAACACTTACAATTGAGCCAGGTGTGGAGGTCAAATTTGATGGACCTTGGGATATATTTGTCGATGGCACTCTCATAGCCATTGGCAATGAAACCCATAGGATTAACATAACTTCCAACATGCTTACTCCCGATATTTCTGATTGGAGACATATTGAGATACATTCTACAGGATATGCAGAAATCAAATACTGTGATATATCTTATGCCATAAATGGTATCAGATCCTTAAGCTCATCAAACAATATTATTGCCCATAATAATATATGGAACAATGCTGAGGGAATCTACCTTTTTGCCTCCTCAAACAATACCATATCCAATAACAACATTTCGAACAACGAGATTGGCATTACTTTTCGGGAATCATCTAACAACTTCATGATAAACAATAACATAACGAACCATAGAATAGGAAACTATCTTAGGGATTCATCAAACATTACAATAACAAACAACAATTTCTATGACGATGGGATTTATATTCAAGGAGAAAAGCTATCCCATTTTAACTCTCATAACATATCAAATGATAATTCAGTAAATGACAAGCCTCTCTATTATTATAAGGATTGCACCGGTATTACTATCGATGACCTACCGGTGGGTGAGCTTATACTCGCCAACTGCACAGATTTTGTTGTGAACAATACACAGATAGACAATACCGAAATAGGAATAGAGGTAGCATACTCAACTAATATCTCCATTTCAAACAACACTCTTTCATCGCTGTATTTGGGCGGTCTTCTTCTCGATTCATCGTCAAATAATAGAATTGTAAGCAACCATATTTCGAACAGTGATGATGGTATCGGAATTGAACAATCATCGAACAACAATATTATAGCTGACAACAATATTTCATCGATCAACTATGTGGGTATCCTCATTGTGGCATCATTTAACAACATGATTACAAACAATAAACTATCTAGCTGTTGGATGGGTATTCAAATCGGTGGGAACTGGTTAGATAACTCGTCGAACAACATCGTTTTAGGCAATAATTTCTCAGAAAATATGTGGGGTATCTATGTTCATGGAACATCGGAAAACGAAATAGCTTGTAACAATTTCTCAGGTAATGATGGCGGTATCGCTTTCCAATCATCATCGAAAAATAATATAATTAGCAACACTATCTCAAATAATGATAGGGGATGCAATTTTGAAGGATCCAAATTTAACGTCATTTCAAACAACATTATAACGAACAATGGGGACGGAATCGATATTCGAAACTGGTCGGATAACAACGTAATCACAACGAACATTGTATCATACAACAATAAAAACGGCATCTATATATACGGGTCATATTACAACAATATCGCGGGAAACAGTATCTCTCACAATTATAAGGGTATGAATTTCTCTCAGGCTGTTAAATATACTGAAGTAAGAGGAAATAACATCTCCAACAATGATTATGGCCTCTATATAGGCTGGACATTCGACAATCTGATCTATCATAACAGCTTCATTAATAACACAATCCAAGCGTATGATGAAACACCAAATAAAAACCAATGGGACAACGGCTATCCTTCAGGAGGCAATTACTGGTCTGATTTCGATGAATCAAGTGAAGGAGCGTACGATGATTATAATGGAGAAGGTCAAAACATTTTGGGAAGCGACGGCATAGTCGATAACGGGACCATCGGAGGTGGAGGAAAGAATCCCTATGAGATCGATGTTGATGCCAAGGACAACTACCCGCTTATCGAGCCCTACAAGAACTATATGATTTTAAAGCAGGGCTGGAACTTAATCTCTCTACCTCTGATTCAGGTAGAGCAAAACCTTGCAGAGGTATTAGAATCGATTGACGGGTCTTACGATGCGGTCCAATGGTATAATATCACTGATGCAAGAGACCCCTGGAAGCATTACAAGGTAGGCAAGCCTTATGGAAACGATTTATTTGAGTTAAATGAAAAAATGGGCTTTTGGATTCATATCACTCAGCCTGGAGACACGATATTCTTCTATAATGGAACCAGACCAACAGAGAACCAGACTATCCCCCTTCACCCAGGTTGGAACATGGTTGGCTATCCCTCGATGAGCAATAGGGACAGGACCACGGCCTTGAATAACATCACCTTTGGTACGCATGTGGATGCGATCTGGACCTATAATTCAGCAAGACAAAGATGGGAGAAGATAGGATCATCAGATTATTTCGAGGTCGGTAGGGGATATTATATCCATGCTAAAAGTAAGTGTGTTTGGGAGGTCCCGCGTTGAGGAAGAAAATTCAATCAATCATAATCTGTTTAATACTTATTTTCGCTATCTTTACTACTATTGATTTGGTATTTGAATTTCCACTTACTTCTGGAAGCACAACAATTTACGTTCCCACCAATTATCCTACGATACAGGAGGCGATAAACGCGGCCATAGATGGGGATACTGTCTATGTTTACAGCGGGGCCTATTTTGAAAATGTAATAGTGGACAAAACAATAAATCTGACTGGAGAAAATAAGGATAACACGACAATCGAAGGTGTTGGAGACGTGATTCACGTCGCAGCTAATTGGGTAAATGTCTCGGGTTTTACTGTCAAAAACGGCTCGACGGGAATAGATCTTTACGAAGTTAATAACTGTAAGGTTTTTAACAACATCGCCTCCACAAATGACTTTCATGGCATCAAGTTTACCAGATGCATAGATAGCGATATCACTAATAACACAGTCTTAAATAGCCATACCGGCATCAGCCTCTCCCAATCTTCTTACAACGATATCACTGGAAACAAAGTTTCGGAAAATAATTATGGAATCGCTCTCCATGATGCCAATGGGAACAATATAACAGGCAATATTGTTTATTCAAATAACGATTTTGGCATATGGTTACATGGCTTCACCGATAGTAATTGCATTGTTGATAACAATGTTTCATTTTGTGGTAAAATTGGAATCTACCTCTCCGGGACCGTTGGGATTACCCTCAGAAATAACACGATGAAATATAACGGAATCCGGATCGATGGAGGAGACGTTCAGCACTGGAACACCCACAATATCGATACCTCCAACACAGTAAACGGCAAGCCCTTGCAATACTGGGTGAATCGAACTAGAGGTAAAGTACCTGCAGGGACGGGACAGGTGATCCTTGCCAATTGCACAAATGTGATAATAGAGGGACAAGAGCTTATAAATTGCTCTATTGGCATTCTTCTTGGTTTCTCATCATCCAATATTATCCTCGCAAACATTGTTTCCTCAAATACTTATGAGGGAATCCGCCTTTTTAAGTCGAATAACAACACAATAGTTAA
The DNA here is from genome assembly GCA_020348445.1 of Thermoplasmata archaeon. Taxonomy (GTDB): domain Archaea; phylum Thermoplasmatota; class Thermoplasmata. Next base: position 4,488,919 of record CP070751.1, read on the forward strand.
TAACAATGTTTCTTCAAATTCTGGATTTTATGGAATCCGGATTCATTATTCCGACAAGAACAATATCACAGGTAACTTCATCTACTTTAACTATGTGGGCATCGTTTTTTATGAGTCAAATTACAATCTAATAACTTATAATACTGTATTTTTAAATGATGTTTATGGAATACACCTTGGATATTCATACAATAATACTTTCTACCACAATAATTTTATTGATAACTCAGATCAAGCCATCGATGAGTCAAATAACGGTAACCGATGGGATAATGGCTACCCATCAGGCGGTAATTATTGGTCTGATTTCGATGAATCAAGTGAAGGGGCGTACGATGATTATAATGGAGAAGGTCAAAACATTTTGGGAAGCGACGGCATAGTCGATAACGGGACAATTGGAGGAGGGGGAAAGAACCCCTATGTGATAGATTCGGACTCCTGGGACAATTACCCCCTTATCGAGCCCTACAATAATTATATGATTTTAAAGCAGGGTTGGAACCTTATTTCTCTACCACTGATCCAGGAAGAGCAAAACCTTACAAAAGTGCTTAAATCCATCAATGGATTGTATGATGCTGTCCAATGGTATAATATTACCGATACGAGAGATCCCTGGAAGCATTACAAAGTAAGCAAGCCTTACGGAAACGACCTTTTCGAGATAAATGAGAAAATGGGTTTTTGGATTCACATCACTCAGCCAGGGGACACGATCTTCTTCTATAACGGCACCAGACCAACAGAGAACCAGACAATCACCCTTTACCCAGGTTGGAACATGGTTGGCTATCCCTCATTTAACAATAGAGACAGAACCACGGCTTTAAATAACATCACCTTTGGTACGCATGTGGATGCGATCTGGACCTATGATTCTCATATTCAAAGATGGGAGAAGATTGGGCCATCTGATTATTTCGAGATTGGAAGAGGGTATTATATCCATGCTAAAAGTAAGTGCGATTGGGAGGTCCCGTGTTGAGGATGAAAATTCGATCAATCATAATCAGTATTATTCTTATTTTTACTATCTTTACCACAGTTGATTTGGTTTTTGAATTTTCACCTTCTTATGGAAGCGCTACAATTTATGTTCCTAATGATTATCCCACGATACAGGATGCGATAAATGCAAGTAAGGATGGGGATACAGTATATGTCTTTAGCGGGACTTATTACGAAAATGTTGTGGTAAATAAGACCATTGACTTGATAGGAGAGGATAAGGAAACCACAATAATTGATGGTGAATGGAGTGGAGTTGTTATCAATGTGAGTGCAAATTGGGTGAACATCACAGGATTTACAATCACTAGATCCGAAGGAGAGTATAAATGTGCAGGAATAAAACTTTACAATGTCCATAACTGTAGGCTCGTAAACAATAATGTTACATCGAACGGTGCCCGCGGCATCTATCTCTATTATTCCAGCTTTATCAACATAATAAGCAACACTATAACATCGAACTACGGAGACGGTATATATCTATATTTTTCAGATGAAAATAACATAATAGGCAATAACGTTTCAGACAACAGATTTAGTTCTGGCATCATCCTTCATAATTCATCAAACAACGCGATCGAGAACAACATCGTCTCGAATAACGAGGGATTTGGCATCTATCTCTATCAGTCCAGTCTGAACAACATCATAAACAACACCTGCAACTCGAACTCTTATCATGGCATATCACTAGGTGGCTCATCAAGCAATATGATTGCTAACAACACCTGCTCAAACAATTCGGAGATTGGAATAGATATCAATAATTTCAGTCCAGACAACAACATCATAGACAATACCGTCACCTCAAACCTTAGGGATGGCATCTTTATCTACTACAGTTCGAATGGGACCAACATCATCCACAACAATGTTTTGAACAACGATTGGTCAGGCATCTCAATCTATCACTCCTCAAATAATATAATAACAGATAACACTGTTTATTTCAACAATTTTTACGGCATTGTTCTTTCTACATACCCCGGTCCTTTTCCTTACGAAACTGCAAACAACGAGGTAACAAACAACAATGTTATGGACAATGGAGATACCGGTATTTATCTTTACATATCACGAAACAATAACATCACTGGTAATAATATATCAAATAATAAGAATGGTACGCATCTTTACGCACTTTCAGACAACAATATAATAACAGACAATATAATATCATCGAACAAATATGATGGGATCCATATTGAGTTTGCATCAAAATACAACATAATAACAAACAATAGGATATCATCGAATAATAATGGCATATCTATTGAAATGATCTCAACAGACAACAATATCTTGAACAACGATATTTCAGATAATTTAGAGGGCATAAATGTTACAACTTCAAGTTACAATAATATGTCTGGCAACAACATCTCAAACAACGAGCACGGCATTAGGTTTTTCAAAGCAAATGATAACAGAATAATAACCAACAATGTTTCTTTAAATAGTTTAGATGGGATTCGCCTTCTCTCTTCTTCCAAGAGGAACAGCATCATAGACAATACCGTTTTCTCGAACAGCAATTATGGAATCTATATAAATGACTCTTTGAATAACAATATTTACCACAACAACATCATAACCAATACAATTCAGGCTTACGATGGTACGAATAATGGGAATCAATGGGATGATGGCTATCCTTCAGGCGGTAACTACTGGAGTGATTGGACGACACCAGATGATTACCATGGGCCAGATCAAGATATTCTGGGAAGCGACGGTATAGTTGACAATGGGACAGTTGGAGGCGGTGGTAAGAATCCCTATGTTATCGATTCAGATTCCCAGGATAACTATCCTTTGACAACTCCGCACCCAATGTTACTAACCCTTTACATCAAAGCAAGCGCGGATGGTAGGGATGCCATACTCTATTGGGACCAACCCTCGATTTTTGGAGTGAGTCATTATTTGATATACCGCTCAGAAGACCAGACCAACTTCGATTTTAATAATGTGTGGGTAAATACCAAAACAGACACACAACCAGGGGAATCTTTATCCAATCCCCTCAGAACCACGTGGATTGATTTCAATGCCTCGGTTCCTGGCAATAAAAATTACAGGGAACAATACTATTATGTTATACAGAGTGTGTATGAATCAGGCAAGATGAGCCCGAGCAGCCGAACTGTTGGAAAATGGACCAAGTCATTCTCCCAGGGAATATCAACCTTCTCACTACCCTTAGAGCCCATCGATCCTATATACGTGGACTATTGCACCCATTCCATGAATGCCACTTATATCAGATACATTGATCCCAATCAGCATATTTGGCGCCAGCACAACTTTGGCGATGGTACTAAAAACAACACACAGATGAAACTTGGTGAAGGGTACGAGATAAAACTAAGCAACCAGACTGTATTCACGTTTACAGGTTTACCAGGTGCCATGATAAGTTATTATGGCAACAGTGGATTCCTTGGTTTTGATCCAACTACCGAGGCTGATTGTCTTGAAGTTACAATCCAAGAAAATGGAGATGTAAACGTAACGTGGGAGGATCCAGGGAGTATGGGCCCTGGGGATTATTATTACGAGATTTATTATTCATACAAAAGAGATGGCTTCTTTGGATACCTTGATTTCGATTATTCCCAGGTCTGCTCCCCTGTTGGTTTTGGAACCAATAATGTCACCCATGTAGGTGCACAAGCAAATGATCCAGGAAAAAGGTTGTATTATATGGTGGTTCCTTTCAATGCCCTCGGTATAAGAGGAACAAGCACATACAGCATCGGAATCTGGACTGAGGAATATCTGTCTCAGTATGATACAATGGGTATACCACTGAAACTGGATGTTGACCATACAGCAGACTGGTATTGCGACAACATCCCTGATACTGTTGGGATTAATTATTTCGATTACGATGGGCAGAGGTGGTGCTGGCATTCCAAAAGGATGTCTGAAGGTGCTTACGATACTGTTTTGAAGATGACGGAAGGTTACCAAATATCGACTTCGGACACCACAGAATTCACATTTATTGGGGTGTAGAACCCAAGCTTTTTCGAGCGGAAAATCTTATAATCTATTAAAACAATGTGAAATTGTTCTGTGCAGGATAATGGAGGGGGCGTATACATACGAATAATAACTCCTGGAAGAGAGAAAAGAGGGCTAAATCGCTAAAACGATCATGTTTCATAGTTGTTGTGCTTTTTATTATATCAATTACGATGCTGATTGTTCCTGATGAAAATCTGATACCAACCTCCAGCGGGACAACAATCTATGTTCCCACAGATTATCCTACGATACAGGAAGCAATAAACGCTGCAAAAGATGGGGATACAGTCTATGTTTATAGCGGGACATATTACGAGCGTATAGGGGTGAATAAAGCTATAAATCTGATTGGAGATGGCCCTGACTCGACGACTATATGCGGACAAAGTGCAGGTCAAACAGTTTATGTAAACACCGATTGGGTGAATATCACAGGATTCACAATCACCACTGATAATCCTAATGTTGAGGGATTAATTATATATTCTGATCATGTAACAATTGCACGCAATATATTTACGATCAGCGAGATCGGCATCTATATCCAGAAATCCAGTGCAATTACCATGATGGATAACATTATGTTACATAATGGAATTTATATTGAGGGTTATTCCCTTGAGCACTGGAACACACATGAAATTGACTTTACAAACACCGTAAATGGCAAGCCAATTTGGTATTTAAAGGACCTAACAGAGGGCGTAGTCCCATCTAATGCTGGACAAGTTATTCTTGCCAACTGCACGAACGTCAATGTAGTGGGACAAGAAATTACCGATGTTACCGTGGGTATTTCTTTAGGTTTTTCTTCTCATAATAATATCACGAACAATAATATCACATCATGCAGGCGCTACTATGGTATGGGTCTCATTTATTCAAATGGGAATAACATTATGGGTAATCTCATCAGCACCCCCCGTGGCGATGGCTTCTATCTCAACCATTCCAGCTGGAACAACATCATAGGCAATAACATTTCGGATAACAGAGGCGGTGATGGTATACATCTCAGGGATTCCTACGAAAATCGCATTATTGGCAACACCCTTTTTTCGAATATACGAAAGGGTATTTGGGTCTATTATTCAGATGGTAACTATATCGCAGACAACAATATATCTTGGAATGGGTGTGGTATTGAGGTTCTGCGCTCATCTTACAACTACATCGAAAACAACACCTGCGTACGGAATCATAATGATGGTATTGTGTTCGGTTTGGCTCCTAGAAACTCTGCTAAAAACAATCATTGTTACAAGAACGGCAATGGCATCTTTATCGCTACTTATTCCAACGAGACCGATGTCATAGGCAACTACATTTCGTATAGCAGAAACGACGGTATTCCTGTCAAGTTCTCCTGCAGAAACAACATCATAGACAATACAATCATCTCGAACTCCAGAAAGGGTATCTATTTGTGGTTTTCCCACGAGAACTACTTTTTTAACAACAGCATCACCTCAACCGAGGAATCCGGTATCTATTTCCTCCAATCCAGGAGGAACATCATCCATGACAACAAAATTCAGAATAATAACATACATGGCATGTATCTTTATGCACTTTCAAACAACAATATAATAACAGACAATATAATATCATCGAACAAGTACGATGGCATCCTTGTTGAGTATTCATCAAACAATAAGATAAAGCGCAACGATATCTCCGACAATTTAGGAGGATTAAATCTTTCCACACCACCAGTGTCCAATTTAAACTCAAGTTACAATATAATATCAGACAATAATATTACTAACAACGAGCGCGGCATCTGGCTTTATTCAGCATTGACCAACGCAATAATAGGCAACAACATTTCTCTTAACAATGATGATGGTATCCGCCTTCTCACTTCATCTGATATGAACGGCATCATTGGCAATACCATCTTCTCAAATAACGGGTATGGCATCTATTTAAGCGAGTCATCACGCAATAGCATTTATCACAACTACATCTTAAATAATGCAATTCAAGCTTTTGATTATACAATTGATACAAATCGATGGGATATTGGCTATCCTTTGGGCGGTAATTTCTGGTCTGATTTCGATGAACCTAGCGAGGGAGCCTATGACGATTATCAAGGATCAGATCAAGATATTTTGGGTAGCGACGGTATAGTTGACAACGGGACGATTGGAGGTGGTGGTAAGAATCCATATGTGATCGATTCAGATTCTCAGGATAACTATCCATTGGTCATACCACCAGTAATGACACCGACTCTTCACATCAAAGCAAGTGCGGATGGTAGGGATGCGATACTCTATTGGGACCAACCCTCGATTTTTGGAGTGAGTCATTATTTGATATACCGCTCAGAAGATCAAACAAATTTCGATTTTGATGATGTGTGGGTAAATACCAAAACAGACACACAACCAGGGGAATCTTTATCCAATCCCCTCAGAAACACGTGGATTGATTTCAATGCCTCTGTTCCTGGCAATAAAAATTACAGGGAACAATACTATTATGTTATACAGAGTGTGTATGAATCAGGCAAGATGAGCCCGAGCAGCAGAACTGTTGGAAAATGGACCAGGTCATTCCCCCGGGGAATATCAACCTTCTCGCTCCCCTTGGAGCCCATCGATCCTTTGTACGTCGACCATTGCACCCAGTCAATGAATGCTACTTATATCAAATACATGAGTCCTGATCAGCATACTTGGCGCCAGCATAATTTCGACGATGGTATCAATAACAATACACAAATGATACTGGGAGAAGGCTATGAGGTAAAACTAAGTAACCAGACTGTATTCACGTTTACAGGTTTACCAGGTGCCATGATAAGTTATTATGGCAATGGTGGATTCCTCGGTTTTGATCCAACTACCGAGGCTGATTGTCTTGAAGTTACAATCCAAGAAAATGGGGATGTAAACTTAACGTGGGAGGAACCAGGGAGTATGGGCCCGGGAGATTATTATTACGAGATATATTTTTCAAACAAAAGAGATGGCTTCTTCGGATACGTTGATTTCGATTATTCCCAAGTCTGCTCCCCTGTTGGTTTTGGAACCAATAATGTCACCCATGTAGGTGCACAAGCAAACGATCCAGGAAAAAGGTTGTATTATATGGTGGTTCCTTTCAACGCCATGGGTATAAGAGGAACAAGCACTTACAGCATTGGAATCTGGACAGAGGAATATCTATCCCAATATGATACAATGGGGATACCACTGAAACTGGATGTTAACCATACAGCAGACTGGTATTGCGACAACATCCCTAATACAGTTGGGATTAATTACTTCAATTACAATGGGCAGAGGTGGGCATGGCACGCAACGAGGATGCTCGTAGGTGCCTATGATACTGTTTTAGAGATGACGGAAGGCTATCAAATATCGACTTCTGACACCACAGAATTCACATTTATTGGTGTTTAGAATCTGTGTTCATATAGTGACCGGGAATTTTCGGGTTATTTACTCACGAAAAGCGTATAAGGATTAAAATCAATAATGTAAGTTAATACAAAGGATTTAGACGGTCGGGGCAAGGGACTGGACATGAAAAAAAGAATAAGCCTGGTTTGGATCATATGTTTGCTTTTAGCCAATGGAATTTTGGTGTTTCTTCCTTTAGAACCGGAAGTCGCTAGCGCAAGGAAAATCTGGTATGTGGGCTCAGGTGATGGAAACGATTCCGCTACAATTAACGGTGGAATAACATTAGCAGATGATGGGGATACGGTTTTCGTACACAGTGGAATTTACTATGAAAATGTTATGGTGTATAAAACAATAGATCTAATCGGGGAGGATAGAAAGACCACAATAATCGACGCAGGTGAGGTAGGGAGCGCTATTTATGTGGAATGTGATTGGGTGAGTATTACGGGATTTACCGTTAAAGGATGTGGTGGTACTGGTTATAATGGGGGTGGGATCAAACTTTATCAAGCCCAGAATTGCACCATTTATCACAATAATGCATCAAACAATCTACACAATGGTATATTTTTGGAGGAATCTTTGAATAACGAGATAAGGGATAACATTATTACTTGGAATGATTGGGACGGCATCGAACTTTTTTATTCACCATACAACAGGATAATTAACAACAGCTTGTCATTTAATTCCAGGGATGCCATAAGAATCTGGAACTCGAATCTAGTAGACAACAAACCAGCCTCTAAAAACAATATCATAAAGAACAACAACGTTTCTAATAATCCGAATCGGGGTATCATAATAGAGGGGCCACCATTTCCTTCCTGCAATAAAATATTAAACAATATTGTCATATCAAACGAAAAAGGTATCGCGCTTTTCGATTGCTTTGATAATATTGTCGCAAGAAATACAGTCTTGTACAACGATCACGGCATTCGCCTTTCCTCCTCCTCCTCAAACAATCGCGTTTTCCATAACCAAATAATAAGCAACACTCATCAAGCATTTAATTGGGAGAATAACAACTTCTGGGATGATGGTTATCCCTCTGGTGGTAACTACTGGTCCGATTATACAGGGATAGATATTAACAGCGGACCGAATCAGGATCAACCTGGCAGTGATGGTATCGGAGACACACCATATACAGCCATCGAAGGGCCCTCAGGTGGCCAGGATAACTATCCGCTTATGGATCCCGGTGGAGGATACGAACCGGAATTTCTACCACCCGAGCTTTGTATTACTGTGAGTTCAAATGGTAATGATGTGATATTATATTGGGATAGCCCCCCATCATCCCCGGGAACTACCTATCAAATATACAGATCGACATCCCAAATTGGATTCAATTTTAATTCCCCTCATGATACCGCCTTCCAATCGCCCTGGACAGATAGTAACGCTGCAAACCCAGGACAACTCAATTACGAAGAACAGTATTACTATGTGATACGAACCAGAAATATGCAAGGGGAAATGACAAGAACCAGCAGAACGGTGGGTAAATGGACTAGGGTATTTTCGCAGGGAGTCTCGTCTTTTTCCCTTCCACTGGAACCTATTGACACCCTTTATACGGACGATTTAACATCCATTACGAATGCAGAATATATCAAATATATAGATCCTATTACCCGTACTTGGCGACAGCACAATTTTGGTGACAGCGCCCTCAACAATACAGAAATGAAATTAGGCGAGGCCTATGAGATAAAATTCAGCCAGCAATCAAAACACACGTTCACGGGTTTGCCTGGTGCCATGATATTATACGATGACGACATCGGATTTTCAGGATTCGACCCAGACACAGATGCACAAAGCCTCAATATTTCTATCGAATCAGACGGGGATGTGAGGCTTTCTTGGCAGGCGCCAACAGGTATGGGAACTGGAGATTATTATCTGGTGTACTGCTCAAATACCAGGGACGGCTTTTTTGGTGACCTTAATTCGGGTTTTTCCATCGTCGACAGCGTTGGTTTCGGGATAAATACGGCAATGCATGAAGGTGCTAGGGCGAATGATCCAGGGACCAGGTTGTACTATATGGTGCTCCCAGTGAACGCAACCAGGGTCATGGGTGCGGGAACCTACAGCGTCGGGATTTGGACCGAGAAATATCTGTCTCAATACGATACAATAGGGATACCACTGAAACTAGAAAACAACCAAACTGTGGACTGGTATTGCGACAACATCCCTGATACAGTGGGAATCAATTATTTCGATCACAATGGGCAGAGATGGGCATGGCACGCAACGAGGATGCCCGAAGGTACCTACGATACTGTCTTGGAAATGACGGAAGGCTATCAAATATCGACTTCGGACACCACAAAATACATATTTATCGGGATATAAGCATAAACTCTAGAACATCAATTTGATAGTTTATGCTTTTCTGAATAAAACTCCTCTCTTTCCTCTTTTTTATAGTAGGAGATAACCTACACCAATTGTTTAGGGATTGTGTGCAGGTCTTTTCTCGCATGTCGAGGCTCTATGTATATAGATTGTTGAGTATGAATCCTTAATAATCTAAGGATATTACATAAATTATAAATAGGACAGGTTTTATAAATAAGATTGTCGGTCTCAAATCGCTTTATTCAAAATAAAAAACTGATTATAGAGGAGGGAATAATGCGTAAAAAGGGTTCATTCGTGCGAGTAAAATCTTCAATTGATGATTATAAAGAATTATGTAGGAGCATTTTTACTTATATTATTGTAGGTTTATTTATTTGTATGGAATTGTTTATCGGAGCGATATATGCCGATGATCCGTTTGAGCCGAATGTAAGAGTTAATGAGCTTGTTATTGTTCCTTCTACTGAAACTCAGAGCAACCCTTCTGTAGGAGTAGATAACGCCGGTAACATTTATGTCGCTTGGGGGGATTTTCGGGAAAGCAATTATGATATCTATTTTTCGAAATCTACCGACGGTGGAAACACTTTCTCAGTCAATAAAAGGATCAATGATGATAATGGAGAAAGGTGGCAATATAACCCTTCCATAGCAGTCGGTTCCATGGGTAATATCTATATCATTTGGGTGGATGAACGAAGCGGCAAACCTGAGGTCTATTTTGCGAAATCTACTGACGGTGGAAATACTTTCTCAGTTAATAAGAGGGTCAATGACGGTGCTGGAAATGTAGGGCAAGATTCCCTATCTATATCGGTAGATGGTATAGACAATATCTATATAGTATGGATGGATACTCGAAACTTCGATACCAGCCTCTATTTTTCGAAATCCACTGATGGTGGGAACACTTTCTCAGCCAATAAGAAAGTCAATGATATTACCGGAAATTCCTGGCGGGAACATCCGTCCATTGCAATCGATAGTACAAGCAATATCTATGTTACTTGGATGGATGAACGAAGTGGCAATGCCGACATCTATTTTGCTAAATCCACTGATGGTGGGACCACTTTCTCAAACAATAAGAAGATTAACGACGATGCTGGAAATGCAGAGCAATTTACCCCTTCAATAGGAGTAGGAGAGTCTGATAACATTTTTATCGCCTGGGGGGATTTTCGAGATAGTAATTCTGATATCTATTTTACGAGCTCTAACGACGGTGGGAACTCGTTCTCACCAAATAAAAAGGTCAATGATGATGTTAGTAATACAAAGCAATATGAACCTTCTATAGCAATCGATAACGGGGGCAACATCTATCTTGCTTGGACAGATCAACGAAATGGTAATTACAATATCTATTTTGCGAACTCTACTGATGGTGGGAACTCGTTCTCACCAAATAAAATGGTCAATGACGATGGTGGTCCTAGCCAATTTCAACCTTCTATAGCAATCGATAACGAGGGCAACATCTATCTTGCTTGGACAGATCAACGAAATGGTAATTACGATATATATTTTGCGAGTTCTACCGATGGTGGAAATTCTTTCTCACCAAATAAAATGGTCAATGATGATGTTAGTATTCCTAGGCAGTATGAACCCTCTATGGCAATCGGTAACAACGGTAACATCTATCTCGCCTGGGCAGATGAACGAAATGGAGACTCCGATATATATTTTGCGAGCTCTACCGATGGTGGAAACTCGTTTTCACCAAATAAAAAGGTCAGTGACGATACCGTAAATATGATACAACTACACCCATCCATAGCAATCGATGGCGCTGACAATATCTATATCGCTTGGTGGGATTATCGACACGGTTTCTTCGGTGATATCTATTTTGCGAAATCCACGGATGGTGGGAACTCTTTCTCAGCAAATAAGAAAGTCAATGATGATGTTATGAATGCTGCACAGGATAAGCCCTCAATAGCGGTAGATGGTCTTGGCAATATCTATATCGCTTGGGGGGATAATCGTAGTGGCAATTATGATATATATTTAGCGACCTCTACTGATGGTGGCAACTCTTTCTCAGTAAACAAGAAAGTAAATGATGATGTAATAGGTGCGAAACAAAAATACCCATCCATAGTAGCCGATAGCGCGGGCAATATCTATATCACTTGGATGGATGATCGAAGCGGCAATTATGACATCTATTTTGCGAGATCCACTGACGGTGGAAACACTTTCTCAACAAATAAAAAGGTCAATGACGATTCTGGAGATAACAGACAAACTGATCCCTGCGTAACAGTCGATACCTTGGACAATATATATATCGCTTGGAGGGATGGTCGAAACGGCAATTATGACATATATTTTACGAGAACTACCGACGGTGGAAACACTTTCTCAATAAATAAAAAGGTAAACGACGATGCTGGAAATAATGACCAACGAGATCCATGTATAGCAGTCGATAGAGTGGGTAATATATATATCGCTTTTAGAGATGATCGGAATGGTGATTATGACATCTATTTTGCGAAATCTACTGACGGTGGAAACACTTTCTCCCCTAATAAAAGAGTCAATGACGATATTGGGAGTAATATACAACTTTCTCCATCTATAGGGGTAGATGACGGAGGCTATATCTATATAGCATGGGAGGATAGGCGAAACGGTAGTGGTGATATTTACCTCACATCAACCGGACCGATACTTGCCCTTTTAATTACAGAAATTCAAGACAGTCCGGATGGTAACGAATGGATTGAAGTTTACAATCCTGCTTTGGCAGCTATAAATCTGCAAGATTACAAGATAAGCCTTGATTATGGAACAACATTCATTGATGGTTCATGGAGTAACCCTCTGATTAATTTTGGGGAATATAGTATTTGGACGCCAACTGTAGTAGGTTTATTGAATGACGAAGGTGCCTTGATTTCCATCCACAATTTTACTCACCCAAAAAAATCTATGTTTGATGTTGTTGGATATGGGCAAAATGGCATAGCACCTGATCCTGTAGCTGGAGAATCGTGTGCTAGATACTGGGACACTATTAACTTAAAATACAAGGATTCTTGGTCAAGAAACGAATCAACAGGTCCATCGCCAGGTGCAGTCAACAACAATCCAGAAGTGAATCCAACACCTTTAATAATGTTGAACGAAGTAAGTTTTTATCCTTTTATACCACAGTATGGTTTTATAGAACTGATTTATATCGGCGATAACAGTATAGACATAAGCAATTACAAGATTGTGTGCGATAGCGAGTACATAATCCCAGGAGGAACAATATTAAGTAAAAGTGATCCTTTCTTCGGAGTTAACCAGCTAAATTATCCATCTGGTTTCGATTTAGATGACGGAGTAGTGAACGGTGATAATGTCTATTTATATGACGATACAGGCGCATTGCTTGATATGGTGGGTTGGAATTCTTCACATCTTCAGGGTATGAGTGTTCGCAGGATTCCAGATGGGTATGGCACTTATCAAGGTTATAACGACACAACATCAGAAGCTGCAGGCTGGGTATTTAATATCCCGCTTAAGGTTCAAGTGAGCGAGATATCTGATAATGATTCTATGGTAGCACAAATCGAGGTCTATAATCCAAGGTATCCTTTCATCAACTTCAATGTTGGTTTCAGTTTTGAATCTGCTTCCTCTGGAACATTAGCAGGTGTATGGTCAATCTCTACTGCAAATGAAGATGGATACGCTCTTTTCAATGTGACTACTCCCAATGGTTTAAACACTGAAGGAGATAACATCCGCTTTTACCTGTATGATGTGCTTATCGAGGAAATCTCTTATGGTCAGAAAGGTGTGGTTCCTGATCCTCTAACTGGAGAATCCACAGCCCGCTATTGGAACACCACTCTCTTAGAATATACTAGCTATTGGAATAGAGAAAAAACTCCAACCTTCGGAGCACAAAACGATGTTCTACCTCCAAACTTAAATCCATCAGTTGTATTAAACGAGATAATGTTCAATCCAAGTTCACCCGAAGACGGGTTTGTGGAAATCTATCTAAAATTTGGCTGGGTTGATATCACTGGTTATAAGATCGTTGGTGACTCTGAATACATCTTTCCCCAGGTGACGGAATTACCCTCGGATGATCACTTATATTATATTACACAACCCATGGATCCAGGTTTCTTCGCCGCCTTGAATCCATCAGGTGACAACGTGTATCTATACGACGATTATGGGTCACTCCTTGACATGGCCGGGTGGAGTTCATCCCATCAGCAGGGAAAGACGATGTGTCGCATTCCCGAGGGAAATGGCACATTTGACGGATTCAATGATACATCATCCATTGCGGCGGGTTGGATCTTTGGCTGCAGTCCTACGATAAGGTTGATTGATATAACTGCCAATGAGATCGTTAAAATTGGTAATTTAAGCGATGTGTTGTATTTCAACCTTACAATAACTAATATGCATTTTCTCAATGATACTTTCCCCATATTCAACTTCACTATCAATGGATATTCTGTTGCAATCCTCGATAACACATTAACGTATATTATTGATGAGATTTTTTTACTCGCCAGATCTTCCGTTGACATTAAGGTCAAGGTCAAACCTATCCTTCAGACGCCCGTTGTCGGATGGGATAACATCACCATAACGATTCAATCCGAGAATAACTCCCTTTATTGGAGTATTATAATTCTTCAGGTATTTGTTATATGCCCCCCTGTTGCTGATGCGGGCCAAGATCAAATCGTTTATGAAAGTGCAATAGTGTATTTCGATGGAACAGAGAGCTACGATCCAGACTACCATTGGCACAAGTTGGATGTCAACTTTGCCACCGATAGTGCTTTGTATCTGCGTACAATCGACCCCATCGGCCCAGAGGATGGTGCATGGGAAGGTGGAGTTCAGGAATGGGTGAATTTCACTTCACCATTCCCCTTCTGGATCGGTAAGAAGTCTGGCCATTTGGGCCAGGGACCAACAGGTCATGAATACACCTACTACTGGAAGATGCACGAGACAGGGAATTTTACACTATACTTTAGTGGGCGTAACGGCGATTTCTATGCCAATGTGTCTGATGAGACTGACGGTATCCCTGTCATATCAGGGCTCTTTGTCCAAAACTCCGATCCTTTTATTGAGATCGTACGACAACTTTACGATGGGCACATCTATCGTTTGGACATCTATGATACAGTCAGCAAATCCGTTAGCTTTCCCAAGGATCTGGACGTTATCTTCAAAATTAAAGAGACTGAAATACTACTAACCCCAAATCGGGACAGCCTGGTCTACTATATCTCTCAAAATCCATTGGACATGGCAGTTGAAGGACCTGGGGTGAGGGATATCCAATTCTATTCCCGAAGCATACAGGAGTTCTACGCATACTACGCCTTAAAACTGGATCACTCTGAAGTGGAGTTTAGTGGAGGAGAGCTGGGATCAACAGATCCTCCATATAATACAGGAATAGCACCTAGCGAGTATAAAGCTACGACCCTGAACATCTCGGATGAACTGATTTATCTCTGGGATTTCGATGCAGATTTCGATTCTGATGGCGATGGAAACTTGACAAATGACATTGATGCCACCGGGTTAACACCAATTCATATTTACGGTGATAACTGGTTATATACAGTTACATTGACAGTAATAGATGTTCAAGGCCTATCAGATATCGATATATGCTATATTACAGTGAACAACGCTGCACCTACAATTGAGCCCTTCGGGCCTTTCACAGTTTACAGAGGGGATCCTCTAACAATCGACGCAAATGCCACTGACCTTGGTAGCGATGATCTGACGTTCACATGGGAATTTGAGTCCGGGCCAACAATTATGAACTTATACTACAACGACGGTGTCGGCCTTGACCCATATCCAAGTCCTTGGGGAATCTTTCCATTCTCCAGAACCGATACAGTGCAACACACATATGACGCAATAGGTATTTACACGATAAACCTCACGGTAGAGGATGATGATGGGGGAATATCATATTATACGACCACCATCGTGGTGATTAACATCCCGATACTTCCCCCCATCCTATTTATAAACGTTAGCCAGGATGGGAAGGACGTGATTCTTTACTGGGACCCGCCCTCTATCCCGGACCTTGATCATTATTTGATATACCGTTCGACGTCACAAATCTCCTTCGATTTCAATAAAGTATGGGTGGATACTTCAATAGATAACGAAACTGGCGAGCCAGGCCCCATACCTCTTAGGACTATGTGGAACGATACATACGCCGCATTCTTGGGAGATGAGACAAACTACGAGGAGGAATATTATTACATAATAAGAGCCGTGAATTCCTTTGGTGAAGTGAGCGCAACCAGCAGAACGGTTGGGAAATGGACAAAATCGTTCCCAAAGGGAGTGTCGACCTTTTCCCTACCTTTGGAACCAATCGAACCTTTTTACACTGACTATTACACCTCGACTATGAATACCCAATACATCAAGTACATGGACTCTAATACACACCGCTGGCGACAACATAATTTTGGAGATCAGAACACAAACAATACTGAAATGAAATTGGGTGAAGGTTATGAGGTAAAATTCGATAGCCAGACTATCTACACCTTCACAGGTTTGCCTGCTGCCATGATAAGTTACAATGACGATAATGGATTTACTGGATTTAATTACATTTCGGAGGCAAAAAGCCTTATGGTTGAAGTTTTACCAAATGGAGATGTAAATCTGACATGGCAGGAACCAGCAAGTATGGGAATTGGCGATTGGTATGAAATATATTATTCAAACACGACAGATGGTTTTTTCGGAACTTTTAATAAGGATTATTTTCTCCTTTGTGCCCCTATTTATTTTAGAAATTTTAGCGCAACTCACATAAATGCTCGGGCCAACGATCCTGGTGCACGGTCATACTATTTGGTTGTTCCGTTCAGTGCCAGTGGTATTAGAGGTGCGAGCACCTACAGCATTGGAATTTGGACAGAGGAATATACCTCAGGATATGACACGCTTGCCATACCACTGAAACTTAAAGATAACTATACTGCAGATTGGTACTGTGATAATATACCCAACACCGAGGGAATCAATTATTTCGATATTAGCAAACAGCGGTGGTACTGGCACTCAACCATAATGCCTGTTGGAGCATTTGATACAAATTTGGTTATGACCCAAGGGTACCAAATTTCAACTTCGGACACCACAAAATTCACATTTATTGGGGTATAAATTAGTATAAAGTCATAAAAGATCAGGGTGTCTGGGAGAACCCCCGATAAACTCACCCCACAACTACCAAAACATCATCGGCATCAACTGAATCCCCTTCTTTAACCCTTACCTCGGAGATCTTTCCGTCTCTATTGGATGTTATCTCGTTTTCCATCTTCATTGCCTCTAAAATCACAACCACATCCCCAGGCTTGACATCATCGCCCAGGTTCACCTTGACTGCCACGACCTTGCCGGGCATAGGGGCCAGGATTCCGTCGGCAGCAGCGGCTGTTTTCGGAGGCAGTTCCCTTTCTTCAACCAAAGTTGTAACGTCTGTACCAGCGGTTTCCGGTTTTATGGATGATACCATTCCCCTTGAACTGAGAAGATTTTCACTTACTATTTCCCGTTCCCTGAGGTTGACTTTCGTGTGGATTTTCCCCCCTGCAGGCTCGCCCTCTAGTTCAATCGAATATAGCCCGCCGTCAACTGCCAAAAGCAGAAAATTGTCTGATTCGTCCTCTAATGTGGCCTCATATTTTTTACCATTTACTGCGACGTGGAACTTTCTGCTCTCAAGCTTTGTTATTTGGATATCATATTCCTTATCTATTATGTTCAGCTTAAATGCTCTCATGGATTTCTGCCTCTTGCATTCATCAATTCTATTCTGCCTGCCATGCCCCAAGGGCTAATCTCGTTTCTGCGTTCCATCACACGCGGTTGGGTCACAGTCTCGATTCTCAGGAATTTCGAGGCCAAAGCAACTGAAATCGCTGCCACCTCTGCATCATCTATTACCTTACCCTCCCTTTCCAAAAAGTATCTTTTAGCAACCTGGGGAAACAAGGCATATGATAGAACATCCTCGATGTTTTCGGTTCCAAGCTCTTTTTTCAATTTCTCAAGTTCAGGCTCCAGCAGGTCCGCAGGACGCGAGGTAATTGGGACCTCATCCCCAATTGCCATTATCTTTACCTGTTCGGCAATGGGCGCTGCGCTTTTTCCGTACAAACCCCTCACCAGGTTCTTTGTCTCCTTTGGAATCATTTTGTAGCGGCCAGAAAGAAGAACATTCAGAGTTGCCTGGGTCCCCACTATCTGACTCGAGGGAGTGACCAGAGGTGGATAGCCGAGTTCTGCCCTGACCTTTGGAACCTCCTTTAGAACCTCGGGGAGTCTGTCCTCTGCATTCTGGTCCCTAAGCTGCTTTACCAAATTGGACATCATTCCCCCTGGGATTTGAAACTGAAGTACGTCTGTATCCACGCCAGTTGCAGAGCTCTCGTAGATCCTGTATTTTTTTCTTACCTTTGTAAAGTGATCTGCAATTTCCCCGAGGACAGTCAAATCCAAATCTGTATCATAAGGTGTACCTTTCAGCATGGCCACAAAGGTCTCTGTGGGGGGCTGTGATGTGCCCCTTGAAAGACTGGATATGGCACAGTCGATGATGTCTGCTCCTGCCTCTATTCCCTTGAGATAGGCTGCAGTTGCCATCCCACTAGTATCATGGCAGTGAAGATGAATTGGTAATGATATATTTTCCTTTAATTTGGTGACGAGCTCGAATGCAGAAGAGGGTGAAAGCAGCCCAGCCATGTCCTTTATGCACAGGGTGTCTGATCCCATTGCCTCCAGTTCCTTGGCCATGTTCACGAAGACATCTGTTGTGTGAACTGGGCTTATAGTGTAGCAAACACAGCATTCAGCCAGGGCTCCAACCTTCTTGGTGGTATCCAAAGCTGTTTTCATGTTCCTTGGATCATTTAAGGCGTCAAATATCCGAAACACATCTATTCCATTCTTATGGGCCTGCTCAACGAACTTCTTTACCACATCATCTGGGTAATGCCTGTATCCAACTATGTTCTGCCCCCGAAGAAGCATCTGGAGCCTTGTATTGGGCATGGCCTTTTTAAGGAGCCTGATTCTTTCCCAGGGGTCCTGCTTTAAAAATCTCAAGCATGAATCAAACGTGGCACCCCCCCACATCTCAACTGACCAGTAACCGACTTGGTTCACTTTTTCAGCTATTGCTAGCATGTCCTCTGTACGCATCCTTGTTGCCAAAAGGGATTGATGTGCATCCCGAAATGCAGTGTCAGTGATTTTAATTTGTCTCTTATCCAATTTCTCTCCCCCGAAAGGATCTAAAGTGGTATGTTGCCGTGCTTCTTTGAAGGACGCGGCTCTCTCTTATTTAACAGGGTGTGAAGTGCGTTGATGACCTTTGGTCTGGTTTCCTGGGGTTCGATTACATCATCCACATAACCCTTTTCTGCTGCAATGTATGGATTGGCGAATTTTTTTCTGTATTCTGAGACGAGCTCCTGCCTTTTCTTTTTCGGATCCTCTGCCTTTTCAATTTCCTTTCTAAAGATTATGTTTACAGCACCGTCCGGTCCCATGACAGCGATTTCGGACGTTGGCCATGCAAAGTTTATGTCGGCTCTTATATGCTTGGAGCACATGACATCGTAGGCCCCTCCGTAGGCCTTTCTTGTGATCACGGTGATTTTAGGTACAGTGGCCTCGCAGTACGCATAAAGCAGTTTAGAGCCGTTTGTGATGATGCCGCCGTATTCCTGCGTCGTGCCAGGTAAAAATCCTGGGACGTCAACAAAGGTAAGGAGGGGAATATTGAATGCATCGCAGAAGCGAACGAACCTTCCTCCCTTTCTCGAGGAATTGATATCCAGGGTGCCTGCAAGGTGTTTGGGCTGGTTGCCCACAACACCAATCGAGTGTCCATCCAGTCTTCCAAAACCGACAACAATGTTCTGTGCCCAGAAAGGGTGAACCTCCATGAACTCTCCATTGTCCACAACTCTGAGGATCACGTCTTTGATGTCATAGGGTTTGTTGGGATCGTCTGGAACTATGTTGACAAGCTCAGGATCCATTCTATTGGGATCGTCTCCGGTATCCACATAGGGTGGATTTTCCAGGTTGTTTTGCGGCATGTAGCTCAGCAGTTTCTTGGTCATCCTAATGCAGTCCATCTCATCCTCGCAGGCAAAGTGTGCCACACCTGATTTTGTGTTGTGCGTCATGGCACCTCCCAGCTCCTCGAAAGTAACCTCCTCTTTTGTCACTGTCTTTATGACCTCCGGGCCTGTGATGAACATATGGCTTGTGCCCTTTACCATGAGTATGAAATCAGTCATTGCAGGGGAATACACAGCTCCTCCTGCACAGGGTCCCATTACAGCTGAGATCTGGGGAATCACTCCCGAGGCCATGACGTTTCTAAAGAATATCTCGGCATATCCACCTAGACTAACCACTCCTTCCTGGATTCTTGCACCGCCCGAGTCATTCAAACCTATTACCGGGGCCCCGTTTCGCATTGCCAAATCCATTATCTTGACCACCTTTTCTGCGAATTTCCATCCCAGGGAACCCCCAAATACAGTGAAATCCTGGGAGAATATGTAGACCAGGCGCCCGTCGATTTTTCCGTATCCTGTGATAACACCGTCTCCGAGAATTCGCTTCTTCTCCATTCCAAAATCAGTGCATTCGTGAAGTGCAAAGGCATCGAGCTCAACAAAGCTTCCATCATCCAGGAGTTTTTCTATTCTCTCCCTTGCCGTGTACTTTCCCTGTTTGTGCTGCTTTTCGATGCGCGGAATTCCGCCACCAAGCTTGGCTTTCTCTTTCTTTTCCCTAAGCTCCTTTACTTTCTCTTCGACGGTCATGTAATGCCTCCTTTTCTCGTAAATCATCGCCTCCTGGCTATTTTAAACAAAGATGATTTATGTGAGAGGATTATCGAATTCAAACAATCACCCAGATAGATGAGCCTTGTCTCGGGAACCTACAACATGGACAACTTGCTTGCCTCCCCAAAGGGTTTTTGGATTATAAGAATTGTGATAAGGACCATTATCATAGATAATGGTGTAGAGATTGGTTATAACCGTATAATCATTAAATAGTATATAATCAATTCAATAACGTCCAAATACCGTGAAATTTGCCATAGGATTGATGAGGTAATAGCCCAATTAGGGTGATGATATGAGGAAGAGATTATTTACTATAATGGTTTTTGTAATGGGTCTCTTAGTTGCAGCAGTTATGTTCAATCCATCCACTGAGAATGCGGTGGCAGAAACTGAGGTTACGAAGTTGATGGAGCTAAAGACACTGGAAAATCACAGTGCGAGTGTAAACTCTGTTGCATGGTCACCTGACGGCATTATGCTCGCATCGGGATCATCTGATAACACATTGAAAGTTTGGGACATTACAACAGGCTTCGAGGTCCTAAATTTGACTGGCCACACAGATTTCGTATGGTCTGTATCCTGGTCGCCTGACGGCAAGAAGCTTGCCTCGGGATCTTCGGACAACACAATCAAACTCTGGGATTATGCAAGTGCCTCCAACGAGAAAAACCTAACCGGCCATACCGACGCTGTAAGATCTGTTTCATGGTCCCCAAATGGTACACAACTTGCCTCTGGTTCAAATGACACACATCTTATAATATGGGACTATGCATCTGGCATCCTTGAAAAGGACCTGGTTGATGAGCCATATAATATATCTTCTGTTGATTGGTCACCTTATGGCAACAAAATAGCAGCTGGCGATGAAAACGGGACCATCAAGATCTGGGACTATGCCACCGGCAACAATGAGAAAAACCTGACCAATGGCTCAAGCTCGCCTATTTACGCCGTCGTCTGGTCCCCCAATGGAACCCAACTAGCCTCGGGCCATGAGGATGGTACGATAAACATATGGGATTATGCAAGCGGTAAAAACATAACGACCCTTTCCGGACATGTTGGTGGAATCACTTCTATTTCCTGGTCTTTTGACGGCAAATTCCTGGTATCTGGCTCTGAAGATTCTGATATAAGAATTTGGAATGTCACAAATGGAAGCTGTGCAAAGACCTTAAGCGGTCATGCAGATTCTGTGGAGTCGGTAGCTTGGTCTCCTTTGGGTGATAAAATCGCTTCGGGATCCAAGGATAACACAATAAAAATTTGGGGAGTTGGTCCGGATTTGATTCTTACTACACCATACATATGGTTTACATACCCACCATGGGGTCCAACTGAAAACGATACTGTTGTGATTCATGCATTGATTCGCAATATTGGAGGAGAAGATGCATTTCCCGATCCTGAGTTAGAGGTCCAATTTTGGGTGGGATATATTACTGGGCCAGATTATCTGGTGGGCTATGGGAACATATCAGGAGTTGCTGCAGGAGGTTCTGCCGAATCCAATTGCACATGGACTACAACAACTCCCCCTGATCTCTATACAATATGGATAGTGATAGACCCTAATAATCTTGTGAAAGAAATTGACGAGGACAACTGGGCGAACGCAACCATCAACATCAAAAAGTACGCCGATATCGCGCCTATAGGAATTAATTTCTGGGTGGAGGGAATTCCAGTAACCTCGGTAACTGATGGCGCCCAGGTTACAATAATAGCCAGCGTGGATAACATTGGAGAGACAAATGCCTCGAATGTTGTTGTGCAGTTCTATGATGGGGATCCTAATGCAGGGGGAGTTCAAATTGGAACAGATCAAATAATATCAAATATCGAAGTTTCACACGTAGAAGATGTCAATGTTTCATGGATTGCCACTGTAGAAGTTGGACAAAAGCTGGAGATTCATGACATCTATGTGGTTGTAAGCGGTGTTGTAGAGAATTACTATGATAATAATGTTTATAATAGTGCCCTTACGGTCATGCTCAGACCTGATATCAGTGTGGTAGATATTACCTTCAGCGATGATACTCCTTTTGAAGGGGACGATATTCAAATATATGCATATATCCTAAACTCTGGTGGTACTGATACCACACAATTTGAAATCGGATTCTGGGATGGTGATCCAGATTCTAGCGGTACTCTAATTGGATATAATTCCACCAGCCTTACAGTAGACGAAATAGGATTCGTGAACGTGACATGGCCCTCTTTAACAAGGGGCCCTCATGAGATATTCATAGTCGTTGATGCTTTGGATGATATTAACGAGGCAGATGAGACCAATAATGAAGCATCTAAGAACATTATCGTCTATTCTCCAAGGGACATACATGTTCGCGACATCAACACTCCATACAAAATAGATACTGCGGGCGGAGACCTTGATCACATGGGTTACACGCTTGTGGAAGAGCATGGCGAGCTCATTGTGGTTAACACAATCTTCAAGGTACTTGAAACAACAGATTATGAATACAATATTGTGGTTCGGGACAATGGTACATTTATATTGAAAGATAATTCACAACTGCTCACCAACGGCTCAAAATTGAAGATATATCTTTACGATGGAGCAACACTCCAGATTATCGATTCTGTTATAGATTCTACAATTATAGAAATCCAGGCTCACGATAATGCAAATATCATTATAACGAACAGTACGATTGGAAGTCACATAAATGTCTCAACTCCAAATACCAATATCCGTCTTTATGCCACGAACTCGTCCCTTAATAGCCCCTTTACATCCTTTGGTGGGACCTCAGAGGCTATTTTTACTAATGTTTACACTCCAGATGTGCAACTTCTTGAAGGGGCAGAGCTTGAGGTTTATCAATGGCTAAAAGTTTTTGTGAAAGACGGAAATGGTGGTTTGGTAGAGGGTTGCACAGTTAATGTCACCGAATTTTTTAGCAGCATTGAGATACCTGGGTCTCCCAAACAAAGCAATTCTAATGGAATGGTTTTGTTTAACGTCCTGACAGACATCATAACTTCTTCAGGTACAACCAGTTTCCTCAACTTCAAGATCAGCGGTCTATATTCCCACGGGGGGGAAAACTATACAGGCTCAAAGATAGTCTCCTTCGTAAGTTATCTTGTTGATAAGATAGACAACATAGAAGAAATTGATTTGTATATTTCGGATCTTAAACCAGACTTTTACGTTGATGCCACGAGCATTTCCTTTTGGAAAGATGGAACCTGGAGAATCACGGTTGGAGTAGGCGAGGAAATTAACATAACCGCAACTGTTCAAAATGTTGGCATCAGGGATTCTAAGGGGGTAATTGTGAGATTTTTTATTGATTTGGATAGTGACGGTATAAGGGATCCAGATGAACTCATTGATGAGGGTACAACATCCGCAATAGCAGCCGATGGTGGAACTGGTGATGCCTTTGTAATTTGGACACCCCAGGAACATGAAGTAGGAGATGATATGTGGGTATGGATAGTCGTGGATCCATACAATAACATTCAGGAAATAAACGAGGGTGATGACAACAAAGCTTTTAGAGTAGTGGATATAGTAATTCCACCTGATATATCCATAACAAGCTCGGACATTTCCTTTTGGATCGGTAATGAGCAATTAACTGATAATGCAACTGAAATGTCGATTATAACCATAAGGGCTACGGTATACAATTTAGGTACCGATAATCCTGCGAACAATATCGATATCTATGCCTTCGATGGATTTCCTGATCTTGACGGTGATGGTAAACCTGACAGTCCGCTACCCTCGAATGTGAAGTTGATTGATTATCAGTCACTGGCATTTCTGGCACCAGGGTCCTTTGCCACTGTTAATCTTACATGGGATACAACAGAGGAAGTAGGTGAGCATGACATCTACATTTATGCAATAGATGCTACGATAATTAATGGTTATATCATCCCAGATCAAAATTTAACTAACAATAACGTATCAAAAATGTTTATGGTGTTCCCAAAACCCGACCTGATGTCAACTTTTATACCGCCTTACCCACAAATTATTGTACTACTTGATGAAGATGGAGCAATATTGTCTAATAATCCAAGAGTAGGTCAAATAATAATATTTAAAACTGCAGTCTATAACGATGGTTTGGCTTATATCAGCGCTGTTAATGTAAGTCTTTATGACGGTGATCCTGAAAATGGTGGAACGCAGATAGGAAGCAACATAACAGTACAATTATCCCCTCGACAATATGTGAATGTAAGTTGGGAATGGATTGTTACAGAGCCCATTGGAACAAAGGATATCTATGTGTGGGTAAATCCTTATCTTGTCGTTTTGGAATCTGATTATACAAATAACAAAGTACATAGAACCATAAATGTTGTCAAGTCCAACGTTGCCATAACCTTGAATGACTTTGATGATGACCACCTTGAATATGGAAGTACCAAAACCGTTTCAGGTACCGTGAGATTCACTGATACTGGATCTGGAATCGGCGATATGGAGGCTAAAATAAAAATATTAGATAAAAACAGCCAGCAATATGGGGATACCCTAACTGCAATATCGACATCAGAAGGTCTCTTTTCCTTGGACATAACTGCCCCGAATTTAGAAGGTTATTATTCCATTGAAGCCCGCGTGAACGAGGATGGGGTAATCCCAGAGGAGGATTATACCGATAATGTGGCGTCATTAATGATCTATGTTGACGACGGTGATGGTTACATTGGCCAGGATGACGCCTTTTTTGATGACCTAAATCAATGGAACGATGCAGACGGGGACGGTTATGGAGACAACCCAGGATATGAAAATTCAGATGCCTTCCCTAATGATCTTAATGAATGGGAAGATTCAGATGATGATGGCTATGGTGACAATGGCGATGCCTTCCCAAATGATCCCAATGAATGGCTGGACAGCGATAAGGACGGGCATGGCGATAACAGTGATGTCTTTCCGAATGACCCTGATGAATGGTCTGATTCAGATGGCGATGGTATTGGTGACAACTCAGATTTCCTTCCCGATTTGCATAACAATGTATTGTATATGATGATTGCAGTAATCATAATCGTGATAGTAATCTTGGTCTTCCTCCTGAGGAGAAGGAAAAAAGAGATCGAGGGAATCCCGGAGGTTGAAGGAGGTCTTGGGGAAGGAGAAATAAAGGAGGAAATCGAAGGGTCAGAACATGAGGATGAGGAACAGACAGAAGTTACTGGACAAGAACCTGAGGAAGAAGTAGAATCCCAAAAGGAAGAGATTGAAACTATTGAAGAGGGATCTACTTTTGATGAAGAAGAAAATATTGATTAAAAATTCTCTTTGAGAAAGCCTTTTATCATAATATCGCATTTTTATCACCCACGAGGTTCTCGTATATGACCACAGATCCAAAAAAAGCTAAACAGATCAAATCCCAGTTAATTGATACCTTCGATGCCATAGCCCCTCATTTCGATATCACCCGGTACAAACCTTGGCCCGAGAGCAAGAAGATCATCTCCACCTTACCAAAAGGCTCCACGGTCCTTGATCTAGGTTGTGGAAACGGCAGGAACTCCATTTATCTAGCCAAGGAGGGGATGGAAGTCGTAGGTCTGGATTTCTCACGGGCATTGTTAAAGATCGTGTTTAATAAAGTGGAATGGAAGGAGGTCTCGAAAAAAGTGAGGCTCATCGAGGGAGATTGTGCACAGCTGCCCTTTAAGAATGATTACTTTGACGCTGTTCTTTACATTGCCACCTTACATCACCTCCCTACTCCTAATGAAAGAGCAAACAGCCTTCTGGAAGTAAAAAGATGTTTAAAATCTGGGGGAAGGGCCCTTGTTAGTGCTTGGGCACAGGAGCAAGAGAAATTTAAAGAGGAGCTCGAAATTTCCAGGGAGAACAAGGAACAAGGAGCCGAGTATGGAGACATATTCTTGCCCTGGAAGATGAAGGAGGGCAGGGAGTATCAGAGGTATTATCATCTTTTCTCAAAAAAAGAGTTTGAGGATTTGATAGAAAAAAGTGGACTTGAGGCAATCAGGATATTCTTTTCAGCTGACAATCATTATGCAGAGCTTAGAAAGAGATAATGAATCAGCCCTCCACGATCTTTTTGAACTCCTTCTCATCTATAATTTTTAATCCAAGCTTTTTTGCTTTTTCAAACTTGGAGCCAGGCTTATCGCCGACCACCAAGAAATCCGTCTTTTTTGAAACTGTGTTTGATACAATACCACCCTTGTCCATAACAAGGTTCGAGGCCTCGTCCCTGCTTAGGGTCTCTATGCTGCCACTGAAGACGAACTGCTTACCATCCA
>CP070751.1:4516100-4537608 GCA_020348445.1 Thermoplasmata archaeon
GATCCCAACTAACCCTTCCTCGCATAATCGCGGCTATCTGACCCGAATAAATTTTTCCTCCTTGGGGTTGGGGACACTTAATCTTCTTGATTCCCAAATTCCTTATTTGAAATGGAGAAAAATCGCTTTAAGCACTTCCAAATCCCGTTTTCTCGATGAGATCCTAAATGATAATCACAGGTGGTTGTCAATGGTGATTGTCAATGTCGATTTGTGGAGAGCTATTCATAAATATCTTCGGGATAGTAATCTATTTCGGAGCAAAATATATGCAGCCCATTATACACTTTCTTCTATCGATGGTGGCGGGTTTGGGTGTGGGATTACATCTTCTGAATAAAACCAAGAAATTCCTACTGATAATCCTTTTAGCCGTTTTCGCAACATGCATAGATTTGGATCACTTTCTGCCAATTTATCAGGAAACGGGCGTGAAAGTTTTTCACAATATATTTGTTTTCATTTTATTACCATCAGCATTATTTTTGATATTTTTTGTGTATGAAAAAAATAAAGGTACAAGTATTGGCCAAAGAAGTTGCATCTCCCTGTGCGTTATGTTCCTGGGTCATATGTTCCTGGATAGTTTCCATGGCAGCACATTACCATTTCTTTATCCAATTCGCCCTGGGCTGTTCACCCTGGGAAGCCTAGGATTTACCGTGGATTCTTCATTTTTGAGCCTCACATCTGAGCAGGTAATTCTAATAATATGGGGTGGGATCATATTTTGTTCAAACCTCGTAGAGACAGTCATATTCAACGATATAGAAGGACGTGAATATCAAGCAATCCGCTCAAATCAAAAAAAGAATACAAAAACACATCCTATAGCGGTTCTAAGCGGTGGTTTTTCCCTCATAAAAATAAATATTTTAAACAGATTTTGGAATAACGTGAAATCTTAGTAAAAAAAAGTGTGGGCATTCATGGGATTCAAAAATCACAAATTATCTAATAGCTGATCCTCTTTGGTATCGATTCCTTTTGCAGCTATTTTGTCAGCCAATGTCTTGAAAGCTAGATTTACATTAACACCTGTCTTAGCACTTGATAAAAAGACTGTGGGCTCCTCGTATTTTGAAGCGAAATCCTTAACATCGTTGAATGTGATTTCCGCCTCATTTGTCAGATCGCATTTGTTACCAATGAAAACTAAGGGTATATCCCTTGTGATGTCATTCATGGATTGAATCCAACCTTCAAGCTCGTCTAAAGTTTCCTTTCTCGTTATATCGCAAACAGCCATGGCACCCTGGGCCCCGAAGAAATATGCTTCCCGAAGAATTTCCCTAAATCCCTTCTGCCCCATGATGTCCCAAATCATCATCGTCACAGTCAAGTCGTCTCCTGTTGTAGGATTCTTTACAGTTACCTCCTTTTTAGTGATTTTTGTACCGAT
The DNA here is from genome assembly GCA_020348445.1 of Thermoplasmata archaeon. Classification (GTDB taxonomy): domain Archaea; phylum Thermoplasmatota; class Thermoplasmata. The sequence continues at coordinate 4,517,503 of CP070751.1, forward strand.
AGTGATTAGATAACCGTCTGAAAATTGATCGAAAACGAACCTCTTAATGAGGCTGGTTTTTCCTACACCACCTTCTCCTATCAGACAGATCTTTCGTTTAATGGACTTTTTCGCTGGCATATTGATCTCCTTGTTTTTTTGCGGCCAGAGTATACCCCAAATACCGACAACATATGCGGAATCCAAGTCTTATTTTTATTATACAAGAATACTGTTATTGTTATATAAAAGTTATTGGCTTAATCATTCCCAAAGCATATCATATCTGAGATACACAATTAGATTTATCCTTTATTCAAAAATAATTTGTCATACACTCGATTGATGAGCACCATCCAATTAAATAATTTCGACCTTGAAAATGTGCAAAAACTATATATAGTATCAAGGGTATACCGGAATTTGTCTGACAAAATGTCAGATAATTAATGGCGATGTGGATTTCATCAAGGGATGGGAAATTGCAAAAAGAAGATGCTTTGCATCATCTGAATTTGCATATCTAATTTCTCTTCTATCTCGGATAAACCCACTACTTTGGATGTCTGAGCAATGATCCACAATCTGCGTGAATCACCCCCAAAATCGAGATGGAGGGATGAATTTGTACCTAAAGAAAGTAGAACTTGAAAATTTCAAGTCTTTTGGGAAAAAGAAGAAAGTACCGTTTTTAAGAGGATTCACAGTTATTACCGGGCCCAACGGCAGCGGGAAATCGAACATTGGTGATGCGATCTTGTTCGTTTTGGGACCAAAAAGCCCCAGGGCAATTCGTGCAGGAAAGCTGACAAACCTTATATACAACGGAGGAAAAGCCAAAAAACCCGCAAAATACTGTCGGGTGTCCCTTGCATTCGACAACATAGACAGGATTATTCCGTTGGAAGAAGATGAGGTCACGTTCACGAGGCTCGTTAAGCTGTCCCCGTCAGACCCTGAAAACTACCTCAGTTATTTCTATGTGAACGGTAAAAAATCATCTCTTACCGAATTCGACGACCTACTTTCCCATGCACACATATCAGCAGATGGTTACAACCTTGTTAAACAGGGTGATGTAACCCGTATAGTTGAGATGAGCAATACAGAAAGAAGAAGGGTTTTGGATGATATATCTGGGGTCACAAGATATGATGAAGACATAAAGAAGGCTGAGGAGAAGAAGAAGGGAGTTGAAGAAAATCTCGATAGGATAGGAATAATAATTGACGAGATAAAAAGGCAAATAAAACTGCTTTCAAAGGAAAGAGGCGCTGCCCTAAAATATAAGGATATAAAGGATAACTATGACTTGGCAAAGGCCCAGGGCGCCTACAAGAAAAAAGAGATGATTGAAGGTGAAATTGTCGCCATTGGCAATCAAATAAAAAAATACAATTCCAAAGAGAAAGACCTGGATTCAAAAGTGCAGGATCTTCAAAAGGAGCTTGAAGATTTAGGGGAATCATTGAATAAAATGGAGGAGAAGATCGCAGCAGAAGGTGGGGAAGAGGCAAAGGAGCTGAAATCCAAAATAGATAATCTGAGAATCGAGATTGCCAGGGCAAAAGATGGCATTACATCCTCAAAAGATTCCATTAAATCCTTAAAAGAAGAGGCAAAGATCTTCCAAAAGGACCTTATAAAATTAGAGGAAGTCCTTGAAAATTTAAAAGAGGAAAAAGAGAATACGGAAATACAACTTGCGAAGAAGCAAAAGGAGTTGGAAAATAAGAAAGAAGAGCATGAAAAAATCCAGGAAACAGTTGGTAAATCCGATTCCGAAGCCCTGTCCCTTCAAAGGAACATCCAGGGCGTAAATAAGGAGATCGAAGCAAAAGAGGACGAGATTAGAAGTGTTAAAATCGAACATGACAGAGAACGCGAAAGAGCCGAGCGGCTTAGCTTGGAGTTAACAGAGCTTGAAGAGGAAAAAAGAACGTTAGAATTTGAAATCAAGGATGTGGAATTTCAGCTAAAGGATCTTACCAAGAATGCTAAAGAATCAGGAAAATCCATTCAATCTCTTAGAGAAACATTAGAAAAGAAGATGAAAGAAGAAGAAAAACTGTATAAGGAATCCCAGGAATTGGAGGCCGCCATCACAACCTTGACCAGGGAATACAACAGGCTGAAGGCAGAAGCTGAGGCCGCGGAATCCATAAAAAAGGGCTACAACATGGCGGTTTCGGCGATTCTGGAGGCAAGAGATCGGGGAAAATTAAAGGGCATTCATGGAACCATTGCCGAGCTTGCAGAGGTTGAGGATAAATTTGAAGTGGCCCTGAGTGTGGCTGCCGGTGCAAGAATGCAATCCATTGTCGTGGATTCAGATGAATGCGCTTCCAAGGCCATAGAATACCTTAAAAAGAAGAAGATAGGCAGGGCAACATTTCTTCCTTTGAACAAGATGAGCGAGGGCAGACCCCGGGGTAAGGCCCTGATGGCAAAGCGTAATTCAAAATCCCTTGGTTTTGCAATAGACCTTGTGAATTTCAAGCCCGAATATAAGGCAGCCTTCTGGTATGTTTTAGGGGATACAATCGTCGTGGATGATCTGAAGACAGCCCGGGAACTAATGGGAGGAATCAGACTGGTTACCCTGGAAGGGGAGCTTATCGAGGCAGCCGGGGCAATGATAGGCGGAAAGCTCGCAAACCAGCACCTTAAGTTCGGAGCGCCATCAAAAAGTGATATAGAGAAGATTGGCGCTGAACTTAGAAGTGCAATGGAACATGCAGATTCCATTTCAAAAACCCTTTTGCAGGTCAAAAGCGATATTCTCGAACTGGAAACCCAAATTCGAGCACATGGTGGTCAGGACAGTGTATCTGAAATTAAAATCGAGGATCTGAAATCCAAACGAAAGGAATACAAGAAAAAATTGGCAGCATTGGAAAAATCTTTGAATGAAAAAAATGATGAATTACTAAGAATCGAGAACCACCTAGAAAAATTAGGAGAAGATTTGAAGTCAATTGAGGAGCAGATAGAAACTCTAAAAGCCAAAAGGGAAGGACACAGAAAGGCCTTGATTAAGGCAACACCGCAGGAATATGCAAAACAGATCAAAGAGCAGCAAAAAAGGCTTCACGAGCTCACAAGCGAGGTAACCACACTAGAATCTTCTGCAAAGACCCTAGAGACACAAATTAAAATGCACGAAGAGAGGCATGCGGAAATTACCAACACTTTGAAGGGGATCGAAGAGGAGAGAGCAGGACATTCCAAGAAGATCAAAGAATGCAAGAAAAAGGAGAAGGAATTTCAGGAAGAACTATCAGTTCTTTTAAAAGTGGAAGCAAACATGAACCAGGATATGAAAAAACTGGGAAAAAAAAGAGATGAGATATACCGCAGCAAAAGCGATTGCGAATCGGCAATTGACAAGATCCAAACAAAAATCGAAACAAATAAAGACTTTGTAATAGGGCTTCGAACAAAGCAAAAAAGTGTTGAGGAAAACCTAAAGGAAGTGGAATGCGAACTGGAAGGCTACAATATCCAGATTGATTTGGAGAAAAAGCTCCCATCCTTGGACGATCTTAAAGAAACAATAGCAAGCTGCGAGCGAAAGATGAGGACCTTGGAGCCCATCAATATGAAGGCAATTGATGACTATGACGAGCAGGAGACGCGGCTTACCGAACTTTTGGACGAGGTAAAGCATCTCAAGGACCAAAGAAGAAATTTAATAGCCGTGGTAAAAGAACTTGATAAGAAGAAGAAGATCGAGTTCACAAAAGTCTTCGAAGGTATAAATGAGAATTTCAAGAGGATATTTGCTGAACTTTCAGTGGGTGGCGAGGCCGAACTCCTTTTGGAGAATCCGGAAAGCCCATTTGAAGGCGGATTGATAATCAAGGCACGGCCAAGAGGGAAAAAGATACTGCGCTTGGAATCCCTCTCTGGCGGGGAAAAGAGTCTGACAGCACTTGCTCTTATCTTTGCGATTCAACATTATGAACCCTCTCCTTTCTATTTACTGGATGAGGTGGATATGTTCTTGGACGCCGTAAATGCCGAGCATGTGGCAAGGATGGTGAAGAAGAACTCAAGAAAGGCCCAATTTGTGATGGTCTCCCTGCGCAAGGTAACGCTCAAAGAAGCGGATGCAATTTATGGAGTTACTATGCGGGCGGACAGTATATCTGATGTAATTGGAAACGTCTCGCTTACCGATATAACCGAGGAAATACCCGCACTTTCTGAGGATGAAACCGAGGATAAAATCGAAGGTGAGGAAATTCAGGAAAGCATCGAGCTAACTGATGATATTCAAGAAGGTGAAACCCATGCCTGAAAAGGACGCCAGCGAATTGATCAACCATCTATTGTTCCACAAAGCAATTATTTCTGAAGATGATGGTGGAGAGAGAATCGAGGAGTATCTGGAACTTGTGAGGAACATCGAATCTGGCCAGCATATTGCCATAACAGATGAGTTCGAAAAATCTATCTCACTTGTGTTCGAGCTTGTTGTGGATTCGCATTTTGATCCCTGGGACATAGATCTTATCAAGTTCTCGAAACTCTATTTAAAGAAGATAAGAAAGGAGAAGAATGTGGATCTTATAACCGCGGGCAGGATAGTTCTTATGGCATGGTCCATTTTGAAGTTGCAAAGCGATGAATTGCTATTGCGAACCGATATTCCCCAGGAAGAGGAATTCTACTTCGAAGGATGGAACATAATGGGCGAGGAATCCTACAATGCCTGTGAGGATTTGGACTATACCACAGCTGTTGTTACCGAGGCCAGGATCCCTCTGAAAGAGAAGATATGGCACAAGAAAAAACGAGCTGTTACATTGATGGAACTGGTTGACGCTTTCGACGAGGCTAAAAAGGACATAGTAAAACAAAAGGAACTCAATGAAAAAAGAAGGCTTCTTCAAGAGCTCATGGCAAAGGAAGAGGATTTTGATGAGAAGGTCCACAAGGAGAATCTGGATGAGGACATCTATCTAACTTGGCAGCGGATATGCATGTTTGAAGAGGACAAGATGCTTTTGGACGACATAATCGATGGAAGCAGAGATGATCTTATTGCAAGGTTCGTTTCGATTTTGTTTTTGGCAATTGACGACAAAATCCGTCTCACCCAACGAAGATTCCCATATGGAGAGATCACCATAAAGAATATCACACCTGTTGTGGAGCGCTTACAACCGCCAACTGTTGAGCTTATAACTGAGGAGGGTGAGGCAGTGGAGGATGAAAAACTGGTGAAAGTAGTTGCTGTGGCTTGATGAGGTGGGGAAATTGAAGACCGAAAGAGTGGTTGAGGCTGCACTGTTTTCTGCAGGACGGCCTTTGAAAGTCTCAGAAATCGAGGATGTTACAGGCATAGGGAAGGATGCCATAAGAAGGGCTCTAAAGAACCTTGTTAAGCAATACAAGGACAAGGAAACGGCAATTGAAGTGGCAAAGGTGGGTGTAAAGTACGTGATGCAGCTAAAGGACGATTATGCCCAGCCTGCTGAGATGCTGGCAATAACCGAGATTCCCAAGCAGTACCTTAAAACTGCATCCCTTATCGCATATCATCAGCCTATAAAGCAAAGCGATCTTGTTGAGATGATCGGGCCCAAAGGTTACGAGCACGTAAAAGAGTTGCATAAACTTGGCGTGATAAAGACTAAAAGATACGGGGCCACGAAGATTCTGACTACAACAACAAAATTCATAGAGTCCTTTGGCATAGATGCAAAAAAGCCCGAGGAAATTAAAAAATGGCTTGCCAAGAAGGTTGGTGCTAAGTAAGGACGTTTTTAAAGTGCCCGAAGCCATTCTGGTTTAAAGCTCACATCATCCTTTTGCAGAATTCTTTTGATTTTGACAAGTATATCCTGTTTATCTTTGGGAAATGTCCCTCCAACAGGTAGATAATTTGAGGCGTGATTTGCCCTGAAAACACAGTTTGTAAGATTCAGGTTTTCAATGAGAATCTGCAATTCCTCAAATACATCTCTTGGCTCCAGGATCTCCAGCTTGCCCTCTTTTACCTCATCATATATCTCTGTCCCTTTTATTACCATCAAAGTCAGGGCCCCTATATAATCAGGGTCCATCTTGCTTAACACCTCTGCTGTCTTCTGTGCGTGTTCTTTTGTTGCCTCTTTTCCACCCAAACCCAAAATGAAAATGACTGAGAGGGTTATTTCAGCATCCTTCACCTTTTGCGCGGCTTCTATCATCTTTTTTGATTTGACTCCTTTTCTGACTTTCTTTAGAATCATATCTGAGCCTGATTCCAAGCCTAAGTAAATTATACCCAATCCTGCCTCCTTAAGTTCCTTTAATTCGTATTGAGATTTTTTTAGGATGTCCTGCGGGCATGCGTAAATTCCGATTCTTTCCAGTTTTGGAAAGCTATCTTTTAAGAGACTCAGGATCTTCACAAGGTCTTTTGTGGGTATAATAAGGGCATTGCCGTCTGCCAAAAATATTCTTCTCGCGTCCTTGTAATGGGGAAGTACAGTTTCCACATCCCGTTTGATTTCCTCAAAGCTTTTGATTCTGAAATCCTTGTCCCTGTATGTGATGCAAAACGTGCACTTGTTATGGGAACATCCTATTGTAATTTGTAGTATCAGGCTTCTTGCCTCTGAGGGGGGTCGAAAAACCGCGCCTTCGTAGATTTGATGGACATTGTAAAGCATGATGCTCATTCCGAAAGTGAAAAGGGAAACATATTATGAAGATAAAGAATTTTTGAACGTTTTGTAATAAAATCCTCATGTCAAGGCCAAAAACGCCAGTATGCTCAATCCCACCAAAACCGCTACAATAAATACTATCACAAACACCATTACAATTGCCACTATCCACATCACAAATGCCTTTCCCCAATCTGTTTCGTACACAACTTTGATGACCAATAAGTTCACGATAATGGCAACTATTAAACCTACAATGGGAATTGGGATCAGAATTAGGCATCCGAAAAACGTGATTATCAACAGAATCGTTGTTCCCAAGGCCTTAAGCAGGCCCTCATCTTCGTCTAAAATCCTTGCTGTAATATACAATGGTAGAGCTATGAATATCAGAAGTAGTATGATCAGAAGAATAAGAATTGTTATTTCCAAAGCGAGTAAGGTCATGTACATACCTCTTTAATATGAAGTGATAACGCTTTTTATTATAAAATCATTGTGAATAATCAAACCTTCTCCATATCAACCTGCCCAATATTTCTAAGGATATCGATTCTGCTCACCATACCAACCAATTTCCCTTTAACCACAATAGGGATCCTGTTGATGTTGTTTTCTGTCATGAGTCTTGCAAGCATGTCTATACTTGTATCAGGTACGGCGTGGATCACATCTGTGGTCATGGCTTCTTCCACAGGTGTTGCACTTGCTTTAATGTATATATGGGCAAGATGAGGTAATTCACCTGAATCTGTTATATCCAGCTCTGAATTGTCAAAAGCGGACAGAAAAGTAACTATATCATGCTCACTTACTATACCCACGATCCTTCCGATATCATCCACGACAGGTGCTCCGCTTGTGTTGTTTTCAGCCAGTGTCTTCGCTACAAAGTGAAGACTGTCCTTTGGATGAACTGTTACCACATCTTTGCTCATGATATCTTCTGCTTTTTCACCTATATGGACCATAATATCCAGCCTCCGAGAACTTTTACATGGTTATCTATATATTAAATGGACATCTTGCTTATTCCTTTAATGACATCTCCTCTTGTTACGATACCCACCAGTTTCCCATCCATAACAACGGGTACCCTATTTATCTTTCCTGATGCTACAATATCGATTACAGCCTTTACCTTATCTTCGGGACCTACGGTTTTTACATTGCGCTTCATCATTTCCGAGACCTTTATATCTCCCACGTCCTTTACAATATCCTCTGTCTTTTTTTCAGAGGGTGTTTCTTTAAAGGACAGCCCCACCATGGATAGTGCCGGGGAGAGATACACCATCTTCACCTCCTTGCCGTGTCTTTCCAAGGTGGTGATAATATCGGCCTCGCTGATGATACCAAGAACCTTACCTGAATCATCTACCACAGGTGCCCCGCTGATGTTGTGCTCTGAGAATTTCAGAACAACGTCTTTTAGGGTATTTTCAGGTCCTAAGGTGATGACCTTCTTTGTCATGATGTCTTTAACAAGCATACCTTATGCACCCCACGGTTGCCTGATATAGATATGGTTATAAAAAGTTTTGTTTGGGCAACTAGGCATGTTTGGGATTAGAGAGGTACTTCCCAAATCTCATTTACCTTGGAGTGCAAATAATATCCTTTTCTATTAAAGAAGAAATCAATGTCCCGGATATACTCCCACATCTGTGCTCCTGCATTAAAACTCCAGATAGCATCCACATCTGTGCCAAAATTAAGATTGCTCAACCCATCTGTCCTGTTATAATTCATGAAAGATGGATAACCTACCATGTTCCAGCCCACATTTAGGGAGATATTCTGGTCCTGTGTTGGTTCTTCTCCTAGATACTCAAATAAAACACCTCGAGGCTCAGTGACATGAATCCAAAATCCCATTGTATGATCGAGGGCGTCTAAATCATTTAGATGCGGAGGTTTTGAAGTTGAGTTATGCTCCCAATGATCATAATCGTCAGTAGTATTATACCACTGTGCGGCATCAAACGACCCGGAGATTGGACTTAGAACCTCTCCAAAGTTCATATCAGGCTGGATAAACGGAATGGAAATTAGATTCCAACCTTGGTAAAGGAACATAGAAGGTCCGATTGGGAACATCAACGGATAGTTATCTTGGGAATCCATATCTATATTATAAGGAGAATCCCCGATTCCATCATTACCAGGAATATTTTGTTCAGGACCTTTATATCTATCAAGACCATAATAATCAGACCAGAAGTTGCCGCTTGATGGGTATGAATCATTCCATAAATTCGAATCTGAGTCATCATAAGCTTGCTCAGTAATTCCATTTTTTATAAAATTATTATGATAAACCTGTATATTCCTGGATCTTTCAAGATACATTGCATAGTCCCTATTGTAGCTGATGTTGTTACCCACAATATTATTTAAATTATTTATTTGAAACATTTTGATCCCAATATCGTTATATTCAATTGTACAATTAATAATAGTGGTTTGAATCCCCCCACCAGCCTCTTCGAAATCAATACCTATTTCATTATCATAAATATTGGAAGATAAAATATCCACTCCGATAGCACCAGAATCCATAACACTTAAATCTATGCCAATATAATTGTTGCAAATGATATTATACAATATGATATGATCGACAGAACCATAACTACCTGGACCTGGCATTGAAGGATCATTAATAACAATCCCTACGCCACCCCCATTTCCAAAAATTTTGTTCAAAACCATCCTATTTGATTTGATGTTTCCACCAAATATACCTATTCCCGCCGAGTTATTAATTATTGTATTGGAGATCACTGTGTTGTTATTTGAGGATTGGGAAAGTCCGATGGCCCCATCATTGTGGGAAATGTTGTTGTATCCGATGGTGTTGTTTGAAGATCGTATTAAGGACATTCCCAGATAATTGTTGGTAATATTGTTGTCATTTATATTATTGTCCGACGCTGAGGAGAATGATATTCCTTCATTTTCGCTAAGCGTTATATTATTATATCTAACTGTATTATATGTTGAAGAAAGAAGATAAATGCCCCGTAAATTATCAGATACATTGTTGTTTATTACCGTGTTATTTGATGAAATGTCGATAAAGATACCGTTTCCATTGTTCGAAATAACATTATTGTCTAAAATGTGGTTGTTTGGCGAATTTAAAAGGTAAATTCCGTTTCCGTTGTTGGGGGAGATAGTATTATTATTTATGGAATTGTCTGATGAGGATGATAGTGCAATACCTGCCTGTTCATTTGATGAGATATAATTATGAGTTATGATGTTGTTAGGCGTCATGTATAAGAAGATACCTAAGTTGCCATAACTTATATTGCAATATTTAATTTCGGTATATCCAGTGGAATTTATCTGTATTTTATTCCAATCATCAGGGGCAGCAGTCGTCATGTTGGATGTTATTTCTATTCGCTTTGCTTTGGTACCCACAGCAAATAAGGAACCATTTACATAGATACTATAATAACCATTAAATTTGACCTGAACCCCTGGCTCTATGAAAAGATTTACTCCGTCTACCACATAAACATCACTAACCACGTAATAAGGACTCCCTGCCAACGTCCATGTTGTATCTGCACTTATTATACCCCCAACATCTGTACCCCCAACAATGGGATAGCTGAAATGCAATAAATAGAGTAATCCTCCGCTCAGGATTAAGCCCACAATTATGATTGAGATCAACCTTTTTCTCATACCACCCCTCCTTCGATTTTAGTTCCTAAATTCAACCACTGTATATGTACTACTATTGTTTTTATTATTAATACTCTTTTCGCAGTTTTAAAATTAAGAATAAATAAATTTTAGAGGGGCACTTCCCACTCGCATTCTGATTTAGCGTGAATGTAGTATCCCCTGCCGATTTGGAAATAATCAGACTCACCCATCTCCTCCCACCTTTGGGCTGAGGCGTTATAGGACCAGATCGCATCCACATGGTCGCCAAAGGTGAGGTTGTTCATTCCCTCTGTCCTGTTATAGCTCTTAGGGGATGGGTAGCCCACCATGTTCCATCCCGGATGGAGGGGGATGGATTGGTTGGAGGTTGGTTTGGTGCCATTGTATAAAAATATCGTGTCTCCTGGCTGGGTAATATGGATCCAGAATCCCATGGATTCGTTGAGCTCAAATAAATCGTTTCCGTAAGGTTTGCCTACCTTGTAGTGCTTCCAGGTATCAGTTGTATCTGTAATGTCGTACCATTGGACTGCATCATAATATCCATCGATCATCTCAAGGACTTTAATTAGACTCTGGTTCTCTTGGATTAAGGGGAGTGAAATCAAGTTCCATCCCTGCTTTAAGGTAGTATAATTTTCGAGTATTCTAGATGGATGGGGCTCCATTAGTGGATAGTTATCCTGGGAATCACCATCGATCTTAAAAGGTGTGTCTCCAATGCCATCGCTACCTGGGATGTCCTGATTTGGGCCTTTATACTGATCAGCTCCACCCTAATTTGACCAGTAGTTGCCACCAGAAGGATAGCCATTATCCCAGTAGGTAAAGCTATCATCCCATGCTTGGACAAAATTATACATAAAATTGTTGTGATAAATTAAATTGTTATTTGAAGATAAAACACGAATACCATAATTATTTGTGTATGAGATGATGTTTTCTACTATGATGTTACTGTTTGAATATTCACCAATCCGAAGACCATACCAATTGTTATTGTAACAAGTGTTGTTCTTTATCACATTATTGCTTGAGCCCTCAAGGTAGATGCCCTGAAAGGTGTTAGAGATGCATTTATTGTCCTCAACTATGTTATAGCTTGAATACTCAAGGTAAATACCATCATAGTAATTGTTGGTACATGTATTGTGTATAATACTGCAGTTTTGGACATTGTTTAATTCTATACCTACATCCCACCATCCGCTCCCACTATTTCTCACTTTAAATCCACTCATATTCACCCAATTTGAATTTATAAAAACTACATCACCGCTTCCCCCACCATCGATTATTGTTGATCCTCTATACTCCCCAGTCAAATTTATCGTCTTGTTTACAACAACACTCTCGTAATATGTCCCATTCATTACAAACACGATATCCCCAGGAATCGCATTATCGATTCCCTCCTGGATTGTGGTGAGGTCGCAATCGACTCCGGGTGTGCCATTATCGTCGACAATAATCGTTTTCGCTGATGCGTTCATACCTTAATCAGGGGTAATCATTATCAAACCGATCAAATTGGCACATATCAATAACCATACAGTCAAAACCGACACGAGTGTCTTCCTCATACACCTCATGCTCCTATGTGGCCAGTAAAGGGATTTCTCTTTATCTGTCTATCGCTTTTTCCCGCTACTTTATTAAAAAATAAATATAATGAAGAAGTTTAGGAAACAGGCCCGATTGTAACCTGCCCACCGCAGGAAGGACAAATGACCGCATGGGCCTGCACAGGGGCGGGCACCGAAAATGGATTTTCGCAATGAGGGCAGTTGTAGGTCGTAATCTCAGGTGGCGGGGGCGGAGGCTCTTGCACTGGTGACGGTGGAACAGGAGGAACCGGCGGTGGAGGAACAGGTGGAACTGGTGGCGGTGGAAATGATTGAGGTGCTTCGGGTGGCTGAACGGGTTGCTGGGTTGGCTGTGGAGATGGAGGGGATGGTGTCTGGGCTTCATCGACTTCTTCCTTAGGCTTCTGGCCTCTTTTCTTCTTTACAAATAAAAGGACAACTATACAGATTATAATTACTACCAGTACCAAAATAATAATCCAGATCATGAAGGAAGGTTCTTCATCTTCTTTCCACTTATTTGGGTCCAATGGAAACGCATCCTCCTCATCCAAGTATCCGTCATTGTCGTCATCATCATCTTCAATATCTGGGACACCATCTTCATCGAAATCTGGAAGGACAATTATGGTCACAGTATCAACATTCCAGTTACCAGCATCATCAAAGACATACAAAGTTACGATATATGTGCCTGGTAATTCGAAAGTGTAAGAGGGAGATATGCCAATCAAGGTCACCAATTCATCATCAGAAACAAATGCCCAATTATAGAAAAGGCCATCCTTGCCGCTATTGTCATGGGAACCTGTGCCGTTAAAGACGAACTCTTGTCTTTCAACTGCAGTCGTATTTGAACCTGCATCGGCAATGGGCGAGGTGATGTCCACCACAATTATGATAATTGTTGCGACATCCCAATTGCCTGATGAATCTGTAACATTCAATGCGACTGTATAAACCCCCGGTTCTGAATAAATATGCGATGCCGTAATTGTATTATTGTCTTCAAATATCCCATCGCTTGCATCCCAGTCCCAGATATATGTGAGGCCTGATGTGCCGTTGTTATCGGTTGAGGCTTCGGCATTCACCGTAACTAATGTGTCCTCGTCCACTATCTGATTAGAACCTGCATCAGCAATAGGAGAAGTAACATCTATTACGATGACCGTTAAAGTATCGATGTCCCAATTGCCGCTTGCATCGGTGACGTTCATGGTGACTGTGTAGATCCCAGGATCAAGATAAACATGGGTGGCGGATATTGTATTATTTTCTACTTGTATGCCATTACTAGCGTCCCAGTCCCATGCATAACTTAGACCTGAAGTCCCACTGTTGTCAGTAGAAGCACCGGCATCCGCAGTTACCAGCTTGTCCTCGTCAACCATCGGATTAAGACCTATTACGGCATCAGGAGAAGTGACGTCCTTGACGATAACAGTCAAGGTATCGATGTCCCAATTGCCGCTTGCGTCTGTGACATTTAGGGTGACTATGTAGATCCCAGGATCATGATAAACATGGGTGGCAGATATTGTATTATTATCTACTTGTATGCCATCACTTGCGTTCCAGTCCCATGCATAACTTAGATTAGAAGTTCCGTTGTTGTCGAAAGAAGCATCAGCATCCACAGTTACCAGCGTGTCCTCGTCAACGATCTGATCAGGACCTATTACGGCATCAGGAGAAGTAACGTCTAAAACGATAACAGTCAAGGTATCGGTGTCCCAATTGCCGCTTGCGTCTGTAACATTCAGGGTGACAATGTAGATCCCTGGATCAGGATAGATATGAGTTGCGGAAATTGTTGTGGTTTCCACTTGTATACCATCGCTTGCATCCCAATCCCAAGTATAATACATCCCTAGGTATTCCAAATTATCTGTGGAATCACTTGCATCAACGGAAATTAAAGTGTCTTCATCAACAATCTGATCGAAACCTGCTTCTGGGATTGGGGGAATGTTGTCAATTATAGTTATTGTGAAGTAACTGATGAGGTTCCCGTGGGTTGAATTATGCAAACTGTCTGTTGCTTCGTAATAGAAGTACCATTCTGACATATCATTTAACGTAAATATCCCTAAATCAGATGAGGTTATGTTGAAGTGATCTAAGGAACCAGGTCCTCCCTCTATAACCTTATCCATAAACATACTGGTCCAAGAACCTGTGTCGTTTCTATAATGAATAGTAACACTGGTGACATCCGTACTATCGGTGAGGTTGGCATATATGGTAAAATTGTCACCTGTGTATGTAATGAAATCTTCTGTGGCGCTATCGAAAAAAGGCGGGATAGAATCGATTATAAAGAAATACCAAGAGGAATTTGCATAACCAAAAAAGTCTACTGCATTGACTTGAATATGATAATCCCTGTCAGCCCATCCTCCCGTGTCAATGTCAAAAGGATCGGTGAAAGAGGTATTGGCACCTCCATTGACCGAGTAATTGGCCTCGATAAGGGTAACATCGATAATCGAGAAATCCAAGACCGTTGTGTTGGGAATAATGGAATTATTACCTGGGGATATTAATTGAATCCGAGGAGGCTTTGTATGCATTAATGGATAGTTGTCCAGCTGATAATAACCGAATCCTTGATCAGTTACTGGATGTGGGATCAGAGTGTCGCCAACCTCATCACCTGCAGTGCGGCCGTTGCTGCCGTCATCCACACCCATGTAGTCGCTCCAATAGTTGCCCTCGCCCATGCCATCATCCCAGGTGTTACCTCCACAATTAAAAGTATCCAAGAATATTTGGTTTAGGTTATTTATAATGTAATTATGATGGAATATATTATATGTTGAACCAGAACTAAGATTTATGCCAAATAAATTGTTTGATATACGGTTATTTTTTATTATGTTATCGCCGGAGTAAGCGAAGTAGATGCCTCTTTCGTTGTTCGATAATGTATTGTTGACGATTGTATTGCAATCTGCCCCACTAAGGTAAATGCCGTTTATATTGTTAGAAGAGGCATTGTTGTTGGTTATGGTGCTGCTGTCGGAGTTGTAGAGGTAGATTCCGAAAAGGGTGTTCGAGGAAGCGGTGTTGTTGGTGATTATATTGTTGTCGGAGTAGTATAGATAGATTCCGAAAAGGGTGTTTAAGGAGGCGGTGTTGTTGGCGATGATGTTGTTATCCGAAAAACCTAATACAATACTCATTGTCCCATTGATCATAATCTGGTTCTCTGCTATGATATTTCTGCAATTGGCGAGGATGATCTGACCGGCATTCGAAGGTATTCTCCCACCGTTTTGGTTTTTTAAGTAATAGACGGGTTTGCCGTTGACAGTGTTATTTGTATCGATGATATGGGAAGTCCACTGTCCCACCGCAGAGCCCGTTATGTAAATGCTGTTCCCTACCATGGTGTTATTTGAGATAGTGTTGCTGCGGGTATGGGAGAGGTATATACCATACGAACTGTTTGAGATAGTGTTGTTGGCAACGGTGTTGCCATCGGAGGATGACAGTGCGATACCAGAATAATTGTGCCATGAAACGATGTTGTTGGCAATGGTATTGTTGTCAGAGGAGTAAAGGCGGATACCTTCATAGGTGTTCGTGGAAACCGTGTTGTTGGTGATGTTATTGTTGGTGCAGTAACTAAGAGAGATGCCAACAATATTGTTCGTTACCGTGTTATCGATGAAAGTATTGCTGCTGGAATCGGAGAGGTAGATGCCCTCATACTTGTTGTACGCGACAGTGTTGTTGATTACGGTGTTGTCGCTGGAACAAGAGCAGAAGATGCCATGCTCATCGTTCGACGATGCATTATTGTTGGCGATAGTGTTGTTGCTGGAATAGGATAGGTAGATGCCCATAATGTTATTGAATGACGCGTTATTGTGGGCGATGGTGCAATTGCTGGAGGAGTAGAGGTAGATTCCATGGAAGTTGTTCGAGGATGCCGTATTGTTGGTAAGGGTGTTGTTGTTGGAAGAGCTAAGATAAATACCATAATCGTTGTTAATTATGATATTATTATAAATGCGGCAATTATGGACAGACTCGAGTTTCACGCCTTTATAGAATCCCCCTTCACCCTCGGTTATATTGAACCCTGTGATATTCACCCAATCAGCTGAGATATCCACAACATCTTTATTTCCCCAATCACCATTGATAATGGTTGTGTTCTTATCTTCACCAGTCAAATTTATGGTCTTGTTTACAATCACATTCTCATAATAGGTCCCATTATAAACATAAATCGTATCCCCATCGCTACTCGCATTTATCGCATCCTGAATAAAAATAAAGTCTTCTGGTGGATCTCCAGGTCCCCCACTTCCCGGTACATCATCCACATACAATGTGGTCTGGGCCCTTATAACTGGCGCAATATCCACGATTATTATAATGAAACTTAACACTATTAAAAGGGTCAACCAAATCGCGACTGCCTTCCTATTCATCAATCCAATGTATCATTATGGCCAGATAAATACCTTCCGGTACTACAAAGGCACTTCCCACTCGCACTCTGATTTGGCGTGGATGTAGTAACCTCTTCCTATTTCGAAATAATCAGACTCGCCTAACTTCTTCCACCTCTGGGCTGCTGCGTTGTAGGTCCAGATCGCATCAACATGCGTGTCAAAGGTAAGGTTGTTAAGACCAACTGTTCTGTTGTACCTAATTAAGGATGGATAGCCTACCATGTTCCAGCCGGGATGGAGAGTGATGGTTTGGTTCTTGACAGGAGGTGTGCCAGAGTATTCAAATAATACACCATTTGGCTCGGTTATGTGTATCCAGAAACTAATTGTGTGGGAAATGGTGTCCAAATCATTTAGATGGGAGGGTTTTGAGATGTGATAATGTTCCCAGTGATCAGATGTATCTGTGGCGTTATACCACTGTACTGCATCGAAAGAGCCCATTATTGGGGATAATATAGTGTTTAAATCGTTATTGAATTGTACAAATGGAATCGAGATCAGGTTCCAGCCCTTATATAGAAATAAATAATTTCCAACAGGATACATTAATGGATAATAGTCCTGCGCACCCGATCCTCCAGCGATATAAGCATAAGGTGAATCTCCGATACCGTCATTGCCAGGTATGTCTTGGTCAGGACCCTGGTAATCGTCAACACCAGTATAATCAGACCAGAAGTTACCTCCTGAAGGATAGGAATCATTCCAATAACTGACATTATCGGTATCAAAGCCTTGATTTATATTTTTAATTATATTGTTGTGATATATCCTGTTGTTTGACGATGACGATATAATCATGATGCCGTTATTGTTGTATAGGATATTGTTTTTAGTTATCGTGTTGTCGTTCGAAGTAAACGTTACTATGCCTTGAGCATTGCTAGTAATACTGTTTTTTGTAATAGTATTGTTTGATGATGAGGTAACTTCAAGGCCTCCTGCGCTGCTCCATGATATGTTATTGTCTTGAATGTTGTTGTTTATTGATGACTGATATACGCGGATACCAAAATTATTGTTCAAGATATCATTATCTGTTAGGTTGTTTTTTTGAGAAAAATGAAGATAAATGCCCTGAGCTCTGTTCATTGAAATATTGTTTGCGGTTATGTTGTTATACTTGGCTTTCCATAGATCTAAACCATCTCTTCCCGATGTAAATGTATTGCCTTTGATGTCAAATCCCTCTCTATGGCTGCCAACAAATTTCTGTCCTATGAAAGTTGAATTTGTTATGTGTCCACTTGTATCATTCAAATAGATAATTGCATACTCTCCAGCATTGGATGTGAAATTGGCGAAATCGATATTCATGGAACCGTTAACATGGATAAAATTATGTCCATAAGGATTGTCGAAGGTCACATTTGAACTTATGGTCAATGTTCCATTAACGATAACGCCTCTGTTCAGCGTGACGGGGGAATCCCAAGTAACAGTACCATCTATGTATTGAACCTTGG
Source organism: Thermoplasmata archaeon (assembly GCA_020348445.1). Lineage (GTDB taxonomy): Archaea > Thermoplasmatota > Thermoplasmata. Next base: position 4,535,358 of record CP070751.1, read on the forward strand.
ATTCCCTGTTCTGAAGCCAATTTGAATAATCAGCACCACCCCCAACATTGCTATAAACCAATTTTTCTACACGGTTTTCGTAGCCTGTACCAAAATAGTTATACCTGGCATCTATATTTGGCGAGTCCACAGCATAAATTGCCACCAAATTTCCCAGCAAAGAATTGTTATTTATTACATTGTTACTTGAGCCTGAGGCTAGATAGATGCTATGCCAATTGTTCAAAATAATGTTACCCAAAATATTATTATTGGGTGAGGAGAAAATAACAACACCTCTACCATTATCCGAAATAGTGTTGCCTACTATGTCGGTATTTGAGCTCGACCAAATATGTATGCCGCAGTTGGTGTTCGAGAATATCGTGTTGTCCGTGACATTATTGTAAGGCGATTGGTGTAAATCTATGCCATTTTCATGTTTTGAAACATTGTTGTGCGTTATGTTGTTATAAGACGATGAGGAAAGATAAATACCATTTTCAGTGTTCGAATGTACATGGTTGTTGCTTATATTATTGTTTGACGAGGATGAGTAAACAGATATTCCTGTATAATAATTAGAAAAAACATTGTTGTTTGTTATTTCATTATATGAGGATGAATAAATAATGATACCCTCATTATTGTTCGAATAAACATCGTTGCCTGTTATATTGTTGTTGTTTGATGATTCATGGACAATAATGCCATCGTAATAGTTATTTGAAACATTGTTGTTTGTTATATTGTTGCCTGATGATGCTTCAAGGTAGATGGCCCACGAAGAGCTCATAGACACATTGTTACTTGCTATTTGATTACTTGAAGATGACAAAAGATAGATACCGTTATTTTTCTTGAAAATATTGTTGTTGTTCATAGTGTTACCTGATGAAGATAAGAGGAATATGCCCTGCGAGGAGCCTGAGATTATATTATTGCCTATTAGAAAATTGGTATGCGAATAATATATAAATATGCCTTTGTCCCCTTGATTAGTGATATTGTTGTTCAAAATCGTAGTGAAGTTCGAGTGCTGGAGACATATACCCCAACCGGCATTTGAGGTTAATTCATTGGAATAAATGGTATTGTGTTCGCTCATCTCCAATACAATTCCATTGACAGTATTTGATCTGATCGTGTTGTTGTCAATTAGGTTCAAATCCGAATTTGTTACCAATATGGCCCGCTCGTTGGAGTGGATATCGTTTCTGGAAATTTCATTATCCTGGCCTGTATGTACATATATACCGTATTTTGGATTGGATACGTTATTGTTGTATATGATATTGTTGTTTGAATCGCCGACGATAAGAGCATAGAAATTATTGGAATGAAAGAGGTTTTCGCGAATGATATTATCGGTTGACTGATAGATATGCATTCCATAATCGCTGTTTGAACTGATCTCGCAATCTGCAATGAAAACATTATTCGATTGAATAAGGTTTATTCCATCCGCTTTATTTGAAGAGGCTGTGCAGTTGGAGATATTCACATATGCCGAATTGTAAATCTTAATCCCTGCATCGCCATAATTATTTCCACCGTTAGTCATCCTAAACCCTGTAATATTTACCCAATCTGCGTCTACATAAACCACATCCCCGCCTCCTGGGCCTACGATCGTGGTATTGTCCTTACTTATACCTGTTAAATTGATGGTCTTGTCCACAACTACATTCTCAGAATAGGAACCATTATACACAAAAACGGTATCGCCTTCTTGGGCTGCGTCAATTGCAGCCTGAATAGTCTTCTTATGTGTGGCATCTTCGATGGGATAGTCATCATCCACATAAATAATATCTGCAGTAACACTGGGAGCAATATCCGATATTATTACTATGAAGCTTAAAATCAATAAACAACTCAGCCAGACCACGGCTATCTTCCTGCTCATCGAGAGGAGTTATTAATTTGTAAAGATAAATATCTTCCGATGTTACAATGGCACTTCCCACTCACATTCTGATTTGGCGTGGATGTAGTAACCCCTTCCTAGTTCGAAATAATCAGATTCGTCCAACTTCTTCCATTTTTGGGTGGAGGCATTGTATGTCAAAATGGCATCCACGTGGGTGTCGAAGGTGAGATTGTTCAATCCCTTTGTTCTATTGTACCTAGTTAATGAGGGATAGCCCACCATGTTCCAGCCTGGGTGGAAGGTTATGGTTTGGTTTGAGGTTGGTTGTGTTCCATTATACAAGAAAATAGTGTCTCCTGGTTGGGTGATGTGGATCCAGAAGCCCATTTTTTCGTTCAA
>CP070751.1:4537708-4652959 GCA_020348445.1 Thermoplasmata archaeon
CGTGATGGCTCCTTTTCCCTTTCCCACCCTCTTCATTTCCTTTATTCCTTTCTTAGGCTCTTGAAAATTATGAACAGCTGTGACACAAATTACAGCATCAAAGGCTGTATCTTTGAAGGGCAGGTATTCTGCCCTGGCCTGAATGTAATCTGTTCTTTCGGTGGCCTTCATCCTTGTCCTTCTCAACATCTCTTTTGCAGGATCGATACCGATAATTCTGCAATTAAAAGGCCCTGAGGATAGTCCAATTCCACATCCCACATCCAATAATGTTTCATTTTCCTCCATATCCAGGTACTCATTTATAAGATTGTACTTTTTTAATTGCTCCTGGGAATAAAGCTCGTCATAACCTGATGCAATTACATCGTAATATTCCATATGATGAGGACAGGGCATATCGCGTTATTTAAACGTTTTGCGGATTTTAAACGTTATTTCACCCAAAATAAGCGAAATCTGTATAAACCATGAATGCAATATAAATCTCCCGTAAAGCCTGGAGTCATGGGATATATGAAATAAAAAGAGTGGGCTTACAAGCATCATAATGGTTAGAGGGGGTTATGAAATACCCGCCAAAAGAAATGCATCCATGAAAAGGAAATTATTCTCATTTACTGCCATAGTATGGCTTGTTTTGGGTTCACTAATAATCGTTTTACCTCCACAGGTTCCGAATGCCACTGCAGGCAATGTGACCCATGATGTAGGAGAGCTTCAGATCAAAATGCTAACTGACTTTGGTAGGATCTGGATGCCATTACAGTGGCCTAAAAATAGTAAGATCCAAACCGTAGGTCACAGTGGTTGGGGGTATATTGGATTGGTGATAGATCAGGCCAATTACGATCATAGCCCTGGATCTGTAGATATAGCAGATTGTTACAAATCCGGCTCCCAAAACTACATGTCCCAAGATGACTTCATCGGGGTCTCTACAATTGACATGATCATCGATGATGGCACAACCCAAAAAAGCATTGCTACATTCATGAACAATAGAACAACACAGGATTACAACGACGTATTGATCAATCAAACATGCTGGACTGTAAAGGATAAGGACTGGGCCATTCTTCAATGGGATGTCGTCAATATCAAGAGTCCAGCTTCTGATATTACCGATTTCTGTCTTGGCCTGGAGGTTGATATCTCACAAGAGGGAGCAGGATATGGTTTGGGCGGGGACTCAGGAGACGACATCGACGGCTTTGACGGAACAAATGACGTCTACTGGGCGCAAGATGATGGAGACACCACCATGGGATTTGGTTCGGTGACCGATTCTAATCCTATAACACATTATTTCTCGTACGATTATCACCCAACAGATATGAATGATTACAAAGCCAATTGGGGAAATGAGACATGGCTGTACGAGCGAATTCGGGCACCCAATAGTTTAGAGGGGAGCTCACAACCGGGAAACAGGACAGCTACTGTGGGATGGAACGGCGTTACCATACCCATAGGCTCGTCTAAGACCTTCACCTTGGTGATATCGATAAACGGTACATTCGATGATATGATCACGGCACAAAAAGATGCCCAATATTATTATAGAACCGTGGCAACAGGTTTCCGCATTACAGAATTCTCTGATGCAGATTCTGTATCGCAACAGATCGAGGTATTCAATTTTGGAAGTAAAGCCACTGATTTGGCAGCTGAAGGTTATTTCCTTTCCCTGGATGGTGGGACAACACCCCTTACGGGAAATTGGGATAAAAATCCCCTGGGAACCAATGAATATGGAATTTTCACTCTAGGTGCTGGAAGTATCGGACCAGAAGGGGACACAATAGGATTATACCAGGATCTTGGGGGAGGTAACACCATCGTGTGGGATGCGGTCTCCTATGGGCAGGAAGGCTGGGCGCCCGATCCTCTCGGTGGTGAATCCGTTGAAAGACGATACGATGACGCAACACACAGATATACCAGTTTCTGGCTACGCAACGCTTCCTCGGGTCCAACGTGGGGTGGCCAAAACGATGTGCCTGTCGTGGACCCGTCGCCTGCTATAGTAATAAACGAGGTGATTTTCAACCCAGGGATTCCGGAGCTGGGATTTGTTGAATTGATGTGTACCCGCATGGGTAATTACAATATCCAGGGATACAAAATCGTCTGTGATACAGAATACACCATCTCAGCAAGCATCATATTGAACTCCTCTAATCCGTATTTCACTCTCTTTCAATTTGATGATCCCACATTCTTTTCTCAGATGGACCCATCAGGTGACAATATATATCTTTACGACAACAATGGGCAGCTCTTGGATATGTTCGGATGGAGCTCTCCCCACCTCTTGGGAATGAGCGCAAGCAGAATTCCTGATGGTAACGGAACTTACCAAGGTTATAACGATGTGACCTCGGAGGCTGCAAGCTGGGTTTTCAATTTGCCTTTGGACGTTGTAATGACCGAGATATCTGATTCTGCTTCCGCAGTTGCGCGAATCGAGGTATACAATCCATGGTACCCACAAATCGACTTCAGGTTGGGCTTCACGATCAATTCGTTTTCATTTGATGGACAGTTATCAGGTACATGGACCACCCCTATTGCAACCAGCGGCGGATATGGTATCTTTACTGTGTCGACACCAAATGGTCTGAATCGAGAAGGTGACACAATCCAACTGTACCAAAACGATATTCTACTGGAAGAAATTTCATATGGGTATAAGGGGATGGTTCCCGATCCCTTGCAGGATGAAAGCGCCGAAAGGTACTGGGATGGAACTGGATATTTGGATGTATGGGGAAGGAACTGGACTTCAGGCCCAAATTTCGGGGCCCAGAACGATATTCCTTTGGCCAATCTTACATCCTTTGTGGTTCTTAACGAGGTGCTCTTCAATCCAAATGTGGTGGATGATTATTTTGTCGAGGTCTACAGCCGCTCTAGGTTATCTCAGGATATCTCAGGATTCAAGATAGTCTGCGATACCGAGTACATCGTTCCAAACGGGACAATTCTCAATATTAATCAGGAGTTCTTCTATCTGAATTATGTGATGGATCCCGCATTCTTTGATCCTAATATGGATGTTTCAGGGGATAATGTATATCTGTACGATGCCAACGGGACTTTGATTGACATGGTTGGCTGGAGCTCACAGCACACAGTTGGTGGATCGGTTTGTAGAATCCCAGATGGAAATGGAACATCTGATGGATATGATGATGCCTCTTCCATTGCAGCCCTCTGGCAATTCAACTGTGTTCCCACTGTAGAGCTCATAAAAATCGACTTACAAAATCGCGGGAATCCCATAATATACGGGGAATTCATGGAGCATGTCGATATCAACTTGACCATAAGAAACCTTCAGCAGGATGATGATCTTATCAGTATCTCCAATTCTTCAGAGGAAGGTTGGACTATAGAGATATTCGATGGAATTACCTTACTTAAAATTTCAGACATTACGCTTACAGCCGGCAGCCAAGGGAACATTACTGTGAATGTCACACTCCCTGATTCTGTCCCCTTTGCTGTAATGGACAACATCACGATTTCCATTAGGTCATCCAACAGTGCGATAATAGGTGACAATATCGTGTTGAACGTCAGATTGTATCCCTTTATCCAGGCAACAAAAAGCGGAAATCCAGTTCAAATATATGTGAATGGAACCGGACATAGTGAAGAGCTTGAAATCACGCTCACTGCGCAGGGTACAGGAGCCACCATTGAGGCCATCTTGTCAAATGCCGCAGATATCGTATTCGTGGTTGATGATACAGGCTCCATGGGTTCAGTTATCGATCATATGAAGAGCGTGATACTTCAAATCACTGAAATATTTACGCAGGAGATCGTCAGTGTGCGCTTCGGTCTTGTATCTTACAAGGATTGGCCCGAGCGGGATCAAGAACTCACTTTCAATACAGCGGATTTTATTTTTGCTGTTATGGGGCTATATGCAGACGGTGGTGGCGACTGGCGAGAGGATGTTTACGGAGCATTGGAAATGGCAATCGATTCCAATTGGCGATCTGGTAATGTCACAAAAGTGATCATTTTAATAGGGGATGCAGAGGATCATGATCCATATTCACCATGCCCCCTTGTTGCGGCAGCCTATAATGGCACCTGGGGTATTTTCACAAATACGATCGCGTCCAGCGATAATCAACTCACCCTTGATACTTTCAAGGCCATTGCAGAGAACGGAAGTGGAATCTATAATCATTACCTTGGATTAAGTTCAGAAGATCTGGCAGATGCCATCATCGATGCAGTGCTCACTGTGGTCCCGAGGCTGGATGTGGCTGCAAAGGACTTGGACATCTTCGACGACAATCCCATGATAAGGGATGTGCTTCCAGATTACATAGATTATGTTGACGGTTCGGCAACCATAGTTCCGGATGCGAAATATCAGGATGGAAATGGAAACACGGTCTTGGAATGGAACATAAGAGAGATCATCGTTGGCGATGTATGGGAAGTCAAGTTCAGGGTGAAATCCCATAGACTGGGTTCTCAACTTACAAACGTGATATCAGATTCTAGGATAAATTACACAGCATGGGACGGCGACAACATGACATTATTATTCCCTGAGGTCTGGGTATACGTTTTGGGTGTGCCGGACCCTCCAGATCCCAGAGTTAGCCTTGTTCCTGGAACAGATCATATAAGGTTGGAATGGACACCACCTTCCTCAGTCAATATAAGTCATTATTTGATTTTCAGGGCAGAAGACGATCCAACTGCGTTCGATTTTTCCAATCCCTGGGCAAACACTCTTTTGGACTTTGATCCCGTGGGTCTTGATTACGTCGATTCAAGGACCAGCTGGAATTTCACAGATGATGTTACAAATGCAAAGGAGATCTATTACTGTGTAAAGACCGTAAACGACATAGGTTGGATCAGCACCTCAAGCTACACCATGGGAAAATGGACAAGGACATTCCCACAAGGTGTATCTACCTTCTCCTTACCTCTGGCGCCCCTTGGAACCGTACCACCCACTGCTGACTTTTATCTAAACGATATGAACGCAAGTTACATAAAATGGATGAACACCACAACTCGCACTTGGATGAAGCATGGGGAGGGTGATTTCAATGATGCCCTGCTTTTAATGGGTGAAGGCTACGAGGTAAAGTTCGATGCTCAGACTGTGTACACCTTCTTAGGAATGCCCGGTGCCATGATTATGCACAATGAGGATGCAGGATTTCCCGGATTCAATCCAGATACCAATGCAAAGAGCATAACTGTGACCATCGAAGCCAATGGAGATGTCAACATCACTTGGCAGGAGCCTGGGGGCATGGGCCTGGGTGATGCGTACGAATTATATTGCTCTAATACAAGAAACGGCTTCTTTGGAGAACAGGGTTCCGATTATACACGTGTGGGCATTCCAGTTATCTTCGGAACAAATTACGCAGTCCATTTCGGTGCTGGAGCAGATGCTCCCGGAACCCAGTTGTATTACATAGTTGTTCCGATCAATGCAACCGGCTTTAAGGGAACGAGCACATATAGTATCGGAATCTGGTCAGAGGAAATCCTTTCAGAATATGACACTTTTGGAATACCTTTGAAAACCGGTATTGTGGAGACTGTGGATTGGTGGTGCGAGAATATTCCCGACACTGTTGGAATCAACTATTTTGATGAGCAAAACCAGTTATGGAGCTGGCATTCCACAAGGATGCCAAAAGGCGTATATGATCCTGAGTTGGAGATCGGGAAGGGGTATCAGGTATCCACCGCAAATGCTACCAAGTTTATTTTTGTTGGGGTTTAGATCTACCTTCCTCCAATATCATTTCCAAGTATTCTTATTTAGGCTTCATTTAAACTTTTAATATGGTTATCTAATCAAAGGTGATTAGATTATATAACCAAAAGTTTAAGTATGTGTGTTTATATAGGAAATATTATGAGAGATATTGAGTTCTTAGAGCTGGTAAGGGACAGTAAGCTGCCAGTTTTCACTCCCTTGGATATCTCCAGGTTGATTAAAAAGTCCTCAGGTTATGTTTATACCTACCTGAATAGATTGACTAAAAGGAAGTTGATTGCGAGAATCGAGCACGGTAAATACTCCCTCCCAGATACTCCCATCGAGTCTGTGGCTACCAATCTGATATACCCTTCCTATATTTCCTTTTTGACTGCCTTTTATTATCACAAAAAGACCACACAGATACCCAGGGAGATCTCGGTTGTTACTGTTCGTTCGAAAAAGGCGATAGAATACCGCGACTATAAGATAAAATTCGTAAAGTTCAAACCCGAGAACGTCATGGGTTACGAAAAAATGAAAAACGGGTATACATGGTATCTTGGAACTTTGGAGAAGAGCATTATTGATTCCCTTTACTTACCTGCAAACTGTAGCGTTGCAGACTCGATGATCGCTATTGGAGATGGAGTAAATACAGATAAGATGATCAATTACTGCATTTCAATGAGCTCTAAAGTCACAATGAAGCGGGTCGGATTCCTTTTGGAATTATATGGTATTGATGTATCTGATTCATTGGTAAGACATTTAAACAACAAATATGACCCACTGGATCCGCTACTACCCGTTAAAGGGGAAAAGAATAGAAAATGGCACCTTATCGTAAACATGGAGGTGAATTATGCTCTCTAGGAAAGAATTGGATGGTTATCGCAAGATTACAGGATTTAATCTTGGCCAGGTAGAAAAAGATTACCTTCAGCATATTGTCCTTCTGCTTCTTTCCCGCAGTGTCGGGGATGAACTGGTCTTTAAAGGTGGAACCTGCCTTCAAAAGGTTTTTGGGTTGAACAGGTTCAGCGAGGATCTGGACTTCACGCAATGCGGTTCAGTGAATTTTGAGGACCTTTCTTCTTCAATTGCTAGAGGACTTCGTGGATTCGGATATTCCTCATCATTAAAAATCAAGAAAAAAAAGATTGCCATTGGTTTTAATATCAAGGTCCAAGGGCCTCTTTATCAGGGCACCGAAAGAAGTGTTTGCTCCCTTCACATGGAATTCAGTTTAAGGGAGGATGTTCTCTTTGAACCCGAATTCAAGACACTCCATCCAATTTATGAGGATTTACCGGCATATTCAACACTGGTCATGAATCCAAAGGAGCTGCTCGCGGAAAAGGTGAGGGCGCTCCTCACCAGAAACAGGGCAAGGGATTTGTATGACATCTACTTTCTTTTAAAGAAGAACACAGCCTTGGAGAAGGATGTTATGGACAAGAAGATGCAATACTATAAAAGGACTACGGACCTCAATAAGATATCAGAGGCAATCCAGGCTAGAGAGGCCACATGGGAAAGAGAAATCCCACAACTCACTCCATTGATTTATGATTTTAGAGATGTAAAGAAATTCATTTTAGATGAGGTTAAGCGATCTTACGAATCGGGATAACTGCTGAGCAATTTAATTTTGTTGTGGTTTAAACTCAACCTGGGATAGATCCTTTTTCATATTCTGTAGAAAGAAGAGGCTTATTACGATCCAAGTGGGGAAAAAAATGATTGCCAAATTCCACATCTTATTTATTTATCTAATTATCCTCAATATAATTGGACATATCCCAAACAAGATAAGTATAAAACCGATTACAAATCCCCATAAGCTTGCAATGGCCTTGCTTCCTGCCTCAGAGGATTTTGAGATGGCTGCTTGATAATTTTCCTTTCCCTCTTCATTCTCATCAAGTTCACTTCTATGATCGATCCAATAATCATGCCAGTAATCTGCTTCGTTATCCCAGTATTGTTCTCGATCCTTCCAGTGATTGTAAACAGATCCTGCATATATTATAACAATTAAACCTATTAATATGAGAATTATTCCTACTGCCAATGATAACCTGGATTTTCGAGTGTAAGGTATATCTGGGTCATAATCTAGATTCTGGATCTTCATTTGTCCTTCCTCTTATTGGTTTATAATACAGTGATTTTATATGTATTTTTATGTTAATATATTTATCGAATTTTGGGTCCTTTAGCAGGTGTTACTCATATCACTAATGGTTCTCTCCGAAATACCCCAAGAAAAATCTATTTATACACCCACCTCTTAACACGAAAAAAACCCGTGGTTTAAGAGGACAGCCCTATGGCCAAAAAAAAGGAAAAAACTATTTATGATGCCCAAAAGAGGGTAGAGCAGACAGCTAGTGTGATGGAGCATTTGTTTCGGGCCCCAAAACCTGTTCTCCTTGTAATCCCGATTTTAATAGCATCTCTTATCTTTGGATTGCTCATCAGTTTCGACCTAAATGACCCCTACAATACCTTCTTCGTAAACGGCATCATGATACTTGCACTGCCTACCTTTCTCTCGGGTATAACCTCTGTTTCACTGGCTGAGTCCCTTGGCGGAAAATTCTATCCCCGAAGATCAATGTTGCTTTCCTTTCTCTGTCTTTTAATCTTGGGGGGCATACTTGCGTTTTTTGCACTTTTAAGACTGTTTTTTGATACAGGAATCGAAATCCAGGCTGTCGTCATATTCGGTTTTTCAGCAATTATCTGGCTTAGACATCTTACTTTGGTTACCACCTCGAACAGCAGCCATCTTCACTCTCTACCTGCCGCACTTACCCAGCCGATTTTGGGTTTTTTATTCCTCGCCATCTTCCTTCCTCCATTCGGAACAAAAGAGATAATACTGGCTGTGATTTTTTTGATGATATTCCTTATAGCAGTTATCCTTCTTACACAAATGGTCACATCCCCAATGAGAAAAGCCTTTGGCGTTAACGGATTGTCTATGGTAAGGTACTCCCTGGATCATATTACAGAGGGCGGATCTGAAGGAGCGAAGGAGGTTGAGGACTTCTTTGAAAGCTTTGCCCAGAATATGGATGTACATGTTGGTCTTGTGGCCTTCAAAAAAGGAGATAAAATCAAGGCTGTTATGATAGTACCCTCAGTACATCCAGGTCCCTTTGGCCTTCTGGGGGGCAGCAACCTTCCCTTGAACCTATCCGAGAGTCTAAAAAATAAAAGTAAAAACGTACTTGTTCCCCACGGCTCGGCAACCCATGATCTAAACCTCTCGTCATCCAAAGAGAAAAAGAAGGTTGCGAAGGTTGTATTGGAACTCCTGGATAAGGTAGAATACTCAAAATCTGCAAGTAAATTCATCAGAATCAAAGATTCAATGGATGTTTGCGCCCAGGCATTTGGCAACGGAATCCTGCTTGTTCATACCTCCTCGCCCAATCCAACTGATGATGTGGAACACCGCGCAGGAAACGCGATCCGGGATAAGGTAAGCCATAGTTTGGAAAAAGAAACGCTTTTTATCGATGCACACAACTGCGCTAAAAGAGGCTCGGGTTGCATCTATTTCGGATCCAAGGAGTCCCAACAGCTAATTGATTTGGCAGAATCTGCATCCAGGAAGGCCAATACATCTTTAACACAGGGTATCAAAGTTGGTTATTCGCAGAAGACTGGCTATGTGACTGAAAAGGGTATCGGAAAAAGTGGAATACAGGTTCTTGTCACAGAAACGAACAATCAAAAAGCTGCATATATTCTATTTGATGGCAACAACATGATATCAGGCCTTCGTGACAGCATAATCGTGGCCATCAAAGACCTAGTTGATGATGCCGAAGTGCTAACAACAGACAACCATGCCGTGAACGCCACAATAGGAGGTTACAATCCAGTGGGTCTGAGGATGGAAAAGGAGAATCTAGTCTCGGATGCAAAAGCCCTTGTAAAATCTGCCCTGAAAGACCTGGAGGAAGTTGAAGTGGGAATGGCCACAGGTTGTGTGAAAAATGTTAACGTCTTTGGCCATGAAAACGTCACCCGCTTAAGTTCTGTTGTTAATTCCACTGTAGCGGCACTGAAAATTAAAACTTTCATGTCCCTGCTTTTGGCTGTTGTTGCCTCAGCGTTGGTATTTTTGTTTGTGTAGATTGATCAACGTCCCGGTGGTGGAGGCGGCTCCTCTTCCTCCTCCTCTTCTCCAGGTAATCTTCGTGGGCCCTTTTGATGCGGGATGTGGGCGATCTCCTCTGATCGCGTCGCTTCCTTCTCCAGCTCCCTTTCTATGGTCTCAAGCTGTTTTCTGATTTCACCTGGTTTTGGAATTTCCCCCAGGACGTCCTCGGACTTGCCCACCATCTTTTCAAGATCCTCATAGGTTGTGGGTGTCGATTCAGGTGTCTTTCGGGAGACACCAATGTAATCCGAGGCACCCTCAATCAGCCTGGTGAGCTCGAACGGGAAGATTATCTTCGTGGCCTGACCGTTGCCTAATCCCTTTACAGCATCAATTGAAAGCACAGTCAAAGCCTTCTGATCCAGTGGTGCAGCACCCATTGCCAAAATGCGCAGTTTCTGTGCCTCACCCTGTCCTTCGAGGATGGTGGCAAGTCTCTGGCCCTCTGCTTCAAGGACCTTGGACTGCCTTATACCCTCTGCCTGGAGAATCCGAGAGCGCTTGTCACCCTCCGCAACCAAAATGGCGGCTCTCTTTTGTCCATCAGCCCTGAGAATTGCTGCTCTTCGCTCTCTCTCTGCAGAAGTCTGCTCCTCCATTGCTGCCTTAACTGGGCCTACTGGATCCACCTCTCGAATCTCTACTGCATCCACCTTCACACCCCATGCGTCGGTTGCAGTATCCAGTATGTCCCTCAATTTGGCATTAATCACTTCCCTATTGTATAAAATCTCGTCCAGTTCCATCTCACCGATAACAGATCTCAGCGTGGTCTGGGCCAGAAATACGGTAGCCTGGCGGTAATTCTGAACCTCATAATAAGCTTTGTAGGGATCCATGATCTTGATGTATATCACAGCATCCACGTTAGTAGGCGAATTATCCTTGGTAATAACCTCCTGCCTCGCAACGTCAAGGGTCTGGAGCCTCAGGTCCATGAACGTTACCCTAGTTATCATGGGGATGACCCAATGAAAACCAGGATTTAACATCCCCTTAAATGATCCCAGAACTTCAACTAAACCCTTCTGATACGGCCGCACAATGCGAATACCGCTTGCTATGACAACCACAATCGCTATTATAAGCAAAATACTAAGTCCTATCCATACACCTTCGCTTCCATTTGGCATAATCTCACATCCTTAAACCTCAACTTCCCCTTTTATCTTCTTTGCCGCAATCTCCTCTTCTTTTACCTCTTCAACTATCACATGCACGCCATCCCAATCAATGACCTTCACCTTGCATCCTTTCGGGATCTCCACATCCGCTGTGGCGCTCCATATCTGTTGGTTGATTTTTACCTTGCCGTGAAGAGAATGCGGTTCTATCTCCTCAAGCACTATACCCTCCTTTCCCACATTGGATTCTGTTATGGTGGTGGCTGTGGGTTGTGTTCTGCCCAATTTCTGATAAAACATTATGGCAAATAGCATGGAACATGCAGTTACAACAACCACGATTACTACAGATATTGGAGAGTCAAATAGAAACGGAAACACCATACCTATGATTCCCATTGCGATAAAGGCTGTACCAATAACACCGATAAAAAATCCAGGAGTAGCAGCTTCCGCTATTATCAACACAATACCAAATATCAATAAGGCCAAACCAACAGTGGATGGATCAACAGCAGCCATGTACTTCCCCTCTTCGTAATTATCTATGAATATTTGTAGTTTTCTTATGGATATTGTCGTTTCTCATAACCCTAATTCTCTGATATAAAGGTTGCGTGGGATTTCACAGGGAATGCCCAAATCTTGGATTCAAAGGGAAAATAACCCCTCTAACAGGCAATCAACCTTTTATATATGTAAGACCTTTACCCGTCAAAATCTGGTGAGATTTATGTTTTGCCCTGAATGCAAATCACTGATGTTTCCCATCGAAGGATATTTTGAATGTAGAAAATGTAGTTTCAAGAAGAAGATCGAGGACTACCAGGCCACCACTGTTCAAGAAGCCACCGAGGAGAAGGAAACATTAGTTATAGACAGTGATTTAGAAACCCTCCCGAAAACCAGAATGGAGTGCTCTAAGTGCGGGCATAACGAAGCTTATTGGATAATCAGACAGACAAGGGCGGCCGACGAGCCCGAAACCAGGATATACAGATGCGTCAAATGCGGCCACACTTGGCGTGAATTTTAAACGTAATAACTTGCTGCGATTTTAATATAAGATATAGTAAAAGTAATCGTGTTTTAGGTCGATAGATTTACATCCTTCTACATAGATTATACCTCATGAACTGCTCTGTAATTTACGTCACGGCCAAGGATGAAGAGGAGGCAAAAAGAATCGCTGATCATCTCCTATCAAAACGCCTTATTGCCTGTGCGAACATGTTTCCAATAAAATCGCTTTACTGGTGGAAAGGGGAAATCGAATCAGAAGGCGAGATTGCCATGATCATGAAGACCCAGGAATCACACAAAAAGAGCATTATCTCCGAGATAAAAACACTGCATTCGTACGATGTTCCTTGCATAGAGTTTTTCACAATAAACGACGGCAATCCAGATTATCTAAAATGGATAGTAAGCGAGACGTCATGAGATTATATCTTGATCCTGATTAGGTCTCCCTGCTTTGCTCCTAGAGTATCTTTTGCACTGCCTTGGTTTACGGCAATCTCAAAGAATCCGCTGCTTGATATGGTTGTAATCAACTCTCCTTTTTCCCCGAAGCCGTAACTTTTTAAGAAATTCATTTCCTTTTTTATCCTATTATCTTTATTCACAAGCTCAATTTTTAATAACGAACCAAAATCGAAACATTCAGATATTATTTCCTTATCCAGGGAGGTTATCATGTTCCCGAATCTATCCACAAATATAATGTTCCCCTCCAGCATGTCATCATGTTTTACATGATGCTTAAGATGTAGTTCCACATATTCTTCAATTTCCTCACCTATTTCAGAAATAGACACTCCCTTGGAAATATGGGCTGCAACAGGTGCAAAGATATCCCGTCCGTGGAAGGTATCTGTAACTTCTTTTAAAAGGTACTTCTGATCGGAGATTCTAAAGGCCCTCTTTAGCCCCATTTTTATCGCACAAGGTATGAGTAAACCGTTGTCAGGGCCAACCAGATAACAATTTTCGCATTCGAGAACAAGGCCAATTCTCTCGGTTCCCACCCCTGGATCCACGACACCCACATGAACTGCCCTTGGGAAATAGGAAGCCGTGGAATATAAAACGTATGCACCTTCGATTATGCCTTGGGGAGAAATAGTATGGGATATGTCAACAATCCTTGCGTCTGGATTAATGTTGAGGATCACTCCCTTCATTGCAGCAACATACTCGCTTAATCCAAAATCAGTTGTAAGAGTAATCACATTCTGCATAAATGCGTGATACACTTGGCTTCTATAATGCTTTTTGGAGGGAGAATTAAACC
This sequence comes from Thermoplasmata archaeon, assembly GCA_020348445.1. GTDB lineage: Archaea > Thermoplasmatota > Thermoplasmata. Next base: position 4,551,076 of record CP070751.1, read on the forward strand.
ACAGTTTTTTATAGCATCATGAGAATAAACCATCAACATGGAGCCAATCTATTTAGATGAGGAAAACGCCCCGGAAAAGGACTCGAAGAATAACAAATTAGGATTAGTTCTCAAGGCAATTGCCATGATCATGTTGATTCTAAGCCTCGTACTTCTTGCCTACGGTCTCATACCCCAGGAGAAGTTCCCACCTCGTTCTAAACACCTTCAAGGAGGAAATACAGGTTGCTTTACAAGGATCGATGCCAATGAAGGCGACATATTGATTATAGATTATACCGTGGTTGGAACTGATGTATCATTTTACCTCACTTATGGTGAATCCTGGTGCGAGGGAAATTACGACTATATTGTAAAGAGCGACTCTGCCCGAGATGATCACTTCGAGGTGAACATAAAAGAGACTGGATATTATTATCTGAGCTTCGAACGCAACGAGGTTTCCAATACTGATTCCTTTGAAGTCGATTTGAGCTATAAAATCTTAAGCAGGTTCTCACCATTGTATCTTGTTTTAGGAGCGATATGCCTAATAATTGGGATTGTCCTAACAGTAATTTACCTGGTTCTAAAAAGGAAACCCTCACTTTCAGAGGAGGATTCATATATTAGGATATAGTCAATATTAAGGAGAAGACATCATTTTTCATGGTAATGATCCAGCTTTCGCATCAAAAGATCCAGCTCATCTCCTTTTCCAACGTTAAGTGCGAAGATGCTGTGCATAAGCTGGCTTGGTTCGGTTTGGCTTTGAAGATCCAAGCCCTCCCTTTTGGCCAAACTTCTGTTGATAAAAAAACTGTGGCCAGATTTTAAAAGTTGGTTATAGTCCCTTGTTTCTCTTACTATCTTGTATTTTTTACCCTTAATATCCAAATTGCTGAAACCTATCCTCTGGGCACCATATTTGTAACGAATATACTTCTTACCCATATTCACATGAATGAGCGTGTCTTTTACTACCTCTGCTACTTCATAATATTCGTAGGCCTCTTTCTCCCTGTGTACGTAAATTGGATCGTCGAACACCACGATATCTACTAGCCCCATATCCAGGTAAAGCTTGTTGAGCATATCGTCCCCAACAAACATATCTATTTGATGGCCTTCTCGTTCAATAGGCGATACAACCTCCATGATCAAATGGCTGTAGAGAGGAGAGCACGCGATACATGGGTTTGTCCGGTTCTTCAATCTACTTTGGTATCTTTTGTAGGTGTTTACCATCTCATTTCCGTGTTCAGAAAGAACTGTTCCTCTTGGGGTGCCTAAAATCAATTTTATACCCAACTTTTCTTCCAGATCCTTGATACGCCTGTGGAGGACTGGAACCGATATCCCCAAGGTTTGCGCAGCCTTGTTTTGGGAACGGGTGGTGGCTATTGCAATGAGTGCCTGAAGTTGCAGTATTGATATGTTAACACCATCGATTGTCAAGCGGATATCTGGGAGGATATTCATGGAACCGAACGATAATTCTTTGATTGGTAATTATAGTTGTGGTTATGGTTTAAATGGTCAATTGGATTTCTTTTGTTTGGCCCCCCTAAAACACGAATCATTCGTACTTCATATCAGATTATTTTGGGTGGAGGAGTGGGGATGGAGTCCTGAGGATTAAGACCTCAACATCTAATAGTATAATCGAAGGACAAAGTGTTTCTTGGGACCACCCCTAAATTAAAACCGAAAGTAACACTGCGGGTGGGAATTTTAATAAAGATGTGGAAAAAATGTGATTAAAACTTTAAACAATTTGAAATATTTTGATGATTGTGCCAAAAAATATATAAATGTACATATAGCTATAATACCTGATGAGCGGGGAGCGGCGCTTACGAATACTGGGGCTTCTAGGCCTCATGGCCATTTGCGCTATTTTCATAATAGCCAGCCAAGCTTGTGCTGATGAGGGTGAGGAAGGAGAAGATGAGTCAGATACTTTACTTTACCAACTCAATGATAACCAGAACCCAAATGGAAGCTGGGATGACGATTTAAATAATACCGTAATAGCTTTTGTTGCCAATTGTGATATTGGGGTTGCTGGGGGGTCCTATCGTTATAGATGGGATTGTTGTGACTTAGTTACCTATGACGCGATGGAATATACCACGAAAACCTACTCTTCAGACGCTCCAGTGGAAACAAAAGCGCTTATCATTACACCCAGATATGAGGCGAGAGAGTCCCCTGATTCTAACGAATTCGTCAAGCTCCAGGATGAAGTTGAAGAGGATCTATTGGAGGACCAAGATCCGGACGGAAGCTGGAACGAGGATGTGGGCGACACTGCAATGGCAACATGGGCATTGGCAGGAGATGAGGAGCACTCCGAAGCCGTGGAAAAGGGTGTTGATTGGCTTTTGGAGCAGGAAAATGAAGAGCATTCTTGGGGTTCAGTTGAGGATGATGCAAAAGCCATACTGGCCTTGGACAGTGCAGGATTGGATGTCTGGGATGAGTTAGCTACGCTTATGTTGAAGCAGAGGCCTGACGGCAGCTTTGGAGGAATCGAGGATACAGCCTGGGCTGTGATGGCTTTATCAACACATCCAAATAAGGAAAACATAGCCAGTATGGAAAGGGCCGTGACCTGGTTGAGAGCCCAAGACTACGACAATAATAGGGACCTAGCATTAGCTGCGATGGCTGAGCAGTCCTATGAAAATGTAAAACCACAGGAAGATGATGATGGAGGCGAAAGTGGGTTCATACCTCCACCTTGGCTGTACATTCTTTCTATATTAATTATAAGTTCACTTGTTCTATCTTACTGGCTGTTCGCTAGATTGGACAGGGATATGGAATTAGAGGGTGTGAGAAAGGAGCTTTACACCTATATCACAGAGCATCCTGGAGAGCACCTTGCCAATATAACCAAGAAGTTAAATCTAGGCTCAAGTAGTGCTAGGTATCACCTTTCAGTTTTGGAAGGAATGGACAAGATAGTGTGCCATAAGAACGGGAAATACAAGCGCTACTATGTCAACAAGAATGGTTACAGCAAGTACACCAATGGAAATGGATACAAACATATCATGTCTGCCCTGAAAAATGGGACGGCAAGGAAGATCGTGAAGTTCCTTTTATCCAACCCTGAATCCAACCAAAAGAACGTTTCAGAATCATTGAAAATCCATCCCTCCACCGTGAACTGGCATGCAGAGCGGCTAAAAGATGCGGAAATCATAAAGAAACACAAGAAGGGCAAGGAGATAGTGTACTCCCTGAACCAGGATGTGCAGTTGAGGAAGGTCATAGGTATAATCGAGGGCTCGCCTGCCTGATTTTTTAATTTTGACTCTTTTTATATCATTTTGACGAACGTGCCAACATTTTGACGATTAAGCCAAAAATACTTTTTATACTGATAAGGATGGTATCTATGGTGAAAAAAATGTTTAACAGAAAAATTGTGGCCATCGGGATTTTATTCATAATCTCGATGCTTGTTGCAAACATGATTGTGGGCAATACAGAATACTCAAATCCAGAAAATAATGATTCTAAGCCAGGGTCTACTACCTTCCTGCATTTAAAGGATAATTCTGAAAACTCAGAATATATTGTTATCAGGGGTAGTGAAGGGATAATCTATCTTAAGATACCCAACAGTTTAGAGGATTATCAGGTGGAATATATAAGAAGTTATTATGAAGAGCAAATGGCAAATGAAATCCCTGAGGAGGAAATATCAGATAGTGAGGAGGCGGAAGGTCAAGGTCTAACTGAAAAAGAAGAATCTGAAACGAAACCATCTAGCACAACTGTATATTTGACAATTCCCAATGCATCAGAACCTATAGAGATAGAGGAGAAAATCATTACTGAATCCAATCAAAATACCTTGGAAGAACAAGAAGAAATCCCTCCCTTTTTTTACGAGGAACAAACTGACGAAATCAATAGATTTTCATCGTATGCAGAATTTATGGATTATTTAGGATATGACCCTAATAGTACTTCGACTAACTATGGAGATGAATATTATTTATATAATGGAGATTTAGCTAGATTACCTACGGACAGTGTAACTTCAATTAGTACCAGTTTCGGCCTTCCTTCTGTAAACTCAGGTTCTGGTTACTCAACCACAAATATCCAGGTATTGGGTGTGGATGAAGGAGACATCATCAAAAACGATGCAAAGTACGCATACATCGTCTCAAAGGATAAAAAGAGCGTGATCATTGCAGATGTGTTTCCCGCCGAAACCGCAAGAATTCTCACTAAAGTGATGGTCGATGGTTCCATCAGTGAGATTTATTTGCATTATGAAAAGCTGATTCTTTTGGGATCAATTGATTACTATAAGTTCTTTGTTTATACTTTCGATATAAAAGACAGAGCAAATCCTGATCTCATCGATAGTAACTCCTTCAATGGTAGAATCGTACAATCCCGTGTGGTAGGAGAGTATGTATATCTTATTACCAATCAATACATATCACGATATACAAAAGAAGAAGACCTATCAGTTCATCCCTCCCAGATATGCTATTTTAACGATTCATCCACGTCTCGATCACTCACAACGATAATCTCTGTAAATGTTGTGGATACCTCAAAAGAGCCTGTCATAAGAGCGATTCTAATGGGATCTGGTAACAACATCTATGTTTCCGTAAACAACATCTACATCACCTATACAAAATATGAATATCAGAACCAAAATCAGAATGACTATTTATACAGCTATTCATCAAGAATCGAAAAAACAATAATCCACCGTATTTCCATCGAAAACGGGATGATAGAGTATAAGGCCATGGGGAATGTTGCCGGAAGAGCATTAAATCGCTTTTCAATGGGTGAACACAGAGGCTATTTTCGGATAGCTACAACTACCGGATATGTCTCAAGAAGCGGAGAGAGCAGCGCTAACAACCATGTTTTTGTCATGAATATGAATTTGAATGTTGTAGGAAGTGTTTCAGATATTGCTCCAGGAGAGAGAATATACTCGGCGAGGTTCATGAGAGATAGGGCTTATTTAGTCACATTTAAAAAGGTGGATCCCTTCTTTGTCATCGACCTTAAGAATCCACATGGACCAAGAATTCTGGGCGAATTAAAAATACCAGGTTACTCCAATTACCTACACCCATATGACGAAAATCATGTTATAGGAATTGGAAAGGACACAGTGGAGGCGGAACAAGGCAATTTCGCATGGTACCAGGGTGTAAAACTTTCCTTATTCGATGTCAGTGATGTGCATAATCCAAAAGAATTATCAAAATACATTATTGGTGACAGAGGAACAGGGTCACCCGCATTATATGACCCTCATGCGTTCTTGTTCAGCAGGGAAAAGAATACTTTGGTAATACCAATCAACCTTGCCAAGATCAACCAAACAAAATATCCCGACGGGGCTCCACCCTTCACCCATGGTGAATTTGTCTGGGATGGAGCCTATGTGTTCGATATCTCAAAAGAAAATGGATTCATTTTAAAAGGTGGAATCAGCCATTCTGAGGGTGATGAAGCACAGTCCGGATACTGGTATAGGTCCAGTAGTAAATCGATACAAAGGTCATTTTACATAGATGATGTGCTCTATACTATGTCCAGTGATATCCTCGGGATGAACGGTTTGGATGACCTTTCGGAAATCAACAATCTGGTTCTAAGCGATGCATAGATATTAGTGCAAACCCCTCACGGATATCTGCCCCCTCCCCCTTTTTATTTTTTTTATATATTAACCTCAATCCAATAAACAACCCTCCTAAAATTAATTTATGTTGAGAACCTATTAGGATTTCGAATGGAACCAAAAATCAGTGTTCAAAATGCGTCTGATGTAGATATGAAAAAGAATAAAAAAATGGAAACAGCAATGCAAATACTCTATGGTGGCGGGATACCCCAAGGTGCAGGTTTAAAAAATAAGATGCTTGCATTAATCTGTCTTCAAAGACCCTTGGTTGCTATTATGGGCCCCTTAATGTTCTTTGCTGGGGCTGCTTTAGCCCTAAAAGGGCTACCTTCATGGGAATCATTCATATTGGGTTTCATCGCAGTATATATGCTCACCTCTGCAGAGCATACAATCGACGATTTCATAGACAAGGAAATAGACAAGGTAAAATGGCCTTCCCGACCCCTTCCAACTGAAACAATACCAAGAAAGGTAGGGGGGGTTTACGGTGCACTACTTGGATCCCTTGGGATTCTCATATCCTATCTCATCTTCAACTGGCAGTTGGTGATAATTGAGCTGGTTGCCCTTGGATTTGGAACAGCTTACCCTTTTTTAAGAGATAGAATAGGATACCTCGTCCTACCAGGAATTCCAGCACTAATCGGTATAGGCGGTTGGGCAGCTTATTCACCTGATACATTGTTCACATCCCCTGTTCCATGGATATTGTATCTAGTCTTTGCAGCCTGGCAGGCATTCCATATCCTAACCCTGCCCTGGGCCCTTACACAGGCCAAGATATTCATTGTGAGGCCAAAGCCGAGGACTGTAGCTGAAATTTCCATGATTTTTTCAGTAATCACACTGGCTCTTGCCATCTTTCTGTCCCTTTACATAGAAAATGCTTTGATTTTCATAATTACAATGATAGTTATTTCCTTATTATTTTGGATTACCGCAATTCCACTTATTAGAGAGCCCACCAATACCGAAAATAGCCATCGGGCTGTTGTTGTTGCCACCAACTACAATATCATCATGTGCGCAGTTCTTATGCTTACCGTGATATAGCAGATGGATACAATATCTTCTTCTACAAAAAAAAAATTGAAATGCCAATATTCCACAATAGAATGGGATTCCATCAATCTCCTTTGAATTCATAGTTAATTTCTATGTCGCAGTTCACTGCATTAATCAAAGGGCATCTTGTTTTTGATTTTTCAAAGCAATTTTTAAGATCTTCCTGAAACCTCTTCTGGGCATAAACATGAAGTACCATTTCGATTTTCAATATCTGCTCCTTTCCACTCATTTCGTGGCTCATCTCACCTCTTACATCTGTATTCACATCATCTAAAATAACGCCAACTTCCTGGGCGCATTTTGTAAATGTGGAGGTGAAACATGCACCTATACTAGCAAGAAATAATTCTCCGGGTGCAGGTGCAGAATTGGTTCCATACTTCCATTTGGGACCATCAGCCTCTACCTCGAATCCCCTTATGAGGGTGGTGGTTTTGATACCCCCTTCCCAAAGGGTTTTTACGTGGGTTTTTATCTTTTTTATCTCCGTTTCGCCCTTTTCCATCGACATGGCAAATCCCTAAAGTTCTCTTTGTATATGTTTTTGTTGTATGTTCTTTTTGATTGTTACTTCTTAATTTGTATCAGATTATTCCTTTTATGATACTTAAACCGTTACCTTTAAATGTCATAGGATTAATAACGTAACGACGATTTGCAACCGTTATACGTCTATCTATATCCGATATTCGCAATGAAGTTGACGATAACTCGATATGGGGACTTCGGTATGAGTAAAGTATCAGATGAATTGTACGAAGAGATCACGACAATAACCGGCAAGGATAGGGTGAGAAACGATTCCTTCGAAAGACGGATGTATAGCCATGACTTGGCATCCCTGCCAAAATTAATGGAATTGGGTTTTAAAATGATGCCCGATCTTGTTGTTAAACCCAAGTACGACGAGGAAATCTCCGAGGTAATGAAGATCGCGGCATCTGAGGGAATCCCCGTGGTTCCAAGAGGCGGGGCAAGCTGGGGTTTAGGAGGGGCAATGCCTGTTGAGGGGGGTATCGTACTGGACCTCACAAGAATGAACAAGATCCTGGAAATTGACGAGGAAAATCTCACCGCCTCAGTGGAACCAGGAATCACATGGAAAATGCTACAGGAAAATCTCTTACGAAGAGGGTATATCATAGGATCATACCCAAGCTCCGCTTACGCTGCCACTGTTGGAGGCTGGATCAATACCGGTGGTGTTGGTGTAGGTTCATACAAATATGGATCCGCAATAAACCAGATCATATCCATGGAAGTTGTACTGCCCACAGGTAGAATCATATCAACAAACGGGAAAAAATCGTCGAACTTTGGTGGAATTGACCTCAACAGGTTATTTTTCGGGGCTGAAGGTACCCTTGGAATAATAACAAAAGTGGGTGTGAGGATCTATCCAGCACCCCAGGAACTACGCCCCGTATCCTATGCATTCTCAGATTTAAATGACTTATCAAAGACTGTAAGAGTCCTTACAAAAACCGATATTGTCCCGCTACATATTTCATTTTTAGATAGAAATCATTTCAAATTCCTCAGAGAGATAGGGATGGCAGAAGATATGCAACAGCTGGGAGGAATGCTGAATATTGCTCTGGAAGGGGATTCAGAGGTGATTGATTTAGAGGATGAGATCATAGAGAACATCGCTATTAAGTGCAAAGGAGAAAAGCAAAGCCAAGAATTCTCAGAGCATGAATGGAAGGAGAGGTTCTATGAACTTCGAACTAAAAGAGCCGGACCATCGGCGGTGCTCGGGGAAGTTTTCGTTCCTGTATCGAGTATGGGGAATATGATTTCTGCAACAAATAAATTAATTGCAAAAATGAAGCTCAGGGCAGCGATAACGGGTATGGTCAGTGATAGAAATACCGTGGTTTTCATGCCATATTATCTTTCAGACGAGCGTAAATTAATCAGAAACATAGCATCACTTTCCTTTGTCAAGAAATTGGGGGATCTTGCATTCGAACATGGAGGTAGACCTGCTGGACTGGGACTCTTTTTTTCTGGGAATATTAAGAGGATGTACGGTCATGGATATGGTGTGATGAGAGACCTCAAGGACGTCCTTGATCCATATGATGTGATGAACCCTGGAAAAACCACCGAGGGACTCACAAGATTTGGAATCCCCATACCCTCTTTTGCATTGAACCTCGGAATGAATGTCATGTCCTGGGTAAAACATCTTATGACCAAGGATAAAGGGGTGTCAGCTTGAAGGTGAAAATAGAGGGTATTTCAGATGATATGTATTCCTGCCTTCAGTGTGGGTACTGCACATCAATATGCCCTATGTTCGAACAATTAGGATGGGAATCAGCCTCACCAAGAGGTAAGATCTTCTATCTCAAGCAGTTAACACAGAGAAATTTTTTGGATAGGATTCTACGCAGGCAGATTGAAGTCAACGAGGACTTCATCGTGAGAATGTTCCAGTGCACAGGATGTGGGGCCTGCGAAGAGGTATGCCATGTAAACATCAAATTACATGAGTTCTGGAAAAAGGTCAAGGAATGGCTGTTTGAAGAGGGTCTGATCAGTATAGAGGCCCACAAGAAAGTACATGACAGGATCCACGAGTTCAAGAATCCCTTTGCCGAACCTCCAGAAAACAGGGGAAACTGGCTTCCCGATGATGTGACTCTTTCTAAAAATCCCGAAGTGGTATTTTTCCAAGGATGCACAGAAGCTTACAGAAAACAGGAAATGGCTGTAACCACGGCAAGACTCCTTAACAAAGTGAACTTGCCCTTCACCATTCTTGGAGGGGATGAATGGTGCTGCGGCTCAATATGCATAAATACCGGACAAATAGACTACATTAAAGAATTCGCAAATCATAATGTCCAGGCTATTAAAAACACGGGGGCAAAGACATTGGTTGTCGCATGTGCAGGATGTTATAATACCATAAAAAACGAGTATCTAAAAATCGTTGGTGAATTGCCATTTGAATTGTACCACGTTTCCGAGTTTTTGGAGAAATTGATTGCAGAAGGTAGAATAAAATTCACAAAACCTATTGAAAAGACCGTTACCTTTCACGATTCATGTCACCTGGGAAGAGGTGCCGGGGTTTTTGATGCTCCAAGGAAGGTTATAGAGAGTATACCAGGAATAAAGTTCGTTGAAATGGTGCGAAGTAGGGAGCTTTCCAGGTGCTGTGGTGCGGGGTGCGGATGTGTTGCGGCCTTTAAACCCATCGCTGTTGCCCTTGCAATGGAGAGAGTTTTAGAGGCACAAAATACAGGGGCCGAATTGATAATTACCACATGTCCATTCTGCAACCTAAATCTGAATAACGTAGCTATGGAGAACGGCCTCATCAAAACCATGGATGTTGTTCAATTGGCATATGAGGCCCTCTAGGATTGTTTAACAATATTTTCAATATCTCAAATTACATTTAAGAACTTAATTCTTAAAATATTTCTTTTAATCCATTACCTGCTTTACCAGCTCATCACAATCGAGTAAAATAACAGTGTAGTACGAGACCCAAACAACTGTTTCGAATCCCCCCTTAAGATTTTCCAAACCAGGAGCTTCGGCCACCATTGTGGCAAGATCATCTGCTTTGTTGTGATATCCAAAATATACAATCTTACCAGCGTAATAGATGGTGGGAACACCGATGGGCCAGAAGCTAGCCTGATCAGAACTGCCCTCACTGGTCTCCTTGACATCAAAGCCTGTTGAAGGATACCCGAGAATATCATTTATTACCCTGTTGCTTATGTTCAACAGTTCCGGGTTCTCCACCTCGTTTTCATTCTCATCCGGACCTGCAAGCACATTCAATTGCCACAACTGGGGCCAGTTGAGGCCCACCATGTCGTAATTAAGATAAGTCTTTACAGTAACACCATCTGGAATGTTCTCAGCAAAGTGCGATGATCCCCATAAACCCTGCTCTTCCCCTGACCAAAGGCAAAAGACGATGGTCCTGTCGGTTTTCATCATCGATACAGCTTTGGCTACCTCGAGCACAGCGATTGTTCCGGCGGCATTATCGTAGGCGCCCTCTATGGTCTTTTCTTTGATATCGTAATGACCTCCTAAAACGATCCATTCCTTTGGTCTTTCAACACCCCAATGATATCCCACGACATTCATAACATCCCTGCTTTCGCGCTGAAATTGTTGGATCTCGGTTTCCAGCCCAAAGCTAGATAGTTCTTGTTTCAAGTAGTTAGCAACTGAAGTCATGTGAGGAAAACCAGTTGAGCGTTTTGCATATCTTGAAGTAAAGGTCCTCATGTAGCTGTAATATTCATCCCCAGAAACCAAGGACCCAGCATCCGGTTCAACTGAAACCGATATATCATCTTCAAAGGAGTCACTAGAAATTTTAATGGAAAATGTATCGGTTGCGGTGGGTGGAAGGAGAAGCTGCAATGTTTGAATGGGCTTGTTTAATAACATAGTGCTGTTGGAAGAAATCGTGTTGTCTTCCACAATGAGAATATTGCTTGGAACTGATACAGTAAGGCTCTCTAGGTTGGATTCAAGTTCAAAAGAACATACCGAACCTGCCTGTGCAGTAAGGGGCGCCAATTTGACATATGGCTCTTGTTCTTGTCTTCCAAACTCCAATCCTCCGCCAAGAAAGCCCAGCAATATTACTAGGACCACCAATACTATGATAACGGGCCCAAACTTTTTCAATTTCGACATATATATGATAAATGACGGGAGAGGTTATAAAATTTGTTGATTTTCAGGGAAAAGTTCCCTATTTAGCGGGCCTTATCAGCAAAGTTACTGCCTTTTTTCACTGAGAATTTAATAAAATGGCGATTTCCGTTGATTCATAACTCCATTACGCAACGAAAACGATATATATTCTCATAATCCTTCACCTCTTTTATATTCTATCCCAAACATGAGGTTATGCTCATGGATTAGGGGGGATAAAGATAAATAGATAGGAGGACGAAAACATGGATATCGAAGGATATGACATGCCAGATGATCTTTATTACCATGCCGAACACACCTGGGTAAGAAAAGAGGGTGATATTGGTGTGGTGGGAATAAACGATTTCGCACAGAAAATGGCAGGCACCATCAAACGAGTTGTGACTCTTGACGAAGAGGATGAGGTTGCCCAGGGAAAACCTTGCGGAACAATCAGCAGTGGGAAGTGGACAGGAAAACTTTACTCACCTATTTCCGGAGAAATCGTGGAAATAAACGAGGACATCGAAGATGAACCCAAATTGATAAATGATTCTCCATACGGTGAGGGTTGGGTATTCAAAGTTAAGCTGTCCGATGAAGGCGAATTTGGCTCCTTGTTTCATGGAGACAAGGTAGCTGAATGGCTTAAAAGTGAAATCGCCAAACACAAGCAGTAATAAAGCTACATAGAATCTGCTAATTGTAATATGCAAAAAAACCTCTTTATTTACATAAATGGGTAATTAGAAAATGTCTAGGCCGACTCCAGCTCCTCCTCCTTAAACGTTGCCAGGGGCAACTCTTCTTCTAGACTTCTTCCGGCAACATAATTAAAAAGTGCCTGAACATCTGAGCCAAATGCATGGTAGATTGCGAGCAGAGGTAACTTGCTTGGACATGCAGATTCACACATACCGCAGGAGACACAGGATGTGATCATGTGGTTCATCCTGCCAATATGATATAGTGTTGTATCTATTGGCATTCTCACCACTTTTCGTTTTTCTGATTTGTCAAGAAGCTGCTTAGGCGAGGGTTTTAGAATATCAGAATCAAAAAAGCATTCCTTGCAGTAGCAAATAGGACACACTTTCATACAGTTATGGCAATTGATACAACTTGCGAGGACGGTCATATATCCTGCAATGTCCTTTACCTCCTCTTTGACCTGTGCATCCAATTTTTCCCGGGCTTCAGCCTTAACCTTAAACAATTGCTCGAGAGCCTTCTTTCTGCTTTCGGGATCTTCTTCCTCAGAAAGCTCCATTCCTATGGCACCTAAAAACTCTTCCCCCTTTGGTGTGTTTGCCTTTAAAAGGACCTCCTTTTGAAGGTTCAGTCCAATTGTGCATATGGAGACATCAGCATTATCCATAACAGGTAGCTCGCAGATCTGACACGCCGATCGCAAATCCAGACCCAAGAGCGATTCCTTTCCCCCTTTCTGAACATCAAAAAGCAGTTTCATTGTCAAACCATTTTCGGATTTTTGAGCAAGTTCGACATATTCTGGGACAGGCAATGTTCCAAGACAATCAACTGAAATCAAAGTAACATTATCCAGATTTATCTGGTTGAGTTTTGCAAGCTCGAATACTGCACGCAGCTCGCAGGGGCGAAACACGACAACAATCCTCTCTTGGGATGCCTGGTCAGTTGTTTTTACCAGAATGTCTGCAGAATTGGAGGGCAATACAAATGCAAATGGATTTAAAGCACGAAGTCCCGCAGGATACCTCACCAGGGTCTGGACCGTACAGGCACCTGAAGGAACATCCTGGGGTACTATCAATACATCTGCAGCATCTTTTTCCAGCATCTTTTTGAATAACTCATTCACTGTGGATAACAAGTCTTCTTCAACATTCAATCTTACATTCTTGGACATTCTCATCACTCCTAGATATCCCACTCCTTTTTGATGGGATTCGGCCCCATCTTCTTGGTCTCCTTGACCATCTCGTTCACAGTATCTGCAAATTTCTGACCCTCGCTTGCGGAAATCCACTCCAGACGGATCCGCCTCTCCTCCAAACCTAGGTTTTCCAGGAGTTTTTTCAGTATGGCGATCCTCCTTCTCGCCTTGAAGTTGCCTGATAGATAATGACAGTCTCCAGGATGACATCCAGCTACTAAAACAGAATCTGCACCCTCCAGTAGAGCCTTTATAACATATACAGGATCCACAGCCCCTGTGCACATCACCCTAATGGGAATAAAATTTGGAGGGTACTGCAGCCTGGATACACCAGCTAAATCTGCACCTGTGTATGAACACCAGTTGCAGAGAAAACCGATGATCTTGGGCTCGAAATCTCCCTCTTTATCATCCGATACAACTTCGTTTTCTTTTGGTTGGGCTTCAGTTACCATATCCTTCACCTCTTAAATCAACTCATCAATTTGAGCTAGAATCTCCTTATTTGAATATCCTATCAATTGGGGCACACCACCAGGACATGCCATGGCACATGCCCCACACCCCTGACATACTGCAAGATTCACACTTGAAATCAACCTGGACTCTTCTGTTACATGATCCTTTACATTTTTCATGTAAATTGCTTCGTAGGGACAAAGCTCCTCGCAGATCCTACACCCTGCACATCTTGTTTCGTCTATAACAGAATGAATAGAACGGGCTGTAAAGCCTTTCTTCATAATACCTGCAATCTCCCTGACCGCTTTTTTGGCATCCGAAATAGAGCGAGCAACACCTCTTGGCCCCTGTGCACATCCAGCTATACTTATCCCCCGCCTGTCCAGAATTTCGAATCTGTCGTTGTAGTATCCTAAAAATCCATCCTTGTCAAGGGGTAGATGAACCATGTCAGCTAATTTTTGGGTTTCCACTGAGGCCTGCTGACCAACGGATAATACCACCAAATCCGAAGGAAGGCTCATGATGTCCCCAAGCTCGATATGCTCGGTTCTCAGAATTAAATTCTTGCCGTCCTTTTGGATCTCTGCCACCCTTCCTCGGATAAAGTTGACGCCCTTTTTCTGGGCATCCAGGAAGTACTCCTCAAATCCGCACTCTGGTCCCCGAAGATCCATGTAATGAATATATACCTCGGTATCAGGATAAAGGATTTTTATCTTTGCAGCCTGTTTTATGGCATATGTGCAACATACCAAGGAACAGTGGGCATTACCTTTGTTTTCGTCCCTTGAACCGACGCATTGTATAAAGTTGATCCGTTTTGGAATCTCCCCTGAAGAAGGCACCTTTACTTCATCCTTGACAAGCATTTTCTCAAGTTCAAAGAAATCGATTACATCTGCATCATCGTATTTGTATTCTAGAATTCGTATGGCATCAAAAAGCTCAGAGCCAGTGGCAATGACGATGGCTCCAACATCCAGTTCTTCTTCTTTGTCTTTGGATGCAATTTTCACCTTGTAATCACCAAGGGTTCCATTGACATCCACAACCTCTGATTCCAGCATTACATGGAATTTATCGCTTTTTATTAATTCATTTATATTTGGAAGTATAACATCTTCCTCGCTAAGCCTCTGAGTGTCCAGTTCATAGGCCCTTCCCCCGAGTTTATCTGTCTTCTCCACCAGGTGCACACTGATTTCATTTTTTATCAATTCCAAGGCAGATGTGATGCCTGCGATTCCACCGCCTATTATCAACACATTGTTGTTTTTAAGTATGACTTGCTTATCAAGTACTTCTTGGGCAAAGGCTACCCTGGCTATGCTCCCTAGAACTAGAAAGACAGCTTTTTCTGTTGCAGACTTTTCATCAGGATGTATCCATTCACAAAGCTCTCTTATGTTCACATGCTCCACTAGATGTCTGTTGATTCCTGCCTCCAATGCTCCCTTGTTAATTACCTCTTCGTAAGTTCTTGGAGTGCAGCCAACCAGAACTATCCTGTCAACATCTGTATTGGATATCTGATCTTTTAAGAAAGCCTGGCCATCTTTTTCACATAGCTTGTCGTGGCGAATGCAAAGGACAACATCTGGATTCTCTTTGACCCTGCTCTCCAGTTCATTTAAATCCACATTCTTCCCAATGGAACCCTTGCAGGTGCAGAAGAACACACCAATTTTTGGTTTCCTTGAACTAGTTCCCCTCAACTACTTCACCTCCATCAAGGAAATCCGCAATTTCTAGGGCAGCTCTTTTAGCATCCTCAACAGAATACCTGATGCCTCTTGGCCCCAGGGCGCATCCTGCTACGGCGATTCCTTTGGTCCCGTTTCCAAATACAAAACCATTGGATTGAAGAGCAAGATTTAATGATTCGGCTATTTTATCACTGCCCCTATGAGGCTCCTGCCCAACAGTCAGAACAACAAGATCACTTTTAATCTCCATTAACTCCCCAGAATCGATGTTTTCGGTGCTAACAACCAAATCCCAATTATCCTTTTGAACAGAAGCAACCCTGCCCCTGATAAATTGCACTCCAATCTCTTGAGCCTCTTTGTAGAATTCCTCAAATCCTCTGTATGCCGCCCTAAGATCCATGTAATGAATGTAAACTTCCATATCTGGGTATTTTGTCTTCAAATCCTTTGCCTGGCCTATGGCATAAGTGCAACACACTATGGAACAGTGTTGGTTGCCCTTGTTGGAATCCCTGCTTCCAACACATAATAAGAAATTAACTGTTTCAGGAATCTTACCATCCGATGGTCTTGCAAAGGATTCAGCTTCTCCTCGCTGAGATACAATCATTTTTTCAAGTTCCAAAAATGTAATTACATCATCATATCGATCGTGCCCGTACTCCTTTATTTTATCTGCATCAAATGTTGTGGAGCCCGTTGCCATAATGATGGCATTAACGTTCAGGTTTCGCGTTTCACCACCTGTATTCAGCGTGATTTGAAAGTTGCCTGGCTCCCCAGAAATATCATCAACTTCTGTTCCAAGCATAATTTCTATATTCTCGTTCTGAAACAGCTCTCCGAACTTGGGTGTAAATATACATTCCCGACAGTAATCCATGCAACAACCATCTGACTTGCACTCGTGGGTTCTATAAGTTCTGCTGAGTTTGTACGCCCTTCCCCCTAGCTCTTCTTGCCTTTCAACAAGGAATGTCTGGATACCATAATTTGCCAGGTCCAGTGAGGCCTGCATTCCCGCCACACCACCTCCTATGACAAGTGCGGATTTAATACTGTCAGAGCTCATCCTTCAGCCTCCAATGCCTTATCTACCATTGCTATCAATTGTTTGGGTTCGAACTGCCTAAGGAAGGGCACGTTTGACGGGCATATGCATGTGCATGCTCCACATCCCATACACAGAACCTCGTTGACCTCGGCAAAGCCGGTTCCTTCGTTTACCTTGATGGCATCATAGGCACAGTTATCTTCACACAAACCACAACCTGCACATCTTTCTTCATCCACAACAACAGAAATACCCTCGGTAAATAGTTCCTTTTTAGACATGAGGGTCGTGGCCCTTGATGCCGCACCACTGGCCTGGGATATGGTCTCGTCAATGAACTTTGGAGAGTGACATGTCCCTGCAAGGAAAATCCCTGCTGCTGCAAAATCAACTGGTTTGATCTTCATATGGGCTTCCAAAAAGAAGTTTTGAGAAGTTAATGGAACCTTGATGATCTGGGCCAGCTCCTCGTTTTCTTCATAAGGGACAGTTGCTGCTGAAAGAACCACAACATCTGGCCTGATGACTATATCCTTTTTGATATTGGCATTGTAAACCGAGACTTTGAGATCATCGCCGTCCTTTTCCACGATTGGCTTTTTGTCATTTGTATACCTTAGGAACATCACACCTTTTTCTCTGGCGTCCTTGTATACCTTTTCCCTGAATCCGTAGGTGCGTATGTCCCGATACAACATGTAGATGTTTGCATCTGGATTCAATTCCTTTGCCACAAGGGCGTTTTTAATAGCCTCGGTACAGCATATTCTGCTGCAGTACTCCCTGCCTTCCTCTCTTGAACCCACACATTGAATCATGACGATATTTTTTCCCGAGAATCCTTCATCATGAAGCTTCTTGTCGAACTCCAGTTGTGTCATCACCCGGGGGTCTTCACCATAGAGGTATCGATTTTCCGGCTTGAACTCCTTTGCCCCTGTGGCCACTATGATGGCTCCGGCTTTGATTTCCTTGGTGTCTTCACACTGCCTTACCAAAGCAGTAAAATTACCGATATAACCACTCAAGTTCTCAAGTTTGGCATTGGTGAAAACCTCTATTGCGGGATTATTTTCTACTTTCTCGATAAATGACTTCAACTCCCTATGTGGGTCTCCTTCATTAAGAAGATGATGAATGTTGCGGAGATTTCCCCCCAGCTCATTTTCCTTTTCAATTATGTAGGCCGAAAAACCCTGATCTGCCAGATCCAAAGCCGCTGTCATACCTGCTATTCCACCACCGATTATCAGGGCAGCCTTCACACTCTCTACGGAGGATAGGTGAACCATTTTATTTCTACGCACCTTCTCCACGGCCATAGCCACCATATGCTTGGCCTTTTCTGTTGCCTTCTCTTTATCGTTCTTGTGAACCCATGAGACATGTTCTCTCGTGCTTGTGAGATCAAAGAGATAGGGATTCAAACCAGCTTCTCTTATGGTGTTCTGAAAAAGAGGCTCATGTGTTCTTGGAGTGCATGAAGCAACTATCACTCGGTTCAGGTTATGCTCTTTTATGGCATCTTTGATTTTATCCTGGGTGTCCTGGGAGCAGGTATAGAGATTATGCTCGGTGTGAACAACATTGGGTAGTGTTTTTGCATACTCCGAAACAGCTGGAACATCCACCACACTGCCGATGTTTATTCCGCAGTGGCAGCAGAAGACACCGATTCTTGGCTCATCGCCAATGTCGATTTCAGGGGGGTATTCTTTTACAGAGACCAAGGAGTTTCTTTCAGATGATATGGGTCCGGATGCCTTGGAGGCAACTCCTGAGGCCTGTGCAACAGCATCGGGAATGTCCTTTGGTGAGGAAAATGAGCCGCCTACAAAGATTCCATTTCTTGAGGTTTTGAGTGGT
Source organism: Thermoplasmata archaeon (assembly GCA_020348445.1). GTDB lineage: Archaea > Thermoplasmatota > Thermoplasmata. The sequence continues at coordinate 4,569,519 of CP070751.1, forward strand.
GAGAAATATTCTGTCTTACAGAATCCATACTCATTTAATTCAATACCAAATTTTTCTGCAATCTCTTTAAAGTCCTGGCTTGGCTTCATCCCCACAGACAGAACCACAAGGTTGAATACATCCTCTTTTCTCTCCCCATTTTCATCCCAGTAAATGATCTTCAAATCCTTTGTTTCGGGAATTTCCTCGATATGAGGAACCCTACACTTGATATAATTTACTCCATATTGGTTCTTGGCAATGTTGTAGTATTCTTCAAATCCCTTGCCATAGGTTCGCATATCCATGTAGAAGATTGTGCAGTCTGTTCCTTTTGTATGTTCCTTAGCAATGATGGCCTCCTTAGTGGCATAGGTACAGCACACAGCAGAGCAGTATCCCTTGTCAACCTGCTCGTCCCTGGAACCTACGCATTGTATCCAGGCGATCTTCATGGGATGTTTACCGTCAGAAGGACGAAGAACATGACCTGCGTACGGTCCAGATGCAGAAAGAATTCTCTCGAATTGTATGCTTGTTACCACATTTGGGAATCTTCCGTATCCGTATTCGGATTTCACAGTGGGATCAAATGTTTCAAAACCTGGTGAGAGGACTATAGAGCCGACATTTAAATTCACAGTCTCGTCCTCTTGAGCATAGTTTACTGCATTTGCCTTGCAGTACTGCTCGCACAGTCCGCAGCCTATACACTTTGTTCTGTCTATCCTGTATACCAGAGGTACAGCCTGGGGGAAGGGGACAAATGTCGCATTTCTTACTGAAACTCCCCTTTCGAACTCACTTATTGCCTCGATGGGGCAGTACTGGGAGCACAACCCGCATCCTGTACATTTCTCCTCATCAATATATCTCGGATGTTTTACAACTGAGACTGTAAAATCGCCTGCTTCGCCCTCCACCTTCTCAATGTCACTTACCGTTAAGATTTCGATGTTGTGATGCCTTCCAGTTCCCACGAGTGTGGGTGCAATGGTGCACATGGCACAGTCATTTGTTGGGAAGGTCTTGTCCAATGAGGCCATGACACCTCCAATGCTGCTTCTCTTTTCCACGAGATAAACTTTAAATCCTGATTCTGCCAAATCGAGGGCCGTTTGCATACCGGTGATACCTGCACCCAGGACCATAACCGCGCCAACTTTTTTTTCCAATCACACACCCCCTGCCTTTATGTATGTTGGCGACAGCTCTTTATGGCCGAATGGTAAGATGATCTGTTTTTTCCACAACCTTGCAACATGTTTAAAAATAGTCTCAGTGGGAATCCCTGTATCACCTGCCATCTCCTCAACTGTTTTTGGCTCTGACTCCACCCTCAATATGATGTTGCTTCTTATGTATTCTTCCTCGATTATCTCATCCTCGATTTTTTCCATCTCTTCCTGTGATAGTTTCTCACCGTAAGCATTTCCAAGCTCCATTATCTTCTTTTCTCTGCCGAAAAGTGATCTCAACCTGAACTGCTGGGAGGCATGTATTGCAGCATCAAGCTGCCTGATAATTATCTTAGCTTTCTCATCCTTTTTGCGAATGGGATTGGGACCCAGTTTCTTTATCTTTGATGTAAATTCTGTGACAACCTCCTGAAAGCGTGCACCTTCTGAAGCCGAGATCCATTCAAGCTGCAGTCTTTCATTCTCCAAATCCACAAAATCAATTATTTTCTTGAGCATCCTGTACTTTCTTTTAGCCTCATAGTTACCTGAAATATAATGGCAATCTCCTGGATGGCACCCCATTATCAGAACTCCGTCCACCCCTGATTTCAAGGCTGAAAGAGGGAACTTGGGATCCAAACTTCCGCTGCACATCACCCTAATCACTCTAAGTGTGGTGGGCATTTGCATGCGGGACACACCTGCCAAATCAGCTCCAGCATAACTGCACCAGTTGCAAAGAAAACCCACGATCTTTGGTTTGAATCCGCTGGTATTTTCATCTGTCTTCAGCCCTTCACCCTCCATCTAATCCACCCCCTCCTCAGAAACAGCCTGTATCTCGGCAAGCAACTGATCCATTGTAAAATGCGGAAGAGTTATTGCAAGCTCTGGGCAGCTCGCTCTGCATACACCACAGCCTTTACAAAGGGCAGGAGTTACCTCGGCCTTTCCATCCTCCTTTTTCGTTATTGCTCCAAAGGCACACAGAAGCTCACAAGTTCCGCATCCTGTGCATTTATCCTTGTCCACTACGGATACTATGCCCTCGGCCCTAACCTTTCCAATGGCCATGGGTATTGCAGCCTTTGCAGCTGTCCCTGACGCCTGGGATATTGAATCAGCCACATCTTTTGGATACTGTGCGCAGCCAGCCACATAAATCCCGTCTGTATTTGTTTCAATTGGGCCGAGTTTTGGATGCTTTTCCAATATGAAGCCGTCGGCACCCCTTGGAATCCTTAACATCTCCTGGATTCTCTTTGTTTCCTTTTCCTTTGGTCTCATACCAACTGTCAAAACAATGGCGTCAAATGAGAGCTCAACAATCTGCCCGAACAAGGTGTCAATTGCCCTGATCTTCAACTTACCGTCTTCATGAAGGACCTCGGGTTTTTGTTCAGGTGTGTATCTGAAGTAGATAACTCCCTTTAATCGGGTGTCCTGATACAGTTTCTCAGCACCCTTGCTGAAGGCTCTTATATCCCTGTAATAATCAGCCACCTCCACACCCAAGTCCCGAAGTTCGTTTGCCTGTTTTAATGCAACCTGGCAGCAGTATCTCGAGCATCCGGTAAAGCCTTCTGGCTCTCTGGAGCCGACACAGTGGATTATGGCCACCTTTTTCAGCTCCTTACCATTTAACTCTAGCGGCTCTTTCTCCCTTCGCTCGGTAAGAAGCTGCTCTAAATCTGCATTTGTGATCACGTTTGGATATTGATTATATCCAAATTCCCCTTCATTTGGCTCATATAAATCCGAGCCTATTGCTAAAATGATTGTTCCTATGTCCAAATGATGTCCAGTAATTTTATCCTTATCTTCAAGGTGAATGCATTTTGGTTCGCAGACTTTTATACACTCACCACACTCAGTACAATAATCAAAGTCAACAGCATATGATTTGGGCCACCCGTTCTCCTTGCGCCATATGGCCTTTCGGATCCTCTTTCCCTGGCCTTCATTGTACTCCACTTCCACTCCTACAGGGCAGACCTTTTCACATTCCCCGCATAAATTGCATTTATCTGGATCAACTCCCATACCTCTCTGCGTTACGTCCACCTTGAAGTTACCTATAAAACCATCGATGTCATCTATATTGGCATTGTTTAGAACCTCAATTTCGCTCTCCTCTATGTCCCTATAATGCTGGTAAAGTATTTCTGAAACAGGTGTGTACTCAGGAGCAAGAAGCTCACGATCGGCAAGACCGCCACCCAAAAACGGTTTTTCTTCGATAAGAAAAACTTTGAATCCTAGGTAATTTAAATCCAAAGAAGCGGTCATACCTGATATCCCACCCCCTACAACGAGGGCGGTTTTAGTTATCTCCAATTCTGATGATTGAAGTGGTTGAAGAAGACAGGCCCTTGCAACTGCCATACGAACGAGATCCTTTGCCTTTTCTGTTGCGTTTTCTGGTTCATGCATGTGTATCCAGGAACACTGGTCTCGTATATTTGCCATGGTGAAAAGATAGGGATTAAGCCCCGCCTTTTCACATGTATCCCTGAATATGGGTTCATGGGTTCTTGGTGAGCAAGATGCTACGATCACCCTGTTTAGATTGTGCTCCGCTATTGCATCCTGTATTGCTTTCTGGGTGCTGTCCGAGCATGTATAAAGATTGTTGGTGGAATATACAACATTTGGAAGATTCCCTGTATATTCACTTACGGCCTCAACATCCACAACACCTGCAATATTGCTTCCGCAATGGCACACGAACACCCCCACACGAGGAGCGCCAGACACATCGATTTGGGGAATCTCCTTTGTTTCCTCCTCAACTCGATAATCGGAAAGCCACATTTCAGCCTTGGAGGCCGCGGCACTGGCCTGGGCCACGCTGTCTGGAATATCCTTAGGTCCCTGGGCACATCCACAAACATATACACCTTCTTTGTCTGTTTCAACTATGGATGTGTTGCTCTGCTTCTCCTTGATAAATCCGCTTTCGTCCAGAGATATTCCCAACACCTTTGCCAACTCATCGGTGCCCTTTGAAGGAATAACAGCTGATGATAACACCACAAGATCTGCACCTTTTTCCTCCTGCACGCCAGTTTCGGTGTTCTCTGCCCTTATGATCAGATCCTTTGTTTCGGCATTCTCGAACAATCGGGCAGGCCTGCCCCTGTAAAACTTGATTCCTCCTTCTTCCTTTGAACGATTAAAATAATCCTCAAATCCCTTTCCATATGCACGAATATCCATGTAATATATGGTGATGTCCTCTAATGATTCCTCGTGCTCCTTGGCGAGCATGGCTTCCTTCATTGCGTACATGCAGCATACACGGGAGCAGTATTTGCAGCCCTTGAGCTGATCCCGGGAGCCGTAACACTGGATAAAAGCTATGCTTTTTGGAATCTTACCATCTGAGGGTCTTGTTACTTTACCACCAGTGGGGCCAGATGCACTCAACATCCTTTCAAATTCCAATGAGGTGATCACATTATCGTAAACACCGTAGCCGTATTCTGTTCTGTGAGCCGGATCGATCATATCGAACCCGGTTGCCACGATAATAGAACCTGCAGGAATCTCGATTTCCTCCTCTGTCATATCATGATCAATTGCCTCAGCCTCGCAGGCCTTTACACATTCCAGACATTCGGAACATATGCCGCAGCTTAGGCAACGTTCTGCTTCAGTTCTTGCCTCCTGTTCGGTGAATCCCATCTCCACCTCATCGAAGCTGGCAAGTCTTTTCTCCAATTCGATTGTCTTTGCCTTTCTTCTTCTTTCCTTTATCACTTCTGTTACATCCACTAAATCACTTATATCGGGAAGTTCCTCTTCCTTCATGCTCTCCTCTAGGTTTTCCACACCTTGGATGTACTTGTCTATGGCAATTGCCGCCCGCTCTCCAGCTGCTATTGCCTGAATTACAGATGAGGGCCCTGTTACAAAATCCCCCCCTGCAAATATTCCTTTTTGATTTGTCATAAGGGTTATGGGATTCACAGCCAATCTGTCCCACTTTGTCATTTCAAACTGAACTTCCTTGGGCAAGAATGTAATATCGGGTGCCTGGCTTATTGCCGGAATCACCATGTCCACATCTATTTTGAACTCAGAACCTGAAATTGGTTGGGGCCTTCTTCTTCCACTCTCATCAGGCTCCCCAAGCTCCATTTTAATGCATTCTATCTTTGATACATTTTCATTATCATCGCTCAATATCCTTGTAGGGCTTGTCAAAAATCTGAACTTCACACCTTCCTCTTCTGCTTCCTCGACTTCTTTTTGATCAACTGGCATTTCATTTCTGGATCGTCTGTATAATACGTAAACCTCCTTTGCACCCAATCTAATTGAGCTTCTTGCACAATCCATTGCAGTATTGCCCCCACCAATTACCGCCACCCTTTCCTTAACCTCCAGAGGCTCCTTTAAATTCAGCTTTCTCATGAATGCGACACCGTGATGAACTCCCTGTAAATCCTCCCCCGAGATTTCCAATTTAAATGGTTTATGCGCACCTGCTGCAATGAAAATTGCATCGTATTGCTTTTGAAGATCCTCTAGTTTTATGGTCTCTCCTATGGGTGTGTTCAGCTTAATCTCAACTCCAAGACTGATTATATCGTCGATCTCCCTTTGTATGACCTCTCTGGGCAAACGATATGGCGGGATGCCAACCCACAGCATCCCACCAAGAACAGGAAGTGCCTCAAAAACAGTTGTGTGATAACCTTCAAGTGAGAGATTGAATGCTGCTGTAAGGCCAGCAGGACCGCTTCCAATGATGGCAATCCTCTGGGATTTCTTTTCTTTTGGAGTGGGCAGAATGGGAGCATCCTCGTATGTGACTTCCAAATCTGCAATGAAACGTTTTAATGCACTTATGGCCAACGGATCATCCACTTCCCCTCTTTTGCAGTTCTGCTCGCAGGGATGTGTGCATATCCTCCCGCATATACCCGGGAAGGGATGCGCCTTTTTTACGAGCTCTAGGGCCTCTCTGAACTTACCTTCCCTGATTAATGCCACATATCCTTGCACATTTGTCTTGGTGGGACAGGCCAGTTTACAAGGGGATTTTCCCCTTTTATGAACTGTATATTTCAAGGGTACAGCCTGAGGAAAAGGGATATAAACTGCCTTTCTCTTGCTCATACCTTCATCAAATTCATTATCTACCTGGACAGTGCAAGCCTTTGCACAATCACCACAGCCCACACATTTTGCTTCATCCACATATCTCGGATGCCTGGATACTGTGACAGAAAAATCTCCTGCCTTTCCTTTGATCTTCTTGACTTCCGATAACGTCAATAGCTTAATATTGGGATGCCTTGCAGCTCCAACGAGCTTTGGTGAAAGAATACACATTGCACAGTCGTTTGTGGGGAACGTCTTGTCCAATTGGGCCATCCTTCCCCCCAGAGAGGGTGTCCTTTCCACCAAATACACCTTTACCCCTGACTCAGCAAGATCCAATGCAGCCTGAATTCCTGCTATGCCTCCACCTATTACTACCACACCTTTTTTCATTGCTCCCCTCCCATTATCTTCTTTACAAGATTCTTGGTTCTTACTGCATTGAATTTCAGACCCAGTTCCTTAGCCTCATGGCCAAAGGCCAAACCCAAAAGCTGGGAAAAGAACAATGAAGGAATATTGTAATCCTTACCATATTTATTCCCGATGGTGGCCTGATACTCATCGTACATAAGATGGCAAAAGGGACAAATGGTGGCCATGGCATCTGCCTCCAGTGATTTTACAGAATCCAATACAATATGGGTCATTCCCATAGAGGCGTTCTCATCAATTGCTAATATGGCCCCTCCACAGCACAAAATCTTCTCAGGAAAATCCAGTGAAGTGGCACCAGTTGCAGAAATTATGCTATCTAAGGATTTCGGCATCTCAGGGTCGTCGAACTTGTTGTAAATCGAGGAAGGCTTTAGATAATGGCAACCATAAATCGGGGCGACTTTTATACCGTCTAAACTCCGTTTGACTGTCTTTTCGATTTTGACGGTCCCTATATCCTCGTACAACAGTCTCGAAATATGTTTGACATCGATTGTACCTTTGAATTCGAGGTCATTTGCCTTGAGAACCTCGTTCACCTTCTCAAAGGTTTCTTTGTTATTTTTCAGAATCATGTTTACTTTTGTCAAATACGCTGTGCAAGAATTGCATAAAGTAATTATGTTTAAATTCCGCTCCTCAGCCAAACATAGATTGATTGCAGCCAAGGCCAGTGAGGTCTCTCTATGAATGGAAGCTGTTGGAAAGCCGCAGCAGGAAAATCCTTCGACATCTATTAGATTTATATCCAGGTCCTTTGCAACCTTTCGAACCGAGATATCGTAGCCCAGACTTCTTGCAGGAACTGTGCATCCTAAAAAGAGCGCATAATCCATCAGCTATCCCCCTCGATTACATCTTTGATTTTTTCTTTCTCAAGGACCTTTTTAACCTTTTCGGGGGACTGATTTATTTTCGGTAATCCGTACTTCTCACGCATCCTGTTCTCGAATTCTGATATCTCCAGAAGAGCTCCGAACTTCTCAAGAAGATCAAGCTGGGCCTTGATGCTGGGGTGTATGTATCCATATTTAACAGCGATATTCTTCAAGGCGAACATAAGTTCAGTGATTTTAACATCCTGGGGACATCGCTCGTAGCATGAGTAACAAGTGGAGCACATCCAAATGAATTTGCTTTTTAGAACACTTTCCTTGTCCCCAATCAAAGCCATTCTTATGATCCTCCTGCAGTTATAATCAGGATCGATTGCTTTTACGGGACAGCTTGCTGTACATGTTCCGCACTGCATACATCGCAGAAAATTCTCGCCCCCTGGCTCCTTTATAATCTCATATTTGAACTGGGGATCTAATTGATCCTCTGTAATCACTTGAAATTCACCTGATTTCTTTTTACCCTTCTCCTGCTCCCTCTCTTCACCCATGCGCACCCACCTCTTCCGATTTGGATTCAGGGGCTTCCTGGGGTTCTAAAAACAGCTTTGCTACCTTCTTCTTCATGCCCAATTGCTTTGCATCAAATCCCAAAGCAAGGCCCAAAATCTGGGGTGTGAAGATCACTGGTACCTTGAAATCTATATCGATTCTCGGGTCCTTCTGATACTCGCCGTACATGACATTACAAAATGGACAGTGAACTGCAAGAACGTCGGCTTGTGCTTCATGAACGTGTATTAGTTTTTCCCTGACCATTGAAATTGATGTATCTTCATCAACAGCTAGTATTGCACCGCCGCAGCACTGCTTCATATTTTCATATTTTACAGGAACTACTCCGGTGAGAGCCATCAAGTCATCTGCCGTATGTGGCACTATAGGATCCTCGAAGAAATCAAAAACCTCGGGTGGTTTGAGATAATGGCAGCCATAATGGGGTGCCACCCTCACGGGATTTAACTTATTGGTAATGGCTTTTTTAATCTCATCTAGGCCGACTTCTTCATAAATGAATCTCAAAAAGTGTCTAACCTCCAAGGTACCCTTAAATTCCTTCCCTATGGAATTTTTCAGTATCTTGTTTATATGCTCCCTCTCTTTCTCATTTTCTTTTAACAACTTATTCACTTTCGAAAGGGTTGCTGTGCATGAATTGCACACGCTAACGATGTAATCTACCCCCATCTCCTCCGCAGCTACCAGATTCTGGGCTGCAAGGGCCAAGAAGGTTGAGTGATCCTGAGGGGCTGCTGGATATCCACAGCACACAAAATCTTTGGAGTCCATAAGTTCGATTCCAAACTTCTCGGCGATGCGCCTAACTGCAGCATCGTATTCGTAGGTTCTCAATGCGACGTTGCATCCCAAGAAATATGCGACCTTCATCCCTCTTCCCCTTTTTTCTTGTTCTTTTCCTTTTTCTTCAAAATCCCAGTTTCATCGAGAATCTTTATGGTGGCCAGTGCATTTTCCTCTATTGGGGGGCAATTCAATTTCTCCCTTTTCTGGTTCTCAAACTCAGACAACTCAACCGTCCTTCCAGTCTTCTTTAGCATTTCGAGCCCGGCCTCATAGGAAGGGTGCACGTGACCCTCCCTTGATGCAATATTTTGAATAGCGCTCATAACACTGGTGATCTTGACGTTCTGTGGACATCTTACATAGCAGCTATAACATGTGGAGCAAAGCCATATTGCCTTTGAAGAGAGAACCTCATCCCTGAGTCCAAGTAGTGCCATCCAGATTATCTTTCTTGGATCGTACTCAGGGTTCTTTGCAGCAACAGGACATACAGCAACACATGTTCCGCACTGAAAACAAGATGTTATGTTCTCTCCGCCAGATTCTTTGGATATCTCAAACTTGAAATTAGGATCCAATTCGACGGCTTCAATATGTGCCTTCTTCTCGTCGGTGGTCTGGGAACTCTCCATGATAATCCATCCAGAAGCCCCGTTTAGCTACAATATCATCTGTATTTTATCGAGGCATCGCTCGGAAATGGGATTTTAGCTTTTAAGCATTTCGGCATATATATTGCGATATCGTTTGTTATGTTCACGATTGTAATGTATTGCATATATATATTTCGTTGTTACCCCGTGCGGTAAATAAGTCCCATCGGATGCCTAAATTGTCAGAAAAAATTAAATTTTAAAACATACAACCATTGCTGCTGTCTTAGGCCGAGGCCGCAAATTCATCCTTTGTATAAGTGGGTTCTTTGAGCTTTTTTGTCTCCATCGTCGATAACAATTCTTTTGTCTTGGTGATCCAAACGATATCGGTTTCGTAAACGCCATCCAATATATCGATATGCTCTTGAACACCTTTTTTCGCAGAGGACAAACCATTTGCCAATACTGATGTGACTATATCACTTCCATGATCTGAGAATATATAAGCAACGTAATGCACCACAAAGTTATTTGTTGGCTTAATCTTGCATATTGCATCATAAATATCTTTATAGTTTGCTGGCCTAGCATTAATTGTAACTGTAAATCTCTTTAAATCGAGACACATGCCCTGGGGAACTGGAAAAAATGTGGGTTTCATTAAATTGAATATATGAACGCTGTTTACACATTCAAGGGGAAAAAGATGCTTTTTTAAAAAAGCAAGGAAGTAATCAGCATCAGTTACATCAGCAATTAGGCTGTTTTCACCTAAAATGAAGCGCTTTGACAGATACAATAAGGTGATGTTCTTATCGTTCATCCAATCTCTATAATTAGAGCATATATATTGCCAAACTTCGTCATCCTTGGCCTCAACATATCCTTGTGTTTTACCACATTTTATTCTCGCGATCAGCAGCATTCTATCAATCCCCAACAAACGATCTTTTTATTTATTCGAAGCCCAGATTTGACCAGCTCTCATAGGTCTCAAGATCCTCAATTTCCCTTCCACCATCTTCAACAAAATATTTCCCAACATGATCCTTCCATATCTTTGGAGTAGCAAGATTTTTCGATTTGATTATGGGTACTATCTCCGTTTTAATCACACCTTTTTTTCTATCGAGGTATTTACTTGTGAACTCCTCAACATATGCCCGGTCCCCTGATAGTAATGATAAAAGTATGCTGCCGCCTTGATGGTATGTATATGCAATGTACGTTACCACAATATTAGATTGTGTTTTGATATTTGTGATATAATCAAAAATAAAAGATGACTCTTTAGGTGCTACATCCAGACTAATGGTAAAGCGTTTTATATTTTGAGAGAGGTTTTTTGGAATCGAAAAGAACCTAGGCTCCATTAGATTGACCATCGAAATATCATTGATAGATTCATTACTAGTGATATTGTTTATTATAAATTCTGTAAAATCATCTGCTGATTTTGACCAAACCACCAGGCTTATTTCTCTATAAATTCCCCTTTTTGTCAAATATAATGGGACTACATAGTCACTTTCCCAGTTCTGATAATTTACCGATATAAAATCCCATATCTGATCCGCAGGTTTAGAGACTTCATTAGCTTCTTTACCAAAACTTTCATATTCACCTCGAAACCTCGCTATCTGCATCATAATATCACCTCTTTATGATATTTTCGCAGCCGCAATATCATGTTAATAATGGTTTTGTCGGTATATAAGTGTATCTTTTTCGTCATAATTATTGATGTTTTTCGTCATATCGTTGAAAATATGGCGGTTTAAGAGATATATAATGACAAAGGCCATTATTTCAAAACATTGAAAATGATGGAGATTACTGGCAGACTTTTTTTAGGACCCTCTCTATCAAATCTGTTCGAAGCTCTGTTTTACTATCAAACTCCCCCACCAATGCCTCATTCTCCTTTCCCAGTTCGTAGCAGGTCTGATTGTCCACATCCACGAGAACACCGGGAAGACCTATCCTCTCAAAATCCTCCAGGTGTTTCACATAAAAAGCCTCGCAGCAACTTCCCACAAATGCCTTTACCCCGTCATCTTTTGACCGCTTAAGGGTGGAAAGGAGGTCCTCAAAATCAAGTATCGTGACAACATCGATCCCATTTTCCTCGGCAAACTCGTAACACTCACCAACATTACAGTCTCCGCATTTTATGCAATCCTTTTTCTGCCTGTATTCACATTCTGGGAGCTTTGAGCAGTAAGGAAGTAAGAGAATGGAACATTTGGGTATGTCCGAAAAGGAGCTGTTCACAGTGAATATGCGGTTTACATCCTTAAAATCGATTCCTAATTCAGAATACTTCATCTTCTCCAAGGCTGATTCTATCACGCTCACAAAATCATCGGGTTCAACTCCAGGAATTTGAGATTCTTTCTCAGAAAAGAAGTCATGTATTTGTTTTTGTAGTTCATCATGTGCGGCAGAAGTATCCTTGAGCCTGGCCTCCAGGTCCATAATCATCCTCTTTGGATAGGCAAAGAAATCCCCAGTGAGCAATATGTAGTGTATTCGATTCGATTTTGCATCTGCCACCAGTGAAGCCCTTATCAGTCCCCCTGGAGTTTTGTGCACAGCACGTAATTCATGTCTGTGTTTCAAGGGCCTTCTTAATCCATATATCCATTCCATTGAATTGAAGTAAGGTAATCTCTCTTTGAATATATCTTGTTCCTTTTTTGTGAGCTCACCTCTTTCAAATTCAACAGAGAAAACCTCTTCAAAACCTTTTATGATAGCATCCTTGATTAGGTCTAGTTTTGGAACCTCCCCCAGTTCCCAAGCAAGGCATGTCACCCTTTCTTTTACTGACTCGATTTCCTTGTCTTTTAACTTCTCAATGGGTATGCGAAGTGCCCTAAGCATGGTGTCAACATCAAAATCGGTAAGCAATGTACCCTGGAAAAGGAAGGCATTCCCCTCCAGTGCACCCCCTGTTCCCGATATCTTTCTTCCCGCTACCTCTATATCATTTTTAGGTCTAAATGCGGCATTTACTCCAAGATTTTTCAAACCAAGTATGGCTCCTTTGCAGAGAGTTTCATAGAGGTCCTCCACCCGACCTGGAATCTTTGGGTGATTCTTGGAGGCAATTATCTCCCAGCCCAATTGAGGTTCATCAAAATATAGGGCTCCCCCTCCTGTGATGCGCCTTTGGATATCGATTCCATTTCTTTTGCAAAAGTCCTCCCTTATCTCCTGCTCTACACTCTGATGATATCCCACCAATACTGCATTGGGAGAAAATTGAAGTAATCTGAGTGTGTTTGGGATGTCGTCTTTGCTTTTAACAGCCAATAATGATTGATCTAATGCCATGTTCTCGGCTGCATTGCGAATTCCAGAATCTACCAATCTCCATTTTTCTATGTAATCACCAGCTATTTATTTTGTAGGTAAGAAATTAAGGCATCATAAGAAATATTGGAATTGTATCCTCCCACTCATAGAGAATAGTCTGCAAGCTGCTCTTTAATCAGCTTGATGTCTTGTTCATCTGGAAGGAAGGGAAAGTTCCTTATGGGGCGTGAAGGTCTTTCATTGCCAAATGGGCGGTTGCATGCTACTTTACCATTCTTTCCTGCGCAGCCAGAGGTCATGAACGCCTCACCGTCTTGGATTATTTTATTTAAGTCCACACCAAATTCTATTACCTGGCCCTTCTCATTGAATTTCATATTATTTAAAGAACCCAGGCCCCCATTGATTATGTACCTGGCCAATTGTACTCGCCTGTACCTTCCATATGATGGCTGTACATGTTTCTCCAATTTGCTTCCTCCTTCTGGAAAGAATGAGAACAAATGGGTTTTTGCTCCTAGATCCTCGGCCCTTTGGATGCTTTCGATCATCTCCCTTTCCGTCTCTCCCAAGCCCACGATAAGATGGACTCCCACATTACCTCTTCCAAATACCTCCACACACCATTTTACAACTTCCCAATAATGATCCCATTTATGAGGGCCTTTGACACCTTTGCCCCTATGTTCTTCAAATAACTCAGGGGTGACAGTATCTATTGCAATACCAACCATATCCGCACCTGAAATTCTGATTCTCTCTATTGATTTCTTATCCTTTATCATGGTGGGAGAAATAAGGCCGCTTATGAGGAGGTCTGTTTCATCCTTGAACTTTTTCATGACCCAACACATGTCCTCAAAGGCCCTAGGATGCGTGATCATGGACACACATAACCTCTGTAAATGTTTTCCGTGCTCATTTGTTCGTTTTATAATTTCATCTATCTGATATGAAGGCCAGTCTACCCTGATGAATGTTCTGTCTTCTTCATCCACATCTCTTGCTTTTGATAAACCACAATAGCTACAGTTCGCCTTACAGCCGTCTTCATATGTTAATAGTAGATTTAACGCATTGAGTCTTGCTCCTCTGAAGAATCTTCCTGGCAAGAGTTTCATTGTCATTGCAGCAGCTGTGCTTGTTTGCAGATATTCAGGACTGTTTTGGGGCATCGCAATCCAACCTTATAATTTCGCTTTCGATCCATATTTTAATGCCTTCCTCCCCTTCAACTATATCGTCTGATTGAAGATCTTTATCCAGGTTTTCAGGCTCAATTTCCACTATCCAGGCATTGTAAGGATCCTTGTTCACTTTGATGGGATCATTTAACACATCCTCGTTTACTGAAACGACTTTTCCACTTATGGGAGAGTAAAATTTGGATACGAACTTCGCTGACTCGAAACTGCCTATTGCTTCGCCCTGAGACAGCTTCCGATTGTCTATGGTGATATAACTCAAATATCCTGCATTCTCAGTTAGAAATGAGTCCATCCCAATCCTCAGGATGCCTCCTTCTTCCTTTAGCCATATATGATTCCCATGTTTTTTGTAGTACTTTCTATCCAAGGGAAATTTCATGTTATTTATCTCGATCAAGGTTCTCCCTCCAATCCGACGAAAAACATTCTTAGGATTTAGGTTTTTCGTCATAGGTCATTTTATTTATCCTGTTTTCTGTGCAACTCGTTAATAATATTTAAAACTTCTTTTTCCTCGAAAACAATGCCTATTAAAGAGTTCATTAGGGCTTTGTTTGGTAAAGTAGTTCCAGATGTACTAACCACATCAATATCCCTTATCTTTTCATCCTCAAGTTCGAAGATAATGTCATACCTTCTGTTATGAGATTCGAAGCTACGATATATTATCATGATGCCTTCCCTGATCTTTATGTCTCTTCCACTTCTTTTCGGAACCTTTTGAAAAAGCCACTTTTTGGTAGAGAATTTTCTGTCAAGTTCATCCATAGCAGACCAAATGTCGTCCGTAATTTTTGCTGGAGTCAAAGGACCCAGTGATTTCTCATATTCGGAAATCAGCGCATCCTTAATCTCTCTTTGGGAAGGAATGAGTCCCAGTTCATTCTTTATTGTCGTCATATTTTTCCGCATGCTTTCAAGAACCCTATTTCTGAACTCTTTGTTTGGAACATTCAATATGTTTGCTATTTTTGTAAAATTAAAATCCAAAAGGAGATTTCCAACCAGAACCTTGCAGTCACCGATTTCCCCGCCTCCATTTCCCGATATCTTCTTTTGTCCCACAATTATATCATTTATTGGAACGAAATTGCCCTGCAATCCAAATCCACTTAGAACTCTAACAACAGGCTTCAAAAATTTTTCGAAAAATGCCTGATTATTTCGTGGTGTAAGTGGATTGTCCCTTCGGATGATCACCTGATAAAAAATCTGATATTTATCAAGGAAAACTGTACCTCCCCCTGTTTCCCTCCGAAAATATCCGATTTTATGTTTTTTGCAGTAATCTAAATCTAGCTCTTGTTCCAAATCCTGGGCAAAACCAATGCAAGCGTACGGTTCCTTTGTTCCTGTAAGAATAAGACATTCCTCATTTCTACGGGCAAGAACATGATAGATCAGTTGGGAATCGCTCCATTTTAAATGAGGGAGATTGTATAATCTTATATTATTGCCTCCTTTTATTAATAATATATTTCTGTCATGGATATTACAATATGTTCATTTTCTTTCAACCTGAAAACGGTTTTTAGCAACTTGTCCAATTCACTTTGCCAATTAAAGCTTCGTCATAACCTTCTATATATTATGATTACAGCAATCAACCAAATAATCACAATCGAGAGTACTGAAAGTGTAATTGGAAGAAATTCAATGTTTATGACCTGTCCAGTCCAAGCGATATAGATCACAAGTGCTGCAGCCATGATGCTGATGGAAACTATAACTCCGATTTTTCTAATGTAGGATTTAAGATCATCAAATATGGCATGATCGACTTTAATCATCAGCTGATCACTTTCCAGTTTTCGAAGGATTTTATCTGCCCGCTTGGGAAGTGAATGTGCAAATTTCCTGTATTCTCTTGCTGTTTCCAGGGCCTGGATTGGATCGGGTCTCAATTTATATCTATCCTGTAAAAGAGGTATTATGTTGGCCTGGGCAACTTCGACTATATCGAATTTTGGATTAAGATCCCTGCAGACGCCCTCTACCTGCATAAGCGCCCTCTCAAAGAGGAAGAATGACGAAGGGAGCATTAACTTGTGCCTGATTGCGATATCAGCCATTCTCTGGTTCATTCCCTCAGCAATTGGAACATCCTCCTTTTTTAGGAGGCTGAAATCAATGAAATCCCGAAGGTCCCACTCCAATCTTTGGAAATTAATTTCACTTTCACGACCTTGGCTCATCTCTACAAAAGTGGAAGCAGCCTTGCTAACATTTTTCTGAATAAGGGAAATATAAAACGTCCCCACCTGCTCCCTTGTTTCATCATTCATGTACCCTATGGCCCCAAAGTCCAAAAAGCACACCCTGTTTCCCTTCATTACAAATATATTATCTTGATGAGGATCTGCATGGAAAAAACCGTCGATAAATATCTGTTTAATATAGGCTCTTCCCAGAGTGTCGGTGATGGCCTTAAAATCAGTGTTCATTTCTCTGAGTTTATTTTGAGAATCTAAAGAAGCTCCTTCTATGAATTCCATGCAAAGAACCTTTTTGGTGGAGAATTTCCAGTACACCTTGGGGATGACCACACTCTCCAGGGAGCTCATGTTATCCTTGAACCTCTCTATGTTCCTGGCCTCCAATGTGTAATCTATCTCCCTTAATATCATGTGCCCGAACTCATCTATTATTCCCTGAGGGTCGAAGTTCTCAATATTTTTAAAAGCCCTTTTTAGGAGTTCGGAGATGTTATTCAATATCTCGATATCAGCCTTTATGATCTCCTTGATATCGGGTCTTTGAACCTTTACCGCAACCTTCTCTTTTGTTCCTTTCAGTATACCGACATGAACCTGGCCAATGGAAGCTGCGGCTATGGGTGATTTATCAAAGAATTCGAAAACCGCATTAATTTTCTTTCCCAACTCTTCTTCCACAATCTCCTTCACCTTCTCAATCGGGATTGGTGGAACATCATCTCTTAGGCTTCCCAACTCCTCTGCATAATCTTTTGGAATAAGATCGGACCTTGTACTCAACATCTGACCCAGTTTGATAAACGTTGGACCAAGGCTTTCTAAAAGAAGCCGGAACCTAACAGAACTTCTTTGGCTTGCGATATCTTTTTTTTCCTCGCTATCCAGCTTGGTATCTTTCAAGAGACTTGTTGCGTCCCATAGCCTGCCAAATCCATATCTCGATAGAGCAGACAGAATCTCACCCACACGTTTATAATGGACATACTTCTGGCTCAAAAGGCGTCTTACGGGCTCTCTTGGACCCTCCGAATCATCAAGAACATCCCTGTTAAGCATGGTGTACTTCCTCTTACGCCCAGTTCTTTTGACACACTACTATAATGTGTTATTATTTATAACTTCCTGAGATCTGAAATAGTTAGTTGACTTTGTTACTGATGTTCACCCCAGCGCATTAAATTTAAAAATAACAACATTCGCCATCCTCAAAGCTATATCGATTATCATGGAAAAACTGAAGAGCCAGAACCATTCTGCAGAACGAATAAAGGTCTTGGCCCCGACATCGGGCCTTGGAATTTTTACGAGATTGTCGGCAAAAATTATTAAAAGAATACCTGAAAAAACAGAGCCTATGAGAAATACGACCCCTAGATTAGTAAATAAGAACAACACAATGGACATGAAAAGAACAAATGTCCAGCACACGAATATGAACTTTGCAGTTGCTTTTATTCCGTACTTGACAGGCAATGTTGGAACCCCTCTTTTCTTATCATACTCATAATCCCTGCAAACACCACTCCAAGTAAATCCCGGTTCAAAGAAAAAGAAGATAACAAAAAGCAATATAGCTTCAATGGTGATGGCATTTGTGTACACAAAGAACACACCAAAGGGCATCAATGCAGTTGGAATAACAACGAACAAATTTGAATAAGGGGCATTACCCTTCATATATTTGGAATAAGCAAATATCGATATCATCTGGATTATCCCGATCATACCTGTAAGTGGATTGAGGTAGAATAGGATGACAATTGAGGGAATTCCAAGGACTGCAGCATATACTAAAAGGGTCCTTTTTGGAATCCCAAGTTTAATTGCTTTTGGTATGGGCGCGTAAACATCCAGGTTAGCATCATAATAGTCATTTACCGCATAACCTGATGTTACTCCCAAGTATGATGCAAGGATAATGAGAAGCAACTTATTGTAGAACATGGAATCAGACGTAATTGAGGAGGCAAAGTCTCCGTATTCTATGGAGGCAAAAAGCGCCATTGCAGCAACCCAGGGTAGGGTCACGATTCCGATTATCGGCCTCATTGTGATAACAAGTCCCTTGACAGCACCCGCCATCTTCTCACCTTTGGCATTATTTTGGGGTGAATGAAATAACTGATTATATTTTTTACCCCAATTCATAAGAACCAATATTTCATTGACCAAAGTATGATACCAGTTGCCAAGGCCCATGAAGTTACAATTCATTCCCCTTCCCTGGCTATAGTTGCCTTCCACTCAAGCCCCTATCCTTCACATGTCCAGGGCGGGGCAGTAGACATATTTGGGGGGAAGGAATTCGGAACTCCTGTGATAAGCCCCGTATCTGGAGAAGTAATACTCATTGACAGGAGCAAAGTAGGAAAATCCAGATATTTTGATTCTGAGCCTTTTGATTACATAATTGCATTAAAATCCAAAGGGGTATGCGTGCGTATCCTCCATGTGGAGCCTGAAGTCGAAGTGGGAGATTCAATTGAAGTTTCTGAGAGACTTGGAAGCTACATAAGAACCCCTCTTCTTCCCTTCTGGTCCTATCCTCATTCTCATGTGGAGATCAAGGACTGTAAGGATACCGCATCTCCCCTATATGCATATCCCTTGGATTTGATGGGAAGTGGAGAATTCCAAGGTTCCCCCGAAATAGATTTTGATACCATCAATGCAGAGGTAATCCTGTCCACTGAAAATTATATCATAGTAACACCAGCAATCGATGTCCATGCAGTAATTGGTTATTATTGGGGTGTGGCTGTAAAAGTGGATGATGAGTTCGCTCTTCTTGATGCACAATGCCCCTGGAACTGCTATGGTGGTCTTGTTCTTAAGGATGGTTCAGAGGTGAGAGAGGGACATTTGGTAAAAATTGGGAACGTCACTCTTGGCTCGGTTATAAGAAGGCGGGGATCTTTGGCCACATATGCACTAGGAGGTGAACTAGGAGATGGAATCGACAGGTATTCTAAAGGATTATTGTTCAAGGATGTGAACAGATTCAATGTCCCCAACAAGCGAATCAAGGTGAATGGCGAGATATTTCTTGGGATATCAACGGGATTATCCCTTCAGGAGAACAGGACCATAAAACTTGTTCCCACAAAGCCCCTAGAGGAAAGATATGAAGAGGGGGAAGAGGTAACAATCGAATTTATTTAGCGAGGATAAAACAAATTCAAAAAAGGGATAAAACCTACAAACTCCACCAACCCACATAATAGGTCAGTAAAAGTGCATTTCCCAGAACCAGAAGGAGGCTCAGGGATAGGATGGTCCAGTACACTCCCTTAAATGTCATCTTCTTTAAAATCAAGGGGTATACAATGACCTGAGCCAAGGCAATGGGCCAAATTACCGTCACCAATTCCGTTGTTATAAGATAATTAGTCAGGCCCATATAGATGATCAATAAATTCGCTATGGCTACAGATAGAGTTCCGAAAAAGAATGCAGTGTTTTTACCAAATCTCACGGCGAAAGTCATCTCCCTTGCTTTCTTGTCGCTCTCGTAGTCTATTATGGTGGTGGGAATGTATATGGCGGCAACCCCGCTCATGGAGGTAAGACCCCATATCCATGGATATTCCATAAAGGGTTTTACTACTATCCACCCTGCAATGGAACATAAAAGTCCACTTCCAAATGCATTGGTAATAACATCCAATCCCGCCCTGTTTTTCAACCTCACTGGCGGTGTGGAATAGGCAAGGGACAATATAATACAGAAAATCACCAAAAATCCGAATAATAATGAGACAAGAAATGAGAATACGAGCGCAAGGCTCATGAGTAGTAAGGAGGTCCATAAAACAGTTTTTGGCTTCAACAATCCCTGCGGCAATGGAAAAAGACCCTTTCTGCGACTCGTTGCGTCTATTTCACTATCCCAGTAATCATTGTAAAGTAGAGTGAAACCTCCCAGAAACGGACCCAAGGCAAATAATCCGAAACCGAACAATAGGAACTCATTTACATTCGCGGATGTAGAGGCCGTGCCTGTTAAAAGATCCAAGATGTATGTGGGAAATAATTTCTGGGTAGCAAAGACCCATGCCATGTAAAATGGTATTACAGAAACTCCCCAAAATATAGGCACCATGTGTTTCAGTAGATAGCGAAGAATTTTCATTGGTGATACTTCATATGACTTATCCTGAAGGAACATACCATCAGCTCAGGTGATGTTAAATGGATTTTGCCACGACATCTGCGATATCCATTACCTTCATTTTAAATTTTTCACCCTTTGCCTTGTACTCGTCCTTTTTTGCTTCCACACCAATGCTTATTTGAGCTTTACAGTTTGGACAGGAAGAAACAATTGTATTTGCCTCTAATTCTATCCCTTCGTCCACCTTTCTCGCCGTGATTTTTGTTGTCAATTCATAATCAACAGCCTTTAAACCTCCCCCGCCACCACAGCATTCGCTGTTCATCCTGTTGTTTGGATAATCCAGTACCTCTTCAACTCCCGGAATGCTGTTGAGTATCCTTCGGGGCTCCTCAAAAATTCCCTTACCCTCAAGTTCTGAGATTCTACCCAGTTCACAAGGATCATGATATACTATGGGCAAGCTCTTCTTTTTAAAATCCTTGGAAAATTCCAGTTGGCCCTCCGTTATCATCCTGTCGATCATCTGAGTTGTGTGAAGGACCTCGAAGTTCGATTTACCAACATATTTCGAATATTTTTTTAGGGCACGTAAACAACCAGGACATCCCGTTACCACAGTTCGTGCGCCTCTTTTTTCGAGTTGGCCAACATTATAGGTAGCAATTTCCTTGAAATTGTCAAATTGACCTGTCATCAGATTTATGGCACCGCAACACATCTCATCTGAACCTAGGGTAGTGAAATCAATCTTAGCTTTAGACATGATCTTTAACATGTTCAACAACACTTGGTATTCGTAAAAGGATGTCATACAACCAGGAAAGAAAACAACCTCGGCCTTGGCAGGTAAATCGTAGTCGTCCTTGTACCATTCATCTCTTTTGGCAGTGGGCTCCATGAAAGGATTCTTGAATTCCGGATTTTTGATATTCTCATACATGTCCTTTGCTGCAGTTGGAGGGCCATATCCGTTTTCCACCAGCCATTTTCTGGCATCCTCCCAAAACTCGTGGAACTTGATATCAACATGACATAAGGATTCACACCTACAGCACAAAGTACATGTGAACAGTTTTTGCATCCATTCATCAGTGATCTCGATTTTCCGACCAAGGAGTTTGTCCAAAAGACTCTTTGCAGAAAGTTGTTTCAGCCAATAAACTTTCCCCCTTGGAGTAAGGGATTCCCACCCTGTTTCCCTGTATACAGGACATATTGAACGACAGTAACCACACTGAAGACACGCGTATAAATCCTTTATGTTAGGTATCTTATTACCCATTACATCACTCCGCGGCATGGGATTTTTCTTTCATTTTCAACTTTATCTTCATCCCAGGTAACCTTGCCATAGTTGCCATCATGTCCATACCCATATTCATTCCAAATGCAGGAATGGGGATTCCAAATCGTGTCATGCCCTCAGTTAATTTTCCTGGATTGACAATATCATTTGGGTCCATTGCAGATTTTATATTTTTCATCACATCTGCACCGTGACCGTGCAATTTCTTGATATTTGCGGCAAAGAAAATACCTAATCCCACGGGCCGTCCCCCCAATTTAAAAGCCGCATCACCGATCTTTTTAGTAAATGACATGGTCATCATTGATCTGAGCTTCCTCTCATCTGTTAAGCAATAGGGCATGAAGGCCACTGTGTTTCTGTCTGAAATCATTCCAGTGACAGCAGCAGTAAGACCCATCTTTTTAATGATCCTTTGAGAGCGTTTTATCATTTCATGCAGTCTCGATACAGGGATTAGTGCCTCGCTCAACACAATGGTGGGGCCCAGTCTTTTTATCCGCATCTCAAAGAAGCGCTCTTCCCATTCGTGTTCTGAGAATTCTTTGCTCTGTTTTTCTCCATTGTGCCTTTGCATTATTCTGTCGCATATGGCCTCTTCAACATCCAATGAAGAGCTCGATCCTTCTAGAGCCAGATTCACCATTGCCGTAATCTCAGGGAGATCCTTGCCCATATTTTTCAGGTAGATGAAGTGATTTTTGTCGAAGAATGATATGTGCAAAGGCAGAACATCTGAACGGGTAATTTCAAAAATTGCCTCACACATGTCCTTTACACTTGGAAAGACATATGATACAGGGCGAATTTCTTCAGGAGAGGGATAGATTCTCAAAGTGATCCTTGTTATGATACCAAGGGTGCCCTCAGAACCTGCGAAAAAGGGGGTTAGATTGTCCATTCTAAGACTTGATTTTATTGAAGAGGTCCCAAAAGTAACAATTTCTCCTCTTGGCAGCACCATCTCCAGCGCCACAACCTGCCTATCCACACCCCCGTATTTGTACGATCCAACTCCAACCCCCCCAGTATTTATCCAGCCTCCAACTGTGGCTGCAGGGGCGCTGCTTGGATATGCACCGATGAGATATCCCTTTTTATGTAATTTATCTTTTAAATCATTCCAGGTGATTCCTGGCTCTACTGTAACAGTGAGGTTCTCTTCGTCGATTTTTATTATTTTGTTCATGGTGGTCATGTCCAAAAGGATTCCACCCAAAACAGGCACTGCTCCTCCCAAAGCCCATGATGCCCCTCCCCTGGGAACCACAGGGATATCCTCTTTTATGGCAAGTTTTATTATCCTGGATACGTCAGATGCACTATTTGGCCTCACCACCACATCCGGTAGCATCTTGAATCCCATTTCCATCATCTTAGGAAGAGGTGCGACATCATGGCTGTACAGCCGCCGCTCAATTACATCATCGCTGATATTTGACTCATCCACGATGCCTGCCAACAATTCGTATAATTCGGAATGGGATTTTTTAGGGATCGTATCCCCGTTCTTTTTTTCTTCCCCTTTTTTGATTTCTGAATTTCCCTTCATAAATCGTCCTCAAAGCAATTTAATTCGAAATTGTGTATGTCTTTTTTAGCTAAGAAACGTTATAATAGTGAATATATATCCTTTGTGTTGTTACCGAAAGAGATTACACATTATATTTCATGGACTATCTAATATACTGAGCCAAGATTGAATAAATGAAAAGCTCGACGTTTAATCTCATTCTGTAGCGTTCCTTTTTTCCTCGATTTGCTGCTTCATCCAAGCTTCGAATTCTTTCCCCGTCTTCATCAGGCTATTCAGCTCATTAAGATCTTTTGGTTTGATCTTAACAACCCAACCCTCCTGATATGGACTATCATTTATTAGGCTTGGCTCATCCTCTAGATCCTCGTTCACCTCTACTATCTCGCCAGAAATGGGGGAATACAACTTGCCTGTCCATTTTCCACTGCTTAGGGTACCCATGGGCTTTCCCTGCTGAACTTCATCACCCTCTTCAAGGGTTACAACTCTTTTGATGGTACCAGCCATTTTTTGTGTAAAGTCGGTTAGACCCACCAGGACCATATCACCGTCTACCTTGGCATATGTATGCTCCACATGATAGTAGAGATCATCTGGCATTTCGTATTCATCAATTTTCATCTTCGTTCCTCCAATGAAATCTTGGTCAATTCATGCTTTATTTATCTTAACTGCATATCTTGGCAGTCAACCCCCCATGGCGAATGCCCAATATAATGTTTGCGATATTCGTCAGGGTAATTGCTAAAAACAGCGTGGGATATATGAGATACCAGATATCTAGCTTCTTCTCGAAATATGCGTTTTGATGCCAAAAATACAGATTGGAGCAATTTCAACCAGATATATCATAAAGATTATTCAACTGCGAGCTTCTGTAACTTTCTTACATATTTTTCAGCTCTGTCTGGGGTGGACAGCACATTTTCTATGAAATCCACTTCCCTTAAGGAGCTCAAACCATTCTCTTTTAGGGCCCCCTCGTATAACTTTCCGAGAAAATTTCCACTATATCTTTCATTCTTCAAGGCCTGGTGTATGACCCCAGCTGCTATCCTTCCACTTTTGATGGCATAATAAATACCCTCCCCGGTTCCTGGAAATACGAATCCACCCGCGTCACCCACAAGTAAAGTGCGATCATTTGCATGTGTGTGAATAGGGCCACCCATGGGAATGAGGTGTGCCTCCATTTTTTGTATGGACCCGCCTTCTATCTTTTCCTTTACTAATTCATGCTTCATGAACTTATTTAAGACTGATTTTACATTCTTTTTAAACTCATTTGATGTACCTCCCACCCCTACCTTTATTGATGCCCTTTGCGGACTGATCCAACCGTAGCCATATGGAATCGAATAGTATACCTCAAACCAATTACCAATTAATCTATCGATCTTTTCTTTCGGAAGTGAAATTACGAACTGGGCGGCAGTTGCTTTTGGATAAGGTTCAGAGGGGAAATCAAAGCATTTTTTATTGACAATGGAATTCACACCATCGGCTCCAACCACGAGTTTAGATTTGTAGGTTTCTTTTTCTCCGTGTACCTCTACAAAATCATCTTTTATTTTAAAATCCAGAATCCTTTCATGCTTTACTTCATTATTTAACCTATTTACAAGAAATCGATCAAGTTTGTACCTACTGACAATAGCACCTTTGTTTGAAAAGTCGGATTCGACCATAAAACCAGTGGGGGAATATATCCTATAACCCTCAAGCCTTCTTTCAATAAGCTCCTCGGGAAGATCCATCTCAGAATGAATCCTGGGAGGAAGAACACCGGCACATGGTTTATCCCTTGGAAACTTTTCCTTATCTATGATTACTATCTCATGATCCTCTTTTTCAAGACCATAAGCAACAGATGATCCTGCAGGTCCTGCTCCAACTATCGCAACATCGAATATCAATTGTACATCACCGAACTGAAAGAAGGTAAGGGTAATTCGAATTTAAGGATTTTCTATCACCAAAGCAAATTATAAAATATTCAACACCATATCCTGCTCATCTTAGAAAAGTATGGTGAAGGAAATTGGATAAAATTTCAAAAACAATAAATAAATTACGCTCCCAGGATCTAGATGACCTGGTAGAACAGGCTTGGGAAATCAGAAATAGAAATTTTCCACGGGTGCTTAATGTTTCAGTACCCAGTGCCAAGACTTATATTACTGATCACTACCAGAATAAACAGAATATCTTTGTGAATATCAGCATCACAGGAAACATTTGCGAGTTAAATTGCGAGCATTGTAAAAGAAAACTTCTTCAATCCATGATCCCGGCAAAAACCCCTTTGGAACTTAAAGAGGTGGGAGAATCCTTGGTAGAAAAAGGATGCCATGGAGTTCTTGTTTCCGGGGGTGCAATGTCCGATGGGATGGTTTCTCTTGACAATTACATTGATTCAATAAGATATCTAAAAGAAATCGGATTGCAGGTTATTGTTCATACAGGTCTTGTCAACCAGACTATTGCTTCCAAATTGAAAGAGGTGGGTGTCGATCAGGTTCTAATCGATATTATCGGTGATAAGGAAACAATAAAAGATGTATATCATCTTGATAAGACTCCCGAGGATTTTGAAAAATCCCTGAGAATTTTGAAGGGCGTTGGTTTGGAGATAGCACCTCATATAGTAATAGGTCTTAATTACGGCAAGATCTCAGGGGAATACAATGCACTTCATCTAATATCTGAAGTGAGTCCAGAGGTGATAGTCCTTGTGGTAATATCACCCATGCATGGGACACCAATGCACGGTTTGAAAACACCTTCTCCAGATAATATCGCAAGAATTGCAGCCATTGCACGGATTATCAATCCAAATACCAAGGTTACATCGGGCTGTGCTAGACCTCCAGGACCCCAAAAGATAGAAACCGAAAAGCTACTTATCAAAGCTGGTGTCAACTCCATGGCTTACCCTACAGATGAGGCCGTTGATTATGCACACAACCTTGGATTAAAGACGATTTTCAAGGAAGAATGCTGCTCTTTATTGTGATTTATATTTATTATTAAGGTCATGCAATATCACATATTACCCTTAATAAAGAGATAAATCAAGGGGAAAATCAAGCTCAATAATATATAAAATATTAGTACAGCAAAAGGTTAATACTACATCAAAATAATCCCGGTCGAATCCTACAAGCCATTGTCGGGAAATGGTGACTGAAAGATGATATTCGTTGAAGCATTGTTTGTATTCGTCATAATTGCTCTTATATGGCTCCTTATCACTGCCCTTATTTTTAAAAAGCTCAACAAAGCCCGGATTAAAGGTGTGGTTCTTATTTTCCTAGCGTTTATCGCTGTTGCTATAATGATCTTAATTGTGGGCCATTTTTTAGAATATCACGAACAAAACGAATTCTGTGGTGAGTTTTGTCATGCAATGGAGCCTCAGTATAATAGTTATACTCAGCCTAAAAACAACTCATATATGGAGACACATTACAGAAAAAATGTTACATGTGCACAATGTCATACAGGACCAGGGTTCGCAGGACAGATAGATTCATATCTTGCTGTTCCCAATGAAATGTGGGGAGAGTACATTGCAGGATACGATCCCGATGATATGGGAGGCCATGTCCCATCAGAAAATTGCCTCAAAGGCTGCCATGAAGAGGCAGAGGTCGATTGGAAGTTCCAGGGGCCCATGCCCAGGGGTGAGGGTTATTTCGAAGTTGACGGAGAAGGCGGGTGGCTTCTTAGGGAGATATACCACCCTTACACCGAAAACGGCACCAACCTAAAAGAACTGAGGGAAATTGAGGTATGTCAGGACTGTCACGATGCCAGGGACAACAGTTTCGGCTTTACAGCCGAGGCCTGCCCCCTATGTCATGACGTGGAGCCTGAAGAGCTCGAGCATCATGGTGAATCCACGTGTGACATGGCAGTTTGCCATAGGGATGAAGCAGGTAATCCCGTTCAGCCCAAGCTTACCGGTCACAATACTGTTGAGGACCACTGCATGGTCTGTCACTCCAGAGATCATCCCGATGACGCATTCGTGCCTTATGCAGATGTCATAACCAACTCAAAGGACGTAACCCTTGAAGTGAACAGTAGTTTTTGCAATGCCTGTCACCATGAAGTGTATGAGGAAGTACGCACCATAAATTCAAAACACTATACTGAAAATGATTGCAAAGACTGCCATCTCGAGCATAACACGAGGCCTGATTGCCTGCTCTGTCATGAGCAGGGGGGTGAATCGGGACCCGAGCATACTGTAACCTCCCCATTTAACGATTGTTCAGAATGCCATATTGAAGGGGGGCATAATCCAACCATAATTAGAATACAGGTCCAAAGACCTGACATGGACAGTCGTAACCTTTCAAAATACTTCTGTAACTCATGCCACAAAGAAGAAGTTTATGACAATTTCGTTTCCGGGACCCTTCACAGCAGGGAGGATTTTACAGAGAATTGTTTGGCATGTCACAATGAGCATGATGGAGCAGATGTTGATTGCCTTGAATGTCATAAAAGTGGTGGTTTTGGAGGACTGGCTGATACGCCAGAACATATTATCGCGACACCCTATGATCTTTGTTTGGATTGTCATACCCAAGGACATATACCCGATATGGTCAATTTCACCTTCTATAAAGATACCTATGGTACACCAATTGAAGATGATTTCTGCGCGGACTGTCATGCTTCTCAGAAAGCGCAGCTGACAGATTATGGTGCAAATCATGAATCCCAGGATTGTTATTCCTGTCATGAAACACACGCGGATGACGATGTTGATTGCCTCTCGTGTCACCGTGCAGGAGGTGTCGCCCCGGAACCTTCTCATAACATAGAAAATCAGTATGAGGAGTGCCTTTCATGCCATGAGTCAGGTCATGCACCCTTAAATGTCACTTTTGGTGTTTCTTCCATAGGTAATGATTTTTGTGCTGATGCATCTTGTCATGGTGGCATAGATGGAATAGTCAATCAATTCCAGAATTATGGGAGTCGCCATCAGGAACTCTACCCCGGATGTACTGATAATTGCCATAACTCCCATTCTGTGGATAAGACCTGCAAGGAAGTGTTATGTCATTCAAGCCGACCATCAGGACATGCAATCGATTATTCGGTGGATGAATGCCTACAATGCCATGATTCAGCCCATGGACCTGCAAAGTTAGCATCAAGACCCGGTCATTCCCTATCCCAAAGAAACTATATGAGTTCCTATTTTACCCTTGACCCAAACAATATGACCAATTCATTTTCATGGACCGAGAGGGGTAATCATTCAGTATACAGTAATTGCTTTACCTGTCATTCTGACGCAGAGACCCCCATATATCCTGCTGGTGCTCAAATCCTGATGAATGTCAACAGCACAAATTGTGCTGGAGGAAGTTGTCATTCCTGGATCAATCCCATAAGCACAGGTGTTCCCTATGACCTTTTTAACTCGGCAACTGAATGGGTGAATCACACAAAAATCTTCGATAATGCTACCTATGGAGGGTGTGCAGGGAAGTGCCATCAGAAGGATGTAACCAATCCTGTGTACGACGGCTCAGGGCATGGGATTATCACCAGCTGCCTCACCGAAGACTGTCATGGTTCAGGATTTCCCGGCAATATTCATACTGATCATATGAACCACGTAGATGGTTTTACAGCAATTACTGGTGTAGGTTGTGAGGATGTTTGTCACGAGTTGGACCCACAATCAGAGGGGGCACCTATTAACGGGGGATGCTACGATTGCCATAAAAGCGGTCACAATCCCAGTATAATGGATATCTCACCATGTTATAACTGTCACGCCAGTAACCAATCCAATCAAGATTGAATTAAAGATATGAGTGTGAATTGATAATGAGTTCAGAATCCGAAATCAGAAGGTACGGAAAAGTCGTTGTACTTGAGCACTGGCTGGGTATCCTTATAATATTCTCTCTAATAATCACAGGATTGTTTCTGGTTAGGGATTGGTTTGTTCATGAATTTCACATATATGGTGCAGAAAATTATGTTCCCACCCCTGGTTTTGCAGATTCACTTCATCTCTATGCCGCTTTGGGAATTCTAATTCTAGGAGCAATACATCTGATAGCACACGGGGGCCAGAAGGAGAAACCGATTCTACCGAAAAATAGTATGAAGGAACTCAAAGCGGGATTGTATTCTTTGATGTATCTTGTCTTCTTGACAAAAAAGCAGGAGAGAGGTAGCGGAGAGAAATATCTAAAGAGCCAAAGAATTATCTATGCATTTACAATTTATGTCCTGGGGCTTGCCGCGATTACTGGTTTTTTATACTCAATGGGCCTTCTTGGTGACCATATGCAAATTGCACATGTCACGGCCGGTGTTCTTGTGATTCTTATCGCGGTGCATCGTACTGCTCTGATCATTAGAAAAAGGGATAAGATTGCCTTACGAAGCGTACTTGCCACAGGAACCATGCCTGAATGGTACGTCAAGAAGAATCATAGGGCATGGTACGAGGAGATTGTAGGAAGAAAAGCCTCTGACTTTAAAGATATTGAAAAAACCAAACCCAAGGGCCAAAAACCTATTGAAGCTAAAGAAATAAAAGAAGCCCAGTGTGTATTTGAGGATGGACAAGACAAACAGGAGGTTAATGATAAAAAACCTGCACCTCAGTCCTGAATATAATTCTTAGCTTCCACTACCATGTGGCTGCACTTCAAATATTACAAAGGTCATTATCCCAAGTAGGCAATAGCATAATGCCAGTATTCCATTTGACAATTTAGGATCAGGAGCTTTTTCTGCCCTTTTCATTGCGAACTTGCTCCAGCCGAACAGCTTTTTAAAATATTTGCTTCTCATAATTTGTGCTCTATTTATATACATTGGAGCTGCCCAGAACAATAGGACTATGAATGAGACATTATCTGCATTGGTCATCTCAAAGGCCTCGGGATTCCAAAGAGCGGGGAATCCTGTCCAGGCCTTATTCCAACCGTAGAACATACCAGCAACCCACATACCTATAGGAACTGAGGCAATGAAGAACACCAGGAACGTCAATATTACCAGGAATATAAGCAAATCGGGTTTTGAAAACAATTTCTGATATAACGTTGTCTGTTCCCATGTATTTTTTTGCTTCAATATCCTGTATCCGAAGACCCCTGCTACTAATCCGGTTCCAAGGAAGAGAAATACTGACATAACCATGAGGGCGATATGAATCTTGAATATGGGAGATTCCAAAACTGCCTGAACGTTTGCTGGTGGACCACCGCCCATTCCCCCCTCAAAATAATGAAAAGTTATCACCAATTCCCAGCTGTTGCCGGGATCATTCTCAGTGGTTAATCCCATGGGACCTTGTACTGGTAATAAGGAAGAATCTCCAGCTTCAATACATGTCACAACCACATCCCAGGTGTCGTTTACAGGTGGTCCTTCCATTGTCCCTTCCTTCATGATGGATATCTCACCACCACTACCACTGTCGCTTTGCGGCTCACCCATTCCATCGGCTGCCATAATGCTAAATTCATCAGGGTCTGAATCCGCTTCCTCATCGGTCCACGTTAAAACAAACACGATATCAAGAACCATGATACTGTCAAGCTCCAATTCTTGCTGTTCCACCAATTCGTCCAAGAGGTTTAGGGTTTTCTCCCATGATGACCCTTCATTTGTATCACCCGAATACTCAAGAACTCCTGTTTCAGATTCCGGCTCTCCCCCAGGGTGCCCTGGCTGGGCAACCGCACCAAAATTACCGATGGTGATCATGATTATTATGATGAATATCGTAATATAATTGATTACTTTCGCCATCCTATCATCGTAATTTGGAGTAAAGACAATATCTTATAAAAAACTTTCATTGCATTGAGCCTAAAAAACATAAAATATAAGTAAACATAGGGTATACTTTTGCAGTAACTTACAGGGGGGCCCACAATGAACTCTGAGTTGTATAATAAGATAATAGAGATTGTTGGTGAAGAATACGTCACTGATAGCGAATTTGAAAAGATATTCTACAGCAGGGATGTATTTCCAATTTCACCTAAAATGCAGGAAGAACTAGGTGCTGCACCCGATATTATCGCAAGACCCACCACATCGGAACACGTGTCCCGGATTGTGAAGCTGGCTGCAGAATACATGATCCCCATCGTACCAAGGGGTGGCGCTAGCTGGTGGTTAGGAGGTTCGGTTCCATATAAGGGGGGCATTGTACTAGATCTCACAAGTATGAACAATATAATCGAGGTGGATGAAGATAACATGACTGTGACAGCGGAGTGCGGAGTTACATGGAAGGAGGTGGAGGATATTCTAAAAAGGAAATCCTTTTTCCTTGGAACCCGGCCCGGAAGCGCAGCCTCAGCTACAGTTGGTGGATGGATCTCAACAGGAGGAGTGGGAATAGGCTCCTACAAATACGGCTCAGTAGGTGATCTTGTCAGGTCATTGGAGGTTGTTCTTCCAAATGGCGAGATAATAGAAACAGGTAATAAAAATCTGGCAAACAACGGCTCCGGGTACAACCTCAACTGGTTGTTTGTAGGGGCTGAAGGTACCCTGGGTATAATTACTAAAGCAACCCTCAAAATGATTCCAAAACCCGAAGAAGGCCCATTTCATGTTTCCTATGCATTCCCTGACATTCATAGCTGTAGCGAAGCCATAAAAAAGATCGTAACAAGTAGGATCCTTCCCTATCATTTCGCTTTTGGTGACAAAAAGCATTTCGAACTTCTTGCGTCCATGGGCAGGCCCATGCCAAAAGGCGATATCGTTCTTTGCGTCGCACTTGAAGGTGAGAAAGGGATCATAGATTTCGGCATGCGTAAGCTTGATGAGTTGTTAATTTCAGCAGGTGGAGGAATCAAGTCCTGCGACGGTAAATCCCACGATGAATGCGAGGATTGCACAATAGAGTTTCGGGGAAGGGAGGTTGCCGTCTACCCGGTACCAGGTGAGATATTTGTTGGGTTAGAAAAGTTTTCTGAGGCAATGTTCAAGGTTTACAAGCTTATGGATGACATGAAACTTAAAGCAGGTATCATAGGCAGCATGGTGGACAGAAGAACAGTGATGATCATGCCGTATTACCTTCAGGAAAAGGAGGAGGAATATGATTTCATGGAATTTCACAAACAGCTAGGTGAGTTGGCTCTCTCAGTTGGCGGAAGAAGGGTGGGACTGGGATTGTACTTTTCATCAAATCTTTTACAGATTCATGATGAGGGGAGCGTTGCCATGATGCGTGCCATAAAAACTGGATTGGATCCTAAAAATATCCTCAATCCCGGAAAGACTGTTGGAGGTGTCGAACCTATAAAAAGTGAAAACAGTAAGAAAGGTTGAGGGGGTGATGTTCTATGGCAAAGATCCCCGATATGGAAGAGGATGTTTTGGCATGCATCCAATGCGGGTACTGCAACGCAGTCTGCCCCACTTACGAGGAATTCAAATGGGAATCAGCTTCTCCCAGGGGTAAGATTTATTTTCTAAAAAGATTCCTTTCATTGAACTTTCTTGAAAAACTAATAAAGAATGAGGAATACAAACGCGGATTCGTTAAAAGCCTGTACATCTGTGCTGGCTGCGGTGCCTGCAATAAGATATGTCCCGTGAGAATCGAATTGTCCCATCGATGGGAAGAGCTCAAAGAGTGGCTATATATAGAGGGATATGCCCCCATGGAAAAGCACAGACCATTAAGGGAAAGGATCGCAGCACACAGGAATCCGTACAACGAACCTCTAGAAAAAAGGGCTCATTGGCTGCCTTCGGAGGTAAAGCTGGCAGATGATCCGAATATACTTTATTTCGTTGGCTGCACCGAATCCTACAGGAGGCAGGAAATAGCCAAGGCCACTGCAAAAATATTAAAAAAGGCAGATGTTAGGTTCACGATATTGGGAACAAAGGAGCAGTGCTGCGGCTCCCCACTTCTTAGAACCGGACAATCCGATATCGTAAAAGAGGAACTCGTTCCTCAGAATATCGAGAATATAAAAAAGTCTGAGTGTGAAATCGTTGTCACAGCATGTTCGGGTTGCTTTCAAACAATAACAAATGATTATCCTAGAATCCACGGCCCATTACCCTTTGAACTTCTTCACATCTCTCAATATTTAAAACGCCTACTTGATGAAGGTAAGATCGAATTCAAAAACAGTGTTAATAGAATCCTTACATACCACGATCCTTGCCATCTTGGGCGTCACGTTGGTGTTTTTGAGGAGCCCAGGAGGGTACTTGAGTCCATACCGGGTGTACACTTCGTCGAGATGCCAAGAAACAACATGAACTCACGATGCTGCGGAGCAGGTGGAGGATTTAAAATCGCATTTAATGATAAAGCGACGAGAATAGGATCAAAAAGGGTAAAAGAAGCCACTGAAACAGGTGCCGAGGGGATAATAACAACATGCCCTTTCTGCAAAACCAACCTGTTGCACGGATCAGAGGAGGTGGAAGGTGGGATAAAAACCATGGATCTGATGGAATTGGCACTTGAGGCTATATGATCCTGTACAATAATCCCGCCCAAAATTAAAAGATATGGGACACTACACATTATCTCCTATTAATAGAAGTTCACACCGTTAACTTTAAACATATCGATATCAATCCCCTCAATATATCCATTAATTTGACGAGAGCTGTTAATATGACCAAAGAAAACGCAGATTATAATGCGGTTTTCAAAAAACTGACAAAGATCCTGGGCAATGAAAATGTTAAAAAGCAACCAAAATCGCAGCAAGAAATATTGGTTAAACCAAAAACTACCGACGATGTCAGCAGGATAGTAAAGCTTGCAGTAAAGGGAAATATACCTATATTCTCTAAAACCAAAACACGCAAAGCTCGTGAAAAAAGCAAAAATCTTTCAATAGTACTTAGCATAGAAGAAATGAACGGGGTTTTCGACATCGATGATGAAAATCTGGCAGTTACCGTGGGTCCTGGTGTTAAGTGGATGGACCTGATTAAAATCCTGTCCAACAGGGAATTCTCAATAGGTGTCTATCCCTCAGTTGGAAAACCCACAGTGGGAGAGTGGGTCAATATCGGGGGCGCTGGCACTGGTTCATACAAGTTCGGACCGGCTGAGGATCAGGTAAGAACCATGGAGGTGGTTCTACCCGATGGTAAGATGATAAACACGGGATTTAAAAATGTCCTCGCCAATAGTTCAGGTTACAACCTAAATGGACTTTTCATTGGGGCAGATGGAACCCTGGGAGTAATAACCAAGGTCACATTGAAGATGTATCCAAAGCCCGAGGATGTTCGTTATTTATCCTATATATTCATTGGTATAAAGGATTTCGCAGATGCTATGAATGAATTGAAGAAATTGAAAACCACTCCTCTTAATATCTCATTCTTTGATCAAAACCATCCAAAATCCCTTTCTCTGGTAGGAAAAAAAATCCCAGACCTTAATGGCACTGTAATTAATATCACACTTGCAGGTTTTAAATCCATCTTGGGACATGAGGAGAAAAACATCGAGGGGGTAATGCAAAAATTTAATGCAAAAAAAGTGGCGAGCAAAATCGCGCAGAAGCTGTGGGATGAACGATTCTTTGATGTTATTCCAAAGCCTAAAAAAATTGTACCAACCTTCTGCGAGACATTAATTCCCATATCAAGCCTACATGATATGATAAATGAAACGCATGCACTTCTTGTTAAAATGAATTTGAAAGGAGCCATAATTGGTACACTTGCTGATCGAAGTACCATCTCTTTTACACCATATTTTGTCACCGAAACAGTTTCCAAAAGTTCAAAG
Organism: Thermoplasmata archaeon; assembly: GCA_020348445.1. Taxonomy (GTDB): domain Archaea; phylum Thermoplasmatota; class Thermoplasmata. The sequence continues at coordinate 4,604,525 of CP070751.1, forward strand.
CTTAAAGCCACATTTATGGAGAAGATCGGGGATTTAGCACTAAACAAAGGTGGAAGACCTGTAAATTCAAGTATTTTCTTACTATCCGATTTCAAACGTGTCTACGGTGAGGGAATCAACACTATATTGGATATTAAATCAGCTATCGATCCACATGATATCATGAATCCTTATGGATAATCATAAGGGGATTGCTCTAAGGCTTCTATCTTCTTGGGGGAAAAAGTAGGCACAAATTATTTGACGACGGTGTGTGGATATGAATAATCGTAGAATAGGATTTTTAAGTATTCAAAATAAACGCGGTATGAACCTTGGAAACTCAAATAAGAAAAGTTGCTTCAAAATATCGAAAAAAATCGTATCAATTTGGATTGTTTTTCTCTTGATTCTGATCATCGCAAACAGTGTAAATGCAAGATCCATAATCTTCTTTCATCATATCACCATGGTACAGGGCGATGATCCTTCAACCGAAGAAATCGAGCTCGAGTCAGAAATCTCTGTCTTGGAGAGATATGGTGTATACATTCCATGGAATGAATCCATTGTTGAGGTTGCCCTCCCTTTCGGTGCAAAATCCTGGGACATAGATCATGTGGTATACCTATCTCCTGTGGATTATATTCCCGGAGAGTACAGCACCTTTTATAATCCCGAAAATCCTCCCTATAAACAATTTATCGACATGTCGGATATGGATTGTTGTTATGCGCACCGAGTTACATGGGGATTTCCTGAAGGGGCCGATAGGAGCAAAACAGAATCCATTTATGTGGGAACCGAAACAGAGTTTTCTCAGCATTTCAATGATACAAGATCAGATAACGTATGGAACTTTTCCGCATCTGGCTTGAAATTGAGGCCCGGAAATGCCTCTGGAAAGTACATTTCATTACCTCTATTAGTTCCTCAAGCAATGGGGATAAACATCACAGGGATAAAGATGTCGTGGAATATAGCGATGTACGAGGAAAATGTCTCAATTTCCGTCTCAAACAATAATGGGACCGATTGGTTTGATATAAATGGACAAGAGGGAAAATTAGTGAATTTCTCAACCCAGGGAAAAGAACTTGTATGGAGAATCAACATGTCCCAGAACATCTACCAGAACAACACCCCTATTTTGGAGGATTTATGGGTAAATGCTACATATATTCCTATAATCACAAATATATACCTAAATCTCGCTTATAAACTCGAGCGCAATCCCGATACCAACAAATTTGATTTTACATTGGATTTGTATGATGATCATATAGATTATGTAAATCCCCATATCCTGATATTTATAAACGACGATCATATCCTAGAATCAAAAAATATTACCATGGTATTTACAGAGGATATCGAGAATATGCCTGATAAGAACCGTTACAGCTTCGTTTCTGGAAGTTATATGCCCATAGTAGATATTTCTGTTCAAAAGGTGGAGAAGGAAGAGGAAAATGAGATTTCTAGGTCCATTTTACTGATATTGTTATTAATCGTTATTTTAATTGCAATGATTCTTTTGAGCAGGGCAAGATTGAAGGAATCAAAGAAACCATCAGAAGCTGAGGATGAGGAGCCTGCAGATTCTGAAGAGGAGTTGGAGGAACTCGAAAAGAAAAAAGCAAAATTGCTTAAGGCTATTAAGAAACTCGATAAAGATTTCGAAGAAGGCCTGATAGATGAGGATGTTTACAACGAACTTAGAAATGGCTACAAGTCAAAGGCAGCTGAGGTTATGAAACAGATTGATGTTGTGGCGGTGAGTGCACCTGGTGTCACGAAAACCCCCAAAATATCACCTGAGAGAGCATCACTTATGGAAAAAAAGGAAAAGATACTCAAGAGCATTAAAAAGCTTGATAGCGATTATGAAGAGGGATTGCTCGATGAGGATGTTTATCAAGATCTGAGAAAAAGTTACAAAGAAAAAGCTGTAAAGTTGTTAAAGGAACTCGATGAGGAATAAAAAGTTTTACTTTTTAGTTTTGATAGGATTTGAATTTTAACATTTTTCCTATAATCTATTTTCGTTATTTTTATTGCGAAAAATGTTGAAATCTAACAAATATTAATAAGGGTGATTTTGTTATACCCCCGTTTCGAATGAATACGGGAACTTTAATCATCTATCTTGCATTTGCGTTTGCTATCTTCACATTGATACTGTGCCTAGTCGACCTAATATTCAAATGGCTGGAAAAAAAGCTCCCAGAAAAACTCCCTCTTTTCACCAAAATCTCATCAATTATTTCCTTTGCTTTCCTTACCATAGCGCTATTGCTCCTATACATATATTTCATCACTTCCAACATGGATATCAAGTATGTATGGGAATACTCTTCCACGCAGGCTCCATTGGAGTACAAGATAGCGGGTGTTTTAGCGGGTATGAAGGGCTCATTATTGTTCTGGATATGGTGTATGGGTTTTAGCCTGTTTGTCGAGGAGATAATCGATCTTAGGAAACCCAAGAACAAGGTGTTGATGAATTTAACCAGGGCCATTATGATGATAATAATTGCCATATTCCTTTACTTTTTAATTACCAGGGATCTATTTGCTGAGACACCAAAGAATTTTCTCGATGCCAGACCAGGCGGATATGGATTGAGTCCCCTTCTTCAAACCCCTCTTATGATAGCCCATCCCCCCATCGTTTTTATTGCCTATGGCTTTATCGTCATTGCATTGGCCTCCTCCATGGCTTACCTCATTTGCAACGAAAAGGATTGGGTCAAACTTTCCATGCCCTGGAGCAGATGGGCTTGGTTCTTTTTGACCCTTGGAATCGGAGTAGGCGGGTTGTGGGCCTATGTGGTTCTAGGTTGGGGAGGTTACTGGGCCTGGGATCCTGTCGAGACATCATCGTTTCTACCTTGGATATTACTAACCGCGTTCTTGCATGCCCAAATCATGTTTAAAAGAAAAGGGGAATATAAATTTGCAGCACCGGCATTAGGGATATATACCTTTGTTTTGGTTATTTTTGCCACCTTCACCACAAGGGCAGGGGGAATATGGCAATCTGTCCATGCCTTTGGTCAGGCAGATGTTCAGGTGGGTGCCTATGATAGGTTCATCTCGGTTTTAAATGACGATACCGTGATCCTGGGATATTTCGTTCTTATGGTAGGCGTCGCGATTTTAGGAGCAATCCTTCTGATATGGGCTCTTGTGAAAAGAGGAGGAGACGAAGAACATTCTGAAGCCCCAGAGCGGGGATTTCTTGAGGAGGTCATCAACGATAGAAGCCTTATGTTCATCACCCTTATCGTATTCACGATTAGTACTATCGTGACCCTGTTTCTTCTAATCATGGCAGTGGATGGATTGGATAGAACTGTATTTGACACGAGAGTGGGTTTCTTTGCCATGGTTGGGATCGTCGTTTTGGTAGTATGCCTTATCTGGAAGTACATCGGGATTTGGGCCACTGTCCTTTCAATCTTACTTACTTTGTGCATTACTGTGATTCTGTGGTTTCTATTCCCAGATTATGAAAATGTTGTTCTCACCGCACCTTTTCTTGCCCTTGCCCTGGGGGTCTCGGTATATAAGATCATCAAATCTATCAACAAAAAAAGCCTAAGGGGAAGTATTAACGGCATAGCCCCTCACCTGGTTCATCTAGGCGTGGTTCTTATACTCATAGGTTTCGTTGCCAGCAATTTCTCATCCACCGAGGAGAAGGTAACGCTTGATTTAAATGGATCTTCTCAGAAGGTTGGAAATTATGAAGTAAAATTGGTTGATGGGGAATATATTCAATATGACTCCATCTTCGCCACCATCGAGATATCGCAGGATGGTAATGTTATTGGGACTGCAAAGCCTGGTGGAGTGTATATTTACAAGTATCTGTTTAGCCTTGACTCAGAATATGAACAATATTTATCTGATGGTTATTTGGATTTCAACATGCATATGGCATTTCAAGATCACAATCAATTTCTGTCCATGTTTGCATTTATTTACAACGTAGATACCAACAAATGGATAATTGAAGATTACATAAGTGAAAATAATCTTCGATTATATCAGATAATAAATACAGGATCAGATATAGAAATATATACCAACCCGCAGTGGCGCAATGAGATAAGTGTCCATAGTACCCCTTTTGAGGATGTTTACCTTATTTTCAATGGAGATCCCATTTCGAGCAGCACATTTACTCAGGTCGAATTTGAGGTGAAAGTTCTTCCCTTAATGAACTTCCTATGGATGGGAATGTGGCTTATGGCCATTGGAATATTCATGAGATTGATAGTCGATTATACAAGACCAAAAGTAAAAACCGAGTCCCGAGCCAAAAGAAGGGCAAGGATGCGGGGCGAAGAGGCAAGCGAAGAAGAGGGTGAGGAAGAGGAGGAAGAGAAGGACGAAGAAGAGGAGGGTGAAGAGGAGGAGGGTGAAGAGGATGAAGGCGAAGGAGAGGAGGGTGAAGAGGAGGAAAAAGGCATTGATTACTATGAGGACCTGATAGAAAAGGAACTTGAGGAGCTGGATTAGATCCAAGACTTTTTCAATGAGGAAGAACTTGTAAAATGTTTACAGATTGAACTGTTCTCGCCAATGAGAACCATTAAATTTCTCGATTATGTAAATATCGATGTGTTATATAACGAACCTCGACAATAGTTTTAATAGGGTGCAGTGTATTAAGGGGCTTTAATTCAAATGGTGAGCGATTATGTTTAAAAATCCATCAAGAAGGGAAAAATGTGACCTGGCAAGGAGGTGGGAGGGTCTTGATTTGGATCTTCTCCCTATTGATTCACTTGATGTTAGTATCCTTTGTATTCTGAGGGATAATTCAAGGGCCAGCAATGCAGAGATAGCAAGGTTGTTGGATACAAGTGAGGCCACCATAAGGCGAAGGATCAAGGGCATGATAGACAAGGGTATAATCGCTGGTTTTTCTACCTACATCAACTATGCTCTCATCGAGAATCCAGTAAAGGCGTATATCCATCTAAAGGTTAGGACTGAGCAGATGGAATCTGTTATTGAGAGCATTAAATCACATAACATGATGCTTGCATTATATCGCGTGACAGGTGAATACGACCTCTTATGCGTGACTCTCTTTTCATCCATGAATGGATTGCATGAATTTCTCGATTACTTCCTTGGAATCGATGGGATAATCGAAACGAATGCCCAGATTGTCATGAAAGCCCACAAGGGTGTTCCATGGACAGGAATATGAGCCCAATGGCTGCCCAAGATCGGATCTACTAAATAGTTATAAAGAAATAAAAAAAGGAGAAAGAAAGAAGTTTATACTTCTTCTTCTAATTCTTCTTCCATTGGTGGTTCTGCTGGTGGCTCCTCTGGTGGAAGTGATGGTTTACTCCCGCCTTTTTTAAGCATCATAACAAAGAGAAGCACTATCACTACAATCAAGACGATAATTATTATAAGATACATGGTTGTTTCTGCTTCTTCTTTGACTTCTTTTTCTACTGTTTGTGGTTCTTTTACTGTTGAGTCCCACGGAGCAGGATCCTCGGTGTCCGCGACTCCGTCTCCATCGTCATCTGTGTCCTTGTTGTCACCTGTGTTATCCCCATCAGTGTCCACCCACTCTGAGGGATTAGTTGGGAATGCATCGTCGGTATCAAGGACTCCGTCGTTGTCGTCATCTGTATCTGTTGAGTCGGGCTTATAATCCTTATCAGTGTCAAGGGGTGTGTCGTCTGGATCCTTTGGGTCTGCTCCTTCAGTTCCCTCGACTGTATCGTTGTAGCCATCATTGTCATCATCATCATCAGAGGTATCTGCTGTTCCATCACCGTCGAAATCTGGTGCCAGTGTGAAGTCCTGAGTGGTTACAGCCGCTGCAGAAATGACTACACCTGTAGTTTCCTTTTCAATTGTCCCCAGTTTAAATGCTGATACTGTATAGGTCCCAGGTTCCATAATCAGTGTGTAATTTCCATCAGAATCAGTCTTTGTTCCATGTCCATTTATGGAAATGAAAACATCTGCAATACCAACATCAGATTCATCTGTTACTTTTCCTTTGAGTATCCCTACGCTTAGTTCCTCAATTATCTCCGTAAAATTGCCTTTTGCAGCATTTAATAGGGCAATGCCGTAGGCAGGGTTATGAGCTCCATGGGAGGCATGTTCTGCAAGCTCCATATCATATTCAGCCTGCTCGAATAGTTCGTCTAGGTGATCGGTCCAGGTTCCATTTCCCTCTGCAATATCCTTTATACCTCTTTGTATTACAACATCATCCTCTTCAATACCGTCAATAATGTGATAAAGAGCCTCGACCTCTTCAGTTAGCGTTTCATGTCTTTCCTGAGCCGCTTCTACTACATGCTCCCATTCCTCATAAAGTTCAAGATATTCAGTTTCCCATTTGGTCCAGTTTACTGTGTCGTCTACATCTGGGATGGCATATACAACCTCACCGTCCTCAACTACAACCTGGCCGTTGTCGAATTCCGGATATCCTTTAAATATCTCTGAGTGGCATTGTAAACAGGCTTGAATTGATGCTGTGAAGCTGTGGCCTTGCCGCTCATATATCGTGCCTCGTAAACCGCGGGGTGAGCTCCACATATGGCATTCAACACAGGATACTTCATCCATATATGGGTAGTCATCGCGATCAACAGACGGAGTATCAGCTAGATCCTCGGTTCTCATTGTCTCATGATGACCGCCGTTATGACATGCGTCACAAGAGTCTTCTACTTCCCATCTCAATTGATATTCATGAGTGTTTGCGGGATCGGGGTGAGGATCATGGCAGTCTCCGCATGTTATGCCTCTGAAATCTTCTTTTGAAATCTGATTTTCAGGCTTAGATTGATCGGCACGATCAATTGAACTGTCATATTGAGATGGTGATTTACACCTTGCACAGCGTTTGTTCATTCCATCATCCCAGGATGGATCATTTTCGTAAGGGGCATGCATGGATTGGGTCCAACCCCCAATTGTTTCATTTCCCCACTGGCGGTATCCAGAATGGCATCCTGCTTCATCTGTTCCGGCGCATGCCTCGGCATATCTATCGGGGCCGAGATTGATATCGCTTGCCGATGCAGAACTCTTGTGGGCACTTCCAGGCCCATGGCAATTCTCGCAGCCTATTTTAAGTAGTGGAAGATTGTAGGGATCATCCCAGGGCAATTCTGGATCAAAACCCCCGATATCTGTCTGGTTGAAACCAACAACGTGACATTCTCCACAATCACCAATTAAATCGGTGGTACCATTTTCATAATGACCTCCTACCCTAATCATAGTATATTTGTTCAAATATTCGCCATGGTAGGTCCAGTCTTTAGCAAAATCGATTCCGTGCAAAGTTGCAGACCAGTTTTGATATTCTTGTGTAGAGGATCCATGTCTGCAGCTATTGCATTCCTCAGAGCCAACGTACGTTTCTCCTGCTCTCGTGCCATGGTCGCCAGGTCCTTCTGTTTCGTCTGCTGTGGCAACCAATGCGATCACCACAACTAGTACAAAAAATCCGAATATTAACAAGGCGTTTCGTGTGTTCATGATGATTCCCCATCTTTACCCATGAATGTTTGGAAAGAGGTATCAAGGTGACGATATATAAACGTTATTGTTATGTTTTTGAATATGTATAAAAAGTTTTTCGTAATAATAGAATCTATATTTGACTTGATTATAATGTTTTTCGCAAATATATTTACGATATTTTATAATTTACTATGAATTCATTATTTAACGCGCTTGATATTCAGAGATAAAGAATATATAACTTATTCGTCGAGAACCTGATTGATTTCGGGTTAGAAAACTATAAATCTGACGAATCCTATACACGACTCTGGACGTAATCGATAAGGGGGAAAAAAGATGACAAAAGATAAGGATTTAAGACCCATGACATACCCAGAATTAGGAGCCTTGCTCCATGGGATTCTTTTTGCGTACGAGAAGGTTGTTGCGGAATTGTATGAAGGGAAACATAAGATATTGTTTCCATATATTATGGAAGATCTCACAAAGGTTCTGAGCACACAAGATATGAAAATAGTGGACCCCAATTTCTCTTTTGAAGAGAACGTTAAAGGCATTACAGCATATCTTTCGAATGATGAGCTGCTAAAAGGAGTGTCCTTAAAAAAGGACGATCAGGATAAATATACCTTTGAAATTGAGGAGTGCTCACTTGCCGTGTCCGGCGTTCATGATATCCTTAAATTACACGGAGGCACTTGCCCCTTTGCCTTGGCTGTGGCAGCAGCTCTTACCAGTGTCCTTTCCGGGGGCCGTTATGTAGATTTAGCTGAATCTGAATATTCAGATAAGGGATCCAAGACCGTGTTAATGATAAAATGAGATTAACCAGGGGTAGATTGAGATGAAAAAGAAGAACATAAAAAACAAAGGAAAGAAAAAGAAATCAGAGAAAAAAGCCACTGAAGCACCGAGGACTGAAAAAAATGTTCAAGAATTGTTCTCGGAACTACTATATCAACCCCCAATTGACAATACTGATATGAAATTATTACAGCTTCTTCAAAAGAACGCGAGAATGACAAACATAGAACTTGCAGAAAAATTGAATATGAGCGAAGCAACTGTAAGAAGGAGAATCAACAACCTTTTTGACAGGGGATTCATCAGGGGATTCTCAGCTCTTCTTGATTATAAGAAGATGGGAAATGCCGTGAAAGCCAATGTACTTGCCAAGGTTGATAAGGATAAATTAGAAGAGGTGGCAAATTCTCTAAAGAAACATAGAAATGCACACATGATATGTCAGGTTATTGGAAGCTATAATCTCTATTGCGAGCTGATTTTTAACAACATGATAGAGCTGCAGGATTTCACTGACAAGTTAGCCAATAACGAATATGTGAATAGCATGGAATACTATATTATAACAAAATCGTTTAAAGCATGTCCGTGGTCTGGAATTTAAGGACTAATATTAGAGCTAGTATAATACTATCAGAAATTTATATTTGATTAATTATTATTGGATCAATTCTCTATTCCTCGAATTGGAGGTTTCAATGGGAGCAGTATCCTGTAAAGTAAACAGACATCGGTAACATTCTTTTTCATTTTAACCCGTTAGGGTCTGAGGAATCGGGATGGGATGCTTAGACCCCGAAACGAGGCGATTAATGGTAAACGCAGTCAGAAATGGACATAAGGTAGGAGAAGTTGCAGAGATATTCGATGTTAGTAGGAAAACCGTATGGAAATGGTGTAAACGGACTATGAAGGTGGGTAGACCAGTCTACAAGGATCTACCAAAACGTCCGCATACAATTCATAAAAGGGTAACAGAAGCCGCAGAAGTAGCTATAATAGTTCTACGGGAGGCGTTCAACTGGGGTACACAGCGAATTAAGCTCAATCTTGAACGCCCTCCCTCATATATTCGTACCCTGCTGGAAAGTACTACAGGGAAAGAATGGAAACCTATTATATTGAGCAGACAGGCCATTAACAATGTCTTGAAGAAGCATGATATAAACGGTAGTCCTTACAAGAGCAAGAGGGACTGGAACTATTTTAGAGCTTCGAGACCTGACGAACTCTGGCAGATCGATATCAGGGGACCGATAAGGATAGGTAAAATAAGAGGTTATGTCCTTGTCATACTGGATGACTATTCCAGATATCTGATCTGGTGTAAATTCTATGAGAGGATTACCACCAAGGTGGTTCTCTCTGCGTTGTCTTACCTGGCTGTAACAAGGAAGAGAAAGCCACAAAAGATACTTGTGGATAATGGAACCCAATTTAAGATATCTTTTGAGAATGGCTGTAAAGATATGGAAATCGAGGTCGAACACACCCCTCCCTATTACCCCCAATGCAAGGGTAAGGTAGAACGGGTAATTCGGACCTTTAATGAGGAATTCCTCAGGGTTTGCAGTGTATTTGATAACTCCCATGCCCTGATGCCTGAGTTCCAGGCATGGTATAATGATTCTCGTTACCATATGGGCATATCTGATTTTCCAAATGAACTATATAACAACCATTTCGATGTTACCTATGTCCCTTGACATTACAGAATGCAAAAGGTTAAATACTTGTCCAAAAAAAATCCAATATTCTTAATTATGGCCCACTACATTATATATTGGGTACTATGGTAAAAGAAATTGATTGCCGCATGATGTTACTATGGGCATTCTGCTTTCTTATTCTTCTTTCCAACATAGATTTTGATGATGCAGCTATCCATATATGTGATGATAAGATCGAGGCAGATGGCCTTCGGGAATCTTACCCCCCTCTTTTGGTCCGTACCACCCGCTCTCCAGGTCCTGATCTCACACTGGACCCCCCAGTTGTAATAACAGATGATAGCGAGAACATCACATTTTCAATCCAGGAACCCAATGAGGGGGAAACAGTTTTGATAAATTCCACTGTTACAAATAATGGTGATGAAAATGCCACGGCATTAGTTGAGTTCTACGACGGACATCCTGATGAAGAGGATCTCATAGGCTCGGATACGGTCTTCGTAGAGCCTGGATTGTCCATTCCCGTTTCAACACAATGGAACACCTCCGGTGAGGACGAGGATCATATCATCTATGTCGTGGTGGACCCTGAAGATGTGGTAAACGAAACCGATGAGAGCAACAACATCGTCCAAAAGGGTATCATAGTGAATCAGGTGCCTCTTGCAGACGCTGGGGACGACCTTTTAGCCTTTGTTGATCATCCGGTATTGTTGGATGGAAGCGGCTCGTGGGACTCATCCTCGGACATTGATGTTCTGAATTACACCTGGGAATTCGGTGACGGGACAACAGGATACGGAGAGATCGTTGAGCACACATACCTTGAAGACGGTACGTTCACTGTCACATTAGCGGTTAGGGATAACGGCCTGGCCCTAGGTTTGGATATGATAACCATCGAGGTTCGTCATCTCCCCATCCAAATCACACTGGCTGAGAACCTGAAGCCTTTAAGTTGCCGCCCAGGACAGGAGGTGGAGATTTCTGGCAGCATTGAAATCGAATTCTCTCCTGCAATCCCAGATATCGAAATACCCCTCCTGACGGTGAAGATAGAAATACCGGAAACCGGAAGCAACTGGTCCACGCAATCGGATGTGAATGGAAATTATAGGGTCTATATAACGGCTCCAAATAGCACAGGGACCTACACCGTGGAAGCTTCCATCACCTATGGACCGATTTATAGGTCAACTTCAAAAGTTCTTGCGGTCTCGGAGGGAAAAAGTGCTTCCTTCTTCACAGTGGAATCTGGTTTTATAGTCATAGTCCTGGCCGCAATGGCCGTTTTAGGAATCATATATGGCGGATCTGAGCTGGGAAGGTATAGTATTCTCCTTATCATATTCGTTCCACTCTACACACGGATTAAAAAGGACAAGGTTCTGGATCATTTTCACAGAGGCAGGCTCTTCAATTACATAGAACTTCATCCCGGTGTCACGTTCACGGAACTGAAGAAGAAATTCTCCTTTAAAAACGGCAATCTGGTGTATCATTTAAATTTCCTGGAGAAAACGGAATTCATAAAATCCTTTAAAGAGGGAAGGCACAGGCGGTTCTATCTCAAGGGTGATTTCTCGAGGACTGAGGATTTCTCAATATATGTCAATGATATCCAAAAAAAGATCATTTCCGTGATAGAGCAGAATCCGGGCGTCACCCAAAGCAGGATCGCGGCTATCCTAGGAACCTCCCGGCAGAAGATAAGCTATAATATCAATACTCTGGATTATGCAGGCCTTATCCACAGCGTCAGGGAGGGAAGCCGCAAGATAAGGTATTACCCGGTGGAGGCCGAGGGGAAAGCAACGTGAGGAACTTGAGATTGAGATTAAAGATCAATGGAAATAATGATCATTCTCCCCCTAAGGATTTGAATATGTCTTGGCCATGCAGCGGGATTGGTATTGTAATTTCTTATTATCGAGCTCATATTCAATTCACAATATACTGACGAAAAATTTTAAATAGTTGTCAAAGTGAGTTCCAATATTCTTATTAATGTACCTAACCAATGAAATATGCGTACAACACAGATAGATCTAATCCGAATTAGAAGGTAGGAGATGATATAATATGAATGAAAACAAAAGGAAAATTAAGCCAGGCCTAAAAAGTCTGGGTAGTGGGCACAGGACACTGGGAAAAACCATTGGAATAATTGTTTTGATTACCGCTGCTCTGCTGATGGTATCCGGAAGTTCCATTGCCATGTTTATCGAAGTGCAGAGCTGGGAGACCGACATGGGTGAGTGGACAAAGGATTACGACCTGCCGGAGGATCCGAATCTTATGGGAGAAGCAAGTGCAGGTAAACTCGTTTACTGGCACATTGAAAGGACAGACAAAATTGCCTATAAGGGCAAGTGGTGCCTGGAGCTTGCAATAGACGGCAGGCAGGACGACGGCACCGTGTGGATGGAGAAAATTGTCCCAGCAAATCCAAAGGCACCAGTCACCGTTGTATTCATCGATTTCTATGTGTACAGCAAATGGAAATCGGCCGCTAACCAATGGAAGGTCCTAGCCTACGCGGGTGTAGAGGATCCCGATAGGGAGAACGACTTCACAATAGTGGGCTATACCGAACCAGGAGTGGGCTGGTTCCGATACAGGCTTGTTGAAAGAATCTGGACCCACGGAAGTGATGATATCTACGTGGCCTTCGGCATTTCAGTGCTCTGGGAAAGCTACCGCGAATATCATTTCGACCACGTGATTGTGCGCACAACAGGAATTTAGAGAGGATTAACGCCCTAAAAAAACCTTAAGGAGGGATAAAAATCGTAGAAGATGAAGAAGAACTATCTGAAGATCTAGAATCTGAGGAGGAAGAGGTGGAATGGGGAGAGAACGAAGAGGATCTTGGGGAGGAGCCTGAAGAAATTGAGGAATGGGAAGGCTCTGAAGAAGAAATTGAGGAGGAACCAAGACGAATGGAAATGGAAGAAAAGGAAAAAGGTTCCAAATTCCCAACAATGCTGGTGCTCGCCATTCTACTAGGCGCGATTGCCGGTGCAATAGCAGGCCTTGCAGCTTCTTCCCTATTTCAGGACGAGGACGAAGACACCCCATTTACCTATGCAGATGATAAGGTGGGTATCGGGACAGATGATCCTGTTACTGCGCTGGATGTGGATGGAGTGATCACTGCCGAAGGAGGGAATTCTGATGAGTGGAACACCGCCTACAGCTGGGGGGATCATTCCACAGCAGGATACCTTACGGACTACACAGAGACTGATCCTGTGTATGGAGGAAGTGCAGCTTCGGAAATCTCAAGCGGAGATATCACCAACTGGGACACAGCATATGCTTGGGGTAATCATTCCACAGCAGGATACATGACTGATTATACAGAAACTGACCCATTGTACGGAGGAAGTGTAGCATCGGGGATCTCAACAGGAGATATCACCAAATGGGATATGGCCTATGGATGGGGTGATCATTCAGATGAGGGATATCTTACAAGCTATTCAGAGACCGATCCAGTTTATGCTTGGAGTGTAGCAGCAGGGATCACAAACGGCGATATCACCGACTGGGATACAGCTTATGGTTGGGGTGACCACTCATCAGTAGGATATCTTACGAGCTATACAGAGTCAGATCCAGTATATGGTGTGAGTGTGGCTTCGGGAATCACAAGCGGGAACATTATCAACTGGGATACGGCCTATGGCTGGGGGGATCATTCTTTAGCTGGTTACTTGGTTAGCGAAAGTGACCCGCAAGTTGGGGTGAACGCACTCAATTATACATCCAAATGGAACGGCAATGAGCTTGTAACCGGTACGATATACGATAACGGCAATATAGGAATCGGGACAACTAATCCAGAGGCAAAATTGGATGTGGAAGTCAGTTCTCTTGGAGCCGCAACCATAGGTTCCAGCGGTAATTCAGCTACCGGGGATTATGCAATCGCCATGGGATACAATACAAGTGCCAGCGGGGATTATTCAACTGCAGTGGGGCGGTTCTCGACCGCAAGTGGGAGTACTTCAACCTCGATAGGATATGAATCAACCGCTAGCGGAGGAGGTTCAACTGCGATTGGTATGTGGGCAACCGCCAGCGGGGAGTATTCAACCGCGATTGGATTGAGGGCAACTGCCTATGGGTGGTATTCAACCTCCATCGGGAGAGGAACAAACGCCAGCGGATTATATTCTACCGCCAGAGGTTACAATACCATTGCCGGCGGATGGGGCTCAACCGCCATGGGGTGGGAAACGACCGCCTTCGGTGATTATTCAACCACCATGGGACATAATACAAATGCCAGTGGAATTGGATCAACTGCCATGGGGAATGGTACAACTGCCAGCGGAGATTCTTCAACCGCCATGGGTTACAATACAAACGCCAGCGGGGTTAGATCAACTGCGATGGGGCAGAAAACGACCGCTATAGGCTGGTATTCTACCTCGATGGGGGCTGTTACAACCGCCAGTGGTTTAACCTCAACCGCCATGGGATATGGAACAACCGCCAGTGCACCCTATTCAATTGCTATGGGATTAAGCACAATTGCTAGTGGATACGCCTCAACCTCCATGGGAAGAGATACAATAGCCTTTGGGAGTTATTCAACCGCCATCGGGAAAGGGACGAATGCCAGTGGGTATGCCTCAGCTGCAATGGGGCGTGATACAACCGCCTTTGGGGATTCTTCGATTGCAATGGGTTACAATACAAATGCCATAGAAGATTTTTCAACTGCAATGGGATGGGGGACAACCGCCAGTGAACAAGCCTCAACTGCAATGGGTGATGGAACAAACGCCAGTGGATTTGCTTCAACCGCAATGGGGAGTGGGACACTAGCCAGCGGATGGATTTCAACTGCAATGGGTGCTGGTGCAGTCGCCAGCGGGGAATCTTCAACTGCTATGGGGTATTATACAAATGCCAGTGGAATCAGATCAACGGCCATGGGGATAATAACAACCGCCAGCGGTGGGGGCTCAACCGCAATGGGAGGTGGTACAATTGCCAGCGGATTATATTCAACAGCCATGGGGGTATCTACAATCGCCAGCGGGGATTATTCAACTGCCATGGGTGATGGAACAACCGCTATCGGGAATTGGTCAACAGCCATGGGGTGGGGAACGACGGCCAGCGGGCGTTACTCAACCGCAATGGGGCGATGGACAACAGCCAGCGGAAATTGGTCAACCGCCATGGGAGAATTATCAACCGCAAGCGGGAGTATTTCAACAGCCATGGGCTCGTTTTCAACCGCCAGCGGAATGAGTTCAACTGCTATGGGGCGGTTTACAACAGCCAGTGGGAATTACTCAACAGCAATGGGCCACTCGATAAATGCCAGTGGAAATTACAGTTTCGGAATTGGTTTGGATTCCACTCAAAGTACAATAACCCAGGACAACACAATGGCCATCATGGGCGGCAATATCGGCATCGGAACTCTAACCCCACAAAGAAGCCTTCATGTCAATGACACAATGCGACTCGAACCAAGAACCTCGGCACCATCAAACCCAATGGAAGGGGATATATATTACGATGGAGTCTTACACTCGCTCATGGTCTATGATGGAACAGTATGGCAGGCTTGCTTCTAAATAAATCTCCCCCTTTCTCTCTTTTTTTTATTTTTATAATTAACATATTTTGTAGGCTGATTATTTAATAACGCTCATAATTCGTATACAATCTGCGGGAGTTAACGCTCACATTTCGTATACGAAGTAACGCTCACAGTTCGTAAAGGATTTGGGGGTCAACTCTCATATTTCGTAAATGGTTTTTCAGTTATAACGCTCATATTTTGTATACGAACTGTGGGAGTTGGTGAATCTGAACATGGTGAAGATTTTTGGTGCACTGGCTCCGCCCTTGAAAATCCCGGAAAATTAGTGCTTTGTGGCCGCGCAGGGGGGGTATTACGATCCGTGGGAGGTGGGGGTGGTTTTGGTTGCAGAGGCAGAGCGGTCACCTCATAAAAGTAATACGAATACGCATTAATAATTTTGGGGGATTAAACGGGTGGAAATCCTTTGTAAAGAACTGGACCTTTTAAACTAAAAGATTCTTAATTATATATGAGAAAAAAAACAAAATATATTTTCTTATCTCTATGATTTAGATATCATTTCTATAAGATCTTTTGGAGTTAAAACCTCAACTTCTTCAGTTTGTACAGGAACCCGGGAGATCAATGCTTTTTTACAAATGAACTTTTCAGTATTTGTAATGAATTTACTAACATCGCTTTTTTTTACCTTTTTTCTCCATTTGACCTCTCCAATAAATATCGGTTTTCTTCGCTTTGTAATAATGATGTCTATATCAAAATCTTTTGTCATATGGTATCTGAATGTACCATCAAGAAGTTCAGCCATAAGTTCGCCTAAGAAAAATTGAATGTGAATCGGTGCGCGCTCATCAAACACTTCTTTGATTAAGGATGGTTTGTCAGCTTCTATATCATATTTCTCATCAAGGTAATAATAGAGCTCCATGATCTTCGATTTAACTGAATAATAATTTCCCCGCTTTTCATAAAGCGGTATTCTTTCTATGAGATCCATATTCTCCATAATCCTTACATATGGCCTCACCAAAGAGGGATTATTAGCTTTTATTAGCTTCTTTGAAAATAGCTGGTCGCTAACCTTTTTCAATGTGTTTTTTCCATTGGCAATTGATCTTAGAACACCCTCATATACCTCAGATAAAAACCTGTCTTCTGCTAGGAATGTTTCCCCAATAAGAGCGGGAATCGCGTTTTTTGAAAATTCCATAACGTTCAATATTGTTTTTTCAGGAGTTTTATCTATATAACGTAATGCCCAAGGATCTCGGAGGTATGGCGATAGTGCAAGAGCATCCTCATGGCTAATTTCTTTTGAAAGAGAAGTAAAAATGTCACTGGGCGAAAGCACTGAAAGCTTAATCTCAGATAAAAGTCCCAGAAGAGGGGACTTTTTTGAGGTAATTTCCTTTGCAACATGCATGGATGAACCAAGGAGTATGAGTTTTCCGTTAGGATAGCACATTTGAAGAGAATCAACAAAATCGTCAGGAAGTCTTTGGAACTCGTCTACTACGACTACCTTATCATTCTTTAGTTCATTGATCACCATTTCAGTAACCTGACTGTAATCGTCTGTTCTTTTTAGGGGTTCACCTGTAATAAGTGCACCGCCCCCTCTTTTCACAAGTATATAAACATCATGTTTGATGAAGTTCCTAACAAGATATGTCTTTCCAACTTTTCTCCTGCCGTATATCAACATCCAGCCCTTCGATTTCTTTACATTCTTCACTTCCTTACGAGGAACCGTGATTAGGGTAACCATGGTTACGGGAATGGCCATTCCCCTATAAATAGGTTACTGTATCAAATCATGATTTTAGTGGTCTAGCACTCGTATTTCGTATGCCATTTTCGTGCGATATCTCACGGATTTGGCACATGGAATTCATAATCCAACGCTCATATCTCGTATACCATCTGTGCGAGTTAACGCTCGTAATTGGTATACAATGTAACGCTCGCAGTTGGTAAAGGATTTGGGTGTCAACGCTCATATTTGGTATACCATTTGCGGGAGTTGGGAGGGGAAGTGAAATTAGTGGGCTTTGAGGTACTGGCTATCTTCATATTAAGTCAGGAAAAAGGCGGTTTTGGTGGCACACAGATGGGGTATGTGAGTTGATTTTGAAGGGAGTTACTGCCAATCGTGGGAAGTGGATTCGGTTGAGCGACCCAGAAAGGGGTATGTGTGTCGGAAATCTGGGGATTAGTGCCAGATTCGTGAGATGGGGGTGGTTTTTGGGCCCGGGAAAGGGGGGTGAGGGAACTGCGTGGAAGAGTTGACAGTGTACAAGGTGGGTTGGTTAAGTTAAAAAAGGTGGAGGAAAAAGGTATAGGCTCTGAGAAAAAAATAGGTTCAGACCCCCGATTAAATCTAAATATTCCCATCCAATTTCTAATAAAATAGAAAAAAAAGATAAAGGTTTTAGGTCGGGTCTATCACTCTTATGGTATCGCTTCCCTCGAAGGGCATCCCGCAGAATAACTCTCCCGAAATTGTCACTGTATGTTCTCCTGGCCCATAGAGAATCTCGATATCAGAGCGGTCGAACTTAAGGAGTCGCTCCAATACACCATTACCGTTTTCATCGACACAGTAGGAATCCTCTGACTTCGCCCAGCCGTACTTCGGATCCCGCACAGGTGAGATGGCTCCATCCCATAGGATTGTGTTCGCGTTAATCTGGTTGCACTGGTACTCCTCCGGCAGCTCAACCGTCGCGATAATCCACCGGCCCTTGCTCTTCATGTTGATTGTGTTCGGATCGCTGCCAGGCTTGATGTCCACAATTGCCTCCAAGGGACAAGGTATGTCGTACTCAACGATATATCCCGGAATCCCATACATATTGTTGTAGCTTGGAACATCGTTCCATGCGCCCAGAGGTGAACCGCCGATTTGGCGTCCATCCAGGTGAATAGCATCTTCTCCTGGAGGTGCATTGTTTGGCTCATTTGTCATCCAGTTGGTATAAACAAAAGGCTCACCAGTCACCCATTCCCACCCACCATCAGGCTCGGGACTCCCAGGAGGTTGAAATCCACCTATCCAATAGCCAAGTCCACCCGGGATAATTGCTTGCGGAAATGTGGTCACGATAAAGTCTTGTTCTTGTTGTGATGTGATGGTGACAAGATGTCCTTGGTAACCCATGAAGATTAGACTTTCTGCAGCAACTTTGGCATCTTGCCAGATTATACCCCCTGGTACAGATACCGCCTCGTAGTAGTGACAGTTTGCAGGATTCTGGACTGGACTAGATATGGGAGAGGCCTGACTACTTGCCGCAACCACAGTAAATAAGCCCATGCCAATGAGTATTGCCACAACAATTATTACACTGTTTTTATGTATTCTCTTCATTTCCATTCACCTCCTCCCTTTCTTAGGGTCTATCGGTATTTCTATCATCGCGCCCCACCTCGGTGCTATCCTCCCCATTTTTGTTTCATAAAGCCCCCTCGCCGCTCTTCCCTCTGTTTTTTCCTCTGAGGGATAGTAGTTGATGTACTTATAATCATTTATAATTTTGGTTTAATCAATTTAAAGTTTCAATTTTTCCGCGCTTGGTTTTTGAGCGCGCAAAAAGGGGCGTGTCGGTGGAGGAATGGGCAGTCAGGGAAACGGTGGAGGTGGGGGTTGAGGTGAGATGGGTCCGGATTTTGAAAAAATAAGGAAAAAGTATAAAAGCAAGGATACTCCTTAATATCTCTGGAAGTGACCGTTATGGAAGGCAAGTTTACTGCTGTGTTTGAAAAGGATGGGGAATGGTGGATTGGATACGTTGAAGAATTACCTGGAGCAAATACCCAGGGCAAGACATTAGATGAGGCTCGTGAGAATCTAAAGGAAGCCGTAGCTTTAGTTATAGAAGCAAATATAGAACTAACAAAACAAGAAATTGAGGGAAAGGAAGTCATTAGAGAGGAGCTATCGGTGGCTACTCAATGAAGCGGCGAGTCTTAATAAAGCATCTTAAAAAAAATAGGTGCAAATTTTTGCGTGAAGGTAAAAAACATACAATATATTTTAATCCAAAATTGAGAAAGGTATCAACGATTCCGCGGCATACAGAAATATCTGATAAACTTGCCAGAAAGATTTGTAAGGATCTTGGTGTGCCTCCTCTGTAATTTTTATTATAGCAATGTCCCAAGATACTAAAAAAAATCCTTTATGGATATATATCATATTTTTTAAGAGGAAAATTCCATCTGCCACATATTCAATTTATTTTACGGTGGAAGGAGCGGTTTTTCGGGCGCGCAAAAAGGGGCGTGTCGGTGGAGGAATGGGCAGTCAGGGAAACGGTGGAGGAGGGTTACGAGTAGGGTTGGATTTTTGGGTAATAGATCAGGCAATAACGCTCGTATTTGGTATACCATCTGTGCGAGTTAACGCTCACGATTGGTATACAATGTAACGCTCGCAGTTGGGAAAGGATTTGGGGGTCAACTCCCGTATTTGGGAAATGGTTTTCGGGATCTAGCGCTCATATTTGGTATACCATATGCAGGAGTTGTGGGATCAGGACCTGAAGATGGATTTTGGTGCACTGGCTCTGCCCCTGAAAATCCCGGAAAATTGTGCATTTTAAACCGCGCAGAGGGGGTATGTGCGTTGGAAATTGGAAGGATTTTACCAATCGTGAGAGGTGGGGGTGGTTTTTGGGGTTAGAGGCCAGAACCTATGTGAAGACATAAAAGGTATTAATAAAATCTTGTGTTAAAAAAAATGTGAAAATCACAAAACACATTAACAATAGAGATATTTTTTACCTTTACCATGAAATTGTTTATATATGTCATTTTGAATCCTGGTTATTAATATATAGAATTGAATCTGAATTAATATTAAACATACAATAATTACCACAGTCAAAATTATTGGTATTGTTATGGAATCAGAAAACATAATAGCTCAAGAGAAACCCGAACAATTAGTAGTGGTTGAACCGGGTGTGGGCACTCAAGAACAGATGATGAAGGACCCAAAATGGAATGGTATTCCACCGGTAGGTAACCGACCAATTGATGATAAATGGAAATTTCTATTGATGATATTAGCCATATTTATCGTAAAGATAATAATTTGGGGTATCTATAGATATTCTACCGGTACACTGGACATCTTTACCAATCCAGATTCCGGTCGGGAGAATACATATTGGGCCGGAATTGTTGCAAAGCCAGTTTTGCAACTGGCACCGGTCTTTGTTCTATGGATATATCTTTTTGGTGAGAAAGGCTTACCGTTTCGGCTAACTAGAAAACACTTGTTTTCCTCAATCATATTCGGTTGTATTCTCGGTTTTGTATATTACTTTGTGGCAACAGGTGTCATGATCGGAGTTTTCGAAACAACTGGTCAGGGAACGGACTTTCATTTTGTTGCCGGTTGGGACGATGCAGGTTGGATGCTGATTATCGCCATGATGTTCTCATATATGATCGCAACAGGTCCCACGGAAGAGATATTTTCCAGAGGTGTACTCCAAGACCAGACTGCACGGGCATTTTCGTTGAAATTTGCCATCATGTTTTCAGCCGTACTATTCGCGGCCGGACATCTACCTATCTCAATTTTGGTCTATCATTTAAGCTTCATGACAATTGTCTGGTACATGATCATCTTGTTTGTAATGGGTTGTTTCTTTTCAATTTTATACCAATGGTCACGTAATATCGTATTTCCAGCGATCATTCACGGCCTTTGGGACTGGTACTTATCATTATATGCATTACGTGGTGCATACTCACCAACATTTCTGGAAGATTATAATGTAAATTTTGGTATAGTTGATTTTGTCAGTACATTAATCACTTTATCGATCATGCTGCCATTATTCTATATTGTATATCTAGTCTGGTGGAAACATGATGAGCCATTAAAGGAGGGACCACTAGCAAGTATCGTAAAACGTATCGAGAAGATCAAGTATACACACCAGATTCGAAATTATGACAGGGGTTGGTGGCCCAAGGGCAATCCGATTTTAGTCACTGCAGCAATTGTAGGTCTCTTTTGTCTAGCAAGTATACCCGTTGCAGCTTTGATCGGAACTGATGATCCTTCTAAGTTTGCAGATAGAGTAATGGGTGGAGAGGAAAAAACTGTGATTGTATATGATAATGGAACATTATCTGATTCTGGAACACTTGATGAGAACAGTGGAACTGAAGTTCCCATTGAGTTTTATGATAAATATATTATAAGCATAAATCTAAGTCTAACCTGGACAGACGAATCTTCATCGTTCTTTCAAGGTACCAATGAACCCGATCATTTTACGATCCAGTTAATTGACCCTGAAGGTGAAGTTCTGGGAGAAGATGAGGGTGATTCGGGGACTTTGGCGATATTATGGTCACAATCCGATTCTGAGGAAATATTGTATAATGGGACTTTTACTGTTAATGTTGAATTGGGCACAGCTGGAGACGATTTTGGGCCGTTTGGTTTACGCTCGAATGAAGACACTTCTAATGATTATTCTTTGAATATAGAATTTAATAGTTATTCCCTCCAGAAAGGCTCAGGCGATGAGGCCGATGTCCGCTGGCGCTCATAACCCGAACCCACAACACAAAACTTGGGGTGGTGTATGTTTCAATCTATCTCACGGATTTGACACGCCATCTGCGGGGGTTAACGCTCGGATTTGGCATGCCAACTGCGGGAGTTGAGAGTATTTGAAGTTTGAGACATTTTAGTACACTGGCTAGGTCCCTTTAATCCCGGGAAATATGCTGTTTTTCAGCCGCGCAGAGGGGGTGGGTGTGGTTGAAAACTGTTGGGTTTTACCAATCGTGAGTGGTGGGGGGGGTTTTGCTTGGCAAAAGGGGCAGGTAGCGAATCTAGGGAAGATCTGGTAGGTGATGTTGGGGTGGGGGTGGATTTGACAGCCTTACAGGCGGTAAAAGGGGTGGAAGCTTTGTGAAATAAAAGGTAAGAATTGAAGTGAGGTGAGAAAATATACATGTCGGTCTTGGTACTCCTCCAGTTTTAAATCAAGATAAAAAAAATATAATTAAAAGTTAAAAATATATTCAATTTATTACATTAAAATATTACCATTTCGAAAGAAATAAATATCCAGAACTCATTTGCGATTTCGATTGGAGGGAGACTAAGGAGTAGGTGGAATAAGATAAGCGAGGACTTGAATTTATGAAAGTCATGAACTAGGGTTGACGGTCTCTTTATCTTTTTTCACAGTTCCTTTGATCCAATCTGTAGAAGGAATAGACGGGGGGAGATAGAATATGAGGAAGAAAATAACAATAGGAGTAGTATTGGCACTGGTTGCCATGGTTTTTGCAACTGTGCCTAAGTGTGCTAGCGGAGAATTTATCGGAAATGTAAAAATAAATGCGGATGGTACTATAACACCAGCCGAGGCACCAATATCCCGAAACGGAGAAATATATACAGTGACCGGTGATATTACCGACGGGACAATATTTATCTATAGGGCCGGAATAACATTGGATGGTAACGGTTTTACTGTCTCCGGTCCTCCGTCCGGGTCTTATCCTGTGTGTATCTATGTGTTCGGCTCCCTTGGTGCAAACGATGTTACTATTACGAATTTCAACCTCGTGGGGGGCCACCAGGGTGTATTTTTAGCCGGATCAAGTGGCAGTACAATAGTGGACAACACAATTAACTCGGTAAGCCACTATGGAGTATATATAGCCGGATCTGACAGCAATACGGTATCAGGAAATACTATCCAGGCTAGTGCTGTGATCGGTATCCATATGGATACTGGTGCGGGGAATACCATAACCGGTAACACGGTTTCAACAAGCGGGAGTTATGGCATTTCGTTATATGGCGGTACAAACAACCAAGTAACCCAAAATTCGGTTACATTGAGCGGTTGGGCCGGCATATACGTCGGGGAACAGTCCAGCGGCAATACAATCAATGGGAATACTGTTACGGACAATACTGGGAGAGGAATCTTCATAGGATCCACCGGAGGTAATACGGTGAGCGGGAACACGGTTTCGGGCAGCCATTTCGGTATCTACTTGTCCTGGTCCAGCGGCAACACAGTAAGTGGTAACACAATTACAAACAGTGGAACTGGTATCTTTCTAGGCGCCTCCAGTAATAATAATATTAACGGAAATATTATTTCCAGTATTATTGCCAGTGGTAAATATGCTATCACTTTGGACGGGGGTAGCAATAGTAATATAGTTAGCGGCAACACAATAACGAACCAATTCTGGGGTATCACGATCGGTCATTCCATAAATAATGTTGTCAATTATAATCCAATTTCAATTTGTGCTCGAGGCATTATACTAAGTTATGCTGATAACAATGAAATCAGTGAAAACACCCTTTCGAATTGTGGAGAGAGTATTTACTTAGGGACGTCCAGCATTAATGATGTTAGCAGAAATATTATTTGCGGCGGTAATTATGCCATCAAAGTGGAATGGTTCAGTAATAATAACATAGTTAGTGATAACTCAGTAACGGCTAACTTAGGAGGTATTTCAGTCGGTCATTCCGTAAATAATGTTGTCAATTATAACACAGTTTCAAATTGTGGAACTGGTATTGGTCTAGGAAATGCTGAAAACAATGAAATCAGTGAGAACACCCTTTCGGATTGTGGAAAGGGAATCTACGCAGGCTCCTCCCCTAATAATTATGTCAGCGGAAATGTTATTTCCAGCGGTAATTATGCTCTCACTTTGGACTGGGGCAGCAATAGCAACATAGTTAGTGGCAACTTGATAACAGCCTATCTCTTCGGTATCGGGGTCGGCCGTTCCACAAATAATGTTGTCAATGACAACCAAGTATCAAATTGTGGATGGGGTATTTCACTTGGCAATGCTGAAAATAATGAAATCAGCGAGAACTCGGTTTCGAGTTGCTCGAATGGAATCCACGTAAGTTCCTCAGTTGACAATATTATCTGTTGGAACATGGTCTCGGGGGGAACTTATGGAATTGTTCTAGTTGGGAATAGTAACAGCAACAAACTTTTTGAAAACACCGTCTCGAGTAATAATTACGGTGTACATCTGCATCTGTCCAATGTCAACTTGATTTTCCATAATAGTTTTATCGAAAACGCAATACAGTTTAACAACATTGAATCGACAAATACTTGGGATAATGGCTATCCATCTGGTGGCAACTATTGGAGCGATTACACAGGTATCGATGAGATGAGCGGCCCAAACCAAGACATCCCGGGGAGTGACGAAATAGGAGATACACCATATATCATCGACCCCGATAATCAAGACAACTATCCTCTCATAGATCCTTGGGGACCTAAATATATGATAATAGAAGTTATCTACGAAATTGAAGAAATCATAGAAGAAAATCCAAACACACCCCTCGCAGATAAGATGGAGGATGCGCTGGCCAAGGTGTACACCGCCCTTGAGGAGCTCACGAAATCACCACCCGACAATCAGGCGGCAATGGGAAATATCGAAGGCGCAGTGGGAGATATAGAAGCAGCAGTGAATGACGGACTTCTCGATAAAGATAAGGGTATAGAACTCATGGATAAGCTCATAGAAGTTGCAAGACAGTTGGCAGTGGAAGCAATCGAAGAGGCTATTGAGCAGGGAGGAGATCCAGATAAGATTCAGGAGGCGCAACAGTTACTGGCTGAAGGTGACCTGCTAAGAGAGGCAGGACAATACAAAGATGCTGTTGCCAAATATAAGGATGCACTTGCAAAGGCAGAAGGCGCTATATCCTGAAAATTGTAATTGATTTGGTCGGAAACATTGGCACCTTAATTGTGGAATAAAAGACCAAGTGATTAAGAACATCACTTCAATCCTCTCTTTTATTTATTTTTCTATTTTTATACTATTAAGATTTAAATCTAATTTTCTTTCTATCTCACGGATTTAGCATGCCAATGCACATCAGTTGAATCATCAATTAGAAGCTGTGCATCTATATGTAAATCATCTAAGTATAGTGTCATATCAATACAATAATTCACATGCCATCTGCGGGAGTTGTTGGATTATGCTTTGGAGCTAGATTCTGATGCACTGGCTGAGCCCTTTTAATCCCGGGATTTGGGGACTTTTCTGGATGCGCAGGTGGGGTATGTGTGATGGAATTTGATGGGTTTTTGCCAGATTCGTGAGGTGGGGTGGATTTTGGGGTTTGTTGGGCGCGCAAAAAGGGGCGTGTCGGTGGATTGGGAGGTCAGGGGAAACGGTGGATGTGGGTTACGGGAATGGTTGGATTCTCAGATAGTTGAGCAGGCTTTATCTCACGGATTTGAATTCCGTTTTCCTGGGGTTACCCCTCGGATTCCGGATCCACAGTGCACGTTAGTTCAGGTAACAATTACATTCGTGCACGTGAGTTTAAATTACCTGTGGATTTTCGGGCTTACCCCCCGGATTTCGGATCCGGTTTGAGGGGGTTAGCACTCGAATTTCGGATAGGGCCAGTGGATTTAGCTGTGTGTTTTCTTGGAGGATTTTTACGGGATTCGTGAGGTGGGTGGGGTTTTGCTTGGCAAAAGGGGTGGAAGAAGTGCTTCCCCAATTAAAAAGTGAAAATCAGGAGAATGAAATTGTTTTTTAAAATGGGATAAAAAGGGCAAAGCTTTTTGGGAAATATGGAATGGTTTTGTCAGACCTCAATTATCAATAAATCAGTAACCAAAAATCTTTAAAATAACAAATAGTATAATGTTGGAAGGTATCCTGATAATATTGTGTAACGAAGAATCATAACAATCTAAAGAGGGAGTTTGATAAAATGATAAAGTTTACATCCACTATTATTGCCATGACACTCATTGTCACTGGAGTAGTAATAATAACTCCAAAGTTGACTCAACAAACAACTGCATATACACCCCATGGCCCTATCTCCATTGATGGTGATACAGATTTCGCTACCCAAGCTTCAAACGAGGGATGGCCAGGAGATGGAACCGCGGGAAATCCATATATCATTGAGAACTATGAAATCAATTCAACATTTATAGGAATACATATAGTAAATGTGAATGTTCATTTTAAAATTAGAAATTGCTATTTTCATGAATGTGATCCAGATGCCATCGCGTTTAGAAATACACTCAACGGGGTCATTGAAAATAATTTGTTAGTAAATAATAACGAAGGAATGCAAATCTGGCAGAGTGGGTATATCACCATCTCAAATAACAGTATATCACAACACTCATCGGTGGGTATATGGGTTCCTGATTGCAGTAGTGTTATAATATACAACAACAGTGTGAATACCTCCCACTGGGGAATTGCAGTGGCAACCAGTGATCTTTGCACCATATCATACAATAAAATTTATTCAAATAGACAATATGGTATATGTCTAATTGGTAGTGCAAATCAAAATACGATCATGTATAATTATATCTCAAATAACACCGAGTATGGTATCATTTTAGAGGATTCCGATATTAACATCGTTCATCATAATGATTTAATTGATAACAATGGGGCTAATGATTCTTATGATCCTGCCCATATACAAGCTTATGACAATCGTTCTACCAATGAGTGGGATGATGGCTATCCCTCAGGAGGAAATTACTGGTCTGATTACGATGGAACCGATCTTAACAGCTCACCAACCCAGGATGTCCCACCACCCGATGGTATGGGGGATACTCCCTATATAATTGATGGCAACAGCAGGGATAACTACCCATTGATGGAACCTGTTTTTCAATCAACACCATCGAAACCACAGAATCTCCAAGCATTAACTGGTAATTCCTTTGTAAATCTAACTTGGGAAGATCCGATCCTGGATGGTGGTTCATCAATCATCGGATACAATATCTATAAAAACGACACAACAGGTGTTCATGCATTTGTCCCCTATGATCAAATGTGGTTCAATGATACGGGTTTGGCAAACGGAATAACCTATACTTACAATATTTCTGCAGTAAACATTAATGGTGAAGGGGCAAATGCAACAATAAGTGCGACTCCAAGCACAATACCCTCAGCTGTGGTAAACCTCCAGGTTGATGAGGGGTACGGCTATGTGAATCTCTCATGGAATCCTCCAGGATCTGATGGCGGTTCTGCAATAATTGAGTATAGGATCTATCGAAACGGAACAACTGGACCTTATGATATAGTATCTGCGGATCAACCATGGTATAATGATACAAGTGTAAGTGAGGGAGTTAGTTACATATATAATGTAACTGCCAAAAACAATAATGGTGAAGGATCTAATTCAACAATTGTGGGAGCACCTCTGGTTCCCACAATTCCATCAACGCCATTGAATCCCCAGACAGATTCAGGTAATGGCTATGTAAACCTCACCTGGGAAAAACCTTCATCAGACGGCGGTTCAGCCATAACGGGATACAATATATATAGGAACGGTACAACTGGAGTATATGTTTCTGTCCCGATAGGCAATTTGTGGTATAATGATACAAATGTCACCAATAATGTGACTTACGCATACAATGTTTCTGCAGTAAATGGAGTCGGGGAAGGACCTCATACAACAGATATCCCTGGGACACCATTTGTTCCCACTATTCCCACTGCTCCGGTTAATGTCCAAGCAGATATAGGAAATGGATATGTAAATCTCACTTGGGATATTCCTTTGAATGATGGCAATTCCACCATCACTGGATACTACATTTATCGAAATGGTACAATAGGACCTTTTTCTTTTGTTCCTGCAAGCCATCGATGGTATGAAGACACTGATGTGACAAATGAAATCACCTACACCTACAATGTTTCTGCGGTCAATGGAATAGGCGAAGGACCGAAGTCTCCTAATATTTTGGCTACTCCGCTCAACTTAACAGTTCCTTCGGAACCCAAAAATCCATATGTAGATTTTGGCAATGGTTTTGTGAACCTTACTTGGGTTATTCCTGATGATGATGGGAACTCTCCAATTACAATTTACAATATTTATCGGCATGATATCTCGGGCATCTATGAAACTGTTTCAGGTGATCAGTTATGGTTCAATGATTCCAATGTCATCAATGGGATAACCTACTCTTACCAGGTTTCTGCTGTAAACAGCATTGACGAGGGGGATAAATCAACTGGAATTGATGCCACGCCCAGAACCACTGTATCTCCACCTCAAAACTTTCAGATCGAAATTCATGATGACTTTTTGAATTTCTCATGGGATGTTCCTTTGGACGATGGGGGCTCACCGATAACAGGTTATAATATATACCGCAACGACACCTCAGAAGTCTATGGTTCTGTTGCAGCTAATCAGTTGTGGTTCATTGATGATGTCGTTGTTCCTGGTATCAATTATACTTATTATGTTTCTGTTATCAATGATGTCGGGGAGGGCCCTCTTTCTACTGGAAAAAAAGCAAAAGCTGGTGCAGCTCCTTCAGCACCTACTGATCTTGCGGTAACATATGGAGATTTGTACGTTAATCTTACCTGGACTGCACCGGAATTTGAAGGTGGTTATCCAATCACGAATTATGTTATATACAGAGGTGAAACCAAAGGGGAAGAAACATACCTTATAGACATTGAGAATATTCTCTTCTATAATGACACAACTGTGCTTAATGGAGTTACATATTATTACAGTGTGAGTTCCAAGAACCATATCGGGGAGGGTGATTCATCTGAAACAGTAAATGCCACACCTGGGAAAACTAAGACTTTGATAAACCAGCCACCCACATGCTCGATCTCAACTCCTTCTTCGGGCTCCATAGTAAAAGGTACAATTGAGATAACTGGATTGGCTTCGGATAATGATGGAACCGTCCAGAAGGTACAAATAAGTATCGATAACGACGATTGGATTGAGGTTGAAGGGACCACTTCTTGGAGCTATAATTTGGATACAACTTTCCTCTCAAATGGCGAGCATACCATATCTGTTAGGGCTTATGATGGAACAGATTATTCTCCTGAAGCCGCAATTAGTGTTCAGATAGAAAATCCATCATCAGATTCCACTGAAAAATCGATGTTTGAAGAATCATGGTTCTGGATTCTTATCGTATTGGTTATTATCTTTCTCGTGTTCCTCTTTTTGTTAACAAGAATGAAGAGACCCATAGAAGAGATAGAGAAAGAAGGACCTGTTCCTTCCGAAGATGGAGTCATGCAGGAAGAGGAGTCACCTCCTCCTGAAGAGGAGGATTTGGTTTCGCCTGTGGATGAAGAAGATGAAAATACGGTTTATGAAGAAGGTTCTTGATGATCATCCGCCAAATTCCCTTGGATAATTTGGGATTATGGCTTTGGTTTTTGAGCGCGCAAAAAGGGGCGTGTCGGTGGATTGGGAGGTTAGGGGAAACGGTGGAGGTTAGGCTTGGGGTGAATTACGGAGGAGTAAAAGACAAAAGAAAAAAAGTTAATACCTTTCCCCTTTCCTATCAAGTAAACGTATCTTCTCTCTCACAGAACTCGTGAAATCTTCATCGATCTGCGAAAGTGCCTTTTGAGATTTCTCATAGAATATAATCGTGTTATCAAATAATTCCTGAAGTTTTTCTGATTTGGGAATTTTTCTTATATAATATTGAAGGTCTATCCTCGCCTCAAATGCGTGTTCCAAAAGTTGAACATCTGTTTCATCATAATATTCTTTTAATGCATATCGCATAAATGTTATTGAGCAAGAGTGTATCTCGCTTTTCACACCCAATTCCATCATAACTGCATATAATGAATAATACATGGAATAATAGCATGCAGACATGGCCCATGAAGGACTTTTATTATGCAAGGTGCGCATAACGTCAGCCGATTCCTTAGCCTTGGCCATATAAGCTTTTGCCAAGTTATTATTTGGAGAAACCAACGAGATCCCCCGCTCTTTTTTAAGGCACCATTGTATCTTTCGCTCATCCTCGTTCATGAAAAACCTCCAATACTATTTTAACAAATATATCCGAGCCAACTAGCACTATGTGTTTTCTCATTACCTCTGTGATGAGAAAATCTCCACTTTTAAGGGCCTCTCTAAATTCCTCCTCAGTGTACTCCTTCACACTGGCTTTGATCTTATAGAACTTTTGGACATCGGATAGGTCAGCATCAAAGGGTGAAAGGGCCAGAACATCCACATCTGAATTCTTCTTTTGGGTTCCATCTGCATAGCTGCCAAAGATAATTACTAATGGGCTTCTACTTTTTATTATTTCATCGATTAAATCCCTACCAAGTCCAGATTCCTCTCTAAAACGGACAGCTTTTTCCTCCTCTACCATGGAAAGGATATGCATCAGTGCAGGATTTGAAAGATTCAATCTATAAACCTTATTTCTCCCCTCTGTCTTCGATCTCAGAATATTTTCTTTTTCAAGGCGCAAAAGAACATTTGAAACAGTCTTCTGGTTCATATTTAATTCCCTAGCTGCTTCTCTACCGTATATCTCATTTTGATAGTCACCAACGAACAAGGAAAACACCTTGAATATATTTTCATTGAGCATAACATTACTCATATGAGTAAGGAGTTACTTAAATGTATTGGTAGCTATTATCTCTCATATTTGGCATGCCATCTGCGGGAGTTGGGTGATCTAGGATTGATGTTGGAATCTTGTGCACTGGCTAAGACCTATTAATCCCGGGATTTTGGGGGATTTTACGCAGAGCAGAGGGGGTATGTGTGGTGGTTTTGATGAGGGTTAGTGCCATCTGTGGGAGGTGGGGTGGGTTTTGGGCGCTCTGTGAAGCTTTGTGAATTCTTTTTATCCGTGTAACCGAGAAAAAAGACTATATAAAAAGGGGGTCAGGGGGATTTCTCCCCCTGGACGTTTATCAATAATTTTTAAACGGGATTAAAAGATTGTAATCCCTTGTAAGATGGTGTTCCCAGGGGAAGCCCACGCAATATATTTAAGGTGATAGATTATTTATTTTATGGAGCAACTATGACTCAAAAGCCAGGGCCAGGTCCCAGAAAAATCAGTAAAAAAGAATACCAAGAACAGATCAAGGCTATGATAGTAATAGGTATTTATTTATCAAGCCTGGCTGCATTTATATTCTTTCTATTTCTGATAAAGTTCGAGGGATTTGAAGATCCATTAACCCTATCAATTGTAATGGGCATTTTATTAATAGGTATGATGGTTTTATATTGGAGTAGGAGAGAGCTGTCGGGAAAGACCATGTCAAAAAGGGAAGACGTAGTTTTTTTCTTAGGTCTCCTTATTGTTTTTACATTATTACTTACACCTTTAATCTATAAACCAATATTTGGCCAATTTGGATATCTAATCTGTTTCTCAGGCGCATTTTTAATAGTACTTGGAATATCAGCAGTATCTTTATTGATTGCGAGAATTATTGGATATGCGCTGGAGTAAACGGATAATTAAGTTTGAAATGGTACAGGTTGGTTACGAGAAGGATTTGATTCTTATGATTGATTAGAGAATAAGGCTCATATTTTGTACACTATCTGTGCGAGTTAGCGCTCATATTTTGGATAGAGCCATTGGTTCGAACTGACGATACTTGTTAGGGGTTTATACGATCTGTGAGAGGTGGGGACAGTTTTTTGGGGCGCGCAAAAAGGGGCGTGTCGGTGGAGGAATGGACAGCAAGGGGAAACGGTGGAGGTTGGTTACGGGTGTGGTTGATATATAGTTAAGATTCCTAGGAGAATGTGGATGCACTATGAGGAAGGAAAAAGTATTAATTTTGGGATTGGTTTGTTTGTTTATATTTTTTACATTGCTTAATTAATTCTCCTTGGAAGATATTAAATTCCTTATTAAGCCTATACCCCTTAATTTTTACAGGATGGCCTGGTCCGTATTGGATGTCTTCGTGTAATGAGATTTCTGATCCCTTATAAATTTCCCCATTTGAGTAAAGCTCTATTATCATATGATATCTTCCACTCTTATCAATTTTAAACGCTTCCAATTCATCAGAAGATATCTTAATTTTATAACCTATCGCTGTAAGGGTGGAAATTACGATCTTTTTATTAATATGATATTTCGGGCTTTTAAGTAGTTTTTTGAAGGTGGTTTTTACCATATTTTAAATCCCCTGTTCAATGATGATGTACCAAACAATATTTTTTAAATCTATCGTCTCTCCTTAGCGATTAGTTTCCACCAAATCCTCAACCTTATCTTGGTTGAATATATCAACCTTATGATGCTTAAATCTATGGCCTTCGCAATTCCCGACCTAGAACCAAATTTTGGTATTGTCTGACCATTGAAAGCTGGTATTGGGAGAGGGTTTTATATTGGAACATAAAAGCTTTCGTGGGTTTTTCACCAACCGCAAACTGAATTCAGACCACCGACCGTATATTTAACGGGTTTTAGCTTTACCAACCGCATAATTAATATGGATCTACCGGATCGCCTGCCGTATATTTAATGGCGCCAGAGGGATTGTAAATCTAGTTTTTAGGTAGGGTTTTTAATTTTGCGGTCGGTGGGTTGATTGTGAGCGCGCAAATTCGGGTGTGTCGGTGGAGGAATGGACAGCCAGGGAAACGGTGGAGGGGGGTTACGAATGTGGTTAGACTTTTGGATAATTGAGCAGGGAATAACGCTCATATTTGGCATGCCATCTGCGGGAGTTAACGCTCATATCTTGTATACAATGTAACGCTCACAGTTGGTAAAGGATTTGGGTGTCAACGCTCATATTTGGTATACCATCTGTGGGAGTTAGCGCTCATATTTCGTATAGAGCCAGTGGGTTGAGCTGATGATATTTTTTAGGTTTTGTACGATCCGTGAGAGGCGGGGGCGGTTTTTGCTTGGCAAAAGGGGCACGTAGCGAATCTAGGGAAGATTCGGTAGGTGATGTAGGGGTGGGGGCGGTTTTTTGGTCTCTGCGGGGGTTTGGGAATTCTTTCTGTCCGATCAGCCGACAAGGGAAGTCATAAAAAAAAAGTTGGCCTATGTTAATCGGGAATGGAGTTGTGAGCAATCCTCTTACACTTCCTTGAACACAATTTCATTGGTCGTAAAGAAGTCTTTTACAAAATTGACAGCTTCATCCACAGAAAAATGTTTACACGTGTAGATATCGACACTCAGGAATTTAAAATTCTCCCACGCATAAATATGACTTCCGGACTCGATCCAATGAACATAACCATACAAACCGGCATGTGTTACGCCTATCGTTCTTCTGATAAAAGGTTCGATATCTATGGTCATTTTCAGCGCTTTTCCCAGTTCAAGTAAGAACCGCGAGATATCTTCTTCATCTAATTCCATTTCGTACTTTGCTTCTATTATCAATCTCTGTCTAATAATCCTTGGTTCCAGGTTTTTCATGGGCAGAAATCGTTTACTGAAGTATATTATACTTTGTTTCTACGGGATTAAAAGGGCAGAGCCCTTTGTGAGATAAAGATAAATCTTTAAAAAATCGAAATTGTTAAATCTGGACATTATTATTACACACTATATGAATAGGAAGATAGTCGCAGTTTGGATTACTGTGATAATGATGGTAAGCACTATTGTTATTATTGTTGAGATTGCACCTAGGATTGAGGCTCCGACAACATGGTATGTCGATGATAGTAATCCCGGACCTGGAGATGGATCACCGGGCAATCCCTTTAAAACTATTCAGGCTGGTGTGGATAATGCTACTCCTGGGGATACGGTTTATGTTTTTAATGGGACATATTATGAGAATCTGGTGGTGAATAAGACGATAAATCTGACTGGGGAAGACAGACATAACACCATAATTGATGGTGGGGGAAATGGGGATGTTGTTTATATAAATGTAAGTTGGGTGAATATTACAGGATTCACTGTTACTAACGGAGGATGCGGTATTATTCTTGACTCGTCATCGAACAATAATATAACGCACAACAATATTTCATCAAATACCGCCCATGGCTTCTACCTCCCGTCATTTTCAAACAACAACATCATAATTGACAATAATTTTTTGAATAATGGGAAAGGCATCTATGTTTCCATGGGTATCTATCTTTCTACATCATCAGATAATAATATAATAGCGAATAACAATTTTTCATCAAATTACGGCGGTATCCTGATTGATTCATCATCGAATACCAACATAACTAACAACAATGTTTTAAATAATGAATATGGCATCGTTATTGACTCATCAGAAAACAACATAATTATGGAGAACAACATTTCATTCAATAAGTGGTATGGTATCGAGTTTAGCTTTTCATCGAATAATAGCATAATAAATAATAGTGTGACAAACAATGATCATGGCATCTACCTCTATACATCATCAAACAACATCTTAATAGGTAATAATGTTTCATCGAATGGTGAAGACGGTATCTACCTTTACTTATCATCTAGCAGCAACATAATTGTCACTAACATTGCTTCAAACAGTTTATTCGGTATCTATATCTCCTCATCATCAAATAACAACACAGTGATGGGTAACAATATATCAAAAAACTTTTACGGTATCTTTCTTCATTCGTCGTCTAACAATAATGTGACAAATAACCTCGTCAATTTGAATAACGGTATAGGCCTCTTGCTTGATGGGTCATCATATAACAATATCATAGGTAACACTTTCTCCTCAAACAAAATTTATGGCATTTATTTAGTAGATTCGAGTAATAATAATACATTCCATCATAATAACATTATAAACAATGTAAACCAGACGATTTTAGAGAACACCACATGTTTCGATACCAAGTGGGATGATGGTAACGGTAAAGGTAACTACTGGAGTGACTACAAAGGTGTAGACGATGGTAGCAATGGAAGAACAGCGGGAGATGGTGTTGGTGATACTGAGATTCCACATCCATATACTGATCAGGGGGATGGGTATTACCAATTAGATAATTATCCACTCATAGATACTGTTGGGGATTTTATTTTGCTATACGAAGGATGGAACCTCATCTCTATTCCAATGATTCAATCAAATAAAAATCTTGGTATTGTTCTATCCTCCATTACCGACTTCTATAACTCAGTTCAATGGTATAACACATCCGACACGAATGACCCCTGGAAACACAACCACACTGGAAAACCACAATATTTAAACGATTTAAACAGCCTCGATAATATTTTAGGTTTCTGGATATACATAACTGAGCCCGATGGGGTTTTATTTGAATACTCCGGCACCCAACCAACCCAAAACCAAACCATTACCCTCCACCCAGGTTGGAACATGGTAGGCTATCCATCCCTTTCAAACCACAATCGAACAGTTGGAATGAACAACCTCACATTCGGGGATCATGTGGATGCAATCTGGACCTATGATTCTGGAACGCTAAAATGGGAAAAGATGGGTGAATCAGATTATTTTAAGATAGGCAGGGGATATTACATTCATGCCAAGACCAAATGTGAGTGGGAAGTTCCTTTGTGAGACTTTTAGGATTAAATAAAATAAATCAAAGATGGAATAAGAAAACTATTTCATTACAATAGTATTCAATAATAATTATAATAAAGAGCGGTGACGGCAGGATTCGAACCTGCATGCCCCCGAAGGGACCTGGATATTTGTGGCAAAGACTCCATTCCATCGAATGCATTCGATTCTGGTGAGCCATAGCATTCTGTTGAATACCATAAGCATTCAAATCCAGTGCGTTTGCCATTTCGCTACGTCACCAAATGCGCTCCCGATGAGATTCGAACTCACGTTGCCTGGTCGAAAGCCAGCCATGCTTGACCTCTACATTACGGGAGCATTATAGAGATGGGGGTGAGACTTGCACTCACAATCATCTGATCTGCAGTCAGAGGCATTCTCTATTTCTGCCAACCCATCATCTGGTAGGTGTGCCGGGATTTGAACCTGGAATAACCACCTTGTAAGGGTAGCTGCATTACCTGCAATGCTTCACACCCCCCACGATCTCACATGTTCTGCGTAAGGGTGAGAAAGTATCAGCTCAAGGTTCTGCTCCGCAATGAGCACGATCCATAGGAAAAAGAGGATTAAAGCCTCGATGTCCTGTTTTGGATGTAATTCTTCCTTTGTAAGTTGAGCCTTGATTTCCCTGAGCTTCTTTTTGTTTCTATGATATCCTATCTTCGTTTCGGCATGGATTTTGAAGTGGCACCCTCTGCACTTAATCACTGTGTTTTCCAGTGTGTCCAGTCCACCTCTTTTCTTTGGGATCTTGTGATGAATCGTCAGGTTCTGAGTTATTCCACATTCCGTGCATTGATTGTAATCAAGGACAAGCCTCATTCTCTTAAGAAGAGGCCTTGGTAGTTCCTCTTTCATGTTGTACTTCATTTTTTTCACCCTTTCATCTGGGAGTGGAATCGGGTGGATTCGAACCACCAGCCTTCTCCTTGCAAGGGAGATGCTCTTTCCAGTTGAGCTACGATCCCATGATGGTGCAGGAGGTAGGATTCGAACCTACGATGTTAGCCCTATGGCGACAGATTTCCCAGAGCAAGTCTTTGAGTTTACTCACCTAAGTTTGCTCACCTTTAAGTTTGAGCCTCAGAAGAGCGTACCCTTCTTAGTCTGCCCTCTTCGACCATGCTCAAGCACTCCTGCGTATGAGGTGCAAGATACGGGAGTCGAACCCGTCTCACCTGCTTGGAGGGCAGGTATGTCGCCTCCAACACCTATCTTGCATATGATATGCGCCCGGAGAGCTTCGAACCCTCTTTTCCTCGCTGGCTACGAGGTAGTCTACCCATTGACTTACGAGCGCAGAAGAAAGACCAAATAGGCGTGGGGGGATTCGAACCCCCAATCTCCCCTTTATCAGAAGGGTGCGTTGACGGCTCATAAGACCGTTGCGATGCCAGGTTACGCCACACGCCTATTCTGATAGTGCCGGGAGGATCCGGCCCTCCATTACCAAGTTTCTTTTAAGGTCTGTAAACATTCCAAAATCAAAGCCTGGAGTGTTACCATTACACTACGGCACTGAAGAAGAAAGATAGAACTAGGACATAGAAGAAGACAAAAGAGAATCTTTTTTCCCACCATATCCTAATAAAATCCTTCTTACAGCAAATGGTCTATCTGACCGACAGCTGCGGATGAGAGGAGCACCGAGCTCCGCGTCTCACCTAATAGGATATGGTACATTAGCTTCCCCGTATGTAAGAAGTTATATTTATAATTTGCAGTTGATTTTGGATTTTTTTATTTCTAATAAAATGGAGAGGATGGGATTCGAACCCATGACGACCGGTTCTTCAAACCGGCGAACTCCCATGCTGTTCTACCTCTCCATGAATCTGCCCCGGGAGATTCGAACTCCCTCATC
Organism: Thermoplasmata archaeon; assembly: GCA_020348445.1. Classification (GTDB taxonomy): domain Archaea; phylum Thermoplasmatota; class Thermoplasmata. Next base: position 4,642,359 of record CP070751.1, read on the forward strand.
ATGGTCTACAGCCATGCATGCTACCATTGACATCAGGGGCAGTAAAAAATGAGCCTGGAGGGATTCGAACCCCCGATCTTTCGGATTTCTTCCATTAGAGCTAAATTCGGATCAGCATAGTAAGTTCTAATGCTAAGAGTCCGCTGCTCTAATTCCTAGCTGAGCTACAGGCCCATAATGGCGGTAGGGGCCGGACTTGCACCGACGTTGGCCTGATTAACAGTCAGGAACCATAGCTTCTCGGCCACCCTACCAAATCGAATTAGTAAAAAATGGGAAGTGCAGGATTTGAACCTACATCCAGTGGAATCTTTATTTCTTTAAAAAAACACCCAAACCACCGAGTCTATCCAGGTTAGCCTAACTCCCCAAAACAAGTAAGAAAATACCTGACACTAATCCAACACGTTTCGAATCCAAGCCCTATGGCCTAAAGGGCTTATTTGGTTTATATGTTGATGTTTGTGTCATAAGCGCAGTGTATGTTAGTTTTGTTATATAAAATTTTTTAAGAACCAGCAAGGAAATTCGAAAGTCAGAAACATAGCCTCCGCTAACCCCATTGTCCGATTTATATTTTTGATACATCATGTGTATCTGTGGGCCTTAATTAGGGCGAATGAAAGCGCCCACCGAGGGACTCGAACCCCCACAAACCAGATATCTCCAGAGCGATAATAACGGATATAGAAGTATCACCTTCCGTAGTTTCACCTTCCTTTCAGGAATCTGGTGCACTATCCATTATACTAGGTGGGCATATGAGCGGTCAGGAGGGGATTTGAACCCCTATCAAAGGAGTGACAGTCCAGTATGCTAACCTGTTTTACACCACCTGACCATTAGATGGGTTGGATAGGATTTGCACCCATGTTGGCGGTTTTGGAGACCGACGTATTCTGGCATTGCTCAACCCATGAGGATGGGAAAAGTAGGAATCGAACCCACAATAAGAGAGTCACAGTCTCCCGGTTTACCATTAACCTATTTCCCCTTCACGAATCTTTTAAAATAATCTGATGAGCTTCCTTTTTTTAAGTAGATAACGAGAGGGGAATCGAACCCACCAACATCGGGTCATGGGCCCGACGGTTTTCCAATTAGCCTATCTCGATATGCAGAACTTAAAAAGAAGCCACCGGCGGGAATCGAACCTGCGTGGTCTTTCTTACAAGGAAAGTGCAAAAGCCAACATTTGCTACGGTGGCAGAAAGTTCGAGCTACATCAGAAAATTATTGCGAGTGCGTGGCCTTCGTCTATGCCACTTTCTCGTATCTGTGATGTAGTTATTCATGTTACCACCGAATTAAGCATCGGTTATGTAAGATATGGTATTTAAATTTACCGAAAGGTAAAAGATATTACATCCACGCCAAGACAAAATATGAGTGGGAAGTTCCATTGTGAGTTTTTTAGAAAAAACCAACAGTTCCCCATCCAATCCAATCTCTTAGTCGTCATTGGGCGCGCAAAAAGGGGCTTGTCGGTGGATTGGGAGGTCAGGGGAAACGGTGGAGATGGGTTACGGGTAGGGTTGGATTTTTTGGTGATTGATCAGGCAATAACGCTCGTATTTCGTATACAATCTGCGGGTGTTAACGCTCTTATCCTGTCAATAATATATTGTAATTGAAAGAATGAGGGAAATATTATAATGAATCACTGGTGATTCTGAAATATCCCCTTCGTCTCTTCTAAATCCCGAAATAAATCAATACTTTCTCTAGCAATAATTGGACTATTACCAATTAATTGGCGAGCTTTTGCCAACTCGTTCAATCGTTTCTTTCCTTCAGCTTTTTTTAACGTATTGATTAAATTACCCTTATTTCTTTCTTCGTTAAAGAATTCTAAAAGAGTCTTAGAATAATATAAGTAGGTTTCCAATTCTTCCCTTTTTACTGATTTAATATCGTCCCTTTCAAAATCCTCTTCCATCTTTATCCCGCATCCTAAACCACAATCAGTTCTGTTCAATAAATCAAGAAGTGATTTCCAATTATCCTTTAATTTTAATTTCCTTTGTAACATTAAGATATCATGAAGTAATTGTGTTTCGTCGAGGGATTTCGGTAATGGCATGATTTTCTGGTCCGCATTTTCGTGTTTATATGCTCCCGACACATCTTGACTTTTATATGATTTAAATATAGCTTCTAATTTTTTTTCCAAATCTTTTTTTACCAATTCAAATGTTACTGTTGAGAGTGTTTTAGGTTCCTTTTCAATAAGTTCATATGAATCCCTACACTTTCGAATATAATCTCGAGCCAAACCACCGGACATACAATAATTTAAAGCTGAAAATGGAATTGGTGTGCCAATCACTCTCCTTTTTAATAGGTTTTTCGCTTCCTCAAAATTCAGATAATTTACCTCAATTATTTCGTTAAAAGAACTGTCAAACGTATCACGAAACGGTAACCCTCGTTGTTCAAACCGGGTAGCTGCACTCTCCGATACCGAAATCAAATAGTAGCAATTATATAAGTGAAATAAAGCCTTGATATCATTTAAGAAATTCTCCGCTTTTTCAGGTGGTGAGATCTTATCCATCTCATCAATTCCAATAATCACCTTGTATTTATTTTGTGTTAATAATGTAATGAAATTTCTGTAATCGTCGATAATGTCGGGCACACTTCTTTGATTTACTGAATATGAAATAGCCTTGTGTTCACCTATATCAACCCCCATTGGCAATTTAAGTGAACCAGACCAGCCAGAAGTATAAGATAGTTGATATTTTATATTGTCGATATTTTCAATAGCTTTATCCATAATTTCATTTCCAACCTTTGTTCTCATTGAAGATTTTTTGATATAATAATATGTTAGAATAAATAACACAAGATAAGGAATAGAAATAAAATAGATCCAAGATGGTATCTGTAATAATTCAAAGCTAATAATATCACCACTAAGATATGTAGATGTAAGTAAAACGGCCGTTAAAGTTAATGTTATTAACATGAAAACTCTCATAGTTGTTTGGGTCAATGGATAATAGCGAGTGTGTATTTGTAGATCTCTTCGCAATTCGGATGGAATTTCAACTTCTCCTATAAGCTCTTGAAAATGATGAAATATTTTTTCACGAGTTTGTTTGGCAAGTTTACGTATTTCAATTGGTGATTTTAGATATTCTAATAGGAGAGCTTTTTGGCAAATCTTTTTAAATATATGCAAAATAAAATCACGGGCATCATAATCAATAGGTGCTGAAGTCATCAGTCTTAACACTTTATTATCCAGGTCTTCGACATCCTTTGCAACATCTCCTTTGCATATCTTTCTTATCAGAGTTGATTTACCAGATCCACGAGGCCCTGATATCCCGATTGCTGCGCCTTCCATTCCGTCAATTTTCTTTTCAAGTTGAGATATAGATTCTCTTGGGGTTATATATTTAGGATTGAAAACTTCTGTTAATTTGTCAGTTTTTCTACTTTCCATGGTCACTTCATAGGAGGGTTCGGATAAATCATCAATTATTATTCTTATTTCTGGTTTTATTCCTTCATTTATGATTTCTTTTCTGGTTCCATCAACATTTTCACTTATTATATCTATTTTCAGTTCGCGTCTCATATCTTCTTGGAATTGTTCTTTTTCACGGACATACTTCTTTCTAAATAATTGATTTGCTATAAGAAATTGAATTACTATGATAATATATATGCCAAAAATTACAAAACCAGGATATCTAATGAACCATTCGATCGTTGGAGAAAAGCCAGAAAGAATCGTTGATAAAAGAAAACCTGTTATAAATATTATTCCTGCAATTATTATTGCTGTTTTTAATAGATCAAATAGAAATATAAAACTGGAATGAGGAGGTTTTACGTTTAATAATTCTGCCTTTCTTTCTGACAATAATTTTTTATTCACAATATACTTTCTATAATAACTATCACAAGCTTCTGTAAATACATCTTTCCTATTTTCAATACTTAAATCAAAACTTTCTTGTGAAAAATCACCTTTTTCCACCCCTCTCTTTATCGCCTCACTGATTTCAGGTTCTCTGAGAGCTTCATTTTTAAAAATTTCCCACTCTTGTGAGGTCATTTGTGGTATTTGACCATCCTTCCTACCCTTTTTTATAATTTCAGGACCTGGCATTTTTCTCACCCTTCCTAAATCTTGATAATTTATTATTACCCAAGCCAGGATGTAAGATCAACATCCTATCGTTTCTAATTTTATACTTAATCCTTCCTTACCTACAGGGATATCCAATGTCTTCCTTACACCCTATCAACCCGATAGAGCATTAATATAATATTATAAAAGTATATCGTTCATTTTAAGAAATACTAGGTGTTTGAATAATAGTGTTTTATAATAGGCTGTACTCCCCTCTCCTCACAAACTCCACAGCCTCCTCATCCCTGAGCATCTGCTGCCTGATCTTATGCTTGACATGGCTATTATCTGGACGGAGGTCTGGGGCCTATCAGGGGAGGTGTACAGCTCCTTGGGGTGAACTGGAGAGGTGGGTTACGAGACTGGTATATGTGTGTTAGGGATTAGAGGAGGTGACTTTTTGGGAAAGGATTTTTATCTCTGTATAATCGAAGCCTTTTAATATCTATAACTCATTTAATATTCTACTGAAAAGGGAGGGTATAACATGAGTTACTGCACAAATTGTGGAACAAAATTAACTGAGGATTGGGATTTTTGCAGCGAGTGCGGTGAAAAAATAGCTAAATCAATAGTACACCCGCCACCACCTCCACCCCCACCCCATTCCAATCTCGAGGATGAAGGAGTCCAGAGCAGAGAAAAATCCACAATACCTGTTGCTTTACCAACTCCACCTCCTCCACCCCCTCCACAGCTACAACCAATTCAACCAACTCAACCCCCTCAATACCAACCCCAATACCAATATCCCATGGTAGCCCCAGTTGCAGAAAGGCAAAAGTCAAGAGGACCGATATATGCAATTGTAGCAATAGTTGTAGCAATTGTGGTCTTATTTGCTTTCATGAACCTAATAGGGCCAGGAATTAATTATAATCCTTTTTCGGAGGATACTGAAAATAAAGATAGAGACGGGGATGGATACAACAACGATATAGATGCTTTTCCGGACGATCCCAATGAATGGGAAGATACAGATGGTGACGGTATCGGTAACAATGCCGATACCGACGATGACAATGACGGTTTTTCAGATAGCGAAGATATTTTCCCTTTAAAGGACGTAGGAATCCAAATTAAATTAACTGGTTTTGAAATTGTTGATCCAATTGATTTCTGGGATTCTTATGGTGAAGTTTATTTCCATGTATATATAAATGATAGATTCGAGGGAAAAATCGATAATGACGGTGCCACATGGTCTGCATTGCAGGGAAGTTACTACACAATCGATGTATTTTTACCTTATAATGTTAATGATAATCAAGCAAACACGAAAATAAATATACAGATGTGGGATGATGATTTATTTGATGACGACCTTGTAGATATTGATGGACTTGATGAGACTCATGGTTTAACAGTCACATATGATCTATCAAGTGGTCAATGGACTGGCGATGACGATGATGGATACACAGATGGAAGTGATGATGGTACACAGAATTCAGATGATGACGATGGCATATTATCATACAGTATTGAAAATTATGATGTAACCTACAATAAAGTTTTTAATTGGATGTATAGTAATAAAGACTTTGAATTATCGGTGAATATTCCTCCAGACCTTTATGCATATTATAGTTCACTCCCAAGAACCAGTGATGAGGCATCTTATGTCACATCTGATGATGAGGTTGTTTCTGAGATAGCCACACTACTTCTTCAAAAAGCTGATGATGAAGGTTACGATTATTATGGGACTGTAAATTTTGTATTAAGATTTGTTCAGAGTATCGAGTACACTGCTGATAATGTAAGCACTGGAATGAATGAATATTGGAGATATTCAGTAGAAACTTTGGTAGATGAAAATGGAGATTGTGAAGACACTTCCATCTTATTCGCCTCGTTAATGGAAGCTATGGATTATGATGCGGTATTACTTTTACCAACAGGTCATGCGGCAGTTGGAATTTATGGAACAAGTTATAATGGATGGCGTGTAGAATATCAAGGTAAGGAATATTTCTACTGTGAAACCACAGCTGAGGGATGGGAAATGGGAGAAATGCCTGAAGAATATGAGAATGAAGAAGTGGATGTTATTCAAGTCGAGTAGTAGGTTTTTTCTACTGTTCCCTATTGGGGTTTACAGAGAAATGAGATTTGTAACAGATAACTTGGTTTATAAGGCGCGCAAAAAGGGGCGTGTCGGTGGAGGAATAGGCAGTCAGGGAAACTGTGGAGGTGGGTTTCGAGAGTGTTTGATGTGCAGCCTCGATTTATTTTTTATAACAATATAACTTTCGTTTATCTATAGTTATTTAGGGAGAAAACTTTTAAGCTATCTACCAAAACTTATTTATACAAACATGATAATGCAAAAAATACCCTTATATTGGATAATGGTCCATATCTGAAAAAACAGTGTTGAGAAAGGGTTTGATAATATGAAAAAGAGTGCATCAATCTTGTTTATCATAATGCTAACAACAAGTAGTATGGTTTTTACGATATCATTCACGCCATCAACGGTAAGTGCATACCAATCCCACTCTCCCATATACATCAGAGGAGATGCCGATTTTTCCGATGGCGATGATGATGGAGTAATTAATCCAGGTGCAGCAGGAACCGAAAATGATCCGTATATTATCGAAGGATGGGAAATAGATGCAAGCACAGCAAATGGCATTGAGATAGACCAGACAGATGTATATTTTATAATAAGAAATTGCTATATTCATGATGGCTATCCAAATTCTAATGATGGTATTTTGTTAATTGAAGTAGGAAATGGCACGATAGAAAACACGGAAATTGAAAATAACGACAGAGGAATATTTGTTTGGGATGGAAGCCATGATAATGTAATATCCAATAACAGTATTTACTTAAGTAATTTTCAGGGCATTCTTATCGATTTAAGTTCAAACAATCTAATATTCAACAACAGCATCTACGATAATGATGATGAGGGGATTTTCCTTGATGAAAGTCCAAATAACATCATATCACACAATGTTATTTCAAATAATCGAGAAGGAATAGTTCCCAATCACCTTTCACCTGGGATAATCATTCAGAATAACAGTATCTTTTCAAACACTGCAAGTGGCATATTGCTTGCCGGGACCTCCAATCATACAATATCCAACAATGGCATCTATTTAAACAACGCATGGGGCATATATATTGACTCAAGTCCAAATAATCTCATATTCAATAACAGTATCTATTTGAATAACGCTGCGGGTATAACTTTATGGCCTGCTTCTGACAACATCATATCCAATAACAATATCTCATATAATACTGGAGGTATAGTTCTACTTCTTGGATCAAGCAATAACAACATTTCGTACAACAATATCAGCTATAACACGGATCATGGGATCAGTGACTCCGAAGGTTCAGATAATAAATATATTAACAATTATATAGATACGAACAGTGGATTTGGTATAAGGATATCTTATACTTTATATAACAATTTGATAGATAATGTCTTTTACAATAACGGAATTGTAGTACGGGGGGGTCAACGCCTCAATTGGAATTCACATACAATTTTAAACAATACCGCCAATGATAGGCCAATTTATTACTACAAAGATGTTAATGGAGTAATAGCCCCAAAGGAAGCAATAGAGGTCATATTTGCCAATTGTACTAATTGTACTTTCCAAGGAATAAATTCATCACATACTGATGTAGGAGTAGAAGCGGGATATTCAGTTAACATCACGATATCCAACAATAATTTCCTAAACAATAAATGGGGATTATTTCTTCGATCAAGTAAATTTAATACTGTCTCCAACAACACCCTCAATTTTAATGTTAGGGGCATATATGGTTATGGAATCCATAACTCCAATATATCCCACAATAATTTTTATTCAAATAGTGATGACGGTATGCATCTTTACGTAGGCAGGTACAATTGGATCTTTAACAATACTATTTCAAAAAGCACACGTGGAATAAATATCTGGGGATCATCGTTTGACAATCTATTCTATCACAATAATATGATAGACAATACAGACCAGGCATGGGACTGGACAAATAACGCAAACCAATGGGATATCGGTTATCCGGGTGGTGGCAATTATTGGTCGGATTTCGATAATTCCAGCGATGGAGCCTACGATGATTATCAGGGAGCGAATCAGGATGTGAGCGGAAGTGACGGTATCGTGGATAACGGTACAATAGGTGGTGGAGGGGTAAATCCATATGTAATAGATGCTGATTCCCAGGATAATTACCCCCTTATAGAACCTGCATTTTTAACACCCCCGGAAGTAATACTGAACCTTCAGGCAACAACCGGGGATTCCATTGTAAACCTTACCTGGGACCCTCCTTCATGGGACGGCGGTTCCAACATAACCGGGTACAATATATACAAAAACGGAACTGCAGTTGTCTACGTATTTGTTCCAGTAAATCAGACATGGTTTGAGGATCCGGGCCTGATAAATGGTGTGACCTATATTTATCATGTTTCGGCAGTCAACGGCATAGGTGAAGGATTGATGTCAGCTGTAAGTGCAACTCCAAGCACCATACCTTCAGCACCCGGGAATCTCAAGGTGGAGGAGGGATACGGTTATGTAAATATCTCCTGGGACCCGCCAGGATCCGATGGAGGTTCAGAGTTAATCGAATATTTAGTCTATCGAAACGGGACAAATGGTTCTTATGATATCGCTTCGGCAGATCAGCTCTGGTATAACGATACAAATGTAAGCGACGGTATAACCTATACTTATAATATCAGTTGTACAAACAAAAATGGCGAAGGTGCAAATTCCACGATTGAAGGAACACCGCTTGTTCCAACAATCCCATCAGAACCCAAAAATCCCTTTACAGATTCCGGTAATGGCTTTGTTAATCTATCCTGGAAAATACCGATATTTGATGGCGGATCTAATATCATGGGTTACAATATCTATAAAAATGGCTCAGCAGGGGTATATATCTTTATTCCTGCGGGTCAGTTGTGGTTCAACGATACAAATGTGATAAATGAACTGATCTATATGTACAATGTTACTTGCGTAAACGGTGTGGGAGAAGGACCGCATTCCATTGATGTTGTCGGAACTCCATCTGCACAAACAATACCATCAGCGCCTCGGAACCTCACCTATGAAGAAGGAGATGGAGGGATAAATCTTACCTGGGATACTCCCTCATTTGATGGAAACACCTCCATAATCGGGTACAACATCTATCGTAATGGAACTGAAATGCCCTTGGATTTTGTTCCTGCAAATCATTTGTGGTTCAATGATACAGGATTGATAAATGGAATGACTTACACCTATAATGTTTCTGCAGTAAACGGCAAAGGAGAAGGACCAAATGCCACAATTTCGGCAATTCCCGGAACATTTCCTTCAGAACCCGAGAGCCTGCAGGTTGAGGAGGGTTACGGTTATGTGAATATCTCCTGGGCCCCACCAAAATCGGATGGGGGCTTTTCAATATTTGAATTTAACATTTATCGTAATGGAACCGTCGGACTGTATGCAAATGTCTCAGCAGGACAACTTTGGTTCAATGATACCAGTGTAATAAATGGTACCACCTATACCTACAATATCACGGCAATAAATGCAATCGGGGAGGGTCCTAATTCAGATAATATCATGGGAACATCCCTTATACAGACAGTTCCCTTAAAGCCGCAGGACCCACAGACCGCAAACGGAGATGGGTACGTCAATCTGACATGGAACCGACCGCAGGTTGATGGCGGATCTCCAATAATTGAATATAATATCTATCGAAACGGAACCATTGGAATCTATGTTACAGTAAATGCAAATCAGTTATGGTTCAATGACACAAATGTTCTCAATGATTTGATCTACACATACAACATCACAGCAATGAACATTATTGGAGAGAGCTTGCATTCAATCGATGTTATAGGAACGCCTTTTGTTCCGACCGTGCCATCGACTCCACAGAACCTTCAAATAGATGAGGGAGACGAATACATAAATCTAACTTGGGAAATTCCTACAAGCGATGGTAATTCACCAATTTTAGGATATTATGTTTACCGAAACGGAACTTCTGGTTATTATGACATTATACCTCCAGATCAATTGTGGTACCTTGATTTAAATGTTGTCAATGGAATCACCTACATATACAATATCTCAGCATTCAATGCAATTGGAGAAAGCATAAGATCTTCTGATATAACTGCCACACCAAGGTCTTTATCATCACAACCCCAAGACCTTCAAATTGTACTCGGTGATGGTTACCTAAATCTCACCTGGAATGTTCCCTTTGATGACGGCGGCTCACCGATAACAGGTTATAATATATACCGCAACGACACCTCAGAAGTCTATGGTTATGTTACTGCGAATCAGTTGTGGTTCATTGATGATGTCGTTGTCCCTGGTATCAATTATACTTATTATGTTTCTGTTATCAATGATGTCGGGGAGGGCCCTCTTTCTAC
>CP070751.1:4653059-4810323 GCA_020348445.1 Thermoplasmata archaeon
CCAAATCCCGCCTGATTTCTCGTAGGCTCTCACCTCATTGGTGGTGCTTTCAATACCAATTACCACTTCGGTGTTTGCATCATTGTCTGAATCGCCTACTGCAACTGAATGAACGTTGGTCGGGGTATCGGCAATGATATCTTCCACCCAAATACCACCTATATTTTCGTAAGCTCTCACCTCGTTGGTGGTGCTGGCCATCCCTATTATAACCTCTTCTTTTGTATCGTCGTCACAATCGGCAATGGCAACACAACGGACATGTGTGAGTGTATCTACAACAACATCCTCCACCCAAATACCACCAGATTTTTCGTATGTCCGAACCTCGGAAGATGAACTATGTAAACCTATCACGACCTCATTTGCACCGTCATTATCAGCATCGCCTATGGCTAATGAGTATACATTATTTGGTGTATCGGCGATAATATCTTCAATCCATATTCCACCCACATAATTGTAAGCTCTCACCTCGTTGGTTGTACTCACCATGCCAACGACGACCTCGTTTAATTCATCGTTGTCACAATCGCCAATGGCCACGGCATAAATTTCGGCAGGAGCACTGACGATAACATCTTCCACCCAAACACCATTTGATTTTTCATACGCTATCGCCTTTTGATCTGGACTCCATAAACCCACCACAACCTCATTTGTGCCGTCATTGTCAGCATCACCTATTGCAACTGAGGTGACAGCACTTTCCGTATCACATATGATCTTCTCCATCCAGTCTTGTGGATCTGCCGTTGCCTCCTCTGTGAACTGGGTCATTCCCACAAAAAACATGGCCACTACAATCCATGCGATAGGTCCATTGCCTCTTTTTTTGTGCATCTTCTCACCCTTTCGAGTGCAGAGCTCTGTAAAACACTATAAAACTCTCCCTCAAAAAAACGCTGGATGATTATCATTTGCTATATTTTCAAGGATAGGAAAGAGTTTTGATTCGCTGTTTTTTTGGGAAAGATCGTCATTATCTTTCGCATTTTTACAAGCGGTTTTTATTTTTCAAAAGTGATAACGCCCTTATTTAATAGGTCTGGCCAAGATTTAGTATGCATAAAAAATATAATGCTGATCTACTAATATGATCTGCTCTTTTTCCTCTTTTTCTTGGTTTTAGTAATTATGAATATTCCCATGAATATTGCAGTGGGGATGAGGATTTCCTGAAATTCTGGTATAATTTCGGTCGGGCCGCCGCTTAACGGGAAGGAGGATCCGGTGATGTTGTCTTGGGTGGAGGTGAGGTTGAAATCCTTAGATTCTGTGATATTTATAAAATGATCATCACCTGCATCATTTGAATCTGTGTCAAAAACTACGGTTATTAACATATGAGCCCAGGCCCATGCTTCTAAATTCATATCTGTAATGTCTATCTCGGTTATGGCACCTGTTAATACTGTTCCACCTGTGTTTAAAAGGACCTCATCACCATCCAGGGAGCCCAAATTTGTACTATATGTCTCGTTGTAGATGAAAACCCTGCAGTCGCCGAACTCTCCACTGCCTCCATGGGTTATATTGATCTTTTGTATGGTGATATCGTCACCGACGCAGTAAATCGAGAAATTCAACATTTCATATTCTGTGAAATCTCCCCAGCCAATGGTGGGCGGGGCCAGATTTTGCTCATTAAAAACCGTGCCTACCCCCCTGGTACTCCGATCATCTTTAATCCAGACTCTGGAGGATAGGGGATATTCCCCCTCAACTCCCCTTCCTATCCTTTGATTCGAATAATCTTTGGTTTTATTGTTCCAATCCGTGGTCTGGAAATAAACCTTAAAATGTCCCGTGATATCCAGATCATTTACCGAAATCTGTGTTTCTAACCGCGCAAAATCGATTTTTGCCTCCACCTCGCCCTCATAAAACCATGCCCATTCAAAAGATGAAGAGCCTTCAAAAATAAGATGTTTTTTGGAGGTTATGTCACCGTATTTACCCTTGATCTCGATTAGATGGTCTGCTCCAATTCCGCCAATGAAATAGCCGGTTGAGGATATATCATCACTGTCTATGAAAATGTAAGCGACATCCTCTCCAGTGTGTGGCGGTATAGAAGGAGGCGGTCCAATATATTTACTAGCGCCAGTTACTATCTGCACGAGCCAGATATCAGATCCTCCTGCATCATAATCTATTACTCCGTCATTGTCATCGTCAGGATCGTCTGTATCAAGCCCGCCATCATTATCGAAATCAAACCTTGTATCCTCGAGTATACCATCGGATTCATATATCATAAGTTCTTCGCCAGTATCCACGATTATATATGTCGCATCGCCGTCTTCTATCTTCCAGTACCTCTCCAATATCTTATGCAATCTCGCTGTAAAAGTCAAAGGTTGTTCTTGATTTCCAAATACCCCCCTTAGAAATTCATTAACCGGACCCTCCACTAGATGTTGCCGCAAATTGGATTCCAAATTAAACAGATACTCAAGATCTATATCGTGATAGTCATTTGCATCAAGAATTCCATCCCCATCTGAATCCTTGGGTCCAGGTGGCTTGTCCGACGGTACCTCGACATAATTCCAATACGTGATGGGCGTTCCATATCCTATCTCACCGTCAACTTTTAGATAGAACGAAACCGCATCAGATGTGTTTGATACACCGTATTCGACAATATCTAAATTCCTGTTATCCACATCTTTTATGCTATCAATTACCCTGATTTTGTTCTCCCAGTCCAAAAATGCCCCATCTACTTTTATATCAACAGGCTCAGACCTAATATAGGATATATCACTTAAACCAGCAACTGGTCTGAGTTTCTTTAATGAGACTGTTCCAGTGTCGGTGATAATGTCGTGGGCGCTTGTGATTTTAAAGCCTATGGAATTCTCTGGCTCTGCAACATCGCTGATATCCACGACAATGTAAAAAGCAATTGGGCTTCCCATAGAAATTTGTAATTCAGGTTGAAATATTGCCATACCCCCGGACATACTACCGGGTATTTGCTGATTCCTATCCTCGTTTTCGAGCCTTATTTCTGATATATCATGATCGTCTCCAGAACCTATCCTGAGAGCCTTCAGTTCGTTTAGGGTAACATCACTGTTTAAGGCTTCAAATTCCAATCTCAGCAATCTATTGTTGTCTCCGCTGATTTTATTATTTCCCACCCCTTGCTGTTCAACTGATAGAACACCTTTTTCGTTACTGATTACGATATTGGAAAAATCCTCGGATCCATTCCAACTTTGCATATAGAACAGAACATCAACGTTTGCACCATTTTTCAAACCCAGTTCACGATGGTTTATTTGGGCCTCAAGTCTTGAATCTGATGCTGCTGCAGAAATATCACCCACCATCCTCCAGCTATTCCAATCCATATCATATGAACCATAATTACAAAGACTTGTTGAGATTACCTCACCTTGCCATCCCTCCACCTTGATCATATAATCTGCACCAATACCCATGACCAGATAACCCGAGAATTGAAAGCAATCAGTATCTATGAAGATATATGCTGTGTCCATATGTTTTCCGCTATTTCGTGGCTCGCCCATAAGCATTTGTCCTCGCACTTCCACATAGAAGGAAAGCTCCCGCATTCTGCTATCTACACCAAAGTTGACGATGTCCACATTGAGGTTTTGCGGTTGTATCTCGTCTTCCTCTGATAAAGTGGCTACACCTTCCCAATCATTGAAATTTCCGTCTATATTGATTCCTTTTGGCGGTCCACCAGTATAAACGATAACATATGGAGATAATATTAGAAAGAATAGAATAAGAGGAACGATGATCAATCCCAGTTTACTCCCCTTCCTCTCAAATACCCCCTTTTTTTTCCCAAGACCGTTGGTAATTCCATTCCCATTGGTGATGCCATTTGTGATTCCCATCTTTGCCACTCGAAGGCCATTTGTAAGCCCGTTCGTTAGGCCATTGGTCAGACCGTCGGTCAGATCACGTTCCTTATCCCACCTCCCGTTGACAATTCCCGCAGAAAGAGCTGCTTCATACCTTTTTTCTGCTTTGATACCAGGACTTATCAAACCTATTTCTTCCTCTTTTCTTGGTTCTAGTTCCTCCTCTTCAACCTCCCTTTCCTTGAAGCTTTCAACTTCACGTGGCCCGAATATCTCTTCTGCTCTCCTTTGATCACAACCGCAGTTTGGACAGATGGTATCATCCAGTTCTAAAAAATATCCGCAAACTCGACATTCCTTTTCCTCTTTGTGAAAAGCTTCTTTAATCCCATCAAACTCGGTACCACAATCGGGGCAAACAGAAACTGGCTCGTCAAAAATCCTACCGCACTCTGGGCATTCATACCCTTCATCAAAATATTTCATCTCATCCTCCACTTCAAATGTTACACCACAAACAGGGCACTCGCTCAGAGCCGATTTAAGTACTGTTTTGCATCTTGGACATTCAAAATTGAATTCCTCTTCACCATATTCGATAAGATTAGCACCACAGTGCGGGCATTCTTCCTCTTCATCATCTACTAGAGCATCACAAGAAGGACATTTTATCTCCAAAGAACTGTACCTCCACAATATTCCCGATCTGAGCCATTAATGACTTTTATTCTATAAATTAGGTACACTATTAACTCCCTTATATATTTTCTATATCAAAAATACATGCTTTCAATTCAATATTACATCTTTTATAACATGAGTTTCTCGAGTTATCATATAACAAGTTGATATTTAATATATTGAGTTAAAGGTGAGAAAAATCTTAAAAATAGACCATCAATTTCTTAAGCCTTCTCGGATCTCCATTTTTCAAAATAATTGTACGGTAACGTACCGAGCATGTTTCTACTTATTTCAAATTCCCCTCCAAGGGTGTCTATTACCTTTCTCATGGTCACATCGACCAATGATTCTGTAGAATGTTGGCCCAGTCTGGATTCGTAATGCTCAATTACCACATTAATTAGATCTGTTAATATATCCACAACTTCCTCGCATCTCTTCTCAGATATAGTCGCACCATTGAGGCTTTTTATGAAGAAATTCTTTGCATCTTCCAAATCACCCTCGAACAAAAGTGAATTCTTAACGGCATTTTTTTCAGTGTTTTCCAACTTTTCAAATCTTCCATCCACGAAGGAATCAACACTTTGTCCCACCACCTTTCTCGATTTTAGAAGGATGGTATAAAGAATTGCGAAAAGGACAATAGGTTTTTTTTCGGTTCTAATACTTTTCGCCATCAGGGTGGAGATATCAAATTCGATTTTGACCTTCGGACTCTTCACCTGATACTCGAACGCCTCCCTGGTTTTACCTCTTTTTATGCGTCTGTTCACCAAACCTAGTTCATAAAGCTCTGTAAGGTATTTTACAGCTGTAGCGATATGAATGTTAAGGTCTCTGGCCACCTCGCTTGCTGTTTGCCAATCGTTTTTATAGACGTTGATCATCACGTCCAAACAATGCTCCTTACCCAAAACAAACAGCATTCTTTTCATTGCTTCCTTTTTCATTTAATTCTCCCCAAGGAGCTTAAGCGAGATTGAGTCCTTTTTTGTGGTATGGCTCATTCCACAAATAGTATGTTGATTTAATCTGTATAAATATTAATCGAAATAAAATCTCACTTGTGATTCTCAGACCTGATATTCAAATAAAATTACCAGTTTTGATAATTTGTTCTTATTTTTTATCTATGAGAATGCCTTCTAAGATTGAAAACTAAAGAGCTTTTTTTTTTATGTAAAAAGTCCGGATTAATGGATAGGGACAAGGGGAATCAAACAGATATTTTCCACATACCAATCGAAATCTTATTAGAATTTTTTAAGATAGAACTTAAATAAGAATAAAATCATGTTGGGGGCGGTGTGAGAGCATGAGAATGGTGGTTAGCGGAGTTCCTGGCGTCGGGAAAACCTCGGTTATGGAAGGGGTGGCCAAGGAAAAAGGGCTTAGCATCGTGAACTATGGTTCCGTTATGTTCGAGGTGGCGAAAAGCCAAGGTCTTGTAGAAAACAGGGATCAGATAAGGAAACTATCAGTGGAGAAACAAAGGGATATCCAGGAGGCGGCTGCACAGAAAATATATGAGATGGGCGATGTAATAGTGGACACGCACTGCACTATAAAAACCCACGGAGGATTTTATCCAGGACTGCCTGAATGGGTTCTAAGAAAGCTCAAGCCTGATAGAATCATTTTGGTGGAAGCAACACCCGATGAGATCGCCAAAAGAAGAGCAAAGGATGCAAGCAGGATTAGAGATGAGGATAAAGAGAGAGAGATATCGGAGCATCAAATGATGAACAGGTATGTTGCCATGGCCTATTCGATGCTAACAGGGGCATCTGTTAAAATAGTTTTTAACCATGATGACGGTCTCGAAGATGCCATAATGGAAGTACTGGATGTTTTTTAAATTTTTGATCAAAAGGGGATATGATGAAGATGTGTGTCCCCCGATACTAACAGCCCTGTTCATAGATTGCGAGACGCACTCTCCCAGTCCTGACCCATATCGGGGGATTGTTGGATATCGGGGTTGTCCTGCAATCATATATTGATGACGCATCATCAGTCATGCAGGGACCCGTATGCGATATCTCACCTTGGCCTTGCTCCGTGTATCATCATTCAACACGGTCTTCGAACCGAGGCAGTTGTATATTGGGAGTTGAAGGTTATTAACGTTGCGGTTAGAAAGATATCGATGATTATAAATATCAAATCTACCAGATATACTCTCCTCAATTATTAAATCCCACAACTTTTTATAGTGGGTGCGCAATTACACTCGATACTGTTTCTAGGAGAATATCCATGAAAAGGCCCAGAAATATCAAAACGTACTGCAAATCCTGCCATAAACATACCACCCATGAGATAGAAAGGGTGAAAAAGAAAAAGGCAAATGAGCGGAAGTGGGGTCAGAGAAGGTTCAGACGGGTCACCGCAGGATACGGTGGCTTTCCCAGGTCAAAGCCTGAGGGCAGGGAAAAGCCCACAACACGGATTTTTCTCAGGTACAGATGCAAGGAATGCAAAAAGGCCTCGCAAAGACCCTGCATCAGGGCCAAGAAATTCGAATTCACAGGGTGAATCATATGGTTGAAGAGGAAAAGAAGACTAAGAGTAAATTTATAAGGGTCAAATGTCAGGACTGCGGTGGTGAGGAGTCCGGGCAGATAATCTTCAGCCATCCCTCGACAGTTGTTACATGCAATGTTTGCGGTGCCACCCTCATAAAACCACAAGGGGGAAAAGGTAAGATTCGAGGAGAGATTCTGGGAGTTGTAGAATAATGCTAAGGGCAGATGAATATCCCGAGGTCGGAGAACTCATTATTGGCACCGTTCAGACCGTAAAAAATTATGGGGCCTTCGTTATCTTGGATGAATACGAGAACAAGGAAGGATTCATTCATATAACAGAGGTTGCCACTGGCTGGATAAAATACATAAGAGACTACATCAGGGAAAGACAAAAGGTGGTATGCAAGGTTCTTCGTGTCGAGAAAAGCAAAGGACATGTGGACCTCTCCTTAAAACAGGTTAACGAGCATCAAAGACGTGAGAAGATACAGGATTGGAAAAATGAACAGAAAGCCAGGAAATTATTGGAAATCGCGGCTGAGAAACTCGAGAAGAGCATTGATTTATGCTATGATGAATTTGCATCCGATTTGGTGGAGAAGTACGGTGGTTTATACAGGGCCTTGGAGGAGATCGCCATTAATCCTAACTTATTAAAAGAAGAAGGATTTTCGGGCAATTGGGTCGATATTCTAACGAGCGTGGCCATTGATAACATCACACCACCTTTTGTCAAGGTTAGCGGTTACCTTGATTTGACGTGTCCCACTCCTGATGGGATAGTCCAGATAAAAAATGCCCTGCTCGAGGCCGAGAGAAGCGAAGTAACAGAGCTTGTCGTTCAATATGTTGGAGCACCTAAATACAGGATCAAAGTCAACGCACCTGATTATAAAACCGCCGAAGAAGAGCTGAAAAAGGCAAGCGAAAGAGCGATAACATATATTAAAGAACATAATGGTAATGGAAGGTATTATAGGGAGATAAAGGAATAATGCGATCAATACTTAGAAAATGTGAAGATTGTGGTAAGTACACTTTAAAGGACATCTGCTCTTGTGGAAAGAAAACAATGGTGCCGATACCACCAAGGTTCTCACCGCAGGACAGATTTGGCGAGTACAGAAGGAAGTTAAAAGAAATCCATGGGAAAGAGAAAATGGTTTAGAATTGAAAAAAAGTAAAAGGAGATGAAAATTATGGAAAACGTCATCATAAATTACCTGCAAAAACCTGATATAAATGATCCTATTCTGATCGAGGGTTTACCTGGTGTGGGCAATGTGGGCAAATTGGCTGCAGAGCATCTTATAGATCAACTGCACGCCGAAAAATTTGCAGATCTTTTCTCAAAACACTTCCCTCCACAGGTTCTGGTGGGGGAGGATGGAGTTGTGAAGCTGGTTAATAACGAGCTTCACTTTGTCAAGTCGTCCAACAAGGATGGCTTTGACCTGATCATCTTGGTGGGGGATTATCAAGGAATGACTCCCGAAGGCCAGTACGAATTGGCCAGCAAGATATTGGAGGTCGCCAGGGAGTTTAAAGTAAAGAAAATCTTCACCCTTGGTGGTTATGGTATGGGAAAGGTGATCGAGTACCCCAGGGTCCTGGGCGCCACCACCAACAAAGGGCTTGTGGAAGAGATGAGAAAATATGGCATCACATTCCCAAAAGGGGAGCCCGGAAGCGGAATCGTGGGTGCCAGCGGTCTTCTGCTAGGCCTTGGTGTACTGGAAGGAATAGAGAGTGTGTGCCTCATGGGAGAAACTTCCGGCTATTTTGCAGACCCAAAAGCTGCCCAGGCTGTTTTAGAGGTATTGACCAAAATTCTCAATGTGAAGGTGGATTTCAAACAACTTGAATTAAAAGCCAAGGAATTGGACTACATGACATCCAAGTTAAAGGACCTGGAGACATCCATGATAGAATCACAAAAGGAAGATTTGAACTACTTCGGTTAAACTGCAATTACTACGCATCTTACAGCTTGCCTTCCTTGGCCTTTTTCTGGAGTCTTTTGGAGCGCTCTTTAGAGGAGAAGCCCGTGGCCCTGAGCAGGAACTCGTTTTTTGCCCTGATGGTCTTCATGACCTCGTCGTCGCCTACATTGGGGTCGGTTGCGATATCCACGCATAGCTCCTTTTTGCTTTTGATCCAGGCTGTGATGGGTTTCATTGCCCCGTAGTTCGCCTTGAACTTGTCCCCGTCCTTTTCCACATTTCCGAAGACCTCTGTCATTAGATTATCCAGCCCCAGATCTTCCAGGGTCTTGTAGTGTCCTCTTTTTATATCCAGTGTTTGCATACATCCACCTCAATCTAAACGATGTAATGGATTCAAGCTTCAAAAAATTTTCTGAGAGATTTTTTATATTGTATCCTGGAATTAGGATTCTCATTGGGAATACATGATTCGGCCATTACCCTCGTCTCTTCAACAAGACAACTATGATAATAATAAGCACAATTATTATTACCAAAACACTCAAGGCAATGAGTAAGAGGTTCTCCTCCACAAAGCTCTCCTCCTCTTTAGGAGGTGGAACCGAAATATCAGAATTGGGATTTGAACCTGCAGCCACCTCTTCACCATCAGTGTATGTATCATCGTCCGAATCTGGATCATTTGGATTTGTTGAATACAAAGATTCATTATGGTTGTTGAGGCCGTCATTATCGGGATCGTCGTCAGCATCTGAGGCATCCTTTGGATTTAAACCATTTTGCTCTTCCCAATCATCTGACATTCCGTCGCCATCATCATCAGTATCTTCGGAATCTGGGATACCATCCCCATCGAAATCATGAAAGGGTAGAACATAATCGTTACCTGCAGATGTAAAGTCGACTCCATAGTAGCTTCCTGGCTCCTGTGCGAACCTCTCGTTTCTATGGGTTATTGCTTCTGGAGCAGCAAGTGTATCTCCTTCCTTGACATCTCCTATTCCCGCTTTTGGAATGTCTATATGAATATAGGCAGGTGTACCGTAAACTATTTGTCCAGAACAAACTCCTACTATGGTGTATGAGCCATCATTATGTTTGCCATATTCCCACTCCTCGGTTCCATTATCTTCCCTGTCAAGCCATGCGAACCATCTGTATTCCTCGGTATTACCTCCAAAATACCACCTAACAGCATAATCAGAACCATCCTCCAGATCCTCTGCCGAGGGGATGCTAAGGATTTTAATGGTAATTCTAATATGAGTTTCCGATTTTTCGGAAAACCATGCAGCCACAATATCCAAGTGATCTGCGTTACCCTCAGTGGGGTAGTGATTATCGATGGCATCACCTTCATCATCGGTGATCTCAGGTTCAGATTCACTACCTGCACTGACATTCAAGCTTGAGATTCCGAATAAAAACATGACTATTATAGCTATTATTAACTCCCTCTTCATCGTATTCACCTTCCAGTGGATTCCTCAGCTACTGAATGAAGCTGGAATTATATAAGATTTTGTGTATATTTTAGATATTGAGGAAGGAAAGAGATCGCGAGTTATCGTTTTCCTTTCACATAAAGGCCTACTACGAGAATGATTATTAAAAATATTATCACAAGAACAACGACCGCAATCACCATCATGTTCTCCTCTAAGAAGCTCTTCTTCTCCCCAGGTGGCTTAGATGAGTCAAGTAAGGGATTTGAGCCTGCAGCCACCTCCTCACCATCGGTGTAACCATCATCATCTGAATCCGAATCCTGTGGATCTGTGCCGTATGAGTTTTCCTGGGTATTGTTGAGGCCATCGGAATCTGTATCCTCATCTGCATCAGAGGGGTCCTTTGGATCTAGGTCATTATTTTCTTCCCATTCATCAGTTAGACCGTCGTTGTCGTCATCTGTATCAAGAAAATCAGGTTCTCCATCCAAGTCAGTGTCATCTTCCAATGGAAGAACAAAATAACTATCTCCATTGAGATAATGAGTTACTTCCGTGGAACCGGCTTGGTAGTGAGGTAAGTATCCAACAGCAACATGGTATTCCTTTGGAAGAACGTCAATATCAAGATCAAATTCGAACAAATAGATATCAGTTTCATTATAAGGAAGTTTTTGACTTCCCGCTTCTTGATAATCGTCGTTCTCATCATAATAAAAGAAAACGAATCTAATCTCTTTTGGATATCCACCAACTATTGGATCGAAACTGAGATGCACACGACCTGTAATTGGGTCATCTGTAAAGTATAGGTTCCAGCCTCGTTCATATGTTGAACTGCAATCGTCCCTTATATTAAAAGCGACGCCTGACCAACCATCGCCACCAGTGTATGTATCAGTCCATGTATCAGCTGACTCAGAATCATCCATTTCAATATCAGCCCAATAACCCGTAGAGTCGCCATAATCCTTTATATGAAGATACAGTGTGTTTTTACTCCCGCAGGGACACCATCTTTCGTATTCTTCCTCTTCCTCTCCATCTCCACAAGATACTGCAGCCGAAATCACTAAACTGCTAAGAAGCATTGCAATTAGGACGAAAATAAACTCCCTGTTCATCATATCACCTTCCAGTATTATCCTCATCCCCCGAATGATGCCATAATTATTTAATATTTTGTATAT
Organism: Thermoplasmata archaeon; assembly: GCA_020348445.1. Lineage (GTDB taxonomy): Archaea > Thermoplasmatota > Thermoplasmata. The sequence goes on from CP070751.1 coordinate 4,664,713, forward strand.
TTTTCAGGTAGAAAGAAACCTCAATTAAAAAGGGGTCATCATCTGGCAATATATAATTTAGTGTTACCTCTGGGGTAGAACCATAGATAAATATTATTAAGGAGAATAGAAATTATCCCTTTGGATAGTGAACAAACCATGAAATCAATTGGGCTCTGCTTTCGCTGTGGTGCGCCCGCTATGCTGTCATGTCCATTATGTGGCAGGTTAATATGCAGATCATGTCGTGATCCTCAAATCGTGATTTGCCTCGACTGTGCAAATAAAAAACAGACAGGTTTTGAAAGGAAGTTCTAGATATAAGGGGCGTTTTTAAGCCAATCTATATCATTGAAATACAGGCTTCGGATGTCTTTTAAACCATATCTTAACATCACGAGCCGTTCCAATCCCAGACCCCAGGCAAGAACCGGATGTTTCACCCCAAATGGATGTGTTACCTCTGGCCTGAAAATGCCTGCCCCACCGTACTCAAGCCATTTTCCCCCAAGTTGTATCTCCACCTCAAGGCTAGGTTCAGTATACGGGAAATAACCAGGACGAATTCTTATCTTCTCAAATCCCAGTTTCTTGTAAAATTCCGTCAATATCCCTATGAGCATCCTGAGATTGGCCTTCTCCTCCATAACTATGCCCTCGATCTGCTGAAATTCTGGAAGATGCGTTGAATCCAAAGCCTCCCTTCGGAAAACCCTACCTATTGAGAAGACCTTCACTGGGGGATTTGGATGCTCGGAAAGATATCTTATGGTGTTCACAGTTGTATGGGTTCTAAGAATCGCCCGTTCAGCTTCCTTTACATCCCACCTGTATCTCCATCCTATCGAGGGGAGATCACCCCCATGTTCGTGCATGTCCTTTATCTTCTTGGCTGTGGTTTCATTGATCTTTAGTCTCCCGGGTTTTTTCAGGTAAAACGTATCCTGTGCATCCCTTGCAGGGTGATCCTGCGGAATGAACAGCGCGTCCATGTTCCAAAAACACGAGTGTATGAAGTCTGTCTCGATCTCAGTGAAGCCCATGGATAGGAAGATATCCCTTATCTTGTGAATCAACCGCTGCATTGGATGGACTGCTCCACTGTATATCTTGGGTGCGAATGTGCCTACGTCGTATCTTCTCAATTCCACGTCCTTCCATTTTCCTGTCTGCAACAATTCAGGTGTTAACTGAGACATCTGCTCTTTGATCTTTAGAGGCATAGATGATATCTCTTTCCCTAAATCAGTAAGCTTAACAGATCTAAGGACCATGGATCTTTCCTTGACTATATCCTGCCTGGACATGAGGGTTTTAATGACCTCAGAATTAACGTCATCTTCGGATAGCTCTCCCTTGGCAAGTTGTTCAATCAACTTCTCGTCCTCGCCTTTTGAGTCCATGGCCTGCTTGCCCCTCTCTGTGATCTCGATTAAGGTTTTACCCTCTTTCTTAGATATAGTGGCCCATCCCTTTCTCTTCATCCATCCAACAGCTAACTGAACTTCGTTGGGCTTCAATTTACTGCTCCTTTTTAATTCCTGTACCTTCAGGATTCCTCTATTTTTCTTTAGAATCCGAAGAGCCCTTCTTTCGGGAAGGTCTTTGGTCGCCGTCTGTTTCTTAGCAAGGGAATAGTAATTTTTAACTCTCTCGCTCATCATAACCAGCTTCTTGGACTGAAGCCAGGAGGCTGCGTTCATGACTTCCACAAGCTTGGAGAATTTCCCGGATTTCATTACCTCCTCTGGACTGGTCTCTCCAAGTTCTTTTAAAGTCATAAGAAATTTCTTTTCTGCGTTGGATAGCTCTTCTATAATCTTATCTTTCACCCGGACCACTTCGTAGGGCCATAAAACAATTTAATGCTTTAAATATTTCCTTTTAATTCCTAAAAATTGTATTTGAATATCGCTTACTGTTATTTCTCCTTTAAAAATTCACCGAACTTCAAATCCGTGGTTCTAATATGCAAAATAAGCCAATCTATAAGGAACCTCTGCACTTGTGATGCAAAATGTTCCAGGTCCTTTTCTGATTCCAGATTCTTGATCAACCTGCTGGTAGTATTCTTGAATTTTTCATGCTCTTTTTTCTGATGCTCCAATCCCGGATAATCATATTTTCCCATATAGCTCTCTTCTGTGGCAAAGTGCATTTCCGCGTAATCATCCATGAACCTGAGCATTGTGGCGATTTTATCCTTCCCCGTCTTATGTAAAATGCATTGTGCAAGTTCATCCAGTTTTATAATAAGTTCTTTGTGCTGGCTATCTATCTCTCCGATTCCTACTGATAGGCTATCCTCCCATTCAAAAATCGCCATTAGCGATACCTCCACCTACTCCCAAACAAGATACTCGCTTATCTTGTTCCTTGCAGCCCTTCTCTTCTTGGCCAAATTTGAAAGAAAATCCTCCATGAGCTGTGCTGCATAGTTCTTGCACTCACCGCACATCCGCTCGCCGCTTTTACATGTTTCGAAGATGTTCACAAGCTCGTCATCATCCTCCACCAAATGATAAAGCATTAGTTCGTAGACTGTACATTCCTCTGGTTTTCCCCCGTGCTTCTTCTGCTCTTCAAGTGATATCGCACCCCCGGTTTTCGCGTTTTTTACCTTCTTAGCCCCCACTTCAGGCTCATCATTTAACATAATAACGCTTTCTGGTATGGAAGATGACATCTTACCTCCTGTAAGCCCTGACATGAACATGTTGTAGGCTGAAGAGGGGGGATAGAATCCGTATCCTCCAAATTTGAGTTCGATGGGAATTAAAGTTGCATCTATTTTATAAATATCCTCGTTTTTGGCATCCTTGATGTACAGCGCCTTATACCCATAGTTGGTGTCAAACTCGGAAAAACCATTTTCAGATAAGGCTCCTTGGGCAACGTCTAAAAGTTCATTTACATTCTCGTCGCCCTTTACAAAAACTCCCAGATAGCCATCAGCTGTTTCCTTTACACTGAAAAATCTGAAAGCAGCGGCGAGGTTTCTTGTGAGTCTCATATGAGGGTCCTGGTCCACTCCCACCGGCACCAAAGTAGGTCTTGGCCCGCCGTATCTCTCAAGCTGAACATGCAGTATATCCCCCACCTGAACCAGAGGAGAAAAGACATGGGCCATATTTGTTGAATCCTCAAATCCATAAATAGCCTTCATTTCGGACCAATTGACCTTCTTACTCAGGGTGTAACCCAGGTTCTTTACAGCCTCTCTTTTTGATTGAAAGTATATCTCACAGTTATCAGGTTTCAATCCCAGTGCTATATAATTTAAAATGTAACTCTCTATTGCAATCTCCTTTGCTTCTTCGAGGCTAATATCTCTTGTGGCATAGGCCTCTATATCAGCCACAGCAACAAAAACCTCTGCGCCTTGGGACTGATAATATATTACCTGGTCAATTACCATCTTATTGCCTATGTGCATGTTTCCCGAGGGCATCAATCCCGTAAGTATCACGAAACGCTTCCTGTTCATAATAGCATCCTTGATCAGCTCAAAGCCCCTGTGCCCGAAAATCGCACCTCTTCGAATGAGTTTGCAGGGATTAGGAAGACCTGTTGGATCATATGTCTGGATGCCGAACTCATCTCTCAGCCTGGCATAGTCTTCATATTGCGTTGATGACCAGGGATCTATCCTCAATTTTCATCCTCCTATGCAGTGTTATAATAAATGCAAAAGCGTTTTCAAAAGTACTGTATATTGAAATCATCTCCTAATCAGAACTGCCAACACAATGATTGCTACGACTACAATGGCAATTGCACCCGCGATTATCGCCAGGTTATCTGCGAGCATTTCCATGAATTCCTCGAACCAACCTCCTCCTTCATCCTCATTGGCAGAGCTTAGACCAATTGCTTTTAGGGTCACAGGGTTTAGAATCGGATAAGTCTCATCTCCATCCTTCTCGTGAATAACTCCTCCGATTTTAACGATAAGAGTGGTACCGTTTTTCACGTTTTTTGGTGGAGTGATTGTAACTGTTATGTCCCTTTTATCTCCATTGGCAATGGTTGTACTATTGGGGTATAGAACAACAGACCAACTTTCATCACCAGATGTAACGTTGAAGTTGAAGTCAACCAGGAATTCATCAGTTCCATTATTTCGGGCTATAACTGTGAAAGTTACAGGCTTTCCGCCATGGGTTTCCTTTTCGTCATCTGCCACAGAGAGCACGACGTTGTAGTCAATATCTCCTACCCCTCTAATATTATAAGAATCGCCTGGATTGGTGTGATGAGTATGTGCAAAATCTGTTGCCTGAGTTTTTGGATCACGCTGAGATCCAGAAGGACTGGCATCTGCGTTCCATATGGCTGCCCATGTGTTTATTAGAGACTTGCCTCTGCCCTTAAGTCCCGATCCGATTCCTACGGCCTCTTTATTAATCTCCCAGGTTATGATATTGTCCACGAAATTATTACTGTTTATACCTTCCGAAACAGCGGTCTCGGATCCTATTGTGTCTGAGCCTAGTCTATAGCTGACTGAACGAAGCTCCCAGGTCCATGTATTTGTAGGACTGTACATTCCACCTAATGAAAATGCATATTGGATTGTAACCGCAACTGCATATCCCTTTCCATCAACATCAAAATAAACCTCATAATCATAGTTGTCACTGGGTTCCTGGCGAAGGTCCATCAATCCCGGTGGAGCACCTGCCATTTTAAGGTGTATTTCGAGGGTTTCGTTTGTGGGTTCTGGTCCGAACCATGCGGCCTCGATATCCCTAAAACTGGACCCCGGTTCACCAGTGCTCGTGGAATCACCTGTGGTGTCTTTTACCTCTGGATCGCTCTGATCGCCTGCAATTGCTGTGCAGAAAATGAAGTTTATTACAAATAATAGTGCGATTAGAAGTACCACTGAGTTCTTGACATTCATTGCGATTACTCCCAAATATAAGTAAAACATATGATTGGATATAAAAGTTTCGAAGGCTTAAAAATGGTTGCAACTGGGTATTTAGGCCGTTTTTATAGGATTTCTAATCCGTCATTGATTTCCCAAGGCGAAAATATTATTATCCATTGAAGAGATGATCAAGTGGTAATTTTTCAAAATTACTGGTGAACCCCAACACCTAAAAATGGGGTGGTGGAAAGGATGGGGGCAGAACCTCATCCCCACATTTTTTTCTATCTGTGGGCAAAATAGGCCTCATATCCTCCCTCTTTCTGCTCAACCTTAATAAATCCAAACCTTTCGAACTGCACAACAGAACCAATGTCCTTTTCCAGAATGCGCTCGCAGATGCCTTCCTTTACCGAGCCGTCGGGCAGGTATAGTTTAGTGGGAATATTCTCCTCTCCGACCCAATGAATGATCTTCACCCCTTCTTTTAAAATCGATAAATCGTCGCCTTTGTACTCTGCTTGTTCCTGGGAAATAATTTTGATGTTGCACAGGTCCTTTAATCTGAGCTTCTCTTCTGGTTTGACTTTTTTTATGTCGTCCTCTGTTACAAAAACTGTTATACCATCTTTACCTTCTAAAACGATCTTCCGAATCCCTCTTTCAGGATGATCAGGGTGAAGGGGTGCATGACCTTCGAGTCTTTCTTCCCCAAAAATTATAAGTTGTCTCGGATTCCATACAAAGAAGTATCTGTTGGCCTCATCATCTACGATGTCTTTATTGTAAGCATACAAATTGTCCCAAGAGAATTTTATGTCAACCTCTTTAATGCCCACCTCAATCCAATATTGCCTTATGGCTTTAGCAGAAATTCCCCTTCTGGCCATAGTCTTTAGGGTCGCGAGCCTCACATCATCCCATCCCGAGAATTCCCCTTTTTTTATTCCCTCCTTGATCACAGTGGTCTTAAGGGTGGTATCCACCATCTGGACCAGGCCGTAATGAACATAAATGGGTTTTTTCCATCCAAAATGATCGTATATAAATTCCTGCCGATATGTGTTATTCAGATGGTCCTTCCCTCTTAGAACGTGGGTCATACCCATGAGATAATCGTCAATAGCTACTGAGAAATTGTAGAGGGGATACACAAGATATTTATCACCTGTCTTTGGATGCGGTGATTTTACTATTCTGAGGCCCACGAAGTCCCTTACCGCCGGATTTGGGTGTAAAAGATCTGTCTTGACGACATATGATGCCTCATGTTCGTCAAAGGAGCCTGCGAGCATCCCATCCCACATCTCAAGCTGTGCTTCAACTTCCAAACCCCGATGAGGGCAGGGCTTCATTTTCAGTTTTGCTGAACGCCAGTCCTCCACATCGCATATGCAGATGTACGCCTTCCCCATTTCAAGTAGCCTCTTTGCATGTTCATAATATATCTCGAACCTGTCGCTTTGGAGCCCAAATTCGTGGTAATCCACACCTAACCATTTCAGGTCTTCTATTATCGAGTCATAGGCCTCGGGTTCGATTTTTGCGGGATTGGTATCCTCAAGCCTGATGATGTATTTTCCACCATACCGTTTTACATATTCATCATTTAACACTGCGGCCCTTGTATGGCCGATATGCAACGGTCCTGAAGGTCCTGGTGCAAAACGCATAACAACTTTCCCTTCGACATTTGGTAGATCAGACAATTCCATTTTCTTAGTAACCTTTCTTTCTAAAAGTTCAGGGGCTTCTTTTTCTAAAAGTTTCATCTGCTCATCTATGGAAAGTCCATTGACTTCGGTAACCATAGTTTTTATATCTTTCATTATATCCTTTATTTCGGATTTCAATTCTGGTTTTGCACTTATTACTTTACCTAACACGGATTTTTCATCTGCTTTACCATCATGCAAAATAGCGTTTTGCAAAGCATATTTTCTAATCAGTTCCTCTAGCATCGCGCCTAAAATGTATTAGTCAGTATAATACTTTGTTGCTTTGCTTCTGTTTCAGATTTTAGATTATTATTCCTTCCTAATTGAATTATAATTTTAGGGCGGGCGGAGGGGGAAAGGAAGGATGGGAAGTATCGACGAATCGATACCCTTTTATCCAACTTTGCCAATCAGCATCCCGCGTGGCGATACAATGAAAAAGCACAACTTCGAAGAAATCAAATCCGAGGTGGTTGGGAAAGGCTGCAAAGGTGTCAATATAAGGTGGCTTGTAACCAAGGACATGGGTGCAGAAAACTTTGCAATGAGGATGTTCGAGGTGGAGCCTGAGGGTCACACACCGCTGCACTCCCATGAATGGGAGCATGAGGTTTTTGTACTCAAAGGAGAAGGATTGGTATTGGCTGCAACTGGTGAGGAGAAGATCAAACATGGGGATGTCATCTTCATGCCTGCCCATGAGAAGCACCAGTTCAAAAATACAGGTGAGGATAATCTAAAATTCTTATGTCTAATTCCCTATTTGGATGAAAAATAAAAAAAAATAAAAAGAGGAGGGGGGAGATAATCCTCATAAATGGGGTTAATTACCTTATCCAGGCTATCTCGTAATCGAAATCCTGTCCTATTGCATCGTGGTCTGGATAAACGCTTGCCGCCATTTGGCTTGTTGGACTGAGAACATTGGGGGAGTGTACGCCTGTCATGATGACCATTAGGCGAAGTCTGTCGTTGAATTCATCTGCTGTCCTTGCGCCTAGTATTATGTTCGCCGAGGAGTCCAGTTCGTATGTTACGCTCTCTGCTACCTTGTTCACCGTTCTCAGTGCGAGTTTTGATCCACCTGTTATGTGTATCAGTGCGCCTGTTGCACCTGTGTAATCCACATCGAGCAACGGATTGTTCAATGCATCTATTACCACTTGTTCTGGCTCTTGATCCATGCCTTCTCCATAGAGCATCATTGCTGTCCCGCCTTCGCACATAATGGATTTCACATCCGCGAAATCCAGATTTATTAGCGATGGCTTTGTTATGGTCTCTGTAATGCCCTTTATGACCTCTGATATGAGTTGGTCCATCACCGAAAATGCCTGATCTATGGGTAGATTGGGAACGAATTCCAGTAGTCTGTTGTTGTCAAGTACTATTACGCTGTCCGCTCTCTTTCTGAATTTCTCAAGGCCGCTTCTTGCCTTGATTTGTCTTGCTCTTTCCACATCAAAAGGTGTGGTGGCTATGCCAACCACTATTGCACCCAAGCTCTTTGCTATCTCTGCCAGTATTGGTGCAGATCCAGTGCCCGTCCCACCCCCCATCCCAGCCGCGATGAACACCAAATCCGCCTCGCCCAAAACCTCTTCAAGTACATCTTTTGCCTGATCTGCTGCATCCTCGCCTATCTCTGGGTGACCGCCTGCTCCTAGTCCCTTGGTGATATTCTTTCCTATGAGTATCTTCTTGTCTGCCTCTATGATATCCAAGTGTTGCTTGTCGGTGTTGACAGCAATTGTTTCTGCGCCATGAACCCCTATGTTATGTAGTCTATTTATGCTGTTATTACCAGCTCCGCCGCATCCTATTACCAGGATTTTTGGGTCTCCGAACTCTTTATAGAGCGCCTCTCTCTCTGCTGCATATTTTGCTGCACTCGACACTATCGAGTCCATGCTAACACCTCCGTTAGGCCTTTTAGGGGCGATAGGCCCCTCTCTTTACACATGACCTTTGGGCTAAGCGTAATACGCTGAACCCAGTGGCCCTTTTGCCGCTTACTCAAATCGCAAGCGGGTTTGAACAAAACAAGAGTATATTCTGTGTAAGTATTACATGTCAACTCCTGTTGTTAGTTCGCATCCCATCCCTTCTGACAACCCTTCTTATGAATTATCAAATATCATAATTTTTCTTCGCTGAGGGTTCTTTCTATTCGAACTCGTATGTATTCTCTGACTGCATGTCGGATCGCATCGTCAACTGATACGGAATCGCCATCTTCCACCAGTTGCTCCAGTCTAACACTGTCACCTTTGGGTAGTTCCACTGCGATCTTTGATATGTTCGTGGGCACGTCTTCTTCTTCGATGAATCGTTCAATGGCTTCTCTCACAACATCGGATTTGGATTTGAACTCTCCTTTTTCCACTAGTGCGTTGAGTTTATCGAGCTTATCCGCTGGTACTCTAACCGTTATCCTTTCGGTTTCTGAGCTGTCTTGGCGTCTCTTTTTCTCCTGTGCTGACACTGGACATCACTTTGAATTGCTGTTCGTAGATTGTCTTTGGGAATCGTCAGACAACTTTTGGTGATTTGTCTGACAAAAGACTATATGTGTTAAGTGGTATATAAATCTTTCGTCTTCTGAGTGAAAAATATTATTTTTATGAATACTGGCTTTACTTTTATTATTACGGATTTTAAAGGTTTTTTGCACTTCAATATTAATATCCAATTGTCTGACGTGACGTCTTATTCCCTTTATAGTATATATAACAACAGCGAAATGTTTATAAATGGGTATTTAAATCAAGTGCGAAAATGGGGGAGAAACGAAGATTTTAACATATCGAGGAAAAAGAACTTAAGGATAATCTGAACAAATCGGAGGAATAATAATGGCTGAGATAAAAATCGAAAATGTAGTGGCATCAACCTCTCTCGGAGAGGAGCTGAATTTACAGGCAATTGCCTTGGCATTGGATGGCGCTGAGTACGAGCCTGAGCAATTTCCAGGATTAATTTACCGTCTTAAAGAACCCAAGACCGCAACACTGCTCTTTCGGAGTGGAAAGGTTGTATGCACAGGTGCAAAGAGCTTGGATCATGTTCGAATAGCAATTGATACCGTCATCAAACAGATAGGCAAGGCCGGTATTTCAGTTACAAGGGATCCCAAAATAGAGGTCCAGAACATTGTGGCATCATCGGATTTAGGATGCGAGATAAATTTGAATGCCATTGCAATCAGTCTGGGTCTCGAGAGGGTAGAGTACGAGCCCGAGCAATTCCCGGGATTGGTTTACCGTATTTCAGATCCTAAGGTCGTGGTGTTGCTTTTCGGCTCAGGTAAACTCGTTTGCACAGGTGCAAGACGTCCCGAAGATGTTGAGGCAGCAGTGGACAAGATCACGGATGAGCTGAGAGCAGCTGGTCTTTTGCACTAAATCTTTTTACCTTTCTTATATTATTTTGATTCTTTCAAATTTGACCTCCACCATAAGGTCATTAAAAATATGACCCTCTAACCTATCTTTAAAGGATGTAACATAATGGGGTGGAGGAAGGGGGTGGAGGGTGGGAATAGATATGAATTTAGAAGAGAAATGAGAGGAGGACCATGTCCATCATACCTATACTGGATAACCATATCCATCTACAGCCCTCAGGGAGAAATGTAGAGGCTGTTTTGGATTTTCAGAAGGCAGGTGGGACTCACCTTATCGTCTCGCATCTCCCGCATAAAGGATTTAAAGTAACCATGCCAGAGCATTTCAAAGCACAATTTGATATCACATTGGATTTGGCAAAGTCGGCAAGAAAAAATTCAGATGTTAAAATATTTGTTACACTTGGACCCTATCCTGTGCAGTTGATCAGACTATCTGAACATATGCCCCTCGGCTTGGCAGTGGATGTAATGAAGGCAGCTATGGATATAGCAGGGGATTATGTTAAAGAAGGTAAGGCAATTGCTTTAGGGGAGATAGGAAGGCCGCATTTTCCTGTTTCAGACGAGATTATGGAAGCATCCAATGAGATCATGAAATACGGGATGCAGATTGCAAAGGACATTGGATGTGCAGTTGTTCTTCATACCGAGAGTGGAACTCCAAATGTCTGCAGGGATCTGGCCAAAATTGCAGATGGTGTTGGCTTCCCAAAAGAGAGATTGGTCAAGCACTACAGCCCACCAATAATAAGGCCCGAGGAAAATTCCGGGCTCTTTCCATCAGTTTTGGCATCTAAGAAGAATATTGATGCTGCTGTACCCAAGGGTCTTCGATTTATGATGGAAACAGATTATTTGGACGATGCCAGAAGACCGGGGGCTGTTTTGGGAATAAAGACCGTACCAAAGCGGACAAAGGCATTATTAGAATCTGGTATGCTCAAAGAAGAGGACGTATTTGTTATTCATAAAGATAATCCCGAGAAAATTTACGGGATAGAAATCCAATGAAATGTTCAGTCCATATTTTTTTCAAAACTAGTAATCATACCTGATTTTCTGGTCAAAACCATTTAATTAATATTTGTATCTATTATAATTTTACTAATTGATATAAACTGTACAAATATAAGATAGATTTCAGAGATAATTGCTAAAGGAATCAACTTGAACGAGGATAGCAAATAGGGGATGGAACAGGAACAGGATTTAACATCAATAGTTAGAGGCCATCAGATGTACATCAAATATTGCTGCAAGTCATATTCAATTGTTATAACTGCTATGTTAATTCTATCTTCTTTTTTTTCGATATTCTTTATGAATGGATTAAATACTGTTTCAGGTGATGCAGCCGACACCATCGCCTCTGTCTCAGGCTCGAATATCAATGATAATTTCGGCTGGAATGTCTCAGATTGCGGGGACGTAAACGGTGATGGATTCGAGGATGTTATAGTCGGTGCTCCAAGTTATAACAGCAATCAAGGAAGGGCCTATATCATCTTTGGAGGTCCTAGCTTCGAAGGAGATCTAGCAGCTGATTCCGCTGATGTTATTCTCGAGGGGAGTTGGGCAAATGCCCTGTTTGGATGGGATGTATCTGGAGCAGGGGATTTCAATGGAGATGGAATCAACGAAACAATAGTTGGAGCTCCAGGAAATAATAGCAATACGGGAGCTGCTTATATCTTCTACGGTAGCAGTTTTTTAAGTGGAACAATAAGTGCAACCAATGCCAATGTTACAATTGATGGGGAGAATAGTGGTGATTATTTCGGAAGCTCTGTCTCGGATCTTGGTGATGTAAGCAAGGAAAACCCTGTTGATCATGTTGTGATAAGCGAGGTTTATGCTAATGGAGTTGATGAGACCTCACCTGATATCGGTGAGTTTATGGAACTTTATAATCCTACATCAGCTCCTATTCCACTTGATAATTGGGTAATCGAGGATAACGATGGTCACAGTTTTACACTCTTTGGGACCATTCCAGCCAATGGATTCTTCTTGATTGCAGTGGATAACTATCTTGGATCAACAGATCCTACTGAGGCTTCATGGCCACCACCTGATTTTGATTGTGGTTACACGGCAGGCTCGGTCTTTGCCAATTCCGGAGATGAAATAAGAATAAAGGATGATACAGGTGCGGTCATCGACACCTTCGGATACAGTGTTAATGCAGAATGGTACGAAGGAACCTACCATCCTGCTTTACCCAATCCATGGGAGAGTTACGAGAGAAAACTTGGAGAGACATCACCAACTGGTGGAAATGCGATAGACACCGATAACAATGGAAACGATTTTGCAGTAAGATCTGCAGCCGAACCACAAAACACAGCATCTGCAATTGAGATTCCCCCCAATCAAAGCATATACGATGATGTGATTATAGGGGCCCACGGTTGGGGAAATGACAAGGGAAGGGCCTATGTATTCTATGGAAGTAGTGGGAATCCCGTAGATGCCAGCAGTGCAGATGTCATTTTAACAGGAGAATCTGATAACGATCTATTTGGATTTACGGTTTCAGGGGCAGGTGATGTAAATTCTGATGGATTTGACGATATTCTAGTGGGTGCACCAGGATATAACAACAACCGAGGCAGAAGCTACATATATCACGGTGCCCAGAATATGTCGAGCTGGACCCAGGATATGATAATGGCACATTGGGATGAGAGCACCGGTGCAGTTTTTGATATTGCCAATGTGTATGCAATATATGAAAAAAGATGGCTTGCCCAATCTTTCACTCCTGATCAAGATTACCTTTTAACAAAGGTCTGGTTATACCTGGATAATATTGGAGATACCACAATATCCATTTCTTTAGAAGGAGATAACAACGGTCCAGATGGGGTAATCCTTGCCCTAGCAAATCCCAAACCTAACATTCCCCCAGGTCCAAATCCTCTTACCTGGATGGAATTCGAGTTCACAAATCCATTCCAGGCCACTGCAGGCACCATGTATTGGATAACTGCCCGGGCCACTGGAAAGAATACAAATAACTGCTGGGGATGGCTTCAGGATTTGGATTCCAATCCCAATTATTCAGGTGGTTATTCGGCTTTCTTGATCAATCCCCCTGGAACCTGGACCGAGGAGCCTGATTATGATTACTGGTTCAAGGTTATGGGTAAATTGCCTGGTGAACTCACAGCCGATGTAACTCTTACAGGAGAAATTCAAGGAGACCGATTCGGTTGGTCAGTTTCAGATGCGGGTGATATCGGTGGGGATGGATTTGATGATGTGATTTTAGGTGCACCGGAAACTGCAAATGGAAATGCATATTTGATAAATGGAAGTACCATCATGAAAGATGTCACAGTTGCAGGAATAGATTGGGGAGATGAAAAACAACGTGCAAATTGGGAAACTGGAGGAGATATGGAGGCTGCAGTTTACTCCGGTCAATTTGTTGCTCAGTCCTTCATCGCGCAGGAAACTTACCTCCAAACTAATGTGAGCCTTTTGATCAAAGCTTTTGGGACCTCGGGAACTTTAACTGTTATGCTCATGGGAAGCTCAGGATCTTCACCAGATACGGTACCAGATGGCACTGTTTTAGCCCAGGCACCTTCAATCAGCACTGGAAATGTTTCCTATGAATGGGCTGTATTTGAATGGATGGTACCATATATCTGCACAGCAGGCACAGAATATTTCATTGTAGGCGAAGGAACAGGAGCCGATACTTCAAACTGTTGGGGATGGTTTGGACAGCGAGGAGGAAATTATCCCGATGGAGATTCAGCATACGACCAGGGTGGTGGTTGGACAGCATACGATGCTGATTTCTATTTCAGGGAGTTCGGAAAATCAGAAACCGCTCTTCCGAACATCACATTTTCAGGTGAATCACCAGGTGACAAGTTCGGATACTCTGTCTCCGATGCCGGGAATTTCAATGGAGATGCCTATGACGATGTAGTAGTGGGTGCTCCCGAAAATGGAAACGGAAAGGTGTATCTTTTCAATTGCTCAAATGTTCTCCCTATTACAATTCAAGCAATCAATGCAAATTATTCTGCGTTGGGAGAAAACCTGCAGGATCGATTTGGATGGTCAGTGTCTAGAGCTGGGGATATCAACCAGTCCATGGGTTATGATGAAGTAATTGTAGGAACCCCATATCAGGATCCCAGTGGAATCAGCGATGCAGGCAAGGCATATATTCTCTCAATGCCTGTCGGTGCCCCTATTCCACCTGTAGTGGATCTTCCCTTTAGGATAAACAACGACGCCGAGTTTGCTGCTATAGCGGCAGCTGAGGGTTGGGTTGGGGATGGAAGTGCTGGTAATCCGTATATTATCGAGAATTACGACATTGATGGGGGAGGTTACGGTTATTGTATATATATAGGAAATACCACGGTGAGCTTCGTAATTAGGGACTGCAATTTGTATAATTCAAGCGGCAATCCTGGGATATATAATTGGGATTCGGGAATTGCACTTTATAATTCTATGAATGGAACGTTGAAAGGCAATACCTTTGAGAATTGCACAGGCAATGCACTACATATTGTGGGAAGTACAAATATCAGTATTTCCCAGAATGATTTCTTAAACAGCACGGGAAGCGGAATATATCTTGAATCGTCTGTAGGCAATAATATAGATGATAATACCTTTGATAACAACAACTATGGATTGGAGATGAACTCAAACAGCGACTCCAATATAATCACTAACAACTCATTTACCAACAATTCGGAAGCAATGGATTTATGGTCATGTGATGGCAACATCATATCAGGCAATTACGGGGATAACAACGGCATGTTCGCTTATCTTTTTAGTTGGTGTAATGGTAATGAGTTTCTAAATAACACCATTGTCAATTCCAATACAGGAATTTACCTGCAAAGCAATTGCAATGGCAATACAATACAGAATAATACTATTTCAGATATTAACCAGGAAGGAATAATAATTGAAAGCTCGAGTTCTAATGTTTTAGAGGGCAATGATGTCCAAAGATGTGATACTGGACTTTATACAATTTTAGCCTCCCTCAACATCATATCCAATAACACATTCTCAAACAATACAGATTATGGAATATACCTTGATCCAAGTTCTGACCAGAACACAATTTCCAACAACACAATCGCTTACAATGGAATCTATGGGATTCTCTTGATCAGCGCAGATCTCAATGTTATCATATACAATGACATTTTCAACAACTCTGAATATGGGATAGATGCGGAGGGCACAACAAATGATAATCAAATTCATCACAACATTTTTTCCGATAATAACGGAGGGGATGTGCAGGCCTTTGACGATGGAACCGACAATAGGTGGAATGATACCTCTGGTGAGGGAAATCTGTGGGGAGATTACGAGGATAGATACGTCCCCCCAGCATCTAGTAACGGGATCGTATGGGATATCCCCTATGACATAAATGGTTCGGCAGGTGCTCAAGATCTATTTCCATTGGCCCTTTATCCATGGTATCAGGATCTTAGAATCGACAACGACACCGATTTTGCAGATACTGCGGCATTTTTCGGTTGGATTGGAGATGGAAGTAGTTCAAACCCATATATCATAGAAGGTCTCACAATTGACGCTGGAGGTTTAGGATACGGTATATATATCGGGAACACCACAGCCAATTTCATAATCCGCAACTGTTCTATCGAGAACTCAAATGGTAATTCAAATCAGTTCTTCCGGAATTCTGGAATTTATCTTTTCAATGTCACAAATGGTATCTTAGATAATAATGAGATTAAAGCCTGTGACGGAAATGGAATCAATATCGAATATTCAAAAGATATTGTTGTGACCAATAATACATGCAGGTACAACAACTGGAGCGGGATCTACACAGGGTATTACAGCAATATCACAATCTCGAACAATACATGCAATTTCAATAACTGGAGCGGAGTGTACCTCTGGTCCACAAACGATAGTTTTGTTATAAACAATACCTGTTTGAACAACTCGGATGGCATAACCTTGGAATACTCCGATAATAATCTCATTGCAGATAACGTCCTAAATAACAATTCTTGGGAGGGGATATATGCGGATAATTCCCACCTAAACACCATAACTGACAACACATGTCTGAGAAATTATGATGGATTATATCTTTACTATTCTGATAACAACACTGTTTCGGGAAATCAGTTCTCAAATAATACCCAGGGAGGATTTGGAGGAACAGGGATATTCTTGGACCATGGAGATTACAATGATATTCTCAACAACACTTGTTCTGGAAATAAAGAGGATGGGATATACATATTCTACTCAGATTTCAGTTTTGTTGATAACAATACATGCCAGGACAACCCCAATGACGGAATTTCAGTTTATAAGTCAATTAACTGCACAATTTCCAACAACACAGTAACAGGAAATCAATTTGGTATCTTATTGGAAAACAGGTGCTTTGACATCATAATCGAGAATAACAACATTTCCTACAATCTTGATGACGGGATCTATTTCCTCATCCTGTGTATCAATAACACCATCAGAAATAATACCATAGAAGGCAATGGTGACGATGGGATTTATATGAACGATAGAAATAGAGCCAACCTTATTGATAACAACACAATCTCCAAAAACGGAGGAAATGGAATCAACCTAACTGATGATTCAGATGAATTTATCATCATATACAATATAATCGCAAATAACACAGAATATGGATTACAGATTTTAGATAACGATTGCGAAAATAGTCTTATACATCACAATGGTTTTTACTTCAATAACGGAAGCGGTGTTCAGGCCTACGATAATGGCTCAAATACCTGGGACGATGGATACCCCTCAGGTGGTAATTTCTGGACAGACTACATTGGTGTTGATTTTAACAGCACACCAACACAGGATGTTCCGCCACCTGATGGATTCGGGGATACACCTTATGATATAGACGGCCCCAAAGGAGCAAAGGACAGGTATCCCCTGATAACGTTCCCATGGTCCCCCCCACCTCCTGTTGGTCTACCTGAGATATCAAATGTTACGGCACTTCCTGATCCTCAAGAGACTGGAGGGTTTGTGAACATCACCTGCAATGTGACAGATTCAGATGGAGTTTCTGAGGTTTGGGTGAATGTAACTTTACCCTCAGGCGGATTTATCAATTCCTCTTTGAATAAAGGAACAGGGGACTTTTGGTTCCTAAACTCACCATATTCAATTTTGGGTGTTCACGATTTTGTCATATGGGCAAAAGATGTGGCTGGGATTTGGAACGGCTCTATAGAATATACCTTCACGATCCAGGACACAACACCACCAATGATTTTCAATGTTCTGAACCTACCTGATCCTCAGGAAGTGGGAGGCTCTGTAAATATTACCTGCGATGTTACAGATAATGTGGGTGTTATGGGAGTATGGGTAAATATTTCTCTACCTGATGGTGGATTTACAAATACCTCGATGATAAAGGATACAGGAAATCAGTGGTTCTATGAAGCTGTTTATATGCAGGTTGGTGGGTATTCCTTCACTATTTGGGCCAATGACTCTTCCGGAAACTGGGGTATTTCAATAAACAACAATTTCCAAATTCTGGATACCACCTCACCCGTTATTTCCAATGTTTTAGATATTCCAGATCCGCAACTTACTGGAGGTTCCGTAAATATAACTTGCGATGTTACCGATAATTTCGCGCTCTATGAAGTTTGGGTGAATATTTCTTTACCTGCTGGAGGATATATCAATTCCTCAATGATAAAAGGACCTGTTGATCAATGGTTCCTGGATTCAATCTATATCCCATTGGGTATTTACAACTACGTGATCTGGGCAAATGATACCGAGAATAACTGGGCCTCTTCTTCTGGACATACGTTTACAATATTCGATGGAAATTCACCAGTTATATCAGATGTTCTTGACATTCCAGATCCCCAGGAGATAGGCGGCCTTGTCAATATTACATGCAATGTCACCGATGATGTTGGTGTTTTGGAGGTTTGGGTGAACATCACATTGCCAAGCGGAGGTTACAGTAATGTCTCCATGAACAAAGGAGCAAGCGATGAATGGTTCCTAGAGTCGCCATATATAGCTTTAGGCGCTTATGACTATGTGATATGGGCAGGTGACACAAGCTCCAATTGGGTTAGTTCCACAGGTCACAGTTTTACAATCCAGGATACAACCTTACCTGTTATCTCAAATGTTATAGATACTCCAGATCCCCAAGAAGTAGGCGGTGCTGTCAACATAACGTGTGATGTCATGGATAATGTCGAGATATTTGGGGTCTGGGTGAACATAACCTCCCCAGGTGGAGGATTTGTAAACCTTTCAATGACAAAGGGAGTAGGTGATGGATGGTTCCACGACTCCATATATCCAGTTCTTGGCTTACATGATTATGTCATCTGGGCAAAAGATTCATCAGATAACTGGGCTAGCTCATCTGGTTATAGCTTCCTAATTCAGGATACAACTTTACCTTCCATTTCCAATGTGATGGATGTTCCTGATCCCCAGGAGGTTGATGGCAATGTCAATATTTCTTGTGAAGTTACAGATAATGTAGAAGTAAGTGGGGTTTGGGTAAACATCATGCTGCCAGGAGGAGGAACTGTAAATATATCCATGACAAAAGGACCTGGGGATACCTGGTTTTATGATATCCCTTACACCTCCTTGGGCACCCATGATTATGTAATCTGGGCTAACGACACATCAGGAAACTGGATCTTTTCATCAGGTCACAGCTTCTTAATACAGGATACAATCCCGCCAGTGATATCCAATGTCTTGGATGATCCTGATCCTCAGGAGATACTAAATCGGGTAAACATCACATGTGAGGTGACAGATAATGTTCAGGTTTATGATGTCTGGGTGAACATCACTTCACCTGGAGGAGGATCCATAAATATATCCATGACAAAAGGTCCAGGGGATACTTGGTTCTATGATGCCCCTTATGTCCTTTTGGGCATCCATTATTATGTAATATGGGCAAATGATACATCTGGAAATTGGATTGGCTCATCCGGTCACATTATCTTGGTTCATGATACCACCTTGCCAGTAATTTCCAATGTAGTAGCTACACCTGATCCACAAGATGTCGGCGAGAGGGTTAATATCACATGTGAAGTAACTGACAATGTGGAATTATTCAATGTCTGGATTTACATCAATCTCCCGGGAGGGGGATTTGTAAATGTCTCCATGACCACGGGAGCAGGCGATATTTGGTACAACGATACAATACGCAACTTGGTAGGCATCCATGACTATTTAATATGGGCCAATGACACCCAGGGAAACTGGAACTTCTCATCTGGGCATGGTTTTACAATCCAACAACTTGCTCCGTACGATATCATTCTAATTTCTGGAGACGGGCAGAGCGGGACTGTGGGTACACAATTGGGAGCTCCTTTTATAGTTGAAGTTCGTGATAAATTTGGAAATCCTGTTCCAAATGCCGATGTTTGGTTCAATATCACCCTTGGAGGAGGATCAATTGATATTTCAAGTCCTATATCAACGGATAATAACGGAAGAGGACAAGTAAACCTTACATTAGGCACCACTTCTGGAACCAACACCGTTACTGCTGAAATAGCTGGCTTGGGAATCAATCAGGTTGTTTTCAGTGCTTTTGGAGATCCGGATATACCTGATAGCATCGTCATCATCTCAGGAGATGGACAAATCGGCACAGTTGGTACTCAACTTGCTTTTCCATTGGTCATCGAAGTGCATGATCAGTATGGAAATCCAGTCCCAGGTACGAATGTCTGGTTCAATGCAACAGCTGGTTTTGGAATCTTAAGCACAGGTAATCCTGTATTGACCAATGGCAATGGAAGGGCGCAAACGCAACTCACGCTAGGAACATTTACAGGCTTAAATGCTGTTACCGCCGAAATCGTAGGTAATGGTATAACACAGGTTATATTCATTGAAACTGGAATTCCTGGTGCACCTCATGACATCGTGATAATCTCAGGCAACGGACAAATTGGCACAGTGGGCACTCGTTTAGCCCAGCCATTTGTGGTTGAGGTTACAGATATATTTGGTAATCCTGTTCCCAATGCCCCAACTTGGTTCAATATAACAAACGGAGACGGATCTCTTGACTCTGTCAGTCCCATAATCACAGATGCAAATGGTAGGGCTCAGGTCAATATGACCCTGGGAGAAGTACCTGAGGCAAATTCTGTATCCGCCGAGATAAGTGGCCTTGGAATAACACAAGTTGTATTTTCGGCTGTAGGAATTACCAATCGACCCGAGATCATAACACATATCTCCAACATAGAATTAACTGAGGATGATCCACCTTACACCCTGAATCTTTTTGCTTCTGCTTTGGACGATGAAGACCTTCCGCAGGATTTGGATTGGATTATTACAGATTTTAATAGCTCCTTATATTCTATTGGTGGCCAGGGAACAAATACATTGGTTATTATTCCAAAACCAAACATGTTCGGAAACGATAACGTAACTTTGTGGGTTTCGGATTCTCAGGGTCTTTCTGACTCCCAGCCCCTATGGATCAATATAACGCCTGTTAATGATAAACCGTATTTCTTTCCAGAGCCTCCGGATTTGACAATAACAAAAGATATACCGTACACATTCAACTATGCTCCTTATATTCACGATATCGACAACACCATAGATGAGCTTACTATTACAACCGATGATCCGGGTCGTGCAACCCCAGGAAGTCCCATAATCACATATTTGTACCCATCCTCCATGGTTGGCCAGCAGGTCTTTGTAACCTTGACTGTAAGTGATGGACTCGATAGTTCCTCTGTTGTAATCCGGATAAATGTGACCGAGGACAATGTACCTGTTTTAAAGAGTGAGCTACCAGATATTATCATGTATGAGGACGAGACCAAATTATGTGTGTTCGATCTCGATGAATACTTCTACGATCCTGATGGAGATGCCGTTTATTACTCCTATGGGTACTCCCATATCAAAATAATAATCAACGACAACAACAGTGTCGATTTTATTTCAGAAACTGATTGGTATGGCCAGGAGACCGTCATATTCCGTGCTCGAGACCCGAACTTTGCCATTGTCGAGGATTCGATATTGGTCACGGTTTTCCCAGTAAATGATCCGCCAATTATCTCGGGCGTGCCAGATCTGGTCGTACACTACGATGCAGATTATTTCTTTGATCTCTCACCTTATATAACTGATGCAGACAACATCAACTCTGACCTCAGCTTAACATTCTTGGAATACTCAAGTGGGACCTGGAATTTATCAGAAAACATCAGTGTCTCTTTGGATAATAATCTGAAGATGATGGTCAACTACTCCATTGATTATCTGGGTAATAAAATCCAGGTTCAAATCGAAGTTTTTGACGGAACTGATTCAGCTTGGGAGACGATAAATATAACGGTTTCCGAAGACTGGCCTCCTGAATTGCACACAAATATCCCTGATATTATATTTGATGAAGATGAATACCTATCTGATCATATCAATGTCAACAACTATTTCATTGATAGAGACGGCGATGCCCTGTTCTTTACATACGGGCAGGAACATGTACAGATAATAATATATGAAAGCGGCAGTGTGGATTTCTTTGCTGATGAGAATTGGTTTGGCATGGAAAACATCACCATAAGGGCAACCGATCCCTCCGGTGCCTTGGTGGAGGATATAATAATTGTCACGGTGCTTCCAGTAAACGATGCACCAGTTATAGAAAACATACCACATCAGGAAGGGATTGTGGGCACAACATGGGTCTTGGATCTAAGGCCATATCTTGATGATGTTGACAACAACATCACAGAGTTGGAGATATTCTGCGATTCTCCATATGTAACTGTTGTGGGAACGGTCTTGGTATTCCAATACCCGTCCGATGTGACGGAGGACATAGTTCAAATAATAGTAAGGGACCCTGATTCTGCCAATGCAACCACTGCGTTCAACGTTACACTTACCAAGTTAACGGCCCCTGGAAAGGATGAGTTTGATATCATGCCTTTTATTTGGACAATAATACTGATTATAATCGTTATAATCATGGTAATTATTCTTTATATTTATCAAAAGGGAAAGTACGAGGTGGAAGAGGTCCTTTTAGTCTTTGGTCAAAGCGGTCTTTTGATATCTCACAAGTATAAGGGTGAAGAAGCAGATATAGACAGGGATCTTATGGCCAGCCTGTTTACCGCCATCCAGGACTTTGTAAATGATGTATTTGAATCCGGGGATTCCAAGGGAACAAGGCTTAATGTCATGGAAATAGGGGATAGAAAGGTCATGATCGAGCGGGGCAAGTATACATACCTTGCGGCAGTGTTTAAAGGTGGAACATGGAGGCTTGAAACCAAATTGAAGGCGACTGTGGAGGATTTAGAAACCGAATACAGTGATGTATTCCAAGAATGGGAGGGGGATATGGAGGACTTCAAGGGAATAGAGGAGTATCTCGATGGGCTTGTAACAACATGACAACCTATGGTGATTTTCTGGAGTTGTTACTTTTTTTCCTTTAAAATTCCCAAAATTAAGCTGTAAAATCGAAAGGAGGTAATTCCAATCCGATTCTTAATATTCATCCACTGGGGTCATTTGAAATTTTCCTTCCTTTACACCGTATAATCTTTGTATCTTTTTTATTGAGTGCTTTTGCTTTAGATCCTTTACCATCAAAGTTGCATAAGAACCTAGGGGCTTAAAACCAATTTGCCCAAGCATATTGATTTGATGAATTCCAGCTGTCCATTCAGATAACATGTATTTTGGCTTGAGTTTAAGTTCCAGGGCCCTAATGCATCTGCTGATATCCTTCTTATTTGGGCAGCAAAGCTCTCTGATTTTTAGGATATCTTTCTCCTTACCAACCAAAGCATACCCAATTGAAGATTTCTTATCTTTAAAAACATGAACCTTACTTTGGGGCATCCAGGTCCAGGCGTTCCTCACTTGTAAGAAATTTTCGGGTCTATGGACAAAACCGTAAAGCCCTTTTGAATATTTGGTAAATATCTCGACCAATTCATTGTTTTTTATCTTGGAGGAAAGGGTGATCTTGGAATTGGACTTTGAAAGGGATTTGCATTCCCTCAATCCCCAATATGAACTTGCGAAATCTTTGTAGCCAAGTTCATTATACAAGTTATAAGCAACTAGAGATTTTCCTGTTACCAAGAATGAATATCTTATGTTTTCACCGCTGAGTCTATCATGAGCCTCTTTCATCAATTTCATTGCCAATCCTGATCTTGCTGCATCAGGTCTAGTACACACTCCCCAGATAAAACCAACTTTTTCTTTCCCAGATGTACATTCCGTATCTACTGTGACTATACCTACTTGACTTAAAACCTCATTTCTTTCAACGGCATAAAATGCAAAATATTCTGGAACACGCTTATCCACTTTCCGAATATTTTTCACCTCGTTTGGACTAAGAAACCACCCAAAACATCTCACGTTTAATTCTAGGACCTGATCCCCGCCCACTTCATCATATTCAAGAATTTTCATGAAATCAACAACCAAATAAAATTGATATACCCCCGATCTTAATATCTGACCTCAAATTTGGTAAATTCCCCTGTAAACTCCTCCCACTTCACATCTGCTCTATTTACTTTGGCATAAGGCTGCTGTGTTTTACACCATTTAATCAGTTTCTCAATATCCTCTTTCTCACCCTCAAAAACCGCACCAACGCTACCATCCCACATGTTCTTTACCCAGCCGAAGACTCTAAAACGCTCAGCTGCATCCCTTGTATTGGCCCTGAAGAATACACCCTGGACCTTCCCCTTGAAGGTTACAGACGCTCTCGCTTTCATGCAATTGGAATATCTTATTAAAATTAAAAGATTTTTGGTTAAGGTGATAACAAATGAATTATCTTCCTGAGTCGGCATGATGTCAACTCATAATGGAGTTGTGGATAGGATTAACAGAACAAAATCCTATAAACGTTTATGCTTATACTGGTTGCGAGAATGATTATTATGATGAATTTACACAACCATACAACTTTCTCGGATGGCAGGTTCTCCCCCAGAGAAATAATCGAGGCAGGTATTGAGGCTGACTTTGCACATATCGCAATTACAGATCATTATATGACCAATAAAGTGGATTCCATACCCTATGATGGCCTCATGAATTACATACAAGATATCCGGGTATTGAAAGAGGAATTTCAGGACAAAATCATTGTTTTATGCGGTGTGGAGATAGATGCGTGCAAAAAGCGCACTGACTTTGCAAAGATGCCGTACGAGGATCTCAATAAACTCGACCTTGTACTTTTCGAATATGTTCAAAATGATATCTGGAACGGAATGCCATTATGGGAACTTTTAGGAATTAGGGAAAATATCAAACCACCGGTTGGTCTTGCACATAATGATATTGGTAAAAATTTCTCGCATAGCAAATATGATGAGTTGATAGCTGTTTTAGAAGCAAACAACATTTTTATTGAGCTTTGCCCAAGCTTGAGGAACTCGAAACTCAACACCCCATTTTATCATTTTGCAGAGGGCTTCTTCGCCAGTTTAAGGGATACAAAGGTGCTCATATCCATTGGCACCGATACACATACAAACCTAAAAAA
Source organism: Thermoplasmata archaeon (assembly GCA_020348445.1). Taxonomy (GTDB): domain Archaea; phylum Thermoplasmatota; class Thermoplasmata. Next base: position 4,689,321 of record CP070751.1, read on the forward strand.
TGTGGGTAATATCGGCGACGCCATGGATTTTATAGAAAGATATGGACTTCAGGATAATCTGATAACAAAGATTTTTTAGCGAGCCTTGCCCAACAATTTCCAGGTCCGAACTCCTCTTTGCACTGCTGTTATATGACCCGCGATGGCGAACCAGATCATTGCGTATTCCATTGGTGTAAAGAGCCATATTTTCCCGTTTAAAGTTATATAGGCCAGTAACTGGATCAATGGAACAATAATGAGAACAACAAGCCTGTCCGCCCGTCCTAGTATTCCCCCGTAGTCCCTACCACAACCCAGTGCCTGAGCCTGGGTTCCCATGTAACTTGCTAAAATCACGCCAAGCATCGCCAAAAGCCCAATGAACCAGTCACAATGGACTGAAAGCATTATTCCCCCTATTATGATAACATCAGCATACCTATCGAGGGTGTGATCCAAAAAATCTCCTCTTTTGGAGGTCTTATTCGTGAGTTTGGCGACCTTACCATCCAAGGCATCGAAAAGCGCATTGAATATTATACATAAAACCGCCAATAGTAACAACCAGATATAACTTAAATAGAAGATTATCCCGGCAAGAACCGCAAAAATGAATGCCACCCAGGTAATTGTATTGGGATTTACTCTTCTAAGCCGCTTGGCCAAGGGCAACAGGAAGGGATCCGCACTTGATCTATAATTGTTTAGAACCATTAAACAGACCTTCTGATTGAAATTCGGATGTAGTTATTGATTATTCGTATTTTAAGATATTGCCAATATAAACCAACAACCTTTTTAAACCGATTACCCATTTGGGTTGGGGGATTGTATGACAAAGGTTACAATAAGTATCATAAAGGCAGATGTAGGAGGCTGGCCTGGCCACGCAACCGTACATCCGAGACTCATGGAAATCGCAAGGGATATGCTGTCTAAGGCTGTTGAAGGGGCAATCATTTCGGACTTTCATGTTACGCACTGCGGGGACGACCTGGAGCTTATAATGAGCCATACAAAAGGGGATAACAACAAACATGTGCATGAGACGGCATGGAACATTTTCACAACGACCACGAAAGAGGCCAAGGCCCTGAAACTCTACGGGGCTGGACAGGACATGCTGTCCGATGCCTTCTCAGGTAATGTTCGAGGTATGGGACCAGGCATTGCCGAGATGACTTTTACTGAAAGGAAGGCCGAGCCTGTTGTGGCTTATATGATGGATAAAACCGAACCTGGGGCATTTAATCTTCCCATTTTCAGGATGTTTGCTGATCCATTCAATACAGCGGGTCTTATCATAGATCCTAACCTGCACCCAGGTTTTATGTTCGAGATATGGGACATTATGGAGAGTAAAAAGGTCATGATGTCCTCACCAGAAGAGATGTACGATATTCTGGCCTTAATCGGGGCTAAGGGAAGATATGTTATAAAAAGGGTCTATCCCAAAGAGGGAGGGAAATTGCCGGCAAACGAGCCTGTGGCCGTGATATCCACTGAAAAGCTCTACAAGATAGCAGGCGAGTATGTTGGAAAGGACGACCCAGTTGCGGCGGTAAGGGCCCAATCAGGTTTACCTGCCCTTGGTGAGGTTCTGGAGCCCTTTGCATTTCCGCATCTTGTATCAGGATGGATGAGGGGCTCACATAACGGGCCATTAATGCCAGTGAGTGTGAAGAATGCCACATGTACAAGATTCGACGGCCCTCCAAGGGTCGTGGGTCTGGGATTTCAGGTTTCGGATGGGAAGCTGGTGGGTCCAGTTGATCTGTTCGACGACCCAGGCTTTGATTACACAAGGGAAAGGGCACAGCGAGTTGCCGAGTACATGCGAAGGCACGGACCCTTCGAACCGCACAGGTTACCTCTTGAAGACATGGAGTACACCACCTTGCCCAATGTGATGAAGAAGCTGAAAGACAGGTTCGCGAAGGTTTAGTAGAAACATAAGTCATTGATCTTTACTCATTGTTGATTTAAATAACCACCGAGAATGGATTTAGATAGACATTGAAAAAGATAGGATGGGATAAAATGGCCAGCTCGATAGCCGCCTTAAGGGGCGTTATTACATTCGCTGTTGTCCTGGTTATCTTACTAATTATTGCTGTAATCATCACTGCAATTTTATCCAGAAAAGGTAAGAAATACCTTGGCAGAATAATAACAGGCTGTTTGCTCATTATTTTTTCTTTATCACTTATTATAGGATTTTGGAGTTTTATGGGTATTATGGGACCTGCACAGAGCGCAGAAGATGTTGCTTCCCAAGAGCAAGAGGGTAATTTTAAGGACCACGATGAAGGTGATATCGTTACCATAAGGGATACAATATCCAGAATTGATACTAAACCCATCTCCAATAAGACATACGTTATAATCTGGTTTGACAGTTCTGGCAGTGGGGATGATGACTTCAACGTTACTTTTAGGGATGATATACGGGGTGATTACAATGAAAAAGATGTTGTGGTCGTTTTCCTCGAGGTGGTTTATATAAACGCCACTAGCGATATCGAGATACTGAGATACCATGCCCCCGGTAAGGAATTGGGTGCAAGATCTTTTCAGATTTACCCTTCGCTTTTTGCTGATATCTGGTTTTGGCTCCTTCTTCTCATCGGGATAGTTGAGCTTGTCCTTGGAATCCTTGGATGGAGAAAGAAGAAACCAGAGGGGGAATCTGAAGAAGAATCCTCCGAAACAAAAGGAACTGCAAAGAAAGGGAAAGATGAGCTTCCAGATGAAAATGCCTTACTCGTAGATTCGCAGGATTCGGGTTCCCAAAAAGAGCCATTGATTACAGATAAAGAAGGATTGCCTGATGATGAAACTTAAAAGAAGCGATAAACCGCAAAGAAAGCCGCTTTTATCATCAATTTTCTGAAGGTTTCACGATTCTCTTTTCTCTTTTGAAGACCAGATATTTGCTACCAAAGAAGTTCACTAGCATCACGATTATGATGGCGATGAGCAGAACGAATCTTTCAATGGATAAAAGGGATACAAACAAGTTCACCAATGGTCCTTTATAAGAGCTCCATGCATCCTGATATGTCAACATGGTGTCGATAATCAATGTTCTTATCAACCACGCACCTAAAGCAACTGCAACGAACATGAAATACTGCTTTGTAACCTTGCTTTTTCTGCGTTCCTTATCCTGGAATGTCCACACTTTATTAAGAGCATAATTGAAGGTCACAGCAGCGCCGAATGAGATGGTCTGAGAGTACAGCGTTCCAGTTATTTGACCATAGGCATTTAGAAAGAAGCTGTAATATACGAGGGAGAACACACCCAAATCCACAAAAATCCCAAGGCCGCCAACAGCGCAGAACTTAAGAAATTGATAAAAAGAGCTGTCTTTGTGGAAATAAAGGCTCAATGCGTGGGATAGGTAGTTTTTTACAACCTTGGCACCGAGCTTGCTTTCCCCGTAGGCCCTATTCTTAAAAACGTATGGCTCCTCGACTAAATGCTCATAGTTGCCTTTAACAATTATTTCTAAACCAATTTTATATCCCTTCGGTTTTAGCTCGACACCTTCTATTACCTCCCTCTTCAGCATGAAAAAGCCTGACATTGGATCCTTGACCTTCGTAACCGGTCTTGCGATGAGAGACGCGCATTTGGACACTATCTTTCTTTTCATGGTCCAATTCTCGATTCCCCCACCCGGAACATGTCTTGAGCCTATTACGAGTTCTGCTTCTTCATTCTGTATATGTTTCAGCATTTTGGGGAGAACTTCTGGTGGATGACTGAGATCTGCGTCCATCACACACAGCACATCACCTTTTGCACTCTCCATGCCTTTTATTGCAGCTGAGGATAGACCGCGCTCGTTCTTTCGGACGATGACTTGGATATTATAACTGCTTTTTAGGTCTTCTGCCACTTTCGCTGTACCGTCCGGGGAGTTGTCGTCAACGATTACGAGTTCTCCTTCTATCTTATTTTCATCCAGCACCTTGAATATTCTTTTGACTAGCTGGGGGATATTTTCCTTTTCATTGTATGTTGGCACTATGATAGAAAGCATTTGTCCACACTCGAATGTCCTCTTGCCTCGGCACGGTGTAAGAAACCCTGTGGTATAAAGTTTACCTGTTTTGGTTGTTTTTGCATGGCTTCCCTTGCAGGTCGTTTTTTCCACAAGAAGGACAGAACATTGCCTTCATTGGGAGATTTGTTCCACTATTTGGACAGAAGACACCTTTCATCTAATCATCCTTCCAATATATTAGGCCGCCATTTGCCTCCTAAATTCTTGAAACTCGATTCCATTATATCTCAAGGTATATTTGCATTTTCTTTAATCATTAAAAATTTTCACTAGACATTCCAGTCATCAACCAGAAAATCTTTTATCCCATTATACTTTATACCACCTATATGGATATAGAAAGAGAGGTTCTTTTAAAGATAGAACCAAAGGAAGATGAGAACAAACACATATTAAAAGTTATAGAGAATGTGAAAGTTGAGATTCAAAGAGTAGCAGAATCACTTGGATTAAGTGTTGAGCCTATTTTGGTTGGTTCTGTTGCGAAGGACACACACTTAACAGACCCAGATATTGACATTTTCGTGATGTTTCCCCCCACAACTAAAAGACAGGATTTAGAGCTGTACGGATTGAAGATAGGCAACGCTGTTTTGAAGAAATGCGAAAAGAAATATGCCGAACACCCATATGTATATGGCTATTACGATGATCTGAAAGTTGAAATCGTCCCATGTTATAAAATCGAAGATCCTTTACAGAAAATGAGTGCCGTGGATAGAACTCCCTTTCATACCAACTACATTATTAAAAATCAAAAACCTGAGCAGAAAAATCAAGTTAGACTCCTTAAGCAGTTCTTAAAGGGCATTGGTATTTACGGGGCTGAGGCCGAAATTGAGGGATTCTCAGGATATCTATGTGAATTGCTCGTGCTGAACTATGGTGATTTCAAGAATATTGTTGCTCATGCCAAAGATTGGAAAAAAGGTGTGGTAATCACATTTGTAAATGGAGATTTCAGGGAATTTAACGAGACCTTGATAGTCGTGGATCCAGTGGATCCCGAAAGGAATGTGGCATCCGCTTTATCTGAGGAGAATTTCGCGACTTTCATCCATGCATGCAGGGAATATTACGCAAAGCCAAGATTCGAGTTCTTCTTTCCTAATGACATCACTCCTGAGCCCATAAAGATCCTGAAAAACAAAATAGAAAGGAGGGGAACGACTTTACTTTGCATAATTTTCGATACCCCACAGACCCTTCCTGATATATTGCATTCACAACTTCGAAAATCCATGCGGGCCATTGCGAACCTCTGCGAAAAATATGATTTCAAATTCATAGGTTCAGATTATTTTGTAAATACTGAGGTGATGTTGTTATTTGAGTTCGAAGTATATTCCCTACCCCAAACGAAAGTACATAAAGGACCACCTGTATGGCATCCAAATGCCTCGGATTTTCTTCAAAAATGGACCTGCTCCTCGAAACTCGTTTCGGGTCCTTACATAAAAAACGGCAGTTGGTATGTGGATATAGAAAGGGATTTTAAAAACGCAAGGGAACTTATTGAGGCAAAACTCGGCACTTTAAGCCTTGGCAGACATATAAACGGATCAGTAAAAAAAGGATATAGAATCCTTAAGGGCATAAAGATCGTTGAGGAACGTTACGCCGGGTGGTTGACCATGTTCCTTAATAAAAAATTTAGATGGGAATACTGAAATCAGTAAACATTGAATCTTCCAGATAAGGATGCCTCATGATCGTTTATGTCTTTCGCAGAAATAATGTATTCATGCATCCCTTGACGAAGATCATATAAAACATATGAGAACTCATTATCTTCGATACGGTTCATTCGACCGCTTTGGATTTCTATAAAACTCTCCCCCTCCTTTCTTTTGATCGTTATTTTAACTGTATCCTTGTCAACCTCTACATTATCGACTATTATGACGTTAATGCTTACGTTTACATTGTAGTTTAATAGATCCACATTGGTCTCGTTTAGCTTGGTCCAATTTCCTTGGCTCCCAAAATATATTGTATCTTTTTCTATTGTTGGCGAACTAAAGTCCGAAAAAGGTGGATTACTTAATAGAATCCAGATAGCGAGCCAAGTGAACAGATACATTATAATATTGCCTGCCCATTGTTTATTTTCAATCAAGGAAGTATCAATACCAATTAAGGGGTAAATGTGCCTTAAGAAAATAATTGCTATAAAACCGGTCAAAGCAGCTAAAGCGATGTCTGCATAAGTTAAACCAAAAGACACTACGCCCATTAATACCGCATAACCAAATGTCACGAAGAGGATTTTTGAATCTCTTACTTCCTTTCTTAGAAATTCCTCTTCATCAAACTCGGGCATCTTGAATTCATAGGTTTCTTCTTCTTCCTTTACCTTTCTCCTTTTCTTCGCCATAATAGTTCGGTAATGGTGCAGAGGATAAAAATGTTTTCTAAAGATTAAAAGCGGGCGTTAGGGAATTTCTAGTTTATAATGATAGCGAAGGACGTGAGGGGTGTTCAAGGTTAAGAAATAATTGATGTGTCAACATAACTTGAATACAACGCACGTCCGCGTATTAAATTAATATAAAAGTTAAGCGGACGTGAGGGGATTCGAACCCCTGATCCACGGCTTAGGAGGCCGTTGCCCTATCCAGACTAGGCCACACGCCCTTTCTTTTTTATCTGTAAAGCTATATTAGATAATTAATTTTCTGAAAGCCTTGTTCGTGCTCTTATTTTCTTTTAATGTTAAAATGATAGGGTGGTAAAAAAATAAAACAATCCTTTTTTGCCGAATTCAAACTTATTGAGATTTCATTATCATAAAAAGCGTATCTTAAATAAAGTTATAAAAAATAAAAATTACCTCCTCCCCGGAAGGTTAAAGGCCCCACATGGGGACCCTTTAGGTTGAAGAACATTCATCTTTTCTTCTTCTTTTTAGTGCTCTTCTTCTTCTTTGTTGTTTTCTTCTTTGTTGTCTTCTTCTTTTTGGTACCCTTCTTCTTTGTTGTTTTCTTCTTTTTGGTACCTTTCTTCTTTGTTGTCTTCTTCTTTGTTTTCTTCTTCGCCATCTCTCTCACCACATCCTTTTATGCATATAGGTGTGTGATTAAGTAGAGGTAATACTTTAGTGGTTTAAAAACTTTTGTAAAAAATTTACTTTTTCATCTGTTTTTTTATCATAAAAAAAACTTTTTTAAAAATTAATTATCTATGTTCTGCAGAAAAATTTATTGTTAACTTTGAATTATCTTAGCTTTCCCGTGCTTACATAGAATCCTTGCGTATTCCAAGGGTAATGTTATCGTATCATCTTTTTTTAAATTGAATATTCTTTCCTCTGTTTCGAAGGAGGGAATATCCTCTAAGATTAGAATTACAGGATTTTCTTTGTGAGAATCATCGATTTGTAAGTTACTTTCATCTATCATTTTCATATCTTCTTTTGTTAGATTATTTTCTTCGAAAATACTTTCTTTAGTTAGATCTTTCTCCATGGTTTTTTGGCCAAGGGATGATGTCTTTTTTATTTCGCATGCATCTTCTTTGGCATTTAATATAATGTTCGAACGATTCTTAATTAGCACCTCAACGAGGTTATTAAAAGCATTCTTTTCCTCGATTGTCATTAGATCGATTTTTGGATTCCCTCCGTTTGCAGCAGATAATGCTAACAATACTATCTTCCTTTCTCTGAGCTCATAAATTTCCAAAATCCTTTTTTCTGACTTATGGAATTCGTCCTCAAGCATTAGGGTTCTTGGGGATGCAGGATCATTTTTACGTTCCTCAATATAATTGGATCTTAATTTTTCTATGTAGTCCATGATATTTTTAAAGAAATGCGGAGGTAGTTTTGTGAGAGTTGCAGAATTCCGTTCTTCACGATATACCTGTGCTATCATTTCAAAATTGAATGTCTTATCTTCTCTTGGCATCATGCCTACATAGATAAAGTCATATTAGGAATTTTTGAATGTTAATTATTTGCTCAATTACATTCTCACCGCATATTTTATTTACCACTCTAACAATCTCCCGTAAGGAATTAAGTGAGAAAATAGGCCTAATAATTCACTTGGGGATAACAACATGAACGATAGTGAAAAAAAGCAAGATACAATTCCAGCTATAAACGTATACAAAGGATTACCCATGATAAAAGGCAAAGAGGGCTATGAACCCATGGAGGATAGTGAAAGAGAATATATAAAAATTGAAGATTTGATGGATAAATTAAAGGAGGACTTCAAAAGGGTATTCATTGTCGATTTAAATGGTATCAACAGAGATAAACCACAACTTGAATTGATAAAAAGATTATCAACCAAGATGGAACTGTGGGTAGATGGCGGTTCAAGGTATGCAGAGGGTGCAATCGATATCCTCATTGCTGGATCCGAGAAAGTGGTCCTAGGTACCAAAACATTGAGGAGTATAGAGGAATTGGATAAGGCTTGTGAGCTCTCTCAAAATATCGTCCTTGGTATTGATTACGATAAAGGAATAGTAAGCCCAAAGAAGAAAATCAGAGAGATGTCAGCTCGCCAATTGGCAAATGAAGCAAAGGATATTGGAATAGAAGATCTTATTTTCAGTGATTTGGCACATATAGCTACTGAGGATTATTTTAGCTTAGATGTGGGTAAAACGCTGCTAGATAGTGAAATGAACATCTATTTCCACGGTAGATTCGAAAGCGGTCTAGAAAGGTTCAAAGGAATGAATCTAGCAGGACTTGTAGTGGAAGTGGAAACACTGATTTAATTTCTCGGGGATATGGCTATGAATGAACTTATGGAGGCACTTATTTATTTATTCCAAAGAAAAGGTAAAAAAGTTCTCTCCGAGAAAGAAATTATACTTTCGGCATCAATGGACCTTGGTTGGTTTACACCCGATGAGGCGAAACAACTTGTTGATGTCTGTCTTGAATTGAAGCTTTTAACAAAAGAGGATACCGGACTTTCACCAAGCTTCGATTACAAAGATCACAATATCCCAATAGATTTCACACCTAGTAAAAACATATTGCAGTTGGAAGCTCAAGAGCCGTTGCTGTTTTCGGTTATTCGTCACATTGAGTCTAAAACCAACCTCAAGCGCAGTCCAATTTTGGCCGAGATCAATAAAAAACAGAACTCTTTGGATGTGGAAATCGAGGTTGCTGCTATGCTTGTCGCCCAAAAATATGATGTTGACATTTTGGGATTTCTCAGAGAAGCAGAGGTTGAAATCTTCAAAAGGGCACAAAAAAGGAACGGATAGAGGGGATTTTATCCCTTCTTTATTTTTATGAAATCACCAAGGGTCATACCTTTTGCTTCCTCCTTGCGCTTGGGTGGGGAAATTGCGGCAACCTTCTCCTTGAGGGATATATCAAGGGCCTTTTCCAGTTTCTTTATTAACTTTTCATCTGGAATCATATCCCCTGCTTCGAGCTTTGCCACCACAGATTTTTTCTCATTGATCTTCTTACCAAGTTCCTCCTGACTCAATCCCATAGATGTCCTGGCTAAACTAATTCTCTTTGGGTAGTCCAATGCTAATTCTTCTTGGGCCTTCTCAAAAACATCCTTGGTTGTTCGCCTTTTTTCCCTGCGCTCCAACCTCTCTGTTATTGTGGGTGTGTATGTATGCTCATCTGCCCCCTTTGTCATTGGATGATCCTGTCCAAATTTTGCACATTTTGGGCATACACTGAGATTTGAGCCTTCAATTGTGATTTCCTTTAAATTAGGAACATCCACTCCACACATCTCGCATATCATGTTCAATCCTCGATAAGCTGAACAAAAGATATATATCATTGGTATAATATATAACTAACCGTACAGAATGATGATATAAAGACAGAAATAAATGACTTTGGGGTGCGCATCATGGATGAGGAAGATGCCAAGAAGACCTCTGATAATCTCCCTGAAAGAGTAGCTGCTCTTGAGAGCCAAAACTCAGAGCTCATTAAGGACACTAAAAAGATCGAGAACGAAAAACGTTATTTAGAGAGTGAACTGACACATTTACAGGGTGAAGTTAAACGCCTTAAGGCTGAAATGGAGAGAATGAAGGCTCCGCCACTGATAATTGGCACCATAAGGGGTGTTTTGGAAAATGGGAAGGTTGTGGTAAAAAGCACCACTGGGCCTACTTTTATCGTAAACTGTGCCAGCCACATTCCACAGGAGACTGTTATCGTGGGCTCTCAAGTGGCATTGAACAAACAGACCCTTTCGATCATGAGCGTGTTACCTCCATCAAAGGATCCCCTCGTTATTGGCGCCGAGATTATCGAAAAACCGGAGGTTACATACGAAGAGATAGGCGGCCTAGAGGAACAGCTTCGGGAGATCAGAGAAGCTGTCGAGGAGCCCATGATAAAACCAGAGTTGTACAAGAAGGTGGGGATAGATCCACCAAAAGGAGTGTTGCTCGTGGGTCCACCCGGAGTGGGAAAAACCCTTCTGGCAAAGGGTGTGGCAAACAAAACAAACGCAACATTCATAAGGTTCGTGGGCTCAGAACTGGTTCAAAAATATATAGGTGAGGGGGCGAGGTTGGTTAGGGAATTATTTGCATTGGCTAAGGAGAAATCCCCAACAATTGTATTCATAGATGAGTTGGATGCTATTGGGGCCAAGAGATTGGAAGTTGCCACATCCGGTGACAGAGAGGTTCAAAGAACCCTGATGCAGCTTCTGGCCGAGCTGGATGGCTTCGACCCCATTGGCGATGTGAAATTGATTGCAGCAACCAATAGACCTGACATCCTTGATGAGGCTTTACTTCGACCCGGTAGGTTCGACAGGATAATCAGGATCCCCATACCGAGTTTGGAAGCCAGGATCGAGATTTTCAAGATCCATACCAGGAAGATGAACATAGCAAAGGATGTCGAAGTCGAGGCTCTCGCAGCCAAGTGCGATGGAGCAACTGGTGCTGATATAAAATCCATGTGCACCGAAGCAGGAATGTTCGCGATAAGAGAGGGCCGAGACTCTGTTGAGATGGGAGATTTTGAGAAGGCCGTGGACAAGGTGAGGGGTGGGGAGCTGCTTAAAGCCCAGGAATCGGGAGTTATGTTCGCCTAACTTTTTTCTCTATAAGGCCCGTTTGAATGCGTCATTCCAATGGTTAATTATAAGAACATCCTCTTCATTTCCTGGTTCAGATGCAACAGATTCTCGATGATATGGATGAGATAAAAAGGCTAGATACAGAGGACATGCTGGGCTTTGTTCAAAATTTTCCAAAACAGATCGAAGAAGCCAAGAGCATCTCAGAGAGAACAGATTTGGAGGTTTTTCAACCCCATCAGATATTAATCGCCGGTGTTGGAGGCAGCGCCATTGGTGGGGATATTCTCGCAAGTTGGCTATTTAAAAGAATAAATATTCCCATATTCGTGAACAGGGCATATAAGCTGCCGACCTTTGTGGGAGAAAAAACTCTCCTTTTTACAGTGAGTTATTCAGGAAATACAGAGGAAACTCTCAGTCTCTTTGATGAGGGTATAAAAAAGAGGTGTAGGATAGTTGCAATTACCTCAGGAGGGGAGTTGACAAGGCGCTGTAAAGCAGAAAATGTGAAGTTGATCTCCATCCCATCGGGAAAACCACCTAGGGCTTCGGTTGCCTATCTTTTCATGCCCATAGTGGTGACGTTAAAGAAGTTGGGAATCTACGATTCTGATAGGGAGGTTGCAGTTGCAATAGATAACTTAAACGCCCTAAAAGGGAAATTGGTACCTGAAAATCCCACTGATAAAAATCCTGCAAAACAGATTGCGCAACAACTCCAGGGTGAAACCCCAATAATCTACGGATTGGCCATATTTAATGCCATTGCCAGGAGGTGGCAGACACAATTAAATGAAAATTCTAAGGTACTTGCATGGCACAGCACCTTTCCAGAAATGAACCATAACGAGATCGAGGCATGGGCCCACGACGGTAACTCCAATAAGTTCACAGCTGTGCTATTGAGGGATAACTTCAAGATGGAGGGCAGACTGCAAAAGCGTGTTTCGTTAACAAAAAACACGATCTTAGAAAAACATGCAAAGAAGGTAATAGAGGTTGTAGCTGAGGGTGGAGAGGAAAAGGATTACCTTGCCAGGATGCTGTATTTGATGTATCTTGGTGACTTCGTGAGCATATACCTTGCGATCCTGCGTGGTGAGAACCCCACTCCCGTTTCTGCAATTGAAGGATTTAAGAGGGATTTAGCGGGTTTCTAAACGCTTTTGGGATTATAGAAAAATTTAATTCCCTGTAGTTGTTTAATAAATTTGAAAAAGACGGACCTGGCTTTAAAGAAATGGTATGTAGAGGGAAACCATGGATAAAGAAACCAGAGAGCTTTTGGCTAAATTGTTCACTTCCCAATTAGAGCAGCTTGCAAAGGAGAAGGACATTGATTGTGGCTTGGAGCCTGATAGGATCGACTACCTCTCGATTCTCGGTGGTAGCGACCAAATCACAAGAGAAGATGTGGAACGTTACATCGGCGAAACCGAGACAGATTCTAAAAAAGTGGAGGAAGGCGAAGAATATTTTGGGGAAATAGAAAAAATATTAAAAGATTTTAAAAGCCAAGGCTCCATTTTCGAAAGGGCAGATGGATTGTTGCAGGGTATACAGCGCAACTTTGAAGATGGTAACCTACAAGGTACAATTTCCCAGGGTGTTGAGGGTTCTGGTCTAATAGAGGAAACTGCAGAATTGTATGATAAAGTGAGAAAGGCCTATATCATATATGCATTCAGACAATTGATAGGTGATGTCAGGGATTGCGGCATTGAGATCGGAGAGGACGAGCAACTGGCCTTGACAGCTGCAGAGCATCTCCATAAAGGTGAGAAAGAGGAATTGGATGAAATTCTCAAGCAAATAGTGGGTAAAGCTGAATATCTAACGAGTGAGCAGGCGAAAAAGATGAAGGAATTGATATCATCTGTTGAGGAATTCATAAATCAAACGAGGGATTTGGGAGCCAATATCAAAGAGGCAAGGGAACATTATGAAAAGGCAGAGGAGGCTTTCAATACAAAGGCCTTCAAGAAGATGAACTACTTCGCAACCAAGGCAAGAAAGGCCGCAGAAGACGCAAGATCTGATCGAATCAAGGGAATATCAGATTCATTGATCTTTGTAAGATCTATTTTGGATGATGCAAGGGAGATCGGCGCCGATGTAACAGATGCCGAGAATATCTATTCCAAAGCTCACACCGCTTTTAAAGAGGAGGATTATGTTCAATCCAAGGCCTTGATTAAGGAGGCCGAGCAATTGGCCCTGCAACTCCAGGACGCTCAGATTCAAAAGGCCCTGAGCCTGAGAAAGCGTCGAGTTAGTGATGAAGCTTCAACGGGCAAAGTTGTCGAGGTGGAGCCTGAGACACCCCCTGCGCAACAAAGAAGATTTATGCGGGCTTATCCTCCGCCACCGCCATATTCACAGCCGTACCAAAGACCTGCTATGCGACCATCCACAAGACCACCTGCGCAGGGTATGCGCAAAACCAGGTGCCCAAACTGCGGGCAGAGCTTCCCTACGAGAGCGGGAGACGGACCAAAAAAGGTTGAGTGCCCGTTTTGTGGAATGAGAGGCCTGATGCCTTAGTTACTTTTATAGCGGCACTTCCCATGTTTTTTCGAATTTCGAGTGAACATAATAGCCAGATCCAGTCTTAAAATAATCCTCTTCGTTCATCTTCTCCCACTTTTGTGAAGAGGCGTTGAAGGTCCAAATGGCATTTACATCATCTGTGAAATTGAGATTGTTCAGGCCATCTGTCCTGTTACGGTTTAAAATTGTGGGGTAGCCCACAAGGTTCCATCCTGGATAGAGTGTTATGGATTGTTGTGATGATATTTCTTCCCCGGTGATTATCAATGTGGTTCCACCGGGCTCTGTGATATGAATCCATAAACCCATTTTATGATCTATATCTTTTAAATCGTTTAGATGATCTGGCTTTTGTGTATGGTGATGTTTCCAGGGATCTTCAGTTTCAGAAGAATCGTACCACGAAACTGCATCGTACTTGCCAGAAATAGATGTTAAGACTGTATCCAATGAAGTATCGCTCTGAATCAGTGGAAGGGATATAAGGTTCCAACCGAACTGCAAGGGGATTTCAAATGATGGGGGCAGGGGCTCGATTGTGATTTTAACAACAGATAGGTTGTTGCTATTTTGCTCATCTGTGTCCAATAATGTTGTGGAATATATCTTGTAGTCCCCGATCTCAGTGAAGGTGTAATCCCAGCTTAACTGTTGGGTTTGATCCTGACCCATAATGCCGGCGGTCTGTTTAATCACAGGTCCATACACTGTAGTTTCTTCCGGGAAATCGGCCGATATTAAAACATCATCTATAAACCAACCGTCATCAATAACTCCCTCATCTGATGTGAACCTGAACCTTACCCTAACATCATCGCGACCTATGAAATCTCCTAGTGGAATTACTGCCTTTTCAAAACTGGTGGGTCCATCTCCGTCGAAACAGGCCATGTTTATCCATTTGACTCCATTGTATACATCGACACTGCCGTAATCATAAGATTCTTCGATTTTGTATTTGTGATAGAAGCTAAGGTTGGCATCAGTGGCCCATTTAAGACTAAAAGATGGCGGGTGCAACAACTGTGCAGTTATATTGGAATACATGGAGCTAGAGCCGCACCACCAACTTCTTGTTGGGCTATGTGAACTTGTTGTTACTATTTTCCAACTATCTGGCGATGATGAACCGTCCAGATCCACAACATCCCAGTTGGAAGCGCCGCCTTCCATATTATCCGAAAATATGGTCTGCCTTACAGGAGGGCCCAACTTTCTTATCTCCAGGGAGGTGTCGAACCCGAACAGGCCGTTGCGTCCGAAATTCTTTGCAGTGGATTTTATCAAATAATTACCAAGGGGGTATTTTCCCCCATCCAAGAATGTGTCAATTGAGACCATCCCCACATCATTGAAATATGGTACATTAACAGTGAATATTAACGAGGCTGTGACCGAGTTGTTGCCTTGGGAGGTGACGTTTGCCTTTATTATGTATTCACCACCGCTTTCTCCGCCTGGAACCGTTACACTGAGAGTCACTGAGTCAGAGGCTCCGCTGGAAAGGAACATTGTCTCAGAACTAAGGTCAATTGTCCAACCAGGAATCGCGGACGCTGATATATTATAAGTATCATCTAAAGCTCCATCATTTGTAATTGAAATCGTAAATTGCTTGGTCTCTGACTGATTGATCACCTGTGAGGCATACGGTGTGGATAAGGAGAAATGATAATCCATTGCCTGAAATGGATTGTCCGCGATTTTGCATAGATACAATGCGGCCTCGATATTATCCTCGCATACTGGGAGAACCTTGTCCTGCCGCGGATGAAAGAGATCGTATGGGATAGTTACAGCTGGATCACCCAATATAGCATCATTTATTACAGGATACAGCTCGAAGCAAAATGCATAGATGCCCATTTCTCCGTACAGCCAATCATCGTCTGATCCGCTCGTCATGTATAAATCGCTACCTTCAATTGGTATATAACGGGATTGAGATGAGTTGGCCTTGTTGGTTATTAAATCCGACATTTTATTTGCCACAGCCCAAAACAGGTCGTTATCTTTTGATTCATTGTATGTATATCCCCATGGATAAAGAATCAACTGGCCGTAGCTGTGATATGATATGGAAAAAACGAAGTTGTGCTGTTTTACAAAATCCCGGATTGCACGGGTCTCGTTCTCTGAGAAAGGTTCAGTGCCCCTGTAAACTTCTGATGATGTATCATCGCTTGCTCCTGCACCACCCCACATGTAATCGTAGTTCCTGTTCAGATCGACTCCATAATTGCCATCGCCGTTGTCCCTCCTGTTTTTCCGCCACCCGGCTTGTTGATGTTTATGATTAGAGGGATCGTCTTCGGGACTGTCGTATTGGCGGCCATCAGGATTCACACAGGGAACAACCCAGATTTGTCTGTTGTCCACTATGTTCGTGATGGTGGTGTTAGTTGCATAATTGTCTGTAAGATAGTTTAAGATGTACAAGCAGACCTCTATTGTCAGCCATTCCCTAGCATGGTGATTGCCATTAAAGTAAATCTCAGGCTCGTCTTCTTCTGTGTCTGGATTGTCGGAGACCTTCATTGCCCAGATATCTCTTCCCTCGTAACTCTTTCCGATGCTCACCAATTTCGTGATGCCTGGATGTTCGATTGAGATTTGAACAAGTTCTGCCACTGTTTCATTGAGGCTGTGATAAGAGGTCGTGCCCAGGGGTTGGGGGTCGTCTGCGGCTGCGATCTCCACAAAATCGATTCCAAGAATAGAGCTTCCCGGCATTACAAGAACGAAAATTGAGATTGTTAATGTCAGTACTCTCTGTAATTTAGTTACTGGTGCCAAAATTAGCCCCCTTTTTAAAGAACAATATATAGGCCAGGGTATTTATAATTTAAGACATGCAGCCCAACTCAGATTATTTCATTAATTTTTCATTTATTGATAAGAATTTCTTTTTAAGCTCTATCTAGTTAGAAAAACGAAAAGAAAAGGCAATAAGTATTTAATTCTGCAGATGAATATGGTAATTAAGGTGAATCGATGCCAAAAAATCCCACCATTCCAAAGCGATTCTGGGAGGATGCACAATGGGTCAGGAATAACTATTCAGAGCTGTTAAGAAAATACCCTGATAGATGGATTGCCGTAGTGGGTAAAAAGGTTATATGTTCAGGGAAAAATCTAAGCAGAGTAAGAAGTATAGCAAAAAGGAAGACATCCCGATCGTTGATCTACTCGACTTACATCGGATGCGGGCATCATGTCTACTAGAATAAAATTGCATTTTGTTGAGGCTGTTTTACAGGAACTCTCTAAGGAAGAGGAATATGAACTAACCAGATTAATGGGTTGGGTAGTATTTAGGACTACAAACCATTGGTCTGAACCCATGGATGCAATTATCGATACTGGGGCTCATACATCAATTTTACCAAAAACAATCTGGAAAGGATTACAACAGAAATACAAGATTCATATGATATTCAAGGTATCTCTACTAGACCAGAATGTAAAATACCCTGCAAGGTTGGAACCGTAACCGCGAGGTTTATCGACGAAACAAATAATACTTCAGATGAAATAAAAATGCGAGCATTTTTAGCATTAACTGATGAAGTACCGTTAATAATAGGATTCAAGGATGTTCTATCCAGATTTAAGGTTTGTTTTGATCATAAAAGAAATAATGCTTATCTTGAAGAGTTAAAGATTTGAAAAAACATTGTACTCAACCGTATAAAGATATTACTCAATCTTATAGTGTGACATTTAACTCCTGTGTAATTTTATCACGTATTTATTAATCCTGATCTACCTGCAATTTATCATATGAGTTTCCTTTTCTTGAGTTCATTTTCAATTAAATTGAAGAATTTCTCGGCGCTTGTTACTGCCTTTTTTGCCTCAAGCTGCGATATCAAACCCGAGGTATCATAAACCACCCTGTGTCGTTTTCTTCGCATTCTGTCCAAAATCACGATAATTTCCTTGGCTTTGCCACTTAAAACTGCCTCTGCGAACCTCACTGCTGAGATATGCTGAGCTTTTCCAAATGGACGATATCCCATTGAGAACATCAAAGCACGAGCACTCTGTAACATGGAATTATAGGCAATAGAGAAGGCCCAGTCAGGATTATCTTTGGATAATGATTTTGAAGTTCTTAAATCTCTTTTTGCTAAAGCCATACACTCTTTGACTCTTTTTTTATCGATGGGGATTTTTCCGATCAATCCCTCTTTCTCCAGATCAGCAAGTTTCACTTCCTTCACCTACTAGGAATATCCTTGGGCTTTCAAAGACATTTTTAATGAAAGGATCTTTTCTTTTAAGTCTTCTTTTAACTTCATCTTCACTGAATATTACATAGTTGATCTCTCTGGAAAGCTTTTTTTCTAGGGTATTTAGACCTTCTATAATTCCATTCTCATCAACTTTTCCCACAATAAACAGATCGATATCGGAAAGTAATCTTTCTTTCCCTTCAGCCCATGAACCGTATATGAAAGCCAGTTCGATGTTCTTATCTTTTTCAAGTATCTGTTTCAGTTCGTTTGCGATTCCATCTGTCTTGATGAATATCATCTTCAATTCCTCATAGATTGGGAGTTTATTGTTAATTTGGAAATATCTTTGATTTCCCTTTCTCCGTGACAGCAGGATCCCAAGCTTTTTCAATTTATTCAGTTCTCTTCGGACAGAGTTAAAGTTCTCCTCAATCCTCCTCGCAATTTCTCGGACGTAGAACTCCTCGTCTGGATGCGAGAAAAATAAACTAAGGATTTTACTCCTAGTTCTGGAGCCCATAAGTTCCTCAAGCATGAGTAAATAATGTACTCAATCGTATAAATATTTTACTCAACTTTTATAGTGGGATATTCCAAACCTTTGTAACCCTGGAATGTATCCAATATCCTTTACCTATCTCGAAATAATCTGTGGCTTCATCGAGCTTAACCCATTTCTGGGTTGAGGCATTATAAGTCCAGATTGCATCAACATCACTCCCGAAATTCAAGGTATCCAAGGCGACAACTCGAGTTTTATTGGTTTTAGATGGGAATCCAACGAGATTCCATCCTGGATAGAGTGAAATATCTTGATTAGATGTCAGCTCATCTCCCATAACTACTAATGTCGTACCCCCAGGATCCGTGACATGGACCCATAAACCCATCGTGTGATTGATATCATTCAAATCATTTAGATAGGAAGGTTTTGAGATATGATGGTGTTTCCAGGGATCGTTGGTGTCTGTTATGTTATACCATTGGACGGCATCATATTGATTTTCGATGGATTGAAATACGGTCTTTAGATTTGGATCAGATTGAGGCCTGGGTAATGAGATTAAATTCCAGCTTGTTTCCAGGTCTAAAAGAGTGCCTTTATGAAGAACGATATCTATAGTTTTGCTTTCGTCGATAAAAGGTTGGGCGTACCCTACTAAGGTATCGTTCCATGCTACTATTTTGTGTGGTGTATGGTAGGTTTTCTCACCTATATTATTTCCATCAGTATCTTGCTCTATATATTCTGTAATAGTAAGCCATCTGATTTGGCCATTTGAATCTGTAATGAAAGTTTGGTCATAAGAGCCGTTCAGGTTGTCTTCAATTTTAACTTGGGCATATGAGACTGGATTCCCTAGGTAGTCTACGATGTTTAAGTGGAGATACCATTGGACAATTAATTTTGATGCGGAATCCTTGAATTTAGTTCTTGTTTTATTGAAAATTGTATTTATTGTTTTAATGTAAGATCCGTCTTCAAGATGAAAATCTTCCCAATTTGAGTTCGATATCGAACAGTTTGTATAAATATCTCTTGATTTGGTTGAAAGAACACCATCTTTTCTATTATTCTCAATACGGTTATTTATTATTTTATTTTGAGATAGATGGAGAGCCCAAATACCATATTCATTGTTAGAGATAATATTGCCTTCAATAATATTATCTATACCAGCTAAAAATATACCTTCCCAATTGCAGCCAGTAATCTCGTTATTAGTTACATTATTATAATTTGATGGTCCGCAGAACTCAATACCCGCAGTATAACCATTTGAAATCTTGTTATTTGTAATGATGTTGTGTGATGTATACTCTAGTTCAAAACCCCCCTTTGTTATAATATTATCTTTGAAAAAGTTGTTCGATCCTTTTAAAAGCCATATAAGTCCGCTATTAGAAAGATCATTGGCAATGATGTTGTTCCAACTAGAAGAATCAAAATCAATAGGACCTTGGGATCCCGTAATTATATTATCAGTAATATCTATATTTGAAGATGCATAAAGATGGATACCATAGCATGAATCCTTTATTATATTATTTGTTATTTGGATATTTAAAGAAGAATAAATATAAATACCATAGTCCCCCTCGATAATTGTGAGACCTTTTATATTCACCCAATCTGCATCAATATAAATAACATGATCCAATAAATATCCATAAATAATCGTCGTATCTCTGTTTTGCCCAACTAGATTTATTGATTTTTTAATCACTACATTCTCCCAATAATTTCCACTATAGACATAAACGGTATCCCCATTTTTAGCTGCATTCACTCCATCTTGAATGCTCGTGTAATCTGCCCCTCCACTGTCATCAACATAAATCGTATCGCAACTAACATTAAGTACAATCTCAAAATGAAAATCAATGGCAGCAAATATGGCCAGAACTAGTAGAATAACAATGGATAAATTCGCTATCTTTATCGATAACCTTTGTCGCAATTTGGTCCTCCTTAATTTTTCTATTATTAAATATAATATATATGCTTTGTCTATCAAAATAACATTTTTCTATATTAAAAATACAATTAATAATGAATACTTATGAGACCCGAGTTTCCTATCTTCGAGGTCGAGTGTTCTACTTCCGAGACTTATTTTACCTTCCTTTCCATTTGCTCATAAATACTTTATTAAAAAATCCTAAGCCCGCCCATAACTTTCCCCAGAAACCACCCCTGATGCAATCAAATGCGCCACCCTAATTGGTTCAGGAAGAGCACCTCTTATCGTGGATTGATCGATGATTCTTTTTACGTCCTCCAAGTCCATGCCAGTGAACTTGACAAAGATTGGTTTGTGCGCGGTCTTGATTTTAAAAAGCTCTCCCTTTTTTATTATGTCCAGTCTTTTTTGCCAATCTTCAAAATGCTCTTTTAGGGCCTTCTCCATGGCCTCGAAATTTGGCTCCTCCCGCGTTATCGTGATCACTGGCAATCCGATTTTTTTATGAAGTTCATCAATATCAATAACATTAAAGCCGCCCAAGGCCACTCCGTCCAGCATCACGAGCTTCAACTGCTCCTTATATCGGGATGAGTTTATCATAGCCTCGAGCTTATCGCAGGCATCGCTTCCATCCACCTCAACCTCTGTTTTTAATACTGCCTCGATGTACGACGGTATCCTAGTTACCACTCCAATGACCGTTGTTTTTTTATCACCGAATTTGAATGGTGCGTCATCGATTCCAAGAACCCTGACCTGCGGCTTCATACATCCACCTTTTTAGTCAAACAATCATCATTTCAAAAGGGGGAGTTCCCCAGTAATGGGATCCACCAACTCATTTGGAGCAGGACCTATACCCAAACATGTAACAGTCTCAGGCGGAATTTCTGTTAGTCCAGCATCTGTTATAAGATAGGTTGGTAATTTCCTGGATTTAGCTACCCTTTCCAAATCGAGAAGCTCATCCAAATCCTCCACCCTTACCACCACCTTCTTTCCCCCTTCGCTCTGCCATTTTTTGAACCAGTTGGTATATGATTTCTTTGCCTCAAAGGCACAGCCCACTGCAGCATGGGATGCCTGGGCTGCTATCTTCCCGCATGAGAGGTCGAGGTCGTCCCTCACCGCTATTATCATCTTGTATTTCATGATGTTCACGAAAATCCATTTCAATAAAGCTGCCTTGCTCGAAGCTTCTCCAGCTCCTTGATCCTCTTGTCTATCTCAGAAAGACGCTTTTGGGCCTTGTGGCTCTTTTTTTGATAGTACTCCATCATATCCTTGGTCTGCACCCTTGATTTCCTCTCGAAAGCTTTTATGTCCCTTCTCAATTTGTAGCGCTCCTTTGTCAGCTTCTGGAACTCAAGTAAAGTCTTGTCCTCCAAAGGCCCTAGGTTGTACTCCACGATATCGGTCTGCGGTAAGGGGCGCTCCAACTTCGGATGCAGTTTACCAAGAAACTGATAAGCGCCACGATACCAACCCAGAATAAAGAACAGAAGCGACAACCCGCCCAAAGAAAGCCAGATATTCAATTCATTGAAACCCACCAACTGAGGACTGCCAAGGACAAAGCCCACCAATACCGAGATAACGACGCTCATGACAGCCCCCATGACAGCCTGAAAGAATAGCCCCATCTCTGTATCGAGCTCCTCTGGCCTTGGGAAAAGCATGCGCATCAACGTAAAACCAGGCAGGAAAAAAATGAGGAGCAAACCAAAAGCTATTCGTATAAATTCCAACATCGTTTATCCTCTTAGAGACGAGTAAATTATTGATATTTAAAGGTTTGGGCAAGGGAGCATGTAAATTATCGTCAATAGATTCCACCATGCTCAGATGATTTACATAAGAGGATTATTGTATGGTTACACTTATACAGATAAATGATCCTTCGCAGATAACTTTTAAAAGGTCTAGGAGATTACCCTATTTACTTTGAAGTGGGAGAGGATATGAATGGTTGCAAATATAATTAGTGGTAAGGAGATTGCAAAATCCATACGTGAAGAAATAAAGGTAAAAGTGGATGAACTGAAGGAAAAGGGAATCACACCAGGTTTAGCAGTTGTTTTGGTAGGTGAGGACCCGGCATCTCAGGTTTACGTTAGAGCCAAGGGAAAGGCCTGTGATAAGCTAGGCATCTACTCAGAGACCACCACATTACCTGCAGAAACAGGTGAAGATGAACTGTTAAAGCTCATAGAAAAACTGAACGCTGACGAGAAGATCCACGGCATACTCGTACAGCTACCTTTGCCCAAACATATCAATGAGACCAAGGTACTCATGGCAATAGATCCAGATAAGGATGTGGACGGCTTCCATCCAGTAAACGTTGGAAGGATGCTAGTTGGAGATGAATGCTTCCTCCCATGTACGCCCCATGGAGTTCAGGAGCTGCTTATCCGCAGCGGCAACGACCCAGAGGGAAAGCACGTCGTGGTAGTAGGAAGAAGCAATATTGTTGGAAAACCTGTTGCTGGAATTCTAATGCAGAAGAAGGATGGAGCCAACGCCACAGTTACCATTGCCCACAGCAGGACAAAGAACTTAACCGAGCTTACCAAATGCGCTGACATCATTGTGGCTGCAATTGGAAAACCGGAATTCATCAAGGCCGACATGGTCAAAGAAGGTGTAGTAATAATAGATGTCGGAGTAAATCAGGTGGGTGAGACACCCGAGGGAAAACGTATCCTGAAAGGTGATGTTGACTTCGAGGGAGTAAAGGAGAAGGCCTCTGCAATAACCCCAGTGCCAGGTGGTGTCGGCCCAATGACAATAACAATGCTCATGCAGAATACTGTAAAGTCAGCCCAGCAAAAACTGGGTGGTGCCTGATACAAGATGATACAAGATATTTCTAAAGGCCAGGCAAAAATACAGATTCTCAATTGGGGGCAGTTGTCAAGAATAATTCACGGCAGCTAATTTGTAATTTCAAAAGAAGGGGGGCAATCCAAAATCGCCATTTCCTAAGAAAGGTGAAACAATGACATCAATTAAAGTGAAATTAGATGGAAATGAGATTCAGGCCTCAGCTGGCCAGACTATAATTGAGGTATGCAGGGAAAATAACATCCAAATTCCAACTTTATGTTATGACAAGCAATTAACTCCCATTGGTAATTGTGGAATTTGTGTGGTGGAAATTAGGGGATACGGCATGGTTGCCTCATGTGCAACCAGGGTGGGAGAAGGCATGACAATTGAGACGAAAAACCCCAATGTCTTATCGGCCCGCAAAAAGCGATTGGAAGAACTGCTTTCCCATCACTATGGAGACTGCATTGCACCCTGTATCATGACCTGCCCTGCTGGCGTGGACATTCAAGGTTACATAGCTTTGATTGCAATTGGGGCTTACAAAGAAGCCTATGACTTGATGCGTGAATGCATTCCTCTCCCAGCAACAATTGGACGCATCTGTCCTCATCCCTGTGAAGGTGTATGCCGAAGAAATATCGTTGACCAACCTTTATCCATCTGCAAATTGAAAAGATATGCGGCAGATAGCGTGATTTTAAATGGTGAGGAGCAAATCCCAGAAGTTGAATCCAAAAGCGGTAAGAAGGTTGCCGTGGTTGGTTCAGGTCCTGCTGGGCTTTCTGCTGCATATTACCTTGCCCTAATGGGTCACGAGCCCGTGATTTTCGAGTCTTTACCCAAACCCGGAGGCATGCTTCGTTACGGAATACCCGATTACCGCCTTCCACAGGATGTCCTTGATTTGGAGATAGAGAATATTCTAAAGCATGGCATCACCCTGAAAACTGGGATGACTCTTGGTAAGGATTTCACAATTGATTCACTCTTTACAGACGGGTATGATGCCATATTTCTTGCAATTGGTGCGCATAAGAGCTACAGCATGAGAATCGAAGGTGAAGATCTTGAGGGTGTTCATCTTGGAACCGATTTTTTAAGAGATGTAACATTTGACAAATCCCCGGATATCAAAGGGAAAAAGGTGGTGGTCATAGGGGGAGGTAACACGGCAATTGACACCTCACGCACCGCTTTGCGTTTAGGTGCAGATTCTGTAACGATCCTCTACCGCCGCTCAAGGGTGGAAATGCCTGCCAGCGATTGGGAGATAGAGGAAGCTGAGGAAGAGGGTATTGAATTACATATATTGGCTGCTCCAAAAAAAGTAATTGGAAAGGATGGGAAGGTAAGTGTCCTTGAATGCATTAAAATGGAATTGGGCGAGCCTGATGATAGCGGAAGGAGAAGACCGATTCCAATAGAAGGTTCTGAGTTCACGTTAGATGTGGATGTCGTGATAGCCGCAATTGGACAGGTCGCAGATCTCTCCTGTTTACCTGAAGAAAGCAAGGTTGAGGTTACCACCTGGAATATAGTTGCTTACGATGATTCTCTAATGACAAAAAGAGTAGGAGTTTTTGCAGGTGGGGATTGTGTTCTTGGTGCCGCAACTGCAATTGAGGCAATAGCACAGGGAAAGAAGGCTGCTGAGTCAATTGACATTTTCCTAAAAGGTGAAGGGCAAGAGACCAAAGAAGAGCTCATCAATGTTACAAAAGGCCTGTGGGAGGATATAGACAAAAATGAACTTGCCCATGTTGAATCCCAGGAAAGATATAAACTTCCAACTTTAACACCTAGTGAAAGAAGAACCAATTTCCAGGAATTTGAATCTGGATTTTCTGAAAATGATGCAAAGTCCGAGGCTGCCCGCTGCCTGGAATGCGGCTGCAAAGCTGCTTTGGACTGTGAACTGAGAACCCTGGCTTCTGAATATGAAGTATATCCTACAGACACAGTGGATGAACCCTATTATCCTGTGGATTATTCTCATCCCTTTATCGAGCGGGATCCAAACAAATGCATTGCATGCGGGCTTTGTGTTGCCACATGCAGGGAGCTTCAGGGAGTGGGGGCAGTAAGCATGTCCTACAGGGTCAACAAATTAGAGGATATTTGCGAACACTGTGGTCATTGCGTGGCTGCATGTCCCACAGGGACCCTAGTCTCAAACAAAGCCCTTGTACCCTCACACGAGGTCAGGACCATATGTCCATATTGCGGTTGCGGATGTGGTATGTATCTGGGAGTCAGGGGAAATCGAGTTGTCAACGTAAGAGGCGATTTTAACAATCCCTCAAATTCTGGAAGACTCTGTGTAAAAGGGAGGTTCGGGTACGATTTCATAAACCATCCTGATCGGTTGACTGATCCTCTTATGAGACAAAACGGGGAATTTGTCAAGAAAAGTTGGGAAGAGGCCTTGGATTTTGTTGCCGAGAAATTCTTAAAATACAAGCCCGAAGAGGTGGCAGTGCTTTCATCTGCAAGATGCACAAACGAGGAGAACTATGTGGTTCAGAAATTTGCCAGGGCTGTTTTAAAAACCAATAGTGTGGATCACTGCGCAAGGCTTTGCCATGCTCCAACTGTAGCGGGGCTGGTGAAAAGCTTTGGAAGTGGGGCCATGACTAACTCCATCGGAGAGGTAAGGGATGCAAAATGCATCTTCTCCATCGGCTCCAACACAACAGAGACACACCCTATAATCGGATTGGAAGTAAAGCGTGCCGTGCAAAACGGGGCCAAGGTTATTGTGGCAAATCCCAAAAGAATAGATCTTGTCAATATCGCAGACATCTGGCTTCAGCAAAGACCAGGTAGTGATGTGGCCCTTCTTATGGGGATGTGCAAAGTCATTCTTGATGAAGGCTTGGACAAACAGGATTTCTTTGAAGTGAGATGCGAAAACTTCGGGATCTTTAAAGATTCACTTGCAGATTTCACCCCCGAATTCGTGGAAAAGGCAACTGGAATTGAATGGGAGAAGATTGCCGAGGCAGCGAAAATATATGCAAAGAACTCTCCTGCTTCCACACTCTTTGCCATGGGAATAACACAGCATTCCCACGGAACAGACAATGTCCTTGCTGTGGCGAACCTCGCCATGCTTACCGGAAACGTGGGAAAGGAGAGTGCAGGGGTAAATCCACTTCGGGGGCAAAACAACGTTCAGGGTGCATGCGATCTAGGGGCTTTACCAAATGTGTATCCTGGGTACCAGCGTGTGAATGATGAAGCCGTGCAAAAGAAATTCGAGGATGCCTGGGGTGTGGAACTGGATCCCAATCCCGGTCTCACAGTTACAGAGATAATTGATGCTGCACACAAGGGACAGATCAAAGCCCTGTATATTGTTGGTGAGAATCCCATGCTCTCTGATCCTGATATAAATCATGTGAGGGAGGCACTTCAAAAACTTGAACTCCTCGTGGTAAATGATATATTCCTTTCAGAAACTGCACAATTTGCCCATGTCGTGTTTCCTGCGGCAAGTTTTGCAGAAAAAGATGGTACATATACCAATACAGAAAGGAGGATCCAGAGAATCAGAACCGCAATCGAGCCTGTGGGTAATAGCATGCCTGATTGGTGGATAGTAGGTGAGGTGGCGAGGCACATGAATGCAAAGGGTTTTGAGTTTGTCAATGCATCTGATATCATGGATGAGATCGCTTCAGTTTCACCCATTTATGGCGGTATAAGTTTCCAAAGAATAGAGGATGTGGGCCTGCAGTGGCCCTGTCCAAATACTGATCACCCCGGTACAAAATTCCTGCATGAAGATAAATTTTCAAGGGGTCTGGGTTGCTTCCAGCGTTTGGAGTACAGGCCTCCTGCTGAGCTGCCTGATGAGGAATATCCACTTGTTCTAACCACAGCGCGTATGCTGTATCACTTCCATACAGGTACAATGACCCGAAAGGTGGAGGGTTTAAATGTCATCCGCCCCACAGAAAGGGTTGAGATCAATCCTGGTGACTCGGAAAAGTTGAATATCGCTCATGATGAGAAAATCAATATAATCTCCCGCCGCGGTAAAATCACAGGGAAAGCCTTTATAACAGAAAATGTCCCCCCTGGGGTGATTTCCATGAGCTTCCATTTTGCCGAAACACCTACAAATGCCCTGACAAATCCCGTGCTAGACCCAGTCTCAAAGATCCCTGAGCTGAAAGTGTGCGCCGTTAGAGTGGAGAAGGTGAAAGACCAATAAGTGGATGAGAATTCCCCAAAATACCCCGTTTTTTAGCCAAATTAATCCAATACTTTAACCAATCTGAAGCAAAAGTATATTAACATGTATGTACATGTTCCCTATATAAAGCCTTTAGGACGATAGGAGGTGAGGATTCACTTCATATGTCTGCAAAAGCGGATTTATCTGGAGGGGATTCTTCTGCTGAAGTGGCATATGGGGTGATTCTTCTCCAATTACTGTACTTTAGGCTAGCAGAGAAATTTCAGTGATCTCAGAGGTGGAATTATGAGGAATGGGACAAGGGGGGGTAAATCCCTCAAGAGAGCGAACACTATCGCTGTGGCTACGATTCTCATTTTTGGAATGTTCGTTTTGGCTGTAACACCGCCAGGAGAGGAACCAGATACAATTGAAGATTGGCCTTCCGAAAATGAGTGGATTAACTACACATTTAGAGGAGAGAGAATCCGGGATTGGGAAGACAAACCCTATGAGAACGATCCCACCCATGGAATTGCCAATGTGCAGCCCGATGCTGTTGACATCGCATCTGGTGTGGATGCATCTGGTGGAGGAGCCGGCAACAATCCTGGCAACTACACATCGGTTCAATATTTTTACGATGACGTCAATGGAGATAGCGATGGATTCAACAACATAGATGATGACTGGCTGTTTCTAAGAATGAGAGTTGCTGGGGACCCAAGACATTCAGGAAAATATTACTATAAAGCATATCATTGGGATATCCTTTTAGAGATAGACGGTGACATCTATAGTGAATTTGTTGTGGATATAAATGGAGGAGGGGGCTATTTCCAGTTTGGAACCGTCGGCGTTTACTACAACGATACTGAAGATTACGAATATGATCCAGACAATGATTGGGTGTGGCTACAGGAGGCCAGGAAGGCCAAGAACAATTTCACAAGAGTGCAAGAAATCGGCTACGGAACCGATACCGAAGATGACGACCAATGGTGGATAGAATACAGAATTCCTGTAACCGCGTTTACAGATTATGATGACAACCAGCTGCTGGGTGCAGATACCGATTTTCTATTATTTTTCAGCACATCGGCATCCATGACAAATCCACTTCAGAAGGACTGGATGGGAGAGTACGTTTTCGGCGAGCCAGCCAATATTACAGTTGAAAAGACTGTAGAGGAGGATATTGTTGCAGCTGGCGATATCTTACATTATAAAATCTATTACAATAATACTGGTGAATTCAATGCCAATCATGTATGGATAAACGACACTATTCCAGAATATACCACGTTTGTGGAGTGCTCCCCACCCTATGATTCAGTGGATGGACGAACCTACACCTGGCATTTTACAGATGTGGAATCTGGGAATCATACAGTCTATCTCAATGTTTCTGTTGATAGCGATGTTCCTGATGGAACTATACTCAGGAATGTGGTTGTGCTGAACTACACCGATGATCACGATGAAGAGAAACCAGGCTCAGAGGACGAAACTGAGAATGAAGTAGAGGGCCCGTTCATGGACTTTGCAAAGGATGCAGATCTAACATTCGCTGATCCTGGGGACACCATAAACTACACTCTTACATATGAAAACACGGGAAGTGGTGGGGCATACAATGTGGTGATAACAGACATATTACCTGATCATGTGGAATTCGATTATAGTGTCCCAGCACCGACTTCAGTTGACGGAAATACCCTTACCTGGGAGTTTGGTGTTGTATCTGGATTCAGTGTGAATTACATCTATGTCTATGTAACTGTGGATGCTTACACAGAGAACGGAACCTATCTTGTCAACTTTGCCAACATGAGCTACGAGGATGTCAACGAGAATCCATATCCCACCTTGGAGGATTGGGCAAATGTCACTGTTGTTGCTCCCTTGATGACCATCTCAAAGACAGCGGATGTCACAGTGGCCGACCCTGGAGATCAGATAATCTACACCATCGATTACGAGAATACTTGGTCGGGTGACGCAACCAATGTGGTAATTGAAGATACCATAGATCCTGACACCACCTATGTCAACGCATCTTTAGCTCCATCAAACATTGCAGGAGATGTTATCACATGGAATATCGGGACCATATCCGGTGGGGGCTCAGGAAGCATAACTCTGATTGTGAAGGTAGATGTAAATGTGGAAGATGGGACTACATTGACGAACATAGTGACCCTTAACTATGATGATGCTAACGGCAATCCTCAGGATGAAGAGACAGATAGTGTGAATGTGAGTGTCACTGCCCCTGATATGACAATATCCAAGTCCGCTGATGTGAGCTATGCAGATCCAGGAGATGAAATCACCTATAACATAACCTATGAGAATACCGGCTCAGGTGTTGCGGCACAAGTCTGGATAGTTGACACTATACCCTCATATACAACCTATGTTTCCTCCTCACCTGCGTATACCTCAGTCTCAGGAGATTCGTATACATGGCATTTCACGAATGTCAGTCAGGGCACTTACTACATAACATTAAAAGTGAAGGTGGATGTGGGAACAGTCCCCGGAACAATTTTGATTAACAATGTTACCCTAGACTATACGGACGCAAACGGCAACCAGCCCTACGATACAGAGGACGATTCTGCCACTGTAACTGTCACGGCTCCAGATATTACCCTGAGTAAAGAAGCTGATGTGACTACTGCAGATCCTGGTGATATCATCACATACAACATAACCTACTCGAACAACGGAAACGGATTGGCAGCTCATGTGTGGATAAATGACACCATACCTACAGATACAACATTTGTATCATCATCGGTAAACTACACTGCTAAATCAGGTGATACATACACATGGCACTTTACAGATATTGGTCCTGGCGCCTACTATATAATTCTAAAAGTGAGGGTAGATGTGGGTACAGAACCGGGAACGACATTAACAAACTATGTTACCTTGGAATACACAGATGCAAACGGTAACCAACCGTACGATACTGAGCAAGATTCAGCAACTGTTACCGCCACAGCTCCTGCCATGACCATAAGCAAGAATGCAGATGTCACCACCGCTGATCCAGGTGACCTCATCATCTACAATATCACATACTCAAACAATGGAAACGGAGTGGCAGCTCATGTCTGGATTAATGATACCATACCTGCAGATACAACATTTGTATCGTCATCGGTAAACTACACTGCTTCCTCCGGTGACACATATACCTGGCACTTTACAGATGTTAATCCAGGCACTTACTATATAATCCTAAAAGTAAGGGTCGATGTGGGCACAGAACCCGGAAAGACATTAACTAACGATGTTACCTTAGATTACACAGATGCAAACGGTAACCAGCCATACGATACCGAGCACGATTCAGCAGCTGTAACAGCCACTGCTCCTGACATGATCATTAGCAAGAATGCTGATGTTACTACTGCTGATCCTGGCGACATCATCACATACACTATAACATATTCAAACAACGGAAACGGAGTAGCTGCCCATGTATGGGTAAACGATACTATACCTGGGGATACAACATTTGTATCATCATCGCCAAACTATACTGCCTCATCTGGTGATACATACACATGGCACTTCACAGATGTTGACCCAGGCATCTTCTATATCATCCTTAAAGTAAGGGTAGATGTGGGCACAGAACCCGGAACGATATTAACTAACAATGTTACCTTAGAATACACAGATGCAAACGGTAACCAGCCATACGATACCGAGCAGGATTCAGCAACTGTAACAGCCACTGCTCCTGACATGACCATAAGCAAGAATGCTGATGTAAGCACTGCCGATCCAGGAGACATCATCACATACAATATAACATATTCGAGCAACGGAAACGGTGTCGCAGCCCATGTCTGGGTAAACGATACCATACCTGGGGATACAACATTTGTATCATCATCGCCAAACTTTACAGCCTCATCTGGTGATACATACACATGGCACTTCACAGATGTTGATCCAGGCACTTACTATATAATTCTAAAAGTAAGGGTCGATATCGGTACAGCTCCAAGTACAATCTTACATAACGAAGTTACTTTGGATTACACAGATGCAAACGGCAACCAGCCTTATGATACCGAGACAGATTCTGTGAACGTTACAGTCACCGCTCCCGAGATAACAGTTGGTAAAGATGCGGATGTCAGCTTTGCCGATCCAGGAGACATAATCACTTATAATATAACATACTCGAACAACGGAAACGGTGTCGCAGCCCATGTCTGGGTGAACGATACAATACCTGATCATACAACTTTTGTATCTTCGTCCCCTAACTACACAGCTTTATCTGGAAGCAAATACACCTGGCACTTCACAGATGTCGATCCCGGCACCTATTATATAATCCTAAAAATGAGGGTAGATGTGGGTACAGCCCCAAGTACAATATTGCATAACGAGGTTACCTTGGATTATATGGATGCAAACGGGAATCAACCGTATGACACACAAACTGATTCTGTGAATGTTACAGTGACTGCCCCTGATATGACAATAAATAAAGATGCTGATGTTACAGTAGCAGACCCAGGCGACATCATCACATACAATATAACATACTCGAACAACGGAAACGGTGTGGCTGCCCATGTCTGGGTGAACGATACAATACCTGGAGATACAACATTTGTATCATCATCTCCGAACTATACAGCCTCATCTGGTGACACCTACATATGGCACTTCACCAATGTCAATCCTGGCACCTATTACATAATTCTTAAAGTAAGTGTCGATGTGGGCACGGCTCCAAGTACAATATTGCATAACGAGGTTACCTTGGATTATATGGATGCAAATGGAAATCAACCGTATGACACACAAACTGATTCTGTGAACGTTACAGTGACTGCCCCTGATATGACTATAAGTAAGAATGCTGATGTAACCACGGCTGATCCTGGCGATGTCATCACATACAATATTACATATTCGAACAACGGAAACGGTATAGCAGCTCATGTCTGGGTGAATGATACAATACCTGGAGATACAACATTTGTATCATCATCTCCGAACTATACTGCTAAATCAGGTGACACTTTCACATGGCACTTTACAGATGTCGGTCCAGGCACATACTATATAATCATAAAAGTAAAGGTCGATGTAGGCACAGAGCCCAGGACTACATTGCTTAATAATGTCACATTAGATTATACTGACGCAAACGGCAACCAGCCATACGATACTGAGAGTGATTTTGCAACTGTCACTGCCACGGCTCCTGATATGACTATCAGTAAAAATGCGGATGTAACCACCGCAGATCCGGGTGACTTTATCATCTACAATATCACCTACTCTAACAATGGAAACGGAGTAGCTGCCCATGTCTGGGTAAAAGATACAATACCTGCAGATACTACATTTGTATCATCATCACCAAACTATACTTCTAAATCAGGTGACACTTTCACCTGGCACTTCACAAATGTCGATCCAGGAACCTACTATATCATACTAAAAGTAAGGGTCGACGTGGGCACAGATCCAAGAACAACATTGCTTAATAATGTCACATTAGATTATACTGACGCAAACGGCAACCAGCCATATGATACTGAGAGGGACTCTGCAATTGTCACTGCCACTGCTCCAGACATGACCATAAGCAAGAATGCTGATGTTTCCACCGCAGATCCAGGTGACTTTATCATCTACAATATCACCTACTCAAACAATGGAAACGGTGTGGCAGCTCATGTCTGGGTAAAAGATACAATACCTGCAGATACAACTTATATTTCCTCATCACCAAACTATACTGCTAAATCAGGTGACACTTTCACCTGGCACTTCACAAATGTCGATCCAGGCACTTACTACATAACACTGAAAGTCAAGGTGGATGTGGGTACCGATCCAAGAACAACATTGCTTAATAATGTCACATTAGATTATACTGATGCAAACAGCAACCAGCCATACGATACTGAGAGGGACTCTGCAACTGTCACTGCCACTGCTCCAGACATAACCATAAACAAAAATGCTGACGTCAGTATAGCCGATCCCAGTGATATAATCACATACAATATCACATACTCAAACAATGGAAACGGCGTGGCAGCTCATGTCTGGATCAACGATACCATACCTGCAGATACAACATTTGTATCTTCATCACCAAACTATACTGCTTCCTCCGGTGACACATTCACCTGGCACTTCACAGATGTCGATCCCGGCACATGTTGGATAATACTGAAAGTAAGGGTTGATGTGGACACACCCGATGGAACCACGCTTGTAAACGAAGTAACACTTGACTTTACTGATGACAATGGTAACCAGCCTTATCCCACCCAAAATGACACAGCAATTGTTTATGTAACAGCTCCTACTATGATCATTATAAAAACCGCAAATACCAACAAGGCAGATCCAGGTGATACTGTAGTCTATACGATCTACTATGAAAACACAGGAACAGGTGATGCAACAAATGTTGTAATAGAGGATACTTTACCTGAAAACGTTACCTTTGAGGATGCTGATCCCTATCCAAATTCCACAACAAGTGGTAAACTCATTTGGAATATCGGAACTGTCCCTGGCGATACAGATGGTACGATTACAGTATGGGTTACCGTGAATATCGGTTCACCCGACGGTGAACTCTTGCGTAATTTTGTTGTCCTTGAATATGATGATGACAACGAGAATCCGCAACCAGACGAGAACGATTCTGCAGATGTCACAGTCACAGCACCCGTGATGTCATTCTCCAAGTGTGTATGTCACAGATATGCTGATCCAGGGGATTACATACAGTATAGAATACAATATAGAAATTCGGGAAGTGGAAATGCAACAAATGTCGTTATAATAGATACTCTATCCGAAAATATGACCCTTATAAGCTCTAATCCAGCCTATGACAATGTGAGTGGAAATGTATACAAATGGTATATCGGATTGGTGGGACCCTATACCCACGGATCCATTACCATTTTAGTTCAGGTCAATGTTGGAGTTGAGGATGGCACGGTTCTTCCCAATAAAGCGACACTTGATTATTCAGATGATAATGGCAATCCATACGATAGGGAGACTCGATGGGCCAATGTCACTGTTACTGCTCCAATCATGACCATTGAAAAATCCGCAGATGTGATAAAAGCAGATCCCAGCGATTACATCACATACACAATTGAATATGAGAACACTGGAACAGGTGAGGCAACTGGAATCGTGATTGTTGACACAATCCCGGCCTATACAACATTCATAAACTCAACTCCAGCCTTTGATTATCAAAGCGGTAATTCCTACTATTGGAACTTCTCATCCGTTGCTGGCGAAACAAATGGAATCATAACCATAGTTGTTAAGGTGAATGCTTATACAACAGACGGTACCCTTTTGACAAATACCGTAACTCTCGACTACAACGATGCCAATGGAAATCCATATGACCAAGAGAACGACACAGCCGAAGTTACAGTCACGGCTCCAGACATGATCATAATTAAGGTTTCAGATGTGGATGACGCTGATCCAGGTGATCCTATTGAATACACTTTGACTTACATAAATCGCGGAAGCGGTATAGCAACTGATATTGTAATAACAGATACTATACCTGAACATACAACGTACGTGGACTCCGATCCAACCTATGACCAGGTCAGTGGTAGGATATACAAGTGGATAAATATCATAAACGTTGGACCGTACTCAAGCGGGAACATCACGATAACTGTGAGAGTGAACGTTGGCACCGCTGATGGAATCCTACTGCGTAATAAGGCAACCCTGGATTACGACGATGCCAATGGAAATCCGTACCCGCAAGAGAACGATACAGCCGATGTCACTGTTACGGCTCCTGACATGATCATCGAGAAATCTGCATACGTGATCACCGCCGATCCCAGCGATTACATCACTTACACAATCGTGTATACGAACCTTGGAACAGGCGAGGCCACGGATGTTATCATAGTGGATAAGATTCCCGCAGATACAACCTTTAAAAACTCCACTCCAATGTTCGATTCACAAAGCGGTGATTTCTTTACCTGGAACTTCAGCTCCATTTTAGGCCTATCAAATGGGACCATAACAATAATTGTCCAGGTTGACGCATACACCCCTGATGGGAGATTGCTTACAAACATTGCAACCCTGGATTACAACGACGCCAATGGAAATCCGTACCCACAGGAGAACGATACAGCCCATGTTACAGTAACAGCCCCGGTATTAAGATTCGGTAAATTAGCTAATGTGGCCAAGGCCGATCCCTCGGACCCAATTGTGTATGCATTGACCTACTCAAATATCGGAACAGGCGTAGCAACTGATATCGTGGTTGCCGATACAATACCAGGGGACACAACCTTCGTTTCCTCCAATCCGTCATACAGTTATGTTATCAACGACACTTATTACTGGAATGTCAGCACACTGGCAGGGGGTGCTAACGGGTCAATAAAAATCACTGTCACCGTGAACGCAGGAACAGGCGATGGAAAGCTCCTTCATAATTCTGCTACCTTCGATTATGATGATGCCAACGGAAACCCATACCCGCAAAAAGAAGCCTCTGCAGATGTCATAGTCACGGCTCCTGTATTAAATATCATAAAGACAGCCGATGTAGCAACTGCTGATCCCGATGATTTGATCACATATACAATCGTGTTTATCAATTCAGGAACTGGTAACGCAACAGATGTGTGGATAGTGGATACGATTCCTGCCTATACGACCTTCTTGAATGCTTCTCCATATTATGATTACAATGAAAACGACACCTACAAGTGGTATTTTGCCTTAGTCGAGGGAAGTACAAATATAACTATAACCATTCTTGTAAAAGTGGATGTGGGAACACCTGATGAGACTCTGCTTCATAATGGCGTAATACTCGAGTATTCCGACGATAACGGCAATCCACTTGATAATGAGACAAGTAGCGACGATGTTATAGTTACGGCTCCCATTTTGTCACTTAACAAGACTGCGGATGTTGCCACCGCCGACCCGGATGATACCATCATATACACAATAAAATATGAAAACAAAGGAACTGGTTGGGCCTCTCTCGTTGAGATAGTGGATACAATACCAGCAGATACCACCTTTGTTAGTGCATCAACAGGTTATAACGTATCAGGAGATGTATATACATGGATCATTGGGAACCTAGCACCAAACGGATCCGGCATCATTACAATAACAGTCAAAGTAGATATTGCTACACCCGATGAGACAACCTTGCATAACGAAGTAACACTTGACTGGGCAGATGCAAACGGCAATTACTACACACCACTTAGCGCCTATGCCGATGTTCGTGTTACAGCACCTCAGATGCACTTATGCAAACAGGCAAGTGTAGAGTATGCCGACCCAGATGATACATTTGTATATACGTTGTACGCCCGTAACTATGGAACTGGTTGGGCAACTGGAGTGTTTGTCAACGATTCATTACCTTCATATCTGACACTGGTGAATGCCACACCCATGTACACCTACACCATTGGGAATCTACTTGTATGGAATGTTGGCACCCTGGCTCCAAATGGAGGCTTCATAAGAATATATATCACGGTCAGGGTCAATGTGAGTACACCTGATAAGACCAAACTCCATAATGTGAACACCCTCGATTATGCGGACGCCAACGGCAATTACTACCCGCAAAAGAGCAAATATGCAGATGTTATTGTGACAGCACCTGTTTTATCCTTATCCAAGACCGCGAGCGTAGCTAAAGCCAATCCTGGTGATATTATCACCTATACAATCAAATACAACAACACTGGGACGGGTTGGGCCTCCCTTGTAAAGATCGTTGATAAGATACCCGCATATACAACCTTCTTAAATGCAACTCCTGGATATACCATATCAGGTAATGAATACACCTGGATCATAGGCAATTTCTCACCAAACGGAACAGGAGTTATTGTTATTGTAGTTAAGGTTGATATTCCAACTCCAGACGGGATAACACTGCATAATGAGGTAAAACTCGACTGGGCAGATGCAAACGGCAACTACTACCCGCAATTATGCGCTTATGCCGATGTTATAGTGACTGCTCCCATCTTGTCCATCACAAAAACAGCAGATAAATCTACTGCCAATCCCGGTGATATAATAACCTATACCATCATATACGAGAATTCTGGAACTGGATGGGCAACACTTGTGAAGATAGTAGATACTATACCTTCAGATACCACATTCTTGAACTCCACTCCCATATATAGTAGCTTTTCTGATAACAAGTACACATGGATCATTGGCAACCTTACACCTGGTGGAAGCGGTAACATTACAATCATAGTCCGTGTAAATGTCCCGACCCCCGACCAGGCTCTTCTTCACAATAACGCAACATTGGATTGGGCAGATGCAAATGGCAACTACTATCCGCAACTGAGCGACTATGCAAATACATTTGTTACTGCACCGATTTTGACAATTCGCAAGACGGCCAGCAAAACGACAGCCGATCCAGGAGATACCATCACATATACAATAAAATACAACAACACAGGA
Source organism: Thermoplasmata archaeon (assembly GCA_020348445.1). Classification (GTDB taxonomy): domain Archaea; phylum Thermoplasmatota; class Thermoplasmata. Next base: position 4,727,252 of record CP070751.1, read on the forward strand.
TCCGGCTGGGCCTCCCTTGTTAAGATAGTCGATACGATACCAGCAGAAACAACCTTCGTTAGCGCAACAGGTGTTTATAACATGTCTGGAGATAACATCACATGGGTAATAGGCAACCTCGCTCCAAACAGCTCATTTATCATTACTATCACAGTCACAGTGGATATTCCCACCCCTGACGAGACTACACTGCACAACGAAGTCACCCTTGATTGGGCAGATGCAAATGGCAACTACTACCCGCAACTCAGTGACTATGCAGATGTTATTGTGACTGCTCCAATATTATTGTTCTCAAAATCCACATCTGATATCACTGCCGATCCTGGTGATACCCTTGTTTATACATTAGAATATGAGAATGTTGGTACAGGTTTGGCCACTCTGGTTGTGATCAGGGATAACATACCCATAGCACATGTTACATTTGTGGGTGCTTCACCAAATTACACATCTGTTTCCGGTGGAATATTCACATGGAACATAGGTAACATTACGCCAGGTGCAAAAGGCACGATAAACGTTACCGTGAAAGTGAAGGCCTACACTGCTGACAAGACAATCCTTCACAATAACGCAACCCTTTCCTGGGCAGATGCCAACGGCAATTACTACCCACAACTGAATGATTATGCTAATGTCCGAGTAACAGCCCCAGTAATGACACTCAACAAGACTGCAGATGTTGCTTATGCAGATCCAGGGGATACCATAATCTACACAATCAAATATACCAACTCGGGAACTGGTTGGGCCTCCCTTGTAAAGATCGTGGATAAGATCCCAGCAGATACAACCTTCCTAAACGCAACCCCAGGCTACAACATCTCATCTGTCGATGAATACACATGGACCATAGGCAATGTGGCGCCAAACAGCACAGCAACTATTACAATCATAGTTAAGGTGGATGTCCCAACACCTGATAAGACCCTTTTGCATAATTACGCAACCTTGGACTGGGCAGATGCAAATGGAAATCCCTATCCACAGCTGTACGATGATGCTGATGTGTATGTAACGGCTCCGGTTCTTTCAATAACAAAAACTGCAAACGTGACCACCGCATATCCCAATGAACCAATAACATACACAATAGAATATGAGAACACAGGATCAGGGTGGGCAAGCCTCATCAAGATCGTTGATACCATATCCAATGACACTACATTAAAGAGCGCAACTCCAATGTATAATTCCTCCTCTGGCAACAAATACACATGGAATATCGGAAACCTAAAACCCGGTGGCAAAGGAACCATTACCATCGTGGTGGTAGTTAAGGAAGATACTCCCGATGAAACCCACCTATCCAATTACGTCACCCTTGACTGGGCAGATGCAAACGGCAACTACTATCCGCAACTTGATGATTATGCCAATGTAACTGTTACAGCACCCATTATGGTGCTCGACAAGACGGCAGATAAGGAAACAGCAAATCCCGGCGATCTTATAATGTTTACGATAACATATATGAATCTTGGGACAGGCTGGGCAACTGGATTCTATATCAACGATACAATCCCCTTATTTACAACCTTTGTGGATGCTGATCCATGGTATACATCTGTTCTAAACCGCACCTACCATTGGTTCATAGGCAGTGTGGCTCCAGGGGCAGTGAAATACATCAATCTGACAGTCAGGGTAGATCCTTTCACGGAGGATCAATATATTATAAGAAATCAGATCGGCAATGTTTCTGCAGAGGTTCCTGTTACGGCCCCGATAATGGACATAAACAAGACAACAGATAAAACTAAGGCCAATCCTGGTGATGAAATTGTCTATACAATTACGTATACCAATACAGGAACAGGAAATGCCTCGGGGGTTTTAATAAACGATACGATCCCATTACACACAACATATGTGAGTTCAAGTATCAACTACAGCTCAAAGATTGGGAACAAGTATGTATTCTTCATAGGCCATGTTCCTGCAAACTCCACCTTCACAATAACCATCACCGTTATGGTTGATGTAGGAACCGCAGATAAAACCCCACTGCACAATGAGGTCACCCTCGATTATGCCGACGTCAACGGCAACTACTACCCACAGGAGAACGCTTATGCAGATGCTGTGGTTACTGCACCTGTTATGTCATTATCCAAGGATGCTGATATAGCAAAAGGCACTCCTGGCGATCCAATCACCTATACCATCAAATATGAGAATAATGGAACAGGTGATGCAAGAAGCGTTGTAATTGTTGATACCCTGCCTTTGGACGTTAAGTTCATTTCGGCCTCCCCTGCACCTGATAACATATCAGGTAACATCCTGATTTGGATTATAGGGGACGTCCTTTCCGGCGATTCTGAAAATATCACCGTAAATGTAGAGATCATACCGGGCACCTGGGATGAAACTGTTCTCACAAATATCGTGACTCTTGATTACTCTGATGCCAATGATAATTTCATCAAGCAGCTTGAAGATTCCGTTGATGTTATCGTTACCGCGCCTGTCATGACCTTATCCAAGGAAGCAGGCGAAGTCAGTGAAAGCGCTTATGTAATAACCGATATCAGACTCAGGGTGGCAGGCGAGAAGTGGCATGATGTGGTACTTACTCTCTACTGCAATAATGTCTCAGTGGCTGTAGCACGTGTCTACAGGGAACCTGGGGATCCAGACGATCAGTCCGTGACCCTCTATAATGTATCAATAAACCTGCTTTGCGACTGCTTTTCTGCTGTTGTGGTATATACACCATTTGATGATGTGATCAACGGTCAAATTAATGGTGCTGATCCTGCTTGGCTAATCCTCAATACCGAATATGGAAAAGAGATCAGAATCCACCACACCTTCAACTATCAACATCCAGAGGGCTGGAACTGGACAATAGATGATTTCCGCCCATATCTAATCAACCTACCCTTGACTTTGAACTATACCATAAGCTATGAGATCCACTATGCGAACATTGGAACAGGAGATGCAACAAACGTTTGGATATATGATGTGATCCCACCTGAGACATTCCTTATAAACAGCACCCCGGCTTTTGATTCCTATATAGGAAACACGTTGGGCTGGAATATTGGCTATGTTCCCTCGGGTGGAAGTGGATGCGTCTGCCTCAATATCAGCTTCGTCTTTCCGAATGTCATTGTGAAGAACTGGTATCCAATGGGTAAGTTACTACAAAACAATGCTACAATGGACTACCATGACACCAACGGGAACTTAGTTGAACAGTTGAGCGATTCTGCCGAAGTTATCGTGTACGTTCCGTCTGAACTCAAAAAGCCAAAGAACAAGCACTATTCACCGATTTATCAGGGAGATGGCGGTGAGATTCCATCCAATATGCTGTCTTATATTGGTTATGGAAGCACATCTATAGGGGATACATATCTAGTCATCTTCTCAGAAACGGGTCAAGGTGACAACCTAGAATCCACAGTTGTAGATAGCACAAACGAAGACAATATCGTGCATATTTACCTAAGCCAATATCAGCTAGACACCCCACCACCTGCCGAAGAAGAAACCACAATAATTATCGATACAACACATATGATTCAAATAGAGATTCCATCTGATCCTCAGATCCATGAAGTTGTGTTCATCGAAATCGATGAAATGCTAGATATACAGGTGATCGAATTCGGTATTGGAGCCTTAGAACCTCCAGAAATAGTGATGATAGAGCCATCAATCACCATACTAGGACCAGTTGACACAGAGGAAATATTTACCCTTGAAGGCCAATACGAGTTAACAGTAAAGGAGGTCTCACACAAAGAAAAGGATCTTACCATCACAGTGGATATACAAGAGATATCTGAGCCCCCAGAGGTTGAATATACTGTTTTAGAGGTGGAATCAAGGGAGGATGACGAGATTTGCTTGGTTGAAAATGAGGAGACAATTGAGATAGCAGCAACAGAAATCAAGACACCCTCCTCCCTCATTGTTGAGACGCAAAATACAGCGTCCACCGAGAGTGCAGAAAATCCACAAGGGGAAAAGACGGTCTCTTATCTGAGCATGGCACCACTTTTATTTGCTGCCATTGCCCTTTTGGCGGGTGTTTTCTGCTGGTTCCAGAGAAGAAAAAGGAGATAAACTCCTTTCTTTTTTTCATTTTTTTTATATAAATTAACTTGTTTTTAGGGTATATTAGCGATTTTTCATGGATTTTTATTAATAATAATATTTTCTGATTTACACGAAAATTTCTTGGTAAAAATGAGATACTTTAAGACGGTTAAAGCAAAAGTATATTAACATGTTTGTACATATTCTTAAGGACAGACCTTTAGAAAATAATGGAGAGGGGAGAGTAAATTTGTATCTGAGAGGTAGTATAATATCATATAGTGCAGGTAATCTTAGCATATTTGGCTCTTCTTTTTACCTAGGTCTATCTTCTTTTAAAAGATCATCTAAAGAATTAAATGAGGTGAAAAAATGAGGGGAAAAGGCAAAGGTGTTTTAGCAGTTAAGAAAGCAAATTCCATAGTGGTTATGACACTGCTGGTCATTGGAACACTTGTTCTGGCGGTAACTCCTCCGGGAGAGGAACCAGACCACATCGAAGACTGGCCCGATGAAAGCGAATGGATAAATTACACATTCAGGGGAGAGAGAATCAGAGACTGGGAGGACAAACCCTATGAAAACGATCCCACCCATGGGATTGCCAATGTCCAGCCAGATGCCGTGGATATTGCCTCTGGTGTGGATGCAAGTGGTGGTGGGGCGGAGAACAATCCCGGTAACTTTACTTCTGTCCAGTACGTTTATAAGGATGTTAACGGGGACAGCGTAGGTTGTGAAAATATAGAGGATGACTGGCTGTTTCTGAGAATGAGGGTTGCAGGGGATCCTAGAGCAACAGGTGGAAAGTACATGTACAAGGCATATCACTGGGACATACTCATTGAAGTCGATGGTGACCTATGGAGTGAATTTGTTGTGGATTTGAATGGTGGGGACGGATATTTCAAATGGGGTACCGTGGGAGTATACTACAACAATACAGAGGACTACGAGTACGATCCAGACAATGATTGGGTTTGGTTGCAGGAGGCCAGTAAGGCAAAAAATAAATTCACAAGACCTGTTTTAATAGATTACGGAACCGACACAGAAGATGATGATCAGTGGTGGATCGAATACAGGATTCCTGTAACTGCCTTCACTGATTATGACGACAACCAACTTTTGTGCTCGAATACGGGTTTTCTTTTGTTCTTCAGCACATCGGCATCACTGACCAATCCTCTTCAGAAGGATTGGATGGGCGAGTACATTTTTGGACAGCCAGCCAATATAACAGTTGAAAAGACTGTTGAGGAAGGAACTGTGGCACCAGGGGATACACTGCATTATAAAATCTATTACAACAACACCGGAGATTTCAATGCAAATCACGTGTGGGTAAATGATACAATTCCTGAATACACCACCTTTTTAGATTGCTCCCCAGCCTACGATTCAGTGGATGATCGCACATACAGATGGTATTTTACAGATGTGGAACCTGGCAATTATACAATATATCTAAATGTGACAGTTGACGCCGGTGTTCCAGATGGAACTATACTGAGAAACGTAGTTGCACTGAACTACACAGACCATCAGGATAACGAACTACCAGGTTCTGAGGATGAGACAGAAAATCCAGTGGAAGGGCCTGATATGACCTTTACGAAGGAGGCGGATTCTTCAACTGCCAATCCTGGGGATACTTTAACATATACCCTTACATATGAAAATACAGGCAGTGGTGGGGCGTATAATGTTGTGATAACTGACACGCTACCTGATTACGTAGAACTTGATTATAGTGATCCAGCACCAACTTCAGAGGTCGGCAATATCCTAACTTGGGAATTTGATGTTGTACCGGGAAACAGTGTAAATTACATCTACATTTATGTTATCGTGGATCCTTACACAGAGGACGGCACATATCTTGTCAATTACGCAACGTTGGAATATGAGGATGTTAACGAGAATCTATATCCATCATTGGAGGACTGGGCAAATGTCACAGTCACGGCTCCCATGATGACAATTTCCAAGACTGCTGATGTCGCAGAGGCCGATCCTGGAGATTATATAACCTACACTATTGAATATGAGAACACAGGTTCCGGTGACGCAACTGATGTTGTGATTGTGGATACAATAGATCCTGATACAACTTTTGTAAATGCAACCCCGGCTCAATCCATCAAAGTTGGAGATGTAATTACCTGGAACATCGGGACCGTTTCCGGCGGTGGCTCGGGAACCATAATCCTGATAGTGAAGGTGGACGCATATGTCGAAGACGGAATTATCCTGAGAAATACAGTGACCCTGAATTACAATGATGCCAACGGAAATCCACAGGACGAAGAATCAGATTACGTGGATGTCACAGTCACTGCGCCTGATATGACAATATCCAAGACTGCTGATAAAACAGAAGCAAATCCCGGAGATCAGATAACCTATACCATTGAATACGAGAATACAGGAACCGGTGACGCAACTGATGTCGTGATTGTGGATACAATAGATCCCGACACGACCTTTGTCAGTGCAAGTCCATCTCCATCCAGTGTAGTTGGAGATGTTATTACCTGGAACTTTGGGACAGTTTCCGGTGGTGGCTCGGGAACCATAACCCTGATTGTGGAGGTAGACCCATATGTTGAAGATGGAACAGTTCTGACAAACACAGTGACCCTGAACTATGATGACGCCAATGACAATCCACAGGACGAAGAAACAGACAGCGTAGATGTCACAGTAACTGCGCCTGGTATGACAATTACCAAGACTGCCGATGTCTCAGAGGCCGATCCTGGAGATTATATAACCTACACAATCTCCTACGAGAACACAGGTTCTGGGGATGCAACAGATGTTGTGATTGTGGACACAATAGATCCAGATACGACTTTTGTAAATGCAACACCGGCTCCATCCAGCGAAGTTGGAGATGTTTTAACCTGGAATATAGGCACTGTTTCCGGAGGGGGCTCTGGAATTATTATACTCATTGTGAAGGTGGATGCCTATGTTGAAGATGGGACTATATTGAGAAATACAGTAACCCTGAACTATGATGACGCCAACGGCAATCCACAGGACGAGGAATCAGATTACGTGGATGTCACTGTAACTGCACCTGATATGACTATCTCCAAGACCGCTGATGTCTCAGAAGCCGATCCCGGAGATCAGATAACCTACACCATTGAATATGAGAATACAGGAACCGGTGACGCAACTGATGTCGTGATTGTTGATACCATCCATCCAGATACAACCTATGTCAGTGCAACTCCGGCTCCATCCAGTATAGTTGGAGATGTTATTACATGGAACCTCGGAACCGTTTCTGGAGGAGGCTCAGGAAGCATAACCTTGATTGTGGAGGTTGATGCATATGTTGAAGACGGAACTGTTCTGACAAATTTTGTTACACTTAACTATGACGATGCCAACGGCAATCCACAGGACGAAGAAACAGACAGTGTGGATGTAACAGTCACTGCGCCTGTTATGACAATCTCCAAGACTGCAGATGTCTCTGAAGCCGATCCTGGCGATTATATAACCTACACCATCGAATACGAGAATACAGGTTCCGGTGATGCAACAGATGTGGTAATTGTTGATACCATAGATCCCGATACGACTTTTGTAAATGCAACTCCGGCTCCATCCAGCAAAGTTGGAGACGTAATTACCTGGAATATCGGCACTGTTTCCGGTGGAGACTCTGGAATCATTATTCTCATTGTGAAGGTGGATGCATATGTTGAAGATGGAACTATTTTAACAAACACTGTGACCCTTAACTACGATGATGCCAACGGTAATCCACAGGACGAGGAGACAGATTGTGTAAAAGTCACTGTTACTGCACCCGATATGACAATTTCCAAGACAGCTGATGTCTCAGAAGCCGATCCTGGCGATTATATAACCTATACCATCGAATACGAGAACACGGGTTCCGGTGACGCAACTGATGTGGTAATTGTTGATACCATAGATCCTGATACGACTTATGTAAATGCAACTCCGACTCCATCGAGTATAGTTGGAGATGTAATCACATGGAATATTGGGACTATCGCAGGAAGGGACGCAGGGAGCTTCTCCCTGATTGTGAAGGTGGATGCATATGTTGAAGATGGAACCATCCTGAGAAATACCGTGACCCTGAATTACGATGATGCTAACGGAAATCCACAGGACGAAGAGTCAGATTACGTGGATGTAACTGTCACTGCACCTGATATGACAATCTCCAAGACTGCAAATGTCTCAGAGGCCGATCCTGGCGATTATATAACCTACACCATCGAATACGAGAACACGGGTTCCGGTGACGCAACAGATGTCGTGATTGTTGATACCATAGATCCAGACACGACTTATGTGAATGCAACTCCAGCTCCATCGAGCATAGTTGGGGATGTTATAACCTGGAATATCGGTTTGGTGGCCAAAGAAACCGGCGGGAGCATAGAATTGATAGTAAAAGTGGATATTGGTACACCCGACGGTACATTACTATGCAATTATGTTACTCTCAACTATGATGATGCTAATGGAAATCCACAACCTGAAGAAAGCGATTGTGCAGATGTAACTGTTACAGCCCCGAAAATGACCTTCAAAAAATCTGCAGATGTCACACATGCAGATCCTGGGGATCCAATTGTATACACCCTGACCTATGAAAACAAGGGAAGCGGAGATGCAACACTTGTTGTTGTTACGGACACCATACCTTCTGATGTGACCTATGTGAGCTCAAATCCAGTCTATGACAGTGTTAGTGGAAACACCTATACATGGAACATAGGAACTGTTGCAGGATATTCCAGCGGCACCATCACATTAACAGTCAAGGTAAATGTTGGTGTCGCCGATGGCACAGTGCTTCACAACGAGGCCACATTGGATTATGCAGATGCAAATGGTAACTACTATCCACAGCTTCAAGATGATGCAGACGTTACTGTCACTGCCCCTGACATGACCATTACCAAAACAGCCAATGTAAGCGAGGTGGATCCAGGGGACACTATTGTATATACCCTATTTTATGAAAACCATGGAAGCGGTGTTGCCACAGATGTTGTTGTGACAGATACAATACCTTTGCACACGACTTTTGTAATCTCAGATCCAGTTCATGACAGCGTTAGCGGAAGGACATATACATGGAATATCGGAACTGTTGCTGGATATGGCAGCGGGACAATAACAATAAATGTCACAGTGGATGCTGGAACACCTGATCAAACAGTATTACGCAACGACGCTACATTGGATTACGACGATGCCAATGGTAATCCCTATCCCCAGGAAACAGATTATGCCTGTGTTACAGTTACGGCCCCGGAAATGAGCATCACAAAAACAGCAAATGTCGAAACTGCAGACCCTGGTGATCAAATAACATATACAATCGTTTTTGAAAACAGTGGAACTGGAAATGCAACCAATGTCTGGATAAATGATACGATCCCTGCCGATACAACTTATGGTTCTTCATCGCCAACTTATGATTACAACAATGGCGATACCTACATGTGGTATTATGCTCTCATTGGACCGGGTGCCTCGGTAACCATTTCCATTGTAGTTAAGGTGGATGTGGGTACTCCTGACAAAACACTTTTGCATAACTCTGTGACCCTGGATTATGCCGACGACAATGGTAATCCATTACCACAGGAATCGGATTTTGCTAATGTCAATGTTACAGCACCTGTAATGACCATTATAAAGTCAGCTGATGTTTCTTATGCAGACCCAGGTGATACGATTGAATACACAATAGAATATGAAAATACAGGATCCGGGTGGGCCTCACTTGTTGAGATCGTCGATACGATACCTGCTGATACGACCTTTTTAAACTCAACGCCCTCACCTACCAGCTCCGCCGGAGATGTATATACCTGGACAATAGGTGATGTAGCACCAGGTGCAAGCGGGACCATAACAATTATAGTGACAGTGGATGTGGGAACTGCTGACGAAACACTGCTTCACAATGTTGCCACTCTTGATTATGCAGATGCAAACGGCAATTACTATCCGCAGGAAAGTGATTATGCAGATGTCATCGTTACAGCGCCTGATCTTTCGATTATGAAGACCGCGAACATGTCATTAGCAAATCCCGGGGATACGATTGAGTACACAATCGAATATGAGAATTCAGGAACAGGATGGGCTTCACTTGTCGAGATTGTTGATACAATTCCTGCCGATACTACCTTTGTAGGCTCAACACCCTCACCGGATAGTTCTACTGGAGATGTATATACCTGGACAATAGGAGACTTAGCACCAGGTGCAAGCGGGACTATAACCATAACCGTTACTGTGGATGTTGGGACACCTGATCGGACCCTTTTACACAATGTAGTTACCTTGGATTATGCAGATGCAAACGGGAACTACTATCCACAGGAAAGCGATTATGCAGATGTTGTAGTCACCGCCCCTGTCATGCACATATCCAAGACAGGTCCCGATTCTGCAACACCTGCCGAGCCAATCCAATACACCATCACGTATTCAAATACAGGATCCGGTCTTGCCACACTAGTTGAGGTTGTGGATAACCTGCCTGATTATGTTACCTTTGTTTCTGCCACACCAGCTCCCACATCGGTTTCGGGAAATACCTTGACCTGGGAAATCGGAGATGTGGCAAGCGGAGGAAGCGGTACGATTGTAGTAAATGTTAAAATCGATTTGGTTGTCCCTGATGGCGAAGAGCTGGTTAATTTTGTGACTCTGTACTACTCTGATGCAAACGGCAATCCTCTTCCACCAGAGAGGGATTCTGTTACAACCACAATAGAGGCTGGATCAATTGGTGATTTTGTATGGCATGATCAGAACATGAACGCTCTGTACGATCCTTCAGAGCCAGGTGTAGGAGGAATAACTGTTGTGCTTCAGGGAACCACAACTTACGGAGACGCAGTTTATCTGACAACTACAACAGATTCCAATGGTAACTATCTATTTGGAGGACTTGGACCCGGTGATTATGAGGTGGACCTGGACCTGAGCTGGGGCTGGGCGGTAACCACTCCGCATCCAATATATGTCACCCTTGGCATTGGCATGGACTACCTTGATGCTGACTTCGGAATTGTGAAGGCCGAGATAGAAAAAACAGTTTCTCCAGATGTGGCAAAGATCGGTAATATCCTCCATGTGCATCTATGGGTAAAGAATCCCTTCGACTCTGGTGAGGTTGTGGATACCTTGCCATGGGAACTTGAATACATTGGAAATGCAATTGACGATGACGGTGATGGTTTAATAGACGAAGAAAGGCAGGACGGCCTGGACAACGATGGTGACACTCTAATCGACGAGGATGTGGGCAACTTCCTATTCGACGGTAACTATATCACAGGCGGGCTCAGCCTCGATGGTAACAAGGTCATATACCAGCTGCCTGGAAAGGGAATATTTACCATCGATTTCGACATCATTGTCGTGGTGGACCCAGAGGGCGAGAAGTATGTTACAAACCTTGCAGAGATAATAGTGGATGACGAGGTCATGGCATATGACACATACACGATTTTAATCAGATATTCTGGATTTGACAAGTACTTCCTGCCTATAAACGATCCACAGCCGCCACCTGAACCTGGCGAAATTGTGGTGGATGGATCGACTCCCGGCTACTTCTTCGACTACGGCGACGGTGATGGCATAATAGAGGTTGGGGAGCTTATATTCTGGGTCGTGGAGTACAACATAACAAACAAGTTCAACTACACCTGGACAAACGTCAGAATGGAGGACAGATGGGGAGGAGAATATGGTGTCGGTGGAGATGGAGCAGACAACGATAACGACGGTTTAATCGATGAGGAAGCCTTCAACATGATGGATGACGACGGTGATGGGAAGATCGACGAGGATATCGATGTCTTATGGCTATCGCAGGGGAGCGTCTCAATTACCCTGAGGGGAACTCCACCTCATAGCGACAAGGTTTATATGTATTGGGATGTGGGAACTCTTGCACCTGGTGAGACTGCCTTGCTGCGCCTCCCAGTTTTCACTGACAGAAATCCAGGAGACAATGTAAACTTCCCCCAGGGCCATCAGAGCTTCAGTTCACCAGGATACTATATCATGAATTCAGGTGGTGTGGTCAAGTGGCTAGACGAAAGGGGAAAGCAGCACAGCGCTCATACACTGAGGCTATATACAAATGCAACAAATGGAGGTGGAGATACAGCAACTGGCGTGTATTCAGAGCCAGCCAGCGTGACGGGATATGAGCTGCGGTACAATCCCACACTAATGGAGGGAGAGAGCCAGACCTTCCAGGTTGAGCTTTCAAATCCGTCAGAACTTGGAGTGACTGTTTTCTGGTATCTAGACGGTGAATTTGTTGGCCAGGGACCTACTTTCGAATTCATTGCTCAAGAAGCAGGGACATATATACTGACTGCCAAGACTGCTGGTGAATATCATCTCACTGGAGTATCGCTAATTACTGTTGAGGCTGAAGAACATACATGGACAATACAAGTCTTGGAAGATACAGATCCGCAGGCTGTGATTTCCTCACCTCCAGATGGCGCAACATTCTACGAGAACGACGAAATAACGTTCGATGGAAGCTCCAGCTACGACCTGGAATCTGCTATTACCTACGAATGGGATCTCGGAGATGGCTTTACTTCTTCCTTGCCTACACTAACCTATTCTTATGAGAACGAGGGAGATTATATTGTGACCCTGACAGTGACAGATTCCAAGGTACAATCAGGAACTTCGTACATGACAATTCATATTGTAGCAAGAATGCCCACTGCAATTATCGATAGTCCTACAATGTCCACATTCTACGAAGGTGACACAATTTACTTCAGCGGCCACGCAACATATCCAGGGGATGAATCCACGCTTACCTACATATGGGACTTCGGACATGGAAACCTCTTCTTTGGCAAGACCATTGATTACACCTTCTCAGATGATGGTGTGTATACAGTTAGTTTCACAGTAAAAGACTCTGAAGGGCACATGGATACAGTCTTTGTATACCTAACAATCCTGAATGTAGATCCCGAGGCTACAATTGACGCACCCCTTGAAGCAGAGGTTGAGGAAACAGTTCACTTCAATGCAGAGGCCAGTGATCCCGGTGACGATACCCTGACCTATGAATGGAACTTTGGAGATGGAAGCTCCGCATATGGCAAGACTGTTACACACGAATATCTTGCCTCTGGTCAGTACGAAGTAACACTGACTGTCCGTGATGAGGATGGAGGCCAAAGTGTCATCACAACCATCATTACCATATCAGATAAGCCACCATCCGAACCTCCAATAGAAGAACCGGATGTTCCTGAGGATACCCCAGAATCAGGTAACGAGGAACCAACAAAGCCAGAGAAACCATCTTCAGAACCAGAAAAACCACCCCACTCAGGTACCAAACCAAGCGACGATCCAACAAAATCAAATAAGAACAAGGATAAGAAGCTCGATATTATAGCAGTAATTCCAGTGTATGCAATTCTTGCAGCTATTGTATTTGCAATGAACATATTGACATCTGGGACCTACTATCAGATACGAAGAAGGAGATTTTAATCTCCTTTATTTTTTTTATTTTTCATTCTTGTATTGAAAAGATTTTAAATCCTTTAATCTTATATCATGAGCATGAAATCTCCTTGTATTGTAGTGCCTAAGAAGAAAGGGGAAGAAGTGCGCAAGGCTCTTATCGATAAAGGATTATTGAATATAGAGCTGGCCATCAATAGAGATGAGGAATTCCTTTACCTCCCATTAGTTGGCGGTGAGAGGGGGAAAGAAGTCCTAGGATACGAGGTAATTGAACGGGACTTTCAGGTTTTGGAAAGAGGAACAAAGAGTTACAAAGAGCTATTGGATCTTTCTGATGAACTCAAATCCAAATTGCCCACCTCCTTTGATGTCGTTGGAAATGTTGCCATAATAAAACTGCAAGATGAGGTTCTAGAATACAAAGAGATAATAGGTAAGGCTTTGCTTTCAGCCAACAAGAGCATAGAAACCGTTGCATTGGATCGGGGGGTTGTTGGTGAGGAAAGGGTAAGAAACCTGGAAGTCGTGGCAGGTCAGGCGAGTACTGAGACTGTTCACAAGGAATACGGCATTGAACTGGAAACTGACCCTGCCAACGTTTACTTCTCTCCCCGTCTGGCAACTGAGCACTGGAGGATTGCCCAGATGGTGGAGGATGGTGATGTGGTAATAGACATGTTCTGCGGAATCGGACCTTTTTCGATTCTCATTGCCAAGAATAGAAAGCCCAAGATGATATATGCCATCGATATTAACGAGAAAGCCATTGGTTATCTTAGAAAGAATATTGAAAGGAACAAGGTATCAAATATAGAACCTACACATGGTGATTCGAAAGTTATTGTCCCCAAACTTGAGCATGCAGATAGGATCATCATGAACCTACCCCACTCGGCCTTTGAATATCTGTCTTCTGCTTTTTCTAACATTAAAGATAAAGGGACCATTCATTACTATGAAATTCTGGGTCATGAAAAGAAGGAGGAAAGGTGGGTTGAAATAGATAAGGAAGCATCCAATCGAGGCATAAAATTAGAAAAGTTGGGTGAAAGGGAGGTCCATACCTACTCTCCAGAATCAAGCTTGTACTGTTTTGATTTTAAGGTCAGTAAGGGGAAAGGCCATGTATGACCCAATAAAAAGAACAGAGACCCTGGAAAAATATGCATTTAAAGGAGAAAGCAGGGCCTATTATCGCTTCCGGCCAGCTAAGTGGTATGGAGGTATAGTCACAGGGGATGTGACCTGCTGTAACCTTCTATGCGCCTTCTGCTGGGCAGGTGATAAAATAAGGCATCACCCAGGGCAAGTTGGTAAGTTCTATACTCCTGAAGAGGTCTTCAAGAAGCTGTGCTCAATAGGTGATAAAAAAGGATACAGATTGATGAGGCTCTCGGGTCAGGAGCCCACAATTGGAAGGGAGCATCTGTTAAAACTCCTTTCGCTCGTTGATAAAACAAAGTACAGGTTCATTCTCGAGACCAACGGAATTCTAATCGGCCATGAAAAGGAATATGCTGAAGCCCTTTCCAAATTCAAAAACCTCCATGTCAGAGTCTCGCTGAAAGGCACGAATGAGGAGGAATTTTCTGCCCTAACCGACGCAAATCCCGAGGGATTTTCCCTTCAACTCAAAGGACTTGAAAACCTGGTTGCAGCTGGTGTCTCCTGTCACCCTTCAGTTATGGTATCCTTCTCTGACCCAGGGAATATAAGAAAATTGGGGGAGCGTCTTGCAGCCGTGGCCCCCTTCCTAAAAAAGGAGATGGAAATAGAGGAGCTGATTTTATATCCCCATGTTACCAAGCGTCTAAAAGACACGGATTTTAAATATAGAGTTGGACACGATCCCGGGTGTGTTCCAAAAGAATTGATTTGACCTTATAGGTAGAATCCTTTAGAATAGTAATCCCATTGAAATATTCAATCTACCTTTTCAAGGGCATTTCGGCCTTCATGCGATTGAATTTGCCAGATTCCTTGTTGTTCGTAGTACTCAAAAATCCCAGTGAAAACAACATCGTCGCCATATTGTATCCTCATCTCATCCCTATCCACAAACTGGGTGATGTTGAAAACAATGCAGTTCACAGAGTAATATCCATCATCGCTTGTATTTTGAAGGGTGAACGTGAAAGCTTTGATGCTCTCTATTTCTTCGATCTTCCAGACATTGCCCCTGACCACCACCTGTACACCCTCAAAAACCTCGGGCCTTTTGAGGATGACATTTAAAGGAATGATGTTGTTAGCTGCAGTTTGAAGAAGCTCGATTCCCTCGGAAGACATAACGTGAATAAGAATCTCACCTTTGTAATCCTCCACAAGTCCCGAGACCCTGATCTTAGCCCCCGGAATCAATTTATCCTGATGATCAAGATTTTCCACGGCATCTGAATCCACGTTCACTTCCACGGTTTTACCAGATTCGTAATCCACCAATATGAGTGAAAGGTCCCCGTCCTGCCAGGTCTTTACCTCTTTGATATTGCCCTCGACCTCCACCATACTTCCAATGTACTTCGGCCCCAAATCGCCGATGGACACTGTCTTTTCCTCTATCATAACGGCATAGGCATAGATCCCGAAGATACCGATAAGCGAAATAAGAATCACAAGTAAGATGAGCTTCGGCTTTTCCATCATGTAAAAGGGGGTATGGATGATAAGGGTAATAAAATATACTCTTTTGGGCCCCTCTCCTACTCTGTATTATATTTGGGGCGTAACTAAGAAAAGTAAAAAAAGCCACTGAAGGGATTTTGGAACCTAAAACTTTTTGAGACTCGCCTGCGCTGGCCAATGCTCACCAAAAAGTTTCAGCCATCCAAAAACCTCGCATTGGCCTGCTCGGCTCGCATTTTGAAAAAAGAAAGAGCCACTGAAGGGATTTGAACCCCTGATCTGCTGATTACGAATCAGCCGCTCTACCGCTGAGCTACAGTGGCAAATGATGTCCATACGACGTAGCTTAGCTGGCTAGTGGAGACCGAAGGTTTCCACGAAAGACCGCTGAGCTACAGTGGCATATGTATTTGATGTGAGTAGCTTAGCCGGTGCAGAGGGGCTCGCAATGGCACCTCCAAACCACTAAGCTACAGTGGCATCGAGCTTACAGCATGAAATACCACTGAGCTTAAAAGGGTTTTGTGAAAAATATGAGGTGTTTTTGGCTTTTATAATCCAATTCAATCGATACCCTGATTTTGCCGACGTGATAAGAGATGAGCATATTAAAGAGATTAGAAAAAATCTGATTTTCATCAATATAACTGCTCTCATCTTTCTTACCATCTTTATTAGGATTAACCACGCCCTTAATAAAAAGTTGTATCGGTAATTTATCCTTCCTTTTCAATATGCTCTTTGATCAGAACATTTACAGAATTTACTAAAGTGTTGAGGCTATCCACAGCTCTCGTCAATTCTTCCCTTGTCCTTGTTTGCTCTTTATTCATCGAAATCAATGTTTCTGAAACGATCCCGTATTTTTCATCTAATTTGTTGAAATGCTCATCAGTGTGAACGGTAAGGTTATCAACCTTTTGCCCTACTTCCTCCACTTTTTGACCTACACAATCAATCTTTTGACCTAACCGATTGAAGTGCTTTCCGGCTGTGGCATATCCCTGGAACATTTCATATGCTAAATCACCGGTCTTCACTTCAAATCTCTTGAATTCCCCCTTTGGCTTGCTGAAATTTCGCCTTACAGACTCCACATAAACCATGTCGTTCTTCAGTCTGATTTTTTCAGAGAATTCATCTATGGCTTTTCTTTCGCCTTCGCACACTATTCTGACCTCCCCATCTGTGAGGTTCTCGATATATCCGACCAATTTTAACTTTTGAGCAGTTCTCATGATAAATGCTCTATAGCCGGCTTCCTGCACATCGCCTCTTATCTTTAAAATGGCCCTTGTTTTCATAATCTCCAGAAGCGCCCTATTGCTTTTTAGAATTAATAAGTTTCGGTCTTAAAAGATATATTACGTCAGCGTTTATCTCAAGATAAATGTTCAACATACAGCTCAATTTCTTTTGGCTCGTACATACTTTTTAACCATTATATCATAAGCTTCTTGACAAACCCCGCCCTCTCTTTTTAGGTCTAACAAGACCTGTGGAGTTGAAGCGACCCACAATCCCTTTATTTTTTGCTTTTTATAGAGAACATGGGGATCGTAAACGAGTAATCTGAAATTACCTTTGCCAACTAATCCTTTTTTCACAATTTTATCTTTCCACTTAGGAATATCGTCTTTCACAACATATATATCTGCACTTGACGGGAATAAATAATGATTGAGTAGGTTTTCAGCAAAGTATGTTGTTAGAGCATAATCCATATCAATTTTTTTTAAGAACTTGGATGGTGAATCCATAAAAAAATCATAATGCAATGGCTTTCTTGATATGGATTCCCAGATATCCAATAGACTTTCTATTTTAACAACTTTGGTTTCTTTAACGAGTCTTCTTTTCTGTAGAGTTTGCAGATATTCGATCGTCCAGCTAGTGGAGGTTTCCGAGAGTTTTGCAACTCGGTATTTAGTGAGGGTACCATTAGGTTCATTGAGAAGAACGCGGAGGATCCGTTCCCTTTTTTCACCATGCATAATATGTCGGAAAGGTTATACGTTTATAAAGGTTTCCGATATATCGGAGTTAAGAGTTATTTAAATAGGTTTCCGATATATTTGTATTAATTATAAGACTCAATTATATAAACGCTTGTATCAATACATCTAAAATTAGTTTCATTATTCTTTTTCCTCGGGAGTTATCTTATCTTCAGGTTCTCCTTTCGTCTTGGTTGGCTCTTTTGAACCTAACTTTCTTGAGGCCAAGATTATGGCCACCAGAGCTACAATTATGCCTAAGATTCCCGATCCCATGGCTGTATAGACAAGATTATTGTCCGGATCCTTCTCAATTATTGTCTCTTTCTCGGTGCTCTCAAGGATTTCTATTTCTTTTGTAAGATTGTTTATCTCTAACCAAAGCTCTGCATTTTCAGATTCAAGTTGAAGCATCGAATTGTTTAATTCATTTATCCTTTTATCGAGTTGGTTTATTTGCTGTTTAAGGTCATTGATTTGAAATTGAAGTTCTTCAAGATTAGAAGCAGTTGGGGTATAGTTTATGATTATATCGTTGAAATAGAAATTATTTGTCCCACTTTCCGAAATGGAAAGGTGTATATTATCTAACGAACAATTTAAACTCAAGAATATATCGTCATTAATTTCAGCGCCCCAATATATATCATACTCGTACAATTCGATTTCTAGACTATAATTTGACCTTCCTCCCCCAAAGCTCGATTTTACTGTGATGTTATTGACAAATATGGGATATGTAAATTGAAGCCAAAAATGATTGGAAAATTCACTGCTATCTTCATAAATAATACCTGAACTTAAATCACCGTCAAATATTTTTGTTGCATTAGTGGGGTCACCATTTAAATAGACTCCTGAGGTAAAAGGAGTATTAATAGCATCTGATTCTACAATTTCACCTATATCGAAAGTCTCAGCATTTGTTCCAGGTAAAACCAAACAGCTGAAAATGCCGATCATCGATAATATTGCACAAAGTCTTCCTCTGTTTTTCATGATATCCCTCAATTTGTATATCACAATTGTTGTTAATATAATTTATTAGAAGAGGATTTAGGCGGTAGATAAAAAGAATAGGGCAAGTGATATTCCATACATTATTTATAGAAGAGGTTTTGATGTTCCGTAACGATGATTAAATAGTACTATTTCCGAAGGGCGCGCCCGTTTAATAGTAAAAGCTGGGGATTACATTTAAATTGGGCCAAAAAACATTGCTCGGAGCAAATGTTTATATATGGGATTAATTTAATATTGTTATGAGGTTGGATAAATGAATAGCGATAGGAAGAAGTTAGTAATTCGTATATTCTCGATTTTGTTGATAATTTTACTCTCGATTAAAGGATTGTTTTTAATCCCTTCTATGATAGACAACGCAACTTCTGAAGGATCGACAGAAATTAGTGGTTTCATATCATCGGATGCTGTATGGGCTTTGGAAAATAGTCCTTATATAATAATTGAAAACACTTTAGTTGAAGAAAATGTCAATTTAACTATCGAACCTGGTGTAATCATTAAATTCAACTCAGATAAATATATACGTATTGATGGAACATTATATGCAGTAGGAACTGAATCAAATATAATTACTTTTACTTCAAATTCAAAATCACCTGAAAGAGGTGATTGGGGTAAAATACAAATCGAAAAAACCAGTAAAGATTCTATTATAAAATATTGCAGAGTTGAATATTCATCAGAGGGAATTGATTGTAGCGCATTAATGATTTCTATAACAGATAGCACCTTTTATACCAATGGAAATGGGATTGATTTGCATGATTGCGACTCAATTATAATGAATAATGAATTTATCAACAATGAACTTGGAGTTAACGAGGGGAAAAATATAATTAACAATGTATTTATTAAGAATGGTCGAAGCATTCTCTATGGAGAAAATGTTACTAATAATATTGTTATAAATAATGATAGAGGAATTATAAATTCAAATCTTATACAAAATAACTATATCCTTAATAATAATGGGGGTGTCGATATTGGGAGGAAAATTAAAGTCTATAATAACTATATTGTTAATAATAGTGAATATGGTATCAACATTTTAGGTTCGGCAAATGAAAATATCACGAATAATATTATTACGAATAATGAAATTGGAATAGAAATGGAACAGGGGGCAACTTCTCAAATAATGAATAACAAAATTGCTAATAATAAAATCGGAATTAATATTTACTTTAGTTCTTCTTCTAATGAAGATACAAATTTTACAATAAGAAATAATAATATCCAAGATAATATTGAGTATAATTTCCGAAATAGTGTAGAAAAAAAATATTATATGAATTATAACTGGTGGGGAACGACAGATACATCCTTAATAGATATATCTATTTATGATTATCAAGATGATTTTGAATTAGGTAAAGTTGAATATTTACCAATCTTAGAATCACCAGTGGATGTTATACTTCAAAATATGCTCCCAATTTCAGAATTAGATCTAAGTCAATATGATTTAGATGAACCCAAAGAGGATTCGGATGATGACTTCATAGATTTTCTTGGATCAGAATTCTTCATTGCAATTAGCGTAATTGTCATTGTCTTAGGATTAAGTATATTCTTTTATAGAAGAAAAAGAAGAGATGTCTAGGGGACAACCCTATCCATCAGCATCTATAATGCCCTTTTTCGTACAGCTTTTTCGAATGCTTCAAGGCCTCGATTACAGGCATGCTCTGACCTGCAAGATAAGTTATGCATGCCCCCCCGCCCGTGCTGATATGGTTGACCTTACCTTCCAAATTCAGGTTCCTTGCGGCAGCTACTGTCTCACCACCGCCAATTACTGAAAAACCCTTGGATTCTGCTATGGCATTGAAGATAATGGTCGTACCCACCGCAAATTCCTCTATCTCAAATACACCTGCAGGACCGTTTAATATGATGTTCTTGGCTTCCAAGATTTGATTTCTGTAGTTAACAGCTGTATCCAACCCTATGTCAAATATCCTCGATTCTGCTGGTAGGTCCCCTAACGATAACCCTTTTCTTTCTCCGTTGTCATTTAGTACTAAGTCAGCGGGCACGTCTATTTTACTGCTGTGCTCACTATCCAGGGCTTTTGCCTGCTCCGTGAGCTCCTCGTATTTACCTACCTCCTTTTCGAGGAACGAGATGTTCGGCTCTCCAAGATCATGCCCCCTGGCAAGTAAGAAGATATTGGCAACAACACCTGTTGTGAGTACTCGATCAACTACATCATTCTCCAACATGTTTCTCATTACCTCTATGGTGTCGAAAACCTTTATCCCGCCAAGAACGGCGATACTTGGCCGCTCGTTACTGTGCATAGCCTTCTGAAGCATTGAAATCTCCCTTTCCATGACCTTTCCTGCAAGGCATGGCAGAACCTCGGTAAATCCAGTAAGCGAAGGTTGAGCCCTGTGCGCAGCAGCAAAGGCATCGTTTATAAAATAATCTCCAAGCTCAGCAAGATGGGAAACCATGTGACTTTCTGCCTGGGATGCAAAATCCTTGCCCTTTAACAAATGCTCCTCTGCATAGAACCTCACGTTCTCCAAAAGGATCCTTTCGCCCTTTTTCATGTTTTGAACCTTGGTGAGGGCCTTGCTTCCAAAGAAATCGTCGATATAAGTGACCTTCTTACCGAGCCTTTTGGTGATTTGCTTTGCATGCTTTTTCAAGTTAGTAAAATCCCTTTTGCCTGGTCTGCTCTGATGGGCAAGCAAAACGACCTTGGACTCCGAGAGTTCCTTTATGGTCTTTATATGGTTCCGAATCCTGGTATCGTCTAAAATTTCACCTGTCAAGGGATTTATAGGGGAATTGATATCCACTCTGACTAAAACGGTCTTTCCCTTCAAATCGAAATCGTCGATTGTCAGTATTTCCTTGGGCATGTTTTCGGTGGATTATACATTAGTGGTATATAAAAATGTTTAGGAGTTTATAAAGGTCCTAGCCTTTGACTGGCATATATCAGCAACATTTAAAAGCATCTATTATCATAGACATCCAATGTCCACTTTAATTGATCTGAAAGGCAGTCCCAATCCCAAAATAATTGGCAGGGCTATATACAGCTATGAGGTTTTAGGCTCCACGAACATCCAGGCAAAGGATTTGGCAGAATCAGAAGCTGAGGATGGTACCGTTGTCATTGCGAAAATTCAGAGTGAGGGTAAGGCGAGGCGAAATCGGAATTGGATATCGCCGGAAGGTGGTTTATGGCTTTCAGTGATACTAAGGCCGAATATCCCTCCTCAAAAGGCCACCTTGGTAACACTTATGGCGGCAAATGCTGTTGATGAAACTCTTTCTGAATATGGTCTTAAGGCCAAAATAAAATGGCCCAATGATGTTCTTATAGACGGCAAGAAGGTATGCGGGATTCTCACTGAGGCAAAGACTAAAGAAAATGAGATAGAATATCTTGTTCTGGGAATTGGAATCAATGCGAATTTCGATTTAAGTGAATTACCTGAGGATATCAGAGGGGCTTCCACTACGATAAAAAATGAATTAAAAAGGGATATCTCCCAGGATGAATTGCTTCAAAGGTTATTAGGACATGTGAATAAGTATTATGAAGGGCTCCTTGCTTCTGATTTTCAAAAAATTGTAAAAACTTGGAAGGAAAAAAGTGATACACTGGGAAGGCATGTGAAAATCACAACTCAGATGGAGAGTATCCAGGGCATAGCTCAGGATATAGACGATACAGGGGCTCTGATATTAAAGAGGGATGACGGTGATATACAGAAATTATTTGCAGGGGATTGTGTATATTTACGGAATGTTGAATAGAAAAAGAAGTTGGGATATGACATGGATGTAGTAGAGTTAACAAAAAAGCTCGTTGAAATCCAGAGTGTGACAGGTAATGAAACCGAAATTGGAGAGTTCATTACTTCAGAATTAGATGATCCCAATGTAGAAATGCAAAAGGTTGCAGGTTTTGGTCCCAATGTTATTGCTAAACATATAACAAAGCCCGAAGACCCTATCATCATCCTGAACTGCCACATGGACACAGTGGAGGTCATGCAAGGTTGGGAATCTGATCCCTTCACTCCAAAAATCGAAGGTAATAAATTGTACGGTCTTGGAGCATGCGATATGAAGGCCGGAGTTGCAATTGCCATTGATGTCTTTAAGAAAGCACAAGAAATGGACAAGAATATTGTATTTACTGCAGTCTCGGACGAGGAAGGAAACAGCAAGGGCTCTTATGTCCTTCTACAAAAAATGAAACAGGAAGAACTCAAGGGAGATAACTCAAATTTGCTTTGCCTGATACCCGAGGATACCGAGGAACACGTGAAGCTTGGAGCTAGAGGAAGATACGTAATCGATATAGATGTTTTTGGCTGCTCTGCCCACGGAGCCACTCCTGAATGCGGTACAAATGCAATAGTCAAGTCCACCAAGATTGTAGATGGGCTTAATGATCTACCCTTAGCTGAGCATCCGATCATGGGAAAGGGCTCATTTTGTATCTTAAAAATAGAGGGTGGGGGAGATTCCCTATCAGTTCCTGATAGGTGTACCATTAGAGTGGACAGGCATACGGTACCTGGAGAGGATAAAAGCAAAATAATAGAAGACTTTGATAATCTACTTAAAAAACTGAATTTAAATTGTGAATACAAACTATCCTTCATAAAGAGGGAAACTCCATTCTTAGAGCCTTATATCCTTGACAAAGAAAATCCCTGGGCAGTTAAATTTCTTTCAGCATATAGGGAGTATTGTGAAAAAGAGGCCCCAATTGCCTATGGAAGATCTGTGGGGGATTTCAATGCCTTTGGATGCCTCATGCCCACCATCGTTTTTGGCCCTATGGGGGAGAATGTCCACGGTTCAAATGAATGTGTCTTTATAGATTCAATAAAAAGGTGCAGGGATCTTTATCTTAAGTTCTTAGAGGGATTATAAATTTGAAATAATTATGTAGTGGCTTGACTACTTGAGCACTCTTTTTTTCCGTTTGCAAAGATGTCATCATAGTACGGTTTTATTGCAGATAGGAATTCCTTGACCGAGGTAAAGGAGTTAGTTGCATAGTATTGGTACCACCCGCAGCGTCTTTCGCAGATTCTCATCTGGTCCCTGTAACGTGCCGCTTCCTCGGATTTGAGGTATTCCATAAGAGAGGTCTTTGTGAGATCGCATGTCTTCTGCCCAAGGATTCGGCATGGATAGAATATCACGCCATCGCAGTCTATTATGATGGAGGACGTTGAGCAGCCGTGGGGCATGTTGATTCTGTCCAGGTAACCATATGGAGTTGTAATCGTGTTTTTATAGGTTTTCTTCAGCCTGCTGATTTCCTTTCTAAAATCATCTGTGTTTGGGTAGAAATTCTTTGTTCTGTCCAGATGAACTGCAGGCATAATCACGGTCCTGGCATTGGCCTTGTAAACCTTCCTAACCTTATCCTCAAGTGCACCCAATTCCTCGTGGGTTACCACGGTTTGTACACACACTGGTGCATATACCTGGAATTCCTCAAGACGCTCCAGCATATCCAAATTTTTATGGCCCTCGTCTATACTTATGTGCAGATAATCGATATATTTGCCGTACTCCTCCATGGGTGCCTTATCCAGAAGTAGCCCATTGGTTGTGAAAAACAGATAAAAGGGTTTTGTTGCCGCATATCTGAGTATTTCGCCGAGATCATCTCTTCTGAGGGGTTCGCCTCCCTCCAGGCTCAGTAAGGTGATACTGGAATTTCCCAGATTGTCCAGGACGTTAAACACTTCCTCTGTTGGAAGAACTGGTGTTTTTTCCATCCAGACATTGCAGAATTTACATCTCATATTGCATTTGTTGGTTATCTTGTACGAAGCGTAGAAGGGGTAAATAGCCTCTTTTCTGAAATAATTGCTTGCGATATGACCCGCAATCTTCGAGTACTTTGTTATTGGAAGAAGCCTCATATACATCCCACAAAAGCCAACTTTGGGCCTTTTATTGCCCATAATAAGGATTTATGGCATATAATATTTTTGATTATTTATTTAGTGGTAATATTGACGTTGTTTTCCTATATTTATGGCTTTAGATTTTAATAATGATCAACAATTAAAACAATTCTCTTTATTTCTCATTATATCTTGTTATAAGGTGGTGGGGATGAGTAAACCCTCAACCCAGGGCGATGGACCAAATCTCAGGAGGAATTCACCTCTATCAATGAAGCATCGAATAGGATGCCTTCTTCCTCGTGTACAATCCGTAACAGATATGTCGAATCAATTGATTCCGATTTGGCAGCCGACACCTTAAGAAGCTTATACAATTCCCTATCAACACGAGGTTGAATGGAACCTGCCTAACATCTTTTAGATGATGACTGTCGAACCGATTTCAGATCGATTAAACGATCGGCACCGATTTTGGAGACAATCAAGAGGTACGTTTCAACAGAGATTGATTCACACACTTGGTTTGCCCTCAAAGCAGGTTGAGAATCAAAAAATGAGCATTGATCGCCAGAAGGGAAATCATGCCCCAATGAAGGTGAACCTCCATTTTCGATTCCAAACCAAAGTACCGATTACTATTGCGGATGCGACGATCTCTTGGGATGGATTGCTCCCTCCCAATCAATCGAATATACACTCGATCAGGTTTTTCAAGTTGGTGAAAGACCAGCTTGTATCGCCTTGTAAGAGAAAACACTCAGACATCACATATGATGAAAGGGTATCTTCTCAATTGGTAAAAGGGTTCAATACAAACCGCAAAGGTTCGTATTTTTTCAGTAGCAGTTACGGATCCGGCACGCACCAATTATGCCTTGTTGCGCGCGTAACTAGACATTTGATTGGTGGTGTGAACTTACTACCTACCCTCCCCACCAAAACCTATATGAGTTTGCGAAGTAATAAATCTTTTGTTACTCCTCTAAAAAAGATCCCAATATCCTTTCTACTTCTCCCAACTTACCTGGTTTGCGCCGCCTTCTGTTTCCTCCTCATCCACAGTTAACGCCTCCACGACCTCTGCCTCCACCACCTCCACATCCGCGTATGCTGTTTGGGGGGAGCTCTCAACCTGAAAATCAACTGTTTCTTCCTTGCCCTTTCTTCTTAACAACAGGACCATAATTAGAATTATCACGATAATGATGATGAACAGTAATAGATAGACCAGGTTATTCTCCAGCATCTCAAATGCTCCACCCTCCTGGGGGCTATCATCCTCATCTACGCCATTACCATCCCCATCACCATCCCCATCACCATCGCCATCGCCATCGATGTCTTGCCACTTTGTTGGGTCATCTGGGAAGGCATCAGGATTTGTTCCATTGGGATTGTCTCCATAGCCATCTCCATCTCTGTCTGACCATTGAGTGGGATCGTTTGGGAATGCATCAGAGTTGTCTCCAATCCCGTCATCATCAGAATCCTGCCACTCTGTAGGATCCAATGGAAATGCGTCTTCGTCATCCAAGTAAGTGTCGTTGTCATCATCAGAATCCATGGAATCAGGGATGAAATCCCCATCAGTGTCAATGGGTACTGAGCTGGAGTTGTACGGATCAGTTCCTTCGGATTCCTCTATTGTATCCTCATACCCGTCATTGTCATCGTCCAAATCCGCATTATCTCCTATCCCATCACCATCTGAATCTTCCCATTCTGTTGGGTCTTCTGGGAAGGTATCATTCTCATCAGGGACACCATCGTCGTCGTAATCGTCATCTATGACTGGTTCATACACGTTCACCCTCAACAATGTGCTAGAAGCGTTGTTGCTGAGATTGTCCCTTGCACCGTAAATTATTGTACCTGTGTTCAATGGCAGGGTAAATGGCGAGGTATATACATTATAAGTGGAGCCTCCGTCGATGCTGTACCATATAAAATCTACGCCGACACCCGTGGTGTCATTGGCAATAAAAGTAACTGGTGTTGTGGTATTTACCCAATATCGTTCGTCAGGAGGAGGAGTAACATTCCCTATGAAAATGGTGGTATTTGGCGGTGTTATATCTATATTGACAGTTATAGAAAAGACAGATTCATTGTTGCCGAGATAGTCCTCTGCTCCGTAGGTGATGTTGTGCAGTCCCTCTATATAGCCCGTTAACATGAAATATGAATATTCAAAATATTCGCCGTCGATTGTGTACCAAATAAATGAAACACCGCTTAATTCATCTTCTGATGTCAGAGTGAATGGTGTACTTTGAGTCACATTCCAGCAATCAGAGTCATTTAATCGATATTTGGGCTCCCCATAAGAAAGTGATGAGTTTGGTGGGGTATTATCCAACTGAACAAGGATACTGTCATATGTTTCATTGTGATTCAGATTGTCTATTGCGCCCCAGGTTATATTGTACTCGCCATCTACGTAGTTCGATAAATTGAATACCTGACCCTCGAAATAGGTTCCATTTATCGTGTACCAAATCGTGTCAATCCCTGAATATGACTCCAGAGAGGCGAGGGTGAATTCAGTTAGAAATGTTACATTCCAGTTATGCTCATTAAGTCTGCGATATTTTGGAGAACCAACAAAGATCTCAGTTTGAGGGGAGGTATCATCTAAAACGACCACCTTTTCATTTCCTGTTTCGTTGTTACCAATCATATCAACGCTGCCCCAGGTTATTGTGTGAATTCCTTCATTATAACCGCTGAGATTGAAAGATATCCCTTCGAAATATTTTCCGTCGATGGTATACCAAGTGTAGTTCACACTAGATCGATTATCGAAAGCTAGCAAATCAAATTGTGTGAAAGAGGTTACATTAAAATTATCGCTTTGATTCAATCGATACTTTAAACCAAAGAGTGTTATGTTCGTAGTGGGCGCCTGTGTATCGACATACACATAGGTCGTGTTGCCTGTTTTGTTGTTTCCCACACGATCTCTTGCGCCAAAAGTTATGATATGGATACCATCTGAATAACCATCCAAGTTGAAATCCGAGGCCTCAAAATATATGCCATCGATGGTGTACCAATTTGTATCGATCCCTGATTGGGTATCATCAGAATTAATGTCAAAGAGTGTGGAAGTTGAAACATTCCAATGATCTTGAGAATCCAGGTGATACTTTGGCAAACCTATATCCAAAGATACAGAAGGAGGAGTCGTGTCGAGAATTACTGTGATAGTTATTTCTGTTTCATTATGTCCGAGATTATCCTGGCTCCCATATACTATCGTATGAGAACCGTCATCATATCCTGAAAGGTTGAAGCTAGAGCCCTCGAAATATTCTCCATCAATGATGTACCAACTGAAAGCAACACCCGAATAACCGTCACTGGCATTGAGTATGAATGTGGTTGTATCTGAGACGATCCACGGATCAAAGTCATGTTCTCGGTATTTTGGATCACCCACCTCCATTTTGGTATTCGGTGCTAGTTTATCGAGAAAGATGACTATTGAATTGCCTGTTTCGTTTGTTCCGAGATTATCGATACTGCCCCAGGTAATTGCATATGAACCTTCATTTAATCCGAAGTCAGATAGTGTGAAACTTTCCCCCTCGTAATATTTTCCATTGATTGTGAACCAGGTTATCATTACACTTGAATTATGGTCTGGATGATCCACTGGTGTAAGGTTAAATTGTGTATAGGCGGTAACGTTACATCCATCGAATCCGCCAGTGGGGTATTTATCGCTTCCAAGGGTTAAAACCGTTTGGGGCATTGAATCATCCAGCCAGACTGTGATGGTATTTGACTCGTTATTACCCAGGTTGTCACAGCTGCCCCAGGATATGGTACGTGCACCTTCATCATAACCAGAGAGATTGAATACCAGACCCACATACAAATCAGAATCGATTTTATACCATGTAAAAGCCAAGCTTGAGTTGTGGATTGGTAAATCCTGCGGTGTTAAAGTAAAGGGGGTCTCGGAGGTCACATTGGCTTCATCTTCGTATTCCACAGGATGATGCGGAGAGCCTATGGTCAATTCAGTATAGGGTACTGAATCGTCGAGCCAGACTTTGATAAGATTCCCTGTTTCATTGTTATCGACATTATCTTTGCTGCCCCAGGTTATGTCATGCTCTCCCTCAGAATAGCCTGATAAGTTGAAACTTGTACCTTCATAGTAATCCAAATCTATAGTGTACCATGTGACTGCCACACTTGCGTTATGGGAGGGATTGTCTTTTGCTGTTAGGAAAAAAGTAGTATTTGACGTGACATTGCATCCTTCCTGTGGGGATAACGGATATTTTGGGAGAGCGATTGTAAGTGTTGTCTCAGGCGTGCTGTCATCCACCCATATGGTGATAGTGCTGGCCGAGCCGTTGTTACCGAGGTTGTCCTCACTGCCCCAGGTTATTGTGTGGGCACCTTCACCATAACCCAACATTGTAAATTGCGAGTCTTCATAGTAATCAGTACCTATGAAATACCAATGAAATGCAATGCCTGATCCATGAGAGGGATTGTCTAGTCCAATGAGAGTAAGCTGTGTATTCGAGGTCACGTTGCATTCGTCATTTGGCGAATCAGGATGTTTTGGTTCGTCAATAGAAAGTATGGTGGAAGGTCCACTTTCATCTATCCAGACTGTTATATTTATGGTTCCGTTGTTGCCGCTAAAATCCTCACTTCCATATGAAATGTTATGCGGTCCTTCACTGTAACCTGAGAGTGTGAAGGGCGTTCCATCAAATTCAAAATAAACTCCATCGATGATGTACCATGTGAAATTCACGCCCGAGTATTTGTCCCATGCCGATAGGTTAAAGGAAGAGGTTTGTGTTATGTTCCAGTCGTCACCAACATTGGCCCGATATTTCGGATCTTCTATGGTAAGGGTTGTAATTGGTGGAGTGCCGTCCCACACCGTGATATTGCAGGTATCGTTGTCCCAGTTACCCCATGCATCGCTCACGTTCAATGTAACTGTA
The DNA here is from genome assembly GCA_020348445.1 of Thermoplasmata archaeon. GTDB lineage: Archaea > Thermoplasmatota > Thermoplasmata. The sequence continues at coordinate 4,757,396 of CP070751.1, forward strand.
AAAACACCTATGGTCGAGTATGAATGCACCACACTCGAATCATAAGGACCCATCTTGTTGGAATAGTTACCGTCGCCAAAACTCCAGTTGTACCATGCGATGTATCCCGAGTCATCCCATGAACCTGAACCATCTATCACTATGGGTTGATCTGTTCCTGTTGAGTTGTCTGGACCTGCGTCCGCTATGGGAGTTACATTATCCTTCCCAAATATCTGCATCGTTGGATCACCTAAAAGGTTCCACTCATAAACGACCCATCTGTAGGTGTTGTGTGTCAAGGCATCCGAGGCGAACTCCACCTTTGTTTGTTGGAGGGTTTTACCGATTCTAATCTCGTAGTTGTTAAAAAGCTGATTGTAGAACTCGTTATCAAGTTCACCGCTGTATTTGGAAACGTCGAAGCTGATGAACCATCCAAACCTGCTGTTTAAAATGCAGGCCACAAAACCGCCGTCCGGATTGATTATATACTCTTCTGCCATACTATCCCTATCGCCCACATAGCCACCATCGCTTCTTCTTCCATCAAATGAACCACTGTAGCATGCTATTGAAAGGTGTATGGGATAGTAAGTGTTGACAACATCATCAGCATCTGTATCAGAATAAAATGTACCTTCCTTGATCTCATAGCTTTGGACGGAGCCATGACCGCCATGGTTGACGAAAAGGGTGTTGTTGGCGATTTCTTGTTCCCAAATTGCAACTGATATCTCGTGCCCGTCTTTCTCGTACAATCGGGTTATATTGTAAACAGAAGGGATGTAACTCTCGACACCGTCGACTGAAACTCCTCCATCTCCGTTTTTTATATAATCAAGATAATAGGGACCACTTGAATCGGTCTCCCCGTGTAATGTGACATGCCTGGGTCTTGGATTTGCCTCGAAGTATGTGACCTTATCAACGAAGGTCTGAGCCTCGGTAACAGAACCTACAGGAGCCCTCCCCACGAAAACCTCGGCCAAAATGTCCGATTCCTCCCCAGCATCCCCACCTCCTCCATTGGCAGAGTCCTTCTCACCGTATATGGAATCTCCATCATTGTCCCAGTTTCCGTCCAAACCTCCAAAATATAGGTCAGTGGGGATGTCATCATCCTCTTCTGGACCTCCTGTAGCGAAAACGTAACCATAACAGCCCCTGTGAGGCATTATTTCGTCATCTCCTCCCAGCATTACAAAACTCGTGCTCCAATTGATGTATGCATCCTTGATGAAATTACGGATTTCTTCCTGGGTATCGTTACCGTTATAATCGGGATCGGCTGTGATGGCCTCTTTGGTAACCACTATAGTTGGTATCCCGGAGCTGTTCTTATTATTTGCCATTGTTTGAAAAGTGGAGGCCAGTGCATTGCTTGTAATTATCACATAGTTATAAGTTTCAGATGAATTTGTCAGGGAAAGCGGTGTGATACCCCCCGAGGATTCCTGTTCACTGGAAGTTTCATAGGAATCCAGCATTAAGGGATTATCCACAAATCCCTTTACTAATTCCTTGTCTTGGTCTAAACCACGGTACAAAGGAGATATGTCCCTAATATCAAGGGTGGTTACCGTGACATCCATGTTCGTGAAGTAAAGTACTTTTCCAGAAGAAGGTAAATAATGCATTGGGTACAAGTTTAAAAATAGGATTTTATAACCCCTTAACGTTTGCACAGAAACAAATGAAAATTCAATCTCTGGATATCTATTTTCTGAGTCATATATTGACCAATCTAATGTCTCAGTCGACAGACTTGTATCCTCTGAACCCATGATCATGGATTCCTCGCCTGGCTTGATATAATATGTTCCATCAATGACTACCTCGTCTTTTCCAGTTACTTTGATATTTCCCAGGACATTGCCTTGTGGAAGGAGAACATTTATACTCTTTACAGGAATTATTGGCATGCCCGGTTTTATCTCGTTGCGTAGAGGCTCCATCCGTGGAATATCATATTCCCCTATTTTTTCCATCTCAGGTTCTGAAAAACTGTAACTTATTGAAAATGTATTTTCCTTGACAACATCGATTATGTCTGGGTCCACTGATTTCAAATCCTGATAAAACGAAACCTCGGTGGTGCTTAAATCTGAGTCTGCATCCGACACTTTTATGTCAGCAGAAATTGGTGCGCCCACGCTATCTTTCACATCCAAGTGATCTTCTGGGATTTCTTTTCCCAAATCCCCTAAAACACCTGGGATGCCCATTGTAAACAATAAGAGCAAAACCAGAAAGAGTGCGGTTTTTGTGGATTTTTGTTTTGCCATTAGATCACCGATACTTGTAACTCATATTATTCTTTTGGTTAAATTTCAAGGTCTTTTCTGTCCCGTGTTTTTTGGGTAGCCAGACGGTCCTGGGTTTCAATATGCAAATTTCAGTATTTATATTATTTGTTGGGAGATTTGGGTCTTTCCTTTTGGTTAATCCTATTGCCAGGACTGCTTGTATCTTCCCATGTTACGTTTTGATAAGTGGTCTCTTCCCCCACAGAATTTACGGGAGGCTCAGGTTGTTCTTGAACGACGATCTGTTGCTGGGCAGGCTCGGGCTCCTTCTTCCAAGAGGCGCTCGCCCTCCATCTCTTATATCCTTTGTACATCAATATCAAAATGATCAACAAGATTATTCCTATTATCAAAAAGTTGATGCAAAATGATTGCTCAAACTGGCCAATGAATGGGAGCTTTTCCCAATCTGTGGGTTCCCGCCATCTATCCTTATCTGTGGGATATTTATCCTCTGCATCACCTACGCCATCACCGTCCGTATCTGGATTCAAGGGATCTGTTTCATCTTCATCAACGATTCCATTTTGGTTTTTATCCTCGTCGATATCCAGTAGCCCGTCATTGTCGTCATCAGTGTCTCTTATATCCTCAACCCCATCTCCGTCCGTGTCTATGATGTCCACGATCACCTGGAGTGTGGATTTATCGGCCTCATTGTCCAAGGCATCGATACCATAATAGATTATGGAGGTTGTCGAATTTGGAACCTTAAAGGGCGATTCATATATTGTATAACTCGTGCCTCCATCGATGCTGTAAAGTATAGTGGTGCCGTCCGCACCAGAGTCAAAGGAATCCAGAGTGATGGGAGTGGATGTGGCAATATGGAGTTCATCATTGATGGTGCCATTGGGCTGCCCTACTTTTATTGAGATTTTCGGGGGTGTGTTGTCGATATAGACCCTCTGGGTGTTTCCAGTTTCGTTGTTCTCTAGATTATCCATGGAGCCCCAGGTGATGGTATGGAAGCCATCGGATTTTCCATCGAGATTGAAGATGGTCCCCACAAAGTATTTACCATCCAATGTATACCATGTATGGGCAACACCAGAATACATATCAAATGGCGTTAATGTGAAAGTCGTTTGGGAGGTGATGTACCAATTGTCGTTATCAGCCATGGGGGATTTTGGTGAGCCAATATCCATATCTGTATCAGGATGTTTCGTGTCAAGGTATATGAGTTGAGTTTTTTCGGTTTCATTGTTACCCAGGTTGTCATAACTACCGTATTTGATGGTATGAAAACCATCTAAAATCCCGGTCAGATAGAAATTTGAACCCTCATGATACACTCCATCTATGGTGTACCATGTATCAGCGACACCAGAACGTTGGTCAGTTGACGTCATTGAAAACATTGAGGCGTCCGTTACATTCCAATAATCATATTGGCTGTCACGATATTTTGGCGAGGTAAAATCGATATCAGTTACAGGACGGGTATTATCCAAAATCACGATTTTTGATTTTGCTGTTTCATTGTTGCCTAGGTTATCTATGCTGCCATAGGTGATGGTATGAACACCATCATTTAAATCGGAAAGATAGAAAGTAGAGCCTTCGAAATACTCGCCATCAATTGTGTACCACGAAGTATACACCCCGGATTTCGAATCAGAGGAAGATAATGAGAACTCAGTATCGGACGAGACATTCCACGTGTCGATTCCCGCTGCCCTGAATTTCGGTTGGTCGAAACTCAGTGAGGTTGAAGGGAAACCAGCATCTAAAATCACATTCAAGGTATTGCCTGGCTCCGAGTTCCCAAGGTTATCCACGCTACCCCAAATTATGGTATGCAACCCCTGTCCTAAGCCAGACAAATTGAAGCTCGTTCCCACATAATAGTTGCTATCAATGAAGAACCATGTGTAATTCACTCCTGAATATTTGTCTGAGGGTATTAGGGTAAATATTGTTGCATGCGTGACGTTCCAGTAATCATCCAAATTGTCGCGATGCTTTGGCTCGCTTATATCATACGGGGTGTTTGGTGGGGAATCATCGAGAATGACATCCATGAAATTGTACGATTCGTTGTACCCCAGAGTATCCCTGCTTCCCCACGTTAGGGTGTGCAGTCCTTCATCAAGACCTGAGAGGGTGAAGGGATTGCCATCGTATTCATGGTATTCACCATCTATTGTGTACCAGGTAAAATCAGCATCATTGGAGATGATCAACACAGTCAATTTAAAATCAGTTTGGGAAGTTACATTCCAAAGATCGGTGGTGGATTCTCGATACTTTGGTACACCTATGTCCAGTATTGTAACAAGGGATGTGAAGTTGAGATTCACGATCTCTGGCGGATTTGTTTCGTTCCAACCGAGGTTATCCTGGCTTCCCCAAGTGATGGTGTGCAATCCCTCAGAATAACCAGATAGGTTAAAGAAATTACCCTCAAAGTAATTACCGTCGATTGTATACCATGTGAAGTCCACACCAGAGTATAGATCGGATGAGTATATCGTAAAGATCGAAAGGATTGTCACGTTCCAGTTATCCTCATCATCCTTGCGGTATTTTGGATCGCTTATTGATAGAAGCGATGAGGGGGGTGAATCATCCAACCATATGGTGATGAAATTGTCAGTCTCGTTGTTTTCTATTCTATCGTAACTTCCCCAGGTGATGGTATGGGAGCCCTCCACCAAGCCAGATAAAGTAAATGATGTTCCTGTGTAAAATTCACCGTCTATCGTATACCATGTCAAATCGATACCGGCATTATGAAGAGTAGGTTCGTCCGCCCTAGAAAGAGTAAACTGGGTAGAGGAAGTAACATTGCACCCATCGTAAGGTGATAGGGGATGTCTTGGCGTTTCGATGGTCAAGTCGGTAACAGGAGGCGAATCGTCCACCCATACTGTTATCGAGTTGCTCGTTTCGTTGCTACCAAGGTTGTCCATTGAACCCCAAGCTATGGTATGCGATCCTTCGCTGTAACCTGTTAGATCAAATGTAAAGCCCAGATGATATTCACCGTCGATGAGATACCAGGTGTAATCGATTCCGGAATTGTGAATATCAGGCTTGTCAGAGCCTGATAATGTAAACTGGGTTGAGGATGTTACATTACAACCTTCGTAAGGTGATAGTGGATACCTCGGCGTTCCAATATATAAATTGGTTACAGGGCGCGAATCGTCCACCCATACAACAATTGTATTTCCTGATTCATTGTGACCAAGATTATCTTTACTACCCCATGTTATGGTGTGCATGCCCTCACCGTAGGCTGATAAATCAAATGCTGAGCCTGTAAAGTAATCACCGTCTATCGTATACCATGTAAAATCGATTCCAGCATTATGGATATCGGGCTTATCAGCTGCTGATAAGGAGAACAGGGTTTCTGACGTCACATTACAACCATCGTAAGGTGATAGCGGATATCTCGGTGTTTCAATGGACAAATCGGTTTCAGGTGGTAAATCGTCCAACCAGACAACTATTGTATTTCCTGTTTCATTGTGACCAATATAATCGGTGCTACCCCACGAGATCGTATGGGCACCTGCCCCGTAACCTGCAAGGTCGAACAGCGATCCAGCATAGTAATCGCCGTCTATTTTGTACCAGGTGAAATTTATGTCAGAGTTATGGCCAACTGGTTTATCATTTCCTGATAGCGTAAACTGGGTGCTGGATGTTATGTTACAACTTTCGTATGGTGTTAATGGATATCTCGGTGTTCCCATGTCTAGATCTGTTTGTGGAGGCGAATCATCAACCCAGACTTTTATTGAATTTCCTGTTTCGTTGTTGCCAAGATTATCTTCGCTGCCCCACAAAATGGTGTGTCCCCCCTCACCGTAGATGGATAAATCAAAAATGGATCCAGTATAATAATCACCGTCTATTACATACCACGTGGAACTGATACCAGTGCTGTGAGTTATAGGCTCGTCAGCTCGCGTCAGCATAAACTGGGTGGTTGATGTCACGTTGGAGCCATCATTTGGAGTCAAGGGATATCTTGGCAGGCCAATGGTCAATTGAGTTTGCGGGGGCGAGTCGTCAACCCAGATCGTTATTGAATTTGCTGTCTCGTTGTGTCCCAAATTGTCCATGCTTCCCCATGTGATCGTATGCTGGCCCTCTCCATAGAAAGACATATCAAATGCAGAACCAGTATAATAATCGCCGTTGATGGTATACCAGGTAAAATTGATACCAGAGTTGTGAACATCGGGCTTATCTGATGCTGTTAAGGTAATCTGGGTGTCTGATGTCACGTTGATACCTTCATAGGGGAAGGAAGGATATCTCGGCAAGCCCACCGATAATCCTGTTTCTGGGGGTGAACCATCAACCCAGACAAAGAACGAGTTTCCTGTTTCATTGTTACCTAGATTATCGATACTGCCCCACAAAACCGTATGGGAGCCTTCGCCGTAGGTTGATAAATTGAATGTTGTTCCAATGTATAAATCTCCATCTATGGAATACCATGTGAAGTTCATTCCTGAGTTGTGAAAACCTGGATAATCTGCACCTGATAATGTAAACTGGGTTTCGTGTGTCACGTTCACATATTCAAATGGAATTTCGGGATATTTTGGAGAACCTATAAAAAGGTTAGTTGATGGGGGTGAATCATCAAGCCAGACTATGAAAAATTTTCCAGTTTCGTTGTTACCAACATTATCCACACTACCATATGAGATATTATATTTGCCCTCGATGTAACCTGAGAGGTCGAAGGTGGTACCTTCATAATAATCTGAATCGATGACATACCACGTCTTATTCACCCCTGTTCGTGAATCTGATGAGGATAACGATATCTGGGTGCTCGACGTGATGTTCCAGGGATTAAATGTTACTAGGCGGTATTTTGGATCTCCAATAGTGTATGTGGTAATTGGTGGGGTAATATCAAGATAAACCTGAATTGAATTGGCTGTTTCATTGTTACCCACGTTATCGATGCTTCCGTACATGATCGTGTACAATCCCTCTGCATAGCCTGATAGATTGAATTCAAAACCCTCGTAATAATAGGAATCGATGATGTACCAGGAATAATTGGTGCCAGAATATTGGTCAGTGGACTGTAATGTAAAGGTTGTCATGTAAGAGACATTCAATATGTCGCCAACGGTTGCTCGAAAGTTCGGCTGCCCTATTACAATGTTCGTTTGCGGAGGTACCACATCTACATTAACGGTCTGAATATTTCCAGTGGCATTCTGGCCTAGATTGTCCATACCACCCCATGTGAGGGTGTGAACTCCTGGTGTTAGTGTAAAAGGAGCTGAGTACTCGTAATACACCCCATCGATTGTATACCACGTGAAATTGATTCCAGAGCCATCACCGTCACCATTGTCAACAAGGGTAAGTAAAGTTGTGGTAGAGATATTCCAACTGTCAGTTGGTTGTTGTCGAAATTTTGGTGTGCCAAATGAAATATCGGTAATGGGTGGTGTGCTGTCGAGGTTGACTTTTATACCCCATGTCTGGAAGTTGCCCACATTATCTTCGCTGTACCATAATAAATTGACCTCACCATCTAGAATTCCAGAAAGATTAAATATCAAGTCGTAGTGGGGACCAGAATCAGCAAAATACCAGGTGGTACTCATTCCCGAGTACTTGTCATATGGGGATAAAGTGAACAAGGTTTCATCTGTCACATTCCAGGGATGGGAGTCGTGTACCCGATATTTTGGAGTGCCGATGGCGATGGGTGTGACAGGTGGAGAGTTGTCCAGGCATACAAATATGTTATTGCCTGTCTCGTTGTTACCCACCATATCCTCGCTACCCCAGGTTATGTTGTGCAGGCCCTCATCATAGCCTACCAAATCGAATGCCATCCCTTCGAAGTATTCTCCATCTATCGTATACCATGTGAAATTCACACCCTCATAGTTGTCAACAGCAGACAATGTGAACAGAGTAATCGTGAGGTTCGCGGTGACATTCCAATTGTCCCCGATATTCTCCTTGTATTTTGGATCTCCGATGGTGAGGGTTGTAACAGGTGGGCCGATATCGGCAACTGTGATATTGACCTCATCAGTATCCCAATTTCCGAAGCTGTCACTGACATTCAAAATCACGGTATAAAACCCGGGCACAGTGAAATTGTGTGTTAATATGGAATCGGTCCCATTGTGATATGTTCCGTCTCCAAATGACCAATTGAACCAAGCGATAAAGCCAGAGTTGTCAGTGGAGCCTGAGCCATCCAAAACCACCGCAACGTTTACATCCGATGAATTGTCAGGACCTGCATCTGCCACAGGCGGTATGTCAGTTGGTACCGCCACGTTATAGACTATTGGTGTATAAAGCAAATGACCCTCCTCGTCCAGGATTTTGACGCGGAAATCCCAGAATCCCTCCTGCAAAGCAGTGCAGTTGATCACTCCGTTTCCACCTCCGATCCAGCTTAAGTTTACTTGAGGTACTACAGATAAAAATGGATCTGACGTGCCGTTCAACCTGGACTCAAGAATAAATGAACCGTTGTTGCCATCGTTATCGGCACCTACATCCTCATCAGGAAAGCCTGTATCGTTAAGTATGAAGTCGTACACAGGTTTAATGCTCATGTCATCTACAGGATCTGATATGAATATTCCAACAGGGCCGGAATAGATCTCGTTAAAGCCAATGGACATGTTGCCGTCCGGGGCTATATCGCTTATGTTCCAAACCCAAACATGTGTGTCCGAGCCATTGTAGCTGTCACTGTTGGGAACGGTGTCGTTTCTGAAGCCCATGACATCGTTTTTCCAGGGATCTGTCGATTCGCCCTTGGAGCCTCCAGCAGTAATAAGTTCTTCATTGCCATCTGCTTCCTCTAGGTCAACCCTCAATCGATTGGGATTACGATTTGCAGGGGCAGTTTCATTGATATGCCATATTAGAATTCCATCACCTGGCAGGAATGAGTCGAATCCTTCTTTCTGTCTGTTTTCCACCAAAAAATATTCGGTTGTGTCCTGCGAGGGATCATGAGCCCATATCTTATAGATTACAGTATTATTCCATACAGGTGGAATTTCCAATCTGAAAAGAGAAAGATCAGATGTGACTATTTTGGGCTCAACCCATCCCAGTTTTATTTTTGACCATGCACAGAAATGGGCTGGAGAATTTCCTCCTCCATTCCAAGAGCCGCTAGCCATGACACCCCATTTACCTATTCCGTCAGATTCACCGCCGCTTCCCCCATAATCTGAATCATAAAGGTCAGGTAGGTTTAGTACATGCCCGAATTCATGGGCAAAAACTCCCACCCTTCCGTCTTCTGGTTCTGTTGAATACGATCCTGCTGTAACACCATCATTTGTTACATAGAATGTACTGCTTTTATGGGACCATATATCAAATTCGTCCCCGCTTTGCTCCTCTCCTGAGCCTGCATGTATTATAAATAGGGCATCTATCCACCCATCGGAATCCAAATCATAGGGTGAGAAATCAACTGTTGGATCTGATTTGTTCACAGCCTCTCTTGCCATGTTGGATACAGAGCCATTGGCATTGTCCCTCCCTCCCCCCTCATTGTCACCATAATAAGCCCTCACATAGTCACTTTGAAAGGGGCCAAAAACATCCACCTCGATATCGAATTGACCGTACGATACCTCCTGATAATAGGTGCGCATCGTATTGCCGGTGGTTCCGTTAAGCAACTGCTCAAAATGGGCTTTGTCATTTCCCGGATCAAAATCATTATCCTGAAAACTCAGCATGATGGCAACTGCCTTCCATGTGGTGTTTATAGGAGGTGCCCGAGTCCCATGGGGTTTATCTCTCACTTTTAATCCACTAACATCTGGATGATCATTGGATAAATGTCTTTGTATTCCAGAAATAAATATTGGATCTACCTCACCGACTCTATTATTGGTGGGAACCAAAACACCCCTTTCATCTTTTTCTGCGTAGGTCCACCAGCCAGTCTCATCTTCCATAATGGAATATCCATCCATGGTTTCCACGTGACCACCAAACTGTTCCCCAACTCTTCTAGCTTCAAATTCAGTGCCATCGGGCTGAATTATAATAAAAGGGGCAGGATCTGGTGGATAGGTCGTGTATCCTGTATAATATCCCTCATCATCAAGCAAATTTGCATTAATATCTTGGATACTGGGCTCCATTACAGTTGAGAGATTTTCCGAGTTCTCTATATTACTCCCAGCTATTCCTAACAAACCAGCAATTAAAAGGCAAATAAGTGATAGGAATATCATAGAACTTGGATGATGTTGTTTAGCTTCCTTCTTCACTGTTTCACACTGCCGATTCCCAGGGGATTTCGGTAAATTCAGTTAACCTTAATATTTCATTGACGCCCACTCGAAATACCCCCCAGTCCATAAATCAATTTTAGTTATAGTAAGAATAATATATATACTCTTTCATTTTACCCCGCAAAGTGACACTTGAGTCCGTATTTACTAATTATCTGTGGGGATCCCCACTCGGCCATACGTCATTTTTTACCTTCCAAAATCGCCTTTAAAAGACCAACATAGAGTGGAGCCGGCCTTGCAGGTCTGGACTTCAGCTCTGGATGAAACTGGGATGCTACAAAGTATGGGTGGTCAGAAAGTTCGGCAATTTCCATTCTGATCTTGTCTGGGGACCTGCCAGTGAATTTCAATCCACTGTCCTCGATCTGCTTTATATAATCTGGATTTATTTCGTATCTATGGCGGTGCCTTTCAGATATGGTTGTGGATTCATAAAGCATTTGAGCTTTGGATCCTTCTTGAACTATCACGTCCTGGGCTCCCAGCCGCATTGTACCTCCCAGATTCTTGACACCCTTTTGCTCAGGCAGAATATCCACCACAGGATGCGGTGTGTTTTTGTTGAACTCTGTGCTGTTGGCACCTTCTAATCCAAGGACATTTCTGCAAAACTCCACTACAGCCAGCTGAAAACCAAGGCAGATGCCTAAAAATGGGATTTTATTCTCCCTTGCATATCTTGCAGCCTCGATCTTTCCCAGGGCACCCCGTTTTCCAAATCCTCCCGGAACTACCACACCATCGACACCTTCAAGCTGGATAGCTGTGCCCCCTGGTTTTTCATCCTCGGCCTCCACCCATCTGATATTTACCTTGGATTTGGTAAAGGCCCCGCAATGATGCAGTGCCTCGAAGTGACTGATATATGAATCTTTAAGATGCGTGTACTTCCCAACTATTGCGACACTCACCTCACTTTCCGGATTTTCGAGTCTGTCGAGGAAGGCCCTCCATTCTTTTAGATCTTCAGAGGAGGAGGGTACACCCAATCTCTCCAAGAGAAAATCGGTGAGGCCCTGTTCCTCGAGAATCAAAGGAACCCTGTAAATGCTCTGGGCATCGGGAGCGCTGATCACAGCAGTTGTGGGAACATCGCAGAAAAGCGATATCTTCTCCTTAATTGACTTGCTGAGAGGGGACTTTGCCCTGCATACGATGGCATCGGGTCGAATTCCTATTGCCCTCAGCTCCTTGACTGAGTGTTGTGTAGGTTTTGTCTTTTGCTCCCCCACAACGCTCATAACAGGTACCAATGTGATATGTACGAACATACAGTTCTGATGCCCAATCTCTATGTGAAGCTGGCGGACCGCCTCTAAAAAGGGCATGGACTCGATATCCCCTACAGTGCCTCCCAGCTCAACAAGTGTTACATCCACACCAGATTTTTCAGCGGCCTCTTTGATCATATTTCTTATCTCATCTGTTATGTGCGGGATAATCTGAACTGTCTGGCCGAGGTAGTCTCCTCTTCTTTCCTTCTCAATTACTGCCCTGTAGGCCTTGCCGGTTGTGATGTTGTGATCCTTTGTCAGACTCGTATCCAGAAAACGCTCGTAGTTGCCGAGGTCCAAATCCACCTCGCTTCCGTCATCCAGAACAAAAACCTCGCCGTGCTGATAGGGATTCATGGTGCCAGCATCACAGTTGAGATAGGGATCGATTTTTATGGCAGTTACAGAAAGCCCCCTGCTCTCCAGGAGTTTACCCATTGAGGATACTGTGATTCCCTTTCCTAGTCCAGATAAAACACCGCCCGTGACGATAATATATTTCATTAATTTTACCTCACGGGAATGGGCAATTGCGTTGGATGTCTATAAAGCTAACGTGGTACTATGTGGCAGGAACGTTGCTTTAATCCCGTTTTTCTTTTTGATTCAAATCTTTATGTGTGACGTCGCTTTTAACGATTTTTTGGGTGGGAGATCTATTCATTGTTCTTACAATATAATCATTCATGTATCATATCTTGATAAGGGTAAAGTTCATAGGGTGGGAGGAGGGGGTAATGGATGGGGGGTATTTGATGGGGGGCATTGGATAGGAGGCATAGAATTGGGTGTATTAGAGGTGGTATTAGATAGGGGGCATTGAATGGGGGGACATGGGATGGGGGATTGTTTGAAAAATTTATGAGGTTTAAGGGTGAAAGGAGAGGGATTTATAAGGTGGGGAGGATGTCTTCGTAATCAGCCTACATCTTTTTTTATCATTAATGCAATAGGGTATTGATGATAACATGGAGGTAGGTGTAGTTGGAAAGCCGAATGTGGGCAAGTCCACGTTCTTTTCGGCGGCAACGTTGGCAAAGGCGGAGATCGCAAGCTATCCCTTCACCACAATCGAGGCAAATCGGGGTGTTATGTACGTTCGGGCAAAATGCCCTCATGTGGATTTCGAGACCCAGTGCAATCCCAGAAATTCCCACTGCGAAAACGGAACGCGCCTTGTGCCTGTGGAGGCCATAGATGTGGCAGGTCTGGTTCCCGACGCACACAAGGGAAAGGGCCTGGGAAACAAGTTCCTGGACGATTTGAGGCAGGCTGCGGCCCTTGTTCACATAGTGGATGCCAGCGGGTCAACAGATTCCGAGGGGAATCCCTGCGAGGTGGGGAGCCACGACCCCATGGAGGATGTTGAATTTCTGGAAAGGGAGATAAACCAATGGATAAAAGGGATACTCTTCAAGGACTGGCACAAGCTCTCAAAACAGGTGGAGATGAGCGGAACTAAATTGGAGCGCATTTTTGCAGAGAAGCTCACAGGTCTGGGGATAACAGAGGGAATGATATATGCAGGTCTTCGGGACGCAGATTTAGGAGATAAACCCACTCAATGGAGCGAGGAGGACCTTCTTCTTCTATCCCATCGGATAAGGGCACACGGCAAACCAATGATCATTGCAGCCAATAAATGCGAAATCGCCCCCGAGGATAACCTAAAAAAGCTGAAGGAACTTGAGGATTACATTGTCATTCCCACCTGTGCCGAGGTAGAACTTGCACTACGAAGGGCCTCAAAGGGAGATATGATAGATTATGTGCCTGGTTCCGATTCCTTCAAGATTCAAGAGGAAAAGGACATTTCGGAGGCCCATAAGAAGGCCCTGGAAAAGATCCAACATATTCTCGATAAAATCGGAAATACAGGGGTCCAAAAATGCGTTGAGGAGGCTGTTTTCAAACTTCTTGACCTTATAGTTGTCTATCCTGTGGAAGATGAAACGCATCTGACAGACAAGGATGGCAGAGTACTTCCCGATGCTTATCTTATGAAACGAGGGGCAACTGCTGTGGATCTGGCGTTCAAGGTTCATACAGATTTGGGTAATAACTTCATAAGGGCAATAGACGCAAGGACAAAGCGTGTGGTAGGGCACGACCATGAGCTTAAAGATGGCGATGTAATCAAGATAGTGGCCAACGCTTGAGGTTTTGTGATGGAATCCTGGGATGTGAGAATACTTACAGGCTCTTATTCAGTTGAGGATAACGCCCCAACAATAGAGCTCTTTGGAAAAACAAGGGATAATAAATCCATTACAGTCAGGTACAAGGGATTTTTACCTTACTTTCATGTGCTTGCCGATAAGAATGATGTAGCTGAAATGCTAGGTGATGATCCCGATGTTCTGAAATTGGAGGATATTACCCTGTTTTACCAGGGAAAGAACAAGGGGGCTACAAAAGTAACAGTGAGAATTCCAGCTACTGTACCAAAGTACAGGACAAAGCTCCTGACCGAGTACATTGTTTTGGCAGCGGACATTCCTTTCCAGCATCGTTTCATGTACGATATGGATCTGGGCTCCTGCACAAGGGTATCAGGCTCAGTTGTTGACAAGGGAAATTACACCTCGGATTTGGTGGTCGAGGCCAAGAAGTTTGAGGATTGCGAGCCCTTCAAGCCTGATCTGAAAATCCTCAGTTTCGACATTGAAAACAGTTTGAAGGATGGGAGGATATTCACAATCTGCTGTTACATAAAATTCAATGAAGAAATTGCAGAGAAAATGTTGAGAGGGGACGAGAAGTCCATAATCGAGAATTGGGTCGAGGTCATAAAAAAACACGACCCAGACATAATTACAGGTTACAACATCGACGGATATGACATTCCGTCAATTATAGACAGGGCATCGAAACTGGGATTGGGAGAGCCCACTTTGGGGAGGAATCTCAGGCCACCTAAACAGATCTCAGGAAGGTTCTGGAGACTGGACGGCCGAATTATCGCAGATGCATGGTGGAATGCAAAAAAGGAGCTCAAGCCCAAGAAAGAGACCCTATCTCACATATCGGAGATACTATTAGGAGAAAAGAAACTGGATGTGGACCCCAAGAGAATAGACGAAGAATGGGAACAAAATCCTGACAAGGTGGTTGAGTACTGTCTTCAGGATGCGAAACTGGCATTACAGATCCTAGAGAAAATCAGGATTCTGGGAAAGGCGATGGATCTTGCAACTGTATCGAAATTACCTCTGGATGATGCCATAAACGGCCGTACTTCCATATTCATTGATTCCATTCTAATTCGCGTGGCCGATAGAGCGAGTGTTGGGGTTCCGCTTTCTGGTGGCAAAGGCGGAGGGGAAAAGATAGAAGGAGGATACGTTCACTCCATCGATCCCGGCCTGTATAATATGGTCTGTGTGCTTGACTTCAAATCCATGTATCCAAGTCTCATCATTGCAAACAACATATGCTTTACAACACTTGATAAAAAAGGTACCATAGTGAGTCCTGTGGATGTCCATTTCCTGGGTAAAGAAGAACGTTATGGGCTTGTGCCCAAGGTCTTGATAAGGCTAATGGAGGACAGGGACAATTTCAAAGCCAAGATGAAGGAAGCAAAGGATAAAGGTGATCAGGATACATTCTTGTACTACAATGGGCTCCAGGATGCTGTAAAGATCCTCATGAACTCGATTTATGGAGTCTTTGCATCCTCATTTTACAGGTTCACGAACAGGGATATTGGAAGCAGCATCACGGCATTTGCCAGGCAGAGCGTAAAGGAGCTGATTTCGAAGTTGGAGGAAGAGAACCTCAAGGTCATTTATTCAGATACCGACAGTGTGTTCTTTGAGTCTCCAAAAAAGAGCCTGGAGGAAACCATAGAGTTTGGCCAGGAGATAGCAAACCGGTTCAGTGCCCAGGGTGAGATATTGGAATTTGAAGGGATACTGGATCCACTGTTCTCCCACGGAAAGAAGAAGAGGTATGTGGGGAGGATCATATGGCCTGAGGAGGGTGTGATCGTGAGGGGGTACGAGGTCAGGAGAACAGATGCCTTTGACCTACAGAGTGAGGCACTAACCGCGGTTTTCGAGGATATCCTCAAAAGGGACCCCGATGGAGCTGTTGCCACTGCCAAGAAGTTAGTATCCGACATTCTCAATGGCGAGGCCCCCAAGGAGAAACTCGTGATTTCAAGGACCGTGAAATCAGAGCGAAACTATGTGAATCCTGATAAGATGGTGAATGTAATTGTGGCAAGGAAGTTGAAGGAGATGGGCTATGATTTTGTGCCTGGTATGAAGGTCTCATGGATAGTGACAGACAGCAAGAAGACTCCCCAGGAGATCGAGCCCTATCTGGACGGTAGGGAATTTACAGCTGAACCTGACTGGGATTACTATGCCAAGAGGGTGGCCATGACAATTGCCCGGGTGACTGAAGTATTTGGTTGGGATGAAAAAAGCTTGCTTGGGGGAGCCAGACAAAAGACTCTGTTCTCTGATGACTTTCAAGGGAAATCTTCGAAAACTAAGGAGGAAAAATCAAAGCCCAAAAAGACGGACAAGAAACTCACGCTGGAGGACTTTTTATAAGAATAATATTTAGGAACCTATAATATTTAGATGGAAATCTAGTAGGGCATTTTCTAATATTTTCACGATTTTTACTCAGGATCACAGAAACCTTATATATACATATATCCTTATTTGAAGAAGGAAGGGAGTTGCGGGAAGGTTCAACTCTTCGTATGCGAGGGCGCCATATTAAAAGGTCTAAATGGGAAATGAGGGTAATGACCATGAGTCAGGTTAGATTAGCTGTTATCGCATGTTATGGTGATATAAGTAGAATGGGTTACGCCGAGGTGGGGCGCGGGTCAAATACCAATAAACTCTGGAATGGGAGGAGGTGATTAAGAATGAGAAAAGTGAGAACATTCGGAACAATACTTGGAACACTGTTAATCGTAACGATTCTTTTAAGCGACTCAGCAGTCGCAGATTGGACTTGGGTAGGAGATATAACTTATTCTATAGATTGTGAGAATCCCGAAAATGCACTTGGTGAATGGGATGGGAATTTTGCCACTGTAGGGACAAATAGCCCCGAACCCGGACCCGGAGACCTAATGCTCGATTTTGGGTGGGGCGGAATATCAGACTTCACATATGTTTGGGTGATCGGGACAAATCTTTGGGGTATGGAAGAGAACTATACAATAAATATCTTCGCAAGTGATGGAGAGACATATTGTGGACCTTGGAACGGAAATAATGATACATACAACCATAGCTTTTTAACGGATGATTCTGGCGATGATGTTTGGCAATATGTTCAAATTCTAGGTACGACTGGTCAGACTGATGGTACAGATACAATCTACGGACCAGAGATTGATGCAGTAGGCTATGAGATTCCATAGAGACAAGGTAAATATCCTATAGAACCAAGCTTGTAGATGCTGGGAGTTAAACAAGCTCCTTGGCATCTTCTTATTTTTTTTAAGCTCAGAACCTTTATAAACTTTCAAAACTATGAGAAATATGTATATAAATAAATAATATGCAGAATAAGGAGGGGTGTGTACATACGAATAATAATCCCTGGCGAGGAGATAAGAGGATTAAAGCGTTAAAATGCTTTCCTGTCATAATCAGTGTGCTTTTTATCATATCGATTACGATATTGATTGTTCCTGACAGAAATCTGATACCAACCTCAAGTGGTGCTACAATATATGTTCCTAACGATTATCCTACAATACAGGATGCGATAAATGCGGCTAAGGATGGAGATACGGTCTATGTTTTTAACGGGATATATAACGAAGATGTAGTGGTTAATAAGACCATAAATTTGACTGGGGAGAATAGGGATAGCACGAAAGTTACCGGTAGTGGTGGAACTAATGTAGTTCGGATTTCAGCTGATTATGTGAATGTCTCAGGATTCACAATCAAAAGTGGATCTACTACTATTACAGGGCTGGTGATAGATTCTGATTTTAATACAATTGCAACCAACAACTTCTCTTACAATTGGGTTGGTATCTATCTCCGATACTCCAGTGGGAATAATATAACAGGCAATATTATGTTTGGAGATGGAATTTGTATTATCGGGGATCAACTTGAGCATTGGAACACGCACAATATCGACATTTCAAATACAGTCAATGACAAACCAGTGTTCTACTGGAAGGACCAAACTGAGGGTGTAATCCCAGTAGATGCGGGACAAGTTATACTTGCTAACTGTACAAACGTGATTGTAGAGGCCCAAGCAATTACTGGTGTTTCTGTTGGTATTTCACTTGGATTTTCTTCCAATAACGAGATTATAGGTAATGTCATTTCCTCATGCATATTCTGGTATGGTATCGGCCTTTATCATTCCAACAGGAATAATATCATAGGCAATTTTGTCGATAACGGCCGAAATTATGGCCTCTATATCCAGCATTCTAGCGGAAACAACATCTTAGGCAACACCCTTTCCTCCAATGGAGACTCCCCTGGAGATTACGTTATTTATCTTGATTACTCAGAGGGTAATAATATTACAACCAACACCTTTTCTAACAGTTTGTATAGGGGGATCGGACTCTATTATTCCAATGGAAACACCATCATAGGCAATGATTTCCAGAACAACCAACATGATTGCCTCTACCTCGATTTTTCTAGCAGAAACAACATCTCAGTCAACACGTTTTCGAATGCCACGGCCGGCGATGGCATCCGGCTCATTAATTCCCATGGGAATTACATCATTGATAACACACTTACTTCAAATGCAGGGCGTGGCATATGGTTCGAATATTCCGATAGGAACTACATCAAAGGCAACAACGCTTCGCGCAATTTTATAGGCATCCGGTTACAATATTCATCGAGCAATACTATAGAGAACAACACCTGCCACAGGAACGGTCTTCAAGGCATTTTAATTGAATATAGCCCCGTGAGGAATACTGTCAAAAACAACACATGTCACAGGAACGGCGGAAGCAATATTTATATCCGCTTTTCCAATGAGACTAATATCGTAGGTAACAATATTACGCACAGTGGTTACTATGGTATTCGTATTGTAGAATCCAGTGGGAACAACATCATAGGTAATACCAT
Organism: Thermoplasmata archaeon; assembly: GCA_020348445.1. Classification (GTDB taxonomy): domain Archaea; phylum Thermoplasmatota; class Thermoplasmata. The sequence continues at coordinate 4,776,352 of CP070751.1, forward strand.
CTTCTCGAATGCCAAACATGGCATCTTTATCGTTGGGTCCTATGGGAACAGCCTCATTCGCAACAACATATCCTTTAACGACGAGTCCGGCATTAAGCTCGAATATTCTGAGAGGCATACCCTCCGTGATAACAACATTACGAATAATAAGCATGGATTGTATCTTTACAGACTTTCACACAACAACATTATAACAGGCAATACAATATCATCGAACAACAATGACGGTATCCTTCTCGAATTGTCATCGAACAACAAAATAACAGATAACTATATTTCCGACAATTTAAGAGGCATAAATCTTTCCTTTTTTTCCTTTCCCTCAAGCAACAATGTTATATCAGGCAACAATATTTCGAACAACACTCACGGCATCAGGCTTTCTTCAGCATTGAACAATGCTATAATGGGTAACAATATTACTTTGAACAATTTGGATGGCATCCGCTTATTCTTTTCTTCTGATTGGAATGGCATTATAGGCAATACTGTCCTCTCGAACGGCAACTATGGTTTCTATTTAAACAACTCAACAAATAACAGCATTTACCACAACAACATCATAAACAATACAAATCAAGCTTACGATAATACAAATAATGCAAACCAATGGGACGATGGCTATCCATCAGGAGGGAATTACTGGTCAGATTTTGATGAATCAAGTGAAGGTGCGTATGATGAGTACAATGGAGAAGGTCAAAATATATTGGGAAGCGACGGCATAGTCGATAACGGGACGATTGGAGGAGGGGGGAAGAATCCATATGTGATTGACTCGGATTCCCAGGATAATTACCCCCTCATCGAGCCTAACAAGAATTTTATGATTTTAAAACAGGGCTGGAACCTTATTTCTTTACCTCTGATCCAGAAAGAACAAAACCTTACAAAAGTGCTTAAATCCATCGATGGCTTGTATGATGCGGTCCAATGGTATGATATCACAGATGCAAGAGATCCCTGGAAGCATTACAAAGTAGGCAAGCCCTATGGAAACGATTTATTTGAGCTAAATGAAAAAATGGGCATTTGGATTCATATTACTCAACCTGGAGATACGATATTCTTCTACAACGGTACTCGGCTAACCGAAAATCAGAAAATAGCACTTCATCCAGGTTGGAACATGGTTGGCTACCCATCATTGAATAATAGGGACAGGACCTCGGCTTTGAACAACATCGACTTCCCATCTGATGTCGATGCGATCTGGACCTATGATTCCATGACTCAAAGATGGGAGAAGATGGGTCCGTCTGATTATTTCGAGGTCGGAAGAGGATACTACATTCACTCCAAAGTCACAAAGGATTGGGATGTTCCTCTATAAAATTTTATAGAAGAGGGGAAAAAGAGGACTTTTGAAAGGTGAAGGAAAACAACTTTATTTATTTACTCTCTCCCACATCGATCTTCCCATCCTTCACTACAGTCTCCACAAGATTCCCACCAAAACGATAAGGTATATGCATGTGATTTGGGCAATCGAGTATGATGATATCTGCCTCTTTTCCCACTTCTAGGCTCCCAATCTCTTGAGCCCTATTTATTGCATGCGCGGCGTTGATAGTGGATGCAACTATGGCTTCAGAAGGCAGCATCCCCATGTTGTAACAAGCCAAGGCAATCATGAACTGCATGGATTCTGTCCAGCAATTGGGATTGAAATCTGTGGCAAGGGCAACAGGGACTCCAGAATCGATCATGAATCTTGCTCTTGGATATTCCTTCTGCATAAGGGCAAAGGGAGTTCCAGGAACCAAAACTCCAATAACCTCTTTTTCGGCCATACTTTTGATTCCCTCATCTGATGACTTCACAAGATGACTTGCCGAAATTGCCTCAACCTCGGCTGCCAGCTCTGTTCCCCCGAGCTGTACTATTTCGTCTGCATGGATTTTTGGCCGAAAGCCATGTTCCTTTCCTTTCATGAGAATCTTTCTCGATTGCTCAACTGAAAAAACACCCTTTTCGCAGAAGACATCACAGAATTCTGCAAGTTTTTTTTCTGCAACCTCAGGAAGTGTTTCTTCAACTACAAGATTAACATAACCATCTACATCCTCCTTATACTCAGGAGGTATTGCATGTGCACCGAGAAAGGTGGGGATAAGATCCATTACATGATTTTCATTAAGATATTTTATCACCTCAAGGCATTTTATTTCTGTTTCAGTTTCCAAACCATAACCTGATTTTGCTTCCACTGTTGTCGTACCATAACATAACATTCGGGCTAGGGTCCTTTCTGCATTAGAAAGAAGTTCTTCCTTGCTAGCTTTCCTGGTTTCCCTCACAGTTCTGAGTATTCCCCCGCCCATGTTCAGTATATCCAGATAGGTCTTACCTTCCAATTTTAACTTCAACTCATCTTCCCTAAAGCCCGCAAAAATAAGATGCGTATGCGGGTCCACAAAACCAGGCATCACAGTTTTTCCCTGAGCATCGATTATTCTTGTATCGGATGTGATATTTACTTTTTGCTCAACATTCTCAGTTTTTCCAACCGCGACAATCCCTCCACCAGAAACAGCTACAGATCCTCCTTTAATAACTCCTAACTCAGTCATATGTTCCTTTACTCTGGGTTTACTGTTATCACCCGCAAGTGTCACAAGTTCAGATGCATTCTTAATTAGAAGATCCGCGCCCTCCTGCATTTTCATTACCTCTTCTTATAAACTAAGAACTAGATTCTTTGTATATCAGTTTTATGACCATCAAATAAAACGGGTTGTTTGAGATTTCGGTAAACAACATTCGATCTGTATAAGTTTTTAATAAGGCTCGTAATCCCTGAATAACCATATGTTTTCACTGTTCCCAATATAATTTTATCCAGTCTTCTAAATACGCTTCTTCTTGGATTTGCCATATCAAATCCATAGTGCAGGAGCTTTTGCATCTCTTCAGGTGAAATTGTTGGATGATTCCATACAAGATGCTTTGCATTGTACTTTCTATAATCCTTTTCAAATATCCCGTATTTATGCTCTATCTCGTCCCATAAGGGAGTTTCAGGTAAAGGAGTTATTATACATATCTGGGTTGCATCCAGTTTTAGTTCCCTCACCTTCTCCAAATCCCTTTTAATGGACTCTGGAGTTTCGATGTCAAATCCTATCATATAGTAACCTATTATACCAATTCCCCGGCTGTGAAGGTCTTTTACAATTTCTATGACCTCTTCTGCCTCTGCTTTTTTGTTGATCTTCTCTAAAACGGCCTGATTGAAGCTCTCAAGGCCCAATCCCAGGCCGCCAAGACCAAGATGACCGTCATCCCAGCTGTCGAGCTTCTTGTAAATGAGATCTGCTCTGGTCATTGTCCACCAGAAGTGTCGATATTTCTTTATAAGCTCCACAACCTGGCCTGCATGCTTTGTATTCATTCCAAAGAACTCATCAAGAATAACCACGCCGCCTACTCCAATCTTCCTATAATAGGCAAGAACCCTTTCGATGCTCTCTATTGGAACCTTGGTCACTTTATTAGCAAAACTTGGGCTCTGACAGAACCTGCAGCTGTATGCACAGCCTCTTGTTGTAAAAAGCACACCCATCCAATTGATATGAAGATTCGGAAGTCCAGCTGGAACAATTAGAGGTGGATGAAATATCTCCTTTATCTCATAATCCAAGGCCCTAGCAATCTCATGCTCGGCATATCCTGTGAATATCCTGTCAAAATAAGGCTGTACCTCCTTTGTTAAAATACCGTAGTTGCCCCCCCATATCTCGTTTACACCATTTTTTCGGGCAGTCTCGATCATCTTTATGACCTCGGCAACCTCGTTCAAATAAAATGAGAAGCCCACTATATCCCAGCCTTCCTTCAGCTTACTCATGTACTGTTCCCATGTCGGGTATTCAAGTATTTCAATTTGGGGTATGTTCTGCTTTATGAATCTGAGGCCCGGTGAGATGGTCCTGTCTGCATGAAGTTTTGAATTCCAAGTTACATTGGTCTGCATCCAGTTATAGATATCGTTTTTGTCTCTTATGTATGAGGTTGTGAACAGTACCCTTTTTTCGGTTGGCAAAATTTCCCCTATACTGCGAACTCCAAATGATTATATAAACATTTTGCAGAATGGAGGTTAAAAGAGGGGGTAAGGCCTTATAATGGAGATAGTAAAGCAGGTGTCCCAATATATTTAAATAACCAAAGCCGCATCATATCAAAAGGTGGTTTTACTGGATATCTGGTTTCACATCATAATGGATATCATTTTGATTGCTGGTCTTTTTGGATTGGGTGTTGGATATTACCTAAAAGATAAAAGATGCCACAAGTTCCGTTTGATGGGCTTCGTGCTATTTGGGACATTCTGGGTACTTCAGATACCGCATTTTTTAGAAATCAGAGATGCTTTCAACGCAATCATCTGTGTCCTTGCCCTTCCATTTTATGGCTTTCTCGGTTACAATGAATACTTGTCATATATCTGGGAAGAGGAAAAAGATTGTCTGAAGTGGATTGCTGGGGCCTCTTTTTTTGCAGGAGGATTGTACTTCTTTGTTGACAAAATTCCGATTCTATCTGCTTATATAATATATGGTGTTGCTATTCAGACTGTATGGCTAGTTAACGGAATGGGATTCAACTACGGTGTAGGAGAAATCAATTATGCAGGAAATCCCCTGTTTTACAGGACCAATTTCAATGAAATCTCTGTGCCAATAGAGGGATCCCGTGTTGCCATGATTCAATCCTGCACAGGCCTTCAGAGCATGCTGATATTTGTGGGAGCCATATACTGCGTTTCTGCTTTATCTAAGCGCAAATGGTACGCTTTTTTTGCCACTGTCCCTGTAATTTATGTCCTAAATCTTGTCAGGAATGTAGGGATTATCTACATGATGGATGACCTAGGTTGGAGCTACGATTTCTCACATAATACCGTCGGAAAGTTCGGCAGTTTTATAGCCCTGATAGTCCTCGCATTTGTAGCCTTCAAGCTCTTACCTGAATTACTTGATAATGTAATTGGATTAATGGACCTTTCAAGCAGGGAAAAGAAAGAAGATGAAGAGGAAGAAGAACTTGAAGAGATGGGCGAAAAGGAAATCGAAGAAAAAGGAGAAAGTGGAGACGAGGAAGAAGATACAGAAATAACAAAACGTGAATCTAAAAAAGAAAATGAAAATTCAGAATTAAAAGAGGATAAAGAGGATTAACCTCCAGAAACAACCTGTATTATCTCGATATTTTCACCATCTTCAAGTTCCGCATCCAATGGGATAGGATTTCCATTTTTAGAGATAATATGGGCATCTGGGGCAAGATTCAATTTATCAAGGATGTCCTGGCCAGTTGCTTTTATTTTAATTTCTATATTTTCTTTTTTCCCATTAGGAATGTACTTTACTTTTATTATCATGATACTCAAATCCCAGATTATAACATTTCATCGCAGAACTTACACAGCAGTGCGTCCTCCTTGTTCTTTCCGCCGCAGGCAGGACACGTTTTTTTATTCATCTCTTTGATTTCTTTTTTTCTCCTTCTTCCCCCTATGATCCAGGTGATAAATGCAAAACCTATTGTCATGGCCAAAACGGCAAGTATAAGGTAGCAAAACGTTGCCGATACGCCAAGATCCTTGCTTATGTCATCTATGATACTTGCTGGTATTAACATTGTTTACCACTGCCCTTTGTGATAATCGGAAAATGAATTGGGTGGATAAAAACCTACCGATTCAAAAAAGCTTAAAAAAGATGAAAAAATAAAAATAAAAGCCCAATAGGTTATTGGGCGGGGGTTCTCAGTGCATTGTGCAGTTGCTTTGCATGGAACCAGGCGTTGTTCTCTTTCAACCACCTGTATACATTCCATGCACCTTCTCTGTTCCCCTCAGAAAGATCTTTTTTAGCCACTGCATACCAGTATTTGGCCTGCTCCTTTGTGATGCTCATCTTGGCCCCAATATTATCTTCGCTCTCAGACACAATTTCATTATTTTCGGTTTTTTGCATTTTTATGCCTCCGTTTGTCTATTTTAATTTTTCACTGAATAACGGAACTTCAGCGGAGACTGCATTTCAATCTCAAGTCTGATTATGTAATTCTATTTAAAAAACCTTATATCAGGAGTAAAGCGAAAGTAAACCCGAAATAATCATTACTGGCTCACTTCATTTTATTATGAAAGTAGAAAATGTAAATCCTTTTGTTCTAATTGTCTTTTTTAGGGGTCAGTCTGTCCATTAGAGCAGTTATGAACATCTCGGGCTCATCCACATCGAAAAGGATTTTCTTTGTTGTTTTTATCGGGGGAAATCCCAAAACAAAGGCCTTTTGAGGCCGTTTTAAGGTAATGAGCACCCTGTATCCAAAATACCCGGATACAGCCCGATATCTTCGGGGTACCTTCAGATCTTTTGGTAAATCGGGAAGGCGGTCAGTGTCAGCTTTTACAGATTCAATATTTTCTATGGGGATGAACAGCTCGATAAAGCTCACCCTGATTAATAGGGTTTTACCTAGTATTTCGTGGTCAGTTATATTTTTTGTAACTGTGAGCATGACCCCAAATGCCACCTCAGGAATAGAGAAATACAAAGGAATATCCAAGTAATCACTGATAACATATGATATGCCCATAAAAATCGAACCCGATATTAGGACCGTGAGTACAAGATTGAGGTGCCCTCCTGCATGCTTGAACCGTAGCGGCTCCACACCCTGCAAATACAGAAGCACCTTGCGCTGTTTGCTATGAGCCAGAAAGCCAAGATAACCAATTATCGCGACCGCAATTGAAATTGCGAGAATCGTATAACCCTTTCTCTCTGGTGGGAAATTAATAAGGAGCACTAAAACCTCCAGTATAAGGGTAATACCTAGTATGATTGTAAGGAGATTCCAGTTGAGGAGCCATTCGTGTTTTTTAAATGTATTTTTCCTTTTCACTGCATACACCAAATCCTCTGAAATCGGATAATGAGTTGTTCCTTTAAAAATATAAGTGATGCGAGTGTAAGCACATTACATTAATATTTTGGTTGAGACTCAAGGGATGGGGTTATCGATCAACTGGTAATAGCCATGGTATTGGAGTGAAACCGGTTTGAATTCATGATTGCACAGACAGAAATCTATTTAAAATGGAATGGTATTATAGTTTGGGGCGTGAAAAAATGGAAAATCTGACATTGCTTGGACTGATTTACCTGATTGCGGGAGCGATATTGGCAATATTTTTGCCGATAACGCTGATATTGACAATATTTGGAATTATCCTTGTGGTAATGGGAAAATACAACACTCCCAACATATATTCACCCTATCCCATGTTCCAACCCTGTCCCGATTGCAGTCGCAATGTGGGGCCAAGCTCTCAGAAGTGCCCATATTGCGGGACACAATTAGCAGCAGAACCAGCACCTGGATATAACCCAACTCCATAATCCTTTTTTATTTATATTTTTATTTTATTTCATTTTCAGGTAGAGGTAGTCCTATTTAGGAGGCACTGGGGTGTTCGAGCTTAAGATATCAGCATATTGTAACATAACTCGAACATAAGCCATTTTGCGGGACCCGAGGCTTAAGATTTGATTATATTTCAATTATAAGCGAGGGATAAGCCCTTATGTGGGATGTTCGAGATTAAGAAATCAGCGTATTGTAACATAACTCGAACATAAGCCATTTTGCGGGACCCGAGGATTAAGATTCAATTATCATTTAAACATAACCGAGGGGCAAGCCCTTTTGCGGGTGTTCGAGCTTAAGCATCAAGTGATGTATAATTATAACTCGAATACAAAGTGCCCCCACGTATTAAAATAATTACAAAACAGAGTGGGGGCACTGGGATTTGAACCCAGATCAGCGGGTTTCCACCGTATAGAGAGCGACTCTATACAAGGTATTTTGGGCTTATTCTTGTGATGGGTCATTGCTCCAGTTAATCGTCATTTCCGTTGAGCTAAACACCCAACAAATCGGTAAACCCGTTGGCAATCATTCCCATCTATAACTGGAGCCCGCGAGGATCCCTGACTACCCCATGCCCCCACAAAGAGCATGGCCTGGTAGAATTTTTCTCATTTCTTTCTCAACTGCTGCGCTCTCTTTCTTCTTCTCATCTTCTTTTTGCGCCATTTCCATCGTTGCTGCCCTCTTTTCTTCCAAACTCTTGAACTTCTTTTCATCAGGACTCCTCGTTTTACCAACGGGTGAAAGTGTTTCTGGTACATTTACTTTATGGCTCTAATATGTGTTTAGAATGCTTAAAGATGGGAAATAATGGACATTCCCAATTATAACGTTATTTTTTGGTTAGTCCCTCACTTTTCCTTTCTAGGCCATTTAAAAAACGCCACCAATGCGATTATGGCAAAGATAACAATGGTTATCAATAATAAAATAAAAGCATCCACTTCTGAGAAACCCTCTGAATCCTTATCCCCTTCACCTGAAGATCCATCAATAGGGCTATCAGTGTCAGTTGTATCTTCAACTAATTTAATCTTCACACTGTACATAGCCTGATTATCCACATTATCGGTCACAATAACGATTATTGTATGTTTGCCCTCGGAAAGTCCAAAGGTCTCCAAATCGTACTCCCAATTTCCATTTATCAAAACCGAGGTGATGTTGATAGGCTCTTCATTATCGATGATAAGAGCCATTTCCTTGATTCCTGTATCATCAAATGCATTGCCAATAATAGAAATAGACCCACCAACAACCTCGGATTCCTCGTAGGCTGCAATCTCAACTTTTGGATCCTGGCTATCCACTTCAAACGTTGTACTTGCCTCCTCTATATGGCCTACCTGATCTTGAACCGATATAGTAATGGTGTGGGTGCCACTTTCCAGCTCCCTAGTTTCCCATAACTTATAGTTCCAATCCCCATCTGAAATCTTCCAGGTGATATCGATCACGGTCTCGTCATCAATTATAAGATATGCATTAGTAATCCCCAAATTATCGAATGCAGTTCCGTAGAATTCTATTGGAGAGCCGGCTTTGAATACCTGATTTTCTTCTGAAACAGCGATCTCTGTAGAAGGAGATGTGCCGTCTAATATAATCTTTATCCTATCCGAGGCTACATTACCCGAGCCATCTGTGGCTATAACCTCCACATCATGCTCCCCTTCGCTTGTTGTGTATTGGGTCTCCCAGTTATAGGACCAAAAACCATCCTGCATTATATTTGATGTGATATCTATCTGGATTGTGCTATCTATCACTATTTCCAGGGATGCTATTTCCTTATTATCTTGGGCAAAACCCGAAAAATATATGGTGTTTCCTTGTTTAAATACATCTTCATCAGAGGGGTCGTCGATTCTTACCACAGGTGTCGTTTTCTCTAAAATTCTGATATTCCTTGTAATGTATGCCAGATTTAAGACCTCATCTATTACCCTAATAGTAATTGTGTGCTCGCCATAGTCCAGGTCATGTGTGTTTATTTTAATTGACCAGGATTCATCCACAAGATAATATGTGATATCGGTTCTGTTGACCTCGTCAGAATCGATAATCATTTCTAAAGTATCGACCATTATATTATCTGTTGCCGTTCCACTAACAATGATTGTGTCCCCTAGCCAGTAAATGGCACCCTCAAGAGGGCTTTCCACTAAAAGCTCAGGATTTATGCCGTCTAAGGATACTGTGGTCATATCGGATGCCTTATTACCCGAACCATCTGTTGCCCAAACCTCAATCTTATGCTCTCCCTCTGAAGATGAAGAGGGTGCATTCCATCTGTAGGTCCATGTGCCGTCTTCCAGTAGATTTGATATAATATTTACAGTATCATTATTATCAAAGATAAGTTCGAGGGATGCGATCTCCTCATTGTCAGTGGCTATACCGGCGATATCGATCGTCTCCCCAGGTCGAAAAATCTGACTGTCTGTTGGATTCTGGATTCTGACTTCAGGTGAAACTTCCTCAAAGACACTGATGGCTTTTGTATCGGAGGCGTTATTTTGTGCTGTATCACTGATTATTACAGTTATTGTGTGATCACCATAACCTATATCATCTACATCCATTTCATATGAAAAATGGTCATCAGATAGATAGGAAGTTATATCGGTAAAATTTTGCTCGTCAGAATCTATTATCAATTTTACAGATTCTATCCATCCATTATCTGTTGCAGTTCCATTTACAGTTAATGCATCTCCTAACCAAAACGAGTCCCCTTCAGATGGACTCTCTATGTTGAGTACAGGATCAGTTGCATCCAACAAACTGAAATTTTTCTGCATCATTGAGATGTTCTCATTATCACTTGCCTTGGCCTTGACCATATGAATACCAGGTTTAAACACTGAAGTGTCTAAGGATAACTCCCATGTGGTAAATGGCTCCTCCCATTCCTCGCTTGTATCTAATGCAGGCATCCAGTTATTCATGTCATCTATATCAATTTCTACCTTGTCAACACCTTCAGGTCCCCATGCTGTACCCTCGATAATAAATATATCTCCATGAAAAAATTCCTCTCCCTCCAAAGGCTTTTCAAGAACCAATTTTAAGCTGCTGTAGATATTTACCGTGATATTGATGATTTTCGTTGTAGATTGCGAAAACTCATTGGAGAAAACAGCGTAGTATCTGTCCTCGTTGGGTAGTGTAAATAAAACATCATTTGAAATCGATCTTTCTTCAACATTATAGGCATCAAATGAAAGGTCATTTGCATAAAGGTTGTAGTTCAATAAATCCGCGATAAAGAAGTCGATATTACCCGATTGTCCATACGAGTCCCCATGCTCTCCTGTATATACATTTTCAACCTGTGTTATGTGGGCTTCTACATCATATTTTACCTCCATTTCGAAGTGTGGATCGACAATCCCCGGAGGTGTGATTTCCTCGTAGTCCAATCTCGGAGCACTCAGAGGTAGATGAAATGTATATGTGTAACTTGCATCAGCTTCTGAATTTGATATAACCTGAGTCACTCCGTTTATGGGATCGCTTCCAAGGTCGTCTGATTCGGCACTTGACCAGAAATTCCTCTCATCCCCAAGAGGTATGGTCACATTTCCTGTATAATCAGTTGAGCCCCACGTGGTCGTGGTAAGTAGGTCAGGATTGTAATAGTATTCAGTGGACACACGGACCAAAGCTCCATCCACAGGCATTCCAGAGTCGTCCAAAACAGTGGCAGTGTAATTGCATATCTTCGTATATTTTTTTGAAACAGACCAGATGTCGCTGTCACCTCTTGTGTTCCAGACCGAGGATATCTTCTTTCCCCAGCCATTCTCATACATCATTGGATTATCCACTGCACCGTCCCAATGGATCCATCTTTTATCCCAGAATTCGTTCCAAACGTGATCTTCAGCCGTATTGAGGGTACAGGTTGATGGTATCAAACCTGCCCTTGCGATGGCATTTCGCATGTCCTGGTACTCACCGCATCTTCCATAGTGCTTTCGATAGATTCTAACAGGTTGTATGGGTCTTTCTGTGATGTCGCTTGTAAATCTCATTGATCCACTGATCCAGCTGTTACACCTCGAGATGGCCTCCCATAGCGTATATGCTCCCTCTAATTTCTCCTTAAGGAGCGGATAACCCGAATCATTGAAATAGAATAACCAATCCCTCCAGAATTTACCTGTAGGCGGTGGCACACCGTAGTTTTTGTCAAATGGAGGATCTGTTGTATAATTGTATTCGGGATCCACGTAAGTTGCGAGCTCGTCACTTAACTTCGGTTCCACAATATACCAATAGTAAATACCTTTGGGAAGCTCGCAGCTGACATTATCCCTGTCTTTGTAGATCACGGTTGTATAGTCATCCCTTTCCACGATTTCCACGTATTTGAGATACTGATCGGCATCGTAGATCAACTGGGCATTATGGGTGATAAGCTCTGGAAAGAAGTAATCATCCTGGAGATTCTCGACTGCAGTATGAGCAATTACAAAAGCAATTTCGTCTATGTATTTCTCATCAGGTGAGTTAAGTATCAGGTTTGCGTATGTGTTCTGGAATTCAGAGGATAACTGGCGGAACTTAAAGGAGAGATTGCCCCTAAGCCATCTTGGTACCATTGCTAAGGCCTGATCGCAAGTAGGAGGTAGGTCAACTGGAGGTTTTGCTGAAAGTTCATCATCCCCAGGGTCGAAGTAGATGTAGAACGATTCGCCTGGATCGATTTGAAGAGTTTGTGTGATAGAGGCGAAAAGATCGGATTCTGTCTCATCACTATCTGTGCTTTCAATGGGGGTTGAATCCTCATCTGAACCTGGATTATCACCTGTTGTGGTACCTGGAATGATGATGTTGGATATCAAAAGCATAATTAGCATCCAAATTAACGTGCTCCGATTTTTTGTTGATAGCATTCAAACCGGTCCTTTTACATTGTATAATATCAACTCTATGGTTACTAAAATACATAAAATTTTGCACGATGGACTATATATCAATATTCTATGATTATATAAAGAAATTTGAAAGATTTAACCAACTACTGGAACCTCTATTCCTTTATCAGGATATCCAGATTTTTTAACTGTAACAGATAGTGAATCCATGGTGCCTTCTTCCACCTCAAGATGTAGTCCGCTAAAGGCGGCTTCGCCGTTTTCATTGGTCTCAGCCCATGCTGTTCCACCACTAGAGAAGCTAACATCACAACCAGATAAGGTAACAGTCGCCCCTTTAACCTTATTATTGTCGGAATCCCGGACTATTATTTTCAACGTTCCTGATTCAGTTGAAGAGAATCCATCCCCGTTATCATCTGTCAACGTTATCTGATTTGGATCCGGTGAAATGGTTCCAAAAGATTTTGGAGTGCTTATACTATTTAACCATGCTATAATAATGACTATGGCAATCGCTGCTATCACAACCAAGATAATCAAATACAGCGGTAATCCCTCAAGGGCACCTTTTTCGTCCCAACTAAGTTTCTTTCCAAGTTTGGCTTTGTTCATTCATTTCCTCCCAAGTCTTTTCCTGATTCCTAAAACTCATTTTCGATATATAATACTTTTTGCAATATATATTCAAATTATACATCACTAAAAAAGTATTAACTTATTTGTATTAATTTTCGCAATTATAAAGTTGAGTTTATGAATTAAAGTATTTAAAAAAACAGAGCGGACTCGGCGGGATTCGAACCCGCGACATCCAGCTTAGAAGGCTGGCGCCCTATCCATGCTAGGCCACGAGCCCAACTCTGAATCTGTGCCCAAAATTATGTGGTAGCTATTAAAAGTTCCCCTTGGGGGAGAAGGAAAAATTGTACCTTAAAGTCGGGGTGTTCAAGTTATGATTATACATCAATTTCGTCTTAAGCTTGAACACAAACGACGGTCCACGAATATAAGTATAAAATAAATAAAGTGGACCGGAGGGGATTTGAACCCCTGGCCTCCACCAATTTGGCCATCAAAGGATGCCAAGGTGGCGATCTTCCAACTGATCTACCGGCCCGATTGCGATTGTATTCAAATTGTAGGGCCGGTAGGTATAGTGGGGGCGAAGCCACCACGAATATCTACCGGCCCGTATTTAATTGATGTCCCATTTGAGGGACGGTAGGGCGAGTGGAGACTTGTTCTCCACGGGGTCTACCGGCCCTTATTAAATTTCAATTGGGAATCCTGAATTTATGAGGATATGTTAATTTCGCATAAATATATTATCCTAAATACAGAAGGGGAGCCTTAAAGCATTCCTCCCTCTTTTAGTATCCTCTCCAATTCCTCTGCAATGCCCTTATCAAGGATAATCTTGTGTTTTCCGATGTCAGATTCTGTAAATATTGTGGACTCTTTGCTTCCATGCTTGATCTTCTTTACCTCGTCATGATAAATCTCAAAGTACTCCTTTGCACCGGCCTCCTTTGCATGATCAGCCTTGTCTGGCCAGTACTGTCCATCACTTAGGGAATATAACCGTTTCGCAACCTTGTCGTCTCCCCCTGGATAAGACTTGGGCTCCCTTATAAACACTGTCCTCAGATTGGTTATCCCAAAGCACCCAGGTCCATCCATGAATATGACCTTCCACCCAGCCTTATGTCTCTTATAAATTCCTATACACATACCGTCTATTGATTTAGTCAGGCACTCACCATCGTGAAAAAGCATCTGACCTGAGGTGTCATATATCGTGCCTTTACCATCTATGTCTCCAAGTTTCATGTTGCTCACCCATATTTTACAATTGTTATCGTGAATCATATATTATGATACAGGAGGAGTAATACCTGCAACCGAAATCTCGATAATAAGTGCAATGGATATAACTATTCCTGCAATTACTATCCCCATTGCAATATTTCCATCCTTGATATCCCCGATTATATCCTTACCCTCCATGAATCGTTTAAGTATCCACAATGCAAGATAAATAGAGATTATTGCAAGGACAACAGACAATAGCATCTGGGAAAATCCCCATGCAACATTCCATGCATAATCTATATTAAAGCTCGGTATTTCAACCAGGCTCGCGATTCCCGAGCGTATGACGATGGCAATTGCCAGAATGACACCAATCATAAGAATAGCAACAGCAGCGTTTCCTTGCTCAAGCTCTTTTAATATGTTGAGTTCACCCATCTTACCCATTTGCGTGATCTTCTCAAAAAATACAAGACCGATATTCACTGCAACAACAGCCAGAACCACTCCAATCAACACCTTGATTATGACCAATAATACTTCCAATGTCCCCTGAAACAGATCCATAATATCACCTTGTCACATCAATCATTCTCAAGAATCCAAATCCAGATTGAAATCCCTGTATAAAACTTTTTGGAGACTGGAGTTTTATTTCCTAATCGCAGATTTATCCTTTATATCAATACCTGTACTCCTTGAGTGTATGCTGGAACCTGTGCTTTTCGGGGGGAATATCCATGGGATATTTTTCTGTAACACAACCGAGGCAAAGATCGTCTTTTGAAAATTGTAGTGCTTCAACCAATCCCTCAATGCTTATGTATCCCAAGGAATCTGCATTAAGAATCTCTCTTATTTCCTCCACAGTTCTATCATGGGCTATGAACTGGTCCCTTGTTGTCATGTCAATTCCCAAATAGCATGGCGATATCAGCGGGGGGGTGCCGATTCTGACATGCACCTCAGATGCCCCTGCCTCTCTTACCATATCCACGATTCGCTTCATGGTGGTACCCCTTACTATACTGTCATCCACTAGAACAACCCGTTTGTCCTCAACTTCACATTTAATTGGATTTACCTTCTCCCTTACTGTAATCTCCCTTAATTTCTGGGAGGGCATGATAAAAGTTCTTGCTATGTATCGGTTCTTCATAAGGCCCTCAGCAAGAGGTATTCCAGATCCCAAAGAGAAGCCAAAAGCATGTGCTCTTCCCGAGTCAGGAACAGGTATTATAATATCTGCATGGGCAGGATGCTCCTTTGCCAGTCTCCAACCAACTCTCTTTCGAATCTCGTAAACACATCTTTCATCTATGATTGAGTCCCCCCTGGCAAAGTAAGTATATTCAAAGAAACAGTGGGCTCTGTGCTTTAGGTTAAACAGTTGATGTGATTTGTAATCTTTAGATGTTATTTCCACCACCTCTCCAGGAGCAACATCCCTTATCATCTTGGCACCTATTACATCCAGAGCAACACTTTCTGAGGCAATGATATATCCATCTGCAAATTTACCCAAGCATAAAGGTTTTATTCCCAGGGGATCCCTAATTCCGAAAATCCTGTTGTTGAACATCATTGTGAAAGAGTAAGAGCCTTCGATCTCATTTAACGTCCTTTTTAATGCATTTATAAGGTCTCCTGAGGAGTTTAAGTGGTCAATTAAAAGATAACCAACAACCTCCTCCTCACAACCGAGTTCAAACTCGTGGCCCTTTCTCTTCAGTCGTTTTCGCAATTTCTCTGCATTGATAAGTATACCATTATGGGCCAAGGCCACTTCACCGGCTTCTGTCTTTATGATTGTGGGTTGTGCGTTCTCAGGTTTGGATAATTTTATGGAGTAATAGGTATGACCTATTCCGTTCCTACCTTTCATGGATTTCAGTTTTTCATCATCAAAAATATTTGCTACCAAACCTATACCTTTGTGCGATTCGATCTTCTTGTTGAATACTGAGATACCTGCTGCTTCCTGACCGCGATGTTGAAGAGCACGAAGAGAGTAATAAATGTAGTTGGATGCTTTCGACTTCGAGGCGATGGCAACGACACCGCATCTCTCTTTAAACCTATGTTGTAGTTTTTGAATATTCATACAGATGCCCGTTCCTCATTTAGATGGTCCCTTTAAATGGATACAAATCTTGCGTAAAAGTGGGTGGGAAGAGCCTATTCCATATTACCTAGCCTATTTCCCGCACCAGCAATGAAGACATAGAGATTCTTTTGGAAGACCTATTGCTCTTATCATATCATCCAGGGTCTGGTATTTCAAAGAGGTGACACCAAGATCATCTTTTATCCATTCCACCATTTTTTGGAATTTTACAGAGTTTGAATCTATATATTCAGTGACGTCTTCTATGTCATTTCCTTCTAATGCCCTGATGGCTCTTCTTGCTGCAAGTTCACTTATGGTTCTTGTGGATAGGATGTATCTACATGGAAACATAAGTGGGGGGCATGCAACTCTTATATGGACCTCTTTTGCCTCATTGTCCCATAATTTCTGGACAGTGAAGTTCCGAAGTTGGGTTCCCCTGACTATGGAATCCTCGCATAGTACCATCCGATTATCTTTAATAACCTCTTTTATTGGAATGAGTTTCATTGTTGCCACCATGTCTCTTATCTCCTGGGATGGCGGAGTGTAACTTCTACCGTATCCTGAGGTATACTTAACCAGGGGCCTTCTAAACGGCACCTTCGCACCCATGGCATAACCGATTCCGTGGGCTGTTCCGGAGTCTGGGACACCAGAGGCAAAATCCAACTCTATATCATCATTTTTTGCTAGACACTTTCCTGTTCTTTCCCTGACACCCTCGACACTGATTCCCTCATAACTGGAGGCAGGATACCCTGTATAGATCCATAAAAATGCACAAATTTGAGTCGAGGATTCTGGCCCCTTCTTGTCACTAAGCCCTCCTTCTTTTAAAAGCACTATCTCACCAGGGCCTAGGTATTTCACTATGTTAAAGCCGAGATTAGGAAGGGAGCAGGTCTCTGAAACCACAACATGTTCATGGTCTTTCTTCCCTACAACAAGTGGTGTATGCCCGTGTCTGTCTCTTGCAGCATAGATCCCTTCTTCTGTGAGCAATAAAAGTGAAACAGAACCCTTGATTTTATCGAACATCTTTTCAATACCATCGATTATGTTTTCTCCACGGGTAATCAATTTACCGATAACCTCGGTTGTGTTGAGAGTTCCGTCATCCATTTCACTGAAAGAGAGACCTTCATTTTGCAATTGAAGGGCTAGTTCCTCGGCGTTTTCTATAAGACCCGCGGTGACGATGGCAAAATTTCCAAACGAGGAGGAGATTATTATAGGTTGGGAATCCATATCACTTATTACACCTATTCCGCTGTTTCCATTCATATCCTTGTAATCATCAAAGAATTTCGATTTGAATTGGGATTGTGTGATATCATGTATTTTTCTCTGTATCTTTTTGGTTTCTTTGTTATAGACAGCCAATCCACCACGCTGTGTACCCAGATGTGAATGGTAATCAACACCATAAAACAGGTTATTTGTACAATTGCCCATACCGACAACGCCAAAAACTCCACTCATTCTAATGCCCCTTTACCCAGTTGTAGGTTCTGATTTTTGTTGAGAAACCAAAACCGCAGGCAGCGCATCTCTTTTTCCGAATGTGATAAGACCTTTTACCGCATCGCCTGCAGCGGATATGCGTCTTTTTTTGTTTCTTACCCATGGAAGGGGTGCCCTTTGTCATCTTACCTCACCCACTTTTTTATGGAGAGATGTAAACTACATTGTCCCCGCGCACAATCGCGACATCGAGCTTTCTTTTCAGCTCTTTTTCCACATATTCCTCGGCATTTTTCAGAACAAGGTTCATGTGCGGATCGTAGCCTTCCAGAATTCCGCGATACTCTCTTTTAGCTTTAAGCTCAACCAATACCTTGTTGTTAAGGTTTTTATTCAACATGTTCAAAGGTTTTTGCATGGGCTTCCCCCTAAGTTGTCTGAATATATACAACAGTACTTAAATCTTTGTTATAAATTTCTGATTAAGGTACCTCGAAATTAGGAGCCTTCGGAAAGTCCCTTCAAATACTTGGGAAGGCCCGAAGATTCCCTTGGACCGACCAAGACCTCCCTTCCCGATTTCTCGTTCAGTTTCGCGCTCATCCTCGCCACCATACCTGGTATTATAATCTTGTTGTGTTTGATTTTGTCCTTTGCACCTGATTTTTCCAAGGCTTCTGCAACCATCTCAGGTGTAAGCTTTCCCGCTGCAAAAGCGGTCATCACTGATAACCCCTCTGTATCTATTACCTGAAGGTAGCTTGGTATCTTGCTGTTTTCAATGTCCCCTGCCACAGTAAAATAAGTCAGAGAAAAATTGGTTGTGAATAGCAAGGGCGAGTTTTCATCTGGGTTGTTTATCTCATAGAGTTCGGGTTTTACCTGAATCGGAATCTGTGGATCTGTGTAGATGTTCTGTCTTAAAGTGAACAAGGGAAACATCTTCCACTTGGAGATGTCATTGAGCATAAGAGCTGCAGAATATTTCATTGTGAATACGGCAGCAGCAAGTGCCTCCTTTTCAGGATCCCCTTCAAGACTCAATATCACTGGATAACCCAATGGTCTGAAGTTCTTTTTTGCAGAAAGCCGCCTGATGATGGTAAGAAGCCTCATGGTCTCGCCTAAAGATTTCTTTCCAAAATCCAGCATTATATCTTCCACACCGGCTTTCTTGATATTCTGTGTCAATTCAGCAAGCTCGTCAAGCCCTCCCTCCTCAAAAGCCACAATTGGACATTCGTACTTCTTTGCAAGCTCAGCCATTGCCTGCCAATTGTCCTTGGTTGCGGCATGAATCAAGGGCTTCCCACTAGAAGCTATTTTCAGGCCTTCTTCCATTACCTCTGGTTTATCGGAAATTAATATCAAAGGCAATGAAGTCTTTCCCGTAACTGTCTTTACAGTCTCAGTAAATTTAGCAGGATCTCCTGAAGAGGCCTTTATTGCCAGCATACCCATCTTCAATATCTGTCCAACTCTCTCGAATTCAACTTCTGAGGCTTCCTTTACCTTTGCCTCAAGTTCCTCTGGACTTGTTGTGTCCTCTACTATCAATGAATAAGCTGTTGGGTGATAGAAGGTCTTCTCGTGCCTGAAAAGTTCGGTCTCGTTTCCCATCTCTATTTTATTATCACCGGTTCCAACAGTAACAAGCCTGATTGGTGGTGCAGAAGATTCCTCAAGTTGGGTCTTTACGTCATCAGAAACATCAGGACAGGCAGAAAGTTCGGCCTGTTTATTTGCCAGTTTCATGGCAAAGGCCAGGCATGTGGGCACACCGCACTTTCCACAGTTGGTCTTTGGTAGTAACTTGTATATCTCGATTGCCGTCATTCCCATTATTCACCACCTCCAGAGGTTGCAAGTTCCTCAACTGCCTCTCTCACCATTTTAACTGCAGAAGGATGCCTCATAATAAGCATGTCTGCCCCTGCTGTGATTGCAGATAGGCCTGTTGTTGCCTCCCAATAGGGACCTCTTATTTTTTCATCGCCGTAGGCCTCATTTGGTTGATGTGCTTCTCGAGCCTTCCAAGAAATAGAGGTATCGCATAAAATCGGCATCTGCAGCATCTGATCACCCATGAGTGCAGCTAGCCTTATTCTTTCGATAACAGAGTACGAGTACTCAAGGCCATAACCCAATCCTGCCTGCAACGGATCCATTACGATATTTTCTGGTTTGATACCAAAGTCAGTAAGCAGTATATTCAGCTGCTTTGCCAAGTTGATATCCAAATTGGAGAAGGCAACAATTGCATGATCATTTGCCATGGTGGCGACACTAATGGATTTGTACCTTTCCTCCTCTGCAAGTCCAAGAAGACATCTTTCACCCTTTGTTGCGTCTGAGACTACCTGCATGACCTTGGAATCCTTTTCATCATTACCACAGCCGTATATGAGCAATGGAACAGATACTGCAGAAAGAACCTCCTTTACTATCTCCACTGCCTGATCTGGACTCTTATCCTCCTCCTCGGGATTCGTGCCTTCCAGTTTCAGGCAGATAGCTTCAGCACCGTACTTTTCCACACATGTTTTTGCCCAGGAGGATGGTGACTCCAAAACATCGTTAAAAGGCTCCCTAGCCAAAGCCGGATAATCCTCCCGCACGACATCTAGGACCTCCATTGCAATAACTGTCTTTCTGGGCATATCACCCTCGAAATACAAAAAGGGCAGAGTGCTTACACCACCTAATGTAATACTACTTGACCTTGTGCCCCCCTCTTCTTGTGTTCCACCGAACTTAACTTCTCTAATCTTACCTGTCCACTTTTCCTTTGGTATCTGAACTGGCATATATCTCACCTCGTAACTCATTTTTATTCATATATTCCACTATCACATAAGTGGTGGCATATCCAATGCAGGATGACCCACCTTTTGACAGAATGCAACTAGCTCCTCGGCAGTTTTTGCTACTTCCTCAGTTGCGATCTTGTCATAGAAATCAGGCGTCTCTAGCTCCTCGCATCTTTTTTCCATATGTTCCTTCATTGCTTCCTTGAGCTCCTTGGGCATCCACATGATTCTGTGAAAACCACCATTTGCACGGATGAATTTTTTGCTTAATAAGAATTTCCTGCCAACTCCGATGAATCCCGGGGTCTGCAGGCCGCCACCAACTGATCCTGCCAATGTCGAGAACTTCATACCCAATGGTGTTTCTCCTGGGTGCTCACGGTTGACAACAATCACACCCTGCAGATCAGGTGTTATACCCACTATGCACTCGAAACATCCGCAAGATGTCATGGGATTTTCCATTAGATCGTATTGATTAAATATTTCCAGTTTACCGTGGCTGTATTCTTTTACTGCCTCGTTTACACCCACCCATTGACCCTTGTTCTCGTCTATGGTATCCTTCTTCTCAACAGGTTGATTGGGGCCTGTGGGTGAAAGTTGATTTGCAGCCTTTGCATCCATCCAGTTGATGGCACCGCATAATCCCAATCTCTCGGGGCTAATGATGCATACATGCTGCGGTGCAAAAGACTGACACAGCGTACAGGTATAGAATGTCTCAACTGCCTCGTCTGTCAATCCTGCCATCTTCTGGTCCCTTGCTTCATATGTTTCTAGAGCCTCGGGCAATCGCTTTTGAAGCTCCTCTTCATCTGTTACTATGGTCACCTGCACCCTGTTTAATATGGCACCGAACTCCTGGTGCATCCTTGTATAGAGTATTGTTCCAAAATCCTTGAACTTGAGGCCGTTGGCAACACCATTTTTGCTCAATCGAATCCAGACCAGATTCCTTTGACCTGTATGCCAAGCACCTTCTGCGAAGTTGATGAATTGATGAATTCTTCGCTCCAGCACTGATTCAAAGTCCTCTATCATCTTCTTGCCATAAACCTCGACAAATATTCCAAGGACTGTCTTGCCCCCCTCTTCCATTTCGTCGACATCTTTGCCAATTAATGTGATCTTTCCGTCCTCCATTTCCTCTGCTGGTCGCATCTTGCAAAGCTCCATTGCCAGGGTCTTGGCTGCACCGCCTGCTTCCATATGTGTCTGGGGTCTTCTTACTGTCTCACCTTCGAAGGCAGGGCCGTATGCAACAGGTATATCGACTGTTCCCATCTTGATGATCATGTCCCTAATCTCGATAGCAGTGGAGATCATCTGGGTATAGTCTTTTTGCATGACATACTTACCAGGAATCTCCTCAATATCCTGATCTGTTACTGTTGGTGAACCATTGAAAAGCACTGCAAATTCTGCTGCAGTTTTTATGTCGTCAATTGGGCCAAGCTGTAGAACCACGACCTTTGGTCTCTTTGATAGGTAATTGTAAATTCCCTCCCTGTCACCAGGCTTTACTCCACCAAATACCATTGCAGCTCTTATTGCAAAGGAAAGACCGTGTATGGCCTGTGTGAACTCTCCCACACAAAACAGCATTCTGTCCAGACCCTTTTTCTCACCGATTTCGATTCCTACTTCTTTGATCTGTTGTATCGTGTCGAACGTGGGTATGATCAGCATACCTTTGTTTTGTGCATCGCGGATGATCTTCTTCAGGGCATCAGGGTCCTTAGCTTTGCCCACAAGAACAATAGCACCTGGGATGGTGTCGTCAACAAACGCTATTCCCAGTTCCCTTAGTATAACATCCGATACAAAACCTGAATATAAAGGATCCTCGCCATACGGATCTGGCTGACCTTTGATATATTTGAGAGCCTCGACGATTTCTGCTGAGACCATGGTTGCTTCGCCAGATTTAACTGCATTTTCGTAGGTGTATTCACCCTCTATTATCTTACGCCTGACATCACCAAGGATAATTGGAAGCTCTCCCAATGTCTTTACCTTGGCTCCAGTCCACGCTAGTATGCACGGCAGGAAATAACCTGTATCGGGATATTCGATCTCCTGCTCGCGGCCGTACTTTCTAATGGCTCTGTTGAGGAGGTAATCTGCATAGCCAGTTGCAATAATTGCACCATCAATGGCTTTTTTAAACAACTGCTCTTGTGATATCTTTGGGCGCTCGTCCTGGGGAGTTGTTCCATCCCAGTAAATCCTTTCTGGATCATCACTTATACCCAGTTTCCAGCGCCTGTATTTAATAATGTTGTTTAACTTCCTTGCAGCCTCTTGAGGATCCTTTTCAAATACAAAGAATCCTCCATACACGTCCTTGGCTGTGACCTCTGCGATTTCAGTCACAATTGGGCTGCCTTTATGGAAGGCATAGACCCCAACATGCGTGGGCCACCCTGTTGCCACAAGCCAAGTTCCGATTGCAACAGCTTTCTCGCTCATCGCCTCTGGAGCAGAGCCCACCATTGGAAACTGGTGCATGTCAATTCCCATCTTATTGGAAAGCTCGGCCACCAGATTCTCGGCTCTGGAATTATCAACACAAGATCCCATGTGAAGAACCAGAGGTAAGGGCCCACCCATTCCAGCCTTTTCCCCCGCTTCTGTTAGAAATCCCTTGAGTGAATCACCAGCATATTCATTTGTGGCCTCAGGTGTGAGATAACCGTGCTTTGCAAGGGCCTGGGCTGCACATCCTGTTGCCACAACAAGAACGTTATTCTTGGCAAGTTCCCTTGCTATTGTCAGATGGCCTTCATCATGTTGGGTTTTAACGTTATTACAACCTGCAATAAGGCATATTCCTGCTATTGTGCCATCATTTATTTTGTCCACAAGGTACTGTAGTGGATCTTCCGAATTGAAATTGCTAAGTATCTTCTTTATTGTCTCCAAGCTGAAACCAGCAGTGACCTTGTTCTTGAACTCGGGGATGAACACCTTGCTCGGATCCCTATTCTTGTATGCAGCTATTGCTACCTTTATGATCTCCTTGGCTGCCTCAGCGGCGCCCTTCT
This sequence comes from Thermoplasmata archaeon, assembly GCA_020348445.1. Taxonomy (GTDB): domain Archaea; phylum Thermoplasmatota; class Thermoplasmata. The sequence goes on from CP070751.1 coordinate 4,799,942, forward strand.
CAGTAAACTCTATATGTGTGTCAGTTGGAATCCTGGTAATGGGCATTGTTGAAATGAGCTTGGTATGAAAGCACTGTGACCAGTATCCTAGGGAGGGTGAGATACATTGGTAATCTACCACAATGGCATCAAGAACACCTGTTAGGATTGCCAGTTCCGAGCATGCGAAGTTCGTACAAATGGGAACTCCCCTTCTCATGAGGAGCTCATTTGCTGTGCAGCAGATACCAACGATGTTGATTCCCTTGGCTCCTGCAGCTTCAGCTTCCCCTTTTAATTCCTCGGCAGCGTCGCATACAACCTCAGAAAGAACTGGGTTGTGTCCATGAACACATATGTTGATATGGTCCTCTTTTAGAGCACCGAGATTTGCTTCTGAAGAAACAATATCGGGGGTTCCAAATAGAATGTCGGCAAAGTCGGTTGAAATATTTTCACCTGTAACATCACCCATTGCGCATTTTATTCCACCAAATATGAGGGGTACAGGATCGGCATCGCAGCCCTGATGCGATCTGTGCATAAGCTCTGCAATTCCCCTGTCAATGTTAGTGCACATAACATCATGGGAATCCACAAGATTTAATCTCTTCTCAGGAAGCATTGTCTTAAGCCAAGTTGCGGGTTGATCGTCTTGTCTTGCAAAATCTTCAAGTGCTTTTTCTGCAAGTTCCTTTGCTAGGGTCATGTTGTCCTTGCCTGCAATATCTATTCCCACCTTCTCGGCCACTCGTTTGAGTTTCTCTTCGTCCTTTATTGAATAGGCAGGAGCCTTTCCCTCGGCGAGTGCATGAAGTGTATGGGCAAGATGCCTCCCATGATCAGAGTGGGCCGCGGCACCCCCGCCTATCATCCTCAGGACCTTTCTTGCCACAATGGTGTAATCCTTTGCTCCGCATATCCCCTCTTTGGGTCCCCTTCCATGGGGATCGATCCTACAGGGTCCTTGAAGACACAGCCTGCAACACAGACCAGATTCTCCAAATCCGCACTGAGGTGACATTGCATCCATTCTATCCCAGTAGGTTTCCATATTTGCTTCTGCAGCTTTGTCCAGCATCACCCAGGCTGCAGGGTCAACTGTTTTATCTTTATGGTTTTCTTTCTGTTCTGAATCTTCGCTCATTCAAAGCCTCCCAATATATTCTTGATTCTCAGATCTAAGATTGAAATCATTCCTTTATGTAAAGCGCCTCTGTGGGACAAGACGCAACACATGCCTGGTACTCCCCGCCTCCACATAAATCACATATGATTGAGATATTCTTCTCCTCCAGCTTAGCAACGGCATCAAAAGGACAGGCCTCTATGCACTCCCAGCAACCAGTGCATTTCTCCTCATCCAAAACCACTGTTCCGTCTTCTAATTTTGTAATGGCATCGTACTCGCAAGCATCAACACATTTTGGTTTTTTACAGTTGACGCAGACCTGTACATGAGGTTTGTCTTTCTTGATCACAACCATTATCCTTTGATGCATTTTAGGGTCGATTTCCATAACTTCGTCGATATCCTTTGCATCAGAGTGATTTTGTATACATGCAAGTTCGCATGTGTGGCATGTCTCACATCTTTCTGGGTATAATTTTACAATTTTCAAGTAAACACCCCAAGTGCTGAATATTAATGGATTAAAAAGCTTAATCCCCCCAGTAACCAGCGTGTCGATTGCGGTAATAATTATTAGTATACTAAAAGGTTTCTGTGTAACGATGTTGAAAATCGTCGTAAAACACCAACAAATTTGCAGTTTATGACCGAATGCGATTCAAATGAAAGAAAAATAATATTGATCTCGTTACATTATTGTATTCAGGTTGTAGGATTACTCACTATAACCCAATTTGTGCCTCTAACTTTGAAATTTCTTAGATTTGTAATTATATTTGAAAATCCTTTGGGATTATTGTATTAAACAAGTCTTAGATCCAATCTATCTAATGGTTGCGAACTTCAAAATCACACCGGTTCCAGCCAGCTTTGACTGGACTTTATCAACAAATCTGAGAACCTCGGGCAGCGTCACATTGTTCTTCCATTTATATTCGAAGTCGTGCTCTCCAATTGATGATTCAAGGCCCATCTCAGTGAGCTTCTGTGTAATCACCGATCCCTTCTCCCCATCTGCTGAAACATAAACTTCAATATAGGTCTTCATATTGTCACCAAAACGCAACCGCAACAATAGGATAAAAGGCTTGTGCATCAATTATCGATACATGTATTTACATTCACTTTACCCTCTCCTATATATTAAAATATCATATCAAATAAAAACTTAAATATGGGTGAGGAGACAAGATTCTACAATTTCAGCAAGACGATAAATGAACAGTTGATACTGGATATAATCGAGGATCATGGAGATTACGTGCTCCATGCCACTGAGTCCGTCTTGGCAAGGCGTTTTTTAGACTGGGAAGGGATTTGTTATCTAGCTGATATTTTAACGGTGTTTAGGAAGAACCACAGGGATTATCTGATCGGAATCGAAATAAAGGACTGGAAACACACAGTCCATCCAAAACTCTGCTGGGAATACCTAAAAACATACAGAAAGAGCTGTGAATACTTTTACCTGGCAGCTAGAAAATTCTCTGGCACGGCATCAATTATCAAGGAGATCGGATTAATCAACCTCAGCACCATGAAGGTGGTAAAAAGGGCCGAGTATCTTTTCCCTCAAAAGGAGTTTCGGGCCGGTGTAGTAAGGGGTCTGAAAAAGTTCACTTCTCCTGTCAGGGATATTATAGAAGATCCGTACCAAATGAGTTTGGATATGTATTTGTAGAAGATACATGGAATACCAAATCTCAGATTGATTCGAATAGGTGTTCACCAATGAAAACTAATGATTTGTGAGTGTTCTATTTGATATTGAATTATGTGAGAACCTATATGTCCTTTCCCCCAAAATTAGGTAAAACTTCCTCAATCTTAAAAGCATTTTCAGATTCCAGGTATGCCAGAATAAACTCCTCAAAGGGAATACCAGTTCTTATTGACAAAAGGACGATATCTTGGATCCTTGTGACGTCCATTGGATGAATTTTAGGATTCGATGTTTTAAAGTCGTTTATTACAGATATTATACAATCGGTATCCTTTTTCAATCGATTTTTAAATCCATATCTTCTCACAAGTAAAATTGTAAACAAAATCAGCAAAAGCGGCCAGAATATAATTAGGAGAAAGATATTTGGTACTCTAGATGGTTCCCCAGGATCCTCTTCAGGCTCTATCGAAAATGTTTCAGGTCCTGAGCTGTTCCAGTTACCACTTGTGTCCACAGCCCAGATAGTATATGTGTAATCTCCAAGGAAGTCCGAATCGATATTATAGTACCACTGATTATGGCTTCCTTTCTCCATGGTGACATTCGTCCATGTTCCATCAGCAAGTGTTAGATTTATCCAAACTCCGCCGATTCCCACATCATCGAACACACCGACAGTTATGTTTATCATGTCGTCTATGTTAAAACGATTCGGTTTTTCTTTCGGTATTTTAATATCTGGGCCGTCGGTATCCTGTATTATAAATGATCCTGAACTTGTATTGTTCCAATTACCACTGGTGTCACAGGCAAAGATTGCATAGATGTATAATCCTAAATCAGTGTACGGTTCCCTAAGATACCATCCATCACCTCTGAAGTGACTCAGGCTTTTATTTACCCATGTGCCATTGGGATATCGAAGGTTTATCCAAACTGAATCCACAGCCACATCATCCAATACATCCACAGATATGTTGACATATCCTTCGTTCTCCTGTGGATCAGGTGTATCAACTAAATCATTAAACCATGGAGAAATGATATCTATTATCGTGAACATACCAAGATCAGTAGCATTCCATTGTCCACTTTTGTCCTTTGCCCAAATCCTATATGAGGAAACTCCAGGAATAAAATACGAATTTTCGTAGTACCAATTGTAACCAGAACCTGGTACCGTACTTGTATTCACCCAGATATTATTAGGATATACGAGGTTAAGCCATACCTCATCCACACCATCGTAATCCTTCACATTGAGGGTTATGTTCACAAAACCGCCAACCACCTGTGGATCAGGATAATCTGTGAGATTCCACAATATGGGAGGAATATCAAGCTTGGTAATTTCAAAAGTCCCGGGGACTGTCGAGTTCCAGTTGGAACTTGTATCCTTTGCCAAAATTGAGAAAAAATAAATACCTTCGTCTGGGTAAGAGATGTTATAGAACCATTCATCCCCTGCTCCCTTATTCATGCTGGTATTTAGCAAACCGCCATCTGGATATGGAATTACAACAAAGACCTCATCCACTGCAATATCATCAATGACCTTCACAGATATATTAACAAAACCGCCTATTTCTTGAGGATTTGGATCACTTTTTTCATCCCAAATTAAAGGACCATCAGTGTCTCGGATTACGAAGCTATAAGAGCCTGTTGTGTTCCAGTTGTAGCTTGTGTCATACGCCCATATCTGATAGGAATAAATCCCTAGATCTATGTATGAGGTGTCGTGATACCAACCAAATCCTGTTCCTTTAGCCATGCTGATGTTAATCCAAGAACTGTCTGGATAAGTTATATTTATCAAAACCTCGGAAATAGCCACATCATCAATTACATCCACTGTGATATTTACAAAACCATCGTTCTCCTGGGGATCAGGGAAGTCGAGAATATTGTTAAATTCAGGTCTTATCATATCTATTATCGTGAAAGTTTCCGGCCCGAAGACCATTTTATTGTCACTTGTATCGTTCACCCATATTGTGTAGGAATACACCCCCACTACAAAATAGGCTGTATTATAATGCCACTCATTTCCAGTTCCTTGGGCCATTGTGGCATTATACTGCATACCAATAGGATTTGTGAAATTGATCCAAACTGAATCCACACCCATGTTATCTGTGGCATTTACAGTGATGTTCACAAAACCTCCAAATACTTGTGGATCTGGAAAATCGCTTCCATTCCATACAATAGGAGGTACTATGTCGATCTTTATATCAAAAGCACCAGGGCCGCTTGTATTCCAATTCCCACTTGTATCACTGGCCCAGATCCTATAGACATATGCACCCAAATCTGTATAGGAGGAGTTGTAGTACCATCCACTTCCTGATCCTGGCTCCATGCTCACATTAATCCATGTGCCGTTCGGGTATGTGAGATTAATTAGAACCTCATCAATTGCAACATCGTCTATTATTTCCACCGTTATGTTTACAGAACCATTTATTTCTTGAGGATCTGGAGTATCATCAAGATTATTAAATTCTGGGCCATCCGTATCTTCCACAAGGAAGCTCTCAGGACTTGTGCTGTTTAGGTTATTGCTTGTATCATTTGCATAAATCGTATAAAGATAGGTGCCTAAGTCAGAATATATCGTGGTATAAAACCATCCATCCCCCAATCCCTTATCCATTGAAACATTGAACCATGAGCCATTTGGATATGTGATGTTCACCCATACTTCATCTACTCCCACATCATCTGTCACATCCACTGTGATATTGACAACACCATTATTCTCCTGTGGATCTGGAAAATCGAGAATGTTATTGAATATTGGGCCATCAGTATCCTGGATTGTGAAGGTACCTGGGCCAGTTTTATTCCAGTTGGAACTTGTGTCCTTTGCCCACACTGTATAGGAATGAATCCCCAAATCCAATAAAGAGTTATTATAAAACCACTCATCCCCTATTCCCTTTTCCATGCTCACGTTAATCCAAGAGCTGTCAGGATATGTTATGTTAACCCACACACCGTCAACACCAACATCATCAATTACATCCACAGTGATATTTACAAAGCCTCCGTTCTCCTGCGGATCTGGTGTATCAATAAGGTTAGTTAAGATTGGCCCATCCGTGTCCTGGATTGTAAAAATCCTAGGTCCTGTTGAATTCCAATTGGAGCTTGTGTCATTTGCCCATACAGTATAAGAATAATCACCCAAATCGGGATAGGTTGAGTTATAAAACCATTCATTTCCCGCGCCCTGTGTCATGGTGACGTTAATCCAAGAGCTATCTGGGTAGGTTATATTTACCCATACCTCGTCAACTCCAACATCATCTGTAATATCAACTGTTATATTGACGTAACCATCATTTTCTTGGGGATTGGGAGTGGCATCAAGATTGCTTAGCTCGGGATCAATTGAATCGAAAATCCCGAATGCCCCTGGACCAGCACTGTTCCAATTGTTGCTTGTGTCATTTGCCCAAACTATATATGAATATATACCAGAGTCCATATATGAAGTATCGTGGAACCATTCGTTTCCTGAGCCTTTTGTCATACTGACGTTGACTGTACTTCCATCAGGATATGTTATATTCACCCAAACCTCGTCTACGGCAATATCATCAGTTACATCAACTGTGATGTTTACAAGGCCCCCTGGAACTTGGGGATCTGGAAAATCATTTAGGTTCGAAAGAACAGGAGGGCTGGTATCTCCTTTGATCTCGAATCCGCCAGGATTTGAATTATTCCAGTTGGAGCTTGTGTCATTGGCCCAGACAGTGTATGAATAAGTTCCTTGGTCAATGAATGTGGAATTGTAATACCATCCATCCCCACTGCCAGGTAACATACTGATATTGAGCCAACTTCCATTTGGATAGGTAATGTTTATCCAGACTCCCCCCACACCAACGGGATCAGTGACGTTCACACTTATGTTGACAAAACCACCGATTTCCTGAGGATCAGGAGCATCTACAAGTCCTTCAAATAAAGGTCCCTTTGTATCCTGGATTGTAAAGGTCCCAGGACCTGAGCTGTTCCAATTTGAGCTTGTGTCTTTGGCCCAAACTGAGTATGAGTGAATACCCAAGTCAGTATAGGTCGTGTTGTAGAACCATTCATCTCCTACTCCTGGTATCATACTGATATTAATCCAAGTAGCGTCAGGATAGGTAATATTAATCCAAACCTCGTCCACTCCAACATCATCTGTCACATCCACGTTTATATTAACAAAACCATTATATTCTTGAGGATCGGGAATATCATTAAGATTAGCGAGGAAAGGACCGTCAGTATCCTGAATTATGAAAGTACCTGGACCTGAGAAGTTCCAATTGGAGCTTGTATCGTTAGCCCACACGGTGTAGGAATAACTCCCAAGGTCAGCGTAGGTGGTGTTGTAGAACCACTCATCTCCAGCACCTGGTGCCATACTCACGTTCAACCAAGTGGCATCTGGGTAAGTTATGTTGATCCATACTCCATCCACTCCCACATCATCTGTGACATCCACTGTAATATTGACATAACCATCATTTTCCTGGGGATCTGGAGCATCATCAAGATTGGAGAATACAGGGCCATCAGTATCCTGAATAGTGAACGTACCGGGACCCGTGGTAGCCCGATTATCACTAGTATCGTTGGCCCATACTGTATAAAAATATACACCCAAATCTGAATAGGATGCTTCATAGAACCATTCATTCCCACTGCCTTTGTTCATTGAGACATTGGTCAAGGTGCCGTTTGGATAGGAGATGTTCACCCAAACACTGTCGACTCCTACATCATCTATTACATCCACCGTTATGTTGACATTTCCTCCATTTTCTTGGGGATCGGGAACATCACCTAGGTTATTGAGTAATGGGCCATCAGTGTCTTGGATAGTAAAAGTCCCAGGTCCGGCTGTATTCCAATTGTCATTTGTATCGTTGGCAAATATCGTATAAGTATAAGCCCCCAAATCAGCATAGGATGTATTGTAGAACCACTCATCCCCTGTTCCTTGGATCATCGATACATTGGTCCAAGTCGCATCAGGATACGTGACATTGATCCACACCATGCTCACAGCAACATTATCTGTGACATCAACTGTGACATTAACATAACCATCATTTTCTTGCGGATCTGGATTATCGTCAAGATTGGAAAATTGGGGCCCATCAATATCTTGAATCGTGAATGCTCCAGGACCTGTTGAATTCCAGTTATTGCTTGAATCATTTGCCCAAACTATATACGAATACGATCCTAAATCAGAATATGATGTATTATAATACCAACCATCTCCAGAGCCTTTTGTCATGGTGACATTATTCCATGTAGCATCTGGAAACGTGATGTTAACCCATACAGAGCTCACACCGATATTATCTGTTACATCCACTGTGATGTTAACATTGCCTCCTGGGATTTGGGGGTCGGGAAAGTCCAAAAGATTTGAAAGCTCAGGGAGGGATTGGTCTCCTGTGATTGTGAATGTCCCAGGACCTGTGGAGTTCCAGTTATCGCTGGAATCATTTGCCCAAACCGTATAAGAATAAAGACCTGGATCCAAGTAGGTGGTGTTCAAAAACCATTCATCACCACCTCCAGGAAACATACTGACGTTGGCCCAGGAGCTATCAGGAAAGGTGACATTGACCCAAACACTTTCCACATTATAATCATCTATGACATCTACAGTGATATTGATATTACCTCCTGCAACCTGCGGATCAGGTGTATCTGATAAATTGGCCAGCTCTGGGGGATCATCATCCAAACTTAAAATTATGTACCCGGTATCAGGAACCACATCCTTTACATTCGAGGTCACCTGAATAGAGGAATGTGATCGAAATTGGCTGAAGATAAGGCCTGTTGTTGATGCAATAGGGGAAAGGGGAAAACGCGCTTCAACTGAAATGGTTCCCGGAGTTCCCCCAGGTGGAGGGTCGAAATATAGTGTCCCATCCTCCACCATGCTTCCGTCGTCTGATGCATTCCATATATGAGTGTCAGCAGCATCTCTAATCGATATATTTGTGAGAACTGGAGTCCCACTTATCCTCTCGATCTGCGCCGCGACAAAGATATCCCAAGTGATCCCAGATGCCGTGATATTGATACCCATATCATAAAGCACTGCAGGTTTGGTCCCGTCATTATCTATATCCCACCGCACATAGAGCCAAGTGTCGTCAAAATCAAAGGCAACAAAAACCAAATCTGTCATATCAATGGGCGAATCACCCAGAGGATCATTAAAAGACACCGTTACATTGACCCAATCTGATAACGTACCATCCGAAACATCTACAGCCGCAGAAAACCCCCCAAACCCCGCAGGATTAAAAAACAATGACACTAGTATAAGAAATATCACTGGGGCAATACTTCTAGATTTATCAGTCATGATAATGACCCACATAAATTTCCAAAGCTGCTCCTGTTCCACTGAAAGGCTGTCTTATACAAATATATACTATATATGTACAATAATTACCTTTTTCTAAGAATATCAATCTCTATTATCACTAGCTATTATCACCAGTGAAAAAATCCCTCACATCAGCTCCCTAAGCCCATCCTCATCGTACCCAAAGGGCGAGAGCATGCCCTCCCCTGCCCTAAAAAGCAGAGTAATGTATTTTTCTGTGTCGTACCTTTCATCTCCCTGGATCAACTCCGCCACCTTCACCCTCTTTGTTGGCTCCTTTGTGGAGCTGTCGCAGATTACAAAACGTATTATCTCCCCAGGATGGACTCCGAAGCCCAGCTTCCGAAGCTGCTTTAGGGCTGCAACCTGGTCATTGAACACACTGTAATCTTCCAGTGTCCTGGAGATCCTTTTCGTGATGATTAGGTCCTCGAGCTCGCAGTTCCCACTTTTGATTATGTCATGGTATCTCTTCAAAATCCCGATGCACTCAGGGAGCCTGTCCAAAAATTCGGCTGAGTTTTCTGCCTTGCTCATGACCTTTAGCATGTCCATCTGGGCCTTTCTCATGAGCTCAGGCGTGTCCCTCTTTCTGATATCGATTCCCCTGACCTTCAATTCCCCATTTTCGAAGAGGCCGTAATACCTGTTCAATGCACCAACTCCTGTGGTCTTGGCAGGCAAAAAGACGAGCCATTTGTACACTCCCTCCAGTTCCAGGGGAATATCGATGTACTTGGACACGTACCTGCAGAAGTCCTCGTGGTTCTCGTATCCATTGGGCTTGAGCCACAGGCAGTCCACCATGCCATGGAGGACGTCGTAGCCGTAGCGCTCTGCAATTTCCATGGTTTTTACCAGTATATCCCTTCCATAGGCATTTATTGATTCATGGCATTCGATTCTCCCGAACCTGGCGTTTTTGTACCCAGTATATCCAAATGACGTGACTAGTACCCATTTCAGAACATCAGCCCTCTGCTTGTACATATTTTTTCTCTCAGGCTGGGTTTTGGCAAGCTTCTTGAAGGCTATTCTCCTTTGGACCAGGGGCTTTACCACCCTAGGAATCAAACCCCGCCTCTTCTCGCAAACATGATAAAGAAGCTCTGGCACCCGCCTTCTAGAATCAGGGCAGCAGTCACAAAGCACTGTCTCAGGGGATAGATTGTAATTGGCCA
>CP070751.1:4810423-4812405 GCA_020348445.1 Thermoplasmata archaeon
TCCGAGTTCTTTAGAGCAGGATTCCAGATATTATATTTGGGATAATCCGGATTTAATATATGGGGAGACAATACAGAAAGCATCATTAAAACATAGTTTAAACATTAATAAACTGAAATTTAACAGTTTTGTGTCTTACTTACGATATCGTCTAGATACAGAATCCGCTTTCGGCATGATTTTTTATCCGAATCCTCTTTACAAATTTACAGCTTCTGATGATGTGTTGTTTGAGGAGAGTGTTATTTTTAATTTTAAAGAAAATTTAGAATTTGTGGCGGGATTGAGTTATCAATATTCCGGTGCTATGCCGAAATCCAATGATTTAATAAAACCATTTGATGAGGAACTCTATAAACCATTCAGCACAGATATACCAGAACAGGGAATATATCAAAGTCAATTGCTTGGAGATTTTGGATTTAATCCTCTAATATATGAGAATTTCGCGGGATTTCTTCAAGGCACCTATTCAACTGATAAATTCACGCTGATGATGGGTGTCCGTTATGATGATCATTCAGAATATGAAAACAAGATTAATCCTCGTTTAGCCGGACTTTATAAAATCGGTAAAAATACGTCTTTTCGAGCATCTTATAATCGTGCATTCAGAGCTCCTCCCCCGTATAAAGTATATAATTCGATTGCTGTGGATAATGGAGATGGATCCATATTTTATTTGCAGATTCCAAATGAAGATTTGGAACCTGAAGAATTTTCAGCTTTTGAGATTGGTTTAAGACATCTATTCAATAAAAATATTTCTCTGGAACTCATTGGCTATCGTAATGAAATATCAGGCTTAATCACGAGCGGGCGCAAAGAATTGGACCCTGCTATATATCCTTATGCTGACGCAGCCTATGCCAACGCAGATATGAACAGTATAGATACCGAATCTATTCTGTATGGTGCAGATTTAATATTTAGCTGTAACAACATATACAAACCTCTTAATGTCAATGCCAATTTTTATCTAAGCTATATGAATGGCAGAGAATCCCTGCCGAATGGAGATGAAATTGATGTGTTTAGAAATGCCCCCGAATTTTTGACAAAGCTGAGAGTGAGCGCTTTTCCAATCCATAACCTTTATGTTGGGATTGATGGCATTTATTGTAGTGAATGGTATGCTAGAATTTACTCTGAAGCTGATTTGAGAAATCCGGATAATAAATCCGATGGCTATTTCACAATGGATTTTATTGCTTATTATAAAATCCCTTCAAAATACGGAGATTTCAGAATTAGTTTTAAAGTCAACAATATTTCCGATGCATCTTATGGAGGCTTTAAGTATAGAGATAATCCCCAATACAGAAGAAGCTTTTACACCGGAATTGAATTTAGTTTTTAGAAAATGATATTAACAGAAAATCGGACTTAGAGATGAAAAAAGATACATCCTTCACTGAAGGAGAGAAAGTCGAAACAAGGGGCTCAGGCATTTTAAGGTAAATGTAAGATGCAAGACTCGTTCAAGGATAAATATACAAGGAAGATGAAATGGCTAAATTGGCTGGGAGAGTATCTTTTAATTCTGTGTATTGGATTATTAATGCCCATATCTGCCATTGCCCAACAAAGCGAATACACAATAAAAGCAGTGTTTTTAGAACACTTTACGCGTTTTATCGAGTGGCCAGAATCATCAGGAATAGCGGATACCTCCTCTGCTTTTGTTGTTGAGGTCATCGGTGAAAATCCATTTGGTTCAATCCTTGAGGAAATCTATGCGAAACAAAAGATAAAGAATAAAAGGGTAGAAATCCGGTATATCTCAACTCCAGATGAAATAGATGACTGTCACATCCTGTTCATTTCGAAATCCGCCAAAAGTATACTCCCTGATATCTTATCTCATACGAGGAATAGACCGATTCTCACCGTCAGCGATACAGTGGGTTTCGCACAAAAGAGGGTTCTCATTAATTTTTATCTGTCTGGAGACAATATAAAGTTTGAAATCAACGAAAAGG
>CP070751.1:4812505-4950100 GCA_020348445.1 Thermoplasmata archaeon
CAAGTGTGGCTTTACTGATGTTGACCTTTTGTGATAATTGCTCACTGTTTATCTTTTTGGGATAATCGAAATATCCATATTTCTTGGCAGCAATAAGGACTTCTCGTTGTTTATCTGTTAAAACGGAAAGAATATCATGCTCCTGATATGCCGCTTTTAGGAAGTTCATGTTAACGACATTTCCCATCTTCGTTCTCATCAAATCAACGAACTTTAAAATTTCTTCTTGACTGCCTATACAGCTGTAGGTATGTTTCTCTTCTGTCATTATTATTGGCGTGGTATAAATCAAATCCATACCGAATTCTTTGAAAACATCTTTGAAATCCTCTGGTTCTACGATTCTAACGAGGCAAGCATGTTTATTACCCTCTGTTTTTAATACATTTAGTATCTCGTAATGACCTATTTTGTTCAAATCCTGAATATTTAAGCCCTCTTTTAAAACACAATCGGCTAAACATAACCGTTCTCCTTCGTTAAACTCATTCTTAAGCACCTCCAAAACTTCAAAAGAATGAAGTTTTTTCCATAATGGCTTGAGTAATTTTGCCCAATTTTCATTTGGTTCTATTTCCAAGATCAGCTTTCTCATGGTTATCCGAATTAACTTCTGGGTATTTAAACTACCGTACATACCAGGCTCAAATTTTAACAAATCCATTTTACATATGGATTAATTGATGAAAACGAAGGTTAGAAAAATGGTAGCAGGAACTTCGATATTAAGGACTATTTATTATAGCATTATAGGTAAGCTCAGATTTCCAAAGAAATACATTGGAAAAACTGTTCGAATGGAGGACGGATCAAACTATAAGATCTTCAGGCATATGAAGGCCAAACGAAAAAAGAAACTATCTACCGGAGCAATTTTTATTGTGCGTTTCAAGTTTAAGAAATCTGATCATAAATCAAATATGAGAAAATCAAAAATTCCAATACCAATGATCGCTGGCTTTCCTGGTTTTAGGGAAAAATTATGGATGATCGATTATGGGACAGATTATTGGCAAGGGATGTATCAATTTGATAATACCTCAGAAATTGAAGATTACAAAAAATCTTTTGTGCTTGGTCTTATGAATAAGCGGGCTGTTAGAAGTACAATATCATATAGAACAATACCATATCTCAATCTTGAAGGTTTTTTGAATGGCATAATGACTGATTAATTATTATGATAAATATAAAAGACAAATGTGGATGAAATAAAAAATACAAAAAATGGTGATAAATATGGTTGAAAATAATATAGTTAAACAAACTAGAAAAGTTGAAGAACTTGAACAATTTGGCAAAACTCTCACAGGTCTTCCAAAAGAGACACTGAAGAAGCAAAAAGCTATTGTGATGCGCGAAATCCGAACGAAATATGGATTATTGGGCATACTACCTTTTTTTATCAAAGTTTCGCAGGAACAAAGAGCGTTAAAAAGGAAATATCCAGAAGCCTACCAGAAGGCGCTTCAATTGAGTGAAGATACAGCTAAGGAAATCACTATGTTGATTGGAATGTTCAATGTTATTGCTAAAAAAGAAGGGAAAGAGAATGCATATGAGTTTGTAAAGAGTATCTTCCAAAAGGTTGCGGTTCACAGCATGCCAGCCCTTTACCAATTTAACGACCTTGTAAAATGTGAGGGCGACACTTTTGAAAACTTCATAAAATTCAACACTGCTTGGTTTAAAGCAATGAATGAAGCGGGTACTTGGATAGTTGATGAACTTAAAGAAGAAAAAGACGAGCAGACAATAATAATAACGGAATGTGCAAACTGCGAACTCGGTAATGCTTTTAATTGTCCTGAAATAGCAAAACTTGGCTGTGATCACGATTTAGCCGGATTTCCTGTAATTCTTGATAAGGTTAATGCAGAATTCAGAAGGCCCCATACAATTGCGAAGGGAGATGAGTACTGTGACTTTCATTTCTATCGAAAAGGTACAGCACCAGATACAGAACATTTAAATAAATAATATCAAAAAAAGGTGAATAAAATGAATTCTGATATAAAAAGAAAATTAACCGCTCCGTGCGGATTGGACTGTTTCAATTGCGAAATTTATGGGAAAGCATCTGGGTATTTAAACTACCTGATATAACTGGCTCAAATTTTTCATACTTTTTAGTGCATATCATGTTTTAGAAATCAAATCGTAAATAGGTGATAAACATGACGGTGCTCTGTGTGAAACATGTCAGGTCACACATTGACAATATGAAAAATAAGGAGGCAAAATAAATGAGTGATGAAAATAGGAATCCCAATTGGGAAAATCCAAATAGTGTCCTGGAAATTGAGAGCAGCTGGATAAGGTTCCAGAGATCCGGAAGAGGCGATCCGATTCCGAGAATGATGAGGCAAAAAAGGAGTTCTAAAAGAATCCGATAAATGATAAAAGAGGTGAATAAAATGGAAGATAAAATCAAGAATGGAAAACTTTCCCTTGAGGTCACAACCACAGAAAACAGATGTCCAATAGGGGAAAAAGTGGGAAGTGGAAATGAAACTGAGGGTAAGATCCCGGTTATCTCATGCGAAGGAGGCTGTATCAGGGGCGAAATCGCGCGCCTTGCAGCCAACGCGGTGGCAAAGGAGGAGCCCTACAGACGCGGTTGCCATGGAGAGTTTCTAACCGTCCCCCACTCGAAAATCGCCCAGTGGATGAATAATTCGGAAAAGATAGTGCTCATTGATGGATGTTTCCTTCGATGCCATGGCAGGATCTTGGAGAACATGATAGGGAAGGAGAGACTGGTTCAATTCGATGCCCTTTCCCACTACAAGAAATATACCGATAAGTTCGATATCCATGAAGTACCAGAAGAAGAGCGGATTCAGGTGGCTGAGGATGTGGCTGACTGGATACTTGAAACTTTGAGCGGGAGAGAAATTGAAGACGGTCATACGTCAACCTTTCGAATGAATACCATACCTTGAATTAGAAACCAAATCGTAAATAGATGATAAATATGGAAGAAAAAGATATGGATATAAAAACAATAGAGAATAATAACGCTCCTCGCGATTCTGGGAACGGATCTGAATCAAAGACAGAAATATTGAATATGGTTCGAGAATATGGAAAAAAGGCTCGGGCTAAGGTATGGGAACAATCAATTGATTTCGAGAAACTTACGGCTCCGTGCGGGTTGCCCTGCTTTGAATGTATTGTATACCTTGCGGGCTATAGCGATGAATTGAAAAAACTGGTTGCGACAGTGTTGCAGATACCTGAAGAGAATTGTGTCTGCCAAGGTTGCCGTGCAGAAAAAGGCATGTGCGGCCCTCTTCCGGTCAGCTGCCACGTCTATCCATGCGCTCAGGAAAAAAAAGTCCTTACATGTGGCGACTGTGAAGATTTTCCCTGCGACTATCTTCATCCCTATGCGGACCAAGCCTTAAAGCCGCACAATACCAAGGTTTTCAACCTATGCCTGATCAAGAAAATGGGGCTAAAAAAATGGGCCGAAGAAAAAGCCGAGAAAGTAATAGATACCTATCATTACGAGAAGTGGAGACTCTAAAAGCAATTAAATAACGGGGGAAAAAAAGAAAAATGATTCAATAATCATATCTGACAATATGGCACTATACAATTAATTAAGATAAGGGATTGATAATATGGAAGAAGAAAACGTTACTTGTGATAACTGCGGAGATTTAGTACGCAAAGAGTGGACCTTTGAAGACAATAATGGTATAATCTGCGAAGATTGCTACATAGACAGAAAGCATACGATAAAAATTTGTGATCCATTAGCGGTTAATTCAGCAAAGAGATTTCGCGAACTTACTGGGCAAAAAGGAACAGATGGTTTATCAGACCTTCAGAAACAAATATATGATCTTGTTCAATCGAAAGGAAAAGTGGAGCCTGATGAGCTCATCCAGACCTTTAATCTATCAACCAAACAATTAGAGAATCAAATTGCAATATTAAGACATTGTGAACTTATAAAAGGAAAAAAAATGGACGGTGAGATATTCTTAGTGCCATTTTAGATTGTTTGGTAATCATCTTGATCAATACCCTGCCAATATATTTGCCAACAGGCGCTCTTCAGCTTTTCTCAGATGCTCGAGCAATGTGGCCTTCGAGATACCCACCTTGTTGGAGAGATCCTCGCTTGATATCTTCTTCGGTAAGTCATAGTATCCATTCTTTTTTGCAGCAATAAGGACTTCTCTTTGTTTGTCGGTTAAAACCGAAAGAATATCATGAGGCTGATATACTGCTTTCTGAAAGTGCATATTAACAACCTTACCGTATTTTTTGATTTTCTCAACAAATTTCATTAAATTTTCTTGATCACCAATACAACTGTAGATGCGTTTATCTTCTGCTACTGAAGAGGGTGTGGTCCAGATAAGATTTAATTTGAACTCAGTTAACATTTGAGTGAACTCTTTTGGTACTTGGATCTTTACGACACATGTATGTTTCCTATTCTCGGATTTCAGAACACTCAGTATTTCCACATTATCTGGGATTTTTGCCTCGTGAATTGGTATGTTTCTTTTTGTATGACATTCCATTAAACCTATTTTTACGCCCTCTTCATAATCAATTCTCATCATCTCCAAGAGCTCGAAACGATGAAAGTTTTCAAATATGGGGCTCAGTAATTTTGCCCAATTCTCATTCGGTTCAATTTCAAGGATCAGCTTTCTCATGATAATCTGAATAAGTTTATGAGTATTTAAACTGCCCTATATAATCGGCTCAAGCCTTAACAAAAACGGAGGACATATACTATAATTGAAGGAAAAGAAGGTGAGAAAAATGACAACATGGTTGAGAACACAAAAAAGTGTTGAAAATATTCTCTATGTTCTAGATTTTGAACCTTTCGTAGTAAATTATGGAAAACGATGTATGATTAATGCTTCTGAAGCTCGA
Organism: Thermoplasmata archaeon; assembly: GCA_020348445.1. Lineage (GTDB taxonomy): Archaea > Thermoplasmatota > Thermoplasmata. The sequence goes on from CP070751.1 coordinate 4,817,414, forward strand.
TTATCTGGTTTACAAAACTTTTTGTTGAAATCCGTAACGATTAGATATAACAACAGAAGCAAGAAAGGTGTTAATTTATCATTAAATTCACCGTCAATATCAGATAAAGTTGAAAGGACGGGATAAAATAATGGTTAAGGGCAGAAGTATTTGGAAAAGAAGGAAAAGGTGGGGTAAAATTTGGTATTTGTTTAAGGAAATGAGCGAATGGTATGGACTGGATTGTTATTATCCATGGGAGAGGAAGAGGCTAAGTGAATCCCTATTCTGATAAGGAGGCAGTGAAAATGAAAGAGATTCGTATTGGAAAAAATGTCAAGGATATTGATTTCAAATCACTAGAAATTGAGGATATTGGACCTGATCCAAATTTCCTTTTTCGCCCTCCTCAATACTTTAATTCGAAATGGATATCAGAGAGAATTGATTATAAATTTAAGAGGATTGCTTATCTTGGAAATGGTCACTCGAGCAAGGTATATAAACTTCAGAACACAAAAACAGGAGCTCTTTATGCTGAAAAAGTGAGAATTAGCAGTCAACTTGCAAAATCCGTTTATTCCATCTCCTTTCAGGCCCCGACTCCTGACAGGAATGAAGATGCTGTGAAGGCAGCCGTCTTAACAAGGAATTTACTTGCCATCCTCACCAAAAAATGGCGTGAAAGGGACGGGAGAATCCCATGTGTTGCTGATGCATTGGGATATAGATGGGATAATGAGGAAAAAACATACTCTATTATTACAGAATTTATTGATGGCCGAGGTCCTAAACCTCTTACAGATGAGATTTTCCAACTGACTAATCGTATGGACCTCCTTCAACCCTATCTTTTAGAAGCTGGACTTTATGGACCAGCATGGCAGATCGATAAGAGTAACATGACCTCAACTGCAAATTTCAGATACAGTGAGGAGGAGGGGATATGGTATTGGATAGACTCTGAACCGGGCATGGTAGCATTAAAGCTTGGCCCTAAGAAAAAATATATCTCTGAGGCTAAGAAAGCCGGATTTATACCGCTATTTGCCGATATAGATTTTCTCAGATTGAGAGAATATGTAAAAAAGGAGAGGATAACAGGTGTGGACAACATAATTGATTTGCTTGAACAAAGCATGAATGAATGGAAGCAAAGCGAGATAGCCATTTATAGAAATAGAAATATCCATTCGAAAAAAGTAAAGAAATGGTATATTCGGAACTGGCGATATGAGAGAAAGTTATCTAAAAGAACAGAAAATATGTTAATTAAAAACAACCTTGCGTTTCTTTTATATCTTATATTTGGTAGACTCGCTAGTTTTAGTCTCAATTCCGAATACAGAGTGAAAAGGATTGAAGATTTCTTTAGAAAATTGGAGAATGAGGATGTTATACCCAAAGGGTATCGAAAACACTTTGTTTTAAATTACTTTCTTAAAAAGCTCTGTCCAAAAACCATTCATCATTATTTGGTGAATAGATCATTTCGACGTTATATTAATAAGGGAATTATAAATCGAAATCACAGAATCCATATCGCAAAAGACTACATTGACAATGGAATTGGGGAATGGGAGAAATCAAAAAGGCTCACAAAGAATGAGGCTAAAGCAATAAGAAAAGAAATTGATGATCAAGTAACAATGGATGTTTATCTGACAGGATTCAGCGTCCATCTGTTATTTAAAGGTTTGACTGTTGTAGGAGACCTCTTAGCAATAATTAACATTCTAGGGACATCTGGACTTAAATTTCTCGAACCCCTGACATTAGAATTCCTTCTAATTGATGGCTTGCCGTGGCCATTAAATGCCATTGGTCCATTATTAATCGGTCCGATTCTACGGATTAGTTATGTATTGTATAGTAAAATACGATGCATTATAGAAGGAAGAAAGGTACCACACTCAATTGCAGCTATATTCTCCTTCGGTAAGTTTGGGATAGGGACCATGGCCTTTCCTGCTCAAATGATGTTTTCTGAAAACAAATTCACCATGGAATATCTACTCTCAAAAATGGGAAAGAAGATCCCCATATTTGGAGGGACCGATAGTCGAATCGAACATTGGTTTATACGAGGGGCAAATATGAAAAACTCCATTGTATCCTTCAAAATCAAGATCTCGAATTCAGTTAAATTTGGTCCTTTCAGAAGACCTCCTGTACCGGTGAAGGATGATCAAAAACCAATAGAAGTTAGGGCGTGAATATAATGAATTGGCCAAAATGGGAGCAAACTGGACTTTTACGAAAGATTATTGCCGTTTTCATATATCTTGTTGTTTTTCTTTATGTATTGATTTTTCGTGTCTTTGTTAATATCGTGGGTTCCGGCGAACCAGAATTCTTCCCCATTGAAATATTGACAACAGCCTGTATTCTCGCAGCTATTGTTTTTATTTACATGATATACAAAAAAGATGTACTCAGAATCGGAAAAAGTAATACTTTATATCCAATTTTGCTAGTAATATTTTTTTCATATTATCTTGCAGAAAACAACTGGCTTTTGGGAAGGGATCATTTGGTGGGAGTAATAATATTGGGGGCAATCATAGGATCGGTTTTTATTGTTACTTTATTAAAGATTTGCAAGGTTAATTTAGAAGCGGGTGTAATCTTTGGTCTGGCCATCTTATTCTTGACTTTTGGTACGCTTGTTGATGCCTCAGCGGATGGATATATCCCGGTTGACTTTGGAATAAATCGTGCAGGACTTATTGAGGAGGTTTTGGAGCTTTATGCAAGTATGTTCATTTTGCATTCCCTAATCTTGTTACACTATTTTTCAAATCCACGAGATTATCTCAATTGCAAAAAAAGGCGCACCTTGGCTGAAGTTTTTATGGGTGCATCGATCCTAAGTTATGGCAACAGTCTTCTTCTATATAATCGGGGAGAACCGGTGCCTATATCAAGAACATTGACCGGATTATTTATAATCGTACTTACATTGTCTATATTCTATCTCTATTTTATTAGGAAAAAGTCTTTGCAAAATTCAGATGATATCGATGAAAAAAGCTATGCTTTTTTGGGATGAGGACTACATGAACAAGGATTTGAATTTCCAACTTAAGTCAAAATGGCAAATAATTGTGTCGTGGTTATTTTTATATTTATTTTTTATTTTATTGACGGTATTTACGTTATTTGGAAGGACGTTATATTTCGATAATCTTATCATGGAAATGTTGAGCTTTCCCAATGCATATTTTTTAAGGCTTTTTTTCGTTGGTATTTCGCAGTTGAGCTTGTATATGGCCATAATTTTTCCTCCAATTATTGCGTTTTGGTATATACTCAGAAACAATAAAAGAAAGGGACATTTTGTATTAATAGTAATAGTCGGGAGTGTTTTAATATGGGAGTTTTTCAATATCATCATATCATGGCCTAGGCCACAGACATCAATTGTATTAACGCAATCATACAGCTACCCCAGTGGTCATGTATTGGTGGGAGTTTGCTTTTATTTATCTTTGGCCATAACAATTAGTAATTCTATGGATAATAGAAGGAAAAGGATAATTGCATGGGCAATATCAATTATCATTATTGCGATGATATCTGTTAGTAGAATGTATCTGAGAGCACACTATCCAACAGATGTCATAGCAGGTATCGTTATTGGGGTTCTGTGGTTGCTTACAGTGGTCCTGTGTTTTGAAAAAATAGAAATTATGTTAATCAAAGTGGAATCTACAATACGAAAGGTGTTCAATTTTATGATAACGGATAATGTTAATGCACCGTTAAAACATAGACTTTATTTGGATTATTGATTCACTATTAGAATTAATCAGGAAAAGACAAAGGTAGGATTTGTTGTGAGCATTAATGGAAATATAACAATAACGACTCATTTTTAATGTTATCTCTATTCATACCCTGCCAGTATATTTGCCATTATCCGCTCTTCCGCCTTTCTTAGATGCTCCACTATCGTAGCCTTGCTAAGGTTGACTTTCTTGGATAGCTGCTCACTGTTAATCTTCTTTGGATAACTATAATATCCATACTTCATGGCAGCTATGAGGATATATTTCTGTTTTTCAGTTAAAACTGTAAGGATATCATGCTTCTGGTACGCTGTTTTTTGGAGTCGTATGTTCTTGACCTCGCCATAATTCTTCATTACCTCAATGAATTTTGATATACTTTCCTGGTCGCCAATACAACTATATGTACGTTTATCCTCTGAAAAGATAATAGGTGAAGTCCAGATCAGATCAAGTTTGTACTCTGATAACTTTTGTTTGACCTCCTTAAATACTTCGGTTTTAATAACACAGATATGTTTATTTCCCTCGGATTTTAGGATGGCGAGTATCTCCATAAAATCAGGTACTTCCACATCCTGAAGTGGAATATCACTTTTTGTATAACATTCCATCACACCTATCGTAACACCTTCTTCATAATCTAACCTCAGCACCTCCAAAAGTTCCCAAGAATGAAAGTGTTCAAACATTGGTTTTTGGTCTTCTTGTAACATTTCATTCGGATAAAAATCTATGATTACCTTTCTCATAGTTATCAGAATAAACTTCGGGGTATATAAGCTACCGTATATGAACGGCACAAGAATTTCATTTCTCATTTTATATATACTTAATCATGGAAATGATGGTGAGAAAGATGAGAAAGAATGTGAAATACAAGGTAGGAAAATGGTTTGTAGGAGCCGGTGGAGCTATCCTGAGCAAGGTAGGAATCTTGCCTATTAAAACGGTCTACATAAGTAGAGTGTAAAATTATCGATTATTTGGTTGGTGATTGAAAATGATTAAAAATTGTCTATAAAAGAAGATGGATGGAAACTTGTTGGGGGATTATAATGCAAAATGAAATATTCATTATAATGATTATTACCCTCCTCGTGGGAATTTCTTTCATTCTTGATAAGAATAAAACATTGCAGGGGTTGAAAAATGGAGCAAAACATTTGCATAAAATACTGCCGGAATTCCTATTACTTCTTATTTTTGTAAGTGTTTTTCTTAGTTTGGTATCACAAAGCACTCTTGTTGGCCTTTTAGGGAGAGAATCGGGACCCTTTGGTATTATGATAGCGGCCGGAATAGGATCTATAGCTTTAATTCCCGGTGCTATAGCATATCCCTTGGCAGGTGAGCTCATGAGACAAGGGGCATCGTATACAATTTTGGCAACATTCATTACAACGTTGATGATGGTTGGCATTCTCACTTTTCCTGTAGAAAGGAAATATCTGGGAAATCGGTTGGCAATTCTCCGAAATGTGATGAGTTTCATTGGAGCCTTGTTGATAAGTGTGCTTGTGGGAGTTTTACTATGAAACGAATTATCTCCTTTTGGAAATATTTAATTTTCATAGCTTTTTTGTTTATTATGTTTCTTTTAATATACCTTGGCATTGGAGTCGGACATAGAATGAGCGATAACTTTTATGCCTTCTCTCGTGAAATGATCATAATAGTTCCTTGCATTTTCGTCATTATCGGTCTGATCGATGTCTGGATACCAACAGAATGGATTCAACAACATATCGGTAAAGATTCTGGATTTATGGGAGGGGTTTATGTAATACTGCTAGCAATTTTCCAAGGAGGTCCTATTTATTGTGCTTTCCCAGTAGCACATTTACTTTGGAAAAAGGGCACTAGTATGCGTAACGTTTTTTTATATCTGAGTGCTTTTTCGAGCTTAAAAGTTCCAATGCTGATTTTTGAAGTGGCATTTCTCGGCTGGAAGTTTGCACTGGTCAGGGCAACAGTGGCTCTACCTATATTTGTTCTCATTGCCTTGGCGATGGACGCTTATTCTCGAAAAACAGGAATTGAACTGAACGAAATAGAAACAACATAAGTATCTGTAGATTGACTCTACTAGCAAGAATCATTTAGATAAGGTATAGTCTCAGTAATTATATGGGACATTTTCTTAAAAACGACATAAACTTTTGGGTATTTAAACTGCCCTATATAACCGGCTTAAAATTTTTGTATTTTAATGACCATATGATGATTTTATACCATAAGGTTGAGAATCGCAATGAGACATGATAAAAAAAATTCCTGGAGGGTTCCATCAACCATAGCATTAATCGGTTTCACAGTATTTTTGTCAATTATCTTTTTGATGCATTTTATCCATCCGGAATTATCTTTCTCGAGCCACTATGTGAGTGAATATGCAAATGAAGAATATGGCTGGATATTGAACATCGCTATCATTGGAAACCTAATCGGCTCAATTGCCTTTATTATCGCCGTATACCGTGCATATCCCCCTCCTTATCGATCCATGATCTCAATTATAATTTACGGGATTGCAACATTTGCAATTCTGACCAATTTCTTTCCAATGGATCCCCCGGGAGAATCCGTTACCTTATCCGGGCAAATTCACAATATGGGTGGATTCATCGGAGGGCTAGCCGGTTTGGTGTTCTTTATAATTCACTCGATTCGTTTGCATTCATTTGGTGTATTGCAGGGATTTTATCGAATACTGTTAATTCTAGCCATATTTGGTTTCATTATGTTCGTGGTCGTACTGATTGCAGCTATTTACGCGGATGGGATTATTGGTATCGTTCAACGCATTTATGTACTGGTTTTAATGTCTTGGTTAATAATTGCTGCCAACGGAATACGGACAGAAGCTCTGGTCCTAAAAAATCTGAGTATTTGTGACCAATGATAATGTATTTTATTAATAATACGGTAAGATTACCAAGGCTAATATTTTATTCAATTTTGCCCAACCAATATGTTTGCCAACATCCTCTCTTCCGCTTTTCTAAGATGCTCCACTAAGGTAGCTTTACTGATGTTGACCTTTTGCGATAATTGCTCACTGGTAATCTTCTTTGGATAGGCATAATATCCATATTTGAATGCAGCAATAAGGACTTCTCGTTGTTTTTCAGTTAAAACCGTTAGGATATCACGCTCCTGGTAGGCTGCTTTTTGGAAACGCATGTTTACTACGTCACCGTAATTCTTTATTGTCTCAATGAATTTTGTTAAATTCTCCTGGTCGCCTATACAACTGTATACCCAATTTTCTTCGGACAAGGTAAGAGGTGTTGTCCAAATCAGATCCAATTTGAACTCTGCAAACATTTTGATTACCTCTTTTGGAATTTGGATTTTAACAATACAGGTATGTTTATTTGACTCGGATTTGAGGATATTGAGGATCTTTGCAAAATCGGGTAATTTCACATCGTGAACTGGAATGTTTTCTTTTGTTTCTAATACCATGACACCTACCTTAACGCCCTCTTCGAAATCCATTCTCAGCATCTCCAGGACCTCGATTGAATGAAAGGTTTCAAATATGGGTTTATACAAATTCTTGATCAAATCACCTGGATTGAATTCCAAGATCAGTTTCCTCATGGTTTTCCGAATTATCTTATGAGTATATATACTATCATATGCACAGTTCGGCTTTTTCACTCAAATATTGCGTATGATAAAATTGCTGATAATTATGGTAAACTAACAATAGTACGCAATACCAAGATAATTTATATTAAGCTCATAAACATTGCAACCTACAGGTTGGTTTAAGACTTACTCTGAGGAAAATTTATGAAAGCCATTGTCTGGACAAAATACGGACCTCCAGAGGTCCTTCAACTCAAAGAGGTTCCAAAACCCACCCCCAAGGACAATGAGGTCCTAATCAAGGTCCATGCAACAACGGTAGCTGCCGGGGACACTGAAATCCGAAATCTCAGGCTCCCCATCGAATATCGGCTTTTATTGCGATTGGTAATAGGTCTAACAAGACCAAAACGTGTAACAATTCCAGGTATTGAGGTTGCTGGGAAGATCGAAGCTGTTGGTAAGGAAGTGAAGAGATTCAAGGAAGGTGATGAGGTCTTTGGAGTCACAGGTTTTACCTTCGGAGCCCATGCTCAGTATGTGTGTCTTCCTGATAAAAATGCCCTGACAATAAAGCCATCCAATATGACTTATGAGGAAGCGGCCAGTGCTGTTATCGGGGGTATTGAATCTTTGCATTTTCTCAGGGCGGCAAATATCCAAAAAGGTCAAAAGGTCCTTATAGTTGGAGCTTCTGGAAGTATTGGAACGGTTGGTGTGCAACTCGCAAAGTACTTTGGTGCCGAGGTTACGGGGGTGTGCAGTACAGACAAGTTGGAAATGGTAAGATCCATTGGAGCCGACTCGGTAATCGATTATACAAAAGAGGATTATACTAAGGGTGATAAGACCTATGAGGTTATATTTGACGCAATAGGCAAGAGTGATTTTTCAGGATGTAAACGCATACTTAATAAGAATGGGATTTATCTATTGGCCAACCCCAGACGTTTTCAGAAGATTAGAGGCCTGTGGACATCATTGACAACCAGCAAGAAGATTTATTCCAAGTTAGCTACCTATAAAACCGAAGATCTGGACTTCCTCAGGGAACTTATAGAGCAAGGTAAAATAAGATCTATAATTGATAGGAGCTATCCACTGGAAAAGATTCCCGAAGCTCACAGGTATGTTGAAAAAGGACACAAAGCTGGAAATGTTGTAATAACTGTAGATCATAACAATAAAATCTGACAAAAAACTGAGGAAAAGACCAGGACAGTAAATGAAGGAATTTTAGGGTTATATATAAAAAATATAACACCGTTAAGTTAAAATATAGTGAGAATTATTTCCTTTTTAAGCGATTTGTGGTTGAGGTAATAAGATAATACTTTACCTGATATGATTTAATTGCATTTCTGAATTGCGTGAACTCAATGCTAGGTTGCTATCAATTCAGATATGAAATCATCTAATATAAGACAAAAAAGAAGGAGATTAACATGAAAGCAATTGTATGCACAAAATACGGACCTCCAGAGGTCCTTCAGCTGAAGGAGGTAGAAAAACCCACTCCCAAGAAAAATGAAATTCGTATTAAGATCCATGCGACCACAGCCACATCAAGTGATTGCATTCTCCGGGGTTTCAACATACCAGCGTGGCACCCAGTGGGACTTATGATGGGAATTATGATGGGCTTTGGAAAACCAAGGAACCCCATCCTCGGTTTGGTAGCGGCTGGAGAAGTCGATTCTATGGGAAGTGATGCAAAACGTTTTAAAATAGGTGATCCAGTTGTTGCCTATACCGCCTTATCACCCACCAAGATCCGATTAGGCACATATGCCCAGTACAATTGTATCCCGGAAGATTGGTTAGTGGTGCGGAAACCGTCTAATTTAACCTATGAGGAGGCCGCTGCAATCCCCTATCCTGGAGAGCTTGCGATGTTCTTTTTGAAGAAGGGGGATTTCAAAAATCGGAAGAATGTTCTTATTGTGGGTGCTTCCGGATCCATCGGTACCACTGCAGTGCAGCTTACTAGGCACTTCGGGGCCAATGTGACAGGGGTCTGCAGTACTTCAAATTTGGAGCTGGTAAGGTCCTTAGGAGCCAAAGAGGTCATCGACTACACAAAAGAGGACTATTCGAAACGCAGTGAGCGATATGATATGATACTGGATGCCGTTCCACAGCAGGTTGCGGATAGGAAAAGATTGAAATCTCAAGCCCAAAACGCACTTACTCCTGATGGGAAGTATGTCTCAATAGATGATGGTATAGCCAAGACAAGCTATGAGGATCTTGTTCTAATAATGGACCTTGCGAAGTCTGGTGAGTTCAAACCGGTGATAGACAAAAGCTATCAGCTGGAGCAGATGGTTGAGGCCCACAGATATGTCGAGACTGGACACAAAAAGGGAAATGTGGTAATAACTGTTAAACAAAACAAAAAAACCTAACAAAGTATTGCAAATAATTAGGGATATGCTGAGTATGAATGCGCTTGAAAGCTGGTTTTCTAAACGAGTAGAGGAGCAATTAAAAGACCTAGCTAGCAAAGTCAGTAGCCATCTGCGCGTGGCCATCGCCGCTGTGGTTGTTTTAATTCTTATTGTGTTGTACTACATAGCTCATCAATTATCGTCAACAGGTTTTTTTACTGATAAGTTCGGACCTTTTGAGATGCTCTTTCTATATGGATCTCTTATTGAATGGATTGTTGTAGCTACATTGGAAGTGTTTGGTCGCAAAGACCTCTCTCGAGATATTGATGCTTTTGGTGGAATTATTTTTGTCACTATTGGAGGTGCTTGGCTCTTTGTGGTATTTCCCTTTGAATTTGTATATTTTGCTGACATGTTACCAGATTCCCTCAGATTTCTGTTGCAGTGGATTTCCAACGACATTGCTAAAGTGATAATATTGCTGTGGACCATCTTTCATCTGGTTGCTGCAGTTTATTATGGAATATTGCGCGTGTTCGTTCGCAAGGCGCGCGCTTTGGAGTCTACCTCAATAGATATAAACGAAGATTTAATACCAGAACAAAGTAATCTTGGAGAATTACCATGAAAGCTATGGTATTTGAAAAATACGGTCAACCAGATGTTCTTCAGCTTAAAGAAGTGGAGAAACCCACTCCCAAGGACGATGAAGTCATGGTAAAGGTCCTCGCGGCATCTGTAAATGATTGGGACTGGGGTGTCCTGAGAGGCAAGCCACTAGTTAACAGGCTTATATTTGGGCTTACAAGACCAAAAAAAAGTAACATACTGGGATGTGACATAGCAGGAAAGGTGGAATCTGTAGAAAAAAATGTAACGAAGTTCAAGCCGGGAGATGAAGTGTTCGGGGACCTTTCCGAGGGTAGTTGGGGCGGTTATGCCGAGTATGTGTGTGCATCTGAGAATGAATTGGTTCCAAAACCAGCTAAAATGACATTCGAGGAGGCAGCAGCTGTTCCCCAAGTGGGATCTATGGTTGTCAAGGGCCTGCTGGATATGGGAAATGTAAAACCTGGACAAAGGGTTTTGTTCAATGGCGCAGGTGGTGGTGTGGGTACATTGGGTGTGCAGATTGCCAAATCGCTTGGGGCTCATGTGACAGGAGTGGATAAAGCAAGTAAATTGGACATACTACTAAAACTTGGGGCAGACGAGGTAATTGATTACAAAAAAGAAGATTTCACAAAAAACAGGAAGCAATATGACCTGATTCTTGATGTTATGGTAAACCGTTCAATGTTCGCTTATAAACGTGCACTCAGTCCCAATGGAATTTATCTCATGATGGGTGGCTCTATACCTCGAATATTTCTGATTGCTATAGTCTCACCATTGATCATAAGGGGTAAGAAATTGAAAATCTTAGCATTGAATCCTAATAAGGGTTTAGATGTATTTTCCGAGCTCTTTGAGGCAGGCAAGGTAAAGCCTGTAATAGATAGAACTTACCCCTTAAGTGAGCTGCCCGAAGCTCTGGAGTATTTTGGAGAATCGCACCACAAGGGGAAAATAATAATTAAAATTGTATAACTAAAGAATTAGATCATCAGGAATATCCGGCCATTATATCGTCAAGTATTCTTCCCTCGGCTTTTCTCAAATGCTGCATCAGTGTGGCTTTACTGACGTTGACCTTTTTTGATAACTGTTCGCTATTGATTTTTTTAGGGTAGTTATAATATCCGAACTTGTATGCAGCAACAAGAACCTCTCTTTGTTTGTCAGTTAAAATCGAAAGAATATCCTGCCTTTGGTAAGCTGCCTTTTTGAATGACATATTCAATATTTTACTGCCCTCTTTTCTAAATATCTCGACCAATTTAGTAAGATTTTCATTTTCGCCTATGCAACTATATGTGACTTTTTTTTCTGAAATTATTGTGGGAGTTGTACTAATTAAATCTAGATCTAGTTCTCTGAAAGAATCCATTTTATCCTCGGTTTCAAAGTATTTAACAAGACATGTATGTTTATTACCCTCGGATTTTATAACACTCAGTATTTCCATTTTCCCTATGGATTTTATATCATCAATAGATAAATCCTCTTTTAATATACATTCGATCAGATCTACACATATTCCTTCCTCATAGTCGATCTTCAGCGCCTCCAAAATCTCATAAGAATGGACCTTTTCAAACATTGGCTTTAGTTCCTCTCTACCCTTTTCATCCAATTCTATTTCGATGGTCAATTTTCTCATTATATCATCTACAGAATCAACTTCTGGGTATATAAACTATCATACATGTACGGCTCAAATTCCTTGTATTTTCTAGAGCATACACTAAATTAAGGGTGATCAAGATGGAACAAAAACCGAAAAACAAAATCGGCGGATGGATTCCTGGATGGAATCTTCATCGTGTCTTTGAAAGTGAGAAAGTGGAATACCACCTGAATGGTTGGTCATTTGCAAAACCGAAAATAGCAGTATGAAACAGGGACAATGATTTCTAGTAGGTGAACATTATGGTAAAGAACGAAGTGAAAGTAAGTGAGGATATGAAAGCTATTGTATGTGAAAAATTCGGACCACCGGAAGTTCTTAAGCTAAAAGAGGTTCCAAAACCCACACCCAAGGACAATGAGATATTGGTAAAAATCCATGCAGGAACTGTAACACGAGGGGACCTGCACTTGCGAGGTGCCAATCTTGGGATCAGGTTCCTCATGCTGATTCTTGGATACAAACAAAAGAAAATAACGGGTCACGAGTTGGCAGGGGAGGTTGAAGCTGTGGGTAAGGACGTTAAAAAGTTCAAAAAAGGTGACCATGTTTTTGGAACCTCCACTGGATTGATTACCGGTGGTAATGCCGAGTTCATATGTCTGCCTGAAGAATGGAAGAAAGGAGTGGTAGCAACAAAACCAGCAAACATAACCTTTGAAGAAGCCGCTGCTGTTCCTATCGGTGGAATGACCGCATTACACCTTCTTAGAAAAGGAAATATCCAAAAGGGGCAAAAGGTCCTTGTATATGGTGCTTCCGGAAGCGTGGGTTCGTACGCAGTTCAGCTGGCAAAGCACTTGGGGGCGGAAGTAACCGGTGTTTGCAGCACCTCGAATCTGGAAATGGTGAAGTCCCTGGGAGCGGATTCGGTAATTGATTACAAAAAAGAGGATTTCACAAAAAGCGATCAAAAATATAATTTGATCTTCGATGCTGTTGGTAAGATTCCCCGTTCAAAAAGAAAAAGGTCGCTTGCCCAAAACGGGTGTTATATATCCATTATGTCCTTAACAACCGAAACCACTGAAAAACTGATTTATCTCAAAAAGCTTGTGGAGGCGGGAGAACTAAAAGCGGCTATAGACAGGAGTTATCTATTGGAACAGACGGCTGAGGCCCACAGATATGTTGAAAAGGGACACAAAAAGGGAAATGTGGTGATCAAAGTTAGATGAATATGGAAGGAGATAGATAATTGACCAATAAGGAAGATAATGAGAGACAAAATCGGTTGAGAGAGATCGAAGATAGAAAGATAGAGATCCTATTGGAAATCCCCAATGTTAAAGAGAATACTGAAAAGATATCTGAACTTAACTCTGAATATGTACAATTGGGTGACGAATATTATAATTTGAAAATTGAATTGATAAAGGCAAAATCACAATCAAATTGAAGGATGCTATTTACCACTAATTGCTAATCAAAGATCATTGAGATTTTAAAAAATAATATATAAATGTATTATAATAAGGCAGTTCTATGAAAAAATCCATAATTATCATAGGAGCTGGAGTTGCAGGCCTATCTGCAGGATGCTATGGGCAGATGAACGGCTATAATACTCAAATTTTCGAGATGCACACCTTGCCTGGCGGTGTTTGCACTACCTGGAAACGCAAGGGCTACAAAATAGACGGCTGTATTCACTGGCTAACTGGTATTAAACCCGAAACTGATTTCTATCAGATATGGGAAGAATTGGGTGTATTACCCAACAGTAACATAATCGAACACGAAGAGTACGCCCGGATTGAAGGAAAGGATGGCAAAGTTTTTATTGTCTACTCTGACATCGATCGACTGGAACAGCATATGAAGGAGCTTGCTCCCGAGGATAAGGATTTGATTGAGGACTTTTGCAATGGAATTCGAAAGATGATGGATTTTCACATACCCTGGGAAAAGGCAGCCGATCTATTCGGTCCATTAGATGTAATCAAATTAATGAAAAGTATGATCCCCTTTGGAGGGATCTTTCGAAAGTGGGGCAATAAAACAATCCAGGATGTTGCCCAGCGCTTTAAAAATCCATTCATGCGGGAGGCTTTTCCCTATATATTTAACCTCGAAAACCCGCCTGAATTCCCAATATTGGCTGTAATGAAGACTTTTGCATGGATGAACCAGAAAACAATTGGCTATCCCATAGGAGGCTCCTTAGAGCTCGCTCGAGTTATAGAGCAGCGTTATCTTTCTTTGGGTGGTAAGATTAACTATAAGTCACGGGTTGTAAAGATCTTGGTAGAAAATAACAAGGCAGTGGGTGTGCGGCTGGCTGATGGAAGTGAGCACCGTGCTAACATCGTCGTCTCTGCAGCTGATGGTCGTACCACCATTTTTGATATGCTGGATGGTAAGTATATCAATAAAAAGGTCAGGGGTTATTATGAAAAACTCGGTCTCTTTGCACCGTTGATTTATATAGGTCTGGGTGTAAACCACCCGTATGAAGAGATACCGTCAACAGTAACAGGGATAAATTTTCCCTTCGATAAACCCATCAAGATTGGAGAGAGGGAACGGAACCACTTAAGTGTACAGTTTTATACCTTTGATCCTACCTTGGCCCCTGAGGGCAAGACATTTGTGAGAGTCCATTTTCCCTCAGATTATGACTACTGGGAAAAACTAAAGAAGGACTCAAAGCTCTACAAAGCCGAAAAGGAGAAGATTGCACAAAAAGTGATTGCCCAACTTGATGCACGTTTTCCAGGATTTGCCGCTGATGTAGAGATGCATGATGTGGCAACACCAATGACCTGGGTACGCTACACAGGTAACTGGCGGGGCAGTTTTGAGGGTTGGATAGAAACACCAAAGACAATGAGGATGCGTATGAGTCAAATGCTGCCTGGTCTTTCTAACTTCTATATGGCAGGGCAATGGGTTCAACCAGGGGGCAGCATCCCCGCCGTGGCAGTGTCGGGTCGAAATGCTGTTCAAATAATTTGTAAAAAGGACAAGAAGGAGTTTATGACATCTAAGCCAGCAAAATAATACTTGTTACCATCATTCTGACAAATACCCTGCAAATATATTAGCCATGAGCCGTCCTTCCGCTTTTCTCATGTGCTGAACTAATGTTGCCTTACTTAAATTGACCTTTTTGGCTAATTGTTCGCTATTGATCTTCTTGGGATAATCATAATATCCATGCTTGTTGGCTGCAATGAGGATATCCCTTTGTTTGTCAGTTAAAATCGATATAATATCCTGCTTTTGGTATACTGCCTTTTTGAATGACATATTTGTAATCGTGCCTCCATATTTTTTTACCAGTTCTACAAATTTGGTAAGGTTCTCATTCTCACCTATATATGATACTGTACATTTATCTTCTGTAACTATACTTGGTGTTGATAATATTAAATCGAGGTCAAATTCTTTGAATAACTCCATAGACTCTTCCTCTTCAAAGTATTTTATCAGGCAGGTGTGTGTATTGCCCTCGGATTTTAAAACGCTCATAATTTCCATTTTGCCTATGGATTTCACATCATCAATGGATATGCCCTCTTTTAATTGCACTTCGATGAGATCCACACATAATCCTTCTTCGTAGTTACACTTCAACATATCCAAGATCTGATAAGAGTGGATTTTTTCAAATATAGGTTTTTGCGCTTCTTTTACCGTCTCATAGGGTTTGAATTCCAGAATTAACTTTCTCATGGGTATCCAAATGAGGTATAGGGTATTTAAACTGCTTGTTTAGGTCATTTCGGGCCATTTCAGAGGTAGGGGATACAATCTAGATTGCTCTTTATGTATAGTGTGTATATAGTTATTAGATGGTTTGCAGCCGATTTTCAAGGGATTTTCACCTTTTTTTCAAATAAGTTTGAAATTTCAATATATAAACCCGGGCGCAATAGCCTCAAATAGTGATAAAAATGAGAGAATTTGAGCATATATCGCCCCCTCAAAATGCCCTTGAAAATGAGAAATTCACAAGAATTTTGCCCGGATTTCAAAAAACGTCTGGGTATATAAACTATCATATATGTACGGCTCAAATTTTGAATATTTTTCTGATTATACTCTGAATTAGAATATGGTGATCAAATGGAAGCGACAATAGAAGTAACAAAAACGGCGCACTTCGATGCGCAAAACAGTGCGATGATCGGGTTTGAGACCTGGTCTGGGGAAAGTGAGAACAATGGATCGATTGTAAGGTCCAATGGGTTAAAAAAGACCTATGACACTGGTAGAACAAAAGTTGAGGCCCTGAAAGGAGTAAGTATTTCCATAAAAAAGGGCGAAATGGTTGCAATAATGGGCCCTTCGGGATGCGGAAAGACCACACTTCTTAACACCTTGTCAGGTTTGGATTCAATAACTGAAGGCGATGTAATGGTTGACGGGGTCAGCCTAAATCAGCTTTCAGACAATGAGAAAACTGACATCAGGGCAAAGAAGATGGGCTTCATCTTTCAGTTCTACAACCTCCTGCCTGTTCTTGAGGCAGTGGAGAACGTGGAGCTGCCTCTGCTGCTTTCCGGTGTAAAGCCCAAGGAGGCAAGGAAGAGAGCCGAACAGATGCTTGCACTAGTCGGTCTCAAAGGAATGGAGCATCAGAGGCCTGCAGAGCTTTCAGGTGGCCAGAGGCAGAGAGTGACCATAGCAAGAGCCCTTGTGAACAATCCAGCAATTGTCTGGGGAGACGAACCCACTGGGGATCTGGACTCCAACACAAGCCAGGAGATAATGGATCTCTTGTGCAGGTTGAACAGAGAAAACAACCAGACATTTGTGATAGTAACCCACGACCTGAATGTGGCAAAGAGGGCTCACAGGATAATAACAATGAGGAACGGAAGGGTGCACGAGGAGCTTCCTCCAGGCGTTTTGCCAACAATGGAGTTCCTTGAGGGATCCATGGAAAACCAGTAGGTGAGGAACATGGATTTCGCAGTGTTATTAACCGTTATATTCGCCGTAGTTCTTACGGCGATACTATTATCTGGAGCCCGAAACAGAATAACGTTCAAGATGGGGATGAGGAACATCTGGAGAAGGAAAGTGAACACAGTCATTATTCTGTCAGGGCTAATGGTTGGGACGATCATCATCTCCTCGTCCTTTGTTGTCAGGGACACAATGAACGAGTTTGTCACTGACAGTGTTTATGATACTTATTATATGGATGATGTAGTCCTTGTGGGAAAGGCCGTAAACGGCGAGGAAGTGTATTTCAACCAGGAAGTAATGGACGATGTCGAGGCTGTTTGTGGAAAGAACGCAGATGGAGGGCGGGGATATATTAAAGACGAGGTTTCCTTGTCTCACCCGGCCGCGTCCTTGTTCGAGCCAGTTGTGACCATAAACGGCGTTGGCTACGAGACATCATCCGCTTTCGGACCTTTTGTAAGCAATGGAAACGAGGTAGAAATATCAAGTAACGAGCTTTGGGTGGGAGAAAACCTTGCAGAGGACCTTGATATAACTTCAGGGAGCTTGGTCATAATCTACGCCATGGGAGCTCAGCACAACATGCTTGTAACAGGAATACTGGATGCTGAAGGAAGGACAGAGGATGGTAATGGCATCTTCGTTGCCTTAGAGACTGCTCAGACCATGCTTAACGAGCCCGGCAGGATCAATATGATTGCAATCTCAAATCCTGGTGGTGTCCGAGATTCAGTTGGTGAAGAGCAGGTAATTGATGCAATTGATGAGGCTGATCTTAAGGATGGAAGCATCACGATAGAGGTTCTTTCCAGCAAGAAGGCAGATATAGAACTTGAAAAGGAAGCAGCTGAGGGATTCACGAGCATTTTCTTGTTCCTAGGGGTTTTCAGTATCATTACTGGAGTCATTCTAATAATCAACATCTTTGTGATGCTTGGTGAGGAGAGAAAATCAGAGATGGGAATGGCAAGAGCCCTTGGCATGCGCCAGAAGGTCCTTAGGAAGCTCTACCTTTATGAAGGAACAGGATACGCGGTGTTCGCATCCTTTTTAGGAGCCATAATAGGTATCGGGGTCGGTTACGGTGTCATGTATTTCATAAGTGAGTTCATGACTTCTCCACAACCTGGTGTGCAGTGGAGTTTACTTGAACACTTCACCTATACAGCAGACGGCCTGATAACTGCATTTGTCATGGGATTCTTCATCACCCTTACAACCATAATTATTACATCAAGCAGGATAAGTAAAATCAACATCATCAGAGCTGTCCGCAACATCCCTGAGCCTCCAATTGACAAGGGAAGCAAGAAGATGTTCAGGACTGGATTTGTACTTATTATACTTGGAGCATTACTTGCACTCATGGCTTATTCAGCAGGCGGCCCTGGAACCATGGCATTGTTTGCCGGCGGCATAACATCGATCATCTTCGGAACCGGCCTGATACTGAGAAGGTATGTGGGAGATAGAATTGCAATGACCCTGGCAGGAATTGTAGTTCTGGTTATGTTGTCTCTTCCATTCGAAGCCTGGCCCGGACACCTCGTAGGTGATATGGATATGTTCATCCTAGGTGGTATGTTCAGGATCCTTTCAGCCCTGATGGTTATAATGTTCAACAGCGACTATGTTGTAAAGTTCATCTCTTTCATTGCAGGCAAGGGAAAGAACGGAAGAAAGGCTCTAGTGAAGATAGCCATCTCCTATCCATTGACATCAAAATTCAGAACCGGAATGACAGTGGCAATGTTCGCTTTAATAATCTTCGTGATTACAATAATGCAGGTAATGGTGGGGATGTTCAGCTACAACATTGATGCGCAGATTGATGAGGTAAGTGGTGGATACCACATCATTGGAAATACAATCTCCGACACTCCCATCATCATGTTAGAGGAGACCATAGAGCAAAACGAGCTCCTCGCTCCCGAGGTTGTAGGCTTCTTTGCTCCGATCTCTGGGAACGCAATCATTGAGACTCCTGATTATCCTGACGAGCAACCGTTCCCTAACCAGTTCGTTGGATTTGATAATGATTCTCTTGAAAATAGCCCCTTCAAGCTTAAAACATACATGGATTCTTACCCTAATGGGGAAGCAGTTTGGAGAGAGCTTATGGTCAATGAAAGCGTTGTTGTTGCAGATAGCAGTCTGGCTTATGATGAGTATGCAATGGAAATAACAGGCTACCTGTTGCTTGGTGATAAGATAAATGTGCTTACTAAGACCGGATCCTATGAGAACCTTACCATCATCGGCTTCATGGATTCCTTTGTTATCAGAGGGATAATACAGCACGAGTCCCTTGTAAAAGATGCAGGTATCTATGGCTCTAGCCAGATACTAATAAAGGTTAGGGACGAGGGCAAATCATCAGAAGTTGCCAAGGAGCTTGAAAAGGCATTCCTCGCCAATGGTCTACAGACCATAGTAATAAGGGAAACCATGGAAGAGCAGCTCGGTGCAATGAATCAGTTCTTTGACCTATTCCAGGCCTATATGAGCATTGGCCTGATTGTGGGCATAGCAGGATTGGGCATCATCATAATAAGGGCTGTTACAGAGCGGTTCAAGGAGATTGGGATGATAAGGGCCATAGGCTTCAAGAGAAAGATGGTACTTTCATCGTTCCTGATAGAATCCACATTTGTTGCGGTCCTAGGGATACTAATAGGCGTTAGTCTGGGAGTAGTCTCTGGTTACAGCTTTTGGCTGGAGGACTTCAAGGAAATTGGCTGGTCCTTCTACTTGCCTTGGGGAGAGATCGCATTAGTGGGATTCATGGCGCTTGCAGTAAGCCTTCTTTGCACAATCCCTCCAAGCTACAAGGCAAGCAAGATATCGCCAGCAGAGGCACTGAGGTACGAATAAAGCGGGAAAATGATGACCATTTGATCGCCGGGGCGGGGGTTCCCCGCCCTTTTTATATATTTGATTAACATTAAAGAGGTGAAAAATATGAAAGTAATTGTATATGAAAAATATGGACCACCAGAGGTCCTTCATTTCAAAGAGGTTCCAAAACCCACTCCGTCGGACAATGAGATACTGATAAAAGTTCACGCCACAACAGTAACCTTTGGGGACATGAGTATTCGAAGTTTCAAATTTCCTATATTATTCTGGCTCCCTATGCGAATATTTTTTGGATTCACAAAACCAAGAAAAAAGATATTGGGTCATGAACTGGCCGGGGAAATTGAATCCGTAGGCAAAGATGTGAAATTATTCAAAAAAGGCGATCAAGTCTTTGCTTCAACCGGTTTTGCTGGTGGTGCCTATGCCGAGTACATATGCCTTCCTGAAAATGGTATAATCGCAAAAAAACCTGACAATATGACCTATGAGGAAGCTGCGGCGGTTCCCGTTGGGGGAAATACAGCATTGCAGATTCTTAGAAAAGCGAATATTAAGAAAGGACAGAAGGTCCTTATCTATGGAGCATCCGGATCGGTAGGTTCCTATGCAGTACAGTTTGCCAAGTACTTTGGCGCAGAGGTCACCGGTGTCTGCAGCACTTCACATTTGGAATTCGTAAGATCCCTGGGTGCAGATTCTGTAATTGATTACACCAAAGAGGATTTTACCGAAATCAGCGAAACCTACGACGTTATTTTCGACGCGGTGAGGAAGATCCCATCTTCCTTTAAGAAAAAATCGCTAAAGAAAAATGGTTTCTTTATTTCTGCTATGTCCATGGCACCCGAATCCCCTGAAAATCTATATTTTATCAAAGAGCTTATCGAGGCAGGATCGGTCAAAGCAGCAATAGATAGAAGCTATCCCTTTGAACAGATAGTCGAGGCCCACAGGTATGTGGATAAAGGACACAAAAAGGGGAATGTGGCAATAACGATGAGGTAAAATCGCAAAACCTAACAAAGAACAGCACCAGAAGGATTCGAAAAATATTATATGAGACTACCTTATTCCCCTTTAAGCAGATGATAGGAGAATCATGACTTTTGAGCATAATAATTGAACCAAACTAGGTAACTATATAGGGCAATTTAAAATAAGAAGGAGATGAAGAAATGGTTGAGGATAAAGAGAAACAAGAAGCAGAAAAGGTGAAAGAAGAAGAAAAAGTGATTACAGATCGCTTAGTAGATCCGAAGATCAATATTAGGATATTACTTGCAGCATTTTGGATATCACATTTCTTACTCTGGACATTTGGAGATATGGTAGCCCTTCTGCAACATAAAAATCCTGATCCAGTCTCAAACGATTTATTAACATTTCTCGCAGCACCGCTTGCGATCATTCAAACATTCATGATTGTATTCTCTTTAATAGGAAAGCCCAAATTGGTTCGTTGGGTAAACATAATTATGGCCATAGTATTTTTATTATTTAATATAGGGTATTTAAGCGAGGCTGTTGATGGTTGGGAATATCTATTAGGAATTGCATATGTTCTGTTCAATGTTCTAATGATTTGGACTGCTTGGATGTGGCCTAAACTTGAAGTTAGCACAAAGATGTGATTTACATGAAAGGCATGGTATACGAAAAATACGGAGGGCCTGATGTTTTCCATCTTAAGGAGGTCCCCAAACCCACTCCCAAAGACAATGAACTACTAGTAAAAGTTCATGCAACAACAGTAAATGCAGCCACAAGGTGGGCACGAACCGGCAAACACCCCGATTCAGCATTCTTTACCTTTATGACACGAGTGTTCTTCGGCTTCACAAAACCGAAAAAACCCATAATAGGGTATGAGCTGTCAGGGGAAGTTGAAGAGGTGGGAAAGGCAGTAAAACGATTCAAGAAAGGAGATCAGATCTATGCATCCACTACAGGGCTTGCGGCCGGAGCCTATGCCGAGTATGTATGCATTCCTGAAGAATGGAAAAAAGGTGTGGTGGCCATAAAACCTTCCAATGCTACCCATGCGGAAGCCGCCTGTGTTCCAGTGGCGGGTATGGCAGCGTTGCACATTCTCAGAAAAGCAAACATTCAGAAAGGACAAAAGGTCCTTATCTATGGAGCTTCTGGGAGCTTGGGCACCTATGGGGTTCAGCTTGCCAAGTACTTTGGAGCAGATGTAACCGGGGTATGCAGCCATCGGCATCTAGAAAAGGTAAAATCAATCGGAGCCAGTAGAGTAATTGATTATACAAAAGAGGATTTCACAAAAGACGGGAAGATCTATGACGTGGTTTTTGAAGCAGTAGGTAAGATCTCACCAAAGATTTGTAAAATGGTCCTAAAAAAAGATGGAACCTATCTTACCTCGAAAACTCTAACAAGCGAAACTACTGAGAAGATGGACTTTCTCAGAGAACTTATTGAAGGAGGAAAGATAAAACCAGTCATAGATAGAACCTATCCCCTAGAACAAACCGCTGAGGCTCATAGATATGTAGATAAAGGACACAAATGGGGAAATGTGGTAATAACTGTGGCGTAAGTTGATAAAACCTAACAATTAAGCGTAATAGTGATAATTTCAATAGAAGGATGTGAGAGAAATGGTTGAGGAAGAGGAGAAAAAGGAACCTGAGGATAAAAAGGAAGAAAAAAAGGATTATTACAGAAAGACCGCAATAATTGTGGGAGTATTATTTATAACTGCTACGGCTATTACCATAGTTGGCATTGTTTTTATGGGATCCTCTTTAGAGGACGATCCGGTTGACCTTGTCAAGGTAGCTGATAATGAAACCGGGTTAATAATTGCTGGTATATGCTGTATAATCCTTGCCATTTCAGTTGCTGGTATTGGGTTTTTTATGCATCCAATCCTAAAAAAATACCATGAAGGTTTGTCCCTTGGATATGTTTCTTTCAGGCTTATCGAGACAATTTTAATTCTTGCAGCTGTAATCAGCCTCCAATCACTTTTGACATTAAGTCAGGAGTTTGTAGAAGGAGAGTTATCTGCCGCAGATTATGAACCTTCAGTAACCTTATTGATGGCATTATTTAACTGGTCCTTTATAATCGGCACAATGATCTTCTTGGGATTGGGAGGCCTGGTGCTTAATTTTATGTTGTTCAAATTGAAGCTTGTTCCTTCATGGTTATCGATCTGGGGTTTTATTGGAGGAGCATGTGTTTTATTGTATGGCCTGATAAGTTTGTTCGGGCATGATCCTGCCATTCTGGCTGCTCCCATAGCTTTCCAGGAAATGGTGTTTGCGGTATGGATCATAGCCAAAGGTTTTGATACAACTGTAATGGATTCTAAGGAGGGATAAATAAACATGAAAGCTGTTATAACCACAAAATACGGACCGCCGGAGGTTCTCAAGTTTGAAGAGATAGAAAAACCTATCCCTAAAGATAATGAAGTGCTTATAAAGATTCATGCAACATCGGCACATATAGGGGACACTCGAATACGAAAGCCTGATCCATGGGCTGTAAGACTTATGTTTGGTCTTTTTAGGCCAAAAAGAATCCCTATATTGGGGATGGAGTTAGCTGGGGAAATTGAGAAAGCGGGCAAAGATGTAAAAATGTTTAAGAAGGGAGATGAGGTCTTTGCATTTGCTGGTTTTGGTTTTGGAGCTTATGCTGAATACATATGTCTACCTGAAAAACCTGAGAAAGGAACCATTGAAAGAAAGGGATTGGTGGCAATGAAACCCAATAATTTAACCTATGAGGAAGCCGCCTGCGTTCCTGCTGGAGGAATTACAGTAGTAAGAGTTTTTGAAAAGGGAAATATCCAGAAAGGACAAAAAGTCATGATCTACGGAGCCTCTGGAAGTTTGGGAACCTATTCCGTACAGATGGCTAAATACTATGGGGCAGAGGTTACAGGGGTATGCAGTACCTCGAATTTAGAGATGGTGAAATCTATTGGAGCAGATTCGGTAATTGACTACACCAAAGGGGATTTTACCAAAAGCGGTGGGACCTATGATGTTATTTTCGATGCAGTAGGGAAGACTTCGCGTTCACGTTGTAAACCCTTACTAAAAAACAATGGAGTTTATCTTAACACAAACGGTCTAGGAAAAATCAAAGCTGAGGATCTAAATTTCCTAAAAGAACTTATTGAGAAGGGAAAGCTAAGACCAGTTATTGATAGAACGTATATGCTAGAACAGATTGTCGAGGCTCATAAGTATGTGGACAAAGGGCATAAAAAGGGAAATGTGGCAATAACTGTTGTATGAAATAATAAAAGTTATATAAAGAAATGGTGTTCAATGCTCACTTGATGCAAAATTCTAGATTTAATGAGGGATATTCATGGAGATAGACCAAGTATTATCTATATCAGCAATAATAGCAGCTATAAGCGTAGTAGTGGGTGTGATTTTTGCCATCTTACAGATGCGTCAAGCAACAAAGATGAGATACACTGGACTCGTTATACAACTGAATCCGGCATTAAGGACTAGTATTAACGACCTTATTGAAGCCTCAAAAATAATGGATCTGGAATTTGAGAACTATGAAGAATATTCAGAAAAATATGGTAAACCAACATCTGACAAAGCGTTAGTTACACTTGCAGGTTACTACGATGGACTTGGATTTCTGCTACACAAACGGCTCATCGCTATCGATTTAATTGAGTACCGTAATCTTGCAATTACAAGTACATGGGAAAAATTAAAACCTATCATAATAGGATTACGAAAGGAAACAGGTTTACCAGAATTATTCGAGTGGTTTGAATATCTCTACAATGAAATAACAAAAAGAAAAACCAATGTTTATCTCTCTCCTAATTCTTAACCTCTTACTAACTTTCTCAAAAATCAACACCATTAATTAATTGATTGCTTTGGTTTTACTATAAAAGGAAGTGAATAGAAATATAAGAATAGATTGGAGGAACCCCATTGAATATTGCGATGATGTTATCTGGTTTTCTCTTTTTGTTAATTATTATAGTCTTAACTCTAGCAACCAGTAGATTCGGTTACGAAATATATAGTGATCTAGACTCAGAGGCTCTGCTGCAGAAAATCAACAAAGATCCAAAGAAGTTCAGAATAGGTGTTAAGTTAGTAATCTTTGAACACATTATCATTATTACTTTAGCTATAATGATGTTTATTGCTTTTAATTCTTATAATATAATTCTTGCAGTTGTCTGGACAATCTCTCGAGCAGGAGAAGGCACAATCCAAATCTACAATAAGAAAAGTTACTTTGGACTTATTAATCTTGCGAAACAATACTCAGGTTCTAGTGGCGCTGTAAAAAAAGGATTAATAGATAATGGTCTCAGCATTCTCAAATCGAAAAACTCTGTTTTCTCGTTTGCACAGATACTATTTTCCATTGGTACGCTTTCGTACTGTATCCTGTTTATAATCTATGAAGTTGTACCTCCAATCATAGGATGGCTTGGGCTTGTTGCCGCCCTTATCTACCTCTTCGGTAACGGGATAAGATTTGTAAAACCTAACTTTAACGCCCTTTGGAACCTCGGGGGTCTATTGATTTGGATTTTCGAACTAGTTTTGGGTGGATGGTTATTGTTCTATCCCCTTTTCTAGTAAGGTGAAAAAATGGAGAATACAGAGAAAATGAAAAAAATTGGTTGTGAATAATATGGTAAAATGGAGGATTCCATTTGATTGTTGAATTGATGTTATCCGGTTTTCTCTTTCTATTTATTTTGATACTTACTCTCGTAATGGGGCTTTTAGGTTATTCAATGGAAGGAGATGATTATGAACCTGATGCTGATCTGCAGAAGATATCCAAAAATCCAAAAAAATTTCAGACAAGCATGATATTAGCTTTCATTCACAATGGCTGTGTCATCGCACTTCCCATACTGTTGTTTATTGCTTTTAGTCACTATAACCTGATACTTGGAATTGTTTGGACCATTTTTCGAATTGGGGAAGGGACGATCTTATTCATTAATGATAAAAACTACTGGGGATTTCTTAATATCGCAAGACAATACTCGGATTCCAGTGGGGATGAAAAAAAAGCTTTGAGCGATTCAGCTCGAAACATTTTTAAAACAAAAGACTATAGATTCAAAATTGCTATTGTCTGCTGGTCTATAGGTACATTCGCTTTCTCAATCGTGATAGTAACCTCTGATGTTGTACCGACAATTATAGGATGGCTAGGGATAGTTGCAAGCATTCTAGTTGGTTTCTATAATGGGATAAAACTTGTAAAGCCTAGCTATAAAGGACCGTTAAATCTGGTAGGGGGATTATCAGCAATTATATTCGAAATAATAATCGGAGGATGGTTATTGTTCTATCCACTTATATAGGAAGGCAATAAAGATGAGGAATAAGAAGAAAATGAAAGCAGTTATACATAAAAAATACAGACCGCCGATGCTATCAGGTATGTAGACAAAGAGTACAAAAAGGGGAATGTGGCTACAACTGTGGTAAAGAATGACAGCAGAACCTGATTTCAAATATACAAAATTATAAGGATTGGACCGAAACCTTTTGGATTCTGTAGTTATAGCTGTGGTACAAAATAAGAAAAAGCTAATAATGTTTGATTCATTGTCCCAGTTCAAGAAATGTGAATTTTGAGGTGAGGTAATGGCAAGTATTATTTCAGCAAAGAATGTGCATAAAACATATGATACCGGTAAAATCCAGGTGAAAGCCCTGAGAGGGATAGATCTTGAGATTGAACCGGGAGAGATGGTAGCAGTAATGGGCCCTTCGGGGTGTGGTAAAACCACCCTTTTGAACTGTCTTTCGGGACTGGATGACCTAACAGAGGGCCGTGTTTTAATAGAGGATAAGGATGTCCATGCAATGAAGGACAATGCGAGAACGGACTATCGGGCAAGGAAAATGGGCTTTATCTTCCAAAGCTTCAATCTCCTTCCTGTACTCACAGCTGTTGAAAATGTGGAACTGCCATTACTCGTAACGGGCATTCGTCTAAAGGATGCCAGAAAGAAAGCTGAATCGGCCCTTGAGCTTGTTGACCTTTCGGAATGGAAGGACCATAAACCCTCGGAACTATCTGGAGGGCAGCGTCAACGAGTCACCATAGCAAGGAGCCTTGTGAATGAGCCTACAATTGTTTGGGGAGACGAACCTACAGGTAATCTAGATACCGAAAATTCCAATGATGTCATGGACCTTTTGTTACGTTTGAACAGGGAGAACAAACAAACCTTTGTTTTAATCACACATGATCCTTCAATAGGAAAAAGATGTCAGCGCACAATCAATATGCAAAGTGGCCTTATAATCAATCAGAATTCAAACAAGTAGAGGAGGTTTTAAATTGGATATAATCATGTTATTGATGTTGCTTTTTGTCATCATCATCGCCGTCTTTATCGCGGTTATGGCTGCCACCAACCGTATTATCTTTAAGATGGCTGTCCGTAACTTCTCGCGTCGAAAGCTCCAAAGCCTAACCGTGATCTGCGGCCTTATGATTGGAACTGCTATCATATCAAGTTCACTTGCTGTGCAGGATACCATGGTCTACATGTCCGAGGTAGACGTTTATCGTTCTTTAGGAGAGGTTGATGAAGAGATCTGGGGATTGAATTCTTTCGGGACTGTGGAGTATTTCAATGAATCAATCTATGAAACACTTGCGGAAAATCTTTCCTCGGTTGATGGAATCGAAGCAGTTGCACCAGTGATTTCTGATTTGGGTGCTGTGTTTGATAAAACTACGGAGCTGGGTGATCCTTTTGTTGCGATACTGGGCCTCGATTCGGAAGTTTTAAAGACTACAAGTTTCGGAGATCTTGACGGCGATCACTTCTATCCAGATTTGTTAGGACCGGATGAAGTGGCAATCAACTCAAGGCTGGCTGATGAGATAGATGCTTTAGAGGGACACGTGATAAATTTATCATACGGGGCCAGAAATCCCCTAAATCCCTTTGAGCCCGAACTTCGGGTGACGAATTTTACTATCACCAAAATCATCCAGGAAGAGGACCTTTGGGGCAAGGCCAATTATAATCTGAGAAAAACGGTATTCCTCGAGATCGACACTCTTCAACTCATGCTCAATAGACCGGGAGAGATCAATTATATATGGATTTCAAATGATGGGGATTATCGGAGTGGTGAATCCCTTACAAAAAAAGTGAATAAAACAATCGAATCCGAACTGGAGCTGGCTGTGAATAGGGATAATGATCTTACCGGAAGAAACCTGGTGTTGGAAGTACATAATGTCAAGGCCGATAATCTGGAGGCGGCCAGAGTAGGTGCCGAATCCATCGGGATCATGTTCTTTATCTTGGGCTCCTTTGCTATTATTGCCGGAATTGTTTTGATCATTAATATTTTCGTAATGCTAGGCGAGGAGCGCAAGAGTGAAATGGGTATGGCAAGGGCTGTTGGCATGAAAAGCAAGCATCTGGTGCGGATGTATGTTTTTGAAGGTAGCCTTTACGCGTTCGTAGCAGCGTTCATTGGTGTATTTCTGGGTCTGTTTTTCGGATGGATTATTATTCAGGCCTTCGAGTATATTTTTGGCTCATCTGAAGGATTTGTGGAAGGTGCATCTAACATTCAATTTTACTTTACTTGGGGCAGTGTAATTATTGCTTTCTGTGCGGGATTGCTTCTTACTTTTGCCACGATATTTCTAATAAGCACCAGAATTACCAAACTGAACATCATTCGTGCAATTAGACGTATTCCTGAACCAAGAACATCGGGCACAAAAAAGCGTTCACACATAATGGGTGCAGTTCTTGCGATTTTGGGTATTCTTTCCTGCTTTATTGGTTATAGTACAGATGCGGGTGCAGGTTGGATGTTGGGCCTACCTTTCCTTTTTATTGGTTCCGCTTTGGTTATATACAAATGGATCAGGTTTCGTGTTGCCATAACAGTGGCCAGTATTCTCATCATTTTCTTCTTGATATCTCCCTTTGATATCCCGGTAATTTCAGAAGCAGATTATTCAGGGGCAGAATCATTCATTCTTGGCGGTGTCTTTCTCGTTCTGGCTGGGGTATTTTTAGTGATGTTCAATTCAGATATATTATTGATTATGCTGCAACGGTTATTTAGTTGGGATAAAACTTCACGTGCTGTTTTTAAAACCGCTATTTCTTATCCTATGGCCAGTAAAATGAAAACTGGCATGACCTTGGGAATGTTCGCGCTTATTATTTTCACTGTGACTGTTATCGCAATGTTCTCATCTATTTTAGCTTCACAAAGCGACGCAATGCTAGAAGAGCAGAGTGGCGGGTATGATATTATGGGCACAACCAATCCCAGAACGCCCTTTGAGAATTTATCTATGGATACACTTCCAAGCGAACTTCAGGATTATGATATTAAACAGTTAGAAACCATAACTAGTGCAGTAGTCACAGTAGAAGAATATGATGTAACCAAATCAGAAGGAAATGATTTCGTGGTACCTGGAACAATGAAGGTGGAACAATACCAATTGCTTGGTGCAAGCGATGCATTCCTTTCCAACAATGGCTTTACACTGATAGAAAGGGATGATAGATATGAAACTGACGGTGATGCATGGGAAGCACTTAGTGAAAATAGTTCGTATTGTATTATCGATGGCACGAAACTCGGGTATATGGAAGGCGATGTGGATCCTTCAGAAACAATTGATATTGTCGGAGCTTTTGTGGGAGGAACAATAACTATCACTGATATGGGCGGATCTAATCGAACTCGGGTTTTAACTGTTATCGGAATCATGGACCAGATGTTTTTCTTTCAAGGTATTTTGGTACAAAAGGATGTTGTTAGGAACGAATATGGTGGTGTGGACAGCCTAGTGTTAATAGAACTCGGTGAGGGTGAGGACACAGATACTGTAGCAAAAGCATTCGAAAAACATTATCTCGAGCTTGGGCTGCAAACATCTGATCTTGCCGGTATAATCAATAGCTTTATTTCGCTTTTCAACAACATGTTGTATTTAATGGAAGGTTTTCTGGGAATCGGTCTGCTCGTTGGAATTGCAGGCATAGGTATAATTTCATATAGAAACGTTATCGAACGCCGCCAGCAGATCGGGATGCTTCGCGCAATAGGTTTTAAAAGAAGGATGATCGCCAAATCGTTTCTAATTGAGACCTCGTTTATAACAATTCTTGGCATATTAATCGGAATCGCTCTCGGGATTGGGGTGGGTTACCAAATGTATGTTGACTTTTATAAAGAGGAGGGTTCTCGTTTTGTCATCCCCTGGTTGAACCTGATCGCCATATCAGTCATAGCCTATCTCGCCACAATCATCTTTACATTCTATCCCAGCGTCCAGGCAGCGAAGATTCCACCCGCGGAGGCGCTGAGGTATATTGAATAATCGTGCTCAGGATAATCAATCCCTTAAATCAATCATGAATTATTTAATTTAATAAAAAAAATATTACTACATGATTTGATATCCTGATAAAGAGGATAAGGGAAAACATGAAAAGAAAAAAAGATAAACCAATCCTAGAGGATCGAGAAAAATACGACAGGAGGCTATTAATTTTCTTTTCCTTTTGGGTTCTTTTAGGTCTCTTTTTCAACATAATGGGTATATTCATAATTAGGGAACAAAGTTTAGGCTCTTTAATCCCTGGTCTTCTTGAGAGTTTGAGCTTTGCCTTCTTCATTACGGGATTACTTGCTATTAAATATCACCGTAAAAGGGGAATAATCCCCGGAAAAAGGATCTTGAAATGGTTTGCAAAGATCTCATTGGTCATTGGTTTGGTGGTTGCTGTGGGGATGACCTTGCTCGCTACACAGACAACGATTTTTGAAGACCAATTTATTGGATTGAGTGGAGTCGAAGTGATCGGATTGTTCATCGTTATGTATATCTTTGGGTTTTTTTTTGGTTTTGTCTTCCCGCTTTTTTTTATGATCGCGGGTTTTGGTATGATAGGGGTCTTGTCTGCTCTTATAAGACTCAAAACAGCCGATCTTTTGGTGGAAATAACGAAAATTACCCCCAATACATCGGATTCAGTGAAAGAAAAGGACAAAAAAACATACATGGGATACATCTGGTTAGGATGGGCATTCAATATTCCGGATGTTCTTGATACGAGAGCACTTGACATAAATAGAGGCGAGCCAAAAAAAAAGATACCCTGGCCAATACTCAAACAGGCGGTAATATGGCAGATATTTTTCGGCCTCGTTATTGTGATTTATATCAGTTTCAGTCCATTCTTTTTGGATATCACGGAAATGGGGTTTATGTTCAGCATAGCCTCAAATGTAACCAACTTTATTCCGATATTCATTCTTCCATGGTTCATATATCTAAGGCTCGATGCTAAAATCAAGGGTATAGTAAAGGACTTCAAGCTCTTTGACGGGTTAAAATCCCGAATGTTACAGACTATTGTGGCCTTCAGCACACTCATCCTCTTTGTTCGGATGGCATTGGTGCGTCCAGGTTTTAAAGATATTATTGGCGACTTCCTTGGCTACTTCATGCTCTTTATAATAACTGTAATAGTGACAACGTTCGTATACTTCAACTACTTCGAAAATGACCTTGCATACGACATTGCACGAAAATATGAAGAGATAAAGATAAGATAGCTTCAGATATAATAAAGCCTAAATAAATACAGAATATCTACTGCATGGGAGAAATATTCATGAAAGCAATTTTATATGAAAAATCCGGCCCACCGGAGGTTCTTCAGCTCAAAGAGGTTCCAAAACCCACACCAAAGGACAATGAGATACTAGTAAAAATTCATGCTGGAACAGTAACGAGAGGAGATGTGATGCTTCGTGGAGCTGGTCTATTTATCAACTTCATGATGTTGATATTGGGATTCAAAAAGAAGAAAATACCAGGGCATGAGTTGGCCGGGGAAATTGAAGCAGTGGGCAAGGATGTAAAACTTTTTAAGAAAGGTGACCAGATCTTTGGAACCAGTACAGGATTGGTTTATGGAGGCAATGCCCAATACGTTTGTCTTCCTGAACAATGGAAACAAGGGGTTGTGACAAAAAAACCGGTTAATATTACCTTTGAGGAGGCTGCGGCGGTTCCGATAGGAGGTATGACCGCCCTTTGGATCCTTAGAAAAGGAAATATCAAGAAAGGACAAAAGGTCCTTGTTTATGGGGCCTCTGGAAGTGTAGGTACGTATGCTGTCCAGCTTGCCAAGCACTTCGGGGCAGAAGTAACAGGGGTATGCAGTACCAAGAATTTGGAAATGGTGAAATCAATTGGAGCGGATTCGGTAATAGATTACACAAAAGAGGATTTTTCCAAAGGAAGTACCAAGTATGACATTATCTTCGATGCTGTAGGGAAAGTTAAATCCTCCCAGAGAAAAGTTTCGTTAAATAAAAATGGAAAATATGTCTCCATTAGATCCCTTACAAAAGAAAAGACAGAAAATCTGCTATTTCTTAAGGAGCTTGTGGAGAAGGGAAGGATAAAACCGGTCATAGATAAACGCTATACAATGGAACAGATCGTCGAGGCTCATAGGTATGTCGAAACCGGTCACAAAAGGGGGAATGTGGTAATTACTGTGGCGCATAACAAAACCTAACAACCTTGGAGAAAAACTCATGAAAGCCATAGTCTGGACAAAATACGGATCCCCGGATTATCTAAAGCTCCAAGAGGTTGACAAACCCACTCCAAAGGACAATGAAGTACTGATAAAAATACATGCAACAACAGTAACGGCAGGTGATACTGAGGTTCGAAGACTGAAGTTACCCATGGGTCTGGGATTTCTCATGCGCATGTTTGTAGGTCTAAGAAGACCAAAAAGGTTAACCATTCTTGGCCAGGAACTGGCTGGTGAAATTGAAGCTGTGGGCAAGGATGTAAAACGATTTAAGAAAGGCGATCATGTTTTTGGATCTCCGGGTTTTAATATGGGTGCTTATGCTGAATATAAAAGCATGCCTGCAAATCCAGAAGATGGGGTGCTGGCAAAAAAGCCCGCCAATATGACATTCGAGGAGGCCGCTAGTGTAATTATAGGAGGAATGGAATCAATGCATTTTCTTGGAAAAGCAAACATCCAAAGCGGGGAAAAGGTTCTGATCAATGGTGCCGGTGGTAGTATAGGAACTTTTGGGGTACAGTTTGCAAAATCACTAGGTGCCGAGGTTACTGCCGTGGATAGTACACGAAAAATGGATATGTTGTGGGAGATCGGGGCGGATGAGGTCATTGATTATACCAAAGAAGATTTTACCAAAAGCGGCAAGACCTATGATGTCATCTTTGATGTCGTAGGCAAGGCTCCATATTCTGGATGTATAAATTCGCTTAAGCAAAATGGGCGCTATCAGTTGGCCAATCCCAGGATATCAAAGATTATTCGAGGGAAATTGATTTCAAAGAAAAGCGGCAAGAAGGTAACAACTGCCGTGGCAAACTACAAAACTGAAGATCTGATTGCTATAAAAGAACTAATTGAGGAAGGGAAAGTACGATCTGTTATCGACAGATGCTATCCTCTGGAACAAATTCCCGAGGCCCATAGATATGTTGAAAAGGGTGGTAAAAAGGGAAATGTGGTAATCACGCTTGGGCATGACAAATAAAAAGAGGCTACGGCAATGAAAACTATACTAGTCCTGTATTCGTATCATCACATGAACACTGAGAAGGTCGCAAAGGTGATGGCTAAGGTCCTAGATGCACAGATAAAAACACCACAGGAAATAGATCCAAAAGATCTTAGGGAATATGATCTTGTGGGTTTTGGATCGGGAATATATGGTGAAAAACATCATAAATTTTTGCTTGATCTTGCAGACAAATTACCACATGTTGCTAACAAGAAAGGATTCATTTTCTCAACCAGCGCCATCATGGGAAAGGACAAGGTCGCCGAAGATCATGCGACCCTCAGAAAAAAACTGCAATCCAAAGGTTACATCATCGTTGATGAATTTGCCTGTAAAGGTTTTAACACAAATAGCTTTCTTAAATATTTCGGGGGAATGAACAAGGGCAGGCCCAATACCAGGGACCTGGAAAATGCAAAGGAGTTTGCTCAAAAGCTAATTCAGAAAGCAAAGGGCTCATAGCTATATGGATAAGAATTGAGGTAAGATTGTGATAATAGACGGACATGCTCATGCGT
Source organism: Thermoplasmata archaeon (assembly GCA_020348445.1). Taxonomy (GTDB): domain Archaea; phylum Thermoplasmatota; class Thermoplasmata. Next base: position 4,851,404 of record CP070751.1, read on the forward strand.
GTGGCGGTTACTTAAATGCAGAATCAATAAAGATTAAAATTGATCAAACAGGTGTTGATAAGGTAGTTCTCGTTCCGGGCCAGCTTAACAGTTCTAAAACATACAAACTTAAAGACTATACAAAAAAGGATCCCCATAAGGATGTTGTAAAGAGGACGAACAAGATCATAAGATTTGGAATTACTCTATTAAGGGTCCACAAGACCATCCCAAAGGGAAATGAACATGTATATTCCCTGGCAAAGGCCCTTCCGGATAATGTTATTCAGTTCTTCTGGGTCACCAAAGCACAAGTGGGGGAGATTGATGCGAAATACATGGAAATGATTTTTAAAGGACTCAAGTTACACCAATGCTGGGAGTATTTCAAAGTCGATTCCAATTATTTTAAAACCGTTGCCAATTGGGCAACACGAAATGATATGCCCCTTTTCATTCATTTATATTCATACAAAGATGTTGCAGATCTTATAGAATACTTAAAACACAACCAGAATATCAAACTGATAAATGGTCATTTGTTCGGCCTTGAGCTTTTTATGAAAGAAGATATCGATATTCTAAATAACGTGTACTTTGATGTTTCAAATAATTGCTTCATATCGAATGAACGATTTGAAAAAGCACTAAAACATTTTAGCAGCAAAAAACTATTAATGGGATCTGATATCCCTTACGGGGAGAAAAGTCTGGAGAGAGTGATTTCCCGGATCAAGGGCCTTGGAATTTCTAAGGATAAAAGAGAAGAAATTCTTGGTAATAATATGAAGAGATTATTATCTATATAATAAACGATCCATAACAATGATTGAGGGGTGTTCATGAAAGCCATCGTATGCATAAAATACGGGCCGCCGGAAGTTCTTAAACTGAAAGATGTTCCCAAACCCACTCCAAAGAACAATGAGGTCCTCATAAAGATTCGCACAACACAAGTAACGGCAAGCGACTGCATAGTTCGTGGTTTTAAACTGTCGCGTTGGTCCCCTTTAGGATTCATGATGGGACTTGCATTAGGTTTTAGAAAACCGAGACAACCAATACTAGGTATGGTCTTAGCTGGAGAAATCGAATCTGTAGGTAGAGATGTTAAGCGATTTAAGAAGGGTGATGCGGTCTATGGAATGACCGGTTTAAGTTTTGCTACCTATGCCGAGTATAAAAGTATTTCCGAGAAAGAATGCCTGGTAAAAAAACCATCCAGTGTAAGTTATGAGGAAGCCGCTGCAGCCGCTTATGGAGGAATCATAGCAGGTCATTTTATTAAGAAAGCAAACATCCAAAAGGGACAGAAGGTGCTTATCTATGGAGCTTCCGGGGCAAATGGAACCACCGCGGTGCAGCTTGCCAAGTATTACGGGGCCGAGGTCACTGGCGTATGTAGTACAAAGAATTTGGAGATGGTAAGGTCCCTGGGAGCCGATTCCGCTATTGATTATACAAAAGAGGATCTGTTAAGCAGGGGAGAACGGTACGATCTTGTCTTTGATGCCGTTGGAAACAAGAAAACCTCGAAATTGAAATCACAGTGCAAGAAAGTGCTAACCAAGAGCGGGAAATATATGTCAGTGGATAAAGGATCACCAAAATCCATACCCGAACATCTTGAATTGCTAAATAAATTATTTGAAGAGGGAAAATACAAAGCCGTTATAGACAGAACCTATCCACTGGGACAGATGATTGAGGCTCATAGGTATGTTGACAAAGGGCATAAAAAGGGGAATGTGGTAATAACTGTGGGACAGAATAATAAAACTGAAACTTAGTAGGAATTCAGATGGATAAATCAGAGAAGATCTGGGACAAAATCGCAGATAATTATGATAAATCTGAAAAGCGTTTTGAACCCATTCACAAAAAGACTATCGAGAACACCAAAAAATACCTCAATTCAACTGATATTGTTTTAGATTACGGATGTGCCACAGGAACAAAAGCCCTTGAACTTGCCAGCAGTGTGAAAAGGATTCAGGGCATTGATATATCGTCAAAAATGATCGAAGCTGCAAAAAGAAAGGCAGTTGAGCGTAAAATCGAGAATGTGGTTTTTACACATGCAATTATTTTTGATGAGAGGTATAAAAGAGAATCATTTGATGTGATACTGGCCTTTAATATTCTGCATTCATTAGAAGGCCACAAGCAGGTTCTGAAAAGAATAAACGAACTTTTAAAGCCGGGAGGTTTATTTATTTCTGTAACCCCGTGTCTGAAGGAAAAAATGGCCATTAGGAATAGATTAGAATTATCTTTCTTCCGTCTACTGATAATAATCAGAGTATTTCCGAATATTTTAACAAGATTTAAAATCCCTGAATTGGAGGATCTAATAACTAGTGGAAATTTTCAAATAATTGAAACTGAAAATATATTTCATAGGATGACTAGTTATTTTGTTACTGCAAAGAAGATATAGAGAACATGACAATCACTGGATCGAAAAAAGTAGGAAGGATACTCATGAAAGCTGTCGTGTGCAAAAGATACGGATCACCAATGAAAGTCCTAAAGCTCAAAGAGGCCCCAAAACCCACACCTAGGGACAACGAGGTCCTGGTAAAGATCCATGCTGCCTCGGTAAATGCAGCCGATGTGGAGATCCTAAGAGGTGCCTGGACTGCCCGAATGACAGGGCCTTTAAGACCAAGAAGCAGGATACCTGGATCAGACGTTGCGGGAGTTGTTGAATCAGTTGGTAAGAACGTTACGAAGTTCAAGCCAGGAGATGAGGTGTTCGGAGACACGTTCATGAAAGGTTTTGGAGCTTTTGCAGAGTATAAAAGTGCACCCGAAAAGGAATTGTATATCAAACCAAAGGGTATGACCTTCGAACAAGCATCTTGTTATCCTCAATCTGGGATCATTGCCCTCCAGGGTCTAAGGAACAAACACCCTATCAAACCTGGACAAACTGTACTTATCAACGGTGCAGGTGGTGGTATGGGTACCTTTGCAGTGCAAATCGCTAAGCACTATGGGGCAGAGGTGACCGCAGTGGATCATACAAGTAAAATCGACATGCTGCATTCAATTGGTGCAGACCATGTTATGGATTACACAAAAGAGGATTACACAAAAACCGGAAAGACCTACAACCTGATCCTTGATGTTGTGGCCGGTCGAAAGGTTAAGGACTATGAACGTGCTTTGAGTGATTACGGAAATTTTGTCATAGTAGGAGGTTCCAGGGCTACGATCTTCAAGGTTATTTTCCTTGGTCCTATTGTTACAAGAAAAAGTAACAAGAAGATGGGGCTCAATGATTGGAGTTCAGACAAAAATGAAGATATGAGATTTTTAATGGAATTATTTGAGGCGGGCAAAGTAAAACCTGTAATAGATAAACATTACCCGTTAAGGGAGGTTCCTGAGGCCTATCGGTATCTTGAGGAGGGACATGTAAAGGGGAAATTGGTTATAACTATGGGACATGACAACAAAACCTAACAAAGCACTGCAGAGGATGCTTAACCTTCACCCTTGTTTTTGAGCCCTTCCCATGGCTTTCGACGTGGTATCCACCTTGGGACATTCTTCATATACTGAACATAATCTTCTCCAAATCTTTTAATGAGATCAGGTTCTTCATACTTAGTAAATAGCAGATGGTGGCCAATCAAGAGAAAGAGAAAATATGGAACAAGAGAAAGCGATCCAAAAATCATGATTTCCCCGAAAACGGTGATCAATATACCAAATATCATAGGGTTTCTCATATAACGGTAAATGCCGCGGACCACAAGTTTCTTTGGAGGGGCCCAGTGGGCAACTGTACCTTCTCCAATTTTTGAAAATAATATGGTGGTTTTTATTACAAGGAATGTACCCACAACAATAAGCACCAAACCCAAAACAATCAGGAGAACATTCATGGGAAATACCCATAACCAGCTGGGATGAAGTCCTCTAAATAATATAAGAAATATTATTGGGACAGTAAAAATGGCGCTTAAGGGCATTAAGATAAACATTGTAATGTCATGCCATTTTCCCATGGAAGACACCTCATTGTTCAAGGGAGTAGATGGTGCAATTAAAGGGATTTTATTTATATATTTTTGCATGGCTGTTAAAACGTATGTAGATAATATATATAGTCTATTGAAATATGGTGAATCAGAATCATACCATTTTAGCAAGAAATATTTTATATTAAAGGACAATATCCCCAAGCCCAAGGTTGACTATCATCTGATATTATAATCCTCTGGAGGATGCACAGATTACAAATAAAAGCTCGATACCATTGAAAAAAGCATCATCTAAACTCAAGAGCGATTTGGAAAAACTCGATCCAAATTTTGCTCGCATGATATTTCCATGGATTATTCGTAACCCGAGATATATCAGGGCCGCAATTAGACTCATGCGGTCTGTTAAAAAAGCTAAAAAAAAGCGTGTGGAAGCCCAGGAGAATGGATTGCTTGTACCACCCTTTTTAATTATTAGCATTACCTCAAAATGCAATCTATTTTGCACTGGATGTTATGCAGCAGCCACCGGGACCATTAATGATAGAAATTCAGAGATAAACTCAAAAATAATCAATCCCCTTAAAACGGAGCAGTGGCGAAAAATTATTGGTGAGGCCAGGGAGCTAGGAGTGATAGGATTTGTGGTTGCTGGTGGTGAGCCTTTTTTGTATCCAGGACTTTTAGATCTTTGCGAAGAGTTCAAAGATAGACTGTTTCTGATATTGACCAATGGAACTGCATTTACAAAGGCAGATTATAAACGTCTAAAACGATTGACAAATCTCGCCATCATTGTGAGCGTTGAAGGCGGACCAGAGCTCACAAATTCACGAAGAGGTGAAGGTGTTTACGAGAAGGCAATGGACACACTTGCTCAACTCAATAAGATGGGTATGCTTACCGGCATATCAGCAACTATCACCAGAATTAACTACAGGTACTGGATGGATTCCAAGCTAATAGATGATCTCATTTCGAAAGGAGTTCGATTCGGTGTTTTTATCGAATACATTCCCCTTACACCTGGAATAGGGCCTGATTCAGGGATTCCCTCTCTTCCAGTTGGAAAAATCAAGGACAAATCTAAGACAGAGATGGATAGCATCAAATGGGATACCAAAAATGATCATGCACTCATGCTAACACCAGAGGAACGAGCTGAGTTCAGAGCGCAAATGCTTACTTATCGCGAAACAAAACCAATTTATATTGTTCATTCTCCTGGGGATGAGGAGTACTTTGGGGGATGTATATCTGCGGGAAGAGGGTTTGCGCATATAACACCTACAGGTGATCTGACACCCTGTCCTGTCTCCAATATAGCAACCCACAATCTTACAACTACCACATTACGCGAGGGTCTTGAAAGCCCCCTGTTTAAGGAGGTTCGTAAAAATGAGCATTTACTTGAGACAGAGGGAATGCCCTGTGCGCTGTTTGCGCATCCGAAAGAAGTGGATGATCTTGTCAAATCTGTTGGTGCATACAGGACAAATTCGAAAGTGGAAATATGAGAGGGAGATTACCAGGAAGATGTATATCAGCATTTTTTGATTCTTCAGAAGGATTTAAGTATTTTGAAATATGTTGCTTACTAATGCAGTGATGAAAAAGATGTTCTCAGACTAGGATTATCATAAAAGGTGAAGAAAATGAAAGATAAAGAAATAAAGAAGGTAGTGAGAAAAAATTATGCAGATATTGCAAAACAAGATAAATCCTGTTGCGGACCTCAGGTGCCTGTATTACCAACAAAGGCAAGCTCCTGCTGTGGAGCCCCACCTACAGCATCTGACATGAGCAAGAAAATGGGATACTCTGAAGAAGAGCTTTCAAAGCTTCCTGAAGGTGCAAACCTGGGCCTTGGCTGCGGAAACCCCGTTGCCCTGGCCTATTTAAAAGAGGGTGACACATATGTTGACCTTGGTTCGGGTGCAGGAATAGACTGCTTTTTGGCAGCAGATAAAGTTGGAAAATCTGGAAAGGTCATTGGGGTAGACATGACGCCTGAGATGATCGACCGAGCAAGGGAGAATGCAAAAAAGGCTGGTCTTGAAAACGTGGAGTTTCGATTAGGGGAAATCGAGCATTTGCCAGTTGCCGATAACTCAGTGGATGTGATCACATCTAACTGTGTAATTAACCTATCCCCAGATAAGATAGCAGTGTTCAAAGACGCATTTAGAGTTATAAAACCCGGGGGCAGGCTCATGATATCTGATATCGTTCTTTTAAAGGAGCTCCCCGAGGCTGTACTTCAGTCTGTTGAAGCATACGTCGGCTGTGTTTCTGGTGCAATGCTTAAGGAGGAATATCTGAAAATCGTCGAGGAAGTGGGATTTGAAAATGTTGAGGTTGTGAACGAGAGTTCAGCAGGTGATATCTGGGTAAATGATCCATTAGCTCTTTCCATTATCGAGAAGCTGGGGATTACGATCGAAGAGGCCAAGGAATTGGGAAAGTCCATTGTGAGCATTAAATTCTCGGCAGTGAAACCAATGTAAACCATAATTATGGCTATCCTTTTAAACCCTCCCATTCCCACATCCGCACTTCATGAACGGCCTCTACCAAACCAGTGATTTCTATTTCATCCCGTGCCCACAACCATATATCATCACCAGCCCACACCGCACCCGAGATCATTATATCGACTCCTCCCCATATCCTCACGTCATAACCAGCCCATACCGTACCTGCGACTTCCACTTTATCCTGTGCCCGCAAACACACGTCATAACTTGCACTGATATGACCTTGATCACCGGTATGCGTTTCCTCGGTAACATAAATCGAACCGTCCGCTTGTAGTGAGACATATGCATTCTTCGCACCCGAACCGGTGCTTATATAGCCTACATTGATGTCTTCGTACTTGGATCTGAGCTTTATATTGTTGCCCATGGAGTTTAAATAAAGTACGTTGATCGTACCGTCTGCCGTTATTTCCATTTTGCCATTTACGACTAAGAAAAGATCCAGGTCACCTTTTACATTCAAATTCAGATTTGGTTCATTTACTTTAATCAGGTCTCCTAAATCGTACTCAAGATTCAGGTTGCGATTGCGCTTACTGCCGATTTGACCACCAGCGAAAAGGATGCCCATATAACCGATGAGGTCATCGTCCTTATCATACATATCTACCTCGCGGATATCACCCTCGGTAGCACATAGGCTAATTTGACCGTTAGTGCGGCCAACTGCGATATAGTCCACAAGAATATCTCCCTGAGTTGTCACCAAGCTGACATTACCTCCCGGTGAATCTATCTGTGACTCCACATAAAGGGCTGTGATGGTATTATCTGCAAGCAATCTGAAGGCACCGTTTGCAACGACCACTTCCTCCAGAACGAGCGCATCATTCTCTTCGATCCACAGGTCTCCCGGTCCAAACACCAGAGCGTTTAGGGTTGTCACTTCTGTTATGAGATAGACGTCAGCTCCTGCGTTTATATTCAGAACAGCAGCAAGAATCGGGATTTCATTAGTAGTATATATTCTGCCCTGCGCCGTCAAGGTAACGACGCCTACTGTTTGATCTGCAGAAAGTGAACCTGAATCGATTATTGTTATAGACTCCCCAGATGTCAAATCGAGAGCATACTGGGTTGTGACAGCTCCCTGCACCAGAATATCACCACCAGCAGTCACAGAAATTGACCCATCCACGGTCTCCAGGTCCTTAAGCAGGATATCATCGGCCTCAATCACCACTATGTCTAATCCGGCACTTGCTTCCAAAGTGTCCACCGCAGTATCCAGCACCATGGAGCCACCTGCAACGGCCACCAGATCTATGGCGATCACCTGGCCAACTGTGATGTTTCCATCTGCAAGCAGCTCCACAGTTTGTGCTACAATATTACCAGGCAGGTCTGTGATATCGCCATCAGCGGACAGCATTACCACCTGAGCCTCGATCTGGCCAGCTTCGATATCACCAAGCGCATCAAGTGTTACATCACCTGACAGCGCCAACACCTCCACCGCTGAAATCGTACCACCTGCTGTCACCGAAATCGATCCAGCTAGGCTCTCCAACTGTAACAGGGTGATGTCATCACTCTCAGTAACCACGATATCAAACCCAGCTGTCCCCATCAATGTTGCGACTGCTGTATCTAGTATCATCGAGCCACCTGCAACTGCCACCAAGTCAATAGCCAGCACCTGGCTGATCGTTATGTTACCACCCGCAACCAGCTCCACAGACTGTGCTTCGATATTACCCACCAGGTCAGTGATATCGCCACCAGCAGTTAACATCACCATCTGGGCCTCAATCTGACCGGCTTGGATATCGCCAACCGCATCAAGCATTACCTCACCAGATAGCGCCTGTACGTCCAACGCGGTAATCGTTCCCCCAGCAGTCACATATATTGATCCAGCTAAGCTAACCAACTGTGTCAAGATGATGTCATCAGTCTCAGTAACCACTATATCACCAACAGCTATAGCCTCAAGGTTCACTACCTTAGTATCTAGTATCATATAGCCACCTGCATCGGCCACAAGATCTATGGCCACTACCAGGCCAACTGTGATGTTACCATCTGCATCCAGTAATACCGTCTGTGCTTCAATATTACCCAGCAGGTCCGTGATATCGCCATCTGTATACAGCATCACCATCTGCGCCTCGATCTGACCGGCTTGGATCCCTCCAATGGCATCAAGTGTTACCTCACCAGACAGCGCTTGCACCTCCACCGCTGAAATCGTACCTCCTGCTGTCACCGAAATCGATTCAGCTAGGCTAACCAATTGCGTCAATATGATGTCATCAGTCTCTGTAACCACGATCTCGAGCCCGGCTGTTGCAATCATGGTTTCAACTGCCGTATCTAGCATCATGGAACCGCCTGCATCGGCAATCAAATCAATGGCCACCACCTGGCTAAGCGTGATGTTACCATTCGCAACAAGCTCTACCGTCAGGGCTTCAATATTACCCGCTAGGTCCATGATATCGCCATCTGTATACAGCATCACCATTTGTGCCTCGATCTGGCCCGCTTCGATATCGCCAAGGGCATCAAGCGTTACGACACCTGAGAGCGCCATTACATCCAGCGCAGTAATCGTTCCTCCGGCTGTCACCGAGATCGATCCAGCAAGGCTAACTAACTGTGTCAGTGTGATATCATCGGTTTCCGTAACCACAATATCACCAACAGCTGTTGCCTCAAGGTTTACTACCGCTGTGTCCAGCAATATAGAACCGCCCGCATCGGCCACCAGATCCATGGCCACCACCTGGCCAACCGCGATGTTACCACCTGCATCAAGCACTACCATCTGTGCTTCAATATTGCCTGCCAGGTCCGTGATATCGCTTCCCGTATACAGCATCACTATCTGTGCCCCGATCTGACCTGCTTCGATATCGCCAATTGCATCAAGCAATACAAAACCAGACAGCACAAGCACCTCCAATGCTGAAATCGTTCCCCCGGCTGTCACTGTCACCATACCAAAAGTCAACTCTACATACTCCAATACCAGATCATCGCTTTCCTGCACATTTAGTGAACCGATTGCGCTAATCGTGACACTCAAAGTCTCTAAGGCAGTAACCAGATTTACAGAATTTGGAGCCTGAACATCAACTCTTCCCCCGATAACTGTTAGGTCCACCGTACTCTGGGAGGTTATTGTATTATCACCTTGCCCTACATCAACAACTCCTGTAACGTAGTTACCTGGTCCCAAAAGGAAAGCATCGGCAGCTGGGCCTCCAACCAGATTCTCTATTGAACTGAAGTAAAGCCAATTGTTCAAGATGCCCTCATCGGTCCCAGTGAGCTGCCAGGTGTTGGGCTGGTTGAGACCTTCCAAAGTATCAGAATTGGATCCGCCAATCAGGTTCTCTGCATGGTTTTCCCCATGATATACACGATTACTTCCTTCGGTAATTGTAAGACTTCCAACGCTTGCATAAATGCTGCTTGTTACTCCTGAGAAGTCCAGAGTATCATTACCTTCTCCAGCTAGCTCGACAACTGTATCATCTCCCCAGTTATCTGTGAAAATGTAGATATCATTATTTGCGCCACCATACAATTGATCATTACCAGATTCGCCGATCAGTGTGTCTTCTCCATCACCACCCCTCAACATATCATTGCCCAATCCTCCTGTCAGAGTGTCGTTTCCATTGTCACCATACAACTCATCATTACCAGATTCACCGCTCAGCATATCGATCCCATCACCACCCCTTAACACATCATCCCCTGAGCCTCCGGTCAGTGTGTCGTTTCCATTGTCACCCATCAACTCATCATTACCAGATTCGCCAATCAGCGTGTCGGTTCCATCACCACCTCTCAACACATCATCGTCAGGCCCGCCGATCAACGTATCGTTTCCATTGTCACCCATCAACTCATCATTTCCAGATTCGCCAATCAGCGTGTCGTCTCCATCACCACCCCTCAACACATCATCGTCTGGCCCGCCGATCAATGTATCGTTTCCATTGTCACCCATCAACTCATCATTACCAGATTCGCCAATCAGCGTGTCGGTTCCATCACCACCCCTCAACACATCATCGTCAGGCCCACCAATCAACGTATCGTTTCCATTGTCACCCATCAACTCATCAATACCAGATTCGCCGGTCAGCATGTCGGTTCCATCACCACCCCTCAACACATCATCGTCAGGCCCACCAATCAACGTATCGTTTCCATTGTCCCCATACAAATCATCGTTACCAGATTCACCGCTCAGCATATCGATCCCATCACCACCCCTTAACACATCATCCCCTGATCCTCCATTCAGTGTGTCGTTTCCATTGTCGCCATACAATTCATCATGACCAGATTCACCGGTCAGACTATCGGTTCCATCACCACCCCTCAACACATCATTCCCGGACCCTCCATTCAGTGTGTCGTTTCCATTGTCACCATACATTTCATCATCACCAGATTCGCCAGTCAGAGTGTCATTCCCGCCGTTACCGATCAATACATCATCGTCAGGCCCCCCAATTAGCGTATCGTTTCCATTGCCACCCTCCAATTCGTCATGGCCAAATCCGCCATTCAGGTAATCACTGCCCGCTCCTCCATAAAGAACATCATCACCATCACCACCGTAGAGTGTTGCCACACCTAAACAGCCGCTTGCATCCAATTCATCATCTCCGCTGCCGCCATTAAGGGAAACATTGGAGAGTACCCCGCTGTCTATAAGGATATAATCCTCGCCAGATCCGGCATCATAGGCTACAATCCGACTGACATTAGTGTATACCTGTACATAACCTAAGGCAGAGACTTGAATATCCTCATCTCCTGCTGAACCGCCGACGTGAGAGATAATATAGGACTCGTTGATAGTGCCATCATTACCTCGGGCACCTGCATCAATACCCATGTTCAACCGCAGCGTGCGATCGGGCCAAAGGCGCGTGGCCAGATTAGGTGGTGGGGGAGGGGGATCACCCACTGATTGAAGGTTGTACAGCACAACATTGATGTGGGCTGTTTTTGTCCTCCAGGGTTTCCAAAATGTAGGAGCCCAGTACGTGAATGACATATTCAGTTTGCATTGCGTACTTGTCAGGTAGGCATCACCTGAAAGCCCGAAAAGTTTGACGTTGGCCACATAGGCTCCGCCGTCGAAATGACCCTCAAAGCCCGAATGTGATAGCCTGATATCTAGGGAGCCCTTGGCTCCAATGACCTTGGGATTCAGCAGCGTAACGTTCATCTTAAACGATATGTCGAATCGACCATTGGACTGGAGGTAACCCGACATCTTGAACTCGAATATACCCAATATTTTGAATGTCAAGGGATCCCACGTTGGTACATCGATTCTGAAAATATTGTTAGTGTACTTAATAGACACACTGCCAGAGAGGCTGAAACCCAGGATATTGATCTTGACATTTGCCACCGATATCTTGAACGTACTCGGTGGTACGCCGTAATGATATGTCCATATTGCTGTATTGATCTGGAGTTCGAACTTCCCTGCGATATGGAAACCGCTGGCATGAATGCCTATATCTTCACTGTTGCCGAGTTTGAGCTTGAATTTCAGAGCCAGGCAGGGATCTGATCCGCCGAAGATACCAGCGCCCCCTTCGACTTTCAGTGTCGTACCGAACACCGTAGCCGTGGCCTCTAGGTTCATATCAAAGCCCGATGAGGCACTGAGCAAAATCTCGAACTTGCCCTTGATCTCGAACCCGTTAAAGATTTTCAGTTGTCCTCCCATGAACAGGCGGAAGGAGTTTGGGGGAAGGAGAACAGTCTCCCTTGTTGAATATTGTACATTACCGGTATTGAGATTTACCTGGTATCTCTCGATATCTGCATCGTCATTGGTGGTATTCACCTCCAGTTGGAACAGACCGATTAACGTAAACCCGTTTGCTGACAACTCCTGATCTGTGCTTGCGCCCACCTGCAAGGCCGCAACGATGCCGTCGGTGGTTCCCAAGAACGTTGCATCCACTGTCACGGTCCCCAGGGGGTTCAAGGTCATTAGGCCGTCGACGTGGATAAAAACGTGACCTTGAGGTAAGTCCACTACTCCATCCCCTGTGTTTCCTCCACCGGAACTGTCATTGGTAGTGAGGCTTACAGTAAATGGAATGGAGCCGTTGGAATTCACTGCATCCTTGATATTGTTTGCAGTGGAAAAGCCGTCTTCGATGGCGATCTCAATTACTGTAATACCTTCACTATCTACGTAATAATCTGTCTCAACAGTCCCAGGTCCACCACGATCCTTGAACCTTATCTCCACGTCATTATAATCAGCGCCTTTGTTTTTGGCTTCGAAGATCAGATCGTTGTCATCGCCGTCTATTGTGAGGGTCACAGAGGCTTCTGTATCGGGATCACCTCCCCCTGTGGTTGCATCTGAAATCGCAAGATAGACCTCGGTACTGATGTTACCCACTATTGCTAATATGGTGTCGCCGCTTGAGTCCACCAACTTGAAGATACCGCTGGCATCGAATTTGAAGTAAGGACCTGCAGGTAGTGTCACGATGTTGATACCCTCTCCAAGGGTGACATCATGGTCTGACGTGTTGACTTCCAGGGTTGCGGTGAGGGTAAGTTCCAAACCGGGTATAGAGAGGGGCTCATCCCCAGTACCCAGTGAGGCGTAAACAGCTAATCCGTCTGTGCTAATCAGAAAAGCTGCGTCGCCGAAATTCTTGGTCGTGGCCTCGATAGTAACTCCGACGCCCAAGGCACCGCCCTTCATCACCAGATCACCGTTTGGCTCCTCCCTTATCTCCAGGTAGAGGATATTAATTGAGAGTGATTTCCCCATAGCCGAGATGGAAGCAGGATTAGGGCTTGTGCCAGTTAGAGCAAATCGGAAATAGGGTCCCGCATCCAGGCTGATTGTTTGACCGCCGATCTCCTCAAAGACTTCCTCGTTCGTCGTGTTAATCTCCAATGTTATCTTCCCATCAATACCGATGTCGAGTTCATCCTCATCCAGGAGCGTATCCGTGGATGCTGCATCGAACTCTAACTCTAACTTGCCCACAAGACGCTCCTCATCAATAAGCAGTGCACCCACTGTGGTGAACACGAACAGGGGTTTAAGGCTCGGGTCCAGGCTCACAACTAGGCTGGTGTCGAATCCTATCTCCAGAAATGCCTCATCAGCTATCTCCAGAGCGGCTAGTCTGGCTATGAAATCAAAGGTCCCGTTAAATTCAACACCAATGAACGAAAGCTCGCCTTCGGCATGTATCTTCAACTCTCCTTGGTAGAGCGGAATAGGGGTATCCACACCCTCCACATCCCAAATGACCTCTTGTTCCTCACCTGTGGTGTTGATTAGAAGTATGAACTGACCAGAAAGCTCGAAGTCGAAGAGGCCAGCAACCTCATTATTCAGTATGATTACACCGTCTTCGCGGCCGTCGTTGAGCCATTCCGCCCCTACTGTCCATTCAGGAAGAGCATTCACGGCATTGATTACCTTGCTTCGTACTGTAACACCATCTTCAATCTTGATAACGATCTCGTTGTTAGAATAGGCTCCGGTGGCGCTCCCGTCTATGATGGAGCCATCATCGATAATCCTGACCTCGACATTGTTGTATGGTGTTCCTGAAACTCCACCAGAAGTCGGTTCGGCGCTCAACGAGTCCATGTCGATTACGCTAGCTCTGTTTGTGGCAGAAGCCCAGAACGTTCCCTCGGCTGTTATGGCGTCCGCAACCTGGGCTGCGATTGTCACACCGTCCTCCACAATGATTGTCAGGACCTTGTGGAACATGGAAGAGTCGTCATAGACCACTATCTCTTCTCCGGCAATGCCACCGTCGATGAACTCGATGATCACATCGTTGAGGTCTACGCCTGGCTCCATGGCTTCCAGATAAATTTCAAAGTCATTGAAGGAGGAAGTCACTGTTGTTGTGGCTTTTACCATAACACTATCGATACGGAAATCGTTGTCCAATCCAGGGGATATGACCTCAACACGTGCCGGAGACATTGCACTGCCACCTGCAGTCCGTCCTTCGAGGCCAGACATCCATTTTAGTAGAATGCCGCCATAGAGCCCCTCGTCGCTTAACGAGAACTCACCGTCGGCTGTAAATCTCAGGCCAAAGAGCATAGCTGTACCTTCCAGTTCAAAGGAAAGCCCCTCATCCTTGTCTTTTATGAGCTCGACATAGAAATCTGACAGTGTAAGGAGGTTGGAATCTGAGCTGAGGCCAGGAATGGACAGGTTGGGTATGGAGGCACGGGCGATGAAGTTCGGGATAAGGATGGTGGTTAGGTCTGTTGATTCCAGGGGATTGAAGAGCTCAATTTCGAACTCGAACCATGCATCCTCGATAAGGCCTTTGATATCCAGGGCTCCCTGGAGTATGAATCCACCGTTCCGCTTAACCCCGATGTCCTCTGGTTCTCCGAAACCAGGTGTGTAGGCTCCAAAGAAGATTTCATATGATGACAATTCCTCGGCTACAGTGACAACTTCCTCAGGTAAGTCGAAATTTTCAGTCAACCAAACAAGGAAATTTTTAGAGGTGAGAAATGCCTCGAAACCTGCAATTGGATATGTTATATCAAAATCGTCCAGCGCAGGATCAAGGAGGAAATCAAAGAATTCTGCAAGGTCCTCATCCAGGTCGATACCAAGCAGGTCCACAACTGCCTCGGCTATGGGCGAGGTCACAAGGTCATAGAGCAGCTGATTGCGGCTTGCTGTCTTCCATCCTGTTTCAAGACTTGCTACGAGTCCTGCAAGCCACGGTATTTCAGCCTCGGCGCGGATTCCGTTAATGGTGCCTTCTATGAAAGTCTCACCCAGGTCGATGCCTAATAATCTCAGTTCGCTGTAACCCTCGATGTAGCCCGCATTCAGTATCTCTATTAACTCATTCTGTTTTTCTTCCAGTAAGTTGTTAAAGTCAATTGGGGTTGCTTTCTCCTCGATGTATCCGCCAGAAGTCGTCTCCTCGCTTAGGGAGTCAAAGTCCATCTCCCATCCCTCATTCGTTGTCCAGGCTGTGAACGTCCCCTCATTATTGATGGCATCCGCGACCTCTTTGGCCTTGGTCACACCGTCTATGATTGTTATCCGCAGGACCTTATTCTCGGGATCGGTTGTGTCGTATACGACGCTGAGGGCGCTTCCTGAGACGAACTCGATTTTTACATCGTTATAATCATATCCAAATTCACTGGCCTCGATCCTCAGCTCGAAATCGGCATTTGAGGATGATGTCACAGTGGCATGGGCTGCCGCTGCCGAATCAAGATAGTCTCCCAGGTTGAAAAGCTTCGCAAATGATGGTATGTAAATCTGGAGCTTGGCCCACTCGCTCTGACGGGTCAATCCCTCGAATATCTGCGTTATATAGTCTTTTATCTTGTCGACATCTTCTTTGATGGACATCCAGTCTATAGAATCGAAATCAATAACAGGAAGTGTCCAGTCGATTCCATTAACTCCACCTGATATCAATGGTGGATTTACAGAGTTGATGTTAATCGCACTGGTTCCCTTGATTACAGTTACATCGAACGTTCCTTCTGCATCAATTGCCGCTGCAACTTGAGAAGCTGTGGTTATGCCGTCTTCAACAGCAATTCGCATGACCGGATGTGAGGGATTTGTCTTGTCAAAGAATGCGGACTCTTCTCCGGCAGTGACGCGGTTTTCGAATATAAATACCACTTCATTGAATTCACTACCAGTCATTGTGGCCTTGATGTCCAGTTTAAAACCAATGGCATTGGATCCTATAGTTAATGTTGCATATTTTGGATTATCACCAGAAGCTCCACCGGACGTTTGCGATGGATTTACAGAGGCTAGGTCGATTACGCTGGTTTCTACGGTGGCCTCTGCTGTGAATGTTCCTTCGTTGTTGATGGCCTCTGCAATATCCCCAGCAGTGCTAACTCCATCTTCCACAGTGACAATGAGAACCTTGTGTCGCACATTTGATACATCATATACCACAGACTCCGCCTCTGCACTGCCCTCCTCGTGAATGAACCTGACACACACTCCATTGAAGTTTGGCCCAAATTCTGCAGATGTAATTGTGAGTTCAAAATCGCTGGTAGACGATGATATGGTTGTTGTGGCTTTCAAAGGAGCTGTGGTAATCACGTTTATTGGGTCGCTGATGATGTCAGGGAGGAATAGCTGGCCCGTGAGCAATATGCCTCCGAACTTCACGATGTTATCGAACTGCTCCTGTGTGTTAACTGGGATTAAATTGGACTCATCCATGGTCCTCTGGAGCTTATCAGGATCAGGGGTACTATCTTCGGGATCATCGGGTGTGCTGTCAAGACATATGACCCTGTCCTCGAAAACAGGTGTGGGGTCGTAATCTCCTACCTTGTTGAGTTGTGGACCAAAAAAGAAGCCGCTTACCGAGCCCAGCTTGAATCCGTTGAAGGTGATTGTGCTGGCGAAGAGAACCTCCCAGCCAGAGAATGGATTGATGGCGTCTATGAGCATATCAAGCAGCCCAACTGTCTGGCCAGAATCATCCTTAGCCAGGCCCGCAATGATAGCGGTAATCAGCTCATCCGGAAGGTCAAGCGTGAATGCGAAAGAAGTGTAATCATTGAATCCCTCGAGACCTGGTGGTAGGTTTGCAAGGATGTCCCCGCCAAACTGCTTGAATATTGTATTCAAGAGGAGGTCACGAATGCTTCCCTCGAAGGAGAAAGACAAGACATCCTTGTTGAGGAACAGGTCCACAGAAACATCGGGTTTTCCCAGGGGTATTCCAAAGATAACAGGTTGGATTTCGCCAGTGATCTTAAGTGAGGGATTGAAGGTATCCCACCCCTTGTCAAGGCCCGTGATAGCAGCTTCTATTACAACGTCAGCCAGGTCTTTAAAGAACTTATCCCAATCAAATCCATCCGGGGGATTATCCAGGTTCAGCATATAAGTTGCTTTGTTGATCAGGGCGGGAACGAGCTCGATAATGAGATCAAGTGCTTGCTCTACTTTTTCTGGAGTCAGATTTCCCAAAGCTGTGAAACTTAGAGGCAGGATCCCTTCGATATTGTTGGTGGAGTCGCCTATGATGCGATCCACCATGAACTCGCTTGTAATGACCTGCTCGTCCTCATCTGAATCCACAGTGCCACTACCGTCGACATCCAAGAGCAATTGGGCCAGAGTAATTGAATGATCTCCCTCCAGGTCCTGGGCTACATCCTCCACCAAAAGTTCCAGTGTTCCCTCAAAAGCCTCTTCTATGAAAACGGCCAGTCCTACAATGGGCATTTCAATGATCCCGCTGGTGTCAAGGCTCGCCGTTAATGTGATCTGTGTGGGGAAGAGAAATCCCAGTGGATTACCGGGAGCAGGAACACTGTAGGCCAGGTCGATCTGGGGAACTAAGATATCCGAAAGATCGATTAAAAGAGCGGCAAAGCCCATGGGCATACCAAGGGCATCGATGGTGCCGTTTACAAGCAACTTCAATCCTGCATCCTCGCCTGAAAAACCGATGTTTGCAGCAATGGTCACATTGCCTTCGAGCATTCCCTGGACGTAGAGGTTCGTGATGTTACCTGTTGCCGCCATTGTGAATGAATTATTCCAGGTGGGCTCATGTTCCTGGACCGCTTGCTCCACACGTGTTTTGATGGTGTCGAGGTCGATATCGAAAGGATCGGAGAATACGGGATTTTCAAGCAATTCACTGGGATCGTCAATAGAAGGCCACGGTTCACCTCCGAAGCTGAATCCCCCATCCTCGATACCGAGGACAAATCCAGTGGGTCCAAGAACTAGACCACCGATGGAAAACTTGGCCAATATAGGTCCATATTCGCAGACTATGAGGCTGAGGCCTCCTCCGATTCCGCTGTACGAGAACTTGCCCTCGATGCCTCCATAAAAGGCTGTTTCCTCCCCAGAATCTGTTTCCACAGTAACCATACCCAAAGTCAAGCCACCACCGATCGTCACCGGTCCCAGGTCAAAGTCATCTATACCAATTTGGAATCCTCCCAGGTCGACAATGGGAAATTCCCCATTCGCCAGTTTGCCGATATCTATCTCCATTCCGTCCACAAGACATGTTATTGGCCATACGTCATTACCTGCAAGCCCACCTGAGAATTTGATGGTGAAATCAGTGGGATCCAGCAATTCGTGGGTGTCTGTATCAATGGCACCTGGATTGAATTTAAAGCTGATCAGTTCTACCGCTATTGGAAGGAATGAGGGCAGGTGAAAAGCAGTGGCATCTGACGGTCCAGTGATGGTAGCTTCAAAGCCAGGAAGGACATGTAAGCTTAAGTTTGCACTGATGGCAAAATTGCTGACACTGCCACCCCAACCGCTTATTAATGGGAAATCCTCATTAAAGGCAATTTCCAGCCCACCATCTTCTTCTCCTCCAAAGGTGACAAGATATTCACTACCTGTTGCAGTAAAGTCAAATTTAACGTTCTCAGCCTTGAAGTATACATATTGGCCCAGCACAATTTTCAAAAGTAAAATTTCCACAGTCAACCAAAAACTGTCGAATTCAATGAGAACTGATGAATCAACGCCCGTTTCCACCTCCAAACCATTGGTATCAGGGTAACTTGCCAGGAAGTCTACAACTGTATTATTATCATTATCGTCTTTTGTGCCACCCCCAGTGTTGAACATTACTGAAATGCCGCCTGTGAGAGTCAGCTCGTCCAATCCGACAAATCCCACCTCGTCCACACTGGCTGACATGGCAGTCCAGTTCCGAAGATCAGTTTCAGTTTCTGGATTGGCCGTCTTTACCTTCATCACAGCCAGGGCAAACTCAAAATTGCTAATGGATAATCCCATGGCAGTATCGCTCTTCTCCCCCTCGTCCATAATAAGATCGCCATCGGTGTCGTCCCAGTAGGGACCGTTAACACCTGCAAATGCATGGATGACCGTGGCACCCACTGTTAGCAGCTCAACAGTCACATCCTCTACGTTAGTACCATCTGTTACCTTTACATTTGCACTGGTCTTCTTGAAGGCAAATGAGCCATAGAGATAGAAGAAATCGTAAAGTTTCAGTTTCAATACCCCTCCGACACTTAGGTAATCGAATTCAAAATCCAAGAGCATAGGTGAACCGTCACCAGTATCCACCTCCAATCCACTGGTGTTCGGGAAACTTGCCACAAAGTCCACGATCTTATCGTTATCAACATCGTCTTTTGTGCCGCCACCTGTGTTGATCTTCACAGAAACACCTCCTGCAAGGATCAGATTCTCCAATCCAACGAACTCCACCTCGCTTACCACTGCCTTAAGGGCAGTCCAGCTCCTCAGATCTGTCTCTGTCTCAGGAGTTTCAGTCTTAACCTTCATCACAGCCAGTGCAAACTCCACAGTGCTCAGTGAAAGTCCCATTGCAGAATCGTTTGTCTCGCCATCGTCTATCTCACCATTGTCATTGGTGTCCTCTCGCCAGTAGGGACCATTTACACCGGCAAAGGCATGCTCCACCTCGACTCCAATGGTCAATAGCTCCACATTGACAGATTCATTGTTTTGAGGATCGATTGTGTCCGTTACAGTGACATTGGCACTGGTCTTCTCAAATGCAAAACTTCCGTTTACATAGAAGAAACCAAATATATCAAGTGTTAGATTTCCCTGTACCCTTAAGTAATCAGTACTAAAGTCAAGCAAAATCGGTGTACCTTCGGCATCTCCTGTTTCAATTTCTAAACCGTCTGTATCAGGGAAACTTGCAGGGAAATCAACGACTTTATCGTTCTCGACATCGTCTTTTGTGCCGCCACCTGTGTTGATTTTCACTGCCGCACCGCCCTCCACTGTCAGGCCCTCGATTCCTACGAACGCAACCTCGTCCACTTCTGCCGAAAGAGCTGTCCAGCTCCTAAGATCGGTTTCGGTTTCAGGAGTGCCCGTCTTGTATTTCATCAAGGCAAGGCCAAACTCCACTCCACTTAAGGACAGTCCCATGGCGGCATCGTTGGTCTCGCCATCGTCTATCTCACCATTGTCATTGGTGTCCTCACGCCAATAGGGTCCATTCATACCCGCGAAAGCATGTGTGACTACCAATCCCAGGGTCAATATCTCTACAGACACATCCTCTTCGGTATTCGGAGGATCTGCACCATCGGTAACAGTTACAGATGTGCTGGTCTTCTTTAAGGCAAAGCTTCCGTCAACATAAAAGAAACCGAACACATCGAGCTTCAATGCTCCTTTGACTCTCAGATAATCAGTATCAAAATCAAGTAAGATCGGTGTACCGTCGGCATCACCTGTTTCAACTTTCAAACCACCGTCGTCAGGGAAACTTGTTGGGAAGTCAACAACCTTGTTGTTCTCAACATCGTCTTTTGTACCAGAACCTGTGTTTATCTGCACCTCAACACTGCCCTCTGCAGTCAGGCCTTCTATTCCAACAAACGCAATCTCGCCCACTTCTGCCGAAAGTGCGGTCCAGCTCCTCAGATCTGTCTCTGTCTCAGGAGTGTTCGTCTTGATCTTCATCAGGGCAAGACCAAACTCCACTCCGGAAAGCGATAATCCCATGGCTGCATCATTTGTCTCACCCTCGTCTATTTCACCATTGTCATTGGTATCTTCCCGCCAGTAGGGTCCGTTCATTCCAACGAAGGCATGGTCCA
Source organism: Thermoplasmata archaeon (assembly GCA_020348445.1). Lineage (GTDB taxonomy): Archaea > Thermoplasmatota > Thermoplasmata. The sequence goes on from CP070751.1 coordinate 4,872,534, forward strand.
CTACCACTCCAATAGTCAGAAGCTCCACATTGACTGATTCATCGTTTAAAGGATCGAGTCCATCGGTGACTGTTACAGAGGTACTGGTCTTCTCAAAGGCAAAACTTCCATCAACATAGAAGAAACCGAACAAATCTAGCTTCAATGAACCTTGAACTCTCAGGTACTCATCTTCAAAGCTTAACGTAATCGAAGTGTTCTCACCTGTTTTCACCTCCAAACCATCAGTTGGGAAGCTTGTGGGGAAGTCAACGAACTTGTCATTATCCACAGTTCCGTTCTGACCACCACCGGTATTGATCTGTACAGCAACGCTTCCCTCTGCAGTTAGGCCTTCGATTCCCACAAACTCAACAGATTGAACCTCTGCCGAAAGGGCAGTCCAATCCCTCAGGTCGGTCTCGTTTTCAGGATCGTCAGTCTTGACCTTCATCAATGCCAACGCAAATTCCACATTGCTGAGAGAAAGTCCCATTGCAGCATCGTTTGTCTCTCCTTCGTCTATTTCACTATTGTTATTTGTGTCCTCCCGCCAGTAGGGTCCGTTCATCCCAGCAAATGCATGTGTGACATTTACTCCCAGGGTCAGAAGATCCACATCCACAGATTCATCATTATTAGGATCAATGCCATCGGTAACAGTTACAGTCTTAGTGGTCTTCTCAAAGGTAAAGCTCCCATCCACATAAAAGAAACCGAACAGGTCCATGGTCAGTTCGCCTGTGGCCCGGAGTAAATCGTCATTGTGTTCTATCAAATGTCCCCCCACACTTACCTCGTCTTCATCTCCTATAAATGAAGTTCCATCAGTGGAATCGGCATCCAGATTCACAGAAGTCGTCCAGTCAAGCACATCATCAGGTGCTTCAACAATACCAGCAAATGCCATGTTGATTTCCACACCTAGGCTTCCAATTAAAGTCAAGCCTTCAATTCCGGTGAGCTCGGCATTGGTAACCGATGCGTCCACTACCAACCAACTGCGGTTATCTGCCACAGGATCAGAGGGTTTGATTGTGGCCAGTGCTAAATACCCGCTCTCAAGGGCAAATCCTATACTATCTGGTATCCCTGCGAAAACATCCTTAACCTGAATATCCATCATTACCAGCTCGGCATCGTCAAGATCGCCGTCTGCAGTTGAAAAGTTGCCATCCCCATCAGCATCCACATCCACCTCTTGTTGAAGAAACTCGAAGCTCACACTGGCCCTTACAAAATCAAACAAATTTATTATCAAATCACCTGAGACCTGTAAAAAATCAACAGTATGCTCTATTGTATGGCCACCCACAATTACATCGTCTTCGTCTCCGATAAAGGACGTCTCATCAGTGGAATCATAATCCAGGTTCACATTGGCTGTCCAGTCTAGGGCATCCCCTGGTGTAATATCAGTTCCAGAAAACGCTTTGTTTATTTCTACAATAAAACCTCCTTTTGCAGTCAAGCCCTCGATCCCAGTCAGCTCGGCATCGGTTATTGAGGCACTCATTGCCAACCAACTACGGTCATCTGTATCAGGATCCGAGGGTCTGATCGTGGCCAGGGCCAACATGCCCTCTGAAAGCGAGAAACCAATGCTGTCGGGCACTCCAATAAATACATCTGTGACATCAAGCTTGAGCAATAATATATCGGCATCGTCGAGATCCCCATTGGCTATGGAGAAGAATCCATTATCGTCTGCATCCACATCCGCCTTCTGTGGTTTGATTTCGAAGCCCACAGTGCCTGTAACAAATCCAAATATATCCAGGGAGGTTAGGCTTCCGGCAACCCTTAAAAATTCGGTGGTGTATGTGATGTCCATGTCAACAGGTGTGGGGAGCAACTCACCGGGATCCACAACACCAGCGCTCACATAACCATCTGCAGGATCAGTATCCACTGCCGTTGTCCAGTTAAGTGCAGTGGTTCCTCCCTCTACCCTGTTGATCTCAAAGCCAATATCAGAAACAGTGGCGCTAACGCCTGGGAGGGTTAGCGTTGCAGTAATCCCCGAAGCATTCACCGCCACCCATTTCATACTTCCTGATTCGATGGCTGCAAAACCTACTGTCCCGTCGCTAACTGAGATACCAAAGCCGCTTGGACCTACCTTCAGGTTCAGGGAATCCAATGCAAATGTAATGAGAGTGGCGTCATCATACTGAGTTCCAGTCTGACCATCTCCATCACCGTCAGAATCCACATCAACAAGCTGCTTATTCACTGCAAAGTTGGCTCCACCTGTGATCAATCCAAAGATGTCAATATCAGAAAGCGAGCCCGATACCCTCACAATTCCTGAGGTGTAGGTGACCTGATCACCTGTTGTGCCTGTGTCCCCGTCAAAATCCACGAGATCATCAGGATCTTCACCGTATGTACCGTCATCGTCTAAATCCAGTGCCAGGCTCCAGTTTAGAGCCGAGGCTCCGCCATAACCTTTGTTGATCTTCACGGCCAACGAATCCAAACTCCCACTTATGCTAGGAAGTGTCAGGGTGCCTCCAATGTCCTGGGCTAACACTGCCAGCCATGAACTGCCACCCGAATCCTTCAAACTCGCCACGCCGAGCTCGCCGCTGGTAATATAAAGGCCAAATCCGCTCTTACCTACATATATCATGGGACTGCTTAGTGAGAAGGTGATCAGTGTTGCATCTTCATATTGATCATCTGTTGTACCTGTGTTGCCGTCCAAATCCACATCCACAACCTCCTTGGAAACAGAAAAACTGGCACTACCGGAAATCAGACCCAGGATATCCATGTTCTCTAGTGAGCCCGAGTAGGAGGTGTCTGAAAAATGGTCGCAAAATACTTTACCGATACCAATGGCATGGGTACCTATTGCTTTGAGTTTAAATCCTCCGCCTCCAAATTGCTTTACCTCGAGCTGCACCTTGGTATCGGTCTTGACAATCTCAAAATAAAGATCTCCGTCTCCGAATCCGAAGAGCCCTGTTGCATCATCGAAGACATCTGATATCGTCCCAGAGGAGCCCTCTTTTAGGACAAGGAAATCAAACTTTTGACCAACTTGGGGATTGAAGTCATTGATGAGGATTACTTTGAGCATCCCGCCAAGTTTGATATTTCCATTGACTATTATTTGATCATAGCCATTATCTACAACGGGATCTCCTGGCCCAGGAGTAAGGCCTCCAATTTCGATCTCCAGTGTTCCCACCGTATCGCCCTTGGGCGGATCCTGGTAGTCATCGTTGATAACATCGGGATCGCCGCTCTTGATAATCAAGTTGCCATTGATGTTAACTATACCTGGCGAGTGACCCGGGCTAAAGAGACCCGAAACAACTACATCACTGTTGATGGTGCCACTTCCCTCAAGAGTATCGGAAGGTCTCACCGTGAGAATATCATCAATGAATATGTCTCCAGATTCAGTTTTTCTCATCCGAAGTGTAAGACCGCTGTCATTTGGGTCATCCGAAATTGCCACCAAGATTTCGTCTGTTGGATCGGCAACTTCTAATGCATCTTCCAGATTGGTATAGGCGTCTTTCCAAGAGCTGCCGTCTCCGATCCCCGTGGCAGCCTGATGGACATAGAATATTCCCCTATCTAGAATTGTTGTGAAGCTACTCTCTTGGGTGTAATAGGTGTAATCTTTGCCTACAGCTTTCATCCGGTAATAGTAAGTAGTCTGCTGAGTGAGACCTGTAATTGGCTCGCAAAAAGATCCAGTCGTGACCACTTTGCGGGGACAGGTTTCGTAGGCATAGGGTGGGTCTGGGTCTAATCCCCACTCAAAGGAAACGTCTAGGGGGCCGATTCCCTCAGGGTCGTTAACCTCACCGCTCAGAATAGCTGAGGATTCTGTGATGTCTGTGGCATCATCCACAGATATGAGGTTTTTATAGGAATAAAAAGGGTTTTCAGTGTCTACATTAATCTGCATTGCCGTAAACACAGATATGATCATTAAAAAGACCAAAAGAAATCCAATTACCTTATTTTTCTTTGATCTTTTTTGTATTGTTTTATAATATACAAGAGTTAAGCAAAGGGCCAGCACCATCATCAAGAGAACAAATACTATGTACATTGAACTTGCATTGGATTTTTCCTCACCCGTTGTTTGGCTCCGAGTCTCTTTTGGTTGTGCAATCACATCGGAATTTTCCTCATCAGTTGTTTGGCTCTGGGTCTCTATTTGAGGAAGAATAGTAAATGCATAGGCCGTACCATCTATTTGTCTAGGGTCTCTTACCAGTATGATTTTGGATGAGGAGTCTACTCCTTTGTCATCTTCCTCAACAACATCATCTAATGCATTAGCTTCCCTATCATCTTGGATAGCTACATTCCTCAACCCAACTACGGCAATCGCAACCACACACAAAACTACAATGAGCATTAAGCTCAAGATTTTTACACTTTTCTTTTTCATTTTATTGCCCCCCTATATTTCTCTCTGAGGTTCAGCCAAATGAATTGTCTAAAAGAAGAGAATAAGATAGTCTATCTTAATCAATTAGTTCTATAGAATGATTATCTTAGCTCACCTTTTTTCGCCAATTCGAAAGGTTCCCCTGGTTAACCAGATTGGTTTGTGGCTATAAAAGCCTTGTTACAAGCAAAAAAACACCCTTTGGTGCCAAATTTAAGAAATCCGGGAATTTGATCAATACCATGTCAATATAAAATTCTCGACGATGAAACCGAAATAAATTTCCTGAATAATAGTTTGAAAAGAATTAAAAAAGTTAAACCAAAACAATAAAATATAAATCAAGAAATAAGGGGGAGAATATAACACTGTGAAGTTTGGAGGTGAGGTAATGTCAAGTATCATTTCGGCAAAGAATGTGCACAAGACATATGATACCGGTAAAATACAGGTTAAGGCCTTAAAAGGCGTGGATGTAGATGTTGGAAAAGGAGAGATGGTAGCAGTTATGGGACCATCAGGATGCGGCAAGACCACATTGCTCAACTGCCTTTCAGGATTGGATGAGCTGACAGAAGGGCAGGTCTTAATCGAAGGGCAGGATGTTCATGCAATGAAGGACAATGCGAGGACAGAGTACAGAGCCAAAAAAATGGGATTCATATTCCAGACATTCAATCTTCTCCCTGTACTCACGGCAGCCGAGAATGTGGAGCTGCCACTGCTTGTAAGTGGAATGAAATTAAAGGAAGCCAGACAGAAAGCAGAATCAGCTCTTGAACTTGTGGATCTTAAAGAATGGAAGAACCATAAACCCTCGGAACTTTCGGGAGGGCAAAGACAGCGGGTCACCATTGCCAGGAGCCTTGTGAACGAACCCACTATAGTTTGGGGCGACGAGCCCACGGGGAATCTGGATACCGAGAATTCCAACGATGTCCTGGATCTTCTGATCCGATTGAACAAGGAGAACAAGCAGACATTCGTGTTGATTACACATGATCCCTCCATTGGAAATAAGTGTCAGCGAATAATTGAGATGAGAAGCGGATTGATAACCAAGGGGAATCAAAAGTGAAAATGGAGGGAACCAAATGGACCCCATCGTGAGTCTTCTTATGTTTTTGGTCTTGATCCTCATAATTGTAATTGCAATTATGGCTCTGGCAAACCGTATAATCTTTAAAATGGCGGCAAGAAACTTTATTAGAAGAAAAGCACAGAGCGTCATAGTAATTGCCGGTCTGATGATAGGAACTGCAATCATTTCCAGCGCCCTTGTTGTTAGTGATACAATGACCAATACCATGGAGGTGGATGTATACAGATCACTTGGCGAGGTTGATGAAGAGATATGGGGTACAGACACTTGGTCAACTGTTACATTCTATAAATATTTCAACGAATCTGTTTACGATTCCATGTCACAGGAGCTTTCCGATATTCCGGAAATTGAAGCAATGGCACCAGTAATAATGGACTTCGGCGCGGTTTTGGATAATAACACTTTATTGGGAGAACCTTCTGTTGCAATACTTGGTCTGGATTCGCAGATTCTTCGCAATTCAGCTTTCGGTGATCTGGATGGCAACGGATATTACCCAGATAGCCTTGGAGTGGACGAAATCGCCATCAACACAAGACTTGCTGATGAAATAGAAGCTTTAGTTGGGCATAGAGTTTACCTTTCATATGGTGCCAAGGATCCAAACAGTCCTTTTGGAACCTCCTTCAAAAAAGAGAATTTCACTATAGCAAAAATAATCAATGAAAAGGACCTGTACGGGAAGGCAAACTATCTTCAGCAGAAGACCATATTTTTCGAACTTGATACACTTCAGGAGCTACTTAACCGCCCCAACGAGATAAATAAAATCTGGATATCCAATAAGGGAGATTATCGGAGTGGTGAATCTTACACAAGTAAAGTGAACAAAACAATTGAAGAGGAACTTGATTCGGCTGTGGGTATGGAAGACGCAGGATTCTCTCTTGAGATCATCAATGGTGCTCTTGTTCTAAGCAATGATCAAGGCTTTTATCCATTATCACAAGCTGATACATTATTGGAAAAGGCTGAACCCTACAACGGCAACATATCCAAGGGTTTGATGGTTCCAGCCCTGGTTGTGAACGGAGTTCCCACAAATGGTCTTGCGATAGTAGGGGGTGAATCTGATGAAGAGGATTTCCAAAATATGGACATTGAGCCAGGTACCATCTATTTCTTGGACATGCATGCAGCAACCTTAAACATAGTAAATAACACGGATATTTCTGTTTCCACCCTGAGTTTGGACGGAAATATGCTTACTTCACAGTTCAGAGCAATAATTTTACCCTCAGATTTTGACGACCCAATGCCTGATGAGATGAGTTCCTATATAATGGGTTTTGTTGATTTTGAAACAAGCCAGAATATGCTCCACGGGGGTGTATATGACGATATAGTATCATTTGTCATTGTTTCAGGTCTGGATGACTCAACCTTGGATATTATTCGCGATTCTGCAATTGATCAGATGAACACCGATTTCGGAGCAGAAGAGCTGAACCTTCAGGTGAACAATGTAAAAGCAGATAATCTAGAGAGTGCCAGAGAGGGAGGCGAGTCCCTAGGAACCCTCTTTATGATTTTTGGGATGTTCTCCATTATCGCTGGAATCGTTTTGATCATCAACATATTCGTTATGTTGGGAGAGGAAAGGAAAAGCGAGATGGGCATGGCACGAGCTGTTGGTATGAAGGGAAAGCATCTTGTGAGGATGTATATCTTTGAAGGCAGTCTTTACGCATTCGTTGCCGCTATAGTCGGCGCATTCTTGGGTCTTTTCTTTGGATGGTTGTTGATTCAGGCCTTTGAATTCATATTCAGTTCAGTTGAAGAATTTTCAGAAGGATCGTTTAACATTCCCTTTTATTTTACATGGGCAAGTGTATTTGTTGCATTCTGTTTGGGATTGTTCATTACATTTGTGACCATCATCTTTGCAAGTACCCGGATAAGCAAGCTAAATATCATAAGGGCAATTCGCCGAATACCCGAGCCAAAACCTGAAAGGGCCCAAAGAAGGGTCATCGTAGGTGGGGTGGTATTGATTGTCCTAGGATTTCTCCTTGTCAGTTTCTCATTTTCCACCCAACTTGGCGGCTATTATCTAGCAGGTGTTCCTTCGATCTTTTTGGGGCTGGCTCTGATTATTCATAAATGGACCAGTATCAGGGCAGCAATGACTTCTGCAGGAATTGCGATACTTGTGTTTATGTACCTGCCATATGAATTTTCCTTTACGTCTGATTGGGATTTCACAGGATTGGATTCATTTGTTTTCAGCGGGGTCTTTAGCGTTCTTGCCGCGGTAATTGTTGTTATGTTCAATTCTCATATACTGCTTGGTTTCCTTCAAAAGGTGTTTGGTAGGGGCAAGTCCACCCGGGCTGTTTTGAAAACTGCAATCTCTTATCCCATGGACAGCAAGTTCAAAACAGGTATGACCCTGGGAATGTTCGCACTCATTATTTTTACAGTAACAGTTATTGCAATGATTGCGGCCATGCAGGCCTCCCAAAGCGACATCATGCTGGAGCAACAGAGCGGCGATTATGATATAATAGGCACTACAAATCCGAGAACACCCTTTGAGAATCTCACTGTGGATACCCTACACCCTGATCTTAAAAAGAAGGTGGATGAGCTTGAGATCATATCCCAGACCATTGTTGCTCTTGTGGGCTATGATGAAAAAGAATCACAGCCTACTGCATACGGACCTCCAACAGATACAGGAAAGCTGGAGCAATATTCTCTGTTGGGTGCAAGCGATAGTTTTCTTTCGAACAACGGTTTTACTTTACTAGATCGCGACGATAAATACGATTCTGACACTGAATGCTGGGAGGCTTTGGCCCAAAATAGTACATACTGTATTGTAGATGGGACAAGACTTGCATTTTCCGGAATAATAGTAGGTGGTCCCCCCCAGGATATGGGGGGTGTTTATGTAGGTGGCACCATTACCATCACCGATAAGACCGGGCAAAACAGAACCCGCGAATTGACTGTTATTGGAATAATGGATCAGATGTTTTTCTTCAACGGTATTATCATGAATAAGGATGTCGTTGATAATGAATATAATGGCGTTGATAGCATTATCGTTGTCAAGCTCAACTCTGGTTATGATGCCGATTCAGTTGCCAAGGAATTTGAAAAGAATTATCTTGAGCTCGGTCTTCAAACCTTTGATATGAAGGGAATTATCAACATCATACTCACTCTAACAAATAATATCATGTACCTCATGGAAGGCTTCCTGGGTATAGGCCTTCTTGTGGGTATTGCCGGAATAGGAATCATTTCCTACAGAAATGTAATTGAGCGCCGTCAGCAAATCGGTATGCTTAGGGCAATTGGTTTTAAAAAGAGTATGGTCACAAAATCGTTTTTAATTGAAACCTCATTTATCACTATTTTAGCAATATTCATCGGTATCATACTTGGAATAGGAATCGGTTGGCAGATTTATTCTGACACCGGATTTCAAGAGTCGGGCATCGGCTTTGTAATTCCCTGGGGAAACCTCCTTGCGATTTCGGTTATCGCGTATATAGCCACCCTAATATTCACATTCTACCCATCAATAAAAGCTGCAAAGGTTCCCCCTGCCGAAGCGTTGAGATATATCGAATGAATCGATTTACTGGGATATTTCGAAAAAACCCACAATTACACCAGTTTTACAGTGGCTGGCTAAAGAAATCAACCTTATATCAGCATCAATACATATAAAAACTATAACCTCGATTTCCTTTGGAATGAGACAGATTAATATAGTTTTGCCTGACCAGGATGTCAGCAGGGTAATGGATATAGCAGAGGACAGCGATTTGAAAGCTGCTCATGTGAGGAGCGCAGGGGAAATAGATCTAGTGATAATAACAGTTCCCGATGATATTGTTGATGATTTTATATCTAGGCTGAAAGATTCTGGAATAGATAAAATAGGCACCATTTCTATTCTTCCCATTCATGCAGCCATTTCTGATAAGGAGCAGGAGAGAGAGCCCACAATAGCTCCTAAAGAAGAGATCATCGAGAGTGCAAGGCGCGCCTGCTATCTTACAAAAGGATACATGTTCATGATAGTGATTTCAGCTTTTGTTGCCACATTGGGTCTTTTGATGAACAGCACCGCTGTGGTTATTGGTGCCATGGTCATTGCTCCGCTTCTGGGTCCCAGCATCGCAGCCAGTGTTGGAACTGTAATGGGAGATACTGCACTTTTTAGAAAAGGCATCATGAGCACCACACTGGGATTACTTATCGTTATCATAACTGCTGCATTCACTGCTGCACTGGTAAATAGCCTACAGCTCCTCCCACCTCTTGTTGACATCACCATCGAGGAATTACCCAGCGAAATGGCTGAGAGAACCACATTGAACATACTTATCGTTGGTTTAGCCCTGGCCTCTGGAGCCGCTGGAGCGTACTCATTTGCTGAAAAAAAAGGTGAGATACTGGTGGGTGTAATGATCGCGGTGGCCCTTGTACCTCCTGCCGCCATTGTGGGTATTGGCATAGCTCTTCTAGATGCGGAATTCATCATAAGCTCGGGTTTAATTTTGGCAGTGAACGTGTTCTGCATAAACATCGCCGGGACACTGGTATTTTGGAAGCTTGGGATCAAGCCGGGTGGTTTTCTTGAAATGATGTTCTCAAAAAAGGACGTGAAAAAGAAGTTATTTATCACCATGATAATCCTTATTATACTAGGAGCAATATTTTCATGGACGACATTTGTATCCTACCAAAATGCACAACTTGAGAAGGAGATAAATGATGAGGCAAAAAGAACAATAAGAGATGGTAATTATCTGTATATAATAGATTATGAGGTGGAGGAAATCAGGCTCGGGAGAAATATCTTTGGCATCGAATCAGACGGGTCAGTCTACGTCAGAATAACCATATTTTCAAACAATACAGCCGAATGCGCAAAACTCAATAACATAGCCTCTGATATCCAACAGACTCTCAACTCAAAATTCAAAGACGAAATAGAAAAGGACTTTGAAGTGGAGATAATATTTCAAGCAGTGCAGATTTCTCCTTGAAGGAAGATTTTTAGGGTTCTACAATCCCGTTATCATTTTTTATAAATAATCTTCCCGATAATCAGGATTCAGGTAAAAAATTCACTCATCCGATACAAGTGCATACCTTTCGCATGTATAACAGTACCAGCGACCGTACTGCTCTATATACGATGTTGGCCTACCGCAGTCAGGGCATAAAGGAGCTCTCTCCTCAGCTTCAGATGGAGCCGCCTCTCCCACACCACCCCCTTCTATTAGAGTTATCAACCTCTCTCGGAGATGTTTTGGCCTGCCTGATGAATCCAGTTGGTATTTTTTACACAACACAATTAACTGGTCTTCATCCATGGTGTAAAGTTCATCTTTTGTGGGCATTCTTGCCTCTTCACCTACCTCCTTCTTTTCCATCTCCAAAAACGCGGATTCCACAGGACTATCTGCTGCCCCCTCTGAAGTTGCCTCTGTTTTTTGCTTCATTTCATCCAGTGTAAACTCTTTGCCACATGCATAACATGTCGTAGTCCCCTTGCGCACCACAGTGGCGCATCTTGGACACATCATCTCTTCATAAGCTTCTTTCTTCTCAACCACTGCGGTTTCTGGTTCCGCTTCTGTGGTCTTGGGCTCCTCTGCCTCAAGACTTTCTGTTTCTGTAGCCTCCTCTGTTGTGGGCATGACAGCTTCCTCAGAAGGTTTTTCCATGGAAGTATCCACCGCCGCTACCGCAGGCGCCTCTTCCTTGGGCTCAACAGCCTCCTCTGAGGATTCCTCAGCTGTGATATCCTCAGCCAACTCCCCTGGCTCCTCTTCTTTGGGCTCAGCAGCTTCTTCAGTGGGTTCTTCAGTTGCGGTACCCACCTCGGGCTCAGCTGGCTCCTCTGCTGTAGAATCTGGTTCTTTTTCCTCGGTGGTTACCTCCGGCTCAGCTTCTGTGGGAACCGATTCTGTAAGTCCTATTTCCTCCACAATTTCCTCTATATCCTCTCCTTCGAGTTCAGTTGAAACCGGCTCAATTGATCCTAATTTCTCACCACCCTCCAAAGCCTTCTCACTTTCCAATAATCCACTTTCCCTTTCTGTAAGTTTCATTCTCATAATGGCCAATTTTTCATATTCCTCTAAAATCGCCTTCTCCCTCTCAAGCAACCTTGTCTCACGATCTGTTACTTCCTTTTCCTTGCTAACTCTTGTTTTCTCATCTTTAACAAGGGACATCTCCTTCCAGTTCAGCTTCTCCTCCCTTTTTTGAAACTCAGCCTCCTTATCAAGGACAGATTTATTTTTCTCACTCAGTTCTTTCTCCATTTTTACGATTTCGTTCTCTTTTTTGATGAGCTCGGCCTTCTTTTTAGCTATATCCTCGGTGACTTTCGAAATAGCCTTTTCTTGCTTTTCAAGGTGTATACGCCTCTTTTCCACCTCTTCCACCTTGCGATTCACATCTTCTGCCTGAGCCTTCAAATTGGAGCCTTTTTCATCCAATCTTGCCATAACTTCGGTGATCTTTTGTTTTTGCCCGGCCAATTTATCCTTTTCTTGGGAAATCTTTTCCTTTTCCTTTATGGCCTCTTCCCTTTTTGCAATTGCCTCATCCTTGATCTTGGCCAGTTCGTCTTTCTCTTTAAATAGATCCTCCCTCGTTTTTTCGAGTTCTGCTTTCTCTTCGTTTATCCTTTTTTTCTCTATACGGATCTTTTCTTCGCTCTTTCTTAGAACTTCCCAAATCGAGGCCTCGTGCTCTAATACACCTGGCTCCTGTTCTCCAACTTGTTTTGGTTTTTTATCCTCATCAGCCAATTTTTCACCCCCCATATTCTGCTATTTTGGGTTTTGGGGTAGTTTAATAATAAATGAAGAACCCTCTTAGAATGATTCTTACATCGGCATAACGTTAATACTTTAAATATTTTTCAGCCTTATTATTCATTAACAATCTGGCTTTTTAGCCTACGAACACAGCCTGTTAAGCCCTCAACATCCTTCGTATCCTTTTTACAGTATCCAGCGAGCTTGGCCCTTATCTTGATATTGAATTTCACATCATTGGCCTTCAGATCCTCGGATAGCAACCTGCAAAGATGTCCTCCTTTTCTGTCCCAATCCGTTAAAATAACGACCTCTTTATGATTTCTGGCTATTTCCTCACAGAAATTGAATAGGGATTGACCCCTGTTGATTTGTATGATTTTTCCCTGTACACCCAGTTCCCGCAGGGCCGAAACATCTGACTCACCCTCTACTATAATGGGGATATCAGGAGAAAGTGCCTTCAATTCATCAAGGACTTCTTCGATCTTCTCCAACCGCTCTTCAGTTTGCAAAGGAATGCCTCATTTACCTTATTCCAGTCATCGTTATTGAATTATCGACATAAGTTTCTTTTCCAACTCATCTTTCGAGAGTCCCATAACCTTGACTATCTTTTGACGGGATTTATTACCTTTTTCGATATTGATATTTGAAGGGGAGATGCTAAGGACGGAAGAAAGCAGGCTAATCAGCTCATAATTAGCCTTTCCTTTTTCCGCCCTTGCCTTTACCCTGATTATCAAGGAGCCTCTCCATTCGTCCATACCCTCTATTCCTTGGGTTTTGGCATTGGATTTAACCTCGATATTTATCAGGATACCATCATTTTGTTCTCTTATACATTTTGATAGAAGGTTTTGGTCCATTTCCTTCATCGTTCATCATGATTGCACATTCGAGTTTTAAAGGTTTTTATTTCCAAAGAGTGTAGATATTACTGCAAAACCAATAATACATCGATTTACAACCTAAGGACAAACGTTAATATAGTATCCATGATAATCTCTCTATAATGCCCAAATGTCCTATCTGCAACGAAGAACTTGTTCTGCATGATGAGAATAATATGCTGTGCAAAGGCTGCGGGGAGACAATTCCAAAAGATTTTGTCAAGGAATCGAAGGTACCTTGCTGTAATCCACTTTACAAGTGCAAGTAAGTGTAATTATATATATAATAATACTTCAAATTGAAATATTTATTATTATTAATATGATTCAGGGCTAAGAGTAGTAAAGGAAATTATAAAAGAGTCTGCACCTTCTCAACCACTGCATCAAGAGTCTCTGAGAGCAAAACTTGATCCATCCCCTCATTTACGAGGCACATCACCATTGCCTTGGTATCTGCACCTGTTATTATGACATCCCCGTCATTTGTCTCAATAATTATCCTTGAGGGCAGGCCCATATCACTTTTTAAGGTTATGTTCTTTGCTGCTCCTAGGATCGTGGCGCCCATCATGGCAAATATCTCTTGCGGCATCGTATACTTATCAAAATTCGAGGCCAAAAGAGCCCCATCTTTTCTGATAATGGCGGCTGCATCCACAGCTTTCTTTTCCTTCAGATCGTCAACGATATCCTTCATCTGTTCTCTGGTAGTTACCATATTTTCAACCCCTGATTGTGGATTTTCCCCCTTTTTCCCTGAAACTACATCATAAATAATAACTTTTTCTGTATAAATTTCGTGCAAGAGAATGATGTTTACATTTTGTTCGTCTACTCGATCTTATATATGAAACGAGGTAGCGAAAAATAAATGCCAATTAGAATGCATTATAGTGCGAGAAAATGGATGTACCCCACGCCCTTTACATCGAATGTCCTTCATGCAAAGAAGAAACCCTTCACAGGGTTATCAAGGGTAGTTTAAGTGAAAAAAAGGAAATTGTTCTGGATGCCCTTGTGAAGTGTTCCAAATGCGGCCATAGGCACCCAAGTATCATACGGACCGAGAGACCTGTGGTGGTACCAGTTATCGTAAGTGAACAAGAAAAATCGCAAAAAAACGAACTTGAGCTTCCAAGTCAAGAAAATGTAAATATTGGAAATGAGTTTCAATTGGGCAGAGGTATGATTAAAATAACGGCAATAGAGACCAAATTCGGGAGAGTGGATAGTGCCATTGGAAAGGATGTGACAACCCTATGGGCAAAAAAGTTCGATAGATTAAAGCTGAAGATATCCATAAACAAAGGGGGAAAAACATTAACCAGAACAATCTGGGCTGTTCCTGATGAGGAGTTCTTCATCGGTGATGTGATGAGAATAAAGGGTCTGAACTTCACAATTCATCGAATCAAAACCCAGGATAAGATCATAAAGAAGGGAAGCGTCCCTGCAAGGAACATAGTAAGGCTCTATGGGAAACCCATCAGATAAGGTGATCTATTGGAATATGAATTAGAAAGAAAAAAACTCATAGATAGTCTTGTTCGTCGGGGATACATTTCCAAACCCGAGATCATCAAGGCCATGATGAAAGTACCCAGACATCTTTTTGTACCAAAGGAGATCGAGCCCTATGCATATCACGATTGCCCGCAACAGATTGGCTGTGGGCAAACCATCTCTGCACCGCATATGGTGGGCATCATGGTGGAGAAACTGGATCTTGCACCTGGGCAGAAGGTACTGGAGGTTGGGGGCGGAAGTGGATACCATGCCGCTGTTGTGGCACAGATTGTGGGTCTAAAAGGACATGTTTATTCTGTGGAATTTGTTAAAGAGTTGACAAAAATTGGGAAGGAGAACATAAAAAAGTGCGGTCTTGGAGAAATCGTAACCATGATAAATGGCGACGGTTCATTGGGTCTTCCTGAGTACGCCCCGTACGATAGGATATATGTTACATGTGCTTCACCTGACTTACCTGCTCCACTGATTGAGCAGCTCAAGGACAAGGGAAAGCTCTTGATACCCTCAGGAGGGAGACATTATCAGACCCTGGTTTATCTTGAAAAGAAGGGCAAGAAGATCGTAAAAAAGGATTACGGTGGTTGTGTTTTCGTGCCACTGAGAGGTGAGTACGGATTCAAATTATATTAAATGTCAGCATAGTATTTTAAAAGTTAAGCATGTGGGATTGCCTTTTTATGCAAGTTAAAATTGTTAGAATTCTTCAAGGAGGATTCGTTAAATTATTTTAATTTTTTCAGATTGATAGTAATATTTTTATAGCCATAATGTGTTTAAGGTCACACTGGGGAGGAGTCTAAGGCAATGCGTAAAAAAAGAGGGGCGAGGATAGAAATTCTACAAAAGTAACGGACTGATGTTGAGACCTTTTCTCTTCTTTTTGGCGCTCCCTTTTGGCTGAGCCCTAGGAAAAATTGATAGGAGGAAGATGTAAATGAAACCAAAGATAATACTTGCGTTTTTGTGTGTGTTTGTGGTGGCTACTGTTATTGCGGTAGCGGTGAACGTTGGTGTGCAAATAGGGGACACGACACCAAATGACTTGGATGGCGGGGGAATGGTAACAAAAGAACAACCTGAGCCTGGTGAAGAACTTCCCGAAATGATGCCCGAAGATGTATCCTCCACCGAAACAGTCGATGAAGAAAACCTTCCCGTAAATCCACCTGAAGAAGAACCTAAAAATGAGTTATATTACGATGATTGGATCGTCTCTGAGGAGATAATCATAGAAAACAGTCGGATAACAGTGGACGGTAACATCGTAGTGACTTCCACTGGCTCTCTGATTCTGAAAAACGTAGAGCTAACATGTCATGACGTCAATATAGAGGCAGGGGGAAATTTTTGGATTGACCCGAGCGTGGTGATAAGCCATGATGTCTATGTGGGTTCGGGTTCAACACTGACACTGATTGCCACCACATGGATGATGGATTGCACCTACGATGGACAGTATGGAATACAGGTGAATAGCTCGGCCACCATGATCATAAAAAGTGGAAGCATAATCACAGCTGTGAATCCAGATTATGAATACTGGTTTAAGGTGAATAATGGAGCAGTATTCGAAATGCGGGATAGTGAATTGCATGAGTGCGGGTGGCAGTGGCCCCCGGGTGGATTAGAGATAAATACACCAAATGTGATTATCGATAATAACTTGATCTCCAACAACTATTATGGTTTCCTTTTGACTTCCGACAATAATTACATCGCAAACAATACAATTACCGATAACCAAAGGGGTATGTATGTTTATGGTTCGAATAACAATCTGATTGTGAACAACATAGTTACAAACAACGTTGGCAGAGGTATCAATTTAGGATATTACAGTGATAACAACCTTATTACTGACAACTGGTGCTCAGGCAATACCATCGGAATTCGCGTGGGTCACTATAATGATAACAACCTCATTACAGATAACACATGCTTTTCGAATAGCCAGTGGGGTATAAATCTCTATTTATCGGATTCGAATATAATCACGAACAATAATGTATCGAACAATGCAGGGGGCATTGGTCTGGAGTCCTCGAATAATAACCTAGTATATCATAACAATATCATAGGAAACTCCGTTCAGGCAAATGATGACGCACCAGCAAATAACGATTGGCATGATACCGGTCTACTCGAAGGTAACTACTGGTCCGACTATACAGGTGTGGACGATGGCTCAGGAATGGGAAAACATGCAGACCAAGGAGACGGCATCGGTGATACCCTAATTCCTCATCCTACCACAGATTACGATTTCTATCCCTTGGTCCATTCCTGGGGATCTGTCATAAATATAAATACAGGAGAGATATTTCCTGCTATCCAACCCGCGATTGATGATTCGAATACCCTTAATGGACACATGATAAAGGTGTATGGTGGAACATACCACGAAAATGTGAAGGTGTATAAAGAGGTATATGTAATTGGAGAGGGTTGGGATGTAACCACTGTTGAGGCATTTGACCCAAATGACCATGGATTTTATGTCACCGCTGATTTCACTAGAATTGCTGGATTCAAAGTAACTGGGGCAACTGGAGGATCACCATATTTTGCCTCTGGAATATATTTCGATGATATTGATTTATTCGACTGTATTTATAACAATCTAACAGGAAACCACTATGGCATTTATGCCGAGGATTGCTACAAAGGCCTGATAGGACACAATAGTGTTTCTCAAAATCACTTTGGGATTTACCCAGCATATAATAATGATCAGAATCTCATATCACAAAACGTGGCAAATTTCAACACATATTATGGAATAGTATTATGGTCTGGTTCTGATTATAATACCATTAGTCATAACAGTGTTAGATATAATGGAGCAGGTGGCATCACTTTAGGATTCAGCGATTGGAACGCTATCTATTCCAATGAAGCTAAGAATAATAAATATGGTATAGAATTCCAGCAGCCAAGTGATAATAACACAATAAAGCTTAACACTATTATGTATAATGAACATGGAATTAATTTAAAAGGATCGAGTTCAAATACCATTGAAAAAAATACCATAACGAACAACGACTACGGAATCTATCTTAGATTATCGAGTTTATATAACGAGGTTCATTACAACAATATCAATGGTGATGATAACAAATATTATGGCATTTATGCAAATCCTGATTCACCTGTTAATGCGACCTTAAACTGGTGGGGACATCCCAGCGGTCCATACGACCCCTCAGATGATACAGGATCCGGTGGCTGGTATAATCCTTTTGGGCTTGGTGACAATGTCTCTGATTATGTTGAATACGATCCTTGGTTGGGTGCACCATTTAATACACTTTATGTCGACGATGACGCTACCGGCTTTGAGGATGGATCACTTGCGCATCCGTACAACACCATTACCGAGGCAGTGAACAATGCGATGCCAGGGTATAATGTTTTTATTTTTGATGGAACATATTATGAGAATGTGGTGATAAATAAGATACTAACATTCTACAGTAACACTGCAGGTATACATTTAAATGGCCATCTGACAATAGTAAGTGGTGGAAGTCTAACACTAAAATGCTTTAAACTGATGATGAACTCCACAGTTATGGGTGAGTTCGGGATCTACGTTAACCACGGTGGCAAGTTATTTATTATGGGCTCTCCAGGTACACCTTCGATTATTACCAATGGAGTCAATGCATCAGCATATTATGAGTTCCAGGTAAGAAATGGATCAAAATTCGAGATGTTCGACAGTGAGGTGGAATATGCGGGACATGCTTGGAACCTTCCTGAGTACAACGAGGCAGGGCTTTGGATTAATACAGACAATGTTCTTATCCATAATAGCGAGATACACCACAACAATTACCATGGGCTCATACTTTACAACTCCAGTGGCCATCACATTATCAATTGCACCATCCACCACAACTCCTGGAGCGGTATCTGGGGAAGGAATTCACAAAATAATCTAATAGATGAAAACACCATTTATAATAATGGATGGGACGGAATTCGCCTTTCAAATGCAGCAGGTTCCGTAATCAATCAAAATACCATTAATTCAAATGGTGATGATGGTATCGACGTATCATCTGGCACGGTAATAATTGGCAATGTTGTAAATAACGCAGCTGATAATGGAATCGAAGTGAGTAATTCACCATTTTCCTTAATCATTGCTAACATCGTGACAAATAGTGGGGATGATGGAATATTAATAAAGAATTCACCGAATAGTATAATATTCGATAATATGGCCAAGTTCAACGATGTCCCAGTGGATGACGGAACAGGCCTTGTTGTGTTGGATTCTGATAACTGCCAAATAACATATAATATATTGGAAGAGAATTGGCGCGGAATGTACCTCCAGGACTCGGATTACTGCACAATAAGTAACAATGCTGTAAATTATAATTCCGGGGACCATGGAATCGAACTGTACCAAGCCTACCATAGTACCATAACAAATAATACCGCAAACAACAATGGTTACACAGGAATCACCGCACCCACTGTCGATATCATCTATAATAACACGGCAAATGACAACGGCAATGACGGGATTTCTATAACATCATCCCCCAATATAGAACTACATCATAATACGGTGATAGATAACGGGGATGATGGTATCGCAGTATCATCTTCACATGATATTATAATACACAACAATTCAGCATATGACAATGGAGACGATGGGATCGTTGTTTCATCTTCTGAATATGCGATAATTAAGGACAACATGGCCAGTGATAATCATGGAGATGGCGTGTCAGTATCCTCTTCACAAGGGACTGTTATATATAATGTTATAGCGACTGGTAACGGTCATGTGGGAATCAGAGTAACTCATTCCAAAGATAGCAAAATTACAGATAATACGGCAAGCTTTAGCGGACACGGTATATACGTGGGTTCATCATCTGACTGCTTGATAGACAACAACTATGCAAACAACTGTGGAGACGATGGAATCATCGTAAGTGGTTCTCCAAGGTGTGTAATAAGCAACAACTTTGCCAATCTAAATAACGTAGCATCAGATATCGGAACCGGTTTTGTGGTTCTATCTTCTGCCGAAACAGAAATAAAATATAATGAAGCGATTCTCAACTATCGTGGGATGTATGTCGAAAACTCCTTAAGTTGTGACATTCACGATAATGAGGTGAATGAAAACACCTGGTACGGCGTCCATCTCTATTATTCTGATAACAGCACTATAACCGGTAACAACGTGAGTTTCAATTCAGGGGAATGGGATTCAGTGGGAGTCTATCTTTCGTATTCTGATGATCCTGTAATTACATCCAACTTAATCTCTTCAAATTGGCATGGATTAAAATTGTGGCACTCCCATGATAGTACAATTACACATAATGAAGTGAACATGAACTCGAGATCTGGTATATCTCTGGAGTACAGCGGAAAAGTCAGCACCAATCCACTTATATACGATAATACCGCGAATTCAAACGGTGGAAGCGGCATTTCTCTGACACATTCAGATTATGTAGATATTGACTTCAACGTCGCAATGTTCAACTCCCGTGGCATTTCACTTACTTCATCAGATCATGTTACAATAACTGACAATACAGCAAACAGCAACGGCTATGGCATATATTTGGGTGGATCAAACCATAACGTGATCTACAATAACTATGCTGAAAGGATTGGAGGAGCGGGCACATACGGTATTTATCTGAGATCTTCTAGCAATAACAACATATCACATAATTACGCAAAATACAACTATTTTGGCATCTCACTTGTATGGTCCAGCAATCATAACACTGTATTACTTAACGATGTGAGATTCTGCATAGATTACGGTGCATATTTGTACAGAGCCCATCACAATACATTGGATCAAAATGATTTCGAAACCTCAAACGGAATTGGTGTCTATCTGGAGCAGTCCGACAATAATGACATAACCTACAATAATGTGATGTTTGCCTCAAATTATGGCATTAGCCTCTTTGAATCAGATTTGAACACGATGTTCAAAAATACAGCAGAATATTGTGATATCGGGATCTCATTAAGATGGTCACATTATAATGATATAATAAGTAATTGGGTGGATAATAACAACAACATAGGAGTCGATTTGTGGCTTTCAGACAACAACACGGTAACCGACAACTCAGTTGATAATAATCCCAACTATGGGATACATCTATACTCCTCAGACAATAACCTCATCATCGATAACGATGCTAATTCTAACGGAATAGGCATTTATCTGGACTGGTCAAAGAACAACATCATAGATTCAAATACCGCTACCTTAAATAACCTGATAGGTATAGCAGTGTTCTGGGAAAGTGACGGAAATATAATCATCGATAACAACGCGAACTTTAACGTGAACGAAAGCATCCGTATTTCCTATTCGGATAACAATCTTGTAGAGGACAACCAGGCATCCGGAAGCATCATCGGAATACATCTAGACTGGTCGGATAATAATATTGTCCAGTACAACAACGCAGATAATAATGTCGTGGGCATCCGTTGCGAATGGTTCAGCGACAATAATGTGATAGAGGACAATTCGGCCACTGGTGGTGTTATTGGAATTTCTCTGGAATGGTCCTCTTTAAATGATGTCATTGGCAATGATGCTAGCTACAACAATGTAAGTATAATGCTGGAATGGTACAGTGACATCAATACTATCCTCGATAATATCGCTTGCTACAGTGATTTCGGTATCTATCTTGATTGGTACTGTGATAATAACTCGATCTTGTACAACAATGCCAGTTATAATGTCCTAAACGGGATCACTTTGGAAAAATCCGAATATAATTTCGTGGATAACAATACGATCATTAGCAATGATATCGGATTAAAGTTGACTTCCGGCCATAATAATATTATCGGTTTCAATTTTTTCATGCTAAACAACATAGCCATCTTCCTAGACCCATCAAATTACAATATTCTCTATGACAATATGGTTGTAAACAATCTAGTGGGCATAAATGTAGAGGAATCTGTGGGTAATTTGATATATCGCAACAATTTCAAAGACAATGTTGACCAAGCATGTTGCGAGCCCGACTGCGGTTGTGCTGATAATGATAACTTCTGGCATCACCCCGATCTGCTGGAAGGCAATTACTGGTCTGATTATCCAGGTGCTGACGACGGAAGCGGTACAGGGAAACATGCAATTGCAGGTGACGCAATAGGCGACACCGATTTACCGTGGGGATGCTATGACGACTATCCATTCGTGATAGAAAACGCATGGATAGGAGGAATAGAGCATGCGCCTTTTGCCAGTGCAAATGGTCCATATTCCGTGGACGAAGGTTCGCCTGTTAATTTCGATGCATCAGATTCTTACGACCTCGACGGCGATCCACTAGAATACAGATGGGATATGGATGGTGATGGCATATGGGATACCCCATGGAGTACCAGTCCCTACGCAACGTACACTTGGTACGACGATTATACTGGGATTGCTATAGTTGAGGTAACCGATGGTACATATTCAGATACTCACTCTACCAATGTCATCGTGAACAATGTCGCACCTACAGCAGATTTTGGGAATAATGGGCCAAAGGATGAGGGGAGCACGGTGACAGTATCGTTCACCAACCAGTACGATCCCGGTCTTTTCGATACGGTCTTCACGTACTCATTCGACTGGGAAAATGATGGCACATATGATATTGTAGACCAGACAGGTTCCTCAGCCACGCATACCTGGAACGACAACGGGATCTTCACCGTGAAAGGAAAAATCATGGACAAGGACGGTGGATATACCGAATACACCACCGATGTCACCGTGAACAATGTTGCACCAACCGTAGATGCGGGTTCTGATCAAGCTGCAGACGAAGGAGACACTGTTTCATTCTCAGGCACATTCACAGATCCCGGCTCTGAGGATACACATACCATAGAATGGGATTACAACTATGACGGAATAACATTTACAGTGGATGATTCCGGTTCCTTAACAACAAGTACCGTGTTTGCTGATAACGGTGTTTTCATTGTGGCATTGAGGGTAACAGACGATGATGGTGATGAAGGATTGGACACCCTCACAGTCACGGTGAGCAATGTTCCACCTATTGCAATTGCTGAGGTTTCGCAATACGTTGTTGATGAAGGCACTCCTTTGAATTTCTATGGAAGCCAAATTGATCCCGGAGCTGACACGTTCACATATCTTTGGGAGTTTGGTGATGGCGGCAGTAGCACCGATCAAAATCCAACGTATGTGTATATGGATAACGGTGTGTATACTGTCGATTTCACAGTAACAGACGATGATGGTGATTCAGGCACCACGACATTAACGATATACGTAATTGACCAAGCACCAATAGCTGATGCAGGTCCAGACAGAACAGTAACCATAGTTGATGTAGTGACCTTCGATGCCTCTGGATCTTCGAGCTATCCAGATCCTTTGACATTATATGCGTGGGACTACGACGGCGATGGGGAGTTTGATGCCACTGGACTTGTGGTGACGCATACCTTTGATAAAGTAGGTATATATACCGTGATTCTAACTGTCACCGATGATGACGGAAGCATGGATACAGATACCGCGATAATCACGGTGCTTGCCCCAGGAGTGGACCTACTTCCAAGCGAGGTCACATTTTCACCAGAAAGTCCGGTAGATATAGGAGTTTCAGTGACAATTTCTGCAGATATCACGAATTTCGGTGCAACCGATGCTGCCAGTGTAATCGTAAGATTCTACGACGGAAATCCTGATGAGAATGGGGACGGCAGCCCTGATACCGGAGCTGTTCAAATAGGAAGCGATATCGTATTTTCCAGCATCGCATCAGAAGAGACTGTTTTCGCTTCTGTAACATGGACTTCGACGCTAGGTTATCATGATATCTATGTTTGGGCAGATCCCGACAATTATGTTCCTGAATACGATGATACAAACAACCAGGCATTTGATATGATCCTTGTAGGGCCAGATCTTGTTCCCAGCAACCTGGTATTTTCACCGGAAAGTCCAGTAGGTGAGGGAGATACAGTCACAATTTCCGTGGATATCACAAATGAAGGAGGTACCACAGTCACCAATGTTCTCGTTCGATTCTACGAAGAATATCCGGATGCAAACGACGACGGTTTCGAGGATCCAAGTGCCGATCAGATAGGTGATGTAATAATACCAAGCCTTGGCCCAGGAGCCACGACCACAGTTACAATGACATGGATTCCATCTAGCATAGGCACATATGAAATCTCAGTATGGGTGGACCCAGCAATCCAGCCAGATCATAATGGAGCGATATTGGAAGCAATAGAAACGAACAACATCGCATCGGAAGTAATGAACGTCGGACCCGATCTCTCAATCGTATTCACAGACATTTCATTCTCAGATAATCCAGCTTCAGAAGGGACCATTGTCACGATAACGGCAGTAATCCACAACGATGGTGGACAGGATGCAAATGATGTTGTGGTCAACATTTATGACAATGAGAAAAAGAAGAAGAACCTGATTGGCAGCATCACCATATCCACTATACCTGCAGGTGATTCATATACAGTGACCATCACGTTCGATACTACCGGGGAAGCTGGATATCACAATATTTGGGTGGTAATAGATCCCAAGGACGATATCGAAGAGTACGACGAAACCAATAACGAAGCTTACAATGTGTTGAACGTTGTATAATATAACTGAGAAACAGTTGATAGGAATAACCGAAGACTGGTGTAGCATCTGCTTTATCGACAAAAATTTAATATGCACCCACCACCTTTGGGAACCCTGGGATGAACCATGGTGAAAATCGCTCCTTCAATTTTATCTGCAGATTTCGGGAATCTAGCCTCCGCTTTGAAAGAAGCTGAGCAGGGAGGTGCAGACATGATCCACATCGACGTTATGGACGGCAATTTTGTTTCCAATATAACCATTGGACCAGTTGTAATCGCGGGTGTTAGGAATGTGACAAAACTGCCTTTTGATGTACATCTTATGATCAACAATCCAGAAAAATACATTTCTGACTATGTAAAAGCTGGAAGTGACATTCTAACTGTTCATGCCGAGGCTTCAGACCACCTCCATGGCGTGATCCAGAAAATAAAGAAACAGGATATCAAAGCAGGAGTGGCATTGAATCCCTCCACACCTATTAGCGTATTAGAGAATGTTATGGGGGACATCGACATGGTGGTCATAATGACCGTGAACCCAGGTTTCGGTGGTCAGAAATTCATTGAATCCATTGTTCCCAAGATAAGGGATACAAAGGAAGCAATAAAAAAGAGCGGATTTAATATCGAATTACAAGTGGATGGCGGAATCTCCCCGAAAAATGCCAAGATAGCAGCAGATGCCGGAGCAGATATTCTCGTGGCTGGCAGTGCTATATTCAAGGGGGAAGGGACCATAAAGGAGAATATAGCCGCGATTAAGGGTGCATTATAAGGATATCATGTTTTTGGATAAATTCTCCTAAATGATCTCGTCGAACTTATAGTCCTCCCATTTTGCCTCCCCTAAGACAATTCTCAACTCCTGCGGTGTTAGCATTGGAGCCTCGTACATCAAATAATCATCAATTGCGATCCTAGGGCATGCAGTTGACACGTAGGCATCGATTTTAAAAGGTTTCAAGTGTATGGGTGAGAATTGGTTCAAAATCAGAATATACCCCTTCTTTTGGTGTTTTTCCAATAACTTTTTCAGTTCATATGCCATTTCTAATCGGGTTTGACCAGGTTTTGTACCAACAAGGATTCCATAACTACTTGCATCCTTTGCCCTGGCAATTGCTCCATGTCTCTGTCTTAAAAATCTCTCAATTAAGGACCCGGTTTCCCTCACCTCGTTTTGATATGGATCAGCTATGAAAACAGGTTTTTTAGTGACTATTGCCACTCCCAAAGCATGAAAATTCCCGCTACCGATAAATAGATAACAATCAATCAGAGAAGAAATCGTGGTTGCACTTGAAATATCGCATCCCAAAACCTGACCATTGTTTTCGGATCTAAAGGAGCCCTTACCGATTCTTGTAGAAAAACCGTTTTTGGTAAGAAAATTCTTGACCTCTTGGAGCTTGTGAATATGTTGAACTGTGCTTATTATGCCAACCGTACCATTAAGATGTTTCATAGCCTTTTTAACGATTGGTATAACATCCAAGTCTGATTGGGCCTCTATGAACATTGTGGGAACAGAACATGTTATATTCGGAATGTTAGAATGACCGAACTGCACAAGAAGATCAATTTTAAGATCACTTAGTGATAAAGGGATATCGCATGCTCCAAAGCAAGGATCAGCAGATATAATAACGGTGGCATCTGTTCTTTCCTCAATTATATCCCTGACATCTGTTGCAATTTTTTTCAGTCCCTCAGGAAACTGGATGAGGATGATTTTATACCGATTCTCCATTACAGTATCGAAAATTTCTTGGAGTCTGAGATCGTAATCAAACTTCTTTGTATCATGCGATTTTGAGTTGCCTATCATATATCACACAACCTGCGTCTTAAGCACCACAGTATTTGCCACCATATCCCCTATCCTCTGACTTTTAGGATATCTGCTCATTAAAAGCAAACTCACGGCATAAATAAACATCGTCATATCAAGAAGCCGAACCACATTTCTTGTGAAAGCATCCATAAACCCACATTTTCCCCGCTCGTCCGTTGCGACCTTAATGCCTACCAGCCTCTTGCCTGGGGTATGTCCAAATGCACCCTCGAAAATTGTAAAGTACACGACCTGAGCCACCCACAACCACATAATGAAGGCAATAAACCAGATGGACATAAGAAGCACACGAAGGTCTGTTAGATCGTAAAGACCCGCAACACCCCCAACATATAAAAATGGTATCATTATCCCGATGATGATCGATATATCAATTAAGAAGGCCACTATCCTCTGAGAAGACGTGGCATAAAGTCTCCTCTCCACTCTGTTTAACTCGCGAATAATATGTCTTGCAGTCATTTGAGCACGAAGGGCATCATCCTCTGTTATATTACCTAATCTTGCCGAATTTACAAGCAGCCAGTAATCGTTTCTTATATAGGGGTGCACGGAAAGTACATCCAGTATTACATATGGACTTTGAGCTATTTTGAATTTGCTCCCTAAATCCGTAATCTTCATATCAACGGCCCTTAAAGAGGTTTTGAAAGCACCTTCAAAATCACCGCTTTCTGCCTTTTTCCCCGCCATAGATAGGGTATTTTTCAGGTTTTTATCAAAGGCTCTCGAAGGTGAGAGCTCAGGCTTCGAATGTCTCAGTATACGGGGTGCTAGGAAAAATAAGGGAGCAATTGCAATAAGTCCTGCCAAAAACACCAAGTCAAGCCCTCCTGCACCGCCAATGGAGCCTGCGGCAAAGGGTAAACCCATCTCCTCCCTTATCTCCTCGAGTCCTACCATAACCTGTGGTATGCGGACGATATCTGCTCCGATGAGCACCCCAAATGTTGTTGTTGCGTACGCAAATGGAATTCCCATGGTGATCTTCTTTCTGTAGACCAACAAAGCCAAGGCAATGGCAGAAAAAGATGGGAACAGGAAATAAGGAAATTCCGAAACTATCCCCAGAGGGGGCCGAAATTCCGTGGTCATATATGTTATCAATCCGATTATCGCAACCGCACCTATTACAGCAGGCATGTTCAGTTTCTTGATTTTTATAAGATACAATGAAAGTACAA
Source organism: Thermoplasmata archaeon (assembly GCA_020348445.1). Classification (GTDB taxonomy): domain Archaea; phylum Thermoplasmatota; class Thermoplasmata. Next base: position 4,899,972 of record CP070751.1, read on the forward strand.
TAGGTATTATGGCTCCCCCCAAATCAATGGCCAATAAAGAGCCTTGGTATATTAACAATGGTACACCGTACAATCCGAGAGGGCCCAATACTATCCCAACCAATCCACCTACCAAAAGGAGTCCCACCTCCCTTCTACCCAATCCGCATTTTTCTAATAAGCCAGCATAATCCATATGACCGATGTACAGCTCCACAAATAGCAAAACTGGTATTGCTATGAATACGACAACTGCAATCACATCTATCCATTGCGCATATTCCATTGTGACACCCAAAAGCAGTAATTATTGATATCATTTGCCCAAAGTCATGGAAAAAAGATAAATTCTTCTATTATGCTGAAATAAGTTACTACTCATTCCTCTTCTTTATGTCTGCTCCATACATCATCGGAAATTTCATCATAAATTGCATAATCTTCATTTGTTGGGACCTCATCAACGAGGTTTGCGAGCCGCAGAATCTCCCTCTTCTTTAATACCCAGTAATGTATACGCCAGATCTTGCCTTTTTTGATGGTTATCTGATCCTGGAATGTGGTTAGTATTCCCACATCCTGGAGCGTGTAAAAAACGTCTCTATCTTTAGCTTTGAGAAGGTTGTCTGAGATGGTGTCTTCAAAACCAAAGAAGTTCATCACATATTCAGCCAGCTTTTTAACCTCTTCCTTCTCCATGCCCTTTTTGCCCAATGTGTTCATCAGGGCACGTTCCACATCCTGGACAGTGATGGTGGTCATTTAAACATCCTCTGCAGGATCGCGATTTCATCCAAATATCGCATTGATACCAAATTCTGCGCAACCACCTAATCGATTATTCATTAATGTAACTTTCGATTGGAATATCAGGGTGGATTTTTTAGAAATTCTGTGTTTTTAACGAAAAAACCGGGATACTCTCATCCATAAGCGAAGCCATCGTACTCCTTCGTACTTTTCTTTCCACCGCTTCGTTTTATTGATTTGCGCTGAGAGGCCTTCCTGCCTATAAAATGAAAATCCCTTCTAAGAAGCCTGATGAAAACCTTATCAGGCAGTGACTCGAGAGCGATTATACCCCGTGTTTGAAGGCGGGCAAGGCCCCTTTCCAACATCTTCTCAGAGATAGCAAGCTCCTTTCTAAGCTCCTCGGTGGTAATTGGGTAAACCTCCAAAAGGACCTCTATGATCCTCGCCTCCAAACTGCCTCGTTCTATTTCGATCATTATAACATAATCGAATTTAAGGTTAAATAATCTATCTGACGCTTGATATAATAACAGGAACGAAAAGTCTCACTTGCCTAGTAGTATTCAGCCCTTTCAGATACCAACTTCCTCAGTTTTCTGACTTTTTGCTTGCCGCCTGTGTTCACAAAGCTGGGAAAATATTTCAAAAGGACCATATCACCAACAGAATCTATCCAACGAAAGGGAATCAGTACGCTCCCAGATTCCTCAACGAGCAGCGGGTTCGTGTTTCTAACATATATGCCGTATATATTCCTGGTATCTACATCGACTACAATATTATCTACATTGCCCAGATATAGGGCCTCGTTCGTGTAAACTTCTAACCCTAGGATTTCCATAAGTTCCGTCATCATGGTTATCAGGTTCGGTATGGTATTTGTATTATATCAAAATTACGCAGGTTTGAAAGGGTATGTACCAATCAAAGAATTAATAACAATGTAGAGCATTTCCGTATCAGAATTTCAGTGGGGATATTGATATGGATGCAATTATAAACTCTGTGGGAAGGAAAATTCCAGAAGAAATAGATGGGAGAAAGCTTAAGCCATATCAAGGGGCCTTTTCTACAGCACCTGAACCCTGGAAGGCGCCTATGAAAGCAGGTTTTATAAAACCGGGAGAGAGTAAGATACTGGCATCTTTGGAGGAGTCCATAAAGAAAACTGGCCTTACAGATGGGATGACGGTATCCTTTCACCACCATCTAAGAAATGGAGATGGTGTTATTAACATGGTGATGGACGCCATTGCCCAGATGGGGATAAAGAACATCAGAATATTCCCCACAGCTCTCTTTCCTGTTCATGAACATTTAATACCCCACATAGAAAGCGGAGTCATAACCTCAATCGAGGGCAGCATGAACGGCCCTGTTGGAGCTGCTGCGACATATGGCATTCTTCCCAAGTGCGCAGTTCTGAGATCCCACGGCGGAAGGATAAGGGCTATACATTCTGGGGATGTGAAGGTTGATGTGGCCTTTTTGGCAGCTTCATCAGCTGATCCTTACGGGAATTGTAACGGTGTCTTTGGACCCAACTTCTTTGGACCAGTGGGATTGGCCAGGGCCGATGCCATGTTCGGTGAGCATGTGGTTATTGTGACAGATAACCTAGTGGAATACCCCTGCTATCCAATCAGTATATCACAGAAATACGTGGATTATGTAGTTGAGGTTCCTTCTATCGGGGATCATGCGGGCATAGTATCTGGAACAACTGAGGTCACAAAGGATCCAAAACAGCTTGCAATGGCTGAGCAGATTGTAAAACTAATTGAGCAGTCTGGCCTTCTTAAGGAGGGTATGTCCTTTCAGGCAGGAGCTGGAGGGGTTTCCCTTGCTTCCATGAAAGTACTTCACGATTACATGAGGGAAAAAGGGATTCACGGTAACTTTGCAATTGGGGGCACAACCAAGTACCTGGTTGATATGCTAAGGGATGGTACTATTCGGGTTCTTTTAACTGGTCAATCTTTTGATCTAGAATCCATAGAATCCATTGCCAAGGATTACGGCCACCAGGAGATTACAACCGATTTTTATGCCAACATCCACAATAAGGGCTGTGCAGTCAACTGGCTGGATGTCGTTATTCTCGGGGCCACAGAAGTTGATGTGGATTTTAACGTTAATGTGAACACACACTCTGATGGTAAGTTGCTACATGGAATAGGGGGTCATCAGGATACTGCTGCAGGAGCCAAACTGACAATTATCGTATGTCCGCTTTTCAGGAAGAAAATACCCATTGTCAGGGAGTCTGTGACCACTGTAACCACACCTGGTGAGACAGTGGATGCAATTGTCACAAATGAGGGAATAGCAATAAATCCAAGAAGGCAGGACCTTGTGAAAAAATTACAGGAAAGTGACTTACCCATAAGAAAGATTGAGGATCTGCAAAAACAGGCATATGAGATAACTGGCGGTCCTCCAGAATTGGTAACAACTGATAGGATCATCGCTTTAATCGAATACCGTGACGGATCAATAATAGACGTTGTCAGGGGATTGAAAAAGGATTCTTAGGAAGCTGGTATTATGGATGCTGTAAAATGGAAAACAGGAATCACGAAGGTGGAGCCAAACAAGATAGTAACAAGAGGTTATCCTCAGGATGAACTCATTGGGAACGTCCCTTTTTCTCACGTTGTGTTTCTTCTCATGAAAGGGGAAATGCCCTCAGAGAGCGAGGGAAAAATGATGGATGCAATACTCACAGCCTGTGTAGATCACGGTGTGACACCTCCTTCCTCCCAGGCCTCGAGGGTGGTGGCCTCAGGGGGTGTTCCAATGCCAACTGCCATAGCCGCGGGGCTTATGTCAATAGGTGATTTTCACGGAGGGGCCATCGAAAAAGGTGCCTTGTTTTTACAGGATGGGGTAAAGCGTATGAAAGATGAGGGAAAAAGTGCTGAGAAGATGGCTTCTATATTGGTTAAGGAGTCAAAGGAAAAGGGCAAGAGGATTCTGGGCTTTGGACACAGGATTCATACAGACGACCCAAGGACAAAGAAGCTGCTTTTACTGGCGGAGGAACTTGGAATCGCAAAGGAACATGTGGCACTTTCAAGGGCAATTGCAGTTGAGCTTGAAAAGACCCTAGGTAAGAAATTGCCCATAAATGTTGATGGTTGTGTGGCTGCATTGATTTCTGACATGGGATTTGACTGGAGGTTGGGTAAGGCTTTTTTTGTAATAGGGAGGACTGCAGGCTTGACCGCGCAGGTTTACGAGGAGATATCCAGGGAGAAGCCTATGAGGAGGATGTGGAGCGCGGATGTTGAGTACGATGGGCCATAGGAAGGGAAGGTTTGAGTGAGATAGAAGTTTTTATTTGAATAGACAAGTGAAAAAGGATTTTTAAGCGTCCCCCTCACCCTTGACACACAAACCCTTATATACAATCTTTCTTCATGCCAGCTCAATGAAATCCCCTTCTAAATCCAATCGCTTGATCAATGAAAAGAGTCCTTATCTTTTGCAGCATGCCCACAATCCAGTTGACTGGTACCCCTGGGGTGAGGTAGCTTTTGAGAAGGCAAAATCCCAGGACAGGCCTATATTCCTTTCCATTGGCTACTCCACTTGTCACTGGTGCCATGTCATGGAAAAGGAGTCCTTTGAAGATGAAAAGGTTGCGAGGCTTCTTAATGAAAACTTCGTGTGCATAAAAGTGGACAGGGAAGAGCGGCCAGATATAGACAACATCTACATGACAGTCTGTCAGATGTTGACAGGAAGCGGAGGATGGCCTCTTACAATTATAATGACTTCTGATAAAAAGCCCTTTTTTGCAGCAACATACATACCAAAAGAAAGTAGATTTGGAATGGCTGGTCTTTTGGATCTTATACCGAAAATATCACAAATTTGGGCAAACCAAAGAGGGGAAATTCTAAATTCAGCAGAACAGGTTATAACAACCCTAAAATGGTACCCTCAGACATCCAAAGGTGAAGAGCTGGATGCATCTATTCTCGACTCCGCATATGGAGACCTTCTAAATTCATTTGATGAAAATTACGGGGGATTTGGGAGTGCACCCAAATTTCCCAGCCCCCATAATCTTATCTTTTTGCTTTGGTATTGGAAAAGGGCAGATCATCAAAAAGCCCTTCATATGGTTGAGGATACATTAAAGAAGATGAGACAAGGAGGAATCTGGGATCATGTGGGATTTGGATTCCATAGATATTCAACTGACAGATTCTGGCTCGTTCCCCATTTTGAAAAGATGCTTTACGATCAGGCAATGCTGGCTCTGGCCTACACCGAGGCATTTTACGCAACTGGTAAATCTGAATATAAAGAAACTGTAGAGGAATTATTGCAGTATGTTCTAAGGGACATGACCTCCTCTGAGGGGGGGTTTTACTCTGCTGAGGACGCGGATAGTGAAGGGGAGGAGGGTAAGTTCTATTTGTGGACTGAAGAGGAAATTAGAGGGAACTTGGGTGATGAAACAGAGAATTTTAAAAAAGTATTCAATATATCAAAAGATGGCAACTATATCGACGAAATCAAGGGTAAAAAAACGAAAAAAAATATTCTCCATCTTAAGAAATCCTACTCAGACCTAGCAAAGGATATGGATGTTCCCCTCGAAGAACTCAAAATAAACATTGAAAAAGCTAGACAGATATTTTATGCAAACAGGGAAAAAAGAGTTCATCCTCACAAGGACGATAAAATACTAACAGACTGGAATGGACTTATGATAGCAGCCTTTGCAAAGGCTGGATTTGTTTTTGGTAATGCTGATTACATTGGGGTGGCAAAGAATGCTGCTGATTTCATTTTAACAAATATGGATGATAAAGATAATGGTCTTTTACATAGGTTTAGAGAAGGAGAAGCCGCGATACCTGGATTTCTCGATGACTATGCATTCTTTGTTTGGGGTTTGATTGAACTTTATGAATCTACCTTTGAATTGAAATATCTGAGCCATGCAATTGAATATACAAAATACTCAATCGAGCATTTCTGGGATGAGGAGGGTGGTGGTTTTTTTTTAACTTCTGATCACGCAGAAAATCTTCTCGTTCGCCATAAAACAGGTTATGATGGTGCCATCCCATCTGGGAACTCCATAGCAATGCTGAATTTAATAAGGCTGGCAAGAATCAGCGGGAATTCTGGAATGGAAGAAAAAGCTCAAAATGTCAAACTCGCATTTTCCAGCGATATCAATAATCATCCTCTATCTCATACCCAATTCCTGACGGCTTATGATTTTCTTGTAGGGCCCTCATTTGAGGTTGTTATTGTAGGAGATCTTGATTCAGAAGATACAAAAGATATAATGAATCTATTTCGTGAATATTATTTTCCAAATATGGTTCTTTTGCACAAACCCATTGATAGATCAACAAATATAGAATCCATCTCACCTTTTACAAAAGATATGTCAACCATAAACGGAAAAACCACCGTATATGTTTGTCGTAACTTCAGTTGTGAGCTCCCAACAAACGATAAAGAAAAAATACTGAAGCTGCTTAATGTAAAGAATATTTTATGAATCAATAGAAATAGATGAATATTAGGACTAAGAAGAACCTACATGGACTACCCCAGGGAACCGTGTGCAAAAGGCTCTGACATCACTTAGATCCATGCTCAAGGAAGTACTCAGCGTAATTTAATCCACGCTTTGCTATCATTGAAGTTGGTTTCAGCTCCAAGGCCTTTTCAAAGAATTTTTTGGCACCTTCGTAGTCACCAAGGCTTTCCATGGCAGTTCCACGTCTTGCATAGGCGTCAGGATTTATAGGATCTAGTTCTATCACTTTATCAAAATACTCTATGGATTTCTCCACTTTCCCAAGGTTCAGATGCGCCATACCGTATTTGAACCACATTTTTGAATCATTCTCATATGCAGCTATTCTTTTTTCAATTTTATTGGTATCATTGCGTGCCTTCTCTATACTCTTTAAGGCCTTGGTATGGGCTGGGCCCGCAAGTTCATGAACTGGTATCAGTTCCAAGGCCTCGGCATAATATTCAACAGCCTTCACCTTGTTTCCATAGAAATCCTGCACTCTTCCCTTAAACTCCAAGTCATTGGCTCTCATGAGTTTGATTTGATACTGGTAATGTGAAGATTTTTCTTTGTCGCCAAGTTCCTTAGCATGAAAAGTCAGCTTTTCGTAAACATCCCTTGAATCAACTGGCCTCCAGAAGTACTCCTCGATTTCCTCAACCTTTCTATGGATATTATCCAGCTTTTCTTTTGCTTCACTTGGATTTGCGGAATCAATTGTATCCATAGCCAGAAAAAGTGCCTCGATATTCCTTTTCATGCTATCTGTTACGTCCAATTCTATTAGTTCCTGCATTTTATTCATGGGCTGCGAAATGCTGTTTTAGGATTAATAGTTAGCTGTATAATTGTCATTGCAATAAATATCTTTTAAAACGCTCTAATCTATCTTAGGAAAGGGGGCCCAAGGGTGGATATCAGTATTTACGATAAATTGCATAATGAATCCCCCACCAAACATTTAATAACAATCATGATATATGCTCCTTCCAATCTCAAGATAGGGGGGAAGATGTATGGTAAACCAGTACAAAAACATTCAATTTGAGAAGGATGAGCATGTAGCAAAGATAACTCTTAACAGACCGCCTCTTAATGTTCTCAATATCGAGATGATGAGGGAAATCAATTCTGTTTTAGAAGGATTGGAGGACGATAAGAAATTGAAAGCCGTTATTTTTCAGGCTGAAGGTAAAGCCTTCTCAGCTGGCGTGGATGTTTCTGATCATACCAATGATAAGGTAGAGGAGATGATTCACGTCTTTCACATGATATTCTTTCATATGACAAAAATAAAGGCTCCCACCGTAGCACTGGTAAATGGTCCCGCGTTGGGTGGGGGGTGTGAACTTGCAGTATTCTGTGATATGGTCCTGGCTTCGGATAGCTCAAAATTCGGGCAGCCAGAGATCAAAGTGGGTGTGTTTCCACCCATCGCGGCTGTGATGTTTCCCTGGTACACGAACTTAAAAAAGGCCATGGAACTGCTTATGACTGGTGAGACCATATCTGCTTCCGAGGCAAAGGAAATTGGTCTGGTCAATGCCGTATACCCCATGGAGACTTTCGAAGAGGATGCCAAGGGTTTTATAGAAAAGCTGACAAGCCAAAGTTCTGTTGTTCTCCAATTGACAAAAGAAGCCATCGATGAGGCCTATGGTGAGAATTATCATATCGCCGTAGCAAAGGTGGAGAATGTCTATATGAACAAACTCATGAATACCCACGATGCTAACGAAGGCTTGAAAGCATTTTTGGAGAAGAGAAAGCCAGAATGGAAGAACGAATAATAGGGGAGATTACAATGGAGTTGGAAGGTCAAGTTGGAATAGTCACAGGTGGAAGCCTGGGTATAGGTTCTTCAATTGCTATTGCATTGGCAAAAAATGGTGCTGATGTTGCCTTAAATTACAGGAAACATGATGCTGAGGCAAAGGCCATAGCAGAGAAAATTAACGGCATGGGCAGACGTGGTATGGTGGTTAAAGCGGACGTTTCAAAAACAGAAGATGCGCAGAATATGGTCAAGAAAGTTGTAGAGGATTTTGGAAGACTGGATATACTCGTCTGCAATGCAGGAATTAACATGGACAGCGTGATTTGGAAGATGACAGAAGAGCAGTGGGACACAGTGATGTCAGTTAATCTTAAGGGTTATTTTAACTACGCAAAGGCAGCGGCCCCCATATTCAAGGAGCAAAAGCATGGTAAGATAGTGAACATAACATCAATAAACGGTCTTAGAGGCAAGTTTGGGCAGTCCAATTACTCTGCAAGCAAAGGTGGAATAATTGCATTGACAAAAACCCTGGCCAAAGAGCTTGGAAGGTATAACGTGAACGCCAATGCAGTGGCGCCTGGAATGATAGGTACTGAGATGATGTTAAAACTGCCTGAGGAATGGAAGCAAAAGGCAGTGGATGAAACAGTGCTTGGAAGAATAGGCACACCAGAGGATGTGGCAAACGTTGTTGTTTTCCTATGCAGTGAAAATGCCAGGCATATCACAGGTGAGGTAATCAAAGTTGACGGCGGGCAGTACATTTGAATTGCTGAGGGATGAATATGAAAATCGGAGTTGCGGGTATTGGTCACGGTGTCTTTGGAAAAAGAAATGATGCAACAGCCCAGGAGCTTGCCTTTGAGCCTTTTTCTGAGGCCATGGAGGACTGCGGAATCACGCAGCAGGATATCGATGCCACGATAATTGGTTCTTCTCCAGAATATCACAAGCAGCGCTCACTTCCAGGCGTGGTTACCGAATATATTGGCATGAATCCCAAGCCCGCTTTTTTAACTGAAGCTGCATGTGCCTCAGGATCGGCTGCCCTTCTCAGTGCCTATGGATTCATCAGGGCTGGAATGTTCGATGTCGTGGCAGTTATTGGTGTTCAGAAGATGATGGAGCTTTCCACCCCAGAGATTTTGGCTTTAATGGGTAGGGTAGGGGACGTGCAGTGGGAGTCCAACTTTGGTACCACATTTCCTGGTTACTATGCCCTGTATGCTCGAAGGCACATGCATGAGTTCGGTACAACAGAGGAGCAGATGGCCCAGGTGGCGATAAAGAACCATTTTTATGGTACAAAGAATCCAAAAGCTAGGTTTCAGAAAGAGGTGAGCATGGAGAAGATAATGTCCTCTAAAATCGTGGCTTCTCCCTTGAAGATGTTCGACTGCTGTGCAAATGCTGACGGTGCAGCATGTCTTATCATAGCAAATGAGGATAAGGCCAGGAAGATATCGGATACACCGATCTGGCTTGAGGGTGTGGGTAGTGCAACTGCTCCCTTCTCAGTTTTAAATAGAGCCTCTATCTCCACAATACCAAGTGCAGTTGAGGCAGGAAAGCAGGCCTTTAAAATGGCAGATTGTGAACCAAAAAACATCCATGTTGCCGATGTTCATGACTGTTTCACAATTGCCGAGCTTATGGCCTATGAAGATCTGGGATTCTGCAAAAGAGGCGAGGGAGGTAAGTTCATAGAGGAGAAGCAGTCCTACATTGGAGGAAAGATCCCTGTAAATGTGGATGGAGGTCTTAAATCCAAGGGACATCCTGTGGGTGCAACTGGCACTTCAATGGCCTATGAGGCTGTAAAACAATTGCGGGGTGAGGCAGGGGAAAGACAGGTTGATGGTGCCGAGATAGCCCTGACCCACAATGTCGGAGGTATAGGACAGTACTGCTTTGTAAATATCTACAAGAGGTGATGAGAAATGGGATTTGAGAGGTTCGGAAAGGTTTCCTTTGCTCCATTTACAAAGGTCTCGAAGTTCGTGGATTTTTTGGATGAAGGGAAGATCAAAGGAACAGTTTGCAAGAAATGTAGCACTTTCCATTTTCCTCCCCGGGGAGATTGTGTTTCCTGTCCTTCCTCAGAAATAGACTGGAAGGAGATCTCAGGGAATTGCAAGCTCGTCACCTATACAACTATTCATTCGGCTCCACAGGGTTTCGAGGACGACAAACCTTATACCCTGGCAATGGTTGATCTGGAGGAAGGGGGCAGAGCTTTAGGCTGGACAGAAGGTCTTTCTGAGGAGGATTTGAAAATCGGGATGGCCTTGAAATTGGAGATAAAAAAGCTACCTGATGAGAGGTTGACCTTTGTTTTGAAGGGCCAGTGATTTGAGTTATTCCAACGTTCCCTTAATGCCGCAACTTGGGCATTGAACATCTATAGGACCTTCGGTTTTTGTAACATTAAACATATAACCGCAATCTGGGCAGGAAATATTAATTGCGTTTTGCTGAGCGAAACCCTCAGACTGGATCATGCCATGACCATTATCCTTTTTTCTTGTGGTAAGTACACCAACTACAATTATGATTATCGCCACTATAACTATCAATAATAGCAATATGAAGGGGTTTATTATCGTAGATGTTTCTTCCCCCTCATCCTTCTCCTCGGGCTTTTGTTTTGTTGTGAACTCAAATACATATTTATTCTCCAATCGATGGCCTGCCAAATCCTTTGCCTTGGTGCTGATAGAGATTTGGTAAAGAGTGCCATCAGCAAATGGCTCAGTAGCATTTAGAGTTAAGGTTTTATCGTCGTTACTCCATGAATAGGTATATTCTGTATAAGGTATGATAGAAATTGCAGGTTCCACTGATTCAATGTCCATAGGTTCACTAAATTCTATAATAACTTCTGTATTAACTAAAACATCGATTGCCGCATTATCTGGTTGAGTGGATATAACCGAAGGAGATGTAAAATCAATACTAATTACAAAATATTTTTCGTTCACATTACCCGCGACATCAAGAGCCCTAATAGTTATCGTATATGTTCCATCTTCCCAACCAGTAGTATCAAGATCATACGGTGCCTCCAAAGTCTGTAATTTCCCCTGATTGATAAAATAGCTCACAGAATCCAAATTATTATCTGAGACTTCAAAGTCCAAGATTTTTACATCAGTTAACAAAGAGTTGTTTTCTGGTGAATTTAATGAAATCTCTGGTAAAGTGAAATCTTTTGGAATCCCTTTTTTGAACTTGAACCATTTCTCGTTGATGTTACCTGCCAAATCGTCTGCATAGATACTTATGGTATATTCTCCATCAGGCCATTCATTTGTGTCTATTATATAAGGTTGTGTAAGGAGCCTTGGCGCGTCACCATTTTTGGAATAAGTAACATGGTTCAGATTTGCGTCCGAAATTGTGAATCTTATTTCAACACCTTCTCCAATATTGGAGTTGTTCGAAGGTGAGTTTAGTGTTATAATAGGAAGTTTACTATCCTTGATAAAGATAAACCAATTCTCGTTGGAATTACCCGCCAAATCTTCGACATGTATTGTTAAAGTATGTTCTTTATCCTGCCAATCGTTTGTTTCGATGATGTAAGGCGGCGTAAGGAGTTCAAAAGGACCCTCGTTTTTAGAATATGTGACTGTATTGAGGTTTGCATCTGAGATTAATAGGTTAATCTCTACATTTGATTTAATATATGTGTTGTTGGGTGGCGAGTTCAGCTCAATTGCGGGAGGAGAAGAATCAATTGTGAAATTGTACCAGGTTACTTTAAAGTTGTTTGCGAGGTCACTTGCATTTAAGGTAACAATATAATTATCATCAATCCAAGTATCGGTAATTATATCATAAGGCTGATTAAGTTCCTCCCACGCACCATCATCAATAGAATAAAAAACACTATCTAAATTTGTATCTGATACTGAAACGTCAATTACGGTTGCAGCTGGTATTATTGAATTGTTCTCAGGCGAATTCAACATAATTTCCGGGGGAGTTGAATCGATAGTAAAACTGAACCATAAAGCGGCAACATTGTCGTGGGTATCTTTTGCAGTAATGTCTATGACATGACTTTCATCCTCCCATTCAGTTGTAAGTATATCATAAGGAGCAACTAGGGATTGAGTTGGCCCATCATTTACAGTATAAGTTACTTCATACAGATTAGGATCAGAAATAGAAAAATCGATTGTAGTGCCAGACCTGATTATCGAGTTATTAGAAGGTGAAATCAGTTCTATTATTGGAGGGGAATTGTCAAACTTCACTGGTCTGATTAACGGATAATTGTCTTGATCGTATTCGGATATAATATAAGGATTCTTCCCTCCTCCCTGAGCTGATCCATTATCTACTATACCATCGCTTCCCACCATATCTTGATTTTCTCCTTGAAAATCGTCATATGCATCTTCACCCGGTTCATCCAAATCAGACCAATAATTTCCACCTGAGGGGTAAGTATTATTCCAAGTGTTGTTTCCATTGTCGTACGCTTGAGGAAACGCGATATTGTTGATGAAATTATTGTGAAGGATATTGTTTTGTTCTGAAGATTCCATATAAATTCCATACTCTGTGTTACAGGTGATGTTGTTGTAGATAACTGTATTGTTACTGCACCAGCGGATAAAAACGCCATACCCGTCATTTGAGTGGATAGTATTGTTGTCTATGGTATTGTATTTACAACTCTCCCGAAGCCAAATACCCCCATTATTGTTTGAAACGTTGTTGTTGGATATAATATTACCATCTGAAGTAGAGCGTAAGACAATGCCATCCCTGTTGTTAGAATGTATGCTATTGTACGCTATCGAATTGCCAGTGCTCCATTCGAGATATATTCCATACCAATTGTTAGAATAAATACTATTGGCTGTCATTACGTTGCCTGGACTTGACCATACGATTATACCGTATTCATTGTTCAAAACATCGTTGTCAGATAAGGTATTACCAGAGCTCTTTTGAAGGTATATACCATAATAATTGTTTGAAAAACTGCTGTTTGTAATTCTAATGGAATTTGAATATCCCAATTCGATACCAACATCAGTATAAGCCATACCAACGTTATTTATGGTAATCAATGAGCAGTTGACAAGTATTATTCCCCCCACCGTAATACCATCAATAGTGATACCTTCACGGTTCTTATAGTAGATTAGGGGTTCACCATTTATCAAGTTTCCTGGAGGTATTTCATGAATAAAATGAGAAATCCTATCTGCCTCTCCATCTATAAAAAGACCATCATTTGTGAAGATGTTATCAATGATATAATTGTTAGAACTTGCCCAAAGATGGATGCCATGATAATTATTTGAATAGATTCTATTTTTGGATATCGTGTTATTAGAGCTTTCCCAGAGGTAAATGCCGTGCCACTCATTTGAATGGATGCTGTTGTTAGATATGATATTTCTTGAACTGTAGTATAGATTTATACCATAGTAATCATTTGATGAGGCGTTGTTATTGGATACAGTATTGCCAGGACTGAAACCCACATATATGCCATTATAATCGTTTAAATAGACTGTGTTGTTTGTTATGGTATTGTTTGAGTCTATCAGGGGTTCATACTCGTTATTGAGCACTATACCATAATGATTATTTAAAACGCTGTTGTTTGATATGGTGTTGCTATTGCAATTCGAGTAGAGATATATACCATACATATCGTTTGAATAGACGCTGTTATTGTGTATGATATTGCTGTTGCAACTCGATTCAAAATATATTCCCTCTCTAATGTTATTGTGAATTTCATTATCAGATATTCTGTTATTCCTTGATAAGTAGAAGTTAATTCCATCATGATTATTATAAATCTCGCTTTTTTCTATGGCTCCATTCTCTACATTTCTAAAGTATATTCCATTGAAATTGCTGCCGCCTTCATGAATATTGCTGTTTCTAATCACAAAATAGACATCTGTGTTTCTTATGTCGATGCCATTTGCAAAATATGCATAGATAATATAATCCTCGATAATATATGGATTGCTTTCTGTCCCTTCTCCTGGCCATCCCTCCTGCGCTGCCTTTGCGGCAAAATCTGCATTTCCATCTATAAATATTGGCTGGTCGGCAGATACTGTGAAGGATATTAATGTTATTACATGGATGAGACCGCCCATAAGGATCATCAAAACGATAATTGAGCTACCCACTTTTTTCATCTTTTTGACTCCTTTATGGTTTAGAAGGAGATTTGCTCCTAAATAGAGGTATCACCACAACCTCACATTCATTACCTTCCACATTTTACCAGTATATAAGGACTGTTTATACAAGGCAAATATTGGTGTTGAACATATATATAATTTAAGGAGTCATATTGAAATAGTGACGAGGAAAATCGAAATAATCATCTATAAATGCGAAAAAAAGGTGAAAAGAGCTATTCCAAGGTTCCCTTAATGCCACAGCTTGGGCATTGAACCTGCATAGGTCCTTTTGTTTTGATTACCGAAAATCCATGTCTGCACTGGGGACAGGCGATTTGCATTGTGGGCAGCTGAGGCTGTGGTTGTTCTTCAAGAGATTTTTGTGATTCTACTTTCATGACCATCGAGCAGAATGGGCATTTGATGTTCATTGTTGTGCCGAGATCATCAAACTGGAGAATGTTATTGCACCCAGGGCATTTAATTTGGATGGCAGCTGGGATTTCAATCCCTGGTTCGGCTTTTTCTTTGGATGGTTTCTTTTTAGCAATAACCAGAACTACTATGATCACGACCACGATGATGGCAATTAGTAATGTTAGAAAGAAATACATTATCGGGACTCCTTCTTCCTCCTTTTCTTTTGGCTTTTTCTGGGTTGTGAAACCAAACTCGAATTTATCATCCAGCCTTCGATCTGCCATATCTTTTGCTCCTGTGCCTATGGAAATTTTGTATTGGGTTTCATATTCAAGAGGTTCAGAGAAGTTCAGAATCAATGTCTTGTTGTCCTCAGTCCACGAGCAGGTGTAATCAACATAAGGATCCATGGAAATCGCAGATTCCACAGATTTTGTATCCATGGGTTCGCTGAACTCTATGACAATTTCGGTTTTTATAGAGACATCTGTTGCACCTTCATCGATGGATGCTGATGCGATAGAAGGCGGGGATATATCGAATTTGAAGAAAAACCATCTTTCAATGGTCCAACCAGCAGCATCCCCAGCTCTTATTTCTATAATATATTCGCCATCTTCCCAATCTGAGGCATCCAGGTCATAAGGTGCTTCAAAGATCCTCAATGCACCCTGATTTATAGAGTAGTATACTGACTCTAAATTTTCATCATAAACATCAAAATCTATGGTTTGGACCTCAAACAGAAGCGATTCATTATCAGGATTGTTTAAAACAATGGATGGCAAGGTGGTGTCCTTGGTAAATATAAACCATTTCTCATTGAAATTACCTGCTAAGTCATCGGCATATATTTTTATGTTGTACTCCCCGTCTTGCCAATCGCTTGTATCGATGATATATGGCTCGGAAAAAGTGTATGCTGGACCGCTGTTTTTGGTGTACGATACCTTTTTAAGGTTTGCGTCCGAGATTGTGAAGTCAATTTCTGCTTCTATGGCGATAAACGAGTTATTATCAGGTGAATTCAGTGTGATTTTTGGAGATGTTGAATCGATAACGAAATTGAACCACAAAAAGTTATAATTGCCAGCATGATCGCTTGCATTTATTGAAATAACATAGCTTCTATCATCCCACGAATTTGTGTTAAGGTCATAAGGTGAAGAGATTATTTCATTAACGCCGTTGATAGAACAAATAACTTGCTTTAAATGGATGTCTTGGATCGAGAACTCAATGGGAATTCCAGCCTTGATTATTGAACCATCATCGGGTGAGTTTAGGACTACAGTAGGGGATATCGAGTCTATAGTGAAGTTGTACCATTTTGTGTTGACATTGTTGTGGGTATCAATTGCATAGACCTCAACAATGTAATTATCATCCTCCCATTCCATTGTTTCGATTTCGAACGGTGAGGTTATTCTCTGATGCGAACCACCATTTAATGAATAGGTTACTTTATACAAATGTGGGTCCAAAATAGAAAGGTCTATGATTATCCCTGGCTTGATAATGGAATTGTTAGAAGGAGAATCGAGCTGTAATATCGGTGGGGTATTGTCAGGTGCCCAAGGTTCCATAAGTGGATAATTATCCTGGGTATCTGAATCAATTATATAAGGCGAGTCACCTATGCCGTCCCCTCCCTCTTCATTCTGGCCTGGGCCAGAAAAATCATCTGCGCCGGTGTAATCGCTCCAGTAATTACCTCCCGAGGGATAGCCGTTGTCCCAGTAATTATCACTACGATTATCGAATGCTTGATGATTATTACTTATAATGTTATTGTGATAAATTCGGTTATTTGAGCAATCTTCGAGGAGAATTCCATAAATACTATTTGATGAAATATTGTTTCTAAAAATCATGTTATTATTGGATAAAAACCAGATATAGATGCCATAATTGTTATCTGCGAGGTTGTTGGTGGTAATATCGTTATTGTCGGATCCCAGACAGAGATAGATACCGTAATAGTTATCCGTGGCGATATTATTAGAGACATTGTTTCCGTCGGACTCTTGGAGACGGATACCAAATAGATTATTAAAGGCATTATTATCAAAGATGAAGTTATCATCTGAAGAATAAACAGAGATACCATACAAATTGTTTTCGAAAGCGATATTGTCTGTAACATTATTCAAGTCCGATTCCCATAGACGGATGCCATATAATCCGTTAGAGTAAACCGTATTAGCAGCGATATTATTTCCATTTGAATAATAAAGATGTATGCCATTCCCGTTGTTCAAGGATACGATATTGCCTGTTATGTTGTTGTAATTAGAATACTCGAGATAGATGCCATAATGATTATTCGATGAGGCATCGTTATCTATAATAGTATTATGCGAGGAGAATCCCAGCTCAATACCGACAGCACCATACGTTAGTTCTTGGTTCTCTACTATGATGTTGAAGCAGTTGGCAAGTATTACTTGACCTGCCCCAGAAGGGATTATACCACCTGTTTGATTCTTCCAGTAGTACACAGGTTTTCCACTGACGGTATTGAATGTGTCAATAATGTGTGTATTCCAGTACTCTAGTAAATCACCAGTGATAAGAATCCCATTCTCTATCATCTGGTTGCTAGTAAGGCGGTTACTGCTGGAATCATAGAGGTATATGCCATAGCGATCGTTTGAGATGAAGATGTTACCATTTAAGCTGTTTTGGTTGGATCGAAAGAGTATGATACCATTATCGTTGTGCGAAATATTGTTACCAGTTATGTTGTTGTTTGATGACAAACAGAGATCGAAGGCATATCCGTTGTTTGGGAAGAGGATGTTGTTAGTGATGGTGTTACCACTGGAAGATTCGAGAGATATTCCCTCATCATTGTTTGAGACATTGTTACCTTTGATGTTGTTATTTAATGATGAGTCAAGATAGATACCCCAATGGTTGCTTGAAGCTATGTTATCAGTGATCTTATTCCTACTTGAAGAATATAGAACGATACCATGACCATCATTCAATGAGATGTTATTGTTGAATATCCAACAGTTCTGAACATTATCAAGTTTTATCCCTGCATACGGCCACCAACCACCTCCGGTGATCGTAAAATCCGTGATATTTACCCAATCAGCAGTAATTTCAATAACATCGCTAATCCCTCTACCATCTAAAATCGTAGTGTTCTTATCCTCACCCATTAGGGTGACTGTAACATCCACAACAACACTTTCGTAGTAAGTCCCATTTCTCACGAAAATCGTATTCCCTGAGTCGGCATCGTCAATAGCCTCTTGGATCGTATCATAGTAGGTCCCTTTATCAATATTATGAACCGGCTTGAGAGGAGGTATAATAATATAAGGGCTCATAAGTGGATAGTAATCAATTGTGTCGGAATCGATTCCGTACTCAGTATCACCGATTCCGTCGCTGCCTGGCTCGTCTTGATTCGGTCCCGAGCGCTCGTCTGAGCCAGTGTAATCACTCCAAAAGTTGCCGCCAGAAGGATACCCGTTATCCCAAAAATTAACATCATTATCAAAACCTTGAAGTGTATTGTCGATTAGGTTGTTGTGGAAAATGTAGTTGTTCGAGGAAGAGATAAAATAGATACCATAAATATTATTGGAAGCATTGTTT
Organism: Thermoplasmata archaeon; assembly: GCA_020348445.1. Classification (GTDB taxonomy): domain Archaea; phylum Thermoplasmatota; class Thermoplasmata. The sequence continues at coordinate 4,918,246 of CP070751.1, forward strand.
ACAGTTATATTATTTTCAAAAGAATTATCGATATAAATTCCCCATCTGCCACCTGAGATGTTGTTGCCTGTTATGTTAATATTCGAACAAAAGCCAACTGCGATACCAACAGTTCCGTTATGCAATTCTTGGTTCTCTACGCTAACGTTGGTGCAATTCGCAAGTATCACCTCCCCCGCTCCATCTGGGACTACCCCCTCGGTTTGATTCTTCCAGTAGTAAATTGATTTTCCATTTACCGTGTTCGTTGTATCTATATAATGGGTATTCCAAAATTCTATATAATCCCCGCAAATATGTATCCCGTTATGGATCAATGTATTGGAAGCGAGTGTATTATGGAGCGAGGATCCGAAGTAGATGCCAAAATCTGAGTTATACAGGATGGAATTATCAATCATGTTGTTGTTGTTGCCACCCCAACATCCAAATCCAAATCGATTATGGCAAACGTAATTGTCAATAAAAGTATTGTTTTCACAATCTAGACAAAGATGGATACCTTCAATGCTATTTAAGATCGTATTTTCCATTATAATATTCCAGCAGGAATTTTCTAAATGCATACCCCAATCATCGTTAGAAAAGAAGTTGTTATCAGAAATGTTGTTCCAGCTGGAATGGGGCATAAAGATGCCCCCACCATTTGCCGAGATGTTATTTCCTATGATGCTGTTATTAAAAGATGTGTCGAGCAATATTCCAAGCCCATAGTTCGAAGATATGTTATTAATAAGAATAGTGTTCCAATTAGTATCCTGATCTAGATAGATGCCGCATGTATTGTCCTGGAGATTGTTTTCGGAAATTGAGGTGTAATTGGATTCTATCTTTACTCCGGCATTATTTCCAGATGTTCCGCTATTGTTAATTGTAAAACCAGTGATGTTCGCCCAATCTGCGGTAATTCTAACAACATCTCCATTTCCCCCACCGTCGATTATGGTGGTGTTCATATCTTCCCCCATCAAGTTTATGGTCTTGTTTACGATCACGTTCTCAAGATATATTCCACTACTTACCAAAATCGTATTTCCAGGATCAGCGTCATCGATTGCTTCTTGGATTGTATCGTAGTAGGTATCCTTTTCGATATTGTAGACAGGTCCGAAAAGAGTTCCATTCCCAAAAGGTTCCATAAGTGGATAATTATCCTGGGAATCTACATCGATGACATAAGGTGTATCACCAATACCATCGCTGCCTAGTTGATCTTGGTTGGGACCAGATAGATTATCATAACCTGTGTAGTCACTCCAGTAATTGCCACCCAAGGGATATCCATTATCCCAATAATTGATATTTCCATCAATGGCTTGATCTGAATTATTTTTAATATTGTTGTGATATATTCGAGCGCCAGTGCTATCTGCTTCTATATTTATACCGCTACCAGTGTTTGAGAAAATCTCGTTTCCTATGATATTTACTTCATCTAAATAATCAAGGTAGATCCCATGAAGATTATTATAAACCATGTTAAATGTAATGTTATTTAAACCAGGTCCATAAAGGAAGATACCATATCTATTATTATAGGCTGTATTACCCGTTACGTTGTTGTCTTCAGAATTACTAATATAGATACCACTTTCGGAATTTGAAGTTGTGGTATTGGAAATCCTGTTATGATTAGCTGAATATAAAGCAATGGCATTTCTATATCGACATGAAGCTGAACCACCGCTGATAGTATTCCAATCAGAATATTCCATGCGGATTGCACTGGAATCCACTGAAGTGACTGCGTTTTCAGCCAAGTAATTATTTGAAGAGAAACCAAGTAAAATGCCATGAGGGCAATCATGGATTTGCTGGTTCTCTACCCTAATATTATCACAGTTGGCGAGAATAACTTGTCCTGCATCTGAGGGGATAGATCCTCCTGATTGATTTTTCCAATAATATACAGGTTTGTCATTTACTTTATTTGAGGTATCTATTATGTGTGTATTCCAGTGTTCTAATGATCCACCGGCGATAGATATTCCTTCCCCTGTCATGGAATTACCAAAAAGGTAGTTCGAAGTTGATTCTGCAAGAACAATAGTATTTTCATTATTTATACCGGTGTTGTTGGTGATGTTATTCCAACTGGATGAAATCAGATAGATACCGTCCCACAGGTTCGAAGTGACGGTATTTCCTGTGATATTATTTCCATTAGAAGATTCAAGAGCAATACCAAGCATACTACTCGAAACCGAATTTACAGAAATGTTATTTCCATTGGAAGACTCAAGATTGATACCGATAAAGAGGTTCGAATCCAAAGTGTTATCATCAACAGTGTTTCCTTCTGATGAAATAAGCATAATACCATTTGAACCGCCGAAAATGCTATTACCTGAGATAAGATTCCTAATTGAAGAATCCAAAATAATTCCATCCCCCCCATTTAAAATGACCACATTATTTAATAAATGATTATCATTTGAAGAATCTAGATAAATACCATTACTATTATCATCTATAGTGTTGTGTGAAATGTTATTATATGATGCCGACCATAAATAGATACCACTTTCGCTATTTGAGGTAATATTATTGTGGGTAATCAAACAGTTCTGAACATTGTTTAGTTCCATCCCTGCATCTGTGGAAACTGTTCCGCTCCCAGTAACTGTAAATCCGGTGATATTCGACCAACTTGCACTTACAAAAACAACATCTCCAACCCCACCTCCATCTATAATCGTTGTATCCCTACATTCTCCGGTAATGTTCAAGGTTTTGTATACTAATAAATTCTCATAGTAGGTTCCATTATAAACATAGATCGTATCTCCATCTTCAGCTACATTAATAGCTACCTGAATACTCGTATACGCCCCACCGCTGCCAGTTTCATTTACATAATGTGTGGTCCCAGTTACACTAGATGTAATATCAATAACAATATCCAATACATAGACCAAGCTGAATATCATTATCATGCTCAACCAGAATGCAATTACCTTCCTGCCCATGAATGTAAGTTATTGAGATAACCAGATAAATACCTTGTGATTTACTATTAGACTTTTAGTCTAGTATCTCCATCAACAGCTCAGGCATATCCAGCACCCTAATCTTCGAGTCATTCCTCCCAGCAGCCTCCCTCAAGGCAAAAGTACAAAATGGACAGGCAGAAGTTAATACATCGGCACCTGTCTCCTCGGCTTCTTTTAGTCTTGTATCAGCCATCTGATCAGATAACTCGGGAAATCCCGCCCTAACTCCCCCACCTGCACCGCAGCATCTTGCATTCTGTCTGCTTCTGGCCATCTCCACGAGTGCAAGGCCAGGAATACTCTTTAAAATGTCTCTTGGGACATCGTACAAACCTGAATGCCTGCCCAAATGACATGGGTCGTGGTATGTGACCTTCAACTTTGTTTCTGGGAATTTCAAAGAGCCTTTGTCAATGAGATCAACAAGGAGCTCCAAAACATGCTTTACCTCAAAATCCAATGAGCCAGTCATCGTTTCATAATCTTGTTTTAGAGTACGGAAACACCCGGAGCACGAGGTCACAACAACGTCAGCACCGCTTTTATTTATGGCATCCACATTATGTTCCATCATATCCTTTCCAACTTCCATGTTGCCTGTTCTTAGCATGACTGAGCCGCAGCACCATTCGTCCTCACCCAACAAGATGAACTCAACATCTGCCTTCTTTAAAAGTTCAATCGTGCTTTTAGCGATATCCTTTGCACGATACGTTGCCATGCAGCCAGGGAAGTAGAGTATCATTTACTCCCCTCCTTGGCCAGATCAGCAAGTTCTTTTCTTGCCTTGTCATCCTCTCCAAATGGATTATGATATTCCTTTATGTTATCTGCTATCTTCTTGTGACTTTCAAGCTCAAAGCCCTGCTCAACAAGATATGCCCTTATACTCTCCACAATATCAGGAACCTTGATCTGAGAGGGACAGGTAATTGTGCAGTTCATGCAGGTGGTACACTGATAGAGCTTGTCGGCAAGTTCTTTTGAGGGCTCTAACTTACCTATCATGAGATTGTAGGCAAGGATGACCTTTCCCCTGGCATTGGTAGATTCTAAGGATGTTTGACCGAACACTGGGCAACCGATTCTGCAGAAGCCGCACTTTACGCAAACCAATATTTCATTGTCAGCGTGCTTTCCAAAACTTTTTATGATCTCTGGCTTTTCTATTAGATCCTTGTATGCAAAGAAGTCGAATATGTCGGTTTCTTTACCGTCAAGGGAAAGCTTGCCTGGATTTAGTATGTTGTTTGGATCCAAGGCCTCCTTTATTTTCCTCATTATAGAAACGGCATAACCGTGCTCCTTTTCCAAAAATGGGGCTCTTGCCCTTCCCACGCCATGTTCTGCTGTTACCGTACCATTGTACTTCATTGGGATAGAAATCAGTTCATCGGCTACCTTCTTTACCTTACCCCATCCTTCCTCATTTCTAACATCCAAGATGAAGGTTGTGTGAAGATTTCCGTCTCCGATATGTCCAAAGGATGCGATTATAATATCGTTTTCTTTTGAAATCCTCTGGGCTTCTTTTATGGCCTCTGGAATCTTGGAAATTGGAATGCCAAAGTCCTCGGCAATGGGTATAAGTCTGAAACCTTCCATGTACCTTGAGAGGGCGGAAACAAGACCTGATCTCACCTTCCATATCTCTTGTCTTTCGTTCGGTTCATCAGACCATCTTAGATCCTTGCCATTGTGCCTCTTACAAATTTCCAGGATCTTGTGAATGTGGCGCTCCACAGCCTCCTTGTTTCCATCCACCTCCATCATGAGCATGCCTTCGATTCCCTCCAAATCAAGGTTCATGGACTCGCTTACGACCTTGATGCTGATATTATCCAGAATCTCGCATGCTGAAAGGGGTATCCCCGAGGAAAAAATCTCGGCTATGGCAGATCCTGCATCGTCCATATTTACGAAGGAAGCCACAGAAAATGCAATGTACTCGGGCATTGGGACGATCCTGAACGTTATTTCAGTTATTATGCCCAAGGTGCCCTCGGCACTCACGAAAAGTCTTGTGAGATCGTAACCTGAGGATGTCTTTGGAGCCTTTGTTCCTGTCCTTATTGTCTTACCATCTGCAAGGACCACCTCCAGGCCGAGGACATAATCCTTTGTGGTTCCATATTTTATGGCCCTGACACCACTTGCGTTTGTTGATACCATACCACCGACGGTACATATTGCCGAACTCCCGGGATCAGGTGGGAAGAAATAATCTGGTGCTAGTGCTTTGTTCAAATCCTGACAAATCACACCTGGCTCCACAATAATGTATCTGTCCTCGACTCTGATCTCCTTTATGCTGTTCATTTTGCCCATATCAAGGATTATTCCGCCGAAAACAGGCAAAACAGCCCCTGTTACGCTGGTTCCGGAGCCCCTGGCTGTAACGGGAATTTTCTGTTCATGCGCCAGAGCCAGTATCTTCGACACTTCCTCAGATGAGCCGGGAAATACGATGGCATTGGGCTTTCCCACATGAACAGACATGTCCCTTGAGTAGCATATCAGCTCTATTTCGTCGACAACGACGTTCTGCTCCCCCACTATGTCCTCAAGTTGCCTTTTATAATCCACGAAATTACCCCCCTTTTTAAGGCAGAGTGTATAAGATATTCTCAGTATTTATTGTTTGGGGAATGGAAATATTCAGGCCCGGGGATAGTATATTAGGGATGGTTGGATGAACTGTGTCTATTTTATGGGTAAACACATCCAATCAATGATATGTCCCAAAATCCCCGAGATAACAGTGAGATAAAATATATATCCTTTAAAGAATTATCATCACGCGGTGAAAATATGGAATCCCAACTTATCGGCGAAAATAAAGGCGATAATGCCCAAATTCCCCCAGATTCAATGGAAAAGGAAAGTTATCCTAATTACCCACAACCACCAGGCCGTCCCCCCGGGGCTGTGGCTGACCTCACAAAGAGATTCAAACAAACAGACAAGGTAATGAAGCTCATTGTATTCGGTATAATCTTCATGTTCATTGGAACTATTTTCATATCCATCGTATCAATGGGTGGAGGCCCAAATCAATGGGATGAGAAGTACGATAAGAATGATGACGGAGTAATTGATGAGGACAAGAGGAACAATTACTATAAGGATTTGAGATTGTACGACACAGTCCGTGATATCGGTGTTTTAATTGGTAAAATCATCATCAATATCGGAATCCTGATTCTGGTGCTCGCCCTTTTTGGAGGGGGCCTAGTAAACGATGATCTGGATAAATATGTGCGCATTGGCATGATCATAGCAGCAGGCCTCATCATCGGTTGGTCAGGTATGATGATCTGATCATCTTCCCCTTATAATTCCAAGATTATTTCAATAACCAAGCGCCTTTGCCAATTCTTTGGCCACAGAAACAACGCTGGTTTCGTTCTCGATTGTATCTGTTGATATTACCTTGTCGCAAACCGATTTTAACCTAGGAAGTGCGTTTTTGGCAAAAAGTCCATGAGTACAGGCAGCGTAGACCTCATCTGCACCTTGGGACTTAAGCTGCTCAGTTGCTTTTACAATTGTGCCGCCAGTTGCGATGATGTCGTCCACTATGGCCACCTTTTTTCCTGAGACCGAAACGTTCTTTGCCTTCATTTCTACAGTCTCACCGTCTATTCGGATTTTCTCGAGGTAATCCCATTTGCAGCCAGTGAACTCTGCCGCTATCTTAGCAAGTTCCAGTGCCCCCTCATCAGGGGCGATTATAATGTCAGGGGCCAAGTTTTTAAGATATGCTCCTATTTGCGGCATGCTAGAGATGTTTTTTGTTGGTTTTTCAGAGATCTCCAATACACTCTCTTCATGGATATCCACCGTAATCAAGGAGTCAGAGGAGAGCTGAATATGCTTAACCAGTGTTTTGGCGGAAATGGGCTCCCCCAAATTGAATTTCTTGTCCTGTCTTGCATACCCGAAGTAAGGAACCACTGTAATGAGGTTTTTAATATCGAATTCCCTTATCGCATCTTGAAGCAGAAACAGCTCAATTATCTTCTCATCAGGATACGATGTTTGAACAAGAACAACCTCCTCCCCATCCAGATTTTCATGGATTCTCACATAGCATTCAAAATCAGGAAAGCGCCTTGATTCCACATTGGCCAAAGCACAGCCCGTTTCCTCGGCAAGTGTATTTGACAAGGATTTCGAAGCAGAACCTGAAACAACTATCATCCTTACACCCACAGGGTGAATGGCGATATAGAATTTTTATACTTTCGATTGAATGTCAAAAACAAAAAAAAGAAAAGAAGAATGATAGAATCCGAAGGAGTCCTCATTCATTCCTTATTAGAACCTTCGTGGCGGCCTGCGCTTCCTATAACACTCCTGGCAATAAACAGGTCTGGTGCCATCGGGCTTAAACGGTACCTGGGCCTCTTTTCCACAATCAGCACATGTTACCGTATGCATTTCTCTGGGAGGACGGTTATATCCGCCTCCTCCTCTTCTCTCTCTATACATTTATATACTACCTATCTTTTCGCAAGTTCCATTTTGGAAACTTGTTGAGTAACTGAATAATCCTATACTATTTAATACTATTTGGTGAAAACTTTGAGGGCTTGTGAATTGCCATATGCTTCAAAATATACCCTGAACCACCAATACCATTATCTTAATAAACTAAAACCCTTATTACTGCAATATCCGGTGAAGAAATGGACGAATGGATTATTTACACGCTATTATTGATACTTATTAATATCATTATATTGGTCATATTAAAATCAATTGGTGCCTTCAAGGAGAAGAAGGTCTCTTTGTGGGGCCCTTTTCTTATGTGGCGCACTGAAAAGGGTAAGAAGCTCATTGAAAAGCTGGCGCGTCCTAAAAGAATTTGGCGATGGTACGGTAACGTTTCTGTTGCCATATGTCTTGTTACAATGATTCTTATGATGGTCTTCCTGATCTGGACAACCACTTTGGTTTCCAGAATACCAAGAGAAAGCGCACCCTCCCCGCAGCTTCTTCTTGGCATACCTGGTGTGAATCCCATCATACCATTGTGGTACGGGATTTTGGCCCTTGCGGTGGCCATCATAATACATGAATTCGCACATGGCATCCTATCCAGGGTAGGGAAATTAAAATTAAAATCTCTCGGAATCATATATTTTCTATTCCCCTGGGGGGCCTTTGTTGAGCCTGATGAGGAGGAGCTTAGAACCACCACCAAGAAAAAGCGGATGAGAATATTTGCTGCAGGACCTTCTACGAACATCATATTCGCCATAATATGCGCACTCATTTTCTCCTGGGGTTTTATAGGCTCTATCTCGCCTGTAACCGAGGGTGTTTTCATAAGTGGGGCATTGGCAGACAGCCCAGCTCACGAGGCTGGTTTGAGCAAGATGTGGATGGAGATAGTTGAAATAAATGACACACCAATTAAGGATATCGAGGACTTTGAAAACGTGCCTGCTCCCAAGCCCCTTGAGAACACCACAGTGAAATATTTTTACGAGGGTAATTTTCGCACTGTAAATGTAACGTCTGGGGTTGTGATACTGCACGTATCTGAGGATTACCCCGCAGATGATGCCGGAGTGGAAAGTGGGATGATCCTATTGGAGATCAACGGCACCGAGATTCGCAACGATGGGGATTTTCAGGATGCCATGAAATTGACAAGACCCAATCAGAATGTGAATATAACCCTTTATGAATACAACGAGACCACAGATTCCTATACGTTGTTCAACACCACCGTGACCTTGGAGGACAAATACGAGTACTACGAGGAGCACTATCCACAGGTCAACAAAGAGTCCTTTCGGAATGTGGGATTTCTGGGTGTCAGCCATGGGTATCTTGGTCTAAAACCGGGTGGAAATCCAAAAGCCTTAGCAGACATGCTCTCACACCCTTTTTCCAATGTGGACTCAATGGACGAGGCAACGTACAACATGCTCATCTACATTCTGCTGCCATTTCAGGGATTGTCTCCTTTTCCTGAGCCCATGACAGAACTATACGAGGTAACTGGTCCTCTTGCGGTCTTACCCTCGGGAGTATTCTGGACCCTAGCCAATATTTTTTATTGGCTCTTTTGGCTGAACCTCATGGTAGGGTGGACTAACACCCTACCTGCCGTTCCCCTGGACGGAGGTCATCTGTTCAAGGACTCCTTGGATGGCATCATATCAAAAATTAAAAGGCAGCTTGACAAGGAAACCCGTGAGAGGTATGTTGCAGCCATCACATACTCACTGGCCCTTCTTGTGCTTGTCATGATTTTATATCCCCTTATAGGCCCGAGGCTTTGAAAGGTTAATTCCTTATTTTTTTGTGTGTACTTATGACAATCCTAGCAAATTTAATAGGGAGGCTCTTCTAAAATATCTAAGGTAGGGAGGGCGGCGGGGGTAAGGTGGAGGGGGGAAATAGGGAAGGGCAAAATTCATAAAAAGCCAGTAAAAAGGTATAAATACCCAATAATCATATGATTAACCCAGTTATTGATTTGTTTAACCTCTGGGGGATATCAGATGAAAAAGGGACCTGCAAAAGGTCTATTTTGCATGATTATCGTTTTGGTTTTTCTCCTTTCCTCGTTTAATATCGCGGCTTTTAGTGGTATTACCATTAAAAAACATCCTGAAGATAACCTGCATTTTGACACCGAGATTCCCCAGGATAAGGTTGTTCCGGAGCCCGAACCGAATTTTGATACCACTGGAATACAAGAGGATGCAACAGGTAATTCAGATTTCAAACCTTCCCCTTCTGGTCAGGTGAGCACGAACGCGGATTTTAAAGGAAATGGTTTACCTTTCTGGAAGATCGAAACTACTCTCTTGGCACAATTAAAGGACACGGATTCCGTCAAGGTGATCATCACCTCAACTGACATGGGCCAGGTAAGGGAATTATTAGGCCAAGGAAACCAAGATTTCACATCCAGACATAAAAAAAATAATGCAAGACTCGAAACATCAATACTTGAAGTTCAAAGCCATATGGTTCTGAAAATCGCATCCTTGGAGAGAGTGATTAGCATACAGAGTTACAGACTTCCACAGCCTCCAAAATTCCCTGAAGGAATCGAAGGTACAGGGGATTTCGATTCTGAATACGAACCCACCATGTGGAACGCAGTAAAATACCACGGAGCTGATACTGCCTGGGATCTTGGGTACAACGGCTCAGGAGTAAATGTTGCAGTCATAGATACCGGGGCGGATTTCGGTCATCCAGATTTGAACGGGACCCAAGCCAGGGATGAGAATCCCGCTTCCCCATATTACGGATGGCCTTTGGCTTTTGATTCAAGGTCCATGCTAAGCTATCTTTCCTCGGGAGGGCAGGGTTTTACAGGTTCAGGTGGAGAGGACAACTGGTTTTCAGATACCAATACTACAGACACTGACAGCAATGGAAACGGAACCCTGGATACGTCAGGTTACAATGTCACTGGTATTATAAGCCAAAGCGGGATTTACCGCCTTGGCAAGCATCCAGATACTAGATTGAGGAACATATATGGGGATTATCCTGGTGTGCTTGTTGTGGATGAGAATTCCCCTGATGTTTACGATACAGTCTATGTTGATCTGGACAGCGACATGAACTTCACAGATGAGAAACCGTGCAGAAAATGGGACGAGGTTCCCTCACATGATCTGGGAAGTGATGGCATTCCCGACAGATCCGGGGGAATGATTTATTTTATTGCAGATGGAACAAATCCTGTACCATACTCTGATGTCATAGCAGATGAGAACGGATATACCCTTCCCATACCAGCTAACGGCAGTCTTGTGGTTTTCATGCTCAACGATCCCACAGAATCGGGGGGAAATCACGGTACCTTGTGTGCCTCAGCAGTTGCAGGACAAGGGGTAATTGCCTCAGGAAGGGTGATTGGCACTGCACCTGAAGCAAAGATAATATCCATAGGGAATGTCTACGGTGGCGGGAACTTTATCGATTCCTACTATTTTGCAGTTGAAGGTTACGATGGCATACCTGGAACAGGTGATGAGGCCCAGATTGTGAGCTGCAGCTTTGGAGATTCCCATGTCGTTCATGGAGGTTGGGATTATACTTCTAGGCTCGTGGATAATCTGACAACCTATTATGCGCCAAACGTTACCTTCTGTGTTGCCAGTGGAAACGGGGGATACGGATACGGCACAGTAGCTTCGCCTGGCTCATCCATGGGTGTGATTACATGTGGGGCGGCCCTAAATAAAAAGGTAACTGAGGTGGTATACTGGTCCAATCGTGGTCCAAATGCCGTGGGTCAGGTTGATCCTGATATCGTATCTGTGGGTGTTTCTGCATTTGGGGATATGGCATTGAACCAAAGGAACAATGGCAACAATGCATATAGATCATGGAGCGGAACGAGCCTGTCAACTCCAGTTACAGCAGGTATAGTCGCTCTGATTTATGACGCATATTTCCAGTCAAATAGTGATTTCCCCACATCCAAACTGTCGAGAGAGATTCTCATGTCCACCGCTGATAACATTAACTATGATCCACTTGTTCAGGGTGCAGGTTTTTCCAATGCCACAAGGGCCACAAAGGTCGCAAATAACATCTCTGGTCTTTTATTATCACCAACTTTTTGGACTGCAGGGGATTATCGGGGTGTAGATTATGATGCCTTTGCCCACATCATGTTTCCTGGAGAGTCGGACAACATTACAATATCTGTTTCGAATGCTGATTACAACAATTCAGTTGATGTAAAAGTTTCAGATTACGTTCTCTCTCTTTCAGAAACATACACAACTGAAATAGAAGCCAACAAATCCAGAGAGGACGCTTCCACTGCTCGTCCTGATTTTTTGATTGCCCTAAACGATTCAAAGAACAATATCTCTCGGATTCCAATAGATACGGCTCTGCTCAAGGTCTCGGGATACATGCCCTATGATGAGTTCGATTCAGATCTCAATTACTTCCAGGAGAACAAGTTCTGGATCACGATTTACAACTGGAAAGACAACAATGGAAATGGAAGCTACTGGAACGATTCAAACGGCGATGACACAGCCCAGCAGTCGGAAATTGAATGGTCGGAACTTACGAGCATTTGCTCATCCTCCATTACTGCAACAACCCAAGAGGCTAGAATGCACGATCCTTTATCAAGAATCGATGATGGCCTTATCGTGGGCATGTTCCATCAGCCAGGAGGGGCTGCTCCCAATATCACTCATCTGTACATTCGATCCCAGTGTTACAATAGAACAGATTGGGATTGGCTTTCAACGAACACTACAAATCTAACCATTGGTGCATCTGGTACATCCACGTTCCATGCTTCTATTACTGTGCCGCCTTCAACACCAATTGGGATTTACCAGGGTATCATCCTAATAAACGATACAAGAAACGAAACTGCAATGCCAGTGATTGTAAATGTTGCTTCAAACTCTCCCCTGTTCACCTTCGGTGGAAACACTCTATCAGAAGAACTATACGCCAATGATCAGGTTTTCGGTGCATTCAGATGGGGTTGGAGGTACGAAGGCGGCGATTGGAGGTTCTATTTCATCGACATCCCAGATTCATATGATGTCAATCCAGGAACAAAAATAGTGGCTGACGTGAAATGGAATGAATATCCCACTGATATCGATGTTTTCATACTTGGTGAATCATCTGATACTTTTTCTTATGAAACACCGGAGAGATTCGGGCCCCATACAATGGAGATAAAGGGCAGAAGTGCAGATTCATACATGTGGGGCGGGAAGTTCAGGTTCAATACCACGACGGGGGGCCCACAGGAGATTATCTCAGCTGACTTGAGTCCTGGGTTGAACGAGATAATTTTACACAATGTTCTTTTTGGGGGCCAGTCTTTTACTGAAAATGTAACAGGCCAACTCGGAACTGTCAATGTCACACCCTATCCCTGGGATTTAGGATACATCGATAAAGTTCCCAATTTAACAGGCACACAGGAATTTACTGTGCTATCGAGCTTTAATTTATCTGGAATCAATACCAAAGCATATGGTGTATTCCCCCCCATGGAATATCCAAACCAGCAGGTCTATCAAAATGATCCCAGTGATAAGACTACCTCCAACTGGTCAAGGGAGTTCAACGTAAGTGGAGCAGAATACATCAGGGTCAACGTCTCAAGTCCAATAAGCATGGATATCGATCTATTCCTTTTGAGGGACATAAACACCAATGGCATTCCAAACTGGGGCTCGGAACAGGTGGCATCCTCGACTTCGCCGAACGAGGAAGAGGAAATCCTCCTAAATCTACCTGCAGATGGAAGGTACTGGGTTTTTGTCCACGGATGGAGCGTGCCTTCAAATCCATCACCATTTGACTGCTTTATCGAGGTGGTCTACGGGGATGATATCGTCACAACGGACGTTCCCTCTGGTCCTTTTAATGCAAATGAAGCTGTAAATTTCAATGCTTCCTATAACCTACCGCCAAATGCTGGGGAGTTTCGAGGTGTTGTTCTTGTTGGTGTTACAAATATGTCTGCTTCAATTGAGGTTCCTTTCATAGTAAGATTGGAGAGTGAGATACCTTTAATATCGGGCTTTGTTCCAGAGCCCGACTCTTGGGTAAATTCTACACAGCCTACAATAGGAGCGCAGTATTATGACTCTGGCTCAGGAGTCGATACTTCCAGGGTGTACATCTTTTTGGACGGAATAAATCAAACTGTTAATGCCACGAAAAATCCAGATTCCATAACACTTGTTCCTTCATATTCATTGTCTGAGGGCTTTCACACAGTTTATTTGATAGTGACGGACATGTTCGGAAATGAAAATTACACCGCATGGATATTTTATGTGGACAGCATTGATCCCATTGCCGTTGCCGGAGATGATAAGTCGTCCTTTGAGGACGAGATAGTATATTTTGATGGCTCTGCAAGCTCTGATGAAAAAGAACTCCGCAACCTTACCTGGGATTTTGGAGACGGTTTCCTCGGCTATGGAACATATCCAGATCATGTATTTACTGAGGCTGGGACATACACTGTAACTTTGATAGCAAGGGATATCGCAAATAATACAGGAACCGATACCTTATTCGTTTTTGTGGACAATGTGGCGCCTGTGGCAAATGCAGGAATCGATCAAATCGTGGATGAAGGAGAAATGACTTATTTCAACGGCAGCGACTCGTACGATACTCCCTCTGATATGTCCACCTTGATTTACACCTGGTATTTTGAAGATAGCACAGTTTTATTAGGAATCAATGTAAGCCATTCGTTTTCGGACAACGGTAATTACGCTGTTACACTGGTTGTGGAGGATAACAACGGTTTTACAGATTCAGATACAATTTTTGTTACTGTGAACAATGTGGCTCCAATTGCTGATGCCAATGGACCCTATTCAGGAACCGAGGGCGTGGGTGTTATCTTCACTGGCTCGGCAACTGATCCTGGTGAGGATACATTTACCTATGATTGGGACTTCGATGATTCAGATGGGATTACCTATTTGGATGCAACTAGTCCAAACCCTACTTGGACTTGGTCCGATGAGTTTTCGGGAATGATATATCTTCGAGTGACTGATGATGACGGTGACATTGGATTTGATTCGGCCTCTGTTACAATTACCAATACCGCACCTGTCGCTGATTGCGGCGGACCTTACTCTGGATACGAAGGCACGGCAATTGCACTCTCGGGCTCAGCTTCCGACCCTGGTGCAGATTCATTAACCTATGAATGGGACCTTGACAACGATGGCCTATTCGATGATGCAACAGGTCAAAATCCTGAATGGACATGGTACGACAACGGTGTGTTTACAATAAGCCTGAGAGTAAGTGATTCTGACGGTGGAGAAGATTCAGACAAGGAGATTGTGACAATCAACAATGTGGCTCCAACAGCTGATGCTGGGGGACCGTATTCTGAGGATGAAGGTTCCGTCGTTTCGTTTACAGGGGTGGCATCCGATCCTGGATCTTTGGATACATTTACCTACTATTGGGACTTTGGTGATGGAGAAAGTTCAAGCCAGCAGAATCCAACACATGTATATTCAGATGACGGGATTTATATTGCCACATTAACTGTTACTGATGACGACGGTGGAACTAATTCAAATAATACTTTTGTAATGATAAACAATGTTGCGCCTACTGCCTACGCACAAGGTCCGTACTCTGGGGACGAAGGTGCACCTGTGAGCTTTTTCAGCTCAGCAACAGACCCTGGCACTGACACCTTTACCTATGAATGGGACTTTGATGACTCTGATGGAGTGACGTATTCAGATGCAACCGGGCCCAATCCCACTTGGACCTGGCCAGACGATTTTTCAGGGACAATTTACCTGAGGGTTATAGATGATGATGGGGGAATTGATATCGATAATACAACTGTTACCATTAATAACATCGCACCTATCCCTGATCCAGGCGGTCCTTACTCAGGATACGAAGGTACATCCTTGGATTTCTCGGCCTCTGCTTTGGATCCTGGATCCGATACATTCACGTACAAATGGGATATGGACAACGACGGTCAATATGATGATGCAGATGGCCAAAGTCCATCATGGACATGGTACGACAATGGAGCTTTTTTGGTGAGCTTAAAAATAACAGATGATGATGGGGATTTTGGTATTGATACTACCCTAGTGACCATTATTAATGTTGCTCCTTCTGCTGATGCAGGTGTGATTTACTATGAGGGGGAAGGGACTGCCATTTTCTTCAAAGGTAATTATTCTGATCCTGGTATTTCAGATTCACACACATTCTTGTGGGATTTTGGAGATGGAACGATTAGCACAGAACAGAATCCAACCCATGTTTATGCTGACGATGATGTATACACTGTCGTACTTTCTGTCACAGATGATGATGGTGGGATGGGAACTGATTCTGTTTTTGCGATCATCTTCAATTCCGCACCCATCCCCGAAAAATCGAATATTGACGCGACCGCCAAAGAGGGGCACCTTTTTACCTTGAAGATCAATGCCACGGATGCAGTAGGGGACAAGATAACTTTCACAGATAATACTGATATGTTCGATATCGATCCCACATCCGGTGTAATCCAATTCATACCAACAAATGAGGATGTTGGCTTAAATGCAGTTACCGTCGAAATAAACGATGATGATAAAGGGACATCCACTGTTATTCTTTTGTTGCGCATAACAAACGAAAATGATCCACCAACTCTCGAGCAAATCGGCTCTCTTATCGCCTATGAAGATTCAGAATTCAGTTATACTGTATTAGCAAGTGATGTGGATTCTGATGACACACTGACCTTTTCTGAAGATACAGAGCTTTTTGAAATCGATTCAGAAACTGGCATAATTACCTTTACACCCACGAATGACCAGGTTGGGATAGAAGTCATCACCATCACAGTAACTGATTCTCAAGGTGCAATAGATTCTGAGACTTTGACATTCACGGTTCTCAATACGAACGATCCACCTGTATTAAGCAGCATCCCCAATCAATTTGCAGAAGTAGGAAAGCAGTTTACTTATACAGTATCAGCAACTGACGATGATGATGCTGTCCTTATCTTCTCTGACAATTCTGATCTGTTTGTAATAGATACTGTAACAGGGACCATTTCATTTACTCCAAGAAAAGGAGATGAGGGTGTTCATAGGATAACAATTACAGTCATCGATGGTCAAGGTGAACAAGATTCACAGGTTGTGACATTTGAGATCGAGGGTGGACCTGAACCTGATGACGAGATAGAATGGCTGTCTATAATTCTGCTTATCCTCGTGATAGTCCTTTTCATTTTTCTTCTTTTACATACTTTCTGGCAAAGGGAAGAAGAAAAGAAGGAAGGTGAAGAGAAAGGGATTCCAGTGCAGACAACTGAGGACAAGAAAATTAAAATGTCCAAAGAGCCTAAAAAATTACCAAAATCCAAGCCCCGTAAAAAACGTCCTAAACCAAAAATCATTGAAAAAGAATTACCGCCTCCAGAGCCAATAGAGCCTCCGCCACCACCCCCTGAGCCAAAAGAGGCTCCACCACCACCTCCGGAGCCAAAGGAGGTTCCTCCACCTCCCCCTGATACTTCAGATTAGTTCTATGCAATGATGAATATGAACCTAGATTAGAGGGAAGTTTTAATAAAGCTCAAGAATATCAAAGGTCGGTGTGAAAATGACTGAGCTTCTTTACATGAAGGACATAGAGGGAAATTATATAAAAGAATTTGATGCAAAGGTTGTAAAGAAAAAAGACAATTACGTTGTATTGGACAAGAGCGCTTTCTATCCACTTGGTGGAGGACAACCATCTGACACAGGTGTTCTGAGATGGCCTGGGGGGGAGAGCAGGGTCGCCGAGGTCCAAAAGAAGGGAATAATAAAGCACATAATAACCGGCGATTTACCTGAGGGGGATGTGCATGGAACCCTTGACTGGGAGAAAAGATATGGACATATGAAGATGCACACTGCACAGCATGTGATATCAGGTGTTGTGTACGATCTATTCAATGCAAGGACAGTGGGGAACCAGATTCATGCTGATTACTCGAGGGTGGATTTCTATCCAATCAGCTTATCAGATGATGATCTTAAGAAAATAGAGGATGCATCCAACGAAGTTATCCAAAGAAACTCCCCTGTTAAAATCTATGCGGAGGAGAGGGAAAGCCTTGAAAAAAGAACAGATCCTCTGCGATCCAATCTCGATCTCATACCCTCCTCCATCAAAACCCTACGCATAGTTGAAATCGAAGGTTTCGATGTCTGCCCCTGTGCAGGAACACATGTCAAATCCACCCAGGAACTTGGGACACTACAAATCACAAAGAAGGAAAACAAGGGAAAGGACAAGGAAAGAATCGTCTACACATTAAAGTAAACAATCTTAGTAATTCTAAGTGATTTTATGGGCGTTGTGAGATTAGGAAAATTAGCATTAAGATGGTGTTTTGAGTGCAACCTTCCGATTCTTGAGTCAAAAGAATGCGGAACATGCAACAGCGAAACGAACGAAGTTAGACTCACACCACCTGGAGATGTAAGACCTGCTTTTGATGAAGAACTGAGATTAATAAGGGCGCAAATCGACGGTCAGTTTGGATCTGGATGCGGAAAAGAGCTTGTCCCAGAAGACAAAATAGTTGTTCTTAATAGGGCTCCGGCCTTGGATCGGATGGATGAGATAATAATGGACGGCCGCGTTTTGGGTGCATTGCGCTACGATCCAGGGGAGAGATACAAGGTGATCCTTAGAATGCACGCGGCTCAGGCCATAGAAAAAAACCTAACCAAGAACTGGGTGATCGTGGATCCTGGGGCCGTGAATCCAATAATGAAGGGGGCTAACGCCCTTTGTGTGGGCATAACAGATGCCCATCCAGATATTGCATTTGGGGATGAGGCCGTGGTCCTTGATCCTGATAAGAATGTCATTGCATTGGGAAAAGCCATGTTGCCTGGAAAAGAGATGGTGGGAAACAAGGGTGTTGGAGTAAAAACCAGATGGCACGGCAGAGAGGAAGTATCCTTACTTCCCTCCGGTCGTACTTGGGAGGATGCTATTTCAGCTAATTCGTGGTTCTTCGAAAAAAAGGTTCCAAAGGCCATACAATTCATAAAGAGGGTTGTCGAAAGAGAGGATAAGGAAGTTGCCTGCTCCTTTTCAGGGGGAAAGGACAGCCTTGCCACTTTGCTGCTTGCACTGGATGCAGGACTTTCTCCTAAAATACTGTTTGTGGATACAGGATTGGAATTTGAGGAAACAAAATCCCATGTAGATGAAATAGCCAAGATGTTCGACTTGGAGGTCGTAAAAGAAAACGCCCATGATGCCTTCTGGGAGAATGTCCCAAATTTCGGTCCTCCAGGCAAAGATTTTCGATGGTGCTGTAAAAGCTGTAAACTTGGTCCCACTGTAAGGCTCATATCAAAGCATTTTCCAGATGGTGTGGT
Organism: Thermoplasmata archaeon; assembly: GCA_020348445.1. Lineage (GTDB taxonomy): Archaea > Thermoplasmatota > Thermoplasmata. Next base: position 4,937,174 of record CP070751.1, read on the forward strand.
ATCTCTCATAGGCCAGAGAGCCTATGAATCTGAACAGAGGGCTAAAAAGGGCAGGATCTGGGAGAATCCCTGGGTCCCTGGTCAGCTAGGTGTGTCTCCAATTCAGGACTGGACTGCGCTGCATATCTGGCTCTATATCTTTTCCAAGAAGGTCCCTTATAATATATGGTACGAAAGAGGTCTTGAGAGGATAGGGTGCTTTATGTGCCCTGCATCAGACATGGCAGATTTGGAGATCGTAAAAAGCTATTCTTCTTCCTATGAAAAGTGGGGAAGATTTTTATCGGATTTCGCGGACGATAAAGGTTATCCAAAAGAATGGTTGGAATTTGGACTTTGGAGGTGGCGAAAACTTCCTGCGGGTATGCTGGATCTTGTAGAGAGGAAGGGTATCGATTTGAAGGGTAGAGAAAAAAAGCCCCCACCAGAGGGACAAGGAAGAATCGAATTCTTATCAGCTGAGGGTTACCAGCCCTGTGAGGGAGGAGTGAGTATCGAAGGTGTTTTCACAAGAAACCTTGACATGGTCAGGATCTCGAACCTCATGAATATTCTCGGTGATGTTAGCTATGATGATAAAACAAATTCATGCTCAATTGCGAATGTAGATGTTTTTGGAGAGGGAGGAATGGTGGTAAGGGGAAAGGATGAAAAAGATACAAAGAAGCTCATGAATGATGTCAGGGACACGATAGTAAGAGCGCATCTTTGTATAGGGTGCGGAATATGCACTGGAAGATGTGATGAAGGTGCATTGAAATTGGATGAACAGGTTTATTTGGATGAAGAGAAGTGCATTCACTGTGGGGAGTGTTTGGGACCGTGTCCTGTTATTGGTTATGGAGATAGGGAATTTGAGTTTTAAGGATAGCTTCATGAAATTATGCTTTGATAATTCAATTTCTTTTTAAAATGAAAAAGTGTTAAACCGAATCTATGATTATTAAAATCGTCAAAAAAGTTATATATCATGACTCGGCCAGCAATGATTAAAATTACCGTTAAAATTCTTTTATACCTTTATGAACTATCTATTTATTAAGCACATAAATTTCAAATAAAGGTGATAAAGATGGACGACAAAAAATTATATGAAAATTGGATGACGATCATTATTGCCATATTATGTATAGTAATAATCTCTAACCCAGCGAGCTTAACTCATTACGAAATCAAAACAAATAATATGGACATGGAAACGGATGTGGATCCATCAACAGATTACGAGATAAACGATTATGTGGGTATAGAGGCAAGAAATACTAGAGGGGGTGATAATAACTGGTTAGGGATTTGGACAACGAGGGCGCCGATGTCGATACACCGCCACGGAATTGGAGCTGCAGTTGTCAATGATAAGATTTATGTTCTTGGGGGTTACAATTTAGACATTAACGAGGAATATGATCCAGTAACCGATACTTGGACTACGAAATCTCCTATGCCTCATCCACATGCCTATCCTGGAGTAGCTGTGGTGAAAAATAAGATTTATGTGATGGGGGGTGATGAAGGTGGGGGTAGTGGTACCGCAATAGATGTTTATGATCCAATTACAGATAATTGGACTACAAAAGCACCCATGCCATCAAAACGTAGGTATTTTGGAGTTGGGGTTGTAGCCGATAAAATATACCTTATAGGTGGCGATGCATCTTCTTTAGAAGAAAATGAATCTGTTATGGAGTACGATCCGATTACAGAATTATGGACTAAAAAAACATCTATGCCAATTATACGAGGAAAGTTGGGAGTGACAGTCCTAGATAATAAAATATATGCAATTGGCGGACAAGATGGTGATGGCTGGCAAGATGAGAACGAAACCCAGGTATATGATCCTGTAACTGATAACTGGACAATCAAAACTTCGATGTTAAGAGAAAATTCGTGGTTTGGGATTGGTGTCCTAGATAACAAAATACATATTGTAGGCGGAAGAGCAAGTGCTGGTGAAACACATTATGTATATGATCCTGTAACAGACACCTGGGCAGAGTCCCTTCCTATGCCAACTGGCCGTGATACTCTGGCTGTTGGGATTGTAAACAATGCATTATTCGCAATAGGCGGAAGAGGAGGAGGAGGGATTACTAAACAAAATGTAAACGAAGCATTCTACCCCAGTGGAGCAAATGATGACTTTGATAATGATGGATTGACAAACATTCAAGAGAATATGAACGGCACCTACCCAGATAATAAAGACACAGATGGCGATAATCTCGGTGATGGATTTGAAGTAATTTTTTCAAAAACAAACGCATCCTTATGGGATACAAACGGAAATGGTATTGGTGACGGTCTGGAATTTATTCAAAACAAGGGTTATTTGGGGTGGATCGAGAGTTTACCAGATGACTGGATTGGCATTACGATTACTTGGGACAATTATACTATACTGGCAAAAACAAACTCGTCTTTATTGGAAGGTGAATTTGATAAAGAAGAACACAAACTTAAGATCAAGGTATCAGGGCCCAATGGAACACAGGGAGTAACAGAAATCGAGGTACCAAAGAGTTTATGCGAACCTGATGACATCGAAATCATGTTGGATGGGGAGCTGATAAATTACACAATTACCGAGAACGATACATATTACTATATTCACATCGAATATAACCACAGTATTCATGATCTATCAGCGGATTTCAGTAAAATTGTTGAGGAACCAAGTGAATCTGAAGATGATGAAAAAGATCTATTCGCTAACATTTACTTGATAGCCTTGATTATTGCTCTCGTTATTATTATCCTATTATCAGTCGTTGTTATTAGAAACAGGGGTAAAAGTGAGGATATCGGGGTACAAGAGTTACCACCTGACCAACTATCAATCCTGTTAGATAAAAAACACTCTGAAGGAAAATTATCGGATGAGACCTATAATGATGCTAAGTCATTATTAGAGAAATACCGCAGTGATTGAAGGAAAATAGACAAATCCAAGAAAAATATTAAGGTAGTATAAAACCTTTCAATGTTACCTATGAATTTGAAATCTAAATCTGAGAAATTAAATAATGATCTTAGACCTAAAATTGTCAACTACATTCAGATACATCCAGGTTCACCCTTTAGTGACATCCAAACTATTTTTGATCTTCCAGAAAGTACTCTCAGATATCATCTAAGATATTTGGAAAAGAACGGCGAAATATATTCGGATTCTAAGAAGAGGATATATTATCCCACTGAACATAAGGAGAAAAATAGGATTAGCAATACTCAAATGTCATTGATTAATTCCATTAAAAAACATCCCGGCATAACGCAGAAGGAGCTTGCAGCCAAAACCAAGATAAATCGTTTAACTATTAGGAAGAATATAAATCTATTAGTTGAGAATGAAAGTGTTACTATTACAAGAATAGGCAACGAAGTTCACCATTTTTATATTTACCCAGAAGAACTTGAAAAAATTAAAACATTGAGGTTAATAACTAAATTAGTACAGGATAAGATCGACGAAGATACTTATTGGGATCTGAGGCGCAATTTTATTGGTGGAGATGAAAAATAAGATACAAACTAGGGATTTTGGTGGGATTAGAACATAGTTTCCATTGTGGAGAACTGCAATGGGATCCCCCTCGAATAAATTATAAATAGACTTACAAAATGCTTATTAAGGATATTCCAACCCACGAAACTAATTCAATGCGTAGCATCCACAATCAGTTTCTTCTTGCCTTCGGGACGAATCGTCACTTCCTCCCCTTCCTCAATCTCAACAAAATTTGCGATGGCCTTTGGAATTCTCACTATAAGTGAGTTACCAGAATGTGAGATCTTAGTCTTTTTCTCGATTCCCCAAAGTGCCAGTTCTCTTGCTTTCTTCTCGATGAGATCGGACGCCTCTTCTGTAAAGAATGACTCTCCGCATTTATTACAAATATCTGCATCATATTTACCAAAATACCACTCCTTGTACGTGTAATCGATTTTCTTTTTTGTTAGTTTCCCTTTTTCACACACGGGACATTTCATATTTAATCACCTCTATAAACGGTTATTATAAATAAATGGCAAGGTTTTTTCTTATAAACCACTTCGATATTTCTGTGAAACGAAACTATCTTTTTTTTTCGCAATTTCTTTGCACCCTTATTGATAGTCTCAACCATTTCCCTTTTAGACACACCCCGTTCTATCATCATATCTTGGGCATGTCTTGTGGGCCTGATTTTACATTCCATAAATATACATGTATATACAGGTATTTATTTGTATCTATTAAAATATACGTATAATGCTAATTTCTTTTTACATTTCTATCATACTGAAATTATGCAATTTCGTTCATATTATAGGAGATGGATAGGGGGAATGGAGATTGAAATATCCCATGTCGGGATAATTACTGGGATGAAGTCTGGGATACATGGAACCAAAGTGATATAAATTTATATATGAGAATATCCGTATATAACTTAAGGCGAGGACAACTAAAAGCAAAGGGCCCTAATGATAAATTGCTTGAATGAAATGTAAATATCTTGGAAGGAAAACATCATGAAAATTAAAGCCTCGGTTATTGTAATCTATGCACTATTACTATTAACTGCTTTTAATAGTGGGTGCTTTGAAGAAGATGGAGACGATAAAAAAGAGAGAAAAGTAAAAATCACTGAGGTTTCTCAGAATCCTAAATATCCTAAAGCGGGCGAAGAAATAATTATAACTGTATACGTTGAGAATTGTTCAGGAGTGGAGTTTAATCGTATGACATATTTTATGGGTGGAAACGTTGGAGGTTGGGGTATGGATAAAGTCAGTGATGGAAAGTATGAAACAAAGATTGGCCCTTTTAGCAATGGAACTGAGGTTTGGTATATTGTGAGTGCTAGCGGGTATAATGATGCCATATTTGTTACAGAGGAATATATAATACAAATAGGAGAAATTGAAAGAAGTGATGTTACAACTCTAGCAATATTAAATATTCATCATTCTCCACAAAATCCGACAACGAAGGATTCTATTGTAACAATTACAGCAGATATTACAAGTAATATTACTCTCTCTTTAGCCTGGTTTGGTTTCGCATGGTTTTCCCGTAGTGAACAGTCCGGTCGAGGTGGGAAGATGCTTTATGTAAGTGGAAATACATATGAAAGTCAGATATATTTGCCTTATGAAAATAAAAAAGGAACACAGGTATATTACAAAATAGCAGCACAGGATGAATCAGGAAATACAGCAGTGTCTCCAACATTTAATTTTACAATTTGATAAATAAACCCACCCAGATCGTTATTCCCTAAAAAACACACATACATCAGCCACATTCGTTCCCGTGGGCCCTGTCTTGATCAATCCACCACAACCGCAAAAGAATGAATAAGAATCATTGTTTTCCAAAAATGTGTTTATATTGTACTCCATCGCCCGGGAGTTCTCCAAAACCCCATTATCACCTATTGCCCCCGCAGCGTCAGTCATCCCATCAATCCCATCAGTACCAATGGAGACTATAATACCATTTTTTAATTCTTTCAATCCCGCCAAAACGAATTCCTGATTTCTACCTCCCTGACCGCTCCCCTTAACAGTTACAGAAGTTTCTCCACCACCGATTATTACTTCACCATCGATTCTCATGAAGGTTTTTACAGCTAGACGGGCTTCTCCGTGGAGGAATCCTCCATATCGAGTAGCAGCATATCCCAAAGACCTTGCCTTGTTGAGCATGGTTTCTTGTGCCCTGTCGTTATCTGCAATAATATATGTTTCCACATTTTGAAAATAATTATCTTCGATGGGCCTATAACTTTTAATTTTTTTGAGAGTGTTATCCTCTAGTTTCTCCAGTAAATTGTATTTTTTTACAACATCTTCAGGCTGAATTTTAAATGGATCCCACACTGTAGCGCCCGAGGCTATGTCTTCTAAATTATTTCCTGGGACATCAGAAATCACCAAATTAATGATCTTTGCAGGATAGGCAGCCTTGGCCAATCCACCGCCTTTACTTGAGGATAACGCCCTACGTATTGAGTTCATTTCATGAATGTCTGCTCCTGAGTCTAAAAGGAGTTTATAAGAATCTCTCAGATCCTCTAACTCTATACCATTTTGTGGTACCTCGAACATGGAAGAGCCACCTCCAGATATAAGGCATAATAGAGTGTCCTCCTCTTTCAGTGCCTCTGCAATCGCAAGGAGCTTCCTTCCACTATCCAGCGATGACTCATCAGGTAAGGGGTGAGCTCCAGAAGAAGTGCGAATTTTTGAATTGCTCAATGATTTATCTTCCTCAGGCAAAGTTATTATATGGCCACCTAAAATATCTCCTTGATAGTTATTTTTAAATGCGGATAACATTCCAATCGAAGCTTTCCCCCATCCAAGTACAGTGACTTCTGGTGGTAACTGTATGATCCCTCTCAAGAAAAAATCATTCACTGCTTTTTCTGGTAAGACAGATAATACTCCTGCTTCTAGTATATCCAAAACATGGGCTCTTCCTATAGCTTCACCATCTACATCCAGCAACTCTTTTTGATTCTGAAAAATGCTCATGCTCCCAATACCTCGGGATTAACTATGTGAGTCGGTTTTCTACCCTCAAGTACATCTATCACCGCAGAAGCCGCCATCTCAGCCATTTTTGATCTTGTCTCTAAACTAGCACTGCCCATATGGGGTGCCAGCACAACATTATCGAGTTCATACAACTTAGGATTGACATTGGTTGGCTCTCCCCAAAATACATCCAGACCTGCTCCTCGAATCTTTTTATCTTTCAATACTTCAAGTAAGGCAGGCTCATCCACAACCTCGCCCCTAGAGGTGTTTATCAGAATGGCACTTGGTTTCATGAGTTCAAATTCTCTCTTACCAATGAGACCTTTTGTCGCAGAAGTAAGAGGCACATGCAGTGATACAAAATCAGACTTATTTAGCAACTCATCCAATTCAGCATACTTCACACCTAGTTCCTGTTCGACATTTGGTTTTCTATTGGCACTGTGATATAACACCTGCATATCAAAACCCAAGGCACGCTTTGCTACAAGTATACCGATTCTTCCCAATCCGATTACGCCCAATGTCTTACCGTATACATCAGTGCCCAGCATCAATTCAGGAGCCCAACCTCTGAATTTACCCTCACGCATGAACTTGTCTCCCTCAGGAATACGCCTTGCAGTAGCAATAAGGAGGGCAAAAGCCAAATCGGCTGTGGTCTCAGAAAGCACTCCAGGTGTGTTGGTCACTATTATACCTTTTGAGGTTGCATAATCCACATCTATGTTATTGTAGCCAACAGCGTAGTTTGAGATTATCTTAAGATTTGAGCCTGCTTCGATAATATCCTTGTCTATGGTATCGGTTAACAGGCAGACGAGTGCATCTACATCCTTGACACCGGATGCAATTTCCTCTTTGGTAAGAACCCTGTCATGAGGATTGACCTCTACTTCGTATTTTTCTTTCAGCATCCTTATTCCTGGCTCTGGAAGGGCCCGTGTGATAAATACTTGCTTCATAATTAGCAGAATGCAAAAGAGGGTTTAAAAAGTTGTGTCTCTTCGTATCTGCTCAACCTATTCATCTTTGTAAGCAAACTCAATCAAAACAAAAATAGTATCGCCACACCACATACTGCAACCAAAGCCCCTAGTATCCCCCTTGAGGTTGTCTTTTCCCTGTAAAGGACCCAAACCATGGGTATTATGATAACTGGTGTTAGGGCCATCAGGGTCATGGCAATACCTGCCAGGGCATATGTCACAGCCACCATTGAGAGCCAGACACCTAGAAACGGTCCCACAAAGGCACCTGCTGAAGTCAGTTTGATAGCACGCCTATCTGAAAAACCGGATTTCATCTCATGAAACTTGCCCATTGCAATAATGCAAATCCAGACAAAAATCGCCCCAACAACCATCCTAATCAAGGCAGCAGAGAGAGAATCCAATGGAACAGAGGGATCGTCTGCCACAGTTACCATCCCATACTTAGAAATGACAAGACCTACACCTTGACCTACTGCACCAATTATTCCAAGAAATATACCCAATTTCTTTTTCTCTGGTTCTATCTTATAATCATCTGGATCCTCTTTCTTTTCAAGAATCACGATTATGATTCCAATAAGTGTGACAGTAATACCTATTGCAGACCAGATTCCCAAGCCCTCGTTGAGTACTATAAAACCCGCGAACACCGAGCACACGGGAGCTAGAGCCATGAGAAGCAGTGATCTTTTAGGACCGATAATCACGAAGGCGGCAAACAATGCAAAATCTCCTATCCCAAGACCCACTATTCCAGATATTCCCATCCAGAACCACTGGGCAGAATTTGCGGCCGGGAGAATAGTCCCGAAAAAGATGATGTGTGTCAGTCCCAAGAATGTACAGGCAAGAAGAATCCGAAATGCATTGACGCTGATTGCACCTATGCGCTTGCCTGCTGCAGTAAAGAGAATCGAGTTTGCTGTCCAAAGTACGGCAACAATGACTGCAGCTGTTTCTCCGAGTAGGGGTGGGGCCATGGGTGCACCTTGTAAAGACACTATGCAGAAACTTGTTAGGCTGAACCCGTATATTTCTATTCTATAATAAATAAATTGGAAAATAAAACCTATTCATAGCATTTAATCTCAAAAACTCATAAGGATTAATTCATAGAAACTTTATTGCATTGTGCAAATCACAGCGGAACGTTCCAGGTCACATCCTCTTTAGAATGGATATAGTAACCCTGTCCTTTCCTGAAAAGATCATTTTCACCCATCTTTTGCCACACATTTGAGTACGCGTCATACCACATTATGAGATTAATTTGGGTATCGAAATTTATGTTATTCAGCCCCTTCGTTCTGTTGTAGCTTGTAAGAGATGGATAAGCCACAAGGTTCCAACCAAGATGTAGGTTGATCTGTTGTGATTCCGTGGGTCGCAAGCCATAGAACTCAAATAAAATCCCCGAAGGTTCGGTTATATGTATCCAGAATCCCATGGTGTTGTCGATACCACCCAAATCGTTAAGATGAGATGGTTTTGAAATATGGTGATGTTTCCAGGGATCATTCGCATCGGTTGCATTGTACCACTGAACTGCGTCATAAGAACCAGCGATGGACGCCAAAACGGTGTTCAAATCTGTATTAGTTTGGATATATGGAATGGAAATGAGATTCCAACCATAACATAGGAATATGGTGTTTTCATTGTACGGGTACATTAACGGATAGTAATCCTGGTTCCCGGTACCTCCTCCAATGTCAATATACGATGAGTCCCCTATCCCATCACTACCCCAGATATCCTGACCTGGACCCTTGTATTCGTCTGCACCTGAATAATCGTTGAAGTAGTTACCTCCTGTGGGATATGAAGTGTTCCATTTATTGATTAAGCCGTTGTCGTATCCTTGGTTGGTATTTCCAATCAAATTGTTATTGAAGATTTTGTTCGATTCTGATGATTCCAGATATATGCCGTAATCGCTACTTGAAACATTGTTGTATTTGATCAAATTGTTATTTGCCGATTTGAGATAGATACAAATACCATTTCCTTTACTACCATCTGATCCATCAAATCCCCTTTTACCCCCGGCTCCTCCAACAATCGAGGATATCGAATTATATACGATGTCAAAATCCCATGAGGATTCCATATATAGACCGACACCAAGTCCGCCTCGACCCCCTGATCCAAACCAACCACCAACTCCCCCCGTTCCACCTGTGACAGAGGAAAGAGTATTGGTCGTTATGTAATTGAGATTCGAGTAGTACAGGTAGATACCCACACCAGTTCCGCCGATTCCTCCGTTTGCCTCGTATCCTCCATCGCCTGCCTCCCCGCCAGTAATTGAAGAGATTATATTGGAAACAAGGGTGATGTTGGTAGAAAATCGAAGATTGATACCGCAACCAGTTTCACCATTTTCTCCAATTACATGATATCCCTTGTTTCCCCCGGCTAAACCTCGATAGTTGGCAATTACATTGTGTTTTATCGTGATGTTATCGCATTCGATTAAGGCTATCTTTCCGTAATTCGTGGGATTGGAATTTGCCTCCAAGGAGTATCCCTCTATTGTGATATTGGCTTGACTATAGTAGTAGATAATCGCATCACCATCAATGATGTTAGTTGTTTCAACTTTATTATCCAATGAATCCTGATCAATAAATAAACCGAATCCCACCTGATTGTTGCCTTTATAATCACCAGATTGGCCCTCATTACCCCCGAGTCCTCCTGTAATGGACGTCAAGGTGTTACTGGAAATATTATTATTTGTAGAAGATTGGAAATAAAAACCAACACCCATACCTCCTGTTCCACCGGTGGCATCGTTCCCTCCCCTTCCTCCTTTTCCTCCCTCGATTGATGAAATGACATTTGAGGATATGTTGTTATCCGAGGAAGACAGAAGATATATCCCAGCACCGACTCCACCTGTACCTCCCGCGGTATGTTCCTCACCAGTTCCACCAGTTCCTCCGAAGATAAAGGAGACTGTATTTGAAGTTATATTGGAATGCGTAACTGATCTAAGATATATCCCTGTCCCCATTCCACCTAACCTCATGTGCTGTCGGAATTCCCAGGTTTCCGCACCCATTCCATGATAGTTTGCTACCTCGTTGTTTTGTACGGTAATAGAATGACAGTTGATACAGGCTATCTTCCCGAAGTTAGTGGGATTTGAATTTGCCAGAAGAACGTAATTTTCGATGAGAACATCTGTCTCGTTATAACGGTAAACAATAGGATCTCCGTCCAGGGTATTGGATAACATTATGCTATTGTTCAGTGAATCAGAATGAATATATATCCCAAATCCAACCTGTGATGCACCGGGGGAGCCATGGAATCCTCCAGCTGCACCTGCTCCACCGTTAACATTCGATATCGTATTAGTAGAAATATTATTTTTAATGGACGAGTTAATATATATCCCGCAACCAACTCCCCCTTCCCCACCGGAGCTATACCTTCCGCCCAGTCCACCAAGTCCACCACTAGACGACGGGATGATATTTGAAATGAGGTTGTTATTTGTTGAGTACAAAAGATAAATACCAGCACTGATTCCCCCTGAGCCGCCCGCTGATTGATAGCCCCCATTACCACCTGCTCCTCCGTGCAAGGAAGATAAATTGTTGGAGAAAATATCATTTCCCGTGCATGATTTAAGATAAATTCCAGTGCCTATCCCGCCATTACCTCCATCTATCCTTACGGTTCCACCAGTTCCCCCTGTAATCAATGATATATTATTGTAAGAGGCATTGCTTTGCTCACACAAAAAAAGATATATGCCTGTGCCCAAACCTCCAGGAGTAATAAATTGATCGTAATCACCTGTCTCCTGGCTCATTCCTGTAAAGTTTGAGATGATATTGTTCTTTATTTCAATGTTCATACACTCTATGCATACTATCTTACCCAAATTAGTGGGATTTGAGTCAGCTTCAAGAATATAGTTATCGATGATGACCCCCGTCTTATTATAATAATAAACCACAGGATCACCGTCAACTGTGTTGGTGTTGAAAATCTCGTTGTCAAACGAATTCTCTTCAATGAATATTCCAAAACCCACTTGATCTGCCCCGTTGGAGCTGCTGAGTCCTCCGACTTCCCCTTCCCCTCCATTGACTGCAGATATCGTGTTTGAAGAAATATTATTTCTCAAAGATTGTTTGAGATATATTCCGGTTCCGATCCCACCGCAACCACCTCCCACTGCGTAATTTCCTCCCGTACCTCCTTTTCCTCCCGTCATGTTGAAGATGATGTTAGAAAAGATCCGGTTATTAGAAGATGAACGTAGATAAATTCCCGCCCCTGTCCCTCCGGTGCCACCTGCGCCCCAATGTCCTGAGTTTCCCCCTCGTCCCCCTGATACTGACGATATGTTGTTATCATGGATTGTTGCTTGCTCAGATGAATCAAGATAAATCCCAGAACCTACATTACCATCACCTGCAGGAATATACCATTCGGTAATGCTTGTTCCTGGAAATCCAGTAATGTTCTTGATGATATTACCATATATACAGCAATTGTCACCTGTGACATTAATCCCGCAGGAGCCGTTTTCGATTGTAAATCCAGTTATATTTACCCAGGGCGCACTGACGAAGACGACATTCCCACCTCCGACTCCGTCAATGATAGTTATGTTCCTATCCTCGCCTGTCAAATTGATTCTTTTGTTAACCACAACATCCTCGTAGTACCTCCCACTATAGACAAAGATTGTATCGCCGTCAAATCCTGCGGTTATGGCATCCTGGATCGAGTCATAGGCTCCATTTGATCCTGTTTCATTCACATAAATGGTGTCACCTGCGACATTCCCAATTAAAATGTTTGAGCTGTCGAAAACACAGAGCACAGTTATACCTGCGAGGGATAATAGTATACAAACCCATAGTGATATAAATCGATTTAACATGATTTTCAGAAAAAGGAAACGCTATATCCATTTATAAATCTGCTGATATGTCCAGTTTCTAAATTCTGAGTGAATTTCCTAAAATGTTTAAGCTGTCCCTTCTACTAAATCTCTTATGTCATCCATTTCTGCATCGGTCTTAAATCCAGTGGGGGAAAAGTGTGTTTTGCATGCTGAAAAACCGTGTTTCTTAAGCCTTTGCATCATGTCATCCAATGAGAGTGGTTGGGTCTTTGTAAGGCTAGCTACCTCGTTTTGATCGTAGAAATAGGGGGGCATTTCAGCCTCTTCTATCCACAGCTCCAAATACTTCTTCAACCTCTTATTAGTGCCTAGGCTTTCATCTAGTTTCATATTCTTAAGGTAGGTCCTATCATGAATATCCCCTATCCAAAGGGGCCCCGCAATCTGTTCACTTCCTAGTTCTTTTGGAATATCAACTACCTTCTTGCGATCTCCTGTTCTTTTATCGCGAATTAGGTATCCCAC
>CP070751.1:4950200-4953317 GCA_020348445.1 Thermoplasmata archaeon
GCAAAAAACCATAGACGGTGCTGCCGTTCCTTTGAGCATTGATTCGGTAAAGAAAAAAATGTGGCCCAGCATTTAAAATCTTACACCCCCAAAAAAGTCCTTGAAAAGCTCGGCGAGCTGTCGAAAAATCTGCCGAAAATTATTTGAAATATATTATAAACACAAGCTAATTATTCAACATGAAACCTCTTTTGCCAACTATCTTTTCGATTGCGTTTTTAGTTTCTATAATCATAGCGGCGGCCCAGGGACCCTGCGACGGTGAAGTCAGTCTCACAGAGTTCATGGATTACATAAACGAACGGTATCTGTGCTTTGCCTGCTTGCCTGACATCTTCCAGCCTCTCCAGGCCTACTACACCATTCCTTCCTGCGGCGACCATAGCTGCAACGACAGTGAGAACTGCTCTTTATGCGAACAGGATTGCGGTCCCTGTGCTCCCGGCCCCTGCAGCAACATAATTGAATGCCCTGACTATACGTATTCTGTTAATTGCACGACCGACGCTTGTAACATAAGTGCAAGTGTGTGCGAGTGGAATGGGAGTGGCTGTGCTGTTCCCGGTCCTTGTGTTGGTATTACTCAATGCTCTGATTATAATCAAACACAATGTCCTAACGATCCTTGCAGTATGAACGCTACTGGGAGTAGATGGAATGCGACAAGCGGGGTGTATGAGCCAGTTGTACCTATTGGGAATGTTTATTATCTAGATGCCGTCAATGGAAATGACAGCAATCCAGGCACAAGTGAAGCACCGTGGAAGACCATGGAAAGGACCATGCCTGATTGGAATGGTGTGGGTGTGAAGGTTCTTCCTGGTGACACTGTAAAGCTACGAAATGGGAACTATGGGAATATTGTAGAAGGGGAGGGTCTGTCCGATGTATTTGACAATTGGGTAACCTATAAAGCTGCAGACAATGCAACTCCAGAAATTGACTATATTAGGTTTGGTGTAAATGGTGCTCGATACTATGGAGAAAATCATGCCGGGACATATGATGTTTATATGCGATTTATCGGAATTAAAATTTTAAATGGTGTGAGAATGTATGGACCACGACATGTGGAGTTTAAAGATTGTCTTATTGAAAGAATTGGTCCCTGGATTGGGTCAGTAGGAAATATAGAAAAAGCAGCAGTAGCTATGCGTGGCGGTAAAGATATTACTATAAAAGACTGTGAAATTACCCGCACAGGCACAGGAATCATCGCCCGGGGGCACAACGTTCAACTTCAAAATAACCACATTCATAATATTACTCACGATGGAATCAGATGCATTGGTTTGTGGAATTCACTCATAGAAGGAAACAGAATCCATGGATTGGATGATGGTGTGGATGATGCGGACGGATTTGACTGGAACAGGCATTGCGACGGTATTCATATCTTTATTGCAGGTTCTCCTGATCCTAATGCACTCACGACAAACCATAATGTGACATTTAGAGGGAATATAATTTACGACATCGAGTCGCAAGGAGTGCAATTTAATAATTACTATCTCTTCCCTGACGTACGAAATAATAACATCACATTTGAAAATAATATCTTTGGTCCAACTCGCGCCAATGTCTTTAATAATGCCGAACCGTGCGATGGTCTTATTTTTCGCCATAATACTTTTATATATTTCCCTGATGGTCGGGAATACGTAAGTCCGTTTAGGACTATTCGATGTAATAACCACCGTCTTCGTATCAGCGGAAGTTCAACGAATGTGCAAGTATATAATAACATTCTTGTTAGCTCAAGTGGTGGCTTTGGCTGGAATCTTATTCAAAATCCTGTGCCTAATGCTGCATACAGCCGATTTACCATTATAGATACGGATTTGCAATTTGAAAATCCAGAAGCCTTTGACGGAAGGCTTTTACCTACAAGTAGAGCCATTAATGCTGGCACACGGATTTTTGCTCCCACACCTATTTATGAGTTTGACCGCGAAGGTACCCCCCGCGATAACAGGCCGGATATGGGTGCGTATGAAGTTCCTGGTCAATATCCTGATCCAGAAGAACAGCCTCAAGAATATCCCGGTACCAAAACAATCTTTATAGACGATTTTGAAGATGCAGATTTCAAAGTTGATCCCTGGCTTGAGGCAGAGGGTCAACAAGGATTGAGCTGGTATCATCCCATTGTAGGGTCTCCGAGATATAAAATCCAGGGAGATAATGCTGTTCCTAATCCCAATAATGTCCTTACCGGATTTATGGAAAACAAAAGTTCCTGGCTCTTATCCAAACAAGGCTCCGACTGGAGTGATTATACATTGGAATTAAATGCGTACAATGCTTACTTATGGATAGGTGCTGGTCCTGTTCTCCTGGCCAAAGATACCCAAAACTGTTACTGGCTTGATATTTCCAGGGACAATGGCCGGTTGATGCGCTTTATGACAAATAGCGGGGGTAATTTAACCATGACCGTACTTGCAACCAATGCTGCAATCGAAATGCCACACAGTGGAAAACGAAAGTATAAAATCTCTGTAGAACATGGTGAAGCAGGGATTACCTTTACAATCGATGCTGATAATGATGGTTCTGTGGAACTTACATATACTGACAATGACCATGAGGCCCTGGTAAAATTTACTGCTGGCAAAATTGGATTTCATAAAGACTATCCTAATAAATATCATCGATTATCCTATGATAATATCGAAGTTAATGTATCCCGATTCTCTGAGCCATAACTGTAAACCTATTCACAAATGTCATCAACTTCTTTAAAAGCCCTTTAACAGATAGGCCCAACTCGCAAAGCTGGGGTTACCTTACTCCGGCCCAGCAATGTAGACCAGCATAAAACGTTGGGAAAGATATTGGATGGACTGGCTGAGATTCAAAAAGAAATCAAGATTGTTTTCCCCGTCCATCCCCGAACTCTTAAGCAGCTGCAAAACCACGAAAGCATGCCAAATATATTAATTATTGAGCCGTTAGGATACCTTGACTTCTTAAAATTGATGGCAGAGTCCAAGCTCGTAATAACAGACTCTGGTGGTATTCAAGAAGAAACTACAATCCTTGGGATACCCTGTCTTACCGTTCGCGAAAATACGGAAAGGCCGATTACAATTACTAAAGGCACAAATATTTTAG
>CP070751.1:4953417-5049086 GCA_020348445.1 Thermoplasmata archaeon
ACGGGCACACATTTAATTATAAACCCAACTGAAGTGCACTGTGTATACCAAATTCGTGAGATATCGCACGAAAACTGTATACCAAATCCGTGCGATAGTTAAAATAATTGCATCTCCTCCAGGCTCACATGCCCATGAAAAAGACCCTGATTACGATGTTCGAGGATTTCCATGAGGAGCACCCCGCATGCCCCGAATGCAACACCAATAAAGCCATCGTCAAATCTGGCACCCGAACCCTTAAAGAAGACCAGGTCCAGGTCTACCTCTGCAAATCCTGCAATAAGAGATTCTCAAACCGCAAGCTCCCTCACACCTCCTACCCACCAAGGGTCATACTCTCAGCCCTCACCTATTTCAACCAGGGCCACACCCTGGATATAACACAACGGACCATGCGAAGAAGATTCAAGACTAAAATCCCAATCTCCACCCTCAACAACTGGATTAAAAACTACGGATCAGAGCTACCCGCAACAAAATTGAGAAAAAAATATGTCCTCGATCCGAACCAGATTAAAACGAGAAGACTATTTCACCAGCAGCCCTTTCTCTTCCGGGTCCATACATTGAAGCTCAACATAAAAGGCAAGCAGTTCCCCCAATTAAAACGATACATCAACAGCATGCTTAAGGATCCAAAGGATTACCTCTTCCAATCAAAGAATATCCTGCGATGCTCTGAGCTCGCAAATACAATAAACCTCCCCAAACCAAAGACCAGATCTATAAAAGACAGCCCGGCTTGCAGGATGACGAACCTGGCCATTGAGCTTGCCAAAACAAAAAAGGAGCGCCATGAAAAGGTTGAGGAGTTCTTCTTGACAAATGATTCGGCCACGGTGGCAGTGGAAGTCCCTGTTTACTTAACCGAATCCGAATCCAGTTTCAAAAAGCCTCTGACAGGTCATATAGACCTGATTCAAGTACGCAGCAACAGTATTCATATCCTCGATTACAAACCTGATCGCGAGGGAAATGTCACAAACCAACTCCAACTTTACGCCAAATGTTTGAAAAAACGCACTGGATTATCAAACATTGCCTGTGCATATTTTCATGAGAATGCATATCATCAGTTTTTACCTAATCTGTAATGTTTTCATTATACCAAATGGTATTATACCAAAAGGTATAAGTATCTGTATACCTATAGGTATAATTATGGTTAGCAACCCATTCAAATACGGAGTCGTGGTAACTGGTGATGATTTCGTTGACAGAAAGGAGGAAATTGAAATCCTCTACAAGGAACTTTCCAGCGGAAAAAGTATTATTTTGTACTCGGAAAGACGCCTGGGTAAAACCTCACTTCTTATAGAGTTCATTACGCAAAGGGCAAAGAGGATGATCCCAGTCTATATTGACCTTTATGGAATGACCACAAAGGAAGATCTTGCCAGGCAAATAGTGAATAATGTTATCAATGCTTCGTATTCCAACTTGGATAAGATCAAAAACGCAGTGAAGAATTACTTCATAAACCTTAAACCAAAAATGATTGTTTCAACGGATGGAAAGATCACATTGGACCTTTCAGCGAAAAAGACCTACGATGAAGACGAACTTATAGAGATTTTGGACTTTCCAGAAAAAGTAGCTAAAGAAAAGAAAAAAAGGATCATAATGGTATTTGATGAATTCCAGGAAATCACGTTGATCGACGGTCTGAAAATGGAGAAACTGATGAGATCAAGATTCCAGCATCATAAGAATGTTTCTTATGTTTTTGTTGGAAGTAAGGAGCATCTTCTTCGTCAGATGTTCGAGGAGAAAACTCGTGCATTTTTCAAATTTGCTAGGCCTTTATCGTTGGGTCCGATCTCTAAAGAGGAGTTTACTCCATTTATCATCCAAAAATTCAAACAGACCAGTAAAAAAGTTTCAAATGAAGTGATAGAGGAAATTCTTAATTTCACCTATGGTCATCCATATTTCACTCAATACCTATGTCATGAGATTTGGTATATAATTAAATCTGCAAAAGACGAAGGTGTTATTGATGCTGCAATAATGAACATCATAGCTCAGCAATCAATTGCCTTTGAACATATCTGGGATGAACTTAAAAGCAGGAATCAAAGAGCACTACTTGTAGGGATTGCTCATGAAGGATTACATAACTATTCTCCGGACTTTATTGAGAAATATAATCTAAAATCGCAGTCCCATGTTGAGAAATCTTTGCAGATGCTCAAAAATAAAGGTATCCTCAATTATAATGGCCAAATAATTGATATATTTTTCAAAAAATGGGTCATTATGAAGACAAGACGGTGATGATCTGATATAGTTGTAAATTAAATCACATTCTGGTTTCTCTGTCAATTCTATTTGACGTATTTTCTTTTAGATTTCTATTTCACAAAGATCTCCACCCTTTTAATCCCATTTCAAAAATATCACATTGTTCATAATATTCCGAATAATAATCATTCCCAACCTCTTTCCACCCCCTCTCAGGCTCCCACTCAAGTCTGAGGCTTAAGACGATATTGTTTTCTAATTATAACCGAAGACTAAATGCTCCATCTGAAAACATCATAGGCTGGAGCATGAAAACCCCGTATACTCCCTAAATCCCTGCCTCGCATCCTCCATGGTTGAGAAAATCCACACATCCTCTTGAAAACTTACCAAATATTGGTATTAATAATCTAAGGTAATTTTCAAGTTGATGCTCTTGTATAACACCAATCCACCAGACAAGAGCATCTAAACGGTGATCAATCCATAGTTATAAACCACAACCCAGACCTTCATGAGTAGCACCATATGGGTTATCTAGGGAGGGGTATATAGAGGGAGTTGAACCTGGGATTGGTTAACGGTTTGTAGACCTTTTTTGTGTTTAGGAAGCCAGGGGAAGGGGAGAAAACAAAAAATATAAAGAGAGTAGGCTTTGATGAATCATCCACTATTGTTATTCATACCTCAAAACTTCTGCAGGTGCGACCCTGGAAGCTAAGGCTGATGGTGGTATCGTCGAAAAAAGCGTCATCCCCAGTGTGATAAGAATAATTATGGCTATGCTTACACCTGGAACGATAAACTCGTAATTTTGGGCTTCAAACAATTTGAAGAAAAGGTTAATCGAGACCACCAGTCCAAGAATCACTCCGATTAAGATTCCGAGAAATGATATATAAGTGGACTCGATAATGAATGCTACCATAACCTGCCGTCTGTTAAATCCAATGGCCCTCATCATCCCAATTTGGGTGCGACGTTCATTAACCGACCGTAATGTGATTATACCAAGCCCTGCAATGCCCACGATCAATCCCAATCCAAGATAAGCGTTGAGGATATTGAAGAAGGACACATTTGCTTCGATTTGTTCCTCGGCCTCTTTTTTGAAGTCCACACTCTGGGCACCGTAGGCCAAAAATGAACGCTCCATATCTTGACGGACTACCAGATTGTCCCCGCTATCCTTGAGCTTGAAAAGTACAGTTCCCACCCCGGTTGCATTGTAATCTTCAACTAAAAATTCATCGTAGATGAATATTCCGTTGAGCGATTTGTCGGGATCGATAAATGTAACGAACGTGTCTATGAACCCGATTATTGTTACATTGCGTTTTGAACCGTCTTTTAGTGTGACCTCCAGGGTTTCACCGAGCTCGAGAGGCAGGTAAGGGGGCGGACCGAATCCGGCTCCTGCAGTGCTGGAGTCTGCCAGAACATATTCCCTGTTCTGTTTCATCGCGTTAAATGCCCTGTTTGGGTCACCATCAAAATCTGTAATCATTTTCGAAATTTTGAACCTGTTCTGCTCAATGAAATGATCGTCTATTCCAATCACCGGATATTCTACCTGGTCTGAATCTAATATTAATGAATATCTGTTAAAGGTCACTTCGGTATTTTTAAGGGCAAAATAATCTTCCACCAGCTCCACCGATTCTGTATCGGTGTAGATCACTTCAAAATCCTCCACAGGTTCCGACATTTTGACCATAAGATCGAAACCACCACTTGTCTCGTCAATTTGGGCTTCGAGATTTCCCCCGACAATGGCAAGTAGTATCGACATGAAGGTTATTATAAAGATTACAAGCGAGAACATAGCAATGGTCAATCCGGTCCTGAACTTGGAGTCAAGAGAATATGAAAGTGCTGTGCGGGACACGGCTATGCAGCAGCCCACAGATGCAAATATTTTCTCGAAAAATCTAACTACAATATTTGAGTTTACAATTAACAATAAAACGGTACCGGTCACCATCAATATACCTGCAAGCGCAAATGTGAAGAAATCTTCGGACAGGCCCAGCACCTTGTCGAACGGAAAGCTCCATAGCGTAATTACAAGTATCCCACTTGTACTGAACGCAATCCGGTCTTTGATATATCTTCTCAAGAAAAATGGTAAGGCAAAAAATAGAATTGATAACCCCAAGAACAGAGAAGTTGCCGAGCCTTCTTCTGAATCGTCGATCTCGCCGTTTTCATCGTTATCGATCCCGTCGATTAAGGGTGAAAGGCTCGTCATTATGATAAACAAAGCAAGGATCAGCACGAGCACCCCTATCTTCAAAGATTTTTTACCTCTTTTTGGTTCTGCCGGTTCTGGTAGGTTGCGAACGGCCCGGATTATGTTGACTTCGCTAATTTTACGCGTTGAGTAGTAAATTGTTAAAATGCTGATAATAAAACCCAGACAGAACGCCAAAAGCAAAGAATCAAAAGTGAATGTGAACGCTCTGAGAATGTCAGAGGAGGTGCCACCGGTAAAGGCATTTCCAATGGACCATACAATTAAGAACGCCACCAATATGCCGAAAATGGAACCCACTAGCGCGGCAATGCCGGCGTAGAGACTGCCTTCGTAAACGAACAAGCGTCTTAATTCCAATTTATTCATGCCGATTGCTCGGGTCATACCCATCTCGGAGCGCCGTTCTTCACCCAACATTATGAAGATATTTATTATTAAAATCACACTTGCGATTATCGTAAAGGAACCAAAGATCAATAATAGGTCGGCAAAGAAAAAACCCTCTTCAAACACCTGGTCATATTCGGCCTTCTTGTCTCGGAGCTGGTATAATGGAAATCCCTGATAGCTTATATTGGCATTATCGACAAGATCCTTGACCTTACCTGATTTTTCCATACCCGTAAGTTTATCTCCATGGTTCGAGATATGGATGCGGTTGATTTTATTCTCCAATCCCAGGAGTATCTGTAGGTCTTCTATATTGAGGTACAGCTCAACAGAAGAATAACCGCGATCTTTCAGATCAAGAACTCCCAAAACCGTGAAATTACCAGATCTGTTCAGATATGAAAATTTAAACCTGTCACCCGGGTCGGCATCAAGTTCTTCTGCTAGATCTTTATTAATAATTATATTATCATCTGGAATGGAACTTACCTTTTTACCATCAACAAATAGGTTGCCAAATTCATCACTTTTGTCCAGGTATATTCCAGCTACCTCTACCCGTGGTTCTACCAGCGTTTTGTCTATATTGAGAATGTTAACCTTTTTCCGCAGCTCGGGCTCCATTCCATCGATTGAATTGTCATCACCTATTTTGGTCTCTAAATCATAATAGATATCTATTGGAAAGTCCAGGGTTTCTTGACTGCCAGGTATTTGGAAAACGTAAACCTCATCAATACCCTGCAGGTCGT
Source organism: Thermoplasmata archaeon (assembly GCA_020348445.1). Lineage (GTDB taxonomy): Archaea > Thermoplasmatota > Thermoplasmata. The sequence continues at coordinate 4,959,064 of CP070751.1, forward strand.
CGATTATATCTGAGGCTAAAAGTGTGTTAAAAGTGTCGCCAACTGTAAACGAAGACGAGATTATTGCGGTGCTTACCATTAACCCTATGATGATAATGACCGAGCTGCCTTTCTTTCTTGAGAAGTTACGGATTGCCATTTTAAATAAGATTCGGTTTCTTATTGAGGATATAATTATCCATAATAAAATCAATATAAAGATTATTAAAAATATTAATGTCATCATATCCATAAGCCAACTTCCCCTCAATCATTTTCAAAGAAACGTTTATCTGTATAAGCCTCGGGGCAATCGAAATTATAGTCCTTGTTTCGAATATCGGATTCTATCTGGCCGTCTTTCATGGTGATTTTGCGCGGTACATTTTTTCCGACATTTGGGTCATGGGTTACGATAAGGAATGTTATCCCTTCGCAGCGGTTCAGGTTCATTAAAAGTTCCATGATTTCTTCACTGTTTTTGGAATCCAGATCGCCTGTGGGTTCATCGGCAAAGACTATTGCCGGAGTATTGGCTAAGGCACGGGCAACCGTGACCCGCTGGCGTTGGCCACCGGAAAGTTCTGCAGGTTTGTGGGTGGCCCAATCTTTTAAACCCACCAGCTCTAGCATTTTAAGTGCAATTTTTCTTGCTTCTTTTTGAGATTTTTTCGCCAGAAGTAAGGGAAGTTCGACATTCTCCTGGGCGGATAGCACAGGTAGTAAATTGTAAAATTGAAATACAAATCCAATATTGCGGGCTCGGTACGCGGATTTTTCTAAATCGTTCAAATTCGCTATATCCTTTCCATCGATTTTAATCTCACCTTCGGTTACATCATCGATACCTGAAAGACAATTAAGAAGCGTGGTTTTACCGCAGCCTGAAGGTCCCATAACCGCTACCATTTCACCCTGGATTATATCTAACGAAATGCCGTTAAGAGCAGTGACTTTGACGTCCCCTGTGTCGTAAATCTTAACTACATCCTTTGTAGAAATTATTGTTTTTGACATGACGCTTCTTATAATAAATAGATATATAAATGTTTGTTACTCCATTAAGGAAATTATAATACATTTTCGAAAATCCACGGTGATCGGATTTGGTAAGGCATGTGAACCAACAAAATTGTATATAAGAAAATAAACTATTTTCATACATAAATTAAAATTAGTAGAATACTAATAAGGTAATATCCCCTTAAATATGAAGGATGTAGCCAGGGAATCCTTCAGAGTTCTGAAACCGGACCACTTCTGCGCGATTCTCATAGGAGACACCAGGAGGAACCTGCACTATGTGCCTGTTGCGTTTAGGACTCTCCAGTCTTTCTTGGAGGTTGGGTTTATTCTGAGAGAGGACATTATAAAACATCAGTGGCAGTGCAAATACTGATATAATATCCGCCGAGGGAGCAGGTGCAAGCGAGTTTCTTTTTGACCCATTTTTTTCTTTGGAGCTTGCACCATGGTGGCGGATAGAATTTGAACGAATATTATGCCTATCCTCCACTATGTAGTGGAAAACATATTTAGTATCATGAGCAATGTTTTCCACAACAGCGGACCGAGGCGTAAAGAAAAAAACGGTGGGTGAAGAAGTCCATGGAGAGCAACTTTTTGATGATTATGCATGAACATCTGTTTGTGTTTCGTAAGCCAAAAGAAGGAGAAAAAACCAAGAAATTTAAAGAAAGTATGGCTTGAAAAGCATATTTCCCCTACGACATATACCGAAAAGCATATATATAACCTTTTTGTATTTTGTCATCATATGAAATTAAATAAAAATCAAATAAAGATACTTCGGCTGCTATCGGAGAAAGGATACGGGAGTGTAAGCTCTCTTGCAAAAGTCCTCAAGCTCAGCCCCTCTCGAACAGATGTACTTCTAAAAGATCTACAGGATCTGGGGCTGGTGGAAATGAAAAGAAGCGGCAAGGCCGTTGAGGTTCACACGAGCATAAACAAACATGCCAAGGCATTTAGAAGATTGGTCACATTAAATCCCCATCTAAGGTACGAGACAATTTTGACAAATCAAAGAATCAATATCTTGATATCGCTTCTAAGATCCCCAATGACGAAGGGTGATATCTCCTTGGAATTGGATGTGTCTGAAAGGACCATCGAACGTGCACTCTCCTCCTTGATGGAAAACGGAATTATAATTTCTGAGGGGAGAGCGTTGAAAATCAATCCTCAACATTATGATCTTATGGAGTTTATAAGGGAATTCATCTCGTATGTGAACGTTAAAATCGCAGGTTCAGAGACGATCATAATCTGGGAATATTTGGATGAATTCATAGTAGAGACGAAAGGGCCTTTGAAACGGCCTGGATTTCTTCTCACGGGATTTCAGGCACTTGAAGATTTTGGTGTTCCTTTGATCGTAGGTGATTCAAGGCAGTACCTTTACTCTCCTCATAAAATCATCCTAAGGGTAGAGGATGTGTGTCTACATATAATGATGATAAATCCTCGGAGTATACGGGCCATAACCTACATTGTAATGGCGACTTTGAAGAATAAAGAAATTTGGAATTGGGGATACATGGAATCGGAATCAAAAACATATAATGTTGAGAAAATGATCCGTAGGCTGAAAAAGTTCATCAAGACAAAAGGTAAGGAGAAACCCGAAGATTTTCCATCCTGGAAGGAAATAAAAGAGAAAGCAAAAGAGTATGGTATTCATGGCTAGACGGAAATTCAATTTAAAATACATAGAGAACGAATTAAAGAATATAGGAAAACGTATTCCAAAGAAGGTAAAAGTAGTTCTGATTGGCGGTGCCAATATGATGTACCGCGGTCTTAAAGCGGCAACCAAAGATGTAGATCTAGTGATCATGGATCCCAATGATCTGAAGTTGTTCTCAGAAGCTCTATTTGACTTGGGCTATTTTGAAGTAAAACATCTTTCTAAGGAATATACCAATCTTGGTGCATCTTCAGTAATGCGAAATGAAGATGGATTTCAATATGACATCTTCTACAAACAGGTGTGCAATGCACTTATCATAACTCCGAGAATAATAAAGAGGGCAGAAAAATTTGGTCAATTTAAAAACCTAACTGTTTCGTTAATGTCCCCTGAGGACGTGTTCCTTTTTAAAGGGATCACAGAAAGATCAGCAGATTTAGAAGACATGAGAATCCTTGTGGAGCAAGGATTGGACTGGGAAATAATATTGGATGAATGCCAAAAACAGGAAGGGGAAAGAATATGGGAAGCTTTTTTACATCTGAAATTAGAAGAACTTCAAGATAAATACAGAATCCGTACACCAATAACGGGGAAATTAAGACAAATATCCGAGTATAGACTTTTGAGGGATATGATTACATCATTTCTTGGTGATGAAAGAACATACAAGGAGCTATCGGATTATATCCAAGAAAAATTGCATTGTTCTGATTCCTGGATCAGAAAACATATCTCAACCATGTTAAAGGAAGGCTTAATCCAGAGAAAGAGACATGGTAGGACTTTCATTTACTACCGTGAAAATCCCATAAAAAAAGATTAAGCAGAAAATAAGATTATATCACAACCTGGTCCTTCCCTAAAAGGGGTAACTGGGCAACTGAGCCCCAGAAATCCCCAGAAACATCATACTCAGATATTCAGAGCCAGGCAATCTCGTTTTGGATCAGATGTGCGGCTCCAAGCACCAGAATAAAGCCCTAGCCTAGCTGCGGCCTAAAAGCCATTTCCATAAGGGGATGTACTCTATATTCTTGCCCTTGACTCTCTCCTTTTCTTCGTAATCCCATGTGATGATCTTAAGCTTTTTACATCCCAATTCATCACTTGCTTTGATCAAAGCCGAAGTTTCCCTCGCCTTTGTTGTGTAGTCCTCGATATCGTAGCATACCTGGACAAGCTCCATTACTCTTTCCCCTTTCTTTACTATGAAATCCACTTCCTTACCACCTGCGTCCTTCCAGTAAAAGAACTCAAGCAAAGGCGATGCGGATCTTCTTCTGAGCAGTTCTATTGCCACTGTATTTTCCATAAGCCGCCCTATGTTCTGAGAAAATCTTACTCCCATCTGGGCTGCATATCCATTATCTATCTGGTAGACCTTTGGAAGACTCTGTTCCATCTTCCTAATGGAATGGCTGAACCTCCGAACCGCAATCACAGCAAAGGCATCCTCATAGTGCTGAAAATATTCATAGAGGGTGTTTTTGCTCACCGCAATTCCCTGGGATTTGAGAAAGTTATAGAATTTATGGACTGAGAATTCTTTTGAGAAAGAACTGTGAATAGCACCAAACAGCATTCGCAAAACCTTGATGTTTTTCACTTTGTGTCTTTCTACCACATCCCTCATCAGCAATACTTCGACATATTCTTTTAGCGTCCTCACCTTCGAGTCCTCATTTTCGTCTAATACGACCTCTGGAAATCCACCAAACTTCACAAACTCATTAAGATATTTCATTATCCATGTCCTTTTTTCAGATGACAGATGTTTTTCCAATTCCGTGCCTTTAGCCCTTAAAAACTCGGGAAAGGAGAAGGGTAAAATCACAAAAGATGTCGCTCGACCTCTCATGGTTGTGGCGATTTCCTTTGCCAAAAGTTTCGAAGAGGACCCGGTGATGTAAACCTGCACGTTCTCATTATCAAGTACTCTCCTTACAAACAGCTCCCACTTGTCTACGTTCTGGATCTCATCTAGGAACAAGTAAAGTGTCTTTTTGCGGTTTTGAGGGTAGATTTCATAATAGGTGTCAAGAAGTCGTCCTAGGCCATCCAAATTGAGGGGCAGTAATCTATCATCTTCTAGGTTCACATAGAGCATTTCAGTCCGATTGACATTTCTCAATCTCAGCATGTTATTAAAAAGAAAATAGGTCTTTCCTGCCCGTCTTGGACCTATAATAGTGATAGCCTTCTTTGTAGATGGTGGTTTCAAAGAAAGATCCCTATCTATAAGATCGGGTAGAGACCTTTCATGAAAATCCTTTATCAGTTCTACAGCTATATCCTTCTTCACGAGCATAGTGTATAGGGAAACTATTTATAAATGTTTCCTTCCATATAATACTGCTAGAACATTATAACTTTATATATTTTTTAATCTAAAACACCTTAATTTTGTTCACTTATATACTACAGACTTCACTTTTATAATTCCAACCTTTAATGTACACATAATAGGGTGATGGGGAGAAAACCAAGAAACTTAAAGAAAGCATGGCTTGATTTTTGGCTATACCCTTTAAAAATTAGGGTGTTTTCTAAAATCCCAAATCCGGGCGCTATCTCCAGCAAATTGTATTGGAAATATGAGTGATAAACTGCCAAATCCAAGAACCAAATTCGTGTAATTAAATGAGAATTTCTAATACTGTTAGGCTTTCCTTCTTATTATGGATGGATTCAAAAGAAGTTTCCAGGCGGGCACGAAGATCACAAGACCGTGCTCTGTTTTCATCCTCTCCTCCCTGTTCTTGGATATCACGAATCCAAATTTGGTGTTGAACTTTCTCATAAACTCCGAAAGGCCCTTCAAATCGGATCTTATTATCTTATCTTGATATTTCACTTCCAAAGAAATTCCGTCTACAACGGCGTCAACCTCTCGCCTGTTCCTCCAGAAGGCCTGGGTACCAACCGTATTTATCACTGCATTTTCAACCATTCTCCCTAAAAACGCATCGTCGATTTGGGGTTTGAATGCAGAGATTATCCCGCAATCCAATAGATAGGCTTTCTTGTTCTTTCTAAGCGAAGCGGTACCTTTTCTGTAATTACCCACGAGCCTTATAAGGAAACTCTCTTTCAACCACATGACATACTCTTTTATGGTCCTTCTGTCACTATCAAATTGCTCAGCGAGCGACTGATAGCTAAGATCCATACCTGGATTTATTGCCATTGCCGCAAGAAGTTGATGAAGCAGCTCGACATTTCTTATTCCCGAGATCGTAGGAACGTCCTTATAGACTATTTTATCAATTACACTGGATCTGATGTACCTTGCCACCTCTTTCATATTTGTCTCATTGACCATCTCAGGAAATCCGCCTTTATTTACATATTCCATGAACATGGGCTTTATCCTGGGTGCATAGGGTTTCGGTTTGATTCCTTTTAAATCCAGAAATTCCGAAAATGATAGTGTAGGCAGATAAAATTCATGGATTCGTCCTGCCAATGTTTCTTTGGATAGTTTCCCCACGAACAGGCTCTCAGATCCGCTGATTACGAATTTTAATTTTGGATAGAGATCGTAGTACTTCTTTATCTGATTCTCCCAGTCCTTTAATTTCTGCACCTCGTCCATAAAAAGATATATCCTCTCTTTTCTGAGATTTATGGCATGTATTTCCCTGTAAGTGTCTATCACATCATCCAATCCCTCAACCATTTCGTCAAAAGAAAAGTAAACGATATTTTGCGCTTTTGTTTCTTCCTTCAGTAAATTGTCTATCACTTGATACATGATCGTTGTCTTTCCTGTTCTCCTCAAACCCGTAATTGAAAGTATGTGGCGTTTTTTAACGTTCTTGACAACAGATGAAAAAAGATGCCTCTTATAATCCATTAAAAGATCCCTGGGGGCCTCCTCAGTATACCACCATTCATTGAACTCTTCAAGAATCTCTTTCCTCATAGATGTACAGTATGATGTACATATATTTAACTTTTATGTACATTATAATGGACGATTAAAACCTTTGCAGAAGGTTTTATCTTTGAGGAATATGGTATTTTTAAACCTTTTCTAGCTTATATGTTTTTGTAGTTAATATATAACTAACCTATAACTATCTCTACTCCCCACTCATATTATGATCGGCTGTGGCCCAGCTAATAATAGTTTTTCTAAAAAAATGTTCAATTCACATACTCCAAGGTCCACACATCAGTCACTCCAGTATAGTGGATCCAAAGACCCTGCCCGGGTCGTAATAGGTTGAGGTTGTCAGAGGTGTAAGAACCAGGGTCCCAGCTTTCCCATAAACCAGAACTCGCATTGTACCACATAACCATGTCCACGTCCACAGGTAAACCTGAGGAATCTGGCGGTCTCTCTATCAAGGATGGATAACCAACGAAGTTCCAACCATAATTTAACGTGATCTTGTTGACATATCCGGTTTCAGGGCCAGTGCCATCGACATATAATGTAGTTCCCAATGGATTGGTTATGTGAATCCATAACCCCATGTGTTTGTCAACATCTGTTAAATCGTTTAGCGAGGATGGTTTCTTAATATGATAGTGTTTCCAGGGGTCAACTGGATCGGCGATATCAAACCACTGCACTGTGTCATAATCTCCTGATATGTTCTCCAATGCCTTTCCAAGATTCGTTTCGGTCCGATTTAGAGGCAAAGAAATCATATTCCAGCCTAGCTCTAAATCTATGGGAAATTTCGTCGTGAAGGTAAAATCTCTGCTTATACTATAATTTATAGAATCATTGTATGAGGTGATTCTGAAGTGATACAGTCTACCCGGTTCAAGATCGATCAGGTTATAACTATGAAGGATTTTCATGTTGTTGTCCTGAAATGTGAAGCCGTAAGCTGTGGTCAAACCATACTCGAGAGTGCTATTAGCGGGTCTATTGCTTCTCCATATAATGGTTGCCTTTGTATCTGTGATGTCATGCACTTGAATATTAAAGATTATCAACGGAAATGTAGTGAAATAAATATCAAGGCCATTCTCTCGAGGATCCTGCCAGACGAGAAAGATGTTACCAATTGGGTCAACTGCGATATCTGGTTGACGTTGGTGTAATTCCTCTATGTCATTGTTGACCCTTTTATTGATAGAGAAGGTGTTTCCACCATCATTGGAATTGGCATAATAGATATCAGTATCGGTAAAACCGTTTCTGTTATCTTCCCAGGCGATATAAATGTTACCTACACCCTCTGCTGCAATAGATGGATAGTATTGCCATACAGAGGAACCATCGTCATTGACCTTTTTATTGGCAGAGAAGGTGTTGCCACCATCAGCAGAGTTTGCGAAATAGATATCAGAATCGCCGTTTCGCTCATCGTACCAAGCAATATAAACATTGCCAGCACTGTCAACTGCTAATGAGGGATTACGTTGCTGTTCTGAACCAACATCGTCATTGACCTTTTTGTTAGGAGAAAATGTGTTTCCACCGTCAGTAGAATTCGCAAAATAAATATCAGAATTGCCATTTCGAGAATCCCTCCATGCGATATAGATCTCCCCCATATCCAATGCTGTAATAGATGAATCACTATGTGAAGCTCCGGCAAGATCGTCATTGATCTTTTTATTTGGAGAAAAAGTGTTTCCGCCGTTAGTGGAATTCGTAAAATAGATATCCCAATTACCGCTTCGATGATCGGACCAGGTGATATAGATATAACCTGAATTATCAACTGTTATAGAGGGGGAATCTTGCCATTCCCCTATACCATCATCATTGACAATTTTATTGGTTGAAAAAGTATTTCCCCAGTCACTAGAATTAGCAAAGTAGATATCTGTATCACCATTTCGCCAATCGTACCACACGATATAGACGTTACCGATATTATCCACTGCAATACATGGACCTGCCTGCTCGAAAGCCCCAACATCATCATTTATTTTTTTATTTACTGAGAAGTTGCTCCCACCAGAGGTTGAGCATGCAAAATAGATGTCAGAATCACCATTTCGCTCATCCTGCCAAACTACATAGATATTGCCTGCATCATCCACAGCTATTGCGGATTCATATTGATATGCCTTTTTCAAATCGTCGTTTAGCTTTTTATTAGTTGAGAATGTATTTCCCTGGTCAGTTGAATTTGCAAAATAAATATCGTAATTGCCATTTCGATTATCCTGCCAGGTGATATAGATAGTCCCTGTATTGTCCAATGCCATAGTGACAGCATTTTGCGTTGTGCTACCAACATCGTCATTTACTCTTTTATTTACTGAAAAGGTGACTCCATTATTGGTAGAATTGGCAAAATAGATATCTGGATTACTGTTTCGCCGATCATCCCATGTGATATAGATGTTACCTACTGTATCAATTGCTACAAACGGATCGTATTGAGATACCCCGCTTCCATCATCGTTGATCTTTTTATTTGATGAGAAGGTATTTCCGCCATCAGTAGAGTTGGCAAAATAGATGTCCCAGCTACCATCTCGATTATCCTCCCAAACAAGATAAATATTGTTAGCACCTTTTGCGCTTATATGTGAAGTGCTTTGCCCTGCTGCGATACCATCATCATTGACCTTTTTATTGGGAGAAAAAATGTTTCCCCTATCAGTAGAATTCACAAAATAGATATCTGAATCACCGTTTCGAGTATCTGTCCAGGCAATGTAGATTTTGCCCGCATTATCCACAGTTATGGATGGTTCAAGTTGAAATGCCGAGCCCGCATCGTCATTTACCTTTTTATTGGGTGAAAAGGTGCTCCCGCCATCAGTAGAATTTGCAAAATAGATATCATCATCACCATTTCTTTTATCTGTCCATACAACGTAAATGTCCCCTGCATCGCTAACCGCTATGGATGGAAAGTCTTGAATCGTTCCACCAACATCATCATCAATTCTTTTATTGACTGAGAATGTGTTTCCACTATCAATGGATTTAGCAAAATAAACGTCACGATCACCATTTCGTTCATCTATCCAGACAACATAGATATAGCCTGTATCATCTACTGCAATGGAGGGATTATACTGCGTGGTCTCACTCCCGTCGTCATTAATCTTCTTATTGGCTGAGAAAGTTATCCCCCCGTCGGTAGAGTTTGCAAAATATATGTCACTGTTACCGTTTCGATTATCATCCCATGCGATATATATGTTGGCTGCATCGTTTACTGCTATGGAGGGGCCATATTGTGAGGCAGTACCAGGAACCATAACGATTTCATTGACCCTTACATTGGATCCAAATGGTAAATCTGCTTTCACTTGAATAAAAAGATAGGAAATCAGCAGTATAGCTGTTAAGATAGCATGCACTTTCAAGAAATTTCGCACTTCTCGATATTTTTTAAAGAAGTAATATGGTGCTGTCCTCATATTTTCCTCCATGATTGCTTATACATAGATTGGTTGAAATCATGTTTGATCCCCTATATAGCATTTCTCGTTTCATTGTAAACATTACCTTTTTATTTGATTGCTACCCCTCCACCCTATGCTAATATTATTCCATACTCTAAAGAGAGGATTCAGGGGGATCTGAGGATATAACTTGTAAATGATTTGTATATAATCTGCATTATATCCGTATTAATTTTTCACCTAATTGTGAAATTCTCTTATATATAAATGTCCCCATTGCACTTTCATAAATAATTACGGTGGTGAAAAAAATGAAATATATGGTTTTTCATAGACATACTGCAGAAATGTGTCCGGGAGGAAGTGTAAGGCCCGATAAGGAGTTCGTAACGAAACTAAATGATCAGATGCAAACCGACGGCGTTAAGTTAATTGAAGGCTACATGGATATACCAGGCCACGAGATGTACTTTATCATAGAAGCAGAGGATATTTCAAAACTGAATGCCGCAATTGAACAACTAAGGTTGGTTGGAGATACTAACAAAATTGTTCCCATAATGAACTTCTCTGATGCAGTAGCATATGCAAAGAAAATGGGATTACAAAAGTAATACATAAAGGTATGAGACTGGAGGTTTGAGCCTTGATTCTTCAGCCTCGCTTCCTCCAAACTCTGAAACACAGCCACATCCTCTTGAAAATTTTCAGAAGCCATGGGAAGGGGAGAAGATAAAGAAATATAAAGAGAGCATGTTATGAACAGTACACCGAGGGAGCAGGCTTAACCGAGTTACATTACTAGTCTTGCTTGTGGCGACAGTTTTTTATATTGTAATTGCGTATTACATTACGACGAAGAGGAAGGCAGATTACATGGCTCAATGTCCAAGATGTCGAAATCCAATGAGTTATGTGCAGCAGTACGGGAGTTATTACTGCCAGGTTTGTAATCAGCACTATCGAATGCTGCAGCCTGCGGCCCAGCAGCCTGTAAAGAGCGAAAGTAACAAAGGTGTATGGATTGTTGTTGGGATCATTGTTGTGTGTTTTATTCTTGCGACAATGTTCATGATAATAACTGGATCTGATGATTCTTCTAATACCGGAACCAACAATTCACAAAAGACACCACAGGGCTCTTTGACATTTGTCAGCGATCCAGAAATGGAGGGCGCATATCATGGAACGTTTCAGGGATCTGTGGATACCAATGATATCAATATCTCAGCCTACGATGAAAGTCAGGGTGAAACCAGAATTATGGAGCAACCAGAAATATACTACTCCATGCAAGTTGGAAATGGATTGACCATTACCTATTTCGACGACAACAATAACGGAAGATTAGATGCTCCCGACACCTTGACCCTTCACTATGCAGAACCTGATGATGTGATAACTGTGATTTACAGGCCCACTGGGGAAATCATTGCTTCATATACGATAAGTTAAATTCTTTAAATTTTCCACCTATAAAGGTCTTAGCCTTTTTATAGGGGAAGATAAAATCTTCCACTAGTAGAGGAAGTGAAACTTCTCTCTTTAATCCCGTTAAAGTTTATTATTGTAGAAGTTCAGTTCACATATTCCAAGGACCATACATCAGTCGCTCCAGTATAGTGAATCCAGAGTCCCTGCCCAGGCTTTAACAGATTGAGATTATCAAGAGAATAAGAACCAGGATCCCAACTTTCCCACAAACCCGAACTCGCATTGTACCACATAACCATGTCCACTTCGGCAGGCAAATCCGAGGAGTCTGGAGCTCTTTCTATCAAGGATGGGTATCCAACGAGATTCCAGCCATTATGCAATGTGATCTGGTTGATATATCCGATTTCGGGGGCAGTGCCAGGAACATATAAGGTAGTTCCCAAGGGATTGGTAATGTGAATCCATAACCCCATGCGTTTGTCAATATCTGTTAAATCGTTTAAAGAGGTTGGCTTTGAGATATGGTTGTGTTTCCAGGGATCGACAAAATCTGTGATATCAAACCACTGCACAGCGTCATAATCCCCTGATATGTTCTCCAACACTTTTCCAAGATTTGTATCGGTTTGATTCAAAGGCAAAGAAATCATATTCCAACCTAGCTCCAAATCTATCGCGAACTTCGTCGTGAAAACGAAGTCTATGCTAATGTTGTAGTTTGTGGAATTATTATAAGATGCAACCCTGAAATGATAAAGCCTCCCTGGCTCAAGTCCATCAAGCTTCATGCTGTGTGTGGTCACGAAAGAGCTGTTATGAATGGTAGAGCCGTAGGCTGGGGAAAATCCATACTCAATCGTACTATTAGCGCGTATATTGCTTTTCCAAGTTATTATTGCCGTGGTGTCTGTCCTATCTAGCACTTGAATATCAAAGATTCTGCATAAGGTTCTATTATCATATCGCTGTGCAAAAATTCCCTCTTCACTTCCATCCTGGTTTTTTGATTGCCATGCGATCACAAAATTGCCGTTGGGATCCATTCCTGTCGATGGCGCCCTCTGATCATTTGTTTTGTGGCTGTTCACTCGGAACTCCACATCCAGTGGATTACCACTATTGTCGAAGCGTTGTGCATAAATCCCGTAACCGCTTCCATCTTGCCCCTCTGATTCCCATGCAATCACAAAGTTACTATTTGAATCAATGGCTACAGAAGGGAAATGTTGCCTGTTAGTTGTATAGGTGTTTACTTTGAATTCTCCTCCTACAGGCTCACCGATATCATTGTAACGTTGCGCGTAAACATTTTCGTAACTTCCACCTCCACTACCTACTCCGGCCCATACAATCACAAAATCGCCCAACGAGTTCCTGGCTACAGATGGGTAGTATTGATAGCTGGAAGTAAAGCTGTTCACTCGGAACTCTCCTTTTATAGGAATACCACCGCTGTCGTAGCATTGCGCATAGATCCCGTAACTAGATCCATCTTGCTCAACAGAGTGCCATGTAATAACAAAATTACCATTTGCGTCCATGGCTGCTGATGGATATTCTTGGTCATTTGCTGTATAGGTATTTACTTGAATCTCTGTTCCTATAGGATTTCCATCTTTATTGTAAAGCTGTGCATAAATTCCTTCCTCACTTCCATCCTGCAAATTCGATTCCCATGCAATCACGAAGTTGCCATTTGAGTCCATGGCCGCAGATGCTAATCGTTGATTATCTGTTGTGTAAGTGTTTACTCTAAACTCTCCCCCCTGAGGATCACCACTGCTGTTGTAACGCTGTGCAAAAATTCCCCCTCCATCACCCGTTCCAGATCCCGACCAGGCAATCACAAAATGTCCTGTCGAGTTTATTGCCACTGACGGCGCTGCCTGACCGCCTGCCGTATAAGTGTTTACTTGAAAATCTCCTCCTAAAGGATTTCCATTGCTATCGTATCGTTGTGCAAAAACACCCCAGTTGTTACCATCTTGTTGATATGAGTTCCATGCAATTATAAAGTTGCCCTCAGGGTCCATTGCTACTGAAGGTCGGGTTTGATATGACGTCGTGTATGTATTCACCTGAAACTCTTCCCCTACAGGTTCACCTTCATTAGGTATGCTTAACATGAATGTAGAAAGTGTTATGCTTATTACCAGAACGGCAACAGGTATTACTAGCGATTTTGTCCATTGGGTTCTACCTATCATTACTAACATTTTACCCTTCAGTACCTCATTGAGATTCACAAACCTAAAGTTTTCGGTCTACAGGGAACCTGAAGGGAAGGGGAGAATACCAAGAAATTTAGAGAACGTATGGTTTAATCATCCGATAACGATATTCACCATTCAAATTCATATTAATAGAGGAACACTTCACTGATCAAATAATACAACCGAAAGTTTTAATAGCATGTCTAAACATAAAGTTTATACAGGACGTATCTTAAATGCACAATCTGAAATATAATAAAAAACTATGCATTCCAAGCCTGGATGCACTGAAAGATATGTCCAAAAATAATATCCCACCTACTCTTGTAGAACGCATCATACTAGAAGGAGAAGATTTCAAGGATAGAAAAATGGGTAAAGGTGAAATAGGTAGATCTATTAAAAAAGGCAAATTTGAAATATTCGTAAAACTCGTTCCAAGCTATTCTTACTCCTTGGACGAAGAAGTATGGGTGATAAAGCATATCGGAAAAAGGAGGTTAAAGAAATGAAGAAAAAGAGTGTAATTGAAGGGGCTATTAAATGTCCTGAGTGCGGTAAGAAATGCAAACCTATCACTATAAGTGTTTCAGGAGCAAAAGTAAAGGGATGGAGATGTAGCTGCGGGTACGAATTAATAAGTCCCGAAGAAATTGAGAAAGTTTATTTACTAATGCAGGCGAAGAAACATGAGAAGGTAAAAATCTCAAAAAGAGGCAACTCATACATGATTACCATTCCAAAAGCGATTGCCGAGGCTATACAGATAGAAAAAATAAAAATTGCCGAGGTATTTCTTAAAGATGAGCATACTATTTCTGTGAAGGTTTGATTTTTACCATTTCACAAAGGGTTATGCCCAATTAATTATGTATATATTTTTTAATGTACAAGATCAGTTCACATACTCCAAAGACCACACATCAGTTGTTCCAGTATAGTGAACCCAAAGGCCCTGCCCGGGTCTCAATAGATTAAGGTTGTCAGAGGAGTAAGAACCTGGATCCCAGCTTTCCCATAGACCCGAACTCGCATTGTACCACATAACCATATCCACTTCCGCAGGCAAACCCGAGGAGTCTGGCGGTCTCTCTATCAGAGATGGGTATCCAACTAGATTCCAGCCATTATGCAATGTGATCTTGTTGATATATCCGATATCAGGTGCAGTACCGTGAACATATAACGTAGTTCCCAAGGGATTGGTTATGTGAATCCATAATCCCAAGTGTTTGTCAATATCTGTTAAATCGTTTAGCGAGGATGGTTTTGAGATATGGTTGTGTTTCCAGGGATCAATTGGATCTGTGATATCAAAGCACTGCACAGCATCATAATCTCCTGATATGTTCACCAACACCTTCCCAAGATGTGAATCGGTTTGGTTCAAAGGCAAAGAAATCATGTTCCAGCCTGGCTCCAAATCTATCCGATATTTCGTTGTGAATGTAAAATCAGAACTTATGCTATAATTACCTGAATTATTGTATGAACTCACTCGAAAATGATAAAGCCTTCCAGGTTCAAGTCCTGTCAAATCCATTCGGTGAAAGATCAATTTAGAATTGTTCCCAGTGGTTAAATCGTAGGTAGTAGAAAGACCGCATTCTATTGTACTGTTGGCGGGTTTACTGGTCTTCCAGGTTATGGTTGCATCACTATCGGTAATGTCAAGCACTTGAATATCAGAGATTTTAAATGGGATTATATTGTTATATCGTTGCGCATAAATGCCATAGCTGCTCCCATCCTGGTCTTTTGATTCCCATGAAATCACAAAGTTGCCATCTTCGTCCATCCCTATTGATGGAAAGTCCTGTACATCTGCCGTGTATGTATTCACTTTGAATTCATTTCCCAAGGGATTACCAACGCTATCGTATTGTTGTGCATAAATGCCATAATTACTCCCATCCTGTCCATATGATTCCCAAGTGATCACGAAGTTACCGCCTGAATCCATCGCTACTGATGGACGTCTTTGGTAATTTGATATGTAGGTGTTTACTTGAAACTCCGGTCCCATGGGATTACCATTTCTATCATAGCGTTGCGCATAAACACCATATCCACCACCATCCTGTCCATTTGAATCCCATGCAATCACGAAATCACCCTCTGGGTCCATGGCTACAGAGGGCCGACATTGAACATCTTCTGTATGGGTGTTAACTAGAAACTCAGCACCCTCAGGGTTGCCATTGCTTTTATAACGTTTTGCATAAACTCCCCAGTTACTTCCATCTTGTCCATACGAGGACCATGTCACCACGAAACTACCGGTGGAACTCATTGCTACTGACGATTCTCGTTGATCCTTTGTTATATATGAATTTACTCTAAACTCCCCTCCCAAGGGATTTCCATTATTATCATAGCGCTGTGCATAAATACCATAACCATCGGTATCCTGATCATATGATTCCCATGTAATTACAAAATTGCCGTTTGAATCCATGGACACTGCGGGATTACATTGGGCATACGGTATACGTGTATTTACTCTAAACTCAGTTCCCTCAGGATTTCCATCTCTATCAAATCGTTGTGCATAAACGCCCCATCCATTTCCATCTTGTCCGGAGGATTCCCACGCGATCACGAAGTTCCCGCTCACATTCATTGCCACAGAAGACATCCATTGCGTATCTGTTGTGTATGTATTAACTTGAAAATCTGTTCCAATAGGGCTTCCATTTCTTTCATAAAGTCGGGCATAAATGCCTTTAACATCACCAGCACCAGCTCCATGCCATGTAACAACAAAACTGCCGGTGGAATTCATTGCTGTTGATGGCAAAAACTGGCCAGTGGTAGTATATTCGTTCACCCGAAACTCTCCTCCAACAGGTAGTCCTTCATTTTCAGTGCTAATTATGAATGTAAAAAATGTCATGCTGATTAAAATGGTACTAATCAATATTACAAGTAAATTTGTTTTCTGGGTTCGCCCTACCTTCACTATCATTTTTACCCAATATATTCAATTGGATTTCATATACCTATACTTTTCGGTGTTTAGATTATCAAATTATGGAGATGAATATTTTACCCCCGATACATTAAAATACAGAATATTATATTTATTCAGATAAGAACAATGACGATTAACAAAGAGGTTTTACATGAATAGAAAAATCATTGCAGTCCTTGCATTGATTGCATGTATAATATTGATAATTGCAGGTTTCTATGTCGTATACAATCCATCATCCGATAAAGAAGAAGAAAATGATAGCAACGGCAACCAACAAAATAATGGCGATGATCCTTCTTCAAATGAAAATGAAGAACCCCCGGAAACCAATGCGGGCCCCTGGCCAATGTATCTTTTTGGCCCTGATCATCAGAGCTTCACAACAGAATCAGGTCCTGAAACAAAAGATCTTCTGTGGTCAGAAGCAACAGGTGGCATAACATACGGCTCAGCAATTGTTGCAGAAGGCAAGGTCTTTATCGGAGGAGGGGACGGCATGAACGCATACTACGAAAACAATGGAACCCTTGCCTGGCGCTTTGAAACCTATGAGCCGGTCCCGGGAGGTTATGGTATCTCCTCGACACCTGCATATTCCAATGGGTTCGTATATTTTGGCGGGGATGGGATATACTGTCTCAGCCCAGATGATGGTACAGTGGAATGGTTTGTGGACACTCCTGCCCAGAACTGGGGGGACGGCACCCCAACTGTAGCAAACGGTAATGTATATATCGGAGGAAGTGACAGAAAACTCTATTCCATAGACCAGTACACTGGGGAGGTACATTGGACCTTTCAGACCCAATCCTCAGGTCAGTCCAACTATGGATTGTACGCAGCACCGGCCGTTGCTAACGGTTATGTTTATCTTTCGGCGTGCGACAGCAATCTGTACAAAATACGAGAGATCCAATCCTCAGAAGTTGCAGTTGCACAAAACACGTTTCAGATGGCTTTTGCCTCCTATTCTGCTCCTGTGATCGTAGATGACAGGGTTTTTGTGGGCTGTGGATATACAGATACCAATATCGTGAACCGTTTCTACTGCCTTGACGAATCAGATCTCTCTCTTATCTGGGCCTTCAATCCCACTGCACCTTCCAGCTTTTTCTCGTCTGCAGGATACTACAATAACAGAATATATATCGGTTCACTTGATGGAAATCTATACTGCTTTGATTCTGATGGGAATCTTCCCACAATTATAGATCAGTACGACTTGGGTAGTACATGGTCGTCTCCTGCTATTACAAGCGAAAGAATGTATATAGGTTCAAAGGAAGGTTACGTATACTGCTTCGACCTGTCAACGACCCAGGCGTTAAGTTACCTGTGGCAATACGATACATCTGGTAATGTGGATTCAACTCCTGCGATATCAGGTGGAAGACTTTACATAGGTTCTCATGGAAACGGTGGGAGTGTATTTTGTTTAGGAAGCTGAATCATTTATCTTGTAATCAATATCCAACAAGCAAACTGTGGGATTTGTGGCAAAAGAATTTTTGAGTGCCATTGCAACACATTTTAAATTTGTATGAGATTTGTATATCATTTTCAAAAAATCTAGAAATTAATGCCCTTCCTGAAAAACTAGGATAGCACTTCTCCCTTCTAAATCCATTACAATATCAGATTTGTCGAATATCGCACAATCCAATCCGATAGTCGCATAAGATTTATATTCTCCATTCCATATAGGTTGGACAATAGGAGATATGGTTATGAGATTCAAATCCATAACATGGTTTGTGGGGCTTTCTGTCATATTATCTGTTGGACTCATACTTGCAACCGATTTGGTGATCCTAAATGCAGAAGGAGCTGAGCCGGATTTGTATTCAGAAGGGATCTGTGAGGAGTGTGATGAAGAGGATAACATAAACTTTGACTTCGAAGTTATTTTTCAGGACGATGATGGTGATCCACAAGATGTTATTCTTTTCCTCAATGATGTGGAACATCCAATGGATCCAGATCCATATGGGGATCCCGTGGAAGGGCAATACTTCTATGCCTCTTTCGAAGCATCAACCATCCATGATAATGATGAGTTCTATTATTATGCGGAGGATACCACAGGTAATTTCGTGTACCTTGGTAATAGTGATGAGCCATTTTATGTGGGGGATTATTTGGGATGGGGTGAAAAACCGGTTATATCAAATCCCTACATTTATTATGATGATGATACTAAGGATTATGTTTTTAATGTGACCTACCATGACGTGGAAGGCGATGAAGGATCTCTGACACTTTATCTCGATAATGAAACCAATTATCGTGAATACGTGATGAATCCTACGGGAGGTAACCCAATTACGGGACAGAACTTCCAGGTCTCGGTTCCTGATTCAGAAATTAATGAGGATTGGGAATTCTATATCGGGGCTGAAGACTCCAACGGCAGTTATGCATATCTGTACGACCCGAATGGAGATTACTTTGAAGTAAGGGATGTAATTGGACCGAAAGTGCCAGGAGATGGGGATGGTGGAGGAGATGAGGGGGGCGGGGATAAAGGTTTTGCGCTTCCCGAATTCCTAAACAATGCAGAGGTGATTGTTGGTATCATTGGTCTTGTGGCTTTGGGAGGCGGCTCTGCATATGGAGTTTGGAGAAGGAAAAAGAAACACGGGCGGTTCTCTGAGCTCTTGACACAGTTGGACGAGGTATACGGATCCTTTAAGTTGAATCCAAAAAGATGCGAGTTAGAACTTGAGAAGATGAAGGTCACGATCAACGAAGATCTTAAGAAAAACACGATTGACCAGAACAATTATTCCATCCTTAAAACACGCATCGATGAGATAATGGGGGAAATCAGGAGTGAAACCATCAAATCCGAGGTTTCAGAGCTTCCAAAGGATATAGAGATTAAGATCAAGGACATGCTCATAGATGGTGAGATAACAAGGAAGGAATACGACAAGATTTTACCCATTATAAAAGGTTCCGACATGGCCACCGATGACAAGGAAAAGATGAAGAAGATGGTGGAGTCCTGGGTAAAAGAGGATCAATCCAAGTAGCCTCTAAAACATGCGGGTCTCAATAAACGATCAGAAGGGCATTTAATAAAAAAATCAGTTCACATATTCCAATGACCACACATCAGTTACTCCAGTATAATGAATCCAAAGACCCTGCCCTGGCTTTAATAGATTGAGATTATCAAGAGAATAGGAACCAGGATCCCAGCTTTCCCATATTCCCGAACTCGCATTGTACCACATAACCATGTCCACTTCTGCAGGCAAATCCGAGGAATCTGGCAGTCTTTTAAGAAGGGAAGGATAACCTACTAGATTCCAGCCATTATTTAACGTGATCTGGTTGACATATCCGATATCAGGTGCAGTGCCGTGGACATATAGGGTGGTTCCCAGGGGATTGGTTATGTGAATCCACAATCCCATGTGTTTGTCAGCGTCTGTTAAATCGTTTAGCGAGGATGGCTTTGAGGTATGATTGTGTTTCCAGGTATCGACAGAGTCGGTAGTATCAAACCACTGAACAGCGTTATAATTTCCCGATATGTTCTCCAACGCCTTCCCTAGATTAGTATCGGTCTGATTTAGAGGCAAAGAGATCAAGTTCCAGCCGGGCTCCAAATCTATTGAATATTTTGTAGTGAATGTAAAATCGGAACTTATGCTATAATTACCTGAATTATTGTATGAACTCACTCGAAAATGATAAAGCCTTCCAGGTTCTAATCCCATCAAATTTATATTATGTGAGATCACTTTAGAACCGTCATAAATAGTTGAGCCATATGCTGTGGAAAAACCGTATTCAACTGTGCTGTTAGATGGCATATTGCTTTTCCAGGATATTGTTGCCGTGATATCTGAAATTTCTTTTGCTCGAATATCGAAGATTCCAAAAGGATTTGTCCCATCATAGCGTTGCGCATAAACTCCTGAGCCATGTCCATCATGATCCGGTCCCCATGATACCCATGCTATGATAAAATTGCCGTTTGGATCTGTTGCTACAGAGGATATATATTGATTGTCTGTTGTGTGTGTATTCACCTGAAATTCTCCTCCAAATGGATTTGCATTGCTATCGTATTTTTGTGCATAAACTCCCCAATCGCTTCCATCCTGATACTGTGATTCCCAGGTAATAATAAAGTTACCGTTTGAATCCATTGCTGCTGATGGAAACCGTTGATTATTTGGGGTATATGAATTCACTTGAAATTCCTCACCTATTGTATTGCCATTGTTATCATATCGCTGAGCATAAATTCCTTCGCCGCTTCCATCCTGACCTGACGAATCCCATGTAATCATGAAGTTACCGTTTGGATCCATAGCTGCCGATGGAAATTTTTGATCATTTGTTATGTATGTATTCACCTGAAACTCAACACCCAGAGGATTACCATTTTTATCATAACGTTGGGCAAAAATCCCATAACCATCACCGTCCTGCTCCTCAGATGTCCATACGATAACAAAGTTACCATTTGAATCCATTGCTATTGATGGCCAAGCTTGCCCTGCGGTCGTGTAGGTATTCACCTGAAACTCTACACCCAGAGGATTGCCGTTGCTATCATAACGCTGTGCAAAAATCCCATAACTATCACCATCTTGGTCGTCTGATATCCATGTAATGACAAAGTTGCTATTCGAATCCATAGCTACCGAAGGAAACCATTGGTGGCCGGTTATGTATGTGTTCACCCTAAACTCTTCTCCTAGGGGATTTCCGCTATTATCGTAGCGCTGTGCATAAATCTCCCATTCATTTCCACCTTGCCCATAGGATTGCCAAGTAATCACAAAGTCACCACTTGAGTTCATGGCTATGGAGTGGGTACTTTGACTACTAGTTGTGTAGGTGTTGATTCGAAATTCGTTACCTTCCTCTCCCCCTCTTAAAGCGCCTGGAGGAGGGGTAAGTTCATTACCATTTGAATCGTATCGCTTGGCAAATATTCCCAACATATCACCATCTTGCCATTGTGAAGACCAGGTAATTATAAAATTACCGTTAGAGTCCATAGCTGTTGATGGAAGAGATTGCTCATATGTTATGTAAGTATTCACTTGAAACTCCCCCCCTACAGGTTCTCCCCTATTTGTAATGGTTATCATGAATGTAGAAAGTGTTGTGATAATGAATAGAACAGCAATAGGTATTACCCACAATTTTGTTCTCTTGGTTCTACCTTCCTTTACTAACATTTTTACCCTTCCATACCTCATCGAGATTCATAACCTAAAGTTTTCGGTGTACAGTTATCTCTCTTCGGATTTTATGGGATATCCCGGGGATATCCCCAAGAACCTTAATATTCGTTAATTCAAATTATTATTGTTTGGACTAAAAAAGGATTGATCAACATGAAGAATAGAGAAAGGGAACATAAGAAGTTAATGAAAAACAGAGAAAAGAAAATAAGGAAGTTAATGAGAGAGACCAAATGGGGACGGGAAGAGGCTGAAAAATGGGTTATTTATACCGAATCTGTTGATATGAAGGCTCTCAGGAAAAAGAAAAACTCATAATTATCGCCTTAAAATACCAAAAACCTGTTCAAATGGTCTTTGGATTAGATCTAATTTCGTCTTCTTGCCCAGATGGAGCAATAAACCAGCGGGATGAAACAGCAAAACCGCTTCCCAAATCCTATAGCAAAAGAACTCTAAACCAAATCAGAACGATTAATTCCAAAACCCATTTCGGTTGATAGAATGAAATGAAGCTCAACCCCTTCTCTCAATCACAATTTCTTATTGGGAACATTACTTAAACTCATATGGTATTCATACAAAAAAAGTGATTTCATATGAGTGAGCAAATACGCAAAGATGAGTTCAGAAAGTTACTTGCACGTCAGGCAAAATTAATTAAACCTGCAAGAGACTGGCTGCTCTCAACAAAGCTGAACTTTCCTTTTTCAAGTGTATTGGAGGTAGGCTGTGGCTGCGGTGATGTGTTGCATGAACTTGGTGAGGATAAATGGTCCGTGGGTTTGGATATCGAATTAGAGCTTCTAAAGGAACTGAAAGCAGAAGGTGTTTTGGGGGATGGGCATTTTCTGCCTTTTCAAAATGGTTCTTTTGATCTTGTATACTGTCATTTTTCCATTATGTGGTTTTCTGATCCAGCTGCAGTTATTAGAGAGATGGCGAGGGTAGCAAAAAAGTCAATATGCTGTATGGCAGAGTACGATTATGGGGCCAGACTGGATTTTCCAGATGAATTCGGATATATCAGGGATAAGCTAGCCGAGGGAATTATCTCGGATGGAGGAGATCCGTATGCTGGAAGAAAATTAAATCAGTATTTCAAAGAAGCCAACTTGGAAGCTGATGTGGGTGCTTACTGTCATGTGATGGATTCCCAGCAACTTCTTGCTGGATTTGAGGATGAATGGAGCTTTATTCAAGAATTTACGGACATGGATCCAGGTAAAATGGATGACCTTAAAAAAAGTGAATTTGAATCAATCTCCTCAGGGACTCGCTTTCTATTCACTCCTGTTTTTTACGCTATAGCTAGAAAATAGTAACTTATGAATTGGTATTATGGGGGGATTAACTCTAGGTGCTTGAAAAACCCTCAGTACAAAGATAGTCGCCCGCTTCTATACTCAATGGACATCCGCCACCGCAGAGTCCAAGTAATTCGCAATCTCCACATTTTTCGGGAAGATGTGCACGGGATCTGATATCGGCACATAACGGAGCCTGCCATATCTTTTCCCAGGGGTCCTTTAAAATGTTACCCAATGGCTTGTAATAGGATTGACAGGGCAGAACATCACCGTTGGGCTCGCATGCCAGATTGATTGAGCAGGCCGTGCAATTTCTAATTCCAAGATCCAGGTTAATTGGATTTAGCTCGCAATATGGTGTTGGTGTGTACCAGACAAAATCTATACCATTAGCCTCGGTAAATTGTTTTACCTCATTTAAAAGAGTTTTCAATTCCTCGAAAGAAACTGTCTTGGCATTTTTACCTGCGCCTGCGCGAATAAGTGAATTGCAGGCGATATTTTTTACACCTAATTCATGAAGGAATTTTACGGTATACAGAATCTCTTCGAAGTTGTCCTTCATGATCGTGGTGTTCGTGGATACGTACACATCTTCTTTTATTACCGTCTTCAGCCCGGCTATGGTTTCTTCCCAAGCTCCTTCGTCTGAGACTATTTTATCATGCGTTGCGGAATTATGCGATTCCACTGTGATTTGTACATGGTCCAGGCCTAACTCGATAAGCTCTTTTAGGTAACCTGGTTTGGAGAGTTTCCTGCCATTTGTCACAAGGCCGGTTATTTGACCATTGTCTTCGGATTTTGCAATCAGTTCAGGGAGGTCTTCTCTAAGTGTGGATTCACCCCCAGTAAAAACGATATGGGGTATGCCGTAATCCCACATCTTATCCAGCGCCGTCTTCCATTGCTCGGTTTTTAATTCTTCTTTTACCCTGTCCTCGTTGTAGCAGTGGATGCATTTGTTCTGACATTTATAGGTCAAGGCTATATCCATTCTAAAGGGGGCAGGAAGCGCTAAATCGCGGCTGTCATAGGGCTTAAATTCGATATCCAGCTCAATTTCGTGCTTTCCTTTTGTAAGGCCGAGAAGTTTTTTTCTGATGATTTTGTGATCTGATTCCAGCTTGTCCTTATCCGCCTTTCTGTAGCGTTTTTTGAACTCCCTGACCATTTCCTCGGAACTTCTGTTTTCAATACAATATTTTGCATGTTCAACTGCCGTGCCATTTAGATATATCATCTTGGAGGCATCCATTATCAAAACGCCTGATCCTGAGTCATCAACCCTAAGATGGAACCTGTGCCCCGAAAATTCGCCTTGTCCGTCAAACTTGTGGATTCCAGGAGCAATCAAAGGTTTAGGGCTAAAAATCCCCTTTAAAAATCCTTGCGATTCCCCCTTCACTACCTTCCACCCCCTGCACAGGCACAAGCACAGGCACAGGCACAAGCACAGCCTCCACCAGAGAATCCACCTCCAGAGCCACCTGAAGGCAGTGGATTTGTCGTATTGACCACATCATGAGTAAAGGACGTTAAATTGTGCACAACAGATTTGCTGATCATATTTGTGCTTTTCACAAATCCTTGGGACCAACTTACTAATGGATTTGGTCCGGGTGATGCGGCGGCACCGCCAGGTCCGGAATATGGGTACCATATCCTACTCTCAAGCAGTATGAATCTATGTTTGTAAGTGGGATCAAGTAACAACCATTCATCATTCTTTGAAGCATTTGATACTGCAATCTCGGGAGTTCCGCTTTTTTCAACTTCTGACCAGGCAAGTTCCACAATTCTCTTATAATATTTCTTGGTAGCGGCATAATCAAAACCATGGATTTTACTTTGAACAGAATCGATGAGTTCTTCGAGGACATTCCCCAATCCTTCATTATCTATAAAACCAGTGGGTTCAATTGCTTTTTCCACGAACTTCAATTCGTAATCCCGTGATAATTTCTCTTTATATATAACAACAACTCGCAGAGGTTTTTCTGGAAACACCTTTACTGCCTCTTTTTTTTCCATCCCAAAAATTATCATGGTGGCAACAATATTAAGTGGTTTTTCCAATACAATTGCCGCTTCCACAGCAGTCAATCCAATACGGGGACCCGCACCTTTAACTGACAGTTCTGGTTCAAAATAATCAAGACGTCTTCGGTATTTAGTGTAAAATATAGATCCAAATAGGGAAAATATAAAAATTACTGTACAGCAAGCAAACATCCCAGGACCTGCTATTAAAATGCCTTCATAAATGCCCTGCCAGACCCTGTATCTGTAATGCACTTCCACATATTCATCTGGGAAAGAAACGCCAACATCGCATTCTCCGGACTCAATTAGAGAAGGAGATTTTGAGCCGTAATCCCAGTGGTAAACAAGCCTTTCTTTGTTATCATCCCAATCAATGGATGTATAAGGATGGTCCTCAAGATATTTGACTTTTGAAGGATCATCAAGTCCTTCTGGGAGATACACCCAAACCTGTAGGTCCTCTGTTTTGCCGCTTTGATACTCATTGCTGAACCATGTAGGTCGGAATCTTATGCCAGCATAACCAGTGTTTTTAACATCGTCATATACCATATGTGGATTATCGGCCTCAAAGAAAACCTGTATTTCAGAGCCCCTGCTTCTAGGGCTGAACTCCACTGCTATTCCCATGGGGATATATGGTGATTGGAGGATTGAATGTCTTACTCTATCACCATCAATGTAAACTACAGCGTTGGCTGAATCTAATGTGTAGAAGGAATTTGGCATTCCTATGTCAACTCCGTCCAGGGTGCCTAAAATATCAATGAACTCGAACTCATATTCTATATGAATGGAGCCGTCTTTTTCAATGTATACAAAACAATGTTCTTTGACCGTCTGGAATTGGTAATCGTCTTGGGCTTTGGCATTAATATTTTCTTGGGGGATGGGTGCCGATTGTAAAATAATTAAGAAGAATACAAAGATACTTAATAAGGCAAATAATGTAACTTTGTTGTACTTCACCATTTTGGTTTTTCCTCCAGCTCGTAAACTAAATCACAGTAACCACATTTTACTATCACCCCTCCCGAAATAATGCCAAGATCCCTTTCAGATAACTTTGCACCGCAACCTTTACATTTGAGGTTCTTGATAACTTTTTCACCTGAGAGATCTACTTTGACTGTCTGACTTACGAGTTTTGGTTGCACGGCCTTTGCATAATCAATTCTATAGATTATCAGGAAGAATCCGCAGCCAATTATGATCATTATTATTCCGATTGCTATATTCATTACTTCTCCCGAGCTTCCCATAAGGAAAATTAAACCAAGAAGCAGTAAAATGATGCCGAGAAAAACAAGTACAAATCTATAGGAAGAATTCATGATACACAAAATAGCAAAGTCGTATTTATATATTTATACGACAAACACCCAAGATTTTTATAGATAGAACTTTCGTACAAATACGAGATCAACTAATAGGATTATGCACAATATTCCACCAAGATAGCTTTCTATGTTTACATTTACCCAATCCAATATAAAGATTATTGTTCCAATAACTCCAATAATGAGAGCTGCAACCCATGCGACTCTTTTAAGAAGATACAGGCCCAAGGCTGTGACCATGGAAGCTAGGGCAAGAAACAATGGTAATAATGCGATCATGATACCGTCTTCGAGTACATACAGTATGCCCGGTATTGCAAACAAAACGCCTATTGCAATCATAAGAAGTGTAACGTATTTTACACCCTTTGCTCTCGGTCCGAGGCTCAAGTTATGATCACCTTTAATTTCCTTTATCGAAGATATACGAATATAGGAATTACATTTAAGCTTAAATTAATTTCCTTGAAGGTTTTTGCCTTACTGCATCCGAATCCGCGAAAGACCTAATTCTCTGTTACATCATAATATCCAAAGATGAAAAGATAGAGAAAAAGTTACAATTATTATTTTATAAATCATTATTGTATACATAAGTTATATAAACCTGTAAACATATATGTAAACATTGGTGTAAACATGAGCGTAACCATTTCCATAAGAGTCGATGAAAAAATTAAAGAAAGCATTGAAGAAATGGGATACAAACCTGGGGAATACCTCAAAGAAATCCTTATTAGGGAGTTGAAGAAGGAACGCGCAAGAAACACACTATCTTGGCTTAAAACACATAGATTGAAAACAAAGGGAAAGTCCACTGAAAAACAGATTCGGGAGGATAGGGAGTCGCGATGAAATTAGTTCTGGATTCATCTGTGATCGCCAAACTCTTCTTTAAAGAGGCAGGATCAGATTCTGCAATAAAGCTCATGGAAATTGGCGATGAAAAGGATATCGAATTTTTGGCATCGGATTTGGTAATCTATGAGGTGGGCAATACCATCTGGAAAAATCTAAGAAGAAAGAATAAGGACGGAGGCAGATACATCAAATTGCTTTTTTTGTTGAACATCGATTTTATATCTATTGATGATAGTTTGGCTTCTGAAGCGCTAGATGTAGCACAAAGATATAATATCACATATTATGATGGAGTTCATATGGTAGTAGGTAAGAAAAACAAAGCTACTTTGGTGACGCAGGATAAAGTACTTTTAAAGAAATTTAAATCCACCTCATCTATTAAAGAAGTTTTAGAAAGAATTGAATAATCAGTACGATATATGTGCCCTCACATGTCCCACAACCACAGTCCGAAAGAAGACCTAATTCTCTGTTACATCATAATCTCGCGTGATGAAAAGATCGAGAAAAAATGTACACTATATCCTCTACGCGGAAGGCCGGATTTCTCCTTTCGGACCAGGAAGAATCCAGGGGAGTTCACATCCAACGTTATCCTGCTATTCCCCGATGGAGAGCCACTTACAAATGTGCTGGTAAATGAAATAAAAGAACAATTAAAAGCCGCTCCCTACGAGAGTGGTAAAATAGAACTAGGTATCGTGCTTGTGGATTCACGCTGGAAGAAAACAAAAGGAATCCTTGAATCGCTCCCACCCCTGAGGATGGTATCCCTAAAGGGATTCATCACCGGGGCTAAAAGAAAGGACCCACCCCCACTCGGGGGACTTGCAAGTGTGGAGGCCCTCTATTTAACCTCACTTCTTTTTGGAAAAACAGATCCTACCTTACTTTCCAATTACCACTTTCGGGAGCGTTTTTTAAAGCTCAATGAGCTAATATAATCTGTTCACCTGAGCCATGCGAAATCAGTGCCATCCGAGGCGGCATGAACAATCACCACTATCACCGTGAGAATAGTCAACAGCAGATGCAACCTTCTCCAATTATCTGCACCCCAACGAGCAATCAATGATTTCTGATACAATCCTACAAAACCCAGTGCACCGAGAACAAAGAAGGCAAAAGAGCCGAAGGCCAAGCCTCTCAATGTGGTGGCATGGGGGCTGAAGGGTAGTAGCATTCCATGAACAAATGAGAGGAGTATAAGAACAAACGAGATTCTGCAGTGCCAACTGGTCCTATTCCCTGCACCTTTCAAAACACCCTCGATTCGAATGCGCATCGGTTTGTACAATCCACTCAATACAATGGAAACAATAAGAACCACTGCCGAGATGATACCAGTTGTCCTCTCGATATCGATTATGGAGATGGCCTGCTCCCATTCACGTTCAGGTGGATTGTAAACATACCTATCACCAACCTCCAATTCTGAAGAGGCGTCATATGTGTACAGCTCACTGTCTGGATGAGAAGGGTCATCATGGTCATGATGTGCAGTTCCACTGACGATCACCAAGACGGTGTTACCACCCTTAGCAATTGACCTAAGAGACCAGGAAAAGGTATGCTCATCCCCTGGCCCCAGATCAGGACCGCTTTGCCTGCTTTTTTCTAGGTCGTATTGGACATCAATTGTGATTGAAAACGAAATGCTGGGGGTACCTACAATATAGTGCACCTCAGCCCTATAGTCCCCATAACCTGCCTCTCTCAGATCATCTGCATCAAGAGTGAGCTCAGGATTGGCACCAGCACCTCCTACCGCCCAAGCAGTGTCGCCATCGGGACTGTAAACATTGAGATCGATATTGTTAACTTCAAAGGGCCCTTCGTCGCCATCTACCTTTATAGTGGCCTCAGTGGCGTTGTCCTCAACAGGGAAAAGGAAGGTATCTGAGTTCGAAGAAAGGCTCACCGAACTGGATTCCTCCATATGGTATGGCTCAGTTGTTTCAGTTGTAAATTCCAAATTGGGAGCCTTTGAAAGATCCAGTAGGGCAGAAAGACCCAAAACATCGTGCTTCCACTCGTCGCGAACAATGACCTTGTACTCGAATTCGTAATTATCAGGCACCTCAGAGGGGGCGTCAATTGTGAGGGTAAATGCTTCAAAATCCTCATGGCCCTCGTCACCTTCCTCGCATTCCTCCTCACCTTTTTCGCCTTCAGGGATAGCAAGGAGAATTCCCATTGCTATAACGTGAACCACTAAGACTGTGATGATAACTGTGTAGAACTTGTTTTGGTTCTTCTTCATATAGATTGTGAAGTTATTGGATTTATTTAAAGATATTCATTATTCTCAAGGTCTAAAACTCATGTATATGGCAGTCTGCTCACGAACCTTAAAACAACCCAATTCTTAAACTTCCAAAAAAGGAGACAGATTTGTTAAAAGATTAGCGATATTTTCTATTTTTATCAAGGAGTCTTAAGATATCCTCTGATGTTCTTTCCTCCATGACCCCTTGGTCAACAAGAGATCTAACATAGTCTTTTGCTTCTGCAAGTGATCCCCGAGAACCTTTGGTGATGAGATTGGCGACAAATGCATTGGTGAAATCCTCATTCATAGAGGACTCTTCTAAAATCTGTCTAAGAAGATATTCGAAACTGATTCTGGACCTCAGATTCAGCATTGCCTCTTTCTCATGATTCTGTCTGTACTTGTTCCTTCTTTGGGCCTTTGAAGGCCCAGATCGTCTGTTGGCCAAATCAAACACTCCGTTTTTGTCCTACCCAAATAGTAAAACAAGATACTATGTCTCATCATCTCAGGCAAGCAGGATAAAGAACGGCAAAACATAAGGAGTCTGTCCTTCGATATCCATTATGATTGTTCTTTTATCTGGGAATGACAAAAACCCAAGCAGTTCATAATACTTAAGCCTTGTTATATAAAAATCCAGTTAAGTGAAAAAATCCAAGAAAGGAGGAATATATAGTCATGCATGAAAATCCTTTATTATAAATTGATCTGTCCCGACACTCCGCAGGAAGGACATTTTATTGTGTTTGGTCCCTTTTTAAGGTTTATCTTGAAGGCATTTTTGCACTTAGGGCATCTGATGGTCTTGGTGAAAGTGGGCTCTGTCTCGGTTGGAACAGGAGGTGGTGGTGCAGGGGGAGGAGGTGGTGCTGCCACGGGGGGAGGAGGCTGACTGATAGGTTGCGGTTGTTCAACTTGCGGAGTCACAACAGGTGCAGCTACTTCTGCGGGAGGTACAGGCGGTGCTGCTGAGACTTCTTGTGCAACAGGTGCTACGGCTGGGATCACAGGTGGTATAACCTCGGTTTTCTTCTTTTTCCTTGTTAGAAGCATCACCACAAGAAGCACAACAAGGACGATGATGATCACCAAAAGAAGAAGATACATCATCATTTTGTCGCCTTCATCTGCATCATTTGTTGTTGTTCCATTATCTTTCTCACCGTCATCTTCTTCATTGGGATCTGATCCTGCTTGCTGCTCCTGTAGATTTGTTAAACCGTCATTATCGGGATCATCCTCAGGCCCGTAATTTAAATTGCCGAAATGCTCCTGCTCCCAGCTGTCGAGCAGTCCATCTGAATCGCTGTCTTCTTCATCTACCTCGATTGTTATGTTGATCATATCCTGACCTGTGCCATCGTCTTTGTCGGTCACTGTCAAAGTCACGGGATAATCTCCTGGCTCATCGTATGTATAAGTCGGGGATTCGGAAGAGGAGGTTTGACCGTCCCCGAAATCCCATAAAAAGGAGAGAGACGATGCTGAATCTTCGGAATCTGAAACAGTGGCTGAAAACGATACTGTCAGATCATTCTGATTCTCTGATGTATCGATATTCACGGTGGGAATGTTGTTTTTGATGTCCAATGCATTGTATTTGTACATCAAATAACTTGAATCATCACCATCACTGAAGCTCACTCGGAAGCTGTAATCCCCTAAATCAGCATCTTTCGGAGGAGATAACTCAACCTGCCACTGCCCACTGATGTACATTGGTGTGCCAAGATAGGAGGTATCCCAGAAAAATTCATCTAGGGAGTACTCGAACGTGGGAATGAGATCATCCTCATCCTTTTCGTCGTCCTGAGCATTGGCATAAAGGTATATCACATCTTCTCGAAAGACCTCAGTATCAGATAAGCTAAGATCCAATACACTTGGGATGTTGTTTTTTACCTCAAGGCTCTCGTTGAGATAATACCAGTTGCTGTAATCACTATCCGAATCCAGGAGCCTTACCCTGAAATCATAGTCCCCGATCGCAAAAGTGGTAGAAGGTGTAAAGCTCACCTCGAAGCGGTTGTTCGAATAACTGTAGCTTGCGCCTGAAAGATCGTTCCACGTGGAAGAACTGGAGGGTTTATACTGGAATGTAGACGTCATATCAGAAGGTAAGTTCTCTAAATCGGAACCCGTGGCATAGATAACAACTGACTCGGTTCTGTAGATCTGAGAGGATGTAACATCTATCGTGTCCACGGAGGGTAAGCTGTTTTGCACTGTTATTATTCCCGATAGAACAAGCCAATTAGAAAAACCACCGTTGGAATCATAAAATCCTACCCTGAACTCATAATCACCCAATGTCATATCAAAGGGAGGGGAGAATTCGATTCTCCATTGCTCATTAATGTATGTCTTTCCCGAAAAAGAGGTGTTATACCAGGAGCCACTTCCTGCGATTCGATAGTAAAATTCTGTTTTTAAACTATTCTCGGGATCCTCGATGTCAGATCCATTTGCATAGATGTAAAGCGAGGAGCCTCGAACGACCTCAAAGCCAGAGGAGGATATGCTATCAGCCTGTGGAAGATTGTTGTTCACGACAACGCTTTGGTTTTCATAGATCCATTCACTAAAACTCAAGGCAGAATCGTTGAATCTAATCCTGAAATCGTAGGTGCTCAACAAAGCATTTGCCGAGGGAGTGAAATTTATTCTCCACTGGCCCCCTACATAGACGGGCTCAAAGAGATAGTTTGTGGTCCAGATCGTACTTCCTGATTCCTTGCACTCAAAGTGCGGTGTAATACCAGCTTCGGAATCCTCAACATCATCCCCGTTTGCATATATGAATATCGTCTCTGTACGAAGCACATTTGAGGAGGATATGAGAATATTGGTAGTGGTTGGAGCGTTGTTTTTTACCTCAACACCATCATAGACATATATGAAGTCACTTAAATCTCCTGCAGTATCGTTGAACCTCACCCTGAAATCATAGGTGCCCAGGACAGCATCATAAGAAGGAGAGAAGGTAATTCTCCACCGCCCTCCAGTATACGTGGGGGCAGACAGATAATCGGTTGCCCAACCAGTGCCCTCAGGATCATTGTATTCGAATACCGCATCGAGCAGATCCTCAGAATCCTCGGTATCTGTTCCATTGGCATAAATGTAAATGGATTGTGTTCTGAATACTGTATCGCTTTCCACTATCAGGTCCAAAACTTCTGGTGGATTATTTTTCACTTCAACATTATCATAAACATATAAAAAGTCACTTAAATCTCCTGTTGTATCGCTGAATCTCACCCTGAAATCGTAGGTGCCCAGGGCAGCATCATAAGAAGGAGAGAAGCTAACCATCCACTGCCCTCCGGTATACGTGGGGGCAGACAGATAATCAGTTGCCCAACCAGTGCCCTCAGGATCATTGTATTCAAATATCGCATCGAGCATATCCTCAGAATCCTCTGTATCCATTCCATTGGCATAGATGTAAATGGATTGCGTTCTGAAGACAGAGTTACTTTCCATTGTCAGATCCAAAACCACAGGGGGATTGTTTTCCACCAAAACGCTATCGTTGGCATATACGAAGCCACTAAATGCTTCTAGGGTATTTTTGAATCTCACCCTTAAGTCGTACCAGCCCAGAGGTGCAAGAACAGACGGGGAAAAGGGTATGGTCCAGTAGCCTGAAGGGGGGGATCCAAAATAAGTTGCCGGGCCCGAAAAATAAGTGGTGTTCCATATGGAGACATTGGGGTCCTGGTACTCGAAAAATGGTGTGAGTTGATCTTCTAAGTCTTGGGAATCACTGCAATTTGCGTGTATGAAGATGGTGTTGTTTCTCAGAAGGCTTTGGGGGCTTCCGCCATGGGGTGAAATATCAATGGCCACAGGCTTGGATTTTATCACGACTGTAACATTGCGGCTCTTCCAAATCACTGGACGAGACATTCCAGATTCAGCTCCTTTTTGGGCACTCACATTATGAGGTGTTGTGTTATTTTTACCAGCCGAGGTCTGGACATATTCTGTTGCAATGATCCATTTAATCCAACCGTTGTTGCCAAATCCTGTGTTTCCGCTCCATTCTGTGACTCCAAAGAGGTCATTTACCATGACATCTGCATCGTCCACTCCAAAACCTAAAAAATCTTCCACCTTAACATCCAGGAACCATTTGACTTTGAGGTCCGATTCAGAATCCTCAACACGGACAGAGGAGTTGTCATGGGAAGTGTTGAGGGCTATAACATGGGAGTTGCTAGTCAAGTTGAAGTCATATGAGATGGAGGAAATGGAGGAGTTGGTGATGTTCAATATTGAGTCTATGCACGTTATGCCGTACAGGTTGTTGTTGAAAGTTGAGTTGATGATCTCAATATCCCTGCTCTCTATGGAAACGATTCCACTAGCCGCATTGTCAGATACTATGTTGTCCTCAAAAATACCAGATCCTTTGAAATAATCAAAATATACGCCATCCCAATTTTGGCTGCCTGAAAAATCGTTGTTCTTAACTGTAAAACTTCCGCCATTTAACGTGAATAGATAGAAATTATAGTCCCAGTTGTTTTTGACTTCATTATTCGTCATGGTAAGAGATATGCTATCATAAGAATCAAATATCACGCCTGGTCCAAAGTTATCGTTGAAGTTATTGTTGTGAATCGAGCAGGTTTGGTTTTTAAACGAAACAGCATAAAGTGCATAATCACCACTTAGCACCTCGTTTCTCTCCGAAGTAAGATATAAGTTCTCGGCAGACCAGATTTCTATGCCTGATCCGCTGGTGTCGACGATCCTGTTATCTGTGATTTCTGCATATACGGTCCTGTTTCCCGGGGTATTATAGAAATAATCAATTAATATTCCTCCTATGTTATTCCACAACTCGTTATTTCCAACGCGGTATCGGCTCTCAGCATCCTCAGCATAGGAATACATAGCTCCCCAAGTGGTGTTGGTAATATTGTTGTTATACACCTCAGCATTGATAGGGCCCCAGTTTTCCACATAAATGCCGTCGTTATTGTCCTGTATTTTGTTATGGGAGATGTTGTAAGTGATATTTGTTCCAAGTCCCATCCAGTTATTGGTGAGCCAGATACCGTAATAATTACTTGTCAAGTTGTTGTTCAGAATTGTGGCGTTGAGTGTGGCTCTGTCTCCCTCAGCTATGATAAATATCCCTTCATAACCGTTTTTTTCTATGTTGTTGTCGTTTATCGTGGCTATGATATCCTCCAAACCCGAGAATATGAAGATACCGTTTTCTGTATTATTTATTATATCGTTACCAGATAAAGTGGCTGTGATTGAGCCGATATCTGAACTGATATCAATACCGCCGAATCCTCCACGGTTGTCCATGATAACATTATCTGTGACTGAAATGGTGAGGTCAGCAAGCACAGCCTCTATCTTGATTCCAGATTCGCTGTTATTTGAGACGTTGTTGTTTGTGAGGGTAATATCAGGATGTGTGCCATTTATACCCCAGACATTTTTCGTTATTATGTTATTGTCGATTGTGATGGGATTAACAGAATCGATATGGATGCCTTCTTCTGCATATTCTATGTGGCAAAATTGAATTTCTCCTCCTCCGCCAGAGAAATCCAATGAGCTCCAATTCCCGGGACCAGGTGTACTGCTGTTTGAGGTGAATGTGATTCTAGAACCAAGCGTGCCCACGCAAGAAAGGGTCCCTTCAACTATTATGCTAAAGGATCCGTTGAAGTAAATGTTGCAGCCGGCTTCGATTGTCAAGGTATAACCAAAGTTCACAGTGTAATTTCCCTCGATATAATGATCTGGTACAGAGTTTGCCCATCTGACTTGAGAAAGGATTGGGTCCGCATCATTTGGCCCGTTATCCTCATCTGAGCAGCTGGCAGAACCAGTATTCCCGTGTGTGTTTCCAGATACCATAGGATATAAGGTTGGGATAACTAGCACAACAATACTTGCAAGCAACGTAAAGGTTACGGTGAGTGTGAATATCCTCCTCAAAAGAGGCCCACTTTTTTTAGATTTAGGAGACATTTTTTTCCTCTTTATTATGATATTATTTTTTTATGTAAAGCATCACTCAATATATAAAGTGGTATTATGTATATATCAACTTTACGCCATGAGAATCTCGAGGCTAAAGCCACCTTTTCCCAGGGAAATACAAAAAATCTGTTTATTTATAAACAAGCCATGGGAATGTAGAAATTAAAAAACTCTAGATAATATATCACAAAAAACAACCTAAAACTTCAATCCAATTAAAGTGGCTGGGTAACCTTAAAAAACCTATAAATCCATGCGGGTGCCATGGATGAAGAGAATTATCTTTTAAAAGGCCAAGCCTTCTTGGGAATAATAAATTACGTCAAGGAAAGGCGGGGTCAGAGGGGAGTTGAGCAGATATTTTCCATTCTAAAGAAGGAAGCACCGGATATGTACGTGTCGCCTGATGAGTTCATAACAAAGGAGTCGTATCCCGACCTTCTGTTCATTAAACTTCTTGAGATCATGGACAGGCAGATTGGACAGGGGGACCTTTCAGAATGTTACAACTTCGGTCTTTACGATTCCCACCATCTTGGGGTTGCGGGGTATTTTATCTCATTTTTGGGAAATCCCTCCACAGTGATCAAGAAGGCTCCCAAGTCTTGGAAGTACTACCACAACAAGGGGGAGCTGGTGGTCACTAAATTAGAACCTGGTATCGGGATACTTGAGCTTCGGGACTATATCAAATCCACCACGATCTGCAAGCAGCTTGAGGGATTCTTCACAGGCGCTGCAAAGCAGACAAAGGGCAAGAATATACAGGTTAACAAGACAAAATGCAAAAGCCATGGGGATTTGGTGTGCGAGTTCACAGTTACATGGGACGAGTAAAAAAATGGGATATAGGTGGTCAGCATAAAACCTCTACTTTATTAAGCTCGAGCTTTCCCCTTCCATTGCGCAGGGTGGGATTTAGATCTTGGATATTCATCCCTGAAAACCTCAGTGACATATGAAATAAAACCTCAGAAAAATCAGATGAAAATAAAGGATAAAACGGCGATTACCTCGCTGAATATGATGAACGCCATCACCCCAACCTGGGAAATAGAGCTACCCTTTGCCTCGTGAAGGCCGAACGAGATAACAGGAAGTCCGATAAATAGCTCCACCACACATTCCATGTACTTCTCTCTCTGCGCCAATACTATGCCCAGGAAAATGAACAGCATCCCAAGACATATGGGAAGTGTGTTTTTAAGGGCGCTTATCATATCCTCGCACCCTTTTTCTGAAAGGAACCTAATGGCCACCAAAAACAAACCTATAAGCAGCCATAAAAGCACGCTTGCGGTTTTCATAGAATTCAAGGTGAATTTATCCAGTGTCAAGATCATGAGGCAAAATACCGCGATGAAAGCTCCCGCCCCCACACACAAGGATCGCAATAAATATGCTCCTTTCATCTTTTCTATCTCATTCGAAATCATTATCATTGCAGCGCCCGCGATTACCCAGAAAGGGGAAAACGAGGGAGATGAAGAGAAAAGTTTGGGGATAAAGAAGGAAAATGCACCAAAGAGCACGATGAATACTCCCAAAGAAAGGGCAAGTTCGCTTCTCGCACGTTTTGAAAGGGGTTTTACAAATATGAGCAAAACATAAATAGGCACAAGGACGGCAATCATTATCAAGGCCTGCTCCAAATCGTACTCGGCATCTAAAAAAAATCCAAATACAAACACTATACAACTTGCCAGGATAACTCCGGTCAGAATCAAAAGCCCCCTGGTTATGGGTTTTATGCCCCTCGTTTCACCAGGCCCTAAATAATCCTTTGCCAATAGTTCATGCGGTATACTCTGATCCTTGGTTGTTGTCTTTGCAGCGATAAAATCCTCGGCACAGTACATGCAGGTTATGGAAAAACCAGTTACCCCTTCATCAAGTGTAATTGTTTTTATCTCGAAATCGTAATTTATCTTCCCGCAGAACGGGCAGGATATCGCCCTTTCTTCCTCCTTGTCCATCTTCTGTTCTTTTTGGGATTCAGGTGGTTTTTCTTGGAATTCCCCGTCATCCGAGAGGCGATTTAATATCTCTAAAAGGCCGAGTTTCTCCTCCAGGAACCTGTTAAGTTCAGATATTTTGACTTCCGAGGATTTACCATTTTTATCCACAAAAAAAATATTTTTATCTGATATGGCCACTTTGATTCTTAGCGCCTCAGCCTGGCCTATATGGGAAAGAAAGTAAGCGTTCTTGCGTCTCTCCTGTCCATGGAACCTTGCCTTGACCTCCTCGACATAATCCTTTTCCTTAAGATCCTTTAAAGCGGATGCGATGTGGCTTCTTCTTACACCCACGGCCTCTGCCATACCGTCTTGAGACACATGCTCAGGAACCTCAAAAGAATCCCTGTATTTTGTATACGCTAGAAGATGAATGAGGATTTTCTCCTTGACTGTTACTCGGACGCGGTCTGCCATCTGCCGTCACCATTGCTTGCGGGATATAAATTGGTTTTGTTTCACTGGGTAAATTGCGGAAATATATGTTGAAAGGAGGTTGCCTTTTTCTGAGGACTCAATCGAAGGCGAGGTTAAACTTCAAAGGCAACCTCCCTTCTTTTTAGGCGCGTTTTGGCGGAGAATGGCAGCATATCAGGAAGTAGAATCACGATTAGGCAAGGGGGCGTATGGGGATTTGATATCCTTCCTATTTTATCATCACTTCAAAGCGAATTTATCTTTTTGGATGAGAAAGTACCGACTCTAGGATTCAGATCAACCTCTTTAACATCCAAAGTGAAATTAACTCAACTGTAATCACTACCAAGAGTACCACGAATTCCATCATGATCTCCCTCCCAGAGAGTCGATACTTTCTTTTTAGTTTCGATCTTATCATTCAAATCAGAATCGTAAAATTCGAATGCGAAAGTCCCTTTGCCTAAAAACACTGGGTTTTCGGTGGGTATAAAAGCGACCTTCGCATTCATGAACACACACATCCTTTGAATAATACTATTAATAATAGGTCTAATAAAAGTTATTTTGACATGTAATTGACATGTCACTTATAAGGTGGATTTCATGTTAATTTATGTACATGGGTAGAAAAAACTAATCCGACTTTTTCCTTTGCTCTCTTTGGCGCCTTCTTGCCTCCCTTCGTCTCTTTTTCATCATCTCAGGGGAAACTGACTTGGGCATCAGTTCTCTAAGGACGTACCAGAACAGGCCGATTGCAAGCACTGTGGCAATGAAAAGTGGGCCGTACTTCAATCCTCCCTCTGAGGATATATAGATAAGGAAGAACAGGTTGTATATGGCATGTAAAATGTAGGCCCTGATAAAGTAGTTTGCAACCTCGTTTTTTGCGCACCCGTAACCTATCATAACCCCCATTGCCCCGTTAAGAAGGGAGAAATTGAACGAGAGCACAACCAAATCAAAATATGTCTGGGGATTTCCCAGAGTTTCGGGATGGGCAGAGAAAACCGAGAACGCTATTGCGATGATGGCCATGGAACCGATACCCAGCCCCAGACCTGCACCAAAATATACTGTTTCATGTTTGCCCTTCAATCTGGGATAGTTCAGTATGACGAGCTTGGCCAATTCTTCAAAAAACGGAAGTAGGATCACGAGGATCACAAATGTGTACTCTATGAGCATGTGAAGCACAGTTATTATCATGCCAAGAACCATGCCCACTGCAAACGTTAAAAATATGTTCTTGCCCGCAAAGAACTCTTCGTATCGCCTGAGCAGGATGTACAGCAGTAAAATAGCCGGTGCAAAGCCGATTACGCTCGCCACTGACATTTCAATGTTCAATGTATCGGCGCAGAATGTTTTTTCGGGTAATTAGGGTTTAGGGTTAAATTAAATAAAATTTACAGATTTTATTGGAATAATAAAATGGCTGCGGTAACGTAATGAATAATCAAGGATGATAAATGAGGTGCATTCAGGTAGAAGGTCTTGATGTGAGATTTGAAAAATTATGTAAGGACTTACCAACTCTTTTTCCAGCACACAAGGCTATCTTGTACATTTTTGACAGCTCTAATTGCGAAAGCCGCCATTTCATACACCTTAGGGCAAGCCTCCTTTTTTTCTCTTCTATATAAGATCCATCACATTCAGAGCAATGATAAATTTCCCTAACTTCGCAGAAACCATCGTCTTTTGATTTATATTCTGTGTAAATATCCAATGTATCTATCTTTCCATTTGTCTGTTGATGAATAAAAAGATGGAGGTAATATGGATATTCGTTGGCAGTTTTCAGTCTTTTTAAAAGGGCAGGATCCAGGGATTTAATTGTATTGTAGATTTCATTTACGTAGCACACTGCAAACGCTCGGGAAGCCTTCTTAGCCAACTCGATTTCACCCTTAGCCAGATTATTATAATCCTGATTAAAATTGATCTCTTCATCTCCAAGCAAAGAACTCATACTACCTCCCCAGGTCACGAGTTGCACTGTATAATACCGGTGAAGTTGTATAAACCGTTTCAAGTATATGAATGTTTTGAAAATTGTCTTATATATTTTTAAAATTTGGGACTTTTTCTTAGAAATTTATATAAATATAGTACAAAGTTTAAATAATATTAAATATTATGGGTTATATAAACCGCATACATATGAAATAATTGATATATTCGGTACACCATACTAATATCTCCTCTTGGAATATGTACAGTATATAAATATAATCACTAAATATATGTACATATTAAATGACGGTTTAAAGAAGGGAGGGACCGGAAATATGACTAATAAAACCGAATACAGGCCCGATGAATTGGATATTAAAATCATGTCAAGGCTTCAGTCTGATTGCAACGTCTCAATCAGGAAACTGGGGAAGATTCTTGGCATTCCCACCTCAACAGTACAGCGGAGGGTGGCTAACCTTCAAGAAAGGGGGATAATCAAGGGTTACTCTGCCATTCTCAACAAGGAACACCTTGGTTACTTCACGATTTTCTCGCTGATAAAGGTGGCAACCGGTTTTGTCAAGGACGAGGGAGGTTATCTTGAAAATTTTGCAGAGGATGAGGTAAGAGAGAGGTATAACGTTGAGCATGAACGCTATTTTATAGTGGACTCTGAAAACAATCTTAAAACCAATCCATGGGAGTTCGTATCAAATGTTCTCGCCTCCTTGACACCAAAGGTTTATGGAGATGATGTGGCAGCTGTTCAAATCATATATGCACTTCACGGAAGGTTCGATATTCTCATCAAGATAGTGGGAACTGATCAGAAGATATGCGGTAAGTACATAGAGGACAAGATCGCGATAATCCCAGGGATTGTGGATACCGAATCTTTTACTGTTTTCGACATGAAAAAGGACGACGAAAAACTGCCTTTTTTGACGAAGATCTAGAGCCGGCATTTTACTTATTCATCCAATCTATGGTATTCTGGGTCAGGATGCATATGTAGGAACAGAATGAAATCGTTGGATGGGTTTATCGTTGATTTGGGAATATAGGTTCCCTCTTTGTTCTTCCCGTAAAAGGTTGTGCTCATGTTGTACAGATTTATGATATTTCCATTTTCGTTCTCGATGTGAATGTGATTGAAGATAAAAAACGAGGGTTTGTAATTCAAGGATGTGGCATTTACTGGATCCTGATGTGCATAGTAAGAGCTAAAGCCCTCCTTTGTAAGTTCGTGATCTGTTAAAATCATCTCATTGCTGCAGTATTGGTTGTCCCCCTGATTCCAAAATATCTTATTGTGGGAATCCACTACATCAACAAGCCCATCATTGTTTACATCCTTTAAGGCAATAGCTGAGGGCGGAACATCTGATACTGTAAGAAGTGCGCAGGAGGCTACAATGGCCAGTGACACAACAAAGGTCACGCAAAGGGACAATAACTTCATATGCTTCATTTTTAACACCATATTATAGATGAAAAATACGCTATAAATAAAGTCTGGTTTAATTTTTGACAGCTAAAGTAATCAATTAATCAGCAATAAAATATCGACATCTGTTAATCTCTCGAACTTCTATTACTTCACCTTTTTTCACAAGGGGTTTTATGTTGTAGTTCACAACCTGCCTGCTTATCCCTAGAATAGATGCGATTTGGGTTTGGGAGAGGCCCTCTTTATCCTTGATGGCAAGTAAAATCTGTTCCTGGATTTTCGAAACCTCAGATGCCTTCTGCCCTGTTAGATAATAGCGGGTGTATTTCCCTGTTCTTTTTGATTTGATGTATCCTTCCCGCTCAAGGACCCTGACGTGATATTGGCATTCACCCGCAGCCAATCTAAGTTCCCGTGTGATTGTTCCGAAGGTTATTCCGGGATTTCTTGAGATGATATCGTAGATGTTTTCCCTGGTTTGGTTTAAGAAAAGGTTGGCTGGGGTTTTATGGTAAAGTGGTATTATAAGAAATGGTATGTCAACGATACCTTGATCATCTAAATTTATAAGATCATCATATTTTTCGA
Source organism: Thermoplasmata archaeon (assembly GCA_020348445.1). Lineage (GTDB taxonomy): Archaea > Thermoplasmatota > Thermoplasmata. The sequence continues at coordinate 5,001,225 of CP070751.1, forward strand.
CACTTGTTACAGAGCCAAAGTCCCGCTCATCTTCATCATCGATTTCACTTACTCCCGATAAAAAGGTTGAGAAGGTTATTAATATTACAAGGGCCAGTCCAATAATATGGGATAATTTTAAGTTCAGCATGATATTCACCCAATTATTTTAATAATGCAACTTTATTTAAACCTATTGGTTGGATTTTTGACAGTTATTATTGGTATGATTTGATTTACTAGACCTGTTTTCTAAAGATCAAAATGTTCTCCTTCTGAATCACATTGTAGAGTCCGAAGATGATCTTGTCCATGTTTTTTTCAAGTTTAAGGCCTATCTTCTCACAGTACTTTATAGTCTTATCCACGGTCCTTAGCTCTTGGCCCGAAATTGTTGCGTTGCCTATCACGATAACGCAGTATTTCCCGTTCTTCAAAACACGGTACATCTCGTCATAGCTTTTCTCCATATCTTTTTCGTAGAGTTCAACCTTTGTTTTAGCGGTTCCGCGAACTCCTATGAAGTCATCCTTTACCTTTTTAAGATCATAGCCTAGGGCCTCCAATGCATGGGCATCGTTTTTGACATAATCAAGGGCAATAGAGTATGGTGGAGAGGTAATTATTCCGTCCACACTTTCATCTTTCAATTTCAGGTTTCGCGCGTCACCGAAATTTATATCCACATTCCCCAAAGGAAGTTTCAATTCTTCAACCACTTTCTTGAAATCAAGTGTGGAGGAAAGCATCTTTTCCACGTTATTTTTAAAGGAGCCAAAAAAATCCTTTTTTCTTCTTCTGCTCCTGTCGCTGTGTGCGATCAGTTCTGCCACCTTGTAAAAGTTTCTTGCTTTTTTGTCTTTGATTTTGTTTATCATCTCGCCTAAGTTTCCAATCTTCGAGGGAGCGTCCTTATCGTAACTGTAGAGCGTGGGTTCTTTTCCTTCCTCAATTAAGGTATCCTTCATTTCCTCTATATTAGAAAGAGCATCAAGAGATTCGGTCTTTACTTTGGAGATCAGAACACAGACCTGGGAGACATCTATTCCAATGGAGTTTATTCCTAAGAGTTGGCACTCCAAAGCCGTTGTCCCACTCCCGATAAAGGGATCAAGTATCACGTCCCCTTTTTTTATATCTATAACATTTAAAAGAGCACGTATCATCTGCGGGTGGTACTTACCCTTGTAGGGATAAATCCAGTGGGTCAGGTATTGATTGGGCGAACGGGTGCGGTTGTAGCCCACTATTTTGGCGTAATCTGTTGTTTCTCCGTTGACCTTCTGAAAATAGGCTAGCCTGTTTTTGAGATAGCTGGTATCCTCTAGGGCTTTGCATTCGAAGGTTCTGAGATTGTCTGCAACAGAAAAATCCACCCCGAGGACTTGAAGCTCGTACTTTGCCAGGGCAAGCTCGTAGATGAATTGTACATTGTCGAATAGTGAAAGCTGCATAGGGTTTGATGAAGGGGAACTTTTAATATGTGTGCCGGAATTTATTTTATGCATCTTCATTCTCCAAAGGTAAACATCACCCAATGTATTTGAGGATATATTATGGTTCTGAGATGATAACCCCAACGTTTAAATCTCTGAAAGTGGTTTTAGAAGTTCCCTATTCAGATCGCCGGGGTGACAGAGAGGCTATGTGGCGGACTGCAGATCCGCAGACGGGAGTTCAAATGTCTTGCCCCAATTTGGAGCGGACTTGAAAATCTCCCCCCCGGCTTCATACTGAGTTTGGATTTTGGGGATTTTGCATGCTGAGAGTTTCCAACACCCTTTCGAAAACCAAGGAGGAGTTCATTCCCCTGGAAGGCAAAAAGGTCAAGATGTTTGTGTGCGGTCCAACAGTATACGACTACACGCACATAGGCCACGCCAAGTCCTACATAGGATTTGACGTCATTGCGAGGTACCTTCGATACCGGGGGTACGACCTGTTCTATCTCCAGAACATAACAGACATCGAGGACAGACTCATTAAACGGGCAAATGAACAGGAAATTTCGGCCAAGGAACTTGCAGACGAATTTACAAAAAAATATTTTGATGATATGAATGACCTGAATGTCACGTCAGTGGACAAGTACGAGAACGCCACAGACTACATACCACAGATAATAGAGCAGATCCAGAAATTGGCTGAAAAGGGTTATGCGTACGAGATAGACGATGGAGTCTACTTTGACGTATCCAGGTTCGAGGAGTACGGCAAGCTCATTCACAGGAGCTTTGAGGATATAATGAAAGACGAGAAAGTTTCCAGGATAGAGCCAAATCCGCAAAAGCAAAACGAGATAGATTTTTCCCTTTGGAAGAGGAAGAAACCAAATGAACCATCATGGGACTCTCCCTGGGGTGAAGGGAGACCTGGCTGGCATATTGAGGACACTGCCATTTCCATTACCAACTTTGGGGCCCAGTACGACATTCACGGCGGCGGCGAGGATCTCATATTTCCGCATCACGAGGCAGAGATCGCCCAGGCAGAGGCCTTCACAGGGAGGGTGCCTTTCGTGAAGTATTGGCTGCACAACAGGTTCCTTAGAATCGAAGGACAGAAGATGTCCAAATCATTGGGAAATTATATAACAGCCAGAGAGGCCATTGATAAACACGGTGCAGAGGTCATCAGGTTCTTTTTCTCTTTCAATCCATACTACAGATTGATAGATTTCTCACATCATAAGATCGAGGAGGCGAAAGCCAAGCTTTCAAAGATAAGAAACACCACCGAGAACCTCCAGATACTTGCTGAGTCCGAAGGTGAAAAAGGTGTTGATGTCAGTGAATTGATAAAAAAGACCAGGGAAAATATGATTTCTGCAATGGACGACAACTTCAATTCTGCAGATGCTCTGGCTGTGATCTTCGAGTTTATACGAAAAGTCAATGACGAGATAAGGAAGAACGAAATAGATTCCGAAGGTGCCCAAGAGCTTTTAAATTTATTTGGAGAGTTCGAGGAGATATTTGGTGTTGTATTAGTGGTGAAAAGAGAGGAAAAACTCACACCTGAGCATGAGCAATTGATCAAAGAAAGGGAGGAGGCAAGGGCAAATAAGGACTGGGCCAAAGCAGACGAGATAAGAGATAAGCTCAAAGAACAAGGAATAGTCTTGGAGGATTCCCAGACAGGTTCTGTTTGGAAAAGAATCAAGTGATTTTATCTTTTTAGAAAAAACTCCTCCATCTGGGCAATATAAGAGGGTCTGAGCATGGACCGATCCACTCTATTTATGTATGAGGCCTGTACCCTGGATATATAGAGAGTGTTTTCACCGACTTTGGTTGTAACATCCGATGGTTTGGGCTGCTTCATCCATATGGGCAGTATCTCGGAGCCAAAGCATGATGTGCAGACTCGGAAGTCCTGATTATGTTCTTTTATGTATTCGATGATCTCGGGGTCTATCTCGATGCTTTTTTTGGAAGTGATCTGAATGAGCATGTGTCATCACCTGTTGTTGAAGTTGGGTTTTCTCTTCTCTAAAAAGGCGTTAAGTCCTTCGTTTTTATCCTCTGTTGCAAAGGCGAGGCCCTGGGTTTCTGCCTCGTAGGCCAGGCCCTTTTCAAGGGGCACGTTCAGGCCTGCGTTGATTGCCGATTTAACAAGGCGGATGGCGATCTGGCCGTTTTTAAGTATCTTTTGTGCCAGTCCTTTTGCCTCATCCATGAGGCTCTCTTGGGACACAACCTTGTTCACGAGGCCGATTCTCTCTGCCTCTTTTGCGTCTATCATCTGGCCCGTGAAAATCAGCTCCTTGGCCTTGGCCGAACCTATTAGTCTTGGCAGTCTCTGTGTTCCTCCGAATCCCGGGTGAATGCCCAGTGTGACTTCTGGGAGGCCGAATTTGGCAGATTCTGAAGCCAGGATCATGTCGCAGGACAGTGCAAGCTCGCATCCTCCGCCCAGTGCGAAGCCGTTCACTGCGGCGATGGTGGGTTTTGGCAGGTTGTCGATGTCGGAAAAGACGCTCTGGCCAAAGTGCATGAAGTGTCTTGCCTCCATTGGAGTCATGTCCTTCATTTCCTTGATATCGGCCCCTGCCACGAAGGCCTTCTCACCTGATCCAGTGATTATTATAACACCCACATCAGGATCGTTTCCCAGGGTAAAAACCGCGGTTCTCAGTTCGGAGAGAGTCTCGGAGTTGAGGGCGTTTAGGGCCTTTGGCCTGTTCATGGAGATGATGCCTATGTTGTTCTCCTTTTCAACTAAAATGTTCTTGAGTTCTGTTGGTTCCATTTTCGTTCCTCCCCAATGCACAGAGTCATTATGTATTAGGCGAATAGTATTTGGGGTATTTGGTCTTTTTTCTCATTTTGGGGGTTTTTTCGGGGATTTCACTCCTTTTTTTGATAAAACTCGTATTCCACTGAGAGATCCCAGGTGTTACCAGTATCGGGTTGGGTGAAAAAGCCGATTGGGCCTATAGAATGTTGATCCCCGCATTCACCGCAAATCACTGTAACTACGTATGTTCCTGTTCCTTCCTCAAAGACGGGTTTATCAGGATTGAACGAAATTGGAATTGTAATAGTCCCTGAGCTACTTGTGTCTGGTTCACTTTCGAAAAGTGTACCGTTAGGAGTTTCCACCGACAAAGAGAACTCATCAGGGTCGTTTTCATAGCCAGTATCTGCCGGTTCATCATTCCAGGTCAATGTAAATGAAATTGACTTGACGTTTTCCTCTTCGATAATAATTGTTACCTCGTCCTGGGAATTCTCACTTGCGTCTCCATCAAGGGCTAAGGGCTCTCCATCCATCAGGTCATAGCTATCAGCCCAATCGAAGGGGCCTCCGTCTTCTTCCTCCTCGATTTCGTAAAAAGTATCAGTTCCTCCAGCATATCCAACGCCGATCACGATTGGAATGAACATAAATGCGATTACGGCAGTCACCATCTTAGACCACATACTGGTATCCTCTTTGAATGAGGGGTCCTCTTCCTTTGCGAGTTTGTTAATCCATCTATTATATAGAATGAAGCTTGCAAAAGTTAAAACTCCCACAGCCACGATCAGTGTACCAAATAATTTTGGCATGTGGGCACTCTCGACAAAATTTGAGTACCATACACCCATGATTGCTGGACCGACTACTATTCCCACTCCAGTTGCTACGAAAATCGCCCCCATGTAGATTGCAACCTTATCCTTAGGAGCGATCTTAGAAGTATATGCTATAAAGCCCGGGTGGACAATGAATTCACCAATAGAATATACTATTATTCCTGTTATAAATAATTCTACTGAATTACTTCCAAATGTCAGAAGAACCCCGATACAATAGATTATTATCCCAACCATCATCACATTCAATGATTTGTACTTCTCAAGGAACTTTCCCAAACTCGGACCAACGACAATGATGGTACCTGGATTTATTATTGCCAGCCATTGGACCGTAAACCAACCCGGCATTCGACGGAATTGAAGCATATAAATGGGAAGGAAACTGTGGTTCACAGCGTACATGAACCAGAAACCTGAATATATGATCAGTAAAGTTCTGAATTTCTTATCCTGAAGAGCGGGCATTATTTTTCTGAATGCCTGGGGGACGCTTAGATCACGCTGAGGTTCTATAGGATTTGAATACCAGACTAGGGTGATTCCCACATTAACACAGATCAATATCCCAGAGACAATGAATATGTAATAATAGCTATCCTCTGCTGGGAATGCAAATCCTAAAATCAGCGGGAAAATAAAGGCCCCGAAATTAATGAACCAGTAATAAAGAGAATATGCCAAATTACGCTGTGCATCCTTTGTAACATGAGCAATGGTTGCTGAAATCAGGGGTTTAAAAGTGCCTGCACCGAATCCCATTAGAAGCAATGCAACAATAAAAAGTCCCAAGCTTCCTGCTCTCAGGGTCGAGGTCATAAAATATCCTGATATCAACAGTACAAATGAAACCATTATCACCTGCCTGTAACCGAATTTCTCTGCAAGTGCTGAGGCAAATAAGGGCCAGAAGTACGAGAAAAATAACAGCATGGAGAATAAAAGGCCGATGGTAACAGCATCAATGCCTAGATTATGCGCCATGTGAACCGACATCACGGCAAGCATCCCATAGTAGGCCCCTCTCTCAAAAAGTTCTAATGCATCAGCCACCCAGTATAACTTAGGAAACTGACTAAAAAATCCCTTCTTCTCTTCCCCTTCCGGAGGCTCCAAAACTTCTGCTTCTACAGGTTCAGCTTCAACAGGTTCTGCCTCAACCACTTCCTCCAAAGCTGTGACTTCGTACTCTTCCCTGTCTTTGTCCTCGTTGTCCATCTCTAGAACTCCTGTAGAACCTCGATTGCCCCATAAGTGTATTCTGGGTAATACAAACTACAATTTAGCTTTTCCCTCTCATTCCTGTGCTTCCCCAAGCACCTCAGCAACTGAGGGAAATAGTTTCATATCAGTATGCGGTAAAAACAATGCAGACGTGAACTCGTTGTAGAACATGTTATTCACAGAAAGCTCGATGTAGGTCATCATCTTGTAAATTCTCTGTGCCTCCTCCCTTGCGTCACGGGAAAGCAAGGCCAGCCTGGCCCCTCCCAGGGAACCGTTTCCTATGAATTCGTACTTATCAAGAGGAACATCAGGGAACAAACCTAGCAAAATCGCCTTCTTCAAGTCGATATAATTTCCAAAACCTCCGGCTATGTATATCTTTTTCAAATCATCGAATTTGTAGTTCATGCTCTTAAGAAGAACTGAGCAGCTCGCATAAACCGCGCCCTTGGTCCTTATGATGTTCTTGATGTCGGCCTCTGTGATTATAATGTCCTTTCCAGCCGCCTCCTTCATCTCGATCTCGCCATCATCTCTTCTTACTGCTATCATGTCCCTTCCTAAGGAGGTTTCCTCAGCCCATGCCACGACGAACTCCTTTCCCTCGTCCCCATGCCTTATTCTAGGCGAGGCAATATCATTTATGTTTCCACCCTTGTCTATTATGCCGTGCGTGAACAACTCGGCCAAAAGATCGATTAATCCCGAGCCGCAGATGCCCTTGGGTTTGATATCTCCTATGGTCTTGTAGAAGACCTTGATGTCCTTTCCTTCTCCACTCAATTCAGGAATAACTGTCAACGCCACCTTCTCTATGGCTCCGAAAGAGGCACGCATGCCGTGCTGAACCTCCCCCCCTTCGAACGCGGGCCCTGCTGAGCAGGAGCAGGAGGCAAGCCAATCCTTGTTGCCAATAACAGCTTCACCATTTGTCCCCACATCGATTAAAAGGGAAAGCTCCTCCTTTTTGCTCATGCCGGATGCAAGGATATCAGCAGTGATATCCCCGCCCACATAGCTTGCCCTGCAGGGCATGCAGTATACCACAGCCTCGGGATTTATCTCAAGGTTCAGATCCCTTGCTTTTATGGTGGGTATTAAACTGGCTGTTGGGATATACGGCTCCAGCCTGATGTGTTCGGGATCCAAAGATAAAAAGAGATGACTCATGGTGGTGTTCCCTGCGGTCACGATGCCAGTTATTTCATCCTTGCAGGTGCCGTACTCGATGCCCCTTCTACAGACCTCGTCATCGAGGGTCAGTTTCTCGATTAGAAAGTTGATGGTCTCCACGATGAGCTTGTTCAACCTGGCGAGTCCTCCTTCTTCCTCCTCTGCGTAGTTTATCCTGGCGAGGACATCCTCACCGCACACTATTTGCTTGTTGTAATTGGATTGGGATGTTATGATCTCACCGCTGTTCAGATCTATAAGTGATACCACAACTGTCGTGGTTCCGATGTCTATAGCCAGTCCAAAATGCTTTTTCACGGCGTCCTTTGGGCCTATGTAGATGATCTCGTTTCTGCCGTCCTCCTCAGCCACGGTGGCACTAACATCCCATAGGTTATCGCGCAGGATCTTGGCGCAATTTCTCAGCAGTGTCAAAGATATCTTGGGATTTTCGATTTTTTCGTCAGCCAAACTTTTTTTAATGCGCTCCAGGTCGCTTAAGTTGTCCTCAAGGCTCGGAACTGGAAGTGCCAAGCGATATTTCCTGGTTAGGGGTGTGAGCATTTTCAAATCAATTTCCTTGGATTTTACCAGGATCTGATGTTTCGCAGCCCTTGAGATCTCGGGGATAAAGACCTCTATATCCCCCATGACGGCACTTTCGCATGCAAGAACCAGGTTGTTTTCCTTATCTTCCTTTGATAATAGTTCAGAATCCCGCGAAGACACATCCCCTTTTACCTGGACCTTACACTTTCCGCATTTACCCAGCCCCCCACAAACAGAATTGATGAACACATCGGCTTTTACTGCTGCATTTAAAATCGTTTCACCGATTTCAACGTTTACATTCTTATCATCAGGCTGGAATGTTACGAGACAGTCTGCCATCTACACTCCCTACAAGTTACTATACGAATTGATAAGATAAAATGTTTTTGCATGTATCGATTTTTGTATACTATTTAACAAGCCCACGCCCCATATACGATCACAATTGAGACTTCGCACTGAACTGCCGAGCCGCAGGATAAATTCTATCTTGGCAAATCAACATTTTTTTGAATCCCAGCTATCCTTTTGTGCCCCTGGCCCATTCCCTTCTTCTCTCTTTGTTGGTCATCACAATTTCTTCTTCCTTGAATTCAGATTCAGCCTCGGCCAGATACTCGATGGCCTTAAGCAGCCCCACTTTGGAAGGGCTTCTTACATCCAAACCTGCCCGCAAGAGCTCTTGGCGCAGCAATGTCATGGCCAGTCTATCGTCCTCGAATCCCTCACAGAAATCCACAATGATGGCGTCTGTTGCCCCAATCAGTGTTCCCCTGTCAGTATGCCTGTAGATTCCCTGGGCCACCAGATTTTCATACAACTCCGCAATCGGGTCCTTGGGTTTCTTTTCAGAAAGAACCATATATCCAAGACTCTGAAAAATATTTTCAACGTTATCTCCCGTTTTCGCGCTTGTTGAATACGTTGTTTTGAGATTTAGGGGCAGATCATTTTCAACGCCAACATTATATTTTGACGCAATCTTCTCCATTTCTTCGGGCTGGAAGGCATATTCGCCCTCCAGATCCTTTTTATTGCATGCAAAGACCAATGGAACATTATTAACGACATTGAACAAAACTGGGATCCAATATCGCTCAAGGCTGTCAAGGGTTTCGCGCCTTGTTAGGTCGGCAACAAGAAAAGCACCGTGAACCCCTGAAAATGTTCTTGAATGAAGTGCCGTATATCCCGCTCTACCCAGCACATCCCAGATCATGAGATTGAGGTCTACTTCCAGATCGCCTTTTGGAATGGTCAGGCTTTTTTTGGAAACTTTGGTACCGATGGTTGATATATATGAATCCTCGAACTTGTCGAAAACAAAACGCCGAATCATACTGGTCTTTCCTACGGCGCTGTCCCCCAAAAGGACAATTTTCTTTAAGACCATAGTCTCTCCTCATCTCCGCTGATATATATTAGTAACACCGTATATAGATATTTCTTTACTTTGGTGAGATTTTTTTACTTTTAGAAAGAATAATTAAATCCTCCGGAGGTTGAGGGGATATCAGATTCCCCTTCACTTTCTAAACTTGTTTTTTCATCGTCCATAAAAAGTATAAATTAACTTTTTCATATAAAGCGTCGTAACTTGACTTGGGGACAGACCTTTCAAGTCTTCTTCTTTATAAGCATCTCGATCTTTTCTGAAAGATCATAGGCTCCTGAGATTGCCTTTCCCTCTGCAATGATCTCTCCGTCTTCTATCTTTACCCTTCCCTCTGCAAATTCTTTTATTGTTTGGATGATCAAAGGGAGTTCCCTTTTGACTCCCTCGGCTCTGATTTCTGCAAATAGTGGTTGCCCTTCCCCTTCTTCATTCATGATATACTCGAGGCTTTTGTTCTTAAGTTTATTTTCCATATCCTGCCAGAGGCTGTCAAATTTTCCTCCTCGAATTGGAAATGTGCAGTATGTTATTGGGGGACCCCTATCCAGTATCTCTGTCACATGGTGCATCATGACACCGGTTCTGTTTGCTTTCTCAGAAATGAGTTTCCAGATGACCTCCTGCCAGGTTCCTGTAGGTCCACCAGGCTCAGCGGGGTGCAGGTTTATCATTGTATATTTATTACAAATCTCAGGGCCTGTAATGAGCATGTAGCCTGCAAGAACAGAGAGGTCCGGATTGTAATTCTCAAGGTTTTTTATTACTTCCCTGTCGTAAGCCAACCTCCAGTCCTCGATATTCCTCTTTCTAATTTCAGGCTCGAACTTCTTTGATGAGTAGCAAACCAGAGGGATGCCGTACCTTTCCACTAGATCAAAGAATGCATCTGATTCAGAGTCCTGCCCCCTTTCCCTGTTGCTGAATACGAAGGCAAACTCAACTGAAATAAATCTGCTTTGAATGGAATCCCAGACAACAGAAAGAAGCTCCCTTGCCGCCTCGTCCCTGCCTGAGGAAAACCAACCTAATCTATACAAAATGTACGCCCCCTTGGATTCCGGGTAGGTAAAAACCTTTAATAAACCTTTTTACCCTAAAAGGCCATTCTCCCTGGGCGAAGAATATGTCCAACGTGATATGTTTCGATTTGGAGGGACCATTGTCTCCCCAGGACAATGCATACGAGGTAATGGGCCTCTTCGAAAACGGCCACAGGATATTCGAGATCATAAGCAGATATGACGATCTTCTGGCCCTGGAGGGAAAGGAGGGATATGAGGCAGGGGACACCCTTGCGCTAATAGCTCCATTTCTGGTGTACCACAGGATAACAGAGAAGCACGTAACTGAGGTTAGCAAAAAGGCCATGCTCGTAGACGGTGCAAAAGAACTGATTTCTCAGTTGAAGGAGACTGGCTGGGAGGTGTACATCATATCCACAAGCTACCAGCAGCATGCCTATAATATTGGTTCCCAGGTGAGCATATCACCAGAGAAAATACACTGCACCAGCTTTCCACTTGATAGTTACATCAGAGAGTTCGAGGGATTGGACACTACGCTTATCGCAGAGGCCGAGCAGGAGATACTGGAGTTGTATCCTCCAATAAACGACATGAAGGTCAAGATGCGGCTTGATAGGTTCTTCTGGAATGACATGCCCAAAAGCCCCATTGGAAGGGTGCTTTTTGATATGAGTGTGGTGGGAGGAGCACGAAAGGTTTCAGCTGCAGAGAGGGTGGCAAAGGAGCATGATCTGGATCTGAAGGATATTGTTGTCGTGGGTGACAGCATCACAGATCTTAAGATGCTCAAGGCAGTAAATGATGAGGGAGGTCTTGCTGTGGCATTCAATGGAAACCAGTACGCTATACCTGAAGCAACAATAGGTCTTGCCACCACGAACATGATGGATCTTATGAAGATACTGAAACCCTGGAAGGAGGGGGGCAGAGAGAAGGCGATTTCATCCTTATCCGAGTATAAGGAAAAGAAGGAGCCTTATATTCATGTACTTGTAGATAGGAATGATTTTCAAGATATAATCGATGTTCACAAGAAGGTGAGGAACATGGTGAGGGGAAGGGCAGCTAAACTGGGGTAGACCATATGCATATCGTAGGCTTGGGAGCATTGAATCTGGATCGATTATACAAGGTTCCTAGGATAACAAAGGGAGACGAGGAGATCGCAATCCTTGAAGCTGTTGAGGAGCCTGGAGGCTCAGCTGCCAACACGATTTATGCCCTTAGAAAACTTGGTATGTCGGCTGGTTTTATTGGTGCTGTGGGTAATGATCCAGAGGCCAAGAAGGTCCTGGGTTCACTTGACAAAGTGGGTGTCGATACATCCCATATCAAGATCAAAGCAAATGCTCAAACAGGTCTTGTCATCGGAATTGTCGATCCCCAGGGAGAAAGGGCCCTATACATTGCCCCAAATGCAAACAATTTACTGACGTATCGCGACCTGGACAGGGAGCATATTCTAGGGGCAGATATCCTTCATATGTCCTCCTTTGTTTCAGATAAGCAGCTTGAGGTTCAAAAGAAGGCAGTTCGGATGTTGAATCCCGTGACAAAATTGAGTTTTGCACCTGGATCATTGTATGTGAAAAAAGGACTTGATGCAATATCGCCTATAATCGAGAGAAGCCATGTCCTTTTTATCAACGAATCAGAGGCCAAGACGCTGATAGGAAAGGAATATGAAAGCGTATCAAATTTCTTAATTGATTCAGGCTGCAAGATCGTCGCGGTTACGCTCAAGGACAAGGGATGCTTTATTACAGACGGTAACGAGTCGTATCATGTAGAGGCAGTTAATAAAAATGTGATGGACACAACAGGTGCAGGAGATGCTTTCTGCGCTGGATTTTTATTTGGCCTCTCCCAAGAAAGAAAATTGAGGGACTGCGGACTTTTAGGCAATATAGTTGCAGGAAGATGCATCTCGAAGATAGGTGCAAGAAGCGGACTTCCCAAAATATCAGAGTTGGAGAACACTTTAGCCGAATTAATATGATTTTTAGACGGTCAAAGGGAATGAAGCTATAAGAACCTTTATATAGAAGAACTGGTATAGGGGGATGCCTTTCCCTTGAAAGGCGCATAAAAAGTTAAGAATACCCTATATAAAAAAAGGGGAGATGAAAAAAATGATGGGAGGACAAACTCCGATATTGGTATTAAAAGAAGGAACAACAAGAGAAAAAGGAAAAGGTGCACAGGGAAACAACATCGCGGCTGCAAAGGCAGTTGCAGATGCAGTTAGATCCACATTGGGCCCAAGAGGCATGGACAAGATGCTCGTTGACAGCATGGGCGACGCAGTGATCACAAACGACGGTGTCACGATACTGAAAGAGATAGACATCGAGCACCCCGCGGCTAAGATGCTGGTTGAGGTTGCCAAGACACAAGATGAAGAATGCGGTGATGGCACCACAACAGCCGTTATTCTCGCAGGAGAGCTTCTAAAGAAATCAGAGGACCTTCTGGATCAGAACATCCATTCGACAATCATATCAAGCGGATACAGGATGGCAGCAGACAAGGCAAGGCAGATCATGGAAAAGGTTGCAGAGCCAGTTAGCATCAAGGACAAAAGGACCCTAAAGAACATCGCAAGCACAGCAATGATAAGCAAGAGTGTAAGTGCATCAAGAGCCCTTATGGCCGATGTTGCCGTGGATGCAGTAACCAGAATTGCAGAGGAAAGCGATGGCGAATGGTACGCAGACAAGGACAACATCCAGATAGTGAAAAAGCAGGGCGGCTCAATTTCCGACACCAAGATGATAGCAGGCATAATAGTAGACAAAGAGCCGGTACATCCTGGGATGCCAAAGAAGGTTGAGAAGGCAAAGATCGCTTTAATCGATTCAGCATTCGAGGTTAAGAAGACAGAGGTGGATGCAAAGATACAGATTACGGATCCAACACAGCTTCAGGCGTTTTTAGCAGAAGAGGAGAACATGCTCAAGGATATGGTACAGACAGTGAAGACTTCAGGGGCAACCGTTCTTTTCTGTCAGAAAGGAATCGATGACCTGGCACAGCACTACCTAGCAAAACAGGGCGTCTATGCTGTTCGAAGAGTGAAGAAATCAGACATGGAGAAGCTGGCCAAGGCAACAGGCGGAACAATAGTGACAAAGCTTGCTGACCTTACAAAATCCGATCTGGGTTCTGCAGCACTTGTGGAACAGAAGAAGATCTCAGATGACCAGATGACCTTTGTGACAGGATGCAGGAATCCGAAAGCAGTATCGGTCCTCATAAGGGGCGGAACAGAGCATGTTGTGGATGAAATCGAACGCTCCCTTGAGGACGCTGTGGGTGTTGTCAGGGTTGCAATCGAGGATGGAAAGATCATCGCAGGCGGCGGCGCAACAGCAGCTGAGATCGCGCTCAGGCTTAGGGAGTATGCTTCCACCATTGGCGGAAGGGAGCAGATCGCAATCGAGGCCTTTGCAAATGCCATGGAAGTTGTACCGCGCACCCTAGCAGAGAACGCTGGTTTGGATCCAATAGACACCCTAATCGAACTCAGAAAGGCGCATGCCAAAGGTAAAAAGACTGCAGGCATCAATGTCTACACAGACAAAGTCGTTGACATGAGAAAGGAGAACGTGATCGAGCCTTTGAGAGTTGGAGTGCAGGCTGTATCCTCAGCAACAGACGCTGCCATAATGATCCTGAGAATCGACGATGTGATAGCATCCAGGAGCACAGGTGGACCACCTATGCCTCCAGGCGGACCTGGTGGAATGGGCGGCATGGGCGGCATGGGTGGAATGGACGAATACTAAAACCCTTCTTTTTTTCTCTTTTTTTTATATTTTTTTTATTCAATTCAATGGTGTGAATTAAAAAATTGTTTGTGAGGCGGTTTATTTACTATTTCAGTTGGAAATTTCCCATACACAGTCAGCGGTGGCGTAAATCCAGTAACCAAAACCAGGTTCCATAAAATCACCAGGTCCGAGCTTTACCTCTCTTTTTTCTTCGGTGTCAAAATACATGACCATATTGAAATTTCCGGCAATTGAAGATAATGCATCATCCCTGGTTCTGTTTGTAAGACAGGGATAACCTACCAGGTTCCACCCAATTTTTAGATTTATTTGGGTTACTGTAGGTACCTTTCCCGCAACGATAAGGTAGTCGCGATATATCATTAAGACATAATATCCATTCTTGTGATTTATCTCGATGACATCGTTGAAATATATTGGTTTACCTTTGTACCAGTGTAACCAAGGTTTGGATCTTCCAGCATGGTACGCCTGCACTCCAAAATAGCTACCGTTTATAGTTTGAAGAACATGTTCCATGGATGTATTGGTTTGAATCAATGGAATGGATATTAGATTGCAGTCATCCATGAGAGAATTCACAAATTTACCCGCTTTATTAGTGTTCAGTTCCTCTTTATCTGAGGTATCATTGGCTCTTACGATATAGAAATAATCGTTGAGATCCCCGTCCCCTGCATCGATATCTGTCCAACTGTACGATGATGAACCATTTGCTGGGACCCAGGCTGCATAATCGTAGCTTCCGTTAATACCCGTGTTTGACTTGTATACTGTATAACCTGCGACATCATCTTCACCCCCGCCGTCATCATGGGAGGCATCCCATGAAAGCAATACATCGACTCCATCGAACGTAAGATCAGCCTGAAATCCAGTAGGTGGCCTTGGAGCCATATTTGGTGGTAGCGGTGGGGAGGTGTAATTGGATGGGACGATTACTAGGACATCCCTTGATTTTGTGATAGTAGAGTTTTCAAAATCTGCATATCCCCAAAGTGTGCCATTCTGAGCCGAGATATTATGCGGATTGAAGTCTTTTGTCGTATGTTGGTATTTGATCATCTCCGTGACCAGGAACCATCTTGCCCATCCATTGATATCTGTTATTCTTGTGGGTGGTGAACCAGGATCACCGAACCTGTCCTTGACATACACGGGCACGTAAGGTATATGGGTGTGATTTTTATCCTTAACCTCTACATCGATCCACCATTGAAGAGTCACACTGGATCCACCCGTTGAATTTATTGTGGTATTATCCCATTCTCCAGAGAATTTCATTGGATTCCGAAGTATCGGGTGGGCGGGAAAACCCTGGGTATAATCATTTGCCTTCAACGTTAGAGCGCCGGCGGAGGCTCCTGCCTGGTAAAATGAGCAGTTATCCATAAAAATGGATGCCCCGTTGGTTCTTACATAATAATTACCAGGAACACCACCTTGAAACTCGCAGGTGTCAAGCACTGTCCCGTTGGACTTTTCCTCCACCAAAAGACCGTGACCTGGAATATCAAAACTATTGAAGTTAATCCGATCAAGAATTACGTTCGCATTGGAAACATACATACTGGGCATACCAATGCCATGGCCTATGAAGCTTACACCGGCGGTCAAATTCAAAGTGCCATTGCGAACATCCAGACAAACCCCAGTTGGTGCAGCGCTGTCATCAATTACGGTGAAATCCATGTTCGTGTAATTCACTACTCTATCCATTTGTATACCATATGCGCCTATATTTGTAAACATGGATAGGGACACACCAGGTGCCATTAGGGATGCACTTTGGAAAACCACACCATCGTTTGCACCATCGAACTCGCAATCATATATTCTACCTTCACTACCTGGAAGGAAATATATGCCATCCCAACCTCCAATTCCTGAGGCAGCAAATACCGTTCTAGAGAAGTCATCCTCGTTATCATGGGTTATCAATTTGGCGTCAACTGCCACATCTATCCTGGTTGCTCCCGATGCAAAAGTTACATCATTGGGAGGAGTTAATCCTTGTATAACCAGTGTATACCCGGGATTAACAAGATAATTATGTGTTTGAACTATATGACTGTCAGAATTATCCCATACAACGATTTGGTTAACCATACCATCGGCATCAGTGGGACCGCCATCTTCTAGCATGGCTTGGCCCATGTCATGAATATAGGGTTGAGCCTTGGCTTTAGGTGTACTTAAAGGTAACAATAGGACTATGCTCGAAGCCACAATCATCCATACTACAAGAACCGAGGCTAATCGATTCTTGTCTTTTACATTTGCCCACTCCGCTCGCATTTATATCCCCTCTTATTTTTAAGGTTTTAATTTTGCAGTTTATCAACTCAGTTCTCCTTAATAAATCTTTTAGAACGAAATTTGAATGATAAAATTCTCCTTGAAGAAAGGCCAGTTTTTTATATTCGAATGCGTATAAATTTCTGGATATAGATAATCACCAATTCTCATAATGTATCAGTTCATCAATCGGTATTCTTGAGGCATAGCCAGCCTTCCCTTCTGAGTATCCAATAGGAAGTAAGGCCACAGGTCGAACATGGGGAGGCAAACCTAAAACTCGGGAAGCCGCATGCTCATCAAAGGCTCCAACCCAGCAACAAGCCAGACCAAAATCCACAATAGCAAGGAGCATGTTCTCAATTGAAGCAGCAGAATCCTGGATGCAGTACAATTCCCTTCCTCGGCTCCCATAATGTGCGGTGCGTTTTAGATTGGCGCAGACAACCACCACAACCGGTGCCTGGGCCACGAATCTTTGATCCAATGCAGCATGGGCAAGTTGCTCTTTTATTTCCTGCTTTTTCACGATAATAAAATTCCTTGGCTGGAGATTTCCTGCAGATGGAGCCAGATTCCCAAGTTCGATGATCTCGTGAACTATCTTGTCATCCACAGGCCTTTTATCGAATCTTCTTACGCTTCTTCTGGTTTTTATGGCTTCGATTAGTTCCATGTTCCCATCTCCAAAATTTTATAGTTGGTAAATGTTCTCTTGTGCTATTATCTTTTATGTAAACACAATTTCCCCTCCCTCCATAACCCCCTCCTCCCACCCTGAAAAATCATAAAAATAAACCCACCATCCAATTTCCCCCTCCACCCCCCCAATAAACACATAGAATGAATCCTTTCCTCCAAATCCTCCATACTCCCTTAGAATCCAACAGAAAAAGAGCACACCCGAAATACTTAAAAAAAACCTTCCCAAAACTACCTATATTCATAAGGCTGTACCCCCTTTTGATAGGGGGATGAGTGAATGGAACAACCACTAAAAAAACAGGTTCAGGATTTTAGAGAAGGAGACAGTATACGAGGAAAATTTGCAGTGCGCACCAAGGAGACGCCTAGGGAGTACCGGAACAAACCGGGGAAGTACTTCTTTTTGGGTGTGGGTGACAAGACAGGAAACATTTCGTTAAAATACTGGGGTGTAGCAGACGATCGGATGCTAATCGATCTTTACAATTCTCTTGAAGTGGGAGATGTCATAGAAATAGCGGGGGAGGTTGCTATGGATAGATACGACAACGTGCTTACCATAACCATGGACGAGGGAGTGCATTCCCTTCGAAAATGCGGCGAGGGTGAGTACAAACCAGAGGATTTTCTTCCTGTGTCTGAAAGGAATATGGATGATATGATGGAGGAGCTGCACGCCGTAATGGGCTCTGTTTCAGATGAGAACTTGAAGGCATTGCTGGAGAGCTTTTTTTCCGATGAATTTTTTTCGTCTGCGTTTAAAGAATCCCCTGCTGCAATGAAGCATCATCACTGCTATATAGGGGGACTTCTGGAGCACACGCTAAACGTTGTAAAGCTGTGCGATTTGGTATCGTATACCTATCCCAAGCTGAACAGGGATCTGCTTGTTACAGGTGCCATACTCCATGACGTTGGGAAGATCGGATCATATAAAGCAGTAACCAGTATCGACATGACGGACCCGGGTAAGTTCCTTGGACACATAACCATGGGCTCTGCAATGCTGGAGGCGAAGTTATCTGGTATGGCAAATTTTCCTGATGTTCTGAAGATGAAGTTAAAGCATCTCATTTTGTCTCATCACGGAAACGTGGAATCTGGATTTCAGTCTCCCAAAGGATTGAAGATCCCCGAGGCAGCTGCATTGTATTACGCGGATCTTTTCGATGCCAATGTCAAGGATTACCTCCAGGAGATGGAGAACGAGAAGAACCTTGAGGATGACTGGGTTTATTTGAGAGGAGTGGGTAACGAGGTTTATATGAAGTGATAGAGAGACTTGGGGGAGGACATGAAGGTCACTTGTCGCTTGGAGTTCAACTACGAGACCGAGGAGGAGGCCAAGGCAATTGTCAGGGCTGTGGAGGTGGACAATTACCAGTTCGTGAAGACCACCTTGGAGGGGAGAAAGATGATATCGGTTGCCGAGGCTGGCTCGATACCGAGTTTGATTCACACCTTGGATGATTTTTTAGCCTGTGTCGGGATTGCCGAGAAGGTTGTGAGGAAGGAGTAGATATATTCGTTAATATGAAATTCAATGACCCGCCCTCCTTACCCCCTCCACCCACCCCAAAAAAATTACTAAAAAATAGAGTTCATGAAAACCTAATAAATTCCATCACACCCAAAACCTTATAATAATTCCTTTTTAATTCCCTATTCCATATGGCGAGTATACAAAGGCCGAGAGGCACGCGTGATTTTGGGCCAGAAGAAATGGGCAAAAGAAGGTACATCGAAGGCATTCTAAGAAAAACAGCCGAGACCTTCGGCTATCAGGAGATCACAACCCCCACCTTCGAGCACTCAGAACTTTACACAGAAAGATCTGGCGAGGCAATAAAAAACGAGATGTACATGTTCAAGGACAAAGGAGGAAGGGAGCTCTCCCTAAGACCCGAACTTACTCTGCCAACAATGCGCTTTTACGCAAACGACATGAGGAACGTGCCCAAGCCAATCAAGGTTTACTACTTTGGAAACTGCTTTAGGTACGAAAGACCCCAGTCTGGGAGGTTCAGGGAGTTCTGGCAGTACGGTGCAGAGATAATAGGAGGCGGGGTTTACGAAAGCGATGCTGACATCATTGCATTGGCAGCAGTGAGCCTAGAAAATGCTGGCCTTAAAGGATTTGTTACAAGAATCGGCCACCTTGGTGTTCTTCGTGCCATGCTTTGGGAGATCGGAGTGGATGGCGAAAAACAAAGCAAGTGCATGCAGCTCATAGATAAGGGCGAGCACGACGAGCTTTTTACGCTGCTTTCTGAGCAATCACCAGGGAACCTAGGGATAGACAGAATCAGATCCCTTCTTGACCTTGAAAAATCTCCTTCTGTTCTCGAAAAAGCTAAAAAGATACTGAGAGGAAACAGGAAAGCATTGAAAGCAATTGAGGATTTGGAAAAAATACTGATAGACTTAGAGGCCCTGGGAGTAAAGAATTACACTATCGATCTGGGGATAGCAAGGGGTCTGGACTACTACACTGGCATGGTATTTGAGATCGATTATCCAAAACTGGGAGCCGAGAAGCAGGTATGCGGAGGCGGCGCCTACACCCTGGCCGAGCTCTTTGGCTCAGAGCCCACAACCTCAACAGGATTTGCAATTGGATTTGATAGGGTGATGATGGCCTTAGAAAGACAAGAAACAGATATTCCGATTCAGGGAGTTACCGCATATGTGATTCCCTTGGGTAGCGAAGCTAAAAATCAGGCATTTAAGATCGCAGCAACCCTGAGAAAAAGCGGTATTTCTGCAAGCATCGCTTTGCTGGATAGGAACATCTCGAAACACATGAAATATGCAAATGCCATTGGTGCAAAACAAGTCATCATAATAGGTGAGGATGAACTGGCCACAAAACAGGCTACAATAAAGGATATGAAATCTGGAGAACAGAAAAAGGTGGCATTTGAAAAGATAGCAGAGCACATTAAGACTGCATCCGGGGCTTAATCGCCCAAGAGAGTGGACATAATGATCGGTGACCTTATCTACGATTTCACCGGGGGCAATCTCCTTTTACTGCTAATAGGCGTGTTTCTCATATTCTATTTTGATGCAATGGTTCTTACGATCCTACCCGAGGTTCTGATTCTGTTTTTCTTTGCCTCCCATCCAGAGGATGTGAATCTGATTACTTGGGTTGTCCTTCTTTTGATTATGGCAATAGTAGGAGATGTGAGCGGAAACTACACTGTATACTTACTCTTCAAGAAGGTGAAAAGATACCATAACTGGGTACATGATAAGCTGAGAAAATACGTTGGTATGCTGGTTCTAAAGGACGAGAAGCTAATTCTGTTAAACCGTGTGGCCCCTGCACTTCCCATGTGTGGTGCGTTCATGGCAGCCTGTGACTGGAGTGTCAAGCGATCCCTTTTTTATATCTTCCTTGGAGGCTTGATAAAATACTCGGTTATCCTGTTTTTGTTCGGATTTTTGGACTGGTTGTATCCCACAGATACAGCCTTTTGGATCACCTTCATATCTGTGGTGGTATTCTTGGCAATTAGCTTCTTTTTGGGCAGGTCAGAACGGAAAAAGCTCATGGCATCTGCCAAAGCAGATAAAAACACCAATAAAAATAATGAGCATTAGGTATGGATGGCAGAAAGAAATTTCTCGGTGTTCTTGGCTACCTCGTATTTCTTATCAGGCCCGCTGTAATTTTTTGCCTTCATTAGGTTATTCGGCAGGTCAATTTCTTTCTGGTTCACGTACAGAAAATTCCCCCTCTCCTCGTGATGCTTTGCAAGATATTCCTGCTCTGTCTGCTGGGGTGTGGGTATGAACATTGCCTTCTTTTCAAGGGCGTAGATGTCCATCAGGGTGGAGTATCCTGATCTCGATATTATGATCCTCGACCTGCTCATTAGAAGTTCGCGTTCTTCTGCAGGTAAGAAATCATAGAGCTTTATGTTATCAGCAAGTTCGTCTTTTTTCTTCTTTATTGAAGAATCAAAGGTTCTTCCAAGGCTCATTATTATATTTCCGTCGATTTCGTTGACCTGCCTAAATACTAGATCCTCCATTACCTGTCTTTGCGGCTCAGGACCTGAGATTGAGAATAGGAAATCCACATCCTCAGAAACATCCCTCTTTTTAAAATCTGACATGATACCGAAGTAAACGATATTCTTTGAATTTAGGTGGTTCAAGTTATGGGAAAGGTCTCCTGAGATTCCGTTTTCCTCGTAGTCTGGGACCATGATGTTTTTAAAATATTTTGTAAAGTGGACATTGAACCTCTCCCAGCTGTTCTCTATCATTTTCAATCTTCCCGGAGCTATCACACGCAGCTGATGTGTTATCAAGAATGAGGGGATTTTCTTGTGAAAGATACCGTATCTGTTGTCCGAGATTATGATATCGAAATTGTTATTCTCGATATACTTTGACATCCTCCTGTGCTCCTCTATCATGGATTTTATGAGCTTGGGTGCAAACCAGCAGAATTTGAGCAAAAACACCTTAGACTTGTCTGTGTAGGGAAGAGGGTAATCAGAGGAATCATAATAATTTGCACTGTCTTTCAGCTCCATTTTCAATAGATCAAGTGATCTGCCTGTTGTTGTTACGGTGACCTCATTGCCCTCATCTATGAGTTTTCGCATTATAGGAAGGGACCTTGTTGCGTGCCCCAGTCCCCAGGAGCATACTCCATAAAGTACCTTCATCTACATCCTACCATAGTATTAGACATCAGTTATTTACCGAATTTTCATGACCCAATAGCATTGCACACACTACACTCCCAAAAAGGAAGTGAGTTTCGGATACGTTAATCGCACAATCTGTCAAAGCAAATATAGATGGTATTTCTAGACAATTTAAAAAAGTTAATGTTCTCTTTTGCTTTTATAATTATCGATTGCCTCAGTGTAGAGATTCTCGAACTTGGAGATCGTGTTTTCAATGGAATGTTGCTGTACGATATTCAGGCTCTTTTTGCCCATTTTCCTCTTCAATTTATCATCTGTAAGAATGGTTATCAGGTAATTGGACAGGGCCTTGCTGTCACCAGGTTCGAACAAAAATCCGTTTTCGGGATTTTTCACTATTTCGGGCAGGGCATCCTTGTTTGCGGCAACAACAGGAAGCCCCGAGGCCAGGGCCTCCAGGGTGACTATACTCTGAAGCTCGGATTCTGAGGGGATGGCAAACACATCAGCCATGCAGTATATGTCCGGAAATTCTTCGTGGTCAAGAAATCCCGTGAACGTCACATTTTCAGAGATTCCCATCCGGCGGGTCATTTTTTCTATATTCAGTCTCTCCCTTCCGGAGCCGCATATCACGAAATGGGCATCAACTGAATTAAGCACAGTGGGCATTGCGGATACCAACACATCCAATCGTTTTTCACCAGATATCCTTCCTGTGTACAGTATTATCGGTTTGTCGGGTATGGAGTGCCTTTCCCTAAGATAATCTGCATCATTGTCCGGTTTAAAGATACCCAAATCTATACCACTTGAAATAGGCCTTGCTGGGGCGGTAAAACCGTGGCTTTTCAGCATATCTATGGCGGTCTGGGTTGGTGATGTGACGTAATCGCATCTGTTGAAGACGTTCCTTATGTAGTACCAAGCCAATCTCTCGAGGATTCCAAACAGAAATTTGGCCTTCTCCACAGTCATGAGCATGTTCTCGGGCTGGACATGGACCGTGCCTATGACAGGTATGCCTTCCTTCTTTCCCCAGGCCAATGCACACATCCCTATCTGATAGGGCGAGTTCATATCAATTACATCGGGTGCGAATTCCCTGATGATCCTCCTCACTTCCCACAGGGGGAATGGGCAAAACTTGTAATCAAAGTAGAGGGGTAAGGTTCTTCCTGAAACACGAAATACCTTGATTCCATCAACCTCTTCTTCGTAGTTCTTGGGATATAGACCCGGGGCCACAACAGCAACCTCATGGCCTTTTCTTTTAAGTCGGATGGCAAGATTCCGCCTGGCCTGAGCACCTCCGTCGACATTTGGATAATAGGACTCCGTAGCCAGTAATACCCTCATTTGTGCCATACCTCCTAATATAAAATCCAATCTTTTGTTATTGGTTTTCAATCCTTACTCTCTTGAGGTTGTTTCTCCCAAGATACCCGTAAGCTCCATCCGTAATTTCAATACGTTGGGTTCATAATAAGGTCATATAATATAAATTTATCCTAAAAAAGTTATATAAGACCTCAGAAATCTGTTAGGTTTTTCTGGCGTTTATCAGGGATTTTCGCCTCCTTTTCCTCCATTTTCTTATCCTTCTTCTTGATATCCTTGGGAAAGGTCTCAATCTGTTTGGCATCTTCTTTCTTCTTTTCCTCAGCCTTCTTACCCTCCTCTATTCTCTGTTTTACAGCCTGTGAATCGCTATCTTCCTCAAGAATATAGGCGATTTCATCGGCATCCAGTTTCAATTTTAAAATTGCCCAGGAGGAAAAATCTTGGTCATTTTCGAAAAGGTACTTGAAATATGGGAATATAGAGGTTTGGGTCACGTATCTGGAGGTGTGGCAGGAGGAAGAGATTTTATCAAAAAGGGATTTTTGCACCGCCCGAATTCCCCTTGTCTTGCTCATGGTCTTAAGCCAGGATGGAAATTGATACCTTGTATAGCCATAGTATGGATTCGTCTTGGAGAGGGCCACACCAGCTGTCATGAGGTCATTTGCATAACCCCATAGCTTGTAGTGCTGCCTTCTTCTGACCCTGCCTAGATAGATACTGGCTTTTGATAGTGGCGAGTAAGCGTCAGCCAGATCCTCGGATCTTTTATATTCCAAGGGAAGATTCTCATCTATCCAGAGAATGAGATGCTCAGGGTCCTCATCGAGGTTATAGATGCTTTCTTTTGCCCTGCTGTAGCTCGTTGCCCTGAATATTCCGGTTAGGGCCTTGAAAATATTGATGCTGGAGTCCCTATAACCAAGCACTGTCACATCCTTTTCTGAAATCTTCTTTTTCCCAAGACACAGCGACTCGAGATCGTTTACAGCAGACCTCAGATCACCGTTCGCATGTTCTGCTAAGGCATTCAAGGTCTCGTTTGTGACTGTTATGTCTTCCTTTTGGCATATGCTTCTTAGCACCTTGACAATGGATGATTTTTGGATCCTTGAAAACTTGATCTTAAGGCACATCTTATCCAGTGCTGGCGCTCTTCTTATCAAGGCATAATGGTCGTTTACGATGAGAACTATGGGTTGTTGGGTTTCCCGGATGGTGGATACAATTGCCTGAACACCGCCGTAATCCTCCTTTCCAAAGATATTGTCAGCCTCGTCGAGAATGATGAGCTTTCTCCCGCCGTGTTTTACAGATATGTACTCACCTGAGTCCGTGAATGTTTCGTGCAGGGCACCGGAAGTCGCAACACTTCGAATGGCATCTGCATTTCTTAGATCCGATGCGTTCATCTCGACAGCTCCCCACCCAAATTCCCTGGCAAGTGCCAGTGCGCTCGAGGTTTTTCCGCAACCAGGATCGCCTAAAAGCACGCATGCCTTCTTCTTTGGCTGCCCCCGCTCCCAGGATCCGGCCCAGGACTTGAGGGTATTTACGGCACTGGGATTACCCACCACGTCATCCAATGTTCTTGGCCTGTACTTCTCTGTCCAATCTATGCTCATCGATACCTAAAAGGCGTTGCTCGATTAATAATTTAGTGGTTTTGGGATTATTTAATATATATATATGACTGTGATTTATGAACAGGAGAAAACCTTTTATAAAAGTAGTCAAAATATATTCTATTACAGTTCTTGAACTTAAAGGAATTAGAATGCGAGGACATATTAATGGTCCCTAAAAATCATGCCCAGGATAATAAGATAATCATAATTGCTTTGCTCATAGCTATTGCTACTTCAGCAATAATATTGGTATACTCCATTAAAACTGGCCCTACCTCATCCCCTTTCCCAATAAAAGAAGACAAAGAAGATCCCGGTCTTTTGCCCTGCGGGGGAGATGAAGCGGTTATTATGCTTGAAAAAGTAGAATTTAATGATACTACTAAAATTAGATATATAGATATAGGAAAGAGTGATTTAGAAAACTATACATTACTCGCCAATGCGTTAGATGCCTATAACAACACAGATAAATATCAAGATGCATTCATGTATGAAAATACCACTCTTTTTTTTAACACAACTGGTTACTATGCTGAGCCATTAATGGATTATTTACATGGAAGATTCTTTAAAAAATATTTAGAGTACATTGATTCTCCTTATATTATTAAATATAATAAAATATATTATTCTCTTTCAATGGGAATAGCTTAGATATTATTTTTCGATGAAAATTATCGATATCAAAAACCATTTGTATTGACACTATCATACTCCTTCGGCGATAATATGACACATCGAGGTATGATCGAAAAACGAGTAATAGATAGCGAAGGCACCGAGCTTGGGGTGGTCTCAAAGGTTGAGGATGAATATATAGAGATCTCGGAAGGACTTTTTGACGAGCTGCTTTTAAAAAAATCCTTTATAGGTAAAGAGGAAGAGGAGGAGGTCATCCTCAAGGCTAAAATTCACACACTTTTAGAAGGCCTGGATGTTAAGGGATCAAATGAAGAGAGTATAGGCAAGGTCAAGGAAACTGTTTTAGCAGGGGATGTGCTGGACTCCTTGATATTGGAAACAAAGGATAATACCTTTTTATTTGTTACCTTGGAAGAGATATTCAAGATCGATGAAACAATAACTCTGGACATAGATTTAGATGAGGTAAAATACAGGCAAAAGACGCACACCCTAAGGGATCATATCAGACATTATCTGCAAAAAAAACGGGCACTTTGAATCTGGCTCTTTTATGTCTTCAGGTCTCCCTCAAGACAGATATGGGTAGAACTCCATTTTCGAATTCCAACTCCGAAATTATAACAGGGTCTATGATATCCTTACCCAGTTTCAAAAGCACCGGGGCTCCCATAGTGATCTGAAGTGCTCTTGCGCCGATCATCCGGGCTTTTTCGAATCTTGTGTACTTCATAATTATAAACACGTCTCCCGCTGTGCTTTTTGCCAAATCTTAAATGAACTTCTCCCCTTGATGCCATGGGGTATATCGTCCTGGTTTTTAAGACTGTCGCCTTTAATTGTCATCGGTTTTTCATCCCTTTCCCCTTGTTGTACTACTCCATTATGAAAATCGCAGCTGTGATGACCGTGGTCCACAACCCCTTCCGGTCACATACCGCGGATTGAACGATGTTCCTGGTTTTAACTATCCGGCCATCGATTTTGAAGATCTCCTTTTTTTCGTCGTATGTGGCGTCAATATCAAAGGGTATACCAAGTGTGGAGGCAAGCATCTCTGCTGCCAGATCCTCGGCGTACTCTCCTGCCTCCTTCTCGTTCTGACCAAATGAATGATGCTCTGAAAGATAGCCGTACTGATTGACGTCAATAGGTATGGCGCATCCGATTGAGGAGGCCATGAGCCTGCCCGGCTCGTTGGAGCTGTTCTGGCTCATCACAGCATAGACGATCTGTCCAGGGACCAAGAGCTCAAGACCTTTTTGTTTTGATATGATCATGCACCCTGGGGGTAGGATGGAGGATACAGTGACTATGTTGAACTTCTCGATTCCTGCACTTCTTAATGCAAGCTCAAAGCTGTTCAGTTTCTCCTTATGCACACCAATACCTTTTGTAAAAAATAGTTTCTTTGGAACATCCAAGGAGGGGTTACCCATGTCAACGCAGATAAATCTTTGATTATTTAAAAATTATCATCATGATATCCCACCACTTAATGCCCCAAAATAGGCTTTTTACACCGCAAACAACAGAGAATTTACAAACAAATTAAAAAACCTCAAACCAAATCATTTTTCTATAACTTCGATTATATGCGCATTCGGTGTTGCAAATGTCAGAATTTCTTGGACATCGGGTGGAAGATATCAGCCTGTCGAGGGAAACAAAAATAGATGAAATGGTCCTTCAAATGCTCAACTCGGGAGGCTTTTCTGCCAAGAAGGTCGGGGTTGCCGCCAATGTGCTTGCGAACATGCAAAAGGAGGAGGAATGTTTAAGATTCCTTTCTTTTCCGGCATGCATCGTGGCCACAGGAGCAAGAGGAATAATCAAGGATCTTTTGAAAAAAAAGATGTTCGATTGCGTGATAACAACATGCGGCACCTTGGACCATGATATCGCAAGAACGAAAAAAGACTATTATCACGGGGAATTCAATGTGGATGATATATCATTGCATAAACAGGGTATTAACCGCCTTGGTAACATATTCATACCAAACGAGAGCTACGGTGTTGTTTTGGAGGAGCTTGTGCAACCCATTCTAAAGGAGCTCTGGGATACGGATAGAAAAAAATGGGCAACAAGCGAATTGATTGCGGAATTCGGCAGGAGGTTGGATGATGAGAATTCAATTATCTACTGGGCACAGAAGAACGATATACCTGTATTCGTTCCTGGAATAACGGACGGTGCATTTGGAAGCCAGTTGTGGATGTTCTATCAGAATCAAAGGGATTTCACAATCGATGTTTTTTCTGATGAGCAGAGAATATCTGATATGGTGTTTATTGCCAAAAAAACCGGTGGGCTGTTGATAGGGGGCGGAATATCAAAGCATCATACCATCTGGTGGAATCAGTTTCGGGACGGTTTGGACTATGTCGTTTATATAACGACTGCCCAGGAGTACGACGGCAGCCTGTCCGGAGCCAAAATCAATGAGGCCATCTCCTGGGGCAAGGTCAGAGAGGATGCCAAGCATGTAACGGTGGAGGGAGATGCCACAGTTATTTTACCGTTACTTTATGGCGCGATTTTGAACAGGGTTTAATATTTTTAAATCTCTATTTCCTCACCGAGATTTACCCTCATACCATCCTGGGCTGCCATGGTATCCACACCCGACTCTTCTTGTATCCACTTGGCAATGGACTCAGGGCCCGCATCTATTGCACGAAGACCGAAATGGGTAAGCAGTGCCTTTTCAGGCCGAACCTCTTTTAGAATAATTACCGCATCTTCGGGAGAAAGATGATGATGGAGTCTGATGCCAATGGGGGTGGTAAGAGCCAATATAAGAAGACGCGATTCATCATAGAATTTTATAACGTCCTCATTTATCGAGGTATCTCCAGTATACGTTATTATACCGTTTTTGGTTTGTATCCTAAATCCAACACCCGATGGATCAGTGTGAATGGTGGAGGTGGCTGAAATTTGAATATCATCTATTGAAAATGTCTCGGCCGATTTGGCAACATGGACGTTAGCAAGATGTGAAAGATGGTAGTCTGAGGCCTTTGGCTGAAAACCTTCGATTCCAGAAATCACGCTCTCGCTTGCTATTATGGTTCCGCATTTTTGTGTGCATCCAGATGTCATTGCCTCGATTAACACATCCACATCTGTATAATGGTCCGGATGGCAGTGGGACACCAGTAAAAGATCTATTTTAGTTGGATCGATTCCCTCCTGTCTCATCCTAAGGATTGCACCAGGGCCAGGGTCCAGGGAAATATTTATGCTATCCTCGATAAAAATTCCTCCTGTGCTTCTGGTTTGATAGATGGTTGCGAATCTACCACCGCAGGTGCCAAGAAAGGTGATCAGTGTCATGTAATTTCGGTTCAGGGTATAGTGGATGGATTATTAATGCTTGGTGATAGAGTGCCAAAAAATTAGTTATATCAAAATCGTTGCTAATTCAGCCAATCCAATATTTTATTATCTAGATTGTCGAGTGTTTTTTTCTATTTACCGCCAGTAATTTTCCCTTAATAATGCAAAGTTTTATAATAATATATATAATTCCCCCTATCCCCCACAAAACAAGGAAAAAAACCAAGGGTAAGTTAAAAAAAACATATTATGTTCATGGTGATAGAATGAAGACAATAGTATGGGCCAATGAAGTGGATAAAAAGAGCATTCCTCAGGTGGGAGGAAAAGGAGCAAACTTAGGAGAGATGTTGAATGTTGATTTACCAATTCCGCAGGCTTTTATTGTGACTGCGGATGCGTTCGAGCATTTTATTACGACAGTTGGCATCAAAGACGAGATAATCAATATCCTTTCCAAGGTCAAGGTTGACGACGAAAAAAGCTTGACCTCTAGCTCCAAAGCCGTAAGAGAGGTTGTAAGAAGTGCGAAGATTCCTTGGAATCTGGAAGTAGACATAGTAGGAGCATACAAGAAATTAAGCGAGATAGCAGGGGACAAGGAAACGTTCGTTGCTGTTCGGTCCAGCGCCACAGCAGAGGACCTACCTGAAGCCTCATTTGCAGGCCAGCAGGAGACATTCCTGAATGTGCATACCAAAGAGGATCTGTTGGACAAGGTAAGAGAATGCTGGGGATCTCTTTACACACCAAGAGCAATATTTTACAGGGAGAAGCAGGGCTTTGCCCATGAGGATGTCAAGTTGGCTGTCGTGGTTCAGAGAATGGTCCACTCAGAGGTCTCAGGTGTGATGTTCTCTTCTGATCCCAGTACAGGTGCTCCAGAGGTTTTAATAGAGGCCGGTTTCGGGCTTGGTGAGGCCATCGTGGGGGGACAGATCACCCCTGACACATACAAGGTTTCGCAGGACATCTTGGAGATACTGGCAAAGAAGGTCTCCAAACAGACCTGGATGTACGCAAAAAATGAGGCTGGCGACACCCAAAAGATCGAGATTCCCGAGGAGTACCAACAAGCACAGAAACTATCAGACGAGCAGATCATTGCCCTAGCAGAGGTCGGGGTACGCATAGAACGCCATTACAACGAACCAATGGACATAGAATGGTGTATAGAGGACAGCGACATATACATAGTTCAGGCTCGACCTGTTACAACCATCAGAGAATCTGCACCAGCCGAGGCAAAAGAAGAGGACCGTGCAGAGACCAAAGAGTTAAACGTTTTGACAAAGGGAATGCCCGCCTCCCCAGGAATCGCAAGTGGGTCTGTCAGGCTTATCGCAGACGAGACAGAGCTAGAAAAGATAAAGGAAGGAGACATACTCGTTACAGTGATGACCACACCTGACATGGTACCTGCAATGAGAAGGGCTAACGCAATTGTTACTGACGAAGGAGGTATGACCTGTCACGCCGCTATTGTCTCAAGGGAGCTGCAGATCCCGTGCATAGTGGGAACCACGGATGCCACGCAGGTCCTTTCTGATGAGATGGAGATCACCGTGGACGCAGACAAAGGCAGGGTCTACGAGGGAATAATAAAGATGAAGGGCAAGGCAAAGGAAGAGGTTGCAGCAGCAGGTGTAGTGGCATCTTATGTTCCTATAACAGCCACGAAGGTCTATATGAACCTGGCGGTGCCCAGTCTCGGGGAGAAGTATTCGAAGCTCCCTGCGGACGGTGTGGGGCTCTTTCGAATTGAACTTGCACTTACCGACGATATTGGTGAACATCCCATGAACTTCGTTAAGGAGGGCAGGGAACAGGAGTTTATAGACAAACTGGCTGAGGCTATACAACAAGTTGCCCAACCCATGTTCCCAAGACCAGTTGTGGTAAGAACATCAGATTTCAGAACACATGAATTCAGGGGCCTTAAAGGGGGAGATGAAATCGAGCCTGTTGAGGAGAATCCGTTTATTGGCTGGCGCGGCTGTTCCAAGTACGTATCCACATACGAGCCCGCTTTCAGACTGGAGATTCGGGCACTGAAGAAGGTCCGAGAGGAATTTGGTCTAAAGAATGTATACATGATGGTGCCCTTCGTCAGGTTGCCCAGTGAGCTTAAAAGGATCAACGAACTTCTGGAGGAGGAAGGACTGAAAAGAGACAACGATTTCAAATTCTGGATGATGGCCGAAGTACCTTCCAACATATTAATGGTGAAGGAATTTGCACAGTACTGCGATGGTTTCTCCATCGGCTCCAACGATCTCACCATGCTGATTATGGGCGCCGACAGGGATTCTCAGATTCTAGGCAACTTGGGTTACTTCGACGAGCGAATACCTGCCGTGCAAAGGGCTATTGCCATGCTTGTAAAAGAGGCCCATGAAGAGGGAAAGACTGTGTCCATCTGCGGGCAGGGTCCTTCTGTATATCCGGAGTTCACTGAGTTTTTAGTGAAGTGTGGCATCGACAGCATCAGTGTGAATCCAGACACAGTGGAGAACACAAAAAGACTGGTTGCAAGTGTGGAGCAGAAGATGCTGTTGCAGAGGGTCAGAAAACTAGAGGATTGAGTTCTTACTAACTCCTTAGAAAATCACTGGAACATAGACGATCGTCGAATTTAAAATAGCCATTGTGTGAAAAATGTTATATATGCTAGAGGCGATTTAAGCCTGAATATCTAAGGGGGAATTTACAGTTCTCTTATAATAAATAGGACGGAGGTATGAATATGGAAAAATCATCTAAGATATCTGGGTTCTACAAGTTGAGCCCAAAGGAGAGATTGGAGAAGATTAAGGATTTTTGTGACTTAACTGAGGAGGAGATTGTTGCACTAGAAAAAACAGGTTCCCTTGACATGGAGCAGGCGGACAGGATGATAGAGAACGTTGTTGGTACCTTTGAGTTGCCTGTGGGTATAGCCGTGAACTTCCAAATCAATGGCAAGGACTACCTGATCCCCATGGCCATCGAGGAACCTTCAGTTGTTGCAGCGGCCTCAAACGCCGCTAAGATGGCGCGGCCGAAGGGAGGATTTCAGACAAGCAATACAGGTCCTATAATGATCGGGCAGATCCAGCTTGTGAACATCAGGGATCCCTACGGCGCCAAGATGACGATTTTGGCTCACAAGGATGAGATTCTGAAATTGGCAAATGAGCAGGACCCAGTGCTCGTAAAATTCGGAGGAGGAGCCAAAGACCTTGAGGTCAGGGTCGTGGACACGATCAAGGGTCCAATGGTGGTAAACCATCTCCTTGTTGACTGCAGGGATGCCATGGGTGCCAATGCCGTGAACACCATGGCTGAAGCGGTGGCACCCTTAATAGAGAAGATAACTGGAGGTAGAGTATATCTCAGGATAATATCTAACCTAGCAATCTACAGACTCGCAAGGGCGAAAGCTGTATTTGAAAAGGAGGGCCTAGGGGGCGAGGATGTAGTGGATGGTGTTATTGAAGCGTACAGCCTGGCGGCGGCTGATCCCTATAGATGTGCCACCCACAACAAGGGAATAATGAACGGTGTTTCGGCTGTGGTCAGGGCAACTGGCAACGACACAAGGGCTGTTGAAGCGGGAGCTCATTCATACGCATCCATATCAGGTCATTATTCACCTCTGACGGTGTGGGAGAAAAACGCAGACGGTGATTTAGTCGGGACCATTGAGATTCCAACAGCGGTGGGTCTCATCGGTGGGGCAACGAAGACACATCCCACGGCAAAAGCGGCTGTTAAAATTCTTGGAGTGAAGACTGCACAGGAGCTTGGTGAGATTCTCGCTGCAGTTGGTCTTGCACAGAACCTGGGAGCATTAAGAGCCTTGGCGACCGAGGGAATTCAGAAGGGTCACATGGCATTGCATGCAAGGAATATAGCGATTATGGCGGGCGCTGGAAAAGATATCGTAGATGAGGTTGTCAAGAAGCTTGTTGAGAGGGGAAAGATAAGGGTGGACATCGCAAAGGAAATAATCGATGAGATTACGAAGGGAAAATAGTTACTACTCCAATTTTTTTTATATTTTTTTTTAGACAATCGAATATTGAAATAACGCTCACCTTCTTCCTCCACACGCTTTAGATTTTTCATATCGATATTTATTAGATTCTTAATTGACATAATGTCCTATGAAAAAAATAATGGAGCCGACGGGGAGATCTGAACCCGCCTTTTTCTTTGGGGCAAAAATCTCCGTTGTCGTGGAAAACATTGCTCTTGATACTAATTATGTTTTCCACTATACAGTGGAGGACAGTCATCGTTTGCTCTCAATATCTGTCCACCACGATGGCTCGGGCGCCCAAAGAAACCTTGGGAAATCAAAGATTTCCCGAGGCCTTGAAAAACATCAGTTTTTCATCGGAACATGGGGGAAAAAGAAACTCGCCCTCACCTACTCGATTTTTGCATTATCTTATTCGGTAATCTTTAAAAAAAATAATGGAGCCGACGGGGAGATTCGAACTCTCGACCTGCTGATGTCTTTCCCTCGACCTTTCTTTCATGTGGAACTTTAAATTATATTTACATCTTTTTTTTCATTTACGTTTTCTTAAAGGGTCGAGGGTTACAAGTCAGCCGCTCAACCGGGCTAAGCTACGTCGGCTTATGTAATTGATGTTAGTAGATTAGCACTGGCAAGTGGGGACGGTAGGTCACCACGGAGTACCTGACTGGGTCATCCGGCATATTTTGATCAGACCAGGCAGGTGACTAGTTGGGGTCTGAAAGGCCACCACGAAGTACCAGGCTAAGCTACATCGGCATATTGTTGTAATTTTTTTATTAACATAAAGCCAGATTTTATGTTTAAATATTTTTCCCTCTAATAATATACGTAGGAAATAAATCTTCCCCCCGCATTTTTTTATCATCGTAAAATAATCGTAAAACACCTGTTTAAAGCCAATAACGAAAGGTTTAAGAGGGAAAAGGGTATACGACGTCGATGAGGTGAATAAATATGGTAGTAAGGAAATCAAAGGTAAAGGAGTATGTAGGAGCAGACTTCCGTGTATCAGCAGATTTCTACGATGCCTTAAATAAACATGTAGAAGCCACCTTAAGAGAGGCAAAGAACAGGGCAAAATTGAACGACCGAAAAACTCTTAGACCTCATGATCTGTAAATGGGGGAGAAATGGGGGAGAATTTTTCTCCTATTTTCTTTTTTTATTTATTAACATCTCTTTTTTTAAAACTTTTATCTATTCAAATCAGCGTAATCTTATTAAGCCATTATAGTCTTATCAGCCAAATATGAAGATCGGCGACCTCGAGGGTAAAGGCAAGCTATACGACGAGGAAGGCGAAGCTATCCTTCAAAGTGATGAACACATTAAAAAAAGATTTTCGGGTTGGTGTATAAACTGGGCAACCAGGAAGAAGGGCAAGATTCACGGTATCATGAACTTTGAAGGTGAAGGAGAGTTCATAATAACTGACAGACGTTTGATATTCCTGAGAAAGCCAAGGGAATTTCCCCCCGGGTATTGGGCAGTGGGTAGAGAGGCAGGGGGCCTCGTGGGCGATGAGTTACCTGGAGGAGGTGACTGGCAGTATGCCCTGGCAAGATCCAATAGGGCAAAAGAAAAGGGCGGACTGGAATTTTTGGTGATTGATTTTAACGAGATAAAAAGGATAAACATAGGTAAGGATACAGCAAAAATCTTTATCGAGAATGATGATAAATTTCAATTGATAATCGACAACAATTCAGGGGAAATACTTGCAGAGTTCTTTGGTGAAGAATCTTAAGCCCACAAGCTACAAAACTCGATTAATCCTCTTTCGTTTTCAAAACCTCGGGCAGCAATTTTAAAAGCTTGTACACTTTATCGCGCACCAAATTTGGATCTGGATTCTCTTTCGATGGATGTGCCACAGTGTTTCTCATCTCCCTAACCTGGTGCATCAATGTTTCGACCTTATGCTTCCAAAGATCAGGATCTTTTAAAAAGAGATATCCATTGTGATTGATGATATGAATACAGCTGCCAAGGGAAAGAACATCCCAGCTCTTCTCCCAATCCTTCTTTCTGGTGTTGATGTGACCGTGATTTTCACCCAAAAGGATGGTCACTCCCTTTGGTAGGAGTTTTTTTAGCTTCTCTCTGATATAAACCTCAACAGCATTGAAGTAGACCAGTAGAATCGCCTTTTTTCCGGAATCGGGAAAATCCTTTCTTGATAGAACGCTGTCCGAGGTTTCTGCCTCACAGAGGAGGGCATAGGCCTCGGAAAATCGCTTTAACTCTTCGAGATTCTTTTTGTCCAATCTCTTCTTTACGATCTCCTCGCCGGCTTCGATATCGACTATCTTGCGTTTTACCAGGTCTTCTGCCAGTATTTTGTAGAGTTCATCCAGTTCATAAAGAGATTTGAATTTGGAGTCCACCCCTATCTTATCCTTTTCTATTGTTTCGATTTGGTCCCTCAATCGATCATATTCAATGAAGATATCACGCTGTGTATCAAACAATCCAAACGGTGATCCAGGCACAGGCCGCAGGGAGGTAGCCTTTAGCTTTTGTGCTGCCTTCCTTCTCTCCTCTTTCACTTTTTCCAGACCTAAATTTAACTCGTGAAAAACGAGGTGATACAGCCCAACGAGTGCCCCTTTATTTTCTGTGTAAACAATGAATTTAAGCTTAGAGGGAGCATCGTTTTTTCCTTTTGCCGTTACCACAAACTCTAAAGCGTACTTCATATTGTTTTTATCCAGGGAATAGAATCTTGTTATCGACTTATATGGCTTCTCATCTTTCACCTCACTTGAGACCATGTAAATTGCGATATCCTTGATGGCATCGAGAACGAGATCACTGCATTTCTCACCTGTTAGGGGAACGCTTGAGACTGTTTCCTCTGCAGATTCAAGTGTGCTGATTACGTTTTGCCATTCTCCTGCTTCGATCTCCTGCTCCTTCAATTGCGGCCATGCGATTTTTATTGTTTTAGGATTGAGAACTTTTTCCACGTACTCATCGATACCGGGATTGTAATAGTTCACGGTTCCGAGCACATCTGCTTCACCAGATTCCCCTCTTCTCGACTTGAGCTTGAATTTTATGGTTGCACTATCATAGGGTCTGATTACAGAGATGCTCTTTTTCTCTTCGTCAATGGAAAATATGTCCTGTGACAGATAGGTTTTTGCCATAACATCGCTTAAAGGGAAGGCTGTTTTATTATCCACTGTAACCTTGAACAAGAAATTCACGTCATTGTACCCGAGGGCTGGGGTAATTTTCACATCTCCTTTTACCTGCTCCCCAAATTCTTCGAACCGAGAGGCCCTAGTCACCTTTTTACCCATGACAACATAGTAAAAAAACGAGGCAAAAATAATAATGCCTAAGATAATTTCCCCATACCATATGTATGGGATCAAATCATGATCGATACCCTCGGTGGGTGATGGGGAATCGTAAATATAATACAGGAATATATTAAGTTGAATAATGTTGAGGATAATTACGACTAATAATATCCAAATCGCAACCTTCTTTAAGGACATCAATCCGCCTCTTTTTTTACCGAACATAGAATATAGGTAATAGGATAAGAAAGTTTCTTAGGATTAAATGGGGATTTTGAGATAGATTTTAACATAAATTATAAGTTATTTTCCGTCGGTTCTATCAATTTAATATTTCCATTGTTAATAAATGTACAACTATGCGTACATTATACGGAATATCTCCGCCCCTGCAACAAAGGTTCCGATTACGCTGCCAATATTTGCCAAGGCTGCCACCATCAAAACTCTAATCACTCTGTTATTTAAGAACTGCCTAGTTGTTTCGATTTCACTTAGATCCTGGAAGTCCTTTACCGTCGGCGTCCTGACCTTTGCCTCAACAGCACCTGCGAACCAGCCAGCCGCAACTGCAGGGTTCAAGGAAGTGAAGGGTGCAGCAACAAATGCTGTCAAAATTGAATAAGGATGACCCCTGGCCAAAGCGGCTCCAACTGCCGAAAAAACACCGTTGATTAAAAACCATGTGAGCATCACCCTTGATAGGTTATCCCAATATTCGGGATCCTGGGTGGTAAGTCCGTTGTATACGAGCCAGAAGAGCAATGCAAAGAAGAGAATAGGTATCGCATAGGCTATTACCTTGCCCCATCTTATCCTCTTTTTCGGCACTGCATTCAACTCTTCAAAGGATGGAGTATCTTCAATATTAGCAAGATTTTCCTGAATGCCATTCAGATGTCCTGCACCCACAACTGCTACCACCTTTTTTTCCTCTGATAATTCTGATAGTTTCTTGGCTATGAATGCATCCCTTTCAAAAACGAGAATTCTTGTGACGCTAGGGGCGATTTTTGAAAGCTCCTCTATCATCATTGTTATGGCATCCTCATTCATAATCTCCTCGAGGTCTATCTCCTCCTCGTCCGAGTATCCAACCATGGCCTTTGAGAACTCCCAGAAGAGACGGAACTTCTCCCTGATTCCCATGGTCCTCCAGGCCTTCCTCATTGTGATGGTGATGTCACGATCCACGAGTTCCACTTGTATTTTTCTTGTCTCTGCTGCTTTTATCGCGGCCAACATCTCCGAGCCTGGCTCTGCTCCGAACTCCTTGCCAAGTCTTCTTTGTATAGAGGCGAGGAAAACCTGGGCCAAGAAGAAGAAGGCCTTTCCCCCTCGGATCATGTCCGTGACCGGAGTCTCCTCCCACTTTTTCTTGTTGGTTAGAACCTCGTACCTTTTATCGTCCAGCTCCACGGCCACGACATCTGGCTCGTGCTCTGCTATTGCCTGCTCCACCTCTTCCACGCTGGCCTTGGATACATGGGCAGTCCCCACGAGCACCAGATTATCGTTTACCACGACCTTCATTTGGTTTCTCACTGCTCCAGGTTTCTTGGTTGAAATGTGAACTTCACCAATGTCTTAATTTGATTTAAAAGTTGGGGGGTTGGTATTGAGAAACCATTAAGGAATTTCACCTGAAAGGCAAAGCCTTTATATTTAACTGAATATGTTTATCCACAAATATCTGAATTATAATAATAGGATGGAGCAGATGAAGTTCAAGTGGATAATTTATTGGAGAGGTTTTGAAATTCCTGTGATCACCCTTATCATATTTCTTTTTGCATTGATATGGAGCCTGGGCATGATATTAGCGCCCCTGTCCCTGCCTGCAAACAGTGTGGACGATTTAACTGGTACCGTGGGTCCTGTAGACAACGCCGATATCACCGAGGACATGAACCCATATGCAAGGTTCTACTACCAGGCAGGGGATGTAAACTGCCACACAATCAAAGAAAGAAGCTTTTTTATAAATGGCAACCAGATGCCTTTTTGTGTAAGGGATGTTGCCATATTCTTTGGGATGGCCCTGGGTTTGGGGATAGCGCTTTTTAAGGTATTTCAAATCAAATTGTGGTGGCTCATAGGCGGATTGGTTCCAATGGGCGTGGACGGCACTGTACAATTGCTGACGACCTATGAGAGCAACAACGTTCTTAGGTTGATAACCGGAATACTGGCTGGCCTTGTTTGCACACTGGCCTTGGGTTTTGTTATGTGGGATGTTTCGAAGTCTGCCGAGATGAGGAAAATGATGGTTCCACCTCCTGCAGTAGAAGAAGGGGATATTGATCCTCATGTTGAAGAGGGGCCCATACCTAAATCGACAGATCAAGAAGAAAAACCTGTTGACCTGGATGAAATGGAGGGTGGAAAAGGGAAAGACGGGGAAGAGGAAAGTATAAAGGGGTAGCCAAAGAAATAGGTTGTAAAGAATGATAAATATTAATTCTTTAATACAAAATAAAACATAGCCAAGCAAATGATATTTCCTATTAAGAC
Organism: Thermoplasmata archaeon; assembly: GCA_020348445.1. Classification (GTDB taxonomy): domain Archaea; phylum Thermoplasmatota; class Thermoplasmata. The sequence continues at coordinate 5,039,945 of CP070751.1, forward strand.
AATAATTAAAATCAAACCGAAATCCAAGGATGGCAAGGGGCTTGTTCTAGGATATATTTTTGTAACGAAAGCTAAGGATGAAGTTGAGTTAGGATGTCCTTTGGAAGAAATAATAATTTTAAAAGAATATTTACCAACAGTTGCATTGGATGGAATGTACATCTCAATCATAAAGTTCTTGGTTTCTCCTGGGGTCAATGTAATATTTTCATTGCTCCCTGTGATTACCCATCCATGACCTTCTAATATCTTTTCATCTTGAATGTGGATACAAAAAATATCTGGCTCGGTTCCTATATTTGTTAATTCAAAGGAGTGATTTATTGTAAAATCTGGAAAAGCATAATTCTCTACCTCATTGGTATCCAATTTGACCCGGTTTTGTATGACATTAATGGTTAAAGACGAATAGTCTCCATAAGATTGTTCAAATGGGGGGTCAAATGGGTCACCTTCCATTGCCCAGATGAAAATTTTATATTCTCCTTGAACTGCGGATGGATTTGGTATAATAGTACCATTAAATGGTACGACTTTTCCACCAAATGTTATGTCTGTATGATCTGGAACAATATCGGCTTTCCATTTATTAGGGACAAGAATCCCAAATTCCACGAAAGTTGGATACAATGAATCCAATGATAGGGTAAAATTACCTGATATCGTGATAGAAATAGTACTTGTAACTGTAAAATCCGCAATTTGAGGCCCCTGGTCAATCTCAATAGTAATTTCAATATCTTCTGCTGCAACCTGGAAAACAGGGACGAAAATAAATGCAGTCGGCCCAAGCAAGACTATGAATAATAAGCTTTTTAATACAGAATTACCCTTTTTTGGATGAGTAAACATTATTTTCATCCTCATTTCACACATGTAAATTATTAATAATGAATAAATTGGTAAGAGATTTTGACTCTTAATTTACAAGACTCATAACAACCTATTAATCTCTTCAAATCACTCACCCTTTTGATGAACGACACCCTGGAATTTCTCAAAAAACGTTTTTCTGACTACTACAAGGAGGCGAACCTCTACCTGCCTGACAGGTTCGGGAAAAGGGAGTGGGGTTTTATGTTTTTGGGGGAGGGGTTCATGAAGAGGCATATGGCCTTTCAGAATAGGGAGGGATTGAGAGATTTTCTTGTTAATAAAATACCTGCCCATGTGTACCACTCAGCAGCATACTACGAGAAACCAAATGCATCTACAATGCAGGAGAAGAACTGGCTCGGTGCAGATCTCATATTTGATTTGGATGCTGATCACATCAAAGGTGCCGAGGGTATGACCTACGAGGAGACTTTGCAGAAAGTGAAGGAGGAGTTTATAAGACTTATCGACGACTTTCTTTTGGATGATTTTGGATTTTCCCAGGATCAGCTGGAGATAATATTTTCAGGGGGCAGGGGATATCATATCCACATCAGGGATCCAAGGGTAATTCAGCTTTCAAGCCACGAGCGGAGAGAGATCGTGGATTATATCACTGGGAAGGAAGTAGATATGGAATTGATCTTCCCAGAGACCGCCTATGATAAAAAAACCTACATTGATAAAAAAACCTCCACCGAGCATGTAACAATAAAGAAGAAAGTGATGATGCCCGAGGAGGATGCAGGTGGCTGGAAGAAAAAAATGAGGGAGGGTATGAGAAGACTAACTGACGAGCTAGAGAATATCGGCAAGGCTGAAGCCATAAAAAGACTTTGTCTATTCGAGGGTATTGGAGAGAAGACCGCGAAAGGAATCTACATTGACCTTTTTGAGGGACCCAAGGGGGAAAGAGGTGTCGACAGGATGTGGGGCGAAGAGAACCTGGAGATATTCTCAAGTGACAAACATCAGAATTTCTTTCTCTTAATTGTCAAAGGCGAGATTGGTATTAAAATGGAGGGTGATGAAGGTCAGGCCAGCCAAGAATCTATTGAGAGCCTTATAGTAAAAGAGAAGCTTGAAGGTGAGACAGATGAACCCGTTACCTCCGATATAAGGAGGCTAATTCGCCTTCCATCTTCACTTCATGGCAAAACTGGTTTTGTGGTGAAGCCATTGTCCCGTGATGAACTAAACGACTTTGAACCCCTCAGGGACGCTGTCTGCGGGATATTCTCGGACGATCCTATAAAGATCGAAGTTACTAAACCTGTAAATATAAAACTAAAAAATGAAGTCTTCAATCTAAAGGAAGGAGAAGCAGAGGTTCCAGAGTTTGCAGCGATATTTCTTTTATGCAGAAAAAACGCGCAAATACCCCAAAAGACATAGATTTCAAGGGATATTCCCCTATTTTTCCTTTTGCGTAATATTAAGTAAAACAATATAAACTATCATTTTAATATAATTGTATAGAAATGCTTAATATGTTGGAAATATTTGAGAATTTGAAGGTAACTGTACTTATAAGTGTGATGCGAAATGCCGACCTCCCGCGAGATTTTGGAGAGCACCTACAGGCTAGGAAGAATGAAAAATGTTAGAACAATGGTCTATATTTCTCATATTATGCTTACGACCATTTTACTAATTATTATGGCTTTCATGACGCCAGATGCGGGTTCATACGCACTGATCATTCGACTGGAATATGTTGTTTTTATAATTGCTATTATGATATTGATGGTGAACGTGGAAAGCTTCTTTTTCAAATCATTTGGTATTAAATGGGCAAAGACAGACAGTGAGAAATTTCTCATGTCCAAGGATTACATGAAAAAGGGCATCGCAATAATAATAATGGCGGTGGCCATCATAGCCTTTATGAATATCATGACCCCCACGACGGCAGAGAATATAAATACCAAAGAAGTGGTGATAGTAGACGATGAGTACAACACCACATTCTGGCCAAGGGATGCCTTTGGAGCATCCAATTTGAAGAGAGTTAACCTTGAATCTGATGTGTCCAATTTGGATATTTTTATACTGGAGAAGGATGCATTTGATTCCGGCTATTTCGGAAAGAGGCTGAATATGAAAGAAGAGCAGAGCAAGAACATTTCCTCGCTAAATTTCGAGGTCGAGGACACCATATCCCAGGAAGAATATGTATTGTTTATCGACGCCAAGGGCAACATAGCCCATGTAACCTATGAACTCGAACGGGAAGTATCAACGTCTCTAGTATGGTATCTGACGATATTTCCAATACTTTTTATCGTGGCAAACGCAATATTTACAGTGTACCTCGTACCAATGAGGAAAAGGTACGAGAAGACCTCAATTTATGAGTAGGGATTTTATTTTAGTTCGATTACGGGAGTAGTTGTACCACCATCATCATCTATTACAACAAGTGATAACGTCCCTGGCCCCTCATATGTCAATTTTGTGGTGTCATATATATCCCTTGGATTTATTTCTGGCGAGGGATAGGGATCAGGATTTGGGGGATTGTTCAGGTATGTAACGTTTACGACCTGGGAACCGTACGTGTAGGTCAGAATCTCATCATCACTTCCCGGGTCTGTGATATGGGATGTAACCTCAAATGAACTACCTATTAAATGAACATTCAAATCCACTTCCCAGGGGTCTATATGATTCCAGTGGTCACTGTCTCTTTTTTTGGATTGCTGGACGTTGAACGTATGGTGTATCTTTTTTATACTTCCATTCTCTGATTTTATATATATCCACACTGGATTCGCCCCAACATTTGGAGGGTCCTCAGGTATGAATGTAATGATAGCAGAATAGGATTTTGTCATGTCCAGAGTGATGGGAATCCAGACCATCTGGGCATCAGGCGAGCCTGGTAAACGCTCGATTGAGATGTACCCCAGGCTACTTCCTTCTTCATACAATGTCATGCCCACGTCATTGAACTTCCTCCCCGCCACCCTCAATCCGATTTGCACATCCATTAGAACTGACTCGATAGTAGCATTAGGATCAACATTGTTCACAGTTACTATTAAAGTGCTGCTGCCAACTCCACCATCGTCATCGGTAACTGTTAGAGTAACAGTGAATTCTCCATCATCTCCATACGTATGTGATGTGTTCAATGTTCCTGTGGCTGTTTCTCCATCTCCAAAGTCCCACTCGATTGTATGTGTATCGTTGAAACCTGGATCTGTAAAGGTTCCTCTCAAGTACACAATGTCCCCCTCGTTGATCGTCTGGTTTGCACTTACAAATACAGTTGGAGCAACATTGTTGATTGTAACATTTGTTGTATCATTATCTGTGTACTCCCCGTCAAAAACTTCGAGTACAACCTCTCCAAAATAATCATCACCCCAGGTATGTTCTGCATAGGGGCTTAAAGACCATCCAGTATCCCAATTTCCATCGCTATCAAAATCCCATCTGTATTGCAGAGTGTCGCCATCGGGGTCGTATGATGCCGAAGCATTGAAAGTAACTGGTGAGCCTTCGTAACCCAAGTAAGGACCGTCCGCATCTGCAACTGGTGGCTGAGCATCCAATTTATAGAACAGCTCGTAATTATCTGCTGAGACTCTGCTATCGCTCCATATTACATGGCGAGTGCCAAGGGAGTCCAATGCTATAACAGGGGTAACCGATGTCGCAGGATCATCTGTCAACCTCGTATCATCTATCAATGTGTTACCGCTGGAATCTGTTTTAGTGTAATATATCTCCCAGTTGCCATCTCTTATGTCGTACCAAACTATATGTGCATTGTTGTCTGAATCCAAAGCAGTTGAGGGTTCTTGAACTGCATAGTTATCATGGGTCAACCTTATTCTTGAACCCCAGTTCTGAGCATAATCGTCGCTGATTCTGATGTAAACCTCTCCCGGGTCATTCCAGTGATCTGTTCCCACCCCCAGATTATCTGTGTAGGTCAGAAAAACATGTCCATCGTCAGCTGCTGACAAATAAGCAAAATTAGCCCATCCGGATCCCCCGATCAGATTTATTTCGCTTCCCCAAGTATCGCCGTTGTCATTGCTTTTTACATAATGAAGATCCCCCACGGTCCCCCAGGCATGAAAGGCCACATACACATGTCCAATAGTATCTGCCGCGATCACCACAGGTCGTGCAGCATCCCTATCATCTCCAATGACCTTTGCGGCGTTCCATGTAACTCCGCCATCAGTGCTTTTTCTGTGATATATTTGCGAGGGCGAGTATTTACTGTACGCCACATGAAGCATATCATCCTGGCCAACTGCTATATCCAGGCCAATACGCTGCATACGCCCGGTATTTGAGGTTATCTGAACCTCGCTTCCCCATGTGGTTCCGCCGTCTGCACTGTTTTTGTATAATATCTCTTTGTAATCGCTGTCGTAAGGCTGCCATTTATATTTGGTACTGGTCTCGTCCTCCTCCAACCACAAAAGATGCAGCACATCATTTGAATCCAAAGCAATTTGGGGCCATACCGATTGCCAGGTGGTATCTGTTACTTTGATATCTGAGCTCCAGGTTTTTCCAAAGTCGCTGCTTTTTTTGAGATAGAGATTATAACTTCCGTCTCGATAGTCCTGCCAAACAACATATATGATATCTGCAGAATCGATGACCACTTCAGGCCATCTTGACTCGTCGGATGCATAGGTCAGCCTTGTATCCTCACCCCAACCCGCTGGGTAAGCACTCACAGATGTTGCAATCGAAAATGCTGTAGTAATCATCGCCATACACAAGATTGTGCTTGCTATTTTGGATTTCATTTTAACCTCTCCTCTATCACTGGTTTTAACAGAAACACTCTTTTTGGTGTCTCCCTCCAGGCTCAGTAGGTAATAATGGTTTTTTGGGATATTTATAATTTCGGTTTATGGGAATTGAAGTTAGCCAGATAATATAATTAGCAGTGTCGTTGTAGAGAATCCACCGTCATCGTCAGTAACAACTATTGTAATTGTGTATATGTTGGGGGAGGTGTAGGCATGGATACAAGTATCTATAGCGATCATGGGATTTATCTCGGGGCTCGGATATGGGTCTGGACTCAATCCATTATTGTAGTAAATATTCGATCCTGAGGAATTACTGTCTCCGAAATCCCAAGTGAATTCCAGATCATCAGAGCCGGGATCAGAAGCCTCTGCTTCAAAGGTTATATTAAGCCCAACAAGCTTAGGATTTAGCTCCACTTCCCATGGATCAATATGATTCCAGTGGTCGCTATCCCAGTAAGACTGTCTAACATTGAATGTATGATGTATGTGTGCTGTTGAACCGTAACGAGCTTCAATTTCTATCCATACCGGATTACCTCCCCAGACATTGCCGTTCACCCTGGGATCGTTTGGGAGGTAATCGACTTTGGCCGAATATCTCTTGGTCATATCCAGTTTAACATTAGTAATTGTGGCTTTTTGTTCATCAGGACTTCCAGGATATCTAGTCACCTTTCCCGTCCAAATCTTAGAATTTTCCTCGTAGAGGTAGATATCTACAGAGTGATATTTTTCTCCCGCCACTCTAAGGGAGATGTTCGCATACATGTAGGCTTCTATATTCTCGATGGCTGGCGCCATATTTTTTACTGTAATATTCGTGATAAAAGTAGTTGAGCCTCCATCATCATCCTCAACCATCAATATGACAAGGAACACACCATTATCTCCATAGGTATGTGTAACGTCATCTAAGACCGAGAACGGGTATGTCCCCCACGGACTCGGATATGGATCAGGTCCTGTGCCATCATTGTAGTATGAACTCACATATGTTGGCCCGTAATCAAATTGCCAGGTGAAGGTCAGATCGTCACTTCCTGGGTCTGTGGAAGTTGCGGTAATATCAACATGCTTTCCCTCATCCACTGTGAATGGCCCAAAAGGTTCTATCGTTGGAGCCAAATTGTAAACAATGATATTTGCAGTAAAGTAGGCAATCCCTTTATCGTCATCCTCAACGGTCACTGTAACAGCATATACACCGTTGTCGCCGTATGTAAGTGATACCTGGTCTACAGCTGAAAATGGATATGTCCCCCATGGGCTTGGATATGGGTCAAGATTTGTACCATCATTGTAGTAAATGTTGGTGATTGTTGGCCCGAGTTCAAATTCCCACGTGAATGTGAGGTCGTCGCTGCCTTGATCTGTGGAATTTGCAGAAAGAATAAAGGGTGTGCCTTCAAAAATTAATGCCATTGGCCAGATTGGATTGATAGTAGGTGCGACATTGTTCACTGTAATGTTTGTAGTGTATATCGCCAACCCATCATCATCATCAGTCACAGTAAGAGTGACTGTGAAAACACCGTTATCGCCGTAAGTATGGGTCACCGTATCAGTAACATTGAAAGGATAATTCCCTCCTGGGCTTGGGTAGGGGTCAGGATTCACACCATCATTGTAATGAGCATTCGTTATTGTTGGACCGTATTCGAATTCCCAGGTAAAAGTCAAATCGTCGCTGCCTAAATCAGTTGAAATTGCAGTAAGATCCAATGGCATGCCTTCGTCCACTGCAAACGGCCCGAAGGGCTCGATTGTTGGAGCAACGTTATTCACATACACAGTGGTCGTCAATGTGGTTACTCCCCCATCATCGTCAGTTACCTTGAAAGTCAATGTGTAATTATAATTGTCACCATAAGTATGGTCTAATGTATCTTGGGCAATAAAGGGTAAGATTCCGTCGGGGCTCGGGTAAGGATCTGGAGTGGTTCCATTATTATAGAATGTTTTTTCGATGACTGGAGTTGAATCGCCAAAGTCCCATTCAAAAGTCAAGTCATCGCTTCCCAGGTCTTTTGCTGTTGCCCTGTAAGCTGCTGATGTTCCTTCGTAGGCCACATATGGGATTGCGAGTTCGATAATGGACGGAGCCACATTGTCTATCGTAATGGTGGTTGTGTATACAGAAATTCCATCGTCATCGTCGTAAACTGTTAAAACCAGTGTATAATCATAATTGTCCCCATATGTGTGGGTCACCATGTCTGAGGCATTAAATGGATATGTGCCTTGTGGACTTTTAATCTCGTTTGTGATGGGATCGTAAACAGGTTCAGGACTCACACCATTATTGTAATATGTGTTATCGATTGTAGGGCCATACTCGAACTCCCATGAGAATACTAAATCGTCGCTTCCGGCATCTGTTGCATCTGCTTCAAATGTTAGAGTCGAACCCTCATTCCCTGATGGTGTAATAACTAATGTTATTGCTGGAGCAACATTGTTGACCACAACATCGGCTGTGATAACAGTTGTTTTTCCATCATCGTCTACAACGGTCAATGTGATCGTATAAACACCATTATCACCATAGGTATGACTCAATGTATCTGTAACATCGAATGGAAAAGTCCCCTCAGGGCTTTTAATCTCATTTGTGGGTGGATCATAAATAGGCTCAGGGCCTATGCCATTGTTGTAATAAGTTGAGGTTATTGCAGGTGTCCCATCACCCCAATTCCATGTTAGTGTTAGGTCGTCACTACCGGGATCAGTAGCCATGGAAGTGAATGTTATCGGTGAGCCTTCGCTACCCGAATAAGGGCCATTTAGATCAACTGTTGGAGCGACATTGAGGACCGTGATATTGCATGTGTCAGCGGCAGTAGCACCAGTCTCATCGGTGATTTTAAGAGTTACTATGTAAACTCCGTTATCGCCATAGATATGGGTTGGGGTTGGACCAGTCGCATCGGCATCGTTTGTATTGTTACCATCACCATCAGAGTCTACATTTGCATCAAAGTCCCAAGAATAAGAAATAATGTTTGGCATTTTCTTTCCTTTTGCCACCCAATATATGGCATTTACTAGAATTTGGCATTCTTTTAAGGAAGGTATTCCAAGAAAGGTACCATCCTCAGCTGCCACTGTATGACCTATTACATCCAGGGCAACTCTCCCTTGACCATACTCTTCTGTTGTAAGATAAAAATTAATTGATCCAGGTAACGTATCATGCTGTATTATAATATCAGCCGTGGTAACATAACTTTGGTCTGTGTGAGTATAATGAAACCAGGGAGGAGGATAAGGAGTCTTCGGTATCAAATCACCTATATTTCCTATTTCGAAAAGATTATGAAGAATCTCATGGTCCATGATAATCTCGGCATTTGGTATATTGAGCCCGGTCACATTATAAGGATTTAAATCGCAATCGACTCCTGCAGGCACTTCTAAATCAGGTCCATAGTCCCAGATATATTCAAGAGAATCGTGGGTCCATACGATGCCCC
>CP070751.1:5049186-5156203 GCA_020348445.1 Thermoplasmata archaeon
AGCCACATCGGCTCCCTCAGAGGCCAGTGCAATTGCAATTTCCCTTCCTATTCCTTTGGAGGCTCCCGTTACAAGGGCACGCCTTCCTTTCAACCTGCCCTCTTGGCCATTTGTTTTCGATGTGGCCCGATCTGAATTTTCATTATCTACTTCTAAATCACGATTAGTAATTGACATACTTCCTCACCCCCCCTTTTATACGTGTTTGGAATGGGAGTACCAATATGTATAGTATCGAGTAAAAACTTATGAATAGGTATAAGCTAATTGTGGTGTCGTTATCTTTTTTGATAACCTGAATCAACCTTGAAATCATTTTTGAAGTCACCGTCCTGCGCATCAACGCTTAGATTGGGGGGAAAGGCCTTTTGGTATTTATATGTTTCGTTTTACGAAATTATTTTATTGTTTTATTTATTTTTCATAAATATATCATAAAAAAGGCTAATAAATAATAAATAGAATTGGGGATTTGCTTAGGAAAGGAAAGATTTATATACGGATACTGACCTAAAGGACATGAAAATATGACTGATTTTAAGTTGGATGGAACAGATAAAAAAATAATTAAGATGCTTCAAAACAACAGTCGCGTGCATGTTTCGGAGATCGCCCGTAAGATAGGTAACATGACAGAGAACGCAATCAGGTATCGAATCGACAAATTAGAATCTGAAGGTTTTATTTCTACCTATACAATTCGTCTCAATCGAAAAAAGTTTGGAAAGGATATTACGGCAATTTTCAACCTGAATGTCTTGCCCGAGAACATCAATCGTGCAGTGGACCTTCTAAAAACCATGGATAGCCTAACAGAGATTTACTTAACTACTGGAACTTATTCAATAACAGCCATAGGATATTTCCAGGACAGAAACGAGTTAACTAAGTTCATAACACAGAATCTAAAGAAAATAAAAATGATCGATTATGATGTAATTACTGTCCTTGACAGAATCAAGCACGAGCTGTATGCTATTTGAGATCAGTGAGCTCTGAATGCAATCTTGTGATCCAATTATTAATATTGATCCTGTAGTTCCTCCAACAAATCCCCCATATCCTCTTCATTTGTTTCCTCACTTGGTTCTTCGGATGTCTCTTCAAATACCTCAGTTGGTTCCTCTTGATCAACTTTTTTAGGTTTAGATTTAACTCGTTCCTCTGGGATATTTTTCACATTACTTGCTTTTCCCCTTCCACCCATGAGCATCATAATTAGGTTGATGATCAAAAGAACTAAAACAATAATCAACAACAACTCAGTAAGTCCGAATCCCTCCTCCTCAGCCTTCTCCTCCTTAGGTATGTTATCGATTGAGGTCTTGAGTTCGTCCACTGCGTTTTGCAATTCTGTGTCTAAATTCCTAAGGTCAGTTAAGATTTGCTCAAGCTTTGCAAGATCATCCAGTGTACTGTTGATCGCAGCCAGTTTATGGCTCGCGTTCTTTTCAAAATATCCAATACCCTGTATTACCTGCCAAATGTCCTCTGCAATTGATTCATTGAAGTAAGAGACATTCTGCGCAAGATTTGATAGCTTCGACTTCAATTCTCCAAGCTCCAACTCTCCAAGGTCCTGCAAAATTTCATCGAGCTGGCTCTGAAGATCAGAGTGGTCCTGCCCTGTGTTCTGATCATGTGTAGTAAGGGCATCTAAAATACCAAAAATGTCATTTTTAATGCTGTCATTGAAGCCTGCCATATATGCATCCAAATCACTTAATTGGGTGTGAAGTGTGTTGTTCGTGGCAGTTAGATTGGCATCGATCGCTTCTAAAACAAGGTCAAGCCAAGCCCTAAATGCTCCGTCATCACTTGTGATGTTATCCAAGAGGCTAGCAAGCTGATCTGAAACTGAAGCGTCCATGGCGATGATGTCATCTGTTATGCTCACAAGCTGATTCTGGATATCTGAAAATAATGTATCGTTCAGGTACTCCAGATAGCTAATTATGTTGGTGTCGTTCAAGCTAGATATATTTTCCATTATAATGGTCTCGGCATCAACTATCCTTGAAAGAATAGAATTGTTTGCATCTGCAAGTTGTTGGGTAAGGTCGTTGATTTCATTCAACAGGGTTTGATTGAGATCATACATGGAATCATGGAGGTTATCCAGGCTTGCGTTCATGCCTATTATATCCAGCTGGATGTTAGTTACTCTGTTTTGGATGTCATTTATGGTGTTGTTGATGAGATCTAATGCGGGATTCATCCATTTGGACGAATCATACGGGAAAAAGTCTACATGATCGGGTACCCCATCGTCATCATCGTCTGTGTCGTAAAAATCATATACCATATCACCATCGAAGTCCGGTGGAACCGATGAAATATCTTTTGGATCACTACCGCACAGTATCTCCACATCATCATTTACATTGTCACCATCGTCATCATTATCAAAAATGTCGGGAGTGCTGTCACCATCTGTGTCTATCGGCATAGACAACACATTTAAAGGCTCGGTTCCGCATTGAATTTCCATATCATCGCTCCATCCGTCATTGTCATCATCTAAATCGAGGTTGTCGCCTATGGTGTCACCGTCGGTATCAACGTCTGCGACGATACTTTGAAGAACAGAAAGCGGGCTCTCTCCTCCAAGAGGGCCGATAGCTACAACTGCGTAATAGTACGTTACCCCAGGTGTGACATTAATATCTGTATAGGTCGAAGCATTGGTATCAATCAACCTGTAAAGCAGGTTCGGTTCAGTGCCGCGATAAATACCAAAGAAATAGGGTTCATCATAGGTATCGTCCCAAGATATGTGGATACCGGTCATACCTGTTGTTAAGTTTAATGAGACGTTCTGAACCTGTGTTTCGGAACTGCGAATAATCAGATATGTCTGGCCTGCAAGGTCCCCCCCGAACTCATCCTGATATGCACCAATTAATATGTTGTCACTGCCATCGCCGTTTACATCACCTGCTCCTGCTACCTGATTACCTGACTGATCATCATTATCCTCTCCAATGAACGAGGCGTCTGCATCTGATAGATCGTTGTCCATCACCCACCCTGCCGCCTTACCAAAGACAAGATATGTTTTGCCTGCACCATTTCCACCGTCATCATTATGAGGGGCACCTATTATTATGTCGTCATAACCGTCACCATTCACATCACCAGCTGATGATACAGATTTCCCTGAGGTATCCCCACCTCTCTCGCCCCAGAAAGAGGCGTCCACGCTTGAAAGGTTGATATCCATTGTCCAGCCCGAGGCTTTGCCTAGAATTAGGTATGTCTGGCCTGAGCTTCCCCCACCATCATCGTTCCCAACTGCACCAATAAGTATGTCATCGTAACCATCACCGTTTACATCACCTGCAATGGATATTGATCCGGCACTTCCGGAATAATCCATCACATCCTCACCATAGAACGAGGCATCAGAATTGGACACATTGACGTCATTTGCCCAGCCCGATGCTTTACCAAGAATAAGATAGGTCTGGCCTGCGTCCAAACCGCCTTCATCATTAAAAAATGCGCCAATCAATATATCATCAAAGCCATCACCATTTACATCACCTCCCCCGGCCAATGCAGAACCTGCTCGATCTTGTACAGCTTCTCCCCAGAAAGATGCGTTTGCAGTTGAAAGAGAAGTACCCATTGACCAACCAGAAGCATTACCAAAAACAAGATAGGTCTGACCTGCATCATCGCCTCCTTCATTGTTCTTATACGCCCCAATCAGTATATCATCGAAACCGTCACCATTAACATCGCCTGCCCCCGCCACAAAATCTCCTGCCAAATCAGCATTACCTTCACCAATAAAAGATGCGTCAGCTAATGAAAGATCAGTATCCATAGACCAGCCAGACGCCTTCCCATAAATTACATAAGTTTGACCCCTATTGCCCCCATGATATGGTGCACCAATTAGAAAGTCGTCATATCCATCGCCATTTACATCACCTGCTCCTGCTATCGATGATCCTGATCTGTCACCTCCGCTCTCGCCAATAAATGATGCATCTGCATCTGAGAGATTAATCTTTGTTGGCCAGGTTGAGCCTTTACCAAAAATTAAGAAGGTCTGGCCAGCCTCTCCACCGCCTTCATCGTTATTGTATGCGCCAATAAGAATATCATCATAGCCGTCACCATTTACATCGCCTGCACCTGCAATAGAAATTCCAGATCTGTCCCCTGCGACCTCACCATAAAATCCGATGCCATAATCACCCAAATCCACATTGGACTTGCTCCAGAGTATATCGTCCTGTGCCAATGAACTTGCATCGTAATCGTCAGGGATACCATCGTTATCATCGTCTGTATCTAGTATGTCAGGTATGGTATCTTCATCAGTATCTATAGGCCTCGAACTGAAATCAAGTGGATCACTTCCGCATACCACCTCCAAATCATCACTCCAACCATCGTTATCATCATCTAAATCGAGATTATTGCCTATATCATCGGAATCTGTGTCCACCCACTCGTTCGGATTCATTGGGAACGCATCCATTGTATTTTCTGCACCATCACCATCGATGTCCATATCAGTGTTATCACCTGTTCCATCTGAGTCTGTGTCCATCCATTCATTTGGATCAAGGGGGAAGGCATCCACTGTATCATAGACACCATCATTGTCATCATCTGAATCTATTGCATCAGGAAATGGATCTCCGTCGAAGTTAGATGGTAACGATAAGTTGTCTTTTGGGTCGGATGCACATTGCACCTCTATATCATCATCCCAACCGTCGTTATCGGCATCGGGATCTAGATTATCGCCCATACCGTCGGAATCGGTATCTAAATATTCTCCAGGATTTTCAGGAAACGCATCATCCCAATCATAAACTCCATCCTCATCCTGGTCTATATGAGTCATGTATATGTTTTTGTCACTAAGTCTTTCGTCTTGCCATACAATTATATCATCATAAATGACTGGATAAAACTGCCATGATAAATTTGTCGTGACCTGGGTTTCGGTACCCTTGCTAATGTCATACATGTAGATGTCGTAGTTGCCGTTTCTAAAATCATGGTACACCACCCTATCCTTGTAAATATCTGCAAATCGCTGCTCTCCTGGATCCGTGGTAACCGGAGAGATAATACCTGTGCTTATTTCATACATGTAGATGTCCCAGTTACCGTTTCTGTTGTCATGCCAGACGATCCTGTCTCCGTAAATTGCAGGGTACCACTGCCAATCTGCATCATTGGTTATCGCAATCTCCGTGAACGTTGTCAGGTTGTACATATAGAGGTCATAGTTACCGGTCCTTTGATCATGCCACACGATCTTGTCCCCATAAACCACAGGATAACTCTGGTCTAATCCATCTGTTGTAATCTGCATTTCTGTTCCATTAATTAGGTTGAACATATAGATGTCAAGATTGCCATTTCTATCGTCGTGCCATACTATTATATCTCCGTATATGTCAGGGTATCCCTGATATCCACCGTCTGAGGTGATCCGCATCTCCGTCTCGTTGCTGAAATCGTACAAGTAGATATCGTCATTGAAATTCCTTTGATCCTGCCATACGATCCTGTCACCGTGGATCCGAGCAGACCACTGAGTTTCCGGCTCATTTGTTAACTGGATTTCCGTATCAGTTTCAAGATCGTACACAAAGATATCTTCCCCAGGGCTTCCCCCGTTATGCCATGCAATCCTGTCTCCGTATATTGCCGGTCTTTCATTACCTATCGTACTCCACGAAATCCGAACCTCATTGTCGGATGCTTCAACATCTTCAATAAAATTCAGCATTCCCACAAAACAAGCGCACATCATCATCCATACAATCAGAATGGATATTACACTTACTTTTTCTCCATCTTTTTCCATAATTACCTCCCCCTTGCGAAGATAATAGAAGGATAATTGAACTTCTAATTTAAATACATATTGGATGATAATATAAAATATTGCCAGTTTGTATAACACATATTACTCAACTGGAATAAAATCAACCTACATCTCAATCTCCATATCCACCAACTTAAAGCTCAAGGTCTTCCCGTGCCTGTCAACTCTCAATGACTGCGTAATCCCTCCATCCAATGCATTATGGAACACAAAATTGAATGCTTTAATATTGTCCATGTCGTAGCGTTTTACTTCCCCTTTTACAAGACTCCCAAATTGCTCTTTAACCTTCTCAGGAGTTACTTTCTCCCTCAGAACTTCATAATCCTTCTCTTCATAAGGAATAAGGGAAATATTGAGAATATCTCCTTTGTCTCCGCTTCTTGCATGGGCGATTTCTCTCAATTTAATCTTGGCCATTCTCCTCCCCCAGGATTTTTGTTTGGACAGTAACAATTTCTCTTGGGATGAAAGCAGACGTAATTGCAATGTTCTCTTCTATGCTCCTTGTCACACCCCCGCCTCCTGCTGGGCCGTTTGTGTAAAGCGCTTCAACTTCGTTGCAGAGCTTTTCGACATCCTTTCGTATCCGAGCTCTACCAATTACACGGAGCCTTATCTCGTTCGATATAGAGGGAGAACCACCTGGCCAAAGTGAACCTGAACCAATAAAATCGAACCTCAGGGCCTCAAAATCCAGTTTAAGATCTGCAAACCTTTTCATCAATATCTGGGCAGCAAGTTGGGCTCGATTTTTCGCTCCATATCCCCCGTAAGAAATTTGTGCCTCTCCGAGAAAACCATTTCTAAAACCGATGTTCACCTTGAGATAAGCAGGTCGTGCTCTCCCTCCTCCTCCTGAAATCTTCACCATATCCTGTCCTTTCTCCTCTAGTTTGATCTTCGTAAAATCTGCTATACCGTCAGCTGTTTTATAAGAACTTGGATCATGGACCTCATAAAGCAGCTGCTCCTTAACAGTTCTTAGGCTCACCTCTCCACCTGTATCTGGTAATTTCGTGATTACGGCCTCCTGATTAGCAAAAATCTCTGCAATGGGAAAACTCAGATTTGCTAGTCCTTCGACGTTCTTATATCCAGGATCTGCAAAATAGCCACCAGTGACCTGAGCCCCGCATTCCATTAGATGAGCAACTGTAATACCGAATCCAATTTTGTCCCAATCATCATCCTTCCATCCATGCTCATGCATCATGGGTGCCAAAAACAGGGAAGGATCGCAGGTTCTTCCAGTAATTATTATGTCTGCTTTCGATTTTAATAATTCAATAATTGGTGAGGCCCCTAGATATGTATTTGCTGAAATGATCTTGTCTCTAATCTCGTGAATCTTGTCAGGTTCTTTCAACACAGAAAAATCGGAGTCCACCATGGCATCCAGAATGTCATCCTCCAAAACAATCCCAACCTTGAGACAAGCATGGCCCATTTCATTAAGGAGGCTCCGTGTCTTCTTCCCTGCTGCAAGGGGATTGGCTGCTCCCATATTTGTTATGATTTTTATTTTATTATCAACACAGGGGGATAGAACTAGCCTCAGTCTTTCCTCGAGTAAGGGATCGTATCCTGAATCAGGATCGGAGAGCCTGCGTAAATGGGCAAGTGCCATGGTTCTTTCAGCCAGGCATTCGAAGACAAGATAGTCCAAGTCTCCGGACTTGGCAATTGAAGCAGCTGGCTCGATTCTGTCACCAGAATAGCCAGCCCCTGTCCCTATCCTGAGTGTATCTACCATAAGAATGACCTGTTCTTACATAATACCAGCATTAAAGATAAAGATTTTTCAAATATCGAATTGCCATGTAAGTCATTGCCTCCTTGCTTTTACAATGATAGATGATTTACATAAAAGGATTATCGATAACGAACAATGACCCAGATAGATAAGCCTTGCCATGACAATTAAAAAACAAAAATGCGAGCCTAGCCTATCCTGCCCCGAGTATAACAAAAAGGACACTGCACCCAGGCAGCATTAGAAGGTACAAACAAAAATTGATAACAACTTGGACATTTCACCTGCATCTGTGGGATCACGGGTTGAGTGAGCTGTACAATCTGCGTGACTTGTGGAGGAGGTGGCGAAATAGGCGCATTTACCTGGACGGGGTACGCTCCTTGTATTTGGGGTGTCATTTGCGGTTGGGATTGATATGGATGGCTGGGATAGGTTGACGGGTAACTGGAGGTATATGGTCGTGAAACTGGAATGGGTGGTGAGACATGGGCGGTTTGGGCAGGATAGCCTTGTCCCGATCCCAATTCATATGTCGGCCTTTGCCTTCTCGTTGCCACGAGTACTGAGACAAGAATAATTATTACCATTATCGGAATCAGAAACAAATAAATCGGTAGGTCTGAGTCTTGCGAAGATGAGATAGGGTTTGAACTCCGCCCCCCTTTGTAGGAGACAAGTTCCATTGTCACCTGTAACTCCCTGCTATCGGAGTAGGCTTCGGTCTTAACTGGGAATCCTAGCTCAGGTGAATAATAAACCAGCGTATATCCTGAGCCTGTACCAAAAAGTGGCAAATCACCCCCAAAATATTCCCCTCCTTCCATACTCCAAATCACAAAGGTCTCAAATGTTCCAGCTCCGACTGTAACTTCCTTCACATGTAGAGCTTCGTACTCTGTTATCGAAGAGGAAGAATCGGTTTCTTGATACTCCTCTTCAATCTCCCCATCTATTATGACTGTTACATCAGTAATGGTTGATACCGTACTTGTCGATGTCCAGGTTTCAGCGATGCTAATAGGGAAATCGTGATTGTCCAAGGGGGGATCATAAGTTACAGTAGATTCTTCAACTCTTGTTTCTGTTGAATCAAAGGCTGAATAGGTCATTTCAGTTTTCATATCTCCTTTTATGGTAGCTAAATCAGATACTCTTAACCACTGTTTACCTTCCCCTGTTGCTGAGGAAGACATGGTTTCTCCATCAAAGGTGAGGGTAAAGCTCAAGGTCATGCTCATATCGATGGCGTAAGCATCGTATTTCTCCCCATCAATATCTATTGTCTCAATTTTGGTAACTTCCATGCTAATATCAGCACTGAAATCCATGTATTCGACAATGTCCTCTAGTTCATTAAACTCGGCGAACTCAATCTCATAAATCAGTTCTGTCCCGATCTTCAATTCAGGAACATCCGTTGTTCTGGGAGAGTTCGTGTTACTCTGATCCACAAAGACTGTTATTGAATCTTCGTAATATTCTCTGCCGTCGTAACCCCTGGCATAAATGGTGTGCTCATCATCCGAGACCGAGGTGGTGTCCCATTCAAACCTCCAGGTTTCCCAGTCATTTGAGGTGGATGCCAATTCCCATCCAGAGTCAGATGTGGAATCGATCTGGATTTCCACAGATATTAACTCCCCATAACAGTTTGTCTCGCCTTTTATGATCTTGGTTTTGCTTACAGTTGAACCCGGTCTTGGATCTGTAATCATCACAGGTAATCCGTAATAATATTCCTCCCAGTAAGGCTCTTCGTCAGGTGCTCTATCGTAGCAGTATATGTCATTGACATAATCCTCTTCATAAGCCTCACCGTAAAAGTTAAATTCAATTATTTCTCCAATATCGTTCATTTGAATCCTTACTTCCAAAGTGTCGGTTCCAGAACCAGTGGCCTGAAGGACGTCCGAACTTCCATCTTCCATATTAATTCCATTGCATACTCCGTTTGAGTATGAGACCATGTATGACCATTCATCTCCATCCATTAGAGTGAATGAATAGAATATTTTGTCGGAATCCATAATCACATCTTCAACCGTCATCGTGAGGATGAGCTGAACCCCCATCGTGGACTCAGATGAGGAAATCTCTATGATATCGAGGTACTGATACCCCCGTACAAAATCATCGTACAAATCCTTGACGTCACCCTCAGAATCATAATATATAATGTCATAGCCATCAGCCAGGGTTAATCCCGGAAAAAGCATGACTACCAGACATAGGAACAATGGCAATATCCTTGTGATTTTTAGGGTTTTTGTGTTCATAATTTACCCTTCTCTTTCCCCGGACATCTATTGTTTTTCCTGCTTAATACCTTTTTGGTGCAATATTACCTTAAAAACCGAGTAAAATAGCTATCACTTGTTTGGCAAAATATAAGTAGCTTAAGTGGTATGTACTCTTAGTTAATACGGTAATTAGGTGAATTTATGACCCCAGGGGTCGGACGATCAGATATTCCTGAGCTTAGGGAATTCCTTGACAAACTTCCAAAAAAACCATGCCCGTCCAAGCTTCCGGAAGAATACTGCAAGATGTGCAGAAGATTGAACAGTGAGGTGGCCAAATACTGTGAAACCAAAATACTGCCTCCAAAACCTCCCGAGGAGCCTCTAGAACTAAGAATCGAGCCCGAAGAGGAGGAAGAGGAATTATTGGAACCAAGACAAACTGGTAGAACCTCACCCATCTTGGAGAGACCCAAATTCAGGGAAGGGGAAACCTCTTTGGAGTTCGCTACATCGGAAAAGAGCATCGAGGAACTTAGAAGATCCCTTCCGAGATTCATACCTGTGCAAAAAGGACCAAGGGCTTTTAAACCACTTGAGGAACCAGGTGAGGAGGAATTTGAAACCTTTGCTCTGGAAAAACCATCCATCTTCAGAAGTCCACAATCGCTCACCGAGGCTGAGGAGGAAATGTTCTTCACCCTGGCTGCCGAGGAGGGGGCAGTGGAGGTGGTACCTCTGGAAATTGGAAGTGAAGCCACCATTGCCTCGGAGACCATCTATGACGACACAGATGGTGTTGTTGAGATTGTGGAGATCTCAGATGAATCTGGGGCCATGGAATTCGAGGAGGAACCTGCATTTTTCCAGTTCATAGAGGATGAGGATGAAGGGGAGATAGTGGAGGCTGAGATCGTTGAAGCTGAGGTAGTGGAAGAGGGGGACATATCCCCTGAACTCTCCATCGGGGATGGTTTTGAAGAGACCGAAAAAAGCATCGAGGCTCTGGCAGACGAGATTTCGGGATTAACCGAGGGTTTGGAAGCAGATGAAGAAAAATTCGCATTCAAAACTGAACCAGGACTCGAGGAGGAGGCTCCTCCTGCTGCTGAGATCTTAGGACCTGTCGAGGAGGTTCAGGTCGAGGCTCCAGTTGCCGAATTCATTGGCCCAGTAAAGGGAATACAAGATGTGACCCCTCCAGTCGCTGAACAAGTAGAACCCTCAGAGGACATTCTTGATGAAATTCCTCCAACTGCTGAGCCAGTAGAACCTTCAGAGGGCGCTCTTGATGAGGTTCCTCCTGCTGCTGAATCCATAGAATCCACCGAGGAAATTTATGATGAAGCTCCTCCTGTTGCTGAGCCAGTAGAACCTGCTGAGGAATTCCAAGACGAAGTTCCCCCTGCTGCCGAACCTGTAAGTCCACCCCCGACAATTCAACCACTCCCCACTGCAGCTCCCGTCGAACCTCCTAAAAAGAAGAAAAGCAAATTTAAATTGAAGCTAAAGAAGAAAAAGAAGGGTAAAAAGCTTAAAGAACCAGAACCAGCAGAGATAGCTCCTGTACCATATGCTGAGCCTTCAGAACCAGAGCCCGCTGATTTCGCCAAGGAACCAGAACAAGATACTATCCCCACGCCACAAGAGGAGCAACTCCCAGAGGAAGACTTGGGATTCAAGATGGAAGCTGATACAGAGTTTAAACCTGCAGGAATTACTACACTTGAGGATCAAGAAGAAGAACCTCTATCGGAGTTACCAGAAGAGGTAGCAATAGCTCCTGAAGAGGAAATCACCCCCGAAAAGGAAACAAGCGATCTTTTCATGTGTCCCTCCTGTGGTGCTTTCATTAGTTCTACTGCAACCGTATGTCCCACATGTGGTTTTGATTTCGAGGCTGAAGAGGGGGCTGAAGAGCCGTCGCAAGAACCTACTATCGAGGATATAGATCTTCTCCCAGAGGAAGAGATTGAGCCACAAGAAGAAATACAACCTCAGGAAGAGGTCCCCACTGAAGAATCATATGAAGAGGAAGCGGAGTTAAGATTAGAAGAAGAAATACAACAAATAGTAGAAACCTTCACAGAGGAACCACCACTTGAGGAGACTGAGCCTGAACCACCAGAGGAAGTTCTTGAGTCTGAAATGGAGCCTGAGCTTGCTGAAGAGGTACAACCACAACAGGAAATATTCACAGAGGAGCAACTTGTTGAGGAAACCGAACTTCAACCTGATGAGGAATTAAAACCGCAAGAGGAAGCTTTAGAATTTGAGATGGAGCCCGAGCCTATCGAGGAAATACCCACAGAAGAACCTTTTGAGTCTGAGATGGAACCTGAGCCCACCGAAGAAATACAGCCACAAGAGGAATTACCTGCTGAGGAGCCATCGGTCGAGGAAGAGGCTGAGCTTAAACACGATGAGGAACTAATGCCGGAAGGGGAAGCTTTCGAATTTGAAATGGAGCCTGAGCCTGGTGAAGAACTAAAACCATCTGAGGAACCTTCTGAAGAAGATGTTAAAAAGCCAAAAACAAAGAAGATAAAGCTCAAGAAAAAGAAGAAAATGAAGATGAAGAAGCTCAAGAAAAAATAGGCTCAAATTCGATAAGTGGCATTTGGATCAATTTTTGAATATCACTACGATTTTCTGGTTATAATCATAGTTTCTTGATTTCGTAATTGTTCAGGTTGTGGTCTTCAATCCAGTGCATGGACATGTAAATGAGCTCCTTAATCCCCTTTGTACAAACAATAATTTACATAAACACCTAATTCATTCCCTACTCCAATAGAACGCCCGAGTGATGTAGCTTGGATATCATAGAAGCCTGCGGAGCTTCCTACCCGGGTTCAAATGTTCCTCTCTAACGGAGGGAGCCTGAAAATCCCGGCTCGGGCGCTTCTTATATTATAATACCATTGATTTGAATACGTGGAACCTTACGGTTCCACTGGCGCGAAAAATCATTACTTTTCGCATCCCGGCTCGGGCGCTTCTTAATTTCTAATTCCATTGGCCTGAATACGTGGAACCTTACGGTTCCACTGGCGCGAAAAATCATTACTTTTCGCATCCCGGCTCGGGCGCTTCTTTATATTTTTCCTTCAGGTACACCCACTGTTCTTACAACCTTAACGTCCCCAGGTGGAAGAATTCTCTGCACTTCCTCCTGGTCCACCTGGAAAATCTCGCACAGCTTCCGTATGAAGGTGCTTTTCTTCATATCGCCAGGTTCAAAGATCACGAAAATCTTACACTGCGATTCTATTGCTGAGACAGGTGCGCACATGACCTTTTCCGAGCCTTCGTAATGCACCTTCCCTATCCCCAGTCTCATTTCGATATCTGTTATAAGATTTCTTTTACCCCTCACCATGAAGGCCCCTCTGGCAAGGAATTCACCAGAAGGGGGAGTCTTACTTACCTGATCGGGAAGGACCCAATAGGCTGTCCCTGAACCGATTTTGGCGTTCCACGCCTTGGAGTGACTGAACGCAAATTCACAGGCCTCCTTGAGAGTCTGCTCAGAAATCTCCCCTTCCTTGTTCTTGACAACAACGCTGGGTGCCCCATGGATTTCTGCATGCGCGTATCTGTCCTTGTCTGAAAGATATTTCTTCACGACCTTATCGTTGGTCTTGGCATCCCTTCCAGCAATTACGATGTTGCCGTCGCTTGAGATGAACCATTTGTACTTTTCGAACCAAATAGGCTTCGTCTGTCTTTTGGCCTTCTTCTTTTTCTTTTCTTTTTCCACGTCCATTCTCGCCAATTTTTTCTTGGTATCCTCAAGCGATTTTTTTGCCCCTTCCAGTTTTTCCTTGGCTTTTTTGGCTCTGTCGTAATAAATGCCTGCATTCTCCTCGATGGATTTTTTAAAATTTAATGTGATCTCTATTTCCTTTCCTTTTTCGTCGCAAAGGCTCAGGATTACCTCATTTTTTTCAGGATCCATTGCTTTAAATGGGCTCGTCTTTTTAAGGTGGTTGGTCAATTCTGTAATGTCCTTATCCTTAATTCCTTCTCTTAAAACGTCAAAAACTTTTTCGCACTCAGAATAGTTGCTGTAGATCAGCTCAGCTATTTTTTTATACTGCTTTTTCTTTTCTTTCTGATTTGATACTGCTTTTTTTTGCTGGGCCAATTGTCGTTCTAACTTACCTTTGAAATCCTCGTAATCCACGTCCTCAGGTTCCTCTTCTTTTTTGATCGTAAAATATTTTTCAATGGTCATACTAAGGTTTTCAAATTTCTCAGACTTATTATCTTTGTAGCCTTCCAGTTCAAATGGCATGATGTCCTTTGGGATATCCCCCTCAAAAATCATAAGGCCCCCTATTGAACTGCTAAGGGAATCCACAAGTTTCTTTGTTGCCTCATAAGTTTTTTCTACCTCTTCACGGGTTAAATCTGCGGCTTTCTTTTCCTTTTCAATTCCAGATAAAAGGCAAACCTCTTCGGCATATTTACCTCCAAGATTGACATCCATTGCCAAGGTCCTAACTACGTCCTTCTTTGATGTATCCAATATTTTCTCAAAGCCGTCCAAATCCAGTTTTCTTACATCCTGCCTTAAAGGAGGGAAAACATACTCCCTTTTCGCTCTTACTTCCCTGTGGCTCCAGGATTTTGGAATTAAGGGCTGTATTATCCTGCCATCTTGGACCAATACAACATTTCCCTCCCCAAACAACTCACATATAAGCTGGTAACTCTCGGCTCTCTCGATATGGAAGATGATTATCCTGTCAAATCCATGCTGCTCTATCTTCGAAATCTTTCCGTTGCTGAGATGCTTTCTTAAGAGCATGGCAAAGGAAGAGGGGGTTTTCGGAGTTTCCTGGGATTGGGAGGCAAGAAAAAGCCATTTCCCCAAAACGATTACGAGGTCTTTTTTTCCCTCCTCTGGAACGCGGATGCGCAAAAGTAGTCTATCCCTGGCTGGCTGATAGGCCTTGTCAATGCGGCCTCCGACTAAGCACTGCAGTTCATTGACCATTGCAGCTATATCGAAACTTGACATTCCATTTTTCATTGGGAGGGTTATAGGACTTGCTCATATAAAAATCAATTACATAGATGCGGAAATCTTAAGTAATTCGAGTGACATATATATTTTAACGCGAATCTAGGGGGGTAATAAATGAAACCAAGAAATGCAAAAATATTGTGCATTTTGATATTCATAATAATGGTGGTTCCCACATTTGTATCAAATATACCATCGATACAAAAAACAGTAGCAATTGAATTGGACAGTTACCCCATAAAAGAGGATGAGACATTTGTCAACCCACAAGCACAAGATCATAGAACAAAAGCAGAATCCGGGAATGGAACCATTTTCAATAATGCAATGCCCACAGATATCATAAACATGTCTGGATATTATACAATAGGCGTAACATTTGAGGTGAACCAAGACTGCTTGATCTATGAACTTGGGATCTTCTATTCATCTTGGTATAACGATGTTTACAATATCCGTTTATGGGAGGGAAACTTCCTTAAATATCAAAAAAATTACCCACTTCATTTAGGTTATGATAAATGGGGATGGTACAATACTTCAGCCCCAATTTCTCTTTACCCAGGAAATACATATACAATAAGTGCATATCTTAATTCTACAGGTTTTATTCCACTTATAAAAAATCCAGGTCCAACTCCAGATGGAGTGGTAGATCCTGGTGATTTTGTATGGAGTAAAACTAATAGCCGCCCTACAATAAATAATGGAAGCTCACCTCTTCCTATGGTAGATTTAAAATATTCATTCATGGTTTATCCAAGTCCTGATATTATAGTCCCAGATGATTATACAACAATCCAAGAAGCTATTGACGCTGCCAATCCCGGGGATGAAATCTATGTTCGTGAAAATCCCATCCCTTATAATGAGGAACTGATCATTAACAAAACAGTAACCTTGGTTGGACAGGATATGTATACCACCATTATCAATGCCAGTGGAATTGTGGATGGGAGTGGTACCGTTATTCATATAACTGCTAATGACGTGTTAATCCAAGGATTTACTGTAACAGGGGGAGATTGTGGCATTTATTGCGACAACACAAATTGGACTAAAATTGGATACTGCACGATATCAAAAAACAATGATTATGGAATCTATATGGATACTACTAATAACGACATCATTGAATCAAACATCATTTCTAATAACAACCTCGACTCAGATTCTGAGGGATTTGGTATTTATGCCTTAGATTCCAGTGCAAAGGGTGTCTGGGGCAACACTATATCATACAACGAGGTAGGTGTGAAAATAATAGATTCGTGGCTTTGGGCCTGTTTGAATTGGAATACGTTTGTGGGTAATAACATAGCTGTTGATTACGACCCAGAGCCATTGGAGATAGATAGCAATGTTTTTATCGATAATACTATCGCAATAAAGATTTCAGGTGATGACTCCCTCTTGATAATAACAAACAACTCTATATCTGGCAGTGAAATCGGAATTTTTATAGAAACCGGCTCCCCGGTAATCGAAGGCAACATATTTACTGACAACGAGTATGGAATCTACTATTTAGGGGGATCGACTCCCATAATCTCCAATAATACGTTTTCGAATAACGTTATTGACATCTACAGCATTATTTTAGCGGATCTGGATGTGGACCCAGACACCCTCAACCTCAAGTCAAATGGCAGGTGGGTTACGGCCTATATTATACTACCTGAAGGTATGGATGCGAGTGATATCGATTTCGACACCATATCCTTGGGGGATGGTACATTTGAGGTGGGTGGAGAATACGGAGAATTTAATAGCAATGTATGTATGGCAAAATTCGACAGAAGCGAGTTGGAGGATCAGATAGGGTCTCCAAACGAAGCTCTTGAGCTTATAGTCACTGGAGAATTAAAAGATGGAACCCCACTTAGGGGGAGTGATACAATTAGGGTGATTTGCCCAGGACGTTAATAGATGTCACATACCGGGATTTTTTCAATGTAGTTTACGATCCCATCTCTATAAAGAAATTTTATGGGATGAACCTCAACTTTTGCATCCAAAGCAGAATAAAAAGTTCTTGAAAATTCTGGGTCTGTCTCAGCATGTGGAGCAAAACATTTTGCATCTGGCCTGAACACTAGGATCACAATTGCGGATTCTGCACCCTTTTCTTTGGCTTCAATTAAATGCTGTAAGTGTCTAGCTCCCCGTTTTGTAGGTGCATCAGGAAACAAAGCGACTCCATCCACAGCCAGTGTACAGCCCTTCACCTCCACCCAAATCTTTTTCCCGTTTTTTCTGGTCAACAGGAAGTCCAGCCTGCTTTCTCCAAATTTAACCTCAAGTTCAATATTTTTGATCTTTCCGAAGGGACTCACAGTTTTGTTCTTGATGACCCACTGTGCAATATCACTATGATAACTGGAATGAACAAGAATCCATTCATTTTCATATGAGGCGGCTATGATATCCCATGCTGTCTTGCGGTTCGGGTTGGTGGCCTTTTTTAGAAGCACCTGATTACCAGGGTAAAGCAGCTCTTTTAGTCTTCCAGGATCATGCACATGAACCTTTACAGCCTTGCCTTTATCTTTTTTAGGACCCGTTATATCCACTATTCCCAGGAACCTGTTGGGCCGTAATCTGAACGATCCTTTGGCATCCCAGGCTATCTCCATGACTGGAATAGCCATCTTGTTGTTCTCCTTTTTCATACATAACCGCTTCCCCTATAAAAACCTATAAGAACAAAGAGGAATATTGCGGATAACACACATGCCACTGTGGCTTAGAGGTACACAAGGAGTCTTTTGAATCCTGTGCTCTAAATAGCGATTCCTTGGTAAGGAATAGGTCGGGGGTTCAATTCCCCCCAGTGGCTTAAATTTCAATCGCTTACATACGCCACTGTGTGTTTCGTCAATTTATGCTTTGATATAAATGAGGTCTTAAATTTGACGATTCCCCCCAGTGGCTTAAATTTCAATCGCTTACATACGCCACTGTATGTCTTGCCAAGTTATTTTCTTACATTGCTTGGGTCTTAAGCTTGGCAATTCCCCCCAATAGCTTTTTAGCAATTATTTTAATAAAGATGTTCGGATTAAGGGTAATCCCAAAAGTATAGATGAGGAACAATCATGAGTGAAAAAGTGTTGCTTACTTGGAGTGGGGGTAAGGACAGTGCCCTTGCTCTGTATGAACTTCGGAATTATGATGATTATGAAGTAGCTGCCCTCCTCACAACAATAACCAAAGATTACGACAGAATCAGCATGCACGGTATACGAAGCGAGCTTTTAGAAAGACAGGTTAATTCCTTAGGCCTTCCTTTAGAAAAGGTATTCATAACAAAGAACACCACCAACGAGGAATATGAATCCATTATGAAGGAGGTTTTGCTAAAATATCATAAATTGGGTGTGAACGAAGTGGTGTTTGGCGATATATTTCTTGAGGATATTAAAAGATACAGGGATGAAAACCTTTCAAGAATCGGTATGAAGGGAGTGTATCCGATATGGGGGAGGGACACTAAAGAACTTGCACATAATTTCATAGATTTGGGATTTTCCGCTATTGTCACATGCGTGGACTCAGAACTTCTTGCAGGGGATTTTGTGGGACGACAATATGACAGGGAATTTCTTTCTGATCTTCCTGATTCAGTGGATCCATGCGGTGAGAATGGAGAGTTCCATACATTTGTTTATAAGGGCCCCGTATTCAAGGAGCCCATATCAATTGAAAAAGGAGACACAGTTATAAGAGAGAATCGTTTTTACTTCTGTGAGTTATTACCAAAAAAAAGAGCTTAAAGGATTGAGAAGGTGAAATGCATGGCCGGTATTGAAAATTTGAAAAGAACACTCTCCCGTATCGATGGCAGAGGCTACAAGGCCTACAAGGATATCGAAGGCTCTTACGAGTTTGACAAGTTCACTCTGTATATCGATCACGTGCAAGGAGATCCTTTTGCATCACCCTCGAAAATCAGGGTACGAATGATGCAGACAAAAGCAGAACTGCCTCCAATATTGTTCTCTAATGCTGTGCGGCGCATGGCTTTGGAGGATTTGCTTGCAAGGGAGATTAAAAAAGTTATTCTTCGAACCACACAAAAAAGGCGAGGGACAGGAAAAAGCGGCCTGATCACAATTGATTCGGGTGGGCAGGAGGTCTTAAAGCGCACAGCTTTGATAATAACAGAAGATTGGGTGGAGGCAAGACTTCATATAGGTTTACCTGCCAGGGGAAGGACTGTTCTGGGAAGACAGGCTGAAGAGATGCTTTGCAAGGAGATACCTAAGATAGTGGAACTTGGACTTCAATGGCAGAACCTTCCACAACAAGAAGGGGAAAAATTTGTCGAATGCATCGAAAATCAGGAGCATATTCGCAGCCAATTGGACTCGTTGGGGCTCGTTGGCTTCATAGGTGATGGAGCTATTTTACCAAGGGAGAGTGGAGCAAGTGATCGTCCACTTTCAGGCAATGATGCTGTACCCTTTAAATCAGCTGACTCCCTGAATATTACCCTGGATCTTCCCAATCCTGTTCATGGCACAAAAGATAAGGCAAATACAATTACCGGGATGGGCATCCCAAAGGGCGTAGCCCTCATCGTAGGTGGGGGTTATCATGGCAAATCCACAATGCTCAGGGCATTGGAGCGGGGAGTGTATCCACATATTCCAGATGATGGAAGGGAGTATGTCGTCACTTCTTATGATGCAGTAAAAATTCGGGCCGAGGATGGACGGCGGGTGGAACAGGTGGATATCAGTTGCTTCATAAGCGACTTGCCCTACGGTCGCAGCACAAAAGCCTTTTCAACTGACGATGCAAGTGGAAGCACAAGTCAGGCCGCTAATATCATTGAGGCGCTGGAAGTAGGTGCAAAGGTATTGCTTTTAGACGAGGACACGTCAGCAACGAACTTCATGGTAAGGGACGCCAGGATGCAAGCTTTGGTGCACAAGGAGTATGAGCCTATAACTCCCTTTCTTGAGAGAGTGCGGGAGCTTTATGAATCCTTGGGTGTTTCCACTATCCTGGTCATGGGAGGATGCGGCGACTACTTCGATTCTGCAGACACTGTGATTATGATGCGCAATTACTTGCCCCAAGACGTCACTTCTGAGGCAAAAAAAGTGGCAACCACCCACAAAACCCTTCGAAAAGTCGAGACAACCTCTCCCTTCACCCAAACAAGTCAGCGCATCCCACTTGCCGAGAGCTTCGATCCCTCGAAAGGGAAGAAAAACGTAAAAATCGATGCAAAGGCCAAGGATCTCATACTATTTGGAAGGGATCCCATCGACCTTCGTTACGTGGAACAGTTGGTGGATATTTCCCAGACCAGAGCTGTAGGAAATACGATTCACCTGGCAACCCAGCGTTTTATGGATGGAAAAGCAACTCTGAGCGAGGTTATGGAATCAATTGAGAATTTTTTCGATGAATATGGTCTGGATGCTTTAGATCCGTTTCATCGAAAGGAAAGGCATCCTGGCAACTTTGCCCGCCCTCGAAAATACGAAATCGCAGCTGCGATAAACAGGCTGCGCACTGTGAATATGCGACAGAAGACGAGTTAATAAGAACAACTCACATGTAATCCAGAAACTCTATTGGGAACAAGGTGAAAATGGACTCGCATATCCCTTTGTTGTTATCGCACACATAAAACGAATCTAAAAAGAGGTCCCCCAATCTCTGTCCAGTGGCCTTGTGGGTGATGTTACCTATATCGAGCCACATGCCTACTTTAAGGGGATCACCCTTCCGCTTATTGTCACATACTGGGCAGAAGCGGTTCTGATAAACCCTGGGAACGGGCTTTGTGACAAGTGCTGACTTGTAACGATTGACATCATGCTCCCCCTGCTCATTTCTTGCAGTTGGTAAGAGAACCCTGCATTTAGGACAGACAACAGCCCAGTCGTACCTTATGTCCATCTCATCTGTGGGTAGATCACCCATATCTTTTCCTTTTACGAATTTCTCGTCCCAAATAAAATTTCCAACATTCGTCATTGGGTACTGGTCAAAGTTCCCGAAAAATCCGCAGAATGGGCATGTTCCCTCGAAATCTGTCTTTACCGAGTCCTTTAAAAACCGCTGTTTTTCCAGGGCCTGCTTGTCATCAGTATCCCTGAAGAATATAGGAAACAGTGCCCCGCATTCTGTGTTCGTGCATCTGTAAAAGAGATTGTAAGTCAACCAGGCGATTATGGTATTGGGATCATTTTTTGGAGTCACAAACGCAATTACCATGCCCTTATCCACCTCCACCTCGCCTATAACGCTCCTTCCTGCCAATATTTCCATTCTCTCCCCTGAAGAACATGGGTCACAGCACGGACAGTAAACCGGCATTTTTAGCCCCAGTTCATCTATCAATGACTTGGCTGCCTTCTCAGACACCTGTAAATCCTTTGAAACTTTTCCCTCTTCATCATTGGCCGAGGGAAATATGGCCTCGTCAGTTTGACTTATGAGACCAAATATATATCGAAGGTCCAAACGGCCGTTTTCTCCCAGAAAATTTCCTAGGTCTCCAACATGGAGGCCTTCAATAAAGCCAACATCTGCGAAGTCTGCATGCTTCACTCCTATCGGGTGACATAAACTTACTAGTCTGCTCACGAAATATCCCCCTTTTTTCTACATGATGGATTTCTTTAGTTTTAAATCTTTCCTTAATTTCTGTGTATAACAGCTCGAATTGACAGTATCAGTATATCCATGGGCTCATAATTATTATGCATTTTAGGTATAAAATATCGGATTTAAGAAAATCAGCGATAATCCAGGAACTTGATGGGATACAATGTGAAAATGGATTCGCAAGAGCCTGGTTTATTGTCACAGATGTAGAATGAATCCAAATACAACTGGGCCAACCTACGCCCAGTGCTCTTGTGGGTGATGTTACCAATGTCCAAGGCCATGCCAACCTTTAATGGTGCG
Organism: Thermoplasmata archaeon; assembly: GCA_020348445.1. Lineage (GTDB taxonomy): Archaea > Thermoplasmatota > Thermoplasmata. The sequence continues at coordinate 5,071,017 of CP070751.1, forward strand.
CCTGTGCGTTTGTTATCGCATACTGGACAAAATCGGCTCTGATAGACCCGGGGAACAGGTGCTGTTACCAATGCTTTTTGATAACGAACTACATCATGGGTGCCCTGCTCATTCCTTGTTGTGGGTAAAAGAACCAGACATTTGGGGCAGACAATAGCCCAATCGTATCTAATGTCCATCTCATCCCTTGGTAAATCGCCTATGTCTTTTTCTTCTATAAAATTCTTCTCCCAAATCAGATTCCCTATATTTGCCATGGGATACTGGTCAAATTGTCCATAATACCCGCAGAATGTGCATGTCCCATCAAAATCCGTTTTCTTTGAATCCTTTAAAAAGCCGATTCTTCTGAGAGCTTCCTGATCATCGGGGTCTCTGTAGAAAATGGGGAAAATCGCCCCGCATTCGGAATTTGGACACCTGTAGAATAGGTTATATGTTACCCAGGCTATGGTTGTGGCAGGGTCGTTTTTAGAAGCAGCGCGACCTATCACCATCCCCATGTCAACCTCCACCTCCCCCAAAACGCTCCTTCCTGCCATAATCTCCAAGATTTCCCCTTCCTTACAGGGATCACAGCTGGGACAATAGACAGGCCATTTCAAACCCAGCTCCTCAATGAACTCCCCGCCTGCCTTTAAAGATACCTGCAGATCCTTTGACCAATTTCCCAATCTATCCTTTGCTGATGGGAATATGGCCTCATCTGTCTGGCTTACAAGGCCAAATATGAATCTGATATCCAGGCGCCTTTCTTTCCCGACGAAGCTCTCCAGCTCCCCGATGTTGATGTCCCTGATAAAACCTATATCTGCAAAATCACCGTCTGTAACTCCTATCGGATGACACAGGCTCAGAAGTCTTCCCAAGTGAATCCTCCATGCTATGGGCTGATGTATTTTGTCGGTTTTAAATCTTTCCTCTCAAATCTCATAAATCGTATCGGCATATGATCATAATATGGGATATTTATGGTGTACTTCAATCAATGCTCTCTAAAGGGAAAGTATTTTTATTTTAAACATATATTGCGGATGTTGACTTCAATGGGCGGGGATGGCCCAGCCCGGTAAGGTGTCAAAAGCACCCTGGATAGGCGTAGGATTGCTAATCCTATGTTCGCAAGAACTCAGGGGTTCAAATCCCCTTCCCCGCGCCATCTTCTTCTCTTTTATATAAGATTAATCGAAGATGGCGCTCTGTTTTCGAAATACACTAAATGAAGCTGGGGACTTTTTTCGAAAACCCCGCGCCGCTTTAAAGGGATGTATTCAAAAGCACTGCGTTCGGCCTTCGAAATACACCATAAAATGCCTAAGACTTATTTCGAAGACTCCGCTTCACTTTGAGGACTTATTTTAAAAACTCGATATTTGATGGATAAAATTAATAACGATAAAGATATAAAGGGGTTCTGGAGAAATAGAATCATGACCCAGGCCCCAACAACTTATTCATTTAATATCGGTAATTTCGAATGTGTTGTAATCAACGATTTCTCAAGAAAAGTGCCTCTCAGTGCACTGGTCATAAATGCAGAAGAGGAAAACGTTGAGCGGGTAATCCGTGAAAACAAATATATGCGGGATACAATCGATTACAATAACCTGCTCGTCAAAACAGAAAATAATATTGTACTGGTGGACACGGGATTAGGAAACAGGACCGAGATCAAGGGTAAATTACTTCTGGGACTGTCATCCATTGGAATCGAGCCAAAGGATATTGATTCAGTTGTCATCACACACGGGGATGGCGATCACATCGGCGGGATTCTCAACGACCAGAATGATGTGGTCTTTCCCAATGCGCGCTACTTCATGTGGAAAGAAGGGTGGGATTCCTGGACCAAGGCTGAAAATCATCCCGAGCGCTCAATGGAGATTATTTCGTTTTTCCGAGATACGTTTTCAATGATAAGTGATAGGCTAGAACTCGTGGGAAGTGGCGAGGAATTTCTGCCTGGCTTTACAATGATCCCAGCAGTTGGGCATAAACGGGACCACACCGCTTTATCCATCTCTTCAAATAAAGAGAAATTGCTCCACATCGCAGATACTGTGATTCACCCCTTTTTCATGGCATATTACCATTGGAATTCGGTTTTGGACTCCCTTTTGGACCAAGCATTGAAATCAAAAACGAAGTTACTCGACAGGGCTTCATCAAAGAACGAATTGGTATTTGGGGCACATTTTCCTTTTCCGGGACTGGGACATGTTGTTAAAAATGGGGACGTGGGCTGGCTGTGGCAACCATTTAAAGAATAGGACCGCAGGCTGCGATTTGAACCACCCAAAAACCATAAGATGTCCAGATTTTTATAATGTTTTATCGGAAAATCATGTGCATTATTACCCTACAATTTCAAGATCCACATTTAAATTATAAATATGGATAATTGTAAAGAAATATCTATATATATCAACCGTAATTTTATAACGGGTTTATGACGGGGAACAGATTTCATAAGTTGGTGATAAAATGGATTACAAGAAAAAAGTGGTTATGCTGGGAGACAGCTCGGTTGGAAAGACCAGTTTGGTAAGACGATTCGTCTTGGACCAGTTCGAGGATTCCTATATTTCCACCATCGGTAGCAAGTCCACTGTAAAGAAAATAATCATTAAAAAGGGGGGAAAGGACGTCAGCCTCACACTGGTGATATGGGACGTAATGGGCAGGGTGGGATACACCGGGGCCCATGCTAGGATGTTCAAGGGCGCAGATGGAGCTATCCTGGTTACCGATTTGACGAGAAGGGCAACTCTGGAGAGCCTCGAAAGATACTGGATCCCATTACTATTGGGAGTTGTTGAAAGCATACCATTGATATTCATAGCCAACAAATCGGATCTGATCCATGAAATTGCCTTTGATCCAAATGAAATGGAGTATATTGCCTCCAAGTATAACATAGGGATTTCCAATTCACTCCCCTCAAGCCTTGCCACAGGTTATTTGACCAGTGCAAAGACCGGGGAGAATGTGGAGTGTGCATTTGAGAGCATTGGTCATTTGCTACTTGCTAAGAAGGCTCCTTGGGATCCAGTCAAGGAATTGTACAAGAATCTTTTGGCCAAGGGACCATACAGGGAAAGGGATACGAGGACAACAATCGGTGCTGCAGATGCGATCATCGTAGATTTCTGTAAGGGATATGAGGATGAGAATCTTGCCATGTTGATGCTGCGTCAGGAGATCATCAGGGCGGGTATGGATATCAACCACCCTTCAAAGGAGAGCCTGGTTAGGCTAGTTGAATTTCTAGCAGATGCTGAAACTGAATACAAGGACAATAAAACCGTGATTCTGAATAGAAATAAAAGGTTGCTCCTGGCAAGGGGTGCAGTGAAAATGGGAACAAAGAGAAGGGTGAGAAAAGCTAGATGAGGTTTTCTTCGATACGGCATGAGTGCAAGAGCTGATTTCTGTCTATAATCAAAGAAATTACTAAATATAGTAATGGAGATACATATTCGGACGGATAAATATTATATTCGTTAGGAGGGTACGAAAATGGCTATTAAAAAGAAGATAGTCATGATTGGGGACAGCTGTGTGGGTAAGACAAGTATGATAAGGCGTTTTGTATTCAACCATTTTAAGGATTCCTATAGGACCACCATCGGAAGCAAGATAATGAGAAAGGAACTAAATGTTCATAGGCCTAACAGGACAGAGAATCTCACATTCGTAATTTGGGACCTTATTGGGAGGAAAGGGTACCATGCTTTACATGCCAGGACTTTTGTGGGCGTACATGGAGCAATTTGTGTTTCTGACCAGACCAAAATGGAGACTCTAGTAAGTTTGGAGGATTACTGGGTTCCTTCCTTGTTCAATGTCGTTGAGCACGTACCCTTGGTCTTCGTCTGCAATAAATCCGACCTAAAAGGGGAGGTCGAATTTGAATATGAGGACTTAGTGAATGTGGCCAGAGAATATAACGGAAATTTTGATGAATTTCTTCCTACAGGGCTTAAATCTAGCTATACCACGAGTGCAAAAGATGGAAGCAACGTCGAAAGGGCATTCGAGAGCTTGGGACACCTTGTGCTATCCAGTGAAGAACTTCATAATCCAGTAAAAGAGCTCTATGAAAGCCTTGTGGCCATAGGTATCAGTAGATCCAAGGAAAAGACAACACCCCTCGGCGCATTAGATGCCCTAATAGTAGATTTCTGCGAGGAGTTCGAGGATTCGAGGCTGGCCATGTTAATTCTACGCCAAGAAATAGAAAGGGCTGAAATAAATATAAACAATCCTACAAAAGCAAGAATTCTTAAATTTGTAGAATATCTTGCAGAGGCTGAGATTGAGTTTCTCGATGAAAAAACGGTACACTCCAATTTGGAAAAGAGGTTGAGCTGGGCAAAACGTATTGTGGATCGAGGATATCTTTACTATACTGAGAATGCTTTTGAGACTCTAAGGCCATCAATATAAAAAATATACTACTTTTACATTTCAGCAGACCTTTTAGCTCAGAACCAATGAGTTTGATACAGATAAAGTATCATAGTTTTCTTTTTTCATATTAGGAATGTTCCATGCTCCTTTTGTAACCACGTGTGGTTACAAGGTATTATAATAGAATATAACTTTTTTTTCAGAAGTAGGAGGAAATATATGAAAAAAAAGCATAAAAAAGCCCTTTTTCTCAGAGGGAGGAGGTGATTTGAAATGAGAAAAAAGATGGCAATTGGAATGGTTTTGACACTAATCGTGGTGGCTTTTGTTGGGATACCAATTAATGTGGGTGCCGAGGAAAATGAGGCAGTAACTCCCCAATTAACGCGCAGCCCATTTAATGGACCAGGATGTGGCATGTCGTTATTAACAACCTTACAAAGTAGCAGTAGCAATTCGCTTATGGAAATTGTTCCTTCTTGGGTGGACATTGTGGATGCAGAAGTCGTATCAAACGACGGTGAAGGTGTCTATATAGCTGTAATAGACACAGGGCTTATAGAAGCTTGGCCATACTTCTTCTCAGAGGCGAATATCGCCTGGGAATTGGGCAAGGGTTTCAGCTATGATATAACGTGGGATCCCACTATTGAGGATCCTGTATATGGTGAACTTCTTGACCAGCGGGTATTGGGTCCACTTCGTGACGACCGTGGATTTGTGACCAATGAATATGGATATGGACACGGTACCTTTACGACAAGCTTGATAACTGGCTACAGACTCGGAGACTTCTGGGTAAGAGGTGTTGCACCAAAAGCAACGATAATTCCAGTGCTCATATATGACACTTGGTTGGTTGATTGCCCAGATCCTACCTATCCAGGCTGTTATGGCGGAAAAATCAAACATCAGGGCTTCACATACGAATCGATGGCTGCGGGTATCAACTATATTGCAGACCTCGCAGAAATTCTAGATGGAAAAGTCATTATAAGCCTGAGTATGGGCTGGTTCTGGCCATCAGAAATTTTAGAAGATGCAGTTAACAATGCAATTGACAAGGGTGTAATCTTCATTGCATGCGCAGGTAATGAAGGCTACACTGGAATGCGTTGGCCAGCTGCATATCCACAAGTAATTTCCGTTGGTGCTGCAGGTTGGACTGAGAATTGGGTCCCAGGATTCAATCCAGATTACTGGCTAAATGATGTGCCTGAAAAACTCAATACAAAGGATGTCTGGGGAAACAATTGGCAAATTTATCTTACGGAGTACAGCTCCCGACCTAATAAAGATCTTGGACAAAAGCCTAATGATCTAGACCTCACTACAATAGCTTCCTGGGTTTTCACCCCATGGCAAATGGATGTTTATTGGGATGGTATCGAGTGGATTACTTCAGAGCCAACTTATGGTTTTGGAGGAGGTACAAGTGCTGCCACACCTATTGTGGCCTCGATCGCAGCACTAGTCTTGCAAGACCATCCAGAACTAAATCAACCTGAAATGGAAAAGATTCTAAAGAACGCAGCGAGAGGTCTACCCTTGGCATGCAATGGAGCTTGGCTTTTTGAATTTCATTGGTTCGAAGGAGCTTTCCGCTATGGATACTTTGAATGGCAAGGAACAGACTATGGCGCAGGATTTCTTCAGGCAGATGCGGCATTGAAAGCTGCTAAGACACATGCATGAAAATAATCATAGAAGTGACCTTATTGCCAACTTAAACCTTCTTTCTTTTTATTAATTTTTTTTAAATTTTAATGCGTTATATTACGAAACTTTGAAAGTAGAACCTTTCTTTTAACACGGTTAATAATTTCTCAGCAATTTGTGTAACCACATGTGGTCACAAGGTATTATTATAGAATATAACTTTTTTCTCAGAAATAGGAGGAAATATTTGAAAAAAAAGCATAAAAAAGCCCTTTTTCTCAGGGGGAGGAGGTGATATGAAATGAGAAGAAAGATAGCCTATTTGATGGTCGTGGCTTTGGTTGCAATGGTGTTTTCTGCTGTGCCCATGTCCGTGAGCGCAACCTGGACTGGAGATGTCACAATCCTTTCAGACGGAACCGTTGTTCCAGCAGACGCGCCAATTCATGTTAATGGAATGAAATACACACTAACTGACGACATTCTCGGAAGTATTACAATCCAGATGTCTAGCATAACATTGGATGGCGCCGGTCATACTCTAGAGGGTACTGGACTCGGTTATGGAATTTTCTTGTTTGGTTTGTCAGGTATAACAATCAAGGATTTTATAGTCAAGAATTATGACATTGGCATCATCACGGTGTTTTGTGACACCAGCACCATAAAAGAAAACGAGGTCTCGGACTGTTATAACGCTGGCATCCACCTTTACGGTTCTAATGATAATACAATAAAGGAAAACAAATTGCATAACAACTTTTGGGAAGGTATCTGGCTTGAGGAGTCCAGCAATAACATCATAAAAGATAACGAGGCCTGGAAAAACGGTGAAGCGGGTATTTGGCTTTGGTATTGGTGTGATAACAATGTCATAAAAGATAACAACCTTCATGAGAACGGTGATCCAACCTGGGGAGCTGGTGTCTTTCTGATGTACTATTGCGACAATAACCTAATAAGAGATAACGATGCTTCAAACAAAAACGGTGTCGGCATCGCTCTATGGGGATCCGACGAAAACACTGTGAGCGAAAACACTATCTCACGCAATTTGGTGGGTGGTGTCTACGTATACTTCTGTACCGGTGGAAATATAATAACAAAAAATACTATCAGTAACAATTATGCATTCGGACAAAATGGCATTCGTTTGTGGTCTTCCAGTGGAACTATCGTAAGCCAGAACACCATTTCGGGCAGCTATGGAGGTCTCCTTATCTACAAAAACCCCGAAGGAACAAGCAACTTGATCACAGAGAACACGATTCGTAACAATTACAAAGGCATTCAATTAAGTTACGATTCTTACGACAATCAAATCCACCACAATAATTTCATGAACAACGATATCCAAGCACAAGACCATGGGATAGGGAACCTATTTGACGATGGTTCAGAGGGCAACTTCTGGAGCGACTACAAGGGCAAGGACAATGATAAAGACGGCATTGGAGACACGCCCTATTTGACTGAAGGTGCAGCAGGTTCGCAGGACAACTGTCCACTTATGAAACCCTGGAACTGGTAGATAGAATAAATACAAGACAACACAGAATATCGTTTACAGACCTATAATCCAAACCTTCTTCCTTTTTTTATTATGTCTTCGTATTTTCAATATCCTTCTTTCAACATTGAAAATTAAGTTGCATGATTGGGTTTCGGATGCAGAGATAAGACCATGGAAACAGTGGACCTTTCAGAGGAATACGAACAATTGTACCTCCTCTGCCTCGAAGACGGGCCAGATGAAATCAAAGAGGCAGGAGTCAACAAGGAACTTTAGTACAACAGGATGAAGGATAAGGGCCCATACAGGCAAAGGGATACGAGGACCACAATTGGTGCAGCAGATGCGATCATAGTAGATTTCTGTAAGGGATATGAAGATGAGAATCTTGCCATGTTGATGCTGCGGCAGGAGATCATAAGGGCGGGTATGGATATCAACCACCCTTCAAAGGAGAGCCTGGTCAGGCTAGTTGAATTTCTAGCAGATGCCGAAACTGAATATAAGGATAATAAAACCGTGATTCTGAATAGAAATAAAAGGTTGCTCCTGGCAAGGGGTGCCGTAAAAATGGGAACAAAAAGAAGAGTGAGAAGGGCTAGATGAACCTGCCTGTGATATAACAACCCTGCAAGAGCTAGTTTTTGTTCTAATCAAAGAAATATCTAAATATAATGTTGTTGATTCATTTTATGATAGGAATATAGAGAATTTCATAGGAAGAGCAGGAAAATTGCGGTATATTTGAAAAATCATTAAATTAGAATATAATGGTGGGGGTAGAGGGATATTGGCGATGAGGAAGGTTTAATTAAATGACAGCCATAGACTCACAAATTCCACTGGTAGATAGAATCCGTGAGCTTGGAGAACTCAAAGATCATTTACATAACGCGATGCAAGGCCAAGGGAACCTTTTATTCATCGCAGGCGAGGCTGGAGTGGGTAAAACCAGACTAGTTGAAGAGTTAAAGACTTATGCTCAATCCCAGGGCGTCCAGATATTACAGGGCGGGTCCTTATATGAATCCCTCACTCCCTATATGCCATTTATCGAAGCTTTAAGATCAGCAAACCTAGATCATTTATTTGCACGGGAAGACCCTCCAAAAGTAGAGTGCGTTTATCTGATAACAGATACGGGTCTATTGATTAAGGATGTGGCGCGTGAGGAATCCAAACTCGATTCGACTATTTTCGCAGGTATGCTTACTGCCGTGGGGGACTTTGTGAAAGATTCTCTTAGCATGCTCAGCGGGGAGGAAAGGAAAGAGATGCTCGACACTCTTGGTTATGAGAAATATCGTATTCTGATTGAGAGAGGAGCAAACACCAACCTCGCAATAATCTTAACCGGTAGAGAGAACGAGTTTTTAGTCAACGATATGAAGGAGGTTCTCGCCAACATTGACCAAGACTATGGTAATGTGCTAAAAGTTTGGGATGGTGATGACAACAGTGTCAAAGGAATCGAGAATGAATTAAAACCATTAATCACCTCTGGAAAATACGATGGTATTGATTACGCCAAAGACAATCCTCAAATCAAAAGGAATTTGTTATTCGAGAACATTTTACTGGGAATTGAACGACATGCCAAAACCAATCCATCAATCCTCTGTATCGAGGATATGCAATGGGCAGATCCCTCTTCATTGGCACTAATGCATTATATTGCTAGGAATACAAGAAAATGCAACTTATTGATACTCGGAACCTATAGACCTGAGGATGTGAGTATTACAAGGGAAGAAAAGGTCCATCATTTAGTCGAAGCAATGCAGTTGATGAGCCGAGAGGATCTATATTCCAAGATTGAACTGGAAAGGTTGGAAGAGGTATATATTGATGAAATGCTTTCTTCACTATTGACGAAAACTGATTTTACTGATGAATTCATGAAACAAATGTATAAAGACACAGAGGGCAACCCGTTTTTCATAGTGGAACTTATTAGGATGTTGGTAGAGGAGGGAACAATTGAAAAGAAGGGTGATATCTGGATACTGACTAAAGATTTAAAAGACGTGCATATACCTTCGAAAGTAAACGTTGCCGTCAATCGGAGACTGAATCGGGTGAAAGAAGAGGGGAGAGAAATTTTAGATATTGCAGCGGTGATCGGTGAAGAGTTCACATCAGCAATATTGGCAAAAGCGGCAAATCTTGAAAAAGTTCACTTATTGAAGCAATTAAGGATTTTGGAACAAAATCACAAACTGATCCGCTCTGTCGATACAAAATATAAATTTGACCATGCAAAGATCAAAGAAGTTACTTACAGTAAAATCCCCTTAGAATTGAAAATGGAATACCATGCATTAATTGCAAACGCTATCGAAATATTGAACGAGGACGATCTTGATAATGTAATCGGAGATCTGGCATTCCACTACTATCATTGCAAGAACAGGGAAAAGGCACTTCTCTATCTCATCAAAGCAGCAGAGAGGGCCAAGAAGGATTACTCAAATGAAGAGGCAATATTGTTCTATACCCAAGCTCAGGAACTCGAAGAGAATGCGCAGAAAAGAATGGAAATATTCGAGAGACTGGGAGAGGTTTATAATCTGATTGGAGATTATGATAAGAGCTTGGAATCGTTCAATAGTGCCTTAGAATTGACTAAAGGAAATAAGAATAAGATAGCGGAGATTAAGGCAAATATTGGGAGAATCTACCGGAAAAAGGGAGAATATAATGAATCCATAAGGAAGTTAACAGAAGCCTTGGATTTAGTCAAAAATGAAGGAGGCAAAGAGGAAGCACTTGTCCTCGAAAAAATCGGCATGACTTATCTTAGGAGAGGAGATTACAAAAGAGCCTTTGAGTACTTAGAGAAGAGCCTAGAGATAGGGGAAATAATCGGTGACCAGAAAGATATAGCAACTTGTCTCAAGAACATCGGTTGTATGTATTGGTCAAGAGGTGAACACGAAAAAGCTCTCAAGAACTTCGAGAAAAGCCTGAAGATACATGATAAGATCGGCGACCAGCCAGGTATTCATGCCTGCCTCAACAACATCGGCGAAGTGCATCGTATTAAAGGAGAATACGAAAGAGCCCTAGAGTGGTTGGAGAAAAGCCTGAGGATAGGGGAGAAGATCGGCAACCAAATTGGTATTGGATTTAACCTCATCAACATCGGCAATGCGTACACCCAAATAGGAGAATATGATAAGGCACTTAAGCACTTAGAGAAAGGCCTTAAGATAGGTAAGAAGATCGGTGCACAAACTGTCATTGCCGATGGCTACTGGGTTACGGCTGAAACATATCTGAAGAAAAGTGACATGAAAGGAGCATTAGATTTCTGCGATCGGGTATTCGATTTATCCAAAAAGACGGGTTCTAAGGAACATATCGCACACTCAAGGAGAATCTTTGGTGGTATCTATTGCGAGCAAAAGAAGTGGGAAGAATCAATTGAGAATTTCCAGGAGAGCTTAAAAATTTTTAATGAAATTGGAATGAAGAATGAATTAGGCAATGCCTACTATGAGTTCGGATTGATGTGGAAAGAAAAAGGAAACACCGAGAAGGCAAAAGAACATCTGAACAGTGCTCTTGATATTTTCGAGAAATTGAATTTGGAGAAGCAAGCGGAAAAAGTAAGAAAGGAGTTATAAAATGGCAATCATTGATTCACATATACCATTAGTGGACAGAGTACTGGAGCTCGAAGAGCTGAAGACCCACCTCCACAACGCAACCAAGGGCCAAGGCAATCTTGTCTTCATCGCAGGCGAGGCTGGAGTGGGTAAAACCAGGTTGGTTGACGAGTTGAAAACCTATGCCCAATCTCAAGGTATCCAGATATTGCAGGGCTGGTCCTTATATGAATCCCTAACTCCCTACATGCCCTTTGTAGAAGCCTTGAGATCTGCAAATTTGGAACATCTGTTCTCACGGGAGGACCCTCCAAAAGTGGAGTGTGTATATCTTATAACGGACACTGGGTTATTGATAAAGGAAGTGCTGCGGGAGGAAACCAAACTAGATTCTACAATATTCGCAGGCATGCTTACAGCGGTCGGAGACTTCGTGAAGGATTCACTGACAATGCTCAGCGGGGAGGAAAAGAATGAGGCACTCAATTCTCTTGGATATGAAAATTATCGGATTCTAATTGAAGTCGGTACGAATACAAATCTAGTTGTTATACTCACAGGAAAGGAAAACGAGTTTTTGATCAATGATATGAAAGAGGTTCTTGCTAACGTTGACCAGGAGTATGGAAATGTGCTAAAAGCCTGGGATGGTGATGACAATAGCGTTAGAGGAATCGAGAATGTGTTAAAGCCACTAATCACCTCTGGAAAATATGACGGTATAGATTATGCAAAGGATGACCCAAAGATCAAGAGGAATAGATTATTTGAGAACATCTCGTTAGGAATTGAAAGATACGCTAAAGTCAATCCTTCTATACTCTGCATTGAAGATTTGCAGTGGGCTGATCCTTCATCAATGGCACTCATGCATTATGTAGCTCGAAATACACGAAAGTGCAATTTACTGATTCTTGGAACTTACAGACCTGAAGATGTTACTGCAATTAAGGAAGGGAAAGCACATCATTTGATCGACGCAATGCAATTAATGAGCCGTGAGGATTTATATCAAATGATTGAATTGGAAAGGTTGGAAGAAGATCATATGGATGAGATGCTTACATCGCTTTTGGGCAAGACTGATTTCACAGATGAATTTAAGAAACAACTTTATAAAGAAACAGAAGGCAACCCATTTTTCATGGTATCACTCATCAGGATGTTGATTGAAGAAAAAACTATCGAGATGAAAGATGATGTTTGCACTCTCACGAAAGACTTAAAAGAAGTGCATATACCTTCGAAGGTGCACGATGTAATCATACGGAGACTGAGTCGAGTGAAGGAAGAGAGGAGAGAAGTTTTAGATATTGCGGCGGTGATAGGTGAAGAGTTCACATCGACCTTATTGGCAAACACGACAAAACTCGAAAAAGTTCACTTGTTGAAGCAATTAAGAACCTTGGAACAAAGCCATAAACTGATTCGTTCATTCGGGCAAAAATACAAATTCGATCACGCAAAGATAAAAGAGATATTGTACCTCAAAATTCCCGAAGAATTGAGAATGGAATACCATACAATAATTGCAGATTCTATTGAAACCCTAAACAAGGACAATTTGGATGATATGGTTGAAGACTTAGCATTTCACTACTATCATTGCAGGAACAGGGAAAAAGCCCTTCCATATCTCCTCAAAGCAGCGGAGAAGGCGAAAAAGGATTATTCAAATGAAGAGGCAATAAGGTTCTACAATGAAGCCCTGGAATTAGAAGAAGATGAACAGAAGAGGAGGGAAATATTCGAGGAAATAGGTGATATTTATGGGTTGATTGGAGATTATAATAAGAGCATAGAATCTTTAGAATGTGGACTGGAATTAGCTAGACAAAAGAATATAATAGCAGAAATCAAAGTGAAGATTGGTAGAATTTGTCAAAAAAAAGGAGAATACGACGATTCCATAAGAATAAGCACTGAGGCACTTGATTTGGTAAAAGGTGATGAATGCAAGGAGGAAGCGGAGGCTCTCGCTGCAATCGGTAATGTTTACCAATTCAAAGGAGAAAACGACAGAGCTCTCGAATATTTCAATAAGAGCTTGATGATAAGGGAGAAGATTGGAGATCAAAAGGGAATTGCACGCATATTCAATGGTTTTGGTATATTACACGCAGATAAAGGGGAATACGACAACGCCCTTAAGGAATTCGAAAAGAGCTTAGAGATAAAGAAAAAGATTGGTGACATACGGGAAATTGCCAAATCCTTCAACAATATCGGCCTTATGTACAATCTTACGGGAGACCTCGATAGAGCTCTGGGATATTTCGAAAGGGGCTTAAAGATGCTTAAGAAGATTGGCGACTTGCGTTTAATTGGGGTCACCTTAAATAGTATTGGTGAAATGCATCTTATTAAAGAACAATATGACGAAGCTATTAAAAATTATGAAAAGAGTATGGAGATTTGCGATAAGAATCAGATTAGAAGACCGGCAACTTACAATTATTGCGGACTTGCGGAGGCATATTATAAAAAAGGGAATCTTAAGAAAGCCTTTCATTTCTGTAATATGGCCTACGATTCATCCAAAGAGATTGGTGTCATGGAGAATGTTGCACACTCAAAGAGAATCTACGGCATGATCTATCGAGAGCAGAAGAAATGGGAGGAATCTATTGAGAATTTCGAGGATAGCATCAGAATTTTCAACGATATTAAAATGGAGAGGGGGTTGGGAAAATTGTATTACGAATATGGGTTGATGTGGAAGACTAAAGGGGATTCTGAGAAGGCAAAGGAGCATCTGAATAAAGCACTTAATATCTACATGAAATTGAAGTTGGAAAAGCACGCGGAGAAGGTAAGAAAGGAGTTATAAAATGGCAATTAAAAAGAAAATCGTCCTTTTGGGCGATAGCGCTGTCGGCAAGACCAGTCTCATCCGAAGATACGTTTTCAACCAGTTCAAAGACTCCTACATCGCCACAATAGGAACCAAGATAACAAGAAAAGAGCTAAAAATCCAAAGACCTCACCATTCTGTGGACCTCACCTTCGTGATATGGGATGTAATCGGTAGAGAAGGCTACCATGGCTTGCATGCCAGGACCTTTGCCGGAATATCCGGTGCCATTCTGGTTGCTGACTTGACACGGAAGGAAACCTTAGAGAACCTGGAGCGATATTGGATTCCTCTTCTTCTCAAAGTCGTGGATAATGTCCCTTTAATTTTTGCTTGTAACAAATCCGATTTGGTAGGTGAGTACGAGTTTGAGCCAGAGGACATTACCAAGATGGCAGAAAGATACAACGGACGCATTGCACGCATCCTCCCAAAAGGACTGTCTATCTCATATTCCACAAGTGCTAAGACAGGGAGCAATGTGGAACACACATTCGAAAGCCTTGGACACCTTCTGGTTTCCAGCTTCGATCTACAGGACCCCGTAAAGGAGCTTTACCAGAACGTGATTGCAATGGGCATTCACAGATCATCTGATAAGACAACGCCTATAGGAGCCCTTGATTCAATTATAATCGATTTCTGCGAGGGTTTTAAGGATTCCAGGATATCCATGATGATCCTGCGCCAGGAAATCGCAAGATCGGGTCTTGACATCAACAATCCCACCAAAGCGGGAATTCTTACTGTGGTGGAATACCTAGCTGAAGCAGAGAACGAATTCAAGGATGAGAAGGAAGTTATTGATAACATGGAAAGAAGACTACAATGGGCTCAGGGTATAATTGAATGAATCAGAAATGAGAATTTCGTGTGGATCTTTGCGGAGTTCATTCTGACTTTTTATCGTGGAATTTTTCGTAAACCTGGGGTACATGTGGTCACAAATAATTATAAGAGTGCGGCACCAATTGATGGTTGTAAGAGAAATATTCTCGTTAATTTAGGTTCACATTATTACCACCTTATAGAATTGGCGGTTTCGGAGAAGAACGAATGACCCTAAAAGAGAGAAAGATAAAAACCCTTAAGATCAGGATCGAAACAGAGCTTCTGGAGCGTATCAAAGAGGAAGCTCAGAAACAGGATACAGATTTATCCACCTATGTAAGGTGGTGTCTTAGGACAGGGTTGTATCTGGAGGATCTGAGCCAATTTCTTCAATCGAGAATCGATGAGAACAGGTGAAGGTTATTTGATTATAATTGTACCCTCTATAAGAATTTATAAGTTTTAATCGAGGCAATTTGGAAATTAAGGAAACTCTTTTTTTTAGCTGTGGCCACATGTGGGCACAGGAGATTATATATAATTATCGGATGGCGTGGCCACAAGGGTTTATTTCAGTTTATTTCAATTCATTTTTCAGATGGAGGAAAAGACTTTGGAAAACAAAATAAAAAGTCAGAGCGTTTTTCTGAAGTTTGGATATAGCCCCTTATTCTCAGAGGGAGGAGGTGATTCGAAATGAGAAAAGCCGTAGCATATTTGATAGTGTTTGCCTTGGCTGCAATGGTATTGGCCACAGTTCCTATGTCCACTTCTGCTGGGTATGTTGGGGATGTTACGATCCTTAAGAATGGAAAAGTGGATCCGGCAAATGCGCCTATTTACGTTTCAGGATCCATATATACAATGACGGATGATATCACAGGGACCATAACCATCGAAAAGTCCGGAATCACACTGGATGGTGCAGGTTTCACAGTAGGAGGTTCGGGAACAGGCAATGGAATATATCTTGAAGATGTGAACGGAGTAACCCTCATGAACCTGAATATCCATGGATTTTTGGATGGAATCATGATGATATCTTCCAACCACAATACAATAAAACAAAATACAGTGTCGCAATGTGTTGATGATTGTATTGATCTGAAAGGCAGCGATGGCAACACTATCAAAGAAAACATGATAACAAACAGTGGCCAAGTTAATATTGGCGATACCACCGATGAATTATATGCAAATGGTATATTCCTTGAAGATTGTGATGATAACACCATAAAGGAAAATACAGTTTCCTATATCATAGATGACGCAATCTATCTGATATATTCAAGCGATAACACGGTAAAAACGAACATAGTTACAGATAGTACCTGGGGTATTGTCGCAGAAATGTCAAGCCATAACAATATAATAAAGGAAAACACAGTTACAGATATGAGCTCAAATAGCATTGTCGTAGCCCTTAATTGTTTTAACAACAATATATGCCATAATGTAGTCTCCAATGCTGTATGGGGTGGTATTGCGGTAGCTAGCAATGCCAACAACAATATGGTAAAGGAGAACACCCTTTACAACACGAGAATTGGTGTTATGGTTTTCATGTCCAGTGGAAATTGCATTTGGGCCAATTCGGTTTCTGGTTGTATTTGGGAGGGAATCCGACTGCAATTTTCAAACGGAAACACGATTAAGGGAAACACATTGGAGCACAACTATCGAGGTATCCTGCTTATCAGGAATCCAGCAGGTGGAAGTAACCTTATAAAAGAGAATTCTATAAGGGAAAATGATGTTGGGATGATCCTCAGTTATAATTCATACGACAATGTTGTTTACCACAACAATTTTGTGGCAAATGGAAACCAAGCAATTGACAATGGCATAGGAAATTGTTGGGACAATGGCGCTGAGGGCAACTACTGGAGCGATTATTCAGGGATGGATATGGATGATGACGGAATTGGGGATACCCCTTACTATATCAATGGTGTGGCAGGTTCCGCAGATAATTATCCATTAATGAATCCTTGGTAGTGGCAGATAAATCATCAAGCTTAAATGCGAAACTCAAACCTTCTTCCTTATTTTTATAATTTTTATCTTCGTATTTTATATATCCTTCTTTTAACAATAAAAATTAAGTTAAATGATTCAGTTTCGGGAATGGAGATAAGATCATGGAAATAGTGGACCTTTCAGAGGAACACGAACAATTGTACTTCCTCTGCCTCGAAGATTGGTCAGATGAAATCAAAGAAGCAGGAGAACACAAAAAGCTCTGGTACAACAGAATGAAGGACAAGGGTCTTCGGGTAAAGCTCGCCACGGACGACAAGGGTGAGATCGGAGGGATGATACAATACCTACCCATCGAGGAATCCTTTGTTGAAGGCAAGGACCTTCTTTTTATAAACTGCATATGGGTGCACGGATACAAACAGGGAAGGGGGAACTTCCAGAAGAAGGGAATGGGCAAGGCTCTAATAAAAGCAGCCGAAGAAGATGCTAAAGAGCAAGGTGCCAAGGGAATCGTGGCCTGGGGTGTTTCCCTGCCTTTCTGGATGAAGGCCTCGTGGTTCAAAAAACAAGGGTACGAAAGAGTGGACAAGATGGACATCTCGATTCTTCTATGGAAACCTTTTTCTAATGATGCTGAGCCTCCAAAGTGGATCAAGGTAAAGAAAAAACCCAAGAAACTCCCTGGCAAGGTGACTGTGTATGGCTTCATAAATGGATGGTGCCCTGCACAGAATTTGGTATTTGAAAGGGCAAAGCGGGCAGCCTCCGAATTTCCAGACAAGGTGGAATTCATTAGGATAGACACCTCAAACAGAGATGTCTTTTTGGCCTGGGGAATGGTTGATGCACTGTTCATTGACGACGTCCAGATAACAACTGGTCCGCCTCCGTCCTACAAGAAGATAAGAAAAATAATCAAGAAAAAGGTGAAGAGACTAAAGAAATAAATATGATGCTAAAATAATGTGATCATTATTTGGATACGTCCTTCACTTTTGCCCTATTCTCCTTTTCCACCCTCCCAATCTTCTTAATCTTCTTTACGAACATATCGATCATCTTGGGCATGACCTTGAACGTGGGAAGCAACATGGGCATGAACTGCAGCCTGTCCTTTTCTATCCCCAGTTCCTCCATCTTACTCCCGTACTCTTCGAGTCTCTTTTCAATTACCTCAGAAAGCTCCCCCCCTTCCTCATCAGACAACAATATACCATCTGCGCCTTTTGAAAATGCGAACATAATATGTGCAATACTTATTCGTGCCGCAGAAGGCACCCTGATTATACGAATCTCGGGTGAATAGGACATCCTGGCCGTACCTGTAGAGTCTGCAGCCGTGTACGAGAGCCTGTCACCAAAGAATCCAAGTATCACTGGCTCTTTTTCTTCCTCCTTGTCCGCTAGAATGCCAGATATCTCGGCTAAAATCTGGGAATCTTTGTAATGATGCATGTCCAATGCATTATCATCGCATTCAGGAATACAGGCACCGCAGCCTGTGCATGCAAAGGAGTCAAGAATGATCTCGGGCTCTATTGATATTGCAGAAACAGGGCATACAGGTACACATTTTCCGCATTTGGTACAGTTCTCTGGGATGATAAAGGCCTTTATCGGGTCCATCACCATCATGCCGTCACCAATAAACTCAATTGCCTTGGCTGCTGCACTGTTTGCATCTGTTACACATTCATGAATATCCTTGGGACCCAAAGCGCAGCCTGCAGAAAATATACCCACATGATGCGTGCTAACTGGATCCAGCTTGGGATGTTTTTCTGCAATAAAACCATCAGGACCAAGGGGGATTTTCAGAATCTTTGCCAAATTTTCGCTGTCCTTGGCAGGAAGTAAGGCAGGGCACAGAACCACCATATCAAATTCATTGTCAAAAATCTCACCTGCTGCCACATCCTCAGCCCGAACCACAAGGCCATTTTCTGAGGGGACAACCTCTGCACCTCGACTTTTTACAAAATTTACCTTGTACTCATCCTGGGCCCTCAAGTAGAACTCCTCGCAACCCCTGGTAGAAGCGCGGATATCAAGGTAGTACACCCATACTTCCATGTATCTAAAATATTCCCGTAATTGAACAGAGTGCTTGATTGCATATGTACAACCTACCTTGCAACAGTGGGCAACTCCCTTATTCACATCCCTTGAGCCAACACAAAGAAGATAACCGATCTTCTTCACCCTTTTTCCATCACTCAACCTCTTCAGCACCTTTCCCTCTGCCGCTTCATTGATAAACAATCTCTCCATTTGCATGGCAGATATGACATCTGGATGCTCAAAATTGTACTCGGCTAGAGACATGGAATCAAATAGCTCAAATCCTGTGGCTGTGATAATTACCCCCACATCCAGCTCCAGTATCTTTTGCTCATCCTCTAAATTCACAGCAGCAACAGGGCATGCATCCACACAAGCTCCACACTCAGTACAGTTTTCAAAGTCTATGACATAAGAGGGCGGGACAGCCTGGGGAAATGGTTTGTAAATCGCTTTTCTCTGATACAGACCCTCATCAAACTCATGCACTACCTCAACAGGACATCCTTCAGAGCATTCACCGCAACACAGGCAAAGCTCTGTATCCACACCCCTTGGTTTTTGGGTTATCTTGACGTTAAAATTACCTGGTGAACCTTCAACCCCTACAACCTCTGAACAAGTGAGTAGGGTGATATTTGGTTGAATGCTTAAGTCCGCCATTTTCGGAGCCAGGATGCAAGGCGAGCAGTCAAGTGTGGGATAGGTTTTACTGAGCTGTGCCATGTGACCACCTATTGAGGGATTTCTTTCCAATAAAGTCACATGGTATCCGCTTTGGGCAAGCTGCAATGAAGAGGTAATACCGGCGATCCCACCGCCTATTACCAGCACATTCTTATTGATATCCACTTTCTTGGATTCCAATGCTTCCAACTCCCTTGCCCGAAGAACTCCTGCGCGAACCAGATCAAGTGCTTTTTGCGTACCCAGTTGTTTGTCATCGTGAATCCATGAGCACTGCTCCCTTAGATTCACTTGAACAACAAGATACGGATTTAGACCTGCCTCCTCTGCAACATTCTTAAAAAGAATCTCGTGCATATGTGGGGAGCATGCAGAAACAACCATCCCATCAAGCTCTTTTTCCTTGATTGCATTTTTTATTGACTCCAGATTCAGCTTAGAGCAAGTGAACTGTGTAACTTCAACAAATGCAACACCCTCGATATTTTTCACTTTTTCTCCAAGTGATTCCACATCCACGGTTTTTGAGATGTTGCCACCGCAGCCGCATATGAACACACCTATTTTTTTTTCCGGCATATTATCCCTTCCTGGGAAATATTCACACCTTACTAGGGGTATCTTGAGGCTCCATTTCCATCATAAATCTTGGTAATATCTCGGCGACCTCGTAATCCTTGCCTTTCTCCATTTTTCCTTCGACATCCTTTGCTTTTTCAGGCGAAATAAGAGAGATATTTATCCTTCCTCCTTCCTCTGAATATTTCTTGTCTATTATGGCCAATCCATGTTGTAGGCCCTCCACAAGAACGCAGCTTGTCACTGTCCCAATTTCCTTTTCCTCCAAATTGTATACAGGGTAGCCTGGTCTTATTGCACGGATGCCCCGAGATTCCATCCTGTACCTTACAATTGATCTATTCCACCCAAGGAACCTTGAAAACTGTCCTTCCCTGCCTATGAAAAAAGGCTTGTGAAACTTCACAAAGGAGCCGTACCCTGCTTCAATGGGGTCTATGTCATGATCCCCGGCAAGCTCATGACCGTACAACGGAAATCCTGCCTCAGTTCTTGTTGAATCCCTTGCTCCGAGACCACAGGGCTTGATTCCAAAAGGCTCGCCTTTTTCCAAAAGAAGATTCCAAATATTCGGGGCATCGTCTGGATGAAGATAAAGCTCAAATCCGATCTCTTCACCCGTGTAACCAGTTCTTGAAATCATAACATCAATTCCTTGTAGCTTTGCAAAAATAAATTCCAATTTTTTTAGCCTGGCCAATTCTAAGCCCGTGGAATCATCAGCACATTCTTGAAGGATTTTTAGGGAATTGGGACCCTGGAGGCTGAGGTCGATTTTTCTATCGGGTCCACAGGATTCGTCCTTTAAATCACGAATAGTTAAAGAACCCTCGATCTCTATCTCTGGATTGTTATTATCAATCATATATTGTTTTGTAGCTACAGCCTCAAGCCAGGCCTTGATCTTGTCCATGTTCACAGCATTTACCACCATCATGTATTTCTCATAATCCAGACGATAGATAAAGACATCATCAAGGACATTACCCCCAGGATCAAGAATATATGAATAATGGGACTGTCCAGGTCTTAGCCAGGGAACGTAGTTAGTCGTCACAAAATCCAAAAACCGAGTGGCGTGCTCCCCCGAAAATTCCAAAATACCCATATGGGAGACATCGAACAATCCAGCTGTTTCCCTGACTGCCTCATGCTCATCACTTGTCTTGGTGTACCAAAGCGGCATTTCCCAGCCAGCGAAGGACGCCATCTTCTTTGTAAGTTTTATATGTTCATCATTTAGGCAACTTTTTTTAAGGGATTTTTCTTCAGGAACATAATCGTATTTCTTTTTAATGGAGTCTTTCTTTTGTATTCCTTTTACTATCTGTTTTTGGCCAACAAAGTACGACTTGTTCAAATCAAAGAATGATTCATGGTTCTGATAAAGGGTAATCCCATCTGATTTCTGCATTTCATCAAGATTTGGCAGCCCTGATTCTTTTTGTATTCTTTGCCTAGCATTTAATCCAGCGGCTTTGATTCCCAAAGCCTTCCCAGTAAGTAATATTTTATCCCAGATTTTTTGTACACTGGATGGGGAAATAAACATATCATATCCTAAAAAGTCTCCATGAGACTCGCATGAGACTAATATATCGACATCATCTATCTTTCCCTTTGAAAAGTATGAAGGTTCAAGAGACCCCACCTCAGGAACCAACTTAGTCATTATCTCTTTAGCCATCGGGCCTATCAGAGCCAAGGCAGTCATTTGATTCTTATCTTCCACCTCCTTCAAGTCCCTAACCACGCAGGGACCCTCCACCTTCATAAAAACGTCATCATCAAAAAGGACGTAACCATCTGAAAGAGCGCGTAACCAGGTTTTGATCCTCTCACAACTTGCTGAGCTTGTTACAAGAATGCACCTGCTTCTTTCCTTTCTATCATGCTCCATCCTGAGAATATGAACATCACCCATGGGCTTAGAATCCTTATACAGGAAGAAACCCCAGGCTCCCATGCCAGGTGGAAGGCTGCCTACATCCTTTGTTACAGTCTGCTGCAAAAAGGGCATCACCCGATCTGTATCTCCAGATATCTCGAGAATCCCCAGATCCCACATGTCAAATAAAGCAGCACCCTCCTTTGCTGCCAAAAATTCAGATTCAGAATCTCCATAATGTATGGGAACAACAGGACCACTTGTATCCTCAAACTTCCCATTTAACAACTCATGTTGAGCTTTCAGAGGAGTATCCTTGGCTTTCATCTCATCAATTGAGTAATAATGGGGATACCCACTTGACAAACTCACCTTATCCCTGGCAAGGCTCTTTTCCAGCTCTGCAACCTCGGCTTTAATCTCTTCCATTAGATCGAAATCGATTTTTCCACGGCCAGTTTCTCTCACACCGCCAAGATAATAAAATGGATGTATGTTGGTTAAAACCTTGTGAACCAGATATGCTATCTTCTCCATCTCCTTTTTACCCATACCTCTTTGGGTTGCCCATGTGGTTCCAAGTCTTATTGCAGAGGGATGCACAGGATTTTCATCACCTACAATGGCGTTCTTGTTGCACGTAAGACCGCACAGATCAAGTATCCTGGATACGGCCTCACCACTCATCTGATAACCTGTCTTAGATTTTATGCCCTTTAGGTCAATTAAAACCATATGAGTATTTGTGCCCCCGTAGGCAAGTTTAAGACCCAGGGCTTCAAGGGACTTGCCAAGATGCTCTGCATTCTTAACTATTTGTTTGGATAGCTCCTTGAACTCTTGCGTCTGCGCTATCTTGAAACAAACGGCCTTAGCAGCTATATTGCAGATGTGTGGCCCCCCCTGCTCACCTGGAAACACGGCAGTTTCAATTAACCTTGCCTTTTCCTCGTCAGTTGTTATAATCACAGCACCTCTTGGACCGCACATGGTCTTGTGGGTTGTAAATGCCGCAATGTCGGCGATTCCCACGGGATTGGAAACAACGCATGCAGAAACCAAGCCTGCAGTATGTGCAATATCAGCATGCAGTATGCAACCTCCTTCAACTGAATCTGCAATGTCCCTCATTTTTTTCCAGTCAATATCCCAGGGATATGCACTGTATCCTGCTATAATCATCTTGGGTTGATGCTCCTTGGCAAGTATTTTAATTGCCTCATAATCAAGCCTTCCAGTGGACAAGTTTACAGTGTAGGGGATGATATTGTAGAACTTGCCCGAACGGTTGGCTTCGCTTCCATGCGTGAGATGACCACCAGAATCCAGAGCCATACCCATTACCGTGTCTCCAGGCTCCAAGAAAGCCTCGTACACAGCGTTGTTTGCAGCTGCACCAGACAGGGGCTGGACGTTGACAAAAATCCTCTCTACAGAAACCTCCTTTGATACAAAGAGCTCTGCACAGCGTTTCTGAGCCAGGGCTTCAATAAAATTAACATAATCAACGCCTTTGTAGTACCTCCTGTCAGCGTATCTTCTCTGAAATGTAAGCTGCCTGTCAAAATCCAGAAGCTCGTCTCTTTCGTCGCGGATGTACCTCATATGTGGATAACCCTCAGCATAAAGGTTGGTAAAAACAGAGGCCAGAGCTTCCTTAACAGGCGCAGGGCATATACTCTCAGATGCTATGAGCATTATCTTTCTGGCTTGCCTTTCCTCTTCTAGGTTGATCAGGTAGTCGGTCTCGGGATCCACTGTTGACAGCTCATCTTCAAAGAAGAAATTAGAAGGCGCTTTTGAATTGGTCATCACAACACCCCAATTATGCAAAATCTCAGGTGATTTTGCATTCGCCACCATACCAAATTCCAGGTACAAATAGTTTTTTACAAAGACCTTGAGCATAGAAATTACAAAATCCTTTTAAGCAATAAAACAATCACACAAACCAAAGAATCCAAAGGTGGAAATGTAATTGAAAATACTTATTCATGTTTGCTGCGCTCCTTGCTTCACCTATCCCCACAAACGCCTGCGCAAAGAGAATCATGAGGTTGTGGGTTTCTTTTACAACCCAAATATTCATCCATATACAGAATACAAGGCCAGGCTTCACGCCTTGCAAAGGTATACATCCTTAAAACCTGTTGAAATTATTTACAATAATGAATATCCCTTGAAGGAATTTGTAAGCGGTCAATTGAAAGCTATGGATGAAGGAAAAAAAAGATGTGAGTTCTGCATCAAAACGAGACTCAAAAAAACGGCCCAAACAGCCAAGGATAAAGGATTTGACGCCTTTACAACTACGCTTTTGGAATCCAAATACCAGCCACATGATTTGATAAGGGAAATAGGAGAGGACTGCGCTAAAGAATTTGATTGCGGTTTCTATTACGAGGATTTCAGGGTAGGATGGAAGGAATCGGTGAGCTTGTCAAAAGAATTAGAATTGTATAGACAAAAATATTGCGGATGCATATTCAGCGAGAAAGAAAGATATTTAGACAAATAATTGTTTTTTAAAATATAGTAGAAAAAAAGATAGGCCAGGCTAGTAATTTGTAATCCTCATTCAGATATGAGACAATCTACTGTGTAAATGTCTCGCCCTTCTCGTAGGTATCCTTCAGATGCTTTATCAAGTTCTCCCTGTTTCGCCTGATATGGGACTCAAACCAAATCTTGACCACATCCCCCAGAATCTTGTGCAACTTGTCAAAAGATAAGGAGTTTAAGGTGGAATCGTAAAGTACACGCTGAGTGAAAATTCTCTTCCATCCAGAGTACTTGTAATAATGTTCTCCCTCGCAGTATTCGAATACCATCCGAAGATGTGTGGCTTTGGCTGTGTTGTAATACCAGGCTTTCAGCGAATCACCTACCCTGCCCTGATCCTGGGTTCTGTCTATGAGCTGAACTGTACTTACACCTGAAAAATTGAATTTTGGTTTGAACTTCCATGGTTCAGGGAAATCCTCGAATTGGGCAAACGCACTGTGTGAAGGCTCCATTGTAAAGTGCACACCCTCCTTGTTGAATCTTATCCAAATCCTCCAAAAGTCCTGGATCAATGTCTTGTTTATATCCTCTTTTTGGGCGTTCTGCTCATCTACATCCAACAGAATTTCCTCTGTCCTTTTTTCCAATTCCTTATCGAGAGCTGCAAACCAATCATCTGCCATGGTATCACTTCGGGAGGTATATGAATTACAAATTTAAAAAGGTTGTTATCGAAAGGGCATACCCAAAATCTAATTTATCCATTTTTTACATTTTTTCAACATGATTTGCCATTTCCTAGAATGAGAATAAATCTACCTAAAAGTATAAATATTATATCAACATTATACAATTGTATATAACATACATGGGAATTTCAATGACAGTTGCAAACGAATTGATGGATAGTATCTTGGAATCAGATGATGCATTCAGGGTAACATTAAGAAGAATCCTAAAAACGGATTTGGGTATGAGCATTCCAGAGTTCAGTAAAGTCTCTGGTATTTCGCAAAGTACGATTTACAAGATAATATCTGAAAAAAGAGAGCCAAATCTAAGAACAATAAGACAGATAATCGAAGCAATAAGGAAAATCGAAGGCCTCAAGAAGGAGCCTTTCATAGCAATTATCGTGGCAAGGTCGGTTTTGAACAAGATAGAGGAAAGGAGGATGAAGATCGCAGGCAAGGAACTAACGATTCGGGAGTATCCTGCAAATTCCATGGAGGAAACCATAATCTCGGCAATTAAAGCGGAAAGGGATGGTGCCGTTGCTGTTGTTTGTGCGCCAATTGTGAGCACGACAATCGAAAAGGTTCTAAGAATTCCTGTTGCCACGATCATGCCAAAGGAAAGCATGAAAGAGGCCATAAAACTGGCTGCAAAAAAGACTGGGATTTAACTCTCTTCTTTCTTACGTTCAGAGGCAATGGCCTTGGTGACTTCCTCTTCCACCTCACCTAAAATCTCATGTCTTAACTTTGCAAATTCTTTGCCAGCCCTATCCCTTGGTCTCAAGAGATCGATTGAGATTTCCTTTTTTATTGTAGCAGGTCTTGATGTGAGAACCACGACTCGATCCGAAAGATAAAGAGCTTCATCAACTGAGTGAGTTACAAAAACAATGGTCTTATTTGTTTTTTGCCAGATCCCCAACAATTCCCTTTGCATTATATTTCTGGTTTGAGCATCCAAGGATCCAAATGGCTCGTCCATTAGAAGGACATCGGGCTCATTTGCCAATGCCCTTGCAATACCCACCCGTTGTTTCATTCCACCCGATAATTCATTTGGATGGGCGTTTTCAAATCCTTCCAAGTTCACAAGGTCAATGTAATGCATGGCAATTTCACGTCTTTTTTCTTTGGGCATTCCTTGGATCTCCAGGCCGAATTCGATGTTTTTAATCACAGTGCGCCACGGGAACAAAGCAAATTCCTGGAACACCATTCCGCGATTCGGACCCGGCCCTTCCACCTTTTCTCCTCTCTCATAAATGATACCTTCTGAAGGAATTTCTAGGCCTGCAATCAATCTAAGGATAGTGGTCTTTCCGCAACCTGACGGTCCTAGAAGAGTAATGAACTCCCCCTCTTCGATGGTGAGATTCAAATTCGAAATTGCGCTGACACTCTTATCATCAGAATCAAATATTTTTGTCAGATGTTCGATTTTAATCAGCGCATTCCCATCCACCTGGACACTCTCCTTTCTATATAACTGGCTCCACCTACTGTGATAAAGCCCAGAATACCTATTACGATCATTCCCGCGAACATATCGTCATATCGTCCCACATCAGCCATAGCAGATATATAAAATCCCACGCCACCGCCTGTAACTCCAACCATCTCTGCGGCAACGATACACATCCAACCTATACCCAATCCGATCCTAATACCTGTCATGAGGGTGGGAATTACCGCTGGAAAAATCACCTTTTGCAGCATGTTTCGCTTTGTTACACCAAGGGTCTTTGCTGCATCGATAATAATGGGATCTATTCTTTTTACACCGAAGATGGTGTTTATTAAAACCGGAAAGAAAATTCCTAAAAACACAATAAAGGCTGTATCAAAGGGCTCATCGAAAAACACAATTGCAAAAGGTATCCATGCTATTGGAGGTATCGGCCGAATCAATTCCACTATGGGATTACCAGCATTGTGCACATGTTTTGACCAGCCCATCAACAAACCCAAGGGAACTGCTAAAATAAATGCGATTATAAATCCATATAAAATCCTAACCATGGAGGCTAGAATATGTTCTCCCATGTAGCGCTGTGAAAATGGATCTCGGTTAAAAAATGAGGCTATTAGGGCGTCAAATACCATATGCGGTCTAGGAAGATACGGCTTATTTTGTAACTGGGCATATAAATCCCATGCAAGAATAAATATGATTACAGCGAGGATACTTATTCCCAAGTGAATTAACCTATCTCTGTTTTTCTTTACCTTGAAAAATGAGAGAAAAAAAGTCCTGTTCTTTTGGGCCTTCGAAGCCTTTTTGTTCATCGGTCAGTCTCCTTGGCGCTAATGAGCAAACCGATATTTGGCTCTTATCTCCTTTAGATCATATTTATTGTAGAGGGATTGTCTTCATGTAGAGACCTTAATATTCTCCTCTTCTGCTATCATCCTTAAAAGGAAATACTGGACTGTTGAAAACCCGGGTATTCCAAATTTCTTGCCCCTTAGATCCTTTAAGGAATCGATGCTCTCAGCGACGATTATAGCTGAGCCTTCGTTGTTAACCTGGGCTAAAATCATAGTATTTATTCCGGCATTCAAATGCTTAAGAACAGCAGGAGCGCTGCCTAAATATCCCATATCAACATCCCCTGCTTCAAAATGATCCATTTCATCTCCGCCGTTTGAGTAAGGAGCACCAGATGCATCGGTAACAGTCACTCCGTATTTTTCAAATAGGCTTTTTCCACCGCCTACATCAGAATTCTTGGCCACAGGATACGCGAGCTGATGAAGATCACCTAGAAGGTAGCCCACTCGAACGGTACCTAAGGAAGTGGATGTAGGGGTTACGGTAGCAGCATCCTGAAGATATGTTTCATCAACATATTTATCAACAAAATCCTCGGTATCCTCGTATCCTCGCTCAGATATTTTATCATCAGTTACGATTTCAAATTCTATAAGTTTGTCAGTATATTCTTTAAGACCATCATAGAAATCCTCGGTAAGTAGATAAACGTATGTCATGTGGCTTAATGCTTCCTTTACGACAGCTTCATCCCGTGCAGTAAAATCTACGGCTATGTCAACTAGTAAGGAATATTCCATTGATGTGTTGTCCGCTAATGCGTTTACCATCCAAGTGGTTGCCTCCATATGCGCTTTCAAGAAATGTTTTACCAGATCAGGATTCGAACTTGCAAAGTTCTTTTCTACGGCCACGACGCAGCATGGATGACCAGGCCAAATCTCCCCGGATAAATGCAATGTCTTACCTACCCCACCGACAACAGAATCTGAGCAGTACGGTTCCCAAGCGACATATCCAGCGATATCTCCGCTATCAAGGCTAGCTTTCATGTCTTTTGGCGCAATTTTAACGGCCTTAATCGATTTTTCCCCATCTTCCTCGAAACAGCCTGCTAATAACAGAACCGACACGATTATTACGATTCCGATTATACTCATGAGTTTGTTTTTGCTCACCTTCTTCATATGAAGCACCAGTGCCTATATTATGGTTCTAATAGATAAATATTTTTCCTTTTCAGATATAAATTTGTCCTCATTGTATAAGATACTAAGCTTCTTTATAATTTTGTATATTCAATGTCTTTGGACCATCAATTCTTATTAATGCATAAAAACTGAGTTATTAAAGAAGATACAGTCAAGTGAAGAATTTATATACCCTTTTAGCTTTCCCTCGGATAGAATTGAATAAATCAAATGCAGGTGTAGTCTAGTCTGGTTTAGGACGTTGGCCTTCCATGATCTTCTCCTTCTCAATTTACGGGGATATCAAAGAAAGCCAACAACTCGGGTTCGAATCCCGGCACCTGCATCCTTTATTTTCTAATTATTATCACATTGATGTAAGGGATTCGAACCTTAGAGGAAAGGAGATTATAAGCATATTAAATTACCTTTCCTCGCTAGGGACGAATCCCGGCACCTGCATCCATTATTTTCTAATTGCTATTAAATTAATTTAAGGGATTCGAACCTCAGAGGAAAGGAGATTATAAGCATATTAAATTACCTTTCCTCGCTAGGGACGAATGCCCGTGGCGGGAAACCCACCACTTCATTTCCTCGCCTGGCTCGGAAATCCCGGCACCTGCATCTATTGTTTTCTTGATTTTTTTATGGATGAGCCTTATGTTCGAATTATTTTGGTATAACAATTATTTCTTAGGCTCAAACATCCAGCATTTGTAAAAACCTTTAAAGATCTGTATTAATAATTATTAAACATAAATATATATATATTAGATGTAATTCTGGATAAAAAATATGCATTTTGGATATAGAAAATATATAAGGGTGATAGAATAGTACCCCTATTTGACAGCATCATGTGGCACTATGGATGGTAAGGGAGTAAACAGAGTTACGGAAAGTTTCAGGGACGCTGTCACAATATAGAAAGGGGACATGCATGCCTGAAAAGAAAATGTTCAGGGAGATGTACGAGAGATGGAAAGAACTCGACCTACCTGAAGAACAAAAAGATGTTTTGGATAAAATAGAACACGATATCGAGGATTTAGACCAGGAAGATACAATAAAGGAGATTACAGAAAGTTTACGAACCGATTTAAACGACTCAGATTTATGGTTTAAACTGGGAGCAACTTTACTTGCATCAAAGAAATACGATTTTGCACTGGCGGCACTGGATATCACAGTAAAGGTGGAACCAGAAAAGTCATATGTATATGGGGTAAAAGGTTTTGTTCTCACGAAGTTAGGCAGGTACGAGGAAGCAGTGGAAGCCCTTGAGAAAACTGTTGAGCAAACAGGTCCTATAGAAGGTTACGAGGGTATCGATGATCTTATAAAGGGTATCGAATCAGGAGATGTGAAGATCAAGGCCCTCACTGCCCCCGGAGTTGAGGAAATACCCTATGATGAATTATTAGAAATCGAAAGAGGATTGGAGAAACTCCTTATTGAGGAGGAAGAGGCTCCATCCAGTTTGGAACTGCAGGACGAACTTGAGGCACTCTCGGAAGAAATTGAGCAGATTTTAGCAGAGCCCGAGGGTGGAGAAGAGATGTATAAATGTCCAAGCTGTGGTACCGAGATAGATTCAAAAGATGAGGTTTGCCCAACATGTGGCATTGAATTCGTTGAAATGGAGGAAGTGCCTGAGGAATTAAAGGGTGAGGAGGTAATCGAAAAGTTCGAATGCCCCGACTGCGGGGCAATCTTAGATTACGAAATCCAAAAATGCCCTGACTGTGGCCTTGTCTTTGTTGAGGAGGAAGGTGAATTATTTGCATGTCCCTCATGCGGGGAGGAAGTGGATTCTTCAGCCAGTATTTGCTCCAGTTGCGGAGCTGAGTTTCTGTCTGAGGAGGAGGAACTGGAGGCCGCTTTGGACGAGATTTTGGCTGTTGAAAGCCTGGAAAGAGAAAAAACCGAGGAAGCGAAAGCCAAATTAGAGGCCCAATACGGTCTCACCAATGGTTTGACCAATGGTTTAACCAACGGCATCACCAATGGACTTAAAAAAGCCAAACGGGGCCTGACCAACGGTATTACAAATGGTCTTACCAACGGTTTAACCAATGGACTTCGGGCTTTAAAAGTGGGTATAACCAATGGTTTGACCAATGGCAACGGTATTACCAACGGCCTAGGTCCAAAACGCCCCGTAATCGACCCGAAACGTAGTAAACTAAAACTTATCGGAATTCCTGTTATATTATTTATTCTGATATTTACCCCATATATCCTCGTGAATATAATGAAACCCGAGGAAAAAATAGATATCGATGGCAGTTTTGGAGATTGGAAGAATGTACAAACAACTTCAGATGAAATCGAAGCTGCAGAATTCAATCCCAACGTTGACATAATCGACTATCGGGTGGATGATAGCCAGATGGAACTTTCGTTCTATTTAGAGGTTGCAGGTTTCATGTTGGCTGGTGAGCCCAATGAGCCTGATGGCAGACAACTTGTGGATACGGCATACATTTTCGTGGATACAGATCAGGATCCCGACTCAGGCTATTTGATAAAGGGCATTGGTGCAGATTATATGTTGGAGATTTATGGTTGGAATGAAACCATCTTTGGTAATTTTCTTTACAATTACCCTGAAGTGGAGCAGGACTGGAATCATTGGGAAACTGTTGAATACGTATCAGCAGCAGTAAGTGGCTCGATGTTGGAGGCACAGGTAAACCACGAATCAATTCACCTTAGTAACCATGAACCCTTGGATATTCTGTTTTATATGCAGGGATGGAACGGATCTGAAGATTTTTCAGACACCATAATATCCAATGAAGATGGTGTTTTAGCTGTAACTCAACAAGGTGAGGGTGAAGGTAAGATCAGTGGTGACGGCAATAAACTGCTTAGGTTGGAAATCAAGGCTATAAACAACGATATAACCATCAATGAGATCAAGGCCGAAAGAACAGGCTCTGGAACAGATGACGACGTCTCTGAGATAAGGCTTGAGGATGAGAACCGCAAATCATTTGGATTGGGCACTTTAAGGGAGGGCATTTTAACATTTCAACCGGCATTGACCCTTACGCAAGAGCAAACCGCAACCACTGTCTACATTGTAGTAGATATCAGTGAAAGTGCACAGGAAGGGGACAGCATTGGATTTAAAATAATGAAAAACCATGATATAATAACTGATTCAGGAACAGTGTCTTTAAAACAAATGGCCCCCGAAGATGAGAACCCCGAGGATGAGAAATACGAAACCAGCTATCTGGTGGACATACCTGACGACGTTATAATAGACGGTGCATTTGCAGATTGGGACACAAAATTCGTTCGTAACGACACAAGCGGTGATGTAAGCCGCGTTGAATTGGATATACTTAAATACGGTGTTTCCACCACCGATTCCCAAGCAGCGTTCTTTTTAAAAGTGGATAAAAGTATGTGCTCTGGAACGGCTGTTCCCTATCGGAATACTGCATCTGCAAAAATATTCGTGCCGTCGGAGCAAGTGGATTCAGATGGAGATGGAATATTAGATTTAAATGATAACCATGATGTGAACATCGAGTTTTTATTTAGCCTGAACCTGAATTTCAGACAGTATCTAAAGGAGGGGGCACCAGATGATCTTCTAATAGAGGCATTTGAAAATAACTCACAACCATTGACTTCTAATGCTGGATTGATTAAAATATTGGACAGATACTGGAAGGTCGAAGATGGCGATGCGATATATATCATCATAGATTACGGGATAGAGCTAAAGATATATGATTCCGATGGTGTGCTGGAGGATACCAGGTTTGACTTCGATAATGATGGTATACCTGATGAAGAGGATACCGATGATGACGACGATGGTATAGAGGATTTCGATGTCGGAGGTACGGATGTTCTTCTTAAACAGATTGTAACAGGTGCAACAAAATACATAGGCCCTCCTGAACCTCCAATACCTATTTATCCAAAAACAGGAGAGGATTTGGTTTACATTTTCATAGATACGAATCCTGGGATAGGTTATAGGGAAGGCCTTCCAATTGCCGCTGATTATATGATAGAGGTGAAGGGGAGGTACAATATCGTGCAAAGCAGCGTAATCTACAAATGGTCTGGAGCTTCTCCTTTTGATTGGAATTGGACTGAGCACCGCTCTCCAGAGGTGGAACTGGACATGCTGCGGATGGAGGTGGGCATAACCTGGGATGACATAGAATTAAATCCCGCAGATGATCACTTCGATGTATACTTTTTAACGACAGATTGGAGAAAGAAAGATAGAGATTATTCAAATACAGAGGGTGTGATTACAGGACCCACAAGAGCCTACATCGGAGATGGTAAAAGCAGAGGTTATGACGTGAAATATCACGGCAGCTACGATGTGTACTTCGATGAGAATGAAGGTGAGGTGCTCTTTGAGACAAAGAAAGGTTACTTTTTGTCCTGGAACGTGCCTTCTGAGCTGAAGATCACCTCTTTGGATGAAGTTGTTTATACTTTTGATGAACCTGAAAACTCGGGCTTTGAAATCAGCGAGTCTCATGCTGATTACTATTACTCCTTTGATGATCTTGCTGTCACAACTCACTACATGTTTGGGGGGAGTATGTTAAAAGAGGATATCATCCTCGCCGAGAACCCCATAGAGGATATCATGGATTCTGGTTTTCTTTTGGTCACGACGCCTTTGAGCTACTCTCCAGAATTAGCAATGTACGTGGATAATTATCCACAGAAGGACGGTTTTGTGACAACAAGTGATATTGAATTCCGCAACACCTTCTATTCTGAAAACGTCTACACGTTGATGAGCCCTGTTGCTTACGATGCAAATGGAGACGATGTAAAATGCGAATATGTGGTGGATTTCATAGATCCTGAGGATTCAACAGCTACACTTACCTTACGGTGCTCTATGGACTGGCTTGCCACGGCAGAATATCCTGTTAGAATAGATCCCACGATATTGAAAAATGATCAATATGAAGGCGGCGGGGATGACAGCGAATATTTGGGTTATTCCCTTGCAGTTGGGGATTTTAATGACGATGGCAACGAGTATGATATCGTAACTGGTGCACCGTACTGGGATCATACCTCAACTAGTTGGGGTGCCGCATACATTTTCTATGGTCCTGTAATGACCAACGATTTCACACCAGATGCAATTATCAATCTCACTGAGGAACCTGATAGAAGTAATAATGATCAACTAGGAAGATGTGTCGCAGCAGCAGATTTTGACAACGACGGCGTGCGTGATGATGTGGTGCTCACCACCTCAGGGGATGAGGCGTATGTGGTTTACGGAGAAGGTGGCATCTCAGGCGCTGTCACAACTGCAGATGTGATCATTTATCCACCTGGGGCCGGGGCGCCTGGGTTTGGAAGGTACGGCCTTGCTGTGGGTAATTTCGATGGAAACGACGGAGATGATGTGGCAATTGGCGCCAACTCCAACAACAGCCTATACATATATTTCAACTCAACAGATTGGGACGATGGACTGGTGTACGATCCCAGTGTCACGATTGGATACACTACAGGTAATTTGGGAGTATCTATAGCCAGAGGTAATCTCAGAAACAACGGTGCGACGGATTATGATGATATAGCCGTAGGTGCTTATGGTTACCTCGTTGGTAGTACCAGTGCAGCCGGAGCCGTTTTCGTGTTTTACGGGGACGGTACCTACGGTGATGGAGCACAATTAGCCGGTGCAGATGTTATAATAGAATCCGGTGCAAATTACCCGACAGAAAATGGCGAATCAGAGAGATTTGGATGGAGTATCGCAATCGGTGATTTCAATAAATCTGCCACAACAAATGACTTTGATGATCTCCTTATAGGTGCACCGTACTACAACTCCGAGGAGGGAAAAGCTTATATCTACTTTACAGAGGATGATTCCGATGGAGGCTTCGGCTCAGCCACTGGGGAAGATGACGATTTGATTTTACATGAGATTGGTGCAAATAGGTTCGGTTATTCTGTTGCGATAGGTAACTTCTGGGGTGATGGCTACCTTGATGCTTTTGTGGGAGCATACAGAACCAGTTCATCTGATGGTATCGCATATGCATACGACTTCGATGGAGCAAACTTGGATAATACCAGCGATTGGAGTTTAAGTGGAACAATCGGTGAGGGATTAGGATTGGCTGTTTTCGCGGCAGATGTAAACGGAAGCGGTTACGATAATTTCATCATGGGCTGCCCATATTTCGATGATCCCGATGATTCTCCAGCTAACGACAATGCAGGTAGAGTGAAGGTGGACGAGTACATCCCGGAGTTCTCCGATATCGCGGTCCCAATAGCATCGACAATAACATTCATAATATTCTGTTCTAGAAAAAGGAAAAGAAATCCAAAGAATGATAAATAAACTCAGCTGTCCACTCTCAAGGCCAATTTTTTCTTGGCCGAGGATTTTTTCTTAAAAAGTGTGCCGCACATGGGGCATTTTCCAATTCTCTCTCCGCAAGCCTCATGATATGTGTTGCCGCAATTGCATTCTATTACCATGAATCCTGGTTTTATCTTGCCGTTGCAGGCATAGCATTTATAGCCTTTTTCCGCCTTGATTTTCTTGTATGGTGGTGCTTTTTCCGGCGATTTTCCCAGGGTGACTTCATGGGATAATTGAGCTTCACATACTTTGCCATCGAAGATTCTGGAAAATGTGGTGTTTAAATAGAAATTCAGATCGCCGGAGGCGACGGCCTTTATTTTTAGAGGAATCTCCAATTTATCCCTTGCTTTTAGAATTTTTATACCTTCAAGGCCCTGTATTTCGAAGTCCTCCCCCTTCTTGATAAATTGCACATCCTTTGCAACCGATTTGCCAGTGTTGGAAAGTACCAAAGTAATCTCATACCATTTATCCTTCTCCTCAACATCACTTAAATCGATCTCAAGCGAGACATTCGGGCTGAAAGGTTCCAATTCGGTTTCCAAGGCTGTCTCTGCCTTTTTGAGGATCTCAAGGGCCAAATCGGGCTTGTTTTCGCTGAGCTCCTGTGCTTCCCTTAGTAATTTCTCAGCCGATTTCGTGTTCATTCCGCTTTTACTGATACGCATAAGTTTCCCTGCCAACTCAGAAATCAAATCCTCCACATCTTTGTCGGGTTTTGGTATCTGTTTCTCTTCTTCCTCCAACTCCTTTTTCTTCTCCTCGATCTCTTCGGATAGGGGAGGCGCGGGAGGTTCCTCGGCGGCTATCTCAGAGGGTTCTTCCAATACCTCCTCGACAGCTGTCTCTTTGACCTTTGGAGCTCCTGGCTCTATTGTCTCCATCTGGTCCATCAATTTTCGTATGTATTTAGCAGCATCGAGATATTCCTTGCTTTCAAGGTGGGATTCCCCGCTCTTTAATATCGCCATCACTTCGGTTAGGTCCATTCCCTTTTTCTTGGCCTTCGTCAATCTTGCCTTTGCGGAGGAAAGTTTTTCAAACAGGTTTTTAGTAATCTCTCTCTCAATGAGCCTCTTGCAGTTTTCCGTGAATACCGCCACCTGAGCGTATGACTCCTCCTCCAAGGCGGCCTTTGCCTCGTCTAACATGTTGTTGGCTCTCGTAACATTCACACCCAATTCCGAGGCGGTTTTTATAAGCTGCTCGCAATTCTCAATGGGTATTGAAAGATGTCCTACATAGGATCGCTTCGCCTCCCTGATGGTTTCTTTTGCGAACTTCATAGAAGTTGTGAATTTCTTTTCCTCAAACGCCTTTTTGGCAACACCATAGAGCTCCCTAGCCTTTTTCACATCAACACCGACATCGTCACTCTCGTTCACCCTTGCTAAAGCTGCATGAAGGGTCGTGGAGGCTCGTTCGTACTCCTCTGTGGTTTCCGAAAGCACTATTCCGCTTTCCAATGCAAACTCAAGGGCCTTCACATATTCAAGGTTCTTTAGGGCGGTGGCTGCCTTTATCAACAGCTTCCTCACATTGTCCGCTCCAATGCCCTTTTTCTCAGCCTCCTTCAATTTTGCAGCGGTAACGGCGATGATTTCAGCTGCCATCTTCTTTTGAAGATCTACCTTCTCAACCTCGCTTTCGCTCTGCATGGCGAGCCTCAATGCCTCATTGTAATCTTCATCGGCAAGTGCGATTCTTGCCTCCTCCAGTAATTTCTCAGCTTTGGAAACATCCATTCCTTCGGATTTGGACTTGTTAATAATGGACTGAAACGATGATATTGCCTCAGAAACCTTCAGCTCTTTAGCCTTTTTTGCCAGCCTTATGCATTTTTTACCCAATTCTATGGAAGCGAGATACTCGTTGTTCTTTAACTCAGAAAATGCCTTTTCGAGCAATTTCCTTGCCTCGCTTACATCGGCCTTTAAACTCTCTGCCTCTTGGATATAATTACCTGCTAGATTGATGATATTCGCAGTTCTTTGGCTCTCGTCCCTGATCTCTTCGATCTCACCCAGGCTATGGGATGCGTATTTTGCCGCCTTTTCGTACCTATGCAGCTCCAAGGCCTCCTCGGCCTTTTGGTAAAGGACCTCTACAGTTAGAACATCCAGACCGATTTTCTTAGCCTCTATTATCATGGAGTATGCGTTTGATAACATATCTGAAATCTTTACATTGCAAAGCTCCTCGGCCCTCTCGGCGGTTTTTTGAGCGGAGTTAAGGGCATTTTCGAATTGCTCGTTGTTCATATATATGACCGTCTTTTTGAGTTGGAGTTCTGCATCTGAAGTATCCATTTCAAGGTTTTTTGCGATTTCAATGCATTCCTTGCCAAATTCCATTTTTTCGTTAATGGAATGCACCAAGGTGAGCTGGGTTACCTCGTTTGTACACTCCTCTACCAGGTCAGAGACAGCTTTAAAACTACCTGCGGAAAGAGATTTTTCTGCCTCCACTAATTTCTTCATTGGGGACGACATATCTATGTCGTGTTTCGTAGCCTCCTCTATCTTGGATTTCAATGCAATTATCGTTGCTGTTAGCTCTTCATGTTCTCCAATAAATGAGAGTGTTTCCTCTTTACTCTTGGTCATGATATAATATGCTTCCCGGAAATTCCTCCTCGCTATAGCCTCATTTGCCCCTCTTAGCCTTTCATTCATCTCAGAAACATCCATTCCATATTCTTTTGCCCTGTTGATGTTTTCCAATATGCTCGAGGCTAAATCGGTAACTATGGTTTTCTGTTGGTCAATTACCATCTCTAAGATATTATTGGATTGGGTCAAAGCTTCAGAGAATTTTTTTTCCTCGTATAGTGATTTCGCCTTACTCAGCATTTCTTCGACTTGTGGAATGTCACCTTTCATGTCTCTTAAAGACGCCATTGTGACTTCGGCCTTTTCAATTGAAGACTTTACATATTCATTGACAGCCTTCTTACATTCAATAACAAATCCATAGGCTTCATCGTAATTATCCTGATCCAACACTGCGCCAGCATTTGCTAGTAAATTCATACAATTGGTCTTTCCCTCTCCTTCTTCGAGAGAATTAACCACATATGTAAGATCCACTATCTCCTTGGTGACACCTTTTTTTAATGCATCTCCTGCTTCTTCTTTGATTTTGTTGGCGAGTTCAATTGCCTTGTTGTAATCCTCAGCTTTTAGGGCAACATTTGCCTGATTCAGGTATTCCCTCACGTGCTTTACATTAGAATCCGTCTTTTCGCCCAATGATACTATTTCCTCAGATTTCTTGATTATATCAAATGTATGATCGTACATTCCCTGCTCTATTTTTTCCCTGCATTGGGATATGAGATTCATGGCTTTTTTATAGTCCTTGGAATCGAATGCTCCCTTTGCCTCCTTCATAAGATCTGTGATCCGTATGGTGTCCACTCCTATCTTCGCGGCTCTCGATATGGCCTGTGTTATGAGTTGCAGCTCTTCCTTCGCACCTTCATAATTACTGATCAATTTATTTATTGTAGCTTCACCTTTTCTTGCATATTCCATTGCTTCGACGAATTTCTTCTCTTTTAAGGAACTTCTTGCCATGTCCAAATATTTCACGGATTCCGAAAGGTTCGCGCCAATGTTTTTGGCGGTGATGAACTTCGGTCTGGAGAGAGAAATCGTTTTCAATACACATTGAAATTGAGCGTTCTCCACCTCTTCATATATCTGATTGGAATAATCATAAACTTCGTCAAAATTCTTCGATTTGAATGCATCCTTTGCTTTATTGAACAGAAGTTGGGCCTTTGTAACCTCAGCATTTATGGCCTTTCCCTCCCTGATGGTCTCTTCACACTGTCTTATGATCTTCGTGCTCGCCCTTCCCACGAGTTTATCTGCTTCACTTTGGCTCTTGTTAATCAGATTTATTGCCTGTTCAAAATCCTGGGAATCCAAGGCAGTTTGAGCGTTATCATAAAGCTCTTGGGCCTTCTTAACGTCCGCTTCCATTCTCCTTGCCAGTTCTATGGTTACCATGGCATTTTCTATGAGCTTTGATATTTCATCCTCTGCAAGCTTAC
The DNA here is from genome assembly GCA_020348445.1 of Thermoplasmata archaeon. Lineage (GTDB taxonomy): Archaea > Thermoplasmatota > Thermoplasmata. Next base: position 5,110,263 of record CP070751.1, read on the forward strand.
CGGCCTGCTGCATTCCCTCGCTAATGAATCTCCAGGCATGTTCATAATCGCTTTTATCTGTGTACTCCCTGGCTTTATTAAGATGTGTTTCCACCTCTGATGCGTCTTGTCCGATTTTCTTGACCATGACGATAAGGGATTGAGCTTTTGTAAATGTTTTTGAAACCTGTTCATTAAGGAGTTTATCAACAACCTCCCATCCTTTTTCCGCATGTCCCAGAGCCTCTTCGTATTTTCCTTCTGTAACGGCTTCATTTGATTTTGCCAGTGGTTCATCCAGGTTTGGAGCTTCCACACCCATCTCCCTTGCCAATTTGATGAGGTTCTTTGTGGAATCAATTACCATTAAAACATGTTCTTTAAGGGCGTTTTCTGCTATTGACTTGCTCTCCTGAGCAAGTTCGGATGCTGACTTGAATTCCTTTTGCGCCAAAGCGCTGGTCGCTTCTGTTAGTTTTGCCTCGGCCTTAGCGACGTTGGCATCCATGTTTTTTGCGGCCTTAATCAGTTCCTCAGCCACTGCTATCTCTTTTTCGGCCAACTTGCGGAACTTCGTGGCCTCTTGCGCTTTCTTCTCAAGTTGTTTTGTCAGTTGAAGCGCTTTTAGATAGTTGGATGCCAATATTCGCGCCCCCATTTACCTATACGGGCTTTCCCTATATTACTCTATTTATTCATTGATATAAGGTTATTTTTATCTATATAAAGCATTTAGGCTCCTTATTACACTCTTTGTTCAACATCGTTTTGTTTTTTCGGTTTTTTTCAACGAGCATTCAGCCCCTACCAGAATTCTCTGGCATCGAAGACAGCGAGATAACTGTCTCTCCAATACCCACCTTTTGCGTGTGTCATAATTTGTTTGGTTCTTCTACCATAATTAACATTATTTTAGTGGAATATAAATATTTTGGTTGGGAAAAACCTCGATAAAACCCCGAAAAGCCCCTTAAAAACCACCTTTCAACCTCTCAATACAAATATTGAGCATCGCCTCGACATCACCTATTCCCGCAAGTCCTGCCGCCCCATCATGTCCACCTCCGTCACACCCATTTTCTTTTCCGATCTCATCCATCAGGTTACCGAGATGCAAACCTTCCTTAATAATGGCCGAAGTTGCCCTTGCGCTTATCCTGAATTCATTTTCCCTTTGTGAGCCGACAAATGCGCAATCGGCTCCCAATGAAAGCAATGTACCACATACACTGGATTCAAAAGATCCTACCTGGGATACTGCAACAATGTATCTACCCACCTTTGTATATCTCATTCTCTGTGCACCTTTTAATCTTGATATCCTTTTTGAGTAGTCTGTTTCGTGCTCCTCCTCAAATACAGAGAGGACATCATCCATACTGATTCCGCTTGCTTCCATTATCTTGGCAAATGTTGTTAATGTGCTTGCTTTCGCATAGCTGAATTTCCCAGTATCTGTTAATATACCTGCAAGTAGAGCTAGTCCGATTTTTGAAGTTATCTTTTTTTCGGCGAGCTTTAGGATTTCGTAAACGATCTCTCCACAGGATGCCACATTTTCATCGATATAACAGAGTTCGGTTTCCCAAGCATGGGTCTTGAGGTGATGGTCAATTACGATGAGATTACTTAGATTTTCTCCGTACTCTCCCAATCTTTCAGGTGAGGGTGTATCAACCGCGATAATCGTGTTGAAAATCGATATATCCGGATGTTCAATAACCTCCACATCCAGGTTTTTTTGAAGGTTCTTGCCGTTCTTGCTCAAACCCCCTGCAGATCCGATGGTAATCTCAGGAAAAGCCAAGCTCAAAGCCACTGCGCAACCTAAGGCATCTGGGTCGGCATTCACATGCAAAAGGACGCATTTCTTTTCCTTGCTTGCTAGTTTCTTTATGATCTTCTCGAGAAGGGATTTTTGATCCATTTAAAATGGTACATACCTAGGTCTATTAAAAAGTGAGGTTTGCTATCGTATATCTATTCAACGGAGGATGAAGAAACTCATAGTCGCTTCTTATGCCTTGTCTTCCTTGAAAATACTCTTGCAGATGGAATGCATATGGCACCTACAAATATCAAGGCTCCTGAGGCACAAAGTCCTCCTTCTTCCTCTTCTTCAGCAGGAGGTTCTCCAAAATAAGCGGTGTAAACAGGATCATGCTCGACCCTGTATCCTTGCCAGCCTGGGAAGGAGACGGCATACCACAATCTTGCAGTGTGTGCGTAATTGAGCCACCATTTCCCTCTGAGGTCCTTGGGACTGGAGTACTCGTCTTGAATGTTCTCACTCAAGGCATATGAGAGAAGAGAAAAAAGCCCGGCTGAAAAACCCAGTTGCCAACCAACAAGTATCAAGTCACCCAATTTGGCCTGTAGAAGGATATTGTAGGCATCCTGGTCATCGCGGATATTCGTGTAAGGTGTTGTACTTTCATCTTTTAGGTCAAAGGTGCCCCTATATCCGATTTCAAATGCTCTATCATTCTCATCCCCCACCTGGATACTGATATTTTCAGCAGCAATTGGATCCATCCCTGTTTGGATTTCATGACCTGTTTTGTTGGTAAACTCATACCAAGAAGCAAATACAGATACATAATGAACTGCACTGATTCCCCAATCCTCATTTAAAATTTCTCGGGGTTCATAATCTTTGCCAAATATTTTGATCAACTCCACCTGGCCAATGGTATAATATGTTTCAGTTTTAACTTCACCTGTATCTTCGTCGATCGTTACATCGTACATCACCGAAAATTCACTGAATCTGGCATGCAATAACGGTAGGGCAAAGGATGCCCAGAATGCAAAGTGATTGCTGTGGTTGGCCACGATAATCTTTGCAAACAAATTTGTGTACGTTATGCCAAACCTATAATGGCCTTCATCTACCTTTTCCACCTCATGCACGATGGTGTTTGGGGAATAACTTCCATTTGCATTGCCTAGGCCGTAAGGAATAATGTAGTAAACGGGTTCATTACCCGGGTCCTGTATGTGGTTACCATTTGTATCATTGTACGCCATCAAGAACGCGAATATCGCCCCTATGAACACCTCTCTTTTTTCGGGTGTATAGTAATGCATTCCAAGTAATTGATATGGTAAAACACCTTTTCCGCCTTTTGGTCCCGTGATATTCTCCAAGGCTACCAGGAAGACCTGTACATCAGCAAAATTAACGTAAGACACAGAAAATGTGGCAGTGCCATTATCTGTCCCATCAGAAACAGAGGAGGTCCAATACTCATCCTTAAACGATTTTCCAAGTATATCCTCCTCATCCCCCTCTTCCCAATTATCAAATCCCGATGCAGAAGAGGAGGGGGCAAGCAAAAGTCCAGCAATCATCATACAAAAAAGTTTCAGAACCATGTTCTTCATGAGTTCACCTCGGAATGCTATACACTGATTGTATAAAAATATATCCGCTCCAAGCCGTTAATTTGATAATGGATATTCATTTATAAAATGTTCAGGCACCACCTAAAGCTCTATATCTGAGTATATTCTCTGAAACTAGAAGTCTTCATCATCCGGAGGAGGGGGCTCCTCGTCCTCATCATCTGGAGGAGGGGGCTCTTCATCCTCATCATCTGGGGGAGGTGGTTCCTCCTCTTCCTCTTCTTCAGCTTTAAAGGGCGCTTCTTCCTCTTTTTCTGAACCTTTTGATGGTTCTGCCTTATCTTTTGTTACTCTTAAGATAGCTTTCTTCTTTCTCGGGGGGGGTGGGATTCTATTGTTGGAAAGTCTTTGTTCCTGCAAGGCAATACGCAACGCTTTCTCCTCGTAAGTAAGCTCCTTTTCCTTTGGTTTCCTCCGAATCAAAAATAAGATCAACAGCAAAACGATGATGATAATTGGGATCACCAAGAGCAGAACCCACGGGGATTCTTCTTCAGGGGAAGATCCAGTTTCCGTGGTACCATGGGCCTCTTGCGAATGCGGTGATTCATTGCCAGCCTCATCAACGGCTATTATTCTATAATAATATGAAGCACCAGGTTCAAGGCCGGAATCTGTGAAGGATGTCTCATCCCTACTGGCATTTGTGACATTTATCCATGGACCATCGGGACTTGTGGCGCGCTGAATGATATAGTGGTCCATATCGGATTCTGTATTGGGAGTCCATGTGATCTCGATTTTATCTTTACCCAATACCTTTAAAGTGGGTTGAATCGGTGCGTCGGGTGGGGGGTCATCAATGGGTGCCAATACAGTTATTATTCCCGTAGAGTCGGAAAGTTGCGCTGAATAGAAAGCAGTAATTTTACATATGCCATCTTCAGATAGCTCTTGTGCAGTGAAGTTGGTCCAGATACCAAAGGATGTTACCAGACCCACAGTAACATCATCACTGGACCAAAAAACCTCAACATCATATAGAAACTTAGCAGTGTCATTATAGGCCGCTGCATAGAATTGGTCGGTTTCCCCTGCTGAGTACCACCTGGAGGTGGTGATATTCCCCTCGCCTTTTTCAGCATCTCTTATTATAATCTCGTCTATCATTGGTTTTAAAACCGTAAGGTATCCTGTTGAGTTTTTGATGCCCAAATAAGAAGCATTCACAATACAAATCAAATCCCTCTGCACAAGCTGGGCAATGAATTTCGGTTGTATCGTACTTATATCCATTATGCCCACATTTTCATCGCTGCTCTCCCATGTGGCATCGACATCGCTAATATAGCCTGCTGTATTGTTATATGCTGCAGCATAGAAGGATTCCTGTTGATAGACTATATATGTCCTATCCCCAACAGGTTTTCCAGAATCATCGGGCTCGCTACGGATTATAATTTTATCCACTGTTGGTTGACTAACAGTGTATTGAACACCAAATGTTTTTTCTTCGAAATTCGCCAAGAGCCATACGATACCTGGGATTTTCCCGACATTTATCCCATTGAGTACTGTAGGTGCCCCGATAAATACTGTTGATGTACCTCCGAAAGTACTCCATGTGGCGGCAACTGAATCTATAAAGCCCACCGAATCATTATATGCGGAACAGTTGCCCCACTCCCGAAATCCCACTGGAACGACACCACCTTCAAGGGCTGCTCCACCGGGAACATCGGTTATTTTAATAAAGTCCACAGTGGGTGGACTAACCAGATACTGGACACTGTCAGTTGCCCCATCGAAGCTAGCGTTGAACCAAACTGTCCCATCAGTTGTACCCAGATCGATACCATTTAAATGAGCAGGGCTTATCCCAAGAAGTGTTGATGCCTGACCTTCTGCAGTCCAGTCCGCATTCACAGTTCCTATGAAACCAGCTGTATTGTTGTATGAAGAGCAGTTTCCCCACTCTCGAATACCAAGGGGCATAATACCACCTGGAAGGGGTGTGCCATTGGGAACATCGGTTATCTCGATGTAATCCACTAAAGGAGGAGATACTGTGAACTGGATGCTGTAAGAACGTCCCCCATAACTTGCATTGAACCAGACTATCCCTTGAATGATTCCAACATCTATACCATTAAAGGTCCCTGGTGTCGAATCTAAAAGTGATGATGTGCCTCCCTCTGCTGTCCATTGTGCATTCACAACACCGATGTATCCAACTGTATCATTGAACGCGGAGCAGTGGCCCCATATCCTTTCACCCACCAAAACTGTGCCCCCCAAAACCGGATTTCCATTTGGAATATCAGTTATTTCTATGACATCAGGTGTGGGGGGGATTATATCGTATCGGATACTGTAAGTGAATGTTGTGTAGCTTGCGTTGAGCCATACCGATTCTAGGATCAAACCCACATCGACACCGTTGGAACTCGATGGTGTCACATTTAAAAGGGATGATCCCCCGCCCTCAACAGTCCAGGAAGCCGTAACATGGCCGACATATCCGTGGGTGATATTGTAAGCAGAGCAATTGCCCCATTCCCTGTGACCCAAAGGAACAGAGCCTCCCAAAAGAGGGGTCCCGTTGGGGACATCTGTAATCTGGATGTAGTCTATTGTTGCGAAAATCACCTCATACTGTACACTATCATTGTATCCCCCCCAACTGGCGTTGAACCAAACAGGACCTTCGATTGTGCCAACATCGATTCCATTTAAGACGGCAGGAGTGGCCCCAAGAAGCAAGGAGTTACCTCCCTTCGCAGTCCAGGTTGCATCCAAAACACCAATAAAATCTGCTGTATCATTATATCCAGAACAGTTACCCCATTCCTGAAAACCAAAGGACACCAAACTGCCAACAAGCTGAGTCCCGTCTGGAATATCAGTTATCTCGATATAATCCACAGTGGGCGGGGATACATTGTATAAAACGCTGTCTGAATGTCCATTGTAACTTACATTGAACCATACGTCTCCTCCTACAATGCCCACCTGGATTGCATTTGTAATCTCTGGAGTAGGTCCAAATAATGATGAAGTTCCACCCTCTGCCTTCCAATCTCCACTCCCTGTTCGTATGTAACCCCCTGTATTGTTGTACAGTGAGCAGGCGCCCCATTCCAGAAATCCAACAGACACGTTCTTTGCGACAAGAGGAGTTCCACCTGGATTGTCGGTTATTTCTATGTAATCCACTACCGGGGTAAGCACAATGTATAAGACGCTATCATTGAAACCACTAACACTTGTATTCAACCACACTTCACCAGGATCCTTACTGACATTGATTCCATTCACATCTGAAGGTGTTCCTCCAAGAAGCGATGAGGTGCCACCATCTGCGGTCCAGTTCGCACTCACTCTGCCGATATATCCAATCGTATCATTGAACATGCAGCAGTAACCCCATTCAGTAAAGCCCACAGGAACAGTACTTCCTGTAAGGGGACTCCCGCCTGGAAGATCGGTTATTTCGATATAATCCACTGATGGAGGTATAACATTGTACTGGATGCTAAAATTGTGTGTGTTATTGTAACTTGCGTTGAGCCACACGATTGATCCGTTAATGCCTACATCGATTCCGTTCATCATGGCAGGGGATATCCCAAGAAGCGACGAATTGCCGCCTTCTGCAGTCCAGTTTGCACTCACCACATCAATGAATCCTACTGTTTTGTTGTATGCGGAGCAACTTCCTGACTTTTGGTATTTAACTGGGACGATTCCGCCTGAAAGTGGGGGTCCACCCGGGCCATCTGTGATCATTATATAGTCCACTTTCGGAGGCGTAACATTATACTGGACACCAAAAACGTATCCTTTATAACTAGCATTGAGCCAAACGACATCTGGTATGAAACTTACATTTAGTCCGCAGAAAAACCCTGGTGTTGGTGCGATAAGTATGGAGTCTCCACCTTTTACAGTCCAGTCTGCCCAGGCCACATCGATAAAGCCCCCTGTGATATTGTAGGCTGAGCAGTTGCCCCATTCCAAAAAGCCCACAGATACATTGCCGCCTGTCAAAATATTTCCGTCTGGAACATCGGTTATCTGGATGTAATCCACGGCCCAGGGGCTTACTGAATATTGGATACTATAGGTATGTCCATTATAGCTTGCATTTAGCCAAACTCTGCCGGTTGTGGTACCTACATCGATTCCGTTTAAGATCTCTGGCTCGGGGCCAAGAAGGGTGGCATCACCACCATCTACGCTCCAGTCTGCATTCACAGTTCCGATGTAACCTACTGTAAGATTATAAGCAGAGCAGTTGCCCCATTCTTTGAAGTCTAACGGTACAATATCACCTATTATGGGTTGACCATTAGGGACATCAGTGATCTGTATGTAATCGGCTGTTGGCGGCAGAATATTCAAAGAGAAATTATCAGTCCATAAGGGATTTATACCACTGGTTCCGTTTATATCCACTAAACCTGTGGTAAATCCCGCGATAAAGGTTGTTGAGTTACCGAACAAATTAGTGAGTGAACCTAGGGGGGGATTTTGAATCCAATTAACCTCAACCAGATCAACGAATACTCCACTTGTTAAATTGAAGCCTGAGGCGTAAATCGTGATGTTACCTCCCACGGGAAGAATCACTGCTTCTAAAGGTGTTCCCCCTGGAGAATCGGTCAGGATTATATAATCCAGGGTGGGGAGCGGCACAATGGTGGCAAAGTAGATGTCGTAGGTTGTCAAGCTGCGGCGGTCTTCCCAGGCCACAAAAATTCTGTCAGATGAGTAAGTTGCTATGGTGGGATTTTGCTGAGATTCGAAATTTTTGTCATCGTTCACCCTCAGATTGGGGTGTGCCCAAGTCGCGCCACCATCTGTAGAATTAGAATAATATATATCTGGATCCCCTTTGCGGAGGTCTTGCCAGGCCATATGTATGATGTTGTCAGTATCCACTGCTATGGAAAGAGCAGTTTGATCTGATGAGCCAGAATCGGTATTGACTCTTAAATTTGGATTGCTCCAAGTTGCACCGGAATCAGTGGAATTGGCTAAATAAATATCCCAGTCGCCGTTGCGCTTATCCTCCCATGCAACAAAAACATTTCCCAATAAGTCCGAGGCTAATTTGGGGTATCGCTGACTCTCGTTAAGGGTATCGGAATTGATCCTGATATCGTTTGTGAGCCAGGTCATACCCCCATCCATGGACTTGGAAAGGAAGATGTCACGATCCCCGGTGCGGTCATCTTGCCAGGCGACATATACATTTCCAATGGGATCAACAATTATCGAAGGAAACCGTTGACTTGAGTTCGTGGTATCGTTGCCAACCCTAACATTGGGATGGGTCCAGTTGACTCCTTGATTGGAGGACTTTGCAAAGTAGATGTCCCAGTCACCATTACGGACATCTTCCCAGACCGCGTAGATTGTACCAGAAGAATCCACTGCAATATCAGGATATCTCTGACTTACACCGAGAATGTCGGTGTTGATCTTAATATTGGGATCTGACCAGTTCGCCCCACCATTTGTTGAGTTTGCAAAGTATATGTCGGAGTTGGAATTGCGATAATCTTCCCAGACCACATATATGGTTTCAGAGGAATATGTGGCGATGGCCGGATTGGATTGAACAGAATTTACTGAATCGTTGTTGATTTTTATATCTGGATCCCTCCAGGTCTCGCCTTTATCACTGGAATTGGTAAAGTAAATGTCAGGATCTATATTGCGGTAATCCTCCCAGACAAGGTAAATGTCACCTGCTGCGCCCACAGCCATGGCGGGGTGATATTGCTCAGCCACAATGGTCTCGTTGTTCACCATCAAGTTAACTGAAAATGGAGTATCAGCAGAAACTGAAGGGAAAATGGCGCTAAAAGTGAGGTTTATACCCGTAGATAATAGGAGGAAGGTAACTGCGAAAGCCCAGGCTTCTTTTATCGTTTTATGGTTCATATTACCTATTCTCCCCATTACTACGATACTAATAGATATGTTTCTATTAGATATAAACCTATCTTTTGGATGGCCAAGAATTGTAATTTCTAATTATTTGGGGATTAAAATATCCATTAACTAATCATCTCATCGCCCAGAATTTACAAATTTAGCCCTCATCACAGCGATTAAGTCTACGGATCCTATTCTTAATCATCCGGTGGTGGAGGTTCCCCATCATGAGCATCCATTGCCTCTTCAACATCTAGCGGTGGAGGTTCCTCATCCTCATAATCCATTAACCCTTCATCATCTAAGTGTGGAGGTCAATCCCCAGGATCCATTGGCTCTTCATCATCCGGTGGTGGCTTCTCATCCTCAGAATCCATTAACCCTTCATCATCTAAGTGTGGAGGTTAATCCCCAGGATCCTTTGGCTCTTCATCATCCGGTGGTGGAGGTTCTTCATCCTCAGAATCCATTGGCTCCTCATCCTCCAGTGGTGGAGGCTCCTCATCACCAGAGTCCATTGACTCTTCGCCATCCACCAGGGGGGATTCCCCGTCATCTATGGGCGACGGTTCCTCCTTGGAAGGTTTCGAACCCTTTTCATCTTCCTCCTTTCTTCTGCGGAGAAGTAGCAATAGGAGTATAAGGACGAGGAATATCAATAGTATGGCAGGAATCAGGCAAGGAAACTCGGTATCCTTTTCTTCTTCAGCAAGACTCACGTAGATTGTGAACGTGCAATTGTCGAAACCATCCTTTCCGTCTGTTACCTGTATCGTGAAGACGTTAGATCCAAAGTTATCTTTTAAAGGGGTGCCATAGATTGTTCCGTTCCAAGGATCTATCTGCAGCCATATGGGTCCTGAGACCCTGCTCCAGGTAAGAGGATCAGAGTCAGGATCTGTGGCCGTGAACGTGAAGTTCACCATTATACCTTCTTTTGCTTTAGTAGGTGCTGATTCCTTGTTCGTTATCCTTGGAGGTCTGTTTTGGGATTCTATCCCAACTACGATTGTAAATGTATAATTGTCATATCCACCCTTTCCATCGCTCACTTGTATCGTAAAGATATTTGGGCCGAGGTCCTCCAGTAATGGCATTCCATATATGGTACCATTGTCTGATCCGATGTGCAACCAACTCGGTCCCGAAATCCTACCCCAGGTGAGGGGATCTGTATCTGGGTCCTCTGCTGTGAACGTGAATTTAACTGTGTAGTTCGCTATTGCAGTTGAGGGTTCGGATTCTCTGTTTGTAATAATTGGAGGATTATTTTGAGGTTCGTTTGGATCAGATTGAGTAAAGGTAGCAAATATCCAGTAACCGTCAGGTTGATTGCCATAGGAACTCGTCTCCCACCCATCTGTCAGATTGACCCGCCAATAAAAGAAACCAAAAGGGCGTGTATCGAAGGTTCCGGACTCTGTAACAGGTCCTGAGCCGGATTCTATGATATCTGTGAACTCTGAATCTGTTGCCACTTCCCAGTTGTAGCTTTGAGGTAAATCACCTTCACTGTCCATATTTGGTGAATTCCAAGATACAATTTGGCTTGAATTGGCCTCTATAACGCTCTCATCCCTTGGGGTAACAGGTTCTGAGGGTGCTAGAACCTCATTCATATGAAAGTCAACCCAGGAGACGGGACTCCACACACCTGAGCTGTTTTGCACTGCAACCTTAAGTTTGTACGTGGTCCCATCGTCTAGTGGAGGACCGTTTGTGGGATATGGAGCTGTGTTGTATATGACATTTACAAATGATCCTGAGGTAGCCGAATGAGTTCTGTTACATTCCCATAATAACGTTGATCCAAAAGCATCCCAGACGCCGACATTGTATCGTATAAGGGGGTCAGAATGGGGGTCCTTGAATCTAAAACCGAATGTGGGCTCATGTGATATGATGTGCCCAATCCCTTCTGTTGGGCCTAAATAACCTTCCACGCTGAGCATGTCTGCATATGGAACAGGATGAACAGAGTCGATTGTAGCCGAGTAGATGTCGTCAGGACCGCTTCGACGATCCTCCCAAGCTACATGAATTGGGCCCATGGAGCCTACGGAAATTGTAGGGGTTTTTTGGCTTTCAACTCCGGGGTCTTCATCGCATACCCTAAGATTAGGATCTGTCCAAGTAACTCCATAATTGAGGGAATATGCGAAGTAAATGTCAAAGTTGCCATTGCGTTTATCCTGCCAAGTCACATAAATTGTTCCTGTATGGCTTACTGTAAGGGAAGGAGAAAGTTGCGATGCAGCCCCTGTGTCAGTGTTGATCTTTTTATTTGGATCTGTCCAGTTTGCCCCGCCATCTGTGGATTTGGCAAAGTAGATGTCATTATTGTCGTCTCTATAGTCTTGCCAAGCCAAGTAGATATCACCGTTGGGTCCGACACCTATCGAAGGCTCGTTTTGACTCTTTACTGTGGTGTCTTTATTGACTCTGACACTGGTACTCCAGGTTTCACCGCCATCTGTGGATGAGGCGGCATGTATATCAAAATCGCCTGTTATTTTATCTTCCCAGGCCACGTAAATGGTGCCTTCTGCGTCCACGGCTACTGTGGGATTGAGCTGTAGGGAGGAAGCAGGGTCCCGGTTGACCTTTGTATTTGGATCACTCCAGTCATCTCCCCTGTTGGTGGACATGGCAAAGTATATGTCGAAGTTGCTGTTTCTGTCGTCTTCCCAGACCACATAGATGTTATCAGAGGAGTCCACTTTAAGACATGGATCAGTTTGAGTCCCCCCAGCCGTACTTATTTTAGTGGGGGGATAGGCCCAGGATTCTCCACCGTTCTCTGATCTGGTGAAGTAGATGTCCCAATCGACTCCGCCATCGTCCTGCCATGCAAGATATAACGTGCCAGCAGAATCCACGGCAATGGATGGATTGCTTTGGTTTCCAGAGCCGACATCAACCAAGATATTTGGATCAGTCCAGGTCTCCCCCCAGTCAGAGGATTTGGCAAAGTAGATATCTGAGTTGTAAAGGTCATTGCGATAGTCGTACCAGGCCAAATATGCGGTGCCTGTAGAATCCACGGCAATTGTAGGTGCATTCTGTACTGTTAAAGTGGAGTCAGTGTTCACCTTAACGTTATCTGAAAACGGAGGATCGCCTTTTACCTTTGGTGTTTCCAGGGAAATCAGAAATGTAACGCTGGCAACAAACAGAGATGCAACAATGCACATGGTTTTAATCTTTCTTGGAATTACTCTCAAAGTCAAACAGCCTCTCTTTGAAATCATATTCATCATATGGTATTTAAAACCTATCTTGGATAGCCATTGAAAATAATTTCGAATTCTAAATAGCAATAGATATCAAGTAAATAAATAATATCTCGTACAGGTTCTCCGAAGTCCAAAGGATGCATAGAATAAATCTAAGTTTCAGCTTTTACGGTGGGGGAGGCGGCGATGGTCTTTCTTCCACCTCCTCGGACATTCCATCCTCGTACTCCTCATACATCTCCTCTTCTGAAGTTCCACCCTCGTATTCCTCGTAATCCTCCTCCCCGATTCCCTCATCGGACTGTTCAACCTCTCCTTCTCCTTCTTCGGGAGGTATTGCCACCTCCGTTTTCTTCTTTCGTCTTAAGGATAGAATCAGTAATATGACGATCGCTAAAAAAGCTAACCCCAAGATCAAAATCCATTGGGACTCTTCCTCCTCAGTTTTAGCAGATGCTGCTGTGGAATATGGTGATTCATTACCAGCATCATCAACGGCCGTGATTGCATAATAATAAGTCGTATCTGGACTTAGGTCAGAATCAGTGTATGATGTTGTGTCAGCATCCCCCTCGTGCACCATCTCCCAGGGATCGTCGGGTGATTTTCTTCTGTATACCCTGTAGTTTGCAACATCAGGATCATCAACCTTAGACCAAGATATCTCGATTTTATCTGACCCTTTGACCTTCAAACTCGGTTTTGCAGGTGCAGCAGGTTTTATAGTGTCCACAGATGCCGAGACAGTGATAATCCCAGTTGAATTGGATAAAGTGGGGGAATATGTGGCTGTTATTCTACAGGTTCCCTCGGTTGCCAATTCTTTTACAGTAAAGTTTGTCCAAATACCCAAAGGTGTAACTTCACCCACCGAGGTATCATCAACTGACCATGTGACCTCCACATCCCAAAGATAGAAGGCAGTATTGTTATAGGCAGCGGCATAGAATTGGTCTGTTTCTCCACCTGAGAACGTGCGTGTTGTTGTGATGTTTCCCTCTCCATTTGCTGCATCACGGATAATGATCTCATCCACCCTGGGCGCCAATACCAAAAGATCCCCTGTGGAGTTCCTGATATCAAGATAAGTAACATTGATTTTACATATGCTATCCTCGATTACAAGCCTGGCAATGAATTTCGGCGGAGAGATCGTGGTTTCAATTATACCAACACTATTATCACTAATTTCCCAGGTCGCAATTACATTGCGGAGATATCCCACAGTTTTGTTGTACGCTGCAGCAAATAATATCTCCGTCTGATTGACAATATAGACCTTGTCCGTTATTATCTCTCCTCCGCCACCATCGGCATTGCGAATAATTATCTCATCCACTGTGGGTACCAACACAGTTAGTGTTCCTGTGGCGTTCATTTTATCGTCGTATGTTGCATTGACTTTACATTGGGAGTCCACTGAAATCATCTTGGCCGTGAAGTTGGTCCAATGGCCATATAAGGTCACCACACCTGTATCTGTGTCGTCGCTTTGCCACTCTACAGCAACAAGGCTGACAAATTCATCGTGGGTATCATTCCAACCGCATGCATAGAATATATAGTTAAGTCCCCCAATGTAATATGAATCGCCGATCCAGCCGCCACTGCCATCTGGAGTGTCGGATATTAATATACGGTCAATTACCAGGGGATTGACTGTTAAAATCCCAGTCCAGTTCAAATCATACAGAATATTTGACGCAGATACTTTGCATACACCAGCCTTTTCTGCATCAAATGTCGTGAATGTACTTGGTCCCGAATTCACTGTACCAACATCAGGATTATTGCATTCCCAAACCACTTCTATTAAGATTACAAACTGGGAATCTGTTTCGTTCCATCCACAGGCATAGAATGTGTCGCTGTCGTATTTATAATAGAGCTGATCGCCTACCCAGCCGCTTGCGCAATTTGGAGAGCGGGAGATAATGATTCTATCGATGCCAAAACTGCTAACAGATAATATTCCAGTCCAGTTCGTTGTATAGGATGCATGTGATGCTGAGACATTGCATACCCCATCATCAACTGCTGTAAACACACTGGAACCACTACCCACTAGCGGATCCAAGGTCCCGACACTTGTATTGTTACTTGCCCAATTTACCTCCACGAGCTCAACAAAAACATCATAGGTTTCGTTCCATCCGCAGGCATAGAATGTGTCAGTGCCTCCCTTAACAAAATAATAGTCGCCTATCCAACCACTTAATCCATCTGGACTGCGAGAAATGAAGATTCTATCTATCTTGAGGGGGACCACAGTCAATACCCCGGTCCAATTCACGCCATATGTAGCATGGGTGGCATTGACCATGCATTTTCCAGTAGCAACTGCATTGAACGCGGTCGAGTTTGCCGGTCCTATTTCTACCGAACCAATCCCGGTATCGTTGCTTTTCCAGTTTACATCCACCAGCTCAACAAACTCATCATGGGTTTTGTTCCAACCGCATGCATAGAATGTGTCAGTTGCAGTCATATCATATATATAATCACCTATCCAACCCGTGCTTCCATTGGGTGCAAGTGAGATTACGATATCGTCAATCACCAATGGATCGACCGTCAGAATCCCTGTCCTGTTCGTGGCATAGGAAGCGTGGGATGCCGAGACTTTGCACGTTCCAACACCCACAGCATTGAACGTCGTTGTGGTCCCTGAGCCAACAGCCACTTCTCCCACATTCTCATCATCACTTGTCCAGGTAACATCCACCAAGACCGCGAACTCATCATGAGTCTTATTCCATCCACAGGCATAGTAAATCTCTGAGTCATGTTTTACATAGGACCTGTCATCTATCCAGCCGCTGCTTCCATCAGGAGTCAAGGATATTAAAATCTCGTCGATTTCCAGGGGATCGACTGTTAATACACCGGTATAATTTATGTCGAACATGGCATGATAAGCTGAAACATTGCATGTTCCCACATTCACAGCCTCGAATTTCGTTGAAAAATCGGGTCCCTGAACAACGGTACCAATTAATTCATCATTACTGTTCCATTCCACGTCAACTAAGGCCACGAACTCGTCGTGAGTGTTGTTCCAACCGCAGGCGTAGAAAGTATCGTTTTCGTACTTTTTATAGGTTTGATCGCCGATCCAACCATCACTACTATCCTCAGAAAGTGAGATTATGAGTTTATCCATTCCCAACGCATTGATAGTCAAAGTCCCAGTTGTATTTAAACCATATGAAAGACTTGTTGCATTAACATGGCATATTCCCACATCTTTTGCAGTAAATGTCGTTGACGTACCTGAAGGTGTCACACCGCCAACATCGGTATCATTACATGACCATGTTACATCAACCAGCTTTACAAAAACATCGGATGTCTTGTTCCACCCGCATGCGTAAAATATATCGTTATCATGTTTTGTATAGGTCCGATCCCCAATCCATCCACCTGCTCCATCCATATCAAGTGATATTCTAATTTCATCGATGGTAATATCTAAAACAGTCAATATCCCCGTTTCGTTGACTTCATAACTTGCGTTTGTAGCATTGACATAACATATCCCTCCCCCGACGGCGGTAAACGTTGTGGAGGTACTAGGCCCGAAATCTACGGTCCCCACACCAGTATCATTACATTTCCAGTCCACCTCCACCAAAGATACGAACACTCCATATGTCTCGTTCCAACCGCAGGCATATAACGTAATAATATCGGTAATAAAATAGGTCTGATCACCTACCCAGCCGGTTGCGGCATTCGAACTTAAAGAAATGATTATCTTGTCTGTTTGGGGAATCGGTGGTGGCGGTATAAGATAGGCATAATAAATATCGTCGTTGCTGCCGCTGCGGCGGTCATCCCAGGCCACACAGACTGTGCCATTTGGGGAAACTGCAAGGTCGGGGTTCAGTTGATTCTCGCCTGAAATGTCGTCGTTCACCCTTAGATTTGGATCTGTCCATGTGACACCATAATCTGAGGAATTGGCATAGAAGATATCGAAGTTGTCATTGCGGTAATCCCCCCAAGCGACATGGATGGTACCTGTCGAATCAACAGTGATGTCCGGGACCCATTGACTCCTTGTACCCACATCGGTATTTATCTTAACATTTGGATAGGGCCAGGTCTCACCTTTATCTGAGGATCTGGCAAAATATATATCCAAATTGCCATCCCGATTATCCTCCCAGACCAGGTATACATTATCATTGGAATCAACGGCAATACTGGGATTGTATGATTCGTTGTCGGTGGCGTATGTATTCACCCTTTTATTTGGTTTGCTCCAGGTCATACCCCCATCCTCTGACTTTGCGAAGTAGATATCTGAATCGCCATCGCGTTGGTCTTCCCAGGCTGAATAAATAATGCCATTTGAATCAACGGCAATTGTGGGATTAAGCTGAAATGAGTTGGTGGTATCGTTACTCACTTCGACATTTGGATGGTTCCATGTGGCCCCCCCATCTGAAGAATATGCCGAGTAGATGTCCCAGTTAGTGCCGCTGCGAGCATCATGCCAAACAGCGTATACAACTCCATTTGAATCCACGGCAATTACGGGTTTTTCTTGAGGAAAGGGACCACCATCTGTATTGACTGGCAAGTTGGTACTACCCCAGGTAGCGCCCCCATCTGTGGAATTGGCAAAGTAGATATCTGCGTTACCGGCCCTGTTGTCCTCCCAGGCAATAAAAAGAGTACCTGTTGCATTCACAGCAAGGGATGGGGCCATCTGATCCTCGGTTGTGGCATCTGTGTTGATCTTCTTGTTGGGATTGGACCAGGTTGCACCTCCATCTGTTGAGTTGGCAAAAAAGATATCTCCGTGGGTATTTCGATAGTCTTCCCAGGCAATGTATATGTTTCCATTGGGGCCCACGACAATGGATGGTCTATTCTGATTGTCGGTGCCCGATTCGATGCTCACCTTCTTGTTGGCAGAAAATGGAGGATCGGCTCTTGCCGTCTCCGGGATGGCGTAAAAGATGACCATAATGGCTGAAAACAGCATAAAATATGTTATGGCCAAGGCTAAACCTTTTTTTGCATTAACTTTCTCATTCATATTACCTCATCTCCTGTTATTGTAATTACACTATCGAATATAAATCTATCCTTGGAGCATCCCATCGAAACCTGAATTATTGGATTACCTATCTGGTGTCTCTGTAAAGAAATGTTTGAATTGATTGAGGGACAGAAAGAGGGCTTAAGTTGAAACCGTCGAAGGCCCTATGGACTTAACAGGGCTTTCCTTACCTATCGTCCTCAGGTTCTCCCATGGTGTCCCTGTGTGTGGCTGGTAAATTGCCTGCCTGTGGATCTCTTGGCCCGCCGTGTTGTAATCCCCATCGATCATCCTTCTGGTCTGCAAGGCCCAACTCGCCATCAGATTCTACAAGGGCCTGATCGGCTCCACAGGCCTCGCCCAGGGCCATGAGGAACCTAACAAGATGCGGGGATATCAATCTATCTGTCTCAGGATATCCGAACGGTGCATATGGTGCAATATAGCTGTTGAATTCTCCTATCCAGTCAAAGACCCGGTCCCCACCTGTATTGAATATCATCACATCAAGACCGCATCCACCGAAGACGAAATCCCTGTCTGCAAATTCGGGTGAATCAGGCTCGTTGTTGAGGCCACCTTGTGAGTCATGATTGTCGTCTGCATTGATGACATCGTCACCCAATCCACCGAACATGCGATCGTTCTGGGTTCCGCCAACTATCCAGTCATGGCCGTTATCTCCGAACATCCTGTCCTTACCGTCTAAGATCTTGGTGCCGTTACCATCAACGGCCTCGAAATTGAGGAAGAATCCAACAATCTTCGTGCGTGGATTCTCTGCATCGTAGAAGGATATCTTTCTTGTTACAGGATCGTAAGGCAGCGGTGTTGTGTTGGTTATTGGATCGCTGTTATAGAAATCAGGCAATGCTTCGGCACCCAACATTCCATCATCACCTGCTCCACCGTGCATCCAGTCATTGCCAAGACCGCCATACATGATGTCGTTTCCGCCGTATTCAAAAGCCGCAATGTCAGCGACTTTCTTGAGCCTTCCTGTGATATCAACCCAGGCACCAATAAAGGGACCAGGCAATTTGATGAACTTCTCTTTGAATGGTTTGGTTAATCCGTAAAGCGGCTCAGTCTCACCGTTTCTTGAGGTGCGGATCCTGCCATCGTCACCCATCATGCCATCCTGGCCATTTCCACCATACATCCTATCATGGCCACTCTGGCCGTAGAGATCGTCGTCCTGTCCCTCGCCAAATATGACATCGTTACCCACCATACCGTGTATGAGATCATCACTGGCCTCACCGTGAATCAGATCATCTGTTCCGATGTCGCTTGCACTTCCGCCTGGAGTGTAGTCAAGAAGCTGAATTGCCCTTGGAATGATGGTCACATTGCCGTAGTTGTCATAAGTAAATGTGAGGAAGTCACCGCTGTATTGTCCGTTTGTACCCACGATGCGGAATATATTGCCATTGTCTCCGAGTATGTAATCTGAATCCAATGCATGACCGTCATCTGATTCATCACCTGGATCGTATCTTGCAATACGGGTTCCTGCTCCACCGAATATGGTGTCAGAATCGTCGGGTCTCAGGCTTGAATCAGTGAGACCGAACAGCTCTGAGCTTCCGCCAACTATGTCATCCTGGCCATAGTCACCATAGATAAGGTCCTTGCCGCCGTTGCCCTCCATGTAATCATCGCCGTCATCTGCATTCTCCACAGAAGGATCGGTGGCATTGATGAACTCAGAAACTGAGGCGTCACCCTGCATTAGGTCGTCCCCAAGCTCGCCGAACATGACATCCTCGTGCGGTCCCCCTGCCATGTAATCGTTGCCGTATGTGTATGGTGTGGGGCTGTCGCTGTGGTCCAAAAGTGTGGTATCGCGACCCCTGGCACCGCTTGGATTAGGCTGGTGGGTGGAAGTAACGTCTGCATCGTCATTTTCATCGTACAATGTGGTGCCCTCCAATGAACGGATGCGCGGGCTCACAGTGTCGTATCTCCTGAGAATTATGCAATTGTCTCCTGCCATCACATCATCCTCCGAGCCTCCGTCCATGATATCGTTTAGACCTGGTCCAACATCGAGCTCATCGATTCCGCCCACGACGTTATGGCCACCGATCATGTCGTCGTCATCCTCATTGCCGAACATGTCGTCGTCGCCTTGCTGGCCCAGCATTATGTCATCGCCTTCGTTGCCGTACATCAGATCGCCGTCACCGCCATCGGATGCGGCAGTGTATATAGCGATGAAGATGAACGTCGGAACAGGCAGGGTCGAGAGATCCAGTAACATATTGGGCTTTCTTTCCACCCTGGCATGGTCACCGAAGAGCAGGTCGTTGTGTTCGTGGCCGTACATCGTATCATCAGCAGTTCCACCGAATGCGATATCATTCTCAGAACCGCACAGTATCATGTCACTGCCACCGTCATTGGGGAATGTGGCAATAATAAGATCCAGGGTCGAAGTATCGGGTTCTGAACTGTCAACAGATGTTAATACATAATCGAGAAGGCCGTTGTCGCCAAGTATGATATCCATATCGGCATTTCCCTTGAGATGATCACCGTAAGCGCCGCCGAGAATTATGTCATCCTGATCGTTTCCTTCGATGGTGTCGCTGCCGCCTATTGCGGGATCAGTTGTCTTGATTTTTTCTATGAGCTCTCCTGGCTGTGTGATATTGCCATTGTCACCAAGGATTATATCCTCCCCACCGTGACCCCAGATATCGTCACCAAATGCACCGCCTAAGATCTTATCATTATCCTCGTTACCCTCGATGGTGTCGCTGCCCCCTATACCAGGATCAGTTGTCACTATCAGATCGAGGGTGTTTGCATCGCCGTCAAAGACCATGTCCAAGAATCCGTTGTCACCTAGAATCACATCCTCGTTTAGATTGCCCCAGATTAAGTCACCCTCGGCCCCTCCAAGGATGTAGTCATCCCCGTCATTGCCTTCGATTGTATCGTTGCCGCCTATTGCCGGGTCTGTGGTCTCGATGAGCTCTATTATCTCACCGGGCTGTGTTACCCTACCGTTGTCACCAAGTATCAGATCGTTATTTTCGTGGCCCCAAATGTAGTCCCCGTACGGGCCACCCAGTATGGTATCCTCTCCTTCATTGCCTTCGATGGTATCGATGCCACCAATGGAAGGATCTGTGGTCTCGATGAGATCCAGGGTGTCAGCGTCACCATCCACGACAAAATCTAGCCTTCCGTTATCGCCGAGAATGACCTCGTTGCCCAAATTGCCCCATATGAAGTCACCAGCAGCACCACCCAGTATCTTGTCATCATCGTCGTTTCCTTCGATGATATCGCTTCCACCTGTGGCGGGATCGGTGGTTTCTATAACTTGAATTACCTCATCTGGCATGGTGATCTTACCGTTGTCGCCGAGGATTATATCATTATCATCGTTGCCCCATATATAATCGCCGGCTGTTCCTCCCAGTATTATATCATCATCGTCCTGGCCGTAAATGGTGTCGTTGCTGCCGTATGATGGGAAAATGGTTTCGATCATGTCGATTACACCACCCGGCATCGTAAGTTCTCCGTTGTCCCCAAGTATCACGTCATCATTGTCATTCCCTTCAATGTAATCGCCTCCAGCACCGCCGAGAACGATGTCCTCGCCCTCGTCACCTCTTATGGTGTCGCCGCTGCCCAAATCAGGTTTGGTGGTATTGATCATATCCAGGGTCGTGGGATCACCATCACCACCGCTGCCGTTCGCAAGGTTGTATTTTAAAATGCCCTCGTCGCCAACAATGATGTCGTTGCCTGTTGCGCCGTCAAGATCGTCCCCTGCGACACCACCAATTATGACATCGCTTTCCTCGTTGCCCTCGACTGTGTCATTGCCGCCGTCTTCAGCGACGGTGTCGGTAGCCTCGATTATTACGACGATACCATTTATTAGGTCTATCCTGCCCTGGTCACCGATTATGATATCCTCCCCAGGATCACTTGATGGATCTTGATCAAGTGTATCATCACCGTATATGATATCACCGGCGTCACCCCCTAAGATCGTGTCGTCCACTTCACCGCCTGATATTGTATCGACTCCGCCAGGAGCGGGTAAGATATTGTCCGTCGTAAGTATAAGATCTAGAGTGGACCTGTCTCCATCACCTGTATTATAGTTCAGCAAACCGCTGTCACCGAGAATGATGTCGTTATCCAAGCCTCCTATCAGGTCGTCATCGCCAACGCCGCCTAAGATAACGTCAGCATTTTCACTTCCGTTGATATAATCATCGCCGCCTGTGCTATTATCGGTGTCCGTGGTTTCGATTAAGGTGACCTCAGATGTTTTATCATCTGGAACAGGGACAAAGTCAACACGACCGTTATCGCCGATTAAGATGTCGTCTCCGTCCGCTCCCAACTCGTCGGCATCTCCGAAGATGTCATCCTCCCCTCTACCGCCGATAGCTATATCTTCACCCTCGCCGCCATAGATGGTATCATCATCGCCTGATCCTAGATCTGTGGATTCAAACAACTCTATGAGAGATCCGCCCATGGTATCCTGGTAATCGAAGTCGAACTCACCGTTATCTCCTATCAACTTGTCGTCACCATCACCACCGTTCATGGTATCCTGACCAGGACCGCCCAGCAGGATATCGTCACCCACATCACCGTTCATGAAATCGTTTCCTATGGTGGTATTGCGCACTGTTTTGATGAGGTCGTAATTCAGTGTTAGCTTGTTGGGAACCAAATAGACCTCGCCGTCGTCGCCGAACATGACATCGTTGTCGGCATTTCCCTTCACCAAATCATGGCCCGCATTGCCGTACAACCTGTCGTTTCCACTTCCTCCATAAAGATCGTCATTACCCTCATCACCGTATGCGATGTCAGAGCCGCGATCGCCCCATATCCAGTCGTTATTTGCACCGCCGTGGAGCTCGTCGTTTCCATCCTCGCCAAAGATCCAATCGTTACCATCACCGCCTGTTAGGTTGTCACCGGCTGCTGTGCCATATAACGGGAATCTCGTGATAGGATGACCTGTGGCATTTTCTTCGAATTCCTGTGACGTCTTATTGTAATCAAATGAGGAATCGCCCCAGATGGTATCTGCTCCTCCTCCGCCATGGATCCAATCGGGAGCGCCTCCGCCGCTTAGGAAATCGTCACCTCCCTCACCTGAGATGTTATCGGCATCAGCGTCACCTGTTATATGATCCTGACCTCCGAAGTCAGGATTATCGGGATACATATCAGGTTTGCCGTTGCCATTTGTATCAAGGCTGAAGGAATAACTAGAAACAGTGTACTGGAACGAGGAATCTCCCCATATCCAATCCTCACCATCCTCGCCTCGGACGATGTCTCCATTATCACCGCCTGCAAGGAAGTCATCTCCTGCTCCGCCGAAAATGATATCGGCTTGTTGACTTCCCCTGAGGGTCCAGGGCTCCCCTGACACAGCTTGAGAGGCATCACCGCTTATCACATCATCCTCAGATCCACCCTCCAGATAATCTTTGCCACCGTTGCCAATTAGTATATCCTCGCCCTTCTCGCCGTATAGATGGTCGTTTCCTGGTCCGCCGACCAGAACATCTTCACCAATACCACCCCATAGCTCTGCAACGCCATCGCCGGCTATGAGAACATCATTGCCTGATCCCCCTACTAGTTCAGCTGTGATGGAAGACGTATCCACACCCGACATATCGACGATATCGTTACCTTCTCCGCAATCGGCCATTACCTTTTTCACACCTGAATATTCCTGTGGACCGTAGGTCGTACCTCCCAAGGTGGCAGTCACCTCCACAGTATCTCCTGACTTCAATTCCAATATGAATTTCTCAGAATCATCTGTTGTATGTCTGTAAAGCCGGTCCTGTGCAAACTCACCCATATTGAGGCGGAGCTCACCGCTATCCTCGTCGACCTTTGCAAGAATTGGATCCTTTGGACATGTGTAGCTGAATTCAATCAAAGGCAGCGAAGGTCCAAAGTACCATGTTTTCTCCCACAGACCCCAGAGTGCCTCAACAAAGGCGAAAAGACGCGCCTCAACCTTTCCACTAACATCGAAGATACAGATCAATCCCAGCGGGAACGAAAGCTGCTTGATTCCATTGAGTATGTTGCCCCAGATCTCCTCAATCCTCACCTTGCCGTCTCCGTCTGGATCATTTAAGTTGAAATCGATTGTAGCGTAAATTCCGCCGCCAACACCAGCCTTTGCTACCACGAGGTTCAGAACTGCAGCACCACTGATACCACCATAGATAGTGACCTCTGGAATATCGGCGCCGGTATCCAAATCTAAATCTCCCACATAAAAGCCTTTGAGCAGATCAAGTGGGTGCTTGAATCCTCCTGCTGCAAATTCCTGAAGTCCGTATGTGTCGTAGCCAAAGGACAGGTCGATTATGACCCCCAACGAGCCTGTGATTTCAGCACCCAGCCCGTCCCAAATTGGGAAGTACTGGCTGTACGTGAAATCAAATATGAACTTGGGCATGTCATAGACCACGATGTCAGCAGGCCTACCCAGTAACAGGCCAAATATCTGTCCCGGATCTTCAAATATCGGGAAGCTCCAACCTCCTCCTTCCTTTGTTGTACTGCTTGCAAAGGACTTGGTTGCAGGCTTAGCACTGCTTCCATCAAGTGCACTTCCAAGTGAGGAATCGAAATCGAAGTTGGAAAGTGCGCTGCTGAGTTCCTCAAAGCCCGCACCCAGGGGCAGGGATTGACTGGAGGGAGTATTTCTGATTTCATCAAATACACCTTCATCTGTTAGATCGGGAGCATCTCCATCATCCCCGCCTAAGCTGAAGCTGCCAAAGACAATGACGATATCACCTGCGTCTGTTGGAATGGAATTTATGAACGTGATGAGATCTGCCAATGCATAAATGAAAGCTGGATCCACAACACCGAACATCCCTGCTATGTCGATTAACGTGATGGTCTGTCCCGCCAAATCGGATATAACTGGAATCCTGGAAGTAAGAATGTCCACAAGAGGCTGCAGTGGTTCTGTTATCTGCTGTATCTCTTCGACAATGGGACCAAGAAAGTCCGAGAAGAACGAGCCGAGATTGAGTCCCACATTGGTGAAGTTGATCCACGGATTAGATGGATGCCTATCAAATGGGCTGGATGCAGAATTGTTGACACCATCTCCAAGACCCCATCTCAAGTAGAATCCTGCCTCGATGGATGGCCACTTGCCTCCGCCTACAATTCCCAATCTGAGGTCAAGATCCAGGTCGGCCTGAACTCCCCAGGAGAAATCGAAATCCATGGATGGTATCTCGCCAAAGGACAGCCTGTCATCATCGCCACCGCCCTCGACGTCCACACTGAACCATCCATACAGGCTCTCCTTGTCAGGATTTTCCTGGGTTACATCCAGGTTCTCTACGTCCAGCTGCAAAAACAGCAACTTGCCTGTGAGATGATCCATTAGTGTCACACCGAGGCCTATATCAATTATGCTGGTGAGGTATTTAGAGCCAGTATGTGGATAAACTGTTGTACCATTGAATTCATCTGTAAATTCGTCCCAGGGTGTGGTATCAAAATAGAATCCGTCATCAAGGCTTATTCCAAAGACCAATAGGAAGTTCCAGGTGAATGCTATCTCTATCCCGCCGTCCATATCAAGGCCTAGTCCTGGTAGGCCGAAATCGATCTCGGGGGTTTCCCAGGAGTAGCGGTCTCCCAGCCAAAGATTGAACTGTAATTCACTCCAATCATCAGCTAGATAGTACTGGACATCGCGGAAAGTGAGCCCGCCGTCAGTGCTGTTCCAGTTTTCATCCAGTTGCAGTATATCAAGTCCTGGGGGCCCCAGCGCATTGAAGATCGCCTCCCGAACTAGATCAATTGCCTTTTGTGGTGCATTTTCGATGAAATCCCGAAGCCATGGAATAACACTGTCGCGGACATCCTCTATGAATTCGGCTCCATCTGAAAGACTGTCCCCAATAAGGGGCAGGTCGATTTCGCCAAATTCCCCTGCCAGTATATCTTCCAAGATAGCAAGGAGCATGTCCAGGCCTTCAACCACCAGAAGTAGCATTTCTATGAGGTTTAGATCGTCTAAGTCAGGAAGCGCAGCCGTGAAATTGGGTGCTGAGTTCAGACTTGCATCCACCTTGATGTCGAATGGATCGCTCGTGCCCACCTCCATTGAAATATTGACATTGAAATCCAGATTGCCGATGAAGTTGGACGCTGTCGGGAAATAGCATGGTAAAATGGCTCCTATTCCGGCAGATAGATTTGCCTTGAGGTTGTAAGCAGACAGGTTAAAGAGCTCAATCTTGTCTCCGTCGGTTGATGGATTTGGATCATCGAAGGCTGTGAGTATTAAGTACGCAGGATTCGTGTTGCTGGGATTTCCATCCTCATTGAAAACGGCATGACCGCCAGTTACGAATAAGCCAAATGGCCCCAAGGATGCTATGAAATTAACGTTGGAAGCGTTTGCGTAACCCTCGAGTCTTATTTCTGTGTTATCAAAAATATATACTGCAAAGTTCGAAAGATTAATTCCCATACCCAGTTCAACCTCAACCGAGAATTCAGCCTCAAGACCTGCTGCTCCGCTGAGATTAGCAAGACTCTGAAGGCTGGGGGGTAGGGATAGACCCAGTAGATCCAATAGGTCGATCTGTACTGGTAATGATGCACTGTAGCTCGTGTCCCAAGTGATGTTGAAGCGCAAAATTGTACTGCTTTTAAATATGGAAAGGATAACACTCTCTTCATCATCGGTTGGTATTCCCAGAACCTCTTTAAGAAGAGTTAGGAGCTCCTGAGCAATGGAGGCATCCTCACTTGACAGCTCCTCAATAGCCAATAAAAACGGCTCAATAAAGTTCAGGGTCTCGTTCAGCGTGACGCCCAGAATAGGTATGGGTTCATCATAGAAATCGTACTTGCTGAAGTTAATAAGGAGATTGTAGATGCTTCGAAGCGCAGTTAAAACTGAACTGAAGTTCAAATCATCGAAGCCGTCGGCAATGGCCCCCATATCCAATGCCGTAACATCCAGGGTTGACATATTCGTGAAATCCTCCAGAACGATAACGATCCTTGGATTACCCAACAACTCATTGGCAAGGCCTTGTATAGCATCAGGCAATTGAATGGAAATGTTGGAGAGTGTAAGATTCCCGTTGCCTGAGATATCGACATTTACCAAGGCCTTCAAAATATCGAAATCTGAAACAGCCTCGGTAAGGTCACCAAGATAGATGGGCCCTATCTGTTGACCAGTGGCAAATCCAAGTTCAGTTGCTGCGGTATCTTCTGGGTCAACAATAAGCCTAATTCTCTCGGTACCGGAATCACTCAAGATCAGCCTGTCCCCTATGTACCCAACAGTGATCTTTCCATTGAGTGAAGTGAGATTAATGCGTGTCCATAATTGGGAAGCCAATTGACCGATGTTTGTATTAAACAGGGTCAAACTTTTGGGGAGGCTCACCGGTACCTTATCATCACCGTACTCTATTTCAAAGAATGCATCCTTTGAGAGATTGAACTTTGTAAGCTCGAACATCGATGTGATTCCACCGAGACTGACCGATACGTCGCCATGTATAGCCACATCGTTACCATGATCTTCAAGGGTACCTTCGATTGTGTCGACTTCTATGCCAACGAAGCCAAAGCGAGCAGAAGCAGCAGGATTGTCTGTGGTGCTCACCACAAGATTTACCCCCGCCACGAAGCTTGCATTTTTGATGAACAAACGGCCTCTTTTCTCCCTGGCCCGTGCCGTAACGCCATCGTCAAGACCCAGTTCGTCGTAAGCTATACTATCTTTGGTATCGGTGATCTCCAGTAGCTTGGCGTCCTTGCTTACGGCAGAGATAGTTATTCTGTTGCTTAAACGTCCTGCAACCACCCTGTGACTGATGTTCACGTTGGATCCTCCATCAGAGGGTGCCACACTTTGAAACGCCCTGTTGATATCTTCTACCAGGTCAGTGATGTTATTATTTGATGTTGTCCAATCCTCATCCACCAGAACATCATAGCTCTCAAGTCCTGAACCTTCATCCAATGTGAGGGTGAATGTTGCATCATCACTGAGCTGGCCATGAGAACGTGGGCCAAATACAGTATCAGATGTTGGATAGAATCCGAGTTGGCCAAAGGAATATGTGATTTCCAGCTCGTCTTTCAATGCCGATGGCACAGAAAGAATGAGCGAGTACTCATCGCTTGTCTCATTATGAAGGACGCTTACCACGATAATATTATCCAGCCTAGTTCCGTCACTTAGCTTTACCCTTCCCAGAGCCTCATTGAGATCATTTGCCAAATCTGATACTCCCTCATTATCCTGAGTTGTGCCCATGCTTGAGATCATGAGGGTCCAGGTGAGATTAGCTGGAACGAATTTCAGCTTGTCGCCGTCGGTAATGTTCGTTGCATATACATAGGAAGATATATCGATTGGTGTGCCGTCCTCAGTTCTTGCATCTGCAAAGGCGTTGTTTATGTCCTCGAGCAAATGGTCCATTTCGGTGTTTGGGTCAGTTTCCGATTTTGGTATGAAGATTATGTAACTTGTGTCATTGATGGTTAACTTAAACGTAACGTCCACTTGAGGATCATAGCCTGCCATTGCGCTGACATCATTTGGGGCAGTCAAGTTGCCTGTGGCAAAGAGGTTGCAGACCCATCCAATTACCTTTCCATTGGCAGCTCGAACCGATACATTAACAGGATCACCGTCCACTTCTAGATGGAAGTATGCATCCCTTTGGGTTTGTCCATTTCCAGCAACTGCTGCAAGCAGAGGATTGCCCTCTATGAGCAAGGTTCGATCCCCGATGATTTGGAGTTCAGCTGCTATCTGGTCCTTTGGTATGCCGAGCTCTACAAATGCCACATCATTTGGATTTTTTATGTGCATGAATTTCTCGTTTGTGGCACCCATAATTATTGAAAAGCCGTCGCCAACCTGTTTTACATCCAATAAGCCTGACGTTCCCCCAAGGGCATACTGAACCGCCAAACTGAGATTACCGATAAGTGATGAAATGGGATCATCTGTTGTGGGATTACCCGTGGTGTTACCCTGTATTAAGTTGACTTTATACAGGTTAGAGCCCAAAATCAAATCAAAGGTGGCATTACCACTGATTACGCCATTTTGCGGGGTTGGGGACGTGGATCCGATCTGACCGTCCGCAAATCCAAGAAGCTCAAATCCTTGGGCCGATTCATTTGCGTCAGCAGAATTGTTCTCGATCTTCATGAAAGATACATTTTTTGTAAAGAAGGCCAGTCGTTTCCCAGTGAGAACCTTGACTGTGATCACAGCATCTATTTTTTCATCTCTTAAAGATTCGTTGATCGCCAAACTGATGTCCTCTGTGAGATTGTAGATATTGGTGTTGTCACTGGTGTTTACTGCCGACACATTGACGTCTATTGAGCCAAGACTGCCTATTGTCAACTTGAACAACGCATCCTCAGGAAGCACTCCATCGGAGGGGGTGTAGGAGGTGCCAGAACTTCCGTTTATTAAGGCCCTCAGGCCAAAGAAGGCCAGCTCTGAGTTGATCCCTCTTTCAGGTTCAGAACTCAGGTCGATGCCGATGGTAAAAGTTAGATTCACGGTGGTGTTAAGGGAAACCTCAACATCTGTATCAATACCTCCAAGGTCTCCTAGATCTATATCGAAGTCAATGGGTACTCCCTCAATTATAGGCAGGACTCGGTTGAGCTCTATTGTAAACATCAACTGTTTTTTACTAAGAACATAATGGGGATTGATTTTAACTATATCAATATCAAGAATACTATCCAGTCTTTGCATGAAATCCTGGGCACTTGTGAATTGTGTTATTGTGATACCTGTATCCTCGTCTGTTACTGCAAGAGCAGAATTGTTTATCACGGACTGCAAACCACTGAAGAAATTCAGGACATTAGCCAAGGTATGCCCGTCCGCAAACGGGACGTCAACTGCGTTGAACAACTGAGACACGCCAAAGGTCCCCAACCAACTTTTAAGCTGCTCCAAAAGGCCCAAAAGACCGTCAGGCAGTATGTTGTTGAAGGGTAGTATATATTGCCTGAAATCGTGGCTCAATTCTATCTCTGGCGCCGTTCTTGGATCATCAGATCCTGTGGGAGCAACATATGGGTCGTAGACATCTGCTGACATATTGATACTCATTGAAAGAGAGCTGAAAGGCGAGGAGAAGGAGGTGGATGGTATGTTTTTAACATTCACAGGCAGATGGGCTCCTAAATAACCGCCTCCGGTTACATTAACTGTCACGGATGCAAGCTCGCTTAAAGTGATTCGATTCTTGCTGTCTGCATTGCTGGGATCATTGAAAGTTGCATTCATGTCGATATCTATCTTCAATATACCATTTTCAACCTCAATTTCCAGAAAGCCTATCTGAAGGTCAAAGTCGATATTGCTCTCGTGGATATCTGCATTCGCAGTTAGTGTTGTATCCCTGATGAAAAAGTCGGTGTTGTCGGTTATGATTTTGGTGTCGTTGAAGTCCCAACTGCCACTAAAATTCCCCTCTGTTAAATCGAGTACGCAACCAAAGGTCAGGTTTAAGGTATATGTGGTTTTAAGCTCCACCATGGGCATGTTTGGTAGGTTGATTGAGATTCCAAATAGATCAGCATTTCTGCCAAGATCCAATGTGAAGTTAAATGTTTGCCATGCCCTAAACGATATCCTGAACCACATTTCGTATTCATCGCCGCTTATAGGGTCCAATTTTTTGTCAAGGACATCCACTGAGATGCGTATATGTTGGACATTCGTGTCCAATGCCTCCAATAAATTTTCAAAATCATTCATGGTGTCATTCAATGCCAGACTGTCATTTACCTCGTCTACAACAGTCTCGGAAAATAAATCCCCCAGTGTGATATTTTCTAACAATTTATGAAGACCAGGAGCATATGAATTATTGATATCATCAGTCAAATTCAAAATCCCGGGTATGGCGGTCAGCAACTCTGTATAGAGCGAACCACCGGGATCAGATAAATCGTCCAAAAGTGTGGGAAGCTCCCCAAGACCATTGACAAAGGAGGTTTTTATATGGTAGGTGATGAGTGGGCCACTAATATAATTTGAAAGTGGTACATCCTCAACAATATCAGTACCTAATAAATGGTTGTAATCCTCCAACACTTCGGCTGAAAAGGGTACAGTTGTTTCAATAAGCCCGGTAGTAACCTCAAGCTTCCAATCGCCCCCTAGTTCGCTACTTCCTGTTGGATCGTTGGATGCTGCTATATCAGCTTTGGTAAATTCGCTCAGCTTCTTGATAAAGGTTTCGCCCTGTTCCCCCTCTGCAATATTGCAGCCGTAGAGGAGAATATCGGCATCATCTGTAAGAAAAGGATTCCATAAACTGAGTTGGTGAGCGTAGTTGTCGATGTTTCCTGAAAAGAGATCTGTACTCCCCAGCGTCAAGCTGCCCATTGAACCGTGTGATATAATGTGTATACCTGCCACATTATGATAATTTGTAAGCTCCTCTGAAATCTGTTCTATCCCATCCCGGTTCACATCTAAAACATAAACCTCATTTCCAGAACGATAGCCTGTGGACGCTGAATCCTCGCTGTACAGGATTCCTCTCAGAAGGCTGGCATAGTTTTCTATTGATGGATCCAAAAAGATGAGCTCTTTGCTCAGATCCTCGATTTTGAAGTTGTCCTGGACCATATTGTCATCAGATATCTCATCAGCCACCCATATGCTTGGTACGTCTGCGCCACTTGAAATCAGTGTTATATCTGTTCCCAGTAAATTGCCTTTGACGACGTTATCTTTGGAAAGATCACCTGAGATGAGAACACCGAGTAAGCGGTTGCCCATGATGATGTTGGTAGATTCCGGTTCTTCGCCCCCGATGATATTACCAATGGAGTTAAAGATGTTGACACCTATGAAATTCCCGCGAGCTAAGGTTCCGCTGACATCTGTGCCGATGTAGTTTCCCTCGATGAGGCTGCCTTTATTTGTTTCTATTTGAAAACCGCAAAGACCAAAGCCCTGGACCACCAATCCCCGCACCGTGCTTCCTCCGCCTATTATATGCAGGCCACCAGGCTCCCAACCCGCCTTGGAACCATCGATCTCGATGGTCAATATTGCATCATTACCTTCGTAAAGAGAGTTTTTTCGTGCGCCTGATTGTGTGTAGCCGTCGATGATTACTGAATCTGTGATGAGGGGTAAAGCAGATTGTGGTTGAATTGACCAAAAGCTAAAAGGATAATCATAATCGATATCAGTGATCTGGGAATCGAGAGATTCTGATGTAGTCTTTCTGTTTAAATAGGTCACGTGCCTGGGTATACCATCGTCCAAATAATAGTAGTGATTCTCATCATCAGCCGGGATGTCGAAATTTATAAGATCTAGACCTCGGAATGCGTTGGCTTTGTAAATGGCCTGTCTTAATGAACCCTCGCCAGTATCATCTGTTGTTGAAACAGTGAATTTATTTTGTACCTCTGCTACACCGTATGCACTGAAATGATCCACCTCGAATGTAACAGAATCCCCCTCCTGGGTGAAGGTTATTTCCGAATCCTCCCATTCATCACTTGTGAATATGTCTGGATTGAAATCCTTGGATTGGACAATCTTGTAAACGGCATTGTAAGTGGGTAATGTGATCCTTGCCCTTTCCATTTCAACAGAATCAACGTATACAACGTATTTCACAAGGGGATCATCGATTTCGGTATCCACTTTCACGAGAAGATCCGAAGGTGTCTCTTCGAGGCCCAAAATCTCTATCTCAGCACCTGAATCAGTCCAGATTTTTAAGTCGTACTTCCCATCGTCCCGTTCTTCCAAGAGAAAGTGGCCGTTTGTGTTCCCAAACCTATCTTCTATTCGCACATCGTGGGATTCCTGCTGCGAATAATCATCCCTCATTTGGATGATCGTGTAGAAATTCACACACACGAGCATTCCAATTATTACTAGCGCACATATTTTGCGAATGTACTTCATTCTTAATCCTCCCAGTCTGAGTGTTTACCTTTTCGGAATCATACAAAAGAAGAGTATGAGGTTCCCTAGTTTATTGGCATGGTTTTGTCAGGTTCTCGATTGTCCCCCTCTTGTGATCATTGGTCCCTCCAAGGCTTTTTACTTAGGTGACCTATTGTATTATGTGATACTTATATTTTGTTATTATTAATTATTGGAATATATTGGAATATGTACATATTAATAAAGTTAAAGGAATTGATTATAATTTAAATATTAACTCTCCTCCTGTTAAACCGATTTCTGATGATCCTGTTTCCAAAAATATTTAATCCTTCCCAAACGTTTTCCCAACAAGTTTAAATATGGTGCAACGAATTAGAAATCCCCAAGAAATATATGTAGTGGGGATAGGGTTGTGCATTTCTATGGCAGATGAACAAGGATTTAAGTCCAGGTTCGTAGGAAGAGAAAAAATTCTCGGGGACCTTCAAAATCTTATGGATGAAAGCATACAGGGTAAAGGGCAGCTGGCACTTATTTCTGGTGAAGCCGGAATTGGAAAAACCAGGCTCGTTTGCGAGCTGAAGTCTTATGCTGCAATAAAAAATGTTAGATGCCTTGAAGGGAGCTGCATCTACCATGAGGTTTCTGACCCTTACCTGCCTTTTATTGAAGCACTATCTGATATCACAACCCCCACAATTGTTGATGATTCACAAAAATATGTCACAATAGATGAAGCGTTCTTGATTAACAATGCAGGGAATGTTGTATCATATGCATCAAGAATTGGAGCGAGTATACTGGATGAGGATATAGTGGGTGGAATGCTCGCTGCCGTTGAATCATTTGTAAAAGATGCATTTGGGGATAAGGAAAGTACACAAAAAGGTCTTGACACGTTGGTGTACGGCCCAACAAGGATACTCATCGAACATGGGGATTTGGTATTTCTTGCAGTTGTTTTATCAGGTGGGGACCCTGAAGGATTACGTGAAGACTTAAAGGAACTTGTTAGAAAGATCGAGGACAAATATTACGATACTATAAAAAATTGGGATGGGGTGATTGCAAAGGTTCGGGATATCACAGATATCATCAAAGATCTCACCACTGTTAAATATAAAATCAAGCGGGCCATCAAAGACATAGACATAAAAAAGGAGAAGGATCGGGTATTTGAGAGGGTTCTGCAGTTGATAATCGAGGCCTCAGAAAAGGACCCAATTTTATTGATTTTGGAGGACATCCATTGGGCAGATATTTCCTCCTTGCAACTTCTTCAGTACATAGCTAGAAATACTATTGAATCAAGGGTTTTCATCTGCGTAACATACCGCCCAGAAGAATTGGATGATATTGGAGATAAAAAAGTCCATCCACTAAGGGAGATGATACTTAGGATGAGCCGCCATAAAATGTTCACATCAATCGAGTTGGAGAGCTTAAAACCAAGCGAAGTTTCTGAGATGATGATATCCATATTCAAAATGCCCGAGTTACAAAGTGAATTTGTAGATCGCATCTACAGGGAAACAGAAGGAAATCCCTTCTATATAGAGGAGGTGTTGCATTCGTTTCAGGATGAAGGTATAATAAATTACCAAGATGGAGCGTGGAAAGTAAAGGAGGTCTCTGAAACTGCCATTCCATCCACTATAAAGGACCTCATTACGTTACGGATGGATAGACTGGATGACAGCTCTATTAATGTTATTAAATATGCCTCAGTTATTGGGCAAGGATTCAATTTTAATGTTCTGAGTCAGAATATCGAAATAAACGAGGAGAGCCTGATCACCACCTTGGAGAGGTTGGAGGACAAGAAATTGATACAAGTGGATATAGAGGACGACGAACTTTACAGGTTCAACCACGCCAAGATTAGGGAGGTGGTGTACGATACTCTGAGCAGGCACAGAAAACGTCTTCTTCATCAGAGAGTTGCCAAGTCCATTGAGGATCTGAACAAGAACAATCTAGAGGACGTTTTATATCAACTTGCTCATCACTATTCTAATACCAGGGATTATAAAAAAGCGTTGGATTATTCCACTAGTGCAGGTGAGAAGAGCAGCAGCGAGTTTGCTATGGATGAGGCATATGAGTACTATAAGTTAGCATTGGAAGCATTACAACAGATGGATAAAAGCGATGAAAATAAAAGGAAACATCTGGATGTTATCACCCATTTAGGGGATATCTGCTATGTGATTGGGGAGTGGGAACAGGCCTTTGAATATTATAATACAATGGAAAAATTGAGTGAAGAGCTTAAGGATGAAAAGAAAATGGTGGAGGGATACAGGAATATAGGATTGCTGCACATAAACAGAAATGAATGGGATGCTGCTCAAATGAATCTCGAAAAAGGTTTAGAGCTCGGTATAAAGATACAAGACGACCATGGATTAGCTGATATCCGTTATCATTTGGGAACATTCTATGAAAAACGTGGCGATTTAGAAAAAGCGATTAAAGCTTATGGTGAGTCAATGGGTAATGCGGTAAATATCGGGGATAGTATACTTATCGCAAATGCATATTTAGGCATTGGGAGGGTATATGCTCAGCATGGTCAATATGATGAATCTTTAACACATATGCAGAAATCTATCGAAATTTTGGAGGGAAGCGGTGACTTAAATACCCTCGTAAAAGCATATTTTAATATAGGAGCCACCTACTTCTATAGTGATGACTTTTCCTCAGCTATAAAATATGAAGAGAAAGCGCTGATGCTGGCTAAAAAGATAGGCAACATTCGGTTGGAGGGATATGGACTGGCAAATCTTGGTGAATCTTATATTAAAAGGAACGAATTAGATAAAGCAATTAAGTCTCTTAATGATGGATTAAAGATATTTAAAAAACTCGATGAAAAACTGATGATATCTGATATTTACAAACATTATGGGTGCCTATATAAATTAAAGGAGGAATGGGATAGTTCGACAGACTATTTTAATAAAAGTTTAGAGATTTCAAGAGAGTTAAATATGTTATATTATGTGGGATGCGGTCTTTTAGAATTTGGATTGATGCATAAGGCCAAAGGTGATCTAGAAAAAGCTCGTGAGCAATTGAGCGAAGCTTTGAAAATTTTTAGAGATTTAAATAATCAAGAAATGCTCAAAAAAATAGAAAAAGAGTTGGAAGCTTTGGATAAAAAAGATTAGCTTCTTTTTATATAAATAGAACGCCGCCGTTTCCGTTTGGCCAACCATGGTCGGGTGCATTGAGGCTAGTATCATCAGTTATCTCAAGCTTCAAAGTTATTGTTGGTGTAGGATCTCCCGGTTGTGGTAAATGATTAACACCTGTCATCACCAATAAACCATGAGAATAGGTTGCCCTATCTACTGGGATAGATCCAGGTGCAGCACCATCATTATGTATCAATGGTAAAGTGGCCACGATATGTGTTTTCTCTTTCTTTGCCCCAGGTGCTTCGGTTACCCAAACATCTGCCATGCCATCTTGACGCCAAGGCTGATGCGGTCTTATTATAACATCGTATGCTGTCACGTTAATTCACCTCCCTTGAATTCCTAATCACATTTCTAAGATTAAAATTTATCGGTATATTCAAGGAAAATGAAGAGAAAAACCTCCAAAACGCGATTCATACTCAATCCTGTGTTAACTTCTTTGTGGACCCCGTGGCAGATAACAGGCTTTGTAGATTATCATGGTATTCTCCTGGTCCTGAATTTAATAGTTTAAGTGCTGGTTCCTTTAGAAATTGGGCGAAATCTATCTCGGTTTTGGTGTACTGCCATTTCTTGCTTGCGCCTTGACCCAGAGCTAGCAAAAACGCGTATGCTACAGATTTTATCCTGGTATCTCCGCCTTTATAATGCTCGATAGCCCTCAGGGAACCCTCCTTGCCCTGCGTCATGTATATACGGGCGACGTTGTCGGCAAATTTTGCAATGGAAGGCAGGCTCCCGTAATTTGGAAGGGCTGAGATTATATCCCTCTTCTTCGTAAAGATGCTGGCCTCCCGTAAAATCTGCGAGGGTGAGGATTTTGATAAATCTGCCTTCTCATACAGCTTGGAAGCCGTTTTTTCATCCCCCACAATGGCCTTTATGGCATCCAATCCATAGTCCTCCCAAAACATGTTCAAAACCTTGTTGGGAGTTGCTTTTGAAACGATAACTGGAGTTTCCACCTTCTCCAAAATCGTTTCAAGCCCAATTCTTTCTGAATCGGTAGGTTTCAGCTCGTTTATGAATGCTTCCACATCCTCTCCATAACAATCGTTGTCCAAAACAAAAAGTTTCTCATCTTTTGATTTGAGATGCTCCTCGAAATCCTCCATATGCTTCTGAATGAGTTCATAATCTGAAAGAATCCCGGTGGTATATCCCTTCATCCTTTCCTCCTTTATATCAAGATGCCTTTCTATATTACAGGATTCACAATCAATCTTGCATTTCAAGGCCGTTATTATCTTGACTTCAAAATCCTCCTCGGGCTTTGGTACGGCCATATTCTGGATTATGGAGGCCACGATATTGCTCTTTTTAGAGGCACATTTTCCGCATACAGCAATATCAGTTTCTGCAGATTTCCAATGCACCAGTATGTAGGAATTTAGATCCGCTTTCTCCTCCTTTACTTCCTTTTTTGAAACATGCTCACATAAACAGATTTTACCCTCTTTTCCAATGGGGTATTTAATTGAATCGATCATCTCCTTCACAAAATAAGAAGGGGGATTTGGCTCCTTTCCCATACATATCATGCCCTTTTTCGTGGAATAGATGTGCAGACCTCTTTTCGTTGCCAGGTCCAGAACAGAAAGAAGTTTCCATTTGGGCTTATCGTAATTCTGCACGCCAATTAGCTTCTCTTTTTTGACCTTTCCCCTCATGGCATAGGCGATCTCTCCAAAGGGCGTGCGGAACACCGCCAGATATGGTGCCTTCTCCGAATGTGTCAAAAGGAGAGTGGCTGCATAAGCCCTGGCGAGCTGATCTCCGCTTTTAGCCAATCTTGTCAGTTTCTTCTCGTCATCGGCAAGAAGTTGAACCCTTTTTACCTGCCTACGTATCCTATCGAAGGTGCATCTCCCCTCATGTTCACATTTTGGAATCACCAAATCTGGATTCTTCTTGATCTTCTTTGCCTTTGAAATTAGCTCCTTCTCCTGGACTTTGGAGGCGGTCCTTGCCCCTGTCCTGATTTTCAACCTCTTCTGTTTTGCCATGAAATCGGGGAGTATAATGGGGTGTGATTAAAAATAACTTTTGATTTTTTAGTGTAGTAATATCACGCTCCATTGGGTCATCTTCATGATTATCTGGTATTTATTTGAATTCACCAAAAAATATATAAACATCTGAATTTAATGTTTTTAATAGGGTTTTGCCATGAAAATAGTTAAATACAACAAATACAATCGGTGCAGACAAGTTATGCTAGAGTTACAGAGAACAGTGATTAGGGGGACCGGGCGTTGACTCGTTTCGTAGATTATTTAAAATCATATTACAGGGTTTGTCGTTTGGAGTATTTACCAGGTGAAGTTCCAGCCATATTTACGGTGCTATTTCTTGGTTCTGTGTCGATATCAAGATTTTTTGAACTGCCAGTTGTAGAGGCACTTGTGGCGTTTGTTCTCCTTTACCTCTCTGGATTTATAATAAACGCCCTGGCAGACAAGGAGATCGATAAAAAATACGATACCTTCAAAACCAGCATACCAAAATCTGTGGAGTTGCTTGGCGAGAAAACCCTCTGGGCCATGATTATCGGCCATGTTGTGGTTGCCATAGTACTGGCCTTTCATATTTCAATTATGATGAGCAGCATCTGGCCTATTGCACTGG
The DNA here is from genome assembly GCA_020348445.1 of Thermoplasmata archaeon. GTDB lineage: Archaea > Thermoplasmatota > Thermoplasmata. Next base: position 5,148,657 of record CP070751.1, read on the forward strand.
TTTTGATAGGCGTCTTCTTTGGCCTTGGATACTCTGTTCGGCCCTTTCATTTCAAGGTCAGGGGTGTTTGGCATGCCATAGCCTTGGGCTCTTCGGCTTTCTTCCTACCCTTCGTATTTCTCATGTTCGTTGTCGCAGAGGGGATCACAATCCCCCTCTTCATTTTCATAATAGGCTTTTGCTTTATTCACTATGGAATGGAATTCGGCAACCAGGCCATTGATTATGTGGAGGACAAGGCCTCCAACGTACAGACACCACCTGTGAGATGGGGCATGATTCCCTCCATCCAGATCGCCTTATTCTGCGTTGTCATAGGAATAGTGGTAGAGGCATCAAGTCTATACTTCATCCTCCTTGCCAAGGGGAGCTTCACATTTGTGCATCCGTTTTTAACAACCGAGGTAGTTTATGCGGGACTTTTGGCGATAATTGCAGCTGGCTACTACATACCCACAAAGGGACTATGGCGGATGTTGACAACATTGAAAGAGTCCGAGACTGTGGAGAAGGGAATGCCAACCCTTAAGAGGATATGCAATTATGCAAAGTGGCAGACCAGCGGTATCCTTGGTGTCACTGTTGTTAGCGCAATTCTATTTTTAGGTGTGGTTTTGGGACCTGTTAGCACGCTCTCTCCGGAGGACACTGGGGGTCCAGACATTATTGAAGGTAATCTGAAAATCGCCTCTAACCCTGAGGTGGAGTTCTTCGAGGATAATGAGGGTTGGCATGCCAATGTCAACATTTCTGTGCTCAACGATGATAATCTTAGAGAGAAGAGGACCCTTATGATCGAAGTAGAATCCTGGTTAGCGAATATCCCTAGGTGGGCGGAATGGAAGATTTTGGAAGAGGATCTGATGCCAAATCAATATTGGAATGTTAGTATAACGATAAAGGCACACGAGGAGGATGACACAACTTTAAAAATATATATCAAACAATATAATAACAATATTAAGGATTTCGTGCAGGTGGGCAATCCATGGGTTGTGCCAAGTCAGAAGGACCTATATATCTATGATGCTTACGCCAAAGAATTTGAAGATACACTTCACAATAAAAAGGCCAATGTTACTGTAACAGTGTTTAATCATGGAGATATGAGATCCATAGGCAGCCTGAAAGTGGAGGTATGGTATTATTACCTAGGGTATTCAAGTTATGGAAGTAAAGAAAATGAGTACGCTATTGGTTCAAATAAGAATTGGCAACCCACAATCACGTTAAATGCCCTCCAATTAGATGATATCAACAAGCCATTCTTTGTAGTATACCTTATCTATAATGAGGCTTACGTAGATGAATATAAATTCTCCGGCTATGACTAGGAAATTAAATAATGTGATTCACCGTAGGTCCAAAATATCTGGTTTACACTATATTTCTTGAATTATAGGTCAATAACGGAGCTGAAAAGCATGAGCTCAAAATTCGAACTGCTTCCTCTTGTGGATATGGACGGGATCCTCACAGAGGATGAGAGACGGCGCATAATCAAGAGACTGCACTCCATGCTCTCATGGGTGGGAAGCTCGATCCCTGAATTTGAGGTGATTGACGGGATAACAATTGACCTCAGAAAAGCCATAACTGAGCTTATCTTAAAACCCGAGCTTACAAAAGAGGATATCGTATTGGCAAGAAATCTGGCAAAAGGCATCGGTGCAAGGGAGCATTACTTGGAAGAAACCATAATTCACGGTGATATCACAGAGGAAGAGGCCCTTGCACTGCTTGAGGAAGCAAGGGGACTTCTTCGGGCCATAGAGGAGCTCGAGAATATCGAGGATAGAGGGGAAGCAAACCAGGTAAAGGAGACCATTTTAAGCAAGGTGGACGATGAGAAAAGGTGGAAACAATTTCTAAATAGGATAAAGGAATAGGGGTAAATGCTTGCGGGGCGAGAATTGATATGGTAGCAACTTCCAAGAAATCAAGAAAAGAGGAGTATATTTCTGATGCCAATCTGCAAGCCAAATCTCGCAATTGGCTTTCTGATATCAGATATTATTCATATGGTATCGACGATTGGAAGTACGTTCCAACATCCTCGGCATTAATTGTTATGGATATGCAAAAGTTCTTCTTATCAGAGGAATCACATGCTTTCATCCCGGCATCAAAAGCCATTATCCCAAATGTCAGGGACCTTATAGCATCTTTCAGAAATCGCGACCTTCCTGTCATTTTTACCCGGCATTCATTAAAGAAGAATGAAGAGCCGGGCATCATGGGAAGATGGTGGGCCGATGTGATCAGGGAAGACTCCGAGCTCTCCAATATCACCAACTTGCTGACACCTCTTGATTCGGAGATCGTCATCAGAAAGACGAGGTACAGCGCATTTTTCGGAACAGAGCTTGAGAAAGTTCTAAAAAGGGAGAAAGTAGAGAATATCGTTGTGACTGGTGTGATGACCCATCTTTGCTGCGAAACAACGGCCCGGGAGGCGTTCATGAAGGACTTCGAGGTGTTCTTTGTTGTGGACGCAACAGCCACGCAGAATGAAGAACTGCATCTCTCCACATTGAGGACGCTTTCTGATGGTTTTGCAGTTCCTGTCACGACCAAGGAGATATTAAAAGAAATAGAGGAGGGGAAAACATGAATGACAATGTGATAATAGGGGCAGGCCCTGCTGGAATTGCCTCTGCTATATATCTGAAGAGGGCTGGATTTGATCCTATAGTATTGGAAAAGGGAGAGGTGGGCGGACTGCTTTTGAATGCCAACCTTGTGGAAAACTACCCTGGATTTCCTGAAGGAATTTGTGGGAGAGCTCTGGTAGGGGTGTTTAGGAAACAGCTTGCTCGCCTGGGAATAGAGGTGCAAGCCAAGGAGGTATCGAGCATTTCATTAAAAGACGGACTATTTGCTCTTGATGTTGATGATGATGAAATCATATCCCGCTCATTAATAGTTGCCACTGGTACGAAACCAAAATGCCTTGGTATCCAGGGTGAATCCACTCTGTTGGGAAAGAAACTATTTTATGAAATAAAGGATATTCCCGCGCTCTCATGGGAAGGCACTATTGCCATCATCGGAGCAGGGGATGCGGCATTTGACTACGCCTTGAACCTTGCAGATGATGTGTCGCAGGTGGATATAATCATGAGAAACGATAGGCCCAAATGCCTTTCTTTGCTTTGGGAGCGGGTGAAAGAAAGCGATAATATACAGACCCATCCAAAAACAGTTCCCATTGCGTTCGAAGAGGGGGATGGAATTATCACAAAATGCACAACCGAGGATAAGGAGATCTCATTTAGCTCAGAATACACCCTCATCGCCTGTGGAAGAGAGCCTAATCTTGATATATTTCCCAAAGATGTTGTTAAAACCTTGATCATAGAGGAGGATGGAGGAACCAATATACCAGGTCTCTTTATTGCCGGGGATGTGAGAAGGGGACGCAGAAGGCAGGCTGGAATCGCGGTGGGTGACGGCATCTTGTGTGCCATGTCGGCGATGGATTATCTAAAAGGAGAGGAGCCCTAATGAGGATCCTGGATGTCTTTGGAAAGGAGGATCTGGCAAAGGTATATGTTGCTTCTATGCGGGATAATGATAAATACATGGTCGAGTTCGTGGAATCCACCCAACCTCCGATTCCCAGGGACAAAAAATGGGTTTTAATCGTGTCTTCGCTCTTCGGCTGCCCTGTTGGCTGCAGGATGTGCGATGCGGGAGGTAAGTTCTTTGGGAAGCTCAAAACAGACGAAATATTGCAGCAGATCGATTATCTCGTGAAGAAAAGATATCCCGATGGTAAAATTCCTGTTCCCAAATTCAAAATCCAGTTCGCGAGAATGGGAGAGCCCTCCATGAATCCCAATGTTCTTGATGCCCTTGCAAGGCTACCTGAGGTTTATGATGCACCAGGACTTCTTCCATCTCTTTCCACAGTTGCACCTGCAAACGGTAAAGATTTCTTTGAGGGATTGATCAAAATCAAGGACAAGTACTACTCGAACGGAAGGTTTCAATTGCAGTTCTCTATACACTCCACCAACTCCGCTTCTAGGGATGAGCTCATCCCCATTAAGAAATGGAGCTTCGAGGAAATCGCAGAATACGGGGCAAGGTTCCACAAGGATGGGGACAAGAAGATAACACTCAATTTCGCCACAGCCAAAGGTTACGAGGTAGACCCTGAGAATGTGCGGGAGTATTTTGATCCTAATCTGTTTTTAATAAAACTGACCCCCTTAAATCCAACTGTGAGGGTCAAGGAGAGTAGACTCGAGTCCGCAATCGATCCCTATGATTCCAACTCAGCAGCCAAGATCGTGGAGGATTTCAAGTCCCATGGTTTTGATGTGATTCTGAGTATCGGTGAGGTGGAGGAGAACAAGATAGGTTCAAACTGCGGGCAGTACGTGACCCAATACAGAACCACCCAAACATCAATAAAAGAGGGCTATGAAACCCATAAGTATCAGATGGGATCAAATTAAACGGAGTTGGGATTTAAGATGGCCTTATATCAATTGGAGGACAGGGTTCCCCAAATCGGGAAGGAAACTTATGTTGCTGAATCTGCAGAGGTCATAGGAAAGGTGATCATCGGCAACAATTGTTATATAGGTCATGGGGCAAGAATAAGAGGGGATTACGGAACAATAATAATAGGTGATTACTCCATCGTGGAGGACAACTGTGTTCTGCATGCAAGGCCTGATGACATCTGCAAAATAGGAGAGCATGTCACAATTGGCCATGGAGCCATAATTCACAATGCCACAATTTACGATTGGGTGGTGGTGGGTATGGGCGCCATCGTTAGCGATTTTGCAGTTGTTGGCGAGTGGGGTGTTGTTGGAGAAGGTGCTGTGGTAAGAAATAACCAGGAAATTCCCAAAGGCAAGGTGGCTGTTGGAGTTCCGGCGAAGGTCATAGCGGATGTTAAGGACGATTATAAAGAGCTGTGGACGAGGTACAAGGGATTGTATAGGGAGCTTGCCAAGAGGAATATCGAGGGTTTGAAGAAGATTGACTGATTTTTACTTTTATCCCACTGCATACATCTATTTTTCACTCCAGTTTTCTTTTGGATTTCTATGATTTGCGATAAATTTAAGTACCAGTAAGGTTTATTTCGACGAGATATGGGGAGGTTCCATTATGAGGAGGGCTTCGAAGACAAAAATACTCCTGCTTTCAGCGATACTTGTTCTAATCCTTGTAGCAGATCCCTTTTCCTTGAAATCAATATCATTTCTTCAAACAGCTTCTGCGCCCACAAGGGAATATGAAGATAATATCACCATCCCAGCAAACGACCTCCGAGCCTTGGATTTGGTGTTCGTGGAAGGCGATGAACTGGAGCTTATTTTCTCGATACAGGTGAAACAAGATCTTCCCGTCGATATCTGGTTTGTGGATTATGCGAATTATGTAAGGCTTGTTGATGGTAACGAGTTTTTATATTTCATTGACGGCTCAGGGAAGAACCTTACCAAGGCAACTAAGGTCGTCTCACTTACACAACATGGGACCTATGAACTGGTATTTGTCAATTCTAATGCTGAGGCAGTGGAGGTCTACCTTACCTACGATATAAATATCTATCCTGTTAAAAGCGACCCACCGCCAATAACCGGTAAAGTCGTGGACGAAGAAGGAGCCCCAATAGAAGGTGCGATTGTACAATTAATTAACGACAATGACATTACTCTTTTAACTTATACAACCAACTCGACAGGCGATTTTAAATTTTTTAATATATCTGTTGGCACCTATAGTCTAATTATATCTGCGGACGGATTCGAAAAGAACAATAAAACATCTGCAACTATTTCATCGGATGCTCCTATAGTAGATCTAGGTAGTATTAAGCTTGTTGCCATCCCTGAGCCTTCTGAGCCTTCTGAACCTTCTGAGCCGTCTGATGATGAGACTCCGTTTTGGCAATCTTCCATGTTCATGCTCCCTCTTGGAATTATACTGGGAATTATCATTGGCCTGGTACTCTCTTTTGCGCTGCGTGGATCAAAGGAGGAGCCCAAGGCTGCTGTGCAACCTGCACGGGAAGTGCGTGTCCGAAAAGCTGTGAAGAAAACACCCAAAGCTCCTGCCAAAGCACCCACAAAGAGGGTAAGGGTCCGCAAGGCCAAGAAAAAAGTACCAGAGGCTACAAAGGAGGCTTCTGCAGATGAGGTTGAAGAGCCAGAACTTGAGGAGGAAGAAGAGTCGGATGCTTTGAAAGAATCAAAAGCCATGGAAGAAGAAGCTACTGCACCAAAAAAGGATACTCCTCAACCTAAATTCTGTGGTAACTGCGGATGGCCTGTAGAGACACCTTTTTGTCCTTCTTGCGGGAAAAAGGTTGGGACACCTTAGGTGCTTCAGTCATTACTTTTTTACTTCGTGCATTACAAATGCATAAACCTTACCATCTTTCAAGCTCTCGAGATACAGGCCATTCTCGTCTTTGATCATCCTCCAAAGCTCTTTGCTGTCCTTTTAGAAATAGCTGCTGCTGGTTGTGGATACCAAATCTTATCGCTAAGGCAGTACCAGAGGAAATTCCTCCCTGATTGGGAATTCCTATAACCAGCCCAAGGCCACCATCATTATCTAGTATTACATGTTTTTTTATGGGCTCAATGTACGAAGTCAAGAATGAATTAGGCCTCTAACGCTTTCTTTAATCTGTGGCCAATACAGTTATAATCCCAGTACTTGACTTGGCTTTTAGATCTCCATCGGCCTCATCAACATAAATTACAAAACCCGTTGATGGATTAGCAGGTGCAGGTATAGGGTCGAGATTAATTGTCCCGTTTACATGAAGTGTATTCTCTGGGCTCACGGTCCCAATGCCGACATTGCCGCCCATGATCGCCATTGTGTTGGCTTGTGTTATCGTCCACCCATTGATATTATAGGCTAAACCAATCCCGAAACTGTAATCTCCTTCAGCAGTAATCCTGCTTCCCATCGTGGTTGAATAATTCCCGTTGGCGTTTGTTTGATAACCCATCGCGGTTGAACTCCGCCCGTTGGCGTCTGTACCACGTCCCATCGCGGTTGAAAATTCTCCGCGGGCGACTGTACTATCCCCCATCGCGGTTGAAGATTCTCCGTAGGCGAATGTACTAGCCCCCATCGCAGTTGAACTCCACGCAAGAGCGTGTGTACTATACCCCATCGCGATTGAATAATCCCCGCTGGCGTTTGTCATTAACCCCATCGCGGTTGAACCACTTCCGTAGGCGACTGTCCAAATCCCCATCGAGGTTGACCACCACCCGCTGGCGGTTGTGTTGTATCCCATTGCTATCGCATGATCCCCAGTAGCTAAATTATTGCTGGAACCTATGGTTGCTGCTCCACCAACACCAAAGAACTCAGAACCGACATCCACATCCAATTTCACCTCTGGACTTATCGTCCCAATACCGATGTTCCCTCCAGTTTCGTAGATTACTGAATTGCCTAGGGTATTGCCAGCTGTGAACTTGGGAATATAATTAGCAGTGCCACTGCCACCTATTCCACCTGTAACAGTTAAATCATATTCTGTACCACCATCA